>OZ253670.1:0-4724373 GCA_965263395.1 Dehalococcoidia bacterium
TCGCACTACCGCGTTGCATGCGGCCATCGGCACTTTGGCCGCGCTAATGGAACGCGAGGTTTCTGGGGAAGGGCAGTCCATTGACGTGTGCTTGGCCGATACTGGCTACAGCTATACTGAAATACCGGTCACCGCCTACCACGGCACCAAAGTAACTGAAGAACGGGGCGTAGATGCGGGCGTTGGGGGAGGAGGCGGGATCTTTCCCTGCAAGGATGGCTGGGTTTTGGTTACCCTGCCCGCCAGCTCGCCTTGGCCCAGGGTCTGCGATGCCATCAACAAGCCTGAATGGAAAGAAGACGACCGGTTCACATCTCGACATGCTCGCTCGGCTAACAAGGACCTCCTCGCCCAAGCCATCACGGAGTTCATCGCCGATATGACTCCCTTGGAGGTGGCAGCACATTTCACCAAATTCGACGTCGTAGCATCACCAGCCAATACTATCGCGCAAGCAGCTGAAGACCCACATCCCTGGGAGCGTGGAGCTTTGCAAGAGGTCCCCGACTTTTTGGCGGGAACCATAGCGGTTTCTGGAGATTTTTGGCACTTCAGCCGGACCCCGGCGGTGGTAGGTTCCACTCCCAGAGTAGGTGAGCACAACGAGGATATTCTCGCCGGTTTGCTTGGATACTCTCCTGAAGAAATCGCTGGGATGCGTCAGGAAAAGGTCATTGGTGAGTGGGATAAGTATGACAGCATACCTGGGACGCCGATGGCTTAGACCCAGCAGTGTGACTACGGCCAAATGTGGCTCGCTGCCTGCTGTACCTGTGGCGCGACCCTGACCAAGGGATCCTCGGTAGGGTCGCCGATTGGTTCGAAACTAAACTAAATACCAAGGTGAAATGCGCATATCGGGGAAGCCAATCGGCGGCACAAGACCGCTTACCAAGTACAGTGGAAGAGCCTCACCGTGGCGCTTAAGCCAATCTCCAGCACCCCAGCAAATGTAGATTCCACCTTGGCTTTAGTTTAGTGGTGTTGGCGCCAAAAGCCGGGGTGACAGTATATCCCTGGAAAGAGCAAAAGAATCTGCTCGACAAGACAATAAACCAGGTGCGCGGCTTCCTCTTGGCGCATCAACGCGCGACAACCGCCCGCTGAGTCAGGGCAAAGTGGTGTGTCCGCGGAACAGGGCGGCAGAGACAATCTCTGCCGAATCTCATCCTTCTTCTTACTCCAAAAATGGTTTCTGATCCCGCCAACTTATAGAGCGGGACTGATACGGAAGGGTTCGAGGAGGCCGTCCGGTTATGAATGAGGTTGACGCGCATCTTCAGTGGGCTGCATACTCAGTCTCGCCAGCTAGCTTGGGCTGCGAACTGGGCAATTCCGAGCCAAGTATGTCCTGCAAACTTGCTGGAAAGACAGTTGTGTGCCGAAGGGATAGGCCAGACGGGAGCCCATACAACTGAAGGGGGAGGTGAACCGTGGCAGGACCATGTACAGGCCTAACCGTCCTGGATTTCTCATTGGGGATGCCAGGGGCCGTCTGCACCTTGGTAATGGCCGACTACGGGGCCGAGGTGATCAAGGTTGAACCTTCCGGAGGAGATCCTTTCCGCTTTCAGCCCGCCTGGATTTCATGGAACCGCGGAAAAAAAGGCATTGTGCTGGATCTCAGCACTACAGAAGGCCGCGAGCAAGCCATACAGCTGGCCGGCGAGGCTGATGTTCTGGTGGAGTCCTTCCGTCCCGGAGACATGGCCGACTGGGGGTTGGCGTATGACACCCTGTCGCAACTTTACCCGCGGCTGGTCTACTGCTCCATCACGGGCTTTGGGCAAAAGGGCCCGCTCCGCCGGGTAAAAGGGTACGAGGGTGTCGTTGCGGCCAAAGCAGGCCGGATGCTCAACTTGCAGGGACAGCCTAACCGGGAAGGCCCAGTGTATTCGGCGGTGTACACCGGTAGCTGGCACGCCAGCCAGGCTGCAGTGCGCGGAATCATTGGCGCCCTCCGCGTGCGGGACCTATGCGGGCGTGGGCAATGGGTCCAGACCAGCATCGTCCAGACCCTGGCTTCTCCCCACGACAACAATGCCGGTGACGGTGGACTGGTGAATATGCAGCTCCGGCGCAGGGACCCGGAGCGGTTTCCCGGGAGACCCGGCGGCACCCGAGGACTCTCCTCCATGGGATACGTTCCCGTGCGGACCAAGGACGGCACATGGCTCCAACACGCCAATCAGAGGGTCCCGCACATCCAGGGGCATCTCAAGGCCATTGGCCTTGGGCGCCTGCTCGAGGATGAGCGGTTCGAGAAAGTTCCCGCCATTGAGTTGGAGAACCGAGAGCTCCTGCGCCGGGAGATACTGAAGAAGCAGTTGGAGAAGACCGCCGGCGAATGGATGGAGATTTATCTCCAGGACGGCAACATCGCCGCTGAGCCCTATCGTAACAGCGTCCATGCTATGGATCATCCTGCGGTGGTCTCCAACGGTACAGTGGTAACGATCAATGATCCTCGCGTGGGCCCCATGCGCACCTTGGCCCCCCTCGTGGATTTCAAGGACACCCCGGGAGAGCCAAGCGGACCAGCCCCTGATGTGGGACAGCACAACGCCGAAGTGCTGGGACGCCTGCGGCAGCAGTCCGCGGCCGTAAGCGGTGGCTCGCCTGATGCGAATGGCACCGATGTGGCGGCCCACCCCCTGTCAGGGGTCACCATCCTGGACCTGGCGACAATCCAGGCCGGGCCCTACGGCGCCTCCCTTTTGGCAGATCTTGGGGCGCGGGTCATTAAGCTCGACGCCACCGATAGGCGATTGGATGAGGGGCGGCGTTCCACTGCACAGGCAGTGGCCGACCCACGGACCTACGCTGGCAAGGAAGGCATTCAGGTTGACCTTCAGACCCCTGAGGGCAAAGAGATCGTCCATAAGCTCATCGCCAAGGCCGATGTTCTCTCGCACAACTTTCGCCTCGGCGTTCCGGAGCGTCTCCAGGTCGATTGGGAGACCTGCCTGAAGATCAATCCCCGCTTGGTCCACGTCTGGATGGGGACCTATGGCGAAAACGGGGTACACGCGCGCAGGCCGGGCGCCCATCCCATTCCCGGCGCTATCATGGGCGGCGCCATGCGGCAGATGGGCCGGGGCATGCCCCCGCCTCCGAAACAGGTCATGGATATCGAGGAGACCGTTGAGGCGACCCGCTGGCTCATGAAATCCAACTGGGGACCAGACCAAAACACATCCCCGGCTGTGGCCACGGGCATCATCCTGGGCCTTCGGGCGCGGGACCTCACCGGAAAAGGCCAGCCCGTCCACATCACCATGCTCAACGCCAATGCCTGGACTAATGCCGATGAGTATTACGACCACGCAAACCGTCCTCCCATTGCCATGCCCGACGAAGAGCTTCATGGCCTTCATGCCCTGTATCGTCTCTACCGCTGCCGGGAAGGGTGGGTGTTCCTGGGTTGTCTGTTCCAGGACGAGTGGGAAACATTCTGCCGCACTGTGCAACGGGGAGAACTCCTGGCCGATCGCCGCTTCTCTACTCGAGAGGCGCGACAGGCCAATGACGAAGCCTTGATTACCGAGATCTCGGCAATCCTCGCCGGGCGTACCGCTGACGAATGGGAAGAATTGCTAATCAAGGCGGACATCGGCTGTGTCCGGGCCGACGAAGCTCTGGAAGGAGAGTTTTATGCGGACCATCCCCACGCCAAGGCGAATGCTCTGAGCGTTGAGGTGGAGCACCCGTATGTCGGAAAGTACCTCCGTTACGGCGGGTTGGTCGAATTGTCCCTGACTCCGGGACTCTACCGAACCTCCATCCAAATTGGCCAGCACACCAAGCCCCTTCTTCGGGAAATCGGGTACGACGACCAGGAGATCGAGGACTTGGGAACGCGGGGAATCGTCCAGTGGGCGGACCCCTCGGTGGGTGGGGAGCCGTAGGCGAGTACGCCCAACATGCGTCAAGCCGCTCCATACCTGGGTAATCTCATCTGAATCCAATTTGCGCAGGGAGATCATACTTGGCAATACTAGGTTCTGTTGACATTTTGTTATAATGAAAATATGGCAAATCTCGAACTACCTCCAGGGCAATGGGCCAGGATTCTCGATTTCTTGCGTGGCCGCGCCGACTTGTATGTCGGTCAGGAAGAGGGATGCAAACGTTTCATAGAAGCCGTCCTGTGGGTTGACCGCTCCGGCGCCCAATGGCGGCTCCTCCCGGCCGAGTATGGGAACTGGAACAGCGTCTACAAAAGATTTGCCCGCTGGAGCGACCGGGGTATCTGGGCGCTGCTGCATCAACACTTCGCCGATGCGCCGGACATGGAATATCTCATCATAGACAGCACCGTGGTCCGGGCCCATCCCTGCGCGGCGGGAGCTCCCCAAAAAACGGCGGCCAAGCAGCCCAGGCCCTGGGCCGCAGCCGCGGCGGGTTCAGCACCAAGGTCCACGTGAGCGTGGATAGTCTGGGCAATCCCTTGCGCTTCATCCTGACCGGAGGACAACAGCACGACATCACCCAGGCCGAGGGGCTGATAACCGGCTATGACGGTGAGTATGTGCTGGCTGACAAGGGGTATGACTCCCAGGGGTTTCGCCAGCACATTCTGGAGCGGGGCATGACGCCGGTGATTCCGCCGCGCTCCAACCGGAAGGAACCCTGCGGCTACGACGCGCATTTATACCGGGAGCGTCATCTGGTGGAATGCTTCATCAACAAGATAAAGCACTATCGCCGGATCTTCTCCCGGTTTGAGAAGCTGGACACCAGATACCTTGGCTTCCTTCATTTCACTGCGGCTCTCATTTGGTTGCGGTGAAATGTCAACACAACCTAGTCAGTTTCGATATAGATGGAACGCTGGAAGCAGGAGACCCACCTGGGCCTATTACCATGAGCATGGTCAGGAAGGCCCAGGCTCATGGGTGCATTATCGGTAGCTCTTCTGACCGTCCGCTTCCAGTACAGCAGGCCATTTGGGACAGACACAGCATCGAGGTGAGTTTTGTCTCAACGAAGCAGGGTCTCTTGGACGTGAAGTCTCGCTTTTCGGCTGAGGAGTACTACCATATTGGTGATACGGAGTTGGATCGCCAATTTGCCCTGACAGCGGGGTTCCATTTCGTCTCGATGGATGCCGGAATTACCGAGCCGTGGATTAACGGGAGGACGAACCAGGATTAGACGCACTTTCCGCATGCTTTTTCTTTCCCACGGGATTACCCGGACCTGAACCTGAAGAACGCCATTTATGATATTGGCTCGGGACTTTGGTGGGGACATAGGGGAACTTAACTATGGGCGACAAACATCTTTGACCAGCAAAAGTACTCTACGTATAATCCGCGCTAGATTGTGTCGGTAACGGCAACGCGCGGTGTGCAAGATTCCACAGGAGGGGAGAACCATGTCAACGATTCCAGGCTTGGAGAGACCTGCCCCGGTTCCCAATGATCTGACCAAGCCCTTCTGGGACGCCTGTAACGAGCGGCGGTTGGTCTTGCAGAACTGCACCGCCTGCGAGAGGCTGCATTATCCGCCCACCCAGCGGTGCAACAAATGTGGCTCGGCCGACAATCTGGAGTGGAAAGAGGCGCAAGGCAAGGGACACATTGACGTGTACATGGTGATACGCGACTCCCGCATCAGGGGGTTTCGGTCGGCGCAGCCCATCAACTTTGCGGTGATAACCCTGGACGAGGACCCGGGCATCAACTTCTTGTCCAACCTTCCGGGTACCCCGCCGGGCGAGGTCCCCGTTGGAGCCCCGGTGGAACTGATATTTGAACAAACGAGTACCGGCCAGTTGGTCCACGAGTGGCGGGTGCTCACCTAGCCCACTTGGGTCCTAAGGACACGGTCAATAGCGCAGAGGGCATAAGGGAGCTGAGATGGTTAGTGACACGAGTTGGATGAGAAATCGGGAAGGTATGGGAATCTGGGAGCACCGAGGCAAGGTCGCCGTTGTAGGTTGGGGTCAGTCCGATATGGACCGGCGCTGGGACGGTGTGACCCTGGACAGGAGCTGCGGCGGCTTGAGCAAGGATGCATGCCTGAAGGCAATTGCAGACGCGGGCCTGTCGCTGGACGACATTGATGGGCTTATCACCAGCCCGGAGACCCGTGCGGAGCAGACCTGGGCGCCTCGCCCTTATTTTGCCCCGCCCTACGACACCGAAGACGGCCTGATCAAGGCTTCAGCGGAGTGGATACAGAGGGAGTTGGGGTTGAAGAACGTAAAGCATCTCAAATCCGATGCACCCTACATCGGCCCGATGATGGGCCTGGCCGCTCAGGCGGTCGGTGACGGTTTATGCGAGACCGCCCTGGTATGGTATCCGATGGTTAACCTCGAAGGCCGGTACGGGCACAACAATCCACAGAATATCAATCAGGAGGCCCCCGGGAATAGCGCCTTTTCTATTCCGTGGGGTTATCAGAGCGGCGCCATGTTCAACAATCTGGTGATCTTCCTGCAGTACTGCAAAAAATACGGCAAGTCCCACGACGGGCTGGCCCCTCTCTGCTTGAACTTGCGCAGAAACGGCCTGATGACTCCCTGGGGGTACTACGCCCTGCACGAGCCATATCAGCTCACCCTTGAGGACTACTTGACCGGGCGCGTGATCGAGGAACCGCTGGTGATATATGATTGTGACAGGCCAGTCAATACCTGCGCGGCCTTCATCTTCACCACCGCTGAGCGTGCCAGGGACCTGAGGCAAAAGCCGGTCTACGTCCTTAACCATGCCCAGAACAATGGCAGGGGTAGGAGCACCATGGCAACTCTGGAGGAGCATCAGGAGGCGGTCGCCAGCCTGGCACGGAAGATGTGGGAGGGTTCCGGGCTGGGTCCTGAGGATGTTGATATATTCAACCCGTACGACGGCTACCTCACGTTCACGCAGCAATTCCTGGAGGGCTTCCAGTGGCACGGCGTCAAGCTGGGAGAGGCCCACGACTTCTATGCCGGCGACATCAGGGTCGAAGGTCCGCATCCCTTCCTTTCAAGTGGCGGAAATAACGGAACGGGGCGCAACCGCGCCGTCCTCTACGCTGATAGCATTCAGCAGCTTCGGGGGACAGCGGGTCCACGGCAGGTGACGGTGCGGGCCGAAACTGCCCTTGCGGGCTGCAATACGCCCGACAGTAACGGCTTCATCTTGTTCAGCAAGTATCCGAGCTAGAATTCAGCCTAGCGGAGCAGAGTCATTGCCCTCGGCTCTGTCGCTATCAAATGAAGGGACAAGCCACCAGGCATTTTTGTGCCCTTTTCCTATTACTTCTAGGCGGCTTTCTCTAAGGGGCGAAAGACGCCGTATGTTTAGGTGAGCTGAATGATATGCCTGTTACCTTTCCTGGCCCTGAAACCCCAGGAGCTCAAT
Organism: Dehalococcoidia bacterium; assembly: GCA_965263395.1. Lineage (GTDB taxonomy): Bacteria > Chloroflexota > Dehalococcoidia > Lucifugimonadales > UBA3495 > CATOSK01. Next base: position 7,359 of record OZ253670.1, read on the forward strand.
GCCCAACCCGCTCCCTTTAGCTTGGGCAAGCACTTTGAAGCCGCCATACTCGTTCGAGTCCACCAGGGTCATCATGGCCATACGGCTCAGTGCCGTTCGGGCGGCGGATAGGCCTTGCGTCTGGAGGGCATTTAGGAACGAGGAGAAGCCGAGGTTCGTCAGGAACTGGCTCTGTGGGGCGTAGCCCACGGTGGCTAGACCGTGCCGATCACCCATCCGCATCAGGGACGTGAAGTCCACCTGGCAGGTAATGTCCTGTTGCCCGATGTGCTGGTACGGGTCGCTGCTGACGACGTGTCGATTGTAACAGACCAGCGTACCCTGGGCGTTCTGGGGCGAGTAGAGGTCAGTGGCCAGTTCACCGTAGTCGATAGTGAGAACAAACCCGCGGCCTAGGGCTCTGGAAAGCTGGCCAGTCCAGTCCTCCATGGCCAAGTTCACCTCACCTCGATACCCTTCAGTCAAGGATAAGCCCAAGCTGGTCAGCCTCTTTTCGATGCAAGGTGAGGATGGCTCGTCCAGGACTTCGGTGAGATCCCCCCCCGCCGATGTGACGAAGACTTCCTTGACTCTTCCACCTTGTATGGCGAACCGGTGGACAGGGAAGTTGTCGATCAACTCGTTACACAGGATACAACCAACAACATTTCGGAACGCCCGAAGTCCTTCGGTTTTAACTCGCCGGATTCCCAAGATCGCGTCTTGCCTGCTTGAGGATATCCAATCTCCAGTCCCGTTGGCCCAGTCAAAGGTGTGGTCAGGTGATTGGAGCCATCCAGTCTCGTAGTCTGCAGCGACATAGTAAAGCACCTGAGCGAACCGGGGGGCCATCCGCCAGCAGGCATCCACGATGGATTGAGCCAAGACGCCGTCGCCGGAACCCACCTCGATCACATGGAAAACGGGAGGGTCTCCGAGGAGGTGCCACATCTGCTCCAGTTGCCGTGCAATCAGGGCACCGAAGACCGGGTGACTCGTGGGAGAGGTCCCGAAGTGGGTGCTGATCCTGTTGTTCCGGGCAGAATAAAAGCCTCCACTGGGCGAGTACAGGCAGGACTGCATGAACCGAGCGAATGTAATTCGCCCATTCTTTTGAATTAGATCTCTGATCTCCTGGTCAACCGCTGAGCGCAACGTCATCCCCCAGAACGGCTAAGATTCCCTAGTAGTCAGTCACGTCAGGAATGAAAGTTTCCGAAAGGCTCCTTGGAAGACGCGCCATGTTGACACACGAAGAAACTTCAAAAATGACCCTTGTATTCCAAACATGACTGACTACTAAACCAATACCAAGGTGGGATGTGCATTTCGGGGGTCTTGAAGACTACCGAAAGGATTCCACAGCGCCTCATATCACCCTTAGGCCCCAACTGGGTGACCACAGACATTGCGGTCTAGCGATATGTACATTTCACCTTGGCTTTAGTTTAGTACCGGTTCCAGATAGTCTTGTCGATACTGGAAAGTCACTTCCAACTGTGGATTCCAGCTTGCGCGGGAACGACGGGCAGGTGAAACGGGTATCTGGTATAAGGCATATTCAAGTGGAAACGGTACTAGTAGTCAGTCAATCTTGGAATCACAGGTTGCGCGTGCCCTCCCGACGGTACTCGTAGTCCTGCCTCAGGGGGCGCCGAGGCCGAGCCGGGAGCGCGGGCCGCGTCTCCGCCAACAATTGGGAGGAGGTCTCGTCAAAGCAGACCACCGGCCGCTTGGGGTCGCAGGGTTCGGCGTACAGGTCCAGCACGTCCTCCATGCGGGCCACGAACTCGGCGCTCACCTTGGGAATACACCACTCCCGCTTCTGCCAGGGCTTAACCCGAATCCACCGATGGACACGGATGGACGGCGTGAGGACACTGGAAGGGGGGGTGAGGGAGTTACAGGCGCGATGATTCGGGCTCGAATTCGGGTAGACGGGAGGTTGGCGGGCGGTCTGCAGGCGCTTTTGGGGCGCCGATGGCGGCCTGCAGTGGCTGTGGCCAGCGAGATGGCGGGATAGGACACGGCGAGAGGCGCTCGCGGACCGGGCTGGCGCGAGTTGCGGGGACGTTGGGTTGGCTGGCGGGTCAGTGGCAGACGGGCGCCGTCAGGCTGGGAGTGGAATCGCTCGCAGCCGGGCCAGGGCGCGACTGAACTGGGTTTCCCAAGGCCAGCGCTGTGGCAGATGCAGGGTGAGCCGGCGTGCGGAGCGGGTGAGCCGTCCGGCCAGGGCGAAGACCCGTCGCCGGAGGGTCTTGGTGGTCACGATCCGCTCACCCAGGCCGATGCGGGCTGTCCAGCGGGCCAGGTTGTGGGCCATTACCTGTACCGCCAGCCAGGCGCCGTTGGCGGCGAAGCGGCCCGAGGGGAGATGGTTCAGCCCGACGCCGTACTTGAGGTCGCGTATCGCATTCTCGATCTCGGCGTGGCGGCGGTGGTCAGCCTCCAGTTCCAGGGTCTCTCCGTCCCGGTCGGTGATGAAGCCGTGATAGCTGTAGGTGGCGAAGAGAGCCAGTTGAGAACCGGGCGCCGGCTTCACCCGCCGGACGATGAGCCGTACCGGCGCGGCATCCGGCTCACTCTGGAAGGGGGTGTAGGTGGTTTCGGCCACATCGGCGGCGCCGTCCATCCAGTAAGGAATCGGCGTCCAGGCATCTTCGGGTATCGCCTCGATGAGATTGTGCAGGCTTTTGTGCTGGCGGATGGTGATGGATAAGCGGACATCCATCCGGCGGCAGACGGCGACCACGGCGTGGGTATAGAAGCCGCTGTCAGCCCGCATGGTGAGCTGCCCGCTGGCCCCGCCGCAGCGAACCCGGCTCACCGTCTCACGCAGGAAGTGGGCGGCGGCGCGGGCGGTGTTGGCCCGGCCCTCGCGCAGGCGGGCCATCAGCACGTCGCCGGCGCCGGCGGCGACGGCCAGCAGTGGGTGATAGCCCCGTGCACCGGTATAGCCGTGGTGGCGGGCGCCCTCCTTGGCCAGTCCGTAAGTCTCGCAGATCGTCGAATCAAGGTCGATGGTGAATGGCGCGTCGCCGGGTCCGGCCCCCGCCTGCCAGGCCCGGGCCAGCAGCTCGCGGCTCACCCGGTCCAACTGACGGACGTGGCCCCACCGGAAGCTGCGCAGGAAAGTGCCCAAGGTGGAGGGCGCCTTGACTACGCAGCCGAGAGTGCAGGCCGTCCTGCCGGTGCGCAACGCATCGGCGTCGTCGATGCAGTCGCCGCCCGCCAGCGCCGAGGTCACCAGAGTCGAAATCTTATCGCCGGTGTTGGCTCGGCCTGGGGCGCGGCCCAGGTCCAGGCGCCGGTCAACCAGTTGGGGCAGGCCCAGGTGCAAGGCCAACGTGGCGGGAAGGATCAGCCCGGCATTGTTGACCAGGCGATGGTCGTCGAAGGCGATGTGGATGCCGTCGGGGTGGTTGCGTGGTAGCATCTATTGGGTGCTCCTTGTTTCTGGTTGGTTTTCTGTCTCGAAAACCATTATCCCAGATGCACAGGAGCGCTTTCTGGTCTCTTCAGGACCCTGCTACACGCCCTCCTTCGGTGGATTGGGGCTTAAGAACGTTTTTTTGAGACGCCGGCGGACTCCCTCATGGGACATGGAGGGCGCCAACCCCAACTCCACCACCTTGCCAGCCAACAATCGCAGAGTCCACCGGCTATGGCCTTCCGGCGCCGGACTGCAGGCCAACGCGATGAGGTGGGCTTCGCCCCGGTCGTCCAACTTGCGATGCCGGTTGGCCTGGGTACGGTCCTTCAGGGCCCCCTCCGGCCCATCCTCGGCAAAGCGGCGCTTGATCCGGAATACGGTGCCCTCCGCCACATCCAAGGCTTCCGCCACCCTGGGAGCTGCCCAACCGTCGTCGGTCTTGAGCAGAATCCGGGCCCGGGCGGTCACCCGAGCCGAGCTTTTCCCACCGCGCACCGGATGCTGTAGACCCTCCCGATCTTCCGGCCTGAGCCGGACCGGGCACTTCTCTCTGACCACCACTGTCACCTCCCATCAACACTGTCTGACAATTAGGGTATCACCATCAGGCAAACCCGGAAACACCCATTAAAAGCAGGAAAAGCAGGATTGGCTGATTGCTAAACTAATACGAAGGTGAAATACGCATATCGAGGAAGCCAATCGGCGGCATCGGACCGCTCTCCAAGTGCAGGTGGAAGATCCTAACCGTGGCGCCTAATAGCCTGTTCACAATCTCTTCAGGATTAGCGTTGCGAAGGCAAGAACCACCATTTGCAGGCTGGTATCGAGCTTTCGTTCGCAGTTCTTCCAGAGGCGGCGGCATTTCTCCAGCCAAGCGAAAGACCGCTCCACCACCCATCGTTTCGGCAGCGCCACGAAGGTGTGCAGTTCATTACGTTTCACCACTTCCACCGAGGCTCCCAACATGCCTTGCACCGCAGCGGCAAAGGGCTTCCCGGCGTAGCCCCCATCCACCAGCACGTTCTGCACCTGGCTGAGGCCATCCCGGTGCTGGTCAAACATCGCCAAGGCCCCGGCCCGGTCTGTGACGTTGGCCGTGGTTATGTGGATCGCATGGGGCAACCCCTGCGTGTCCACCGCGATGTGACGCTTGATTCCGGAAACCTTCTTGCCCGCGTCATAGCCTTTGTTCTCCGCGCTGTCCGTGTTCTTCACGCTCTGGGAGTCCACGATGCAGAAGCTGGTCCGCTCTTTCCGCCCATTGCTTTGCCGGGCCGCGCCAACCGATTGTTTTTAAGACTTGTTCCAGAATGGAATCTTGCTCCGGGCCGGGCCGATCGCTCCATTGCCGGAAATACTTGCAGCAGGTGCGCCAATTGGGGAAGTCCGCAGGGAACATCCGCCACTGGCGCCCGCTTTTCAGGAGATACAGCGCCCCGCAGAAAACGTCATACAAGTCCACGGTGCGGGGCTTGGTCCAGCGTCGGGCCTACTCCAGCGTGGGCAGAATCCGGTCAAATTGCTCCCGGCTGATGTCGCTGGGATAGAAATGAGACATGATTACCCCTCCCTTGGTAATAGTCTCAACTTAACATATTCCAGAGATCGTCAACAGGCTCTAAGAAATCTTCGTCGGCAGTGCACCCCGATAGGACTCAGAGGCAGGCTCTTGGCGAGGATGGACGCCTTGGCCTTCTTCCCCTGCTATTGCCTTTTCGATGTCCAGGCTGCCACGAGCCGGCGGGAATTGTTCAGAGGGTACTCAGGTTTCCACGGTATGGCCGCTGTCCATCCATTCGGCGTAGGAGCCGTCGTAGAGTCGGACATTGTATCCGGCCTGCTTCATCGCCAGATAAGACAGAGAGGCCCGGACTCCGCTGCGGCAGTAGGCCACCACCGGGACCTGGGTGGTGATGCCGGCGGCTGCCAGCCTGCCGCTCAGCAAGCTCGGGTCAATCAACAGCTTCCCGTCGGCGCCGGCCATTTCAGAGTGGGGAAGGTTGACGGCCCCGGGTATATGGCCGGGGCGATGGTCCATTTCCGTCTGGCCGTAAAACTCCTCCAGGGAGCGGGTGTCCAGGAGTTTCGCCCCGCCAGGGTCGGCTGCTTCGTTCATAGTGGCCCGGACGGACGGATTGAGGCGCGGCGTGAAAGGTTTTGGGTCGGTCGGGACGGGGCGGTAAAGGACCTCCCTGCCCTGGCCCTTCCATCTGTCGTAAAGCAGGTCCATGATGTGAACGTTGCTGCGGCCCAAGTATTCCAGCGCCCATGCTGCGAAGGCGGCGTTGCGGCCATCCTGATGGTCGTAAAGCACCGGAGTTGCATCATCGCCCAAGCCCACTTCGCCGAAGGCGGCGGCAAGCTGCTCCGGTGGGCCTAGACGTCCGTCCGGGCCTTGCAGCTTCTTGAAGGGGACGTTGACCGCCCCTCTCAGGTGGCCCATCAGATAGCGCATGGCCGACCGGGGGTCGATTATCAAGTACCCCGGACGGCCGATATGGTCGGAGACCCAATCTGCGGAGACGAAGGTGGTCATCAACCGACCATTTCAAAGTCGGTCTCGACCGTGGTGGGTTTGATCACCGACTGGGTGACCGGAGACCCTTCCACCGCCAGACGCCAGATTTCCCGCAGGGTTTCCTCGTCGGCATCGGCGCGCACGAAGCACTTCGCCGAAATCCTGCCGTAACCCGGATTGCCCTCGTCCTCAACCCCCGCCCACTTGCGGATGTTTTCGAAATACCCTTCCACGGCCACTTCCAGGTCGTGGATGCGGACGCCCTGCTTGGTGGCGTTGACCACGAAGCCCACGGTCATGCAACTGCCGATGGCCGACAGCAACTGCTCGTGAGCGCTGGCGGCGACGTCGGTGGCGGTCAGGTCGCCGGGTTCGTCCATGTCAACCTGGTGGTTCCGCATATAGGCCCGGGCCCGCATCCCGTCCTGCCAGACCACCCGCGACTTCCAGGGCCCGGTTACCGCTTTGAAAACCTCCGGGTCCCGAAAGGAGTCCAGGACTTCGGCGAGTTTCTCCTTGGGCAGTCCGTTAAGGTTTTGTTCTTCGGCCATATTTAGCTCCTTACAATCAACTGTTCCCGCAATTGGTCCTGTTCAGCGAAAACTCCAAAACCTGGGCGCTACTGGTATTCGGCCCTGAGCAGTTCGGCCGCCTCGGCGATGACCCGCATCTTCCGGGCGGCAATCTCGTGCGTGTTGACGTTCCTCTCGGCGAAGGTGCCGAACCCGCAGTCCGGGTTGAGGTAGATTTTATCCGGGTCGAAGTATTGCAGCAGTTCCTTGACCCGGGCGACAATCTGTTCCGGCGTCTCGATTTCGTCGGTACGAGGATTCACCACGCCGAAGCCGATTTCCTTTTCGTTGCTGTATTCCTTGAACACTTCCATCTCTCCGGCGCGCGGAGTGGCGCACTCCAGCACCAGTTGATCGATGTTCATCTGGGTCAGGTAGGGGAGCATCGGCCCGTAGTTGCCGGTCAGCAGCACTTCTTCCCGCCGGCTCCAGTTGCCGCGGCAGATATGGACGCCGGTCTTGATGCCGGTGATGCCCTCGGTGGTCTGGTTCATCAGCCGCACTGCCATCTCCAGTTCGTCGGTGGGGTCCCGTCGGTTGGGCAGAGCGGCGCACATGAACGTCTCGGTGCTTTCCTCGCCGAAGACCACCTGGCTGAGAATCGGCTCATCCAACTGAACGAAGTCGCAGCCCTGGTCCCGGAGGGCGATTATCTCTTCCCGGAGGATGGCCACCACATCCTCGGCCAAGTCTTCGGGGTTGGGATACACCCGGTCGGAAAGCCCCTCAAACCAACTCGAGCGGGTCAGCATATACGGTCCGGGCAGGGGAATCTTGATCTGCCGGTCGGTATGTTCCCGTATGAAGGCCAGTTCGTCCAGAGCCAAGCCCTGCCGCTTGCCAATGCGGTCAACCACGATGGGACTCTTGATGGCGAAGGATGGCACGTCCAGGGCCCGCAGCACTTCTTCCATGCGCGCCCGGTCCCGGGAGTAGTCCAGCAACTCCGAGACCTTCATCAACTGCATTCCAGTCAGCTTGTCGACGGCGAAGGAATAGAAATTGTCCCGCCGCTGCTCCCCGTCGCTGATGATGTCCACGCCGGCCTTTTCCTGCGCCCGAATGCAGGACAACACCTCGCCGTCGGCCACGGAGTTGAAGTCGTCCAGGGTGATTTCTCCCGCTTCCTTGCGGCGCAGGGCCCGCACCAACTCGGTGGAGCGTGGCCAACTTCCAACTACGGTTACGGGGAACAAAGGGGTGTCCACCATTCGGTTTCCTCCCGGATATTGGGCATTAGAAGGTTCTTGACCTGCCCTAATGTATCCTAAATTCCAAGCCGGCACAAATCAGACCGCGGACGCAGCAAGGTCTTTCGATTCTCGAAAAATCCCCTCTCCCAAGAGGGAGAGGGCTAGAGCCTGCCCCTGCGAAGGCCGGGGGTGAGGCGTCCCGGCCAAGAGCAACCGTTGCTGATGCGCGGAGTTCGCCCTCACCCCCGGCCCCTCTCCCGCGGGGAGAGGGGAGAATCGAAAGACCCTAGCGGACGCAGCAGGACGATTGCAAAGCACCGTTGCGAGGTTGGAGGTTTTTTATCTGCACTATTTTGTACCATTTCCCTTTGCCGGAATCCCGGGATTGGGTTTGACCGGCGGGGGTTAAAGGGCTTCACATTGTTTGACAGTCAGGGTTCACCAGTCAGGATAGAGCAGCGCCGCCGGAGTTGGGAGGGGGCTGCTGTCAGTAAGGCAGGACAATCGCAATATCGCCGGAAAGACGATGGCATACCCGAGGCCTCAAAGGAAGCCGCCATCACAGCGGCGTCACTTCCCGCACCAGCAGCACCACACTGCCGGTGATGATTACCGCTATGGCCACGTATCGGAACATCGCCTCGTTGATGCGCTTGACGATGAGCGTTGCCAGCCCGAATCCGGCAACCAGAGACGGTAGCAATACGCCTATGTTGGTCAGAGTTGCCGTGTCCACCAACCCCAAAGCCGCGTAAACCGCGAAGCCCGGCAGGTAGATTGCGAGAAAGAAGAAGGACAGCGATGCCCGCATGGTGGCCGGGGGCCACTTTTGGGCGACGATGTATACCGCCGCCAGCGGGCCGCCGATGCTCAGCGTCGTTATGGACAAGGATGTGAGAAACCCGAAGACCGGCCCGGAAAACCGCCGCCGGGTCATGGGCACCTGAATGTTGAATACTTGCAGCGCGCCGAGGGCCAGTATCACCACTGCAATGATTATCCGCAGCAGCGAGGCCGGGGCGTAGTTAAGGGCCAGCGCTCCCATTGGGACGGCGGCCAGCCCACCCGCCGCCATGCCCAGCACTTGCCGCATCCGCAGGTGCCGCCGGGTCTGCGTCAGCACGAACCCGCACACGATGGCGATGATGGCGTTGACGACGACGATGGCCGACTGCGGCTCCAGGAACAGCAGCAGCACCGGCGCCACCACCAGACCCATGCCGAAGCTGACCGTTCCCATGACCGTGGCCCCGGCAAAAACGGCAGCCAGGGCAATCAGCAGTTCCAGTCCGGAAAGCAACTTGCCTCCATATCCGCGAGACTGAACGCCGGCCCGACTGCCATGCCCCGCCGCGTCGAATGGCCGAAAAGACCACGCTCCCGCAAAATGATGCCGGGAGCGTAGCAGAGAACCTTCCGAAAGAGAACGGTCCGAAGATGAAGGCCCTACTCCGCCGGGGGCTTCCAGAAATCCAGCAGATACTCGAAGGTGGTCCCCATGGTTATGTAGTTGGACGGCCACCCGAAGATGCCGATGCGGTTGACGATGTTGGTCCGGTCCCAGATGATTACGTTGCGAAGCTCGTAACCCACCTGCCGCAGCGCGTCCACCACCGACATGTGAATGGTGATGCGCTGGTTCTGCCACCACATATCCGGCACGTTAATTACGCAGTGGGCCTTTTCCTTGAGCAAGGGCAGCAGGCCGCCGAAAATCTCGGCCATTGCCTGCTGGTACTGTTCCAAAGTCAACGTGCCCAGGTCCCTCGGGTCCTGACTGTACTGCTCAACCTTGCCCAACTGGCCGTTGTTCCGCTGGTCCGAGCGGCGGCTCTTGTTCTTCCTGGGGCGGTTCAGCAGGTTGGCGTAAGGAGGCGAGGTCAGCAGCAGGCTGACGGAATCGTCCGGCAGATAGCCTGGAATGTTGCGGGCGTCTTCGCATTGTGCCAACTGCCGCACCGGGCCCTCGCAGCCCCGTTCGGCCACCCGCGAATTGCTCAGTTCCACGTAGTCCGGCTGGAGGTCGAACCCCACGCCGTTGCGGTTCAGGTCCTGCGCGGCAACCAAAGTCGTGCCGCTGCCCGCGAAGGGGTCCAGCACCAACTCCCCTTCGTGAGTGAACAGGGAGATGCACTGCTTGGCCAGCGATATGGGATAGGTGGCCGGATGCAGCGACTTGTCCCGCACGTCCCGGGACTCGTAGGCGAACTTCCAAACGCCCAACTGGGAAGTAATCCATTCCTTGGCGGTCAGGCAGTTGATATGTTGGCGGGGACAGGAACACAGCCGCTCCGTCCCGATGCCCAGAGGCCCGGCGCTTGCGCTTGATGGAGCGCTGGCCGGGGATTCTTGTTGAAGCTCAGAAACCATGCGTCACCTGTCGCATCGGCGGTCTTTTGGATGAAATTTAGGGGCGGGTCTGGTCTGCCGAAGCGCTTTTACCTTTTGGAAGCATGGTAACGGCAGACAGTGGACCGGCGCTTAGTGTTCTGTTTGCAAATTACGAGCCGTTCTTGCGCCCGACCTATGCAGACCGCAAGACTCCCGACCCCGCCGCCGTCCTCAGCGCAAGTTCCACATCCACCACCGGCGGCCCGTTGCGGCGCAGCAGCACCGACAAACTCTGCTGCGGGGTCACGGTGAATTCCCGCTCCCCGTCCAGGGCCACTGTGCAGTGCCGCCGTTCCAACTCCACCGGCGCCCCCAATTCCAGCCGTTCCGCCGCGGTGATGCCGATTTCCGACACGACCCCAGGGGCGATGGGCGCTAGGACGGTGGCTTGGGCCGCTCCCTCATCCGGGCCGAGGACGTACCGCAGCCCCACGTCGTCCTTCAGGGAAACCGGCTGGAGTTGTCCCCCGACGGCGGACAGCCCGATGGCGAAGGGTTCGGCGCGGGTCAGGAAGACTTCGTACAGGGTATCCAAATCCCAGATGGCCCGCGATGCGACGAACCGCTCGCGGGACAACGCCACATCGACCAGAGCCAGGTCCCGGTAGGCCCCATCCACATAAACTTCCAGCGTCTTGCTGACGGTAGCGACTTGGTTCCGGTCCAGCCTGCCCTGGGCCAACAACCCGGCGGCCATGCCCGCCAGCGTTCCCTCGACCATGGCAGGAAAGACGTTGTTGGTGCCGGTGGAAATGGCCACCAGCGGAATGGAAGCGCAGCCCTTGGCGACCGCCCGGTTGGTGCCGTCGCCGCCCAGCGTAACCAGACAATCGACGCCCATTTCCGCCATCATCGCCGCGGCCCGGGTGGTGTCGCCCTCGGTGTACCGGGGCGGCATCTCCAACAGAGACAGTTCCAGCGTGAGTTGGGCATAGTCGCGGGCGCGCTGACACAGTCGCGCGCTGTCGGGCATGACCACCACCGTTTCCATACCCACCGCCTGCAAGCCCAGCATCACCCGGCGAACGGTATTGACCTTCTCCCAGTCGGGAATCACCCGTCCCAAGGCCACCAGCCGCCGGATGTCCTTGCTTGCTGCCGGGTTCGCAATGATGCCTGCCAGCGCCAAAATTCACCTCTCAATTTCCCAACCGTTCATAAGCCGTTCTTCATTGAGGCCCTCGAAGGACTCACCCAATAACAGGGGGTTTGGGGGATGAATCCCCCAACGTACCCCGTCCCCATGCGTCTTTTGGGGCTTTGCCGGAAAACGCCCCTGATTGACGCCTCTGATCCACGTAGGGGCAGGTTGTTATAATGGGCGGCAGCGCCTGCCTTTGGGACGCCTGCTCCGGTGATTATTCTACCCCGGCCAGGCCGGCAGGTCTCCAAGCGCATTCCCCGCCAGCAGTCTCGAACCCGGCGGTTCCCCGGACTTCATAAACCATAATCTCAAACCACTATCGAAAGAGGTTTACCATGGACCAGGAATTGTGTTTTGCCCCCGCTACCGAACTGCGGCAGAAAATCGACGCCAAGGAAGTGTCCATCGTCGAGCTGACGGAGCTATTCTACCAGCGCATCGAGCAGATGAACCCCCAACTGAACGTCTTTCTGACCCTGTGCCCGGAGCAGGCATTGGCCGATGCTGCCCAGGCCCAGGATGCGGTGCAAAGGGGAGACCCGGTTGGCCCGCTCCACGGCATCCCCATCTCGATTAAGGACCTGGAACTGACCCGGGGGACAACCTCCACGATGGGGTCGGCGTTGTTCCGCGACCGGGTACCGGACATAGACTCGGTGGTCGTCGAACGGGTGCGGCAGGCCGGGGCGATTGTTCTAGGCAAAACCAACACGCCGGAATTCGGCCAGTCGGGAACCACGGAAAACCTGCTGGGCGAGCCTTGCCGCAATCCCTGGGACACCACCCGAACGCCCGGTGGTTCCAGCGGCGGAGCCGGAGCGGGGCTGGCCGCCGGTCTGTTTCCCATAGCCACCGGCAGCGACGGCGGCGGCTCCATTCGCATACCGGCCAGCTTCAGCGGCGTGTTCGGAATCAAGCCGTCCCAGGGACGGGTGCCCCGCTACGGCGGATACGGCCAGCCCGCGTCCAACCACTTCTCCCAGTCCGGCCCCATGTCCCGCACCATCGCCGACACCGCCCTGCTGCTCCAGGTCCTGGCCGGCCCCGACCCTCGGGACCCGACGTCCATGCGCCAGCCGCCGGAGGACTACTCCGCCGGTCTCGACCAGGGCGTCCGGGGGATGCGGATAGCCTGGAGCGGGGATTTCGGCTATGCCGGGGTAGACCCGGAGGTGGCGCGAGTCACGTCCCAAGCGGCCCAGGTCTTCCAGGAGTTGGGCGCATCGGTCGAGGAAACCGGCTTGACACTGGAAGACCCCTTCCCGGCCTTCTACGATATATTCGCCACCGGCACCTACGCCGCTTACGGCCATCTGCTGGAGGCCCACCGGGACGAATTCACCCACTACGTCCGCAACACCCTAGAACACGCGGCCACTCTCACCGCCCCGGACTTTTCCCGGGCGCTGCTGCGGGTGGACCAACTGCGGCGGCAAATGGAGGAATTTTTCGACAGTTACGACCTGCTGCTGACTCCCACTATGGCGGTCCCTGCCTTCCCCATCGGCGAGCGGCCCACGGTCATCGGCGGGAAGGAAGTCAACCCGTTCTGGGGCTATCTGCCCTTCACCTTCCCCATCAACATGACCGGACAGACGGCTTCCAGCGTCCCCTGCGGGTTCTCATCGGACGGACTGCCCATCGGCCTGCACATCGTCGGCCCCCACGGCGCCGAAGCCAGGGTCTTGCAGGCATCGTCGGCCTTCGAGCAGGCCCGCCCGTGGGCGCACCTGCGTCCCCATGTGTCCTGACCCGGACCAGGGCATCGCCTCTGTGGCTACCTGCCGGGTGTTGTTGCCAAGGCGTCCCGCAGCGCCTCGGCGAGGTGGTGGGCCGGGCGTCCCGTGCCGTGCTCCACCTGCTGACGGCAGGACACGCCCATCACGGCCACTTCCCATTCCGGCCCCTTGGCGTTGACCGCCGGGAAGAGGGCCTGCCCGCCGATGTTCATTGAAATGTCGTAGTGTTCTTTCTCAAATCCGAAGGAGCCGGCCATGCCGCAGCAGCCGGCGTCTATCAACTCTACCTCGTAGTTGGGGGGCAGCCGCAGGGCAGCCATTGAACTGGCGGTGCCCACCAGCGATTTCTGGTGGCAGTGGCCGTGGAACAGCACCCGCTTGACCGTATCGTCAAATTGCAAACCCAACTCGTCCTTGTCTGCCAGCATCGCCAGGAACTCGTCAATCAGGAAGCTGTTCTCCGCGACCTTCTTGGCCTTGTCGTCCCTAACCAGTTCCGGGTACTCGTCCCGGAAGGTCAGCAGGCAGCTGGGTTCGCAACCGATGATGGGAATATCCCGCTCGGCGAAACGGTACAGCGCATCCACATTGGCGCGGGCGGCGGCGGCGGCTTCGTCCATGAACCCCTTGGAAATCATGGGACGCCCGCAGCACCCGGCGCTGACCAACTCCACCCGGTACCCGGCGGCTTCCAGCAGTTCCACCGCGGCAACGCCGACTTGAGGATAGTTGTAGTTCATAAAGGTGTCGTTGAACAGCGCAACTGAGCCCTTGGCGGTGGCGGCCGCAGTCCCGGATTGCCGCCGGCTGAACCACTGTTGGAAGGTGGTCCCGGCAAAGGCAGGCAGGCGGCGTTGCGGATGCACCCCCAGGATGCCCCGGGAAATCAGCTTGCCCAAGGGGCTGGACGCCCCCCAGTTGGACAGCGGGGCGAACCGGCTGCCCCATCGGTTGACCCGGTTGATGTGGGCGAACAGCTTGGCACGCAGCGGCGCCTTGTTGGTCCGGTAGTAGTTGGCCAGGTACTCGTACTTCAGCTTGGCCATGTCCACGCCCGACGGGCACTCGGATTTGCAGCCCTTGCATTCCAGGCACAGGTCCAGCGCCTCGTACAGCCGGCGGCCGGTCATTGTCCCCTCGGGCAGGTTGCCCGACAGCGCGGCCCGCAGCAGGTTGGCCCGGCCCCGGGTCGAGTGCTCTTCGTCGTGGGTGGCCATGAACGACGGGCACATCGTCCCGTCCAGCTTGCGGCAGGCCCCCATGCCGTTGCACATCTCCACCGCCCCGGCGTAGTCGGTGTCCAGGGAGAAATCCAGGGTGGTGGTCATCGGAGTTGAGTTGTACTCCGCGCCGAAACGCAGGTTCTCCCCCATGGGTGGGCAGTCGAATATCTTGCCGGGGTTCATAATTCCCTGGGGGTCGAAAGTGTTTTTGACGTCCCGGAACGCCTGCACCAGTTCCGGGCCAAACATCTTTTCGGCCCAGACCCCCCGGACGATGCCGTCGCCGTGTTCCCCGCTCAAAGACCCGCCGAACTCCTTGACCAGATCGCTGATTTCGTCGGCAATGGCAATCATCCGGTCGATGCCGGCCTCGTCCTTGAGGCTGACCAGCGGACGAATGTGCAGGCAGCCGACGCTGGCGTGGCCGTAGTACCCGGCCTCGGTGTTGTGGCTGCGGACGATTTCATCGAACCGCCGGACGAAAGGCCCCAGCTTTTCCGGGTCCACCGCGGTATCCTCGACGTAGGGCAGGGGCTTGGCGTCGCCGTGAATGCTCATCAGCAGGCCCAGCCCCGCGGTGCGGATGCGCCAGACGTTGGCTTGAGACGCCCGGTCCATCAGGTTGACGCAGGCATATCCCATCCGCTTGCGGGCCATGTCGCTGCGCAGGGTCTCCATTTTGGACGTTAGTTCGCTTTCCGACTCGCCGTAGAACTCCACCAGCAGCAGCGCCCCGGGGCTGCCCTCGGTGAAGGACAGATTTTGCGCGAATCCCAGGGAGTCCCGGCAGCGGTCCAACATCATCTTGTCCATAAGTTCGATGGACGAGACCGGATGCTGCAACACCTCTCGGGTGGCCTCGCTGGCCTCCACGATGTCGTTGAAGTGCAGCACCGACAAGCAGGTCATGGTGGGCCGCGGCACCAGGTTAACCTTGGCCTCGGTGGTCACGCAAAGGGTACCCTCGGAGCCGACGGCCATGCGGGCCAGGTTCACCGGCCCTTCGTGCATGAAGTTGTCCAGGTTGTACCCGCTGACCCGCCGCATAATCTTGGGGTAGCGGGCGTCAATCTCTGGGATGTTCTCGCGGGCAACCCGCAGCACTCCCCGGTAGATGTCCGACTCCAACCCGGCGCCGCCCAGCTTGGCCTCCAGCGCCGGCCCGTCCAGTTGTTGGAAGTGGGCCAGGGAAGCGTCGGAAAGCGCCACGTCCAACTCCTGAACGTGGTCCAGGGTCTTGCCGTAGATAACCGAGTGCGCGCCGCAGGTGTTGTTGCCAATACCGCCCCCGACGCAGGCGCGGCTGGCGGTGGTCGGGTCGGGGGCGTACATGAGGTTGTGCGGGGCCAATTGCCGGTTGAGCTGGTCTAGGATTATGCCGGGCTGCACCCGCGCCCAATGCTCCTCTACGTTCACTTCCAACATCTGGTTCATGTACTTGCTGAAGTCCATGACGATGGCGTGGTTCACGCACTGGCCGGCCAGGCTGGTGCCGCCGGACCGGGGCAGCACCGGCACCCGGTTGTCCCGGGCCACTTCCATCACCGCCAGCACGTCCTCGACGCTGCGGGGAATGACCACGCCCACCGGCTGCATCTGGTAGATGCTGGCGTCGGTGCTGTACAGCACCCGCGAGAAGGGGTCGAACCGCACTTCCCCGGAGACGCGGCGGCTCAACTCCTGGGCCAGTTCCTCCCGTTCTCTGCCGCGGATTTGCTGGGCGGTTGCTGTGTTCATGGAAATCTCCTGCCCCGGTCCGCCGGGGAATATCCCGTCGGCTCGGCCGGGCCTTTATTATAGAAGGATGGGTGGAATGCGCCGGGTTCCCCGGGTTTCGGCCTAGCTTATCCCAAAGGCATGGGCCGTTCAACCGTGGCCCGTCCCGGACGCCCAGGTTTCCCGAAGGGTCGGGACGGCGCGGTCAATCGGTTTGGTAGTCCAGCTTGCGGAGCAGCTCAATAGCCCACTGCCGGAAATAATCGTCCAACTCGGCGCCGCAACGGGGTAAACGCAGTTGAGGATGTTGATGCCCTTGAGCGTTCGGTTCTTGCTGTGATTGAAGTGCCAGCTGACTATCTCGTCCTCGTCCGTATGTGGTTTTTCCTCGATGGTGTCGTCAAATATGAGCGCGCCATCGGGCGGTTCTATCTTGCTTGCTCACCATGGGCTTGACCTGCTGCCAGAGGGTCCTGGAGTCGTAGACGCCCTTGGACAGGAAGCGTGTTATCCGGTCATGGCTGATTTCCCCTTCCAGCATGTCGGACAGGCCGGTGGCTGTCGCCGCTCCAAAGGACCTCAGCAGCTAATCGCCGTAGAGTTCGGTCAGTTCTTTATTCATGGCTCAAAGATAGCAGTTTCTTCGGCCGGTGCGTAAGGTCAGTCATTAAAGGAACCTCTGAACAAGACGAGTGGGATATGGCATAGTAAGGCTGGAAGATCCGATGCTGATGGGGAATGAGAGTTGATGGACCAGCCGACATTTGCTGGCCCCCGGTCGTGGCCGAGGGCAGGCTCTGGAATTCCAGGGCAAGAAGCGCAAGACCTGCCGGGAGCTGTTCCTAGAGCGGATGGATGGCCTGATTCCCTGGCCACGACTGGAGGAGCGCATCAGGCCCGTGTACCCCCAGGCCGGCAAGGGGGGCGCCGCCGGCCCTATCCGCTGGCGGTCATGCTGCGGATCCACTGCGCGCAGATCTGCTGCAACCTCAGCGCCCCCGACATGGATGATCTGCTCTACGAGGCCGAATCGGTGCGCCGGTTCGTTGGTCTGAAACTGTCCGGGGCCCTGGCTGACGAGGCCGCCATTCTCAATTTCCGCCATCTCCTGGAAAGGCACAGCCTGGTAGAGGGCCTGTTGCAGGAGATCAACGCCCGCCTGGAGTCGCAGGGACTCCGGCTGCGGGAGTGGACGATAGTGGACGCCAGCATCATCGAGGCCCCGTCGTCCACCAGGAACCGTGCTGGGGAGCGGGACCCGGAGATGCATCAGATGAAGAAGGGGAACCAGTGGCATTTCGGGATGAAAGTTCACATTGGGGTGGACGCGGACACAGGCCTGGTGCGCAGCATGAGCGCCACGGCGGCCAACGTCCATGACATAACCGAGGCCCACAAACTGTTGCACGGCGGGGAGACGATGGTATGGTGCGACGCTGGGTATCAGGGAGTGCATCAGCGGGCGGAGAACCTGGGGCGTCAGGTGGACTGGCAGGTGACGATGAGACCCGGAAAACGCCGGAAACTGGAGCCTGGGAGTCCGGAGTACATGAGGGACGAGGAGAAGGCGCCGGTGAGGGCCAAGAGCCTGCCCCGGCCGCGATCGGGGGTGGAGCATCCCTTCCCGAAAGTGAAGCGGATATTCGATTATGGGAAAGTGGGATCACGGGCCTTGGCGAAGGACACGCAAAGACTGGCATTGTTGCTGGGGATGGGCAACCTGATGACAGCGGAGGGTCAACTGGGGGCTGACGTGGAGGCCGGCAGACCCAAACCCTTTCAACAGTGCGCCTCCGGGCTCGCTGCAGTCCTGCCGGGGGCGAAATCACAGGGCAAAAACCATCGGTAGTCCAGGCAAGAGATTCCTCCCATACAAGAATCCCAGCCCAAGAACCAAAAGACCAGCAGAGCCCAGCCTTGTTCAGAGTTTCCCTAGAAGTCTGGCCGGGAACCCCGATTCTCCCCAAGCCGTCGTTTTCTTGACGTCGATTGTCGATGTAACAGTAGGTTATTGACGCGTATTACATACATTACCATGCCGTATAAGACTGGAATACGTCTGCTTGGCGTAGCGCGAAACCCGGCCAATGGCTTTCCGGCCAGACTTCTAGGGGAAACGCCTCCAAGCGGGCTGGAACGAGGACTACCTGATGAAAATCCTCCGCAATTAAGATGCACTTGCCCTGGACCTTACAGACAGCAGCCAGCTGGTTCCTTTCAGGTTCAAATACGGGACTCAGCAGTATGGTACGCGGGTATGCGGCTCGGTCCGCCGCCCATGACTCTCTCGAACATGGGCAGTTACTCAAAGTTCTTTGCCTTTGAGACAGGCGGACTTGCCGTCCCCTTTTGGCCTTCGACCTGACCCGTTCAGGATGGTAGCGTTGCAATTTAGGTGGTTTCGTTCAGGTGGACACGCTATTTTTAGCGTGGTGGGCACTGAATCTACCTTAGCGGATTGGCCAAACCCCCTAAAACGGAACGCTACCGTTCAGGATGTAACAGTTCAGAGTTGAGGGGAAAGGAGCAACTGGAGGCAGGGGAATAGGGAGGTCCAGTCCCCGGGCGGCCCAGATTCCGAAGAGGGAGGCCAGGGTCATTTTGGAGGTGGCGCCCGATTCCGAGCGGGTGACGCCGCTGATTTTGCGGCTGACCACCAGAGGCCGCAGGCTCCGTTCCGCGGCGTTGTTCTCCGCCGGCACGCCGGACACTGCCACGAAGACAAACAGCTCCTTGATGTGCTTCTCCATGCGCCGGCACAGCTTGCCCTGGACCGCCGCCGGGTCCTTGAGGCAGGGGCGGCAAAGGTCCGGCAGCTTCCGTTCCAGCCGTCGTTGGACCCGCCGGCGTTGCCGGGCCTGGGGATGGCCGAAGGTCTCGGAGGCACATGGGTGGACCCAGCGCCGCTGCTTCAGCCCTGAGTAATGGTGGCAGGCGGCGTAGAAGCCGCTGACCAACACCCCGTCGAAGGAATCGCCCAGGGCCTCGTCCACCAACTCCTTGTTCCGGCCCCGGCGGAGGAAGTACCGCTCAATGGGGGCGCTGAAAGTCCAGACGCAGCCGTTGCTCCCGTTCTCCCGCCAGCCGGTCTCGCCGGCGTGGACCACCGGGCTGGGTCGGATTCGGTCTCGTATCTCCGTCACCGCCGGTTGGGCTTTTTGGGCCGCTTGGTGGACCGCCCCCACGATTGCCCCCAAGCTGAGATCCAACTGATGCACTGTCTTCAGGCACCACCGGATGGTGCGCCAGGGCAGCCGTCCCTTTTCCCGCAGGGCGGCGATCAGACTAGCAGATTGACTCCCAACCGCTGTTGCCCCAGGACCACCCCGCCCAGGTCCGCCCTGGGTATCCGGCGCCGCTCACATACCGGGCAAGTCCGGGCGATAAAGACGTGTTTGGTGACCTGGACGGGAACCAGGGGAAGGCCGGTGACTTCCCGGGTGCGCTGCCCCCAGCCAGCCCGGCGCCACACTCTGGGCAGGATTCCAGGACGCGCTCCACCCGGTGGGTGGGAATCGCCCGCTGGCGGGCAAAGCCGTGGGGCCGGGGCTTCCGGGCTGTTTCTCCCTGACTGGCTGCTGGTCCCTTCGGGGCTTGATGCCGGGCAATCCGCGAGGCCCACCGGGCTTGGCCTTTCCTTCCAGCGCCTCAATCCGCCGCTGCAACTGGTCAATCACCGCCTGCTGGCGGGCAATGACCGCCAACAAGACTTCCCGTGGCGCGGTGGTGAGGTCAAGGCTCGTGTCCATGCTGTAGATTTAACATAACCGAAAAACTGTTGGCCTTTGCTTTTCCAACAACTTCCGGCCAATTCGCCTCATCAACTCTGAACAGTTATACCGGCGCGCCGAGGGTTGAAAGTGAAACGCAATTCTGACACAATGGCCCTATGAAAATAGGGGTTTTTGAAATAGACGAACCAATCCCGGAGTTGAACGACCCTCATGTCTTCGCCATGGTCAGGCCGTGGGTGGACGTGGGCAGCGTAGGGACCTTAACCCTCAAGCGGTTGGAGCATTTCCTAAATTCCAAGAAATTGGGCCGATTGGAGCGGCCGGGGAAGTTCTTCGACTTTACCCGCTACCGGCCCAATATCCGCCTCGTGCAGGGACAGCGGGAAGTAACCGTGCCCAACAGCGAAATCAACTATGCCAGTTCCGAAGATGGGCCGGACTACCTGTTCCTCCACCTTATGGAACCTCATGCCAATAGCGAAGAGTACACCGACTCCATTCTTGAGGTCATCAAGCACTTCAGTGTGACCCGCTACTGCCGGGTGGGAGCAATGTACGACGCGGTTCCCCATACCCGGCCATTGCTGGTCACCGGCTCTCTCGGCGAAGTGGAACAGCATAAAGAAGTGCCCAACTTCAAGATGCGCCGCAGCACCTACCAGGGTCCGACGACCATAATGAACCTGGTGTCCGAGGGCATTGACCGCATGGGCATTGAGTCCATCAACTTCATGGTGCATCTTCCCCAATACTTGCAGTTGGAAGAAGACTACACCGGCACCTCCCGGATGATAGAGGTACTGTCGTCGGTTTACTCCAACATCCCGTCCAACCTGGCGCCGGTCCGCCGCGGTCAGCGTCAGTACCGTGAGCTGAACTCTGCGGTGGAAAAGAACTCCGAGCTGAAGCAGCTTATCCAGCAGATGGAAGCCTACTACGACGCCCAGGAAGACGCCGAAGGCGGCGCGCCCAAAGAAATCCCGGCAACCGTTGACCTCTCCCCCGAAATCGAGGACTTCCTCAACGAACTGGGCCAGCGCATGGACACCGAAGAATAGCCTATTCCTTTGATGCTTTACCCGTTTCCCGGTTGCCGCCCGTGCCGGGCTTGGCGTAAAGACCGTGGGGACATCCGTTCGACGCTCCATCCTTTGCCCTTCGGCCTCATGGGGATTTGCTCCCTGCGGCCCGGCTTTGTGTTAATATAGAGCGGAGCAACTCCAACTTAATACCCCAACCAAGGAGGGTTTTTGCATGGCTACCATGATTGACGGAGAGTCTTATCTGGGACGGGTGCTGGTGCGCAAGTTGTCCTCGTCCGCCGACGTTTCCCTGTATATGTGGCCTCTGCGCTGCCTGAAGAGCAAGATGGGCGGCCCCACCTTCGGCGTTGACGTCAACAAGGAAGAGATTATCCGGTTCGACCCCCACGGTCCCCGCGGCCACTGGCACAAGGGCGGCTACGACAAGCTGGGCGCGGGCGGCTCTCACACCGAGTTCCCCGAAGGTCTGATCGACATCGACGGGCAAGTCGAATGGGCCCTGTCCGAGATTCAGGAAAAGGCCGGTGAGTACCTCGCCGATGCCGGGCACCCGGATGCGGCCGCGGCCCTGGACGCCGACATGGTCCAGGCTGCCATCGACGCCATGAAGGCCCACCTGGCAGCGGCAGGAGACCTTCGCACCGAAGCTATCGAGAAGGACTTGATCGCCGTCGGTATGTAAACCACCCTTCCGGCTTAGTCCTGCCCACTCCCCGCCCGCGGCAAGCGCTTAGAACTTGGGCAGGGAACACGAGAGGCGTCTTCGATAACGGAGGCGCCTCTTTCTATTCTCATTGGGGCAACCGTTACCCGGCAACGCCTTTTTCCTGGCTCACCAAGCCGATTGCAAAGTCAATCAACCTGCGACCTGCTCGCCCACCGTTTCGACACGGGCAGGCTCCGAGCCATTCGAGAAGCACCGGCCCCGTCGTTCCTGCGCAGGCAGGAATCGAGAAACGCTATTCGCTGGCGACGTTCCTTTCCTGCAATGCGCCCGTCCAACCCCCTGTTGGAAGGGCGCGAAACCCGCCCCCGCAGAACGCCGTATCCCTTGACCGCTCAATAGACGGAGCCGACGCTGAAGGGCACCCCTTGCTGAAGGGGCGCCCTTGTTGGCGTGCTGCCGGAGGCGCAACCCCTGCCACGGGGTTGCGGTTGGCAGGCTAGGACTTTTGGTAGATGCGGGCCCCGGACTCAAGGAATTCCTGGGACTTTTCTTCCATGCCCAGCTCAATGGCCTTGCCTGGTTCCAGACCCTTGTTCCTGGCGTACTCCCGCACGTCCTGGGTGATTTTCATGGCGCAGAACTTGGGGCCGCACATGGAGCAGAAGTGGGCCACCTTGGCGCCGTCGGCCGGAAGGGTCTCGTCGTGGTAGTCCTTGGCGGTGTCCGGGTCCAGGGCCAGATTGAACTGGTCCTCCCACCGGAACTCAAACCTGGCCTTGGACAGGGCATCGTCCCACTGGTGGGCCGAGGGGTGGCCCTTGGCCAAGTCGGCGGCGTGGGCTGCAATCTTGTAGGTAACCACGCCGGTCCGCACGTCCTCCCGGTTGGGCAGGCCCAGGTGCTCCTTGGGGGTCACGTAGCACAGCATGGCCGTGCCGTGCATCCCTACCGTAGCCGCGCCGATGGCCGAGGTGATGTGGTCGTAGCCGGGGGCGATGTCGGTGGTCAACGGCCCCAGGGTGTAGAAGGGGGCCTCGTGGCACACCTCAATCTGCCGGTCCACGTTCTCCTTGATCTTGTGCAGCGGCACATGGCCGGGGCCTTCGATCATCACCTGCACGTCGTGTTCCCAAGCAAACGTGGTCAGTTCACCCAGGGTTGACAGTTCACCGAACTGGGCCTCGTCGTTGGCGTCGGCAATGCAGCCGGGACGCAGGCCGTCGCCCAAGGAGAAGGCCACGTCGTAGGCCCGCATGATTTCGCAGATTTCCCCGAAGTGGGTGTACAGGAAGTTTTCCTGGTGGTGGGCCAGGCACCAGCCGGCCATGATGGAGCCGCCCCGGGAGACGATGCCGGTGATGCGGTCGGCGGTCAGGGGCACATACCGGAGCAGCACCCCGGCGTGGATGGTGAAGTAGTCGACGCCCTGCTCTGCCTGCTCAATCAGCGTGTCCCGGTAAATTTCCCAGGTCAACTCGGCGGCCTCGCCGTCCACTTTTTCCAGGGCCTGGTAGATGGGCACCGTGCCAATGGGGACCGGAGAGTTGCGCAGAATCCACTCGCGCGTGGTGTGAATGTCCTTGCCGGTGGACAGGTCCATCACCGTGTCCGCGCCCCAGCGGGTGGACCACAGCATCTTTTCCACTTCCTCCTGTATGGAGGAGGTAACGGCGGAGTTGCCGATGTTGGAGTTGATCTTGACCAAGAAGTTGCGCCCGATAATCATCGGCTCCGATTCCGGGTGGTTGATGTTGGAGGGGATGATGGCGCGGCCGCGGGCGACTTCGGCGCGGACCGTTTCGGGGTCGATGCCCTCGCGGATACCGATAAACTCCATTTCCGGCGTGATGATGCCCTGCCTGGCGTAGTGCATTTGGGTGACTGCCCGGCCCGGCTTGGCCCGCAGAGGCTGCCGGACGAGACCCGAGTATTCCCGCCAGCCGAGTTGGCTGACGGCTGAGGCGCGGGGGTCGGAATACTCTTCGACGTCGCCGCGGGCCTGAATCCATCCCTGCCGGAGCGCGGGAAGGCCCTGCCCCAGGTTCATCTCCTGGGTATCATCGGTGTAGGGGCCGCTGGTGTCGTAGACCTGCAGGGGCGGGTTCTGTTCCTGCCCGAACCGGCCGCTGGTGGGCGTGAGAGCAACTTCGCGGAAGGGCACCATAACGCCGGCCTGCGAACCCGGCACGTAGACCTTCCGGCTGGCCGGAAAGACCGACTTTCCTTGTAATTTCAGAATCTCCTCTGAGACTTGGACCATCACGGGCCTCCTTTTCCTTTCGTTATAGAGCCGCGTACAAAAAAGGCCGCCAACGTTGACAAGTTTGGCGGCCTCAGTCGATAACTGAATACCGAAGCTTCCGTTCCCTACGCTGGAATTACCCAGGTCAGGTTCGCAACGGTCGGCGACATTCTGGGCCGCCCTCTCAGCCTGGCTTAACCAAGCTCCCCTACGTGTGCAGTGTTCCCTTGTTGTTAAGTGGTTGTTATTCTAATCGGCAGAACCCACACGGTCAATAGCCGCTGATTCCGGCCCATAGTCCGGCGCTCAATGAAGATGCTCGTCGCCCCCGCGTTCATTGCATCCTCTTGAGTTGGGCGGCAAGATCAACAGGTTCGGATATGCGAGGTGCGACCGATGTGGAGGAATCGGGCGGACGAAAGAGGATTGCGGAAGTTGGGACCATTATCGGAGGGGGTTGGTGGCAACGACTGGGCTCGAACCAGTGACCTAGCGCTTATGAAGCGCCCGCTCTGCCGCTGAGCTACGTTGCCACCTGAAACGCCCCGGCCAGCCGCCAGGCCGCGCTTCCGAGGATAAATGTTACGTCTTGAGAAACAGCCATGTCAATCATAATTTCGCTTGGAGTGAAATGATTCTCACACCATCAGGCCCGACATTGGGATTCTGCCGGACAACGGGGCGACCGCAGGATTGAGACGCAAAAGGAGCCCATAATCCATGAACGATGTTCCTATTGACGAACTTGCCGAGCGCCTGCGCCGCCTGGTGGCTGAGCGGGCGGGGAAACTGCGGCCTTTCCCGGCGTTTCTGGGCATGACCACGATTCAGGCCATTGAACTGGAGCCGGACGGGCCGCCGCAGGTAGAGTGGGGGTGTGTGGTCGTGACGCCCGATGGCGCAATCTGTGAGTTGGACCTGGTTGGAATTGCCGGAGTCGCCGGGGTTGGCCCACAGGACTTCATTGAGGAAATGCGAGAGTTGGACCTGCCGTCCGAGGAATACGTGATTTACGCCCAAGCTGCCATCAACGCTTTGGAAAATGAGTTGAAATTCAGGCAGGGTTAGGGAGCCGGGCTTGCCGAAAAAGGGGCGCCACTGGAAAGTCCTTCAAGCGCGTCGATAAGAAAGGGTCGGGAGGGATAGACCCTTTCCGACGAGCGGTTCTTGAGACAGCCTTAGAAACTATCTCAAAACCAAAATTCGGAGGGCATCGGGGTTACGGGGTTACGTTGGGGGATTCATCCCCCAAACCCCCGATGAAACTATCTCAAGACGGGATGAGGGCCGCTTCAAGTTTTGAGATAGTCTCTTTAGGGATACTCTGAACAAGACCGGCCAGAGCCGGGGGTTGTGTTTGCTGAGGCGGTTTTGCGGAAATAATCAGGCCTCTGCCATTTTCGGGGATGTTTAGCCCTCTGATTTTGCTCCGATCGGGGCATCTGTGGGCTTGGATCGCCTCTGGCGGTGGATTCGGGCACAATTCTACCCCGTCAGGACATCAGGCGGCCCTCGGCCGTTAACAGGTTGCCCAGTCCCAGCAGCAGCGCCAGCCGCTGCGTGTTCTTCGCCAGGCCCCGGTAGCGCACCTTGGCATAGCCGAACATCCGCTTCGTCTTCAGGAACGGATGCTCAACCTTGGCCCGCATTGATGCCTTGACCCGCTCCGCCAGCGCCTCTTCGCTCCCGGGTTCCAGCTTCCGCCGACGCCCCGGACGCATCGCCACCCGCCATTCCACCTCCAGCCCCAGGTTCTCCTCCCTCTTGTGAACCCCCTGATACCCGGCGTCGCCCCACACCACCTTCTCGCCCCCGTGCAACAGATTGTGCGCCTCCGCAACGTCGTGGGCGTTGGCCGCCGTCGCGCTCATGCTGTGGACTATGCCCGTCTCCGAATCCACCCCGATGTGCGCCTTCATCCCGAAATGCCACTGGTTCCCCTTCTTGGTCTGGTGCATCTCCGGGTCCCTCTCCCCGGCCCGGTTCCTGGTGGAGGACGGCGCCTCGATGATGGTGGCGTCCACGATGGTTCCCTCCCGCAGCTTCAGCCCCTGGGATTCCAGGTGAGCGTTGATTTCTTCCAGAAGGCCCTGCCCCAGGCTGTGCTCCTCCAGGAGATGACGGAAGTTGAGGATGGTGGTCTCGTCGGGCAGAGCGTCCGACAGTCTCAGCCCAGCGAACCGCCTGACCGATTCGGACTCGTAAAGCAGGTCCTCCATGCCGGGATCGCTCAGGTTGTAGCACAACTGAACGCAGTGGATGCGGAGCATCACCGGCAATGGGTAAGGCCGGCGGCCCTTGCCGGCCTTGGGGTAGACCGGCCGGATGCACTCCTCCAGCCGTTCCCAGGGAATCAGGCCGTCCATCCGCTCCAGGAATAGTTCCCGACGAGTCTTCCTCTTCTTGTTCTGATAGTCCAGGTCGGCGAACGTTGTCTGGTCCATTTCATCTCACCCCTGGCCGCAGTCGGCTCTGCCAGCCTTACTATGCCACATCCCACCCGACTTGTTCAGAGGATTCTTAGTTGTCCAGGTCAACGTCGCCGCTCTGCCCGCCCCGCTTCCGGACCAGCCTGATCCCCTCGATGCGCATACCCCGGTCAACGGCCTTGCACATATCGTACACGGTCAGGGCGGCCACCGAAACGGCGGTTAGCGCCTCCATCTCCACGCCGGTCTTGCCCGAAGTCCGGGCGGTGGCGGTGATGTTGATGCTGCTTTCGGGTTCATCCAACGCCAGCTCAACATCCACCTTGTTCAGAGGCAACGGGTGGCAGAGGGGGATGAGTTGCGAGGTCAGCTTGGCGCCCATGATTCCGGCAAGCTGGGCGATGGTCAGGACGTCGCCCTTCTTCATCAGCCCTTCCCCGATGAGGCGCAGCGTCTCCGGCTGCATCGCAACCCTGCCCCGCGCCACGGCTTCCCGCTCGGTTACCGGCTTGTCCCCGACATCCACCATGCTGACCCGCCCTTGCCCGTCCAGATGGGTTAGGGCCAAGTCCCGCTGCACGTTAGAACTGGTCATGGCGCTCCTCTCCTCGGCCGGCGGGTTGACTGCCGGGCTGGTTGCGGTCCGCCCTGCCGGTTGCCGTTTGGACGGGTCCCGCTGGGACGGCTACCGGAGGGCCTGGCTCCCGCCCGCTGGTTTCCGCCAGGACGGTTGTCGTTTGGCTTGTTCCCGGTCTGTTTAGCCCCGCTTCGTTGATTCCCGGCGCGTGGACCACTGCTGCTTCGGTTTCCGGCAGGACGCCCCCCGCGGTGGCTGCCGCCGGACGGCACTCCGCCGGGACGCCTTCCGGGACCGTCCCGGGTCTGAAACAGGCCCGCTTCCATGTTGGCCACGCGCCCGGCAATCTCGCTGCCGGGGTTGCCCCTTACGCTACGCACCCACCACCAGGAGACTTGCAGTTCAGCCCGAAGCCGGTCGAGCCGCTCCCAAAGGTCGAGGTTGGCGGTCCGTTCCCGCCCCCGCGTGATGGTTTCCACCAGATGGCGGTTTTCGGAGTTGATGACGATGGGGCGGTCCCGGGGCGCGGCATCCAAACCCTGAATCACGGCGGTCAATTCCATGCGGTTGCCGGTGGTGCGGCGGTCGTTGCCGGAGATAATGCGCCGCCGTCCGTCCTCGTACAGGACGACGGCCCACCCGCCCTGGCCGGAACTGCCCTGGCAGGCGCCGTCGGTGAAAATGTCGATCCGTTCGCTGCCGGTTCCCGGACCGGGGGCTGCTGGATTAGGCGAAGATACCACGGAAAATTGTCCAGTGCGGGCGGCGCCGCGGCTACCCGCCAATGCGGAACATTTCGACTTTGGGGGCCCGGTTCTGCGCCGGGGTCAGGAGCGCCCGTTCCTCGGAGTAACGGTCCGACCTGCCCCGCCAGATGTCGCCCATCAGCGTCCGCAGGCCGTCGTCGTCGGCGCCGGCCCGCATCGGGTCGCGCAGGCTGATGCCCTCGGCGGCGAACAGGCAGGTGAACACCTTGCCGTCGGTGGAAAGCCGGGCGCGGGTGCAACTTCCGCAGAAGGGCTTGGTCACCGATGCGATGACGCCGATTTCACCCTGGCCGTCCCGGTAGCGGTAGCGGTTGGCCACCTCGCCAGCGTAGTTGGGTTCCAGGGGTTCCAGGGGCATTTCCTCGTCGATGCGGGCGACGATTTCCTCGGCGGATACGACCTGGTTCAGCTTCCACCCATTCAGGTTGCCCACGTCCATATACTCGATGAACCGGACGATGTGGCCGGTGCCCTTGAAGTGGCGGGCCAGGTCGACGATGCTGTGGTCGTTGACGCCCTTCTGCACCACGGCGTTAATCTTGACAGGTCCCAACCCTACCTCGGCGGCGTGGTCAATGCCCCGCAGCACCCGTTCCGTCCCGAAACCCCGCCCGTTCATCCGCTTGAATATCTCGTCGTCCAGCGAGTCCAGGCTGACGGTGATGCGCTTCAGGCCCGCCTGCTGCAACTTGCGGGCTTGCTGCGGCAACAAGTAGCCGTTGGTGGTCAGGGTGACGTCCATATCCCCGCCGTCCGGGGATTTGATTGTCGCCAGCATTCCGATTAAGTGGTCCAGGTCAGTGCGGAGCAGGGGCTCGCCGCCGGTGATTCTGAGCTTGTTGACGCCCAACCCGGCGAAGATTCCCGCCAGACGGTGAATCTCCTCAAAGGTCAGCAACTCCCCCTTGTCCAGGAATTGGTAGCCTTCGCCAAAGATTTCCGCGGGCATACAGTAGGGGCAGCGGAAGTTGCACCGGTCGGTGACCGAAATGCGCAGGTCTCGAATGGGCCGCCCTAGCGTGTCAACTAACATAACGTCCGGCAACAATGCTTCTGAATCGAGATATAGGCGATGGGAATACGGTCACGGAAATCAAACCGCCGCAGGAACCCGGGACGCTATTCCAGAGACTCCCCGGCGGCGAGCCTTTGGAGAATCGGCGCAGCTCTTTGGGCGGCGTCGAAACGGTGGCTGATCAGGTTTTTCTCGGTCAACGACAGTTGGGCCATCGTCCTGCCGTATGAAGGAAGGTAAAAAACCGGGTCGAAACCGAATCCTTCCGTTCCCGCCGGTTCATATTCTATCATCCCCGCCACTGACCCAACCACCGACGCAATCCGTCCCTGCGGCCCGGCAATGGCGATTACGCACCGGAACCGGGCGGTGCGCCGCTCCCAGGGCACATTCTCCAGGTTCCGCAGCAGCAACTGGACCCGCTGCTGAAAATTCGCGCAGAGGCCGCCGCCGTAGCGCGCCGTGTAAATCCCGGGTTCCCGGCCCAGCGCGTCAACTTCCAACCCGGAATCGTCCGAGAGGGTGAGCCGGCCGCTTAGTTGCGCGTAGGTCTCGGCTTTCAGCCAGGCGTTCTCTGCAAAGGTCTGCCCGGTCTCGTCCACGTCGGTCTCAATTCCCGCGTCGCTCAGGGAAAGAAGCTCAACCGGAATGTCCTTCAGCAAGTCCTGGTACTCGGTGACCTTGCCCCGGTTGTGGGTAGCGATGACCAGTTGGCGATGGGCCACTGCTACACCACCCCCCGTTCCGTCAGCGCCGCCAGTTCCGGCTCACCCAGTCCCAGCCAAGAGCCGTAGACTTCCCGGTTGTGCTCGCCCAAGCGTGGGCCGGCGTGTTCCACCGAACCTGGGGTCTCGCTCAGCTTGGGCACCACTCCGAGCATTTTGGCGGCGCCCAACTCCGGGTCGTCCACCTCAATAATGTCGTCCCGGCTCTGGTAATGGGGGTCTTCAACGATTTGGCGGCTGGTGTAGACTGGGCCGACCACGCCGCCGGATGGAACCAGTTCGTCCATAGTTTGCTCCAGGGGACGCTGGCCCAGCCAACCCTGCAATGCCTCGTTCAGGGCGTCCTTGTTCTCCAGGCGGGCCGCGTTGTCCTTGAAGCGCGGATCGTCAATCAACTCGGCCATCCCCATGGCCCGGGCCAAGGACTCCCATGTGCTTTGCGACGTGGCCGACAGTCCCAGCCATTGTTCGTCGCCAGTCTGGAAGAGGCTGCGGGGCGCGGCGTCGGGGAAGTCGGTGCCCACCCGTTCCCGGACGATTCCCAGCAGGTCGAACATGGTGATGTGGGGGATGCACAACCGGAACAACGGCTCAAACAGGCTCACGTCAACGACCTGCCCGGCGCCCGGCTGACCGTCCGGCCGCAGGCCCGGAGCGTCGCGGTGATACAGGGCCATCATCCCTGCCATTGCTCCGAAGACCCCGGCGATTTCGTCGGCCAGCGGCACCGGCGGAAGCACCGGCGGGGAGTCGGGGAAGCCGGTCATGCCAATGTATCCGCTCATGCACTCGGCGATGGTGCCGAACCCGGGACGGTCCTTGTACGGCCCGGTCTGGCCGAACCCGGAGTAGCGCACCATGACCAGGCCGGGGTTAACCCGGAGCAGGTCTTCCGGCCCCAACCCCCACCGCTCCATGGCGCCGGGCCGGAACCCCTCGATGAGGAGGTCGGACTGCACGGCCATGTCCCTCAGCAGGGACTGTCCTTCAGGGTGGGACAGGTTCAGCGTTATCGACTTCTTGTTGCGGGAGTGGACCTTCCACCAGAGGGATACGCCGTTGTAAAACGGCCCCCAATTCCGCAACGGGTCACCGCCGCCGGGCCGTTCTATCTTAACGACCTCGGCGCCGAAGTCGGCCAACAGGCTGCTGGCAGTGCCGCCGGCGACGATTATCGACAAGTCCAGCACCTTCAGCCCGCGCAGGGGGCCGTTGGAGTGGCCGTCTCCGGGGCTCACCGACGGAAACTCCCTGCCGCGGCAAGGGGCCAGTTCCGGTAAATCACCGCCGGGCGCTCAACAGGCTGCCGATTCGGATGCAACATCATAACGGGTGTCATTCTACCCGGCCTGCCCCGCCATTGCCACACCGCAGCGTCATTCGTAATTGTTCAGACTGGGGGATTCGAGCCACGGGAGGCGGTTAAGCGCTAAAAAATTGATGAAGTGTGGCATTTTGTGTCATTTGCGCTTGGCGGCGGCGCCCTGACGGCGGATTTTTGTGTTATCGTGTTCCACTTTTGTTCCATATGTGTGTCATCTTTGTGTCATCTTTGTGTGCCGGTTTTGACGCACTTTGGCGGGCTTGTCTTTCCGCCGCAATTAAATCCGGGGCCGGCCGGGGCCGAAAATTCCGGCGTGGGGGGCCGACTCAGGATGATTGATGATTATGGTAGGGTGTAGTTACCGGGATTGGCAAGAGGCAAGTGTCAGCAGGGACAATCAGGAAACCCTTAGTTCTGAACAGTTACAGGCATTCAACCGACATTCAACTGTTGAGTTGGGCTTGGCCTGTGATATAATTTCGGCGCATTCCCAACCGGAACTTTGTTAGGCTCATGCTTGAAGATTACCTGCGCCAGTACGGGCTGATTGCCATCTTCGGCCTTATCGCCGTTCTCGTGCCCACCGGGATGCTCATGGCGTCCCTGTTCGCCGGCCGCGTGGGGCTTCGTCCCAGCAATCCGACCGCAGTAAAGTCCGAAGCCTACGAGTGCGGAGTCGAGACCATCGGGGGGCCGTGGAACCAATTCAACTTCCGCTACTATATGTTCGCCATTCTGTTCGTTATTTTCGACGTGGAAGTGGTGTTCCTGTACCCCTGGGCCGCCAAGTTCCTCAAACTGGAACTGTTCGCCCTCATCGAAATGGCCGTGTTCGTCCTGATTCTGCTGGCGGGTTGGGCCTACGCTTGGCGCAAGCAGGACCTGGAATGGAAAAGTTAGCCGTGGAGCAGCCATCCCAATGGTAGAACTTCCTGCCGGCGCCGGCCCTCTGAACACCCGCACCTGGGATATTGACCGGGCGGAAGGGCAGTCCGTTGCCGACTTGATTGCCGCTTCCACCGTTCCGCTGGAAGCATCCTTCATCGAGGTTCCCGACGACCTGAAGGGCAACCTAGTGGTCACGTCAATTGACGCCCTGGTTAACTGGGGCCGCAAGTCGGCGCTGTGGCCGGTGGCCTTCGGACTGGCCTGTTGCGCCTTCGAGATGATGGCCACCGCAATGGGCCGCTTCGACATCGCCAGGTTCGGTATGGAAGCCTTCCGCGCCTCGCCCCGCCAGGCCGATTTGATGATTGTCGCCGGCACGGTCACCTGGAAGATGGCGGTGCCAATCAAGCGCATCTACGACCAGATGGCCGACCCCAAGTGGGTGATTTCTATGGGAGTTTGCGCCACCAGCGGCGGCCCCTATTACGGCTCTTACAGCGTGGTTCCCGGCGTCGACCACATCATCCCGGTGGATGTCTACGTCCCCGGCTGTCCGCCACGCCCCGACGCCCTGCTCTACGGGATTATGGAGCTGCACGAGAAAATCAAGAAGCAGCAGAACCTGGGCAAGCGGCGACAGGCTGGGACTGGCTGATGGCCGTCGCGGCGCTGTCCGGCAGCGACCTTGGCCGACGCCTGGCGCAGCTTTCACCCGATCCGGTGGTGGATACCGATGCCGAGGCGGTATGGGTATCCCCTGACCGCATCCTGGCGGTGGCCGGGT
This sequence comes from Dehalococcoidia bacterium, assembly GCA_965263395.1. Classification (GTDB taxonomy): domain Bacteria; phylum Chloroflexota; class Dehalococcoidia; order Lucifugimonadales; family UBA3495; genus CATOSK01. The sequence goes on from OZ253670.1 coordinate 39,465, forward strand.
TCGTCAAAGACGACCCGGACCTGGACTTTCAGTTCCTCAATTCAGTCAGCGCCGTTGACTTCATAGAGTATTTCCAGCTTGCTTACCACCTTACCTCCCTGAACAACGAGCATACCGCCATCATCAAGACCCGGCTGTACGGGCGCGATGAACCTGGTCTGCCGTCGGTGTACCCGGTCTGGCGGGGAGCCGACTTTCAGGAGCGGGAAATCTGGGACTTGATGGGTATCCGCTTTGACGGCCACCCAAATCTGAAGCGCATCATGCTGTGGGAAGGGTTTGAAGGCCACCCCCTGCGCAAGGACTTTCTCTAGCTCTATGACCATCCGGACCGAGCCAATGACGGTCAACGTCGGCCCCCAGCACCCCAGCACCCACGGGGTGTTCCGCCTGCGCATAACCTTTGACGGCGAGGAAATCCTGGAAGTCGAGCCGATTCTGGGATACCTGCACCGCGGGTCAGAAAAGCTGGCCGAGGAACGCAACTACGTTCAGGTTGTAACCCTCACCGATCGGCTGGACTACACCTCCTCCATGATTAACAATCAGGCCTACTGCATTGCCGTGGAGAAGCTGCTGGGCGTCGAGCCGCCGCCCCGGGCCAAGTTCCTGCGGACGCTGGTGGCCGAACTGCAACGCATCGCCAGCCACCTGGTTGCGGTGGGCTTCTTCGTTCAGGAGTTGGGCGCCTTCGGTACGCCGTTGATGTACACCTTCCGCAGCCGGGAGCGGATTCTCGACCTGTTCGAGATGCTGTGCGGCGCGCGGATTACCGTCAGCTATATGCGCCCCAGCGGGGTCTTTGCCGACGCTCCGGCGGACTTCTGGCCGGCCCTGGCCAGGTTTATGAGCGACTTCCGCGGCGAGTTCGAGGAACTGGAACAGCTTCTACTGGAAAACGAGATTCTCATGGTACGCACCCGAGGGGTCAGTCCCCTTCCCCCGGAGGTTGCCGTCAACTGCTCGGTGTCCGGGCCGGTACTCCGGGCCAGCGGCATCGGCTGGGACTGGCGCAAAATGGACCCCTACGACGCCTACGATCAGGTCGAGTTTGACGTTCCCGTGGGCACCCACTCCGACAACTACGACCGTTTCTGGGTGAGGATGCAGGAAGTCCACCAGAGCTTGCGCATTATTGACCAGTGCGTCGAGATGATCGAGCCTGGGCCGGTGCGTCTGACCGAGTTGCCGCTGGTGCTGCGCCCCGAACCGGGGGCAGAAGCCTACGGCCGGGTTGAGGCTTCCAAGGGGGAGTTGGGGTTTTACCTGGTCAGCGACGGCGGCATTGCTCCCTACCGCTGCAAGATTCGCTCCCCGTCCCTGATTAACCTGACCGTTACCGAGCATCTGCTCGTTGGATGGAAGCTGGCCGACATGATTGTGTCGCTGGGCAGCGTAGACATCAACATGGGCGAGGTAGACCGGTGAGCTGCCGCCTTTCCAGCGACAACATCCTGTTCGACAATGCTCTTTACCGGGTCATCTACGACTTGGCGGGAACATTCCTGCCCTGCTGGCTGGCCTACGTGGCGGCCGGGTTGGTCATCATGCTGGCGCTGGTTAACGCCGTGCTGCTGGGAGCCGCTATAGTGACCTGGCTGGAGCGGCGTCTGCTGGGCCGCTTGCAGAACCGCATCGGCCCCAACCGCTGGGGACCCTTCGGGATGTTGCAGCCCATCGCCGACCTGGCCAAGCTGCTGACCAAGGAAGACCTGGTCCCGGCCGGCGCCGACCGCCTGGTGTTCAACCTGGTTCCGCTGGTTATGATGGCCCCGCTGCTGCTGATGACGGCCGTAATTCCCTTCAGCAAGAACACCGCCCTGGCGAACCTGAACGTCGGAGTCCTGTTCATTCTGGCGGTTAGTTCTCTCAGCACCCTGGCCGTGCTGATGGCCGGCTGGTCGTCCAACAACCGTTACGCCCTGTTCGGGGCGGCCCGGGCCGTGGCCGTGCTGATTAGCTACGAAATCCCGGTGGTGCTGTCCCTGCTGGGGGTGGTCATGGTGTCCGGTTCCATGTCCCTGTCCGGCATTGTGAGCGCCCAGGCGATTCCCTTCCTGCTGGTACAGCCTTTGGCCCTGTTCGTGTTCCTGGCCGGAATGTCGGCGGAGCTGAACCGGACGCCTTTCGACGTGGCCGAGGCGGAGTCGGAGATTATCGCCGGTTACCACACCGAATACAGCGGCATCAAGTTTGCGCTGATATTCGCCTCCGAGACCGGCGCCATGATTGTCGTCGCGGCAACCATTTGCACCCTGTTCCTCAGCGGTTGGAACGGCCCCTTCGACAACTTCCTGGGCTGGCTGTGGTTCCTGCTCAAGTCCCTCCTGGTCATCTTCGTGTTCATCTGGATTCGGGCGACCTACCCCCGGCTGCGCGTGGACCAGATAATGGCCTTCTCGTGGAAGTTCCTGCTGCCGCTCAGCCTGATAAACCTGGCGGCCACATCGGTAGAGGTGTACTTCCTGCGGGGGCCGGACGGCGCCCTGACCACCCCGGACTTGTGGATAATGGCGGGCATCAACATTGCGCTGGCGGTGGTCAGCATAGTCCTGTTCGGCGGCCTGGCCCGGGTTAAGGCCGGCCGCTCCCGGGGTCCGGCAGTCCTGGCGCGTCCGGTCCCGCCGGCCGCAGCCCAGCCCACAGGGGAGGTGAGTTAGAGTGTACGGTTGGGGAATGGCCAAGGGCTTGCTAGTGACCTTGCGCAACATGGCCAAGAAGCCGTCTACGGTGAGCTACCCGGAAGAACGGGTCAAGCAGCACCCGCGGTTTCGGGGCGAGGAATTTGTCTGGTACGAAGAGCGCTGCACCGGCTGCGCTTCCTGCGCCAAGTATTGTCCGTTGGGGATTATCAAGATTGTCACCAGCCCCAGCGGGACGGCGCCCAAGGAGGGCGACAAGTACAAGCTGGAAGTTTTCGACATCGATATACAGCGTTGTATGTTCTGCGGGTTGTGCGTGGAGGCCTGCCCCTACGATTGCCTGTACATGGGCAGCGGTTTCGAGCAGGGCCAGTACAGCCGCAAGGACATGGTTATCCACGTTGAACAACTGCGGGAGTCGGACAAGCATCCCAGCACCTATTTCCGCCCCCAGCTTGAGGCGTCGGGATACAACCCCCGCGGCGGCCGGCCCCTGGACTGGAAGGAAGTGGGACGGGAAGGCTGGCGCTGGCACCAGCGGGAAAAGGCCGGAATGCGGCTGGAAGACTCTCCCGACGGCCCCGCCGAAGAGCCGGGAGACTCGAAGTAAGTGCTGTTCCAGGATGTCGTTTTCTGGGTGTTGTCCGCAGCGGCGATTGGCGCCGCCGTGGGCGTGGTGCTGGTGCGGGACCTGTTCCGAGCCGCCCTGCTGCTGGCCCTGGTCTTTGTGGCGGTGGCCGGTTTCTTCGTGTTGATGAGCGCCGAGTTCCTGGCCACGGTGCAGGTGTTAATCTACGTCGGGGCTATATCAGTCCTGTTCATCTTTGCGGTGATGCTGACCAGGGACGTCCGCCGGGGCAACCTGCCCAACCGCCTCCAGATTCCGGCGGTGGTCCTGCCCGTCCTGCTCCTGGCGGCGATGGTAGTGACCATCATGGCTACCGATTGGGAAATGATTCCCGGCGAGGCCCGGGACCGGGCCGACCTGGTGCAAACCCAATCGGTTAACATCGTGTCCGATGACGCCCTGGAGCGGGCTGGATTCACCGCTCGGGCGGACATCGACGCCGCCCGGCAAAGCGGGTTGGCGGACCTGCTGGTGGGCGATTTTGTGCTGCCCTTTGAGGCGGTTTCGGTGCTGCTTCTGGCCGCGCTTATCGGCGCGCTGGCGCTGGCCCGGGGACGGCCGGGGGGGTAGCCATGTCGCTGGAGTCGATGCTGATTGTCGCCGCCGTCCTGTTTTGCATCGGGCTTTACGGCGCGCTGGCCCGCAGCAACGTTATCGCCGTCCTGATGTCCATTGAGCTGATGTTCAACGGCGTCAACTTAACGCTGGTCGCCATGGCCCGGTACATTGCTCCCCGGGCGATACAGGAGAGCATCGCCAGCGTCCTGACCGGGCAGGTGTTCGCGGTGTTCGTCATTTCCGTGGCGGCGGCGGAAATCGCCCTTGGCCTGGGCATTGTGTTCGCCATGTACCGCAGCGGCGGGACCGTCAACCTGACCGACGCCTCGCAGTTGAGGCACTGACCCCCGGGGGGCCTGAGCACCATTCCGGCGAAACTCTGATACCGCGAAACCGAGATGTGGGTCGAATTCAAGAAAGCGCCAAACCTGATGATGGCTGAGATGTGGAAGGACGTCCTGGAAGGGGAAGGGCTGCCTGCGCGCATCCTGCCGGAAGGGGACATCCTGGATTGGGCCGAGCGCGTCCCCTTCCGGGTCTACGTTCCCAAGGGACGCGAGCACGTCGCCGAAGAGATACTGAGGAAGCTGTAGATGATGGCTGAGTGGGTTGTTTGGTCAATCTTCCTGCTGCCGCTGGCATCGTTCGTCATCATCGCGCTGGTTATCCGGCCCTTCCTTGACCGATACAACATACTGAGCGGACTGCTTCTGATTGGCTGTCTCCTGGCATCCTTCGCGCTGTCGGTCTGGCTGCTGCGCTCGGCCAACCACGGCGCCGAGTTGGATTTTGGGACGCACCTCTGGCTCGACCTAGGCGACGCCAGCATTACCTTCGGACTGCTGCTGGACCCGGTGACTAGCGTGATGCTGGTCGTAATCACCGCCATCAGCTTGATGGTCCAGATTTACTCCCTGGGGTACATGAAGGGCGACCCCGGCTTCTCCCGGTACTATGCCTATATGTCCCTGTTCACGGCGTCAATGCTGGGCCTTACCCTGGCGAGCAACGTTGTGCAGCTATATTTCTTCTGGGAACTGGTGGGCATCTCGTCCTACCTGCTCATCGGGTTCTGGCATCACCGTCCGGCGGCGGCGGCGGCGGCCAAGAAGGCATTTATCGTCACGCGCATCGGCGACGTCGGTTTCCTCATAGCCATCATCTACCTGTTCGTGCAGGCGGGGGATTTCGCCGCCGCCGGGCTGAACTCTCTGCACATCCCCGACATCCTTTCCGCGGCGCACGAGGGCGTGGGATTCGGCGCTTTGTCCCTGCCCCTGGTTGCCCTGGGCATCTTCGCCGGAGCCGCCGGCAAGTCGGGGCAGTTCCCCCTGCACACCTGGCTGCCCGACGCCATGGAAGGCCCCACGCCCGTCAGCGCGTTGATCCACGCCGCGACTATGGTCGCCGCCGGAGTGTTCCTGGTGGCCCGCTTCTTCCCCCTGTTCGAGGCGTCCCAGGAGGCGCTGACCGTCGTGGCGCTGGTCGGGGCGTTCACCGCCGTCATGGCCGCTACAATGGGCCTGGTGATGAACGACATCAAGCGGGTAATGGCCTATTCGACCATCAGCCAATTGGGATACATGATGGCGGCCCTGGGGGTGGGAGCATTCGCTGCCGCCCTTTTCCATCTGTTCACCCACGCCTTCTTCAAGGCCCTGCTCTTTTTGGGGGCAGGCAGCGTCAATCACGCCACCGGCACCTTCAATATGCGCTACATGGGGGGCTTGGCCCGGCAAATGCCCTGGACCTACGCCGCAACCCTGATTGGCGCCCTTAGCCTGGTGGGGGTGGTCCCATTCGCCGGGTTCTGGAGCAAAGACGAAATCCTGGTGGGGGCTTTCCTGAGCGAAAATCTGACGGACGGCAGCGTCGGGACGGCGGTGTTTGCCCTGTTGCTGGCCGGGGTATTCCTCACCGGCGTTTACACCTTCCGCATGATTTACCTGACCTTTCACGGGCAGTTCCGTGGGGGAGGCGCGCAGGAGTTGAGCGACGCCCAGCAGAACAATGATCCGCCGCCCGCCGGTGTGTCCGAGCAGGTGCATCTCGACGAGTCTCCGGCGGTGATGGTCGCCCCGCTGGCGATGCTGGCCTTCGCGGCCGTGGTGGTGGGATACCTGGTAAATCCCCAATGGGTCGAAAGCGTACTTCTCATTCCGAAGCATTGGTTTACCGAGTACGTTTCCGAAGCCCTGGTTTTCGGCCACTCTGCCCTGCCGGGGTTCGACTGGGGTATGGCTATTATTTCCACCGCCGCCGCGCTGGCCGGCATCGGAGTGGCATCGCTGCTGTATCTCAGGTCCGGGACGGATACCGCCGCCGAACTAACGGAGCCTCTGGAAAAAGCCGGGCCGCTGCACAAGTTAATCACTCAGAAATACTACATGGACGCCCTGTATGAGACGTTAGTGGTGCGGCGCGGGTTCTACGGGGTGCTGGCCGCCGCCGCGGATTGGGTGGACCGGGAAGTGGTTGACCGGCTGGTGGACCTCGTGGGCAGCGTTACCCGCAACTCCGGACGGGCTGCCGCTCAATTCCAGACCGGCCAGGTGCAGTTTTACGGGACCTTCCTGCTGCTGGGGGCCATAATCATCGTGGTTGGCTACCTCATCTTTGGGCCGGGGGTCTAGGGCAGCGCCGTGGTTGTTGAATTTACCGGCCTGATGACGGCCACCGTGTTCCTGCCTGCCGCCGGCGGTCTGCTCATACTGTTATTGCTGAAAGACCCGCGGGCCGTCCGCCGGGTCGCCGCCCTGGTTGGCGCGGCCGACCTGGTCCTGGCCGGGCTGGTTTTCGCCGCCTATATGTCCCCCTCCGGCGAGTCCCGGGCATTTCTGGTTGACCGGCTGGACTGGATCGTCACCGACCGGTTCGCCGCCAGTTATTTCCTTTTCGCTGACGGTCTGAGCGCCCCGCTGGTGCTGCTGACCGGTCTGCTGGGGCTGTGCGCCGTCCTGGCGTCGTGGAGCGTGGAGAGCCGGGTCAAGGAATACTTCTTCTGGCTGCTTACCTTGCAAACGGCGGTCATGGGCGTTTTCGCGGCCAACGACCTGCTGCTGTTCTTCCTGTTCTGGGAACTGGAACTGGTTCCCATGTATATGCTCATTTCCATCTGGGGGACCGGCCGACGGGAATACTCGGCGATGAAGTTCCTGATTTTCACCATCCTGGGCAGCGCGGCGATGCTGGTGGGCATCGTGGTGGTGTTCATCGAGTCAGGAGGCTACCCGCTGCTGACCCTGTCGTCTGCGGGCGCGCTGGGGACGGCGGCCGGTCTGGCTCTGCCCGCATCCGTCCTTTTCTGGCTGTTTTTCGTGGCCTTCGCCATCAAGCTGCCCGTCTGGCCGCTGCACACTTGGCTGCCAGACGCCCACACCGACGCTCCTACCGCGGCCAGTGTTATGCTGGCCGGCGTGATGCTGAAAATGGGCGGCTACGGAATGCTCCGCATCACCGTCGGCTGGTTCCCGGAGCAGACCCACCAATTCGCCTGGGCGCTTATGGCCCTGGGTGTGATTAGCGTCCTTTACGGTGGAGTGGTCACGCTGCGGCAGACCGATCTGAAGCGTCTCATCGCCTATTCCAGCGTCAGCCACATGGGTCTGGTGCTGGTGGGAATCGCTGGGGCCAAGGTCAGCGATGTTGCGCTGAACGGGGCGGCCATGCAGTTGTTCACCCACGGGACCATTACCGGGCTGCTGTTCATCTGCGTCGGGTTGATTTACGACCGCACCCACACCCGCTACATCCCGGACCTGGGCGGTCTGGCCAACCGGATGCCCGTCGTGACCGCGGCCCTGCTGATTGCCGGGTTCGCTTCCCTGGGGCTGCCGGGGTTGAGCGGATTCGTCTCGGAGATTCTGGTGTTCTTCGGGGCCTTCGGCGCCTTCCCCTGGCTGACCGTCCTGGCGGTGCTGGGCATCATCCTGGCGGCGGGTTATATCCTGTGGATGATTCAACGGACGCTGTTCGGACCACGCCGGGAACAGTTCGACCAACTGCCCGACGCAACCCTGGTGGAGACCGTGCCGATGGCGCTGCTGGTAATCGCCATCGTTGCGGTTGGCGTCTATCCGTCCTTCCTGGTCGATGTATTCGACAGCCGCCTGGAAGATCTGGCTTCCTCAGTCACCAACGCTTTCGCGGCCCTTCGGTAACAACGGTCCGGATTCAAATAGCCACGAGACCAATTATGACGGCGCACGACCTTTATCTAATATCCCCGCAGTTGGCTATGGCGGCCCTGGGCATCTTGGTCATTCTGCTGGACTTGATTGTCCCTCGCCGGACGCCGGTGCAGGCCCTGGCTTTTCTGGGCCTGGCCGTCCCGTTGGTCATGGCGCTGCTGCTGCTGTTCGACCTGGACCGCTCGGCGGCGGTCAATCTGGTGGGAGACGGGAGCGTGCTTTCATCGACCTTGGCGGTGGACCGGTTCGCCCTGTATTTCAACTTCGTGGTGCTGGCCGCCACCGGCGCGGTGATTCTGGGGTCCACCGATTATCTCCGCTTCCTGGAGCGCAACCACGGCGAGTTCTTCGGGCTGATCCTGCTCTCTGCCACCGGCATGATGCTGATGGTGTCGGCCACCGAGCTAATCACGATTTACGTGGCCCTGGAGTTGACGACCCTGCCGCTGGCGGCGCTGGCGGCGCTGCTGATGAGCGCCAAGTCCGCCGAGGCGGGCATGAAGTTCCTGATTATCGGGGCCATCAGCTCGGCCATCATGCTCTACGGAATGGCGCTGGTGTTCGGCTATACCGGCAGCACCACCCTTCCCGGAATCGCCGCCGGAATCTCGGAAAGGATGGCCGGGCAGCCGGCCTCCGGCGGACTGCCTGCGGGAAGCTACGCCCCGCTGCTGGGCATGGTCCTGCTGGTGGTTGGGTTCGGTTTCAAGCTCTCCGCCGTGCCCTTCCAGATGTGGGTGCCTGACGTATACGAAGGCGCGCCGACGCCGGTGGTGGCGTTCTTGTCGGTGGCCAGCAAGGCGGCTGCCTTCGGCTTGGCGCTGCGCTTCTTCTACACCGGGTTCTTTGAACTGGACATCAACTGGGGAGCGCTGCTGGCTATTCTGGCGGCGGCTTCCATGACCGTCGGCAACCTGGCGGCCATTGCCCAATCCAACATCAAGCGTCTGCTGGGGTACAGCGCCATTGCTCATGCCGGTTACATTCTCATCGGAGTGGCGGCGGTTTCCCAGGGGACGGGCACCACCGGCCCCAACAGCGTGTTGTTTTACCTGGCCGCCTACGCCGCCGCCAACCTCACCGCGTTTATCGCCATAATCCTCATCAGCAACCGGGTGCAGAGCGACCGGATCGAAGACTACGCCGGGATGGTACGCCGCGCCCCGTTGATGACCATTGCCCTGGCGCTGGCGCTGGTGGCTTTGATTGGAGTGCCGCCCACCGGCATATTCATCGCCAAGATATACGTTTTCGCCGCCGCTGTGGACGCCGGCCTGACCTGGCTGGCCATCCTGGGGGTGGTTAACAGCGTCGTATCGGCGTACTATTATGTGCGGGTTATCCGGGTGATGTTCCTTGGCGAACCCGCGTCGCCGGAGCCAATCCCGACGGCGCTGGTGGCCCGGTTCGCCCTGCTGGCTGCCGCCGCGGTGGTGGTTTGGCTGGGAATTGCCCCCAATCCGGTCTTGGCCGCCGCCGAAAGCGCCGCCGCCACATTGACCGGGGTGGCGATCCGTTAGATCTGGTTGACGCAATTACGAAGACGAAAACCAGGTTCTGTTGGCATTTCTCGTCTTTCCCGCGAGGGAACGTCACCCTCGCGAAGGCGGGGGCGGGAATCCAGAGGCGTTATCAGCCAGCTACGTTCTCTTTGCCTGGATGTTCCTTCGCAGGAAAGACGAAATGGAGTAGGCGGAACCGTCGAATATCGCAAATGTCAACACAGCCTATTAGTCCGAAATTTTTGAAATGATGGGTTGCCGAGATTGGCGTGACTGCCCAGGGTCTTTCAAATTGTCCCCTCTCACTCTGGGAGAGGGTCAGGGTGAGGGCGTTCCGTCCATGAGCAACCGTTGCTGATGTGAAGGATTCCCCCTCACCCCCGGCCCCTGTCAGCCACGGGAGAGGGGAGAATGAAAAGACCCTGGAACGGTTGGAATGAAGTTTGATTCCGAAAACTGGAAATGCTAGACTGCCCACGTTTTGTCCCAGCGGCCGGCGGACTCCCGCCAATCCGCCGGGTTCCCTTGGCTTATTGCCTCACCCCCGGTTCGGGCCGGAAAATACCGGAAAGTAAATGAAAACCATCGGTCTGATATACAACGCCGGCATCCCGGAGGCGCTGGACCTGAGCAGCGCCATCGTCAACGAGTTGTCGCTGGAGCGGAACAGTTGGATTTCTCCCGCCGAGAACCTTGACCTGCTGCGGGACCGGGTGCCGGAAACCGATCTGGTTATCACCGCCGGCGGCGATGGGACCATTCTGCGGGCGGTCAAGGTCACTGCCCCGGCGGGCATTCCCATCGTCGGCATCAACATGGGACGCCTGGGATTTATGACCGAGCTTCAGGTGTATGACGCCCTGGAAAAGCTGCCCATGTACCTGGACGGGGAATACCGGGTGGACGAGCACAATATGGTGCAGGCCCGGCTTTTCCGGGATTCCGGCGGCAATCGGGAAGTGCTGGGGCCGTTTCCCGCCCTGAACGACGTGGTGGTGGGCCGGGGTTCCATATCCCGCGTGGCAACCATCCGCACCAGCATTGACGGGGCCGACGTGGCCTCGCTGCGGGCCGACGGCATCATCCTGTCCACGGCCACCGGCAGCACCGGATACAGCCTGGCGGTCGGCGGGCCTATCATGGACCCGTTGTCCGAATCCCTGGTGCTGAAACCCATCGCCGCCCACGTCGGCCTGTCCGCCGCGCTGGTGCTGGCGCCGGCGGCCCGGGTGGGGCTGCACCTGGAAGGCTTGCAGCAGGCTATAATGAGCGTGGACGGGTTCGTTGATCTGGAGTTGATGCCCGGCGACCGGGTGGAAATCGAGCAGAGCAATTTGCGGGCCAGATTCCTGCGGGCCAATCCACCGAACCACTTCTACGCCACCATTACCCGCCGCCTGGGCTTCAGCATTCGCGGGCAGGGAGGACTGGACCGTGTCTGACGAGTCGTTGAACGAAACTGATTTGAACGAAACCACGCTGGAAAGCCAGGTGATGTACCGGGGGCGCATTCTCAACCTTCGGGTGGACACCGTGCAGCTTCCCTCGGGACGGGTCGCCGCCCGCGAAGTCGCCGAACACTCCGACTCGGTCTGCATCGTGCCAATTGACGACGATGGAAACGTGGTCATGGTCCGGCAGTTCCGCACCCCGACGGGCGGCGCACTGCTGGAGCTTCCGGCCGGCGGCGTCGAAGCCGGGGAGGTTTCCGAAGAAACGGTGCAGCGCGAGCTTCAGGAAGAGACCGGCTACCGGGCCGCCAACCTGCAACGCCTGGCCGGTTTCTGGCTGGCCCCGGGCTGGTGCGACGAGTATATGTACGCCTACCTGGCCACCGGCCTTACGCCATCCAAGCTGGAGGGCGATGATGACGAGAACATCGCCGTGGAGCGGGTGTCCCTGGACCAATCGCTGGAACTCATCGCCGGCGGGACGATAAACGACGCCAAGAGCATAGCGGCGTTGTTGCTGGCCGTGCGGGTTTTGAGAGACAATTGACCCCGCGCCGACGGATAAACCGGCCGGCGAACCGCAGAGAATCGGATACAAGAGGAAAAGATGCTGGAGCATGATGTACTGGTGGTCGGAGCCGGCCTCGCTGGAATGCGGGCCGCCATTGCCGCCCGGGCGGGCGGATCCGACGCCGCAATTATCAGCAAGGTCCACCCCGTCAGGAGCCACTCCAACGCCGCCCAGGGGGGCATCAACGCCGCCCTGACCGACCGGGGCGACGAATGGGAAGACCATGCTTACGACACCATCAAGGGCAGCGACTTTCTGGGCGACCAGGACGCCATTGAGGTGATGTGCCGCTCGGCGGGCCAGTCGCTCATCGACATGGAGCACATGGGCGTGACCTTCAACCGGGACGACGAGGGGCGTCTGGGCACCAGGGCCTTCGGCGGTCAGCGCCGCGCCCGCACCTTCTTCGTTGGCGACTTCACCGGGCAGGCCCTGCTCCACGTCATGTTCGAGCAGCTAATCAAGTCCGGCGTCCGCCGCTACGAAGAATGGTTCGTCACGTCGCTGATCATGGAAGACGGGCAGGCTGCCGGGGTCATGGCGATGGAACTCCGCACCGGCCAGCTTCACGCCATCCGGGCCAAGTCGGTCATCTTCTGCACCGGCGGGTGCGGGCGGCTGTTCGAGCCCAGCACCAACGCCCTGATTGTCACCGGCGACGGCATGGCCCTGGCCTACAACGCCGGCGCGCGGCTGATGGACATGGAGATGGTGCAGTATCACCCCACTACCATCGCGGGCAACGGCGTACTGCTGTCCGAGGCCGCCCGCGGCGAGGGCGCGTATCTGCGGGACAAGAACGGCGAGCGTTTCATGGAAAAATACGCTCCCAACATGATGGAACTGGCCTCCCGCGACGTGGTATCCCGCGCCGAGCAGACCGAGATTAACGCCGGCAACGGCATCAACGGCTGCGTCATGCTGGACTGCACCCACCTGGGCGAGCGGCTGGTTATGGAGAAGCTCAGCCAGATTCGCGAGTTGGGAATCGACCTCACCGGCAAGGACATGATCCGGGAGCCGGTGCCCATTCGCCCAGGAATGCACTACATCATGGGCGGTATCAAGACCGACATCGACGGGCAGACCAACGTTCCCGGGGTCTATGCTGCCGGAGAGTGCGCCAACGTCAGCGTCCACGGCGGCAACCGGCTGGGCGCCAACTCGCTGCTGGACACCATTGTCTTTGGCGAGCGTTCCGGCGACCACGCCGCCGCCGCGTCCAAGTCCCTGGCGTTCATCGACTTCGACGAGGCGCAGGCCGTCGCCCGCGAGCGGCGGCGGCTCCAGGATATGCTGGACCGCCCCGACAACGGCGACCGCTGGGGCAGGGTTCGCCTGGAAATGGGCGAGTCCATGAACCGCAACGTCGCGGTGTTCCGCACCAAGGAAGGCATCGAGGAGACCATCCAGGAGTTGCAGGACCTCAAGGGCCGCTACGGCAGCGTCCCCGTCCACAACAAGGGCAAGGTCTTCAACACCGACCTGGTTTTCGCCCTGGAGTTGGGCTTCATGCTGGACTGCGCCGAGGCCATTGCCGTCAGCGCCCTGGAGCGCCGGGAGAGCCGGGGCGCTCAGTTCCGCACCGATTACCCGGCCCGCGACGACGAAAACTGGCTCAAGCACATTGTGGTTACTCAGGGAGAAGTCGGGCCGGAGCTGTCCGAGCTGCCCGTCACCATTACCAAGTGGACTCCCGAGGAGAGGAAATACTGACCGATGGACGTCACAGTCAAGATAAAGCGATATGACCCGGACGCGTCCCAACCCCGCGCCGACTGGCAGGAATACCAACTGGCGATTGACGAAAACGCCACCGTCCTGGACGCGTTAATCACCATTCGAGAAGAAATGGACGGTACCTTGAGCCTGCGCTGCTCGTGCCGCAGCGCCATCTGCGGCTCCTGCGCCATGCGCATCAACGGCCACGCCGGGCTGGCCTGCAAGACCAAGGCTTCCGAATCCATGGACGAGAACGGGATGATCGTGGTCGAGCCCGCCGGCGTCATGGGTCAGTTGAAAGACCTGGTCGTCGACTTCGACCTCTTCTGGCGCAAGATTGAGCAGGTTGACCCTTACCTCAAGCCTGAAGGCGCCGAACCCGAGGCCGAGTACATCGCATCCAACGAGTCGATGCTGCACCTGTCCGGCGTCACCGCCTGCATCATGTGCGGCGCCTGCGTCTCCGACTGCACGGTGCTGGAAGTCGACCCGACGTTCCTCGGCCCGGCGGCTCTGGCCAAGGCTTACCGCTTCACCGCCGACCCCCGGGACGGCGACGCAGAGGGTGTTTCCCGCGACCGGCTGGCCGCGTTGGGCCAGGTTTCGGGAATGTGGGACTGTACCCGGTGCAGCGAATGCGTACAGGCTTGTCCCAAGGGGGTGGCGCCCATGGACCGCATCATGGCCCTGCGCGACCAGGCAATGGAAGTCGGGTTCTCCGACAGCAACGGCGCGCGCCACGCCGACGCCTTCACCGAGTCGGTGGGACAGAGCGGCCGCCTCGATGAGCTGAAGCTGCCGATTAAGTCGGTGGGCGGCATCACCAACATTCCGGCAATGCTCAGCTATATGCCGGTGGGACTGCGGGCTTTGACCCACGGCAAGGTGCCCTGGAAGCATCACGAGGTGGCCGACGTGGAAACCGTTCGCCGCTTGTTCCGCAAGCTGGACCAATCGTAACCGATTTTCGTCCTGCCGCTGGGTGGGGCGATTTCAGACTTTCCGGAGGCCAAATTGAAGTACGCGTTCTACCCGGGGTGCGTTTCCCAAGGAGGGGCGCCCGAGTTGTATCCGGCGGCAACCATGATATGCCAACGGCTGGGCATTGAACTGGAAGAAATCCGTTCCTGGACCTGTTGCGGCGCCGGCGTCATGCAGGAGAAGAATCAGCTTTTTGGCGATGTCCTTAACGCTCGAACACTGGCCAAGGCCGAGCGCGCTGGGATGACCATTATGACCATCTGCAGCACTTGCCAGGGCGTGATGGGCCAGGCCAACAAGCGGATGAATGACGACCCGGAGTACCTGGCCGAGATTAACGCCCACCTTGCCGAGGAAGGGCTGGAGTACCGCGGCGGCGCTCAGGTCAAGCACCTGCTGTGGATACTCATTGAGGACTACGGGCTGGACAAATTGGAGCCGCACCTCACACGCTCCCTGGGGGGTCTGCGCATCGCCCCCTTCTACGGGTGCTACATCGTCCGCCCCACCGAGGCGCTGGGCATTGAGGAACACCCGGAACGCCAGACCTCGCTGGAGACCTTGATTGAGACGCTGGGCGCGACTGCGGTGGACTTCGAGGGGAAGACCCGCTGCTGCGGCTTCCCGATACTGACCATCAACGAAAAGAACTCGATGGCAATGGTGGGCAAGCACACCTTGGACGCCAAGGACTTGGGCGCCGATGCGATGGTCACGCCCTGCCCGCTGTGCCACCTTAACCTGGACGGCTTCCAGCCCAAGGCGGCCAAGCAGGCCAACCGGGACATCGGCCTGCCCATCCTGCACCTGCCCCAGCTAATCGGCTTGGCCATGGGCATCCCCGCCGCTGACCTGGGGTTGAAGAAGCACATCATCAGCACCAGGCCGCTGGAGGTGAAGTTGGGCGCAGGGCGGTAGGTTCCACCCGGAAACGGTAGTTGCCAACGGCCCTCTCCGGTTGCGGGGAGGGCCGTAATGTATCCGACAGCCGGTAACTAACTTGACGATATTCCATTTAAGGCATATATTTAACGCATGGCTTGGGAGGTGGAGTTTACGGACGAGTTAGGCCAATGGTGGCATGAACTTTCCGAGGGCCAGCAGGACGCGGTGGCCTCGAAAGTCGAGTTGCTGGAAGAACTCGGCCCCAACCTTCCGTTTCCTCATTCCTCGGACATCAGGGGTTCACGCCACGGGCAAATGCGCGAGCTTCGCGTTCAACACGCCGGTAGACCACTGCGAATCCTGTATGCCTTTGACCCCAGGCGAGCGTCAATACTGCTTATCGGCGCCGACAAGACGGGCAATCCCCGGTTTTACGTGGAATACGTGCCGATTGCCGACAGGCTTTACGACGAACATTTGGAAGAATTGCGCAGGGAAGGGCTAATCGAATGAGCGGACGCCACCCATTCAGCGAATTGACCAAGGACTTCACGCCGGAGCGCCGCAAGCGCATCGACGCGGAAAAAGCGCAATTGCTTGCCGAGATGCCGTTGCACGAGCTGCGTCGGGCCCGGGAACTGACCCAACAGGAACTCGCCAAGAAGTTGCGGGTGAATCAACCGGCCATCGCCAAGATGGAGCGCAGGGCCGATATGTACGTCTCCAGTCTGCGTTCTTACATTGAGGCAATGGGAGGCCAACTGAAGATAATCGCCGAGTTTCCTGAAGGTTACGTCCCCATCACCAACTTCTCCCAGATGGGAGACGGGGAAGAAACGCCGACGGAAGCGTAACTTCCCACACACTAACTGTTTGCTGTCCTGCTACCCCCGCATTTGGGCATTGTGCCAAGTTAGGAAGTCATCATGCGTCCTACCGAAGCCCAGACTCTTTTTAGTTCATTATCTCCCCCACCGCCCCCGGTTCGTGTGCCGCCTGAACTCGGCGTTAGATAACGAATCAAGGCTGCTATCGAGTATGAATAGGCATCGGATGATTCGGCAGCATAATTCGTGAGAAAGGCCCGCCAATCATTCCACAATGCAGATTCGGACACATCGAACCATTCTTGTTGAGGCAGGCCTCTAATAAACGTTAGGTGTTGGGGGTATTCTTGCAAAAACCTTTGTATTCCGTAGAAAGCTTGCTTGATCTTTCCGCTATTGTTATTGTTGTCTAAGTTCCTCGCTATTGTTCGGATTTGGATTTCCAATTGGCTAGTTGACTGGTCTACAAGCCTTAGGTAATCGCTGTAAGGAATTAACTGGGATGTTCCTATTGTACCATCGGGTATCTCCTCTCGAATCAACTGGAGCAATGCCTCTTGGGAATCTATTTTGTCCAAACATTGCCCTACGAAATTTCTGAACGATTCCAAGGGAACTGAGTTCAACTGTGGCCGCAGGGTTTCGGCAAATGTCCGCAGTTCGGCCAATTCACTGCCGTTAACGCGCTTAACTACTTCGAGGTTATTTCCGAATCCCCCGGCCGTTAAATTAGAAGACCCTGCAAGACCTTCGTCCCCGTCAGAGTATATGATCTTGGCGTGCAGACTGTGCGATTCCCTGACAGAGGTAGTGACGTTTCGAGATTCGACCAAGTCGATGAACTCTAGCAACCCATCCGGTTGAGATGCACCAACAAGCCAATCTTCTGCGCTTAATTTGGTCCAAACTTCGATGTGGTTGACCGACTTCGGCAGTGCATCACTTACCACATGAAGGGCCGGGCGCGAGATATAAGGGCTGCACAGCAATAGGCGGTTGTTCGCTCCTGCGATCACTTGGGTAAGGGCGTCGAATGTTGGGGCAGTCCACATCAATGTCCTCGTGGGTAATTCTCACAACAATCTCTTTTGGCCTGATGGTGGTGACTGAGGAACATCCTCATTTGGATTGCTAGATTCGTCAAGAATCGGGATCGAGGTTTCGGGAATAATCTTTCTATCGACTGAAACAAGACACACTGAACTTCCACTGACTTGGAACGAAGACGATTCTTCCAGAGCTATGTTCGTGATACGCTCTTGAGTTGCCGCCCCAGATTCATCCAAGGCATCGACAGCCATCCCAACTAATTCCAACGCGCTCTTATAGCGGTTGACCCCGTTCAAATTTCGGCGGTTTTTGTAACACCTCATCAGTAGTCGATCGGCTAGCAAAACAGGGTGCCGACTGGGTGAGGACTTCAGGAGGTCGTCATACTTGGCCCATATTGCTCTTTTTCGATTCGCGGATGTATGCCCCGTTCCTAAAGCATCCGATACATCAATGTCGAATTGCTCAGCGATGGAACCCACGTCTACACCACTTTTCCATACATCCAATGCCTGAATTATGGCGGAAACGTCGAGTAGTCCTGGTTTGTTGCCAAAGGCTGTCCATTTTATTAACTCGGAAATTAGGGAACCCAACTCAGACGGTTGCTGAAAACCAATTCGTTTTGCAGACTCCCGGACATAAACAGGTGAAATCTCAATACCGACCCATCTCCGTGCCAAGCTGCGCGCGACTTTAGGCACAGTTCCGCTTCCACAAAATGGGTCTAGCACCAAGTCATCAGGGTTCGTACAGGCTCGGATTATTTTCTCCGAAATTTCCTCAGGGAATACAGCGATGTGTGACGTCTGTTCGGTAGAACCGTAAGCCACCCTGTCCACTTCCCACACATTGCCGGGGTTTCGACCCCAAAAATTGTTCCTTCGGTCATACTCTTTGGCTTTTTCTCGAATCATATCGACACAGAAAATCGGGGCCAAGCCTGGCTTTACGTACCACAATATGGTTTCGTGTTTGTTGGTTAGCTTCCGTTTAAACGCATGTCCACCCCAATATCGCCATATAATCCTATCCCACAATGCCATTTCAATCGGGGGCTCGCGAAAATGGCGATAAGTTGCTATATCGATGGGGAGAATATCGCCGTCCAGCCCTGACTCTGTATGGGTATATCCTGTTTGCCAGAAAATCGAACCCCCTGGACGCAATACCCGCTTCATCTCGGAAATGGCCTTGTGTAGGAAGTCGTCATAATAGTTTAGTTCATTGCGGTCGGAAAGGCTTTCTGCATATTGCTTGTCAATGTTGTACGGTGGGCTTGTATGGATCAAGTCTATCGAGTTTGGGGGCAATAACTTCATGATTTGAAGGCAATCACCCAAGATGATCTTGTTGGCCAAGCCCTTGCTAAACCCTTGTTGGTTAGCGAGTTGCCCAACCTGTTGAGCGTCGAGAACTATTGGTTCTTCCATCATGAGGACTTACTCAACCCTTCCCCGCAGGGTTGGCACCACCTTGCGGAAGGCTTCTACCGTCTTTTCCATGTCCTCGGCGGTGTGGGCCAGCGAGGGGTAATACTTGTTGGGCCAGCCCTTCAGGATGCGTTCCCCCAGCATCCCCTGATTGTACCGGGCCATCATCTGGGCGTCGGCGGCTAAGCTGTCCCGGTAGCTCAGAACCGGCCGGTCGCTGAAGAAAACGTCGAAGATGGTATCGTCGCCCACGCTCTGGACCGCAGCACCGTTTTCGGAGCACACATCCACCAGCGCGTCACGTACCTGCCGTCCGGTGGCCCGCAGACGTTCGTAGGTCCCATCCTTCCGCATTTCGGCCAGCGTTGCCAGGCCAGCGGCGCAGGCCACCGGGTTGCCGTTGAGGGTGCCGATCTGGTTGACGTAGTGGTCGCCGTCGGCCTGGCTCTGGTCGAAAACCGACATGATGTCGGCCCGTCCCAGGACCGCTGCCAGCGGGTAGCCGCCGCCCATGATTTTCCCCACGGTGCAAAGGTCAGGAACGACGCCGTACCGCTCCTGCGCCCCGCCGTATGCCAAGCGGAAGGCGGTCACTATCTCGTCGAAAATCAGCGGGATGCCGCATCGCGCTGTCACTGCGCGCAGTCCCTCCAAGAATCCGGGAGCCGGGGCGATAACCCGTTGCAGCGGTTCGACAATCACCGCGGCCAACTCGTCCTGATGGGCTTCAATTAAGGTTGTGGTGGTTTCCAGGTCGTTGAAGGGCGCAACCAGCATCAAGTCCTGCAAAGCCCGGGGAATGCCGGCCGTGTTGATGACGGCGGCCGGGTACTCCACCGATGCGGGCGGCGTGACACTCATCAGGGCGTAGTCGCTGGTGCCGTGGAACCCGCCCTCGAACTTGAGCACTTTCTCCTTGCCGGTAAACGACCGGCAAATCCGCATGGCCTGGAAGCAGGCGTCGGTGCCGCTGGTGGTGAAGCGCACCTGATCGGCGCAGGGAATGGCCCGGCACAACTCCTCGGCCAGCAGGACGGCGTTCTCGTTGGTCGTGAAGAAGGTGCTGCCCTTGCCGACGGCGTCCACGACAGTCTCGACCACCGCCGGATGGGCGTGGCCCAGAATCATGGGGCCGGAACCCATCAGCCAGTCAACGTACTCGTTGCCGCTGACGTCCCAGATTCGGGAACCCCGGCCCTCCTTGGCCAGGAACTGCAAATCGGCGGGAAAGCTGGTGTTCCCGCCGGTACCGCCGGGCAGGTATTGGGCCGCCTTGTCCAGTAATTGCCGCTCCAGGGATTGGGGGTTTGCCATTGGCGGGCCTCGCAAGATTAAACTTACTGAATGCCAGGTAGACGGCCCGTGGTGTTACCCCTCTGCCTTGGCCTTGCGCATGACGTCTACCAGTTCCTGGACGCTGGCGGCGGAGCGGTTCAGGGCCGCTTTTTCGTCCTCGGTCAGGCGTATTTCGATGACTTGTTCCAGGCCGTTGGCGCCCAGCTTGACCGGAACGCCCACGCACAGGCCGTTGATGCCGTATTCGCCCTCCAGGTAGGCGCAGGCGGGCAGAATTCGCTTCCGGTCCAGCAGCACCGCCTCCACCATTTGCGTGATGGACGCCGAGGGGGCGTAGTAGGCGCTGCCCTGCTTCAGCAAAGCGACAATCTCCCCGCCGCCCTGCCGGGCGCGGTCCACCAGACGTTCAATCTCGCCGTCGTCCATCAGTTCGGTGATGGGAATGCCGCCGATGGTGGTGTACCGTACCAAAGGCACCATGTCGTCGCCGTGGCCGCCCAGCACATAGGCCTGAACGTCCTCAACGGAAACATCCAACGCGCCAGCGATGAAGGTGCGGAAGCGCGCCGTGTCCAGGACCCCGGCCATTCCGAACACCCGGTTGCGAGGGAAACCGCTGGCCTCGTAGACGTTCTGCACCATGGCGTCCAGGGGATTTGTTACGGCGATGATAATGGTGTCAGGGGAATGCTTGACCACTTCCTCGGTGACGGCGGTGGTGATTTTCATGTTGGTCAACAACAGGTCGTCCCGGCTCATGCCCGGGCGGCGGGCGATGCCGGCGGTAATGACCACCACGTCGGAATCGGCCGACTCCTCGTATCCGTTACTGCCGATTATGCTGGCGTCGGAGGCGATGACCGGCCCGGACTCCAGCATATCCAGGGCCTTGCCCTGGGGGAGGTCTTCTACTATGTCCACGAGGACAACATCGGCGTATCCCAACTGGTGAATCCGCTGAGCGGTGGTGGCGCCGACGTTGCCCGCGCCGACCACGGTTACCTTGCTGCGCATCTGGTTAGTGCTCCTCTATTTATTTGGTCTGGCTTGGCGGCCTGCCTGGCATACAAGAACAAGGCACGGCGGTATCCCTTGTACTCGTTCAGTACGTATGAGACCGGGACTGGCACAGTTCGTTCTGAATGTTAGGCAGTGCATGTGAATGCAGGCCTGGGGTGATGCCGACACTGCCTTGGCGTTGATTCCCGCTTTCACGGTAACTGTCGTAAAGGCGTCACGAAGCCCCGCGTAACGGCAAGCCAAGCGAATCGTTCCCTTTGATGATACTGGTTGAGGGGAAGCGGCTGTCAGCCCCCAAGCGCTCAGATGCCTAAAACCGACCGGCTGAAGACCCCGCCTCAGCCGGTCGGTGTGTTGCTAGATTGCATCCACAATCGCGTTCAGAGTGGCGCTGGGGCGCATAGCTTGGGCGGTCATCTCGTCATTGGGGAGGTAATAGCCACCGATATCGACCGGCTGTCCCTGAGCTTCGTTCAACTCCTGGACGATTTTCTCCTCGTTGTCCGCCAACTGCTGGGCCACCTCTTTGAAGCGGGTTTGCAACTCGGGGTCCCGGGTCTGATTGGCCAGCGCTTCCGCCCAATAAAGGGCGAGGTAGAAATGACTGCCACGGGTGTCCAGCTCGTTTACCCGGCGCGATGGGGCACGGCGTTGTTCCATGTGCTCGCCAATCGCATGGTCCAGGGTATCGGCCAATAGTTGGGACCTGTCGTTCTTGAACACCTGGGCGCAATGCTCAAAGGACGCGACGAGGGCGCAGAATTCACCCAGGGAATCCCACCGCAAATGGCGTTCCTCCAAGAACTGCTGCACGTGCCTGGGGGCCGACCCGCCAGCCCCTGTTTCAAACATCCCGCCGCCTTTGAGCAGGGGGACGACCGAAAGCATTTTGGCGCTGGTGCCCAACTCCAGGATAGGGAAGAGGTCGGTCAAATAATCACGCAACACGTTGCCGGTCACGGAAATGGTGTTTTGGCCGGCTCGGCTCCGCGCTATCGTGTACTTCATCGCATCAATGGGAGCCATGGTGCGAATGTCCAGCCCGGTCGTGTCATGGGTGGGCAGATATTGGTCCACCTTTTTGATGAGCTCCGCGTCGTGAGCCCGGGCCGGGTCCAGCCAGAAGACTGACGGCGAGCCGGTGATTCTTGCCCGATTGACACCGAGCATGACCCAGTCTCGAATTGCCGCGTCTTTGGTCTGGCACATCCGGAAGATGTCGCCTTCCTCAACGCTCTGTTCCATCAGGGTCGCTCCCGATGCTTCCACGACCCGAATCGTCCCGTTGCCGGGCGCCTTAAAGGTCTTGTCGTGAGACCCATACTCTTCGGCCGCTTGGGCCATCAGCCCGACATTGGCCACGCTGCCGATGGTGGACGGGTCCAATGCGCCATTCTCCTGGCAGTCCTCTATAACCGCCTGATATAGAGTCGAGTAAGAGCGATCGGGAATCATCGCGATTGTGTCGTGCAACTCGTTATCGGGACCCCATGTGCGGCCGCCATCGCGGATAATCACTGGCATGGTGGCGTCAATAATCACATCGCTTGGCACATGCAGATTCGTAATGCCCCGGTTGGAGTCCACCATCGCCAGTTCCGGGCGTGCGCTGTAGACCGTCTGGATATCCGCCTCGATTTCCTTTCGCTTTTCCTCAGGCAGAGATTGAATCTTCTCGTAGAGTTCGGCAACTCCATTGTCGGGGTCAACCGCAAGCTCGGCCAGTTCAGCCGCGTGCTTGGTCAACACGTCCTGGTAATAAACTGACACGCAATGGCCGAAAATAATGGGATCGGCCACGCGCATCATGGTCGTCTTCAGATGCAGCGAAAGCAACACGTCGTCAGCTTTGGCCTTTGCCATTTCTTCAGCGTAGAAATTGCGCAACTCGCGCACATTCATCACGGCGCAATCGATGATTTCATCGGACATCAGGGCAATACCGGCTTTGAGCACGGTCGTATTCCCGCCGGGGGCCACGAATTCGATCGTTGCCGAGCCGGCCGCCGCGACTGTCAACGCCTGTTCAGAGCCGTAGAAGTCGCCACTTGTCATGTAGCCAACGCGGGTTTTGGACACATCAGGCCAGTCCTGCATCATTCGATGAGGATTGCGGTTGCCGTGCTCCTTGACGGAGTTGGACGAGCGGCGATCGGAATTTCCTTGCCGCAGGACCGGGTTCACGGCGCTGCCCAGGACCCTGGAAAAGCGGTCACGGATCGCGCGTTCTTCGTCGGTGGCAGGGACGTCGGGGAAGTCGGGAATGTCATATCCCTTGTCCTGCAATTCCCTGATCGCCCCCTTCAACTGGGGGATGGAGGCGCTGATGTTGGGCAGCTTGACGATGTTTGCCCCCGGGTCCTCGGCCAACTCGCCCAACATAGTTAGATAGTCGGGAATCTTTTGCTCATCAGTCAGATTGTCGGGGAAATTGGCGACAATGCGGCCAGTCAACGAAATATCCCAAGGCTCCCATTCAATTCCGGAACCCTTGGTAAAGGCCCGGAGAATCGGCAGCAACGAGTGCGTGGCCAAGGCCGGAGCCTCATCAGTTTTGGTATAAATAATCTTGGCTGCTTCTGGCATGTTAATCTCCTGAGCAAATAAGCTTCACCGGCCGCTGCCAGTTGCCAAGAGTTGTTTAGCTACTGACCCGGCCATTAGAAATCGGCACGAACTTCGCACCATGAAACAAGGCGGCATAGATGAGCCGGTACATTCCAGGCACGAAGCGGGGCGGATTGATGAGCGTGGATACCTGGCATTCCGCACATTGGCGCTGTCCAGGTTGGGCCGACCGTCGCCCTGCTCCCGCGTGTGGGGGGGCCTTTCAGCTTGACGGGGCAATCCTTAGACAATTGAATATTTGATTCGTAAGCCTCTGTTAGCTCCTCGTTTCAGAAGTATTACCGCCCGTCTGGAAGACGCCAAACATCACCGGCGCCCTGCGGCGCCCTGCTGAGATGGCCCCATTATACATGGGCCACCGGATTACGGCTACTTTTGACAACCCAGGGTAACTGTTCAGACTAAGGCTTTCCTGATTGTCCCTGCTGACACTTGCTTCTTGCCAATCTCGGTAACGCTGCCCTACCATAATCATCAATCATCCTGAGTCGGCCCCCCGCGCCGGAATTGTCGGCCCCGGATTATCGGAAAGACAAGCGTCCCAAAGCGCGTTAAAACCGGCACAAAAATGGGACAAGGGTGACACACAATGACACAAAAAGACGCCAAAACCCGACGTCAGGGCCCCACCGCCAAGCGTAAATTGCACAAAATGCCACGCTTTTTATTTTTTCGCGCTTAATACTGCCTCCCGTGGCTCGAATCCCCCAGTCTGAACAGTTACAACCCAGACCGTGTGGTTCCAGCGTACCCCTCAATCCCCCGGATTCTCACCCGCCCGTCAACTGGCCCGCCAGCGATTCGGGGTCGGTTACCGGCAGTTGGCAGATGTAGTTCTGGCAGACATAAGCGGCAGGCTGGCCGTTAACCATGCCCCGGTCTTGCAGCAGGGGCAGGCTGAGGCCGCCATCGGAAACAACCTCGCCGCCGGACGTTCCGACCAGCACCTTGTTGGGCAGGTAGCGGCGGTACACTTCACCCAGCAGGCCGCGGGTGGCATCGGATTCCGTGGGGCCGACGATAGCAATTTCCTGGGTCAGCGACACATAGAAGTCCAGCGCGGCCAGCCAATGCCCGGTCCCGCCCGGCGCCTGGCCCATCAACCGGGCGATAGAGCGCATGGGGCCGGCGGCCTTGGCCGCATAGTCGTCGTTGCCGGTGACGACGGCCAGCTTCAGCAGCACGTCCGCCGCCAGCGAGCCGCCGCAGGGCTGGGCGTTGTCGAAAATGTCCCGCGGCCTCACCACCAGCGTCTCGGCGTCGTGGCCGGTGTCGTAAAATCCGCCAATCCCATCGTCCCAGAACAGGTCAATCATGGCGTCGGCCAGCCCAATGGATGCCGCCAGCCAGCGGGAGTTGAAACCCGTCTCATACAGGGCCAGCAGGCCATCGGCGGCGGCGGCGTAGTCTTCCAGGTAACCCGGCAGCTTGGCCTCGCCCTCCCGCCAGGTGCGGAGCAGCCGTCCCTCGGGCATCATCTTGTCCAGCAGAAAAGCTGCGTTGGCGTTGGCCGCCGCCAGGTAGTCCGGGCGGTCCAGCGCGGCGGCGGCTTCGGCGAAGCTCCGCAGCATCATACCGTTCCAGGATGCCAGCGCCTTGTCGTCCCGCAGCGGGTGGATGCGCTCTTCCCGTACTTCAAGCAGCCCCTGCTTGCCCCGGTCCAGGACGGCCTGGAATTGTTCCAGGGGAATCCCCCGCGCCTCGGCAAAGCGCGCCGGGCTTTGGCTGACGTGAAGGATGTTGGAACCTTCGAAGTTGCCCCCGGCCGTCACGCCGTAAAAGCCGGAAAACAGTTGGGCGTCCTCCGGCCCCAAAACCTGGCTGATTTCGGCGGGAGTCCAGACGAAGAACTTGCCTTCCTCGCCCTCGCTGTCGGCGTCCTGGGCCGAGTAAAACCCGCCCTGGGCATCGGTCATTTCCCGGAGAACGTAATCCAGCGTTTCGGTGCAGATGCGCCGGTACAGGCCCCGCCCCGTCACCTGCCAGGCGTGGAGGTACAAGCGGGCCAGCAAGGCGTTGTCGTACAGCATCTTCTCGAAGTGGGGCACCAGCCAGTAAGCGTCGGTGGAGTAGCGGTGAAAGCCGCCGCCCACCTGGTCGTACATACCGCCGTAGGCCATCTTCTCCAGGGTCGTCTCCACCATCTCCAACGCCCGCGGGTTGTAGCCGTGGTGGTGGTAGCGCAGCAGAAACTCCGGCGTCATGGGCTGGGGGAACTTGGGGGCGCTGCCGAAGCCGCCGTTCTGGTAGTCGAAATTGGAGGCCAGGAAGGAGTAAGCCTGATGCAGCGTTTCGACGCTGAGCGGGGCCAATCCCGGCTCGATGTGACCGGAGCGGCCCATCTGCTCGGTAAGTTGTCCGGTAACTCGTTCAATCTCCGAGCGGTTGTTCCGGTAGGACGCGCTGACCGACATCAGCAGCCGGGGGAACCCGGGCATACCCATCCGGTCCGCAGGCGGGAAGTAGGTGCCGCCATAGAAGGGCTTGCCCTCGGGGGTCAGGAACACGGTCATCGGCCAGCCCCCGCTGCCGGTCAGCATTTGCACCGCTTCCA
Source organism: Dehalococcoidia bacterium (assembly GCA_965263395.1). Taxonomy (GTDB): domain Bacteria; phylum Chloroflexota; class Dehalococcoidia; order Lucifugimonadales; family UBA3495; genus CATOSK01. Next base: position 65,403 of record OZ253670.1, read on the forward strand.
TGTAAACCGCATCCAGGTCGGGGCGTTCTTCCCGGTCCACCTTGATGTTGATGAAGTTTTCGTTCATCAGGGCGGCAATGGCCTCGTCCTCGAAGGACTCCCGCTCCATGACGTGGCACCAGTGGCAGGCCGAATACCCGATGCTCAACAGGATGGGCTTTTCCTCCCGCCGCGACCGTTCCAGCGCTTCCGGCCCCCAGGGGTGCCAGTCCACCGGATTGTGCGCGTGCTGCAACAGGTAAGGGCTGGTCTCGTTGATTAACCGATTGGGCATCGTGGCCTCCTTGGGACTGCCGAAACTGGAACCGCCGGCAGTCGTTGCCGCCGGGACTCGTTACCGGGATTTGTTACAATGTTGACGAAAGTTAATGCCGGGATTGCGCCGCCGTTAAAGGATACCAGAATCCCAACCCGGTGGTGGCGCCCCCAACTTTCAATTCGGAACCGGAGGAATGATGAGAACCCGGACCTGCGCAAGACTCTTGACCGTGGCCACGCTGGCGGCGGCGTTGTCGTTGACGATAACCTGTTCCGCCGACACACCGCCCGCCGAGCCATCCCAACCGGAACCGGCTCCCGCTGCCGCCAGCCAACCCGCGCCGGCAACCGCCTTGCCGCCGGCAGCAACGGAAGCGGAGCCTGTAATACCGCCTGCCACGGCGACGGCTCCCCCGGCAGCCAGCGTCCAAGTCCAGCCGGCTGCGGCAGCCGCTCCGGCGGCAACTGAGCAGCCGGAGCGGGCCGTCACCGTGGCATCTCCCACCGACGCTCCCGCGCCGACCGCAATGGTTGAAGCCGGGCCCACGGAAGCGCCTGCATTGGCCCCGCCCGGACCGGCCACCGAGGCCGCGCCGTCACCGGCTCCGGTCAGTGTGCCGGTGGGAACCAGGGAAGGGGAGCGGGTGCCCGACTTCGCCATAGACCTTGCCGACGGCTCTACGGTGACATCGGCCCAATTGCAGGAGACAGGTCAGCCGGTGTTCTTGTACTTTCTGGCAACCTGGTGACCGACCTGCCGCGCTGAGTTGCAGCGCATGAAGACGGTCTACCCCGAATTTGCCGAGGAAGTAGAGTTCTACGCCGTTGGATTCGACCGGTCCGAGGACCTGAACCAACTGGACCAGTTTGCCAGTAAAAACGGTTACCCCTGGCCCGTGGCGGTGTCCCAGGAAAACATCGTCCGGGACCTGGGGGTGACCCAGCAGTCTTACAAAGTCGCGATTGATGGGAACGGAGTCCAGGTCTACCGCGCCGCCTACGGTTCGAGCAACGCCGAAGAGTGGCGGGAAGTGTTTACCGAGTTGGCCGGCCGGTAAGTCCGGCCGAAGTGTTGGGCAGCCCGTTTGACACCGGCCAGAACCAGCTTATAAAGTTCCCCAAATCAACACTACCGCGGCGTCTCCCGGAGGGGACGCCCCTGGACCGAGAAGGAGACGCCATGACCAGCTTGAATTATGACCCGTCGGCCCAATTTGAGGTGACAATTTCTGACCATGTTTACCTGGACAACGCGACTGGAAAGTTGGGAGCAACCATTTACCAGCCCCAGGGTACGGGACCCTTCCCAGGTCTGTCGGACATTCACGGCGGAGCGTGGGGCCGGGGTGAACGCTCCAACGACTACCCGATGAACCTGGCCCTGGCCGCCAGCGGGGTTGTCGTGGCCGCGGTTGATTATCGCCTGGCCCCGGCGCATCCCTACCCGGCGCAGATTATCGACACCAACTACGCCACCCGCTGGCTCAAGTCCCGGGCCGGCGAACTGAACATTGACCCCGCATCCGTCGGCGCAATGGGCTGCTCCAGCGGCGGCCACACCGTAATGCTCAGCGGGATGCGGCCCCGCTACCCCCGCTACGCTGCTCTGCCTCTGGACGGCGGCCCTGACGGTTTCGACGGCGTGGACGCCTCCCTGCGGTATATGCTCTGCTGCTGGCCGGTCCTGGACCCGTATGCCCGCTACCTCTACGCCCGCAACGTCGGCGACGGCCGCTTGGTTGATGCCACCGAGGAATACTTCCTCAACCAGGACGCCATGCACGAGGGCAACCCCCAGGAAATCCTGGAGCGGGGCGAGGTGGTGGATATGCCGCCGGCCATCATCATCCAGGGCGCCAACGACGGCAACGTGCCGCTGTCCATCCCCCAGCGGTTCAAGGCCGCATACCGGGGAGCCGGCGGCAGCATCAAGTTGGAAATGTTCCCGGGAATGCCCCACGGTTTCGGCAATATGCCCGGCCCCGAATCCGACCGGGCTATCGAGCTGATGAAGGGGTTCATCGCCCGGCAACTGTCCCGGCCCGTCACCGCCGCCGTTTAGGAGCTGCGCGGTGGGTGGGCGTTCTCCAACGGCCGGGAACCTGCGCTATTCCGGGGCCTGCGGCGGCGGCAGCGTTCCCTTGAGTTGGCGAACGATGCTGGCCAGAAACGCCCCGATTAGCAACGCCGCAATCGCCACGACCGTCGGGAGCAGCCAGGGGTAACGCTCCGTAAAGGGGATTGGCGGTGGCGCAGGCACGGCGAAGGCCGGGTTTGGGGTATGCGGTCCCAAACCGGCCACCGGCAGGCCCTCGGTGACCAGGTAGGGGAAGATTCGCTCCAGGTCATAGGACGGCGCGGACGCATCCGGGTTCCCGTAATATAGCGCGTAGGACGCGCCCGAGCCGGCGGAGAAGACCAGCTTTCTCAGGAAGCCGCCGGCTCGCGCTCCTGCCACCGGCAGCGGCGGATTGTCTTCGTTGGCAATGGCAACCCGGTAGTAGCGATACCGAGCCTCGCCAAACCCGATGGACCGGTCGCTGCCGACAAACTTGGGAGTATCGAAGTCGTAAAGCGTTTCGTTGCTTTGGACAATGTGCCACGCCTCCAGGTCGTCGCTTCCCTCCAACGACACGCTCCGGTGAAAGTTTCTTTGGGGAATGTCCAGCGTGATGCTGTTGGCCGGAAACCCGGCGCTGGCGCCGTCCAGAAGCACCACGGTTTCTTTTCGCTCTAGGTCATCCTCCCGCTCGATGACAACCAGCGGAAGACCGGCCCGGCGGGGTTCCAACTGCCGCGCGAAAAAGACCACACTACCCTTGACCTTCAGCGGTTCCTCTTCCCCACCGCTGATTCGCACCCGGAGCAAGCGGGCGGTGCTGTCGGGGTAGGTCACGCGGGTGTCTCTGGTCGTGAAGCCGCGTTCCTTGACGGTGAAATCGAAGATTGCAGCGTCGCTCCGCAGAGTGCGCCAGGACTCCCCGTCGTCGCTGCCTTCGACCTGTACTTGTCTTTGGAAATTCTGGGAAGAGGTCTGCACCTCCAGTTCGTTGTGCAGCGCTCCGTCCGATGGCAGCTCGAGAATGAAGCTGGTATGCCGGCCGGCGGCGTGTCCCAGGTCCCGCATCTTGGCCTCCACCGGCGCCCGCCGGTGGTCGCCCGACTCCACCAGCAGCTTGTAAGGCTCCTCCCGCCCATCCTGCTGCTCCATTACCCGGATGTCCCCCAGCCCCGGTGTGGCGTGGGCGTACACTTCCTGGTCCAATTCCAACTCCACCAAGCCCGGCTCCCCGAAGCCGTCGGGCAGGACCACAGGCTTGTAGAAGCGCCAGTCCTGCTGGTTGACGGCAGCGAATAACGGGAGCGCGGCCAACAGCGCCGACAGTACCATCATAATAACCAGTGCGGGACGCCCCATAATGCTCCTAAGAAACGATCTTAGCTTGAAGCGGCCCTTATCCCGTCTTGACATAGTTGCATCGGGAGGTTGGGGGATGAATCCCCCCAACGCAACCCCGTCCCCCCAAGGCCCTCCGAATTTTGGTTTTGAGCTAATTCCTAAGCCCGTTGACCGAAGAGGAACCCCCGGATGGCCTGATTGTAGCGCTGGTACATCAGACCCGTTCCCAGCAGCAATACCCCCAGAGTCACGAAGGCCGCGACCCGATATTCCCGCTCCAGCAGGAAGACGTCGAACACGAACAGCTTGGCCACCGGAACCGCCAGCAACCCCATTCCGGCCAGCCTGACCCTGGCAGACCGCAGGACGATTCCGGCGGTGATTACCCCGATGGCGTAGACCGCCCAGAACACGGTCAGCGAGAGATGCGTGGCGCTGAAGTAGTCCGTTCGCAGACGCGCCTCGAGGCTGCCGAAATAGTGAACGATTTCCTGGCTCAAGGCCCACACGCCCACCAGATTGGCGGCCACGACCAACCCTTGCCAGACGTAGGCTTCCCTTTCGTGCAGCCGCGGCGATTCCCGCCGGAACCAGTAGGCCGCTCCCAACAGCGCCGCCAGCACGATGGGGAAGGTCAGAAAGTGGATGTTCAGGAAGGCGGTGAAGGTCAATGGGTCCAGCCTGACCAACAGGGTGTCCAACGCCAGGAGCTTGAACACCGCCGCGCCCATCAGGCCCAGTCCCGCCCATCTGGCCAAGGGCAGACGCCGGCTCAGTCCCACCGACGCCAGGATGAATGCGTACACCGTGACCATGACCGTCAGGGCCAGATACTTGGCGTTGTCCAGGTTTTGCACCTGTTGCGAGGCGTTTATCATCGCCCGTTGGCGGCTGTCAAAGTAGTTGATTATCTCCAGGCTGAACAGCGCCAGGGTAAGCAGGTTGGCGATTCCAGAGAGGACTATCGTGGTGTATTGTTCCCACCGCTCCAGCACGGCCCGGTTTCGCCAGTGGAGAAAACCGGCGGCGTAAAATGCGGCAATCACGGCCAGGAAGACGGCGAATCGTTCGTTGAGGACCGGCGTGAAATCGTACAGGTTAACCCCGATGTCGTACAGCGCCAGGTGCGCCACCGACAACGCCAATTGCCCCAGGCCGAAGATGCGCATCTGCCACCGTCCCAGCAGGAACCCGGCCCAGACCATGACAGCGCCCTGCGCTGCCCAGGCCACGGGCACCCAGACCCCGCTTAGCTGAAACGGCACGGCAATGGTCAGGAACACCAGCGCGATCGGCAGGGAAATCAGGGCTATCTCCGGGGGCGCGCCGGACCGTTTGACCGCCGCGAAAGCGATCAGACCATAGAACAGGGCCAACGCCAGCGCAATTGACCCAAACAAAAGCTCGTAGTCCCGCCAAAGTATGGCGACGGTCAGCCCGAAGAAGGCCATAGCGTTGACCGCCACCAGCGTCATGTCAAAGGGGTTAGGAATCCGCCGCCACACAAGGTGGAACAGCGTGGTCGCGCCCGCCAATACCAGGAACACTCCCGTCAGAGCAATCTGGACCAGGACCGGTCCATATCCCGGAAACGCGGCCAGCCAGTAGGTGAAGAGACCGTAGGAACCGGCCCACCCCAGCAGGGTGAACCACCGCCAGTTGCGGAAGGTCGAAACGCCAAGAATCCCCAGGTCAACCACGAGGATGTATACCAGCAGCAGCCGGACTTCGGGAAGGTCCGGCCCCAGCAGCGCCGGGGCCAGGAACGCCCCGATGATGCCCAAAAGCGCGATGACAAGCGATTCGTAACGGAGCGCCAGCAGCCCGGCGAGGGCCACCACCAGGCCCATGAACAGGAAGGCCACGTCGGGGCGCACCAGTTGGTACAGCCCGAAGGCGGCGTAGATGGATAGATACAGGATGGCGGCCCCGCCCGCCGTCACCGGCTGGGCCCACACCGGCACGCGCCGCTGGGTGTATTCCCCCACGCCCAGCAGGACTATTCCCAACCCGATGCCCAGGGCAATCCGGCCGGTGTCGCCAATCCAGTTGTTGTCGAAGGCCAGCTTCAGGAAGAAGCTGATGCCGAGCACCAGGGCCACCGCCCCGATAATGGCGAACCAGTTCCGCCCCAGTACCTGCTCCCAGTCAACCGAGAATCCGCGTGTCCCCTGATCGGCGCCGCCGGAGCTTCCGGCGCCAGCCTCCGGGGCGGAGGCTTCGGGATGAGCGTAGGCGTAAGCCCCTACCGAAGCGAGTACGGGGGTTGGCTGGCCCGGCCCAGGAATATCCGGTGGGACATCCTGCTCAGGGCCGGACGCCGGGACAGGAGTTGATTGCTCAGCAGCGGGGACCGGGGCGTCGGGTTGGGCCGGCCCTTCCTGGCCTAGTTCCAGCCTGGATATTTGGTCCTGGAGACGGTCGAGGAGCAGACCGGCCTCCCGGAGCTGGCTTCTCACCGCGGAGAGTTCTTCCCGGAAAGCCTGTCCTGCGTCGTCCGCGGTCGTCCCGGTGGGGGTATCCGGGGTGGGAATGTTAGCAACCGTCAGCCTGCCGCCGCATCCGGTGCAGAAGAGGCTGCCCGCCGGATTGATCCGGTGGCAATAGGGGCAACTAATCTCGCCGGACATCCCCCTCCTTGTTCCCTGACTGCCAACCGGAAGCTAGACTATAACACTCTTCATATTTTACTTCCCGAACATAAACCGACGGATCAGTGTCTTTCGATTCTCAATCCAAACTCCATAAATTCAGGGGGTTTGGGGGATTCATCCCCCAACGTGCCCCGTTACCGTTGCGCCTCACCGCCCAGCCTTTCCGCCAAGTCGTCCACTGCCATCGCGCCCAGGTCTCCCTGCTCCCGGTGGCGGACGGATACCGCGCCCTGCTCCTGCTCCCGGTCTCCCACCACCAGCATATAGGGAATCTTCTGCAACTGCGCGCTGCGGATTTTCAGGTTCATCCGCTCGCCGCGTTCGTCCACATCCACCCGGAAGCCCCGGCCGATCAGTTGCTCCCGGACCGAGCGGGCGTAGTCCTGGTGCCGGTCGGCGATGGGAATGACCACGGCCTGCGTCGGTGCCAGCCACAGCGGGAACGCCCCGGCGTAGTGCTCGATGAGCACTCCGAAGAACCGCTCCAGGGAGCCGAGAATTGCCCGGTGCACCATGTAGGGGCGGCTGCGGTTGCCTTCCGAGTCCTGGAAGGTCAGGTCGAACCGCTCCGGCAGGTTGAAGTCGAACTGCACCGTGGTGCATTGCCAGTCCCGCCCCAGGGCATCCTTGATTTTGATGTCGATTTTGGGCCCGTAGAAGGCGCCGCCGCCGTCGTCAATGTCGTGGGACAAACCGCGTTCCGTCAGGGCGTTGCGCAGCGAGTCGGTGGCGTGGCCCCACATTTCCAGGTCGCCCACGTACTTCTCCGGGCGGGTTGACAGCGAAATCTGGTACTGGTCGAACCCGAACGCCTGAAGTATCTCGAAGGTCAGGTCCAGCACCCCGCCGACCTCGGCCTCCACCTGCTCCGGCATACAGAAAATGTGGGCGTCGTCCTGGGTGAAGCCCCGCACCCGCATCAACCCGTGCAGCACCCCGCTGCGCTCGTAGCGGTACACCGTCCCCAATTCGCCGATGCGCATCGGCAGTTCCCGGTAGCTGCGCAGGGCCGAGCGGTAAATCATAATGTGGAACGGGCAGTTCATCGGCTTGAGGTAGTATTCCTGCTCGTCCAACTCCATCGGGGCGTACATATTTTCCTGGTAGAAGTCCAGGTGGCCGCTGGTGCGCCACAGGTTTGCCCTGCCGATGTGGGGCGAATAGACGATGCTGTACCCGTGGCGGTAGTGAATGTCCCGCCAGTAGTCTTCCACGATGGACCGCAGGATGCCGCCCTTGGGGTGCCACAGAATCAACCCGGGGCCGATTTCCTCGTGGACACTGAACAGACCCAGCTGCCGGCCCAACGTCCGGTGGTCCCGCAACTCCGCTTGCTCCAGCCGCTCCAGGTGTTCATCCAGAAGCTGCTGGCTCTCAAAGGCCGTTCCGTAGATGCGCTGGAGCATGGGGTGATGCTCGTCGCCGCGCCAGTAGGCCCCGGCGATGTTCAGCAGCTTCACCGCCGGAATGCTGGCGGTGTCGTCGACGTGAGGCCCCTGGCACAGGTCCACAAACTCCCCGTGACGGTAGATGCTCAGGGTCTCCGCGTCGGGAATGCCGTCGATAATTTCCAGCTTGTAGGGTTGGTCGGCGAACAGCGTCCTGGCTTCATCCCGGCTCAACTCCTCGCGGATGAAGGGGAACCCCTGCGCCACCGTCTCCTGCACCAGCTTTTCTATCTCCCCGACATCCTCCGGCGTAAAGGGCCGGGCCACATCGAAGTCGTAGTAAAACCCGTCGTTGGTGGGCGGGCCAATCCCCATCTTGGCTTCGGGAAACAACCGGAGCACCGCGTCGGCCATAACGTGGGCGGCCGAGTGGCGCAACCGGTGCCGCAGCGCTTCTACTTCGTTGACGTGCCCGGAATCAACCGTACCGTGGTCTAACATACTTGCATATCCTGGCTGAGAGGTTGTTGGATTAGCTGCCGACGTTGTAGAACTGCGCCGGCGCCGGAGAACGGGATGTTGAGGTCGAACCGTGGGATTCTGCGCCATTATGGGCCGGAACGCCCGCCGCCGCCCGCAACCCGTGTTTAAGATTATAACCCATTGCCGCGGAGAATCCGGCTTACGGGTTGGTGTTGGGGCCGTAGAAAATCCTCCGTAAACGGCCACTCTTGACCGCCTTCCACATCTGCCGCCGGGCCCCGAAGACGTAACAGGCCGCCACAAAGACGCTCAGCCCCAGGATTAGCAGGGACAACCCCAAATCCGCGCCGCGGACCAGGTTGACTATGTGAAACACGGTCATTCCCACGGCAATGCCGATGATGGCATTGCGGGTGAGGATTATGGCCAACGCGCCCGGAGCGATGGCAACCAGCGTCGTCATGGGAAACAACGCCAACGCAATGCCGATGAGTGTGGCCACTCCCTTACCGCCTTGGAATTTCAAGAAAACCGGCCAATTGTGTCCCAACATCGCCGCGATGGCAACGCAGTAGACCACCCAATCCGGCGTCCCCAGCCAGCCCGTGACCAGCACCGGAATGGCGCCTTTGGCGGCGTCCAAAGCCAGTACCGGGGCGGCCCCGCCGACGCCCACCTGGTGCCAGGTGTTCAGCGTCCCGACGTTCTGGCTGCCCACGGTCCGGATGTCCCGCTTTCCCAACAACCATACGGCCAGATACCCGAATGGGATCGACCCCAGCAGGTAGGCCCCGGCAATCAGCAGCCCGTTTATCACCAGGTCCATGCACCCTCGCTCGGCAAAATGCCCCTTGGTTCACAATTCACGGAAACCGCAAACCCATGCAACATCTTACGGGACAGGAAGCAGGCCCGGCAAACCCGGCCTTGCCATCCGTTCGTCACCCGTTTCCACCCGGCAGGTTCTGAAAACCTGGAAGGAATTGCTTGTCAACCCAAGTTATCCACTGGTCATCGGCTTTTAATTCTCCCCTCTCCCTTTGGGAGAGGGGCCGGGGGTGAGGGCGGCTTCCCGCATCAGCAACGGTTGCTCTTGGCCGGGACGCCCTCATCCTAACCCTTTCCCAAAGGGCGAGGGGACTATTCGAGAATCGAAAGGCCCTGGCCCAGCTGGAACCAGGGGTGCAATACCCGCCGGGGTTTTGCGATAATGGGATCCGTGGCATGAACAGCCGTCCCAAATTCTGAGACAGCAAGGCGGTAAAATGGAGCAATTGAAGCAGGACCTGGCAGGATTGGTTAACCGGATTGATTCCGTCGTGGAGCGGCTTTGACCTCCTGGCCAAGGAACAGACAATTGCCCAAATGGAGTTAGCCGCGGCTGCTCCCGGATTTTGGGACGACCATCGGCTGGCCCAGACCAAGATGCAGCAGTTGGGACGCCTCAAGGACGAGGTTTCCCTGTGGCGAAACCTGCAATCCGAGGTCGCCGGCGTCCTGGAGTTGACCGAGTTGGCCCTGGAAGAGGGGGATGAGTCTATCCAGGACCAGCTTGAGGCGGAAGCGGCCGCCATCGCCAGGTCGCTGGAGCGGGAAGAGATTAACCTGACCCTGGGCGGCCCCTACGATGACCGCCCGGCAATCGTGTCGATTCACTCCGGGGCGGGCGGCACCGACTCCCACGACTGGGCTGAAATGCTGCTGAAGATGTACATCCGCTGGGCCGAAGAGGAGCGGCGCTCCATGCAGGTTATGGACCTTTCCTACGGCGACGAGGCCGGACTGCGGGGCGCGACCCTGGAAATCGGCGGGTCATATGCCTGCGGATACCTGAACGCCGAGCGCGGTGTGCATCGCCTGGTGCGTCTGTCCCCCTACGACCCAAACCACTTGCGCCACACCTCTTTCGCCGAAGTGGAAGTCCTGCCGGCGGCAATTGATGAGGAGTCGGAGGTTGAGGTCAGGCCGGAAGACTTGAAGATGGACTTCTTCCGTTCCAGCGGGCCCGGCGGGCAGAACGTGCAGAAGGTGGCGTCGGCGGTCCGGCTGACCCACCTGCCCACCGGGGTTGTGGTGACCTGCCAGACCGAGCGGTCTCAGCACCAGAACCGGGAGTACGCCATGCGGATACTGCGGGCGCGTCTCCTGGACCGGGAGAACAAGCAGCGGGCCGAGGATCTGGCCAAGCTGCGGGGAGAACGGGTAACGCCGGAGTGGGGGCACCAGATCCGCAGCTACGTGCTGCACCCCTACAAGTCGGTTAAAGACCACCGCACCAACTTTCAGAGCGCCAACCCGGACGCCATCCTGGACGGCGACCTTCAGGGGTTCATCAGCGCATACCTCATGTCCAAGGTAGGTGACGGGGAATAACCCGGCTGCGGCGTCCGCCACCGGAAACAGCAAGGGCAGGTCGTTGACCTGCCCTTTTGGGTTAATGTGTATTGGAGTCACCGCCGGAGTTGGTTGCTAATCACCCTCCAGGGCGGTTCTGCTGAACCCAACGGGAGAGCGGGCGCCCAAGGGCGGAAGATCGTCCTGCGGCAGCCCCAGAAACCGTCCCAGACGGCGTTGGTCGGAGCCGGTCTCGACTATGAAAGGCATGGGCGGCGCAACTCGTACTTGGTCCAGCTTTTCAATGAACTCACCAACATTAATTATAGCGTCAAGGATGATGTCCTCGTCCTCGTCGTTTTCGTAGAAGTTCCGGTGCATCGACTCCGCTTTATGCACATGGTTCCTCAAGTCAGTCCGGTTGAATTCCTTTGCCAGATGATATCCGATGTCTTTCACGACTTGATGCGAATTGTGGTTCCAGCCGCGCTGTATCCCTATGGCTTTTAGGGCATGGGCCGCCGCGCCCCAAACCTTCTCCGATGCTTGAAGCCGGTTGCCTTTACTTAACTCATCCATTGCATGGGCCGCAAACCGGCGGCTTATCGCCATGTGGTCGTTGGACGTCGAGTGGCCGGCTTGGGGCAGTGATGGTGTCGCCATGTCTTCTCCGTGCCTGGCGGTGACGGGATTTGCCTGCTGCGCCGCTAAACCGGGGGTTAGGAACAGGAACCCAAAATGTGGCCCATGCGCTCCCGCTTCGTGCGCAGGTAGGCCAGGTTTTCGTCGTTGGGCGGTACTTCGACATCCACCCGTTCAGTGATTTCCAGGCCAAACCCGGTCAGGCCCACCACCTTCTTGGGGTTGTTGGTCAGCAGCTTGACCTTGGAGATCCCCAGGTTGAGCAGGATTTGCGCGCCGATGCCGTAGTGCCGCTGGTCCGCATCAAACCCAAGTTGCTCGTTGGCCTCGATGGTGTCCAACCCGCCTTCCTGCAGCGAGTAGGCTTTGATTTTGTTGTGCAGGCCGATGCCGCGGCCTTCCTGCCGCATATACAGCAGGGCGCCGGTGCCCTCCTTGGCCAGCATTCGCAGGGCCAGCTCGATTTGCTCGCCGCAGTCGCAGCGCAGGCTGCCGAACACGTCCCCGGTCAGACATTCGCTGTGAATGCGGGTCAGCACCGGCTGGTCCCGGGTCCACTCCCCGATGGTCAGGGCGATGTGCTCCCCCGGGTCAAACGGGCTGCGGTAGGCGATTATCTTGAACTCTCCATACTTGGAGGGCAGCCGGGCCTCGGCGACCCTCTCGATGAGGTTGTCGTTCCGCCGGCGGTAGGCGATTATCTGGGCGATGCTGAGAATCTTCAGGTCCTGCTCCGCTGCGAAAACCTCCAGGTCTGGCATCCGGGCCATTTCGCCGTCGTCCCGCATGATTTCGCAGACGACGCCTGCCGGGTGCATACCGGCGATGTTGCAGAGGTCAATGATAGCCTCGGTATGCCCGGCGCGCACCAGCACTCCGCCAGGATGATACTTCAGCGGGAACAGGTGTCCCGGCCGGGAAAAGTCTTCAGGGGATGCGTTGGGGTCAATAAGGGCCCGGACGGTCTCGGCCCGGTCGAAGGCGGATATGCCCGTCGTGGTGCCGACCTTGTAGTCCAGCGACACGGTAAACGCGGTGGGCATTTCGCTCTCGGCGTTGATGCTGTCCACCATGGGGATTTCCAACTCGTCCAGCCGCTCTTCCAGCATGGGCATGCAGAGCAGCCCGCGAGCGTGACTTACCATAAAGTTAACGGCCTGGGGAGTGACCATTTCCGCCGGCATCACCAGGTCACCCTCATTCTCCCGGTTTTCGTCGTCCACCAGAATGACGAACTTGCCGGCCTGCAAGTCTGCGATGGCCTCTTCCAAGCTGCACAAAGCCATAAGGCACCTTTCCTTACTGACTGCCTCGGGACTGACTGTCTCGGGCTGCTGAGTGTTTTCGACCGGACAAACCGGCGGCGGGAACCGCTATCGGGTCAGCAGGCTTTCCACGTACTTGGCCACAATGTCAACCTCCAGATTGACCCGGCTGCCGCCCGGCTTGCCGCTCAGGTTCGTGTGTTCCAGCGTGTATGGTATCACAGAGAGTGTGAACCATGAAGTTCCCTTTTCCACCACCGTCAGGCTTATGCCGTCCACGGCGATGAACCCCTTTTCGACGATGTAGGGCATCAGCCGTTCGGGGGCATTGATGCGGAAGATGCTGCAATCACCGTCCGGCTCAATGGACTCCACCCGACCGGCCTCGTCGACGTGCCCCTGAACGATGTGTCCTCCCAGCCGGTCCGAAACCGCCAGCGGCCGCTCCAGGTTCACTGGATCCCCGGCGGCTACGTCGCCCAGCGAGGTGCGGCGGATGGTCTCCGGCGCCAGGTCAACGGCAAATTCCCCTCCTTCCAGAGTCACCACGGTCAGACAGGCGCCGTTGACGGCGATGCTGTCGCCCAGCTTGGCGTCCTCGGCCACTTTGGGCCCCAGAATCGTAAGCCGGTGGTCGTCCAGTTGGCCCACCCGTCCCACTTCCTCGACAATCCCGGTAAACATATCAACCCTCCCGCGTGGGATACCCGGTGATTAGCCAATCGCCGCCGACGGGCCGGAAACCAAGCCGCTCCAGCCGCCACGCCTGCGCCATGCGCGCCGCGCCCTGCCCCTGCACCGGAGAGGATGCCCCGGCCCCCCCGATAATCACCGGAGCGACAAACGCCTGCACCCGGTCCACCAACCCCGCATCGAAAAGCGACCCCAGGACAGTCCCGCCGCCCTCCACCAGCAGGTTGACCACACCGCGCCGGCCCAACTCGGCCAGCACCCCGGCGGCATCCACCATGCCGTCATCGCCCAACTCAGCCGGGACAACCTCGGCCCCGGCTTCGGTCAACCGGGCGGTCTCCGGCGTGGGCGTTTCTTCCGACACGAACACCAGAGTCCTCCCCGGCTCCCGGAACATCCTGGCTCCGGAAGGAATGCGGCAGCGCGTGTCCAGCGCCACCCGCAGCGGCTGTCTGGGCAAGGGCGCTCCATCGGCGTCGCGGGCGGTCAACTGCGGGTCGTCGGCCAAGACCGTGTTGCTGCCGACCAACACCGCGTCCGCCTCCCGGCGCAGTTCCTGCACCAATGCCCGCGCCTCCGGGCCGGTTACCCACTTGGAATCGCCGGTATGGGTGGCGATCTTCCCGTCCAGGCTCATGGCGAACTTGGCCACCACGAAGGGCAGACCGGTGTTGATATGCTTGGCAAAGGCTTCGTACAGTTCCTCGGCGGCGGGAGATTTCTCCCGGACCACCGCTATCCCGGCCTGCTCCAACTCAGCTATTCCCTGGCCGCGAACCCGGGGGTTGGGGTCGATGACCGCGACGTGGACGGCTTCAATCCCGGCGGCGATAACCGCCTGGGTGCAGGGCGGCGTCCGTCCAAAATGGCAACACGGCTCCAGAGTGGTGTACAGCGCCGCCCCGGCGGCCGCATCCCCGGCCTGCCGCAGCGCCACGATTTCGGCATGGCTCTGACCGGGCGGCTGAGTGCATCCTTCACCGATCACGGCGCCGTCCTTAACCACCACCGCTCCCACCGGCGGGTTGGGGCTGGTGTGGCCCCGGGCCTGCCGGGCCAGAGCGATGGCCCGGTCCATCAGCGTGACGGTTTCGGGTGGTGTGACGTTGCCGGGCATCATGGCCCGGCCCCTTCGCCCCTGCCGGAAGGCGGGGCATTTCCGGCGGGCGGCGTCATCGGTTGTCCTGGAAGTCCAGGTGCCTGGAAGTCGAGATGAATGCGGCTGGCCGTGGGCCCGGTCTGCCCCTGGTACTTGCTGCCCAGCGATTCGGACCCGTACAGACGGTCGGCGGCGGTGGTCAGGCGCAGGAAGGAAATCTGGCCAATCTTCATCCCGTAGTACAGGGTTATAGGAAGGCGGGCCAGGTTGCTCAGCTCCAGCGTCAGGTGCCCCTTCCAGCCCGGGTCAACAAACCCGGCCGTGGAATGGATGACCAGCCCGATTCTTCCCAGGGAGCTTTTGCCCTCCAGCCGGGCCACCAGGTTGTCGGGCAGCTCGATATGCTCCCGTGTACTGCCCAGCACGAACTCGCCGGGGTGCAGGATGAACGGGTCGTCCTCCCCCACCGTTTCTATCTCGGCCAGGGGTTCCAGGCTCTCCTTGACGTCAATGTAGGGCTGACGGGAGTTGGTGAACACCAGAATGTTGCGGTCCAGGTGCAAGTCAACGCTGGCCGGCTGAATGTCGTCGGGGTCCAGGGGGTCAATGACTATCCGCCCGCAACCGAGCTGCTCGCGAATCGTCCGGTCGCTCAAGACCATAAGTTACCGCTCACAATGGGCGCCAAGAATCGTTTCGAAGATGGGGCCGGGCCGTGTCAGCGCATTTTAGCGGCGCGGTTCCTGCGCCGCAACCGCCGGCCTTCAATCCCAGGGTCTTTTAATTCTCGGCAGCCTCTGGATGATCCGTTCACGGTGAACAATCCGGCATGTCTGCCAAGCATAACAAACCCCTGAACTCAGGGGGTTTGGGGGATTCATCCCCCAACGTGTCCCGTTTACCCAACGGTTTTCTTGGACAATTGAAAGCCCCTGCCTTCTATCTGTCCATCCAATCCTGTGTCCCCGCTGCCGGAGTCTATTTCCCCACCGCCATTCCCGTCTAGGAACCCTCCGGCTCAGCAATCGCGAACACGGCGTCCAGCGCCACCGTCACCTGCACCTCGCCGGCCAGCACCGGTGTGGACTCGTTCACCATTATTGCGGCAGCGACGGCATACTCTTGAAAAGAGTCACGGAACGGCTGGAATCCCCCGTCTCGCTCGGCTATGGAAATCGCCGGGCCGACCTTAACTTTCAAAAGCTCGGCCAACTGGTCCGCCTTGTCGATCAGGTCAGCAACAGCGGCAGCGCGGGCCTGTTCTTCCAGGGCAGTGGTATCCTCGACGGCGAACGACACGCCTTGCAGCCGCGTCAGGTCCCCGCCCGCGTCAGTAACCCGGTCAATCACGGTCCCTATGGCGGACAGGTCTCGAATCCGAACCGTCAACCGGTTGCTGACCCGGTACCCGGTCACGGTTTGAGCATCGTAGTCGAACACCGTGGAAATGTTCACGGAACTCGTGCCGATGTCTCTTTCCGCGACTTCCAGTTCCAGCAGAGCGTCAATCATGCCCTGGGTAGCAGTGGCGGAAGCGGTCCGGGCGGCCTGCACCGTGTCTGCTATGGACTCGGTCCCCAGTCGCAGCGTCGCCAGGTCGGGAGCGGCTGAGACCTGGCCCTGTCCGGTCACCGAGATTGTCCCGGGCTTTCCCCAAGCTCCGCCCGCATCCCTCGCCGCCTGCCCAGGATAACCGGCGTTGCTGTTGGAAGGGCTGGTTGTCATAAATCTCGGGCCGGAACCCGCATCCGCCGGGCTTTCCGGCGAAATTTGGACCGCATCCGCCCCCCCGTTGCCGATATCGGAAACGCCAACGGCACTGGGGGCTGCGGAAGCGGCCGGGCCGCATGCGGTGACCAAAACTGCCGCCAGTGACAGCAACAGGCAGACGAGGATTGATTGCTTCATCAGAAAACTCCTTAGAAAACTCCTTGGAACCGGACGGGGAAGATGGCTTTCAAGCCGATGGCATCAGCAATAGTGCCGCAATGCTAATTAACGGATGGCGGGTTAACGGATGGCGGGATAGCACGGGTAAGGGCGGCAATCGCCTTGGGGATAGAGGGCTGCGCCGGGTCACCCCTGGAAATTGGCCCGGCCGTCCAGCAAAGCCCGGGCCATCACGAACTTGTGAATCTCCGAGGTTCCTCCGCCGATGCGGGCGTGACGCAGCATGTGATACCAGTGGGGAATGGGCATGTCCACCGTTTCGCCGATGCCGCCGAAGACCTGCATTATCTTGTCGATGCTGCGCCAACCCCACTCGCCGGCGCAATACTTGACCATGCTGGCCTCCACCCGCACGTCTGCCCCCGCGTCGGCCCGCTCCGCCGTCTCCCGGGTCAGGGCGCGCAGGCTCATAATGTCCGTGTAAACGTCGGTCAACATCCACTGGATAGCCTGCCGGTCGGCAATGGGCCGCCCATAGGTCACGCGCTGCTTGGCCCAGTCTATGGCCATATCCAAGGCCCGGCTCAGGATGCCCAGCGCCATCGAACCCCGCAACAGCCGGTCGTGATGCACCAGCCACTTCTGCCCCAGGGTGAACCCGTACCCAACCTCGCCCAGCACCTGGGTCTGGGGCACCCGCACATCGTCCAGGTGGACCAAATTCTGCTGCGCCTTGCTGGGCATAGTCCAAACGTAAATCGGGTCGAAGCTCATACCCGGCGTTGGGTTGTCAATAATGAACATGGTAATGCCGCCCCGCTGCCGCTTGTCCGGGTCGGTAACGGCCTGCACCAGCAGGTAGTCGGCGGATGCCGCGCCGGAAATGAACATCTTGGTGCCGTTAATCACCCAGTCGTCGCCGTCCCGCACCGCCCGCGTCTGCATCATGCCGCCGGGGTCAGACCCGGCCTCCGGTTCGGTCTGACCGAAGGCGTAGTAAAGATCGCCGTCGATGGCCGGGCGCAGATACTTCTGTTCCTGCTCCGGCGTGCAGGCGTCAATCATGAACATCGGCACCGGCGACGTGGGCAGATGCAGGATGCTCTTGTGGACCTCTTCTTCCAGGACGACGTGGCCCAGCGCGCCCATGCCGCCCCCGCCGTACTCTTCCGGCACGAAGGACGTATAGATGCCGGTGTCTTTGGATACCTGATGCAGGCGCGCCCACTGCTCCGGGGCCAGGGTGCCGAGGATGCCGGGCACCGCTTCCAGGATTCCCCGGGGCGCCCCCTCGTTGGGTTCCCCGTCCCGTGGTGGATGGGACAGGAACTCCGTTTCCAGAGGGATGCACTCATCCCGAACAATCTGGCGGACAAGGTTCTTCAGAGCATCAAGTTCTGGGGGCAGTCCGGGTTGCATCGAAACCATATTCTAACCGGCCAAAGAGGGGCTAAGCGGAAGGTTGGGGGCGTCGGCGGAAGACTGCCGCCGGCAGTGCGTCAATGGGCAATCGGGGGGCATTATCAAGGGGACCATCCATCAAAAGGTCAGTGGAACGGGCAGACGTACTTGAGACCGGCCAGCACCGCCCCGTCCGAGTCTCCACCGGAACTGTAGTCCCCTGCGGCGGCGAATTGTTCCCGCAGCAGCGGTTGGGGCGCGGCATTGGCCGTCTGAATGTCTTTGACCGTCTCCAGGATGGCGCCGACGAACGAGAACGTCAGGATGACCAGAACCCCGAAACCAACCAATTTTGCCTTTATCGAAACACCAGGCAGCATAGCGGCACCACCTTGTTCGTGTGCATCCATTTTACCCCGTGACACCACGGATTGCCAGCGCCGGCAACTTGCGGCAGGGTCTTTTCATTCTCCCCTCTCCCCGCGGGAGAGGGGCAGGGGGTGATGGGAATCCTGTGCATCAGCGACGGCTTCTCTTGAACGGGACGCCCTCACCCTAACCCTCTCCCAAAGGGAGAGGGGATGTCCCGAGAATCGAAAGACCCTGAACTTGTTGGCTGGCCGTTTTCATTCTCCCCTCTCCCCGCGGGAGAGGGGCCGGGGGTGATGGGAATCCTGTGCATCAGCGACGGCTTCTTTTGGACGGGACGCCCTCACCCTAACCCTCTCCCAAAGGGAGAGGGGATGTCCCGAGAATCGAAATGCCCTGAACTTGTTGGCTGGCCGTTTTCATTCTCCCCTCTCCCGCGGGAGAGGGGCCGGGGGTGAGGGCGTACCCCCTTGTGACAGTAGGCCGTTGACGACTGCTCTCAAGCCCCCTTAACATCAATACCAGCTGGTGAACAACTCTTGATAGTCTGCTGCTCAGGGTCTCATCATTCTCCCCGCGGGAGAGAGGACGGGGGTGCGAGGGAATCCTGAATGACCCGTTCCAACCATGAAAACCTCTCCGCCGGCAAGCGTGGGCACTCCAAATCCCCCGTGACAAAAGCGGACAAACCCTGGACAAAACATGACATTTACAGGACAAAACCGGACATTGACCGGATAAAAGAGGGCAAAACCAACGCCAGTCCACGCTCAAATGTCCGGAAATGTCCGCTTTTGTCCGGTATTCCAGGAAGACGGAACCGGATTCCGGATTGATGGTCACACCAACGCAGGCAGGGTATATCTGGCTTTCGCCGGGCTTCCTTCAAGGGTCTTTCTTGGCCGGGGTCTTTCCTGGCCCACGGTTCATGGTACCGTGTTCATGGTACAATGTGGCCCGGCAAAAAAGGCGAAATCTCCGGCAACCCCCTCCCGTGTGGTGAACGTATGCAGCTGCGCAACCTGCCCAGCGTCGATGCAGTGCTGGCCGACCCGTCCCTGGCCGAGTTGCTGGCCGTGTACCGCCGCGATTGGGTGGTGGGGCTGGTCCGGCAGCGGCTGGAACAGGCCCGCACCAGCGTCCGGCAGGGCGGAGACGCCCCGCAGGCCGCTGGCCTGGCCGCATCGGTAATCCGGTCGGTGGAGGATATGCTGGCCCCGGCGCCGCAACGGGTGATTAACGCCACCGGAGTCGTCATTCACACCAACTTGGGGCGCGCGCCTTTGAGCCACGCCGCCACCCAGTCCGCGTCCGAGGCGGCGCTGGGCTACTCTGACCTGGAGCTGGACATAACCACCGGCCGCCGGGGTTCCCGGCAGTCCCACTTGCAGGCCCTGGTCCGGGAGCTTACCGGAGCGGAAGCGGCGCTGGTGGTGAACAACAACGCCTCGGCGGTGCTGCTCGGACTTTCCGCCCTGGCCTCCGGCAAAGAAGTAATTGTCTCCCGGGGCGAGGCCGTGGAAATCGGCGGCGGGTTCCGCATTCCCGACGTGCTGAAGCAGAGCGGCGCAATCCTGGTTGACGTGGGGACCACCAACCGCACCTACGTCCGGGACTACGGCGACGCCATCACCGCCGAAACCGGCGCGATGGTCAAGGCCCACGCCAGCAACTTCCGGGTGGAAGGGTTTACCGCCGAGGTCGCGCCCGCCGAGTTGGTGGAACTGGGCCGGCAGCGGGGCGTACCGGTCCTTCACGACGTTGGCAGCGGGTGCCTGCTCGACTGCGGGAAATACGGGCTGGCCCATGAACCAACGCCCCAGGAAAGCGTTGCCGCCGGCGTTGGCCTGACCTTCTTTTCCGGTGACAAGCTGTTGGGCGGGCCCCAGGCCGGCATCATTGTCGGCGAACTAGACTTGGTGCAGCGTTTGGAGCGGCACCCCTTGGCCCGGGCCTTCCGCATCGACAAGCTCAGCCTGGCCGGTCTTACTGCCACGCTGGCCCACTACCTGAAGCAGGAAGCGGAACAGGAGATACCCATCTGGCGCATGATTTCCGCGCCCCTGGACTCCGTAAAGAGCCGGGCCGCAGCCTGGGCAGACCGGGTGGAGTGCCCGGCGGAAGTTGTCCCCACCCGGTCCGCCATTGGCGGGGGCAGCCTGCCCGGTGAAACCCTGCCAACCTGGGCCTTGTCGCTGGACTGCGGCGGATTTGCCGGGGGCGCCGATGCGTTGATGCGCCGCCTGCGTCAATGCGCTCCACCCATTATCGGCCGAATCGAGAACGAAAACGTCCTGCTGGACCCCCGCACCGTGCTGCCCGAAGAAGAAGAAGCGCTCCTGTCCGGGCTTTCCCAGGCGGTGGCGCAGTAATTCGGGAAATGATTCCGGCGGCGGTTCCGGCCAGGCTGCAACGGCCCCGTGTTGAATGACTAATCGCGTGAACAATCCATCTGAACGTCCCTATCGAACTTTCCGGGAAACGAAGCAGTGACTGATTATTTGCTGGTGCATGGCGCGGGCCAGGGAGCTTGGAGTTGGGGCAAGGTTTGGGGCTACATGACCGCCCCCGAGACGCACCCGCCCCGGCTGTACGCCCGGACCAAGGTGGGCAAGGTCTTCCCGCTGGACCTGCCCGGACACGGCGTAGACAGCGACGGGGACACCGCCTCGGTGATGCTGGAAGAGTGCGTTCACTCCATTGTCCGCACCGTGGAACGCCAGTCCATGCGAGATGTGGTGCTGGTTGGACACGGTCTTGGCGGCGCGCTCATCTTATTGGCGGCCGCGCAGTTGCCGGCTCCTCCCAAGCGGCTGGTCCTGCTCAGTGGTATCGCGCCGGCTGCGGGCGCGCCGATACTCTCCGAAATAACCCCCGCTCTGCGCGTGGCCGTTTCCGGCTTGAAGGTCTGGTCGGCGGTCATGGGTCAGGAGCTCAAGCTGCCGGGCCAGGCCGTCACCCGCTATCTGTGCAACGGAATGGACCCCATGACCGTGGTCCAGATGATCGGGTTCATGGGACCGCTCCCGGCCCAGGTGATTAAGTCCCGGATGCCTGAGTATTCCGAAATTTCCTGCCCGGTTACTTACGTCGTGCTTACCGGCAGCCGGGTTGTATCCCCGGCCAGCCAGCGGCGCATCGCCGGCCGCATCCCCAACGCCGAAGTCCTGGAAATGCCCGCCTGCCACCAGGTCACCCACCACCGGCCCAGAGAGTTGGCCGACCTGCTGATGACCTACGCCTGACCACTCAGGGCCTTGCTGAGGCCAGGTCCGGCCCGTTCCTGGGATGCCAAGGGACTTCCCCGCCGGTCTGCCGCAGCAACCCCTGTGACGATGTGCTAGACTGGCCCCGATGTCCTACTTCGCCGACCTGCACATTCATTCATCCCACGCCTATGCGACCAGCAAGGCGCTGACCCTGGAAAACCTGGCGGCTTGGGCCAAACTCAAGGGGCTGGACCTGCTGGCAACTGCCGACTTCACCCATCCCCGCTGGTTCGCCGAGCTGGAGTCAAAGCTGTCTCCCGCCGGCGGCGAGGGCGACGGACTGTACGAGTTCGACGGCGTCCGGTTCGTTCTCGGCACGGAGGTTAGCTGTGTCTACCGGCAGGACGGACGGGTCAGGCGCATCCACATTCTGCTGTTCGCGCCGGACCTTGAAGCCGCTTCCCGCCTGAACCGCGCCTTGGCCGCCCACGGCAAGCTGGAAGGGGATGGCCGGCCCACCCTTACCATGTCGGCCCGCGACTTGACCGAGTTGGCGCTGGAAGTTGACCCAGCCTGTATGGTGATTCCGGCCCATGCTTGGACTCCGTGGTACGGCGTTTTCGGCTCCAAGTCGGGTTTTGACACCCTGGAAGAGTGCTTCCAGGATCTGACGCCCGCCATCAACGCCATCGAGACCGGTCTTTCCAGCGATCCGGGTATGAATTGGGGCGTTCCCGACCTGCGCGGCCTGGCCATCTTATCCTTTTCCGACGCCCACTCGCTCCCCAAGCTGGCCCGGGAAGCCACGGCATTCGACGGCCCCATGAGTTACGCCGGGCTGGCCGGGGCCATAGCCGGCAACGACTTGGCGTTCACCGTCGAGTTTTACCCGGAAGAGGGCAAATACCACTACGACGGCCACCGCAAGTGCGGGTTCAGCCGCGCCCCCGATTTCGCTCTGCCCGACTGGGAGACGTGCCCCGTCTGCCGCAAACCCCTGACCCTCGGCGTCCTGCACCGCGTCTTGTCCCGGACCGCGGAAGCCGCCCATATCCGGCCCGGCCCGGACGGGTTCATTCATCCGTCCGACGACCGGCCGCCCTACATCCGCCTGGCGCCGCTGCAAGAGTTGATTGCCCAGGTCTTGCGGCAGGGAGCCGGCACCCGGCGCGTCCAGCGGGCCTACATGAAAGTCGTCCAGGAATTGGGCGGCGAGTTGACGGCGCTCATCAGCAGTCCTTTCAGCGACCTGGCCGCGGTGGCCGGGGAAGAAACAGCCGGCGCGGTTCTACGGGCCCGGGTTGGCGATATTCGGGTAGAACCGGGTTTCGACGGGGTGTTCGGCAAAGTTTACCTGGACCCGGCGGCGCCTCTCAAGTTGTTATAGGCCATCGGATGCGGCTATCAAAATGGGCGAGCGAAAAGCGCAGCGAAATGGATTCCGGCAGTCCTGTACCGTTTCCGGCCCTGTGCTACAATTGGCCCACGCTTTTCGGGCCGTTGCTGGCCCGGAAACTCATTACACCAACGTTAGAGGTGGTGTTGGCGGCGTAATGGACATTGCCCTGAGGCGCTTACAGTCCGAGGACATCGGTCAGGTCCTGGAAATCGAAAAGGAAGCCTTCGCTCCCCTGGCGCTGGGTACGCCCTTCAAGCGGGAGTTAAACAACCGTTACGCCTGTTACCTGGTGGCGCATTGGCCCGAATGTCCCCAGGAATGTCCTGATGATGCAGCCGAGACCCTGCCCCCGGCTCCCGAACCTGGCGTACCGTCCTCACTGTGGGGCAAGGTGGTCAAGACCGTTCAGGGCGTCGTCAAGCGTGAGGAGCCTGCCGGACCGTCTTCGGACATTGCGGGCTACGTGGGGATGTGGTTCCAGGGCAACGAGGCCCACATCACCGAAATCGCCGTGCGGTCCGACCTGCGGGGCAACGGCGTCGGAGAATTGCTCCTGATAGGTTCGGTGAGGGCGGCCGTCGAGTACGGCTCCTCGGTCGTGACGCTGGAAGTGCGGGTGTCCAACTTCATCGCCCAGCGACTTTACGAAAAGTACGGCTTGAAGACGGCCGGTATCCGCAAGGGGTACTACAACGACAACCGGGAAGATGCGCTCATAATGACCACCAGCCCGATTCACACCGGAGATTACCAGCAGATGTTCGCCGATTTGCAGTCCGCTTTTGCGGCCCGGCGCGGCGAGATAACCATTCAGAGATAAACGTCCAGCCGCAAGGGCTACCACCCAGCCGGCGTCGGCAAGACAGACGGGCAAATAAGGGATCCCTGAAGGATTCCGGCAAGAAGTGGCGCAAGTTGTCCGTCGGTTGACCGTCCCAATCGCCCTTGTTAGAATGACCAAGGCGTTACGGCCTTGGGGAAGTGTATGATTGTCATTGGTTTAACGGGCGGAATCGGCACAGGAAAAAGCGAAGCTGCCCGCATTTTGCAAGACTTGGGAGCGGTAATCATCAACGCCGACCAGGTTGGGCATTCGGCGTATACCCCTCATTCGGAGATTTGGTCCGAAGTCGTATCCGCCTTTGGCAAGGGCATTCTGGAAGACAACGAGGAAATCGACCGCAGAAAACTGGGCGCCATCGTGTTCTCCGATTCCAGCCAACTGGAACGCTTGAACCGGATAATGCACCCGCGAATGGCCAAAATGGTCCAGCAAGAGCTGGATCGGCTGCGGGACGACGGGGCGCCGGTGGCGGTGGTTGAGGCCGCCGTTCTGTTCGAAGCGGGCTGGGATTCCCTGGTGGATGAGGTCTGGACCACCGCCGCTCCGGAGGAATCCGTGGTGGCGCGGTTGATGGCCCGCAACGGCCTGCCGGAAGAGGAAGCCCGGAAACGAATTAACGCCCAGATGTCGGCCGACGAACGAGCGGCCCGGTCGCAAGCGGTGGTAGATAACTCGGGAGACATGACCCATTTGCGGTCCGCAGTCCAAGCCTTGTGGGAAACGAGAGTCGAAGAAAAAGTTGGGAAAGTGTAATGGTTGAAACGGCTGAACCTCGGTTCAAGGAATACGCAATTGAAGAGTTCCTGGTACGCAGTGAACCCTACTACCGGCCCGTCAGCGACGAGATGGAACTGTTTGAAGCTGCTTATCAGCAGCACATTCCCGTGTTGTTGAAGGGACCGACGGGGTGCGGCAAAACTCGTTTCGTGGAATACATGGCCTGGAAGCTGGGCCGGTCCCTGACCACGGTCAGGCCGGATGGCCAAGCTCAACCGATGTCGGAAGGCGAGGTCCGCGTCCCCCTGGTGACCATCGCCTGCCACGAGGACCTGACCGCCAGCGACCTGGTTGGCCGGTACCTGCTGGACGCGGAAGGCACCCGCTGGATTGACGGCCCAATGACCCGGGCGGTCAAAGCCGGCGCCATCCTGTACCTCGACGAGGTGGTTGAAGCGCGCAAGGACACCACGGTGTTGATTCACCCCCTCACCGACCACCGCCGGATTTTGCCGGTGGAAAAGACCGGCTCGATTATCGAGGCCGACGACCGGTTCCTGCTGTGCATTTCCTATAACCCTCACTACCAGAGCGCCTTGAAGGACCTCAAGCACAGCACCCGGCAGCGGTTTATCTCGGTGGAGTTCGACTACCCGCCCGCCGACGTGGAAGCGGAAATCGTTCAGCGGGAGAGCGGATGCACGCAAGAGCAGTCGCAGTCCCTGGCCAAGTTGGGCGAGAAAGTCCGCAACCTGCGGGAGCATGGCCTGGCCGAAGGCGCCAGCACCCGCCTGCTGATTTACGCCGGCCGCCTTATGACCGAAGGCATTTCCGCCCGCCGGGCCTGCCAGGTAGCTATCGTTTGGACGTTGACCGACGAACTCGAGCTGCAACGCAGCATCGAAGAAGTCGTGTCTTCCATATTCGAATAGAGGTGGCGATGGCCCTCTCCCCGCTGGACCGCGTCGCGCAAACGCTGGAGCGTCGCGTCAATTATGTCGTGACCGACTCTTCGCTGATGCCGGCGGCGGTGATGGTGCTCCTCTATCCCAAGGACGGCGACTATTGCGTTCTGCTGAACAAACGCTCGCAGGAAGTGGAGCATCATAAAGGGGAAATTTCCTTCCCCGGAGGGGCCAGAGACCCGGAGGACCGGGACTTTCTCGACACCGCCCTGCGGGAAACCGAAGAGGAAATGGGCATCGACCGCGCCCACATCCGGGTGCTGGGCCGGCTGGATGACATAATTACCCGCACTAATTTTGGGGTCGCCGTGTTCGTCGGCACCATCCCCTACCCCTATGCCTTCAACCCCAGCGCGGTGGAAATAGCCGAGGTAGTGGAAGTCCCGTTTTCCGCCCTTGTCGATCCGGCCAACCACCGCTATGAGACCCGGCTTGCCGGCGGGCAGTTGGAGACGGTGCTGTCCTACGCCTACGAACAACACCTGGTTTTCGGCGCCACCGCCCGGATTTTGGACCAATTCCTGGAAACCGTGGGAGACGGACTCAACTAAGGAGGGACTCTGATTTGAGCAACGATCTTCTCAACGAAGTCGAGGTAGAACTTGGCAAGCTCCCTCCCGCCGTTATGGAAGCCTACCGCGAGGTTTCCGAGGACATGGGTTCGTCCTTCAACGACGAAGAACTGAGCCTGTGGGCCAAGGAAGGCGCATCCATTGGCGCCCACACGGTCCGGTCGTGGGAATCCGCCGTCGAATATTACCGGGTCAGCCCCAACGTGGCCCGTGCCCTGGCCTTCCCATCATTTATGCAGTGGGCCCGCTGCGGCACCTACCTGGCCCAGGACTCGCCGGCCTTGGCCGTGTCCTTCTTTCGGGCCAGTCCGTCCATTGTCGGCAACCTGCGGCCCCAGTACATTCCCCGCTGGGCCGGTCTGGGCCGCAGCCTTTACAAGGGGACCTGGAAGTCCAGTACGCTGGCCGCCCGATTCTTTGAGGTCAGCCCCGATTTAATCCGCAGCCTGCCCTTCTGGGACGTGGAGGTCTTCGCGTCTCTCATCGAGTCCCTGTCCTACAAGTCCTACGATGTGGCTATGGAATGCCTGACCCTGGGCCGGGACGTTCTGCCGGCGATGGGCCGGGAACGCGAGGCTTTCCTTTCCATGTGCCGCGCCCTGACCGAGGGCAGTTGGCGGGAAGTCAAGAGCTGCCTGGAACTGCTCCCCCGCGCCCTGCAGCAAATTGACGACGGCCAGACGGGCCGCTTCCTGAAACTCGGCGAGCGAATGGCCAAGGTCGGCCTGCGCGAAACATCCCGTTTCCTCGCCGATGGCACCCTGGCCCTTGCGTCCGCCCCCCAGGGTTCCCAGACTCACATCCTGGACCTGTCCGAAGGTTTGCTGGCCATTGCCCCCGACGCGGTCCCGGCATTTCTCAAGAGTCTCAACGGGGTACTGAACCGCATCACCATCAGCCAGTTGGACGTCTGGTTCCACCAAGGCGTCGAGTTGCTCAAGGAAAACCCGGAGAGCGGCATCGCCTTCTTCAAGGTGGAGTCCAACACTTCGGAAGGCCTTTTGGAAACCCTCTCCTCCAGCCTTGAGCTGGATCGGGTCAAGGGCATCGTCCGCCTCTATTGCAGCGCTCTGGCCGGCTCCACGATGGAAGTGATGAACACCCAGGAGCTGGTCAACAAGAACATCGGTTGGGTTGACGAGGATATCGCGTCTACCGACGGCTCCAAGGTGTTCCTGCCCACGGTGGTGGACCACTATCCCAACAAGGACGAAAACTTCTCTTGGTTCAAGGTTGTCGCCACCCACCAGGTGGGCCATCTGGAGTTTGGCAGCTTCCTGTTCGAGTTTGACAAGACCGCGGGCCAGTTTGAAGAGCAGCGCCGGCCCGAGTTGGAGCGGCGCCGGGCCGAGATGCTGGCCGCCATGATGCAGGAGTTGGCCGACTCCCCAGAAATGGATATGCAGAGCCACGCTTTCACTGACATTGGCCGGTTCCTGAACCTGTTCGATGACAAGAAGCTGGCTTTCGACCTGTTCACCGTCCTTGAGGACTGCCGCCTGGACTTCCGCATCAAGGTCGAGTACCCCGGCATTCGCCGCGCCTCGGAACGGGTCCAGATTGAAGCCCGGTCCGGCCGCCCGGACATCCGGGAACTACCCATCCAGGAAGTGATGGTCGAATTGCTGATTCACATGAGCCTGGAGCAGTTCACCGACCTGCCGGTGCCGGTGGAGTTACAGGAAGAAGCCGAGATGCTGGCCCGCATTCTCCACACCCTCCGGGTGGCCGAGGCTACGGTTGAGGACACGACCGAAGCCGTGCTGCGAGCCTACGAGATTATCTCCCGGCTGACCAACCAGCAGCAGCCCGAAGACCAATTCGAACCCCAGGACCTGGACGACCCCGGTGAGTTCTCTGAAGAGGAGTATGAGTCCCTGCTGGACAAGCTCCGGTCCGGCCAGCAGGATGCCGACGGCGAGGGCGGCGAAGGCGATCCCTACCAGTCCCCGGAGCCGGTGGACTATCGCGGCGACTTCAAGCCCGAAATGGTCCAGCTATTGACCAAGCTGCAAAGCGAAAAGGGCCAGAACGCCGAGGGCGAGCAACTGTCCCAGGAAGACTTGGAGCAGTTGCTCCAGGACAGCGCGGAGTTGGAGTTGGACGCCGAGCAGGGCGACATCAATAACAGCACCACCACCTTCGCCCAGAACATAATGAAGGAAGCGGGAATGCCCCCGCCGGACTCCCAACCCGGCGAGGGTTACGGCCCGTTGCTGAACGACGACGAAAAAGGCGGCGAACTGGAAGCCCGGGAACCCAAGACCTACGTCTACGACGAGTGGGACTTCCGCGTCGGCGACTACAAGCCCCGCTGGTGCATCGTCAAAGAAAAAGTCCTCGAGGAGGGCGACACCAACTTCTACAACGAATCGCTGCGTAACTACCACACGCTGCTGACTCACGTGAAGCGGCAGTTCGAGCTGATTATGCCCGAGACCTTCCGCAAGACCTATCGTCTCGTGGACGGCGAGGATATCGACCTTAACGCGGCGCTGGAAGCCTGGTGCGACCTGCGGATGAAGGTACCACCCGATGAGAAAATCTACTGGCGCCGCAACAAGATTTTGCGGAACGTGGCGGTGGTGTTCCTGCTGGATATGAGCGCCTCCACCGCGGAGGCCATTGATGAAGGCCGCCACACCGTTGACGACCGGGACGCTCCCGATGACCCGGTGGAATACATGGTTTGGCTGCGCCGCCGCCGGGAAGGGCTGGTGCGCCGGCACTACAAGCGCATCATTGACCTGGAAAAGGAAAGCACTGCCCTGCTGATTCAGGCGTTGGAATCCATTGGCGACACCTACGGCATATACGGGTTCTCCGGCTATGGCCGCGAGAACGTCGAGTTCTACGTCATCAAGGACATTGCCGAGAGCTTCAACGAGAAGATCAAGCGCCGCATCGACAAAATCACGCCTCTCCATGCCACGCGCATGGGGTCGGCCATCCGCCACGCTACCACCAAGCTGGAGGGTCAGGACGCTACCACCAAGATCATGTTCCTGATTAGCGATGGCCGTCCGCAGGACCGGGGTTACAGCCGGGAGGGCGTGGAAAAGGAATACGCCGTACACGACACCCACATGGCCCTGCTGGAAGCCAAGCGCAAGGACATCACGCCCTTCTGTCTAACGGTGGACAAGGCGGGCCACGACTACCTCAAGCAAATGTGCGGCGACATGAGCTACGAGGTTCTCGGCGACATCTGGGCTTTGCCGGAGCGCCTCCCCATGCTCTACCGCAATCTGACGCTGTAAACCCGTCTCAGGACGATAGAGAGACCAAGAAAGGCGGACACTGCGTCCGCCTTTCTATTGTTTCCCTTAATCCGGCTACCCACGGCTCAATCACTTGCGATAGACAAGCCGGGTCAGTATGGACTCTGCCAGCCCAGCGGGTTGCTCCGGCCGCTTATCCCGCAGCCGCCGTTATCATCTTCCGCAACTCGGTTAGGGCCGTGTTGGAGGCTCGGCGTTTGATGGTGATGAGACGCGGCGGGACCCGCATTGCGAGGTTCTTGACCGTGTTGTCGGATCCGGCAATGGCAATGAATATCTGGCCTGCCGGATGGCCGTTCTGCCCTTCCCGTCCAGAGACGCCGGTGATGCCGATGCTGAAGTCGGCGCCCAACCTGTCCCGGACGGCGCGGGCCATTGCCTCCGCGGCCGCTTCGCTCACCAGGCCGTGCTGCTCCAGCAATGCGGCCGGTACACCGTAATCCACGGCCTGCTGTTCGCTGAACGCCACGACTCCGCCCCGGAAATACTCCGCTGATTGGGGGAAGTCGGTGATGCTGTTGGCCAGAAAGCCGCCGGTGCAGGATTCCATGGTCGCCAGGGTCAACCCGCTGCCCAGCAGTGCCTGCCCCACGGACTGTTCCGGTGTCTCGTGGTCGTAACCCCAGATGTATTCGCCCAGCCGCTCCTCTATGGCGGTCTCGACCGGCTGAATCATCGTCCGGGCCTCTACCTCGTTGGCGGCGCGGGCGATGACCCGCAGGTGGATTCCGTCGGCCTTGGAGTAGATGCCCAGGTATGGGTTATCCTGCCCGAAAAACTCGGATATGATTTCGTCAATGGCGGCCTCGGACATTCCCAGGGTCTTTATGTTGCGGGTTACCGTTACCTCGTCGTCCACAATCTCCCGCAGCCTGGGCGCCACCTGATTTTCCCACATGGGGTGCATTTCTCCCGGCGGGCCGGGCATGGACACGATAATCTTGCCGTTCTTTTCGGCCCACCAACCCGGGGCAGTGCCGTTGGGGTTGGGTATGAACTCGGCGGACGGTATCAGGTGGGCCTGCTTGATGTTGTGGGGCGGCATGGTCATGCCCCGGCCCTGGAAGTAATGTTCCAGCCGTTCCACCACCTCCGGCTGCACCACCGGCGTCTCCCCGAATGCCTTGGCCACCCCCTCGCGGGTCAGGTCGTCCTGCGTCGGCCCCAACCCTCCGGTGGTGAACATAACGTCCGACCGCTCCATTCCCCGGAGGAATGCATCGGAAATCATGTCCAGGTTGTCGCCGATGGTGGTCAACCATTGCAGTTGGATGCCCAGCGCGGGCAGTTGAGCGGCAATCCAGGAACCGTTGGTGTCGGTTAACTCTCCCATCAGCAACTCGGTGCCAATGGCAAATATCTCAGCCTTCAAAGATTCCTCCGGGGAAAAACGTAATATCGCCCGCGCTGCGGCGGGCCGGGACGTGGGCTAAAGTCTAGCAGAAAAGCCGGGCGCGGGCATCCGCTTCACCCTGGTTGCGCCGGGTCTTGGGACTATCGCTGCAACACGGAGACGCAGCCGCCGGACCCGGGTGTCTATCCCGCGTCGGCGGCTTCTTCGCCCTCTTCCGGCGGGTAGGGCGGCTCGGTGGCCAGGCGGTTAATGACTTGGGCCCAGATTTCGGGGACGGTGAACAGCTTGGGGGCTCCCACCAGGCGGGTGTATTGGTTCTCGCCGTCGGGGGTCTTGTCGCCCATGTGGAACTCGTAGACGATGCCGCTGCGCTCGGTGACCTTGATGACGCTGCGGGGCGGGTCCAACCCGTACTTGGAAGGGCCGTCGATG
Source organism: Dehalococcoidia bacterium (assembly GCA_965263395.1). Taxonomy (GTDB): domain Bacteria; phylum Chloroflexota; class Dehalococcoidia; order Lucifugimonadales; family UBA3495; genus CATOSK01. Next base: position 96,052 of record OZ253670.1, read on the forward strand.
GTGTCCCGCAACAGGCGGTTGACCCTCGGCCCGCTCAACAGCAGGGGCGTGCCGCTCCACTTCTCCAGAAACACCGCCGTTTCTTCGTCGCCGTCCTGAATGTACCAAGTGGTTCCGCCGGGCTTCTTGTCGTAGTTCACCGTCTGCCCGTCGTGGGACACTTCAATGTGGACGATGGAGTCGTCATCGAGCCGGTACAGCCACGGTTGGTCCGGCACCCGTTCCGATTGGCTGTTGAATTGGAACCAGAGGAAGGCCCCACCGAACAGGATGAGGACGAAAACGAGCAGAATGGTCAGCCGTATGTTCATAGCTTACCGGCGCACCCACCAGACCAGGCCGGCCAGCAGGCCCATCAGTCCGGGCAGGAAAAACCAGGATGAAAACCGGACAAAGTTGAACTGGTTTTTGTCCAGGTTGAACTCGCGAAATACGACCTGACGGTCCCGGATGGACACCAGGGAAAAGTCGCCCATCAGGTAGTTAGCCGTGTTCAGGAACAATGCCGCGCCGCTGCCCCGGTTGACGAAGCTATTGGCGATGAAATCCGAATCGCCGAACACGACCAAACCGGCAACCTGGTAGTCCGGGGGTTGACTGGTGGGTGGGGCACTGTTCAGCGGTCCGACCGCCTGCACGTACAACGCCGGAGTGAAGACGCCGGCCGGGTCTGACTCTTCCCCTGCGTCCGTTATCGGTTCGGTCCGTTCCACGTCGTCAATCAGGTAGCTGTTGGGCGACGTAATCGCCAAGGGGATCGGCAGGCGGGTCCCGCTGCCATCGTCAACCGCCCGCACCGAAGTTGTCCCCGGCATGAAGGTGACGTTCAAGGAAGTGCCCCGAGGGAACACGATCTCCGGCGGGGCCTGCGGGTTGTAGGCGCCCACCCGTACCGTTTGCGGGTTGCCGGGAACGAAGCGGTCCTGGTCCAGAATGTATCCCTCGTCTACATGTATTCCCCAGACGAACAGGAACTCCCGGAAGGACTGGGGCGTGTCCGGCTCGGCCATAAAGATTATGCGGCCTCCTTCCCGCCGGTTGGTGCCGTCGGCATTGCGGCCCAGCAGGTAGTCGTCCAACGCCTTGACGTGGGCTTCCGGCAGCTCACCGCTGGGCCCGGCGATGACCAGCAGGGCCGCATCGTCAGGGACGCTTACGTCTTCATCGGCTGCGTTCCAGCGCAGCGTCTCGGGCCGGTAATTATCGCGCTCCAGACCTTCCTTTATCGACGTGTACCCGTCGCCGCTGCTGCCGTTCAGGCTCTTTTCACCGTGACCGGCCAGGAAGTAAACCGTGCGCTGTTCCTGCCCGGTAGCTACCAGAATGCTGGTGTAGAGGTCCTGCTCCAGCTCGCTGTAGAACTGGTCGCTGCGGTGAACAATGTCGGCTATCTGGGATTCCTGCCCCTGGATGGCAATTTGTTCATAATCGCTGACCCCCAGGTTGCGGGCGATTTCCGGGGAGATGTCAGGGTCGACGAACTCGTAGGTGAAATTGGTGGAACGGTTGCTGAACTCGGAAAGGGTATCTTCCACCTTGACCCGCCGGATAAGCTGGTCCTCGTTGAGATAAGGGATGTCCTCCCTGAAAAAGGCCAACGCCCTTACCGGCTCTTCCAAGTCACGGAGCAGGTTGTTGGTGCTGGTGGACAGACTGAACTGCTGGTTGGCTGTGGTGTCGATTCGGCTGTTGTTGCTGAAGGTGATGAAGTTCAGAACAACGACAATCCCGATGAACGCGGCCAACATAATCAGCGAGTTGACGCCGTAGCGCCCCGTCCGGCCGATGAAGGCGGCCAGAACCGAGCTAAGGTATATCAGCGCGATGGTGCCCAGGAGCACGACGCCGACGCCGATGATGATGAACCCGTACAGCCGCAATGAACTTACGAAAGCGGCGAGGGCGATGCCCATGACCAGGGCGAAGATGCCGGCAATCACCACAGGGGCGCCGAAGGATGCGATTACGTTCAGCCCCGGTTCCAGGAAGCTGAACAGGGTCCTGGAACCGGCGGGTTCCTCCTCCGGCTCGATTCCGGCGGCTTCCCCGTCCGCTTCCGGGGCTTGTTCCCGGGGGCGGGGGCGCCGGCCCCGGCGCTGCCGCCGCCAGTCCGTGGAGGCGTCGGTCGGTCGATCGCTCATACTACCTCCACCTTCTGGATTCCAACGCCCTGATGGACAGGAACAGGAAGAAAGCCGTTACGCTCAGGAAATAGACTATGTGCTTGGTGTCGATTACCCCGCGGTCGAAGTCGGTGAAGTGACTGCTCATGCTGACTTCGATGATGAGCCGCGACCAGAAGCCGCCGAACACGTCGGCCCCGTTGGCGCCGAAGAACAGCAGCAGCAGGATGCCCGATGCAACGATGAAGGCGACTATCTGGTTGCTGGTCAGGGTGGAGGTCAGAATGCCGATGGACAGCGCCGCCGCCCCGTAGAGAATCAGCCCCAAGTAACCCGAGTAGATGGGGCCGGGGTCAGGGTTGGCGAACAGGAACAGCAGCAGAGGGTAGTACAGGGTGACGGCAATCAGCGAGATGAGAAACACCAGGCTGGCCAGGTACTTGCCGATGATCACTTCCCAGTCACGCACCGGCGAAGTGAGAAGCAGCTCGATTGTCCCCAGCTTTTGCTCTTCGGACAGCAGCCGCATGGTCAGGGCCGGCGCCAGCAGCACCATGACGATGGTTGCTCCCTGGAAGAAGTCAGTCAGGGATGCCTCGGGGAAGGGATTGCCCAAGTCAATAACGAAGAAGAATCCGGTTACGGCAAGGAAAATCAGGGCCACGATATAGGCCATGGGGTTGCTGAAGTAAACCTGAATCTCCTTCCAGGCGACTGCCTGGACGGTTCGCATCGTTAACTCTCCTCTTCGGTGGTCAGTCTCAAGAAAATCTCCTCCAGGCTCATACCCATCAGCTGCATACTCAGGAGACTCCAGCCATTGCTGACGACGATGCGGGAAATTTCGTCGCGCAGGTCCTGTCCTTGCTGGGCGCGGACGTGGTAAACGTCCCGTTCCTGCTGGCGGCGGTGGCTGACTTCAATAACGCCCCGGATGCGCCGCAGGACCGGCAGCACCTCCTCCGACCGAGCGCCGCCGACCTCGACCTGAAGCTGCTCGACACCCTGCAAGCGCTGGGCCAGGTTCTCCGGGGTGTCTTCGGCGACTATCCGGCCGTGGTGGATAATTAACACCCGCCCGCAAATCATGCTGACTTCGGGCAGGATGTGACTGCTCAGCACGACGGTCTGCTGCTTCCCCAAGTCTTGAATCAGCCGGCGGGTTTCCACCACCTGAATGGGGTCGATGCCGATGGTCGGCTCGTCCATCACCAGCACTTCCGGCTCGTGCAGAATCGCCTGGGCGATGCCCACCCGCTGCCGGTAACCCTTGGACAGCTTGCCGATGATGGTCTTGTAGTAGTCCTCCAGGCGGCAGACTTCAATCACTTCCGAGACCCGCTGCTTGATGCGGCGGGCGGGCATTCCCCGCAACGTGCCCATGTACTTCAAGTAACCGGTCACCGGCATCTCGGTGTACAGCGGCACCGTCTCGGGCAGGTAGCCGATGCGACGCCGGGCATCCAGGGACTGCTCCACCACGTCGAACCCGCCCAGCGTGACTTGACCCTGGCTCGGCGGCATATAGCCGGTGAGAATCCGCATGGTGGTGGTCTTGCCGGCGCCGTTGGGCCCCAAAAACCCCAGGATTTCGCCCTTCTTGACGCCGAAGGTCACGTCTTCAATGGCGGGGTAAGGGCCATAGTAATGGGTCAGACCCGTGGCCTGAATCATCACGTCCTGGTCAGTTTGTGTTGTCATATCCGGCATCCGGCCCCTTAATCTATTAGCTGCCGCCGTTTTTACCGATGGCCCTCAAGGGTTTACTGCCGCGCCCCGGCCGTCAAGACACCGGAGGCTGCTTTCCGCCCACGGCGGAGAGTCCCAAACATTCCGGCCGGCGCATTTGTTTTTGGGCCAAGAGTGATGATATTCTATACGTCTGGTTTTGCCAAGTTGATTCGCCTGCGGGTTTGTCCACACCCGCGGGAAATATGTCCCCTTGGGCAGGCATTTGCCGGCACTGGCCGGGGTAACTTTGCCTGCCGATTATAGCCCTCACGAACTTTGGCGGAGTGTAGAATGCACCTGATTATCGACGGATTTGGCGGGAACATGGATAAAATGTGGGACCAGGATGTCGTGCGCGGCTTCCTGCTGGACTATCCCACCGCCTTGGGCATGACCCGCATAACTGAACCCAAGGTACTGGAATACAACGGCCCTCAAGAGGAAGACGCAGGCGTATCGGGGTTTGTCATTATCGCCGAAAGCCACATCAGCATCCATACGTTTCCCCGGCGGGGCTACGTTAACATCGACATCTTCTCCTGTAAGTCCTTCGATAACCAACTGGCCCTGGAAGACGCCAAACGGCTGTTTGACCTGGCCGACGTGAAGACCTGGGTGCTTGACCGGGGCCTGGAATGGCTGGACGCCCGGCAAGGCTTGACCGAGACACAAAGCCAACGCTCCTGTTTGGAGGCGGGCCAATCATCGCTGCGCCGTGGATGATTCGGTGGACGATTCGCCGGGAAATAATCCTGGGGCGGGCCTGCCCTGGGTGCCCGCCAACTTTCTGGCGCTGCCCGAAGAGCAAAGCAGGCTGGAGACCGCCCGCGCCGTCCTGATTCCCGTACCCTACGACAGCACTGCGTCCTTCCGCACCGGCGCCCGTTACGGCCCGCAGGCCGTCATCGAGGCATCGGCGGGTCTGGAAGACTACGACTGGGAGTTGGACCTGGACGTGGCGGAGTTGGGTATCCACACTGCGCCTTCCCTGGAACCCCACGTCGGCAGCCCCCGGTGCATGGCGGCGCGGGTGCAGCAGGCCGTGGCGCATTTCCTTAAGATGGGCAAGATAACCGGCGTGCTCGGCGGTGACCACTCAGTTGCCATTGGCTCGGCTCAGGCCCACGCCGAAGCCTGCCCCGGCCTTTCAGTGCTGTATCTGGACGCTCACGCCGACCTGCGCCACGAATATACGGGAACCCAATGGGGACACGCCTCGGGGGCCCGGCGCATTCACGAGTCATGCTCCCTGGTCCTGGTTGGGCTGCGGAGCATGTGCCCGGAGGAGCGGGACTTCCTGCGGGAGCATTCCATCCCCGCCTTTTTTTGGCCCCCGGATAACGCAGGGTACGTCCAAGCGGTCGTAGACAGCCTCGGCCCCAACGTCTACGTCAGCGTGGACCTGGATGTCTTTGACCCGTCGCTGATGCCCGCCGTCGGCACCCCGGAGCCCGGAGGCATGACCTGGCAGGATGTGATGGCCCTGCTGGGAGCGGTGGCGGCATCCCGGCGCATCCTGGGGTTCGACGTCAGCGAGTTGTCGCCCAATGAAGGTCCGGCAGCCTGTTCTTACGTCGCCGCCAAGCTGGTCTACAAGCTGATTGCCTGGAGTGCCCGGCCGTAATCCCGCTGCGGCCGGCAGACGCGACACCGGCGTTTCTCTCCCACCGGTTCCGGCACAAGAATGGGTATCCCGGGAAAGGGTATCCCCGGTGCGTGTTCCTGCGGACCGATGCTCTTGGGGACTTCCTTGAGAAAGCCGGGGGGTTGTTGGAACCGGATGGGATTGCCCCGTTCCCGGCGCTTCAGGCCCGGCCAAGTCCGCCGCCCCTATGTTAAAATGGGTTGAAGCGATTAGAGAGGTTCTTCATGGCATTGCCCGCCACCATTTATCTGGACCACGCCGGCACCACGGCCACCGACCCGGGGGTGTTGGAAGCCATGCTGCCCTACTTCAGCCACTTTTACGGCAACCCGTCCAGCGTGCATAATGTCGGACAGGAAGCCCGTCACGCCCTGGACACGGCCAGGGAACGGGTGGCTCGGGTGTTGCGCTGCCGGACCAACGAAGTGGTCTTCACCAGCGGAGGCACCGAAGCGGACAACGCCGCAATCCACGGCGCCGCCGTAGCGTTACAGGGAACCGGAAACCACATCATCACCACCAGTGTTGAGCATCACGCGGTGCTGCACACCTGCCAGTACATGGAAAGCATCGGTTTTCAGGTGACCTATCTTCCCGTGGATGATTACGGCGCCGTCAGCGCGCAGTCGGTTTGCGACGCCATTACGGGCCAGACGACGGTAGTCACCATAATGTACGCCAACAACGAAATCGGGACGATTAACCCGGTTGCCGAGATTGGCGCCCGGGTCCGGCAGCGGGCCGACGAGTTGGGCCGGACCATCGTGATGCACACCGACGCAGTGCAAGCCGCCGGATTCCTGGACTTGAATGTCCGGGAGCTTAACGTCGATATGCTGAGTCTGTCCGGGCACAAATTCTACGGCCCCAAGGGTTCCGGCGTGTTGTTCATCCGCCGGGGAACTCCCTATCTGCCCCTGTTGCTCGGCGGCGGTCAGGAGCGGGAGCGGCGGTCCGGCACGGAAAACATCGCCGCCATCGTTGGGCTGTCGGTGGCGCTGGAAGCAGCCGATGCTTCCAGCCATGAAAACGGCGCGCACTGCGCGGCCTTGCGGGACCAGATAGTGGAGCGGGTTCTGGCCGAGATTCCGGGCGCCCAGCTTAACGGGCACCCGGACGACCGGCTTCCCAACAACGTCAACTTCTCCTTTGAAGGGGTCGAAGGCGAATCGGTGCTGCTGGGCCTGGACCTGGCCGGCATCGCCGCTTCCAGCGGCAGCGCGTGCAGTTCCGGCTCCCTAGAGCCTTCCCACGTCCTGCTGGCGTTGGGCCAGACGGCCGAACTGGCCCGGGGCAGTCTGCGGATAACCCTGGGCAAGGAGAACACCGAAGAAGAGGTGGACTACGTGCTGCAGGTGCTGGCCGACCTGCTCGGACAGTTGCGGGCCATGCCGACGTTGTCCACCGCCGGATGACCCGGCGCCGTGCGGGTAAGGCGTCCGCTCCAGTTGCCAACACATTCAGATTCGGAGATTAAGGGTTGCTGGCTACCAGGCTTTTTCTCGGCTTCATTATAACCATCGGGCTGACCGCGCTGCTGCTGACGGGCTGCTCGGAGGCGTCTCCATCCTTCGGTAAGTATTACCGGGGCAAGACGCTGGACGTCAACATCGTAACCCTGGAACGGGCCGACGAGTTGCGGTATAAATGGCCGCAGACCGTCGACGGCAAACACTGGCGGCTGGCCCCGTCCGAGGAAGAGTTCGAGTTGGTGATGGTGCGGGTCAAGGTGGAAAACCACACCGCCACCAGCGCCATCGTTAACATAGACTCCGGCGCCGCCGAGTTGAGGGACTTCTTCCGTGGTAAGTATTTCCCGATAGACGTGAACGAACGGGTTGAGGAAGTGTCGGCCCCGGAGAACCCCGGCGCCGAGCGGCCCGTGGTGTTCCTGTGGAATGCAACGCTGACCGACGGCTCGACTCAGGCGTTCAACCTGGCAAAGGACACGGGAATCGACGGCTGGCTGGTGTTCGAAGCGCCCAGGGACACCCAGTTCCGCGAGTTCCGGTGGCGGGCCGGCGACTCCCTTTCCATCGACTTCTAGCCAGGCGTCCCGACCGATAATGACGCCGCCGCATCTTCGCTCCGACAGCGATTCCCCGGCAGCGGTTGGCCCCCCCATCTGGCGGCGTGTCTTTCACGCCTCCGCCGGGACCGCTCTGGCCGTGGCTGCCATTTTCCTGCCTTCGCCGGTCGTGGTGGCCGAATTTGCGGCACTGGCTGCCCTGAGTCTGGCGCTGGACCTGCTCCGGTTCCGGGTTCCCGGGTTGAACCGCCGCTTCCTGCGCTGGCTGTCCCCGCTGCTGAAATCCGAAGAAAATTCCAAGCTGACCGGGGCGACATTCATGCTGCTGGCCGGCCTCGTTTCATTCCTGTGCTTCGATCACACGGTCGCGGTAGCCGCCATGCTGTTTCTGGCGCTGGGCGACCCGGCCGCGGCGCTGGTGGGGTTTCGGGGGCGGATTCCCCGCTTCCTTGGCAAGTCCCCCTGGGGCACGGCGGCGTTTATTGGAGTTTCCGCGGCGGTGGCGATGGTCCTGATTGGGACCGGAGTAATCGAGATGCATTGGCGGTGGTTCGCCGGGTTGGTGGTTGCCGGGTTGGTGGAGACCGCGCCCATCCCTGTTGACGACAACCTGACCGTCCCCCTGGCGGGAGGCGTTGTGATGCAGTTCCTGCCCGCGCTGTTCTAACTTGGGATGGGTAGATGTCGCTGGTCCCGGTTCAATAAGGGAGTCCTTCAAGAACCCCGGGACGAGCGGATTTAACCGGGTGGCGGTTAGGCCGCGCCGTCAAACTCGACGATTCCGGCCCGTTCCCGCTGGAACCTCAGGTAAGCCTGCTTCTTCATAGCGGGCCGGTGGTTGGCAACGATTTCTTTCCCCTTGGCTGCGCCGTCGGCCAACAGGTCAATGGCAACCATCGCCATAATCTTGGCTGGGTTTACCACCGCCGATTCATAGTCGGTTACCACGTACTCCGGGCTGTGCCCCGGTCCCACCGCGCCGGCGGTGTAGGGGTGACACGCCGGAATCAACTGGCTGAGATCGCCCATATCGGTGGAACCTCCCCGGTTCCGCCGGGACGGCATGACCAGAACGCTGGACTGGCCGACAAGATCCCCGGAGTTCTGCTGGAATAGTTCCTGCAGGCCGGAGTCGTGACGCATGGGGAGATAGCCTGGGATGTTGGTGATGCTTACCGAAGCGCCCACCGCCAGGGCGCCGGCTTTGAAGCACCGGTCTACGATGACGCTGTTTTCCACCACGGCTTTGGGGCTGCCGGAGCGCACCCGCCACTCCAGCCGCACGTCCGCAGGCACCGCGTTGACCGCCTCGCCGCCGCGGGTCATTATGCCGTGGATGCGGACGGTGTCTTCGTCTTTGAACACTTCCCGGTTGGAGTTAATGGCCTGGAGCGCGAAGGAAGCGGCGTTCAGCGCGTTCACCCCCAGGTGGGGAGCGCTGCCGGCATGGGATCCCCTTCCGGTGAACCTGACGTACTTGACGATGTGACCGTTGCTGGTGCCGCCTACGGCGAACTTCCGGTCGCCCATGTCGCTGGCCGTGTGGCACATCATGGCAATGTCCACGTCGTCAAACTCGCCCAGCCGGATAAGTTCCTGTTTCCCGCCCATGAACTCGATCTTCCCTTCGGTGCGGAAATCCAGCCGGCGCCCAACTTGAATGAACTCCTCGGCGGGCACGGCGAAGGGGACGATGTTCCCGGAAAGCCGGCTCAGCACCTCCGGTTCCATCAAACCCGACAGCGCACCCAGCATCATTCCAACCTGGCAGTGGTGGCCGCAGGCGTGGGCCGCGCCGGTGTCCGGGTCGGCGTGGGGGTGGGTGTTCACCAGCAGAGAATCCAACTCCCCGATAATCGCCAGGCGGGGGCCGTCCCCGGCGCCGCCGGCGACGCTGCCCTTCAACCCGGTCATCGCCAGCCCGTCCCGGTGGGATATTCCCATCTCGGCGAACTTACGGCCTACCAAGGCGGCGGTCTTCACTTCCTGGAACCCGGGTTCCGGGTTGGCCAGGATCTCGCGGGCAACGGCTATGAAATCGCCCTTCCGCCGCTCGATTGCGTCGCAGGCTTTCCGCTTGAGTTCCTCTTTGGTCAACGTCTTACTCTGCGTCAAAGGTTTCCTCTTTAGCCAGGTTGCGCATGAATCGGAGGTACTCTTGCCGGGACATTTCGGGCCGGTGTCCGGCGATAATCCTGCCGGCGGAGCCGGCGCCATCGGCCAGCAGGTCAACGACCGTCCCGGCCATGGCCTTGGCCGCGGATATGACGGCCAGACTGTAGTCCTCGACCACGTAGTTGGCGCCGTGGCCCAGGCCGGTGGCGCCCCCTACGTAGGGGTGAATGGCGGGCATCAGGTGGCTGATGTCGCCCATGTCGGTTGAGCCGGTCCGGTGCCCGACGTACCCCACATTGGGGGTACCCACCAGACCCTCGGCGTTCAGCTTGAAGACGTCGGCCATGCCGCTGTTCTGCGTCAAGGGCAGGTAGCCGGGGATGGTCTGGATGACCACCTTGGCCCCCACTGCCATTGCGCCGGCCCGGAGCGCCCGGTCCACCTTCCGGTTGGCGTCCATAATCGCATCCACCGTCTTTCCCCGGACAAACGTCTCCATGCGCACGTCGGACGGGACTGCGCTGACCGCCTCGCCGCCCCTGGTGATGATGGGGTGGACGCGGATGGTGTCGTCATCGCGGAACGTTTCCCGGTTGTAGTGAATGGCGCTGAGAGCCAGCGTTGCCGCGTTGAGGGCGTTAATTCCCAGGTGCGGCGCCCCGCCGGCATGGGAACCCTTGCCCACAAACTGAATCTGCTTGGCCACCGTCCCGTTGTTGGTGCCGCTGAGACACAGCTTCCCCTCCTCCGGGTTGCTGGTGGTGTGGACCATCATGGCCAGGTCCACGTCATCAAACTCGCCCAGGCGGATAAGCTCCGGCTTGCCCCCCAGGAATTCAAGCTTGCCGTCCCGCCGCAGCCCGTCCCGGTACTCGATTTCGATGTACTCTTCAGCCGGCACTGCCACCAGTGCAATGCGTCCGCTCAACGCTGACAGGACTTCGGGCTGCATCAGTCCCATAGCGGCGCCGAACAGCATTCCAATCTGGCAGTGGTGCCCGCAGGCGTGGGCCGCTCCGGTGTTAGGGTCGGCGAAGGGGTGCTCTTGGACAATGAGGGAGTCCAATTCCCCCAACAGGGCCATCGTCGGCCCCGGTGTGCCGCCGGTAAGGTCGGCGCGCACCCCGGTCAGGGCCAGCCCGGAGCGAAAGGGAATGCCAATCTCGGCGAACTTGTCGGCCACCAGCCGGGCAGTCCTGACTTCGCGGAACCCCGGTTCGGGGTGGCCCAGAATTGTCTGGGACAGGTTGATTATTTCGGTGGAGCGGGTGTCGATTTCCCGGAACACCAGGCTCTTTAGCTCTTCCTTAGACGGCACGGCTGCTCCTTTTGCGTGAGTCCACTGGATTGCCCCCACACGAACGGGCAATCCCGGGCGCGGACTGGCCAATGGGCTAATGTTGGACGAATTGTAGCAGAGCGCCACCAGAATGGACATATCCGCCTGTCAGTGGCAGGGTCTTTTAATTCTCGGTAGCCGCTGGATAATCCGTTCACGGTGAATAATCCGGCATGTCTGCCAAGCATAACAAACCCCTGAACTCAGGGGGTTTGGGGGATGAATCCCCCAACGTGTCCTGTTAACCCAAAGGTTTTCTTGGACAATGAAAAGACCCTGGTCAGTGGCCATGCTCTCATGGCGCCTCATTCAATAAATTGCAATAAATTGTCCGGCGACTGGGCAACCGCACTGCCCGGTGTGTATGTGTTGCCCGGTGTATAATGTGATTGACACGCCATGAAAATTGTAATCGCTCCCCAGAGCTTCAAAGGCAGCCTGTTCGCGCTGGAAGCGGCGAAAGCCATTGAGCGCGGCGTTCTGGCCGCCGACCCAGACGCCGAGACCGTGCTGGTTCCCGTGGCCGACGGCGGCGACGGTACGCTGGAGTCGCTGGTCAACACCACCGGCGGCGAAATCTTCCGCAGCATTGTCACCGGGCCCTTGGGGCAAGCGGTGGAAGCGTTGTGGGGAGTGATGGGCGACGGCCAGACCGCGGTAGTCGAGATGGCCCGGCCGTCGGGGTTGGCGTTGATCCCGCCCAAGCGGCGGAACCCGCGGACCGCCACCACCCGAGGGACTGGCGAAATCATTAAAGAAGCCCTGGACCGGGGCTACACGCGCATCATCGTTGGGCTGGGCGGGAGCGCGACCAATGACGCCGGGTCGGGAATGGCCGCCGCTCTGGGCGCGAAATTCCTGGACGGGATCGGGCAAGTTCTGCCCCCCGGCGGAGCCGCCCTCGCCCGTTTGGAACGCATTGACGTTTCCGGCCTTCACTCCGGGCTGGCCGGGGCCACCATTATCGGGGCCACCGATGTTACCAATCCCTTGTGCGGTACGGAGGGAGCGTCGGCCATCTACGGGCCGCAAAAGGGTGCCTCGCCAAGGATGGTTGCTGAGCTTGACGCTGCGTTGGCCAACTTCGCCCGTGTCGTGCAGCGCGACCTGGGGGCCGAGGTGCTCGACCCGCCGGGCGCCGGAGCCGCCGGTGGTCTGGGAGCCGGGTTGATGGCTTTCGCCGGGGCCGAACTCCGCTCGGGTATTGAAATGGTCTGCGAGGTGCTGGAGTTTGACCAACACCTGGCCGGGGCAGACCTGGTTATTACCGGGGAAGGCCGGGCCGACGAATCAACGATTTACAACAAGGCGCCCGTGGGCGTTGCGCAGAGGGCCAATGCCCGCGGAGTCCCCACCATTATCCTGGCGGGCAGCCTTGGGCCCGGCCATCAAGCCCTCTACCAGCATGGCGTCGCCGGGTTGGTGTGCATCGCCGACCGTCCCATGAGCTTTGAGCGCAGCCTGGCCCGCACCGCCGAACTTCTGCAAGGCGCTGCCGAGCGGACTGTGCGCTTGCTGCAAGCTGGACGGCGCTGACCCACGAGGCTTTTCTCATGACTTCAGGAACGACATCGTTGAATTTGTTCGCCCCGGGGCCTTGGAGTAACATCCCTCACAGGATGAGTTCATCCTCTTGCGTGTCTTCGGGACTTTGGCCGTGAAGACCTGGACGTTGGAAACCGAGCAATGGCTCCCACTGCCTCGGGAAACGGTGTTCGACTTCTTTGCCGACGCGTCCAACCTGGAAGCCCTGACCCCGCCGCTGCTGCGTTTCCGTGTGCTAACGCCACCGCCGATTACAATGGAAGTCGGAGCAATCATCGACTACCGGCTCAGCCTGCACGGAATACCGATGGTTTGGCGGAGTGAAATCACGGCCTGGCAGCCGCCGGAAATGTTCGTGGACGAACAGAGGCGCGGCCCCTACCGGCTCTGGCGTCACCGGCACACTTTCATTGAGTCCGGCGGTGGGACTTTGGCCCGGGATGACGTAGAGTATTCCGTCCACGGCGGGGCCATCGTTCAGAAATTGTTGGTGGCGCCGGACTTGAAGCGAATTTTTGAGTACCGGCAGCGACAGCTGAGAAAATTGCTCGCTTCTCCGGGGTTTTGTGGCTGAACGTTGCCTTCCCCACCCGATTTTATCGCCGGTAGGCTTGCCCCCTGGGAAGGACTCGCAGCACCATGATGACGCGTTCTCGGTGGTCGTACAGGAACCGTACTCGCCAATCACCGACCCGCGCCAACGATATTCTCTCTCTGTTCCTTAAAGGCGCCTTACATCGCCTTGTCCTGTATCCGCCAGCCTCGAAAGAGCTTCAACAACCCTGTCGGCGGCTTGGTGTCCCAAGTTCCTCAAGTCCCGGCGCCCCTGTCTCGTAAGTTCAATCCGCCAGTTCACGCCCAAAATTCGAGCTTGATTTCGTCGAAAGGCACTACATGGCCGTCCGCCAGGTCCCGGTACGCTTCTGCAACCACCGCCTGCTCTTGCTCGGTCTCCGTCTCATCGTCCATAGGAGCCTCCATGAAAGCCCGCAGGACCGGGTCTCCCATGTTCCGCAGGTATTCGAGATACCGCTTTGCCCCAGGGAGTTCATCCTCCGGCAGTTCGTCAATCAGCCGGTGCAGTTCGTCTTTTACCGTCATCGTCTAACCTCAACCCCGATGCTAACATCGCAGCAACGGGTTGCTGCCCCTACTCCAGCCGCTCGCGAACAAAGTCCACCACTATTTGGGACAGCTCGATGGACCGGTCCGCGTCAATGCGGTCGAAGGCTTCCGAGGGGATGCCGCCGGGCAGGAAGCCTGGGTAGCGGGTGATGTCGTAATACTTGTCCAATTGCCGCGCTTCGCTCTTGACCGTGTCGAAGAACATTTCGAAGATTTTGGCGTCCTCGCACAAGTCATTCAGGGAATGGCCCCAAACGTCCTCTGCCCCGCGGTGGTACAGAAAGGCTTTAACTGCTTTTTCCGCCGCCTGCTGCCCGAGGAAACAGGCCAGGTTGAAGCGGCTCCCCTCCTTGGTAAACTCGGCGTCCTCCAGGTCCTGAATTGCTTGCCGGAGCCAGCGGGCTCCCTCAGATTCGTGGTCAGGCATCGAAAATCACGCGTCCTTTTCGGCAAGCTGCGTTGAGAACCGGCAACTCGTCCTGAAGTCGTTCAAATTCCTCCGGAGTATAGACCAGGGTTTCAACGTCAACCAAACTGCCCAAGTGGAAGAAGAAGAAGTCGGCCCGGCGGCCGAAGGACCGGTCCGTGTCGTGGACCACAATCAGGTTTATCTTACTGTCCGGCGTGTACTTGCCGGTCACCATGTCGCCGGTCAGAATCACCCGCTCCACGCCCAGGGTGGGCAACAGTTCCTCAATGGTCGCCAACTCCCGTTCCAGCATTTGCTTACGGAACTCGGTGAACCCGATTCGCATTGGCATATTATCTCCTAATCTGGAAACCCCTGGTCCAGCAGCACCATGTGGACTTCCCTGGGGCCGTGGACGCCGATGACGATGGTCTGCTCGATGTCGGCGGTGCGGCTGGGGCCGGTGATGAAGTTAAGGTAGCTGCCCATATCGGCGCCGTTCCGGTAATACTCCAGGCGACGCAGCAGAAACACATCGTCCAGGGACGCAACCACGTCCCGGGGACGCACCAACGCGATGTGGATGGGCGGCACGAGGGATACCAACCGGCTCAACCCGGCCCGTGGTACGACCACCACCGACCCGGTTTCCGCCACCGCGTAGTCGACCCCGGTGATGCCCAACCCGGAAGCGATGATTTCCTGCCGGACCGCTTCCCGTGAGTGGTCGGCATCTCTCGCGGCGGTGACGACATTTATTCCCAGGCTTCGCAGGGCTTGGTCCACCGGCGCCTCGCCGAAAACATCCTGCGCCGACCGGGCCGCTTGGCCCACGCCCGCGGCGGTGGCAACGCCGGAAATGTAGCCAACGGCCGCTTCCACACCGCTGGCACGGTAGACGTTCCAGCCCCGCAGTCGCGCCGTCTCGGCCAGTTGGGACATCAGCGCAGTCCCTTCCAGTCTCAACCGTTCCCGGAGCTGACGGGCCTGCTCCTCCAACCCTTCCAGGCTTTGCGGCGGAGCGTAAAACTCCAGTTTTACCCCGCCGGGGTCCACCCTCCCCAGAGCGCGGCGCACCGAGGCGATGAACTCATCCTTGGGAGTCCCAGGAAAGTCGTTCAACTCAGCCGCCGTTCCCGTCAGATCCGGACAAGTCCTGCTCCCAGATTTCCCGGAAAGTCCTGGGCGGCAGAGCCGGCAGGTCCCGGGACCGGGTCCAACGGGAAAAGGGCGGAAACGGGACGTTGGTTATCCGGTCTTTATACTTCAGTGGCGCTTGCAACAACCGGCCCGCCCGGGTAGTCACCTTCAACAGGGCCGGGTTGGACATGACCGAGGCGAAGGCCCGCGCCGCAACGCTTTCCACCGGGGCCGCCGAACTGTCAGCGCCGTTTGCTCCTTCCGCCAATTCCTGCCGCAGGTGCAGCAGCATCCGGGGAATATTTATCTTCACCGGGCAGACCTCGCGGCAGGCGCCGCACAGGCTGGAAGCGAATGGGAGGTCCTTGGCCTCTTGGAGACCGACCAGTTCCGGTGTCACGATGGCGCCGATGGGGCCCGGGTACACCCAACCGTAAGCGTGGCCGCCCACTTGCTTGTAAACCGGGCAGATGTTGAGGCAGGCCCCGCATCGGATGCAATAAAGGGCCTCGCGCAGTTTGGGGTCGGCCAGCATCCGGGACCGCCCATTGTCGACGATGACTAGGTGAAACTCTTCCGGCCCGTCCTCGTCCTCGTCCCGACGCGGCCCACTGACCATGCTGACATAGCTGGTAATCCGCTGCCCGGTGGCCGACCGGGGCAGCAGACGCAGAAACACCGCCAGGTCTTCCAGGGAAGGAATAACCTTTTCCATTCCGGCGATGCCGACGTGAATCCGCGGCGCCGAAGTGCAAAGGCGCCCGTTGCCCTCGTTGGTAATGATTACCAGCGATCCGGTCTCGGCAATGAGAAAGTTGGCCCCGCTGACGCCAAGGTCCGCCGCCAGGAATTTTTCCCGCAGGGCGGCGCGGGCGACGCGGGCCATCTCTTCAATATCGTCGTTGTAGGGCACACCCAGCTTATCGGAGAAGAGTTGCGCCACCTGCTCCTTGGTCTTGTGCAGGGCCGGCGCTACCAAATGCGATGGCGTTTCGCCGGCCAGTTGGATGATGTATTCGCCCAGGTCGGTCTCGAAGACCTCCACCCCCGCCGACTCCAGGACGTGGTTCAGGTCCAGTTCCTCCGAGACCATCGACTTTCCCTTGGTCACCACCTTAACGCCCCGCGTCTCCACGAGCCGGGCAACCACGGCGTTGGCCTCGGCGGCGTCCTTGGCAAAATGGACCTGGCCGCCGTTTTTGGTCACGTTTTCCTGGAGTTGCTCAAGATAGAAGTCCAGGTGGTCCATGGTGTGGGCCTTGATGCGGCGCGCTTCATCCCGCCACGCCTCCCAGACTGCGGGCGTGACTTCTTCGATTGCATCCTGCCGGGCGCCGTCAAAGCCGGTACCGACGCGGCGCAAAGCCTGACGCAATTGTGGGTCTTTAATCGACCGCGACGATGCGCGGGTGAAGTTGCGGGTTTGGATACGTGGCATCAGTCTGCCTCCGTGTCCAGCAGTTGGGCCAGGTGCTTGACCGTCGCAGGACGCTGCTGCCGGCTCAGCCCGCCGCCAATGTGCATCAAACAACTCATGTCGCAGGATGTCAGTGTTTCCGCGCCGGTGGACATAATGTTGGACACCTTGTCCGACAGCATTCCTTCCGATATATGGGGGTACTTGACCGAGAACGACCCACCAAAGCCGCAACAGGTCTGGCGGTCCGGCAGTTCCACTAGCTCCAGACCTTCTACCTCGGCCAGAAGACGCTCCGGCCCGTCGCCGACGCCAAGTTCGCGGGAAAGGTGGCAGCTTGGATGATAGGTAACCGTCCCCGTCCGGTGGGCGCCGATGCCGGTCACGCCTAAAACCTCGGTCAAAAATTCGGAAAACTCGTAGACTCTGGACGATAGCTCCACCGCCTCGGCCCGCAGCTTTGGGTCATCGTCGAACAACTCCTGGTAGAACACGCGCACCATTGCGGCGCAGGAACCGGAAGGGATCACCACGTAGGGGCTGGAACGAAACTCTTCCAGCACCCGCCGGGCCAAGCGGCGCGCCTGGGATGCGAAACCGGAGTTGAACAGGGGCTGCCCGCAACAGGTCTGTCCGGCGGGAAAATCCACCGTCACTCCCAACTTTCGCAGGACCCGGACGACGCTGACGCCCACCTCCGGGTAAAGCTGGTCGATGATGCAGGTTACGAAAAGAGATGCCGTGGTTTCTGGGAAGCGGGCCAAAGGAACCTCGCTGCGGTCCGGCTGGTTTGGGTTAGCCTATCAGACACGGTGGGGTGTGGCAACCGGCTTCTGTCAGTAGTTTTCGGTCTTGCGATGCGGGAGTATATAGAGACTATCTCAAAACTTGAAGCGGCCCTCATCCCGTCTTGAGATAGTTTCATCGGGGGTTTGGGGGATGAATCCCCCAACGTAACCCCGTAACCCCGATGCCCTCCGAATTTTGGTTTTGAGATAGTTTCATAATGCTGCGGTGCATTTCAATCCAACTGTTCCCCCCAATGTTCTTGGCGTTCTTGAAAGAACGCCTTCCTCCACGTTCGCCCCCAACTGACTGACGGCAAGACTGTCTTGAAATCCACTGACACTTTTCCCTTTCCAACCGCGGTGTTCCTTCTATATCCTGTTGTTTGGATAGCGCGAGCCTCAACAACCCGCCGGTGAAACCTGAATATGGGGGACACGGCACAGGACTGGCCCGGCCTTGCCGGATGACAAACCTCGCTTGTAACTGTTCAGGCTAAGGATTTCCTGATGGCCCCTACAGACACTTGCCCCTTCCCAATCCCGGTAACTCTGCTTTACCATAATCTTCAATCATCCTGAGTTGGCGTCCCGCACCGGGTTTGGCGGAAAGACCGGGGTCCCCAAGTGCTCCAAAAGTGGGTCAAAACCGGCACAAAAGTGACACAAAAAGGCACTGAAACCCTTCCCAAATCTGCCGTCAGCGCCCCATGTTCGCACCACCGCCAAGCGTAAATGACACAAAAGCCACAGCTTTTATTTTTGGGAAGGAGGCCCCCCATGCCTACCGGGCGACAAACCCAACAGATAGGGCGCAGCGGCGAATACTACGTCGCCGCCGAGCTGAACCGCCGGGGATTCGATGCCACCACGTTTACCGGAAATCTGCCGGAAATCGACGCCATTGCGGTCACAGCCCGGCGGAGGACGCTCTACATCCAAGTCAAGACCCAGCGGGATCGCGGCGGCTGGCAGATGGATGCGCGGGAGCGCCTCCGTAGGCCGACCCGCAATATGTTCTGGGTTCTGGTATTGCTGCGCAAGATGGAAGAACCCCGGTACTGGGTCATACCCGACGGGGATATGCGGGCCATCATCCGGCGCGAGTACGATTCCAGACCCCACCAATTCGACCCTATTAAGCCTGGCGGGTATCATCTCCGCTTGCCCCTCAAGGCAGTAGCGGGGTGGGAATGCGGGTGGGGTCGCCTTGGTTGAGGCCGATGCGCAGTCAACGATATAATTCCCTTATTTTTCGGGGGGGTTGGCTGCCTCCCGCGGCTTGAATCCCCCAGTCTGAACAATTACCCTCGCTTGCCTTTTGTTGACGGCGGCGTTAGTATCGCCTTTGATCGGTCTTATCCTCCGGGAACGCCGGGCCGGAGGGGCCTCAAGCTGCCGGAAGGTCGGCCGCAGGGGATAGTCCGAGCCACCCAATTTTGAAACCGCACAGGTAGGTCGTTTATGAACGTAATGGAAGCCGTCGCCCGGATTCTGAAAGTTGAGGGTGTAGAATGGGTGTCCTGTTTCCCCTCTAACCAGCTAATTGAACACACTGCGAAGGAAGGAATACGCACGCTGATGTTCCGTCAGGAGCGGGGCGCGCTGATGGCGGCCGACGGGTACAGCCGGCTCAACCAGCGGGAGAAGTTCGGGGTCACAATTACCCAGGGCGGACCTGGGTCCGAGAACTCTATGGGTGGTTTGGCTCAGGCGTACAGCGACAACATTCCTATCCTCTACCTCCCCGGCGGGCCGGCCCTGAGCCAGTACTCGGTGAAGCCCAACTTCTCGTCGGTCCGCACCTACGCCAGCGTTTCCAAGTTTGGCGAGGTCATCACCCAGCCTGGTCAGGTGTCCAGCGTGATGCGCCGCGCCTTCCACGCCTTGCGCAACGGCCGGCCCGGTCCGGTCATTGTGGAGATTCCTTCCGACGTAGGGACGCAGGAAGTTTCTGAAGCGGACCTGAACTACCACCCACCCAAGCGGTCCCGGCAGTCTCCGGACCTGGCAGATGTCAAATCCGCGGTGGAGTTGTTGCTCAACGCCCGGAAGCCGGTCATCTGGTCAGGCATGGGAGTGCTCTTTGCCGGCGCTTCCAAGGAGTTGACCGAATTCGCGGAGCTTACCGAGATTCCGGTCTACTGCACCATGCCCGGCAAGTCTTCCTTTGACGAGCGGCACCCGTTGGCCCTGGGTTCCGGCAGCGCGTCCACTTCTCTCCCGGCGCGCACCTGGCTTCAGGAGTCCGACGTACTCTTCGCCGTGGGTTCCAGCATGACCCGTACCGGCTACGGCCAGCCTATTCCAGGCGGCAAGGTTATCATCCACAATGTCGAAAGCATCGACGACATCAATAAGGATTTCTCGGTGGATGTCGGACTGCCCGGTGACGCCAAGCTGACCCTGCAAGCGATGATCGCCGAGGTCAAGGCCCAAGCCGGACCTGACGGACGCAAGGGCTCGACCAACGTAGCCGCCGAGATTGCTGTCTTGCACGACTCCTGGATGGGTGAGTGGGCCGACATACTTTCAACCGACGAATTCCCCATCAGCCACTATCGGGTCATCGGCGAGTTGGAGCGCACCCTGGACAAGGAAAACAGCATCGTGACCCACGACGCCGGCGCTCCCCGGGACACCATCATGCCCTTCTACACGGCCACCGTTCCGCACAGCTACATCGGCTGGGGCAAGACCACCCATTTGGGCTACGGCATCCCGCTGATGATTGGCGCCAAGCTGGCCCGGCCGGACAAGTTCTGTCTGAACTTTATGGGCGACGGCGCGTTCGGAATGTCCGGTCTGGACATCGAGACTGCGGTTCGCGCCGGGGCGCCGATAACCACCATCGTGCTGAATAACGGCGGCATGGCCACCTACCCCGGGGGCTATCCTACGGCCAACGAGCTATTCGGCGCCACGCAGATGACCGGAGACTATGCCAAGATCGCCGAAGGCATGGGCGCGGTGGGCATCACTGTTACCCAGCCCGGCGAAGTTGCGGCGGCATTGAGGCAGGCCCAACAGTTGAATGCCGACGGCCGGACCGTGCTGATTGACGTACACTCCAACCTGGAGGCGCGCCGGTCCCAGTTTTAGGATGCGGTAAAATCTGCCTGCAATCGGAAGCCGGGCCGCCACACGGCCCGGCTTCCGATTTACGTTTAGGGGGTTGAGGGTTCAGGGGAAAGTTAGGTGGCGGTGGACTGTCCCGCAGCCTAAAAGAACAGGGAGAAAAGCATCAGGCCGCCAAAGGCCACGGCGAAAACTATGGTCAGGATAATCAACTCCCCTCCCGCTTGCTGCCTGCTTTGCAGCTCCCAAGGGCGGTCCTTGTAGCGGTTGAGCCGTTCCATCTCCTTTTGCCACATGTATTCGCCCAGTTTTCCTCGGTAACGGGGAAGCATATACCGAACTCCTTGATTATTTATCCCTGTCTGCGGCCAGGTTTTTGCCCAGGAATGCCGGGCCGGTACAACCTATGCCAAGCCCGCGAAAAACCCCTGCGGCGGGCACAGAGGTTCAGAGATTCTCATAAATTGGCGGGAGTGCGAGGGAGTCGAACCCACCTACCCCGCTCGTCACGAGGCATAACGGATTTGAAGTCCGCAAGAGCCACCGGGCCCCATCCACTCCCAAATACGAAATTGGGGACGCTAGACCGATTCAGGGCCAATCTGACATTCCTTTGCCATTCCCACTCTCCACGCCACTCCAAAACGCTCCACAGCTTCACGCTGCACCGTGGGCTGAACGTGAGAGTAGATATCCCCGGTGATGCCGATGCTGCTGTGGCCCAATCTCTCAGAAATCACCTTCAGATGCACCCCCTCGGCCAACATCAGCGAAGCGTGAGTGTGGCGCAAATCATGCAGCCGGATATGCTCCAACCCCACCTTCCTGTCCATCCTCTTGAACGACTGCGTCACCAAGTCCGGGTCCAACGGAGTCCCATCAGAACCGCAAAACACGAAACTGCCATTCTCATGCTGACGCGCCAGATGAACGCTCAGCGCCTCAACCGACTCCGGCGGCAACGCCACCACCCGTCCCCGGCCCGTCTTCGGAACCGCCAGTTCGACACCGCCCGAAGGTATCTTGATCAATGCCCGCTGCACCGACAGCGCCCCAGTGGACAGGTCAACGTCCCGCCATTGCAACCCCAAAAGCTCCGACCGGCGCAGGCCGGTCTGAACCGCCAGCAGGAACAGGGTGTGGAACAGGGGTTCCGTAACCTGGGACAGAAAACGGTGGACCTCCGCCCAACCCAGGATAGCAGCCTCGTAACGGGCAACCCGCGGCGGCTCCACCGCGGCCGCAGCGTTCCTGGGAACCAGCCCAATCCTGACCGCGTTGGACAGGGAACTGGACAGAATCCGGTGAGCCTGGAGCACCGTCCGGGGAGAAAGGGCCGCGCCCCCTCGGCCGCCGCTGCGAAGCAATGCAACCTCCATAGCCCGGACATCCCTGGGAGTCAGGCGGTCCAGCGGGATCCTGCCAATGGCAGGCAGCAGGTACCGGCGCACGTAGTCCCGGTATCCCTCCAGCGTCCGGTTCCGCACCCGGAGCCCGGCATGATCCCGGAGCCACTCGTCCGGGTACTCACCCACCGTCACCCCTGAAGGCCTGGCAAGAGTCCCGGTGTCCAACTCGCGCAGGAGTTCCGTCAAACGCCGCTGGGCCTGAGCCCTGGTCCCCCTGACGGACTCGGAACGGTAGCGTTTCTTACCGGTCTCCGGGTCCAACCCCAGGTAAACCTGGACGGTCCACGAGTCCTTCCTGACCTTGGAACGCTGCCGGATGCTGCCCCGGGCCACAGCCTAGATCAACCCCCCGGCCCAGCGCACCTCGCCCACCACCGGGACATCGGCATCCAGGGGCACGGGGTCCCAGTCCGGGTTGTCGATGACCAGCAGCCACCGGCCGTTCTCATCCTCGCGGCGGACCCGCTTGACCACCAGGCCGTCAGGAGTCCGCAGGACGAATATACCGCCGTCCCGCAGCTCCACCGAGCCCCGGTCCACCAGGATGGCGCAGCCGTCGGGAAGGGTGGGATACATCGAGTCACCGGTAACGGAGATCAGATCGCACCGGTCGGGATTGAGAGCATGATCCCGAAGCCACCGGGGGTCCAGCCGGACGTGACCAACCAGGATCTCCTCCGGGACCTCCGCGCCGGCCCCGGCCGCGGCCGCAACCGGAAACCCTCCGGGCTCCCAAGACTCGGACTCGGACCAAGCCCCGGCCCAGTAATCGTCCGGGGCCGGCAGCCCGGGGTCATCCACGCCATCGCTCAGTCCGAAGAGGACTTCCAGGGAAACCCTCCGCGCCGAGGCGCCGGCGAATATGAGACCGGTCAGGGCATCGATCCGGCTGCGCACGGCGGCGCCGTGTTTATCCGAGCCGGGTAAATCCACGCCGAAGAACCACGCCGGAGGCTTTTCAAACAGGAGTGCCAAGCCAAGAACGCCGAGGGAACTTGGCGCAGCCCGGCCCCTCTCCCAGCGGGACACAGAGTAATCCGCGGCACCGGCGAGTTCACCAAGATGAACTTGGGTCCAACCCCGCTCCAGCCGGGCCTGCAGTATCCGCTCCTTCAGGATATCCCGTTTCTCCTGGCTCAGCCGGGAGCCGACACCAGCCTGCCGGAGCCAGTCCGCTGGAAGATCCATCCGCTCCACCCCAGGGACAAAGATTTCTACGCAACATTCTACACGACATTCCACACAATAGAAAATTGTATAGAAAGCCCAGGACAATCCGCAACTACACAACTTATCGATAGGCTAAACAAGTGGTGGTATATTGGGGAAAAGCATCGCTCCGCACAGCGGGGACCGCCCAGAACTGGCGATGGGGGAGTGCATGGAAAAGACGGACCGGCAGACGGTGCTGGGACTCCAGCGCGGCCAGCCAATTGATGAAATTATCGAGCAGACCCTGGAAAAGCACCGGGGGAAAAGACACTACGCCGCCCTGGCCGCCATGGAGCTGGGGCTGGCCGGCGCGACCCTCTACAAGTGGGCCGAGGCCCTGGGCATCGACATCGGGGACTACCGCAGGAGGAAGACCCTGACCAGGGCGGGAACACTCCGGGAGGACCTCCCGTGACCGCACCCGGGCAGCTGGAACGGCGGCTGGAACAATACCTCGGCGAACGCTACGGAAGCCCCTCCGCGCTGATCATCCGGGATCCGGAGTCCAACTCCGGACTCAGGGAATGGCGCGCCGGGGACACCGAAGCCCTGTGCCGCTGGATCGACGGCGGCAGCGCCCCCGCGGCAGCGCCCGCCCGCATCTGCCACAACCTGGAGCAGACCGCCGCGGCGATGGGAGTGGGAACGCACACCGTCCAGGCATGGCTGCGCCGGGAGCGGGACCCCCTGCCCCACATCCGGGACGGCCGCAGGGTACTGGTCCCCACTTCCTGCTGGTCAGGTGGGTGAGGGAAGAGGCGGAGCGGAACCTCCGGCGGATGAGCGGCGAAGCAGGCTGAACGGGAACCGGCTGAAAGGGGCCGGGAACAGGCTTGGAAGAAGCAGTGAAAAGACCCCTGAAGGGACCGGACAGGGACGCCGCCCTTGCTGGGAGCAGGCCCGGCGGCGTCCCTTGGAGAACCGCCTGAGGCGAAAAAGAAAGGCCCGTTCCGGCGGGAGCAGCGTCGAAACGGGCAGGACTGAGACCCCTTTGCTGGAAGATCTCAGCTTTTATTGTAACCCAACCGGCGGTGACGATTCAACAAACCGTCCGTACCGGATTGGCCGGAAAGAGCGGATTGGCCGGAAACAGGAAGAGGCAGGAGGAGACCGGAGATGACCACAACCGCAACCGCGGCGCCGCCGAAGCTCTGGGCGCACCAGGTGAAGGCCATGGATTCATCCAGGACAAGCCCGGCTCGATGCTGGCGATGGAGATGGGCACCGGTAAAACCAGAATAGCCATTGACCACATGGAGCGGCTGGAAGCCCGCCGGACCCTGGTTCTGGCCCCGCTGTCGGTGGTGGACCACGTGTGGCCCGGGGAGATCCGGCGGCACGGCCGCCGGCAGGCGACCATCATCCCCTGGGGGACCGGCAGCCCAACGTCCGGGCCAAGCTGAAGCAGGCCGTGGAAGGACTGGCCCTGGCCACCGCCCGGAAGGGACCCGCCGTGGTCGTGGTGAACTACGAGTCAGCCTACCGCGAACCCTTGGGAAGCTGGCTGAAGGACCAGCATTGGGACCTGCTGATCATGGACGAGAGCCACCGGTTGAAGAGCCCCTCCGGGCAGATAAGCCGGTGGGTATCCCGGGTGGCCGACCGGTCCGCCCGCAGGCTGGCCCTCACCGGGACGCCCATGCCCCAGCCCCCTGGACATCTACGCCCAGTACCGGGCCGTCGACAAGCGGGTGTTCGGAGTCAACTACCAGCAGTTCAAGACCCGTTACGCCGAGTTCGAAATCGCCGCTAAGCGGGCTGCCAAACCCGGGGACGAAGAGAAAGAGGAAGACCACCTGATCAAGTCCGTCTCCGGGTACAAGAATCTGGACGAATTGAACCGGAAGTTCTACGGGCTGGCCTTCCGGGTCACGGCGGCGGAGACGCTGGACCTGCCTGGGGCCATCGAGACCTACACCCACGTCAACCTCAGCCAGAAGGCCCGCCGGATCTACGACGAGATGGCCCTCAAGTTCCGGGCGGAACTGGACAGCGGCGAGATCGTCACCGCCGCCAACGCGCTGGCCCGGCTGATGCGCTTCCAGCAGTTGACCTCCGGGTTCGTCGTCACGCCTGAGGGCAAGACCGTCGAGGTGGACGAGGCCAAGGCACGGGCATTGAGCGACATCCTGGAGGACCTGCCCCGGACCGAGCCGGTGGTGGTATTCGCCCGGTTCCAGAACGACCTGGACAAGATCGCCGAGGTCGCCGGAAAGACGAAGCGGTCCCACTTCGAGATATCGGGACGGGTCAAGGAACTGGACGAGTGGAATGCCCAGGGCGGGGCGCTGGCCGTGCAGATCCAGGCCGGAGGGCTGGGACTGGACCTGACGAAGGCCCGTTACTGCGTCTACTACAGCCTGGATTTCAGCCTGGGGGACTATCTCCAGAGCATTGCCCGGCTGCACCGGCCCGGGCAGACCAGCCTGGTGGACTACGTGCATCTGACCGCGGCCCAGTCGATCGACGAGATCATCGTGGGCGCCCTGGCCGGCAAGGAGGACGTGATCAACCGTATCCTGGAGACCCGGGACCTGACCAACGGGAGCTTGGGCCGGACCGGATGACCTGGGCAGGACGGCCACGGCAGGACGGCCCTGGACGGACGACGGCCAAGGAAAAGGAGAGGAGAGGAGAGATATGACCCAGCAGACCGCCGGCGCGGAGGCCGGCACGGAGCCGCAAGAGACCTTCCAGCAGGAGCATTTCCAGCAGGAGATGATTCCCGCCGGACCAAAGCTGCCGGAGAGCCTGGAGGAGGTCGTGGCCCGGTCCATCGAATTGCGCCGGGAGAACCGGGACCTGAAGGCGAAGATGGACGCCAACGCCGCTGAACTGAAGCGGATGGACCCCATCATCATCGAGCAGTTCGCCAAGCGGCAGACCAAGAGCCAGAAGCGGACCACCGGCGAGACCATCTACGTCGAGAAGTCCGTCTACGCCAGCCTGGTGAAGGACGGCAACGGGGAGCACGAAGAGGCTCACCGGGCCCTCCAGGAGCATGGGCTGGAATGGCTGGTCAAGGACAAGGTGGACTCCCAGAGCCTGAACGCCTGGGTCCGCGAGCAGCAGCAACTGGAGACGGAGATACCCGAGGGTCTTCTCCCCTTCCTGAACATCAGCGAGGTGTACCGGGTCAAGGTGCGGCTGTAGACCGCCCCGGCGCCCGGGAACGGCCCTGAGGAGGAGGGCAGGCGGGGCCGGGAAAGCCGGCCCGGACCCGGGGCAGCCAACCCCGGACCCGGTGGACGGCCGGAACCGGCCAACGGTCAGAACCGGCGGGAAACCGCCCAAGAGCGAAGCCACAGAACAACAGGAGAAAAGCAATGCCCAACAACAGGAACCAGGCAAACCCCCAGTCAAACCCCATCCAGCCGGCGCAAGCCGCGCCGCTCCCCGCCGTCATCGAGCGGGACCCCGCCGACGTATCCACCTACCGGATCCTGAACCGGTCCGAGGAGGAGGTCGCCAAGGCCCTGGACGTGTTCCAGCACAACCTCCGCGGGCAGAAGATCACCGAGCGCGACCTGCCCCGGATCAAGGTGCCCCCCAGGGGATCACCATCTGGAGCGTACCGACTGCTGAGGGCGACGTCCACACCGAGGAGTTGACCGGCATCCTGGTGGAGTACACCACCCCCCGGGCCTACTGGGACAAGCCGATGGAGCCGGGCAGCGTGATACCGCCGGTGTGCAGCAGCCCCGACGGGATCCGGGGCACCGGCGACCCCGGCGGGCCCTGCCACGAGTGCCCCTTCAGCAAGTGCGGCTCGGACCCCCGGGAGGACAGCAACGGGCAGGCCTGCAAGGAAAAGCGGATGCTCTTCCTGCTCCAGCCCGACAGCATCCTGCCCCTGGTGGTGCAGGCGCCCAGCACCAGCATCCGGAACGTCTTCGACTACACCGTGATGCTCAGCAACCAGGAGACCCTCTTCCAGAACGTCTACACCAAGCTGACGCTGGAGAAGGTCGCCGCGAGGAGCGTGGAGTACTCCAAGGTGGCGCTGAAGAACGGCGGGGCGGTCCCCGAGGAGTACCACCCCCAGATCGACAGCTACCTGCAGGGTTTGACCCGGATCATCGGCGCCCAGGCGGTGGAAATCCTGCCCGACGCCGAAAACACGGTGGCGGGAGAATCCAAGCCGGCGGCGAACGGGGAACCGGGGCCTGAACCCGAACCAGCCGGATCGGAGAGCTAGGCCAGCGCCAGGGAATCTACCGGGGAAATCCCCCGGGGGCGGACCGGTTAGGCCCGCCCCCGGGCAGGGGAAACCAACGAACAGGAGCAGCCGATGGACCCCGAGGAGTTTCTCACCGCCCTATGGGGCAACCCCCCGCCGGGGGTGTCGCTCGTGTGGACGCTGCCCAACAACCGCTCGCACTGGTACACCCGCTTCGATGGAATCAACCGGGAGATGGCGGAACACACGCAGGAGGACGTTTACACCGGCGTGGGCATAGCCAGCCGGAGCGAGAACCGGTTCACCAGCAGCAACCGTCTGACCGAGGAGAAGGTGGGAGGACTGACCGGGATGTGGTCCGACATTGACTGGGACCACCCGGTTCACCGGAAACCGAACCTGCCGCCGAACCGGGAGCAGACGCTGGAGACGCTGGAAGAGGCCCTGCTGGAGCCGACGCTGCTGGTGGACAGCGGCCACGGCATCCAGTGTTGGTGGCTTTTCGAGAAGCCCTGGCTGTTCCAGGGAACCGAGGAGCACGAACTCGGCCGCCGGGCCGCCCAGTGGTGGCATCACCACATCAAGGGGCTGGACACCGCCCGGGGCTGGACCACCGACTCGGTGTTCAACCTGGACCGGATCATGCGGCTGCCCGGGACCTGGAACAACCGGGACCCAACCGACCGGAAGCTGGTCAAGGTGATCGAGACTTCCGGGAAACGCTACACCCCGGAGGAGATCCTCGACCGGGTGCCGGAGGACTTCCAGACCTCGGTGCCGCCGCCGGGCCGGGGGGGAAACAAGGGACGGAGCCGCCGGCGGCTGGCCGGCAACGGGAACGGGAACGGGAACGGCCAGCTGACCCTGTCCTGCGACGCTGAGCCGTCATTGCTGAAGCTGGAGACGCTGCTGAAGAACGACCACAAGTTCCGCCGCTCCTGGGAACAGGACCGGAAGGACCTGCCGGACCAGTCGCCCTCGGCCTACGACATGTCGCTGGCGGCCATCGCCGTCCGGGCCGGATGGCCGGACCAGGAGGTGGCCGGCCTGCTGATCTGCTGGCGGCGGAAGCACGGGCACGACCTGAAGCTGCGGGAGAACTACTACGCGCTGACCATCGCCAAGGCCAGGGAGCCGATGGAACTGGCCCGGGCCCAGGAGCGGCTGAACGAGGCGCTGCTCCAGCATCCGGAGGACGAGCCGGAGGTGCTGAAGGACAACCTGGGAACACTGTTCGGGGTGAACATCACCCGGATCGTGAAGTGCCTGGGAGACCCGCCGATTTACTACATGTACACCGAGCAGGGAAACATCACGCTGGGGGAGATCGGGAACGTCATCTCCCAGGAGAAGTTCCGGGGATACGTCGCAGCCGCGACCGACGTGATGATCGGGTCAGTGAGCAAATCGAGGTGGGCGACGCCAGCCACCCGGTGCAGGAGACCCGGAACTGGCTGTCGGAGTACCTGCTGGAGAAACCACCCCGGGATGAGGAGGAATGGGAGAAGGGGGCGGAGGCGAAGGCGCCCTTCATGAAGCAGGGCCAGGTCCACATCTTCATGGACGATTTGAGGAGATGGCTGGAACTGGCGGCGGGAAACCGGATGACCTCCCACGCGCTGGGGCGGCGTCTGAGACTCTGCATGGCCCAGCCGGAGCAGTTGAACGTGAAGATTGGGGGCGCCCGGACGACCCGGACCTGCTGGAAGCTGTCCACGGAGGACAGGCCCGCGGCAACGGATTCCGGGGAGAATGAACCGGAGCTGGAGCCAGAAACGGAACAGGAGCCGGCGTGAGAGCCGGGGATGAACCGCCAAACAGCGCGGGAAACTCAAACTTGTTGAATTCCCGCCATTTTTAATTCGCCCGGGAAGGGGCAGCCGACCAGGGCCGGAGGAAGCGTGACCAGAGACACAATGCCACAGGAAAACAACACGGAAACCGGTGCGGAATACCGGATGGTCGGTCCGCCGGGGTGTGGCAAGACCACCTGGCTGACCAGCCAGGTGGAGGAGGCGGTGAACTCCGGCCGGAAGGTGCTGATCTCCTCCCTGACCAAGGCCGCCGCCGCCGAGATCGGCGGGCGGGGACTGCCCATTCACTGGGACAGCCTGGGGACACTGCACTCCCACTGCTACCACGCGCTGGCGCAGCCGGCGATCGCCGAGGGACGCGAGCACATGGAGCAGTGGAACGAAGAGGAGCCGGAGTACCGGATGAGCCTGGGGTCCAACGACTTGGGAAAACGGATTGACGGGGACAACCCGGAGCCGGCCCGGGAGACCGCCGGCGACGAGTTGATGGACATCTACCAGATCTGCCGGGCCCGGATGCAGACGGAACGGATGCCGGCCCGGGTGCAGGCCTTCGCCCAGCGGTGGACCGAATACAAGCATAGATACGGGCTGCTGGACTTCACCGACCTGATCGAGACCTGCCTGCGCGAGGTGGACCGGGCGCCGGGGGACCCCGACATCATGTTCGTGGACGAAGCCCAGGACCTGGACCTGCTGGAGATGTCCCTGATCCGGAAGTGGGGAGCGAAGGCTGAGGCCCTGCACATCGTCGGAGACCCCGACCAGGCGATCTTCACCTGGCGGGGAGCCGACCCGGCGGCCTTCACGGCTGCCCGGATACCCGAGGAGAACCGGCAGGTGCTGGCCCAGTCCTACCGGGTGCCGGCGGCGGTCCACGCCCAGGCGGTCCGGTGGATCAGCAAGGTGCAGGGACGA
The DNA here is from genome assembly GCA_965263395.1 of Dehalococcoidia bacterium. Classification (GTDB taxonomy): domain Bacteria; phylum Chloroflexota; class Dehalococcoidia; order Lucifugimonadales; family UBA3495; genus CATOSK01. Next base: position 126,066 of record OZ253670.1, read on the forward strand.
GACCCGGTGGAGTACCGGCCCCGGGACCACGAGGGAGAGGTGCGGAGCGTCGAGTCCGGCTGGAAGAGCCCGGGCCCCACGGTGGCCGACGCCGAGCGGTACCTGGCCAAGGGCAAGACGGTGATGTTCCTGACCACCTGCTCATACATGCTCCAGAACCTGGTCAAGGAGTTGAGAGAGACGGGCACACGCCCTTCCACAACCCCTACCGGCGGCGCAACGGGGCCTGGAACCCGTTGCAGAAGCGGCTGGGACAGACCTCCACCGCCGACCGGGTGCTGGCCTTCCTGGGAATGACCCAGAGGGGAGCGTGGACCGCGGAGGACGTGAACCGCTGGACCGAAATGGTGAAGGTGAAGGGAGCGCTGAACGCCAGCGGAAGGCAGGCGGTCAAGACGCGCCGACACGCCCGGGGTACGACGGGGAGAGCTTCGTGGACTGGAACGACCTGCTGGCGGTCCTCACCGAAGCGGCGGTGGACGCCGGATTGTCCGGGGACCTGGACTGGTTCGAGGAGAACATGACTGCGGCCAAGAAGTCCTCGGCGAAATTCCCGCTGTCCATCGCCCGGAACCGGGGAGCGGAGCAACTGGCCGCGACCCCCAGTGTGGTGGCCGGCACGATCCACTCGGTCAAGGGAGCCGAGGCCGACGTGGTCTACGTCTTTCCCGACGTGAGCCGGGCCGGGATCCGGGAGTGGACCGGCAGCCCGGAACAGCAGGCGTCAGTGTACCGGCTCTTCTACGTGGCGATGACCCGGGCCCGGGAGACCCTGGTGGTCTGCGCTCCCAGCGAGGAGTACGCGGTCAATCTCGGAAGCTGAGGGCGCCGCCCCCCGGAATGCTCAAGAAAATGCTGCAGGAATGCCCCGCAGCGGCCCACAGGCGGCGAACCGGGCCATTCCACGGCCCAACCACCCGGTGGGGGGGAAATACCCAGAAAGCAAAAACCCGTGAAAAGGCTCACAGAGCAATTCCCGGAGGAAACGGCATGACGGCGAACAGCAGAAGCAGAAGGTACGCAGTCTTCGACCTGGAGACTGCGGCGGACATCCCAGAGGGGGACGAGTGGCAGGACCACCGGCCCATGGGAATCACCTGCGCGGCGCTGTACGCCCCGGAACTGGGGGAGCCGGTGACCTGGCACGGTGTTGACGGCGAAGGGGAGATCGCCGGCCGGATGAGCCGGGAGGAACTGGCCCTGATGGCCCGCCAGCTGACCGGGCTGCGGAAACAGGGGTTCACCATCGTCACCTGGAACGGGCTGGGATTCGACTTCGACGTGCTGGCCGAGGAATCGGGACTCGGAGCCAAGTGCCGCCGGCTGGCGCTGGAGCACGTGGACATGATGTTCCACGTCCTCTGCAAGCTGGGCTATCCCCTGGGACTGGAGACGGCCGCCACCGGCATGAAGCTGGCGGGCAAAACCGAGGGAATGGACGGGGGCAGGCGGTGGGATGTGGCGCGAGGGACAGCGGGAGGAGGTGATCGAGTACTGCGCCCAGGACGCCCGATGCACCTTCGAGGTGGCGGAGGCCGGCGAGAAGACCGGCAGCCTCCGGTGGACCAGCCGCTCGGGCCGGGACCGGAACATGCCGCTGCGGGCCGGCTGGCTCACGGTGCAGCAGGCGATGAAGCTGCCCAGGCCGGACACCGGCTGGATGACCGATCCCATGACACGGGAGCAGTTCACCCGGTGGCTGGAGGACTGAACAGGCCGGGAGACCGGCAGCCGGGGACAACAGCAAGAGAGGAGAACGGGAAATGACGCAGCAGACCACGGCAGAGCCCCCATCGGGCGGCGCCGTCGCCGGCCAGGCCATGAAGGTAGCCAAAATTCTGACCACCAGGTACTCACCGAAGAAACACGGCGGATATCAGATCTACGAAGACCACAGGCTCTACATCGCCCTGGACACCTGCGTGCCCAACCTGGATATCCGGATCGCCAGCGGGGACGGGAACTGGGTGACGGTCTTCAGCGCAGCCTGCCATTCGCTCGGCAAACCCGAGGTATTCCGGCCCGGCCGCTGGATGCAGCACCTGGAAGAACTGCACTCGAAGGCCCTGGAGGCCGAGCGGGAATGGAAAGCGGGGCAGGAGAGGAAAAAGCCGAGGACTTGGCGCGGCGGTACGGGCCGGTGGACGACGCGGCGATCTTCGCGGACGTTCTGGAACCACAGGCCGACTGAGGAACCAGCTGAGAGAACCCCTGAGATACCCAATGCCAGGCCGCGGCGGCGCCGGGACCCATTCACCAAGGCAGAAGGAGCAAATGACCCACGACACCTACAACGCAGAACGTCCCCTCCTCGTCCTGAGCCTGGGGGCCGGGGTGCAGAGCACCTGCCTGGCGCTCATGGCCGACACCGGCGTGATAGCTCCTCCTCCGGACCTGGCGATATTCGCCGACACGGGATGGGAGCCGCCCCACATCTACACGCACCTGGCATGGCTGGAGTCCGAGCTGGTCCGCATCCCAGTCCGGTGGGTCCAGGCCGGCAACCTGGCAGAGGACGTGGCGGCGCTGCGCCAGTTCGACGGCATAGAGGGGCGGGTGGCGGGTCTCCATACCCCTTTACGTGGTGGCCCCGGACGGCAGCCAGGGGGTGCCCCAGCGCGAATGCACCACCAGGTACAAGATCCGGGCCATCCAGAAAGCCGTAAGGGAACACCTGAAGTCCCTGCGCCGGCCGCGCAGCGTGGAGATGTGGCTGGGCATCACGACCGACGAAGCCCAGCGGATGCGTGACGCCCAGGAGAAATGGGCGGTCAACCGGTACCCCCTGGTGGAGCGGAGGATGCGCCGGTCGGACTGCATGGCGTGGCTGGCAGAGCACTATCCCCAGGTCAGGCCCCGCAAGTCTTCCTGCCTGGGCTGTCCCTACCACAGCGGGCGGAGGTGGATGGAGATCGCCGCCGAGTACCCTAGCGAGTTCGAGGCATTATGCCAAATGGACGAGGCCCTGAGATCCGGGGCGCTGGCGCGCCTGACCACCTGGACGCCCTACATCCACCGGAAGGGGATACCCCCTGCGGGAAGCGGTCGTCGCGAAGGCCCAGGCCCAGACGCCGCCCAGTACCGGCTGGACCTGGACTGGGACGACTTCGGTGACGAGTGCGCGGGACATTGCGGCTTGTGACCGGACATAAAGCAGGAGAACGGCAGGGAGACAGGAGCGCGGGACATGGGAAAACGCTGGCGCCGGTGGACGGAGGAAGAGAGGGAAATAGTCCGCAGGGACTACCGGCAGAGCCAAGCATCAAGGCGGGAACTGGCGGCCCGGCTGGGCGTATCAGAGAACGCCGTGGCCGGACAGGTAGCCCGGATGGGGCTGGCGAAGCGGTCCGACCGGCGGCCCTGGACGCCGGAGGAGGACGGCATGCTGCTGAGCATGGTGCACCAGAAAAACATGAACCAGATCGCCAAGAGGCTGAAGCGGACGGTGAACGCGGTCACGGTCCGGTCCAACAGGCTGCTGGTCTCCCGGCGGATCCGGGACGACTGGTACACGATGAACGAGGCCTGCGAGATCCTGGGAATGGACCATCACTGGCTCCGGCGGCGGATCGAAAACGGCAGCCTGAAGGCCGTCCCGCAGCACGGGGAGAAACCGCAGAAAGCCGGCGGACGGTGCTGGCACATCGAGGAGAAGGACCTGCGGGACTTCATCCAGCGCTATCCCCACGGACTCAACGGGAGGAACGTGGACCTGGTACAGGTGGTGGACATCCTGGCCGGGCTGAAACCCCTCGGAACAGAGAAGGCGGAGAAGAAGACATCCGCGCCCGCAGCCCCGGAGGCGCCGGCGCAGGGAGAGAGGAACTGATGAAGGCAATCACGCTGTACCAGACTTGGGCATCCCTCATCGCCGAGGGACTTCATCCGCCGCCACACCCGCGAACTCAACGGGACGAACGCGGACCTGGCGGAAGCGGCCAACATCCTGAGCAGCCTGGAATCCCGCCTGGAAGCCCTCGGAGCAGCGAAGAAAACATCCGTGCCCGCAGCCCCCGGGGGGCCGGCCCAGGCAGAGCGGCTTGATGAAGGCGCTGACGCTGTACCAGCCCTGGGCGTCCCTCATCGCCGAGGGACCCAAGACCGTCGAGACCCGGTCCTGGCCGGCGCCCATAAGCGTGATTGGGCAGCGGATAGCGATTCACGCCGGGAAGCGGCAGGTGCGGATAACCGGGGAAAACGACCCCGAGCTCCACCGCGCCATCACGCTGGCCCACGGCCCCCAGTGGCAGAAAAACCTCCCGCTGGGAGCGGTGGTTGCCACCGCAAAGCTGACCGGATGCTTCCGGGTGACCGGCTGGAACCGGGACGGAAAGCTGGACCTGGAGGGATTCGGGACCGGCGCGGAGAGCATCGTGCCCGACCTCTTCGGCGACTTCCGGGTGGAACGCTGGCTGTGGGTACTGGAAGAAATAGAAAAACTGGACCCGCCAGAACCAGCCACTGGACGAAGAATGCTCTGGGAATGGGAACCGGACGCCGGAGCCCCGGAGTAGACGCAGGAGGAGAGAGAATGACGACCCGCGAGCCAGGCGGATGCGCCGACATCAACGTGAAGGGCGCATACCCCGTGGAACTGGAGGTGAGAGAGGACGGGACCCGGAGGCTGGCCTGCCCCTGCTGCCAGGGCAGCGGGGAACATGGGACCCTGGCCGGCAGCGGCCCCGGCGACCCCTACTACCCGTGCTGGACCTGCGGTGGCGAGGGAGACCTGGACCCGGTCATCCTCACGGCAGGAGAAAAACAGGAACGCCGGAGAGAACCGGGCTGGGAAGGGGTGGAAATCTCCAACCGGCTGTCGATACGGTCCGACGGCGATGTGCAGGACTGGTGGAACATCCACGGCAAGTGGGACGGGCAATGCGGGATGGGCAGCACCCGGGAGGCGGTACGGCTGGCCCGCCTGATCCTGGACCGGCTGGAACCGGTTGAGACGCTGGACCGGCTGCAATGGGTGAAAGATTACCGGAGGCTGAACCAGAAGGCCACGCTTCAGCAGGCGATGGCGGCTTGGGACCGGGAACACCCCCATCCAGCGGCGGCCTGGAAGTAGGAAGAGGCTGGAGGCCACGGGTGAAAACATGACGGCGGAGATATGCGGCAAATGCCGGGGGCTGATGCTGCCGGAAAAGCTGGCGGCCTCCCGCAACGGGCATGAGATCTGGGAATGGAGCTGTCTGACCTGCGGGCTGACCTCCTACAAAGACCATGGCGAAGAGGCCCGGGAGAAGCTCACGCGGGCCTTTCACGGAGCGGCGCAGGAGAAACCAACGAACCAGGGACCGATGAACCAGGAAAATCCCGGCGTCCGGCCAGCTGCTGGCCGGACGCCGGAGAGGAGCAGCCGGACGGCCTTGATGAACCAGATGACCGCTCCCTTTCACTACTACGGCGGGAAGAGACGCTGGGCCAAGGCCGTTTGGGACCGGCTGGGCAACCCCGGCGTGTACCTGGAACCCTGCGGCGGAAGCCTGGCGGTGCTGCTGGGCCGGACGTCGGAGCCCAGGACGGAGATCGTCTGCGACACCTCGGGGCACATCTGCAACCTCTGGAGAGCGGTGCAGTCGGACCCCGGCGGGGTGGCCCGGGCCGCCGATTACCCGACGTTCCACCAGGATCTGACGGCGCGCCACCGCTGGCTGATGGAATGGGCCAGGGAAAACGCCGGGAGGCTGTCCCAGGACCCGATGTACTGCGACGTCCGGGCCGCCGGATGGTGGGCTTGGGGAACATCCAGCTGGCCGGGGTCAGGCTGGTGCCTGATCGACGAGGAGAAGCGGCCCAAAGTCCCCGACGGGGGCGGGCAGGGAGTGCAGGCCCAGCGCACCGGGCTGGAGGGAGAGATCGGCGCCTGGGAAAGGCTGATGCCCTGGATTCAGGCGTTGGCCCGGAGGCTGGCGCGGGTGGTGGTGCTGAACCGGGACTGGAAAGCGGCGGTGACGCCGACGGTGCTGCGCGAGCACCGGAAGAGCGAGTCGCAGGTGGTGGGAATCTTCCTGGACCCGCCCTACCGGACTGCGGGACGGAAGCAGACGCTGTACCAGTCCGACCTGGACGGAACATCGGACCGGACGGCGGAGGAGACCTGGGAATGGGCCAGGTTCACCGGGGAGCGGTACCGCATCGCCTACGCCTGCCGGGAGGGAGACGTGGAAGCGCCCCGGGGTTGGGAGAAGGTGACGATGGATTTCGGGGGAGTCAGCAAACCGGAGGGAAGGGAACGGCCGGACATGGTCCTGTTCTCCCCAGCGTGCATCGTGCCGCAGCCGTCCCTGTTCGGGCCGGACTTCTGATCCCGGGTTGGTGGACCGGGAAACCAACCGGAGAAACACCGGAAAAACAACCGGAGAACAGCCCACCGGAGAACGACAGAAGGAGGAGAACCTATGGACCCCGAGAGCCGAGTGAGACGGGAAAAGCTGGCGGAGGCGGTGCAGGAGGCAGGGATAACCCAGGGGAAGCTGAGCGGGAACGCGAAGGCGGTGCTGGAGCGCCGTTACCTGGCCAAGAACCGGGAGGGACGGGTGACGGAGACCCCGGAGGGGATGTTCCGTAGAGTTGCCCGGAACCTGTCGGAGGCCGAAACGGGGTACGGGGCCAGCGAAGAGAGGAGACGGGAGGTGGAAGAGGAATTCCACGGGGTGATGAGCCGGCTGGATTTCCTGCCCAACTCGCCGACGCTGATGAACGCGGGACGGGAACTGCAGCAGCTTTCGGCCTGCTTCGTACTGCCGGTGGAGGACTCCCTGGACAGCATCTTCAGTGCGATAAAGGAAACGGCGCTGATTCACAAGAGCGGCGGCGGCACCGGCTTCTCCTTCTCCAGGCTGAGGCCGGAGGGCGACGTGGTGGGTTCCACCGGGGGAGTGGCCTCGGGACCGGTGAGCTTCATCAGCGCCTTTGACGCGGCCACCGACGTGGTGAAGCAGGGAAGCACCCGCCGGGGGGCCAACATGGCGATCCTGAATGCGGACCACCCGGACATCCTGAAGTTCATCCAAGCCAAGAGGGACCCGGAGAACCTGGTCAACTTCAACATCTCCGTGGGAGTGACGGAAGACTTCATGGAGAAGGTGCGGAACCGGGAGGACTACGGCCTGATCGATCCCCGGAACGGGAAGGGCGCGGGGCGCGTCAACGCCAGGGAGGTCTTCGACGAGATCGTGGACTCGGCCTGGGCCACCGGGGACCCGGGGCTGGTGTTCCTGGACCGGATCAACAAGGGCAACCCCACCCCCCGGCTGGGCCGGATCGAGAGCACCAACCCCTGTGTGACCGCAGACACCATGATCCAGACCATCTATGGGCCGGAGCGGGTCAAAGAACTGATCGGACGGCCCTTCACCGCCCTGGTACAAGGCAGACCATACGATTCAACTCCGCAGGGATTCTTCCACACCAGCCGAAAACCGACCATCACGGTCACCACCGACCTAGGGAACCGGCTAACCCTGACCCCCGATCACCTGGTTATGCGGCTTGGCAAATCAGGCCGCCCGGGAGAACCAGCCCCACCTGGACGCCGGCCGGAGACCTCAACCCGGGAGACACCGTCCAGCTTCACGGCCACCGGGGAGAAGGGGACCAAGAAGAAAACCGATTCCTCCGGATCAGAGGCCAGAGGTCCAGAGTAGACATAAAAGATGCCTTCGATGCAGACCACCAATTCAACAACCAAAGCGGACAAACGAACCTGACCATCCACATCGAGGAAGACCGGCAAGCCGACTGGATAGCCGGGTCCCTCAGCAGGTTGGGGATACAACCCCACCAAAGCCGAACCGACGGTGGGAACACTCTAACAGTGCCTGCCTACGACCTCAGATCCCTGAGGGACCAACTCCACATGATCTGCCCCGCCGTCAAGTGCGAATGCCAGACCCTGGAAACTGCAATCATGCAGAGCGGCCACGGACAAACGCCACAGACCGGCCAGGCCACCCTGGTGTCCATTGAGGAATCAGGCGAACAGGACGTATACGACGTCCAGATACCGGGCGCCAACGCCTTCGACGCCAACGGCCTCTATGTACACAACTGCGGTGAGCAGCCGCTGCTCCCCTACGAGTCCTGCAACCTGGGCTCGGTCAACCTGGCCCGGATGCTCCGGGTCACCGGGGAGGAAACGCTGGAGATCGACTGGGAGAAGTTGGCGGGGACCATCCGGACCGGGGTCAGGATGCTGGACAACGTGATTGACATGAACCGCTTCCCCATCCCCCAGATCGAGGAGATGAGCCGGCTGACCCGGAGAATCGGGCTGGGGGTGATGGGATTGGCCGACATGCTGGTGCAGCTGGGCATCCGGTACGACTCGGAAGAGGCTCTGGAGACCGCGCGGGCAGTCATGAGATTCATCCGGGAGGAGACCCACCGGGCGTCGTCAAAACTGGCGGAGGAGAGAGGAAACTTCCCCGCCTGGGATGGGAGCGTATACGGCAAAGAGGGAAAACCCATGCGGAACTCCGCCCCGGTGACCATTGCCCCGACCGGGACAATCAGCATCATTGCCGGGGCCAGCAGCGGCATTGAGCCGTTGTTTGCGCTGTCCTACGTGCGCAACGTGATGGATGGGACCAAGCTGGTGGAGGTCAACCCCTACTTCGAGGCGGTGGCCCGTCACGAGGGATTCTACTCCCAGGAGTTGATGGAGCGGCTGGCGGAGACCGGCAGCCTGGAAGAACTCGGCCCCGCATCAAGCGCGGGGCAGGCTGTCCCCGGCTGGGTCAAGAACGTCTTCCGCACCTCCCACGAGATTGAACCCAAGTGGCACGTGCTGATGCAGGCGGCCTTCCAGGCCCACACCGACAACTCGGTGTCCAAGACCATCAACCTGCCGGCCGAAGCAACCCGGGACGATGTGCATGACGCCTACATCCTGACCTGCCTGACCAAATGCAACGGGATCACCGTCTACCGGGACGGGAGCAAAGCGGAACAGGTGCTGAGCTCCGGCGGGAGAACGGAAGCGGGCGTGACGGAAGCGGAAAGAGCGGCGCCGCTGGAACGGCCCCGGCTGATGAACGGGTTCACGGAGCGGTTCCGCACCGGTCACGGGAACATGTACGTCACGTTGAACTTAGATGAGGACGGCAGTCCCTTCGAGATCTTCGCCAACCTGGGGAAGGCCGGGGGATGCGACTCAGCCCAGCTGGAGGCGGTGAGCCGGCTGGCCTCGCTGGCGATGCGGTCCGGGGTGAACCCGGCGGAGATCATCTACAACCTGCAGGGCATCACCTGCTGCCCGGCATGGGACGACGGAACGCAGGTCCGGTCGGCCCCCGACGCCATGGCCCATATGCTGAAACGTCACTGGTTGAACGGGAACGGGTTGGAGAACCAGTTGGAGGACGGGGTCGAGAACGGGCTGGAGAACCGGGGGAAGAGGGAGGCCGGGAGCTACGGGCGGATCAGGTGCCCGGACTGCAACTCCCACCTGGAGTTCCGGGAGGGCTGCGATGCCTGCCCAGCCCCGGGATGCGGCTGGAACCGGTGCAACTGAACCGGCAGGCCGGAATCGGAAAACAGAGCTCTGGGAGCAGGAGCGACGGAATGAAAGAAAACAGAACAAGCCGACTCACTGAAGGGTGCCGCATTCACGACGACTGCCTGAACTGCCCCCTGCCCGTCTGCATCGAGGACATGACGCCGGAGGATGCCAGGCGGGCCATACGGAGACACGAGGACGAGAGAATCGACCGGGGAATCCGGGAGATGACGACCCGGGGGATGACCAAAAGGCAGGCGGTGACCAGCCTGGCCGAGAGGATGGGGCTCTCATCCACGTCCAACATATACTGGAGATTGAAGCGGCAGCGGGAAAGGGAAAACGGAGGAAGGCGCTGATGGACCGGATGGACCGGGTCAGAAACCTGATTATCACCGCGGCCCACGCCGCCGCCAAGACCCAGAACTGCCCCGGCTGCCGGGAAATCATCGCCCTGGGCTGAAACCAGCCGGACGGGGGAACCCCTGGTGGCCATGGGGTACGCCGGGGGATGCCGGGTCCACATCGGGGAGACCCTCTTCACGATCCACCCGGAAAACGCGGAGGAGATCCGGATGGAGGTCAGAACGCACCGCAGCGAGGCCGGCATCGCCTTCGGGAAGGAACTGCTGGACCGCGTCCTGCGCGAGGCGGTGTGGACCGAGATCATCGGAGAAGGCCGGACGGACGGAAACCGCCAGGACGGAAAACTGCCGGACGAAAACGCCGGCGGGCAGGAAGCAGGGAGATAGGCAGGATGCAGAACCGGTACACGGGAGACATTGGAGACTTCGGGAAGTACGGGCTGCTGAGGGCGCTCACGATGCCGGAGGCAGAGGCGCCGGTGCCCGGAGCGGCGGACCTGCTGAAGCTGGGGATGGTCTGGTATCTGACGGAGCCGGAGAACAACCGGGACGGACAGCAGCGGGACTATCTCCGCGAGGGCAGCCGGACGGGGGAGCAGCTCAGGAGATGCGACAGCGGACTCTACCTGGAAATCTGGGGACTGGAGTCCGCCGGGAGCCGGTGCGTCAGCGAGGTGCGTCAGCGGGACATCCTCCCCCCGGACACCGAGTTCCACGAGGAACCGCTGGACCCGAGGGCCGTCCAGAAGCAGCGGGGCCGGAGCATCCGGGACATCCGGGCTGATGACCGTGAGAACTGGCACCAGGCCGCGCTGGAGCGCGTCAGGGACTGCGGAATCGTCTTCCTGGACCCGGAACGGGCTGGAGCCGGGCAGCATCACCCCCGGAGACCTGAGGGGCAGCAAGTACGCCTTCTATGAAGAACTCCGGTCATACCTGGAACGGGGGCAGAGCCTGGTGGTCTACCACCACCTGAACCGGGGAAGCCGGACCGTCCTGCAGGTCCACCGGAAACAGCGGGAGATCTACGAGAAACTGGGCCGGCGGGCCCTGGCCATGCGCTACCACCGCGGGAGTCCCCGGGCCTTCATCCTGATACCCCAGGACCGGCACCGGCGGGAGTTCATGGAAAGGACCCGCCGGATGCTGACCGGGCCGTGGGCGAAACACTTCACGATGATCGGTTAGGAGGCAGCAGATGGGACAACAGGAAACAGAGCAACAAGAAAAGGACATCCGGGTCCACCGGTTCTACCACAACATAATAACCGGGACCAGGTGCGGGGAATGCGACCGGGGGCACCAGGGGATCAGACCCCTGAAACTGGGAGAGATGCTGGAACACGTCGAACGGACCGGCCACAGCTTCTACTTCCAGATCAAGTCGGTCTACAGCCTGGAGTACAGCCTGGAGTGCCAAGACCCGGGCAGGATGGAAACAGCCGAGACTCCCAACCCAAGGCTGGACGAGTTCCTGGACATAAACCCGGTGTACGAGGTGGTGCAGACCAAGCCGGGAGAGACGCAGCCGGCGACTTACGAGCAGACGCTGCGCAGCCAACTGGAACAGCAGGGATTCGACGCCACGGGCAGTGGAAACCAGTACCTGCAGGAGTAATACGAAGTCCGGCGGGGTCTGGCAGTGCAACGACGCCGTCAGCCACCTGATTGAACTGGACGAGAGGACGGAGTCGGGCCGGTGCCCAGTATGCAACAGCGCCTTGCTTCTACCGAAGGAGGGGGCCAGGGCTGACAGGGGTATGTATACTGAAATTGGTCTGAGAGCTTGGAAAGCGCACAGGAATCCGTCATCTTGGTTGTAATGACTAAACCGGATGCCGGAGGTATCCCATGCGCCTTCCAAGGGAATGCTGCCAGATGAAGCAGGTCATTGAAACGCATTTACCGCACCTCACTCAGCCACAGTTGACCGGCCTGGCCTGGTGGGTGTGCGGGACCATTCTGGCTGGGAGCGCCTGCCAGAATACCGTCGCGTCCGCCCTCTCCACCCGGGGCAACTGGAACAACCTGCGGCAGTATCTCAGAGAGTGGTTGTACGACGGCGGCGACCGGGCCCGTCCCTGCAAGACCGAACTGGACGTAAGTCTCTGCTTCGCGCCGCTGCTCCGGTGGGTCCTGGCGTGGTGGCGTTCCGATAGGCTGGCGCTGGCGGTTGACCCCACGTTGAAAGGGGACGACACCACCGCCATCGTCATCAGCGTGGTCTACCGGGGTTGCGCGATTCCCGTGGCCTGGCGAATCCTGCGGGCCAACCAGCGCGGGGCCTGGATGGACCCAATAGTGGAACTGCTGCAGGCCCTGGCCCCGGCGGTCCCCAGGGAAATGACCGTGATTGTGATGTGCGACCGGGGCCTGGCCAGTCCGAAATTGTGGAAACAGATACTCGCTCAGGGCTGGCATCCCTACATGAGGTATCCGAGAAACGTCACTTTCTGCGCCGATGGCGGACGGCGGCTGCCCGCGCGCGCCTTCGTTTCCAGTCCGGATACCGCCTGGACCGGCAGCGGGACCGCCTTCGGCGGAGCCGCCGCAAAACGCCGTTGCACCCTGCTGGCGGTCTGGTACGTTGAACAGGAGGAGCCGTGGATCATCCTGACCGACCTTCCGCCGGACCAAGTTGGGGTGAGTTGGTACGCCCTCCGCTTCTGGATCGAGTTGGGGTTCAAGGCGGTCAAGAGCCTGGGTTGGCAATGGCACAAGACCCGCAGGACTGACCCGGCGCGGATTTCGCGCCATTGGTTCGTGTTGTCGGTGGCGACGCTCCTGACCCTGGCCTATGGGACCAGGGTGGAAGACGCCTATGACCGGAAGATGCCCCCCGGCAGCTTGCGAGCGCCGCCCCGGGCGCTGGCGCCCACGCACCGCAGCGGCAGGGAGAAGCCGGGACGGACCGTCAGCGTAATCCGGCACGGCATCGACTGGCTGAGACGCTTGCTGCACCGGGGCCGGTTATGGCGCCGGGTATGGCTGCTGCCCGAACCCTGGCCGGAACCCAAGCCCAACCTGGAGGTCACCCGCCATGCCCCTACATGAAACCCTATACATACCCCTGTCAGGGGGGCCAGGGGGGGCCCGCCGCGGTCCCACCGCACCCGTGAGAGACAGGCAGGGACAAGGAAAGGGACTCCACAAGCAGCGCAGTTCGGCCGGGCTGTACGGGAAACGGCGTTGCCCCAGAGGAGAACAGGCAGGAGAACAGGCAGGAGAGCAGACCGATGGCTGAACGGACGAAGATAAGCTGGACCGACCACACCTTCAACCCGTGGATCGGGTGCCAGCAGGTCAGCCCAGCCTGCGGCCACTGCTACGCCGAGGCGCTGACCAAGCGGTACGGGTGGACCCAATGGGGTCCAGGGGGAGAGAGAAAACGCACTTCGGAGAACTACTGGAAACAGCCCGTCCGGTGGAACCGGCGCGCCGCGGCAGCGGGAACCCGGGACCGGGTCTTCTGCGCATCACTGGCCGATGTATTCGACAACCAGGCGCCGGAGGGGGCGCGGGAAGACCTGTGGGAACTCATCCGCAACACCCCCAGCCTGGACTGGCAGCTTCTGACCAAGAGGCCGCAGAACTTCGCCGGGTTCCTCCCGGAGGACTGGAACGGCGGGTACCCCAACATACGGCTCGGAGTAAGCGCCGAGAACCAGGAGGAGTACGACCGCAGGTGGCCCATCCTGGCGGCAACCCCGGCGGCAACCCCGGCAATAATCCGGTTCATCTCCTACGAACCGGCGCTGGGGCCGCTGCGGCTGTCGGCGCAACCGGAGAAACCGGACTGGCTGATCTGGGGTGGGGAGTCCGGCCCGGGGCCAGGCCCATGGACCCGGCCTGGGCCCGGGCGGTCACCGCCGAGTGCCTGGAACTGGGAATCGCCGTGTTCGGCAAGCAGTGGGGAACCTACGGGAACAACCCCTTGGCCGTCGAGCGGGGACTGACGATGGAACAGGCCAGAGCCTTGGACGGCGATGGGAACGGCAAGGGAGGGGCGCTGCTGGACCAGAAACTCTGGAGAGAATTCCCGCGGGGGACCGGGTGGGCGGAATGAAACGGGCAGAATGAAACGGGCGGGACCTGCCGGCGGGACATTGCCGCCTGGCGGGCCGGGGCGGGGGCAGGGAAAGGGGCCGCCCCGGCCCCGGAAACGGAATCCGGCAGGGACTCAACATGAAACAAGCAGACCGGGCGGACCGGATAAGGGAGATGGTAGCAGCGGTGCAGGCCGAGGTGACCCGGCCCGGCACCAACCAGAAGCGGGGCAACTGGACCCCGCAGGGAGACTGCTGCACCGGGTCCCGGATCGCCCACGCGCTGGGGGTGCCCTCCGGGGCATACCTGGACGGGGTTGACGAATGGGCGCTGCGGATGGGCCTGACCCGGGCCCACGTCATCGCCATGCTCCAGGACGCCGGGGCTGGGCACGACCCAATCGGACCCGAACGGTGGCCGGAGCCGCCGGCCGCCGTGCGGCGCCGGCTGGCGGGCCGAAACCTGAGCAAGTTGAACCTGTCGGGGACCGACCTGCGGGGACTGGACCTGAACGGAAGCGATCTCAGGAACGCCAACCTGCGGAGGGCCCGGCTGAAGAAGCCGACCTGAGCTTCGCCCTGCTGGCGGGAGCCGCCATGAGGGAAACCGGCCTGCGCCGGGCGGACCTGTCGGGAGCGGACCTGACCCGGGCCGACCTGGTGGGGGCCAGGCTGCGGGGATCCCGGCTGGAGCTGACCAAGCTGGCCGGAGCGAAGCTGGCGGGGACCCGGCTGGAACGGAAGGGGAAAAATAAGGTTAGAACCGAGGAGACCGAGATGAAAGCAACCTGCCTGCAGGAAAGCGCCCAAAGGGCTCTGCAGATAACCGGCCGGGTGATACCGGCCAGGACGACAATGCCCATCGTCCAGAACACGCTGATCCGGGCGATTGAGAAAGAAATCGAGTTCACCGCGACCAACCTGGAGATGACGGTACGGATACGAATACCGGCGACGGTGGAGCGGGAGGGGGGCGTTGACGGTGCCCAACAAGCTGATGGCGGATTTCATCAACACGCTGCCGAGCCAGCCGGTGACGCTGGAACGGCTGGATGAGAACGCGGTCATGCGGATAAAGTCCGGGCAGTCGAAGGCGAACATCAACGGGGCCGACGAGAAGCTGTTCCCGCCGGCGCCGGAGGTGGAGCAGGACAACGTGGCGGTGATCACCGCGGAGGAGTTCCGGAAGGCGGTGGGCCGGGTGGCCTACTGCGCGGCCACGGAGAACGGCCGGCCGGTGCTGACCGGAGTTCTGATGGACCTTGACGGGGACACCCTGATCACGGTGGCAGGCGACGGGTTCCGGATGGGAATGCAGCGCACCACCCTGGAGACGCCGGCAGAGAGAAAGGTGCAGGCGATAGTGCCGGCCCGGACGGTGCTGGAGGTCTAGAGAATCGCTGGCAACGTGGAGCGGCAGGTGGAGATTCTGATCCCGGAGGACGGGCGGAACGTGCGGTTCCTGGTGGGGTCGGAGGAGACCGGGGTGACCAAGGTGGAGGTGACGTCGCTGCTGCTGGCGGGCCAGTACCCCGCCTACCAGACGCTGATTCCGCAGGACCTGCCGAACCGGGTGGTCTTCAGCCTGGCGGACCTGTCCCGGACGACCCGCAGGGCGGAGATCTTCGCCCGGGGCGACAACCACAAGGTCCGGTTCGAGATAAGCCGGGGAACCGGAGGGGCCGGCAGCGCGGTGATCACCAGCGAGGCGAAGGAGCTGGGCGACAACCGGGCTGAGCTGAAATTGGAAGAAATGCAGGGAAGCAGCATCGCCATTGCGCTGAACGGGAAATACATCCAGGAGACGCTGGCCTGCCTGAACTCCAAGGAGATGCTGCTGGAAACCAGCAGCGGCACGGCCCCGGCCAAGCTGGGCATACCCGGCCAGGACGATTACGTTCACGTGATGATGCCGATCGTGATGCTCGAAGACTCATGAACCTGATAACGGAACAGGAATTGCAGGCCACGGTCATCGAGGTCCTCGAGGCCGCCGGCTGGCGGGTCTTCCACGTCAGCGACTCCCGGAAGGAGGTGCGGGACGGGGAAACATACCGGCTGGTGGGAGACCCCCAAGCGGCCGGGTACCCGGACCTGAGCGCCTCCAGGAGCGGGGATGCCCTCTGGGCGGAGCTCAAGAGCCAGCGGGGCAAACTGGAACCGGAGCAGGTGGAATGGCTGGACGACCTGCCGCCGCACCGGGCCTGCGTCTGGCAGCCCAGGGACCTGGACCGGGCCATAGCCGTTGCAGGTTCCGGGCACCCGGCCGAGGGGGCAACCTGCTGGGCCTGCCACCGGGATGAAATCCTGAAAAGGGTTGGAGTGAAGCGCAGGAGCAGGGGAGAGGCCCGGCCCGACCACCGGCGGCGGAAAAGGGCGGAATGAGAAGCCGGGACTGGAACCGGCAACCGGCAACCAAGAACCAAGGAAAACCGAGGAGAAGTGACAATGAACAGGAGGAGGAAGGAATCCCTGCTGGACCGGAAGACGGTCGAGGGAACCTTCACGATCATATCGCCGGTGCTGGACCCGGACGAGGAGAGCGAATGGCTGATCTCCGACGGGGAAGAGGTGATCCCGGTGGTGATAGAGGACCGGGAGTTCCTGCAAACGGTCAAGGACGGCGAGGTGAGCTTCACCAGCGGGTGCGTCATCGTCGGAGAACTGGAGGTGACCCATTGGCTGACCGAGGAGGGGGTCCGGTCCGACTACCGGGTGCGCCGCGTGAACGAGGTCATACAGCAGCCATAAAGGACGGGCCGGACCGGGAAAACTCAAAACTCAAGACCAAGAAGGAGAACGCGGGAAAGAGAATGAGCAACGCAACCTGGAAGATAGCGTCAAACGAAGACAGATTCACGTTGGAGGTCACCACCGAGTCGGAACACCGGCCTGGAACCATCTACCACTGGCAGGGAGAAATCCAGGCCGAACAGACCGGCGTCCAGTGCCTGAGGACAATGTCGCTGAAGGAAATCTACCATGAGGAAATCTCCTGTGAGGAAATCTCCGGCGGGAAAGTGGAAATCCAACCGAAGGAGATCTATCTCCACTACCAGATTTACGAAGTGCGCAACTCCCGGGCAACGTTCACGAAGGCGGCCTCAGCCTGCGACAAGGAAACCCAGCGGATGGAGCAGGCCCACATGAAACGGGAAGAGGAGGAACGGCGCAACAAAAAGCAGTTCCATATCGCCGTCCAACGCCTGAACAAGATGGAAGCCGAGGGAGTCCACCAGGTCGTGATTCCTCCCCAGGCTGCTCCTGAACAAAACGCTCCAATAAACGGAGAGACATGGAACTCGTGACGGAAGAGCTGAGGGAAAGACTGCTCAGCAATTGGGACCAGCCCCACGGCAAGACGAAGCCGGCGCTGAAGATATTCTCGCCCACCGGGGCCGCCACCTGGCTCATTCACTCAATGGACCCGGAGGACAACGACCAACTGCACGGCCTGTGCGACCTCGGATACGGAGCGCCGGAACTGGGGACCGTCAGCCTGTCGGAACTCCAGGAAATCCACATCATCCTGCGGGCATCGTCCGGCGCAGCCCTGGGCAGCATCAGGCTGGAACGGGACCTGTACTTCGATCCCGAACACACGATGGCGGAATACACGAAAGCCGCCCAGCAGTCCGGGAGAATCACCGAGGAGCAGCCGGAACTGGAAGCCGCCGCCTGGGGGTGAGCAAGAACCGGGCCAGGCGCTCAACCGGAACAGGAGTGAAAGAATGAACACGGAAGCAGAACCCGGATACGCGGCCAGGGAATGCCTGGAAATCCACGACCGGCACGGCTAGTTCGCCATGCTGAACCACGCCGTCCGGCTGGGAAAGCCGATCAGCCGGCGGGAACGCCGGTTCGACGACGACTCCCTGATCGAGTACATCGAGAGTCCGCCCGGGTAACGGTTCCATCCCCCAGGGAAGATGAAGGACGTCCCGCCGGAAACCCGCCGGGCCGGCATAAGCCAGCCCTTCCCCTGCCAGACCCGGCCCCCGGACCAGGCTCACCTGCTGAAATACACCTCCACGGACATCATGGAAGCCATTCTGACCCAGCTGGAAATACGGGTGGATGCGGAATGCCGGGAGACGGATCTGAACGCGGGCCTGGCCAAAGGCTGGCCCCGGGGCTGTGGAACCGGATCCTGGAACACACCCGGACCTTCAGCCTCGACGAAGACCTTGAAGAAAGGATCAGGGTGGCCATCGACGAAGAGGCGCAGAAGATCCTGCAGGAACTGCCGGTCACGCAGCACGAGAGGCTGGTGAAAGCCGCCATGCAGGTGGAAGCCCACTCCAAGTGGCTGCAGGAAAAAAGGGAGAAACCGGCCGGAGTAGCAGAACAAGCGCCGCCGGGCTCACAGCCAGGCTCCCATCCAGAGGGGATTACGATACCCCAGCCGCACTTCGCCTGCGCCAACCCGGGGCACCGTGGGCAAAAGCCCGGGGACCGGTTCCACCCTCCCCCGGCGCTCTTCCAGTTCGGCTGGAAAGACGAACCCGGACACGACCCGCCGCAGAGTTTATTCAAGAGCACCGGCGGCGAACCGCCAAGACAGGTCCCCGAATGGCCTCCGGGCTTCTACTGCCGGAGGGTGCCTCCGGGACGTGCTCAAGGTCAACCCGGACGGCAGACCCAGCCTCAGCGAAGAGATTGACCGGGAGGTGAAACGGAGCAGCCTGATCGATGAAGGGCTGAGCCGCCGGGCTTCTCTGAGCCGCACAACCGGACCCCCAACCGGATACGGGGCCGCCCCTGCGCCGTGAGCGAGGGGGCCGGCCCCTTTTCAATACGCCAACATGCAATACACGCAGAGGTGAGAAATGACCCAAGCGGTGACAAGGACCGAAATCCCCGAGCCAAGGTTCCAGTGCGCCAGGGTTGACTTCGGAGCCGCCGTACTGGCCGAAATCCACTTCCGCAGCGAAGACGGCGGCCATTACCCGCCATCGGAACTCTACTACGCCGAGCTGGCGGAGAAGGAAACGGAGACGGAGTACCGGGGGTTCTACTGCCAGGAATGCCTGTCAGCCTTCGGGAAGAAAACCGGGAGGCGGACCACGCTGCTGGAAGCCATCCGGAACCGGATGCAGGAACAGCAGCGGAGATCCCTGGAAGCGCTGAAGAAAGCCGCCGGATACCGCTGAAAGACAGACGCTGAAAGACGGCCATGGGAGGAGGACAGGAGAAGAGCATGAGCATAACCACAACCACGGAAACCGCTGAAGAGCTGCGGCGGCAGGTCCGGTACCACGACCACCGCTACTACAACCTGCAGGACCCCGTGATCCCCGACG
Source organism: Dehalococcoidia bacterium (assembly GCA_965263395.1). GTDB lineage: Bacteria > Chloroflexota > Dehalococcoidia > Lucifugimonadales > UBA3495 > CATOSK01. Next base: position 145,285 of record OZ253670.1, read on the forward strand.
CGGAGTACGACCGGCTGATGGACCGGCTGCGGCGCCTGGAACGGGAACACCCGGAGGTCCAGGACGAGAGCTCGCCCACCCAGCGGGTGGGCGGAACCGTCAGTTCCCGCTTCGCCGAGGTGGAGCACGCCGAGCCGATGCTCAGCTTGGCCAACGCATCGAGCCGGGAGGAGTTCGCCGAGTGGCGCCAGCGGACAGCCCGGCATCTGGGAACCGGGGAATTTCCCATGCACGCTGAACCCAAGATCGACGGGCTGGCGGTGCGGCTGGTGTACCGGAACGGGAAGCTGGTCCGGGGAGTGACCCGGGGGAACGGGAGCAGAGGCGAGGACGTGACCCACAACATACGGACGGTGCTCAACCTCCCGTTGGCGCTCAGGACGGAGCCCTGGACCCCGCCGGAACTCCTTGAGGTCCGCGGAGAGGTCTACATGCCCCGGAGCGTCTTCGAGGACGCCAACCGGGAGCGGGAAGAACAGGGAGAAACGAAGTACTCCAACCCCAGGAACGCCGCTGCGGGAATCGTGCGCCAGCTGGACCCGGAGCTGGCCTCCCGGCGGGGACTGCGGACCTGGGTGTACACCAACCAGAACCCCACGGCCAACAGCCACCGGATGTCCCTGTCGGACCTGGACGAGCTGGGCCTGCCGGTGAACCCCCTGAACCGGCTCTGCTGGAGCATCGAGGAGGTGGAGGAATACCACCGGGAGATGCTGTACATCCGGGGAGACCTGGACTACGAGATCGACGGCATCGTGGTGAAGGCCGAACACTTCTCCAACCAGAAAAAGCTGGGAGAAACTCACCGGGAACCCCGGTGGGCCATCGCCTGGAAGTTCCCGGCGGGGCAGAACGCAACAATGCTGCGGGAGATACGGGTCAGCCACGGCCGCTTTGGCCGGCTGACGCCGGTGGCGGCGCTGGACCCGGTGGAACTGGGCGGTGTGACGGTGCAGAGCGCCAGCCTGCACAACGAGGAGGACGTCCACCGGAAGGACATCCGGGCGGGAACGATGGTGGTCGGCGAGCGGGCGGGAGACGTGATTCCCCAGGTGACCGGTCCGGCGGACCCCATCGCTAACCGGAAGGGCGCCCCCTTCCGGATGCCGGCCCGGTGCCCCACCTGCGGGACCAGGGTGGAGACCCGGAAGGGAAAGACCGGCCACTGGTGTCCCAACCAGGACTGCCCGGCATTGCTGCCGGAGCAGTTGAAGAGCTTCGTAAGCAAGCGGGCCATGGACATCGACGGCCTGGGAGACCACTGGTGCCCGGAACTGGTGGACCGGAAGCTGGCGGCCAACACGGCGGACCTGTTCTTCCTGACCCGTGAGCAGTTTCTGAAGCTGGACCGGATGGGGGAGAAGCTGGCGGACCGGATACTGCGGAACATCGAAGCCAGCAAGGCGCAGCCCCTGGAGCGGGCGCTCTACAGCCTGGGAATCTTTCGGCTGGGCCGGGATGTGTCGGCGAAGCTGGCCGCCCGGTACCGGACGATGGAAGAGATAGAAGGGCTGGACCGGGAGCAACTGGAAGCCGAACCGGGCATCGGACCGGAGATCGCAGGCAGCGTCGGTCGTGCGGGGCTTCCGCTCGGAACGAGTCCAGAGGACATTGGAGTTGATGCGGGAGGCCGGCGTCAACATGACCGGGAAAATCCAACAAGAAGAAGGAGAAGAGAGGACCGAAATGACGGGCAACTGAAACAAAAACGCAGAAGGCAAGACCTTCGTGGTCACCGGGAAGCTGGAGGGAATGACCCGGCAGGACGCCGAGGACATGATCCGGCAGCAGGGCGGGAAGACCGGCTCCTCCGTGACCAAGGGCACCGACTACCTGGTGGTCGGAGAGAAGCCGGGATCCAAGCTGACCAGGGCCAGGCAGCTGGGAACCGCCGTCCTGGACCAGGCCGGATTCGAGGCGCTGCTGGCCGGGAGTGAAGTTTAGGAATGAACGTCGTAGAACTGGTCAACCGGGGTTGGAACGCGACGGTGCGGTTCGACCCGGAACTGCACGGCGGCAAGGAGACGACGTTGGGAACCAGGATGCCCGGCTGGAGCGGTCTTTCCTGGGCCGAGCAGACGGTTCAACGGGCGCTCTACGGGTTCGGACAAGACGGCGAGTTGGTGATCGGCAGCGGCCAGATCGCCAATCCCGAGACCATGCTGGCCGTCGAGTCCAGCGCGGCGGTAGAGACCCCGGGTGAAAGGTACGCCCTGCCCGGAAGGGCGCTGCCCGGCGCGGACGAGCGGCTGAGGGAGCTGCTCCAGGAATTGGTCCAAACGTGCCCTGGACCCGTGAAGTACGACGACTCGGCGGCGGTCTGGGCAGGAGAGGACCAGTCGGTGATCTACACCTGCGAGTACGGGTGGGGGATGCCGGGGTTGGTGGAACGGGAACCCGCCCTCTACTGCGAGTTCTCCGGGGCGGAGGAATTTCACCTGTGGCAGAACGGCTACGGGCAGCAGCCGGCGTGGAGCATACCCTGACCGTTCCACCCCGGCCGCAGCTGGAAAACCAAGGAACGGGAGCCCGTGGAACCGGCAAGGCAATCTCAACCCCAAAAGTTTTGCGCAGCTTTTCCAAAAGCGGGTCCCCCGTCCTCAAGCCTGAACACCGACCAGAACGTTAAGAAATTGGCTCTAAGCGGGAATCCGAGAATGGGATTACGTTGGGGGATTCATCCCCCAAACCCCCGATCCGACTATCTCAAGACAGGATGAAGGACACTTCAGGTTTTGAGATGGTTTCTGGGAACCCGCAACGGCAGCGCCACAACAGGAGGAGAGAGCATGGCAGAGATATGCAGCTGCTGCATCAACGCGGTGGAGGACGAAGCGAGCGGAAGCCTGGACTCCGAGACCGCCGGAATAATCGCCCGGGAGATTGGAAAGGAACTGGCCGACCACCTCTGCGAAGCGGTGGAAGACCCCGGGACCGAGTGCGGCTGCGGCTGCCGGGAAGGCAGCCCGGCCAGCTTCGGGATGCCGCCCCGCCCCGGCCGGTAAAGCGCAGGACGGGCCTGAGGAACGACAATTGCCGGAGAGACCGTCCCGCCGCCGGTCCCGCGGTGAAAGGAGAAGAACAAAAGATGTTTCACACGGTGAGAATACCCAGCATCCGGATGCTGGAAAACCAGTTGGCAGACGCACGCCACACCATCGGGATAGCGCAAGAAGCCTACCGCGAGCAGTGGAGCGCTGCCCGGAGGATGAACTGCTGGCCAGCCAGTACGGCTGCCTGGCGCAGCTGGCGGAAGAGCTGGAGGTCCAGGCCGGGGACATTCGGATCCTCTTTGAGCCCGCGCCCATGAAACGGGACCCCTCCCGGCGGACCTACCGGAGAACCCGGAGCAGCAGGGAAAACAGGGTGAACATAACCGTGACGGTGAGCCTGGAAGCGGAGGACGGGACGCGTGAAGACCGCTCCCTGCCGGAACGGCAGGATCTGGTCAACCACTCTCCCGAGGGGTTCGCCTGGGGCTATTCCGGCTCCGGCCCGGCCCAGCTGGCCCTGGCGCTGCTGACGGACATAACCGGAGACGGTGAGTACGCGGCACGGCATTACCAGCGTTTCAAGCGGGAGGTCACCGCCGGCATCCGGCACGACCGGTGGACCATCAACGGTGAGGACCTGGCCGGCTGGGTGCAGGACCACCCGTAAACCCGCAAACCGGAAAATGGGGAAAGAAGAAGGAGGAAGAAAACAACATGGCCCGGATATTTCTCTACTACGGCAGGGAGTTCGAGGCCCCCCGGCCCGGAGATGACCGTGGAGCAGGTCAAAGCCAGCCTGGCGGATTTCTACGGGGACCTGGCCAACGCCACGGTCAGCGAGAGCAAGCGGGACGGCGACACCATATACAAGTTCGACAAACGGGTCGGGACCAGGGGGGCCGCAGGTGAAGGAAAATGGACACCCCAACACTGAGGCTGATTCTCAGCCGGACCCCGGAGGCCAGGCTGAAGCTGCTGGAGTTGGCCGGGAAACCGGTGAAACCGGCCTGGCAGATCCAGAACGAAGAGAGGCTGGAACTGGAGCAGGCGGTCGACGAGGCGGAGAGACACATCGCGGCGACCCGGAGGCTGCACCGGACGATGCGGAGAATCATGATGCGCCCCGGCGGCTGAAGGGGCTGATGCGCCTGGCAGCGGAGCGCCCCCGGAAAATCAGCACGATCATCCGGAGACTGATGCAAGGGGACGAATACGGCGAGGACAACCGGGAATGGTTCGAGGACCTGCTGGAACGGACCATGCCGGAACACGCCCGGGACATCCTCGAGCTGGACGATGAGTGGGAACAGGTGCTGGCCTTCGCCGATCGGTTCACCGGAAGATACTTCCCCCTGCACGAGTCCTACCTGGAGGGAAACTCCGAATGGAACAAGGAGGACGGGTACTACACGAAGAGCGCCTACGAATTTCTCCGGGACGGCATACCCTTCATGCTGATGGGATACTCCCTGGAGGAACTCCACGACATGTGGCCCCACATCCGGCCCGGCATCGCCGCGATGGCGCTCCTGGCAGAGGTCCCGAGGGAATACCAGCAGGGGTACGGCTACGACCAGTTCCGGGGAATGCGGGAGGCATGGCTGGAAGCCGCCACCGATGAGATACTCGTGGAGACGCTGCAGCGCATTCCGGAGGGAGGAATATCCCTGGAAAGGCTGGAAGCAGCGGCGGGGGGAACCCCCATGGCCGCCGTCCACCTGGCCGTGAAATGGATCTGGGCCAGGACGGGAAACATCTTCACGGACGAGTGCTTCCCCGATGACTTCAGCTACGAATTCTCCGATTCCTGGGAGGACGAGACCATTGAGTACGCCGCCGGTGAATGGAAGAAGGCGGATGCAATGATAGCCCCGGTGACCGAACTCGCCGATTGGCTGGAGGAGGACCTGCCGGAGAGATTCGGGCAGATGCTGGACCTGATTCTGCCCGGACTGGAAGCGGGGCCGGAGAATTCCCGGAATAATTCCCTGAACAATCCCCCGGAGAACCCCATCAACCAGAGCAGGGAAGAGAAATGAACCACTGGACGGACGACGGAATCAAATGGGCGGAGCCGGACAGGACGCCTACCGAGCGGGACCGGATCAGGATGCGGCTGGACATCTACGAGGAGAACCTGGTCCTGAAGTGCTACGACCAGGACGCCACCTGGACCCGGCCGGTGGACGCCGACCGGATAGCCGCGGCATTCATTGAGGACATGGGCGCCCGCACCGGGCTGCTGCCCCCGGGGTCTCTATGGTGGAAGCAGTCCCAGGAAGGGGTGATCACCGCCTTGTGGCGGGAGCCGCGAGTCTGGAACGCGGCCCTCCAGGTGAAGGCTTTCGAGGCGCCGGAAAGGTTCCGGCTGCCGATGCCCGGCCTGGTTTTCATCGCGGCTCCGGGCCGTGCGCCTTGGGTATTCGCCGCCACCAGGAGGCCGGAGGAACCCGACGAGACCCTGTACCGGGCGCGGGCCTTCAACGTGTTTCACAACGGCCGGGTGTGCCCCGGGAACCACCGGTTCCCCGACCGGGCGGAGGAGGTCCCGGAGTCCTTCTTCCAGTCCCACTTCTCCATGCCCGGAGACACTCACCGGAGATCGAAGAAACACCCGAACCAACTCTACGCACTGTGGAAGGAACTGGATGGAAAAGCAGAATACCCCGTGGAGGACTTGGTTCAATACTGCACGGTGGCCGATGCCATGGAACTCCCCGAAAACGAGCCCCGGCAGTACTGAACGGAAGGCCCCCGGAGGGCCGGTGGGATACCTGGTCAACCACCGGCGCGGGATCAGGGGAGTCACCAGGGAGCGGGCTACGACTACGTGCTGGCGGGCAACGGGGTATTCGTGCAGGCCGAGGGGCCGGACCTGACGGCGCGGGTGCAGCTAACAGAGTGCCGGGTCCGAGGTCTCGGCGACGCCAGCCCCAAGATGGAACTGCGTCACGGGAAGATACCCGTCGCGCTGCTGTCCGCCGCCATCCTCTGGTTCCAGGAGACCCCGGACCTGGAACGCTGCTTCGCCGTCCACTGGAACGGGGAGAAATATTGCGTGAAGGTGCCGGAACAGACCGGGAAACCAACCAGCCTGGAATACCGGCCCCTGGAAGGGATGATGCTGGAGTTTCACTCCCACGGCCGGCTGCCGGCCTTCTTTTCCCGGACCGACGACCAGGACGAGCAGGGCTTCAGGATCTACGGCGTCGCCGGCAGGCTGGACCAGCCCAAGCCGGAGATTGCGATGAGAGTCGGCGTCTACGGCCACTTCCAGGAAATCAGGCCCGAGGACGTATTCCAGGAAAACCGGGCCGCTGCGGGGCCGGAGCAAGGCTGACCGGAGATAACGCCCGGACCCGTAACTGTTCAGATTTAAGGGGAATCGGCATGGCAATCCCATTTAAGCCCACCAGTGCCAAACACAAAAGTTTTGCGCAGCTTTTCCAAAAGCGGGTCCCCCGTCCCCAAGCCTGGGCGGTTGACCGGACCCGGGAGCAGCCGCAGCCCAACCACAACCAAAGGAGTCGAAACAGATGACTGAACCACAGAGGCTCACCGTGGACCTGTACCAAGCTGCCACAGAGGCCATGACCAGAGCCGGGCAGGAGAAATTCATCTTCAGTGACGGGCTTTCCTTCCAGCACGGCGGCGTGTGGGGAGTCCTGTCCGTGGACGAGGAGCACCCGGAAGAACTCTTAGTCCTGGTTGACGAAGCGCCAAAGGACCAGGACGACGACAAGACCGTGAGGGCCCTGGCCAACATGACGGCGCTGGAACTGCCCGCGCCTGAAAACGCCGGGTTCGACCGGGATGAGAACCGGATCATCTTCGGAATCCCACGCTTGGTCGAGACGGGCCCGGGGTTGACCCAACAGCAAAAGCAGAACCTGAACCTGGCCCTGGAACTCACCGGGGCGGTGGTAAGAGTCCTGTCCCAGGGCAGCTCCCAAAACAACACCCGGGAGAGGGCCTCAGACGGGCAGGCCGAACGGCTGGAGACCGCGATGGACCTCATCAACCAAGCCCTGAAGGCAAGCCCCTGAAGAAGACGTACGTTGGGGGATTCATCCCCCAAACCCCCTGGATTCAGCGCAATTCATTGATGGAGGAACCCGGCATGGAAACAAGCATCGAAACAGGCCCCGCAGAAGCCGGCGGCAGGCTGGAACAGGCCGCCGCCAGCATCCGGGAGTGCCGGGACTGCCCGCTGGGATGCAGCTGGACCAACACGGTGCCCGGAGAGGGGCCGGCGGACGCCGGAATAATGTTCATCGCCGAGGGTCCGGGAAGAAACGAGGACGAACATGGAAAACCCTTTGTCGGAAAAGCTGGGGAGTTCCTCGACGACCTGCTGGCCCTCGCCGGGCTGAACCGGGACGAAGTGTTCATCACCAACATGATCAAGTGCCAGGCCCCCGGGAACCGGGACCCCGAGCCCGCGGAGATCGCGGCCTGCAGCAAGCACCTGGATGCCCAGCTGGATATCATACAGCCGGAGCTCGTCGTGACGCTGGGCCGCTTCTCACTGGACCGGTTCCTGCCCCATGAGAAGAACATCAGCAACGCTCGGGGGAAACTGAGGCGCCGGGACGGCCGGTTCATATTCCCCGTGATGCACCCTGTCGCAGGACTGCGCCGGAACGAGTTCCGGGACCGGGTGGTGGAGGACTTTCTCGCGATACCCGAGGCCCTCCGCCGGATACTGGAAGACCCGCCGCCGGAGGACGAGCCGCCGCCGCCCCGGACCGTGCAGGCCAGCCTGTTCTAAAACAGGCAAAGGAGCAATAAAAATGACGGAAATAATCCGGTACATCATCGACCTGGAGCCCAAACAGGTGAAACAGGCCGCGGAACTGTTGACTGGCGCCGGAATCGGGTTCGACCCCGTGGAAAACATGATCGCCATGCCCCCGGACAATATGGAGGAAGGCATCTTCACCGGCAGGGAAGGGGAGTGGGTACAGGAGAGAATCAACGAGTACCTGCACGAAGCGGACGAAATCCACCGGCTGGTCCAGCCCTTCCACGAAATGACGCTGACGGCCCAGAGGGACCTGCTCACGCTGGCCACGCTGCACTGTGACTGGAGCCGGGAGGAAATCCACGAGATGAACCGGCAGGCCTGGAACGCGTTCCGGAAAACCCGGCCTGAGACTGTGGGGTACCGGCAACCCCGGGAGGTGAGCCGATGAACCACCGGCTGGACACGCCCTTCATGGCGGACAATCCCCGGATAACCGTGGTTGGATGCGGCGGCACCGGCGGCTTCGTGGCCGAGGCCCTGTGCCGTCTGTACACCGGCCGGCCGGCCGAGATCGTCCTGGTGGACCATGACCGGGTGGAACCCCACAACCTGCTGCGGCAGAACTTCTACCAACCGGACGTGGGAAGATACAAGAGCGAGGCGTTGGCCGAGCGGCTGTCCGAGTCCTACGGCCGGACCATCGGCTACACCGTCAAGCCCTTCCGGGAACAGACCAACGGGACCTACCCAGGAGTCGGAAGGTACCGGCCCGGACTGATGATCGGCTGCGTGGACAACGCCCGGGCCCGCCGGGAGATGGAGGAATGCCTGCGGCAGCGGCCGTCCCTCTGGCTGATCGACGCCGGCAACGGGAAGAACTGGGGCCAGGTCCTCATCGGGAACCGGGCCGCCGGGTGGCAGTACCACCCCGGGTCCTTCAAGGACGGCGTATGCAGCGAACTGCCCAGCCCGGCGGCGCAGAGGCCGGACCTCTTGAATGCAGTCCCGGAGACCCCGCCGGACATTGACTGCGCGGCAGCCCTGGACCTGCTGGACCAGGACCCCACCATCAACCAGACAATGGCGATGCTGGTGGTGCAGGTGGTGCGCCGGATGGCCGCCAACGACTGCCCCTACAATGAGCCTCTACCTAGACTTGGAGCAGGGCACGATGACCCCGGTCTACGCCACGCCGGAGAACGCAGCCCGGATCGCCGGACCGGCGCCGGAGAGTCCGGTCACGGCAGGAAACCGGAGCGGCGGGGACACCCGGTAGGACGGCAAAGGACGGGCCGGCCCTGCTGTGGGCCGCTGGCCGGCCCGAAAAGAACCCCAGGAGGTCACATCCATGTTCACGCCGTCCACGTTCACCGGAGAGGTATTCATCACCCGCGGGGAGCAGAAAACCCGGCCCTGATGCCGGTGCGCCCGGTGCCATTGCTGTGAACTGGTGGATCCGGGAGAACCCCTGACGCTGAACGAGTCCTGGCTGATCCAGAGGGGATGGCCGGAGGACCACGACGACCGGGAGGCCCGGGATAAATTCAACCGGACCTTCGGGTTCGCCGTGCTGAACCGGAGGACCGCCCGGCTCATCGCGGCATACAGCCCCATCCTGGAAGTGGGCGCGGGAACCGGGTACTGGGCGATGGAACTGGACCAGGCGGGAGCGGACATTGTGGCCACGGATCCCGGGGCCGATGCGTACTTTCCCAACTCGCCCCGGTGGAGCCGGGTAGAACGGGTGGACGGGTTGACAGCCCTGGAGAAGCACCCGGGCCGCAGCCTGCTGATGTGCTGGCCCGAGATCGACCCCTGGCCGGGAGAGGTGGTGGAGAGATTCAGCGGGGAGCGCGTCATATACGTGGGAGAGAACCGGAACGGCCACACCGGCGGCGGCTCGATGTTCGACGCGCTGGAAGACGGCTACCGGCTGGAAGAGGAACTGGAAATCCCCCGCTTCAGCCGGATAAACGACCGGGTGCGGGTGTGGCGTAGAAAGTGAAAGGGAACACGGAACAAGGAGAGCGGAATGCTGCCGACACGGATAATCAAGCGGTACATGGCGGACCTGGACGGGCCGGAACTGGACCAGCTGCTGGTCAGCCTGTACCAGCACCACGGGGAGAACCTTCACCCAGCGCTCCCCCGGGAGGAACGGGTCAGGCGGTTCCAAGAGTGGCTCCAGGACCTTCTCACGAAGCAGAACGAGGAGTTCGAGGCCATGAAGATCAGCAAGTTCTTCGCCCGGGAACTGCTTGAACTGCGCCGGGCCTGGGATGAAACCAGGGCGGCGGTCATCGCCAAACAGCAGGAAAAACGGGATGACGAATGACTGCCCGGAACGGCCAGGGTGAAACTGGCAGACGGAAAACACTGGGAAGCCGCGTACATCCGGCGCCACGAAGGATATGAGTCATGCACATAGCGGTCTGGATAATCACGCCAACGACCCGGCCGGAGGACCTGGACCTGGCCTTCCGGGAAGCGGAGAAAATAACAGATGCCTTTCACGAGAGAAACTTCAGCAAGCCAGACCCGGAAGCAGACATCATGCCGCCGTTGCGGAACGACTGGGCCGTGACCGGCAACCGGTACCAGGTAGACCTGGACCCCGGACCCGGGAACAACTGGGCCTTCGGGAAGAACGCCGCGGTACTGCCCGACAACGTGATACCCAAGGCGGTCATCACACCGGAGGGATACGCCGCCCTCCAGAGCGGACCAGAGGAGTACGGGGAAATCCGCCGGGTCCTCCTCCACTTACCGGACAACATCGTGGTGGTCCAGGACTGGTACTACTGACGGCAGGAGAAAGGCCGCCCCCGCAACGGACACGAAAACACCGGACACTCCGGGAGGTCAGAATGAAGACCGGCATACAAGAATACGCGGCGGAGACAGCCGCGGAACTGCAAGCCGTCGACCACCACCTGTCGCCCCAATCGCTGGCGAGGTTCCAGGAAAACGACCGGGCCTGGCCGGTGGAACTGTGGATAAAAGTCAGGGAACCGGTGGAAGTGTGGCTGAAAGCCAGGGACGGGGAGGAATCCCGTATGGAGGTCAGGTACCGGGAGGACAGCTTCCTGCTGGAGATGGTCCAGATTCACCCCGACCCCTGCGACCCTGGGGCGGGGGAAAGCCCGCTGCACCGGAAATGGCGGAAACGGAACGGAAACATCCAGGGCCCCTATATGTCGACCATCAGCGAACGCCTGGAGCAGGAAAACCTGGAACGGGCATAGCCCAGCCGGGATGCCGCCGGCACGGCCCCGGGAACCGGGAGGACAGGAGATACATAATGACTGAAGAAAAGGACGAGGACTTCCAGAACGAAGCGGCGGAGTCCTGGGAAACAACCGGCGGACCCGGCGGCTGCGCGGATGATTTTCAAGAGGAGGCCGGAGGGCTGGAACCGGAGGATTTCCAGCCGGAAGCCGAGACCGCAGACCAGGAGGACTTCCCAGCGGAGCAGGCCGAGGATGAAGAAGCGGAACTCCAGGACCCGCAAGCCTGCGCAGAAGAGTCCAGGTACGAAGAAACCGGGGCTGAAGCACCGGTGAACGAGAAACCGGAAGCCACCAACGCCAGGGAAAAGGAGCAGGCGGAAGAACCGTCGGAAGAACTGGTCGAAAAGCCAGCAGAAGAGCCGGACGGCGAACCGGCCGAAGAGTCACCCGGCGAACCGGCCGAAGAGTCAGCAGAAGAATATTCCGCCGGTCAGTCGGCGGAACTGAAGATGGTCCTGCACGTCGAAGGCGGGCGGGCCAGCGCCGCAGTGTGGCGTTCCGGTGCCGACCCCCACATCGAGACCTTCCCGGAAACCGGCGCCCTGGAGGACCTCATCGGCGAACTGCCCGGGGTGGTCGAGCGGGCCAACGCCCGCTGGGCCGAAAGCCCCCTGAGGCCCAGGCACGACCCGCCGAAGGCCCCGCGGAAGAAGACACAGCGCAGCCAGGCCACGGCTGGAGACCCGGAACCGGACCAGGCCCGGACGGACCAAGCCGGGGATGACCAACCACAGCAGCAGACCGGCATGGCCCGGCTGTTCTGACCTGGGACTGAACCCCCAATCCCGCAGAGCAAAATTCAGCATGGCAACGCTCAGGCATAATCCTGCTACTCCAAAAGAGCGGAGGCCGAAATGCAGAACTGGCTGCTCAGACAAAACAGCTTCACCAAGTTGACGGCAACAGGAACGGCAGCATCCGCAGTCACAGGGATGATTGCCCTTGCCATCTTCCTCATCACCTTCATAGCAGTCTTCACAGGCGGGCAACGCAGCCCCTTCGGGATCAAATACCCGCCGGGGCTGGACAAGATAGCAGAAGCAGCCCTGTTCGTCGTCATAGTCTCCACCATCGGCTTCCTCATCTCATTAGCCGGTCTGATAACCAGCCTGTTCGCCGGAACCAAGCCCGGACAGAAAAAGAGGCGCCTTAAGGGATACACCACACACCAAAAGGACAGCATGGTTAACAAAATCAACAGCACCCCGGCTTTCCCCAACCCCAGGTCCGGAGCGGACGGGATGACCCTGCGGAACTGGTTCGCCAGCGAAGCCATGAAACACACCATCAAACAGACCGACGTGGAAAGTCCAGTCTCGCTCGCCAAGTACGCCCTAGCGGCATACCGGATCGCCGACGCCATGATGGTGGCCCGGTCCGCCGATCCCAACGACACATCCCAGAGTTGAGACCTCGCAGGGCAGCCTGGTTTCCCGCACACGCGGGGATTCCCCCGAGGCCGGAGACCCGCTTGGAAACCATCCTGGTGAGCGCATCAAGAATTCCCCCGCCCGCACGGGGATAAAATCCCCCGGGCCTAATCCAAACACCGGAGGCGCAATCATGTAGATCCGGAAAATCCCGGAAGAAGACCCCGTTGACAGGGGACCGTGAGGGCCGCAGATCCCGGAACCGTTCCCGTTTTTTATACCCAAGACCAACCGGACCCAAACGGCCAAAATACAGACAAGGAGAGCTGCATCATGTCCCAGACAACCACAGTCCAGGAGAAAAAAGAGACGGAGAACCACGGTGTGGAGAACCACGAGGTGGAGAGAAACAACACCGGAGTCCGCTACCCTGCGGGATGCCGCATAGAAAGCCACCAGGGCTACGGGTGCGCCTGCAACCCGGTGCCGGTGAAACGCTAAAAGCCCGCATCACCCGAACCAACCGGAAAAGAGAGAGGAGCAGCCTATGACCGGAAATCCCCTGGCCGGCCGGGATGAACAGGAACAGGAGAAAGACGGAGCCGAGCTCTGGACCGTCAGTGCCGGCGGCTTCAGCGCCACCGTGGACGCCTTCGCCCTGGAACCCCCGGACCAGCCCGACGGCCTCAACAACCTCTGGTTCCTGTCGATGTTGGGACCCCAGACCTCGCTGAAGGCGGTCTGGGCATCCCTGCTGAACATGCCGCCCAAGCCGGCCCACCTCACCCCCGGAGCCGAGGGACTAGCGCTGAACGAGGAGATGCTCACCTGCCAGGTGCCCCCGCCCAGCCTGGGCACTTGGACCAGCCGGATCACCCGGATGGCCAACCGGATGGGCTGGCACGCCATGACCTACACCAAGCTGGCCGAGTATTCCTTCGAGCGGGACGACTTCCTGCTGGTGACCCGGCCGGGAGAGGACCCAACGGAGCGGCATTACCGCTTCCTAGACCGGCGTGTCTCCCTTCCCCTGCACCGCTCCTGGGCCGGATGGCTCTGGGAACGAGGCCTGGAGAACGGCGAGATAAAGCCCCTGGAGTGCATGGGAATCCAGGCCTGGCGCTGCATCCCCGTGCTAGAGCAACTGGAAGCGGACCTGTCTCAGGACATCGCCGCGGGCATCCTGACGCTGGAGCCGGCCAGAGGCCCCAAAGCACAGGGAGAAGGGGGAGAAGGCGATGGATAGAACGCTGAACCCGCTCAAGCGGGGCAACAAGCGGCGCCAGGCCCGGAACGGGAAGGCCTGGCGGTTGTTCTCCCCGGACGGGAAACGCTGCCGGTTCTGCGCCCACGAAGGCACGGAGCACCTGTGCAGTTCCGCGCAGCCCCATTTCTACCGGCCCGCGACGGACGAGGAAACGCGAGACCCCTTCGAAAAGCTGTACCGGCATGACCTGCCGGAGGGCGGCTCAGTGCTGGTCAAGCGCATCGTCGTCGCCAAGCAGGCCGAACTGCTGACCACCTTCTGCCAAACCTGTGCCGAGGAGAAGGACACCGCCCAAATCCTCTGCTACCAGCGGACGCTGGCCAAGGGCGAGGTGGTGGGACTGGTCCAGGCTTGCCTCCCCGCCGGGGCCGCGCGGGACGAGGCAGCCCCGGCGGGGCAGAAACGATAGGAAGATTCACCATGGCAGACCATTCACCACGCCAGGCAGACGGGCAGCCGCCCGGGGAGTCCGGCGCGCCGGACGGCGATTCCCCGATCCAGGAAGGGCCCGTTATGAATGAACCAAGGTGCGTTATCTGCGGAAAGCCCATCCCCCCGATCCGAATCCAAACGTGGTCCCACGCCGTGACGTGCAGCAAGGCCTGCTCCGCGGCATGGAAGAAGCAGATGCGGACCGCAGCCAAGAAACGGTGGCGCCGCAAACGGCAGGAACGCAGGCGGATGGAGCGGGAGGAAAACCGCCGCCCCCGTGAATAAACGCCCGGCCGGCGTGACCGGCCTGCAACGCGCAAGCTGCCGAGATGTCCCATGGACGCAGGGCGCACAGGATAAGGCACACCCGGGGAACCACGAATGAATGACCGGCAGCGCCGGGAACCGGAAGGAGAAGAAACATGAGACTGGCCGGACTAGCCAAGGGCGGCTACTATCCCACCCCTCTGCGGTGCGTGGACCTGGCCTCCAACAGCATCATGGTCCGGAGACCCCAGCGGCGGGGAACCCCGGAGACGGTCCGGATCCTCGACCCCTGCTGCGGGCCCGGGGACGCCTGCGAAAGGCTGGCCGCCCGCCTGGCTGCAAAGACCAGCGCCGAGATACGGACCTTCGGAGTGGAACTGGAACAGGAACGGGCCCAGCGGGCCCGAGAGCAAATGGACTTCACCCTCTCCGCCGACCTGTTCCAGACCATGATCGCCAACACCACCTTCCACGCGCTGTACCTGAACCCTCCATACGACTTCGACCAGGAGGACAAGCGGGTGGAACACGCCTTCCTGACCCACTGCACCCGGTACCTGGTCGAAGGGGGCCTGCTGATGCTGGTGGTGCCCCGGCACCGGCTGGCCGTATCGGCCCGGTACCTGGCCGCCAACTACGAAAAGCTGGGGTGCCGGCGCTTCCCGGACCCGGAGTACGACGACTTCGACCAGGTCATCCTGATGGGAAACCGGCGGGCCCAGCCCGAGGCCAACCCATATTACGAGCAGAGGATCCTGGAGTGGGCCCACTGCCCGACAGAGCAGGTGAAGACGCTGGAAGACCAATGGACGAGAATGCTGATGTTCATTCCATCAGGAGAGCCGGGCGACGTGCTCTTCACCATCCGCACCGTGAACCCGGCGCAGGCCGCGGCGGAGGCCAGGAAATCCGGGCTCTGGACCAGCCAGGCGATCCAGGACAGCCTGTGGCCGTCGCACACGGCGAAGACGCAGCCGCTGATGCCCCTGAGACAGGGCCACATGGCCATGCTGGTAGCCGCCGGGTTCCTCGACAACCTCCAGCTGGAGACCAGCGGACGGCGTATCCTGGTCAAGGGCCGGACCGTCAAGAAGATGGAATTCGTCAGCGCCGATGAGAAGGAGGAGATCTGGCAGGACCGGATGTACACCACCATCCGGACGCTGGACCTCGACACCGGCGTGATCCAGGACGTGGAGACCCGCAGCAAGGTCAGGAAGCCGGAAATTCCCGGAGAGGAAGATGAGGATGAGGATGAAGACGAGTAGGCTGCGCCGCACCGGCGCGGGCAACGCTCCGGGGAAAGGACGAAAAAGTGAACAGAAGCGTGAACCGTCGACCGGCTCCATCTACGGCCCGGATCCCGGGGACGCCTCCGTTGAATACTACTACCTGAAGGTGCAGGAACAAATACGCCTCGGCATCATCGACCTGAGAACCTACCCCAACGAGGGGCCTGGGAGAAAGAACGGTTCCTGGCCGGAGCGGTAGCCCCCAAGAGCAGGGCGCTCCGAACCCTGCTCATCATCCTCTTCGCCCTCTTCAGGGTGGGAAAAAGAGGAAAAGCCTAACCCCCGGCCGAACAGGAGGAGAGGAACAGGAATGATAACCACAGTCCAAGCGGGAGCAACAGGCCGGACCGGCGTCCACCAGAACGAGGAGGACGAAGCCCCCGGCCGCCAGACCAGGGACCGTCAGACCAGGGACCGTCAGACCAGGGACCGTCAGACCAGGAACGGGCCGCGGGATTCCCGGCTGAACAGGAGAAACCCGGCCGGCCCGGACCCGGAGGGCGCCACCGGGACCGGGGACTGGGACCCCGGCGACCCGGAGGACCTGATAGACCGCGGGAATACCGACGAACCCGGGCAGATGGACCTGTCCCAGTTCATCGAGACTTACAAGGACGCCATTGCCCGGACGGTGACCGAAGCCTACGCGCCCCGGTACCAGCCGGGGAAACCCGGGCAGGGCCGGCAGGGGCCGGTCCTGATCCGCAGGCCCATGGGAGCGCAGGCCCACGCCGTGCGGGGCGCCGCCCTCAGCCTGGAAATCAACCCGGGCACGATAATCGTCGGCGAGATGGGTACCGGCAAGACCTACATCGGGGCCGCCGCCGCCCACATGGCCGGATGCCGGAACATCCTGGTACTGGCCCCGCCCCACCTGGTCCAGAAGTGGAAGCGGGAGATTGAGATGACCGTCCCGCGGGCCCGGGCCGCCATCGTCCGCACCATAACCGACCTGAAGACGGTGCGGAAGCCGGACCCCGGGTCCGGGATCCAGTTCACCATCATGTCCCGGGAGGCCGCGAAGCTGTCCTACCGCTGGCAGGCCGCCTGCGTGACCAGGCTGCTGCCGGTGAAGGACGGAGGCCGGAAAATCAACTGCTGCCCCGGATGCTTCAAGCAGATCCGGGACAAGGACGGCATACCCGTCCCAGTGGGAGAACTGCAGCGGAAGAGGATGAAGTGCCCGGAGTGCGCGGCGCCCTCTGGCAGCCGAAGCTGGAGCAGCACAAGGCCGGATGCGCCTGCCGGAGATGCGGAGGAATGGGCGGAGCCCCCCCCGAAGTACCGGAACCGGAAGTACGCCCTGGCCGACTACATCAAGAAGCGGATGAAGGGCTTCTTCGACCTGCTAATTGCAGACGAGGTTCACGAGTATAAAGCGCGCGGTTCCGCCCAGGGCATCGCCGGCGGCAACCTGGCCCAGGCCTGCGGCAGGATCCTCACCCTGACCGGCACCCTGGCCGGAGGCTACTCAAGCACCCTCTTTCACCTGCTCTACCGGTTCACCCCGGAGATCCGGAACGAGTTCCAGCACAACCAGCAGGGCCGCTGGATCGACCGGTACGGGTTCCGGCAGAAGAAGTACCGGAACGGCGGCCGGGACGACGAGGCCATCGAGCACGGCAGCAGCAGCGGACGCCGGGGCTACCGGAAGCTCGAGAAGGAGACCCCTGGACTCGCCCCCGCAGCCCTGTTCCACATCATCGGGAACACCGTATTCCTGCGGCTGAGCGACGTGAGCACAGCCCTGCCCCCCTACGAGGAACTGATCCAGGTCCAGCAGATGAGCCGGAAGCTGGACCCCGGAACGGGGTACTCGCAGAAGACCGCTTACCAGAAACTCTACCAGGAACTGCGGGACGCGCTGAAAGAGGCGCTGAGCCGGGGGTCCACCCGGCTGATGGCCGCCTACCTGCAGTCGCTGCTGGCCTTCCCCGACGGCTGCACCCGCGGCGAGGAGGTGACGGACCCGGAAGACGACCGGGTGATAGTGAGCATACCGCCCCTGGACGAGGACGAGACCTATCCCAAGGAACAGGCCCTCATCGACCTGTTGAAGGAGGAGAACCGGGCCGGACGGCGGGCGCTGGTCTACACCCCTCACACCGACACCCGGGACCTCACCCCGCGGATCGAGCAGTTCCTGAACCGGGAGGGCATACGCACCGCGGTCCTGAAGTCGGGCACCATCAAGTCCGAGCGGCGGAAGGAATGGGTTGGACGCCGGGTGAAGGAGGGCGTGGACGCGCTGATCTGCAATCCCCGGCTGGTGCAGACCGGACTGGACCTGGTGGACTTCCCGACCATCGTTTGGTATGAGACCGATTACTCGGTGTACACCATGCGGCAGGCGTCGCGGCGCTCCTGGCGCATCGGGCAGACCCGCCCGGTGAAGGTGGTGTTCATGGTCTACGAGAACACGATCCAGACCGAGGCGCTGCGGTTGGTGGCCAGGAAGATGCAGAGCTCTCTGGCGGTGGAGGGGGAGTTGCCCGAGGACGGGCTGACCGCCTTCGGCGACGACAGCCAGGACCTGATAATGACGCTGGCCCGGCAGATAATCAACGAAGCGGACTTCCAGGGCGGAGACTCCCTGGAGAACATCTTCGACCGGGCCAGGGAAGCCGAGCGGGAGAGCGAACGGTACCTGGTGGACGACGAATGGGACAACGCAGCTGCAGAACCGGAACCCGAGAAGATCCCCGTGACAACCGGCGCAGACTCCACGGAACCGGCGAAACCTGGGCCGGAGCAGACCTCGATATTCTCCTGGGCCGAGTTCATGGCCCAGCCGGTGGAAGAAACCAGCAGGCGGCGCCAGAAGGAGCCGGATACCCCCTCCCTGTTCCAGTGGGCGGTGGAGCAGGAAACCGCCGTGGACCAGGACCGGTGAGACCATAAAAGTTTTGCGCAGCTTTTCCAAAAGCGGGTCCCCCAGCCTCAAGCCTGAACCGTCACACCGGACAAAAGGCCAAATGACTCCACTCTCCCCTGTGGTAGCATGAGAAAAAGACCACGAGGGAGAAGGACCATGACCGAAGACCTGAACTGGCAGCCCATCGCCTCCCAGGACATTGACCGGGAGCAGCCGCCCCACCTCAGAATATCCTCCGCCGGGAAATGCGTCCGGGCCCAGACCTACGCCGCGATGCAAACCCCCGAGTCCAACCCGCCGGGACGGCATGCCAGGAACCGGATGGCCCTGGGCCACATGGCCGAGGTCCTCATCGTGAAGGGACTCGAAAACAACGGCTGGGAGACCGGCAACACCGTGCTCTCCGAAAGCGGCCAGTTGGACCTGGAACTGGACATCCCCGGAGCCGGCACAACCATCAAGGGGCACCCCGACGGGGTCTGCCGGCACCCCGCCTTCACCAACAACCTCTGGGTCACGCTGGAATGCAAGTCGATGAGCGTCGACCGGGGCCGGGACGTGGAGCGGAACGGCGTCGCCGCCGTCTACCCCGCATACCTCACCCAGATCAGCCTCTACGGCCGTAAGCTGCACGAGATGGAACTGGTGTCCCACGCGGAACGGGGAGTCTTCGCCATGATGGACCGCGACGGCCGGATGCTGCCGCCGGAACGAATCGCCTGGCCCAGGCAGGACGTGGACCAGATACTGGAGAAGCTGGCCGTGATCGTCGAATCCGCCCGGGCCGGGAAGCTGCCGAACGGCCCTACCCCCAGAGTTCCACCGACTGCAAGTACTGCAGCTACCACTCCGCCTGCCGGGGAACCAGCCCAGAGGAAGACGGCGGTGAAACCGCCGGGAAGGGGCCGGTGATCAACGAACGGCCGGAGGTGGCCGAAGCAGCCCGAGTCTGGGCTGAGCTCAAACCCAGGATTGACAAGGTGCGGGACATGCTCCAGGCGGCGTCCAACTCCGCCGGAGGCGCCGACGTCATGGCCGAGGGAATCGTCGGCGGCTACTTCCAGCCCCGCAGCGAACAGTTCTACGACCCGGAGGCATTGGAACGGGCGGTGCCCGCCGACATTCTCAGGAAGTGCCTGATCAACCGGAAGGAGAAGCTTCCCGCCTTCTGGGTGAGAAAAGCCAGGCGGTAGGGCGAGAAAAGGGGACGGCCCCTGCGGAGCGGTTATGGCTCCGAGCGCCGGTATCACAAGGAGAAGAGGCCGGCCCAGAGGGACCGGCCCTCTTCAGTCAGGAAAAGGGAAAGAGGCGGACTCCTCGGTAGAAAAGACCAATGGGCCCGGGAGAACCCGGCCCGCAGGGAGAGAGCAGCAATGTCGGAATTCGAAGTCAAGACCTACCCCGTCACCATCGAAGAGCACCCTGACGCAGACCTCCTGGAACTGGCCCGTATCGGCGACTATTACAGCATCGTCCTCAAGGGCCAGTTCCAGGACGGGGACATCTGCGCCTACATCCCGGAGGCCTCCGTGGTCCCGGACAGTCTCATAGCCGAGATGGGCCTGGAGGGCAAGCTGGCCGGTTCGCAGCACAACCGAGTCAAGGCAGTCAGGCTCCGGGGCGTCCTGTCCCAGGGCTTGGTCTACGCCATGCCCGGCCGCACGCCGGGGGTGGACGTGCAGCAGGAACTCGGCATCACCAAGTGGGAACCACCCATCCCAACACACATGCGGGGACAGGTGGAATCGCGGGCCGGACAAACCCTCAAGTTCCCCGTGGAAAACATCAAGAAGTACCCCGAAATGTTCCGCGAGGGCGAGACCGTCACCATCACCGAGAAGATTCACGGGACCTGGTGCTGCCTGGCCCGCGCCGGCAGCGAACCGCTGGTCAGCAGCCTGGGAATGTCGGAACAGGGACTGGCCCTCAAAAGGAACGAGGCCAACCGGAACAATCTATACGTCCGGCAATGGGAACTCCACGAAGAGATTCTTCAGAGAATGGAAAACAAACTCGGCGCTGCCGACTTCCACGTCCTGGGAGAGATCTACGGCGCCAGGGTCCAGGACCTGAAGTACGGCCTCAACACCCAGGAGTTCAGGGTCTTCGACATAGCCGTAAACGGGGAATACCAGACCTGCGAATACATCAACTCCATGGGTTGGAACACGGTCCCGGTGCTTTACGAAGGTCCCTACTCCAAGGAAATCGTCCGCAGACTCACCGAAGGCCGCTCCACGCTGCCCGGGGCCGAACACATCCGCGAGGGCGTGGTTATCCGCCCCGTGCCCGAGGCCGTCAGCAGCCTGACGGGAACTAGGAAAATAGCTAAGTCCATCAGCGAAAGCTACCTTTTGCGCCGGGGCGGCACCGAGCTCCGGTAAAGGGAACATGCCCCGGGACGCAGGTATGGGCCAGCGGCTCTCACACCAATACCTGATCCTCACGCACATGGTCCGGAGAATGCAAGCCCTGCCAGAAGCCGGCCGCCTCGGCATGGCGCTGCCGGCACTCTCCACGGTTCACGGACCGGACCGCACGGAACCCCCTGGAGAATCGATTCTCCGGGGGGTTTTCATTCCACGGGAAAGGATAAACATGAACAACGTCACACCGGATCAGTTTCCGGCCGCCGCCGGAGGGAACCCCAGGGCGCAGCTGCGCCACCTGCGGACCTACCGGGCATTCCAACGGCAGGACCAGTTCGAGAAGGCCCGGATCGACTGGAAGACGGTCATCACCAAGTCCGAGTCCCGGCGGCACGTGGCCAGAAACCTCCACGCCAAGATCAACCAGAAGGCGGGCGGACTGCAACCCGCCGACCGGATGAACACCCCGGAAGAGCAGGAGAGCATGGTCCGCCTGGCCCGGAGAATCGGGAACCAGGAGCGGGTCTCCCCCGGAGACGGCCTGGGACTCAGCTGGAACCTGCGCCGCCGGATGCTCCAGGCCCGCTATCCCCGGCGCCCTTCCGCCCAAGGACCAGGGTTCCCCCCAGAGGTCAGGAAACGGAGAGCCGAACAGGAACGGCTGAAGCGGCTGCTGACGATGCAGGGAGCCAGCGGAGGTGGCGGCAGGCCAGGATCATCCTGTCATACGCCTGCCCCGGCTGCCACAACCTCTTCCACATCGAGTACGCTGCGAAGGGTCAATGCCCGAACTGCATCCACGGGCTTGGGAAAAGAGAACTGGTGGAAATCGCGGTCGGGGCCGGAGGAACCGAGCGGGAACCCATCGGCAGCATGGACTGCCACCGGCGGTGAGAAACGGCGAAGGAAATCAGAAGAGAAGGGAAAGGAGACAGAAGCAATGCCGCAGCCCATCGAACCGCGCATCGAATACCTGACGGCGCTGATCCAGGCCCAGTGCGACCCGGACCGGGCGGAGCCGACCTTGCCCGGAACCGCAGCCGGACGTGGAGAAGGAATTCCAAAGACCGTCGACCAGCTTCGACGTCAGATGGCCCAGCAGCTGGCAGAGAAGGTGAGGCGCGAATTCCGGCGCGGAATCGCAGGGCTGTTCGTCCTGACCCCGGCACAGGCCAGGACACTCGACACCCTGGGACTGCCCCCGGAGGTTTCCAGGCAGGTCCTCTCACTGAACTGGCTGCAGGAAGCGCCGGGGAACTACGCCGTGAACCAGCGGCTGCGGACCATCGCCGAGTTGCCCCCGAAGCCGGAGAACGGGAACCCCGACTGGAAAAGGCGGTGGCTGGAACACGCCCATACCCCGACCGGCATCGCCCGGCCCCAGGACCACGATCCCCTGAAGGACCCGGTATCCGAGATGCTGAACCGGGTGATCCGAGCCATGGCCGAAGCAGCCGCGCCGGAGATTCCCAGCCACGGGGACATGGCCCACCACCTGCTGGAGCATGAGATACCCGACAGCCTGAACCACAGGCTGGCCAAGCCGGCGAAGGACCCCCTGGACCTCACCCTGGTCTGGACCGCCGGAGCGAGAATGCGCAGCCTGATCTGCCGCATGGGCATCAACGGGCAGGAACACGCCGCCCGAAAGCCCGGAGGCGCTGCAGGCCGAACTCTAAGAGCAGAAAATCCCCCTGCGCCATGACATGGGCGCCATCGCCGGGTTGGAGCAGATGCGGAAAACCCTGCGCGAGGAGAAGATCGGAGATATATACGCCAACGCCCGGAGCCGACTGTGGCACGACCGGAAAGCCAGGGACAGCTACATGCTGGACCACCGGCCGTACCAGGGCGCCGGGAAGAACCAACTCTGTCTCCGTGAGGGCGGGGACCCCGGCGAATCCAGGACTCAAGCCGAGTGGAGCCTGATGGCCCTCACCGTGCCCGAGCGCCCGGATACCGAAGACGAGCCCATCCACAGCCCGGACTCCGTCGCGGCCAGTGTCGGCTTTCTGAACCGGGTTTCTCCCCAGGCGGCCCGGGAGTACCTGGACGGCCGTTCCGAAGACCCCAGCCCGCCGCAGCCGGAACCCTGCCGCCGGGCGGCGGAATGTCCGTCATGGTGCGGCCAATTGCAGGAATCGGGGGAGTTCCCCTTCCCGCTGACTCAAGACGGCAAGTATGAAAGCTGCCGGTACTGGCAGTTCCTGGAAAGGTACGGGGCGCTGGAACCGGCCCGGAGGGAAGCCTTCACCCTGGCCGCCGTGGATGCGGAGCTGAAGTAGAGAAAAGGGAGGAAGCCAAGACCAGCCGGCATGGCGGAAGAAGGCCCGGACCTTGAGGAAGAGGGCTGGGAAGAACAGAACTGGGATGAAGAGGGCCCGGGTAAAGAAAACGTGGAACGGGGGCCAGCCGCGGGAAGGCGGGAGAAACCGGATAGGACCCGGCAGGCCATGCTCTTCTAGGCCGGGGCAAAGCTGGCCCCGCGCCCGAAAAAGCTACAATAGCGGGAAAAGGAGCCAGGGACAACAACGCCGCCGGCAAAGACACACTTAAAAAGAGGAACGTGAGAAAAGATGAACCGCAGAGGAGAAGGACCGAAACCGGGTCAAAGAAAGCTCCAGAACTGGAAGGCGCTGAGCGTCATCGCCATTCTGACCGCGGCAGCCCTGGTCCTCGCCGGAGCAGTGGCGATAAGCGGGACCTCGTATTACCTCGAATCAATCGCCCACTTGGATGCCCTGGGCAAACTGAAAAGGACCGGCCTCGTAGTCTTCATAATCGTCCTCTCCGTGCTCATCACATTCGGCATGGACCGGGGGCGGGAAGCGTCCAGGACGGGCCTGCCGGCCGGAGAGAACGAAATTACAACCAGGGAGAACCGGACAGAGGCGCAGGGACGGGCCAAGCGGCGCGCATACGCCGGCGGCGGGCCGGTGCGGCGGCTCTGCGCCTGGGAGCCGTCATCCTGGCAGCCAACATAGCCCTCTGGCCGTTTTGGGACGACATGAAACTGTCGGGAGCGCTGCTCGCCAACGCCCTGATACTGCTCCTGTACGGGATGCTCGCGGAAGAAATCACCAGACGATCCCGGAAGAACCAGCGGAGTCCGGGACAACTCCCAGAGTGAATTTCCGCGCGGGAAGGCGCCGGCGGTGCCGTTCCATGAAGCCGGAGAACCTGCCATGGAAGACGCTGGCCGAGACAACGCCGCCGGCGGCGAGTCCCCCAAGGATGTGAGAGGAAAGATGAAAAGCGACCGCGAAGAACGCAAACCCGGACCGGCATGGTTTCAGAACCTGAACACACTTGCCATCATCGCGATTATGGCCGCAGCAGCCCTGCTCATCGGCGGCGCGATCGTGATAAGCGGCATATCCGGCTACGTCGAATCAACCCACTTGGACGCCTCGGACAAACTGAAGAAAACCGGCGTCATAATCTTCATAACCATCCTCTCCTCCCTCTTCGCATTCTGCCTGGACCTGCACGGCGAGAAACTCAGGAAAACCGGAGTTCCGGAAGAAAACAACGGGGAACCGGAAGCGGCCCGGGGCTGGACCAGGTGGCGCGGATACGCCGCCAGCACAGCGGTGCGGAGGTTCTGCTCCTTGGCAGCCGTCATCCTGATCGTCAACGCAATCCTCTACCCGTTCTGGGACGACATAAAACTGTCGGGAGTTCTGCTCCCCAACGTCTTGATATTGATCATGTACCCGATTTGCCTGGGAGAAATCACAGGACGGTCACGGAGGAACCGGCAGAGGCCCCCACAACTCCCCGGGTGAGTCCCCCACGAGTGAGTCCCCGCGGACTGGCGTCAAGACAATCGGAAAAGAGAAGAGGGAGCAGAGATGGAACAAAACGGCGAAGAACCCAGGCCGGGCCCGGCCAAACCCCACAGATGGCGGTCATCGCGGCGCTGACCGCGGCCGGCCTGCTCATCTGCTGCGCAACGCTGGCAATCGGGCTGTCCGATTACTTTGAGTCAACCGCGGGCCTGGAAAACCGGGACAAGCTGAAGCAGACCGGCCTGATGATCGGCGGCGCCGCCGTCATGCTCCTGGTGATGGGCTTGGCATCCCCCATCAGGTTCGGGAACAAGCTCTGCCGGTTCGCAGCCATCGTCCTGATCGTCAACGCGGTCATGTGCCCGTTCTGGGGGCCGAATCGAACTGTGGCAGGCGCTGTTCGTCAACGTCCTGACTCTGGTCCTGTACCCGGTCATCCCGGGTGGGAAGAAGCGGCGGAGTCCCGGCCGGACCGGGCGGTGAGTTTCACGGAATGAGAGCCGGGTAATGAGTCCATGCCGGGAAGTCATGGCTTCCAAACCCCGGGCCAGCCGGGCGGGTTTAACCTGAGACACCCGGAAAACACAGAATCCCCAGAATCCCCATCGATAAAATCCTCAAATCCTCCACAGGAGCAAGGGGGCGCGCTTTCGGGTTTGGGGGTGGCGGGCGCGCCCCGTGGTCCCGTGAAAATCACGCGCAGGAGAGGAGACCAGAGATGGGAGAGAAAACGGCGGCAAAGAGGGTGCTGGTATGCGGCGGCCGGACGTTCGGCGACCGGGAGATGCTGGCAAGGTCCTGGACCGGATCAAGCCCGGGGAGATAATCCATGGGGCAGCCCGGGGCGCGGACACGCTGGCGGACGACTACGCCCGGAGGAAGGGGATACCCTGCCGGAGATTCCCGGCTCACTAGCGTCCCAACGGCCGGCTCAACCGGGCCGCGGGATTCCAGCGCAACCAGCGGATGCTGGACCAGGGAAAGCCGAACCTGGTAGTGGCCTTCGCCGGAGGGACGGGGACCCGGGACATGGTGAAAATATCCGGGGATCAGGGCTTTACCGTCAAGGTCGTCGACGAGGTGGGGCGAATCCGCAAGACCGGAGCCCGGCGGCCGCCAAATAGAAAAACACCCGGGAGCGGCATACCCGGCCCAACGGACGCCGGCGGGCTCATCCTCCGGCCCGAAGGACCCCGCGGGCCGGGCAGCCGGTCCCATCTTCACCAGAAGAGAAACCGGAGCGGTGAGCGCCGGAACGGTGAGGAACACGAGGAGAGAGACAGGCATGAGCGGAAAGGAGAAACCCGTGACGGTCAGCTGCATCGTGGACATCCCGGCGGACCGGCTGGAGGAAGCTGCCAGCCGGCTGGAAAACCTGGGAATAATCCTGGACCCCAGGCGCCAGGTCATCGTCTTCAACGAAGCCCTGATGTCCCAGTCCGTGGCATTGGGACACCACTTGCCGGGGATGGTGGAAGGGATGAACCGCTGCTTGGAACAGGAGAGTCTGACGCCCCGGATACCCGGCGGCCACAAGGAGTGGAGCATCGAGCGCCGCCAGGCGTTCCTGCAGTTCGCCATCGAGAACTTCGACTGGGACGACAATACGGTCAGGAACACCTGGTGGGCGGACGAGGGAATAACCTGGCCGGAACTGGTCCGGGGATACCCGCTGGTGTTCGAAGGGCGGGAATAAACCCGGCGGCAGCCGGAAGGAAGAACATGCACAGCCATGAGCAGCAGGAGGTCCTGGTGCTTCCCAGGAAGAACCTCCGGGACTACCAGGGACCAGGGCTTCACCCCGTGGGCCGAGTTGGGACCGGCGCTGGCAGCGGCGGAAGAGGACATGGACTGGATGCCCCGGGAGCAAGCCGAGGAGTCGGAGGAACACGTCCAGCCGGTGCCCTGCGCCGTGATCCGGGGGCCGGGCCGGACCTACCAGGCCTTCCGGAGAACCCCGGCGGGGCGGGGCCGACATGAGGTCACGCATGACCCTGGTGATTGGCGGCCACATTGACCGGAGTGACCGGGGCGATACCCTGCTCGAGTTGGTCGAAGCCGCCCTGCGGCGGGAGATGGCCGAGGAACTGGGGGTGGAACCGCCGGAGACTCTGTGGTTGCTGCCGGCCGGGATGGTGGTGGACCGCCTCTCATCGGTGGAAGCGTCCCGGCACGTGGGACTGGTCCACGAGGCGATCACCCTCCAGCCGGTCATACCGGGGGACTACGGAGAATTCAAGGCCGGGTCCAACCTGGCCGGGAAGCAGTTCACGCAATGGGACCTGCTCCGGTTCCGCCGGGAAATGGACCCGTGGTCGAGGATGATCCTCAACGGCTACATCCTCAAGCCAGCGGACTGGGAAATTATCTGAAAACCTGAATCGGGGGTTTGGGGGATTCATCCCCCAAACCCCCTTGAACGGACAGGCTGGCCAGGCCCTGCAAACTGTGGAAACGGGACTAGTACCGTTTCCACTTGAATATGCCTTATACCAGATACCCGTTTCACCTGCCCGTCGTTCCCGCGCAAGCTGGAATCCACAGTTGGAAGTGACTTTCCAGTATCGACAAGACTATCTGGAACCGGTACTAGGGGAGGGACGCATGTAAGCGGGATGGAAACCGGAATCATTCCAATCGATGGGGAGATATGATGATACAACGGATACTATGCGCCGGCCTGCTGGCAGTCCTGCTGGCCGCGGCCTGCGGGGATAAACCGGATTCACCGCCGCCGCAGGTGATCCCCTGGAAGCAGTACCCGGAATGCAAGGGCGGACTCATCGTGGACCAGGCGGCTTGCGGGATACTGATAGAGGAGCGAAAGCAGACGGAACTATTGCAAGCCATACTCGACGAGCTGCGGAAATGAAGAACCTCTCCAACCGCTCAGCCCACGTTGCCACCGGAGCCTGGAACAGGAATGCCCCCAAGTCCCCTGCCCAGCAACGCAGACCGGGAACAGGCCACCTTCATCGAGATGAACAGCCCACCGGCGCCGCCAGCCCGGACCGGCTGAAAAACCCGCCACAGGCCCCCTCTACCATCAACCCTCAACTCCAACCATCCCCTGAAGCGAGAATCCACAGGGGCCTCACCCGGCACGCGCTTCCAGGATAACGCGGCAAAACCGCGGGACCGGGAATTACTCTACCCTGGATTCACGCCGCGCAACACACCCGAAACAACCCCACCGCAGGAGAATGAAATTGATCACACCGGCCGCATGGGAATACATCTCTCACCCAATGCCTTGGGACCCCCCGCACCTGGACATCGACATCAACATCTCGGACTACAAGGGCGACGTCTGCGCCGTCCGGGTATTCCGCTCAGACCACAGCCACACCGCTATGGAGCAGGCCCGGCAATGGCTGGACGAAACACGGAAACACTGCCGCAGCCGCACCGGTGAAGAGATCGCCACCGCCATTTGCGCCGTGCCCGAGCTGGGCAACCCGCTCCGGATGGAGAACGCCGTCGCGGTGATCAGCGCGGCGGACCTGGAGACCAAATACGAACCCGAAGAGGACGAGTGAGGTACGGCAAACCCACCCGGCATCTCTCCCCTCGACCGTTACATTCTCCCGGCCGCACTGCCGAACCGTGACCGTGACCGGGAACAGGCCAGGTGGTAGAATGAACCGGCATACAGGAGCGCATCACACGCCATGACCAGCATCAACACCTTCGAAGACATCCTCCAAGCCATGGAGCAGAACCCGGCTCTCCGGGATGCCATGCGCCGTCACCTTCTGACGGAGGAACTGCTGCAACTGCCGGCCCAGGTATCCCGGCTGGAGGAACTGGTCGCCGACATCGCGGCCAAGCTCGCGGAACTGACCGGCGTTCTCGCCCGGTTCATGGAACAGACCAACCTGGCCATGGCAAGACTGAACGAACGGCAGGACCGGCTGGAAGCCGACGTCGCCGAGCTGAAGACCGATGTGGCCGGGCTGAAGGAAGGCCAGGCCCGGTTGGAACAAGGCCAGGCCAAGCTGGAACAAGGCCAGGCCCGGATGTCCGGGCAACTCGGCAGACTCATCGGCTCCGACTACGAACAGAAGGCCGCCCGGCTGGTGGGCCGCAGGCTGAGGCAGCAACTCGGCATCGGCCAGGCGGAGATCCTCCGGGCCATCACCGTGCCCGGCAACACCGGCCTGACCAGCCTGCTGGACCGGGCCATCGAGGCCGGCGCCGTATCCTACGAGGAAGCCGACGACCTGGAGCTGGCCGACCTGGTGCTCCGGGGACTGGATGCCGGCGAAACCGCCGTCCACGTGGTCGCCGAGGTATCGCTCACCATACGGGACGAGGACATCCGGCGCGCGGCCCGGAGAGCCGCCATCCTGGGAAGGGCCTCCGGCGGACCGACCCGCCCGGCAGTCATCGGAGAATCGATCTCCGGCGCCGGCCTGGAACTGGCAGACCGGGAACAGGTCGCCTTCATACAGATGGACAGCCAACAGGCATAGCCGCCAGCCCCGTCAGCCCGGAGAACCGGGGACCGGCAGGAGACTGCCCGGAACCCCCTTTCGGGAAGTCAAGCTCCACCAGAGCCTTCCTCACCGGAGCCTTCCCCCGGCATAGCCCATCCGCAGCCCGGTACACACTTCCCTGCTGACGCGGCGAAACCGCGAGAACGGGAATTGCTCTACCCTCGATTCATGCCCCACACAGCCGCCTTCCAGAACACGGCCGAACCCACCTGCCGGACGGGTCGCGGAAGGACCGCTCCGGCAGCAAAAACGACGCCGGTAAAACGGCCGTCAGCCGGCCTCTCCACAGCATTTCCACACGCTGGCAAAAACCGGCGCCGGAAGACGCCGGTTCGAATTGCGGGCTGGCAAACAACCCTGAACGGAGTGAGGAAAAATGCAACCGATGCAACCGAGATCCTCGGCCAAGAACTGCCCGGATTGTCCCGCGTCAACTATATTTGCCGGTTGGCGTCAATTAGTTTTGCCGGCTCACCTCCTCGGCCTGGACGCGTTGCTGGGCGGCGTTGGTGCGGTAGCTGGGGACGTCAAACTCCAGGATGACGGAGTGATGGACCACCCGGTCAATCGCCGCGGCGGTGGCCATGGGGTTGGCAAAGATGCGCTCCCACTCCGAGAAGACCAGGTTTGACGTGATGCCCAACGACCGGCGCTCGTAGCGTTCGGCGATCAGGGTGAAGAGGACCTCGGACTCCTCGGCGCCCTGGGGCAGGTAGCCCAGGTCGTCGAGGAGCAGGAAGTCGAAGTTGTCCAGCTTGCGCAGCCGGCGGGGCAGGTCCAGGTCGCGCTTGGCGGCCAGCAGTTCCTGCACCAGGCGGTAGGCCGGAGCGAAGAGGACGGAGTGGCCGGCTTCCACCAGGCGGTGGCCCAGGGCGCAGAGGGCGTGGGTCTTGCCGGTGCCGGGCAGTCCGAAGGCCAGCACGTTGACGCCGCGCTCGACGAAGCTGCCCTGGGCCAGCTGGTCCAGTTGCTGCCGCAGCGCCAGGGGGACTCGGTTGTGCTCGAAGGTCTCCCAGGTCTTGCCCGAGGGCAGCCTGGACTCCCGGCGCAGCCGGTTGATGCGCCGGTGGCGGCGATCCTCAGCTTCCTGCTCCAGCACCTCCAGGAAAGTGGGCAGGGCGTCGCCGTGTCCAGCGGCGGTGAAACGGGTTACCGACTGGGCCCCCACCGTGGGCAGCTTGAATTGGCCGCACAGCTGGCCGATGCGGTCCTGCATCACGCTGGTGTCCGTCATGCGCACACCCCCGCCGCGGCCAGGCTGACCGTGAGCAGGCGGTCGTAGATTTTCAGGTCCGGCTTCCCAGACAGAGTCAGCGCTGGGGCCACGGGCACCTTGGGCTCAGCCAGGTCCCGCACCTCCGCGTAGTCGAAGGACTCGCCGGCTCCCAGCAGCAACGACAGGGCGCTATCCACCGTGGCTTCCATGGTGGTCGCCGCCAGGTGCAGGATGCGCACGTACTCCACGTCGGCCCGTTCCCCGCGCCACTCCCGGAGCGCGTCGTAGGCCAGCCGGAAGTGCATGGTGGGAAACAGCTGCTCCCGGAAGCGGTAGCGGGCAAAGGCTCCGGGCTTGCGCACCAGGGAGCCGATGACGTGGCGGTAATTGACGTTGGCTTCACCCTCGCTACGCACCCGCTCCATCCGTTCCACCGGGTGGCCCTTGTAGTACACTTCCACCCAGTCGGCGTACAGCCGGATCTGCACCTCCTTCCCGATGAGACGAGAGGGCACGCTGTAGCTATGTCCCGCTACCTGGATGGTGCTCCACTTGCGCACCTTGGACTGGTAGTTGACGTATTCCGGCACCGGAGCTGGCGGCAGGGAGCGTAGGCAAGGCATCTCCTGCTCCAGCTTTCCCTGTACCAGACGATTGCGTCTCTCCACCATCTGCCGGACGAAGTCGGCGTAGTCGTCGGTAGTGTCGAAAGCGCGGCTGCCCCGCAGGATGAGGGCCTGATCAATGGCGTCCTTGAGCCGGTAGTGGGCCTGTTCGGCGACGCCGTTTTCATGACTCTGGCCGCGATTGATGCGGGTGGACCGGAGGCCGTAGTGGTCCAGCAGGGCGGCGTAATTGTCGTTAAGCGCCCGGCCGCGGCTGCGTTTCACCTCGTGGGTGGCCGCCGAGGTATTGTCGCTGCGCAGTATCTGGGGGACGCCGCCCAGGGTCCAGAGGGCGGCCTGCAATCCCTGCTGCAACGCCAGGAAGGTCTCACCGGCGGCGACCTCAGCGTAGCGCCATCCCGAGTGGCTCAGTATCAGCTGGAACAGCAGGTGGGGGTAGGACTGTCCGGCGATGGTCACCCTGAGTTCCCCGCAGTGGGTGAAGTCGAACTGAGCCTCCCGTCCCGGCGGATGCTCCTGGGGGAAGTACACCTCCCGCTCCGGACCGTGCAGCGCCCTCCAATCCTGTAATCGTCGTTGCAGCGTGCGCAACTGGGATGCGCTGAACCGCCCGGGATGCTGCTCGGCCAGCCAGTCGATAATTGTCGTTGCCTTCAGCTTGCCAGTCGGATCATTCCCTAGTAGCGGCTCGATCTCATCCTCCCACACCCCGTCGAAGGGGTCGGGCCGGGTGCGCCACCGATGCTCCGGTTTCGCCTGCGACGGCAATGGGCCATTCTGCCACTTGCGCGCTGAACGCACGCTCATCCCAGCCTTGGCCGCTGCCGTTTCCTGTGTCTTGCCTTCCATACGTTTCTGCCTCAATAGCCTGACTTGTCGGTCTGTAATCAATCGGCACCTCCGTACCAATTGATTACCCTTTATCGACCGGCAAAAATAGTCGTCGCTACCGGCAGGACTAATTGTCGTTGATCACTGGATGGCCGCCACGGAGGACGGCCGGGACGGACGGCTGGGGGAATCCGGGCTGAAGTGCGTGAACTGCGGCCGTGAAGAGGCCGCGGAGTCGCCGCCCAAGCCCCGAGGCAGCGGAGAAAGAGACAGAGAGACAGACAGGGACAAGGGCGCTGATTCAAGCGCGGACACAGGCGCGGCAACCCCCCGGGGCAGGACGGGTGCGAGGCCGCAGCTTCATGCCTGATATGCCCGCTCAGGAAATGCAAGCTGGACGACTCCCGGGCCTTCCGGCGGGCCCTCAAACGGGCCGGGGAAGAGGGAATCAGCTTGGGGGAAGCCGACCGGCGGAACGCCGAAGCCGAGAGCCGGCCCCGGAAGAGGCGGACCAAAACCAGGCCGGCCGGCCCCGGAACGGATGCCATCCAACCCGGAGGCCAAGCTCATCCCGCCAAGCGTGAAAAACGGGGGTGAATGCTTTAATAGCGCGTACGCGCGAAAAAGTTGAATTCAACTTTTTCAAAAAACCATCATTCACACCATTTTTTCATTCACCCCCCGTTTTGTTCTACTTTTCCAAACCTGAAAACCACTTTAAACACGTGCCTCTTCAGGTCTCCGAGGGTCAGAGTTTTCGTTTTCTCGCGTGTATATAAGAGACGAAGGCGGAACCCGTAACCCTGGATTGTGGAAAGGAAGCGCAAAACCGGAAACATGAACGCAGAACGCAAAACGGCAAAAACTGGAGAAATCAGGGGCCGGAACCCAATTGGTCAGACCAAATGCGCAAAAACAGAATAAAAGGGCGGAAAACGGGGCAAAAGTGAATGGTAATTTTACGCGAATTATCATTTACCCCCCGGAGGGGTGAAAAAGAGGCGGAAAAACCGGGGCCGGAAGGAGTCCAGCGGAAGTGCCGACGGCAGCATCGACGGCGACATCATACCACAAAAAACGCCCCTGGCAAGGGAGGAAGAGAAAATTGCGAAACTCTTTAGTTGCCGAAGGGCCAGCAGAATAATAGCGTGAATAGGATTCGTCGGCCATTCAGGGTGAGGGGATTCGGCAAATACTTTAACGGTATTCGTCCCGAATTAGCAGTCGCAAGCTCATCTTGGGTAGTTTCGCAATTTTCTCGGAGGAACGGGAGGCCATGAAAAAACGGCAGGAAAGCAGAACCTGAGACGGGAGCGGGTCCCAGCTCCAGGACACTCAGCATGCCGGTGGGCGGACCCGGCTTGTGGAAGGAAGGACCGCGCACGGCGGCGGAAAATACACCGCAAGGAATGATGCCGCCGACTCCAGTCCAGCCCAGCGCCGGAATGAAATGGGCCGGAATGAACGCTGGTGTCTTCCCGCAGGCCCGCTGCCTCAGCCGGTGCTGGTTCGCCCGGAGGGACGTCTGCCGCTGCCCCTGCGGAGGGGAGAACCACGGGGCCATGAGGCCCGTCCGGGGCAGGCCGGCCCCGCGGACACAGCCGAAGCTGGAGGGAGAGCGTTCCAGGCCTGCCTGTGGGCCATGGACCCGGTGAAGTGAGAAACCCCACCCTCCGGCAGGCAAGCCCGGAGATAAAACCCCGAATATGCAAGAAGGAGACAAGACATGATCGGAAACCCGAGCCGGGCCCAGCAGGCCCTGGAAACCTGCGACCAGCAGGGCGAGGCTGCCCTGCTGGACTTCCTCATCGTTCACCGGAAACCCAACCCCGACCGGAGCGCCAGGATGAGCCAGGGGCGCAGGCTACACGTCTTCGAAGACGGCTCCGCCGTAGAAATCGAGTTCCGCCATCACCTGTACACCTTCACGTGGGAAGGCGGCACGTGGGAACCCAAGCAGGAGACCCGGCCCGCAACCCAACTGGCCGAGACCATGCCCTTCCCGCCGGGGCCGGACACACCCCTGCTGAACTGGCCCAGCGTGGCAAGCGTCTCCGACGCCATCATACGGCGGCTTGAACGCCAAGCCCAGGATAAAACGGACTGGGAGAATTCCCGGGAATACGGCGAGGACCCCGTCCTGAACCAATACCAGCGCCTGACCCTGGCCCCCGTCCTCAAAGAACGGATCCGGGACTTTATGGAGAAGCCCTACGACATGCCGGACGGCCTGCTCACCGACCTGGACCGGGAACAGGAGTACTGCGCAAAGAAGGCTCTGGAAACCCTGCCGGAGGAACAACGGGCCGCCCTGACCGGTGCCGTGGCCCAGGCAGTGCAGGCCCAGGGAGAAGGATAACCCGCCAGCCGTGTGATTCGAGATGATCCTTCAGCGAGGCACGTTGGGGGATTGAATCCCCCAACCCCCCGGATGGACCGTCCAATCCCCGGAGTTGCAGCCAGAGGAAAGAGTCCCCGGAACCACAGTCGGGAAACATAAGGAGCAGACCGGCATGAAACACGAGGAGCACCCCCCGGACCTGACAAAATTCCTGAGACAGGAGGCCGGAACCCCCAACCGGCAGATCGAGTACGTGGCCTCCCCCTACTGGCACCCCAGCCCGGAGGTCCGAAGGGCCCGGGCGGCTTCGACCCGGACCACCCTGCTGATTGAACAGCATGTGACCGCCCTCTCCACGGTCGTCTACAGCGCGACGATCCAGGAACAGGACAACTTCAGCCCGCCCGAGGGTTGGTACGGGTTCGACCTGCACCTCCTGGCCGCAGCCGGAGGCCTGACCGTGCTGGAAATACCGGGCTGGGAAAACAGCCGGGGCATCCTCATCGAGCTGGGATTCGCCCGGGGCCGGGGGCTGCCCGTCTCCCAGGTGGAATGGCCGGAGATCCGGGAACGGCTGGACCCGGAGACAATCAAAATCCTGGAGCACCCGGACAACCTGCCCGCAGGGTAGAACTCAATCAATTCAGAAACCGGGCCCCGTCACTTCCGCTCCCGGGGAATGAAGGGCACGATCAGCTCCGCTAGGGAGACCAGGTTCCGGGTCTGGACCCAGACCCGGCCGCCGCCGCCCGCCTGGAAACGCATCACCAACCCCTCGCCCCCCAGGACGAATGAACGGAGTCCCCCCACCTTGCCGATGGAGTATTCCAGCCCCCGGGTGAAGGCCACCAGGTGGCCGGTATCCACCACCAGTTCCCGGCCCGGCTCCAGTTCCAACTCCCGGATCGCCCCGTAGGAGTTGTAGAACACCATCCCCGGCTCAGCGCCGGTGAAGGCCCGCAGGAAGAAGACCCGCTCGCCGGTGAAGAAGCCCCGGAACCCCTGGAAACGGGAGTCCACCTCCACCCCACCGGAGCAGGCCAGGAACGAGCCGGACTGGATGAACAGGTCCGAGCCGGGAAGGACCTCGAAAGAGAGGATGTCACCGGGGCAGGCGGGAGCGAGGCAGACCCAGCCGCCCTGCGGTCCTCCGGTGAAGGAGTTCATCAGGAAGGACTCGCCGACCAGGAGCCGGACTGGGCGGCCCCGAAGACGCCGCCCAGTCCGGTCTGCATCTCCACCTCCTGCTGAGCCACCATGGCCCCCGGCTCGGCCCGGACGGTCTCGCCGGGATCCAGCCTCACGGTGAGCAGGGAATAGCTGGGGCTGAATTCGATCTCGGTATTCAAGACAAAACCTCTGGGACGCTGAATTAAGCCATGATAACGGCAGGCCGGACGGTTCCGGTTTAGAAGACCGGACGACGGCCCAACGCGGGAAACGAGAAAAAGGAGAACATGAAAGTGCAGAAGGAAGAAGAGGACCGGACCGGCAGCTGCGAAGGCCAGGACACCCGGCGGGAACCGGAGACGCCGGCGCCGGTGATGGGGGAGGAGGCGTCGGCCCCGGCGATGGAAACAGAACCAGCAGAACACGGCTGGTTCACCCGCAAGCGTCCCGCCGCCACCAGCCGGAGCAGGGGCAACCGGCTCCGGTAGAAAACCGGCCCGGGAAAAGACACCGGAGGAGAGAAGAAATGGCCGGAAAGCAGCGTGTTGTCCACACCATCGGGCATTCGGACCTGGACCTGGAGAAATTCATCGGCCTGCTGGAGCGGAACCAAATCCAGCTGATCGCCGACGTGCGCAGCGCACCCTACAGCCGCCACGTACCCCAGTTCAACCGGGAGAGGCTGACCGGGACCCTGAGACACCACAGCATCGGCTACCTCTACCTGGGAGACCGGCTGAGCGGCAGGCCCGGGGAGGACCTGCTGTACGACCAGCAGGGCCGGGCCAATTACCGCCTGATGGCCCTGGAGCCGGAGTCCCAGGAAGGCGTCCGGCAACTCGCCCAAGCCGCCGGAGAACGCCGCATCGCGCTGCTATGCACCGAACGGGACCCGCTGAAGTGCCACCGGGCCCTGCTGGTATCCCCGGC
This sequence comes from Dehalococcoidia bacterium, assembly GCA_965263395.1. Classification (GTDB taxonomy): domain Bacteria; phylum Chloroflexota; class Dehalococcoidia; order Lucifugimonadales; family UBA3495; genus CATOSK01. The sequence goes on from OZ253670.1 coordinate 181,591, forward strand.
ACTGGAGGAAGCGGGAGCCGAAGTCGTCCACATCCTGGGGGACGGCGGGAGGATGACCCACGAAGAATTGATGGACCGTCTGCTGAAGATGCAGGGCGGACTGAAACAGGACGGGAAGAAAACCACCCGCCGGCGGATGATTGAGCAGGCGGTTGACCGCCAGGCCCAACAGGCGGCCTACCGGAGATGGTAGAACCCACACTGGGAAAAGGGAACGGAAACGGAAAAGACATGAAGCAGGAACCATACCGCCAAATGATGGAGCAACTGAAGCCGCAACTGGACACATTATGCCGGATGCAGGTCACCACCATCGGCTGGAAAGCGGAAATGACCAAGACCATCATAGAACGCGGGATCCGAGGGATCCAGGAACAGGACCACCCGGAACAGGAAACAACTCAGAGAGACGCCTGCCCGGAGATGGATGAGATGATAGGCGCCGCCGGGGACCTGGCCGTATACCTGGACGGAACCCGGCCCACGCCGGAGTCGAACCGGAACGGGATACTCCACGCCCAGGACTGGAACACCGGGCTGGCCATGCACCTGGTCCGGGACGTGGAGATCGCCCTGGACGAGGCCAGGACGCTCATCCCGGAAAAGCTCTACGCCGACGCCCTGCGCAGCCTGCTGGAACTCACCATCGAGATCGCCGTGACCGGTTCCGGCGAGGATGCCAAGCCGTTCCTGGACCAGATGGTGAAAGGAGAGCTGGCAGACCCATAGGGAAACGCCCAAAGAGAGGGGCGCTGTTTGAAGCAGCGCCCCGGCTCGGAATGCCCTGTGAACCCGGCAGAACCGCTAGACGGCCTCGGCCACCTCGGCCGGAAGTTTCCCGATACGGAACTTCTTCGCCCCACAGACAACGCAGACCGACGTGGCCCATCCTTCCCGTTCTTCATCGTGACCTTCTGCACGTCGTTGGAATCGGTCTTCTCCCGGCACTTGACACAGTAAATCTGAAACGACACAGGCCCACACCTCCAAGAATTGCGGATTCCACCATCACGGTACCATAGACCATAACGGATTGCTTTAGCGTCAAGGCCAAACGGATTTCGAGTTGCGGCGCACCGGAGTTGATAAAATCAACGGAGCGCGATGGAAGCTGAAGGATACATCCGGCAGGCAATGGAATACCTGGAACAGGTCTGAGGAATCACACCGGAGCCGGAATTCGGGGAGACTGGGACTGAGTTGAGGGATGGGTCCCCCAAGCCCTGGCATAAAAGTTTTGCGCAGCTTTTACAAAAGCGGGCAACCCCGGGTTCCGTTGGGGGATGAATCCCCCAAACCCCCGGAGCCTGGGCTGACAGGGGTATGTATAGGGTTTCATGTAGGGGCATGGCGGGTGACCTCCAGGTTGGGCTTGGGTTCCGGCCAGGGTTCGGGCAGCAGCCATACCCGGCGCCATAACCGGCCCCGGTGCAGCAAGCGTCTCAGCCAGTCGATGCCGTGCCGGATTACGCTGACGGTCCGTCCCGGCTTCTCCCTGCCGCTGCGGTGCGTGGGCGCCAGCGCCCGGGGCGGCGCTCGCAAGCTGCCGGGGGGCATCTTCCGGTCATAGGCGTCTTCCACCCTGGTCCCATAGGCCAGGGTCAGGAGCGTCGCCACCGACAACACGAACCAATGGCGCGAAATCCGCGCCGGGTCAGTCCTGCGGGTCTTGTGCCATTGCCAACCCAGGCTCTTGACCGCCTTGAACCCCAACTCGATCCAGAAGCGGAGGGCGTACCAACTCACCCCAACTTGGTCCGGCGGAAGGTCGGTCAGGATGATCCACGGCTCCTCCTGTTCAACGTACCAGACCGCCAGCAGGGTGCAACGGCGTTTTGCGGCGGCTCCGCCGAAGGCGGTCCCGCTGCCGGTCCAGGCGGTATCCGGACTGGAAACGAAGGCGCGCGCGGGCAGCCGCCGTCCGCCATCGGCGCAGAAAGTGACGTTTCTCGGATACCTCATGTAGGGATGCCAGCCCTGAGCGAGTATCTGTTTCCACAATTTCGGACTGGCCAGGCCCCGGTCGCACATCACAATCACGGTCATTTCCCTGGGGACCGCCGGGGCCAGGGCCTGCAGCAGTTCCACTATTGGGTCCATCCAGGCCCCGCGCTGGTTGGCCCGCAGGATTCGCCAGGCCACGGGAATCGCGCAACCCCGGTAGACCACGCTGATGACGATGGCGGTGGTGTCGTCCCCTTTCAACGTGGGGTCAACCGCCAGCGCCAGCCTATCGGAACGCCACCACGCCAGGACCCACCGGAGCAGCGGCGCGAAGCAGAGACTTACGTCCAGTTCGGTCTTGCAGGGACGGGCCCGGTCGCCGCCGTCGTACAACCACTCTCTGAGATACTGCCGCAGGTTGTTCCAGTTGCCCCGGGTGGAGAGGGCGGACGCGACGGTATTCTGGCAGGCGCTCCCAGCCAGAATGGTCCCGCACACCCACCAGGCCAGGCCGGTCAACTGTGGCTGAGTGAGGTGCGGTAAATGCGTTTCAATGACCTGCTTCATCTGGCAGCATTCCCTTGGAAGGCGCATGGGATACCTCCGGCATCCGGTTTAGTCATTACAACCAAGATGACGGATTCCTGTGCGCTTTCCAAGCTCTCAGACCAATTTCAGTATACATACCCCTGTCAGCGGAGCCTGGGGGGGCCGAGCGTCCAGACGCTCAGGTGCTGCAATGTCCGGAAGCCGCAGCATATCGGCGTCCGGAACTCGCAGAACCCGGAACTCACAGAACCCGGAAGCCGCAGCGCCCGGAAGCCGAAACACACCGGCATAACAACACCACTGGAGAGAATCAGGAGAGGAATGAACAGCGAGACACGGGTATACCCGCTGGATCCCGCGATGACCCAGGAGCAGATGGCAGTGACGTTCGCCATGACCTCCCGGAGCCCAGATACCTTCAGCGAGATTGCGCAGCGGGTGACAGCGGACAGTTCAGCAGAGTTCAACGAACGATGGGTGCTGGGATACGGGCACAGCAGCGTGGCGGAGCATGCCGTGCTGCACCTCGCGGTGGAGAACATCAGCAGGGTTGCCTGCGACACGATGGAGGACAACCGGCTGGCCAGCTACACCGAGAAGTCCAGCCGCTACCAGGTGATGACCAAGGCAGGCTTCCACGTGCCCGCAGAGCTGGACTACCTGCCGGAGGCCCAAAGGACCTTCCGGCGGACCTGCGAGAAACTGTTCGACAGCTACCGGGAACTGCTGGACCTGAGCCAGGAGCACCTGCAGGACAACATGCCCACCCAGGAGGGGGAAACCGCGGGGGCGTACCGGCTCCGGCTGCGCCGGATGGCGACAGATGCCTGCCGGTCAGTCCTGCCCGCCGCGCTGCTGGCCAATGTGGGAGTGACGGCCAACGCCCGTACCCTGTCCGGCATGATCAGCAAGCTCCTGAGCTCGGAGCTCATGGAGGAACGATACCTCGGCCACCGGCTGCTCCAGGAGGGGCGGAGGATAACCCCGACGCTGCTGAAACACGCCCAGCCCAGCCCGTACCTCTGCGAAGTGATGCGCCGGGATGGGTGGCAGACCACCCATCCAAGGGAGAATGTCCCAACAAAGATAGCCCGGCTGATGGACTACGACCGGGACGCGCAGCAGCGCATCACGGAGGGGGTTCTGTACAGCCGTCTGACCAGGCCGCTGGACGAAACCCGGAAGTACGTGTCCACGATGTGGGAGGAGGAGCGGCTGAAGATCATCAACTGGAAGATGAGCGAACTGGGAGAGCACGACCCGGCCATCCGGGAGTTCGAGCTGACCCACCTGACGCTGGAGCTTCTGCTGGACTACGGGGCATACCGGGAGTTTCGCCGGCACCGGATGCAAAGCTGCTTCCCCCAGCCCATGACGATCAAGCTGGGATGCCGGGTACCGGGGCTGATCCGGGAAGCCGACCTGGAGCAGAAATTCCTCACGGCCGTCCAGGGCGCCGAGGACGGCTGCCGGGCAGTGGCTGAGATCAGCCTGCCGGCTGCCCAGTACCTGGTGACCCACGCTCACCAGAGGGCGCTGATCGTGCGGATGAACTTCCGGGAAGCCTACCATGTCTTCAAGCTGCGGACATCGCAGCTGGCCCACGAGTCAATCCGGGAGCCGATGCTGGAGGCCCTGCAGCAGATAGTGGAGGTGGAGCCGGGGCTCTTCCGGTGGCTGAAATTGCGGGACTACCCCGATTGGTGGCCGCACCCCAGGCCGGCGGCATAACCACGAGGGCAGGGAGAGAGGAACCACGGGGCAGAGTCATCGTAACCAAAAACCCAGAACCAGACACCGGCGGGAACCCGCTCCATCCGCGGGGAAGACACCAGGAGGAAACCCCAGGGCATTCCGGGCGGCAGCCCCGCCGTGCCCGAGGGCTGCCCCTGCGCCAATCCCCTCCATCACGGCCGCAACAGCGCAATAAAGGACATCCTGGTCTGCGGGGAACCGGACCCCGTGCAGTGGCTGCTGGACCACCACGAAGTCGCCCATGCCTTTCAAGCCAAAGCGCAGGAGATCAAGGCCGCTCAAGAGAGGGACGCCCGGACGCCTTCGGGCTGGACCCCACCGGCCGCATGGTCTCCTGGTACGGCCGCTACGACGGAGCAGCATATCCGGGGGCGGTTCCGGCGGCCAATTCCAAACCGCCCCCGGGGAACAAGGAGTTGAAAGAGACGATTATGCCGATTGACAGAACACGGGTGGAACATGAATCGTACGGAGTCATCACGTTCAGCCGCGCCACCGGGCATCACGTCCTGTTCGGGTCCTCAATTGAACACGACCACGTGGTGATTGTCCAGGTTCACACGGCGGACTATGACCGCAATCTCTCCCAGGACTGGATTCACCCCGGCGAGATACTGCTCGAGGGAGTCATGTCGACTTCCCAGTTCGCCGACGCGATAACGCCGCTCAACCAGGGCAGCGGGACCCCAATCACCCTGAAGTACGTGAAGGGAGACGAGAGACGGCGCGAAGCGCCGCCTGCCCCGAACAAGCAGAAAGAGTTCGAAGCGGAGCTTTCCGGCGCCCTCGAAAAGCCGCTGGCGATGCTGGACGGCCTGATAGCCAAGGCCAAGACCAAGACGCGGAAGCGGGAATTGGAGATTTTGAAGGGCAACCTCAGAAGCTCCCTGCCCTTCATGCGGGAGCAATTCGCCCAGCAGATGGACCAGACGGTGAACGAGGCCAAGGCCGAGGTTGAAGCGTTTGCGGCCCACCGGGAGCGTGAAGCCGGAAGACATCTGTTGTCGGGAGAACCCACTGAACCCGTCGATACCAACCGGTCCTTGCCCGTTCCCGTGCTGGAAGATTCACCATGAGCCGCAGTAAGAACATCCTCCACACCCGGTCGGGAACGCCGGACGGCCGCATCAGGACCGTCCTGTATTCAGACGGCAGCGGACCGCCCAAGGGAACCGGGCCCGGGGGATACGGAGCCGTTATCACACTGGACGGCAGGATCACCGGCCGGGTCCACGGCGGCGCCGGGCGGACCACCGTCAACCGGATGGAAATGACGGCAGTCATCGAGGGGCTGGTTCCCCCGCCACTCAGCCCCGCGGGGTCCCACAGTGTGTAAAACGGAAACAAAATCATCATTGAAGTGGACTGTGAAAAAGACAGGGTTGGTCCCCATTGCCGCCCTGATTATGCTGGCTGGAGCCGGCGCGGCCGCCGGATTGACCGCGGCCAGCGAAAAACCGGATATACCCCCGGACCAAGTTAAGCCCGCTGGGAAACCCACGGGGAAACTCACCCAGGATACTCCGGTCCTACCGGCGCCGGCGTCGTCGGTATCTTCCGGCGGCGAGCAGTTCACGCCTCCAACCAGGACCGGACTGAAGTACCCCAACCTGGGTTCCAGTCTCGACCAAATGACCGCCCGGGTCGAGGCGGGGGAGGCCTCGTCTGAGGATGCCGCCCGGGACGCCCCGCTGCACCGGGCAGAGTCCGTGGCGGTGACCATTCACCTGTCGGGGAACGTGGACGGCGTGGTGAGCTTCCTGGAAGAGAACGGCGGCTCGCCCCGCAACGTGGGCGATGACTACATTGAAGCCTACGTGCCGGTGACGCTGCTGGGGCCGGTCTCGGAACAGCCCGGCGTCCTCCGGGTGCGGGCAATCATCCCGCCCCAGCCGGGCGGGGACGGCCAGCCAACCACCGGCCAAGCCGCTCCGGTGGACGCTTAGGAGGAGTGGGCAATAGAGCGGTCAGACAACAGCCGGAGCCTGATTATCGAGGTCAACGAGAACCCGCCGCACTGGGTATAGATCCGGGAACACATCCCGACCCGGTGATAAGATGGGGCTGCCCCGACTCCTGAAGGAGGTGAAATGACAATGGAATCCACGGCCAGAGAGCAACGGGAGGAACGGAACGGGTGGTGGAAGAGAGCCTGGGGGTACGTGCGGAAACACCAAGGAATGACCAAGATTGGACTGGCCATCGCGGGCGGTGTCGCGACCCCCTTCCTGGTCGCGGCAGTAATGGCAACGGTCCGAGGAGCAGGACTAGAAGCAACCGTATGGCTCGTGTCAGCAATCCTGATGGTAGTGACCATGCTGTCGCTGGCCCTATGGTCCAGCAGGAGGGACTAGCGGATGCAACAGAGGGATGGACCACCGGACAGGACGGAAATCGAGCGGCACTGGGACGAGGTATGTTTAGGTCTGACCGCCGCAGGCACCGCGGTAATGGCCGCGGTGTTCCTCATTTCGGGGGTTGCCGAGGAGAGGACAGAGCCCCTCAGGGTAATCACGGCAGTGAAGTACGCCGGCGGAGCCATGCTGGCGGGATCCTTCGCCTTCATGGTCGTGAGGATGCACCGGACGATATCCCCCAAGGAAGTGCCAGAGGAAGAGAAGCACATCCGGAAGGAGAACGACGCCAAGGGCGTAACGGATATGTTGGGCACAATAGTGCTCGGGCTGGCCGCCTGGGTGGTCATCCTAGCCTTCATTCCACTAGACAAACCTCTGAGTGACGACATGAGCAAATCCATCAGGATAAACGAGGCAACCTGGGAACATCTGGAGAACCTGGTGGGACCGGAGGGCACAGCGGACGAGAAAGTCGGCCGATTGCTGGAAACAGCGGGGGAGTCTAGGAAAACCGAGGGAAAGAAACACCGGAAAGGACTCCAGCGAGAACGCGAGAGCAAAGAGTAGCACCAGAGGAAAGAACCCAGCGGATAAGAGACTCCTCGACACCAGGCGCCAACATCGGCGGGAAGCTCCGAAAAGGGAGCTTCCCGCCTTTTTTGCTTTACGCGCAAAACCCCCGTGGGGGGAAGACACCGGACAATCCGCAGAACAAGACGAGACTCAGAGAAGAAACATGCTCACCATAACGACGGACCAACAGCCCGCCACCGACCTGGGGTACCTGCTCCACAAGCACCCCGACCAGATGCAGACCTTTGATCTACCCTTCGGGCAGGCCGCAGGCTCCCAGCGCCCACACCCATCGAGGGAAACGAAGAATGCTAAGAACCTGTTTACGATCTCTAAAATATGATAAGTTGAGACTATTACCAAGGGAGGGGTAATCATGTCTCATTCCTATCCCAGCGACATCAGCCGGGAGCAATTTATCCGGATTCTGCCGGATTTGGAGTCGGCCCGACGCCGTACCAAGCCCCGCACCGTGGACTTGTATGATGTTTTCTGCGGGGTGCTCTATCTCCTGAAAAGCGGGCGCCAGTGGCGGATGCTCCCTGCGGACTTCCCCAATTGGGGCACCTGCTACAAGTATTTCCAGCAATGGAGCCAGCGGCCTGACCCGGAGCAAGAGTCCATTCTGGAGCGGGTCTTAAAAATTGGTTGGCGCGGCCCGGAGAAGCAATGGCCGGAAAGAGCAGACCAGCTTCTGCATCGTGGACTCCCAGAACGTCAAGAACACGGACAGCGCCGAGCAGAAGGGCTATGACGCGGGCAAGAAGGTGTCTGGAATCAAGCGCCACATCGCGGTGGATACTCAAGGATTGCCCCATGCGATCCACGTGACTACCGCGAACGTCACCGGCCGGGCTGGGGCTTTGGCGATGTTTGACCAGCGGCGGGACGGCCTCAGCTTGGTGCAGAACGTGCTGGTGGACGGGGGTTACACTGGGGAGCCCTTTGCCGCTGGGGTGCAGAGCCTGCTGGGAGCGTCGGTGGTGGTGGTGAAACGCAATGAGATGCACACCTTCGTGGCGCTGCCGAAGCGATGGGTGGTGGAGCGGTCTTTCGCCTGGCTGGAAAAGCGCCCCCGACTCTGGAAGAACTGCGAAAGAAAGCTCGATACCAGCCTGCAAATGGTCGTGCTTGCCTTCGCGGCGCTAATCCTGAAGAGATTGTAAACAGGCTCTTAGACAACCGCAGACCTCGTCAGGGCAACGATGGCCGGGCTGTCTGCCCTGATGTACGCATTTCTCACGATACAAGCGATGAGAACCATATTTATCAACGAAAGATTACCGGAAGAAGAGGTAAACCAACGGAAACGCAGATTGGCAGCATCCACATTCAGCATGTTTGGAACCATGATAACGCCCATCGTGGCCCTGGTACTGATGAGCATTATCTACTCAACGTACATCCCGTGGTATGAGGAGACCGCCAACGGTAAAGAGGAACAGACAACAATGGAGTCCGAGGCCAACGAACCAGATAAGTATAAACCAAACTCCAACCCGGGATGTCCCATGACCCAAACACTAAGCCCCGCCACGCCAACAAAACCCCCGTAACGGGATAAGTCCAAGACGAGGAGCATACCAAGACAAACACTGCCACCAGCACGGCAGCATTCGCCGTGCCATTGAGAGCAGTGCCCATCAAACCGACCAGCCGCAGCCCCGCGCGAAATTCAACCTCCACCCCCCCCTGACAGGGGTATGTATGGGTTTTCAAGACGGGGCATGGCAGGTGACCTCCAGGTTGGGCTTGGGTTCCGGCCAGGGTTCGGGCAGCAGCCACACCCGGCGCCACAGCCGGCCCCGGTACAGCAACTTGGTCAGCCAGACGCGGCCTTGATGGATTACGCTGATGTTCCGTCCCGGCCGGCGCCAAGGGTCGCGGTGCGCCCGAGCCGGCGGCTTGGGCGGGGACCGCAGGCTGCCGGGGGCTATCTTCCGGTCAAAGGCGTCCTCGACTCTGGTCCCGCAGGCCAGGGCCAGCAGCGTCGCCACCGAAAGCGCCAGCCAATGCCGGGAGATACGCGCCGGGTCAGTCCTCCGGGTCCTCTGCCATTGCCGCTCCAGGCTCTTGAGGGCCTTGAAGCCCGCTTCTATCCAGAAACGGAGGGCATACGAACTCGCGCCCGCTTCCCCGGGTGGAAGGTCAATCAATATGACCCACGGTTCCTCTTGCTCAAGATACCAGACCACGATGAGCGTGCAACGGCGTTTTACCTTCGGAACGCTGAACGCGGTCCCGCTCCCTGTCCACCCGGTATCCGGCCGGGAAACGAAGGCCCGCACGGGAAGGCGGCGGCCACCCTCGGCGCAGAAGGTAACGTTCTTCGGATACCTGACGTACGGATGCCAGCCTTGAGCGCGTATTTGGTTCCACAATTTCGGACTGGTCAGGCCCCGGCCGCACAGCACAATCACGGTCGTCTCTTCCGGCACCGCCGGGGCCAGCGCCTGCAGCAGTTCGACTGCCGGGTCCATCCAGGCGCCTGGCTTGTTGGCGCGCATGATGCGCCACGCCACGGGAATCGCGCAACCACGGTAGACCACGCTGATGACGATGGCGGTGGTCTCTTCTCCTTTCAACGTGGGGTCAACCGCCAAGGCCAGCCGGTCAGAATACCACCACGAAAGGACCCAACGCAGGAGGGGCGCGAAGCAGAGACTCACGTCCAGTCCGGTCTGGCAGGGACGTGCCCGGCCGCCGCCGTCGTAGAGCCATTCCCGAAGGCGCTGCCGCAGGTTGTTCCAGTTTCCCTGGGTCGAGAGGGCGGCGGCGGCGTTCTGGCAGGAGCTCCCAGGCTGAATGGTCCCGAACACCCACAGGACCAGTCCGGCTAATTGTGACCGGCTGAGGTGAGGCAAATGCGTTTCAATGACCTGCTGCATCTGGCAGCATTGCTTGGGAAGGCGCATGGGAGACCTCCGGCATCCGGTTTGTTCACAGCTACCAGGATGCCGGATTCCCGTGCGCTTTCCAAGCTCTCAGACCAATTTCAGGCTTTACATACCCCTCTCAGCCCCCCCCGGCAAAACCCGCCAAAAGTCCACGCAGGAAAGCCTGATAACCTCCCCCTGCAGGACAAGGCCCAAGGCCACCGGCAATCCCCGTGAATCCGGCCCTGGATCCAGCCCGTGCGCGCAGCCTGCATAAGCCGGAGAACGCCAGCATGAGCCTGGAGATAGTCCCGATGTACATCACGGACGCCTGCCTCTTCGTGGAACGGCACCACCGGCATCACCCGCCGCCGCAGGGCGGACTGTTCGCCGTGGGAGCAGCCAGCGGGAACGAGGTCGTCGGCGCAGCCATAGTGGGACGGCCCGTGGCCCGGCATCTCCAGGACGGCTGGACCGCCGAGGTCACGCGGGTCTGTGTGCTGGACGGCCATCCAAACGCCTGCTCGATGCTGTACGCAGCCTGCTGGCGGGCGGCCCGGGCCCTGGGTTGGCGGCGGCTCATCACGTACACGCTGCCCGTTGAGGGCGGCGCCAGCATGCGGGGAGCCGGGTGGCGGCTGGTGGGCCAACGCGGCGGGGGGACATGGAACCGGCAGGGACGGCCACGGGTGGACCGGACGCCGGCCGGGCAGAAGTTGATGTGGGAGCAGAAGGACATAAAGTGAACGAGCCCGACCTGAGACACGCCCCCTGCCGGGAGTGCGGGATATTACTCCCCAAGGAACGGTGGGGACGCCGCCGGTGACGGAGCAGGAGGAACGCCAGCGTAACGCGGCTTACTACATCCCGCTGTGGCTGCCGATATGCGACCGGTGCATGGAAAAGCCCTAACGGCGAAGCCAACCGCAAATATAAAAGTTTTGCGCAGCTTTTCCAAAAGCGGGTTCCCCATCCTCAAGCCCAAGAGTTGCCAAACTCGGAGAAAAGAAAGCCATGATCCCATTCATCCGAGCCCTCCTGCATCACTGGATTTGCAGCAAGACCTGGGCCTACCCGCACGACGCAGAGTGCAGCTACCGGTACTGCGGCAATCGGCTGAGGAACGACGCGAACGGGGCAGGACTCAGACCGTTCCAACCCAACGAAAAACCAATACCTGAAGGAGACAGAGAATGACCAGGCAATGGAAAGGGTGCCGGATAACCAACCGGCTCCAACGCTGGGATGGCCGAAATGGTCCGGGACAAGATAGGGGCCCGCTTGCCTGGCGCTGCCGGCCCCCAGGCCGCTGACCCACCCCGCCTGGCGGGTCCTGGGGATGTTCCTGGGAGACATCGGCCTCACGAAGGACGAGATCAGGGGGCTGTCCGCGGGCCTGCTGGTATCGAACTCCGGCGCCGAACCGCCGGCCAAGACCAGGCTGTCAGAATGGCTGGAAGAGAACGGGAGCCGTCTGGGAAAGCGCTACGCCTCGGAAATCCAGAGGCACTACAGGTAAACCCCGGTCTGGTATCTCCCTCCAGCCGGCGTGAAAGCCGTCAAGCAGGATAACCCAACCTCCCTCAATTCGCCAACACCCGATGAAACCGAGGTCCTGCCGCAAGTATGGGGTTCCCCTTGCCGCATCGTTTTCCGCAAGGGGAGCCAGGTGAAGTTCAGTCCCGCTCCAGCCATCCATCAATGTTCAACCCGGTGTGCTGGCAGGCTCGCAGCACAATCTCCCCCGCCGCCCGGGCGTCCTCCATCGCGTCGTGATGCCGGAAGGCGATGCCCAAGTCGCCGGCAATTCTCGCTAAGCTCCAACCCCTGCGCCTGTTGTATTTCTCCGGCCAAGAACGGCGGGCAATCAAGGCGCTGTCCAGCCAAGCGGTACGGATGGGTTGAAGACCGTACTTGGTCATTGCCCCGTCCAGCGCCAACCGGTCAAACGCCGTGTGACTCACGAGTACGGTCCCTTCCAGCAGCCGGCGCAGCCTGGCGTAGACCTGGGGGCATGGTCACGCTGTCTTTGACCGTGTATTCGTCAATCCCGTGGAGCCTGATTTAAAGGCGTCGAAGCGTTCTTCGGGGTTGACCAGGATTGACAGTTGCTCGATAACCCTGCCGGCGCGGATATGGACGATTCCTATCTGGCAGATGCTCGAAGGATTCGAGTTCGCTGTTTCAACGTCGATGGCGTTAAACGTCAGGTTCCCCATGACTATCATCCGCTCCTACGCTTCGGCGATTGGGGCATGAGTGGCTCATTCCATCCGGGCTCGTCCATTATAATCGTCGGTGAAACCAAACATGGCAGGACATCTTCCAGGCAAGGAATCAGTGAACCCAACGTTGGAGAGTTGACATGAGCGATAGTGAGAGCGCGCCGGTCTATACCCGGCGATTCTGGGCCAAGTCAGAGCCGCGTCACGGCTGCCCCAAACGCATCCACCTGCTGGAGCACCACCTGGCTGACGTGGGCGCCTGCTTTGAAGCCCTGCTGCAACAGCCTACCATCCGTCGGCGTCTGGCCAGCACCGGCGGGCAGGCTGACTTGCACGACGAAACCAGGGCCCGCCTATGCGTCTTGGCTGCCCTGCACGACATCGGCAAGGTCAACATGGGCTTTCAGACGCAGATTTGGCGCGACGTTGACGTTCCTCCCGGCCAGCGCAAACCCCGTTGGGCCAGCCATACGGCGGACTTGGCCCCAGTGCTTAACGGCAAAGACAGAGCAACCAACAGCTGGTTCTTTGATGCCCTGGACTGGTGGCGGGAGGCCACTGACTCGTGGGACGACTGTGGCGGAGAGACCGTCTGCGCTATGCTAATCGCTACCCTGTCCCATCATGGCACTCCCCTTCAGTTGGAAAGCCCGCTGGACGCCAATCCCACTGCCTGGCATCCCTTTAACAACCTGGACCCGCAAGGATACACCAAGCGGATCGGCCAGCTGGTCCGCCAGTGGTTCCCCGATGCTTTTGCCCCCGGCGCGCCACCCCTGCCGTCAGCCCCGGCCTTCCAGCACCATTACCTGGGTTTGTGCATCCTGGCCGACTGGATTGGTTCCAACGAGGAGTGGTTCAAGTACCGGGGCGAGCCGGACGACGACTACATCAACCACGCCCGGCGGCAGGCCCAACTGGCCATGAAGGAGATCGGCCTGGACATTGCGGAGCAGCGCCACGTCTTTAAGGCTGCGCCGACCAAAACCGCCTTTGCCGACCTGTTTGCCATCCCCGGCGCGCCGCCGCCCAACGCGATCCAGCAAGCTGCCTACGATACGCCGCTAACCGGGCAGTTGGTCATTATCGAGTCGGAGACCGGTTCGGGCAAGACCGAGGCAGCCCTGTGGCGTTTTGCCCGGATGTACGAAGCATGCCTGGTGGACGGGCTGTACTTCGCCCTGCCCACTCGCGCCGCCGCCAGCCAGATTCACCGGCGGGTAAAGGATTTCGTGGAGCGGATGTTTCCCGAGAGAAACCGCCCTGCGGTGGTGCTGGCCGTGCCGGGCTATGAGGCCGGCGCCGGCCAGACAGAACTGCCTATATATAGTGACCATTCCGCCGGCCACCACGAACATGAATCGGACAAACCCTGGGCCTCGGAAAGCCCCAAGCGCTACCTGGCCGCCCAAATCGCCGTGGGCACCGTGGACCAGGCCATGCTGGGCGCCTTGCAGGTACGGCACGCCCACCTGCGCTCTTCCTGCCTGGCCCGCAATCTGCTGGTGGTGGATGAAGTCCACGCCTCCGATACCTATATGACCGAAATCCTCCAGGGGTTGCTAAAGGCCCATACCCAGGCCGGCGGCTACGCCCTGCTGATGTCGGCCACGCTGGGGTCGGCAGCCCGCCAGCGTTGGCTTTCGCCGGAGGTGCGGGAGGGCGACCGGAAAGACCTGCCCCTGGACCAAGCCATCCGCGCGCCCTATCCTGCCATCAGCGCCCCAGGCAACCCGGAACCAACATCCGTCGGCGAGAACGACCGGCACAAGCCGGTTGAGATTAGGCCGCTGCCAGAGATGGCAGACTTTGACGCTACGGCGCAACTGGCGTTGGACGCGGCGCGCAGAGACGCCAAGGTCCTGGTAATACGCAACACCGTCGGCCACGCTTTGCAGACCCACCTGGCCCTGGAAGCGGCGGCATCCGATGCTGACCGGCGCCTGCTCTTCTCCGCCAACGGCTTTGCAACCCTGCATCACAGCCGGTTCGGACGGGGCGACCGTCGGCTGCTGGATACGGCGGTGGAGCAGCGGTTGGGCAAAGAAAGGGACTCTGGCGGCTGCATCGCAGTGGGCACCCAAACCCTGGAGCAGTCGCTGGACATAGACGCCGACCTGCTGATTACCGACCTGTGCCCGGTGGACGTGCTGCTGCAGCGCATTGGCCGCCTGCACCGTCACCACCGCGCTGACCGGCCCCAGGGCCACGCCGCTCCCGTCTGCATCGTCCTGATCCCGGCCGGCGCTGACCTGTCGCCCCTGCTGACCCGCGGCCAAAACGCCAACGGGTTGGGGCCTCACGGCTACGTTTACCGCAGCCTTCACACCCTGGAGGCGACCCGGCGGTTGGTAAACGAGTACGCCGTTTGGGACATCCCGAAGATGAACCGGAGACTGGTGGAGCGGGCTACCCACCCGGAGGCCCTGAAGCAAATCACCGAGAAGTTGGGCGATGCGTGGCAGGCCCACGCCATCAGCAACGAGGGCGGGTATATCGCCGAGCGGCAGACCGCCCGCAACCATATCATCGGGTTCGACCAGTCCTTCTATGAAGACAACCGGGAAGTATGCTTCCCCGGCATTGAAGAATCGGTGCGCACCCGCCTGGGCGACGACCGGCTGGAAGTAGTCTTCAACCCCCAGCCGCCCAGCCCCTTTGATCCGAGCCGGTCTATTGACCGGCTGGACCTGCCCCTGCGCTGGCTGGGCGGCGCCGAAATACCGGAATCGGTAGCAACCACGGCAGCCAGTGAGGGCTTTGAGTTCAGCATCGGAAACCGGCGGTTCAAGTATGACCGGCTGGGGCTGCGGGGGGTGTAGAGGCCGCCCGGCAGGCCCCAGCCGGGCGGCAAACCCCGCGTGGGCGGGGGAACCTTGCACTCACGCACATGGCGCGTTAGTGTAAGAGGGTCTATCCCCTACCAGTTGATGGGGAATACGGGGGGGGCAAAGTTGATAGTTGACACCGGCTAACCATGAGTTTATAGTAATTCTTATACTAAAGTAAAACTGGCAGGAGGCAAAATTATGAATCCCCCGGCTTTGCACGAAAAATGATTTTAATTGCGATTTTTCGTGCAGAATTTGTCAAAATGCCCCTCGGGGCGTGTCCTGGGAAAACCGTTCCAGCTTCCTGGCGATGGTGAATAGGGTCCCACATATGGGGTTGGCTGGGGTTTGGCGCCCAGGTCCTGAGGGCATGCTGAATCAGGCTTGGTCCGGGCGTTCCCCTGGCCGAGTGGTCGCAGACCTGCCCAGGGGCTACCACGGCTGAGGTTTGGGAATCACGTCAGATTCCAGGGGAATGGGCCGCAACCATTTCCTGGTAGACGTTGGAGTGCTTGAAGGGGGTTTGGTCCGGATTTGCCCCGGTCCCGAGCTGGGACGGGGGTGTTCTGCGGCGAGCTGGTCGGTGGGCGCCGTTCCGGGTTCCCTGGCCCCCGGGTTCCTTTATCCAGACGATTGCGAAACTCCGAATATATGAAAGCAACTGACAGTGCCCGCGCGGGAGAAGCCTCCCGGACTGCAACCCCGCCAGCCAGCGAGTACTGCCCAAAAAGGGCATCGTTATGAATTGGCGTACAATGCCCGCACAATCGGAATGCTGGCGGTTACTGCTGTAACACGATAACGAAGATGGAACATACCTGGAAGTTACTTATTAAGAGATTTCCTGTGTCCCGCTGGGGACTTGTGCTGCCCGTCTCGCTAACTGCTTTCAGCGCGTGCAGTGTCTACTACTGGCCATTGCTAGAGCCGAGGTTCACTGGGAGATTCGGCGAGTATCGTCCCAGTGGCACAGGGCCGTATCTCTCGGAAGGTGAAATGCTACCTGCCCTCGAGATTCTTAGGGAATCCGGGATAGTGGAACGCGTCAATGGAGGCCAAGAGTGGAAGCCGGACCTCACTGTGCGCCACCGTGTTTACAACCGTTTTGGTACACAGAGGCTCCCGGTGGAAGCTGAGTGGGACATTCCGGTGGAAGGTTCGGGACCATGGTCGTGGTTCGAGTGTTATGGCACCCGGAAAGTTTCATTGAAGCAACGATGGAGCCAGATCACCCGCTTGAAGGCATGGGTCAACTTGGACGCCATAACGGTGGAGACTTACTCGGTGAGTCCCGGGTCGCCCTATTACTCACCTCAGCCCATTATTGGTCCCATGAACTCAATCTCCATGGTTCGGGTCTACGACGTGGATACGGGAGAGCATCTGATAACTGGTCCTTTGATATTCATCACGCCTAACCCCATACTTTGCCCTCCGGGGTGGTACTACAGGGACTAACTCCGGGTGGAGATACCCTTAGTCTCTTCTCTCAGCTTCAGGCAGGGAGTTTTGCAATTTTCTCCTTTATCCGCACTCCCGCTGCTTGGCCGTCATGGTTCCAGGTAGCGGTTGACATCCTGGGTCTCACCGGGTTCTATTGGGGCGTCATCTCGGTAGATGGAGGAATGTCGTCATGCACCCAGGGTTCTTTGGAGAGTCCCGGGATATAGCGAAGCTCAGGATCATGGAGTGGCTGGCTCCCGGTGAGTTGTGGGAGGCTCATCCCATGTGGTACTCCCAGAGGCTGGCTCCGCCTCACGACCGTGTTTTCTTGGACCGGTACGCTGCTGCTTTGCATGTTGACATCGTTGACGGTGAGTCCCCGGATGAGGATGCTTTCCTTCAGGCCGCTGTGGCGTGTCGGCGGCACCTGCTGCTGGACCCGGATACGGGCCTGGGCACCCGGAGGCGCCGTCGTCGGGCGGCTCATGTGACGCATGTGACTTATGGCGAGTTCGCCCAGGTCGTGCTGGGTCAGGGACGGGGGGACAGGCTCACCCTTACCTATGACCAGGGTTACAGCCGCACTCTCGATGTTCTTGAGCCAGCCCGGGGGAAACTGGTCCGTTTGCTTGGTTGCGGGGTTCATGCAGCCGCGTATGTGGCGGAGCCTAACTGGGGAGTCTGTTTCATCTGGGCATCTGAGGACCATGACCTCGTCACCCGGGCGACCCAGGGGATGCAGGCGGCGTCTGGTTTTCCGTTTTCTGGACGACGGGTGCGGTCACGTGGATGATTGTGGGTAGGCTGGGGGCGGGTCCCGTCGGCGTCGTTCTGAAGGGGATTGTCCTAGAGTTTTACTCACACGGTCAGTTCTGTGCAAAATTGAATTTCTTTCTCTGGTGAATTTTGCACACTTTTTGGTGCCTTAGGGCTTGGCGCGATAACTGGGAAGGCCGGCATGGACAATCCATGCCGGCCTCTCCGCGTTTGGGGGCGTGGTCGATGATGAGGGTCTCGCATATCCCTCAGTCAGGAGGAGCTTCAGTGGGATTGGCGCATTCCCTCCAGTCTCCGTGTGTTCAGATAAGCGTGAACTACCGCGATGGCAGTCCCTCCCAGAAAAGCTGTGACGTGTCCCACGAGCGCGGGGCCTCCGTATACGATGAAGGAGCCGTATATCAAGATCAAGCTTGCTGTCGTCGAGATGATGACGGCGGTCCAGCGGTTTCTCGTGGTGGTCAGAACGGGGTTCATGGCCTTTAGTGCTAGCACATAAGTCCCTGCAGTGATGAGCGCGAACGTCAAATTGCTCAGTCCGACCGGGTTGTATTTCGTGGGCCAGTAGTCACCTGCTAGGATGGTGGATGTCAGTGCGCCCAGCAGGACGAGCACGGCTGTTGCGGGTCCGTAGAACCTCCGGGAGATCATTCTCTCGACGACTGGACCGAAGATAAACATCAGAATCGCGTTCTCGCAGAGGTGTCTCTTGTCTCCGTGGAGCATCGCGTAGGTCAGGTATGTGTGAATTTTCCTGGGCTGGAGTCCAAGGGTGTCCCGCCAGGACTCGGTCCATTCAGTTGTAGTCGTGAGGACGTGGACTGATACGATAAGGGCAATGAGCAGGAGGCTGATCGCACCGTTCTTCCAGGGTGGGTACCAATACCGGAGGATTTTGAAGATGAATGCTTTCATCCAGAGCCGCGCTTGGAGTGGATTCTTTCCCCGGTTGGGCTTTCGTATGGTGTCGCGACGAGCTTGCCACAACCTCCATGCGTGCTGGTGCCCCTTTTGCTGAAACCGAATCTGGAGAGCGAGACCGCTTACCCGTCCGGATGTTACATACCCCTGACGCGTTGCATCACTCTGGTGCTATGCTCCGCGTCTCCGATGACCCCGCTTTTGGGTTGTGTGCTGGCTCGTGGTCATTTCTTTTCCCTCGGAACATTTTCCGGTTTTTCACGTTTCCAAAGGGCGGTTGGAAACTGGCATTATGCCCGATGTTCTTTGTCATTTCCCACCATGAATCCCAATACTAACCCGGTACCAGATAATGCCAGAAGGCCGATAATACCGATGCCGCTCAATTTTGGCTCATCTTGCCCATCACTTATTATCAGGTAAAGCAGGCTCATAGCATTGAACAAAATCCAACACGCTGCCACCGCCCTGATGCGCCGGCTCAGATATTGCTTTACGGGCATCCCTTGGGGCTTGTTCTGCCCCAGCAACACTCCAAACATAAGCCAGATCCCCACAATCGTCAGGATTTCGCCGTAGTCTAGGGGAAGGGCTTTGATGCCAAGTAAGGCTAAGATAGACCCTGCGATGATACCTGCCCAAATCGCCGCAGATACAAGCAAACTCTTGGCCCTGTTGTCGGCCTTAGGGGTTGGTTCGGGTTGGAGTTCACTACTCATAAATTCTTAAGGCGGGCTGCGGCGTTGGCACTCCGAGCAGCGAGTGCTATCAGCTGGGAGTTGATGTTGGGGTAGTCACTCCCGCGCGGCCGCAAGCTTTTATCCGCAGTAGCGGTACTGCCCTTCAGGGACTGGAGGAGTTTGTTAAGCGGCATGTCCGTTCTCCGGGCCGGTTTACCTGGCGAACCCAAGGGGTTCCAGTTTACCGCTGAAAGTAACGGTTCCCGGGGATGTGGTTATGGTGGCGTCGGCCTGGAGTTTCTCTCGTCCTGCGTCCCCTGCGAGGGCGATGGTGAGTGCTGCGTCCACCGTGATGACTAGGGCGGCGGTTATCAGTTTCGCTTTCTTCATTTCTTTCCCGTGGTTAACCTGGGTGGCTTCTTTCCCTTTGGTGATTTGCTGTCCTTCATCTGTCGCTCGGCGAGTTCATTCTGCTTCGGGTCACTCAGCAGTTTGGCTACAGCGGCTTCAATGCCTCGTGCTGTTTTGCTGTTTTGCTGCCACTCGTGGCGTATCAGGCTGCGGGCGGCATCGGATTGTTCTTTACCTGCGTGTTTGGTAAGGATTTCGCTGTCGGCGATGATATCCGCGCACTCTTGCTCGGCGGCTTTGCCCAGTTTGCTGAGTCGGGCGTGCAGTGAATTTCTAGCTTCATATCGTGGGATGGGCAGCTTCCAACCGTGTTTCTCGAAGTCCCGGATTTTCTTGGCCCAGTTGGTGGTGCAGAATGGTTTGGCTCTTGCCGCCAGCTCATCACTGTTCAGAATTGCGGTCAGGTAGTGGGCTTCGTCTTCTGAACGACATTTTGTTTGGTACAGTTTGCGGTCCACGATGGTGTTGTTATCCCGGATGACAGCGGCGGTGGGTTGTCCTGCCTGCGTATAGGCTATCCTGATGGCTCCGTTTCCGTCGATTGCACCCTGCAGGTAGTCCAGTTGGTTGGTAAGCTTGTTGAGGTGGTTCAGATTCTTCAGCAGTTCAGTGATGCTTCGCTCTTTGTGGACCTCGCGGAACATCGCTGCCATGATGTTCCAGCGTCGTTGCATCGTGGGGTGCAGTTCCGATACCATCAGTTGGCATTCTTTGTGCTTGTCGTCTTCGCAGTCGTCGTGGTTCAGCGGCATCGTCATCGTGGGACGATGCACCGGCAGGGCTGCTTTCACCGTTTTCAGCGCCACGTAGGGGGCGATGCACTCGCCGAGGTACACGTCGAAGAGGTGGTCGTTGCTCACGACTCCTTCCAGTTGGCTTAGCTGTCCTTCGTACAGGATGTTGTCCTGCTTGCTGATGCGGGGCTTGACGGTGGTGGTGTTGGCGGCGGGGATTTTGGCCGTGTGAGGCAGTGTTTCTACGAAGAAAAGTCGACGGTCAGTTATGGTCGGTCCTTGTTTGGACAGTCCTTCATAGGGCGACTTGAAATTGCCGTCGTCATGGTGGAGTGCTTCGCTCTTCCGGCTGATGCCGGTGTAGTCTTCCTGCCAGTTGCCTTTCCAAATCTGCACTGTTGCAGGAGCCAGTGCTGTACCCTGACCTTCGCCGGTATACTGGGCAAATACCACGCTGGCAGGCATGGGGAAGAAGTCGGGTGCCACGTTGTCCAAGTCCCATGGTTCTTGAATTCTGAGGTTCAGCCCTATGCTGGGCGCGTTGCGGCCGCCTTTGCGCTTGTAGTTGCCGCCTCTCCACTTCAGATGTTGTCCGGCTCGCAGGGCGCTGTGGGGCATCACCATCCCGATGTTCGTGCCAGGCTGGGCGTACAGCTCGGCGCAGCGGGTGTAGAACAGGGTGGCGATGTCCTGGTGGGGAGCCAGTTTTCCGCCGGCCCAGATCTGGTAGCGTTTTTCGCTCATCTCCCGCAGTTCCTGGCGGATGATGTCCGCGCTCTGACCGTAGGTGAGCCATGGCGGGTTCCCGATGATCCGGTCCACCTTCGCCTCGGCGATCACCGCCGGGCGGATCATGTTGCGGATGTAGTAAGACCACACATGGTTGCGGCCTGCAGCATGCAGGTCCTTCATTAAGACGGCTACGGCCTTGATGCTCTGACGACATTCGTCGCTCATCAGGTGGGCATCGGCGATGTTCCCGGCGTCCCGGCCTTCGTCGATGGCAATAGCCATTTCGGAGATGATCCGATCCATCTGTGCCTGCTGGCGGGCGAGTTCCTTGGGGATACTGAAAGTGATAGGTGCCGTGTATCCCGGCGGAGTTTCGCGGGTTTCCAGCTCGATGGACTGGCTGGCCGAGAGAGTGCCGGTGTCATAGCGTAGCTGCATGGAGTCGCCCAGGTAGATGGGTGCGCTCACGGCGCCTGGGCCGTCCTCCTCTGCTCGGGCAGCCTTGATGGTTTCGGCCGCGGCCATTACCCAGGTTGCCTTGGCCAACTGGACGGCCACAGGGTGGATGTCGATCCCGACTACGTTTTCCTGCAGCTTCTTCAGGGTTTCGGTCCGCGACAAACCTGCTGAATGGCTGAGGATCCTTTCGACTGCCGTTTCGATGAACGTTCCGCTGCCGCAGGCCGGATCCAGCACCCGTTGGCTCAGGGGATCGTCAACCACTGCTTCGGTTATTTCTCTCGCCAACCACCGGGGGGTGTAATATTCTCCTAGATTTTTGCGTTCCTCCTGGGCAATCACGTTCTGGTAGAGCGTGGGAGCGACCTCTTTCACGTTCTGCGTCCAGTCAAACTGTCCTGCGACGCGGGCGATTTCCTGGAGGTACGCGGTTTCCTCAACAACTTCAGTGGGCCAGGTGAAGAGGTCGGCGTCAATGATGCCGTGCAGGTCTGACTGTTCGGCCAGGATGTGTCCTTTGAGCAGGGCATTCGGCCTTTCGAAGGCGTGGTGTTCCACGTCGCCCAGCAGTTGCTCATGCATGATGACGGCAATCAGGCTGGTGATGTAGGTATGCCGGATGAACAGCCAGTCACTTTCCCGGTTTGCCGTAGCAGCGTCCTTGCCTAGGGCCACTTGTAGCAGGTCCTGCCAGAGCCGGCGTTTCAATGTTACTGTCGGGTTGTCCCGATGCGTTTTGTATGCTTCCTGCAGGAGCAGGTTGCTGGCTCGGAATGCGTCAGAGTTAATCCCAAATAGGCGTTCCAGGTTCTCTGCTGTGGGGCTGACATTTTCGGCTGGAGCCGAGATGATCCCATGCAGGTACTCACGCAGACGGGGGGCGCCTGTTCGGAGCGATCGAAGATGCTCATCACCTCGTGTTGTTGCAGTGGCAGCTTCTCTTCGCCGACGCGGCGCAGGAAGTAGTTGACCCCATCGGTGAGTATGCCGTTCCTCACTCCGGTACCGGATTTGAGCAGGTTTTCGAGGTACCCGTCCAGTTGGCGGATGTAGCTGCGAATTGGCAGCCCGTTCCGCACGATGTTCGTCTTGAACTCGATGCACGTGTTGTAGAGGTAAAGGTCCATTCTGCCGGGGTTTCCCTCACCTGGCCGGACCTCCGTGGTCATTTCGGAAGCTGTGGCTATCTGGGATGCTTCGATAAAGCGCTGGAACGCTGTTCTGATATCGTTCTCTGACGCGCCGTTCTTGTGGCGCTCTACGACTAGGCTGAATGCTTCCTGCTCTTTGTCGGTGGTAGTCATCGTCATTCCTTTGTTGGTCTGCCCTTTTGTCGACAGAGCCTAGCGCTCCCAAGAAGGAGTCTTGGGCGTTGCTCAGTTCTTCCCGTTGTCGTCCTCGTTTTCTGCTGATACTTCAGGAGGAGTATCGGGTTCCGTCGGTTGTTTCACCATTTGGTCGTCGTCTAACTGTTGGCCCGCGGCTTCCCGGTAAGCGTCGTGTAGTGCTTCGAGCAACCCTTCGGGTTGGTTCCAGAGGGTGCTCTGGGGTCCGATGTCCCGGTCAATGATCCGTTCCAGGCGCTCCTTGGATCTGGGCGAGTGCCTTTCCAAGTTGCGGCCGCTGAATCTCAGGTATCCCCATCCCAGCTCGTTCCGGTACGCATAGAATAGCGATTGGTCGCTGCCGGGAAGCCTAACCCGTAGCACGGTGTTGTAGGACCCCACCCGGGTGGAAACTGCGGCGAGCCCTTCTGCTTCCAGGTCTACAGCCAGTTCGTGGAGACATATCAGGTTGTTCCTCACCTCTCGTTGGGCGGATTCGGCGGCTTCGAGGAACCTTTCTCCCCCGGGTACGGTCTTGGGAGTTGGCCCGGTGGCTGGTGGCGTCGTCTTTTTCCTTCCCCCTCCCACCCGTATCAAGTAGTCCTCTGCCTCCGGCAGGGGGATCAGCCGATTCCCCTCCATATAGAGGTCGTTCCCCGACCGGTAGAGTTCCAGCTTCACGCAGGTCACGCTCACTCCAGCCCGGTTGAGCCAAAGGACGCTGGTGGTCAGTTCCTTGGAGAAGTTCGCCGACACCAGGATGATCCGGGGATTGGTGCTGTCGATTTCCACCTCGGCGTCGTCGCCAGTGATTTGTTGCTGGATGCGGGATGCTGTGTCCGTGGCGTCCTGTCCCCTCGCCTCCAGGTACCTCCGGTGTGCTTCGGCGGCCTGTCCAAGGGTCATGCCTGAGACCATGCCTACGTACCGGATTGCCTGGAGGTCCATGAAGCTATCCTGGTCGCTGCGCTTGATTTCGATGACGACCAGTCGGCCCTCGCTGTCCAAGGCCAGAAGGTCAATTCGCCTGTTCGATTCCTCCCAGTCTCCGAACTCCTCTGCGAGGATGTAGAGTCCCTCCTCCAGGATTTCTGGGCGGTCCCTCAGCCGGCCCTGAATGTCTCTGCGTTCCAGCAGGCCCTCGCGCTGGAAGCCGGTCTTCTCAAGCGGCTCAAAGTCCGTCTCGGTGACTCTGTAGACTGGCATGTGTTGTCTCCTTACGTGTCTTTGTGCAGCTGGCCCTCGAGCCGGAGATTCCAGGACCGCTTCCTAGCGGGGACACCAGTCCGGTGATGGAATGTTTTTCTGTCGTACGCCACTCTGTTTCGGGACTGGGTCGTTGTAGAGTCTTCGGGCTGGTTCCGGATCTGTGTTGTACCTACCTGCCTCAATGTTTCAGGCCCCGGTCTTCCCCGGGGCCTTTCGAGCTTTTTCGCCTCGTTCTGGAGCGGGCATTTGAATCATGCCAGCACGGGGATTGAAAATTCTAGGAGTCGAGTGTTCACCGCCTCGTGCACGTCGTCGGGCAGCACATCTAGGTCCACTCCGTTCGACATGTTCATGAATAGCACTCCCACCAGTTCTCCCAACTCGTCGAAGTCCAGGTGTCTGCTGGGATCTCCCTCCCTGTCTTTCCCTGATGTCACGGTGGAATCCTTCAGGCGGATGTATATCGCATCGTCTTCCTGGAATAGCTCTACTTTCGGTTCCATCGGTCCTTCTCTCCCTCCTTAAGCATTGAAGTCAACGGTGACGATTCTGATGTCACCGTGCTGGTGATCTTCAATCAAGACCCTCAAAGCGATGTTTGCTTGGGTCTCGCCGTAATACCATCGTTGGTTGTCTTTGAAACCGGGGGAGGACGTATGAAAGTTACGAATAACGAAAATCGCGTCATTTATGTTCAGTTGTTGGTTTTCTAATCGCGTCCTGGCCAGGCGAGTAGGGCTAAAGGTCGCGTTGGGGTATGGGTCTGGCATTTATCCCTTTCTCCTAGCATCGAAAAAGGCCAGGGTCCACTGCCCCGGCCCTAGCATCATCGCAGAGTTTTCTTGGAACCAGCAAGTTTGATATCAAGCCGGGTGTGGATGGTATGTTTTCACCCTTTCCTACGGCAGGTATTTACTTCTAATCCTGATCCTTCCTGCCGATGACTCTGTTACGCCCTCCTGCTCCCCTGAGGATCACGTTTCCAAAGGACATGTGACTGCGTGGCGGAGTGTATCACACATTGTCAATCGCATGTGATCTTCCATTCCATCTTCCTACAAGCGTATTTTCCAGTCCGACCTCATGCGCTCGACAACTTTGCGCCGTGTGTTCTCTGAGACCCGGCATTCGGAAAGTAGGCAGGAGATGACCAGCAGGTATAGTTGCTCGTTGATCAAGTGGAAGTCTGGCGGTGATGTCGATTTGCTTGCATATCCCTGTAGATGGCCTATTCCGTAGTTGTTGCGAACTGCGGTGACTTTCTTTTTCCAAACATCTGGTTTGCCTACCCATTCTTCGAACGGGCTGCCGGCTTTGCATAACATCGGGTCAAGCACTTCTGCTCTGAGGTTGCTGATCCTTTTGCCGGGATCTGCCATGCGGTGCCGTTGGTACGCCTCGCAGGCTGTGAGTAGATGGCTGGTTCTGTCAGTTATGAATGCCGGTTGCCGGTACCTATCGACCAGCAGAGCAGTTATGAGAGATTCCTGGTCGCGGAGTACGTTCATCCATCGTGCTATGCCTTCGATCCCACCCAGTTCCTGCATGGTGAACAACTCACTGTGTGGTATTTGTCGGGTGCCTCGATGGAGTATGGGACGGTAGGAGGCTCTTAACCTTGCATCAGGTTCTCCTTCCTCGACTATTGACGTCCATTCAACGTGGACCGCCTCGCCCTTGGCTATGCTGATGAGTGCCTGTAGGTCTGGCATGATACCCAGGGCCGTTTTCCATGACTGGGGCTCGTCGAATCTTATGCGAACTGAGGTGTATGCTCTGACCGTTGCGCTTTCGACAGCGTGTCGCGAAAAGTTCCATGAGGGCCTTATGTCCTGGTGTACAGCGATTTCGCCGAGGTCCCACCGTGCGGCTTGGTCGGGCTGGCTGGCAGGCCATGATAGGGACAATTGGTCTTCGGCCAGCTGAATCCCTTCGAACCCTGGTGTCCAGTCTCCAAGCGATTCGATGTTTGCTTCAACGGATTTAATTCTGTTCGGCATGTCTCCGCTGTATTCGTCTCCACGGAACGCGAACTGGCAGTGCCACGTTGTTTCTTCAGTAGCGGCGAACTCTTCGACGTTCATTCGTTGATTGGTCACGAAACAGTTCACCAATTTGATGTACTCACCAGCGAGTACTCCATGGATCGCTTGCTGTTTACCCATTTCTGGGACACGCTGACCGAGTTGTCCGTACGCTGTTAGGATCGTTCCGTATTCGTGGTCCAGCGTGATGGCACCATCGACTTTTTCTTCAGGGTTGCTCGGTAGCCAGAACAGTCCATGTTCCTTCTTCTTGTCCATGATGGGTTTCCTCATTGGGACGACCTGTTTGCATTTCGCGTTCGTTATCGGGGTTGACTTCGCTGGTAGGGGGGTGCCATGATGGATTCATAGGGACAAAACATAAAAGTTATGCGAGATCCCGGCCACTGGAGGAGTGCCTCCGCAGGCCGGGATTTTCATTCCCCAGGGTGGTGTCGGTAGCGGCTGGGCCGGTCTTCCGGCCTGGTTCCGGCGTTCTCGAAAGCTGTTTACCGAGTCCCTGGTGAAATGAACGGAATTCGGAACCAACATCCCGGTTTAAGGAGGAAACGGGCTTGGAGTGTCGCTCGAATGGTTGAGCCGTTAGGCCGCTTTTGGTAAAATTGCGTAACAACCGATAGGTAAAGAGGAGGCCGCCGGAGGTACCAACTCCAGCGGCCCAGAGAGAGACAACCCCGAACCGGAAAGTTACAGAGTGTCGTCTTCTAATATAGCAGGCGGCGATTACGCGCCGCAACACCGTGATGGACTATTCAACCTCCTTGGGGACCTCGATCAGGCCGCCATCGAGGAATATCTGGCGGTTTACGTCCCGGCGGACGGCCGGGGCCCAGCCTCGCTACCCGGCCCGGCAGCCGCTCTACCCTACGACCTAGAGGCGCTGCGGAGGCTCGTAGACGAGCTCTGGCCTCCTCGTCCGCCCGGGGCCCGGGTTCGTGGCCGCAGGCCCACTCCCAGGTTGCCGGTCGTATGCGCGCTCCTCAGGGTCTGCGACCCCGAGTATGGAGTCGTCCACAACCTCTCTGAGGAATACTCCAGGCTCCAAGAGAATGCGGACTACAGGAAGCTTTCTGGCTTCCCCGACTCCCTGCCTTCGCCGTCCGTGTTCTTCAAGACGAGTGCCCGGATGGTCCAACATTGGGGTCGGTTCCAGGCTTGCCTGCGACGGTCGCCGAGTAACGGCGTCGGTCATCGACCCGGGGTTTCTGGGAACGGGCATGCAGCCGGCGAAGACGGCTTGGTTCAGCTCTCCCCGTCAAGGTTCCACGAGGAACTGAAGCGGTTGAACTGGGCAGGGAATCTTCCCCCGCTGCTCGACCTCGGGGGCACGGATCCCGGGCGGGTCAGTGGGAATCGGCGGTCTCCGTCTTCCCACTGGGACCCTGAGCGCAGGGTCTGGGTAAGGGACTGGCACCTCTACAATGAGGCCCAGACCAATGAAGGCCTCGACTACTTTGCTCTTCTGGGTGGTCTGGCCGACATTGTGAACCTTTTGGATCTCGACTACCTGCCTCGTGCCGGAAGGGGCAAGCCTCGGTGTTACCTCGGAACCATGATATTCTGCTTGGTTCACAAGGCTTATTCCACGCTCTCGGCGCGGAGGTTGCAGTCCCAATTGAAGATAGCAGCTAGTTTGGGATATCTGAGGGCTCCCTTGCCCACCTGCGGGGATGGAGGACATTCGAAGCTTCACATCCCAGCCTTCAACACTGTTCTCGAGTATCAGCGGGCTTCGTGGATGACCCCGATCTTGCTGGAGCTGGTTACTCTCAGCGCGGCCCCTGTCCGCCGGGTCGAGACGGGATTCGCGGTGGACGGTACCGGGTGGAGTATCCGGCTTTATGAGCGGTGGCTGGACCATCGCTTAGAGAGTGAGAGCACCCGTCAGGGCTGGGTCAAGCTGCACCTCGTTTCGGGAGTCTCGACGAATGTGGTCGCCAGGGCTGTGGTCTCTCCCGGTTCGCACCACGATAACCCGTATTTCCGGGGGTTGGTTGCCAAGACTACAGAGCACTTCGACGTCCGCAGGGTGATGGCTGACATGGCTTACTCCAGCCGCCTGAATCACCAGCAGGCCCAGGACCTCGGGTTTGCTCTCTTTGTTCCTTACAAGGCCAACACCGTGGCTCCGGACGACGATGGTACGGCTTGGTCCAGGGACTGGCAGCTGTTCGATCTCCTGCCGGCGTTCTTCTACGAGGCGTACCACAAGCGCAGCAACGTCGAGTCCACCAACTCCTCGCTCAAGAGGCTGTTCCCAGCAGAGCTCCGCACCGAGGAGTTCGAGGGGCACGTCAACGAGCTTCTCTGCAAGCTGATCGCCTACAACTTGGTGGTCTCCGCCCGTGAGATGAGGATGCGAGGGATTGTGCCGGACTTCCCTTCGGAGGTTCCTCTACTTGAGGATGTGCTTCGGGGGATGGTCGAAATCCCCGTCCTGAGGGCAGCCTAGCTGGGTCTGTTCCCCAGCATTATTCGTGCAGAATTTGTTTTAATTGGTTTTTATTCGATTATTCGTGCAAAGCCGAATCCCCCAACTGTTTCTTTAATTCGCGTAGCCGTACCAAATTCCGCTTACGTGCAAGCAGTGTTGTTGGAGACGCCGGCGTCATTGACAATTCAGACGCCTGTCAC
This sequence comes from Dehalococcoidia bacterium, assembly GCA_965263395.1. GTDB lineage: Bacteria > Chloroflexota > Dehalococcoidia > Lucifugimonadales > UBA3495 > CATOSK01. The sequence goes on from OZ253670.1 coordinate 210,071, forward strand.
GACCGTTCAAATTCAGGTCGGGGGGTTTTCTGTTACTGACACTTGCGCATTGCCGGCACCGCCAAGAACTAAACCAAAGCCAAGGTGAAATGCGCAGATAGTGGAGGTCAAGCGGCGGTGCCAGATCATTCTCCAAGTACGGCTGAGAGTGTTTTACTGGCGCAACCAAGCTAATCTTCATCGCCCATCGAATGTACATCCCACCTTGGCTTTAGTTTAGGTAGAGTCTCAATGAACATACTGCGTTGGCTCCCGAATCAATCACAGGATGGTATCCATGCTGAACATCTTGACCGAACCCCTAATCCGTTACCACTCGCACGGTGAAATCACCAAGGCATCCCTCCCCGAAATCTACGCCGCGCTGATGGCCGACAAGGTGGAAGCCTTCCCCACCCTGCGGCCCCCACCAGCGCCACGCCTGGCACGCCTTCCTGGTCCAACTCGGCGCAATGGCGATGCACCGGGCCGGCAAGGACACCCCCCCGGAAACTGCCGAGGAATGGTGCCGCATCATCCGCGCCTTGACTGCCGACGATTACCCCTACTACGAACCCTGGCAGCTGGTGGTGGACGACATTACCAAGCCAGCTTTTATGCAGCCGTCGGCATCGTCGGCTGACAAGCTGGCTGAGTACCTATACAAAAACAAGAAAGGGAAATATGAACCCAAGAACGGTGAAAAGCAGCCCGTATCTACCCCTGACCAACTGGATATGTTGGTGATGTCCAGAAACCACGACCTGAAGTCTGCTATAGCAATACGTGCCGACGTTGACGACTGGCTATTTACATTAGTTAGCCTGCAAACCATGGAAGGCTATGGAGGCAGTGGCAACTACGGTGTTTCACGTATGCCCAGCGGTTACGGCAACCGTTCAGCTTTCAGCTTTACCCCGTCAACCCGTCTCGGCCTTCATTTTCAGCACGACTTGGTGACCCTGTTGAAGAATCGGGAAACTCTTTTGGATAAATACCCGATGACCGATTCCGGCATTGGCTTGCTGTGGGTTGTGCCATGGGACGGAGCAAAATCGGAGACGTTGCTGATAAACCGAATGGAGCCTTTCTACATCGAGGTCTGCCGCAGGGTAAGGCTGAGTTGGGAGTCAGGCAAATTGGCTGCTAGTCGCGCCAACTCAGACGCCCGGCGTATTGTTGATGCCAAGGGATTGGTTGGAGACCCTTGGATGCCGGTTAGCAACAACACCAACCCTAAAGGCACTCCTCCGGCCTTCCTGGGGCCGCGGAAATTCGGATATGAGCGAGTAGTTGATGGGTTAACTTCACCCGATTGGAAACCACCTATCCTACTGAACACAACTTCAGCTTCAGCCGACGGTGATACCCAATTGGTCGCCCGTGGCATGGTGAGAGGTGAAGGCGGAACCGAAGGTTACCATGAGCGGGTAATCCCGTTGCGGCAGAAGACGATACAAGCATTTGGCAGAGACAGCGGCACGAAGGAACTAGGCGATCTAGCCAAGGAACGCATTGAGAAAATTGGTATCGTGCAAGGCATTTTACGCCACGCCATCGCGACATTCGCTACTTGGAGCGATAGCGGCAGGACCAATACCGTACTACGCTCCCGCCCCCAAGATAATCCGTTGAGAAAGAAGATAGACGAATGGGTAAGCAAGTTAGACGAAATCATAGACGACAGTTTCTTTGAAGACCTACAAACCGAGTTTGAAGCCGTTACCGCAGACCGCGAAAGTATTCGCAATCAATGGCTTATGAACGGCAGGGACGGAGTGGTTGACCACGCCAACAGCATTCTGCGCGACGCGGAAAACTCCTTGCCCTGCCCATCCATCCAACGCTACAAGGCCCTGGTCCAAGCCGACAGCGTGTTTTGGGGCCGGTTACATGGGGCCAATGGCTTGCCTTTCTTGTTTCAGAGAGTTAATGAGGAGGATGTGGAATGGCAGAACAACAACCAAGCGTCTCCAGCGGAGAATCCGACGGAAACTCAGATGCACCTGTTCGAGTAGAACAAGTTTCGAGCCACCGAATTCGGGAAAGCACCTTCACCGACCAAGTGATCGAAGTGGCACACCACCACGGCTGGCAACCATACCACCTCCGCGACCGGGACAGCATACACATTGTCCGGGGCAGGGGCTTCCCCGATTTGGTCATGTACCGAAAAGACACCGAAACGGGACGAACAGAATTGCTCGCTGCCGAGCTTAAGCGCGGGTATGACAGCGAGCTACGGCCTGAACAGTCGGAATGGCTGGAAGCACTAGGCTTTCATATCCCGGCCTACGAATGGCGTCCTGAAAACTGGAATGAAATAGAGAGGGTTCTCGAACTCGGACCTGAGAACGCTGGCGAGGTTAAAAAAGAACCGTCGCGGACACGGCGGCAACTGAGCGATAGCCAAATACCGAGAAACTTCGGCAACTCCATCACCAACTTGGTCGAAACAATTGAAGGTAAAGAGTTCGGACCTGGCAACCGGGCCAAATTAAGGCGAATGGACCCCAACAACCCAAACACGGCGATATTCTGGCAGCTCACGTCTTGGGATGGGATGCCGAGAAACCTGGACATCGGGAAGTGGGGACTTATCCTGCACGGGATGGCTCTAATGGCACACGGAGCAGGATTGGCCCACAGGCCGCAGATATTTGTCGGGCAAGCGTTACATCAAGGTAGTGGGAAAAGAACGCCCTTCTACAGTGAGGCCCGATTGGCAACATTGCTGTCTGCCAGAGGGCCGGCTCTTTACCGTCTGCTGGCACGGCTGTTTCGAATGCTGGCAAACGAAGGCTGTGCCTTCAATTGGCGCGAAATGGCTTGGTTCATCCTTAATTCAGGAGAAAACGAAGACCGGGCCGAAGAGTCCAGAATTGGTATCGCCCGCGCCTATTACCAAGCCGAGCGGCGCAGTTCCCAACAATCCGAAGAATAAGGAGTTTCAACCATGACCACCCCCAAGTTTCTCCAAATCCACACTCTCCATTCCTACCCGGCCGCGCTGCTGAACCGGGATGACTCTGGCCTGGCCAAACGGATGCCCTTTGGCGGCGCGGTCCGCACCCGCATCTCCTCCCAGTGCCTCAAGCGCCATTGGCGGGTCGCCAAGGACGAGTTCTCGCTGGGCAGCATCGACGGCAGCACCTCGGCCCTGCGCTCCCGCAACATCGTTGAACGGAAGGTGATTGCGCCCTTGAAGGAAGCGGGCAGCTTCAGCGATGAAGTCCTCAAAGCGGTTGAAGATGCCTTCAACATTGGCGTGTACGGCAGGAGCGGCACGTCGGAGACGGGGCGCCAACCCCTGCTGTTGGGCCTGCCCGAAGTGGAACACTTGCACCAGAGGGCCACTGCCATCTGCACCGAACATTCCGGCGACGCCAAGGCCGCGGGCGAGGCCGCTACCGACCTGTTCCACACCCGGCGTGGGGAAGGCAACAACTTCCGCGCCTTCAGGGAATCGGCTGCCCTGCCCGCCGGCCTGGAAGGCGCCCTGTTCGGCCGCATGGTCACGTCCGACCCCGGCGCCAACATCGAAGCGGCCATCCACGTAGCCCACGCCTTCACCGTCCACGGTGAGGAAAGCGAGAGCGACTACTTCTCGGTGGTGGACGACTTGCAGCGGCAGGACGAGGACCCCGGCGCCGCCCACATCGGTGACATGGAGTTGACCGCCGGCCTCTTCTACGGCTACTTGGTGGTGGACGTGCCGGGGCTGGTGTCCAACCTGGAGGGCTGCAAATCCGAGGAATGGGATACAGCCGACCGGGAACTGGCTGCCAACGTTGTCCACAACCTCATCCACCTCATCGCCACCGTTACCCCCGGCGCCAAGCTGGGTTCCACCGCCCCCTACGCCTGTGCCGACCTCATGTTGATTGAAGCGGGCAGCCGCCAGCCCCGCAGCCTGGCCAACGCCTTCCGCTGTCCGGCCAAGGCGCAAACTGAAGCGGCGGCAAAGGCTTTGGTGGACGAGCTGAACGATCTGGACGGCATGTACGGTGTAAAGGAAGCACGCCGCGTAAGTTCCAAGAAGGATTATGGCATTCCCAATGCCGAGCGTCTGCTCTTTGACGACCTGGCGACTTGGGCCGCCGAAGCTATCCGCACCGGCAAGGCGGCATAAATTATGCGACACCTGATATTGAACCTGGAATCGCCCCTGATGGCCTTCGGCGGCGAGACCATAGACAACTACGGCGTCATCCGCCCCTTTCCGGCGGCCTCCATGCTAACCGGGCTGCTGGGCAACGCCCTGGGCTGGCGGAGGGTGGAAGCCCAGCGCCACCAGGCCTTGCAGGACCGCCTGGTCTTCGCCGCCCGCATCGACCAGGAGCCGCACGGCCGGCTGAGGATGACCGATTTTCAGACGGCGCAGTTGGGCGGGAATGACCGGGGTTGGACTACCAGGGGAGCGCCGGAAGGTCGAGCCGGCGGCGCCAACACCTACAACGCGCCTCACCTGCGCTACCGAGACTACTTCGCCGATATGCGGGTGACTGTTGCCCTGCGTCTGCATACGGATGGAGGCGAACCGACGCTGGAGAACCTGGCGACAGCCTTGCAGGAACCGGCCCGGCCTCTGTTCATCGGGCGCAAGCCCTGCCTGCCCTCGGCTCCGTTGTTCGCCGGTTTCAGCGACGGGGACACCGCCCTAGCGGCGCTGCTGGCGACGCCCATAGAAGCAAAGGACGCCGAGCCGGTTTCCGGCATCCGGTTGCTGTGGCCGCAAAACGACGCCCCCGCGGACTTGGCGCCATTAAACGTCCGGCTCAGTCAAGAGCAAATGCTGACGGACCAGAGAAACTGGCGGTCAGGTCTGCACGGAGGCGGGCGGGCAGTCTGTTGCGGAACTGCAATGTTGGAGAGTTTCGGGCTTCCGGCAGGAACGGAAGAGGAGGGTGGCGAATGACCACGACGACCGCCGCAAGGAACGCTGTTCCGGCAACAACGGCCCTGCAAATGATCCGGGCCGAAATCAACGTGCGCGAGTTCCATCGCTGGATGGGCAGCCGGCGTCTGCAAGACCCCGACCACGCCATTCACTGCCTCTTGACCGAGTGTTTCGGCAAGCCGCCACCCCAGGGGGACGGTTTGGCCCCCAAGCCCTTTCGCCTGATTATACCCCGGGGCGGAGCCGTTGGTACTCTGTACGGTTACGGAGGAACCGGGGCTGAGGAAATGCGGGAGGCGGCGGCGATTTGCGCCGAGCCGCTGCAAGCCCGGATTCTGCCGGCCGATAAGCTGGACAGCAAGCCAATGCCCTCAGAATGGACTCCGGGCAAAGTTTTGGGGTTTGAGGTGCGGGTTCGGCCCACAATTCGCCGCTCTCGCAACGCGATGAATCCGGGAGCCGAGCGGGACCTCTTCCAGATGGAAGCCGAACGCTACCCCAAAGGCGAAATGCCCCGCAGCCGCGAGCAAGTTTACATCGACTGGCTGGCCGCCCAATTTGACCGCAGCGGCGGGGCCAGCCTGGATAAAGAGAAAACCAGGCTGGCATCCTTCCAGCGCGTCCTCTCCTTCCGCCATCGCCACTCCCGCCACTGCGAAGGCCCCGACGCGCTAATGCAAGGCAACCTGACCATCACCGACTCCGCTGCCTTTGCCCAATTGCTGGCCCGGGGCATCGGACGCCATCGCGCCTACGGCTGCGGTATGCTGCTGCTGCGTCAGCCCCGCCGCTAGACCGGGCGCACCGCACCTTAACAACCGCACCTTAACAATAGAAAGCAATCAGCTATGCCATCCCGCACCCACGCGGGGACAGAGGAGACAGACCAATGTTGAGAGGAAGATTAGGACTGGAAACCGCCAGGATACCCCACGCCGACCGGCACGGCCTGCTGTGGCTTTCCCGGGGCGCGCTGACCGTGAAGGACGGTACGCTTAGGTTCGAGCGCCAAAGCGGACCGGACGCCGACAGCAGCCTGGAGGAAGGGGAATACGGCATCCCCTTCCAGTCACTGTCAATGATTTTGCTGGGACCCGGCTCGACGGTCAGCCACGACGCCCTGCGGCTGATGGCCCGCCACGGCACCGCGTTGATCGCCGTCGGCGAGGACGGCGTCCGGTGTTACACCGCCCCGCCGCTGATGCCCGACACGTCGGACGTTGCGCGGCGGCAGATGCGGGCCTGGGGAGACCCCACCGGAAGCCGCATCACCATCGCCCGTAAGATGTACGCCCTGCGGTTGGGGGAAGTGCTGCCTCAGCAGGACATCAACGCGCTGCGCGGCGTCGAAGGATCCCGCATGAGGCGGACCTACCAACTGGTGGCGCAGCGGTACGGCATAGAATGGAAGCGGCGGCGTTACGACCGCGCCGACCCGCTTTGGGCCGACATTCCCAACCAGGCCATCAACCACGCTTCGGTAGCGGTGACCTCGGCCGCGGTAGTGGCGGTCACGTCCATCGGCGCCATTCCCCAACTGGGATTTATACATGAGCACAGCGGAGAAGCGTTCGCGCTGGACATCGCGGACCTGTTCCGCGACACCATCCTGCTGCCGGCGGCCTTTCAATCGGCCAGAGAGGTCATGGACCGGCCAAGCCTGAACATCGAGCGGCACACCCGGAGGACCACCGGGGAATTGCTTCGCAAGGAGCAGGTCATATCCAAAATGATTGACCGCATCAAGACGCTCTTCCAGGATGTGCCGCCGTTGGAAATGGGGCCGGATGAGCCGGAGGACGGCCCCTTGGAAGACGGGTACGCGGACGAATCCGGCCTGGAGGAAGGACAAGCGGAATGACGGTAATAGTGACGGTGAACGTAGAAGCCCGCTACCGGGGGTTCCTGGCCTCGGCCATGCTGGAAATAGCGCCGGGAGTATACACGTCGCCCAACATGACCAGCGGCATCCGGGACCGGATATGGGATGTTGTGAGCGGGTGGTATTACGAGCTTGGCAACGGGTCAATAGTGATGACGTGGAGAGACCCATCGGCGGCAAGCGGGCAAGAAGTGAGAACGATGGGAGAGTCCCCAAAAGAGCTGGTAGACGCGGACGGGGTATATCTGGTTAAATACCGCTAATCGGCAAAGTCGATAATGTGCCCCCGCCATTATTCCCCAGCAAGAGGTTCCCCCGCACACGCGGGGATAGACTGGCACCACGCGATTCCCCATTTACCTCTCCTACGGTTCCCCCGCACACGCGGGGATAGACTTCGACGACACGGAAATAGGCGCCGTCCCAGGTTGGTTCCCCCGCACACGCGGGGATAGACTCGTGGGATCTGGCGGAGCAAATCGTCTCGAAGTGGTTCCCCCGCACACGCGGGGATAGACTGTGTGGCTTCCCGCCGAGGTGCCCGCGTTGTGGGGTTCCCCCGCACACGCGGGGATAGACTCGCAACACTAAGCTCCAGGGTGAGCTGGACTCCGGTTCCCCCGCACACGCGGGGATAGACTCGATTACCTACCTGGAGCGGTACACCCTCATGGGGTTCCCCCGCACACGCGGGGATAGACTGAAGTCCTGTCCCTCCTGCTGGTCGATGCCCAGGGTTCCCCCGCACACGCGGGGATAGACTGTGATGGGGTGCAGTGCTGAGGCGGAAACGTCGGGTTCCCCCGCACACGCGGGGATAGACTGACCGTCAGGCACTCGATCATCGGTCTGGCGCTGGTTCCCCCGCACACGCGGGGATAGACTTCAAGGGGCCGCACGCAAAATCGCTGGCACGGAGGTTCCCCCGCACACGCGGGGATAGACTCTCGACAGCACCAAGTCACACAGGGCGCGTGTCGGTTCCCCCGCACACGCGGGGATAGACTGGTATTTCCGGGACAGGGGCACCGACTACGGCGGGTTCCCCCGCACACGCGGGGATAGACTGCGGACATGATAATGACCTCCCCGCCCTATGGGGGTTCCCCCGCACACGCGGGGATAGACTGCTGGCGGCAGCCGCACAGACTTTTACAGAGGAGGTTCCCCCGCACACGCGGGGATAGACTGCTGTGATAAAGGAGATGGTGTATCCCACTACAGGTTCCCCCGCACACGCGGGGATAGACCTCGGCGGGATTGTCGAAGCTCGCGGGCTTTGGAGGTTCCCCCGCACACGCGGGGATAGACCCCAGGTTCAGGTTTTGCGGGAGCTGCGGCGTGCGGTTCCCCCGCACACGCGGGGATAGACCCATGGCGGTGTCCGGGTTCGACGCGACAGGTTAGGTTCCCCCGCACACGCGGGGATAGACCCCTCCCGCAGATGTCGCACGGCCGAGGGGGAGCGGTTCCCCCGCACACGCGGGGATAGACCTGAACCCGCCACTGCCGCCGGTTGCAACTATTGGGTTCCCCCGCACACGCGGGGATAGACCTTCGTCAAAAACCAAGCTACGGACCTTGCCATCGGTTCCCCCGCACACGCGGGGATAGACCTCCACGAGCCTTACGTTGACCTGATTCAGCGGCGGTTCCCCCGCACACGCGGGGATAGACCCTGTCCTCACCGTTTCTTGCCATTGGCGGACCAGGTTCCCCCGCACACGCGGGGATAGACCGTCTGTGCTTGGGCAGAGGCTTGGCAGTAGCAGGGTTCCCCCGCACACGCGGGGATAGACCGGAAAGGCCCGTCATTGCTGGCGGGCCTTGTGGGGTTCCCCCGCACACGCGGGGATAGACCTCCGCCTGTTGTGAAGGTGTCCGACCTACAGGGGGTTCCCCCGCACACGCGGGGATAGACCTCACGTGCAAAGACCGGGGTTGCCGGATTCGCCGGTTCCCCCGCACACGCGGGGATAGACCCTTCTCACCGTCAAAGAGCGGTGGGACCGGGAAGGTTCCCCCGCACACGCGGGGATAGACCCGCTCAGGATTATTGGCATGACCGAACCCGAAGGGTTCCCCCGCACACGCGGGGATAGACCCGCTCAGGATTATTGGCATGACCGAACCCGAAGGGTTCCCCCGCACACGCGGGGATAGACCGTGCAGGGCAGTTGGACAAAGCGATTGCTGAGGGGTTCCCCCGCACACGCGGGGATAGACCTGTAGCTCCGGCCCTGGATGCGCTGATAGCGGAGGTTCCCCCGCACACGCGGGGATAGACCGTCCTTGCCGCACACTTTGCACGGAACGGCAGGGGTTCCCCCGCACACGCGGGGATAGACCTCTAGCAGCCGCTAGATTTCCCCTCGTGAAATCGGTTCCCCCGCACACGCGGGGATAGACCGGAGACTACGCCCGGAACCGCACCGTCCAGGACGCCCCGGAATTGCCGAAGACATGGGACTGGAGTACGTCCGCATCCTCTCCAACATGGACCTGAGCCGGATGGCCGGCGGCAACTTGGACAGAAACACCCTCCGCAGCTTCCGGAACGCCGGCCTGGTGATGGAGACCACCGGCGGCGCCGGGACCGGCTACATCGCCATGGAAATCTCCTTTACCGCCGATTCCAGGGAGATCGGCCGGGCCATCAGGAACGCCGGACTCATCGCCGAGTTCACCGGCAGACCAGCCCGGGCCGCAATCGCCAGCGTGAGGAACGACTGGGCGGCGGCAGCAGCAGTGGAATCAGGAGCCGTGTACTGGCACCCGTTGGAGGACCGGACCCCGAACCCGGAGTGATCCCGGGCAGCGCGGCCGCCTGTCGGCCGCCAGCCGCAGGCGGACAGGAAGCCGGGTTCCGGGCCAAGCCGCGGTCCCCAATGGTAAACCCTGGAGCAACCGGGGACGCACCCCGCCCCAGCATATCATCTGCAACACCCAAGCATGGAAAGCCTCCAAGGCCCGGCCCCGAACACGAGAAACTCAGCAGACCAGTGACCACCGCTCCTGCATCCACCAAAGAGCCTACCCAGAAGAACATGAAACCATGGGAGTTGTAGAAGGAACAGTGAAGCCATAGGACGGCACGGCCACAGCCAAAACGATGCGCCGATATGCGGAACAACACGCCAAGTCCCCGGTCAACACACGCCGCGCACCCCCCAGGGCCGTCCAATCTCTCCCAAGGAACATCCTACCTCTCAATCACGCAAAAGAACGGCAGCGCCAGCATCCCTATAATCCGGTCTGAGAAGGACCGCATCAAACGATAGGGAGCGCCGCCATGACCTCGCCCCGGCTCCACACCGTGACCGGAGCCACAGGCTACACCGGCAGGTACATCACCCGGCTGCTCCTGGAGCAGGGAGACCGGGTCCAGTCGATCACCGGGCACCCCGGCCGACGCAGGCCGCTGGGTTACCGGGACGAAATCCAGGGCTTCAACTTCGGCCGGGTCAAACTCCACCCCTTCAACTTCGACCGGCCGGACCTGCTGGAAAAGACCCTGGCCGGCACCGACACGCTGTTCAACACCTACTGGATACGGGTCAACTACAAGGACCGCAGTCACCAACGGTGCGTGGAGGAGACCCGGACGCTGTTCCAGGCCGCCAAGGCGGCGGGCGTCCGCCGCATCGTCCACGTGAGCATCACCAACCCCGACCCGAAGTCGGACCTGCCCTACTTCCGGGGGAAGGGACAGATGGAAGACCTGCTGCGCACTCTGGGCGTCTCCCACGCCATCCTACGGCCCACCGTGCTGTACAGCTCCGAGGACATCCTGCTGAACAACATCGCGTGGACGCTGCGGAAGTTTCCAGTGGTGTTCCTGCCCGGCCGGGGGGACTACGGCATCCAGCCCGTCTTCATCAAAGACCTGGCCCGGCTGGCCGTGGACTCCGCCCTGGGCGAGGACAACGTTGAACTGGACGCGGTGGGGCCCGAGGTCTTCACCTACGCCGGGATGGTCAAGCTGGTCCGCGAAAAGATAGGGGCACGGTGCCTGGCGCTGCCCGCGCCGAAGCCGTTGACCTACGCCGCCGGACGGGTCCTGGGGATGTTCCTGGGAGACATTGTCCTAACGAAGGACGAGATCAAGGGTTTGTCCCGGGACCTGCTGGTGTCGAGATCCGGGGGCGAAGCGCCGTGCCCGACCAGGCTCTCCGAGTGGCTTGAGCAGCATGGGGAAAATCTGGGCCGGAGCTACGCCAACGAGGTGAAGCGCCACTACAACTGACTGCTGAGGCTTGAGGAGGACCAGCCTGAATGGAGCCAACGCGAACCGAGTCCGAGCCGGCCGTCACCCAACCCGCCGTCACCCAACCCTGGCATGAGAACATGGAAATGCTGTCCCGCTCCAGCGAGACCCCCCAGACGAAGTTGCCGGGGATCATCCATAAATGCCAGGTGAAGCACCGGACCCAACTCGTCCAGGATTTCTTCGCCGCTCAGAGGATAAGGACACTGAAACAAACGGAGATCATCCGGCGAGGCTGTACCCGGAGAATGATAAAGTCGGAACTGGCTGGAGCGCATACCTGGATTACCGGCGTCAGCCCCCTCTACCGGAGGGAAACCGTGGCAGCCGCGGAGTCCCGCCCGGAGGTGGCCCAGGCCATCAAACGCAACCTGGAGGCAAGGGCGCTGGGCGGTATCCACCACCAGGGCAGCATCTGATCAAGCAGCGCAGACCCCCGGGAACCGGTCCGGCAGCCCATCCCCCGGGGAAACAAGAAGAAAGAACCCGGGAGGCAGAGAAAACTGCGGAAAATCGAGCGCACGATGTCCCGGCGCCCCGAGGGGGCGGCCCCCTGTGGTCAAGGGGATGAAGCAAACAGGGAGACGGGAGAGCCGGAGGCGCCGGAACACCCCGGAGCGGAGAACGCCATGATTGACCGCGCAGAACTCTCGGGCCGGGACCGGCGGCTGCTGGAACGGCTGGAAAGCCTGACCACCCTGGAGGACCTGGAACAGCGGGCGGAACAACAGGACGGCAGCCCTGGGGGAGAGACCCGGGAGATGCTGTCCCGGAGGGCCCGGATGATACTGCAATCGGACATCGCCAGCTACTGGAGCCTTCATGACCGGGAGCCGGACCAAAGACGGCTGCCTGGACCCCGGATGGGAGCAGAGCCGGCGTCACCAACTGCCTCTGCCGGAGAGCATCCTGGACCCAGGCTGGGAGCCGTGGAACCGGATGGAGACCGGCTTGGAGGAAGCGGCCGAGGCAGGGAAACAGATTTTGCGAGAGCAAGTTCTCCCGGCGCTTTACCATCTCTCCATCCAGGACAGCATTCTCCTGAGATACACGGTGCGGTACACCGCAAGACCCGGGCCGGAGCGGTAGATGCCGGCTGCCCTCGATGATATGCGGGCCTACGCCCGGCGTTTCTGCCTGCAACTGAACGGCCTGCTGCACCACGCAGGGCAGGAGCTCGAGGCGGCGATCCAGGTGCTACCCAGGTCAACCGGCATCCAGGTCTGCCGGTTTCATACGGGAAGATGGGACCGGACCGGGGGGAACCCAAGGTCCGGGAAGAGCAGCCGGATTCCCTGCTGGGGCAAATGCCGGAAAACCTGAGAGAGCAGGTTGCAGACCGCCTGTACGCAGTGGACAGACAACTCATCACAGAGGTAGAGACATGAGCCGGCAGGCGATTTCACGAGTACTACTGGCCACGGCCCTGACCGCTCTACTAGCGTTCACCACCGCCTGTGGAGAACCGGGAGCCGGACCACCCAGGGCCAGCATATACACCCAGGCACCCCAAAAAGCCGCCGCCATAACGGAGCCGGGACCAGTGAGAGAGGTGGAGGTGGAGGTGGAGGTGGAGCCTGAACCTGCGGAAGCAGCCGCCATCAACCACGCGGCGGAACAGGCCGGCCGGAGCCCGGAACCGGCCAAGAAAAGAAACCTCCTCAAGGAGAACCTGCAAAAGGCGCAGAAGCCAGAGGAAAGCGCCCCAGCCCCAACCGTGGCCGAGTCCATGCCGGAACCAGGAACCGGCACGGGAACGGAGTCAGCGCCGGAAACCGGAACCGTCATAGGAACCGGAACCGTCACGGAACCGGAAAGCGCGCCCCCGGTGGAAATGCTCGACTGGCCCGAATGCCAGGCCGAATACGAACTCATGACAGAACAGCGCCAGGAAGGCGCAAGCCACCCGGAGATAATGGAGACCATCCGGCGGGCCCGGGAACACATCACGGTGGACCCGGAGACCGTCACGCCGGAACAGACGCACAAACGCGACCGGATGCACCTCCACTGGTTGGAATCGGCCGCCGGGGACATTCATACGCTCCTGGGAGAGGACCAGGAGGCAATGGACACCTACGGGGGGGCCCTGCAGTACGAACGGGGCGCCGGCGCCCTGCGCTGGGACGCGCCCGCATCAACGACAGGCTGGAGAACCCGGAAGAGGCCATCCGGGATGCCCTGGAGATCACCCGGTTGAAGGACACCACCCTGACGCTGCCCGGGGAAGAGAGGACCTGGAGCTCGACCACCGAGGCCGGCCGGATGCTCAGCTGGCTGTACCGGGTCAAGGGCGAATGCATGGAATCACTCAGGTACGCCAATTTCGCCCACGTAACGGCGCTCTGGGCCGGGTCGTACAGCCCGGATGAACTGGCCGGCCTGGTCTACATGAAGGCCACGATGCAGGAAGCCATAAGGCTGAAGAGACTGAAGGAACCGGAGGACCGGGCCGAGGACGAACGGCTCCGGCGGGAGCTCGAGAACGGGCAGCGGTAGGGCCGGAAGCCGGTAAAACCCGAACCAGCCAGGCGGCTCAAGTCCCCGGGACCCCCGCACAACCTGAGAGGGAAGGAGAAATGACACTACCATGACGCAGAACAACCTGGCTCCCGAATCGCCCGCCGTCATCGCCCACCTGGCCATGACACAGGACATCATCCGGAGGATGGCCGGGAACTGCCGTTCCATCAAGGTGTGGTGCATCGCTCTCTGACCAGCGGGATCATGCTGCTGGTCCTGCTGGTCAGGCAGCCGGGGCTGGCGCCGTTCACCCTGGCGCCGATCTCACTGATGATGCTGGACACCTACTGCCTGGCCCAGGAACGGCGCATACGGACCACTCACGAACGGTTCCTGCGGAAGCTCCACGAGGGCGAGCTGACGGTCACAGACCTCTTCGAGTCGAGGACACGGCCGGCCAAAGCGTGCTGCGGGCTTTCCTGGGCTTCCTGAAGTCCTTCTCGATATATGGTTACTACCCGCCGTTGGCCGCGATGCCGCTCGGCCTGTGGAGACTGGCCTGATGGAAGGCCGCATCCGGCGCACACTGACCGGATGCTGGGAAGGGCCAAGGACATGAAAAATCCAAGTCTCCTCAGCGCGAAAACCTCGTAGCACTCGCGTCTCCTCAGCGAGAGCGAAATCCATGAGCTGCGACTCACCCCCAGCAGGCTGGGAGCTCACCGCCCCGAGGCTACCAGAAAACGTGCCCGGCCAGGAACCCCAGCCCGAAAACCACGTACATGAACACAGCCCGTCCGTATTGCCTCTGAGGAAGCGCCGCCCCCAGGAACGCGATTATCCCGACGGCCGGGATGATGTAAATCCAGGGGTTGTCCCGCATTATCGGGGTGAACTGCTCTCCGGCGGTGCTGGACCAGAGATCCACGTAGGCCAACTCGACCTTCTCCAGGTAGGTGTCCCCGGGGAAACAATGCGGTAACCGCCAGGAAGGTGACGAGCAGCGTCACCCCGATCACGGCCAGCGAGGAAAGCCATTTGAACAAACCGCCGTTTTCCCGCCCTGTACTTAACATCGTCAGTTACCTGCCGTATCCAGGCCAAGCCGGCCCCCGGCCCGGCCATTCATTTGGCTAAGTATATTACAACGCGCAGCATAAACCCTGGCACAACTCGCGGGACGGTTTTCAACGCTGAAAGGCGGTGGCCCCATGAAGGTGGACCGCTCAGAATGATTCGCCAGAAAGCCCACGGCTACGCCCCGGCAGGGTAAAATGACAGGAACCAAGGAGCCCATCATTCCCCTGAAATTCCGAGAACAGAATGAGGAAAGCAAAACTGGTCATCGGCGCCCTGATCATCACTCTAACCATGGCGGCCGCCACGGCCCAGGCCGGGGACATGGGGCAAGGAGCGCCCCACGCCGGCGCCGGCATAACCAACCCCCCAAGAACAGCCGCCTTCAGCGGGTCCCTCGAACCGCCCGGGTTCGCCGGGTAGAACTCTGGCAAGAGGGTCCCGTTTACCTATAGCAGATGGCCCACCCCGGCGCGATTTGGACGCCATCAAAAGATGTGAAGACAAACCGGAAGGTTAATCCACTCAGGGGACACCGCAACCCAAACCACCAGCACCGAGAGGTCCGATATGACCACCCGACATTCCCAGGCAGCCGATCAGAAAAGAGCGGGGATCTTCGTACTCCCCGACCCCCCGGAGGGCAAACCAGAGGACATGACCAGCTTCGACCACCTGACCCTGAGCGGCAGCGCCCACCACCTTGCCCAGCACCTGGGCAACCCCGAAACAACCATCGTGGCAGGAGAGAGGTACCTCACCCGGGCGCCGGGAACTCCTGCGGCAGACCGGATGGCGCCGGACCTGCTCATCGCCATGGGCGCCGACCCAGAGACCTACCGGGAGAACAACGGCTACATCATCTCAGAGCAGGGCAAGCCTCCCGGCTTTGTCCTGGAGATAGCCTCCCGGAGCACCGGCCGGCAGGACGCGGTGGAGAAGAGAGCGGCCTACGCCGGCCTGGGAATCCCCGAGTACTGGCGGTTCGACGAGACCGGGGAGTTCCACGGGGCCCGTCTTGCCGGAGACCGGCTGGTGGACGGCAGGTATGAACCGCTCCCCATCGAGACGGTCGAGGAAGGGATTCTGCAGGGCTACAGCGCCGTGCTGAACCTGTTCATCCGGTGGGACCACGGACAACTGGGCTGGCACGACCCGGAGACCGGGCAACACATCGTCCGATACGAGGACCTCGAGGCCCAGCGCGACGCCGCCGAGGCCCGGGTCCGGGAACTGGAGGCGGAGCTGGAGCAGCGTCAGCATTGTCCGTAAGACGGCTGAACTGGGATGGGTCGCGGTGAGGATGCACTACGGCCACCGGCGCGTTGTCGTATCGGAGCAGGTAGCCGCGCTGCGGAAGTTGCTCAACTTGATAGCCCATTTCCTGAAGCAGGGAGCGCCAAGCCATGCTGCCAGTGCGTCCCATACCTTCGACTGCACTCGATAACCGCCGCTCGTTCATGGGCCAGCGCATACGCTCCCGCAGGAAATGAGGCGTAAGTAGGTCCTTGACCCGCAGACCGGGAACCACAGCATCCTCAAGGCGGCTGAATTCCCTCGCCAGAAAAGAAGCCGCTTCGCGGGCCGACATGCCGCGGCTGGATTCCAGCAGGTCAAGCACCCGGCTTCCGGGTAACTCCCGAACAGGCCTGGCCTCTTGCGGCCCAGATACCAGCACTTTTGATCCATCTTCCGACAGGGCCAGTAATACAACTGGATAGGCTTGGCGGCCTTTCCTAGCCTCCCACAACCTGCGGACTTCACCTTCGGTGGCTACGTCATCGGACCAAAGCAGATGGTAGGCGGGCATCTCCCAAGCCGTCGCAGTGGAACCAGCCTGCGAAGTCCACTTCCGGCCAGTGCCGAAGGTGGACTCAAGGCGCAAGGGTGTTGGATTGGCGGTGAATGTTGTCACGGTCGCCCCTCTTTATCGGACGATTGCTAACGCAACCGGCTGCGTTTAACCGCTTCTACTTCGTCCAAGTGGCATCTCTTGTATTTTAGCCCACTCCCGCAAGGGCAAGGTTGGTTTCTACCGGGATTAGTGCTGTCAAGCTGTAGAATCTCTTCTTGGTACTCGCGTACACCCGCATCCCCGTGGGAATACTCTCCCCACAGGTCATTTCTGGCAGCGTTCAATCCATACCGGTCCGTGTAGGACAGGCAGTAAAAGAATGGAATTACCAGTTCTCGAATGAACCGTTCGACCGTCAGATTCCTCTCGGCGGCGAAATTGAGGCCCAAACAGCAAGCCCCGTCATCGAACAGGTGCAGGTCAATCATATCGCATTGATTTTGTTCTGCAATGTCAATGCACCGCCCGCCGACCTCATAGACTTTGGGCCACCCGTTGTCTCCCAGGTGGCCCAAGTTAATCCTGACTTTGAACGCATCGCAAAGAAAAGTGCCAATTGCCCGGTGTTCGTCGGTGTCACCCAGCTTCAGTTGACCTGAGTCCCGGTCAAACGCAGCGCAGAAGCAAAGCTCGCCAGCAATCCGCTGGTCATCCGGCGCGTAAGCCAATTCAGGAAAGTTCGATGCCAGCCATTCCAAGTCAGTGTCTGGCAGGTTCATCTCGCGTAAGGCTTCCTCGGCGTCACGGTCGTGGCACCCACCGCTGCGGTCGCAGGTGCCCCGTTGTTCTTGGGCTTGGATTTGCTGAAGTCGTCTCCGAATAGCTTCCTCAACTTCTGGACGCTTCTCCGGGGATCGGTCTCATTGAAGGCGTCGTTTACCTGGCCGGTGTAGATCTCGAACTTTTCCCGGAAGTTGCGGTACTTGTTCTGGTCCCAATGCCGGGTGAAAGTCTCTTGGGGTAACACCGGGTTGCGTATCTCCGGCTTCAAGGGGTTGGCCTGCAAGAAAGCGTTAATGCGGTTGCAGACGGTCTTCAGCGTATCCGGGACAGTCTTGAAGTTGGCATCGCCCTCGTTGTCCTGCACACTCATTCCGATCAGGGTGGTGAGGAGAATAGAAGGGGCAGTGAAGTTACCCTTGTGGTCCCTCATGTACTTCAGCAACCTGGTGACTCGCTTGAGGTTGCCGTTGGCGATCTGGGTATTCCCGTTGAACCAGTCCCGATAGCCGGTTCCGTCCATGATTTCGAACTGGTTGGTCTTGTTGTTGCAGATATAGCGTTGGCCGTTTATCTCGACACAAGGGACGATGTCCAAGTGAAAATCCCCGGCGTAATCGACCATTGCGCACCTGGTCTTTCTGTTCACCATGTCCTTGTATGTCCCATGTTGCCTGAGGCAGTTATAGGCCTCGTTGATGTAGTCGGCCGGCTTCTTGCCCGGCTGGTACTTCATAAAGAGCAGGACGTCGGCGTCGTATTCCCGATTTTCCTTCGGCTTGATGATCGTCCGCAAAGCGTAGGAACCCTGGCGCTCAACTTTCTCGAACGACTCCAAGTGTCGGCTCAAATGCGTTGTAACCGCCGCCACGTGGTCGTTCAAATCGTCCAACCGTGATTGATTGATGTTCACATGGTCGGACAGGAACTCGTTGAAGTCTTCTACCCGTTTCATTCTTCTTTGTCTCTCCTTATGTGGTCCAAGATCGGTCTGAATTGGTACGTGAAATCCCTCTCGGCGAGGGCTTTTAGGTTAGCGAGGTGCCTGGTGTCGTCCAATTCCCAGCTGTCAATCTCCAGGTCAAGACGCAGGTATCTGTCACCCAAGATCAGATTTGCCATGTTCGTAGAAGCCTGGGATTGAAGCCCCAAGGTGTATGAGATCAGCTTGTTCCCTCCCCATCCGGTCAGGAGGCCCCAAGAACTCCGTTTTGTGTACATGGTTGTCGTGTGTCCGGTGCCTATGGAAAAGACTCTTACCTCTTCCACCTCCTTCTTGAATTTGGATATAGCCTCGGTCAACGCGATGATTGACGGATTGTTGGCCCAAAGGCCACCATCCGTCAGAAGATATGGCCCGACTGCTTTGGGATCGAAATAGGTCGGTGCCGCGCAGGAAGCAAGGATGGCATCCCTGAGCAGCACATCCCCATCTCGTTCATAGGGTTCTCCGAGGTCCTCCATATAGCGGGACTTGAAGACGTGGACTCCGCCCGTGGATATATCCGCGCTCGTTATCATCAATGGAGTTGATATATCCCGAAGGACGCTTTGGGGAAGGTATTCTTGCAACACCTTTTCGAGGGCCGTCCCGGAGTACCGGCTACGCAAGAACACGGAGATGCGCGAAGGGAATCGCGCTTTCCCAAAGATACGCGGCGACTCCCTCTCGAACAGCCCGACCACTTCTCCCAAAGGAATTCCCACGGCGGCGGCTCCTGCGATGATAGACCCCGTGCTCGTCCCGGCGAGGAGGTCAAAGCAGTCTTTGACCGTTTGCCCGAGAGCATCTTCGACCCTGGCGAGGATTTGAGCGGCGTAAATGCCCCTTGTGCCGCCTCCATCCACCGCCAGGATGCTAAATTCCCTTTCTCGCTCGTTGGGTTACTCATCCGGTCCTAAAAACCTGCAAGGGGGGTTCCCGAATGCCGTCTTGACCCCAGCACGGGGCTTGATTATCATTCACTTACCACGAGTGAAACATCGTCTTGCCTGGCTAACACCTAATGCTATCCCGATTGTTGTACCGGTGTCAAGAACTTGTTTCACTTATGGAACGGGAGGCGCTTTGGTTAAAGTCACGTTACAGAACCTGGGAACCATTGTCCGTGAGAAGCGGGGTTCCCGAGCGCTTCGGACAGTGGCGACCGAAATTGGCACCAGCGCACCGACGCTCTCTCGCATTGAGTCAGGCAAAATGCCCGACCTCCAAACCTTTGGGAAGCTATGTCGCTGGCTGGGTGTAGACCCGGGTGCCCTCTTGGACGTTACGCCCCAATCAGCGGAAACAATCCCTACCCCTGTCGCTGCTGCGCACCTGAAGGCCCATCGAGAGATCGACCCGAACACGGCGAGTGCCCTGGCTAATGCCATACTCAGGGCACAGTTGATGCTGCATGATGCTCCTGGAAAGGTGGGAGAGGTGGATGGAGAGGGGCTTTAAGACACGCTGCGAGGAGATGTCGCGCTCGCTGCGAGCGGAGCTGAGCTTGGACCCGGCTGCCCCCTTACCGGCTGAGGAACTTGCGTCTTATCTGGGAGTATATCTGTGGTCGGTCGAAGACCTTGGATTGGCTCCAGCCGATGTGACGCAACTGGTGCGCAACGACGCTGATTCTTGGTCTGCCATAACTGTATCGGCGGCCGGCCTGGACGCCATTATCCTGAACCCGAATCACCGGCGGGGTCGCTATTCCAGTGATGTAATGCACGAATTGGCTCACCTGCTGCTGGGCCATGAACCAAGCACTATGTTTTTTGCTGGGCAGGAGAACCTAGCCTTACGCGGGTTTAACAAGGCTGCCGAAGAGGAAGCCGATTGGTTGGCAGGTGCCTTGTTATTGCCCAGAGATGCCCTCGTGAGATTGCGTGCTCAAAATAAGCCGAAGGATGTAGCGTGCGACGAGTTCGGAGTCAGTACCCGTATGATGGAGTTCCGCATGAGGATCACAGGAGTGGAGCGCCAGTTCTCACGGAGAAGGAAGACTACTTCCAACCAGTGAACCGTTGCGGTATCATGGCCCGCCGATTAGCCCCTCACCACCAAATCCATTGGTTCGGCTAATTTGACAGCATCTCAGCTATAGAACTACCACCCACTCAAAGGTTTGTAATACAGTACCGCTTGGCCCACCAAACCGGACAAAATCAAGAACCTTCGTGTTCCGGTTCACCTTGGCCGTTTAAGAGCGGTACTTCTGAATGCGGTTCGGGTCGGGCAAGCCTTCAGAAAATACCTTCGTTTGCTTCAGCGCAGGCTTCGTGTTTATCTATCGAGTAGGCGTTTCAACCCGAAATTCACCTGCCAAGCGCACGGAGTTTAGAGGGGCTGCACGAATACAGCCCCTCATTGATGCCGATGCCGATTCCTCTGACTCCAGCGTAGCCCTGCCTCCGGGGGGCGGCAAGGGCCGCCCCCTTCCCGAGTGCCAGCCGACACAACCAAAGCCCATTCCATTTGTTTGGAAGATTGCAACCAAGCGCATACATTGCTAAAGTCGAACACACATATCCGCGTCGTTGCACTTGGTGGCCTCCAAGATCGTGCCCAAAAGGAGAGGCCATTGGAAAAGAAGGCGAAGTTCGACGGTGACGCTTTCTACGCCGCCCTCGATGGTGAAAGGCAAGCTCGCCAATGTACCTGGCGACGCGTGGCGAAAGAAAGCGGGGTCAGCGCCTCTAACCCTGACCCGCATCGCTCATGCAAAGCACCCAGACGTGGACAGCCTTGCAGCGTTGTCTGCCTGGTCTGGGCTGGACGTAGACCGGTTCGTAAAAGGCGGTACTTTCAAAAAGGAGCCTGAGCCATTGGCGATGATTTCGTCGTTTCTTCGCTCTGACCCTCGATTAAACGAGGAAGCTGCTACTGTCTTGGATCAGATGGTCAAGGCGGCCTATAGGAGCATGATTGGCCCGGAGAGGACAGCATGAATCGAGGAAAAAACCAGTGAGCGCCCTCAACATCAGCAACTTTATATGGGGCATAGCCGACGATGTGCTGCGCGACGTTTATGTCCGGGGCAAATACCGGGACGTCATCCTGCCCATGACGGTCATCCGCCGCCTGGATGCTGTTTTGGAACCCACCAAAGATGCCGTGCTCCGAATGAAGGACCAGTTGGATGCCGCCGGCATAACGAACCAGGCCGCCGCCCTGCGCCAGGCATCCGGCGAGGCTTTCTATAACACTTCAGCCTTCCGGCTGCGCGACCTCGCATCCCGCTCCCGTCAACAACAGTTGCGGGCGGACTTCGAGGCTTATCTTGACGGTTTCTCCCCCAACGTTCAGGAGGTCCTGGAGAAGTTCCGGTTCCGCAACCAGATACCAACGCTGGTGGAGGCCGACGTCCTCGGGTTCCTGCTGGAGAAGTTCCTGGACAGCTCGGTCAACCTCAGCCCCCGGCCTGTCCTGAACGCGGACGATTCGGTGCGGCTGGAGGGGCTGGACAACCACGGCATGGGAACGGTCTTTGAGGAACTCATACGGCGGTTCAACGAGGAGAACAACGAAGAAGCCGGAGAGCACTTCACCCCGCGGGACGTGGTGCAGCTAATGGCGCGAATGGTATTCCTTCCGGTTGCCGATGCAGTCCGGTCGGGGACCTACCTGGTTTACGACGGCGCCTGCGGCACTGGCGGTATGCTCACCGTCGCCGAAGAGACGCTGATGGAGTTGGCGGGCGAACAGGGCAAGGAAGTCTCTGTGCATCTGTATGGGCAGGAGGTGAACCCGGAGACCTACGCCATCAGCAAGGCCGACCTGATTCTGAAAGGCGAGGGCGTGGAAGCCGACAATATGCAGTACGGCTCTACCCTGGCCGCCGACGCCTTTCCCGCCCATGAGTTTGACTTCATGCTCTCCAACCCGCCTTACGGCAAGAGCTGGAAGGGAGACATGGAGCGCTTGGGCGGCCGGAGCGGTGTCAAGGACCCGCGCTTCATCACGGAGCATGCCGGCGATTCGGATTACTCCCTCATCACCAGGTCCAGCGACGGCCAGATGATGTTCCTGGCTAATATGCTCAACAAGATGAGGAGCGACACCCCGCTGGGCAGCCGCATCGCCGAGGTCCACAACGGCAGTTCTCTGTTCACCGGCGACGCCGGTCAGGGAGAAAGCAACATCCGCCGGTGGATTATCGAAAACGATTGGCTGGAAGCCATCGTCGCCCTTCCCCTCAATATGTTCTACAACACCGGCATCGCCACCTACATCTGGGCGCTCAGCAACCGCAAGCCGGAACGCCGCCAGGGCAAGGTGCAACTCATCGACGCCACCCAGTGGCACACGCCGCTGCGCCGGAACCTGGGCAGCAAGAACTGCGAACTGTCGGAAGAAGACGTCCACCGCATCTGCGACGCCCTCCTGTCCTTCGAGGAGACGGAGCAATCCAAGATATTCCCCAACGAAGCCTTCGGCTACTGGAAGGTCACTGTCGAGCGTCCGCTGAGGCTAACCGTCAATCTATCGCCGGACCATTGCCAGCGCTTCCGAGCCGCCTGTTGTGACGCAAAGGAAGAGCCGCTCGCCAACGTCATTGATCGGGTAGCTACAGTGATGGGCGCGGGACCTCACCCCGACTTCAACAGATTCATGGGAATCGTTGTGGCGGATGCCTCCGCGCATGGCGTCAAGTTGACGGCCAAGCGGAAGAACCTGTTGCAGATGGCCTTAGCATCCCGGGAAGAGGCCGCCGCGCCCGTCATCAAGAAGACTCACAAGCCGGGCACGGTGGAACCGAACCCGGTCCGCGGACTGATCGAAGCTGTCGTGGACGGCCAGAGAACCGTGGTGGAGCATGAGCCGGACCCGGACCTGCGGGACAGCGAGCAAGTGCCGCTGCTCCACGAAGGAGGCATCGAAGCCTTCTTGCGCCGCGAGGTGCTGCCCTACGCCCCGGACGCTTGGTATGTCCCCGGCAGCGTCAAGATTGGCTACGAAATCAGCTTCACCCGCCACTTCTACAAACCGCAGCCCATGCGTCCGTTGGAGGAGATACGGGCTGATATAATGGAATTGGAGCGGGAGACGGAGGGGTTGTTGAGGGAGATAGTGGGTTCGGAAATCGGGCCGTAAGTTCCCGTTGTCAAAGGTCCAACGATGATGAACAACCAGGAGATCCAAACCTTGATTCGCTTGCCCAAAACCATTGTCGATAGAAGTCCGGTTAGGGACTACCGGGAAGAAAACGGCCAGCGGCGCTGCGACCTGAATTTGCAGGCATCAGACGGAACCGGGCTGACTTTCCCCGTCTTTATCCGCCAGAACATCCGACTTTCCGGCAACTTCTCCATCGGCCTGCGGTATGTGGTCAACCAGGGAAAACTGACCACCGTGACATTGGCCCGGTATAACGGCCCCCACGGAGAAACCAGCCGGGCCGCTGACGGACATTACGCCCTACCGCATATTCACTACATCACCGAAGCGGAAATTGTGGCTGGACATAGCCAACCCCAGGAAAATCACCGGGAATTGACTGACAGGTACGCCAACTTGGATGAAGCCTTGCGCGTTTTCTTTCAAGACACCGCAACCGGGAACTACGCCACATTCTTTCCTGAGCTAATTCAGTCAAGGATGTTTGATGGATATTAACCGCGCCCGCGAGGTTTTGGGAGCCATACTCGCCCCGGGCTTTGACGTCTATGAGCGGGAAACCGGCGATTGCCAGCTTATTGTTCCCCTCCGCCACGAAGACGGGGACATGGTGGATATTTACCTGGAAGACAGCCCTATAGATGCAGGTCACGTCCGCATCTGCGATTTCGGGATGGCGCTCATGCGTCTTTCCTATACTTTTGACATCAGCACCGCCACCCGGGAAGACATTTTCGAGAGCATCCTGATTAACAATGGCGTCAGGAACGACCAGGGCAACCTCTATCTGGACGCCCCGGTTGAGCGACTGTATGAGGGCGTCCTTCAATTTGCCGGCTGCGTCCAGAAGGTCTGCAATATGCGCTATTGGGGCCGGGAAACCGTCCGCAGCGCCTTTTATGATGACTTGAAAGACTATGTAACCACCGGCTTGGCCCAATTCTCTCCTGTGGCCAACCGAGCGCCGCTGACCGACTATGCCATCCTCAACGTGGACTGGACCTTGACCTATAACTACCGCAACTTGTACCTGTTTGGGGTGGGCGGCAGCAATAAGGCCAAGAGTGTCGCCATATCCCTCTTGGAGTTTAAGAAGGCCCAACTGCCCTTCATAAGTTTCGTGGTACACGAAGATATGGAAGAGTTGGGGCGACGGGAAAAAACTTACCTCACCCGCAACGCCGACAAGCAGTATCCCGACCTGGACGCCTTCAAGGGAGACGTGGTTGAGGACATTCACCGGCTTGCCGGTGCAGTATCTTAAATGGACGTCTTTTTTAGCTGATGAAATGTGTACAATAGCAGCCATGCCCACCCCCCACCCCTACCCCGCCTACAAGCCCTCCGGCGTCCCCTGGCTGGGCGATGTGCCCCTGAGCTGGGAAGTTCGCAGAATCAAGGCATTGTTTCGAGAATCTGAAGAACGCAGGGGCCAAAAACCAATAGAACTGTTTTCGTTGACTCGTACCAAGGGGCTTATACCCCAGTCCGAGAATTCCAGCCCAACCCTACTTGCCGAAGACCTGTCTGGATACAAAATTTGCCGCCCCACTGATATAGTGATGAACAGAATGCAGGCTTGGTCAGGAATGTTCGCTGTGCCACCACATGAAGGGATTGTGAGTCCAGACTACTCAGTGTTTAGCCCAACTACGACCTGCGAGATAGAATTTTTCGAGCATTTGTTCAAAACACCGATACTTGTGGAGCAGTTTGCGAAGAACTCAAAGGGAATAGGTAGCGGTTTCAACCGCCTCTATTCAGATGACTTTGGGAACATAATCATTCCCCTCCCACCCCTTCCCGAACAAACCGCCATCGTCCGCTACCTGGACCACGCCGACCGGCGCATCCGCCGCTACGTGAGCGCCAAGCGGAAGCTCATCGCCCTGCTTGGGGAGGAGAAGCAGGCCGTCATCAACCACGCCGTCACCCGCGGCCTCGACCCCAACGTACGCCTCAAGCCCTCCGGCGTCGAGTGGCTGGGGGACGTGCCGGAGCATTGGGAAACAGTTCAACTTGGACGCATCGGGACATTTTCGAAGGGCACGGGTGGGACTAAAGAAGACGAAGTGTCTGAAGGCATCCCGTGCGTCCGTTATGGCGACCTGTATATGTCGCACAAGTATCTTATTCGAAACAGCCGTGCCTTTGTTACAGAAGAAAAGCAACCGAACTACACGACAATAGAGTATGGGGACGTTCTTTTTGCAGGCTCAGGGGAGACCATTGAGGAAATTGGAAAGTCAGCCGTCAACTTGATTGGGTCCCAAGTCTGCTGCGGCGGAGATGTTATCCTCTTCAGACCTGAAGTGGAAATCAACGCCACATTCTCCGGCTATGCCATCGACTGTCCCCAAGCTCAATATCAAAAGTCGCGTATGGGACGGGGCATCACCATCATGCACATTTACAGCAGTCAGTTGAAAAACCTTTGGATAGGGCTCCCTTCCCTTTCCGAGCAAGACGCCATCGTAGAATACTTGGACAAGGCCGCGGCCAGCATCGACGCCGCCATCGCCCGCGCCCGCCGCCAAATCGAGTTGCTGGAGGAGTATCGCACTCGCCTGATTGCCGACGTGGTTACGGGCAAGCTCGACGTGCGCGATGCGGCGGCGGGATTACCAGAGGCAGGCGAGGAACCGGAAGAAGACTGGCGGCAGTACACCCAAGGCGATGGACTTATGGCGGGAGACTGAGAGTTATGGGAAACAAGCTCGCGTCGATAACCCTGAGAGGATTTTAAGACTATTCATGGCTTGGAAAGTTTCAAGCCCCGCCCGCTCACGGTCCTTATTGGGCCTAATGGTGTGGGCAAGTCCAACTTTATCTCTTTCTTCCGCATGATGAGTTGGATGCTGGCCGACCCGGCCAATCTCCAACTACACGTAGGTCAGCAAGGAGGAGCCAGTAAGCTGTTACACGACGGGCCGGGCAAGACTCGGGAAATTGAAGCCCAGTTAACGCTCCAAACCGATGCAGGGGAGAACCAGTACTTTTTCCGCTTAGGGATACTCTGAACAAGACCGGCCAGAGCCGGGGGTTGTGTTTGCTGAGGCGGTTTTGCGGAAATAATCAGGCCTCTGCCATTTTCGGGGATGTTTAGCCCTCTGATTTTGCTCCGATCGGGGCATCTGTGGGCTTGGATCGCCTCTGGCGGTGGATTCGGGCACAATTCTACCCCGTCAGGACATCAGGCGGCCCTCGGCCGTTAACAGGTTGCCCAGTCCCAGCAGCAGCGCCAGCCGCTGCGTGTTCTTCGCCAGGCCCCGGTAGCGCACCTTGGCATAGCCGAACATCCGCTTCGTCTTCAGGAACGGATGCTCAACCTTGGCCCGCATCGATGCCTTGACCCGCTCCGCCAGCGCCTCTTCGCTCCCGGGTTCCAGCTTCCGCCGACGCCCCGGACGCATCGCCACCCGCCATTCCACCTCCAGCCCCAGGTTCTCCTCCCTCTTGTGAACCCCCTGATACCCGGCGTCGCCCCACACCACCTTCTCGCCCCCGTGCAACAGATTGTGCGCCTCCGCAACGTCGTGGGCGTTGGCCGCCGTCGCGCTCATGCTGTGGACTATGCCCGTCTCCGAATCCACCCCGATGTGCGCCTTCATCCCGAAATGCCACTGGTTCCCCTTCTTGGTCTGGTGCATCTCCGGGTCCCTCTCCCCGGCCCGGTTCTTGGTGGAGGACGGCGCCTCGATGATGGTGGCGTCCACGATGGTTCCCTCCCGCAGCTTCAGCCCCTGGGATTCCAGGTGAGCGTTGATTTCTTCCAGAAGGCCCTGCCCCAGGCTGTGCTCCTCCAGGAGATGACGGAAGTTGAGGATGGTGGTCTCGTCGGGCAGAGCGTCCGACAGTCTCAGCCCAGCGAACCGCCTGACCGATTCGGACTCGTAAAGCAGGTCCTCCATGCCGGGATCGCTCAGGTTGTAGCACAACTGAACGCAGTGGATGCGGAGCATCACCGGCAATGGGTAAGGCCGGCGGCCCTTGCCGGCCTTGGGGTAGACCGGCCGGATGCACTCCTCCAGCCGTTCCCAGGGAATCAGGCCGTCCATCCGCTCCAGGAATAGTTCCCGACGAGTCTTCCTCTTCTTGTTCTGATAGTCCAGGTCGGCGAACGTTGTCTGGTCCATTTCATCTCACCCCTGGCCGCAGTCGGCTCTGCCAGCCTTACTATGCCACATCCCACCCGACTTGTTCAGAGGATTCCTAGTTTTCGCCGCCAGCGATACATTGATATTCGCAGATGAAAGTTATCGCTTTTCCAATAATGAATACGGCTCTCCGGCTCAATGGACTCCGACGGGAGCCGGTCATCGCGGCCCCGCTCTGATAGAGAAAGCTGCCGGGGACACCACTGCTCGCGTTATTCGGAACATCCTGCAAAGAATTATCGTTTATCAATTTCACAACACAGCGGACAACGCCAGAATCCGAGGCAAGTGGGGAGTAAACGACAGCCGCTATTTGAAGGAAGACGCTGGCAATATCGCCCCGTTTCTATTTCGGCTGAGGGAGCGGGAAAGTTGGCATTACCGCCGCATCGTTGATCACATCCGATTGATTCTGCCTTTCTTCTCCGACTTTGAGTTGGTGAACGACTACGGGCATATGTTGCTGGCTTGGCGGGAGCAGGGCAGCGGCCAGGTATTCGACGCTTCCCAGGCATCCGACGGTATGCTGCGGGTTATTGCCTTGGTATCGCTTCTGTTGCAGCCGGAGGAGACCCTGCCGGACGTTTTGATTCTCGACGAACCGGAGTTGGGGCTGCATCCATACGCCATAACCGTGGTTGGTGGGTTGATAGGAGCGGTGTCAAAAAGTATTCAGGTGATAGTAGCCACTCAATCGACCGCACTGGTAGATTGCTTTGAGCCTGAAAACATCGTGGTGGTCGAGCGTGAGGGCCGGCAATCGGTATTCAGGCATCTCGATTCCGAAAAGTTGGGAGAGTGGCTGGACGACTATTCGCTTTCTGAGTTGTGGGAAAAGAACGTGTTGGGTGGACAACCCTAATGCCCGTAAGGTTGCATTTCGTAGTGGAAGGACAAACGGAACGCCGGTTCGTGGAGAACATCCTGCGCCCGCACCTGACCGACCCCTCCATCTGGGTTGCCGCCCGGTGTGTTGAGACGAGCCGGTCGCGTGGCCGAAAATACAGTGGAGGCATCCGGGATTATGCCCGGGCAAAAAGGGACATAGAGCGCTGGATGAGGGAAGACCAAAACTCCGATGCGCGCTTCACAACCATGTTCGACCTCTACGCCCTGCCCGGAGATTTCCCCGGTTGCGATGATGCCAGGCAAGAACATGATCCCTATGCCCGAGTTCGGCTTCTTGAGGATGCTTTCAGCGAGGATATTGCCGACTGGCGGTTCGTGCCTTACCTTCAGCTCCACGAATTTGAGGCGCTCTTGTTTTCCGATCCCGAAAAACTTCAGGGGCGGTTCGACCGGCGTTACACAGAGATCAGGAGACTCGCCCAGGTTGCCGAGCAATTTAACCCGGAGCTAATCAATGACGGGAACGAAACGGCTCCATCGAAGCGAATAATAAGAGAGATACCAGAATATGGAGCCGACAAAGCGTCATCCGGTCCAATAGTAGCCGAAAGGATAGGGTTGACCACTCTGCGAATGAAGTGTCAGCATTTTGCGGAATGGATTAGCAAGCTGGAAGCTCTCACCCAAAGCTCGTAGGCTGGCGGGGGTGGAACTGAAATGACAACCGACACCAGCGAAAAGGGTCTGGAAAGCCTCATTTGCGCGGCGCTGACCGGATTTGCTCACAACCCGGCGCCAAAGGGCGCGCTCCAGGAGCGCCCGGCGGACTACGGCCCTGGCTGGATACACGGAGACCCGGAGAACTACGACCGGGAGTATTGCGTGGACCTTGCGCAACTCTCCGCCTTTCTGCGCGACACTCAGCCCGAGGCGGCCGGCCCGCTGGAACTGGACCAGGACGGCCCGGCTCGGCGCAGGTTCCTGTCCCGGCTGCAGGGTGAAACCACCAGGCGCGGCGCCATCGACGTGCTGCGCAAGGGAATCAAGCACGGGCCGCATTCCATTGACCTGTTCTACGGCACGCCGTCGCCGGGGAATGTGAAGGCCAGAGTCCTTTACGGCCAAAACCGTTTCAGCGTCACCCGCCAACTCCGGTACAGCACGGACAACGCGCAATTGGCGCTGGACTTGTGCCTGTTTATCAATGGCCTGCCCATAGCCACCTTCGAGCTGAAGAACAGCCTCACCAAGCAGACGGTTGACGACGCGGTGGAGCAGTATAAGCGCGACCGCAACCCTCGTGAGAAGCTGTTCGAGTTCGGGCGCTGTTTCGCCCACTTCGCTGTTGACGACCACGAGGTGCGGTTCTGCACCCACCTCCAGGGCAAGGAATCCTGGTTCCTGCCCTTCAACCGGGGCTGGAACGACGGCCGCGGCAACCCGCCCAACCCCAACGGCCTCAAGACCGACTACCTCTGGAAGGAAGTCCTCACCCGGGACAGCCTGACCAACATCATCGAGAGCTACGCCCAGATTGTCGAAACGAAGGACGACAAGACCGGACGCAAGAACCGGGCGCAGATATGGCCCCGCTACCACCAACTCGACGTTGTGCGCAGACTGCTGGCGGATGTTTCCAGTAGAGGAGTCGGAGCCAGATACCTGATCCAGCACTCGGCCGGCAGCGGCAAGTCCAACTCCATCGCCTGGCTGGCTCACCAGACTATCGGGCTGGAAAGGGACGGCGCGCCCTTGTTCGATTCGGTCATAGTCGTCACCGACCGGAGGATTCTGGACCAGCAGATTCGGGACACCATCCGGCAGTTCGCCCAAGTCCGTTCGGTCGTGGGCCACGCCGAGACTTCCGGTCACCTCCGTGCCCTGCTGCGTGAAGGAAGGAGGATAGTAATCACCACTATCCAGAAATTTCCGTTCATCCTGGACGCCATTGGCGGCGAACATCGGGGGAGACGGTTCGCCATCATCATAGACGAGGCCCATTCGAGCCAGGGAGGGCGCGCGTCCGCGTCGGTTTCCGCAGCGTTGGGAGAGGCCAGAGCGGAAGATGACGAAGATACCACCGAGGACAAGGTCAACCGGCTCATGGAGTCACGGAAACTGCTAACCAACGCCAGCTACTTCGCCTTCACCGCAACCCCGAAGAACAAGACCCTGGAGATTTTCGGCACACCGGCGCCGGAGGGCGGGAAGACCAGGCACCTTCCCTTTCATTCCTACACCATGAAACAGGCCATTCAGGAAGGCTTCATCATCGATGTGCTGGAGCGCTACACCCCGGTATCCAGCTATTACCGGCTGGTCAAGACAATAGAGAGTGACCCGGAGTTCGACACCAAGCGGGCTGGCAGGAAGCTGCGCCGTTACGTCGAGAACAACGACCACGCCATCCGCCTCAAGGCCGAAATCATGGTGGACCACTACCATGAGCAAGTGGACGGGCTTCGCAAATTGGGGGGTCAGGGGCGGGCTATGGTGGTCACGGGCAGCATTGAGCGAGCCATCAGCTACTTCCGCGCCATCAGCGCCTACCTGGCCGAGCGCAAGAGTCCCTATCAAGCCATCGTGGCCTTTTCCGGCGAACACGAGTACGCCGGGGATAACGTCACCGAGGCATCCCTCAATGGCTTCTCGTCGAACCTGACTGCCGACAAGATTCAGAAAGACCCCTACCGGTTCCTGGTATGCGCCGACAAGTTTCAGACCGGCTACGACGAACCGCTGTTGCACACGATGTACGTGGACAAGGTGTTGTCGGGCGTGAAGGCGGTGCAGACGCTTTCACGCCTAAACCGGGCGCACCCCAAGAAACACGACGCCTTTGTCCTGGACTTCACCAACGACGCCGGCACGATACAAGAGGCTTTCGCCGAATACTACCGGACCACAATTCTCGCAGAGGAAACCGACCCGGACAAGCTGCACGACCTCAAGGCGACCCTCGACGCCTGCCAGGTTTACGACCCCGGGCAGATTTACGAGTTCGTCGAACTCTATCTCGCCAAGGAAGACCGGGACCGGCTCGATCCAATTCTGGACAACTGTGTCGCGGCCTATCGGGAGCAGCTCGACGAGGATGGACAGGTGGACTTCAAGGGCAAGGCCAAGGCCTTCCTCCGTACCTACGCATTCCTGGCCTCGATCGTGCCGTACACCAACGCCGAGTGGGAGAAGCTATCCATCTTCCTGACCTTCCTCGTCCCCAAGCTGCCCGCTCCGGTAGAAGAAGACCTGTCCAAGGGGATTCTCGAATCCATTGACATGGACAGCTACCGGGTAGAAAAACAGGCGGTGCAGGACATCCAACTTCCCGACCAGGACGCGGAGATAGACCCGGTTCCCACATCCGGCGGAGGGCAGAAGCCGGAACCAGAGATGGAGCGGCTTTCCAACATCGTCAGGGACTTCAACGACCGGTTCGGCAACATCGAGTGGAAAGACGCGGACAAGATTGAAAAGGTCATCTTCAAGGAACTGCCGTTGAAAGTAGCGGCTGACAAGGCGTTCCAGAACGCCGTGGCAAACTCCGGCCAGCAGAACGCCCGGATCGAGCACGACAAGGCCCTCGAAGGGGCTATCATCGAACGGCTCGCGGACGACACCGAGTTGTTCAAGCAATTCAGCGACAATGAGTCGTTCCGCAAGTGGCTATCGGAGATGATCTTCGCAATGACCTACAGCAAGGCAATGGCGCTCACCGATGTTGTGGGGGAATAGCTGGAGCGTCTTTTACAGCGGCATCCTTGGTTCGGACGCCCTCTGTCGGCTAGCGGCAGCCGTTGCGGGGAATAAGCTGGACGAACTGCGGAGGCAGGGGAGCGACAAGCTGGCCGTGGCCATCGCCCGCCGGGAGTTGCGGACATGGCTGCGCACTTCGCAGGAGGGCAGGGCTGTGAGAAGACTGCTGGTGGACGGGCAAGTCGGGCCAACGAGGAAGGGAAAGTGAAGGTGCAGGAGGTCTTCTACATGCTCATGGTCCAGGACATGGAGCGAGGCGTGCGTTTCTACCGTGACGTGCTGGGGCTGGACGTGAAGGACCACACGCCCGAATGGTCGAAGCTGGCCCTCGGAGACGCTATTATCATCCTCCACGGAGGCGGTACAGGCGATTCGACCTGGACCGGACTCCACTTTGAGGTGGAGGACATCCAAGACGCGTGTCTCCGTGTGCAGGAGGGCGGCGGCCAAATTCTCCACCCGCCCCGGCGCGCCAATGGTTGGACCCTTGTGGCGGACGTGGCGGACACGGAGGGGAATGGGTTCACCTTCTACAACCCCCCGGAGTAGACCCTACTCCGGGGCGCCGCCAAATGGTTCACCCAACTGTCCATGGACGACCGGAAAGCGTGGCTACAGAATGCTCAGATTGCCATCTAAACCAAAGCCAAGGTGAAATGCGCAGATAGTGGAGGTCAAGCGGCGGTGCCAGATCATTCTCCAAGTACGGCTGAGAGTGTTTTACTGGCGCAACCAAGCTAATCTTCATCGCCCATCGAATGTACATCCCACCTTGGCTTTAGTTTAGTATTACAACGACGGTTCAAGGAGGGATGTCCGGGGATGTACGAAGGGCGGCTCGGCGCTTGGCATGGGAGCGTCTGGCCCGTTCGTTGCATTCTTGCGTCTCCTCCAGCCACCGCAGCAGTTCAGCCGGCCCGAACCGTTCCCGGGGCAGCATCTCCCGCACCACCCGGTAGACCTGCGGTCTCGTGATCTGGGGCATCTTTTTCCGCCCCAAGCCTGTTGCAGGCTCAGCAGAAAAGCTCCGGCCAGCAGGCACAGGGCCACGTGGTGATGCCAGCCCGCCCAAGTGCGTGTCTCGTACTCGTCCAGCCCCACGGCCGCTCTTCTCGGTCTCGAATTCGGTCTCAATGCGCCACCGGGAGCCTCCCACGTATGCCAGGGTCTCCAATGGGGTATCCTCCGGAGCGTTGGACAGGCAGTAGCGGGGTTCGCTGCCGTCCAGGTTCCGGCGGTAAATGGCCCAGTGGATTGCGCCGGGCCTCCGCCTGCTGGTTGGACGCACCCTCTGAGCGCTGAACCGGCAGCTGCTGGGACCCCGGCTTCCCTCGGCCACCGTAATCTCCCGCCAGGCCCCCTCCGGCAATTCATCACTGCGCTCCGCCATAGTGCGCCGCTGCCCGCCCACCAGCCTGGGCTTGCGGGGCGCCCCCCGTCCCTGGTATGCCGGACTCGCTCGGGCTCCAGCGGCCAGGCCGTTAAAGCCCGCCGGAACGTCCAGGACGTGGACGTACCGCGTCCCCAGGGCCGCCAGTCCCTCACGGAAGGACGGCGACATCCCGAAGGCGTCGTCCCCCGCAACCCAGTCAGCCTTCAGATGGCCCCGTTCCAAGGCCCGCTGCAGCATATCCAGCGCCAATTGGGTCTTCGACCGTAGCCCTGCCTCTCCTCCGGAACCCCTGCCGCCTCACACCGGTCTTGGTCCGAGGTCCAGCTCTCCGGCAGATAAAGCCGTTTGTCCACCAGGGCCCGTCCCAACGGGCTGACGCAGGCCAGGAACATTCCGGCCTGGCAGCTGGCCACCTTGCCCAGTCTGCCGCAGTACTGACGGGCCACTCCCACCGACTTCCTGCCCTGCTTGGGGAAGTCGCTGCCGTCCAGCACCCACACCGCATCCGGATGTCTAAGCCGGGGTCCCAGGTACTCTTGAAGGCGTCCTATGACTGTGTCATCATCCCAGGGGGATTCAGCGAGAAACCGCTGCATCACCCTGGCTGACGCCGGAACCGTCTCCGACAAATTCTCGGCGTTGCGCCGCTCCCCGGACTGTACTAAACCAAAGCCAAGGTGAAATGCGCAGATAGTGGAGGTCAAGCGGCGGTGCCAGATCATTCTCCAAGTACGGCTGAGAGTGTTTTACTGGCGCAACCAAGCTAATCTTCATCGCCCATCGAATGTACATCCCACCTTGGCTTTAGTTTAGGAGAGCCTGGAGATAATGGCGGCTGTGGTCCCGCGCTTCCCTGCGGCCAAACAGCGGCGCGAAGTAAGCGTGAAAATCCTGGAAAGCCCCGTAAACCTGCTCGAAAGCCGCAGCATCCACTTCCCTGCCTCACTTGCCCAAGCCTTCCCCAACTACCCCGTCATCCTATCATCCCAACCGTCGTTGTAATACTAGCAGGGTGACCATACTGCTCAATCCAGTAAGGACTTCTTCCCTACATCGCCACTGTCATTTGATGGCTGACCAACACGCCTTTCCTCTGCTACGCTCGATATATGGCTCTCTCCGACCGACAGCTATTCCACTACCTCAGCCAAATGCCGTTCATCGACGCTGCGGAGCTGGCGGACATCCTCGGGGAACCGCCCGCCACCATTCACCGCACCCTGACCGGCCTGCTGGCCGACGGCATCGCCGGACGCGCCAGCCACGGCACCGCCCACCTGCCGTCAAGCGGGCGATACTTCCTGACCGCCCAGGGCATCGGCGAGGCCGCCAAGATGCTCGGCTTCGATGCGCCCTCGGACTTGGTGCGCGCCTACCCCATGTCCAGGGAGTGGCTGGCGCTGCTGATACGCCGGATGGACGCAGTGGCCTCCGTCTACCGTCTCGCCGCCACGATCTCCCCAGGCGTGGACGGGCTCCGGTCCCAGGTGGAGTTCCACCGGCGGGGCCGCTTCGACGCCACCATCACCCTCCACGACGGCCGCAGTTTCGGCGTGGTGCGCCAAGGCTCGGCCCTGCGGCGGCGCTCCCTCTACGACCAGCTGCGGGCCATCGCCGAGTACGACTACTGGCGCCGCCCCGGCGCCGTCCTGGTCCTGACACCCAGCGTCTGGGAGCAGGGGCTGACGGCGAGGTTCTGCATGGAGGTGAATCTCAGCGACTTCTACGTTGCCGTGGAGTCCAGGGAAGCCCTGGAAAGGCGGGACTACCGCGCCTGGCGGGAGGACTCCTTCGTGTTCGGCAGTTCCTACCACGCATTGGAATTCGTGAGCTCCTAGAAACCCGGACGGAAACCCCTTATTGGGAAGAGGGATTTGGTCAGTAAGGCCGATACGAGCAGGGTGAGGGTCCAAATTTGCCCGAGCCATGCGGTGGCGGAGTTGACCATTCCAGCGACCTGGGCGCTGCCGGCGCTGGGACCGGAGCCGGTTTCTCCGGTCAACCCGGCTTTGGCGGCCACCAGGGTCAGGTTGGCCACGGTGGCTGCCAGGTACAGCTGGAACCGGGTTTTGGCACGGCCGAAGTAGCGGGACTGGCGGATCCCCAATTGGACCAGCCGCGCCAGCCGGTGCTCCACCACCACGCGACGCTGCCGGTACTCGGCAAAGGCCTCGCTCTGCTGTAGGGCGCGGGCCTGCTGCAACAGCGCTTCCTGCGGGTGCAGTTGCACCGTTCGTCCCGTACCCGGTTTTGCCGCCACGCACTGGGACCGCAGGGGGCATACCCCGCAGACCGCCGCGTCGAATCGGAAGGCCTCCAAACGGTAAGTTCGACCCGTTTGGCCGGTGCGCCGTCCCGCCGGCACCATCGTCCGGGTAACATTCCCCGCCGGACAGGTGCAGGAACCCGCCTCCAGGTCAATATGGAAGTCCTCTTTCGGAAAGTGGGTTCGGTTGGGACGCCCCGGCACCCTGGCAATCAGAGTGCGGCCCGCGTCGGCGAAGGTTTGACGGGTACCGCCGTCGCCGTAAGCGGCGTCGCCCATGGCCTCCTCCACCGGCACACCGGTGTTGGCCTCACTCTGTTCCACCAGTTCCAGCGCCCCCAGGTTGTCGGGAGCGTTGCCGGGCAATACCTGCACCGCGGTAATCAGCTGGGAGTCGGTGTCCACCACAATCGCTGCCTTGTGTCCGTCGAACCGCCGGCTGCTGCTCTTGTGGCCGTGGCGCATCTCCGGGTCATGCACCGACATCATCCGGTCCCGGCTCACCCCATCCTTGAGGCTCATTCCCCCCTCAGCCCGTTCCACGTCCTGGAGCAGCAACTGCCCCAGCAGTTCCGCCGCCGCCACAATCCGCTGCCGCTCATCGCTGTCCTCGCGCAATTCCCCCTGCGCCTGCCGCGACAACTCCAACAGCCGGTCCGCGTCGGCCACAATCCCAGACAGCAGCGCCGTCTGCGCCTGCCGGTCGGACCAGTCGATGGCCGCTTCGCCCTTGACGCTGGAGCCCAGGTATCGGTGGTATCGATGGTATCCTTGACTCTTCGCCCATTCCCCGACGTTGATTCCCTTCAGCTGTGCCAGCGCCCGCAGCAGTTTGACGATCCCGTCCGCCAGCAGGTTGCAGGTGTCCTTGACTGCGCCACGCCCCAGGATGTTGGTCGTGTCCAATGCCACCCGCATCCCGCGCCCTTTCAGGAAGCCCGACTCCCGGGCCAGCCGCAGACTGGACTCGAATACCTCCCGCACCTTGCCGTGCAGGATCAGCTGGGCGCGAAACACCTGCAGCGTACTCTTGGCGAAGGGCCGGTCTTCCACCTCAATCCCCAACGCCACTTTCCACCGGAGGTCAAAGTCAGCCCGGGCCTTCGCCTCGGCGTCGCTGACCTTGTCGTGGGACTGCAACAGCAGCGCCGTCGCCAGCAGGCTGGGCGGCACGCTGTCCCTGCCGTTGTCGGGGCAGTAGAACTCGGCGAAATCGGCGTCCCGGAACAGCCGGCCCCGCAGCGACGCCAATACGCCATAGAAGCTTTCCCGCCCCACGTGGTCCAGGTACAGCCGGTCCGCTTCCCAGAGTCCCCTCTGGTCCGATCGCTCTCCCAGCATTCTCAGCCCTCGCTATGCTTGTTGACTCCAAGTATAGCCGCTGACCCGGCTGCCGCCACTTTCCGGCCAGATTTCTAGGGCAGCCCTAACAGAAGGCCCCCCACCGAGTCGCCGAGTCGCAAGCGGGCTTCGATACCCCGTCCTGAGCGAATGATCCGGGCTGCACCGGCGTTCGGCCTGCGCCCGTCGGAGAAACGGACGCTGGACCTAGTGACCGACCATCCGATGATCCCCCCGCGAGCACCTAGCCCGCTGGCTGGGCGTCTCCGAGGGGAGGGTCAGCCAGGTGATGCAGAACCTGATCGACACCTGGGGACTGGTCGAGCGTCACGGAGGCAGGGGCGACATCCGCTACACCCTGTCGGGCGAGGGCATCCGCTACGTCACCCACCGGGACCGCGCCCAACTCCCGACGACGCAGGGCATCTGGAGCGCCGAGCTTACCACCGACCCACAGGGACGCCAGCGGCACGTGGGTCACCGCATCGAAACGTGGGCGCGCCAGACCAAGCACGCCGGCGGCGTGACCTGGTTCCTGTCCGAGCTGGAAGCCGAAGCCAGGGCCACGCCGGGGAGCGAGTTGCTGTGGTCCATACCCACCGCCAAGTCCGACCGGGCCTTCAACTGGGGGGACTCGGCCATCGCCCCCGACGCCGTGGGCAAGCTCATCGCCGGGGGTCTCCAGATACCGTTCTACTTCGAGTACGAGCTTCGCGCCCGCCACCCCAGGGGAGTCGTGGCGCGGCTGAGACCCTACACGCGGTATTACTGGTCCAACGAGCCGGGCCGAGGCCCCCGTTCCCCACCACCCTGTTCGTGGTGGACAGCGAGGATGTCGAGGCCCACCTACGTAAGCACGGCGGCCCGCACGAGCGTGATGTCGCTGCCCATCCTGGTGTCTTGCTCCCCCGCGCTGTCGCGGACCGGGATACTGGGGAGGTCCTGGCGGCCCCTGTGGGCACCGGAATCCCCCGGCTGGCCCTGTCGGAACTGAGGGCCTACCGCTGGATTCCCTCTACCACCGGATGCGTCCTGTAGAGGACAGATAGGGCTGATGCAGCCCTATCTCCCCACAATGTCGGATGGGGGTTGCAAAGAGCCGCGAAAGGAGTAATTGTCGGGGTCCGCCGACGCTCCATCGCGGCCAAATTGGGCCGATTTCACGTACAAAACGGGGTTGACGCATCGCCTGACCGACCCTGACCGGTCAGGGTCGGCACTCTTCCGATAATGAGAATCTACGCTAAAATAAACCAGCCTGCCGGGTGACAACTGTCAAGCCCGGTGCAACCGCCGACGTGTCGGCCAATAGCGAGGAAAATGCGATGGATGAGCCTGTCCGCTGGGTGTCGAAAGCGGAGGCGGCGCAGGAGCTGGAGATATCCCTTTCAACCCTGGACCGGAAGATCCGGAGGGGAGAGATCGAGGTGGCCCGGGATGGCAGCCGGGTCTACGTGCGGATGCCCGGGCCGGAGTACCTGAGCGACGATGAACTGCTGCGCCGTGCCTTCAACCGGGAGGATGAGCTTAAAAGGGCGGTGCGGGAAATGGAGCGGGAAACAACCGAGTTGGTGCGGGAACGGGACGAGGCGAGGGACGCCTTATCCGCCAGCAGAGACGCATACGAGGAGTTGAAGGAGGAGTATCGGAAGGAGCGGGCCGCGCACCGGAGGACAAGACGATGGGCAATCAGGCTGGGCCTGGCCGCCGCCATGTTGTTTTCCCTGCTGGTGGTGAGCATCATCGTGGCTTGGCTTCTGCTCGCATAGGAGGGTTTGCGTAAATTGCCAGGGCCGATGTGCCACTTTGCTGGTGAGTGACCGCCCCTGACGGACGGAACCGACCCCTTTGCTGACAGTCGTCCCTTGCACGTAAGGTATCCGTAGCGATACTATAGTAAGGTATGGACCAAACTCACGACGGCAAGGAATCGGCGATGGCCAACTCCGAAACACCAGCAGCATACCCGGCCACATCGGACGAAATGACGGCTGCCTTGAACGCCGCCCTGGAAGCGGGCGACCTGGGCCGCATTATGGCCACCTTGGGGGAAATGACCCGCGCCCACCGGATGCGAAGGGTCGCCCAGGAGACCGGCCTGGGCCGGGAGAGTCTGTACAAGTCCATGCGGGCCGGGGCCAGCCCCGAGTTCAACACCGTGCTCAAGGTGCTGCGCTCCCTGGGCTTCCGACTCCAGGTCCACCCCGTTGCCGGTTCAGACGGCGAGTAAGGCACCCATTGCAACACGAATACCAGCAAGGGAGGAGACTATGAACAAACAGGTGCAACCCCTCACCCCGGCGGCTCTCTACGCCCGGGTCTCCAGCGACCGTCAGGACGTGGACCTATCCGTGGCCGTCCAGATGCGGGCGCTGCGGGAATACGCCAAGAACAACGGCTACTCCGTAGCCCGCGAGTACATGGACGAGGCCGAGAGCGGCCGCATCGCCGACCGGCCCCAGTTCCGCAGGATGATCGACGAGGGCGGCAGGACCACCGCCCCCTTCCAGGTGATTCTCGTCTGGAAGTCCAGGTTCACCCGCAAGCGCGAACACGCCGTCGCCTTCAAGTCCATGCTCCGCAGAAAGGGCATCCGCGTCGTCTCCATCACCGAGCACGCCGACGACTCCCCCACCGGCAAGCTGATGGAGGCCATCATCGAGAGCGTGGACGAATTCTATAGCGAAAATCTTGCCCAGGAGGTCGTGCGGGGGATGCGGGAGGCCGATTCCCGGGGCTACTTCCTGGGTTCCAAGGCCCCCTTCGGCTACAACCGTATCAAGGTCAGCGACGGGGTGAAGGACTGCCCCACCCTGGAGGTTGACCCGGCGGCCGCGCCCATCGTGAAGGAGATATTCGAGAGTTCCCGCCGGGGCAACGGCCTGAAGGAAATCTGCAAGGAGCTGAACAATAGGGGCATCGCCCACAAGGGACGGCACTGGCAGAAGAACGTCGTCCACTACCTCTTGACCAACGAAGCCTACACCGGCACCGCCGTCTGGGGGTCAAGAGCAAGGACGAGAAGGCTGCTGAGCCGGTAAGGGTTGAGAATGCCTGGCCCGCCCGGGTGTCCCGTGAGACCTTTGATTCCGTCCACAGGGGTTGCACGAGCGGGCGCCTACGGTGCCAGCGGCCCGGGCGGGTGGGCAGCCAGTATCTGCTGAGCGGATTGCTCCGCTGCGGGGTGTGCGGCAAGCCCTAGTCCGGCCAGGGGGCCAAGAGCGGCCGGTTCGCCTACTACGTCTGCGGGAGCCTGTTCCACGAGGGAGCGGGGGCCTGCACCGCCCGCTACCTGAATGCCACCAGGGTGGAGGACCTGGTCATCGAGAAGGTGAGGGAGCGGATTCTCACCGAGGAGACCATCACCGAACTGGTGATCCTGGTGGCCGAGGAGATCGACATCCTGGCCGGTGAGGTCAACGGCAGGCTAACGGCCATCAGCGCCGAGCTTGCCGACGTGGAGGGCCGGTTGGAGAATCTCTACCAGGCCCTTGAGACCAAGCAGTTGCCCATCGAGGCGCTGTTGCCCCGCATCCTGTCCCTGAAGGCCAGGCCAGACCAGCTCACGGCGGCGCGGGAGGAGGCCGAGGGCCAGTTGGAGCAGCGGCGGGCGGAGTTGCCGACCAGCCGGGAGATCAAGGGGTACGTGGCCGACTTCCGGGAGTTTCTCCAGGAAGGGACGTTCCCGGAACGGAAGGCTCTCATCCGCAACTTCGTGCAGGGCATCGAGATCGTAGAGGACGAGGCGACTCTGACGTACACCATCCCCATGCCGTCGGACGGGGTGACGTCGGAATCGGCCCCGGTTCTCGATTTTGTCCAGTCCGGCCCACCGGACTGGAATCGAACTAACCACGCCTGCCGCGGCGCTGGCCGCAATCCATGGGCCGGGACCGGAGCCGGAGCACCGCCCTCAGCCACAAATCTGATTTAGCCGGGTTGCCGGCAGCAGACGATGCCCGTAACCTCCAGCAATCCGTCCTAAACTAAAGCCAAGGTGGGATGTACATTCGATGGGCGATGAAGATTAGCTTGGTTGCGCCAGTAAAACACTCTCAGCCGTACTTGGAGAATGATCTGGCACCGCCGCTTGACCTCCACTATCTGCGCATTTCACCTTGGGTTTGGTTTAGGACGCTTTCCCACAACTGCCCCTTTCGGCTGCCAGACCGAGAACATCGTCGCCTTCCTGGAAGCCACCCACGAAGCTGGCATGACGGAAACCGGCATCCTCCAGTTCCATCTCCGAAACCCCGCCCTCGACAGGAGATGCACCGTATGGGCCTATTGCGAGGACAAGTACGGGAAGTGCCTGCCGGTCATCTTCCACGTGGAGCCGGACCCCCGAAAAGGTGGAAAGAATGTGGCGCAGCCATGCTGGAATGGATGGCGGCGCGCCGGAAAGAGCACGAGGAATCGAAGGAGCGGGCCTGGGCCAAGACCGGCAAGACCCCGCCCGTACATCCTGGAAAGCTCC
Organism: Dehalococcoidia bacterium; assembly: GCA_965263395.1. GTDB lineage: Bacteria > Chloroflexota > Dehalococcoidia > Lucifugimonadales > UBA3495 > CATOSK01. The sequence goes on from OZ253670.1 coordinate 251,553, forward strand.
ACGCCGGAGGCTGGAAAATCACGCCGCTCCGGGGCAGCATCAAACCCCGGGATGACACCGCGGACGCAGGAAACAGCCAAGGCACATTCCGGCTTGCGTATAATTACGGAAGGTGAACATACTGTACGTTGACCATGCCAGAATCCCCTATGGCCGGATGCTGATTAACCACCTGCCGGCCGACACCCCCAGAGGAGCTCCGGGGGCAGCAGAACGCCTGGGCCTGCCGGCTCACATCCAACACCCCGGCACTCCCAAGGAGTGCTTGGACGTCTCCGAGTCCAAGAGGCAGGAGGCTATCCGGATGGGCGCGGTGGAAATCACCGGCCGCCGGATGGTTGAGATAGTCAGGGCGGAACGCGGCACCGGCGCCAACTCTCCCCGCCAGGGATGAGGCAGGGCGGCCCCTGTTGTGGGGGGCAGGGCGGCCCAGCCAAAAACCGCATCAAACCGCATCCGGGATGCGTTGTCATGACTGAGAACGAAACAGATTCCTTCGACTTCGGCACCATGTTAGACGAGCTGAAAAGGATGGTCAGAAAGGACTGCGCCGAGTGCGGTCAGGTGTTCCGGGGACTGCCCGAACAGGAACTCTGCACCGAGTGCCAGTACAAGCAGGACAATCCTGAAGCCCGGGACATGTACTGGATCTGGAGCCGGAACGGACGCGGCGGCAGTTGGGGAATAGCCGCCTACTGGCCTGATGATGAACCGCTTCCCGATCCCGGCGCTGTGGTCACCGTCCACCGTAAGGACGGCTCCGCCTCCACCGTGATCATCAAGGAGGTGGAGGGACTCCGCTACCTGCCCACCGGCCGGGCGCAGCTGCGGTGCATGGTCGAATGAACAAAACACCGGAGGGAACAGAGGAATGCCCGAACCCGAAACAACAGCCTGCGGCATGGCCGGCATGACAATCGGCAGGTTCGAACAGACCGAGCCCGGACGGGTGCATATTCACTACCGTGAGGAACGCGATCCCAACAGCGCAACCGTAAATATAACCCAGCCCGGCTGGCTCATCGAGCCGTGGACCGGGAAACGGCGCTCCGTCCGGCGGACCTTCAGAGCCGGCGCCATCCGGCGCGCTGGGACCGGCTGGGAACCCGACGAGGAGCTGAGCCGGTACCTCGCCGGCGTCAGAGGCTCCCCCGCCCCAACCCGGTGGCCCAACCCCGAGCGGGCCGCCATGAACATCGAAGCCATTATGTTCCGGGCCTGGCAGAGGTCCCAGGAAGAGTCCCAAGGGGAGTCCAAGGAGGAACCGCCGCCGGCATGACCGGCCGGATACAACCCAGACAAATCCAACCCAGCGGGGGAGAGAAATGACCAGCAACGTCTACCACGTCCACTTCACGGACCACCAGTTGCCCGAGTCCGGGGAAGAAAAAGCCCGGTTCGCCCGGGAGTACAGCGAGAACCTCACCGGTGAAACAGCCGGGGAAATCAGCGTCTTCATCCAGCAGTCCGCGCACGATCCCACCCACCGGGTCACCATCAGCGTTCCCCAACGGCTTGAAGAGGCCGTCCGGCGAATCGAAGCATCCGGGCTGAGCCCCGCCTTCACCGAGCCCGAGGCTCCCCGCGTTGACGGGGACTCCTGCATAATTCCCGGCAGCTTCCAGATCCGTCACTTCGGGACCATCCTGGACCCCAGGTCCATATCCAACCACCCCCAGAGGCAGAGCATCATAGCCGAGACCCTGGCCGAGAACGTCCCGGACTTCCCGGAACACGCCCGGGACTTCCTCAACTGGGAAACGCTGGACTCCGACGATGAGACCGGGACCGCCGTGCTCTACTGGAAGCCGGAACCAGAAGAGCCGCAGGCGGGAACAGGCAACCCCCGCGTTTGATGCCTGAAACGTCCAGACCGCCCGCTTCCCCCGCCCGGATGGCCAACTCTCAACAGGAGAACAAAAATGTTCGACCAGATGTCCAAACAGTACGTGAACCCAGCCTGCAATCAAAAATGGGCCATAGAGAGCGAGGACGACGCCCGGAGCGAACTCTGCGTCCGCTGCGAGAAAGCGGACATCGAGGCCAGCCAGCCCGCCCCTGAGACTCACACCCCCAGGCTGAGCCGCCGGCCACTCCCCGGACCGGAGGCATAGACAACCCCTCAAGGAGGGAATGATGGAATCCCTGATCAAATCGCTGTTGGGCCGCAACAGAAAGAACGACACCCCAGTTGCCGGTGGAGATGCCGGCCCCGCCGCCGTCACCCCCGTCCGCTTCCAATGGGAACACAAAGGCAACAACTGTTACGTCCAGCGATAAATCCATCCCAGCATGATTCCCCGGCAGGGCGAGCAGATATTCCTGCGTTGCTCCGGTATGCGCGTTGCCGGAACCGTCACAAGCCTCTTATGGATATTCTTCGACCATGAACCACGGTGGGAATACCTGGAAGACGAAATCGGGATTGGAACCTGCCGGCGGGCCGGAACCACAGCATGCGTTACGCTTTCAGACACGGCCCATCTGCGGCCCAACCAAGTTCCACAGGGAGCGAAGGCCGGCGGATGATCCCCGACCGCCAGGGAGAAGAATTCGCCAAAGAGCAGCAGCCACGGAAGGCCCCGCACCACACCGGCAGCTCACCAGAGTGAACACCGGCAGGACCGGGCGGGGAACCTGGCCCGGATGCAGCCGGGCGGTCACACCCCGGGTACCCGGCAATCGGCTCAGGAAACCCCCAGGGCACAATTTCCGGTCATTTACACACCAACCGGCCCCCTTTCTCTCCTCTCTCAGGACCCGGACCCCTCAAAAACACGCCATACCGCCCGCTCAGCGGCGATTCCAACCGGTCAATGATCAAGGGCATCTCAAAACTCCAGCAGCCCCGGACCCACCGGCGGCGCCGCACCGGCATACCGCACCGGGCCTTTCGATTCCGACCCCTGCGGCCCGGGGAACAAAAATCCCGCCGGACCAGACCCAGTAGGATGAAGGGGCGGAGGTGTAAGGGCGCTTGGGCTGCCGGTCCACCGCCCAAAGGCACAGGCAAGACCGGCCCCATTCGAAATCGAGCCGGCATGGACTCTTGGACCAAGACTTATCCCACACGGGGGACCATGGAAACCCCGAAGCTGTCGGACGGATGGAAACACAGAACGGCACAACCGAAGAACCGCAGGACACCCGGGGCTGGGGATCGGAACTGGCACGGCACATGGCAGCGCAGAGCACAGCCATGCCCCCGGGCAACATAACCCTGGGCGTCTACGACGAGAAACTGGGACTGAGCCTCACGATGTGCCGGTCCAGACACCGCTCCGGACGGGGATTCCAGGACAGACAGGCCAAACGGATGGCCGGCGAGCTTCCGGGAGAGCATAAGGAGCTCGGGAGGCAGCACCGGGAAGGTCACGATATCCCACGCCGGCATATCCCTGGCGGACATTGCCCTCAACGGCTCCGTCGCCGCGCTCCCCATCGCCGCCATCAGCGCAGCGCTGACCATAGTGGGACAGCCGGCAGCGCTGGCCCTGGGATCCACCCTCGCCTCCGGGATGCTCTGGGCAGCCTTCATGATCGACCAGAGGAACAGATAGATCAAACGCGCCCAGATGGAGCTCATCGACCTGTACCGGTCGTTCCGGACGGATGAGAAGCCGCCCAGCAGCCCCAGAACCCACATGATCACCCGGGACGGCCGGCCATGCTCATCCGGGTCACCCCGGAGACCCATCCCTGCACGGTAGCGCCAGCCGGCACAACGGCACAAGAGGAAAGATGACCACACCAACCCCCACCCACATATGTCGTGGCCGACCTGTTCTGCGGCGCCGGAGGATCGTCAATCGGCGCCGCCAAGGCCATCGCCCAAATAGGCGGCACGATGGAACTCGCCGCCGTCAACCACTGGCCCGTCGCCATCAAGACCCACCAGCTGAACCATCCCACAGCGCGTCATTACATCCAGAACCTCGACGGGGCCGACCCGGAAGCAATCGTTCCGGGAGGGTGGCTCGACATCCTGATGGCCAGCCCGGAATGCCGCTTCTATTCCCGCGCCCGCGGCGGCAAGCCGGTGCATGACCAGGGCCGGATGAACTCGTGGATCGTACACCGCTGGCTGACCTCGCTGAACGTGCGCTGCCTGCTGGTCGAAAACGTCCCCGAGTTCACGAACTGGGGACCCCTGCTGGAAAACGGCCGCCCCGACAAGACCCGGAAGGGTCTCTACTTCGAGGAGTGGGTGAAGTCCCTGTGGGGACTCGGCTACAACGCGGAGTGGCGCATGCTCAACGCCGCCGACTACGGCGACGCCACCACCCGGGTCAGGTTCTTCCTCTAGGCGCGCAACGACGGACGGCCAATCCGGTGGCCCGAACCTTCCCACGCCAGGGGCGATACCGGCATGTTCCTGGGACGCCGGCCCTGGCGGGGAGCCCGCGAGATCATCGACTGGGAAAACCTGGGAAGGTCCCTGCTGGACGACCCCAAGTACCGGAAGAAACCCCTGAGCGAGAAGACCCGGCGCCGCATCGCCCGGGGCCTCCAGCGCTTCGGCGGCCCCCTAGAAATCTGGCCGGAAAGTGGCGGCAGCCGGGTCAGCGGCTATACTTGGAGTCAACAAGCATAGCGAGGGCTGAGAATGCTGGGAGAGCGATCGGACCAGAGGGGACTCTGGGAAGCGGACCGGCTGTACCTGGACCACGTGGGGCGGGAAAGCTTCTATGGCGTATTGGCGTCGCTGCGGGGCCGGCTGTTCCGGGACGCCGATTTCGCCGAGTTCTACTGCCCCGACAACGGCAGGGACAGCGTGCCGCCCAGCCTGCTGGCGACGGCGCTGCTGTTGCAGTCCCACGACAAGGTCAGCGACGCCGAGGCGAAGGCCCGGGCTGACTTTGACCTCCGGTGGAAAGTGGCGTTGGGGATTGAGGTGGAAGACCGGCCCTTCGCCAAGAGTACGCTGCAGGTGTTTCGCGCCCAGCTGATCCTGCACGGCAAGGTGCGGGAGGTATTCGAGTCCAGTCTGCGGCTGGCCCGGGAGTCGGGCTTCCTGAAAGGGCGCGGGATGCGGGTGGCATTGGACACGACCAACATCCTGGGGCGTGGCGCAGTCAAGGACACCTGCAACCTGCTGGCGGACGGGATCGTCAAACTGCTGCGGGCGCTGGCACAGCTGAAGGGAATCAACGTCGGGGAATGGGCGAAGAGTCAAGGATACCATCGATACCACCGATACCTGGGCTCCAGCGTCAAGGGCGAAGCGGCCATCGACTGGTCCGACCGGCAGGCGCAGACGGCGCTGCTGTCTGGGATTGTGGCCGACGCGGACCGGCTGTTGGAGTTGTCGCGGCAGGCGCAGGGGGAATTGCGCGAGGACAGCGATGAGCGGCAGCGGATTGTGGCGGCGGCGGAACTGCTGGGGCAGTTGCTGCTCCAGGACGTGGAACGGGCTGAGGGGGGAATGAGCCTCAAGGATGGGGTGAGCCGGGACCGGATGATGTCGGTGCATGACCCGGAGATGCGCCACGGCCACAAGAGCAGCAGCCGGCGGTTCGACGGACACAAGGCAGCGATTGTGGTGGACACCGACTCCCAGCTGATTACCGCGGTGCAGGTATTGCCCGGCAACGCTCCCGACAACCTGGGGGCGCTGGAACTGGTGGAACAGAGTGAGGCCAACACCGGTGTGCCGGTGGAGGAGGCCATGGGCGACGCCGCTTACGGCGACGGCGGTACCCGTCAAACCTTCGCCGACGCGGGCCGCACTCTGATTGCCAGGGTGCCGGGGCGTCCCAACCGAACCCACTTTCCGAAAGAGGACTTCCATATTGACCTGGAGGCGGGTTCCTGCACCTGTCCGGCGGGGAATGTTACCCGGACGATGGTGCCGGCGGGACGGCGCACCGGCCAAACGGGTCGAACTTACCGTTTGGAGGCCTTCCGATTCGACGCGGCGGTCTGCGGGGTATGCCCCCTGCGGTCCCAGTGCGTGGCGGCAAAACCGGGTACGGGACGAACGGTGCAACTGCACCCGCAGGAAGCGCTGTTGCAGCAGGCCCGCGCCCTACAGCAGAGCGAGGCCTTTGCCGAGTACCGGCAGCGTCGCGTGGTGGTGGAGCACCGGCTGGCGCGGCTGGTCCAATTGGGGATCCGCCAGTCCCGCTACTTCGGCCGTGCCAAAACCCGGTTCCAGCTGTACCTGGCAGCCACCGTGGCCAACCTGACCCTGGTGGCCGCCAAAGCCGGGTTGACCGGAGAAACCGGCTCCGGTCCCAGCGCCGGCAGCGCCCAGGTCGCTGGAATGGTCAACTCCGCCACCGCATGGCTCGGGCAAATTTGGACCCTCACCCTGCTCGTATCGGCCTTACTGACCAAATCCCTCTTCCCAATAAGGGGTTTCCGTCCGGGTTTCTAGCTCCCCTCTACATCCGCCTGCTGGAACTGGAGCCAACCGCGGGACTGAGACTGGAACAAACACCAGGCGCCAATGCCGGCGGAGACGAGGAAACGGTCTCCACCTTTCTACTCAACCGGCACGGCGAAAACGGGTTCCTCCGGGCCCAATCCCTGGATCAGCCCGTACCCACCGTAACCTGCCGGGGAGCCGGCTACCTGGTGGAACCCAGCGCCCAGACATTCCACGGCTCCGGCCGGCAGCACACCACCGCCCGGGACATGGATACCCCGATCCACACCGTGATGGCCCTGACCAGGGGAGGGGAGTACATCATCCGGACCGAGGCCAAGCCATTCGTGGGAGCCAACCGGACGGACAACGCGCCCCGGAGCATCGACCAGCCGATTCCACCGGCCACCACCGCCCACGGCGGCGGCAGTTTCCTCGTGGAACCCGGCATCCGGCCCTTCCTGTTGGGGCAGCAGAGCCAGGCGGCGCCGCGCCCGGCAGATGATCCCGCCCCCACGGTGGCCGGAGCCGGCGCCATCTCCCCGGTCAGACCCATCATCATCGAGTACTACGGCGAAAGCCACGCCGGAGCGATTGACCACCCCCTTTCCACCATCACGGCAAACCGGAAGCACGGTCTCGTGAAACCGACCCTGGTGGAATATTACAGCCAGAGCCACGGGGCCGACGTGGACGAGCCGCTGCCAACCGTCACGACCAGGGCCATGCACGGCCTGGCCAATCCCGTGCTGGTGGAGATCAACCACGGCAACGGCCGCCAGGGCGGCGGGAACGACCGGCGCGTTCACTCCATCGACGAACCCCTGGGATCCCTCACCACCATCTCCGGCATCGGACTGGCCCAGCCCATGCTGTTCAGGACCGGCCAGACCGGGGAGAACGGCAACTACACCCGGACCACGGACCAGCCGGCGCCAACGCTGACCACCCAAAACGACGTGTGCCTGGCCGCCCCCACCGCCGAGCCATACCCGGCCCAGAACGCCGAGGACCCCAGCGGAAGCGGACCAGCAACGCAACCAGCAACGGACCGGCCATTGGCCGAAACCATCCTGGAACAGGCGCTGGAAGCCGGCATCGACCCCCGGAGGCTGGTGTTCGTGGACGGCCAGCCGTACCTGCTGGACATACGGTTCAGGATGTTGCAGAACCCCGAGCTGGCCCGGGCCATGGGCTTCGAGGACCACGAGACGTCATACGAGTTCACCGGCAACGTCAGCCAGGTCACGAAGCAGATCGGCAACGCCGTGCCGGTGCATCTGGCCGCGGCGCTGGTCAGGGCGGCGCTGGAACCCAGCGCGGAAGAACCGGAGACGGCCCAACCCCCGGTATAAAAGTTTTGCTCAGCTTTTACAAAAGCGGGCAACCCCGGGGCACCGTTGGGGGATGAATCCCCCAAACCCCCTGTCTCAAGACGGTATGAGTCAGAGTTAGTGCGGCTGTAGTACCAGGAACACGGGTAGCAGGCCCAGCACAAAACCCCGGCGGAGAGGAATTCTTCCCGGGGTCTTTTCATGCCCGGGAAAACCGGAACGGGAAAGGAAGAAAAGAAATTGAGACCAGAAAACACCCCCCTGGAACATAAGTCCAAAACCGCCAGCATTCAGGTGTACCGGGCCCTCGCCAACCGTCCGGAAGCCAGCCGCGAGATCGCTGAAGCCCTGGGACAGCCCTTCAGCCCCCAGACCGCCCATATCGCCGCCCTGGTGCTGATTCACGCCCTGGCCCAGACCCGGGGGGAACACCCGCCCACCCGGGCCGGGGTCCTCGGACACTGGACCCGCATCATCGAACCCGGGAGCCGGGCCAGGTTCCGGCCCATCATCCCCCTGGCCCTCCGGCTGCTGCGGGCATTGCCCGCCCGGACCGCGGAACGCGCCGTCCAGGAGATGACTGGAGTCTCAGAACAGCTGCACGACCCCGCCGGGACCGGACAGGTCATCCAGAAGCTGGCCGACCAGAGAAAGCAACTGGCCGTGTACCACACCCGGCCGGATGCCGCGGCATTGATGGCCCACCTCGCCGTACCCCAGGACCTGGACTGGTCCAACCCCGAGACCCTCACCCGATACCGCATGGCCGACTACTCCTGCGGCGCCGGAGACCTCCTCACCGCAGCCTACCGCCGGGTGAGGGAACTGCACCGGCAGGCGGGAGGCTCACCCCGGGAAATCCACGCCGCCATGCTGGAACACGCCATCACCGCGGTCGACATCCTCCCGGCCAGTGTCGCCCTGGCCGCCGCCGGGCTGGACGCCCTGGAACCCGAGCCGGCCCCTTCCAGCCGGGAACCGGCCACCCGGGCCCTGACCCTCCGCTACGGACCCATCAATTACGGGATCAAGCCCAGGGGGATCAAGCCCAAGGGGCCGCAGGAACCCCGGCCCGCCGGGCTCGGCAGCCTGGACCTGCTGGACCCCGTTGCCCTCCACAAGCAGGAACTGCGGCCCATCGCCCGGGGGACCGCCTGCGAACGGCTGGAGTTTCCCGCCGGGTCCCAGGACCTGGTGATCATGAACCCGCCCTTCACCAAGTCGCCGGACCCACAGGCCCTCGACCGGAACCTCCCCGACCCGGAACGGGGAATCCCGCCCACCAGCGGGACCGAACTGGCCCGGCTGGAAAACCGGATAGCGAAAATCCACGACCGGGTCAAGGCGGGAGCCGGCAACGGCCTGTCGCTGCACTTCGCCCACCTGGCCCACCGGATGGTAAAACGGGGCGGCAGCATCGCCCTGCTCCTGCCCATGTCGGCCCTGACCGCCGGCGGCGGCGCCGGCGAGACCCACGGCAACCGCCGGCCGGACCTGGGCTGGCCCGTGTTCCGCCGGAAGCTGATCACCGGGTACACCGGCGTCCAGGTCATCGGGATCGCCGGGTTCGAGGAACAGGGCTCCACCTTCTCCCACGACACCCACATCGCGGAGATCATGCTCGTAGACCGGAGGACCCGGGTGGGCGAGCCGCCCGGCGCCTCCGGCTGCTTCATCAACCTGAAGCGGCGGCCGGAGGACGAAGCCGCCGCCGCCCGGCTGTCCCAGGCCATCAATGAGACCGTCCGGCGGCTGGAGAACGAACTCCCGGGGACCACCCGGGACCTGACCGTGAACGGCCAAATCGAGGGGAACGTGGTCCGGGACATCCTCCCCAGGCACGACATCTGGCCCCTCTCCAGGGTGCTGGACCCCGGCTTGGTGCAGGCGGTGGACGCCCTAAAAAAGGGGAAGATCCACGGCGGCTGGCCCGGAGAGCCGGTGAATCTTCCCATTGCCGCCCTGGGAGACCTGGCCAGGGTCGGTACGGCCGGGCATGAAGCCGAGAAGCTGCTCAGCCCGGTCCGGCCCGGAAAACAGGGAATCCCCATGCTGCGGGGACACGACTGCGCCAGCCAGAGGACGCTGGAGATACCCCGGGCGGAGGAATACCGCCTGCAGCCCGGCCAGGAGAACCGGGAGAACCGGCTGACCGGAACCATGAGCCGGCTGCACTTCAACGACAACTTCCGGTACAACTCCCAGTCCACCGCGGCCCTGACCACCCCCGAACCCAGCGTGGGGGGCCGGGGCTGGCCCAACCTGCGGGCGGGAGACGAAAGGCAGGAAAAAGCCCTCGCCGTCTGGCTGAACACCAGCCTGGGCCTGCTGGTCCACTGGGCCATGAGCAGCCACACCCAGAACGGGCTGGGGTACGCCAGCCGGAAGCAGATCAAGAACATGCCGGTCCTGGACACCTCCAGGCTGACGCACCGGCAGCTGGAACTGCTGTCGGAGACCTTCAACCAGGCGAAGGACCTGCCAATGCTGCCGGCCAACGAAGCCTGGCGGGACCGGATCAGGGCGGAACTCGACCGGCGGGTGCTGGAGGAGGCGCTGGGACTGGGAGAAGAGGCCACGGAACTGGCCCGGTCGCTGTGCCGCCGCTGGTGCCTGGAACCCACGGTGCAGGGACGGAAGGGACGGGTGGTGAAACGGCAGCCGGACATGAAACGGCTGGAGGAACTGGCCGGGGCCGCCCGGCCGCAGACCCACCGCACGACGCGGGACCATGCCAGGAGCCCGGCCGGAGACCAGGCCCCGGCAAACGGGGCAGCCGGAAGCGAACGGGGAAATCCGCCCGCAACGGAAACCCCCACAACGGAAACCCCCGCAGCCAAATTCACCGATGGAGGAGAGAAGAAATGAGCGGAACCGCAAACAAACCGGCGGACGAATTGGACGACTTGAACGACACCCCCTGGGGCTGGGCTGAAGATGTCAGGGAACTGGCCCAGGGCGTCTGGCGGGTCTCCACCCCCGGCCACGGCGGGCTGAGGCTGGACCGGGAGCGGTGGGAACAGCTCCCCGATCTGGTGAGGGACTCGTTCTTCAACACGTACTTCGCGGAAGAGGACTGCGAGGAAGCCATCGCCATGACGCTGCTGGGCATCGGCGGCGAACGGGACCGGGAGTGCGCCATCATGGTGGCGGACCACTTCCCGCGGTACGCCCCGGCCCTGCCGTATCTGAACCAGAACGCCCCCAACGATCCCGTTCCCAACGATCCCGTTCCCAACGAATCGGCGGAACCCGCCCTGACGGAGTAGGACGGAACGGGCCAGACTCTTCCCAAGACACTTTCACCCCGCAGATTTCCGCAAAGCAGGAGGATAGAGAGATTCGATGATGCAGATGACCATGACCCTTGGCGACTGCGCCCGGTGCGGGCAGCCGATACTTCACGGCGAACCCGTGATGCAAACCGCATCGGTGGACATCGCCGGCCTAAGGATCGTCCGCTCCCCCGTGAAGTCCTACCATGCCACGGGGCATCCCTGCGGCGATGCCGGGCTGGGGGAATGGCGGCTCGAGTACGCCCGGAACGCCGCGGCGGCGGCTTCCCGCCCGGAGCATGAGCCGGAGGACGGGAAATCACCGTCACGAACCGGCGCCGGACCGCCCGCACCCCCTCCGCCATACCGGAGCAGATGCCAATGCAAATCGCCGCCCCCGGCGCGGCCACCCTGGAGGGCCACGCGGTGCTGGAAGCCCTGCGCAGCAACCTGAGCCTGCTGGGGGAACTGGCGATGCGCTACGAAGTGGACCGCCAGCCGGAGCGCCCGGACGACCTCCCCGCGATCAACTCTCCCCAGGACATTTACAACCTGCTGGGGCCGGAGATGTCCGCCCTGGCCCAGGAACAGCTGCGGGCGCTGCTGCTCAACACCAGGAACCGCGTCGTGGGCCAGCGGGTAATCTACCAGGGCAACGTCCAGAGCTCAATCGTCCGGCCCGCCGAGGTCTTCCGGCCCGCCATCATCAAGTCCGCCCCCAGCATCATTATTTCCCATAACCACCCCAGCGGCGACCCGACACCCAGCCCGGAGGACGTCAACATCACCCGCGAGTTGGTGTCGGCGGGCAAGCTGCTGGGCATCGAACTGCTGGACCACGTGATAATAGCCGGCGGCTCAGGCCGCCTGTGGGTCAGCCTCAAGGAACGGAACCTGATGGGCGAATAACCCCCGGTCCCAGGCCCCCGGGTTCCAATTCCGCCAGACGGCCCGGATTGCCGCATCAGATTCAAGAAAGGGCAGAGAAACCCACTCATCTACAATCCTGCGGACACAATCCCACGGACACGGGAGAAGAGACCATGACCAGCCGGGTGAATGTCCATCAGGAACTGCGGGAATGCTATTGCGTCTGCATCTGCTGCTGCGCAGGCCAGTGCGGCCCTCAATGCCCCTGGTGCCTCCGGGAACTGCATTTCTGCCAGTGCATGTACTGTCCCGCCGAACCCTGCAACCCCGGATGCCGCCACATCAACTGCAACTCCGCAGAGGCCGGGAGGACCAGGCAGGAGATGGAACAACGCTTCCGGGAACTGTGGCAGGAGGGCATCGCCTTCGAGCGCGCCCTGACGTGGATGACGGAACCGACGGAGCCGGACCGGATCTACGTCCTCGTGGACCGGCAGGGGAACCGCCGGAAGGTCAACAGCAGCGAATTGGAGAAAACCGGGGAGACGCCATGAGAAACGGCCTGCCGCCCGGCCAGGAAGCCGGGTGTCACGGAAATGGCGGGAATCCGGCCGGCAAGCGCCAGCCCATGGACCGGCCTTTCCATAATATCGATGAACCCGGCGGAACCGGGCAGGCTGTCCGAAGGCGACCCCGTGGCAGTCCTCTGCTGCCGGGACGGCCAATCGCTCACCCCGGAGTCGTGGAATCGGCCCGGGACGGTATCGTGGTCACCCGCTGCGCGGACTGCGGGGCCCGGGACCGGTGGGGCGGACTTCCCACCGGCAGCATACCTGCGCCCTGAGGTCTGAATCCGGCCGGTCTCTTGCTGAACAACAAGCCACATGTCTGCGTCCTTCCCACAGTCAGTACGCCGGCGAATGCCCGACGGGGGAATGCAGGCGACCAGCCGGGACGGCCACATCACGGTGACTCTGAACCCGGCAGATCCCGGGCTAACGTGAGTCCCAGCAACCCAGCGACCCGGGATCCCGGCAACTTGGCAGCCCGGCAACCGATACCGCCAACATCCACAACATCCGGGTTTCGCACAGTCCGGGCATTCATCAATCCCTCAATACCGCATTCGCAGCATACCGGCATAACGCAACCCGGACACCCGGCAATTGAAACTCCCGGAACCACCAACGTCCAGGTCTTGCAGAACCCAGGACCACGGAGACCCCAACACTCGAAACCCCAAACATTGCAGCATCCGGCATCCACTGCGCCCGGACTCACGCAAGTCCCAATGTCCGGCAGGACGTAAGTCCCGGAGCATAGAAGCTTCACAACACCGAACTCAGCAGTCCCGGCTTCCGGCAACACAGCATCCCCACAACCCGGCATTCGGAAAATCCACGCATCCACGCTCTCCAACACGGCAGCGCCCATCATCCCCACAGCCCGGAATCCGCAGCCGCCCCTGAATCACCGGATGATCCTCCACCCGGAAAACCAAGCCGCCGTCCTTCGCTGCTGCCCGGTCCGGCGGCGGCTCCGCTGGAAAAATTCCGGGAGGAGCGGTCACAATGATAGTCCGGATCATGAATTCCAAGTCCAGTCAATGCCGACAGTGCGGCGGCAGCATAGCACTCGGCAAGGACCAGTTCGGAGACTACCTCCAGTGCATCATGTGCGGCAGAAACGTCGAAATCCGCCTGGACCAGGGGAAACCCGATCACCGGTCCAATCCCGTCATCAGCGCCAACGCCCTGAACGTACTGAACATCCTGACCACCCCGAAAGGAGCGCTGCCGGCATGAACGAGACCTTCAGCAGCCTGGAACACTTCTACTCCGGGAACCCGGCCCGCCGCCGCAGTCCCGAGGCCCTTTACGGCGTCCACTGGCGGCTGGAAGGCTGGCCCGGGACCTGGCAGGTCTCCTACGTCCGCGACACCGGCGAAGTCTACGCCCGGCGCCAGGGCCGCGGAGCCGGCCCCCTGACGGTCTTGGGCGCGTTTCCCGCCGACCCGGACGCCGGACCCTCGGACGTATACTACCGGGGGGCTGGACCGGTTCCTCGAGGGCTGGCCCGAACATTGCAGCCTGCCCAACGGGCTGGCCTGGCTGGTGGAACGTCTGGAAAGCCCCCGGAACAGGGCAACCCACCTCTTTGGCGGCCGGGACGAAAACGGAGCCGAGGCCGCCCGGTGCGGATCCCGGAACGAACCCGTCCTGTTTCTCTACCAACTGGACGGAACACCCGGAAGGTCCGTCTCCTGCCCGGAGTGCCTCCGGCTGCAGAACGAACCGCCCGGAAAGGAGAGCGAGAGAAGATGACCGGAATCGAGATGCCCCTGAAAATCGGCAGCGTCCCGGTGACCTACCGGCCCGCCCGGGAGATACTCACCCGGGCCACCGGGTTCATGGACAAGTACGACTTCACCCTCAACCCCTACTCTCCGGCTGCACCTTCGGCTGCACCTACTGCTACGCCGCCTTCTTCAGCCGGGACAAAGCACAGCAGGACAACTGGGGCCGGTGGGTCAACGCCAAGGAGAACGCCGCCCAGCTGCTCGCCGGACTCAAGCCCGGCGCCCTCGACGGCAAGCGGATCTACATGAGCAGCGTCACCGACCCCTACCAGCCCCTGGAGCGGAAGCTCGAATTGACCCGCCGCATCCTCAGGGTACTCGCCGGAAGACACCGGCCCAAGCTGGTCATACAGACCCGCAGCCCCATCGCCGCCCGCGACACGGACCTGTTCAGGAAAATCGAGCAGGGCGGCGGCCGGGTCCAGGTCAACATGACCGTCACCACCGACGACGAGGACGTGCGCAAGACCTTCGAACCCGGCTGCCCGTCCAACCCCGCCCGGCTGAAGGCCATCCGGGAAATCCGGGAGGCCGGCATCCAGGCCTGCATCACCATGCCCCCCCGCTCCTGGTCCGCAGCCCTGAGGAGTTCGCAGGCAGCCTGCTCTCCACCGGCGTCGAGAAGTTCATAGCCCAGCCCTTCCATTTCCAGAAAGGGGAGTTCATCGCCCAAACGCGGCAGGGAGCCTTCGACATCATGACCGAGAAGCTGGGCTGCACCCCATGGAACTTCCGGCCCAGGTACACCGACCACTACCAGCGGGCCTTCCAGGCCCTGCGCAGCCGGCTGCCGGAACTGGCCGAGGGCAAGCGGAGCTTCGCTCCGCCCTTCTGAGTTTGATAAAGCCCGAGGTCCTGACCTTCTGAACTAACAGCCTGCTGGGAAGCAGGCGCCGCTGTGGTCGCCCCCGTTGTACTGGGACTGCGGCCACAGCAGCAAACAGCAAGGAGAGAACGACCATGTTCGAGACGGACATGTAATAAAATGGCGTCAACCCCGTGGGGGCGCCGAGGAGGCGGCATGAGTACTCAGGACATCCAATACGCCCTGGAACCAACCACCTTCCACGACATGCAGGAAGCCCAGGAGCTGGCCGACACCCTGGAGGAGAACCTCCAGGCCCGCCACATGGGCGCCGCCAACGTGAGGCCGGAACTGGTGGAGATCATGAGCGAGCTCATGAACAACGCCGCCGAGCACGGCATGACGGCGGAGGACGCTCAGGTCCATGTCAGATTCATGCCCTACCGGAGGGGCCATGCCTTCGACGCGGTGATCGCCGACTCCGGCCCCGGCATCAGGGCGACCATGTCCCGCAACCCGGAACTGACCCAGCCGGAAACGGACGCGGAGGCCATCGGCATGGCCGTCCGGGAGCTGGTGTCGGGCACCGGCATCCCCACGCGGGGCATTGGCCTCTGGATGACGGTCACGGAGATGCAGAAGCCGGGCCGGAAGCTCTGGATACACTCGGGCGCCGGGCTCTTCGCGATGTACGGCGCGGCGGAGCCAGAGCTGCGGGAGACGGAGCGACGGCAGGGCACGATGGTCCGGCTGACGATCCCGGCGTGAGGAGAGGAGAAGACATGACACCACGGGATGAAGACACCATGAGGGGAGTGATCCGCACGAACGCCGCGGCGCTGGGATGGCTGCAGCCCGGATCCTAGAGGACGCCAAGGGAGGAGACGATCTCCCCACGGAGATCGTGGGAGCGGCCCAAGACATGGCGGACTACTTGGACGGCGGCCGTCCGGCCCCCGCGGAAAACCGCCACCGCATACTCCACGCGCGGGAATGGGACACCCCGCATGCGCTTCACCTCGTCAAGGACCCAGCGTATGCGCTGTACGAAGCCCAGGAGCGGATTGCCCTGGACCGGTACGGAGCGATGATCCGGCAGTTGCCGCAGTCCCGGAACTCAGGAGGAACCCGGCATGGAAGAAAACCCGGAACACAAAACGGAAGAGAAAACGGAACAGACCTTCAAGCACCTCAAGTTCGACCACGAGCCGCCGGCCAGCAACGGCCTGATGCTGGCGGCCCTCGACGGCCCCCACAACGCCGGCCTGTCCGCCACCACCGCCCTGGGACACCTGATGGAACAGGCCGGGGCCACCCGGTTCGCCCAAATCTACCCCGACGCCGTCTTCACCTACGACCAGAATCACCCCCAGGCGGAAATGGACCGGGAAAACGGCAGCGCCCAGGTCTACTGGCCCCACCTGGAGTTCCGCCACTCAGCCGGGGAAGCCCAGCCCGGACCCGCCTTCCTCACCGGCAAGAGACCCCAGCTCAGGATGCTCGAGTTCACCCGGATGATCGGCGAGGCCGCCCGGAGGTGCGGGGCCAGCACGGTGATCAACATCACCTCCGGGTTCGGACAGCGCGCCCACCCCCGGCCCACCACCATCTCCGCCGCCGGCGTGTGCATCGAGGAAACCCCCCGCCTTCAGGAGGTCATGGAGCTCATCAGAGCCGACCCCAGGACCGACCCCAGGGCCGCCCCCCTGCAGGACCCGGCCCTGATCCATGCCTGCCTGACCCAGGGGCTCGCCTACGTCTCCGTATGCGGCCACGTCCCACAGTACCTGGCCGTCTTTCCGAACCACCAGGTCAGCCTTGAACTGGTGCAGCTCATTCGGCAGTTCACCGGAACAGGCCACGGAACCGGCAAGCCCGAGCAGCAGGCCGGGGAGTTCCGGCAGGCCCTCGAGACCATCATGGCCAGCAGCCCGGCCATACGGGAGATAGTCCGGGCCGCCGAGCAGCAGGAGGACGACGTGCAGGCCCGCCGGCAGGCCGGACTCGAGAACACGCACTTGGAGAACACCCGTCTGGAGAACATCGACCCGGAGGAGATGGCCGGGGAGGTCGAACGTTTCCTGCAGTCAGAGCGGGAGAAGAACGGCGGGAACAACGCCTGAACGCATAAGCCCCCGGGGCATGCGGAAAAGACCGGGGACGGGGGCCGGCCTGTGGGCGAACAAGTTCGCCGCCCCCGCCCCGGGGGGTGAAGGAGAAACATCATGGCATTCCTGAAACCGATGCTGCACTGCCACCGGAACGCCGCCGGACCCGCATCAACCCAGGAGACGGAGCGGGACACTGAGCGGGCCATGGCCATCGCCGGAGAACGGCTGGAAGCCTTCGGCCTGTCCCGGGAGCGGTCCGCCGTCAACGTCTTCACCATCGAGCCCGGAAAACACCGCCTGGAGACCATCGAGTTCCCGGAACGCCGGAAGACGGCCTACACCCTCTGGGAACCCTTCCCGGAGGGCAGAGACATCCTCCGCCTGGCCGCCAGCGTCGAGACCGCCATCGCCTGGAAGAACGCCGGGCTCATCGACGAGTTCTGCGACCGGTCCCGCTGGAGCAGGAGAGTCCCGCCGGTCCACGAGGAAAAGGACCCGGAGACCTGGGCAAGAGTCCGCCAGGGCATGGCGGCGCTGGGACTGCCCTGGTACGCGCACGGCGAGTATGAACCGCATAAACCGGAGCGGAACCGGGTCCACCGGCCCTGCCCATGGGGCCGGGAGACCGCGGCCGAACTGAGCCGCCGGCTGGACCACCCGGCCCTCACCGTCATCCTGTTCGGGTCCCGGGGACGAGGCGGCCACACCCGCCAGTCCGACGTGGACATCATGGTAACGGCAGGCCGCAGCGTCAAAAACGAAGAACGGGACAACCTGGAAAAACGGGCCGCCGCCATCGCCGCATAAATGACCCGCGCCGCGGCGCCGGGAACGCCGGGCATCGACCTATGCTTCCCGGAACAGTGGGAAGAACCGTTCTGGGACCATCACCGGGAGAAGCTGGATCCCGGCCCTCCCAACGGGCTGGCCTTCGGAGAC
The DNA here is from genome assembly GCA_965263395.1 of Dehalococcoidia bacterium. Lineage (GTDB taxonomy): Bacteria > Chloroflexota > Dehalococcoidia > Lucifugimonadales > UBA3495 > CATOSK01. Next base: position 269,616 of record OZ253670.1, read on the forward strand.
CCCGATCGAATCGGCGAGCTGCCCATCTCCCTGGCGGAAGCGCCGGCCGGCGCCGGCGGAGTCCCCTTCTACTTCCTGTCCGGCAGCTGCTTCACCCACAAGTGGTTCACGGAAGACGGAGAAGACGGAGAAGACGGAGAAGACGGAGAGACGGAGCCGGAGAGGAAACCTACAGCGCCACCGGCCTCTACGACCGGCTGGACCTGCCCCGGTGCAAGCCGGACTGACGGCCTGGACCCGGTAAATATAAAGGTTTTGCGCAGCTTTTTCAAAAGCGGGTCCCCCGTACTCAAGCCCGAACACCGGCTCTGAAACAAAATCCGGGGGACGGGGTTACGTTGGGGGATTCATCCCCCAAACCCCCAATTCAGTTTTTGAGCATCCAAATTGCCCCGGCGCTGTGCCGGGAGACCAGAACCAACCGGAGGAACCCACATGACCAGAAACCGCAACGAGAACCAGGAGCGCGGCAGCTTCAGATTCACCTTCCGGCCGAAGCCGGGCCAGGACCCGTCCGCGCTGGCCGAAGCCGTCCAGTCCTGCTTCCAGCCCGGCGTGGACGCTTACGTCACCATCCGGGGAGAGTTCAGCTTCGGCGAAGCCGGCCGCCTGTCGGAACTGGCGGATGAGTCCGAGCTCTACTACGAGCCAGCCCCGGACTCCATCGTGCCGCCCCTGCTGCCGGAGACGGTGGACGAAGCCCTGGAGCTGATACTGAAGCTCCAAGAGGAACAGTCGCCCCGGTATTACTGGGAGACCATCCCGGAGGACGAGATGACCCAGACCACGCTGCACGCCGTCTACCGCATGGTGGCCGCCGAATGGGTTGTGCCCGACGACTTCCGGCAGGACATCGCCGTTCCCGCCGTCCCGGAGAGAGCCAGGACCAAGAAGCTGAGAGACATGCTCAGGCCCTGGGGTCTGTCCCCGGCCAAGCTGTTCCGCCGGACCGGCTGAGCCGCCCGGCGCAGGCCGGTAAACGCCGGCCACCGCCGGGGAAACGGCCCCCAGGACCGCGGACACCCCGAAATCGCCCCAGGATGCCCCAAACGGCCCTTTTACGGCTCTCCGGGTATTTTGTGTGTGGATAACAAAAGACCCGAAAAGGGCCTTGGCGCCGTTCCTGGGGCCGCTCCGGGGCCTTCCCAGAAACTTCCCGGGGGAATTTCCCGGGGAACTGCCCCGGGAAATTCCCGGAGAACCACCCCCGCCAACCCCCAAAAGTTTTGCGCAGCTTTTCCAAAAGCGGGTCCCCCAGCCCAAAATCCGGAAACGCCACATTCCCGGGCCGGAGCCGCCCCCCACAACCGGCCAAGGAGCAGCCAGCAATTGTTTGAAGAGTACCTGAAGCATCTGCGGGACGAACCCATCAGCCACCGGCTCACCGTGAAAACCAAGTGCGGGACCCGGGCGGTTATCCTGCTGACCACCGGCAGAATCGACCGGGCGGGCTGCATCCCCTGCCTGCAGGCAGAGCAGGCAAACCGGGCCAGCCCCGGTCCGGAACCCCGAAACGCCCGGAAACGGAAAAGGAGCATGAAATGACTCAGCCGGAAACAGACCCACAGTCCCCGACCATGGCCGAAGCCTTCTGCCGGCAGCACCTGACGGCTTGGACCGAATACGGCCATGACTTCGCTGAATGGCGGGACGCCGGCATCTTCGCGGACCCCGCCCGGATGAGCCAGGCCGGCGCCCTCAGCCTGCTCTGCCCGCCGGAGGAAGATCCCACGCTGATCGTCACGATGTTCCGGGACCGGTCTTGGATCGTCCAACCGGAACCCGCTGAACCAGAGCAAATCGAATTGGGAACCGCCGGGGACGAACAACGCATCCTGGACCTCATCCACCAGGCCCTGGAACGGGACCTGGAAGCCATGGAAGACGCCAGGGGCATCTTCGAAGACCAGGTCAAGGAGAGCAGCCGGCAGCCCTGAAGCGTACCAGATCACTGAAGCACCGCGCCGCCATCCCAATCCCCACACCAGGAATCTCCAGACGGAGGGAGAACATGGACCCAATCGACCGGGTCTTCGGAATCGACTGGACCCAAGCCCACCACGCCGTCGCCGGCGTGTACGTCCTGGACTCCAGCAGCCGCACCGGCATCCCGTCAATCGCAATACGGACCGACCGGGACCGGGAGCACCACGCATCGTGCTGGAACGGAACGTGTTCGAAGACCTGGTCAGCGCCGGCCAGGCGATCCTGGACCGGCAGAACAACGCCCGGCTGGACCACATCCTGCTGAGCAACACGATCCAGGGAGAGAGCGTCCTCCACGCCAACCCAGCCTTTTGCTGCGAGATGTACGGCTGCCCGCCCACGTGCCGGTACGCCGACGGGAAGCGAACGCCGGAGGAACCGGGCACGGAGACCGGCGCCAGCGGCCCGTTGCCGGATGGACCCGGGAACCCTGAACGACCGGCGAAGAGACCGGCAGCGAGACCAGAGATGAGACCATAGACCTGTACCTGTGGGACTTCTGGGGAGACTGCCCCAACCTGGCGGTCAGCCTGATGGGCCCGTGCAAAGACGCCAAAGCCCTGGTGCAGGACATCGTGGACACCGCGCTGGCCGAAGGCGTGAAACTGGACCGGGTGGCCGGGCGGGCCGCCCGCGCCCTGCAGAAAGGCCCCGGATGGCGGGACCAAAACGGCTGACGATCCCGCCGCCCGGCCCTGCCGGAAAGCCCCGGCGGAACCGGCCCGAAACCCGGCCAAGCGTGAAAAACCGGGGTGAATGCTTTAATAGCGCGCGAGATTCAAATTAGTTGAATTCAACTTTTTCAAAAACCATCATTCACACCATTTTTTCATTCACCCCCCGTTTTGTTCTACTTTTCCAAACCTGAAAACCACTTTTTTAGAGTTTTGTTCTGAATGGTAATTTCTGATGAATTATCATTCTTATCATTCAGAACGAGTGTCCTAAAACACGTGCCTCTTCAGGTCTCCGAGGGTCAGAGTTTTCGTTTTCTCGCGTGTATATAAGAGACGAAGGCGGAACCCGCAACCCTGGACTGTGGAAAGGAAGCGTAAAACCGGAAACATGAACGCAGAACGGCAAAAACTGGGAAAATCGGGGGCCGGAACCCAATTGGTCAGATCAAAATGCGCAAAAACAGAACAAAGGGCGGAAAGCAGGGCAAAAGTGAATGATTGAATGGTAATTTTACGTGAATTATCATTCACCCCCCGGAGGGGCGAAAAAGAGGCGGAAAACCCGGGGCCGGAAGGGGTCCGGCAGAGGTGTCAGCGGAAGCATTGACGACAACATCATACCACAAAAAACCGGCGCGGAATACGGGGTTGATGGGAACCGCAACCCTCCAGGCTTGAGGACGTGGGGACCCGCTTTTGGATAAAGCTGCGCAAAACTTTTGCGGCTACGATTACCCTCAGGCCTGGACGGTTGCGCGGGCGCCGTGACCGGCCGGGGGAGATGGACCGGTGTGGAGAGAAGCAGCACCGGCGGAGCCGTGAGAAATTGACATTCCAACTGCCATTCCGCCTAGCGGCGCCCCACGATGCTTGAGGAAGCTCAGGGACGAAACAGCAGGAGCTTCACGCTTGAATTGACGCTCGGCGAAGCTCCAGAACGCTGGTGGAGGGAACCCCAACGGATTTGAAGTCCGCAAGAGCCACCGGGCCCCATCCACTCCCCCCGTCAGGAAGGGGTGGTTGGACTAGCTGCCCAGCACCGCGTCAATCTTCTTCTTGAGCGCGCCCTTCGGCACCGCGCCGACAATCTGGTCCACCGGCTTCCCCTCTTTGAAGAAGATAAGGGCGGGGATGCTGCGGATTCCGTACTTCATGGCGATGTTGGGGCTGTCGTCAACGTCGACCTTGGCGACGTTCAGCTTGCCGGTATACTCGACCGCCAAGTCGTGTACCGCCGGCGCAATCATCTTGCAAGGGCCGCACCATTCGGCCCAGAAATCCACCAAGACGGGCAATTCGGAATTGATTACTTCGGTGTCCCAACTGCTTTCGCTAACTTCAATGGGCTCTGCCATCAGACCTCCACGTTCGTATCTCTGGAGTGAGTCTTGCCGTTCGGGACTGAGCATCGACCCTTGCGTCGGAACCAAGCCTCGTCGGCAACCCAGCGTGTATCCGCAGTTTATACCGGGTCAGCGGGCAGGGTCAACCGCGTGTTTGCCGGACAATCGGCTCGATTGCGGCGGGGCGATTGCAACGGGATTGGCCCGGAGTCTTTCATTCGCAGCCGGAGGTTGGGTTGCGGCGGCTATTGCAAGACCCTGGGATTGCCCCGACCTTTCCCACTCCGGCGCCGGTTAGACTCAGACAGCCCCCTGGACCCGGGCCAAACCCTTTATCGGATTCTTGTCTTGCATTATAGTATCCAGCGGAGGGCAGTTTAAGGATGACTACCGACGGGACAATAACGACGGAGCAGCGGCTGGAACTCGGGCAACAGCTGACCCTCACCCTGGAATCCTGGGGGCGGTTGGGAGAAGCGCTCGGGTATTATCACGGCCGGGAGGTGTTTGTCCTCGGCGGAATCCCCGGTGAGCGGGTAGTCGCCGAGGTTCTGCGCGTCCGCCGTGGGTACGCGTCTGCCCAGGTGGTGCAGGTGTTGACTCCCTCGGAAAACCGAACCGAGCCGCCCTGCGAATACTACGGCGCCTGCACCGGCTGCCAGTGGCAGCATTTGGCCTACGGCGCCCAACTTGAGGCCAAGCGCCGGAAGGTAGCGGATGCGCTGCTCAGAGTTGGTGGTTTCGACGACCTGGAAATCCTGCCCGTCCTGCCTTCGCCCCGAACCTTTGGCTACCGGAACCACGCCAGGATGACCGTGGGGCCGGAGGGCGCGCTGGGTTTCGTGCATCGGGAGACCCGCCGGTTTGTGCGAATCGAAGGTTGCGGGTTGATGCACCCGGGGGTCAACGGCATCCTGTCCCAACTGCAGGATAAGTGTCGGGAAACTACCCAGTTATCTATTCGCGCCGGTGAGCAGACCGGCGATTATCTGGTGCAGCCTCGGCTGGCTAATCCTGAGATCCAGGTCGCCACCGGGCAGACCCATTACCTGGAAGCTGTCAACGGCCGCCAGTTTCGGGTGGCCTCTCCGTCCTTCTTTCAGGTCAACAACCGGCAGGCCGCCAACCTGGTCGAAATCGTGCGCGATGCCCTGCAACTAACCGGAGGAGAGGTGGTCCTGGACGCCTATACCGGCGTCGGCGCCTTCGCCATTTTGCTCGCCCCGCACGTGCGGCGGGTAATCGCCGTGGAGGAATCATCCGCCGCCGTCGCCGACGCTCGGGCCAACGCCGACGGACTGGAAAACGTCGAGTTCGTGCTGGGCAAGACTGAAGATGTCCTGGAGTCCGTTGACCCACGTCCCGACGTCGTAATCCTCGACCCTCCCCGCGCCGGATGCCAGGTCGAGGCGCTGCGCAGCCTGGTCCGTCTGGCGCCGCGGCGGGTGGTCTATGTTTCCTGCGACCCGGAAACGCTGGCCCGGGACCTGAAGTTACTGTGTCGCGGACACGATGCCCCCTACGTGATTGACCGGGTGCAGCCGTTGGATATGTTTCCCCATACCCACCACATCGAGTGCGTCGCCGTGCTGGAACGGGCGGGGCCGACGGCCAATATCGTGCTGGCGTCAGGTTCTCCGCGCCGCCGGGAACTGTTGGCCGACCTTGGTCTGACGTTCCGGGTGATTCCGTCTGATGCGGACGAAACGGTCATCCCCGGCGAGACCGCCCAGGAAATGGTGCAGCGGCTGTCCTTGAAGAAGGCGCAAGCCGTGGCCGGCATTTTGGCGAAACAGGGAGATTACGCCGTCGTTATCGGCGCCGACAGCACGGTGGTCCTAGACGGACGGATTGTCGGCAAGCCGGAGGACCCGGACGACGCCCGCCGGATGCTTACCAAGTTGAGCGGAACGTACCATCAGGTGACCACCGGCGTTACCGTGGTTGACGTGGCGTCGGGACGTTCTATCACCGACTGTCTCACCGGGGACATCGCTATGCGGGAGTTGTCCCCGGCCGAGATTGAGGCGTCGGTGGCTACCGGAACGCCGATGGACAAGGCCGGCGCCTACGCCATTCAGGACGACGACCTAAAGCCTGGGGAACTGGTCGAAGGCTGCTTTACCAACGTAGTTGGCCTGCCCCTGTGCCGGCTTCTGGAAATGCTGGACGAACTGGGCTGCCCCCGGCCTCCCGCCTGGGCGGCTCCGGCGCAATCCCGCTGCCGGACCGGCTGCCCCTTTTCCGGCGGCTCCACGTCCGGAAACTCCGCACCCGGCACTTCCCCTCAACAAAACGCATCGCAGCAAGGCGTCGGCGGGTGAACTTTCTGGGCATCGGGCTGCCCGAAATAGCTCTCATAATGGTAGTGGGATTCTTGGTGTTGGGTCCCGCCCGGACCATGGAAATGGCCCGCACCGCCGGCAAGATGTGGCGCGAACTGCGGCGTACCGTCAACGAGGTCACGGCCGCGGCAGCATTTGACGATACTGACCGCCGGCCGCCCGGCCCGCCCAACCCCACCGGCCCCGGCCCGAGGGAAGACCCGCCCCGGGCCGACCCCTCGTGAGCGGCCATTCGTGAATGACCGCGAGCTTTCCCTACGGGACCACTTGCAAGAACTGCGGCGCCGGCTGTTAATCTCGGTAATCGCAGTCCTGATTGGCACCGTCGCCGTGTTTGCCTTCTGGGAAGAAGCGGTAATCCTGCTGAAGCGCCCGGCTCAGGAGCTTAACGACGGCCAGGGGGTCACGCTCATTGCCACCCAGGTCACCGAGTCCCTGACCACCAGCTTCAAGATTTCGATGGTCGGAGGCGCGGTGCTGGCGTTTCCGGTCATCCTGTACCAGGCCGTCAGGTTCGCCGCTCCGGGCCTAACCACCAGGGAAAAACGCTACCTCCTGGTTTTCATGCCGGCGGCGGCAGCGGCCTTTGCCGTAGGCGTTGCCTTCGGGTACTTCGTCCTGACTCCCCAGGCGCTGCCGTTTTTGCTGTCGTTTGGCGATGACGTGGTGGAGCCGATGGTCCGAATCAGCAGCCTGGTGGACGTTATGCTCCGGTTGCTGATCTGGATGGGGCTAGTGTTCGAGACCCCTCTGGTGATGCTTCTGATGGCCCGGCTGGGCATCGTGCGGGCCCGGGCCTTCTCTAGGTTCCGGCGCTACTGGCTGATTATCGCCTTCATCCTGGCAGCAGTCATCACGCCCACGGTTGACCCGGTGAACCAGGCTTTGGTAGCGGCGCCGCTGCTGTTGTTGTACGAGTTGGGCGTGATTTTGGCCCGGGTGGCAGGGCGGCGGGAACGGCGTCCCTCCGAGGCAAACTTCCCCGTTCAGGATGTCGAATAGACGGAGCCGGACGCCGGGGTGAGCGCCGATTGCGACAAAGAAACGGACCGGCATTGGCACCGGCCCGGTCATACTTTACTCTGCGGGATACTGACCGATGGCGGTTAGGCCAGATCGTCCCAGTTTTGGCCGGCGTTGACCGGCTCCTTTTTTTCCGCCTGCTTTGGTTTCGGCTCATCCTCTCCGGTGACCGAGGTCTTGAACATCCGAATGCCTTTCCCCAACGAAGAACCGATTTCCGGGAGCCGGGTGGCCCCGAAGATCAGAAGCAAAACGGCCAAAATAATCAGAAGTTCCGGCAAGCCAAATGGTCCCACCCTCATTACAACCTCTTGATATACGCTGCGTTGCTGCAAATGATACCAAAATGCCCGGCGGTAAACAAACCCGCCGCTGGCTGCTGCAATCCATTCATGCCCGTGACATCAAAGGACTTCCCATTTGACCCGCCCGCCTCGAGAACGCCGAAGGTCGTTTTGCGGCGAGACTCAAGGGGAGCCTGCGGAAGACTCCGGCGGCGCGCGTTGCCCATGCCCATGCCTGCTTGTATAATTGGGCGCAGCGTCCGGGGAGCAGGAGGCGGCGTCAGGCCGCCCTGCACCCCGAACAATTCCGCCACCGCAACGCTTCTTCCCGGTGGCGCTTTGAAGGTGCAGATGGCTATCGACTATGACATGGTCGTGGTTGGCGCGGGCCCAGGGGGCTATGTGGCTGCCATACGCGCCGCTCAATTGGGGCTGAAGACAGCCGTCGTCGAACGGGAATCCCTGGGCGGTGTTTGCCTCAACTGGGGCTGCATTCCCAGCAAGGCGTTGTTGAAAAACGCCGAGATTCTGTCCTATATCCACCGTGCCGACCAGTTTGGCCTGCGGTTCGACAACTTCCACGCTGACTTCTCCGCCGCCGTTGACCGGAGCCGCCGGGTGGTTGACCGCAACGTCCGCGGCGTTGCCTACCTGCTTCGCAAGAACGGCATCGAACACGTAACCGGCGATGCAAAGCTGACCGGTCCCGGCGTGGTGGAGGTGGCCCCCCAAGGCGCCCGGCTCAGTGCCGGGAACATCATCATCGCCACCGGCGCCAGGCCCCGCAGCATCCCGCCCCTTCCGGTTGACGGGGACCGGATTATTACCAGCCGAGAGGCAATAGTCCTGAAAGAACTGCCCCGTTCGGTGGTCATAGTCGGAGGGGGCGCCATTGGGGTGGAATTTGCCTATGTTTACAAGATGTACGGCGTGGACGTCACCGTCGTTGAGCTTCTGCCCAGGTTGGTGCCCAACGAGGATGAAGAAATCGGGGGGCAGTTGGAGCGCTCCTTTTCCAAACTCGGAATTAACGTGATGACCGGCGCAGGCGTTGCCGGAGTCGAAGTTGGACCCGACGGAGTGGCGGTCGCCGTGAATCAGGGCGGCGTAGAACATACCGTCAACTGTGACAAAGTTCTGGTTGCCATAGGGGTACAGCCCAACACCGAGGACCTCGGTCTGGAAGCGCTGGGCGTTGAGACCCAGGGCGGTTTCGTGCAGGTGGATGACCGAATGGCCACCAACGTCGCCGGCATCTACGCCGTCGGCGACGTCACCGGCAAGCTGGCTCTGGCCCACGCCGCGTCGGCGCAGGGAGTGGCCGCCGCCGAGGGCATTGCCGGCCTGGAAACCCAGCCCCTGGACTACGCTTTCATGCCCCGCGCCACCTACTGCCAGCCCCAGGTCGCCAGCTTTGGCTTGACCGAAGCCCAGGCCGTGGAGCGGGGCCACGAGGTCAAAGTGGGGAAAATGAACGTGCTGGCCAACGGCAAGGCCATGGCGATGGGCGAAACCGACGGCATGGTCAAGCTGGTGCTGGACGCCCGCTATGGCGAGCTTTTGGGTGCCCACCTGATTGGCCCGGAAGTGACCGAACTGCTGGGGGAACTGTCCATGACCCGCCTTCTGGAAGGGACGTCGCTGGAGTTGGGCTGGGCCGTACACGCCCACCCGACCATATCGGAGATGCTGAAAGAGGCGGCGTTGGGCGCGCAGGGCCGAGCGATTCATGGGTAAGGTCCGGCCCTGCCCAAAGCGCGGCCCGCGTCTGGCCCAAGTGTTGGTTTACGGGTCCAGGCGATAAAGCGGACTGCAACGTTGCGATTCTTTGCTGGGAGGCCGTCTTGGCGACAAACATAGTGATGCCTCAGATGGGCTACGACATGCGGGAAGGCACCGTGGTCCGCTGGCATAAGCAAGTGGGTGAGGCCGTCATCCGCGGCGAGGTGCTGGCCGACATCGAGACCGACAAGGCCACCGTCGAGTTTGAAGCCTACACCAGCGGCGTAGTCGGCCGGATAGTGGCCGGCGAAGGCGTCGTGGTGCCCGTCGGCCAACTGATTGCCGTCATCACGGCCCCCGGCGAAGCCCTGCCGGACGATACCACGGAACCCGAAACGGCTGCGGAAGCCTCGCCCTCTCCGTCGGCTCCGGCAGCAACCGCCGCTCCGGTCGATCCTGCCCCGGCAGCCCCGTCCGGCGAAGTCCGGGCTTCGCCCATCGCCCGTCGGTTGGCTAGGGAGCGGGGCATCAACCTGAGTGACATAACCGGCACCGGGCCCGGCGGCCGCATCGTCGAAAAGGACGTGCTGGAGTATTCGCCGCCCGCCCCTGCGGATGCGTTGCTGCCGGAAGAAGAACCCGCTGGAGCCGAGCGGGTCGAATTGTCCCGGATGCGGCAGGCCATTGCCCGCGTCACGGCGGACAGCAAGCGGGACGCTCCCCACTTCTACATCACCGCCGAGGTGGACATGGGCCGGGCCATGACCCTCCGGGGCGAAATCAACGACGCCATCGACGCCGGCTCCCGTGTGTCCGTCAACGACCTAATCGTCAAGGCGTCGGCTCTGGCCCTGGCCAGGCATCCCAAGTTCAACGCTTCCTTCGCTAACGGCGCTCTGGAGTTTCACCCGGAAACCAACATCGGCATCGCCATCGCGTTGGAAGCGGGGTTGATGGTGCCCGGAATCGGCAACTGCCAAGACAAGAGCCTGCTGGAGTTGGCCGCAGCCAGCAAAGACCTGATTGAGCGGGCCCACAGCGGCCGCCTGCGCAACGATGAGTACGGCAACACCACCTTCAGCATCAGCAACCTGGGTATGTTCGACGTGGAAAGCTTCGCCGCCATCATCTACCCGCCCCATGCTGCCGTGCTGGCGGTCGGCTCGGTCAAGGAACAGCCAGTGGTGCGCGACGGGCAGTTGGCCGTGGGCAGCGTGATGAAAGCCACATTGTCCACCGACCATCGCGTGGCCGATGGAGCCGAAGCCGCCCAGTTTTTAATGGAAATCAAAAGCATCCTGGAAAACCCGGTAACCCTGCTGTTGTAGAATCCCGTTAATCGAACCCCGTAAATAAAGTCCCGTTGCGGCAGCGGCCAACCTATTCGGCGTAGTTGTCGGAATAGCTGTTGGCGTAGTTGTTGGAATCGTTGAAGGAGTTTCGCTCATGCCCATGATGACCGGCGGCCAGACCATTGTGGAATCGCTGAAAGCCCAGGATGTGGACACCGTCTTCGGGATTATTTCGGTCCACACCCTGGACCTCTTCGATGCCCTGTTCGACCACCAGAACGACCTGCGGTTCATCGGGGGCCGGTTGGAGCTTGGGTGCGGTTTCATGGCTGACGGCTATTCCCGCGCCACCGGCAAGCCGGGCGTGCTGCTGACCAGCACCGGCCCCGGCGCGGCGGACTCCATGGGGGCAATGGGCGAAGCCTACTTTTCCAGTTCTTCCATTCTCCAGGTGACCACCAACGTCGAGCGCGAGTTCGTCGGCAGCGGAAAGCTGGCGACCCACGAAACGAAGGACCAGTTGGGAATGTTCCGCGCCGTCACCGACTGGAACGCCATGATCAACGAGGTCGAGTCCATCCCCGACCACTTCGTTGAGGCGTTCCGCCGCTTCCAAGAGCGGCGTCCCCGTCCCATCGAACTGGAAGTGCCCACCGACATGCTGGCGGAGCAGGCCGATGTGGAAGTCTTGCGGCCCCGGGAGCCGAGCATCCCCCAGGGCAACCCGGTCATGGTGGAGCGCGCGCTGCAAGCTCTGCTGGGCGCGGAGCGGCCGGTCATCGTCGTTGGCGAAGAAGTCCAGTCCCAGGGCGGGACCGCGGAAGTCATCGAGTTGGCCGAAAGGCTGGGCGCGGCGGTGGTAACCACCGACGGCGCCAAGGGAGCGTTCCCGGAGAGCCATCCCCTGTCCCTGGGACCGGCGCTGGGACGCCGCATCTGGGGAGAAAACCCGGCCCAGGACTGGCTCGGTTCCTGTGACGTTTGCCTGGTGCTGGGTTCCGCCCTGGCCTACCGTTCCACGGTCGGCGTTGACCTGAAGCTCCCGGAGAACCTGATTCACGTCCTGCTGGATGATGACTACATCGGCAAGAACTACCCCGCCTCGGTGTCCATCGCCGCCAATTCCCGGGCCGTCGCCGCCCAGCTTCTACAGGGAATCGGTCATTGGGACGTGGGCAGTCGCGACGATTACCGGCGCGAAGTCGCCGCCCTCAAGGAGCAGCAATACCAGGTCCTGCAGGATACCTGGGGCAACGAGCTTCGGGTATTCGAGGCCATCCGCTCGGCCACCCCGGACGACACCATCTTCACCCTCGACGCCACCGTGCCGGCCAGCCGCGCCGCCCGGTGCCTGACCATCGACCGGCCCCGGCAGTTCATGTATCCCTGGGGCTGGGCCGGACTGGGGTTTGGGTTTCCCGCCGCCCTCGGCGCTAAGGTGGGCCAACCCAAGTCCCCGGTGGTCTGCATCACCGGCGACGGCGGCTTCCAGTACAACGCCCAGGAACTCGGCACCGCCGTCCAGTACGGCATAAACCCGATTATCCTGATGTTCAACGACAACGCCTGGGGCGTCCTCAAGGGCTACCAGAGCGCCCGCTTTGACGACCGGCTCATGGCCACCGACTTGGTTAACCCGGACTTCATCAAGCTGTTTGACTCATACGGCGTTGAAGGCACCCGGGTCTCCTCGGTCAAAGAACTGTCCTCGGCCCTGGAGCGGGCGGTAGCGGCGGACCGGGTGCAGCTAATCGAGGTATCAATTCCGGACGGGTTCGGCGCCCTGGTCTAGGACGCGCCGGGGCAAAATCACGGCAAACGAGGCGGGGCTATGACCGAGGAAAGAACCCACGACGAGTTGATACGAGAACAATTCAGCCGGCAAGCTGCCCAGTGGGATACTTACGTCACGTCCGGCGGCAACGAAGCTGCGCTGTCCTGGAGCATCGGCAAGCTGGAGTTGCATCCCGATATGCGGGTGTTGGATGTGGCCGCCGGCACGGGGCTGGTGGCCCGCGCCATGTCGCCCGCCGTTGCCGAGGCGGTGGCCGTTGACGTAACCCCAGAGATGGTCGCCGAGGGCAGGAAGCTGGCCGCCGCCGAAGGCTTGACCAACGTCACCTTCGAAGAAGCCGACGCCCGGATCCTTCCCTACGGAGACGGCAGCTTCGCGTTGGTGGCCTGCCGGCTGGCGATGCACCAGGTTGAAGACCCCCTCCGGTGCCTGCGGGAAATGGTGCGGGTCTGTCAAACCGGCGGGTATGTGGCCGTCATTGACATAACCAGTTCTGAAGACCCCGGCACCGCCGATACCCACAACCGGCTGGAACGCCTGCGCGACCCGTCCCACGGGTACGCATTGCCCCCCAGCCAACTGCGGAAAATGGCCGAAGGGTACGGTCTGGAAATCGTTAAGAGCGCCTCCTTTGAAGCCCATCGCAACCTGGAAAGCTGGATGGACCTGACCGAGACTCCCCCGGAAGCGCGGGCGGTCATCACCGCGGAACTGGAGCGGGAACTCGACGGCGCCCCCGCCACGGGAATGCACCCCTTCCGGCAGGACGGGGTGCTCATGTTCAGCCACCTTTGGTTCATGCTCGTCGGACGTAAGCCGTGACGGAAACATCACCAACGCCGCTTCCACAACCCTTGGCGATTTTAAGGATTCCCGGCAAAAATATACCGGGTGAACACTAAACTTGACCTAACGAGGCGGGTCTACCCGCTGGACGCCCACAAGCTGACCGAGGAGCAGATTGCCGTCGCGTTCGCTATGACGTCCCGTCGGCCGGAACCCTTCGACGAAATTGCCCAAGAGGTCAGCCGGGAACGTGCCGCCGATTTCCACGAGCGATGGGTCTTGGGCTACGGTCACGCCTCGGTAGCTGAACACGCCGTAGTGCATCTGGCGGTGGAGAATCTGTCCCGCTTGGCCTGCGATGCCCTGGAAGACAACCGCCTCGCATCCTACACCGAAAAGTCGTCCCGCTACCAGGTCTTGCCCCAAGGCGGCTACTACTTTCCCGACGAATTGGCCGGGCATCCCCGTCTGGCCGAAGAATTCCACAACGCCTGCCGGATGCTGTTTGAGACCTATGCCCGTCTCTTGGACGGATGCCAACAACACCTGACCGGAATCCACCTCAAGAACGACGGCGAGCGCGAGTCGGCCTACCGCTTGCGTCTGCGGCGCATCGCCACCGACCACTGCCGGGCCGTGCTCCCGGCGGCAACTCTGACCAACGTCGGCGTCACGGCCAACGCCCGGGTCCTGGAACACGCCGTCAGCAAGCTGCTGTCCTCGGAATTGGCCGAGGAGCGAGACCTGGGATTGGACATCCGGGAGCAAGCCCGGCAAATCACTCCCACGCTCATCAAGTATGCCGAGGCCAGCCCATATCTGACCCACACCGCGAGGGAACGGCGCGGCTTGTCCGATGCGGCCCTTCCGCCAACCGGCGCCGCGCCCGGAACTTTCACCGGGGAGTTGGTCGCGGCAAGGCTGGTATATTGGGATACCCAGGCCCTGGAGAAGCTGGCGGCGGCGCTGCTGTACAGCAATTCCGGGATGAGTTATGACGATGTCCTGCGGCGGGTGCAAGCCATGCCCGGCGACCGGCAGGCCGACATCATCGACCGCTGCGTTGCCGGTCTGGGCCCCCACGACGTGCCGGGACGCGAGTTCGAGCTGGTTGGCTACACCTTCGAGTTGGTAATGGACTATGGCGCCTTCCGTGAGTTCAAGCGCCATCGGATGTTGACCAACATCCCCCAGCCGGCTGCCGTGGCCCTGGGATACCGAATCCCGCCGTTGTTGTCCCAGGCCGGGTTGGACGAAGTTTTCCGGTCGGCGATGGATTCGGCGGAGCGGGCGTTCCGGCTGGTGCATGAGGTATCCCCGGCAGCGGCCCAATACCTGGTGACTCATGCCCATTACCGACGGACCCTGGCCCAGGTCAACCTGCGGGAGTGCTACCACCTGTTCAAGCTGCGGACCGCCGAGTTGGCCCACTTCTCCATCCGCGAACCCATCCTGGAAGCGATGAGGCTGGCGGTGGATACCCATCCCCAACTGTTCCGGCGCCTTCAGCTTCGCAAATACCCCGATTGGTGGCCGTTTCCCCACGGATGACGGTGAGGTAAGAAGCGCCAACTGGTTCGGGGCATACTGCTATGGGTATCCCCGGCGGCAATTCATCGGAGCCATAGTTCCAGCAACCCACAAGGAGGGCAACCGTGGCGGTTAGCCGTTCATTTCTTTCGAGGAAGCCCAAGCGGCCATGAAGGCCATCATTGACGAAGTAACCAGGCCCGGCGGCCTGCCGGTGGCGATTTCAATTGTTGACGACGCGGGCAACATGGTGGCTTATTCCCAGATGGACAACATGCGGCTGTATGCCCGGCGCCATGCCTTCCGCAAGGCGTACACCGCGGCGATTATGGGCATGGATACCGGCGCTCACGGGGAGCAGTTGAAGGAACGGGCCGGACGGTCAGTGACTACGGCGATCCTAACCTTACCCCCGGCGCGGGCGGCGTGGTCGTCAAGTCCTCGGACGGGGTCATCATGGGCGGCGTCGGCGTCGGCGGATGGCTGGTCCGCGATGAGGAACTGGCCATGATTGGCCTGAATGCCATGTCCCTGGGGTAACGCCCCCGCTGCTCCGCTTGTTCCAGGCACGTCCTGTGGCGCCTTGAAGCGCTTTCAGTTGGTCCGGCCCAGGCGGATCAAGGGTCGGAGCAGTCCCTGGTATACCCGCAGTTGCGGCACTGAATCTTGCAGTGAAGTTCCACCGTGGGACCACCGCAAATCTCGCAACCCGGTTGGGGACGGGGCGTCGGTGAAGCGGCGTTGGACCGGCGTGGTTGTGGCTGCATGGAATCCTTGATGCTCCGGCTAAGCAAAGCGCGACGTTTTCAGGCGATCCTTCGGCCGTCAGGGCGAACGGTTAACGGCAATCGCAGCATCCGTGTTGAGGACGGTGTGGTTTCGCGCATTTAGGGGGGGTTGGCGGCGTAGGGAATGCGGCTGCTCAATATCAGCCCCTGGCCCGGGTCTTCGGTTAGCCCTTCATCCACGGTTACGTTCACGGAGTCGAAGGCGAACACCGGCTCTTCCATTGTGATGTTCAGGGACCCCCACCCCGAGGGGTCGACGGTCAGTTTACCCTCCGGAGTCCAAACTCCGCCCCGCACCAGCCAAACCAGGTAGGGGTTTTGGGACGTGGCCGGGTTCAGGTTGGAAATCATCATCGTGGCCCGCATCCCGTCATCCCCCACTAACAGCAGCCCCTCGTGGTTTTGCTCGTTGTCCACCGAGTCCATAACCACCGGCTGGGTGTCGGGAAAGGCGTCCAGGTAATGGGAAACGGGTGTTCCCGCCATTTCGAGAATGGAACCCAGATTGCCCGGTCCCGGCAGCTCCAACCGGGACGTCAGCGCCGACGCCTCCCGCTGCATCCGCGCGGTCTCCCGCATGGCCTGGGACATCTGGGCCGTGACCGTCGAATTCTCCTGTGCTATCTGTTCCACCTGCCCGGACAGCCGGAAATTCATCGCCAGCGAGAAGCCAAAAAGAGCGATGACCAAGGCCGCCGCCGCGGGTAGCGCCAACCCTTTCAGGCTGAACCACGATGGCAGAACAAACTCAGGGAGAAATGCCCGACGACGGGGTGGAGGAGGCGTTAACGCTCCCGGCAGCCCGGCCATTACCCGTTCCAGCAGGTACGGGGGCGCCGGTTTTTGTTCCACTGCTGCGGCCAGCGCCGCTAGCGACCCCTGAATTTGCCCCACCGATCGCTGACACCGGACGCACTGATCCAAGTGGGCATCAACCAGGGCAGTTTCGTCTTCGGACAAAGCATCGAGCCCGTAAGCCTCGAACAAGTCCTCGGGATGAGGAGTTTGATTGGGGCGGTTAGATAACATCTGCCTCCAATTCCAGGCGGAGCTTCTGCATCGCCAACCGCATCCGCGTCTTCACCGTCCCCAAAGGCACTCCCAGCTTCGCTGCTATCTCCGATTGAGAATACCCCTCGAAATACGCCAGCACTATCGCCGCCCGCTGCGGGTCGGGGAGAGTTTCCAACGCCCGGCGGATGCGGTCTCCTTCAAGGTTTAACTCCGCCTGCTCCTCCGTGGCGCGGTTCCCTGAAGGCAGCAGGTCCAGGGTTTCGTAGTCCTTCTGGTCTCCCATGTTCAGGTGCCGCCGCCGCGACCGGATGATGTCGATTATCTTGTTGTGGGCCACGCTCATCAACCAGGACCGGGGCGCTCCCCGTTCTGGCTTGTAAGTCGCAGATTTCGTCCAAATGTTCAGAAAAACATCCTGGGTTGCGTCCTCGGCCGATGCCTCGTTTCGGAGCATATAGCGGGCCAAAGAATACACTGCGGTCGAGTACCGAGCGTAGAGTTCTTCTAGCGCGCTGGCGTCACCCGAAGCCGTCCGCTGGATGAGGTGGAGGTCTTCCAACCCCTGGTAGTCAACCACCGGGCCACTCCTGGCATCGGGAGCCGGTTACTCCTCGCTTCATAATTAACTACGCACCGCATCGCAAAACGGTTTGCCGGTCAACCCCGGAACGGCCCAATGCGAACCTCGGTCAGACCACCAGCGCGTCGAATATGTCGTCTATATCGTCTTGTTGTTCCAACGACCAAATCAGCCCCAACGCTTCGTCGCACTGCTGGTCGGAAAGGGTGGGAGTCGCCAGACGCCGGAACTTTCCGCTAACCTCGGCGTCGGTCAAAGGATTCTCTCGGTGTCCCTTGGGGTATGACGCCGCCGCGACGCAGCTGCCCCCGGACGCCGTTTTCACCTCGATGCGGCAATTGTACTCGGAAGGGTATTTGGCAGTGAACCCCGGGTCTTCTTCAATGGTCATCTTGGCCAGAATGGACCGTAGCGACGGGTCGGCGATCCTGTCGGCGGCAAAGGTCGCCGGTGTGACCTCCCCGTCCCGCAGACCCACCGCCACCAGGAAGGGGATGCTGTGGTCGGCGGTCTCCCGCGTCTTCGGGTCCCACTTCTCCGGCTCGGTGGAGGCGCTGCTGACGGCGCTGTGGTAGCTGGTGATGTGGATGGACTTAATATCCGACACATCCACCTGGGAGTGCAGCTCCACAGCCAACCCAATGGGAGTCTGTGTGTGAATCTGGGACGGGTAAAACTTGAAGGTGTTGCGGGTAATGCGGAAGGGTTCGCCGCCGCCGCCCAGGGCGTCCAGCCGCACTTCCCGGCCCAGGGCCGATTCCCACAACCCTTTCTTGCCCTCGAAAGGCTCAAAAGGCCCGTTCATACCCTCGGAGGCCAGTTGCGCGGCGAAGATGCCGGCCCGGGTGGCGCTGGCCGCGGCGCACCCCTTCCACATGGAAAGCTCGCCCATTCGCGTGACCCGCAACGGAATGTTCGGCACGGCGGCCAGGGAAATGGCGTGGGCCATCTGTTCCTGCTCCAGTCCCATGACCTTCCCTGCGGCGCAGGCGGCTCCGATGACGCTGAAGATTCCCTGGTCCCACCCCGATTCCGGCACTTCGTCGGAAATGCGGCAAAACACCTCGTAGGCCAGGGCGATGGCGGTAATCAGCGTGGGGCCGTCGGCGCTGAGAGTGTCACCCACGGCCAGCGCGGCGGGAATCATGTCGCTGGGATGCCCACCCCCGGGAGAGAAGTAGGAATCGTTGCAGTCCAGGTAACGCACCATGACCCCGTTGGCGAACCCGGCCAGGTCCATGGAACTGTAATCGCCGGTGCCCAGAATCCGGGACGGTGTGGCGCTGTTCACCCCGGCGGCCAACCGGCGGGCGATTTTGGCCGGTTCGGACAAGTACCCCCCGATGGCACAGCCCAGGGTGTCGACCACGGTCCGCTTGATTTGATGCACCGTGGCCGGGCTCAGGTCTTCGTAAGACAAGCTGCAGGCATAGGAACTCAGCAGTTCAGACGTGCGGTCCATTCCAGTTCACTCCGGTCTATCTGGTAGTATTTTGCCATTCCGTTCAGTCAAGGCCTGAGACGGCTTCTTCATGTCGGGACGCCGACCAGAATTAACGGATGACCGCTTCGGCCATGCGCTCCAACTGCTCCCCCATCTCTTCCTCGGTTTCGACGAAATCCGGTCGTACCACCACCCGGTCGGCGCCGGCATCAAAGAGTGATCGCAGCGCGTCCAGGTCTGCATCCTGACCGTACACGGTGATTGTGAGGGAAGCCGGGTCCCTTCCCAGTTCGGCGGCCAGATTATCCAGAGTAGCCCGGCCCCTCTCCAGGTCCTGCGGGGTGATACGGTTGGGCATCCAGCCGTCTCCCCACGTCGCCACTCTGCGCAGCACGTTGCGGGCCATTCCGCCAAGTATGACCGGCGGGTGGGGCTGCTGCACCGGCTTGGGGTTGCACTTCACCGGCGGAAAGTCGTAATAACGCCCGTGGTACTCGGCCTCGTCCTTGGTCCAAAGCTCCTTCAACACCGCCACGGCTTCCCGGGTCTGGGTCCAGCGGTGGTCGAAGTCGCCGCCCATTAGCTCGGTTTCTTCCCGGTTCCAGCCCGCTCCGATGCCGAACATAAAGCGGCCTCCGCTGTACCGGTCCAAGGTCGCGATTTCCTTGGCCAACACCAGAGGGTTCCGCTCCGGCACCAGGGTGATGCCGGTGGCCAGCTTGATCGTGCTGGTAACGCTGGAGGCCCTGGCCAGGGATATGTAGGGGTCTGAGAAGTGGGCGTAGGTTTCCGGAATAGGCCCACCGCTGGGAAATTGGCTGGCGCTGTTTACCGGCAGCACCGGGTGTTCGGCGTACCAAATCGAATCGAACCCCAATTCCTCGGCCTTGCGCGCCATGAACGCCGGGTCGATGATATAAGCGGGCAGGGGTACCGAAGTTCCTACGTTCATTTTCTTCTCCTGGTGGCGTTTAGAAAATATCTCAACAATCCATTCGGCGTTGCGCCAGTTCCAACTGCCGGGCCGGTTTGGGTCAGTTGTCGGCGGGCTGCGGTTGGCGCGCGCCTGCGGTCAGTGCGTCGTAGCGTTCTGCGGCGTGGCTGGTCACCGTCTCCAGGCCTTCAGGAAGCAGGAACCGGTCCCGCAGCAACTCTTGGGCTGCTGCTCCGGCCAGGACCAGGTATTCGGCCCGGGACTGGTAGCGTTCTTCCAGGGAAGGCCGCGGGTCGCCGACGGCATCCCGCTCGTCCTTCGCCGCGGCAAAGGGAATAGTGGCCCCGGTGGTGCCAATGACCTGACCCGGAGCGCCGATGTCCGGGTGTCTCAGGTTCCACCCAGCGTTGGTGGCCAGGGGAACGGCGATATCCGGCAGGCGTATCCCGGCGACCTCGTTGCCATCCGAGTCCACCGCCGGGGCCAGCACCGGGTAGGGGCTGCCGATGCTGGAGGGCAGGTTTTCCGCCTGGCTGACCGCCGGGTCGAATCGCAGTCGCGAATGGCGCTTCAGATGTACCGGAAAGTTGACGCCCGGAATGGCAGTAAAGGCGAGGGCAATGTTGTCCAGCGCCGTCAGCGTACCGTCGTCAAGACGGGGGTGGCGGCTGTCCGGCGGCTCCTGACCCGACCGGACCCACGCGTCCAGGTTGGCCACCGACGCCCTCAGCACGGGCCGGTAGTCTACCCAGTTAAACGACTGCTGCCCCCGAGCGTCTCCTGGCTCGTCGCCATTGGCGAGCGGGAAATTGCCGGACGCGTGTTGGGTGCCCGCATAGTAGTAGATGCGTACCTGCTCGGAGGGGTCAACATCCCGCTCGCCGGCCGCGTCGGTGTGAATCAGGGAAAGGTGCGCCCACCAGTATTCGGACCCGGAGTTCATCAGGAAAATTTTGGGTACTCCGCCTTTCGCCCGCTGGCGGTCCAGCAGCCCGGCCGCCGCGCCCAACTCCGGGTCGGTCTGCGGCGTGTCCGTAAAGGGAAATTCGTTGCTCATGCTCTGACGGTTGGCCGTGGACGGTTGGGCGAACCGCTGGTTGAACTCACCCCGGCGCGCTCCGGCTACGTGGGCAATCACGCCATCGAAAACCTGGCGTCCAGCCTCATCCAGATTCAGACCCAGGTAAAGCAGGTGACGCAGGAAACGGCCGCTTTGGGACTGCCCGAATCCCAGCGCATAGTCCAGGCCGATAGCGCACGGATTGCCTTCCTCGGCAGACCCGTGCTTCAGGAAAGAGATAAAGTCCCTGGCCCCCAGCAGACCCAAACCGGCGACGGGCGTTTTACTGGTAGAAAAGATGACCTGGTAAATCTTGCCCGGCTGAAACCCGGACTCGAGGTAGATGTGCGTAGCGTCCGGGACACGGCGGCCGTTTTCCAGCCGTGCGAATTGCCACCGCTCCCTGGCAATGGGCTGAGGCTCGCCCTCTTCCGAGTCGCGAACGGTCAGCGAGGCTTCCCAATCTTCCAGATGGTTCGCGGGATATGGCTGGTGCCCGCGTTCCGAGAGCAACTGCACCTCAGCCGCGGCGTTGGGCTGAAAGGTTAGGGCCATTCTGCCGGAAATCGGCCCGTCCGCGCCGTGAGCCTGGGGAACGTCAATGCCCAGCAACCCAGGGGTGTTGGGAACGTCGTGCTGCCAGCCGCACCAGACAATCGTGTATCCCTGGCGCATCAGGAAACCGTTGCCCGGGTCAGGCGGCGGCGCCGGGTCAACCGCGTCCGGTGCGTCGTTCATCAGCTTGAAGGCCCGTCCCCTGCCCCGATTCACCACGTCAAGAAACAGGGTGCGATTCCCTGCGCCGGGCGTTGCCGGGCGCAGGATGCGGAAGGGGGCGGAGAAATTCACCAGACCGGCCGCGTCCGTGGGAGCGAGGCCGATGTCGGCAATCAAGCTGTTATCGGGACGCTCCGGGTCCACCGCAAAAAAAGCGGTGCCGTCCAACTGCTCGTAGGGGCCGGCCACGCCAAAATGCTCGCCGCCGGAGTAAGGCTGCCGGTTGTGGATTTCCAGCCGAGTTACTGACATGGGACCCCTCCGCTCCAATAATCAATCGAGTCAGGGCTATATTTCAAGTCCCCGCGGCGCAACAGTGAAAACAGACCTGGGACCGGCTCAGATTATCGTGCTAGTGTCCACATCCAGGTCGGTTGGCGCTTCTTCGCCGGTATAATTCCGCCACCACTCCTCAAACTGTTCCTGCCCCAGCTTGTCCCGCAGGCGGCCAAGGTGCGCCTTGACCTGCACGACCATAGGTAGGTTGTACTCCATAGCTAGCTGGTAAGTGCGGGCAACCCACTCCAGCGCGCCGGGCACGTCGTCCAGTTGTTCGGCCACCATTCCCAACTGCCCGTAGGTGCGGGCAGACCGCAGCAGGTCTCCCAACTCCTCGAAAATCTCCCGGGCTTGATGGTACCAGCGGTTGGCGTCCTCGTAACGCTCCTGCTCCTGGAACAGCACACCTAGCTGTCGGCATTCGTCGCCCACCGCCCGCCGGTTGCCCACCCGCTCCCACTGGTTCATCGCCGCGATAAACCACTCTTCGGCTTCATCGTAAATGATGCCGCGGCTTTGCTGGAGCAGGCCCAGGTGGTGAAACTCCACAGCTATCTGCTCTTCCATGCCCAATCGGTCGGCGAGATTCAGGGCCTGCTCGTACCAATCGATGGCTTCGTCAAACAGGTATTGGGAGTGGGACACGGTGCCCAATTCGTGGAATATCAGGACGGCGGTCTCTTCGTCCCGTTGTTCCTCGACGATGGCCCGTGCCCTTTGGTACCAGCTTTCCGCTTCCTGGTACTCAAACTTCAGGTGCGAGACTGCCCCCAGCGCCCGGTAGTCCTTGACCATTTCCTCTTCATCGGGCAGCCGTTGGTGAATGTCCAGGGCCTTCTGGTACAACTCCTTGGACTCGGTGTAGTAGCGCTGGAACTGCTTGACCTGGCCCAGCGCGAAGTAGTCGTCGGCGACCGCGGCCCGGTCTTCGTCGTTCTCGATGATAGACAGGGACTGCTGGAACCAGTGGGCCGCCTCGTCCAGACGCCGCCGGTGCAGGGCAATCTGCCCGAACTGATGGGAAACGGCGGCGGTCCGAGGGTCACTGCCGCTGTCGGGCAGAGTCGAAAGATATTCGTAAAGCTGCCGGTTCAGGTCCTCGGCGTATTCCAGGTCGCCCAGATCAACCGCCTCGTTGGCCTCGGTGCCCAACAGGTACAGCCAGAACTCCTCCGCACCCCTGGACGCCGCCGCCTCGGAGGTGTCCCCAACGGTCTCCAACAGTTGACGGCGCAGGCGGCGCAACTCGGCGAACCGTTTTTGCATCCGGTAAACCTGCGCCAGCGGCTGCACCAGCAGTTGGGCGTTGTCCCACTGCTCCGATTCCAGCGCCAGCCCCAGGGCCTGGGTCAGGTTGCCCTCTTCTGCCAAAATCGCGGTGACGCCCGAGTCCTGGTTCTCATAAAGGGATTCCATGAAGTAGTCCGCGGTGTCGGCATAGACCCGGACGTACTCCTGTTCCAGGCTTCCCAGACGGGCCGCCGGCACCTGTTGGCCCAGCTTGCGGCCGTAAAACCAGGGCAGCGCCGGATGAATCTGGTACACGCTGGGGGAAACGCCTTCCAGGAACCCGTCGGCCAGCGCGGAGCGCAGCAGGGTGCGGGTGGCTCCCCAACCCAGTTCCTCGCCCATTGCACCGCGGTAACCCGCTTCGCCGGTGATGTGGTTCATAATATCCATCATCACCCGCCGCTGGAACATCGAAAGGAAGGGCAAGTGGGTCCGGCTGCGGCGCGACATCTTGCTCCACGAATACTCCATTACGGCGGTCAGAGAGGGAAGCCGGCCTTCTTCCTGCGCCGAATCGGGCAGACCGTCCAGCATCTTTTGCAACTCTACGAGCAGCGCCGACGCGGGCAGGTCCTTTAACAAGGGGAGGGCAATCTTCATCGCCAGCGGGTTGCCTTCAACCAGGTCCAGAACGCCGACGACTTCCGGGGTCAACCGCCCAGGCTCAACTCCCGCGTTTTCGATGATGGCGGCTGCCAACTCTGCCCGGTCCCGGCCTTGCAGTCCCGCCAGTTCCTTGCGCTGATGCGGAGCGGTCAGCCATTCCTCGCCGCTGCGCCGGGTGGCCAGCAGGACCCAACTCCGGCCGTCCTGGGTGATGCTGGATATGAAGTCATTGAGCCCGGCCTGCTCTTCCGGTTCCAGCAACCCCGGCGACCCTGACGGAAAACCCGCCACGTTTTCCACGTTATCCCAGATTAGCAGCGAAGGGTGCTGCTGAAGATACTCAACCACCCATTGGCGCTGTTGGGCCAGACTCAGGTCGGGGAACTCCAGCCCGGCGACGGTGGTCCCGATTTCGTGGATGATCCGCTCCAGCCCGGAGGGATGAGAAGCCTCGAAGGTGGTGTAGAACACCCCTCCGGGGCGCACCTGGCGCCCAATTTTCTGGAACCAGCGGGCCACTCCCAGGGACAGTTCGGTCTTGCCCCCGCCCGTGGGGCCGGTCAGAAGCACGGCGGGGGACTCGGTGAACAACCGCTCCAATTGGTGCAGTTCCCCTTGCCGGCCAATCAAACCGAACGCGCCCGGCGCCGGCAGTTGCAGCTCAACTTCCGGTTGCTGCTGCTGGGGTTGCTGCATCGGCGGGGCCAGAGGGTCAACCTGCTCCACCTCGATGACCGTCGGAACATACTCCCTTGATTGGAACGTAATGGGAGTTACCCAGTCCCAGAGAACTTGTTTGCCTCCCATAGTCAGCCGCACCGGCGACTCCATCAGCGTGTTGCGGGCCCGGCCCATGCTGCCTGCCGGGTCGTTTCCGGCAACCAGAGATTGGTACAACACCCGCAGGAACCGTTCCCGGCAGGCGGCATCTGTCAGGGGATAAGGAACGCACATCACCACGGGAACCCCGTTTTGGGCCAGCCCCGCCGCCGCCTGGGACAGCCGGCCCCAGGACGGGCCATCCTGTGCGTTGGAGCCGCTCAGGAATACCGCTGGAACCTGGGCCGACGCCAGCAGCCCGGCCAGCCCGGCCGTGTCTACCGGCTCTCCGCCATCGGAGTCTTCCAACAAAAGTTGTCCGTCGCCCCCGGACAACGCCATTCCGTCCAACTGGACCAGATGATAATGCCCGGGGCGGTCAGCCAACACCGCAGTCAGGTTGGACAGGCTGGGCGGGCTGACATAATCCAACTCTACCTGGGCTTCCAACGATTCCAGCGCGGCGGCGGCCTCTACCGCCAAACCACCTTGAAAGGGCAACGTTCCCGCGTCGGGGCGCGGCCCCAGTAACAGCACGTTGTACTGGTCGTTGGGCAACTCTGCCGAGAACGTGGCCAACGGCGCGGAACTGCCGCGCCGCACCACCGACGCCATCTGGGTTGCCGGGTATCCGGCGTCGGTCTCGTTCATCAACTCCCAGGGAAGGCTCAGAAATTCGTGCCTGGAAGAGACGATCTCCAAACGGCATTCCGCCAGCCCGTCGGCGGCCGCCGCCGCGTAGACGGCCTGCGCCTCAGCGTTGGCGTTAAACACTGACTCGAACAACAGCCTGCCCAGGTTGCGCAGGCCGGTTTCCACCGCTTCGGAGCGGGTCTTGTTCTGGCCGAAGGGGTGGTCGGGGTATTCCCGGAAGTACCAGTCCAGCTCCTGCCGGTCGGAGTCTTCCAAGGGGTTGGAAAAATCGGAGGGTGGGGCTTCCTGCGCCATGTCCTGCCTGCGGTACAAGACCTGCAATTGGCCGGCTTCGGCCAAGTCGTGAATCTCAATTACTTGGGTCACTGCCTGCTCCTGGAGTCTGCCGAACTGTCCGGGCAACACGAACCAACGGCCTTGCCAACCGGAATCCGGTGGGCTAGAATCGGCCCGTGCTCTTTCCTGTTTTACCTCGCCGGAACCGTGCCGGGCGGTGTATCGTTGGGAGCGGCCGTCAACCCGCTCATAATGGGACTCTGGACGGACTTCCCTGCGGACCCGACGATGATTGGACAATCCCACTATGCCGGGACTTCAAGGAACTTTGGGACCGGACTGCCGGGCGGCCATTCGACTCGAAAGTTAAGGCATTATACTATACCCTTGGGGCCGCCGTTGGCCCTTTCATTATTACAGCCTGCCGGGGAGACGCAATGATTGACATAAGCGGCGAGATGCAACAACTGGTCGACAACGCCTTGGCCGACGGGTTCTGCTGCGTGGTGGGCACCGCCTCCGGCGAGGGCCGGCCTCAGATCAGCATGAAGGGCAGCGTGTTGGTCTTTGACCTGGAGACCCTGGCTTATTGGGAACGCGCCCGACGGTCGGCGTTGGAAAACGTGGCCGCCAACCCCAATGTCGTAATCTTCTACCGCAACCCGGAGCTTCGCATAACCTGGAGGTTCCACGGCACCGCCGAAGTTGTCGAAAGCGGTAAGATAAGGGATGACGTAATGTCCCGCACCGTGGCCGCGGAGTTAGACCGGGACCCGGAACGGCAGGGAGCCGCCGTGCTGGTCCATGTGGAACGCATCACGACCCTGACCGGCGAGATCCTTCAGCAGCAGGGCTAAGCGGCTGGACCGGAAAATCCACCGGCCCGTCCTGCTCACCGGCGCCTCGGGGAACCCCAAGGCGCCGGAAGATTAAAACACCGCCAGCGCGTCGGCAACCTTGACTCCCTGACCCTTGGGCAGCGCCATCAACGGGTTGATGTCCAACTCGGAAAGATGCCCCTCCAGATGCACCGCCAGGTGGGATACTTTAACCAGCGTGTCTGCCAGGGCAGGAATATCCGCCTCGGGCGCTCCCCGGAAGCCCCGGAGCAGCCTGGCTCCCTTCACCTGGTCCACCATTCCCAGGGCCTCGGCGTGGGTGATGGGACAGTGCCGGACCGCCACATCGTTGTAGACTTCCACCATCACGCCGCCGGTCCCGAACAGGACCACCGGCCCCAACTGCGGGTCGTAGTTGACCCCGGCGATGACCTCGACACCGTTGCTGACCATCTCCTGGACCAATACGCCGTCAATGGTGGCTTGCGGGTCATACTGCCGGGCGCTGGCGGTGATTTGCTCGAAGGCTGCGATGACCTCGGCGGCGCTGCCCAACCCGAGACGTATGCCGCCGGCCTCGGTCTTGTGAAGTATGTCCAGCGAGTTGACCTTCAGGACCACCGGGAAGCCGATGCGCTGGGCCGCTTCAACTGCCGCCGCCGCCGTGGATGCAACCTCTTCTTTGGTGACGGGTATCCCCCACTCAGCAATCAGTTGCTTTCCTTCAAACTCGGTCAGCGATGTTCTTCCCGACCCTTGAAGGCGTTGCAGCGCCTGGGTCTGCCCGGTGCTGATGGCGGGGGCTTCTCCGAAACCGTCCGACTGCCGCCGATCCAGCCAGGAATGGTAGTCCAGCAGGGTGCGGATACCCATCGCCAGCTTGTCTGGCACGTAGAAAACGGGTATCCCGGCCGCCTTCAGCTTGGGCAGCCCGGACGTGGCGCCGCGGGTGCCGGTCCACAGGAACGCCACCCCTTTATCGCTGGCGTCCCTCTGGGCGATGACCTGCTCGGCCTGGGGGTCGGCGCCGGCGCTGGCCACCACCAGGTTGCCGACGGTAGGTTCGGAAATCAGGTAGTCCATTATCTCCGGGAACGATTCGCTGTTGGCAAAGCCGGTGACGTCGGAAGGGTTCGCGGCCCAGCCGAATCCCTTCAGCACACCATTGATTCCGTCCCTGGCCCGGTCAGACAAAACCGGCAGGTCCAGTCCCGCTTGCCCACACATATCGGCGGTCAGCGAGCTGATGCCGCCGGAATGAGACACCACCGCCACTCCCGGCTGGCTGGGTTTGGGCAGATGGGCCAGCAGGTGCGACACCTCCAGCAATTCATCGTAGTCCTGCACCCGGGTTACGCCGTACTGGGCGAAAATCTCATTGTAAACAGCGTCCGAACCGGTCAACGCGGCGGTGTGGGACTGGGCTGCCCGCGCGCCCAGGTCGGAACGGCCAATCTTGATGATGACGATGGGCTTGCCCCGCTCGGCCGCCAGCTTGGCTACCTCGGTGAACTTGCGGGCGTCCTTGAATCCTTCGACGAAACCGGCGATGACCTTCACGCCGTCGTCATCCAGCAAGTATCTGGCAAAGTCGCAGAAGTCCAGGTCTGCCTCGTTGCCGGTAGAGATGATGTGGCTAAGGCCGATGCCCTCTTCGACCGCCCGGGTCAGGAAGGGTCCGAAGGCAGATGCCCCGCTCTGGCAAATCAACCCGACAGGTCCGGTGAGGCCGTCGGATCCCCGGGACGAGGAACTCGCCCAGATGTTGTCGCGGACGTTGGCCAAGCCGAGGCAGTTGGGGCCGCTAACCCGCAGGCCCGATTCCCGGGCAAACCTGCCCAACTCGTCCTGCAAGTCGCTGCGGTCGTCTTCGCCCCGCTCGGAAAACCCGGCGGATATGACCACGGCGGACTTGGCCCCCTTTTCGTGACTTTCCCGGAGCACGTCAAGCACCCGGTGGTAGGGAACCACGATGCCCACCAGGTCCGGGCCTTCCGGCAGGTCGCTGACGCTGGCATAGGCCTTGACGCCCATAATCTCGTCGTAGCGGGGGTTTACCGGGTAGAGGCGCAGCCCGTCCCGGGAATTGAGCATGGCATTGAGAAAGCGCCCGCCGTATTGCATCCGGGGGGTGGCGCCGACGATTGCCACCGACTCCGGGTTGAGCATCTTGTGTATCGACGCCAGTTGACTGTCACTCCAGGTTGCCATCAAAAACTCTCCGATTGTGAAGACTACTCAAAAGGGGATCACCGGCCACGCAATTTGCCCGTCCGGGCCAACGCGCTGCCTGGCAATCGCCTTACACTAACTCAAGGGCTATTTCCCCGGTGGCGGGGCGCCCACGGTAGGACCGGCCGCCGTTTAGGTCTCCCCGGCGGTGCGCAGGTCGGCGCGCCAATCGTCGGGGCTGGGTCCGCGGTCAACAATCACGTCAACCACCGCGGGCAACCCGGACGCTTGCGCCTGGCGGATGGCGTCGGGCAGGTCACGGGAATCGTTGACCTGGATTCCGAAGGCTCCCATGCCCCGGGCCACCGCGCCGTTGTCGGTCTGGACAAACTCCGATGCGATTTCCCGTCCTGGTTGCTGGTGTCCCAGGACCATGCCCAACGCGCTGTCGTTGAACACCACGCACAGCAGGGGCAGGTCGTACTGGACGGCCGTGGAAATGGCGTTGACCGTCATCATGTAGCCGCCGTCGCCGGTAACGGAGCAGACCTGGCGGTCCGGGTAGGCCAGCTTCAACGCAACGGCGGCCGGCAGTCCCCAACCCATTCCGGCGGTGCCGCCGGGAGCGAAGAAGGTCTTGGTCGCCTGGGCCTGGTAAAAGTGGGCCATCCAGGTCCGGTTGTTGCCCGCGTCCAGCGTGAACACGGTATCCGCCGGCAGCGTCTGCTGGAGGGTTGAAACTAACCTTTGCGGGGTCACCGGCGAAGTGTCCAGGTCCAGGGCGGGGTCCCGGTAAAACCCCCGGTCCAGCTTCTTCTGCTGCAGCCCGGCGGCCCAGTCCTGCCGCTGCCCGGCAGTGTTCGGCGCGGCGCCGGCAGATGCTTCCAGCAGTTGGCCCATAATCGCCGCCGCGTCTCCCGTGAGTCCCAACTCGATGGGAAACGTCCAGCCGGCGTTACGGTCGTCAATGTCAATCTGGATGATGCGCTGCTGGCGGGGATTGAAAACGTTGGGACTTTCCCTAACCGTGTCCTGGGGGCTGAGCTTGGCTCCCACGATTACCACAGTGTCGGCTTCGCCCACCACCTGGTTGGCTGCCGCCTGACCGTAGATTCCTACCATGCCCAGGGACAGCGGGTGAGTCTCGGAAATGGCGCTCTTTCCTTTATAACTGGTCGCCACCGGCATATTCCAAAGCTCAGCCAGCTCCTGAAGCTGCCGGTGCGCCTCCGCGACGTGGACTCCATTGCCCGCCACCAGCACCGGGCGGCGGGACCCGGCCAGAATCTCCACGGCCCGTTCGATGTCCTGGGGCGCGCTTTGCGGCTTGGCCGTGTTCAGGTAACCGCCGGTGGGATGGATGAACGGCGGGGATTCCAGGTCAACTTCGCCCCCGATGGACGCGCTCCGCATAACGACGCAGGCGGGACCGGGCCGGCCGCTGGTGGCGTGCTTCAGAGCCAGCTGGGTGCCCAGCACCGCCTCTTTGGGATTGGTGGCCAGCGTGGTGTACTTGGTCATGGACTTGAAGATGTTCTGGAGGTCAATGCTGCCGTATTCCCCCGCTCCCGATTGGTTGGCGGGATGCTGCGCCGCCCCACCGTCGGATGTGTCAGTAAGCACCAGCATGGGAGAACTGCTCAGCATCGACTCCATGATGCCGAATGCGGCATTGGAGCCGATGAAGAGTCCCTGGCCCATGACTACCGCCGGCTTGCCAGTGGCCCGGGCGTAGGCGTCGGCCATGATGGCCGCAGTCTGCTCGTGCCGCACCAGGATTGTCTTGATGCGGTCTTCTTTGCCGTGAAGCAGGTCGTAAATCTGTCCGGTGCCGCCCCCGGGAATGCCGAACACGTATTCGACGCCCGCTTCTTCCAAAGCTTGCACTATCAACTCATTGGCTTTGGGCATGAACCCTCCTTAACCGCGGCGCGGCCGGTTGCCACAACCGGCCAACCTGGAAGGGATGATAACTGCGGCGCATAAGCAGGTCAAGACGGCTTTGTCAGCAGCGTTACCGGACTTGCCCCGGATTCCTCAGAGTGCAAGGGCGATGCGCGGACTTGGCAATCGTCTTGGGGATTGCTCGCATCCACGAACTTGTTGACATAAAACAAGCGCCCCGCTGTGTTGTCGGGGCGCTTGAAAGTTATTCGAGATGTCTCCGCGAGGGGAGCGTTACATCCGGACTCCGGCTTCCTTCGATTCCTTGGTTGCCTTGAGCCACCGCCAGCGCTGCAAGGGGTCGCTGACCGCCCTCATCCAAACGCCGAACAGGTTGAACGACAGGGCGGTGAAGAAGATGGCCATGCCCGGCACCACCACCACCCACCAAGCGGTGATGATGTACTGCCGTCCCTGGGAAAGCATGAGTCCCCAGGACGATTCCGGCGGCTGGATACCGAAGCCGAGGAAGCTAAGCCCGGACTCGGTCAGAATGTTGCGGGGCACGTCCAGGGCCGCCAGGGTCAGGAGAGGCGTTATCAGGTTGGGCAGAATGTGCCGCCCGATAATCCGGCCGTCGCTGCACCCGATAGCTTTCGCGGCGTCAACGAATGCCTGCTCCCGCAGGGACAGCACCACTCCCCGGGTGACGCGGCAGTACAGCATCCACCGGGCCACCGCGAACACGATGATGATGTTCGTGAAGCTCGGGCCTAATATGAACAACACCATCAACGCCAAAAGCAATAACGGCACGGACATGAACACGTCCACGGCGCGCATTATCACGTCGTCAATCATTCCCCGGTAGAACCCGGCCATCAGGCCGAGGAAAACCCCGATGATGCTGGAAACCAGTACGCCCAAGACCCCGACCGAGATGGAAATTCTGCCGCCGTAGATTAACCGGCTCAGATAGTCGCGGCCCAGGTGGTCGGTGCCCAGGAGGAAGAATCGGCTGCTCTCGGTATTAGGATTGACGCTCCGGTCCACAGCCGTGCCGGTGGTGAATGGGGCGTAATGGCGCAACTTCAACTGCTGGTCCTGGGGGTTGTAAGGGGCGGCCAACGGTGCAAAGACGGCCGACAGGATGATGATCACCAAGAACGCAGCCGAAAGGAGCGTAATTGTATCGCTGAAAAAGGCCTGCACCAAGGCGTGTTTCCAGATGGCGGCCACCTTGTTCGGCTTTTGCTCGATGACGGTAGTTTCGTTCTGAAGCATATGAGCGAATCCTTAACTTCCCATTCCTCTTTTTGGTCGCGAACCGTGTTGAGACCTGCCCCGGACCGATACCCGGGAATCTAGCCGTAAGAAATCCGGGGGTCAAGCCAAGAGTAGACCAAGTCAACCGTCAGGTTAATGACCATTACCATAAGCGCGATGACAAAGACCGCCGCCGTAACCACCGGCAAGTCCCGGGCGTTGATGGCGTCAATCAGCAATTTGCCGATGCCCGGCCACCCGAAGATAATCTCTACGATCGTGGAGCCGTTCATAAACCCGGCCAGTTCATCGCCCATCAGCGTCACAATAGTAATGGCCGCGTTCTTCAGGACATGCCCGTAAAGCACCGTGTTTTCAGCCAGACCCTTGGCCCGCGCCGTGGACACGTACTGCTTGTTGATTTCCTCAATCATGGTGGCGCGGGTAATTTGGGCGTTCCTGCCCAGGACGCGGGGACTCAGGGCTACGGCGGGAAGAACCATGAACTTCCAACCGGCGGGGCCCAACCCGTTGAAGCCGGACGTCGGCAACAGATCCAATTGAACTGACACAAACAGAATCAGCATTAGCGCCAGCCAGAACTCGGGTACGGAAATAATGGCGAAGGACATGACGTTCACGAACCGGTCTATAAAGCCCCGGGGCCTCCGGGCGGCCAACATACCTAACGGAATGCCTATTGACCCCAGAGCCCAGGCAATCACCGCCAAGATTGCGGTGTTCGGAAGCCGGTCGAAAATCATCTCACGGGCGTCGATTCTGTGGCGTATCGACTTCCCGAAGTCTCCGCGAAGCAAGTCCCAGTAAAAGTCCGCGAACCTAATGTAAAGCGGGCGGTCAAGACCGAACTTTGCCCGCAGCGCGTCAATGGCTTCTTGCGATGCGTCTTCGTCTACCAGCAACTGTACCGGGTCGCCCAGGATGTTGATGGCGAAGAACAGGAGGGCCATCAACCCCAGGATGATGAATACCGAGTGCCCCAACCGGCGGATCATATAATTGCGCACAGTGATTCCCTCACCAGATTTTGATGGTTAACGCCGGTCAAACCCCTGCGTTGTTTGTTGTTTAATGCAAGGCCCGCGCCGCTTGTAATTTAGGCGGTCTGCCGGCAGTCGCTCGCAGTGAAACCAATGTGTGTGAGTAATGCCCTCGGTTGCATATTGCCATCCAGCAGCGTGGAAACCCTGGAGGCTATTTCCGACCGCTCAATCAGCTTCCGGGTAATGGTATCATTAACATAACGTGCTCGTGTCATCAAGCGCGGCAACGGGCGTCACCGACAGTTTTTTACGCCGGAACCACCACTCCCGGAATGTTTGCGGGAGTATACACCACCGCAATAAACGGGGCAACCATCAATTGACAACCTGACAGCGGTGCTAGGAAGCAGGACGATTGCAAAGTCTTTTTTGATAGGGAAGCCTTTTGCGACGCAACGCACACCCCGTCTTTCCTGTGCAGGCAGGAATCCACAGTGTTTTGGCAAGGGAATGCTGGCCCTTCCTTGCGATTTCTGGATTCCTGCCTGCGCAGGAAAGACGGGGTCCCTGTCCGATCAAACTAACGACTTTACAATCGTCCTGAATACCGACTGGCCAACCCTCAACCCGTTCGTTCCGAGTCACTCGAATAAACCTGATGACATTTCGGCGTTGACCGTCAGTTGACCGTCAATGGCAACTGGCTTAAAATCCCCCAATCGAACCCTATGGACTGGGAGTTGCGCCGGGCAGCCCCACACTTAACGGTCGG
Source organism: Dehalococcoidia bacterium (assembly GCA_965263395.1). Lineage (GTDB taxonomy): Bacteria > Chloroflexota > Dehalococcoidia > Lucifugimonadales > UBA3495 > CATOSK01. Next base: position 302,857 of record OZ253670.1, read on the forward strand.
CCCTTCATTCATTGTGCTGCACCAAGTTTGGTAAGGAGGCGATATGCGTGGTGGAGATGCGGTAATCCATGCCCTGGAGAAAGAAGGAATCCGGTATATCTCTGGATTTTCCGGCGGGGGATTGGCCCCGCTCTGGCCCGCCTTGCGCGAGTCGCCGACCATCACTGCTTTCGCGACTCGGCACGAACGGCTGGGCGTCGAAGTCGCCGACGGTTACTCTCGCGCAACCGGGCAGGTCGGGGTGGCCATGAGCGGCACCGGCCCGGGCGCGACCAACACCCTCACCGGCATCGCCAGTTGTTTCGCGGACAACGTTCCCGTGTTGCTGTTGATGGGACAGCACCCCCTGCGCAACCTGGGCAAAGAGTACCAGCAGGAAGTCTCTTCCAGCATCTTCGACACCCTGGTTAAATGGAAGGGCACCTTCACCCGCCCCGACGAAATTCCGGGCATCATGCGCCGCGCTTTCACCGCCTTGCGCTCCGGTTCACCCGGTCCGGTGGTACTGGAGATGCCCCAGGATGTGCTGACGTCGGAAGCCGACGATAACGTCCTGAATTATGAGCCGGTGGGCGAGGGGCGCAAGGCCGCCCCCGATGCCCGGGACATCGAGCGGGCGGCCGACATTCTGGTCCAGGCCCGCCTCCCCATCCTTAACGCCGGCGGCGGCGCATTGGGAGCGGGGGCAGCCGAAGAGGTCAGGGAGTTGGCCGAGTTGCTTTCCATGCCCGTGGCCACCACCCTGCTGGGCAAGAGTGTGTTTCCAGAAGACCATCCCCTCTCCCTGGGCGGCGGCGTTTATCCCCGCAGCCGTTACGCTTCCGGCCCTGCGCTCCACATGAACCGCCAGACCGATGCCGTGCTGGCGGTGGGCAACTCCTTCCGGCTGCCCAACGGCACCGACGGGCGCCCCATTCCGGAGGGCGTCAAGCTGATTCACATAAACGCCGACGAGAAGGACCTGAACAAGCAGTACCAGGCCGATGTGCCGATTCTGGCCGACGCCAAGCTGGCGTTGAGGGCTTTGATTGACGCCGTGCGCGACCGGCTGGGTCCCCAGAGCGGCGGCATTAAAGAGGAAGTTGTCGGCGAAATCGCCCGGGCCAAGGCCAAGTGGCTGGGTGAATGGATGCCCATCTTCACCGATGAGTCTACCCCAACCAACGGCTACCGGGTGGTCCATGACCTGATTCGGGCGGTGGACCCGAACAACACCATCGCGCTGCACGACGCCGGGGGCAGCCGCGGCTACATAACGCCCTTCTGGGTGTCCACCACGCCCCACAGCTTCGTGGCAATGGGCGGCATGGCGCCTATGGGTTGGTCGTTGGGTGCCGCCATCGGCGCCAAGCTGGCCCACCCCGACCGCTTGGTGGTCCACCTGCTGGGCGATGCTTCCTTTGGCATGACCGGCATGGAAATTGAGACCGCCGTGCGCATGAACCTGCCCACCCTGACGGTGGTCATCAACAATGGAGGCATCGGCGGAGGAATGATGGGCATGGACCGCCCGGGCGGAACTCCCCCTGCGGTGGCCGAGTTGGGCGGCAACTTCAGCGAGGTCGCCCGCGGCTTGGGCGCCTGGTCCGAACGGGTTGAACAACCGTCGGAAATCCTTCCCACCTTCCAGCGGGCGATTCGTTCCACGGAAGAAGGAAAGGCGGCGTTGGTCGAGGTGATGATTAAACCGATGCGCACTCCCGAACTGCCGGACGACTGGGAGGTCTGAGCACCTATCGCAGAAGCGCGCTCCGGTGGGGAGTGGGGCCCATACCATCCGTTTGCACTGATGGGCCGCAAGAAATCCCTATTATAGGCTGCCCGTTGAATGGCCGAAGTGGAATTGCGGTAGACGCCCGGCACCGTTGGACGCAGCCTAATATAGACGCGTCCTTAATATAGGAAGTCAACGAGTTCTCTCCCGGCGCTCTTTATGAGCAGACTCGAATGGACTGTGCTACGGGAGCGAAGGACTTCCTTATTGAACCGCTCGCATTGCCGTCCATGTTGCCCGGACTCCGGTATCCATCACTTTTGATCCGGGCGCCAACCCCTCTATCGTCAACGTCTTTATAAGGAAGCTATTTGCCATGAAGAGTATCGAGATTGACCGCAGCAAACGCCTGAAAGACGAACCTGGCAAGGGCCACAACCGTTGGCACCCGGACATTCCGCCGGTGCTGGAAGTGGACCCCGGCGATGATACCATCCTGGAAACCAGGGACGCCTCCGACTGCCAGATTCAGCCCGGAATGACCGTTGACGACCTCGTTGGCTTGGACGCCAAGGTGGCCCACCCCTTAACCGGCCCGGTGTACGTGAAGGGCGCCGAACCCGGCGACCTGCTGGAAATCGAGTACGTTGACATAAGACCCCAACCCCACGGTTGGACCCGCAGCCGCCCCGGCGCTGGATTCCTGCGGGATCTCTTCCCGGAGCCGTACTTGGCACATTGGGACATCCGGGATGATTGGGCCACCTCGCCCCAGATTCCGGGCGTCCGCATTTTCAACGGCTCTTTTATGGGCACCGCCGGCATCGCGCCGTCCCACACTCAAATGGCCCAATGGACCGAGCGGGAAGCGGACCTGGTCCGCCGCGGCGGCGTCGCAGCTCCTCCCGACCCGGAAGACGCCGTGCCGGCCGGGGGAGCCATTGCCGGCGAAGGGCTGCGGACGCTGCCGCCCCGGGAAAACTGCGGCAACGTTGACGCCAAGCAGTTAACCACCGGCTCCCGGCTATTCATTCCGGTGAATGTCGAGGGTGCCCTGTATTCCGCCGGCGACGGGCACTTTGCCCAGGGAGACTCCGAGTGCTGCATCACCGCCATTGAGATGGGCGCTACGGCAGTCGTCCGGTTTCAGGTGCATAAGGGAGTTGCCGAGGCTAAGGGGATAAAGTTTCCCCGGTACGCCCATCCGGGTTATTTTCTCCCGCCGGAGTGGGCGGCTCCGCGGAACTTCATCGCCACTATAGGAATGCCCATCCGCGACGATGGCGTTCAGGAGGGTGAAGACCTGACGCTGGCTGCTCGCAACGCGCTGGTCAACATGATCGAGCTGCTGCAAGAACGCGGTTGGAGCCGGGAACAGGCTTACATCATTTGCAGCGTGGCGGTGGACTTGAAAATCAGCAACGCGGTGGACCTGCCCAACGTCACCGTGTCGGCCTTCCTGCCCGAGGACATCTTCCAGGGCTGACCTCTCTGAAACCGCCTCCCTCCAGGCGGGCCAAAGAGCCGATTTTTCGGCTTCCCCCGACTCCGAGTACCTGAAAAAGAAAAAAGGCGGTTGAACCGCCTTTTTTCTTTTGGGGCCGCCGCCCCGCCCCCGGATTCACATACCCATCATACCCGACCCATAAGGCGATGCTGCCAACCCCGTACCACCTGTCACGGCTTGCCGAGACGTAGGGACCTGGACCACCGCTGGTTGGTTGACTTCGACTAACTGGCCCGTTTCACTTCAAGGGTTTCGCCGGGGGCCAGCGCCACCCGCCGTACACTTATACCAAGCTTCAACAACCAGTACCCCAAAGTGGCCTTGCTGACACCGAGGTTGTCGGCGGTAGCGGACAGGCCGATTTCGTTGACCATTTCGGGTAGCAGACGCTCCAACGGCCGTTGGTGGTCATCTTCTACGCGTTGCATTAATTTCGTCTTTCGGGCCACGGTACTTCCTCCTTGCGGGTTTTAGCGGTTTGACGGGCTGCATTTCTGGTACAAAATCCTGATGCACCGCAGAGTAGCACCATTTCCATACTTTGTCAATACTTAGCCACCTTTTCTTTTATAAAAGTTTAAGAATTATTTAGAACAGGCTTAGGGGCCACGGCAAGGCGTTGGATGGCCACACAGGCCGGTTTGACCTGCCCCAGGGTCTCTGATAGCCTGACCCCGCCAAAATCGGTGGAAACACCGTTTGCGGCGCTACCTTGGACTCGCGCCCTGGCCGGTCTTCATCCATTGTCTTTCAGTATCCTCAGGTGGGCCCGCGGGCTGATCCCGGGGGCGGTCCAGTCGTCGGAGCTTCCCCGAAAGGACAGCGAAAGCAAGCATGGTGGGTCGATTGAGCCGTGCTGATGGCCTTGCTATCGCCGCCTGGGTGACCGCCAACTACATTTACCGCTGCATTCACTACACGCCGGTTAGCTCGCCTTAAATGCAATGCACTGGCAGGAATGTACAGACGAGTAGAAGTCTCGGCTCACTGCACTTAATTCATTAGGGGTACATCCGGCGGGCAATTTAGTACACTAAGCCGTGTGCTCAGAAAATGGATGGGCGCGATGTTACGTGTACTGGAGAGTAACGCAGGAAGTGGAAGTGTAATGACAAAATGCAGCGAAGGAGATTGGGCATCCTTGCATCTGTCTCCGCCCGCGGAAAATCCCCAAGGAACGAATGACCGCCCCCCAACCGTCGGAAAAATTCCGGAGCAAGACCTGATGGCCAAAACACTGTGATCGAAACCCTGCAATGGTTGTCCCACTGGTTGGAAGGGTTCGCCGGCGGACCGTGGGCCATCGCCGTGTTAGCCCTGGCGTCGTTCTCCGAGTCCGTCATCAACCCGGTGCCCGTTGACCCCCTGCTCATCGCCATGTCGGTCCTGAACCCCAACCTGGCCTGGTGGTACGGCGGAGTAGCCACGATTTTCTCGGTTCTGGGGGCGCTGGCAGGGCACTGGCTGGGGTTGAAGCTGGGCCGTCCGGTGGTTCTCCGGTTCTTCGGACAGAGCAAAGTTGACCGGGTGGAGCGGCTGTTCCAACGCTACGGAGTCTGGGCCGTGCTTGTCGCGGCGGTTACTCCCATCCCGTACAAGATTTTCGCGGTGATGGCCGGCGTCATGGACATGGACCGCAAGCCCTTTGCCATCGCTTCCCTGATCGGCCGCGGAGGCAGGTTCATGCTGGAGGCCGGGCTGCTGTTCTTTTTCGGCGACGAAGTGCGCGAGTTCATCGAAACCAGGTTCGAATTGCTTACGATAGTTTGCGCTTTGGCCGTGGCCCTAATGTCGGCGCTTGGGGTGGTCTTCATTAACAGGAGTCGGATAATGGCCTGGTTGCGGTTAAAATGGAAAGGCGGAGAGCAGTATCCAACCGAGCCAGAATGACCCGGTGCGATTCGAGTTCCCAACCGCCCCGGGTTCCCCTTAGCCCCGGTACGATCAAAAGACGGCCCGGTTCAACCTTCCCTCCGCCCGGCGACACGAATATCCGGATAACAGGTGGTGCCATGCAAGTCCCTACATTGCGCGACGTTTACGCCGCCAGGAAACTAATCTCCCAGCATTTGCCGAGGACGCCCCTCACGTATTCGGCCGGCCTGAGCGGGTTGATGGACGCCGAGGTCTACATAAAACACGAGGAACACCTTCCCTTGGGCGCGTTCAAGCAGCGGGGCGGCATCAACCTGCTGGCCCACCTGACGCCTGAAGAGCGGAGCAGGGGAGTGATAACTGCCTCCACCGGCAACCACGGCCAGTCCATCGCCAGCGCCTGCCGCGACTTCGGAGTCCGGGCGATCATAGTTCTGCCGGAAGGGGGCAACCCGCTGAAAGCCGCCGCTATCCGCGCCCTGGGCGCTGAGTTGGTCTACCACGGCAGCGTGTATGACGAAGCCCGCGCCCACGCCGAGAGGCTGGCCGAAGAGGAAGGCTATCGCTTCGTGCATCCATCTAATGAGCCGCTGCTGATCTCGGGGGTGGCCACCGGAACCCTGGAGATAGTCGAGGACTTGCCGGACGTGGAAGCCATTTGGGTCCCTCTGGGCGGGGGCAGCGGCGTCGCCGGAGCCTGCGTTGTGGCCAAGGCGGTTGACCCGGACATTCAGGTTTTCGCGGTGCAATCGGAGGCAGCGCCCGCCGGTTATCTTTCCTGGCAGCAGGGCCAGTTGGTGCAGGCCCCCATGAACACCTTCGCCGAGGGAATCGCCACCGGCGCGGGGTATGAACTGCCGCAGGTCATCATGCGGCGGCGGCTGGACGACTTCATCCTGGTCAGCGACGACGAAATACGCCGGGCCATGGCCCTGTTAATCGAGAAAGCGCACACCCTGGCAGAAGGCGCAGGCGCCGCCGCCACTGCCGGGGCAGTCAAGGAGAAGAGCAGGTTGCGTGGGAAGAAGGTGGCCATCGTAGTCTCCGGCGGCAACGTCACCCTGGAACAGTTGGCCGCCGCCGCTCAGCAACCGGCGCAGGGTTAACCGGGCGTCTGCCCCTGCTGGGAGAAGTACCGGGCCAGTTCGTCCCGGTAGAATTCGGGCAGGGGCAGTTCCCCCTCGTAGCCAATCATTAACATCCCTTCATCCGGGGCCAGCATCTGCCCAATCTCCCAGCCCGTGATTCCGGCCCGTTCCAGCGCCAGCAGCAGCGGCGGCACATCTATCGCCGGCAGGGTCATCAACAGCGCCCCCGACGCCAGCAGTCCCAACGGGTCCAGGCCCAATGCCTGGCAGACTTCCTGGCATTCGGGCAGCACCGGAACGCTGCCTTCTTCGATAGCCAGCCCCAGTCCGGACGCCGACGCCAACTCCCGCAGACCCGTAACCAGACCGCCCTCCGTCGGGTCGTGGAGCGAGTGGATGCCGGCCGTAGAACAGGCTATCCGCGCGTCGGCCACCACGCTGATGCCCGGAGTCGTCAGCAAAGCGGCCGCACGTTCAATGGTACCGGCGGAAACCCCCAACCGGGCCAGCGCCTCCGGTCGGTCCCTGGCCAGCAGCGCCGTCCCCTCGATGGCCACGCCCTTGGTGAGGACGATGCTGTCCCCTTCCTGCGCTCCCCCCGTCTGGACCATGCTGTCCGGGTCAACCACTCCCAGCATCGTCCCGGCGATGATTGGGCGGTCAATCGCTGCGGTAACCTCGCTGTGCCCCCCGGCCAGGCTGATGTCCAGGCTGCGGCAAGCGGCGCCAATCTGGTCGAAAATCTCCTCGGCGGCGCTCTCGGAGAATCCTTCCGGCACCAGCACGGTGGGCAGGAACCACCTGGGAACGCCGCCGGTGCAGGCAATGTCGTTGGCGTTGACCTGGACCGCGTACCAGCCAACGGAGTCGGTCGCGAAGGTTATCGGGTCGCTGGTTGCCACCAACAGGCCGGCGCCAACGTCAATCACCGCGGCGTCCTCGCCCAAAGCCGGCCCCACCAGCAGTTGCGGGTCGCCGCCACTGTGGGTTTTCAGTAACTTCTCCAACATGGCCGGGGGGAACTTTCCGACTTGCAAGGGCCACCTCGCTCCGAAGGGGACTACCGAGTTGGGAATGCGGATGATTTTTGACTTCGCCCGCCAGTGTAACACCGGTTCCTGCGGGAGTCTCACCGCTGGTGAGTCCCATAATCCAGGACAAAAGCGGACATTTCCGGACATTTGAGCGTGGGACCCCGGAGATTTTGTCCGGTTCATGTCCGGTTTTGTCCGGTTCATGTCCGGTTTTGTCCTTGGATTGTCCGCTCTTTGTCCGGTTTTGACACCGCAGAGTTGGCGTCAATGGACCGAACCCTGGCAAGGATGGCGAGGTGGAAGCGGACATAATCCTCCATGCCAATTGGGGCCCAGCCGGTCGGCCGTCAATGCGGGGCGAACTTGTTAGATTTACGGTAAGGATGCGGCGCCGCAGGTGTCAACGGCCAGGTGTCATCAGACCGTAAGATGAACCACCAAGGGTCCTGGCGAGGCGGCGAGAGCACCCGAATTACGTCCAAACGATGTACATGCGTTGGGTCTACCGGACGTACTTACAAGCGTTGACGGGGTTTGTCGTCCCAACTACACTGAGGCCAACGCCCAGCGAAGCCAGCCAAGGAGTCAAAATGCTTTACGACGCAGAACGCAGGGACCTTTCCATCACGGTGGCCGGCGACGCCATGATTACCCGGCGAATGAGAGGTTATAAGGAGGAAGGGTTCCTCAAGCTGGTCAACATCCTGAAAAGCTCCGACGTGAGCATGGCCAACCTGGAGATGCTTTTCCACGATTACGAAAGCACCTGGCAGTGGAGCGGGGCAACCTACACCCGTTCGGACCCCCGCAACATTGAGGAACTGAAGTGGATGGGCATTGACGCCGTGACCACCGCCAACAACCACTCCTTCGACTTCTCGGAAGGCGGGTTCCTGACCACCTTGAAGCACTGCAACGAGGCGGACCTGCCCCACGCCGGCGGCGGAGGCGACATTGATGAGGCGCGGTCTCCCGCCTACGTGGACTCGCCGAGAGGACGGGTAGCCATAATGTCGGCCACCAGCACCTTCAGTGAGACTTCCCGCGCCGGCCCGGGCCGCCCCGATTTCCGGGGTAAACCCGGCGTAAACGCCCTCCGGCATGACATAACCCACCATGTAGAACGCGATGTCTTTGAAGCCCTGCAGAAGGCGAGGCATGAACTTGGGTACGAAGCCCATGATGATGCGCTGCAATCCTTCGGGTTTCGGGGTGTTGAAGATGACGATGCCAGCGAGTCCGAGCTTGAGTTTCTGGAAAACAAGTTCGTTTTGGGCGAAGAGTTCTCGGTAAAAACCTCGGTAAACCGGGAGGACTTGGCGGGCATCAGCAAGTGGATTCGCGGGGCGCAAAAGCAATCCGATTGGGTGGTGTACGGCGCCCACTGCCACGAGAGCGGGGCGACCGGGGAGTTTCACGGCCCCTGCCGGCTGGAGCCGCCCCAGTTCCTGGTCGAATTTGCCCATTGGACCATCGACCAGGGTTGCGCCCTGTTCGCCGGCCACGGCCCCCACTTCCTGCGGGGCATCGAAATCTACAAGAACCGGCCCATCTTTTACAGCCTGGGCAATTTCATATTCCAGAACGAAAGCGTTTTGTGGGTGCCCGACGAGGCTTACCGGCGGTTCAAGCTGGGCTACGACCAGACCCCGGGCGATTATCTGGACACCCGCTCCGGTGGCGGCAGCCGGGCCTTCGCCGCGGACCCGGTTTTCTGGCAGAGCGTGGTCGCCACCTGCACCTACGCCGGCGGTAACCTGAAAGAGGTTGCCCTGCATCCCATCGACATGGGGTTCGGCCGCCCCATCGGACAGCGGGGCCGCCCGGTCCTGGCCGAGGGCCCCATCGCCCAGGCGACGCTCCGCTGGCTCCAGGACGTATCCAAGCCCTTTGGCACCGAAATCACAATTGAAGACGATGTGGGCTACATTCGTTTGTGACGCCCACCGGCAGCCGCCCATCGTTCCTGATTACACAGCATTCAGCGTTCCAGGAGGACTGATATGGCCCCGGTGGTGCAACTGGATATCGCAACGGAAACTCCTTTCGCCCAGGGAGAATGCTTTGGCGATGTGGGCGCCTACCGGCTGCTGACCGGGACCGCCAACTTCGCGGTTGACCCGTCCCATTCCCGCAACGGCGCCATAACCGACCTGGACCTAGCGCCCCGCGACCTGACGGGGGTGGTGTGGTTGATCGGGAAGGTCGTCGGTTACGCCTTCCAGCCGCCGTCGTACGCCGCGACCCCGGACGGATATTTCTGGCGGTCGTCCTCGTATCGGTAATTTGCCAGTTGTCCGCGCTGGCCATCCTCTACATCCCCTTCGGTTGGCTCTACCAGGCCGTGGGCGGCACGGCCGAGGCCCCCCGGGCGGCGCGGCGTAGGGTGTGCCGCACCCCACGCCGCACGGAGCCGTTTCCGTGCTAAGGAACCTCTGAATAAGTTGTTGGATTGCCCCAGACCACGCCTTAGTTAAGCACGATTCCAACAGAGGATCGTCGTCGTTTCCGACTTGTTCAGAGGATTCCTAAAATAGTTGAACATGAAAAGCCCGGCATCCATTACCTGCCGAGCCTAAGCGAACCGGGGCTTCCGGTCCTAACCACAGGCGAAGGATAGCCTCCTTGCGCCGTTTGTGTCCAGCCCCGGTTGATCCGATTAAACCGGGGCGTTTTTGCGTCCCAACCGGAGGCTTCCGTTGATTGCCGTAATCACCCTGGCGTTCATCGCGGCGGGGATGGCCCTCCTCTCCTGCGCCGATATCTACACCCTAAAGGCGCTCCGGCGGAGGAATGGGATGCGGATATTCAAGGACGTTTACCAGGCCGTCACCGAACAGGAAGGAGCGAGATGTAAGCTACCGGACGTGACCAACCGACCCAAATGCTAATAGAGAGGAACGATATGAATCTGCCGAAACTATTGCTCATAGCGGTCGCCGGGCTGGCGTCGCTGTCGCTGATCGCGCTCTCCAACGGGCCGATTGAGACCGAGGACGCCCGTCCCTGGACGGGCGACACTGAAGTAACCCACTCCAGCACCGTCTATTACGGCAAGACTACCAACCCCTTTGTTGCCTACGTGGATCGCATATACTTCGGGGGACGGCCCGCCGCAGACCTTGAGTGGTGGCAGTTCGCATCCGAATGGAAGCGCGACGCGACTCTGTACCAGCGATGGGACGGCAGCAAGTGGAAGACGGTGCTCACGGTGCCGGCTTCGTCCTGGCAGGACTGTGGGAGCCCCGACAACCTGTGCGTGGATAACCTCTACAACGAGGCGACGCTACGGGATGGGGCGCTCGTACGGCAACGACTCAAATACCGCTACTTCTGGTACGCCGGTGAGGACCTCCAAGAGACTTCCTTTAGCGGTATCTACCATGACCATTTCCTAGAGTGACGGAGGCGAAATGACGAAAGGGACACTAATCAAATTCGGAATCCCGGTACTCATTCTCGCGGCAATCTCGGCATTCGTGGCGGTCGCCGTGTTGCCGGATGTCGGCGCGGACACCGAATACCCCACCATCCCGACCTGGCCCCAGTTCACGATGGTGTACGAGACCGACGGGCACGCCGTATCGGTCGGTCCCGGCCCAGCGGAGGTGCTGCGGGAGACGCGCCGGGTAGAATACGGGTCCGCAACACAATGGACTGACACGGTGCTTCAGGCCCCCACCATCGAGACTCGGGTGGGTGCGTTCAACCGGACCGGCTCCTACAAGCGGTTGGACGGGCGGACCTACACGGAATACGACGCCTTGACCGACGCGACGCAGAAGGAGGAAGTTGAGGAAGGTAGAGTCGTCGGGCCGTTCATGCAGCCGTTCCCCATCGAGGAATCGGGCTACGAATTCACGCCCGCCACCACCGAGGCGACGGTCTGCTTCATGGGTGAGTGCCAGGAGAACGCTGAGGGGCTGCTGTACCGGACGGAGAGCGGAACCGAGTTGGTGTTCGTCAACGACGCTCGTGGTATCCCGCTTCGGATAGGCGACGGCTTCATCGTGCGCGAAATCCGGGTCAACGACGCGCAACAGCCGGTCGGGAACGACGAACGGCCGGTTGACAACGAGGACGGAGAACCGTGAGACGATGGCGGACAAGGACCGGGAGGGGACGACGAGCAGCCGCCAGCCGGGGTTGACGAATAGGCCCCAACGGAAAGCCAGGCAACACGGGTGCCGCCGGGTCAGACCCCGACCTGCCCGCCATCGCGATGGGCTCCCATATCGACACCGTGCCCAACGGCGGCAAGTACGACGGCGCCCTGGGCGTGATGGGCGGCATTGAGGTCGTGCAGGCGTTGGCGGATGCCAACGCCGCTACCCGGCATCCGGTGGAAGTCCTGGTGTTCACCAACGAAGAAGGCACCCGCTTTCACCGCTGGCTGTTCGGCAGCCGGGCTATGGCCGGCGCGCTGGAACCCGGCGACCTCACCGCCGTGGATGACGAGGGCGTCTTGATGAGCGCCCGCCTGTCCGACATCCAGGGCAGCATGAGCCGGGTGGGTCAGGCGGCCCGAAAACCCGGGGATTTGGCGGCCTACCTGGAACTGCACATCGAGCAGGGGCCCACGCTGCACCAGGACGGAATCCCCACGTCGTCACTGGCATCACCGGCCGCTGGGTCTACGAGGCCCTCATCACGGGTACGGCCAACCACGCCGGCGCCACGCCCATGTCCGGCCGCCGCGACGCCTTGGTCAGCGCCTCCCGGCTGGTGCTGGAAGTTCAGCGCATGGCCTCCGACCTGGAAATCTGCCGCGTGGGAACCGCAGGCACGCTTCAGGTGTACCCCAACGCCGTTAACGTAGTCCCCGGCCAGGTCAAGCTGGGCGTCGAGTTCCGGGACCTGGACATGGGATCTCTGGCCGCCGCCGAAGCCGAGCTTCGCTCTGTGGCTGCGCGTATCTCTAGCGCCGACGGTGTGGCCATCGACATATCCCGTTTCGAGTCAACTCAATCCTGCCCCATCCAATCGGCAATGCAGGAGTTGGTGGCCGCCGCCGCGGGCCGGTCCGGTCTGGCCCACCGCCGTGTGCCCAGCGGGGCGGGCCACGACGCCCAATCCATGGCGGGAATCACCGAGGCGGCGATGGTATTCGTGCCCAGCGTGGACGGCGTCAGCCACGCCCCCGGCGAGTATTCCACCCCCGAAGACTGCGCCAACGGAGCGCAGGTTCTCATGGAGCTTCTGCTTCTTGCCGACGAGCGATTCTAACCTGAAACAGACGGCGCTCCCCGCCCGTCCTGAAGTCCTGACAAGACTTTCTTCCCCACCGGGGCCATCTCCCCAAATCCGCCTATTGCCGTGGGGGTTATAATGACGCCATAGCCTTCACCGTGGCGTCCGTTCCCGGTTGGAAACCCGTCTAACGTCAATCCTCAAGGGGCATCAGTATGGAAAGCGTGACGATTCAAGAGGCATCCCGGCGCCTTCACCTGGCCACATCCATCATCCGGCAGTGTATTCAGGATGGCGAGTTGACGGCCTACCGCAACCCTGAAGGGCGCGGTTGGCTGGTGGAACTGCCCGAAGAAGGGTGGGTCAGCTCGGTGGTGGCCCAGGAGATGGAGCGGACGTTCGTGCCCTGGTGGTGGGCCAATGCGGAACGGTCCGGCAGCGCACATTACGTCGAAGCGCTGTTCGCCTCTTCCTTCGAGGAGATGGTCCCTCAGTTCCTGTGCGGCGTGGAAAGCGACAACATCTGGACCGTGCTCAAACTCTCCCGCGACATTCTATGCCCCGACTGCGTGGCTGTCGCCGGTGAGAGGGGCCTTGACATAACGGTCTAGCTGCTCTGAAACCAGGTTTGTGAGATAGTTTCTTAACCCATGACCCGGCGCAGGAACGCCAGGGCGTTGCCCCCGGCGATTTTTCCGATGTCCTCGTCGGAGTACCCTCGCCGCATGAGACCCCGCACTATGTTCTTCCCGTCAGCCGGGGATTCCAGTCCGTCCAGGTAGGGAGCGGGAAGCTGCTCCGGCCGCCTCCCCAAAACCACCCGGTGAAAGTCCACATGGCTGCCGACGTTGGTGTCGGTGCCGATTCCCACGCTGTCGATTCCCACCAGCTTGACCATGTAGTCGTAGTGGTCCAACACGCAATCAATGTCCTGCTTCGGGTCGTCGCTCAGCGAGTTGGGGACGGCGGTGATGGCGATGATGCCGCCCTTCTCCGCGCAGGCCAGCAGTTCCTCGTCGTTGCGGCAGCGGGGGACGGCCCGAATGGAGTAGGCCGCGTTGTGGCTGAACGCGATGGGGGCGCGGGAGAACCGGCAGGCGTCCATGACCGTGTTGAAGGAGGCGTGGGATACGTCAATGGCCATTCCCAAATCGTTCATGCGCTCGACAACGGCGATGCCGAAGTCACTGAGTCCGCCGTCGTTCCGCTCGAATTGGCCGTCTCCGATGTAGTTCTTGCGGTTGTAGGTGAGGCCCGCCAGCCGGATTCCCAAGCCGTGCAGCACATCGAGCCGGTTCAGGTCCTTGCCGATGGCCAGGTGTTCCAGTGTGGGGAAAAACCCGGCCGCTCCACGCTCCTTGGCCGCCTCAATTTCCGACGCATTGGACACCGTGGATACGTCCGACCGGCGGTTCAGGTCTGACAGCATTAGCGCCACTTCCTGCGCCACATCGTCAAACTCCACCATCGAAAGGTCCGGCGTACCAATCAGGCCCCGGAAGAAGTTGGCGGTGGCCACCGCGGTCCAACCCCCATACTTCACCGCCTCGTAGCCCCAACTGTAATCGTTGGTGCGGAGATAGTCGGTCAGCTCCTCCATGACCTCCGGCAGAACCATTGGATGCTGGTGCAGGTCCACCAGAATCACCCGCTCCATCAAGCGTTGGAACCGCAGTTCCTGCTCGGCGTCCAGCGGCACGGTCATGGAAGGCACCCGGCCCAGTTCTCGGGACATCCGGATTCCATTCGGCATGGTTCAAGTTCCTTTCGCGCGGATTTCCCGCAGGTTGGGGGTTGTAACGGGCCGCTGATGCAGCGGGCGGCCCGTCGTATTCAAGAGGTTGCGGCCCCGGCAAGCCTTGCCTATTTCAGGTGGGTGGCGAAGAACTCCAAGGTGCGCGGCCAAGCGGCCTCGGCAGCCGCCGCATGGTGGCGGTCAGGGTTGGTGAAGTCCATGAAGGCATGGCCGGCGCCCTCATAGGAATAAAACTGGTGCTCCTTGCCCAGCCGGGTCAGCTCGGCGTCCAGCTTTACCTGGTCCTCCGGGGATGGATTGCCGTCCGTAGCGCCGAAGTGGAACATCATCGGGCAGTTAATCCCGTCGGTCAAGTCTAAGGGAGACTTCTCGCCGGCGCCCCAGGGAGACATAATGCTGCCGCCATAGAAGGGCGCGGCGCACTTGAAGATGGGGTTGACCGCGGCCATCAGCCAGGTCACGCGGCCCCCCATGCAGAACCCGGTGACCCCGATTCGCTCGCTGTCCACTGCGGACTGCCCGACCAGAAAGTCCACCGCCGCGTTCATGTCGGCAATAATGTCCGGGTCTCTCAGGTAGGTCAGGCGTTCCAGGCGCGGGCCATTCAGTTGAGCGTCGGTGAAGCGGTGGAACAGGTCCGGCACCACCGCGACGTAGCCCTCTTCGGCCAGGCGGTCGGCCATAACCTTGTCAAACTCGTCAACGCCGCCGACATGGAAAGCGATAACCACCGCCGGATGGGGGCCGGGGCCGCTGGGAAGGCTGGCGTACATTTCCATGCTCTCGCCGTTGACCGTCAGGGTGTCAGTAAAAGATGGCATTGATTGTTACCTCCTGGGGTGTGATGGTAAAGGTGCTGGGGGGCGTCCGGCCCCGCTAGAGGGACTCTAGCAGAAAACCGGCCCTGGCGCATTAGGCGTTTGTCAGCCTGCCGCTGCTCCGGTTAAAGGCCCAACCATCCCTTGCCGAACCCGGCGTGTCGGTTCAGTAAAGCCCTTCGTCAGAAAAAAACTGCCGGTCCCAGTTGGAGTCGGGACGCTGGTAGACGTGGCTGGTATAAAGCTCGCAGGCCCGCACCCACAACAGCAGGGCCGCCCGACGCACCTGCTCGGGATCGAGGGCCGAGACGGGGACCCCGTGGGTTTGGGACAGCCATTGGGCGTACCCGGAGGAGAAAAAAGCCCTCAGAAACTCGGTGGGTTCGTCCCCGGCGTAAGACGACTCTTGCAGAATCTCCAGCGGGGCGTCCGAGCAAAGCCATTCGGGGTGCTCCGCGGCCAACTGAATGTATTGCGCTTCCTGCTGCGGGTCCATCGTCGTCCATCCGGGTTGGTTTGTCCGGTTATTAAAAAGGGCCGGCAGAGGGCCGGCCCATCAGAATCACAGGTTGCGCTGCGGCTCGGAATAGTCCTTGAGCTTGGCATAAATCTGGAGACGGTTGCGCTGGGTGTCGGCAATAATCAACCTTCCCCGGCGAGGGTCGAACACCACCGCCCGGGGCATGGCCAACCGCCACTCCAGCTCCAGACTGCGGACTTCCCGGCGGCGCTTGATGGTCTCGGAACTAACGTCCACTACCATCTTGGCCCACTTGCTCAACTCCTGGGCATCGCCGTGGAAGGCCGTCACGAACTTGCCGTCCGGCGAAAACATCTGCACCCGGCTGTTGGACCAGTCGCAGACGTAAACGTCCCCGTCCGGATCAACCGCCACGTCGGAAGGACGGGTCAACTGCCCCCGTCCCGTCCCCGGAGCGCCAAAGGCGGCCAGAAATTCGCCTTCGGGCGTGAACTTCTGCACCCGGTCGTTCTTGTGGTCGGCGATCAGGACGCAGCCTTCCCCGTCCAGCGTGATGCCCCAGGGACTGTCCAGCAGACCCTCATCCGAACCGCAACCGCCCCAGGACATCTGGAACTCGCCGGAGGTGGAGAACGCTGCACCCGATGGTTCCGGCTGTCCACCACATATACGTTGTCGTCGGCATCCAGCGTAATCCCGGAAGGGCCGCTGAACTGCCCGTGCCCGTCGCCGGACATTCCCCACGACGCCATATAATTCCCGTCCCGGTCGAAGACTGAAACCCGGTTCAGCCATTCGTCGGTGACGTAGACGTTGCCGCCGCGGTCAAGGGCAATACCCGCCGGCCAAATCATCTCGCCGTCGCCGTCGCCGTACTTGCTGAATTCGGAAATGAACTCTTCATCCCCGGCCTCGTCACCAACGGACAGGATGCTGACCCGTGTACCCCGGGCGGTCCGGTTCCAGGGAACATTGGTCACAAACTCCCAACCCCGGTTCAGCACGTAGACATAATCTCCATCACCCAAGGCAACATCCGCCGGCGAGCTGAACCCGGCCCCTGAAATGCCGCCCCTGCCGACGGTGCGGCTGTAATCGAAGACCCTTCCGGCCACCAATTGCGTAACCATGACAATGCAAGCTCCCGGGTAACATTAGATTGTTGGACGAACTCGGAAAATCGTTGCCACATCTGTAAGAAGGAACTTTGCCAGTAGTTGGTTGACAACTAACCGTCAAGTGCTTTTTTCGCGTTGTCCAAGGCTCGGCGTGCTCGGTCAACCTGGCCACTCAGGCGTTTCCCATCCGCGTAGAGGTAATCAATCCACTTGGCTGCGTCTTGCACCAATGTTTCTCTAGCGGATTCGTTTTTTCCGTTTGGAGCCTTTTGAGCCTGTTGGTTATGACTCGCTTCGCCCCTAGCCAACTTTTCTTGTCGATAGAATGCAAGAAATTCGACACATCCTTCCATTCCAAGTCCAGTTCATTGCAAATTTGCACGATGGTCTTGCCGTCTCCGACCATCTGCTCAATCTTTTCCCTTTTGGAGTCAATCATTCCATGCCCCCAACAAAGCGTTAGGCATAAGACGGCTATTCCAAGGTGTTCGATCTCTAGGCCCCAAGAAACCTGGGCTTCTCGAAGTTGCCGTGGACGATGGGAACGGCGTCCAGACCCAGCCAGTCCTCTACTACGGTCGAGTAAAACCCGCGGAAGTCCAGGTTGGGCTCCAGGTCACCCTGGGTCAGGTCCTCAGCCCGGCGCGATGGGTACTCGCTGTACTCCCCGCCCATGACCGGATCCCCGATGGCTAAGGCAACCCCGGCAGCGCCGTGGTCGGTGCCGGAACCGTTGTCGCGGACGCGGCGCCCGAACTCCGAGAACAGCGCGATCACCACGTTGTCGGCGGCGTCATGCTCCCGCAGGTCGGCAAAGAAATCCCCGATGGCGTTGGAAACGTCGCTCCAAAGCTGGCTGTGCATTCCCAACTGGTTGGCGTGGGAATCGAAGCTGCCGTGGTCGCAGTAGAAGATGCGCGTACCCACGCCGGCCAGGTGTATTTGAGCGATGCCCTTCAGCTTGGTGGCGATGGGCGTGTCGGCGTACTCCACCGTGGACGAATACATCTGTGGGGCAACCTTCAGGATGTCCGCCCCCGCCATTGCTTCCAGGCCGGTGTCGCCCAGGTAGTCCATCACGAAGTCCGATCCCATCGTCGGCGTGTACATCTGCGTGAACCGGCTGAGAATCTTCTCCCGCTGCTGCTGGGCGGAGATGCCGGTGAGCAAGCCGTAGCTCTCCAGGTTGTCCACGCAGGCCACCGGAACGCCAGGAACGGCCACGGCCCGGAACATGGAAGGCCCGAAACTGACCGTGGTCACCACGTTTTCCTTGTGAGGGTCCAGGTCCCGGGTGGCCAGACCCAGCCAGCCCTCAGTTCCCATCTTCTCCGGCTCGCAGGTATGCCAGATGTCCATGGAGCGGAAGTGGGAGCGGGGCGAGTTGGGATATCCGACGCCGTGGACGATAGCCACATTGCCCTGCTGGTACAGGTCCCGGATTGGCCCCATGGCCGGGTGCAGACCGATTTCGCCGTTGAGCGGCAGAATTTGATTCTCCGGCAGCGACACAACTGGCCGGCTGTCCCGGTAAATCGGGTCATTGTAGGGTATGACCGTGTTCAGGTAATCGTTTCCCCCGGAAAGCTGGAGCACCACCAGCACCGGGTCTTTCTTGTTGCTCGTCATCGGTTCCCTCCTGAGAGTAGGGGTGCCGGGCGGATTCCCGCCGAACCTAAGCGTACTGGTATTCCCGCGTCGCGACAATCAGTTGCAGCATCTCGGCGACCCGGTTCCCGGATTCGGCGCCGTCGCCCCAGGCGAGGACACCGCCCTCGGCGGCGTGTCCCACCAACTGCTGGCGGGTCGTTTCGGAGACCTCCATCGGCCCCAGCAGGTCCAGGCACAAGTCCACCAACTGCTCCGGCCCCAGGTCGCCCTGCACCCGGACGCGGTTGATAATGGACTGCACTCCCGGACGGGAAACGTCGCCCATCATGTCGGCGGCGAAATTGATGCGCTTCATTAACGTGCCGCTGTTGATCCACTCGGCGCCGGTGTGCCAGCCCTCCACGCTGGGCGGGTTCAGCAGTTCCTGGCCCATGTATCCCGGCTGCTTGGAAAGGTTGCCGATTCCGGGGGCCGGAAACTCAAAGCCGCCCACCAACCGCAGGGTGTTTATCACCATCTCGGCGGGACTCTTGATTCTGGATAAGCGGGCCTCTTTGAAGAAGTCGGACAGGAACAAAGTCCGCAGCACGGGTTGGATTACATAACCCGAATCAACGAAGGTTTGGGCCAGCAAATCAATAGCCTCTGGGTCTCGCGGCGGCGTCACCGACCAAGCCGGCACCTGCGCCTCGTCGGCGACGAAGAAGTTGTAGAGGTGGCGGGCGATGAACCGGGCCGTTGCAGGTTGGGCGCACACGATATCAATGATGTCTTCGCCGTTGAAATCGCCCGTGTGCCCCAGGAAGGTCTTCTCCTCGTGGTCGTGGTCTTCCTCCCGGTACTCGAACTGCCAGTTGTAGCGGCCGTAGGCGTTCCTGGGAATGTTGGGCGACATGGTCCAGCCGGTGAAGGCGCGGGAACACTCCCGCACGTCGTCCTCGGTGTAGTTGCCCACGCCCATGCTGAACAGCTCCAGCAGCTCCAGCAGCTCCCGGCCCCAGTTCTCGTTGACCGCGTAGGCGTGGTTGTCGCAGTTGTCCAGCCAGTAAATCATCGCCGGGTTCTTGGCCAGTTCCACCAGAAGCTGCCGGTAGTCTCCCATGCCCAACTCCCGGAACAGGTCAATCTGGTTCTGGATTTCGTGCCAGTGGTCCACCTTGGACTGTCCGGTGGCGAACACCTGGTGCCAGAACAGGGACATCTTTTCCTGCAACACCCGCTGGGAGTTAATCAGGTCGTGCATCCAGGTGGCCGCCCCCATTCCCGGGGACGTGACCGGCTTCCAGAACCCGGGGTGATACCGCAGGAACTCCAGCCGGTCCGACGGCTCCTGCGTCTCCGGGTTGAGCAGCTCCTCCACGGTTTGTTCGTAACCGCACTCGGCCCTAGCTTCCAATTCTTCCCGAGATGCGCCAAACCCGGCGCGGCGCATCAGGTGCGCCATCAAAGCCAGTTCTTCAGTGGCCATCGTGGTGCCTCCAACTATTCTTGCGGAAAAGGGCAGGTCTATCCCT
Organism: Dehalococcoidia bacterium; assembly: GCA_965263395.1. GTDB lineage: Bacteria > Chloroflexota > Dehalococcoidia > Lucifugimonadales > UBA3495 > CATOSK01. Next base: position 322,563 of record OZ253670.1, read on the forward strand.
TTAATTTGGAAGTGATTATGCGATTTTGCCCTAACCAGTGTCAACATAACCCTGTCACCGTAACAGTTCAGACTAAGGGTTTCCCGATTGTCCCTGCTGACACTTGCCTCTTGCCAATCCCGGTGACGCTACCCTACCATAATCACCAATCATCCTGAGCCGGCCCCCCGCGCCGGAATTGCCGGCCCCGGGTTTAATTGCGGCGGAAAGACCAGCCCGCCAAAGTGCGTCAAAACCGGCACACAATGGCACAAAGGTGACACACAAATGGCACAAAAACCCGACGTCAGGCCCCATCGCAGCGCCGCCGCCAAGCGTAAATGACACAGAATGCCACACTTTCCATTTTTTAGCGCTTTAACTGCCTCCCGTGGCTCGAATCCCCCAGTCTGAACAGTTACCTGTCACCAGAAAATCTGTTGGCACTACATCGTCTGTCCATCCGTCCCGACGGCCTGTATGCGCCTCCAACCTGTATGCGCTTCCTTAATGACACCCAACAATGACACCCAACGGGTGCAATCCCGTCCTTGGTGTGGCAAAATTGGCTGCACCGCACCCGAACCCTGCAGGGTCTTTCGATTCTCCCCTCTCCCCGCGGGAGAGGGGCCGGGGGTGAGGGCGAACCCCGCGTATCAGCAGCGGTGGTTCTTGACCGGGACGCCCTCACCTTAACCCTTTCCAAAGAGCCTGCCCCTGTGCAGACAGGGGGAGAGGGGATGTCTCGAGAATCGAAAGGCCCTGCCGAACCCTGGCGGCGGGTGCGTCCCGGTCTCATATCCGAGGTTGCACCGGAGGTTAATCATGGAAGTCTTTGAATGCGTCCGGCGGCGGCGCACCGTCCGCGAGTTCAAGCCGGATCCCATCCCCGAAGAAGTGGTGCTGCGCCTGCTGCAAGCCGGGCGCTGGTCTCCCAGTTCCAGCAACTCCCAGCCGTGGCATTTTGTGGCAATCCAGGACCAGGCGACCATCAAGAAGCTGGGAGAAATCGCCACCCAGGGCCCCTTTATCGCCACCGCCCCGCTGGTCATCGCCATCGTTATCGGGGAATCGGTACGGCCCCAGTTGGACGCCGGCCGCGCGCTCCAGCAGATGGAGTTGGTGGGCTGGTCCGAGGGCCTCGGCACCTGCTTCGTCGGCGTCCGGCAGGCAGAGCAGCAGCAGGCGGTCAAAGCGCTGCTGGAAATCCCCGAAGAAATGGAGCTAATAACCCTGATGCCCTACGGCTACCGCATCCCCGGCGCTCGGGGCCGAGGCATTCCCCGCAAGCCCTTGTCCGAGATTGCCCACCGGGACAAGTTCGGACAGAGTTTCTGAGTCCTGCCCGATTTGACGGGCCAGGCACAATTGCTGAAAGAGGTGACATAACATGGCAGCCGAACCCGTGAACACCTTTGAATACGAGGAGCTGGCCAAGCAGCGAATCGAGCAGGGACACTACGACTTCATCGCCGGCGGGGCCACCGACGAGATAACCATCCGCCGGACCCGTGCGGTGTTCGACTCCATCATGCTCCGGCCCCGCATGATGGTGGACGTCGCCGATCGGGACCTGAGCGCCACCGTCCTCGGACACAATATCTCCCTTCCTTTGATGCTGGATCCCGCCGGAAACCATAGCTCCGCCCACCCGGACGCCGAACTCGCCACCGCCAAAGCCGCCGGCGCCGCGGGGACGCTGATGGTGCTAAGTTCCCACGCCTCCCGGACTATGGAAGACGTCGCCGCCGTGGCCTCCGGGCCGTTGTGGTTCCAGCAGTATTTCTTCAAAGACCGGGGTATGACCCTGGAAATGGCCGCCCGCGCCGAGGAAGCCGGCTACTCCGCCATCTGCATGACCCTGGACGCCAAAATCAAGCCCAAGCGGGAACGCAACATCCGGAACGACTACGTGGGCGGCGAATCGCCCAACTACGCTCAGATTGAACTCGGCGAACACACCTGGAAGTTCGCCGCCGACGCTCCCGCCGGTCCCAGCGACATCAGGGACCAGGGTTCGGTGTGGGCCGACCTGGACTGGTTCGCGTCCAACATCCGGCTGCCGGTGGTCGTCAAGGGCATCATGGCTGGCGAAGACGGCCGCCTGTCCACCGAGAACGGGGCCAAGGGCGTCATCGTCTCCAACCACGGCGGGCGTTACCTGGACACCACGCCGGCCACCATTGAGGTGCTGCCGGAAGTGGTCAAGGCGGTCAACGGCAACGCCGAGGTTTACCTGGACGGCGGCATCCGGAGAGGCACCGACATATTCAAGGCCCTGGCCCTGGGCGCCCAGGCGGTGTTGATGGGCCGGCCGCTGTTCTGGGGGTTGGCCGTCGATGGGGAAAACGGCCTCAAAGCTGTGCTGGAGTTGCTGCGGGACGAGTTGGACGCCACCATGGGAATGTGCGGCTGCCCCACCGTGGAGAGCATCTCCGACGCGGTAATCGACACCGTGTCGCCGCTGCTGTCGGCCTTCCCGGCCCCGCCGAACTTCAGATATCGGGAACGGGGAACAGCCCGGAACACGGCCGGGACGGTGTTGATATAAAGGGAAAGTGGGTCGCGGGCGCGGGTGGTGCCGAAGGTCGGATTCGAACCGACACGGGGTTGCCCCCACCGGTTTTTGAGACCGGCGCGTCTACCATTCCGCCACTTCGGCCCGCTGATATCCTGTCAATTATAACACGCAGTTCGGCCCCGTACCCGGCCCATTGAGTTCGTGGGATTCCTGCGCGTTTTGGCAATGCGAGTCAACCTCGTCATTCCCGCGAAAGCGGGAATCCATGCGGGTTTGGCCCGGCAATGGTTGCTATTGGCAAGGGCCCTTGGATTCCTGCCTACGCAGGAAAGACGAAAATGGCGCCAAATTAACAGTGACACCGGCACAAGCAGGAAAGACCCAAATCCGAACAGCCTGCCTATTGGGCCGTCCAACCCCCATCAATGACCAATTCGCTGCCGGTCATAAAGGACGACTCATCCGACGCCAGGAACAGGATGCCCCGGGCAATGTCTATGGGAAGGCCCAGCCGTCCCAGCGGAGTCCGGCCCACCCGGTCCGCCCGCACCTCGGGCTGAGCGTGGAACCTTTCGGTCATCGGGCTTTCGACAAAACCGGGGTGTACCGAGTTCACCCGTATGCCCTCCCGCGAGTACTGCACCGCCGTCGCCTTGGTCAGCAACCGCACCGCGCCCTTCGAACTGTGGTAGGCGGTGGAGGTCTCGCTGCCGACGATGCCGTAAATGGAGGAGATATTGATAATCGACCCGCCCCCGGCCTTCCGCATTTCCGGGATTGCCGCCCTGGTGCCCAGGAAAACGCCCTTGGCATTGATGGCCATGACCCGGTCCCACAGCTCGCTGTCCGTTTCTTCAACCCGGGTCCGGCCGCTGATGCCGGCGTTGTTGACCAGAACATCCAGCTTCCCGTAGGTGGCAACGGCAGCGGCAACGACTTGCTCCCAAGCCGATTCGCTGGTAACGTCCAAGTCAACGAAGGTGCAGCGGCCGTCGGCCTCGTTGATGCGGGATTGGGTCTGAAGCCCCTCCTCCCGCAGGATGTCGCCGATGACTACCGCGGCCCCTTCCTCGGCCAGCAACTGCGCGGTGGCGGCGCCGATCCCCCGGGACCCACCGCTAATCAAAGCAACTTTTCCGGCAACCCGCATGATTCCAACCTCCTGTACAACAATTCGGGAAGTGCCCATCCAAAATGGCCCACTCAGTCCGGCCAACCAACCGCCGGGACATTCCTGGACGGAAATGGCTCCCGGGGTCGCCAAATGGAAAATGATCGAAAATGGCCGAAAACGCCAGTATAACCGTTATGTAAATTCCAAAACAGGCGGGACTCTACATAACGTACCTTGTGCGAACCACCCTGTCGGAAAATTTTCCGGCCCAAAATTCCCCAAATCGCCCATTTTGCGGGCTGTCAGGTATCGGATTACCCTGAACCCCAAAATTGACCCTTGCCCGGAACCCGTCTTTCCTGCTTTCGCAGGAAAGACGGGTTTAACCGGGAGTAACCTGGCAGTCCTACCCCACTTCCGATTACCCTGGCAGTCCGCCGACCCCGGCCACCCTCGTAAACCCGACGCGTCAGAATCGCCAAATCGCCCGCTTTCTCCGCCGGCCGACCCTTAACTACCCGCGACCCCCAAAATTGACAGTCCGGCCAACGGCGTTATGTCCGCCACTTTCCTCCTCTACCGCCCGCGGAGACCAGGCGCGTCAGAATCGCCAAATAGCCCGTTTTTCGGGCCGACAGGTGTGGACTACCCTGAACCTGGAAAATTGGCAATGAGGAACGGCGCCCCGAAAAGGTTAGTCGGGCGGTTGTGGTTAGCGGCGCCGCAAAACGTTTGGCAGAACAGCGGGACGGAGCGGGATGATGCAAACAGGTTGGGCCGGTGGGGTTGGGGAGTGTTGGGCTAGTCTCCGGCGGCTGATGTTACGACGGTCAACGGGCCGTCGATGTCCACCAGGCAGGACTCCAGTTCATCCAGCAGCGTTTCCAGGTTCCATTGCTTTGCAGCGGAGATGAACACGTTGGGATAGCGGCCACCCTCCGGCAGCAATCGGGCCGCGGCCCCTTCCGGGCTTTCGTCCAGCAGGTCCATCTTGTTCATTACCACCAGGCGGGGCTTTTGGTCCAGCCCCAACTCCGCCAGCGTTTCGTCCACCACCTGCGCCTGCTCCGGCGCCTTGGGGTGGGTTATGTCCACCACGTGAATCAGCACGTCGGACTCGGACAACTCTTCCAGTGTGGCCCGGAAAGCCGCCACGACCATCGGGGAAAGTTTCTGAATGAAACCCACGGTGTCGCTCAACAGCAACTCACCGCCGGATGGAAGGTGGACGCGTCGGGTGACCGGGTCAAGGGTTGAAAATAGCTGGTCCTCGGCAGTCACGCCGGCGTCGCTCAGGGCGTTGAACAGGGTGCTCTTGCCGGCGTTGGTGTATCCCACCAGCGTCGCCATGGGGATTCCCGCCAGCTTGCGCCGCCCCAGGTGCCGTGCCCGACGCTGCTTCACCTTGTCCAGTTCCTGCTCGATTTTCTGGATATGACGCCGGATGATCCGCCGGTCGGTCTCCAACTGGGTCTCGCCGGGGCCCCTGGTGCCGATGCCGCCGCCGAGACGTTCCAGGTGAGACCATTGGCCTACCAATCGGGGGAGCAGGTACTGGTGCTGCGCCAACTCCACCTGGAGCTTGCCCTCGTGGGTGCGGGCGTGGCGTCCGAAGACATCGAGAATCAGGGCGGTGCGGTCAATTACCTTGGTTTCCAGCGCCGCTTCCAGGTTGCGCTGCTGGGAGGGGGTTAGCTCGTCGTCAAAGATGACCACCTGGGCGCCAAGCTCTTCGACCGACTCCTTGATTTCCTGCACCTTGCCCTTGCCGGCGTAGGTGGGCGTCAGCCGGTCGGCACGCTGCGTAACCCGCCCGACCACCTCGGCGCCGGCGGTGCGCGCCAGGTAGGCCAGTTCGTCCATCGTGTCCTCCAACTCCCACAGGCGGGCGCGGCCCTTTACCTCAACGGCTGCCAGGACCGCCTTCTCCGGCTGGGGGTCGGTGGAAATCGCCTTCTTAGGAATAAGCTACGCTCCTTGGGGCGCCGGTATGGCCCAGGATTCCAGCCGTTGGCAGCCCTTCTCCACCTGCTCGTCGGGGGTGGTCAGCGAGAGCCGGATGTACCCTTCGCCGAATTGGCCGTAGCTGGAACCCGGCGTCACCACGATGTCGATGTCTTCCAGCAGGCGGGCGGCGAACTCTGCGGAGGTGAAACCGGCCGGCACCCGGGGCCAGATGTACAGGCTGGAACGGGGCGCTTCCACTTCCAGCCCCATGCGGTTCAGGGCCAGAATCACCCGGTCCCGCCGCCGTTGGTAGATGGTTATGTTATCCTGAACGCAGTCTTGGGGGCCGGTCAGGGCCTCCATCGCCATTTCCTGGATCGCTTGGGGAATGCCCGAGTCCAGGTTGGCCTTAATCTGGAACAGCGCCTTGATCATGTCGGCGTTGCCCACCGCCATGCCGATGCGCCAGCCGGTCATGTTGTAGGTCTTGGAAAGCGAATGGAACTCCAGGCCAATTTCCCGCGCGCCATCCACTTCCAGGAAGCTGTTGGCCCGGTAGCCGTCATACCCAATCTCGCTGTAGGCCGCATCGTGCATCAGGGCAATATCGTGCTGGCGGCAGTAGGCGATGGCCGATGCAAAATCCTCCAGCGACGCCACCGCGCTGGTGGGGTTGTTGGGGTAGTTCAGCCACATCAGCTTGGCGGCCCGCGCCGCGTCGGCGGGAATGGCGTCCAGCTCCGGCAGCCATCCGTTGGACTCCCGCAGCGGCATGACGTGGCTCTCCGCTCCGGCGAACATCGTCCCAACCTCGTACACCGGATAGGCCGGGTCGGGTATCAACGCCAGATCGCCTGGGTCCAGGAAGCAGAAGGCGACGTGGCCGATGCCTTCCTTGGCCCCGATCAGAGGCAGGATTTCGGTATCCGGGTTCAGGGTCACCCCGAAACGGTTTTCGTACCAGTGGGCCATCGCCCGCCGCATTTCCGGCAAGCCGTCGGTCTCCGGGTAGCGGTGGTTGGGCGGGTCCGTGGATGCTTGCAGCAGCCGGTCAACGATGGGCTGGGGCGTGGGAATATCCGGGTCGCCGATGCCGAAAGTCACCACGTCGGCGCCGGCGGCGCGCTTATCCGCGATAATCCTGGAGATTTCCACGAAGGGATAGGGCTTGAGCTTGCCGAGACGGTTGGAAAATTCCATCGTTATTTCTTGTTCCATTCGCCGCTGAAAACTTCCTCAGCGGGGCCTTCCAGGTATACTTCGCCGCGGCCGTCCCACTTGATGGTCAACGTGCCCCCCGGCAGGGTTATGTCAACGGAATCGCCGGTGTGACCCAGCAGACGCGAGGCTACCGCGATGGCGCAGGCCCCGGTGCCGCAGGCCATCGTTTCACCGGAGCCCCGCTCCCAGACTCGTGCGGTCAGGGCGTTTTCACCCCGGATGTTGACTATCTCGAAGTTGACCCGGCGGGGAAACATTTCATGGTGTTCGACCATCGGGCCGGCGGTGTGCAGGGGAAACTTGGCCACCGGCTGCTCGATGAAGGCGACGGCGTGGGGGTTGCCCATCGACACGAAGCTCATCGCCAAGGTGGTTCCCCTCACCTCCACCGGATACTGAAGGAAGGGCCAGCCTTCCCTGCACAGGTCCGGGTCCACGGTGACGGGTATTTCCTCGGGGTGGAACCGGGGCAGCCCCATGGATACCCTTGCGCGGGTTACCCTTCCCTTTTCCAGCACCGGCGCAACCTGCCGGATCCCCGCCAGCGTATCCACCGATACTGTGTTCGGCGAACCGTCAATGACCCCATGCTCCAGGGCGTACTTAACGAAGCACCGGATACCGTTGCCGCACATCTCGCCCTCGGACCCATCGGCGTTGAACATCCGCATCCGCAGGTCGGCGACTTCCGAGCCTTGCACCAGGATCAGGCCGTCGCTACCGATGCCCAAATGCCGGTCGCTCATCTGACGGGCCAGACTCGGCCAGTCTTCTTCCAGGTTGCGGGCGTCAACGTAAACGTAATCGTTGCCCGCCCCCTCCATCTTGGTGAACTTCATCTGACCATGCTCCCGTGGTTTCGCCGCCAATCCTGACAGGACCGGAGATCCCGGCTGAAGGGCTATTGTACCATAGGGGATTGCCGGTGTTGGACTCCCTCAACGATGCGGCGGGCCTGCTCTGCCAGTTCCTCATCCTCCGCGTCCAGCCAGTGAATCCGTGGGTCCGACAGCTTGAACCAAGTGTACTGGCGGCGGGCCATCCGGTGGGTGCGGAACTTGGTTCGCTGCACCGCCTCGTCCAGGGAACAGGTCCCCGAAAGATGCTCCCCCAGTTCCCGGTATCCCGGACAGTTCAGGGCGCTGGCCGACATTGGGTATCCCATGCTGGAAAGAGCCGCGGCTTCCTCAAGAAAACCTGCGTCCATCATGGCGTCTACCCGCCGGTCGATGCGCCGGTAAAGCATCTGCCGGTCGGTGGTCAGCCCAATAATGACGGACGGGGGGACGGCGCCGCGCTGCCCCAACCGGGACGGTTCGACTCCGGTCGTCTCGTAAATCTCCAACGCCCGAATCACCCGGCGCACGTTGCGGGAGTCGATGGCTGCGGCCCGCGTCGGGTCGATGGCTGCCAGCCGCCGGTGCAGCGCCGCCGGTCCCTGCTCCTCGGCCAACTGCTCCATAGCCCGGCGAAACTCGTAGTCTGGCAGAACCGCCGGAACGTCCCAGCCCTCCAGCATCGCCCAAACATATTGCCCGCTGCCCCCAACCAGGAATGGCCGAAGGGTGCGGCGGGTTATATCTTCAACGGCATCTTTGGCCAGGGACAGGAACATCCCCAGGCTGAAGGTCTCGTCGGGGGCTACCAGGTCCAGCAGATGGTGGGGGGCGCAGCGTCGTTCTTCGGGGGTTGGCTTGGCGGTGCCGATGTCCATGTGGCGGTAGACCTGCCGGCTGTCGGCGTTGATAATTTCGCCGCCCAGCCGCTGCGCCAACTCTACGGCCAGGCTCGTCTTTCCGGCCGCCGTCGGCCCCACGATGGCAACGATGGGCTGGGACGGCAGGGCCAAGGCAGGCTAGGCCCCGGCTTTGGCCGCCGCGGCCAGCCGCACGATTTCGACGAACTGCCCGGCCTGAAGGCTGGCGCCGCCCACCAGCGCGCCGTGTATGCAGTCTTGGGCCATGAACCCGGCCACGTTGCCGGGGTTGACGCTGCCCCCGTACAGCAGGGAAACGTCAGCCGCGGATTCGCCGAACATATCCGCCAGCGTTGCCTGGATCGCCCCGCCCATGATTTCCACCGCAATCTCCGGCGTGGCGGCCTGACCTGTGCCAATGGCCCAGATGGGTTCGTAGGCCACCGCTAATCCGCCGCTGCGCCGGGTTCCGTTCGCGCTTATGTCAACCACACCGGATAACCCGGCCCGCACCTGTCTCTCGATCACCGGCGCGGCCTGACCGGACTCCCGCTCTTCCAGGGTTTCCCCGACGCAAAGGATGGGACGCAACCCGTGCCGCAGCGCCGCCAGCAACTTCAGGTTGACCTGCCCATCGTCTTCGCCAAAAAGCTGCCGCCGCTCAGAATGCCCCACAATCACGTACCGGCAGCCCCCGGACAACATCGCCGGGGATATTTCCCCGGTGAAGGCCCCAGCGTCCTCGTGGTGTATATTCTGCGCACCCACTTTAACCGGGGAACCTTCCAGGGCTTGGCTTACTCCCACCAGGGATATTGCCGGAGGACACAGGACTACTTCCACACCACCGGGTGCGTCCAAACCGTCCCGAACCTCCCCGGCCAACACTACGGCCTCGGAGGGCGTCGTGTTCATTTTCCAGTTGCCGGCAATTAACGTTTGGGGCATTGCTCAGATTCCTCGTCTTTCCGGTTGTCGGACTGACGCGCGGCGTGGGGGATTGGCGGACTACGGCCCGAACTTGGTCAGCTTGCCGGCGTGGGCCAGGGCCAGCAACATGACGTTGGTGGCAGGAATCCGTCCCAGCGACCCCAGGCCGCAATTCCGTTCGTCGAACCCCGGCACCCCTTCGCCCCTGGTAAGCTGCGAATTGAGCATGAACGGCACCGGATGCCAGCTATGCGCGGCCATGATTGCCGGCGTGGAATGGTCCCCAGCAACCATGAACACATCGGGGTTAAGGGCGCGGATTTGCGGGATGAACGGGTCCAGGTCTTCCAGCGTCTTCACCTTGGCGTCGAAATCCCCGTCCTCGCCGGCGGCGTCGGCGGGCTTGTAGTGGATGAAGAAGAAGTCGTGGGCGTCGTAATTCTCGCCCAGCGTCTCCACCTCGTCGGCGAAGGTGTGGCCGGTGGGGATTATTCGCATATTGGCGACGGTGGCCAGGCCCCGGTACATGGGATAAGCGGCGATTCCGGCCGGGTTCAGCCGGTAAACGTCGCCCATCGGCGGCAAAGACGGAAGCTGCGCCCACCCTCGCAACAGGACCATATTGCCCCGTTCCTCTTCGGACAGCAAACCCGCCGCCTTGGCTACGAATTGGTTCACCAACCCGGCGGTTTTCTCCGCCAAGGGTTCCAGGGGTTTCACTTCCAGGGCCGGCACACCGTTAATCTGCGGGTCCGTCTCGGTTATCATTTCCGACAGACCCTCGCCCCGCAGCCGCAGCACGAAACGGTAGTCCTGCACCGGGAACACGTCCACCTGCACCCCTTCCAGCTCAATCCCGTCCAGCCGCGTGCACAACGGGGCGCTGAGATGCGTGGGAATGCGCCCTGCCCTCCGGTCAACCAGCTTGCCGGACTCATCCACCGTGCAGAAATTGCCCCGGGCGGCCACATCCCCCGGACGCAGCTCCACGTCGATGCCCAACGCCTCCAAAGCCCCCCGGCCAATCATGTACTTCAGCGGGTCATACCCGAACAGCGACAGATGCCCCGGCCCGCTGCCGGGCGCGACTCCGGGCAGCACCGGCATGGTCAACCCGCAGGCGCTTTCCCTTGCCATTGCGTCAAGATTGGGCGTGTCGGCGGTCTCCAACTCCGACTTGCCGGTGTCCGGGTGGGCCAGTCCGCCCAATCCGTCCACCACCAGCAGGACAATCTTGGAGTCGGTGGGAATGTAGCAATCGCGCAGTTGTTCCAGATCAATCATCGCTGCTCAGCCTCTCGTAAATTGTTGCCGGCGCCGCAACGGGACGGCATCGGATCTCCTTGAGGGTTCTTCCGGTTGTTCATTCATCCGGCAGGGCGGCAATTCCGGGCAATTCCTTGCCTTCCAGAAACTCCAGCGACGCCCCGCCGCCGGTCGAAACGTGGGTCATCCGGTCCATCAAGCCCAGTTCCTCCACAGCCTCGGCGGTGGAGCCGCCTCCGACCACCGTGGTCACGTCCGGCAGACCGGCCACCGCGTTGGCTACCACCCGCGTCCCTTCGCTGAACCGGGGCATCTCGAACACCCCCATCGGACCGTTCCAGATAATGGTATGGCATGACCGGAGCCCTTGGGAAAACCGTTCGGCAGTCGCCGCTCCAATGTCCATGATGTACCAACCGTCCGGCACCTGTTCAGCGGGAACGGTTTGACATTCCCCCGGCTCGGCGGCGAACTCGCTGGCGACAATCAGGTCCTCGGGCAGGAACACCTGCATTCCCCGGTCCCTCGCGCGCCGCAAAATGCCCCTGGCAAAATCCAGCCGGTCCTCCTCCACGGAAGACGCGCCGGTGGCAAACGCCTGCGCCCGCAAAAACGTCACCGCCATGCCGCCGCCGATGTACAGGTGGTCCAGCTTGTCCAGCAGGTTTTCCAGCACCAGAATCTTGTCGCTGACCTTGGCGCCGCCCATCAACGCCGCCAAAGGCGGCTGGGGCGACTGCAAAGCCTGTCCCATTGATTCGACTTCCCGCTGCACCAGCAGACCCATCGCCGACGGCAAATATCCGGTGATTCCCACCGTGGAAGCGTGGGCCCGGTGGGCCACGGCAAAGGCGTCCATGACGAAACAATCGGCCAGTTCCGCCAGCGCTTTGCAAAATTCCGGGTCGTTCTTCTCTTCGCCGGGGTGGAACCGCAGGTTTTCCAGCAGCACGACTTCTCCGGCCTTCATGCGGTCGATTCTGGCCGCCACCGCCGGGCCGATGCAGTCATCCAGGCTCTCTACCGGACGATTCAGCAGGAAGGCCAGCCGGTCCCCCACCGGCGACAGCCGAACGCTCTCATCCACCTTGCCGCCGGGCCGGCCCAAGTGGGAGGCTAGAATGACCCGGCAGTCCCGTTGCAGCAGGTAGTCAATAGTTGGCAGGGTGGCCCGCAGCCGCTGGTCGTAGGACTCGATAGCCTCAACCCCATGCTCAATGGGGACGTTGAAGTCGACCCGCACCAGCACCCGTTTGCCGGCTGCGTCCAGGCTGGCTAGACTGCGTTTGCTCATCGGATTATGGCAACCCCCGGTGAATTGCTGTACCAGATTGGTTGGCGTTAGTAACTTGTTCTCTCCAAGACATCGAAAAGCGCCCCGGCGGCGGCTTGCCGGAGGTTATGTAACGCCGTGCGTCAGAATTGACCAGCTAGAATCGCTTTGGCGACCCCATCAATCGCGCCCGGAATTGGAGGAGACCCTTCCGGTCCAGCTCCGGCGGCCTTCAATTCGTCCAACGCCGTCTCCACCAACTCCTCGGCGCGGGCCACGGCAAAGTCTCGGGAACCGGCGCCGTCCAGGATGCCGGTGACGCGCGCCGCGTCCTCTGGTTCCAGGACCCGCTTCATATAAATGTTCCCCAACTCCCGCTTCTCCGAGGTTCCCGCCGTTTCCAGGGCGTGAATCAGCGGCAGGCTCTTCTTCTTGTTGACGATGTTGCTGGAGGTCATGCCGTCGCCGCGCTCGCCCCAGAGGTCGCGAATGTCCTGCATTATCTGCCAGGCCGATCCCAGGTGTTCGCCAACCCCGGCGAACCGGACGCAGCTTTCCTCGGGTTCACCGGCAGCCAGCGCCCCCATATAGGCGGCGCAGTTCGTCAGCGCGCCCGCTTTCTTGGCGACCATCCCCAGATATTCGTTGGTGGTGACCATCAGTTGGTCCCGGAACGTGAGGTCAAGGTACTGCCCCTCGCACAAAGCCAGGCAGGTACGGTCGAGGACCTCGACGGCTTTCAGCGTCCGTTCCGGCGGGACCCCTCGTTGGGCCAACTTCATCACCGCCACCCGGCCCAGGCCGTGAAGTCCGTCTCCGGCGTTAATCGCCTGCGCCGGACCCCACACCCACCAGATGCTCGGCCGGTCCTGCGCATCCAGGCGGCCAGCCTGGACTTCCCCGTGTACCAGCGTGAAGTTGTACACCAACTCCACCCCCGCGGCGGCGGGCAATGCCTCCAAGTATCCCCCCGACAAACCCTCGCATACGGCCAGCGTCAGCGCGCCGGGCAAATGCAGCTGCAACGGCCCGTCCAGTGGCTGCCCGTGTTCGTCAGACCAACCCAAATGGTATCTCAACAAGTTGTAAACAAACCCCTGGCGCTCCGCAAACAAAGCCTGAAGCTCGTCGTTGACCGCCTGCCGGTAGGTCTCATATTGCGCTATCGGAGAAATTTCTTCACCACTCCTGGACCTGCCTTACTCCAAACTCTCCAACACCGCCTCAAAAGGGACAACACCTTCCCGTATCAGCCTCGGCGCCCCGCCGGTCAACGCCACGATGGTGGATGCGGCGCCTGCCGGAGCCGGCCCGCAGTCTACGATGCAGTCAACCAACCCGCCCAATTCGCGCCGCACATCATCGGCGGTCATCAGGTCTGGCCCGCCGCTCCGGTTGGCGCTGGTACCCGTGATGGGCCCGCCCAGCGCATCAATCAACCGTTGTGGCGCCCAATGCGCCGGGCTGCGGACGGCCACCGTGTCGCCCCCCGCGGTGATAATCGGCGACAGCGCGGGGTGGGCCGGCAGCGCCAGCGTCAGCGGCCCCGGCCAGAATTTGTCCGCCAACCGGAAGGCATACTCCGACGCGCCGGATGCCACCCGGAGAGCCATATCCATGCCGTTGACCAGGACCGGCAGTGGTTGGCTGGCCGGGCGCCCCTTGATCTCAAACACCCTTCGCAGGGCGGACTCGTCGAATACGTTGGCCGCCAACCCGAAAAGCGTATCCGTCGGCAGCGCGCAAACTCCGCCTGAGCGCAGGGTTTCGAGCGCGGCGTCCAACTCCCGTGAGTGTTGCCCCTGCATTGTTTCGTCCAATCGCGTCGCAGTTTCGTCCAGTCGTACCATGATGCTAGACCGAGTTCGAGTTTAGCACGTTGGCACCGCCGGGTCGAGAATTGACGGTCCACCCCAGGGTATACAGAGACGTGAATGAATCACTAAACAGGTCCTGACCCATCGTCTTTCCCGCGAAGGCGGGAATCCAGGGGAGCGGAGAACGGCAGTTTAGCAATCTATTCACGCATCAGTAATTCTTGGTAGCCGCTGGATAATCCGTTCACGGTGAACAATCCGGCAAGTCCTGCCAAGCATGACAAACCCCTGAACTCAGGGGGTTGGGGGATTCATCCCCCAACGTGTCCCGTTTACCCAACGGTTTTCTTGGAGAATGGAAAGGCCCTGGGTCCACCCCCAGGGCCTTTCCATTCTCCCCTCTCCCCGCGGGAGAGAGCCTGCCCCTGCGAAGGCAGGGGGGGCCGGGGGTGAGGGAGAATCAAAATACCCCAGAAGAAATGGGATTCTGTCTGGAATTTTATGTCGCTGTGCCTGATAATAGTCAACCGGAAGTCCACGCAATAGTCCAACTAGTACCGCGTCCGGCTATTTTTGACAAATATAAGAAAGTATATAATTGAGGCATTCTTTGATTGTGGGGAGGCGTGGGGAATGCCGGCCAAGCTATACCGAGTGAACTTGACCCAAGATGAGCGGGAACATTTGCTGGGTATCACCCGGCGCGGCCAATCCTCGGGGCGTAAATTGAAGCGGGCTTTGATCTTGTGCAAAGCCGATGAAGGCCTTACCGACCAGCAGGTGGCGGAAGCTCTGCTGGTCGGCCCCTCCACGGTCGGCCGGGTGCGGCAGCGTTTCGTAGAAGGCGGGTTGAAGCGCGCCCTTGAGGACCTGCCGCGGCCGGGACAACGGCGCAAACTAGATGGAAAGCAGGAAGCCCACCTGGTGGCCGTGGCCTGCAGCGCAGCCCCGGAAGGGCACACCCGCTGGACGTTGCGATTGCTGGCCGACCGGGCGGTGGAACTCGAGTTGACCGACTCCATCTCCCGGGAGACGGTCAGGCAGGTGCTGAAAAAAACGAACTCAAGCCGTGGCGGAAGAAGGAGTGGTGCATCCCCAAGGTGAGCGCCGAGTTCGTGGCCCGCATGGAGGACGTGCTGGACCTCTATGCGGAACCCTATGACCCCCAGCGGCCCGTAGTCTGTTTCGACGAGACCTCCAAGCAGTTGGTGGCCGAGAAGCGGGCGCCCATCCCGGCCAAGGCGGGCCGGCGGGAGCGGTTTGATTACGAGTACCAGCGCAACGGGACCAGGAACTTGTTCATGACCTGTGAGCCGCTGGCGGGCTGGAGGCACGTGGCAGTGACCGAGCGTCGCACCATGACCGACTTCGCCCATCAGATGCGCTGGCTGGGGGATGCTGCTTACCCGGAAGCGGAGAAGATCCGAGTGGTGCTGGACAACCTGAACACCCATAGACCCGCCTCCCTGTACGAGGCCTTCGAGCCAAAGGAAGCCAGACGGGTGATCCAACGGCTGGAGTTTCACTATACTCCCAAACATGGGAGTTGGCTCAACATGGCGGAGATCGAGTTCAGCGTCTTCAGCAACCAATGTTTGAATCGCCGCATTGAAGATGAAGTGTCGCTTAAGCGCGAAATCGCGGCATTGGAGATCGAGCGTAATCAGGCTGAGGCAACCATCGACTGGAGCTTCTCCACCACCGATGCCCGGCATAAGCTTCGCCGTATCTATCCCTCGGTTTCACCCTGACGCGGTACTAGTGGTCTAACCGCTTTGAAATGATGGATATAAGATACTGGCCCGGATGCCCGACAAGACTTGAGGCCCATCAAGATTCAACGTCTTGAATCCATCAATTCAAAAAAGTTGGACTACTAGTACACACCGGCAGGACGCGATGCAGTCAACCGGACCAAACGGCGCCGCCAACCGAAATCCGGGACGCAGCCAAGGAATCGTCGTCGTCGATTTCGGCTCTCAGTATACCCACCTAATCGCCCGCCGCATTCGCGAGTTGAAGGTTTACTCGGAGATAGTCACGGCGTCCGCCGATTGGGAACGAGTCACCGAACGTATCGAACCCCAGGGAGTTATCCTGTCCGGCGGCCCCGCCAGCGTTTACGACCCCGGCGCCCCGTCCATTCCGCCGTGGATTCTGGAACACGGCCTCCCGGTCCTGGGAATCTGCTACGGGATGCAGGCGTTGGTCCACCATTTGGGCGGCCGCGTGTCGCCGGGAACAGTGCGGGAGTACGGCCACGCCGAACTCTCCCGGGACGGCGCCGGCGCCGGTCTGTTCGACGATGTTCCCGACACGCTTGAGGTCTGGATGAGCCACGGCGACCGGGTGGAAGCGCTCCCGCCGGGTTTCTCCACCCTCGCCCACACCGGCAACTCGGACCATGCCGCGGTGGGCAACGGCCGCAACCTGTTCGGCTTGCAGTTTCATCCGGAGGTCGCCCACACCCCCTTGGGAATGACAATTCTGGGCAACTTCCTCCGCCGCATCTGCCATTGCGGGGAAAGTTGGACCCCCGGCAATGTGGTTGCCGAGTCGGTGCGGCGCATCCGGGAGCAGGTTGGCGGGGGCAAGGTCATCTGCGCCCTGTCCGGGGGCGTCGATTCCGCCGTGACCGCCGCCCTGCTGCACCAGGCCGTCGGCCCCCGGTTGTCCTGCATCTTCGTCAACAACGGCCTCCTGCGGGCGGGCGAGGCCGAGAGTGTGCAAGCCACCTTCCAGCGCGGCTTGGGCTTGGACTTGATGTACGTGGACGCCGCCCAGCGTTTTCTCGACCGGCTGCAAGGCGTGACCGACCCGGAGCAGAAGCGCAAGACCATCGGCGAAGAGTTCATCCGCGTGTTTGAGGGAGTGGCCTCCGAGTTGCAGGACACGGGATTCCTGGCCCAGGGAACTCTGTACCCCGACGTCATCGAAAGCGAAACGCCGGACAACCAGGCTTCCGCCCGCATCAAGTCCCACCACAACGTCGGCGGGCTGCCCGAACACATGGAACTGGAATTGGTCGAGCCGCTCCGCTACCTTTTCAAGGATGAAGTCCGGGACGTGGGTCTGGAATTGGGGTTGCCCCGCGAAATCGTCTACCGCCAGCCCTTTCCCGGCCCCGGCCTGGCTATCCGCATCATCGGCGAAGTCACGCCGGATAAGCTGGGGATTCTGCGGGGTTGCGACACCATCGTGTTGGACGAAATTCGCGCGGCCGGCCTGTATGAAGACATCTGGCAGAGCTTCGCCGTGCTCAGCGACAGCCGCACCGTCGGCGTAATGGGCGACTTCCGAACCTACGGCTATGTCTGCGCCATCCGCGCCGTGTCCAGCGACGACGCCATGACCGCCGATTGGGTGCGCCTTCCCTATGACCTGCTGGGCCGAATTTCCAGCCGTATCGTCAACGAGGTCCAGGGCGTCAACCGGGTGGTCTATGACATCACCAGCAAACCCCCGGGAACAATCGAGTGGGAGTAGCCTCATTAAATCCGTTCGCCCTGCGGCCCTCGAAGGACTTTGGCGCCGGTCCGAATTTCCTGCCATCAGTTTCCAGATCGGGGGTAGCGTGTTGCCAAGTGCAGTGAGGCCGTCATGCGCATACTGTTAGTCGGTTCCGGGGGCAGAGAACACGCCCTGGCTTGGCGGCTGCGGCAAAGCCCCCGGTTGGCTGCACTGTTGGTCGCGGGCGGCAATGCCGGGACCGCCGGGTTGGCCGAGAATCTTCCTGTCAACCCCGAAGACGTCGGCGCCGTGGTTGCGGCAGCCCGTTCCCACCGCATCGACCTGGTTGTGGTCGGCCCGGAGGTACCCCTGGCCCTGGGGTTGGCCGACCGGCTGACCGCCGCCGGCATCGCCGTGTTCGGCCCCACCCGTGCCGCGGCCCAGTTGGAGTCCAGCAAAAGCTTTGCTTTGGAAATCATGGCCGAGGCCGGCGTTCCATCCCCGGAATACCGGGTGTTCCGCGACCAGGCGCAGGCGTTGGACTACGTTCGCGCCTTCAACGGCCCGCTGGTCGTTAAAGCCGACGGGCTGGCCGCCGGCAAGGGCGTTGCCGTCTGCCCTGACCCGGCTGCTGCGGAAGCCGCGGTGCGGGTCTGTATGCAGGAAGGCGCTTTCGGTGCCGCCGGAGAAACCGTGGTTATCGAAGAGTGTCTTTCCGGCCCCGAGGTCAGCGTGTTCGCTTTTTGCGACGGAACCGACGTTTCTGCGCCGGTGGCCGCCTCCGATTACAAGACCATCGGCGAAGACGGACGTGGGCCCAACACCGGCGGCATGGGCAGCTATACGCCCCCGGCCGGCTGGTCCCAGGAACTGTCCAGGAAAGTGACCGAAACCGTTCTGCGCCCCACGGCCCAGGCAATGGCCCGCCGGGGAACGCCGTACCAGGGTGTGCTGTACGCTGGACTGATGCTCACTGATTCCGTCCCCAAAGTCCTGGAGTTCAACTGCCGTTTCGGTGACCCGGAGGCCCAGGTTATCCTCCCCCTGCTGGTCAGCGACCCCATAGACGTCATGCTCGCCTGCGCCGAGGGACGGTTGGCTCAAACGCCGGTAACCTGGTCCCGGCAAGCCCACGTCGGCGTCGTCATGGTGTCCGGCGGCTACCCCGGCAGCTACCCCACCGGGGTCGAGATTTTCGGGCTGGAATCCGGCGCGCCCAACACCCAGGTATTCCACGCCGGCACGCGCATACAAGAAGAAGGCGCCGCTACCCGCGTGGTCACCGCTGGCGGCCGTGTGCTGACCGTGGTCGGCTGGGGGGACACCGTAGCCGAGGCACGGGAACGGTCCTACAACCGTGTCGCCGGCATCAGCTTTGAAGGCGCCTATTACCGGACGGACATCGCCGGCCATGTCACGGGTGCGCGTGTTCCGGCGGCATCCCCGGCGGCGTTCAACGAGGAGCGGGAATGGTCGTCCAACCCGGCAGCGCCGAACAGTTAGCCCTGCTGGAATCCTTCAGGGCTGCCCAGGCATCAGGGCAAATCCCCGCCGCGGCCAAGCGCCGCTGGAAGGACGCCGCCGCCCTCGGCCAGCTGCTGTCCGAAGACGCCCTGCCGGCCCTGTCCACCCAACAGGCCGCGGCCCTGTACCGTGCATCCGGGTGCAGTCGCGCCGCGGAGTTTAACGGCAATCCCATCGAGGAAATTAGGGATTCACTCGACTTTCTGCTGTATGATACTATCAAACTGGAAGGCCGCTTCCAGGAATGCGTCGCCGAGGACGGAGCCTACAAGCTGGCCGGCGCGGGCAAGGAGTTCGTTTCCTACCTGCTCAGCCTGCGGGACCCTCACCTTTTCGGGGTATGGAATGCCGGAGCCGAGCGGGTGCTGCGCCGCCTGAACCTGCACCCCGGCACCCTCAAGCAAGGCCACTGGGGACTGCGCTACATCGACCTGCTGGACTCAATGCAGCGGTTGGCCGGGCGCATTGGTCTTGCCGACATGGCCGAAGCGGACCGGTTCGCCGGCTGGGTTTCCCGGCCCCGGCGCTCCGGCAAATGAACCCGGCCATCCGGGTATGACAGGACAGGAACGACAGGAGTAAAGTATGGCATGGCTGGAAACTCTGCAATCGTTGAAAGCAGGGCTGGAAGCAACGCGCGCCGAGCGCCGGAAACAAGCAACGGAGGCTGAAACCCAGCGCAGCGCCCAGCGGGAAGAGTTGTCTCGCATAGCCAGCTCGCTGGCCATACCTTCCCTGGTATCGGAAATGAACGATATCCTGCTGCAAGGCGCCGGCCAGCTCGCCTCGTATTCTTCCTGGGATTCCACGGTAGAATCTCCGGCGTCTGGGTTGGCCGTCCTCCCCCTGGGCGAGGACGACAATGAAGAAGACGACGCCGACTACATCAGCGCCGAATTGACCTGGGAAGAAGACGGGGAACGGGAAATCGCCGTAGACCTGGGCGTCGCCGAAGATGGGTTCTACCTTCAGGTCAACGGCATCGACGTTCGTATCGAACGGGAAGCCCTGGAAGGCGCATTGATTGAAGCCTTCCGCGAAGAACTGCAAGTCTAGCGCGGCCTAAAGTCAAGGCCGCAGGTAAAAAGGAGAAATTCGTTGTGCCGCTAGTGGGTGTTGTCATGGGAAGCGCCAGCGACGAGCCGGTGGTCCGCGGGACCATCGAGACGCTGGAGCAAATGAAGGTTGACTACGAAGTAAGGGTCATGTCGGCCCACCGCACACCGGAACGGGTCCAGGAATACGCTTCCACGGCCCGCGACCGGGGCATCGAGGTCCTGATTTCCGCCGCCGGAGGTTCCGCCGCCCTGGGTGGTGTGCTGGCCTCTTGGACCACCATTCCGGTCATCGGAATACCCTTGGCGTCCAGCCAGCTCAATGGCTGGGACTCTCTCCTTGCCACGGCGCAGATGCCGCCGGGCATTCCGGTAGCCTGCATGGCGGTGGGCGAGTGGGGCGCCCGCAACGCCGCCTTCTTCGCCGCCGAGATTCTTGGGTTACACCACGACGAAATCCGGCAGGCTTATGAGGACTACCGGCGACAACTCCGTGAGCGCTAACTACCACCCCCCCGAAAGTCCCGGGGCCAGCGAGGGGTGGGCCGTCCTCACCGACTTCGACGACACCGCCGCTGAGCAGAACGTGGCCGAGCTGCTTCTTCAGCGATTCGGCGACCCTTCCTGGCAGGATGTCCGCGCCCGCTTCCGGGCCGGCCAGTTGTCCTTGAAGGACTACCAGGAAATCGCCTTCCGCGACGTGACCGCGGACCGGGAAGCGATGGAGCGTTATGTCAAGCAGCAGGCCAACCTGCGCGCCCGCTTCGGCGAAATGCTCGCCTATTGCCAGGGCAAGGATATTCCCGTCGCGGTGGTCAGCCACGGCCTCGACTTCTATATCCGCGCCCTGCTGGAATCGGAAGGCGTCGGCCAAGTCCCGGTATACTCCGTCAACACTGCCTTTGGCGACGACGGCATCAAGTTCTTCTACCCCTTCCCATATCCGGGCGAGGAACACCGGGGCAACTCCAAGGGGGTCATCGTCGACCGCTACCGTGCCCAGGGCCGTTCCGTCATTTACGTCGGCGACGGCCGCTCCGACCTGGAACCGGCGGAGCGAGCCGACCTGGTGTTCGCCCACAGCGTCCTGGCCGATGAGTGCGGTAAGAGAAACATCCCCTTTCGCCGGTTCGAAGATTTCGGCAGTGTTCTGTCGGCTCTGCGGAAGCTTGGCCCGTAACCGGCGGCCAACCCGACCATCCCGGCTCTTATGCATGATTACCGGACAAACAACTGATGGATTTTTCGATCGGCCCCTTATCCTTCGGTCTTTGGGGTTTCATACCCCTGCTGCTTGGGCTGGCCCTGTACTTCCTGCCCACCATCATCGCCGTGGCGTTCCGAAAACGCAAAACCCTGGGCATCGTGCTGGTGAACATCCTTACCGGGTGGACATTCATCGGATGGGTGGTAGCATTAACTTGGTCCCTGGCCGCCGCCCGTGACGGCTGACCATCGGGCATGGAGATGCAGACGCCCCGCCGCCGGTTCCTAACCGGCGAACACGCCGAGGCCCCACGGTTGAGAAAGACTCCAATACCCAGGAGGCTCGCAGTTGATTGACCGTTATTCCCGGCCAGCCATGAAGCAAGTCTGGTCGGATGAAAACAAGTACCGCAAGTGGCTGGACGTGGAGTTGGCCGTCGCTGAAGCCTGGGCCGCCGAGGGCGTCATTCCCCAGGAAGACTTGGCCCGGCTCAAGACCGCCGAGTACAACCACCAGCGCATGATGGAAATTTTCGAGACCACCCGCCACGACGTGACCGCCTTCCTGACCTCCATCACCGAAGGCATCGGCCCCGAAGGACGGTGGTTGCACCTCGGCATGACCTCCTCCGATATGCTGGACACCGCCCAGGCCCTCCAGTTGGTGGAAGCCGGCAACCTGCTGCTCCAGGACGTGGACGACGCCATCGCCGCTCTCGCGGAGCAGGCGTTGGCCCACAAGGACACCATAATGATGGGCCGCACCCACGGCGTCCACGCCGAACCCATGACCTTCGGATTGAAGCTGGCCCTCTGGTGGGACGAGATGCGCCGGCAGCGCGCCCGTCTCACCGACGCCGTTGAGTCCGTCCGCGTCGGTAAAATCTCCGGCGCCGTCGGCACCCACGCCACCATCCCGCCTGCCGTCGAGGACAGCGTTTGCCGCACCTTGGACTTGGAGGTGGCCCCGGTTTCCAACCAGGTTATTCAGCGGGACCGTTACGCTCACTTCGTCACCACCCTGGCCCTCATCGCCGCATCACTGGAAAAGTTCGCTACCGAGATACGCGGAATGCAGCGCACCGAAGTCCACGAACTGGAAGAACCCTTCGGGTCGGGTCAAACCGGGTCGTCGTCCATGCCCCACAAGCGCAACCCGGAGCTGGCCGAACGCATCTGCGGACTGGCCCGGCTCATCCGCGGCCACAGCGTCACCGCCTTGGAAAACGTGGCCCTCTGGGGCGAGCGGGACATCAGCCATTCCTCGGCGGAGCGCATCATCCTACCCGACTCGTGCCTGGCCCTGGACTACATCCTCAGCATCTTCACCCGCATCATCAAGGACCTGCGGGTCTTCCCCGAACGGATGTGGGCCAACGTGGAGAGCAGCCGGGGCCTTATCTTCAGCCAGCAGACTCTCCTGGCGCTGATCGACCGGGGCATGGCCCGCGAAGCTGCCTACCATGTCGTCCAGCGCAACGCCATGCGTTCTTGGGACGATGGCCGGGACTTCCGGGAGTTGCTCAAGTCCGATGCCGAAGCCCGTGCCCACCTGTCCGATGCGGAGATGGACGAGATATTCGACTACGCCTACTACACCCGGTTTGTGGATGACACCTTCCGCCGCATTGGCTTGCTCTCTTCCAAAGTTCCCGCATAAACGCGCCCAATTCCCAAAGCCAAACTTGAATCTATCCCGTATAGTTGTGTAGAAGATTATGTACATTGAAACTCACCTGGAAACCCAACTGCCCAACCTGCTCCACCGGGGCAAGGTGCGCGACACCTACGGCGTCGACGACGACACCCTGCTGATGATTGCCACCGACCGCCTATCGGCCTTCGACGTGGTGCTGCCCACCGGCATCCCCGCCAAAGGCCGGGTCCTGAACCGCATCTCCGCCTTCTGGTTCGACAAAACCGCCCATATCGTGCCCAACCATCTCATCTGCCTGGCCGACGCGCCCGATGTTGGTTCTCGATTCAACGGCAGCGAAGCCATCGCCAGCCTTCCCGCGGACCTCGCCCCCCAGGCGATGGTCGTCAAGAAGGCGGAGCGCATCGACATGGAATGTATCGTCCGCGGCTACATCACCGGCTCGGCATGGTCCGAGTACCAGCGTCAGGGCACGGTTTGGAGTCTCCCCATGCCGGCGGATATGCTGGAAGGCGACCCCTTCCCAAGTCCGTTGTTCACGCCGACCACTAAGGCTGAGGAAGGCCACGATGAAAACATGACCCCCCAGCAGGTAATTGACATGGTGGGCGCGGAAATGGCCCGCAAGCTGGAAGAAGTCAGCATCGCCGTCTACTCTTTCGCCGACGAATATGCCAAACAGAAGGGCATCATCCTGGCCGACACCAAGATGGAGTTCGGTATGCTCGACGGCGAGCTAATCCTGATTGACGAGCTTCTAACCCCGGACTCCAGCCGCTTCTGGGACGCCGCCGGCTATGAACCTGGCAAGTCTCAACCCAACTTCGACAAGCAGTACGTCCGCGACTATCTGACCGCGCAGGGCTGGAACCAGGAACCCCCGGCCCCGCCCCTGCCCGAGGAAGTCGTGGCGCGCACCACCGAGCGTTACCTGGAAGCCTACCGCCTGCTGACCGGCGAAACCCTGTAAGCACAGGCCGTTTTGCCGCATAACCTTTATCGGAGGACATACCTTGCCTGAGTCACGACGGCGCCGGCGGCGCGGCCGTCCGGTAATTTCCAACCGGGGCGCAGGGGCGCCGGGAGCATCCACCCGGCCCCGGCCCAGAAGAAACAGTTGGCTGTACATCGGCGCATCCGCAGTCATCGCGGTCCTGGTGATTGCAGGATTCGCCATTGGCGGATTTGCCGGCCTCGGCGGCCTGGGCAGCACCGAAGGGACTGCCGATGCCTATGTTGAGGGCGTGGGCGTTCAGCACGACACCATGCTGACCAAGGCCCACATTCCCGAAAGCCAGACCGTCGAGTACAACACCGTTCCCGGAACTTCCGGCGACCACTGGGCCCGCTGGTCGGAATGCGGGTTCTTCGAGGAAGAACTGCCCGACGAGCGCGTGGTACACAACCTGGAACACGGCAACATCGTCGTCAGCTACAACCTCACCACCCCGGAGGAAATCGACGCACTGCGGGAGGTGTTCGACGACATCGGTCTGACCAACATCCACGGCGTCGCCCGCGCCTACCAGAAGATTCCCGAAGGTTCGGTAGCCCTCGCCGCCTGGGGAGTTTCCGACGAGATGGTCGGCGTCGACGCAGACCGCATCAAGAAGTTCTTCGACACCTACGCCGGCAAGCTGGGGCCGGAGGGCAACATCCCCTGCCTCAACAGCGGCGTCATGCCGTAAGCGGCAGCCTCAAAGTATTCAGGGGGTTTGGGGGATGAATCCCCCAACGTACCCCGTTCTCCCCGATTGTTTCGAAAGACTTCCGTATCCAACAAAAATGGGCAACCCCCCAACCCCAAGGAGACGCCGGTGTTTCTAGCCAAGGTAATCGTTACATTGAAACCGGCGGTCAACGACCCCCCCGGTCTCACCGTCATGGGTTCCCTCAAGACCCTGGGATTCGAGTCCGTCGAAAGCGTCCGGCTGGGCAAGTTCTTGGAAGTACGGCTCGACACGCCCGACCGGGCCGCCGCCGAAACCCAGATAGCCACGATGTGCAGTCAACTCCTTGCCAACCCGGTCATCGAAGAATACCGCTTCGAAGTTGAAGAAGTCCCCTCGCCTGGACAATAACCCCCATCGAGTCCCGTTCGTCCCGGGGCCCTGGAACAACTTCCTGCTGACCAGAGTCTTTTAATTCTCGGTAGCCGCTGGATAATCCTTTCACGGTGAATAATCCAGCATGTCTGCCAAGCATAACAAACCCCTGAACTCAGGGGGGTTGGGGGATGAATTCCCCAACGTGTCCCGTTTGCCCAACGGCTTCTGTGGAGAACCGAAAGCCCCTGCCTTACTGACACCTGCCCCTTCCCAAACCCGGTAACCCATCTCTACAATAGTCCCCATGGACCCATCCTCCCTGGCCTGCCCGGAGGCTTGGCCCGCCCCCCAGGCGGTCAATGTGGCACAAAAATGACACAAACTCAGGTCAAACCAGCACAGAATCAGGTGCAAAATTGCACAACAGCGCCCACTCAGTCACCAATTTCAGGGTCTCGGCCAGCACGAAAAGGCGCAAATGGCACAAAATGGCACAAATAATTTTTTTCCAGCTCCGGTCTCGTTTGACAAGCGGGAATGCGTCTGTTGCAATAACCCCATCCTGGACCTTATGCCGCCCGGCCCGATTCACCAACCTGATTAACCAAGGAGGTAAACCTCATGCCTTTGTCCGGCAACACCCGCGTTTACGTTGGGGCGGAAAGCCACGGACTCTACCGGCTTTCCCCCGGCTCTAAGCAATGGGAAGTCTTGACCAACGGCCTGCCCGAAAGAGTGCAGGTCCAGGGAATCGCCCTGCATCCCGACCAGCCGGAAGTGGTCTTCGCAGGCACCAACCGCGGCCCCTACCGCAGCGATGACGCCGGCGGCCATTGGGAACGCCTGGACTATCCGGCGGACGGCCCCGGCGTCTGGTCCTTCATGTTCCGGCCCGGTGACCCCAACGTCATGTATCTGGGCACCGCTCCGGGCGAGATTCACCGCAGCGTCAACGGCGGCGAGTCCTGGCAGAAACTGCCCGCCATCATGGGGTCCAATGAGTGCCAAATGGCCTTCCCCACCCGGGTAATCGCCCTGGCCGCCGACCCCAACTTCCCCGATGAAATCTACGCGGCGCTGGAGGTTGCGGGCGTTATCCGCAGTGCCGACGGCGGCGATTCCTGGGACGAGGTTACCGGAAACCTGGCCCCCAGCGAGGATACCCTTGACCTGCACGGCGTCCAATGCACCGCCGCTTCACCCCATACCGTGTTCATCACCACCAGGCAGGGGCCGTTCATCGGGCCGGACCGGGCCGGCGGCGAGTGGATACCCGTTAACTTCGGCCAGTTCTCCGAAATCACCTACACCCGCGACCTGTGGGCCGCTCCCCACGACCCCAACCTGATGTACGTCTCCATCGGAGCCGCCGCCCGCAGCAGCCAAGGGGCACTGTACCGCAGCCGCGACCTGTTCCGCACCTTCGAGAAGGCAGGTTCCGGCATCACCGCCAACAGCACCATGATGGCGGTTCGGGCCGACCCCCGCGCTCCCGCCAACGTATTCTGCGTGGCCCGCGACGGCGAGGCTTTCGGTTCCTCCGACGACGGCGCAACCTGGACGGCCTACCCGCTGCCCATCGACGCCAAGGAAGTCCGCGGCCTGGCAGTCGGCTAACCCTGGCTCCGCAAATCCGATCGTCCTGGGGCCGCAAAGGACTTCCACATATAGGGACGTTGGGGGATTCATCCCCCAACGTCCCCCACCCTCGTTCGTCCCAAGGCCCTCGAAGGTCTCACTCCTCAAAAGCAGGACCACCGGCCGATTCTCAGCCGGTGGTCCTCTTCGGGCGCCAATTGTAAGTCCGCGGGGCGACGGTCAGGGGGTTAGCCCAAGCTGGCGTTCAGAAGCTCGATAATCTCGACGACGCTGGCCCGCTGCCAATCCTCGGCCTTGGCGCCGGTCCGGGCGCGGCGTTCCCGGCCAAACTCCTGCTCGGTAATCTCCGGGTTCTCGGCGCGAATGGCCTCTTCGATTTCCACCATCTCCCGGTCGGCAGCCTCGGGCCGCTCGATCCAGTGGCAGATATACTGGTGGTCCCGGGTATAGAAGACGGCGGTGGGAATGGACATCCATTCCCCGTTCTTGAGGAACTCGTTCATTATGTCGTGGTGCTGGTCCCGGGGGAACACCCGCATCTCGAAACCGCCGGCCTCGGCAACCCTGGCCAGCGCCGGCAGGCCGCGCACCACGTCGCCGCACCAATCTTCGCACAGCACCAGCATCTTGGCCGGGCCGTCCGGGCGTTCCTTCAGCGCCTGCAACGCCTTGGCCTCGTCGTCAGTCGCCTTAAAGTTGTCATAGTATCCATCCATGCGGGCCTTGTTCACGTTAATCTGTGCCATGTAGTCCGGGTAAATGAACCCTTCGTCGAACCTCTGGGGGGTTACCACGCTGGTCTCTCGCGCCATGGCGCACCTCCAACAATGTTTCGTTGATAATTGCTCAGCCAAGTGGTGGATGAACGGTTTCTGGGATTGTAACGAGCCTACGGCCCGTCAGCCGATTTCTCAACCGGTGTGTCCCTCGAACCCGATTTCCACCCGCCCATCCGGGTACACTATGATGGGCACGGTGTCCCCGTAGTCCAGCGCCTCATCCAGCGTTTCCTGAGCCTGGTCGACGCGCCGTTCCTCGTACTTGATGCCCTGGCGACGCCACGCGTCGCGCAACCGGTCGCTGGCCGGTCAAACGGTCAGAGTATAGACAATGGGAATGTCGGCCATAAGCGCCTCCCCATGTTTGGTTACGCCATTCTACAATGCCGCCGCCGGGATGTCATTACAGGGCCTTTCGATTCTCCCCTCTCCCCGCGGGAGAGGGGCCGGGGGTGAGGGCGAACTCCGCGCATCAGCAACGGTTGTTCTTGTTCGGAACGCCCTCACCCTAACCCTCTCCCAGAGGGCGAGGGGATTCTTTCGATAATTAAAAGGCCCCGCCTTGTGCGGGGCAAGGCGGCCCGGATATAATGGCGCTGGCCGATTCAGGCACGATCAACCGGGTGGCGATGCTCCCCGGCGGCAACGAGGAGGAAAGGTGATAGCCCTGATAGTTACCATCAACATTAAGCCGGGTTTCAAGGACCAGTTCATGGCCTCCATGCTGGGCGACGCCCGAGGTTCCAACAACGACGAGCCGGGTTGTCTGCGGTTTGACGTGCTTCAAGACAACGAAGACGAGAACCGCCTTCACCTGTTCGAGGTCTACCAGGACGATGCGGCGGTTGACGCCCACCGGGCCGCGCCCCACTACGTCAAGTGGCGGGAAGAATGCGCCGACTGGTTCGCCACCGAAAACGTCCGCCGCTTGGCGACTCCAGTGTATCCGGCCCCGGAACAGTGGGAAAAGCGCCCGCCGGTAGACTGACCACCGGCCAAATCCCTCGGAAAACACCCCATCCGCAACGGTTCCGGATTCAATATCCTGCCCCGCTGCGGATGGGCCAATCCCCTATCGGTTCCTCTCCAGTACCCGCCGGAAAGCGTCGCAGAATCGGTCAACCTCAGCTTCGGCAATCTCCGTTGACAGCGACCCCACCAGGTTGGAGGCGGTCAGAACTCCCTCGTTCAGCAACCCCAGGAACACCCGCTCCCGCAGTTCGGCATCGCCGGCCGCGATGTCCCGATAGTTGTGGATTTCTGACGCCGTGAAGTGAATCCCGAACAGCGATCCCAGGCCGGTCACCTGCACCGGGGTTTCCAGCTCGGCGCAGACCGCCCGTATGCCGTCCTTCAGGATTTCGGTAAGCTCCGCCAGCCGCCGGTACACCGGGGCAGTGAGCAGTTCCAGCGTCGTTGCTCCCGCCACCATGGTCACCGGGTTGGCGTTGAAGGTGCCGGCGTGGGACACCTTCGGGCCGAGGGTCGGGTCGTACAAGTCCATGATGTCCCGGCGCCCGCCGAAAGCGCCCACCGGGAAGCCGCCGCCGACAATCTTCCCCAACGAAGTCAGGTCCGGCGTTATACCGTAGGTCTCCTGCGCCCCGCCGGGAGACACCCGGAAGCTGATAACCTCGTCGAAAATAAGGACGCTTCCGTTGTCCGTAGTGAAGTCACGCAGCATCGCCAGGAACTCCGGGTCGGCGGGCACCATTCCCACCGACCCCAAAACGGGTTCGACAATCACCGCCGCCAGGTCATCACTGTTTTCCTCAAGAATCCGCCGTGCCGTTTCCGTCTCGTTGAAGGGGATAATCACCACGTCCCGTTCCACGCTGGCGGGCAGCCCGGCGCTGGCCGCCACCGGATTGGGACGCTCCGGGTCCCCGGCCACCTCTGGGTTGACCCGGACGCTGACGCTGACCGCGTCGTGGGTGCCGTGGTAGCCGCCTTCAGCCTTGGCGAACCGGGTCCGGCCGGTGTAGGCCCGGGCGGCCCGAATCGTGTTCAAGGTGGCTTCAGTCCCCGAGTTGGTGAACCGCACCTGGTCAAAACTTGGAACGCGCTCGCACAGAATTTGGGCCAGCCGAACCTGGCTGCGGCTGGGCGCGTTGTAGGCCAGCCCTTTGGCCGTCTGTTCGGCGACGGCCCGCAGGACCGGTTCCGGACCGTGCCCAAGAATCATCGTAGTCATGGTGTTGATGAAGTCCAGGCGCTCCACGCCATCCACGTCGACAACGCGGGATCCCGACGCCGATTCTACGAAGATGGGGTAGGGTTTCCAGAAGATGGAGTTGCGGCTGTCTCCGCCGGGAAGGTACTGCCTCGCTTCTTCCCACAGTTCGCGGGACTTGGGCGTAAGGTCCAGGTATCTTTGCAGTTCTTGATTCGCGCCGGTCATGGTCGTTCATCCCCCTGCTTAACGGGTAGCGGGGAAATGATAGCACGTTAGCGGGGCACGCTGCCGGGGGCGCAGCAATTCCGCCCAGCCTGTCGGAACTGCCTTAGAGGGTGATAGGGGGAAACCTTTCGGGGAGCCCCAGGACTGACGGCTTGAGGCCCCCGGAAAGCTGGTCGAGAGGGGTCCAGAACCCCGTGGTTGGACTCTGAAGGGACTGCCGGGACTAACGGGCTGCGGACCGGCGCATATCCTTAACCCGGATGTTGGACACCAGGAACACCGACTCATCCAGCCTGCGTATGGCAAACTCCTGGAATTCGTCACCCACCACCATGTACTGGGACATGACGGCTTTCAGGTCTTGCTTGAGGGAATCCATCATTTCCGGCGCCAGTTCCATCCGGTCCCGCATCAAGGCCAGATGAAGCCGGTCCCGCGCGATGTTCTTGGTTTCGCTTTTTCTGGTGACGACCCACCGTATCAAATCACGCATGGGAGTAAGCGCCCCGGTTGATGCCCATTATGATTCTCACCTTGTCCATGATGCTGTTCCTGGGTTCAAGGTCCATCAAAGGGACATCTTCTCCGTCGATGCGGGCCGCGATGCGGGAAAAGGCGGCTCCGGACGAAGAACGTTTATCGTTAATCACCGGAATGCCCTGGTTAGTCGCCATAATCAGCCGGTCGTCGGCCGGCACCATGCCAAGGACTTCGATGGCCAGCAGTTCCACGATGTCTTCCTTGCCCATCATGTCGCCGCGCTTGACCAAGCCGGGCCTGACCCGGTTGATGATTAGCCGCGGCGTGTCCAGCCCTTCCGCTTGCAGCAGGCCAATCACCCGGTCGGCGTCGCGAATCGCCGAAACCTCCGGCGTCGTGACGATTATCGCTTCCCGGGCGGCGCCGATGGCGTTCTTGAATCCCTGTTCTATGCCCGCCGGGCAGTCGATAAGAACGTAGTCGAAACTCTGCTCCAAGTCACTGCACAGGGCCTTGAGCTGCTGCCGGTCGATGCAGTTCTTGTCCCGGGTCTGCGCCGCCGGAATCAAGAAGAGGCTTTCCATGTTCTTGTCCCGGATCATGCCTTGGTGAAGTTTGCAGCGGCCTTCGATTATGTCAACGAGGTCGTACACTATCCGGTTTTCCAACCCCATCACTACGTCGAGGTTCCGCAGGCCAATGTCCGTATCAATGACCACGACTTTGTGGCCGCGGATGGCGAGCCCGGTGCCAATGTTGGCGGTGGTAGTAGTCTTGCCTACACCACCCTTTCCTGAGGTTATAACGATGGTCCTACCCGTCATATAAAGTCCCTCCGCTGTAGGTTCCGAACCGGCCGGTGTAATTTTCCACGTAAACCGATTGGCGGCGCACGCAGGCTATCTTGGGCTGGCTTCGGTTGGATTTATCGCGTGACCCGGTGTTGCGCTTCCCCGAGTCCGGGGACAGTCCGGTGTGGGGTCCAATTTGCAGCCGGGCGGCCTGCAAATCCAGCGCAATGATTGTCGCCTGCGGGTCTCCGCCGGCCCCGGCGTGGGCGAATCCCCGGAGTTTGCCGAACACCAGG
Organism: Dehalococcoidia bacterium; assembly: GCA_965263395.1. Taxonomy (GTDB): domain Bacteria; phylum Chloroflexota; class Dehalococcoidia; order Lucifugimonadales; family UBA3495; genus CATOSK01. The sequence goes on from OZ253670.1 coordinate 353,613, forward strand.
ATGTCGCCGTCGGCGATAATCTGGGCGCCCGGATTCACGTCGGCCATTATCACGATGTCGCCGGGGTAGGAGATAATCTCCCCGGAACGGCAGTTGGTCTTGATGAGCAGCGCTTCGTTGCCCCGGTCCGGGTTGGTCAGAACAGTCCGGGACGGGGACGGCCGACCTGGCGGCGGTTTGGCCCGTCCCGGGCTGCCCGGCGATTTCCCCGGCCAATTTCGTGGTTCCCCGGCCTCCGGTGGCGCCGGCTGGGTTCCAACCGGACTTGCGGTGGCGCCAATTGGTTCTGCTCCGGCGCCGGATTCCGGGTCTGTTGGCGCGGGCAGGGGCCGGTCGGCCGTCTCAGTGGCGGGCCGTTCAATCCACGGGCCCCGAAACGGGTCCGGCAAGTAGGGGTCAACCAGATTGAAACGGCGGCGGCTGTTTCGTCGCAGGAGGACGCCCTCACCCCCGGCCCCTCTCCCGCGGGGAGAGGGGAGAATCGAATCCCCGGATGAAAGGAGCCGGGGATCGTTGTGGGCGATGCGTTCCGGTTCCGGTCCGGTTGGACCGTCTTCCACAACCAGAGGTTCGGAAAGGGGTTCCGTCACAGGTTCCGTCAGAGGTGCGGTACGGGGTTCCGCCGGTGATTCCTGGCCCGGCGATTCATGGCGCGGTTCCGTATGTCCTGCCGGGGGTAGCTCTGCCGGTAGTTCTTTCGGCAATTCGGGATGGGGCGAGTGGCGCTGCCCTGGGACGGCGGTTGCCCCGGAGTTAGCCCTCACCCCCGGCCCCTCTCCCGCGGGGAGAGGGGAGAAAGGGTAACTCGCGAGAGCGGGGGCGGGCTCGGGGGCAAACTGGAACCGGGATACGGTGACGCCGGTCTCGGTTTCCAGGAGCTTCTTGATGTTGGCCAGTTCGTCCTTTTCCAACATACGCCGGCCCACGTTGACCGCGACGGTCCCGCTGGAAAACAGGGACCGGCTGCTGACTATGTGGGACCGCAGCGCCTTCAATGCTTCGTCAAAGGGCGCGGCGTCGTCAATGGTAACGTTTACGCTTGAACCCCGTCCGGTAACCCGGACCAGCTTGGTGTCCAACATCGGTCGCTCCAGTGGCTGGTGTCCGGTGGTTAGTGGCCGACGGGTCTACTGGCTGCCGGCCACTGGGGGAGAGGGTTGGGGTGAGGGGGTCCCGAACAAAGAGAGGCCCGCGATTGTAAACTACGCATTAAGAGGACGGCACCCAGCCCAAACACATCCACCCCAAGTTGCTCTTGACTTATATCAGCGGCAGGCCCGGCCGGTCAAGGCGTTCCGGGACCGCATTTCTATGATTCTGATTCGGCGGTTTTTTAAGATAACGGGCGAGAGGGGACGCCCTCACCCCCCGGCCCCCCGGCCTTCGCAGGGGCAGGCTCTCTCCCGCGGGGAGAGGGAAGAATCGAAATGCCCCAGGATACACGGTAGCCGTCGTTGACAAAAGTGAGAGCCACCGCCAGTCCGGCGGTGGCTCTCTGTCGAGGCGGCCCCCCGTATTGAAACACGGTGCTTGTCGTAATGTCGGTTCGCTAATCGTCCCCGGCGGCGGCAACGGCGGGGGCGGCAACCGGACGGGCCTCGCCCCGGAAGTAGATGCCCCGCCAGAAGGGCAGCACGATGGTGAACAGCACCACCAGGGTGAAGGCCGCTCCGACGGTCGCCATGACAAACCCCACGTTCCAGAAGTCGGTCAAGCGGCCATAAAGCAGGTTGGCGAAGGCCATGCTGCCGCCGACGTGCATGGAGTACACCGACGCCACCCGGCCCCGGATTTCATCGGGCACTACCGATTGGATGATGGTGTGGGTTATGGTCATAAACCCGGCGGTGCCCAACCCCATCAGCACCGCCGCGGTCAGCGAGACCCCGGTCTGCGCCGACAGCCCCAGGCCGATGGGCGTCAGGCTACTGGTGAACCCCAACAGCAGGAACACCCGTCCCCGGGTCAGGTGGCTGACGATGCCTCCGACGAATATGGACGAAAACAGCGCCCCGACCCCCAGCGCGGTCATCAGGGCGTAAACGTCGTTCTGGTCGAAGGTCATTCCGTCGGAAGAGAGCTTCTCCTGGGCCAGCGGCGCCAGCATTGACTCGAAGGACATCACCAGCACACAGTGGGCCACCGCCATCAGGATGATGCCGAACACCAAGGGCGTACTGTACGCGTAGGAGAAACCCGCCGAGATGTTGACCCAGAAACTGCGCCGGCGGTCGATTACTCCGCTGGAGATGGTGCGTATGTTCAGGACCGACAGCAGGGCCAGCAGGTAAAAAGCGGCGCAGGCCCAGAATACGCTGGCCGATGTGCCCAGGGTGAACACCAAGCTTTGTAAGCTGAACAAAGTGGCGCCGGAATCGCCGACGCTGCCGCCGACGGATGCGGCTACGAGGATGAGAATCAGCGGGCCGATGGCACGGGACCCCTGCTGCATGGCCTCGTTCAAGGCGACGGCGTTGGGCAGCCGCTCCCGGTCGACCAGGTTGGGGGCCAGAGATTGGGCGGCGGTCTGCTGAGTGGCGCGCAGGGTGCCGTTGACCACCGCCAGCGCCACCACGTACAGGGGGCTGTCAACGCCGATCATCACCAGCACGGCCATGATGGACGCCTGGACCAATTGCAGAATGTAGACCCACTGCAACAGCGTCTTGCGGGTAACCCGGTCGGCCAGGTAGCCGATGAAGGGGGTGGCAAAGAAACGGGGGGACATGGCCGCAAAGGTCACCAGTCCGACCCACAGCCCCCGGGTGCCGGCGGCTTCCAACTCCGGTATGCCGTAGACCCAGGCGCCGCGGGCGACGATGAGCGCCCAAGCGCCGCTGCCGCTGCACAGGGCGGCGAAGGCCAGAAAACGGAAGTCCCGGAACACCAGGGCCGCCAGAAAACGGTGGGCCTTGGCTGCGAAATAGCCCCGCTCTGTGCCGCCGGGGGAAGCCGGAGTAGTTGCCATGTTGCCGCTCCCGGGTTTATTTAGTCGGTACGTTCCCTGCATGGGCTACCAAGTTGCCTGACCCGCCCGTGGTTAAAAGGTAGCCATTGAGCGCGTCGGAACCGCACGGGTTTATTGGATTGAAAACCGGGCTGTGGATTGGATTAAGAGCCTGTTACCGCATTATACCCCACCTTGGCAGTGGGTCAACATTGCGGTTGAATCAGGACGCGGACCCGACGGAAACCCTGCGAAATCCGGTATGCCGTCCCGATTCATGTTCATCGCATCAGTTGGCCCTTCCGAACACCGCCACCGAACAGGTGAAGGACCCGGGCCGTCCGCCCAGATTGTGGGTCAACCCCGAGTCCGCCTTTTGCAACTGGCGCGCCCCAGCCTTCCCTTGAAGCTGCTTGTAGACTTCGTACACCATGCGGATGCCGCTGGCTCCAACCGGGTGCCCGAAGCACTTGAGGCCCCCGTCAGTGTTGACCGGCAGCTCGCCTTCCAGGGTAAAGGCGCCGGCGTCAACGTCGTGCCTGGCCAGGCCGCGGCCGCTGAAACCCAGGTCCTCGTAGATGATTAGCTCGGTGATGGTGAAACAGTCGTGGACCATTGCCAGGTCCACATCTTCCCGGGGATGGTTAATGCCCGCTTCCTGGTAAGCGGCCTGGCTGGCTCTAATCGTTTCGGGGAAGTGGGTAAAGTCCCAATCGCTGCGCAGGACGCCGAAGGCCCCCACCGCCAGCCCCAGCGCCTTCACCAGCACGTAGTCCTTGCGGAACCCGGCGGCGATTTCCGGCGTGGTGATGATTGCCGCCGCTGCGCCGTCGCTGACGCCGCAGCAGTCGAACAGTCCCAGCGGCCAGGCAATCATCGGGGCGTTGATAACCTGTTCCTCACTGACCTCCCGCTGGAAGTGGGCCTTGGGGTTCATGGAGCCGTTGTGGTGATTCTTGGCGGCAATCTGCGCCAGGGTGCGCTTGCCCTCATCGTAGGGAATGCCGTACTGGTGAAAGTAGCGCGTGGCGGCCATGGCGAACTGGGCCGGCGGCGGTGTGGGCGGCGCCACGTCGGAGCCGGGGGGTTCGGGAATGGCCAGGCCCGAAAACCCGGAGTCCTTCAGCTTCTCCACCCCCACCACCATCACGATGTCATAGATACCGGCGGCCACCGCGTAGCAGGCGTTCCGCAGCGCATCGGTGGCGGTGGCGCAGGCGTTTTCGACGCGGGTAATGGGAATGTAGTCCAGCTTCAGGGCCTCGGCCAACGGCTGCCCGGTGCGGAAGGAACTGACCGTGCCCAGCCACGCCGCCTGCACGTCGGAAGGTTCGATACCAGCGTCCTCGTAGGCTTCGTAGGCGGCCTCTACCATCAGGTCGCCGGCGCTGGCATCCCAGCGCTCTCCGAACTTGGTGCAGCCCATGCCAATGATTGCCACCCGGTCTCTGATGCCGTTCATCGTCAAACTCCGAAAGCCAGGCTTTCTTATGTAACCTGTACGGGGGACGGTATCGTTTGGGTCTGCGCCATGCGGGGGTTCCCAGCGCGGGTTCACTTCCGGCGGGGAATCGCTTTCCAGTAGTAATTGTGTACGCCGTTGACCACCCGGAGCTTGCGGAAGCTCATCTCCACCGGCATCCCCACCGCCACTTCGTCCAACTCCCGGTCGGTCATCATGCACAGCATACGGCCTCCGCCGTCAAAATCCACGACAGTTACCACCAGGGGTGTGTCGACAGCGCCGGCGATGTAGTCCATTGAATAGGTAAAGACCGTTCCGGGACGGTCGCTCAGCCGCACCGGTTCGGAGTCGTCCCTGGCGCGGCAGTTGACGCAGACCCGCTGCGGAGGGTATTGGACGTACCGGCACTCGCGGCACCGCGCCCCCAGCAGGCGTATATTCTTGTCGGTTTCCCGCCACATGGCGGCGACCGACGGGGGGTTGGGCTGCGGACGCCGGGATGCGTCGTCGGTCTCCCAGACATCGCGCCAACGGGCGTAGGTCTCATACTGCTCCAGGGGCCGTCCCCGGGCCAGGGACCCGTAGACGCCCCAGGACTTGGACCGGGACCCGGTGGCCTTGAACGACATTACGTCGCTGCCGTCGCCGTAGGACACCACGACATGGCGCTGTTCCGGTTCGGATTGTTCCAGCGAGGCAACCAGCAGCATCAACGGGAAGGCCGCTCCGGTGTTGCCCAGCCGCCCGAAAAGCGGGTCCTGAACCTGCTCGGACCGGAAGCCCAGCCCCCGGGCCAGCGCGGCGTGGCGGCGGGCGTCCGGAGCGTACAGGGCCACCTTGTCCATGTCACTGCAGGTCAGTTGGTACTTGCGGTTGAACCCGGACATGGCCTGTTGGATGATGCGCTCCAGTCCCTCTTCGGTGGCGAAGCGGTCATCCCAGGTGCGGACGTAAGTGTCGCCGGACGACCGCCAGGTGTCCAGCATATTCTCGGTCAGGGAGTAGGCGCCCTCCCACTCGGCGATGCGGCTGTCGGACGACACCAGAATCGCGGCGGCCCCGTCGCCGGAGTTGCGCTCGGTTTCGCCCCGGGGCGGGCCTTGCCGGTGATCGGCGGCAACCACCAGAACGTTCGACGCCGTACCCGCAAGCACCGAATCCAGGGCGGTTTTCAGGGCCGCCGTGCCGGCCCGCAGGACATTGGTGATGTCCGCGGTGAAAATGTCGGGCCGCAGGTCAAGGGCGGTGGCCACGATGGCCGCGCATTGTTTCTCGGCGTAGGGCGGCGAGGTGCTGGCGAAGACGAGGGCGTCCACGGATTTCCGGTCATGGTGGCGCAGGCAGTCGGCGCCGGCGGCAACTGCCATCGTTACGCTGTCTTCATCGAAGTTGGCCACGGCCCGCTCCTGGGCAGAGTTCCAGCCGGCGGTGCCGGGCCCAAGCCGGAACCGGGGGACGTATGCGCCATAAGCTGCTATACCGGCCAAAGGGCACCTCGATAAATCGGTACCGAAGAGTGGTCCCGGTCATGCTATCAGCGCCCGGAAGGGTAGTCAAACAGCGGGCGGCTGAGCAGGCCGGGAGACACGGCCATCAATTCGGTTGGCTCTGGTGTTGTCGAAGGATTTGCCCGGGGTCTTTTAATTCTCGAAAGAATCCCCTCGCCCTCTGAGAGAGGGTGAGGGTGAGGGTGTTCCGTCCGAGAGCAACCGTTGCCGGTGCGCGGGGTTCGCCCTCACCCCCGGCCCCTCTCCCGCGGGGAGAGGGGAGAATTAAAAGACCCTGATGACTTGCCCGCTTGAGCTTTCGTTCCTGCCCGTGGCGCAGGGCAGGCCATCCGGATTCCCGGTGCAGCCAGGAACCCGGGGTTTCCACAAACGGCCCGGCCCGCCGCCCGCCAGAACGGTTGCCCGCCCGCCAGGGCTACCCGCCGGAGGCAATGAGCAGGAGGGCGGCCCTCAGCCCCCATGCGGATAAGAGGCCGGCGCAGGATAACTTTTCCACCGTAAGGATGGGTCGATTCCTGCCTTCGGGAAGGCGTTGGCCGTTATTCCCGGATTTCTTCTCCGCAGTGGGGACAAACCCGGGTGGGGGAGGGCCGGCGTTGAAGCTCTTCCAGAAAGCCAGACCCCAGAATGCCCGCGGGGAGGGCAAACAGGCCAATGCCGAGGATGGCTATCAGGCCGGCGACGACGCGGCCCAGCAGGGTAATGGGATACACATCACCGTAGCCTACCGTGGTCAGGGTGATGATGCTCCACCACATGGCTTGCGGTATGTTGGCGAACTTGTCGGGCTGGGCTTCCCCTTCGGCAAAGTACATTAAAGATGATGCCATCACCAGCAGCACGGACAGCACCAACACCACGGTCGCCAATTCCTGGCGCTTGTCATCGATGACCTGCACCAGGGTACGCACTCCCGAAAAGTGCCGGGTCAGCCGGGCGATGCGCGCCATGAGACGGACCGCCCGCAGAAAGCGCAGGTCGAGGCCGTGGAGGCCCACGAACGGGATGAGGTAGAAGGGCAGAACGGCCATCAAGTCCGCGACGGCCAGTAAAGAGACCATGAACCGGATGCGGCCCCGCACCGGGTGGGAATAACGGGGGTCGGCGGTACAGCACCAAACCCGCAACAGGTACTCGCCGGTGAACACTGCCACGGATGCGGCCTCAAAGCTGCGGAATGCCAGCGGTGACAGCCGGTAAATGCCCTCTACGGTGCTGACAATCAGAGCCACCACGTTCAGGCAAATCAACGCCATGAGGAAGATGTCGAAGGCGCGGCTGGCCCGGTCTTCGGGCCCGGCCACCTCGATTATTTCGTAGATTCGCAGCTTGAACGTTTCCATTGGCAGTCCCATTATACGACAGGGCCTCCGCTTCCCCCGGCGCCGGGACTGCCCGGCCCCTATGTTACAATTGTTTTGCGGGTGATGCGGTGCGGGATACTCTTGAAGAGTATCCAAAACGTTCATCCTGTTCATTGATTTGAGGAGTGAGTCCCAATGGTCGCCATTAGCCGGTTGGCGGTGCGGGAGGGGCAGGGGTGAGCAGGTCTCGATGGGTCTGGTTTACCATTGTGATCCTGGCCGTGTCCGTCGCAACGGGGATGGGCACCCGATTCTGGCTGGGCCGGGCCGGCGATGCCTCGGCGCAGGCCCCGCCGCCGGCCGAGTCGATGTCGGAATTGCCCCCCGAGTTCCTGCGGGTCGCCGAAGTGTGGGATGTGCTGCAACAGGAACACGTTAACCGGAACGAACTCGACGCGGCGACGGTCAGCGAGGGAGCCATCCGGGGGATGCTCCAATCGCTGGACGACCCCTATGCGTCGTTCCTGAACGCCGAGCAGTTCGGCGTTGAGACCCAAGACTACAAGGGTTACTTTGAGGGCATCGGCGCCCAGGTTGGGATGAGAGACGGGCGTCTGACCATCATTGCCCCCATCCCAGACACGCCGGCGCAGCGGGCCGGCATCCGCCCCGGGGATGTCATTTTGGGAATTGACGGAGACAGTACCGAAAACATCACGCTCCTGGAAGCCGTCGCCAAGATTCGCGGCGAAAAGGGCACCACCGTTGAGCTTCTGGTACTTCACATGCACGAATCGGAAGCGGTGACCATCGTGGTGAAAAGGGGCGTTATATCGCTGACCAGCGTCAACTTCGCGATGCTGGACAACAATCTTGGACTGCTGTCCATTTCCAACTTTTCCGACACCACCAACGGCGAGGTGGAAGATGCCCTGCGCGAGTTCGAGAACGCCGGCGGCGCGGGCTTGATTGTTGATCTTCGGAACAACCCCGGCGGACTGCTGCGGTCGGTGGTGGACGTGGCCAGCCAGTTTATCGATGACGGCTTGGTGGTCTACCAGATTGATGCCCAGGGCAACCGGCAGGACTGGGAGGTAAACTCCCGCGGCATCGGCGAAGACGTCCCGATGGTGGTGCTGATGAACCAGTTCAGCGCCAGTGCCAGCGAGGTGTTTTCCGGCGCCATGATTGACCACCAACGCGCGACGGTGGTCGGCACGACGTCCTTCGGCAAGGGCAGCGTCAACACCCTGCGGCCGCTCAGCGACGGCTCGGGCATTTATTTCAGCATCGCCCGCTGGTACACGCCCAACGGCACACTGATTGAAGGCGAGGGAATCACCCCCCATATCGAAGTCGAGTTGACCGAGGACCCGCCCAGTGACACGCAACTGGAACGGGCCATTGAAGTATTGCTGGAGAAGGTGGTCCAAGTTGGCTAGAACGAAGAAGAAGTCCACCAAGGCGGCGGCCGGCGGCGACCGCTCCATAGCCGTCAACCGCCGGGCCAGGCACGACTACGAGATTCTGGAAAAGTTCGAGGCCGGGATGGTCCTGACCGGCACGGAGATAAAATCGGTGCGGGCCGGTAAGGTTGACCTGCGGGACGCCTACGCCCGGTACGAAGATGGGGAGCTTTGGCTGGTCAACACGCACATCGCAATTTACGACCCGGCCAGCATCTACAACCACGACCCGCGCCGGCCCCGCAAGCTGCTGCTGCACCGGGCGCAAATCGCCGAGCTTCGGGCGGATGTGGCCCAGAAGGGACTTACCGTCGTTGCGCTCCGCATCTACATCCGCAACCACGTCGCCAAGGTGGAGTTGGGCCTGGCCCGGGGCAAGCGCCAATACGACAAGCGCCGGGCCATTATGGACCGGGAGCTTGATATGGCAGCGCGGCGGGCAGTGCGGGCCTACGCCTAAATGCAGGTAGGGAAGCCCTGCCGGGCTTGGGGATGAACGGGCATCGGGCCGGTGCTTAAATGGCCCAAGGCAAGCCGGGCGCCAGTGGATTCAGGGGTTTTCGATTCTCCCCTCTCCCCGCGGGAGAGGGGCCGGGGGTGAGGGTGAACCCGCGCATCAACGGCGGTTGTTATTGACCGGGACGCCCTCACCCTGACCCTCTCCCAAAGGGAGAGGGGATTTTTCGAGAATCGAAAGACCGTGCCAAGAGATTTATTATTATAGGAATACGGGAGGAAGTTTTGATCAGGAGCCTGGGGAACAAGACACCGAAGATTGCAGAAACCGCCTGGGTCAGCGAATTTGCCTACGTCGTCGGCGACGTGGAGATTGGCGAGTACTCAAGCATTTGGCCCGGCGTGACCATTCGCGGCGACGGCCAGAAGGGAATCGTCATCGGCAGCTACGTGAACGCGCAGGAAGGGGCGGTCATCCACGGCAGCGGGCTGATTGTCGAGGACTACGTTACCATTGGGCACAGCGTGGTAGTGCATGGCGATTTCATCGGTTCGGGCTGCCTGCTCGGCAACAACTGCACGTTCCTGCATCGCTCCAGCATCGGAAAAAACTGCCTCATCGCCGCCAACTCCGTGGTGCTGGCCGGGGTCAACATCCCCGACAATTCCTTCGTTACCGGAGTGCCGGGCGAGATTAAACGGCAGGTGAGCAGCAACCAACTGGAAAACATGAAGCACACCGCCCTCAGCCTGGTTGAGCACGCCAGAGAGTTCAAAGCGAGCGGCCTTTAACAGGACGCCCTACACCACGGACGTACACTCCAAACGGCGATAACCGACGCGAAAACAGGGGCGTCTTGGGGTGCCCCTGTTTTCGCCGTTCTCCTCTGACCCCCCGGACTAACTTCAGCCGAGCCTTTGGGCAACGGGCAGCACCCGGTCGGCCAGGTGGTCCATAACCTCCAGGCTGGCATCGGCGCCGTCGACGCGGAAGTCGTAGGTCAGTTGGTCAATGCCCAACTCCCGGCAGTAGTAAACGTCGTCAATAACCTCTTGCGTGTTGCCCATTACCAGCCCGCCGGTGCGGACGGACGCTCCTTCTGCTTCGCCCAAGTCGGTGAAGTGCAGGCTGCGTTTCAGGGAAATCGAAATGCTGCCGGGGTCGCGCCCGGCCCGTTCAGTCTGCTCCCGCAGGTAGGGCAGGTTCTGGGCGACGAAATCCGGCGTCTGTCGAGTGGTGTGCCAGCAGTCGCCGTACTTGGCCGTCCGGCGCAAGGCCCTCCGGGTATGCCCGCCAATCCAGATAGGGACATGGGGCTGCTGGACCGGCTTGGGGTAGAACTGGATACCGTCAATCTGGTAGAAACGGCCGTGGAAGTGGGGTTCAGCTTCGGTCCACAGCGTCTTGAAGATTTGCAGGAACTCGTCGCTCATCGGGCCGCGCTCGGCGTAGGGGACTCCCAGCGTATCGAACTCCTTCTCCAGCCAGCCTACACCCACGCCGCAAATCATGCGGCCATTGGTAAGCACGTCCAGCGAGGCAAACATCTTAGCCTGCACCACCGGGTTGCGGTAGGGCAGGATGATGACGGTGCTGCCCAGCTTGATGGCGCTGGTGCAGGCGGCCATGTAGCCCAGCATGGTCATGGTTTCCAGGAACGGCTCATCGTGCGGGCGGGAAAACGAACCGTCGGAGGTGTAGGGGTACTGGTCGGTTCCGCCAGTGGGCAGAACGATGTGGTCTCCGGCCAAAACCGCCTGAAAACCCAATTCTTCGGCCCGCTGGCAAAACCGGCGAATGCCATCGCCGTCAGGCAGCCGCGGGATGCTGAGTGCTATTTCCAATGGTTGCGCCTCCCGTTGTTTTCTTGTCTGCGGCCAGCTTACTTTAGTGCCCGTGGGCCGTCAATTGGCGTCAATTCCGTCGAAGGTTGGCCACTCGGCGCATCAGCGACGGACGCAGGCGATGCCCTGTTCCTTTATCTCAGCAAGGCGGAATTGGGCGATGCCTTTTATCCGAACCATGTCATCCACCGAGTCGAACGGACGCAACTTGATTAACTGGGCGGCGAGGGCCGGTCCGATGTGCTTGATTCTGTCCAAGTCTTCCAGCGGTGCGGTGTTTATGTCAACTTGTCCTGGCCCGCATGACCCCTCCGGGATCGCCGGTAAAGGTGTTGGTCTCGGAGTGGCCGTCGACGTCGGCCTCGGCGTAGCGGTTGGCGTGACCGTCGGAGTTGGTTCCGGGGTTGGCACAGCCGTCGGCGCTGGAGTTGGCACCTGGGTTGGCGTTTCGGTGAGTTCCGGCGTTGGCGGCGGAATGGGTGTCGGTTCGGGAGCCGGGGTGGGCGTTGGCGCAGGCGTCTGCGTAGGCGCCGGGGTTGGTGGCGGCTGCGGTCTGACCGTGGCGTAGGGCTGTGGCTCCGTATCCGCGCCGAGGATTGAGGACACAGCGGGCGCAGCCGGGGAAGGTGCGAGATTGACGGTTGGGCCAATTGTCGGCAACGCCGCCACCGGGCCGGGAGTGGTGTCCTCCCGTCCGTCTGGCCCCGGCAGCAGTGTGGGCACCAACCCGACCGCGTGCTGCTCCACCGCCAAGTCCGGGGTGTCCAAGGGCGTCGGGATAGGGCTGACATCCGGGGCCATCACCGTGGGAACACAGGCGGCCACCGCCAAGAATGTTACCGTCAACCCTCCGGCCAACCATGTCTTGACCGCTTTTCGACAGACTTGCGCCCATGATTTCATCCGTATTCCGATCCCCCGAGGTAGTTTTTGGCCCAACTAAATCTAACCGCCGCCACTCCAGTTGACAACCTCGGGATTGCTCCGTGGGAGCAAGGAACCGCAGGCGTGATGCTATGACGCCCCGGCGGTTTGCCAACTAACTGCGGAGTGCTATAATTGGCCGCAACTGGCCGGGGAATAACCGGCCTTGGTTGCCGATTCAAGCGTTTCAAAACAATCAGGAGGAGGTCAATCATGGAAAAAGGCGACACTGTCATTGATACCGGCGCAGTCAGCATTGCGATGAACTACCGGAAAGAGCTAATGCCGGACCAGGGCTTGATGATCCAGGTCTACGGAGAAGTGGACGGCAAGGACACCGAGATTCTGCGTTTCGACTGCTTTGACCAGGATCCCCACTACCACTATGGCCCTGAGAACCACAACATCCGGCTGCACATGGACAAGACCACCGTCCGCAACCCGGTCGGCTGGACCCTGCGCCAGATTCGGGAGAATCTCCCGTCGATGGTCAACCGGGCGGGCTACGAAGGCTTGGCCGCCGCGGTGGAAGCCAACCCCATCTCCGGCGACGTTCTTGACCAGGTTGAAGAGACCGCCCGGAGCTTGGCCCGCAACGAGCGCCGCACCGTCCACCACCGTTTGGAGCGGCTGTTGGAAGGCGACATGATCGAAGTCGGCAACATCCGGTTCGGTCTTGAGTACCGGGAACTGGCCAATGACCGCGGCCTGGCCATCCACGTCCTGTCCGACGTGGCCGACCAGGAAGTGGAACTGCTGGCCTTCGACTGCTTCGAAGTTGGCCCGCACTACCACTACGGCCCCCGCAACCAGGATGTCCGCATCTATTGGGACACCACCACTTCCGGGGACACGCTGGCCTGGACGCTGGGCCAGTTCAAGACCGGCAACATCAAGTCCATGATCGAGCGGGCTGGCTACCCGTCCATCGCCAACGCGGTGGACGAGGGTCTGGTCCAGGAGCTCATGCCCAAGATTGAGTCTCGGTCCTGGGAGTTGGTCGAGGCCAACAAGAAGTAGCAACCCCACAGGGATACGTCGCCCAACCGAGCGCACTGACCGGGGCGGGGAGAACCTTCTTCCTGCCCCGGTCCTTTTGTTTCTCTGGCAAGGGCAATCATACGGCAAGCTCAAAATATCTGGTTGCCCCGGCGGACTAAATCATCGTGTAGCCGCCGCTGACGCTCAGAGTCTGGCCGGTGATTAAGCTGGCAGCTTCGGAAGCGAGGAAAACGACGGCGTTGGAGATTTCTTTGGCCGTTCCCATGCGGCGCAGGGCGTAGTTACGCTCAACTTCACCGATGACGTCATCGGTGAAGTTGCCCCGCATCTGGTTCCACATACTCTCAGGGCTGATGTCCTCATCCTTGGGCGGGACGATGATGCCGGGGCAGACCACGTTCAGCCGCAGCCCGTAACGGCCTGTCTCCCGGGCCACGGCCTTGCTCAGTGCGATAACCCCCGCCTTGCAGGCCGAATATACGGCCTCCCGGTATTCTCCCATCCGGCCCGCGTCGGAGCTGACGCTGACCACGGCGCCGCACTGCCGCTCAATCATTTGGGGCAGGACGGCGTGGATGCAGTTAATCGCTCCCCACAGATTGACCTGCACTTCCTTCTCGTGTTCTTCCCGCGGCTTGTCCAAGAACAGCCGGTCAACGGTCCAGCCAACGTTGTTGACCAGAACATCGACGCTGCCAAGGTCATGGATGGTCTGCGCTACCATCGCCTCAACCTGTTGGGGGTCCGACACATCGGCGGCTATCACCTTGACCACGTTGCCGGTGTGCTTCTCCTTTACTTCGGCGTCCACGAGTTCACCCTGCTGAGGGGCTAACTCCGCGATGACCACGTTGGAGCCTTCGGCGGCAAAGGCGTGTACGATGGCCCGTCCGATGTTGGACCCCCCGCCGGTTACAATTACGTTCTTCCCGTGCAGACCAAGTTCCATGAAAAGGCATCCTCCGGAAAATCAGGATTGAAATTTCCCGACCGCGCCCGTCGGCGGTTGGATGATACGTGCGATGTTGCTTAAAATAGTGAGCCGGGCAGCCGAGACGGGCCCGGTCAAACCCGGCATGACGAACCTGTCCCGGCAACCTTGGGAACTCCGCCGAAACGCAGGCGACAAAGCCCCTTCAGGTCTTCCGTGGCAGTCCTGACTATTCGCACGGTGCTGTCGGGGTCGTCGTCCCACTTCACCGGCACCGACTTGATGCGGTAACGGTTGCAGGCGGCAATAATCAACAACTCGGTGTCGAAGAACCAGTTGTTGTTCTTGACCAGCGGGATGATGGACTGGGCGGCCTCGCGAGTCAACGCCTTGAACCCGCACTGCGCGTCGGGAAAGGACGTAAAGAACATCCCTTTGATTACCAGATTGTAGGAGCGGGAAACGAACTCTCGCTTTAATCCCCGGGAGACCCGGGAATCCCGGCTCAACCGGCTCCCGATGGCCACCTGGTAGCCCGACTCCAGGGCGCTCAACAGCTCTGGGAAGTGGGTCAGGTCGGTGGAGAGGTCAACGTCCATGTAGCTGACGATGTTGGCGTCGCTGGCGAGCCAGGCCGTCCGCAGGGCGCGGCCGCGGCCTTTTTGCGGCAGGTACAGGTACGATACGCCGGAGTATTGCCCGCAGAGTTCCCGGGAAACGGCCTGGGTGCCGTCGGTGGAAGCATTATCGGCGATGACCACCCGCCAATCGGCGGTCACGCTGGATTGCAAAAACCGGGTCAGCCGGGCGATGCAGGTGGGCAGGTCGCGCTCTTCGTTGTAGACCGGAATTGTTATGTCAACGGATGTTGGCATTCATCGTTCTTGAGCGAGATTTTGCCGGCAAAGCATCCGTTTATTGCCGGTTCTACTGGAACCGCTTACCGCCCGTGCCCGGCCTCGGGTTCAGTGCCGGAAGTGGCGGACTCCGGTGAACACCATAGCCAGATTGTGCTCGTTGGCCGCCGCGATTACTTCCTCGTCCCTGATGGAACCGCCCGGCTGCACTATCGCGGTCACGCCCGCTTCCGCCGCTAGTTCTATGTTGTCAGGGAACGGGAAAAAAGCGTCCGACGCCAGTACGCTGCCGGTGGCGCGCTCACCGGCGGAGCGTTGGGCCAGGTGGACGCTCACCACACGGTTGGGCTGTCCGGCCCCCATGCCCACCAGGGTCTTGCCCTTGGCGAACACGATGGCGTTGGACTTGACGTGCTTGGCCGCTTTCCAGGCAAAGGCCAAGTCTTCCAACTCGTCGGGTGTTGGGGCGCGCTCGGTCACGGTTTTCCAGCCAGCCGGGTCTTCTTCAATGGAGTCCTGGGCCTGCACCAGCATCCCGCCGGTGATGGGCCGCACGTCGAACATGGGCGTACCCGTGGCAGCGCTCTGCTGTCCGACAGCCAGAACCCGCAGGTTGCGCTTGCGTTGCAGGATTGTCAGCGCTTCCGGTTCGTAGTCCGGCGCAACCACCACCTCGTAAAACACCGGGCCCATCGCCTCGGCGGAGGCGGCGGTGACCGGGCGGTTGAACCCGACGATGCCGCCGAAGGCCGACACCGTGTCGCCCTCGTAGGCTTTAAGATAGGCTTCCCGAAGGTCGTCATCGGAAGCCAATCCGCAGGGGTTGGCGTGTTTGATGACCACGGCGGACGGGCCGGGGAAGTCCCGCACGGTGCGCCAAGCGGCGTCGGCGTCCATCAGGTTGTTGAAGGACAGTTCCCGCCCGTGAAGCTGTTGCGCCGTGGCAATTCCGCCGGAACTGCCGCCGGAAACGGTGTAGAGGGCGCCGGGTTGGTGAGGGTTTTCCCCGTAGCGCAACCCGGCCAGCTTGGTCAACCCCAGGGGATAATTCGCTGGCAGGTCCGGTTCGGGCGCGGCTTCGGACAGGTAGCCTGAAACTGCGGCGTCGTAGACTGCGACGTGACTGAAAGCCTTGGCGGCCAGGCTTCGCCTCTCCGCGACAGTCAGTTCGCCGGATGCGATTTTCCCGGCGACCCAATCGTAGTCGGCCGGGTCAACGACCACCGCCACCGATGCAAAATTCTTGGCGGCGGCGCGGAGCATGGCCGGCCCGCCGATGTCGATGTTTTCCAGGGCGTCTTCCAGCGCAACCCCGGGTTCGCTGATGGTGGACACAAAGGGGTACAGATTCACCGCCACCAGGTCAATAGCTCCGATGCCGTGCTCTTGAAGTTGATTCATGTGGTCGGCAGAATCCCGGCGGGCCAGCAACCCGCCGTAAATCACCGGATGCAGGGTCTTGACCCGGCCGTCCAGAATTTCCGGGGAGCCGGTTACTTCCGACACCTGCTGTACCGGCAAGCCGCCTTCGTTGGCGAGCGTGTTGTAGGTGCCGCCGGTGCTGACCAGATCAAACCCGGCATCGGTGAGCTTGCGCCCAAACTCGACGACCCCGGACTTATCGTAGACACTGATTAACGCCTTCAAATTCCTTGCCCCGCTATTTTCGCGATTACGCCGTGACCAGCCGGACCTGCTCATCCCCGGTCCGGGCGACGATGCTCCCCACTACCTGAACGTCCGGAACCGTGTCCATCACGGTTGCTACCGATTCCTGGTCGCAAACCGCCACCATGCCCAAGCCCATGTTGAACACCCGGTACATTTCCAGGTCTGAAACCCGGCCCTCGGACTGAATCACCGCAAAGATGGGCGGAACGGTCCACGAGCCGCGGTGCAACTCGGCCGCCAACCCTTCGGGAATAATCCCCGGCAACTTGCCCGGCAGGCCGCCGCCGGTGATGTGGGCCAATCCCTTGAGCAACGGGAGCGCCGGTTCCAGCATCGGGAAGTAGCAGCGGTGCCGGACCAGCAGTTCTTCCCCCAGTTGGTGCTGCAACTCGGAGTAATGGTGAAACAGGACGGACGGGTTGGCGTCGATGTCAAACACTTGGCGGACCAGGGAAAACCCGTTGGTGTGCATTCCGCTGGACGGGAAGCCAAGCAGGCAGTCGCCGGGTTGAATCGAGGACGGGTCCAGCAGTGACCGGCGCTCAGCTACTCCCACGACAAATCCGGCCAAGTCGAAGCCGCTGCCGGAGTAAAGGCCCGGCATCTGGGCGGTTTCGCCGCCGATAAGGGCGCAACCCACCTCTTTGCACCCCCAGACGATGCCGCGCATCAGGGTTTCCATGCGCTGCTGGTCCAGGTCGCTGAAGGAAATATAGTCCAGGAAGAATAGGGGTTTGGCGCCCTTGGTAATGATGTCATTGACGTTGAGGGAAACCAGGTCCTGCCCCACCGACTCGAAGTGGCCCAATTGGGCCGCCACTTTGAGCTTGGTGCCAACGCCGTCGGCACTGGCGACCAGGACTGGTTCCTGATACCCGGCAAGCTGGAATAGGCCAGCAAAGCCGCCGCTGGAATCCAGCAC
Source organism: Dehalococcoidia bacterium (assembly GCA_965263395.1). Classification (GTDB taxonomy): domain Bacteria; phylum Chloroflexota; class Dehalococcoidia; order Lucifugimonadales; family UBA3495; genus CATOSK01. The sequence continues at coordinate 370,911 of OZ253670.1, forward strand.
CTCCGGCCCGTGAGTCATGGCGGAGAACGCTTTGATGCGGTCCTTCAAACCCTCCATTTCATCAAGGTCAACGCCGGAGGCGAAATAGGTGTTGCCGGACAAAAGCTGCTCCTGGTGGGTGCCGTCGTGGGCGGTCGGATTGCGACCATAACAGATTAAAGGATGCGCCAACGATTGGCAAGCTGGAGGGCGCCGGGGCGCAGGACGATTGCAATGTCCTTTTTGATAGGGAAGTCTGTTGCGACGCACACCCCGTCTTTCCTGCGCAGGCAGGAATCCAGAAATCGCAAGGAAGTGCCAGCATTCCCTTGCCAAAACACTGTGGATTCCTGCCTACGCAGGAAAGACGGAGCTCCTGTCCGATGAAACTAGCGACTTTACAATCTTCCTGTGTAGGGAAGGTTCCGGGAAGATTGAACAGTCCTTGTCAGTCTGTGGGTGGAGACGAGCGTCAAGGTGTGGCGGAAGGCGTTTCCCGGCCGCGATGGGCTGCTTAACCCGGTTCTTTAGCGGGGTGTTCGGAAACTGTGCTGCGGGTTTTGCCGGGTCGGTCTGCGGGTAACCTGTCCAACTCCAACTGGACAGGCACCGGATAGTCGCCGGTAAAACAGGCGGCGCAGAATCCGCCGTGGGCGCCGCCGACCACCTGCATCAAGCCTTCAACGCTGAGATACCCCAGCGAGTCGGCGCCGGTCATTTCCCGAATTTCCTCAATGGTCTTGTTGGCCGCAATCAATTCCTGACGCGAGGCCATGTCGACGCCCATGTAGCACGGGTGCATAATCGGCGGAGCGCACACCCGCATGTGAATCTCGGCGGCGCCGGCTTTCCGCAACAGGCCGACTACGTGGGGAGTGGTGGTGCCGCGGACGATGCTGTCGTCTACCACGACCAGCTTGCGTCCCTTGATGACCTGCGGCAGCGGGTTGAACTTCTGGCGTACTCCCAGGTCGCGCAGGTGCTGTTCCGGTTCAATAAAGGTGCGGCCGACGTAACGGTTCTTGATGAGGCCGTCACTGTACGGTATGCCCGATGCGTGGGCGTACCCAACCGCAGCCGCGGTTGACGAGTCGGGAACCCCGATGACCAGGTCCGCCTCGACCGGGTGTTCCCGGGCCAGTTGTGCGCCCATTGCCTGGCGAGCCGAGTAGACCAAGCTGCCGTCCATTACACTGTCGGGCCGGGCGAAGTAAATCAACTCGAAGACGCACAGAGCGCGACCGTTATTGACTCCGGTCCACTTCCCCGAGCGCAGCCCGTTGGCGTCAATGACGATCACTTCGCCGGGTTCGACTTCCCGTACCTGGGTCGCGCCCAGATGCTCCAAGGCGCAACTTTCGGAAGCCACTGCCCAGCCGCCATGCAGTTGTCCGAGGCAGAGCGGGCGGATTCCTAGCGGGTCGCGCACGGCGATGATGGCATCCGGCGTTAATGCGGTGAAGGAAAACGCGCCTTCGAGCACCCGCATACAGTAAAAGGCCCGCTCTTCCCAGGACTGGCCGGGGGCGTTGGCCATCAGCAGCGCAATCAGTTCGGAGTCGGTGGTCGAAGAAAAGGAGCAGTTCCACTGCTCCTGCAACTGCCGCTTGACCTGATCGGTGTTGATGATGTTGCCGTTGTGGGCCAGGGCCAAGGTACCGTTCTGCCCGTCCACGACGATGGGCTGGGCGTTGGCGAGGCGGCTGCCGCCGGTGGTGGAGTAGCGGGTGTGGCCGATGGCAAGGCTTCCGGTGAGGGGGTCGAAGTCATCCTTGCGGAATGCCTGAGTGACCAAACCCATGTCGGCGTGTACCCGGATCTGGGTCAGGTCGGAAGTGGCGATGCCGGCGCTTTCCTGGCCGCGGTGCTGAAGGGCGAACAGACCGAAGAATGCGAACTGGCAGGCTTCTTCGCCCGGAGTGTAAACAGCGACTACGCCACACTCTTCTTTGGGGTGGTCATGGGGAAACTGGCGCTGGGGAAGCCCAAGCCGTTCACTCACTGGCCCATTCTAAAGCCTGTTTAACCGGCGGTCAACGGATATTCCGGGATTCGCGCCCTTCTTTTCGATATTACCAGTCGGACGGGTCGATCGGATCGTTCCCGCCTACCCGAACCGGCTCCTTTCCATCCCCGGTATTCCGTAGTCAGACCAGCCCGCGGCGTGATGCAGCAGGCTGCCGGGCCGGGGCAATGGATCAAACACTGCTCCGGCCCGGCGGGTTTTCAGACGATTTTCTTAACCGTTGTCCTCGCGGCTGGGGACAATCGAGACCTTCCGTTCATCCCCGAGGCCGGTGCTTTCGGTCCGGACGCCTTGATAATCGGCCAGGCTGACATGCACGACCCGGCGGTCAGCGGCTGACATGGGTTCAAGGGTAATGCTGTGGCCGGTTTGGACCACCCGGGCGGCGACCTTGCCAGCCATGTCCCGCAGTGACGCCTCCCGGCGTTCACGGTAATGTTCGACGTCCAGGGCCACCCGCACATCGTCGCCCAATTGTTTCCGGGTAATCATGTTGACCAAAAACTGGAGGGATTGCAGGGTTTGACCCCGCCGACCGATGAGCAGGCCGGAGTCTTCGCCCGACAGGTCGATTATGGGGCCACCGACGTCCGGGTCGTTGCCGGAGCGCAGGGTGCTGACCACGCTGACCCCGGCGGTGGTCAGAATGCGGTTCACGGTCTCCATCGCCACGGTGGCGGCATCGCCGCTCTCGGAAACCCCGGCGGGCTCGGCAATCCCGATGGGTTCGGGATCTCCGGCAGGCGCGGGAACCCCGGCATCCCCGGAAGCCCCGGAAGCCCCGGAAGCCCCGGAAGCCCCGGAAGCCCCGGCATCCCCGGCATCCCCGGAAGCCTCGGAAACTCCGCCAATCCTGGCAACACGGACCCGGGCCAGTTCGGCGCCAAGACCGAGGAAGCCGGACTTGCCCCTACTTAGTATTTCTACCTCTACCTCGCTGCGGTCGGCGCCTAGTTCTTTCAGGGCCAGTTCTTCTGCTTCTTCGACGGTTCGTGCGGTTCGAACGACTGATTCCATCTTCTACCACCTCCTCAGAAGTCGTATCGGTACTGCCTCCACCGGACGGCACCGGGGCCGGCGCCTGTGGAGACTTGGGAAATAAGGGGAACAAGGGACCCCATCCGGTTATGAAATACTGAATGGAAATTCCAATCAGGTTGGATACTATCCAGTACAGGGGCAGGCCGCTAGGCCACCCCAGGGAAAAGACGCCCAGGAAAATCGGAATCATCCATTGCATCATGTTCTGGCTGGATTGTTGCCTGGGGTCCATAGATGGGGTCATGGTCATTTTCTGCTGGACCCAAGTGGAAGCGGCAACCAGCACCGGCAGCACAAAGCTGGTGGGGTCGGGTTCGGCCAGGTTTATGCCCAGGAACTGGTTGTTGAGGGGGGCTGCCTCGTAGATGGACACGAAGGTTATCCACGAGTACATCTTTTCGGACAGCCCAACCAGGTCATCAGGGTTGGCGAACAGGGTTTGGATGAGAACCCGAAACAACCCGATGAGAATGGGCATTTGGATAACCAGCGGTCCCAAGCATCCCAGGGGGCTGACGCCGGCCTCCTTGTACATCTTCATGGTTTCCTGGGACACCCTGGCCCGGTCGCCGGCGTAACGCTCCTGCACTTCCTTCATCTTGGGTTGAAGCACGCTCATCGACCGCATCTGGCGAATTTGCTTCAGGGTAAGGGGCACGGTGAGCAGCCGGACCAGCACCGTAAACATGATGATGGCGATGCCCATGTTGTTGAAACAAAGCACGTACAACACCAACATGGTGTTGAGCATGGGCCGGATGATGATTTCGTTCCAAAGGGTAAAGATTATTTCCAAGGAAGCGCCGCCTTATGGAGTAAGACCTTTGGGAGCAACGTCCGGGTCAGCCGCATGGCTCGTCCTCTTCGGTGTTGTAGCACCACACCAGAATCTGGGCGGTCTTGACCTGAATGCGCCGGACGGTGCCATCCTGGGCGCCAATGTAGACCGACTCGCGCTGGTCGTCCCGGCCGTCCTGAATGCCGGACAGGCTCAGGTTGTCGTCATCAACGGGCAGGGCGAAGACCGGCGCCTTGATTTCGGCCGGGTCCACCGACAGCGTGGAGATTTCCCGGGTCTGGCCAAGTTCTCCGGGGGCGGTGTTCAGCAGGGTAATCTTGCCCTTGCGTGTCGCCACCACCAGCCCGCTGGGCAGCAGCGCCGGGGTGGACACTACCGCCGAGCCGACATTGTGCTGCCAAAGTAGATTGCCGGACCGGTCCAGACCGTAGACGCCGCCATCCATTGATGCGGCGAAGATGGTGCTGTGGCTGGCCACCGCGCCGGCCCAGTACCAGTTGCGGGCGCCGTCGAAAGTCCACTGGACAGTGCCGTCGGAGGCGTCAATGGCGTACAGCTTGCGGTCGAAGGACCCAATTACCACCAGACCGCGCGACACCAGAGGTTGGGCCAGCACCGTACCGCCCGTTGTAACCCGCCATTCTTCGGCCCCGGTCTGGGCATTTACGGCATAGACGTTGCGGTCATGGGAGCCGAAGTAGACTGAACCGTCGGCAATTACCGGGGTGGACCAAATCTTGTCCTCGGCGGTGAACCGCCACCGCTCCTGACCGTTGCGGGAGTCGAGACCGTACAGGTTGCCGTCTTCCGAACCAACGACCAACAGCCCCAGGTTTTCGTCCAATGCCGGGCTGCCCACCAACGCCGGAGTATCTTCCCCCTGGCCCAGGGGACGGACCCACCCGCCGTCGGACAAAGAACCGGATTGTTTGTTCAGGGCGTAAAGTGTGCCGTCAATTCCGCTCAGGTAGACAAAATCGCGGCCGACCGTCGGCGGGTTGTAGGCCCCAATAACCTGTTCCTCGCCGCCGGCGGAGGTCCACCGTACCCGGACGTCGCCAAAGCCACCGTCGGTAAGGGCTTTGACCTGGCCCTGCTGGGTAGCAACGTAAACCATCCCCTGGCTGGCCGAGGCCGGGGACCAGCCGCGGGTGGAAGAGCCTAGATTGGGGGTGCAGGCAACCAGACCGGCGAAGACCACCAGCGCGGCGGCGCAGAGGAGCCACCCCGGAGAGTTGCGCCGCCGCCCGGCCGACTGCCCTGGCGGAGTCGAGGTCTCGTTAAGATTTTGAGTGGTGAGTTTTGGAGTGGGGGAACTATGCACAAAAAGGGACAAAATTGCCGTCATAAATTAAAAGTACCGGGATTCAAGGGACAGGATCGTAGCCTTGGTTTCCCCAGGGATTGCAACGGGCCAATCGCTTCACACCAAGCCAACCACCTTTCATCAAGCCGTACTCCCGGATGGCTTCCTGGCTGTAATGCGAACAAGTCGGAGAATAACGGCAAGCCGAAGGCAGGTACGGCGAGATGGCCTTCTGGTACAACGTGATGGTCAGAATCGCGATTCGGGTCATCCGGATACGTTACCGTCAGGCTCAACGACTTTCCCTTCGGCAGAAACCAACCTGGTCCTTCTCAGCAAATTCCGGGCGGCGCGGGCCAATTGCCAATAATCGGCGTTCTCGGCTCCGCGGCGGGCGATAAACACTGCGTCCCAACCATCCACCAAGCCGGTCTGCCGGACGATTTCCCGCAACCGGCGCTTGATGCGGTTTCGGACTACGGCGTTGCCCAGCCGCTTGCTCACCATAAAACCGAACCGATTGCAATCGAGACCGTTGGGCAACACCCGTATAACCAGGATATTGTTGGCTACACTGCGGCCTTGCTGGTGGATTTGTGAAAACCGCCGGTCTCCCGTCAGTCGGAACCTGCGTTGCATGGCGCCAATCAGGAAGCTATACCGTCAGCCGATGGCGCCCTTTGAAGCGGCGGCGGCGCAACACCTCTCTGCCATCGGATGTTCTGGACCTGGCACGGAATCCGTGTACTCGGGCCCGTCGGCGTTTCTTGGGTTGGTAGGTGCGTTTCGGCATGAGAAAGAAATACTCCAGCAGGCAGATTATATGCGGGGGGGCAAATTTCAGTCAAGGTTAACCCGCTTGCGGCCTGGTGTATCAGTCCTGGGGACCGCCCTTAACTCGCCGGAGGGCGCATCTTGCACGGACTCCAACGGACTTATCAGTTGTCCCGCGTGTCTGTCTGGGCGTCCTGCGGAAATCCGGGGACGGGCTTGAGCAGCCGCCCTTGGGATGTCCGAGCGGTAGCGGCACGGATTGACCTGGCAAATGGGCGGGGAGTTTCGTAAAAAATGGTGCGCTTGGCGGGATTCGAACCCACGACCTCTGCCTCCGCAGGGCAGCGCTCTATCCGCTGAGCTACAAGCGCGTGTTTGGTAACGGTTTCCGGGACAGCCTTGTCAGCCACACTCCGGTTTGAGCCAGACAAAAATTGGTGCCGAGGGAGGGATTTGAACCCACACGTCCATAATGGACACTGCGCCCTGAACGCAGCGCGTCTGCCGTTTCGCCACCTCGGCAAAGGTGATTTTGTTAAGACTGCCGGCGCTTGCGGGCGCCGATGGTGGGCGATGGAGGATTTGAACCTCCGGCCTCCTCGGTGTGAACGAGGCGCTCTAACCGCTGAGCTAACCGCCCGATTGGTCCGAATCAGGTTCAATTATAGGCAGACCGCACGGCGGGCGCAACCCCGCACGGCGGGCGCCGCAGTACGATTTCATTCGCCCCTCTCCCCGCGGGAGAGGGGCAGGGGGTGGGGGGCCTCTTCCCCAACGGTTTCTCCGGCAGATAATGGGTATTCCCCGGGCGTTGGGTATATCCCCCATCCGGGAGCGCCCAAGGCGCCGGGAACACTGCCGGGGGCTATTCCTCGTTGACCCGGTACACCCGGACGGCTGTGTCGTGCAGCATGGCGGCCCGCTCGGTGGCCGAGTAACCTTGGGACAGCCGCTTGAATGCGTTGTACATCACGTTGTAAGAGTAGGACACCTTGTCCACCGGGAAGTTGCTCTCGAACATACACCGGTACGGACCGAACTGCTTGATGCAATAGTTCATAAACGGCGCCATCGAATCGGCCAGCTCCTCGGAGCCGATGGGCCGTTCCCGGTCGTGCCAGTCGAACCCGGTGCGGGGCATTCCGATGCCGCCCAGCTTGATGTTGACGTTGGGGCACTCGGCCGCCGCCGCAATGCCGCTCCGCCAGGTTGCCAGAACCTCGTCATCCCGGTTGGCGTAAGGACCAACCCGCAGCAGCCCGCCGATATGGTTGAGGATGATGGTCAGGTCGGGGACTGCCCTGGCAAAATCGGCCAGGTCCGGCAACTGGGGGAAGAACATCCACGCTTCCAGCGAGAGCCCCATCCCGGCCAACACCCGCGCCCCGGCCCTGAAGCTGTCAGTTGCCATCTGGCCCTGGGTGTTGTGGGACGCAGTGTTCTCGACCTCAGGGTGCGGGTCCCAGGTGACCGAATGGCGGATGCCCCGGAAGCGGTTTGGGCTGGCTTCCTGAAACGCTTCAAGCACCGGCCGCACACCTTCTCCCAGGTTCAGGTCGGCGTGACCGACAATCGAGGCGGCGGCGCGGGCCGGCCCGTAGACGCCGCTGGCGCTGGCCGCGGCCAATCCTTGAACAAACTCCACCTCGCCGACCGGACGCATCTCCTCCGGGCCGTCGGCCCGGTACATGGAGCGGGCCTCGATGAACACCGTGGAGCGAACGTTATGTCCGCTGCATATATCGTCCAGAAGCTCGTGCAGCAGGTAGCGCTGGTGGGGGATACGCTGCGGCCTCAAGTCCCAGAAATGATGGTGGGGGTCGCAGATGGGCAGTTCCGGTTCCAGGGCCGGTTCTTGAGTCAAAGCCAGCCAATCATTACCGCCAAAGGGCATATTGGACCTCCAAATTCAGTATGGCCGCCGGAGGGCGGCCAGGGTAATTTCGCGACCGTAATTTCAAGCGTAATTTCATCGGAAACGGGCATCCCAATAATACCACACCGCCACAGCACCTAACGTTTGCCCGGCGCAGGGCGGACATGGCAGGGCGTCGCCATGTCCCTGGAATACCCCAAGCCCTCGGACGCTGCTTTGGGAAGCTCACCACCGGGCCGAGGGCGGGCGTTGACGGACAAACCGGCTGCGGCGATAATTGGACTGTTCCCGGAAGATATGTCGGGTCAACAGTTCCCGGCCGACTGGCCGGTCCACGGTCAAGTTGCTCCGGTTAACTCGTCAATGCCGGCGGCGTTGCCACGGGATTGCCGCATACACTCTCAGGGGCGGTTAGCTCAGCTGGTTAGAGCGCCTGCTTTACACGCAGGAGGCCGGAGGTTCGAGTCCTCCACTGCCCACCATGACGTACCGAATTCATAACTCCTCCGTTTAGGGCGATCTCTGCGGCGTCCGCATCCCAGATGGGAGAGTCATCCGGCGTGGGTATCGAGTAGACGATGGCGGCCCTGCCGGGCTTGACCACTATTTCCTTGACGAAGGACCCGACGAAGGCTTTGGTCTCGGTCAGCTCGCTGGTCTTGAGGAACTCGCTCATCTCGGCGGCGAAGGTGGCGATGGTGTCGGCGCTGTCGAGGAACTGACGCCTGTCCGACAGAAGCGCCCGCGCCTCCTCAGCGGCGATCTCCAGCTTCTCCTTGCGCTCCCGGTGCTCCCTGATGCGCTCCGAGGCGTCGGCCATCTCGATGTCGGTGGTCTCGATGACCTGCCAGATGCGTCCCAGCCGCCGCTTCACGTCCTCAAGCTCCTCCTCGATGTTCTCCAGCCGCTCCCGCTGCTCGCGGGCCACCCCGTCCATCTCCTCGTCCAGCAGCTTCACCAGGTCGCGGACGTTGGACTCGGTGAGGACATTCTCCCTGATCTCGTGGACGATGAGCTTCTCGAAGTTCTTGGCGTTGAGGCTGGGGGGCTCGCAGGTGCCCTTGCCCCGCTTGAGCAGGGAGTGGCAGATGTAGTAGGTGTACTTGCCGCTTTTGGCCTCGGCGGCGGTCATGGCCTTGCCGCAGGTCTCGCACTTGACCAGGCCGCTGAGCAGGTAGGGGCTGGAAGCCCGGCGGGGGTTCATCTTCTTCGGCGCGGGACGCCAGCAGCCTCCTGGCCCTCTGGAAGTCCCGCTTGGACACGATGGCGGGGTGTGCGCCCTCGACTCGCACCGGCGGGGCGCCGTCCTTGGCGTTGGCTCCCCAAACCAACGTGCCGGTGTAGGCTTCGTTGTCGAGCATGGTGTGGATGGTGGTCTTGAGCCACTTCTTGCCATTGGTGGTAGGGATGCCCTCGGCGTTGAGGGTCTTGGTCACGTCGAGGATGCTCTTGCCCTGTAGCACCATGTCGAAGACGCGCTTGACCACGGCGTCGGCGGGCGGGTTCAGCTCCAGCTTGGGGCGTTTCTTGGCCCCGTCCTGGACGTAGACTTTCCGGTAGCCGTAGGGGGCGTAGGTGGTGACCCAGAAGCCCCTTGACGCCGCCTCCCGCATCCCCCGCACAACCTCCTGGGCCAGCTTATCAGTTATCCAATCAACACCAAAAACTCCGGTACTCCTGGGCGGTTGAGTTGGAACCAGTCTCTCATGGCTGAGCTTCGGAAACCAGCCATCTGGTCGAGTCTCATATCCTTCGCGAGTGACGCTTGAGAACGTCTGTACTATTATCATAACGTGGTAGTTCGCGGCCTTCCATTAGGACGGCGAGACAGGAAAGAGGACGAACGGCATGAACGAGGGATTAGACCCCACAGACGGAACCTGGATACCGGTGCTGCAAAAGTACGCCATCTGGGTGCTGGACGGCCAAACCGAAGAGGGCCTCCGCCGGAAGGTCGAGCGCCTCTCGGAGGAAATCGCGCTCAACCCGGTGGACGCTCATTTCTTGCTCCACCGGGCCATCGCCTACGGCAATCTGGACGAATTGACAAGGCGATGCAGGATTACGACAATGTTATCAGGCTATGCCCTGACGACCCCGTGGTTTACCACTCAAAGGGCGTTACGCTCCTGGACCAAGGAGAACTGAGGGCCGCGGTTCAGGCCTTTGACCGGGCCATCCAGCTTGACCCTTCGCATGTTGAATCCTACCACCTGAGGGGGGATGGTACACGTCAAGCTGGGGGAGTACCTGAAGGCGGTCGAAGACTTTGACCAAACCGCCCGGCTGGACCCCCGCAACCCATACGTCGGGCACGACCGGGAAGTGGCCATCGAACTGGCGAAGACCAACGGCGTTGAGAACGGCGCCGGTCAGTCCTGACCGGCAACGGGATGCTACAGCCCTGCGGCCCGAACCCGTCCATTCTTTGTGGACCTTGCCTCACTAGTACCGTTTCCAGAAAGTCTTACAATTATAAGGGAGATCAGCTAGTACCGTTTCCACTTGAATATGCCTTATACCAGATACCCGTTTCACCTGCCCGTCGTTCCCGCGCAAGCTGGAATCCACAGTTGGAAGTGACTTTCCAGTATCGACAAGACTATCTGGAACCGGTACTAGTACCGTTTCCACTTGAATCTGCCTTATATCGGATATCTGTTTCACCTGTTAATCATTCCCGCACAAGCAGGAATCCAGAGTTAGAGGCAGCTTTCTGGTATCAATAAATCTATCTGGAAACAGTACTAAACCAAAGCCAAGGTGAAATGCGCAGATAGTAGAGGTCAAGCGGCGGTGCCAGATCATTCTCCAAGTACGGCTGAGAGTGTTTTACTGGCGCAACCAAGCTAATCTTCATCGCCCATCGAATGTACATCCCACCTTGGCTTTAGTTTAGGACACCATAAGACAAGGAGAAACGGCATGACAAAAGAAAGCAATCCCCTGGGCGAGCCGCAGTTGAGCGAAGTCCACGAGCACTTTCGCCGGGTGGTCGAGCTCCTATCGTCGGACATTGCGGCTGACCCCCGCGACACCGACGCCCTGATCAAACGCGCCGTGGCCTACCGGATTCTGGGCGAGTTCGACAAGGCTATGCAGGAACTATGACCTGCTGGCGGTCTCCTGTGCCCTGGACCCCACCGTGCTCCACTCCAGGGGCATTACGCTCCTCAGCCGGGGGGACCTGGGGGCTGCGTCCCGAGTCTTCGACCAAGCCAACGAGTCGGACCCATGGGATGTGGAATCCTACTACCGGCGGGTGGCAACCCGCATGGCTCTTGGTGAGAACAGCGGGGCCATCAAGGTCTTTGACGAGTTCATCGACACGTATCCCCGCGACGCATTCGATCCTGGCGAACTGGAGTTGATGGGCAAGGGGACCGGGGCGCAAGGAACGTAAAGCCCGTGGCCGCCGGTCCGGCTCATATTGGCTTCTCCTCATGGGTAAAACCCAACAGCCAAGGAAAACTGCGGTACTCGTGGGCGGTGGGACTAGGAGCCAGTTAACTAGGGATACTCTGAACAAGACCGGCCAGAGCCGGGGGTTGTGTTTGCTGAGGCGGTTTTGCGGAAATAATCAGGCCTCTGCCATTTTCGGGGATGTTTAGCCCTCTGATTTTGCTCCGATCGGGGCATCTGTGGGCTTGGATCGCCTCTGGCGGTGGATTCGGGCACAATTCTACCCCGTCAGGACATCAGGCGGCCCTCGGCCGTTAACAGGTTGCCCAGTCCCAGCAGCAGCGCCAGCCGCTGCGTGTTCTTCGCCAGGCCCCGGTAGCGCACCTTGGCATAGCCGAACATCCGCTTCGTCTTCAGGAACGGATGCTCAACCTTGGCCCGCATTGATGCCTTGACCCGCTCCGCCAGCGCCTCTTCGCTCCCGGGTTCCAGCTTCCGCCGACGCCCCGGACGCATCGCCACCCGCCATTCCACCTCCAGCCCCAGGTTCTCCTCCCTCTTGTGAACCCCCTGATACCCGGCGTCGCCCCACACCACCTTCTCGCCCCCGTGCAACAGATTGTGCGCCTCCGCAACGTCGTGGGCGTTGGCCGCCGTCGCGCTCATGCTGTGGACTATGCCCGTCTCCGAATCCACCCCGATGTGCGCCTTCATCCCGAAATGCCACTGGTTCCCCTTCTTGGTCTGGTGCATCTCCGGGTCCCTCTCCCCGGCCCGGTTCCTGGTGGAGGACGGCGCCTCGATGATGGTGGCGTCCACGATGGTTCCCTCCCGCAGCTTCAGCCCCTGGGATTCCAGGTGAGCGTTGATTTCTTCCAGAAGGCCCTGCCCCAGGCTGTGCTCCTCCAGGAGATGACGGAAGTTGAGGATGGTGGTCTCGTCGGGCAGAGCGTCCGACAGTCTCAGCCCAGCGAACCGCCTGACCGATTCGGACTCGTAAAGCAGGTCCTCCATGCCGGGATCGCTCAGGTTGTAGCACAACTGAACGCAGTGGATGCGGAGCATCACCGGCAATGGGTAAGGCCGGCGGCCCTTGCCGGCCTTGGGGTAGACCGGCCGGATGCACTCCTCCAGCCGTTCCCAGGGAATCAGGCCGTCCATCCGCTCCAGGAATAGTTCCCGACGAGTCTTCCTCTTCTTGTTCTGATAGTCCAGGTCGGCGAACGTTGTCTGGTCCATTTCATCTCACCCCTGGCCGCAGTCGGCTCTGCCAGCCTTACTATGCCACATCCCACCCGACTTGTTCAGAGGATTCCTAGGGCGTGTGGACATTTAGACAGCACCGGCCAACGCCAACTGGCTGTTTGAAGGCAACTCTCTTAACCTGACGGGCGGGAATTGAATCCCGACCGTCCCTCATCTAATCCAAGGAGAAGACACGAATGAGTCATCTGTCCCACGCCGACGGGTGTAATGATACCCACACGGAATGCTTTGTCCATCCGGATTCCGAGGCAGAAGACGGGTGCCATGTCTGGCCCTTCTATACCGGCTGGTTGGTATTTCCCGATGACGAGGAAACGAACCCTCCCGGTGATTCTGTTACAAAGGGCGGATACCACATCTGGGTTTACTGCAAGTGCCGCAATGCAATGGCAGCAATTTACAGCGTGTGGCATCACAAGTTGCAAGCCAATGTTCCCTGCTCATTGGATTAACCGACAGGGAGCCAATTCGTGGGCCAAGCGCCATTTGCGGCCCCAGCAACAGCGTTACCACGTGATGGCTTGCAAAGGCGAAGGTGGACCTTGTAATGGTTTCCACCTAAATGTCCACACGCCCTAGGACGACAGTTCATGGATCATCGTCTAGTGCGGACATCCCGTAAGCGGGCCTAAGCAAACTGGCCTCCGAACTTTCCGCTGGGAGGTACTCTTGTAAATAAGGAAGGCGGAGCCAGTCGAGCTACGCGGGCGACGTCCATCAAGCCTCGCACCTACAGGAAGGTGCAGCCTAGGAAACCCGATGGCCGCGCCTCCCCACTATCCGCCTGAGCACCGACGATAACAAGCCCGTAACCAACGTTCGGTCAGCACGGGCTAGATGCGGGGGAACAACGCAGACCGAAATGGGCGCCTGCGGTATCTGCAATACTTTGCAGACTTTCCACCTTCGCATGGTTGTTCTATCCCACCTGCCGACCTTGACGAAGCAGCGTGGAACGGAACTCGGTGCCCCCTCCCGTCCACGTCAACGAATCGAGCCTCGGAACCGGCTCCATCAACCAGCAAAGAGCGCTACCCCCACATGAAAACGCGCCGCTGCTCCTATTAGAGCAGCGGCGCTCACGATGCACAAGCTAGGTGGAGCTATGTGCTAATAGAAGTGGAACCGCCTACCACCTAGGCCAAGGTCGCACTGGGGCAGGAACCGGCGCAGCCACCGTAGCGGACTTGCCCCCAGTCGTCCCGCGAGCAGAGGTGTCCGCCGTAGTCAACGTCCCAATGTAGGCTGTCCACGGAGAAACCTCATCATTCCGCACGGCGCGGACCCGATGGTAGTAGCGAACCACGTTCCCCAATTGCCCGACAACAGCCTGAGTCCCGCTCTGGTCGATGGTGTACGGCTCAGTACGATGCCTCTCCTGGAAGGGAGGTATCCGCCAACGTTCCTCGTAACCGTCCCACTGTTGAACTTCGTAGCCAGTGGCCGTGGATACCGCGTCCCACGTCAGTGTGACCGTCCCGTTGCCACCTACACTCCGTAGCCCCTCGGGAGCTAACAGAGCGGGCAGCGGCCCTGTTGCCGGAGGCGACACCCCGCGAAGATCGTTATACCCGGTGAAGTAGGCGTAGCTCAGGGTGATTTCAAGGTCTCCTTCCGCGTCTTCAACCATAAAGCTGGCACTTCGAGTGTTGCCAGCCTCGACCGTTACCGATGACGTGTCAGAAGTACCGCCCACAATGGACAAGCCCAACACCAGGTCAAACGGAGTGCCTTCGGCTATCTCAACGTAGTGATGACCGGACAGATCATCATCAGGGGAAATCTCATGGGAAAGGACGAAGTCCGAACCCGGATTGCCTTCAGCCCTCAAATGCTTGAGATCGCCCAACCCCTGAAAGAAACCAACGGGAATCTCGTTCAGAAGGTTATTGTCAATGTCCAGCCAGTAGATATGCGGCTGCTCGCTCAACAGGTCTTGCGGCAGTTCAGTCAGCCGGTTGTGGTGCAACCGGAGGACGTCCAAACGGTTGAAAACATCCAACAGACCGTCCGGGAGAGTTTCGATCATGTTGTGCTGCAACCGCAGAACTTGCAGATACGTCAGACCATCGAACGCATCAGCGTCCAGGCTGGTCAGTTCATTGTGCGCCAGACCCAAGACGTTGACACTGGACAAACCGTTGAAAACGTCCTGCGGCAACCCGGCGATCTCGTTTTCATCCAATATCAGGTAATCCAACCGTTGTCAGACCACGGAAAGCGGCGGCGTCCAGCGAATCGATCTGGTTCTCACTGGCGTCGAAATACTCCAACCGAGCCAGATCGGTGAACACGCCTGCCGGCAAAGTCTCCAACACGTTGCCATCGAGCGATAGCGTCTTCAAGGCAGACAAATCGGTGAACATGCCCTCCGGCAGCGCAGCGACGTTATTCCGCTGGACGTAGAGACGGGTCAGACCGGACAGACCGTCGAACAGACCATCGGGGAACCTACGCAGCTCGTTGTCATTCAGAATGAGCGTTCCCATACCGGACAACCCACGGAAGTCGTCTGGCTTGAGTTCTTGGATGTCATTGTCCTCCTCATCGTCATCGTCGGACAAGTCCAAACGACCGGTGAACTGCGACAACTGTTCCGAAGTCACGTCGGCACAACCGGACGCAGGCAAAACCGCCAGGAGCTCGTTGCGCACCTGCTCTGTGCGGTCGCAAATCCCGTCCTTGATGGTCACGGTGGTTTTCACATGGGTAGAGCCGATACGGTACGGACTTCCATCGGCAGGGGGTGCTAACTTCACATCGAAGACCTCGTGGATGCCCTCGTCAATCTCCGTATCGTCGATGATCTGGATACTGATGTTCCCGTCAATACTGTCTGCCTCGACGATCTCCTCGCCGGTGGCCGTGAAGTCTGACCCGGGGGTCGCTCGACCGTATCGGGGTCGTCGCCGGCACCGGTGGTGTAACGGAGAGTGAAACTGGCGGGCGCCTTGGACGACAGGGTGAAGGGGATCAGCACCTTCTTACCTTCGATTTGCGACACCTGGTCCAAGTCAAGTGTCACCAACGGTGGGGGCGGGCAAATCTCCAATGGGTCCCCCGCAACGAATGCCAACCCCGCTTGGCGCAAGCCGGGGGACCGGAAGTCCATTATGGACACCGTCGCGCACTCGGAACCGGTCCAGTCAAAGTAATAGACTGAACTCTCTTCTGATCCAGACACCAGCCGAATCTCCTCATCTTGGTCAGGAGCAACAGCGGTGACGGACAGGTCCGCCACCACTAGGCCCGGCGCGCCGTGCTCCATCGTAGCCGCCACGCCGAACCCACCTTGGGTGTCCGGAGACTCGCGCTCTTCCAGCACCACTGGCAGTTGGAAATCCGCGCCCGGGTTTTCCGAGAAAAACACCTGCGTCAAACTGGTCAAGCCGACGAAAACGCCGGTTGGCAAAACTTCCAAATCTATTGACTGCCACATTGAGCGTGTCCAGGTTGGAAAGACCAGAGAACATGCCTTCAGGTAATGTCTCAAGTCCGTTATGATTTAAAATCAGGGTATGCAGCTCGGAAAGCCCCTCGAAAACGCCACCCTGCAAGCTGCGGAGGTTGTTGCGGTTCAAGTACAGCGCGGTGACGCGCGACATACCGCGGAAGTCTCCGGGCTTCAAGGAGCCAATCTTCCCTCCGCTCCAGTGGAGGGTTCCGTCTATCCCTCCCAGGTGATATCAGTCACCTCGTGGCAAGGAGTGTCCTGCGGCAACCCTGCCGCTGCCTTAATTTGCGTCTGAACGTCCGGGGAGCGGTCGCAGATCCCCTCCAGGATAATCACCACTGCCGACGCCGAGACGCCACCCGAATCGGCCGACCCGGGGGCGGTGGAAGGAGTCAGCCGGACCACCATCGTTTCCCTGGCCCCCGCATCGATGTCGTCATCGTCGGTGACCTCAATTCTGATGACGGCGGTGCTTGATTCCTCACCATCGGCTCCCGCCGGAATCGTGACGCTGCCACTGGCGGTGTAGTCATCGGCATCGGCGTCTGCGGTCGCATCGTCTCCGTCGGTCTCAATGGTGTAGGTCAGCTCCTGGGGCGCCTCCGGAGCGGGACTCATTGTGACGGTGAGTTCGGCCTTTCCCCTTCTCTCACCGTCAGGGTGCTGGGTGTCAAGGATACCGTGGTCCCGGACTCGGACTGCGCCCACAGCAATCCGGTCCACAGGCCGTTTGAGGCCGTTACTGCCGTGATCGCGAGCACCGCCGCGACCACAAGGAAAAACTTGGAACGCCTGGGTAGCAGGGTCATCTGCCATTACCTCCTCTGGTGCCGCGTTCGAATTTTGATCGAAGTCTATGCTTCGAGCGGCACGAACGCGGGGGAGAATATGGCACCTGCCAACCCGTGTCAAACCGGTGGGCCGGTCAAATCCCCTATACGAATACAGCACCAATAGTTGCGAAAACGCGCATATATGGCGTAAGAGCATTACTAAAAGTGGTCTCAGGCAATTCAAAATCCCGAATACGAATCCCAAGCACGAAACTTTCACATCCGTTAAACAGGATTCAGGCGAAAACTGGCATCATATTGCCACCATAAACGGCCCTGATTGCCACCGTATTGCCATAGCCATCCGACATGCCGTCCTGCCGGCAAACCCTGACCGTCGAACAGGAGGACTCCCCTGGGCGCTCGACCAGCCGGGACACGCACCGGAGACAGCGGGCGGGCCGCCGTTCGCCGCAGCTCGGGACGCTGGAGTTCGCCGGGGGGAGGGACAAGGTGATTTGAAGCCTGCTGCAACCCGGGTAAGTCCGGCTGCTCCCGGCAGTAGGAGTACGCCGGTCCGTCCAGGAGGCCCCGCATACATGGCCAACCCACGGGGGGCCACCCCTACGGCATCGGCAATCCCCCAACTTCCGGTCCAGCGGCCCGCGCCGACCGTCCACCTCTCCCGTTCCCGTTCCGTGCCGAATGCTCAAGGTGAGGGCAAGACCGGAGACGGCGGATTGGCTGTAATCCCCCACCAGGAGGTGGGTTCCACCGCCGTCAGGGTGACGGCTCCACCTGTCCCGGCGTCTCGCCCTTGCCCATCCGATAGCCGACGCTGGGCTCGGCGAAGATGTAGGACGGGTTGTTGGCGTCCTCGCCCAGCTTGCGGCGGAGTCTCTTCACGCAGGAGCGCACCGTAACCCGTCCGCCGGAGTGGCCCAGGCCCCAGACCCGCTGCAACAAGTCGTCATGGGTCAGCACCCGCCCTGCATTGACCGAAAGCTCGAAGAGCATCCCATACTCGGTGGCGGTCAGACGGACCGGGTGCCCGGCCACGCTCACCCCACGCTCGGCGTAGTTAATGGTCAGGCCGCCCAGCACGAAGGGTCGGGACGGCTCGACCTGGACCGGCGCCATCCGCCGGCGCATGGCCGCCCGGACCCGGCCCACCAGCTCGGTGGGGGAGAAGGGCTTGACCACGTAGTCGGCGGCCCCCGCATCGAAAGCCCGGGCGATGGTCTCGTCCCGGCCGTAAGCCGACAGGAAGATGACCGGCACCTCGGCAATCCCCAGGATGCGCTCCATCAGCTCGATTCCGTCGCTTCCCGGCAGCATCAGGTCCATCAGCACCAGGCTGGGCCGGTTGACCTCCACCAGCCGGACCGCCTCATCGGGGTCGCCGGTGACCATGGGGGTGTAGCCCGCCTTGGCGAGGGTGTCCCGGACGTACCGGAGGCTCTGCGGGTCGTCGTCCACCGCGAGAATGCCCGCCGGCTCTCCCACCGGCTGCCGCGACCCGCCGGAGGACCGGGGGGACTCCCTGGCCGGGGCCGCGTCGGCCACCGGCAGCGTGAAGGTGAACCTGGCGCCCAGGTCCGGCCCGGCGCTCTCCGCCCGGATGCGCCCCCGTGGGCCTCCACGATTCCCTTGCAGATGGCCAGGCCCAGCCCCGACCCCGCTATCTCCTGCTCCCCATCGTGGCCTTCGATCCGGGAGAACTTCCGGAACAGGAAGGGCAGCCGCTCCGCCGACACCCCCCCGGCCCTCGTCGGCCACGGAAACCGCGACAACACCGTCGTCCCGCCCGGCGCTCACCCGGATGGCGGAGGTCTCGTGGGAGTACCGGGCCGCGTTGGACAGCGGGTTGCCCAGGACCTGTACGATGCGCCGCCGGTCCGCCATCACCCAGGGCAAGTCCGGCTCCAGGTCGATGACCAGGTTGTCCCGGCCGCCCCCGCTGAGGAAGGCGTTCCTGGCCTCGTCCACCAGAGTCGCCGCCGCCACGGGTTCGGGGGCGACGGACAAGGTGCCCGCCTTGATGCGGGCCGCGTCCAGGAGGTCGATGATCAGTTCCCGCATCCGGTTTGCCTGGGACTTGATGATGCGGAGGAACTGGACCATCACGGCGGGGTCCAGGGAGTTCAGGGATTCCAGAAGGGTGGCGGCGGAGCCCTTGATGGAGGTCAGCGGGGCTTGCAGTTTGTGGCTCACCATGCCCAGGAACTCGGCCCGCAGCCGCTCCACCTCCTCCAGCGGCGTCATGTCCTGCATGGTGACGACCACCGACTCGACCTCCCCCTCCTCCGAGAAGATGGGCGTGGAGTTGACCAGGGTGGTCACGCTCCGCCCGTCGGGGGCCTGTAGGACGATCTCCTCGGCCCGCACCGTCTCCCCCGTATCAGCCCCTGGCCAGGGGGAACTCCTCAAGGGAGACCTCCCGCCCGTCGGCCCGCCGGAAGGTCAGCACCTCCAAGAGCTGCTCCGCCGACCCGCCGGGCGGGCACAGGTCGCTGACGATCCTCCTGGCCTCCCGGTTCACCGACATCGGGTTCCCCGTCCTGGCGTCGAAGACCAGGACGCCGACGGGAGCGGTGTTCACCAGGGCATCCAGGTCGGCCCTGGCCCGCTGCTCCTCCCGGTGCCGGCGGGCGTTGGCAATGACCAGCACCGACTGGGAGGCGAACATCACCAGGATCTCCTCGTCCTCGGCGGTGAACTCCTGTTCATTTTCGCCCACGTAGATGGCCCCGATGGCCTCGTCCCGGTGCCGGATGGGCGCGGCCGGAAAGGGCGGGCGGAACTCGGGCAGGCCCAGCGACCTCGTGTAGCTGTGGAAGTCCCTGAGACGCAAGGGTTCCCGGATGTTGCTGAGGTACTCGAAGAACGCCATCCCTTCGGGCAGTTCAGCGAACTGCCGGCTCTCTTCGGGAGTCAGCCCCGAGTAGACGAAGTCCCGTATCCGCCCTTGGCCGTCCAGGAGGGTAATGACCCCGTACCGGGAGCCGGTCAGCGACCGGGCACTGTCCAAAACCCCCTGTAACACCGTCTCGAAGTCCAGGCTCTCGTTGATGCGCAGGCTGGCCTCGCTGAGCCGGGACAGGCACTCCCGCAGGGCTTCCATCGCCTGGTCACCGGGTTCGTCCGCTTGCATCTCGTCACCTCCTTTGGACTGGAGACTGCTTCCGGCCCCCCGCCGAGCCTTCCGATTACACCCTTTCCGAGGAACTGACACCATACTGCCACCAAATATGGCTTGACTACCACCGTAATGCCATATTCATCTGCTACACTTTTCAACCGACGAACCCCGCGCGTTTCACGGGAGGGATTTGCTTGGACATCGACAGGCATCGATACGCACCGGAAGCAGCTGGCGGACCGGCATTCGCCGCCATGCAGGACGCTGCGGACCGCGCCTTGCCGGACGCTGCGGACCGCGCCTTGCCGGACCCCTCACCGGCTTCCGGCCCTGATAGGCCGTTGGTTGGGTCATCGGGCCGCGACTTGCAACGTCGCCGACGGACGTACCGGGGGTATCCGACGCAGTGCGTAGCGAGGTCCGGCCAGTCTTTGCCGGGAATGACCATCCCCGGCCGGTAGTCCGGCCCCGGGCGATGCTGGAACCCCCGCCGCGACACGTTCCGGCAGACCGGCTTCGGCCGGACCCGTGCTTGCCGGGATACCGGCGATGCGGCCTATGTTTGAATCGCGGCGGGAGCCGGCAAGCGCGCAGTCCGCCCTGGACGGGCAAAGGGAAACGAATGGCCTTCCAACCGGCTGACCGGACTTTGATTCTGCGGGTCCTCACCTGCGTGCTAACGCTGGTCGGGCTTGTTCTTCTGCTCGCGGCGGTCGTCCCCGGCACGGCGGCGGCAACGGAAGCCGATGTGCCGGAGGCCCCGCGGAATCTCAGGGTCTCCCCCGGCGAAAGCGGGGAACTGGTTGTGTCCTGGGGAGCGCCTGCCGACGACGGCGGTTCGGCCATTTCCGGCTACCAGGTGCAGTGGAAATCCGGTTCCGAAGATTACGACGGCGCGCCCGAGTCAACACGGCAGGCGGTCACCGGCAATGACCGCTTGACCCACACCATCAGCGATTTGAAAGACGGCACGGCGTACACGGTGCGGGTCATCGCCACCAACGGCGTTGGCGACGGCGCTCCCTCAGCGGAAGCCACGGCCACACCCGGCCCGGCGCCGACGCCTGAAGGCCAAGCGGCCAACCCCAAGGGCGGTTCAGGCGAGGACGGGGTTTACACCTGGCGGGACGGCGACAGGATCATACCCGTCCGAATTGAAACCACGGGAGCAGTGCAGGAAAAGACTGACCGCCGGTCTGACGTCGAAGGAGACAGCGACTACCGAACGGAGTCCATAGCCTCGGTATCGGTGGGCGGAGACACCATGTCGCTCCCGGGCGGAGTGCTGGTTGTCCTGAATCCTTCCTGGAGCAAATCGCGGGCCGACGCCTTCTTCTCCAAGAACGGCATCGCACCGGGTAGCGTCTCCCGGCTGGAATCCATGAACAACACCTTCGTCGTGGAGACCGCTCCGTGCCTGCCGTCATTGCACCTCGCCAACACCCTGGCCGATCAGGACGGGGTCCGGGTGGCCAGCCCCAACTGGCAGATGGAGGTGGCAGCCCAACAGACACCGGAACAAGACGACCACGGCGACACCCCGGATACCGCGACCGACCTGCCCCTCGACACTCCGGTAGCGGGGATCATCAGCAGCGATGCCGACGCCGACTACTTCCGGTTCGAGCTCACCGAATCCACATTCATCGTGGTCAGGGATTTCGACTTCTCCAAGGGAGCCGCGTGGTCCTTCCAGATATTCGACGACGAAGGGAACTTGCTCTTCAGATCCACCGGCAGGAGCTCCGTCTCCCAGCCGGCACATACTACGTAAAGGTTAGCTGGGACTATATCTCCTACGGTCGCCGGAGCGACTACAACGTGGAAGTGAAGACCATAGACGATCACGGCGACACTATTGAGAATGCCGCCCCGCTGGAGATACGCCCAAAGTCATATGGCTCCCGCCTCTTTGCCGACTTCCACTCCGCGGACGACGTGGACTATTTCAAAATCGAAGTGGACAAGCCATCATGGTTCAAGGTGGATGCCGTCGGAGCAATTGTCCACAATTTGCGCGGGCGAAATTTTGAAGGCATCAATCTAGACCTCTTCGATAGCGATGGCGACGCTCTGTGCCCCCCAGTTGAGGGTCTCATCTTTTATGGTCGGCCTACTGGCTGGAAGCTGGGACCTACTACGCCCGGTTCTCGCCCTACATTTACCGTTTCAGCAGCGGGAACATCGACCCCTACTTCATTGCTCCGTACACCGTGTATGTATACGAGGATACGGATTACACTGAGTTCATCGACGAATGCTCGGCGGTCCAAACGAGCTTCAGCGACCCCTTGTTCGGATGCCAGTGGCACCTGGACAACACCCAGACCAACTCCGGCACAGCCGGACAGGACATCAACGTGGATTCCGCGTGGGCCACCACTCAAGGAGAAGGCATCAACGTGGTCATCGTCGACGACGAGATCAGCTTCGACCACGAGGACCTGGAAGACAACTGGGACCCCGACCTCGGCTACAACTACGTGGAGCCGGGGAAAGAGGTCGATCCCCGGAGCCGGCACGGCCTGGGGGCGGCCGGAATAATCGCCGCGCGGGACAACGGCCTCGGCGGGCGCGGCGTAGCGCCACGGACCACGATATTCGGCCACAACTTTTCACAGGATTCAAACCTGGTGAACGCCGTGGACGCATTTACCAGAAACAGTCCGGTAACCGCGGTTTCAAACAACAGCTGGGCAGTCACCAACACCAGAGGCACCAAGGTATTATCGCAGGCGTGGGTGGAAGCCCTGGAGACCGGGGTCAACGAAGGGTTCCACGGCAAGGGCACCTTCTACGCCTTCGGAGCGGGCAACTTCCACCCCGATGGTTTTCACGTCAACCTCAACGAGGGTAAGAATCACTATAATCAGACCCTGGTGTGCGCGGTAACGCCGGACGGAACCCGCGACGAACTTTCCGAGACCGGCTACAGCTTGTGGCTCTGCGCCCCCGCTGCCAGCTTCAGCACCGACCTCTGGGACCAGTACACGAACGACTTCGGGGGAACGTCGGGAGCGACCGCCGTGGTCTCCGGCGTGGCGGCGCTGCTCCGCAGCGCAAATCCTGACCTGACCTGGCGGAACCTGAAACTGAATCCTGGCGGCATCGGCGCGCAACAGCGACCCCGCCAACACGGGCTGGGAGACCGGCGCCCTCAAGTACGGCTCCGACACCGACCGTTACTCATACAACCCGGAGTACGGTTTCGGGGTGGTTGACGCGGGCGCAGCGGTCGAACTGGCCACGAACTGGCCACGAACTGGACCAACGCACCGCCCATGCGGACCGTAGAGGCCCAGAAAGCGGAAGTCCAGCGGGCCATTCCGGACCCGGCCGGCGGAAGCGGCGTCTCAAGCATCTCCAGCCGAATCGAGCTGGAAACGGACATCGCGTTCACCGAGTTCGTCGAGGTCAGGATAGACGTCAACCACCCCGCCTTCCGGGACATCGGGATTGAGTTGATCTCACCCTCCGGGGCCACTTTCAGGCCGGCCGTGCCGGACGACGAAGCGCCGGATGAAGAGTTGACCATGAAATTCCGCCTGGGGTCGGCCCTGCACCTGGGCGAAGACCCCAACGGAACGTGGACGCTGAGAGTCCCTGACCACTATGCGTCCGAAGAGGGGACATTTTCAGGCTGGGAACTCACCGTGTACGGCCACAGCCTGGTTCCCGTGCGGCCGCGCATCCTGTCATTAACCAGCGGTTCCGGGCAGATTGAGGTCTCGTGGGCCGCGTCCCATGGCCTCCCACCCGACTCTTACAAGGTGCAGTGGAAGGAGGCGTCGGGAAGTTGGGATGCTCCGGGGGATGTATCTGAGCAGGTGATTACCGGCGTATTGCCGTCGTCATTTACCATAACCGGCCTTACCGACGGCGTACAATACTCGGTGCGCGTCACCGCGTCGAATAGTGTCGGAGACAGTGCCCCATCGGTTGAGCTTGCCGCCAGTCCTGGCTCCAACCCGCCGACCGGCCTGCCCACCATCACCGGAACGGTCCAGGTGGGCGCGACCCTGACGGCAGACTCCACGGGGATCGCCGACGCCAACGGGCTTAAAACGTCCAGTACGAATACCAGTGGCTGGCCGACGATACGGCCATCACAGGCTCCACCGGCTCCACCTACACCCTGACCGATAGCGAAGAAGGCAAGGCCATCAAGGTGAGGGTGTCCTTCACCGACGCCGGGGGCAACGACGAGACGCTGACCAGCGCGGCCACAGCGGCGGTGGCTGCCCGCCCAACTACGCCGCCGGACAAGCCCGACGCCCCCACCGGGAGCCTGGACGGTGCGGGCAACGCTTCCCTGGATTGGAACGACGTCGAAACCGCCGCCCGATACGAGGTAGGGCTGTGGTGGAGCAACTCGTGGACAACGCTGCCCAACACCTCGGCCAACATTGGGGTGTCTATCAGCGGATCGCAGGCCACGGTCACCGGACTGCCAACCCGTTGGACCGTGTACTACTTCCGGGTCCGAGCCATTAACGGTGTAGGCACTTCCGATTGGTCACCGTCCTCGGACGTAACCCTGGGCAAGACTACGCCCAATTCACCGGCCACGGGTCTGCCCAGTATCACAGGCACGGTTCAGGTGGGCGAGACGCTGGCGGCGGACACCAGGGGCATCGCCGACGCGGACGGCCTGGCCAACCCTGCCTTCACCTACCAGTGGCTGGCCGACGCCACGGCCATCAGCGGAGCAACGGGATCCACCTACACGCTGGTGGTCGCCGACGAGGGCAAGGCCATCGAGGTCAAGGTGACCTTCAGCGACGACGGGGGCAACGATGAGACGCTGAACAGTCCGGCAACGGACGCGGTGGCTGCCCGGACCAACAGCCCGCCCACTGGTGCGCCCACCATCATCGGCACGGCCCAGGTGGGAGAGACGCTGACGGTGGACACCACGGGCATCGCCGACCTCGACGGGATGGAAAACGCCAGCTTCCAATATGAGTGGTTCGCTATCGATGGGGACCTAGAAATTTCGCCGCTGATCAACTCGTACCGCCCCGCCTATGTAGTCTCGTCCATGGACAAGGGAATGCCCATCAAGGTCAAGGTGAGATTCACTGACGACTGGGGCAACTACGAGAAACTGACCAGCGAGGCGACGGGCGCGGTGGTGGCCGCTCCAAGGGGACCGGATGGGGTACCCGAGAACCCGCCGGAGACCCCATGGTTCCTATGGGACGTAAAGATAATCTTTCGGGGCGGCATGGACCTGCCTTGGAACGAGGTTGACACAGCCGAGTCCTACGATGTCGAACTATACGACCGTAAGACCGTATTTCTTCCGGGGGAAGGCGTTGACATCGCGTTCTATGGCGCGGGAGCCGTCATCAGCGGATTGGAGCAAAGGGGCGTCTATTTCCGGGTGCGGGCCAATAACGTCCGCGGCTCGTCGGACTGGTCCAGATGGCTTGCTGTGCCATTCGTAGGGGACCAGAACTTGGTCAATCGCGACCGGCCCGCCAATAGTCCGGCGACGGGTGCGCCCACCGTGAGCGGCAAGGCAGGGTGGGCGAGACTCTAACTGCGGACGTTGCGGGCATCGCCGACGAGAACGGCCTGGACCGTGTGAAGTTCTACTACCAGTGGGTTTCCGGCGAAGGGGGCGCTGAACAGGACATCAAGGGCGCGACCAGAGCCGAGTACACCGTGACGGAAGTGGACGAAGACAAAGCCATCCGGGTAGAGTCAACTTCACCGACCGGATGGGCTACGCCGAAACTCTGACCAGCGCGGCAACAGACGTGGTTTCGGCAGCGCCCCCTGCCAACAACCCGGCCCCCGGCGCCCCCGCCATCATCGGAACGGCCCAGGTGGGAGAGACGCTGACGGTGGACACCACGAGCATAGCCGACCCCGACGGGATGGAAAACGCCAGCTTCCGATACACGTGGTTCGGTTTCGATGGGCACCTACAACTTTGGCGGATGGATTCCTTGTACCCCACCTTCGTAGTCTTGCCCCAGGACGAGGGAATAACCATCAAGGTCAAGGTGAGCTTCACCGACGACGCGGGCAACGACGAGGAGCTGACCAGTGCGCCCACGGACGAGGTGGCGCCCGCGCCCAACTCTCCTGCCACCGGAGCGCCAACCATCATCAGCACGGTCCAGGTGGGCGAGACCCCCACTGCGGACAGGTCCGGGATTTCCGACAGGACGGATTGAAGAACGCCAGCTTCGACTACCAATGGCTGGCCGATGATACGGCAATTCAGGGTGCCACGGATTCCAGTTACACCCCGGTAGAAGCCGACGAGGGCAAGGCTATCAAGGTGCGGGTGTCCTTCACCGACGACGCGGGCCGCGAGGAGTCGTTGCCCAGTCCAGCGACAGACCCGGTGGCTGCCCGGCCCAACAACCCGGCGACGGGGGCACCCACCATCATCGGCACGGCCCAGGTAGGAGAGACGCTGACGGCGGACAGGTCGGGCATCGCCGACGAGGACGGAGTAACCGGCGCGACGTTCAGCTACCAGTGGGTATCCAGCGACGGGACATCCGATACCGACATTGCAGGAGCGGCAATCGCGACCTACACCCTGGTTTCCGAGAACGCCGGAAAGACCATGAAAGTACGGGTGGCATTACCGATGACGCGGGCAATGAGGAGATGCTGACCAGCGAACCGACCGCTGCGGTGGAGGCCCGTTCCAACCCTCCGGCGACCGGTCTGCCTGCAATCCGAGGGACCGCCCAGGTGGGAGAGACGCTGACGGCGGACACGTCGGGCATTGCCGACGAGGACGGGTTGGAGGACGTCACCTTCAGCTACCAGTGGCTGGCCGACGATACGGCCATAGACGGGGCTACGGGCAGCGCCCACACCCTGGCGGACGCCGACCGGGGCAAGTCCATTAAGGTCAGAGTGTCCTTCACCGACAACGGCGGCAACGAGGAGACGCTGACCAGCGCAGCTACAGAGCCGGTGTTGGGCGACGGCCCACCGGGAGCGCCCGGCAAGCTCACCATCACCGCCGGAGACCGGGAGGTCACCCTGTCCTGGGAGCCGCCCGACGATAACGGCAACGCGCCCGCGGAGAGATATCGCATCGAGTGGAGGATGGACGGCAAGGACTACGATGAGAAGCATTGGAGCACAACGCGAAAGACGACCTATACGAAGATCGACCTGGCCAATGGAATAAGGTACATCTTCTGGGTAACGGCCCAGAACGACAACGGCTACGGACCGCCCTCCGAGGAGGTGGGCGGCACCCCCACGTCCGGCTCGGCGGTGGCCTGGGCACGCCGGTGCTGTCGAAGCCGGAAACCCTGCATCACGGCATGGTGAAGCTGGACTGGGAGGACATAGAGGACGCCGGTTGGTATGTGGTCCAGTACTACCACATCGTCGGGGGCATTGGGGAGTGGTTGGACCTGCCCGCCGTTGGAGTGGACATCGCGTTCCACGGTTCAAGCGCGGTGGTGAGCAACCTGGATGGGAGGATCACGTGGTTCCGGGTTGGTGCGGCGAGCTGTGCCGGATCATCGGAGTGGTCGCAACTTGAGGAGTGGTTCGGGACCAAGGCGTCGGACTGGGAGGACGTGCCCGTACCCCCGGTGGAGGCGGGCGACGAGATCGAACCATGCCCCGTGGCCTGGGCACGCCGGTGCTGTCGAAGCCGGAAACCCTGCATCACGGCATGGTGAAGCTGGACTGGGAGGACATAGAGGACGCCGGTTGGTATGTGGTCCAGTACTACCACATCGACCGGGGCATTGCGGAGTGGTTGGACCTGCCCGCCGTCGGAGTGGACATCGCGTTCCACGGTTCAAGCGCGGTGGTGAGCAACCTGGATGGGAGGATCACGTGGTTCCGGGTTGGTGCGGCGAGCTGCGCCGGATCATCGGAGTGGTCGGAACTTGAGGAGTGGATCGGGTCCAAGGCGTCGGACTGGAAGGACGAACCTGTACCCACGGTGGAGGCGGGCGACGAAATCAAACCATGCCTCGAAGACCTGGACACGCCTGACAACAGCCCGGCGACGGGCGCGCCCGCCATCACTGGCACGGCGCAGGTGGGAGAGACGCTGACGACGGACACGTCAGGCATCGCCGACGAGAACGGGCTGGACGACGTTTTCTACGCCTACCAGTGGCTCGCCGACGACACGGCGATTCAGGGAGCAACCAACTCGAACTACATCCTGGTAGAAGCCTACGAGGGCAAGCCTATCAAGGTGCGGGTCAGCTTCACCGACGACGGGGGCAACGATGAGACGCTGACCAGTGAGGCCACGGACGCGGTGGCGGCAACGCCCGCTTCCAACAGCCCTGCCACCGGCGGACCTACCATCAGCGGGACCGCCCAAGTCGGAGAGACACTGACGGCGAACACGTCAGGCATCGCCGACGATGACGGACTGGCGAACGTGTCGTTCAGCTACCAGTGGCTGGCCGACGACGCTGAAATCGCAGGTGCTACCGGCTTGACCTACACCCTGTCAGCCGCCGACGAGGGCAAGGCCGTCAAAGTGCGGGTGTCCTTCACAGATGATGCCGATAACGAGGAGACGCTGAGCAGCGGGGCGACTGACGCGGTGGCGGCCCCCGAGCTGCCCGTCAAGCCCAGGGGCCTTTCCGCCATGGCGTCCCATGACCAGGTGGTCCTCACCTGGAATGACCCCAATGACGACTCCATCACCGGCTACGTGATCCTGCGCCGCAACCGCGACGACGACCCCGAGGGCCACTTCGATGAGCTGGTGGCGGACACTGGGACGGCGGCGACCACCTACACCGACGATACCGTAAAGGCCAATACTGACTACACCTACCGGATCAAGGCGATCAACGAGTACGGGGTGAGCGAGCGTTCCCGCTGGTTTCACATCGACACCCCGTCAGCGCCGGACCCGGCGGGCTAGCCCGAGAGGTCGGCTTTCCGAGCAACGAAAAAAGCAAGCACATATGGACGGACGGGTGAGGCAAGCGTACCGACCGGGAACCGGACCGGCCAAGGTCTGGGGCTGACAGGAAAGGCGATGTTTGCGCCCGCATTGAAGAGAGTCGCCGACTGTGCTCTGGGAGGGCTTGCGCGATGCCTCGACAGCGTGCACACCACAGCAGAAGGACCTACGACTTCCCCCCCGACTTCCCGCAGCGCCTGCTGCGCTTCAAGGAGGAGTCGGACCTGCCGTGGGCCGAGATGAACCGCCGTCTCGGAACGGACCCCCACACGATAAGGCGCTGGAGGGAGGCGCAGCACGCGGCACATGATAGCGCTGCTAAACCTGGCGGACTCGCTGGGCCTTGGCCACCTGTTCACCGAGTAAGGAGGCATTGCGCCGGTGAGTGGCTGCGGCCACAGGGCCTAAAACGCAAAAAGGGGCCGCATACATGGTTGCACAGGGGGAGGGCACCGAATCACGGTGTCCCTCCCCCTGTGTGTTGCGGTCTAACGTCCCGCGCCGACCGGCTCCCGCTCTTGCTACATGTTGACCGCCCACTCGAACATCGAGAGGGTTGCGGACTGAGGCTTGCGGCCCCGGTCCTTAGAACAGCCTCAGCGTCTCGGGTTGCTGCTGGTCTGCCCCTTCCTCGGCGGCCCCGGCCTGCGCCGGACCCTGTGCACGCTGGGGCCGACGCCTGGCGGGGGGAGCGGGTCTCTCGTGAGCCGGATGCCTGGGCTCTTCTTCCCATTTGGCTCTCGCCCGTTCGATCACCGCCGAGACCTCCTGTGTCAGCCCGGCCAGGTCCCCGTCATCGAAGGTCTCGATGTGCGGGTCCGACGAGGGCCGTTGCACCCCGATGGTGGCCCTGCCTCCCTTGATGGACACGACGACCTTCAGGTCCTCCGGCTGACCGGCCTGCTCCTCGGCGGCGTCGGAACCCTGTTCGTCCTGTGCGGTCTCAGCCGTGGAGTCTTCCCCTTCGACAGCCGCGTCGTCCGCCGCATCGCCGAAGAGACTCTCGTCAGCGCTCGGTGCATCCGAGCGGGTTGCTTCCGTTCCAGTTTCGTCAGGCATGGTTGCTCCTCTCCTTGGTTCTTCTCTGGCCGCGTTGATGTCCGCCGTTCTCTAGGCCGCCATCCCTCGCGACTGTCCCCTGATCTCGCCGAGGGTCTGCGGCTCCCAGTACAGGTCGCGCTCCACGGCGGGGACATTGCCGAACACGGTTACCTCCGCCAGCTCGGTCAGGTCGAAGTATCCGATTTCGTCCTCGAACCCTTCGACGAGGCCGAAGCACAGTCCGGTCTTAGCGTCCCACTCGGTGATGTACCAGCGCCAGCCGTTGTAGGAGCTGAACAGCTTGGCCGGGGCGAGGACGGCGTCGTGGTCGTCGACGTTCTCGTTGGCGCCGATCGCGGGGATCGTGGCTCCGAGCTCCTTGGTCATGAGCTTGTGTCCGCGGCGCCCGCTGTGGTTGTCCTGCCAGGTTGTCGTGGTCATGGCGTTTCCTTTCTCGTCAAGCATGGTTTCTTCTCTCCTTGTTGCTTCTCTGACTGTGTTCATGTGCGCTGCTCACTCGGACGCAGCGTCAGACCGCACGACCCGCTCCACCGCCTCCGGGGTGGCGTAGGTCGGGGTGACCGTGCCCTGCTCCATGTCCAGGTAGAGGCCCATGAAGGGGCAGGTTCCCGCCGCCATGCGGCGGACCACCTGGAGCGCCAGCGACGCCATCATCTGGTTGATGGTCGGTCCTGGTCGGTGAGGTCGAGGGCCGCCGCGCAGTCCACATCCGGCGGCGTGGTCGACACGGCGGTCAGCAGGTCGGGGCGCTACACCGTGGGCGCGGGCAGCAGGTAGCAAGTCTGGTCGACGAAGGCTTGTTCGTCCCCAAAGTCCCGGTCGGTGACGTTGCCGATGAGCACCTGTCCCCAGTTGGTGTCGTTGCCCGCGTCGATGAGCCACCGGCGCGGGTCGCCTGGTAGGCACTCCGCCATCGCCCTGCGTGCGGCGGCGTTGTCGGCGCAGCCGATGAGCAGTGAGTTCCCGTAGGAGGGAAGGCCGGGATAGCCGGGATAGCGGTGTCCATCGGGGCGGGAGTCCTCCTCCCGAAAGGGGTAGACCGAGTAGCCCACGGGACGCCCGTAGGCCCTGGCCAACCGGTCAGCGAGGGCATGGCTCTTGAACTTTCCGACGTCTTCGGCGTAGAAGTTCTGGCGCAGCAGGTTGTGGGGATCCACCCGGTCGTGGTCGACCAGGACGATGGTGGCCTGCCTGCCCTGGAAGAGGCGGCAGAGGCCCTCGGCCACAAAGCCGCCGGTCCCGCCGCAGCCGACCACGGTGATCTAGGGGTTGTCCAGCAGGAACGCGTTGTCTAGGTAGTAGGGCATTTCAATGACCTCCTTGTCTTTCAATGGGTGTTCGTGTCAGCCCTTCGCCCATGAGCCGGACGCCCGGGTCCGGGCCGCCGAACACCTGTGACCAGTCCAGCGGGGCGAAGTGGCCGTAGACCCCGACCCGGAGGTTCAGCTCAGGTAGTGGAGTGTCGAGGCGTCCGACGACCCCGTAGATGCGGAAGCCCTGCTCGTCCCGGTCGTCGGTGGCCGAGAAGAAGGCGCGGGAGTCTCCATGAGAGTGGAACTCGGCGACCACCCCCGCCGTGGGCTGGTAGGCGAGTCTCGTGGCGCCACCGCAGGTCGGCACCGCCACCAGCCGGTAGGAGTGCCCGTCCCAGCGCACGGCGAAGAACCGCTCGGTGTCCGGGGCGGCCTGGAACCAGCGCAGCCCCAGCTCGAAGATGTGCGCCGGAATAGGACCGTGGGAGAGTTCCAGCTTCTCGGCCACGTAAGCCAGCCCGCGCACCGCGGCGGGGGCGACCAAGACCCGCGCCACCATGTGAGCGCTCCGGGACTGGACGTACACGCCCCCCGAGCCCAGCACGTAGTCGTAGCCGATCCCCTGGACTCCGGCGAGTCCGGCGGGATGGTTGACCAGGTAGCCCACCGGCCCCGATGCGCTGCTAGCGGTAGCCCCGTCTCCCTTCGGAGACCGCCATGGCGTGGGCCACCGTACATTGGGGAACCAGGTCCTCAACCGGGTACTCAGTTTTTCCATCAAGCTCCTCCCATAGGGCGTGCAGGTTGTTGGGGTGCTTCTTCGAGCGGTCGCGGGTGTCCCCGGTAGTCGAGAAGAAGGACTCCGGTATCAGTCCCACCTCCTCGGGGAACCGGTGGCTTCCGGGGCAGACCCTCCCGTCCCTGAAGACGTTGAAGGCGGGGATGCGGAAGAGCCGCTGCTGGGGGCAAGTCGGCCAGCCCAGCGCCGCGTAGGCCCAGGGCGCCCGGCCCGGCGAGCAGACGAAGACCAGGCCCGGCATGGAGCCGGAGCCGGGCAGGGGGCTTGAAGGCCTCCCGTTGCAGCGCCACGGACCACGCCCCCGGCGGCCGCCACAGGGCCACCACCTGTCCGGTCTCGCCCTGGTTCCACCAGAGGGCCTCCTGGGGCAGCAGCCCTGAAGAGAAACCCAGGTGCTGGGTGAACACGTTGGCGATTTCGTCGGCCGAGACGATCCTGACCCAGGCGGAGTCGTTCTCGAAGCCCCGCAGGAGGATGGTCTCGTCGTAGACCTCCAGCTGCACCTTGAGCATGTCCCTGAGCACCTCCGCCGGGCCCGGCAGGGACCACCGGGTCGTATCGGAATCAACACTCATCATCGTTTCCTCCTGTTCTTGTTCCTGATTGGTGAGCCGCGCGAGGATGAAGTCCAGCATCCCGGCGAAGCGGCCGGGGAGGTCCTCCTCCAGCCAGTCGGCCAGCCGGGTCACCGAGTCCATGAGGGCGCTGGCCTTGCGCCACTCCTGGGTGCCCTCCTTGATGATCTCGTCCTCCCAGGGGTCGGCGAAGCCCGCGTACATGCCGTCGTCGTAGCAGTGATCCAGGAAAAAGCTGCCGGTCTCGCCGAAGACCCAGGCGGCGGCCTGGGCCACCCCCTCGAAGCCGGTGTCCTTCACCGCATCGGTGAGGGCGTCCAGGGGTATGCCGTCCTGGGGGATTTGGAGCAGGGTCTGCTGCGGGATGCGCTGGGCGGCCGACTCCAGCCAGGCCACCCGCAGCCCGTCGGGTTCCTCGTAGAAGGAATCTGGGGGCCTGACCAGGAGGGGGCCAGGGCAGAAAGCCCCTCGCGGTAGCCGTCCCACATCTCGTGCGGGCCGTCGTAGCCGAAGCCCATCAGCTCGAAGGGGATTCCCTGCCGCAGCCAGGTCCAGGGAGGTTCGTCCTCCTCGTCCAGGTAGAAGTCGAGGAACGGGGCGTAGAGGGGGAAGTGCCGCTCCTGGAAGAGCCGGGCGAAGTTTTCCACCCTCGTGCGTACGTCGGGGGATGGTGCGCCGCGAACCAGGCGTAGCCGCCGGCGTATCCCACCAGCGTGACCAGCTCCCGCAGCGACGGCGGACGCCGCAGGAGCAGTCCCGCCAGCCTGCTCAGCCGCGGCGGGGCCCCAGCTTCCATCGCATCGCCTCCAGCAGACGCCCGGTGGACGCGGCGTAGTCCTGCGCCTGGGTGCAGGCCAGCTCCACCTCCGGCTGCCGGGCGGCCGCGGCGTCCAGGTCGAGGGAGCCGTCGGGCCGTGTGAGTTCCGCCGTGAGCTCGATGATTCTCAGGTCCGCCGGCGGAGTCGCCGCCAGCAGACCGGCCAGGGTCCGGTTGTCCATCGGACTCCCTCCTCTAGTTCCGGCGCAGGTGAAGGCGCCCTTGGTGCCCACCCGCCGCTGGAACTCGTAGATGGTGTCGTCGCCCCGCTGGGTATCCTTCACCGAGGCGTTGGCTATCTCCCCGTAGAAGTCGGCCAAAGTGCCCTTGACCTGCTCGACGCTCATTTCGGGGTCCGGGTCGGGAAACTCCCGGTCGTCGTGTCGGGTAGGCTGCCGGCGAGTTACGCCATGTGGATCACTTTTCCGTCAGCCCCCTACGAACCGGACGTGACACTTTCGCGTCACCGGCTCTCTCAGTGGCTCTATGTCTGCTTGTGCGGTTTCCAACTGCCCCCGTGGGCGTTCAGGTGGCAGGGACGGCAGACCACAAGGGTCTTGCGCCGTCTCGCCGCCATGATTTGTACCCACTTGGGCTTTTCCGGTTGGCCTGTCACGTTCAGGTCGCGAAGGGCTCGGATGTGATGGACTTCAACGTCCACAGTTGACCCGCACAACTCGCATGTGTCCGCTAGGAGCCGTTTGATAAGCTCGTTGCGTTCAGTCCTGTACCGCTGGGGCTGCCGGTCTATGAGGACGGCCTGCCGGTTCCGCTTCAGGGGTATGCCACCGAACTGCGCCACCTTTGGGCGTTTCCCCTCGCCCTGTTCCTTGACCACTTTGAGGCAAGCTCGTTTCCCATGTTCAGTTTGCGTGGTACTCCTGTACCTCTGTATCGCCTTTCGGCGTGTGGTCTTATGCTTGGCGGCAAGAGTCATGGCCAGTGACTGCGCCATGACCCATTAGAGCCTCCCAAAGTGGAAGACGTTCTGGGCCAGAGCGTAGTACTGGATGACGCCCCGGAACTCCGCTTGATACCTGTCCACGATGGTGAAATCATCATCGTTGATGAGTTCGTTGCGGTGTGCCGGTTTGCCGTTTCGCATGTAGGCTTGGCAATGTTGTTCGATAATCTTGGCGGGAACTCGCAAACCAATGCGGCCGTTGACCTTTCTCGTCCCGTTGGGATCGAGCTAGTCGTTGGCGCGCTGATTGGCAAGCTCATAGCCGAGGAACCTCGCCGCCTGGGCTGGTGGCGTGAGTTATGAGAGTCTTTTCCTTGGATAGCTCCAGTTTGAGCGTGTTGCTCAGGAACGTCTCTAGGGACTCCTTTAACTGCCCGGCTTCGGCATTAGGCCCGATGAAGCCCAGTACGAAGTCGTCCGCGTAGCGCACATAGCGAAGCCTGCGGTAGCCTGGGTCATGGGTAACTCCCGACGGTAGCTGCTGCATCTGGCGGCGCAGCGTCTTCGCCAGTTGGTGATTCCCCAATTTCCGCTGGGCTGTCATTTGGCGTTGCAATGCCGCCCATTCGAGGTTGACTTTTCGTACTTTGCCTCGGGTGTGTGCTGGAATCAGCACCGTCTCGACGTACTTGTCCAACCGGTCTAGGTAGATGTTGGCGAGGATGGGGCTGACCACTCCGCCTTGCGGTGTACCGCTCAGCGTGCGGCCATACTTCCAGTCCTCCATGTAGCCCGCTTTCAGTAGGTACTTGAGCCGGCGTAGGAATCGGTTGTCGTTGAGCTTCTCGCCAAGCACCGACAACAGGACATCGTGGTCGATGTTGTCGAAGCACCCTTTGATATCGCCCTCGACGAACCAGCGGGTTCCTGTCCAGGTTCTTGTCATCTCGCTAAGAGCGGTATGACAGCCCCGGTGGGGCCGGAAGCCGTGAGAGTGGTCGGAAAACTGCGGCTCGTAGTAGGCTTCCAGAATCATCCGGATGACCTCTTGCAGCAGCTTGTCCGGCCCTGTCGGTATGCCCAGGGCGCGGGTCGTGCCGCTAGGCTTGGGAATGTTGACCCGTCGCACTGGAGTCCACCGGAACCGCTCATAACGCAGGGCGTCGATGATGCGGTCGATTTTCGCCAGTGACATACCATCCACGGTCTCTGCGGTGATGCCCTTGGTCATAGCCCCCTGGTTTGAGTAGATATGATCGTAGGCCCGCAGGTACAGGTTCCGGTTGTAGAGCAGCCGATAGATGTTCTCCAGCGGCAATCCTCGTTCTCCGCGTTCGCGTATGACGTTCAGTACAGCTTCGGCGTCTTGCATTCTGCATACCTCCCTGTCGTATTCCGTCGAAAACCACCTGCCCTCCTTCGCCATGTGCCGGGTTTTCCCCGGCTCGGACTACTACGAGGGCTCCGTTGCCATAGGGCTCGCGCCCCGTAGGCAATCCCGCGTTCCGTCAACATAGGACGTATCTAGCGCGACTGTAGGTGCCCCGTTCGTTCCCTTGAATGACCTCATTGGTCATCGCTCACTCATCGGAGTCGCTTCGGTCTCGTTTACCAACCAGTGCAATGAGTGGCGCCGGGTTACAAGCGTTCTACCGGCCGGCGGAATCGAACACCTTCTGGGAACTGGGGTTCAGGCAGTGTAGCTTTCACCGTATCGCGCGGGTCTTGCGGAACCGGCCCTACAACGCTTTCAGACCGTAGCCGCTTTACCGACATGCTATTGTCCCCTTCGGCTTTCGCTTCAAAGTAGGTCGGTTGACCCATGAACCTTCTCCGAGTTCATCCCAACTGAGCTGGGGATCCTATGCCGCGTGACACGGCGCACAGACGAATACTCGTGCCATCGTTCATCTCCTTTGTAATCGTTGCTGTTTCGTTCCGTTGCCACGTGCGGGGAGGCCGTCGTCAATGGAGCGACGGCCTCCCCGCACCCCTGCGGTCTAACGCCCCGCGCCGACCGGCTCTTCCTCCCGATCCTTTTCCAGGGTGAGCGCCCACTCGAACATCGAGAGGGTGGCGGGCTGGGGCTTGCGGTTGCGGCCCTTGGACTTCACCGGTTCCTCAGCCATGAACTCCGCCCAGTAGAACAGCGACTGCTGCGGCTCCGGGGCCTCCTCGTGGTGGCCGTTGGTATGGGCTTCGACGACCACCGGCTCAAGCTCAGGCTCGGAATCCCCCGCCTTCCAGCCGTCGTCCACCAGGAGCTCCTCGGCGCTGGCCTCGGCGTCCCGCGCCTGGGCGAAGACCTGCTCCACCGACTCGCCATCAGAGTCGGTTTCCTCGCCGCTGACGATCTGGCGGGCCAGGGCCAGCATCAGGTCGTCGCCGTCGTCGCCGAAGGCGGCCAGCCCGTCCTCGGGCAGTTCCCCCTCCACCGCCAGCGAGCTTGGTAGCTTCTTGGCCACCAGCTTCAGAGCGTCAGCCTGCAGAGTATTCCGGTAGGCCATGAACATCACTTTCACCGGGCGCTTCTGCCCGATGCGCCAGGAGCGCCGTGACGCCTGCCGCATAACGTAAACGCTATAATCGGTTTCAGTCCTGCAATCGACACAAAATCCTCAGTCGGGATGGCCAGGGTCAGGTTGACCTGGTTGTGTTTGTCGATGGTGGCCCCGTCCAGAAGCAGCCGCAGCACCTCCCGCCGCTCTTCCTGGGACAGGTCTCCAGCCCGTCGCCGATCCACCCGACCCACTCCACCACCTCCCGCCGCTCTGATCGCGCCGACTCCCTGGCGCGGTAGTCGTTGAGCTTCGCCCGCAGAGTCTCCAACCGCTCGGTGATGAACTTGCGCTGGTGATCGAGCTGGGCCTCGGTTATCTTCCCCGACACGTACAGCCGGATGGCCCGGTCTTCCTCCAATTGCACCTTTTGCAGGTCGCGCTCCGCCCTGGCGATCTCCTCGGCCAGTCCGCCGCCGTCCGCTTGGGAGTTGAGGGTCTCAATGCCGGCGACGATCAGGCCCGGGTTCTCCAGCATCTTCTTGACCTGGCCCCAGACCAGTTCTTCAAGCCGTTCCGCCCGGATGTAGCCATGCTCCCGGCACTTCGCGCCGATGTTGTGTTTTCCGTAGCAATGGTAGTAGCGGTGGGGAGGGTCCAGCTCGTACCGATAGGACTTGCCGTCCCGCTTGACGGTCTGGCGTCTATTCGCCTGGCAGCCCATGATGTACCCGCACTCGGCGCACCGGACCAGGTGCTGCAAGAGATAGAAAATCTTGGTGTTACGGCCCGACCGGGTAAGCCGTTGCTTCTTGGCCTCCTGGGGTCTGCTGCCAGGTCTCCTCGTCAATCACGGGCGGGAAGGGAACCCCGACCCACTCGTCCTCCGGGCGGTCGTATCTCCTCATCCCGTGCTCGGTGGCAACGTGGCGGACCTTGCCGAACCACCAGGTGCCCTTGTAGGCCTCGGTGCCCAGGATGCGAGTGACGGTGCGGTCGTACCATCGCCCGACGTCGTGGGGCGTGGGCACGCCCTCGGCGGTCAGCTGCCTGGCGATGGCGGGAGCGCCCATTCCCTCGCGGATGTACATGTGGAAGACGCGGCGGATGATCTTGACCTCGGCCTCCTCCACCTGGGGCCTGCGGTCCTCTCCGAGGCGGCAGCCGAAGGGAACGTTGTTGACCGGGATGCGACCCTGCTTGGCCGAGCCGCGCTTGCCCATAGAGGCCCGCTCCCGGGAGTTGTCCAGCTCTATCTTGCCGATGGCCGCCATCAGGCCGAAGGTCTTCATGTCGATGGCGGCCATGACCGCTTCCAGCTCTATCTGGTACGCCTCGATGACCTCCATGAGGGCGGCGGCGGAGTACATGTCCCGGCTGAGCCGGTCCGACTTCCAGCAGAACGATGGTGTCGAAGCGTCCCTGCTTGGCGTCAGCCAGCATCCGCTGGAACTCGGGGCGGTTCTTGGACCAGCCCCGGCCCACCTCTTGGTAGCGCGCGGTGATGGTCAACCCACGCGCTGGCAATGGGCCTCCATGTCGCTGATCTGCTCCGATATGGAGGTCTTGTCCTCCGTGTCCTGGCTCTTGTCCGACACGCGGGCGTAGATGGCCGCCCTCTGCCCGTTGGCCTGCTGTTGGCGCTTCGGTGTGTTCTTCGCCATGATTTCCTCCCTTCGCTTATTCCGTTGAAATCAAAAAAGACCCGCCCCTGCCGGGGACGGGTCTGCAAGTAGTACAATACCACTGCATCACCTGTCACCGCAGGTGGCGCCTCGGCCCGGGGTGTTACCAGCACCGCCGGGCCAACTTATCTTCAGGATGATACCCGACGGGGTGAGCGGCGTCAAAGTGCTGACGGTCAGCCGGTCGCCACCGTACCCCTCCCGCATCGCCATAGCCGATCCGCTTCACTCTACCTCCGAGCTGCCGTCCTCCAGGGGTGATTTCTGCTCCGGCGGCTTCGCTCCTTCCCCCACAAAGTGGCTGGCCAACAGGGTGAAGAGACGGCGCAGCCGGTCCTCGGCGTCGGGCGCGGGGTTGAAGTCGATCCCCACCACCCTCATTTCAGGGGCGGCGCAGCCGGTCCTCTTCCGTCTGTTCTTTTTCTTGGCGTCTTCCATATCTCTACAGGTCTGGTGGATAAGCCGCCGGTGCGGGCGGATGGGACGGGCACCGGCGGCCTATTGATTAGGGTCTAGCCTTCGTCCTCCTCTTCCTCTTCCTCTTCGTCCGGGTCGGGCGTCGGAACGTCTCCGCCCATGAGGATGTCCAGGCCGCCGGGCATCCGGCTGGCGAAGCGGAGCAGGGCCAGTATGGGTCCCCCGGACGGCTCGACGCCCTTCCTGCGCCACCTGCGCACCTGCTTGCGGTCCACGCCGATGGCGTCGGCGAAGCCGCTCCAGGTGAGGCCGCTGGCCTCCTTCAGCCGGTGGAGGCGGTCCAGGAAGTCATCCGGCAGCACGCCGCTCTCCAGGGGCAGCACGCGCCCGTTGACAGTGGTCCGGTTCGAGCGCCCGTCGAAACGAGGCGAAGCGTTGCGGTTCGTCATCTCTTACCTCCAATCTGAAAAGCTGGTGAAAGTCGTCCACGCCGAGGGCCTCGAGCATCCGTTTGCGGATGCGTCCCGAGGGCGCACGCCCTTCGTTGACCAGCATGGAGACGTAGCCGGGGCTGACCCCGATCTCCCTGGCGAGCCAGTTCTGGGAGCGGTTGAGCAGCGCCAGCCGCTCCCCCTGGGCCGCCGTGTCGAGCTGGACGACGCTCCGTCCCCGACGCCCCAGGGGGCCTCTCTTACACTTGGTATGTTGCGGGCACATGGCTTTTCTTCTCCTATGGGGAAGGGAACGGAGTCTTCTGAAATGTTCCCTTCTTGTGTTTGTGATTCACCTGCCCAGGGGCAGACGGGCGGGTTCCCAGTCGCCGGGGGTATGCCAGGCCCGTCCCAGGGGA
The DNA here is from genome assembly GCA_965263395.1 of Dehalococcoidia bacterium. Taxonomy (GTDB): domain Bacteria; phylum Chloroflexota; class Dehalococcoidia; order Lucifugimonadales; family UBA3495; genus CATOSK01. The sequence continues at coordinate 410,541 of OZ253670.1, forward strand.
CCCAGAGCTTCCACTGCTGCCCGGTGGGACACCCACAGGGGCACCTTCACTCCGGCCCGCTCCATCTCCCTCTCCGCCAGCGTCAAAAAGTGGGTGGCGGCCAGGTCGTCGTCGAAGACCGCCAGGACGGCGGTTCTTGTTCCGTGGTCGTCGGTGGGCCGGTGGGAGGAGGAGTAGCGCAGGTAGGGCGCCAGGCGCTGCGACATGGTTGCGGGCCGCACGGCGCGGCATTCCCACTCCAGGAAGAAGGCCCAGGTTACCGGGCCACGGCGCAACACGCCGAAGGCGTCGGGGTAGACGGAGCGCAGGGTGTCCTGGTGGCGGAAGTGGCTGGCCGCCCGGTGGGGCGGGTCGAGCTGGACCGTCTCCCACCCAGGGCGCGGGACTGGCGGGACTGGCCCGCCATGAATGCGCGGACCGCGGCGGTGTGTTCCATGTTTCTCAGGAGTTGCCTGCTCCGGCCGCCGGAGACGTTGCGCCACCCGGCGGGGCCTTCGGGGTCGATGAGTGAGATGCTCCACCGTTGGCGGGCCACGCCCAGGGAGGCGCGGTCCCGGCGGGCCAGGAAGGCCAGCCCCCGGTCGGTGAGGGCCAGGCGGCCTGCGGCGGCAGGAGAGCGGGTCGCCTGGCCCAACCCCTCCAGCGGGTTGGTCAGCCGGGAGATGCGGGTCTCCGAGAGACCAAGCAGGCCCGCCACGTCCTTCTGCAAAATCCAGGGCCAGTCGGCCAGCAGGTCCAGGGCGCGCTTCTCCGCCGGTTTGAGCAGGGCGGCCAGCGCGCGGCGGGCGTCGGCGGCGATGTCGCCGGGGAGGGCCGCTTTCGACGGTGGTTCCTCTTCGAGAAGGTCACCGCCGGGCCGCAACCGTTCCAGCACGTAGTTGAGGTCCAGGCTGGTGCTGCCGGAGGGCGGACGCCAGATGGGGGCGTCGGCCCCGGCCAGCACGCCGTCGCGCTCCAGGGCCAGCAGTGCGTTGACCGGGGTACGGGCCAACAGCCTGCGGGCGTACCGGAGCCGCACCTCGTCGGACGTGAGAATCAGGACGGTGCCGGGCAGCGGCCCCTGGCCCAGCCGCCACAGGCGCTTGGCGAAGGCGGTGCGGTCGGCGGCGGGTCCCTGCCGAACCACGCCGACGGTCCTTCCGCCGGAAAGGCTCATGGCGGCATCCAACGGCCTGGCCCGACACAGCCGCAGCCTTACCGGGTGGGTGGCGTTGGCGACGCTGGACGCCAGCCGGTAGACGGAGGCGATGGCGTCCAGCCGGTCCAGCAGGATGCGCCGCCACTGCTCGGACACGGCACGGTTGCGGAGCAGGCCGTCAACGGTCGTGTTCTCGTCTCTGGCCAGCATTCGCACCCCGTCGGCGGTAAGGCAGTAGCGGCGGGTCGGGGGCGTGAGGTCCGCCTGTGGGGGGTCGGGGCTACCAACCCGCCCTGCTCCAGCCTCTCGACGGCCTCGTAGACCGCGCTCCTGGACCAGCCGGAAACGCAGACCATCTCCAGCCGGTCGAGGAGGGGCGTCCACGCCAGCCTGCGGAGCAACTCCGCTTCACATCCGTTAGGTTTCATCACTCGCATCCCCCGCGTTGCGCGGCCCCGTTCTGCCCTTCGGCCAGCATCCGCCGGTACTCGCTGGCTTCTTCGCTGCCTTCGGCCTTCCCGTCGGGTGACCTTCGCCTGCTGGTCTGCCGCCGCCGTTGTGGTTGCTCAGTCGAGGGACTCTGCCCGGCGGGTTCGGGGCCGTTCTGCGTTTCCGCCAGCATCCGGCGGTACTCGCCCACCTTCCGGTCGCCCTCGGCTTCCCCGGCGGTCAGGCCGGAGACGCCCCGGGACGGCGTGGTATAGGCGGCAGCGGCGGCGCGGATGCGGGCGACGACGGTGGGGTCCTTCCTCCGGCTTCCTGACCATCATGGGGAAGGCGGACATCCGCTCCGTCCCCACGGTGGCCCGCACGTAGCAGTGATGGACATCCAGCGAAACGATGTCGTCCTCGCTGACCCGCTCCTTGCCGAGCTCCCACACCAGTTGACGGGCGTCGCTGCCCGCCACCTGGAAGACGGCCAGGCAGTCCACGTTGGCCAGCAGGGTGTCCCGCATGGTGCGGGAGAGGTCATCCAGCTTGGCCAGGCTCTGGGTGGCGAGAATGAATGACGCGCCGAACTTGCCCAGCTACGAGAGCATCGACTCGTAGTCCACGCCGGGCATGGACTGCATCTCGTCCACCACCACCAGCGCGCCCCGGCACTGACCCAGGGGCAGTCTCTCCTGCTCCCGGATCACGGCGTCCACCAGGTTGAGCAGCGATGCGCCAACCAGGGCGGCTACGTCCCGGCCCACCGCGCCCTGGGCGGTGGAGACCAGCAGGATGCCGCCGTCGAGGATGGTCTCCCGCAGGTCGATGGTGGAGCGGGGCTGGCCCAGGATGGCCCGCGCCCTCTTGGACGATGCGTAGTAGGAGAGGCGGGTCTGCACCGGGGCCAGGGCCACTCCCTGGTAGTCCTGGTGCCAGTTGCCGAAGTCCCTCGCCCACCACTCCAGCAGGTAGGGGTCGGTGACCCGGGTCAGGACGCCGGCGCGGAAGTGGTCGTCGGCCAGCAGCCGCAGCCCGTCCAGGATGGTGTGCTGCTCGTGCTCGTCGGTGGTGGGATGCTCGTTGGCCTCGTGGAGGGTCTTGACCGTCTGCTCCAGGATGGACTGCATCCTGGGCCCCCACTGCTCCCACAGACCCTTCGCGACCCGCACCACCGAGTCGGCGGTGCGGTCCCGGTCGGAAAAGATGCGGGTGTCCAGCAGGTTGATACCGGGGGAACGGGACTCGTCGGCCAGGTCGATGAGCCTTACCTTGTCGATGAGGGACTCGGGGACGTGTTCCAGGATTCCGGCCACCAGGTCGGCGTGGGGATCGACGACCACGATGGCGTCCGGGTTCCCGGCCTTCGGCCTTTTCCCTGAGCTTGTGGGTGACGATGTGGTGCATCAGGGTGGACTTGCCCATGCGGGTGCGGGCCACGTAGAGGTGGTGGCAGCGCAGCAGGTCCTCGGGGAAACGGATGGGCTGGCTGATCCCCGTGGTAGTGTCTCCCACCAGCGCCCCGCCGCTCACGCTCCTGGCCGAGGGCAACAGCGCCCGGGAGCCGGAGCGTTCCAGGAGCGGCGTCTCATCCCGCTCGCCGGGCGAGTGCCACAGGGCGGCCACCTCGCGGACGCCCGGGACGCTGCGCCTGCCGAAGAGTCCCGGACCGGCGGGGTGGAGGTTCATCAGGGGGACCAGGGGGCCGACCTTGCTCGCCCTGAACCTGGCCCCGGCGGGGTGATCGAAGTGGCGGTAGGCGGCGGCCACTGGCTCCAGGATTTCCCTGGCCCGCTGCTCCCCCACGCTGTCGGGCAGGACGGCGACGACCTGGAGCTCGCCCTCGAACGCGATGCGGCCCACCTTCTCCTTGATCAGCAACGGGTCGTAGACCCGGCTGCGGGACTGCTTCCAGCGCCACCAGCCCCAGCCCGCAACGGTAAGGCCGAGCGCGGAACCCGCGCCTAAGAGCGACGCCTTGAGAATCTCCCCGTCCTGGACCCACAGGTAGCCCCGCAGGGCCAGCAGCGCCCCCGCTCCCAGGACGGCCATGGTCACCCCATCCAACTGGAGGGGCTTGGTGTGATAGGTGTAGGAGGGGTCGGGCCGCTGGTAGCCGGGGTTCTTGAAGGCCCACTGCTGGTGGGCCTGGGACCAGTCGGGACCCAGGGAGCGCAGCAGCAGACGGGCCAGGACCCGCTCCCCGGGGCGCAGGGCGGACAACGCGCCGATGATGGCGATCAGGGGGGTCGGAGCCCGGGTCCAGCAGGTCGTCGTCGCGGAAGGTGCGCAGGGGCACGTACTCCGGTCCGCCCGCCCGCAGGGTCAGCGATGCGGAAGGGCAATTTCGACTCGTTGGACCCCTCCGGTCCGCCCACCCGCAGGGTCAGCCCCCAGGCCTGCTCCCCGACGTGGACGAAGATGGGGTCGTCATCCACGGGGACCTGCCGGATGCGGGCCTGGGGGTAGTGGGCGGAGATTTGGCTCCGCACCACCTGGTCGTCGTGGCAGCGGGCCAGCAGGTTCACGCCGTCGGCGTCCCCGGACAGTTCCAGGGAGAAGGGTTCGGGGACGGCGATGGACTGGAGCAGATTCTCCACCCCCAAGAGGGTGCGCTCGCCGGTGCGCGGCGGCGTCACCGAGAGCAGCACGGGGGGACGCTTTTTCGGCTGTTGCCGAAGAGGATGTTCTTGACGCTGGTACTCATAGTTGGTTGCCTCTCTTTATCGGAATGGGTGTTGGCGGCTAATAACGCGGGCCGGGCCGCCACTCGATGACCTCAGTCTCCTCGGGGGTGGCCTCGATGCGCACCGGAAAGCGGTTGCCCCGGGCCAGCAGCAGCCCGTCGCCCCGGGGACAGGAGAGCAGCCAGCGTTGCAGCTCCGGCAGCAGGTCGAAGGCTTCGCCTACAGTGCTTATCGCCGCCGCGTCCTGCTGGAGCAGCAGCTTGAAGGCCGCGTTCTGGAGCAGGGCGCGACCGCTGTGGCCGGTGATGGCCCGGGAGGAGTCCTCGCTGAGCAGGTCCTGCACGTCCTGGGTGATGAACTGGAGTCCCAGCCGGTGCTTGCGGGCGCGCTTCGCCATAGAGACCATGAAGGCGGCCCCCTCCGGGTGCTGCATGATGCTCCACACCTCATCCACCACCAGCAGCCGGGGCCGGGGGTCCTGGGCGGCGGCGGCCCACACCGTTTCGGTGCAGACCATCGCGGCGGCGGGACGCAGTTCCGGCTCCAGCAGGTGCAGGTCGAAGACGGTGACCAGGGCCTCGTGGGTCAGCAGGTCGTCGCCCTCGTCGGACAGCAGATGCCGCAGGCTGCCGGTGGCGAAGGGGCGCAGCAGGTGGGCGATGTCGCCGTCTCCCTCGTCCTGGAGGAACTGGTAGAAATCGCGGAAGCCGGTCCGTTCCCGGCGCTCGGCGTAGTAGGCGGCCAGGGCGTGGTCCAGGGAAGACCGGCGCAGGCTGCCGATGCGCTGCAACAGTTCCTCGCTGTCGCCGCGGTCGATGACGAAGGGGTTCATGCCCTGGCCCGCAATTCCCGGGGAGAGCACCCGCCCGCCGGCGGCGCGGGCCATGTCGGCGTACTCGCCTTCCGGGTCTATCACATAGGCCCGAACTCCCCGGCAGATGCCGCGCAGCACCCCCAGCTTGGTGGCGAAGGACTTTCCGGAACCGGACCTTGCCAGGACGGCGGTGTTGGCGTTCAGGTGGGTCCCGTCGAAGGGGTCGTAGACCACCGGGGCGCAGGCCCGCAGGTCGATGCCGTAGAGGGTACCGCTCCTGGTGTCCAGGTCCGGCGGCGAGAAGGGGAACAACCTTGCCAACGAAGACGTGTCCAGCGTCTGCCACACCGCCAGGGCGTTCAGGCCCAGGGGCAGGGTGGACAGCAGCCCCTCCCGTTGGCGGAAGGCCAGGGCGTTCAGCTTGCCCAGGGTGGCGGCGAAGTGGGCCCGGGCCTTCTGCGTCAGCTCCTTGAGGGTTTCCTGATTACCAGCGTGAAGGGTGACGGACAGGGAGGCATGAAACAGCCGCTCCCGGCCCCGCTGCACCTCGTCCCGGAGACGGCTCACGTCCTCCAGGGCGATCTCCGCCTCCGGCGACAGGCTGCGGCCCCGGTTGAGGGAAAGGGACTGCGCCGACTCGAAGCGCACCTTCTGCCACTCCAGGGTGCGGGCCGCCTGCTCCGCCGGGATGGCCCCCAGGTGGACCGCCAGGTCCATGGGCACTTCGGCGGCCATCAACCTCTGCAAAAAGCCAGGGGCCAACGACCGGGGCCACTTGCCTCATATGTTTATTGATGCTAATGTGATCCCGTCGGCCGCAGCCATGACTATTGGATGTGGCCTCGCAACCCAAAGGAGTTACTCATGCACGCAGGCATTCAAACGCTGTCAGACCTGTTCGGCTCCCCTATCTCATATCGAATACCGGTATTTCAAAGGCCCTACGCTTGGACAAAGGAACGGCAATGGAAACCGCTCTGGAGTGATGTTCAACGTATTGCCGAAAAGCTTCTTGTTGCGATGCCAGAGGAAAATTTTCCTCCCCACTTTATGGGAGCCATAGTTCTACAATTACAAAGTGCCAATTCCGGCCGAATTGTTAAACGCATAGTAGTTGATGGGCAGCAGCGACTGACCACCTTGCAGCTTTTGATTAGAGCAGCACAGGAATCGTTTCAAAATCTCGACGACACGCCAAGAGCTAATCGCATGTCTCAATTTACCTTGAACGATAATGGAGACCAGGGAAGCGATTTTGACGACGACACTAAAGTTCGCCAGTCTAATGTCAATGATTTACAGTCTTTTCAAGACGTCATCAGAGGATTGAGTGACGGCAATAAGCCCTTGCGTCCTATTGGAGAAGCCTATTGGTATTTCACTCAAGAAATGACTGACTGGCTAAACAAACAACCTGCAAATAGAGATGCTAGAGCTGCTGCTCTGGAAACCACTCTTGCCAAGTATCTACAATTAGCAACCGTTGACCTTGATGAAGGGGAGAGGCCACACTTCATATTCTCAGTATTGAATGCCAGGGCCGAACCGCTGAAAGAGTCCGACCATATAAAAAATACGATAATGTATGAAGCCAACGTGGTCGACGATGCCCGCAAGGCCACGGAGCTCTGGGGTCTTTTTGACCGGGATGAGTGGTGGCGCAGCAGCACCAATGAGGGAAGGTTGAGCCGTATCCACCTAGATCGTTTTTTGAATTATTGGGTCGTGATGCGGATTGGACAAGACGTCAATGCTGATAGCGTATCCACCAAGTTCAATAAATACTTGGACTCGAGTGGTCTGCCGATAGAGGAAATTTCTACGGCCATAAGAAACGCGGGCCAAGTCTATCAAGACTTAGAAAAGGCAAGAATTCCTGGGATCGAGATTTTTTTGCGTCGTATGAAAACCATGGAAATCGGTGTCGTAATGCCGCTTCTATTGTGGCTCTATACGACAGAGATTTCTGACGACACACGCAAGCGAAGTATATGGGCCTTAGAGAGTTACCTCGTACGGCGAATGCTTTGCGGTGTCACATCCCAAGGACTAAACAGGCTTTTCGTCGAACTCTTGACCAAGCTGAAGACCACCGACACTCAGACAGCAGATCAAGCGACTATTGACTTCCTTCGCGGCCAAACTGTTGATAATCGCATCTGGCCGAGAGACGAGTTGCTTTATGACAATCTTGTGGGGATACCATTGAAAGGCACTGTTGGCAGGCAAATAATGGTGCTGGAAGCCCTTGAATTGCAAATGAGAAGCAGCAAGACCGAAGGATTTGGACAGGTATCTCTGACCCGCGAACATATTATGCCTGAAGCATGGCAAAGACATTGGCCTTTACCAGAAGGAAACACTGATGAGGCCACAACTGCGAGAGACCAAGCGATAAAGGAGATCGGGAACCTCACGCTGGTCACTGGAAAACTAAATCCAGCCCTTTCGAATAGTGCGTGGAGTCAGAAACGGGAGGCTTTAGAGAAGCATACCGCCTTGCGTCTTAACTGGGAACTCCTGAAGAGTGCCCCCGAAGCGTGGAACGAGGAGGGTATTTGTTTACGAAGCAGGCAACTGGCCAACATGGTTGCAGAAATATGGCCGTACGCTGACAAAATCTGAAGCCTGTCCACCCGCTGAAGATAAGCTTGCACCAAAAGCCCATGCTTCAGTTCATGAATCACGCAATGAACACCGATGCTGGTACAATCCGACTGCATAAGAGAATGCGGTCATTACCGAAATGTCTCGGTGGTTCCTCTTCGCGGGTTATTCTCATAAGTTGCCGTCCCTGCGGATACGGCCCTTGCCGACCCGCTCCGCCAGCAGCCGCAGCAGGTCGGGCCTGGCCTGTTTCGGCGCAGGCGCTTCGGTCAAGGCCAGTTGGGCGGGGGACCCGGCGTAGCGCCTGCCCCCCAGGTTGAACTTCAGGAGGTCGGCGGCCACCAGCGGCAGCCCCCGTCCCCCAACCTTCACCACCACGGCGGCGATGCCCAGGACTCCCAGCAGGATTGCCAGCCCCAGCCGGAACTCGGCGGCGCCGAATGGGAAGTAGCGGTAGGCCCCGTAGGCCAGGGCGCAAACCGCCACCACCGCCACGATCTGGGGGAATGTGAACCACAGCAGCACCTTGTCCTCGGCCTGCACGTGGGTGGGAACCTCATGCTCTCTCATTCCGTCCCTCCTTCTACTCGCCACTGGTGACAGTGCCGGTACTGGTGCCGATGTTGGAGGGGTCGGGCACGGTGGGGTCAACGGGGTTGCCCACCACGGCCTTCATCACCAGTTCCACCACGCCGTAGGCCACCATCGCCAGCACGATGTCGGCCAGGGCGGTCATCATGGCGCTCTTGCCCCGCTCCATCTGGTTGGGGGCGCCGGAGGCGGTGAGGTACATGTAGGCCCCGTAGATGAAGTAGCCCACGCCGACGACGCCAACGAGGCCCAGCAGTATGCCGACGAGGTTCGATATGGTCTAGGTCAGGTCTGACATTTCTCGTTCTCCTTCTTGTTCCGGGTGATTTCTTCACCCGGAATTGGGGTTTGCGTTGCAGGTTCCGTGCCGGAAGACCGGCTTCTTACTGGCACATCGCTTTCCCTCCTTCGCCGTGGGGCGGGCACGGAACCGCTCCGCGCCGGTGGTTATCGTTTCCATCTAGGGGCCGAGGCTTCTGGGCGTCCCGCCGGGCTGGGCCGACGCGGTGCTGGAACTGGCCGCCGAAGTGGCGGCGCTGGCGGCAGCCGAAGCGACGCCGGACGCCGCCACTGCCGCTGCCATCCCCGGCGGCCCTCCGGCGGCTCCGCCCGCAATCAGCCCCAGGGATCGGGCCGAGCGCACCATTGAGCCGGGCAGGGACATCCCGAAGTAGAGGGTGTGCAGCCAGGCGTCGAAGGTCCCGTGGTTGCCCAGCATCGACGGCGCCCGGCCCGCCAGGTACATGAAGGCGAAGGCCAGCAGCAGCTTCCACACCAGGTCCTGCGACGGCTCGCCCTCGCCGATGGTTGTGAACTCGCCAAGAAAGCCGAAGCCCAGGGCCAGGGCCAGGGCGATGAGCTGCACTGCCTGCTGGAACACCGTGGTCATGAACATCCGCAGCCAGTGCCGGCCCCAATTCGCCGTGTGGGGCAGAATCCACAACCCCAGGGCGATGGGGGCCAACGCCAGCAGGATGTCGATGAGGGCCAGGCGCAGGATCATCTGCACCAGCAGGTAGAGGACGAAGAAGCCGAAGACCAGGTAGAGCAGGGCGATGAACACGGCCAGGTCGGTGTTGACGGTCTCCACCGCCGCCAGCAGCGCGAACAACGGCGTGCGCAGCAGGTCGCCTGGGGTTGACGTCCAGGGAAACGGCGATGTAGCCGGACACGGCGTCGGCCACGTCGATGACCAGGGCGCACCACCACAAAGAAGAGGCGGCGGCGGTCAGACCCAGCGCCAGCCGGGGCACCATCTCCCGCCAGCCCGACTGGTGATGGCCCAGGTGCTCTTGGACGATGAAGCTCAGCCCCATCCAGCCCAGGATCGCCACCAGCGCGCCCGACGTGATGGCCCAGACCGTGAGCCAGGCCAGTTTCACTATTTCGTGGCCGTAGGTGAGATGGGGAGGGGTTACGGTAAGGATGTCGATCATACCCCTACCCCTCCACGCACTCGGCGACTTCCGCCTGGGCCGCCTGCTCCACCACGCCGCACAAAGTCCCGTGGACTCCCTGGATCACCCACCTGGGCTCCGGACCTGGCCCAGCGGTCCGGGTCCAGCGCGCCCAGCACCTTGTCCCACAGCCCCTTGGGCTGGTGGACGGGTATCAGGGCGTGGAAGACATGGTGGCCGCCGCCGGCGCGGGGCACGGCCAGCGCCAGCAGGAAGGACTCTCGGGGTGAAGGTCGGGCTGCTCGTCCAGGGCCGGGTACTCGAAGGTGTACTCCCACCCTCGGCCAGCCTCTTCTCGCCGCCCTGGACCCGGTAGGTGTTGGTGATCCACTCGCCGGTGTCGGGGTGGCGGATGGAGTAGTAGAGGACGTCGGTCTGGCGGCTGAAGATGGGGCGGGCCACGAAGCCGCCCTCCTTCTTCCGCTCCACCATCTGCCGGTCGCGGTTGACCAGGCTGATGTTGTCGGAGGGGTGGGGAGTGGGCCAGGGCAACGCCGCTCATGGGGACGGCGCAAAGGGCCGCCAGCAGCAAAGCTCCTGCCAGGAGCGTCAGAAGCCGGGCCTTGCCGGACTTGGGCACGAAACGCCGGAACATGGTTGCCTCCTGTCGTCCGGTCTGGGACCGGGTGTTCGACAACCAAGTCTGGCGATGCGGCCCCCGTCTTTCCCATGCCCTATAAGGGGTGACGCGCGCGTCACCCCTTATAGGGCATGGGAAAGACGGGGGCCGGTGTGGTGTCATACCCGTGTACAGGAATTGGAATTTGGTGGACAGTTGTCCAGAGCGGGGTCGTGTCAAACGTGAAAACGGGGGAAATGACCCCCTACAGGACGTATTCAGCAAGCGCCTGGTTTCCAGGGCAGCTTCCACCCCCGTCGGACAGTCCCACGAAGGAAATCGGACAGTTGTCCAGCGGCAATTTCGGGGAGAATTGGACAGTGGCAGGAACGGAATCGGACAGTTGTCCGGCGGGGCCGGGCCCGGCGGCGGGTGACGGCGGGCAGTACCCGGAGACCAGCCGGAGCCTGGACAGCCTGCGGGAGATGCGGCTGACGGCCTTGCTGGGGGACTTGATCGACGCGCAGGGCAAGGCGCAGGCGGCGGAGACCTTGGGGGTGAGCTACCGCACGCTGACCCGGTTCGAGGAGTTGCGGCGGTTGACCCGGACCCTGGCCGCCGTCCTGGAGAACCACCTGGCGCTGGGCGGGGGTACGGCCGCGGTGGCGCAGCGGCAGAGGGTGGCGGCGTTGGAGGACGGGTTGGCGGAGTTGGCGGTGGCGCTCCGGGACGGGCTGGAAGCGGCGCGGAAGGAAGGGCGGGAGGCCAGTGAGGCACAGGCCAAGGCGCTGGGCGAGGTCCGGCGGCGGCTGGCGGCACTGGAGAGTGCGTCCCCGGCGACGCCGGGTGGGCCACCGGCCAGCGGGACACCGGCCAGCGGCGCGGCCCCGGTCAGGCCGCCGTTCCGGGAGTACCCGGCGCTGGTTACGGCGGAAGCGGAACCCGGCGAAGAGCTAGTGTACGGCCAAGCGGCCACCCCGGTCATCGCCCGCTGGCGCGAGGCGCGGGACGCGGTTGACGGGGTTACTGACAAGCTGGCCAGGCTGGACGCCCAGGAGCGGCTGCTGGAGCTGGAAATCGCGCTGATCCAGGAGCACGAGCTGACCCTGCCCCCGGCCAGGTACCCCTGGGACCGGACCGACCGGCGGCAGGAAGCCTAGCGGCGCACGCAGGCGCTGGGCGACGTGAGAAAGGATTGGGCCAGGCTGAAGCTGCGCCGCGTCCTCACCCTGGGGCTGTGGCGGTAGCGGGGCTGCGGCGAGCGGTCGTGGTGGTTGCTGCATCGCAGCGACTTAGTTGCTAGTACCGGTTCCAGATAGTCTTGCCGATACTGGAAAGTCACTTCCAACTGTGGATTCCAGCTTGTGCGGGAACGACGGGCAGGTGAAACGGGTATCTGGTATAAGGCATATTCAAGTGGAAACGGTACTAGACCGGAGCCAGCAATGTGGGGGGAAGGGGCTGAAAGGCTGGTTTCGGGGTTCCAATGGCGGGGCCTGTCGTGAATACTTGACTGCGTTGTCTGGCTTTTTCCAGTGTTTCCTGCCCAGAAACCTGGAGGGTCCGTCCCCGCCCCGGTCCGCTCGCCTGGGATCGATCCCTGCTCTCCCAGCGGCGGACCACGAGGGATAAGCGCCTTCCCGCTGCGTGATGCGGTCTGAGGGGTCGAGCTTTGCTCTCCTGGAGTCCGTTTCGATGCGGGGCACTTTGGTTGACGGCGTGGTTGCCACGTCTCGCCCCACGGACACCTTGGCCGAACGCGCCCCGCGTCCTGGCCGGTTCCCCACGTCTGCGGCACGGGCAGCGAATAAGCCCAGCCACAGCCTTTTTACTCCTGCGACGGACGGCGACTGCTCCGCCCTCCGGTCGCTCTCCGTTTACGCAGCCGTCCAGGAAGCCGGAATACCTTCTGGGCCAGGTTGCGTCCTGCTTTCAGTGCCGCCGTGCGGTGACCGCGTACCAGCGGCACCACGGCGGCGCTGCTCTTTTTCTCTCCCACTCCGATTCCCGCGCCAGGCATCCAGCCCGGGGCGGAGTGCGGCATTTGTGGACCTCCACTATCACTCGGAATTGGCTCGCGCCCCGGATGCCGCGCGGGTCGGAAACAGTCACGCACGGATGCAAATGAAAGGAGGCGTCAATGAAAAGCGTGCAAAGGACATTGCGGCTGGCAAGGCTCACGGTTGGCGTGGGCCGGTTCTGCTGGCGGCACAAGCGGCTGACCCTGGCGTTGGCGGTGGCCCTGCTCATCGTCGGGCCGCTACTCACCGGCACCGGCGGCGGGGCCTTTTTCCTCAACCTGTCGGCCTGGGCATCGCCGCCCTGGTGATGCGGCGGATCGTCCGGGCCGGGAACAACAGGCAGGCGGCTCAGGCCAATTGCCGTTGCCGTTGCCACCGGCAGCCGCAGAAGCAACAGCCGACGGCTACCCCATAACCGCAAGGAGGCGACCCATTACGACGACGAACCTGGCACAACAACGACCTTGGAATTCCCATCCACAACAGGACGGTTGGAGGAGCCGATGAACTAGCAGGAACTCCGGCCCGTCTTACCCAGGGGGTGGCGGCGGAAACCAAGGCGGCCGCATGAGCCGCCACTGACAACTGAAAATCCAAAGTTTGAAAACAGCGGGGTCGCCCATTTTGGGCGGCCCCCGCTTCCTGTGTTTCGGAGGAAGCGACATGACGGCTACAAGCATTGACAAGGCGGGGGTCCTCTCCAACCACGCGACCAGCTTCGGCGGCGACGGAAATCCCGTACCGAACCCGGGCAAGCACGAGAGCGGGCTGCGGGCTGCGGCCAGGCGGCACGGCCTCACCTTGAAGGAACTGGCGGCGAAGATGGCCGTGAGCTATGGCTACCTGTCCTCGGTTTCCGCCGGGCGCAGGCCGTGGAGCCCAATGATTCGGGAGAGGGTTGCGGCGGCGCTGGGCGAGGTCCCTGGAGAGGGCATCGTCTACCGGCAGGGCGGCCTGGTGAAGGGGGAGAGCAGCTACATCCGGGAGCGGGCCCGGGAGATGGGCATGAGCCTGAAGGGCCTGGCTGAGCGGGCCGGGGTGAGTGTCAGCTACATGACCCAGGTGTCCCGTGGCCAGAGGAACATGAGCCCGGCGGTCCAGGTGCGGGTGGAGGCTGCGCTGGATGCTCCCGCAAAGGTTGCGCCCGCCCGGCGTCCCAAGGTCGATTGCAGGGCCTTGTGGGACCGCATGGACGCGCACGGGTTCAGCCAGAACGAGGTTGCCAGGCTGGCCGGCATCAGCTCCGGTCATCTCTCCCAGATCATGAACGGCCAGCGAACTCCGTCGGGGCGCGTTCTGGAGAAGCTGCACGGGGTCCTGTTCCGGCCGGCGGCGGCGGCGGAGCTGGTGGTCCCGCCGAGGTCAAGGTGATGGCCTGGAAGAAGGATGAGCGGCGCGGCGTGGTGGTGCGCGGCGCCGGCGGGCCGGGCGGCGGAAGCAACGTTGGCGGCGGCACGATTCGCATCGGCGGCCGTGTGCCCTGAGGCGCCGAGGTGGCGCCTACAGCACGGGGTACACAACCGGGGCCGGGTGTCGGTGACTCCCGTGGTCGAGCGGGGCTATTCCGTCATGTTGACGCAACGAGAGCCGTGTAGTGTTTAGTCCAACGCGCGGCAGGCGTCCCGCCGGCTCCTGGCGCATCGGGCGGAAGCACCCGGTGAAGGTGGTTTCATGGACTACCGGAACACCCTCCAGGCCGACGCCCTCAAGCTGGTGGCGAAGAAGCTGCAAAGCTCCCTGGCCGTGGAAGGGGAGTTGCCTGAGGACGGGCTGGCCGCCTACGGCGACGACGGGGACGACCTGATGCCGGCCCCGGCCCGCAAGATCGTCAGCGGGGAGGAGGACGCCGACGCCGAGTCGGTGGATCAGGTCTTCGCCCAGGCCAAGGACGCCGAGGCCAGCGCCGAGGAGTTCCTGGTGGATGACGGGTGGAAGGTGGTCGAAGTCGAGCTGGAGCCTGTGGCGGTGGTCGTGGAAATCCACCCCAACGGTGTCAACGGCAGCGGCCACCGGGAGGAAGCCGCCCAAGGGCAACAGTCCTTATTCTCCTGGGCCGCGTTCCTGGCCGGGGAACCGGCGCAGTCCCAAGGGCGCAACGGCAGGCCCAAGCCCGCTGCCACATCCCTCTTCGAGTGGGCGTTGACCATGGATCAGGAACGGGAGAAGGAGCTGGTGAACGCGGGCCGCTAGGCAGCTATGGCACAGGGGCAGCCATCGTTTGAATGTAATGACCACCCTTGCAGGTCCATGTATGAGGGCCTTTTTTGTTGTCCTTGTTGCCGGGCGATGTTGAGAGTTTTCTGTGTTTGCGCTATTCTCGTTTCAGGCGAATTGTCTTTTGAGGAGGGGCCGGCATGGAAGCTAAGAAGAAGAGACTCACCCTGGACTTGGACCCTCCAGTACAGCGTCGGCTGAAGGCCATCGCCGCGCTCAAAGGCGTCAGCGTGAGACGGTACTGCCTGACCGCCATAGGGAACGAGATGGATAGGGATGAGGCCAACGGCGTTTCTGGTCGGGGCTTTGACCGGGACGCTTTCGAGCGGATGGTAGCGCGCCGGGAAGAGATCTTTGGCGGTCGGTCGTTGCCCGGAGATTCGGTTGACTTGCTTCGGGACGCCCGTGAGATCAGGGGTGCCGAAACCGAAAAATTGGCATGAGCGATTTCGTCGTCGTTGATGCCAGTGTTGCCTTCAAATGGTTGGTCGAAGAGGAGCACTCCGATAAGGCCACCGCCTTGGCCCGGATTTGGGATGACGCGGGCACCCGACTGGCAGCACCCCACCTCATGCCTTTCGAGGTGACCAACATTCTTCACCGGCGGGTGGTTCGGGGCGAACTGACCGTCGAGGTTGCGGTAAGTCTCATCAGAGATTTGATATCCGTGGGAATCGAGTTGCACGAGTCGCCTGACCTGCACGCAAAGGCGCTGGAGCTGGCCAGCCGGCTCATGCAGGGCGCAACCTACGACGCACTACCTGACCTTGGCAGAGGCCCTCAACTGCGAGCTGTGGACCGCCGACGAGAGGTTGGCCCGCGCGGCGAGACCAGTAGCCATAAATGTGCGGTGGATAGGTGAGTTCGTTACGCCGGAATAGAAAGTATGATGGCTTACATTAAAATTGACGGCTACCTGTGCGAGTGCTGCTGGTACCGCTGGGCGCCAAAGCAATCGGACACGACGGAACCGAAGAATTGCCCAAAGTGCAAGTCTCCGTACTGGAACAAGTCCAGGATGACGCCATCCCGCGGCAATCCGGCGTGGTGTAACCACGCGAGCAAGCGGGCCGCATAGCGGCTATACGGGGCTGGCAGACAGTGTTTTGCAGCGGCCCCAAGCGACAACACGGCCTAACCCGACGGTGGCAGCCGGGTTGGGCCACACCCTGAGCAAACGAAATGCCGTTGCAGAACCACATACTGGACAACCAGACCGCCACCGTCGCCGACCACCTGCGGCGCAACTTACGCGGCGCCGACTCCTTCAACCTGGCGTCGGCTTATTTCACCATCTATGGCTACGAATTGCTAGCGGATGAACTGGACAAGGTTGTCGGCGTCCGGTTCCTATTTGGAGACCCTACGTCGGTAGAGGACCTGGACCCAAGCACCAACGAACCCAAGTCGTTCGAGCTCACGGAACGAGGGTTGGAACCCAACCACACACTGCAACAGAAAGCCCTGGCCAAGCAGTGCGCCGCCTGGGTAGCCAAGGACGCCGTAGCCGTCCGCTCAGTCAGCCGCGCCAACTTCTTGCACGGCAAGATGTACCTCACCACGTCGCCCAACAGCGCGGCAGGGGTGGTTGGCAGCTCCAACTTCACCAAACGCGGACTTGGTGGTAGCGACCATCCCAACTTGGAAATCAACCTCGCCACCGACGACGCGGACACCCTCACCGAATTGCGGGACTGGTTCAACCGCCTGTGGAACGATGAACGACTTACCGAGGACGTGAAGAAAAAGGGTACTGGACGCCCTGGACCGCATCGGCGGTGACTATGCGCCAGAAGGCGTCTATTACACGACCCTGTACGAACTGTTCCGCAAGGACATTGAGGCCCGACTGGACGGCGCCGCCGCCGCCACTGCTACCGGCTTCACGGACAGCCGGATTTGGAACGCGCTTTACGAATTCCAGAAGGACGGCGCGAAAAGCGCCATCGCCAAGTTGCTGACCCACAACGGCTGCATCCTATCCGACAGCGTTGGCCTGGGTAAAACCTACACTGCGTTGGCGGTAATCAAGTACTTCGAGTTGCGTAACGAGCGCGTCTTGGTATTGTGCCCGCGCAAGCTGTTTGAAAACTGGTCGCTCTACCCGGCCATCTACGGCCACCGGCAGAACCCGTTTATGGGAGACCGCTTCGGTTATACCGTGTTGGCCCACACCGACCTGTCCCGAGATTCCGGTTCGTCGGGAGGGGTGAATCTGGCGAACTTCAACTGGCGCAACTACGATCTGGTGGTGATCGACGAGTCGCACAACTTCCGCAACGACGGCGGGCAACGCTACCGGCGGCTGCTGGACGAAGTCATCCAGGCGGGGGCGAAGACCAAAGTGCTGATGCTGTCGGCGACGCCGGTGAACACGTCACTGGTTGACCTGCGGAACCAGATTTACCTGATGACCGAGGGGCGGGAAAACGCCTTTCGTGAAAGCCTGGGCGTGGGCAGCATCCGCAACGTGATGGCCGCGGCGCAAAAGCAGTTCAAGCAGTGGGAAACCGACCAGGCCCGACGCGGCCGCCGGGACAAGACGCAATTGCTGGAAAGTCTGGGCGCCGATTTCCTCCGGCTGCTGGACGGCGTGTCCATCTCCCGCTCCCGGCGTCAGATTGAGCAGTTCTACGCCGCCGAGATGGAGCGCATAGGGCAATTCCCCACGCAGGAAAAGCCTGACAACCGCTACCCGCAGACCGACTTGCAGGGCGAACTATCCTACAAGGAACTGGCGGAGCGCATCGGCCAATTCAAGCTGTCGGTATACCAACCCAGCGAGTACGTAACCGACCCGGCGCGGCTGCTGGAACTGGAAGAAACCCGCCATCGGCAGAACTTCAACCAGCAGGACAGCGAGCGTTTCCTGGTCGGAATGATGCGAACGAACTTCTTGAAACGTCTGGAAAGTTCAGCCCATTCGCTGACGTTGACCCTGGGGCGTACCATCGACAAGATTGACAACCTGCTGGTCAAGATTGACCACTACGAAACGGATAGCCAATCCGCTATGGAAGCAACAGAAGCGGATACCCAACCCAACGCTGACGAGGAAGACGAAGAGTTCTCAGTCGGTGGCCGCCGCCAGTCCTACCGCCTGCGGGAGCTGGACGTGGCTCGCTGGCAGGCCGACCTGCGGCAGGACAAGGCCACCCTTGAAGAGGTGCAACGGCAAGTCGCCGCCATCACGCCGGAACGCGACGGCAAACTGCGCGAAGTCAAACAAGCCATCCGTCAGAAAGCGGGAAACCCTACCACCGACAGGGACGGCAACCCCAACCGCAAGCTGCTGGTGTTCACCACCTTCAAGGATACGGCGCAGTACCTGTACGACAATTTGGCCGGGCTGACCGCGGAGCTTGGCATCAGCATGGCGATGGTGTCCGGTGATGAAACCCATGCCACCGCCGGGGCCAACAACTTCAACGCCATCCTGACCAACTTCGCCCCCGTCGCCCGCAACCGCGGCGTGGCGGACTCCGACGCTGACGTTGACCTGCTGATCGCCACGGACTGCATCTCCGAGGGGCAGAACCTCCAGGACTGCGACACCGTGCTCAACTACGACATCCACTGGAACCCGGTACGTATCATCCAGCGGTTCGGGCGTGTTGACCGCATCGGGAGCCGCAACAAGTCCGTGCGGATGCTCAACTACTGGCCCACCGACGACATGGCCGACATGGACGTGTATTTGAAGCTGGAGAGCCGGGTGCAGGCGCGGATGGCCCTGGCCGACCTGGCCGCCAGCGGTGACGACGACCCGTTCACGCAAGAAGACGCACAGATGGATCTGAACTTCCGCGATGAGCAACTGCTCAGGCTGCGCGAAGAAGTCCTTGACCTAGACGACCTGAGCGACGGGCCGACCATGGGCGACTTCACCCTAGACCACTTCCTGACCCAGCTGCTGCGCTACCTGGAAGCCAACAAAGAAGCACTGGAAGCCATGCCCCCCGGCGTGTACGCCGTGTCCGGCGCCGGGGCCGGCACCGAAGTTCAACCCGGCGTGGTATTCTGCCTGCGCCAGCGCAATGCCGGTGATGCCGGTTCGCGCCAAAGGGCCGCCAGCCCGGTGCATCCCTTCTACTTTGTGTACCTGCACGACAACGGCAACATCCGCTACGGCTGCGGCAACGCGCGGCAGGCGCTGGCCGTGTTTGACGCGGCGACCGCCGGTGAGACCGCCCCCATCACCAAACTCTGCGACCGCTTTGACCGGGAAACTGACCAAGGCCGTAACATGGCGCAATACGACCAACTGCTCACCGACGCCATCGCCCACATCAGGCAATCCCACAACACCACACAAACGCGAGGCTTGGGACTGGGCGGCGGGCGCGATTTCGTGCTGCCCAAGGCATCCGAAACCCCCAACAACGACACGGACTTCGAGCTGATAACCTGGCTGGTCATCAAGGACACGAAATGAGCACTCCAAACGCCAGAAACGCTATTGCCGCCGCGCTGGCCGCCAGCAACGGCAACGGCTGGTCGGCAAGGCCACCGCCCCCTTCCAGGTGATTCTCGTCTGGAAGTTCTCCCGCTTCACCCGCAAGCGGGAGCACGCCGTCGCCTTCAAGTCCATGCTCCGCAGAAAGGGCATCCGCGTCGTCTCCATCACCGAGCACGCCGACGACTCCCCCACCGGCAAGCTGATGGAGTCCATCATAGAGAGCGTGGACGAATTTTACTCGGAAAATCTTGCCCAGGAGGTTGTGCGGGGGATGCGGGAGGCGGCGTCAAGGGGCTACTTCCTGGGTTCCAAGGCCCCCATCGGCTACAACCGCATCAAGGTCAACGACGGGGTGAAGGACCGTCCCACCCTGGAGGTTGACCCGGTGGCCGCGCCCATCGTGAAGGAGATATTCGAGAGTTCCCACCGGGGCAACGGGCTGAAGGAAATCTGGAAGGAGCTGAACGGGCGGGGCATCACCCACAAGGGACGGCGCTGGCAGAAGAACGTGGTCCACACTACCTCTTGACCAACGAAGCCTACACCGGCGCCGCCGTCTGGGGCGTCAAGAGCAAGGACGAG
Organism: Dehalococcoidia bacterium; assembly: GCA_965263395.1. Lineage (GTDB taxonomy): Bacteria > Chloroflexota > Dehalococcoidia > Lucifugimonadales > UBA3495 > CATOSK01. The sequence goes on from OZ253670.1 coordinate 430,099, forward strand.
AAGGCCCAAGAGCCGGTAAGGGTTGAGGGGGCCTGGCCCGCCCTGGTGTCCAGGGAGACCTTCGACTTGGTGCAGCAGGGACTGCACGAGCGGGGCGCCGGCGAAACAGCGGCCCGGACGGGTGGGCAGCCAGTATCTCCTGAGCGGCCTGCTCCGTTGTGGTGTCTGCGGCAAGCCCTACTCCGGCCAGGGGGCCAAGAGCGGCCAGTTCGCCTACTACGTCTGCGGGAGCCTGTTCCGCGAGGGCGCCGGGGCCTGCACCGCCCGCTACCTGAATGCCACCAGGGTGGAGGACCTGGTAATCGAGAAAGTGCGGGAGCGGATTCTCACCGAGGAGACCGTCACCGAGTTAGTGACGTTGGTGGCCGAGGAGATCGACAACATCGCCGGAGAGGTCAACGGGTGGCTTACTGCCATCAACAGCGAGCTTTCCGACGTGGACACCCGATTGGAGAACCTCTACCAGGCGTTGGAGACCAAGCAGTTGCCCATCGAGGTGCTTGTCGCCCCGCATCCTTTCCCTGAAGGCCCGGCAGGACCAGCTCACGGCGGCGCGGGAGGAGGCCAAGGCTCAGTTGGAGCAGCGGCGGGCGGAGCTGCCCACCAGCACGGAGATCAAGGGGTACGTGGCGGACTTCGGGGAGTTCCTCCAAGAAGGGACGTTCCCGGAGCGGAAGGCCCTCATCCGCAACTTCGTGCAGGGCATCGAAATCGTTGAGAACGAGGCGGTTCTGACGTACACTATCTCCATGCCGTCGGACGGGGTGACGTCGGAGTCGGCCCCGGTTCTTGATTTCGTCCAGTCCGGCCCACCACCTGCCGTTACGAACACACCAACCGCCTTGACGGTTGTTGGGGCGCTTGATAAACTCACTGCACCCCGGGCGGTTAGCTCAGTTGGTTAGAGTACTTGCTCGACACGCAAGAGGTCAGTGGTTCGAGTCCACTACCGCCCACCACTCCACTTCATACTCACGAACACCTCCTTGGATTCGGCGAAGGATTCGGCGAAAAGCCGTCGAAGTCCGGTGTCTACGCCTCATCTCCGTCGCCCCGGTTGAGGAAGGGCAGCTTGAAGGCGCCCGAAACTTCGTTGGGATTGGTGTCCGGCCCCTGTTCCATGTAGGCGACGGCTTCCTGGGGGTCGATGATGTGAAGGTCAATCTGGAGAGGGGATGATATTCCGCCGGACAGGACCATCGTCATCGCCTGCTGCACGGTCAGGGTGGTGTCGTAGATGTGCTTGACCGGAATGATCGCCACCCACCCGGAGTTGGGCGTTGGCGCCGTCGGTAGGTATACTACCCCCATCATTTCCCCGGGGGTCATGTTCGAGATGCCCGTGAGAAACCCGATCATCCATGCCCCTTCCTTGGGGTACTCCACCACCACCCGCTTGAAACCCGCCGTACGGTTCCCCCCGAAGGACTCGATAAGCTGCCGGGCCGGGCCGTAAATCGCGCTTACCACCGGGATGTTGAGCAAGGAATGCTGCCCGGTTTGGATAATCCGTCGCCCGATCCTCAAGTTGTTCCAAATCAGCCCCAGAATATACACCATGACGATGAGGGCCAGCAGGCCCAGCCCGGGGATAGACCACCCCAGGGCCGTGTGGAAAACGGGCTGCAAAATGCCGTCGATGGCGTTGAAGACCCAATGCAACACCACGTAGGTGATGGCGAAGGGGACAAGGATGAGCAGGCCGACGAGCAGCGTGGTCCGCAGGTGATGGCGAATCCGCGGCCAGAAAGACTCCGGTGGGTGGTCCATGTTGCCGTCGGGCATGGTTCCTCCGTTATCGCCAATCCCAACCTCTCGCAACTGAACGTTGGCATTATTTCGTTACGTGGAGTTTAGAAACGGCTGCGATTCCTGTCAACAACGTTGAGAGTACGCGAATCACTGCATAGTAACCGTAGAGAATACTCAGGCATTCATCTATCTAAATGGTCAAAATGGGCGTCTTTCGACAGGCCCTGCATCCGAGGCGGCAATGCGGAACAGCCCGGACTGGGTGGAGAGCGATTGTCCCGGGTTGGCGGCCCCGGGATGGGTGATTACTCCGGGTCGGAGGGAAGGAAGCGGCAGTCCAGGGAAAACTGTCCCTCGACTCCGCCCATGTTGGTCAACCGGATGCGGCAGGTGGCTGCGGCCGTCACGTCCCACCGGACTTCTTCGGATGCCTCGGGGCTGGGCGTGACGGCTTCCTCAAGGAGTTCCCAGAGTCCGCCGTCTCTCTTCCGGAAAAGCTCCAGCTTCTTGCGGGCGAACCCGCTTTGAGCCGGATCCGCTCCCGGCGTGGCCGAGACAATGACCCGAGGCATGGATACCAGCGTCACCATAACCCCCGGGCCGATGGACTCGACCACCTGCTCCAGGCACTGACTCATCAGGTCGGCGGCACCCGGGTCGGGGAAGGGCACCAAGTATCCGGTAATCGCCACGGGACGGCTACCGTCCTTTAGATGATTGTGGACCGGATTGGAGCCTGCCCGCCATTACCGGGCTTTCAGGGCGGCCAGAATGTCCTCAGGGGTTAGGGGAAGGTGTTGAATCCGCACACCCACGGCATCGTAGACCGCGTTGGCAATGGCCGGAGCCACCGGCGGCAGCGGCTGTTCGCCGATGGTCTTGGCTCCGAAAGGCCCGTTGCCCCCGGGCGATTCGACGTGGACCGTCACCAGTTCCGGTATGTCCTGGATGGTCGGAACCTTGACGTCGCCCATGCTCAGGGTGGAAATCTGCCCTTCGTCCGCCAGCAGCACCTCCATGAGCGCATAGCCAACGCCCTGGATGACCGCTCCGTCAATCTGTCCCTGATGGGTTATCGGGTTGTGAATGGTTCCGACATCGTGAGCGGTGACAAACTTGTTCAGCTTGACTTCGCCGGTCTCCGGGTCAACTTCAACCTCGGCAACCTGGGCGCAGAAGCAGGTTACGTCCGGCTCTTCGGGTGGAGTCGTAACCGAAAACGTGACGGGGCCGCCCTTGGCGGAAACCACCCGCCCGGCCAACTCGCCAACGGTGACGCCGCCTTCACTGTCGTCGCCGACGAAAACCCGGCCCTGCCGGAACACTACGCGCTCCTCGGGCCAGCCGTAGAACTCGGCGGCCATCAGGGTAAGCTCGCGCCGCACTCCCTGGGCGGCGGCCAGGGCGGCGTTGGTCCCGCCGACGCTGCTGCCGCTGCCGGCCCCGCTGTCGGTAGGGCCTCCGTCGGTATCCATTTGAACGGCGGTAACGTCGCTGACCGGAACGCCCAAGTCTTCGGCGATTACCTGTCTGCCGACGGTGTGGGAGCCGGTGCCGGTCTCGGGCACCAGGGTTTGGAAGGCAACTTTGCCGTGCTGGTCCATGGTGACGGTGACGGAATAGACGCTCTGGCCCTGGGGACGCTGGCCCAGCGACATTCCCCGTCCCACGTAGGGGCCGGACTTGGGAGAACCCCAGCCGGCGGCCTCGGCGGCGGCCCGTAGAGTTTCTTCGCCCCTGATGTGGTTGTACCGGGCGCCGGTGGCGCACATCTGGCCGTCGCGGACAACGTTCAACAGCCGCAGGTCGTAGGGGTCCATGCCCAACTCCCGGGCAATCATGTCGGTGTGGGACTCGACGGCGAATGCCACCTGGGGCTGCCCCGGAGCGCGGTACGAGCCGCAGGGAACGTTGTTGGTGTACATCATGTAGCTGTCGATGCGGAAGTTGGGGATGTGGTACTGCCCGCCGGCTGCGTCGCGGCTGCCGGCCAGGCCGGGACGGCCCCGGAACCCGCTGTATGCCCCGCCGTTGTAGACCACCCGGCTTTCCCGGGCCAGGAAGCGCCCGTCCCGGTCCACACCCGTCTTGATGGTTATCACAGAGGGATGCCGGGGGTTGCCGGCCATCAATTCCTCGATGTAGTTCATAATCATCTTGACCGGACGCCCGGCCTTCTGGGCCAGCAGATAGGCCAGCGGAACGTTCATGGCGGGAGACTTGCCGCCGAAGTCGCCGCCGATGCCGCAGGGGTTGACCCGGATGCGTTCTTCCGGGATTCCCAGGGAATCGGCAAGCTGGGCGCGCAGGGTGTAGGGGACTTTGTTGTTGGCCCAGACCTGGATTCGCCCGGTCTCGTCCACGTCCACCACGCAGGCGTAAGGCTCCATGTAGCCCTGGTGGACCCAAGTGGTGGTAAAGGTGTGCTCGAAGATGCGGTCTGAGTCACGGAAACCCTGCTCGGTGTCGCCGCCGGACCAGACGGAGTGGTTGCAGATGTTCCCATCCGGCTGCACCGGGCCGGAGGAGGTCTCGAATATGGGCGAGCCTTCGTGGACCTGCTGCGAGGACGGGTCCATCGCCTCCAACGGGTCGAACACGGCGGGCAGCGGCTCGTACTCCACGTCAATCAGGAGCAGCGCTTCTTCGGCGGTGTCCGGGTTGTCGGCAGCCACGGCCGCAACCTTTTCGCCGACGAACCGCACCACGTCTTCTGCCAGCAAGGGAACGTCCCGGACCATGCGGCCAACCCGCATACCGGCCGTGTCCTTGCCGGTTATGACCCCCTGAACTCCTAGCATGGCCTCGGCGCGGGAAACGTCAATGGACACAATCCGGGCATGGGGATAGGGGCTGCGCAGCACCTTGCCCCAAAGCATTCCCGGAAGGTTTATGTCGGCGGAGTATAGAAAAACGCCGGAAACCTTATCCGGGCCTTCCTGCCGGGTAACGGGCTTTCCAATGGTCGCGAACGTCGTCATAATTCCGGTCCCTCACCCTATCATTTACGCCAGTATAACAGCCGCTGCGCCTCCCGGCATACCGGCAATTGTGCCGCAAGCGCCCGCCTCAGTATAGCAAATCGAGAATCCCGAGAATGGCTCCGACGGCTCGGGACATTCGGTTGCCGCCATTGATGATTTCTTGTGACGTCTTGCTGGCGGGTTCCGGTCAGCGGCGCAGCTTGAGGCGGCCTTCCTGGGTGAGTTCCCGCTTCCGCATCCGGTAGCTCTGGGGCGTCACCTCCAGCAGTTCGTCGCCGGATATGAAGTCGAGGGCTTCTTCCAGGCTCAGCCGAACCGGCGGGCTGAGGCGCTTGGCGATGTCGGCGGTGGATGAACGCATATTGGTCAGCTTCTTTTCCCGGCAGACGTTGATGGGAATATCGCCGTCCTTGGGGTGCATCCCGACCACCATGCCCTCGTACACCGGGGTGCCGGGTTCAACGAAGGTGGAACCCCGGCCCTGGGCGTTAAGCAGCCCGTAGGTTACCGCGACGCCACCCTGGGACGCCACCAGGACGCCGCCGGGATTGGGCTTGAGTTCGCCGGTCAGCGGTTCGTAGTCGACGAACCGGCTGTTGTTGACCCCGTTGCCCCGGGTGGTCTTGAGGAAGAAGGACCGGAACCCGATTAACCCGCGGGTGGGAATCAGGTACTCCAGCCGCACGTTGCCGGCCCCGTCGTGGTTCACGTCCACCATCTGCCCCAGCCGTCCGGCCAAGTTCTCGGTAAGCGGGCCGATGTAATCTTCCCGTGTGTCGATTATCAGCTGCTCGTATGGTTCCTGCACCCGGCCGTCCACGATTCGGGTGACGGGTTCCGGCTTGGACACCTGGAATTCGTACCCTTCCCGGCGCATGGTCTCCACCAGAATCGACAGGTGCAGCTCCCCCCGGCCGGACACCATGAACTCGTCGGGCGCGGCGGTGGCCTCGACCCGCAGGCTGACGTTGGTGCGCAGCTCCCGCAGCAGCCGCTCGTGGAGGGCGCGGGAAGTGCAGTATTCCCCTTCCTTGCCCATCATTGGAGAGGTGTTGACGCTGAAGGTCATCTTCACCGTCGGCTCTTCAATGGTAATGGAAGGCATGGACTGGGGGTACTCCGGGTCGGATATGGTGTCGCCGATGTTGAGGTTGCCGGCCCCGGTCACCGCCACTATGCTGCCGGCGGCGGCCGTCGGCACTTCGTTACGCTCCAGCCCGTGGAACACGAACACTTTGTCCAGCGTGTGTACTTGGGCCTGGCCGTCGCGCCGGATGCGGGCCACGGGAGTCCGGGACCGCAGCGCCCCCTGGGACACCCGGCCGATGCCGATGGGCCCCAGGTAGTTGTCGTAGTCCAGGGCAGCCACCAGCATTTGCAGCGGGCCGTCGGGGTTGCCCGCGGGCGGCGGCACCGTCTCCAGGATGGCCTGGAACAAGGGCTGCATATCCAGACCCGGCTGGTCCGGGTCGGTGACGGCGTACCCCTGCCGGGCGGATGCGTAAAGTATCGGAAAGTCCAGTTGTTCGGCGTCGGTGGCCAACTCCAGGAACAGGTCCTGCACCAGCCCCACGACCTGCTTGGCTCTGGCCTGGGGCCGGTCAATCTTGTTGATGACCACCAGGGGCCGGACACCCTGGCTCAAGGCTTGTTGCAGCACGTACCGGGTCTGGGGCATGGGGCCCTCCACGGCATCCACCAGCAGCAGGCAGCCGTCCACCATGTTCATAATCCGTTCCACCTCTCCGGAGAAATCGGCGTGGCCCGGAGTGTCGATTATGTTAATCTTCACGCCCTGATAGGTGACGGCGGTGTTCTTGGCTAGAATCGTTATGCCCCGCTCCCGTTCCAGCGGGTTGGAGTCCATGATTAGCTCGCCGACCTGCTGCCGTTCCTGGAAGGCGTGGCCCTGCTTGAGCAGGGCGTCGACCAGGGTGGTCTTGCCGTGGTCGACGTGGGCGATGATGGCCAGATTCCGCAGGCCGGCGTTGAAGTATGGTTCCATACTAGGTTAAATCCTCATCAATTACAGAAGCCCGGACGGGGATTTCTCGTCGTCCAGGCAGTCAACTCGTTCAATAAATTCGCTGCTTTGGTCGTCGGTGAGCCGGCCCTCCGGGAAGTCCCGGAGCTTGTTCTCAATATCCCTTGTCCTGAATCTCGGCGTAGGTCATGGGATTTTCCGAGCGCCCCCGGCGGTAGCCGGACCGCCCGGTGTGCTCAATCTATGCTCCCTGAGACCGGGCAAGCAAGAAAGGCGAGCCGAGGCCCGCCTTTCCGTTTCCGCTGTTCCTCGTTACGGACCGTGGTTTACTGATGGAACAGGTTCAGCGCGGAGCCGACGCGGAACCACTCGAACTGGCTATCGCCGTAGGAGTGGTTAAGCTCCAGGGTCTCGGAGGTCCCGTCGGCGTGTTTGATGATGCAGTGCACCGGCTTGCCGGGAGTAATCTCGTTCAACCCCACCAAGCTGATGCGGTCGTCCTCCCGGATCTTGTCGTAGTCGGCCGGGTCCGGGAAGGTCAGGGCCAGAAGCCCCTGCTTCTTCAAGTTGCTCTCGTGAATGCGGGCGAAGGACCGCACGATGACGGCGCCGCCGCCCAGCAGACGGGGGGACATGGCGGCGTGCTCGCGGCTGCTGCCCTCGCCGTAGTTGGAGTCGCCAATGACGACCCACTTGATGCCGCGGGTCTGGTAATCGCGGGCAATCTGGGCGAACCAGAGGCCCTCCTCGCCGGTGATGACGTTCCTGCCCTTGCCGGCCTCGCCGTTGTAGGCGTTGATGGCGCCCATAAACATATTGTCGCTGAACTTGCTCAGGTGACCCCGGTAGCGCAGCCAAATGCCCGCCGGCGAGATGCTGTCGGTGGTGGTCTTTCCCTGGGCCTTAATCAATACCGGCATCTCCAGCAGGTCGTTGCCGTCCCAGGGCTGCCAGGGCTGAAGCAACTCGATGCGCTCGCTGTTCGGATCTACACTAAGCTCGATGTCGCCGCCGTCGGCGGGGGGCGCTTCGTAGGAAGACGTGCCCGCGGCGAAGTTTTCGGCGGGGACTTCCGGCGCTTCCTTTGGGGGCTCCAGCATGAACTCGGTGCCGTCGGCAGCGGTCAGCGGGTCGGTCAGCGGGTTAAAGGACAGGCGCCCGGCCAGGGCCAGGGCAGTCACGATTTCCGGGCTGCCGATGAGGTTCATGGTGGACGTCTGGCCGTCGTTGCGGGCCGGGAAGTTGCGGTTGTAGGAGGTGACGATGGTGTTGGGCTGCCCGACGGACTCTCCGGCGCGGCGCCACTGACCGATGCACGGGCCGCAGGCGTTGGCCAGCACCGTGCCGTCAATGTCCTGAAGGGACTGCATCTGACCGTCCCGTTCGATTGTGGCACGAACCTGTTCGGAACCGGGAGTCACCATGAAGGGAACGACGGCCTTGACCCCGTGGGCCTTGGCCTGCTCGGCCACGTCGGCGGAACGGCTCATGTCCTCGTAAGACGAGTTGGTGCAGCTTCCGATGAGGGCCGAGGATATGGTGTCCACCAAGTTGCCGTCCTGCTGCAACTCCGCCACCATCTGCGATATCGGCCGCGCCCGGTCCGGGGAGTGTGGGCCTACCAGGTGGGGCTCCAGCGTGGACAAGTCAATCTCCACTACCCGGTCGTAATACTGCTCCGGGTCGGCCTCGACTTCGGGGTCGGCTACGAACAGGTGCTTGTACTGGTCGGCCAACTCCGCCAGCTCGCCGCGATTGGTGGCGTTCATGTAGCGGGCCATGCGCTCGTCGTAGGGGAACACCGACGTGGTGGCGCCCAACTCGGCGCCCATGTTGGTGATGGTGGCCTTGCCGGTTGCGCTGATGCACGCGGTGCCGGGGCCGAAGTATTCAATGACGGCGTTGGTGGCGCCGGAAACCGTAAGCTCGCCGGCCAGGTAGAGGATGACGTCCTTGGGGGCCGTCCAGCCGCTCATCTTTCCGGTCAGATGCACGCCCACTATTCGGGGATACAGGACCTCCCAGGGAAGGCCGGCCATGACCTCAACGGCGTCGGCGCCGCCCACGCCCACGGAAATCGACGACAGCCCGCCGCCCATCGGGGTGTGGGAGTCGGTGCCCAGCATCATCTGGCCGGGGAAGGCGTAGTTCTCGAAGGCTACCTGGTGGATGATGCCCGCGCCAGGCCCCCAGAACCCCATCCCGTACTTGGCGGCGGCGGCGCGCAGGAAGTTGTAGACCTCATCGTTTTCCAGCAGGGACTCCCGCAGGTCCGAACTGCCTTCCACCCGCGCCTGAATCAGGTGGTCGCAGTGGATGCTGGTGGGAACCGCAGTGGCCGAGCGCATCGTCTGCATGAACTGGAGCACCGCGCTCTGGCCCAGCACGTCCTGAAGAATAACCCGGTCGGCACGCAGGTTGACGTAGGACTCGCCACGGACCACGTCGGTCTGCGTGGGGTCGTCAAGGTGGGACAGGATAATTTTCTCGGTCAAGGTCAGCGGCCGGTTGACGCTTTGGCGCACAATGCCCAGGTGCCGGTCCAATGTCTCGTATAACCCGGAAACCACGTCCCGGGTTGGTTCAACGGTAACCATGTTGGTTCTCCTCCCCGTCAATAAATCAGCCCTTATCAAAATGGAGCCGCCGGCTCCGGGGCGCAATCCAACCGAAGGCTATCGCCAAGACCCACCCGGCGGAATACCCCAACAGTAAGTCTAGGATTAAGTGACTGGCGTGTCAAACATTTCGGGCCGGACCAGCGGGGTCTTTCGATTCTCGAAAAATCCCCTCTCCCTCTGGGAGAGGGCTAGGGTGAGGGCGTCCCGGCCAAGAGCAACGGTTACTGATGCGCGGAGTTCGCCCTCACCCCCGGCCCCTCTCCCGCGGGGAGAGGGGAGAATCGAAAGACCCTGGGCCGGACGAGCAGGGCTTCTCCCTTCTCCCTTCTCTCCTATCCTCATGGGAGAGGGGATTCTTTCGGGAATCGAAACACCCTGGAGCACTGCCCGCCGAATCTTGACACTCCCGGCGGGAACACATACGCTTCCCGGCAAATCCCCCGCGCTGCGGCAACGCCGTAGACCACAACATTGCTCAGTGGAGGCCTGATCATGACCAACGGTGAAGACCCCTCCCGGATTATCGTCCTGGACCCAACCGCTCCGCCGCGGCGGCTGTCCCACGACCTCGCGCTGAGACCCGAGAACCTGCGCGGCAAGACGCTGGGCTTTCTCTGGAACAGCAAGCCCAACGGCAACGTGCTTTTCGGACGCCTGGAAGACCTTCTCCGGGAGAAGTACGAAATCAGCGGCGTCATGTACCGGCGCAAGCCCACTTCCTCCGCACCGGCCACCGAACAGGTTATAGATGAGTTGGCCGCCGCCGTTGATATGGCAGTGGTCGGCCTGGCCGATTGAGGCTCCTGCACGTCGTGGAGTATCCACGACGCAGTGCAACTGGAACGGCGGGGCGTCCCGACGGTCACCGTGGGCAGCCACCTTTTCGTCCGCCTGGGAGAGACGGAGCGCCGCGCCCTGGGAATGCCGGAGCTTCCGATGGCGATTACGTCCCATCCCATCGGCGGGGTCAAAGCCGATGCGGTGCAGTCCAAGGCGGACGGTCTGCTGGAAACCGTGATTTCCGGCCTGACCGCTGCCCAATAATATCCCCTGGCTAATCCCCACGCAGGAGGCAGCCGGTGCCCGCCTTTGTTTCGCCGCAAATCGAAGTCGCCGACGAATATGAAGCAGTCCAGGAGCTTTACCTGGCCAACGGCTGGAGCGACGGCCTTCCCGTAGCGCCGCCCACCCCGGCGCGGGTTGGAGCGATGATTGACGCCGCCGGGCTGGACCCGCAGCAGGTAATTGGCGAGATACCGCCCAACTGGGGGGCGGCCACCGTGGAGAAGCTGGCAATCAACGCGGTGATGGCGGGATGCCGGCCGGGCTACTTCCCCGTCCTGGTGGCGGCGGTGGAGGCCATGACCGACCCGGCGTTCAACTTGTACGCGATTCAGGCCACCACCCACCCCTGCGCTCCGCTGGTCATCGTCAACGGGCCAATCCGCTCCGAGTTGGGTTTCAACAGTTCGTCGGGCGCCTATGGTCCGGGATGGCGGCCCAACGCGGTCATCGGCCGGGCGGTGCGGCTGGTCCTGCTCAACGTGGGCGGCGCGTGGCCCGGCTCGGGAGATATGTCAACCCAGGGGGCGCCGTCCAAGTACAGCTTTTGCGTGGCGGAGAACGAGGAGAGCAACCCCTGGAACCCGCTGCACGTTGAGCGGGGCTTTGCGCCGGAACAGAACACGGTTACAGTCTTGGCCGGTGAACCGCCGCACAACATCAACGACCACACCGGAAGCTCCGCCGAGGACATCCTGACCATCGTGGCCGGGGCGATGGCGGTGACGGGGGCGAACAACGCCTACACCGGCGGGGAAACCCTGCTGGCCCTTGGGCCAGAGCACGCCGCGACAATCGCCCGCGACGGCATGACCAAGGACGACGTGCGGGAGTGGCTCCGCGTCCACGCCGCGATACCACTGGAACGCTACACCGAAGAGACGATGCTGGAGCGGTTCGGGCGGGTCCCGGATGGGCCGGTGCCGATGGTTGCATCGCCGGAAGACTTAGCCATCATCGTGCTGGGCGGGCCGGGGAAGCATTCGTCGTGGGTGCCGACGTTTGGGGGGACGACGCGGTCGGTGACGGTGGAGGTGGGGTAGGGGGTTGGGTAATGGTTTTTTGGAGTTCCCACCTCGTAAAGGCTCAAGGATCGTATCAACTGGTGTCCGTACCCGACGCTCAAGCAACGCGAACGACTTCGTAGTTCTCAACGTCTTCAACCGGATAACTAAACAGAATTTAGGAGCTTTCGGGTTCTTCCGCAGAGAGGAATTCGAGAACTCTAGCGCGGGCTTGTTCTACAGTCTTGTTTTGTTGGAGACTTACTGCCCAAGGTCGGCCAGGATGCAAAGTATCCCACCAACTCCGCTCCCCAGATTGTCTGCCTCGGCCGGGATTGTGGTCTCCGAATCCGTCAAGGCAAGCGTTCCACACTGGCTTGTAATACCGGATTATCGCTCGTTCGGCCAAGTCAATCCACGCTGGCTCGATGGCTAGTGCTCGGAAAGTAAAGTCTTTGGTTTCCAAATTCTGGGCTTGGTCTATCGACGACTTGTGCTGGCGGATTCTCGTTTGTAATGACCTAGCGTTTACGTCACCGTCATCTCCTCGGCGTGAACCAGGAGGCACTGCTCTTCCGGCATATATCGGGCGGAGGGTTTCGGAGATGGGTCTGTAAACGTAAAATTCCCCGCTGTACGACAAGCAATAGATGCCCGGACCTTCGATGTCAATTTGCCCGATTAACGGAAGCAACTCTTGCTGTTCGAACCGGCTAACTATCCCGGCCATCAGGGTTTCATATGTGAAAGGGTCGTATAAATCGGGCATATTTCAAGGTTGGCGGAGTTGAATCACCGATTCGTAAAGTTGGGTGCTCTCTCGGTATCGCTTGGTCCGGGATCCGGAGTCAACGATACTATTCCCTACACGAGTTCCCCGGGGAGTAGATATCCCACGAACCTCAAGTCCGCAGTGGGCAGCTATTTCGGCCATAAACCTGTCGGTTGGAACTGGTATACCCTGCAATATACTGTTCCCGACGACGATGAGCGCAGCCCCGTTTGGGCGCAAGACCCAGCGTATACCCCGTAAGAAGCGTACGCAATCATTCAAGTAAGCGGTCGCGTAATTGGCCCAACCTACGCCTCCGTAGACGCCCTTCTCTGGGTTCTGTTCTCGAATTATCCCGACAGTATCGAGGATTTCCTGGTTAGTTATTAGAGGATCCAACTCGATGGTGGCTCGGTCGCGAGCGGTCTGCCAGTAAGTGCCAAAGTTTTGCTCCTCAAGCACCTTGAAATCTCGAGGAGAATCGCAGAAACCTAGCCAGTATAAATGGGGCCGTGTGTTCCGGTTGTAGTGGTAGTTGTTCATGTACGGGGGCGAAGTGACGATCAGGTCCACGCTGTGCTGATCCAACGTGCGATAGTCGTCTAAGAAAGACGCGGTATAGACAACCCCATCCTCTTGGATTCCTCGGAGCCTGTTCTCGCGATACCAGTCTGCGTCGTCAGCGATCTCTCTTAATTTGGCGACCAACACCTCAATTACAGGGGAGTCGATTACTTTATCTTTGCCCGCACTTGCTCTCCGGGACAGGCTTGGCTCATACGAGTAGTTGGAATAACCAACCATCGTGGCCGCAAAAGCTAGACGGATGGCAACGGCGACCTCGGCGTTGTTGTCCTTTTCCTCATCAATGAAATCCATGGCTAGGAGGACTTTCCGCATGACTTTTGGACTGTAGAACGGGGACCTTGTTTTGAAACCTTCCGGTGCCTTTCCCACTGGCTCCACTCCAGTTTCTTGAACGAATTCCCCAAACTTCCGCAGCCTACCAATAGCGGCTCTTAACAACTCCGTATCTAGCCGATGAGCAGCCAACTTGATGGTAGCCGCGAAAGCCGCATACGGGTTTATCTCGAATCCGGCAGCGGAGTGGCCGAGCCGGTCTGCTTCTATCAGTGTCGTACCCACCCCGGCAAATGGATCCAAGATTAGTTGTCCGGGACCTGTAGTAAATTTGCCGATAGCGTCAGCGGCGAAAGCCTGAGAGTAACCTGCAATCCAAGGCACCCAACGATGAACCGGCACGATGCGGTTAAGGGTAAAGGCTGGATCTTGAAAGGTCTCCGAGTTGTGCTCTAACTCTCCGATAAGCGCCTGTTGCAAGTGGACCTCTCGCTTGATTCCGGTCTTAACTTTAAGTTCTAGCTCGGTCTTTCTCACGCTGGGTGGATGATAATACTTTGGGTTCCCGTTTGACAATTGGCAAATGTCAGCTTTAGGTTTTGTGGACGGCAGGTTGACGGTCTTCACATCTTAGAATTTCTCTCTGCACGGAGCGCCATCCCGCGCCCACATTAGCTTCGAAGATAGGGATAGTTAGATGACCGGCCACCTTGGCGGGTAGCTGACGCCGGTGCGGGACAGCAGGGCCTCGCCGTCGGCTTGGACTTGGGTGATTAGCTGCCCTTCATCTACGAAGACCGGGCGGCTGTCCTCGACGACCACCCTGCCGTCGACGATGACGGTGTGGACGCTGCGGCCGTCGGCGTTGTAGACGAGGCTGTTGATTGGGTTGTGGAGGGCGCTCCACTCGGGGCGCTGGGTGTCGAAGAGGACGAGGTCGGCCTTCTTTCCGACTTCGATGGAGCCGATTTCATTGCCGAGTCCGAGGGCGTGGGCGCCGCCGATGGTGGCGAGTTCGAGGGCGGTCTCGGCGGGGATCATGCGCCAATCCTGGCGGGCGTCTTTGTACAGGACGGCGATGAGGTACATGGAGCGCATCGTCTCCAGCAGGTTGGAGTTGTTGCCGGCGTCGGTGCCCAATCCGACCGTCACCCCGGCGTCCAGCAGTTCCGGCAGGAGCCCGGCGCGGGTCATGCCGGCCGCGCCCTTCAACGCGGCGGTGGGGCAAACCACGACGCGGGCGCCGGAGCGGGCCAGCGGCTCGACTTACGATTCGTGGAGACCGAGAGCATGGGCCAGCACCACGTTGGGGCCCAAGACGCCCAGGTATGCCAGGTAGTCCACGGGCCGCCGGCCATGCTCTTGCATCCATTCCGCAACGGCTTGGGTTGAGTAGTTGTAGTGGGTGGTCATGCCGGTCCCGTGCTCGTCGGCCAGGCGCTTGGCCGACGCCAACAACTCCGGGGAGGAATACATGGGAGCGAAGGGCATGGCCCAGGCGCGAACCCTGCCGTCCAGCAGGCGGTCGTAGGCCCGAATGGTGTCCTCCATGCTGCGGATGGCGGCATCGGTAGAGGTGACGGGCAGATTCAGGGGGTTGGGACGGTCAACTACCTGCGTCCCGACGATGATGCGGCACCCGCTGCGCTCGTAGGCCGGACGGCAGGCGTCCAGATGCTTGGCGCTGCCGGGGTCCAGAAAACAGGTGGTGCCGTACTTGAGCAACTCGGTTATGGCCAGCAGCGATGTCCGGTACTCCTCGTCCGGCGTCATCGCGCCCTGGAGCCGGAACACGTTGGGCAGGTAGGCCGGCCCCAGGTCGTCGGGAAAGATGCCGCGGACGGCGTGGGCGTAGCTGATGTGTATGTGGCCGTTCACGAACCCCGGCGTGACCACCATCTGCCGGGCGTCTATCACCCGTTCCGCCGCGATTCCGGCCAGTTCCGTGGTCTTGCCGACTCTGGTGATGCGCTGGTCTTCAACCAGCACGGCGCCGTCTCGGATGATACGGCGCTGCGGGTCCATCGTCACCAGAAACCTGGCCCCTTCGATTTTCAGCGACGGTTGTTTCAGCGATGTTTGCTCGTTCACAGTGGCTTGCCTCCCCGTTCCGATGACGGAACACTGTTATGCCGGGTTGCGCCGCAGGGCCTTTTAATTGTCCAAGAAAACCGTTGCCCGGATTTTAAAACCACGGGGGGCACGTTGGGGGATGAATCCCCCAACGTGCCCCTGAATTTATGGGGTTCGCCCTCACCCCCGGACCCTCTCCCACCGGGAGAGGGGAGAATCGAAAGACCCTGGGGTTACGCCGGGCCGGGTTTGACAACCGGCAGCAAGGGCTTTACCGTCACCATCATCTTGGGCGCAACCTGTACCGGACGGAAACCCGGCAGCGGCGTTATGACCGATTCTCCCAACAATATAGCAGTAAGGGCAGCCAACGAGTCGGACTTGCCGTTGATTGTTTCGTTCAACGCAGCCATGGCCCGGGAAACCGAGGGCAGGGAGTTGGACTCCGAAGCGCTGCGGCAGGGCGTGGCCGCGATGCTGCGCAGGCCGGAGCTGGGGTTTTACCTGATTGCCGAGGTTGACGGCAAAGTCGCCGGGCAGTTGATGATTACCACCGAGTGGAGCGATTGGCGCAACGGTTTCTTCTGGTGGATTCAGAGCGTCTACGTGGCGCCGGAGTTTCGCCGGCAGGGGGTCTACCGGGAGCTGTACCGGCACGTCACCGCCGAAGCGCAGTCCAAGGGTGAGGTGCGGGGAATCCGGCTGTACGTGGCAAAAGAGAACCGTCCGGCCCAAGCCGTGTATCAGCGGTTGGGGATGTCGGATTCGGGGTACGACCTTTACGAGGTTGAGTTTTAACCTGGGCAACCGAGCCGTGGGTTCCTGCTTCCGCAGGAAATGCGGGGCCGGGGTCTTTAGATTCTCCGCAGAAACCGACGGGTTAACGGGGCACGTTGGGGGATGAATCCCCCAAACCCCCTGAATTCATGGGGTTTGAATTGTGAATCGAAAGATTCCAAGACGGGGCCGGGGTTCGGTTGACGCCCGGCGGGTAATAATCTATCTTGGCGTGGGGTTCACGGTAAAGCTAACGGCGAGAATGGGCATGGCAGAGTCACCAACTGAGTACGACTACCTGGACCGGGGCAGGTTCTTCCTCCAGCGTGGAATGCTGGCGGAAGCTGTGGCCGACTTCAATCAGGCCCTCGAAATCGAGCCGTCAATGGCCCCCGCATACTACTACCGGGGGATGGCCCACCGGCAGATGGGCGCGCTGGATTCGGCCCTGTCGGACTACACCGAGGCGGTGCGGGCCGACCCGGACTATCCGGTGGCCTACTATGCCAGGGGCGTCGTGTACCGGCAGATGGGCCAGTATGAGCGGGCGCTGCTGGACTATGACGAGGCCATTGACCTGGAACCGGAGGACGCCGACTTCTACTACGCCCGCGGCGTGGCCCACGCATCCCTGAAGCACTACGAGCAGGCCATCTCCGATTTCAGGCAGGCGCTGGAATGGAACCCGGAGATGCCCAACGCCTACTACAACCTGGGAATTGCTCACCGGGACCTGGGCCAGCGGGAACAAACCCTGGAATACTACACCAGGGCCATTGAGCTGCGGCCCAACGACCCCGATTACCGTTACGCCCTGGGCAACTTGTTCAGCGACATGAACGACTACGCCAGGGCTATCGCCGAGTACGACCAGGCCATCGGTTTGGTCCCGGGGTTTGCCAATGCCTGGTACAACCGGGGCATTGCCCGCCGCAACGCCGGGGACCCGGACTCAGCCATTGCCGATTTCGACGAGGCTCTCCGCACCGGGCCGGAGTTTGCCAGCCTGTACAGCAACCGGGGCATCGCCCGCGCCGACCTGGGTGAGTACCCGGCGGCGCTGGCGGACTTTGACCGGGCGCTGGAAATGGACCCGGAACTGCCCGCCGCCCATCTGGGGCAGGGCAACGTCCTGGCCAATTTGGGGCGACTCAACGACGCGGTGTCCGCCTGCGACCGCGCCATTGCCTTGAGACCGGACTTGGCCGACGCTTACCGGGCGCGGGGCCTGGCGCGCCGGGAGTTGGGAGATACCGAATCGGCCGATGCCGACCTGGAAACCTACGCGCGGCTGACAGGCCATGACTGACCCACGGCGTCCCGTCCCTCGGGTATCAGTCATTTCCCTAGAGAGTTCCCGAACCCAATGCAGGAGGTGGCCGCGATGACCGGCTCAGGTTCGGCCTACGAGCTATTGGTGATTGACGAACAGTTGGGGCACCTGGAATACACGGTTACCCAAGACCTTTTGGCCCAATTTCAGGAAGCCGTTGGGTATCCCGAAGCCGCCTTCCCCCATATCGCGATCAAGGAATACATTGAAGTCCTGCGGCGGAAGCACGGTCATGTACCCATCATCAGCGCCAAGCACCGGGACCGGTACTACCATCCGCCCATTGTCGGGAAGCGGGTGCAGGTCAGCGGCTGGGTGCGGGAGAAGTACGAGCGGCGGGGCCGGTCGTGGCTGGTGGTGGAAACGCTGGCGATTGACGAAGACGGCCGGGAGATAGTCCGCAGCGAGCATACTTTTCTAATCGGCGGATTGGAGTCGAAAGAATGACTACCTTCGAGGCTGCCGGCCTTCGTTCCGGCGATGAACTTCCGGGCTTCACCAGGGCGGTTACGCAGGAGCAGATTGACCGCTTTGAGTACGTGGGGCAGGATGCAGCCGGGCAGGACGGCAACGGGCCTCCGCCGGTCAACATTCACACCGACACCGAGCGGGCGAGGGAGATGGGGTTGACCCGCCCCATTGCCTCCGGCCAGATGTCCTTTGCCTTCCTGCATGAGTTGTTGGCTCGACAGTTTGGCGCCGACTTCCGGCAGGGCGGCGAGCTGTTGGTGACCTTCCTGAAGCCGGTCTACGAGGACGATACTGTGACCGCCCGCGGCGTGGTGGAAGAGGCCGAGACGGTTGAGGGACGGATGACGCTGAGCCTGCGGGTCTGGCTGGAAAACCAAGATGGGGTGCAGACCTGCGCGGGGCGGGCGGAGGTTACGGTTCCCAGCCCGTTGACCTGAGCCGGGGTGGGGTACGTTGGGGGATTCATCCCCCAAACCCCCTCGTGGATTCCTGCTTCCGCAGGGAGGACGGGGTGGGCCGGTCCAATCAGAATGCCATTGTCCTGAGTCCTTGTGCGGGCTGAGGACGAACAGGTTGGTTTTGGGGGAAGATGGACAGCTTTAGCGAGCGACTCAAGGCGGAGGCCAAGCCCATTTGGGACCGGATTTTCGCGCACCCGTTCCTGCTGGAGATTAAGGATGGAACGCTTCCGCCGGAGAAGTTCCGGTACTATCTGACCCAGGACTATCAGTACCTGGAAGGCTTTGCGCGGGCGGTGGCGATGGCCCTGGCCAAGGCCCCCGATTCGCAATTGCTGGAGGAGCTTTCGCACCGGGTCTTGACGCCGGTGGAGCGGCCGCTGCATCACGAACTGCTGGCGGAAGCCGGGGTCTCTATGGCGGACATTGAGGCCATCGGACGGTCGCCCACCAACACGGCTTATGTGAACCATATGCTGACCACGGCATCCCTGCATGGGCTTGGACCCACGGCCGCCGCGCTGCTGCCCTGTCCGTGGACTTATCATCTGCTAAAGGAGAACGTGGGCGCATCGGAACACCCGCTCTATTCCCGGTGGACGGGGGCTTACGTGGCGGGGCTGCTGGAAAACAGCGTTACCGCTTGGCGCAGTTTCGTTGACCGGGCTGCGAAGGAAGCCGGCCCCGCCGAGTTGGAGGCGATGCGGCAGGCGTTCCTGGTCAGCAGCCGGTATGAGTTCATGTTCTGGGAGATGGCGTACCGGCAGGAAAGCTGGCCGGTATGACCGGCCGACGCTGATTCCGAGCGCAAATCTCATCCCACTAACGTCGTTGACAGGGAGGAATTATGCCCACCGCGCCCATTAACGGAATTGAGCTTTACTACGAGTCCTACGGCGACGGGCCGGCCATAGTTTTCGCCCACGGCCGGGGCGGGAACCACTTCAGTTGGTTTCAGCAGGTGGCGGCGTTCCAGGGAGATTACCGCTGCATCGTGTTCGACCACCGGGGATGGGGACTGACGGCCGACGTTCCCGACGGCCCCGGCCCGGCGGCCTTCGCTGACGACCTTGCCGCGCTGCTGGACCACCTGGAGATTGACCGGGCGTTTCTGGTGTCTCAATCCATGGGCGGCATCACCAATCTGGGTTTTGCGCTGCGGCACCCGGAACGGGTGGCCGGGCTGGTGCTGGGCGACACTACCGGAGGCATTGGCGACCCCTCGGTGGTGGGCCTGCTCAAGCCCCAATCCACCGAAGGAGGGCGTGTAGCAGGGTCCTGAAGAGACCAGAAAGCACTCCTGTGCATCTGGGATAATGGTTTTCGAGACAGAAAACCAACCAGAAACAAGGAGCACCCAATAGATGCTACCACGCAACCACCCCGACGGCATCCACATCGCCTTCGACGACCATCGCCTGGTCAACAATGCCGGGCTGATCCTTCCCGCCACGTTGGCCTTGCACCTGGGCCTGCCCCAACTGGTTGACCGGCACTTGGACCTGGGCCGCGCCCCAGGCCGAGCCAACACCGGCGATAAGATTTCGACTCTGGTGACCTCGGCGCTGGCGGGCGGCGACTGCATCGACGACGCCGATGCGTTGCGCACCGGCAGGACGGCCTGCACTCTCGGCTGCGTAGTCAAGGCGCCCTCCACCTTGGGCACTTTCCTGCGCAGCTTCCGGTGGGGCCACGTCCGTCAGTTGGACCGGGTGAGCCGCGAGCTGCTGGCCCGGGCCTGGCAGGCGGGGGCCGGACCCGGCGACGCGCCATTCACCATCGACCTTGATTCGACGATCTGCGAGACTTACGGACTGGCCAAGGAGGGCGCCCGCCACCACGGCTATACCGGTGCACGGGGCTATCACCCACTGCTGGCCGCCGCCCACTTCCTGCGTGAGACGGTGAGCCGGGTTCGCTGCGGCGGGGCCAGCGGGCAGCTCACCATGCGGGCTGACAGCGGCTTCTATACCCACGCCGTGGTCGCCGTCTGCCGCCGGATGGATGTCCGCTTATCCATCACCATCCGCCAGCACAAAAGCCTGCACAATCTCATCGAGGCGATACCCGAAGATGCCTGGACGCCGATTCCTTACTGGATGGACGGCGCCGCCGATGTGGCCGAAACCACCTACACCCCCTTCCAGAGTGAGCCGGATGCCGCGCCGGTACGGCTCATCGTCCGGCGGGTGAAGCCGGCGCCCGGTTCTCAACTGGCTCTCTTCGCCACCTACAGCTATCACGGCTTCATCACCGACCGGGACGGGGAGACCCTGGAACTGGAGGCTGACCACCGCCGCCACGCCGAGATCGAGAATGCGATACGCGACCTCAAGTACGGCGTCGGGCTGAACCATCTCCCCTCGGGCCGCTTCGCCGCCAACGGCGCCTGGCTGGCGGTACAGGTGATGGCCCACAACCTGGCCCGCTGGACAGCCCGCATCGGCCTGGGTGAGCGGATCGTGACCACCAAGACCCTCCGGCGACGGGTCTTCGCCCTGGCCGGACGGCTCACCCGCTCCGCACGCCGGCTCACCCTGCATCTGCCACAGCGCTGGCCTTGGGAAACCCAGTTCAGTCGCGCCTTGGCCCGGCTGCGAGCGATTCCACTCCCAGCTTGACGACCCGTCTGCAACTGACCCGCCATCCTGTCAACTGAACGTCCCCGCCAACTCGCGCCAGCCCGGTCCGCGAGCGCCTCTCGCCGTGTCCTATCCCGCCATCTCGCTGGCCACAGCCACTGCAGGCCGCCATCGGCGCCCCAAAAGCGCCTGCAGACCGCCCGCCAACCTCCCGTCTACCCGAATTCGAGCCCGAATCATCGCGCCTGTAACTCCCTCACCCCCCCTTCCAGTGTCCTCACGCCGTCCATCCGTGTCCATCGGTGGATTCGGGTCAAGGATGTGCATCCGCCGGAAGACTCGCTGCGGCGGGCGTTGTCGGAGGGGTTCTTGCGAGACCATCCAAACCGGGTGGTGTTGTTCCGGCAGATTGGAGCGCTCAACCCGCCGATGCCGGTAAGCGTTGTATCGCCGCTGTTCCGCAACCCCGCCGGGCCGCAGGCGGCGGACCTGGCCGCTCTTGACGTGCCGACGCTGCTGATTGTCGGGGAGGAAGACCTAATCTTTCCGGTCCACGTCATGGAGGCGGCGCAACGGCTGATTCCCAACTCCCGGTTGGAGACAGTGCCGGGGGCCGCGCATTCCACGCATTTCGAGCAACCGACGGCGTTCAACGCACTGGTGCGGGAGTTCTTTGCGTCCATTAAGGCCGGGGCGGTTGCGGCGCCGGCGGGTTAGCAGCTTAGGCGCTTGGGCAGATCGAGTCCCCCGCTCCGAACACTTTGGTGGGAGCGGGGGTTTTGTTGCTTTCCCCACACCGCCACATCAACCCAAATGCGGCCAAGTTCTGGTCGCGGAGAGTCTTTCTGGATCCAGTTCGTAGATTTCCACGTCGTCAGGAACAAAATGCCCATTCATTCTTACGTAGTACTCAACCAACGTCTCTGGATTCCTCTTGCCGCGCTTGCCGGTAGTCGGGAAGAACAGCATCTTCCGGTATGATTTTGGACTGGCCAAGAAGTACAGCAGCGCCTCGTTGGCCGTGGCGAGTTTGGCACTCGGGCTGTTGCCACCCTCAGTCCAGTCGTAAGCCTTGCACTCGACCAAAACCGTGCTGTTGCCCCAGTCGAACTTATGCAATTTCTTAGAATGCCCGTTGATGCTGATTTCGACCTCGTAACCAGCAACCACTCTTAACCCTTGGCACCGACCGAGATACTCCCCAACTCTTTGTTCGAAGTAACGCCCTTTGTCAGAATTGCTTCTTTGGCTAGTCATGTAGTCCGTCATATTCGTTGTTTCGAGCCGGTTAAGGGTGAGGCAGGGGCACGCGGGTGATGCCCCTGCCGTTGGAAGGTTACGGTTGGTTAGGGGATGTTGGTGGCTCCGAAGGTGCCCCAGCCGGCGGGGACGTGGACGATGCCCGGCTCCAGTTCCTGCACGTCGGTCTGGCCGCAGGCAGCCAGGTCGTGGTCCAGTTCCCGGCGCAGGACTTCCAGCATCCCGTGGACGCCTTCGGCTCCGCCGACGGCCAATCCCCAGTACAAGGGGCGGCCCACGGCCACGGCCCGCGCGCCCAGGGCCAGCGCCTTCAGCACATCGCTGCCGCGGCGGACGCCGGAGTCCAGGTAGACCTCGGCCTGCCCCTTGCTGGCCTCGACGATTTCGGGGAGCATTTCGACGGCGCCGAGGGTCTGGTCAATCTGACGGCCGCCGTGGGTGGAGACGAGGATGCCGTTGACGCCGTTCTCGACGGCCATGTGGGCGTCTTCGGCGGTGCGGACGCCCTTGAGCACCAGCGGCAGCGAGGTCAGGCCACGCAGCCATTCCAGTTCCCGCCAGGTCAGCGCCGGCACCTGCATAGGACGCCAGTTGGGGGCCTCGTCGGTGCCGCTCATGGCCTGGGCTTGCTCGGCGGATGCCATGAAGTTGCCCGGGGGGAAGGGGTTCTCGTAGTGGTTGTGAACGTCCCGCTCCTTGGGGCTGGGCACCGGGGTATCCACGGTGAGGACGATGGCCTTGAAGCCGGCCTCTTCGGCGCGGTGGACCAGCATTTCGGTAATCTCGTAGCCCCGGTGGTAAAGCTGGAACCACTTGGGGCCGGTTCCGGCCTCGGCGACCTGCTCCATAGGATAGTGGGACGAGGTGCTGAGCATCATCAGGGTGTTGGACATTCCGGCGCCGCGGGCGGTGGCGAGTTCGCCGTCCGGGTGGGCCAGCTTGTGTCCGCCGGCCGGACAGACCATGACCGGCAAGCTAATCTCGCTGCCGAGCACGGTGGTGGCCAGGCTGCGGTTCTCGACGTCGCGCAGGAACCGGGGGCGGAGTTTGAGTCCCTCGAAAGCCGAGCTGTTGCGGCGGGTGGTGGACTCGGTCATGGCGCCGGCTTCGATGAATTCCCAATGATTGTGGGGCAGGGAGAGTTTGGCTCGGGCCTCGTAATCGCGCAGGCTGATGGGTGCGTCGCTCATGGAATCCTCCTGGATTTGGATGTTGAGGCCGGGCGGGCGGGCCGCGCCCGGCTTGGGATGGTTCCGACTAATCTACCTTGGCGGCGGGGGAATGGCAAGGGGCGTGGGAGCGGGGGCTTCGACTTGGGTGACGGACCAGGGCATAAGTTCGTCGTCCGGCACCAACTGGGTTTCATGGATGCTTTGCCATTGACCCATTTGCGAGACGAAGTTGAGGACGGAACGGGCAGCCCGGATACGAACCGCGGGGTTGGGGTCGAAGGTAGTATCCATCAAACTGCTGAGGCTATGCTCGACCATGTTCTGGATCCGCAGACGGGAAATGAAGTCGTTGTCGGCACGGGTGTAGGACAGGGCCTCTCGGAATGTTTCATCGCGGAGCCAGCGGTGGATGGTGCTGCGGCTAACCTTGGCGCGGGCAGCGGCTTCGGTAATGGTACGCGCGTTGGCCAGAACAGGCAGAAAATCGCGCTGGCGGCGGGAAAGGGTGGAAAAATCTGGTTTTGTGTCATTTGGGTCAGAATAGCGGCGTTTACGCTGGGAAGGGGTACCGGAAGGCGGGTTTGAGGCCGCGATCTGGTCTTGGATTGGGGTGGGTTCGGGCTGGATTTGTGTCATATTGTACCGTTTTCGTCTCACTTTTGTACTTGGTTAAGGGTCGTTTTCCGGTGGATTGGCGATGGCCCGGGGCGGCCAGGGATATGAAAGGGCGGGTTATGTTTGATACGCAACGGCGCCGGCAGGCGAGCAACGGTCCCTGGTGCGGGGCGTAAGGTAACCATATTGAAAATGTTATACAGGCGGCACCGGAC
Organism: Dehalococcoidia bacterium; assembly: GCA_965263395.1. GTDB lineage: Bacteria > Chloroflexota > Dehalococcoidia > Lucifugimonadales > UBA3495 > CATOSK01. The sequence goes on from OZ253670.1 coordinate 454,095, forward strand.
TTGGGAAGGGGCAAGTGTCAGTAGAGGGGAGTCCTTCGAGGACCTCTGGACGAATGGATTGGATGGGCCGGCACAGGTTAAGCGGGGTTGGCGGAACGTACGGGGACGGGCACGTTGGGGGATGAATCCCCCAAACCCCCTGAATAAGGGGACGTTTGAGGGCCCGGGATGAGCGGATTGGACGGGGTTATGAAGATAGAGATTGGCGAAGCACTTTGTTATTCCTACCTGCGGCACGTACAGCAGTGCTGGGTGGTGCAGGCGAACTGGAAGGTTTCGGAGCATTGGGGTAGATTACTGAGTGATGATGAGTTGGAGGGGTTGTTCCGATCTATGCGGGAGAGGTTCGCCCCGGACAGCGGTGTTTTCAAGGGCACAAAGGACAGCAGGCAATTTCTGAAGCAGGGGGAGATTGACGTGGTGGGGGTGGGGCAGGATGGGAGCGTCCATGCGATGGAAGTTGCTTTTCACGAAAACGGGCTTGCTGCGGTGGGCGGCCCGGATAAGCGGGTTTTGAAGAAAATGCTGCGAATTTTGCTCATCCTCGAAGCGTATCATCCGGCGGAGGTGGAACGGCACGTTTACTTTGTGTCTCCCAAAGTCCGCAAGGGGGTGCAGGGGCCGTTGGAAGAGATGTTTGAGATACTGGCGGCCGAGTATCCGACGGTGGACTGGCACCTGCTGACGAACGAAGAGTTCCACCGGAAGCTGCTGGTTCCGACGTTGGAGAAAGCGGGGACGGTATCGGACACGTCGGAGTTGTTCGTGCGGGCGGCGAAGTTGTTGGAGTTGGGCAAGTCGTCCGCAACCGGATATTCCAACAAAGAGACGGACCCGCCTACGAACATTGCGCCTACGAACATTGAAGGTACGACCGAAGGACTAATGGGTCTCGGAAAGCAAAGCCGTGCAGACCGAGCGAAACAAAGGCGTCCACAGCAAGCGCGAGGGGAACTGCAACGCATTGTTCAGTCCCTGATGAGCACCTTGTTAGACGACTATCCGGGGTTGTTAGGAGAGACCGACCTTCGGAACCTGTTGGATAGTGAGTTGTGCAAAGACAATTTGGGGCTACAACTGGGAGGGTTTCCGCTTCTGGGCTGAACGGGAGAGGGAAGGATGATTAGTGGGCACCCGCGGTATTATCCCAAGGTTTACGGAGACCAATTTTATGTTACGAACAATTGGTGGCAACAGTACCACCATGAAAACGCGGAGGCATTGTTGCGGTTTGCAACAGGGCTGATTGGAAAGCGGGCGGGCCATCCCGGGGTGGAGGCGTTGGAACGACACAGGGCGGCTTTGGAAAGGTACGCGGGATAGGGTTTTCCGTTTAGTGGGGGGTTATTCCTCCGGGGCGGGGGGGGGGACGCGGAAGATTATGGCACCGTCCACGTCGTGGGAGTGAGACATTACGATATTGGAGAGTTGTTGAATCTGGGCGCGGGTCCTTTCGTTTTCGGAGCGGATCAAGTCCTGGAGTTCAGTGAACCTGCGGTCCATGTCGTTGAACCTTTGCTCGAATTTACGGTCCATGTCGTTGAACCGTTGGTCGAACTTGCGGTCCATGTCGTCGAGCCGCTGCTCGAATTTGCGGTCCATATCTCTGAACTGCTGCTCGACGTGGGCGAACTGGATGTCGTTTTTTTCGTCGAGGCGACGGGTTTCGACTTGGAATAAGATTTTGAGGTCTGCGGTTTCCTGGGATATTTTGCCCATGCGGTAGATTGCACCTGCTCCGAGGCCGATGATGGCCAAGGACGCGGCCAGCAGGGCGGCGATGGCTCCGATTTCGGCTGGGTCCATGAAGTTCACCCGGTAGAGGGAGTCGTCTGGGATAATACAGTACCAGAGTTAATCGCAGGCAGCAACGGGCCGTCTCAGGTGAGCAGGGCTTTTTCATTCTCGAAAGAACCCCCTAAGCCCTCTCCCAGAAGGCTAGGGGATTCCGGCCGAGGGCAACCGCTACTGATGCGCGGAGTTCGCCCTCACCCCCGGCCCCTCTCCCCGCGGGGAGAGGGGCGAATTAAAAGACCCTGGGCCGTGTTAAGCGACACGGCCCGTTGCCCGGTTGGCGCCATCCCTTTAGGGGAGTTAGCGGGTTTGGCCTTCGGGGGTGAAGGGGACGATGCCGGGGATCCACCACTGCTCCCAACTCTCGTCAATTTTGCCCTGGAACATTTTGACGTCGTCTTCGGTGAAGTGGGCGAAGCGTCCCTGCCGGAGCAGGTAGTCGCCGACGGGCTTGCGCCGGCGGATGCCGCTGGAGATGGCCTTGGAAGGCCCGTTGAGAATCAGTTCCCCGTCCATGATTTCGTACTGCACCCAGATGCCGGTCTCGACGGCCAGCATTCCCAACTCGTGGGAATACTTGGGGTCGTAGTCCCAGCCCTTGGGGCAGGGGTCGATGCTGTGGATGAAGGTGGGGCCGCCGATGGTGAGGGCGCGGCGAATCTTGTTGGTGAAGTCGAGGCCGTAGGAGCCGCAGGCGGTGGCGACGTAGCGGCAGTCGGGGTGGCCGGTGGCCAGCATGGGCGCGGTATTCTTCTTCCAGCGGTTGTTCATAATCCGGTGCTTCTTGCCCGGAGGGCTGAAGGTGGAGTTGGCGCCCCAGGGGGAACTGCCGGACACCTGGATGTCGGTGTTGGCGTAGGACTCGTTGTCGTAGCAGAGGATGAGCAGGTTGTACTCGTCATGCTGGAGGGCGGCGGAGATGGCCGAGAGGCCCATATCCACACCGCCGCCGTCGCCGCAGAAGGCGATGACGTTGATGGGCTCGTCCTTCATCTTGCCCTTGCGCATCTGGGAAGCCAGACCGGCGGCGGTGCCGGTGGCGGCTGAGCCGGAGGATCCCAACTGCGTGTGCATCCAGGGCACCACCCAGGGGGTGCTGTAGTAGGTGGTGTTGGCGACGTACATGCAGCCGGTGCTGCCGACGACGATGGTGCGGGGGCCGGCGGCCTTAATCATGAGGCGCATCACCAGCGCCGACTCGCAGCCCTGGCAGGTGCGGTGGCCGGAGGTATAGCCTTCCTGTACCGGGATGTTCTTGACCCCTCTAACCTGGGGGAGGTCCTGCACAGTTGTCATTATTCGCTCCTTAGATTTTGGTTGGGACAGGCGCGGGGTCAGCTGAAGATTTCGGCGGGGCCAGCGGGGCGGACTACGAACATCTCCTTGATTTCGTACTCTACGGCGCGCCGGACAAATTCCTGGGCCTGGGCATCGGGGATGTTGTGGTCGTAGATGGACCATTCGCGCCCGTCGAAGACCTGGATTTTGGCCTCATTGTAAACTCCAGGTTCTTCGTCACCGGCCAGCATAGCAAATCCCAGCGTTCTTCACGTCTTCACAGCTGATGAATTTGAAAAACCGCAGGTGGACTTTCAGTTCCAATTCCAAGTAACTGGGGTTTGTCATGGGGACCCTCCGGGTTGAGCGGTTTTGCAACAATTTCTTGAACACGGGCCACAGCCGCTCGTCCATTTTGTTGAGGATGTAGGCTGCGGCCCGGTCCGAGTATTTGTTGAGAAAGAACTGGACCAAGACTTCTAAAGTCTATCATGTAGTTGTCTGGGTTGATTACTCTCTTACGGCGACCCAGGTAGTTTCTTCCTCAATTTTACCAGTATCAACGGCCTTTTGTACGGTGTCAACAATCTCGTTGACGTCGCGGACCAGAATTTCCCGTCCGCCCAGACCGGCCACAAAGTTGAGCATCAACGGGTGGCGGGGCATGGGGTACATGGCGGAACGCAACTCGTTGAACAGGACGCCGCCGTAGGACGGGGAGCCGTAGGAGTAGTCGCGGTCGATAACGCCGATGGCCTTGCAGCGGCTGAGGGCTTCCTGAATCTCCTCGGTGGCGAAGGGGCGGAAGAACTTGATGCGCAGGAACCCGACCTTCACGCCCTGCTCGCGGAGGCGGCGGACGGCCACCCGCACCGGCATGGCCAGGGTGCCCATGCCCACCAGAACGATGTCGGCGTCCTCGGTCATGTATTCTTCGATGAAGGGGCTGGGGTCGCCGCGGCCGAAGAGCTGCTTGAACTCTTCGTAAGTCTCCTTGATGACGGCCTGGGTGCGGCGCATGGCGTCGTCGGTCTGGCGGCGAATTTCCATGAGCCAGTCTTCGTTGACCTGGGGAGCGATGGTGATGGGGTTGTCGGGGTGGAGCAGCAGGCGTCCCCGGTCGTAGCCGGGCAGGAACTGCTGCACCTTGTCGAAGCTGGGCACGTTGACGATGGCCTGGGAGTGGGTCAGGAAGGAGCCGTCGCAACTGACGGCGAAGGGCAGGAAGACGCGGGGGTCTTCGGCCACGCGCCAGGCGAGAAGGGCGGTGTCCATGGCTTCCTGAGCCGTAGCGACCCAGTAGAGCATCCAGCCGAGGTCGCGGACGGCCATGGCGTCGTTGTGCTCCACACCGAAGGCGCCGGGGTCGTCGAGGGCGCGGTTGCCGACCATGGCGACGACTGGGAGGCGCAGGCCGGCGGTGACGGTGATGGCCTCGAAGGCGTAGAACCAGCCCACACCGCTGGAGCCGCAGAAGGTGCGGGCGCCGACGGCGGAGGCGTGCTTGACAATCTCGAACTGGGAGTGTTCGCTTTCGGCGACGATGAAGTCGCAGTCGAAGGCGCCGTCGGCCTTGAGCTTGGACACGTACTGCATCACCGTGTCGTAGGGACGGATGGGGTAGGCGGTGATGACGTCAACGTCGGCCAGGGCGCAGGCGATGGCGATGGCCTCACTGCCTGAGATGAGTTCTTCGGTTTCCACTTGATAGGTTTCGGCTTGAACGAGCGTCATTTTAGTCCTCCGCGGCCTGAGCGCCTTCTTCGGCGTACTGGCCAACATGGTGGAAACCGTGGGTGCGATCAACGAGCTTCTGCTGGTCGATGAGGGTGGTCATCCACTTGGTATAGCCTTCTTTGTCCTGCTGCCAGGCTTCCCACTGGCTGCTGTTGTCGTTGAACTCGGCTTCGTTAACCATGGTGACGCACTCGGGGACGGGGCAGACGGCTTCGCAGACTCCGCAGCCGCAGCAGGCCTCCATGTTGGCGTCGTAAAGGCCGTCGGGAGTAACGTCGAAGCAGGTGTCGGGGCACTGGAGCCAGCACAGGGTACACTTGATACAGGTGTCGAAGTTGACCACCGGGCGCATGGACCGGGTGCTGTACTTCTTGAAGACTTCATTGCGGGCCGGCTGGAAGCCTTCCTCGCCGCCGCGGAAACCGCCGCCGGCTTCCTGGCCCCGGATGACGAGTCCTTCCTCCATGGTTTTCCAGCCGGGGAGGTCGAAGCTGAAGGGGATGTCGGTGGAGCCTTCGCCGGGCTCCACCGGCCGCTCGGTGGCGCGCTCGAAAGCCTTCTCGGCGGAAGTGACTTTGAGATCGCTCCAGCCCTGGTCCTTGATGGCCTCAATCATGGAGTCCAGGCTGACCAGCTGGGGACAGACCTTGCAAAGAGTCCCGAGCAGGCGGACGTCGGTGTGGTCGTCCTTGTACACCCAGAGGCCGGAGAAGCTGGGGACGGCGGGCACTATGGAAAGGTTGTAAGGCTCGTCCCGCTGGTGAATGTCCTCGATGAGAGCATCGGCGGCCTGGCGGGAGGTGACAATCAGGGTGCCGTTGGGCTTGGTCAGGGCGTTGATGGGCTGAAGCCCGTACCAGGCCCAGGACTCGACGCCCTTGCACATGGTGTCGTCGACGTTAATGGTGATGTCCACTTCATGGGCTTCGTAGACCGCCAGGTTTTCTTCCAGTTCTTCGGGCGAGTCGGCGACGATGGCGAATTGCTTGGCCGGAATGCCGTTGCGCTCGGGAGAGTCTCCGTAACGCCCAAAGGCGGTGCCGATCTTGCCTTCTTTCCTGGCGGCGAAGACTATGGAGCGGACGATGTTCCGGGCCAGGGACTTCTGGAAGATGCCCCGGTACACCACCTCCACAGCTACTGTGCTCATACTGGTTCCTCCTCGGTGTTGATTGGGTGACTGTTGGGTTGCTTTTGGGCGCTGCATGAATCCTGCCGGCAGGCGCCGGCCTAGTCGGCGGCGACCTTGCCGCGCTGGTTCTGCTCGGAACCGGACGGGGCCAGAATACCCGGCTCCACCGCAGTCAGGTGGTGCTCCATGGCCTGTTGGGCCGACGAAGGCTCTCCGGCTTGGATGGTTTCCAGGATTTCCCAGTGAGACGCCAGGGAACGCTGGGGCCGGCCCGGCTCTTGCAGGGAACGGTCGCGGGAAATTTGCAGGATGTCCTCGACGGCGCTGACCACCTTGATGAGGGCGCTGTTGTGGGTGGCGGACGCCAGAGCGAAATGGAAAGCGGTATCCGACTCCACGGCGGTCTCTCCGGTGTCAATCTGTTCGCGCTGCACCTGGAGGATTTCCCGCATGAGGCGGACATCCTCCTCGGTGGCCCGGCGCGCAGCCAAGGCAGCGATGGGCGGCTCCAGCAAGTGGCGCATCTCGAAAACGTCGGCGAGGCCGGCCGGCCCGATGGACAGGGAAGCAGTAACCAGCGTCATTACCGACTCCAGGTTGGCCGCCGGGTTTTCGATATTCATAAAGTTTCCGGAACCCCGCTTGCTGACCACAAGGCCTTGCAGTTCCAAGGACCGTATGGCCTCCCGGACCGAACTGCGGCTGACTCCGAACTGCTCGGCCAAGTTCCGTTCCGAGGGCAGTTGTTCCCCGTGCTTGAGAGCGCCGTCGCGAATCATCGTGTAGAACTGTTGCACGATTTCTTCGTACAGGCGGCGGCGTTTAACGCTGTTGACAGGGTGGGTTGGCACGTTCAAGTGGTCTGACCAATTGGAGGATGGAGATAATTATAAGGCATTAGCAGGGGTTGTCAAGGGGGGCGGGAGGGGGACAGGGCTTGTGCAAAGTCGGTCAGCAAGTTAGCCTCTCCGTTCGCCCTGAGCTTGTCGAAGGGACATCCGTTCATGGTTCGACAAGCTCACCACGAACGGACTTTGAATTGATTCGGACTTTGCACATGCCCTAGAAATCTGGCCGGAAAGTGGCGGCAGCCGGGTCAGCGGCTATACTTGGAGTCAACAAGCATAGCGAGGGCTGAGAATGCTGGGAGAGCGATCGGACCAGAGGGGACTCTGGGAAGCGGACCGGCTGTACCTGGACCACGTGGGGCGGGAAAGCTTCTATGGCGTATTGGCGTCGCTGCGGGGCCGGCTGTTCCGGGACGCCGATTTCGCCGAGTTCTACTGCCCCGACAACGGCAGGGACAGCGTGCCGCCCAGCCTGCTGGCGACGGCGCTGCTGTTGCAGTCCCACGACAAGGTCAGCGACGCCGAGGCGAAGGCCCGGGCTGACTTTGACCTCCGGTGGAAAGTGGCGTTGGGGATTGAGGTGGAAGACCGGCCCTTCGCCAAGAGTACGCTGCAGGTGTTTCGCGCCCAGCTGATCCTGCACGGCAAGGTGCGGGAGGTATTCGAGTCCAGTCTGCGGCTGGCCCGGGAGTCGGGCTTCCTGAAAGGGCGCGGGATGCGGGTGGCATTGGACACGACCAACATCCTGGGGCGTGGCGCAGTCAAGGACACCTGCAACCTGCTGGCGGACGGGATCGTCAAACTGCTGCGGGCGCTGGCACAGCTGAAGGGAATCAACGTCGGGGAATGGGCGAAGAGTCAAGGATACCATCGATACCACCGATACCTGGGCTCCAGCGTCAAGGGCGAAGCGGCCATCGACTGGTCCGACCGGCAGGCGCAGACGGCGCTGCTGTCTGGGATTGTGGCCGACGCGGACCGGCTGTTGGAGTTGTCGCGGCAGGCGCAGGGGGAATTGCGCGAGGACAGCGATGAGCGGCAGCGGATTGTGGCGGCGGCGGAACTGCTGGGGCAGTTGCTGCTCCAGGACGTGGAACGGGCTGAGGGGGGAATGAGCCTCAAGGATGGGGTGAGCCGGGACCGGATGATGTCGGTGCATGACCCGGAGATGCGCCACGGCCACAAGAGCAGCAGCCGGCGGTTCGACGGACACAAGGCAGCGATTGTGGTGGACACCGACTCCCAGCTGATTACCGCGGTGCAGGTATTGCCCGGCAACGCTCCCGACAACCTGGGGGCGCTGGAACTGGTGGAACAGAGTGAGGCCAACACCGGTGTGCCGGTGGAGGAGGCCATGGGCGACGCCGCTTACGGCGACGGCGGTACCCGTCAAACCTTCGCCGACGCGGGCCGCACTCTGATTGCCAGGGTGCCGGGGCGTCCCAACCGAACCCACTTTCCGAAAGAGGACTTCCATATTGACCTGGAGGCGGGTTCCTGCACCTGTCCGGCGGGGAATGTTACCCGGACGATGGTGCCGGCGGGACGGCGCACCGGCCAAACGGGTCGAACTTACCGTTTGGAGGCCTTCCGATTCGACGCGGCGGTCTGCGGGGTATGCCCCCTGCGGTCCCAGTGCGTGGCGGCAAAACCGGGTACGGGACGAACGGTGCAACTGCACCCGCAGGAAGCGCTGTTGCAGCAGGCCCGCGCCCTACAGCAGAGCGAGGCCTTTGCCGAGTACCGGCAGCGTCGCGTGGTGGTGGAGCACCGGCTGGCGCGGCTGGTCCAATTGGGGATCCGCCAGTCCCGCTACTTCGGCCGTGCCAAAACCCGGTTCCAGCTGTACCTGGCAGCCACCGTGGCCAACCTGACCCTGGTGGCCGCCAAAGCCGGGTTGACCGGAGAAACCGGCTCCGGTCCCAGCGCCGGCAGCGCCCAGGTCGCTGGAATGGTCAACTCCGCCACCGCATGGCTCGGGCAAATTTGGACCCTCACCCTGCTCGTATCGGCCTTACTGACCAAATCCCTCTTCCCAATAAGGGGTTTCCGTCCGGGTTTCTAGGGGAGATTCAGGGTCTTTTCATTTTCCAGAAAACCACTTGGTTAACGGGGCCCGTTGGGGGATTCATTCCCCAAACCCCCTGAATTTATGGGGTTGGATATGGTTCCCAGGGCTGGCCGGCAAACTGTCCGGGCGCAGTAGTTGTATCGCTAAGCCGGGTTTTCCAACGCCCGCGGGTCGGGGCCGTAGCGGTTGGGGCATGGTTGGGGCCCTGGCGGACGAGCCAGATGATGGACCAGATGAGCACTCTGAGGGTGACGGCGAGGGAAATGAGCAGTCCGGCTACCAGGGCGATCAATGCGACGGCGAGGACCCACCACCAGTATTCAGGGCGGGCGGCGCGGCCGCTGAAGTCGGCGTACTTGCGGAGGCAGGTCTTGATGGCATCGGGGAGGGACATCATGGGCCTGGGTTGGGGGGTTGGTTGTTGGGTCATGGCGGGACTCGGCGGTTGGGGGCGCCGGTAGGACTATCTGGGCGGTTCGGAAGGCAGGGTGGCGCAGAGGTCCTGCGCGGCGCCAAGGAGTCGTGTCCAATCGGACTGGGTGACGCGGCCCAACAGCCGGTTGATTTGACTCTTTTCGACGGTTGCCGGTTTGTGCAACCTGACGACGGAAGGGCGGAGCAATCCTGCCTCGCTCCAACCCAGTATTTGAACGTCAAACGGACCTCTCGGCGGTTGGCTAGTGATACGGGCAGTTACGATATCGTCGTCTCCAGTATCCAGCATTACCAAGGCGGGCCTTTGTCTTGCCCCGGCCGAGTTGGTAAAAGGATAGCGCAGAAGGGCCACTTGGCCGGGGCGATAAATCGGCCGGTTTTCAGATTGTGTCATATACCGAATCGGCCTCGCTGGAGCCTTTGAAGAATTGTTCGGTCGCCAATTGGCTCCATGCTCTATCCTCTCGGGAAACGGCGGTTTCGGTGACGCCGGCCCATTTGGGGAGGGGGTCGTCGAAGGTGAAGGGGAGGTCTTCGTCGCCGCGGCCCTTGAGGAACAGCTCGCGGGCGGTGGGGTATTCGTAGTAGATTTCCAGGCCGTTGCCGTCGGGGTCAGTGAAGTAGATGCTGCGCTGGCTTACGTGGTCCATCATGCGGTTGACTTCGACGCCGTTGGCTTGGAGGGTATCATAGGCGTCCTTGAGGGCCTGGTAGCTGGCGACCTTGAAGGCGATGTGGACTACGCCCACGGCGTCGTTGGCCTGAACGGGGCCAGCCGCGGTTTCCGGGTCCTGGACCGGCGATACGTCAATGGTGTGGCCGTCGCCGGGGAGGCTCATAAATACCCCGCCGTGGTCAGGGTCTTGCTCCATGAATTGCAGCCCCAGGATGTTGATATAGAAGTTCTTGGACCGTTCGATGTCCCTAACCCGCACGGCGCAGTGGCCGATTCGTTCAAGGTTGATTGGCATTTTCGCGACTCCCAAAAGTGGTTGAATGAACGAACATTATGCCGAGGAGGAATTGTTTGTCAATGTTGGGGGAGCGGGCAGCGGCGGAGAGGTGGCTGGCTTTGGCGGCTAGGCGGGCCAAGCGCGCTGGATTGCGATGCTGATACCCAACAGGGTAATCATGATTCCAGTCAGCCAAACGATAGTGCTGATCTTGGAGTCTCGTATCTCGGCCTTGAGTTCGGCGCGCAGGTTGCCAATGTCGCCCTTGAGTTCAGCCCGCAAACCGCCTACGCTCTTTCTGAGTTCGGCCCGCAGGTTGCCGATGTCCTCTTTGAGTTCGGCCCGGACGTGCTGCAAGTCGACCTTGACGCTTTCCATATCGGCCTTGGTCGCCAAGTGTTCGGAGCCGCCTTCCAACCGGCTTACGCGTTCTTCTATGGTTGTTGGGGTAGTCATCGCAACCTTCAGTCGTGGGGTGCGTCAAGTTTAGAGAAGACGGGGTGCCTTGTCAAAGCCCAGGACTGGGTAAAAGGGCCTTTTAATTGTCCACGAAAACCATTGGGTAACGGGGCACGTTGGGGGATGAATCCCCCAAACCCCCTGAATTTAGGGGGATTTGAATTGAGAATCGAAAGCCCCTGGGCCTGCCATTGTGAAGATATGGGGCGTCCCTATCGAAAAGACTTTGCACACGCCCTGGCTCCGGGCGCTGGGACGGGTTTGATGACGGACGGTTTGGCGAATCACGGGGGCGGTCAGGAAAGGACAATTGCGGGGTTCCATGAGGTACGTGGAGGCGTAGTTTAGCGGCTAGGAGGGCCAAGCGCGCTGGATTGCGATGCTGATGCCCAGCAGGGTAATCATGATTCCCGTCAACCAGATGATGGTGCTGATCTTGGAGTCTCGTATCTCGGCCTTGAGTTCGGCGCGCAGGTTGCCGATGTCCTCCTTGAGTTCGGCCCGGACGTGCTGCAAGTCGACCTTGACGCTTTCCATATCGGCCTTGGTCGCCAAGTGTTCGGAGCCGCCTTCCAACCGGCTTACGCGTTCTTCTATGGTTGTTGGGGTAGTCATCGCAACCTTCAGTCGTGGGGTGCGTCAAGTTTAGAGAAGACGGGGTGCCTTGTCAAAGCCTAGTGGTCCAACAGCATTGAATTGATGGGATGAACGCCCTCACCCTAACCCTCTCCCAGAGGGAGAGGGAACTATTGAATGAAAGACCCTGGGTAGTCACGCCAATCTCAGCAACTCATCGTTTCAAAAATTTCGGACTACTAGGACTGGGTAAAAGGGCCTTTTAAATGTCCACGAAAACCATTGGGTAACGGGGCACGTTGGGGGATTTGATGTGCTTGCCAGGACTTGCCGGATGATTCGCCGTGAACGGACAATCCAGCGCTACGACAATTAAAAGGCCCTGGCCGCAGACTGGAAGTTTGGCCCCGAAAGAGGGCCGGTGTGTTAAACTGCAAGCGGCTTGGAAGGGCCCGGCCTGGGCTTGGCCGCGGCGGGTTTTTCGCAGGTTTGACTTTAACCGGGGAGGTTGCAGCCGTGTCCCAACGGATGAACGCTGGGGAAGCAGTTATTGAGTTGCTCCGGCAGGAGGGCGTTTCCAAGATTTTTGGCATCGTCGGGTCATCTTTCCTGGATATTTTGGACCCGATATATGACCGGGACGACATGGAGTTCGTCGGGGTCCGCCACGAGCAGGGAGCGGCGTTGATGGCCGACGGGTACAGCCGCATCTCCGGCGCGCCGTCAGTCTGCCTGGCGACCAACGGCCCCGGCGTGCTCAACCTGACCTACGGTATCGCCTCGGCCTTCGTGGCCCACTCCCCGGTGGTGGTGCTGGCGCCATCGGCTTCGCGGGACCACCAGTACCGGGACTCGACCCAGGAGTTCGACCAGGTCTCGCTGTTCCGTCCCATTACCAAGGCCAGCTTCCCAGTCAACAAGATTGAACGGCTGCCCGACGCGCTGCGGCAGGCGTTTCGCGTGGCGACTTCGGGAAAGATGGGGCCGGTGCTGGTAGACATACCCCGGGACCTGCTGCCGGGGGCGGAGATTGACCTGGACCTGCTGCCGCCCAATGCCTACCGCACCGGGCAGACCCGGGCGCGGGGCGACCGCAACCTGATTGACCGGGCGGCGTCCACCCTGTTGTCCGCGCAGAGGCCGGTGATTGTGGCCGGCGGCGGCATCGAGTGGAGCATGGCATCGGGGGAAGTCACGCAGTTGGCCGACCTGCTGGGCGCGGCCATCGTCACGTCCTACGGGAGGGCCGACGCGGTGCCCAATGACCATCCCTACCACCTGGGGCACCTGGGCCGACTGGGGTCGGAAGAGGGGATTGAAGCCATCCGGCAGGCCGACGTTATTCTGGCGGCAGGCACCCGATTGAGCCAGTCCACGACTTTCTTCGACAACAGGTTCGTTCCCGCCGACGCCCGTATCGTGCAGATAGAAATTGACGCCAAAGAAATCGGGCGGAACTATCCGGTGGAGGTGGGAATCGAGGGCGACGCCAAGGCAGTTCTTGAAGACATCATTGCAAAGGTGAGGAGCGCCGAGCCGAGGCCCAACCCGGCTTGGGTGTCGGACATCCGCGACTGGTTTGCCCGCCGGGAGCAGCGGTTACAGGCCGAGGAGCGGCTCACCGAGACTCCCATCAAGCCCCAGCGGGTGTACGCCGAGCTGCGCAAGGCAATGCCCCGGGACGCCATTATCGCGCTGGACGCCGGCCTTGCTCCCAACTTTGGGCAGGACCGGCTGAATTTCTACCAGCCCCGCAGCCTGTTGATGCCGCTGGACCTGGGTGGACTGGGCTTCAGCTTCCCCGCGTCCATCGGGGCCAAGTTCGCCGCCCCGGACCGGCCGGTGATTAACTTCAACGGCGACGGCGGGTTCCTGTTCAACGCGCAGGAGTTCGAGACGGCGGTGCGCTACGGTCTGAAGCTGGTGTCGGTGGTGATGAACAACGGTTGTTGGGGTTCGGAGAAGGCTTATCAGCGGTACGCCTTCAACGAGCGCTACGTGGGGGCGGACACCAGCAACCCGCGTTATGACAAGTACGCCGAGCTTTTCGGCGGCGCCGGGTTTTACGTCGATCGGGCGGAGGACATCGCCGATGTTTTGACCCAGGCCCTGAACTACGACGGGCCTAGCATCATCGAAATTCCCACCGACCCGGATGAGATGCCCCGTCCGGCGCGGTTGGCGGAAGTGCAGACTCCTCAGGGCGGGTAGCAGGGCCGGGTTATGTTGGGGGATGAATCCCCCAAACCCCCGAAAATGGGGGGCGGCAGCTACGGCGTCAGGGCGACATTAACGGTAGGGGCGGCAGCTAGAACGTGCAGGAAGAAATAGTCAAGCCAACGGAAGTGGACATTTCCGGCGGTCAAATCATCATCCTATGGAGCGACGGGCACCGGGCGATTTACCCGCACCGGCTGCTGCGTTTGCGTTGCCGGTGCGCCAACTGCGTGGAAGAAATGACGGGCCGGCCCAGGCTGGACCCGGACACGGTACCCGCCGATGTTCGGGCGGTTGACCAGATGCAGGTCGGGAACTACGCAATTCAGTTCCTGTGGAGCGATGCCCACTACACCGGCATCTATCCCTACACCTTCCTGCTCTCTCAATGCACCTGCATCGCCTGCAACCAGGAAAGGGCGGCGGCGGACAACGCTTAGAAACTATCTCAAAACCAAAATTCGAAGGGCCTTGGGGGACTGGGTTACGTTGGGGGATTCATCCCCCAAACCCCCTGATGCAATTATCTCAAGACAGGATGAGGGCCGCTTCAAGTTTTAAGATAGTTTCTTAGTCCTGCCCTAACCGGGTCACTCCGCCCGGCGGGCGCCGCTCAGGATTCGGCCGGCGCGTCCGCCGGTTCCGTCGCAGTGGGATCCGGGGCAGCCGGTTCCGATGCCGTGTAGGAACGGCGGGGTTTGGCCGCAGGCTTCAGCTTGGGCGCGGTGAAGGTGTTGGACTTGAAAGAGAAGGTGGACAACTGGCGCTGCGACTCACCGCCGCAGGTCTTGCAGGCCGCGGGTTCGGATGACCTGGAAGCTGGACGCAGAGCCTCGAACTCCACGTTGCAGTTGGGGCAATAGTATTCGTAAAGCGGCATAGGTTACCTCTCGGGAATTTATCCGGGGCCACCGTTAAGGCGGGCAACGATAGTTCGTTCCCTGCCTTAATTTTATACTGAACTTCATTTTGGCGGCTACCTCTCCGGGTCTGCATACGCGCCGGGAGCAGGACGAAGGAGGCGTTAATGAACCAAACCAACGCATCTGCCAGTGATGTAATTATTGTCGGGGGTGGCGCCGCCGGGTGCGCCACCGCCTACTACCTGGCTTTGGCCGGCATCAAGGCAACCGTAATCGAACGGGAGGGCATCGCATCGCAGGCTTCCGGGTTTTCCTCGGGCGGTCTGAACCCGTTGGAGGGCGCGCAAATCCCGGGGCCGCTGTCGGCCCTGGCGATGGAGTCCTACCGGATGCACCGGCAGTTGTTTGACACGCTGGCCTACGACACAGGAATTGACTACGAGGGGCGCATCGTTTCGGTCATCAATGCCGCGATGGACGAGTCGGAACTTCCGGCCCTCCAGACCTCCCACGACCTGTTCGCCGCCGCCCCGGCGGAGACTTTCTCGGCGGAGTGGATGGCCCCGGAGGACGCGGCAGTTTTGGAACCCGTTTTGTCGCCCCAGATAGTGCGGGCGGTGCGTTTGACCGGCAACGCCGCCCTGGACAGCTACAAGTTCACGCAGGCGCTGGTTGAGGCGGCGAAGAAACTGGGTGCCGACTTCCGGTCCGGGGCGGTGCAGGGCCTGGAGATTGCCAACGGCCGGGCCACCGGCGTCTTTGTGGGAAATACCAAACTGCCCTGCGGGACGCTGGTCCTGGCGGCGGGTCCCTGGTCCCGGGAAGCCGAGACGTGGCTGGATACGTCCATTCCGGTGGACCCGCTCAAGGGACAGACCCTCCGCATGGAACTTCCGGGGATGCAGCCGCGGCACGACCTGTCGGGCGGAGGCGTGTCCGTAACCCCCAAGCCCAGCGGTCAGGTCTGGTGCGGCACCACCGAAGAGTGGAAGGGCTTCAACAAGGAACCGACCGAGGATGCGTGTCAGGGAATCCTGGAGAAGGCCGTCCGGCTGGCGCCCAACCTCACCAACGCCCGGCTGGTGCAGCATACCGCCTGCCTGCGGCCGGTCACGCCCGACTGGCTGCCCATCGTCGGCAAAGCGCCCGGTTGGGACAATGTATTCCTGGCCACCGGCGCGGGCAAGAAGGGAATTTTGCTCAGCCCGGCCATGGGCAAGGCCACCGCCGACCTGATTTCGAATGGGTCCACCACGCTGCCGGTGGAAGTTTGTGACCCGCGGCGGTTTGCCGCCGCCGGGGGGTCCCGGTCCGGGAGCGGTTAACGGAGAGTCAACGACAGGGGGTTTGGCGTTTCCGGGCAGGCCGGCTGCAATCGCAACACCTTCCATAAGCCACTCGGGGACTTTTCATTGCCCACAAAAACTGCTGGTTTAATGGGGTACGTTGGGGGATGAATCCCCCCAAACCCCTGAACTCAGGGGTTTGGTATGCTTGGCAGACATGCCGGAGTATTCACCGTGATCGGATTATCCAGCGGCTACCGAGAATTAAATGACCCTGGGTCAGTCACTTCCGGATAATGCAAAGCGGTCTGCCCCGTGGTAAACTGCAAAATAATTCGCCGTTCAGTCCTGTGGGCATTGTGACCTGCGGGCATGGGGGAACCAGATTGCTACGATTGTACAATACGCTTACTAAACAGGTCGAAGAGGTCCAACCCATTGAGCCGGGGCGGGCGCGAATGTACACCTGCGGCCCCACGGTGTACCGGGACGCCCACATCGGCAACCTTCGCACTTACCTGATGGCCGACTGGATCCGGCGCGCTCTGCTGGCCCAGGGCGTCGATGTCTACCACGTCAAGAACATCACCGACGTGGGGCACATGCGCCAGGAGTTGGTGGAGACCGGCGGGGACAAGATGATTCTGGCCGCCCTGTCCGAGGGCAAGACAATCGGGGAAATCGCCCAGTTCTACGCCGACAAGTTCCACAACGACGAGCGTCGGGTCAACATTCTGCCGGCGCAGGTGTTCCCGTGGGCGACGCAGCATATCCCGGAGATGATTGAAATCGTGGAAAAGCTGCTGGCCGGCGGTTACGCCTATCTGTCCGGCGGCAACGTCTATTACGACGTGGCGAATTTCTCCGGGTACGGCAAGCTGTCCCGCAACTTCGGCGGCGACCTGCTGGAGGGCGTTCGGGTGGAAGCCGACCCGCTGAAGCGCGACCCGCGGGACTTTACGCTGTGGAAGGCCGCCGAGCCGGGGAGAGACGTCAAGTGGGCCAGCCCCTGGGGAGACGGGTTCCCCGGCTGGCACATTGAATGTTCGGCCATGGCCAGCAAGTACCTGGGGAACAAGTTCGACATCCACACCGGCGGGGTGGACAACATTTTCCCCCATCACGAAGACGAGATTGCCCAGAGTGAAGGCGCTTTCGGCGAAACTCACGTCAATTACTGGGTCCACGGACAGCATCTGCTGGCCGACGGGGCCAAGATGGCCAAATCGTCGGGCAACGTGTTCCTCATCGACGATCTCGTGGAGCGCGGTTTCGACCCGCTTTCCTTCCGGTATCTTTGCCTCACCGTGCGCTACCGCCACCGGATGAACTTCACCTTCGGGTCGCTGCGGGCCTGCGAGCGTGCCCTGACCTGCTGGCGGGACCGGGTATGGGACTGGAAGAGCCTGCCGGCCCTGGACCAACTGCCGCCGGAAACCGAGGAGTGGCGCCGCAAGTTCTGGGACACGGCCAACGACGACCTCAACCTTCCCGGCGCGGTGTCGCTGACCTGGAGCATGATGAAGTCGGACCTGCCGGGACAGGCCAAGCTGGACCTGCTGCGGGACTTTGACCGTCTGTTTGGACTGGACCTGGACCGGGTTCCGGCTAACTACCAGGTCCCGGACGCCGTGTTGACCAGCCTGGTACAGCGTAGCGCCCTGAGAGAACAGGCCGATTACCCCACCGCCGATTCGCTCCGGTCGGATGTGCTGTCCCAGGGCTACGTGGTGGCCGACGTCGGCGCGACGACCAGAATCCGTCCCAAGACGCCGCTGGAGCAGCAGACCGCGCGCTGGCCGGCGGTCTCGTCTTCCCGGGAAGTTGGGTCCCTTCTGGAACACGAGCCGGAGTACGACTTCACCTTCATTCTCAACGCCTACAACTATGTGGACGACGTGCGCCGGTGCGTTAACAGCGTCTTGGAATGCGCGCGGGGACGGTCCGCCGAGTTAATCGTCGTGGACAACGGTTCGACCGACGGAACGGCGGAATGGCTGGAGGAATTCCGGCAGGGCCGCGACAACGTGCGGGTGTTTCACTGCGACCACGTAATCGGCGACGCCGCCGGCAAGAACATCGGGCTGAAGCAAAGTCTGGGACGGTACATCATCATCATCGACGCCTCGACGGAGATTGTCGGGGACCTGTTGGGTCCGGTGTTGGAGCAGTTGTCCGACGGCACCGTCGGGATATTCGGCCCCTACGGGCTGTCCACCGACGATATGCGCCACTTCCACGAGGAAGTCGAAAGGGGCGACGCCGACGCCATCCAAGCCTACTGCATGGCCTTCGAGCGGGGGGCGCTGCGGAAGGTGGGGCTGATGAACGAGGGGTTCCGGTTCTACCGCAATTTGGACATTGACTACAGCTTCCAGTTCAAGGAGCAGGGTTATCGCATCGTCGCCGACAGCACGCTGCCGTTGGTGCGCCACGAGCACCGGCAATGGGAAGAGCTGGACGACAACCAGCGGGAGGAGATGAGCCGGAAGAACTTCGGCCGCTTCCTGCGCCGGTGGGGCAATCGGCCGGACTTGCTGATTACGTCGGAAGGCCGCGCCTTCGATACCGGCTTCCACCACTAGTGGTCCAACAGCATTGGATTGATGGGATGAACGCCCTCACCCTAACCCTCTCCCAGAGGGAGAGGGAACTATTGAATGAAGGACCCTGAGCAGTCACGCCAATCTCAGCGCGGCGGTGCCGGTTTCGCCGGGAAGCGCCCAACGCTGGCGCCGCAAAATCATCCCGGCAGCCGGGCCAGTCCTGCCCCAGTTGTCTTTCTTCTGAAAGCGGCGAGCCACGGCCCCAACCCGTAACAGTTGACGGCAATGGGGGAATCTTTTTCGTTCTTTCCTCAGCCACTTCTGTACATTCTCTCGCAGTTGATGCCATGACTGGCGGCCCCCGGTCATGGCCTTATACTGAAAGTCGCAACTACTGAGAATACCCAGGATGAGGACAAATCTTGTTGACTGTCCGACCCTGGATTGATAGAGTCTAAACCAGAAAGCGGGGCGGCGGGGTTACCTCCTAAATGGGAACACACATTCCAACAGCGACTCCATGAACCGGCTCGTGCAGCGATTGCTGGCGGGGGAACACCGGGCGTTATCCAGGGCCATATCAACCGTAGAACGTGGCTCGCCGGATGGGACGGAGCTGATGGAGGCGGTGGACCGGCACACCGGAAACGCCTACACCATCGGCATCACCGGACCGCCGGGGGCCGGCAAGAGCACCATCGTGGGATGCCTGGCCCAACTGCTGCGTGAATCGGGGCTGACCGTCGGCATCATCGCCGTAGACCCCACCAGCCCTTTCAGCGGCGGCGCCCTGCTGGGGGACCGCATCCGGATGCAGCAGCACTTTCTGGATTCGGGCGTGTTTATCCGCAGCGTTGCCACGCGGGGACAGGCCGGGGGACTGCCGCGGATTGTCAAGAGCATTGCCCGGTTGCTGGACGCCTCGGGTAAAGACGTGGTGCTGGTGGAAACGGTGGGGGTGGGGCAAACGGAGTTGGGAATCATGGGGGTGGCGGATACGGTGGTGGTGACGCTGATGCCCGAGTCCGGCGACGCCGTGCAGACCCTCAAAGCGGGAATCATGGAAATTGCCGACGTCTACGTGGTGAACAAGGCTGACCGGGAAGGGGCGCACCAGATGGCGGCGGCGATCACGTCCATGCTGCGAATGGCGCCAGCGGCTGCCGCCTGGGAACCTCCGGTGATAACGACCCAGGCCGACGCCGGCGAGGGCATTGATCGTCTGTGGGAACGGGTCCAGGAGCACCGGGAATACCTCTCCGCCGGTGGGGGGCTGGAGGCAAGGCGGAAGGCCCGCCGTCAAGCGGAGTTCCTGGAGACGGTGGAAGAAGAACTGAGCCGGCGGGTGCGGCTGCTGGCGCAGCAGGACCACCAGTTGCAGGTCCTTTTGGACCGTGTGGGAAACCAGGAGGCGGAACCGTTTTCCAGCGCCCGGGGGCTGCTGGACTCGGCTGAATTCCACCGCCGCTGGCTCGTCCCGGCGCCGGAAGCGGGAGAAGGCTAAGCCCCTTCCGATTATTGCCCAAAGGAGTTACCGAAACGTTTCGCGCCCCGGTTGGTGCGGACAGATACAAAGTGTTGATGATGTGGAGGATGATATGGTTGTACTGGGTGTCGAGCTGCGAACCACTCCGAAACAACCGAGCACGGTTTCAGTGCTGGACTGCCGTTCCGATGTAATCCAGCTAGACTCGGCGGGCACCGACGATGAAATTGTACAAATTGCGGAAGATTTTCGACCTTCCCGGATCGCAATCGGCAGGCCGCTGGGGCTGCCAGAGGGCAGGTGCTGCCTGGAAATTAAATGCAGCTGCGCTCTCATCAATCCCCACAAGAAGGGCCGGCAGTCGGAATTGGAACTTTCCCGGCTGGGCATCAGTTGCTTTTTTACGACCCAGGGTTCGATAATTCGACCCTTAATCTACCGGGCCATCGGCCTGAAGGACCGGCTGAAATCTCAGGGCTTCAAGGTCATTGAGGTTAACCCCTACGCCAGCAAGGTCCTGCTGTTCGGGGACGGCGTCCCCCGGAAGAACACCAAGGAGAGCACGGACTACATGAAGGAGCGTCTGCCAGGGCTGGTGGGCAACCTGGAGTCGCGGCTTAATCTGCTGAACTCCAACAAATGCGACGCACTTATCAACGCCTACACCGCGCTGCTGCACTCTCGGAAAGACACCATCCGGCTCGGCAACCCCAACGAGGGGTTTCTGATGCTGCCCAAACTGTTGGCGCTCACCCCAGGCTCCGTAGCCGGTTAACCCGGTTCGGGCCGACTCCCAAGAGCTTCCTCAAACGTCCCCAACGGCTTCTTGACTGGTACGATAGCCGTGGATGTGGACCAATGCCCGAGGAAAGCGCCCGCCCGGAGCATCTGCAATCGGGTCCGGGAGGCGCGGGGCAACTGCGTCCATAGGCTCCGGCAAGGCAATCCTGCCAAGGGGCTTGGGATGGGGTCTTTCGATAAATCCCCTCTCCCTCTGGGAGAGGGCTAGGGTGAGGGAGTTCCGGACAAGAGAAACCGTCGCTGATGCGCGGGGTTCGCCCTCACCCCCGGCCCCTCTCCCGCGGGGAGAGGGGAGAATTAAAAGACCCTGCCGACTCAGGACCGGGTGTTGTTTTCGCCGTTGTCCTGCTGCTGGTTGGTCCCCATTCCCAGGAATGGAGAGAGCATGGAGGTGAACTCCATGGGGAAGATGAACTTGGTGGAGGGGCTGGTTCCCAGCGCCTTCAGCGTGTCGAAGTATTGGAGACTCATGGTCTTGGCGTCGATGGTGTTGGCCACCGAGTAGATGCGCTCCAGCGCGGCGCTGAACCCCTCGGCCCGCAGGACCGTGGCCTGCTGCTCACCCTCAGCCTCCAGAATGTCTGCCTGGCGCTTGCCCTCGGCTTCCAGAATGGCCGACTGCTTCTCGCCCTCGGACCGGTTAATCTGGGCCTGCCGCTGACCTTCGGACTCAGTGATTTCGGCGGTCTTGATGGCGTCCGCCGACTTCTGCCGCTCCATGGCCGCCTTGACGCCCTGCGGCGGGTCAATTTCGTTGATTTCCACCTGGGCAACCTTGACGCCCCACCGCGCGGTCACTTCGTCCATCCGCACCTGCACTTCGTCGCGGATGCGTTCCCGTTCGGACAGCGCCGTGGACAGGTCAATGGCGCCGATGACGGCGCGCAGGGTGGCGAAAGCCAGGTTGATGACCGCCTGCTCAAAGTCCTGGACTTCCAGCACAGCCCGATCGGCCGTTTCATCCAAGACCCGGTAGTAGATGACGAAGTCCATGTCTACGACAACGTTGTCCACTGTGATGTATTTCTGTGTCGGGACGCGGGTGACCCGCTCGCGCAGGTCCACCTTGGTGCCGTTGTATATTATCGGCATCAGGAAACGCAGGCCCGGCCGCTGTATCCCGACGAAACTACCCAACCGCTGGACCACCATACGCTCGTACTGTTGAACCACTATCAGTCCGCTTGACATCATTGCCTCCGGGCATCGAATCAGGCTGGTTTTTTGCTCAGAGTTCGGGCAACGGGGCCACCGTGAGGGTCAGCTCGTTCACGCCAACCACCTTAACCCAAGCGCCTCGTTCGATCACCGTACCATTTTCGCTTACCGCTGTCCAGGAATCGGCGCCGATGACCACGACTCCCCGCGGATCCAAGTCCCGGGTCACCCGCCCGGACTCGCCCACCAGCGCGGTTGACTCCGGCTCCGGGCCGTTGTCGCCGGAGAAGCGGATGAGCCAGACCAGGACCGCCAAGGATAAGGCCATGACCGCCGCCAACCCGCCCAACACCCACAGGCTGACCGATATGGGCGGCAGGGTCGGGGACGGGTTCCCGAATTGCCCGAATCGGCTGAACAGGATCAGGCCGCCGATGATGAAGCTGACGATGCCGCCGATCCCCAGGACGCCCCATCCGGCCACCTGCGTTTCCAGCAATATCAGGGCCACAGCCAGCAGGATGAATGCGACGCCGGCCCAGTTGACCGGCAGGTTGCCCATCGCCAGGAAGGCCAGCAGCAGGCTGATAACGCCGATAACGCCGGGAATAATCAGCCCAAAATTGAACAGCTCGATTCCGATTCCCAACATTCCGATGGTCAGCAGCAGGAACGCGACGTTGGGGTTGGAGATAAACTCCAGGAAGTGGTCCAGCGGGCCTTTGTTCAGCCGGACGAGTTCAAGGCCGCGGGTCTTCAGGGTCACGGGGCCGGCGGCGGTTTGGACGGTTTGACCATCCAACCGTTCCAGCAACTCATTCAAGTCGTCGGCGATGAAGTCGGCGATGTTCAGGTCCACGGCCTCGGACGCGGGAAAGGATGACGCCTTCCGGACCGTTTCTTCCAGCTTGTCGGCGTTGCGGCCGCGTTCCTCGGCGATGCTTCGGATGAAGGCGGCGGCATCGTTGGTCACCTTGTTCGCCAGGGTTTCCGGCAGGTCTTCGCCGGTCTCGGAGACCGGGGTGGCGGCGCCGATGTTGGAGCCGGGGGCCATGACGGCGAAGTTGGCGGCGGCGGCGATGAACGTCCCGGCGGACCCGGCCTGCGCGCCCTTGGGGGAAACGTAAACCACGGTGGGGACCGGCGACTCCAGCAGAGACTCGACGATCGACCGGGTGGAGCCAAGGAATCCCCCCGGCGTGTCCATCTCGATGATAACCAGGACCGCCCCCCGGTCGTCGGCCCGCCGCAGGGCGTTCTCAACCATGCGCTCCTTGACCGAGTTGACCACGCCGTCAATGCGGACGATGACGGCGTGAGAAGCGCCGGACTGACCGGCCGCGACGCCAAGCCAGCCAAGGCTCATCAAGGCTGCAAAGAAGGTGATTAACGCGGCCCGCCGCAGGCTCATGGAGTACAAGCTGACCGTCCTGTTGCCGAAAATCGGGGGTGTTCCCTGGTTTAGTCCAACGGAGAACATCCGTTAATATCATCAAACAAAGCCAGGCAGGTGTCAATTTGAGCCAAGCGGCGACAGATAAACAGATAATTGGAAGTCGTGCGTTAACTTGCGCCCAAGCCAGCCTGATCCCAGAGGAGACGCCGGCTTCGTCAGCTACCAGTGCTGATACGCGGGGTTCGCCCTCACCCCCGGCCCCTCTCCCGCGGGGAGAGGGGAGAATGAAAAGGCCCTGTATGAGCCTCCCAGGGTCTTTCTATTCTCCGCAACAACCGCCGGGTTGACGGGGCACGTTGGGGGATGAATCCCCCAAACCCCCTGAATTTATGGGTTCTATATGCCGGTTTGGGGTATGCCGGGGATTCACGGTACACGGAGCATCCAGCGGCTGCCGAGAATTAAAAGACCCTCGATGAGTCTCCGAGATTGTTGACAGGGGCGCGTTCGGCCCGTACCGTTGGTGTATGGTAGCCGAGGAGATTTGTCCCCATGCAACAGGCGCCGACGTACCGGGAGCGGAGTAGAGATTTTCTGAATAAAGCGTACCGAGAACTTGACGAGGACCTCCCACAGGCTTCTGAGAAGGGATGGGGAGCGGCAGCCGAGATTGTCAAGGCTATAGCCGAGGAGCGGGGATGGGCACACCGAGGTCATCGTGAACTTCAGACCACCGTTAACCGTCTGCGGAATGAAACCGGCGACGGCGATTTGCAAAGGTTATTCGCTATTGCCAGTGAACTACACCGGAACTTTTACGAGAATTGGTATGATCGAGCAGCTGTCGAATCGGGGATCCAAGATGTCGAGCGGTTTGTGGACAAGATGGAGTCCCTGCTCGACGCGAGCCGTTAGGATATATCATCCAGCGGCGGGAAAGGCAGGCCGTTAGGGCTGCCTTTTTTGTTGCTCTGCTTCAACCTGCGCATCGGCTGCTGACTTCCTTGACAACCTTGACGGAACCGGACTGGCAGTTGTAATCATCTTCGGCGAGGTCGATAGTGGTTGTCACGCTGTCGCCTACGAATGGATTGGCAACGCCGCAGGTGGGTTATTGGGAGACTCGTGAAGACCGGGCTAGTGTTGGCCCTGCGGCCTGATTGACGCCTTATTGCCGAAACCATACAATACCCGTAACGTAACAACCCTGCATCGTTTTGCCCGATTTCGACAGGTAAAACAGCTTGAAATTGAACCCAAGGAGAGAAGCATGAGCGCTGAATTCATCACCGTGGAAATCGAGGAGGGTGTTGGCATCATCACCCTCAACCGCCCGGAAAAGCTGAACGCCATGAACAACCAGTTGAACAATGAGCTGCACGAGGCGGTTCGCGAACTGAACGAAAACGATGACGTGGGCTGCGTGGTCCTGACCGGTTCGGGCAACCGGGCGTTCTCCGCCGGCGGAGACATCCACGAGCAGCGGGAAAACGATGCTAAGTACACCCAGGAGGAGTTGGACGCCCGCAACGCCGTGCGGTCGCGGGGCAGCTACGAACTCAGCGCCTGCGATAAACCCATCATCGGGATGATTAACGGTCTGGCCTACGGCGGCGGAGCGGTGCTCTCGTCGTCGCTGGACTTCCGAATCGGCTGCGAACACGCCAGCTTCCGCTTCCTGGCCGCCGCCTACGGGCGCATCAACAGCACTTGGACGCTGCCCAACCAGGTGGGGTGGCCAATGGCCAAGGAACTGCTGTTCACCGCCCGAATCGTGGAAGCTGAAGAGTCCTACCGCATCGGACTGCTGAATCACCTGGCGCCCTGCGCGCAACTCAAGGAGAAGACGATGGAGATTGCCACCACCATCGCCAAGAACCGGCAGGATTCGATCATCGGGGTCAAGCGTCTGCTTCTGGGCAACATGACCAGGAACCTGGAAGAGCAGTGGGCCGCCGAGAAGGACTACACCCACAACGTTTCCCGCGGCGCCAGGGCTGAGGAAGCCTTCCCGGAATTTATCGCCCGGCGAGGACGCCCGCTTTCCACTTCCTAGCGCAAAACGGTTACAGATTGGATAAATGCCGCCCGTGGTTTGCCAACGTGACCGCGGGCGGTTTTTCTTTCGTAGGGACGTTATGAAGGGCGAGTTGGGCACGTTGGGGGGATTCATCCCCCAAACCCCCTGAATGGAGGGGCGTTCCCATCCCGTTAAACATGGTATGCCGGAAGGGCCGTCGTGGATTCCCGCCTTTGCAGGAACGACAGGTCCCGCTGGGTGGAACGGGGTTCAGGCGTTGAGGGTGCCTTTGGTGCTGGGAACCTGGGCCGCGGCCCTGGGGTCGGGTTCTACGGCGTCCCGCAGCGCGCGGGCCAGCGCCTTGAACAGCGCCTCGGCCTTGTGGTGCGGACTGGTGCCGGTGAGCACTTGGGCGTGAAGGTTCAGGCGGGCCTCGATGGCAAAGGCTTCCAAAAAGTGCTGGATGAGATCGCCGGACAGGGTTTCGACCATCACGCCGTTCAGTGTGGTGTTGACCACCGCGTAGCCGCGCCCGCTGAAGTCCAGCGCCACCATTACCAGCGTTTCGTCCAAAGGCACGATGGCGTGACCCATGCGCCGGATGCCCCGGGGTTCCCCCAGCGCTTCCCGGAAGGCCCGGCCCAGCATGATGGCGGTGTCCTCTACCAGGTGGTGCCAACCGACGTGGACATCGCCCTGGGCCTCAAGGGTTATGTCAAACAGGCCGTGGCGGGCCAACTGCCCCACCATGTGGTCCAGGAAGCCGTTGCCGGTATCAACCTGATAGACGCCCTGCCCATCCAAGTCAACCGACAGGGTTATTGAAGTCTCGCCGGTGGCGCGCTGGATTTCCGCGCGCCGGGGCCGTTCCTGCCCGGGGGTCAAGGGCGTTGGCTGCACGAATTTACTCTCCCACCAGGTCGGTTAGGGCGGCGATTACGGCGTCGGTCTCGCCGGGAAGGCCCACGCTCACCCGGATGTAGTCCCGCAGACGGGCGCTGCCGAAGTAGCGCAGGAAAATTCCTCGGCGGCAGAGACCCTCGAATATCTCCTGACCGCGGCCCTCGGGCAGTTGGCACAGGATGAAGTTGGCCTGGGACGGCCAAGGGTACAGGCCCGGAATGTTTTCCAGCAGCCCCATCATCCGGTCCCGCTCTTTGACGATGGCCTGCACCCGGGACATCAGCGTGGGCCGGTCGTCCAGGGACGCCAGCAAGGCAACCTGGGCGGGCAGGGTGACGTTGTAGGGGGGCTTCATGCTCATCATGGTCCGGCTGACGGCGGGGTCCATGACGCCCAGGCCGATGCGCAGCCCGGCCAGGCCCGCCCACTTGCTGAAGGTGCGCAGCACCACCAGGTTGGGATACTCGTCCACCATAGACAGGACGGATTGCCCGCAAAACTCGTAGTATGCCTCGTCCACCACCACCAGCGCTCCGGTTTCCAGCAACCCGCGGACTTGAGACTCGGTGGCGACGTTGCCGCTGGGGTTGTTGGGCGATGCCAGGAACACGGCCTTGGTGCGAGGCGTGACGGCCAGCCGGACCGATTCCAGGTCAATCTCGAAGTCGTCGTCCCGGGGGACCGACACCGGCTCCCCGCCCACCACCTCGGTGTTGAAGGCGTACATACCGAAGGTGGGCGTCGGGAGCAGCACATTGTCGCCGGGGCCGACGAACATCCGCAACAGCATATCTATCAGCTCGTCGCTGCCGTTGCCGCAGACGATGCGTTCGGGGTCAACTTCCAGGTACTCGGACAGGGCTTCCCGCAGGCGGCGCTGGCCCGGGTCGGGATAGTGGTTGTAGTTCTGGAACTTGCCCAGCGCCTCCGCGACTTTGGGCGACGTGCCGAAGGGGTTTTCATTGCCGTTGAGCCGGATAACCTGGTCCAGCGGAATGCCGGCCTGCTCGGCCAGCACTTCCATCGGGTCAACGCCCTGATAGGTGTTCAGGTCCCGCAGGTGGGGGACAATCAAGTCTTGAACGCTGCTCATTTGGTGGCCTTCAGGTAATCCAATCTCACCTCAATGGCACCGGAATGGCCGGACAGTCCCTCGGCCTGGGCGATGGCGACGGCGGCGGCGCCCAGTTGGGAGAAGCTTTGCTTGCTCAGCCCCACCACCGGCATGGTGCGCAGGAACTGGTGGACGCTGAGAGCGGAGCCGAAGCGGGCGGTGCCGCCGGTAGGCATGACGTGGCTGGGGCCGGCGATGTAGTCGCCCATGACTTCCGGGGAGAACTCGCCCAGAAACAGGCCGCCGGCGTGGTTGACCTTGCCGGCCCAGGCCCACGGGTCGGCGATCATCAGGCAGAGATGTTCCGGGGCGATGGTGTTGGCCAACTCGACGGCCTCGTCCAGCGTGTCCAGCAGGACAACCTTGCCCTGGCGTTCCAGTGCTTCCCGGGCCATGACGCCGCGGGAGACCGCGGACAACTGCCGGTCCAACTCATCCTCGATTTTGCTGACCAACTCCGGCGAGTTCGTGACCAGAATGGCCGTGGCCAAGGGGTCGTGCTCGGCTTGGGCGATGAGGTCGGCGGCGCAGAAACCGGGATGGGCGGTGTCGTCGGCGATTACGATGGTCTCAGTGGGGCCGAAGATGCCGTCAATGTCAACCCGGCCCTGAACCAGCTTCTTGGCGTAGGCGACGAAGATGTTGCCGGGACCGCAAATCTTGTCCACCTTGGGGATGGACTCGGTGCCGTAGGCCAGGGCGGCAATGGCCGGGACGCCGCCGACTTGATAGAAGGAATCTACGCCGGCGATTTCCGCCGCCGCCATGACCGCCGGGTTCAGGGGTTCACCACCGCGGCGGGGCGTGGTCAGGGCAATCTCCTTGACGCCGGCCACCCGGGCCGGTATGGCGGTCATCAGCACGGTCGAGGGATAGGCCGCGGTGCCGCCGGGGGCGTACAGACCGACGC
This sequence comes from Dehalococcoidia bacterium, assembly GCA_965263395.1. Classification (GTDB taxonomy): domain Bacteria; phylum Chloroflexota; class Dehalococcoidia; order Lucifugimonadales; family UBA3495; genus CATOSK01. Next base: position 482,078 of record OZ253670.1, read on the forward strand.
GCTCCAGCGGCCGCACCAGTTCGCCCAAGCCCTGCTCCAGGTCAACCCAGTTGCGCGGCAGAGTGGCCTGGTGGAAGTCGGTCACGCGCCGGGCCGCCAGTTCCAGGGCTTCGACCAACTCGCCGGACAACCCGGCGCGGGCTGCCGAGATTTCTTCCCGGTCAATCCGCAGGTTGGTTAACTCGGCGCCGTCGAGGGCCTTGGCGTAATGCCGGACGGCGGCGTCGCCATCCCGCCGGACATCTTCAATGATGCGTACGACCGACTGTTCCGGAGTTACGCCGTCGCCGAAAACCTCGCGGGTCCGGGCCAGGACGGCAGGGGGCAATGCGCTGAGGTCGAGAGGGTCGATGCGGGTCAAGGCCGCCTCGGCCTGTTCCAGACCGCGGACCAGGTTAAGCCGCACTTAGATACTCCTTGGCCTGAGTGATGGTCTCGCGGACGACGCGGGCCTGGTACGCCTGAACGTCCCAATCGGGCATTTTCTCGTAGGCGCGCTCCAGGCTGTCGGGCATGGACTGAAGGAATTGGTCTACCGCTTCCTGAACGTCGTTGTTGTCCCGGTACATCCGGTTCAACGCCCGCTTGAGCCGCTCCCAACTGAAGTCCCAGGTCAGGAACCGCGCCACCCACTGCTGCCACTCTTCCAGAACCGCGGCGTCCAGAAACCCCACATCCACCGCCGCGTCCGAACCGGGCAGTTCGGCGGCGGCGGCGTTCAGCCCGCCGTTGTCCTGCAAGACCAGCCGGTCCATGTCCAGTTGCAGCGCCCGGTCCCAGATGTGGGCCTCGATTTCGGTGTCAGTGATGCGATTGTCGCCGCCGAAGTGGTTGTGGAACATGGTGGTAATCCACAGCTCATCGGCGGTCAGGTGGCTCACGTAGCCAACCAGGAAGGACCGGGTTTGGTCCGATTGGTTGCCGGAGGCGGACAGGTGGGGGTTAAGCTCGAACATTCGCCGGGTGCCGGACCCGGACTCGCGGATGGACAGCGGGGCGAAGTGGGTGCGCTCCCGGTCCCACTTGGTCATAGCCCGCACGTCGGGGGTGGTGGAGCCGAGGAAGCAACTGCCCAGATGGTCGTTGACGAACCCCCAGTCCAGTTCGCGAGCGACCTCGCTGGCCAGGAATATGTGCATCGGCAGATTGGGCATTTCAGCGCTCCGCCGCGGCAACTGCGCCGGTGTGGTCGAGCAGGCGCTGGTAAGCGCCCGACTGTCCCCGGAACAGGTAGCTAACCTGGGATGCGGCGATGTCCACGCCGCCGCACTCCCGCAGGTGGTCCACGGCTTCCATCAACTGGTCCTTCCGCACCAGCAGGCTGACGCTGTACCAGTCCTCTTCCTGTATGTTGTAGACGCGGGCGACCGTGGGGCCGCGCAGTCCGGCCACCTGGGGCCGGGCCAGAATGGTAGCGCTGACATCCTCCGGGGAGCCGCCGGTGACGTTGGCGGTGAGCCGGTAGTAGGGTTCGGCCTGTAGGTGGGCCTCCATTAGCTCGATCAGGTGCCGGGCCAGGCGGGAGCGGGTGGAGGACAGGGACAGCATGGCCGGGTTGCCGATAACGCAGGTCTGGGAGCTAAGGACGGTGCCGCCTTCCAGGGTCTTCAGCCGGTTTTCCCGCAGGGTAGCGCCGGTGGCGGTAATGTCGGCGATGAGGTCGGCGTAGCCCGCGGTAGGGGCTGCTTCCAGCGCGCCGCTGGCGGCAACCACCGTAAAGTAGTTGATGCCGCGGTCGTAGAGATACCGCCGGAGCAGCCGGGGGTACTTGGAGGCGATGCGGAGCCGGGCGCCCTTTTCGTGGAACTCCAGGGCCAGGTCGGCCAGGTCGTCCACCGAGGTTACATCGAGCCAGGCGTCAGGGACGGCCAGGACAAACTCGCAGCGGCCATAGCCCAGGTCTTCGATGATAGGAACTACCGCCTCTTCGCCGCTGCGGTATTCCAGGAGACGGTCCAAGCCGGTGATGCCAATCTCGGCGCTGCCCTCTTCGACCTTGCGGGTAATGTCGGCGGTGCGCTGGAACAGCACCTCGATTCCGGGCAGGGCGGGCACGTGGGCGGTGTACCGGCGCGCGCTGGGGCGGCGGATGCCAAGCCCGCAGTCCTTCAGAAAGTCCAGCGTGGACTGGTAAAGCTCGCCGTCGCTGGGCAGCGCCAAGTGGAGCGTGTCGTGGTTTTCGGTGTTTTCGTACATTTCAGCGCGAGATTGTCAAACGCAGGGCCGCACACTGTCGAGTCTGGTTAATCCTACCTTGTCGGCCCCAAGACGGCAAGGGAGATTTCTTATAAATGAAGGACCATTTGCCGGCGTTAAGGGCAGGCCAGCGGCGGGTCTACGGATTGGCTCCCGTCGCGGCTGACCGTGACCACATGGTTGATTCCCCGCCCCGGCGTCTCCGAGGCGAGAGCAGAATCGGTCCCGTCGAACACTTCCAACCGGGCCTGACAGCCCCGTTGCCGCCAGTCCCGGGCTGCGGCTAAGGCAGCCTGCCGGGATTCGGTGTCTTCCGCCGCGACCAGTACGGAAAGAGGCCAGTTAAGGAAGCCCGAATCGGCATCACCCACGGAAACGGCGCTATTCGATTCCACCGGGCCGGTTTCCAACCGGAGCAGAGCGTCCAGGTTGCAGGCAAACCCCAGGGCCGGCACCGGATCGGGGTTGCCGAAAGCCAACGCCAGGGAATCGTAACGTCCGCCGCCGCCCAGGGAGACCGGGGATTGGGGATGATTAACTTCAAAGACGATGCCGTTGTAGTAGGCGATGCCCCGCACCAGCCCGAAATCCACTTCCAGATGCCCGTCCAAACCCGGCTGGGCCAGCAGCAGCCGGAGCAGCTCTTCCAGGCGGTCGAGGGCGGCAGCGTCCGCCCCGGCGGAGGAAAGGGTTTCCCGGGCGCTTTGTACCGCCGCCATTGGCTCCCCGCGCACGTTGGCCAACGCGGCGGCCAGACGCAGGGCCTTTTCCAGTTCGCCGCGGTCATCACTGCCCCGCAGCTTTCTCAGCAGGCGTTCCACCACCTCGCCGGCGTCGCGCTGTCCCAGTTGGAGCAGGTCACTGCCGCTCCACCGGAGGAATCCTTGCAGAACGCCCCTGGCCTGGTCGTCGTCCAACCCGGCGATGGCGGGGGCCAGGTTGCGGTCGGCCTGACCCTGGCCGACCAAATGCAGGCTCATGGCCTGTTCCAGCAGCGATTCGACGGCCCCCGGATTGGCGCGCAGGACGGGAATGTTGGCGGCCACGAAGGACCGGGCTCGGTCGGATATGGCGGCCACCTCCAGCATACTGTTGAGCACCTGTAGGTCTGCCAAGTGGAACGTGTAGCCGTCAATGCCCAGCGCTACCAGCAGGTCGGAGGCCAGGGTGACCAGCTCGGCGTCGGCCAGGACGCCGGTGGAGCCGATTAGCTCGGCGCCGATTTGGGTGAACTGCCCGGCCGCCCCCGAATTGGGGCCGCCGTATCGGAAAACCGGACCAGCGTATTGCCACCGGGTCGGAAAGTCGGGGCGGTCGTCCTGATTCAGGTAATGCTGCATCAACGACGACGTAAACTCGGGACGCAGGCTGACCGAGTTTCCCGCCGGGTCCAGGAAGCTGTAAATCTGGGACGCCAAGTCTCCCCCGGACTTGCGCAGGAGCAACTCGGTGGGTTCGAGGATGGGTAATTCCAGGTAGCGGTAACCATAGCTGCCGATTAAATGCAGCAGCTTGTCCTGGAGTTGGCGGTTACGCAACCAGGATTCTTGGGAGGCGACACCCTCGGTTTGTCGGGAGAAGGCTACATTATTCAACGCCCGGACATTGTACTTTAGCCGGGGAAAATGATTCAACCCGAAATTGTCAGTGCGTGAGGTTTCTCTACTGACAACCCGTTCTTGACACGCTTTTGCCCGCTGTTTATCATCGGCCAATCGCTTTAAGGCGATTCCCTTGCGGGCAACTCCCTTGGATGGAAACGGCGAGGTCGGCCATGCCCCGGAACCTGGTGGCTGAAACACTGCGGAGAGGGTTGTACACCAGCCTGGTGGGGCGGCGTCTGCTCTTTTTTCAGGAGTTGGATTCCACCATGGACCGGGCTGCCGAGGAGGCGCGCGGTCTGGCGGAAGAAGGTACGGTGGTGGTGGCGGAAACCCAATCAGCCAGCCGGGGGCGGTTCCGGCGGACGTGGGTGTCCCGGCCTGGCAACCTGTACTTTTCGGTGGTCTTCTATCCCACCACTGGGGAACTGCCCTTCATCGGCATGGTGGCCGGGGTGGCCTTGGTCCGGGCCATCCTCCGTACCGCCGGGTTGAACGCCCGGTTGAAGTGGCCCAACGACGTGATGGTCGATGGCAGGAAAGCGGCCGGCATCTTGATTGAAAGCGCAGTAGAAGGCCCGGCGGTCAAGTATGCCGTCCTGGGCATTGGCGTAAACGTCGGACTGGAACCGGAAGAGTTGGAGGACCTGCCAGTGGCGGCCACCAGTCTCAACGCCGCCTCTGGAAGGGAAATACCCCGCGATGAAATGCTGGCCCGTCTGCTCCACGAGATTGACGCGCTGTACCTGGAACTAAGGCGGGGCGCCTGCCCCCTGACGGAATGGCGGGGAATGTTGGAGACTCTGGGTCAGCAGGTCGAAGCCGCCGGCCAAGGCTGGGATTGCGCGGGCTTGGCCGAGGACGTAGACGACCAGGGGAACTTGCTGCTGCGGTTGGATGGCGGGCAGTTGGTGACGCTGACCTCAGGGGATGTAACGCTGCGGCAGTCCGGGGCCGCCGCGGGTTAGGCAGGAATTTCCGGGAAATCCCCGGGGGATCCGCAGGGTCTTTTAATTGTCCCAGAAAACCACTGGGCTAACGGGGCACGTTGGGGGATTCATCCCCCAAACCCCCTGAATTTATGGGGTTGGATATGCCTGGCAGGGCTTGTCGAATGATTCACCGTAAACCGGATTATCCATCGGCTACCGAGAATTGAAAGCCCCCCGGGGAGCCGGACGAACGGGTCGGCCGGATATGGGCCGGGACAAGGGCAAATTTGCGCCAAGGGTGGGACTTATGCTGGAACGCCTCAGTTTGGATGGCAAGGTGGTGGTGATAACCGGGGGCGGCACCGGGCTGGGGCTGGCGATGGTGCGGGCGCTGGCCCGGGCCGGGGCCAACCTGGTCATCGCCGGGCGCCGGCCTGGTCCGATTGAGGACGCCGCCGGTGAAGTCGAGGCGTTGGGCCGGGAGTCTATGGCTGTCCCCACCGACGTTAGTGATTCGGCGCAGGTTGACCGCCTGATAACCGCCACGCTGGAACGCTTCGGGCAAATCGACGTACTAATTAACAACGCGGCGCTGGTCTCCGAAAACGTCCGCAAGCCCATCTGGGAAATCACCGACGGGGAATGGCAAGGCGCAATGGACGTGAACTTGAACGGCGCGTTTTACTGTTCCCGCGCGGCAGCCAAACCGATGGCTGACCGGGGGCGCGGCAAGATTGTCAACGTCGCCTCCGGGTTCGGTCTGCGCGGAGGTCGGGACATCTATATGTACTGTTGCAGCAAGGGGGCGGTCATCCAATTGACCCGCGTCCTGTCCTTCAGCCTAGCCCGCCACGGGATAACCGCCAACACCATCGCGCCGGGGTTCATCCCGACTCTCAGCACCGACGCCGACATTCGCGCCACGCTGCCGCCGTCCGGGGACTTTCTGCCCATCGGCAAGCTGGGCAAGCCGGAAGACTTGGGGCCGGTGGCGGTGTTCCTGGCGTCGGAAGCGTCCGACTACATGACCGGCGAGACCATCATCGTGGACGGCGGCGGTCTGGCCGGGGGCATTTCTCCCACCGGACACGCCCCGGTCGTTCCGCTGGAACCCTGAGCAACCCGGCCCGGCATCGCTCCAATCCTGCCAACCTTCCCAACCCTGGACCGCCTTCACCGGCAAAGGAGTCTTGACCATGCCAGTTCTCCCTGAATTCAGCCTTTCCGGCCGGTTGGCGGTCTTCTACACCGCCGGGGGAGATGAGGGACCGGCCCTCGCTCAATCCCTGGCCGAAGCGGGGGCGTCGGTGCTGGCCGTGGCCCGGCGGCAGGAGTTGGTGGACGCGGCGCTGGAGCGGCTGGGGGACGGGCAGCATTCCGGGGCGGTTTCCCCGCTGCGGAACCAAAACGACGCCGATGAGGTCCTGCGCCGCCACGGTCAGCGAGTGGATATTCTGGTCAACGACGCCCGCAGTTTCTTCGCCAAGCCCGCGGCGGAGATTGCTCTGGACGAATGGGACGAGGTCCACTCCCGGAACCTGCGCAGCGTTTTTCTTTTATGTCAAGCGGCAGGACGGATCATGGCCCGGCAGGAATACGGCCGCATCGTCAACGTGATAACCGGCATGGCGGAGCGCGGCGTCATCAATGCCTCGGCATTTTCCGCCACGCAAGCCGGCCTGCTCTCGCTGACCCGAACTCTGGCGGTAGAGTGGGGACGGAACAACATCAGGATCAATGCCCTGGGAACGGGTTGGACGGTTGCCGAGGATGTTCCCCCGGAGGTGCAGTTGGAAGAGCTTTTGGTCCGTTACACGCCCCTGCGCCGTAAGGGACACCCGCGGGACATCGCCCCGCTGCTGGTATACCTGTGTTCCGAGGCTTGCGACTACGCCACCGGCCAGCCGGTGTACGTGGATGGAGGTCTGAACGCCCACCCGTAAGCAAGGAAGTCCTTCGAGGCTTTCAGGACGATGGGTTGGAAGGGTTCAACCCAAGGACGGATTGGACGGCGCGCAGAGCACCGGAAAGTTCCGCTTGTTCCAGGGTTCCCAGCTTGCGGAATACCAGGGTGGCTGCAATGGTGGCTAAACGTGCCCTCACCAGGGCTGCCTTCAGGAGACCGGCTTCTTTCCAACCCTCAATCGTGTAATCGCCCGGGCGGGGAGGGCCGGACACCCGTCCAGTTATCTGGGCTATAACCAACTGCCCGGTCTCCTCGTTATGGCTTGGGCTGCTGACCACCAATGCAGGCCGCTTGTGCCCGCCGGCCCGCTGTCCGAAGGGAAACGGCACCAAGCACCACATCCCCCGGCTCATAAACGGTCATACACCGAGTCCTCTTCGCTTAGCCAATCGTCCTCCAACCCGGATTCGGACAGATCGGCAAAGGCAGCGACGGAGGCCAATTGCCCCAAATGCAATTCACGGACCGCCCGGGGCGTCACCCGGTAGAAGGTCCGGCCGTCGGCGGCCTGCCACAGTTCCAGGTACTCGGAGCCGACCTGCGCGCCAATCCAGGTGTGATTCAGTTGCGCTGGTCCAGCAACTCGAACAACCGGCGCTGCTCCATCGCCCCCGCGACGTGGATTTGCTCCAGCAACTCGCTGCGGGAATCCGCCGGACGGGGTTCCGGAGCCTGCGATTCCATCTCCCGCAACACCCCTTCCAACCGGCGCAGGGTGCGCTGGATGTTGCGGATGCAGCGTTGGCCCTGACTGCTGCCGCCCCCGGTCATGCCGGGGACCCGAGGCCCGCGTTACCAGCCATGTTCCACCTTGTCCAGCAGAATCTGGGGCAGGGCGGACACCGGCACCCGGTCCTGGTGCATAGTGTCCCGGTCGCGGACGGTTACGCAATGGTCGTCCAGAGTGTCGAAGTCCACGGTCACGCAGTAGGGGGTGCCGATTTCGTCCTGCCGGCGGTAGCGCCGCCCGATGCTCTGGGCATCATCATACTGGGTGTTGAGGACGCGGCGCAGTTGGTCGTAAACGGTTCTGGCCGTGGGAACCAGCCGCTCGTTCCGGCTCAAGGGCAGGACGGCCACCGTCACCGGGGCGAGCTTGCGGTGCAGGTGGAGCACGGTGCGGGTGGCGCTGCCGTCGGGTTCCTCATCGAAGGAATCCAGCCAGAACGCCAGAGTGGCCCGGTCTACGCCGCCCGAGGGTTCGATGACGTAGGGGATGTAGCGCTCCCGCGTCTCTTCGTCGAAGTAGGAGAGATCCTCTCCGCTGAACTCGGCGTGGCGTCCCAGGTCAAAGTCGGCGCGGTCGGCGATTCCTTCCAACTCGCCCCAACCCCAGGGGAAGCGGTACTCGATGTCGTAGGTGTCCTTGGCGTAGTGGGCCAGCTCGTCGCCCTCGTGACGCCGCAGCCGCAGGTTGTCCCGGCGGATGCCGTGGCGGACGTACCAGTCGAACCGGGTCTGCACCCACTGTTGCAGCCATTCCTCGTCGGTGCCGGGCTTCACGAAAAACTCCACCTCCATTTGCTCAAACTCCCGGGTTCGGAAGGTGAAGTTGCCGGGGGTGATTTCGTTGCGGAACGCCTTGCCGATTTGGGCGATGCCGAAGGGCAGCTTCTTTCGGGCGGAGTTGAGGACGTTGGGAAAGTTGACGAAAATGCCCTGGGCGGTTTCCGGACGCAGGAAAACCTCGTGGCTGGTGTCCTCCACCGGCCCCATGAAGGTGCGGAACATCAGGTTGAATCGGCGCGGATCGGTAAACTCGCCGCCGCATTGCGGACAGGTCTCGGATTCCAGTTGGTCGGACCGAAACCGCAAATGGCATTCCCGGCATTCAACCAGAGGGTCTGAGAAGTTCTCGACATGGCCGCTGGCCTCCCAGATGCGGGGGTGCATCAGGATGGCCGAGTCCAGACCAACCACATCGTCCCGTTCCCGTACCACCGAACGCCACCAAGCTTCCTTGACGTTGCGCTTCAACTCGACGCCGAGAGGACCGTAGTCGTAGGTGGAACCCAGGCCGCCGTAAATTTCGCTGCTGGGAAAGATGAAACCTCGCCGCTTGGAAATAGAAAGCATCTTGTCCATGTCGGCGTAGGGAAGAACTCGGACCACGCGTCTAGCACCTCAGACGGGATAAGTGTCAGGTTAGAGATTACCAATTCCGACGGGGGATGTAAACCGAAAGGGGCGGTTCGAGCACGGCATTGAGTTAGTCCGGGGAAGTAACCGGGGTTGATGCCCAGGGGTCAACTCAGCAGCGCCAACGCCCGGTCAACGAAACGCTGGACGCCGCGCCGTCCTGCCTGCAATTGCAAGTCATCCATGAATCGGTGGTAGAAGTTGGCGTGGAGTTTTTCCGCCACGGAGAAACCGTCTTCGAATGCCGGGTCGCCGGTCTCTTCGGTGAGGCGTTGGGCCGCCATGTTCAGGGAGCGGTGGTCCCCGAAGGGCCAACCCCTTTCCTGGGCCACGGCCATAACGGCATGGGCGGCGGCGCCCCACAGCTTTTCGGAACCCTGCAAGACATCTCCGTCAGCCAGTTCCCGGTCTGCCGCCAGCAGAAATTCTCGGGCCGTTTGTACGTGTTGGTCAATCAGCATTGATGGTTAGCGCCTGCCGTTGTTGTTGATGGTCCCGGCATAATCCCCGCTTCTCGGAGACGCAACCCAGGGGAAGGATTGGGCAGGAAGGTCCTGCGAAGCCCTCAGTGCAGGCCCAGGCGGCGGACCATGGACTGGACTTCGGACTGTACCTCATCGGGAGTCAAGCCTTGCTCATCGCCGTCAGGCAACTGCTGGCGGACCGCGTCGGCCAAACGGTCGGCACGCAGGTCGTCCAGCTTGATGCAGCGGGCGCCCATCGCATCGGCCAACCCCTGCGCCATCCCCAGCTTCAGGAAGCCCAACTCGGTATCCACGACCACCGAGGAGAAGCGCTTTTCCTCAAACAGGGAGGCCACCCCGGTGGCTTCGGCGACGGCGGCTGAGGCGGAAGACGAAGAATCGAGGGTGACGTTGGCCCGCCCGTCGGACAACAGCACCACCAGGGGCAGGACATCCCGGTCTTTGAGCCGTTCGGTCTCCAGCGCCTCCAACGCCAGGTACAAGCCACGGGACAGGGGGGTGCGGCCGCCGGTCGGCAGGTCCTGAAGGTAGACCTGGGCCAGGTCCACGCTGTTGGTGGGCGGGAGCAGCAGGTCGGCCCTGGTTCCCCGGAAGCTGATTAACGCGACCCGGTCCCGCCGCTGATAGGCGTCCAGCAGCAGCGAAAGGATCGCGCCTTTTACGGCGACCATGCGCCGCTGCGCGCCCATCGAACCGCTGGCGTCTACGACAAAGAGGATGAGGCTGCCGGTGCGCGTCTCCCGCACTTTCTCCCGAATGTCCCAGGATTCGATGAGCAGGGTGGGTTGAGACTCGTCGGACGCCTCGTCCCGGCGCCGTTGCTGGTAAGGGGCCGCCGCCCGCAAAGTAGCGTCCAACGCCAAGTCGGACACCGTGCCCTGGGGAACGGCGGCGCGAACGTAACGGCCGATGCTGGAACTGCTGACGGTGACAGCGCGGCGGCCGGTGCTTTGGCGGGCGCGGCGGTCAGTGGGCTGAAGCTGGAGCGACTCCACTGCGTAGGGGTCGCCGGTCTCGAACCACTGGTCCTGAGGCCCGGCATCGCCCGAGGAATCGTCGGGCGGCTCTTCCTGGGGTTCTAAGTCAGGAGGGTCCGACTCGTTCTCGTTGCGGTCTCCCGAATCCTGGCTCTGCTCCTGAGGCTCCCGAGGGCGATTCTGATGTTCTTCGATCATCGAGTCCAGTTGCTCGGTGACCAGGTGGGGCTGCTGGAAGGGCAGCCGGCGCTGGCGGTGAAGCAGGGCCATCTGCGCCGCTTCCCGAACGTCTTCCACGTTGACCTCGGTGCGTCCCTCGTAAGCGGCGATGGTGCTGGCGGTCTTGTACATCACGATGTCGCCCCGCAGCCCGTCCACCTGGTACTCGGCGCAGATGTCGGTAATCAGGGCGAGGATGTCGTCGGCGACGGTCACCTGGGGCAGAAGTTGGCGGCTCCGCAGCAGTCGGTCCCGTTCCAACGCTTCCGCTTCGTCCCAACCTGAGATGAAAGAATAGGGTTCGGCCTCGAAGGCGATGCGGCGGCGCACGACATCCCGCCGGTCCTCGGATTCCAGGGCGCCGTCAACCTCGACGGCCAGGCCGAACCGGTCCAGCAGTTGGGGACGCAGGTCGCCCTCCTCCGGGTTCATGGTGCCGACCAGGATGAACTCGGCGGCGTGGCTGACGGAAATGCCTTCCCGCTCCACGTAGTTCCGGCCCATGGCGGCGGCGTCTAGGAGGACGTCAACGAGGTGGTCGTTGAGGAGATTTACTTCGTCGATGTAGAGGATGCCGCGGTGAGCGGCGGCAATCAGGCCGGGTTCAAAGCTCTTGGCCCCGGTCTTAATGGCGGACTCGATGTCCAGCGAGCCAACCAGCCGGTCTTCGGTGGCGCCCACCGGCAGGTCAACGATGCGGACCTGGTGGTTGACGGGCTGGAAGGTAGCCTGGGGCGGATCGCAACGCTGGCACAATCCCTGGCGCTGGTCCGGCAAGCAGCTGTAGGGACAGCCCTGGACGACAGAGACTTCTGGCAGCAGGGCGGCCAGGGAGCGGACAGCGGTGGACTTGGCCGTGCCTTTCTTACCCCGAATGAGAACGCCCCCGATTTTGGGGTTGATGGTGTTGAGCAGGAGGGCGCGCTTCATCGCCTCTTGCCCGACGATGGCGGTGAAGGGGAACCAGGGTTCCTTTTGCGGTTGTGTGGTCAAAGTGGGCTCCTAGCCGACGGAAACCCGTTCGGCGGACGCGGGGTTGGCTTGGATGCCGCGTTCCTTGTATCGGATGTATCCGGTGACGCCAAGGGCAATGCCCATCCACAGCAAGAAGTGGCCGATGACGGTGAAGGTGCGAAACAAGATAACCAGACCTTCCGGCATCCATTCCGGGATGAGGTCCGGGTTGCCGGGGATGACAACGAAGGCCACGATAACCACCGCGGCGTAGGCGGCACAGATACCAGCGTAACCCAGCGATCGGGAAACCCCGGCGCCGGCCGACTCGTTAACTTTCCTGACCGCCAAACAAAACCCCACCACCCCCAGCAGAGACACGGCCACGAAAAGAAACTGAAACCCCTGCCTGGCCAACAGGGATGCGCCTTCCCCGATGCCGGGCGGGTTCAGGGGATACTTCAATTGGGTGAACAAAGAAATCGACCAGAAACCCAGCAGTCCGGCGATGTTTGCCCATGCCCACATATTCCAGCCGGGAGACGCCAGGCGTACCAAGTGATACAGTCCGGTAAAGACGGCCCCGAACAACACGCCGAGGACGGCCAAACCGGCGGTAAGGCCGATGCGCTGAAGGCCCAGGGAGACCACGATGCCTCCTTCGGCTTCTGCTCCCGCATCGGGAGCAGAAGCTTCTTCAAGGCTGATGGCCCACTCCATCACCGGCACGTTGAACACGTTGAAGTAGCCGCCGGCCAGAAGGCCGACGATAACCCCCATAACCAGGGCGACAGGAAGTATGCTTTTCATCGTATCGTCTCCGGCTTGCTGGCCAGAACTTCCTTGAGCCGTGTTGAACTAAGGACGGCAGAGCGTCCTTGGTTCAACGGCCATTGACTCGGGGGTTGGGCGGTCTTGCGACTGCCCTAACGCCGGGCTATCCGGCGCGCCATCGTGGGCCTAGTGGCACATGAAGGCGACGTGGCGGGCGTGGTGGAAGACCTCGTGGACGACGCCCAAGACGGCCGGGGAGCCGATGGCCGCGCCGTGGATCCCGCCGTCAACGTAGCCGACGAAGTAGAGGACCGCAGCCCCCAGCGCCACCCAGGGCGCCCAAACCGGAGTTTCCCGCGAGCGAAGTGCGTTCACCAGAGTTGTCATGGTTTCCTCCATTATGAAATTGGCTTAACTGCCTGGGTTGTTCTGCCTGATGGTATTCCCGGACCTGAGTCCCGGTAATCCTGAGCCGGACCGGCGCCGGGCAATAATACCCTAAATTGTTGCCGCCGAGGAACCCTGATGCGGGCGGCTGGTCAGCGTTCGACAAAAACTATCCCTTCCCGGCCCACGTAGCGGTCCCGCATCTCCTCAAAGGCGCGGAGCTTATCGGGCTGGAACTCGGCGCGTTTCTCGTCGTCGTCAAGATACGGGTTGGGGAAATAACACCGAACCAGGGTATCCTCCCAGTCCTTGGAAAACCGCACGTAGTAGGACTTCATGCTGCCGTGGCTGTTGGCCTCCACGAACTGGATGCCGTCAACGTTCTCCATTTTGAGGTGGAAGTGCCAGTTGTCGGCCTCGATGGTAGCCCAGCCATTGTGTATCTCAGGCTGCTTAATGCCGTGGGCATGGTTTTCACTGACGACCTCGCCAGCTCCGACAACCCACATCATCTGCTCGTGCCCGGTCAGTTCGTTCAGCAACTCCAACGTCACATCCACTTGCGGCCTCCTTTGATCCCGTCCGGGCCGGTCATTAACCCGGACGTCCTTCCTGGCGGGCTTCCAAATCGGCTTCCAGTTCCAAGTACAGTTCTTTCAGTTGTTCCAGCATTTCCGGCGGCGGGTTTTCCCACAGTCCCCGCTCGACGGCCTCCAGCAGACGCTCGACAATTGCCCGCAGCGCCCAAGGGTTGCTCTCCCTGAAGAACTCCTGCATTTCCGGGTTCAGGACATACTCCTCGGTGACGTCCTGATACATCCAGTCTTCCACCACCTGGGCGGTGGCGTCGTAGCCGAACATATAGTCCACCGTGGCGGACAACTCGAATGCTCCCTTGTACCCGTGGCGCTTCATCGACTCAATCCACTTGGGATTGACTACCCGGCTGCGGAACACGCGGCGGGCCTCGTCCTGCAGGTCGCGCACCCGGGAGCGGGACGGGTCGGAGCTGTCGCCGAAGAACTGCCGGGGGTTGCGCCCGGTCAACGCCCGAACCGTTGCAATCATGCCGCCATGATACTGCATATAGTCGTCGCTGTCGAAAACATCGTGCTCCCTGTTGTCCTGGTTCTTGGCGGCAATCACAATCTGGCTGAACCGCAGGCGGAACTGCTCGCGGGCGTTGACCCCGAAGTCCTTCTGCGTATAGGCGTATCCGCCCCAAGCGGTGTACACCTCGGCCAGATCCTGCACCGTCTCCCAGTTGCGTTCGTCCAGGACGGGAAGAATCCCGGCACCGTAAGTCCCGGGCTTGCTGCCAAAGATTCGATACAGAGACCCGGACATGGCAACCGCGGAGTCTCCGCCAGATGACGGAGACTCCGCGGTTGCCTCGCGGCGTTCCCGGTCCTCCATGAGATGTTTGAGGACATAGTTTTCTTCCGGCGACTCGTCCAGCGCGGATACGCATTCGATGGCCTGGTCCATCAGGTAAATCAGGTTGGGGAAGGCGTCCCGGAAGAAGCCGCTGATGCGGACCGTCACGTCAATGCGGGGGCGGCCCAACTCGGAGACCGGGATAACCTCGATTCCGGACACCCGGCGGCTTTCCTGCTGCCAGACGGGACGCACTCCGAGCAGGTACATTATCTGCGCGATGTCGTCGCCGTGGGTGCGCATGGCCGATGTGCCCCACACCACGATGCCCACCATTTCCGGGTAGGCGCCCTCTTCGTCCAGGTACTTGGCCAGAAGCGCGTCGCCCAAGTCTTTGCCAACGTCCCAGGCGGCGGGGGAGGGCAAGGTCTTGGGGTCCACCGAGTAGAAGTTACGGCCGGTGGGCAGCACGTTGGCCATGCCCCGGGTCGGCGCTCCGCTAGGGCCAGGCGGGACGAAGCGGCCTTCCAGCCCCCGCAGCAGATTGTCAATCTCGTCGGTGGTGCGCATCAGGGCCGGGTAGATGGACTCGGTGGCGTACCTCAGCATTTCCTCAGTTTGGGCGTCGGGCCGACCCAAAACACCGGCAACCACGGGAGCGACTTGGTCCGGGCGGAACCCGTTGTCCTGCATTTGGGAAAGGCAGGCCCGGCAGAGCGTTTCCAGACGCTCCAGAACGTCGCCCGCGCTGCGGACGGGGGAGTCCGGGTCCACGTCCCGCAGAACCTGGGGGACGCTGCCGTTCATGGGCAGGGAGGGTTCGTCCATCAGCATACCGTAGTCCAGCCCCAGCGCCTCAGCAATGGAACGGCGCAGGCTGGGAATGCCGCCGATGTCCAGCCGGGTCAGGGCAGACATCAGGCCAACAAGCTGCTCTTCCGTGGGCGGCTCGCCCAGCGTGTGCAGGCCGTCCTTAATCTGGGCGTCCTTGATTTCACACAAGTAGCCGTCGATTTCCAGCATAAACTCGGCGAAGTCGCCGGGCTGAGCGTCAACTCCCAAGTCGCGGTGCAACTCGGCCTGCTGCACCATTTCCCAAATCTGGGACTCCAGCACGGGCAGCTTGGCCGGGTCCAGCGTTTGGCACTGGTAATGCTCGTCCATGAGCTGCTCCAGCTTGGCGATGTCGCCGTAGCTGTCGGCGGTGGTCATGGGCGGAATCAGATGGTCGATAATCGTGGCGTGGGTGCGCCGCTTGGCCTGCGTCCCTTCCCCGGGGTTGTTGATGATGAACGGGTAGAACAGGGGCAGGTCTTGCAGGGCAACTTCCGGGTAACACGCCTCGGACAACCCGATTCCCTTGCCCGGCAGCCATTCCAGGGTGCCGTGCTTCCCGACGTGGACCATGGCGTCGGCCCGGAAAACGTCGCGAATCCAGCGGTAGTAGGCGATGTAGTGGTGGGTGGGCGTCAGGTCCGGGCTGTGGTAAATGGATATGGGATGCTCGCCGAACCCGCGGGGCGGTTGCAGCCCGACGAAAATGTTGCCCAACTGCAAGCCAGCGATGGCCAGTTCGTCCCCGGTGCGGTAGACCTGTCCCGGCGGCGGCCCCCACGAATCCTCAAGTTCCTGCTGCACCGATTCGGGAAAACCCCGGAACCAGGCGGCGTACTGCCGGCTGCTGACGTGGCCCACGGCCAGCCGCATTTGCTCCTCGGTCAGCGAGTCCCGGTCGTTGCTGCAACGCTCGATGATGCGATGCACCAGTTCATCGCCGTCTTCCGGGATGTCTTCGACCTGATAACCGGCCCGGTGCAGAGCGTTGAGCAGGTTGATAACCGAAGCCGGGGTATCTAATCCCACCGCATTGCCGATGCGGGCGTCCTTGGTGGGATAGTTGCTCATCATAATAGCGACGCGCTTTTCGGCGTTGGACTTGCGGCGCAGGGCGGCCCACTTGGCCGCCAGCCGGGCCACCAAGTCAATGCGGTCGGGCCGGGCGACGTACCGTTGCAGGCGGTTGGTGACCATGCTGCCATTGTGGGCGGAGGCGGTTTCCTGCTTGAAGGAAATGGGCACCGAGATGATGCGGCCGTCGAACTCGGGCAGGGCGATGTTCATGGCGGTGTCAATGGGGCCCAATCCCAGGGAACTGTCCTGCCATTCTTCCTGGGTGCCGGTGCTGACGATGCCCTGGATAACCGGCACGTCCATCCGGTCCAGCAGGTCAACGGACCAGCCGGTGGCAATGGTTGGCCCGTCCTGGGTCAGGTCGCTCATGGCCAGCCCCATGGTGTTGACGATGCAGTCAACCCGGGGAACGCCGTCGTTGTCCAGCATATACCCGGTAAGGGTCCGGCTGGGCTCTCCTTCTTCCTCCGGGTTGTGCTTGAGGCTGAAGGAAAACACCGGCAGCACGTTGACGTTCTGCGCTTCCAGCCCACGTATTAACTCGTCAATAAACTGGAGATTGCCGCTCATCCAGTGGGCGCGGTAGAAAAGCAGGCCGACGGCTGGCTGCCCGGGCTTGAAGGACTGAGCCACGTAGGTATCGACGTCGAAAGTATGGTGGAAGTCGGGGTGGTAAATCCCTTCCCAGGGCACCGGCTCCGGGGCTTCGTGGCCGTAGCCGCTGCCCAAGTAGGTGTCGCTGAGGAACAGGAACAGGTTTTGGAAGTTGGCGACGCCGCCCCGCATCAGGTAGGAAAAGACGGTTTCCAGTTCGGCCACGGACACCGTGCAGGCGGTGACCAGGTCTTCGTCCCATTCCTGGTGTCCGGGACAGGCAATCAACGGCACCCCGCGGGAGTGACAGCGGGCGACCAGTTGGTCGAACACCTCGGGCATCGACCGCTTGCCACCCAGCAGCCGCAGGACGACCACTCCGGCGCCGTCCACTGCTTGCAGCAGCACCTCGCGAGAGGAGTCGTCGGACAGCGCGACCGGGTTGAACGCGGCGATGGTGGGGAAGTCAGACAGGCCCAGCCCGGACACCGAACGTTCCGCGGTGAGGATGTCCGTATCCGCGGTGGTGACAAAGACAATGTTCTGTTGTCCGGTTCGGGTCTGTGCAGTCAAGTTCGACGTAACCTCGTCTCTTATTCCAGGGTCGGGCCGGGCTTAATCCGGGTCTTGGGCCGGGCGGGGGAAGACCATGATTGACAGATCGCTGAACTCGTCAGGAAGGCCGGAGCATTGCTCCAGCGTACCCTGCCAGGACTGTTCATCGTCGAAGGTCAACCGTTGGTAAACGATGACCGGGCGTTCTTTCGGTATCCCGGCCTCCGCCAGATTACGGGCAATCAGGGGGGGCATCAGGTCGAAGGGGCGGGGCAGCAGGATGACGTTGCGCAACCCCTCGTTGAGATGATGCAGCAATTCATCCAAATCAGCGCCGGTGTCGGCCCGCTTGTGGAGGGTGACGAAAATGGACTCTTCCATGTATATGCCGGTGCGGGCGCAGGCGAACTGTATCGAGCTTACGCCGGGAACCAATTCCACCCGGTCGGCGCGGCGCTGTACGCGCTCCAGCAGTTCCTTGGCCGAGACGTTCAGGTCGCCCCAAGCACAGACCACGCAGGTCTTACCGACCCGGACCTGTTCTTGGGCATAGTCCAGTACCTGTTCTTGGTCCCGGTAGCTCATGGGGCACAACTCGGCGCCGCCGGCCCATTGCTCCACCACGTTAAGCACGGTGCGGAACCCGACGACCAAATCGGCGTCCTCAATGGCCTGACGCCCGCGCAAAGTCAGCATTTGCGGGTCGCCGGGACCGACCGCCACGATGGTCATTGCGATTTCGCCTTTGCCGCTCATAAACGAATGCTCAGCCCTTCCAGCGCCGGGATGCTCTCTGCGTTGATGCTCCGGGTGCTGCCATGTCCCTCAAAATCAAAACCCCCGACTCTGCGTTGTCGGGGATTCGTGCTTTCAGTTACACCGGGGCGGTTGTCAATCCGCCGCGGGGAACCCCCATCTGTTTAGCGCAGAGTAGAGACCCGATCACCCAGGCAGGTGTTCTGACTTACGGGCCCGTGCTGCCGTGGCCTTCCCTTCCTTGCTGAAACAAGGGGCAGGAATGACTGGCCGGAGGATACCCGTTTACAGTGGCGCAACCGCGGCGGATTTTCACCGCCTTTCCCATTTGAGCCTTTGCGGCGCCTGAGGTGTATTGCAGATTTTTAAGGTGAGGAACGCTGTGGCCTACTCTACGCCCCAGGGGTGGGGTTGTCAAGCCGGATTCGTGCGAAGGAAGTCCTTCAAGGGCTTGGGGCCGAAGGCGGTTATTGTCGTTCCTCCAACTGATGTCGCCGACAACGAAGTGGCCGGGTTTGACATGGTTTGGCGATTGCCATATTTTAGTCCAGGCGCCCGTTCCCAGCCGGGACCAGGACGGCGGATGGGGTGCCGGAAACTGACAAACCGTTCCGGCGGCGAGAGCCGCCAAGGAGGTGCAGCGTGGCATTGGGTTGGGGAATCATCAGCGCCGGACAGCACCCGGACTTAAAGATTGCGCCGGCCATTGCCGCCGCGCCGGACAGCCGGTTGGTGGCAGTCTATAGCCGGGACCGGGGCCGGGCGGAAGAGTTTGCCCAGCGTCACGGCGCCGATGCCGCCTATGATGCTCTGGACGACCTGCTGGGCGATTCCCGGATGGACGCGGTGTTTATCTGCTCGCCCAACGCCCTGCATTCGGAACAAACCCGGCAGGCCGCCGCGGCCGGGAAGCATGTGTTGACGGAGAAACCCATGGCCACTACCTTGGCCGATGCCGTGGCGATGGTCCGGGCCTGCCGGAACTCGGGGGTCAAGCTGGGCGTGGGGTTCAACCTGCGGCACCACCCCGGACACATCCGGGCGCGGGAGGTGATTGCCGGCGGCGGCTTGGGCAATTTGACCCTGGCCCAGGGACAGTGGGGGTTCGGCGTCCGGGGTCAAGGCCCCCCGCCGCCCCGGACCGGCCTGCGCCGGTGGTGGGACCAGCCGGAGTTAATCGGCAACGCGTCGACGATGATGGGAACCGGAGTTCACGCGGTGGACCTGCTGCGGTTCCTGCTGGGGCAGGAAGTAACCGAAGTTGCCGCCGTCACCGACGGGCAGAGTGAGGCGCGGCCGCTGGAGCAGTTGGCGGTCCTTTCCCTGCGGTTCAGCGGCGGGGTCATCGGGACTGTCTGCTGCGGGCGGGTGCTGCCCGATTCACGCAACGACTTCACCGTCTACGGCAGCGACGGCCGCATCAGCAGCCGCGCCACGCTTTGGGAAGCCCGGCAGGGGCAGGTGGAGATTGTCAGCGAGACGGTGAACGAGACCCTGGAATATCCGGACGACTACCTGGGAAATTTCGTTGCGGAAATCGAGGACTTCCACCGGGCCGTCGAGTCCGGCGCAGACCCGGCAGCCACCGGAATAGACGGCCTGCGGGTGGTCGAGGTTACGCTGGCGATGGTCGAGTCGGCGCGTTCCGGCCGCATCGTGAGGATTGACCCGGTAGAGGTCTAGGTTCCCCGGACAAGCCCTAGAACAGCGATTGTTGGGTTCAGGCCAGCCACGATTCCAAGGACTGAGACAAGGTGACGGTTCGGGCGGCGTTTCTGGCAACGCCGACGCCATCCCCGGTCATCGGGGGGCGGCTGAGGATACCGTCATCAACCAGCCGGTGCAGGACGGCGGCTGGCAACGCGCCGCCCATGTGGTACCGGCGCTCCGTCCAGTCAACGCAGCCGTAGCAGTAGCGGCGGTGGGATGCGCCGGGAGCGGGCAGTGTTACGCCCCGTCGTGTCAAGTTTAGTTCCCCGCCGGGCGTCAGCCGGTATTGGGCGCGGCCCAGTTCGATCCCCGCTTCCTCCAGCCAACCGGCGGACAGGAACCAGTCCATCAGGGTAACGCCGGCGACACCGGCCAGATGGTCGCAGCAGGTTCGGGCGCGGCGGATGGGGCTGTTGCGCCGGACTTCTCTGGCGGCCTGCGCGCTGGCCGGGGTGTGCGGGATAGCGGTCTTGAATAGAACTGCCACGATTCTCCTTCGGTATGGGAGTCTTTCGAGGGCCACAGGACAAACGGATTTTAGTGCGGAAAATACCCGGCAAATCAGAGCGGGGCGCCGGTTGCCGGCGCCCCGCTGGTTGTCTGCCCGGTTATGGTATCTTCACCCGCCGCCGATGGCGGGCAGGAAGTGGACTTCGCTGGCTTCGGTCACCCGTTCCAGCAGACCGAGTTGGCTGGCCTCGCCGTCTACAATGACCGCGAGACCCGCCATTATGTCGTCCTCGTCCTCGTCGTACAGCATGGCCTTCAGCCCCGGGAACTGCTGTTCCAGGTTGTTGACCAACTGGCGCACCGTTCTGCCGTCCACCTGGACGCGTTCCTGCCCGCCGGTTATCGGCTGCATTTGAGGCGGAATCCAGATCTCAGCCATCTTAACTCCCCGGTTACCCGGCGTTTTCCTTATTCCACAGGGCTTCCAGCACCGCGCCGGGGTTCATCGGCAGGTTGTCCATGCGCACGCCGATGGCATGGGATATGGCGTTGGAAATGGCGGCCATGGGCGGGACGATGCACACTTCACCCACCCCGCGGACGCCGTAGGGATGGTTGGGGTTGGCCACTTCGACGACCACGGTGTCAATCATGGGCAGGTCCAGGCTGACCGGCATCCGGTAGTCCAGGAAGCTGGAGTTCATCATCTGGCCCTGGTCGCTGACGTAATACTCTTCGTTGAGCGCCCAGCCGATACCCTGGACGACGCCGCCCTGAATCTGGCCCTCGACATAGCTGGGGTGGACGGCCTTGCCGGCGTCCTGGAGGGCGGTGTAGCGGAGAATCTCCACCTTGCCGGTATCCGGGTCCACCTCGACATCGACGATATGGGCAGCCAGAGCGGGACCGGCGCCGGGGGGATTGACGCCGGCGGAGCCGACAATGGGGCCGCCGGTGGGAACCTGGCGCGCCGCCAACTGCTTGAAGGTCAGCCTCAGTTCCGGGTCGGAAACGTGCTGCACCACGCCATCCTTGAAGGTGACGCCGCCGACGTCCACGTCCCAGATTTTGGCCGCCCGCTGAATCATTTGCTGGCGGATGTCGTGAGCGGCGGTATAGGCGGCGATGCCCGTCTTGAAGGTGACGCCGCTGCCGCCGGTGTTGGACGTAAAACCGATGGAATCGGTATCCATTATCTGGGGATGAACGTCCTCAATGGGTATCCCCAGCACCTCGGCCAACTGCTGGGAGACGGAAGCGCGGGTTCCGCCGATGTCCGGCGAACCCTCGGCCAGGTTGACGGCGCCGTCGGGGTTGACCGTGGCCACCACTGCCGCCGGGCCGGTGTTGTTGCCCCAGAACCCGCTGGCTATGCCCCGGCCCCGGTACTTGCCGTCCAGCGGCTGGGAGTAGTGGGGGTGGGCCTTGGCCGCTTCCAGCACTTCAATGAAGCCCACCTTGGGCATCAGGGGGCCGGTGACGCGGCGAACGCCTTCCTTGGAGCTGTTGAGTAGCCGGAGGTCGATGGGGTCCATGTCCAGCTTCTCGGCCAGTTCGTCAATGGCGGTCTCAATGCAGAAGGCGGCGGCGGGGGAACCTGGCGCCCGGTAGGCCGCGGTCTTGGGCCGGTTGACCACGATGTCGTAGCCTTCGATGGAGGCGTTGGGAATGTCGTAGGCGCCCATCATGCACTGGGCGCCGCCGGGCACCGGGGAGCCGGGGAAGGCGCCGGCCTCGAAGATAAGGACGGCTTCAGCAGCGGTGAAGCGGCCGTCCCTGGTCGCGCCGAGCTTCACCCGAATGTTGGTGCCGGAGGTGGGGCCGGTGGCCTCAAAGACCTCGGTGCGGCTCATGGTCACCTTGACCGGAGCGCCGGCCTTGCGGGCCAGCCCGGCCGCCACCGGCTCGGCGTACATGGTCAGCTTGGCGCCGAACCCCCCGCCAATCTCCATGGGTATCGCCTTCACGCTGGAGACCGGGACACCCATTAAACGAGCCGTATAATCGCGCACGGTGAAGTGGCCCTGGCTGCTGGACCAGACGGTCAGGGTGCCGTCCTGATGCCATTGGGCGGTGCCGCTGTGGGGTTCGATGTATCCCTGGTGGACGGCCACCGTGGCGGTCTCTTTCTCAATGATTATGTCGGCTTCCTTGAAACCCGCTTCGGTGTCGCCGAGCCGGAACTCGAAGTGGTTGGCGATGTTGGTGCCGCGACGCGTGTCGTCGTCGTCCAGGACGCCGCCGGCGCGGATGTTGGCGGTGTTCATGGAGGCCAGGCGGTCGTGTACCAGCGCCGAATCTTCCTTCATGGCCTCTTTGGCGTGGAGTACCGGAGGCAGGACCTCGTATTCAATGTCAATCAGCTTCAGGGCTTCTTCTGCAACGTGGGGGCTGGCCGCGGCGACGGCGGCAATGGCGTGTCCCTTGTACAACACCTTATCCTGGGCCAAGACGTTGTTGCTGAGGAACTTGTAGTTGACCATTGCGCCTTCGGTCAGGTCCGATGCCCGGCCGGCCGGCCGCAGCAAGTCGGCGCCGGTGATGACGGCCCGTACTCCGGAGAGGGCCTCCGCCCGGCTGGTGTCCAGCTTCTTGATGCGCGCGTGGGCGTGGGGACTGCGGAGAACCTTGCCGTGGAGCAGGCCCGGCAGGTTGATGTCCGCCGAGTAACGGGCCTTTCCGGTTACTTTATCCGCGCCGTCGGGACGAACCGGCCGGGTGCCGACGACGTTAAATTCTTCATTGGACAGGACTATGTTCGGCTTGTAGTCCAGCATGTATGCCTCCACCAATTTGAGTAGGAGAATCGACCAATTGCTTCGGGCAATATAATATCATATCCACGCTATTTTTGAAGATCGGAAGGAAGTCCTTCCGGGATCCCGCAACCAACGATATAACTGCCATACCAACAAACCCGGAGAGTACCAAAGAGCCAACCGGCATAGGAGTGTGATGGATACGATTATAGTTAAGGGTTGTCTGAACGGCGGACGGGGCCGGGACCAGAACCCCAACGTCCCGTGGACGCCGGAAGAGGTGGCCCAGGAAGCGGTGCGGTGCTATGAAGCCGGAGCGTCCATTGTCCACTTCCACGCCCGCAACCCCGGCGGCGGCATCAGCTACGACCCGGACTGGTACACGCGGGCGGACGGACTGATTCGCGCCCAGTGCGGCCTGGTCCTCAACCACACCACGGCCCGGCAGGAAAATGTCCCGGTCACCACGGTGACCAACTACCTGCTGGAAACGCCGCTGCCGGTGGAGATGGTGTCGCTGAACCTGGGTTACGGCGTCCGCTGGCCCGCCGACCCGGAAACCGGACAGCGCCGGACGGCCATTTCGCCCAACAGCTACGAGGACATCACCGCCACGCTGGAGGCCTGTTACCGGCGCGGCACCTTCCCTGAGCCGGCCGTCCACGACACCGGAATGTTGAACAACGCCGCCACCCTGATGCGGGAAGGGCAGATAAGAAGCTCCCGTTACTTCCTGGTTGAGCCGTCGGCCCATTGGGGCGACGGGCGGCAGTCCATGACGGGAAATCCCCGCAACTACACGATGATTACCGACAACATCCGGGAGTTGTACCCCGAAGCCACCTGGCTGACCCACAGCAGCGGCAGCCAGACCTTTGTTTTGTGCAGCATCGCCATTGCCACCGGAGCGCACATCAGGGTGGGGTTTGAAGACAGTCCCTTCCTGCCCAACAACCCGCAGCCAACTTCCAACGCCCAGTACATCGAATGGGCGGTGACAATGGCGCGCCTCAACGGCAGGGAGCCGGCCACCCCGGCCCAGGCCCGGGAGATGCTGGGGTTGCTGCCGGCGGTGGTGGGGTAGGTCAGACCCGAAGCCGGGGAGCAGGGATAAGCTGCCTGTGGGTGGTGTCCGGGATTAGATTGAAGTTCTCAAGAGTCGTCGCGCCCAACAGGTACTCGTCCTCGGGGCCGAAGATTACCGGGCAAGGCATTTCTTCGTCCAAGATACGGAAACGAGCGACCCCGAACCCGTAAGATTTGACGGTGCCGTCGCCAAGTTCGAACTCCAAAACCTTCAACGGCGTCAGATGCAAAAGCTGGTCCAACAGGGAAGCGGGAACCATTGAATGGGAGGCCTCGGTGTCGACCAGCGCGTCGACCCATTGGATGTCGCCGCCCTTGGGATTCCCGATGCTGATTGGAACGCTGAATATTCCCATTACCTCAAATCCTTCGTTTGCTGTTGTCACGGCCTAAGCAGGCAAGTTGTGGTTGTCAACCGTAGCCGTTGGCCGGAAATTGGGCGGCTAGTCCAGCGGGCGGCCCCGCCAGTATTGCGCGGGACGGGAGCCGGAAACGTACCGGGACGGCCAGATGCGCTGCCCGGTGGCCAGCCGGTACAGGACGACAATGCCCGCTCCCGCAACGAAGCCCCCAACGTGGGCCCACAACGCAACGCTCACCTGGTCGGACACGCCCAGCGAAAAGACCAACTGCACCACCTGGAGCAGCAGGTAAAATCCCAGAACGTAGCTCGCGGGCAGCCGGATAACCGTGATGATGCCCAGCATTACCAGCACCCGGATGCGGTTGTAAGGGAACAGGAACAGGTAGGCGCCCAAAATCCCGGATATGGCTCCGCTGGCTCCTATCAGGGGTACACGGGAGTCCTGGAAGAAGAACCAGTGGCTCAGCGTCGCCAGGACTCCGGCCACCAGGTAGAACGCCAGGTACTTGACATGGCCCAGCCGGTTTTCCAGGTTGCGCCCGAACACCCAGAGGTAAGCCATGTTTCCGGCGAAGTGCAGCAGCCCGGAGTGCATGAACATGGACGAGAAAATCGTTCCCCAAGTGGGAACGGGGGTGGTTATGTCAACGGCGCCCAGGAAGCCCAGGCCGAGGGCGGTGAAAGGGTCCCGGCCGGGAAATTCCGCCGGGATGAACCCCCAGGTGTAGAAGAATTCGATGACTGCCGGGTTGCTGCCCCCAATCAGGAAGGACAATCCGCCCAGCGCCAGGGAGTAGAGGAAAACCAGGCCGTTCAGCGCCAGCAGGGCAATGTTGACTATTGGGCGGGAGCGCAGGTAAACGCTGCCGTCGGAGAGAGGTATCAAGTCGGACCTGCTTCCCGCGGCGCCCCGGCTGCCCGGAGAGCGGGTAGGGTTTTCATGGGGATCTCGAAGGACTCCCCTGCTCGCGTCCCCGCCTTGAGCTTGCCGGACTGCGCTTTCGGATGGATTCTAAACCTTTGCCGGTTGCAGGCAGGGTATACCCGCCTTCCCGGCCGCGCCGAAGGGCATGACCATACAATCCCGCAGAGAGCGTGGGAGACGCGCCGGCTTTCCGGCGTAAGAGCGCCTGCTCCGGTTGGGTTATTCCGCGTGGTCGGAAGCGACCCGGGATACGGCGTCAACGACGGCCTCATGGTCCATCATGCCGGTGTTAAGGACGATGTGGTATAGTTCGGGGTCGTTGGCGTTCACCTTGAAGAACTTGCGGAAGAAGGTCAACCGGGCCTCCTCCAGTTGTTCCACGTAGGCGGCGGCATTTTCATGGGAGAGATGTTCCCGGTGCATGATGGTATTGATCCGGTATTCCAGGGGAGCAATCAGGCTGACGTTGACCACTCCGGGCGTCTCGGCCAGAATCATGTTGGAACCGCGGCCGATGATTACTACGTTGCCGGCTTCCGCCACCTCTTTGATCACCGTTGTGGTTGCTTCAATGAACGCCTGGTCGTTGACGCGCTGTGCCGACGATGACGGGTCGCCGGCCAGTTCGGTGTAGGTCTCAGCCGGCAGCATCTCAATACCCCTGCCGAAATAGGGTTCGCCGCTGACGCCGGAAATCGCCGAGCGTTCCAGCATCGTCTGCAAGAATCGCCCCAAGCGTTCCCGGAATCGGACAACCCGCTGTTCCTTCTCGACCAAGGCCCCCACCGGCGAACCGACGCGCTTGGCGGCCTCGGCGAGCACCATGCGGTCCACGTAGTTGAGATTCAGCGAATTAGCCACCATCTGACCCACTTCAAAGGTTCCGCTTCCAATGGTCCCGTTAATCGTGATAATTGGCATTTCGCCCCCTTTGCCGCAGCTGAATCCTGTTAATGGAAATTGGACCCGACGGGTGGGTATATGGGCATAAGAAAAGGATACAGGATTTATGACAAATACAGAAGGGTCAGGAGAAAATTGCGAAACTCCCCGGCTGGGCTTGCTACCGCTGATGGAGGACGAATACCGTCAAAATGTCAGACGAATTCCGCTTACCCTCATTGGCCGATGAATCCTATTCACGCTATTTTTCTTCTGTCTCTTCGGCCACTAAAAGAGTTTCGCAATTTTCTCGGGTCAGGGAAAGTTCAAGCAGTGTCTTCCCATTGCCGCCCCGGGTTGCCCTTGGGGTAAACCAGCCCCGGCGACCTTCACCCCGGCGGGCCGGTGGGAAGTCCTTTAAGTAAGGATTTCAGGGGTTAGAGGCCAACCACGCGGGCGGTGAGGCGTGGGAGCGATACGAGCCGGTATTAGCCGGTGATGCTGTTGATGAGGCGTTCCCGCCGGCGGACGTATTCGTCGACCAGAAGGCCCATAGCAAAGGAATCGTACCAATCATCGTCCCGGCGGTGGGTGCGGCGCAGGTGTCCTTCCAGCACAAACCCGACGTGGCGGAACATCTGCAAGGCGTGTTCGTTGTATTCGGGGACATCTACCCAGACCCGGTGCAGTCCCAGACCGTCGAAAGCCTCGTCCAGCAGCAGCAGCAGCGCCGCGGTGCCGTAGTGATGGTGCCAGAGGTCTTTCCGGCCAATCAGGATGAACAGTTGGGCTTCTTCAAGAGGCCACTCCACAACTAGCTGGCTTTCCCCGATGTGGTCGCCTTCGGGTGAATACAACGAGTAAAACTTGCGGTCGTCATCGTCGAAGACGGCTTGCATTTCTTCGTCGGAAGCCTGGAGCATCTCTTGAGGGCTGTAACCTATGTGCAGGGGCTGGCCGGATTCGTCCAACCCGTACCATGCCGCGTTGACCTCCCGGTCAGTCAGCCAATCGGCCATTCGCTGCACGTCTTCACGCCCTACCGCGGCCAAGGTCACTCCCGGAAAC
Organism: Dehalococcoidia bacterium; assembly: GCA_965263395.1. Taxonomy (GTDB): domain Bacteria; phylum Chloroflexota; class Dehalococcoidia; order Lucifugimonadales; family UBA3495; genus CATOSK01. The sequence goes on from OZ253670.1 coordinate 509,145, forward strand.
ATAATTCGCTCCCTGCAACGGAATGGGGCCAGATTTGACGTTATGGGCGGCCGAACCTCTCCGGCGGGCACTCTTGGAAGGTGCAAGGAAGTATATCAACGCAGTGCGGCCGAATCAACCGGCACGAACCGCAGAGAAAATTGCGAAACTCTTTAGTTGCCGAAGGGCCAGAAGAATAATAGCGTGAATAGGATTCGTTGGCCATTCAGGGTGGGGGGATTCGGCAAATACTTTAACGGTATTCGTCCCCAATTAGCAGTCGCAAGCTCAGCTGGGTAGTTTCGCAATTTTCTCAACCGCAAGATACCGCCCAATAACCCTGCTGACAAGGCTCCAGTTAACCCGTTCGTCCTCACGTCCACGATCCCTTCCCACACAAAAAGGCGGCGAACGGTTGGAACCGTTCGCCGCCCAATGGCTTGACGGTTGAGCAATGCAATCCGGTCCCACCCACAGGGCGGGAGTCGGGGCGGCTAGCTGACCGGGACGTTGACCACGTCGGCCATTGCCTCGTGGGCCCAGTTGAGCAGGACCTCGGTTTCCTCCCAGCCGATGCAGGCGTCGGTGATGGACACGCCGTACTCCAGTTGGGAAAGGTCTTCGCACAGGCGCTGGTTGCCCGCGTTGAGGTTGCTCTCCAGCATCACGCCGATGATGTCCCGGTCGCCGGCCGCCTTCTGGGAGACCACGTCCTTGAACGCGGTGCCCTGAAGTTTGTGGTCTTTATTGGAGTTTCCGTGGCTGCAATCGACCATCAACTGAGACCGCACGCTGGCGGCTTCCAGGCGGCGCTTGGCCTCGCCGACGGCCTCGGCGCCGAAGTTGGGCCCGTGGCTGCCGCCCCGCAGCACCAGGTGGCCGTCGGGATTGCCGGTGGTGCGTACCAGGGCCGTCCGGCCGTCGTGGTCCAGTCCCAGAAAACCGTGGGGGCTGCGGGCCGACAGCATGGCGTCCACCGCGATCTGGGCGTTGCCGTCGGTGCCGTTCTTGAAGCCCACCGGCATACTCAGGCCGCTGGCCATCTGGCGGTGAATCTGGCTCTCCGTGGTGCGGGCGCCAATGGTCCCCCAGGTTATCAGCCCGGCCAGGTATTGCGGGACCACCGGGTCGAGGAACTCGGTCCCGGCGTACATCCCCATCTCGCCAATCTGCAAGAGCAGCGAGCGGGCGGTGCGCAGGCCCTCTTCAATGTCGAAGGAGTCGTTGAGGTACGGGTCGTAAATCAGGCCCTTCCAGCCCACGGTCGTGCGGGGCTTCTCGAAGTAGACCCGCATGACTATCATCAGCCGGTCGCTCAGTTTCTGGGACAGTTCCCGCAGCCGCCCGGCGTATTCCAACGCCAATTCCTTGTTGTGGATGGAGCAGGGGCCGACGATGAGCAGCAGGCGGGGGTCGCCGCCGTTGAGGATGTTTCGGACCTGTTGGCGGCCTTCCAGGACGGTTTGCTCCGCGGTTGGCGTAATGGGCAGGGCATTGACCAGATCGATGGGGGTGACCAAGGGTTGGGTAGACTCAATATGTACGTCTCGGGTTGCCGACGGTTGCACGGTGTTCCTCCCTAAATTCTCAGGTTTACCCCGGCGACGGCCCCGCCGGATAAAGCGCGCCCCGGCCATAGCGGCCAGCCCGTCAGCAGCCCAACCAAAAAACCCCAACCTCTGCCGGTTGGGGCCTGGTGTCCTATCCTCCTGGCTGCCTTGGGTTAGCGCACCGTAACCTTCACCGGCTGACTGAAAAGCCCGCAAAGCCAGAATAATAGTAACCGCAGCCGTCCCAGGAAATTCTCATTGCCCAAAAATACTAACCGTCCCGCCAACGGAAGTCAACACATTGAAGTCAACATGGTCTTTCGATTCTCGAAAAATCCCCTCTCCCTCTGGGAGAGGGCTAGGGTGAGGGCGTCCCGGCTAGGAGCAACCGTTGCCGATGCGCGGGGTTCGCCCTCACCCCCGGCCCCTCTCCCGCGGGGAGAGGGGAGAATGAAAAGGCCCTGACCTTCAGCAACCGCGGGTTGTTGACAGGCAATGTGGATGTGCTATAATGCGTTTCCGCAATCAGTTGCAATAACTAAATGTTGCGGTTAAGGCTGGTATGACCGACACCGAACAGGCGGTTTCAACGCTGCGGGAGCAGGGGCATCGGTTGACGCCCCAAAGGTTGCTGGTGTTGCAGATTGTCGGCGGCGGCGACGGCCACATGGGCGTGGATGAAGTCTTCCGCCGGGCCAGGGAAGCCTATCCTTACATGGACATTGCAACGGTGTACCGCACCCTCCACCTATTCAAGCGGCTGGGCGTGGTCACCGAGGTAGCTATCGGCGACCGGCTCCACTACGAGCTGACCGACCCCACCGGGAAGCACCATCACATGGTCTGCCGGGTATGCCACGGGGCCTACAACCTTAGCCCCCACTACCTTGAAGAATTTCGTGAAACCCTCCTGGGAGAGTTTGGCTTTGAACCGGACTTGGAACACTTTGCCATCACCGGCGTCTGCTCCCGGTGCCGCGGCACCGGGGACGACGGTGGCTCGGACGACTAGGATGATTCGCGGCATGGCTGACCTGGGATTCCGGTGGCTGCCGGTCCTGGGCCTGCTGGCGTTGACCGCGGCGCTGGCGTGCAGTCAGGCTGCTGCGTCCCCCGTCGTTCAGGATGGAGGCGTCCCGCCGGCCGGCCCGGAACCCCGCAACGGTCCCCTGAAGGTGGTGACAACTATTTCGCCGATAACCAGCCTGGTCGAAAACATCGGCGGCGCCCACATCGCCCTGGAAGGCGTGGTGCCGGAGGGCACCAACTCCCACACCTTCGACCCTGCGCCGTCGGTCATCTCCACCCTGGCCGGGGCCGACCTGTTCATCGCCAACGGGCTGTTTCTTGAGGAACCCACTATTACAATGGCCCGGGCCAATCTCAAGCCGGGCGCAGTTATATTGACCCTGGCCGACCAGGCGATGACCAAGGATGAATGGGTGTTCGACTTCTCCTTCCCCGAGTCCGGCGGGCAGCCCAATCCCCACCTGTGGACGGCTCCCCACATGGCGAAACGGTACGCCCAGTTAATCCACGGGAAGTTGGTGGAATTGGACCCGGACAACGCCGAGTACTTCGACGCCAACCTGCGGGCGCTGGAGGAACGGCTGGACGACCTGGACCGGCGCATTGTCGAGGTGGTGGCGACCATCCCGCCGGAGCATCGCAAGCTGTTGACCTACCACGACTCTTTCCCGGTGTTTGCCCAACGCTACGGCTTCGAGATAATCGGCGCAGTTCAGCCGTCGGACTTCTCCGAGCCATCGGCGCGGGAAGTGGCCGACCTGATCGACCAGGTACGGGAAGCCGAACTCCCCGCTATCTTCGGCTCCGAAGTCTTCCCCAGCCCGGTAATGGAAGCCATCGCCAAAGAAGGCGGGGCGATGTTCGTGGACGACTTGCGGGACGACGACCTGCCCGGCGCTCCCGGTGACGCCCGGCATACCTACATGGGCTTGATGCTGGCGGATCTGGAAGCAATAGCCCCTGCCCTGGGCGGAAACACCCGGGCGTTTGAAGGGTTCGACTCAGGCTTGGTCTTCGAGGGGCCAAGCCCGGCGGTCTATCCCCAGTAGTCTGGTTGCAGTAAAGGACGGCTAATGCTACACCCCTTTCCCCATGACCGCCACGAGGGCGAGCCGGTAATAGAACTCAGGAACGTTTCCGCGGGTTACGAAAACCACCGCATCCTGCACGAGGTCAACCTCCGCATCATGCCCGGCGACTTCATCGGGTTGCTGGGCCCCAGCGGAGCGGGCAAGACCACGCTGCTCCGCACTATTCTGGGCGCGACCACGGTTTACCAGGGGCAGGTCCTGGTCCACGGAGCTTCCGCCAACGGCAAACGGCCCAACATCGGATACGTTCCTCAGTTGGAAACCATCGACTGGAACTTTCCGGTCACCGTCGAGGAAGCGGTGATGATGGGCCTGACCATGCGAAATCCGTTGTTTCCCTGGCACCGCCAGCGGGACAAGGAACTGGCCCGGGAAATGATGGACCGGCTGGGCATTTCCGACCTGGTCAAGCGGCACATCCGCGAACTGTCCGGCGGACAGCAGCAACGGGTGTTCCTGGCCCGCGCGCTGGTGAGCAACCCGGAACTGCTGCTGCTGGACGAACCCACCAGCGGCGTGGACATCAAGACCCGGGATGAAGTGATGCACTTGCTTCACGACCTGAACCACCAAGGCATTGCCGTAGTTATGACCACCCACGAAATCAACGCCGTGGCCGTCCACCTGCCCTGGCTGGTGTGCGTCAACCGGCATGTGCTGGCCGAGGGTTCGCCGTCGGAGGTGATTACGCCCACGGTGCTGAAAAAGACCTACGGCGCGGAAATGCCAGTGCTGGACTACCACGGAATCCCTCTGGTGGCCGAAAGCCCCCACTTCCACGAAATGAACGGCCGGCGGAACGGACTCCAGGAGTCTGACAAACTGGCCGGCCCTGAACCCGAGTCGCAGCCGGAACCGGAGTTGGAGCGAGAGCGTGTTTGAGCCGCTTCAGTACGAGTTTTTCGTCCGGGGGCTGATTGCCGCCACCTTGGTTGGGGCGCTGTGCGGGCTGATGGGCGTGTACATCGTCCTGCGAAAAATGTCCTACATCGGCCACGGGCTTTCCCACGCCGTGTTCGGCGGGGCGGTGGTCAGCCATGTTATGTCGTTGAACTTCTTCATCGGCGCCAGCGTATGGGGGTTCCTGTCAGCGGTGCTCATCACCCTGACCACCCGCAAGCGCAACATCGGGTCCGACGCCGCCATCGGCATCATCACCACCGCCAGCTTTGCCCTGGGCATCGCCCTGATCAGCCGGTTCAAGACCTTCACCCGCAGCTTCGACGCGGCCCTGTTCGGCAACATCCTGGGCGTCACCAACGGCGACCTGCTGGCCATCGTGGTGGTGGCCGCTTTCACGACCATCATTCTGGTGGCCGGCTACAAGCTGTTCCTCTTCGCCACCTTCGACCCCGACGTGGCCCAATTTTACGGGGTGCCGACAGGTTGGGTGGACACCATGTTTTCGCTGATTCTGGCGGCGACCATCGTGGTTTCGATGCAGGTGCTGGGCGTCACGCTGATTGCCGCCGCCATCGTTATTCCCCCGGTAGTCGCCCGACTGCTCACCGATAACTTTAAGAACATGACCCTGCTTTCCACCGGAATCGGGGCCTTCTGCGGCTTGGGCGGAATATACATCAGCTTTTACGTGGATGTATCATCCGGGGCCAGCGTGGTGCTGTTCTCGGCGCTGCTGTTCGTGCTGGTCCTGGCCTACAACAACCTGAGGGGATACTTGGGGGCGGCCAACCGCCGGTCGCGGGTACTGTCGGAACACTCGGGGAACTTGGACTAGCCGCTCCGCCGTTGGCAATCCCTTCGCCCCAAGGGGCGGCCTGGAAGGGCTTCCTGGTTGGCCCGCCCGCCCGGAAAAGGCCGAATGCCGCATTGCGGCGACTATTGAAAGACCTGGCTGAAAGACCCGGCAAAAGACCCGGGGGCCTGCGCATCAGGACGATTGCAAAGCCGCTGGTTTCATCGGACATGGGCCCGTCTTCCCCAGTCTCCACAGGGGCAGGCTCTGCGCAGGCAGGAATCCACGGAGTTCTTGCAAGGGGATGCCGGCTCTTCCTTACGATTTCTGGATTCCTGCCCCCGCCTTCGCAGGAAAGACGATTTGTGCGGTGCATCGCAGAGAGCCTGCCCCTGTGCAGACAAGGGGCTTCCCTATCAAAAAAGACTTTGCAATCGTCCTGGCCTGCTTATCAGGGCAATCGCGTTATAACGATATGAAACATAGTGAGCATCAGTATCTTTGATAATACTCACGAGTGAAGCACCCGCAGCACATTAACCGGGCAATTTATTCTGGGACCTTTCCCCGGAAAGCGCGTGTTTTTCCGGTGGTGGACCCAATTTCGGGTGCATTCGACCCGCCCTAACTTCTGAAAGTGGGTCAGGAACATCATTACGAATTAAAACGCGATTGCCCTGGCCTGCTTATGGGGGCAGTCGAAATGACACCCGGCAGGTGTTAAACTTACCCGAATTATTCCCAACTCCAACGGTCCGGCAAGGGGCCGGAAATGGCCGGGAAAAACTCCCATATAAGGAGGTCCACCATGGCCCACAGTCACCATCACAGTATCCCGGTTAGCACCGAGGGGCAGCAGGGGGTACGCAAGGGGGCTGCCTTTATTATCGGGGGGCTGACCAGCGGGCACGGGGTGTTCCACTGGATTGCCCAGAGCTTCATTGTGGTTTTGCCCGAGGTCCGGGATGTGCTGCTAGGCGGAAGCAATATCGCCGCGACCAGCATTCAGACAACCCGGGAAATCGCCTCGGGGATTGTCGCCCTGCCTGGAGGGATCCTAACCGATGTCCTGCGCCGCTACTGGGGATGGGTGATGGCCGTTTGCATGGCCATGTTCGGCCTCGGGTGGCTGCTGATGGCCGCCGCCGGATGGCAGGTAGCAGGCAGCGCGTGGCTGGTTTCCCAACAGTCCCCGGAGGCAATGGAACGGTCCACTTCCCTGAACGGCTTGGGGTATGCCCTGCTGATTGCCGGCATGGCGGTGGTGGCGATTGCCGCCTCGGTCTGGCACCTGCCGGCCATAGCGGCCTTGTCGTCCCACTTCAGCCACCGGCGGGCGTCGGCGCTGTCCTTCCACGGAGTGGGGGGCAACGTGGGCGATGCCTTTGGACCGTTGCTGACTGGGCTGCTGCTGGTGGTGTTGACCTGGCAGGCCATTATCACCATTTACGCCGCAGTGCCGATTTTCCTGGCGTTCGCCGTTTTTTGGGCTTTCCGCGACATCGGCCAGCGTGCGGCCACCGCTGCTGCCGGTCAGGCTGCCAGCACCATGAGAAACCAGGTGGCCGAGACCGGGTTGCTGGTACGCAACCCTCGGGTCTGGGGAATCACGGTGGTGGCGGGCCTGCGGGGGATGGCTTACGTGGGCTTTATCACGGTGCTGCCGCTGTACCTGGCCGACGAGTTGGGGCTGAAAGTCGACATCGCAAAAGGAAACTATGAGAGCTTCGTGGTGCGCGGAGGGCTGATAGGTCTCCTGGTGCTGGTGGGAATCTTCGCCAGCCCGATTATGGGTTATCTCTCGGACCGCTTTGGGCGCAAGCTGGTGCTCATACCCGGTATGGCGGTGCTGGCGGTCGTCACTTTGCTGATGGCGCCGCTGGGAGACGGTCTGTTGGGGATGACCATCCTTCTCGCCGCCTTGGGTCTGTTTCTTTACAGCGACCAGCCCATTCTCACCGCGGCGGCAATGGACATTGTGCGGGAAGGCACGGCGGCCACCACCCTGGGCCTGCTTTCGACGGCACGCTTCATCTTCAGCGCCGCGTCTCCCATCATCGCCGGCTGGCTGTACGGCATCAACCCCGACAACCTGTTCTACTACACCGCTGCGCTCTACGGCGGCGCGATTCTGATTCTGGCCATCCTGCGGCTGCCACGGGGCGCCCCGGTTGAGGACGATCACCACGGCCACGGAGGACACGGCGAGCACGGGGAGCACGGACACGGTCACAGCGCCCCCGCCGAGCATGATGACGCCGGTCACGGTCACGAACACGGCGGACACGGGCGTGGTGAACACGGAGACGACGAACACGGAGACGACGAACACGGACACGGGCATGAACCCCACCGCCATTAGCCAGCCGCAGGGTCCGCGAATCGTAGGCCAATTGACCCCGGGGAGGCTTTCCCGAACCGCTCCGGGGCTAACTATTGGCTCGACGGCGGGCGGGGGATAAATCAGGGTCTCATGCTATACTTGCGGAAACACTCTGGACCGAGGAAGGATTTCGTCTTATGGCCATTAACACCGTTGCTATTCTGAGCCCCGGGGACATGGGCCACGCCGTCGGACGGACGCTGCGCGAACACGAGCTGCGGGTCGTTACCTGCCTTACCGGCCGCAGCGGCCGCACCCGGGCCCTGTCGGAGCAGGCCGGAATCGAGGACGCTGCCGACTTTTCCGAAATGGTGGCTCAGTCCGATTTGATTATGTCAATGACGGTGTCGGAGGCAGTGCCGGGGATTTGCCGGCAGGTGGCCGACGCCGTTGCAAGCACGGGTCACACCGACCTGCTTTTCGCCGAATGCAATGCCATTGCCCCGCAGACGGCCCGGTCTATGGAAGAGGTCGTTGCCTCGTCGGGGGCGCGTTTCCTGGACGCGTCGATCATCGGCGGGCCGCCCCGCAACGGCAGCAGTCCCCGCTTCTACGCTTCAGGGGTCAACGCCCCCGAGTTTGAGCAGTTGCGGGAGTTCGGCCTGGACGTCCGCAACATCGGAACAACCACGGGTCAGGCTTCGGGAATCAAGATGTGCTACGCCGCGATGACCAAGGGTTCCGCCGCCCTGCACTCGCAGCTGCTCATGGCAGCGGAGATGATGGGTCTGTACCAACCGCTCCTGGAGGAGTTTCAGCGGGGACACGCGGCGACGATTCAGCGCATGGAGGGTTGGATTCCGGGAATCCCCGCCAAGTCCCGCCGGTGGGTCAGCGAAATGCAGGAGATCGGCGCGACCTTTGAGCGCCTGGGCATGACGCCCCACCTGCTCGAGGGCGTGGCGGATATGTACCGGCTCATCGGCGGCACACCCTTGGGCGATGAAACCCCGGAGTCCCGGGACCGGGAGCGTTCGCTGGAGGAGACAATCCGCTTGTTGGCAGGAGAGGTAAACACGCCGGACAGCGGGTAACGGCCCGCGCAGGGTTTCCCGGGATGGTCTCGGGATTAACGGTTATTCCCTGCCAGTGTTGCCGTTAGCGTCAATCCAGCGCCCTCTTTGTCATTCCTGCGCAGGCAGGAATCCACGGGGCCGCTTGGGAAAAGATGACCCCCGTGGTGTTGTTCCATCCACGGGGGTTTAGCGTTGGGCGGGTCCGAGGCCGGTGTTTACGCTTCGGTCTGCTCGGTCTGGCTGCCGTTCACGGTGACGGTGATGTGGGCCATGGCGGTGTCGTCGGGGGCGCCGTGCCAGTGGTTTTCTCCGGCCGGAATGATTACTACGTCGCCTTCGTTGACCACGACGGTCTCGTCATCGGTGGCCACCTTGCCCGTGCCCTCGGTGACAATCAGAATCTGGTCGCCGCTGTGCTTGTGGAACTTGTTGCGGGAGCCGGCGCTAAAGCTGACAATTCCGAAGTTGAAGTTGGCGCTGTCCCCAGGCTCGAACACGGTCTGCCGGGAAACGTCCCCGGTGAAAAGCGCGCTAACGGCGGGTTCCTTCGCGACATTGCCCATCTTAACAATCTTCATTTGGTCCTCCTAAATGACTGACAGGTTTGGCTGTTGAAACTTGGACGCGCCCCTGCGGACGCGCCCCACAATGATACCCGTTGGGATATTTGCCGTCTACCTTATGGAAACTACGTCGGCTTCCCCGGTTGCTTTCAATAACCGCCAGGTTAGTTCTGCATATCGGAAAGCAGCCGGGCCAGGGTGCGGGCCAACAGGCTGGGGCGTTCGGCGAACTCCGGGGTCGGGTACCATTCGTAGTCAAAGCTCCGCAGCGTGGTGCCGTCAATGCTGCAACGCAGACCGGAAACGATGACCTTGAACCCGGTGGCGTGGGTTGCCTGCTCGGCCAACTGCTCCATGACCACCTCCGGGCAATCGTAGATGACCAGAAACCCGCCCTGCCGCGAGCCGTCGGTTACGCGTCCCCGGAACACCTTGCCCAGCAGTTCCGCCTCAACTATCTCATAAGCGCGGGCGGCGATTCCCTGGTCCGGCCATCCGATCTCAATGGCGCCGCCGGCTTCCCAATGCTGCATGTCGCAATCCTTAGAGCATTTGGTTGTCCCGCATGGGGCCACACGGCCGGGAAACCACAGCCATGCTAACCATTGACCGGAAATATCGCAAGCCAGGGAAACAGGTACGGCGGTCAGGGCTTTTGTTGGCGTATGGTCAGGAAGGCCAGCGGGGCCGCCGAGACCGCCAGCAGCAGCAGCGCCGGAGCCGCCGCGCGCGCGAAGAAAGCCTCCGATGCCGCCGCCCAAACCGACGTGGCCAGGGTATCGAATCCAATGGGGCCGAGGACCAGCGTTGCAGGCAGTTCCTTCATGGTCAACAGGAACACCAGCGCCGCCCCGGCCAGCAGGCCCGGCCGCACCAGCGGCACCGTCACCGTCGTCAATACCTGAAGCGGGGGCCGGCCCAGGCTTCGGGCGGCGTCCTCCAGATTCGGGTTCACCTGGAGCAACGAAGCCCGCGTCGCGCCCACCGCGCTGGGCAAAAACAGCACCAGGTAGGCTGCCACCAACATTCCCAGGGTTTGATAAAGCGCGGGGAGGTAGTTGGCGCCGACGAAGACCAGCCCCAGGGCTACGGCGATGCCCGGCAACGCAAACCCGATGTAGGTAATCCTTTCCAGGAGAGCGCTGAACAGGCCGGGGAACCGCACGATGACTATGGCCACCGGCAGGGCCGCCAGTGTGGCAACCGCCGCCGCCAGCAGGGAAACGTACAGGGCGTTCAGGGCAGCGCCCCACGGCAGCAAGAACGGTTCTCCGGCGGCAACGCCTCTCACGACCCAGAAAACCAGCACCGCCACCGGAAGCAGCAGGCCGGACAGGACCATGACTGTACAAAACGCCCCGGCCGGCCACTTCCAACCTCTCAGACGGACCACCGCCGGCGGCCTGGAAGCCCCTTGATCCGTGCGGTAATACCTGGAGCCGGTGCGGGCCAGCCCCTCACCGCCCAGCGTCGCGAGGGCCACCACCACCAGCGCCAGGGACATTACCCCCCCAAGGGCCCGGTCAAACCCGATGTCGTACTGCACGAAAATGGCCCAGGTCAAGGTTTCGTAGTTCAGCAGCGAGACGGCCCCGAAGTCGCTCAGGGTGTAGAGCGCCACCAGCAGCCCCCCGGCGGCGATGGGCGGACGCAGCAGCGGCAGCACCACCCGGAAGAAGGTCTTCCAGGAGTTGCAACCCAGCACCCGGGAGGTCTCTTCCAGGGCCGGGTCCATGCGGAGCAGCGCAGCCTGTACCGTCAGCAAAACGTAGGGGTAGCTGAACAGGGTCAGGACCAGAAACGCCCCCGGAAAGCCGTTGATGTCGGGGATCCGCTCCACGGCGGCCACGCTTTCCAGCCACCCTTGGAGCATCCCCCTCGGGCCCAACGCCGCCACTGCAACCAGTCCCCCGACATAGCTGGGAATAACCAGCGGCAGCAGCAGCGCCACGCCGAGGAACCGGCGCCCCGGCAGGTCGGTCCGGCTCAGCAGCCAGGCCAGGGGGACGCCGATGACGATGCACGCCAGCGTCACGGCGGCCATCAGCAGCAAAGTCCGGCCCAGAGTTTCCAGCATCCGCAGCCGGAACAGAATGTCCAGCGCGGCGGGGCCGCTGTCCAGCGTCCGCAACAGCAGGTACGCCGGCGACACCAGCAACAGCAGGGTAATGGCTAGGGCCGGGACTAAGACGATGAAGGGAGGCAGCTTGGCCCGGCTCACCGTGGACCCCGCATGGGAGGGGATGAAGGAAATGGCGTGGCTTGGCCGTCAGATGTTGGCGTTAGCGGGTTCGCTCCCGGTTCCCAGGAGGAGCAGGGGAACGAGAGCGAGCCGCCGAGTAGGACAGGCTTATTGCGCCAGGTCGGAGGAAATACGAGCAATGTGCCGGCGTTTGCGTAGATTGGCTGTCGTTGGTTACGGTGCAACCGAATTGCCGATGAGTGTATAAGTCTCTGCGAATTAGGGCATAGTGGCTGAGAAAATATGTCAACACTGATTTGCATTATGCTGGTACACCGCTCCAGACAATGGGTGTGAAAAGGACTGCCTGAATCAGGCCATTGATCTGTCCGCGCCACGGCAGGCGAACGTCTGCGTGAATCGGGAAAGCCGGACGCTCCGAACAGAATTGATTGACGATTGACGGGCCGTTCCCGGATTTTGCCCTCCGGCGGGCGGGGTATTGGGAGTCCGTTGGCATTGATTCACTGGGGCGAAACCGCCGCGCCTATCCTTTTTTATGGATTGACAGACGGCGGGCCGACGTATACTCTTAACCCTGCTGAGTATGGGATTGGTTTATATTGTAACCTATACGTGGTTTCCGCGATGGGCAACCTTAACACTAACGGCCAACGGGGCAACATAGTCGGCACAGGTTGACGCAAGCTCCGGGATAATGGCCGAAACCAGGGACGGAACAGTCTGATGGCGCTTTCCAGAGCAATACCGGCACGCTGGCGGTCACCGGAGGGGTACGACGCCCCGGCCGTTCCGGGCCAGCACAGCAACTCCGCTTCAATGTCCTCAACCGCCGCTTTGGATTGCCGTTCTCTGGTCAAGACGTTTGGCGGCGTTCCCGCAGTGAGCGACTTCACCCTCAGCATTCCCCACGGACAAATAACCGCCTTGGTCGGACCCAGCGGATGCGGCAAGACCACCGCCCTGCGCCTGATTGCCGGGTTTGAGACCCCCGACTCCGGGGAAATCGTTATCGGCGGCCGGGTAGCTGTCGGACCGGGGCACTTGGCGCCGCCGGAAAAGCGCCGGGTGGGAATGGTCTTCCAGGAAGGCGCCCTGTTTCCCCACACCACGGTTGCCCAAAACGCCGGATACGGACTGCCCAGGAATGAGCACCGCCGGGACCGGGTCTCCGAAGTTCTGGCTCTGGTTGGGTTGGCCGACTTTTCGGACCGGATGCCGCATCAGCTTTCCGGCGGTCAACAGCAGCGCGTGGCCTTGGCGCGGGCCTTGGCCCCCCGCCCGGAGATACTTCTGCTGGACGAGCCGTTTTCCAACCTGGACCCGGGCTTGCGGGATCAGGTCCGCAGCGATGTGCTCCGCATCTTGAAGGACACCGGGGTAACCGCAATTTTCGTCACCCACGACCATGACGAAGCTTTGCTGTTGGGGGAGACGGTGGTGGTGATGCGGAACGGGAATGTCGAGCAGGCATCGCCGCCGGAGACGATTTTTCACCAACCGGCCACCCGGTTCGTGGCGGAGTTCCTGGGAACGGTGGACTTTCTGCCCGCCCTGCCCTGCGAAAACGGTCTGGCTACCGAAGTCGGGACCGTTCCTTGCGACCCGATTCCGCCGGAGACGGGCAGCATTGAGGTGATGGTGCGCCCGGACTGTATTGACTGCCTGCCCAGCGACGACGGCCCCGGAGTAGTCGTTTCCCGCGAGTTCCGCGGCGCGTTCTACCTTTACCGGATTGCTCTGCTGTCGGGGAACTCGGTCCACTGCCTGCTGCCCCACACCTGCGAATACCCGGTAGGGCGCAAGGTAGCGGTGCGGCTCCGGGATGGACATTCCATGCGCCCCTTTGCCGATGGCCGCTCCCTCGTTCCCGCCGGCGGCGTCTCTGCCTGCCACACCTAGCATTCCGGCTCCTTGGCCTCGTCCCGCAACGACCTTCGAGCAATGCCGCCGGTTCTCCGACCGCCGGGGCGTTAACTGATTCACTAGGAATCCTCTGAACAAGTCGGAAACGACGACGATCCTCTGTTGGAATCGTGCTTAACTAAGGCGTGGTCTGGGGCAATCCAACAACTTATTCAGAGGTTCCCTAAAACTTGCCCCTTCCCAACCCGGCATCCCTCGTCTACCATAATCATTGCACAGCTTGGAATCCCTCCGTACTGAGGACATCCAGCGTATTCCCTGTTGACCCGGCCTCCGGAAACCAAATCCCAACCCGCCAGGACACGGCCCCAGCCAAGGCCGCCGCTGGGCAACCACCACCCGACCGAACCGCGGCAGGCGCACCCGGCCGGCCGTAACTGTTCAGATTGGGGGATTCGAGCCACGGGAGGCAGTTAAAGCGCTAAAAAATGAAAAGTGCGGCATTCTGTGTCATTTACGCTTGGCGGCGGTGCCCTGACGTCGGGTTTGGGCGTCTTTTTGTGTTATCGTGTTCCACCTTTGTGCCATTAGTGTACCGATTTTGACGCACTTTGGCGCGCTGGTCTTTCCGCTAAATCCGGGGTCGGCAATTCCGGCGCGGGGGGACGGCTCAGGATGAGTGATAATTATGGTAGGGTGGAGTTACCGGGATTGGCAAGGGGCAAGTGTCAGCAGGGACAATCAGGAAACCCCTAGTGGTCCAACAGCATTGAACTTGATGGGATGAACGCCCTCACCCCCTGCCTTCGCAGGGGCAGGCTCTAACCCTCTCCCTCTGGGAGAGGGAACTATTGGATGAACGCCCTCACCCTCACCCTCTCCCAGAGGGAGAGGGGACTATTGAATGAACAGTTGCGGCCGGCCGGGCCGGTTTGACGCTTTTAGCGGCCCCCGAATATAATGGGGTATCGCCGCCGGAAGCGCGGCGCAGGGAAGGAGACTACATGACCACACACGAAGCGGTGCTGCATCCCAGTTTCTTGATTGACCAACTCAAGAAGAACGAAATCAGTCACATCGTCTGGCTGCCCGACAGCGAGACCAACTTCATGTATCAGATGCTCATGGCCGAGCCGTCCATTGACCTGGTTCCGGTCTGCCGCGAGGGCGAGACCATGGCCATCGCCGCCGGACTGTGGGTTGGAGGCAAGAAGCCGGTGGTGCTGATTCAGAACACCGGCATCTTTGAATCCGGCGACTCCATCCGGGGATTGGGACTGGACATCAACCAGCCCCTGGTGATGCTGATTGGCTACCGCGGGTGGACCCGGCGCGGGCCGACGCCCGACTCGGCCGCCCGCTACATCGAGCACATTCTCCACGCTTGGGACCTGAACTACTACCTGGTCGAGACCGACGAGGACGCGGACCGCATCAGCGTGGCCATCGCCGAGGCCGACCGCACCCAACGTCCGGTGGGAGTGCTTATCGGCGCCGAATTTGGTTCCGGCTAACCACCCGATAAGGCATCGCTCACCCCGCCAGTCAACCAACGAAGGAGTCAACCTATGATTAACAACCAGGACGCGGTACGCGTTATTGACGCCAAACGCGAAGGGGCCATGATTGTGCCCACCATGAACGCCAACAACGTTCACTTCGGCCTGCCGACCGTCACCACCGACCAGAAAATGGACCTGCCGGTATCCGGCGCGATGGGCAAGGCGTCATCGCTGGGCCTCGGTCTGGCCCTGGCTCAACCCGACCAGAAGGTCTTAATCCTGGACGGCGACGGCAGCCTCCTGATGAACTTGGGCACTCTGGTCACGCTGGCCAACAAGGCCCCGGCCAACCTTTACCACTTCCTGTTCAACAACGGCGTCTACGCCGTCACCGGGGGCCAGCCGATTCCCGGCTCCGGCCAGACGGACTGGGAAGAGATGGCCAAGGCCGCCGGCTATGCGGCGGTGTTTTCCTTCGACAACCTGGAGGACCTGACCACCGGGATTGAAGAAGTGATGGCCGCCCAGGGGCCGGTGTTCGTACACTTGACGGTGGAACCTGAGATTGAAAACACGCCGGTGCAGTTCCGCACCCGGCCCAGCCGCACCGTGCAGCAAGCGTTCCGGGAACTGCCCGAAGCATTGGGCGTCCGATAATCCGACACGGAGCAAGGGTTAACCGAGCGCGCCGGGACGACGATGTAATTGTCGTCCCGGCGGCATTTTGGTTTTCGGCCATCGTGAGCCGGTTGCTATGTACCCTCGAAGCCACTCTGCCGATTGAATTGGCCGCAGGGCCGTGCTAGAAACCATCATCAAAGGCTTGGCGGGACGGTTGCTGGCCTACGGGGTGTTCGGGTTGGGGTTTTGGGTCCTGTACCGGGCCATGTTCCAGCCCAGCCTGCTGACCGGCATTCCCTTGGGTGTGTTGGGAGGGGCGCTGGTTCTGGGCGGGATGTACTTAATCGTCACCGCGCGCCGGTTTACCGGGCCCAGGCAAGACGCAGCGCCGACAGAAGAATTGAGCGACGAAGCGGAAACCCATCAGGAGGATGACCACGGTGATACCATCAATGGACGCGGCCAAGGCCGTTGAGTTCCACCGGGGGGACGCCCTGGTAGTGGCAACCTCCGCGGCGTTGCGGGACTGGAACCAGGTTTCCCAGCGCCGCGACCTGGATATTGACTTGACCGACTGCATGGACCGGGCCCCGGCGGTGGGCCTGGGTTTGTCCCTGGCCCAGCCCGACCGCAAGGTGCTGGTGCTGGACTGCGACGCGACCCTCCGCACCGACCTGGCCGGACTGGCCACCATCGGCGAGTCCAAACCGGAGAACTTCGTACACTTCGTGTTTCAGGACGCCGCCTACAACTCTACTGGCGGCATCCCCATCCGCGGGTTGGACAACCTGGATTTCGCCTCCATAGCCACCGGCGCCGGGTATGCCCGGACGTACCAGTTCGACAGCCTGGAAGAGCTGCTCATAGGGCTGGAAGAGGTTATGGAGCAGACCGGCCCGACCTTCGTGGTGGTCAAGGTGGTGCAGCAGGCCGACCCGCCGCCCTTTCCGACAAGGACGATGGCGGAAGGGTGGGCGCAAGTGCGGGAAACCCTTAACCCGGACGGATAAGGGAAAACCGCGCCGGGGAGAATCAAACTCCCCGGCGCGGCGCCGGTTACTCCTTCGAGTTCGCTGGGGTGGCCCTTGAAGACCACGAGGCGAACGGGGAACGAACCGGCGATTATTCCCAGACAGCGAACACCTTGAAGGACACCTGCGACTGCTCGTCCAGCGTCTCCACGATTTCGGCGGGTTTGTCCCCGACCACGCCCAGGGTGATTATCCAGTTGAGGAACTCATGGTCACCGGAAAGTCGGATGTCTTCCGGCGTGAGTTCGGCCACCTTGCTCCCCTTGCCTTCCTTGAGCCAACCCAGGGTGCGGCGGTCAAACTCCTCGTCAAACTCGCACAGGTTGTAACGGTGGGTCAGGAAGCTGTGGGACCAGCTTGACGATGCGACAATGGCGACGCGCTCGGTGCGTCCTTCCAGGAACCGTCCGATGGCCTGCCCCAACTCGTAGCACCGCTTGGCCGTGGGCCGAGGAGGGTAGCCGCGCCCCGCCTCTTCTCCATAGCAGTTGACGAACAGGGGCAGCACCGGCAGATTGCATTCCTGGTTCAGGAACATCAGCGGGTTGATGTGGGCGTGGGGCAGACCCCACTCCCAGCCCTTTAACTCGGTTGCCGAGGACATATCGAATCCCTCCAGAATCAGGAAGGAGACCATGTCCTTGGCGAAGTCTCCCGGGGTCTGGAAGGTGTACTTCTTGTCCTGGGGCTGGTCCCAGATGTTGATCTTGCCGCCGGGCCGGTGGAAGGGGTAGCCGTCCACCTGGTCGCCGGTGTAAAGGCAGAAGGTGGGCAGGTTGTCCCGGCGGAAGTTTTCGGCCTGGTCGTCGCCCACCACAATCACCAGGTCGGGGTTCCAGGCTTGCAGCTTGTCCCGCAGGACGGCAAAGGCGTCCACGATTCGCTGCTGGTTCACCCTGTCATGGCTGAGGCCGTTGTCGCCGCCCAACTCTTCGGTCATCTTGGCTGGCGGCTGGTAGTTGGGGACGCCGCCGTAGATGCGCCGCCGTATTTCCGGCCACTGCTCCGCCGGGTTCAGAATCATGGGAGCGTGGGAACAACCCAGCCCTAGTATTTCGCCCATTTTCGCTACTCCTCAGTGTCGTTGTTAGTTGCGGTTATTGGGGACGGCCCCCGGCACGGCGTTCACTCGGCCATGTCCGGTTGGCCGGGAAGCACCATTATTTGCTGCGCGACGTTGTAGCCGATGGGAACGTTGTCTTTGTCAGTGCTGACGGTCATTACGCCGACGTAGGAAGCAGCCTCAATCACTGTTACGCGACAGCCCGGAATCAACGAAGATTCATCCAGAAAGCGCAGCAACTGGGAATCTTCCTCCGGGACTCGTTCGACCACGTAAGCTGTGTTCAGGGCGGCCTGGTCCAGGGTCAGTGCGTGGGGCGGCACCTTGGGCTGCCCGGAGCCGGGGATCGGCCGCCCGAAGGGTGACTTGGGGGGGTGCCCCAGGCGCTCCATCAGCTTGGCTTCGAGTTCCGGGGACATCCCGTGCTCCAGTTGGTGGGCCTCGATGTGGGCGAGGTGCAGGTCCATTCCCAGCAAGCGCACCACGAGCCACTCCGCAAGACGGTGGCGCCGGGCAATGTCCTCGCCGCCGGCCAGCCCGCGCCTGGTCAGGCGGATGCGCTTGTCGGCACCCAAGTCCACCAGACCCTGCTTCTGCATCCGGCGGACCATTCCCGCCACCGAGGGGACGGAAGTGCCCAGGCCCTCGGTGGGCGGCAGCTGCTTCAGGGCGTCCGTCATTTGGGTGACGGTGGGAATTTCCGAGTCTTCCCACAGCTTGTACAGGGACAGCAAATAGTTCTCGGTGACCGAGGACAACCGTTCGTAGGAGTGCCCATCCTCGGGTGTGCCGGCTTCGGTTGCAGTCTTTCTTGACCGAGGCATTCAACTCTCCGGGGGCTGCGGTTTGGACAATGGAATTGTACCGCCTGAAAACGGGTTACGACCAACGCGGCTTTGTGCCGCCAATTAGCAGATTACAAACTTAGCCGGAGTGTGTCAACCAAGAAAGGAGCTATGGGTCTCCCTCAAGGAAGGCTCGTGCCATCGAGCGGCGTCAGAACTCCGCGCTTTTAGGGGTGCGGGGGAAGGGGATGATGTCGCGGATGTTCTGCATTCCGGTTATGAACTGAACAGTGCGCTCGAACCCCAGCCCGAAACCGGCGTGGGGAACGGTGCCGTACTGGCGCAGGTCCAGGTACCACCAGTAGTCGCGTTCGTCCAATCCGGCCTGCCGCATACGTTCCAGCAGCAGGTCGTGGCGCTCTTCCCGCTGGCTGCCGCCGATAATTTCGCCGATTCGGGGCACCAGGACGTCCATGGCCCGCACCGTTTCACCGTCGTCGTTCCGGCGCATATAGAAGGCTTTGATGCCCTCGGGGTAGTCGGTGACGACCACCGGCTTGCCGATTCTCCGCTCGGTTATGTAACGTTCGTGTTCCGATTGCAGGTCCAACCCCCACTCCACCGGGAACTCGAAGGACTCCCCGGAAGCCTGCAACAGCTTGACGGCTTCGGTGTAGGTCAGCCGCTCGAAGGTCGAGTTGATGATGCCGTCCAGGGTGGCGATGGCGGTCTGGTCATACCAGCGGTTGAAGAACTCCATGTCCTCCGGGCAGCGTTCCAGGACCTGGGCAAAGACCGACTTCAGGAAGTCCTCGGCCAGGTCGGCCAACCCGTCCAGGTCGCAGAAGGCCACCTCTGGTTCCACCATCCAGAATTCGGCCAGGTGCCGGGAGGTGTTGGAGTTCTCGGCGCGGAAGGTGGGGCCGAAGGTGTAGACGTTGGAAAGGGCCAATGCGAAGATTTCCGCCTCCAACTGGCCGCTGACGGTGAGGAAGGTGGGACGCCCGAAGAAGTCCTCGGTGGCGTCGATTTCGCCGTCCTTGCGGGGCGGGTCTTTCAGGTCCAGCGTGGTCACCCGGAACATGGCCCCGGCGCCCTCCGCGTCGCTGGCGGTAATCATGGGCGTCTGGATGTACTGGAAGCCCCGGTCCTGGAAGAAGCTGTGGATGGCGAAGGCCGTGGCACTGCGGACGCGGGCCACTGCCCCGAAGGTGTTGGTGCGGGGGCGCAGGTGGGCGATTTCCCGCAGAAACTCCAGGGTGTGCCGCTTCTTCTGCAACGGGTAGGTTTCCGGGTCGGCCAAGCCCAGGACGGTCAGGCGGGTGGCGTTAATCTCGTACCTCTGGCCCTTGCCCCGGGACAGCACCAACTCCCCGGCGACGCTGATGCTGGCGCCGGTGGTTAGCTGCTCGACCAGCGGGTAGTCGGGCAAGGACTGTTCCACCACCACCTGAAGGTCGCTGAGGGTGGAGCCGTCGCTGATTTGGATGAAGGCGACGGCACCCGAGGAACGCTTGGTCTTGACCCACCCTTGGACCCAAACCTCACCGCCGGGGGCTTTCCGGTCGAGAATGTCTTTGACTCTGGCAGGCTGCATCATGTCTTCTCCTGAACCCGATTCTAGCACTGCTGAAGGGTGAGGCCAAGGGTCTCCCCGGCAATGGAACGGGAAAGGTTGACTTTATCCGTTGAAAGTCCGTATACCATGGCATAGATGTACGGCACAGTATGAACAGTACAGTATTGAGACGAATATGTCGCAAGACAGGGATCGGTAACACTGGTTAGAACTCGTTGTTACCCGGTAAACGGACCGGCGAGTAACGGCCCGGCCTTGAGACAACGAATCCAAATATGCCTGAACCAATCAGCCTGCGGTTCATCCGCAACCACGTTTATGAGAAAATATACCGGCTGACAGGGCATGCGACTATCGTCCGCTTAGAGCGCGGGATTACCATCGCCGCAATGGAACGGGCTTTGCTGGATGGAGAAATCATTGAACGCTATCCCGACGCAGAACCATATCCATCTTGTCTCGTGCTGGGTTGGCTGGCTTCAGGGGATCCCCTTCATCTGGTTTGCTCGAGAGGTGATGTTGAGCCGGCATTGAGGATTGTAACAGTGTATGAACCCGACGATGCCCTGTGGGAAAACGGCTACAAGACCCGAAAGGTGAGAAGATGAAAACCTCGGAAGACCGCTGTGATTTGTGCGGCGGGGGACTGGAATCGGGCAAGACCACCCTGGAAATCTGGCGCGAGGGGCAGTTGATAGTCATTCGCGACGTACCGGCCGATGTATGTCAGCAGTGCCGGGAAGCTTACTTGTCCGCCGATATATCCGAAAGACTGGACGATTTCTTCAGCGCAGTCGAGCTTCATAAGCCTGAGCAATACCTGACCGTGCCCGAGTATTCGGCGGCGCAGGTACTGTAGTGCAGGGGATTAAAGCGGCCGAATGACTTTGCGCCACTCGATCGTATGCTCGTAAGCGTCGGCTAAGGATCATATTAGCAGGGCGTCAGTGGGGATCAGGCGTTGACCAACCGGGTCAACCGCCGATAAAGCCCGTTCCAGCGTGTAGACGCTAAGCATAGCGGTTTCGCCGTCTTCCCCGAAGACAACGGTAGTGGAGAAGGTTCGGCCTTCGATTTGGACGTTGGTTTCACCCATAGGAAGCTCGATTGCCGTACCGTCGGCTATACGGAACCGGGCGGTCTCGGTGGGTGTTATGCCGAGCCGGTACAGGATGGCGGACGGGATTACGGTGAATGTTGCGCCGGTGTCTACCAGCGCGTTCACAGTTTCGTAACTGTCGGATTGTGGACCCGTGATTGCCAACGGGTAGTAGAAAAGGCTCATCTCACTCAACTTAGCGTGTTTTCTTGCAACATTTAACCGGATTGTGCCGTCCTGGAAAGGGCGTCTAAATCCCAGGCCGCATCTGATGCCACTCCGTCCCCTGCTCGTAGGCGTAGGCGATGTTCAGCAGGGCCGCTTCGGAGAGGTGGGGGCCGATTAGCTGCATTCCCACGGGCAAGCCTTCGGAAAAGCCGCAGGGCACGGATATGCCGGGCAGTCCGGCGATGTTTACCGGGAGGGTGCAGACGTCGATCAGGTACATCTGCACCGGGTCGTTGACCTTTTCGCCCTGGGGGAAGGCCACCACCGGAGACGTTGGCGTTACCAGAGCGTCCACGTCCTGGAACACGCGGGCAAAGTCCTGCCGGATGAGGGTGCGGACCTGCTGGGCTTTCAGGTAGTAGGCGTCGTAGTAGCCCGACGACAGGGCGTAGGCCCCCAGCATAATCCGGCGCTTGACCTCCATGCCGAACCCGCGCTCGCGGGTCTGCTCCATCGCCTCCCAGGTGTCGTTGGTGTCCTGGTACGAGTAGCCGTACTTCACCCCGTCGTAGCGGGCCAGGTTGGCCGAACATTCCGAGGGAGCGATGATGTAGTAGCAGGCCAGCGCGTGGGGGGTGGTGGGCAGGGAAACCGGAACGATTGTGGCCCCCAGGGACTCCAGGGCGGATATGGCCCGGCGCACCGTGTCCAGCACACCTTCCTGCATTCCGGCGGCGAAATACTCCGTGGGAACGCCTAATCGGACGCCCTTGATGTCGCCGGTAAGGGATCGCGTGTAGTCCCGGGGTTCATCCGGCAAGGTAGTGGCGTCATGGACGTCGTGTCCGGTCAACGCTCCAAGAACCAGGGCGCAGCCGGCAACGTCCCGGGTGATGGGGCCAATCTGGTCCAGGGAGGAGGCGTAGGCCACCAGTCCGTAGCGGCTGACCAGTCCGTAAGTGGGCTTGAGTCCCACGACGCCGCACATGGCGGCGGGCTGCCGGATGCTGCCGCCGGTATCTGAGCCAAGGGCGTAAGGGACTTCCCCGGCTGCCACCGCCGCCGCCGCGCCGCCACTGCTTCCGCCGGGAACGCGCCGCAGGTCCCAAGGGTTGTTGGTGGGGAAGAAGGCCGAGTTTTCGCAGGATGACCCCATCCCGAACTCATCCATGTTGCCCTTGCCCAACAGCACCGCGCCGTGGTGGCGGAGACGGGCGTAGGCCGTGGCGTCGTAAACCGGAACATAGTTTTCCAGCATACGGGAGGCGCAGGTGGTGGGAATCCCTTTGGTGCAGATGAGGTCCTTGACCTGCACCGGAACGCCGGTCAGAGGCGCAGCGTCCCCGGAGGCTATGGTGCGGTCAGCGTCGGACGCCTGTTCCAGGGCCACGTCGCCGGTGACGGTGATGAACGCCCGCACCCGGTCCTCAACCTGTTCGATGCGTTCCAAGCAGGAGCGGGTCAGTTCCGGCGACGTTATTTCCCGGTCTGCCAGGGCCCGGCTGACTTGGTTGACGGTGAGCTGCCAGAGTTCGGACAACCGCTATTCCTCCAACACCGGCTTCACCCGGATGAACTCCCCCTCGGTGGCCGGGGCATTCCGCAGCACGTCGTCCAGGGACAGACATTCGTCCGGGTCGTCGTCCCGCAGCACCGTTTCCAGGCTGCCGGCGTGGCCGGTGGGCAGGACGCCCCCGGTATCCAACCCGCGCAGGACCTCGAACTGCTCCAGAATCTGTGCCAGTTGGTTCTGCAAGGTCTCGATTTCGTTCTCGGTGAGACCGATGCGGGCCAAGGCGGCAATGTGTTCAACTTCGGAACGAAGCAGCGGCATATTTTTTCTCGACGTTAAATTTTCCGGCTAATTCATCTCGGAGCCGCCGGAAACGCTGATGGAAAGCCCGGTCATGTAGTCGGACTCGGCAGAAGCCAGGAAGGCGGCCATCTTGGCAATATCTTCCCCAACTGCGACCCGGCCCAAGGGTACGCGGGTGTTGCGCTCCTGAATCATCAACGCCCGGTGTTCTTCCGAAGATTGGCCTTCCGGCACCAGGGCGGCGGCGATGAAGTCCACGCGCTCGGTGTCCACCAGCCCGGGGCAGATGGCGTTGACGTTGATGCGCTGCGGGGCCAATTCCTGGGCCAGCGCCTGGGTGAAACCGACGAGAGCGAACTTGGAGGCGCAGTAGGCGGCGTAACGGGCGATGCCCCGCTTGCCCGCGCCGGATGATATGGTGATAATCTTGCCCGGCCCGCCCCGTCCGACCATGTGACGGGCGACGGCGCGGGAGACGAGGTAGGTGCCGCGGACGTTCACCCGCATCACTTCGTCAAAGGCGTCCTCTTCCAGGTCAACCACCGGGACCCGGTCCCGGCCGGGCCGGGACCCGGCGTTGTTGACCAGGATGTCGATGCGGCCGAACCGGTCCAGAGTTTGCGCCACCATGTCGTCAACCTGGCCGGCGTCGGAAACGTCGGAGAAAACGCCCAGGGACTGACGGCCTATCTCCTCGATTTCGGCGGTCACGCTGGGCAATCCTTCCCAACCGGACTGCCGGTCTTCGGGCCGGATGGCTTCCAGCGATGCCGCGACGTCGGTCACGACCACGTTGGCGCCTTCCCCCGCCAGCCGGGTGGCGATGGCCCGGCCGATTCCGTTCCTGCCGCCGGCTCCGGTCACGATGGCGATTTTTCCGTGCAGGTCGTACATGGCGGCTCCTTTGTTGGCTCCCGGTCGCGGGGCGCAGGCGGGTTGAATCGCCGTCTATGATTATTGGTCGGATGTGAAGTTTACCGGATTGGGGGTGGTTAAGCCAATGGAGGCGTTTACGTTTATCCCGGGCCGGTGTGAGAACAATTGGGTGCCGGGGATACGTTGGGGGATTCATCCCCCAAACCCCCTGAGTTGGGGATCAACCCGGCAAGTACCAGTCGTCGCCGGCGGGGGGCCAGGGGTTGTCCTCGGCCAGGACTTGCGACAGTTGAATGAACGCCCCCTTCATGGAGCCGGGGTGCAGCCATATCGAGTTGAAGCCCAGGTTGACGTAGTTGTCGGTACGCCTGGAGGTGGTGAACCGGATGTCCTGTCCTTGCAGATAAGCGTCGGTGGCCAGGGAGTCCTCAATCTCGAAAATGGTGAGGTAGACCCCTTCCCCGTAACGGTCAAGGAACCGCGCCGAGGATGTATCGCCGCTGGTGGGTTGGGCCAACTCGATGAAGGTGCTGCGGTCGTTAAGGGGCAGCACGGCGATTTCCAGGTCGGTGAAGCTGATCTGGAACCGTCGGGTGGCCTGAATCCCGAACATTTCGCTCCACCGCTGAATCGCCCGGTCCAGGTCCGAGACCAGAATCGCAACCTGCCGCAACTGCCGGGTCCGGGTGGGGGCGGGCGTCCCGGTCGAACCGGGGCCGGCGGGCGGCCAGGGATTGTCGGGCGAGGTGACTTCCACGATTTGCAGGAAAGCGCCGTTGGCGTCGTCCGGGTGGAGAAAGGCGGAACGGCAGCCGTCGGAAACGGTCTCGGAGGTAACTTGCACGCCCAGGGATTTTAGATGAGGCACCAGCCGGTCATATTCAGAAGTTTCAAACACCAACCGATATGGGGCCTCGTCGCGGGGGAGCAGGTAACGGCCAACGGGCGAGTCGTCGGAAGTGGGTTGGAGCAGTTCGACGAATGTGCCTTCCCCGGCGGGCATCACCACGCTGCGCAGGTTATATTCAGGCAGTTCGTGGCGGGCCGACGGCTGGAATCCGAGAATCCGGGAGTAAAGCGTTTCGGATTCGGGCAGGTCCCGGACGAGGAAGGCTATCTGACGCAGGCGGTCGAGCATATCCGGCCAGCCGGGGTTACCCGGTCTTGCTGGGCAGGCTCAGGAGGGCCGTGCCGCCGACGTAGCGCTCGCCCTCGGCGCCGGTCATCAGGATGTCGCACTTGATGAGGTTCTCCCCGTCTTCCTGTCGGGTGTCGGTCACGGTGGCTGAAATGTTCAGGGGCTTGTTGTGAGGTACGGGCTGCCGGAAGACCACGTCCAAGTCTTTCAGGGCGGCCGGGCCGGCCCACTGGGTCAACAGTTGGGCCATTATCGCCATGCTCATCACGCCCGGCAGGATGGGGCCCGGCAGGCGCGCCCGCTCGGCGATGGCGGGGTCGGTGAAGCGGTTGGGCATCGGGTTGCCCCACTGCTGGCAGAAGTCCACGACCTCGGCGTCGTCCACTATTTTTTGCAACGGGCCGATTTCGTCGCCCAACTCCACGTCTTCAAAGAACGGGCTTGTTTCCTGGGTCATGGGTTACTCCCTGGCGGCGTAAGACTCTTGGACATCGGCAACAATGCTGCCGTCCTGGTTGCGGAAGGTGGTCTCCCAAACGATGAAGACCATAGTGCCGCTGCGCCCGGTTTTGGCGTAGACCTCTTTGAGATGGGAGGAGGCGCTCAGGTGGTCGCCGGCGAAGATAGGAGCGCGGGCCTGCACCCGCTGGCCGGCGTGAAACCGGGTCCGGCCGAACTTCAGGTTAATGTCAGGCAACTCGACTCGACGGACGAACAGGGTACACAGGGTCGGAGGCGCGACCAGCCCGGGAAACCCGGCATCCCTGGCGGCGGACTCGTCGCTGAAAACCGCACCCGGCTCTTTGGTGCTGCCGCTGAAAGACAGGACCATTTCTTTGGTGACCTCAAAGGGACCGGCTTCGTGTTCGACGCCGTACAACGAACGGTCGTAATCCAATTCCAATGCCATAATGGGCGCTCCTAATCGGGTTGGCCGGGATTAGACAATACGGCTGGTGGCTTCCAGCCTGACCGGCTCAAAATCGCCGGATAACAACGCCTCCACCAACTGCGATTCGTTTTGGATGGAAGCGGAGAACTTGGTAAGGCAGACGGCGAGGTGACTGGCCAGATGGGCGTCGCTCCCGCCGGTTCCCAGATATCCCTGCTGTTGGCACAGGTCTTCGGCGCGCTCGTTTTCTCCGGGGCGGCCCCCGCCGTTCAACCGTTCGACGATGCCAACGTCCTCGAACTCTTCGCCCTGCTCCATGTAGTCCACCAGCCCGATTCCGAAGCGTCCGGGGTGGGCGGGTATGGCCAGCGCGCCGTGGTGGCGGGCCGCCTGCATCAACTCCCGCGCGTCCATGCGTACATTGGTGAAGTCCAGGTCTCCGGTCAGTCCGGGAGTGACGCCATACACCAGGAAGTGGCCGTACCGGGTATCCAGTTCGGAACCCTTGAGAATCAGGACGCCATACTCACGGGCCAACTGGGAGTAGTCCTTTTCGGAGTCGAACTGCCGGTGCTCGGTCAAAACCATTCCGTCAACGGTGTTGCCGCGCTTGCGCAGCACCTGAATCCACTTGACGTACTGTTCGACGGTGGCGCGGGAATCGTCGGAGGAAACCGAGTGGGAGTGAAGGTCCAGATACATTTGGGTGGGGGTGCCTCCAGAAGCAGAATCGGCGGCAGTCAAAGCGGGCAACTATAACATGGGGGTCAAGTTCCCATAATAATTGCTCAAGGCCGTTTGTTCAACCGGGGGGGTTCCTTTCGGAGCCGGGGGACGCCAAGCTGCAGGTTGCGTTGGGGGATTCATCCCCCAAACCCCCTTTATGGAGCTAGTTGTCAGCGAGTGGTTCCCAGCCAGCGTGTCCGAAAGAAAACCGTTGCGTTTTACCGGCCGGGTTTTGAATCTTGATTAAGCTTGGAGTGTCGGTTCCGACATTTTCGACTACGTAGAGCCAATATGCGTCTCCGTATTGGAGCGCGGTTTCAAATTCGGTCTTGGTCAATGAAACCCGGGTGTAGTTCGCACTCAGGCTCTTGACTTCGCACCAAACAGTCTTCGTACCATTCCTCCTGCCGGAACCAGTCTGGTACAGGTCGAACCCGGGGTTATTTGAGTTAGCGGGACGGTGCCAGCCTTTCTCCTGCTGTTGGATGAACTCGATTGCCTTCTGCTCCACCCTCAAATTCATTTCACTGTCGGGATGAGCCACTAGGTTCTCCATTCGTTGCTCTGCCAACAACTCCCGGATTTCGATTATCGTATCCTGCGGTACGTTTAGTTCGGTCAACCGACGGATAATAGCCTTGTCTCGTGGGGACGGACTTGGACTTGGGGGCACGGTCATCGCATTGAAGGCCCAATGCCCTTTTTTTGTTCCTCGGCAAAGGACTCTCTGTTTCCTCAATGCCCGGCGCGCCCTAGATGTTTTGTCGGAAAATTTCTTGCGATAAAACGTACCGGTTTCGAGTGTGAACTCGCTACGGTACACCCACGGGTCCAAATTTGCCCCGACGGTGGAGTCGATTTCGGTGTAGTGGGCGTCTCCATCCAACTCTTGGAGAGCCGCCAGGACTTGGCCTTCCAATTCCCGAGCAGTGGGCAGTTTTCCTTTGGTCGGCATGTTCTACCCCCTGGTTGAAAATTAAACAGCTCCAATTCCAGATGGGTATTTTGCTGAGAGAGCCGGTGGGACCTGTAAGCCGGGTTCTGTACCCGCAGCGCCGCGAGGACGCCGGGGCGGTGACCATCTGTCTAGCCCTCCGGCAGCCGCGAAGCCGCCGGAAACCGCATGGCGCGGTACGATGTCTCCATCGGGGTCAAGCAGCCAACCCGGGGGCGGGCCGGACACCCATTGCCCCCCTATTCGGCCTTGCTCCAAGTGGGGTTTGACCGTCGCGGCGTCGCCGCCAACGACCGGACGCTCTTACCGTCCGATTTCACCCTTACCGCCGGTTCCCCTATCCCGGTTCACAATGAACCTTCTTCTTACCCTTCCCTGAACCGGAGGCGGTATGTTTCTGTGCCACTTTCCGTCTCCCGCATTGCGGCGGAAGCCTGGGAGTTACCCAGCACCCTGTCCAGCGGAGCCCGGACTTTCCTCCCTCCCAATCGGCCGGATAACCCGGCCTTTCGAGACGGCGGTCACCCGGTCCAACCGGCTCCCTCTCAATGAGAGTAGCATAGGGTGTTGGGAGAATCAACCGTAGATTAACACCGGAGATGCGGCAAGCCGGGACTAATTTTGGGGCGTAGGAACCTTGGAATGGGGGAGGAAGGGAAGAGACCAGACCTGGACTGCGATATGGTTATGAACAGTGCCGCAACGAGGCGGCGACCGGGCGCGGGATATTGATGCCGGTTGAACCCGCAATCGCGGGAAGGGGCTTAGGCGGGGAGGAGCATTCGCCCGCAACTGCTGCAATTCACGGTGTAACGGCCGGAGCGTACCCGCTGCAAGTGCTGGCTGGGCAGCGACATGCGGCACGCTTGGCACAGACCGCGCTCCACCTTGGCCACCGCGGTGCCGCCCTTGCTCCGGCGCAGGGTGTCGTACTTCCGCACATCGGCTTCATCCAGGGTTTGGGCCAACTGGTCACGCTGGCCGGAGAGTTCGATTTCTTCCTTGGTCAGCGACGCTAACTGCTCGGTAAGTTCGGCGTGGCGCTTCTCCCAGGCTTCCTGGACTTCGGCCAGTGCCTGCTCCAGGGAAGAAATGCGGCGGCGGGTGTCGTCGGCTCGGACTGCAAGTTCCAGCAGTTGCAGGTCTTTCTGGTCCACCTGGGCTTTGACGTTGTTGACCTCTAGCTGCAGGGCCTCCAGGTCGCGCGAGGCGGCCTCGCCGCTGTAAAGCTGCGCTTCCACCAAGCCCGCCCGCTCCCGCAGGGTCTCGGCATCCTCCTGTTGGCTGCGGTGGGCGGCCTGGACTTCCTCCAGCCTGCCCCGCTCTTCTTCCAGGCTTTCCTCAATCTGCCCCAAGGTCAGCCGGGTCTCTAACTCCTGTTCGGCGGCGGCCTTCTGGTTCTTAACGCTGTCCAGAGCCAGATCCAACTCCTGCAGGGAGAAAAGTTGCTTCATAAGTGTCATAGCAGCTGTTTACCTAACATCTCGTAGTAGCCGTACCGTCATTTTCCGATTCTAGGCAGGTTGCCAATCATTGTCAACGGACGGGCATGGCGGGCCTTTCTAAAGTCCGGTCTTTTGAGTATATTAGCCGCGAACCGGGTCGCCCCGGGCCGTGGTGAAAATTCGGCCGCGGCGCCGGCCGATAATGGCCCGGAACTGGGAGCGGGAAAAATTTCAGATGCGCATTGTCCATATTTCCGACTTGCACCTCGGCGTGGAAAACTACGGCACGATTGACCCGGCCACCGGGTTGTCCACCCGCCTGATTGACTTTCTGGGCGCCTTCGACGAGGTGGTGGAATTTGCGTTGTCCGGCGGCGTTGACCTGGTGCTGCTGGCCGGGGACACCTACAAGGGCCGCGACCCTTCCCAGACCCACCAGCGGGAGTTTGCCCGGCGGCTGCACCGGCTTTCCGAGGCCGGCATCCCCACGTTCTTGCTGGTAGGGAACCACGACCTGCCCAATGCGGCCAGCCGGGCCAACGCGGTGGAGATTTTCCCGGTGCTGAAGGTGCCCAACATCTACATTGGAGACCGGCTCGATACTACGGTGGTCCCCACGAAAAACGGGCCGCTGCAAATCCTGGCCGTCCCGTGGCCCCGGCGGGGCGGCATCCTGAGCCGGGAAGAGACCCGAGGGCTGTCCATCGACGAAGTGCGCGAGATGCTCGAAGACCGGATGACCCGGGCCATCATCAACCGCATCGAGCAGCTTGACCCGGAGATCCCGGCAATCCTGACCGCCCACGTCACCGTGAACGGCGCAACCGTCGGCACCGAGCGTTCCATGATGCTGGGGCAGGACCACACGCTGCTGGCGGGGACGCTGCACCAACCCCAGTTGGAATACGTGGCGCTGGGCCATGTCCACAAGCACCAGGTGCTGCGCCGGGACCCGCCCATGGTGGTCTACTCCGGCAGCCTGCAACGGGTGGACTTCAGCGAAGAAGCCGACCGCAAGGGGTTCTGCGTTGTTGAGTTGGACCCGGCGGCGCCCCGGGGGGAACGTATGGTTGACTTCCAGTTCCGGGAAGTCCATGCCCGCCGGTTCGTCACCGTGGACGTCGACATCGCCGAGGGGGAACCGGAGCCCACCCAGACGGTACTGCGCGCCATCGCCGCCAAAGACGTTGACGATGCGGTGGTGCGGGTCAGGATTTCTCTGCCCGCCGAGGCGGACCCGCTGCTGCGGGAGCAGGAAATCCGGCAGGCCCTGGGCAGCGCCCACTTCATCGCCGCCATCAACAAAGAGGTGCAGGGGACGCGCCGCACCCGGCTGGCCAGCGACGAGGCGGAGGACTTGCAACCGCTCCAGGCGTTGAAGCTATACCTGGAAACCCGGAGCTTGGACGGTTCCCGCCAACAGGAACTGCTGCGCTACGCCGAGGCGTTGATGCAGGATGAGGGGGAGTTGGCGCCGGGCGCGGACTAGAAATCAAGGAAGTTCTTCAATGCCGTCAGGACGGAAGGGCGCCGGGGCCGCCGGGCCGGACTGCATGGATGGACAAAGCACCGGCCGTGAAGCGCTGGTCCGGGTCAGGTGGCGTCGACACCCTGGAGGCGGAGAACCTCGGTGCCCTTGAGGTAGATGTTTACGATTTCCTGGTTGGACTTTTCGGTGTTGTAGAGGACCATGATCCGGACGCAACCGGGCAGGCTGCCGGGAACCGGGATTTCGGTGGAACACATTAGGGCGGTGCTGGTCCAACCAAGCTGCCGGGCGGCCGCCGCGGGGTAGGCGGCGTTCAGGTCGGGCGTGACGGTAAAATAGGCGGCCGCAACGTTTTCCTCGACCAGGCCGTTGGCCTCGATTATCCGGGACAGCAACTCCCGGGTGGCGGCGTAAATGGCGGCATCGGTGTTCTCATCCGCCGTAGTGGCCCCGCGTATTCCCCGGCACACTAGCATCGAACGCTCCTTCCTCGCTGACCCAAGTCATTCCGGCCATTGCAGTCCCGGCGCCGGTTTCCTTCAAGTACCCGCTTGACAGTTACCGCCGCCCTGACAATTCCCTGGCCAACTCTACCGCGTTGGCGACCAACTGGTCTCGCGGCGATTCCAGCATCACTCTGACGAGGGCGCTGCCGACCACCGCCGCGTCGGCCTGGCTGCAAACCGCCTCGACGTGCTCGCGCCGGGAAATGCCGAACCCCACCGCCAGAGGCAGTTGGGTGTGGGAACGGACCCGGGACAACAAATCGAAGCTGCGCGCGGAGACCTGATCGCGGGCGCCGGTGATTCCGGTGAGGCTGACGCAGTAGATGAACCCGGTGGCGTCGGTTGCCGATTCCCGGACGCTGGCGTCGGTGCTGGTGGGGGCCAACAGCGGAATCAGGTGGACGCCGGCGGGGCGGCAGACCTGGGCCAGCGGGCCAATCTCGCTGTGGGGGACATCCACGCCGATGAGGCCGTCCACACCGGCAGCCTGGGCCGCGTCGGCGAACCGGTCCAGACCGTAGCTGAGAATTGGGTTGTAGTAGCTCATCAGAATCAGGGGAGTGTCGGGCACGTCCCGGCGCAGGTCCGCCACCACGTCCAGGCAGTCCTGCGGGGTTACGCCCCGCTCCAGGGCCAGGAACGTCGACTCCTGAATCGTGGGGCCGTCGGCCAGCGGGTCGCTGAACGGGATGCTCAGCTCGATGGCGTCGGCGCCCGCTTCCACCAATGCCGGAACCAGTTCCCGGGTCGCTTTCCAGTCGGGAAAACCCGGGGTCAGGAACAGAATCAGGCCGGGCCGATCTTCCCGTTTTATCGTCCGGAAGGTTTCGTGAATACGGTCTCTGGTCATCCTTGG
The DNA here is from genome assembly GCA_965263395.1 of Dehalococcoidia bacterium. Taxonomy (GTDB): domain Bacteria; phylum Chloroflexota; class Dehalococcoidia; order Lucifugimonadales; family UBA3495; genus CATOSK01. The sequence goes on from OZ253670.1 coordinate 541,068, forward strand.
GTAGACCTCCTGAGCCTTCGAGAGCCTCGGGATGCGCAGAGGCCCGGCAGTGCCAATTTATACGAGATGGGCCGGGTTGTCCACTATCCCCAAGCGACTACGGACAGGGCCAGCGCATTCTGCCCGGCGTGGACGGCGATGCAGGGCCAGATGGAACGGGTACGGTGGCAGAGCCAGGCCAGCAGGATGCCGGTGACGAATATCGGCAGCAGGACGCCCGGCACAACGTGAAACAGGCTGAACACCGCGGCGCTGAGGGCCACCGCCGTAACCGCACCGAACCGGCGGGACAACCCGGCGAACACGAAACCGCGAAAGAAAATCTCCTCGGTGAGCGGCGTCCACACGGCCAGGGCCACCAGGGTCAAGGCCGCGCCGGCGCCGGGCAGTACCAACTCAGAAGGGATGTCAGGCGGGACCAATATCCCCACGTCAAAGTACTGCACCACCCAGGAATACGACGCGGTGAACCCCAGGCTCATGCCCAACGTTGCGCCGGTGTATCCGATGGTGGCAATGGCCGGCGTCTGCGGGCAGGTCAACCCCAGCGCCCGTAGGGACCAGCGGCGCCGGCCAAACACGGCTACCACCGGCGTTCCGAGCATCGCCAGCCCCAGGACAGCGCTGCCGGTGATGGCGCCCCAAGCGGGGCGGTCGTCGCCAAAGAGCAGGGCGACGCCTCCCGCCACGGTGATGGCGGCCAACAGGACGACAACCAGGCCCACCGCCACCGCCACCGGCAGCAGCCCCCACGCCGCGCCGGTTCCCGGGCCGGTGGGTTGACCTTCCCGGCCATTCAGGGAGCCGCCGCAGCGGGGGCAAAACAACCCATCAGGCGGTACCGATGTTTGGCATTGACTGCAAATCAACCTGGCGTACTTCCGTCAGGGAGCAGGATTCCGGCGCTTCCGGCTCGTGGGGGCAGCGCCAACCGAGTATATCAGCAGGGGCGGCAGGGGCGGCCTCACCCCCGGCCCCTCTCCCGCTGGGAGAGGGGAGAATTAAAAACCCCCTGACCCGGGGCGGGGCTTCATTCATGTTGGGCAGTCGTTATGGTAGAGATGGATTGCCGGGGTTGGCAAGGGGCAAGTGTAAGTGATGAAGTCTTGTGAGGGTTGTGGGTGGGGAGGGTACGTTGGGGGATTCATCCCCCAAACCCCCTGAATGGGGGAAGTCCTTCAAGGGTCTCAGGACGAACGGGTTTAACAGCCCAGGGCGGGGGCATTAACCGGCTTCGGGATGGGTGGTCAGGTCCCGGAGGATTTCAGTAGGGCTTCGACCTCGTGGCGGTAGGGCATCGAGTCCTGGGCGCCTCTCCGGGTGACCGACAACGCTCCCGCCGCCGATGCCATCCTCACCGCATCGGGCAATTCCAGGTCCAAGCCCTCAGCGGCCGCCACCGCCAAGGCACCGTTGAAGGCGTCGCCGGCGCCCACCGAGTCCACCGCCGTAACCGGGAAGACGGGCGTGTGGCGGAAGCCCAGAATACCGCCCATCATGGCTCCGGTGACGGCGCCCTGTTCCCCCATTTTGATGATGGCGGACTCTGCGCCCCGGCGGGACAGGATGCCGGCAGCCTCAATCGCCGATTGTTCGTCGTGGACGGGAAACCCGGCCAGCGCCTCGGCCTCGGTCTCGTTGGGGGTTATGCAGGTGCAGAACCGGAAAAACTCGTCGGGAATCTCCCGCACCGGGCCGGGGTCAAAAATGACGCACTTGCCCAGGCGGTAGGCGGATTGGGCCACCCGCAGGGACAAGTCCGGCGAAACTTCCAACTGGAGCAGCGCCACCGAGCAATGGGGCAGCAGCCGGTCAATCTGCTCGGCCTCTTCCTCGCCGCAGGTGTCGTTGGCGCCCAACACCTGGATAATCCGGTTCTGGCCTGAACCGTCGATGTTGATGACGGCGATGCCGGAGGTGGTGTCGGAGCGGCCAATCGCCGTCACGTCAACCCCGTTGCGGCGCAGGCCGTCCAGCAATTGGTCCCCGAATGCGTCGGTCCCGACCCGGCCCACCATGAACACGCGGCCACCCATGCGGGCGGCGGCCACCGCCTGGTTGGCCCCCTTCCCGCCCGGGTAGGTCAGGAACCGGCTGCCCACCACCGTTTCGCCGGGGCTGGGAAACCGTTGGGAAACCGTCACCAGGTCCATGTTGATTCCACCCAGCACCAGAATGCCAGGCGGTTCCGGCGTGGCCATGTCAGCCCTCCGAGTCGTGGGTGTGGCCGGTCGTTCCCCTCACCCCCGGCCCCTCTCCCCGCGGGGAGAGGGGCCGGGGGTGAAAAGACCCTGGTAGTGGGTGTGCCCGGTCCGTGATTGGTACGCTAACACCGGCACAGGATGGGAGCAACCGGGACATTATTCAAGAGATTCGGGACGAACCGGGGGCAGCCAAGTCCTGCGAAGAGGGGATTGTAAAGCCCGGTAACGGTATTTTTCTAACGTGATTGTTGAGCAATGCTACCCCAGGGTCTTTTAATTGTCCAAGAAAACCGTTGGGTAAACGGGACACGTTGGGGGATTCATCCCCCAAACCCCCTGAGTTCAGGGGGTTGTTATGCTTGGCAAACATTCCGGATTATTCACCGTGAACGGATTATCCAGCGGCTACCGAGAATTAAAAGACCCTGAGCGCTACCCAGTGGCGCTTGCGCCGGAATGAACAGTGGGAGGATTGCCGCCTTCGATCTTCGCCGGCGGTTTCGAGCCCTTTCTGAGAATGGACGAAACCTGGTGCATGTGGCTTAGAATCTCCCGGTAGGACCTCAGCGTCCCGGTCTCGTAATAGGGAATGCCCTGCTGCCGGCAGAACTCCTTTATGATGGGCCGCGCTTTTCCAAAATTCTTCCTGGGCATCATCGTGAACAGGTGGTGCTCAATCTGGTAATTCAGCCCGCCGTACATCAGGTCTACCAGGAAGTTGGGCTTGACGTTGCGGGTCGTGAGCACCTGAGTACGCACGAAGTCGAGGGGATTGTCCTTGTCCAGGATCAGCATCCCCTTGTGATTCGGAGCGAATACCAACCCGTAGTACAGCCCGAAAAGCCCTTGGTGGACCAGGGCGAAGGCCAATGCCTGCCAGGGATTGAGCGCGTAGAGGAGCAGCCCGACGTACAGCGTAAAGTGCAGCGCCATCAGCCCCAATCCCGGGAAGCAGGTCTTGGCGCTGCGGGTGCCAATCAGGAACTGGGCGCTTGAAAACCGGAGGCTCAAACTCTCGAACATCAGTATCGGGATGAAGTAGAAGGCCTGATAGGCTACCATCAACCGCAGGATGCCCCGCTTGCTGCCGGCTTTTTCTTCCGAAAAGACCAGTACCGGAATGAGGGTGTGGGGGTCGTCATCCAGGTCATTGGGGGTGCGGTGGTGCTGGTTGTGCTGGTTAAGCCACCAGGACTGGCTCATACTTAGCAGAAAGCTGACACAGGAGCCGATTAGATGGTTCCCCCGGGCCGATTTGCAGACTGCCAGGTGTCCGGCGTCGTGGCCGATGTAACCGATTTGTCCGAACACAAAGGCCAGGAATACGGCGTTGGCCAACTGGAACCAGAAATTGTCCACCACTACCAGAAGGGTAATGCTCAGGGTGAGCATGGCCAGCGCGGAGACAATCTTGATGGTGTAGTAGCCGAGCTGGCGGTCCAGCAGCCCCTGTTCTCGAATGCGGCGGGGTAATTCGGCGAAGTCGGCCACTGGGTCCGGCGGTGTCAACGGTGTCAATTGTAGGGTTGTGAGGCGGGTGGCGGCGGCGTTGGTGAAATCGGGCATATTCAGTAAAAATCCTTGTGCAGGCGGGCCAGCCGGATGAACTCCGGGTTTGCCCACGGATGTTTCGGTGATTTGCCGGATGGCGGGCTTTGGCTTTTGCCCAGCTTGCCCCAGGCAGTGAGGGTGGTAAGGCTGTGGACGGTTCTGAGCATGCCCTATCTTATCCTGTTTGGGGGGAGTTTTGGAAGTATGGCAATTCTTTCCCTTGGCAAGTTGAAGACGAACGGGTTTTTGCGCCGTGCTATAATTCCGTCGTATGCCTGCCGTGGCTGACGACAATCCCTGCAAGAATCCCTGCAACCGAGAGTTGAGCATGACTTCGGCGTTGGAAAACATCAAGGTGGTTGACCTGACCCGCACCCTGGCCGGCCCCTTCTGCACCATGATGCTAGGCGACATGGGTGCCGACGTGGTTAAAATCGAGGAGCCGGACCGGGGGGACGAGACCCGGGGTTGGACGCCCTTCTGGAACGGCGAGAGCACTCAGTTCGTCTCATTCAACCGCAACAAACGCAGCGTGTCGGTGAACCTGAAAGAGCGGGAAGGCGTCGAGATTATCCACGCGCTGGCCCGACGCGCCGACGTGATGACCGAGAGCTTCCGGGCCGGCGCGCTGGACCGGATGGACTTGGGCTACGAAGCAATCCGCAAGATTAAGCCCGACATCATCTACTGTTCCATCTCCGGTTACGGGCGCACCGGCCCGCTGGCCGAAAAGCCGGGGTATGACCTTCTGATTCAGGCGTACAGCGGCCTGATGAACCTGACCGGCGAGCCGGAAGGTATGCCCATGCGGGTCGGCTTTTCCCTGGTGGACCTGTTCACCGGAATGATGGCCTACGGGTCGATTATGACCGCCCTTTACCACCGGGAGAAGACCGGGCAGGGCCAGTGGATTGAAGCCGCACTGCTGGATGGTCAAGTGGCCGCCCTCAGCTACCACGCCGCCGCCTATCTCGCCACCGGCGTCGAACCGCAACGCATGGGTTCCGGCCACCCCAGCCTGGTGCCTTACCAGAGCTTCCCGGCGTCCGATGGGTTCTTCATCGTGGGCGTGGCCAATCAGGGGTTGTGGACCCGTTTCTGCAACGCCATCGACCGCGCCGACCTGCTAACCGACCCGCGGTTCGTGACCAACGACGACCGGGTGGCGCACCGGGCCGAGTGCGTTCAGACGCTGAGCGAAGTCTTTCAGCCGGACACGGTGGCCCACTGGGTTGAAGTCATCACCGGCGCCGGCGTGCCCTGCGGCCCCATCAACCGGGTTTCCGACGTGGTAACCGACCCGCAGGTGCTGGCCCGCGGGATGATGGCTGACATCGCCCACCCCAACGTTCCCGGCCTGCGGGTGCCGGGCTCGCCGCTCAAGCTGACCGAAACGCCGCCCTCGGTGCGGCTCCATCCCCCATTGCTGGGCCAGCATAACCAAGAGGTGCTGGGGGAGTTGGGTTACGACACGAAAGAGATTTCCAGGCTTGAGGAGACCGGCGTCGTCGGCCCGCTGAACGGGGTATTAGCTTGAGGACCTGCTAAGAAACTATCTCAAAGCCAAAATTCGGAGGGCCTCGGGGTGACGGGGTTACGTTGGGGGATTCATCCCCCAAACCCCCAATGAAACTATCTCAAGACGGGATGGGGGCCGCTTCAAGTTTTGAGATAGTCTCTTAATGACCCGGCGGAATACCTCGGCCACCACTAACGGTTTCAGGAGATAACCTTGACGTCCAGGAAGCGCATCCGGCTGATTCATACTTCGGACACCCACTTGGGAGACGACTGGAACGCGGAGTTGGCGGAACGGGCCTTGGCCACCCTGGTTGACGGGGTCGCCCAGTTGCAGGGCGACGCGCTGGTGCTGGTGGGCGACGTGTTCGACCACGCCAGAGTGTCCGACGCGACCCTGGAGTTCTTCCTGGAGCAGATGGCCCGGATAAAGGCGCCGGCCATCGTTCTTCCGGGCAACCACGACGTTTACGACCAGGACTCCCTGTATCTCCGGAGTCCCTTCGCCAACAAGCCGGACAACCTGCATATCTTGTCCCGGGAAGTGGGGCAGACCCTAACCTTTCCCGCCCTGACGCTGGACGTATGGGGACGGGCCATGTCCGCCCACACGCCGGAGTTCCGGCCGCTGCTGGGGATGCCGAAGCGGGACGGCGGGCGCTGGCTGGTGGCCTTGGCCCACGGCCATTACCACTTCGATTACGACAAGGACCGCCGCTCGGCGCCCATCCTGCCCGCAGAAGTTGCGGCGGCTACCTGCGACTACCTGGCCCTGGGCCACTGGGAGCGCCACGTCGACGTATCCCAGGGCGGCACCACGGCAGTCTACTCCGGGTCTCCGCTGGGCGCGCTCCAGAGCAACGAATCGGTCAACGTCACCGTGGCAGATCTGGACCCATCCCTGGGGGTGCAGACCCATCAGGCAACCCTGGCCATGACCGCGGTGGGCGCCGGCCCGGCGATGAAGGAGAAACGGTTATGCAGCGATTGACCCGCGACAACATCATTTACTTCCTGGAATCCGGCAACGAACCGGCAGTGACTATCGACTCCGGCGATGAGTTGATGGTCGAGACCTGGGACGCGTTCGAGGGCGTCCGAGACCCCGAAGTCCTGGAGGCCAAGTCCCTGAAGGGGCCGGCCATCGGCCCCATTTATGTCAACGGCGCGGAACCCGGCGACGCTTTGCGGGTCGAGTTCCTCAGTATTACGCCCAAGGAAGACCCGGCCCACATGGTGATGCCCGGCCGCGGTTTCCTGGAAGAGGACTTTACCGAAGCCTACCCGACGGTGATGCGGCTGGACGGCGGCAACCTGGTGCTGCCCAGCGGGTTGAAGCTGCCGCTGGCCCCGTCTATGGGCCTGGTGGCCACCACGCCCACCTACCGGCAGAGCACTGCCAGCGACAGCGGCCCCTACGGCGGCGACATTGACATGAAGGAACTGGTCGAGGGCAGCACGCTGTTCCTGCCCGTTTTCGTCCCCGGCGGCCTGCTGGCAATGGGCGACTGCCACGCCGTGGTGGGCGACGGAGCGGTGGCCGGCACCGGCGCGGAGTGTTCGTCGGACACCCACATACGGGTCACGGTGGAGAAGGGAATGGGCATCAGGGGGCCGCGGGCGATAACCCCGGAGCACTACGTCGTGCTGTCCCACGGGGAAGACCTGGGGCCGGCCATGAAGCAGGCGGTGCGCGAGATGGTGGACTTCCTGGTGGGAGAGAAGGGCATGGCCCCCTACGACGCTTATACCCTGTGCAGCCTGGCGGGAGATGTCCGGGTGTCCCGCACCTTCCGGCCCATCAGCCCGGTAAAGATGATGCTTTCACGGCAGGCGTTGGAGCAGTTGGGCTAACGGCAGTTAATCCCCAACCGCCGCGTATCAGGCCGGACCGGGCTACATCACTGCGTAGCCGCCGTCAACGGCGATCACCGCTCCCGTAACGTAGTCGGAGGCGGAGCTGGCCAGAAAGACGGCGGCGCCCTGCAACTCTTTGGGGTCGCCCCAACGCCCGGCGGGTATGCGCCGGGAAATCAGGTCGTAACGCTCCGGCTGGTTGGCCGGTATTGCCGCGGTCAGGTCGGTCATAAACCAGCCGGGCAGGATGGTGTTGGACTGAATGTTGTCCCTGGCCCAGGCCACGGCCAGACTCTTGGACAATTGGACGACGCCGCCCTTGCTGGAAGAGTAGGGCGCGCCGCTGCCCCCGCCGCCAAAGATGGAAAACATGGACCCGATGCAGATGATTTTTCCCCCGCCCTGGGCCTTCATACCGGGATACACGGCCTTGGATGCCAGGAATGCCGCCCGCAGGTTCACGTCCAGAACGTGGTCCCATTCATCGGCGGACAGGTCCTGGGGTTCCTTGCGCATGGTGACACCGGCGTTGTTGACCAGAATGTCCACCCGTCCGAAGGCGTCCAGGGTTTGGGCCACCATGTCGTTGATGTCCGATTCCCGGGTCACGTCGACATGGACGCCCCTGGCCTGAACTCCCAGGGCTTGGATCTGGGACACCGCAGCCGTTGTTTTCTCCGGGTTGCGGGCCGCGACCACGATGTTGGCGCCGACGCCGGCCAAGCCCGTCGCCATGGCCAGTCCTAAGCCTCCGTTGCCGCCGGTGACAATGGCAACCTTGCCTTCCAGATTGAACAGCCGGTTAACGTCCATCATGCCTTTCCCCCGTTGGTTTCAGCTTTACTGTATCACAACAGGTTGGGCGTTTTATGATTTTCTCAAGGAAACCCTTCCAAGTCCCGGGACGATGGGTTTTTGATGGGCTTGGCAGTGGTTTCAGGGTGGTGATCAAGGACTGTCACAAGTGGATTTTTGGGCGGTATTCCTGTGACACCCCTCTCCCGCTGGAGAGGGGCCGGGGGTGAGGGCGAACCCCAGTGACAGTACGCCGTTGACGGCTGCCGCCAAGTCCCGTTAATGTTAATACCAGCCGATGAACAGTCCTTGGACAACGACCGCCATCCCGTAATTGACAATGGACGCAAATTATCCCATCCAATCCCCTCTTCCTGCGGTCAGAATCCCCTGCGGCAGGAACCGGACAAAACCGGACAAAACGCGGACATCCGCCGGACAAAACCGGACTCCAGCCAGACAAATCGGGACAAAATCTCCCGGAGGCTCACGCTCAAATGTCCGGAATTGTCCGCTTTTGTCCGGTATTCCAGGAAGCGCGCCCCGTCCTGTGAAACTAGCGGCTTCGCAATCGTCCTGGGGCGGTGACCGGGTGTAACTTGACACTCTCAAAATCTTTGTGATACGTTGCCCACGCTCCAAAATCGGGCCTTTCCCCAACCCAGAGAGGTAACCCATGAATTCCATTATCGCAGCCTTGGCGGGAGGCGGTATCGCGCTGGTGTTCGCCGCAATTACGGCGATGCGGGTGCTTCGCGCCGACCCAGGCAACGAGACGATGCGCGGCATCGGGGACGCTATACGCGAAGGCGCCGGAGCGTTCCTGCGCCGCGAATATATGTCGATGCTGCCCTTCGTCGCCATCGTGACCGTGGTGCTGGCCGTGCTCGACTACACCGTGTTCGACCACGGGATTCCGGTTCCGGCGACGGCCATTTCGTACCTGGCCGGCACCATCTGCTCGGCCAGCGCCGGCTTCATCGGAATGAACATTGCAGTCCGGGCCAACATCCGCACGGCCGCCGCCGCCATGACCGGGCTGAACCCAGCCCTGCGGGTAGCCTTTTCCAGCGGCACCGTCATGGGCGTGACGGTCGTTGGCATCGGTCTGCTGGGCGTGTCCATTCTCTACCTGATATTCCAGGACATCAGCGTCGTGGCCGGATTCGGCTTCGGGGCCAGTTCCATCGCCCTGTTCGCCAGGGTGGGCGGCGGCATCTTCACCAAGGCCGCCGACGTGGGTTCGGACTTGGTGGGCAAGATAGAGGCGGGCATTCCTGAAGACGACCCCCGCAACCCCGGGGTCATCGCCGACAACGTGGGCGACAACGTGGGCGACGTAGCCGGGATGGGGGCAGACCTGTTCGAGTCTTACGCCAGTTCCATTATTTCCGCGGTGGCGCTTTCCGCCTTCGCGGTGGCGCTGGCGACGGGCGGGGGCGGAATTCTCAGCTTCGACGATTCCCAGGCGGTGTTCCCGATGCTGCTGGCGGCCGCCGGCATTGTGGCAGCAATCCTGGGGACTTTTGTGGTCCGGAGCGGCGAGCAGGCCGACTTTGAGAAGCTGCTGTGGTCCTTGCGCTACGGCATCTTCGCCGCCGGCGGTCTGCTGATTGTCTTTGCCGCCATCCTGACCGTCACTATGACCAAAAACTGGTCGTGGTTCGGCTGCGTGGTGGCCGGACTGCTGGCCGGGACCATCATCGGCCTGGCGACTGAATACTACACCTCTTACAGCTACGGCCCAACCAAGAAAGTTTCCGAGGCTTCGCAGACCGGAGCGGCCACGGTCATCATCAGCGGAATCGCAACCGGGATGATGAGCACGCTGATTCCGGTGTTTTGCGTTTCCATCGCCATTCTGCTGGCCTACTGGTTCGCCGGTTTCTACGGCGTCGCGCTGGCCGGTGTGGGGCTGCTGTCCACTCTGGGCATCACTCTCGCTACCGACGCTTACGGGCCGGTGGCGGACAACGCCGGGGGAATTGCCGAGCAGGCCAACCTGGACCCGCAGGTACGGGAACGGACCGATGCTCTTGACGCGCTGGGGAACACCACGGCCGCCACCGGCAAGGGATTCGCCATCGGCTCCGCCGCCCTGACGGCCCTGGCGCTGCTGGCCGCCTATTCGGTCAATGCCGAGTTGATTACGCTGGGCCCCGACGGACGATTGGCCGCCGGAAGCGAAGGCATTAACCTGCTGCGGCCTGAAATTCTGGTCGGTCTGGTCATCGGGGCGATGCTGCCCTTCATTTTCTCGGCGCTGACGATGCAGGCCGTGGGCCGCGCCGCTCAGGGAATCGTAGACGAAGTGCGCCGGCAGTTCCGGGAGATTCCCGGCCTGCTGGAAGGCACCGCCAAGCCGGATTCGGCCCGCTGCGTTGACATCAGCACCCGGAGCGCGCTGCGGGAAATGATAATTCCCGGAGTAATGGCGGTAATCGCTCCCCTGGCAGCCGGATTCATCCTGGGGCCGGCGGCATTGGGCGGGCTGCTCATGGGCGCCGTCGCCTCCGGGTTCATGCTGGCGATTATGATGGCCAGCGCCGGGGGCAGTTGGGACAACGCCAAGAAGTACGTGGAGTTGGGCAACTTCGGCGGCAAGGGCTCCGACGCCCACAAGGCCGCAGTGGAAGGAGACGTGGTCGGGGACCCGTTCAAGGACACTTCCGGCCCGTCGCTGAACATTCTGCTGAAGCTCATGGCCATTGTCTCGCTGGTGTTCGCGCCGGTGTTCGTTTCCGTGACCCCCCTGATTGAGCTGTTGCTCGGTTAGCCGCCGGAAAACGCTGGCATCGACGGCCCGCCAACCGGCGGGCCGTTGGCGTTTAACACTACTTAGAAATTATCTCAAAACAAAAATTCGGAGGGCCTTGGGGGGACGGGGTTACGTTGGGGGGTGAATCCCCCAAACCCCCGATGCAACTATTTCAGGAATCCAAAGCGTCCCAGGTAGGCCAACGTTCCCCACAGCAAGACCATGTGCATTCCTGCCTTCGCAGGAATGACGAAGAGGGTGGCGCAGGAGTGACGGGGATGGCGTCCCCGGAATGGTTCGGGATGAGCGGGGTCTACGGCCGGGGCAGTTGAAGTAATTGGGCGTAGACGGCACCGCGGTCAACTTCCAGCAGAGCCAGGGTGCCCGGCGACCCGGGGGGATGGCGCCGGCCCGGATAGGTGGGGCTGCCTGGGTTGACGAACAGGATGCCGCCGTAGTGGCAAATCAACTCCTCGTGGGTGTCGCCGAACAGCACTACGTCCACGGGCTGCCGGAATTTCTTTTCCAGCAGTCCGCCAATGTCCTGCTCCGGGAAGTTCAGCGCGGCGCCGTCTCCGGTGGTGGTGATGCCGGTGGAAGGCCATTGAATGTCGTGGACCATTCCGATGTTGACCCCTCCTACCGAGACCACCCGGTTGATAAACGCCACCCGCTCGCCTGGTTCGGTGGGGTCCTCGTAGCCCCGCACCGCCAGCACCGGCGCCACCGTTTCCAGATAGTCCAGCACCCCCAGGCATTCCAGGTCGCCGCAGTGGAGAATCAGGTCAACACCCCGCAGCGCGTCAAGCACCGGGTCGGGCAGGTCGCGCCCGCTGCCGGCGGAATGTGTGTCGGATATTACGCCAATTTTCATGGTCCTCGGAATTTATCGCAAGATGTGGCACGAAGAGTTCAGGCTCGGCCGGTCAATAAGGAAAGTCCTTCGAGGCCCACAGGACAAGCGGATTGAACGGGCACCCACACCGGCCGGTATATTGTCGAGATAGTCTCTTATCCGTAACTGTTCAGACTTGAGGACGGGGGACTCGCTTTTGAAAAAGCTGCGCAAAACTTTTACAGTTGGTACCGGAGGGGATATTGGCCTCAAATGCGATTGCCCTGCCGATTCCGCTTAACTCTAACTCTGAACAGTTACTCTTATCCAACCCCAGTGGGAGCGTTGACCGGGGCCAGCGCTTCAAGGGTGCGCAGGATGGCCTCTTGGGACGCGCCGTGGGGGAAGGCGACCACCGGCATATCGGCGCCGGCGTCCCGGAACCGCTGCAATTGGGCCCGGCAGAAGTCGGCGTCTCCCAGGATGGCGATGTTCTCCACCATGTCATCGGTCACCAGGGCGGCGGCTTTCGACCGGTCGCCCGCGGCCCAGGCGTCGCGAATATCCTGGGCTTCCTGTTCGTACCCGTACCGGCAGAACAGGTTGAAGTAGTAGGCGCCCATGCCGCCGACGTAGTAAGCCATGTGGCCCCGGACGCTGGCATCGGCCTGGGCCAACTCTTCGCTGTCGCCGGTGGCGCAACACAGGATTTGAGGGGCAACGGTAATTTTGGAGATGTTTCTGCCGGCAGCATCAGCGGCATCGGAAACGATTCCCTTCATCGCCGGCAGTTCACGGCGGTGGGTCCAGACCGGCAGCCAGCCGTCGGCCAGTTGGCCGGTCAGTTCCAGGTTGCGCGGCCCCAGGCTGGCGACGTAAATGGGGATGTTTTCCTGCACCGGCGACGCGCCCAGCCGGAAGCGGGCCAGTTGGAAAATTTCGCCCAGGTGGTCTACCCGCGCGCCGGACAGGGCGGTCTTGATTATCTGGATGTACTCCCGGGTCCTGGCCAGGGGACGGCGGAACTCCATACCGTGCCAGTCCTCGATGACGATGCGTCCGCTGGCGCCCAACCCCAGGGTGGCCCGGCCGTTGGAAATGAGGTCCAGGGAAGCGATGCTCTGGGCGATGAGAGCCGGGGTGCGGCTGAAGACGGTGACGATGCCGGTGCCCAGGCGCAGGGTCTGGGTGTGGCAGGCCAGCATGGTCAGGATGGTGATGGCGTCGCGGCCCCAGGACTCGCCGGTGAAGAAGGTGTCGTATCCCCAGCTTTCGGCCTGCCGGGCCACGGAAATCAACTCCTCGTTGATGGTGTCCTGGCGGCTGCCGAAGGCCAATGCGGTGCGTTCCATTGAGTTTCCCCCAAGGGTGAGTTCCCCCACTGCAAGGCTGCGGCGAGTATGGTTGGGCCGTTGGCGGCGGGCGCATCATTCAACGCGCGTGCACCATTGCGAGGGGCCGGGTTCAGTTGCGGTTTTCCCAAAGGCTGAAGTAATCGGGGGATTCGCTGGCCAACGCCTCGGCGAGTTCCTGTTGGTTGACCTCCTGAAGGGCCTGGTTTTCCTGTCGCACCAGCCGCAGCAGGGTGTCCTTCCACTCCCCCATGCCGGGCTGCTCCGGGAAGGAACCCAGCAGTTCGCGCACACTTTCGACCAGCTTTTCCGAGTGCATGGCCAGCGCCCCGCCGCTGATGACGAACACCACGATGGACGGGATTTCCTCTTCGTCGTCCGGGTCGATGCCAAGACGGTCGAGGATGAAGTTCATGGCCACGCCCCGGATTATCTCTTCCAACCGCAGCGGGAGGTTCATCAGGTGGGCGAAGGGAAACGGGTTGTCTTCCCGAATCGTGTGGGCAAACTCGTGCTCGACCGTCTCGAAGAAGCTTTCTCCGAACGCTTCGCCGGCCTGCAGCAAAGTCACCAGAGGCGCCCCTTCCCGCAGGTCAATGACCAGAAATTCGTGCAGGTGAGGGAAAATGTAAATCTGGACGCCGGGATGCTCACCCTCGGGCAGATACCCCTTGAACATGTCATCCATTTGAGAATGTACTCCTCATCCCTGCCGCGTTCCCTGTTGCGGGATTCCGGTATCCCATCCGTAAGTCAGTCCCCCGATAGGCAGCGCGCCTGCCGCTCAGACCGGCGCTGTCCGACGGGCCCGGGACTGGCGCGCAACCACGCCGGGCGCACAGGTGGGGGTTTGTCTTACAGGAGACTTTTGATGTCTTCCAACTGCCGGGTCAACCAGTGATGAATGTCCTGCTGCCGCACGGTCTCCGACAAAAGCTCGGCCCGCCACCGGCGTTCTTCCGGGGCCATCGTGATTGCCTCATGGAGCGTCTTCATGGTGCCTTCAACGTCGGTGGGCGAGACCGACAGCGCCCCCTTCGCCAACTGGTGGTGGGCGCCGCTGGTCTCGGAAAGCACCAGTACGCCGTCCTGAGCATTGACCACCGGGCCTTCCTTGGCGACCAGGTTCATGCCGTCAATAATCGGGTTGACCAACAGAACGTCGTAGAGCTTCATCCCGGCGATGGCCTGGGTGTAATTGTTCTCCATGAACGGCCGGATGGGCTGCCATTCCTCGGTGCCGTGGTTGCGGTTAACCTGGTCGATGAGGGTCTGAATTTCTTCCATGTAGCGCTGGTACTGGCGGATGTGGGTGCGGGATGGCACCAGGAATGCCCAGAAGGTGACTTTGCCGTGCAGTTCCGGGTGGCGGGACAACAGCAAGTCATAGGCGCGGAAGCCGCGAATCACGTTCTTGTTGGGCTCGGCCCGGTCGATGCGAATGATGGTCGCTTCGCCGCGGAGCGGCTTGAGACGGGCCTCGTAGTCCACCGCCCGGGGAGATGCGGCGATGCGCTGGACTTCATCAACGTTGATGGAAATGGGGTAGACCCGGACAAGGGTACACTGGCCGCCGAGGCTGACCGTGTTCCGGGAACGGTCCACTTCGGCATCGGGCAGGAACTCCTCCACCGAATCAAGGAAGCTCTGCCGGTCCTGGGGAGTCTGGAACCCGACGACGTCGGCGTGGCACAGGGCCGAGCAGATTTGATCGATGATGTACCGGGGAACCATCTGCCAGTAGCGGGGCGTCGGCCAGGGTATGTGGACGTAATGCTGGATGACCGCATCCGGCAACTCCCGGCGCACCATTTCCGGCAGCAAGTAAAGGTGGTAGTCATGGCTAACGACCAACGGCGGCTTGCCATTTTCCCGGGCCTGCTCGATCACCCGTTTGGCAAAAGCCTGGTTGACCGGGATATATCCGGTTTCCCAAGCGTTGTGGACGCTGGCGTCGACGTTGGGGTTGTAGGGCGGGTTCCACATATAGTGCTGGAGGAACCAGAGCAGGGGGTTGCACAGCACGTTGTAATACTTGTGGTACACGCGGCGGGGCGTGACGACGTAGCGCAGGTCTATCTTGTGGCCGGGCAGGGGAGACTTGACGTTGGGACCGGCGCCATTGTTGGAGACCAAGCGGTCGCCTTCTCCCATTGCGCTGGAGACCCAGGTAAAGGGGGCGGTTTGAGCCAGAACGTTAAAGGCGGTGACAATGTTGCCGCTGCCGCGCCGCGGTTCGGGGCGCCCCGGGGAGGCGACATGGTGCTCCACCGGGCCCCGGTTGCTGACGAGAATCAACGACCGGCGCGCCAGTATGTCTTCGCATAGCTGAGTCAAGTCAGCCATGTCCATCCCCCACCTAGACCCCGGATGCCGGCGGTGGTCCGGTCTCGGGGTCTAATCTACCTAGTGACACCAGCCCCGGTGCCGGTCCTGAAATTGGCTTACTGGAACGCCCGGAAGCCGCCGAACTCAACATTCAGAGTATCCGCAGCCCGGCGGCGTTGTCAAGCAAACCGAGGCGGCGGGGCGCGGCATAAACCGGCGAAATTGTTCTGGATACCGGGGAATTTCACGCTCAACCGGGCCGTTTTCGCCTGGGGTGGGGTCGGCTGGCGCACCGGGACGCTTTTAGGACTTCCCGCCGCCGCGGCTGAGGTGGCGCCGCCGACGGGCTGCGGCCTTATCGGGACGCCAATTCGCTAATCGCGCCTGGCACCTCGGACAAGTCGGGAACGGAAACGTCCGGGTCGAGTTCCGGGCCGATTTCGCCGGGTCTTTCCGAGAACCCTTCAATCCATATCGCTCTCATCCCAACGCCCTTGGCCCCGCAAACGTCATGGACGAAGTTGTCGCCGACATGGACTGCGTTTTCGGGCGCGGACTGCAATTGCTCCAGCGTGACGGTGAATGGGCGAGGGCCAGGTTTGCTGGACATCAGCTCGTCGGAAAAGGTCAGCGCTTCGAAGAACCCCAGCATTTCGTGGCGTTCAAGGAACTTGCGGAAGGTGACGCCCGGGGTCATAGCCGTGTTGGATATCAGCCCAATGCGCATACCCGCGGCCCGAGCATCCTCCAACACTTGGAGCGCGCTGGGGTGCGGACGGGGCGGGTGTTCCAAAAATGCGTCGGCGTAAACTGCCACGACCTGCTGCACGACTTCTTCCGGCAGCCGCTGTTGCAGACCCGCGTCAACGTTGTCGATGAACCTGCCCACCTGCTCCCTGAAGCCCAGGTCCAGGTTGCGCTCCCGGATAGAACGGCAGTACAGGACACAATCCGAATAAGCCTGGCGAATGCGCTCCAGGTCAAAATCCTCACCCGCCCGCAGCAGAACGGACCGGGATCCCTCCAGACGCGCCTCGGTGCGGATGCGTCCCTGTTCCGGGGCGTCCAGCAACAGGGTCTGCCACAAATCAAAAGTTACCGTGGTTATCTCCGGCAAGGTCCCCTTCTCCCTGAAGTATGGTTGGCGGCGGTGCAGTCCAGGTGAAGTCAATGTGGCATCATCGGAGAATCTCTCAGGGAAACCACTCCGTTTCCGTTGCGGAACTGCGGGGGCATGACGGCAGCGGTCCCACTGCGCCCGCCGGCTACACCGGGGGACGGCGCTGGCTCCACTCCGTGGCCTGCTCGTAGGCGTGGGCAGCCCGCAGCACCGTTGGCTCGTCGAAGGCCCGGCCTGCCAGTTGCAGGCCGATGGGCATTCCGTCGCGGGAGAATCCGCAAGGCACCGAAATGGCCGGCGACCCGGTGATGTTGTAGGGGCGCGTGTACTGGGTCAACGCGGCGGTGGTCCCGACGGTCAACTCACCCGCCTGCACCTGCTGGGCCAGGATGGCCGGCGCCGTCACCGGCTCGGTGGGGCCAGCCAGCAAGTCCACTTCCCGGAACAGGCCGCGCACGGCACGGTCGAACACGGCGCGGGCCTGCTGGGCTTTGAGATAATCGGCAGCGGTTACGAACAACCCCGATTCCAGCCGCAGGCGCACCGGAGGGTAAATCTTGTCCGCGTCCGTTGCCAACAGGTCCCGGTGGCAAGCCGAGGCTTCCGACATCAGGACAGTCCCGGAAATGGCCTGGGCGTGGCGGAACATGGGGAAATCCACTTCGGAAACGACGGCGCCCAGGTCCTCAAGAACAGCAATGGCGTCACGCACCGCCTGTCCGACCTCCGGGTCCAGCGGGGCGTCGAAGTAGTCCCTGGGGACTCCAATGCGGAGTCCCCGGATGTCCCCGGTCAGGCCGGCGGTGTAATCCGGCACATCCACCCTGGCCGAGGCCACGTCGTTGGCGTCATAGCCGGCGATGACGTTCATCGTCAGGGCGGCGTCTTCGACGGTGCGGACCATCGGGCCGGGATGATCCATGCTCCAGGACAGCGCGGTCAGACCATATCGGCTGACCAAGCCATAGGTTGGCTTGAGACCGACGATGCCGCACAGCGCGGCGGGGATGCGGACCGATCCGCCGGTGTCGCTGCCCATAGCGATGGCGCATTGGCCGGCGGCGGGGGCCGAGCCGGAGCCGCCGCTGGAACCGCCCGTAATCAACTCCGGGTTCCAAGGGTTGTGCATGTGTCCGTAGTCGGCGTTTTCCCCGGTGGGGCCGTAGGCGAAGGGGTGCATGTTCAGCTTGCCCAACAGGATGGCCCCCGCCCGGTGGAACCGGGCCGCCACGGTGCAGTCGTTGGCCGGAATATAGTTGTCGAAAATGCGGGAGCCGGAGGTGGTCCTGACACCGGCGGTGTTGTAAAGGTCTTTCAACCCTACAGGAATCCCGTGCAGCGGCCCACGGTAATTGCCGGCCTGAATCTCAGACTCAGCCCGCCGCGCCGCCGCCCGGGCTTCATCCGGAAGCAGGGTGATGAAGGAGTTCAAGACGCCTTCGGTGGCCTCGATGCGTTGCAGATGAGCGTCGATTACCTCGACGGGGGACAGTTCCCGATTTTCAATCAGCCCGGACAACTGCCCGGCGCTGAGATAACAAAGTTCCAACGGGTCCATATCAGGCATCCTCCCGCGCCGGGATGAAAGCCATGTCCGGCTCAAAATCGGCGGTGTCGATTTCGTGCAGGCTCGCCAAGCCGCCGAGGACGTTCTGCACATAGGGGAACAGCTCTTCCATGTGTGGGTCCTGCGGGTCCAGGCCCGCCTCACCAGCCAGGAATATAAACGCTTCCCAGGTCAATGGGTTTTCTTGGGTCATTGCGCCCCCGTTTAACGATGGGCCGTCGTGCGGATACCCGAACACGGCACGGCCATGCGGCTCTGTGGGTTCACCGACAATTATCATGGACAGCAACCATCCTGGCAACCGGCGGGAGGCACTTCAAGATGGGTGGGGAAATGAGGAAGTCCTTCAAAGCTCTGAGAATGAACGCTTGAGGGTTTCCGGGGCAGGGTATTTTAATTGTCCAAGAAAACCATTGGGTAACGGGGCACGTTGGGGGATTGGATGTGCTTGACAGGACTTGCCGGATGATTCGCCGTGAACGGACAATCCAGCGCTACGACAATTAAAAGCCCCTGGTTTCCGGGGTGAAGGAATTGAAAAGGGGTGCAACGAACCAGTTTTGGGATTATCCGTTAACGGGATGGGCTGACTCCGCCCCGATGAGGGCCACGGCCTGCGGACCCACCTGCGGAGGATGTCCTTTGCCGGGACAGCGGGTACAATCCCAGCGTACCGGCTACGTCCAGAAACACGGCCACGGTCAACCAGCCGTAGTACATTTGGTTGTCGTCGGGGTTGACTTGCCCCCACAGCGCGCCAATGACGAGGAAGCCGACGCCGATGGCGATGAGCATTGCCGCGCTGCGCCAGGCCCAGACGAGTGTCCGGCGGGGGGTGAAGGTCGCCAACAGGGCGACGTGGGCCACGGTGACCGCCACGACGATGGCGGTTACTACCGCTTGCCAAGTTGCGGAGCGGTCGTCCAACAGGCCCCAAATCAAGGCCAAGCACAGGCCAAAGGCGGCTGCCGACATGGCCAGTCCAACCGGACGCAACGGTCCCAACCACCGTTGGGAGCCGTGGACGGTACTCCCCAGGGCGGTCAGGCCAAAAACGACGCCGGCCAGCGCGGACCAAAGGAACCGCTGCTGCAACTCTCCGACATTTCCGAATACCAGCACACCGATGCCGGTGCCGATACAGGCCGCCAGGCAAACCAGGACCACTACCTGAAGCGTTTTTTGCAATTCGCCGCCTCCCCCACGGGTTTACCGGACACCACCCCAAGGTAGCGCAATCCGGGAAGACTCCCCAAGCGCAGCCGCTGCCAATTCACCGGAGTTTTGTTACGGGAACTGTTGGAAAAAGCGTTCCCCGTGTTAAGCTGAGCTACGATGCAACCCAACGACCGGTTTTGTCCCAACTGCGCCGCAACGCTGGAAATGCGGGAATCGGGCGGCGCCCAGCGTCCAGTGTGCCCCGCCTGCGGCCGGGTAATTTACTTTGACCCCAAGGTTGCGGCGACGGCGGTCGTGGCACGGGAAGGCAGTGTACTGCTCATCCGTCGGGGAAACCAGCCCGGATACGGCCGGTGGAGTATGCCCGGCGGGTACGTGGACCGGGGCGAGGTTGTGGAAGAGGCCGCGGCCCGTGAAGTTTGGGAGGAGACCGGCCTGCGGGTGGAAATCGAATGTCTGGTCGGCCTGTTTTCGGAACGGGGACACCCGGTTATGGTAGCCGCCTTCGCCGCCAGAGAGGTCGGCGGCACGCTGGCCGCCGGCGACGAGGCCCTTGACCTGGGGTTTTTCGCCCTGGATGCGCTGCCGGATCTGGCATTCCCCCGGGACCGGCTGATTCTGGAGCGCTGGCGGGAACGCCAAAGGCGGGGTTGACCGCCCATCCGCTGGGGCACCGCTGGAACTGAAGGACGGCCAAAGACCATCGGAGACATACAGGATCTTTGATTGTCCAAGAAAACCGTTGGGCAAACGGGACACGTTAGGGGATTCATCCCCCAAACCCCCTGAGTTCAGGGGTTTGTTGTGCTTGGCAGATTCCGAGAATTAAAAGACCCTGGGGAGACACACCGGCAGACTTGATTATGAACAGGGGAATTTAATGCCTGATATGCCCGTGTTAGGCCCGTGGGTGCGGCAGGCTTCCCGGTATGCCCTGGACTTGCTGTTTCCTCTGGAATGCGTGGGATGCGGCGGCGGCGGACGACTCCTTTGCCTGGAATGTATCGCGGGTTTGAATAGGTTAGAGTCGCCTTACTGTCCCCTTTGCGCCGACCCGGGCCAGCGAAGTCCGTGCCGATGGTGCATAATCGACAGGCCGTCCATTGACGGAATCCGCGCGCCCTTTCTGTTGGAAGGCCCGTTGCGGGAACTCATTCACCGCTTCAAGTACCGACACCTGCGTACGGCGGCTCCGGTTCTGGGCGAACTGCTGGCCGAGTACGTGGCACAGCATCCGATGCCTGGCAAAACGCTGGTGCCGGTGCCCCTGCATTCCCGGCGTCTGCGCAACCGTGGCTACAATCAGGCGGCCTTGCTATCCCAGGAACTCGGCAAGACGGCCGGGCTGCCGGTCAACCAGCACCTGTTGGTACGGCAAGGCAACTCTCCCCCTCAGGTAGAATCCATGAGCAGGCAGCAGCGGGCGGCGAATGTATCAGGCAGCTATGCCGTATCCGGCGACGCCGCGGGTATGGAAGCGCTGCTGGTAGATGACGTTACGACCACCGGTAGTACCCTCTTCGCCTGCGCCGCGGCGTTGAAAGACGCAGGCGCGGCGTCCGTTTGGGGACTGGCGCTGGCCAAGGAAGGGATGCGGTCAACTACTACGGGGAAACCCCATAGTCCATGAAGACCCGGCGGCGGTTAGGGCCGAACCCAGGTCTCCGACCAGGCCAGGCACGCGGAACTGCTTTCCTTGTCGCCCCGCATCTCCGGGTTGGGACGGCCGCCGGCGACGATGCCGTTGAAGGTGACCTGGGCCTGCCGCGCCGGAATGAAGCAACTGTATACACCGTGGGGGCGGGTGGGATTGCTGCCGGCTTCGACCCGCAACATGAACGGTTCAACGAAGTCATGCCAGGTCAGCAGGATGGTGTCTTCCTCGGACTCCACCTTTTCGGTCCAGAAAGACCGGCCACCCCCCGACTTGGTGAACTGGGCGTCGATCACCGGAAGGTCCATGGCGGCGAACTCCGGGAACAGCAGCGATTCGATTTCTCCCTGGAGCCACCTAGCCAGGGCGATGTTGTCCGAGTAGACCAACACCTGGTCTTCCAGCAGGTCGCTTTTCAGGTAGAGGACGTGTCCAGGCCCGCCGGGAGAATAGAGAACGCGCCAATGGCTGACCCGGGTCAGCATGGGGCCGCCTTCCTCGGCGTGGAGACGTATAAAGGAATTCTCGCCGGTCAACAGGACCCGGTTAGGGTCGGTGGGGTTGGTGGGGTTGGTGGGGTTGGTGGGGTTGGTGGTCATAGTTGGTTCCTTTCGTAGCGATGCGTAGGTCATTCCCGACCCAAATCCAGTCTGAGCGGAGGGCTGCCGCGGCAGCAGCAAGACCGGAACCGGTGTATCGTCGCCGATTCAAAGCCCCGGTGAAGTCAAAATCCGGGCGATTCCATCAATGAAATCCGCAACTTGGGACTTGGTTCAAGCCAGCTTGGCCATATCGGTCACGGGGGAGCGTTAGTCAAAGAATGGGCAGGGCCGCCGGTCGTAGGTGACCGACGGCCCGTTCAACCGCTCCAAGCCAGGGTTGGTTAGTCCTTGGCGGGGAACCAGTCCTGCTTCCAGGGGAAGTCGCCGTTGGGGCCGTCGAAAGCCGGCTGGCCGCTGTCGACCCGGTCCCGGTAAGGGCTGGTGATGGGCTGGCTGTACGGGTAGATGCCGCCCTCGTAAGCGCCGGCGCCGGCCTTGAAGTGCCGGGCCTGCTCCATCGTCTCCACGAAGGGCATATTCATGTCGTACAGCTTGTCCGGCGTCTTGGGCCGCGGGCCGGCCTTGGAAACGTGGCCGTAAAGCTCCCGACCGATGATGCGCTCGGCGGTCCAAACGCAGTCGATGAGCTTGTCGATGTCCACGCCGGTGTCGATGCCCATGTCCTCCATCATGTGGAGAAGATCTTCGGTGGGCGCCATGCCGGTGGCGCGGCCGTTGCCGCAGTAGGGGCAGCCGCCGTAGCCGCCGATGGTCCCGTCAAGCTCCAGGGTGTCCTCGGGCCCCAGCGTCCGCAGGGCGGCGTAGGCCGAGGCAATGGCCATGTTGCGGCCGTTGTGCAGGTGCAGCCGGAAGTGGTTAATCTCCGGCCAGCGCTCCTTGACCCGGTACAGGCTCTCTTCAACCTTGGCGGGGTGGCAGTGGCTCATGGGGTCGCCCATGGAACAACTGACGACGTTGATGCCGACCTCGTCCCACATACCGTGCTGCTTCTCGAACAGAGTCATCACGTTGTCCACATGGAACTCGCCAAGGAAGTTGGAACCCCAACTGGCGTTGCAGCCGATGCCAGCTTCCTTGATGTTGAGTTCCTGGGCCTGGGCGACAATCTGGGGCCAGCGCTCCATTTCCTGCATCTGGGAACGGTTGGTGTTGCGGCGGACGAACACGTCGCACATGTGGCAGGTCAGGCGGGGGAACCCGTCCCGCTCAATGGTCAGCGGGGGAGAGTAGGCCCGCGCCCGCTCGACGCCCCGGGAGTTCAGCGCTAGAGCGGTGTAAGTAACGCCGGGTTTGGGGGTAAAGCGGCTGACGATTTCGTCGATGCGCTCCATTTGGGGAGTCCACTTGGGGCTGACGAATGAGCCGACGACAATCTGCTGCAGGCCGGTTTCCGACAGGGAATCCAGCAGTTCAACCTTGTCGTCCACCGAAATGTTGGCGGCCTCAATCTGCATGCCTTCACGCATGCCTTCTTCCTTATAGTGTACTGTTGGCCAGCGGTTCATAAGCTTCTCCTTATGCGGGTTAGGGTTGGATGCAGCGCCGGAACTTGAGTCAGGGTTCGGGAACCGGGGGGCGAGGTTGATTCGGCCCGTCAAGAACGGGTTAACTGCCGGGATTTTATTGGCCTGCCCGAGATTTTGTCAAGAACGGGACGTCATCGGCAACCCGGCAAAGGTGCTTTAAGGTGCTTTACAGAGTTTGCCCGGCGGGTATTTCCGGGAATCGAAACGCCGAGGACAACGCAACCTTCAACGTGGTTAAGCATGGGCACGTTTCTTCGGAGCGGTTGCGTTTCTGAAATCTGTGTCATTTCCCGGTCCGTGCGTTATCCGGAGATTTGGCCCGGAACGGGTGGGTCTGCCTGGAATGATACGGGGGACTGGAAGGTTTGGGAAGGGGCAAGTGTCAGTGGGAAAGTTTTGCGATGATGCCAGGACAAACGAAGGGCAGCTATTTTGATGATAGTTGCTTCTTGCCACCCCCCACGGCAGGGGCTAATATACCGTCAATTCACCTTGAAACTTGGCGCGGGCCGTGCTAAACCACGGCGCGCCGATTGGGAGGACGCAATGCCGGAAGCGCAAATCAACGGGTACCAGATGTATTATGAGACGCACGGGGAGGGGCAGCCTCTGGTGATGATTCATGGCGGCCTGGGCGGAGGCGAAGGCTGCGCCGGGTTCGTGGAACACCACACCGCCGCGCTGTCGCCGGATTTCAAGCTGGTGGTGTACGACCGGCGGGCTGCGGGCCGTTCCGGCAACCCGGAAGACGGGTATTCCATCGAAAACTTTGCCCAGGACTTGTACGCGCTGTTGTCCCACTTGGGTATTTCCCACGCTCACATCCTGGGTTCGTCAGCCGGCGGGCCTACCGCCCTGCGGTTCGCCCTGGAGCACCCGGAAATGACCGACACCCTGCTGCTGATCAACACCATGTCTTACGTCCAGGAATCGCGGCGGGCGGTCCGGCAGCGGGAGTTGGACCAGATGCGCGCCGATGACGCTGCCAAGGGCCGGGAAGCATCCATTGCTGGGGCGTTGGAAGCGCGGTGGCCGGGATTGCGGGAGTCCGAACCGGAGCGGTTCAACCGGCTTTACAGGTTGAACCTGAAGCAGTACGACGGCATCGCACAGACGATGCAAGCCTACCTGGATATCAAGGACAGCCTGGAATCCCGCCTGGCTGAGTTAACGATGCCGACCCTGGTGGTCCACGGCGACGAAGACTCCAGGATTCCGGTGGAATGCGGGCGGCAATTGCACCAGGCCATTGCCGGCTCGGAATTGTTCATCGTACCGGGTGCCGAGCATGGGTTGATGGGCAACGAGCCGGCCCTCATGCGAAAGGTGATACTGGAGTTTCTGGCCCGGCGGGCATCGCCTGCCGGTTCCGCAACACGATAATTCCTGCCCAAACTGCCAGATACGGAGGTCCGAGATGCCGACCGCGGGAATCGACCACATCGCAATGCCCACCGCCAACGCCGAACGCTTGGTTGCGTTCTACAAGAAACTGGGGTTTCCGATTAACAACGAGGAAGCGTGGCGCGCCGGGAACGTGCCAACTTTTTCCATCCAGGTTGGGGACTCCAAGATTAACGTCCACCCCGAGGGGCACACGGCGTCCTTGAGGGGGCCGACGGCAGTGCCGGGCTGCACGGACATTTGCTTCGTCTGGGATGGCACAGTGGACGAGTGCCAGAAAATGTTGGCCGATGCCGGGGCTGAGGTCATACGAGGGCCGGTGCAACGGCCCGGCGGACGCGGGCGGGGCACCGCGCCGTCGTTGAGCCTGTACCTGCGGGACCCGGACGAAAATCTGCTGGAATTTATGACCTACAACGTCTGATGGCGAGGGTTCGCAGGCTCGGGATGATCGGGTGAGCCACCTGCCAACCAAGGCAGCCCAGCCAAGCCAGTATAGGAAAGTATCTGATGCGAAATACCATGGAGTTTCAACGCTCCTCAGGAACGCTATCGGGTCAGTTGGTTTTGGCCTCGTTAGAACCACCAGACGGTCTAGCGACTGTTAATGACCAAATAATCCTCGCTTGCGAAAACAACCTTGCCTTCATGGGAAGGCTTACGGATGGCCAGATAAAGCTGGTCGTCACTTCACCTCCCTACAATCTGGGTAAGGACTACGAGGCTAAGACTTCACTATGATTCCTACGTCGAGATGCAGGAGCGCGTAATCAGCGAATGTGTCCGAGTTCTACATCCGCAAGGTTCGATTTGCTGGCAGGTCGGAAATTACGTCAATAACGGGGAAATCGTTCCACTCGACGCGGTCCTCTACCCGGTGTTCCGAAATCAAGGACTCAAGCTCCGCAACCGCATCGTCTGGCACTTCGGGCACGGCCTGCATTCCACAAAGCGACTGTCCGGGCGTTACGAGACCATCAACTGGTGGACGAAGAACGACGACTACACATGGAACCTGGACCCAATCAGGGTTCCGTCGAAATATCCGGGCAAGCGTCACTTCAAGGGCCCGAACATTGGCAAGCTGTCGGGAAATCCGAAAGGGAAGAATCCAAGTGATATATGGGAAATCCCGAACGTCAAGTACAATCACCCGGAGAAGACGATCCATCCTTGCCAATTCCCAGTTGAACTAGTGGAGCGCTTGGTTCTTTCGATGACGAACGCTGAAGATGACGTATTCGATCCCTATATGGGAGTCGGATCATCCGTCATTGCAGCACTCAGGCATGGCCGTGCCGCCTACGGATGCGACATTGTTCCGGAGTATGTGGATATTGCCCGGCAACGAGTCCGCAAACTATACGAGGGCAACCTACCCACTCGTCCAATGGGGAAGCCTATCTACGATCCCGCGGTGCGTAACGGTGGGCACTGATGCGGATAAAGGCTCACTACTCACACCTGAACGGCGAAGAGTACCTCATCGTTCACCGCAAGCAGTTGTGGGAGGAAGTAAAAGAGGTGATAGTGGGGGTCGATGCTGTTGCCTGCCGGACCAAGATGTCGAGGGAAAGAAACAAGCAGGGGAATCTTCTGTTCTCTCCCACCGACATGAATAAAGCTTTTAAGGAAGGGTTTCACTCGTTGGGGTGGAGCGAGCGCCGGAGCGCCTTTTGGGTGACTTCCGATGAAAAAGTCCTGCGCGGTATCTACAGCCTTCGAGAGACCGAGCAGAAACAAGCAATAAAGGAAGCCGGATTGACAGCGATAATGTCTTACAACCAAACGGACTTTGTGAAGGAACGCGTCGCGGTTGAGGTTCAGTTCGGCAAGTACGCCTTTGTCGCGCACGACCTGTTCGTCAAGCATCTCAGTTTTTATGTTTCGGACATTATCGACGTAGGTATCGAGATACTTCCTATGAAGGAGCTGGAACTGGAAATGTCTTCCGGCGTTCCTTACTACGAACGGGACCTGCTAAACGTGCTCCGACAAGGCCGCAGCATTCCAGCGGTACCGCTCGTGCTCATCGGCGTAGCTCCATGACTGTTACACGAGTACGTTGAAATCGCCGTTATATGGGGCGGGCTAGGTCTCGTTGCCGAGTTTGACGATTTCGTCGAATTCTTCCTTGGTGACGGGCTGGACCGACAACCGCATCCCGCGTCGGACCAGCAGCATACCTTCCAGCTTGTGGTTCCGCTTGATTTCCTGAAGAGTCACCGGGCGGGCCAGCCGCTCGCCGGCTTTTATATCCACCATCATCCAGGTGGGGTTGTCGGGCTTGCTCTTGGGGTCGTAATACTTGGCGTTGGGGTCCCAGGCGGTGGCGTCGGGGTAGGCTTCGCGGGAAACGCAGGCGGTGCCGACCACCGCCGTCGGCTTGGCGTTGCTGTGGTAGAAAAGCACCGCGTCGCCCACCTTCATTTCATCCCGCATGAAGTTACGCGCCTGATAATTCCGGACCCCGTCCCACTCGGCGGACTGGTCATCTTCGTTGACCAGGTCGTCAAAGGAATAGTTCCCCGGTTCCGACTTGAACAGCCAGTATTTTCTCTCTGCCATGCCATCCTCGCGGGTGAAGCTCCGCCCATAGATTGCCACGGAAAGAAACCCCCGGGCGGTTCTCTGGCGCAACCAGGATTACGGGAGACGGACGCAGACTAGGGAACGACCCGTTTACAGGGCGATGTCGCCCCGCTCGCCGGTGCGGATGCGAATGGCGTCGCTGACCGGCGAAATGAAAATCTTGCCGTCCCCGATGTTCTCGGTGCGCCCGTTGGCGATGATTATGTCGATTGAACGCTCGATGTCCGAGTCCAGGACCACCATTTCCAGCTTGACCTTGGGGAGCATATCGACGACGTAAGACCCCACACCCCGGGGGCCGCCAATTTCCACGCCCCGCTGATTGCCCCGGCCCGTCACCTGAGTAACGTTGATTCCCACCAACCCGGCGTCGGCCAAGGCGTCCTTCACCGCATTGAGCTTGTCAGGTCTGATAATTGCTTCAATTTTGTGCATATCGGCCTCCCATCTTCCCTTCAATTATACCCTAATCGCCGGGATAAACGGCGACCACACCATTCTTTGGAGAAGCTCAGGATTAACGATTCACCGGAGAAGTCCTTCCAAAACCCCAGAAAGAACGAGTGGAGGACGAGGCGGGTCAGCGCAGGCGGATGCCGGCCTCCTCGCGGTCGAAACACCCCGCAATCAAGTCGTCCGTTTCCTGCCGGAGTACGTCCTTGCGGACCCGAAGACTGGGGGTGCGGGGAAACTCGTCGCGCATTTCGATATAGCGGGGCACCTTGAAGTAGGCCAGACGTTCGGCGCACCACAGCACCACTTCGTCCGGCTGCACCGCTGCGCCGGGGCGGGGAACGACGTAGGCCTTGACCTCGTCTTCTCCCAACTCGGACGGCACGGCGATGACCGCGCAGTCCAGCACGTTGGGATGGTCCTTAATGGCGTCCTCGACCTGCTGAGATGAAATGTTTTCCCCTCTCCGGCGGATAACGTCCTTCTTGCGGTCAACGAAGTACAGGAACCCGTCGTCGTCCAGCCAGCCCAGGTCGCCGGTGAACAGCCAACCGTCCCGGAGCGCATCCCGGGTCTGTTCCTCGTTGCGCCAGTAACCGAGCATGGTGGCGGGATTCCTGATGGTGATTTCCCCAACGGCGTTGGCCCCGGCGGGGTTGCCAGCATCGTCGGCGATCTTGATTTCGTTGACGAAATGCGGGTCCGGGTGCTGGCGGGGCAGACCGGAGGAATTGGGACGCCGCCGGTCTCCAATGTGTTCGATGGTCCCGTAGCAGGTCTCGGTCATGCCGAACCCGACGATAATATCGGTGCCGAACCGTTCTTGAAACGCCTCCAGGAACTCGGGCGCCAGGGCCGGGGAGCCGTAAAAGAGCCGGACGCGGTTTTCCAGGTCGGCTTCGGACTCGGGCTGCTTGGCCAGGACCGGCATCATCATTCCGATGAAGTTGACCACGGTAGCATCGGCTTGACGAACCTGGTCCCAGAACCGGGAGGCGCTGAAACGGTCGGCCACCACCAGCGTCGCCCCGGCGGCCAGGGCGCCCATCGTCGAGTAATACTGGGCGTTGGCATGAAAGTAGGGCAGGCAGGTGAAGAACCGGTCTTCGGGAACGGCCTCGGTCCAGTGGGCGAACCCCTGGCCGGCGGAGACGTACATCTGATGGGTGACCTGCACTCCCTTGGGGTTGCCGGTGGTGCCGGAAGTGTAGACCAGCATGGAAATCGCCAGCGGGGAGACCTCGGGTAAGTGGGAAACCGGCTCGGCTCCGGCCAGCGTTTCGCTGAAGCCGACCCAGCCGCCGCCGAGACCGGCTGTCCCCGCGCTTTCGGAATCGCCGGATACGAGCAGCTTGGCCGTGACGCTGGGAGCCAACTGAGCGGCGGATTCGGCAACGTCCGCCAAGGCCGGATGGGACACCAGGGCGGCGGCTTCGGCATCGTTGAGGATGTAGGCGGTCTCGTCCCGCTTGTAGGCGGTGTTGACCGGGACTGCGATGGCGCCGATGGCGGACAGTCCAAACCAGCAGTAGAGAAACTCCGGGCAGTTGGGCAGGAACAGACAGACCCGGTCGCCGGCGTCGATGCCCAACTGGCGGAACATTCCCGCTGTGCGCAGCGCTCGTTCGTGGAGCTGCCGGTAGATTATCTTCTCGCCCGCGATTTCCAGGAAGACTTTGTCCGGCTGCTTCTGGACCGCCATGGTCAAAAATTCGCCCAGCGACCACTCCCAGGACTGTCGCCCGGGATGGGGTTCCAATCCGATGATTCCAATCATAATCGCACCAATTCACGATAGTCCAAACCCGGGTTTGGACCGATTGTCTTGGCCGGTACCACGCCGGCGGCCCGGTGAAACTCAAGCTAACACGGGGATGAGGCCGGGTCAATGGGGAGTTGCTGCGAACGCCTGGGGCCTGGCAATCCTGGAATGGTCGAGGCCCTCGCCTCCGTTGACAAGCGGGGCGGCGAAAACTAGACTTTTGGGGCTGTCTTGTAAGGTTGTCCAACATTTCTTGATTGGTTCCCCGCTTGCAGATGCCTACTTCGATTGACCCTCAACGGCTCAGGCTTACCGACGACGGACTTCGCGGAGTCCTGCTGGGTTTCCAATGCTTGGATTGCGGAGTGCGGATATTCGGGCAAGCTACTTTTTGCCAGTCCTGCACTTCCGGCAGCCTCGCCGCTGTCGAATTTGAAGGCCGGGGCAGGCTGTTCAGCTACACCGTAGTCCGGGTGCCGCCGCCCGGGTGGCCCGGCCCGTCGCCCTACATTCTGGGAGAGGTCGAGCTTCCCGAAGGTCCTCATGTCCTGGCGGAAGTCGTCGAGTCGGATAGTTCCGCCCTGTCGGTGGGGATGAGTATGGAATTGGCCGTTGCGCCGGTGCCGAACCACCCGCAAGGCCATGACGTAAGGGTGTACCAGTGGCGTCCGGCCCCCTGACGGTTATGTCAATAGGGGAATCCCCCAGGGGCCGCCGGGCCATCCCGACATTCGGCAGCAGAAAGGTGACTTGATGAGTCAGTTCCGTCCCGGCAGGGAAGTCGTGGTGGTGGGCGTGGGTCTGCATCCTTTTGGCCGGTTCCCAGAGGAAGACCTGGCGTCGATGGCCCTGGTGTCCGTGGTGGATGCGCTGCGGGACGCCGGCGTCGCCTGGAAGGACATTCCCGTCGCCTACTTCGGCCACGTTTACTATCAAGGGATGTCGGTGGGCGAGACCGCCCTGGCCAAGCTGGGACTGACCGGCGTACCCATCATCAACGTCGAAAATGCCTGTTCCAGCGGCTCAACCGCCTTCTGGCAAGCCTATTGGGGGATAACCTCGGGGATGTTCGATCTGGCGCTGGCCTTCGGCGCGGAGAAGGTGCCCGGCGGCCCGGTGACGGTCACTTCGGAGCAAAGCCCGGACCGCTACATCGGCGCCGACCACATGATGGCCGGGTACGCCCTGCGGATGCGCCGTTACATGGAAGAGACGGGGGCGCCGGCCGATGCGTTCGCCCAGGTAACGGTCAAGGCGCGGCAGAACGCGGCGCTTAACCCTTTCGCCCACCGCCAGCAGACCTACACCGCCGCCGAGGTGCTGGAGTCACGGCTGATTGCGGACCCGTTGACGCTGTTCCAGTGCTGCCCGACCAGCGAGGGGGCCGCCGCCGCGGTGCTGTGCGCCCGGGAGGACCTGGCGCGCTACGGGCTGGAAGACAGCCGCGCCGTGCGGGTGGCGGCGGCCTGCCTGACGTCGGGGAACTACAACGGCAGGGGCAGCGACCACTCCGCCTTCAGCCCCTACCGCACCGAACCTGCTGCGCTGCAAGCCTACGAGATGAGCGGTCTGGGCCCCAAGGACGTGGACCTGGCGCAGGTGCATGACGCGGCCACGATCGGAGAAATTCAGCAGTTGGAGGCGCTGCATCTGGCGCCGTGGGGCGAGGGATGGCGGGCCACCATCGACGGGCGCACATCGCTGGCCGGGGACATTCCAACCAACACGGACGGCGGGCTGCTGGCCATGGGCCACCCCTTCGGCGCCACCGGCATTCGCATGATTCACGAGACGGTGACCCAACTGCGGCACGAAGCGGGGCCGCGCCAAGTGGCCAACGCCAAGGTAGGGTTGGCCCAATGCTCCGGCGCCGGTGACGTCACCACGGTCCATATCTTCACGAGGTAAGCCCCGCCGAGCTTGATCCTGACCCGGCGGGCGGGAGACTGGTTTCCGGTTATGTCCACTTACATCGTGCTGGCGGCAATGAAGGGCCGGTTCGTTTCCCAGCAGAGCAACTTCTACGACAACTTCCAGATGCTGGGGTACGTCGACGCGCCCGATTCGCACGCCGCAGTGACCCACTTCTTCGACCAGTCCCCGTTTCCCATCCAGTGGAGCGACGTGGAGTATCTGTGGGCCGAGGAACTGACCGGAGACCCGCAGAACGGACACCACGGCGAGTACCAACGGGTCTACGTGGAGCAGCTGAGGGAGCGGTGGGACCGGCCGGCCAATTGAACCACTGGCCGGACGTCCCCTTTCGACACCCTCAGCTTGAATACCTTCAGACCGAGCTGGTCTTGAAGTACGTCTAAGCTCCGGCGTGGTCCCTTAGCTGCCCGAAGTCAGACCGGAACCCCTCAACCAGCGCCCGCCGGTCGGTGCCGTGCAGGATGAACCGCGCGCCCTGACTTATCCAATACTTGGAAAGCTCGGGGGTTTGATGGTGGACCAGCACCGGAATGCCGTGGGCCTCCGACATATCGATGACCCGCTTGACCGTGGTGCGGTACTCCTCACGGTCGTACATATCGGGGACGCCCAACTGGATGCTCATGTCGTTGGGGCCGACGAATATGCCGTCTATTCCCGGGACGTGCAGGATGTTCTCCAGGTTTTCGACCGCCGCCACGCTCTCAATGCCGATGATGGCGATGTTGTTCTTGTTGCGCTCTTCGAGATAACGCTTGGTGTCCTCGCTGATGTGCTCCCCGCCGTCAATGATGCGGCGGGCGGCTTCTCCCTTCAGCGGGCGCCACTTGGCGGCGGCAACCACGCTCTTCACCTGCTCCACCGTTTCGCAGTAGGGCGCCAGCACACCCTGCGCCCCGGCGTCGATGGCCATGGTCACGTAATGGGAGTCGGGGATGGGGATTCGGACAATGGGAACAACGCCGGTGGTGTTGAAAACTCCCAGGAAATCGCCCAACTCGCCCCGGCTGCGGGAGTTGTGCTCGGTGTCAATCACCACGTAGTCCAAGCCCACGCCGTCCATGAAAGGAATCCACTTGGGGTTGCGGGCCACGCTAATCATCGTGCCGAAGACCCGCCCGCCCGATTGCAAGACCGTCTTTAGTTCAGCGCCGTTCATCTCGTTAACCGTTCCTTTCCGTAGTCGTGCTCCATAAGGTCGGCCCAAGTATATCATCGGCTGGTTGTCCGGTGAACAAATGCCGCGTTGCCGTAATTGTTCGGACTGGGGGATTCGAGCCAAGGGAGGCAGTTAAGCTCTCAAAAATAAAAACTGGGGCATTTTGTGTCATTTTCTGTAATTTACGCTTGGCGATGGGGCCCTGACGGCGGGTTTTGGCGTCTTTTTGTGTTATCGTGGGTCACTTTTGTGTCACCTTTATGCCATTGTTTGTCGATTGTGACGTACTTTGGGACGCTTGTCATTCCGCCGCAATCGCAATTAAATCCGGGGCCGGCCGGCCCCGGCCGGCGCCGACAATTCCGGCGCGTGGGCCGACTCAGGATGCTTGATGGTTATAGTAGGGTAGAGTTACCGGGCTTGGGAAGGGGCAAGTGTCAGTAGGGATAATCATGAAACCCTTGGCAGGAAACCCATAGTCTGAACAGTTATGCGCCGCCGGCCTGGGCGCCCCCCGTGGGAATAATTCCGGCGGCGAGTTGGTATACTGGCGGGGGCCGGAGCAGGAAGAAGCCCGATTAGAAAGGCGTGGAGCATGGTGAACGAAGTCAGAATCATTGACCGGCAATCCGACTGGGAAGCCGTCGCCGCCGAATTGCGCGAGGAGCCGGAGTTGGCGGTAGACCTGGAAGCCAACAGCCTCCACGCCTACCGGGAGCGGGTCTGTCTAATCCAAATTGCCACCGGCCGCGGCAGCTACATTGTCGACCCGCTGGCGGTGGATGACCTCAGCCGGTTGGGAGAGATTCTCGGCGACCCCGGTATCGTCAAGTACGGCCACGGCTGCGACTACGACATTCGTTCCCTGGACCGGGACTACGAGTTTGCGGTCCGCGGGTTGTTCGACACGCAGATAGCCGCGCGGTTTCTGGGTTCCAGAACGCCCAATCTCGGGTCGGTCCTGGCCGATTTTCTCGACGTGACAATCCCCAAGAGCCGTGAATTGCAGCGTTCGGACTGGGCCCGGCGGCCGCTGCGCCCCACGGCGGTGGAATACGCTGCCAACGACGTCAAGCACCTGGCGCGGCTGGCCCGCAGGCTGCGGGAGCGGCTGCTGGAACTGAAGCGCCTGGCCTGGGTGGAGGAGGAGTGCGAACGCTTGACGCAGGCCCGCTTTTCCCACCCCGGCCCGCCGGAGTTGGCCTTCTTGCGGTTGAAGGGAAGCGACAGGCTCGGCCCGCCGGAGCTGGCCATACTCAGGGAGTTGTATGGCTGGCGGGAAGGCATCGCCGAGCGGCGGGACCGCCCGGCTTTCCAAATCGCCAGCAACGACGACCTGTTGCAGTCCGCCATAACTGCGGCGTGGCACGGGGCAGCCGACGCCGGACTGGCGGGGCTGTTGGCCGAAAATGCCCCCGGCCTGCGCTCGCACCTTTCGGCCATCGGTGAATCCGGGATTATTGCCGCCGTCCGGCGCGGCCTAGAAAACCCGCCGTTCCACAAGCCGGAGAAGCCCCGGCGGATGAACCCCTGGACTCCATCCAGCAAAGCGCTGCTGCAATCTCTGAAACAGCTCCGGACCGCAATCGGCGCCGGGCTGAACCTGGACCCGGCCTTGATTTGGCCCGCGGTCAGCCTGGAGCGGATGGCGCTGCGCCCGGAGGACTGGCAAACCGAGACCACAGAGGGCGGCGCTGCCGAGGTGCGCGCCTGGCAGCGCCGGGAATTCCGGGAGCGCTGGCGGGATGTCCTGGAAGCCCACGGAGGGCCGGGGGCTATCGGCTAGTACCCGAAAGTTACCACCTGCTGACAGAACCGGGCTGTCTGGACCAGGTCCGGGACCACCACGTACTCATCAACGGTGTGCATTTCGTTGGTGGACATTCCGACCACCACGTTGGAAATGCCGTTCAGCCGGAACACATTGCCGTCGGTGCCCCCGCCGGACGGGCGGATATTCGGGGTCATCCCCATATCTCCCATCACCCGGGTCGCCAGCCTGACAATAGACTCCTCCGGGTCCAGGCTGTACATGTGGAACATAACCTCCAAGTCTTCCTCAATGGAGGCTTCCCGGTACTTCTGCCGGGCCTCGTCCAGGGTGGCCAGCAGTTGAATCTTCAGCAGGTCGAAAGTTTCGGCGTTGCGGCTGCGAAACTCCCCGCCAAACGTGGTCAGGGCAGGCACCGCGTTGCGCACCGTTCCGCCGGAAATCAGGCCCACGTTGAAGGTGGTCTCATCATCCAACCGTCCCTGGGGCAGTTGGTTGATGATGTCGGTGGCGATGCGGATGGCGGACAAGCCTTTTTCCGGCTCAACCCCGGCGTGGGCAGCCCGGCCCCGGACCACCACGTCAAACCGCATATAGGTGGGGCTGGAGCCGGTGATGGTGTTGACCGGGCCGTTGCCGTCGAAGACGACGGCCTCGGTGGCGTTCAGCATGGACCAGTCCAGGTTGTTGGCGCCGACCAGCCCGATTTCTTCGCCGCGGGTGAAGACGACCTGCACCGGCCGGTGGGCCCGGCCGTCCTCCATAATGGACTCCAACCCCTCCATGATGGCGGCGACACCGGCTTTGCAATCGCCGCCCAGGATGGTCGTGCCGTCGGAAGTTATGCGTTCGCCATGAATCTGGGGTTGGATGCCCCGGCCCGGCTCAACGGTATCCATGTGGGCCGAGAGGAGCAAGGGGTTGTCCCTGGATTCGGTGGCAATGACGTTGCCAAAGGCATCGCGCGCCACCTCCAGACCCAGGTTTTCCAGCCTGGGAATCAGGTGTTGGGCGACTTCCTCCTCCTCTTCAGAGGGACTGTCAATCCGCACCAGGCCGCAAAAAGACCCGACCAATCGGTCTTCGTTAATCATCTGCCGCACCTCTTCATTCGCAACAAACTTGCTTATGGATACAATGCGGACATTATACCGTAACTCAAGGAATGGAATGTCTCACAGTGCGCTGTGGATGCCCGACGGCAACTTGTGCCAGCAAGAGGATCCGTTGCAATTCGTGTTTAAATTACCCCTCAGTCAACGGCCAGAATCTGCCATTTCGGGCGGATTTTTCGTGCCGGAAACCCATATCCGGATACCCTGCCGTGTTCGTTCGGCCGGGGCCTCCTCCCGATTGCTTGCCTGATGGACACTATCGACCAAGGACGCGAGCGCGTACCATAGGTTGGCAGAAGGAACCGTGGGCCGGCATTTTCGACCGGCTATCTCTATGGCAGATATTGGTCAGGCACGAAGATTCCATAAGACAAGCCTTAAGACAGGACTTGAGAGTTTACGGCTTATCAGATAAATTGCAGAAGCCAAACCGTCTTCCCTGGCAAAACCCGGCTATACCCCCCGGTGGCCAACAATCTAACCCGCAAGGAGAAACCGTGATTTACGAAGTTCGCACCTACACCCTGGAACCCGGTACCGTAGGAAAGTTCGAGGAGAGCTTTGCCGATGCCCTCCCTCACCGGGAGAAGTATTCGCCCCTGGCCGCTTTCTGGCATACAGACATTGGGGTGCTTAACCAGGTCATACACGTCTGGCCCTACGAGAACCTGCTGGAGCGGGAGACCATCCGCGCCGAAGCCGCCCAGGACTCCAATTGGCCGCCCCGCGACACCAGCATGGTTATGGATATGCAGTCGGAAATCTGGAATCCCGCGTCCTTTATGCGGCCCATGGGCGGCGGCCAGGAATTGGGCAACGTCTATGAAATGCGCATCTACACCTACAAGCCGGGGTCAATCCCTGAACTGCTCAGCCGTTGGGAAAAGGCCCTGCCCTGGCGGGAACAGTTCTCCCCCTGCGCTGCCGCCATGCACTCCGAGTTGGGCGGCCTGAACCGCTGGATGCACATCTGGCCCTACAAGGACCTGAACCACCGGGACGAGATCAGGAAAGCCGCCGGCGGCACCCCCAACTGGCCATCCGGCGCGCCGGGCCGCATCCGGCAGGAGAACAAAATCATGCTCCCCGCCTCCTTCTCTCCAATGCACTAGGCGACAGCCAACTCCCCATCTCTGCGCCTCTGCGGTAAAGCATCAAACCGCAGAGACGCAGAAGGCAGGAGCGGCCCTTACTTTCAATGCACAATGCAAATAACCGGCCTGCTTAAATCCCTGGAAACGCCCGCTTTCGTTTACGACGAGGCAGCCGTCAAACGGCTGCTTCAGTATGCCCAACTGATACGCTCCCGCACCGCCTGCCGCGTGCTGTACTCCCTGAAGCCTCTCTCTCTCCCTGAGTTGCTTGAGTTTATGGCCCCCCACCTGGACGGATTTGCTATTAGCTCCCTGTTCGAGGCACGGCTGGCCCGCTCCGTGCTTGACCGCTGCGAGACCGAGTCGGGTACGCTGCACCTGACCACCCCCGGCATCCGGCCCAACGATGTAGCGGAACTTGGGAAGGTATGCGACTACATATCCTTCAATTCGGTGGGCCAATGGAATCAACACCGGGCTGCGCTGGAGGGAAAAGTCAGTTGTGGGTTGCGGGTCAATCCGCGCCTGTCCTTCCTGGACGATGAGCGGTACGACCCCTGCCGTCCCGACTCCAAGCTGGGCGCGCCCCTGGAAGAAGTAACAGCCCTGGCCGCCGGCGGCCGAACCCTGTTTGATGGACTGGAGGGGCTGCTGGTCCACACCAACTGCGATTCGGACGATTTCAGCCAACTGGAAGAAACGGTGAACCGGCTCCACACTGAAGTCAGCGATCTGCTGCGCCGGGTCAGTTGGATTAACCTGGGCGGCGGGTATTTGTTCGATACCTCGGCCGACCTGTCCCCGCTGTACCGGGCGGTCGAGTTCTTGCAATCCAACTACGGCCTGGAGGTAATTATTGAGCCGGGAGCGGCTTTCGTTCGTTCCGCCGGCTACATCGTTGCCACGGTGCTGGATATATTCACCAACAGAGACAAGAAAATAGCCGTGCTGGACACTACCGTAAACCATATGCCGGAAGTGTTTGAGTACGACTTTGAGCCGGATATAGTGGGCCACGATGACAATGGGAAATGGGAATATATTCTGGCCGGCTGCACCTGCCTGGCCGGTGATTTGTTCGGGGAGTACCGCTTCCACCAACCCCTCGAGGTTGGGGACCAAGTGGTATTTTGCAACGCCGGGGCCTACACCATGACTAAAGCCCATACATTCAACGGCGTCAATCTCCCGACGATATATGCCCTGACTGAGGCGGGCGCCCTGGAGTTGAAGAAGCGGTTCACCTACGCCGATTACGCCTCGCGGTGGGGAGCTTATGCCGGCAGCACTGTTTGAGCGCGAGCTAATTATCCCATCCTCTCCAAACCACCGGAATCTGGTGGAAGGCTTGGGTGGGGCGGTTACAGCTCAAATTGAAGAAGGCGACATCCCAATCCGGTTGGCGGTAACCGCCTCCTCCGAAAAGAGTTACCACTGCGAAATGGGCTTGCTGTCCGGCCTGGAGTACGCATCGAAGCCCGGTTGGGAGTCTATGCCAGAGTCCGGCCGGAATCGGCCAAGTCCGGCGCCCCTCTTCCGGTTTGTTCGGCGGCCGGTGGAAAACACGGCGAGCTTCAACGCCGTCCTGCTGGTTCCTACCGGAATCGGGGCGGAAATCGGGGGCCACGCCGGAGACGCCGCCCCGGTGGCCGCGTTGCTGGCCGCCGTTTGCGACACGCTGATAACCCATCCTAACGTGGTAAACGCCTCGGACATAATTGAGTTGCCCGCCAATGCCCTGTACGTTGAAGGCAGCGTCATCACTCGAATGCTGCTGGGCGTCCTGGGCTTGCAGCAGGCCCGCAGCAATCGCCTGCTGGTGGTCATCGGCCACCACGAGGATGAACTGTTTACCCACGCCGCCATCAACTCGGTCAACGCGGCCCGGTCATCCTACGGGCTAACCGTATCGCGGATAATTCAGCTGGGACCGGAATTTGAGATGGATTCCAGTTACACCGGGTCGGGCCGGGCCGCCGGCCGGGTGCGGGGGCTGGATTGTCTGTTTGAAGCGTTGGACGAGTACGCCGGCCAATACGATGCGGTGGCGATCACTTCCCAGATTATCGTGCCGCCGGGTTACCACGCCGACTATTTCAACGGCATGGGGGCAATGGTGAACCCCTGGGGCGGAGTGGAGGCCATGTTGACCCACGCCGTTTCCGCCATTTACGACCTTCCTTCGGCCCACTCGCCGATGCTGGAAACCCAGGAAATTGCCAACGAAGACCCGGGCATCGTTGACCCCCGGATGGCCGCTGAAGCGGTATCCCTGGCCCTGCTGCAATGTATCCTGAAAGGCTTGCAGAAAAGCCCCAAAATCGTTACCGACGCCAACGGGATGATGCACCATAGCGTCCTCACCGCCGCCGACATTTCCTGTTTAGTAATACCCGACGGCTGTATTGGCCTGCCCACCCTGGCCGCGCTGGAGCAGGGAATACCCGTGATTGCGGTGCGGGAAAACTATAACCTGATGCGCAACGACCTGACCGCTCTGCCCTGGGCGACCGGGCAGTTACACCTGGTCGAAAACTATTGGGAGGCTGCCGGGGTAATTGCGGCAATGCAAGCCGGCATCAACCCGGCGGCGGTGCGGCGTCCCATCCTGCCGTCAACGGTGGACCGGAAGGGCTGATAAAACGGACGCGGGGTTCGCCCTCACCCCCGGCCCCTCTCCCGCGGGGAGAGGGGAGAATTAAAAGACCCTGCGGAAAGGGGGACGCGATTGCGTCCCCCGGTTTGTTCAGAGAAACGTTGACCCTTTTCCGCGGCAGAACTATTCAAGGAGAACTATCCGGGCAGCAGACCGTCCCCGATAAATATATGCTCAGCTTCTTCCAGGGTCAGGTCCGACTCAGGCAGTATCAGGTCCGATTCCACCAGTTCTTCCACCGGCACCTCTGCACCTTTTCCACGGACCAGGTCCAGCATTTCCTTTAGCAGCAGGTTGAAGTATTCCTCGTCTTCAGACTCCACCGCTTCCACCAATCGGTTGTCGATGTCGTTCAGGTCGTCAATAACCGAACCCGGCAGGTTGAACTGACCTTCACCGAGAATGCGAACAATCATAGCTAATTCTCCGCCCCTTATTCGGATTGAGAGGGACGCTGCCCTCGGAGAGCGGACAGTTCATCATCCACGCTGGATTGCCCCGGCGGGAGCGACCTGGGTTCGGCCCCGCCGGGAGGGCTGATGCCCTTGAGGGCGGCCAACTCTGCCTCGATGCTTGCGGAAGTAGAAATCTGGGACAATTCCCGCTCGATGTCGTCCTGTGGCCCGGTGATGTCGTCCAGGACACCGGTAGCGACCAGTTCGTCAATTGCGCCGGCCTTGGCCCGCATCTGGCCGGTCTTGTTCTCAGCCCGCTGTATGGCCAGAGAAATGTCTCCCATCTCTTCAGATATGCCGCCCAGTGCGGAGCCGATGCGGACTTGGGCTTGGGCCGCCGAGTATTGGGCCTTGATGATTTCCTTCTTGTTGCGGAAGGCGCTGACCTTGGCCTGGAGGCGCTGCTCGGCTACCGTGAGCTTTTTCTGCTCCAGTTCCATACCCTCTATCTGTTCATCCAGACCTTGCAGTTCCAACAATGCGTTCTGTTTACGCTGCAGGGCCAAGCGCGCCAGGTCTTCCCGATCGGCGTCCAGAGCCTGACGGGCCTGCCGGTCCAGGCGGGCAATGTCCTCTTTAACCTTGGCGGCTTGCTGTTGAATACGCCGCTTGGCAGTCACCATTTCCACCACGCCGCGCTTAACGTTTTGGAGCATCTCCAACTGCTTTTCATAGGAGTAATCCAGGGTTTCCCCGGGGTCTTCAGCGGAGTCGAGGATGCGATTCATCTTTGACTTCACAATGGTGGACATTCTGGAAAACATTCCCATATCTCGTACCTCAGTTTGGACTTGTACAGAAATTTCGGGTGGCGGAAACGGCGCAATCAATACCAAGCATCAGGCAAGGACCGGGCCGTCCGCTTCAGTATCTGTTTTTCTTGCCAAAAATCGCCATTGCGCCCATCACTATGGCGAAAACAATACAGACGGCGCCTAGAATCCAAAGCAGGAAATTCAGGATGCCGGAAATCAGGAGTATCCCCAGGACCAGCAGAAATATGGCGATTACTATTCCACCAAAACCTCCAAATTGATTCATCAATTGACCTCGCGAGTAATCCCATACTTTCGGACAAAACAACAAAGCCGATTGTCCACTGCTTCAGTTAAACAATATCTTGCCGGGCAAGCCGGGTCAAGGGGAGCAGGCGGCAAGTACCTGTTCAGACTGGGGGATTTGAGCCACGGGAGGCGGTTAAGCTCTCAAAAATAAAAAGCTGGGTGATTTTGTGCCATTTTCCTTAATTTACGCTTGGCAGTGGCACTGCGATGGGGTCCTGATGCCGGGTTTGGGACAGGTTTTGGCGTCTTTTTGTGTCACTTTTGTTCCATTGTGTG
The DNA here is from genome assembly GCA_965263395.1 of Dehalococcoidia bacterium. GTDB lineage: Bacteria > Chloroflexota > Dehalococcoidia > Lucifugimonadales > UBA3495 > CATOSK01. The sequence continues at coordinate 581,611 of OZ253670.1, forward strand.
CCGGTTTTGACGCGCTTGTCTTTCCGCTAAATCCGGGGCCGGCAATTCCGGCGCGGGGGCCGGCTCAGGATGATTGATGACTATGGTAGGGTGGAGTTACCGGGATTGGCAAGGGGCAGGTGTCAGCAGCGGCAATCAGGAAACCCTTAGTCTGAACAGTTACGGCGACAAGGGATACCCAAAACGCTCCCACCGAGAAGGGCAGGGACGCCCTCACCCCCGGCCCCCCGGCCTTCGCAGGGGCAGGCTCTCCCCCGCGGGGAGAGGGGAGAATCGAAAGACCCTGCGAGAAGGGCGCCAATATGGGATTTCCCAAGCATACCGTGCTATCATCGGTGAAATATACCTGCGGCCTGTTAAATATCATTCCGAGGAGCGGCGCGGCGAAGAATCCCAACGGTGGCCGCTGAACAGCCTCCACCATTCCAGATTATTTCCGGGCAGAGTCAGGATTCTCCGCTCCGCTCAGAATGACAATATGCGGGGTATATTGACGCAGGCAGGCAAATAACGGCTCAAATGCCCTGGCAAGGTACCGGGCCAAAGTTCAATCGGTTATCATGGCCCGGTAAAATCGTCCGGGTTTTGTCAATCGCCGGCCTGCGGCATAACCAATAGGGAGATGGCTGTCGCAATGTTGCGTTCACTATTCGGCAGGGGTAAGAAAAGACCGGCGCCCGGGAATTCGCCGCCTGAAAACACTATCCGAGACTCCAGGGTCGGCGACGTGGTGGTGATACGAGGTCTGGCCCTGGAATATGACGACGCTTACTTCGTGGTGGAGAATGTGCATCGCTACGGGGGCAACGGCGTTATCTGGTATGAGTTGGCAGTGGCCGACGCCGACCGCCGGGTTTGGCTGGAGTGGTCCGACGACGGAACGGAACTATTCGTAACGGCAACGGACAACCGACGGCCAGTGTCGCCGGAAGCCATCGGGTTGACCGAGGAAATTTTGATGACCCTGGACGAGCAGCACTCCATTGATCGCTCAGTGGACATAGACGGTCAACGCTTCTTCTACCGAAACAGTTTTGAAGCCTTTTATTTCAGGGACAACCGTCCCTCCGACGGGGATGGCTTCTATCTTTGGGAGTTCCTGTCGGAGGACGAGAAGCGAACCTTGGGGGTAACCAAGTTTGAAGGGATGCCTTTCGAGGCCCACTTCAGCGAGATAATCCCCCCGGAAAACGTCACCCTTTACCCGGGAGAGCGACCGGAGCAAAGGAATCGGTGAGCGCCATGTTGGAAGCCTTTATAGCTACCTTGACCTTCTTTCCCCGCGGGCTGGTGTACGTGGCCCTGGGGCTGGTGGCGCTTTTTCTGGCCAAGCTGGCGCGGGACCTGGTGACCCGGCACGGGATTGATGAGGAAATCACCGAGAAAAGGAATCTGGCGGTAGCGCTTCGCCTGTCGGGATACTTGCTGGGCGTAATTCTGGTTTTCCTGGGGGCAATCTATCAACCCTTTGCCTTGGCGATCAGTGTCAGCGAGCTGGGCTTTAGCCAGGCATTCTGGTTTGACGTGCTTCGGGTGTTCTTATATTCCCTGGCCGGTATCGTGGCCCTTAACCTGGTCCGGCCCCTGATGGACCGGCTGATACTGTACAAGTTCAATGTCGAAAAGGAAATTATCGAAGAGCAAAACGTGGGAACCGCAGCCGCGGAATTCGGCCTGAACGTGGCGGCCGGTCTGGTGATTGGCGGAGCGATTTCCGGTGGCGGCGGCGGTTCCGAAATCACCCAGGCTTACACCGCACTGGCCTTTTCCGTCCTTGGGCTGGCAGTGCTGATTCTCTTCGCCCTGTTTTACCAATTGACCACCCGCTTTGACATTCACGCCGAAATTGAAGATGGGAACATGGCGGTGGGCGTCGTCCTGGGAGGCAACCTGATTGCCATCGGATTGGTCACGCTCAAAGCGCTGTTCGGGGATTTTATCGGCTGGCAGCACAGCATAATCGAGTTCCTGGTCTTTGCGATTATCGGCTTCGTCCTGCTTTACGTACTTCGGCTGGCGGTTGACCTGATTCTGCTGCCCCACACCAAGGTGTCCGACGAACTGGCGACCGGGAAGAACATCGGGATGGCCTTCGTGGAGAGCACGGTGGTAATCAGTTCGGCGCTGATTCTGTTCTTCGCCATTTAGAGAACTGCACGAAAGCCGGGAAAGGGACGCAAGAGCGGGAGGGCGTGGTGATACCGCCCTTTGAGGCAAAGGGTTCAATCTTTTAGCTGAGCCGCCCTTTAGCTGGGCGTCGGCTCAGCGCCTGCGGACTCGCCGAAGGATGTCCGCACCCGCCGGGCGATTTGCGCCTGGATGCGTTCTTCCCGGGCGGATTCAGCCCGCTCTTCCAGGCAAGCATAGCCATCTTCTACTACCCCCTGAATCACCTCTTCCGGGACCTCAAATCGGTTCACCACCGGCTCCAGTATCTTATTGAAGAATTCTATATCGCCAATCAGTTCCGGCCAGGTTGAGGCGAATTCATCGAGTGTGCCGTCGTAGAGCCGCAACAGGAACACCGTCCGCACCGGGTCGAGTCCCTCAGCGATAAATACCTGCACCCGCAAGTCATCGCCGCAGCCGGTGTCAAACTCGGCGGATTCGGCATACTCCTCCCAGAGAGCGTCCTTGAAAACGTCGAACCGGTCAATGCAGGATTCGGTCTCCGATAACAGCGAGCCGATGAACCGGCGGCCCTGCCCGGTGATCTCGGGGAATCCGGTTTCACCGCAAGAGGCAAGGAATTCGCGGTCAAAAAGGCTTTGGGCTATGGGCTGCAACGGGGAGCTTTCACTCATCTCGGTCAACGGGGGCAGCCGGTACTCGTGCTTGTCCAGAAAGTAGAGCAGGGTACACGATTGCAGCCAGGCCAGCAGTTCATCCGCACTGCCGGCATACCCTTGGGAAACGGCATAGTCCAGAGGTAGGTACTCCGGCTCGATGGTCAACTCAAGGCCCAAATGGGCTGGATTGTCCACTGAACCTGTTGGGGAACCTGCCTGGGCGGGCTGTAAGAGGTCTGCGGCAATGTCGGAAAGTTCGACCGCCCGGCCACCGGCGGCAGTCAGCTTGAAGTGGCATAGTCCCAAGCGGTGCTGGTCAAAAACCGGCAGGAAGCAGTCGTAGATGTCCGGCAAGTCCGGGTTCTCTGCCACGTCCAGCATTTCCTCCACCGCCAACCGGCCGGCCTCATCTTCAGGGAACACTGAGTCCAGGAGTTGGCCGAGGGAAAGACGGGCATAGTCTCCCGGCAGGGCTATTTCAAGAGAAGCGTCCGGCGGCATACCAGAGAGGGATACCAATAGCGCAAAGCCCGCGCCGTGCATAGAGCATCCCTCTCTCACTTGGCTAATCTAATCCCGTTTATAGCGAGCTTGCCGAACCACGCCCCCGCCTGAACCTTACCTGACCGCCACCGCCGCTAAAGCCGCCGCCGCTGCTCCTGGACACGGAGGAGGAGCCGAAGCCGGAACGGGAAACCGCGCCGCTGGACTTGAAAGCGCCGGAGGACTTTTGCGTCTGCTGGTAAGTCTGCCGCCCCGAACTGAGGTTCCGGCTGGATTCCTGGTAGCGGGAGCCGGCAAAGCCCCGCTGGTTGCTGGTGTAACGGCTGTTGCGGGAAACCTGGGCGCCGTATCCGCCGGACTGGCGGTAGCTGCTGCGCTGTTGGCGAATCGTCGGCCCGTAATTTACCGGCGTGTGATAGAAATACGGCCCCCGGTTAAAGCTGCTGGCGATTAAATAGCCAAACAGGAAGTCACTGCCCCCGAAACCCCGGTCATAGTAGCCGTTGGCGCCGTAGCCCCGCATATTGTAGTCTTCGTTCACCTTGACGATGGAAAAGAGCCGGTCATCCGAGGAATCGTCAATGTCGTTGTTGCCGTTCAGGTCTTCCCACCCCTCCAGAGTCAACCTGCCGCCATCCTGCAAGGCGCGAATCAGGATGATTCCATCGCCCTCGTAGATTTCGTTGACTCGCTGCTCGAACTCGGTGGGACTCTTGGAACTCTTGAAAGCCCCCTGAACGTCATCCAGGTTTATCCGGCCGGCCGCGCCGTCGGTCGCCGCCCAGTCGTCGTAGGAAGGGCCGCCGCAGGCAGCGATGAGCGGCGAGCCGGCTACCATGCTCCCCGTGAAGATTGCCATACTCAATTTGCGGAGTTTTGGCGCCATTTAAGCTCCTTCTTCTCCGGGGTTTCGTATTTAGCGCCGTCAAGTAACTGTTCAGACCAGGGTCTTTCGATTCTCGAAAAATCCCCTCTCCCTCTGGGAGAGGGCCAGGGTGAGGGCGTCCCGGCCAAGAGCAACCGTTGCTGATGCGAGGAGTTCGCCCTCACCCCCGGCCCCTCTCCCGCAGGGAGAGGGGAGAATCGAAATACCCTGGGAGTCAGCGAACCAACATTGCTATATCCCTGCCCAATTCTACCACTCCCTCCGGCCGGGCCGGCTCATCAGTCAGCCGGGCCAGCGGGAAGGTGAGCAGGCGGGACAGGAACAGGTCAGCCGCCTCGTCCCGGAACCGCTCCCAGCCGTCCGCGGCGTGGATTATGTAATCGGCCACGGCGGACTTGTGCCCATAATTACCCAGACGGGAAGCGATGGTCAACGACCGCAGGCCGTCCCGGTAATCTTTCCATACTTCATCGCCGCACTGCAACATCAGCAGCCGGGCCAGTTCCGTAAACTGGCCGTCACCCAATCGAGATTTCAACGACTCCAGCCGGGCAGCCAGCAATTCTTCCAGCGCGACGGCCAGCCGGTCCAGCCCCAAGCCGCGCAAACCGGGGTCTACTACACCGTACCACCGCTCCAGATCACTTACCATTTCGATCAAATGCCGGTCATAGCCTGCGCCGTCCAGGCCGGGGAAATGACGGCCGGCCAGCCGGGATGCCGTGTTCCGCACCAGCGCATTGACCGGTTCGAGAAGGTCATCGGCAAACATTACTCCCTGCCGCGCCCGGTAATATGCTTCGGTGCGCGCGTCGGACGCGGCAGCGTAGTCCTGCGTTACACTGCGCTGTACGGACTCCTCTTTTTCGGCTTCCTCCTGCCGGCGGCGAAGGTATTGCTCCACCCCGCTGCCTTCAAAGCAAACCCGTCCTGCTGCGTCGGTTTTCCGGCAGGCAACCAGACCGGCCATACCGCTTCCCTGGTAAGCCAGCCGACGGTCATCCCAGGACAAGAAGAACCGGGTGGCGCCAAACCGGCCCTGCCGCCCGCTTCGTCCCTTGAGCTGTAGGTTAACCCGGAGCGATTCGTTAAATTCGGCGTTGATAACGTACAGTCCCAACCCGAACTCTATGGAGCCGGCCGGCGCCGCTTGGGACTGTACCGATTTCGGCGGCGCCGAACCGGCGACGGTCACTTCTTCCCATTTCCCAAAACTTCGTCTGGTGACGGCCAGCCCCTCACTGTCTGCCAACGCCTTAACCAGTAGGCCGGCTTCCTCGCCGGTATAACACCGGACTGCTGCCGGGGCGCTTTCCTGTTGAAGACGCTGCCGAAGCAGGGCGATGTAGTTGTCGAGAATACGCCGGTCCAGGTCGGCCTCCAGGATGATGTCGGTGCCCCGTCCTGCCATGTTGGTAGCGACAGTAACGGCGCCAAAGGCTCCGGCCTGCCGGACAATCTCGGCTTCATCGTGTCCGGTTACGGCGTTGAGCAGTTGATGGCTGATGCCCAGTTCCGACAGATGCTCGCTGAGCCGTGCCGACTGTTCCACGGTCTGGACACCAACCAGAACGGGCCGCCCCACCTGCTGCCAAAACTTGACCTCATCGGCGACACCCGCCAATTTGTCCTCGCCGGAAACATAAACCCGGCCCGGCAAGTCCTGCCGCAAGAGGGGCCGGGCAGTGGGAATAGTGACCACATTAAGGGAATACTTACGGCGGAACTCTTCAGCCGCGGCGGCGGCCGTGCCGGTAATACCGGACAGCCATTCGTAGCGGTTGGCGAATCCCTGTACTGAAATCTCCGCCAGGCTCTCACAGTCGGGGTTTACGGTAACCGATTCCTTCGCTTCCAGGGCCGGATGCAGGCCATCCTGGTAGCGTGTGTCCGGTCGTGGCCGCCCGGTGTATCGGTCAATCAGAACCACGGCATCCTCGGCAACCAGGTAATCCACATCCTTTTTCAGCAGCAGGTTAGCCCGTAGCAATTGGTACACCTGATTCGCTAAATTGACCCTGAGAAGACGCTTTCGGGACAGGGACTGGCCGGCTCCGTCCAACCTTGCCGCTGGTCCCGCAGAATCAACCGATTGCCCGTCCGAATAAAAGGCCCCCAAACACCTTTCCAGAACGGCAATACCCTTGGCAGTCAGGGTTGCAAATCGCTCTTCCGGGTCAATTACGTAGAACAAATCCGCGGTCAGGGATTCGTCCGGGTAGTCAGAGCCGCCGGGGTAAAGCGAAGCCTGCGCTCTGCGGTAGGCGCGGGGATTAGCTGCCGCCATCTGCCGCAGGTCGTCATTGTCCGGCTGGGCCAGCAGGGCCTGGCCCAGGAGGGTGGCGCAGGCCTTGCTGTCCGGCGGTTCCTTATCCAGTTGGGACAGGTAATCGCCGAATAATTCCGTCTGGAGGGAAATTAACCGGGCTACCGCACTCGTCGCCCGGTTAAAGGCTTGGGGAGTCAGCAGGGGGGAACCCGCGATTATCATCGGGGTACGGGCTTCGTCAATCAGGGCCTGGTCCGCTTCGTCAATAATGGCGACTTGAAGGGGCGTCTGGACCTGCTCTTCCGTTGACGCAGCGATGTTGTCCCGCAGGAAATCAAAGCCGAACTCCCGCATTGTCCCGTAGACGATTTGCTTTCGATAGGCATCGCGACGCTCCGCCTCGACCATGTATCCCAGAACGGCATCAGCGCTGAGACCCAGGGAGCGATAAACCGGGGCCAGCGGGCCGTAATCTCGGTCCGCCAGGTAATCGTTGGCAGTAACGACGTGAACCGAGCGGCCCAGAACCGCGTGCATTATTGCGGGAAAGGCGGCGGCAACGGTCTTGCCCTCTCCGGAGTTCATCTCGACAATCCTGCCGCGGAACAGGTGCAAACCGGCCAGAATCTGCTCATCGGTGGCCTGGAATGGCAACAGATTGCCGGTATCCTTGCAGGCTACCGCCCGGTAAAACTCGGCGGGCAGGAGAATATCCCACCCGTACCGGCCTGCACTCTGTATGCGGCGCAGGGTATCAACGATGATTCGTTCATCGGGGTCCAGGGCCGATATTCCTGAGCCGGACCTGGCGATTTGGAAATATATTTCCAAGCCCTGACGGTCGAAGGCAGGGTCGAAAATTCGCCATACTCCCAACCGGCGGCGGATGCTTTCGTCGGCAATGGCGAATACCCGAGTCAAGCGTCCATCAGAGTCGGCGGCGGCCGGCTGTCCCATGATATCGTGCCTGATTTGGGCCAGGGATTCCCGCAATTCCGTATCCGAGTATCCATCTAAACCCAAGCCGGAGTGCAACCGCCGAATTTGGCGCAAAAGGTCTTGCTCAGACCGGCGCCGCCCGGTTCCTGCCAGCCGCTTGAACGCTTCAAGCGGACCACCCAACCGGCGAGCAGCGGGAAAGCGACTGGCACTATTGGGCAGCGCGTTGGTGTTTACGCTCATATCCCAAGTTTCCCTATTTCCCCGGACGAGCAGGGTCAGCCAACCTGATTACCACCAACCCCGCGTCGTGGCCCGGCCGGTCCCATTCATTATACCGATAGAGCAAGTGGTCTCTGGCATCCAGCACTTTTGCGGCGGCTTGTGGGTTGTACGACGTTAATTCCCGGCCCAGCGGTGATTCCAGCGTCCACTCGCGGTTAACGTCGCATTGGAAATTGGCCCGGCGGCAGATGCCGAGATATTCTCGCCGCAGTTGGTCGTATTCTTTCCCGTTGCGGTAAGGCAGCGGCGTGACGTAAAACTCTTCCGACAAATACAGGCCAAGCTCATTCTCAAATACCTGTACCATGTCGGTATCGGAAAGCCAGCCCTCCAGGGCAAAAAACAGGTTTTCCGGTATGTCTTGGGGCGCCCGGTGATAGTAATAGTCCTCCTCGGCTTCCACCATCCTGACCCTTACCGAGGTCTTGCCATCATAGCCCAGCATCCGTTCTGAATCCGCGCCCTGAAGGAACAGGAAGGGAATGTTGCCGTTGGTGGCGTCCACCAGGACCGGAACGCCGTCCACGTGGTACAACAGGGCGGCGTGCTGCCAGTAGCGCATATACCGCTTGGCAAATCGGAAATCGAAGGCGGTCAGCATTTCCCGCAGCTTGTTCACCGGGACCGGCCCGCGAGCGTTGTCACCACCGATAAGGTATTCGGACTCCAGGCCGTAGTGGTCGGTGAGGAACTTCAACGCCTGCACCTTTTCGGTGCAGATTCCCCCGGCGCCGGCGGCAATGTTCCGCACCGTCTCATCGCCGGTCTTGAACATCAGCTTGTCGCCGGTGAACCGGGAATAACTCTCGAAATCGCTGTCCCAGATACGGCGGCCCAGGGCCTTGATAAACCGCAGCCGGCGCTCCGCCGAATCCAGCCGGAGCGCGTCCTCCGCTCCCTCAATACCAAGGGCTTCTTCCAGAGTGACCTGAACGAAGGATGCGAAAAGGCCAGGGTCGTTTTCCCATCGTCGGCGATGAAATCCGGCCCAATTGCGATCGTATGAAACATTGGTACGGTCAAAAACCAGGTCAATTACGGACACCTGGGTTTCCTCGACCAAGGCCGTTTGAATAGCCGGCTGCTGCTCCAGACTGACCTCCCGCCCCTGCTGTTTGAAAGCGATCCCTGAGAACATACCGGTCAACTTACCCAGGCCGTCACAGGCATAAACCAGGTCCTGCAACGCCCGCAGCGAACGCAACGAAGCCTCGGTGATGGCCCCGGTCTTCAGCAAACTTGCCGCCGGACAATGCAGCAAATACTTGTCGAGGATTTGGGCCACGGTCGATTGACCGTCGGACGGCTCAAGGCGCAGGACAGCCCCGCGTCCGGTGAATGTATCAGTCAGTTGCAATATCAAATGTGAAGATTCCACCCTTCACCTGTAACGGGACGGATTTACGCCGGGAAAATTGCCCTGGCAGTCAGTCAAACGAGAAATCTCAGTAACCCTGGAACGGCATAACCCCATCATAACCCCATGATGGTCCAACCGGCATTGACGGGGTCTTCGATTCCAAGCATGACTGACACCTGGCCGCCGAACAGTTTCCAGATGATGATTGACCGGATGCAATCTATCATTCATACGGCCATACGGCCAAGCAGCATGACCCAACGCCCCGCGCCTGCCGCGTCCGGTCCGGCGTGGGACGCCCAACCCTACCTGGTGGTGGAAGATGCCAGTTGCTGCTCACCGGGGTATGGGGCCGACTCCGACTCATGCACTATCTCAGTCAGGCGGCGCAGGTCGCGATTGGCGAATGCCGCGCCTATGGCAAACACGGCGACGGCCAGGCCGCCTATGGCAATGGCGAAGGGCGCGGTGACCAGCCCGGCCAACGCCCCGGCTTGCACGCCTCCCAGGGGCCGGATGTTGTAGGTCATCCCGTAGAGGCCCATGACCCTCCCACGAATATGGTCCGGCACCAGAATTTGCACCGAAGCCTGCAAGACCGTGTTCTGCATGGTGTTGAACACTCCCACCACGAACATGAGGGCCAGCGCCAGCGCAAAGTTCCCCACCCATATTGAGGTAAGCGCGAAGGCTGCCACGGATACCCCGCTCATGACTCCGCCGCCGATGATGAGCAGCGTCCTGGACACGTGACCACCCCGGGCGGCGAACCAGATGCTGGTCATCAGTGAGCCTACTCCTCCAATGCCCATCAGCCAGCCCTGACCGTCGGCGCCCACCTTCAATATGTCAACGGCGAAGATGGGCATGAGAGGAATGTAGGCCATGCCAAAGAAGCTATTGAAAAAGGTCAGGGCAATCAGGCAGGAAAAGACGGAGTTCCTGGCGACGAAGCTAACCCCTTCCTTCAAGTCCTGGAAGGCGCTGGCGCTGGACCTGCCGGCAACATGGGGGACCGGGAGGAAGTAGACCACCACTGCCATGACTAGGAAGCCCACCGCGGATACATAGAAAGCGGTGGCAGTGCCGAATATGGCAATGATGATGCCTGCCACCGCCGGAGCCATGATGCGGGTGCCCGGCCATACCGCCGAATTCATGGCTACGGCGCTCATCATGTCCTTACGCTCTATCAGATGGGGGAACAAGGCCCGGCGCGCCGGTTGGTCAAAGGCTTCGATGGCCCCGGCCAGGAAAGCCATGGTTAACAGGTGCCATACCCGGATCAGGTCCAGCAGGGTGAGGGTAGCCAGTCCGAATATGAGGACGGCGATGGCCGCCTGGGCCGCCATTATCAACCGCCGCTGGTCTACCCGGTCAGCGGCCACTCCCCCAAACAGGTTCAGCAGGATGGCGGGTACGCCATTGGCCAGACCCACGTATCCCAGGGCCAACGGCGACTCGGTAAGCTCAAAGATTAACCAGAACTGGCCGAACCGCAGAATCTGAAACCCGCTGACCGACGCCACCATGCCAAACCAAAATGCCCGGAACGCCGGGTAGCGCATGGCCGGCGGCCCGCTGCCGGTTAATTTCTTCAATGCTGCCTCACCACAGATTTCCCCCTGGGCGGAAGGATTTCCTCACGTATCGTTGCGTATCGTTGGATTGATGGACTTGAAGCCCCCGTGCGGCTTGGGGTTTTTCGGCTCTTGGCAAATGTCATTCTACACCACCCCCAATTAACCCAGGACGATTGACGAAGCACATCGACCTGTTCCGTCCCACGTTTCATCGCAACCACCGTCCCCGCGGGTGGCTGTTGGCTCTCCGGAGACAGAGGCTGCGGAGGTCCGGGGGCAGGTTGTGTGCCGGTTGAGGTCGAAAAAGGGTTGAGGTCGAAAAGGAAGTCGAGCGATTGGTGATAGCCACGCCAACCCCGGTGCAGATACCTGATTCCGGCAGACTTCCGGGGAGGGTGGACCCGGCCGGTTCGATTATCTCGGTAAGCTCTTATCTGGGATTTCAGGGTGTTGACACCAACATCAGCCAGGACAGCGCTACCAAGGTCTACTACGACGAAGTATTCGACTACGCAATTGGGCAAACCCCCGAGGGTGATTTGACCCCAGGCTTTGCCACCAAGTGGGAAGTGTCCGACGATCTGCTGACGTGGACCTTCACCATCCGAGAAGGGATGAAGTTCCACAACGGCGCCGGCATCACCCCGGAGGACGTTGCGTGGACTTGGAACCGCGCCATCGAACCCGATTCGCTGGGTGGTTTTGCGCTGGAAGTTGGCCCGCTGTTGAGTTCGGGCTTCTCAGTGTCGGGCAACGAAGTCAGCCTGACCACCTCGACGCCCCAATCAACGTTGCCGATATTCTTCGCCTCGGCATCCCCCCGCGGTCTGTGGTGTGGCCCCAGGCTTACTTCGAAGAAATAGGTGGAATCAAAGCGTTCCGCGAAGCCCCCATTGGCTCCGGTCCGTACATTTGGGAAGACCGGGTGCCGGGCCAGTATATCCAGTTCACTGCCTTTGAAGACCATTATGAAAAGAACCCGGGTTATAAAATCTTGCAGATATGGGACGTGGCGGAGTTGAATACCCGCCTGGCCATGATCAAGAGCGACAACGCCGACTTGATTACCGCCTCAGTCCGCAGCGTCGAGGAACTGCAAACCGCCGACCTGCAAATGCTTCAGTCGCCGGCGGCCAATATCTCGTGGATTTGGTACAACTACGCCTGGGTGGATGGACACCCCTTTAACGACAAGCGCATCCGGGAAGCCATTTCGATAGCCATTGACCGCGATGCCATCGGCAAGGGGCTTTACGCAGATCAAACGACCCCGGCGTGCTGCTACTGGGTTGTGGAAGGAAACGTCGGTTATCCCGGGGACGTTGACCCCCACCCTTATGACCCGGAGCGGGCGATTTAGCTGATTCAAGAGGCCGGCTTCGAGGGAGCCGAAATCGAGATTATGACTTTCTCCGGCGATGCCGACTTTATTGACCAACCCGGGTTGTCCGAAGCAATCGCCGGGTATCTGGAAGCCATCGGTCTCAGCACGTTCGTTTCTGTCGTAGACGGCCCGGTCCTGCGGGAAACCTTCGACAACGCCATCAAGACCCCGGAAGAAATCGAGCAGATTGTGGAGGGCCAACTACCGTATCAAATCGCGGTCAGGGGCAGCGACACCAGACTGCACTCGTATCGCGGGGCCCACATTTACTACCACTCTGAAGGCCGCCGCCAGATGATGCGTCTGCCCGAAATTCTTGACCCCCTGCTGGACAAGGCAAGGAGCGCCTTCGCGTTGGAGGACCAGCACGAAGCCATGGCCGAGTTCCACCGGATCCTGAACCGGGACTTTTGGGCCGCTCCCTTGCTGGAAGCGGGAGCCGTCTTCGGAGCCAGTGACAAGGTTGGTTCCTGGACTCCCATTACCGGGCGGCCTTTCCCCCATAACCACTGGACGATACGGCCGTAGCCGGAAGTTGAGTCTCTAACAAATAGTCAGTTGACACCGAAGGTCTGCCGGCAGACGTCACACTCTATCGACAGATCTTTCGATTAAGGACCGGGCCATGTTCAGGTACATCGGGTTCCGTCTCTTTCAGACTCTCCTGGGGTTGTGGTTTATCGCTACCCTTGTATTTGTCCTGTCCCGGTCCATTGGCGACCCTGCCGAGATATTCACGGCGCGCAACTCCGGCGTTGATGCCCGTGAGATAATGGCCGCCAAGCTGGGGCTGGATAAACCCCTCTATGAACAGTACGCCAGGTACATGGGCCAACTGGCTAGTACCGTTTCCACTTGAATATGCCTTATACCAGATACCCGTTTCACCTGCCCGTCGTTCCCGCGCAAGCTGGAATCCACAGTTGGAAGTGACTTTCCAGTATCGACAAGACTATCTGGAACCGGTACTAGGGGAGACTTGGGCAATTCGGTCAGCAACGGCATACCCGTGACCCAAATTCTCGCCGAACGGCTGCCGGCAACTTTCACCCTCGGTCTGTTTGCAATAGTCTTCGCTATTTCGCTGTCAATTCCCCTGGGGGTGCTGGGCGCAGTTTACCGCGACTCTCCCATTGACTGGTTCGCCAAAGTTATGGCATTCCTGGGTCAATCAATGCCGCCGTTCTGGCTGGGTATAATGCTGATCATCCTTTTCGCCGTGGTCTGGGGCATATTGCCCCCCGCCGGGAAGGGAGGTTGGCAGTCCTACCTGCTTCCCGGTTTCACCTTGGGGTGGGGGTGATGGCCGGAATGGTGCGGCTGGTGCGGTCCAGTATGCTGGATGTGATGGACAGCGACTATGTTGTGATGGCCCGGGCCAAGGGACTGCCCGAAGCGGTGGTTATCGGCAAACACGCTTTGAGAAACGCTCTGCTGCCGGTAATCACTTACAGCAGCCTGGTCCTGGGCGCATTTATGAACGGGTCGGTGGTGGTCGAGCAGGTCTACGCCTGGCCCGGCATCGGCACGGCGGCGGTACAGAGCGTCGTGCGCCGCGATTTTCCCGTAGTCCAGGGGGTGGTGATTGTGTTTGGAAGTTTCTTCATCCTCATCAACCTGTTTGTCGATATCCTTTATGCTGTCATTGACCCACGCATCAAGTACACCGCGCAGTAGGTAAAAATGGCCAACACAACCGCCCACGTTGTACCCACCATGTCCGTATGGCGACTGCGCCTGGTTTCGAGCGTCCGAGGCCTGCGCCGCGCCCCCAAACTGCCCACGGCGGTTTTGGCAACCCTGTTGATTTTTGCTGCATTCGGGAAATGGATTGCTCCCTACAGCCCGGTGGCCGTCGATTTGGCCAACTCCTTCGCCCCTCCGGTATGGCACGAAGACGGATCGGCTGCCAACCTGTTGGGTACCGACAAGCTGGGGCGGGACATACTGAGCCGGTTGATTCGCGGCCCGCGGGTATCCCTTTCCCTGTCCTTGTTTGTCACCGGAATCGGTGGGGGAACGGGCGTAGCGCTGGGGCTAATATCCGGCTATGCCAGCCGCAAGGTGGATGCTGTCATACAACGGGGCATCGAAGTCATTCTGGCTATGCTCACTATCCTGGTTGCCCTCATCCTGGTTGCCCTCGTTTTCGTATTCGCAGTGGGCCGAAGTTTCGAGAATGTAATACTCATCCTGTCGCCCTTTTTAGCCGCCCGGTTCACGAGGATCGTCCGGGGAGAAGCCTTGAGTGTCCGGGACGTGACTTCGTTGCGATAGCCCAGGTCATCGGAACGCCGGCGTGGATGATTCTGCTCCGGCACATTCTGCCCAATGTGTTCAACACCGTCATCGTCCTGGCTACGCTGGAAGTGGGGCACTTAATCCTTCTGGAATCCTCCCTCAGTTACCTGGGGGTAGGCGTCCCCCCGCCTCAGCCGGCGTGGGGGTTGATGGTGGCCGACGGGAGAGAGTTCATAACGTCCGCTTACTGGATTGCGTTGTTCCCCGGACTGGCGATTCTGGCCGCAGTCTTGTCCCTGAACCTGTTCGGAGACTGGCTGCGGGACACCCTGGACCCCCGGCGCCGCCAGCTTTAACCGCCGCCGCAAGAACGAAAAATGCCTGCGGCCGTTCAGGGCAGCCGGTAAGGATTGCTGGCAGGCATTTAGGTATTGATGGAAGAACGAGAAACGCTACTCCGGGTAGAAGGGCTGAAGACCTACTTCTTTCAGCGCAACGCGGTGCTGAAGGCCGTGGACGGGGTCAGCTTCACCATCAAGGAAGGCGAAGCGGTGGGGCTGGTCGGCGAATCGGGCAGCGGCAAGACCATGACCTGCCTTTCCCTGATGCGCCTGGTTCCCCGGCCCGGCGCCCGAATCGTCGAAGGCGAAATCTGGTTCCGGGGAGAGAACCTGCTGGAACTGCCGGAGCACCGGATGCGGGAGTACCGGGGCCTGCGCATGGCCATGATTATGCAGGACCCCCAGACCTCGCTGAACCCGGTCTACACAGTGGGCGACCAGGTGGCGGAACCGGCCCGCGTCCACCTGAAGGAGCGGGGCAGGCAGGCCATCGAACGCGCCCTGGACGCGCTGCGCTCAGTCCGCATCCCGCGCCCTGAGTTGCGGCTGGGCCAGTACCCCCATCAATTCAGCGGCGGAATGCGCCAGCGCGTCGTTGCCGCAATGGGCCTGACCACCCAGCCGGAACTGCTAATCGCCGACGAGACGACGACGTCGCTGGATGTGACCATCCAGGCCCAGTTCCTCGGGTTGATTCGAGAGTTGCAGCGGAAGAACGGCACCAGCGTCATCTGGGTTACCCATGACCTGGGAATCGTTGCCCAGATGTGCGACCGGGTGAACGTGATGTACGCCGGGCGCATCGTTGAAAGCGCTCCGGTGCAGGAGATATACAAGAACCCCAAGCACCCCTACACCAAGGCTCTCCTGGACTCGGTGCCAATTATGGGAGTGAAGCGGGAACGGCTGTACCAGATTGAAGGACAGCCGCCCGACCTGCGGTCCATTCCCGAGGGCTGCCCCTTCTGGCCCCGCTGCCCGGTGGCGATGGACCGGTGCCGGGAGGAGTACCCGCCCCGGACGCCGTTGGGCGGAGACAACTTTGTCCACTGCTGGCAGGCGGAGCGGGAAGCGTAAGATGCCAGAACCATTGTTGCAGGTTGAAGGATTGGTCAAGCACTTCCGCTCGCCCGGGAACTGGCTCCGCGGCGGAGGGGAACCCATTCAGGCAGTGGACGGGGTCAACTTACAGATTGAACCGGGCGAGACCTTTGCCCTGGTGGGTGAGAGCGGCTGCGGCAAGACCACGGTAGCCAAGATGATTCTGCTGTTGGAGCGGCCCACCGGCGGGCGGATTATGTTCCGCGGCCAAGACACCGCCGGGCTGCGGGGGAGCGGTCTCAAGGAATACAAGCGGCTGGTCCAGGCGGTGTTCCAGGACCCTTACAGCTCGCTGAACCCGCGGATGCAGGTGATGGACATAATCGGGGAGCCGCTGCAAGTGCATGAGGGGCTGCGCGGCCGGTCCCTGGCGCTGCGGGTGGGGGAACTCCTGGAAAACGTGGGCTTGAGTCCCGTAACCGGCACCTTCTTCCCCCATCAGTTCAGCGGCGGCCAACGGCAGCGGATAGCCATTGCCCGCGCCCTGGCGCTCAATCCTCAGCTTATTGTGCTGGACGAGCCAGTCTCCGGGCTGGACGTGTCGATTCGCGCGCAAATATTGAACTTGCTGGCAGACCTTCAGCGGGACCTGGGCCTGAGCTACCTGCTAATCTCCCATGACCTGGCCATTGTCGAACACATGAGCCACCGGGTGGGAGTTATGTACGTGGGGAAGATGGTCGAGTTGGCCGCCAAGGATGACCTGTACCGGAACACGCTGCACCCGTACAGCCGCGCGCTGCTGGCCTCGGTGCCCCAGCCCGACCCGGACATCCCCATGGGAGAGACCATCAGCGGCGAGGTGGCCAGCCCCATCAACCCTCCCAGCGGATGCCGTTTCCACCCCAGGTGTCCTATCTACCTGGAAACCGGAATGTGCCGCGAGGTGCAGCCGGAGTGGCGGGAAATCGAGCAGGAACACCTGACCGCCTGCCACAAAGTGGAACCTGCCGTGGTTGCCTGACTCCGCCGCTCCGGCGTCGCCACGACGTTGTCTGCCCCTTTCCACATGAAGGAGAGGCCGGGGGCCAGAATGGGAATTTCCCATCTTGGCCCCCGGCCGATTTGCGCCAAGCCGGCTCACTGGCGGTGAGTTTACTTGTTCTTGGTGTAGACCTGGATGCGGGTGCGGAAGGGCACCCGCACCAGGATGCGGCCCTGCGGGTCCACCTCGACCGCGATGGGGTGCCAGAAATACTTTTCCCGGCCGATGCCCCAGGCGACTTCCCGCTCCTTCCACATATAGTCGTTGGCGTCCAGCTTGGACACGCCCCACTTGGAAAGGGTGCCTTCGCCGAGGAAAGTGTAGACGTGGTTGCCGGCGGAATCGAACATCTGGAACCGGTCGTTGCCCCAGTCGGTGATGTAGATGTCGCCGTCCTGGTCCACCGCCACGCCCGTGGGCCGGTTGAACTGGCCGTGCTCGCTGCCTGAGCTGCCAATCTGCATCAGGAAGTTCCCCTGCGAGTCGAACTTCTGCACACGGTCGTTGCGCCAGTCGGCGACGTACACGTTGTCGTCGGCGTCGATGGTGATGCCCCAGGGATAGTTGAACTGGCCTTCCCCGGCGCCGAAGCTGCCCCACTTGGCCAGGAACTGCCCGTCCTTGGTGAACTTCTGGACCCGGTGATTGTCGGCGTCCACCAGGAACAGGTTGTCCTGACTGTCGAAGGCGATTCCCGCCGGTTTGTTGAACTCGCCGTCACCCGAGCCCACGGCGCCCCACTTGCCCTGGAACTCGCCGTCGTGGTCCCAGATGGATACCCGCTGGAGCAGCTCGTCGGTCACGTAGACGTTGTCCTCACTGTCAATGGCGATATTGCGGGGGCCGAAGATGTCCCCGTCGCCCTCGCCGCCGGTGGAGAACTGGCCGAGAAACTCCTCGTCCACCGTCAGCATGGTGATGCGCTTCAGCTCGATGCGGTACTCGTAGGACCGGTTGGGAACGTACATATAGCCGGTGCGGGGGTTGACCGCCATGTCCACCGGGTACCGGAAGCCCTGGCCGGTCTGCTCGCCGCGGCCAATGGAGTGGCTGTAAGTCAGCGGCGCAGGCCCGGTCTGGTCGTCCGCCGGCAGGACCAACTCGGGAGCGTGCTCCCTGGCCGGTCCCCAGTAATTGTCGTTGAACACCTGTTGCTGCGTAACCATTCTTGCATCCTTGGAGTGGATTCCCGCTTCCGCAGAGCCTGCCCTAGTGGAAACGGGGGAGAGACGGGAGAGTAGGGGCCGGGGGATTGGGATTGCCCCCGGCCCGCCGTTACCGGCCTAGAACAGGTCCAGCTTCTCGAAAGACCCGTTGACGATGGGTTTGGCGTCCAGGCCCCATCCAGTCTTCGAGAATACTCGAGTACAGACCGCGGAAGTCGTAGTTGAACTTGAGGTCGCCATCGGCCTGCTTGTCGGGGGCGAGGGACGGGTATTCGCTGTACATGCCGCCCTTGACCTTGTCCCCGATGAGGAGGGCGCAGCCGCCGGTGCCGTGGTCGGTGCCGGAGCCGTTGTCCCGGACCCGCCGGCCGAACTCGGTGAAGATAAGCATCGTCACGTTGTCGCCCAGGTCATGCTCGTGCATGTCGTCGAAGAAGTCCTGGACGTAGTTGGATACATCGCTCCACAGCGACGCCTGCAGGGTAAGGGCGCTGCCGTGCAGGTCGAAGCTGTTGTAAGGCGAGGTGGTGTAGAGGACGCGGGCTCCCACGTCGCCGACGATGGTCTGGGCCATGTTGCGGACGTAGCGGGCCACCGTGTTGTTCCCGTACTCCACGCTGGACTCGTACTTGTCCGGCACGGTCTTGAGGATGTCCGCGCCCTTGAAGGCGTCCATGCCGGTCTGGGACAGGTAGTCGTAGGTGAAGGTGCCGCCGAGGGTGGGGGAGTAAATCCGGTTGAAGGTGTCCAAGGCCATCATCCGCTCCTCATCCTCGATCCCGGTGAGCAGGCCGTAGGTGGCCAGGTTGCCCACGGAGGCGACGGGAACGCCCGGCAGGGCCAGCGCGTGGGGGAGTCCGCGGCCGAAGTTCACGCCGGTCAGCACGTTTTCCTTGTTGGGGTCAATGTCCCGGATGGTGCGGCCCAGCCAGCCTTCGGTGGCCAGGATGTCCGGCTCACAGGTGTGCCAGACGTCCATGGACCGGAAATGGGAGCGGTTGCAGTTGGGGAACCCGATTCCCTGGATGACCGCCACGTTCCCCTGGTCGTACAGGTTCTTCAGCGGCCCCATGCTGGGATGGAACCCGGCATGGCCGTCCAGGTCCAAGACCTGTTCCGCCGGAATCCCCAGGCTCGGCCGCTCATCGTAGTAGTGGGGGTCGCCGAAGGGGACCACCGTGTTGATACCGTCATTGCCGCCCGACAACTGGACTACTACCAGTATGGGGTCTTTCTTGGTAGAGGTCATTATTTTCTCTCCTTTCCCACGAAAATGGGGGGTTTCCCGTTCAATCCGGGGGTCCTCGGGCGTCCCAACCCGTTCGTCCCGAGGGCCGCGAAGGACTTCCCTGGGATTCGCGCTAGACGAACTGGAAGTCCTGGGTGGATACGATTATCTGAAGCATCTGGCCGACGCGGCGGGCGAACTCGATGCGCTCTTCTTCGGTGCCGTTGTACAGCTCCCCGGCGTCTTCGGCAAAGGCAACCAGCCCTCTCATGGTTTCGTCGACGACCTCGATGGGGCCGATGAGGTCGAGACAACCCTCGACGAACTCCCGTGGAGACATGGCGCCCCGGTCAACCATCCGGTCAACGATGTCCTTGATGCCGGGCAGGCCGGTCTGGCCCACCCAATCGGCGACCCAGTTAATCTGCTCAACCAGCGTCCCGCTGTCAATCCATTCCCGTCCGTAGTGCCAGCCTTCCACCGTGGGAGGCTCGTACAGGTCCTGGCCCATGTAGGCGGCTTCGTAGGCGATGGGGCCGATGCCCATCTTGAAACCGTCGTCGAAGTACCCGGACTGCTTGACGATGCTGGCCACCAACTCGGCGGGACTCTTGACCCGGGTGAAGCGGGAGTTCTTGAAAAAGTCGGAGTTGAACAGCACCCGCAGCACAGGGCGGATCTCGTGGTTGTTCTCGAAGTACGCTTCCTCCATCATCTTGATGGCTTCCGGGTCTTGCGGAGGAGTCATGGTCCATTGGGGCACCTGGGGCTCGTCGGCGACGAAGAAGTTATACAGGTGGCGGCAGATGAACCGGGCAGTGGACGGCTGGTTGACGATAATCCTCACGATGTCCTCGCCGTTCCAGTTTCCGGTCTGGCCCAGGAAGGTCTTTTCTTCGTCGTCGTGGTCGGAGGAGTCATACTGGAAGCGCCAACTGTACCGGCCGTAGGGGTAGCGGGGAATGTGTCCGGTGTAGGTCCAGCCGGTAAAGGCCCGGGCGCACTCCTTGACGTCGTCCTCGGTGTAGTTGGCCTGGCCGTCCATGCCCACGCCCATGGAGAACAACTCCAAAAGCTCGCGGCCGAAGTTCTCATTGATGGAACCCTTGTGGCTCATCCAGTTGTCCAGGAAGAACCCCATGGCCGGGTCGCGGGACAACTCCAACAGCAGGGTTTCCAGGTTGCCCAGGCCCTTGGTGCGGAACATCTCCACCTGGGCGGCGGTCATCCGGCCGTGCTGCACCTTGGTGTCGCCGGTGCAGAGGATCCCGTGCCAGAACAGCGCCATCTTCTCCTCCAAGGGACGCTGGCCGGCGATCATGCAGTAGAACCAAAGCTGGCGGCAGGCATCGGTGGCCGAGCGGTCGTGCCACTCCTCCATGTACCTTTCCAGCAGGTCGTATTCCAAGTCAGGGGAATTTTCGGGATACAGCAACTCTTCAACCGTGGCTTCGTAGCCCTTGGCTGCATACGCTTCCAGGTCTTTCCGCGTCGCCCCGAATCCGGCGCGCCGCAGCAGGTGTGCCATTAAGGCTATGTCCTGATCTGCCATTTCTCATCCTCCTGCTTTGATTTTCCGGCCCCGCCTCCCCCGATTCCGGGTGACGGAGCACTAAGGTGCGAATGGTCCAAAACGCCCATTCATCGGGTAGGACTACCCGGTTAGCGGATTTTCCCGACTACGCACCTTAAATTATGCCTGAGGGTATAAATCCATGTATCATGCCTGTCAATAAGCACTATAACAAAGTAATACGGTGAACTATGTTACGGAAACCGTATCATCTAGGACTGCTGCCCGATATTTCTCTTGCCTGCGGTTCACCACTTGCGCCACCGGGGGGCCGTTGTCCGCTGAGGCGCCGGTTTCACAGACCGGCTGCCGGCTCTGCAAGCAGCAGTCCAACCGGTCCCGCAGGGGATCACCCATCAGCTTGAACCCGGTCCAGTGGCAACTACGGCCAACGTCTCTGCTCTCAATGAAACTAAGCTAATTTGAGGCCGAAAGTACGGAGTTAACGTTAGTGCGGCTGTATTCCTAAACTAAATCCAAGGTGGGATGCGCAGAAACATGGTGTAAATTTGGAGAGTCGCTGGGTTAGCTCTCCATGTCATCAGGCCTGAAGCACCCCAAGAAGCGGCTGGTCAAGGCGAATGAGGCCAAGCGGGATGCCTTCGTGGTGGAGTATGCCGCCCTGTCGCAGGAGGCCCAACGAACCGGAGCCAGGATATTCTTTGCTGATGAGGCCCACTTCCGTGCGGATGCCGAACTGCGGGGCAAGCGGGTGCTGAAAGGGGAACCGGCCTTGGTGGAGTCCACCAGTCCGCGGCCTGGCGGGAAAGCCAGCTACTATTCGGCGGTGTGCTTGGAGACGGGGGAGAATGTGTGGGATATTATCGGATGTTATGGTAACTCACAAGACAAAGTGAGACGGAAACTAAAGGGGAAATGGACACTTTTGAGGCGTTACAGGGCCTAGCCGGACATTGTATAGGTGGAGGTGAGGGGAATCGAACCCCTGACCTCCTGCGTGCAAAGCAGGCGCTCTCCCATCTGAGCTACACCCCCAAACTTGCCGGGCCGCTGCCAGTGTCGGCAGATGCCGCCTGAAGCTCAAACATTGTATCATGGGAAACGCGGCCCGGCGCTGCCTTAAATCGCCGCCGGGTGGAAGTTTTGCCGGTGAGGATTCGGAAATGACTCAGCCCCAAACTACTCCCTACGGTTCCTGGAAATCGCCCATCACTCCAGAGCTTATCGTCGCCGAATCCGTCGGATTGGGGCAGATTGCGCTGGACGGGGACGACATCTACTGGGTGGAAATGCGCCCGATGGAAGCGGGCCGCAACGTGGTGGTCAAGCGGTCGCCGGACGGCACGGCCGCCGATGTGACCCCGTCTCCCTTCAACGTCCGCACCCGTGTCCACGAGTATGGCGGCGGCGCCTACACCGTCTCCGGCGGGACGGTCTACTTCTCCAACTTCGCCGACCAACGGGTGTACCGGCAGGAACCGGGGCAGTCTCCCGTGCCGATAACGCCCGACGCCGGCCTGCGCCACGCCGATTACGTGCTGGACGCGGCGCGCCGCCGGCTGGTCTGCGTTCAGGAAGACCACAGCGGCGGCGGGGAGCCGGTCAACTCCATTGTCGCCTTGTCCATTGCCGGGGAAGACCCATCAGCAACTGCGCCGGATGTGTTGGTTGCGGGCAGCGACTTCTGCTCATCGCCCCGCCTTAGTCCTGACGGCTCGCGGCTGACCTGGCTCTGCTGGAACCATCCCAATATGCCCTGGGACGGCTCCGAGCTTTGGGTTGCCGATTTGGACACCGAAGGCCGCCCCCACAACCCGGCGCTGGTGGCCGGCGGTCCGGAAGAATCCATATTCCAGCCGGAATGGTCTCCCGACGGCCTGCTCTATTTCGTCTCTGACCGCAGCGGGTGGTGGAACCTGTACCGGCAAAACCCGGACGGCTCCGACGCCACCGATACGGAATGCCTGCTGCCGATGGAGGCCGAATTCGGCAAGCCGCAGTGGGTCTTTAGGGCCAACTGCTACGGCTTCTCGGCAGCGGGCCAGATCGTCTGCGCCTGCAACCGGCGCGGAGTATGGGGATTGCTGCAGCTGGAAACCGCCTCGGGCCGGTGGGAGCCACTGGACATCGGCGGTTATTCCGCTATGGGACGGGGAGACCTGAAGGTATCCGGCGGGACAGTGATATTCGAGGCCGGTTCGCCCACCGAGCCTACGGCGGTACTGCAACTGCACCTGGAATCGGGGCAGTTGGACGTTCTGCGGCGGTCAGGCTCGGCAGAAGTAAGACCCGGCTGCTTGTCGCCGCCGCAGACCATCGAGTTCCCCACCGAGCGCGGTCTCACGGCCCACGCCTTCTACTACCCGCCGCGCAACACCGGCTACGCCGGCCCTTCCGGCGTCAAGCCGCCCCTGCTCCTGAAGAGCCACGGCGGGCCCACCGGGTCGGCTTCTATGACCCTGGACTTGCAGATTCAATACTGGACGAGCCGGGGTTTTGCCGTGGTTGACGTGAACTACGGCGGCAGCACGGGCTACGGCAGAGAATACCGGCAGCGGCTTGCCGGTCAGTGGGGCATTGTTGACGTTGACGACTGCGTTAACGCCGCCCGTTACCTGGTGGAGCAGGGGTTGGCCGACGAGCAGCGGCTGGCCATTGACGGGGGCAGCGCCGGCGGCTACACCACCCTGGCGGCGTTGACCTTTCGCAACGTGTTTTCCGCCGGAGCAAGCTACTACGGCGTCAGCGATTTGGAAACCCTGGCCCGCGACACCCACAAGTTCGAGTCCCGCTACCTGGATACGCTGGTTGGGCCGTACCCGGAAGACGCGCAAACCTACCGGGAACGCTCCCCGATTAACTTCACCGAGCGGCTGTCCCGGCCCATCATCCTGCTGCAAGGGCTGGAGGACAAGATTGTCCCTCCCGAACAGGCCGAGAGTATGTTCAACGCCGTCCGCGCCAAGGGAATCCCCGCCGCCTACCTGCCCTTTGAAGGCGAGCAGCACGGGTTCCGGCAGGCCGCCAACATCAAGCGGGCGCTGGAAGCCGAGCTGTACTTCTACTCGCGGGTATTCGGGTTCGAACTGGTGGACACAATTGAGCCGGTTTCTATCGAGAACCTGTAGCCATACCAATTCCAGGTGCTTTCGATTCTAAATTCAAACCCCATAAATTCAGGGGGTTTGAAGGATGAATCCCCCAACGTGACCCGTCAACCCCGCGGTTTCTGCGGAGAATCGAAAGCCCCTGGACCTAAGGCCGTAACTGTTCAGACTGGGGGATTCAAGCCGCGGGAGGCAGCCAAACCCCCCGAAAAATAAAAGCTGTGTCTTTTGTGTCATTTACGCTTGGCGGTGGTGCGAACATGGGACGCTGACGGCGGATTTGGGACGGGTTTTGGCGCCTTTTTGTGTCACTTTTGTGCCGGTTTTGGAGCACTTGGGACCCCGGTCTTTCCGCTAAACCCAACGCCGCCAAGCCCGGTGCGGGGCGCCAACTCAGGATGATTGAAGATTATGGTAAAGCAGAGTTACCGGGATTGGGAAGGGGCAAGTGTCAGTAGGGGCCATCAGGAAATCCTTAGCTTGAACAGTTACCGAAGCCCACGGCTTCGACATTGGCCGCCGAAAAGGGTATTATGATTCACCAAACTGCCCTTCCCAAATTTGGCGCAACCCCCCCACACATATAAGGAGTTGTCATGCGAGGAGTAGCAATCGTTTCGCCGGTCCGCACCGCGGTGGGCAACTTTGGCGGCAGCCTGCGGGATGTCTCCGCCGCTGACCTGGCATCCACCGTCATCAAGGAGCTTCTGAACCGCACCGGCCTGGAGCCTTCCAAGGTGGACGACGTGATTCTGGGACACGGCTATCCCAGCGGAGAAAACCCGGCCATCGGACGGCTGGCCGGACTGAAAGCCGACCTGCCCATTGAAGTCCCCGGCTATCAACTGGACCGGCGCTGCTCGTCGGGGCTGCAGGCCATTCTCAACGCGTCCATGCTGGTGCAGACCGACAACGCCGACGTGGTCATCGCCGGCGGCGTCGAGAGCATGAGCAACGCCGAGTTTTATGTCAACGAGTCCCGGTGGGGCGCCCGCTTCGGCTCGGTCAACTTCCATGACCGTCTGGCCCGCTCCCGCGAGACCATCTCCCCCGAGGAGCGTTTCGGGTACATTTCCGGCATGGTAGAGACCGCCGAAAACTTGGCCAAGCAGTACGAAATCGCCCGGGAAGAGCAGGATGAATACTCCCTGCGCAGCCACCAGCGCTCAGTCGCCGCCATTGAGTCGGGCCGGTTCGACGCCGAGTTGGTGGATGTCCCCGTCCCCCAGCGTCGGGGCGACCCGGTGCCTTTCCGCAAGGATGAAGGCCCCCGCGCCGACACTTCAATGGAAGTCTTGGCCCGGCTCCGCCCCGTCATGCGGGACGGCACTGTCACCGCCGGCAACGCCAGCACTCAGAACGACGCCGCCTCGGTCTGCATGGTGGTCGCCGAGGACAAGCTGGACGAGTTGGGGTTGAAGCCGATGGGCTACCTGAAGGGCTGGGCCGTCACCGGCTGCCACCCCGCCTACATGGGCATCGGCCCGGTGCCCGCCGTCACCAAGCTGATGAACAAGGTGGGTATGTCCCTCGACGATATGGACCTTATCGAACTCAACGAGGCTTTCGCCGCCCAGGTTCTTTCCGTGCTGCGGGAATGGAAGCTGTCCGACGAGGACAAGCTGAACGTCAACGGTTCCGGCATTTCGCTGGGGCACCCCATCGCCGCCACCGGCGCGCGCATCTTGACGACGCTGCTGCACGAAATGGACCGGCGCGACGCCCAATTCGGCCTGGAAACCATGTGCGTCGGCGGCGGTCAGGGCGTGGCCGCGCTGTTCGAGCGCCGTTAAGACCTTACGGTGTCTTGGGAACGCCCCGCCGTACAACCCGCCAATGACCACCAAGCACGGGAGTAGATGATGGCCAAGCAGGAAAACATTGCCGATGTTCTTTTGATTGGAGCCGGGGCGTCCGGCGGGGCGTTTGCCTGGAGCCTGTCGGAAGCGGGCATCAAGGTGGTCTGCCTGGAGCAGGGCGGTTGGGTTCCCCAGAACGCCTTTCCCGCCGGCGAACCCGACAGCCAACTCCACTGGCAGTCCGACTTCCATTCCAACCCCAACGTCCGTGGTCTGCCCGAGGACTACCCGGTCAACGAGGACGAGACGCCCATTTCGCCCCTGATGTACAACGCCGTCGGCGGCAGCACCATCCACTGGGGTTCCCACTTCCCCCGCTTCCATCCTTCTGACTTCCGCCTCAAGACCCTGGACGGGGTGGCCGACGACTGGCCCATGACCTACGGCGAGTTGGAACCCTACTACGACCTCAACGACCGGATGCACGGCGTCTCCGGCCTGCGCGGAGATCCGGCCTACCCGCCTAAGCCGGAACGTCCCTGCCAGCCCCTGTCCATCGGCAGCGGCGGGCAAGCACTGGCCCGGGGATTCAACAAGCTGGGCTGGCACTGGTGGCCGGCGGACAACGCCGTGTCGTCCGTTCGCTACGACGGACGGGAACCGGACTACGGTGGCTATCTCCGCTCGTTCAGCAGTTCCGACATCATCTACTGGCCCAAGGCGCTGATGAACGGCGCCCAACTCCGCACCCACGCCCGCGTCCGGGAAATCCTGGTGGATGAGTCGGGCCGGGCCTCCGGCGCGCTGTACTACGATTCCAACGGCAATCTCCAGCGGCAGAAGGCCAGGGTTGTTGTGCTGGCCTGCAACGGCGTGGGCACCCCGCGCCTGCTGCTCAACTCGAAGTCCGGGATGTTCCCCGACGGCCTGGCCAACACCAGCGGCCTGGTGGGTAAGAACCTGATGCACCACCCCTGCGGCATTGCGCTGGGGATTTTCGACGAGACCTTCGAGCAGAAGAGCGGCCCGAGGGGCAGCGCCATGCTCAGCCAGGAATTCTATGAGACCGACACCAGCCGCGGCTTCGTCCGGGGCTGCGATATGCAGGTCATGGGCAACGAGCTGCCCCCGCTCGCCACGGCGTTGGGTGGACTCATGGGCCAAATGGTTCCCTGGGGCGCCGGCCATCACCGGGGGTTCGCCGAGCGGTTCGGCCACATGACGGGCATCACCCTGATGACCGAGGACCTGCCCGAGGAACACAACCAGGTTACGCTGGACCCGGAGTTGACCGACTCCCACGGCATACCGGCGCCCAAGATTCAGTACACAGTGGGCGAGAACACCAACCGGATTCTGGACCACGCCGTGGCCCGCGCTGCCGAGGTACTGGAAGCAGCCGGGGCCAAGCGGGTCTTGTCCTCCCGCCTGCGCCGCAACGCCGGCTGGCACCTCCTGGGCACAGCCCGGATGGGCAACAACCCGGCCAACTCGGTGGTGGACCGCTGGGGACGCGCCCACGACGTGCCCAACCTGTTCGTCATTGACGGCAGCATTTTCACCACTGCCGCCTGCATCAATCCCACCACTACTATTGAATCCCTGGCTCTACGCACCGCCGACTACCTGAAGGGTGAAGGCAGCGCCGTCCTGTCCTGAACGCTGGAAACATCCAAAGCGGCGTCTGCCCGCATCCCACAAACGCCGGTCACCGGATAACCCGGATATTATGACAGCCCTCTCCAGAAATGGAGAGGGCTTTTTATACTGATCAATATCTTTTCATTCGCCCCTCTCCCCGCGGGACAGGGATCGGGGGTGAGGGCGTCTCCCGTCTAGTGACAGTTGCCCATTGCGGGACGCGTTACGGCTCTGTTAACCTGCTGAATGCGCTCGAGGTGCGAAACTATCTTCAGGAGTTTATCCATGCCTAGAGTTGTCCATTTTGAGGTCTGCGCCGACGACATGGACCGCGCGGCCAAATTCTATACCGATGTCTTCGGCTGGAACGTCGAGAAGTGGGAAGGTGAAAATAGCTTCGTCTATTGGCTGGTCAACACCGGCGAAGAACCGGAGCAGGGTATCAACGGGGGCATGGTCCAACGCCACGACCCGGCGCACGTCACCCGAATAGTCCTGGACGTTCCTTCGGTGGACGAATACGCTGCCAAGATTGCCGAAGGGGGCGGAACGCAGTTGGTCCCCAAGTTCGCCGTCCCGGGGTAGGCTGCGCCGCCTACTTTAGCGACACCGAGGGCAACTCCTTCGGAATCTTCGAGGACGACGAATCAGCCGCCTAGCGGAGGGGGATTGATGTCAAGTAACTGTTCAAGTTAAGGATTTCCTGATGGCCCCTACTGACACTTGCCCCTTCCCAATCCCGGTAACTCTGCTTTACCATAATCTTCAATCATCCTGAGTTGGCGCCCCGCACCGGGTTTGCCGGCGTTGGGTTTAGGGGAAAGACCGGGGTCCCCAAGTGCTCCAAAACCGGCACAAAAGTGACACAAAATGACACAAAAAGGCGCCAAGACCCGTCCCAAATCCGCCGTCAGCACCCCATGTTCGCACCACCGCCAAGCGTAAATGACACAAAAGACACAGCTTTTATTTTTCGAGGGGTTTGGCTGCCTCCCGCGGCTTGAATCCCCCAGTCTGAACAGTTGCCATGTCAAACCGCAATTGACGTTATTATCCCTTGGCGGTAGTATGACCCAAACCGTGGCGGGTTAGACGCCCCCAAGCTGCGCCCTGGGTTCTAATCCGTTGCGGGTCACAGATACGAGGAGGACAAAAATGGCAGACGTTTACGGCGAGGGAGATTTCCAGTACCGTTTCGTTGATGATTGGATCCACCTTCCCGAGGGCATGACCCTTCTGGAATGCCCCGGCGTCGCGGTGGACGGCGAAGACCGGGTGTTCATTCTCACCCGCGGCGAGCACCCCATCGTGGTCTTGGAGCAGGACGGCAGCTTCGTCCGGACCTTCGGCGAAGGTTTGTTCAGCAACCGCACCCACGGCCTGTATTACAGCTCCAGCGACGGCACCCTACTGGCCGCCGACGACGGCATCCACACCATCCAGAAGTTCACCCCCGACGGGGAGAAGGTCATGGAAATCGGGGAGCGCAACCACCCCGCGCCCCGGTGGAGCGGCCAACCCTTCAACCGTCCGACTTCCGCGGCCATCCGGCACAGCAACGGCGATGTCTACATCTCCGACGGCTACGGCAACTCCCGCATCCACGTCTACTCCGCCACCGGCGATTACAAGTTCTCCTGGGGCGAGCCGGGCATAGACGCCGGCCAGTTCATCCGCCCCCACAATATCGCCGTGGACGACAACGAGAACGTCTACGTCGTGGACCGGGAATGCCACCGGGTCCAGATTTTCGACCCGGAGGGCGGCTTCATAACCATGTGGAGCAATATCCACCGGCCCGACTCCATGGTGCTGTGGCAGGACCACATCTACATCGGGGAGCTTAACGGCATGGGCGGCGTGGACGACGCGCCCGGCCTGGGCCACCGCGTCTCCATTTACGACCTTCAGGGCGACCGGGTTTGCGTGTTTGGCGACAAGGACGAAGGCGAAGGTCCCGGTCAGTTCATCGCCCCCCACGGGATTGCGGTGGACTCCACGGGGGCGGTGTATGTGTCCGAGGTTTCGTACACCATCCGGGGTTCCAAGATGGACCCGCCCCGCGAACTCCGCAGCTTCTCCAAGTACCAGAGGGTCAAGTAAGCTGCAGGCCAACCCGCGCTTCCTGGTTCGTGGACTTCAAGGCAGCGGCCATGTTCGGCCATTGGCCGCCGCCACCTTTCAGACAGGGGAATTAGCCGGTGGTTAATCTGGGAAAAACGACCCGGGCCGCATGGTCCGACGTCATCGAGGCCCTGGAACGCTGCTACGAGTTGGGTTGGACCGACGGTCTCCCGGTGGTCCCTCCAACGGACTACCGGGTGCAGCAATTCATCGAATTCGCCGGCAGGGACGCCGCCGAGGTCATCGGAGAGTTGCCGGAACGCCGGCGGGAGATAACCTGCGGCAGGGTGGCCGCCAACGCGGTCATGGCGGGCTGCCGCCCGGAATACCTGCCGGTAGTCCTGACCGCAACCGAGGCGATGCTGGCGCCGGAGTTCAACTTGGTGGGGCCGTCTTCCAGCCTGGGCGGCGCGGCAATTCTGGTCATTGTCAACGGCCCCGTCGCCACCGAGTTGGGCATCAACAGCCGCAACAACCTTTTCGGGCCGGGCAATCGGGCCAATGCAACCATCGGCCGCGCCGTGCGGCTCATCCTGATGAACGCCTGCGCCGCCGTACCCGGCCTGTTCGACCGCAGCGTCATCGGCCATCCCGGCAAGTACACCTACTGCATCGCCGAGGCTGAATCCGAGACCCATTGGACGCCCCTGCATGTCGAGCGGGGTTTTGCCCCAACGGAAAGCGCCGTAACCGTGTTCGCCGCCGAGTCGCCGCGGCAGGTGCGGGCAGTGGGACGCCCCGAGGCGATTCTCTACTGCATCGCCGACACCGCCGCCGCGTTGGGCACATCCATGTCCACCGGCGGCTCGGTGGGCGACCGCTCCGCCGGGGTCAGGCAGGGTGAAATAGTCGTGACCATCGCCGGCGAAAGCGGCCTGTGGCTGGACTGGTCAAAAGCCCGGGTGCGGGAATACCTGCATTCGCGCATCCGCCGCTCGGTGGCTGAGTTGAAGCGGGCCGGCGTCATTGACGGCCCGGTCTCCCCGTCAGACGAGGAACAGGCGGTGGACCTGATTGGCCGCCCCGAGGACATCATGGTGGTGTTCGCCGGCGGCGAGGAAGCCAATATGTCCTCGGTTATCCCAAGCTGGGGGCCCAAAGTCTCCTCCACCGCCGTCACCCGGGCGGTGCGGTAACTGCACCGGAGACTATTTCAGGCATAACAAAAGGAGCCTTGACGGTTATGACTCAATTTAATCAGGCCGAATACACGCTGGTAGACCCGACCACCGAGCCGGTGGTGGCGCCCTTCGACGGCGCGCCCCGTCTGCCGTCCATGGCGGGAATGCGGCTGGGGATTATTGACGACAGCAAGCGCAACGCCGACGTGCTTCTGGAGGAACTGGCCGAGGTCCTGCGGACCCGCTACGAAATATCCGGCGTACAGTGGCACCGCAAGCCCAGCGCCTCCCGTCCCGCCGATCCGGCGGAGGTCGCCATCCTGGCCCGTTCCTGCGACGCAGTGGTCGTCGCGGTGGGCGATTGAGGGTCTTGCAGCGCGTGCAGTGTGCACGACGGCATTCACGTTGAGCAGGCGGGCATCCCCTCAGCCACCATCTGCACCGACCGCTTTGTCCACACCGCCGGCGCCATGTCCCGGATGTGGGGCGCGCCGGACTACCCGACGGTGTTCATGGAGCATCCCATCGAAAACCTGACCCGCCAGCAGTTGCGGGAACGCGCCGAGGCGTTGGCGCCCCGGGTGGTGGCCGTCCTGACCCAGGGCGGTTAGAGGGTGGGTAGACACCTAGCTCCGTTGATGCAGGACAGCCACCCGGCACGGGCAGTTTCAAATCCGGCCAGTCTTAGATCGCCAGAACCCAACTCCAAGAACCGAACATGAACCAAGCTGACGCCCCAACCAGGTCCGGCTTGCAAACCGCCCGCGACATCGCGCTAACCACTATGGGAGTGGCCGTTATCCTCCTGTGCGCCGTCATCGCGGTGATGCTGATTAACCTTTACCCGGCAATCCAGAGCGCGTCGGCCAACGTGGAAAAAGCCTCCGCCTCCGCCGTCGTTGCCGCTGACAACCTGGTTGCCATTACCGATGAGCTTGCCCTGGCCGTCGAGGACATTCAAACCGTGGCTGAAAACGTGGCCACGGTATCCGAAAGCATGGCGTCCGCATCCGAAAGACTGCAACAGGTTTCCGAGCAGCAGCCGGCGTATATGACGAAATAAGCCAGGTTTCAAGCGAGATGTCCGCCGCAGTTGGTGAATTGTCCCGCACCGTGGCCGGCACCAAGGACCGGCTCGGCCCGCTGTTCGACACCCTCGGCAATCTGCCGGGAATTCCAGGCTTGGGGAACTAGCACGTGCCTAACCCCGCAGGCTCGGCGGCAGCAGGTTGGGGATGGAGTCATCAATAGGGTAGGTCTCATCGCAAGGGCCGCACCGCAGCGATCCCTGGATGATTTCGTCCGACTCCTCGGTGTCCACCTGCAATTCCAGTTCACCCTTGCAGACCGGACAGGCCAGAATTTCCATTAGTTCTCGTTTCAAGTTTCCTCCAGTGTTTCAATTGCCCCGGGTCAGGCGCCCAGACCAGCAACCCGCACCGCGGCCAGGACTTCGGACAAGCCAATTGCCGCCACGCCGGCCACCAATGCCGCCGTGGGGCCGGTCAGTTCCCGGCGGAGACGCAACCGCCACCCGACATTTTGCTCTTCGCCCCCGGCTTCCCGGTTGGACGCCCGCCGCCGAAGCCGGGCTGCCAGGATGAAGGCGTACACGGCTACGGTTATTTTGACCGCCAGGAAAACCACGTAAGCGGCGCTCACGTCGGGAGATGTCAGATTGGCCGCCGACAAAACGATACCGGTCACAATCAACACGACGATGGCGGTGTCCACCAGACCCCGGAACTCGGCGCCGATGGCCCGGTGGGTCTCACCGCTCACGGGAGCCCGGCGAAAGGCGGGCCGCAGCGCCACCACATAAAACATCCCGCCGCCAACCCAGGCCACGGCTCCCATCAAGTGCGCCCACCGCGCCGCGGCCAACATCCAGTCCAGGACGCCAATCCCCGCAAGTCCCTCCAAGGCGCCCTCTAGCCCAGGTCCATATCGGAAACGATGTCAACAATGGTGTCCCGGTCCAAGTTGCTGATTTCCACCTGCGCCACCCGGCCCTTCCGGTCGATGAAGTAGGTCGTCGGAAAGAACTCCACGCCGTACTGTTGGGCAATGGCCTGCTGCCGGTCAACGGCAAAGTCGAAGGTCAACCCCAACTCGTCCACGAAATCCCGGGCGTCCTGCTCCGAATCGAAGCCCCGGGGAACGAACAGGGCCAGGAACCGGATGTTTTCGCCCTCAAATTCCTGCCACGCCTGTTGAAAATGGGGCATTTCCTCCCGGCATGGGGGACAGGAGGGGTACCAGAAGTTGAGCACCACCGCCGAGCGGCCCTCCTGTTCCGACAGGGTGAAGTCGTCCCCGTTGAACAGCGCCACCTGAAAATCGTGCGCCGGGGACTGGACGGCGCAACCGCTGAGCCCCAGCAGCGTGAGACACAGGACAACGGCAACCAGAAGGGGAAAGCGCAAAAGCGGAATTGGCATCACGGCATCGGGAAAAAGCGCCGGCGTTGGGCCGCGCCGACTGCATCCATTCTACCCACGGCCACCGGACGGGTCAATTGAGTGCAATCCGTAAACGGGGCCTTTTCATTCGCCCCTCTTCCTCGGGAGAGGGGCCGGGGGAGAGGGCGAACCCCGCGCATCGGCAACGGTCGCTCTTGGCCGGAAAGCCCTCACCCTATCCCAGAGGGCGAGGGGATTCTTTCGAGAATTAAAAGCCCCTGAATCCGCAAACACGAAGCGGGCCGGACTGTGAAGGCAAGAGTTACGCTGACGGATGCCCCTTGACGGCTCCGGCTCAACGGGTACAATCCCAGCAACTTAGCAGCACATTCCTGGTCTGGGAGCGCATTATGAGGCTGGAAAACAAGGTGGCCCTGATTAGCGGCGGCGCCAGGGGGCAGGGCAAGGTGGAGGCCAAGCTGTTCGCCAGCGAGGGCGCCAAGGTGGTGATTGGCGACATTCTGGAGCACGACGGCCGGCGGGTCGAGGCCGAGATTAACGAACTGGGCGGCGAGTGCGTGTTCGTGACGCTGGACGTGACCCAGGAAGCGGACTGGGAGCGGGCCGTGGCGACGGCGGTGGCGCGGTTCGGCAAACTGGACGTGCTGGTCAACAACGCCGGTATTTTCAAGCTGGGCAAGGTGGAAGAGACCACGTCGGAGTTGTGGGACGAAATCATGGACATCAACAGCAAGGGCGTGTTCCTGGGAACCAAGTCCGCCATCCCGGAGATGCGGAAAGCCGGCGGCGGCTCGATAATCAACATTTCGTCGGTGGCCGGGCTGGTTGGCACCCAGTATTCCGCCGCTTACGGGGCGTCCAAGGGCGCGGTGCGGCTCTTTACCAAGTCCACAGCCACCACCTACGCCCGTGAAGGCATCCGCGCCAACTCCATCCACCCGGGAGTCATCGAGACGCCAATGACCACGCCCAATCTGTTGAGCGATGACGAGGCCCGGCAGCGCTCAATAGCCCGGCATCCGCTGGGACGGATTGGGCAACCCGAGGATGTAGCCTACGGGGCGTTGTTCCTAGCCTCGGACGAGTCCTCGTTTATGACCGGCAGCGAGTTGGTCATTGACGGCGGGCTGTCGGCGCAGTAACCCCGCTCATGGAGAGGTCGTCGAACCACCAGGGTCTTTCGATTCTCCGCAACAACCACCGGGTTAACGGGGCACGTTGGGGGATTCATCCCCCAAACCCCCTGAATCAATCGGTTCGATACGCCGGTTGCGGTCTGCCGGGGATTCACAGTACGCGGAACATCCAGCGGCTATCGAGAATCGAAAGACCCTGGTCAAACCACGGCCCTTCGAGAACCTCAGGGTGAACAGGGATAAATCTCCCGATTTACTGGTAAGACCGGGAATGATATGGGCGGCGCGGGAATGCCCAGCGCCACCCGGTCCAAGTGCGATTGAACTGCCCGGGTTCTACCGGCCCATCGCGTAGCCGTCGCGGCGCAGGTCGGCGCCGGCGAACAGCGCGCCCCGTTCCCGGTCAACTTCAATCCCGCACAGCGCGCCCATGCGGGGCGTCCAGTCATTCCAGACGTCAACGTCATGGCCGCGGGCCCGCAGTTCTCCGATGGTCTCCCCGCTGATGCGGCCTTCGGCGCCGACCAGCCCCGGGTAATAGGCGTGGGGCCAGAAGGAGTTGGGGAAGCTCCACGTGGAGACCCGCGGGGCCTCCACGGCCTGTTGCACGTCCATGCCGAACTCGACCATGTTCAGGAACATTTGGGTCATGGACTGGCATTGCACATCGCCGGCGGGGGTGCCGAAGGGCATCCACAGCTTTCCGTCCCGGAACGCCATTGCCGGATTGGGCGTCAGACGGGGACGCTTGCCGGGTTCCAGCGCGCAGGGATGGTCCGGGTCCAGCCACATCTGGGAACCCCGGGCCGAAATCACGAAGCCAAGCCCCGGTACCACCGGAGAGCCGCCGATGCCGTCGCTGGGCGTCGCCGAGAAAGCGTTGCCCCAGCGGTCAACGGTGCAGATGTAGCTGGTATCGGGCTCCGTTAGCCCGGCCACGGGTTCGGGCCGGCGGTAGCTGCCGTTGGCGTGACCGCTCTGCTGGCAGCTCCAAGGGTCGCCGGCCGGAGGCATTTCGGGGCAGGCCCGGTGGGGGTCGATGAGACTCCGACGAAGGGCGCCGTAGGACGGGTTGAGCAGGCCGGTCATGGGCACGTCAACGAAGTCTGGGTCACCGTAGAAGGCATCCCGGTCGGCGTAGGCCAGCTTGAGCGCCTCGATGACCGTGTGCAGGTAATCGGGGGAGTTGTGGCCCATACGCTGCAAGTCGCACCCTTCCAGAATGCTGAGAGCCTGAAGCGTCACCGGCCCCTGGCACCAAGGCCCGCAGGTGTAAACGTCAATGCCCTTGTAGTTAATCGTCGGCGGCTGGTCCACGCCAACCCGGAACCGGGCCAGGTCGTCCATGGTCATCAGTCCGCCCTGTTCCTGGGTAAACCGGACCATTTCCTCGGCGATGTCACCGTGGTAGAAGAGGTCCCGGGCGGCTTCAATGCCCGCCTCCCGGTCCGGCCCGCCGCCGCGTTCGGCGTCGATCATCCGGCGGAAGGTCCGCCCCAAGTCCTTCTGGACCAGCACGTCGCCAATCCCCAGGGGCCGGCCGTCGCGGAAGAAAACCGCCGTGGCGCTGGGCCACTTGATGTTTTCCCCTTCGTCGTGGACCAGCTTGGGCGCTTCCCGCGCCAAGGCATTGTGCAGCGACTCAGGAATGGGGAAGCCGCCCTCGGCAATCTCCAGGGCCGGCGCGACCACTTGGGCGAAGGTCATCGTACCGTACAGCTTCAGGGCGGTCAGCCACCCGTCGGCGGCGGCGGGGGTCACCGTCCGCAGTACGCCGGATGGGAGCTGGCCATCGTGGTTGCGGTTGAAGTAGTCGATGCTGGCGGCCTGGGGCCAACGTCCCAAGCCGCTGATGCTCACAATGTCGCCGCTCTGAGCGTCGTGGACGATGATTGGGGCCACGCCGCCCAGGCTGGTGTACTGGGGCAGCGCCACGTTCAGCGTCAAGCCTGCGGCGACCCCGGCGTCGGTGGCGTTGCCGCCCTGCTCCAGGATGCGGTAGGCGGCGGTGGTCGCCAGGTAATGCCCGGTGGATGCCATGTGGGTGGTGCCGGTAATCAGGGGCCGGTATGACCTCAAGCCTAATGCCACGGTACACCTCCTGGGAATTGCTGCGGGAATCGCCACGGCCGGGCCGGGGACGCGTTACGTTATGAAAACCTGTTGGTACATAAGCCCTTCGGGAGCATCAGGACAGGTCGGCCAGTTTGGGCATCACGTCGTGGGCGAGGCGAGTCATGGAGTTGACCCACTTGTCCTCCGGTTCCCATTCGTGGCCCATGGCCAGCAGGACGCCAAAGCCGCCCACGTCGGCGTAAAGCTGCCGGAGCTGCTCGGTGACGTCGGCGACGCTGCCGACAATCCAAACGTTGTCCACCAAGTATTCGGGAGTGACCGCTTCGTCCGGAATATCCCGGTCTCCCTTGAAGATGCCGACGGAATCCATGTGGGCCATCAAAGGAATGAAGTAGCCGCGGAAGTCCCGGCCGATGGTGCCTTCCAGCACTTCTTCCCGCGCCTGCTCGGTGGTCTCGGCGATGTACACTTCCTTGGCGATGCGCCACTGGGAGCGGTCCGGCGTCCGGCCCGCCTTGGCGGCGCCTTCTTCCACGGCGTCCCAGTGGGTCTTCAGGGTTTCCGTCGGCACCAGGTTGATGCTCAGGGGCAGCCACCCCTTTTCCCCGGCGAACACCAGGGTATCCGACTTGGCGGAGACGCCGGCCACGCCGATGGGCGGGTGGGGTTTCTGGTAGGGCTTCATGTGGAACCGCAGGCCGATTTCCGGCACCGGCTCCGGGATGGAAAACTTCCAGTAGGGGTGCTCGTAGACGCCGGGCTTGGGGTCTTCCCACATCCGCAGAATCAACTCAATGGAGTCCCGGGACATACCGCGGTGGCTGCCCGTGGACGCGTCGAACCCGAAAACCTCGAAGTCTCCGGGGAAGCCGCCGGAACCGACACCCCACTGGAACCGGCCCCGGGCCAGGTTGTCCAACTGGGCTACCCGGTGGGCAATCATAAACGGGTCGTGGTTGGGCATACAGGTGACGCCGGTGCCAAAAATAAGGTTCTTGGTGCGGGAAAGGGCGGCGGCGATGAACTGGTCGGGAGCGGGAATGTTCTCCCAAACCGTGGTGAAGTGTTCGCCGATCCAGGCTTCCAGGTAGCCCAAACGGTCCAGCGTCTCCATCTGGACCAGGTCCCCTTCCATAGTAACTGCCGGGTCTGACCCCGGAGGATGCAAAGGCATGGTGAAGTAACCGACTTGCATGGGCGTCGCCTCCGTTGGTGGGGTTTTGACGTTGGGCCTGATTGCGGCCAAGTATAAACCATCGCCCCGGGCTACTCAAACGGGGACAGGCCGGAGCGTGGGGCAGGGGAAGCCGCCCCGGAAGCACCGGGGGATTTTTTGAGTTTTTGTGCTATTTTGAAGTTTTCGTGCTTGGGAGCAGCAAAAAGTCGGGATTTGCGGGTCAATTTTGCGTTAGTTTTGGAGCGCATCTGTGCCGTTGTGTGCCGCTTTTGTCTCATATTTGTCCCATCCGGGTTTCCTGAGCGAGGTCAATTGGGGTTGATTCAGGGCAGTTCCCATTCCATTGCGTTCCCATTGCGTTCCCA
Organism: Dehalococcoidia bacterium; assembly: GCA_965263395.1. Taxonomy (GTDB): domain Bacteria; phylum Chloroflexota; class Dehalococcoidia; order Lucifugimonadales; family UBA3495; genus CATOSK01. The sequence continues at coordinate 619,175 of OZ253670.1, forward strand.
TTGCGTTCCCATTCATTGTACCGGCAGGCCAAGGAGACGGGAAAGGGGCAAATGTCAGTGTTGCCGACTTCGGGGGGCGTTCCTACAATGGGATGACCCGCCGGAGACAGGGGGGATGAAGCGAGACAGGGGTTTTCGAAAATGCTGTATGAAGTTGAAGTAGTGGCCGGGGCCAACAGTCCGATGGACCTGAACCGGGTGTTTGACCTGCTGGGAGAACCAGCGCCGGTCAGCCGGATTTTCACCGCCAACCTGCTGGGGCAGGACGTTTGGTGCGACGTGACGGGCTGGGACGATACCGGGCCGTGTCCTGCTTACGCAGTGCAGGCCGAGGACTCCGGCGACGGTGTGATTCTGCTGGTCTACGGCGGCGAAGACGGCATCCGTTTGAAGGCTACGGACGGCTCCGGCGATTGGGACTTGCAGGATGCCGGGCAGTGGGGCGAACCGTGCCTGATGCTGGCCGCCGACGCGCCCTTTGAGACCGCACCGTAGGGCGTGGCGCGGAGGAACCGCTCCACACCCCGCCCCGTGGGTAGCGGGCTAATTGTCGGCAACCGCAGGGGATTCCTGTTGGGTGAAGGCGGGCATGACCTCTTTGGCGAAGATGGAAAGCTGCTCCTTGAACTCCGGCCAGGGCATCCCTTCGGGCCACTGGAGAATCATGTCATCCAGACCCGGGTACTTGCTTTCCAGGCCCCGCAGATAGGCGATGAACTCGTCCGGCGGGCCGCAGAACCAGGCTTTTTGCTGTACGCCGTCCTCAATGCGGGGCACCCGGACCGGAGCGCCCGGCGTCCCCCACGGGCGTCCCTGCGCGTCGGTGTAGCGGACGAACCCGAAGGGGGCGAACCACTTATAGCGTTCGTCGTGGTAGGGGCGCACCCGGTCAATGGCTTCCTGCTGGGAACCGGCGATGTAAAACCCGATACCCAGCGCCATGTCCTGCCCCAGGGCTACGTCACGACCGGCGTTCTGCGCGGATTCCTGGAAGGCGCCGATGAGCCGATCGGCCAGCAGCTCCCCGGTCAGGGCCACCACGGCCTTGAAGCCCTTCTGCGCCACGTAGTCCAGGGTGCGGCCGCTGGCGATAGGCTGCCAAATCTCCACCGGCAGGTTCAGCGGGCGGGGGACCAGGGTTATCTCCTTCAACTGGTAGCCACGGTAAGGCACGTCGGCGGGCAGGGTGTAGTGCTTGCCCTGGTGGCTGAAGGACTCCTGATTGAACGCCTTGAGGATGATTTCCATCTGCTCCTCAAAGAGTTCCTTGTTGGCGTCGTTGTCGATGACGGGCGCGCCGAAGGTTTCCACTTCGCGGGAGTGGTAGCCGCGTCCGACGCCGAAAATCAGGCGCCCGCCGGTCATCACGTCGGCCATGGCGAAGTCTTCGGCCAGGCGCAGCGGGTGCCACATGGGAACGATGTTGAAGCCGGCGCCAAACTTGAGCCGCTGGGTCACGCCGGCCAGGTGGACGCCCAGCAGGGTCAGGTTGGGGAAGACCTCGTAGCCCTCGTGCTGGAAGTGGTGCTCCGCCGTCCACAGACAGTAGTAGCCCAACTCGTCCATGTGCTTGGCCAGTTCGACCGAGTTGCGGTAGGGCTGGATTAGTTCCTGGTTGGTATACCGGCGCTCGTCGGCCGGGGTGCCGTCTGCCCCCACGTTGTCAAAGTCGATTTGTCCAACGTACAGCACCGAAAATCTCTTAATCATGTTCGCAATCTCCGTATTTCTGAAAGAAGCGGCGCGGTCTTTCGCCTGCTTCGCCGGTATCCTTGGGGCATAGGCGGGACGGGAACATCGCCCGCCGGCTGCCGGTATGGTCCCGAGCATTCAAAGGGCGTGTTTGCAAGTTGCGGACGGAGCACAACCCCGCTCTCCCGGTTTGCAAACACGCCTTGGTATGAGCTTAATTCCCTGGAAACACTGTCTTAGCTTTGGCGGACGAACTTCACCACCGTCCGGCCCTCGCTGCCCTCGTAAGGCTCCACCACGTAGATGTCCTTGTGCGAGTCCACCCAGATGCCGTGGCAGGAACGGTGGGTCAGCGAACCCCATTGCGCCAGCCGCTCGCCCTCCAGGGTCAGGATGCTGACCAGCCCGCCATTGTGCTCGGCCACGTACACGATGTCGTCTTCGTCAACGTAGATGACTGCCGGGCCGATGAGCTTGCTGGGCCAATCGGCCAGATGCCCGCCTTCCTGGTCGAACACCTGCACCCGGTCATTTTCCCGGTCGGCAATGAACAGCCGACCCTTCCGGTCAATCCAGGCGCCGTGGGGAAGGTTGAACTCTCCTGGCCCCGATCCAGGGCCGCCCCAGGACTTGATCAGCGTCCCGTCGGATGCAAACTTGTGGACGCGGGCGTTGGCGTAACCGTCGGCGATGAAAATTTCACCGGCCTCGTTGATGGCGATTCCGGCGGGCAAGTTGAAGGGGTCGCCGCCGTGGGTCACCAACCTCCACCCGTTCGAGCCGAAGTCCGTGTTGTCCGCGCCCGTGTCAGACCGGAAACCCTTTTCGCCGATGGTCTGGAGCAACTGCCCGTCCTGGGTGAACTTCATAATTTGTCCGTTGTTCCGTTCCACCAGCCAAACGTTGTCCTGGGGGTCCAGGATGATGGCGTGAGGGAAAGCGAACAGGTCGGCGCCCCACGAGTTCAGGAAGTTGCCCTCGCGGTCGAAAATCATGACGGGATGGCCGGGGTCCCGGTTGAAGCAGTAAACCCGGTCCTGAGAGTCTCCATAAACGGCCGCCGCCGGCATTTTCCAGCCTTCCGGCACCTTGGCCCAATCGGTGTGCATTTCGTAGGTGTACTGGCCTTCGCCTACCATACTGGTTGTAGTCACCTTCGGTTCCTCCTCATCGAGCTGCTGGGGTTACACTGCTGGGATTATGTCAGTTTGCGGGGCATGGGTCAATTCGGAAGCGCTTCGGGGGCAGGGCCTTTCGATTCTCCCCTCTCCCCGCGGGAGAGGGGCCGGGGGTGAGGGCGAACTCCCCGCATCAGCAACGGTTGCTCTTGGCCGGGACGCCCTCACCCTAACCCTCTCCCAGAGGGAGAGGGGATTTATCGAGAATCGAAAGGCCCTGCGCTTCGCGGGATTCAGGACAAACGGGTCAGAACGCGCCGATTCCCGGCGTCTTCACCCGCATACTCCACAGCGAATCGCCGGGGGTCATGTACAAGGTGCAGTTGTCCGGGCCGCCGAATGCCAGGTTTCGGGTCACCTCGCTGGTCCGCACCACCCCGGCCACTTCGCCGGAAGGTTCGATAACCCAGAAGCCGCCGGAGCCGACGCAGAACACCCGGCCGGCGGTATCCACCTTCATCCCATCGGGTACGCCCGGATCAGCCGAGGACATATCGCAAAAGACCCGCTGGTTGCTCAGGATCCCGTCCGAGGCCACGTCGAAGGCTTCAATCCGCCGGTTGGGACAGAACTCGCCCCGCTCTTCCCGGCCCAGGTCCGCTTCCTCGGCCCGGCTGATGGCGACGTACAGAACCGACTCGTCGGGAGACAGGGCCAGACCGTTGGGGTACACACACTGGTCGGTGGCCAGGTGTACTGTTCCTTGAGGGTCAACCCGGAACACCCCGGAGAAACCCATCTCCCGCAGTTCCGCCGGCAGGCGCAGCCCCGGGTCGGTGAAATACAGGGTGCCGTCGGAGCGGCAGATGACGTCGTTGGGCTTGTTGAACCGCTTGCCATCCCAACGGTCGGCGACGACAGTGATTGTGCCGGCAGCGTCCATGCGGGTCACCCTCCGGTGGTCGGCGCCCTCGCACATAATCAGGTTTCCCTGCCGGTCGAAGGTGCAGCCGTTGCCTTCGCCGGTGCCTTCCCGCACCACCGACACATCGCCGTTGGTGTCCCAGCGCAGCAGACGGCTTGCTTCCAGGTCAACGAAGCTAACGCAGCCTTCCGGGTGCCACAGAGGGCCTTCGGTCCGGCCCCAGCCGGTGGTCAAAACGGTGGGTTCGGATGATTCGATGATGTTGGACAGGTCTCCGGGCATAGTTTCCTCCCTCAGTTGTTGGTGTTTCGCGTGTTTCGCGCAGACGTTTCCGCTCTCCGCACGGTAAGACCTGGCTGAATCTCTGTCGAATTATAAGGCGGGTTCGCCTGTTGAGATAGTTCCCTTCAGATAGTTCCCAAGTCCCAATACAGCCAGGACAATCCCGGCCGCCACCCGGCCAACAGCGCCCATTCCGTTCACTATGGTCGCCCGCGTCCCCCACCGCTGCTGTGCCAGTAGCCTCCGTAATTACCGGCGCCAGTGTGGCCGCCGGTATGAAGAAGAAAGCCGATGACCGCCCGAATCCAACCGTACAGCGCAAAGCGCACCACAGAGCGGCGGCGAGGTCCACCGAACATGAAAATGAGGCTCCCGATCCCCACGATGAGCCAGCAATAATCCAAGAATCCTCCTTGATATTCGAGGAGGAGAAATTCCTGGAGGATACCCACTGCAACCGTGCCTCCGAGAACCAGGATAGTCCCAATCCCCACGACGACCAATCCCAGCCTGTCGACAAGTCCCAGCCTGCGGGCCGCTGCCGGCTGGCCGGCCCCTGCCGACTGGACAGGCGCTCCCGGTTTGCCGGTCAATCCTACGAGTTGAAGCACTAACCTCAAAGCGACAACGCAAATCCCACACGCAAAGAGTATGCCGCCGAAGAACCCCAAGATTTTCGCGCCCATTTCTTCAGCTATAACCGGACTCAACGAATGACCGCCACCCAGATACTGTCTTTCAGGGTTAACCGGGGGCAAAAAGTGCCTGTCCTCGGACGCGCCCAGGACTTTCAAGATTCCCATAAGCCCTTCGTAGAAGACGCCCCCTATAATCGAGCCGGCCACCGCAACGATAATCGCTATAGCTATCAAGGCCAACCCCACCTGGTAGGCGAACCCCAGCCCTTTTAGAAATTCCAGTGCCTTTCGCATGCCCGGCTGCGTCTGCAATGTAGCCATACGCCCTCCGCAGTGCAAGATCTAAGTGCAAAACCCAAGCCAGTTTAACAAATCAGGAAGGAAACAGCGACCGGCGTCGGCAAAGGAGAAAATTGCGAAACTCTTTAGTTGCCGAAGGGCCAGAAGAATAATAACGTGAATAGGATTCGTCGGTCATTCAGGGTGGGGGGATTCGGCAAATACTTTAACGGTATTCGTCTCCAATTAGCAGTCGCAAGCTCAGCTGGGGAGTTTCGCAATTTTCTCGGCAAAGGGCCAGCGAAATCGTATCTTAATCCGTAGCCTCCGGACCGCCTTGGGCGCTCACCCCCTCTTTGCCATGAAAATAGGAGGACCCTCATTCAATCCATCCGTCCCCCGTTTCCACGGGGGCAGGCTCTGAGACCCTTGAAGGACTTCCTTGTTGACCAACCCACCTTGAAGACGCTGAAGGGCGCCTTGTCGAATGAATTGAAAGCCCCCGCCTGACTGACACCTGCCCCTTCCCAATACCGGCAACCCGTCATTACAATAGCAGCCACCGGGCATATTGTGGCCGGGGCCAGACTTACTAGCCGAGGGCCAAAGCAGGGGCCCCGGCTCGATTCACGACAGCCGCCGGCCCGTTCTGAGGTAAACCTATGCCAGACATGAAACCCGACGCAACCGCCGAGGATATGGCGCAGGTGTTAGCCGGATACGCCGCCCTTTTGTGGGGCGCACCGAAGGCCGCTAGTTTGCAGGAATCCCTGGTGCAAGCCAGCCGGATGCTTATGGACATCGGCCGTCGTATGCCCAACTCCAATACCGAGCCGGGCTGCTACCCGGCGGCTCAATCCAGCGGGGAGGCAGCGCAACAATGACAACTCCACATCGTCATGGCGTCGCCGAGTCGGCGCAGGAAATCCGCAGCGGCGCCCTGTCCCCGGTGACGCTGGCTCAATCGCTTCTGGGGCGCATCGACGCGCTGGAACCGGCGCTCCAGGCCTGGGTGACTATTGACCGGGAGCAGGTCCTCGGCGCGGCGCAGGAACGGGAGAACGAAGCGCAGCAGGGGCGTTTCCGTGGCCCGCTGCACGGCGTCCCGGTTGGCCTGAAGGACATTTTCTACACGGAAGGGATGGCTACCACCGCCTGTTCGCGCATCCTGGCCGATTTCGTGCCGGACTACGACGCCACCTGCGTCGCCAAGCTGAAGGAAGCCGGAGCGATTATCCTGGGCAAGGCCGTGACCACCGAGTTTGCTTCCAGCGACCCCTCGCGGAGCCGCAACGCGTGGAACCTGGCGCACACACCCGGCGGCTCCAGCAGCGGGTCGTCGGTGGCAGTATCCACCGGAATGTGCGCCGCGGCGCTGGGTTCGCAGACCGGCGGCTCCACCTGCCGTCCCGCCGCCTACAACGGAATTGTCGGCCTGAAGCCCAGCTACGGCCGTATCAGCCGTTACGGGGTGGTGCCGCTGAGTTGGTCCCTGGACACCGTCGGCATTCTGGTTCGCAGCGTCGCCGACGCCGCCATCATGCTGCAAGCGATGGCCGGCCATGACCCGCAGGACGGCGGTTCAGCGGCGGAACTCGTCCCGGATTACCTGGCGCAGATGAATGCCCTGGACCGTCCGCCGCGCATCGGCGTAATTCGGGAGTTCTTCTTCGACCGCTCCACTGGCAAAGTGCGGGACCACACCGAATCAGCCATCCAAAAGCTGTCCGCTGCGGGAGCCGTTATAGAAGAAATCAGCCTGCCCCCCAGCTTTGCCACTGCCCACGCCTGCCAGCGGGTGGTCAGCAACGTCGAAGCCGCCGCGTTCCACGAGGAGCATTTCCGCGAGCGCGCTGACGAATACGGGCCAAGAATCCGCTCCGGCATCGAAATGGGAATGTTGGTTCCTGCGATAAGCTATTTGCAGGCCCAAAGGCTGCGGCGGGAGTTCCGCCAGGACATGATAACGTCGCTGCAATCGGTGGACGCGGCGCTGATGCCCACGACCCCGGCCCCCGCTCCGGCAGACTTGAACACCACCGGCGACGCGGTGTTTCAGGCCCCATGGACCAGCGCCGGACTGCCCACCATCACCCTGCCCTCCGGCCTCAGCGCCTCCGGGCTGCCGCTGGGAGTGCAACTGGCCGGGCTGCCCTTCCGGGAAGGCGGTTTGCTGGCCATGGCCAAGTGGTGCGAGGCAGCGCTGGGCGTCGAGCTATGGCCCCCGGACTATGCCTGAAGAACGGCTGCGGAACAATTGACAACCGCGTCCTACGACCTCGTCGTCATCGGCGGAGGCTCGGCCGGGCTGACCGCCGCCGACTTTGCCGCCCGGTTGGGCAAGAAGGTGGCTCTGGTTGAGCGGGACCGGGTGGGCGGCGACTGCACCTGGACCGGCTGCATTCCCAGCAAGACCCTGCTCAAAGCGGCGGGCGTGGCTCAGGCAATGCGTCAGGCCGGAAGGTTCGGCATCGCTCCGGTCAACCCCTCGGTGAATTTGATGGACGTGCTGGCCTGCGTCCGCGCGGTGATTCAACAGGTCTACCAGGCCGAATCCCCCGACGCGCTGCGGGCCAGGGGTATTGACGTCTACTTGGGTGAGGCCGGGTTCATCAGTCCCAACACCGTCACCGCCGGCGGCCATCAACTGACCGCCCGCCGGTTCGTGATTGCAACCGGGGCGCGTCCGGCAGTCCCACCCATCAACGGACTTGACGCGATGGCTTTCCTGACCTACGAGACGGTTTGGGACCTGCCCGCCACTCCCCAACGCATGGTGATAATCGGCGGCGGGGCCATCGGGTGCGAGCTAGCCCAGGCGTTTTCCCGGTTGGGAGTTGGTGTTACCGTTGTGGAGAGTGAATCGAGGATTTTGCCCCAGGCCGACCCCGAAGTTGCGGAATTGTTACAGGAGCGGTTGGCGTTGGAGGGCGTCGATTTTCGTCTTGGCGCCCGGGTGGAAAGCGTGGGGAAGCGGGACAGAGTGGTTCACGTCAAAGCCGGCGGCGCTGATTTGGAGACCGATGCGCTCTTGGTGGCGGTGGGACGCCGCCCCAACCTGAACGGGTTGAATCTGGAAGCCGCCGGGGTGTCGGCCACGCCGATAGGCATAACCGTTGACCGGCGGCTCCGCACGAGCCAAAAGCGCATTTACGCCGCGGGCGATTGCCTTGGCGGGCCGCAGTTTACCCACTACGCCGGGTTTCAGGGGTTCATCGCCGCGCGCAACGCTTTGCTGCCGGGGTCGTCCCGCGGCCTTCCCGACACGGTTCCCTGGGCAATCTTCACTGATCCGGAGATTGCCCACGCCGGGTTGAGCGAAGCGGATGCGATGGCCCGGTACGGATCCAAAGTCTTGGTGTGCCGCTGGCCAATGGAGCGGGTAGACCGGGCGGTGACGGAAGGCAACACGGACGGGTTTATCAAGCTAGTCCACCGGCCCAACGGCGAAATCCTGGGCGTGACCATCGCCGGGGGTAATGCGGCCGAGGCAATCCACGAGTGGATTCTGGCGATGGACCAGGGCGTCAAACTCGGCGCGCTTGCCAGTACGATGCACGTTTACCCCACCTATTCGATGGGCAGCCAGCAGGCGGCGTTGTCGGTGACGCTGGACCGGATGCTGTCGGGGTGGTCCGGGCGGATAATCGGGAGACTTCCCCGTTGGCTCAGTTGAGGGAACGCGGACTTCGGGCGGGACAGGCGCCGAAGCCAGGCTTTACCGGAAGTCCGGCGGAAGGGCCACCAACCGCGACGTCGCTGCGTTTCCGGCGGGGGTGCAACATGCGCCGGTTAAAGGTCAGGTTCGGGAGCCAGCACTCTTCGGTTTACCAAGGGGATATCGGTACGAATATCGGCGGGCAGGTTATCGTAGGTTTCCAGCAGATTTTGGATCAATTCCTCTGCCCCCCAAAGGCGTATCTCGAAGAAGGAGCGCTCATTCTCGTTTCGGACCGGCCGAGTAAAATCGCTGAGGCTAACCAGCAGACCGTGGTGCGCCCCGAAACTGCGCACGTTACCCTGGAGGCGATTGTAATCGGGTAAATCTACTGGCGCCGCACCGGACTTTACTTGCACGCACAATCTGGGTTCTTCAAAGCCCATCTGCCCCTTGCCAGCGACAACGTCAATCCCGCCATCCGCGCCGCGCCGGGTTTGCAGTGTGGCGTAACCCTGCGCTTTGAGGATATTCTCTACCAGGTACTCCAGGCGGTTGCCAGTAAATTTTTGCCGGATTCGCTCAATGATGCTGTCCGATATTACGTCCTGTAAATCAACGGCAACGGATTCATCGGCAATGTCCAATGGTTGAGTTGGGCTGTCGCTGGGTGTTTCACCCCGGTGCCGCCTGACAACCCGCTCAATGCGCTCCTCAGCAGAGTCGCGATTAACCTGGAAGAGGGTTAGCAGGCCGCCAAAGGCATAGAGCAAGTCCCGGTCGAAGCTGGAGCGGGGTATGTCAGTGGCAGACCACTCCACTGGGCGGACATGAGGGAATGGCCGTCCCGGTTCATATCTGTAATCCCCGGTTATCTTGCCAACGGCAACCACTTTAGGCTGCTTACACGGCAGCACGGCAACATCACCCGGCTCTAGTTCGTTGGCGAACCGCCACAACTGCAAGGCGCTGCTCGGCGCTTTTTTCTCGCCGTCGCCTGAGTACTCGTTGCTGCTTAGCAAGAAATCGCGCAAGGTGTGCCTGTCCGGAAACTCGGCGACGCTTTGCTGCAACTCAAAGCCGATACCCAAAAGGCTATTGTTGATGGCGAACTCTTCACCTTCGCCATACCTGCCGGCCCGTACAACCCAAACTGCCATTCGGTTCTCCAATTGCGTTATTGGTTTAGTATAACCAACCGCGCCGAGCCTTAAACAGGAACGCCCACCCAATGCCACAGCGCGATTGCGAAGTCCCCTATTTGTCACCCTGAGCGCAGTGAAGGGTCTCGTTGCCGTGGGTGAGGTTCTTCCTTACGCTCAGAATGACAGGCAGTTAAAGCAACTTTGCAATCGCCCTGCCGCATCGTGCCAGGGCCTTTTCTTTCTCGGTATCCGCTGGATAATCCGTTCACGGTGAATCATCCTGCCAGCCCTCCCAGGCAAGTCCAACCCCATAAATTCAGGGGGTTGGGGGATTATCCCCCAACGTGCCTCGTTAACCGGCGGTTTTATTGGACAATGAAAATGCCTTGCTTAGAAGACGGCGATGGGGTTCACCGGCGAGCCGGTGGTGTTGTGCAGGCGCAGCGGACCGATGGAGACCAGGAACTCCCAGCGGCTGCGTTCCCGGCAGGCTTCGGCCACGTCTTCCAGATTGGCGTTGTCCAGAATCCACAAACCCATCGCGGTGATGCCCACCTGGTGAATCGGCTGCATGACCCGTTCGTACTGGGGCGGGCTGACGTCGTTGCCGGTGTCGGACCCCATGACCGCGATGCCCCGCTCGTGGAACAGGGGCAGGCAGGCGGCCTGGCAGGCGGTGGAACCGGCGGAGCGGTCCACCGGGCCTTCGACGCCGCGGCGGTGGAGCTGTCCGGTGCGAATCAGCAGGATGTCGCCCTCTTCCACCTTGAAGCCGCAGCGTTCCTCGGCGGCGAGGATGTCTTCGGGCATCACGCCTTCGCCCCGCTCCAGCCAGTCCACGCCGCGAATCATGGGCACGTCCACCAGGACGCCGCGGCTGATGAAGCCCTTCTTGGCGGCGACCACCGAGCAGACGGTGGCGCCCAGGTTGGTGGAGACCATGTGGGCCGGCTTGCCGTTGTAGGTCTTGCCCTCCCAGAAGAAGTGGGCCAGGCTGTCGACGTGGGTGACGGCGTAACCGTGGAAGATCATGCCGATATAGTCGGTGGCGGCGGCGTTGGGACGGCCGCTCACCTTGTCGCCGCTGGCCCAACCCTCGCCGCTTTCCACCATGAAATGCACCGGCGGGTTGGGGACGTCGGCGGCGGCGTCCCAGAGAATGTCCCGGGCCAGCGAAACGGTAACGCCTTCCTGAACGGTGGCAATTGCCCGCTTGGTCTTCTCGGGCGTAATCAGGTTGGGGGCGCCCAGTTCATCATCGGGACCCCATCGGCCCCAGTTGGACAGCTTGGAAAAGTAACCCAGGACTTCTTCCTGGGTGGGAATCTGAGCCGGCATAAGGCCCTCCTTTACAATTCGGAAACGGACGGTTGGAAACGCAGCAGCGGCTATCGCAGACTCTCATACCGGACTGCGGCGCACCGGAAATTATGCCCTACGGCGGAATGCGGCGCAACACTGGAAGCCGGTCATGCCCGGCGCGCTTGGTTGTTGGGATTTTTGGCCGATGTTAGAATACCGTCAAAGACGAGACCACGGAAAGCGTAAACATGAAAGTACGAAAAGCGGTCATACCGGCGGCTGGTTTGGGCACTCGTTTCCTCCCCATCACCAAGTCGGTGCCCAAGGAGCTTTTGCCGATTCTCGACCGGCCTATGCTGCAATACGTGGTCGAGGAAGCGGCCGAGGCGGGCATCGAAGAAGTCATCATCGTCACTGCCCGCGGCAAGGAATCCATCGCTTCCTACTTCCAGCCGGCGCCGCTTTTGGAAAGCCGTTTAGCCGAGTCCGGCGCGGCGGACTTGGAGGAGAAGGTGCGCCATGCCGCCTCGTTGGCCAACGTTTCCTTCGTTATCCAGGAGCAGCCTCTGGGTCTGGGACACGCCGTCCTGACCGCCAAAGACGCGGTGGGCGACGAACCCTTTGTGGTGATTCTGCCCGACGACATCATTGCCAACACTCCGGGGGCGTTGACGCAAATGCTGGAAGTTGCCGACCGCTACAACGCCGGGGTGGTGGCAGTGGAACCGGCGCCCTGGGAGTTGGTACACAACTACGGCGTCGTGGAAGCGACCCAGCAGGGAGAACGGGTGCATCGGGTACACCGGCTGGTGGAAAAACCGCCGCGGGAAGAGGCCCCGTCCAACCTGACGGTGGTTGGCCGCTATGTCCTGCCCCCCGACATCTTCCGCTGCCTGGAGCGCACACCCCCCGGCGCGAAGAACGAGATTCAGCTGACCGACGGAATGTCGCTGCTGCTGGAAGAGCAAAGCCTGTACGCCTACGAGTTTATGGGGACCAGGTACGACGGCGGCACTCCCCTGGGCCTGCTCCGCGCCTCGCTGGAGTTTGGGCTGGCCCAAGAGGAGACACGAGAGGCGGTCAAGGCGCTGGTGCGGAACCTGCCTCTATAATCCGAGTTAAACCAAGCTGAATGACAGCCGGGGCAATCCGGTTACATCCACACACAAGGGAGCGACACAAGGGAGTAACGTTGACCACTCTCAGGGACGAACATCTGGAACACATTCGCGGCGTTCGCGAGCAATACCTGGCGCTGCTCGATGGCATGGACTATTGCCTGGACTGGAAGCCGGGCCCGGAAGACTGGTCGGCCCGGGAGGTCGTCTATCACCTGGTAGACACCCCGCTGGGCGGGATAGATGCCCTGGTTGCCGGACTGCTTGACGGAAGCATCCGGGAGTTCGACGTCACCCCCGACGAGAACCACATGGACCCGCAGCGGCTGGAACACGACTTGGAACGGTTGCGGAACGATTTAGTCCGGGCGCTTGACGGGCTGGAGCAGGCCGTCGCCACTGCCGACGATGACGCCATAATCAACACCACCGCCACGGCACACCTGACCGCCCGTGGGGAAGACCAGGAACGCACTCCTCAAATGCTGCTGGAGGGGTTGTTCCTGCGGCATTGGACCGAGCATTCGGGGCAGCTTAGGGACTTGCGGGCAAGCCTGGGGTTGTAGTTGTGTAGACCGCGAACAGTCCCGGTTATTGCCTTTCGGCCCTTGGCCCGGAAGGTTGACTGCGGACTAATTGATTAACGTCATCAGGCCGAAAGACACCACGGCGGCAGCGAAGAACAGCACTCCGAGCTTGATGGTCATGCGTTGTTCGAGAGACTTGTCAAATGCAGGGTCTTTCGATTCGCCCCTCTCTCCGCGGGAGAGGGGCCGGGGGTGAGGGCGAACTCCGCGCACCAGTAACGGTTGCTCCTGGCCGGGACGCCCTCACCCCCGGCCTTCGCCGGGGCAGGCTCCAGCCCTCTCCCAGAGGGAGAGCTGACAGGGGTATGTATACTGAAATTGGTCTGAGAGCTTGGAAAGCGCACAGGAATCCGTCATCTTGGTTGTAATGACTAAACCGGATGCCGGAGGTATCCCATGCGCCTTCCAAGGGAATGCTGCCAGATGAAGCAGGTCATTGAAACGCATTTACCGCACCTCACTCAGCCACAGTTGACCGGCCTGGCCTGGTGGGTGTGCGGGACCATTCTGGCTGGGAGCGCCTGCCAGAATACCGTCGCGTCCGCCCTCTCCACCCGGGGCAACTGGAACAACCTGCGGCAGTATCTCAGAGAGTGGTTGTACGACGGCGGCGACCGGGCCCGTCCCTGCCCCTGCAAGACCGAACTGGACGTAAGTCTCTGCTTCGCGCCGCTGCTCCGGTGGGTCCTGGCGTGGTGGCGTTCCGATAGGCTGGCGCTGGCGGTTGACCCCACGTTGAAAGGGGACGACACCACCGCCATCGTCATCAGCGTGGTCTACCGGGGTTGCGCGATTCCCGTGGCCTGGCGAATCCTGCGGGCCAACCAGCGCGGGGCCTGGATGGACCCAATAGTGGAACTGCTGCAGGCCCTGGCCCCGGCGGTCCCCAGGGAAATGACCGTGATTGTGATGTGCGACCGGGGCCTGGCCAGTCCGAAATTGTGGAAACAGATACTCGCTCAGGGCTGGCATCCCTACATGAGGTATCCGAGAAACGTCACTTTCTGCGCCGATGGCGGACGGCGGCTGCCCGCGCGCGCCTTCGTTTCCAGTCCGGATACCGCCTGGACCGGCAGCGGGACCGCCTTCGGCGGAGCCGCCGCAAAACGCCGTTGCACCCTGCTGGCGGTCTGGTACGTTGAACAGGAGGAGCCGTGGATCATCCTGACCGACCTTCCGCCGGACCAAGTTGGGGTGAGTTGGTACGCCCTCCGCTTCTGGATCGAGTTGGGGTTCAAGGCGGTCAAGAGCCTGGGTTGGCAATGGCACAAGACCCGCAGGACTGACCCGGCGCGGATTTCGCGCCATTGGTTCGTGTTGTCGGTGGCGACGCTCCTGACCCTGGCCTATGGGACCAGGGTGGAAGACGCCTATGACCGGAAGATGCCCCCCGGCAGCTTGCGAGCGCCGCCCCGGGCGCTGGCGCCCACGCACCGCAGCGGCAGGGAGAAGCCGGGACGGACCGTCAGCGTAATCCGGCACGGCATCGACTGGCTGAGACGCTTGCTGCACCGGGGCCGGTTATGGCGCCGGGTATGGCTGCTGCCCAAACCCTGGCCGGAACCCAAGCCCAACCTGGAGGTCACCCGCCATGCCCCTACATGAAACCCTATACATACCCCTGTCAGCAGAGGGAGAGGGGATTATTCGAGAATCGAAAGACCCTGCGTTTTAATGCGTCTCGGCCCGGCCTACTTGCCGTCGCCTTTAGTGTCGCTGATTCCCAGCAGGCTCAGGAAGGCTTCCTGCGGGACCTCGACCCGTCCGATGCTCTTCATGCGCCGCTTGCCTTCCTTTTGCTTCTCCAGCAGCTTGCGCTTGCGGGTGATGTCGCCGCCGTAGCACTTGGCCAGCACATCCTTGCGGAGCGCGCGCACCGTCTCCCGGGCGATGACCCGGCTGCCAATGGCCGCCTGAATGGGGACCTCGAAGAGCTGGCGGGGGATGGTGGAGCGCAACTTTTGCACCACTCCCCGGCCCAAGAGCACCGATTGGTCCCGGTGGGTAATCATTGACAGGGCCTCAACCGGTATGTGGTTGACCAGCACGTCAATCTTGACCAGCGGCGCGGACTGGTACCCCTGGAAGGTGTAGTCCAAGGAGGCATAGCCCTGGGTGCGGGACTTCAACTGGTTGAAGAAGTCGGCCAGCATCTCGGCCAGTGGCATGGTGTATTCCATCATTACCCGGGACTCTCCGCCGGATGCTCCCCGGTCGCCGTCTCCGGACAACCCCTGGATGTACTCGACGCGGCGGTACTCGGAACGCCGGGAGTGCATCAATTCCATGATAACGCCAACGTGGCGGCTGGGGGCAACGATGGTCAGGTTCAGGATTGGTTCCTGGATTTCACGAATCTCGTTAGGCGGGGGCAGCTTGGAGGGGTTGTCGATGCGAATCGTCTCGCCGTTGGTCAGCACCACCTGGTAGGCCACGCTGGGCGCGGTGACAATCAGGTCCAGGTCATATTCCCGTTCCAGCCTTTCCTGCACGATTTCCAGGTGCATCAGGCCCAGGAACCCGCAACGGAAACCAAAGCCCAGGGCGGTGCTGCTTTCGGGTTCGGTGGTCAATGAAGCGTCATTGAGTTGCAGCTTCTCCAGCGCCGCCCGCAGGTTGGTGTAGTCTTCACCATCGGCCGGGTACAGTCCGGCGAAAACCATTGACTTCAGCTCGACATAGCCTGGCAGGGGTTCGTTGGATGGATCGTTGAGGTTGGTCAGGGTGTCTCCGACGGCACACTCCTGGACATCCTTGAAGCCGGTGGCGATGTAGCCGACCTGACCACTGTACAGCACGTCCACCGGCTGGGGAGCAGGCGCGAAAACCCCCAACTCCACAATCTCGGCAACCCGCCCCGAGGACATCACCTTGATGCGGTCTGCCCTGGAAACCTGCCCGTTGGCTACCCGGACGTATCCGATGATCCCCTTGTAGGAGTTGTAAACCGAGTCGAAAACCAGCGCCCGCAGTTGCTCGTCCGAATGGCCAGCGGGGGCGGGAACCCGCTCCACCACCGCGTCCAGAATTTCCCGGGCGCCGCTGCCGGTCTTGGCGGATACAAACAGGATTTCCTCCGGCCTGAAGCCGAAGACCTGCTGCAACTCCCCGGCGACCCGCTCCGGCTCGGCTTGAGGAAGGTCAATCTTGTTGACCACCGGAATCAGTTCCAGGTCGTATTCCATGGCCAGAAGGGTGTTGGCGATGGTCTGGGCTTCAATTCCCTGGCTGGCGTCGACCACCAGCAGCGCGCCTTCGCAAGCGGCCAGGGCGCGGGAGACCTCGTAGCTGAAGTCCACATGACCCGGAGTGTCGATGAGGTTGAGTTGGTACTGCTGCCCACCGGGGGCCCGGTGGGTCATGGCCACCGCTTTGCCCTTGATGGTGATGCCCCGTTCGCGTTCCAGGTCCATCTGGTCGAGAAACTGGGCCTTCATCTCCTGGGGCCGGACGGTGCCGGTGATTTCCAGGAACCGGTCTGCCAGCGTGGATTTGCCGTGGTCGATGTGGGCAATAATGCAGAAGTTGCGGATGTGCTGCGGGTTCATTTGTGGAGTTTTTGCCATGTTCATAGCAGGGGGAATGGTATCACGGCGGCCCACTGCCCACAAGCACGGCGGAAGGCAGGGTTGGAGCCGTTCGGTGAACGAGGTGACGTTAGCCCAAGGCTGACTCGAACCCGTCCTTCCGAAAGGTATAGAAGACTCCTTACCCAGGGTTTTCTATTTGACGTGCGACCTTCGCAAGATAGTCCCCCCAATGTCAGGGCCGGACGAGGCCGCCGTCAGCCGGCGTTTTCACCCTCTTGCCGCCGCCGCCGATTTTCCCGGTTGGTTATTGCACGAATAACTTCGTCCGAGGCCATGCGTCCTACCGGGCCGGAGGCGTACATCGCACCCAGAACCACGCCGCCGCGCCCCAACAGGAACTCGGACGGCTGGATGAACCCGCCCCGATCGTCGGACCACCAAGCGCCGATGGTATCGGCATCGGCTTGGTTCGCACCGTAGGCGACGGAGAAAGTCAGGCCGTGATCTTTTACTTCCTGCGCCTGCTCGGCGGTGTCGGCGCTGACGGCGATGGTGGTTGCGCCGAGAGCCTCCAATTCTGTTTTCGCTGCTTCATACGCGGCCAACTGCCGTACGCAATAGGGTCACCAGTGGCCACGGTAGACCAGCAACGCGGTATAGCGTCTGGGAGCGCCTCCGGGCAATGTCAGCGTTCCGCCGCCCACGAGCTTCAACTCCAATCGGGGGAAACGGTCCCCCTGCTGCAACATATCACCCATAACTCCATCCTTTCGCGCCGGCCGACCAATGTTTGTGTTCGCAAGGATTATACCAGCACGTCCTTCAGCGAATTTGAGGCCCTTTTTTGAGGTCCCTTCATTGAGTACGGAGCAACGGCATGAGGCTACTATTGGCAAAGGAGCCGTGGATTCCCGCCTTCGCGGGAAAGACGATGACTTTTCCGATGGACCTTGCTAAACCCTGCGGCTTGGCAAGGGAGTCATTTTGATCACTCCGGGACGAACGAATTGCTGGACGATACGGATTGAATGACGGGCCGGCAATGGGCGAGGACGAATTCGCCCCAGCCCGTCCGTTTGTTGGGCGGGGCCGGGGCGGGTATTCGCAGTTGACGGCGCCGGGGGCGCCAGGATTCGCTGTCCGGCGCGGTTCGGGTTAGTAGGAGCCGTATCCGGGGACGCGGATGCAAGATGCCCAGTGGCCCGGCTCCACCTCCCGAAGGTCGGGGATTGCCACGCTGCAATCGTCGATGGCGATGGGGCAGCGGGGGTGGAACACGCAGCCGGAGGGCGGGTTCAGCGGGCTGGGAACTTCACCGGATAGGATAATGCGTTCCCGCTGAGCGTCGATCACCGGGTCGGGAATGGGCACCGCGGAAAGTAGCGCCTTGGTGTAGGGATGGAACGGGTTGCGGTAAATGTCGTTCCGGTCGGCGATTTCCACCAGCCGCCCCAGGTACATGACCGCCACCCGGTCGCTGATGTGCCGGACCACCGACAGGTCGTGGGCAATGAACAGGTAGGTCAGCTCGAAACGTTCCTGCAAGTCTTCCAGCAGGTTGATGACCTGGGCCTGAATCGACACGTCCAGCGCGGACACCGGCTCGTCGCAGACAATCAGCTTGGGGTCTACCGACAGGGCCCGGGCCACGCCGATGCGCTGACGCTGCCCGCCGCTGAACTCGTGGGGGAACCGGTCGGCCATGTAGGGGTTGAGGCCCACGTTCATCAGAAGCTCGGACACCCGCTCCCGGTATTCTTCCTTGCTTGTCACCAGTCTGTGAACGATGAGCGGCTCGCCGATGATGTTGCCGGCGGTCATCCTGGGGTTCAGGGAGCTGAACGGGTCCTGGAAGATGACCTGCATCTGGCGGCGCATCTGGCGCATCAGGCGGGTGGACAGGCCGACAAGTTCCTGGCCTTCAAACAGAATGTTGCCGCCCGTCGGCTTGTATAGCTGGAGGATGCACCGGCCGGTGGTGGTCTTGCCGCATCCGCTCTCGCCCACCAGACCCAGCGTCTCGCCACGGCGGACGAAGAACGATATGTTGTCCACGGCCTTAATCTGTGCGACGGCGCGTTGGAAGATGAGGCCGGCAGTCACGGGGAAGTACATCTTGAGATTGTTGACCTCAAGCAGGTAATCTTCCTGGCCGCTTTGGGAACTGTTCTGAGGCGCTTCGGAAGGCATAGTCGTCATGGTTAATTACTCTCCGTCTCCTCGTTTTGCATTGAGACCTGCCCTGAGGTTACTTGTACGTCGCCTTCGTCGGCCAAAAGCTGAGCGTCCCGCATGAATTCCAGAGCATCCGGCCCAAGCTCGTCGGAACGCCAGCAGGCGGTCAGGTGCCCTGCCGCCCACTCGACCAGGGGCGGTTCGTCGGTGGCGCACTTGTCTATCGCCCACCGGCACCGGTCGCGGAACGAGCAGCCGGGGGGAACGTTGACCAGGTCGGGTGGTTGGCCCTCAATGGGGTCCAGCTTGAGGCGGCGGGGAAGGTCCAGGCGAGGCACCGAGTTGAGCAGGCCCACTGTGTAGGGATGCCGGGGATTGCTGTAAATCTCCCGGGCCGAACCGCGCTCGACTATCTTGCCCGCGTACATTATGTTCATGCGGTCGGCGTACCGGGCGACCACTCCCAGGTTGTGGGTGATGACGATGAGGGCCACGCCGAACTCGGTGGTCAGGCTCTTCATCAACTCCAGAATCTGGGCCTGAATCGTCACGTCCAACGCGGTGGTCGGCTCGTCGGCGATAATCAGGCGGGGGTTGCAGCTCAGGGCCATGGCAATCATCACGCGCTGGCGCATTCCGCCGCTGAACTGGTGGGGGTACTGGCGGACCCGCCGTTCCGGGTCGGGGATTCCCACCCGGCCCAGCAGGTTGATGGACTCATTCCTGGCTTCTTCCCGATTCATTCCCTTGTGCAGTTGCAGGGTCTCGCTGATCTGCCTTTCCAGGGTGAGCACCGGGTTCAGGGAGGTCATCGGCTCCTGGAAGACCATGGACATTTTCGCGCCGCGGATGTGGCGCATATCGTCCATGTCGATTTTCAGGATGTCCTCGCCCTCAAACAAGACCTCTCCGTCGGTAATCTTGCCGGGGGGGTCGGGAATGAGGCGCATGAGGGAAAGGGCGCTGACGCTCTTTCCGCATCCGCTTTCGCCGACCAGGCCCAGGGTCTCGCCTTCCTCGACCTCGTAAGAAACGCCGTCCACCGCCTTGACCACGCCCTCAAAGGTGAAGAAGGATGTTTTAAGGTTCTTGACTTCAAGTAGTGATACCACCTGACCTCCTCAAAAGGGACCACTGCCGTTAAAGATAGCTGGGTGGATGGGCCGCCGTGCCCGCTGCCGTCCCCATTGGTGGGGAAGGGGAGACTCGAACTCCCACGCCTTTCGGCACATGATCCTAAGTCATGCTCGTCTACCAATTCCGACACTTCCCCGTGAAGCCGGGGGCGTTAACCGTGATTGCGCCGTTTGGTGACCCGCCTCGGGATCGAACCGAGAACCTACTGATTAAGAGTCAGTTGCTCTGCCAATTGAGCTAGCGGGCCGGAAACGGGTATTTTACAGCAACTCAGACTATCAACATGGCTAGTGGTTGTCAACACGGGCGGGTTGCGGGACAGGGCAAACGCACCGGTGAGTGCATCGGGAGGAGCGGGGGCCTTAAACGCCTTGGCTGAGGCGGTCAATCAGGTATGCGGGGAGTCCGGCCCGCTGCATTTTTTGCTGGGTTGCGCCGATGTCGTAGGTTATCCGGCGATGCTCGACAGTTCCCTTTTTGTCGTCATATATGCCGTAGTTGGGCCGGGGGTCCCGGTCGCGGGGCTGGCCCAACCCGCCGGGGTTGATAATCCACCGCCGCCCGTCCAGCGGGAAAACCCGGTCTTCCTCGAACTCGATAAATGTGGGCGTCCCGTCGGTTTCCTGGCATAGAAAAGGAAGATGGGAGTGTCCGACTAAGCAGAATTGGGACCGCATGAGCCGCAACGTAGCCCGGGCCGCATTCTCGTCCAGCAGGTACTCATGAATCGGCGCGCGCAGGCTGCCGTGGACCAGCGTAAACGGGCCGGCGAACGCCACCAACGGCAGTCCGGCCAGGAACCGGGACGTTTCATCGGAAAGCCGGCGGCGGGTCCACCGGGCCGCGGTTTCGGCGGCGTTGTTGAACGTTTCCGGGTCCAGCTTGCCCACGGCGGCGTGGTCGTGGTTGCCGGCCACCGCCACCAGTGGGTATTGACGGAGCAGCTCCACGCAGGCCACCGGGTCCGGCCCGTAACCCACCAGGTCGCCAAGGCACCATATACTCTGGAAACCGCCGCGCCGCTCAGCATCGGCGAGCGCCGATTGCAGCGCCTCCAGGTTGGCGTGAACGTCCGACAGTATCAAGGTTCGCAAAAACACCGTCTCCTGCCCGGAGTCGCGGTCCGTGGCTGCAATCGGACTGCTGCCCGCCGGTTGACAGCGGGCAGGGCCCTCATTAACCTCAGCGTACAATCCGTGGGCAATTATCCTGCCTATTCCAGCCGCCCGGCCCGGCCCGCAACAACCGCGGGACACCGGGCTTGGCCATCATCATTTCCGGGGGTATTGATGACCACTGCATTGCCGCAAGTCCACATAGTCGCCACCGGCGGCAGCATCGCCGGCGTCGGCCCCGACCGGCTGGACTACATTCTATACCCCGAGCTGGGGAAGCACCTTACCATTGCCGAATCGCTGGAGCGGGTGCCGGAAGTCTCAACCGTGGCCAGGGTGACCGCGGAAGACCTCATCAGCGTCGGCAGCACGGCCATCGGCGGCCCGGAGTGGGTGCGGCTGGCCGCCAGAATCAACGGCCTGCTGGCCGGTCCGGTGGACGGCGTGGTGGTTACTCACGGCACCGCCACACTGGAAGAGACGGCCTATTTCCTGCACCTGACGGTCAAGTCGTCCAAGCCGGTGGTGGTCACCGGGGCGATGCGCCCACCGACGTCCATCAGCACCGACGCCGACCTGAACCTGCTGGACGCGGTGCGGGTCGCCGCCGCGCCTCACGCCGCCGGCCTGGGCGTGCTGACGGTGTTGAACAACGAGATTCAGAGCGCGCGGGACGTGAGCAAGGCCAACACCTTCCGGGTCGAAACCTTCAAGCCCAACGAGTTGGGTTTCCTGGGGTACGCCGACTCCGACGGGCAGGTGGTCCTGTACCGGGCGCCGCTCCGCAAGCACACCACGGCCGCATCGTTCCGGGTGGATGCCGGGACTGTGCTGCCGCGGGTGGACATCGTGTACTCCTACGCCGGGGCCGACGGGCTGCTCATCGACGCGGTGCGGGCGAACGGGTCGCCGGGGCTGGTGGCGGCCGGGTTCGGAGGCGGGACGTTTCCGCCGTTGGTGGTGGAAGCGGCCGCGGCGGCGGTGGAGCAGGGAATCGTGGTTGTGCTGGCGTCGCGCTCGGGCGCGGGCCGGGTGGTGATGACGCCAGCCAAGGAAAAGCAGGGGTTCATTGTGTCGGACAACTTGCTGCCCCAGAAGGCGCGGGCGCTGCTGATGCTGGGGTTAATGACCACCACCGACCGGCAGGAGTTGCAGCAGATGTTCATGGATTATTAGGGTAGACAATCTCGCCCCACTGCCCGCCGCTTTCACTATCGAAAACAGGGGGTTTTGAGATATATATACCCCAATATACCCGCTCGGCCGGTCCTTATACCTGATGCTGTTTTCCGAAATGGTTGGGTGTATACTTGGGGCGGTTCGCCAAGATTCGCCAACATATCTTCTTCGCCAGCTGTAAAGAGGTCCGTGATGGCACAATCTCCCTCCAGCGCCGCCACTCTCCCCGAACGGTCCGGGCCCCGCACTAAAGACTCGGTCATGGCCACCAGCCTCATCGGCGCTCACGGCCTTGAGCACATGTACGCTCACGGGTTCCTGGCGCTTATTCCGGCCATTTACGACAGCCTGGGGCTGATTCCGATTCAGGCCAGCTTGCTGACAGCGGTGCGTCAGCTTGCCAGCGGGTTGACCAGCGTTTTCGGCGGATTCGTGGTGGATATGTTCCAGGAGCGGCGGGGGCCGATTCTGGCGTTCTCGATGTTCCTGATTGCGGCGGGATTCTTCCTGGTGGCGACGCTGCCGGTGTACGGCCTGATTCTGGCGGCGCTGGTGGTGGCGTCAGCGGGGAGCGCACTGTGGCATCCCCCGGCCCTGGGGTTGCTTTCCCAGCGATTTCCCGAGCGGCGCGGACTGTTTATATCGTTGCACCGTTCCGCGGGCAACGTGGGGGACACGATTGCGCCGATAGTGGTCGGTTTCCTGTTGGGCGCTGCTGCCCTGGGCACGATGGGAATAGCGGAAGAGGACCGATGGCGGTGGATTGCCGGCGGCGGCACTCCTATCATGCTCTTCCTGGCGTTGATGATTCTGGTGTTCCTGTGGAACGTGGGGCTTACCCGGGCTCCGGCGATGGCCACTGCCGGCGGGACGAGTTCCGGCGGTCAACCGTCGCCTGGGACGGGCCACGCGCACGGCGGCCCCGGCAGCACTCGGGAACGCTTGCGGGTCCAATGGACCAGCCTCCAGGACGCCATGAAGGACGGCGGATTCTCAGCTATCATGCCCATCTTCCTGGTTTCGGCGGTACGGGGCATGGGCGACCGGACGGTGCTTTGGGTGCTGCCATTGTATCTGACCCAGCCGGTGGACAAGGGCGGTCTGGATCTCAGCTACTGGGTCATGGGGGTGCATTTCGCCCTGCTGACAGCTCCCGGCATCGTTGCCGGGCCGTTGTTCGGCACCCTGTCCGACCGCATTGGGCGCAAGCCGGTAATCGCGTTCATCATGGGTGTGGCCGTGATTCTTCCCCTGGTCATCGTTTGGGGCGGGGATTTGCCGGTGCCGGCGTTGGAAAATGCGTTTTCCGGGGTGTTGGTGGTTCCGGTCCTGACCATAGCGGTGGTGCTCTTTGGCCTGTTCAGCTACTCGGTCAACTCGTTGACGCAGGCGGCGGCCATCGACGTGGTTGAAGGACGGCGGCTGGAAGGCACCTTCATTGGGTTAATGTGGGGCAGCAACGCGGCCTTCGGCGCCACCGCCGCCGTCATCTCCGGCGTTATCGCGCAGTTCATGGGTTGGGATGCGGCCTTCTTCTTCGCCGCCGCCCTGTACTTGGCCGGGTTCGTGATTTCGCTGAAGCTGCCCAGCACCGGCAGCCCGCAGCGGCGCGTGGCCTAGCGGGTTCCGCTATCGGAGTGGTATTGACGCAGCAGAAACAAACCCAGGTCACGATTTACACCGACGGGTCTTGTATTGGCAACCCCGGCCCCGGCGGGTACGGCGCGGTGCTGATGGCGGATGGCCGTCGGCGGGAAATTTCCGGCGGCTTCCGGCGGACGACCAACAACCGCATGGAGATTCTGGCCGCCGTCGTGGCCTTGGAGTCCTTGAAACGACCCTGCCGGGTCACGCTGCACAGCGACTCCCGGTACGTCGTGGATGCAATGACCAAGGGATGGGTGAAGCGTTGGCAGGCCAACGACTGGCGGCGCAACAAACGGGAAGCGGCGGTCAACCCGGACCTGTGGGAGCGGATGCTCCGGGCCTGCGACCCGCACAACGTCGAATTCCGGTGGGTGCCGGGACACGCCGGCGTCCCAGAAAACGAACGTTGCGACCGGCTGGCCGTCGAAGCCGCCAAGCAGAAGGACCTCCCCGAAGACACCGGCTACAAGCCCGCTTCTTCCCGACCAGTTAGATAACCAACCGCAACTCATAAGGTTCTGCGACAGAAACGGGGGCCACCGGGGAGGACTACGTGGATTCCTGCCTGCGCAGGAATGACGAGTTTTCATCCTCATACGCGGTCTCCGAAGGCATCCCCGTCTTTGCCGCGAAAGCGGGAATCCATGCGCCTTTGCCAAGGGCAATGCTGACCCTTCCTTGCGACTTCTGGATTCCTGCGTAGGCAGGAAAGACGAGTTTTCATGCCCATACATGGTCTCGGCAAGACCATCCGCATTGCCCGCGAAAGCGGGAATCCATGCGCCTGTGCGGTGCCCAAGGCCACTGTCAAGCCAGGACTATGCGGAGGCGCGAATCCGCAGGAATGACGAAAAGGGCGCCAAGCTGAATGGGTCAATTTTTCCAATAGTAAGTATTGGTCAATAAGTCAGACCAATTTGGCTGAAAAAACCTTGACACCGTATTTTGGGGCGTGATAGTCTGTATCCGTGGTAAGCAGGGAGGCAGCCTCCTAACTTACTCCGAAACGCATCCGGGAGGTGGAATATGGTTAAGGTCTTCGTACTGCACCATAACTGGAAGTTTCCTTGTAGCGTCCCTGCTGGTGGACGCTAGGAGTCGGGGGTTGAGCTTACCGACCACGGGGTTCCGCCAGCAGGGAAGGGCGAGGCGCATTTGAGGCGCCGGTTGCCCAGTTTCGGGTCGAAAGGCCCGGCCCCGCTGGTAGAGATACCAACATTAAGGGCGAAAAGTCAGGACTTGGCCGATTGAGCCGAGTCCTGATTCTTTGTTCCGGGGGTTGCCCGCCGGGGCCGGATGTTTCGATTGTCCGCAACAACCTCCGGGTTAGCGGGGCACGGTTTTGGGGGATGAATCCCCCAAACCCCCTGAATTAAGGCCCCGGGGGTTGGTGAACGCCACTGTACAACGCCGCCTGGTACTGCTCCGGGGTGTTCAGGTCCCACAGAACTTCCGGGGCGTCCAACTCAATTCGCTGGGCCCGGTCCCGGTGGCGTTGGACGACGGCCCGCATCCCCTCGGTGTCCTCGGTTATGTCCAGCAGTTCCGGCAGCAGCGACGCGTCGGCCAGCATCGGGTGGCCGCCCTTGCCCCGGCAGCAGGGGATGGTGAACAGCGCACTTCCGGCCAGATGGGTGTCAACTACCCGTCGGATGACGCCGGCGGTGCGGGGTTGGTCCACGTTGAGGAACATCAGCGCACGGGAAGTCGCCGGGTCCACCGCCCGCAGACCGGCCTTGATGGAGGTGGTCTTGCCCTGAAGGTAGTCGGGGTTGAGGACGCAAGTTACGCCCGGACTCCCTTCCACCAATGGGCTAAGCTCCCCGGCCCGGTGTCCCAGGACAACGATTACCTCGTCCGCACCGCCGTCCCGCAGAGCGGCAACCTGGTGTTCCAGCAAGGTCAAGCCCTGCCAGGGAAGCAGGGCTTTGAGCTGTCCCATGCGGCGGGACTCGCCGGCCGCCAGCAGTATGGCGGCCACTTTAGACGTTCCGGAGGACACTGTTGCGCTGCCGCCGTTTAGACGCCTGCCATGCGGGCGACCTTCTGGGCGGAACGCTCCAGGAACCAGTCGTCCATCTTAAGCGCGCCGCCGCTGCCGCCCCGGCGGGTCATTATGATTTCGGACATGACGCTGACGGCGATTTCCTCCGGGGTCAACGCGCCGATGTCCAGGCCGATGGGGGACTTGACCTCGCGGAGCCGCTCCAAGGTGACGCCCTGCTGGAGCAGCCGCTGGTATATCATCAGCGACTTGCGGCGGCTGCCCATCAACCCGATGTAGCGGGCGCGGGTGTTCAGGGCCGACTCCAGGGCCATGTCATCGTAGCGGTGGCCCCGGGTGGCTACCACGACGAAGGTGTTGACGTTCAGGGACACTTGGCTCGACCAGTCTTCGTAGGGGGTCACGACGGTCTCGCCGGCGTAGGGGAAGCGCCCGGCGTTGGAAAACTCGGGCCGGTCATCCACCACCACCACCCGGTAGCCCAGGGTGTTGGCCAAGTCTGCCGTGGCCTTGCCAACGTGGCCGCCACCCACCATGACCAGCGTGGGGGGCGTTGTGAAGCCCTCGATAAAGACCTCGACGCCTTCGTCGGTGATGAAACTCTCGATGCTGCCAACGTCGGCGACCTTTCGGCACAACTCCACCGCCCGCTCGTCCAGAGCCGGGCTGCCCAGGGCGCCGGAAATGGCGCCCCCGGTCCGCAACAGCAGCTTGGCGCCCAGACCGGCGGCGCCGTTGGGGACATTGACCACGGTGGCCAAGGCTACGGGTTCTCCGCCGTCGTAGGCGTCCAGCAACTCCCGGCCGACGCCGGTGAAATCGTCCGAGTCCCAGAAAGGTTCCAGGTAGAAGTACATGGTGCCGCCGCAGACCAAACCATCGCGGGCGGCGATGTCTTCGTTCAGGAAATAGTCCTTGAACTCGGGCCCGCCGTGGTTGCGGAGAATTTCCTGCGCGGCGAACCAGATGTCACCCTCAACGCAGCCGCCGCCCAGGGTTCCCAGGCCGCTGCCGTCTTCCCGCACCAGCAGCATCGCCCCCGACTTTTGCGGCGTGGAACCCTTGGTGCGTACCACGGTGGCCAGAACGCAGGGTTGACCGTCTTCCAGAAGCTTGACCGCTTCCTGTATCACTTCTTTCATAAATCTTGCCCCCTCAGAGATGGAGGTAGTCCGGTAACTCCCCAAAGGACTTGCCGGCCCGGTGAGGGCCGCCCACGGCTGCATTATAGCCCAAGGTTGGCCCATTGTTAAAACCGGAACCCGGGGAGACGGATTATCAATTCCCAATGAAGAAAAAGACGGACTTGAGACAGCCCGCCGTCAACAACCGCTTTGCAGCCCGGCTGCGTTCAGCCCAACGATTCAGACCACGGATTCGCGCTAAGGATTCGTCCCCAGCAAGCGTTCCGCCTTCTCGACGAACCGCTCTACGTCCCTAATCCCGGATTCCACGAACGCGTGGGGATACCAGTTCTCGTAGAAGTTGATATGCAGGTCACTGGCGGCACGAAACAGGGTGCCCAACTCGGAGTCGCCGGTTTCACGCACCAAGTCGCCGACGATGGCATAGAGGGCGCGGTGACTCTGATGGTCCCATCCACGCTCGGCGGCTATGGCCTTGACAATCTGGGATGCCGCTCCCCATCCCTTCTCGGAGGCCTGGGGCAGGTCCTCATCAAGTTCCTGGTACGCTTTGGCCAGGAATGCCCTGCTTTGGTTTCGGTATGTGCCGGTTGGCTGCATGGTCAACGTCCTTCGCGCGAGAGGTATTCAGCGGATTTCCATTCCAAAACGTTACCCGCCGGGGACTCCCTTGTCAACGGGACGGCGAAAGCCGAAAACCATGATCCCCGCGCTTCGGAAACCTATCAATATCTGCATAAATTGAGTATAATAAGGGCCAATTGCACACCTGTTTTATGCCTGCATGACCACTGTCGCCATTACTTCCGTAGACCTCGAAAATTCCCGGGAATATGTTCAGATTCTGGAGTCGCTGGGCGCTCAAGTCCGCGTCATTACGCCGCCGGAGGGAGAGTCGGCCCGGAATTTGATGATGGGAGTCGGCGGATTGCTGCTTTCGGGCGGCCCCGATATTGATCCGTCCCTCTATGGCGCGCCGCCCGACCCCAACGGCAGCCTCGAACTTTGTCGGCCGCTGGACGACCTGGAACTGCGCCTTCTGGACTTTGCCTTGGCCGGCGATATGCCAGTGCTGGCGATTTGCCGGGGAATGCAGTTGCTGAACGTGGCATTTGGAGGCCGGTTGATTCAGGACCTGCCCAACCACCAGAACGAATCGGAGGACGACCCGGTCAAGCACCTTATCTATTTGGCGCCGGGGGCCAAGGCGTCGGCGATAATCGGCGCCGCCGGCTTTTTCCGGGTCAACAGCATCCACCACCAGGGGCTGCGGGAGCCGCAGCGGGCGGAGCGGCTGATGAGCACCGCCTACGCCGTGGACGACGGGCTTATCGAGGGGCTGGAAAGCCCGGCGCACAGCTGGGTAATCGGGCTGCAATGCCATCCCGAACGGCAGAGTGAGGTGCCCCGAAACTTCGCCAACCTGTTCGCGGCCTTCGTGGACCGGGCCGAGGCTCACCTCTTCCCCGAACCGGAGGACTAGCGGGAAGTCCTTTAAGGGTGCCAAAAACGAACGGCCATTG
Organism: Dehalococcoidia bacterium; assembly: GCA_965263395.1. Taxonomy (GTDB): domain Bacteria; phylum Chloroflexota; class Dehalococcoidia; order Lucifugimonadales; family UBA3495; genus CATOSK01. The sequence continues at coordinate 647,375 of OZ253670.1, forward strand.
ACGGGGACGGAAGACAATCCAGAGGAGTATTAGCGCATGGTAACTGCCACTATACCGCCGGAAGACCGGGTCAGCCCAGTCCGCATTGAAGAGGAGATGCGGACATCCTACCTGACCTACGCCATGAGCGTCATCGTGGCCAGGGCGCTGCCCGACGTGCGGGACGGGTTGAAGCCGGTGCAGCGGCGCATCCTCTACGCCATGCACGACATGGGCATTCGGCCCGGCTCCCAGTACCGCAAGAGCGCGCGTATCGCCGGAGAGGTGCTGGGCAAGTTCCACCCCCACGGCGAGTCCTCAGTCTACGACACGCTGGTGCGGATGGCCCAGCCCTTTTCCATGCGTTACCCCCTCATCGACGGCCAGGGCAACTTCGGCAGCGTTGACGGCGATCCGCCGGCGGCCATGCGCTACACCGAAGCCCGGCTCGCCAGCATCGCCGAGGAACTGCTGGCCGACATCGACCAGAACACCGTCGATTTCGTGGCCAACTTCGACGACTCCATCGAAGAACCGTCGGTGCTGCCCAGCCGGATGCCCAATATGCTGCTCAACGGCGCCACCGGCATCGCCGTCGGAATGGCCACCAACATCCCGCCCCACAACCTGAAGGAAATCTGCGACGCCGTATGCTACCTGGTGGACAACCCCAACTGCACCGCCGAAGACCTAATCAAGCTGGTGCCGGGACCGGACTTTCCCACCGCCGGAATCATCCGCGGCACTTCGGGAATCATTGACACCTACAACACCGGCCGGGGCCGCATCGTCATGGAAGCCGCCACCGAAGTCGAAGAAGTCCGCGGCGGGCGGCAGCGCATCATTGTTACCGAACTGCCCTACCAGGTCAACAAGGCCAACCTGGTGGAAAAAATCGCCCAACTGACCCGGGACAAGCGGGTGGAAGGCATCTCCGACATCCGGGACGAATCGGACCGCCACGGTATGCGGGTGGTCATTGAGCTGCGGCGCGACGCCGAACCCAACATCGTCCTGAACAACCTGTACAAGCACACCACGCTGCGCACCTCCTTCAACTCCATTGTCCTGGCCCTGGTGGACGGACAGCCGCAAGTCCTGCCCCTGAAGCGTTCCCTGGCCCTGTTCATCGAACACCGGGAAGAAGTAATCCGCCGCCGCTCCGAGTTCCGCCTGCAGCGGGCGCGGGACCGGGACCATATTGTCCAGGGACTGCTGCTGGCCCTGGACCGGATGGACGAGGTTATCGCCACCATCCGGGCCTCCGCCGACGTGGAAGAGGCCCGCACCAACCTGATGCAGGGCTTCGACCTGAGCCAACCCCAGTCCCAGGCCATTCTGGATATGCAGCTGCGCCGGTTGGCCGCTCTGGAGCGGGAACGGCTGGAGAAAGAACACCAGGACCTGCTCAACACCATCGCTGGCTTGGAGGCTCTGCTGGCCGACCCGTCCAAGATTCTGGAGGCCGTCAAGACGGAAACCCTCAAGCTGAGGGAGGACTACGGGGACGCCCGCCGTACCGTCATCTACCCGGATGAAATCGAGGAAAAGTCCGCCGAGGAGTTCATCACCCACCAGGACGTGATAATCACCCTGAGCCAGCGGGGCTACATCAAGCGGGTGCCCCGGGAGACCTACCGCACCCAGCACCGGGGCGGCAAGGGCGTCCGCGGGATGAGCATTCGGGAAGACGACGACCTGATGCAGCTGGCCATGGCCGACACCCATGACACGCTGCTGCTGTTCACCAACCGGGGCCGGGTGTACCCCCTGCGGGTGTTCCACATCGCCTCGGACACATCGCGCACCAGCCGGGGCACCCTGCTGGTCAACCTGGTTCCCCTGGCCCGGGGCGAGCAGGTGCAGACCATGCTCCGCACCCAGAACGCCAGAGAGGAGGACTTGCTGATTCTGGTCACCAGGCTGGGCCAGGTCAAGGCCCTGAAGGAACGCGAGTTGGCCAACATCCGTCCCAAGGGGCTCAATGTGATGAACTTGGCGGACGACGATGAACTGGTCTGCGTCCGTCCCCTGGGCGACGCCGGGGACGTGGTGATGGTTTCAGAGCAGGGTATGTCCATTCGCTTCCCGGTCGGGGAAGAATTGATCCCCCGATCCCGCAACGCCGGCGGAGTCAGGGGTATGACCTTGAAGCAGGGAGACCACGTTGTGGGTATGGATGTTGTTAAGGCGAGTGGTTCTGAAACCGGAGATGCCGAAACGGAAGGAACCGGAGAAACCGCCACCGAGGAAAATGAACGGCTGCTGGTGGTAAGCAGGCGGGGGTTCGGCAAGTCATCGGGAATGGAACTTTACCGTACCCAGAAGCGGGGCGGGCAGGGAATCATTACTTTCAAGGTTACGGAAAGGACCGGGCCGGTGGCTGGCATCATCAAGGTAGTCCCCGACGCCGAAGACGAGGAGCTGTTCATCATCTCCGCCAAGGCCCAAATCGTCCGCATCGGGCTGGACGGGGTGCGGCGCGCCGGCCGGGCCACCCAGGGAGTTATCCTGTGGCGCGACCGGGTGGAGGATGATTACGTGGCCTCGGTATCGCTATGCCCCCGCGACCTGATTCCCGAGGAAGACGAATCCCCGGCAGCGCCGTCGCGCAACGGCGCCAAAGCCAACGGTTCGTCCGCCAAGTAACCGGCGTCCCGGTTAGTCCGGCCAACTTGGTTGGATTGAAACCGGGATGCCCGGTGATGGGCCATTAAACCCGTTCGTCCCGGTGTTTCAGGACGAATGGGTTTTTGCGAACGGATTGCGCGAATTCCTCGGTTCTTAATGGCAAAGATCGACGGTGCAATAACGAGCCAATAATAGTAACTGCTTCTATATCTCTTGGTCCCTGGGGCGGCTGTTTGGCGCTTTCGGAGCGAACGGTCCGAGTGGGCCGGCAATTGCCCCGGTGATTCACGCCTGTTTTCTTGATTCTACGGCAATCATTGGATATAATTTCTCACGGAAATTAAACGATTTCCTGCCATAACATAATCTCATTTCGTTTTACCGAGCAGGTGACATGAAACTGGTCCTGATACACGGCGCCGGAAGCTCCAGCTTGTCCTTCTATTACCAACTCCGACATTTCCGCAATTCCAAGGCCATCGACTTGCCGGGGCATCCCAGCGGAAAGCCGTGCGACACAGTGGACGGTTACGTTGAATGGGTACGGGGGTTTATCACCGCCCGGCGTTACAAAGACGTCGTTCTGGGCGGACATTCCATGGGCGGGGCCATCGCCATGGAATACGCCCTGCGCTACCCCGAGGAGTTAAGGGGATTGATTCTGATGGGCACCGGCGCCCGGCTGCGGGTCAAGCCGGAGTTCTTGGAACATTCAGGGGAAGCCGACGCAGAAAACGGGTCTTGGCTGGAGCGGCAGCGCTCCTACTTCACCGGGGTTGAATCGGACATCGTTAACGCGCTGATGATGCGGGCCAGAGAAGTCGGACCCCACGTGGAACGGACGGACCTGATGGCGTGCAACCGTTTCGACGTGATGCAGGAAGTTGAGGGAATACGTCTTCCGACGGCAATCATTTGCGGGAAGGACGACCAGATGACTCCTGTGAAATACTCCGATTACCTGTCAGCCAAAATCAAAGGCTCAAAGAAGCACATAATCCCCGAGGCGCAACACTTCGTCCAACTCCAGCAGTACCGGAAGGTAAACCAGACCATTGAGACGTTTCTGAAGCGCCTGAACCACCGATAACAGCGCCGCCGGGGCTACCCGGAATTGGGGTGGTACCAGCGGCTCTGGTAAAACATCAGGGGGTTCCCGTCGTCCTGCTGATGCAACTCCTGCACTTCACCGAAGTAAACGGTGTGGTCCCCGTAAACGTGGGCGCCTACCACGGTGCATCCCATGAAGACCATTGACTTGTCCAGAATCGGGATGCCGCCTTCGGTCATGGTGTAGTGATAATCAACGGCGCCGGTGCGGTCCTCGGGACGCCTGGCAAAGTACGCCCCCAAATCCTCTTGCTCGTCGACCAAAATGTTGATGCCGAATCCGCCCCGGGACTCGACGTACCCGTGGGTATGGGTGCCGTGGGCCACGCATACCAGAACGATGGGCGGCTCCAGACAAACCGACGTGAACGAGTTGGCGGTCATGGAATGGGGAACGCCCTCGTCGTCGAGGCTGGTCACCACGGTAACTCCGGTGGCGAACTTGGACATTGCTTTTCTGAACTCGTCTCTCTCTACCAAGGCCATACCTTCCAGGCGATTTGATTCGGGGAAATTTAGGGGTAATTATAACCCTTCACGGACTATCCCGCCAACACGGGCGCGATTGACCATCAGAGTATGCGCAAAGTCTTTTTTGATAGGGAAGCGCTTTGCGACTGCCATGCCGGACCATTGCCGGCGCCAAATCGTTGTTGGTGAGCGGAAAGCCGTGGTTATCGGAGTTGTCCGGCGCTAGAAGTCAAACCTCGCCGGGGTCCGGGTTAACCCCCGGACGGAAAGGGTCTGAAACATTGGGCGATGTTGTCCGGGTGCGTGTCCCTGAGACAGTCCCGGTCCAACTTGGCGACGGTGTCCGGAGGAATCAGGCCGGAAAACAGCTCAGGATGGGTAAGCTGGGCCAAAATCTCCAACCCCTGCGCCACTCGGGGGCCGGGCCGGCTGAAGAAAACGTGATCTATTATGTACACTTCCCCCGACTGCACGGCGGGCAGTCCCTGCCATCCCGGCTGCCCGGCCAGCCATGAAATCTCCCGCAGATGCCGGTCGAGGTCCGACGAGCAGAGGTCGATGAACAGCTTCTCCGGGGCGTAGTCCAGTATCTCCCGCCACTCCGGCCGGGACGCCGGACAGCCGGGTTGATAGATTTCCTGAAGTCCCCCGGCCCGCAGCAGCAGGTCGGGAATCCAGTGACCGCCGATTACCAGCGGGTTGACGCCCTCCAGAGAGTAGACCCGGGGACGGCGGACTGCCTGGGCCACCCGGTCTTCCACCGCCGCGACCCGCTGCCGCATCTCGTCAACCAACTCAGCGGCCCGCTCGACTGCGCCGCAGGCCGCACCCACCGCGCCGAAGCTCTGGAAAATCTCCTCCAACGTTTTGGGGTTGAGCACCAGCACCTCGGGCTGAACGGGAATCCCCCGGACTGCCCGGTCCACGGTGGCGGCGTCAACCTCGCAGAAGTAGCATAAGTCCTGGGTGAGGACCACGTCCGGCGGTTCCCGGTGCAGCCATTCCTGGTCCAGGTCGTAAGGGCTTTCGCCGGACTCCAGGATGCGGCGCATTGCCTGTTCGACTTCCTGGCTGGACATTACCGACGGGTCAATTTTGCTGCGGCAGACTATCCGCTTGGACGCGGCCTCAGCCGGATAATCGCACAGGTCGGTCACGCCGGAAATCCGGTCGCCCAACCCCAGGGCAAACAGGATCTCGGTCCCGCTGGGAAGAAGGGAGCAGATTTTCATAGAATCGGCCAAGATGAAGGCAACTCCTTGCCGTCGGCAGCAACACCGGCGGGCGGCGATTGTTGTATTATAAACGCCATTAGCCGCGCAAACCATTGCCGGGGGACCACGGCAGGGGGTAGTCAAATTCGGGGGAAAAACCAGGCCAGTATCTCTGGAGTGTTTCACCGCTTTGAAGGACTTCCTGCCCCCGCCCCTTTCATGTTTCCACGACGCCGGTTCAGCCCATGACGCGAGCTAACTCCAACCTGACACAACACTGGGGCATAACCGGCCTGCTGGGGCTGGGAGCCTTCGGGTTCGGCATCACCGGGTGCTTCTTGGCGATGGACACCATTGTTCTGCCCACCATGGTGCTGAACTTGGTGCCGGAAGAGGCAAAGAACACATTCTTGAGCGGATTAGGGCTGTCGGGCATGATTGTCGCCGCTCTGGTCCAACCGATTGCCGGTTGGTACAGCGACCGGACATCCACCCCGCTGGGCCGCCGGGTGCCTTTCATCCTCTGGAGCGCGATATTTGTCACCCTGGGCCTGTCCGGGCTGGTAGTGACGACCAGCTACTGGTCCCTGTTTGTTATGTGGCTGTTCATCCAGGCCAACGCCAACATTGGGTTCGGCCCGTTCAATGCGCTAATCCGGGACCTGGTGCCGAACAACCGCATCGGCGTCGCGTCTTCCCTGAAGATACTGGCCGAAGGCGCCGGCGGGGTTACTATGGTCGCCGCCGCCGGGCTGATTATCAGCCGGTACACCGGGCCGGAAACCGGCCACTGGCTGGGCGCTGCGCTGGGGATAATTGCCGCCACTGTAATCGGTTCGGCCGCAATCAGCGCCTACACGGTGGTCACCCGCGAACGGGCGCACCGGTTCTCCTTCCGGCGCAACGTGGAAACCCTGACACGCCGGTCCGGTCTGCACACCCACCTGATCTGGTACCTGCTTTCCCGGTACTTGCTGGTAACCGCCGTCATGGTGTTTCCCACCTATGGCCTGTTCTTCCTGGTGGACGTGGTAGCGGTGGAAAACCCGGCCCAGACCTTGGGGCTGATAATTTTCGCCATCGGCGCCGCCTTTGTTCTGAGCGTCTACCCGGCCGGCCGGCTCTCGGACCGGGTCGGGCACAAGCCGGTGGTGGTGATCGGTTCGGCGGCGGCGGCGGTTGCCACCGTGGCCATACTGGCTGCCGGCAATCATTTGGCTGCCACCGTGGCCATGCTGGCCGGCGGCAGCCGGTTGCAGGTGCTGGTCATCGCCGGCATCCCCATCGGGTTTGCCTTGGGCGTAGTGCTCAGTGCCAGTTGGGCGATGGCCAACGAGCTGGGGGCCGAAGGCCGGGAAGGACAGCACATGGGCATCGTCAACCTCGCCACCACCGGCGGGGCAGCATCGGCCAAGCTCCTGGGGCCTGGTGTGGACCTGCTGAATCTGGCATCCCCTGGCTTGGGGTACTATGGATTGCTGGCAGGCTGCGCGGCGGCGTTTGTCGGTGGGGCGCTGCTGATTCTGCCGGTCAATCCCAGCAGAGCGCCCGTTGCTGCGGCCTAGCCGGGGAGACGCCCCAGGAACTCGGCAGCGCCGCGGGCTGCCCACGCGTTCCACGAGGTCATCAAAAACTGTACGCCCTTTTCGGCGTAGGATGCGGCGTTGTCGTCGTTGACCAGCGTACCCGCCACCCTTCCGGCGGAAACTATCTGGGCTATCGCTTCGTCAATGGCCTGCTGCACTTCCGGGTGGCCGGGGTTACCGATGTGGCCCATCGTCTGCGACAGGTCCGAGGGGGCGACGAAGAAAACGTCGATGTAGTCAACGGCCAGAATTTCCTCCAGGTTTTGCAGGGCTTGCGCCTCTTCCAAAAGCACCACCACCATCGTCTGGCCGTTGGCGGTATGGAAGTAGTCAGGTACGCCGAAAGACTGGCGGCCGCCGAACATTCCCCGGTAGCCCAGGGGCGCGAACTTGGCCGACATCATCGCCTGCTCTGCAGCGGCCTTGGTGTTGACGTGAGGGACGACGATGCCCATTGACCCACGGTCGAGCGTCCGGGTAATCAGCCCGGCGTCGTTGGAATTGACGCGGGTAACGGAAGCCATCCCCCACAGGTCGCAGGCGCGGGTCATGTCGCTGATTTGCTCCCAGCTCACCGGGCCGTGCTCGCATTCCAGCCAGGCCGCGTCGAACCCCAACGGGCCGAGGAAATCGATAATTTCGCTGCTCATATGCCCGGAAATCACCGACACGGCCTCGCCGGCTTGTAGCTTCTCTTTCGCCCGGTTGCTTCTGATGGCTGGCATTGTCGTCTCCTTGAGCGTGGGTTGCGACTAACTAGCGCCGGTCCCGGTCTTTTCTTCATAGCCCCGCGGCGTGACCATGAAACCCTGGTGCAGGTAGGTGGTGGAGTTGCCGATGACCACCGTGGTGAACATATCCACGTCTTCAGCCCGCGCTTCCAGCCCATCCAGGTCGGTGACGATGATGCGCTGGCCGGGACGGTACGCGTCCCGAATCAGGCCCACCGGCGTTTGTCCGCCGCGCTGCTCCAGCAGAATGCGCCGGGCTTCGGGCAACTGCCAGGTGCGGCGTTGACTGCGGGGGTTGTACAGGACGACGACGAAATCCCCCAGGGCCGCCGCTTCCAGCCGGCGCTGGATGGCTTCCCAGGGAGTCAGCAGGTTGCTCAGGCTGATGGCGCAGAAGTCCTGCATCAGCGGCGAACCCAACAGCGACGCCGCCGACTGCAAGGCCGAGATGCCGGGTACGACTTCCACCGATGGCACTGCGCCGTCCCAGTCCCGGTCGGTCAGCACCCGGAACACCGGGCCGGCCATGCCGTAGATTCCCGCGTCGCCGGAGGACACGACCGCCACCGAGCGGCCCTCATAGGCCAGGTCAACGGCCCGGGCGGCCCGTTCCAACTCCTGCCCCAACTCCATCGACACTAGTTCCTTGCCGGCGGCCAACTCCGATACCTGGTCAATATAGCCCCGGTAGCCCACCAGCACGTCGCAACCGGTCAGGGTGTTCAGCGCCCCCGCCGTTTGCAGGCTGGCGTCGCCGGGACCCAGCCCCACCAGAAACAGCTTGCCATTCACGTCATCCGCCATTACTTAAACCACTTGTCCCCAGTGTTAATGTTCCGGCCTCGCCAACTGCCGTTGGACACCCTCGTCGTTCCTGCGAAGGCAGGAATCCATACAGTCTTGCCTTGGGCAACGTTGGCTTACTCTGGGATGCTCTGGATTCCTGCCTACGCAGGAATGACGAGGGTGTCCAACGTCACCCAAACAGCGTCCCTGGGTCCGCAAAGTCCTTCCGGGCCACGGCCACGGTAGCCCTGGCCGCGGTCTGCTTGGAAACCAGCAGCCGGCTCGCCCCGGACGCCAGCAGGGCCGACGGCTCGGCTACGCCCCAAACCCCCACCAACCGCCGGGCGTTGGCCGACGGATGCAGCGCCGGGGCGCCGGCATCCTCTTTATCGCCGGGCGGCGCACCCTCGAACACCTCGTTAAGTTCCTCGGCCTCGTAACACAGGAACGACGCCCCGTATTTGGCGGCCAGGGCCAGCAAGCCCGGCTCGTCCTGCTTCAGCGTAGCCGTCGCCACGCAGGACAGGCTGTCCAGGGAGAGGTTGTTGGCCCGGAAAGTGTCCGATAGCAGTTGTTCCAACTCATCCACCGGCACCCCCCGGCGGCAGCCCATACCCGCCACCAGGCTGCGGGGACGGTACAGGACTACGTGCGCGCCGGGCAACGCTTGGTCTAGGGTCGTCCCCTCCCGGCGGAAGGGGTCCAATTCGTCGGAGATTACCAGGGCGGCGGCGCATCCCGACCGCGCCAGCGCGTCCAGCGACGGGTAACGGGTTATGTTGTCAGGCAGCGGCTGGTCCGGAGGCCACCAGTCCGGTTCTCCTGCGCTCTGATAGACGGCCACCGGCTCCCGGTTGACCACCGCTGCGCTGGCGCGGGTAACGGCGGTCGAGCCGGCCTCAATCGTCCAGCCAAATTCCCGGCCCAACAGGTCCACCGCCAGGGTTTCGGTGACGTGGGAACCCGACGTGACCACCGCCTGCGCCCCCAACGCCTCCGCAACTTCCTGGGCCAGCCGGTCGGCGCCGCCCAGGTGTCCCGAAATCACGCTGACGGCAAAGCGTCCGGCGTCGTCGACGCAGACCAGCGCCGGGTCCGTGCGCTTGTCCTTCAGCAGCGGCGCAGCCAGCCGGACGGCGGCCCCCACCGGCAGGAACAGCGCCACAGCCTGAAACTCTTCCCAGACTTGCCTCAGCACGGGCCGCAACGGAAGGTCAAAGGCAACGGCCGGGCAGCTATCGTCCCAAAACCGGCGGTCCAGGTAAAGCTCGGTGTCAGGCCCCAAAACCGGGGGCAAACGCCGGGCTAGGGCGGCTCCCCGTTGGGAAAGCGCGATAACCGCGGTACGGGGCATGGCGCGCCGGCTAACTTACCGGCGCGTCGCCGGCCACAGTTGCCGGGGCCGCTGCCGCGCCGGATTCCTCTCGCTGGCGGGCGCTGCGGAAGAGGTGGGTGTAGGTGTCGGAGTACAGGTGGGACACGGCGGAACCGTGTTGCTCCACATACTCCGGCGAACGCAGGTCCGGGTTCATGGCCTCTCCGACCATCACCAGCGCTTGCCGGTTAATCTTGGACTCGCGCACCTTGGCGGCGATGTCGGCCAGGGTTCCCCTGATGATCTGTTCCTCGGGCCAGCCCACCCGGTAGACCACGGCCACCGGCGTTTCCCGTTCGTAACCGGCGCTCCGCAATTCCCGCACAACCTTGGTCATACGGGTGACGCTGAGGAAGATGACCAGCGAGCAGCCGTGGGCCGCCAGGTCCTGCAACTGCTCCTTGGGGGGCATATTCACCCGGCCCTCGGTGCGGGTGAATATGATAGACTGGGACACTTCGGGGACGGTCAACTCGGTCTTCAGCACGGCGGCGGCCGCAAAGGCGGCGCTGACGCCGGGGATGATTTCGTAGTCCACCCCTTCCCGCTCCAGGACTCGCATCTGCTCCAGGATGGCCCCGTAGACCGACGGGTCGCCGCTCTGAACGCGGGCCACCGTCTTGCCCTCGGCCACCGCCCGGAGCATGATTTCCATGATTTGGGGAAGGGCCATATCCTTGCTGCCGTAGACTTCGGCGGTAGACGCGGCGAAGTCGGCGATTTCCGCCGGCACCAGCGAGTCGGCGTAGACCACTACGTCGGCTTCTTCTATGATGCGCCTGGCCTTGACGGTTATCAGTTCCGGGTCGCCCGGCCCGCTGCCGACGAAATAGACTTTGCCCTGCTGGTCAGTCATGGATTGTCACTTCCTTATAATCAAGAGCGAGAAGTAGTCCAGGTCTTCCTCAGTAAGCTGTTGAAGATCCTGCACCACCCGCTCCCGGGACGTGCTGGCCCGCCGCACGTAAATTCCCTTGCCGGCCAGCCCCAGATTTTCCAGGTTGGCCAACGCCTGAAGCAGGGTGCGGTTCACCTTCATCAGCACGATGGTGTCGTAGTTGGCGATGGCTTCCCGCAGGTCGTCAATGCCGTAAACCGCGGGCAGGATTGCCAGCCGTTGGCCGTGGGTAACCAGAGGCGCCACCGCTGAAGCGGCCGCCGCCATCACCGACGATACGCCCGGCACGATTTCCACGGGTATGCCGGGGTAGTTGGCCCGCACGCTTTCCAGCACATAGGAGAAGGTGCTGTACAGCATGGGGTCTCCCTCGGTGATGAAGGCCGCGTCCTGCCCCGCTTGCAGACGCTCGGCCACCAAGTCGGCGGCATGATGCCACACATCGCCGGCGGCTTCTTCATCGTCCGTCGGGAAGGGAATCCGCATAATCTCCTGGGTTTCCCGGTTGAGAAACTCCTGGACTATGTTCAGAGCGTAACTCTCGGTGCTGGTCTCCGCCTGGGGAACGCAGATAAGGGGCACCTGCTCCAGGATTCGCCGGGCCTTCAGCGTCAGCAGCTCCGGGTCTCCCGGGCCAACGCCGACGCCGTACAGACGGCCATAACCGGAACCGGCGGCGCTGCTGCTCATAGCGCCGTCTCCAATCCCGGTTCCGCCCGCTGAGCCGTCACGATGAACACCGGATTCAACGCCTCCAGCCGCACCGTCCCGTCGGGCATTTCCTTGCCCCGGGAAGCGTTTATGGTTGTAAGTTCAACTGCCATGCCCCTGTCCTTGAGCCGATGATAGACCTCTTGGGTGCGCTCCAGCGCGGCCAGATTCACTACCAGCCGTCCGCCGCCGTTCAACCGCTCCGCCACCATATCCAGAATATCAGGTAAATGCCCGCCGCTGCCACCGACGAACACCGAGTCCGGGTCCGGCAACCCCGACAACGCCGCCGGAGCTTCTCCGCAGACCACGGTGACGTTCGGGCCAGCCAGCCTTTCGACGTTGCGGCGCAGCAGGTCCATGCTGTCCCCGTCCCGCTCAATGGCGTAAACGCTGCCTTGGTGGGCGATGAATCCGGCTTCAATCGACACCGAGCCGGTGCCTGCGCCGACGTCCCAGATTACGCTGTCGCTGCGGATGCCCAGGGAGTACAGGCTGACGGCCCGCACCTCGCGCTTGGTAATCTGCCCCCGTAGAGGACGCCGCTGCTCGAAGGACTCGTCGGACAGCCCCAGGGACCGCGGCGCGGCGGCGGTGTTCTGCTTAACCATCAGCAACCGAGGATGCGTCGGCCACCAGCGGAATGCCGTCGGGCGAAGTGGACGCCCAGCCCAGCAGCGCGCCGTCAAAGTCGAAGCACATGGAATCTACTATGACAGATTCAGCTTCGCCGCCCAGCAGCTTGTGGCTCTCCTCGCACACCATCTGGCACATAATGGGTATGACCTGCATCAAGTCGTTGGCCTGGGCGATTTCCTGGAAATGCCGGGCGCTGCTGGCGCCGCGGATTTCTTCCTGCACCTCCGGCGTAGCCCCGCACTGGGCTGCCAGTTGCGACAGAAACTCGGTGTCCACCCGGTTGCCGGCCACATGGGTCACAAAGTACCCCATCGCCATCTTGGAGAACTTACCCACCATGCCGACGTGGGTGGCGCGGCCAATCTTGCGCATGGCGCACCGTTTCAGGGACGGGCCGCTGAAGATACCGGCCTCAATGTAGGCCATGTCCGGCAGGTCCAGGTGATGCCGGGAATATTCCTCGCTGCGGGTGCCGGTGGACAGCACAACGTGGGACAGGCCATTGGTCGCCGCCACGTCCACGGCCAGATGAACGCTGGCCCGCCACGCCGCGGTGGAGAAGGGCTGGACGATGCCGGTGCTGCCCAGAATGGATATTCCACCCAGAACGCCCAGCCGGGCGTTGGTGGTCTGCTTGGCGATTTCCTCACCTCCGGTGACTGCCACCTGGGCCACGAATCCGGCGTCCGGCTCCAGACCGGCGCTCTGGGCGGCGTCGCTGACCGACTCGGCCATCATGCGCCGGGGAACGCGGGTCACGGCGGGTTCGCCCACTTCAATGCCGGTGCCGGGCCGGGTAACGGTTCCCACCCCTGGCCCGCCGGTGATGCGCAGGCCCGTCTGTTCGGGAGCGCGGGAGACGGTGACGCAAATTTCGGCGCCGTGGGTGGCGTCCGGGTCGTCGCCTCCGTCCTTGATGACCGAGCAGAGCACCCGCTCGCCGTCAACCCATTCGCAGCGGTGGATGTGGAACGTAGCGTCCTGGCCCACCGGCAGATGGATGGTCACTTCAGGCACGCCGGCTTCAGGGATAGCCCTGCCGCTGAGCAACGTCAGCGTCGCCGCCTTGGCTGCGGCGGCGGCGCAGGACCCGGTGGTATAGCCGGTCCGCATCCCGCCCCGGTTTCGCACCGTCTGGCGGCTGTAATCGCTTTCCCTGGCCTCGTTTCCGTTGCTTTGTCCGGTGTTTTGTTCAGTCATATCGGCCGCCCTTGAATCCGCTCATCCCGAACTAGTAGCCCGAAATTTTCGAAACGATGAGTTGCTGAGATTGGCGTGACTACCCAGTGTCTTTCATTCAATAGTTCCCTCTCCCTCTGGGAGAGGATTAGGGTGAGGGCGTTAATCCCATCAATTCAATGCTGTTGGACCACCAGGGTGTGTTGACATTTACGATGTGAGACGGTTCGGGATACTCCATTTCGTCTTTCCCGCGAAGGCGGGAATCCAGGAACGTCCAGGCAGAGAGAACGCAGTTGGCTGACAGCGCCTTTGGATTCCCGCTTTCGCGGAGCCTGCCCCCGTGGAGACAGTGGAAAGACGGGGAAATGTCAACACGCCCTAATCTGTCGTCCTGAGTCTGTCGAAGGATTTTCCTTACGGCTCCCTCCATAGTTCCCTCTCCCAAAGGGAGAGCATTAGAGCTTGCCCCTGCGAAGGCAGGGGGGTGAGGGCGTCCCCTATACGGATCGGATTCTCCTTACCGGCTCCAAACCTCGCGTATCCGGTCGGCGGCCACCGCCACCACCCGGTCATCCACGCCCAGAGGCGGGGCAACGTGCATCGCGATGTTGGGGTACTTTTCCTGGGCCGCCTTCATGCCGCCCAGCACGTTCCGCTTCAGAATCATCCCCGGAAAGAACAGGTAGGGGACGCAGACCACGGCGGAAACTCCTCTGCCTTCCACCAGCCTGGCGGAGGCCGCTTCCATAGTGGGGTCGCCGTAGTGGGACTGGGCCACCTCGACCGCGTATCCCGCGCCCAATTGCCGCTCCACCATCTGGCCCAATTCCTGCAGCCAGATGCAATCGTCGTACTGGGTCCTGGTGCCCGCCTTGACCACCATAACGCCGACGGAGTGGCCGTCGTTGGGGGTCAGAGCCGGTGTCCCGTCCAGGTCCCGCACCCGCTCCACCACCAAGTCAGCCAGGCGCGGGTCGGCGCCCAGCCCGTCGGTCAGCCGGAGTTGGACCTGGGGAACCTGGAGTTTCAGCTCGCCCAGCACTTCTTCCAATTCTTCGGTGGCGTGTTTCCCGCGGCCCAGCAGGTAGGGCATGATGACCACCTGGTCCAGCCCGCGTCCGGCCAGCAACTCCACCGCTTGGTCGGGGTGCGGCTCGATGAACTCCAGGCAGGACAGCAGCACGTCGGCCTGCGGCTCGCCCAAGACCGATTGCAGCCGCTCCGAGGCTTGGGTTAAGCCTGCCGGGGTGCTGGGGCATTGGCGGCACCAAGCCGGCCATTCGCCATCCTGGGCAGCCCAGGCGCAAGAGCATTCGTCCCGGCTGACGCCCCGCTGGCTGCCGTGGCAGAGCATGATAACCCCGCAGCGCCCGCTGTAGGACTCTCCGGTATCCGATCTTTGACCATTACTGTTGTTTTCTGTCGGAACCAATTTACGGTCTACTCAACTTTCAGAAGGTCCGGATTTCAACAGGTCCAGAAGGGCATTCACCGTGGCCGCCGCCGCCGAACTGCCGCCGCGCCGGCCCAGGACCGTGATGTAGGGGACGTTTCGCTTGACCAGTTCGTCCTTGGATTCAGCGCAGGCCACAAACCCCACCGGCATACCGATGACCAGGGCCGGGCTGACTTGTCCGGCGTCAATCAGGTCCAGCAGGGCCAGCAAGGCCGTCGGAGCATTGCCGATGGCGCAGACCGCGCCGTTAGCCTGGGGAGCAAGCTCCCGCACCGCCGCCACCGACCGGGTCGTGCCTTCCCGGCGGGCGCGCTCGGCCACCTCCGGGGTATCAATCATGCAGCTGGTAGTCAGGTTGGCGTTCCGCAGCAGCGCCTTGGAGATGCCCATTTCCACCATGCGCACATCGGTCACGACCGGAGCGGCCATCTTGAGGGCGTTCAATCCGGCCTCGACCGCCCCGGGGCTGAACCTTACCGAGGACGCAATGCCCGCGTCACCTTCGGCGCGAACGATGCGGCACAGCACGTAATGTTCCCGGGGGGACAAATGCAACCCGGCGGGCAGGCTGGCCTGGACCATCTTCAGGCTTTCCCGATCAATCTCGTCGGGCAGCAGCGCGTATTTCTCTACCAGTGACATTTCGGTGAGGCAGCCCCTATGGATTCCCGTGGATTCCCGAAAAATTGCGGAACGGCCAAGGCAAAAATAAACCCCTAGCTCAACGACGCCAGGGGGGTTGTAGGTCCAATGCCTGCCCGATGTCCAGCCTCAACAACTGGAAGTGGACTGGAATTGACCGGACCGGAACCCTTTCCGTTGCCGCAGATTAGGTCCTATCTCCCCGGGCAGGTCTCCTGACTCGTGGGTCACTGCTGTGCCGACGCCTTCCCGTCCGCTGAAGCGGGCAGTGGCTTTGTCATCGGCCAACTCCCCACACACAGTGGCGCAACCGTGACGGACTTCCACCGTCTTCCCTATTAAACCCTTACGATTCCCTGGGAGGAGGTTAGTTTGTTAAAACCACAGGCAACGCCAGCGCAACCCGGGCACGGCCTACTATAGCCCAGGGGTGATTTAATGTCAAACGAGGGCACGGGTGTCAGGCGGGGAATCGCACTCAATTGGAGCGGCCCAGACTTGCGTTCCTTGACGATTGAAAATCAGATGCCTTCGGCACCGTATGATATCCCCGTATGTTAGGATAAGTCACACATATCTGGATAGGAGAGGGAAACCAAGCCACCATGAAGCAGAAGCTTACTATCACCATCGACGCTGAGTTGCTCCCAATCGTTAAGCAGTACGCCCGCGCTCGCGGCATCTCGCTTTCATCGCTCATCGAGCAGGCGCTTCGAGAGGTGGCAGGAGAACATACCCCGTCGTTCGCTTCCCGCTGGCGGGGAAAGTTCGCGGCGGCTGAGCGAAACGACCCGCGTTACGACGCACTGGCCAAAAAGTGCCTCCAATGATACTTCTGGACACCGACGTACTCATCGACATAGCCCTTGACAGGCGTCCGTACTCGGATCCCGCATCGGAACTCTTGGACCGGATCGAGCATGGTTCGGAGAGCGCGTACATTGCAGGGCATTCTGTGTCTAACCTCTATTACATCGCCGCTCCGGCGCGCGGCAGCGTGAGCACTCGCAACTTCATCGTTGAGCTAACCCGTTTTGTCAGGGTGGCAACGACCGATACCGAAGCCATCCGTTACGCCGCAGGGCTCCCGATGACAGACTTTGAGGATGCAATGCAGGTGGCTGCCGCTCGTGCCTGCGGCGCCCGGAACATCGTAACGAGGAACGTCAGGGACTACCAACGATCCCCGGTCCCGGCCGTCAGCCCACAAGAAGCGATCGACGGACTGTTCTGACCCTTGGAGGATTGCCCCGACTATTTTCGGGATTCCCTTCGCATAAGGCCAATGACCTACATCCATCCGTAAAGACATCCGTTAAAGAAGATCGGGCTTTTATCGTTGCGTCGTCCCACCCCCGCTTTGACCCTCAACCGCGCCCCCGTCTATAATCGCCGCAGATAACCTCAAGCGCCGGAGTGTGTGTATCGTGGTGGAACAACTGTTGCTGGAGTCAATTGCCCGGGTGGACGGACAGATTTTCCTGCCCGGCTCCAAGAGCCTGTCCAACCGCATCCTGCTGCTGGCGGCCCTGGCCAGCGGAGACACCGAGGTCTACAACCTGCTGGACAGCGACGACACCAACCGCATGTGCGAGTCTCTCCAGCGGTTGGGCGTCGGCCTGGAATTGTCCCAGGACAACACCGTCTGCCGGGTGCAAGGCCTGGGAGGGCCGTTCCCAACCCAGGAAACCGAGTTGTTCCTGGGCAACTCCGGCACTACCACCCGCACCATTTGCGCCGCTCTGTGCCTGGGCGAGGGCGAGTTCACGCTGACCGGCGAACCACGGATGTACGAACGCCCCATCAAAGACCTGGTGGACGCCCTGCAGCAGTTGGGAGCCAACATCGAATACCTGGCCGCCGACGGGTACCTGCCGCTGCGGATTCACGCTGCCGGGATTCCCGGCGGCAGCGTATCTATCCGGGGCAACGTTTCCAGCCAGTACCTCACCGCCACGCTGTTGTCGTCGCCCCTGGCCCGGCGGGACATGGTTATCGACGTCGTGGGCGACTTGGTTTCCAAGCCCTACATTGATATGACCGTGGCCATTATGCGCCGGTTCGGGGTCTCGGTGGAAGCCGACGGATACCGGCAGTTCCGCGTCCCCGGCGGACAGGGTTACCAGTCTCCCGGCAGCGCATTGGTCGAGGGCGACGCATCCTCGGCGACCTACTTCCTGGCGGCGGCGGCGGTCAAGGGCGGCACCGTCCGGGTAAACGGCGTCGGTTCGTCCAGCGTTCAGGGAGACGTCCAGTTGGCCGACGTCCTGGAGCAGATGGGCGCGCCGGTGCGCCGGGGCGAGGACTGGATCGAGGTCAGCCGGGGCGACCTGCGGGGCGTGGACCTGGACCTGAACCACATCCCCGACGCGGCGATGACGGTGGCGACCACCGCCCTGTTCGCCAAGGGCAAGACCACCATCCGCAACGTGGGCAACTGGCGGGTGAAGGAGACCGACCGGCTGGCCGCCATGGCCGCCGAGCTCCGCAAAGTCGGCGCCGAGGTTGAGGAAGGCCCCGACTACCTCGCAATCACCCCGCCGGAGCGAATCATCCCCGCCGCCATCGACACCTACAACGACCACCGCATGGCCATGAGCTTCTCCCTGGCCGCCCTCGGCGACGCCCCCATAACCATCAACAACCCGGAGTGCGTCTCCAAGACTTTCCCCGACTACTTCGAGCAGTTGGCGGGGATTGCGGGGTAAGCGTGGGGCAGAGGTTCCCTACCTGCCCGAATTTTCAAGGGTTCCGGGACTGAAAATGCGAAGGTTCATCCGCTCGCTTGTCCCGGTCTGCTTGACGCTATCAATCCCAAATGCGTATAGTCAGCGTACTTACAGATCAGGAGATAATGCAGTGGTCACCCCGCCGACACTGATGGACAGGGAACTGGCTTTACCGGCGTTCGTTCGTGACCTGCGGTCTTTTCTGAGCTTGAGTGAGGATATATTGTTGGCTATCTCCGATATTGGGGAGAAGGCGGAAGGGTTCACAGGATTCGAACAAGCCCAGAGCTTGAAAAGCCGTTTTGACATTCCTGTAGACCAAGCAGCGGCGCACTTGCAAATCGCTGAACACTTATACCACCGCGTTGCTCAATCAGGTCTTGATGTCTCAGACGCCATTGCCCAAATCGATGCAGTAGCATCGGGATTACAAAACCCGGTCTCACTAGACGATAAACGCAGGGAAGCGCTGTCCAGGGTTTTGTCCTTCAAACGCGATTACGAAATATCGACTGCGGTAGGAACTGCCCTGGCTGACGGTCCGCACTTCATTACGGTAAACGGGTCTTGGAGTGTTAGGCCGGTTAAAATCCGCAACGGAGAGGCCATCAGAGTTCCAATTATAGCGTTGAGTATTGTGTGGCACGACTCAACCGGGACCAACCACGAGACATTTTTTCAGATGTCTGAGATAGAGTGGGAAGAATTTAATTCCAAGGTAGCGGCTTTTGCCGAAAATCGCGGCGAAATGCAAGCCATTCTCCAAGAAGACCCTACTACTGCTTGAGATTGCGTAGGTCTCCACGAACATCGAATGGATGTTGGACTCATAACAGGATGGATTGCACTGGTTCTATCAGTAATATCTCTATGGTTGGCTTGGCGGTCTGATAAAGTCATCAAGATGCAATCCGAAGAACTCGCAGGAATCCGCCGCCATGAAACTGAACGCGTCGACTTACTGACGAAAGAGTTGATTTCACTGAATGCCCGCCTGCCCCGACATGGAGGAACAAGATGACGATCATAGTGGAAGCCATCGTCACGGCTGGCTTGGCCGGAATCGTAGTGGCACTGCTGATTGCCCGCATTCGTTCACAGAAACAGTTGGCAGAGGCCAGTAAAGAGTTAGTCGAATCTTACCGCTCGTTCGACCAACTTCTGGATAGGCTCTCCCAAGCTGTCGCCTCGGCAAAACGCGATACGCTGCCGCCTACGCACCCAATGACGGAGCACTGGATATTGCCCAATGCAGGCAATCTAGGGTTTCAGGTTCGGACGAATTCAAGATGCGTCCATCATGCGATGAACAAGGTGAGGTCTGTGGAGAAATGGAGCCTAGGAAATCTTTCCTCTTACGGAAGTACAATCAAACCAGTAGCAACACCACTCATACGAGCGGAACATGGCCTGATGTCCCTAGATTATTGGAGAGCTAGGGACCATGACAGTAGTGTTGACGTATGGGAAGAAAACGACGACTTTGTGCGTGAGACTGCCAAAGCCTACAGGTAAAAGCACCAACACAATCGCCTTCAAGACGTTCTGGACCGTCTTTGTCAACTCGGGGACGCCAAACTCACCTGTTATCCCACTACCACGTTGACCAGCTTGCCGGGGACGTAGATGGCCCGGTTGATCGTCTTGCCATCGGTGTAGGGCTGCACCCGGGGGCTGGCCAGGGCCAGTTCCTCGGCGGCGGTCTGGTCAATGTCCACCGGCACTTCAATCCGGTCGCGCACCTTGCCATTGACCTGCACCACCAGCACCACCGTTTCCTCGGCGGCCATTTCCTCGTCCCACTGGGGGAAGGACTGCTGATGGATGCTGTAAGCGTGGCCGGTGCGCTCCCAAAGCTCCTCGGCGATGTGCGGAGCGATGGGGGCCAGCAGCAGCAGGAATTTCTCGACGCTCTCCCGCCAGGTGGCTGCATCTACGCTGGCCTCGGCCCATGCCTTGCTGAGGTGGTTGGAAAGCTCCATCAGCCCCGCGATGGCGGTGTTGAACTTGAAACGTTCCAGGTCGTTGTGGCACTTGCGGATGGTCTGGTGGAGCAGCCGCACCGTTTCCCGGACCACCTGCGGGTGGGTGGGAGATTCGTCCAGGGGGGCCGGGTCCCGCTCCGCCAGCGCCCAGACCCGGTTCAGCCAGCGGGCGATGCCGTTGATGCCCACGTCGCTCCAGGGGCCGCCCTGGTCCCAGGGGCCGATGAACATGAGGAAGCACCGGACGGCGTCGGCACCCATCTGCCCCACCACATCGTCGGGGTTGACCACGTTGCCGCGGCTCTTGCTCATCTTCTCGTGGTCCTGCCCCAGGATGAAGCCCTGGTTAAACAGCCGCAGGAAGGGCTCGTCGAAGCTGACCAGTCCCATGTCCCGCAGCGCCTTGATGAAGAAGCGGGAGTACAGCAGATGCAGTACCGCGTGTTCGGCGCCGCCGGTGTACTGGTCCACCGGCGCCCACCGCTCCAGCGCCGCCGGGTCGAAGGGGCCGTCCTCGAACTTGGGGCTGATGTAGCGCAGCATATACCAGGACGAGTCGAAGAAGGTGTCCATGGTGTCGGTTTCCCGGCGGGCCGGGTTGCCGCACTGCGGGCAGGCGGTGTTGACGAATCCGGCGTTGGACGCCAGCGGCGACTCCCCCGTCGGCTTGAACTCGGCGTCGGGCGGCAGCAGCACCGGCAGTTGCTCCTCCGGCACGGGAACCGTCCCACAGTCCGGGCAGTAGACCATTGGGATGGGCGTTCCCCAATAGCGCTGACGGGAAATCAGCCAGTCCCGGATGCGGTAGGACACCGCCCGGTGTCCCCATTGCCGACGCTCCACTTCGTCGGCAATGGCCTGCGTGCCTTCGGCGTTGGTCATGCCGTCGTAGGCGCCGGAGTCGGTCATAAACCCGTCGCCCGTGTAAACCTCCGCCGGCTCGCTGCCGTCCCACTCAATGGGGGCGATAACGGTGCGAATGGGAAGACCGTATTTCCTGGCGAACTCGAAGTCCCGGGAATCGTGGGCCGGCACCCCCATGACCGCACCCGTCCCGTAGGTGGTCAGCACGTAGTCGGCGGCGAATATCGGTATTCGCTCCCCGTTCAGGCGGTTGACGGCGTAACTGCCAAGGAACACGCCGGTCTTTTCCTTTTCGGTGGACAGCCGCTCCACCTCGGAAGTCTGACGGGCCTGGTCCACGTAGGCTTCCACCGTCTCGCGGCGATCGGGAGTGGTCAGGCCGGGCGTCAACGGGTGCTCCGGGGCCAGCGCCATGAAGGTCACGCCAAAGATGGTGTCGATGCGGGTGGTAAAGGTGCGGATTTCCGTTTCTTCCAGCCCGCATTCGCTGATGTCGAAGCTGATTTCGACGCCCTCGCTGCGGCCAATCCAGTTGCGCTGCATATTGAGGATTTTTTCCGGCCACTCAATCAGCCCGCCGAAGTCCAGCAGTTGGTCGGCGTAGCCGGTGATGCGCAGGAACCACTGCTCCAGGTCCCGGCGAGTTATGAGCGTACCGCACCGCTCGCAGCCGCCGTTGACCACCTGCTCGTTGGCCAGGACGGTCTGGCAGGAAGGGCACCAGACCACTGGCGCCTTGGCCCGGTACGCCAGACCATGCTCGAAGAGCTTGACGAAGAACCATTGGTTCCAGCGGTAGTATTCGGGCAGGCAACACACCACTTCCCGCTCCCAGTCATAGACGGCGCCCAAGGAGCGAAGCTGCCGGCGCATATTGTCGATGTTGCTCATGGTCCATTCATAAGGATGGATGCCCCGGCTGATGGCGGCGTTCTCGGCGGGCAGTCCGAAAGCGTCGAAGCCGATGGGATGCAGCACGTTGTAGCCCTGCATCCGGCTGAAACGGGCGTGGCAGTCCGACGGGGCCATGGCGTACCAGTGGCCGATGTGCAGGTCGCCGGAGGGATAGGGGTACATGGTCAGCTCGTACCGCTTGGGACGGGAATCGTCGTCAACGACGGTGTACAAACCGTCTTCGGCCCAACGCTCCTGCCATTTGCGGTCAATCGCCACCGGGTCGTAGCGTAGTCCCACCTGCCGCGGCTCCGTTGTCATACCGGTTCACCTCACGTTGGCTTGCTTTCGGTTTATATTAGCATAGAACAATCAACACAACCCCTTTCCGGCGCAATGCCCCATGTGGTTTCAGAGAGGTTTCGGGGTGCGCAGCGCCCTTGCTTGAATCCGTTCGTACTTCAAGGCTCGAAGGACAAACGGTCTAATGGACTTGGCCCGTCCCCCGTCTGAACCTGCAGGACGATTGCCAAGTCTTTTTGATAGGGAAGCCCCCTGTATTCACAGGGGCAGGCTCTCTGCGATGCGCCGCACAAATCGTCTTTCCTGCGCAGGCAGGAATCCCCGTAACTGTTCAGACTAAGAGACTATCTCAAAACTTGAAGCGGCCCTCATCCCGTCTTGAGATAGTTTCATCGGGGGTTTGGGGGATGAATCCCCCAACGTAACCCCGTCACCCCGAGGCCCTCCGAATTTTGGTTTTGAGATAGTTTCTAAGGGTTTCCTGAATTGTCCCTGCTGACACTTGCCTCTTGCCAATCCCGGTAACTCTACCCTACCATAATCATCAACCATCCTTGAGTCGCCCCCCCGGAATTGCCGGCCCCTGATTTAGCGGAAAGACAAGCCCGCCAAAGTGCGTCAAAACCGGCACACAAATGGCACAAAATTGGAACACGATAACACAAAAATACGTCCAAACCCGCCGTCAGGACCCCATCGCCAAGCGTAAATGACACAAAATGCCACACTTTGTTAATTTTTTAGCGTTTAACTGTCTCCCGTGGCTCGAACCCTCCAGTCTGAACAGTTGCGAATCCCCGGCCTGCTTGCCAATAGCAGCCATTACCGCCCCAAACCCGCATGGATTCCCGCTTTCACGGGAAAGACGAGGAGAAGCTGCCCCTGGCCGGGACCAGGGGGCGGACTTTGCAATCGTCCTGTCTGAACCCGCCGGGTGCGTTGACACCGCTTTGGCAGTAACCTGGGATCCGGGCCGTATCCAGGTGCGACGCTCCACCCCCGGCAGGTTGACCATTGGCCGTTAACTTCCCCAACCGTTCCAGAAGCTCCGTCGTCAGACAGCCGCGGACCAATCAACTGCGGCCAATGGTGGAGCCGCCGGTCCCGGAACGGCGCCCCAGCCGCGTGTTGACCACTCCTTATGTCCTCTTGTCCGGTCTGGCCGCGCTGATAATGGTTGGTGGTCTGCTCCTGTCCCTGCCCATCGCCAGCCGGGCCGGCACGCCAACCCAGCTGGACGTGGCGTTCTTCACCGCAACCTCCGCCGTCACCGTGACCGGCCACACCGTCGTCAACAGCGCCGCCTACTGGAGCCATTTCGGACAAGGCGTCATCTTCGCGCTCATGCTCATCGGCGGACTAACCTTCATGGCCCTGGCCACCTTCATCCTGGCTTTATTGGGACAGCGATCGTCATTGTCGGAACGGTTGGTGATGCGCGAGATGATGGGCCTGGACCGCATGGAGGGGCTGCGCCGGATTACGCGCAACATCGTGCTGGTGGTCGTTCTCATCTACTGCCTGGGCGCGGCAGTGATTTTCTGGCGCATCAGCGGGTTGGACGGCATGGGAATCGGGGAATCCGTATGGCAGTCTTTCTTCCTGTCGGTTTCGGCCTTCAACAACGCCGGGTTTTCCATTCTGCCCGAATCTCCCGCCGGCAGCGGCATTGCCCGCATCGCCACGTCCCACATCCTGCTGTTGGCCCTGGGTATCCTGATTGTCCTGGGCGCCGTCGGCTGGGTGCCGCTGGTGGACCTATACCGCAACCGGCGCTTTTCCCGCCTGAGTCTGGACACCAGACTGGTGTTAGTAACCAGCCTGCTGCTCTGGGTGGCGGGAGCCGTCGCGCTCTTCGTGGCCGAATATCTCAACCCGGCCACCCATGCCGGCTTCAGCCTGGCGGAACAGGTGGCAAGCTCGGTTTTCCATTCCATCAGCGGGCGCACCGCGGGTTTCACGGCCATTGACTTCGGGTTGGCCGAAGACTTCACCAAGCTGACCTATCCGACGCTGATGTTCATTGGGGGAGCATCCGGGTCGGTAGCCGGTGGAATCAAGGTCAACACCTTCGCGGTCATAATCGCCGCCGTGATTTCATCGGTGCGGGGAAGGGCGCAGGCCGAGGCATTCGGGCGCGAAATCTCCCAGCCCCAGGTGTTGCGGGCGCTGACGGTGGGAGTGCTGGGGGTCTTGTTCCTGGTCCTGATTATGCCCTTGCTGACGTTGATTGAGCCGGATATTCCGTTTCTGGACCTCCTGTTTGACACCGTTTCCGCCTTCGGCACCAACGGTTCCTCCACCGGAATCGTCCCCGACCTCAGCGTAACCGGCCGGGTAATTTTCATGCTGATTATGTTCGTGGGCCGGCTGGGGCCGCTCACCTTGGCTCTGGCCCTGGCCCCCCGGGAATACAGCGTGTACCGTTTTGCCCAGGAAAGGGTTACAATAGGCTGAACTTGGGCAAGTCAACGGCGAAGTCCTGTAACCCGCTGAGGACGGACGAGTTGAGGCGCTTTCCAGCCGTGGCCGGATGCCGATACCAGGAATGTTGACGGAAGAGCGGCGATGAAAAAACAGGTCTGCGTTATCGGGTTGGGCCGCTTTGGCTCCACCGTGGCCCGGGAACTCTACCAATCCGGTCACGACGTTTTGGCCATCGACATCGGCGAAAGCACCATCCAGGAAATGCTGGGGCAGGTAACCTACGCGGTCCGCGCCGACGCCACCAACGAATCGGTGCTGCGGGAATTGGGCGTCGCCGATTTCGACGTCGGCGTCGTGGCGCTGGGCAACGACAACATCCAGAGCAGCATCCTGGTCACGGTAATCCTCAAGAGCCTCGACATACCCTTCATCGTGGCCCGGGCGGCCAACGAACTCCACGGCACCACCCTGGAACGCATCGGCGCCAACAAGGTGGTATACCCTGAAATGGAGAGCGCCCGCCGGGTGGCCCACGTTGACTTCAACGCCGGCGTCGTAGATTTCATGGAAATTGTCCCCGGCACCGGCATCAGCAAGGTACACCCGCCAGAGCACATGATACGCCAGACCATTGAAGAGGCCGGGTTGGGCGGCCCCCAGGGCAAGTACGGCGTGGTGGTCCTGGCCATACGAAGGGGACGGAGCTACATCGTAAACCCCTCCAAGGACGAGGACATCCGGCCCGGAGACCTGTTGATTATCGCCGGGCGCAATGAGAACGTCGCCAAGCTCTACTCCGTTGACCGGAACTCGGCTCCCGCCGCCGCGGGCCGTGATTCCCGGTAAGCGCCCAACCCCGCACACCGGAGCAAGGTAGAGAGTCCGGTTGCATATTCCGGTCTTCCGTCTCTATAATCGGCCACTGACAATTGTCTGCCCCTAACATCCTGTTTTGACTGTTTCCAACATTCCCGACCGGTCCTGAGATGCTTTTCAACGGCGCTAAAATTCTGGTTCCAACCAACGGCTCCCCGGCCGGGCAGGAAGGCTTTCGCTGGGCCTGCAAGCTGGTCCACCGGACCCGTTCTCAGCTTCACGCGGTATATGTTGCGGAGATCCCCCTCGAGTCCTCGATAGCGACCGAATTTGTGCAGCAAGACAGCAGAGGTGAGCAGGTTCTGCAACTGGTTGAAGACATCGCGGCCGCCGAGAAGTGTAAAGTCAATGCCCGGCTCATTCAGGCCAGGCACGCCGGACCCGCTATCAACGAAGAAGCCGAGCGGACCGGCATGGAACTGATTGTCCTTGGCGTACCTCAACAGGGGGGCTTGGCTGTGCCCGTTCTGGGTTCCACCGCCGCGTTCCTATTGGAAGAAGCCCCCTGTCCGGTGATTGTCTACCGTGTGCCTAACCCCACGGACGGCCGGGCTTTGGGATAGCTTATGGAGGCAATCATCTACGGTTCCGGCGCATTGTCCGCATTGCTGGCCCCGCGGTTGGTCCGGCAGGGATACCAGGTTACCGTGGTCGGATCGGACGCCGCGGATTTGCAGGCTTTGCTGGATAATTCCCCGGTCAACACCGTCCTGGTCGTTGACGCGTTCATGCAGGACTACCTTCAAGAAGCCAGAATTGCGGAGACAGAACTATTCGTGGCCATTTCTGATGACGACCACCGGAACCTTTTGGTCAGCCAGACGGCCAGCCACCTGTTCAACGTGCCCAGGGTCGTTTGCCGGGTGGACAATCCTCATTTGCGCGAGATGTATACGGAAATGGGCATGATTACCGTTGGATTCAGCGGCGTGGACCTGTTCGGCCAAGTCCAGCAGGCCGTCACCGGGTAGGGCCGGAGCGTGTACGCGGTTATCGTCGGCTGCGGGGCGGTCGGGTATCATCTTACCAGGACTTTGCTGGCCGCCGGTCACGAAGTAACGGTGGTGGAACGCAGCCCCGCGAAGTGCGAACTGCTGCGGCGAAGTCTGGAGATTGGGGTGGTGTTGGGCGACGGGACCAACCGGGACCACCTGCACACGGCGGGAACATCCCGCGCGGATATTTTTGTGGGCGCAACCGATTTGGACGAGACCAACCTGGTTGCCTGCCAGGTCGCCAAGCACTGCTTCCAGGTCCGGCGCACCATGGCCGTGGTGCGGGATGCCAAGAACGATTCCCTGTTCCGGGTGCTGGGAATCGACGTGGCCGTAAACGCCAACCATCTGCTGGTCACCGCGCTCGAGGAGGGCATTCCCGGCCAGCCGCTGGTCCATTTGATGGACACCAGGGCCGCCGGTCTGGAGCTGGTCAGCGTCTCAATTCCGGAAGACTCGTCTGCCGTCGGCAGGCGGCTGAACGAAGTTGTACTTCCGCCCAACAGCATTGTCACCCTGGTGGTAAAGGCCGAACACGCCGAACTGCCCACCGCGGACCCGACGTTGGAGAGCGGAGACCAGGTGGTGGTGATCACCACCGTCGCCGAGGAGCTCCAACTTTACGATATATTGACGGGAGTATAGGGAAGATGAGGCGGATAGCGTTCCTGGGGCCGGCAGGCACTTACACGGAAGAGGCAGCCCTTCAATATGACGGACGGGCCGACCTTCAGCCCTTCCCCACCATCGGCGCCGTCGGCATGGCCGTGTCCTCCGGCATCACCGATCAAGGGGTTGTTCCCATCGAGAACAGCCTGGAGGGTTCCGTCACGTTCACGCTGGACCTGTTAATCCGCCAGTCCGGTCTGTCGATTAACAACGAGATTGTCCTGCCCATCGAGCATTTTCTGGTAGCCAACCCGGGCACCCGGGCCCCGGATATTGAGGTCATCTACTCCCATCCGCAAGCATTGGCCCAATGCCGGGACTACCTGGAACGCTGCTTTCCCCAAGTTGTCCAGACAGCGTCGCTGAGCACCGCTGCCGCGGTTATCGATATGCAGCAAAGCAGCGTTCCCGCGGCGGCAATTTCCCCGAAACGCGCCGCCGAATTGCAAAACGTCGAAATCATTGGACAGGACATTCAGGACAACCCCAACAACGTGACCCGGTTCGCCGTTCTGGACAAGGAGGACCATGCGCCCACCGGCAACGACAAGACATCCCTCTGCTTCTCTTTCAAGCGGGATGCCCCCGGGTCTCTTTATAGCGCCCTTGGCGAGTTTGCCCAGCGCCACATCAATCTGGTCAAGATTGAGTCTCGCCCCAGCAAGGAAGCCTTGGGGCAGTACATCTTCCTGATTGACTGCCAGGGCCACCGGGAAGACCCCCAGGTGCGGGACGCCATAGCCGCATTGACGGACAGCTCCAGTATGCTAAAGGTGCTCGGCTCATACCCGTGTTGGGACAACAGCCGATAGAATGCTTCAGGGCCTTTCGATTCTCCCCTCTCCCCGCGGGAGAGGGGCCGGGGGTGAGGGCGAACCCCGGGCATCGGCAGCGGTTGCTCCCGTCCGAAACGCCCTCACCCGAACCATCTCCCCGTGCGAGAGGGTACTTTTCGAGAATCGAAAGACCCTGAGAATGTTTAGGCTGTGTTGACATTTGCGATATGAGACGGTTCAGCATACTCAATTTCGTCTTTCCTGCGCAGGCAGGAATCCAGAGGCTCTATCAGCCGGCTATGTTCTCTCGAAACGCAAAACAGCCGACCCTTTGAAGGGTCGGCTGTGCTGGTTGCGGCGCGGTCGCGGGACGATTTTAGTCCCTGGCCTGGAGCTTATGTTGAGTTGTGATGACTTCCTGGAATGGACCTGGCGGCCCGATTGCTAGTCTTCAGTCCCGTTTCCCGAGTAGCTGTAGGCAACCCCCTCGACGGGCTCACGGGCGACGCGGAGCCGGGTGATACGGTTCTTCACGTTGTCGGCATAAGAGCGGGCCCGGCCGGTGACCCCGGCGGTGCGGCCGGCCACCATTCCGCGCACATCCCGCCCCGGCTTGGGAGTCACCAGGACACTGATTATGGCCCCGGCAACCACGCCGGCGGCCAGTCCGGTCAGGAACACATTAGGTTTCACCATCTTCTTCCCTCCTCTCACGTCTTCTGATTTGCCCCAACATCTCCAAGCCCCGA
The DNA here is from genome assembly GCA_965263395.1 of Dehalococcoidia bacterium. GTDB lineage: Bacteria > Chloroflexota > Dehalococcoidia > Lucifugimonadales > UBA3495 > CATOSK01. The sequence goes on from OZ253670.1 coordinate 676,053, forward strand.
TTCAGCAGTTCCACCACCGCGCCAATCAAACTCAAGGGCTGGGAAACTATGCCGTGGATAATGCTGGAACTTCGCTCCACATTGTGGATGATTGGTTTGACCCTCGAATACAGCTTCAGGAGTATGACCAGGATGCTGAGAAGCACCCCAATCACAACCAGAGACGCCACAATTATCAGAACGTCCCTGACCAACTGTATTATTTCGACAGCACCCATCGTTAGTTAACATATTAGGCTAAGGAGTGGGTCAAATTCAATGGGATTCGGGGCTCAATATCCGGAAGATTTGCATTGTGGTTCCTTCAAACGCCAGCGCCGCCTCGCCCCGTGCTGCCATTCCGGGGAACTTGGACAAACCGTCCGGCGCGTAGTAGGCGCGCTCCAATTCCCCCACAACGACGTACTCAACCTCGTAAAGCTCCAGCAACTCCCGCGCCTTTGCCAGGTTGGTGGTGTTGTAAATCGTGGCCACATCCCGCGCGCGCCGGTAGACCCCGCCAGCGTAAGGCTCCCGCTGCTGGACCTGATGCCAGGGCCAGCCCAGCACCGTGGGCAGTCCGGTGTACCCCGCGATTCGGGCGTTCCAACGGTACTGAGCGCCGTGGGCTTCCAACACCACCGGCGAACCCGCCACGTTGTCCTGAAGCCAGCGAATGCCTTCCAGGTCCCCGGCCAGGCTGAGCGTCTGTCCTGCTTCAACGTGCTCGGCCTGCTGCATATAGGCCGTTCCGTCCAGGGTAAAACCGCCGTCAATCCAACGGTCGCTCCAACGGGACTGCGTGCCGAAGACAGGATAGACCGCGGCGGCCAGGAAAAGAACCGCCAGCGCCGCCGCCCATGCCGCTTTCAACCAAACTCTGCCCTGCCAAAACCAACCCTGCGATGCCAGATACCAGAGCATGAACCCCGACGCCAGGCTCAACAGCGCCCAGACCTCCAGGTACAGCTTGAACAAAGTGTTCATGCGTCCGATGTCGCCGCTGAGCCTCAGAAAGTCCACTCCCAGGCTCACGGCCAGCGCCATTGCCAGCAGAAGCAGCGGCGCGGCGGTCAACCGCGTCGCCGCATCCCCGGAGTTGATTGCCCGCCAACCCGCCACGCAGGTCCCAGCCAGCAGCAGCCCCAGGAAAGCGGCGGTGACAAACCCCGCCAGCGCCAAGTAGACCGCCGCCGCCAACGCGACACCCAACGCCGCCGCCAAGCCAACCCGCCGCAGCGTTTGGCTGCGTCGCATCACTTCCTCGCCGTCAGGCCGGGTCAAGCATTGCCACGCGGTCAGAGTCGGCCGCCAAAGCCGGACCAACAAAAAAGTGACCGCGACGAAGACGAAAACACCGTGAATCACCAGATAATTCGGAAGAGGGGTAGCCCACTTGGACACGTCGGCCCCGGGGCCGAAGGTCTCGTAACTCTGGTGAAACGGAAGAAATGCCACGTAGCTGACTACAATCGCGCCCGCTCCCACTAGCAGCAGTCCCAGGGAACGGCGGGGATTTTCATGGCGGCCCATCCAGGCGGCCAGAACGAAGAACGCCAGCGTCAGCAGCGCGTAAGCCGGATAGTCCCAACTGTTGATGGCCAACAATGCCCCAAGGCCAACGCCCAGCGCCAGCCCGGCTGACGCCAGCCAGAACCGTCCGCCAGCCCTTGCGCCATGTAGAAATACCGCTGCAGCCAATCCGATGACCAGCAGCGTGAAGGGAATGACCATCATGTGGGCGTGGAGGTCGGCAAACAAGAAGGTGAATAAGGGGAACTCGGTTATGTGGGGCGTGGTCTCGTCGTGACCGGCCACCGGATCCGGCACCCAGAACGCCAGCGGGGACGGGTCCAGGGCGTCCAGCGTGGGAATGGCCCGGCTGCTGCGCCAGTAGTCAAAGGGCGGAAACCCCGCAGCGTCGCCGGACGCCCAATCCCACGCCCCTTGTACGACCTGCACCCCGCCATCCAGGTTGCCCGCGCCGGCCAGCAGCGCCGCGGCAACCAACCCGGCGCAGACCGGGCTTTGCGGGATGCGCCGCGGGTTGAGCCGTGAGATACGTCTCCGCCGGTCTTTCGAATCAGCCTCATCGTAGGCATCTTCTCCGGTCAAGCCGGATTCTTGGGCGCCCTTGGCGTCGCGTCGGGCTTTCCTGACGGCCTCGGCCAGGTTGTAAACAATCGAGTATGCCCCGGTCACGGTCAGGGCGAAGAGCAGCGGCGCCGCCAGGTTGAAGGCCGTGGCAGGGACAATTCCGGTCAATCTGATAGGCACGGCCAGGACGAAATAGCCCCAGTAGTAGTAATTGAGATACCCGCCGGCGAACCAGGGGTCGTAGGGGGGCAGGACGACGGAGCGGACTACCGCGGTCAGGTAGGCCAGCTCCATCGGTTTTTCGCCGCCCCGGTAGGGGTGCCACAGGTCCGGATTCTCTGCCCGCACCAGCGCGAACAGCAGAAACGCCCCCAGGAAAAGGAGTTCTCCCCAAAGCATCAGACGCCAGTGTTGAATCATAAACCCGGTTATTTCCCCCCAACGGAAGGCCAGCGCCGCCAGGGACATCCCGGCGGCGGCCAACAGCCCGGCGGCGATGGCGGCGCTGGAAAATTCCAGCCAACCCAGGCTGACCCCCAGCCAGGTAAAGTAGGACACGGCCAACAACCCCAGGATGCGGGCCAGGACGATGCCCCGGTCCGGCAGCGGCCTGAAGACGAACATGGCCAAGGGCAGGGTCACGACGAACACCAACTCCACCGCCAGCAGCCAGGCCAGAATGGGCCAACGGTTGGTCCAGCCGTCGCGGTTAAACAGTTCGGACCACGTTCCGCCCGCCCGCTGCCGCTCCTTGGCGTCATCCGGCAGCATCAACCCGGTTTCCGCCGGGGACTGACCGCGGGCGGGACCGGCCAGCAGCTTGGCGGTCAGCAGGGCTTGCGGCTGCCGCTCCACGTTGCGGAATATCAGCGTCGTCGGGTGGTCATAGCCGGCCACGTTGTCGTCGGCGTAACCCAGGTTCAGGGCCAGCGGCGCCGAGCCTAACGGCAACCCGGCCGGCGGCGTCATTCCGGCGTAGGCAAACCCGGAGTCCTCAAAGGAAACGCCCATAAACCGGGGGTAAACGGTAAAGGCTTCCTCCAGCCGGAATCCCAAGTCTCCCCGGAAAAGCTGCCGGTAATACTCGACGGAATAAGGGAACCGCTCCGGGTCCCGGCTTACGCTGACGTAGGGCCTCTGACTGTAAAAGACCAGGTAGTCGGCTTCCGAAAGCCGCTCGGCCAGGACGGTCATTTTCTCCGGCGTGTCCGGCTCATAGGCGGGAAACTGCCAAACGCTGGAAGAATACAGGCCGGGGATGAACTCATCCCAATGATTGTCGCTGACCATAGCCGACCCGGCGGGGATGTTCCGGGCCGCCCATTTCGATGCCTGCACCGCCGGGTGTTCCCGGCCATACACATTTTGGAAGGCAATCGAGTAGAACGCGGTGGACAGCGCCACCAACACCACCAACGCCACTGCAAAGGCGGGAGCCACCGCCCGGAACCGGGACACCATCCCCGACCTATCCGGGACTGCTTCACCCCGTTTCCGCCATCCTCGGCTGCACTCCACCAGCCACAACAGCATCCGCGCCGCCAGCAGCGCCATGACGGGAACCAGCGGGAAGACGTAGCGCAGGAACCGTACCTCAAAGGACTCCAGAAACAGCAGTTGGGGGACCACCCAGCCCAGCAGCATCAGGTCCCACCGCCGGGTCTGGGAGAAGCGCCACGCCATCAGGACGGTAAAGGGTATGCTGACCCAGGCCGCCACGCCCAAGGGGATTCCCAGGCCCCACACAGTGGACTGGCGCATCTGGTAAAGGAACGCCGGAGTGTCAACGTACTGGATGGTGAAGGGCCACAGTCCGGCATGGTTGGCCATGTTGGCCTGGGCCGCCAGGTCGGCGATAAACGTCCTGAAGTCCAGCAGTGCGTAGGGCGTTAGCACGAAGAACACGGCCAGCGCCGTCATCCCGGCCAAGGCTCCGTGCATTGTCAGACGTCGCAGCACACCCAGGTTTACGCCGGACCAACGGCCGCCGGCCGAATCCAGCAGCCAGTACCCATAGGTGACGCCCAGCGGGACCAGCAGCGGCAGCACGCTGACCTTGGGCGCCATCGCCAGGCCCACCAGCGCGCCCAGCAGCAGCGAGTCACGCCGCCGCCGGTGTTCCAGCAGGCGCAGCATCCCCCAAAAGCTGAGCAGAATGAAGCAGACGGAAAATGTTTCGGGCCGGTAAAAGTGGCTGTTTTGGACATGGATAACTGCCAAGGCCACCAGACCGGCGGCCAGCAGTCCGGCGTTGCGGCCGAACATTCGCCGGCCCAGCACGTAGACCAAGAACACGCTGCCGACGTCGGCCAGCGCGGACAGCGTCCGCCCGGCGTAGCGCAGGTCCAGTGAGTCCAGGTCAGCAAGAGGCTCAACCGCCAGACGGATGGCGGTCAGCACGTAAATCAGGCTGCTGCCCAGAGGAAACCAATGCGGGTTCAGCGGGCTGCGGTCCGGGTCAAGGAGAACGCCCGGACCAGGGAAGCCGGTCTCCGTCAGCGGGTATTCGGCCTGGCAGGACTGGAAACCGGGGGACTCGGTGAGCAGGTCGTACATACAACCCGCCCGCAGGTAGAAGGAACGCTCGTCCGGGTGGAACCCATGCCCCGCATCCCAGTCAATGCCATGAAACCGCAGCGCCACCGCCACGGCGAGAATGAGCAGCAGCGCCAGACCCGGCGCAAAGGAGCGCACCCGGCCCGGCATCCGCCGCCGCATAGCAGGGAAACGCGCCGCCAGCATGACCTAATTCAATCCTGAAGGGCGGGAGTCAGGCACACGGGAGGAAACCAGACCTTGATGCTCAAGGCAGCTTCCCTCCCGCATTGCTGGCCGGCTGCCGCAGGGGGGCTAGTAGTCAGTCAACTTTGGAATCAAAAGGGTAGAGGCGGTGGAGTTTGGTTCGAGCATCCTGGGTTTTGAACCGCCAGTTGATACCAACTCGGGCGGCGTTGCGCTCCCGCACCAGTGCCTGGACTTCCCTCCCGAGAGCCTCCTCGCCGGGGAGCCGCTGCTTCAGGCAGCAGCGGGACAGCACGCTGAACTCGATTTCCGCCATGTTCAACCAACTCCCATGCTTCGGGGTGTAGTGGAACTCCAGCCGTTTCGCAATCCGCCGGGCCTCGGCCGCTGGGAACGTCTCGTACAGCGGCGCCGCGCGGTGGGTGTTGAGATTGTCCAGGACCACCCGCACCACCGGGGTCTCCGGATAGGCTTCATCCACCAGCCAGCGCATCTGGTGGGCGAAGTCCTGCATGGTGCGCCGCTGGGTCACCGCCACCTGCCGCCACCCGGCCAGCGGCTCGCAGGCCAGGAACAGGTTGCGGGCGCCTTCCCTGCGGTACTCGTAGTCCTGCCGCAGGGGGCGTCCCGGCTCGGGCGGCAGTGAGGGCCGGGTCTCCGCCAGCAACTGGGTGGAGGTCTCGTCAAAGCAGACCACCGGACGCTGGGGGTCATACGGTTCGGCGTACAGGTCCAGCGCTTCCTCCATGTTGGCCACGAACTCGGCGCTCACCTTGGGGATGCACCACTCCTGCTTCTGCCACGGCTTGAGAACGTTTTTTTGAGACGCTTACGCACTCCCTCGTGGGACATGGAGGACGCCAGCCCCAGTTCCACCACCTTGCCAGCCAGCAGGCGCAGGGTCCAGTGGCCGTGGCCCTCCGGCGCTGGACTGCAGGCCAACGCGATGAGGTGGGCTTCGCTCCGGTCATCCAACTTCCGATGCCGGTTGACCTGGCGCCGGTCCCACAGGGCCCCGTCCAACCCTTCCTCGGTAAAGCGCTGCTTAATCCGGTACACGGCGCCCAGCGCCACATCCAGCGCCTCGGCCACCTTGGGAGCGGCCCAACTGCCGCCGCTCTTGAGCAGAATCCGCGCCCTGGCGGTCACTCGGGCCGAGCTTTTCCCAACGCGAATCAGATTCTGGAGTTCTTCCCGTTGTTCCGGCGCCAGCCCCACGGCGTACTTATCCCTGATCATCACTGCCACCCCCGCCATCAGAACTTCATCCCAAGCAGTATACGGCTATCAGCCAGTTTCCTGTATGACTTTCAACATCAAAGTTGACTGACTACTAGAGGCCCTTACCGGCAATAAAGGAACACAGGTCCACGGTGCGGCAGGAGTAACCCCATTCGTTGTCGTACCACCCCATGATTTTGACCATCCGGTCCTGCATGACCATCGTGGAGAGGGCGTCGAAAACGCAGCTGTGAGGGTTGCCCCGCACGTCGGAACTGACGATGGGGTCTTCGGTGTACTCTAGAATGCCCTTCAACGGCCCCTCGGCGGCCTGCCGGAAAGCCTCGTTGACCTCTTCCGGGGTAACGTCCCGACCCACGTTGGCCACAAAGTCGGTGACTGAGCCGGTGGATGTGGGCACCCGGAACGCGATGCCGTGGAGCCGTCCGTTAAGTTCCGGCAGCACCAATCCCACGGCCCGGGCGGCCCCGGTGCTGGTAGGGATGATGTTCTGGGCGGCGGCCCGGGCCCGGCGCAGGTCCGGGTGGCGCTGGTCCAGAATCGCCTGATCGTTGGTGTAGGAGTGGATGGTGGACATCAGCCCGTGCTCGATGCCGAAGCTCTCGTGCAGCACCTTCACCATCGGCGCGAAGCAGTTGGTGGTGCAGGAAGCGTTAGAAACAATGGTGTGGGCCTGTGGGTCGTAGCTGTCGTCGTTAACACCCATGACCATGGTCAGGTCCACGTTGCTGGCCGGCGCCGAGATTACGACCTTGCCGGCGCCGCCCTTCAGGTGTCCGCCCGCCTGCTCGCCGTCGGTGAAAATGCCGGTGGACTCGACCACGATGTCCACGCCCATTTCCGACCAGGGAATTTGGGCCGGGTCGCGCTCGGAAAACACGCGGATGCCGCGTCCGTCGATTATCAGGTCGCCGCCGTCGGCTGCCACCTCACCGGGATACACTCCGAAGTTGGTGTCGTACTTGAACAGGTGGGCGTTGGTCTGGGCATCGGTCAGGTCATTGACCGCCGCAACCTCCAGCGTGTCCGGGCAGCGCTCCAGCGTGGCACGGGTTACCAGGCGGCCAATCCGCCCGAATCCGTTGATTCCAATGCGAGTTGTCATAGTTCCTTCTCCAATATTGAGCGACTGGCTTTGTGATGGTTAGTCTCCGGCCCGGTCAACCGCTGCCTGCCGGGTTCAACCTCCTTGACAAAACGGGCGTTACGAGAACCACCGTTTGTACAGAAACAACAGGTTCACAACCAGCAGCACCGCCAGCACAAGAAGGGCGATCCCGATAATCAGGACCCTGGAAATCACCAGGGTATCCATGGACGTTTCCAGGACCAGAAAGGCCAGCAGAAAACCTAGGCCGATGGTCAACCCCTTGCGGAAGTTGTCCTTGCCGGTTTGAGTTACCCGGGTCTCGAGGCGGTTGTAGAACTCCTGCGGCATATCCAAATTGGCCGGAGGGGGGTTGGGAGGCTGTGCCTGTGCCCCAGCCGGTAGGAACTCCCCGCAAGAGCAGTAGCGTTGGCCTGGGACGACAGAAGCGCCGCACCGACTGCAAAACATGATCGTCACCTTCCCTATCAGAACCGACAATACGTTCCCAACCCGGATTTCCTGGTTGACTCATATCCGTTGATGCTCGCGGAGGTGCGCAAACTCCTCTCAGGGCTGCTTGCGGTCGTCGCCGCCGGTTCCCTCCTCGTCGTCCAGGGACTTGCCCGCCGACAGGGTCATCAAGCGGCGCATCCGCCACAGCCGGGGAGAGTAGGCTTGCAGGTACATGCGCCAGAACCCGTCGTCGTTGCCGTAGCCCGCCCGCTGCCCGCCGGGAGAGTCGGGCTGCACCAGGTCTTTGAACTCGTCCTGCGAGCGGCCCGAGGATGCAGGGGAGGCCATCAATGCCAGAAGCCCCAGCACGAACTCAATGCTCCTCAGCAGCAGCCAAATCGAGAACCGCGCCAAGTTGACGCAAAGCCGGACGGACAGGTATCGGGCTATGCGCCACGCCAGGACAAGGTTAAAGTTTGAGGTAGTCATAGGCATCCATGCCGGCATACCGGGCGCCGTCCCCCAAGTCTGCCTCTATTCTGAGCAGCCGGTTGTACTTGGCGACTCTCTCCGACCGGGCCGGCGCGCCCGCCTTGATTTGCCCCACGTTCCAGGCGACGGCAAGGTCAGCGATGGTGGTGTCCTCGGTCTCCCCGGAGCGGTGGCTCATCACCGCGCCCCAACCGGCGCTCCGGGTAAGCTCCAAGGCCAACCTGGTCTCGGTCAGGGTGCCGATTTGGTTGGGCTTCAGCAAGACTGCGTTGGCCGACTTTTCCTCGACGCCCCGCTGGATCCGGCTGATAGTGGTTACGAACAGGTCGTCTCCCACCAATTGCACCGATTCGCCCAGCCGTTGGGTCAACAGCGCCCAGCCTTCCCAATCGTCCTCATCGAGACCGTCCTCAATGCTGATGATGGGGTACTGCCGGCGCCAATCAGCGTACAGGTCCACCATATCGGCGGAGGTCATCGTTTCCCCGTCCCGCTCCAGCACATACCTGTCAGACCCGCGGTCATAAAGCTCGGATGCCGCCACATCCAGGGCCAGGAAAACCTGCTCTCCGGGAACGTATCCGGCCGCTTCCACCGCTGCCAGCACCGTTTCGATCGCCGCCTTGTTGGAGGGCAGCGACGGCGCAAACCCGCCTTCGTCGCCGACGTTGATGCTATGCCCCTGTTCCCGCAGCAGGCCCTTGAGGGACTGGTAGATTTCGGCCCCGGCGCGCAGGGCGGCGGAGAATGTCTCCACCCCGGCCGGTATGACCATGAATTCCTGAATGTCCGCCGAGTCGGAAGCGTGGCGGCCGCCGTTGAGGATGTTGAACATGGGGGCAGGCAAACTGACCGGGCCGTCCTGGGCCAGGTAGCGCCAAAGTTCCTGCGGCCCGCCGGATGCTCCGGCAGCGGCGGCCCGCGCCGTTGCCATGGAGACGGCCAGAATGGCGTTGGCCCCCAACTCGCTCTTGTTTGGGTTGGGGTCAAGGCCAATCATGTGCCGGTCGATCGCCGCCTGGTCGAAGGGCGAAAGGCCCACGAGGTTTCGTCCCAGCACGTTGTTCACGTTGGAAACCGCTTGTTGCACCCCCGCCCCACCGAATCGCTCCGGGTCCCCGTCCCGCAACTCGACCGCCTCGTGGCTGCCGGTGCTGGCCCCCGAAGGCGCCAGCGCATGGGCCCGCGCGCCGTTGGACAGGACTACCTCTGCCTCGACGGTGGGATTGCCCCGTGAGTCCAAAGCCTCTCTTCCGATGACCTCGGCGATGGTAACGCTGTCGGAGTTCTGAGTCATGCTAAGCCGTGCCTCCGGCAGTCCTTTCGACGGACTCAGGATGAATGTTGTATCGGGCGATAGCTGCGGATACCGCCTTGTCCACCGCGTCGGCGGGGGTTGACGCTTCAATCATGCCGTCAACGATGGGGTCTCCGTCCCCCTTGACTGAAAGCTGCCAGGTACTGAGGCCCACCACCGGAATGCCGTCGCCCAGGGCGTGGGCAATCTCGGACAGGGTGCCGAAAGCGCCCCCGACGGCGATTACGGCGTCGCCGGTGTTGACCACGATGACGTTTCGGGCAAACCCCATAGTGGTCACAATGGGGATGTCAACGTAACTGTTCGCCTCTCGGGCGCTGCGCCCGGGGAGGATGCCGATAGTTGTCCCGCCAGCGGCCTTGGCCCCCCGGCAGACCGCCTCCATGACGCCGGTCCTGCCGCCGCAGGCAACCATCACGTTGCGCTGCGCCAGCAGCCGGCCCACTTCCTCGGCCAACTCCACATGCTCAGGCTTGGCGGCACTGCCGCCGATAACCGAGATTATCATTCGGGACAATTACCTCTCTATGCAGCCAGCATCCCCGCAACCTTAATCGTAGGTGCGAATACGGCCTCAATTATAGCAGAGCGGCGTATAGCAGAGCGGCGGCGAATTTCCCGGCAGCGCGTTGCGTTCCGGCTGCTCACCCATCAACTCAGGGAACCGGCGCAAATGGCAGAATTGCCCGGCTGGCAGTTTCCACCAGGTCCAGCACTGGAGCGGGGTACACGCCCAGCCCGAGCGCGGCCACCAATCCCGCGACCAGCACTGCCAGGAGAAGCGGGGACGGCCGGGCCAGTGGAAGGACCGCGGGTTCGCCGTCGCCGTGTCCGCCGTGGGCATCATGCCCGGCGCCGTGTCCGGCCTCCGGTGACTCTCCGTCGACGTCGTGTTCCGGGTGGCCGCCGGCGGCCAAAGCGGGCTGAATGTACATCTGCCGGACGACTTGCAGGTAGTAGTACAGCGAGACCAGGCTGGTGAAAATGGCCAACCCGGCCAGCCACAGGAACCCGGCCTCGGCCACGGCGGTGAACAGGTAGAACTTGGCCGTGAACCCGACGAATATCGGCAGTCCCGCCAGCGAGAACAGGCCGATGGCAATGGACACCGCCAGCAAGGGCTGACGGTCGGCCAGCCCGGCAAAGCCGGCAATTTCGTCCTCGCCCGTCATGTTGAAGAAGGAAATCAGGGCGGCGAACACCAGCATATTGGTGACGGAGTACCCCACCAGGTAAAAAATGATCCCGTTGGCCGCCAGCAGCGAGTCCGACGACAGGGCCGCCACCCCCGCCAGCGCGTATCCTACGTGGGCGATGCTAGAGTAGGCCATCAGCCGCTTGATGTTGCTCTGCGCCAGGGCCACCAAGTTGCCGGTGAGCATGGTCAACGCAGCCAGCCCGACGAGGACAAGCTGCATTTGACCCCACTGCGCCGCGGCGGGAATCAGGCCCTCAGCGGCCAGCCTCAGCACCAGGGCGAAGGCGGCGGTCTTGGAGGCGATGGCCAGATACGCCGTCACCGGCAGCGGCGCTCCCTCGTAGGTGTCGGGAGCCCACATGTGGAAAGGCACCGCGGCAAGCTTGAATCCCAACCCGACCAGAATCAAGGCCCAGCCAACCCACAAAGCCGGGCTGACCTCGGTGGCCCCGGACAGGGCCGCGCTGATGTCCAGGAACCGGGTCGTACCCAGCGCCCCGTACACCATGCTGATGCCGTACAGAAGTATGGCCGACGAAAACGCCCCGACAATGATGTACTTGATTGACGCCTCGTTGGACTTGGCGCTGCCCAGCGCGTAGGCCACCATCACGTACAAGCTGAAGCTCAGCAATTCCAGGGAGATGTAGGCCGTCAGCAACTCCCGGCTTTGCGCCATCAGGTTCATGCCCAGAATCGAAAACAGCAGCAGGCCGTAGAATTCCCCGGCGTGGTCCAAGTGCTGCCTAACGTAGTCTATCGAGCTGAGAGTAATGAATACGCCAATGCCGAAGAACACAATCTTGAAGAACAGGGAGAACCCGTCCACCGCCAGCAAGCCGTCGTACAGACTCTCCGTCCGGCCGTTGAGCATCACGACGGACAGGACGGCCAGGCCAACCAGCCCCAGGACGGAAATCCACCCCAGCAGGTCCTTCCGGTCGTCAGGCAGGAACAGGTCGATGACGAACACCAGCAGGGCCAGCCCGGCCAGGGCGAACTCCGGCGTCAGCAGATACAGGTTTTCGGTTAACGAATTCACGTCGGCTAAAACATCCGCAGTACCGAATCTACGCCGGTGTTAATCACCCGCAGCAGCGGAGCGGGCCAAACCCCCACCATTATCAGGATAATAACGAAGGCCGCCCCCACCGTTTTTTCCACCGGGCTGGCGTCGGTGAGGTGTTCCCACTGCGGGTCGGCCTCGCCGAAGAAGGTGCGGGCCAGCAGACGCAGGATGTATACCGCGGTGATGGCGGCTCCGATGACGGCCAGCACCGCCAGCGGCAGGTACGTCCGGAACGCCCCCACGAACACCATAAATTCGGCGATGAACCCGCTCAACCCGGGCAGCCCCAGCGAGGCCAGCCCGGCAATGGCGAAGAAAAAGCTCGTCCCGCCCATGCGCTTCATCAACCCGTTGAGCACGTTGATGTCGCGGATGTGCGACCGCTCGTAGATGGCCCCAACCATGGCGAACATCAGGGCCGTCATAATCCCGTGGGAGAACATTTGCAGCACCGCCCCGGCCAGTCCTACCGGGTGCAGCGTGGCGATGCCCATTATCACGTAGCCCATGTGACTGACGCTGGAGTAGCCGATGATGTACTTGAGGTCCTGCTGGGAAATGGCGGAAATGGCGCCGTAAATCACGTTGACCGTGCCCAGGACAATCAGCACCGGCATCCAGGTGGCCGCGCCCTCCGGCGCCAGCACCATGCCCACCCGGATGATGCCGAAGGCGCCCAGCTTCATCAGCACCCCGGCGTGGAGCATACTGACGCCGGTGGGAGCCGCCACGTGCCCGTCGGGGGACCAGGTATGGAAAGGCCACAGGCCGGCCAGGACGCCGAACCCGATCGCAAACAGGGGAAAGACCCAGTTCTGGAAATCTTCGCTGAAGGCGCCGGCAGCGGCCAGTTCCCCCAGCCGGATCATGGAGAACGTCGGCGAGCCTTGGCCGGAGGCTTCGATATACAACGCCAGTATGCCAATCCAAATCAGGACGCTGCCCGCCACCAGGAATATCATCAGCTTCATCGCACCGTATTCCTTGGTGCGCAGGAAGCTGCCGAAATCGGTGCTGCTTCCCCAGACGCCGATGAGCAGGTACATGGGCAGCACGGCCAGTTCGTAGAAGAAGAACAGGAAGAATAGGTCCTGCACGGCAAAGACGCCGAACACGCCGGAACCAAGCGCCAGCAGCAGCACGAAAAAGTCCCGGGTGCGCCGGGTGATGGTCTGGGATATCAGCACCGCCCCGAACAGGACGATGCCGTTGAGCAAGACCAGCGGCGCCGCAATCCCGTCAATGCCCAGGGACAGGGCAATGTTCAGCGGGTCGCCCAGCCACTGGAATTCCTGCGTGAACTGGTAGCCGCCCGCTCCGTAGTCATACCGGGCGAATATCACGATGGACAGCGCAAAGGTAAAGAAGGAGACCAGGATGGCGAAGTACCAGGCCGGCTGCGGCCGGTCTGTGGGCAGGAACGTGGTGATAATCGCGCCCGCCAGCGGCGCGGCAATCACCAGGAACAAAGCGATTTGGTCGAACTGCGTCATCTGAAGCTATGCCACCTGAAGCCAGAGGACGACCGCCAGGGCAATTGCGCCCAGGGTCATTCCCAGCGCGTAGCTGTAAACGTGGCCCGTGACATGGACCCGCAGCGCCACTCCCAGGCGCCGAACCGAGTTGGCCGGCCCGTTGACCGCCAAGTCGTTGACCAAGGCCCGGTCCGTGAATCCGACGGCCCTGGCCACCTTCAGCACAACCTGATCGATTACCCACTGGTAAAGCTCATCCACGTAATACTTGTTCTCGGCCACCCGCAACGCCGGGGCAAACCGGCGTCGAAGTCCGTCGATGCTCAGGCTCTTACGGGCGTAAACCAGGTAGGCCAGGACAAAAGCGCTCACCGCCAGAACGATGGACAGACCCCCCAGCCACGGCGAAAAATGGAAGCCCTCGGCATGGCCGAGGAAAACGAAGTTCCCGATGCCGTCAAAGGGGCCGGGCCAATTGAAGCTGACCGCCCCGAACCCCAGCGCCAGGATGCCCAGCAGGAACATAGTCACCGCCATCGTTGGCGGGGCGTCGTGAACGTGCTTATGCTCAGGCCGAAGGGCGCCAAAGAACACCGCAAACATCGCCCGCCCCATGTACAGCGCGCTGAGGAAAGCGGTCAGCAGGGCCAGCGCCAGGAATCCCGGGTTCAGGCGGTCCTCCACCGCCAGCAGGATTTCGTCCTTGCTCCAGAACCCGGCCAGAACGGGAATGCCGCCCAGGGACAGCGCTCCAATGGAAAACAGCAAGGCCGTCAGGGGCATAACCTTGCGCAGGCCGCCCATCTTGCGGATGTCCAGCTCGCCGGTGCTGTGCATCACACTGCCCGCGCCCAGGAACAGCAAAGCCTTGGAAAACCCGTGGGCCAGCAGGTGGAAAATAGCGGCCGTGTAACCGAAGGCCCCCAGAGACAGCATCATCAGCCCCAGGTGGCTGATGGTCGAGTAGGCCAGTATGCGTTTCAGGTCGGTGGCCGCCAGCGCGATGGTAGACGCTCCCAGCGCCGTAATCAGCCCCACCACGGACACCACTTGCAGCGCGTATTCCGACGCTTCAAAGATGGGGAAGGCCCGGGCTACCAGGTAAACCCCGGCTACCACCATCGTAGCGGCATGAATCAGCGCGCTGACCGGCGTGGGGCCCTCCATCGCGTCCGGCAGCCAGACGTGCAGGGGAAACTGCGCCGACTTGCCTGCCGCTCCGGCAAACAGCAGCAGCGCGGCGATGGTGGCGGTCCCCTGGCTGATTGCCCCGCTTTGCGCCGCGTCAAAGGCGGCGGTCATGCTGAAGCTGCCGACCTCGCGCCACAGCAACAGAATCCCAATCAGCAGGCCCACGTCGCCGATGCGGGTAACGATGAAGGCTTTCTTGGCCGCTTCCCTGGCCGCGGGACGCTCGAACCAGAAGCCAATCAGCAGGTACGAGCACACCCCGACCAGCTCCCAGGCGACGTACAGCAGGAGGAAGTTGTCGGCCACAGCCAGGGTCAGCATGGAGGCGATGAACAGGGCGTGGAAAGCGTAGTACCAGTCAATCCGCGGGTCGCCGTGCATATAACCCAGGGAGTAGACCTGGACCATGAGCGCGACGAAGGTAACCAGACCCAGCATCACGATGGTAAGCGGGTCAATCAATGTGCCCCAGTTCAGGCTGATTCTCTGATCGTCGCTGGCGTCGCCGGTGAACCCGGCCTGGAACCAGTTGACGCTGTACTCGCAGGTCAGGGAGCCGGTGTGGATGCTGTCGGCGCATTCCGGCGTGTTGGGCGAAGCGCCCAGGTAGTCGGCGAAAACAAACCAGAACAGAAGGAACCCGGCGCCAATGGCCAAAATCGCCAGCGGGGAACCCTTGCCGGGCAGATGCTTCCCGAACAGAATCACCAGGGGAACCACTGCAAAGCTCAGGACCGGAATCAGCCAGGCCCACTCCATGCCCATGCTAGGCCCGCGTCTCCGCAGTGGTGGCTGCCGTCATTGACCTGCTCGCCATCCCTCCGGGGACAACAGCAAGAATGGAGGAGGGATTCGTTGGCTTCACTGAGGTTACCATCGCATCAGGTTGATTTCGTCCACGTTTACCGTGGAACGGTTCCGGTACATTCGCAGGACAATCGCCAAGGCCAACCCCACCTCGGCGGCGGCCACGGTGATGACGAAAATGGCGATTATCTGCCCGTCAAAGTTGACGAAGCTGCCCCGTCCGTTCAGGTGCGAGGCAACGGCAATCAGGTTGATGTTCACGGCGTTGAGCATCAACTCGATGGACATGATAATCAGCACCGCGCTGCGCCGGGCCAGTACGCCGTACATCCCAATGACAAAGAGGGCGGCGCTGAGCAGTTGAAAGTAAACCAGCGGGGTCACTTAACCCTCTCCTCCGGAACCCGTTCTGCCTCACGGCGTTTAGACAAGTTACCTTGCGACGTGGGAAGAACCTTAGATGAGCCGGTGCGGGCAATTATAATCGCCCCAATCAGCGCGACCAGCAGCACCAGGGACGCAACCTCAAAGGGAATGGCCCAACGGGTGAACAGGGAGTTGGCCAGTTCACCAAAGGCCGGGCCCTGTGCGGTGGTGTCCTCCCTGGGACTGGCCCAGAACGAAGCGGCAATCACCACGCCCATGACCACGGCGGCCACGGCGGCCAGCGGCCACTGCGGGTTGTCGGTTATGCGGGGGTATTCGGAGGAGCGGGTCAGCATGATGGCAAACAGCAGGACAATAATAATCGCTCCGCCGTAAATCAGCACCTGCACCAGCGCCAGGAACTCGGTGAACAGCAGCAGGTAGATGCCCGCCACGGCCACCAGCGACAGCAGCAGGAACAGGGCGGCGTGGACCACGTTGCGGGTCAACACGACCCCCAGTCCTCCTGCCAGCGTCAGACCCCCGAGCGCCAGGAAAAGCCAGTCCATTAGCTAACTGACCGCCACGGCCCGGCTGCGAAGTTCAGCCCTCGAAAGTGAAGGGGCGCCGCCAAGTCTCCCACTAAAACCTAATGCGTTCGCCCCGAAAGCGGCGCGCCGAAGCTCAAAATTCCGGTTCAACTCTGCTATTCCAACCACTGACGCTCGTTCCCGTCCCAGCTTATGCCGAATCCGCGGCAGTGTCCGAAGCGGCGCCTACGGTTGCCGGCGATTCTGCTGCGGCCTTGGCGGCGGCTTCCGCTTCCTGACGCCGCTTGGCCAGAACTGTGGGAGGTATCCAGTCAGTCTTCTCCTGGTACTTCTTGCCAATCTCGAGGAGAGCCGGCAGGTCCACCCGGTCCCCGTTGCGCTGGTAGGTGCTCATCTCGTGCTCGTGGCTCATCACAATGGCGTCGAAATTGCACAGCTCCACGCAAATCCCGCACAGTATACAACGGTTCAGGTTTATCTCGAAGTAATCTATGATTTTCCGGCGCGAGCTGTCCCCGGACTCGTGCATGGGGTTGTCCTTCATGCTGGCAGACATACATTGAGTAGGGCAGTTGCGAATACAAACCATGCAGCCGGTGCAGAAAGGCTCCGGCACGTTGTCGTCCCAGGTCAACGCCGGAAACCCCATGAACCGGGGTTGCACCGGAGTCGGCGCCGTGGGGTACTGCCGGGTAACCGGCTTCCGCATCCCCCGGACCGTCGACGCCAGCGTGAGCATCATTCCCTTAACACTATTCAGCACCCGTCAACCCTCCTTTAACCCAGCTAACCCGACCGGGCCGCGGCCCGGTTATTGATTATTTAATGGGGACCGGCAGCCCGCCTTTCGGCTGTCTGCCGCTCCTGCCGTGCCTTGACTTCCGCCACCCGCCGCACCGGGGCCATCATCCTGCGATAAATCAGGTATCCCACCACCGCCAGCCCTGCCAGCGACATCAGGGTCAGCGTCCAGTCCGGCCAGCCGTAAAACAGGTAGACGGCGGTAATCACGATAGTATAGAACGACAGCGGCACCATTACCTTCCAGGCGAACGCCATCAGTTGGTCAATCCGCAGCCTCGGGAAGGTGCCCCGTATCCAGAACACCACCAGCACCAGGGCATAGACTTTAATCAGGAACCAGACCACCCCCGGCAGGACCGGGCCCAGCCATCCGCCCAGAAACAGCAGCGTCGCCAGGGCAGCGATGGCGAAGGTGTTGATGTACTCGGCCAGAAAGAAGACAGCCCAGTGCGCGCCGCTGTATTCCACGAAAGGCCCGCCGACGACCTCGGACTCGGCATGGTAAATGTCGAAGGGAGTGCGGCCCACCTCGGCCAGCCCGGCGATGAAGAATATAACCAGTCCCAAGGGAAGAATGGCGATATAGGGCACCGGGTTCTGGCTGGCGACGATGACGCGCAGGTCCAGCGACTGCGCCAGCATTCCCACGGCCACCACTACCAGAATGACCGGAATTTCGTAGCTAATCAGCTGCGCCGCCGACCGCAGCCCGCCCAGCACGCCGTACTTGTTGGCGGACCCCCAACCGGCCAGCACCAGCCCCAGAATGCCCACCACGGCGAAGGCAGTAATGTAAAACAGGCCCAATTCCAGGTTCTTGATAACCAACCCCTGCCCGGCCGGGATCGTGACCCAAATCATAAATGCGGATACGACCACGATGACCGGGGCCACCCAGAAAATGACCTTGTCCGACGCCGACGGCAGGATGTCCTCCTTGATGAGCAGCTTCACCGCGTCGGCCACGGGCTGCATCAGCCCCATCGGGCCGGTGCGAGTCGGCCCCAGCCGGAGTTGCAGCCGTCCCAAGGCTTTGCGCTCCAGCCAGACCAGTGACAGCACCACCACCGACAGACCTACGAACAGGCCCAGCAGACCGGCCAGAATCCAGGCCACGTCCAAAACGCTGATGGCCAAAAGGAAGGACGGAGCCACTAGCGGTCCACCTCCCCCAGAACAATGTCCAAGGACCCCAGAATAACCACCGAGTCGGCTAACCAGGCATCCCGCAGCAAGGGTTGGAGGGCGGAAAGGTTGCAGAAGGAAGGGGGGCGAACCTTGAGACGGTAAGGACGGTCGGTCCCCTTGCTCACCAGGTAGACGCCGATTTCGCCCCGCGGGTTTTCGGCCCGCACATAGACCTCGCCCGCCGCCGGACGGATTAGCCGACGTCCCAAAGAAGATGCCACCGGCCCTTCGGGCATCTGTTCCAACGCCTGCTCCACGATGCGCATGGACTGGTACATTTCCTGCACCCGGACCCAATGGCGGTCCCAGCAGTCCCCGTCCAGGCCCACCGGAACGTCGAAATCGAACCGGTCGTACACCGAATAGGGCTGGGCCTTGCGGACATCGTACTCCACGCCGCAGCCCCGCAGGCAGGGGCCGGTCATCCCGTAGTCAATGGCCTCCTCGGCGGAGATGACTCCCACGTCCTTGGTGCGGGACAGGAAGATTTCGTTAAAGGTGAGAATCTTGTCGCTCTCCTCAATGTCGGCGTAGAGCAGCGGCAGAAGTTCCCGGATCATTTGCTCGAAATTGTCCGGCAGGTCTTCCTTCAGGCCGCCGATGCGGAAGTAGTTGTGCATCATCCGCGCGCCGGATACAGCCTCAAACACCGCTTGTATCCGCTCCCGCCCGCGGAAGGAAAACATGGTGGGGGTCATGGCCCCGGCGTCCAGGCCAATAGTGCCGACGTACAGCAGGTGGCTGGCAACGCGGTTCAATTCGCACAGGATCACCCGCACGTACTCGGCCCGCTCCGAGACCTCCAGGCCCATCAGCTTTTCCACCGCCTGGCAGTAGACCAACTCGTTGTTGAAGTTGGCCACATAGTCCAGCCGGTCGAACAGCGTGATAATCTGGTGGTACTGCTCACCTTCGCAGATTTTCTCGGAACCCCGGTGCAGGTAGCCGATGTGCGGCTCAACATCGACAATTTTCTCGCCGTCGATCCACAGCACCATACGGAAAACGCCGTGGGTGGACGGGTGCTGCGGCCCCATGTTAAGCAACAGTTCCACCGACTGGGCATCGCGCCTTATTTCGCTGCTAACTTCTGCCATTGTGACTCCGCCTGGCCCGCCGGTGGGGAACCACCATCCAACCGGACAGCGGCGGGCGTATGGCAAAGAATACGGGCATCACAAAAACGTGATCTTGGGTTCCCGTGGCGGCTCGACCAGGCTGCTCATCCAGACGCTGTCGTTGTCGTAGAACCCGGCTTCGATTAACACTTCGTCCAGAATGCCCAGCTCCTCGCAGTCTTCCAGATACAGCCCGATTTCCCGGCGCAGCGAATCCGTGGCTTCTGCCGCCGAGTCGCCGAAACCGGTCATAACCAACTCAGGGCAAAAGGCGTGATGAACGGCGCCAACCTGGGACTCCTCAATTTGGTAAATAATTTTGTCCATCCCGTTCGTCCTGCCAACCCCCGCAACCCCTTCGCCTCAAGGCTCTCCAAAGGACACCCTTACTCCGATGCCGTCGCCTCGACAAATTCCAGGTGAATCTCGGTATCCTCTTCCAGGCCGGGGAACCCGGCTTCGGCCAGCGCCTGCTCCAGGGTTTCATCGTATTGGCGCAATTCTATCCAGGACCGGACCATCTCAACCAGTTCGTCCTGCGCCCGCCGTACCGAATCGCCGGACCCTTGAAGCTCCAGCGAATCCAGCGTGGCCACATAGCCACCCCCGTCCGGCGCCACCCTGGCGGTCAACACCAACTGTTCCAAAGTCTCCGCTCGTTCCGCAACACTTTAAAGAATTTTCTGCCATCAACCCCGCTCGTCCCCCGGTGTGGCTCCACGGCGCCCGGCCAGGTGGGCCGGGGCCGTCTAAAATTCCTGGTACTCGTTCAGCGGGTACTCCTTGCGGCCGGGGTAGCCCTCAAACTCTTCGTAAAGCAGCAGCGGGGCCAACGACGGATGCCCGTCGAACTCCACGCCAAACAGGTCGTGCGCTTCCCGCTCGTACCAGTCGGCGGCGCGCCAAACTCCGGTAACCGACGGCAGGCGCGGGTCATCGTACCCCACCGTGGTCTTGATTACCAGAGTCTGCTCGTGGGTCAACGACTGCAGGAAGTACACCAACTCGAAATACTCCTCGTAGTCCACGCAGGTCAGGCAAAGGAGCATCTTGAAGTCCAGCCGGGGATCGGACTTGGCCGTTTGGCAAAAGCCGGCTAAGTGTTCTGGCGTTACGTTCAGTTGGGGCAGGTCGTGCATCACGTCCGGCTGCGGCTCAAACGCTTCCAGGACTTCGCCGGCCAGCGTCAGCATAGCCCGGCGCTCAGGGGCCAGCTTTTCGTAATCCGGCTGGGCATCCCCGGGTTCGTCCGGGTTACTGTGCTGGACCACCCTTCGCGTCCTGCATGATTTTTTCCTGGAGTTTGAGAATCCCGTAGAGCAGCGCCTCGGGCCGAGGCGGGCAGCCGGGGACGTACACGTCCACCGGAATCACATGGTCCACGCCCATCACCACCGAATAAGAGCGATAGTAGGGCCCGCCGTTGGTGGCGCAGCTTCCCATCGCAATGACCCACTTAGGTTCGGGCATCTGCTCGTACAGCAGGCGGATGGGTTCCGCCATTTTCTTGACCACCGTGCCGGCCACAATCATCACGTCGGACTGCCGGGGCGACGGCCAGGTCACCACCCCGAACCGATCAAAGTCATGGTGGGCCATGAAGGTGGAAATCATCTCAATGGCGCAACAGGCCAACCCGAAGCTCAACGTCCACAGCGACGACTTGCGGGCCATGCCGAAGAGTTGCTCCTTGGAGGTCGTGATGACCCCCGGAACCTTGCCGGCCGTGGCTTGATCAAACAGGCTGGGAGCGGGTCGATTCCCCGGCCCCAACTGCACGTCCAGAGCCTGTGGAAGGATTATTTCTGCCACTCAAGGACCCCCTTCTTCCAGCCGTAGATGATGGCGAAGAACAGCACTCCCAGGAACAGCATCATTGCGTAGAAAGGAATGGCGTTCCCCAAGTCCCGCTGCTCCAGGAAGATGACCGCCCACGGGAACAGGAACACCGCTTCAACGTCAAAAATCAGGAACATGATGGCGAAGATGTAGAACCGGATGTTGATGTTGGACCAGGCGAAGGGCGTCGTGGGGATGCCGCATTCGTAGGTAGTCAGCTTCACCGCCGAATACCTCCGGGAGGACATTATGCGGGAAGTGGCGAACATACCGCCAATCGCAGCCAACGCAACAATTGCGGATAACGCCACCGCAGTCCAGTTGGCGACAAAAATACCCGGGTCGGCGGCCTGTAAGTTTACACCAAGCAGTAGCGTCATGCGTAAAATTCGTAAATCAGCAATTTCGCCCCAGCGGGAGCGGTCCGCCCAATCTTAACATCGGGCGAATTTCAGTGTCAACGAGGCCCCGGCCAAGTAACTGTTCAGATTGGAGGATTCGAGCCACGGGAGGCAGTTAAACGCTAAAAAAATGGAAAGTGCGGCATTCTGTGTCATTTACGCTTGGCGATGGGGCCTTGACGGCGGGTTTGGACGTATTTTTGTGTTATCGTGTTCCAATTTTGTGCCATTTGTGTGTCACTTTTGTGCCGGTTTTGACGCACTTTGGCGGGCTTGTCTTTCCGCCGCAATTAAATCCGGGGCCGACCGGGGCCGGCAATTCCGGCGCGGGGAGCCGACTCAGGATGATTGATGATTATGATAGGGTAGAGTTACCGGGATTGGCAAGGGGCAGGTGTCAGCAGGGACAATCGGGAAACCCTTAGTCTGAACAGTTACCCGGCCAATATCCAGGGCCTTTTAATTCTCCCCTCTCCCGCGGGGAGAGGGGCCGGGGGTGAGGGCGAACTCCGCGCATCAGCAACGGTTGCTCTTGGCCGGGACGCCCTCTCCTAAAAGGGAGAGGGGATTTTTCGAGAATCGAAAGCCCCTCGGTTCCGGTCAGTACGGTTCCGGGACTGTATAATACTACGGAGCCGGAATGGGAGGGAACAGGTGAGATGACAACAGTACCGCCATTGCCGGAACCGGGGCTGCAAAGCCCCGCAGACCGTCAGCAAATAAGCCGGCGGTTCATTCAACACGCACGGGAAGAACTGGAAAAGGGCAACCGTCTGCAAGCAGGCGAGAAAGCCTGGGGAGCGGTAGCTCAATACCTGAAAATCATCGGCGAGCTAAGAGGGTGGAGACATACATCCCACAGGCAGCTTGAAAGCATTGCGCATCACGTAATGGCCGAATATCCAGGAGAGTATGACCCCGCCCAATTCGGCGTAGGTCTGGCTGTCGCTTACAAGGGTCACGAAAACTTTTACGAAAATTACCGGGAAGATTACGAGATTGAAGAAGCGATAGAGGGAGCGGAACAAGTGCTGCCAGTGCTGGAGTCTTTGATAGGCGAGGCTCCCCGACCCTTCACCATCACGTCGAACAGCCAACTGCGGCGGCTCAAGGAATTAACCGGGAACAACCAATTGCAGATAGGAGATACGTCAGACGTGGGGTTCTCCCTGCGCCATTGACCGCCCGGCCCTGGCCCGCAACTCGGTGGAAGAGATGTCCACCCTGAACTCCGATTCGGGGATTTCCTGGAAGATGGGGGCGAACCCCTGGGGTATGGGTACGTCCGGCAGGCCGCGGAACACCCCGTCCTGCTGCCGCCCGGCCACCAGGAACCGGCACCCCCAGGACCACATATCCGCCAGCGCGCCCAGCATGGCCTCTTCGCTGCCCCCATAGTAGCGCGGCTGCACCAGCCTAACGGCCGTGTCCCAACCCAGAACAAAAGCCGACCCGGGGAATAGCCGGGCTTTGCGGTGGAAGGTCGGCTCCCGTGTCAACAAGACGGACCCCCGCTCCCGGAACTGTTCCAGCCGGCTCAGGATTTCCGCCTCGGCCAGCAGCGGCTTATCCACGTTGACCACCGAGATTTCAAACACCACCGGCCGGCCCAGGGCGCGTTCGGCCGCTTGCGCCAGCCGTTGGTGGCCATCGTGCAGCGGCTGAAATGACCCCGGAAATAGAGTCACGCCGGAACCCGCGGCGGATTCCAAACGTCCACCGGATTCCATCCTCCCGTCCGGGTGGACCATGACGTGGCCAATGTCGCCGGCAAGCAGTTGCGCCACGGGAGACGGGTGCGGCTCTGCGCCGTGCCGGGGATGCTCCAGACCGGTAAGGCCAAGAGACAAATTGCCTTCAACCCCGCAGGCTTCCGCCAGTACCCGCACCAGCAGCCGGCTGCACAGCTCTTCTTCCCCGCCCCGGTCCCGCGCCCCCTTTTCCAGTATCAGGCCGCATTGCCGCAGCCCGGAATCGTCCCAGGCGGCGATGAAGCAGCGGTGATCGCCCCGCTTGGGCCGGTTGGTGACCAGGGTGGCGGTGCAGGCCAGCCCCAGCGCGGGCGAATCGTCTTCCCGCAATTCCACCGCCCGACGGTAGGCGGCGCGCGCCATGTCCCGGGCCGTTGCCTCGGAAACGTACTGCTCCGGTTCATGGCCCACGAAGTCAATCATGGACAACCGGCCGTAGGGAACGACGGTCTCCAGCAATGTGTTGGAGGCGCCGGACACGCCCAGCAGCCAGGCCAGGGCTTGACTGCCGGCGCCCGCCACCGCCGCCACCGCCTTGTGGGGCGTGGCGTGAATCTTTTCGATTAACGCAGTAATCTCGTTCATCGCACCTTCCGATTGGCAGCGTCTGCGGGGCCGCCAAGCCACCCCAAAACCTCTTCGTCCAGAGGCTCTTGAAGGATTACCTTATCCAGTCCATCTGAAGGCGGGACACTTCAATCTGACGAGCAACCCGTTCGTCCCACTCCGCATTCCATTCGTCGGGGATTTGACGGCGGGCGTCCGGCCACCACAACGGTTCGCCTTCGCTGAAGGTCTCGCCGGACAGGACTTCGGCCAGGAAGCAGGTCATGTCGCCGCCATCCATCGCGTTGACCACCCGGCAGTCCAGGTAACCCCAACAGTCCTCAAGAATGGGGCTGCCCGACTCCCCGATCCGGCAGGGTACGCCGGTCAACTTGTCCACGTCCCGGCCCGATTGAAACCCCAGTGACTTCACCAGCGCCAGTTGGCCGGGCCGCAGAAAGTTCAGGGCGAAAGCCCTGCTGCGGTGAATCAGGTCCCAACTGTGGTTCTCCCGGTAAATTTGCACCAGCACCCGGGGACGGTCCGGCACCACCGAGGCAGCCGCCACCGACACGGCGATTTGGGCGTTGTCCTGCCCATTCCACCGGCTGGTAACGGCAACTATCGGAGACCACAAATGCCGCATCATGGGAGCGATGCGGCGGGGGTCGATTCCGGCATCGGAATCGCTGGCGTCTTGATTGGTTTCCGGCACTTCCACCTCTTGCCGCCCGAACCGGAGCGGCCCGAATTGGCTTGGAGTTTACCATCCCGCCCAGGGTGGGTCTACACGGGGTTTTGTTGACAGAAGGGCCGCCCCCTAGAACAATGGCAACGCAAGCACAAGTTCTTTTTGTTGGAACAATCCAGTCACCAATATAGGCGAGACATGACGAGAACTTTCGGAGTAACGGTAGGAATCGGCCACCCCAACGAGACTGTTCTGCTGGATGTGGACACGATTATTGACACCGGAGCCACTCATTCGATGATTCCTGGGTCTATCTTGAACGAGTTGGGCATCGAGCCTTACGAGCAACGGTTAATCGAGTTTGCCGATGGAAGGCGGGAAACTCGGACAATCGGCAAGATGCGGGTTGTCCATGAGGGTAAGGAATGGGAATGCCCGGTATTCTTTGGGCCGGAGGGTCAATACCTTTTGGGCGCTACCACTCTGGAACTCTTTGGGCTGGTGGTTGACCCCAATGGGAAGAGACTGGTTCCTGTCGAATACCTTGCCCGGCCGTTCTAGGCGCCGGGATACTCCTTAATGTCACCAGGGTGTGTTGACATTTCCGATATGAGACGGTTCGGCATACTCCATTTCGTCTTTCCCGCGAAGGCGGGAATCCAGGAACGTCCAGGCAGAGAGAACGCAGTTGGCTGACAGCGCCTTTGGATTCCCACTTTCGCGGAGCCTGCCCCCGTGGAGACGGGGAAATGTCAACACACCCTAACCCGAATGTCACCAACCCGCTCGTTTCTCCCATAGAAGTCCTGAGAACCCATCAGGACGGGCGGGGTTAAGACGTTACCAGTCGGGAGAGTGGTCTTGAACGGTGTTGTTGGTCAGGCGCCGCTGGTTGGCGCCGTCGGCGTCCATGACCAGAATCTCGCCCTGCCCGTAGACGTAGGAGACGAAAGCAATCCGCTTGCCGTCCGGGGACCACACCGGGTCCTGGTCAACGCCCTCGTTGAAGGTCAACCGCCGCGGGTTGTTGCCGTCGGCGCGCATGACGTAAATCTCCGGGTTGCCGTCCCGGCTCGACACGAAGGCGATGGACTTGCTGTCCGGCGACCACGCCGGGGAATGGTCCGGCGACTCGCCCCGGGCCAGGGGAATTTCCCGGACTTCCCCGCGCCAGTCGCCGCCGCTGCCGGGGGCAAGCGCGTAGATGTCCTCATCGCCGTCCTCAACCCGCACGAAGGCGATGCGTTTCCCGTCCGGGGACCACACCGCGCCGGTGTCATTGCCCTGGGTCAGCCGGATTTGGTCCACGCCCTCGGCGTTGCGCAGCCACAGGCCCCGGTCTGCTCCGCCGCCGGTGTCGGCAAAGACAATCCACGCCCCTTCCCGGCGCCAGTCTCCCAAACGCTCCTCAAGCTCGTTGACCGTAACCTTCACAACCCCAATCTGCTCACTGTCCCTTGCCGTTGCCGCCGAATATATCTCAGGGGAACCGTCCCTCGGCGACACGAACGCCAGGGCATCGCTTTCGGGGGACCAGACCGGCGGGTGGGTCACGCCGGCGTTGATAATGAGAGGGTAAGCGGCCTTATCGCCGCGGTCGTACACGAAGATGCCGGCGGCACCCGACTCGTCGCTGAGAAATGCCACCTTTCCGCCGTCGGGAGACCACCGCGGAGCGTGTTCGCGGGCGGGGATTTCGGTCAGGCGAGTCGCCTTTCCGCTGTCCGGGTCCAGCAGGAAAAGTTGGCCCTCGCCGTCGGTTTCCGACACGAAAACGATGGGCTGCTGGCCGGCGAAAAAGCAGCCGGTCATCAGCAGAGCCGCCACCGCCACGGCCGCCTTGCGCATACCCTCGACTGCAAACCGCCTTATCCGCATCACAACACCCCACCCGAGAGTCTCACCCGCCACCGGGCCGTTTTCACCTGCTCTCTTCGATTACAAGCCCATTATGTCTATTATAAAGCGCCGACGCCGGAGATTCCTTTGCAGGGAACCCGAAGTTTGCGCTAAATTACCTGCCCAACCCCGAACCCACAGGCCATTCCAAAGCGGAGAGATATCTTCCAGTCACCCCAACCTTGACAACAGAATCGCCCTTCTTTAGCATCAATCCAGCGTCGTCGGCACAACTTTTCCCCAGCGGCGGTTGTGGGGTAAGTCAACGGCAATTTCGCGGCAATTTCGATGGTGGAGGAGGGGTCTGAATGAAAGCCTTGGTCGGAGCAACTTTGGTGGACGGCACCGGAGCGCCGGCAGTCAACGACAGCGCTGTCCTTATTGACGAGTCCCGCATTATCGAGGCCGGCCCCCGCGCCGCAGTGACGATGCCGCCGGATACCGAAATCATCGACGTTTCCGGCATGACGGTCATTCCGGGTCTGATTGACTGCCACGACCACCTGGCATCCAAGGGCTACGACCTGGCCAGCCGCTGGGACCTGAACGACCCCATTTCCCTGGGACACCTGCGCACGGCTTACGTGATGGCCCAAACCCTGGCCGCCGGCTACACTTGTGTCCGCGACGCGGGCGGGTTGGACGTGGGGTTCAAGATGGCGGTGCAAGAGGGGCTGTACCCCGGTCCCAGGCTGGTCAACTCGATAAACATCATCTCCCCCACCGGCGGCCTGTCCGACCGCCGCAGCGGCTCCGGCCACAGTCATCCCCACGATGACCCGCGGCTGCCCTCGGGCGTGGCCGACGGCGTGGACGGGGTCAGGACCAAGGTGCGGGAGATGGTGCGTGTAGGCGCCGACGTTATCAAGTTCGCCACCACCGGCGGGGCCAGCTCCCGCCCTGGGCATGGCCCAATGGACGCGGAGTTCACGCCGGCGGAAGTGACCGCCCTCATCGAAGAAGCCCGACTGCTGGGCCGCAACACCATGTGCCACGCGGTGGGCGGCCCAGGGCTGCGGCTCGCCGTCGAGGCCGGGGCCGGCTCCATTGAGCACGGCTGCTATCTGGCCGAAGACCCGGACCTGCTCAAGATGATGGCCGACCAGGGCATCTTCATGGTGCCTACCTTTGAGGTCTACGAGTTCCACTCCACCGTCAGCGCCCCCCACATGCAGGCCCGCGCCCGCGCCCTCCAGGAAATCCACCGGGAGAGTATGCACCTGGCCCTGGCCGCCGGCGTGAAGGTGGTGGCCGGCACCGACGCCGGCGGATTCGTCCACGGCGACAACGCCCGCGAAATTGAACTGCTGGTGGAGAAGGGGATGTCGCCGATGCAGGCGCTTCAGGCCGCCACCGGCTGGGCGTCGGAATGCGTCGGCCTGGGCCGGGACATCGGGACAATCACCGCCGGCAAGCTGGCCGACCTGCTGGTGCTGGACGGGAACCCCTTGCAGGACATTACCGTGCTTCGCGACCAGGACAAGATGATGATGGTTATGAAGGGCGGCGAGGCGTTCATCGACCAACTGCCCATCGGAGAGCCGCTTCCCGCCTGACCGGTACGGGGTTCCGCCCCCACGACCCTCGCCAACCCGTTTGCTCCGGCAGACGAATTCTCTGCTGTCCGGCTTAACGGGTTGGACTGCCGGTACGGACCATCCCAATCCCCCATGCGGCGCGGCAAACGGTGCGAAAACAGGATGCGATTCCACGTTCTGACCCTTTTCCCGGACGCCCTGGAAGTCCCTTTGCGGCACAGCATCCTGGGCCGGGCCCAGGAGCGCGGGTTGATTTCCGTCGAGCTCACCGACATCCGCAGCTACACCCGGGACAAGCACAACACCGCCGACGATTACCAGTTCGGCGGCGGCTCCGGCATGGTGATGAAGCCGGAGCCGATTTTCGAGGCGGTGGAAGACGTTCTCGGCAGCTATGACCAGGAACAGCGCCGGGACATTCCGGTGGTCTTGACCTCCCCCCAGGGAGAACTCCTCAACCAACGGCTGGTTGAAGAGTTGGCCGGCTTCTCCGCGATGGCGCTGATTTGCGGCCACTACGCCGGCGTTGACGAACGGGTCCGGCAGGCTCTGGTCACCCGGGAAGTCAGTATCGGCGACTACGTGCTCACCGGCGGCGAACCGGCGGCCCTGGTCATCATCGACGCCGTGGCCCGGTTCATTGACGGAGTGGTCGGCGCCCAGGAAAATGTCCTTGAGGACTCCATAACCTCCGGTCTGTTGCAGCACCCGCTCTACACGCGCCCCGCCGAGTACCGGGGAATGGCGGTGCCAGACGTGCTCCGTTCGGGGCATCACGCCGAAATCAACCGCTGGCGCCGTCAACAGTCCCTGCGCCGCACCTTGCTGTACCGCCCCGACCTGCTGGCCAAAACCGGCCTGTCCGGCGAAGACCAGAAATTCCTGCGCTCCCTGGGCTGGACCCCGCCGGACAACTCCCGGCAGGGAGGGTAGGGACGGTGGCCAGACCCGGCTTCAGGTTCCACACCCCCGTCCGCGTCCGCTGGATGGAATGCGACGCCCAGGGCATCGTGTTCAACGGGGCCTACCTGGGCTATCTGGAGGTGGCCCAGGCCGAGTATTTCCGCAATCTTGGCTTCAGCATCTACCGCATCGCCCAGCGGGGTTACTTCGACAGCGCGGTGGTCAAGACCACGCTGGAGTTCAAGGCCCCGGCCCGGGTGGACGACATCCTGGAACTGCACACCCGCGTGGCCCGCATCGGCAACACCAGCCTGACCCTGCAAGTGGAGATTTACCGGCAGGACTCGGCCCAGCCGCTGAGCGTCATCGAGGCAGTCTACGTGGGGTTCCACGCCGACACGCTTCAGACCCGGCCGGTCCCCGACGCCATCCGCACCCTGGTTGACCATTTTGAGGCCACCGGAGAAACCCTGCCGTTGGAAGGCTTCCCGGAACTCCACGCCGCGGCTGAGTGACCGGGGCATCTTTTCTCCGTGTTCAGGGCCTTCTCATTCTCCCCTCTCCCGCGGCTGACAGGGGTATGTATACTGAAATTGGTCTGAGAGCTTGGAAAGCGCACAGGAATCCGTCATCTTGGTTGTAATGACTAAACCGGATGCCGGAGGTATCCCATGCGCCTTCCAAGGGAATGCTGCCAGATGAAGCAGGTCATTGAAACGCATTTACCGCACCTCACTCAGCCACAGTTGACCGGCCTGGCCTGGTGGGTGTGCGGGACCATTCTGGCTGGGAGCGCCTGCCAGAATACCGTCGCGTCCGCCCTCTCCACCCGGGGCAACTGGAACAACCTGCGGCAGTATCTCAGAGAGTGGTTGTACGACGGCGGCGACCGGGCCCGTCCCTGCCCCTGCAAGACCGAACTGGACGTAAGTCTCTGCTTCGCGCCGCTGCTCCGGTGGGTCCTGGCGTGGTGGCGTTCCGATAGGCTGGCGCTGGCGGTTGACCCCACGTTGAAAGGGGACGACACCACCGCCATCGTCATCAGCGTGGTCTACCGGGGTTGCGCGATTCCCGTGGCCTGGCGAATCCTGCGGGCCAACCAGCGCGGGGCCTGGATGGACCCAATAGTGGAACTGCTGCAGGCCCTGGCCCCGGCGGTCCCCAGGGAAATGACCGTGATTGTGATGTGCGACCGGGGCCTGGCCAGTCCGAAATTGTGGAAACAGATACTCGCTCAGGGCTGGCATCCCTACATGAGGTATCCGAGAAACGTCACTTTCTGCGCCGATGGCGGACGGCGGCTGCCCGCGCGCGCCTTCGTTTCCAGTCCGGATACCGCCTGGACCGGCAGCGGGACCGCCTTCGGCGGAGCCGCCGCAAAACGCCGTTGCACCCTGCTGGCGGTCTGGTACGTTGAACAGGAGGAGCCGTGGATCATCCTGACCGACCTTCCGCCGGACCAAGTTGGGGTGAGTTGGTACGCCCTCCGCTTCTGGATCGAGTTGGGGTTCAAGGCGGTCAAGAGCCTGGGTTGGCAATGGCACAAGACCCGCAGGACTGACCCGGCGCGGATTTCGCGCCATTGGTTCGTGTTGTCGGTGGCGACGCTCCTGACCCTGGCCTATGGGACCAGGGTGGAAGACGCCTATGACCGGAAGATGCCCCCCGGCAGCTTGCGAGCGCCGCCCCGGGCGCTGGCGCCCACGCACCGCAGCGGCAGGGAGAAGCCGGGACGGACCGTCAGCGTAATCCGGCACGGCATCGACTGGCTGAGACGCTTGCTGCACCGGGGCCGGTTATGGCGCCGGGTATGGCTGCTGCCCAAACCCTGGCCGGAACCCAAGCCCAACCTGGAGGTCACCCGCCATGCCCCTACATGAAACCCTATACATACCCCTGTCAGCCTCTCCCCGCGGGAGAGGGGCCGGGGGTGAGGGGGAATCGTGCGCATCAACTACGGTTGCCCTTGGCCGGAACGCCCTCACCCTGACCCTCTCCCAGAGGGAGAGGGGATTCTTTCGAGAATGAAAAGACCCTGTCTCCGTGTTCGATTGTCTGTATTCGATTGCCGGTTTTGGTGTAAGATACGCCCATTCCGGGGGGATGCCCCACGTTCCCGGCGGGAGGTGACCGTGGATTTCCAGTTCAACGACGACGACCGGCAGTTCCGCCACGACCTGCTCCAATTCATTGACCAGGAACAGACGGATCTTTGGGACCAGTGCGACCCCGGCGCCGGCGACGCAAGTTGGGAGCTGACCAAGGAGATGCGCCTCAAGCTGGCGAGCCACGGCTGGCTGACCATGCACTGGCCCGAAGAGTACGGCGGACAGAACGCCTCGCCGCTGCGCTCGACGATTTTCAACGAGGAAATGTCCTACAACCGGGTGCCGGGCCGGGACGCATTCGGAGTCCGCATGATGGGCGCAACGCTGATGATTCACGGCTCCGACGAGCAGAAGCGGGTACACCTGCCGCCGGTGGCCCGCGGGGAAGTGCAGTGGTGCCAGGGATACAGCGAACCGGAATCGGGGTCGGACCTGGCCTCGCTCAGCACCCGCGCCGTCCGTGACGGCGACGAGTTCGTGATTAACGGAGCGAAAATCTGGACGTCCATGGCCCACCGCGCCGACTGGATTATGCTGCTGGCCCGCACCGACCCGGACGCACCCAAACACCGGGGCATCAGCTTCTTCCTGGTGGACATGAAGACCCCCGGCGTTGAAGTCCGGCCCATCATCAACATGGCGGACAAGCACGAATTCAACCAGATAACGCTGGACAGCGTGCGCGTCCCCGTCGGCAACATCGTCGGCGACGAGAACCGGGGCTGGTACGTGGCGGTGACACTGCTGGACTTCGAACGCTCCGGCATTGACTACTCGGCCAGCGCCCGCCGCCTGCTGGACGACACCCGCCGCTACGCCGCCGAGACCACCCGCAACGGCCAGCCGCTCATGTCCCTGCCCTGGGTGAGAAACGCCTTCGCCGACCGGTACATCGAATGCGAAGTGGCCCGCCTGATTGCCTACAACGTCGCCTATATGCAGGGCGAGGGCCTGGTGCCCAACCGGGAAGCGTCCATGAGCAAGGTGTTCGGCAGCGAAACGGTGCAGCGGGTCTCCAAGACCTGCATGGACGTGCTGGGCCTGTACAGCGTCCTGGGCGCAGACGAACCCCGGTCTCCCCTCGCTGGACGGGTCCAGGAAAGCTGGATGCTGAGCTTCTCCGGCACCATCGCCGCCGGAACGTCCGAAATCCAGCGCAACGTCATCGCCAGCCGCGGCCTGGGCCTGCCGAGGGGGTAGGCCGTTCCGCCGGGCCATGCCCGCGGTTGAGCGTTCGTTCACCATGACTTTTAATCTCGAAGCCGCCAACGCCGTCGGTTATCTACGCTCCCAAGGCTTATTGAGGCCAGATACTCCCGTGTCCGCCGAGGTGTTGGGCGGGGGAATTTTCAACGTCCTGGTAAAAGTGACAACCCCGGATGACTGTATGGTCGTCAAGCAGTCGCTGCCCAAGCTGCGGGTCAACGAGGACTGGTTCGCCGACCGGGAGCGAATCTTCCGGGAGTGGGAGTGCATCGACACCCTGGGCCAGGTCCTGCCGCCGGGGACCCTTCCGGTGGTGCGCCACCGGGACCGGGAGAACTTCCTTTTCGTCATGTCCTGCGCCCCGGCGGGCGGCGTTAACTGGAAAGAACAGTTGCTCAACGGCGAAACCGACCCGGTGGTTGCCGAGAAGGTTGGGACCGCGTTGGGCGCCATTCGCGCCGGAACTGCCGGGTCCTCGGAAGTGCGGGGACGTTTCCTGGACGACCGGCCCTTCGTTCAACTGCGCATCGACCCCTACCACCGCGCCGCCGCCCGCGCCCATCCCGACGTTGCGGCAGTCATCCGACAGGAAGCCCAGAGGATGCTGGGCGTTAAAATCGCGCTGGTGCATGGCGATTACAGCCCCAAAAACGTCATCGTCACCGGACAGGATATTTTCCTGGTGGATTTCGAGGTCGCACACTACGGAAATCCGGTGTTCGACCTGGCCTTCATGTTCAACCATCTGCTGCTCAAGGCGATGCACAACGGTCATATCAAGTCCCAATACTTTGAGCTGGCCGAGGTGTTTTGGCGGGGGTACCTGACCGGGTCCGCCGACTCCGGCTGGGCCAGAAACACGGCGCCGCAGGTGGGGTGCCTGATGCTGGCCCGCATCGACGGGAATTCCCCGACTGAGTACATCGTTGAACCCACCGCCAAAGACCTGGCCCGCCGGCTGGCCAAGAAGCTGTTGACCAGGGGCATCGCAAATCTCGACGGGATGATTCAGTTAGCGGACACCGAAATCACTCGGCACACCCGGCTTTCGGGCCGTCCCCGGGCCTGAACTGTGGCGTCCGATTTCAGCATCTCCCGGATCCACGCCCGGGAAGTCTTGGACTCCCGCGGCAACCCTACCATTGAAGTTGAGATGGCGCTGTCCGGCGGAGGGTTTGGCCGGGCCATCGTTCCGTCCGGGGCGTCCACCGGCAGCCACGAAGCATTAGAGGTGCGCGACGGCGACCCGGACCGCTATGCCGGCCGGCCGGTGGCAAGTTCCGCATGGATGGCGACCCCAATCTTCTTGGATCCGGGAATTACTACCTGTTCGTGACTCGCACCTATACAACGAAGAGATGGTAGACCCTTGTGCCGGGCTGCGGCAATCTCCTGTTGGAGGTGCCCGACAATGCCAGTCGGGGAGAGGCGCTGAACAGCCCGGATGCCAACCGGCTTAGAGAGAGGGTTCAGGAAGCTATAGAGAACGAGATTCCCTACGATTCCGAACGCTTCCTGAACCCTGGGCCGAGCAGGCTATCGTAATCCAGGCTCCGGGCTGGCTTGCCCGGAGCCTGGTTGTTTTATGGCGGATAGGCGGGAGCGGGAATCTGATACCTGGCGTCGGGTAGATGCAGGGGGCACCTGGCGTGGCGCACTCTCTGGTCGTAGTGCCGGACCTCCTCCCAGAGGTTCTCGAAGGTGGTCCGGGCGTCCCTGTAGTTTTCGGCGGCTATTTGATGATTGAACTTGGCCCGGTAGATTTCCACGTCGATGCCGGGTTCCTTGACTTCCTGACGGCAGCCTTTTGCTCGGCGTTCGTCCAGGCCCAACTTCCATTCAATGAGTTTGTTGAACTCGGGTGCGAATTCCTCCGGGGAAAGGTAGAAGATGCCCGGTCCTTCTTCCGCACAGGCAGATAGGAATATCAGGATTCCGATGACGCAGCCGGTAATCAGAATGGTCTTGTAAACTCTTGTACCTACGGATGCCCCCCTGAGAATGAACAGGGTGATTTTATCAGGTGATTTTGTCATAGGAAGCGGGCGGCTATGACCGGAGGCAGGGTTCGCCTCTTTTCCGAGTATGTGGGCTGGCAGGGATTTCCTTATCCCGAATCCACCGATGGACACCGATGGACTGCGTGAGGACAGCGGAAGGGCGAATGCCCGAGTTCCTGGTCAACCCGGAAGCGCTGACCCACGCCCGGGCAAGGCTGGTGTAATCCTAACGTTCTGAGGCCCCTCCCCTACGTCGTCCCCGGACTGACCCCATGCTTGGCCAGGATTGCGTCCACGAAGGGTTTTAGGACAGTTTCGGCGTGGTCAATCATCATCCCAACTACTTCGTTCTCGTTTTCCCGGTCGTAGAAAACGGTTACTCCCTGCGCAATCTCTTCGCCCTCAAGGAACGGTTTGTTGGTTTGAATAAAGAGCGTGTCAGATTGCAAATAGGAGACAACGGCCTTGTCCAGGAGTTCCAAATCCGGGAAATTTACTGCTGGTTCTGCCATGGTCTGCCTCCGTATTTCTTGGATAACCGCCGGTCCTGGTAGGCGGTAATAAACTCTCGCGAATCGCCAATGATTGCAAATACGACTCTAATCCACTGATTGGATTCCCTTACGCGCCCCGCTAAGATTATACGGACTTCCCCGTTGCTGGAATTGACTTCCTGCCATTGGTCGTAAGGTTCTTCAATGATTCGCATTATCCATTCCGGTCTGAGTTCAGAATGGCGAACCCCCACGTCTTCCCCATGCCCTGAGACTTTGGGCAGGAGTTCGAACTCTTCACGCAGCCGGCGGGTTTCGTTTTCGCTGTCGTCCGCAGGTGTCATCCTGTATTAACGCTCACGTCCCCGGGGTATTTTCCCGGAGCCGTGTTCAATGGGCCGCAGTCCTGCCGCCTGCCCCAGGCAGGTCCAGCCGGCGGCCCGGCGGGACCGGGGTGTCCCAAGAACGTGGTCAAGAATCTCCTCAAGAGAATGGTGAAAACCCCCCAAGAACATGGCCAAGAAACCCCCAAGAGCGTGGTCAACCCGCCATGTTCTTGGGGGTGGTGAGGTGGGCCCTCACGGGCCGATCGACAGGAACGTCCATTAAAGGACGTTCCAGCGGGGGTTGGCGGCGGCCTCGGCGTGGAGGCGGTCGGCAATCCAGTCCTTGACCGAGCCGGCCAGGTAGAAGGTGGGTTTTATCAAGTCGCTTTCGTCCTCGATTACCCCTTCATCCAGGGCAATCCGCGCCACGTCGCTGCCAGGGCGGATGCGGACGCCCACCCGCAGGTTGGCCAGCGCCGGCTTGATTTCCCGCAGGAAGTCCAGCTTCCGCTCCACGGTTTCCGGGGTCTCGCCAGGCTCGCCGAAGAATTGGGAAAAGACGTAGTGGACGCCGGCGTCGTCGCAACGGTGGCAGACTTCCTGGATCGGGGCCATCCGGTCCTCCAGGGATTCTTGGGCC
Source organism: Dehalococcoidia bacterium (assembly GCA_965263395.1). Taxonomy (GTDB): domain Bacteria; phylum Chloroflexota; class Dehalococcoidia; order Lucifugimonadales; family UBA3495; genus CATOSK01. The sequence continues at coordinate 711,575 of OZ253670.1, forward strand.
AGGTCGTGGCCGGCCACTCCCTTCATTATGACCAAGCCGGAACCCGCCTGCCGCATAAGGTTGAGAACTTCTTCGTCGCAGTACTCGGGCACGGGGGCGAGATAGCTGTTCCAATGCACCTTGAGGTCAGCGTCGATAATGGAGTTGCACAGGGCCTTGGCGTGGGGCAGCGGAATGTTGAAGCCCACTCCGTCGATGAAGAACACCTTCCTCAACCCGAAGCGGTCCTTCATGCTCTGAATCTCGGCCACCACGTCCTCGATGGGACGCAGCACCCGCCAGTTGTTGGGGCCGCTGCCCGGGTCCATGGCGTGGGAGAAGTTGTCGTCCAGCTTGGTGACGATGCCGATGCCGAACCCGGACTGCTCGTACCGGGCCATGTCCAGCTCTTCCAACCTGGGAGGCTTGGCAAATTCGGAGTAAGCCAGGCCGTTGAAATTCAGGGAACCGTTGGCGTTGCGGGTAACGACCCCCGGCAGGTGCCGGAAGGCTTCCCCGCTTTCCAGGCAATCGGTCAGTTGGGCGAAGGTCTCACCGCCGTCTCCGGCCACACCGATGTCGGGTTCCAGGAAGTTGAAGCACTCTTTGGGCAGCAGACTGAAGGCCGGACCGCCGCAGACCACCGGCGCTTCGGTAACCGCCTTGACCTTTTCGATGACCTCTTTGGTTATCGGCAGCGCCCATTGCGGGTCAACATAGCTGGAATTGTCCAGGTTCCGCAGCGAGATTCCCACTAGGCCGGGCTGGAACTCCTTGACGGTCTGCTCCACGTCGGCCAGGTAGTCGTCGGAGAACATCAGGTCCAGAATCCTGAGTTGGTGGCGGTCCGGGTCCAGGTGTCCGGCGATGTAGGCCAGGCCGATGGGCACCGGCTGGGCGTTCATCCGGCTCATCAACCGGCGGTGGCGGTTGGTCGCGATTAACAGAATCCGCATAGTCCTGCCTCCCTGATTGGCTGTCGTTATGTTAAGAATGCCCGGCGCCGCTTCAACCCATCCATCCCAACCCGTCCGCCCCCCGTTTTCACGGGGGAAGGCTCCGGGGTTTCCCGAAGGGCCGCTCCGGCCTATTGGGCGGTAGTCCCTCCGTCTATGACCAGTTCGGACCCGGTAACGAAAGAAGACTCGTCGGATGCCAGGTAAATTACGCCGTAGGCGACTTCCTCGGGTTTGCCGATGCGTCCCATCGGGAGCCGTTGCATCCGCTCCGCCATGGCCGCCGGGTCATTCAACGAGTCCTGGATCATGTCGGTCGCGATGGGGCCGGGGTGGACCGAGTTGCAGCGGATGCCCTCCCGGGCGTACTGGACGGCGGTGGACTTGGTGAGCAGCCGCACCGCGCCCTTGCTGGCGGTGTAGCTGGCCGAACCGCTGGGGCTGCTGACCAGCCCGGCGGTGGATGAGATGTTGACGATGGAGCCGCCGCCGGCGTCGCGCATGGCAGGAATGGCGGCCTTGGTGCCGAGGAACACACCCTTGGCGTTGATGTTCATAATCCGGTCCCAGTCCTCGCCGGTGGTCTCTTCCAGCGTCTTGCGGATGAGGATGCCGGCGTTGTTCACCAGCACGTTCAGCTTGCCGTACCGGGTGACGGCGGTTTCTACTGCCGACTGCCAGTCCGTCTCGCTGGTCACGTCCAAGTGGACGTAGGTGGCCTCGCCGCCCAACTCCCGGATTTGGGCTTCGACCTGCCTGCCTTCGTCATCCAGAATGTCGCCGAAGACCACGCTGGCGCCTTCCATTGCCAGCATCCTGGCTTCGGTGGCGCCCTGTCCCCGCGCGCCGCCGCTGATGATGGCGACCTTTCCTTTCAGCCGTCCCATGTTTTGCCCTCCTGCGGCGCGGCAACCCGCGCCGGATTTACCCAGGATCTTTAGATTCTCGATGATGCGCGGGGTTCCCCCTCACCCCCGGCCCCTCTCCCGCGGGAGAGGGGAGAATCGAAAGCAACTGTTCAGACTTGGGGACGTGGGACCCGCTTTTGAAAAAGCTGCGCAAAACTTTTATGTTTGGCTTTGGTAGGCTCAAATGGAATCGACATATCGATTCCCATTAACTCTGAACTGTTACATCGAAAGGCACTGGTTGACTACTGAGTTTCCTTGTGCCCCGGCGTCAGGGTTCGCTGCGGTCCCAGTCCGGCATCGCCCAATAGCCCTCAAAGGGCACTTCAACCCTGGCGGCCAGGCCCTGCGCCCGCTTCAATCGCTGGATGTTGTACAGGTGGGTCAGGTACTCGTAATAGCGGTGCCGGAAGGTGGCTTCCAGGGTCATAAACCCCATTGCCGGGTTGTCCAAGCTGCGCCGGGTTCCCCGGGGGTGGGCCGGGGAGAACCAGAGGCTTCCGTCCTGGTAAGGCACCTGGCATTCCCGGCTTTGCAGGCTGCCGACGGTCTCCTTTTGGAGAATTTGGTGGCTGATTTCCAGCCCCAGCCGAAACTTGTCCATTATGTCCGGCACTGCCCAATACTTGCGCTCATCCAGCCGCCGGTCGTAGGGGGAGTTGATGATGCCGTCCAGGTCGTCAACCTCCGGCAGGCCGCCGGGGAAGAGCGCATCGCCCCACCGCTGCACCAGCCAGCGCAGGTCGCCGGATGCCATGTGGCTGAGGTTGCGGCGGATGCTCCATTGACTCCAACCCCACTGGCCGGACTCGAAGTCCAACTGCTCGTCGGTGAGGCCCTCGATTTCCTCGGCAATCATGCGGTAAATTTCCGACTCGAAATGAGGGAAAAGCTCGGTGGCGGGGGCGCTGCTGGGCAAGTCCGGCAGGGTCATAGTTAACTCCCGGCGGCGGGGGCATGAGCGCCCACGACGCGGACAATCTCCGCCACCGCCCGATCAATTTCTTCAGTTGTGGTGGTCCTGCCCACCGACAGGCGCACCGTGCCCTTGGCGTATTCCAGCGGCACGCGCATGGCTTCCAGCACGCTGGACAACTCGACCTGGCCGCTGTGGCAGCCCAGCAGATTGGCGACGGCGTGACGCGCGTCCTCGACGGCTGCCCTGGCGCGCTGCCCGTAAACGTGGCCGCTGGAAGGGTTGCCGAAATGGTCAAAGATGAAGGGCAGCATCGCCTCGGCGACGAGGGGGTCGATGGGCGTGGTGGCGTTGTAGTCCAGGTAAACCGGGTCCATTCCTCAACTCCGCCGGTGGGTATTGCCTGCCGGATATACTATAATGCGGTGGCAAAGTGTTGCCAAATGCGGGTTGGCAACACTTTAATCGCATTTGGCAGGGGCTGCAACCGGCGGCGGGGGAGACAGGGTCTTTGGATTCTCGAAAAATCCCCTCTCCCTCTGGGAGAGGGCTAGGGTGAGGGCGTCCCGGCCAAGAGCAACCGTTGCTGATGCGCGGAGTTCGCCCTCACCCCCGGCCCCTCTCCCGCGGGGAGAGGGGGGAATCGAAAGGGCTTGGCGGAGACAGGGGTACGGGGTACGTTGGGAGATGAATCCCACAACCCCCCTGGATTCAGGGAGGTCTTTGATGGTCTCAGGACGAATGGATTGAATGGCCGCGGAACCAAACCGCTTTCGCAGCGGCGGGCGTATACGCAATAACGGCAAAGGAGATTCTTATGACCGGCAATGCTTTTCCCGACGGGTCGCTCGGCGGGTCGCTGACCCCGGGGCAGGTGGCGGAGTTCGACCAACGCTTCCGGGAAAACCCCAAAAGCAATCTCATGCAGAACGTGGTCACGCAGCGGGACGTGAACGAAGTGGCCCTGAACCGCCCCATAGTTACCGAGGCCGAGCATACCTTTTCTACCCTGCTGGACGATTGGCCGGTGACCAACCAGGCCAGGTCCGGCCGGTGCTGGATGTTCGCCGGTCTCAATATGTTCCGGGCCGAGAGCAAGGACGCGCTTAACCTCAAGCAGTTCGAGTTCAGCCAGAACTACGTGACGTTCTGGGACAAGCTGGAGCGCGCCAATTTCCTGCTGGAGGCGGTTATCGAGACCGCCGGCCGTCCGGTGGACGACCGAACTGTGGCGTGGCTGCTCCAGCGGGGCGTCGAGGACGGCGGCCAGTGGGATATGTTCGTCAACGTGGTCCGCAAGCATGGCGTGGTGCCCAAGCCGGTCATGCCCGAGACCGAAAGCTCGAGCAACACCGCCCGCATGAACACCATGCTCAACTACCAGTACCGGCAGGGCGCCAAGCGCATCCGCGACCTCTACGCCGGGGAGTCCGGCATGGATGAACTGCGGGACTCGAAGCAGGAAAGCCTGAACGCCATATACCAGATACTGTGCATCCACCTGGGAACGCCCCCCAGCCGGTTCTTCTGGCAGTGGCGGGACAAGGATCAGCAGTTCCAGCGCGACGGAGAACTGACCCCCCAGGAGTTTGCCGAGAAGTACGTCGTCACTCCAATGGAGGACTACGTTTGCCTGGTCCACGACCCGCGGGAGACCAGCCCGGAGGGGCGCACCTTCACCATCGAGTACCTGGGCAACATGGTGGACGGCGGCAGGGTCAAGTACCTGAACGTCGATATTGAGCTTATCAAGTCCATCGCCCAGCGAATGCTGGAAGAAGGCAAGCCGGTGTGGATGGGCTGCGACACCGGCAAGCAGATGCACCGGGACCTGGGGTTGTGGGACGCCAACCTGTTCGACTACTCCGGGGTCTACGGCGCCGATTTCTCGCTGGACAAGGCAGCCCGGCTGGAGTACCACCAGACCCGCATGACCCACGCCATGCTGTTTACCGGCGTGGATGTGCTGGAAGGCAAGCCCCGGCGGTGGCGGGTGGAGAACAGTTGGGATGACAAGGTGGGCGACAAGGGTTTCTGCCTGATGAACGACTCGTGGTTCGCCGAGTATATGTTCGAGATTGCCGCTCCCAAGAGCTACCTGCCCCAGGAGTTGCAGGACGCCTGGGACCAGGCCCCCATCAAGCTGCCTCCCTGGGACCCGATGGGTTCGCTGGCGGGACGGATGTAAGGCCCTTTCGACTGTCTCAAGGGCGGATGGGCCGGCAGGGAAGTCCCTGGGGGGCGGGGTACGTTGGGGGATTCATCCCCCAAACCCCCTGGATAGGGGGAGTTCTTCGAGGCACTGAGGACGAACAGGCAGATAGGCTCAGGTTGAGGTTGCGGAATGCAAGGACAAATTATCGGCGGTCGAGCGGGCTGGCTCGCGGCTGCGCTGTTGTTGGCAATGTCTCTGGCGGCGGCCGGATGCACCAGGGAGGTAGTCAAGGAAGTCAAGGTGGTGGAAGAGGTCCAGGTCGTAGCCACCCCAACCCCGGGCGGACCGGCGTCGGCTTCCCCACCCGCAACCCGGGCAAATGCTGCCGGTCAAGCTGTGGGCGGCGGCGGTTCCGTCCCGCCGCCGCCCTCCGATAATCCGGTGTACTCGTTGGGCATCTTCTCCGACTTGACCACCACCAACTATTGGGCTTACCTCGGCTCATCCGGCGACGGCACCATCTGGAACAGCTACGTCCTGGGCGGGAGCCAACCGTCCCTGTTCACCTACTCCGACCAGCGCTTCGATTGGGTGCCTTCCCTGGCGGCAGACTTCCCGACTCCCCTCAAGGAGGAAACCGTCGGGGGGCAGACTTTCTGGACTACCGAGGTCACCTTGAGGGAAGGGATGATGTGGACTGACGGGAACGAGGTCACCGCGGAAGACTTTGTGTTCACGGTCCAGACGGCGCTGGACCTGGAGCTTACCGCCAACTGGTCGTCCATTGTGGACTCCAATTTCGTGGAGCGGGTGGAGGCGCCGGAGTCGCACAAGATCAGGGCAGTCTTCAAGAAGAAGCCGGGCCTGTCCATCTGGCAGTTCGGCCTGGCTTTCACGCCCATCCTGTCCAAAGCCTACTGGCAGCCGGTGGTGGATGAAGCCAAGCAGCAGGGCGAGATTCTGGAACAGCAAAAGTTCCTGTTCGCCCACATCCCCGAAAACGAGCCGTCGGCGGGCGGCTACACCTTCACTCAATGGGAGAAGGCGGCCTTTGCCGAGAAAACCCGGAACGACGGCTATTATTTCTCAGGCGTCACCGTGACCGAGTACGCCAACGGGGCCTACGCCGAGTCCAAGCCCGGGGCCTTCGAGTTTTCCGCCTACGGCGAGCCGGCCGGCGAAAAGGTGCTGGAGTACACCAGCGGCCCCCATGCCGAAGCCACCATTTACAGCATATACGGCAATCAGGAGACCGCCGTCCTGGCCCTGAACAAGGGGGACATTGACTTCATTATGAACCCCATCGGTCTGCAGAAGGGCTTGCAGGAGCAGGTGTCCGGGCAGCCGAACATCGAGGTTGCGGAGAACCCATCCAACGGCTTCCGTTACCTGGGCTTCAACTACCGCAAGGCTCCCATGGACAACAAGGCGTTCCGCCACGCCGTAGCCACTCTCATCGACAAGGAATTCCTGACCAGCACGGTGCTCCAGGGCGTCGCCATTCCCATGTACACCACCGTGCCGGAAGGCAACGGCTTCTGGTACAACCCGGACGTGCCTTTCATCGGCAAGGGTCTCTCCCGGCAGGAGCGGGTGGAACAGGCGGTGACGCTGCTCAAGGACGCCGGGTTTACCTTTGAGACGGAGCCGGTGGTCAGCGAAGACGGCAGCTTCATGGAGCAGGAGGGCGAGGGCCTGCGGATGCCCAACGGCGAACTGATGGAAGAGCTGGAACTGATGGCGCCCAGCGCCGGTTACGACCCGCTCCGGTCCACCTTCGCCATCTGGATTGAGCGGTGGCTGAACGACGTGGGCATTCCGGTCAAGGCCCAGCTCACCGGGTTCAACATCATCGTCGAGCGGCTCAGCGACCACGAGAACCTGGATATGTGGATGCTGGGATGGGGCCTGAGCCTGTACCCGGACTACCTGGAGTCCTTCTTCCACTCCCGCAACGCGAGCGAGGACGGATTGAACGTGGGCGGATACTCCAACCCGGAGTTCGACGCGCTGGCCGACGCGCTGCTGGAAGAGACGGACCTGGCAGAGGCGCGAAAGCAGGTGTTCCAGATGCAGGAGTTCCTGGCCGACGACCTGCCCTACGTGGTGCTGTTCACCACTCCATTGCTGGAAGCCTACCGCTCGGACCGGCTGGAGTTTCCCTACACCCAGGTTCTGGACGGGCTTCAAGACCAGGGCGGGCTGACCACCACGGTCGTCATCAAGTAGCCAGGGGAAGCGTTAGCCGATGACCGGATACCTGCTAAAGCGGTTGGGCCAGATTGTCATTACCCTGCTGGTGTTTGTCACGCTGGCTTTCTTCCTGATTCAGGCGCAGCCGGGGAGCTATGCCTCGTTCTACTCATTCAACCCCGACGTGGAACCCGAGGTCAAAGCGCAGTTGGAGGCCAGCTTCGGGCTGGACCAACCGCTCTGGAAGCAATTCCTGTCCCACTTGAAGAACTATGCCACCGGCAACTTCGGCGTGTCCTTCGGCCACTACCCCCGCCCGGTGATTGACGTGATTCTGGAGCGGCTGCCCCGGACGGTGGCGCTGTTCCTCACCGCCACGGTGGTCTCCTTTTACGCCGGCTTCTTTCTGGGCAAGACCATTGCCTGGCGGCGGGGCGGGTTCATGGAGTACGCCGCGACCATATCCGGGACGCTGCTGTTCACCATGTTCACCCCCTGGTTCGCCCTGATGGTTATCTGGCTGTTCGCCTTCAAGCTGGGCTGGTTTCCCCTGGGCAAGTTCCTGGACCCGTCGCTGTGGCGGGGCGCGCCGGTCGAGGCCAACGTGGTCTTTACCAACATGATTATCACCGGGGCGGTGGGCGCGCTGCTGCTGTTTGCAGCGGTGGTAATCGCCCGCCGCTGGTCCCGGGGCAGCCAGGGCCGGGTCGCGCTGCCGCTGGCAGGTCTGACTCTGCTGGGCATCGTGGGGGTCTGGTGGCTGTCAGGGGTGGGCCATCTGGCGCTGGACATCCTGCGGCACATGGCGCTGCCGGTGGGTACGCTGACCCTCATCTCCTTTGGCGGCACCATGCTGCTGACCCGCAACAGTATGCTGGAGACCATCCGGGAGGACTACGTGACGGTGGCCCGGGCCAAGGGACTGCCGGAGCGGGTGGTGAGGGACCGCCACGCCGCCCGCAACGCGCTGCTGCCGGTGGTTACCAGCCTGGTTTTCAGCCTGGCCTTCGCCATTGACGGCGGCGTAATCATCGAGGCCATCTTCTCCTGGCCCGGCATGGGCCGGACGCTGCTGGACGCGGTGCTGAAGGAAGACCTGCCCCTGGCCCTGGGAGCATTCGTCCTGCTGGGGGTAATCGCGCTGGTGGCCCACCTGGTCGCCGACATCCTCTACGTTTACCTCGACCCCAGGGTGCGTTACCAATGACGACCCCCGGTTCTCCCGAACCCAACATTTTTCCCGAACCCGTCCGGCCGGGACAGACCGCCCCGGCCGGACGGGAGTTTTCTTCCGAGTTAATGGCGGACCCGATGGCCGGGGGACGGTTCGGCGTCCAACTGGCCAAGCTGAGAGTGGCATGGAGCGGGTTCAAGGGCGCGTGGGCGATATTCGCCGCCAGCCGCATCGGAGTGCTGGGGCTGGCCGTCATTCTGGCCTTCGCGCTGTTCGCGCTGGCCCACCCGATACTGATGAACACGGTTTGGGAGCGGGCCATGTACGACCCCATCACCGGCTACGGTTTCGACGAGATACAGCATCCGGCGCCGCCTTCGGCGAACCACCTGCTGGGCACCGATTCCCTGGGGCGGGATGTGCTGAGCCAGCTGATGTCCAGCGCCGGTTCCGAGTTCCTGCTGGGCATCACCGCCGCGGTGGTGACGGTGACCATCGCCACCACCGTCGGGGCGGTCTCGGCCTACTACGGCGGCGTGGTGGACGCGCTGCTGATGCGGCTGGCCGACATCATCATCATGCTGCCGACCATCTCGCTGCTCATAGTTCTGACCGCCCTCTTCGGACTCAACCTGCTCCAACTGGCCGTCATCCTGGGAATCCTGTCCGGGTTCGGCGGGACGGCCATCGTGCTCAAGTCGCAAGCTCTGAGCATCAAGGTCAAGCCGTACATCAAGGCGGCCCGGGTGGCCGGCGGGAGCCATCGGCACATCATCTTCGTCCACATCATCCCCAACCTGCTGCCCCTGTCCCTGCTGTACATGATGTTCACCGTCACCGCTGCCATCTTCTCCGAGGCGGTGCTATCCTACTTCGGCATCCTCAACGTGCGGATGAGTTGGGGGATTATGATTCACACCGCCTCCACCGGCGGCTACCTGCTGGGGGGCATTGATTACTGGTGGCTGATTATCCCGGCGGGCGCGTCCATCACCATGCTGTGCAGCGCGTTTTACCTGGTGGGCAGGGCGCTGGACGAGGTGGTCAACCCCCGGCTGCGCCGGCAGTACGATGGCTGAGTCTTACGCAGCCGCGGAACGGTCTCCCTCGACGGGCCTATCCGTAGAGGACCTGACGATGCACTACCTGACCCGGCAGGGAACGGTGCGGGCGGTAGACGGCGTTAGCTTCGACCTGGAACCCGGCGGCTGCCTGGGGCTGGTCGGCGAATCGGGGTGCGGCAAAAGCTCCATCGCCCTGTCGCTGATGAACCTGCTGCCCGACAACGCCCGAATGGTCCGGGGACGGGTAATGCTGGGCGGACAAGACCTGCTGGCCATGAGCGGCGACGAAGTCCGCCAGTTCCGGTGGCGGCGGGTGTCAATGGTCTTCCAGGCGGCCATGAACGCTATGGACCCGGTGTACCGGGTGGGCGACCAGATTATCGAGGCTATCGAAAATCACGGCATGGAGACCCGCCGGGACGCCGCCCGCCGGCGCGTCGCCCACCTGTTAAACCTCGTCGGCCTGCCCACCGAGTTGATGGACCGCTACCCCCACGAGTTGAGCGGGGGGATGCGGCAGCGGGCGATGATTGCCATGGCCCTGAGCTGCGAGCCGGACCTGGTAATCGCCGACGAGCCGACCACGGCGCTGGACGTCATTGTGCAGGACCGGATTCTGCGGGAATTGAAAGGCATCCAGCAAAAGCTGGGCATGAGTATGCTCTACATCACCCACGACATTGCGGTGGTGGCCGAGATTACCGACCGGACGGGGGTCATGTACGCCGGGCAGTTGGTGGAATTGGGCGAAACGTCCCAACTCTTCCGGAGGCCACAGCATCCCTACACCGCGGCGCTGCTGTCCGCCTTTCCCAGCGTCACCGGGGAGAAGCGGCCGCTGCAAAACCTGCCGGGCGAGCCGCCCAACCTGATTGCGCCGCCAACCGGCTGCCGCTTCCATCCCCGCTGCCCCCTGGCCACCGAAGTCTGCCGGACGCAGCAGCCGCCCCGGGTGCAGGTGGACGGCGGTTGGGCCGCCTGCTGGCACCCCCTGGCCGGGGACGCTCCAGACCCGGCAACGGCCTGCGCCGTCCCCGATTCAGGCGCCGGGAGTTAGGACGATGACGGCCTTGCCGACATCCGGCGGCGGAGCGGCCGACTCTCCGATTCTGTTGCGGGCCGAAGACCTGACCAAGCTGTTTCCGGTGGGGCGGGGGACCTTCCGCGGCCCCACGGGTTACGTTCATGCCGTAGACGGCGTGAGCTTCGACATCGCCGCCGGGGAAACCCTAGGGCTGGTGGGCGAGTCCGGTTCCGGCAAGACCACGGTGGGGCGTCTGCTGGTCAAGCTGCTGGAACCAACCCGCGGCCGCATACTGTTCCGCGGCTCCGGGACTTTTGCCGCGCCCGATGGCGGTGTGCCGACGCTGGCCGCTTCCGTGGAACCTGCGGCGGGTCTGATGGACACCGCCACGCTGAAGGGTCCGGCAGTCAAGATCTTCCGCCGTCAGGTGCAGATGGTGTTTCAGGACCCCTACGAGTCCATGAACCCCCGCCGCACGATTTACGACACGGTGGCCGAACCGCTGAACGTGCAGGGGATGGGAACGCGGGCGCAGCGGCTGCAACGGGTTTCCGAGCTGCTGGGCATGGTGGGGTTGACTCCCCCATCCGCTTATCTGTTCCGCTACCCTCACGAGCTTTCCGGCGGGCAACGGCAGCGGGTGGCGGTCGCCCGCGCCCTGGTAATCGGCCCGTCCTTCGTGGTGGCCGACGAGCCGACGTCGATGCTGGACGTTTCCATTCGCACCGGCATTATGACGCTGATGCAGGACTTGAGCGCGCGGCTGGACATCACCTATCTGTACGTGACCCACGACTTGGCAGTGGCCCGCTATATGTGCCAACGGATTGCGGTGATGTACCAGGGCAAGATTGTCGAGCTGGCCGAGACGGAAGAGCTGCTCGGCAACCCACAGCACCCCTACACGAAAGCCCTGCTTTCCGCCGTGCCGGTGCCCAACCCGGATTTCCAACGGGAGCCGGTGGACATCCGGGGCGAAGTCTCGGCGGCGGTGGACCCGCCGGACCGCTGCCGCTTCTATGACCGCTGCCCGCTGGCCAACGACTTCTGCCGGGACAACCCGCATCCGCCGCTGGAAGAGAAATCGCCCGGCCACACCGCCGCCTGCTACCGGGTTTGACCGGGGCGGGCAATCAACCTAAACTAAAGCCAAGGTGAAATGCGCATATGCCGGATACCCTGAGACAGTGTCGGACCGTTTTCGATGTATGGGTGGAAGAGCTTCATCAGAGCACCCCGGCTTATGATCATCACTCCGGAAATGTAGATCCCACCTTGGCTTTAGTTTAGTACACTTAGGGAACTTCTGAACAAGTCAGGAACGACGGCGATCCTCTGTTGGAATCGTGCTTGGATGAGGCGTGGCTTGGAACAATCCAACAACTTATTCAGAGGTTTCTTAGGCTTAAATACTCCTAACGGTTTGAGCGAACAGTACCTTCCCTTGATAGGTCTGATAGGTCCACTTCAACGGCTTTGCCATCGTCCGGTTGTAGTATAGGAGAAGTAATGAAAGGGTTGAATCTGTTGTGCATCCTGGTGTTCGTCGCGGCGGCTGTTTCGCTGGCTTGCAGCCAAGAAGTGTCAGAGCGCGAGACAGCCGCGGGGTCCGGCGCTGATGTACCCACGGCTACCGCTGCCACAGGTCTGCCGACCGCTGCTGATGCACCCACGGCTACCGCTGCCACAGATATGCCGACCGCTGCGCCGGTTACGGGGACCGTCAAGCCGATGCCTACGGCCATTTCGACGGAAGCACCCACGCCTACCGCTGCGCCCAATGTTGCGTCGCGAACGGGAGGGGAGAACGGGGCGTTAATGGTATTGGGTTCCCGTTCAGCAGCCGCGCCTTCCAGTCTTGGGCCGGGTAACATCGGCGGATTGAGTCTATCGCCGCTTCCCCAGACGATGGCAGTGGAGGGCAGTCTTACGGTTTCGGCGATCGGTACGGTAACCGTCGCTCCGGATGAGGCTTACGTGGTTGTGATTCCGGAAAGGGACTATGGTCCTTCCGGCCCCCAGCAGTTTTCCTTGGAAGACCGCCAGGAAATTGTGGCGAACTTGGTCGCGATTGGCTTGAACGAAGAAGCCGTCGAGTTCGAACACCCGGGGCGGTACGAACCCACCATTATCCTGGTTGAGGTGGAGATCGACGAAATAGCCAGTACAGGCGACGCTATAGTAGATGCGGTAGAGGAAGTGGTACGACGGTCCGAGTCCTTTGGCGTCAGGTTCGCTCTGTCCGAGGAGAACTGCGTCCGGGCCGTATCCTTGGCGCGGCGGGAAGCGGTGCCAGGCACCGAAGCTGCCGCCGATGATCTGGCTGACGCTCTGGAGCTGGAACTGGGCGAAGTTATAGGCGCACTGGAGTACCCACTGCAGAATGTCCCATTTGGCTTTCCCGGCGCCGGCCTCAACCCTTGCACCGGACAGAACGCCCCTGCTAGGTATGCCACGTTGCTTCCCTTCGATTCCGAACCGGAGGTGGAAGTTTCTGTGGGATTGCAGGTGTCCTACCGCATCCGGTAGAAGTTAGCGGCTTGGGTCCATGCCGGCGTGCCGGAGGTAATGTGTACGCCGGTCCGAAGCACCGGTCAGGCAATCAATTCAATGCTGTTGGACCACTGGCCTATCGGGGGAACCCATGAACATTCATCTGGTGGACGGCACCTACGAGCTGTTCCGGGCTTATTACGGCTTACCGTCCATCAAGGCCCCGGACGGGCGGGAAGTGGCCGCCACCCGCGGGCTGATTCAGACTCTGCTGGCACTGCTGCGGCAGGAAGACGCAACCCACCTAGCCTGCGCTTTCGACCACGTTGTCGAGTCCTTCAGGAACGATTTGTTCGATGGGTACAAGACCGGCGACGGGGTGCCCGAGGACATCAAGTCCCAGTTTGAGTTGGCGGAGCGGGCGGCCTATGCGCTGGGCCTGGTGGTCTGGCCCATGACCGAGTTCGAGGCGGACGACGCCATCGCCACCGCCGCCGTCCGCTGGCGGGACGACCCGCGCGTAGGTCAAATCGTAATCTGCTCGCCGGACAAGGACCTGGCGCAAATGGTGTCCGGCGACCGGGTGGCGGCATGGGACCGACGACGGGACATAATGCTGGACGAGTCCGGGGTCCGGGAAAAGTTCGGCGTCGGCCCCGCGTCGATTCCCGACTACCTGGCGCTGGTGGGGGACGCCGCCGACGGGTTCCCCGGCATCCCCAAGTGGGGCGCCAAGACCACGGCGCAGGTGTTGGCGGAGTACGTCCACCTGGAGGACATTCCGGATGACGCCGCCGCGTGGACGGTAAAGGTGCGCGGCGCCAAGGGGGCCGCCGACAGCTTGGCCGCCCGGCGGGAAGAGGCTGCGCTGTACAAGCGGCTGGCCACACTCCGGCTGGACGTTCCGCTGGCCGAGGGCCTGGAAGACCTGGAGTGGCAGGGGGCGCGCCGTACCGAGTACCTGGCCCTGTGCGATGAACTGGGGCTGGTCAACCTGAGAGACGCGCCCCACCGCTGGGCGGGTGATTGAAAGACCCTGGGGCGCCGGAGGGTGCGTTGGGGGATGAATCCCCCAAACCCCCTGGATTTATGGGGCCGCGTGCCGCCCTACGGGTCGGGGAAGCGGATTACCGAGCGAAGGGTTTCGCCCCGTTCCATTGCTTCGAAGGCGGCCTCGGTGTCTTCCAGGTTGATGACCCGGGAGACCACCCGGTCCAGGTCCAGCTCGCCGTTCAGGTAGTATTGGGCCAGCAGGGGAAAGTCGCGGGACGGCAGGCAGTCGCCGTACCAGCTTACCCGCAGCGCGCCGCCCAAGCCGAAGAATTGCAGCATGGGCAGTTCTACGGTCATCGCCGGGTCCGGCACGCCGATTAACGTGCAGGCGCCGGCCAGGTCCCGGGACCACAGGGCTTGCAGCAGCGTGGCCGGAGTGCCGACGGCCTCAAAGGAGTAGTCCACGCCGTGGCCGCCGGTAAGCTCCTTGATGCGCTCCACCGGGTCGCACTGGGTGGCGTCCACCACGTCGGTAGCGCCGAACTGCCGCGCCCATTCCAGCTTGTTGGCGGCGATGTCCACGCCGATAATTTGGCCGGCGCGGGCCAGCTTCGCGCCCATGATGACGCTGTTTCCGATGCCGCCGCAGCCAAATACGGCCACGCTGCTGCCCCGCCGGACGCCGGCGGTGTACAGGACCGCGCCGACGCCGGTGGTTACGCCGCATCCCAGCAGGGACGCCTGCTCCGGAGGGCATTCCCGGGGAACGGGGATGGCCTGCTTGGCGGCGACGACGGTGTGAGTGCAGAAGGCGCCGATGCCGATGGCCGGACTGAGTTGGGCGTTGTCCCGCTTGGCGGTCATGCGGGGCTGGGCGTTGAGGCTGGCCGAGCACAGGTTGGGCTGGCCCAGGGCGCAGAACCGGCAGCCGCCGCAGGGCGCGCGCCAAGCCAGCACCACATAGTCGCCCACCTGCGGCGCGGTGACGCCCTCGCCCACCGCCTCGACAATCCCGGCGCCCTCGTGGCCCAGCAGGTAGGGGAAGTCGCTGCCGATGGCGCCAAGTTTGTAGTGCAGGTCGGTGTGGCAGACGCCGCTGGCCTGAATCCGCACTAGCACCTCGCCGGGGCCCGGGTCGTCAATGATTATTTCTTCCAGTTGGGTGCGCTCCCCGGCGGCGCGGGAGATGATTCCTTGTCCGGTGATGGGCACGGTGGTCCTCCGTAGGGTTGGGATTGGCTTAAGTTATGGACCGGTTTCCTTGCCGTCGGTCAGGCGGCTTCTTCCGACTGCGTGGCGTCTTCCACCTGATTTGAGGCGGTCAGTATAGGGAGTAACAACCTGGCAGCGTGTTCGATCATCACCGCGTTGTGTTGAAAGTCATTGTCAAAGAACACGGTGACGTTCTCGGCGGCATCCTCGCCGTTGGATGCCGACAGGCCATTGCCCAGATATAGTGTGTCGGATATAGGGTCGTAGTCTATTTTCAGCTTCGGGTTAATGGGAATACTCAATTCCACAACCTCCGGTTAACTGGCCTCATTGGAGAGCGTAGCTTTGGCAGACTGCTTGGCGGTTGTGAGAATAGGCAGCAGCAGTTCGGCGGCGTTTTCGAGGGTGAACCCGACCGCATCCCCACGGGAGTCGTAGTCGGCGGTAAGGTTGTCGGCAACGTCGGCGGCGTGGCTGGCGGGTTCCCCATTCCAAAGAGAGAGGGTATCGGTGTCTTTGCAATAATCTATCTTAAGTTTCACGGTCTCCCCCATCGGCTCAGTTTCATCTCGTCGAAAAAGCGGTTGAGCAACTTCCCTTCGTCGACGACCACTCTCAACCATTTGTCTTCTTCCACAATAAATCCCCAATACCTGATTCTACCATTGGGTTGGGTTTCAGTATGCAACGGATTGGCGATCACCCGCTCCACCATTCTTCTCGAACTTCGGGGTGCTTTCGCTTAACGACGGTTTCGTAGTACCAAGTGGTTTCCATTGGCTAAATTGTATCCTAAACCGCGCCTTCCGCCTCCAATTCCGCCAGTTCCTCCGGCGTCAGGCCGCCGAGGCTGCACAGGATTTCCAGGTTGTTTTCGCCCAGGCGCGGCGGGGTGCCGGCGGCGAAGTCCTGGCAGCCGGTCAGGTGGATGGGCGTCTTGAGCGAAGTGAACCGGCCGCCCACGGTGTCATCGGTGGCGACGAACATATCCCGCGCCGACAGGTGGGGGCACTGGTCCAGGTCGGAAATGGTCTGGGCAATGCCCATAGAAAAGCCAATCCCGGTCAGCTTCTCGGCCACTTCCCACTTGGGCAGTTGGGTTGACCACTCCTCAATGGCCGGAATTACGTTGCTGAAGTAGAAGTCCCCGTCCGAGTCCTGCCCCAGGTAGCGCGGGTCATCGGCCAGGTCGTCCCGGCCCAAAAGCTGCCACATGGCGCGCAGCCGTTCCGACGACCGGACGCCGGCCATCAGGACGTAGCCGTCTTTGGCCTTGAAGGGCATTCCGGCGGTGACCAGACGGTCGCGGGAGCGGGTGGGGTTGGCGCCGGTGGCCTGGAAAACGTTCATGCTGCTGACCAGGTGGGACACCATGCACTCGTACATGGACATATCCACCAACTGCCCCTGCCCCGTCTGCTCGCGGGTGCGCAGGGCCAGCACGATGCCCAGGGCGGTCCACAGGCCGGGGACGGAATCGCCGATGTTGTCGCCCACCGCCTGGGGAGGGCTGTCCGGCTCGCCGGTGACTTCCATCCAGCCGGCCATGCCCTGGATGCTGAGGTTGTTGGCCGGCCAAGCGGAATACGGGCCACGCAGACCGTCGCTGTCGCCGTAGCCGGTGATGCTGGCGTAGACCAGCCGGGGGTTAAGCTCGTGCAGGACCGCGTATCCCAGGCCCAGCCGCTCGAAAGCGCCCGGCCCCCAGTTGTCAATCAGGACGTCCGACTCCCTGACCAGGTTTTGGAACGCCTCTTTGCAACGCTGGTTCCGCAGGTCCAGGGTGACGCTCTTCTTGTTGCGGTTGATGCCCAGGTAGCGCGAGCTTACCTGCTCCCCGTTTTCGCCGGAGACGAAGGGGCCGCGGCCCCGGGACAGGTCGCCGGTGCGGGGACGCTCAATCTTGATAACCTCGGCCCCCATGTCGGCCAGAATGAGGGAGCAGAAGGGGCCGGCGACAATGTGGGTGGCGTCAAGGACGCGGACGCCCCGCAAGGGCAGGGGCAGCGGGGGTTGGTTGGGATTGTTGGTCATAGGAGTATCTCCCTTTACAGAGGTTCCGTTTGCTTTTGGAACGTCCGTTATGGTATGAAATATACAGGGACGCATCAAACGATGTGGGGTTGGACGTAAGCTTTAAGAGGGGTCGATGTTAATAATACGTTTGGGTCAATGGTTAGACCAACGGGAGACGACCGTAGTTTGGTTCTCTCTGACTGTATCCCTTGTTATAGCGGGTATTGTAGTCGGCATATTTGATCATATGTACCCAGTGCCAGATGAAGCACCTCACTTCGAAGCCTGGAAAGTCTTGTTGGTGGTCTGGTTATACTCACAGATGTTCATGTTTCTCCCTTGTATGTTGGCCTGCTGGATTTTGATACAAATTTCTCGTCGGTGGCAAGGTCCCACGCCCCCAAGCGGGCCGGGTTACTGGGAACGCCTATACCAAATCACCCTGCGGAAAGACCAAGTTCTATATGGAGATCGAAGGTGGTGGTCAAAGTTCGTCCACTGCTTCCATAACCCTACCTCAACCCCATCCCCCTGAGCTTCACCAAAAACTCCTCGTTAGTCCCGCTGCCCTTGACGGAGTTGCAGGCGCCGCAGAGCAGTTGCAGGTTGTCTATGTGGTCGGTGCCGCCCCGGCTCGTGGGGATGATGTGGTCGATGGTGAAGTTGCGGAAGGGGAAGGAAATCAGGCAGCCCTGGCAGATTCCCTCGAACTTGCCGAACAGGGTGTGCTTCTGGGTACGGTAGGGCGGTATCAGGCCCAGGTCGGTGCGCTGTGGGATGTCGGTGCGGTGGGTGACGCCGAGGGAAAACAGCCCAAGCTCGTTGCGCAGCCGGTTGTTGACCTGCACCAGCGCGTTGGGGGAGATGTCGATGCCGGCCCATTGGCGCCCCAGCTTTTCCGCCGCCACGCAGGCCGTGGCGCAGCCGCAAAAGGGGTCCAGCACCACGTCGCCCTCGTTGCTGCTGGCCCGGATTATCCGCTCCAGCAGGGCCAAGGGTTTTTGCGTGGGGTAGTTGGTGTTTTCTTTGGACTGGAATTGCACGGGCGGAATATCCCCGAAAATATCCTCTACCGCTGTTCCTCTGGTGGATTCCAGGTAACGCTTTAAGCGGGGCATACTGCCCTTTTCAGGCCAGTAAATCAGGCCAGCTTGATCCAAAGCATCCAGACGTTCTTGTACGCTTGGAAGTCCATCCGGCCATTTCTCTATCAGTCCGCGCTCGATAATGAATTCGTTCATTCCGCCCTTTGACAGTGTACTCCAATGCCTGCCGACTTTACCGGGGTCTATACCTCGCCAAGGTTGCCCAGACTCCCCGGTTCTGATACCTGATGCCGTCAAGTCAGCAATACTCCAGTGTCCCAGCGCGTCGCTATTCCGGTAATCTCGCTTCACGTATTCCGAGTTGTGCGCCAAATACTGCCTGTTCCAAGTGTATTTGGAACTCTTAGAGTAAAACAAAAGTGTGTCGTGAACCCGGCCAAATCGCTGAGCGTCGGAACGGCCTGCTGTCCGTTTCCAAACTGCCTCATTCTTAAAGTTATTGTGGCCAAATATGCAGTCCATCATTAGTTTAAGGTAATGGCCGGCCGTCGGGTCACAGTGCAGGTAAATGATGCCGGTGTCTTTGAGGATCCGGCGAATCTCCAGCAACCGGACCGCCATCATTATCAAATAGCTTTTCATCCCCCTGCCGTGGGCCAGACCGGCAGCGTCAATGATGGCATACAGGGCCGGCTCAGACTCGGCAATCTCGCCGTGCCAGGCCAAGTCAACGTCGCTCAGAGTCCAGGTGTCCTTAAAAGCGGCCCCTGCCGCCTGGCTGCCGATGGGCGCGGCGTAGTTCCGGTTGCTGTTGAAGGGTGGGGCGAGGTAAATCAGGTCAACCGACCCGGAGTTCATACCCCGCATAACGTCCAGGTTGTCGCCCGTCCATAGGGTCTGATTCTTCCAGTTGGGTTCCATCCCGTTTATCCCCCATCCCTTCCTTGCCAAGGATTTCCTTTATGCGCCCCGCTACGTCGTCGTCACGTCCGACGGGGCGGGGCCGAAACGGGCGGCTTGCAGCTGCTCGGTGGTGGCCGGCGGTTCGCTGGCGAGTTCCTCGTACAGCGACGGCGGCGGGCGCACGTCCTTCAGAGCGGGGATTACATACTCGCCCATCAGCCGGACGGACTTCATGATTTTCTCGTGCTCGATTCCGCCGAACATCATCCAGTTGCTGACGTGGGTGACGCCAAGTTCGGCGGCTTCCCGGAACTTGCGGATGACCGTCTCCGGACTGCCAAAGAACAGACGCTGCATGAACCTGTCGTCGTCCAACTCGCCCTGATATGGCCCGACCTGCACCCGTCCGTTCTTCACGTCCAGCCGGTTCAGGGCGCGGCCGGCCCGGTTCTGCCAGCGGGCGTAGTCCAGTTGGGCACGGGCCTCTTCATCGGTGTCGGCAACGTGGGTGATGGCCTGCATCCCCAGTTCGATGTTGTCCACCGGCTTGCCCAGGTCCATCCTGAAGTGGACCAGCGATGCCAGGTGGGCGCGCATTCCGGCGGCGCCCAGCAGACCCGTGGTAATGGGCATCATGTCCCGCTCCGCCGCCAGCTTCATGGACTCGACGCTGGTGCCGGCAATCCAGAAGGGCGGGTGGGGCTTCTGCAGGGGCTTGGGCCAGACGGTGGTGGGATTGACCACGTTGATGTGTTCCCCTGCGTAGGTGAAAGACTCGTCCTGCGTCCACGCCTTGACCATCACCTCCAGCGTTTCGAGGGTGCGCTGCCGGGACTCGTCCAGGGAGATGCCGAAGCGGGCCATTTCGTGGGGCTGGTAGCCCCGGCCCACGCCGCAGATGAAACGCCCGTCAATCAGATTGTCCAGCACCGCCACTTCTTCCGCCAAACGCAGCGGGTCCCAGATGGGCAGCACCAGGATGCCGGTGGCGATTTTCAGCTTCTTGGTCCGCTGGCCGATGTGCAAAGCCTGCAACAGCGGCGCCGGAGAGTTGCCGTAGTTGGAGAAGTGATGTTCGGCGATGAGGCAGTAGTCAAACCCCACCTCTTCCGAGTATTGCAGTTGCTCAACGCCCTCTTCAAACAGGGTCTTCCAGTTCCGAATAGCCGGATTGGGCCATTCACAAAATAGTCCAAAATTCATGCGCCCGGTTTAGCTCCTGTGGTTTGTATGGCAGTCGGGAGAGCGGCGGCGGCCGCATCCCAAGGCAGTGTAAGCGTGGCGTTGGGGACAGTCAACGTTGCGGAAAGGCAGGGTCAGAGTCTTTCGATTCTCCCCTCTCCCCGCGGGAGATGGGCAGGGGGTGAGGGCGAACCCCGCGCATCAACGACGGCGGCTCTTGACCGGGACGCCCTCACCCTAACCCTCTCCCAGAGGGCGAGGGGATTCTTCCGAGAATCGAAAGACCCTGCACGGGAGTGCGCGTCCTGCGCCGGTAATGATCCGGTTTGGAGAGGACGGTCTGTTGTACAATCTAATATAGAAGGCTCGAAAAGAAGGCGCCCCAACCGAAGCCGGCAGTGAATCGAGGATTAGGACAGCCAGGATAGGTCAGGTTGATAGCGATGTCCGGGCAGCGGCAGTCAGAGTCTCCCGAGCGTGTCCAAGGCACTCCGTGGGTGTTTTACTACGACGGCGGCTGCGGGTTTTGCCTCCGGTGGGTCAAGTGGCTGCGCCGGATGGACCGGGCCGGGCGCGTCTCGTGGGTCGCTTTCCAATCCTTGCCGGAACCGCCGCGGGGCCTCGCTTGGGACGACCTGCAACGGGCCGCTTACCTGGACACCCACCCGGATACGGCGGTCGGGCCGCTGTACGAAGGGTTTTACGCCTTCCGGCAGTTGACCCGCCGGGTACCCTTGCTGTTTCCCCTGACGCCGCTGTTCTGGTTGCCGGGAATGGAGTGGCTGGGGACCCGGGTCTACCGCTGGGTCGCCGCCAACCGTTACCGCCCGGCTTGCCGGCCGCCATCCCGTGCGGACGTCCTCACGCCCCCGGTGGAAGCCCGCCCCCCGGAACCTTCCGGGGATGACCTCTAGCCGCTTTCCGTCCGCCGGACGGCTTCCCCACGGGCGGCAGAGTTGGCCGGACACTCTGAAGGCCCGGATGTTCGCCCCGGTGGACGCATCATCCCTAGCCTGCTTCCGAATCGTCTTCGGCGCCCTCATGGTCTGGGAGACCTGGCGGATTATCGACAACGGCTGGGTCGAACGCCACTTCTCCGGCAAGGAGTTCTACTTCACCTACTGGCCCTTCGACTTGGTTCAGCCGTGGCCGGGCGACGGGATGTACGTTCACCTGGCGCTGATGGGGGTCTTCGCCGGGTTCATCGCCCTGGGGTTCCTGTACCGGGTCAGCGCCGCCTGCTTCTTCCTGATGTTTGCCTACGTCTTCCTGCTGGAGAAGGCCCGCTACCTGAATCACTTCTACCTGGTCTGCCTGCTGTCGGCGCTGATGGCCGTCTTGCCGGCCCACCGCTGCTGGTCGGTGGACACCCTGCTGAGACCGGCGATGCGGTCTGACACCGTGCCGGCGTGGGCTTTATGGGCACTACGGTTCCAGCTTGCCGCGCCCATGTTTTTCGCCGGGCTGGCCAAGCTCAACCCGGACTGGCTGCGGGGCGAACCGCTGCGGATGTGGCTGGCCGCCCGCCCCGATTTTCCGGTGCTGGGCCAGTTCTTTGACGTTGGCCCCGTGGTCTGGGGCATGGTCTACGGCGCACTGCTGATTGACCTGCTCTTCGCCGGGTATATGACCAACCGGAGGACGCGGGTGTTCGGCTTCGGCGTGGCGGCGCTGTTCCACTTGCTGAACGCCCGGCTGTTCAGCATTGGCATCTTTCCCTGGCTGATGATTGCCGCCGCCCCGGTGTTCTTCGGGCCGGACTGGCCCCGCCGGGTCTGGGACGACGTGGTGAGCCGTCGCAGGGATGACCGGCTGGCAGTTGCGGCGCTGGGACTGCTGGCCGGCGGCGCGGCCGGGGCGCTGGTCCCGGAACATCCCCACCTGATGACGGTTCTGGCCGGAGCCTTCGGCGCTGGGGTCTTTGCCTGGCATCTGGATGAACCGTTCCGCAAGCGGCGGACGACCCGCTCCTCTTCCAACTGCGGCCCAAGGGACACCGGCGAATCCGGGGCGCGTTGGACGGCGCGGCGCCGGTGGGTGGCCGGTCTACTGGGCCTTTGGGTGGCGGCGCAGGTCATCGTACCCCTGCGCCACTACGCCATTCCCGGCAGCGTCCACTGGACGGAGGAAGGGCGCGACTTCTCCTGGCACATGAAGCTGCGGGACAAGGACTCCACCGCCTACTTCCTGGTGGCCGGGCCGGACGGCGGGGAACCGCAGGTGGTCCACCCCGCCGACCATCTGACCGACTGGCAGACCGGCAAGATGGCGTCCCGTCCCGAAATGGTCTTGCAGTTCGCCCATTACCTGGAACGGTTGGCTCTGTCCCAGGGCAGGGGAGACGCGGCAGTGTACGCCCACGTCTTTTCCTCGCTCAACGGCAGACCACGCCAGCGGCTGGTGGACCCGGACGTGGACTTGACCAACGTGGACCGTCCCTGGCTGGGTCACGCTTCATGGATTCTGCCGATTCTGCCGCTGGACACTCCCCTGCGCCCCCCAGGACAGGCCGGCCCAAGTCAGGACAGCACACCGACCAGGACGTTGCCGCCGTAACCGCCCAAATAAGGAGGATAGTTCCGTTCTTCCGCCGTAAAACCCCATTCGCCCAGCAGACGCAGCCAATCGTTCCTGGAAAACAACCCGGTGGTGTGCAGGTCCTGCTCAATGGAGCGGACGCCGTGGTCGTTGATGACGTAGAAGAACACCGACTCCATTTGCGTGTCCGAGGGATCCAAGTCGTCGGCGTGTTCGATGAAAGTTACCCGCACTCCGTCGCGCTCCTTAATCCAGTGCAGCACCGACGGAGCCTGGAAGGTCTCCTTGAAATGGTCGGGACACAAGAGCAGCGCCCCGCCGGGGTCCAGGTGCGCCCGGGCCGTCTCGAAAACGGCGGCCAAGTCGCCCCCGGTGAGCATATAGTTGATGGCGTCGTGGACCAGGACGGCGTTGAAGGGCAGCCCCAGGCGCACACTGCGCATATCGCCCTGGTGGTGCGGGACGGTGGGGTTCAGCCCGCGGGAAAGGGATAACATTTCGGGGGACAGGTCCACCGCGGTAACGTCGAACCACTGGGAAAGGTGGGAGAGAACGTGCCCACCCCCGGAACCCAGTTCCAGCATCCGGTGGCGGCCCGGCCCCAGCTTTTCCTGCAAAATTTCCTTCAGGCGCCACGCCTCAACCGCGTACTCTTCCGGCGGGCTGAGAATGGGCCAAAGGTGGGCCAGTTCATGGTAAAGGCGGTGGTGTTGCACGGGCAGTCAGTGGGTTGCGCGGTTGTCGGTTGATGCGGGAAGAAGGGTTGCCAAGGGCTGGACGCTGGTGGGACGATACCGGACGCGCGGTCGATTGGGCAAAGTATCAGGTCCGAAGCGGGAATCGGCGGCAGGATGGCTGCTGGTGCCGAGGGAGGGACTCGAACCCACACACCCTTGCGGGTAGCGGATTTTAAGTCCGCTGCGTCTACCATTCCGCCACCCCGGCAATGCTCAATACCAAGCACGATTTCAGAAACTATCTGGACAACTCAACTCTGCTTTACTGTCTTTTTGCCATTCCCGTCCTCCACGCCACTCCAAAACGCTCAACAGCTTCTTTCTGCACCGCCGGCTAAACATGGGAATGGAGATCGCCCGTGATACCTATGCTGCTGTGGCCCAGCCTCTCGGCAACAATCTTGAGATGCACCCCCCTCGGAGAGCATCAACTAAGCATGGGTGTGCCGGAAATGGGCATCATCTCCCGAGTGCCTACTTCACTCTATGAAATCACAGTCGTTTCATCGCGGGTGCCCGTCGCTGCGGCGAACTTCGCTTGAGCCAATACCTTCCGTCTCAGGCCCCCTTGCTAACCCTTCACCAATCAGTTTACGCATTTTAGCGAAATCAATGCGCGACAGCAAGGGCCGCAATCCTGTAGTAACTGTTCAGAGTTGATGAGGCGAATTGGCCGGAAGTTGTTGGAAAAGCATGGTGCAGCGGTTTCTCGGTTATGTTAAATCTACAGCATGGACACGAGCCCTTGACCTCACCACCGCGCCACGGGAAGTCTTGTTGGCGGTCATTGCCCGCCAGCAGGCGGTGATTGACCAGTTGCAGCGGCGGATTGAGGCGCTGGAAGGAATGGCCAAGCCCGGTGGGCCTCGCGGATTGCCCTGCATCAAGCCCCGAAGGGACCAGCAGCCGGTCAGGGAGAAACAGCCCGGAAGCCCCAGCCCCACGGCTTTGCCCGCCAGCGGGCGATTCCCACCCACCGGGTGGAGCGCGTCCTGGAATCCAGCCCAGAGTGTGGCACTGGGCTGGCTGGGGGCAGCGCACCCGGGAAGTCACCGGCCTTCCCCTGGTTCCCGTCCAGGTCACCAAACACGTCTTTATCGCCCGGACTTGCCCGGTATGTGATCGGCGCCGGATACCCAGGGCGGACCTGGGCGGGGTGGTCCTGGGGCAACAGCGGTTGGGAGTCAATCTGCTAGTCTGATCGCCGCCCTGCGGGAAAAGGGACGGCTGCCCTGGCGCACCGTCCGGTGGTGCCTGAAGACAGTGCATCAGTTGGATCTCAGCTTGGGGGCAATCGTGGGGGCGGTCCACCAAGCGGCCCAAAAAGCCCAACCGGCGGTGACGGAGATACGAGACCGAATCCGACCCAGCCCGGTGGTCCACGCCGGCGAGACCGGCTGGCGGGAGAACGGGAGCAACGGCTGCGTCTGGACTTTCAGCGCCCCCATCGAGCGGTACTTCCTCCGCCGGGGCCGGAACAAGGAGTTGGTGGACGAGGCCCTGGGCGATTCCTTCGACGGGGTGTTGGTCAGCGGCTTCTACGCCGCCTGCCACCATTACTCAGGGCTGAAGCAGCGGCGCTGGGTCCACCCATGTGCCTCCGAGACCTTCGGCCATCCCCAGGCCCGGCAACGCCGGCGGGTCCAACAACGGCTGGAACGGAAGCTGCTGGACCTTTGCCGCCCCTGCCTCAAGGACCCGGCGGCGGTCCAGGGCAAGCTGTGCCGGCGCATGGAGAAGCACATCAAGGAGCTGTTTGTCTTCGTGGCAGTGTCCAGCGTGCCGGCGGAGAACAACGCCGCGGAACGGAGCCTGCGGCCTCTGGTGGTCAGCCGCAAAATCAGCGGCGTCACCCGCTCGGAATCGGGCGCCACCTCCAAAATGACCCTGGCCTCCCTCTTCGGAATCTGGGCCGCCCGGGGACTGGACCTCCCTATTCCCCTGCCTCCAGTTGCTCCTTTCCCCTCAACTCTGAACTGTTATGCGCCAGTTGCCGCAACTGTTCTTCGGTTGAAAATCCTCAGGGCCGGAGGGCCGCAGACGGTCTCCGTTGTTGGCCACGAAAAGCGCCAAAGCGTTGCGGGATGCCGCCAACGGTTGTGGTAGACTCAGCCTTTCCCCCGGCCGGCGGACGACGCTGTTAGAAACGGCAGGCGGCAATTGGCAATTTATGTATAGTCCCGGCGAAACCGGAGACAGTCCCGGCCCGCCGTCCCCTACGCGGCGGCAGTCCCGTTATACCCGCTTGGTCGAACCCTTCCGGTCGCCAACGATGCGGGTGTTGTGGGCGTCCACATTCGTTAACCAGTTGGGCCAGGGTATGCAGCAAGTCGTCCTGGGCTGGCTGGTCTTCGAGATGACCGGCTCCAGCGGCATGGTGGGGGCGATATTCGCCGCCCGCTCCGCGCCCAACCTGGTGGTGGGGCTGGCCGCCGGGCCTATAACCGACCGCATGGACCGCCGGAGGCTGATGCGGTTGGCGGTGTGGGGAATGATGCTGTGCTGCCTGGCCGTGGCGGCTCTGCTGTTCGCCGGCAAGCTGACGGTGTGGCACCTTATGGGTTTCACCTTCCTGCTGGGGACGCTGCAAGCCTTCGCCATGACCGCCCGACAGGTCTATGTGTTCGACCTGGCCGGGGCTTCCGGGGCCGTGGGCAGCATCGCCGCCATCAACCTGGCGCAGCGGCTGGCGCAAATGGTGGGGGCGATGCTGGCCGGGGTGTTGATTGCGTGGTTAGGCCCGGCCGCGGCGTTCCTGTTCATGGGGGTGAGCTACGCATCCGGAGGGGGAATCATCTATCTGCTGCGGCAGATTGGGGCATACGCTCCCACGCAGCGGGAGACTATCGGAGAGAACATCCTCAATTACTGGCGCGCTCTGCGGAGCAACCGGGTCATGCTGAGCCTGATGATTTCCACGGCGGCGGCGGAAATGCTGGGATTTTCCCACCAGGCCATCCTGCCGGTGCTGGCCCGGGAGGTGCTGGACGTGGGACCGTTGGGGTTAGGGGTACTCACGACTTTCCGGGGCATCGGGGCGACCGCCGGCGTAACGGCCCTGGCGATAGCCGGACAGGTGAAGCGGCCCGGCGTGATTCTGCTGGTGACGCTGGCCCTGTTCGGGTTGGGACAAGTGTTGCTGGGGCAGTCGGTGGCGTTATGGATGGCGCTGGCAGCCGTTACGCTGGTCAACTTCATGGCGGCCATCACCGACATTTTGCATCAGAGCTTGTTGCAGTTGAGCGTGTCCAACGAGCAGCGGGGGCGGGCGATGGGTTCCTGGATTGTCGGCATCGGGTCGGCGCCGGTGGGACAACTGGAGCTGGGATACCTAGCGGAACTGACCAGCAGCAGAATCGCGCTGCTGGTCAACGGCCTAGGGCTGTCGGCCCTGGCGCTGGTAATGGCCGTGTTCCTGCCCCGCCTGCGGAGGTTGTGAACAGGGCAACCGCCGGGCCGCAAGATTTACCGCGGCCCGGTTTCGAGCGCAATATGCCGGCGTACCTGTGTCTTTCGAGGAAGGCCGGATTCGAGTCCCGGAATTGGCTAGGCCGCAGGGTTGCGCAAGTAGTTGAAAATACCTACGGACCCGGCTACAACGATTCCGCCGATAGCGGCTCCCCAATGCAGCCAGTTGTCGATGGTATAATGCTTGCCCAGATAGGTCGGGTCAATAGTCCGGCCGTACTCGAGTCCAAGGTAGGCGCCGAGTACGCCGCCGGCCAAGACCAGCAGCACCATGCCCACAATCAAGTACCACCGGAAGCCGAGGATAACCCAGCCGCAGTAGGCGCCCAAGCCACCACCCAACCCGATGCCGATAATGTACAGGTTGCGGTGAACCTCGGCAGACCAGGGGAACCCGATCATGTGATTGAACGTAATTGCGGCCCAACCGCCGCAGATGCCCAGCATTACGCCCACGCAAAACCCGGCGATCGTCCGGGCCGCCGGAATGACGAATGGCCAAATACCGCCTTCAACCATGACTGCTGTGCAACTCCTGCTCTAATGGGCGAAATTTTCGGTTCAGCCCAGAATCAACCCGGCCGATTTAATCTGACCGTTACTATTATTATAACGCACGGGAGCGGGGTTGCGGGAAGTGGTTGGTTCGGGGTTATCGCATCTGAATCCAATTTCCTCTACCACCCGAAGGCCGGACCCGTCCTGAGGGGGAGGAACGACGGGGCGCTTCCTGGAAAATCCGGTGAAAACACGACAAAAGGCGACAAAAGGCGACATTTGAGCGTGGAACCCCAAGGATTTTTTCGCCTTTTGTCCGGTCAATGTCCGGGTTTGTCGCGGAAATGTCGTGTTTTGTCATGGTTTTGCCGCCTTTTGCCGCAGGAGATTTTGAGCGTCCGGTTTGGCCGGGGGCGGGGCTTGGATGGCTGGAACGGGTCATTTACGTCCCCTGGCAATCGCCGGGCAACGGTTGCCAGCCCAAGGCTGTGCACCGCTGTTATTTAACAATAAATGGGTTCGACGGCTGCCGTCAACGGCGTACTGTCACCGGGGGACGCCCTCACCCCCGGCCCCTCTCCCTCTGGGAGAGGGGAGAATCAAAAGGCCCTTTGCCGGTGAGCTCGAAAGTTGACACCCGGCATGGGGTGACTAGAATGGAACTTGAAGTTGGGTAAAAGACAACCCGGCAAGAACAACAGGGACTAAATAATCGGAGGAAGGATACATGATTACCAAATTCGACAGCCTCTTTGCGGGACACGTCGACATGGAAAATGTTGGCTACGGCGGCACTCCGGTCAACGACCGTTCTTTTTCCGATGAACACCTGGCATCCTGCTTTGACAAGACGGCGGCTATCGCACAGCTCATGGACCGGACGGGCTACGACACTTTCTGGATGGCGGAGCATCACTTCCAACCTGAGGGGTACGAGTGCATCCCTAACATCCTGCTGCTGAGCGTCCACCTGTCCCACCTGACGGAACGGATTAACTTCGGATGCGGGTTCAACATTGCCCCCATGTGGCACCCGCTGAGGCTGGCGGAGGATTTCGCCACCGCCGACATTCTGACCAAGGGCCGGATTATCTTCGGCGTTGGCCGAGGTTACCACACCAGGGAGGTGGAGACATTCGGTTCGCCCCTGCTGGACCAACCGGCCAACCGGGAACTGTTCGAGGAGCAGGTCGAGCTAATCTTCAAGTCGTTCAACGAGCGGTCTTTTTCACACCAGGGCAAGAATTACACCATCCCGCCCCGGGTGCCGTACCGGGGGTATGAACTGGAAGAGATTACGCTGGTGCCGCGCCCGCGGTCGCTTCCCGTAGAGACCTGGCAGCCGATTCAGGGGGCCACTCCCCGCGCGCTCGACTTCATGGCCAAGCACGGCATCAAGGGCATCATCGGCGGCGGCGTGGCCGAGGGCGGCGCCATCGAAGACGTTATCCTGGCTTACCAGGAAGCGCAGACCCGGGCCGGCCGGGACACTCTGCCGGGCGAGAACCTCAGCATCGGCTACCACTTCATGCTGGCCGACACGCAGGAGCAGGCGGTTAAGCAAGCCGGTAAATACTACGAAGAGAACCTGAAGATGTTCGGGCCGCTGCGGTTGGTGCGGAGCCTTTCGGAAGAGCAGATTGACACGATGTCCGACCCCAAACGCGCCCCGACCGCCGGTCTGCCCACCATCGAACGCGCGGTGGAGCGGGGCGGGTTCCTGTGCGGCCCTCCGGAGTTGATAATCGAGCAGTTGAAGGAACTGGAAGCCCAATACCCGGGACTGGACCGGGTTAGCGTCGGGCAGCCGATGGGCGCGCCGCAGGAAGTCATCCTGGAGCAACTGGAGCGGTTCGCCAAAGAAGTGATGCCGGCGTTCCAGACCGAGAAAGCCGCAGTCCCGGCCGACGACTAGCCGCCCGGATGGCTTTGGAGCGGACAGGGACGGGGTTACGTTGGGGGATGAATCCCCCAAACCCCCGGTGAAATTATGGAGTTCGGTTTCGAGAAGGACGAGAACAACGTCCGGGAGGCCGTGGCCGAGCAGGGTGTTACCTGGCCGGTGGCGATGGACAACGACTTCCGCACTTGGAGGGACTACGAAAACCGCTGGTGGCCGCACAAGTTTCTGATCGACCGGGACGGGGTTATCCGCTACGACCACATCGGCGAAGGCGCCTACGTGGAGACGGAGTTGCACATCCGCAACCTGCTGGTGGAGGCGGGGCAGAACGTTACGGGCATTGCGATGGGGAGCGGCAACGCAGGCGGGTGAAAGCCGTGATGGAACGCGGCTCCGGCGTAAACCATCCAGCGCAGACCCGGCGATGACTTGAACCTGCTGATATTCCCCGTAGTGGCCTTCGCGCCCGGCCTCTTTTGGTTGTGGTTCTTTGCCAAGCGGCACGTTTACCGCCCCGGCCCCAAGCGTTTGTTGGCCCTGACGTTTCTGCTGGGGATGGCCGGTACGATTCCTGCGGCAATCATTGAGGTCTTGCTGGGCGGCTCGGGATTGGACGACTCCGTGGAGTTGGGGACAGTGGCCGCGGGGATGCTGCTGGTTGTGGGGCCGACGGAGGAAATATGCAAGTTCCTGGCGGTGCGGCTGGGAGCGTACCGGTCGCTTTACTTCGACGAACCGCTGGACGGACTGGTCTACGCTGCGGCGGCGAGCCTGGGTTTCGCTTCGCTGGAAAACCTGGGGTACGTCGCGGCCTTTGGCCCGGCGGTGATGCTGGCCCGCGCCCCCCTCAGCACCTTAGGACACGTGATGTTCGGCAGCGTTTGGGGTTACGCGCTGGGGCTGCGGGTCAGGGAAAGCCGGCTCAAGTTCCGGCTGGCAACGGCTTTGGGGTTGGTTGCCGCCGCCGCAGCTCATGGTACGTTCAACACGCTGCTGTGGACCGGGGAATCAATTTCCCCGGCCTTTTACCTGGTTCTCATCGTCCTGTTCGCCCTGGGATTCTGGTGGACGCTCCGGCGGTTTGCCTGGGCGCGCCGGGTGTCGCCCTTCCGGTACCGGCGGAACTACCCGAATGTCAGGTGCGCCGGGTGTGGGCAGTTAATCAGCGTGATTGGCCGATACTGCCGGTTTTGCGGTTCGCCTTCCACCGGCAGGAGGCACGAGGTTTTTTGCAGCCAGTGCGGGAGCCGCAGTCCGGCCGGGGCACGGTATTGCAATCGCTGCGGCGACCAGCTGCTGTCGGGAAGATGACCCGGCCGGGTCCCGCGGGTCAGCGTGTCTTGGGTGGAGCAAGCGCCGAGCCCTCCGGTTACGGCATGGCCACCTTTTTGATTACCGGCGGGTTGTAGGGACGGGCGGGACAGTAGGCGGAGCGGGAGCGGCCGGGGTCGCCCGCCACCAACAACAGGAAGTTGCGGGGGTCCCGGACCACCGGAACGGTTATACCCGGCTCGTCAACGTTCAACCAACTGGGCCAATAGTAAGGGTTGCCGGCTTCCTGGGTGCGTCCGTATCGGAGTTGCTTGTACCGCTGCACCCGTTCCACCGGGACCCGGGCCCGCTCGTACAGATAGAACTTCACCTCGTCTTTGGTCCAGCCTTCTTCGTTGAGCCGGTGGGCGATCAGGGGGCTGATTACCACCGCCGCGTGGCCGCCGTGGATGATGTTGTGGTTCAGGTTGGACATGGAGTCGGCCAAAATCCACAACGGAAACTCCATGTTGCCGGAACCGCCGGGGTTGTTCCCCCGAGGAGCGTCGGCGGCGTAGACCATGACGCAACTGTCCGAGGGTTCGAAACCGAACTCAGTGTGCAGCGGCGCCCAGGGAGTGTCCACGTCAACGCCGATGCAGTAGGAGTATTTGGCCGGGGAACCCAAGGTGGACTTGTCCCCGGAGTCGGGATAGGCGCCGCCCAGGTTAATCATCAAGAGCCGCAGGGTGCGTCCGATGGTGGCGTTGGACCGGAAGCCGGGGCCGAAAAGGCTGGCGCCGTGGTTGACCCCGATTTGCTCGACGACCGGGCCGCTGATGATGACCATCGGCGCGGCGGGGTCGCTGGTGGCCTGCAAACCGTGGAGGTCGAAGCGTTCGTCAAGGAGAGCTTCGACGGCGGTGACCACCACCGGCATATACTCCGGTTTGCAGCCGGCCATGACGGCGTTGACGGCCACGGCTTCAATGGTTGCCACGCCGTAGCGGGGCGGCACCGTCCCCAGCACATCCAGCCCGTCCCGTCCGCTGGCCTCAACCATGCGCTGCACCAAGGTTTCGGTGGGCGGGACGATGGGAAAGCCGTCGGTCCAGCCGTTTTCGTAATACTGCTCAATGGTGTCGATGGCCCCCTGCACCGAGTCCAGGCCGGTCAAACGGGCGGTTGTCTTGCCTGTAACCATGGGCCTACACCTCTAGTCCTCAAGAATAAACTGGCTAACCCAACACGGCCTGAACGATTTGGGCGGCCGCTTCCCGGGCCTTGGCCTGGGCCACGTCGGGTTGTCCCAGGGGATGGGTCACCACCACCAGGGGAAGGTCGTCCAGTTTCATCGAGTTCTTGATGGAGTTTGCCAGCCGGACGAATCCGGCGGTGGCCACGACCACGGCGGGTTTGCCAGTCTCCTCGAAACGAATCCCGTCGAGCATACTGCCCGAGGTGCAGGAGCCTCAAAGGCAAACGCCGGCGACCATGAAATCGGCGGCGGCGGACATACTCTTGATGGTGTCCGGGCCGGCGGGCTTGGTGGAGGTGAACTTGGTCTCCAGTATGACCTTGCTGACTCCGTATTCCTCTTGAAGCACCTCGGCGAGGCCCTGAAAGAAGAAGTTGGAAGTGTCG
The DNA here is from genome assembly GCA_965263395.1 of Dehalococcoidia bacterium. Classification (GTDB taxonomy): domain Bacteria; phylum Chloroflexota; class Dehalococcoidia; order Lucifugimonadales; family UBA3495; genus CATOSK01. The sequence continues at coordinate 743,828 of OZ253670.1, forward strand.
TTGCCGTTGTCCAGCAGCGCGGCCACGGAACCCTTGACGGTGGTTATCCGGCGGGACATCTGCCGTTCTTCGGTGTAAACGTGGCCGGTGGGGTCCAAGTAGGTCACCCGCTTGACGGCGGGTTCAACCGCGGTGGTCATGGTCATAATCTGCCTCCGTTCTGCCAACGGGGAGCCGGGGGGACTTCGGGGGTATCAAGGTTTTCGCTGGAAGTTCCCAGCGCCGTCCATTATCCGTCTATCCGTCCATTATAGCGGCGCGGTCAAATGGCGGGATGGTCAGTCAAGCGCGCCGGGCGCATAGTTTTGCAGCCACCATTGAGCAATTTCGTCCCGCCGGGCGAACCATACTCCGTGGAACCGGGAGGCGTATTGCAGGAACCTGGCGACGGCGCGGGAACGGGCCGGGGTGCCGGCAATGCGGCAGTGCAGGCCCACGGACATCATCTTGGGGTGGGACTGGCCCTCTTCGTAGAGGCAATCGAAGGTCTCCTTCAGGTACTCGTAGAAGCCGCCTACGCTGACCAGGCCGCCGCGCCAGAAGCGGGCGTCGTTGGTCTCGAAGCTGTAAGGAATGACCAGCCAGGGCCGTCCGTCAACCGTGACGTAATAGGGAAGGTCGTCGTTCAGGGCGATGCTGTCATAGGCAAAGCCGCCCTCTTCAACCACCAGCCGGCGGGTGTTGACGCTGGGACCGTAGCGGGTGAACCATCCGGTCGGGCGGACGCCGGTGGTTTGTTCGAGAGACGTGACGGTCTTGCGGATGGACTCCCTTTCCTCGGCTTCGGTTGCCGAGTGGTACTCCTCCCAGCGGTAGCCGTGGCCGCAAATCTCATGCCCGCGGCGCACCAACTCCCGGGCCACGTCAGGATTGCGTTCCAGGGCGACGGCGCAGCAGTAGAAGGTTGACTTTACCGAATACTGGTCGAAAATGCCCAGCAGCCGCCAGACACCTACCCGGCTCCCATACTCGAAGAACGACTCGTTGAACAGGTCTCTTTCGCCCGGCGGGACCGGGGAAGGGACCTCGTTGTTGGTCTCGTGAGAGTCGTCCCCGTCCAGCAGGGAACGCTCCGAACCTTCCTCGTAGTTGACCACCATGGACAACGCGATGCGGGCGTCGTCGGGCCAGCGGACCTGCGGTGGGTTCTTCCCGTAACCTGTGAAGTCTCTTTGCATGGGAGTACCTCGACTTTACGTTTAGGGTTGGGGATGACCTTGTGGTGCGGCAAGTCGGGCCGGTCATTTCAGGAAGTCTTTCGACAGGCTCAAGACGGGCGGGTTGTTCTGCAGGCCGCCCTTGTGGTCAGCGCAGGAAAGGGAACCGGCTGATGTCGTGCCGTTCCACCATGTCTTCCAGTTCGCAGTTGGAGGCCGTGTCCTCACCGGACCCGCCCCGGCAATCGTCAACGCCTGGACCGCCGTCCATGTAATCGTTGCCGGAAAACCCGTAAATCGTATCGTCGCCGTCGGCTCCCACGATAAAGTCGTCGTCGCCAAACGCCAGAATGGCGTCATCCCCGTCATCGCCGATGAGAATGTCCGCGCCGACGCCGCCCAACAGTATGTCTTTGCCAGACAAGCGGGGGGTTTGGTGGTCTTTGAGCAGCAGGTCGCCGCCGATGATTATGTCGTCCCCGTCGCCGCCGGACAGGAAATCCCGGCCGTCTTCGCCGATGATTTCGTCGTTTCCTTCATCGGCCAGGACGGTATCGGAACCTGGTCCACCGTTGATGAAATCGTCACCGGAGCGACCGCGCATGACGTCGTTGCCGGCTCCACCGTAGAGCAGGTCATCGCCGGATCCGCCGCAAATCCAGTCGTTGCCGCCCTTCCCGTCAATAGTATCGTTACCGCCGCGCCCGTGGATGACATCGTTGCCTTCGGTGCCGTACAGCAAATCGTCATCCGGGCCGCCGGCAATGGTGGCGATGTAGCCCAGACACCAGAACGAGTCTTCGCTGGGGTCCCACAGGTATTGGGGGAGGCCGCCGCCGGGGGCGCCGACGCCGGTAATGGTCTCACTTCGCAGCGCCGCGGCTTGGGCGGCATTGACTCCCCAAGCCGCGGCGGCGGCCAGAGCCGCCACCGCACATAGCAGCAACGCCGCTTTTCCGGGCGTCAACCGGCTCATGGCATTCCTCAGCCATCGGTACAACCGCAATCCCCAAGAATGTTTCACGCCCCTATATTACACCAACCCGGCGCCCGCCAAAACCGGGGCCGGTCAGCGTCCACTGACGCCGGGTTGGTTGACATCAACCACGCTCAGGATATAATCAGGCCTGCTAGAGGTTGCGCGCTGCCGGCGGGTAAACCTTTGCAAGAAACCCCTTTTAGTAAACCCCGGGAGGTGACCGGAATGACACAGCAGGCACAGCTCAACCCGCAAACGGTGCTAGACCAGATGAAGCAGGCTGGAGTGACCCATGTGGTGTGGCTGCCGGACAGCGAGACCAATTGGCTGTATATGCTGATGAAGGAAGAGCCGACCCTGGACCTGATTGCCGTCAGCCGGGAAGGGCAGGCATTCTCCACCGCCGCCGGGCTGTCCATAGGCGGCAAGAAACCGATCATCCTGATTCAGAACACGGGCATGATGGAATCGGGCGACTCCCTGCGCGGTTGGGCGCTGGGGCTGAACATTCCGGTGGTGATGATGGTCGGATACCGAGGGTACACGCGGCACGGCGTCAACTCCGACACCGCCGCCACCTACACAGAGCGGTTCCTGAACGCTTTCGGCATTCAGTATTACCTGGTGGAAAACGACTCGGACGCCGAGCGAATAACCGTCGCGTTTGAGGAAGCAGACCGGACTCAACGCCCGGTGGCGATTCTGGTGGGGGACGAGTTCCACGGCTTCAACCGATAGTAAAGAACGGGCGATAAAGAACGGATAACGAACGCCGACGGATACTTTTGGCGGGGCCAGCATTGGCAGGCCCGGTTGACGGCGAACTCTACCAACCGGGGAACCCTGCTTAAAAACAGGATTCCCGGGACAGCCCAGGAGGCAGCAATGTTCCACATGGCCGATATGTTCCGAATTTTTCAACCTCTGCGGGGAGATGCCGTGGTGATTCCAGGCCGGGGCGGGAAGCACTGGACGGGCATCAGCACCAACGAGAAGCGGGACGTTCCGCTGGGAGACCCGGCAATGGGAGGCCACGCATCCTTTGCGCTGGGCATGGCGCTGGCCCAACCCGATGAAAGGGTAGTGCTGTTCGACTCGGAGGGCGACATTCTGATGAACCTGGGGGCGCTGGTAACCATCGCGGAGAAGGCGCCGGAAAACCTCTATCACTTTGTGCTGGACAACGAATGTTACGCCACCACCGGCGGTCAGCCGGTGCCCAACGCCCAGAACGTGGCCTACGACATCATTGCCAAGGGGGCGGGCTACCCGCACACCTATGCCTTCGACAACCTGGAGGACTTCTCCAACAACATCGCGGAAATCATGGAGAAACCGGGGCCGGTCTTCGTCACGATGAAAGTGTTCCCGGAAATTGAGAACGAGCCTATTGGCCGCCGCACCCGCTGGCAGACCCGCACCCGCGACCGGGTGTTGTCCGACATCAAGGAACAACTGGGGGTGGCCGCCTAGAAGCCACCCCCGCAGGAAGTCCTTCTAGTGGTCCAACGGCATTGAATTGATGGGATGAACGCCCTCACCCCCTGCCTTCGCAGGGGCAGGCTCTAACCCTCTCCCAGAGGGGGAAGGAACTATTGAATGACAGACCTTGGGTAGTCACGCCAATCTCAGCAACTCATCATTTCAAAAATTTCGGACTACTAGGGCCGCACCACGAAAAGGTTTGGCGGGCGGTCCGGCCAAGGTCAGTATGATCGGGACTGGCTCTTAACTTAATTCGGCGCCCAACCAAACGTCAGCAGCGCACGACCAACACGGAGGAGTCATGGTTCCAGCCGCCACTCTAATCACCAACGACCAATTCGCCCGGCGCCGGCAGCAACTGATGGAGTCGCTCGGCGGCGGAGCCATCATCCTCACCGCGGGACGGGACAAGCCTCGAAACAACGACGTGGACTACAAGTTCCGGCAACAGTCAACGTTCTGGTACTTCACCGGCTTTGACGAGCCCGATGCGGTGGCGGTGCTGCGTCCCGGCCACGAGGAACCCTACGCGCTGTTTGTGCGTCCCTACGACGAGCGGTTCCAAATTTGGGTGGGATACCGGGCCGGCGTTGAGGGAGCGGTTGCCCAGCATGGCGCCGACGCCGCATATCCCATTGAGGACTTGAAAGAAGAACTGCCCAAGCTGTTGGAGGCGGCGGACACGGTCTATTACGGTTTGGGCGCCGACGATGAAATGGACCAAATCATCGCCGACCTGACTCGCCGCCGCCGGGCCGGGACGCAACGGGGCGGCCGGCCGCTGGCAGGGATTCAAGACCCCAAGCCCGTTATCGACCGGATGCGGTTAATCAAGTCTCCGGAAGAAATCGCCGCGCTTCAGCAGGCCATTGACCTGACCGAGCGGGGCTTTGACGCAGCCATGCGCAGCACCAGGCCCGGCGATTACGAGTACCAGGTCCAGGCCGAGCTGGAATCGGTCTTCCGCAGGCTGGGGTCGCCCCGCAACGGGTATCCCTCGATTGTCGCTTCGGGAATGAACGCCTGCACCCTGCACTACATCACCAACCGGGAGCGGATGCAGGACGGGGACCTGCTGCTCCTCGACGCCGGCGCCGAGGTTGACTACTACACGGCGGACATCACCCGGACCTGGCCGGTTAACGGGAAGTTCTCGGCGCCACAGCGGGCCGTGTATGACATTACCCTGGAAGCCCAACGGCAGGCATTCGAGACCGTCAAGCCGGGCGCGCTCTTCGACGATGTTCACCGTGCCGCGCTGCGTACCCTCATCCAGGGTCTGATCGACCTGGGGGCCTTGTCCGGGGATATAGACGGGTTGATTGAGGACCGGGCGTTCCTGCCCTACTATATGCACGGCACCTCCCACTGGCTGGGGCTGGACGTTCACGACGCCGGAAAGTACCGGGACAGCGATCAGTCAACGGCGCTGGAACCTGGGATGGTCTTCACCGTGGAGCCGGGGCTGTACTTCGGCCCGCTGGCTACCGAGTCTCCCGAGGAACTGCGGGGGATCGGCATACGCATCGAGGACAACGTGCTGGTGACCGAGACCGGCTTCCGCAACCTGTCCCAGGGGATACCGTCGCAGACCGGGGATATTGAAGCCATCGTGGGAACCGCTTAAAGGCGTTAGTTTCACCGGAGCCGGGCAACCTCAACCGGGTTTGCGGCTTCACATGGACCCCTTCAGCAGGACCGTTACGGAAAGCTGCCCCGGCTACCACCAATGGGTTTCGTCCAGGGCCTCGGAACCTGCCTTGGCCGCGTCCCACGGGCGGGCGGGCAGATACTTCCAACCGCCATCGGAAAACATGACGACGATATTGCCACGGGGCAGGTCGTTGGCCACCCGGAAAGCGGCGTGTAGGGCGGCGCCGGAGGAAATTCCGGCTAGAATGCCCTCTTTTTCCACGATTAGCCGGGTCATGTCAATGGCGGTGGCGTTGTCCACGAGGAACCGCCGGTCCAGCAGTCCGAGGTCCAGCAGGGGCGGGACGTAGCCCTCGGAAAGGTTGCGAAGCCCCTGCAACGCTTCTCCCATACGCGGCTCCACGCCGACTACTTTCACGTCCGGGTTGGCTTCGCGCAGGCGCCGGCCAACGCCGGTAATGGTCCCGCCGGTGCCGATTCCGGCGACGAAAACGTCCACTTGGGGCAGCGTCCGGGCTATCTCTTCGCCCGTGGTGGCGTAATGGGTCTGGAGGTTGATGCGATTGTCGAACTGTCCGACGTAGTGGAATCCCCGGGATTGGGACATCTCCATAGCCAGGTCAATGGCACCCTTCATGCCGGCCCTGGGTTCGCACCAGGTGATTTCCGCGCCGTACAACTCCAGGAGGTCGCCGATGCTGGGCGCAACTTCGCCCGGGATGATTACGCGCACCGAATACCCCTTTTGCTTAGCGATCAGGGCCAGGGCGATGGCAGTGTTGCCGCTGCTGGCTTCGACAATCGTGTCCCCCGGCTTCAGCAGCCCCTCCCGCTCAGCCTGCTCGACCATTGCCAACGCAATGCGGTCCTTGACGCTGCCGCTGGGGTTCTGGCCCTCCAGCTTGGCGAAGATGCGGATGCCAGGCTTGGGTGAAAGGTGGCTCAGCTCAACAAGGGGGGTGTTCCCAATCAGGCCCAGCAGCGTGGCAGCAGGCATCGGTCTTCCTTCAATCCTCGCATATCCGGTTCGTTCATACCCGGCAACCGGTTTCCCGGACAGCCACCCGGGGCCGACACGGCGGGTCCGGCTGAGGGTAGCTTAAGCCAATTGCGGTGAGGCTTCAACAAGGCCGGGTTTCGGACGGACAATGGGCGCATCTTTTATGGTCGCCGCAAAGCGATTTTGACGTCTTTGAGCCGGGCGGGTCAATCAAGTAAGTCCTTCGGGACACTCTGGACGCACGTATCGGCGGCCACCGGCGCGCCAACCGGGTTATAATTGTCCCGCCAGCCCGTCATGGAAACCTGCCACGGAAACCTGGCACGGGAATCCGACATGAATGTCATCCAGACACGAATTAACATCAACAGCCCCGAGTTCACCGAAAATTTCCGGAAAATGTCGGAGTTGGTGGCGGAACTTGATGATCGTCTGGCCCGGGCCAGGCAGGGCGGCGGCGCCCGTGCCGTGGAACTCCACCGCAGCCGGGGGAAGCTGACCGTCCGGGAGCGCATCGACCGGCTGACGGATGCCAACACCCCGTTCCTGGAACTCAGTCCCCTGGCCGGGCTGGGGATGTACGAAGACGAGATACAAGCGGGAGGAATCGTCACGGGCATCGGCGTGATTCACGGCCGGGAAGTGATGGTGGCGGCCAACGACGCGACCATCAAGGGCGGTGCCTACTACCCGATTACGGTGAAGAAACACCTGCGCGCCCAGGAAATCGCCCTGGAAAACCGGCTGCCCTGCATCTACCTGGTGGACTCGGGCGGGGCCTTCCTGCCGTTGCAGGCCGAGGTTTTTCCCGACCGGGACCACTTCGGGCGCATTTTTTACAACCAGGCCCAAATGTCGGCCCAGGGGATACCCCAGGTTGCGGTGGTCATGGGTTCCTGCACCGCCGGCGGCGCGTACATTCCGGCAATGAGCGACGAGGTCGTCATCGTCAAGAACCAGGGCACGATTTTCCTGGGGGGACCGCCACTGGTCCGGGCCGCAACCGGCGAGGAAGTGGACGCCGAAACGCTGGGCGGAGCCGATGTTCACACCAGGCTGTCCGGGGTAGCGGACCATTTTGCGGTGGACGACGGGGATGCGCTGGCGATAACCCGGAACGTGGTGGAGAACTTTCCAATGCGGCGCCAACCTACGCTTCAAGCCCACCCGGTCGAGCCGCCGGTGTACGATGCGCGGGAGATTTACGGCATCGTGCCTGCCGGGGGGAGACGACAGTACGATGCACGAGAGGTCATCGCCCGCATTGTTGACGGCAGCAGGTTTCACGAGTTCAAGGCCAACTACGGGGAAACTCTGGTCTGCGGGTTTGCCCGAATCTGGGGTTATCCGGTGGGGATCGTTGGGAACAACGGCGTATTGTTCTCGGAGAGCGCGCTCAAGGGGACGCATTTCATCGAGCTTTGCTCCCAGCGGGGGGCGCCGCTGCTGTTCCTGCAAAACGTCACCGGGTTCATGGTCGGCAGCCGGTACGAAGCCGGCGGCATCGCCAAAGACGGGGCCAAGATGGTGATGGCCGTGTCCAACGCGGCGGTGCCCAAGTTCACCATGGTCATCGGCGGCTCTTTCGGCGCGGGCAATTATGGGATGTGCGGCCGGGCCTTCCAGCCCAGGTTTTTGTGGATGTGGCCCAACGCCCGCATTTCGGTGATGGGCGGCTCGCAGGCGGCGGCGGTCATGTCCACCATCCACCGGCAGCAGTTGGAGCGCCAAGGCGGGGAATTGACCGCTGCCGAGCAGGAATCGCTGGAAGCCCCCATCCTGGAAAAGTACGAGGAAGAAGGCAGCCCCTATTACAGCACCGCCCGGCTGTGGGACGACGGAATCATCGACCCGGCCGACTCCCGTACGGTCATCGGACTGGCCATCGCCGCATCGCTCAATGCCCCGTTCCCGCAGCCGGGCCGGGGCGTGTTCCGAATGTAGGGCGGCCGGGCGTACTGCCGTGTTCAAGAAGGTGTTGGCCGCCAACCGCGGGGAAATTGCGGTGCGGGTACAACAAACGCTGCAAGGCATGGGCGTGGCCACCGTCGCGGTTTATTCCGATGCCGACCGCACCGCGCCCCATGTTCTGATGTCCGGCGAAGCCGTCCCGCTGCACGGAGAAAGCCCGGAAGAGACCTACCTGAATATCGACAAAATCATGGATGCGGCACGCCAAAGCCGGGCCGAGGCGATACATCCGGGCTACGGGTTTCTCTCGGAAAACCCGGCATTTGCCCAGGCTTGCCGGGAGGCGGGCATTACCTTCATTGGGCCGACGCCGGAGAACATGGCGGCGCTGGGAGATAAGGTACAGTCCAAAAGCCTGGCCGAGCGGGCCGGGGTGACCGTCGTTCCCAGTTCGCCGGTCAGCGACACGATTGACTCCGCCATGCGCGATTTCGCGGCGGAATGGGGGTTCCCGCTGCTAATCAAGGCGGCTGCCGGGGGAGGCGGCCGGGGAATGCGCCTGGCGCAGAACGAGTCGGAGTTGTCGTTGTACTTCGATGTGGCCCGGCGGGAGGCCGCCGCCGCGTTTGCCGACGACCGGGTGTTCCTGGAAAAGTTCGTGCCGTCGGCCCGCCACGTCGAGATTCAGATTCTGGCAGACCAGGCGGGGAACACGGTACACCTGCTGGAGCGGGAGTGCAGCGTCCAACGGCGCCGTCAGAAGGTCATTGAAGAAACACCGTCGCCGGCGTTGACCCCGGCGCTCCGGGAGCAGATGGGGCAAGCGGCGGCGGCAATTGCCCGGGCTGCGGGTTATGTCAACGCCGGGACCGTGGAGTTTCTGCTGGACCCGGCGGCGGGACGGTTCTTCTTTCTGGAGATGAACACCCGGCTTCAGGTGGAACACCCGATAACCGAGGAAACGCTGGGCATGGACCTGGTGGCTTGGCAGACGAGAATCGCCGACGGGGAGCCGTTGACTTTCGCTCAGGGCGATGTGCTTCCGCGGGGCCATGCGCTGGAGTGCCGCATCTATGCCGAAGACCCTTACAGTGGCTTCCTGCCGACGGGCGGCTCGCTGTCGGTGTGGCAGCCGCCATCCGGTCCCGGCCTGCGGTTGGACAGCGGCGCCGCGGCGGGGCAGGAAATTTCCCAGCTTTACGACCCGCTGCTGGCCAAGCTGGTGGCCTGGGGGCCGGACCGGTCGACCTGCCTGGGCCGGATGGAACAAGCGCTGTCCAACTTTGTGGCACTGGGCACGGTGACCAACATTCCGTTTCTGCGGGACGTAGTGCGGCATCCCCGGTTCCAGGCCGGGGACTATGACACGGCCTTTCTGGAGCAGGAAACCGGGCTGACGGCGCCGTCGATTCCCGAGGACGTTGACCGGCTGGCAGCGGCGTTGGCTGCCTGGGTTTCCGGACAACCGGCCGGGCATTCCGGCCGGGAGGTCCCGGCCGGGAAAGCAGCGCCGGAGGCATCCGACGTGTCCCCCTGGCGTTCCCTGGGCAGCAGGATGTTGCCGTGAGTAACATCCGCCTGCGCCAGACCCATCCGATATCCGGGACTATCCGGGAAATCGAGGTTGAGGAAGTTTCCGGGACTCTGGCCGTGTCCGAGGACGGTTCCACGTTGCGGTTGGAGTTGGGCATCAACGGCGACGACCCGCAGCAGGGATGGTGCGCCGGTCCCGATGGCGCGGCCCATGCCTTCGTATGGCGCCGGGTAGGGGAGGACATTCAGGTGTGGCTGGACGGACGGCTGTTTATTTTTGAGAGGGCCACACCCGCCGGCCCCGTTGGTAGAACCGGGCCAGCCTTTGCCGGGGACATTCCGGCCCCGATGCCGGGCCGGGTGGTGCAGGTGTTGGCCGCGCCGGGACAACGGGTGGACGCCGGGGACCCGCTGGTCATCATGGAGTCAATGAAGATGGAACTGGTCATTGACGCGCCGTCGCAGGCGGTGGTACGCCGGGTGGCGGTGGCCGAAGGGGATCAAGTTGACCGGGGAATGCGGTTGCTGGAACTGGAACAGCCCGGCGGGGAAGGAGTTTGACCCACCGGAGGTTGGTCGGGGTGAGAAGATTCGAACTTCCGGCCTCTTCGTCCCGAACGAAGCGCGCTAGCCACTGCGCTACACCCCGACATCCTGCGGCGTCCAAGGGCTGAACTCGCGATTAGGGAACGTGGCTCTCCAATCCCGTGTAACCGTCGATGGACTGAAATCAATTATACCCCAAATGGCCCCGCCGCGCTTGTATTGCTTGCGCCTGTTCAGGGCCTTTTAATCGTGTCCTTAAAGCAACCTCCGGCCCTCTCAGCACGGTAGGGTCAACAGGCGAGTCTTTTGATACCGTCAGGACAAACGGATTCAAGAGGAGATGGGATTTTGCATCGACAATCGTGGTTCCTCCGGGGAGTTCACGGCAAGTTGGCGCTGGCCGCGGCGGGTTGCCTGGTCTTCCTCGGTTGCGGGACGGCGGCAACCCTGGGACCGGCCCAACCGACGGACTCGCCCAACTCAACGGCGATCAGCGCAAGCGCGGCCCCGGCGACGTCCCCGGACATCGCCCCAACCGTTAGCCAGGCAACTGTCCCATCTGTCGCTACGGCTACGGCATCGGGGATGCCCACCCGGTCTGACCCGGCCACGCCCGACGCCGCTCCGACCGTCGCCGGAGAACCGGAACCGGTGGAGCATCCCGCGGCACGCCGGTACCGGGCACAGGGCTGGACCACCGACTTCAGCCGCAGCAGCGTTTCTCTGGACGAGATTTTCTCCGGCGGCGTCCCACGGGACGGGATTCCCCCGCTGGATGAGCCGTCTTTCGTGAAGGCAGCCGAAGCCGATGAGTGGCTGGAAGCGCTGGAGCCGGTGATTTTGTTGGAACTGGAGGGCGACGCCCGCGCCTACCCACTGCAAATTATGACCTGGCACGAGATTGTCAACGACGAGGTAGGAGGGATTCCCGTCGCCGTGACCTTCTGCCCCTTGTGCAACTCGGCGATAACCTTTGACCGGCGGCTTGACGGCGTAGTCTACGACTTCGGGACGTCGGGGAACCTGCGGAACAGCGACCTGGTGATGTGGGACCGGCAGACCCAATCCTGGTGGCAGCAGTTCACCGGCGAAGCCATCGTCGGAGAGTTGACCGGGGCCAAATTGACATTTCTGCCTTCGCAGATTGTGTCCTGGGATGATTTCAAGGCGTTCCACCCCGACGGGCAGGCGCTTTCCAAAGACACAGGGTTTTCCCGCCGCTACGGGGCCAACCCCTACGTCGGCTATGACCGGGTTGACCTGCCGCCCTTCCTGTTTACCGGCGAGACCGACGGCCGGCTGCTGCCCAAGGAGCGCATCGCCGCAGTTAGCGTTGACGGCGTGGATGTGGCGTTCCCGTTCTCGGCACTGGAAGATGAACGGGTCGTGAACTACCGGGTAGGGGAGCAGAACGTTGTCGTGTTCTTCAAGCCGGGCACTCGTTCGGCCCTGGACCGGGAGTCCATCAGGGAGTCGCGAGAAGTCGGGGCGACCGCGGTTTACGTGCCGGTCGCGGGGGAGCAGATGTTGACCTTTGGGTGGGATGATGGGGGCTTCGCGGACCGGGAAACCGGCAGCGTTTGGGACCTGCGCGGGCAGGCTATTGAAGGCCCGCTCACGGGGGAGATCTTAACCCCGGTCGTCCACGCCAATCACTTCTGGTTTGCGTGGGGCGCGTTCAAGCCGGACACGATAATTTACCAGGGCGCCGGGAATTGAGCAGGAGACGGTGGACGAATCCCCACCCTTTTCGGTGACGGGGCTTCGGGGAAAGCAGGACGATTGAAGAGTCGTTAGTGTCATCGGACAGGTTCCCCGTCTTTCCCCCGTCTCCACGGGGGCAGGCTCTGCGCAGGCAGGAATCCACGGCGTTTCGGCAAGGGAATGCCGGTCCGTCCTTACGATTTATGGATTCCTGCCTGCGCAGGAAAGACGATGTGTGCGGTGTATCGCGAAGAGCCTGCCCCTGTGAAGACAGGAGGCTTTCCCATAGAATAAGTAGAATAAGAATTCTCGATCGTCCTTTTGAGGGAAGGCCAAGGCTTGACGCCGGGCTAAAAAAGCTCGGTGGGGACCGAAATACCCTCGAAGTCTTCGGGGCCCAGCGGGTTTTCCGGCGCCACTCCCATCATGGACATATACTCGTAAAGCTGCTTGAGGTGATGCACCGAGTGCCCCAGGGCCAGATCCATCATTTCCCCGGCGGTCTTGCTGCCCATGTAGGTTTCCAGCACCTTGTCCAGGTCAATCAGCGTGTCGCCGCTGAGGGCCACGTTGACCCGGCGGAGCACGTCTTCGATGTTAATGGACACTTCTTCAAAACCGACGTCGCCGAGCACGTCCATGACCTCCCGGCCCCGGTCTTCGTTGGCATATACGCCGGTCAGGTAGGCGTTCAAGGCCCGGTCGGGGCGGTCGGAAAGATGGAAGCAGAACTGGCCCAGGGTGCGCTGGCGTTCCGGCGATTCCCAGTCCCAGCGGTCGGTGGACAACTGCCGGAAGGCCCGGCAAGCCGCAGTCAGGACGGTCTCGTACTTGGCCACCATCGTCGGCAGGTCGGCCACCGCCACCCGGTCGTCAAGGTCGAACATACGGGCCAGTTCCCTGGGGTTGAACCCGATTACGGCCTGGTCGCCCAGAATGGTTACCGGCACGGACTTGATGCCCCGGGCCAGCAATTCGTCCATAGAGGACTGGTCGTGTTCCACGTCCCCATCGATGTATTCGATTCCTTGCGACGAAAGAAACTCTTTCGTTCTGCCGCAGGTGAATCAACCAGGGCGGAAATAAACTTTGGGCGTAACCACGGTAGCGCCTCCTTTGCTAAGAATTTGTTCCTGAGCCGGATGCCGGGCGCCCGGCCCGTCAGCCGGAATTGTACCAGCATCCGGGCAGGCGTGGGGCGTGAATCAGGCGTTGACGGACTGGAGCCGGGCGCGGAAAACCTTGAGACGCTCCAAAATCCGGGTCAGACGAGCCAGGAAGTCGTTCCCCAATTCCCGCTGGGAGATGGTCATTCGGGTGTTTCCCACCTGCACCGACGGACCCAAAGCCCGCTGCAATGCCACCCTGGCGCTGCCCACCGGGTTTCGGAAGGACACGGTAATGCCATCCGTTGACCGGACAATCGAGTCCACGTCCAACCCGGCGGCCAGGGCTTTCAAGTCCACCAATTCCAGCAGCCGTTCCACGGGTTCGGGCAGTGGGCCGAAGCGGTCCCGCAGTTCCTCGGCCAGTTCCTTGACCTCGCTGCGGTCGGTTACCCGGGCCAGTCTTTGGTAAAGCGCCAGGCGGGTGGGCAGGTGGTCCACGTAGGATTCGGGAATGTTGGATGGCATTGGCAGGTCGATGCGGGGCAGTTCGGGGGCTTCGGGGGTTTCCTCGGCGGGTTGTGAATTCTGCTCGGCCATGACCTCTTTGACCGCTTCCTGGAGCAGTTGGCCGTAGAGGGCCAGGCCCACCGAGTGGATTTGCCCGCTTTGGGCGGCTCCCAGCAGGTTGCCGGCGCCGCGGATTTCCATGTCGCGCATGGCCACCCGGAACCCGGATCCCAGCTCGGACGCCTCCAGAATGGCCTCGATGCGCTGCTCGGCGGTGTGGGTGATGCGCTGGCCCCGGGGCACCAGCAGGTAGGCGTATGCCCGGTGCTCGCCCCGTCCGACCCTGCCCCGCAACTGGTAAAGCTGGGACAGGCCGAAGCGGTCGGCCCGGTCGATGACAATGGTGTTGACGTTGGGCATGTCAAGGCCGGATTCGATGATGGTCGTGCAGACCAGCATGTCGGCCTCATGGTTGCCAAAGGCAACCATGACGTCTTCCAGTTCGGTCTCGTGCATCTGGCCGTGGCCGACCATAATCCGGGCTTGGGGGACCAACTCGCCCAATTCGGCGGCGGTCTGCTCGATGGTCCTGATCCGGTTGTGCAGAAAGAACACCTGGCCGCCCCGCTCCATTTCGCGGAGGATGGCTTCCCGGATGGTGTCCTCGTTGTACTCGGCGACGAAGGTCTTGACCGGCAGGCGGGCCTCGGGCGGGGTGTGGATGACGCTCATGTCGCGAATGCCGGCCAGGGCCATGTGCAGGGTGCGGGGGATAGGCGTCGCGGTCAGGGTGAGCACGTCCACCTCCTGCCGCAGCCGTTTCAGGGTCTCCTTGTGGGTGACGCCGAAGCGCTGTTCTTCGTCCACCACCACCAGGCCCAGGTTCTTGAAACGGACGTCTTTTTGCAGGAGCCGGTGGGTGCCAATCACGATGTCGACGCTGCCCTGCTTGAGACCGGCCACCACTTCCTGCTGTTCTTTGTTGGTGCGGAACCTGCTGAGGACTTCGACACTGACCGGGAAGGGGCTGAGACGTTCGGAAAAAGTGGCGTAGTGCTGCTGGGCCAAGACCGTGGTCGGGACCAGAATCCCGACTTGCATTCCGTCGGCGACAGCCTTGAAGGCCGCGCGCAGGGCGACCTCGGTCTTGCCGTAACCCACGTCGCCGCAGATGAGGCGGTCCATGGGCTTGGATTCCTCCATGTCACCCTTGACTTCATCAATAGCCTGGACCTGGTCCGGGGTTTCCTGGTAGGGAAAGGACTGCTCCAGTTCCCGCTGCCACACAGTATCCTCGCTGTGTTCATGGCCCTGGGCCAACTGCCGGGCCGCGTACAGCCGCAACAACTCCTGGGCAATCTCCCGGGCGGCCCCCTTGACGCGCTCCTTGACCCGCGACCACTCGGCGGTGCCCAGCCGGGTCAACGCCGGCGGCTGCCCCTGCGGGCCAACGTAGGCCCCAACCCGGTCCAGATGGTCGGTGGGGACGTACAGCTTGTCGTTTTCGGCGTATTCCAGCACCAGGTATTCCCGGTCTTCCCCGTCGTCACCCATCCGGGTGGTGCCGGCGAAGCAGGCCACGCCGTGGTCGAGGTGAACGACGAAGCTGCCCGGCTCCAGTTCGGCAAGGTTGATGTCCTGGCTGACATCGTAATTGTGGCGGGGGGGACGCCTGCGCCGCTCCTTGGATGTGCCGAACAGTTCGGCGTCGGACAAAAGAACGATTCCCGGCCCGCCGCCGTTGTCCGCAAGCTGCCATCCTTCGGCCAGCGAACCGTTTGCCAGGTAGATGCGGCCGGGTTCGGGCGGCTGACCGGCTTCCAGGGCTTCGGAGCCGGCGGCGGCCAGGCCGGCATCGTCCAGGATTTCGGTAATCCGGCCCTGGGAGTGCTGGCTGACGATGACGGTGGCCGGGCCGCCGCGTTTCAGGTCATCGGTGAACTGGTCCAATTGGCCGAAGTAGGGCGTGGCCGCCTGGAACATGGGATCTGCATCGCCGGTCAGCCATCCCGCCAGGTCCAGCCTCGCTCCCGGCCAATCTTCAAGACGGCGGGCAAAGTCATCCCAGGGAAAGTAGGGCGAAGGGAAATTGCCGGGGAGCTCGCCCCGCTGCTCCCGGCTGGCCCTCATCCGGAAATGCTTCTCTTCCTGTTCCTGGCCCTCGGCTTCCAGTTGGCTGAAGCGGTCGACCACCAGCAGAGTGTCGCCGGGCAGGTAGTCCAGTATATGGGAGTGGTTCAACAGACCGCTGTAAAAGTAGAGGGTTTCCGGGTCCGGATTGCCAAACAGGTCAACAAAGTCCTGTTCCAGGCGGTCTCTCACGTCCCGGCTGCACCGGGACCAGTCCAGGCCGCGGATAAGGGCATTCACCTGTTCCCGGTCGGCCAGGCCGGGCAGGTGTTCCCTGGCCGGCATCAGCCGCAGCGATTCCAGG
The DNA here is from genome assembly GCA_965263395.1 of Dehalococcoidia bacterium. Lineage (GTDB taxonomy): Bacteria > Chloroflexota > Dehalococcoidia > Lucifugimonadales > UBA3495 > CATOSK01. The sequence goes on from OZ253670.1 coordinate 759,846, forward strand.
TCTGCAACGGACCGCTGGGAGTAGGGGTCAAAGGAGCGGATGGTGTCTATCTCGTCGTCCCACAACTCGACCCGAACCGGCAGGTCGTAATCGGGCGGAAACACGTCGATAATCCCGCCGCGCTGGGTAAAGTGTCCCGGTGACTGGACGACCGGCTCATGACGATACCCAAGTTCCAGCCAGTGCGACAGCATTTCATCAAGGCGTTGGATGCGCTGCCCGGCTTGCAGCCACGCCGGGCCGGGTTGGGCCGGGGATGCCAGCACATCCGGTTTCAAGGTGCGGCGGGCGGCGGCTGACAGCGAGGCGATTGCCAGCGGCGGCGGCTGCCCCGATTGGCCCGCGTTGGCCAGCGCGGACAGGGCGGTCAACCGCTGGTTGCCGGTGTGGGCATCCACGGCCAGCCGCTCGAACGGAAGCACTTCCGCTTCCGGGAGAAGCAATGCCGGGGCGTCGTCCCCCAGATAGGTGAGGACCTGGTCGTGCAGTTGGCGGGCGTCCTCCGGTCTGGGGGTGAGGACCAGCATCGCCTTGCCCCAGCGCTGCCACAGCGCGGCCAATACTGCCGGCCTGGCCCCCCGGCGCGCCGCGAACTCGGCGCGGCGGTTGCCTTTTTCCAGGCTGGAGAAGCGGCGAACAAACTCCGGGTGCAGGCCAAGGGATGCAACGATTCCATTCAAAGGCATTAGATAGTAGGTAATCCTCCGGGACAGGTTGAGGCCGCAACTACGCACTTTTGAGAGCGGCGCTTGGTGAAAAACACAGCCAAACGGGGCTGACCACCGGGCCAGTCCCTGAAAGTTATTCTATTCCGGCCCGGCGGATGAAACAAGGCCGCCCGGTCTCCCAAAAGGGTTGTTTCGTTTGTCCACTCTCCCTTGGGGCTAGGGTGAGGGCATTCCGGCCAAGAGGAACCGCTGCTGATTGCAGGATTCCCCCTCACCCACAGCCCCTCTCCCGCGGGGAGAGGGGAGAATGACAAGACCCCGGCCAGGGATCCCAGCGCAGGGGTTGAACTGTTCAGGCTAAGGGTTTCCTGATTGCCCCTGCTGACACCTGCCCCTTGCCAAGCCCGGTAACTATGCCCTACCATCATCATCAATCATCCTGAGTCGGGCCCCCGCGCCGGAATTGCCGGCCCCGGCCAGTCCCGGATTTAAATTGCGATTGCGGCGGAAAGACAAGCGTCCCCAAGTGCGTCAAAACCGGCTCACAATGTCACAAAAGTGACCCACAAATGTCACACAATGGGACAAAAAGACGCCAAAACCCGCCGTCAGGGCCCCACCGCCAAGCGTAAATTACAGAAAATGACACAAATGCCCCAGTTTTTATTTTTAAGAGCTTAACTGCCTCCCGTGGCTCAAATTCCCCAGTCTGAACAGTTACCAGGGGCTTTCGATTCTTGACGGAAAGACGGCGCTTGCGGGCCGGGGAGGGAGGGAAACGGCGTTCCGGGTTTCGGGCGTGGGCCGGGTCTGAAAGGGCCGGGTCCGCATGGTATAATTCGGGCTGCTTGTTCCGGGTCAAGACAGGGGCCACTGCCCGTTTGCTGAATCGCCATTTTCGATAGCCGCCATCGCTGAGACCAATGCCAAATCCTGCCGAATCCGCCGTTTACCAACCCGCAGCCCAACACAGCCGGCGCATCCACCGGGTGGTGGTCAAGGTCGGCACCAGCGTACTCACCGGCAAGTCCGGCGACCGGGGTCTGGACCGGGAGAGCATGGCCTCGCTGGTCCGGCAGATAGCCCACGTCAGGGAGGAAGCCGGGGCCGAAGTCCTGGTGGTCACTTCGGGGGCCATCGCCGCCGGGGCCGGCGCGCTGGGGCAGGCAATGACCTCCCGGCTGGGTCGGGACATCGTGACCCGGCAGGTACTGGCCGCCGCGGGGCAGGGGCCGTTGATGAACGCCTACGCGGCCCTGTTCGCCGAGCATGGCATCCAGGCCGCCCAGACCCTGCTGACGATTAACGACCTGTCCAACCGGCTGTCCTACCTGAACGTCCGCAACACCCTGATGGCCCTGCTGGAACTGGGCGTGGTGCCGGTGATTAACGAGAACGACGTGGTGGCCGTGGACGAGATTGGCGAGGTCTTCGGCGACAACGACCGGCTTTCGGCCCTGGTTGCCGCCCTGGTGGACGCCGACCTGCTGGTGATTCTTACCGACACCGACGGGTTGTACACCGCCGACCCCAGGACGAACCCGGACGCCGCCCTGATTCCGGTGGTGGACCGGGTGGACTCGGCGGTGGAGGCGATGGCCGGACGGCACAATAACCCCTGGGCCAGGGGCGGAATGCCCACCAAGGTTGAAGCCGCCCGGCTGGTGACTGCCGGCGGCATCGGAATGGTTATATGCAACGGCAGGGCGGATGAGGCCGTGATAAAGGCAGTACGGGGGGATTCCATCGGCACCTGGTTCCGGCCCGCCACGGAAAAACTGGAAGCCCGTAAGCGGTGGATGCTCAGCCGTGTCCTTGATTCCAATTGGGGCGAGGTGGTGGTCGACGCCGGAGCCGCCGAAGCCCTGGTGCAGCGCAGCGTCAGCCTGCTGCCGGCGGGGGTCAAGACCGTAACCGGCGATTTCCAGCGCGGCGACATCATCTACATCGTCCTGGAGTACGCCGCCGGAGAGCAGGGGCGCCGCATCGCTTGCGGCATCGCCAACTATTCTTCGGCGGACATCACCCAGATCAGGGGCCTGCGCTCCGGGCAGATTCCAGGCGTCCTCGGCTACCACTACGGGCAGGAAGTGGTACACCGCAACAATTTGGTGTTACTCTGAACTCGGTTTCCCGCCGGCAGACCGCATCCGGCAGGGCCGGGCCTCCGGTTTTCCAAGTCAGGCCGAGAATTTGCACCAAGACTTCCCAAGGAGAAGGCACAACTATGACCACCGGGGTTGGAACACTGTCGCTTACCGCAATGGGCAAGGCGGCCCTGTCGGCTTCCCGGAAGCTGGCCCGTTCCCCGGCCACCGACCGCAACCTGGCCCTGCACACCCTGGCGCAAGCCTTGGAGACGGAGCAGGAGCCGGTGTTGGCGGCCAACCGGCAGGACTATTCCGAAGCCGAGGCCGGGGGAATGAATGCGGCGCTGCTGGACCGCCTGCTGCTGACCCCGGAGCATCTGAACGCCATGGCCGATGACCTGCGCGGCATCGCCAAACTGCCGGACCCGGTGGGGGAAACCATTGAGTCCATGACGCTGGAAAACGGACTGTCGCTGGAGAAGCGGCGCGTCCCGCTGGGGGTCATTGCCAGCATTTATGAAAGCCGGCCCAACGTGACGGCAGACATCGCGGCGCTGTGTCTCAAGTCGGGCAACGCCTGCATACTGCGCGGCGGGCGGGAAACCCTGCGCTCCAACCTGGCCTTGGTGGATGCAATCCACCGCAGCCTGACAGAAGCCGGGTTGACGCCGGAGACCGTGCAGTACATCGACAACCCGGACCGTTCCCTGCTGGACGAACTGCTGCAAATGAAGGAATACGTCAGCCTTTTGGTGCCTCGCGGGGGGCCGGGACTGATTAACTTCGTTGCGGAAAAGGCGGCCATGCCGGTGATCACGGGCGGCGTCGGCGTTTGTCATACCTACGTCGACCGCAGCGCCGATGCCCAAATGGCGTCGAACATCATCTTCAACGCCAAGGTGCAGCGTCCCACCGTCTGCAACGCCCTGGACACGGTGTTGGTCCACGCCGAAGTTGCGCCCCATTGCCTGCCGGAAATCGCCCAACGGCTGGCGGATGCGGGCGTCGAGCTCCGGTGCGACCACCGGGCGTTGAGCGTCCTGGGGCCGCAACCCGCAGGCGTGGTTATCACCGCTTCGGAGGATGACTGGGGGAAGGAGTTCCTGTCGCTGACCGCCGCCATCAAGGTGGTTGATTCACTGGACGACGCCCTGGCCCACATCGAGACCTACGGCTCCGGCCACTCCGACGCCATCGTGACCGAAGACGGGGAGGCCGCCGACCGGTTCCTCGACGAAGTGGATTCCTGCGCGGTGTACGTCAACGCCAGCACCCGGTTCACCGACGGCGCCCAGTTCGGCTTCGGCGCCGAGGTTGGCATCAGCACTCAGAAGTTTCACGCCCGAGGCCCCCTGGGGATCCGGGAATTAACCTCGTACAAGTGGCTGGTCCGGGGAAATGGCCAGACCCGTCCCTAGACGGAGATACCAGTTTTGCCGGACTTCGCGTTCCGCCGAGAAGTACGCACCCCCAGCTCTGAGGGTTACATCATCCTGGAGGACAACCGGCCGGTGGGCCGCGCCGACATCCATTTCGCCCTGGATGTGGTCCACGTCACGCTGGCGGTCTCCGAAAGTTTGACCGAGGAACAGGTCCAGCAGATTGTGGATATGATTGACGACGACCTCGTGGACGCCGCTGGGGTGGAACGGGAGGAAATGGTGGTCCATGTGTTCCAGGGACGGGAGACCGGCGTCTATACCGACCAGGATTTCAGCGGGAACGGAAATGACCGGTGAGGCGTGGTGGTGGGCTTGACGGAACACCGGCCTGGTTGCGACACGCCCATTGTTGACGCCCACTGTCATGTATTGCCGGGCAGTTTCGATGCACGGTGCGCCGAACTGTCCGAACGCGACGCCACCTTCGCCGCCCTTTTTCCAGTGCCTGACCCCAGGATTGCCACCGCCGAGACCCTGCTGGCCGATATGGACCGGGCAGGGGTGACTCACGCCGTCGTGATGGGCATGGGTTGGCGCACCCTGGACCTGGCCCGGGAGGTCAATGACTACCTGGCCGAGTCCGTCAGCCGCCGCCCGGACCGCCTGACCGGGTTTTGCGCGGTCAACCCGGCGTGGGGGCCGGCGGCCGCGTCGGAGATTCGCCGGTGCGCCAACGCCGGCTTGCGGGGCCTGGGGGAGCTTCATCCCGACACGCAGGGGTTCGACGTCACCGACCCAGCGGTCATGGGGCCAATAATGGACGCCCTGCGGGAGTTGGGATGGCCGGTGGTCATGCACGCCTCGGAGCCGGTGGGGCACCAATACCCCGGCAAGGGCCGGACGACCCCAGACAAGCTGTACCGTTTCATTGAGAATTTCCCGGACAATGTTATCGTCTGCGCCCATTGGGGGGGCGGCTTGCCCTTCTACGGGCTGATGCCGGAGGCGCCGCAGGTTCTGGCCAACGTCTATTTCGACTCGGCGGCGTCGCCGTTCCTGTACCGGCCCGAGGTTTTTGACCGGGTGGCCGACTTGGCAGGCGCGGACAAGATTCTCTTCGGCACCGACTACCCGCTCATTTCCCACCGGCGGTTGATGCGGCAGGTCTACGAGTCCAAACTTTCCCATGACGACCGGCAGGCGGTCCTGGGCGGCAATGCCGGGCGGGTTTTCGGGTTGGCAATCGAATCGCCGTCACAGGACCAAGGGGCAACACGGGCATGAACCCAGAACCGTTCCAAACTCTGCCGGACTACCTAGCCCACGGCCTGGACATTGTGCTGGTGGGCATCAACCCTTCCCCATATTCCATTCGGGCCGGGCATTATTTTGCCAACCCGCGCAACCGATTCTGGACGGCCTTGAACAACTCCGGGCTGGTGGGCGCCGAGTTGACCCCGGAACAGGACGCAGCCGTGCTGGACCACGGAATCGGGTTTACCGATGTTTGCAAGCGTCCGACCGGACAGGCTTCCCAACTGAAGGCGGCTGACTTCAGGGAGTGGTGTCCCGTGTTGAAGGGCAAGCTGCTGGAGTATCAGCCGCGCATCGCCTGCTTCCACGGCCTGACCGGGTACAAGGCGTTCCTCAAGTATGGCGAGGGTTCCAGCGAGAAGGCAGAGTTGGGGTTGCAACCCCGCACGATTGACGCCACCAAATTGTTCGTTGTTCCTAATCCCAGCCCGGCCAACGCCCAATTTTCGATTGACGCCCTGACTGAGTGGTACTGCCGGCTGGCCGACCTGCGGCGGGAGTTGGTAAATGGCGGCGACTGACCAGCGCATCCGGCTGTTCGTGGCGATATATCCCTCCGAGGATGCCCGGCAGTCTTTGGGGGAAACCATCGGGGAGTTGGAACGGGCAACCCCGGACTTGGGGCGTTGGGTCAGACCGGAACGCATCCATTTGACCCTCCGATTTTTCGGTGACGTTCCCCGGTTCGACGTGGACGGTATCCTGTCGGCGATGAATGCCGCGCCCGCCGCTTTTGGCCGGGGCGGGTTCCAATTGCATCTTTCATCCCTGGGCGCGTTCGGGTCTGCCAACAGCCCGCGGGTCATCTGGGCCGGTGTGGACGGGAACATGGCCGCATTGCGAGAGCTGCACGGGGCGCTGGACCGGGAGTTGGTCCGGGCCGGGTTTTCTCCCGACCGGCAACCCTACCGTCCTCATCTGACGCTGGGCAGGCCGAGAAACGCGCGAAGCCGGCCGGGCGGCCGGGCGCTTTCCAATACGATTTTCGGCTGGCCTACGCTGCCGTCCGCTGCCTGGCAGGTTGACGCATTCCATCTCATTCACAGCGTACTGCCCCCCGAACCGTCCGAGTATATTTGCCTGGGTTCGACACCGCTGTTTTCAGCGGAACCGGGCCGGGCGTGACGTGACGGAACCGCTAATGGATTGCATCTCTCTTACCATCAACCCGGTACCGCCGTTCGATTTTGGCTTGACCGCGCCGGAGCAGCCTTACTACCGCAACGGAGATACGACGCCCGGCGCTTACCGGCGCTTGCTGGACCTGGGAAGCAAGCTAGTCCTGGCCACGGTTGAACCCACCGGCAGCGTCGAAGACCCGGCGCTGGCCGTGCAAGTGCAGGGATTGGGCCTCTCGGACGGAGACCGGGCCGCGGCGAAGTCGCAACTCGAATGGGTGTTGGGGACCGGGCAGGACGTTGCCCCGTTCTACCAACTGTCCCGGCAAGACCCGGCGCTGGAGCGGATTGCCGGGCAGTTTTACGGGATGCACCTGTCCCACTCGGCGACGGTGTTCGAGGCGCTGGTTCTGGCCGTTCTGGGCCAACAGATTGCCGCTCCGGTGGCCCGAATCGTGCGGCGTCTGGTGATTGAAACCTACGGGCTGCGGCAGACCTTTGACGGCGAGGAACACTTCGCCTTTCCCCGCCCGCAGCAGTTGGACAATGCCTCGGTGGACGACCTGCGCGCGCTGAAGCTGAGCCAACGCAAGGCCGAATACGTCAAGGGCATCGCCGCCGCCGCGCTGGACTCGTCGGGTTGGCTGGAGGGGTTGAACCTGTTGCCGGACGCGGAAGTGTTGGAGCGGTTGGTGGAACTGCGGGGCGTGGGGCAATGGACGGCGCAGTGGGTGTTGACCCGCGCCCTGGCCCGGCCCGACGCATTTCCGGCAGGCGACCTGGCCTTGCAGCGGGCAGTGTCCAACCTGTACTTCGGGGGCGAAAAGTTGAGCGCGGGCCAAGTGGAGGAGTTCTCCCAACGGTGGTCGCCCTTCCGAGCCTACGCCACCGCCTACCTGTTCGCGGCGCTGCGGGCCGGGCTGGCGTGAACCACCGGGGCGAAAGTGTTGGCGAGACCGGGTTACCGGAACATATTCATCAGCGCCTTGGGGTTGCGGTTGCGGGAGAACTGGCGCATCATCTTCTGAGTCTGCCGGAACTGGTTGAGCAGTTGGTTGATGTCCTGAGCGGTGGTGCCGCTGCCCCGGGCGATGCGCCTGCGGCGGCTGCCGTTGAGCATCTCCGGGCGGCGCCGCTCTTCGGGGGTCATTGAGCGGATGATGGCTTCGACCCGGCGCATCTGGCCATCGTCGAACTCCGTGGGCATCCGCTTGGCCATTTTGCCCATGCCGGGAATCATCTCCATGATTTGGTCCAGAGACCCCATCTTCTTGACACTCTGAATTTGCTCCAGAAAGTCTTCCAGGTCAAAGGTGGCCTGGCGGAACTTTCGCTCCATTTCCTTGGCCTGGGTATCGTCAACGGTTTGCTGGGCGCGCTCGATTAGGGTCAACACGTCGCCCATAGCCAGGATGCGGGAGGCCATGCGGTCCGGGTGGAACTGCTCCAGGGCATCGGGGCGTTCGCCGGTGCCGACGAACTTGATGGGAACGCCGGTGACGCGGGTGACCGACAGCGCCGCACCGCCGCGGGCATCGCCGTCCAGCTTGGTCATAATCAGCCCGGTCAGCTCCACGCGGCGGTGGAACTCCTCGGCGGCGTTGACCGCGTCCTGCCCGGTCATTGCATCCACGACCAGCAGCGTCTCGTGGGGGGAACCGGTCTTCTTGATTTCCTCCAGTTCGCCCATCAAGTCGTCGTCGATGTGCAGGCGGCCGCCGGTGTCAAGGATGGCCCAATGGAGGCCCAAGCGTTTGGCGTGGTCAACCCCGTTGGCTACGACCTGCGCCACGGTCGAGGTCTTGGGGTCTTCCGAGTAGACTTCCACGTCCAACTGGTTGCCCAAGGTCTGGAGTTGGGAGATGGCGGCCGGACGGCGCAGGTCGGCGGCGATGAGCAGAGCCGAGTTGCCTTGCCGCCGCAGTTGCAGCGCCAGCTTGGCCGCCGTCGTGGTCTTGCCCGACCCCTGCAAGCCCACCAGCATCAGCACCGACGGAAGTTGGCTGGAAGGCGTCAGGCGGTGCTGGTCGCCGGTCAGGACTTCGGTCAGCTCTTCATGGACGATCTTGACCACCTGCTGGCCGGGGGTCAGGCTTTGCATCACGTCCGCGCCCAGGGAGCGCTCCTTGACCCTGGCAACGAAGTCGCGGGCCACCCGGAAGTTTACATCGGACTCCAGCAGAGAGACGCGCACCTGCTTCAGGGCTTCGTCAATGTCCTTCTCGGTCAGTCGGCCCTTGCTCGACATGCGGTCGAAGATTCCGGTTAGCTTTTCGGTCAGATTCTCAAACATGGCGCAGTTTCCTTGTCGGGTGGGTTGGCGGCGTCAGAGTCAACTCGGCAAAGCGGGATGCAAAGCCGGGCATTCGAAGCCGGGGCAGAGCGATTGATTATCCGTTGGCGCGCGGTTAATTCGCCGTTGATTTGATTGTAGGGTTGCGCCTTGGGCCGGTCAAGGCGGCAGCCGGCGGGTAACTATTCAGACTGGGGGATTCGAGCCACGGGAGGCAGTGTTAAGCGCAAAAAACAAAAAGTGTGCCATTTTGTGTAATTTACGCTTGGCGATGGGCGCTGACGGCGGGTTTTGGCGTCTTTTTGTGTCATCGCGGGCCACTTTTGTGCCATTCGTGTGTCACCTTTGTGCCATTGTTGAGCCGGTTTTGACGTACTTTGGGAGCTTGTCTTTCCGCCGCAATTAAATCCGGGGCCGGCCGGGGCCGGCAATTCCGGCGCGGGGGGCCGACTCAGGATGATTGATGATCATGGTAGGGTAGAGTTACCGGGATTGGCAAGGGGCAAGTGTCAGCAGGGGCAATCAAGAAACCCCTAGCAGGAAACCCCTAGTCTGAACAGTTACTCCGGCGGTAAAGGCCGGGTTATTCCCAGCGGAACAGCCACATGGCGGCCAGGAAGCTCGCCACCAACCACACGGCGAGGCCGCCCAGGTTCAACCACTGGGACCACAGGGCCGCCCCGTCCACGGCGATGTTGCGCATGGCATCGGCCAGGTAGGTCAGAGGCAGGTAGCCGGTGACGACCTGCAAGAAATCGGGCATTACTTCCCGCGGGAAGAAGATGCCGGATAAAAACATCATGGGCAGCGATACGACGTTGGCCAGGGGCGCCGCAACATCTTCATTCTTCGCCCAGCCGGACACGGCGAACCCCAGGGTGATGAACACCGCCCCGCCCAGCAGCGCCGCCGCCAGCAACGACAGGATGCTGCCCACCACCTGCACGTCGAACACCAGCACGGCGACCCCAACCAGCACCAGGGTCTGCAAGATGGACACGACCAGGTGGGTCACGACGTAGGAGAACAGGAAGGAGGCGGGCCGCACCGGGGTGGCGAACAACCGGCGCATGATGCCCAGACGCTTGAGTTGAACGAAGCGGAAGGCGACGCCGAACAAGCCCATTTGCATGATGGCCAAGGCGATTATGCCCGGCGTCAGGAAGTCGATGTAACGCAGGCGCCGGCCGGCCACGGCTTCCTTCTGGAACACGAACAGGCGGGATGCGCCGGTTAGCCGGAAGGTCAGTTCATCCAGGACCTGGGTCAACACCGCCTGGCCCACGTTGGCTTCCCGAGGCCTGCCCTGGTTGTACAGGACTTTCAGGGGAACCGGCTCTCCCTCAGCCGAGAAATCGGCGGGAATAATCAGCACCAGGTCGCGCTTGCCGGCGACAACCTCCCGGCGCTCCAACTCCTCGCTGTCTGCCCTGGTTAAATCGAAAGCGCCCACCGCCTCAAGAACGTCGACCAACCCTCGGGATTCCTGGTTGTCCGCCAAATCCACGACGCCGAGGTCGATTTGGCCAAAGGAACCGAAGTTGAACAAGCCGAAAATACCCATCAGCAGCAGGGGCAGGAACAGGTTCCAGAAGAGCGCCTGCCGGTCCCGGAACCACATCTTCAGGGAGGCAATAGTCAGGACTATGGTGGGATTACTGGTCAACATCAGCCTTCCCGCAGGCCCCGTCCGGTCAAATCAAGGAACACATCCTCCAGGTTGGCCAGCCGCTCAACGCGTTCCTTCTCAAACCCCCGGCCGAGCAGGGCGGCGATTAAATCGGCGGGCCGATCCAGGGCGATGATTTCCCCGTGGTCCATGATTGCCACCCGGTCGCAAAGCTCTTCCGCTTCGTCCATGTAGTGGGTTGTTAGCAGGATGGTGCGGCCCTCGGCCTGGAACTTTTGGACCAACTCCCACATGTGATGCCGGGCCTGGGGGTCAAGCCCGGTGGTCGGCTCGTCCAGAAACAGGACAGCCGGGTCGTTGACGAGGGCGGTGGCGATGGAAAAGCGCTGTTTCTGTCCGCCGGACAGGCCCTTGTACTGCGCTTTGGCCCGCTCTGCCAGTTCCACTTGAGCCAACACCTCGGCGGGCTTGACCCGGCGATGATAAAAGCTGGCAAAGACAGACAGGATTTCGGACAGGTTGAGCTTGTCGAAAAACGCCGAGGACTGGAGCTGGATTCCGATTGCGGACTTCACGCCCTGGGGGTTTTCGACGACGTTGATGCCGTTGACGCGGGCGGTTCCCCGGTCAGGCGGACGCATTCCCTCCAGGATTTCCACCGTGGTGGTCTTGCCGGCGCCGTTGGGGCCAAGGATGCCGAACACCTCGCCGGCCTCGACGGTAAAGGAAACACCGGCCACGGCCTGCAACGGGCCGTAGCTCTTATGCAGGTCAACCGCCTCAATCATCATGGGGTTCATCGCAGGGTTGCCGGGGGAATTGCCGGGCATGAAGCATCGCCTGGGCGCGTCATAAAGACAGGATGCCGGGTAGTCCGAAAGTGGCACACGAATTATAACACGGGTTCGACCACGGCCAACGGCGGCAGGGCCTTCTCGTTCTCGCAAGGAGCCCCTGGCCATGAGAAACCGTTGCTGATGCACAAGGTTACCCCTCACCCCCGGCCCCTCTCCCGCGAGGAGAGGGGAGAATGAAAAGGCCCTGGTCACTGGGTGGGATCAAAGGCAGTTGGGACGTTCAGACGAAAGCCAACGGCGTCAGCAGGGCAGGGTCTTGTAATTGTCCAAGAAAACCGTTGAGTAAACGGGACACGTTGGGGGATTCATCCCCCAAACCCCCTGAGTTCAGGGGTTTGTTATGCTTGGCAGGACTTGCCGGATGATTCGCCGGGGACGGATTATCCAGTGCTACCGACAATTAGAAGGCCCTGAGCGGCGTCCAGGCAATGACCCGGCGCAAACCCGCCGGTGTTAAAATGACGGGGCCGGAGCGCCAAGGACGTCCCCACCCATGGAGAACCAGCCATGATTCCACTGAAACTCGGCGTCAAGAACTTTCTGTCCTATCGGGAAGAGGTCCCGGTACTGGACCTGAACGGCGTCCACGTTGCCTGCCTGTGCGGCAACAACGGGCACGGCAAGTCGGCGCTGCTGGACGCGATTACCTGGTGTCTGTGGGGCAAGGCGAGGGGGAGAACCCAGGACGACCTGATTTCCTACGGCGCGGCGGAAGCGCGGGTGGAGTTGGAATTTTCGTGCCGGGACAGCCGGTTCCGGGTGATTCGGAGCCACTCCCGGGGCCGGGCGCGGGGCCGCCCCGGGTCTACCGACCTGCAATTGCAGGCGATGTCCGGCGAGGATGCCCAATCCGTCTCGGGCAACACGGTACGGGATACCCAGGCCAGGATCGAACATCTCATCGGCATGAACTACGACACCTTCATCAACTCCGCTTTCCTGATGCAGGGCCGGGCCGACGAATTCACCAGCAAGACACCGGCGGAGCGCAAGATGATTCTGGCGTCACTGCTGGACCTGGAAGCCTACGATCACTTCCAGGACCGGGCCAAGCGGCGGTTGGAGACAGCAAGGACCGGCGCCGAACGCAGCGGGGCGATGCTGGAGCAGGCGCGGCGGCAGCTGGAGGCAGTCGGCAACCCGGCGGCTGAGCTGGCCGGGGTGGCCCGCTACCTGGAGGATGTGGAAACCCAGTTGGCCCAGTCCCGAGCCGCCGAGGAAAAGGTCAGAGGCCAGGTCGCGGAAGCGGCCCGGCAGCAGGCGGGGCTGGAAGAACTGCGGACGCAGATAGTTTCGTCCCGGCAAGAGTTGGTCCACCTGGAGGCGCAGGTGTCCACCGCGGAGCAGCGGGTGAAGCAGTTCCGCAGCGTGACGGCCCAGGCTGACGAAATTACCCAGGGAGTCCGGCGGCTGCGGGCCGCGCAACAGAGTTTTGAATCGCTGGAAGCATCCCGCCTCAAGTACGATTCGCTGAGCCAGGCCAGGGCCGAGGTCAGCCAGTCCGTTGCGGGGAAGCGCGCGCAGTTGGAAGCCAGGCTGGAGCAACTGTCTCACCGGATTGAAAGCGAGTTGACGCCCAAAGCCAACGCCAGTCCGGTCCTGACCGCCGCCGCCGGAGAAGTCCACCGGGAATTGGAAGCCCTGGTTATCGAAGATGAGGCCATAGGCCGGGAGCGGGACCGGCAGCAGGCGCTGGCCACGCAAATCGGCGAGGCGCAAACGGTGTCGGAACGTCACCGGGCCGAGGGTGTGGAAATCCGAAGCAAGCTCGATTTTTTGGAGCAGACGCCGGGCGACCAGGCCCTTTGCCCGCTTTGCCAGACACCGCTGGGCGAGGACGGCTGCGGACGGCTGGCGGAAAGCTACCGCGCCGACATTCAAGACAAGCGGGCATTGTACCGGAATGCCCAGAACGAACTGAAGCAGCTTGAAAGCGAACAAGAGGGCCTGCAAAAACGGTTGCCCCAGCGGGAACGGGCGTTGGCCCGGCGGCGGCGTGACGCCCAATTGAAATTGCAGGACCTGGAACGGCAACTGGAAGAGTCGCAAGCGGCCCAAGTTGAGATGGAGCGGGTTGGCCCGGAACTGGCCTCCGGCCGGGCCGCGCTGGAATCGGGGCAGTTTGCCACCGACGATACCGCCCGGCTGCAACTGCTGGAACGCCAGTTGACCGAGCTTGGTTACGATGAATCGGCGCGGCAGCAGCGCTACGCCGAAATCCGCAGCCTCCAGGAGTTTGATGTCCGCCAGCGCGAATTGTCCCAAGCCCAGGAACGGCTCCCCGAGGAAGAGGAGGCTTTGGCCCGGACCCGGCAACTGGCCCGGAGGCGTCACGAGGAATTGACGGTCCAGGAAGAGCAACTGCGGGCGATTGAGGCTTCACTGGCAGGATTACCCGGCTTGGAACAACAGTTGCGGGCGGCTTCCGCAGCAATGGCGGAGCATGAAGCCAACCGGCAGAACGCGCTCAGCCGGCGGGGTTTCCTGGAAGGCCAGGTAAAACGGCGGGCGGAATTGGAGGAGGAGATACAAGACCAGTCGGCCCGGCTGCAAACCCTGGAAACCGAGCAGAGCATCTTTCAGGAACTGGTGACTGCCTTTGGCCGCCAGGGGGTGCAGGCGATGCTCATTGAAACGGTGGTGCCACGGTTGGAGGAAGAGGCCAACCTGCTGTTGGGGCGTATGACCGACAACCGGATGCACGTCAAGCTGGAGACCCAGCGGGAGCGGCGGAGCGGCCGGGGGGAGGCCATCGAAACACTGGAGATAAACGTCAGCGACGAGCTGGGGCCGCGCAGTTACGAGATGTACAGCGGCGGCGAGGCATTCCGGGTCAACCTGGCCCTCCGCATAGCGCTATCCAAAGTCCTGGCCCAACGCATGGGGGCGCCCCTGCCGACGCTGTTCATCGACGAAGGGTTCGGAACGCAGGACTCGGCGGGCAGGGAGCGCATTCTCGACGTCATCAGCGCAATACAGGACGAGTTTGACAAAATTATCGTCATCACCCACTTGGACGACCTGAAGGATATGTTTCCGGTGAGAATCGAGGTCCATAAGGACGAGAACGGGTCAACGTTCTGGCTGAGCTAACCGGGGTTTAAGGCAGGGTCTTTTAATTTTCCAGAAAAACTGCCGACAGCTATTTAATTCAACCGGGGGTACGTTGGGGGATTCATCCCCCAAACCCCTGTATATTGAGGATGTCCTTTGAGGGCCTCGGGACGAACGGATTAAGAGCAAAAAGGAGTCAACCATGCTGAGCGACCGGGTGATGGAATTTGTGAGGCAGACCCATCGCGGGGTTTTGACCACCTTCCGGCGGGACGGCGGAGCGCAGATGAGCATTGTAAGCTGCGGCCCCTACCGGAATGGGGTGGCATTCACGACCACGGCGGACCGGGCCAAGCTGTTGAACCTGCGGCGCGATCCCCGGTGTTCCCTGCTGGTTTCTCAAGAAGACTGGTGGGGTTATGTCGTGCTGGAAGGGTCTGCCGAGATTGTTTCGGCGGAAAACACATCGCCGGAGGATTACCGGACGGCACTGCGAGACGTTTATCGCACCGCCTCCGGCGAGGATCATCCGAATTGGGATGAGTACGACGCCGCCATGCTGGAGCAGAAACGGTCGGCGGTGATTGTCGTTCCCCAACGAGTTTACGGGACCCGGGGCTGAGGCGGCTTCCCGGCGGGCCGGGGTTGTTCCCCATGTACCTCGGCCCACCGACGTTCAACTGATTTCGGCGCGGAGTTAGACGGTTAAACCCTCGGCGCGCTTGAGGGCATTGACGTCCAAGGGTATTTCCGGGGCCGGTTCCCCTTGGAGTGCCGCCAGCACCCGCTCCGCCGACAGCGGCATTTCCTTAATCCTGACGCCCACCGCGTCGAAGATGGCGTTGGCGATGGCCGCCGGCGGGCCGAATCCGGGCGGTTCGGCCACGGCCCTCGCTCCGAAGGGACCGTCGTCGGAAGGGACGCGGACCAGGATGTTCTCGATTTCCGGCACATCTACGGCCAGCGGCATCAGATAGGTGGCAAAGGACGGGTTGCGCACCGCTCCGGTCTCCGAGTCGAAGAGCATATCCTCCGTCAGGGCGCGGCCAATGCCCTGCACCGCGCCGCCGTCCAATTGACCTTCAACCGCCATGGGGTTGATGGCCACTCCCACATCCTGCGCCTGCACGTAACGGGTCACCCTAACCTGGCCGGTGTCCTCGTCGACCAACACCTCGGCGGCGTGGGCGCTGTACACGGGCGTAAAGGGCATATTGGACAAAGATGCCATGCCGATAATCGGCCCGCCACGGGAACTAAGGCTCATTCCCGCAAGTTGGCTGATGGTCAGCTTCTGGGGCGGGTTGTCCTGTACGAAGACCTCCCCGTCTTCGCAGGCCAGAGCCTCCGCCGGGACGCCGAAACGGTCAGCGGCCAACGCGTAGAGCTTCTGCTTGGCGTCCTCAGCGGCCCGCTGCACCGCGGTGCCCTGGCTGTAAACAATCCGGCTGCCTCCGCTGGGGCCGGTGAAGGGGGCCAGGTCGGTGTCACGCTTGGGGACGATAACCCGGTCAATAGAAAGTCCCAGCGTCTCAGCGGCAATGGCGGCCAGAGACGTGTCGCTGCCGGAAATGTCCACTGACCCGGTTAGCAGGCTGACGGTTCCGTCCTCGTTGACGCTGATGGTGGCGGTGGATGGGCCGCTGCCGCTGCGCCATTCGCACAAGGCCACGCCCACGCCGCGGCGCTCCCCCAGCTTCTTGGGCAGGCCCAGCCGCTCCTTGAGAGATTCCAGGGATTCCTGCAAGCCGTTGCGGGGCATGGCTGCGCCGTTGACGGCGGTATCCCCTTCCCGCAGGCAGTTCTTCAGGCGAAACTCCACCGGGTCCATGCCCAGCCGGTGGGCGATGTTGTCGGTGTGGGACTCGACGGCGAAGGTCATATCAGCCACACCCGACGCCCGGTAGGACCCGACGTACACCTTGTTGGTGTATACGCCATAGGAGCGCAGCCGGAAGTTGGGGACGTTGTAGGCGCCCAGGCCATGCCCGACGCCGGAGTTGGGCCCGGCGCCCAGGTAAGCGCCGACGTCGAAGACGCTGTAGGCTTCCCTGGCAATAATCCGGCCGTCGTTGGCAACGCCGGAGCGGATGTAGTTGGCGACGGGAAGCCGCGGGCCGTTCAGCGTGAACGCCTCTTCCCGGGTGTTGACCAGCTTCACCGGACGGCCGGTCTTCATCGCCAACAGGGACGGAAAGGCTTCAAAGGCGAGCCGCAGCTTGGCGCCGAACCCGCCGCCTAGCTCCATAGGGATGACCCGGATGTTGGAAACCGCCATATCCAGGACCGATGCCAGTTGAGCGCGGACCTGGTAAGGGCCTTGGGTAGAAGCCCAGACCGTCAGCCGGCCGTTGGCTTCCACGTTGGCGGCGCAGGCCATTGGTTCCAGGAAGCCCTGGTTGATGCCCTGGCTGCGGAAGGTATCTTCGATAACCAGATCGGCTTCCTGGAAAGCCTGGTCCACGTCGCCCCGGTCGGCATCCAGCAGAGTGCAAACGTTGTCCCCGCCCAGGGCGAAGCCGAAGCCTTCAAAACCGGACAGGTCGGGATGCACGGCGGAGGAATCGTCGGTCAAGGCGTCCAGCACGTCCACGACCACCGGCAGGTCTTCGTATTCGACTTCTATCAAGTCCACGGCTTCCTGGGCGGTCATTTCATCCACGGCGACCACCGCGGCTACGGCCTCACCGACGTAGAACACCTCGCCGCGGGCCATGATGTAACGGTCTTTCAAGCCGCCGGAGCCGAAGTGAACGTCGGGGAAGTCCCGGCCGGTTATGACGGCGTAGACGCCCGGCAGGGCCGCGGCTTTCGAGGTGTCGATGCTAACGATGCGGGCGTGAGGGCGGGCGCTGGTCGCCAGCTTGCATGCCAGCATTCCGGGCAGGTAAACGTCGGCGGCGTAGGTGGCCCGGCCCGTAACTTTGTCCAGCGCGTCAATGCGGGGATGATTTTGTTCCAATACCTTGAAATCAACCATCAGGCACTCCTTCAGGTCTGCTTTGGGTTGGCGTTTCCTATTGCTGCGGGCTGCCGTTACTGCCCGGCGCGCATGGTCTCGGCGGCGGCCATAATGGCCCGGACCACCTTGGAGTAGCCGGTACACCGGCAGAGATTCCCGCCGATGGCCAACCGCACTTCTTCTTCGGTGGGATTGACATTTTCGTTAAGCAGGCCGGCCCCGGCCATAATGAGGCCCGGAATACAGAAACCGCATTGCAGTCCGCCGTATTCCACGAAGGCTTGCTGCACCGGATGGAGGGCGTTGGCACTGCCCAACCCTTCGATGGTGGTAACCTCGGCATCGCGGGCGCTGTGGGCCAGAACCATGCACGACGTGACGGGCTTGCCGTTCAGGAAAACGGTACAGGCCCCGCAGTCGCCCTCGTCGCAGCCCTTCTTGACGCCGGTGAGGTGGATTTCATCCCGCAGGGTGTCCAGCAGGGAATAGTAGGTTTCCGCGAACACCTGCCGGAGTTCCCCGTTGACCGTCAGTTGCAACGGCTTTTTCATTCCAGTCTCCTTTGGTTATCGCCCGTGATAATCCGATAATCATAGCCCATGCCAACCTGTCTCCAATGATAGCCGGCCGGCTAGAAGGCGGTTTGGATGGTGAGTCGGCGCTGTTCTGCGAAGGGCACGTCGTCCCCGGCTGCCAACTGCGCCGCGTGTTCCAGAGTTCGTCGGGTCAGCACCGCTACGATGGTCTTGCGGTAGGTGCCGGTAGCGCGCACGTCGTCGATGGGAGTGGCCACCCGCTGCGCTTCTTCAGCCGCCGCGGCGATTAGTTCCGATGATAGGGCCTCGCCTTGCAGCATCGCTTCCGCCGAGGGGACGCGGATGGGAGTCGGGGCCACCGCTCCGAGGGCGATTCTGGCCTCGGAGCAGGTCCCGCCGGGGCCGGTCAGGGACAGCGCGGAGGCGACGCCCACCGCCGAAATGTCCATTGCCCCACGGGGGCTGTGCTTGATGTAAAGGGAACCGTAGTGTTCAGTAGGGGCAGGGAGATGCAGTTCGGTCAAAATCTCCCCGGGTTCCAGGGTGGTCCGTCCGGGTCCGAGGAACAACTCGTCCAGGGGAATGGAACGCTCTCCGCCGGGGCCGGAAATCCGGCATAGGGCGCCGCAGGCCAACAGCGCCGGAAGGGTATCGCCGGCGGGGGAGGCGTTGCAGACGTTTCCGCCAACGGTGGCCAGGTTGCGCACCTGAACCCCGGCGAAGGATGTTGCTCCGGTGGCCAGCGCCGGGTAGTGACGGCGCACGTCGGGGTGCTGCTCCAGGTCTTGAATCGTCGCCATCGCCCCCAGGCGCAACCCGCCGGACGGGTCGAAGGCGATTTGGTCGAGGCCCGGAACGTGCTGAAGGGTGACGACAAACTCCGGTTTCCAGAAGCCGGTGCGCCACCGGACCAGAAAGTCGGTGCAGCCGGCCACGATGCGGGCCTGGCCGCCATGCTCCTGCAGCATGGAGTGGGCTTCGCCCAGGGTATGGGGTTCCAGGTAGTCGAATCGCGCCATTGTCGCTCTCGCCTCTTCACCGGGGTATCTATTCGTGGGAATTTTACGCTTGGCTTGCAGGGCCGGGCAGGTTGGGGCAATTATAGGGTTGGCACGGAATCAGGGTCAACAACGGGTTGCGAATAGGTCAGGGTCTTCAAATTGGCCACAAGAACCGCTGGGTTGACTGGGTACGTTGGGGGATTCATCCCCCAAACCCCCTGAGTTTATGGGGAGCCTGAACAGCGGCCCCCGCCCGGTATGCAACGGGCGGGGGCTTGAATTGTCATGGGTGGGCCGGTGAGGGTTTAATGAACGGCTACGCCGGGCTGAATCAACACCCGGACCAAGCCGCCGGCTTCCTGCCGCTGGGTTATCAGGCGGTGCCCGGCCTGCTCGGCCCAGTAGATGACGTCGTAGATGTTGAGGGCGTCGTGAAGGATGGCCTCGACGAAGGAGTGCCGGTCGCGCTCTATTTGCTGGGTCAAGGCGGCAATGACGCCGGCGCAGTTCTTGCCCCGGCCGTCTACCACCGCCCAACCGCTTCCGTTGGAGCCGTTGGTGGTGGAGCCGTTGGCCCCGACAGATGCGCCGCTGCCGTTGTGATGCACGTCAATGACGCCGGTCTTGCGGAGGTCAAGTTCGTGCTTGAAGTGGGCCACCGCTTCCGCCGCCACGGCCATATCACGCTCACCGCTGCGGCAGACCGCGCCGCGGACGCCTACGATGTCCGGGTTGATGCGGGCCAGTTCGTCCAGGTCGCTCAGGCGAAGGTGGCCGGACAGGGCGGTGCTGAGGCCGTATTGCTTGGCCTCCATGACCATTTCGCGGAGTTCAGCTTCGGGGATGAAGTCGAACAGGTTGCGCCCGTCCTTGGTCAGAGTATCGATCAGGAATCCGTCGCACTCGCTCTCCCGGGCCAGCTTGACCATCTGCCGGGCTTCCAGGCCGCCGAACAGGGCGTTGTCGGCGAAAAGGGAACCGATGAGCTTGGTGTTGTAGCCCCTCAGAGCGCGGCGGGAGTCTTTCAGGACTTCCAGCGCCGCGTTGTAGTCCGTTTCGCAGAACCCCACCTTGACGGAAGTGGCGTCGAGCATACCGGCGGCGCGGACCGCCATAGCCACCGTGCCGGCCTGGTTGGGGACCACGCCCAAGGTGACGCTGACGTGCTTTTCTTCGGGGATGCGCTCACGCACGGCTTCCACCAGGTCCGGGTGGCCGGAACCCACCAGGGCTTCCTGCAGGTTCTTGACGTCGATGATGTCGGCGCCGCCCCGGTCGGCTTCCAGTGCCTCCGGGAGATTCTGGACGCTGACCAGCAGCATCATGCCGGAGAAATCCACCTCTCGCTCGCTCTTTTCGTTGAGCCAGGCTGCGTGAGACCGGGCACGGGCCGGGGCAGTTTTCGCGGTGGGCCTGGGCAGCAGTGGGGTGAGTTCGCGCTGAAGCTCGGCCTTTTCCTCGGGGGTCAGGTCAATCAGCGGGGAGCGGACGCCGCCGCCGGCCATGCCCATCAGTTCGCCCCAATACTTGCACATGGTGGCGGGCAGGACGCCGTTGTACTTCTTGACCGTGCCGCCCCACCACTTGTCGGACAGGGCCTTCAGGTCCTTGAGGTGGGTGTTGTAGAAATCCAGGTCCAGGTCACCCCGGGTGGCGCGGTCGATGAACTGGACGTAGTAGTTGCATTCGGGGGTGTCGAACCGCCAGTCGGAGGTGTTGGCGAACATCACCTGCTGCTGGAAGCCAAGCTCCTGGGCCTTGGGGAATATCCACTCGTCGGGGGTGCTGATTACGGCGTCCTTGCCGACGAGCAGGTGAGTCTCGATAGAGGTCTGCTGGTTGAAGCTGGCTTCCTTGACGCCCACGACGTTGGGGATTTGGCACAACCGCTTCAGACCCTGGGGACTCATAATGAATCCGAATTGGGGCGAGTTGTAGAACATGATGGCCATTGAGGTGTTGTCGGCCAGCAGCTTCACGTACTCGAATACCTGATCCTCGGTTTTGGCGACCATGTAGGGCGGTGCCACCATCAACAGGTCGATGCCAACGTCCTCGGCGTGTTGGGCCAGGGCCAGCATTTCTTTGGTGGAGGTGTGGGTGACGTGCGCGCCGGAGAGCCACTTGCCGCGGGACTCGTCGGCGACGGTGGCCATGACGTGCTTGCGCTCTTCAAAAGTAAGGCTCCAGAACTCGCCCATAGCCCAGGTGCATCCGGCGCCGGCGCTGCCCAGAGATTGAATGTGCCGAATGTTCCGGCGCATTCCAGCTTCGTCGAACGCCTTGTCCGGCGTGAACGGAGTCACCAGCGTACTCCACTGGCCCCGCAACGCTTCCCAGGCCCAATTTTGCGCCTCGTGTTTCAGGTAGCCCGCCATGATATTCACCTTCTTGATAGAGTGGACTTTACGGATAACCGGCCGGTTTTCATTTGATTTGCTCGTGACTGGCTCGGCCCAGACAAGGGTGACTCCGCCACCCGACGGTTGACAACTAAGCACTGCGTTTTTCAACAGTCAGTGTAAGCAGTAGGGGCCGCAACGTCAACAAAACCCATCGGTTGGCGGGTTTTTTAAGTTGTCCACAAAAACCGTTGGGTTAACGGGGCACGTTGGGGGATTCATCCCCCAAACCACCTGAATTTATGGGGTAGACGTGCCGGGCAGGGTCTTCACTCCGGTTGGCATTGGGGGCAAAAGTAGGTGCTGCGGGCCCGTATCTTGGTGTGTGCCATGCCCGAACCGCAGTTGATGCAGGAAGCGCCGGGGCTGCGGGGGATCAGCCAAGGGGACAGGCCGAAGGGCGGGTCGGGCCATTGCTCACGGCGGCTTTGGTCGTATTGGGCCAGGGAATGTTCCAGGGAAGCGACGATTTGGTCCCGCAGTCGGGCAATCTCTTCCCCGTTCAGGGTTGAAGCAGACCGTTCCGGGTGGACTCCGGCGCGGTACAGGGCGTCGTCGGCGTAGAGGTTGCCCAGGCCGGCGATGACGGACTGCTCCAGCAGCAGGGCCTTGATGGGCGCCTGGCGGTTGGACAGGGCGGCGGCAAGCGCGGCGGAGTCAAAGCCAGGCGACAACGGTTCCGGCCCCATTGGCGGCACCGCATCCGAGAGGTCATCCACCAGCCAGAGATGCCCGAACTTGCGGGGGTCGATGAACCGGAGTTCGGTCCCGTCGTCCAGGTCCAGCGTGTGCCGGACCATTGGCGGCGGGGGTTGGGTCTTGGGGTGCAGCCGCAGACCACCGGTCATGCCCAGATGCAGCACGAGGGTGCGGCCCGTGTCCAGAGGCGCCAACAGGTACTTGCCCCGCCGGTTGACCTCGGTGACTTTGCCTCCCGGCAGATCAAGCACGAAGTCCTCCAGCGACGGATGCTTGACGCTGTTGGCCCAACCGATGGTTGCCAGCGCGAAGGTCTTGCCGGGCAGGCCCGCCTCAACCAGATAGCGGCGGGTGTTTTCGACCTCGGGCAGTTCAGGCATGAGCGGCTAGACCCGGCGGACTCCCAGGGTTACTTCCATGCCTTCGATTTTCTGGGTCTCCGACTTGGCATCGTCGGGAGGCCCGCCGGCAACCAGGTCATCGCTCAGAGTTTCCTCGGTGATGTAACCGGAGTGGACCTGCATCACTTGAGCCACGTCTTCCGGGCCGTCGTAATAGGTAACGATTCGGTCAGTGATGTCGAAGTTGGCGGCCCGGCGCAGGTTCTGGATGCGGTGGGCGACTTCCCTCGCCAGACCTTCCTGGGCCAGTTCCGGGGTGACCGAGGCATCCACCGCGACCATATACCCGGCTTCCAGGTTGACCGAGTAGCCACCCACGGACAGGACGGCGTCGGTGTTGTCCCCGGCGACGGCCCGGGCTTCCTCGTAGAGGCCGGGTTGGTGGCTGACGCCGTGCAGCGCCTTCACGTTCAGCTCTTCCAACACCTGGGATTCGACCCAATCCAGGTATTGCTCTTCTTCCTCAACCCGGGTCTTGACCACTATGCCCGGCAAGGGTTGACGCACCTTGAGACCGGCCTTGGAGCGGGCGGCGCGGCCCATGCTGGAAATGCGCATGGCCAGCCGGGTGGCATCCATCAGGGGTTGGTCCACCAGGGCGGCATCGGCAACGGGAAAGTGGGCCAAGTGGACGCTGCCCGGCGCCGCCGAATCGGACGACCGGACGAGATTCTGGTAAATTTCTTCGGCCATGAAGGGCGCCAGGGGGGCCATCAGCTTGGCCACCGTGACCAGGCATTGGTACAGCGTGGCGTGGGCAGACAGCTTGTCCCCGTCGTTTTCACTGCGCCAGAAGCGGCGGCGGCTGCGCCGGACGTACCAGTTGGAAAGCCCGTCGATGAACTCCTGAATCCGCCGCCCGGCGTCGGTGGGGCTGTACCGCTCCAGGTGGTCGTCAACCTGGGAAATCAACAGGTTCAACTCGGACAGAATCCAACGGTCCAGCTCGTTCTCAGGTTTCCAGTCCGGGGGAATCTGGCCGGGGCCGAAACCGTCGATGTTGGCGTAGTTGGTGAAGAAGGAGTAGACGTTCCACAGGGTCAGCAGCACCCGCCGGAGAGTCTCGTTGACCAGCCGGTCGGAAAATCGCCGGGGTTCGCCGGGGTGGGACGCGGTGAACAGATACCAGCGCAGGGCGTCGGCGCCGGTGGTGTCCAGCACGGTGTTGGGGTCAACCACGTTGCCGATGCGCTTGCTCATCTTGCGGCCCCGGTCGTCCAGGATGAGGCCCAGGCAGATAACGTTATTGTAGGCCGGCTGGTCTTTCAGCAGGGTGCCCAGGGCGTGCAGGCTGTAAAACCAGCCGCGGGTCTGGTCCACGGCCTCGCAGATGTAATCGGCGGGGAACCGGCCGTCCTGGTCCATTTCCGGGTTGTCGAAGGGGTAGTGCCACTGGGCGAAAGGCATGGCGCCGGAATCGAACCAGGCGTCCATCACTTCAGGGATGCGCCGCATCTGCCCGGAGCATCCCTCAGACGGGCAATCCAGGGTTATGTCATCCACGTAGGGACGGTGCAGGTTCAGCCCGGCCACGCTGTCCCGGCTCCCCGCCGAGGCGTGTTGTTCCAGTTCTGCCACGCTGCCAAGACAGGTCTGGCGGCGGCAGTCAGGGCATTCCCAGATGGGAATGGGCGTACCCCAATAGCGTTCCCGGGAAATCGCCCAGTCCACGTTGTTTCGCAGCCACTCCCCGAACCGTCCGTCCTTGATGTAGCCGGGGTACCAGTTGATGTCGTCGTTGCCACTGACCAGCCGGTCCCTGACCGCCGTGGTGCGGATGTACCAGGACGACTTGGCGTAGTAGAGCAGGGGCGTGTCGCAACGCCAGCAGAACGGGTAGGTGTGGCGGTAGGTTCCCCGGTGGTGCAGCAGGCCGCGGGCTGCCAGGTCGTCCATAATCAGGGGGTCGGCGTCCTTGACGAACTTGCCGGCGAAGGAGTAGCTGCCGGTAATCACCCCCCGCAAGTCAACGGGCTGCACGAAGTCTAGGCCGTGGTTGCGCCCAAGGTTCAAGTCTTCATCGCCAAAGGCGGGGGCGATGTGAACGATGCCGGTGCCGTCTTCCATTGTAACGAAGTCGGCGTCCACCACGCTGGGCGCGAACTCGTTGGTTGACTCCAAAACAGTAACCGCGCCGCCGTCATCGCCCCGCCGTTCGACGAACTGCCGCACGTCTGCCCCGTACTCGAGGGGGTGGTACAGCGGGGCGTAGGTCAGCCCGACAAGTTCGCGTCCTGGCACCTTGCCGACGACCGAATGCTCGCCCCTTATGTTCGGCTCTACCAGGGCAGAGGCGAGGATTAGCCGCTCCGGGCCATTCGCACCTTCCAGTTCGACAATGGAATACTCCGCCGCTGCGTCCACGGCCAGGGCGGTGTTGCCGGGCAGGGTCCAGGGGGTGGTGGTCCATGCCAGCATGAAAATCGGCCCGTCAAAATCGGTCAATTTTTCATAGGCTCCACCAATGGCGTCCCTGGCCCGAATGGTGGCTGCATAACCCGTTATTTGGAACTTGACGAACACCGATGGGTCGGGGGTATCGTCGCGGTAGCCGAGGGCAACCTCGTGGGAGCTTAGGCTGGTCTCGCAGCGTGGGCAGTGGGGGGTGCCCCGCAGGCCCTGGTACACCAGGCCCTTGTCCCAAAGCTGCTTGATAATCCACCAGCCGGTCTCAATGTAATTGTTTTCCAGGGTGACGTAGGGCTGCTCCATGTCCACCCAGAACCCGATGCGGTCAGTCATCACCTCCCAGTCCTTGACATAGCGGAACACGCTGTCGCGGCACTTGTCGTTGAATTTTTCGATGCCGTACTCTTCAATGTCGCGCTTGGACGTGAGGCCAAGCTCCTTTTCAATTTCCAGCTCCACCGGCAGGCCGTGAGTGTCCCAGCCGCCCTTGCGAATGCAGCGGAAACCTTTCATGGTGCGGTGCCGGCAAATCACGTCCTTGAATACTCTGGCCAAAACGTGATGAATGCCGGGGCTTCCGTTGGCGGTGGGCGGCCCTTCGAACAGCATAAACAGCGGGCCGTCGGCGCGCTCGGACTCGGTGCGGTGGAAAACGTCTTCGGCCTTCCAGAAATCGAGAATGGAGGCGTCCATTTCCGGGAAGCTGACGCGGCTGGACACAGGCTTGAACATGGTCGGGTGTACCTCGTGCTTGTGGAGTGGCTAACGGGAATTGAGCCGGGAATTGGGCCGGTTGAGGCATTATACAATAGCGGGGCAGCGGGGACATGGTATACTTGCGGCTCTCGGGCCAATTTCGGAGGGGATGAACCGTCCTACTGTCTATCTTTCCCTCTCTAATCCCGCCAATGCCGGAATTGCCCGGCGGTGGTTACAAGGACAGGATGGACGCAAACGTCAGGGGACATTCCTTCGGGGCTTTCGGGAGCGATGGGCTGAGACGGACTGCCCCTCTTTCGATACCCCCGGACGGGAAAAGACCCTGTTCCCGCCGCGTTCGGTGGTTGACATTCGTGGGGGAAGTTTGTAACATTCGGGTTTGCGCCGAAGTTTCGTAGTGCCGGAAGAAGAGATAGCGATATGCCAACAGTAAATCAACTGGTCAGGAAGGGGCGCAGCCCCTCGAAGAAAGGCACCAAGGCACCGGCTTTGCATTGGGTACAGAACTCCATTCGCAATCGGACCAAGTGGGGGCCTGGCTGTCCCCAACGCCGGGGTGTGTGCATTCAGGTGCGGACCATGACCCCGAAAAAACCCAACTCGGCTTTGCGCAAAATCTGCCGGGTCCGGTTGACCAACGGGGTCGAAGTTACCGCCTACATCGGCGGCGAAGGTCATAACCTGCAAGAGCACTCGGTAGTGCTGATTCGCGGGGGGCGGGTCAAGGACCTGCCGGGAGTCCGCTACCATGTGGTTCGCAGCGCCCTCGACACCGAAGGTGTACAGGGACGACGACGGGGCCGCAGCAAGTACGGCGCCAGGCGCTAAAGCTAACGATTTCCAAATCGTATGCCGGATTTCTAAAGACCGGCATACAGTCAAGCGAAGGTGACTCATGTCCAGAAGAAGACGGGCAGAACCGAGAGTGATTCCGCCAGACCCCAGGTATAACAACTTGGTGTTGGCCAGGTTCATCAACCGGGTAATGCTTAAAGGCAAAAAGTCCACCGCCCAGCGGTTGGTTTATACTGCTCTGGACATTATCCGCGAAGAGTCTCGGCGGGACCCAATGGAGATTTTTGATCAGGCTATCAGAAACACAACCCCCATCGTTGAGGTAAAGCCTCGCCGGATAGGCGGGGCGACTTATCAGGTGCCCACCGAACTGCGCGTCAACCGGAGCGAGGCTTTGGCAATGCGCTGGATCATCCGGGGCGCGCGGGGCCGCAAGGGTACGCCGATGCGCCGCAGCTTGGCCACCGAATTCATGGACGCATCCCGCGGTGAAGGTTCCGCCGTCCGCCGCCGGGAAGAGTTGCACCGCATGGCCGAGGCTAACCGGGCCTTTGTCCACTACCGCCGGTAGCGGCGCTGCCGTTAGCGAAGAAACGTCCGGCCCGGGAACGGGCCAAGAAATTGATGATGAATAACGACCTTTCAGCCCGGAGATGAGTCCCAACAACCCTATGGAAACGACGGTACCAATAAGCAACATCCGAAACATCGGCTTCATCGCCCACATCGACGCCGGCAAGACCACGGTCACAGAGCGTGTGCTTTTTCTCACGGGCATAATCCGCAAGGTCGGCGGGGTGGATGAAGGGACTACGGCAATGGACTGGATGCCCCAGGAAAAAGAGCGGGGCATCACCATTACCGCTGCCGCCACTACCACTTACTGGAGCGGCAACCGCGTCAACATCATCGACACCCCGGGTCATGTGGACTTCACAGCAGAAGTGGAGCGCAGCCTGCGGGTCCTGGATGGCGGCATCGTCGTCTTGGATGCTGTCGCCGGTGTGCAGCCCCAGTCGGAAACGGTGTGGCGCCAGGCAGACACCTACAAGGTTCCCAGGATTGCCTTCGTCAACAAGATGGACCGGGTGGGCGCCAGCTACGAACGGACCATTGATTCCATGCGTCGGCGGCTCCGGGCAAACCCGGTGCCGGTACAGTTGCCTATCGGTGAAGAGGACCAGTTCCAAGGTGTAATCGACCTCATCGGGGGGCGTTCCTACAACTACACCACCAAGGTGGGCGTAGAACAGACGCTGGGATCTTCAGAGGTTGGTCCGGTTCCCGACGACTACCGGGAGCAGTACGAGCAGTACCGGCAATCCATGATCGAGAAGATTGTGGAGACGGATGAAGCACTGCTCATTCGCTATCTGGAAGGGGAAGAAATCGGCGAAGAAGACCTGCGGCAGGCCCTGCGGCAGGCTACGGTGCATCAGAACTTGGTCCCGGTTTTGTGCGGCACAGCCCTCAAAGGCATGGGCATACACCCGTTGCTGGACGCCATTGTTTACTACCTGCCTTCCCCGGACGACGTGCCTCCAGTTGAAGCTGTGGACGCCAAGACCGAGGAGGCAGTGGAACGGTTCCCCGACCCCAAAGAACCCTTCTCCGCGCTGGCGTTCAAGGTCGTCACCGACCCTTATGTGGGCCGGTTGGTGTTCCTGCGGGTGTACTCCGGCGAGGTCAAGGCCGGGGCATCAGTCCTGAACGTGACCAAACACAAGCGCGAGCGTTTGGGGCGGCTGCTTCGAATGCACGCCAACCACCGGGAGGAACTGGAAGAGGTTTCGGCAGGTCAAATCTGCGCCGCGGTTGGCTTGAAGGACACTTTTACCGGCGACACGATTTGCACCGACTTCCAGCCGGTTATCCTCGAACCCCCCAAGTTCCCCGAACCCGTGCTCTCCGTAGCCATTGAACCCGACACCCGAGTAGACCAGGACCGCCTTTCCGACGCCCTTCACAAGCTCTCCGACGAAGATCCTACCTTCCAGGTTGCTTTCAACGACGAGACCGCTCAAACCGTGATTTCCGGGATGGGCGAGCTTCATCTGGAGGTACTGGTCGACCGGATGCGCCGGGAGTTCAAGGTGGGAGCCCGCGTCGGGCCGCCCCGTGTTTCCTACCGTGAGACGTTCACCCAAGCCGTCCGCTCCGAGGGACGGTTCATCCGTCAGACGGGCGGGCATGGTCAGTTCGGTCATGTCTGGCTGGAAATCGAGCCAACCGAGCGCGGGTCGGGCATCGTGTTCCACAACGGCATTACCGGCGGAGTCATTCCTCGGGAGTACATTCCTGCGGTGGAGGCCGGGGTCAAGCAGGCACTGACCAATGGGCCGCTGGGCGGTTATCCCTTGGTTGACTTGAAAGTAACGCTCGTTGACGGCAGTTTTCATACCGTAGACTCGTCGGAGATGGCGTTCCGGAGCGCGGGAATGCTGGCCATACGGCAGGCCGCGCACCGAGCCAAGCCCATCCTGCTGGAGCCGATGGAAGAGATGGAAGTCGTGACTCCGGGCGAGTTCTTGGGCGAAATCATCGGGGACCTGGGGACGCGCCGGGCCCAGATTCGCAACATCGAAGGCGAAAACGCCCTCCAGACGGTGCGGGCGATGATTCCCCTGGGGGAAACATTCGCGTACACCACTGCGCTCCGCTCGCTGAGCAGTGGACGGGCTTCGTACACCATGGAGTTCAAGCACTACGAGCCGGTCCCCGACCATGTAGCGAAGAGCTTGGTTCGTTAGAGTCAGGCCATACGGTCCAGTCCTGGAAATCCCAAAGCAAGATAAGCCAAGAATTGTAGAAGAATGGTTACCAGACAGAAAGTTAGAATCATCCTCAAGGCGTTTGACCACAAGATGCTGGATACATCCACGGAACAAATCGTGGAGACGGCGGAACGAACCGGCGCCAGAATCGCCGGGCCGGTGCCGCTGCCGACGCACATTCGGCGCTTCTGCGTCATCCGGGGGCCCCACGTGGACAAGGACTCCCGTGAGCACTTTGAGATTCGGACCCACAAGCGGCTGGTGGACATTTTGGAGCCGACGTCGAAGACCATTGACTCCCTGACCCGGCTGAACCTGCCGGCGGGAGTGGACATTTCGATTAAGCTCTAAAGCGCTCTACCGGAAATTTATCGAAACGGGAACGGTCAGCCCGCAACGGTTGACCTCCAGGGTTCGGCCTGATTTGGGTCCGGGCCCCGGTTGCGAACAACGAAGGAGTCACCAATGCTCCGGTCTTTCCTGGGCAAGAAAATCGGTATGACCCATATATTTGAAGATGGCGGCAATGTGGTGCCGGTCACGGTTATTCAGGCCGGCCCCTGTTACGTTACGCAAATCCGCACCCGGGAAACCGACGGGTATGAGGCGGTGCAGCTGGGGTTCGGCGAAGCTAAGAAGTTGAACAAGCCGCGTTCCGGCCACCTGAAAAACATCAGGAACCTGCGCATTCTTCGCGAGGTCAAGTCGGACGACATCGGCGCCGTTACGGTGGGGCAGGAAATCAAGGCGGACATTTTCGAACCGGGCGAGTTGGTGGACATCATCGGACGTTCCAAGGGCCGTGGCTTCGCCGGCACGATGAAGCGTCACGGGTTCCACGGCGGTCCTCGCACTCACGGTCAGTCCGACCGGGCCCGCGCCCCCGGCTCCATCGGCGGCGGCACCACTCCCGGCAAGGTGTTTAAGGGCATGAAAATGTCGGGCCACATGGGCAATGTCCGCACCACGGTCAAGAAATTGAAGGTAATCCAGGTGGACCCGGAGCGCAACCTGATAATGGTCAAAGGCGGCGTTCCGGGCGCACCCAACGGCTTGCTGACAATTCGTAAGACCGGCAGAAAAGTGGCGGCCAGCAGTTAGGAGTCTTCGAGTTAGTTATGGATGTCCCGGTTAAGAATCAAGACGGTCAAACGATAGACACCATCGCCCTTGACGATGCGGTCTTCGACGTTCCCATGAACCAGAGCCTGGTGCATCAGGCGGTGGTGATTTACCAGGGAAACCAGCGGCAGGGAACCCACGACACTAAGACCCGCGCCCAGGTGTCCGGCGGCGGCCGCAAGCCTTGGATTCAGAAGCACACCGGACGGGCGCGCCAGGGCAGCATCCGCTCCCCCCAGTGGCGTCACGGCGGAGTGGTCTTCGGACCGCATCCGCGGGACTACCGGAAGGCCCTGCCCAAGCGGATGCGCCGCCAGGCGGTCATGTGTGTGCTGTCCGAGAAGGCGCGTCGGGGCAACCTGGTCTGCATTGACAGCATGGACCGGCAGGACGGCAAGACCCGGTCGATGGTGACGCTGCTGGCAAACCTGGGCGTGACCGGTTCCACCCTGTTGGTCACCAACGGTTCCGACACCAACGTCACACGGGGCGCCCACAACATCAAGGGCGTCTGGACTCTGCCTGTCAACCAGCTAAACGCCAACGATTTGCTGCGCCGGCAAACGCTGATTATGACCGTGGAAGCGGCCCAACAGGCGGAAGCAATCTGGACTTCGGCCATAACCAGGGGCGACCGCCGGATCGCAGCCGCTACGGTGGACTCCGCTGAAGCCGATGAATCCGGCGCCGAAGGAGAGGCTGAGTAATGAATATCTACCAGATCTTGCTCAAGCCGACCATTACCGAGAAAAGCACGCTGTTGCAGGAGTCCGGCAGGTACACCTTCCAGATTGACCCCAGGGCCAACAAAATCCAGGTCAAGGAAGCGGTGCAGAGGAACTTCAACGTGACCGTGCTGGATGTGAACATCACCAAGCAGCACGGCAAGCGGAAACGGTATGGCCTCCGGGTCAAGAAGATGCCGGATATAAAGAAGGCGGTGGTCACCCTCAAGCCAGGCGACCGCATCACCTTGGTAGAAGGACTGTAGTCCGGCGGGCCTGCAACCCAAAAGGAACGCTGTTATGCCACTCAAGAATTTAAGACCGATTACACCGGGAACCCGCAACGCGGTCAGGCCGTCGTTCGAGGAAATTACCCGAACCAAGCCGGAGAAGTCGCTGTTAACTTCGCTGTCCAAGCACGGCGGACGCAACAACCGGGGCCGGGTAACCACCCAGAGCCGGGGCGGAGGGCCGCAGCGGATGTACCGCGTGGTTGACTTCAAACGGCGCAAAGAGGGAGTTCCGGGACGGGTCGTTTCCATTGAGTACGACCCCAACCGCACCACCCGCATCGCCCTGATATACTACGCCGACGGCGAGAAGAGTTACGTTTTGGCCCCGGTGGGCCTGTCGGTGGATGATTGGATTCAGGCCGGGCCCGGGTCCGAGATTAAGCCGGGGAATTCGCTCCGGCTTCGGAACATTCCCACCGGCACCGTGGTGCATAACGTGGAGTTGACCCCTGACCGCGGCGGCCAGATGGTCCGCAGCGCCGGGGCATCTGCCCAGGTGCTTTCCCGAGAGGGTGAGTACGTGCTGCTGCGGCTGCCCTCCGGCGAGATGCGGCGGGTGTTGCTCAACTGCCGGGCCAGCGTGGGGCAGCTTTCCAACCCCGACCACAAGAACGAAAGCTTGGGCAAAGCCGGCCGCAGCCGGCACCTGGGCCGCCGCCCCCACGTTCGCGGGGTGGCCAAGAACCCGGTGGACCATCCTCATGGCGGCGGCGAAGGCCGGTCCCCCATCGGGATGCCGGGGCCCAAGTCCCCCACCGGCAAGCCCACCCTGGGCCCCAAGACTCGAAACAAGAAGAAGGCCTCCGGCAGATTTGTCGTGAGGGGCAGAAGACGGTAGGCATTATGTCCAGATCGATCAAGAAAGGGCCTTACGTTCAGGCCAAGCTGATGAAGAAGGTGAACGCCGTACAGATGTCCGGGACGCAGACGGTCATCCGCACTTGGTCCCGCGCTTCCATGATTATGCCGGAAATGGTCGGCCTAACCATGGGCGTCCACGACGGGCGTCGGCACATTCCGGTCTTCGTCACCGAAAACATGGTGGGCCATCGCTTGGGAGAGTTCTCTCCCACCCGCACCTACCGTGGCCACGTTGCGCGCTCCGAGCGCAGCAGCCGGGTGAGGTAGCGCTATGCCGGAAGTTCAAGCCGTCGCCAAGCAGGTAGGAGCTTCGCCCAAGCGGTTGAAGCCGATTCTCGACCTGGTACGGGGCCGGGACGTAAACAGCGCGGTCAACACGCTGAGCCTGCTCACGTCCCCGTGGGCCAAGGTTGTCGCCAAGGTGGTGCAGTCCGCCGCAGCCAACGCAGAAAACAATATGTTCATGAACCGGGACACCCTGCGCATCGTGCAGATTACCGCCGACCAGGCTACGCCCTTGAAGCGGTTCCGTCCGCGGGCCCGCGGACGGATTGGCCGGATTACCAAGCGCTCCAGCCACATCACCGTGGTGGTGAACGAGGCGGAAGAGGAGAATTAACCTAATGGGCCACAAAACCCATCCCTACGGTTTCCGGTTGGGCATTATCAAGGACTGGAAGACCCACTGGTACGCCAACAACGCAGCCGGCTATCGCGCTTTGGTCAGCGAAGACATGAAGCTCCGCACCTGCATCCACTCCGAGTACCGCGGGTTCTCGGACGCCGGAATCGCCCGCGTTGAGATAGACCGGGGCGCGCAGGACAGCGTCGTCAACATTCACTCGGCCCGTCCTGGAATCCTCATCGGGCGGGATGGCGAGCGGGTCAAGAACCTGCGGTCCAAGCTGGAGCGGATAACCACCCGCCGGGTGCAGCTCAACATCATTGAAATCGAGAAGCCTGAACTAGACCCGTACCTGGTTGGCCGCAACATCGCCGACCAACTGCAACGCCGGGTGGCATACCGCCGGGCCATGCGCCAGGCGGCTCAGCGGGCGATGCAGGCGGGCGCCGAAGGCATCAAGATTATCACCAAGGGCCGCATCTCCGGCGCGGAAATCGCTCGGACCGAAAAGCTGATGCTGGGGCGGGTGCCTCTCCATACTCTGCGGGCAGATATTGATTACGCGCTGGCCGAAGCCCACACCGGCATGGGCCGTATCGGCATCAAGGTCTGGATTTACAAGGGCGAGATTCTGCCCCCGCCGCCGGAAGCGACAGAGGAATTGGATACCATTGAAGTCCGGGTCGAACCCGGCGCCGATGAACCTGGGGAGACCGGCACCATCGCCGACGACATTGTGCCGGACGACGCGCCCTAAAGGAACGATTCCATGCTACAACCACGAAGAACCAAGTACCGGAAAATGGGCCGCGGCCGGCGCAAGGGAATGGCCGTGACCGGCGGCAGCATCGAGTTTGGCGAGTTCGGCCTCAAGGCGATGGCCTGTGATTGGATTACTGCACGCCAGATTGAGTCGGCCCGCATCGCCATCACCCGCCACTTGCAGCGCGGCGGGCAGGTGTGGATCCGGGTCTTTCC
The DNA here is from genome assembly GCA_965263395.1 of Dehalococcoidia bacterium. Taxonomy (GTDB): domain Bacteria; phylum Chloroflexota; class Dehalococcoidia; order Lucifugimonadales; family UBA3495; genus CATOSK01. Next base: position 793,555 of record OZ253670.1, read on the forward strand.
AGACAAGCCGGTATCCAAGAAACCCGCCGAAGTGCGCATGGGGGGCGGCAAGGCGGCCAACGACCATTGGGTGGCCGTGGTCAAGCCGGGGCGCATCCTGTTCGAGGTCAGCGGAGTTACGGCCGACCAGGCAGTGGAGGCGCTGCGTCTGGCGTCCCACAAGCTGCCCATTCCCACCAAGACCGTCCACCGGGACCGGGTCGCCGCGTTGACCGGGGGAGGAACGGGGTAAAACCGGATTATGCAGATTCACGAAATAAGAGATTTGAGCAACCAGCAGCTTGAGGAAGAATTGGAAAGTTCGTACAAAGAACTGATGAACCTTCGCTTCCGCGCTGCCACCAACCAGTTAACCGATACCAACGAACCGCGAAGGGTCCGCAAGACGATTGCCCGCTTAAAGACGGTAATCCGAGAGCGGGAAGGGGTGAGAAGCTAACCATGGCCAAGCAAATGCGGAAGGTCCGAATCGGTTCGGTGGTCGGCACCAAAATGGACAAGACCGCCGTCGTACAGATGGTATGGAAGCAGCGGCATCCCCTGTATCGCAAGCAGATGCGCCGGGTGGCCCGCTACTACGTCCACGACCCCCAGGGGCAGTGCCTCCTTGGCGACTTGGTGCGTATCGAGGAAACCAGGCCGATTTCCAAGACCAAGCACTGGCGGCTCCTGGAGATACTCCAGAGGCGGCAGGTGGCCGAAGTCCGGCCCATCGAACTGGAAGGGGACGTGACCCCGATTATGACCGGAGAGGCTTTGGCCGAAGCTCCGGCCGACGCGACCGAGGACGACGGCGACGAAGCGGAATAGTAAACAACTGAGAGCGGTTTAACAATGATTCAGACCTACACCAGATTGAACGTCGCCGATAACAGCGGCGCCAAACGCATCCGGCTCATCAACATACCCGGCGCCAGCCAGCGCAAGTACGCCAAGGTGGGCGACGTGATTGTCTGCAATGTGCGGGAAGCGGTGCCCAATTCAGCCGTCCGCAAGGGGACTATTGTAAAGGCGGTGGTGGTCCGTCAGGCCCAACCGTTGCTCCGTCCCGACGGCACATACATCCGCTTCGACGACAACGCTGCGGTGATTATCCAGGACAACCTGATGCCCCGGGGCACTCGCATCTTCGGGCCGGTCGCGCGGGAACTGCGGGACAAGGGGTTTATGCGAATCGTTTCCCTCGCGCCCGAGGTGCTGTGATGAACATACGCAGCGGCGACACCGTCCTGGTAATAGCGGGGAAGGAGAAGGGCAAGACCGGCCGGGTAGACCGGCAGTTGGTGGAAAAGGACCGGGTGTTCATTGAAGGTATCAACATGGTTACCCGCCACATGAAGGCCCGCCCCGGCATCCGGCAGTCTGGCATCATTCAGCAGGAAGCCCCGGTTCATATCTCCAACGTGATACTGATTTGCAACAAGTGCAGCCGTCCCACCCGGCCCAACACGGTCCGGCTGGAGACCGGCAAGCGAGTTCGGGCTTGTCCCAAGTGCAAGGAAGTGATTGATGACGTCAGCCAGTAACCGGTCCGGGGGCGGCCAGCAATCGGGACAGGGCCGCGGTTCCCGGCAGCAGCGCAGGTCCCAGCCTCAGGGGGATGCCGAGGCGGCGGCGCCTTCTGCCAACGAAAAGCCTCACCCCAGACTGCTGGACACCTACCGCACCGACATTGTGCCAGCCATGATGACCGAGTTCGGGTTCCCCAACGTGATGCGGGTGCCCAGAATTCAGAAGATTGTCCTGAATATCGGTCTTGGCGAGGCCTTGACCAACGGCCGTGCGATGGAGGCCGCGACCAACGACTTGGCCATCGTCAGCGGTCAGAAGCCGGTAATCACCCGCGCCCGCAAGTCCATCGCCAACTTCAAGTTGCGGCAGGGCAACCCCATCGGGACGTCAGTGACGTTGCGAGGGGCGCGGATGTACCATTTCCTGGACCGGCTGGTGAACACCGCACTGCCCCGTATCCGGGACTTCCGGGGCATTCCCAGGCGGGGATTCGACGGCCGGGGCAACTTCTCCATCGGAATACGGGAGCAGATAATCTTTCCCGAGATTGATTATAACCAGATAGACCGCATTCGCGGCTTGCAGGTTACTATCGCCACGACCGCCGAAAACGATGCCGAAGCCACCCGTCTGCTGGAGCTTTTCGGTATGCCCTTTGTTCGTCAAACCTGAGGAGGAACCGTTGGCCAAGAAGTCTATGATTCAACGATGGCTAAAGGAGCCAAAGTACAAGACCCGGGCTTACAACCGCTGCAATCGTTGCGGCCGGCCCCGGGCCTATAACCGTTACACGGGGCTTTGCCGAATCTGTTTCCGGGAGTTGGCCCTAACTGGCGAGCTGCCCGGAGTCCGCAAGGCCAGTTGGTAGGCGCCCAGCTCATCCGGCTAAAATCAGGAGCAAATACAGGATGCCAGTCACCGACCCAGTAGCAGATATGCTCACCAGGATCCGCAACGGGATTCAAGCCCGTCACGATTCAGTCTTGGTTCCTCATTCCAAGCTGAAGCTGTCGGTTGCCCAAATACTCAAGGAACAGGGCTACATTCGAGACTTTGACATTCCTCGGGGGCAGACCTTCCCCAACCTGCGGTTGCATTTGTCCTACCGCAACGGTCGGGAGCCGGTCATCACCGGGTTGAAGCGGGTCAGCAAGCCGGGGTTGCGCGTTTACGTTGGCCGCGGGGAAATTCCCCGGGTCTACGGCGGAATTGGCATCGCGATCGTCTCAACATCTCAGGGACTGATGACCGGCCGGCAAGCCTGGCGCTCCGGTATCGGGGGGGAGTTGCTCTGTTATGTCTGGTAGCCCATTCGTAAGGGAAGACCTCGAAGAACGCACCCTGTCCCGGGTGGGACGCAAGCCTATTCCCATACCGGCCGGGGTTCAGGTTGAAATCCTGCACAACGGCGTTACCGTCACCGGCCCCTTGGGGACCTTGACCCAGACCTATCATCCCGAGGTCAATGTCACCATCGACGGCGGAGAGGTGCTGGTGGAGCGGCGTTCCCAGCGGAAGTTTCATCATTCCCTCCACGGGTTGACCCGCAGCCTCATCGCCAACGCCATCACCGGCGTAACCGAAGGCTACAGCAAGACCCTGGAGTTGATGGGCGTGGGATACCGCGTTCAACAGACCGGAGACGGCATTACGCTGAGCGTGGGATACAGCCACATCGTCGAGATTCAGCCGCTTGACGGGGTAACTATGACCGTTGAGGGCAACAACCGGGTCCACGTCAGAGGGATAGACAAGCAGAAGGTGGGGTCTCAGGCGGCACAAATCCGCAAGGTGCGTCCCCCCAACGCGTACAAGGAAAAGGGCATCAGGTACGCCGGAGAGGCGCTCCACTTCAAGCCCGGCAAATCGGCCGCCCGCAAGGCCTAGTCAACGGATTAACGCGGAAGTTAAATCACATTAACCAGGGTTAGTGGAACAAGGTACGAATAGCAAATGCCGCAGGACAAAGATTCACGAAAACTCCGGCTGGTCCGACACCGCCGGGTACGCAAAAAGATTAAGGGCACTCCGGAAAAGCCCAGGCTGTGCGTGTTCCGCAGCCTTAAGGCAATCTACGCCCAGGTCATCGACGACGCTGACGGCCGGACGCTGGTATCAGCATCCAGCATGGAAGCCGCTGAAGACGGGCCCAAGACGGCGTCATCGGCCGCGGTCGGCAAGCTGGTGGCCGAAAGAGCCGTGGCCCAGGGCATTACCCGGGTGGTTTTCGACCGGGGTGGATACAAGTATCACGGCCGGGTTAAAGCCTTGGCCGACGCCGCCAGAGAAGGGGGGCTCCAGTTCTAATGGTTTTTGCACCCGCCAGACCCAGAGGCAACCGGTTCCAGAACGAAGACCCTTCCGGGTTTTCCGAGAGAGTGGTCTATACCCGGCGCATCGCCAAGGTGGTGAAGGGGGGCAGAAGGCTCCGTTTCAACGCACTGGTCGTCGTAGGGGACGGTGAAGGCAACGTCGGCGCCGGCATGGGCAAGGCGCTGGTTATTCCCGACGCAGTGCGCAAGGGGAACGCCATCGCCCGCCGCGGCATGGTCAAGATTCCGCTCAAGGGCAGCACTATTCCCCACGAAATTACGGTTAAGGTGGGGGCGTCAATCGTCGTAATCAAGCCGGCCAGGGTGGGTACCGGGATTATCGCCGCCGGCGCCATGCGCGCCATCCTGGAATTGGGCGGCGTAAGAGACGTGGTCGGCAAGTCGCTGGGTTCGCGCAACCCCATCAACATTGTTGTCGCAACCCTGGAAGCTCTGCGCCAACTGCGGGACCCAGCTGAAGCGTTGGCCCGCCGATTGGGTACGCCCGCCAATCGTTAGGCATCCGACATTAGCAATCCGGCCGCGGCGGATGTTCCCCCGGGGCCGGAATCCGGTTTCAAGGCACGTTTTTCCCTAAGTTAAGGTGCGTCAATGGCCCAATTGAAGATAACCTGGACAAAAAGTTACATCGGTAAACCCCGGAACCAGCGGAGGGTAATTCATTCGCTGGGATTGAAGCGGTTGCATCATACCGTGGTCCACGGGGACACGCCGACGATCCGAGGCATGGTCAACAAGGTAAGCCACCTGCTGGCAGTGGAAGAAGTGGACGAGGGGAATTAGGCGGCGCTCCACCGGAGCCGCCGATGGGTTGCAGCGGGAACCCGTCCCGGGCAACCGGCGCTCCGTTCCAATCCAACTCTCCGAGGATATGGTTCCCAGGCGTCTAAAACGGCGGTCCGGGAAAGCCGAGACAACGGTTTCCGTGGCGTTGGAGATAATCCCCATGCGCAAAGCCGCCAAAACCCGCGGTTGCCGGGTCGGAAAGCTGTGACATCCGGCGGTGCGCTCCCAGTAAAATATGGTGCATAGACACCCAAGTCATTGAGGAAAAACCCGTGAGAGAACATTTGCTAAATCCCCCGCGCGGGGCCAGGAAAGCGAAGAAACGGGTCGGACGAGGCGATGCCGCCGGTCAGGGCAGCTACGCCGGCCGGGGCATGAAGGGCCAGAAGTCCCGATCAGGCAATGGAATTGTCCGCGGATTTGAGGGCGGGCAAATGCGCATGATCAAGGGGCTGCCCATGAAGCGGGGGTTTACCAACGTCTTCAAGACCCAATACGCTCTGGTCAAGCTGGAAACCCTGGAGTTGTTCGACTCTGGCGAACGGATAACCCCCGAACTGCTCCGGGAACGTGGCCTGCTCCGCGAGAAGGGCATGCCGGTGAAAGTGCTGGCTGATGGCGAGTTGACCAAGAGGTTGACCGTCGCCGCCCACAAGTTTTCCCGTTCCGCCCGCGAAAAGATTGAAGCGGCGGGCGGCGCCGTCGAGGAACTTTAGCCTAGATGATTGCCACCGAAGCCCAGGGAGGCCGCTTTCCCCGGCTGATTCAGGCGGCGGTTGACGCGTTCAGCCTGCCCGACCTGCGGTCCAAGATTCTATTTACCCTGGCGATGCTGGTCCTGTACCGGGCGGTGGCCCACATTCCCATTCCGGGCATTGACCAGTTTCAACTGGACAATCTGTTCCGCAACAATCAACTGCTGGGGTTCTTGGACTTGTTCAGCGGCGGCGCCCTCAGCCGCATGAGCATCGTGGCGCTGGGGGTGTTCCCCTACATCACGGCCTCAATTGTGATTCAACTGCTGACGCCGGTGATACCCACCCTCCAGCAGCTTTCCCGGGAGGGCGATTCGGGCCGCGTCAAGATTAACCGTCTGGTCCATTGGCTGACGGTGCCCATCGCAATATCCCAGGCGTTTGCCCAGTTGGTGCTGCTCCAGCAAAGCAATGTTCTGACCAACGTCGGGTTCACCGGCGACGCCCTGCTGCCTACCATCGCCGCCATTTTGTCCATGACCGCGGGAACGATGTTCCTGGTCTGGCTGGGCGAACTCATCACCGAAAAGGGCATCGGCAACGGAATTTCTCTGATTATATTCGCCGGAATTGTGGTGGGTTTCCCGTCGCTGGTCACCCAGGGGTTTATCGACCGGGACAACCTGCTGGGCGTCGGGTTCTTCGTTATTATCGGCGTTCTCATCATAGCTTTGATTGTCCTGTTCAACGAGGCGGCGCGCCGGATCCCGGTACAGTACGGGCGCAGCGTGTTCCGCAGCGGGCGAATGTACCGGCAGAGCGGGTCAACGTATATTCCGCTGAGAATCAACTCCGCCGGAATGATTCCGTTGATTTTCGCCTTTTCCATCGTGATATTGCCTGGAACCATCGCCACCTACTTCGCCACCAGCGCGGGACTGATTGGCAACATTGCGACATTCGTGTCCGACTTGTTCACGCCCACCGCTCCGCTGTACTGGGTACTGGTGTTCATCCTGGTCGTCATCTTTACCTTCTTCTACACGCTGGTGGTGTTCAACCAGCAGAACCTGGCCGAGAACTTGCAGCGCAACGGCGGGTTCGTCCTGGGCATCCGCCCCGGCCAGCCGACGCAGGACTACCTGAACCGGGTAATCGTGCGCATCACGATGGGCGGCGCCCTGTTCCTGGGGTTTGTGGCCATCGTGCCATACCTGGCCTCCCTGGTCACGGGAGTACAGGCCGTCTCCCTCAGCAGCACCAGCCTGCTCATCATGGTTGGCGTGGGGCTGGATACGCTGCGGCAACTGGAAGCCCAACTGCTGATGCGGAATTACGAAGGGTTCTTGAGATAGTCCGCCGGTTGGGACAATCCATCTTTGTGCAGTCCATAATCGTGGTCTTCTTGGAACAATCCGTTCGTGGTGAGGTCCTCGAACCGTGAATTCATCAATGCGACTCGTCCTCTTCGGCCCGCCCGGAGCGGGAAAAGGGACTCAGGGACAACTGCTGAAGGAACAGCTTGGCATTCCCCAGATAACCTCGGGAGACTTGTTCCGCTTCCACCTGCGCAACGGGACCGCCCTGGGGCAACGGGCCAACGAGTACATGAAACAGGGGCTGCTGGTGCCGGACGAGGTTACCATAGACATCATCCTGGATAAGGTTCTGGAGCTGCCGTCGGAAGACGGGTTCATGCTCGACGGCTTCCCGCGCACCCTGAATCAGGCCGAAGCGTTGGAAAATGCCCTGAATGACCGCTCCTGCGGGCTGGACCGCGTCGTGTTTATCAATGTGCCGGACGACGAGTTGGTGCGTCGGCTAGCCGGACGTTATACCTGCCGGGACTGCCAGGCTCCTTACGCCGCGGACGAAGGCGGGGAGTTGCCGCCCCAATGCTCCAACTGCGGCGGGGAGCTTTACCAAAGAGAGGATGACCGGGCAGAGGCCATCGAGAAACGGCTGCAAGTTTACCAGTCCGAAACGCTGCCCCTGTTGGAGTTCTACCGGCAGCGGGGTATGCTGTCCGACGTTCCCGGCGTGGGCGGCGTCGAAGAAGTGAACCGGCGGGTGTTGGATGTGCTCAATGTGGCGTCCGGCTGAAGCCGGCCGGCCAGTGACTTAGAAAAGCAACAGACCAAGGTATCCAGTTAACACACGGTTCACAAGCGGGCGAAACAGGAGTAGAATATCGGGATGAACCGGCGCAGCAAAAACCAGACTGCCTCTAATTCCCCGTCCTCCTACAAGGGCGGGATAACTATTAAGTCACCCCAGGAACTGGAGGCCATGGCCAAGGCAGGAGCCATTGTCGGCTCCGCTTTGACCTTGTTGAAACGTTCGGTTGAGCCGGGCATCACCACCCGGGAGTTGGACAACATCGCCTACAAGGAAATAACCCGCTGTGGGGCCAAGCCCACCTTCAAGGGGTATCGCGGTTTTCCGGCGACGATTTGCGCATCGATCAACGAAGAAATCGTCCACGGCATCCCCGGTAAGCGGGTACTTTACGAAGGCGATATAATCAAGATGGATGTCGGCGCCACCATCGACGGGTTTATCGGCGACGCTGCGGTTTCAGTGGCCGTGGGTCAGGTGGAACAAGAGGCCATTGACCTGATGAACGCCACCAGGGAAAGCCTTGAGCTGGGGATTCAGGCAGCGCAGCCGGGGAACCGGATCGGCGACATTGGCGTTGCTGTCCAGACCTACGCCGAAGCCAAGGGCTACGGGGTGGTGAGGGAGTTCGTCGGGCACGGCGTTGGCCGGTATCTGCACGAAGACCCCCAGGTGCCCAACTACGGGGAGCCGGGCAAGGGCCAGTTGCTACGCTCGGGAATGTGCATCGCCATTGAACCAATGCTGAACATCGGCGACTGGCATACCCGAATCCTGGATGACCAGTGGACGGTGGTGACGGAGGACGGCAGCCTTTCGTCACACTTCGAGCACACCATTGCCATCACCGAAGATGGCCCCAGGATACTGACGGTCCATTCCTGATACGGACCGGCTCGGCCTTCCGGAACAGAAGTTCAACTAACCAAACGCGGGGAATGAGGCGCAACAAGTTATGGCAAAAAAAGAAGCCATTGAAGTAGAGGCGAAGGTTACGGAAGCCTTGCCCAATGGGATGTTCCGGGTGGAACTCCCCAACGACCACCAGGTGTTGGCCCATGTCTCCGGCAAGATTCGGATGCACTTCATCCGTGTTCTTCCGGGTGACCGCGTGTTGGTCGAACTCTCCCCCTACGACCTCACCAGGGGTCGTATAACCTATCGGTTCAAGTAAAAGCCTATCCGAAAATGCAGCCCGTTGAGCTTGGGTTGGGCCAGTCGATAGCGAGGTTATTCAAGTCCTCCAGGGCGAACGGACCGGATGAAACCCGTCCCCAACGAGTGGAATTTTCGAGATAGCTTCTGAATCCAAGGAGCTAGGTTGTGAAAGTCAGCGCATCGGTAAAACCCAGGTGCGACAACTGCCGGGTGATAAAACGCAAGGGCGTCGTCAGAATTATCTGTTCCAACGCCCGTCACGCCCAACGGCAGGGATAACGCTTACAAGAGGAGGCTGGCAATGGTAAGAATTGCTGGTGTGGACGTCCCGGACCGCAAGCGGGCGCATGTTGCGCTTCGCAGTATTTACGGAATTGGCCCGACGATGGCCGCGGAGATTTTGGACAAAGCCGACTTGGATCCGTCCTTCCCCCCCCGGATGCATGAGCTCAACGAAGGTCAGGTTGACCGCCTGCGGGAGATTATCGACCGGGAATATATCACCGAAGGCGACCTGCGGCGGGAAGTTAACCAGAACATCCGCCGCTTAATCGAAATCGGCTCGTACCGGGGCCTGCGGCACCGACGGGGACTGCCGGTCCACGGACAGCGTACCCGTACCAACGCCAGGTCCAGAAAAGGCCCGCGCCGCACCGTAGCCGGCCGCGGCCGCCGCACCGGAGGCAAGAAGTAAACTATGCCCAGACCAAGAGCACGCCGCAGAGAGCGCAGGAACGTCCCCCAGGGGCGCGCCTACATCTATTCCACGTTTAACAACACTTTGGTCAGCATCACCGACCCCGAGGGGAACGTTCTGGCCTCCGCCAGCGCCGGCACGTCCGGGTTCAAGGGATCCCGCAAGGGAACGGCGTTTGCCGCGCAACGGGCCGCCGAACAGGCCGCCCGCCACGGCATCGACATGGGAATGCGCCAGATTGACGTTTACATCAAGGGGCCCGGTTCCGGGAGGGAAGCCGCGATCCGCTCCCTGCAGGGCGCAGGATTGCAGGTCATCAGCATCCGGGACGTTACACCCATACCCCACAATGGGTGTCGGCCGCCAAAACGACGCAGAGTTTAAGGAATGATTGTTTATGGGTAGGTATACCGGGCCGTCTTGTCGGCTTTGCCGCCGCGCAGGCGAAAAACTGTTCCTCAAGGGAGACCGTTGCTTTACTCCCCGGTGCGCGGTGGAACGCCGTCACGCACCCCCAGGAGACATCTCCAACCGTCGGCGCCGCTCCTCCGATTATGGGCTGCACCTGCGGGAGAAGCAGAAGGCGCGCCAGATGTTCGGCGTTATGGAAGGTCAGTTCCGCGCCTATATGGACGATGCCTTCAACACTCCCGGCATATCCGGCCTGAACCTGCTCCGGACACTGGAGCGCCGATTCGACAACGTAATCTTCCTGCTCGGGTTCGCCGATTCCCGAAAGCAGGCCCGGCAGTTGGTGAACCACGGCCATTTCCGCGTCAACGGGGTCAAGACCGATATCCCCTCGTACTTGGTGCGGACGGGAGATTCGATTTCCTGGAAGGAGTCGGACAAGCAGACCGAGTTCTACCGGGACCGGACCGGCGGCATCCCCAAGCGGCCCGTTCCTTCCTGGCTGACTCTGAACCAGGAAGACATGACCGGAAGGGTGGTCACTATGCCGCCCGACGAGGACTTGCAGCAGTCCATCAACTCTCGTCTCATCGTCGAGTTCTATTCGAGGTAGCGAACTGAATGTTAGAAAACGTCATCCTCTCGCCCGGCCAATTGGAGCGGGAGCCCGAGGCCCCAGAAGCGGCAATCCAGGTTATCGAGTCCGGGGACACCTACGGGAAAATAGCGGTTGAACCCGTCCCCAAGGGATACGGCGTCACCATCGGAAACCCGTTGCGGCGCATCCTGTTGAGTTCGATCAAGGGCAGCGCAATAACCTGGGTCAGGATTGATGACGTCGTGCATGAGTATGCCGCCATTCCCGGGGTTAAAGAAGAGGTCATGGACCTGCTTCTGAACATCAAGCGGATCCGGATTAACTCTCTCGCGGAACGGACCGGCAAGATGCGTCTGGAAGTGACCGGGCAAGGCCCAGTCTGCGCCGGCGACATCATTACTTCCTCTGACTTTCAGATCGTGAACCCGGAGTTGCACTTGGCGACCCTGGACTCGGACGACGCTTCCCTGTCCATAGAATTCAACGTCGACTCCGGCATCGGTTACCGGACTAAAGACCCCGATAATATGTCCGGTTACCAGGTCGGGATGCTGCCGCTTGACGCCGTTTTCAGCCCGGTTCGCAAGGTCAACTTCAACGTTGAACCATTCCGGTGGGGACAATCGATCAACAGTTACGAACGTCTGGTGCTGGAAATCTGGACCGACGGCACCATCACGCCGTTGGAAGCCGCCCGGCAGGCCGGAGACGACTTGGTCGAGCATTTCTTCCGGTTCAAGAACCTGGACCGTGGCGCCGACCTCGGTATCGCACGGTCACAGGTTGACGTGGCGCCGGAAGTCTATCAAACCCCCATTGAGAGTTTGGAGCTTTCACCACGCACGTTGAACTGTCTGAAGCGGTCCCACATCGCCCGGGTGGGTCAGGTTCTGGAAATGTCCGAAGACGACCTGTTGAAGATTCGGAACTTCGGGGACAAGTCGCTTGAGGAGCTTCAGGAGAAGCTGGCCGAACGTGGCATTTCCGGTTACCCGAGAACCTCGGGCCGCCAATTCACCGGCGAGCTGGGCAGCACGGTGGTTGGCTTGGCAGGACTGGCCGAAGCATGGAATGACGATTCGCCGTCCGACGACCTGGACGAGGTTAAAGACGATGACGTGGACGGCGGCGACGAGGAGGACACGGTTTAATCATGGCTTCCCACCGCGTCTCCGGGCGCAACCTGAGCCGGAAGAAGGACCAACGCCGCGCGCTGCTGCGTGGTCTCACGTCGGAACTGGTCCAGCACGAACGAATCACTACCACCTTGGCCAAAGCCAAGGAGACCCGGGTCGTCGCTGAAAAGCTGATTACCCACGGAAAGAAAGGGACGCTCCACCACCGGAGGCTGGCCTTGAGCCAGATTCCCAACAAGAAGGTGGTGAAGAAGGTTTTTGACGACCTTTCTCAACGCTATGCCGAGCGGCCCGGCGGGTATACCCGCATCACAAAGTTGGGCCCGCGCCAGGGGGACGGCGCTCAAATGGCAGTCATCGAACTCGTCGAATAGCAGGTTATCACCGGAGGCGCATTGCAGCATCCAGGAAAATCCTTCAAGGCGCTCGGGACGAACGGGTTATCCCGGAGGCGCATTGCAGCACTGGCCGCAGCATAATTCGACGACGCATGGCGGCCGGGCAGGTCCAGAAGACGCGCCTCCCCCAGACCTGCGGCGGTTGGCCCTGATTGTGGAATACGACGGCACCCGGTACGCGGGGTTCCAACTCCAATCTCAACATCCAACGGTACAAGGAGCAATCGAAACAGCATTAAACCGGCTCACTCGTGAGGACATCAGGATACGCGGGGCCAGCCGTACCGACGCGGGCGCCCACGCCCAGGGACAGGTGGTGGACTTCGTTACCGCCGCTCCGTACCCGGTGAAGCGGTTCCCGCCAGCGCTGAACCATTACCTGCCGGCGGATGTTCGGGTGCAGGCGGCTTACCAAATGGTCTGGGACTTCCACTCCCGCAGAGACGCCGCCAGCCGTACTTACCGCTACCGCATCCTGAACCGGCCCTGGCCGTCTCCGATCCGCCGGAACACCCACCACTGGGTAAGGGAACCACTGGACCCGGTGAGAATGGATACAGGAGCGCAATATCTGGTGGGAGTCCACGATTTTCGGCCGCTGGCGGCCGGACATCCGCAGGACAAGAGCGCCGTTCGGCGAGTCAGCCGCTGGAATGTTTCCGCCGAAGAGGACTCGGTGGTTATTGAATGCGAGGCCAACGGATTCCTGAGACACCAAATCCGACGGGCCAATGCCATCCTGGTGGAAATCGGCAAGGGCCGTTGGCCCGAAACCGCAGCAAAGGACGCTTTGGAAAACCGTCTGCCAATGGCGGGAGCATGGCCAACATTGCCGGCCTGCGGACTGTGTTTGGTGACGGTCAAGTACCCCAACTTCCGGGACAAGGTTTGGAAAGCAAATGAAACGGACTAGCACATACTTCCCTAAGCCCGGCGTGGTGAAGGACAACTGGAGAGTCATCGACGCCACCGGGCAAAACCTGGGCCGAATGGCCCGGGACATCGCCGTGGCGCTCCAGGGCAAGGACAAGCCGGCTTTCACCCGTCACGTTATTACCGGCGACCACGTCGTGGTGGTCAACGCCGCCAAATTGAACGTCACCGGCCGCAAACTGCTGCAAAAGATGTACTACCGCCACAGCGGCTACGTCGGAAACCTCAAGACCTTCCCGCTGCGGAACATGATGGAGCAGCACCCGGAGCGGGTCGTACAACTGGCGGTCAAGGGAATGCTGCCCGGCAATAAGATGGGTCGGCAGATGCTGCGCCGGTTGAAGGTCTACGCCGGAGCCGCCCACCCCCATGAAGCCCAGGTAAGGCCGGAAACGCAACAATCCGAAACACAACAGCCGGATACACAACAGAACGAAGGGTAGGTAAAACTTGGTACAAGCGGATGCTTCACAGGTGTACCACTACGGCACCGGGAAACGCAAGACGGCCATTGCCAAGGTCCGCCTTTATCCCGGCGACCAGGGCCCGATGATAATCAACGGCAAGCCCTTGGACGAGTATTTCAACTGGGAACCTTGGCAGGTCACCATCAACGAACCATTCCGGGTCACTGAAACGGGCAATAGGTTCCGGGTGGTGGCCAGGGTTACCGGAGGCGGCGTTAACGCCCAGGCCCAGGCAATCCGTCACGGCATCGCCCGGGCGTTGGTGGTGTTCGATTCATCGTTGAAGGCGACCCTCAGACGCCACGGGTTAATCACCAGGGATTCCCGGATCAAGGAAAGCAAGAAGTACGGCCTCAAGCGGGCTCGCCGGGCCCCCCAGTACACCAAGCGCTAAACGGTTGCGCTCCCGGGCTTGGGAGCGCCTTCCAAGCTGAAATAGAAGCAGGTGAGGCCATCCGGTCCCATCCGCTGATTCCCTGCTGTTTTCGGGAGACCGCCGCGCCGGTCAGTCCTAGCTGGTCGGTACTACAATCCGAACCTCTCCCCCAGACCGCCCAGAGTCAGCCAGTAGAAGATTATGTAGACCCCGGCGACGATCATCAACGCGGCGCCGACGGGCTGAATGTAGGGCAGGACCTTACGCAACCCTTTTACCACGGCTCCCTTGAAGAACGCCATCCCCAGGGTGAGAAGTATAATTACCGAACCCATTCCCAGGGCGTAGAGCAAGAACTGCCCGGCAGACTCCAGGAACCCGACGCCGGCGGTGTTCAGTCCCAGCACGGCCAGGAAAATGGGCAGTGTGCATCCCAGGGACGCGACGCCGTAGCTCAGCCCAAAGAGGAAGTACCCCTTGACGCTCACCTCGTTGGCCTCGCCGATGTGGGAAGCCGCCCGCGCCGCCAGCCCGGAATACAGTTTGCCGCCGCCGATAATCCAGGCCCCCGCAATCACCAGAACGGCGCCGACGATGAGTCCAGTCCAGGGCAGCGCGCCCACCGCTTGGGAAGCTCCCAGGCCGATGATCGTTCCGGCCACGCCAAACAAAACGATAAACCCGGAAGTGACGACGCCGCCAATCATCACGGCCCGACCGAAGAGCAGCACAAAGTTGGGGCTTTCCACTTCCTCGGCGTTAGTGCGCAGGTACAACCCCAGGTAGGCGGGCAGCATGGCGAACCCGCAGGGGTTCACTGCCGATGCCATTCCGGCGGTGAAGGCGAACAGGAAGGAGGCTCCAACCAGCCCGCCCAGCAACGAACCGGACTTGCCGGACAGCAGCTCGACAAAACCGTTGACCGCGTCAATGTCGTTGTCCCGGCCGATTACCAGCGCCCCCACTACCGCAACAGCGATGGCCACCGCCGCGATACCCGTCGGCAGAAGCGCGCGCCCCCACAGGCCGGGGTCTCGAACGTTGTCGGAAAGGGTCCTCACTATGGACATGGACTGATCCTCCCGAAAGTACGGCTTTTGTTTCACCAGAGAATACGGGCCAGGACGCCCGCCGGTTCTCCGGGACTGCCCGCTGTGGCCGTGTCAAACCCCCAGGTATTCTTGCGCCGCGTCCAGGAGACGCGTCACTGTTTCCGGGTTCTCAGCCTCGCAGTAGATACGCAGCAGCGGCTCGGTGCCGGAAAACCGGGAGGCCAGCCAGGCGTTGTCGAACCACAACCTGCGCCCGTCAATCTCATCGGCGCTGCGCACCGGCATTCCAGCCAGCTCATTTAGGTCAGGGGCCGCCAACCGCTGCTGAATCCGGTCCCGATGCGCCGCGCTGAAGGTCACGTCCCGCCGGTGGTAATAGTGGGGGCCCACCCGGTCGAACAAACCCTGCACGAGTTGGGACGGGGTGAGGCCCGTCGTTGCCATGTACTCCAGAACGTACAGCCCGCTCAGAATGCCGTCGCGTTCCGGTATATGGCCGCGGAAAGCGAAGCCGCCGCTCTCCTCGCCGCCGATTAACGCGTCCAATTCGGAGAACTTGGGGCCGATGTACTTGAACCCCACCTTCATTTCGTGGACGCCGACACCGTATTGCTGCCCCAGCTTGTTCAGCATCATGGAAGCGGTCACACCCTTGACCAGGTCGCCCCGCTGCCCTTTGCCTTCCAGGAGATACAGCGCCAGCAGGGAAAACACTTCCAGGGTGCTGATAAAATTGCCCTGTTCGTCAATAATGCCGACGCGGTCTGCGTCGCCGTCCAGCGCCACGCCCACCGATGCGCCGGCGGACGGTACTTTCTCCGAAAGACCCGTGAGGTTGTGGGCGATGGGTTCCGGCTGTTCCATCCCGGGAAAGGCCGGGTTGCGGTAGCCGTTCATCTCATCTATCGAGCAACTGCCGCCCGCCAGCAGCCGTTGGAAGTAGCCCGCGCCCGCCCCGAACATCGCGTCCACGCAAACGTCCAGGCCGGAACCTTTGATCGCATCCAGGTCAACCAGGGAAGCGAGTTTGTCCAAGTAGGGCGGCGCCGGGTCGAAATCGACCACCAATTCCCGGCGGCGCGCCTCGGCCAAATCCAGGGTCTTGGGTGGGCCGGCGGCGGCAATCTTTTCTTCCAGCCGGTCCGTGATTTCTTCGGTGGCGCTGCCGGCGTATTCGGGCTTGAACTTGAATCCGTTCCAGATGCCGGGGTTGTGGCTGGCGGTGATGATCGCCGCCCCGGCCGCCTGATGCTCCAGCACGTTGAAGCTGATGACCGGCGTTGGAGCGGCTGTTTGGGAAAGAATGGCTTTGACGCCGTTGCCGGCGCAGACCCCGGCCACGGTTTCGGCAAACTCCCGGGACAGGAAGCGGGTATCGTATCCCACCACCAACCCCCGGCCGGCCACGCCTCCTTCCTGAAGGTAGTCAACGAGGCCCTGGGAACAGCGAGCCACGTTCTCGAAGGTAAAGTCCTGGGCGATAATCGCCCGCCAGCCGTCGGTGCCGAACTTGATAACGTCCGCAGTGGTCATTAGCCACCCCCAGAAAAATCCCTCACCCCATTCTAAGGCCGATTGCGGTTGCACGGCGAGGGGTGAGGGACATCGTTCGCTGTATTACAGCCGGTTCAGGAACACGCGGTTGCCCTGACCCGGTTCAAGGATTGCAGGTGTCGCAGGTGTCGCAGGTGTCGGATCTAGAGGCCGGCCTGCCGGCGCAGGGTATCCGCCTTGTCGGTGTGCTCCCAGGGCAGGTCCAGGTCGGTGCGGCCAAAGTGCCCGTAAGCGGCCGTCTTGCGGTAAATGGGGCGTCGGAGGTCCAGGTCCTCGATGATTGCCCCGGGCCGCAGGTCGAAGTGTTCCCGGACCAGGTCTTCAAACTTGCTGTTGTCTACGTGGTTGGTGTCGAAGGTTTCCACCGACACCGAAATGGGTTCGGCGACGCCAATGGCGTAGGAAACGATGACCTCCGCCCGGTCCGCCAACCCGGCGGCGACCAGGTTCTTGGCCACGTAACGGGCCGCGTAGGCGCCGGAGCGGTCAACCTTGGTGGGGTCCTTGCCGGAGAAGGCCCCGCCGCCGTGCCGGGCGATGCCCCCGTAGGTGTCCACCAGAATTTTGCGGCCGGTCAGGCCGGTGTCGCCCTGCGGCCCGCCGATGACGAACCACCCGCTGGGGTTGACGTAGTATTTGGTGTTCTCGTCCAGCATATCGGCCGGGACCACGGAGGTGATAACGTTGTCGATGATGTCCCCGCGGATTTGCTCAGTGAAGGCCGCCCGGTCGTCGCTGTCCTCGTGCTGGGCGCTGATGACCACGGCGTCGACCCGGTAGGGCTTGCCGTAACGGTACTCCACGGTAACCTGGGATTTGCCGTCGGGACCCAGATAAGGCAGCGTGCCGTTCTTGCGGACCTTGGCCAATCGTTCCACCAGCCGGTGGGACAGGTCAACGGTCAGGGGCATCAGGCCGTCGGTCTCGTTGCAGGCGAAACCGACCATCATCCCCTGGTCGCCGGCCCCGGTGGCGCGGCGGGCGTCGGCCCCGTTGTCACCCCGGTGCTCCAAAGAGGTGGTGACGCCGCTGCTGATGTCGGCTGACTGCTGGCTGACGTGGGCGATGACGCCGCAAGAAGTCCCGTCCAGCCCGTACTTGACGTCGGTATAGCCGATGTCATGCATGACCTTCCGGGCAATCGCCGGGAAGTCGAGGCTGGATCCGGTGGTGATCTCGCCGGTAATCATCACCAGGTTCTTGGTGGCGACGGTCTCGCAGGCCACGCGGCCCATCGGGTCGTCCCGAAGCACGGTATCCAGCACCGCGTCGGAAATCTGGTCGCACAGCTTATCCGGGTGGCCCTCGGTGACCGACTCGGAAGTGAGCAGGTAGCGGGGCGATTCAGTAAAAAGCAATGGCATATTATTCCTCCTGCCGGGGCGGGCTTAAGTACCCTGGTCCCAACTGTCCTGGTAGTGTTGCTGTTCCGTGGAAAGGGTGTCGATGTTGATGCCCATGGCCTGCAATTTGAGGCGGCCAACTTCCTGGTCGGTTTCCCTCGGCAC
Source organism: Dehalococcoidia bacterium (assembly GCA_965263395.1). Lineage (GTDB taxonomy): Bacteria > Chloroflexota > Dehalococcoidia > Lucifugimonadales > UBA3495 > CATOSK01. Next base: position 811,287 of record OZ253670.1, read on the forward strand.
GATGTGGACGCCCTTCTCCAGGCTCCCCAGGTTCTTGACCAAGTATTCCGCGCTCAACGCCTGGTTGGCGAAGCTCATGTCCATGACCGCGGATGGGTGCCCCTCGGCGGCGGAAAGGTTAATCAACCGGCCCTCGCACAGAAGATAGATGCGGCGCCCGTCGGCCATAACGTATTCCTCGACGAAGTCCCGCACCGTGCGGTGGCTGACGGCCATTTCTTCCAGCGCGGGAATGTCAATCTCCACGTTGAAGTGGCCGCTGTTGGCCAGGATTGCCCCGTTCTTCATCGTCGCGATATGGTCGCAGCTGACGGTGTGATAACCGCCGGAGACGGTGATGAAGACCTCGCCTTCTTTGGCGGCCTCGGCGCCGGTCATCACGGCGAACCCGTCCATCACGGCTTCCAGCGCGCGGATCGGGTTGATCTCGGTGACGATGACGTGAGCGCCCATGCCGCGGGCGCGGCTGGCCACGCCCCGGCCGCACCAGCCATACCCGCCGACCACCACCTTGCGGCCAGCCCAAAGGATGTTGGTGGCCCGGGTTATGCCGTCCAGGGTGCTCTGCCCAGTGCCGTACCGGTTGTCAAAGAAGTGCTTGGTCTCGGCCTCGTTCACCGCGATGATGGGGTAGGCCAGCTTGCCCTCGTTGGCCATGGCGGTGAGGCGTACCACGCCGGTGGTGGTCTCCTCGGTGCCGCCCAGCACGTCGGAAAGAAGTTCGGAGCGCTGGGTATGCAGGCTGGTCACCAAGTCCGCGCCGTCGTCCATGGTGTAGTTGGGCCGGTGGTCCAGAGCGGCGCTGATGTGCTGGTAGTAGGTGTCGTTGTCCTCGCCCTTGATGGAATAGGTGGGGATGCCGTACTCGCTGACCAGGGCGGCGGCCACGTCGTCCTGAGTGCTGAGCGGGTTGCTGGCGCACAGCACCAGATCGCCGCCTCCGGCCTTCAGGGTTATGGCCAGGTTGGCGGTCTCCGTGGTGACGTGCAGGCACAGCGAATAGCGGTACCCGGCCAGGGGCTTCTCTTTTTCGAACCGTTCGCGAACCAAGCGAAGGACGCCCATTTCGCGCTCGGCCCATTGGATTCTGTTCACTCCATCTTTCGCCAGCGACAGGTCTTTGACGTCGCCGGCGGTGTTATGCGTGGTCAATACTGCTCTCCTTATTCCCTTTCGGATGCAAAATGCGGGTTGGTTCGCGGGCTACGGGTCATTGCCGCGGGACGTGGGATGGCCGCCGGCAATCCAGAACGGCGTTCCATCTTCGATGTTGAACAGGTTTTCGGTGTCGAACCCCATGGACGCGGCCACCTCGCAGGCCAGTCCGCTGCGGACGCCGGCGGCGCAGATGAACAGCAGCTTCTTGTCCTGGGGCACTTCGTTAATGCGATCGGTCAGGTCGTCAATGGGAATGTGAATGGCCCCGGTTACGTGGCCGGTGACCCACTCGTCGTCCCGGCGAACATCCACCACCACCACGCCTTCGGGATCGGCGTCGCGAATGGACCGCGCCTCGTTGGAATCTACCCGGTAGTACGGTTCACCAGGTTGCTGCCTGGGCATTTCTACATACCTCCGATTCAGCTTATGTAGCGACCGATTATCGGCGCCAGCTTGGTTTTGGTTGCCTCAGATATTCCCTGGGGGTGGGTGATTATAGTGTCCTTGAGAGCGCTGGCGCAGGGGCAATTGCGCTCCGCCGCCAGCTCAGCAACCACCCGCCGGATCATCTCCCTGGAGTTGGCGGTGTTCTTCATCAGGTTCTGCACTACCATCTCCACGGTCACGTCTTCCTCGTGCTCGTACCAGCAGTCGTAGTCGGTAATCCAGGCCATGGTCGCGTAGCAGATTTCGGCCTCCCGGGCCAGCTTGGCCTCCGGCAGGGCGGTCATCCCGATTATGTCCGCTCCCCAGGACCGGTACATGAAGGACTCGGCGCGCGTGGAGAAGGCCGGGCCTTCCATAACGACCATCGTGCCGCCGGAATGCACCGTCACGTCGATTCCCCCGGCGGCGCGGCGGACGGCATCGGAAGTTTCGGCGCAAAACGGCTCGGCAAAACCGATGTGGGCGGCCAGCCCTTCATCGAAGAAGCTGTTGGCCCGCTGCCGCGTCCGGTCGATTAGCTGGTCGGGCACCACCAAATCCAGCGGGGCGAACTCTTCCTTGAGGCTGCCCACCGCGCTGACTGAGATGATCCGCTGCACACCCAAAAGCTTGAGCGCGTAGATGTTGGCCCGGGCCGGAATGTTGGACGGGTTGACCCGGTGGCCCCGGCCGTGGCGGGGCAGGAAGGCCACCGGCTGCCCCTCCAGTCTGCCCAGCGTTATGGAGTCGCTGGGACTGCCGTAGGGTGTATCCACCTCGACGGTGGTAACGGACTCCAGCCCTTCAATTTCGTAGAGGCCGCTGCCGCCGATGATTGCTATGGTTGCTTCTCTTCTCTGCATCAAACAGTTCTTCTTGCTACGTTGCGGGCCGGGTCTAACCCAGTCCCGGCCTTCTCGTTGGTTTATCCCAGCGCCGGGATGTCCTGAGCCTGGTAAAAGGTGGATCGGAAGACCCGGTTGGTCACCACACCCTCAACATCGGGGTAGAAGTAGGGGTTGATATACTCCCAGACCACTTCACCCTCGGCTGTAACCTGGAACATTCGACCGAACATACCCTCAGTGATCAGGGTGTTGCCGTTGGGCAGCCGCCGGGCCCCGGAAATGTAGGGGCTGAAAAAGTTGTAGGCCGGATTGTCCTGATACTGCCAGACGATTTGGTTGGTCTTGGGGTCAACCTCGATAACCCGGGACGACGGCAGGGCCACGTCCCGCCGGTGGGAGCCGTTGTCGAAAATCAGCACGTTTCCGTTGGGAAGCAGGCTGGGGTCATGCTGCTGGGCCAGAACGTCGTAGCCCAGCTTCCAAACGATGCCGCCGGTGTTCTTGTCGATGATGCCCACGGTGGAGATATGCCGGAAGCTGAACATCACCCGGTCGCCGGGTAACGGTACGACGGTGTTGCCATGACTCCACTCGTCGCGCAGGTCGTTGAACGTCACCACGTCTTCCGAAAAGTCCAGATGCTCGGCGGCCCGCCACTCCCAGACACGGTTTCCGGCGGCGTCCACTTCCACGATAACATCGCCCCACATCCCGTAATGGCGTTCCGAACCGGGTACACCGCCTTGCACTCTGGCGGTAACTTCGTCGGAAAGCAGTTCCACGGTCAGGTAGATTGCGCCGCCGGACTCGGTGCGCCGGGCGTCGTGGTGATGGTCCGGGTCGTGATGTTCCCAAAGGACATTGCCGTCCCAATCGGCCTCGAGCATAACGCCGCCCTTGAACCGCTTCCAGGACGAAAAACGTTCCCAGGTTTCATCCCGCACCTTGCCGCCGTAGAACAGGTTGCCGTTGGGCAGCAGGTAGCCGTACAGTCCCGGCGGGTAGGGAAGCTTCCAAGTGTGGGCTTCCTCTCCGTTCCGGTCAACGAGATAGACTTCTCCGCCGCCGCTCATGGGGGCGTACAGCACATAGCCGGGACAAGCCTTTTCCGGGTCCAGGGCAGTCAAGCCGGTCCGGGCCATGCGGCGGCGGGTCTGTTGGTCTACGGCAGCGATGATGCGTTCCTCCTTGCGGGATTCATGCCAAGCGGACGGACAATCCCAGGGTCAGCCCGACGCCAGCTTCAGGCTCTCCAGGTAGGGCGGGCGGCAGATGCCGTTTTCCGTGACGATAGCCTCGATGTAACGGTGGGGAGTGACGTCGAAGGCCGGGTTCAACGCCTCCACTCCCTCGGGCGCGGTGGGTTCCCCTTGGAAATGGGTCACTTCGTCCGAGGGCCGCTGCTCAATCTCGATGCCCGTTCCGTCGGGCAGGCTCAGGTCGATGGTGCTTACCGGCGCGGCAACATAGAAGGGAATGCCGTTCTCTCTGGCCAGCACCGCCAGGGAGTAGGTGCCAATCTTGTTGGCCGTGTCTCCGTTGGCGGCGATGCGGTCGGCGCCGGTTATCACGCAGCCGATGCGGCCCTGCTGCATCAACATACCTGCCGCCGAATCCACGATTAGCAGGGAGGGGATGCCCAGCCGGTGAAACTCCCAAGCCGTGAGCCGCGCGCCCTGCAAAAAGGGCCGGGTCTCGGTGTTGAACACCTCGAACCGCTTGCCCGACTCCCAACCGGCGCGAATCACGCCGACGGCGGTGCCGAAAGCGGCGGTGGCCAACGCCCCGGCGTTGCAGTGGGTCAAGACCGAACCGCCATCAGGTATCAGGTCCTTGCCCACGTCGCCCATGCGCCGGTTGACGGACTCGTCCTCGGCCTGAATCCTCTCAGCCTCGGCTAACAGGACGCCGGGCAGCCTAGCCAGGTGTGTCTCGGATTCGGCCACCGCCAGCATCCGCCGCACCGCCCAGCGCAGGTTGACCGCAGTGGGCCGGGCTGACTCGATTTCCCCGGCGGCCTGCCGCAGGCGGGACATGAACTCGGCATGGCCGGGCGCGTCAATGTCGCGGGCGGCCATGGCCACGGCGTAGGCGGCAGTGACGCCGATGGCCGGGGCGCCCCGGACCTGCATATCCCGGATGGCGGCCACCGCAGCCCGGTAGTCGGTCACTTCCACCACGGCTTCGTGCCGGGGCAGCCGGGTCTGGTCCAGCAGCTTCAGCCTGCCGTCCTCCCACGATATTGGTCTAATTTCGGTCAATCCGGTTCACTCCACGCCTTGACAAAATCGAAAACGGGCATAAAAAAAGCCTCTCAGCGAGAGAAGCTCAACTTGCTTTAAGCTCCCTCATCTTTCGCTCCCGCCAACGGGAGCGTCGGATTTGGCACCGTGGACCGCTGTTTGGCCAACAGTCGGGCCGGTTGCCTGGCTTCATCGGGCCGTTCCCTCCGCCGTTCTGGATAAGGGATCCAGACTATATTCAGTTGTTAACCCGGCACCATACTACTAAGAGGGGCTGGGGCTGTCAACATCTACCGCCGGTCAATAACATCCCCTCATCACCGATTCTTTGCCGCAATTCGTAATATGTCCGGTTGACTTTGAGACATTGGAAAGTTTTCCGGCAGCGATAATCGAAACACACGGTCCGGAGCAGGGGAAAGCCAGTGGCGCCGGGGCGCCGGGGCGCCGGTTTGACAGGCCAAACCAGCGAAACCATAATATCGCCAGCGACACGCGAATCGGTCCTCAAGTCCGCCGCCGGGCCGGCGCCGGTTGGTTGGGATATGAACTCCTCCGCTTTAACCACCGTTGCCCCAGGTTGGGGCCTCTTTACCGACCTTTACGAATTGACCATGGCCCAGGCTTACTACCAACTGGGCATGGCGGGAACCGCAACCTTCGGCTTGTTTATCCGCCAGCTTCCGCCATCCCGGGGGTTTCTGGTCGCCGCCGGGCTGGAAGACGTTCTGGACTACCTGGAGCGGCTGCGGTTCACCGCGGAAGACGTGGATTACCTGCGCTCCACCGGCATCTTCGACGACGGCTTCCTGGACACACTGGCCGGCTTCCGGTTCACCGGCTCCGTGCGGGCCATCCCGGAAGGCCGGGTGTTCTTCCCAGAGGAGCCGGCGCTGGAAGTAACGGGCCCTATCGTGGAAGCGCAAATGGCCGAGACCTTCGTAATCAACCAGGTCAACTTTCAATCGCTGTTGGCCACCAAGGCGGCACGCTGCGTCTCCGTGGCCAAAGGCCGGGTGGTGTCCGACTTCTCGGCCCGGCGCACCCACGGCGCCGAGGCCGCCCTGAAAATGGCGCGCTGCGGGTACATCGGCGGGTTCCAGTCCACCAGCAACGTGCTGGCCTGCCGGCAGTATGGAATACCGCCGGCGGGAACCATGGCCCATTCCTTCATCTCCAGCTTTCACCGGGAGTTGGACGCCTTTTCCGGTTACGCCCGGTCATTTCCCGACCGGGCCGTCCTGCTGCTGGACACCTACGACACCATCGCCGGGGCGCACAACGCCGTGACCGCCGCCAGGGAGCTTGAGCGAGCCGGACACCGTCTGGCCGGTGTCCGGCTGGACTCCGGGGACCTGGACGGCCTCAGCCGCAAGGTTCGGCAGGTCCTGAACAATGCTGGACTGCATTATGTAAAGATTGTGGCCAGCGGCGGGCTGGATGAGTACGCCATTGACCGCCTGGTTTCGGGCGGCGCACCCATCGACATATTCGGCGTCGGCACCCGGGTGGGCGTTTCCGGCGACGCCCCCTGGTCGGACATGGCCTACAAATTGATGGTCTACGACGGGCGCCCGGTGATGAAGCTCAGCCCCGGCAAGGTCTCGCCGCCGGGGGCCAAGCAGGTCTTCCGGTCACTGACGCCCGGCGGCAAGTTCGCCGGCGACGTGGTGGCCCAAGACGGAGAGGCGATGCCGGGAGCCGAGCCGCTGCTGGAGCCGGTTATGGCGGAAGGCCGCCGGTTGGCCCCGTCTCCACCGCTGGACGTGATTCGGCAGACGCTGGCCGATGACCTGGAGCGTCTGGACGGTGTTTACCTGGACATCTACAATCCCGAGCGTTACCCCGCAGCCTTTAGCTCTCAATTGCAGGCCCTGACCGAGCGGGTACGCTCAACCATAGGAAACGCCCCCGACGGCCCGGCATGAACCCGTGGCCCGGCTGTCGTGTGAAGAGGACGGTTCAACCATGAAGATAGCGGTTTGCGTAAAATACGTTCCGGTGGTCGCCCGAATGGGTTTTGACTACGAGAACAAGACCATCATTCGCGAGGGCGTTCCCTCGGAAGTCAACCCCTTCGACCTGCTGGGCCTGACCCGCGCCGTGGAACTGAAGTCGGCCCCGGACGACGAGGTTTTGGCGCTGTCGATGGGCCCGCCCCAAACCAGGGAAGGGCTGACGCACTGCCTGGCCTTTGGAGCGGACCGGGCCGTCCTGCTGACCGACCGCGCTCTGGCCGGGTCCGACACACTGGCCACCGCCCGCGCCCTGGCATTGGCGCTGACGCGGGAGAACCCGGACCTGATAGTCTGCGGGCGCAACAGCGCCGACGCCGAGACCGGGCAGGTGGGGCCGGAGCTTGCCGAGCTGCTGGGACTGCCCCACGTCAGCCAGGTGAGGAAGCTGGACTACGACCCCGGCAACAACACGGTCATCGTCGAGCGCGCCACCGACGAGGGGCACCAGGTCATCCGGTGCCCGCTGCCGGCCGTGGTCTGCGTCACCGAAGGAGTCGCCCCGGAACAGTTCCCCAGCCGGGAGGATATGGAAGCGGCCCAGGAGAAGCCCATTGAAGAGATAACCTGCGCCGACCTGTCCGGCGACCTTTCCCAGTTCGGCATCGAAGGCTCCCCCACCTGGGTTGAAGACATTCGCCTGGTGGAACCCAACCGGCTGGGCGAGGTCATCACCGGCGAGGAACCCGCCGACGCCGCCCGTCAGGTGGCCGGCCTGCTCCGGGAGCGGTTGGATGCGCTGGCGGCGGAGGCCCAAAGCGTTCCGGCCCCGTCGGGCGCCGCCCGCTATCCCGGCGAGACGGCCCGCAGCATTTGGGTGGTCGCCGAAACCGCCGGCCGCGAACTGAGGCACGTCACGCTGGAGATGCTGGGCAAGGCCCGGGAGTTGACGGCCTCAACCCAAAGCGAGGTTGTGGCGGTCCTCATCGGCGCGGCGGACGACCGGACTGCCGGGACGCTGACCGCCCGCGGCGCGGACCGGGTGCTGACTCTGGACAACGCGGGCCTTGGTCCGGTTTGCAGCCGGGGCGTCAGCCAATGCCTGGGCGACGCCATACTGAACGCCCAGCCCTACGCCGTCCTGTTCGCTTCCACCGCCGACGGGCGGGATTTAGCGTCGCGCATCGCCGCCCGGTTGGAGTTGGGGCTGACCGGCGACGCCATCGACCTGGAAATCAACGGCGAGGGCCAGTTGGTCCAGCTCAAGCCCGCCCTGGGCGGCAACGTCATCGCCCCGATTCTGTCCAGGACGCTGCCCAACCTGGTCACGCTGCGGCCGGGACTGCTGACCCCGGCCGAACCCGACGATTCCGCAATGGCAACCGTTGAGGCCCTTCCGGTGGCGGCATTTGACGGCCCGGACGTTGCCCTGCTGGAGACCCACCAGTCCGAAGGACTTGGAGCGATTGCGCTGACCCAGGCGCAGGTCGTGCTGGGCGTGGGCATGGGCATCGGCGGGGCGGAGAGCCTGCCCGAAGTCCAGGCCCTGGCCGAGGCCCTGGGCGCAACGGTGGCGACCACCCGCAACGTCGTGCATTCCGGCTGGCTGCCCCACCAGGTCCAGGTCGGCATCAGCGGGCGGACCATCGCCCCCAGGGTCTACATCGCCGTGGGCATTCGCGGGGCCTTCAACCACACCGTCGGCATCCAGAAGGCCGGGGTGATCGTGACCATTAACCGGAACCACCGGGCGCCTATGTTCAAGGCCGCTGACTACGGCATCGTGGGCGACTGGAGGGAGTTTCTGCCGCCGCTGGTGGAGGAACTGCGCCCCCTGCTGGCAAACCTGGAATGAGCCAGGGGTGCGGGACGGAGGGGGGCTGTCTGAGTGTGACCGTCAATCCGGCGCTATCTTCCCGGCGTTATCTTCCCAGCGCTATCTTCGCCGTTCCTGCGGAGGCGGGAATCCACGGCGCCCTTGCCTCCGCAACCACCGCTGAACCGGAGCCGCATGGAATCCCGCTTTCGCCAGAATGGCGGGGGCAGGGCCTTTCGATTCTCCGCAACAACCACCGGGTTAACGGGGCGCGTTGGGGGATTCATCCCCCAACCCCCCTGAATCAATCGGTTCGATACGCCGGTTGCGGTCTGCCGGGGATTCACAGTACGCGGAGCATCCAGCGGCTATCGAGAATCGAAAGACCCTGATGACGGGGGCGCCTGTCATTGCCAGCATACGTCCAAATTACCGGGATATTACCGGGCTTTGCAACTGTTCAGACTGGGGGATTCGAGCCACGGGAGGCAGTTAAGCGTTAAAAAAACCAAAAGTGTGTCTTTTGTGTCATTTACGCTCAGCGGCGGCGCTGTGATGGGGCCTTGACGGCGGGTTTTGGCGTCTTTTTGTGTTATCGTGTGTCACTTTTGTGCCATATATGTGTCACCTTTGTGCTCCGGTTTTGACGCACTTTAGGCGCGCTGGTCTTTCCACCGCAATTAAATCCGGGGCCGGCCGGGGCCGGCAATTCCGGCGCGGGGGCCGGCTCAGGATGAGTGATAATTATGATAGGGTGGAGCTGCCGGGATTGGCAATAGGCAAGTGTCAGCAGGGAGGCTCAGGAAACCCTTAGTCTGAACAGTTACCGGGCTTTTGGTGCGGGTGACACTCAACGGCTCAGGCACTATAATAGCGGCGGCTGCCTGCCGGGGTTGGCGCATCAACCCGTGTCTGGCCGCAGATTCAACCGCAGATAATTGAGAGGTCTTCCATGGATTTTGCCTTTACGCCGGAACAGGAAGCCCTTCGCGATGAAGTCCGCCAGTTCATCGCAGACAATGTTAGCGACGAAATCCTGACTGAAATCGAAGAGTCGGGAATCCGCAACCGCGGCCCCAAGACGCGGGAGATGTACCGCAAGATTGGCGACAAAGGCTGGATCGGCATGAGCTGGCCCAAGGAGTACGGCGGGCAGAGCGGCAGCCGCATTGACCAGTACATCGTCGAAGAAGAGTTCGCGCGGGTCGGCATCACCGTTGGCGGTGCCGGCAGCGGCGCCCCGGCGATTCTGGCCGCCGGCACCGAAGAGCAGAAAAAATACTTCCTGCCCGGACTAATCCGGGGCGAGATTATCTTCGCCCTGGGGTTCACCGAGCCGCAGGCGGGCGCCGATTTGGCCGGCCTCCAGTGCCGCGCCGTCCGGGACGGCGACGAGTTCGTCATCAACGGCCAGAAAATGTTCACCACCGCGGCCCACTACGGCACCCACATTTACCTGATGGCCCGCACCGACCCGGAGGCGCCCCGCCACCGGGGAATTTCTATTTTCCTGGTGCCCATCGACACCCCGGGGATTACCATCCGGCCCCTTTGGACCATTCAGAACGACCCGGTGGCCCCGCCCCGTACCACCTACGGGGACCGGCGCACCAACGAGGTCTTTTTCGAGGATGTGCGCATACCCGCTTCCTGTTTGTTGGGCGAGGAAAATCAGGGCTGGTACATTGGGGCAATGGGCCTGAACCTCGACCGGGTGGGCGCCAGCCGCTACCTGATTTCCGTCCAGCGGGACGAGGACATCGTTAACTGGGTCAAGGAAAACGACCTGCACGGCGCCGGCCCTGCCCAGGACCCGGCAGTGCGGGACCGCCTCGCCGAGTTGTGGATTGAAGCCCAGGTGTGCCGCCTGATGACCATGCGCAGTATGTCGCTGGTTGAGCGGGGGGGCAGCTTCACCTACGAAGGCTCCGCCGAGAAGGTCTGGGCGCCGGACCACGGGGTCAAGACGACCGAGACCATCGCCCAGATTCTCGGCCCCTACGGGCAACTGCTCCACGGCTCGGAGGATGCCATTGAAGAGGGCATCTTCGCCCACAACCTGCTGGGCGCCTTCCAGTCGGGCATCAACCACGGCAGCGCCCAGGTGATGCGCGACCAGGTGGCCCGACGCGGCCTGGGGATGCCCAGGGGCTAGGCCGCAGCGCCAACGCATATCTGCACTTTCCGTACCTGCATTCCAAAAGGCATTCAAGGCATTCTATTCAAGGCATTCTGATGAGGTCAAGGGCGGCATGGACGTACTTCCCAGCGAAGAAGAACTGATGATGAAAAACCTGGCCAGGGAGTTCTTGGAGGCGGAATGTCCGCCCCGCCTGGCCCGGGACATGGAAAAGGACGAAGCCGGATATTCGCCGGAATTGTGGACCAAGATGGCCGGGCTGGGCTGGTTCGGCACATCCATTCCCGAAGCCTACGGAGGGCAGGGGCTGCCCCTGACCTATCTGGGCATCATCCTGGAAGAAGCCGGACGGTCCATCGCCCCGGTGCCCTTCCACTCCACAGCCGTACCGGCGTTGACCATCGCCGCCGAGGGCTCGGAGCAGCAGAAGCAGGAAGTCCTGCCGCGAGTATCCAGCGGCAGCATCATTATGACCTGGGCTTTCCAGGAGCAGAACGCCAGGCTCGCCCCCGAAGCGGTCAACACCCAGGCGGTGGCCGACGGCGACGGCTTCATAATTTCCGGCACCAAGATGTTCGTCGACAACTTCAACGTCGCCGAAAAGTGCCTGGTGGCCTGCCGCACCTCTCCGGCTTCCGACGCCGGGGCGGGACTGTCTATGTTCCTGGTTGACACCAACGGCACCGGAATCTCCCAGACCGCATTGACCACGCTGGCCAAGGACAAGCAGAGCAAGGTGGAGTTCAATGCCGTCCGGGTGCCCAAGTCCGCGCTGGTTGGCGGTCTGGACCAGGGTTGGCCCATCGCGGCGCGGATGCTGGACGAGGCCACGGTGCTGCTGTGCGCCCAGATGGTCGGCGCAGCGCGCAAAGACATCGAAATGGGCATTGAGTACACCAAGAACCGGGTGGCCTTCGGCCGGCCCATCGGCGCGTTCCAGTCGGTGCAGCATATGTGCGCCGACATGACGATTTGGGTTGACGGCGCCCAGCTTTTGACCTATGAGGCCCTGTGGAAAATGGACAACGGCCTGCCCGCCGGCGTGGAAGTTTCCCAGGCCAAGGCGTTTTGCAACGACAAGTGCCAGGCGGCCGTCCGGTCCTGCCAGGTGCTGCACGGCGGCATGGGTTTTATGATGGAGTTCGACCTGCACCTGTGGTACCGCCGGGTCTGCGCCTGGAGCATGAGGCTGGGCACCAGCTTTGAGCACCGCAGCCGGTTGGCCAACGCATTGCTGGACCAGCCCGGCAAGGTGCGGCTGGGCATGGACCTGGCCACGGTTTCCTGATTTTACCCAACCACTGTCAGCCATCATTTGGCAGCCATTCGTTCATTCGTTACTGAAACAACCAACGAGAACAGCAGGAGTTGCGTCAATGCCCAAAGACCCGGTATGCGGCAAGGAAATCGACGAATCCGGCGCCAGGGCGTCAACAGGACAGACGGCCTACGGCGCCTCGGAAGTGGACCCGAACATGGGCACCCGCAGCTTCCACGACGGCCAATGGTATTATTTTTGCAGCCTGGACTGCCGGACCAAGTTCCTCGCCAGCCCCGCAAACTACACCGCGTAAAACGGCGGACAACCCGCCCCGCCGGTGCGGGGCCCGTCCGGCAAGTCTTTCCCGGGCAAGTCCTCGCTTGGAACCCCAACCCTGACAAATGTAATTGTCCGCCCAACCCAGGGCGGCAGGAGGCGGAAAATGCACGTTGGACTGGTAATGGAGTGCGATTACCGGCAGGACCGGACCCAGGAAGAGGCTTTCTCCGAAGCCTTTGAAATCGCGGAAACCGCGGAGGAATACGGGGTTGACGGTGTCTGGCTGGCCGAGCGTCACTTCGCCACCCACCGCAGGCCCGGCGACGCCATGGGCGCCGGCATCCCGTCGGTGGTGTCGGTACCGCTGGTCTGGGGCGCCGCCATCGCCGCCCGCACCAAGAAACTGCGCATCGGCACCGGCGTCAGCGTCCTTCCCTTGGTCCATCCCATTCGCCTGGCTGAGGAAGCGGCCACGGTGGACCAGATTAGCCAGGGCCGCCTGGATTTCGGAGTCGGGCGCAGCGGGTTCCCCCGGTCCTACATCGGCTACGGAATCCCCTACGCCGAGAGCCGCGAACGGTTCCAGGAAGCCCTGGAAATCATCACCAGGGCTTGGAACGATGATCGGCTGACCTACGAGGGGAAGTATTATTCCTTCGACAACCTTTCGGTGATGCCCAGGCCCTACCAGAAGCCCCACCCGCCCATCCGCATCGCCGCCACCACCATGGACACCTTCCCAATCGTCGGAGAGATGGGCTTCCCCGTCGTGTCGGGCCTGCGGGGGTTCACCATCCCCGAGGTCGCGCGCAATCTGGAAGGCTACCGGAAGGCGTGGCGCGAGGCGGGCCATGAGGGCGACGGCGACGTCTATCTCCGGGTGCCCATCTACGTGGGCGGCGACTACGAGCGGGGCATTTCCGAACCCGAGGAAAGCACCATGCGCTCCTACCGGCGGTTGGCCGAGACCTTCCAACAATCGGCATCCGCCGCCGGCACGACTGTTTCCGAGGAGCGGCAGGAGCGTTACGAGCGCCTGTCCAGCGTCACCTACGAGGACCTGCTCCAGGACCGGCTGGCCTACGGGGACCCGGAAGCGGTCACCAAAAAGCTGCTGAATCTGAAGAACGAGTTGGGGCTGTCGGGCGTCATCATGGAACCCAACGTCGGCGGCCAACTGACCGCCGAACAGGTGCTGAACTCCATCCGCTTGTACGGACAGGAAGTCGGCCCCAAGTTGCAGTAACGTCACCAATACTTTCCGGGCGGTATTCCGGCAGCAGCTGACCCCCTCCGGCGAACACATTGTAACAAGCCCCTTGCCCGCACCGTGGGCCGGGGGCTTGTTACGGTATCAACGTTTGTTCCGGACTTGCGTCGTCAACTCCGTCATCATAACCAGAGCAGGAACAGAAAGGGCAGAACAAATGGCGTGGATTTACTTGCTGTTGGCGGGATTGTGTGAGGTGGGATGGGCAGTGAGCCTGGCCTACGCCGACGGGTTCACCAAGGTGCTGCCCACGATTATGACCGTGGTGTCCATTCTGTGCAGCATGGGCTTTTTGGGGCTGGCCCTGCGCGATCTGCCCATTGGGACCGCCTACGCCATCTGGGTGGGCATCGGCGCAGTGGGAACGGCGGCGTTGGGAATCGTCCTGTTCCACGAGTCCCGGGACTTTGGCCGGCTGTTCTTCCTGGGGTTAATCGTCGTGGCATTGGTGGGGTTGAAGCTGACCACCAAGTAGCTGCCGCGCCTGACAGCAGGCTATTGATATGCGCTGACGGGTTCCCGCATAATGGCCCGTAATGAATTTCAATTCTCCTCCCAGGTCATCTTCCCGACACGCTTCCGTCCCGCAGGCGGCGGACTGATGGACGCCGCCTGATGGACGCCGCTCCCATCCTCGAAGTCAAGGACGTGGTGAAGGATTTCGGCGGTCTGAGGGCCGTGGACCACTGCTCGTTCCAGGTCATGCCGGGGGCGATTCACGGCCTTATCGGACCCAACGGGGCGGGCAAGACGACCCTGTTCAACCTGGTCTCCGGCGCGATCCCGCCGACCAGCGGGCAGATAATCTTCCGGGGCCAGCGCATTGAAGGCACAAGTTTGCACCATACTTTTGGGTTGGGCCTCATGCGCACCTTCCAGATTCCCCGCGAAATGCGGCGCATGACGGTGCTGGAGAACTTGATGCTGGTTCCCGCGCCCCAGTTGGGCGAGCACATCTGGGCATCGTGGCTGATGCCCTGGCGGGTGGCCCGGCAGGAGCGGCGCATCGAGGCCCAGGCTATGGAGACGCTGGAGTCGGTCGGCATGGTCCACCTGGCCGACGAGTACGCCGGCAACCTGTCCGGCGGGCAGAAGAAGCTGCTGGAACTGGCCCGAACCCTGATGGCCGAGCCGCGGTTGGTCCTGCTGGACGAACCGGGCGCCGGCGTTAACCGCACACTGCTGCGGGAACTGGCCGCCAACATCCTGCGGGCCAGCGTCGAGCGGGAAGTCACCTTCGTCATCATCGAGCACGATATGCGGTTGGTGATGAGCCTGTGCGACCCGATTATCGTCATGGCCAACGGAACGGTCATTGCCCAGGGCACCCCGCTGGAAATCCAGAACAACCCGCAGGTGCTGGAAGCGTACCTGGGAGGCGCCATTCATGGCATTGCTTGAGGCCAACGGCGTGGTGGCCGGGTACGGGGAGACGGAAATCCTGCATGGCGTGTCAATCGCGGTTGAAGCGGGCGAGGTGGTGACGATTATCGGCCCCAACGGTTGCGGCAAGTCGACGCTGATGAAGGCCATCGTCGGGCTGGTGCCGGTCCGGTCCGGCAGCGTCACATTCAAGGGTTCAATTATTTCCGGCCTGCCCCCGGAGAAAATCGTCCGCACGGGCCTCTGTTACGTCCCCCAAACCAACAACGTTTTCCCGTCCCTGACCATCCGCGAAAACCTGGAAATGGGGGCCTTTGTCCGCAAGGACGACTACCGGGGCCGCATTGACGAGATGATGCAGTTGTTCCCGGACTTGACCCGGGACCCCGGCCGTAAGGCGGGCAGCCTGTCCGGCGGGCAGCGTCAAATGCTGGCCATCGCCCGCGCCTTGATGCTTGACCCGGCGCTGCTGCTGCTGGATGAACCGTCGGCGGGGCTTTCCCCGGCGACGATGAACACCGTCTTCGACCGCATCCACGACATCAACCGGACCGGTGTATCCGTGCTGCTGATTGAGCAGAACGCCAGGGACGCGCTGGGTATGTCGGACCGGGGATACATCCTCGTCGCCGGCGAAAAGCGTCTGGAGGATACGGGACAGGACCTGCTGGACAACCCGGAGGTTGCCAGCCTGTATCTGGGAGGGTAGCCGGGCTTGCGAATCCCCATTTTGAAGAAACCCCCCAGCATAACCTGGACGCCCGGGTTGATAACCCTGGTCATCGTGGCGGCGGCGATTCTCGCCGGATTCCTGCCTTTTATCAAGATGAGCCTCGTGGTCAACGGCGTGTTTCTCGGGGCCATCATTGCCTTGGGAGCCATCGGCCTGACCCTGGTTTTTGGCATTCTGAACTTCGCCCACGTCGCCCACGGCGACTTTATGACGATGGGAGCCTACGTCACGCTGTTTCTGGTGGCAACTCTGCTCCCCCGGCTGGGAATTGAAGGCAGCGGTCTCGGTCCATTCACCTTCGGGTATCCGCTGCTGATTGCGCTGCCCATTGCCGTGGCCGTGGTCGCCGCCGGCGCCATTGTCCTGGACATCGGGATTTACCGGCGGCTGCGGGACCGGGGCGTCAACGCCGTCGTGCCGGCAATGGCGTCCCTGGGCGTGGCCATCGCCCTGCGGGGGTTGGTGCAAATTATATGGGGCGGAAACGTGGAGCGTCTTCCCCGGGAGACGCGGCAGGTGTATCACCTGCCCCTGGATGTGCGCGTACCGCCGGAGGTTCCGTTTGCTTATAGGGGATAATCTATGATAGCATACCGGAAACAGGTTGGAAAGGAGTTTGGGGCGTGACCATTGGAGAACGCAACTTTGCGAACCGCACCCTGTATCATGGAGATAACCTGGACTTCCTGCGAGGCATGAACAGCGGCACGGTGAACCTGATAGCCACCGACCCGCCTTTCAACAAGAACAAAGACTTCCACGCTACACCGGACAGTTTGGCGTCGGGCGCGAGATTTGCTGACCGCTGGCGTTGGGACAGGGACGCCCACGAGGAATGGCAGGACGCCATCAAAGACAACTGGCCGAAGGTCTGGTCTACTATTGAAGCGGCCAGGGCCGCATACGGGGACGATATGGGAGCGTTCCTGTGTTGGCTAGGCGTCCGGCTGATGGAGATGCAACGAATACTGCGTGATGATGGGAGCATATACCTCCACATAGACCATACCGCCCATGCCTACGTCAAAACCGTGATGGACGCTATCTTCGGATGGCGCAACTTCCGAAATGAGATTGTCTGGTGCTATACCGGGCCGGGTTCGCCTGGTATGCGCCAATTCAGCAGGAAGCACGATACCCTTCTCTGGTACTCAAAGGGGAAGGAATGGGTGTTCAACAACTCTGCTATGCGTGTCCCGCACAAAAAACTCAACACCAATAAACAGGGAGCAGTTATCAGCGATGCAATGACCCCTGAATTACGTGACGAGTATCTTGAAAAGGGAAAGGTACTTGAAGATTGGTGGGCCGATATGACGCCTGTTGGTAGAATCGCCAAAGAACGCACCGGCTACCCCACACAGAAGCCATTGTCATTGTACGAGCGCATCATTAAGGCGTCCAGCAACCCCGGCGATGTTGTCCTGGACCCGTTCTGCGGGTGTGCCACGACGCCGGTAGCGGCGGAACGGCTGGAGCGGCAATGGGTGGGCATGGACATTTGGGACAATGCCTATCAGACTGTCCTGAACCGCTTGGAACAGCAAGGTTTGGCGGTGCCCCAATCTGCCGACATTCAGCCTGGTCAGCAAACCCTGACCTTTGGCAACATCCTGTATGAAACCACCCCCCCTCAGAACCGATGATGACGAGATACCCGTACCGAACCTGCGGCTGAGAATCCAACGCCCCAAGGAACCTTGGGAACGGCTGACCAATGCCCAGGTTCGGAGAATCCTTGCCAAAGCGCAGGAAATCAACGGGAAGGTGGGTTGCGCCGGATGCGGGCGGGTGCTGGAACTGGAGTTTATGGAGCTTGACCATATCCTGCCCAAGGCTGAAGGCGGGGCAGACCACCTGATGAACCGGATTCTGCTGTGCGGGCCATGCAACGGGCGCAAGAGCAACACATTGACGATGGCGGGGCTGCGGCGGGAGAACCGGCGGGCCGGGTGGATGGAGAATGCCAATCTTTCCCAGCAGTTGCAAGACCGCGCTTTGTTACGGGCTACCATAGTCCGCGACGAATGGGATAGACCGGGGTTTCTGCTGGAGGCTGATTGAAGTAAGACCGGCCACCGGACGCGTGAAAACGAAAAGAACATTCGCCACGGACAGGGGCAACGTGCCACGTGCCAGCCGTGAGCGGGGAAGGAGACAAGAATGAAATGCCCGCATTGCCTTGATAATATCTACGTGGAAAAAGGCCCTTACTATGCGGAGGGCCATGTGAGATTTTTTAACAACACACCAGGGCAACAAAATTTTTTGCAGATAGGGCACGATGTAGATGGATTTTGGTGGATAGAAAAATTTGTCTGCCCTAGCTCCACTTGCAGGAAGATTGTTCTGAAAGTAATCAATTGCAAGGCCAAACAGGAAAGTCCTGAAAATCGACAAGGACATTCGCTAATTCCAATGGGTGAGGAGCGTAATTTACTCATACACCCAAAAAATTCCAACCGAGGACCAGTACCGGAAGGAGTGCCGGAAGCGACAGCTAAGGACTACTTGGAGGCTTGCGCCATTATCGCAGACAGCCCACAAGCGAGCGCAACACTAAGCCGGAAGTGTTTACAATCCATCCTCCGGGGAAATGCAGGCGTTAACCGCCCCAAACTGTCGCTTGAGATTAAGGATGTTTTAGAAAGCAACAAACTGCCACCCCAAATCGCCAATTGGCTTACTTCAATTAACAAATTCGGGAACGCTGCGGCGCATCCTCTGACGATTGTTCCTGTTGAACAGGAGGAGGCCGAAATGTGCCTTTCCGTCATCAATATGTTGCTTGTTCATTACTATCAACAGCCAGCTATATTCCAGAAAATAATAGATGATTTCGACCTGAAACAGGCTGGAACAGCAAATAATGGCTGAATTTACCGAAACCACCACCAAGACGGTCAACTGTCCGGCCTGCGCCTCGGAGCGGGTGGCGAAGGACGGGAAGCAACGAGGCCAGCAACGCTACGAGTGTCGGGACTGCCGTAAGAAGTTCCGGGCCAATGGGAAGGCCGAGGGGCGGCGCATCCCGGCGGAGCAGATAGGGGCCGCTATCAGGATGTACTACTCCGGCATGAGCTATAAGGCGATTGCCGAACAAATGAGGGACGCCTACGACATCCCCGAACCATCCAAGGCAACCGTCTACGAATGGGTCAGGGACTACAGCCAAGCCGCCCTGCGGGAAATGGAGAACCACCCGGCGCACACCAGCGGGCGTTGGGTTGTTGATGAAATGATGCTGGACGTGGGCGGCGACAAATACTGGAATTGGAACGTGATGGACCACGACACCCGGTATCTGCTGGCCTCCCACCTGTCCAGCGAGCGGGACCGGCCATCGGCGGAAGCCGTGTTGAGGAAGGCGGCGGCGGCATCGGCCAACCCGCCCCAGAGCATCAACACCGATAAACTCCCGTCCTACGTCCCCGCAATCAAGAAGGTCTTTCCCGACGCCAAGCATATCCAGTCCGAGGGACTGGACTCGGAAACCCACAACAACCGTTCTGAGCGGATGCAGGAGACGTTCCGGGACCGAACCAAGACGCTGAGGGGCTTGGATAACCGGGCGTCGGGCCAGCGATACCTTGACGGGTGGACGTTCCATTACAACCTGTTCCGGGAACACGAATCATTGGGGCATAAGACGCCTGCGGAAGCTGCAAAGGTCGATGCGCCGTTCCGGGAATGGGCGGACGTGACACGGGGGACCGCCAGGGCGCCATCCGAAACCGAAGCCAGGGAAGTCAAGGCACAGACCACGATAGGCCAATGGGCAAGGGAACACCGGGAGAGGATACACGGCTACCGGCGCAGCCACGATGACCTGACATGGAAAGCCATACCCGTTGCCGAAGTGATGAACAACCCGGAGAAGCAGAAGGTACGGCAGTCCCGCCCCGCTCCGGGGTTGCGCCAAGGGTCGCGGTACTACGTCATGCGGGTGCCGGACGGCAAGCTGGCTTGGGTGCGGGTATCCAGCCGTTGGGGGACGCTGCCCGCCGTGGAAGGCTGGGGCAAGTCCGGCGGGTTGCCGGAACGCCGCTGGGAACTGGAGGGCGGCAAGCTGACCCGGAAAGGGGAACCGGCCCGGACTTCACAGGCCGGTTATATTCTGGTAGCCGAGGATGGGACGCTGGAATCCTCGGCGGCGGGAAGAGCATCCCCAAAAGTGCGGGAGCGGATACCGGATGATACGGCCCCTATGCCGGACAAACCCAAGGGTGGCGGGAATCGGGAGCGTGTGACGGATGATGCGGACGTGCCAACGGTGGCGGTCAAGGCACAGGGAGACAAACCAGGACGAACCATCACACCGAAGACCAAGACGTTATCGGGCCATTCGCCCCGGCGGAGATTCGGCAGCACCAGCGGGCCGTCAGACACCATGACGGGCCGGGCCGCAACCGTCGGCAGAGCGGGGGCAAGACCAGGGTAAACATCACGTTCCGGCGGTGATTTGCGGCCACCACGCACAAGCAAACGGAGCTGTTAGAAAATAGCCAGCGGGTTTACCGGGGAGCCGGTGGCGTTCTTGAACCGCAGCGGCGCGACGTTGAACATGAACTCCCAGCGTCCCAGCCGCTGGCAGACCTGGGCCAACTCCTCGCAGTTGGCGGCGTCAATCAGCCACAGGCCCATGCCGACGATGCCAACCTTGTGCACCGGCAGGCCGATTCCGGGGTAGCCGCTGGGGTCAACGTCCTGGGATGCGTCGCCGGCCACCATCGCCACGCCTCTTTCCTTCAACCAGGGCAATGTTTCCGCGTGCAGGCCGGGACGTCCCGCCGCGGGCGGCCCCAATTCCAGCCGCCGCTTGTACCAGCCCAGCCGCAGCATCAGGGCGTCGCCTTCTTCAACCCGGACCCCCTGGGCATCCTCGCAGGCTTCCAGGTCGGCGGTGAAGACCGGCTCTCCGGCCTCCAGCCAGTCCTTGCCCTTGAGACGAGCCACGTCCAGGAGAACGCCGCGGGTGACAATGCCGTTCTGGGCCTTGTCTATGTCCAGGCTGTTGGCCTTGGTATCGGAGTTTACTTCCGACGCGGGGCGGCCGTTGTACATCCTGCCGTTCCAGACCTGGTGACACAGGCTGTCCAAGTGAGTGATGGTCAGGCCGTGGAAGGAAAACCCGATGAAGTCGGAAGTGCCGCCCGGTCCTTCCTCCGGGCAACTGTCGCCGGCCCGAATCATGTAGTGGAGCGGCGGAATGGAGGTCACGTCGGGGGCCTGTTCCGGGACAATCAGGCGAGAGCAGGTGACGCTGATTCCCTCGGTCACCAGGGCGGCAGCCTGCTGGCGCTTGGCGTCGGTAATCAGGTTCAGGGTGCCAAGCTGGTCGCCGGCGCCCCAGCGGCCCCAGTTACTCAGGGTCTCAAGCCATTCAATAACCTGTTCTTCGGTGGGTATTTGAGTGGTGGTCATGGTTCACGCTCCTTTGTGGAAATGGGTTTCCCCTTGACGGCTAGAATCTGTGCCAGCGTTGGAGCGCCTTCACGCCACCGACGCTACGGCAGCTTTGGCTTTGCCCACCAATTCGTCAATGTCATGGAAAGTGTGTTCAACATCTGGGTGCAGGAACAGCAGAACCGCCTCCCGCACCGGTTTGCCGGTGACTTCCCCGACCGCCCAGGCGTATAAGCCAACCTGGGTCTCGTACTGGGCCGCGGCGGCCCCCACTCCTGCCCGGTCCAGGTTGTCGGTCTTGTAGTCCACGATTACCAGACCGCCGGGCGCGTCAATCAGCAGGTCAATGAAACCCTCGACCAGCTTCCCGTCCAACGGCGCGCTGACGAACACTTCCCGGTAATACCCGGCCTCGCCCGGCACCATGTTGTCCACCAACTCCCGCACTACCCTGGACTTCAGGGCGTTTCGGGCCAAGGCCGCCACTTCCCGCCAACGGTCCCGGATGCCTTCGGCATCGGCTTGGGCCAGACTGGTCTCGTCCAGCTTCTCTCCGGTGGTCAGGTCAACGGTTTGCAGGACGGCGTGGACGGCACGGCCCAGGTTGGTGCCGCTGCGGCCCAGCCGGTAGGAGACCTCCCCTTCCTCAGCCTCTTCCTTGCTTTGCTCGTGGTTGAGGCGGGAGATGGCGGTGACCGCCTGCGCTTCGGCCCGGCCAGCCACGCCAATGGTCGCCTTGCGCCGTTCCAGCCATTCGGCGCGCTCCAGCTCAAAGCCGGTGAGCGGCGGCGGGTCAGGTTCAGGAGAGACGGTTGATGAGGCCGGAATAAGACCGTCCAGCGCGACTTCGCGCCACATTTCGGGAACGCCGCCGCAATACTGCTCCAGCAGGGCCGCCGGAGAGTTGGCCGAGCCCCTTCCGCCGCGGAACAGGCTTAGAACCAGGTGGTCCCGGGCCCGGGTGCAGGCGACGTAGAACAGGCGCACGGACTCGGCGGCGCCCGCGTCGGTTTCCAGTTGGTTGGCGGCCTCGAACCCCTCGGTCTGGAAGTGGCTTTGCGCCGCCGGTACCCGTACATCGGCCCGGCCGGAAGCGCGGTTTATGACAACCCGCTCGGAACGATGCCGGTGGGGGGTGCCGAGTCCGGTGAGAATCACGATGGGAAACTCCAGACCTTTGGCGGCGTGAATGGTCATAATCCGCACGCAGTCTTCATCGGTCTCCGGCACCGGCACCTCCACGGCGCGGGCGCCCTCGCTCAGCCGCCGGTCCATCCAGTCCAGGAACCCCCGCAGGGAGTTGCCGCCCACCCGCAGGAAGGCGTGGGCCTGCTCCACGACAAACCGCAGGCGGCGCCAACGCTCCCGCGGACGGCGCCGGCCAAAGGACGACTCGATCATCTGACGGTCCCGGATGAACCGTTCGATTAACTCGTCGGGCGGAATCCAGGCGCGCCGGTCGTGGAAGTCCCACAGGACCGCCAGGCCTTCCGCCACCGGCCCCGCCGCGCCGCCGGGACTGAAATAGTCAAACTTCCCCCCTTCATCTACGAACTTGAGCAACTCAACGTCGCTGCAAGCGAAGGCCGAAGAACGCAGCGCCGCAACCAGCGCCACCTGGTCGGCGGGACTGTCGATGGCCCGGAGGCAGTTGAGCAATTCCCGAACGTCTTCGGTGGCCAGAACCAGCGACTCGCTTTCGATGCGGTAGGGGACGCCGGCGTCCTCCAGGGCTTGCTCCAGCGCGCCCAGGCCGGTGCGGGTGGGCAGCAGCAGGCAGATGTCCCGGTAGCCGGCGTATCTCAGATCGCCGGAATCCTCGTCGCGCACCTGCCACCGGCCCGTCTTCACCTGCCGGGACAAGGCGGCGATGGTCTGGGCTTCCAGCCAGCGCACTTCGGCTGCGGCGCCCTCAACTTCGCCGCCGACGCGGTGAACGCCCAGCGGAGGAGTTGTGTCGGGCGGCGCCCACCAGGCCGACAAGTCCTGGTAGTTGGCCTGGAGCGACGGCCCGGCATCCGCTGCGCCGCCGCCGGGGTCCCGGACGCCCATCCACTGGCCGAAGACGTGGTTGGCCCAACTGATGATGCCCGTCTGGGAGCGAAAGTTCTGGACCAGCGGGACAGTCTCCGGCGCCAACCGGCGTCGGACGTCATCCAGCGCCGCAATGTCGGCGCGGCGGAAGCGGTAGATGGACTGCTTGGGATCGCCCACCACGAAGAGCTTGCCGGCAGCCGGCGTTACCGACTGCCAATCCGTTGTTTCCCGGCCTGCCGGGTCGTCGGGGCTGCCGGCCAGGAAAAAGGCAATCTCGGCCTGTATCGGGTCAGTGTCCTGGAACTCGTCAATGAGGATGTGGCGGAACCGGCGCTGGAAGTGCTGTCGGGCCAGGGGGTTGTCCCGCAGCATATCCCTGGCCCAGACCAGCAAGTCGTGAAACTCGGCCCGTCCTTCGGTTTTGCGCCGCTCCACCTGGTCCAGCACGAAACAACGGACGCTTTCCAGCAGCGGCAGCAGCGCGCCTTGCAGGAATTGCTCCAGCTCCCGCGCCCTGGTTGCTTCCAACTCGGCGAGCAGGTCCTTGAGATACTTGCAGGCGTTGACGCCCGACGCCGGGTCGGTTCCCCAATCGGATTGCCGGCCCCGGTTAGTGGATAATTTTGCCTCGGCGGACAGCATGGCGACGGCCGCATAGTCCTCCAGGGCTTCAATCTGACGCCCCAGGTCTGCCACCCTTGCGGCGGCGACGTAAAGTTCATCCGACGCGCCTTTTTTGGACAGGGGCAGCCGCCGGGAAATTTCTCCGGCGGCTTTCCCCAGGCCGGTTAGGATGGTGAGGAGCGGCGGCGGGGCTTCGGGGAAGGGAGCCAGCGCCACCAGATCGTAGTCCCGGTGCAGGGCAGCCGCAACCTGCCGCAGGTCGTCCAGGCGCAGCCCCAGGGTCAGCGCCCGCAACATCAGGGGGCCGAGGGCGTCGGAGTCCAGGGCCTGCTCCAGCCACTCGTCCCATGCGTCCTGAAAGCCCAGGCCGGCCTGAATGCCATCCAAAGTATCGAAGACCGGCGGCAGTCCCGCTTCCAGGGGCAGTTCCCGGAGCAGGGACAGCGCGAAGCTGTGGAGCGTCTGGATTGACGCCAGTTCCATTTCGCTGGCGGCATTCCCGCAACGCTGGCGTTCCTCGGCGTTGAGCCGGTCGCTGCGGGCCTCTTGTTCCAGTTTGCCGCGCACCCGCTCCCGAAGCTCGGCGGCGGCGGCCTCGGTGAAGGTGATGGCCGCCAACCCACTCATCTCCGTTTTGCCCGACGCGATGAGGGCGGTAATCCGGGCCACCAACTCGGTGGTCTTGCCCGTGCCGGCGCCGGCCTCAACGAAAAGGTTTTCGTCGAGGCATTCCCTGATGCGGACACGGTGATGCTGGTCGGCGGGTTCCGCGGTTATGGTCATGCTTGCTCCTCGCCTTCCCCATCCTCGTCGGCGGGTTGGGACAACCGGGTGTAGGGGACAGCTTGGGGCGACAACCGTTTGCGTTCCCACAAGCTCACCTTGCCCGTAGGACAGACCCGTTGGAAGTCGCAATACGAGCAGTTGACCGGCCCGAACTGTCCGGGCGGCCCAGGATTGGCCGGGAAGACGCCGCCGCGGATGCCCGCCATGATGGTCTGCACCGTCTCCCGGAAGTCGGATTCAACCTCGTTCAGAGCTACCGGAATGCTGTCAAACTTGCCCCGGGTGGAAACGAACCAGTAGTCAGCTTCCACCGTGGCATCGGGCAGCAGGGCGTCGCGTACTGCCAGGGCGTAAACCGGAAGCTGAAGGTGCGTCCCACGGCCCAGATAGTCGTCCTTGCCTATGTCCTGGTAGGCGTAGGAACTGCCGGTCTTGTAGTCGGTGACCACCGCGCGGGAGTGGTCCGGGGAAACGTCCACCCGGTCGATTATCCCGCGGAAGCTCACTTGGTCACCGTCGGGAGTCACCAGCGTTACCGGCGCGTCACCGGAGAACCCGAAGGAAAACTCGGCGTACCAGGGTTGAACGCCGCGCTCCGACCGGCGCTCGCTGTCCTTTTCCAGGAAGGTGTCCAGTTCGCGGCGGATTTCTTCCTTGGCCGATTCCCACATGATGCGCCGCCCGGTGGCGCCCCGGCGTTCGGCTTTGTCGAACTCCTCCTCGCCGATGGCCTTCAGACGCCGGGATTGGGCCGGGTCCCAGGCGCCGCCGGGAGCGGGCGGGCCGGATTCCAGCGCCTCTTTGATGAACCGCTCCAGAATCGAGTGGACCAGGTTGCCGCGTTCCAGGGGGGAAATCGTCAGCACGTCCTCCGGCGTGTCCCAAGCCGAAAGGTCCAGCACGTTCCCCAGGAAGAACTGGTAGGGACACTTGGCCCAGCTTTCCAGCCGGGTAGGGGACACCACCCGGGTCAATGCCCCGGAAAGGCGGGGGCTTTCCGCCGCAACGCCGCCGACGTACCCGTCCCATGCTGTCAGGCCGGCGCCGCCCCGCGCCCGGCCCATGGCCAAAGCCCGCCCCAGAGAAGACCCCGGCGCAGCCAGAGGGTGGCGGTCAGCCCGGCCGCCGTCACTCCACCATTCCGACAAGTTCACCAGGTCAAACTCGTGCGCGTCGGCAGCGTTGCCTCCGGCTGCTTGACTCAGGGAGTGCTGCGGCGACTGGATAACTGAAAGCCACGGCGCGCTGATCTGGTTCAGTTCTTGGGAAGAAATCCGGGTTTCCGTTGGCCCGTTGCTATTAAGGACCGATGCGGCGTCGAGGAGCCAGGAAGCCGGATGCTGGCCCCGGCGCGCTCCGTGGTCCGTCCTGGAGTAGGACAGGAACCGGCGCCGGCCGGCGGACAACACGGATAGGTACACCCGGCGTTCTTCCAGCGCGGACACCCGCCGCAGGGGCAGCTTCCCGTCGCCCACTTCCCGGCGGGCGGCATCGGGCAGGAGGGGGTCTTCCCGGGAGGTGGGCGGGAACGACCCCTCGGCCATGCCGAATATCCATACCACGTCGAACTCCATGCCCTGGGCCGCGGACAGACCGGCGGCAAAGACTCCGGCGCCGGTGACGCCGCTGCGTCCGGCGGGAACCGAGAGCGCGTGTTCCAGCGCCTGCCGGAAATCGGCCAGGGTGGTCCCGGTTTCCACGGCGTCCAACCCCTCAAGCTGTTCCAGCGCCCGGATGACGCGCTCGTGGGCCTGTCGCTGGTCATCCGGCCATTTGCCGGGGTCGGACGCATAGTATTCCAGCGCCCCCTTACCCCAACGGCTGAACTCGCTCCAAGGGCTGCCGTCCGGTGGGGGATGCCGCCCGGCCAACCCTTCGATGAAGTCCCGCAGCGCGGCCGCCGCATCCGCCTGCTCCTGAGCCGCGCGGAGCCGGGCCGGGCTGGTTTCACCTCGGCGGTCCGCGAATTCGTCCTCCCCCCTGGCGTCGTCGATTACCCGGCCCAACCGGTCTCTCCACTGGGCCAGACCCCGTACTACCCCGGCCTTCCGGGAGACCGTTTCCCAATGCAGCAGCGCAATCGAGGCATCGGAACCGCCGGGGCCGTGGGATACCGGGGACTCAGCCAGCCACTCCATCAACCGGCCACGGCCAAAGTCGTCGGCAATTACTTCCAGCAGGCCCAACAGAAGGCGTCCGGGGGCCGAGTCTCTGACCGGCATCGGGGCAGGCCCGGCAATGGGAATCCCTGCCAGATTGAGCTCAGTCTGCAATTGGTGGGCGTAGGGGTCGGGCTGCCGGTAAAGCGCGGCCATGCGGTGGAAAGGCACACCGTCCGCAGCGAACCGCAGCATACTCCGAACCGCCTGCCGCACTTCCTCCCACACGTCGGGGGCGGAAACGATGCCGTCTACGCGATAAACCGCGTCATCACCCGAACCATCGTCTCCCGGATCGTTATCACCGCCGTTGGAGACGGGTGCACCGCCGTCCGGCGAAGCCATAGCGAAAGACTTGGCCAAATCCCGCGCCGGGGCGTCCACGCCGGAATCGCCGGTGAGTCCCAGAACCAAGCTGCACTGTCCGGCGTCGGCCAACGCCCGCGCCAACGCCGTTTCGGCCGGGGAGAACTCATCGGTCAGGAAGAAGACTACGGCGCCGATGTCCCGCAGGGCCGCAGCAGTGGCGCCGGAACGGACGGACTCGGCGGCGGCGGCAGCCATGTCTTCCTGGTGGTAGTATTCCTGAGTCCGTTCCCGGAAGCGCCGAAAAAGCCTGACCGTTTCTTCCTGAAGCGACTGCTGAAGGGGTTGAACTTCCGCCAACTGTTCCAGGTCCGAATCGGTCAACCGGGCCAGGTCGCGGAAGGTGGACAGCAGTGAGCGGTGCAGGGACGGATGCCGGGCCACCGGCCCCAGGACATTCAGGCCGTCAGCCTCAACCGCGACGGCGCGGACGATAGCCAACTCCACCAGCGGGGACATGGGATGCCTGCCCAGGTTCGCCATTGCCGGAGCGCCCAGGTATTCGGCAAGACGGGCCGCCACCATGAACCGGACGTTGAACAGACCCGTGTCCCCGGCCAGAATCCGCCGCAGGGAGATGCCGGCGTAGTGGCTGGGAGGCACCACCGTCACCGGGGCCAGAGGGTCGGCGGACTTTGCCTCGGCCACCAGCCGCTGCAACCGCTCGCGCGCCGGCAGGCCAAAACGCTCCAAGTATACCCGCAATCCGGTCATGGGGCCGACTCCGATGTTTTTGCCTTCTTATCAGGCACCCGGCAGTCGCAGGGTAACTTGTGAAACCGTCTACCGGGCGCGGGGGTCCGGCGCTGTTGTGGGAAGTGCAGGGCGCCCTATTCCATCAAGCGCCAGTACCCAATCCAGCCTTGCCCGGGCCGGGACGCCTGCAATGCGCCGGAAGCCCGACGCCAAGCATACCGTTTCCGGGCGTTGGATGACAAACCGGGCCGGACGCCGCTCGGTCAAATCCGTCCTTCATGCGGCCCTCAAGGACTGCCTTGCCCAGCCAGGCCGGGTTGGTCATGGGGCGAAGCGGAACACCACCGGAAGGTCCGCAATGCCGGCCACGCCGGAATCGGTGTGGTGGGATATTTGCACGCTCCCAGTGCCGCAATCGCCGAACTCGTCGCAAGAGATGCTCCCGATGACGCCTTTGAACCCGTTGATGCCGGTCAGCGCTTCCCGAAGTTTGGCCCGGTCGATGTATAGGGTGTCCCCGTCTGCCACCGACACATCCTCGATTGCCCGGAGGAGCATAGTCGTGGCGTCGTAGGCGTGGGCCAGGTAGGCGGACGAAGGCGCCTCGCCGTATCGCGCTTGGTAGCCGGCGTCCAGCGCCTCGCTGCTCTTGCCGGTTGCCTCGTTGGTGTTGGCGCCCAAGTCCAGGTCCGGCCCCGAAAAGTAGACACCCTCCGATTCGGGAATGGCGACGAACTCGGCAACCAGCAGGGCCGCGCCGCCGATAATCGTGACGTCTTCCAAGCTGGAGACCTGCCCGGCCTGCCGGACGATGGCGGCTCCTTCTTTCTCGAACAGCGGAAGGAAGAGTCCGTCCGGGCCAGCCGATGCAATTTGGGCGAGGACCGGGCCCATGTCTACGTCGCCCTTGCTGATGGAGGTGACAGTGACCGCGCCGCCCAGTTCCCCGAAGGCGGTGCCGAAAGCGTCGGCCAGCCCGGAGGTATACGGGTCGCCGTCGTGAATAACGGCCATGCGGCGCAGGTCCATTTCCCGGTAGGCGAACTGGGCGACCGCCTGCGCTTGATACAGATCGTTGTTGGCGGTCCGATAGTAACCGGGGTGGTAGTTGAGACCGGCATTGCCGCGCAGGTCGGAGGTCAGCGAGGGGGACGTGGTGGACGGAGCGACCATCGCCAGTCCGGCCTGGCTCAGGATTGGTGAGGCCGCTGCCGCCGCTATTGAGCAGGACGGGCCGATGACGCCAACAACTTGGGGGTCTCCGGCTGCCGTCTCGGCGGCAGCGCGCCCGCCTTCCGCCGAGCAGAGCGAGTCCAACCCGGCGCCCATCGAGACGCTGCGCCCTTTGATGGGGCCATAGTCCGCCACGGCCAGCGCCACGCCGCGCTGGCTGGGCGTACCCAGGTCTGCCAGCCCGGTGAGTACCTGCATCGAACGTATCTGGATGGCCTCGCCGGGGGCCACCTCCACCGCTCCGAGGGGGCCGGCCTCGAAACCCTGCCCGGCACAGGCGACGGCCACCATCGCCAGCGCCGCCATCAGGACTGGCCAGCCCATCCGCCGCTGAATCGCAATACCCGTGTCCGGCGTGAATATCCTCTCCTTGATGCCCGCCATACCGTCTCCCCCTGGTGATTATTTGCAGAGAACTCAATTCAATTGTCAGCCAACGGATAGACACAGGTCAAGCGGGGTCTTCCGGAGTAATCGCCAAGTTCGTCGGTAGAGTCCGTGACGTGAATGGCAGCCCTTCGGCAGACTTGGGACAGTATGCCTGACTGCGTGCAGGTTAACAAGGAAGTCCTGCCAGGACCTCAAAGCCTGCCCCGGTGGAAGCAGGGGACGAACGGATTGAGGGACTTTGCTATGGCAAGGGGCCCGGGGTCTTTTAATTCTCGAAAGAATCCCCTCGCCCTCTGGGAGATGGTTAGGGTGAGGGTGTTCCGTCCAAGAGCAACCGCTGCCGGTGCGCGTGGGGTTCGCCCGCGGCCAACGCCCGCTGCGCCACGTCCGTGAAGCCGCTGCCGGTGCGCGTGGGGTTCGCCCGCGGCCAACGCCCGCTGCGCCACGTCCGTGAAGCCGCTGCCGGTGCGCGTGGGGTTCGCCCTCACCCCCGGCCCCTCTCCCGCGGGGAGAGGGGAGAATTAAAAGACCCTGGCAAGGGGCCCGGCCCGCTAATCATCACAGATTGCAAACTGGTAAGATGAAAGTCTTACCAGCGGCATCCGGCAGGCCGCAACCGGGAGCAAAGTCAGATAATCGGGGGTGGGTTATGAGCTATCAGCCCATCGAAAATTACGGAATCATCGGCAATATGCACACGATTGCCCTGGTCGGGATTAACGGCTCCATTGATTGGTTCTGTATGCCCAGCTTCGATGCGCCCAGCGTATTCGGCGCCATCCTGGATGAGAAGAAGGGGGGCCACTTCAAGATTGCCCCCACCAACGCCGGCGTCACCCACAAGCAAATCTACTGGCCCCAGACCAACGTGCTGGTCACCCGTTTCCTTTCCCCCGACGGTGTTGGCGAGGTTACGGACTTCATGCCCATGGAGACCGATGAGTACCACTACCAGCACGAGCACAATGAACTGGTGCGCCAGGTTACCGTGGTGCGGGGGACGGTGCGCTTTCGTATGGAGTGTTTCCCCGCGTTCAACTACGGCCGGGATTCCCACCAAATCGTCGAGATTTCTGAATCCGGCGCATACTTCGTTTCGCCAACGGTCTGGCTGCAGCTTTCGACCGCCGTTCCCTTGCGCCGGGAGGCCGTTGATAGGGGCGGTCTGATCACCGAGGGCCTGGTGGCCGAGTTCACCTTGAACGAGGGGCAGACCGTGGCCTTTGCCATCGGAGAGGTTTGCGAAGAGTGCGGCGACTATCTGCCCCCGTTTTCCCAGACCGAAAGCCAGCGGATTTTCGAGGACACGGTTACTTATTGGCGGCGTTGGCTGTCCAGGTGTACCTACAAGGGCCGCTGGCGGGAAATCGTGGAGCGTTCGGCCCTGGTGTTGAAGCTGCTCACCTACCACCCCACCGGCGCCATCGTCGCCGCTCCGACGTGCAGCCTGCCTGAAGAGATGGGCGGCGAGCGCAACTGGGACTACCGCTATACCTGGATTAGAGACGCCGCCTTTACCCTATACGCCCTGCTGCGAATCGGCTTCACCGAAGAGGCGGCCCAGTTTATGAGCTGGATCGAAGCCAGGGCCACCGAGCCGAACCCGGACGGCTCGCTGCAAATCATGTACAGCATTGACGGCCGCCACCAACTGACCGAAGAGACGTTGGACCACCTGGAGGGCTACCGGGGTTCCCGTCCGGTACGCATTGGCAACGACGCCCACGGTCAGCTTCAGTTGGATATCTATGGCGAACTGATGGACGCGGTTTATCTCTACAACCGTTACGGCCATCCCATTTCCTACGATTTCTGGGCGCAACTGCGGCGGCTGATTGACTGGGTCTGCGAAAACTGGCAGCGGCCCGACGAGGGGATTTGGGAAATCCGCGGCGGGCAGCGGCACTTCGTCTACTCCAAGTTGATGTGCTGGGTTGCCATCGACCGCGCCCTCCGGGTGGCCGACGCCCGCTCCTTTCCGGCGGACCGGGAGAAGTGGCACAAGACCCGCGACCGCATCTACGAGGACATCATGGCGCAGGGTTGGAACAGCGAGATCCGGTCTTTTGTCCAGTCCTACGGCAGCGAACACCTGGACGCCTCCAACCTGATTATGCCCCTGGTGTTCTTCATGGCCCCCAACGACCCCCGGATGATTCAAACCCTGGACGCCATCAACCGTTCCCCGGAGGAGGGCGGGCTGGTTTCCAACAGCCTGGTGTACCGCTACAACGTGAAGGCGTCACCCGACGGAATCAGCGGGCAGGAAGGCACCTTCAACATTTGCACCTTCTGGCTGGTCGAGGCCATGACCCGGGCCGGCTGGTCTGACCGGGCGCGGCTGTACCAGGCCCAGCTTATGTTCGAGAAAATGCTGGGGTACGCCAACCATCTGGGACTCTACGCCGAGGAAACCGGCGGCAGCGGCGAAAGCCTGGGGAATTTCCCACAAGCCTTTACCCATCTGGCGCTGATCAGCTCGGCCATCAACCTGGACCGGGCGCTGGACGGCTTTCACTGAACGAACCGGATGGTACAACACGTTATAAGGGCATCAGGAACATAGACCTTGATGCGGAAGAACTGACCCAATGACCGAACTATTGGCCCGGTTCAGCGCGCGGAGACCGCTGGTAATCGTCGTCCTGTGGGCGATCCTGGCCGCGGTTGCGGTGGCCGTTAGCGGGCAACTGCTGAGCAGCGCGACGACTACCGATCTGAAACAATCCGGGGGCGCTGATTCGCAACTGGCGGCCGAGCTGCTTGAGGAAGGGCTGCGCCCGAAACGGATAATAGAAGAGGAGCTGAACCGGGGCTTGTCCAAGCAAGAAGCGGTGGAGCGGACCGGGGCGACGGCGGGACGCACCGTCCTGTTCAGCGGCGTCACGGTGGTCATCGCCCTATGCGGTATGCTCATAAGTTTCGTCCTCCTTCTTCCAGTCCCTGGGGCTGGGCGCGATTCCAGGGAGGTGCTGGGAAAGGGCAACTGGTACCTGCCGGGGTTCCTGTGCTGGCTGCCCGATGTGCGGGTGGAACGGCGGAAGAGCAAGACGGGTGATGATGCGGGGTCTTTTAATTCTCGAAAGAATCCCCCCGCCCTCTGGGAGATGGTGAAGGTGTTCCGTCCAAGAGCAACCGTTGCCGGTGCGCGTGGGGTTCGCCCTCACCCCCGGCCCCCCTGCCTTCGCAGGGGCAGGCTCTCTCCCGCGGGGAGAGGGGAGAATTAAAAGACCCTGGCCGGACAGCCTGCCCGGTGGTATAAAAGCCGTTGGTATGAAACAATGGGGACAGTTCAACTCTTGAGCCGGATTTAACCCGGATCGAGAGTTCTTCCGCTCTCCCCTCTCCCCGCGGGAGAGGGGCCGGGGGTGAGGGCGAACTCCGCTCTCCACCAACCACCGGCCACTGGTCACCAAGGAGGTCTGCCATGCCCAGCCGTATCCTGGACGGGATCGACGCACCGAGCGACCTCAGAGCGCTGAGCTACGCAGAACTGGACCAGGTGGCCCAGGAGGCGCGGGACACGATTATCTCGGTGATCACCGAGCGCGGCGGCCACCTGGCGTCGAATCTGGGCGTCGTCGAGCTTACGCTGGCGCTGCACCGGGTTTTCGACAGCCCCAGGGACAGCCTGGTCTGGGACACGACCAACCAGACCTACACCCACAAGCTGGTGACCGGGCGCCGCGACGACTTCCAGAACATCCGCCTGGCCGGCGGCCTGTCCGGGTTCGGCGAACCCAGCGAAAGCCCCCACGACACCCTCTGCGCGGGCCACGCCGGCACCGGCCTGTCCATTGCTCTTGGCGTTGCCCAGGGTGCGGCCAACCGGGGAACGGACTCATGGACCATCGCAGTAGTCGGCGACGGGGCGATGACCTCCGGTTCCAGCTTCGAGGCCCTGAACAACATCGTCCACCTCAACCCGGAAAATTTCATCGTCGTCCTCAACGACAACGGGATGTCCATCTCCGAGAACATCGGCTTCCTCACCAACTGGCGCAAGCGTCTGATCACCCATCCCGAATTCAATGCGATGATCGAGCGGATGAGGGCCTGGTCCAAGAGGGTGCCCACCGGCGAGATAATGTACCGGCTGGTCCAGAGATTCAACACGGGTCTCGCCGGTCTCATCGTCCCCACCATGTTCTGGACCGAAATGGGGTTCCAATACCTTGGCCCCGTGGACGGCCACGACTTCCGGCAACTGGAACAGACCCTCCGGCAGGCCCAGACTCCCACCGGACTGGTGCCTTTGGTCCACATCGTGACGCACAAGGGCCACGGCTACGAACCTGCCGAGGATGATCCCGTCAAGTTTCACCAACCCAGTTCGCCGCTGGGAGCCGGGTCCGGAGCGCCCACCTACTCCCAGGTTTTCGCGGACACCATCACGCGCATAATGCGCGAGGACGAGTCCGTGGTCGGCATCAGCGCGGCCATGCTGGAAGGGACGGGGTTGGCGGTAGTCCAGCGCGAATTTCCCGGCCGGGTGTTCGATGTCGGCATCGCGGAGCAGCACGCGGTCAGCATGGCGGCGGGGATGGCTTCCGCCGGGCTGCATCCCTTCGTATCCATCTACTCCACCTTCCTCCAGCGGGCCTTCGACCAGGTGGTCCACGACGTCTGCCTCCAGAATCTGCCGGTGACCATCATTGCCGACCGCGCCGGCATCGTTGGCGAAGACGGCAAGACGCACCACGGCGCGTTCGACATCTCATACCTGCGGTGTCTCCCCAACGCCGTGGTGGCCGCCCCCATGGACGAGAACGACCTCCAGCACCTCATCTACACCGCCTATAAACACCAGGGGCCTTTCGCCATCCGCATCGCCAGGGGAGCGGCGGCCGGTACACCCCTCGACCGCGATCTCAAGGAGTTGCCCCTCGGCAGAGGCGTGGCCATCAGAGAAGGGAGCGACGTCGTCGTCTTTGCCCTGGGCAAGACGGCCGCCGCAGCACTGGAGGCCGCGGAAAAGCTGGCCGACTATGGGATTGAATGCGGCGTGGTGAACCCCATCTTCGTGAAACCCCTCGACCTGGGCCTGCTCCTGGAGGCGGCCCGCAGCGTCGGCCGGATTGTCACGGTGGAAGAGAACGTGCTGGCCGGCGGGTTCGGCTCCGCCGTAGTGGAAGCCATCGTTGACGCCGGGCTGGAGGATGTGTCGGTCCACCGCATCGGTATGCCGGACTCGTTCATCGAGCACGGCGCCGCGGCGGACCAGCGGCGTCAAGTGCAGGTGGATGCGGCAGGAATCGCCCAGCGGGTCCTGAGCGCCTTCTTCCCGGAAGCGCCGCCCCAGTCCAACCCCGGCGACCAAGAAGCGGCGGACTAACCCGCCAACTGCGCGTGGGGTTCGCCCTCACCCCCGGCCCCTCTCCCGCGGGGAGAGGGGAGAATTAAAAGACCCTGGCCGCCATCCAACAGTCCCCCGCCGGCCCAAAAATCCCCCTTGAATTCTCCCCTCTCCCAGAGGGCGAGGGGAGAATTACTGATACGTGAACGATTTGCTAAACAGGTCCCTGCCCCTCCGCCTTTCCCGCGAAGGCGGGAATCCAGAAATGTTGATGAAAAGGAACGTGACCGGACATTAGCGTTCCTGGATTCCTGCCTGCGCAGGAAAGACGAGGCCCCTGTCCGATGAAACCAGCGACTTTGCAATCGTCCCCGGCGTTGACCCACCCTGCGGGCAGCCCTTCGGAAAGTGTCCGAAAGTGGTTGTAATTTCACGGGCAGCGAACGGGCCGGAACCGGTATGTTGTTGGCAACTAACGACCAATGTACTCCAGCCGCTCTCGGGACAATGAACACCCTCACCCTCTCCCAGGGGGAGAGGGGATTCTTTCGAGAATTAAAAGGCGCTGGCGGCCGGCAGTGGGTCTTTTAATTCTCCCCTCTCCCCGTGGGAGAGGGGCCGGGCGCCGACGGTCTGTTGCCGCATCTCGTCAGTCACCCCTCTCCCCGTGGGAGAGGGGCCGGGGGTGAGGGCGAACCCCGCGCCCTAACCCTCTCCCAGAGGGCCTGCCCCTGTGAAGACAGGGGGCGAGGGGATTCTTTCGAGGATTAAAAGACCCTGGCGCGGTCATCACAGACCGCCAGCCGGTCAAGGCCGGCGGGGCGGGAGGCCTGGAATAGCAGCCGCCGGGTGTGGGCAATCCCGTAAAAAGGGGCATTTGACGGCCAAGTGATACAGCGGGTTCGGGCGGAGGGGAAGAGGTGAGGCATCATCCGATGAATCGCAGGGTATTCTTTGCGGCGGTTGCGTTCCTGCTGCTGCTCACGGCGCCGGCGCTGGCGCCGGCCCAAGCGCAGACGGGGACACCAGTTCCCGAAAACTGGGGCCTGGTTCCTGACGGCCTTTCCGGGGGCGACGAGTTTAGGCTGCTGTTCGTCACCTCCACCCCGATGG
Source organism: Dehalococcoidia bacterium (assembly GCA_965263395.1). Lineage (GTDB taxonomy): Bacteria > Chloroflexota > Dehalococcoidia > Lucifugimonadales > UBA3495 > CATOSK01. Next base: position 846,908 of record OZ253670.1, read on the forward strand.
ACTCCAAATCGGCTGACATCGAGGACTACAACAAGTTCGTCCAGGGCCGCGCCGCGGCCGGGCATGGCGAAATTCAGGCATACAGCAGCGGCTTCCGCGTCGTTGGCAGCACGGAGACGGTGGACGCCCGCGACAACACCGCCACCACCTACACCAAGGGCGACAAGGGAGTCCGCATCTACTGGCTTGGCGGCGGAACCAAGGTCGCCGACGACTATGAGGACTTCTACGACGGCTCCTGGGACGACGAGGCCAACCGCAAGACCGAGTCCGGGAAACTCAACAGCAAGCCTAGCGTACTCACAGGCAGCAATCACGACGGAACCGCCGTCCGCAGTACTAAACTAAAGCCAAGGTGGGATGTACATTTAAGTGGTGATGATGATCAGCTGGGTTGCGCCGGTGAATCCCTCTCATCCGTACTTGGAGGATGATCCGGCACCACTGCTTGACCTCCACTATCTGCGCATTTCACCTTGGCTTTGGTTTAGTATCGGCCCTACTGATTTCCCTGACCGTTATCTCGGCGCAACTCATCACGTTCGTGTTGGAATGCCCACCGCCAATGATAATGGTCCGATCAGCAGCAATAACAGTAGAGGCAGGACCAATCTTCTTCCCTTCTACGGGCTCTCGCAGGTCTTTCGCGTTGTCGAGGACCTCGCGCCAGCTTTTATCGATGACACCCCTACCCGGGAAGTGGCCGAGAACACCCCCGCCGGTCGGAACATCGGCCCCCCGGTAAAGGCCGCCGCCAGCGGCACGCTGACCTACTCACTGGACAGCGCCGACGCCGCGTCCTTCGATATCGACGATAGCACCGGGCAGTTGCGGACCAAGGCCGCTCTGGACTATGAGACCACGCCGTCCTACACAGTGACGGTAACCGCCACCGACCTGTCCGGCACCGACCAGTCCGGCGCCTCCGACACCATCACGGTTACGATCACCGTTACCGACGTTGACGGGGCTGGCACGGTGACGCTGTCCTCGTCCCAGCCCCGGGTCGGGACGAGGTTGACCGCCACCCTGTCCGACCCCGACGGCGGCGTTGCCGGCGCAACCTGGGTGTGGGCCAGAGACGACAGCAAGACCGGCGCCTTTACCGACATCATCGCCGGCGCCACAACAGCCACCTACACGCCGGCATCAGGGGACGTGAACAAGTACCTGCGCGCCAAGGCGTCCTACACCGACAGGCATGGTTCAGACAAGAGCGCCGAGGCGGTTTCGGTCAACGCGGTGCGGGCGCCGCCGGCAAAACCGGCAAAACCGGCAAAACCGGCAAAACCGGCAAACAACGTTGCCCCCACTTTCTCCACAACGACGGCTGCCCGCACCGTGGCCGAGAACACCCCCGCCGGTCAGAACATCGGCCCCCCGGTAACGGCCGCCGACGCCGACAGCGACACGCTGGCCTACTCCCTGAGCGGCGCCGGCGCCGCATCCTTCAGCATCGTCCCGGCGTCCGGGCAGTTGCAGACCAAGGCCGCCCTGAACCACGAGGCCAAGAACAGCTATACCGTGACGGTCATCGCCGCCGACCCGTCCAACGCCTCCGACACCATCACGGTTACCATCACCGTTACCGACGTTGACGAGCCGGGTAGTGTTGCGCTGTTCCCGTCCCAGCCCCGGGTCGGGACGAGGTTGACCGCCACCCTGTCCGACCTTGACGGCGGCGTTACCGTCAACGCTTGGCAGTGGGCCAGAGACGACAGCGCAAGCGGCGCCTTTACCGACATCATCGCCGGCGCCACAACAGCCACCTACACGCCAGTCGAGGCCGACGACTTGGGCAAGTACCTGCGCGCCAAGGCGTCCTACACCGACGGGCATGGTTCAGACAAGAGCGCCGAGGCGGTTTCGGTCAACGCGGTTTCGGCCAGCACCGCGCCGGTTTTCGCTGGGGAGACGACCACCCGCGCCGTGGCCGAGAACACCCCCGCCGGTCAGAACATCGGCGCCCCGGTAACGGCCGCCGACGCCGACAGCGACAGCGACACGCTGGCCTACTCCCTGAGCGGCACAGACGCAGATTCCTTCAGCATCGTCCCGGCATCCGGGCAGTTGCAGACCAAGGCTGCGCTGGACCACGAGGCCAAGCCCACATACACCGTAACGGTAACCGCCACCGACCCGTCCGGCGCCTCCGACACCATCACGGTTACGATCACCGTGGAAAACGTGGACGAGGATGGCACGGTGACGCTGTCCCCGTCCCAGCCCCGGGTCGGGACGAGGTTGACCGCCACCCTGTCCGACCCCGACGGCGGCATCACCGTCAACGCTTGGCAGTGGGCCAGAGCCGACAGCGCAAGCGGCGCCTTTACCGACATCGCCGGCGCCACGGCGGCCAGCTACACGCCAGTCGAGGCCGACGACTTGGGCAAGTACCTGCGCGCCAAGGCGTCCTACACCGACGGGCATGGTTCAGACAAGAGCGCCGAGGCGGTTTCGGCCAGCACCGCGCCGGCGTTCCCTGGGGAGACAGCTGCCCGCACCGTGGCCGAGAACACCCCCGCCGGTCAGAACATCGGCGCCACGGTAACGGCCGCCGACGCCGACAACGACACGCTGACCTACTCCCTGAGCGGCACAGACCCAGATTCCTTCAGCATTGTCCCGGCATCCGGGCAGTTGCAGACCAAGGCTGCGCTGGACCACGAGGCCAAGCCCACATACACCGTAACGGTCACCGCCAGAGACCAGTCCGGCGCCTCCGACACCATCACGGTTACGATCACCGTTACCGACGTTGATGAACCTCCGGGCAAGCCAGGACTCCCCACCGTCGCACCGGCGTCAACCAACGGTCATACTACCCTCACGGTGACCTGGACGGCGCCGGCCAACACCGGCCCCGTGGTCACTGGCTACGACGTTGAGTACCGTAAGCAGGGCGCGGAGAGTTGGGAAACCGACAACGTCACGGTTGCCGGCGCCAGTGCCACCATCACCGGCGTAACCCCCCAAACTACCTGCGAGGTCCAGGTGCGGGCGAAGAACGACGAGGGGATCGGCGCATGGTCGGACCCGGGAACGGGGACGTCCGGGGCCACCCCCCCCCGCCGGTCCAGAAAAAAGATTTGACCGTCAACTACCAGGCCGCGGCCTACACCGTTAACGAGGGCGGCAGCGTTAACGTCACCGTCACCCTGTCTCCGGCAGCGGACCGGGCCGTGCCAGTCCCAATTAAGATTACACTGGGAACCGCCGAAGCCGGCGATTACCGGGTGTCCGGGTTGAGCGGCGAGGGCGTCCTGTCCTTCTCCACCGGAGCCAGTTCCGGGAGCTTCACTGTCGAGGCGCTCCAGGACAGGGACACCGGCAGCGAAACGTTGACCCTGGGGTTTGGGCGGCTTCCCGGCAAGGTGACCGCGGGAACCCAAGGGACGGCTGGCGTCACCATCAACGACGACGACCTGCCGGTCGTCAAGAATCCACCACCCACGAAGGGCCGTGGCGGCCACTCCCGGCGCCGCAGCCGGGGCGGTGGCGGCGGCAGCATAGGACTCCCCGTAATCGTGAACAGTCCCCCGGTGTTCGCCGATGGCGCCAGCGCCGCGCGGGTCATAGCCGAAAACACGGCAGCGCCAACCGCCCTCGGCGCGCCCGTCCGCGCCACCGACCCGGAGAACGACCGGATTAACTACTCGCTCTGGGGAGACGACCGGGACTCTTTCAAGCTGGACTCCGCCTCGGGGCAGTTGACTGCCAAATCGGCTTTCGACTTTGAGATCAAGTCCGGCTACTCCGTTACCCTGGTGGCCGCCGACACCCACGGGGCGAGGGACATCATCGCCGTCGTCATTTCCGTGACTGACGTGGCCGAGGTGCTCATTACCAACCCGGCAACCCAGGCGGTGGCGGTGGCCTATCCCGGCGCCGGGACCATCATCACCACGCCGGACGGGGCCGGGTCGGTGACGATTCCGGCCGGTTCCAGGACGCTTCCCTACCACGTCCGGGTCGACTCCGACCCGGCCAACTGCGGCGATGGCGCTGCCGGGGAAGAATTGCAAGTCTGCCTGACTGTGGAAGCCTTTGACAGTCACGGCAGCCCCGAGCCGGACGCGGTTCTGGACCGGCCGGCCATCGTCCAAATGACGCTGGACCCCGGTCAGTTGGGCGGCGCGGACGTTGTGCTCAAGGCCCACGAGATGGGGGGTATCAGGTTCTACTCCCGGCACGACTCCGATGACGAGTGGGCGGAAGTGTCCTTTACGGTGCAGGCGGATGCGGAACGCGCCGCCGCCGCCGCCCGCAGCTTCGGCAATTTCGCCGTTGCCACCGACACCGAGGTCTTTGCGCTGGCGGCCCAAGCAGTCGCGCCGCAGCCAAAGCCGACGCCCACACCGGCGCCCACGCCCACGCCCACGCCCACACCGGCGCCTACAATCATACCGGCCGCTCCCGCCGCAGTGTCCGGTCCGCCTCCGTCCACCGCCTCGGAACCGGGCGTGGGACCGGTCGTCCCGCCGGTGGTCTCGGCCGGGCCGGTTGCTCCGATCGAGGAAACCGGGGGATTCCCGTGGTGGCTGCTGTTGTTAGCCGCGGCGGCAGTGTTTATAGCCGCAACCGGCATTTACGTCGCGATGCGGCGCCGGAAGGCGGCGGCCGTCCCGGTGCCAGACCCGGCAGAGGAAGACCCGTCGGAAATTGCTCCATTCAAGGCGACTCCGCTCAAGGTGACTCCGCCGGTGGCGGTCCCGGTAGCCGTGACTACCCCGGCGAGGACGGCTCCGGCGGTTGCAGGTCCGGCGCGGGCGGGACTGACGCTGCCGGCCCCATCTCGGGAAGTCTCTGGAGTGGAACTGGGCAGAGACCGTATGATTCCCGCCCGAGGCGCCCGAGGCTCAAAAGTCTCGATATTCCGGCGCCGTAAGCCGGCATCCCCGGCGGAGATTGAACCGGCAGAGGCAGCCCCGGCGGAAGCGGCCCCAACGGGAGTGGCCCCAACGGGAGTGGTCCCGGCGGTTGCAAGCCCGGCGCGGGCAGTCCCGGAACTGCCGGCCCCACCACAGGCGGCCCCGGGGGATGCAATTCCGGAGAGTACAGTCCCGCCAGTGTGGGGTCCAGCCGAGGATGTCTTTAAGGTGGAATTGGGGAAGGACATCATGATCCCCACCCGGGGTATGTACACTGCAAAATTGCATCCCCAGGATGACGAGGACTTCTTCGAGGTGGAACCGGCGGAGATGGAACCGGCGGAAGAGTCTCCATTGGAAGCGACACCGCCGCAGGCAGACCCGCCAAGGTCCGCCTCACCGGAGGTTGACCAGGCCATGGTACTCCCGGCGATATTCTATGGAGTGGAAATAGGGAGAGACATTATGGTTTCCACCCGCAAAAGGCGATGGCCGTTCGGGTGGTTAGGCCGGGGACCAAGGCGGAACTGAAGGAGCAATACTTAACAGCAGGACGAGTTCTTCACGCTCGGATCATTTGCCGTTGAGGACCCCCGACTATGAGGGACCCGTCCCAACCTAGTTGGTGCACTCCAACCCGAAGCCGGGCGTGGAATGCTGCTGCCGGGTGCAGTTGCCGGACAAAGATATCGATCAGCCTCGGGCCACTGGAATACGGGGCGTCTCTCCCCGGCTGAGAAACACCCCGTCGGAAATCACGGCGGCAACCAGGCCATAGTGCGTCTGGCGGACGAGGATACGGACAGCGTGGTCCGCGAACATCTCCGGAAATCCTGTTCGGCAGCCGGTTTACGCGGGTTGATGAGCCCGAAGGAAGTCGCGCGCCTGGTTTATCGCCGCGGCGAGCACATCCTTTGACTCCTTCCAGGGATATACCGTCACCTGGGCTTTCGGCGCCAACCCCGCCAGGTCAATGGCGGCCTCGTAAGAGTGCGATGGTGTGTCGTCAGGCATGACCAGCATCGGCGTCTGGCACGAGCGCGCGAAGTCCCGCGACACACTGTACGCGAAGTCCGGCTGGACCCGGTAAAGGTTGTGCAGGTACTCTTCGACGATCTCCATCGTCACGTCATCCCGCCGGGAGCATAGCTCGGGGCCCCAGCTATCGTGGCCAGAGTTGTACATGGAGTCCGGTGTTGCCCGTGCGTGTCCAACCGGCTGGCAGAGCACGGCGGCCAGGACGCGTTCGGGCGCCCGTTCCATGAGCTTGAGCGCAAAAGGGCCACCGATGCAGTAGCCCATAAAGAAGAACTCCTGTATCCCGAGGTGGTCCATCAACCCCAGTTGGTCGTCGGCGAAGGCTCCCCACGGGTCGTTGACCTGGACCGGCCCGCTGGACTCTCCGCCAATCGCGTTGCGCTGGTCCATCGTAATGCAGCGGAAGTCGTTCTTGAACTCCTCCATCGCGTTGAACACCTGCCCAGGCCAATTGCTGACCAGGGAGTTCAAGCCGCCGCCGGGAGTCACCAGAAGCGGGAAACCGGACCCAACCTCCTCATAGTGGATGCGGACATCGCCTTTGGTATAAAACGGCATTGCAGTTTCTCCTTCTTGACCCCGGTACCGGACTTTCAGGCAATTGTAACTTGGGAAACCGGGTTGTCAAGACAAAAGCCGCGGGTTGAAACTGCGCGAGACGCCCAGGGTCGCGACTGTCATGTTCAGGGGTAAAACACGCCACCGGGGGAGGCGGGAATCGGCAGTCAAGTTCCCCATGTGGCCCACTTCATATCCGCCGTGCGGGTTCGTCATCAAGGCGGGCCGTTCAGCAAGGAATGAGTCGCCAGGACAACGGGATCAACCCCCCGGTTAATTGTCGAAAGGGGCCGCACGGGTTAGTATGCAGGGGAAACGGCGGGTTGGGCCGGGCAACCGGCGCTTGCCAAAATCCTGGACCGGGGCATCGAAGGCGGCGACTGTGTATGTATTAGCCCTGATTGCGCAGCGGCTGAATTTTATCAGCGACTTCCGGGAGTTGGGTTCCACCAAGCAGCGGCGGGATACCCTGTTCGCTTTGGCCTTCGGCCATCTTCTGGTGCAGTCCACGTTCATTCCCATCACGCTGACTATTCCGTCAGTAGCAAACTACTTTGGCGTGGACGTGGACGACGCGGCCTGGTCGGTAATAATCCGGCTGCTGGCGCTGGGCAGCACGGTTTTTCTCGCCGCCCGGCTGGGCGAAAGGTACGGACACATCCAGGTATTCTTCACCGGCCTGGTGGTGATGACCCTGGCGAACGTGATGGCGGCCACATCCCAGGACCTGACTCAGCTAATAATCTGGAGCGGCTCCGGCGGGTTCGGCGCCGCTCTGGTGACTGCCAACGGCAACGCCATGCTGGCCATGATGTTCGAACCCAACGAGCGGGGACGGGCCTTCGCCGTGCCGGTAACCGCATCCCGCGTCGGCACCCTCATGGGCGTGGCGCTTTACGGGGTCTTCCTGTCATTGTCCAACTGGAGGATGGTTTTTGCCTTTGCCGTGCTGACCGGGGCCTTGGCACTGTGGTTCAGCTTCCCCCTGCTCAAGCACCGTTTCCTGCAGGCGGTGGAGGGCCGGCGGAATATCAACATCAACTACCCCAGCGCGGCGCTGCTGGTGGTCACGCTGGCGGTGTTCGTCCTTTCCGGCTCCCACCTGCACCAAGGGACGGAATCCTATACGTCGCCGGAGGCCGTCAGCTATCACCTGCCGATGCACCTGTTGACCTTGGCCCTGCTGGGGCTGTTCCTGGTGGTTCAGGCGAAGAGCCGGGAGCCGTTCCTGGACTTCCGGTACTTCAAGCGCAAGTATTTCTCGATGGCGCTGTTCAGCAACACCACCTTTCATCTTTCGATGCTGACGGTGTTCACGCTGGTGCCCATCGTGGTGGAGGACGGCCTGGGATATTCGCCCTTCGTCGTGTCCATGGTGCTGCTGTGTCACCAGAGCTTCGGGCTGTGGATTCCGCCCATCGCCGGGCTGATTTATGACCGCTACAACCCCCGGTGGCTGGGCACGGCGTCGCTGGTTCTGGTGGCGTCGGGGATTGCCGCCATTGCCCTGTTCGCGGCCCGCGTTCCGATTTGGGGGCTGCCCATGCTGCTGCTGCCGGCCTCGGTGGGTACTGCGCTGTTCATCTCGCCCTACAATGCGCTGGTGATGAACACGCTGCCGGAAAACCGGAGCTTTGCCTCGGGGATGCTGGAAACCACCCGGCAGATGGGGCATACGGTCGGGACGACGCTGGCGGCGATGGTGCTGGGAATCAGCCTGCCGGCGACGGTGGCGTTGATGCCGGCGGTGGAAGCGCAGCCTTATTATCAACAGGGGTTCCGGGCAGCCGCCCTGATTGTGGTCTGGATAGTTGCGGCGGGGGCGATAGTCGCGCTGTTCCAGCGGGTGCCGGTAACGTTCCGCCGGGAGCAGCCCGCAGAGCCTGCCCCTCAACCCGGCGGGGACGATTAGACGTCCCATGCAACAGGACCCAGGCCGATGGGAAGACACTCAGAATACCAGACCATTCCGGTCGGCGCCGAATGGCGTGCGGCTTGAAAATCGCCAGAAATTCAAGAGGTTGCTGGGCGCATCAATCGGGCAATCCGGCCCGGTCCACCGGAATCTCCCTACGGCAGCCTCGGGCCGTCCACCCTCTGGGCACAGTCTTCCGAGGGTGGCCACGCCGTCGGCGAGTGGGTGTTGTCTCCGACGGTTACTGGGTGGAACACGCAGGATCACGGCCGGAGGTTACGCTCCACCTCGTCTCGCCGCGAGCCTGGCGTAAACTTCCCCTCCGAGTGCGGGGCTTGCATTCACTCCACAGAGGTTTCCACCTCGGTGAGAAACGCATTTGACCGGGACCGCATCGCCTTTCGGGTGAATAACCCGCGGGGTGTATTGCCGACGCCCTTCCCTGTATTCGGGAAGTGGACGAAGTTCCGGGAGGACGAAGGCATGGAGTAAATCGCCGTCTGTCGGCGATACACATGATGCCGTGGACCGCGCGACTTCTCGAATGGCGAATGGCGAATGGGTTTGGTCTCCGGGTTTCAGCCGGCATCAGTAAATCGGGGCATCACCTTGGTGGCGAAGTTCTCCAGGTTCCGGAGAGTCTTGCGCAGCGGGAGGCTCGCGTGGGCAAACTCCACCAGCAGGTAATCCAGTTTACACACCTCCCGCAACTCCTGAACCTTCTCCACCACGTTGTCTGGCGAACCCACCAACATGGTGCGGGGCTCCAGAAAATTCCAGTCCAGACTGACGTCGGGATCCAGATCCTCGCCCGGCCTGGTGAACACCTGGCGCCCGCGGAACGGGTCATTGAAGATGAACGCCGACATGATCCCGGCCTCAGCATCCCGCCTGGCCTCCCCCACCGAAGACGCCACATAAGTGGAGCGCATGACTGCTCGATCTTCCCCGGTCCCGAACGGCCGGCCCTCGACCACGGACCGGACCTCGGCGTAGCGCTCCATACGCCGCCTGATCCGAAGCGCCGGCGGCTGCCAGTAGCAGGCTTTCAGTCCCATCTCCGCGGCGGTGTCCACCGACCGGTCGGTGGACACCGCCATCCAAAGGGGAGGATGGGGCTTCTGGTACGGTCGCGGCGTGACGCGCAGCCGGGTCACCCGCTCGCCTTCCTGCCAGGCCGGATCCGGCGGATACGACGGGTAGGGGAAAACGGTGTTTTCGGCCGGGAAGGTCTAGGTTCTGTTGACATTTTGTTATAATGAAAATATGGCAAATCTCGAACTACCTCCAGGGCAATGGGCCAGGATTCTCGATTTCTTGCGTGGCCGCGCCGACTTGTATGTCGGTCAGGAAGAGGGATGCAAACGTTTCATAGAAGCCGTCCTGTGGGTTGACCGCTCCGGCGCCCAATGGCGGCTCCTCCCGGCCGAGTATGGGAACTGGAACAGCGTCTACAAAAGATTTGCCCGCTGGAGCGACCGGGGTATCTGGGCGCTGCTGCATCAACACTTCGCCGATGCGCCGGACATGGAATATCTCATCATAGACAGCACCGTGGTCCGGGCCCATCCCTGCGCGGCGGGAGCTCCCCAAAAAACGGCGGCCAAGCAGCCCAGGCCCTGGGCCGCAGCCGCGGCGGGTTCAGCACCAAGGTCCACGTGAGCGTGGATAGTCTGGGCAATCCCTTGCGCTTCATCCTGACCGGAGGACAACAGCACGACATCACCCAGGCCGAGGGGCTGATAACCGGCTATGACGGTGAGTATGTGCTGGCTGACAAGGGGTATGACTCCCAGGGGTTTCGCCAGCACATTCTGGAGCGGGGCATGACGCCGGTGATTCCGCCGCGCTCCAACCGGAAGGAACCCTGCGGCTACGACGCGCATTTATACCGGGAGCGTCATCTGGTGGAATGCTTCATCAACAAGATAAAGCACTATCGCCGGATCTTCTCCCGGTTTGAGAAGCTGGACACCAGATACCTTGGCTTCCTTCATTTCACTGCGGCTCTCATTTGGTTGCGGTGAAATGTCAACACAACCTAGAAACTCGGACGGAAACCCCTTGTTGGGAAGAGGGATTCGGTCAGCAAGGCCGCCGCGAGCAAAGTGAGTGTACCGATTCTCCGGAGCCGCACGGCGCCGGCATTGGCGGCATTGGCGGCGTGGTTGACCATGCCAGGGACCTAGGCGCTGCCATCGCCGCCGGCCTCTCGCCGATCCTCGAAAACAAAGGCCCCGGCGGCTATACTAGCGTCCTGTGGGACCGGCCGGACCACATGACCGGGACGGCGCCGCTTCCCAGCCCAGCCATCTTCTGGAAGACGGAACCGGCGGAGGGCAATCCCTGCCGGTAAATCCACAGCAGCCACCGGCGGCGGAACCCGAAATACGACAAATGACAAAGGTGGTAAGTAAGCTCATGCCCTGGCCTGCGATGCTCGATTTCACCGAAGCCCTCCAGAATCCCGAGCGGTGCTTTGAGGGGCAGGATATCGCCCAGGGGACGGCAGCGCTGACGCCCCGGGGACTGCCGCTGGTGTACTCGGGCAATTTTGCCTCCGTATACAAGATGACCACCCCCAGCGGGGACGTCGCCGTGCGCTGCTTTACCCGCGAGGTCAGGGACCAGCAGGAACGCTATGGCCACCTGAGCGATTACCTCAGGGGCGTCAGGCCCGAGGCTTTCGTTGACTTCGAATACCTGGAGCAGGGAATCAGGGTCAGGGGGCAATGGTATCCCATAGTCAGAATGGAATGGGCGCAGGGCGACCGGCTGGACAAGTTCGTTGAGGACCATCTCGATACGCCGGAAATCCTCCTGGACCTGGCCGCCAGGTGGCGGGGCGCAAACGGCACGTTGCGGGGCTTGAGGATAGCCCACAATGACCTGCAGCATGGGAACGTGATGGCCCGGGAGCAGGGCGCGGTCCGCCTGGTTGATTACGACGGGATATTCCTGCCGCAGTTCGATGGGGAAGACAGCCCGGAGTTGGGCCACAAGCACTACCAGCACCCCAGGAGGTCAACCCAGGACTACCATGCCGGCATAGACAACTTCCCTTCCCTGGTGGTCTACCTGAGCCTGCTGGCCCTGGGATCTGACCGCCAACTGTGGGACCGGTTCTACAACCAGGACAACCTGCCCTTTACCCAGGGCGATTTTGCGGTCCCGGGCAATTCGGACTGTTTCAAGGCATTGAAGAGCAGCCCGGACCCCAATGTTGCCGGACTCGCCGCCGTGCTCGAGGAGTTGTGATCCCGGCCCGTGGACCAAGTGCCCGACCTGGAGAGCGTTCTGCAGGGCAACCTGACCGCCCCGCTGCTAGCCGCGGCTGCCGTAACGTCCTACCGGAACCTGCTCCGGGCCACCCAGAGAACTGCGCCCCCGGCGGCTCCCCCGCCGGCAACCGTGAGGAACTCGGGGAACCGTGGTCCGTTCCGGGCCAACGCAACCAGGAATCAGCCGATGGAAAAGCGCTGCCCCATCTGCAACGCCCGGAACGCCCGCTTGCGGCGCGACTGGTATACCCGTGCCAACGCTCTTCGCTGTCTGGGCTGCAACGGCGTCTTCGGCAAAACCCGGGTCAAGCGCTGTCCGGGCTGCGGCAGCCGGAAAGCCCGCCTCCGCCACGACTGGTACGACCGGGCCCGCCCGCTGCGCTGCCTGGACTGCAATGCAGTCTACGGAGGCGCCGACGAAAGAGCGCCCAGCAAACCGGTGGTGGGCAGAACACCACACCTGAACCGCCTGCTGCAAGAGGCAGCCCAACTGCCCGTGGACCACGACACGCTGGTTGACCGGGCCCGGGGCGCCATGATGGGCATCGCCGCGGGCAACCTGCTCGGCCTGCCCGTGGAAAGCTGGAGCCATCAACGCATTGCGGCCAAATATCCGAAGCCCTGTTGGACCAGGGCGACACCGTCGCCCAATTTGCCAATCGCGTCATCGCCTGGCGGTCAAGCAATGGGAGTAGCATAGGCCACACAACAAGACAATCCATCGCCCAACTGGATGATGGGATGGAGCCGCCCCATGCGGCCTACGCGGTGTACCGGGCCAAGGGCGGCATCGCGCCCAACGGCGGGGTCATGCGCTGCGCGCCGGTGGCCACCTGCCACCGGACCCAACCCGAGCTGCTGACGCGGATATCGGCCGACACCTGCGCGGTAACGCACTACTCTCCGCTCAGCCAATGGTCGTGCGTGGTCGTGAACGCAGCCATAGCCATGCTGCTGGGCGGGTACCCGCCGGACCTGCAGAAGCTGCTGGAGGCCGCCGAAGCGGACGGGTGTCCGGACCTGCTGACTGCGGGGCGAAGAGCCGGGATAGCCACGACCGTGCTGGAACGTGCAAAAGCAGGACAGGATGCCCCGGAGAGCGCAAGTTGGCTGAGAGACAACCAGTTTGGCCAAGGGGCACACACTCCTGACGCTGCAGGCCGGGTTGTGGGCCGCGGTGACAAAACCGGGCCTGGAGGAATCACTGATCGCGATAGTGAGCGCCGGCGGCGATACTGACACCAACGGCGCCCTGGCCGGAGCGGTGCTGGGAGCGCGCCACGGGGCGTCGGCGATACCGTTGCGCTGGACGGCATACATGGCGCAGAGAGAGCGGCTGGCCGATCTCGGTGAGCGCATGCTGGCGATCTAGTGCGTGGCGGCAAACGCCGTCAGGAACAGTGTTTCCCGGTGTATTTCCCAGGCTTCCCCATGTCCGAGTGAGGTGAACCATGCCGGCTTTCGGTCTGGTGGTGAATGAAAGAAACGAGGTCCTGATGATCCAGCGCGGGTATGGCCGGGAAGCGGGTAAATGGAGCCTGCCCGGAGGGATGAGGGATAGAGGAGAGAGCCTCCGGTCCACCGCCATCAGGGAAACACTCGAAGAGACGGGCATCAGGATGACTGCCGATGACCTGTATTTCAAAGGCAATCAGAACCCCGTCGAGGTCTGGCGGGGCAGGCGCACCGGCGGACACCTGAAGGTGCAGAGGAAAGAATGCCTCGACGCCAAGTGGTTCCAGACTGACATGCTGCCCCATGACGACAACCTGGCGTTTGGCCCGGACAAGATCGTCCTGGGGAAGTGGGCAGCCGAGAATGCCGGAGGCCGCCGGGTATATTACCCCCGCTCCAAAATGGACAGAGCGGGCTTTGCCCTGGTGGTGAACGACAAGGATGAAGTTCTCCTGATCAAACGCAAGAGAGGCTTGAGGGCGGGTAAATGGAGTCTGCCCGGCGATAAGGCGGAGTCCGGTGAGAGACGCCGGGATGCCGCCGTTCGGGAAACACGTAACGCGGCCGACATGGTATTCAGCCCTGTCCGGCTGTATCTCGAAAACAGGCATCAGGCCACGGTGTGGCTGGGAAGTCCAGGTTCGCAGCCAGGGAAGTCCTTCGATGGCCGCTGGTTTCCGCCGGACGGACTGCCCGATGACGACAGTCTGAGTTTCGCCGTTGACGTGAGGACCATTGAAAAGTGGGCATCCGAGAACAAGGGATGCCGCCGCGTTCCCTGTTCCTAAACCAAAGCCAAGGTGAAATGCGCAGATAGTGGAGGTCAAGCGGCGGTGCCAGATCATTCTCCAAGTACGGCTGAGAGTGTTTTACTGGCGCAACCAAGCTAATCTTCATCGCCCATCGAATGTACATCCCACCTTGGCTTTAGTTTAGGGGTAGTGCCTGAGAAAGGAGTAAGAGTCGTGGTAATTGCGTGGGGGAAATTCCAGAAGGTTCTCAAAGAGGAGCGAGAGAAACAACGGTTAATGGAAATCGAAAAGTTCGTGCGGCTATGGTTCCAGGAATTAGGCGATGAACAACGGGAGGCACTGGTCAAACACTTCGAGGACGGTGGTACTTATCTCGACTGGAGTAGTAGACCAACTCAAGGGAACGGCACTCACTAACCCTGCGTGTGCATCAGTCAATCCTGACATTGACCAATATAGGGTCGGAAGATGCTTTCTTGCCCTTTCTACGGGACGGCGGCGGCTGGCGAATCCCTTTGCCGGTCTTGCTCGATACTACCGTCACCCCCGGTGGGCCGGTCACGTCTCCCCTCTTCGGGTCAATCCGTAGCTGAATCTCGGTTTCCTTGGGTCTGACCGCTATTTGCTCGGATTCCACGCTAACCGGAGTTCCGCTTTGCTCTTTTGGGTGAGACGTTTTCTCTACGGGTTGCAACTTTCCATCGGGAGCCAGGGGGATGTATCCCGCTTGGCTGACCTTGGCTGGTTCTCCGGTGCGCTTGCGCTTCCCGCCTTGCAGTTCCCATTGGCGTTCCGGCAACCCCAGATTGTTCCGCTTTCCCTCAATGGCGGGCAAGTCTCCCCATTGGCTGGATACCCGCACCAACGCCAACCCAACGCCGGACGTTGGTTTCTTTCTCGACCTCCGGTGAACGGCGCATTGACCTGGGCCGCTTCCGCCGGTGTGCGCCCGTTCAACCCGTGATGCTCTTTGAAGTGGTTGTAGTGGAACACCCAGCCGTCAAGGTAACGTTGGCCGCTCTCCCGCCCTTCCAGTCCCCGCAACGTCTTGGTTCTGTCCCGGAATTTCCCCTGCACCCGCTCGGAACGGTTGTTGTTCAACTCGGCATCCACGCCTTCGGAAGAGATATGCTGGGCGTCGGGGAATGCCGATTTGATGGCAGGGACATAGGACGGGAGCCGGTTGGAGAATTTCTTGGTACATCCCCGGCACTGGTAGCGTTGATACCCGTTCCGAGTGCCTATCTTGACTATGCGGTCGGATTCGCAGTCGGGGCAGTTGACGGTGTAGGTGTTGGTGAACTCGGCCATTGTAGGTTTATGCCATCATTACCCATACCCCATAAGCAAACGAAACCCATAGCATCCTCTGGAAATTCTCAATCTGTTCCAGGAAGTCGATTATGGGGTTGCCGACGGACTTGATTAGCCACATCATCTGGAACCAGCCCTCGGCCATCCGCTCGCCGGCGCGTTCCATTTCGTCCAGGTTCAGCACTTCGTTTTCAGGTAAAAGTCCAACTCGCGGGATAGAAACCCTTTCAGGTCCTTGTGAATGAAGAATTCTGACGTGTTGCGCCGGGTGTACTGCCGCAGGTAGTGTTCCAGGTTGCTGACCGGACTGTTGCCGTTGCGCCGCCGCTCTTGCGTTATTGCAGTAACCGCTTGGGGTGCCTTTGCTAACTGCTGCGAAATCGCAGCAACGGCCTCATCGATTATCTTGTCTTGCTGGTTCTACTTGCCGTGTTTATTGGCTTCCTAGGGAGTTAGAGGCCGGTACTCGAAGGGGATAACGACCTCCCCCAAGGTCTTCTCTTCCCAAGACGTTTTGGAGATTATCGGAAAGAAAAACCGCTTGTCTCCCTTGACGTTGTTCTGTTCCACGTCAGCAGCCTGGAGCTTGAACCGAACCGTTACGCCGTTGGAAGCCTTCCAGTCATAATCCTGAAGATGCTCGGCGGTCTTGATGTAATACTGGTCGTTGTTCGCCCAGTGTAGATAGACTTCCTCGCCGTTGTAGGGAATGGCGTACCGATCGCGTCTGGAATAACGGTGCTTCGAGATAAAGTCGCCGTCCTGGTAGTAACGGCTGAAGAAGGTGTAAAGGTGGTTGTAGATTTGGGTTTCGACAGATTCCCGAGTTTGACCACCATCGGCGAGGCGGGCTTGAGCTTCCAAGTATTCTTTACCCACGTCGGCCTCATGCCATTGTAGCGACAATTGCCCGGCGGCATCAATTGCATACGGGCTAATAGTTTCACGGACTCTGCGGGCAACCCGCTCCACGGCCTCGGCGGCCTGTGCCCGTTGGAAAAGAGGGCCTCGGTCCAGTTCGGCGGCTACCCTATTTGGCAGCTTTTCAGTTATGAACTTCTCAATGGCATCCCGCTTATGGTTCATAATTCGGTAGATGCCGAAGTCCAGGTCGGCGCAGTCGAATTGGAACAACTCCCGTAGCAACTGCTGGAATTTCTCAACGTGTGGTTCCACGGCGGTTATTGTGCTTGTCAAGACGCCAACTCCTGTTGATCAGGACGATTGCAAAGTCTTTTTTAGTAGGGAAGCCCCATTGCGAGGCACCGCACACATCGTCTTCCCTACGAAAGCAGGAATCCGTACGTCTCTGTTGGCAAGACTGCCTTGGATTCCTGCCTGCGCAGAGCCTGCCCCCCGTGGAGACGAGGGAAAGACGATGCCCCGTTCCGATGAAGCCAGCGACTTTGCAATCGTCCTGTCCTGTTGATGGCAAATCGTCTCTCGGCATGGATGATAGCGTACCGCTGTTCGGGACTGCGGGGTTCGGGTAAGAGGTCATGGAGAGCCAAGCAGTCGGTCTGCGGGGCATTTTAGCACATGGAGGGTCGCCCGTTGGGCTATGCTGGGATTGGGATCCGGATGAACAGGTTCAGCACGGCACTGTAGCCCTGCAGAATCCCGTCCCCGACGGTTTCGATGGGGACCGGCTCATACCTGCCGTCCGCCAGCCAGATCCCGTGAAATTCCCCGGTCTCGTCGAACCGCCAGTATTCGGGAATTCCCATGTCGGCGTACCTAGTCGGCTTTACTTCGACGTCCTGCCTCCCTGAGCTTCGGGATGCTATCTCCATCACGAAGTCGGGTGGCTTGCCCTGCTCGGAGATGACGTAGCCGTTGCTGTCCCGGTAGGCCTCGGGGTCGGCGTCGAAGGCGATGAGCAGGGCGGGGGCCATCCGGTCCGCCGCCGGGGGTCCCGGCTCCCGGGTGACGTACCTCTCGCCAGAGATGATGATGTTATCGGGGTTGCCGAAGTGCTGGACCAGGTGGTGGGCACTGCTGTTCATAGTCAGGTGGTCGAAGCTGGTCATATCCTCTGGATCCGGCTCAGGCGGGTCCGGCAGTACGAATCGTGGTTCGCTTTCCGGCTTGGCTGCTGGGAATGTCGGGTGGTCATGTCGGACCTCTCGGGGCTGGGGGTTTGGGTTCCGGCATCCGGTTTGAATGGGGATTTCCATGATCCGGGGTCAGGCTCACGGATACGGTATGACGAAGGTGGTCATCCCGCCGCTTCCGCCTGGGCCGATTGGGCAGGGTTCAGCCTGGACGTGATGACGACCGGTGTGACGGCCCCTCCGGTGATTGCCGCCAGGATGCCGGCCCGGGTTTTCGCCCGGTCGATGTCGTCCTGGTCAGCCGTTATCGAGACTTCGATTACGGCGTGCCGGTTATGGTCTGAGGTGATTATGATGTCGGTTTCGAATAGCTCTGCGAATCGGGCTGGTGTAATTCTGCCGTTCCGAACGGCGTGGGCGATGGCGCTGGTTAGCCTGGGGTCGGTGGGGACGTCCTGAGCGAGGGCAACGTATGCTTCCTGGAAGCCCAAGGTGATCATTGAGCGGGCCAGGGCTTTGTTGCGGACGGTCTGTTCGTACTGCCCGCCTTCCAGGTTGCCCATGCGTCCGTCGATTCTGTCGAGACGCTCTTCGATGGCGTTGAGCCGCCGGCCGGTCAGCCGGTTGGTCTCCTGCTGGGTCTCGATAAAGCGGTCGAACCGGCCCGGCAGGTCCAGCAGGTCCTGGGTGAGGAGGAGGGCCCGGAGGGCCTCGGCCCAGGTGGGCTGGTCCCGCAGGATGCGGGCCAAGTCTTTGATGGTGTTGATGGTGGTCATACGGGAATTATACCTCAGCCGGATCGCCGGATGAAACGCGGGTCATGGGGTGGCCGTTCTGACTGCCGGCGCTTCGGGACCGGACTCACGATGCTCTGGTCGCCCGGCTTTTTGCCGCGGAGCGCCGGCGTGACTGGCGGTGCTTCTCGGCGCACATGAAGCACCGGTTCTGGTTCGGGATCGCGGAGTTCGGGCAGCTCATGCAGAGCCCGAGATTCTTGGCTCGCTGCCGTTCCTCTCGGGCGCGGATGCGTTGGTACTCCCGGCGCTCCGTGGTCTTGTTCCTAGCCTCTTCATGCGCATGCCGACGTTGGACCGGTTCTTCCGGGCTCGCGGGTACCCTTTGTGTAACCGGGGCCGGGTCCCGTTTGGGCTTGCGTTGCTTCGCGGCACGTAGCTCGGCAGGGCTCTTTTGTGGCTTGGGCTTGCTCGTCCGCTGGGTCTTGACCTTGCTATTTTTGTTCTTCCGCCGGTGGAGGTCTATGGTGTACTGGAAAGTTTGCCTTTCGCTGGGGTGAATCCCGATAAGTTGTCCTGGAAGACAATCTTCATCCTGGGGGTAGCCAAGTTTCTTGCCGAGCATGATGGTTTCCGTGTCGGTGATCTCGCCATGTTCTCCCTATACTGGAACAGAGTAGTGTAAGGTCACGCGGCGGTCGTTGATCGCCACTTCGTCTATGAAGAGCCTTATCAACTCTCGGCGCGCTTGCTCGTCCTCGGGGTCCGTGCAGGTCTTGAGGTCCAGTGCCGTGTTGATGATCCCCTCCGGGTCGTTGATGAAGATCCGTGCCCCCTCGGTGTATGAGTTGATGAGGTTGGTCTCTTGTTCCAGGTCCCGCTTTTCCTTCTCTAGGCCGTCTAGCAGGAATGCAATTCCCGGGTGCCCGTTGCCCTGGGTTTTGACGACCTCCGTGATATTCTTGATTTCTTCCCGGATGGCTTAGGCGCTTCGAGATTGTCGCCTTCCGCTCGGTTCCCTGCCTGAGGAACTGGGCGCTGTTCTCCGCAACATCGCTGGTCACATTCCTCAGGGTTTTCTCGGTGAGGATGTGTTCCATCAGCCGTGCGATCACCGCTTTCCTGAGTTCGTCCAGTCTTACCGGCAGTTGGGCGCAGGAATCTCGCCCGCTGTTCTTTTTGTGGGAGCACCGCAGGGTCTTGATTCCCTTGTTGGTGGCCACGACCATGTTGGAATCCCTGTCCGAAGCATTACAGGGTCCGCATTTTACGAGCTCACTCAAGGGGTTGAGGCTGGAGTGGCTTTGTGGAGATGTCTGTTCTCTGCGGCGCCCGGCGATCAACTGTTGGACTTTCTCGAATTTCTCTCGGCTGGCCGCCGCTTCGTGGGCGTTTTCCTTGGAAATAGGTTCTGGGAATTCATGCGAGCCTGGAAGTCTGGACGTGGGGTTCTTTCCTCGGAAGGTTTTCCCGGTGTAGGTTTCGTTCTTGAGAATGTATCGTACTGTCCTGTCCTTCCAGGAGCCACCTTTGGGACTGGGTACTCCCTTTTTGTTGAGATACTGGGCTATCTGCATTGGGGTATGCCCGTTGCCAGCCATTTCCCAAATCTATAGAAGATGCGGCCATTTCTCGGATCGTGCTTCAGCTTGGGGTGTCTCGTGCTCTCCGGGTCTTCGTGGTGTGTCTTGTAGCCGAATGAGGTGACCCCGATGTGGTCTCCTCTTGATGTTGCTGCCCGTTGCCCGGTCCTAACCTTGTAGCTGGTGATCCAGGAATGTTCCTCGTTGACTATCCCCATCATCTTCCAAAAACTCTCGAATCGCTGCTGTACTTTCGCCCCTCATTGACCGAGTGCAGGGTTATTCCGGCTTCCTCAAGGGTTTCGATGTACTCTTCTTGGTGCCGGCTTCTGCGGGTAAGACGCGACAAGTCGTCGAACATGACGTCGGTGACCCCGTTTGCCGGGTCAAGGACGTATTCGAACAACTTCAACAATTCCGGGCGTTGCTTGGTACCAAGGCCTCTGCCCACATCCACGAGGCGCCTGGCGACCGGAATGTTGTTCTTGGCGGTGTATTCGCCGCTCTCCCTGGCCTGCTGGTCTTCGTTGGACAGTCGTTCTGGCCATTTGTGGATATTCTGGCGTAGGTGACTGCAAGGCGCTTCTTGAGTTGGGACATTCTTTCCTCTCCGGGGGCCTAGAGAAGTTTCTTTCCGGTGTAGTGCTCGTACATCTCCACGACGAATCGCTGGCAGTCAGGCGGCGGAGTTTCTTCCGGCTTCCGGCAGCCGCTCAGGTCCGGATCGGCTAGTACGAAGTCGTAGGACCTCCGGACGTTCATGTCCCGGATGTTATTGTCTTTGAAGGCTTGAAGGGTGAACTCGAGGTTGGAAGAGGATCCCGATGGGTTGTTCCAGAGGAGCCGGAGGGTCCCTGCAGCTTCGAGGAGTTCATGGAGCGGAACCTCGTAGTAGTCCGCCAGTCTGGTGAGGGTCTTGATGCCCGGGTTCTTCTGGCCCAACTCGATGCTGGACAGGTAGGTGTAGGGCACTCCGGCCGCCGCATGCACTTGGCGCAGGGTCCGGTCGCCCCGCAGGTTCTTCAGAATCGTTCCAATGGGGGATCTTTCCGGCGTGCTGACAGGGTCAACGGGTGCATCGGCCTCTGGGTCGGTGGTGGCCGGAAGTTGGGTCTGGTTCATGTCATTCCCTCCTATGGCGGAGTCTTCGACCTGTGTTATACTAATTTATCATTTTTGGCACCGATTTTTCAATAAGAGGATACGAAATCGGCGGTTTCAGCACAGGAAAGCTATGAGGAAAGATCAACCCACTTGCAACAACCCGGGAGGGTATGGGGTTCAATGACATAGAACAATCTGATGCACACGCTGAGCGTGAGAGACGGAAGAGGGAGCTTTTGGCTGGCTTTGTCCACAGATGTCGGGCCAAGCTTTCCGGGGGGATCCGTGAGCCGGGCGATGCTGAATCGGAACCCGGTGGCGAGGTCAAGGACCTCTGGGTTTCGATGCCCCATGTGGCCCGCGACTTCCAGGCTTCATTGGTGGAGGATGAACGGGTCACGGAAGAGGTGTCGGGCAGGGATGATTTCGATCCCATGGACTTCTACGATCTGCCCGTCTTTTGACTAACTGGGGCGGTTGATGCGGGCTGGCGCGGGGATCATCCCGAGTTGCTGCTTTGGCCGACCGGGTCCAGGGAACAGCCCGGTCGGCCCGAGGCCGGGCAGTTCAGAGTGATCCGGTCGGTCTCGTCACCCGGTATGAGGTCGGAGTAAATGATGAGCGCCGTGCCGGGGAGACACGTATATCGTCTATCAGAAGATCGAGGAGTTCTTGCACATCCTGGAGATTGGCGTCTCCCAGATAGGTTTCGGGGTCCTTGGCGGATTCCCTGATGCCGTTTTCCTGGGTGATGAAGTTCAGCGCGTCCAGCTCGTTGTGGGCGACCAGGGCCTCATAGGCCAAGCCCGTCGAAGTCTGATTGATATCGTCGATCCTGCCGGCCACGGCTGAGTAGGCCTTGCTATTCCGCTCCACGGGTTCCAGGATTTCGGCCCGGAGCCGGTTCAGTTCCACTATTTCCGATTCCGCCTGGTCCATTCTCCCCTGCTGGAGTTCCTGCTTGGGGCTGGTCTGATCCTTGACGTCTCCGACCAGTTCCTCAAGGGTCTTCTCCGTCATCACACGGTCCATCAGCTTGGGAACCACCCGGCAGAGCAGGTGGGCGGCATTGACGGGTGTGGTGGGACAGTCCAGCTCTGATTCGGTTCGGTTGGCCGGACAGGTGTAGTCCTCGGCCTCCCTGCGCATCTGGGACCCGCAGTTGTCGCAGTGGACCAGGCCGTTGAGCTCTGGAGCATTTTCGTGGACTGATGGTTTCTCGAACATGTTGTTTCCGCTCTCTACTTGTACAGTTTTTCAGAGTGTGGGTTATTCGTCAAGCGTCGGACGCTTCGTGGTGGTGGTTGGACGGCGCCCTGGTGGCCGGGTTCTGGCCTGGACCGGGGTCGGGGGAATCTGCCCCTGCTGAGCTCCCGTTGCCGCCGTGCCAGCCTCTGGATGTCCTCCGCCTGTTCCGGGGTGATCATCCGGCTGAGGTCCGGCTCGAATGAGTCGGGCTCCGCCACGTAGACCGGCACCCTCGGGCGGATGATTTCCTGGTCCACCGGCCACTTGGGGTCGATCTGGGACTCCACTATCTCGAAGGTGGCTGTCACATATCCTACCGCGCTTATCTTGCCCCGGACTTTGGCGACGGCGAGCCATCCTGGGCTGTATCTCCAGAGGGTGACTGGCGTTTCCAGTTTGAGAGTCCTGGAGTCCTCGGCGTTGGTCAGCATGATGATCGCGCCGGCTTCGGTCCTGCGATGGATGAATCCCAGGGGAATGATGTGGGGAGTGGCCATAGGTGCACCTTTGCTCTGGAATGCAAAAGGGACAGGCAGACGCCTGTCCCTTGGTTGTGCTGCCGTGTGTCGGGAAACGTCCCTGCTGGGGCCGCAGCCCGGGCTTCTCCCGGGTCGCCCTGTCCTATCTGCGGGTCCCGTTCACGGGAACCGTGGCGCCCGGCCCCTCCGCGTCTCCACCGGGGGGCGGGCGCCACGGTACAGATTTCCTCGAGATCGCCCGAGGTCCACGGAGGAGGGGCCTTTCAGTGCTTCCGGGATTTTTGTGGGATGCCTTGGGGTGTGTTTCGTCCGGGAATGCCCCGGCTCCGGTCCGGGGTGGTGGGTCTCCGGCCTGGAGCCAGAGGGGGCCGGTTTGGAGTTTTCGTTCGGGGACTGTTGCTTCCACAGCCCCGGTCTCATTGCGGGGGAAGTGCTGGTCAGCGCGGGGTTCCAAGTGCTGCGCGTTCCCGGCAGCATCACATCTTCCCGGGGGAGGGTCGGGGTCTGGAATGGTCAGGACTGCCGACGCCGCTCCAGTTCCCGGACCCGGGCCTCGGCTGCATCGGCGCGGGCTTCAGCGCTTTCGGCGCGGGCCCGTTCTTGTAAGAAGGTGGCAATGTGTTGCCCGGTTTCCGGTTCGTGCCAGCCCAGCTGTCCGTGGTCCCACCGGATGAGGAGATTGAGTACGCTGCTGTACCCCTGAAGGACCCCTTCCTCGACCGTCTCGATGGGGACCGGTTCATATCTGCCGTCCGCCAGCCGGTCTCCCGCGAGACGGGTCCCGTGGAACTCGCCGGTCTCGTCGAACCGCCAGTATTCGGGGATCCCCAGGTCGGCATAGGCCGCCCTCTTCTCCACGACGTCCTGCAGGCCCGTGCTCCTGGAAGCTATCTCCAGGACGCAGTCCGGAGGCTTCCCCTGCTCCGAGATGATGTAGCCGTTGCTCTCCCGGTAGGCTTCCGGGTCGGTGCCCATGGCGATGAGCAGGTCCGGCGCCATCCGGTCTGCCGCCGGCGCTCCCGGTGCCCTGGTGAGGTACCTCTCGCCGGCCACGATGGTTGTTTCGGGGTTGCCCAGGTGCTGGACCAGGTGGTGGGCACTGCCGCTCAGGGTCAGGTGGTCGAAGCTGGTCATGTCCTCTGGCTCACCCTCCGGGGGGTCGGGGAGCACGAAGCTCCCCCGGCCTATCTGATCGGCTACCTCTGGATGTCGGGTGGTCATGTCGGACCTCTCCGGTCAGGCTGCTCCGGTTCGGGTTTCTTTGCTCAGGGTCTTTGGCTTTCCGGTCTGGTTGGGGATGCCCGGTGCCGACTTGCTCCCAAGCCTTGGTGTGGGGCCTCCGGCACTGAAGGTGGTACTCGGTATTCTAGCCCACAGTTCCCCGCTAGGGAAGGGAGGTCGCGAGGGTTCTGAAGGTCTGGTATCCCGGTGCCGTTTCGTGTCCCGACCTGGGCGATCACTCGGGAAGTTCCCTGTCCTGGGCCCGCTGTTTCCACAGCCGCCGTGTCCCCGGTGGGAGGAACTCTGCGTGGTGCAGCGGTTCCCCGTCGTCTTACCTATGGAGCTGGTCCAGGTTCACCGCTAGGTTGTAGGCGGACCAGCCGTCGTCGATACGGAAGGTCTGGTGCCTGGTGCTCCCGGCCCACGACTGTCTCCAGGTAGTCGACGTCTTGGATGACCCAGACGAGTTGCTCGGACTTCATGAGGTTGGACGGGACGGCGCGGGTGATGTTCTGGCGCTGGGGACAATCCTCTGGGGGATCTCCCTGATCACCGCGGCTTGGACGAGGGGTTGACTTGAAGGAAGTTCAAACTCTGCTCAGGCGTTTGAGTTGGGGATGTTTCACGCCTATCCATATCTGTCACGTCTGCCATTCCTTTGAGGTCCAGAGAATTCTCTCTCAATAGTGAAACGGGGTTGCAGTTGACGTCATTTTGGGCAACACTCGCATCCATCTGTCAACGGGATGCTGTCAGCAGCCAAGGAAGGGATGACGGGAAACTTGAACTTCAATGTCATCGACGCCGAAACGGCCAATGAACGTCCTTCCAGCATCTGCCGGATAGGAATCGTTCAGGTCAGAATCGGACGTATTGCAACCTCCCGATCCTTCACCGTGGACCCCCAGGAACCCTTCAAGACCTTCAACGCCCGGCTGCACGCCATCTGACCTCAGCACGTCAGGGGCTGCCCTGCCCTCCCCCGCCTGCTGGAGGGAACACCCCTAGTCAGCCGCACTGGCTTTGACCGGTCCGCCCTCGACGGGGCGATGCGCCGCTACGGTCTCAGGCCACTGAGGGTGCAGTGGCTGGACAGCGGGCAGATTCCCGCCGCGCCTGGCCCGAACAGTATCGCCGACGGGGTTGGAACTTGGCCAATGTCGCCGCAAACTTGGGGATCTCTTTCCACCACCACGATGCCGTTGAAGACGCGTGAGCGGCCGCGGAGATCGTCCTTATGGCCTGTCTTCACACCGGGATGGACATCGAAGATTGGTTGGATTTTGGGATGCACAACCGTCGGTGTCGCGGGTGTTAGCACCGCCGTCCCCACCACTCCAGAACACCGGCCTGGTGGCTTTGTTCTCCACTCGTCCTCGGGAAGTACGGCAGAGCCGCCATGACCTGAGTGACGGCGTTATTGCACGGGGACCGGGTACCTGGCCCTCAGGCCCTGATGAGAGGGTCAGGGGGGCGATTTCCCGGAGAGACCACCCAGCAAGGTCGGAAGCCACTCCCATCCTCGCAACCGCACGGGGAATCACAGAGGACCCCGTAGGTTGCGGAAATGGGGCATTTCCGCAACCTACGGGGTTGTGACCATCCATGAGGAGCAGGTCTTGCCATACAATTCCCGGGCCGCCTCGGACGGATGTCCCTCATGTCCTAGTCGGAACCATGGCTTCACACCTCAGACCGGGTCGCTCTGGACCCGCGTCCAAGCCCCTCCCTTTTCGTCTGGCCAATTATTTCCCCTAAATTCGGGAAATAATAATTTGACACTCCATTTAAGGTTCGGCTGACACCGGAACCCCGGGATCCCCGTCCGGCTCCATCGTGGGGGCTGCTCCGGCGGCGGGGCAGGTGCCGCTTTCCGCCAGCCCCTGGGCGCGCCTCGCCCGGCACGGCCGTGCCTTCCTCCATCTTTATAGATTTTTTGAGGTGCCGGACACCCCCTGCTCCCAAGCATTGCTCCGCAACCCGGCCGGGATTGACCCCGTTCGGACCGTTTGGTTATATTTGCTTTGAACTAACCGATGGAGTGCATCTATGACCAGCCCCGCCGACCTCAAAATGACCATCGGAGACCTTCTGGACCGCCAGGCGGACCGGTTCGGCGACCGCGACGCCCTCGTCCACGTCGACTGGGACCTTCGCTGCACCTGGCGCCAGTTCAGGGCCGAGTGCGACCGCATTGCTCGGGGACTGATGGCTCTCGGAATCAACAAGGGTGACCACGTCGCCATCTGGTCCACCAACTACCCGGAATGGGTCGCCGCCCAGTTCGCCGCCGCCAAGATCGGCGCCGTCCTCGTCACCGTCAACCCGGCCTACCGGACCCACGAGCTCGAATACCTGCTCAACCAGTCCGACGCCGTCGCCCTCATGCTCATCGGCAACTTCCGGACCTCCGACTACGCCGCCATGCTGGCAGAGGTGGCCCCGGAGCTGGCCACCTCCGTTCCGGGCCGGCTCCGCAGCGAAAAGCTGCCCCGCCTGCGCAACGTCATCTTCATCCCGCCCCACGACGGCGCCGCCGCCGCGTGCCCCCCGGGCATGTTCGCCTGGGCCGACCTGGCGGGCCTGGGCGAGGAAATCAGCGCCTCGGCCCTGGCCCAGCGTCAGTCCGGCTGCCACCCGGACGACGTCATCTGCATCATGTACACCTCCGGCACCACCGGCAACCCCAAGGGGGTCATGCTCACCCACCACAACCTGGTGGCCAACGCCGCCTACACCATGCAGGGCCTCCGGTTCACCCCGGATGACCGCCTCTGCATTCCCGTCCCCTTCTACCACTGTTTCGGCTCTGTCCTGGGCACCCTGGCCTGCGCCACCACGGCTGCTGCCATGGTGATCCCCTCGGAATACTTCGACCCCGGCAAGGCCCTGATAGCGGTGGAAAAGGAGCGGTGCACCGCCATCCACGGCGTGCCCACCATGTTCATCGCCGAGCTGGAGCATCCCGATTTCGACCGGTTCGACCTGGGATCCCTCCGCACCGGCATCATGGCCGGCTCCCCCTGTCCCATCGAGGTCATGCGCCAGGTCATCGACCGGATGGGCTGCCGCGAAATGACCGTCGGCTACGGCCTCACCGAGGCCGCCCCGATAATCACGCTGACCAGGTCCGACGAGACCATCGAGCGTCGGGTTTCCACCGTGGGCACGGTCATACCCAACGTCGAGGCCAGGATCGTCGACCCGGATACAGGGGAAGAGGTTCCCGTCGGAGAGCAGGGCGAGCTGTGCTCCCGCAGCTTCATGAACATGAGGGGCTACTACAAGCTGCCCGAGGCCACCGAGGCCGCTATCGACGGGGATGGATGGCTCCACACCGGAGACCTGGCCACCGTGGACGCGGAGGGCTACTTCAAGATCACCGGCCGCTCCAAGGACATGATCATCCGCGGCGGGGAGAACGTCTACCCCCGCGAGATCGAGGAATTCCTCTACACCAACCCCAAGGTGGCCGACGTCCAGGTCATCGGCATCCCCGACCAGCGGTTCGGAGAGGAGATAATGGCCTGGGTGCTGCTGCGGGCCGGCGAGCAGGCGACCGAGGATGAAATCCGGGATTTCTGCCGCGGCCGCATCGCCCACTACAAGGTCCCCCGCTACGTCAAGTTCGTCTCCGAGTTCCCCATGACCGTCACCGGCAAGATCCAGAAGTTCGTCATGCGGGAAATATCCATCCGCGAGCTCGAACTGGAAGGCGCGGCCAACATCGAGACCGCCTGAAGCGCCGCTGGAACAGAAACCCGGCAATACCCCTGGCCCCCGCGCAGGAACGCACCCGGCCTCCTCTCGCGTCATCCCCGCGGAGGTGTGGGAAACCGGACCTGATTGCCTGGAAAGGCGGTTCCGGGACCATATAAGTCAGGCGCTATCCGCATGACCACCCTCTCCGAAGCCACCGGCGGCGCCGGCGCCTAGCGGGAACCAGCATCATTAATTATCGGGCTTGAATAAGGCGGAGTCCAGTGAGAGACGCCGGGATGCCGCCGTTCGGGAAACACGTAACGCGGCCGACATGGTATTCAGGCCTGTCCGGCTGTATCTCGAAAACAGGCATCAGGCCACGGTGTGGCTGGGAAGTCCAGGTTCGCAGCCAGGGAAGTCCTTCGATGGCCGCTGGTTTCCGCCGGACGGACTGCCCGATGACGACAGTCTGGGTTTCGCCGTTGACGTAAGGGCCATCGAAAAGTGGGCATCCGAGAATAAGGGATGCCGCCGCGTTCACTGCTCCTAGAAACTCGGACGGAAACCCCGTGTTGGGGAGAATGATTTGGGATTGCCTCGTACCTGGACAAGTATGGTAGGAGGGTGCGCATCAAGGGCGTCATGCTGTCGCATGAGGAAGGGCCATGGATACTGCAACGCGAGGCGCTACCGGGTGGGGGCATCCACGGCCAGATCGGTGGTGATGATGGCGAAAATACCCTCGTCATCGCGCACCGGGACAGAGCGGGTGATCATCCAGATATCACCGCCGCCCGCGTCAAAGTAGGCGTCCGTCCAGACACCCGCGTTCGCGGCGAGTGTCGCCGTGAACCAGTCCTGCGCCTCGATGTTGTAGGAGGGCACGGCGACGTCTTTGGTGGCGTAGCCGTCGTCCGTGCGATAGACGTAAGGGCTGGTGATGACAGCACCAGAGCGATCCAGCAGCACGGCGGCACTGCCAAAGAATGCCGGATGTACCTCCAGGTATGCCTGCAAGCGCTCCGTATACGCGGCCGCATCGGCCGGTCGATCCGCCACCAGGGTATCGAGAGCGGCGGCCACGGCGGTCCGCGACGCCTCTTGGCCGGAAGCGCTGTCGCTGCAGGCCAGCGTGGTCACGAGGGCAAGCAGCGTGAGAAACAGGGCGATCGGAGTACGCATGGTCATTTTCCTTATGCTCACACAGGCTGGGGGACTAAGGCGACGGTGGAACTGATGGACCAACTGAGCGAGGACATTCGTGGGGTAGAAGGCAAACGCTCGGCTAGGCGGACGCTCGCAACGATGGATGCCGCAGTGCGTTCGCTAAAACTATTGCGATTTGCATCCCATTCGGAAAGTACCGGAGTACACCCCCTCTAGAGAAGTGGCTGCGGAAACTATACGCCGAAATCCGAGCACTTGTAAATCTGTTCAGGGCGCTGCCAGGGGTGAACAGGACCGCCTTTCGCGCCGCTGCCGCGCATTACAGTCCCTTTGGGCCACCATTCTTAAGCCATCCCGGCGCTGCCCCACTTGGCAGGGACGGCGTGCGCCAGCGTTCAGTTGCGCCGCCGCCGGTGACGGATGCTACCAAAGCTCTTGAGATGCCAGCTTGGCGCCCTCCACCATTGACGCCAGCTTTGCCCAGACGATGCTGGTCTCCACCTTGCGGCCCCAGGCCGACGTGCCGAAACCGCAGTCGCTGCCGGCCATCACGTTCTCCCTTCCCACCACGCCGGCGTAGTTGAGGATGCGTTGCGCGATTAGCTCCGGGTGCTCGATGAAGTTGGTGGTGGTGTCCAGCACGCCTGGGACCAACAGCTTGCCGTCGGGCAGGTCTACGTCTTCCCACACCTTCCATTCGTGGGCATGCCTGGGGTTGGCGCCTTCGAAGGACAGTCCCAGGGGACGGGCTTTAAGCGCCAGGTCAACAATCTCCCTGAGGGGAATATCGTGGTAATGCGGCCCTTCGGTGTTCCCCCAGCATAGGTGGAGCCGCATCCGCTCCGGGTCGATGTCTTTCAGGGCGTAGTTGATTACCTCTACGTGCAATTCCACCACTTTCTTGAATTCATCGACCGACAGGTGGGAAAACTGGGAAGCCCGGGTCATAGCCAAGTCCGGGCAATCTATCTGGAGCAGGATTCCCGAGGCCGCGATGGCGTTGTACTCGTCTTTCATTACCTCGGCCAAGGCGTAGAGGTAGGCTTCCTCGGTGGGGTAATACTCGTTGGGCAGGAAGTTGGCGATTACTCCCGGCGAGGCCGCCGTCATAAACACCTCTTCCGCGGGGGTGTCCGCCGACGCCGCTTTCAGGGTGGCGATGTCCCGCTCCGCCGCCGGCCAGTCCTTCCAGGATATTGGCCCGGTGCAGGCGGGTTGGGGCATATTGCGCGAGGAAAGATGGGTCTGCGCCTCGGCGAAATCGGGGAAGTCGGCGTCGTCCAGCCGCGGGGTCCGGCGGACGACGCGCTCGCCTTCAAAGCCGGTGAGCCGCTCCTTCACGTAAGTGGCGTACTGCGCCCGGCCCTGTTCGCCATCGTTGACCACATCCACCCCGATGGTCTGTTGCTTGGCGACGACTTCCGCAACCGCATCGCGGACCGCGGCGGCGAACCGGTCTGCGTCCAAACTGCTCCGGTCCTCCCGCTCCCGCAGAAGCTCCTGAAGACCCGGCGACCGGGGCAGGCTGCCGGTATGGGTGGTGAGAATCCTGGAGACGCTTCGCTTCATAGGCCCCCCTTGATGCGGACAAAGAATCAGCTTTTGGAAGCTATCTTACTCTATGGACGCCGATTTGGGTCAACCGGCCGCCCCGGTGGGGTCTTTTAATTCTCGAAAGAATCCCCTCGCCCTCTGGGAGAGGGTTAGAATGAAGGCATCCCGGTCAAGAGCCACCCGCTGGGGTTCGCCCTCACCCCCGACCCCTCTCCCGCGGGAGAGGGGAGAATTAAAAGACCCTGACCGCCCCGGTGGGTGTTCCCTGCCTGTGTTGACGCTGCCGCTAATTTTCTTCATTCCCGCGCAGGCGGGAATCCACGACGCCCTTGCCAATAGCAGGTCTTGCCGCCCCGGAGACGCATGGATTCCGGCATCCGCAGGAATGACGAGGCTGCCTGACGGCCTAAAGGGGCAGGTACACCGCCTGTCCCGTCATGGCGCTGCGGTACACCGCCTCGCTCCACTCCATATAGTGGACTCCGGTTTCGAAGGCCACCATGTCAACCTTTTCCCTGCCCCGTATGGCGTTGGTGAACTGTTCTTCCACCCGGTATCGGGCCTGGGTTTCCGGCGGGTTGGGGACTTCGCTCAATTGCCGGTCCCCGCGCTTCCCGGCCCAGACCTTGCGCTGGGAATCGACGTGGATGGTGCCTTCGGCGCCGAACATCCAAATGTGATTGCCCCCGTTCAGCCCGGAGGTTGCGCTCATCTGCATGTGGACCTGGGCGCCGTTGGCCAACTCGTACAGGATGTCAACGTGGTCGGGAATCGTGACCGAGGTAAGATTGCCGGTCTCGTCTCTCCGGTAGGGCACGTTCACTTTGGACATGGCGAAGACCCGGTTGCCCCGGCCCAGCCAGCGCATCATCGACTCGTAGGATGCCCCGATGTTCAGGGTGTTGTAGCCGCTGATGGCCCGGTCATGGCGCCAGTGCAGGGGGCCGTCAAAGTCGGCGAAGTTGTTTTGCAGGGAAGTGAAGTCCACTGACAGCAGTTCGCCCAGATGCCCCTCGTCAATCAAGCCCTTCAGCACGTTGTCGATGGTGTAACTCGTTGACGTCGGGGTCAGCTGGCAGACCAGGTGCGGGTGCGCCCTGGAAGCGTCGAGCATATCGCGGGCTTCCGCCGCATCGGAGGCCATGCGGGCCTCGGTGAGGACGTGCTTGCCTGCATCCAAAGCGGCCAGGGTCATGGTGCGGTGCATATAAGGCCAAGTTCCGATGCACACGGCGTTGATGCTTTCGTCTTCCAGCAACTCCCGCCAGTTGTCGTAAACCGTTGGAATGTTGAATTGATCGGAGATAGCCCTACCCGACTCGACGCTCCGGTTGGCCACCGCCACGATTTCGCAGTCGTCCACACCCTGAAACCCGGGAATGTGGCGCGCCCGCACGTTGCCGCCCGCCCCGATTAGTCCCACGCGGATTTGTTCCTGAGCCATCAGTCGCCTCCTCAGCTAATATGTCCCAGCCAATGCGTTGAAATCCTGAGGCCAGAATGGTATCAGGTCACAGGGCAACCCCTCGCCCCGGCAGCAAAACCCCCCGGAATTGCCAAAACTCACCCGGCATTGCCTTGGTGTTCCAATCCATGCACGGGATAAACTAGGCCCCAGGCTGCGGATGAGGGTTGCTGTCTGGACTCTGCCTGTCAAATAAGTTTGGTGCGCGAAAACCTGGCTTTGGCCATCGCCCTGTGGCGGTCGGCCCAAGGCGGTCTAATTAACGTCAGCTTCATCGCCCACTTCGACGCCGCCGAGACCAGGGACCCGCCGGCCGCCGGCGTACCGGCCCCGCTCCAGGTCCAGGACACCCGGGAGCTGGTCCGCTGCGCCAACAACCAGATTCGCGCCGCCTTCGCCTTTTCGGTGCGGCAGACCCACCGGACGCTGGTTTCCCACTTCGGCGGCTCCCCCACCCTTGGCAATTCTTCAGAGTCGCAAACAGACCTGCAAGCTGCCCGCTGCATCCTCCACCTGCTGGACCTGACCTTCGACACCAACCCCATGACCCCCACCTGGGTTTGCCCACCGGAGTACCGGGGCAGCTTGGCGGTGAAAGCCGCCGGGTTCCGGCTGGACACAACGGGCGTACACGGTCAGGAAGTCCAGTGGTCCGACTTCGGCGGACTGCACAAGTACCTGGACTTGCTGGCATACTGCGCCGAGATAGCCCGTGAGGCCGGCGCCCCTGCGGAAGACACCACTGCGGACAACACCGCTGCCGAAGCAACCGGCGTTGAACCTGCCATTGCCACCACTAACGCCCAGGAGCCACCACCGGGGTCATCGTACCCGCCCGTTCCTGACGAACTACCCGTGCCCGTTTCCTCTCCACCGGCGGCCTTGCCCGTCCGTGCTGAGCCTGTCGTCCCCCAGACGACACGGCCCGATGGGCACGAGCCAGACCTGGACTCGGTATCGGCGTTCCTGTCCGCCCGGTGCGTCGTCGGGGAAGGCGAGCTGATTTTGGCTGCGCTCCTCTTCGACGCCTACCTGGAATGGTGCGCCGAGCGGGGTTGCGAGCCGGTGGGCCAGAGGCGATTCGGAATGCACCTCACCGCAGCCGGGCTGGAACGCCGCCGCCGGGGCCGGGGAAAGCACTGGTGGATGGGCGTAGGGCTGCCGGAACCCGCTACCGTTGCCCTGTCCTGAATCCCGCCAAACCCGGGCGGGAGCCGCTAACGTCAACAACCCGGCTGGCCGGGATGACCACAGCAACTGCTGACTCTCCTGAGCTTCAGCAGGTTGTTAAACACCATCAGCGTCAGCTTGCGCCGCAGAGGCATGGGCTGCATACAGTTGTTCACCACGCTGCGGAAGCTGGGACGTTCTTCAGGCTCGCACATCTCGCCCCCATTATCCCACGCCCGACCAATCCCGGCCAGCACGTTTAATCCGTGGCATTCTCAACGTGGGTTGGCAATGCCAGGCAGCCCCGTCATTAGTACGAAAACCGGCCGGGCAGGACGTCTTTCGGGACCTTCGCTTGCCAACATCGCCGGTTCCATTTCTCATCAAAAGGAGTGTGCCCAGGGGCATGAAATTTCCGGGCGAAACCCGACAGCCGTTGCAGATTGGGGCCTTAGCTTGTACATTGGATAGCGGTGTTTTTGTATTTGTTGATGGGGAACCGCTTCGTGTTCATAACATCTGCGCGGCAGCGACCGTTGCCGTTGGTTCTTGGTGGCGCCCTTCTGTCCGGCATTGTTCTGGCCGCGGCCATTCTGGTGGCGTTCTCTCCCGGCGGGGTGGTTTACGCTCAGAGTAACCCTTCCATCACCATCAACCCCACTCATGGATCGCCAGGGGAAAGAGTGACCGTGGAGGGCACCGGCTTCGACCCTACCGCAACAACAGTTCGAATTTCCTTCGACGGTAGAGATAGAACCACGGAGAGTGTGTCGGCTGACGGGACTTTCGAGACGAATTTCATCATCCCCTCTACACCCAAGGGTTCGAAGACCATCGAGGCGGCTGCAACCGTTCCGGCAACTACTGATGCTGATGGAGTGATCACCCCCGCGATACCCCAAAGAGCATCGAGAAGGTTTACCGTCGAGTCCTCGGCCAGAATGAACGGAAGGCAGGGGGACGTTGGTTCAACGTTTTCTATTTCCGGGCAGGGATTTGGCAGCCGGGAGGATATAGAGGTCCTATTCGACGGAGACGACTTGGACTGTGGCCGAGCAAGGAGTGCCAGCGACGGAGATATTCAGTTCACCTGCACGGTGCCCGCGGTGGCGGCGGGAGATTACGCAGTTGAGGCAGGTGGAGAAGTCCTTGGCGCTTTCACCGTCACCTCCACCTTTTCCGCCACTCCCTCCGCCGGCCCTCCCGGAACCACAGTCCAACTGAAGGGCACCGGCTTCCTCCCCGGGAGCCGGGTACAGATTACCATTGGCGGGACTTCGCCGACGGAGGCAATCATCACCCGGGACGGCGCGCTGTCAACCCAGATTGAGATTCCGGACATTTCCGGCGGTTCCAAGGTCATACAAGCCGCCTCCCCGGGCGAAAGCGGCGCACAGGCGGCCTTCCGGATAACCCCTACCCTGACCATCACGCCCACTTCGACTTCCCCAGGCGGCGCCATAAAGGTCACAGGCACGGCATTCCGGGCTAACGAGAGGGGTATAACCGTCAGGTTTAACTCATCCACGGTGGGTTCGGACATCATTGCCGACTCCCGGGGATTCTGGGAAACCAACATTACCGTGCCGTCCACCACCGCCGGGAACCACAGAGTATCGGCATTCGGGCCCCAAACCAACGTCAACGTACCCCCGGCCCGCGTCGTCGTGGGCACCGCGCTGAACCTCAGCAGCGCCGGGGGGCCGCCGGGGACGGCGTTGACCGTCAACGGCTCCGGCGCCCGGCCCCAGGAGCAGATAACCCTGGCCGTCGGCAGCGGCCTGTCCAGCGCCAACACGGTGGCCGACCAGACTGGGGTGTGGAGCGCGGAGATTATCATACCCTCAGCGCCCCAGGGGGCAATGACCGTGGTGGCCCGCGGGGCAACCAGCGGCCTGACCACTACCAAGACTTTCAACATCATCCCGTCCATTTCCACCTCCAACCTCAAGGGCGCTCCGGGGTCCGACTTGACCATTTCCGGGTTGGGGTTCAGCGCCGGTCAACCAGGCATCCCCATTACCTTCGGGGACGATGTCATTGACGCCGCCAACTCCAACTCCAACGGCTCGTGGTCCCACCAGATAACCGTGCCGGCCTATCCATCGGGCACCGTCTTCATCAAGGTGCCCGGCGCGGACTCCACCCTGCAAGCGCCGTTTACGGTGGTCCCTATCATCTTCGTGGACCGGGGGCAGGCCCGGCCCGGGGAATCGGTGACCGTGACTGGCAGCGGGTTCCGGGCCAACGAACCCGGCATCACGGTAAAGCTGGGACAGACCGCCGTTGCCCAGGGCATCACCGCCTTCGACAACGGCTCGTGGACCACCACCTTTACGGTGCCGGGACTGCCCAGCAACACCTACCCCCTGACCGTCTCCGGTTTCCGGACTTCGCCGGGGACCGTGGCGGAAGCGTCACTGGAGCTGACCAGATTCATGCTGCTGGACCCGGCCGTGGGCCATCCCGGGTCCACTGTGGCTGCCGCCGGGCATGGGTTCGGCGCCCGCGAGCAGGGCATCACTTTGGTCTACTCCGGACAAACAGTTGCTGCCGGCGTCGCTGCCGACGCAACGGGAAACTTCATTCACTCCTTCGTGGTGCCGTCCTCTCCGGGAGGCTTGCACACCGTTACTGCGGTCAGTGTCACCCATCATATCGGGGACGACCCGGTAACCAATTTCAGAGTGACGCCCATCGTCACCATGTCCGCCGCCAGTGGAACACCAGGCGCGGAGGTAACGGTCACCGGTTCCGGATTCGGCGCCAACGAGTCGGGGATTGAGATTGGGTTCGGCGATGCAGTAATCCTGAGAGGCGTTTCGGCGGACGCGACTGGTGAAATGAGCGCCGCCTTCCCGGTCCCACCGGCGCCGGGCGGGCAGCACGTGGTATCCATTTCCGGCGGCAACGGCGGCATAACGGAACAATTCGAGCAGGTCTATACAGTCCTCCCGATAATTTCGCTCAGTGAAACGTCGGGAAACGTGGGTTCCAACCTGCTGCTCACCGGCGCCGGGTTGGGCGCCGGGGCATCCATCGCCGTCACCTACGACGGCGGCCCGTTGGCGTCGGCAGTGTCCGACGCCCAAGGCAGCTTCACCGTGTCCCTGGCAGTACCCAAGTCAACCGCCGGGGAACACGCCATTGAGATCGTCGACGGGTCGGGCGCCGCCCTGCAACAGACCTTCCAGGTGGAGAACGCGCCGCCGGCCGCCCCGGCCCTGCAGGAACCCATCGACGGGACCCGTGGCGGGTTCTTCGGGGGATTCCGGCCCACGGCCAAGTGGGCGCCGGTGGAAGACCCCAGCGGAGTTTCGTACAACCTTCAGGTAGCCAGGGACTCCGGGTTTTCGACTATCTTCCATGAAGAAGTGGGGTTGAACGACCCTGTCTTCGCCTTCCCGGAAAATCTGGCCCTGCCCCGGGGCAAGTATTTCTGGCGGGTCCAGGCTGTGGACCATGCATCTAACATCGGCCCATACTCCGACGTATACGAGGTCAAGTCGGGACTCATCCCCGTGTGGCTGTTCTCTACGGCGCTGCTCCTGCTGTTGGCGGCCGCGGGCGCCGCGGGCGTGTTCTACTACCTCCGCGTCCAGCGGAGGCGCCCCGCCGTTCCGACCGGCCCGGCCTTCCCCGAGTTTGTCAGAATCTCCCGGCCCCAGTTGACCGCGCCCGGCCAACCGTCTCCCGCAGCCCCGGGCGCACCGGCGCCCCCGGCCCGGCGCGCCTTGCCCAGTCCCTTCCGCCGCGGCGGCGGGCGCAGCAGCATAACGCCGGAGCAGCGCGCCCAACTCCAACTGGTGACGGACTTCGTCCAGTCGATTCCCCTCCTCGAGGTTTCGCCGGACCTCAGATGGATGGAAGAACTGGTGGACCACCTGGGCGGAGACCCCACGGCTGCCTACGACCAACTGCTGCACGGGATGTTGGAGCCGGAATACGCGCCGATGTGGATGCAGCACCCCACCTACATGGAGATGCTGGACCTGCCGGCGGCGGAGTCCTTCCTAGCCGGTTTGCAGGAATACATGGATGCGGTCAACGAATGTTCCGACAGCGCGATGGCGCTGCTGCGCCGGATTAACGACGATGTGGACAACGCCGCGCCGCCGGAGGTATCGCCCGACCTGCGGTGGCGGTACGTCTTCTCGGCAGCCCAGAGCAATGCCGCCTGGTTCCGGGGGGCTGCCCTGGGCCAGCCTTCCCAGCGGGATTACTTCCTGCAACCCGATGATGGAGAGGAAGGGGCGGACAACGGGTCGCTGCACGGGGTGGACAGCTCCCCCTTCGCCGGAATGATTATGCGAGGGCTGCCCACCGCCGACCTGGAATTTTACCGGGACCTGCACATTCAGCTGCGAAACGATTACCGCAATGATGAAGCGGGCCGGGTGTTGGTGGCGAGGATTACCGCCACCCAGGCGCTGGGCGTGGAACTCCAGAACAACATAGCGTTGATGGGGGAACAAAATCAGGCTTAGGTTCTGCTGACATTTCTCGTCTTTCCCGGGAGAGTGGGAGTCCAGGAACGTCCAGGCAAAGAGAACGTTGCCGACTGACAGCGCCTCTGGATTCCCGCTTTCGCGGGAAAGACGAACAGGAATGACGGGATTGCCTTGCATCTCCAACCCAGGCAGGGACTACCAACGAAATGAAGTCCTTCGATGCCCCCAATCCGTTGGTCCTGGGGAGGCTCGAAGGACTTCCTCATTTAACTGCTGTTGCCCCGCTGCTTGGGAGACGGCCCTCACGACCTTCGGGCGGGACGGAGCTTTGTTCCTAACCGAACACGCCCAGCGGGTTCAGCGATCGGGGGACATCGGTCACGTCCATCTGCTCGGTGCGCTTCATGTAGCCCACCACCAGGTAGGTCAGGGGCGTGGCTGCGGTCTCGTACAGTATCTTGGTAATCCACTGGAAAATGGCCGCGCTCAGCACTTGGTTCCCCGTCCAGCCGGCGCCAATCCCGAAGGCAATGAAGATGAAGATGAACGAGTCCAACCCCTGGCCCACCACGGTTGAGCCGATGGTGCGGACCCAAAGGTATCTGCCCTGCATCTTGTACTTCAGCAGGGCCAGCACCGTCGAGTTGGAAAACTCGCCGAAAAGGTAGGCGACAAAGGACGCCACCAGAATCCACGGCAACTGCCCCAGGATGCGGCCGTAAGCGCCCTGATCTTCCGGCGACCAGAAGGGAGCGCCCGGAATGGTCCCGGTCAGCCAAAGGGCGACAATCACAACCAAGTTGGCGGCAAACCCCAGCCAGATAACCCCCCGGGCTATGCGGAAGCCGTAAACCTCGGTCAGCACGTCCCCGACGATGTAGCTGATGGGGAAAATGATTATCGAGGCGGGCAGAATTACCGCCGCGCTCCCCAAAAACTCGAAGGGGAGGGCGAGCAGTTGAATGGGTTTTACCGCAATGATGTTGGACGTAATCAGCACGGTAACGAACAGGACGGCGACGATGACGAAGCTGCCGGAAAATCGCATGGGTTACTCCTCCTGTGCCGGGCGTTCGGGCTGGTATTCGGCGGTTACTGAAGTGTGAAGGCCGCCCCTTACCTTGTAGTCCAGGGTCACCTTCATCCGCCGGGGCCGGCACAACTCGGCCAAATCCAGCAGGATGCGATTGGCCGCGTGTTCCTGAACGATTCCCACGTCCCGGTAGGACAAGAGGTAATACTTCAACGATTTCAACTCAATGCAGCTTTCGCCGGGAACGTAGCTGATATAGAGTGTCCCGTAGTCGGGCAGGCCGGTCCAGGGACAGACGGCGGTGAACTCGTCGGTGTCGATGTTGACCTCGGCCTCCCTCTCGGGGTATTCGTACCGGAAGGCCAACAGGCATCGGGCGTCTATGGCATCCTCACCCTTCCAGGTTAACTGGACATCCAGGTTTCGATACTGCTCCTGAAGTTCGGGAATGGTAGTCAACGCACACCTCCTCGCCGGGTTTCCCGGCGCGTTTTTTGCGCGTCGGTCGTGGGAATGATTGGATAACATCATAAAGTTGGCCCGGCGGCGGTGTCAAAGGCAATAAACCGCGGGTTTTCCAGACAATCGCCGCCGCCGCCGTTCGCACCCGATATAGCGGCGCGCCTCCGTTCCCAAAGTGATGACGCTCCGCCCGTACCCGCCGGCGGCGGCCTATGGTAAGATGTTCGTTGCCCGGAACCACGGTCCCGCCGGCGTCGGCGCGCCGGGGTTTCAGCGGCCACCCAGCTTGACCCGACGGAGGGGTAACTCATGAAGGCGCTGGAAGGCGTTCGCGTTTTGGACTTGACCCGGGCCTTGGCCGGCCCGTTTTGCACACTTATGCTCGGCGACTACGGGGCCGACGTTATCAAGATTGAGCTGCCCGGCTCGGGCGACGACACCCGCACCTGGGGACCTCCGTTCATCGGGGATGAGAGCGCATATTTCCTTTCCATCAACGCAACAAGCGCAGCCTGACTCTGAATTTCCGGGAGCCGAAGGCCGTAGAGGTCTTCCTGAAGCTGGCCCGGGACGCCGACGTGGTGGTGGAGAACTTCACCCCCGGAGTGATGACCCGTCTGGGCATCGACTACGAGGCGGTCAAGGCTGTTAACCCGAAGATTATCTGCTGTTCCATTTCCGGGTTCGGCCAAACTGGCCCCTACCAGTCCCGCCCGGCCTACGACCAGATAATGCAGGGCATCAGCGGCCTGATGAGCATTACCGGAGACCCCGCCGGCGAGCCGGAGAAGATCGGAATCGCCGTCACCGACATCGGCGCCGGGATGTGGGCCGCGTTTTCCGTTCTGGCCGCCCTGCGCCACCGGTATGAAACCGGCGAGGGCCAGTACATCGACGTGGCGATGCTGGACGCCCAAGTTGCCTGGCTGACCTACCAGGCTGCCTTCTACTTCGCCACCGGCGCCGCGCCCCAGCGGTTGGGCAAGGCTCACCCCACCCTGGTCCCCTACCAGGGGTTCATGGCCCAGGACGGCAAGTATTTCAACGTGGCCGTGGGGTCGGAGCGTCTGTGGGAACGGTTCTGCCAGGGCCTCGGCCGGGAAGACCTGAAGGACCACCCGGATTACGCCACCAACGGCGACCGGGTACGCAACCGTTCCAAGATTGTCCCCATGCTTCAGGATTTCTTCCTGACCCGCCCCTCCACCGAATGGGTTGCCGACCTTCAGGCGGTCAGCGTACCGGCGGGTCCCATCAACGACCTGGCCGACGTCTTTACCGACCCGCAGGTCCTTCACCGGGAAATGCTGCTGGAAATGCCCCATCCCACCTTGGGAAGCATCAAGCAGACGGGGCTGCCCCTCAAGTTTTCCGCCACTCCCGGCGGGTTGGACCGGCATCCCCCGATGCTGGGGGAGCACAACCGGGAAATCCTCGCCGAGTTGGGTTACTCCGACGCCGACATTGACCAAATGGCGGAAGGAGCGGTCATCTAAACCGTGCCGCAGCGGTGTGACTGGGTGGGGCGGAACCCCCTGATGGTGGAGTATCACGATACGGAGTGGGGAGTCCCCCGGCACGATGACTGCACCCTGTTCGAGTATCTGACCTTGGACGGCGCGCAAGCCGGCCTGAGTTGGTTGACTATTTTGCGGAAACGCGAGGGATACCGCCGGGCTTTTGACGACTACAACGTGGCGCGCATCGCCGCGTACTCCGGCGAACGGGTCGCTGAACTTCTCCAGAACCCGGAGATAGTCCGCAACCGGCAAAAGGTGGCGTCGGTCGTGTCCAACGCGCAGGCCTTTTTGCGGATGCAGGAAGAGTGCGGC
Organism: Dehalococcoidia bacterium; assembly: GCA_965263395.1. Classification (GTDB taxonomy): domain Bacteria; phylum Chloroflexota; class Dehalococcoidia; order Lucifugimonadales; family UBA3495; genus CATOSK01. The sequence goes on from OZ253670.1 coordinate 887,351, forward strand.
AGCTTCGACAATTACCTGTGGGGCTTCACCGGCGGTGGGACGCGGAAAAACGCCTGGCCGACCAACATTGATATTCCGGCCAAGACCCCGGAGTCCGAAGCGTTGAGCAAAGATCTGGGCCGCCGCGGGTTCAAGTTCGTCGGGCCCACCATCTGTTACGCCTTCATGCAGGGCGCAGGACTGGTCAACGACCACTTGACCGGCTGCTTCCGTTACAATCAGGTTTCGTGACCCGACGGTCATCGCTGTTGACAGCCCCCCTTTCAGAGAGTAGCTTCCGGTTACGCCGTTTGGCGTAATCTAGGAGAAGTGCATCACCTGCCAGAGGGGATATGCAACAGCAACGGACATACTTGGAACAGAGCAGGGAATTTTTGGCCAAGGCATATCAGGAACTTGACGAAGACTTGCCAAAAGCCTCCGAAAAGGGTTGGGGAGCGGCAGCCGAGATTGTCAAGTCAATAGCCGAAGCAAGGGGCTGGGAACATCACGGGCACCGTCAACTTCAGGCCGTCGTTAACCGGCTTCGGAATGAAACCGGCGACGAAGACTTGCGCAGGCTGTTCTCCATTGCCAGTGACCTTCACAGGAACTTCTACGAGAATTGGTTTGACCTGTCGGTCCGCAGCGTCATCTATTCAGGACGTAGAGCGGTTTGTGGGCAAGGTCGAATCCCTATTGCCCCCGAGCGTCTAGGCCAGGCAACCAGGCCGTAAAACGGGTGTCCAGGGCGGGTCAGAGACCCACACTTTGTTGCGGCTGCTCTTTTGGGGCAGGGAGCCACAATGGAATTGGATGACCGAATTTCCTTGCGCATGTGTTATACCCCGTATATTATTGGGGCCAATCGCAACAGGGCAGGAGGCATCGGTAAGCATGGACTTGGGGTTGCGGGACCGGGTTGCCATCGTGGGCGGTTCCACCGAGGGAATCGGACTGGCGGTCGCCATTGCCCTGGCCAAAGAGGGAGCCAACGTCGCCATCTGCGGGAACAATGAACCCGCGCTGCGCCGCGCCGAGATTGAACTGGCCCGCATCAGCACCCAGCACCGGGTCTTGGCCGTCCCCGCGGACCTGTCCCAGGATCGGGACATCCGCCGGGTGGTCCGGGACACTTACAACCGGTTCGACCAGGTGGGGATTCTGGTGACTCATGTGGGCCACCCTGAAACAACCCCGGCGGTGGACTTGCAGGATGAGACCATCAGCCTGGCGCTGGAGCGCAACCTGTACAGTGCCGTCCGCCTCAGCCGGGAAGCCGTCCCTCACATGAAACAGCAGCACTGGGGCCGCATCATCAACCTGTTTTCGTCATCCTATCAAGAACTTGGAGACGGCATGGCGTTGGCAACCCTCAGCCAAATGGCCATCAAGGGCTTTTTCCGAACGCTGGCCACCGAGTTGGCCCCCTTCAACATTACGGTAAACAACCTGGTGTCTGGCCCGGTGGAAACCGAATCCCTTTTGTCCAGTATTGAAGACACAGCCTCGGCAGAAGGAAAGCCCGCGGAAGCGCTGTTGCGGCAAGCGGTTAAACGGGTCCCGATGGGGCGGTTGGGACGGCCGGAAGAAGTCGGCGACGTCCTGGCATTCCTGGCCTCTGACCGGTCGAGTTTCGTCACCGGGACAACCATTATCGCCGACGGCGGGACCACTCCCGGAATCCGTTAACTCCCACGCCCGGCCCCGCCAAGTTCCGGGGCGGAAGCCGAAGCCAAGGATGGGTGCTATGGCTGAAAACCGGGTTATCAACGACGCTCAGCTGTTTCTGCAAGGCGAAGGTATTCCCGGCTGGCTGATTCACGACTACCGGAACTCCAACCCCATTTTCCGGCAGATGATAATACCGTCCGGGCACGTCACCCGGACCTGTTTCCTCTACGTCCCATCGGAGGGAACGCCCACCGTGGTCACTCACCACGTCGACGCGGGCAAATTCGAGGGCGCCGGCGCCCGGACGGCGGTATACAGCAGCCGTGGGTCAATGCTGGAGTCTCTGCGCCGGACACTGGAAGGGGCCGGCCGGGTGACCATGGAGTATTCCCCCCTGAACGAGTTGCCCCGGGTGTCGCGGGTGGACGCCGGGACCGTGGAGTTGGTCCGCAGCCTGGGAGTCGAAGTGGTTTCGTCGGCAGACCTGATGCAGTACGCCACCCAGCGCTGGACCCCGGAGCAGTTGTCCGGCCACCGGCGGGCCGCCGACAAGCTGGGGCAGATAGTCAACGAAGCATTCCGGCGCATCGGCCAACGCCTGTCAGAAGGAGTTACCGAGTTTGAGATTGCCGAGTTCATCCGTCTCAGATACCGGGAGGAGGGTCTTGAAGCGTCCGACGGGCCCATCGTTTCGGTCAACGCCCACTGCTCCGATCCCCACTACGAGCCAGCGTGGCAGGGAAGCAGCGTAATCCGGCCGGGGGACTGGGTGCTTATCGACCTGTGGGCGCGGGAGGCCAACCCCGATGCCGTCTACGCCGACATCACCTGGACCGCCTATGTGGGAGAAAAGGCGCCGGAACCTCATCAGAAAATCTTCAACGTAGTCACCGGGGCGCGGGACGCTGCCCTGCGGTTCCTGGAGGACTGCTACCGTCTGGGAATCACGCCGCGGGGTTGGCAGGCGGACGGTATCGCCCGCCGCTACGTCGAGGATGCGGGATACGGAGAGTATTTTACCCACCGGCTGGGCCACAGCATTAGCTGCGAGGTTCACGGTGAGGCGGTGAACCTGGACGGATTCGAGACCCGCGACACCCGCCGCATCATCCCCGGGATCGGCTTCTCCATTGAGCCGGGAATCTACCTGCCCGACTTCGGCGTACGCTCCGAAATTGACGCCTTTATGTCTGAAGAAGGGCCAGTTGTAACATCCCCGGTGCAGCGCGAGATTGTCCTGATTGGAGCCGATTGATCAGTCGGCCCGGCCAACCACGCCCCGCTTGCCCCATCATTGCTGGGCAACAAGCCACGCCGTTATCTCTCCGGCCTCGTTACGGTTTCGGGATGACCCTCTGACACAGGGCCTTTTCATTGTCCACAAAAACCGCTGGTTTAATGGAGTACGTTGGGGGATTCATCCCTCAAACCCCCTGAGTTTATGCGTTGGATGTGCCGGGTAAGGCTTGCCGTGGATTCACCGGCTGCGTGGTATGCAGCGGCTACCGAGAATGAAAAGGCCCAACCCCCTGACAATTCCCACCTTTCCTCAAACTGGGTGAAAGCGTAAGATTGCCCCACCTCCCCGGCTCAGCCCCCATCAAACCAGGCAAGAGTTTAGCGCCCTATGCAAAACACCCAGGCTCCTGTTGAAATCCTCAAGTCCCAATTCGGATACGACAAGTTCCTGCCCCTGCAGGAAGAGATAATCGGCAACGTCCTGGCCTCCCGGGACAGCTTGGTGTTGATGCCCACCGGCGGCGGCAAGTCCCTTTGCTACCAACTGCCCGCCCTGATCTTCGACGGCGTGACCCTGGTCATCTCGCCTCTCATCGCCCTGATGAAGGACCAAGTGGATGCCCTGAACGCCAACGGCATCGCCGCCCGGTGCATCAACAGCTCGCTGCCCGGGCCGGAGATAGACCGGGTGCAAGACCAGACGAGGCAGGGGAAAGTAAAAATTCTCTACGTCGCCCCGGAGCGGCTGGCCCAACCCGAGTTCCGCCGGTTCCTGCAATCGCTTCGCCTCAGCTTGATCGCGATTGACGAAGCCCACTGCATTTCCGAGTGGGGGCACGAGTTTCGCCCCGACTACCGCAACCTGCGCGCGCTGCGGGCCGCCTTCCCCAACGTCCCGGTTATCGCGTTGACCGCCACCGCCACCCAGCGCGTCCGGCAGGACATTATCGAGCAACTCGACCTGACCCATGGAAAGGTGTTCCTGTCCAGCTTCAACCGGGCCAACCTCAGTTATTCGGTGCATCCCAAGGGCAATTCCTGGGGCTTGTTGATGTCCCTGCTGCAACAGCGCCGCGACCAGTCCGCAATCATCTACTGCTTCTCCCGCCGGGAAACCGAGGAATTGGCCGAAGACCTCAACTCCCGCGGCCTGTCCGCCCGTCCCTACCATGCCGGGCTGGACCCGGAGGTGCGCCGCCGGACTCAGGAGGACTTCATTCGGGACCGGGTTCCCATCATCGTTGCCACCATCGCCTTTGGCATGGGCATCGACAAGCCGGACATACGGCTGGTGGTCCATTACAGCCTGCCCAAGTCCCTGGAAGGCTACTACCAGGAAACCGGCCGGGCGGGGCGGGACGGCCTGCCCAGCGATTGCGTTCTCTTCTACGCCTACGCCGACAAGGCCAAGCAGGACTACTTCATCAACCAGATGGAGGACGAGGCAGAGCAGCGGAACGCCCGCCAGAAACTGGACCAGATGGTGCAGCTTGCCGAGCTGCCCACATGCCGCCGCCGGTACATCCTGCGATACTTCGGGGAGCAATGGGGTGAGGAAAACTGCGGCGGGTGCGACGTTTGCCTGGATAAGGCCGAGGAGTTCGACGCCACCGAAATCGCCCAGAAAGTCCTATCAGCGGTAATCCGCACCGGCCAGCGATTCGGCGCCACCCACGTCATTCAGGTACTGACCGGCAGCCGGGAAAAGCGCATCCTGGAACTGGGACACGACCAGTTGAGCGTTCACGGCATCGCCAAAGATTTCGGGCGTCAAGGACTGCGGGAGATAATCGGGCAACTCCAAGCCAAGGGATTTCTGGTCCGCAACGATGGGGAATTTCCCACCCTTTCCGTCACCGCCGAGGGACGCCGGTTCCTTCAGCAGCGCCAGACCCTTTCCTTGCCCAGACCCCGGGCCGGCGACGCCGACGACCGGCCAAGGGAGCGGTCAGGACGCTCCGCCTCATCTGCCTCGCAGGTGGAGTACGATGCGGTCCTGTTTGAGGAACTGCGCGCTCTGCGCAAGCAGTTGGCCGACGCCCGGAATATGCCGCCTTTCGTTATTTTCGGAGACGTATCCCTGCGGCAAATGGCCGCGTGCTTCCCCCAATCCCCGGACAGCTTTTCCCGAATCTCCGGCGTGGGCCGGACCAAGCTGGAACAGTACGGCCCTCAGTTTCTTGAGGCTATCCACAGCTACGCCGAGTCCCACGGCAAGGCAGACCGAACCGATGCCCTGTTGGGGCGGGCGCCGTTACGCTCCGGGGAAAACGGCGTTGAGCGGGAACGCCGCCCGGAACGGAGCAGGGGTACGACTTACGACGCAACCCGGGACCTTCTGGCCCAAAAGCTGTCCATCAGTCAGATGGCCGCGGAGCGAGGCTTGGCCGAGACCACCATCATTGGCCATCTGGAACGCATGACCGCTCAGGGTATCAACCTGGACTTGGAGCACCTGTGGCCCGACAGTGACCGAATCGCCCAAGTAAGAGAAGCGTTTGAGGTTTGCGGAGGCGATTTCCTCAAGGCCGTCTGGGAGTTCCTGGGCACGGAATTTTCCTACGACGAAATCCGTCTGGCGCGTATTTTCCTCTGGCAGGAGAAATTGGGTGAATAGTTGTGATTCAGCAGAGATGATAAGCGACGGGAACACGGTGTTGGAATATCATTGTGACCATGACACCATCTCCAAGTGATAATCTCGGACCCCCAAGGCCAACCCATTCGACTGCCTACCAAGCGTTGGCGGCATATTTGCGCCCAACATCCCGAAATGGAGACGATGCTCCAACAGATATGCGACACTATCCAGCAGCCGGATGAAATAACCAGCGATAAGCAGGACACCGAGACCGTTACACTTAACTATAAGATGTTCGTCGGTACAGAAGTCGGCGACAAATGGATATGCGTGGTGGTCAAGTACCTGGAGGGTGACGCGTTCGTTCTTACAGCGTATCCAACCAACATAATCCGTTGAAGCGAGGGCAGATGGGCTCCACGGACGAAATAAGTATATGGTTTGACCACGAAGGAAACTTTTTGACCGTTACTTGGGGATCAAAAGCGGGTTATTACACCCCGACGGACGATGACCGGGTTCTTGTGCGCGTCGATATGGACGGAAATGTCCAAGGGTTTCAAGTGGAAGGCATCAGCAGCCTGAAGGACAAATTCCTCACGGTAAACCACAACATGGAATGGTGGAAGCAACTGGACAAGAAACGTGGCAGCCGGCCCCGCTGCGTACTGCTGACGGACGGTGCGCCCGAAGACGTGGCCCAACGGCTAACGGAGCTGATTGATGTCCCGGAGATAGCGGTCACGCCCAGCCACAAGTGGCTGCCCTGCGGCAAGCCGTTCAAGACAGAAGACGGTCAATGGGACGTAACGCCAGCAAAAGAAGTGGACCTCGGCAGGCCAAACTGCCTCGTTCCGCCCAAAATACAACAACAACTCAAGAAGTGGTGGCTGGCCGTTCCCAAGAACCCCCGCACACCTAGTTGGGACATAGCCAGCACTTGCCGGATAAATGGCAAAGAAGGACTGCTTTTAATAGAGGCAAAAGCCCATGCCAAGGAACTTTCGCCCAAGTCCGATAAATGCGGCAGCACAAATTCCGACAATCGCACGAGTATCAGGCATGCGATTGCAGAGGCGTCTGCCGGCTTACACACGGCAACGGAAGGGCCTTGGGATATTTCGCGGGACCACCACTGCCAGATTTCCAACCGGTTCGCCTGGGCGTGGAAACTGGCATCCTTGGGAGTCCCTGTTGTGCTGCTTTATCTCGGGTTCGTGGAAGCGCGCGACATGGTCGGCAAAGAGTTGTTTCATTCCTGCAATGATTGGGAAACCGTGGTCAAGGATTATTGCGAAGGCGTTGTTGACAACACCTGTTGGGGCCGGTGGCTGGATATTTCAGGGACGCCGCTGCTCCCGCTGATTCGCTCGTCCGACCTGCAATTTTACCCGTGACGCCGGGAGCATCCTGGGTAGCGAGACATCGGCAACCTGCCTTGTCCCACCTTTCCATCCCGGTTACAATGGCCCCAAATTAGCCGGCATACCCCACCGGGAGAACGTAATGCAGTTTGGCTTGGCTTACGAGATGCAACGCCCAACTCTGGACGACCACGCGGTTGTGGAAGAAACCATCAAGCAGTGCATTTTGGCCGACGAGATGGGCTTCGATTACGTGTGGTTTGTAGAGCACCACTTCCTCACCACCTTCTCCACATCGCCCTGCCCGGAGGTGATTTTCGGCGCTCTGAGCCGCCTGACCAAGCGCATCCGGCTGGGCTTCGGCGTGGTCATTCTGCCCTACCACCACCCGGTGCGGGTAGCGGAACGGGTGGCAATGGTGGACCAACTTTCCCACGGACGGGTTGACTTCGGCACCGGACGTTCCGCCGCCTTCGAGCAGACCGGCATGGGCGTTGACCCGCGCGACACCCGGGATATGTGGGAAGAGTCGCTGAGCATGATTCCCAAGATTTGGGAGTCGGAGACCTTCGAATGGGAAGGTAAGTTCTGGCAGGTTCCGCCCCGTCAGGTGCTGCCCAAGCCCTACCAGAAACCCCATCCGCCCATCTGGGTGGCAGCGCTCCAGCCGTCCACCTACGAGTTGGCCGCGGAAAAGGGCATCGGGGTAATGGCTCTGGGAGTCAGCGCCCCTTCAATCCTGGAACCCCACATTCAGGACTACCGGCGGAACATTCAACAAGCCCACCCGGTGGGCGCCGCGGTCAACAACCAGTGGCTAAGCTCGCTGTTCGGGTACTGCGGCGAGGACAACCAGAAGGCCCGGCAGCTTTGCACCGACTCGTTGAAGACCTTCTTCGGGCCGGGACGCCCCTACGTGGAGAACCAGAAAGACGTCTACGCCCGCCTGCTGGAGCAGTGGGGCGGAATCCCCGAGCATCTGGTGGATAACTTCGCCCGGTACATCGACGTGAAGGAAACTTCAGACGAGGGCGCGGCGACCCAGTTCGACCTGTCCGGCGGCAACGCGCTGGCCCAGAAGATTTGGGATGACATGGACGCCGACACGCTGGCCGACCGGGGAGTGATTGTCGCCGGAGACCCGGAAAGCTGTATCAACGCCATCAAGCTGCACGAGGCCACGGGCGTCGACCAAGTCCAATTCCTGACGGCCACCGAGACCATCGGGCACGATGAAGTTATGAAGTCCATCAAGCTGTTCGGCAAGCACGTAATCCCGGCGTTCCGGTAACCACGTGCTTCGCGCTGAACGCCAAAGGGGGGGGGTGGATCTCAGACCCGCCCTCCTTCTCTTGGATGCCAAGCCAGCATCGGATTTCTACGTTAAATCGGCCACCAGGGGCGACACGTCCTCCATCAAGCGGCGCATGGAGTTCTGCGCCAGCGAGTGGTCGTCCGGGTCGTGGGTGATCATCAGCAGGTGACCGAACCCGCCGATCTCCTCGTACTGCTGCCGGATCTTGTCGGCGCACTCCTGCGGGTCGCCCACAATCCAGACGTTCTCAATCATGTAGTCCACGTCCACGGCTTCGTCGGCCATGTTCGGGTCCACCTTGACGTAGGCCAAGTTACCGCCCGCCTTCCGATTCTTCCACTGGTGGTTGTCGAAGGGCAGGCCCAGAACGATGCGTGCTTCCTCCCGCGCCTTTTCGGGGGTCTCCCCCACGAACACCTCGCGGCCGATGCGGTACTGGCTGCGGTCCGCGGTCAGACCGGCGCTGGCGGCCCCGTCCTCCACCGTCTGCCACATCTCCGCGGCATGCTTGGACATCAGGTTGGTCATGGGAATCCAGCCCCGTTCGCCCGCCATGCGGATGGAGTCGGAGCCGGGAGTGGAGGCGGCGACGCCGATGGGTGGATGGGGCTGCTGGAAAGGCTTGTAGTGCAGCCGCCGTTGCAGCTCCGGGTCGTTTTCGGGAGCGTGGACCTGATAGTATTTGCCTTCGTAGCCGAAGCGGCCGTCTTCGGCTGCCCATAGACCCAGGACAACCTCCAGGGCCTCCTTGCCCTGTTCCCGCACCTCGTCCATCGAGTTGTACTCAATCCCGTAAAGGTGCAAGTCCGTGGCCAGGGAGCGCACCCCGATACCCCAGTAGAACCGGCCCCGGGCCAGGTGGTCCAGCATGGCAATGCGGTGGGCGGTGTCCACCGGATGGTGCAGGGGCAGCATGGTGACGCCGGTGGCAAAGACGATGCGCTCGGTGAGGGCCAGGGCTTTGGCGATGAGCAACTCCGGGACCGGCGCGTTCTCCCACATCTCGGTTATGTGCTCACCGACCCAGGCCTCGTGGTATCCCAGTTGGTCAGCCAGCACCAACAGGGCAATGTCTCGGTCGTATGAGTCGGCGTAGCCCCGGTGGGGCGGATGCAGGGGCATCATAAACAGTCCAAATTCCATGCCAGTTCCTCCTATCGCGGTCTGCGGTCGTGGGCTGATTTGGGCTGATACTACGGGGGAAGGACGGGGGGTGTCAAGGAGACGCAAAGGCGCAGCATCTTGTTTGCATGAACAGAATGATGGGTTGAATTGCGCTTAAACTCGCCAACCAATGAATGTACATCCCATTCTTAGTCTGTAGCAAAGTCAAAGAGGTTTCAATTCAAGACATCCGACACAGCACGGCCAACTTCAGAGAGGGGGGCAGAGACGAACGCTTTGTTCGTCCGCGAATTCTCTGACGCTCTTCGGAATATTTGCCCAAGCATCGTCGGGTACGCACAGGACGACGGCCTTCTCAAAGTAGTCCGAATATTGACGGGCTTGAAAAACGCCGCCGAGCAGGACGGGATGGGTCTTCACTTCAACAATCGCAAGTTTTTGATCGTGTTCGACAAGAATGTCTGGTCTGTATTTCGGACCTCGAATCAACGAAGCAGGGTCATTCCGCCACATTCTCCGATTGGGAATCCGGGATGGTTCAAGAATTACTTTATAGCCCAACTCGCTTAGTATTTCTCCTACTTGGGGGATGAAATCCTTTTCCAAAATACGCGTCATGGCAATTAACCTCACAAAACCCAGCACTGGAGCGATGTACTCAGCACCGCGCCGAGTACGATGGCTGCTCCCCATATCATAACGCCTTTAGCAACGGCGTTTCTAGACTGGCGCTGCAAAACACGATGCAAAGGTTCATCGTTCTCGTTTTGGTGGTTCAGAAGTTCAATCGCTACGGGTGTGTTGATTTCTTGGCCGATATGATTCAAGAGCACACAAAATGTTGATACACAATCGGTAAGTTTATTTCCATGAATCCATACCACCCATTCCTCGCTAATGAAAACTGCTGTGTTCTGTACTTGAGCAGTCAGCCAATTGCCTTTTGCCAAGTGCCCCAAACACTGAACTTCCATGCTGGGAGATAAAGGTCTGAAAGCGTCCCCCGTCATAATGGATTGCCTTGCGGACGCGTCAAGCGTTGCGTGGTTGGGCACTCTCATTTTGAATTCCAAATACTCTATGCTCGGCCGACTTTAATACACGAAGGGGCCATGAGGTAGGAACCGGGGGCCGGACATTCCTGACTCCACCGTCAGCCGCGCCTCTCCCAACCCTTCCACCCAAACCCTGGAGTTATCCCCCGCGTTGAGCATCTTGGGCGTGACGATGCTGCCCGTGATGACCACGAATCCCGCCGGAATGCTCCGGCCCCGCTCGGCCCAACGGTTGGCCAGCCAAACCAGCGGCTCGAAGGGATGTCCCATGATGTCCGAGCCGTGCCCTTCCCCAACCATTTCATCGTTAATTCAGAGGGCGCCCCGGGCGGCAGCCAGGTCCAAACCCCGCCAATCGGAGACCCGTTTACCCAAGACCACGCCGGCGTTGGATATGTTGGTGGATATTGCAGTCAGCGCGCGAGCCTTCCCCTGTAACTCCGGGGTGCGGAAGTCCACCACTTCAAAGGCCGGCATTACTGCGGCGACGGCCTGCGCCACCTTGTCCCGGGTGTAGGGCGCACCCGCAGGCGCAAGCTCAAGGCCCAACTCCACCGCGATTTCGCATTCCACGCCCAGCTTAAGAAAGTCGTTGGAGTCCAGCGGCGCCGGGGACTGACGGATGCCGGACGACAGCAGCCCGCCGGCGCAGGGCTCGGCCAATCCGGCCCGTTCCTGCATAGCTGATGTGGTGTAGGCCAGCTTGTAGCCTGCCAGTTGGCCGTACAGTCCGGAAAGCAGTCCCAGAAATTCGTCCTGTAACTGGTAGGCTTCATCAATAGTCTGGGGAGACAACTCTTCCGGGAGAGGGTCGTAAACCCGTTTCCGGGCGTGGGCATCATAGAGCAGTTGGGCCGCTTGGCGGGCTTTGACCTGGGTAGACATGCGTTGCTCCTGCTGGAGTTTATTCGGACTGCCGTCAGATCGGAGACGCCGACAAAAGAAGCCGGGGCCCAATGCATCGGCTGGGCCCCGGTCGGTGGGTGGCTACAGTTCCAAGATGCAGGCACAGCCAAGGTCAACCGCCTGCCGTGCAGAGGTGATTACTTGGCTTCGCTGGCCCCTTCAAACTCGCAGTCGCGGTGGGTGCCGTCGCAGTACGGCTTGTTGTCGGACGACCCGCAGCGGCACAGGGACACCCACTGCCCTTCGGGGATGGTGTAAGGGTTCCCGCTCTGGTCGGTGATGTCAACGGGTCCGGTAACCCGATAGGGGCCGTTGGCGCGAATTTCAATCTTAACGTCGGGCATGTCTCCTCCTGATTACGGTTCAAGAATTATCGCCGGTAAACGACAAGGGCAGTCTGGCATTACCCGATAAGAGTGTCAAGCCAGCGAATGTCATCCAACAAGAACAGGAAGGACTTCCTTATCCCCAATCCACCGAAGGAGGGCGTGTAGCAGGGTCCTGAAGAGACCAGAAAGCGCTCCTGTGCATCTGGGATAATGGTTTTCGAGACAGAAAACCAACCAGAAACAAGGAGCACCCAATAGATGCTACCACGCAACCACCCCGACGGCATCCACATCGCCTTCGACGACCATCGCCTGGTCAACAATGCCGGGCTGATCCTTCCCGCCACGTTGGCCTTGCACCTGGGCCTGCCCCAACTGGTTGACCGGCACTTGGACCTGGGCCGCGCCCCAGGCCGAGCCAACACCGGCGATAAGATTTCGACTCTGGTGACCTCGGCGCTGGCGGGCGGCGACTGCATCGACGACGCCGATGCGTTGCGCACCGGCAGGACGGCCTGCACTCTCGGCTGCGTAGTCAAGGCGCCCTCCACCCTGGGCACTTTCCTGCGCAGCTTCCGGTGGGGCCACGTCCGTCAGTTGGACCGGGTGAGCCGCGAGCTGCTGGCCCGGGCCTGGCAGGCGGGGGCCGGACCCGGCGACGCGCCATTCACCATCGACCTTGATTCGACGATCTGCGAGACTTACGGACTGGCCAAGGAGGGCGCCCGCCACCACGGCTATACCGGCGCACGGGGCTATCACCCACTGCTGGCCGTCGCCGCCGGCGCCGGCGACGTGCTGATGGCCCGCCTGCGCGAGGGCCGGGCCAACACCGCCCGCGCCGCCGCCCACTTCCTGCGTGAGACGGTGAGCCGGGTTCGCTGCGGCGGGGCCAGCGGGCAGCTCACCATGCGGGCTGACAGCGGCTTCTATACCCACGCCGTGGTCGCCGTCTGCCGCCGGATGGATGTCCGCTTATCCATCACCATCCGCCAGCACAAAAGCCTGCACAATCTCATCGAGGCGATACCCGAAGATGCCTGGACGCCGATTCCTTACTGGATGGACGGCGCCGCCGATGTGGCCGAAACACCTACACCCCCTTCCAGAGTGAGCCCGACGCCGCGCCGGTACGGCTCATCGTCCGGCGGGTGAAGCCCACGCCCAGTTCTCAACTGGCTCTCTTCGCCACCTACAGCTATCACGGCTTCATCACCGACCGGGACGGGGAGACCCTGGAACTGGAGGCCGGCCACCGCCGCCACGCCGAGATCGAGAATGCGATACGCGACCTCAAGTACGGCGTCGGGCTGAACCATCTCCCCTCGGGCCGCTTCGCCGCCAACGGCGCCTGGCTGGCGGTACAGGTAATGGCCCACAACCTGGCCCGCTGGACAGCCCGCATCGGCCTGGGTGAGCGGATCGTGACCACCAAGACCCTCCGGCGACGGGTCTTCGCCCTGGCCGGACGGCTCACCCGCTCCGCACGCCGGCTCACCCTGCATCTGCCACAGCGCTGGCCTTGGGAAACCCAGTTCAGTCGCGCCCTGGCCCGGCTGCGAGCGATTCCACTCCCAGCTTGACGACCCGTCTGCAACTGACCCGCCATCCTGTCAACTGAACGTCCCCGCCAACTCGCGCCAGCCCGGTCCGCGAGCGCCTCTCGCCGTGTCCTATCCCGCCATCTCGCTGGCCACAGCCACTGCAGGCCGCCATCCGTGCCCCCAAAAGCGCCTGCAGACCGCCCGCCAACCTCCCGTCTACCCGAATTCGAGCCCGAATCATCGCGCCTGTAACTCCCTCACCCCCCCTTCCAGTGTCCTCACGCCGTCCATCCGTGTCCATCGGTGGATTCGGGCTTATGTCCCTGGCCTCGGCCCATCAGGGGTCGAACCGGACCGCTGATTCCCCGCAACCCGTCTTGACTGTCGTACCGGCCGTCGGTTAAATTCAGAACAAGGTTTCCGCCAAGGATCGGACGCCGGCAAATGCAGAACTCCAATCCGCAGTCCCGCGCCGGCAATGCCACCCTGACCCGCATCCATCCGGCACCCCCAACTTAAACCAGGAAGGTGCGTATGCCTCTATACGAATACCATTGTCCCACCTGCGACCACCGCTTCGACAAGCTCCAATCCATGAGCGCCACCGGCGCCGACTGCCCCAGGTGCGAACAGCCCGCCCGGCGGGCCATTTCCGTGTTCGCCGCCGTATCCAGGGGCGATTCTTCCGGTCCCGCCGAGTTTGGCCCGCTGCCTCCTATGGGCGGGGGCGGCTGCTGTGGCGGAGGCTGCGTGCATTAAGCAACGTCCAGCCCTCAACAGCCGGTTAAGGAATTATCTCAAAACCAAAATTCGGAGGTCCCCTGTCTCCACAGGGGCAGGCTCTTGGGGGACGGGGTTGCGTTGGGGGATTCATCCCCCAAATCCCCTGAGTTACGGAAGGGCTAAAACGGCGGGCTGAAGCCCTCTTTACCTTCGCCAAGCTCCGGCAGCATGGACTGGAGCACGTCAAACACCATTTGGTAGTGTTCCAGGTACTCTTCCTTGAAGGATTCGGGGGGGCACTCCAGCTTCTCGGCCATCATGGCCAGAGCCTGGCCGCGGGTGGTGGCAATGAACTTGCCCTTCTGGAAGTGGAAGGGCTGGGCGATAAATTTCTGGACGCCGGTTTCAAGAAGACTGTCGGCGAAGGCGTAGGGGCTGCTGACCAGCAGCAGCGGCGTCATGGTGATGCAGGCGTCGACGCCCGTGGCCTGCACCTGTCCGATGGCTTTCATCCGCGCCGGGTTGGACGGGCAGAAGGGCTCGAAGGCGCGCCGCACGTCCTCGTCATCGGTGGTGACCGTCATGTTCACCTGCACCCGGCCGCCGTTGTCCTCGATTCGGCGGAACAGGTCGCAGTCGCGGACCACGTCGGGGCTGCGGGTCTGCACCACCAACTTGGGCTTGTGCCGCTCGGCCATAACCTCCAGCAGGCGTCGGGTCAGCTTCAACTCCCGCTCCAACGGCTGATAGGGGTCGGTGACGCTGCTCATGTAGATGAGCTTGCCGTCCAGAGCGCCGGGCTTGCGCTTTTCCATCAACTCGACGGCATTTTCCTTGGCGTTGACCCAATAACCCCAGTTGTCCCGCCGCTCGGCGTTCCGGCTGAAGAAGGCGGCGTAGCAGTAGGTGCAGCCGAAGGAACAGCCGGAATAAGGGTTCAGGGTAAAGTCATAGGTGTTCATAAACCCGGTGGCCCGGGTCAAAATCTGCCCGGTCGGGGCATAGGCAACGCTGGTTTCCTCGATGCGGGAAGGGCGAGTGGAAGTGACCGGCTCGGCGGCATGGTCCGGCTCAGGGGAAAGGTAGGATAGTTGGGTGGGTGTTTCGGCTGGCATGGTTTAAGCTCCCGGTTAGCAGGGTTCTAACCTGCCCGCATTTCTAAAAAACCGTCTGACTTTCCCGTCCGCAAATTCGACGTACAACAATTCGTCAACGCTACCAGGACTGATACTTATGACAAGACCTTCCCCCAAATCGGCGTGCTTCACCCGGTCCCCTGTCTCACTAAACTAAAGCCAAGGTGAAATGCGCAGATGGTGGGGGTCAAACGACGGAGCCGGGTCATTCTCCAAGTACGGATGAGAGGGATTCACCGGCGCAACCCAGCTGATCATCATCGCCACTTAAATGTACATCCCACCTTGGCTTTAGTTTAGTAATGCGCAAGACAGGAATGGATGGTTGCTCCGGCAGTTGCTGCGTGGAGTTTATGGTGGTCTTGATGTTGGTTTCAAAGTTTCCGCTATATGTAAAACATGAAGTATCCCATGTCCAGTTAATCACCGCATTGTCTTTCCGCTGGGTATGGCTTGGATTGTTTATTAGACCCCATTCTTCGTTGATTGCAAGAAGTTCGGATGCCACTTGCTGCCATCCGTTCACGAGCAACCTGTTTTCAAGCACTGGGGTGGAAGTGACCACTCCGGGTTCGTTATAACCCGCCAGCTTCGTGATGCCAAATTGCGCCAGATCGAATGGGGAAACCTTGGGTACCAACCCGACATTGCCTTGTGGTTTAGTTTCGTCGTGGTTGCCATAGCAGGTTATCAACCCAACAATAGGTCGAATTCGGGAATAAATTTGGGCGAGGTCTCTCTTTATATCTCCTTCCTTTTCGCCATAAACTGCGTGAATCGCGCTGAGCCAAGACTCTGATCCTTCCATGCACGATATTGTATCAACACGGGAGTGGGTATCGTAACTGACCAGTTGACAGGCGTTGCTAACCAACGCCAGCTCGCTACTGTCACTGTTGGCAGCAATGGATGTGAATTCTTCCCATATCTTCTTGCCAATTGCGAGCGTCGGCTCATTTACGTCAAATGAATCAATGCGCACATCAGTAATAGAATGTTTTCGCTCAATTGCATCGGCTATTGCCAATGCGAGTCCGAATTGCATTGCCAAAGCCCCAGCCCCAAAGTCCACAACCTGTAATTTCCCATTGCGGGCCAAAGGAATCGCCCGGTGGTTCCTGTAACCGAGCGTGTCCTCGATTAAGGAATATGTCAGGTTGATGTGCTGGAGTTGATAAGCAGCCGCATAAACCGTTGCAACTATTTCTTCACCATACTTGGGCATCTCCAGATGTTGGAGCGCGAAAACCTGATTCCTTCCTTGCTCAATAAGGTCGACCTTTTGTTGTTCGGTTTTGTGGACAGTCAACCGGTCTAGTTCCGCTAACACAGTCTTGGAGATCGCCGTGCTCAATGCTTGTATTACAGCCCGTCTATTCAAAACGTCTTTCCTCCGTTTGGCCCGGCGAGAATTATAGCACCCCCACTACCTTCCTCACTCCAAGCCGTCCTTGGTTGGACCGAGCGGTGGTACAACCCACGCTCACAAAATCTTGCCCTTACTTGGCGGTAGTAGTAGACTTGGGCATTATGGCTTGGGTGGGGTGAGAATCGGGTGAATCCGGGCGGTGGCCGTCCTTTTATCCGGGGCCGCGTTGGTTTACTATTGGGACTGTCCAGCAACCGGGAAAACAGGCTGGGAACACACGTCAGTTTAAGTACAATCGGCTTGCGGAGCGGACTCGGCGGCAGAGAATCCTCCGGCGGCCCGACCAAGCCAGGAAACCGGCACAGGAGTGACAGATGGGCCCAGGGAAATACGACCTTTCCATCAACATTGGCGGTGAAGCCGGACAGGGTATCGCAACCCCGGGAGACATTCTGGCCCGCATTTTCGTCCGGCGCGGGCTGCACCTCTACACCTACAACGCCTACCAGTCGATTATACGTGGTGGGCACATCTTCCTCACGGTGCGGATTTCGGACCGGGAGATTCACACCCACGGCGACCGGCTCGACCTGTTGCTGTGCCTCAATCAGGACACCATGGACCGGCACCTGAACCTGATGGGAGAAGGCAGCCGGGTGGTGTTCAACTCGGATACCATCACCCCCGGCGAGGTCAACCCGGGAGCGCAGCTTTGTCCCATCCCGGTGGGCGACCTGAACCAGAGCCGCAACCGGCTGATTCAGAACACCGTCGCCGTGGGCGCGGTGGCGTCGCTGATGGGGCTGGAGTTCGAGGTGCTGGAGGACAGCCTGGCGCTGAGGTTCCGCCGGCAGGGCGAGGCCATCGTGACCCAGAACATTGAGGTGGCCAAGGCCGGTTTCGACTACGCGCGGGAGAACTTCGAACCCTTCGAGCAAACCCTGCCCCAGGGCGGCAAACCCCTGGGAGTGTGGGCCGGCAACGACGCCATCGCCATGGGCGGCGCCGCGGCGGGGGTGAAGTTCTATGCCGCCTACCCCATGAGTCCGTCCAGCGGCATTCTGCACTGGATGGCGCAGAACGCCCGCAATCTGGGCATTATGGTTCGGCAGGTGGAGGACGAAATCGGCGTGGCCAACATGGTCATTGGCGCCGCCCACACCGGCGCCCGCGCCATGTGCGGCACCTCCGGCGGCGGGTTTGCCCTGATGACCGAAGCCGTGGGCGCCGCCAGCATGATGGAAATTCCGGTGGTGTACGTCAACGTGCAGCGGGCCGGCCCGTCTACCGGCGTCCCCACCAAGACCGAGCAGGGCGACTTGTGGCAGGCGTTGGGCGCCAGCCAGGGAGACTACGAACGTTTCGTGGTGGCGCCCATCAACGCGCTGGATGCTTTCAACACCGTGCCGGAGTTGTTCAACCTGGTGGACAAGGCCCAATGCCCGGGGATTTTGATTTCGGACCTGCTGATTTCCGAAGGGCGGTTCTCCTTCGACCCGGACGACGTGGATATGCACCCGGTCATTGAGCGGGGCGAGTTGATTACCCAGCCCAGACCCGACAACGGGTACCAGCGATACCTGGACACCGAGAGCGGCGTTTCCCCGCGGGCCATCCCTGGCATTGAGGGCTACGTCCACGTGGTCGCCACCGACGAGCATGACGAGGATGGGGTGCTGATTAGCGACGAATTCACCAACCCCCACAAGCGCCGGCAGATGGTGGAGAAGCGCGCCCGCAAGTTCCAGAACATCTCGAAAACGGTGGGCCATCCGGAGTTGGATGGTGACCCGGACGCCGACGTAACGCTGGTCGGGTGGGGTTCCACCTACGGCGTCATCAAGGAAGCCGTGGGGCAACTCAAGGAGAAGGGCGTCTCGGCCAACCAACTGCCGGTGAAATGGCTGGTGCCCCTGAACGGCGACGCCATCCGGGAGACCTTGTCCGGCTGCAAGCACACGATTATCGTCGAGAACAACTACTCCGGGCAGTTCGCCCGCTACCTGCGCAGCGAAAGCGGGTACGCCCCCGATGGGCATATCCGCAAGTACGACGGCGAACCCTTCATGCCCCACCACATCGTTGACGGGGTGCTGGAGCAGCTGGCCGGCAAGACCAATCACTACGTGCCGTACCAGGAAATAATGGTTTAACCGCAGCCCCACCGAGCTAAAAGGCGCGGCTGCCCAACTTGGCGGAACGAACATTGTCGAATGAGGTGACTTGATGACCACTACCATAGCCGAAGGCCAACCGGTCCAACTGACCGCCCGCGACTTCAAGGGCAAGGTGGACCCCGACTGGTGCCCCGGTTGTGGCGATTTTGGCGTGTTGAACAGCATGCAGCGGGCCTGTTCCGAGCTGGGACTGCGCCCCCATGAGATCCTGATGATCAGCGGCATTGGCTGTTCTTCCAACCTGCCCGGGTATATCAACGCCTACGGGATGCACACCCTGCACGGGCGGTCCCTGGCGGTGGCCACCGGCGCCAAGATGGCCAACCACAACCTGCACGTCATCGCCACCGGCGGCGATGGCGATGGTTACGGAATTGGCGGCAACCATTTCACCCATACCGCCCGGCGCAACGTGGACCTGACCTACGTGGTGATGAACAACCAGATTTACGGTCTGACCACCGGCCAGGTCTCCCCCACCAGCCGCGACGGCATGAAGACCAAGAGCACACCCTTCGGCAGCGTGGAAATGCCGATCAATCCCATCACCTCCGCCATTATGAACGGGGCAACCTACGTCGCCCGGGGCTACAGCGGCGACATCCGGCAACTGACTGAGCTAATCAAGGGCGGGATTCAGCACCGCGGGTTTGCGCTGATTGACATCTTCAGTCCCTGTGTGACCTTCAACCACGACAACGGTCATCCCTTCTTCAAGGACCGGGTACACAAGCTGGAAGACGACGGCCACGACACGACGGACTGGAAGACGGCTTGCGAAAAGGCCATGGCCTGGGGCGACACCATCTATACCGGCCTGTTCCTCCAGACCGGCGCTCAGGAAAGCCTGGACCAGCGGGAGCCGATTCTGGATGAAGGCCCGCCCATATCCGCCCGTCCCCTGGGCTTGTCGGAAGAGCAGTGCAGCCGGCTGATTCAGGGAATGATGTAGCCAGCCCGGCTCAAGTCCGGGTTCCGGGGGAATCCCGCTGTTGCAGGGATGCAATGGCAACTGATAGTGACCCCGGCAGCCCGGTTAACGCTCCCGCCTTACAGTCGGCCAACGGCCATCCAGAAGGCGGGAGTGTCGCTCTGTTGAACTACTGGCGCTTGAAATCGCAGGGCTGGGCGCGATGATGAGCTTGGGCAGACCCTCGAAGCCGGCCCACCCCGCCAACTGCTCCACTCAGCTTCTCCAATAAGGGGGCCGTTTTGGCCGCAGGAATTGGCCCCACTGAGGCATTGTGCCAGTGGGTGGTTTCCAACAGGTATGAAGACCTGTCGGCGGAGGTCCTCCGGGAAGCGGTGGTCCTGCTGTACGACCAGGTGGGCTGCATGATCGCCTCCGCCACCTTGCCCGCGTGTCAGCCGGTGGTCGACTTGGTCCGGGTGTGGGGCGGCGGCGGGGACTGCTCCATTGTTGGACACCCCTTGCGTACATCGTTGATTTACGCCGCCGTGGCCAATGGGACCATCGGCCACGGTGACGAAGTGGATTCAACCGGCCAACAGGGAACGGGACACTATGCCGCCAGCGCGGTGCCCACCGTGCTCAGCATGGGCCAGAGCCTGGGCGCCTCGGGGCGGGAAGTGGTACGAGGGTTGGTCTTGGGAGCGGAAGTGGCGGCCCGGCTGCAAAGCATCATCTTCAAGTACGCATCCCGAGACCTGTTCTACGCCAGTGTCAGCGGAGCCTTGGGTTGCGCAGTCAACGCCGGCGCACTGCTGGGATTGAACGCCGAGCAGTTGGAACACGCCCTTGGACTGGCGGCTTCAGGCGCATCGGGGCTGACCAGCCACCACCTGGAAGAACACCATCAGACCAAGTCCCTGCAAAGGGGCCGGGCCGCGGAGGTGGGGGTCATCTCGGCGCTGCTGGCTTCCCAGGGAGTCCATGGACCCAAGGAGATTCTAACCGTAGAGAACGGTTTCTTCGACGCGTTTTTGGGGGTTAAAGAAGTCGGCTGGGAGGTGACCCAAGGGCTGGGTGAAGAGTATCTGATGCGGGAGTTAGCCTACAAGCGGTATGCCATAGGCGCACCCAACCAGGCGCCGGTGTATGCCTTCCTGCAGTTGCTCCTTCAACATGAGCTAAAGGCGGAACAAATCAGCCAGATTGAGGTCTCGGTTTCGCGGGGCGCTTTTGACACGGTGATGACCAACAAGCATCCTTCGGTTGACATGGAGTCCATTCTGTCGGTGGCAGCGGTCTACCGCGAGCTTACCTTTGACCACGTTCACCGCCCGGATTACCGGGAAGACCCGAGAGTGGCGGCGTTCCGGGATAGAGCGCGCATCCTGATAATACCGAGACCGGGCTTTGCCACCCGGGGCGACCGTCTGGACATGGGGATCACAGTCCGTACTGTGGACGGCCAGACGATACACCAGGAACTTAGATACCCGCCGATGGACTTTGCGGATATCCAGCAGAAATTCCACGCCTTGGCCGGACTGCGGTTGGAACAGTCCGCAGTTTTGGAGTTGGAGCGGGAGTTGCTGGAAGTGGAGTCCACCGAGAACATCGCGCCGTTGGCATCGCACTTGGAGATACCTTACCAGTAGTCAGTCAACCTTGGAACAGCATAACCCCGGGGTGGTTGTCTAACCAGCCCCGCCACGGTTGCTAAACCCTTTGATTCCAAACATGACTGACTACTAAACTAAAGGGAATTATACGCCTGATTACCCAAGCTCCCCGCGCCGTCACGCCTTGGTGGTCTTGGCGCAACCTTCGCAACGATTGTCGTTGTTCATTACTTCGGGGAACGTCACTTCCCGACCGCAATCAACGCAACGATAGGTGACGCCCATTTCCTCAAGATACTTCCAGCTTTGCGGAGGCGGGGTGTTCAACACCATCCGGGCTATTTCTTCCGCACTGGCGTCTATCCGGGGTGGCAGCGCGTGAACCACCGGACGCCCTCGGTTATTCTTCTTTCGTGCCATGCCTTCTCCTAACTCGCCATCGCAAACCGGGTCTGCGTGTCCCCCACGAAATACCGGGGGTCTACGGGCGGCAACTTGGACCGGATTTCCTTGGTCAGCATTTCCTGTACGCTCAACACCTGCATCTTGGGGTATTCCACCCCCTGCACTTTCACCTGCCCCTGTTGCGCCGCATACACCCGCAAGGTCTCCCGGGGCGGGTACAACGTCACCATCAGAGACATCGGAGCGTTGACCTGCTGGTTCTGCCATTCTGTCTGAACCCCAAGGAGCTTCTGCATTTCAGGGCGGCCAATCTGACCTTTGTACATTTTCACCTGAACCGGGATTACCTCTCCCTTCTCGGTGTAGTACCGGGCGTCAACCCCGCCGTCGCCAATCTTCTTGGAGTTGGGAACGGCGTTCAGCAACCCCGCCAC
The DNA here is from genome assembly GCA_965263395.1 of Dehalococcoidia bacterium. Taxonomy (GTDB): domain Bacteria; phylum Chloroflexota; class Dehalococcoidia; order Lucifugimonadales; family UBA3495; genus CATOSK01. Next base: position 909,235 of record OZ253670.1, read on the forward strand.
TTTGTCTTCCGCCCATGCCCAACCCGGCAGACCGTCTTCGGCGTCTGACTCGTGCATCAACGCCCGCCGCTCAAAGGCTTCCCATTCGTAATCTTCCCATCCCATCTTGTAGACAACGGGGATGGCTTTCCCGCCCCTGCTGGTCAGACGTTGCTCCATTACCCTTACAGCAATGGCGCTCACTTCGATGCCCAAGTAACCACGCCCCAAGCTGGCGGCGGCATCCGCCGCCGTGCCGCATCCACAGAACGGGTCTAGCACAATCCCACCACTTGGAGAAGAGGCGGTGATAATGCGCTCTAGTAAGGCCAGCGGCTTTTGGGTGGGATACCCCAGATTTTCGTCGCTTTGGGAATGCATGAATGCAACGTCATCCCAAAAATCACTGACTGGCACACCCGGATTGTCTTCCAAATAGTATTTCAACCGGGGGACACCGCCTGTCTTTTGCGGCCATGCTATTCGCCCGTCTTTTTCGTAGGCGTTGAGATTATCAGGTGTAGTAACCCAGTGCATCCCATTCTTGCCCCGCTGGTTAGGGTCAACCCCATACCACACTTGTCCAGTTTCCCCATTCCTCTTTCCGCTGACGAGTACCGGCACCAGTTGATAGTTCCCCCGTTCATCAACATGGTTATAAAGGTTCAACGAGGCTTCGGACAGGCTCTTATAGGAAATGTTGAATTTGTACTTTGCGCTCTTTCCACAGAACAGAATGGTGTCGTGCGCTTTCCTAATATCGACGGCTGATTGAAGAACGGGTCTGGCTACGCAACCAAGAGATTTCGTTGATGAAGTTGCTGGAGCCGAAAAGCGAGTCCATCAACAATTTCAGATAATGGTTTGCCGTAGAGTCACAGTGCAGATAGATGCTTCCAGTTGCCTTGAGGACTCGCCGCATTTGCTCCAACCGTCGCCCCATGAAAACCGAGTACGCCGCCATTGGGGAGTTATCACCGCTAACCAGCCGGACGGCGTTAACCGCATTCAACAGTGGGCCATGCAACAATCGCTGGTTAGGAGTTCTCGGTCTCCAGCGTCCACCGCCAGATGTCCCGAAGCTGGGCGTCCACGCTTCCCTTGTCCCCAAACGCCGCAACATAGTTTTGGTTGCTGTTGAACGGCGGGTCCAGGTAGATAAGGTCAACGCACTCGTCGGGCAACTCCCGCAGAACGTCAAGGTTGTCGCCGCACACCAGAGCATTGCCCGCCATGTACGGATGCGCCGGAACGGTCGGCCATGCGGGAGACACCCGACGCTTCCCTGTGGTAGTGGTGGCCGCCTTCGCAGTATCCTTGGGTTTCGTCTTAGCGTTTTTGGATGGCATATTTACCTGCGTCTGTCATGGGGTGGCAACTTAGTTGGTTACCGGGTCAGGTATATGACATGGTTGCAATCCTATGGGTGGCTTCTGACCCATTCCAAGACTTCGTTCAAGTCGGTTCTCAGCCCATCGTACCGCTCGTTCATTTCACCCAGCCGCTCCCCCATCCGGTCTAGCCGACCGTCCATCCGGTCTAGCCGACCGTTCACTTCGTCAAACCCCCGGTTCATTTCCGCACGAAGCTGAGAGACGCTTTCTTCCAATCTGTCGAACCCTGATTCCAGCGTGTAGCCCCGGTTCTCCAACTGGGTGATTCTGGCTGAATCTGACTGAACCATTGGTTGCTCCTTACAGGGATATTGATGTGTATCTTATACCAAATCCGTATATCACAGTAAAGGGGGGTTGACCTTATCCCTTGGCGTTGGTAGTCTTCGGGTTGCGACAGTAGTGACCCCTTACCCCTTAGTTGTACGAATGCACGGCCTTGTGCGAATTGGGCCTTCGTGCCCCCTTCCCGGCCTGCATTCGTGAGAGGGACGGCTACTGTCGCAGGTGCCCAACTCTGCCGGAAGGGGGTTCCTTTATGACACCACCAGTAGCACGTTTCGCCGCCCGTGTCCAGGTCGGAATTGCTGTCGGCACCCTCCCCGCCGCCATCGGGACGGGGGTACTCATAGCACCGTTTGACTGGCAAACCGCTTTTTTTGTTGCCATCTACATAATGGTTTCTGCCATATTCCTGTCCGCCCTCTTTGTTCCTATCGCTGGCCTTGTCGTCAGTTGGATGGGGTTCGGCAAGGGGAGCAAGGTTGAACGGCAAATCGACCATAGCTAATCCGGCTCCCCCACCAGCGTTGCATAGGTCAACCGCTTCCCGCCGGTGCCCCGAGCCATCGCCGCCATCTGGTCTATCGTGTCCATCGGGCGGGCGTTATGCCGCCCGCTAAATTCGTTCACGTACCGGTCAAGGTGCTTGAAACTGACGTGGTGGTAAACCCCGTCAATCCCACGCTTCATCAACGCCCAGTGGCTCTCTATCCCGTTGGTGTGCGCCTGCCCCTTCACGTATTCTTTCGCACTGTGCTTTACCACTTCATGGGGACGGGGGATACCGGCGTATGCTCTCGCTTCGTCCGTGTAGACCATCGCTCCCGGTTCCGTGTGGTCTACCACGAATCCCTGAAGGGTCGGGGCGTCAGTCTGTTTCACCACCCGGGCCTTGACCTTGTTGGTCTCCCTGTCTTTCACTCCGGCCACCGCCGCCTTGCCCACCGTTCCACGTCCGGCCTTCAGCTTCTTGCTCTCATGCTTGTTGGCCTCTTTCCCGCCAATGTACGTTTCGTCGGCTTCCACCGGCCCGGTGAACACGGTCGCCCCCGTCCCTTCCCGGTAGGTCTCCCGGATGCGGTGGGCCAGATGCCACGCCGTCGCTTGGCGGATGCCCAAGTCCCGGTGTAGCTTCATGGAGCTAACGCCCTTCAGGTTCGTGGAAATCAGAAAGAACGCCATCGCCCAGGTGTTCAGGGGCAACTTGGAATCGTGCATGATACTCCCCGTCTTCACCGAAAAATCTTTCCGGCAAGTCCGGCACCGGAAGGGCTGTGGCTTCCGGTTCGCCCGCTCGCTGACCTCTTTGCTCCCGCAAGCGGGGCAGGCGACTCCGCCGGGCCAGCGGTTCGCCACCAGCCACGCTTCGGCCTTGGCCTTGTCCCCAAATTGTTCCACTGCTTGTATCAGGGTGATGCCCTTCCGATAGGATTTCCCCGGGCCACTACTCTTGGGTTTCGTTGCGCCGTTGTTGCTCGCCATAACCACCATACCCCGTTGTTTCATGCTTGATTTATACGAGTATTGTACCCAAACCAGCGTCACGATTGCAAAAAGAATTACATCGGCGTTTTGGGTAATCAGGCGTATAATTCCCATTATTATTGATACTTCGGCCATTTTTGCTTACCTGGAACCCGGCGACCTGTTTCACGCCCAAGCCAGGGAGACTTACTCGAACCTCTAAGTCAGGGGGGCCGCCTCTTCACCAACTCCTACGTGCTGGTAGAGTCCTCAGCGTTAATCCACCGGCGATTGGGCTTCGAACCCCTCAGGGCGTTTATCGAGTCAATCCAGGGGGTTTGGGAGATATTGTGGATTTACCAAAGCACCCATGAGCAAATCTGGGACCGAATGAAGGCCCGGGGCGGTAGCCGATTAAGTTTGGTGGATTGGTCAGTGGTAGTAAGCGCCGAAGAGACCCGGTCAACGATATTCGCGTTTGACTCGGATTTCGCCCAGGAAGGGTTGACGGTAATACCGGCTCAGTTACCCTGACCCGACCATCCCCTAAACCTCGATCCCCGCAGCCGCGGCCACCGTTGGCACGTCCTTGTCGCCGCGGCCGCTGAGGCACACCAGGATGGTCTGCTCCGGGTTTAATTGCCTGGCAAACTCGGCGGCGTAGTAGACGGCGTGGGCCGACTCCAACGCCGGGATGATGCCCTCGGTTCGGGAAAGCAGGTGGAACCCTTCCAACGCCTGCTCGTCGGTGACCGGGAGGTATTCGGCCCGGCCAATGTCCTTGAGGTAGCTGTGCTCCGGCCCCACGCCGGGGTAGTCCAAACCGGCGGAAATGCTGTGCGTCCCGGTCACCTGCCCGTTGGAGTCCTGCAGCAGGTAGGACATGGAGCCATGCAGCACCCCGGGGCGGCCCGCGGAAAGGGTGGCGGAGTGTTCCCCGCCGGACAGCCCATGCCCGCCGGCTTCGACGCCCACCAACCGCACGGCGTCATCCTCGATAAAGTCGTGGAAGATGCCGATGGCGTTGCTGCCGCCGCCCACGCAGGCCACTACGAAATCGGGCAGGCCGGACTCGGCTTCAACGTGCTGCTGCCGGGCTTCCCGCCCGATGACCGATTGAAAGTCGCGCACCAGCATGGGGTAGGGGTGCGGCCCGACCACGCTGCCGATGAGGTAGTGGGTGGTCTCGACGTTGGTAACCCAGTCCCGCAATGCTTCGTTGATGGCGTCCTTGAGGGTGCGGGTCCCCGACTCGACGGGGACGACTTCGGTCCCCAACAGGCGCATCCGGAAGACGTTCAGCGACTGCCGCCGGATGTCCTCGGCGCCCATGTAGACGATGCACTGCATCCCCAGCATGGCGCAGACGGTGGCGGTCGCCACGCCGTGCTGTCCCGCCCCGGTCTCGGCGATAATCCGCTGCTTGCCCATCTGCCGGGCCAGCAGGGCCTGCCCCAGGGCGTTGTTGATTTTGTGGGCGCCGGTGTGGGCCAGGTCTTCGCGCTTCAGGTAAATTTTTGCGCCGCCGCACTGCCGGGACAGGTTGGCCGCATGGTATAGCGGCGTGGGCCGTCCGGCGTAATGATGCAGCAAGCCGCCCAGCTCTTCCTGAAACCCGGCCTGACCCCGCAGGCTTTCGTAGGCTTCTTCCAGCTCGCCCAGCGCCGCCATCAGGGTTTCCGGGACGAACTTTCCGCCGTAGTCGCCAAAACGGCCCTGCTCGTCGGGAACTGTGCCGGTGTTGCTGACTGCCATTGGCTGCAAACCTCCTCTGGTTTGGCTCCCGCCATTTGGGACCGGCCTGTCAGGGCCGTAAGACGCGGGTCAGGCGTTCCTGGCGTTCTGGACAAAGGCGCGGATTTTGTCCGGGTCATTGATGCCGTTGGTCTCAACCCCGCTGGAGACGTCCACTCCCCAGGGGCGGACTGCGGCCACTGCCCGCCCCACGTTTTCTGGGGTAAGGCCCCCGGCCAGCAGAAAATCGTGGCCCTGCCCGGACAGCCGCGCGGCTACGTCCCAATCGAAGGTTTGGCCGGTGCCGCCCTGCAATCCGTCCACCATCCGGTCCAGGGTAATCAGGTGTCCCGCAGTGTGGAAATCCCGCATGAGACCGGCCCTGTCCGACGTTTCCGGCCCTGCCGCGTCTCTGGTTACGTGGAAGACTTTGATGACGCCAACTCCGGCGTCGTCCCGCAGCCGGCTGCAATACTCCAGGGACTCATCGCCGCACAACTGCGCCAGGTCCAGACCGGCGGCGGTGACAGTGGCGGCAACTTCTGCCAAGGGTTGGCCGGCGAAAAGGCCCACCAGCCGGGGAGCGCCCTCACCGGCGGCAGCGGACAAGGCTGAACCGATGGCCTGCGCCGCGTCCACGGATACCCGGCGGCGCCGTTCGGGAACGAAAACCAGGCCCACGTAATCGGCTCCGGCTTGGGCGGCAACTACCGCGTGTTCCACTTCACGGATGCCGCAAATCTTGACGACGGTCATGGCACGGCCGCCGAGTCCGTCACGCGGTCCGGTTCGTTGTCGGCGCCGCAATGCCAGTCAACTCCCGGACTTTTGCCCCAATGTCAGGGGCAGTTACCAGGGCTTCGCCAACCAGTACGGCGGAAACGCCCAGCGCTTCCAGCCGCCGCAGCTGCTCAGGAGCGTTAATGCCGCTTTCGCTGACGATTACCCTGTCGCCGGGAATCAGCGGGGCCAAGCCCTCGGTCACGGCCAGGTCGGTGGTAAACGTCCGCAAGTCCCGGTTGTTGATTCCGATGATTTCGGCGCCGGACTCCAGGGCCGTTTCGACCTCAGCCCGGTCGTGTACTTCAACCAGGCATTGCATCCCAAGTTGTCCGGCCAGGGCCAGCAGCTCCCGCAGTTGTTCGGAGGCCAGAATCGCCACTATCAGCAGCAGGGCGTCGGCGCCGGCCGCCCGGGCCTCCAATATCTGGTAGGGGTCGAAGATGAAGTCCTTGCGCAGCGCCGGAATGCTGCCCGACGCGCCGAACTGCTTGATTGCGACGATGTGGCCGAGTTCGCCCTGGAAGCGCGGGTCGGTGAGCACCGACAGGGCCGCTGCGCCGTTGGCCGCGTAGGTCCCGGCAATAACCACCGGGTCGAAGTCGGGACACAGCAACCCGCGGGACGGGGATGCCTTCTTGACCTCGGCAATCAGCCTCACGCCGGGTTGGGAAAGCACTCCGACGAAGTCCAGGGTTTCCGGTCGGCCAGCAATTAGACGCTCCAGTTCAGCGGTGGGGACGGCCTGTTTTTGGACGGCCAACTCTTCGCGTTTTTGGGCGACGATTTCGTCGAGAATGTTGGGAGTGGTCACGTGGGGGCCTCCTGATGATTACGGCTGAAAGCAAACCCCAATTCGGCGGTTCTGGACTCCAGGTTAGCCCGTAGGTTGATTTGGCCGGATAGCCGTCTCTCGGCTAACCGGATTCCCATGACCGCCGGGATTGCTGCGGCCCCCAAACCAGTTGCGGCCAAAGCCGTCCCGAGTGTGCTGTATGCCGTTGACCGAGCCAACCGGCGTCCTCCACTGAGCGTTGCTTGCCTGCGGGTAGCGCGACCGGTCAGGTATCGCCGCCCTTCGACTACCACAATCACAAGCGTAGACCCTATTGGGATGATGTCCGCGGCGGACTCGATCGTATTGTCGAATGCGTCTTTGATCGGACCCTCGGACCACTCCTCTACCTGTTCCTTGGTCTCATCCGTCAATTACTCGAAGGAAACGCCCGTGCCAAGGACTTCGTCGGACGTGCTGTCCAGGTTATCCGGCACAGCTACTGGAATCTTCGGATTTTCACGCAGTGCTGTCCACACAGGCTCCATCGTTTTAGTGGCCTTAAGCTGAATCTGCTCATCCCTAGCGCCATGTTGGTCAACAATTTCCAAGTCCCATCCCGGTTCGTTTTGACGGTCGGCCAAGTGCGCTACCTGCCCAGGTTCTAAGTGCAACTCTCCAAGTGTTTTCTCCTTGTTAAGCCGATCTCTGACGAGGACTTCGAAATATTTCCCTTTGGTATTGTTGACATACCCATCTATCTGATCTTGGCTTTTACCGACCAGGGATTCGAGCGCAACGCTTGGATTCGCCAGGCGGAATGCTTCAACCAATTGCGGATTGTCACCCGGTTCAAGCCCCAGGTTAGTGATGTCATCAATTGCGATGTCGGCAGCGATGGCAGCCAATTCCAGAATCTCGTGCTCGTTCCGCAGTCGGTAGCGCTCCGCGAGTTCCAGCAACGCGTCCTGGCTTCCCGGTGGGTAATCGCCTGCTATGGCGGTTAGCTCACTGTATGCCATGACCTGTCTCCCTGCTCCCGTCGGAGTCGCTGCCTGGTTGACCGGCAACCATTCGCTCAATGGAAGCCAACTGTTCGGCCTGTTGAGCCTGGACCTGACGGATTTCACCAATGGACTGCTCAATGGTGGTCAACCGTTGGGCCATATCAGACTGATCGCGGTGCAGGCCTAACACCACCCTTGTCACGGCATCGGTGAATTCGTCGAACTGGCGAATATCAGCCCCGGTCATGACTTCGCCGGAGGTTCGCAAGGTCTGGCGTGCCGAATCCAGTTGATCCGCCATGCCGGCGCGTTCTGCCGATGCTGAAAGCGCCTCGTCGGCCCGCTCAATCCCCTGACGGGCTGCTTGACGCCCCCGATTGAAGCGGCCAGAAAGTCGCGCACTAAGTCCCTCTTGCTGTTGGTTCTCTTCGGCATTTTGTTCCGCATCCGCCATAGTCAACTAAACCTCCAAGTCCTGACAGTGCAATCGCATTTGGGCGCCAGCGTCATTAAGTCCGTTCGTCCTATTGCCTAATCCACCTTTTCCACCAAGCCTAGCATGATTGCGCTGAACAGCATGGTATAGCTGCATGTCTCGCAAAATACCAATACCAGGGGATACGCGATTTCGTCGTCCAGGTTAAAACGCTGGCCGTAGCGATAGTCCCGAACCTCGACCAGTTCCGCACCTATCCCCCAATGGGTATTGCCACAAATGGGGCAGGCCCGGTTGCCCTTCCAATGTTCGTCAATCCAAGCGTTGACTTTGGCGGCGTCAACTTTCTGGGATTCTTTGTTCCGCGTTGTCATCGCTAATTCCCTCCGGCTGGCGGGGCGAGTTGCTGGCTGAGTTGGACCAGCGCATCCACCTTGGCGAGGGCCGCGCCGCCGTCAATGGACTGGGCGGCCAGGGCAACGCCCTCGGCGATGCCAGATGCGCGGTCGGCGGCCATCAGAGCCGCGCCGCTGTTCAGGAGCACCACGTCACGCAGGGGGCCGGTCTTTCCCTGAAACACTTCCCGCATGGCGGCGGCGTTGGCTTCCTTGTCCCCGCCCCGAATGTCGTCCAGGGTTGCCGGGGGCAGGCCGGTCTCCTCAACCGACAGGGTCCAGGCCCGAATCTCTCCGTCCACCACCTCCCAGCCGGAGCTGTCGGCGGAAAGCGTAAGCTCGTCCAGGCCGTCCTCGCCGTGGACGATGATGGCGTGGTGGACGCCCAGCAATCGCAGCACCTGGGCCATTTTCTCCCCCAGGGCGGCCTGAGCCACGCCCAAAAGCTGCGTTTGAGCGCGGGCCGGGTTGGTCAGCGGCCCCAAGATGTTGAAGACGGTGCGGATGCCGATTTCCCGGCGGACGGGCGCGGCGTGGCGCATGGCGGGGTGGAACGCCTGGGCAAACATGAAGCCCATGCCAACCTGGTCAATGCACCTGGCAACGCCCTCGGGGGGCAGGTCTATCCTGACGCCCAGCGCTTCCAGAACGTCGGCGCTGCCGCAGGAACCGGAGGCCGCCCGGTTGCCGTGCTTGGCAACCTTGACCCCGGCGCCCGCCGCCACGAAGGCCGCGGCGGTGGAGATGTTGAAGGTGTTTTTGCCGTCGCCGCCGGTGCCGCAGGTGTCCAGCAGCGGGCCGGAGACCTCGACGGCCAGAGCCTTTTCCCGCATGACGGCGGCCATGCCGGCGATTTCTTCCGGCGTTTCACCCTTGAGGCTCAGGGCGGTCAGGAACGCGCCCAATTGGGACGGCGTGGCATCCCCGTCCATGATTTCCCGCATCACGGCGGAGGCGTCGTCCATGCCCAGGGATTCCCCGGAAAATACCGATGTTATGGCTTCCCTGATCATTGCCTTGGCCCCCTGTTGCTGCTGCGCCGTCGATTATGTAGGTTGACGCCAATGGTGTAAACCGTGCCCTGGTCCGGCAACTGTTCAGACTGGGGAATCGAGCGACGGGAGGCAGTGTTAAGCGCTAAAAATTAAAAGTGTGGCATTTTGTGTAATTTACGCTTGGCGGTAGCTCTGCGATGGGGCCATGACGGAGGATTTTGGCGTATTTTTGTGTCATTGTGTGTCGCCTTTGTGCCGGTTTTGACGCACTTTGGCGGGCTTGTCTTTCCGCCGCAATTAAATCCGGGGCCGGCCGGGGCCGGCAATTGCGGCGCGGGGGGCCGACTCAGGATGATTGATGATTATGGTAGGGCAGCGTTACCGGGCTTGGCAAGGGGCAAGTGTCAGCTGGGACAGTCAGGAAACCCTTAGTCTGAACAGTTACCTGGTCCGGCACCGGCAAGCGAGGTTTTCGGATAGCGCCCTCTTCATCATTCCCGCGCAGGCAGGAATCCACGGCCCCTTGTCATAGCAATCATCGCCGTCCCGAACCAGCGTGGATTCCCGCTTTCGCGGGAAAGACGAGGCTGCTTTCGAGGGAGAGACGAGGCTGCCAGGCATTGCTAACACCTGTCGAGAATAGCGCATTTCCGCCAGCCCCGGGCCGGTCAAAAACCGAGAGACCCCGCCGTCAGCCCGGCGGCGGGGTCTTTGCGAAACGCTGGGTGATTAAACTGCTTCCTGGTAAACCGCGGTAAACCGGCGTTTATGAACCGCTACATACCGTAGGCTTTCTTGTAGCCGAGGCTGATGCGCCGCTTGGCGGGGTCGATGCTGAGGATTTGGGCCCGCACCGTCTGTCCCTGGTAGACAATCTCGCTGGGGTTGTTCAATCGGCGGGGCGACAGTTCGGAGATGTGAATGAGTCCCTCGACCCAGTCTTCAAGACGGACGAAAGCGCCGAAGTCGGCCAGGCGGGTTATCGTCCCCTCCACGATATCGCCCTCGTTGTAGCGTTCCGGGACAGTGTCCCAGGGCTCGGGGAGGGTTCGCTTGAGGCTGAGGCTGATTCGTTCGTTCTCCCGGTCCAGCTTCAGGACCTGCACGGTAAGCTCGTCGCCTACGCTGACCACTTCATCCGGGGACTTGAGCATCCGCCAGGACAGTTCCGATATGGGTATCAGCCCGTCGGCGTCGCCGATGTTGAGGAAGGCGCCGAATCCCCGCAGCGACGTCACCCTGCCGGTGACCATTTGCCCTTCTTCCAGGCTTTCAATGAACCGGCGCTTGGCCTCGGCGCGCCGCTGCTGGTAGAGCGCCCGCTCGGACAGCACCAACCGCTCCCGGTGAGGGTCCATTTCCAGCACGTTGAACATGGCCTCCTCGCCGACCCGGGATGACAGGTCTTTCTCCCGTCCGTCGGCGGAAGTCGGGGCCATGTGGGACATGGGGACGAACCCGCGGACGCCCCGCAGGTCAACTTCCAGCCCGCCCCGGTTGAAGCCGGTGACCTTGACCGTAACCGGGTCTCCCTCGGCCAGGTTCTGCTGGAGGTCAATCCAAAGCTGGGCCTTCCGGGCCTGGTCCAGGGACAGCAGAGCCATCTCCGAGCCGCGTTCCCGCCGCAGCACGGTAAAGGCCATGCGCTGGCCCGGCGTCAGGTTTTCTCGTTCTTCCTGGGTAATGGTGCGCATTTCGGCAGCTGGCACCATGCCTTCGGTTTTCAGGCCGACGCTGACTACTATTCCTTCTTCATCAACCCGCACCACTTCCCCCTCCACGGTATCACCTTGCTGGAACCGTTGGGGAGTGAACGCTTCCTCCGGAAGCTGGGACATATCGGTGATACCATCGTAGTCGGGTCCAACCATGTTGAGACAATCCTCCGGACGCATTTTCCCAGTCATTTACTTGATGGGACGGATACATTACAACATAACATAGGGGAATATCAAAGTACCCGGCGCAATCCGAAACCGCCCAAAACCGGACGTAATACGGCATTGCGGGGACAGCCGGGGCGGTTTCTGGCCGAGGAACCAATAAATTCCGGCCTTGGCAGGCATCAGGCGCGGGGGCTGCCGCGGACGTAGGCGGCAACCGGGGGGTCTCCCTGCTCCAGCGCGGTCAGCCGCAGCATCGCCTTGCGGGTATCGCTGGCGACCCGGGCCGGGTCCCAGTAGTGGACCCGGTACTTGAACAGCCAGTAGGTGAACTCCTTCAGGTTGGTCAATGACCAGCCGGGGCCGCCGCCCAGACCGGCCTCAATCGCGGAGACGGTGGTTTCCGACTCCAGTTGGAACATTTCCCAGGTTTGTTCCCGGTTCTTGCCGTAGAGCACGGTAAAGGCAATTTCCACCAGGTCTTCGTTGTCCGGGTAGCACCGGGCCCGGTGCTGCTTCCGCACTTCTTCCTCGACGGCCAGTTGCAGGGCCTCTTCCAGGACGACGCCGTACCAGTAGTTGCGGTGGGCGCGGTGCTTGGTCGAACCGATCAGCTCCTTGAAGTCTTCGTCGGAAATCCCTTCCGGCAACTGGCCGGTAAAAAGCAGCGCTTCCTTATCGTCCTGGGGAATTGCGCCATCCACCTCGCTGCATAACCGCTCGGCCAGCAACAGCCAGTCGAACGCCTCGCCGCGAATCAGGTATTGGTAGGTGCGGCCCTGGTGAATCTCCCGGGGCAGCGTCCAGAGTCCCACGGCTTCCAGCAATGCCTGATGCCAGGGTGTGCCACGCTCGACAGCCTGCCGCAGGTGCAGCACCGAGGCAGGCACGGTTTGGACCAAGTTCCCAACCGTTGCGCCGGGGAATGCCGCGGATATGGGTTCCTGTTCGGCGGTCACGGGTTCACGTCCCCTTGCCGGTGGGCGGCCCAGGCAGCGAACTGTTGGAGCCGCCTGGGCTTGGGCGTTGCGATGTATTCGAGGAACCGTTCCCGGGGCATCGCGTTGACGATGTGGCCCGCTTCGCACCAGGCCCGGCGGGCTACGGCCACCCCGAACCGGCGTTGGTCCAGCCCGGAGTGGTGGTGGGAGTCGGTGTTTATCACCAGCGGTACGCCGATTTCGCGGGCGCGGTAGGCATGGGTGTCCTTCAGGTCCAGGCGTTGGGGAGAAGCGTTGATTTCCAGGGCGGTGACGGTGTCCCGGGCGGCTTGCAGCACGGCCTCCAGGTCGAACTGGGTTGGGTCGCGCTTGCCGATGAGGCGGGTGGACAGGTGGCCGATGATGGTCACCGACGGATGCTCCATTGCCAGGATTAACCGCCGGGTCATGGTCTCCCGGTCCTGGCCCATTGCCGAGTGGACCGACGCAACCACCACGTCCAACTGCTCCAGCAGTTCGTCCGGGTAGTCCAGCCGGCCATCGGCGCGGATGTCTACTTCCGAGCCGCACAGGATGGTGATGGGATAGCGGTCGCGCAGCGAATGCAGCAGTTTTATCTGCGCTTCCAGCCGTTCCACGGACAGGCCGTTGGCCACGCCCAACCCCTGGGAGTGGTCGGTGAGGGCCATGTACTCGCAGCCCTGGGCCATCGCCGCTTCGATCATCACTTCGATGGGGTCGTCGCCGTCGCTCCATTCGCTGTGCAGGTGCAGGTCTCCCCGCAGGTCGGACGCTTCAACCAGCGTTGGCAGGGCGCCGTTTTGCGCCGCCTCCAACTCGTGCAGGCCGGCCCGCAACTCCGGGGGAATGTACGGCAGTCCCAGCCGGTCGTAGAAGGCCGGCTCGTCGGCGAAGATTTCCACCAAGCCGGTTTCCAGGTTGGTGATGCCGTACTCGTTCAGCGACAGGCCCTTGCGGTTGGCGTAGTCCCGCAGGCGGATGTTGTGCTGCCGGCTGCCGGTGAAATACTGAAGCAGCGCCCCGAAGGATTCATCGTCCCCGATGCGCAGGTCTATCTGAATGCCCGGCTTGACCACCACGCTGGTCTTCTTGTCGCCGTGGACCAGCACTTCCTGAACCTGGGGCAGCGACGCCAGCGCCCGGTGTACGTCCTCCGGGCGGTCCGAAACGCCGATGAGGTCAACGTCCCCGATGGTCTCCTCCCAGCGGCGCAGGCTGCCCACCGGGTAAAGGCGGGCAATACCGGGGCACTGCTCCCGGAGCGCGTCCACCACCCCCTCCGCGGCGGCCAGCGCATCGCCGATGGGGGTGCGCTGGTCCTTGGTGCGCAGGGACTGGATGTTCCGCAGAATGTTGTCGGCGGTTTTGAGGCCCAGGCCGGGCAGGGACGCCAGCCGTCCCGCTACGATGGCCTGTTCCAACTCGTCGATGCTGCTGACCTGGAGGTCGTGGGCGATGAGATAGGCGGTCTTGGGGCCGATGCCGGGGACGGTCATAATGTTCAGGACGCCGGGCGGCAGTTCTTCCAGCGTCCGTTGATAGGCGGCCACCTGGCCGGTATTGATGTACTCCTGAATCTTGTCGCTGATGGCCTTGCCGATGCCGGGCACCTTCTTCAGATCCATGCCGTCAGCAACCGCCTGCTCCAAGGGAAAGGATAGCTGAGCAATGGCGCCGGCGGCCCGCTGGTAGGCCCGAATCTTGAATACGGTGTCGCCCTTAACCTCCAGCAGCGTCGCCAGATTCTCGAACAGCCCGGCTATCTCTTCGTTACTGACCGGCATCGCAAAACAATCCGTTCGTCCCGTGGCCTTCAAGGACTTGCTGGTTGACTTTGTTTTCCTGCCGCTATTATACTCTACATGGCTACACTTCCCAAATGGGCCTGCCGCAGCCAACGCCCGAGACCCCATTTATTCGCCGAGCGATGCCCCTCTTTCTATGTCATTAGGCTCTGCCGCACACCGGACCGCCCCAACCTCGGCCTTGGCCGACGCCGTTTTCCCTGCCTCGGAACGCAACGCCAAGCTGGTCCGCGACGCCGCCCTCATCCTTGGATTCGCCCTGTTCACCGCCGCGCTCGCGCAGGTGAAGATTCCCCTGGGATTTACTCCCGTGCCAATTACCGGGCAAACCTTGGCCGTGCTGCTGACCGGCGCCGCTCTGGGCAGCCGGCGGGGAGCGGCGGCGATGCTGGTCTATCTCGTGGCGGGAGCGTGGCTTCCCTTCTACGCCGACTGGGGGTCAGGCTTCGTGTGGACGCTGGCCTCGGGCGGGTACATCGTCGGATTCATCCCTGCCGCCTTCGTGGTGGGGTGGCTGGCCGAGCGCGGGTGGGACCGGAAAGCATGGATTTTGCTGGCGATGCTGGCCGGCAACGTCATCCTGTATATTCCCGGCCTGCTCTGGCTGTCTCGATTCGTAGTCCCTGAGTGGGGTTGTGGCAACACGCTGGCTTGTGGCCTTTACCCCTTTATCCTCGGCGATTTAATCAAATTATACGCTGCTTCTCTGTTGCTACCAGGCGCCTGGCAACTGGTCACTCTGGCAAATAGGCTAAAAGGCCGAAGTCAATAATCATGGAAATCACATGGCAGGGACACGCCTGCTTTCAACTGCGGTCGGACCTGCTGACGGTGGTGACCGACCCCTTCCCGGATTCGCTGGGCCTGCGGATGAACCCGCGTCCCGCCGCGGTGGTAACCGTCAGCAACTCCCACCCCAACCACTGCAACTGGCCCGGCGTGCCCGGCGAACCCCGCATCTTTCAGGCGCCGGGCGAGTACGAGTTCTCCAGTGTGTCGGTGCGGGGAGTTATGACCGCCCTGGCCGAGGATGTCCCCCACGAACAGCGCAACGTCGCCTACGCGATTGAGCTGGACGGGGTGAACATTTGCCACCTGGGCGACATTGCGGCCCCGCTTTCGCCCCGGCAGGTGGACGAGCTTTCGCCGGTGGATGTGCTGCTGGTGCCGACGGGCGGACGCTGCACCCTGGGACTGTCCCAGGCGGCCCAGGCGATTCAGGACCTTTCCCCCAGCATTGTCATTCCGATGCACTACCGGCTGCCCGGCGTGGACCTGGACCTGGCGGCGCTGGACGAATTCCTGCGCCTTTTGGGCGGCAGCGAGATTCAGCCCCAGCCTCGCCTCAACGTTACCACCAACAACCTCCCCACCGACCGCCGGGTCACGGTGCTGAACCCGCAGGCGCGGGCCGTTTAAGGGGCGGGGACGCGCCCTCACCCCCGGCCCCTCTCCCGGAGGGAGAGGGGGGAAGGCCGCGCTTTTCCTGCCCATCTCCCCCAAGGGAGACGGGATGTTTGTCCGAGACACATTATATTCTCCCCTCCCCTTGGGAGAGGGCCGGGGTGAGGGCGTCCCGGCCATTGACAATTAAACGCAACCATAATAGCTTGTGAAAGTCTGAAGACTCGCTAAATGGGCGAGTCGGGTGAGTGCCTTTTGACGCACAGCTACCTGAAATATGCTAAAGGAGTTTGAGGTATGGCAGACAACGATATCGCGTTAATGGCCCACCTGATGCGGCGCGCCGGGTTCGGGGCCTCTTATGAGGAGTTGGAGCGCCGGACGGCCCAGGGCTACGAGGCCACCGTCGAGGAACTGCTCCACCCGGAGAACCTGCCCGACCTGCAAATGGACGTGATGAACCGCTATATGCACGGCTGGCGGGACATGAACGGCCTGATGGCCAACCAGGGCTACTGGACCTACCGCATGGTCAACTCGCAGCGGCAACTGGAAGAGAAGATCTGCCTGTTCTGGCATGGCATCTTCTGCGTCGGAGATTCCAAGTGCATGAGGGCCCGGCAAATTCTGCTGGAGCTGAACAACTTCCGCAGCTACGGGTTGGGCAAGTTCGACGAGCTGCTGATGTACCTGTCCACCGACCCGGCCATGCTCTACTACCTGGACAACCAACTGAGCCACAAGGAAGCGGTCAACGAGAACTGGGGCCGGGAACTGCTGGAACTGTTCTCGATGGGCGTCGGCATGGACGGCCAGGCCAACTACACCGAGGACGACGTTAAAGCCTGCGCCCAGGCCTTCACCGGCTGGACCATCGCCAACGCCATACCCCGCTACCCCTACGGCAGCTACGCCAACCGTTTCCTGTACAACCGTTACGACCACATTGAGGAAGACAAGACTTTTTTGGGCGAGACCGGCAACTTCAACGGCGACGACATCGTGAGAATCATCGCCAAGCAGCCCGCCACCGCCCGGTTCATCGCGCGGCACCTGTCCAACTACTTCGTGGCCGACGAGCCGCAGGTTCCGGCCTGGCAGCACGTTCCGCCCCAGCACCCGGAGCTTATCAAGGAGTTGGAGGACGAGTATTTCCGCTCGGGCTGCGAAATTCGCGAGATGCTGCGGGTGCTGTTCAACTCGGATACCTTCAAGAGCGCCCGGTTCGCCAAGGTCAAGAACCCGTCGGAAGTGGTCTGCGGCGCGCTGCGCATCGTGGGCGACTTCACCGAACCCAAGCCGCGCATCTACGACCCTGCCCTGGAAATCCGCTACATGGGCCAGGACCTGCTGAACCCTCCGACCGTCGAGGGCTGGCATACCGGCAAGGAGTGGATTGACAGCGGGACGCTGGTGGAGCGCATCAACTTCACCGCCGGCGAAATGGGCCGGGTGACCTCTCCGGGCATCAGCGCCTTTGTGGAACGGCTGCGGGCCGAGGGTTCGGCCATTTCCGCCGAACGCCTGGTCTCCGGCTGCCTGGAAATGCTGGGCTTCTACGAACTGACTGCCGAGAACCAGGCCCTGCTGCTGTCCCACGCCGAATCCGCCGCCAGCCTGGACACCGGAACGCCGGAGTTTGCCCAGTTTGTCGGGCAGATTCTCCAGCTAATCGTCTCCACGCAGGAGTACCAGTTCAACTAGACCCTGCCATTATTACCACCGGCACCAACCCAAACCAAGCAATTACGGGCCGCACCGCCGCATTTGGGCGGACGGCCCTCACCCAACACCAGGAGGGAAACATGACCAGCACCAAGAAAGACCCCGTTCTGGTAGTCCTGCAACTTTCTGGCGGGAACGACTTTATGAACACCATCGTTCCCTACACCAACCCGCTGTACTATGACAACCGCCCCAACATCGTAATTCCCCAGGACCAGGTCCTGCCCCTCAACGATGAGTTGGGGTTCAATCCGAACGTTGCCCCGCTGAAGAACCTTTACGACCAGGGCAAGGTGGCCATCATCCAGGGCGTGGGATACCCCAACCCCAACCTGTCCCACTTCCGCTCCATGGACATCTGGCACACCTGCGAGCCGGAAAAGCTGGCCGACGAAGGCTGGGTGGGCCGGGCCATCCGCGACATCGACCCCAACAAGGAGAACGTTCTGACCGGGGTTAACTTCGGCCGGGGCCTGCCCAGGGCCATGGCCGCCCCCGCCGTCCCCGTCGCCTCCGTCGGCAACCTGGAGACCTACGGCGTCCTGACCAGCATCGAGGTTGAGCAGGAGCGTGCTCAAGCATTGGACATCTTCTCCCGCATGTACTCTCCGGTCATGGGCCGGGGGCCGGTGCTGGAGTACCTGTCCCAGACGGGCATGGACGCCCTGACCGGCGCGGATATTCTGTCCACCGCCCCGGAGAAGTACACTTCCACCGTGGAGTACGGCCCCAGTTCCATGTCCCAATATATGCGTAACATCGCCCAGGTACACCTTGCCGGCCTGGGCACCCGGTTCCTGTACACCACCGCGCCCTACAACAGCTTTGACACCCACGCCACGCAGATGTCGGCCCACGCCAGCCTGTGCATCAACGTCTCCCAGACCATCAGCGACTTCTACGATGACCTGAAGGAGCACAACGCCAGCGACAACGTGGTCCTGTTGGTGTTCACCGAGTTCGGACGCCGGGTTCACGACAACGGCTCCGGCACCGACCACGGCTCCGGCGGAGCGGCCTTCGTCGTCGGCGACCGGGTCAAGGGCGGCCTGTACGGGGAGTACCCGTCGCTGGAGCAGGACAAGCTGCTGGAGGGCAACCTGCACTTCAACAACGACTTCCGCGGCCTGTACGCCACCCTGCTGGAAGACTGGATGGGCCTGGACGCCAAGCCCCTCGTCAACGGCAGCTTCGAGAAGATGGACTTTATCGCCAAGGACTAGTACCGTTTCCACTTGAATATGCCTTATACCAGATACCCGTTTCACCTGCCCGTCGTTCCCGCGCAAGCTGGAATCCACAGTTGGAAGTGACTTTCCAGTATCGACAAGACTATCTGGAACCGGTACTAGTGGTCCGACAGCATTGAATTGATGGGATGAACGCCCTCACCCTAACCCTCTCCCAGAGGGAGAGGGAACTGTTGGATGAAAGACCTTGGGCAGTCACGCCAATCTCAGCAACTCATCATTTCAAAAATTTCGGACTACTAAACTAAAGCCAAGGTGGGATGTACATTCAATTGGCGATGATGATCAGCTGGGTTGCGCCAGTGAATCCCTGTCATCCTACTTGGAGAATGACCCGGCTCCGTCGTTTGCCTCCCCACCATCTGCGCATTTCACCTTGGCTTTAGTTTAGGCGCAAGCGGCGGGCGTTCGGGGTATCAAGTCCGGGCGCCCGCTGCCGCCATTTCGCCGGAGCGCAAAGCGTCGCCCCGCAGCAATCAATTCCTGGCGCGGGACGGAAGCCATCGTGATGTGGCGGGTTCCCCCGGCGGCGGTTGCCCACGCTTCCCCGGCGCGGTGTCCCGAATCCCCAACAACAGGCATACACACGCTAGACACACAGCGAGGAAAGGTATGGCGGAAAGTGACCTTGCTTTAATGGCCCATCTGATGCGCCGCGCCGGGTTCGGCGCCTCCTACCAGGAGTTGGAGCGCCGGTCGGCCATCGGCTACGAGGCCACGGTGGAGGAACTCCTGCACCCGGAAGACCAGCCTCAACTGGAAATGGACGTAATGGAGCGGTACATGGGTTGGCGCGACCTTGGCTATCTGTCCGCCAACCAGGGTTACTGGACCTACCGCATGGTGAATTCGCCCCGGCAGTTGGAGGAGAAGGTGTGCCTGTTCTGGCACTCCATCTTCTGCGTGGGCGATTCCAAGTGCATGGCGCCCCACAACATTCAGGACCAGTTGAACAAGTTCCGCGCCGGCGGCATGGGCCGGTTCGACGAACTGCTGCTGTCTATGGCGACGGACCCGGCCATGCTGTATTACCTGGACAATCAGTTGAGCCACAAGGAAGCGGTCAACGAAAACTGGGGCCGGGAACTGCTGGAGCTTTTCTCGATGGGAGTGGGCATGGACGGCCACCCCAACTACACCGAGGACGACGTTAAAGCCTGCGCCCGGGCCTTCACCGGCTGGACCATCGCCAACGGGATGCCCCGCTACCCCTATGGCCGCTACTTCAACCAGTTCCTTTACAACCGGCTGGACCACAGCGACGATGAAAAGACTTTTTTGGGTGAGACCGGCAACTTCAACGGCGACGACATCATCCGGATTATCGCCAAGCAGCCGGCCACCGCCCGGTTCATTTCCCGCCACCTGTACAACTTCTTCGTCGCCGACGAACCCCAGGTGCCGGCGTGGGAGACTACCCGGCCCAATGACCCGGCGGCCATCAAGCTGCTGGAGGATGAATACTTCCGCTCCGGGTACGACATTCGCTCCATGCTGCGGGTGCTATTCAACTCCGGCTTCTTCAAGGACGCCAGGTTCGCCAAGGTCAAGAGTCCTTCGGAAGTGGTCTGCGGCACCCTGCGGCTGGTGGGGGATTTCGCCAGTCCCAGACCCCGGCTGTACGACGCGGGGCTGGAAATCCGCTACATGGGCCAGGACCTGCTGAATCCGCCCACGGTCGAGGGTTGGCACACGGGCAAGGAGTGGATTGACAGCGGCACCCTGGTGGAGCGGGTCAACTTCACCGCCGGTGAAGTCGGCCGGGTCAATGCCCCCGGCATCCGGGACATTATCACCCGGTTGAGCGCGGCCGGGCCGGTCATATCCACCGAAGAGCTGGTGGAAGGGTGTCTGCAAATGCTGGGCGGGTATAACCTGATGAGCGAGACCCGCAGCCTGCTGCTGAGCCATGCCGCCACTTCTGCGTCGGTAAGCCCCGGTGAGTCTGCCAACGGGTCAGTGGACACCGGCGCGCCGGAGTTCGCCGGGTTGGTGGCGCAACTTTTGCAGCTTATAGTGTCCACCCAGGAATACCAGTTCACTTAACCAAATGCCAACGCTTAAAACGCCGGAGTCTTCGCAGGACGGCGGCTCCGATGAAACTATGTTCCGGTCTGAGCCGGAACCCTGAAACGAGAACAAGCGAGGAAATAATGACGACCAGAGTACAAGGGGCCACGTACCGCTACACCCACGCCATTGGCCGCGGTGAAGAGGCGGGAACCGGGTTCAAGAACCCCGTCTCCGTTGCCCGCGGCGAAAACGGGTTGATGTACGTGGTGAACCGCGCCTATGACTACCGGGCCGACTCCAAGCGTATCACCGTCTGCACTGTTGACGAGGACTACATCGGCGAAATCGGAAATGGCGGCCGCCTTGGCGCCGACCTGATGGACGTCGGCGAAGACTCCGCTCCCGGCTCCTTGGTGTGGCCCACCGACATCGCCCTGGACAGCGAAGAAAACCTGTACGTCACCGACGAGTGGCTCCAGCGCGTCGCCATGTTTTCCAAGGACGGCGACTGGCTCGGCGCTTGGGGCGTGGCCGGGGACGGCGACGGGGAGTTCGACAAGCCTTCGGGCATCGCCATCGACAGGGAAGACAACGTTTACCTGGTGGACACCGGCAACAACCGGGTGCAGAAGTTCACCAAGGACGGAAAGTTCCTGATGAAGTGGGGCGCCCAGGGCGGCGGCGACGGCCAACTCAATATGCCCTGGGGTATCGAAATTGACCACAACGGCGACGTTTACGTGGCCGACTGGCGCAACGACCGCGTCCAGAAGTTCACTCCCGACGGTCAGTTCCTGATGAAGTTCGGGACTCCGGGCAAGGGCGACGGCGAGTTCAGCCGCCCCACCGACGTGGCCGTGGACCGGGAAGGCATCATTTACGTCGCCGACTGGAACAACGACCGGCTCCAGGTGTTCGACCTGGACGGCGCATACATCACGCAAATTCTGGGTGATGCCACCCTGTCCAAGTGGGGCGTGACCAAGCTGGAGGCCAACCCGGAAATGAAGCTGGAGCGGGAAATCGCCCAGGGCCTGGAGCGGGAGAGGTTCCTGCGGGGCCCCATCGGCGTTACCGTGGACGATGACGACCGGGTGTTCATCGTCGACTCCCAGCGCAACCGGATCCAGTGCTACCGCAAGCTGCCCCCCTACTTCGTGGGTCTGTACGACGGCGGACGGCTGTAAACCCGGCCTTGCCCTGAACGTTCTGAGGAACACACAAGCCCCCGGATTGACCAATCCGGGGGCTTGTCATTTTCAGGGCAATTGCATTTGGGCCGGAGCGGCCCACAATGTGTTCATTCTGAGCTTGCTCCGGGACGCTGGCCCCGTCTTTCCTGCGAAGGCAGGAATCCAGAGGGTTTCCAGGAGATGCCAACGTTTCCCTGGCAAGACGGCGTGGATTCCTGCCTTCGCAGGAAAGACGGGGCGCGAGATTCCGCCCTGGTTGCATCTTGGGCCCGGGTTGCGCTATCCGGGCCGTTTCACCTCAATGGTCTCATCGGCAGTCACGGCAACCCGCCGGTAGCGGATTCCCAGCTTCAACATCCAGTATCCGAGGGTGGCGGTGCTTACTCCCAATTCTCTGGCCGCGTGGGTCAGGCCATGCTCGTTGACCAGTTCTGGCACCAGGCTTTCAACCGGCCTTTGGAATTGCGCTTCCACGTCCCGCATCAGTTTGGTTTTCCGGATTGTCTGACTTGGCATAAGCTCCCTTTAGCTGCTGAATCCCCGGACCGTCTTCCGGGCGGGCAAGTTGACCGCAACTATACAAGACCGCAATCAACGGGGCTTTGGGAAGCCGGGGCAGTTTTTGGCCATTCTAAAAAAACAACCAACGTACCAAAGATGTCCCGGCCAGAGCCGTCCAGATGGCAGGTTGGGGGAGCATCACCCCGGCCAGCCGAGGGTCGTTACTGGTTGGGAATCCGTCCCCAGAGGGGGTGCCGGAACGTCGGCGCCAGGGCCGGGTTGAAGTCCCGGCGTTCCCGGCTGGACTGCTCCGATTCCGGCGGGGAAGGTTCTTCCCTGGCCCGGCGGCGGCCGGCGCTCAAGTTGCGGTGGGGAGTCAGGCGGGTCAGGTGTTCTGCCACCGATTGCAGGCTGTTGAGGTTGTGGGCCGGCAGAAAGTCGTCCACGTAGGGCAGGGCGGCCTGCATTCCCTGGGCCAGCGGTTGGTACTCGGACGAACCCAGCAGTGGATTCAGCCAGATTAGCCGGTGGCAACTGCGCTGGAGCCGGTGCATCTCCTTCGACAGCAGTTCCGGGTCTCCCCGGTCCCAGCCGTCGGAGATAATCAGCGCCACCGAGCCGCTGCGGAGCACCCGGCGGGCCCACTTGCGGTTGAAGACCCGCAGGTTTTCGCCGATGCGGGTGCCGCCGGCCCAGTCCGGCACGGCCCGCGACACTTCTGTAACCGCCTGGTCAATGTTCCGGTAGCGAAGGTGGCGGGTGATGCGGGTCAGCCGGGTGGCGAACAGGAAGGACTCCACCTGCCCCAGGTTGGCGGCGATGGTGTGGATGAAGTGCAGCAGCAGGCGGGTGTACCGCTCCATGGAGCCGCTGACGTCGCAGATGAGGGTCAGACTGCGGGGCTTGGCGCGGCGCTCCCGGTGGGCCAACTCGATCAATTCTCCGCCGTATTGCAGGCTGTTGCGGAAGGTGCGGCGCAGGTCGGGCCAGGGGCCGTCGCCGGTTCGGAGCCGGCGGGTGCGGCGCATCCCCGGGTTCCAGCCTAACTCCGCCATCAGCAGCCGGGCCTGGGACACTTCGGACGGGGAGTACTCGGCGAAATCCTTGGCCCGCAGGACTTCCCGCGCGCTGTAGGTGCGGGTCAGGTCCACCACCGGCGGCGCGTCGGGGTTGTCCGCATCGCCGACGATGGCGTCGCCGTCCTGCGCCACATCCGAGGCGATGCGCGGGGTGCGGTAGCGGCGTTCCTCGCCCATCGAGCGCAGGTCCCGGGTGCTGATGCCGTGGCTGGGGCGGCGCCAGAAAACCTTGAAGGCGTCGTCGAACAGGGGAATGTCCTGCTTGCGGTGGACCAGCAGGCAACGGGCGGCGTGCTGGAAGTCCTGCCGTCGGCGCAGCGGCACATCCTCGGTGGCCCGCACCAGGTCCAGCATATTCCCTGACCCGAAGTCCAGCCCAAGGCGGCGCAGCACCTCCCCGAAGAGCATCAGGTTATGCAGAATGTGGCCGTCGCCGACGTCGGATTCCGGGCCGTTAGGGGCGGGATGGATGGTGTCGGGTGTGGTCAAGGTTGGCCTCGCTGACCGGTGTGACTGAAAGCGGTTGGAAGGGTTTTTATTTTTGCGTCATTTTGTGTCATCCGGCCTTGGTGCCGGGTAAAGTCGCCAGTTTTATCGTACAGAGCGCGTTTTCTGGAAAACCGGACAAAAGCGGACATTTCCGGACATTTGATCGTGAGGCCTTGAGGGATTTTGTCCCGATTTATCCGGCTGAAACCCGCTTTTGTCCGGCAAATGTCAGCATTTTGTCCGGTTTTGTCCGCTTCCTGCCGCAGGGAATTTTGAGCGCCGGGAGACAGGACTGGATGGGCTGGGACAGGTCATTTGCGTCCACTGCCAATTGTGGGATAGCGGTGGTTTCCCAAGGACTGTTCACGGGCTGGTATTAACGTTAACGGGAGTTTATGGCATCCGTCAATGGCGTACTGTCACAGGGCCGGGGCGTGGGCAAAGTTGCGAGTTTCATCGGACAAGGGACCCGTCTTTACTATCAAATCGTTCTCGTAAGGCCATCCGTCTTTATGATGAAAATAAACCATTTTCATGCTCATACGTGGCTTCGCGAGGGCATCCATCTTTCCCGCGAAGGCGGGAATCCACGCGCTCGTGCCGAGGGAATGTTGGTCTACCTTGGGATGCTCTGGATTCCTGCCTGCGCAGGAAAGACGGGTTGGCGGGCGAAGGCCATGAAAATCTGCCGGTAAGGAAGTCGTCCTTAGAGCCGCCTCAGAGCCTGCTCCGGTGGAAACGGGAGACGAACGGGATTTAATCTTATCCGCCGCCCCCACCGCCACGGCCGCCCCGGCGGGGGCCCCGGTTCTGGGAGCGCTCCAGCAGGTGGCGGACGGGTTCGCCCCGCACCAGCTCGATGTCGTCCTGGTACTTGAGCATGATTCCCAGGGTGTCGTCGATGACCTGGGCGTCGAGCTGGGTCTGGTTCAGGGCCACCAGCGCCGAGGTCCAGTCGATGGTCTCGGAGACGCCGGGAATCTTGTACAGTTCGGTGTCGCGGAGTTCCTGCACGAACCCGGTGACCTGTTGGGCCAACTGCCGGGGCGCGTCGGGCAGGCGGGTGGTGACAATCTGCAACTCCCGCTGGAAGTCGGGGTAGTCCACCCAGTGGTACAGGCACCGCCGCTTCAGCGCGTCGTGGACTTCCCGGGTGCGGTTTGAGGTGATGATGACCACCGGCGGATGTGCGGCCTGGAACGTCCCCAACTCCGGGATGGTTATCTGGAAATCGGCCAGCAGCTCCAGCAGGAATCCCTCAAATTCCTCGTCGGCCCGGTCCAACTCGTCAATCAGCAACACCGGCGCCCGGTCGCGTTGGGGGTCAATGGCCTGCAAGAGGGGGCGCTGAATCAGGAACCGCTCGCTGAACAGGTCGGCGGTGGCGCCGGCCCGGTCCACATCCCCGCCGGCTTCCATCAGCCGAATTTCCAGCAGTTGGCGGGCGTGGTTCCATTCGTAGACGGCGTGATTGATGTCCAGCCCTTCGTAGCATTGCAGGCGGATTAGCTCGGTGTCCAGGCCGCGGGCCAGCGCGCGGGCAATTTCGGTCTTGCCCACGCCGGCTTCTCCTTCGAGAAACAGGGGGCGCTGGAGCTTGATGGCCAGGAACACCGCCACCGCCAACTGCCGGTCGGCGATGTACTGCTGCCCGCGCAACAGTTGTTGAACGTCGTCAGTGGAGGCGGGGGTGTTGGTGGTTGTGGTCAAAGGGGTCTCCAAGTGTTCGGATTCGCTGGGAGAGAGGTCCTAATGAGGTCTAATCCGGCAATGCCCGGCCGGTTAGGGTTGCCGGGGCCGGTGGACGCCAAGGGCGGCAGCCTTGGTTGACGCTGCCCTTGGCGTGAACTTACGGAATGGAGTCCTTTTAGTGGTGGGCCAGACCGATGGCGTGGTACAGGGCGTGCTTGACCTCCACCGGGGCGATCTTGGTGCGGAAGTCGGCGGAGGCGAAAACGTCGCCGAGGATGTCGCTGCCCAAGTCGTCGGTAAGGTGGTCCACCGCGTCGGAAATGTTCTGCATGGTCAACTCTTTGCCCACCAGCGCTTGCTCCACCGAGCGGGAGCGCACCGGAGACGGGATCAACCCGCCGACGGCCACCCGGGCCGCGGTGCAGCGGCTGTCCTCGACGGTTATTATCACTGCGCCGCCGACCACCGGGTAGAAGGAGGCGGGATGGGACATCTTGGCGTACTCGCCGACATCGCCGTGAATGTCGGCCAGGGCGGGGCCGTGGTCATGCCCGTGGTCGTCTTCATGCTCATGGCCGTGACCGTGGCCATGCTCTTCTTCATGCCCGTGACCGTGACCGCCGTCGTGGACATGGCGGGACAGCACCCGGGCCTGAATGGCGGTCACCACCTCGTTCTCGGCCAGGGACGTGGTGAACGCGCCGACGAAGAAGTCCTCGGCCGCCACGCTGCGGGAGCCGTTGGGTCCCTGCACCTCAATGGTGGCTTCCAGGGCGGTCAGCACCGTACCCCAGTCGGAGGCGGGGTCGGCGTGGGCGATGTTCCCGCCGATGGTCCCCCGGTTGCGTACCTGCGGGTCGCCGATGCCGTTGGCGGCCTCGGCCATCAGCGGGTTGCCGTGGCGGATGTCGTGGGAACCCGCGATTTCCCCGTGAGTGGTCAGCGCCCCGATGCGAATGGCGCCGTTGTTGACGCTGATGCCCTTGAGCGAGGCCACGCCGCCGATGTCCACCACCGCGGCGGGACGCGCCAGCCGCAGCTTCATCAGGGGAATCAGGCTGTGGCCGCCGGCCAGCAGCTTGGCGTCCGGGTTGGCGTTAAGCAACTGGATTGCCTCGGCCACGGAACTGGCTTTGTGATAATCGAATGCCGCTGCAAACATGGCTTACCTCACTACCCTTGCGGATACTACCCTTGTTGATGAATAGCGCGCCACACCCGCTCCGGGGTCAGCGGCATTTCCAGCCTGGTCACGCCCAGGGGCCGCAGGGCGTCCAGGACGGCGTTGTAAATGGTGATGGTCGAGGCAATCGTCCCCGTTTCCCCGATGCCCTTGACGCCCAGCGGGTTGGTGGGCGACGGGGTGACAGTGGAGATGGTCTCGACGTCGGGGACCAGGTGGGCGCGGGGCAGCGCATAGTCCAGCATGGAGCCGGTGAGCAACTGGCCGTGATCGTCGTAGACCGCGCCTTCCCACAAGGCCTGGCCGGCGCCCTGTACGACGCCACCGTGGACCTGGCCTTCAACTATCATCGGGTTAATCTGCGGGCCGCAGTCGTCGGCGGCCACGTAACGCTGGAGGACGATGTGGCCGTTGTCCGGGTCCACGCTGACCACCGCGACGTGAGCGCCGAAGGGGTAGGAGAAGTTGGGCGGGTCGTAGTAAGTCGTCGCTTCCAGCCCCGGCTCGACGCCTTCGGGCATATTCCAGGCGACGTTGGCCATCAGCGCCACGTCCTGGATGCTCTTGGACTGATCGGGGGAACCCTGGACGAAAAACTGGCCGTCCCGGTACTCGATGTCGGCCTCGTTGGCTTCCAGCAGGTGGGCGGCGATGACCTTGGCCTTCTCGCGAATCTTGCGGACGCTCAACGCGACGGCGCCGCCACCAACGACGGTGGTGCGGCTGCCGTAGGTGCCCCAGCCCATCGGCGTGTTGTCGGTGTCGCCGTGAATGACCTCAACGTCGTCCACCGGAACGCCGATTTCGTCGGCGACAATCTGGGCGAAGGTGGTCTCCTCACCCTGGCCGTGGGGCGACGTTCCGACGAAAACGTTGACCTTGCCGGTGGTATAGAAGCGGACGGTGGCGCTTTCCCACAGGCCGCCGCCGAACCCGACGGCGCCGGCCACCTGGGAAGGCCCCAAGCCGCAGATTTCGCAGTAGGAACTGACGCCGATGCCGATGTAGTTGCCGTGCTCCCGCAGGTGGGCCTGCTCCCGGCGCAGGGCCGGATAGTCGACGTGGGCCAGCACGGCGTCGAGGACGCCTTCGTAGTCGCCGCTGTCGTAGGTCAGGCCGATGGCGACGTCGTGGCCGTTGTCGAACTTGGGAATCAGGTTGCGGCGGCGAATTTCCACCGGGTCCTGATTCAGTTCCACCGCCAGCATATCCACCAGCCGCTCCAGCAGGAAGGTGGCCTCGGGGCGGCCGGCCCCGCGGTAGGCTTCCACCGGAACGGTGTTGGTGAAGACACCGTAAATGTCAGCCTTGATGTTGGCAATGTCGTAGGGGCCGGAGTACATCAGCCCGTGGAGAATGGTGGGGATGCCCGGGCCTGCGGTGGACAAGTAGGCGCCCATGCCGGCGTAGACGACGCTGCGGACGCCGGTGATTTTGCCCTCGCGAGTGGCGGCCATCTCGACGTATTCAACGTGGTCGCGGCCGTGGGTGCTGGCGACAAAGTTCTCGGTGCGGGTCTCGGTCCACTTGACCGGGCGGCCCAACTGCATGGAGCAAAAGGCGACAATCATTTCCCAGGGGTAGACGGCAATCTTGCTGCCAAACCCGCCGCCCACTTCCGGCGCGATTACCCTAATCTTGTGCTCGCCGATGCCGGTGACCAGGCAGGTCACGAACCGGGCAATGTGGGGGTTCTGGGTGGTGTTCCACAGGGTCAGCTCGCCCATAGAGGACAGGTAACTGGCGATGGCCGAGCGCGGCTCCATCGCGTTGGGGATGAGCTTCTGCTGGATGATGGTGTCCTTGACTACCACCTCGGCAGACTCAAAGGCGGCGTCGGTGTCGCCGCCGGCGGCAATCCAGTGGAAAGCCTGGTTGTTGGGGGCGTCATCGTGGAGTTGGGGGGCGCCGTCCTTCAGGGATGCTTCCGGATTGACGGTGGCGGGCAGGGGTTCGTAGGAAACTTCGATGAGTTCCAGTGCGTCCTCGGCCTGGTAGCGGTCTTCCGCCACCACCACCGCAACGGCGTCGCCGACGTAGCGCACCACGTCCTTGGCCATCGCCGGGTAGGCGACGGCTTTGATGTCGGAGTCGGGTATGACCCAGGCGCAGGGGATGGGGTTCAGGACTTTCTCGGTGTCGGCGCCGGTGTACACTGCCAGCACTCCCGGCGAACGCTGGGCGGCGGAGGTGTCGATGCCGGTGATGCGGGCGTGGGCATGGGGGCTGCGCAGGATGGCCGCGTGGACCATGCCGGTCAGCTTGATGTCGTTGGTATAGGTGGCCTGTCCGGTAATCAGCCGTGGGTCTTCCCGCCGGCGGATACCCGACCCGAAAATTCTGGTGGTCATAGCGCTATCCTCCCATCGCCTCGGCGGCGGCCAGAGCTGCCTTTACAATGTTGTGGTAGCCGGTGCAGCGGCAGATGTTGCCCTCCAGCCCGTCGCGGACCTCTTGCGCCGACGGGTGGGAGTTGCGCTCCAGCAGTTCGGTCACCGACATAATCATGCCGGCGGTGCAGTATCCGCACTGGAGGCCGTGGTTGTTCCAGAAGGCTTCCTGGACCGGGTGCAGTTCGCCGTTCTTGCCCAGGCCCTCGATGGTGGTGATTTCCGCGCCGTCGGCCTGCACGGCCAGGCAGGTGCAGGACTTGACGGTGGAGCCGTTCATCCGCACCACGCAGGCCCCGCACTGGCTGGTGTCGCACCCGATTTTGGCGCCGGTCAGCCCCAACTCGTCGCGAAGCAAGTCCACCAGCAATAATCGGGGTTCCGCTTCGACCTCGTAGACCCGGTCGTTGACCGTTACCTTGATGGGGACTTTCACTCTAACACCTCCCGGGCAGTTTAAGGGCGCCCACCGTGGGCAGTTGAAATTGTTGACGTCGGCCAAGGGTGGCCCATTGGCTGGGTGGAGTATAGCTTTGGGGATAATCGCAGTCAACGGAACGGGGAGTCCCTGCGCTGATATAATGGCTGGCAAAGTTTCGGCGCAGCCAGCATTCAGGAAAAAGGATTTAATGGAGATTACAGGAAGCTACACTTTCGACGCGCCCGCCGCCGCGGTCTGGGACTTGTTCATGGACCCGGAGGTCCTGGCGAAATGCCTGCCCGGCGTGGACCGGATGCAAACGGTGGATGAGGATACCTACCGGGCGACGATCAACATCGGGGTTGGCCCTGTCCGGGGCAGCTACGACGCCAAGATTTCCCTGCTGGACCGGGACCGGCCCTGGTCGTACCGCATCAGGCTGGAAGGGAACGGCCGGCTGGGGTTCGCCAACGGCGACGCCGCAGTCACGTTTGAGGAGACCGGCGGCGTGACGGTGGTGACGATAAAAGGCGATGCCCAAGTGGGCGGCCCGGTGGCCCGGGTAGGCCAGCGCATGATCGGCAGCGTAGCCCAAAGCACCCTCGACCGGATGATCGGCTGCCTGCGGGAGTCGCTTTAAGAAGTTATCCCAGGCGTCCACTCTCCGGCTTGTCGAAGGTCCTCCTTACTACGTCCGGCGCAGCTTGGGGTCCAGAGTATCCCGGAGCCAGTCTCCGAAGAAGTTGAAGGCGAGGACGACCACCGTGATGGCAATGCCGGGGAACAGGGACAGCCACCAGACGTTGAGGATTTCGTCCTTCCCTTCCGAGATCATGATTCCCCAGGCCGGCGCGCCGGGCGGCAGGCCCAGCCCCAGGAAGCTCAGCGAGGCTTCGAGCAGGATTACCTGTCCCACCAGCAGGCTGGTCACGACCATCATCGTGTTGACCGTGTTGGGGAACACATGGCGCAGGATAATCATGGGTGTGGACAGCCCGGCGATTTTGGCGAAGGTAACAAAGTCCAACTCCTTGATTCCAAGAACATCGCCGCGAATCATGCGGGCGAACCTGGCCCACACCGTCAGGACCACCGCCAGGATGATGTTCTGAATCCCAGTGCCCAGAATTGTGACGATAATCATGGCCACCAGCACCGTGGGGAAGCCCAGCGCGGCGTCGGCGGCCCGCATGATGATCGCGTCGATTATTCCGCCTCGATAGCCGGCAATCAGCCCCAGAATCGAACCGACAAACGCGCCGAAGCCCAGGGCGATCAGGCTGATGAACATTGCGGTGCGCGCCCCGTAAATCAGTCGGGTTGCCACGTCCCGCCCCAATACGTCGGTCCCCAGGGGGTGTTCCCACGTCTGGGCAGGGGGAGTCCTGGAGTCGAGGATGCTGCTCTTGCCCGGGTCGTAGGGGGTTAGCACCGGGGCGAAAATTGAGCATACCAGCAGGATTACTACGATAGTCGAGGGAATCCAGGGCAGTTGCAGCTTCAACGCCCGGCCGGGCAGGCTAAGGATTCCGCCCCGGTCGCCGGGGGTGATGGTGGTTGGAGAAGCCATCGCAGTCGGTCTCCTTACTCGTACCGAATCCTGGGGTTGACGTAGGCGTACAGGATGTCCACCAGCAACGCGCTCACGATGTAGAACAACCCGGAGGCCATGACCGTGGCCTGCACAATGGGAAAGTCGCGGGTACGAATCCCCTGAAGCATCAGCCGGCCAATGCCGGGCCAGGCGAAAACCACCTCAACCGCCACCGACCCGTTGAGCAGACCGGCCAGGGTTAAACCGGAGAAAGTCAGCAGGGGGATTACCGCGTTCTTCAGGGCGTGTTTCCACACTACCAGGGATTCACGCAGCCCCTTGATGCGGGCAAACTTGACGTATTCGCTGTCCAGGACTTCCAACATACTGGATCGCCCCAAGCGCACCATGCCGGCCATAGCCGACCATCCCAGCACGAAAGCCGGCAGTATGAAGTGGTCGACGCCGCCCCGGCCATAGGTGGGGAGCCACCCCAGAATGGCGCCAAACAGCAAAATCAGCATGATGGCAATCCAGAAGTTGGGCGTGGCGATTCCCATGGTGGCGAACAGCTTGCCGAAGTTGTCGAACACCGTGTCGCGCTTCACCGCAGACAGAATGCCTAACGGGACCCCCACCGCGACGGCTAACACAAAGGCGGCGGCAGCCAATTGAATGGTGGCGGGAAGCCTTTCAAGAAGCACTTCCCGCGCCGGCCGCTCCAGGAAGTGGGACTTGCCAAAGTCACCGCGCATGATGTCGGTCAGGAAGTCCCAATACTGGACCACAACGGGACGGTCCAGGCCCAACTGCTTCCGCATCATCTCGTACTCGATGCGGCCCTGTTCCGGTCCCAACATATACACCGCCGGGTCTCCGGTCAGCTTGACGCTGAGGAACACGGCGACGCTCAGGAGCAGCAGGGTCATTATCGCCTGCGCAACTCTGGTCAAGATGAACCTTTGCATAAAACGCCTTTGCCAGGGTTGACCGGATGATTGATAAGTACGGGCCGCCGCCGAGCCCCCAACCATGAACATCAACCCTTCGGGTTGGGGCCCCGGCCGGAGGTCTCAGGGTACGGCGGCTTCTCGATTCCCGCGCGCGGATTAGCCGGGCAGGAATTTAAGGCTGCAAAGTAATGGTGTGTATCGAGTTGACGTAGAACGCCAGCGGGTAAGGTTCCCAAGTCAAGACTCGAGGGCCAACGCCCCAGGGGATGTTGACGTAGCCCATCATCAGCTCGTTGGACTCGTCGCGGGCGCGGACGTAGAATTCGGCAACCCGGCGGGTGCGCTCTTCCGGATCGATGATTACCCGAATTTCCTTGGCCAGGGCAACTACGTCCGGGTCCCGGGAAGACCGGTCGGGCCGGTCCGGGGCGCGCCCGTAGCCGCCGTTCAACATACTGGAGGCATCCAGCCTGGTCTCGTTGTCCCGGAAGAGCACCTGACCGTAGGCGTCCTCGGTGAGACGGGTCAGCTTCTTCACCGCAGCTTCTTCACTGACCCTGACCACGGTGTCGATGCCAAGTTCTTCCTCCCAGACCTCGGCCACGAATTGGGCCGCGTCGGGCATATTGGGCACCGAGGATGAGGGCCAGGTGTTGATAATCAACTCGCCAAACTCCTTGCCGCCCGAGCCTCCGGGGACAGCGTACCCGGCTTCGATCATCAATGCCCTTCCCTTTTCCGGGTCATACGGCCAGGGGTCTACCTCGGCGGTGTAGCCGATGGTGCTGGGAGTCACGTTGGGGAAGCCCTTGGCCTGGAAGACCTCGGGGCCGCCGAAAAGTTTTTCCTGCATCGACTTGCGGTCGACGGTGTAGTTCATGGCCTGGCGGACGCGGATGTCGTGGCAAGGCAGGTTTGCTTCCCAGCAGCCCAGCAGACGAGCGAAGAAGAAGGCGCCTTCCTGTCCGAACAGCACCTGCCCGCCGCCAGCTTCGACCTGGCCTTTCGCTCCCAGGCTGATAGGGGCGATGTCGGCGTCGCCGGCCCGCAGCGCGGCGACCCGGGTGGCCTGCTCCGGCACGAGACGGAGATCCAGTGTCTTGAACTTGGTGCGGCGGTCCTCGGGGAGGCCGTTATCCGGTTGAAAATAATGGTCGTCGAACCGCTCAAACTCCATGACCTCGGAGGCTACATGGCGGACCAATTTCATTTGACCGGCGCCGACGGGGTTGCGGTCGTAAGCCGACTCCACAGCCTCGTCGTGCAGCACCGAAGCGCCCGCGCCCAAACCCGCCGGATAGACGGTGCCAATCCAAGTCCCGGTGGCCTGGGAGAAGGCATCCTCGAAGACTGCGTAGGAGTCCTTGTAGGTAACGGTTACCTCGTTCGGGCCTGTCTGCTCAAAGGACTCGGTCAACTGAGATTGGGTCAGGCAGCCCCCGCCGGTGGAGTATTCCTGGGCCTGCTCGCCGATGGCCCACTGGAAAGTCCACATGACGTCTTCCGTAGTTAGCATGGAGCCGTCGTTGAAGGGGACTCCCTCCCGGACGGTAACGGTCCAGCTTCTGCCGTCGGGAGTAACCCTCCACTTTTCGGCGATGCCAGGGGTCAGCACCCTGGCCCCATCCTTGATGATGGTTTCTATCAAGAAGGCGTGAATTTGCCGACCGTAGTCGTGGCCGCCGCCGCCGGCCAGGCAGTAGGTCATGCGTTCATTGGCGAAGCTGCCGACCATCCACGTAACCTTCCCCGGATTCACTTCCTGCGAAGCCAACTCAGGCATCGCCGTGGGTTGAGGAGCGGCGGTTGGAGCCGCTGAGTCAGCGGCGGCCGGGGCCGCTACGGTGGGCGCAGTGGGCGCAGGGTTCGCCGGGGCCGCCGGTTGCTCGGCGGGAGCGGACGTGCCGCAGGCCACCGCCAGCAGCAACGCTACACCAAGGGCTAAACTCAGCTTCAGCGTTTTCAAATACTGCACAATCCAGACTCCTTATGGAAATTTGCGTATCGTGCGGCTCTGGTTGATGGATGTCTCCACCATAACGGCCAAGGGGAACGTATCCGGTTTCGGGCCAACCAATACCGTTCGTGAGATTGAATCATATAATGTATTGGCCGTCAAGGTTATCAGTGCAAATTTATTTGGTCACTAAGTAACGGTATTCGTCGCAATTTTGCGGTTTATGTTCGTAATTTTGGTTCCCCAAATGACGATACAGTAACCGGCTGCCTGGTTAGGGAACCTGCGGTGTTCTGGGACGGACGGTTGGGGGCTTTGGCGACAAACGGGTTGGAGTGGGAAGGTTGTTCTAAGAACAGTCCGGAGGGGCGCCCGCCCCGGCGGGGCTGCCGGGGCGGGCCCGACGGGGTCAACGCGCGGCGGGGGGCGTAGCCCACCATTTCGACGAATCCACGGCCGGATATGGGCGCGCCGTTGAGCGTTCCGGCGGCGGTGACCGCGCCTTCCCAGTAGTTCACCGGCACGAATGGGCTGGGAGGAAACTCCGCGTCTTCCGCCACCGGCTCCAGCGTCAGAGACAGGTCTCCCCAGGATGACCCGTCGGAGTTGGCGCCGGAATTATTGGCGGACGGGTTGACCGAAAGTTCCCAGCCGACGGGGTAGGCGCCGCCGGTGGCCAGGCTGACCCACGAGCCGGTGGCGGTCAGGGATATTTCCCCGCCGGTGAGATAAACCGGGGTGGGGTAAACCGGCCTGCCGCTTTCCGCCCCGGCCACTGCCGGCAGCGACAGGGTGCCGTACCTTCCGATGAGTTCGCCGGTGTCCACATCCCAGACAATGGAGACCATCAAGTCGGCGCCGTCGTCCAATTGCAGCCCCAGCCAGTCCCACCCCACGTTCAG
The DNA here is from genome assembly GCA_965263395.1 of Dehalococcoidia bacterium. Taxonomy (GTDB): domain Bacteria; phylum Chloroflexota; class Dehalococcoidia; order Lucifugimonadales; family UBA3495; genus CATOSK01. Next base: position 943,812 of record OZ253670.1, read on the forward strand.
GGCCGTGGCGGCATCGCCCCATTGGTGGTCCATCCAGGAAAGTCCCTCGACCTGCCGGGTCTCTCCGTCCACCGTCAGAGCGCCGGTGGTCTCCAGGCGGGGCCGGGTGTAGTAGCGGGTTATGCCCGCCGGCCCCAGGTCCACCACGCCGGTCTCCTGATGCAGCAGGGCGGGCCGCACGGAAACCGCGGTCAAGTCCAGGGCAACGCTCCCCGGTTGAACGCCCCCCGGTTGGAAGACCAGCCGGTACTCCGTGCCGTCCCCGGCCATGACCAGGCTGCCGGTGCGGATGTCGATTCCGCCGTGGCCGGGCGGAACGTAGGGCGCCGGGCGGGTCGCGCCGGGCTGGGTCCCCGGGGTTGGGAGATTGACGACGTAGAACCGCTCGCCGCGCTGCCATTGTCCCTGCTGGTGGTCGAGCCAACTGTACTGGAGCAGGCGGGCGATGACGCCCTGGGGCGTGACGAACTCGAAGGTGACGTAGTGGTAGCTGAACCCGTTGCCCGCGCCGTCGGTCAGGTGGCCGTTGAAGTACCACCACTCGATGGGGCTGGAGTGGCGTCCCTCGTCCCGGGGCAGGCGAACTTGGCCGTGGTCCGGGGCCGGTGCAGCCGGGGCGGGAGCCGGCGCCGGAGTTGAGACGGGGGTTGGCGTAACGGCAGGCGCCGCTGCCGGCGCCGGACGCGGTGGGACGGTTGGAACGTGGGCAGCCGCAGCCGGGGGTGTTGCGGTGGCCGGGACTTCTACCACCACCGGCCTGCCGCAGCCCAGACCGGCAAGGACCGCCAGGGCCAGCAGCGCGATGGCCGTCGGTAAGCCGGCGCCGCAGCGAACAGAGCGGTTCATCGAGGCCATTGTCAAACGGCTTCTCAATAGGTTGGCCCACAAGGACATCAAGGCCGACATGTTCTCCGCAATCGCCACGTCCAGCCGTCGGCTCTCAGCGTACTGCCCCCGACGCCGGAGCGCCATCATGGCGTCTTTCCGTTACCGAAGGGATTGAGTACCGGGACTCCCGTTGGCTCGAAGTGCCTGACGTTGCGGGTCACCACAGTCGGGCCATGTTCGAGTGCCGTGGCGGCGATCAACAGATCCACGCTTTCGTGCCCAAGAGTCCCAGACATACGCCCCCATCGGCGCGCTGCGGAGACATCGACAGCGAGAACTCGGTCGCCGTACAACGTAAGTACCCGGTCCAACCAGACAGCCAACTCCCGCGCAAACAATGGATTACGGCGCTGCTGTTGGACAATTCCCCGCTCTATTTCGCCCACGGTCACCGCGCTCAGGTAAAGATCCGCCGTCCGATGGGCCTCCAGCCAATGTGCCAACTCCGGATGGCGACCCCGTCTCCACAGCTCCGACAACACGCCGGTATCAAGTAGAAACATTAGAGGGTGTTTCCAAAGTCTTATAATTATGTGTATGAACCGCAAACCATATCCCAGCGGCCTGACCAACAAACAGTGGGATGTTCTGGGGCCCATGCTCCCGGCAGCCAAGCCTGGAGCACGTCCGCGTTCCGTCGACCTGCTGGAGGTGATTAAATGATGGGATGAACGCCCTCACCACCTGCCTTCGCAGGGGCAAGCTCTAACCCTCTCCCAGAGGGAGAGGGAACTATTTAATGAAAGACCCTGGGGAGTCACGCCAATCTCGGCTACTCCTCATTTCAAAGATGTTGGACTGCTAGTGTTGAGAACCTGAAAACCGGCCAGGAATAAATCGCCGCGCGCATAGACGACACCAATGCGCGCACCAATGAAACGAACACCCGCATCGACGACACCAATACGCGCATTGACCGTATGCTTTACCTCGCTCTGGCTGCCAGCACCGGCATCATCGCCAGCCTGGTCGGCACCATGATTACCCTGATATTGACCCAATAGTGTCGATCATCAGAATCCATCAACTTTCGCAGGAACTCCGGTGGGGCTAGTCTGAGGCGACGGCGAGATAGGCCCGAGCCACGGAGAACTGCGGCGTTGGGAGAAAGGAATCGTCCCGCCATCGGCGGCGTCCGTACCATTTAAGACAGCACGGCGCAGTTACGCGGACGCGTTTTCCTGTTGCAGGCTGTCGATGTAGTCCAGGGAAACGGTGTCCGGCCCCAACAATAGCTGCAAGCGCTCGGCCAGTTCGGGACAGTACCCGGCACTGACCACCGGCAGTTCCATCAGCACCCGCTTGCCGGCGGTGTAAATTTCCAGATGAACCCGATCCTTGCCGGGATACTCAAGAAGCACCTGTATGACTTCCCGCAGCGAGTGGGCGTCATCAATGGGGTTGTCGGACTCCCGGATTTGGAGCACCACCGACCTTGTTCCATCGCCGTTGTAGGCCGGCGGTTCGGCCTCGGGACGGACAGGGGTTTCCGTCCGCGCGCTGCCATTGGAACTTTCCTTGACCTTGTGGGCGCCATTCTGGTGCCCGTTGCCGGCGGCCCCGTTATACCCGTTGGCAGCGTCGGTTGCCGGGGGCGGTGACGGCGGATTTGACACGGTGGGTTTTTCCGTCGGTTTGTGTGGCTGCGGTGCGGAGGGTTTCTGAGCCGTCTTTGCCGCATTTTGCTCCGGGGACTTCTGGGCGGGACTGCCGGATGGCTGCCCGGCAGCCCCGGACGCCGAATACTCGGTCACCTCTTCGCAGGCCAGGGAATACTGGTCGCCCCGGAGACGCAGCTTGCCCGACGCCCGCACCAGCTTTCCTTCTTCCCAGCGTTCCGCCGTCCGCTCCAGCACGTCGGGCCAGGCGATCACCTCGACCGGGCCGCCCAGCAGGTCGAGGGAGACCACCAGGAACTTCTTTTGCTCACGAGTGTAGCGCTCGGTGATGCTGGAGACGTGGCCCAGCATGGTCAGGGACTGCCCGGCCATGTCTTCGTCCAACTGGTCCAGCGATGATACGGCGTCGCCGGCTTCCAGGTTGGCCAGCTCCAGCAGGGGGTTATAGGACAGGGGTACGCCGATAAGCTCCCGCTCCCAAGCGGCTTTCTGTTCCGGGGTTGCGTCCTCTCCGGTCAGGTCAATGCCGGGGAGAGCCGCTCCGGTGTTGCCGCCGGTCATGGAGTCGAACATACTGGTCTGGCCGGAGTTGCGCATCCTGGATTCCAGTTGCGCCGCACTCATTATCTGGTCCACCGAGCGGAGCATGGCGCCCCGGGACCCCAGGGAGTCGAAAGCGCCGGCTTTGACCAGGCTTTCCAGAGTGCGGCGGTTGAGGGCGCCAACGTCGGCCCGTCGGCAGAAGTCGTCAATAGACTGGTAGGGGCCGTTGGCCTTGCGTTCTTCCACCAGCGGGCGCACCGCTCCTTCACCCACGGTCTTGACTGCGGCCAGCCCCACCCGCAGGGACGGCTGCGGGCCGGAGTCCTTGTCGATGACGAAGAACTCGCCGGAGCGGTTGATGTCCGGCTGCAGCACCGAAATTTTCAGCTTGAAACACTCGTTGATGGCGTTGACCACTTTGTCGGCGTGGTCGAGGCGAGAGTTCAGCACCGAGGCCATGTACTCCCGGGGGTAATGGGCCTTGAAGTAGGCCGTCCAGTAGGAGATGAGGGCGTAGCTGACACTGTGGGCCTTGTTGAAGGCGTACCCGGCGAAGGGTTCGATGAGGTCGAAAATCTGGACGGATATGTCTTGACCGAACCCCTTGGTCTGCGCCCCTTCGATGAACTTTTCCCGTTCCTGGGCCATCAGCGAGGCGATTTTCTTGCCCATCGCCTTGCGTACAGTGTCGGCCTCGCCCAAGGAGTAACCGGCAAAGCTTTGCAGAATCAGCAGCACCTGGTCCTGGTAAACGATGACGCCGTAAGTCTCGTCCAGCAGCTCTTTAAGGCTGGGGTGAGGGTAGGTGATGGGCGACTGCCCGTGCTTGGCCCGGATGAAGGTGTCGATGTGTTCCATCGGGCCGGGCCGGTACAGGGCAATCATGGCGGCGATGTCGTTGAGGTTGGACGGCTTCAAGTCCTTGATGTACCGCTGCATCCCGGAGCTTTCCAGTTGGAAAACCTCGGTGGTCTTGCCCGAGGACAGCAGCTCAAAGGTTTCCTCGTCGTCCAGGGGCAGCCGGGAAATGTCAATCTTGATGCCCCGGGTCTCGTCCAGCACCTTGACCGCCCGGTCCAGGATGGTCAGGTTGGTGAGGCCCAGGAAGTCCATTTTCAGCAGGCCCAGCTTGGCCACCGGGTCCATGGAATACTGGGTCATCATCACCGGGCTGTTCTCGTCACCCTTGGATGGCCTCTGCAACGGCACGGTGTCCGTCAGAGGTTCATCGGAGATGAGCACTCCGGCGGCGTGGGTGCTGACGTGGTGGACGATGCCCTCCAGCCCCTTGGCATTGTCCACCAAGTTGCGGACTGCTTCCTCGTTCCGGTAGACCTCGCCGAATTCCTGGTTGGCGTTCATGGCATCCGCCAGGGTGCGGGACTTGAGAGGCACCATGCGGGCGATGCGGTCAACGTCGCCGTAGCTCATGCCCAGGCCCCGGCCCACGTCGCGCAGAGCGGCTTTGGCGCCCATTGTGCCGAAGGTTATTATCTGGGCGACCTTGTCGCTGCCGTAGCGGTTGATGACGTAGTGCAGCACCTCGTCCCGGCGGTCGTCCTGGAAGTCCATGTCGATGTCCGGCATTTCCTTCCGTTCGATGTTCAGGAACCGCTCGAACACCAGCCGGTACTCCAGGGGGTCAACGTCGGTGATGCCCAGGCAGTAGAGGGCGACGCTGGCCGCGGCGCTGCCCCGGACGCCGAAAAGGATTTGGCTGCGCCGGGTGAAGTCGATGATGTCCCAGACCACCAGGAAGTAGTTGGCGAACTGGGTATGGCGAATGACCTCCAGCTCATACTTGAGCCGCTGCTCGGCGTCCGGGGAAGACCCGATGTAGCGCTTGCGGAACCCGTCCCAGCACAGTTGGGCCAGGTATTCGTCGGCGTCTATGTCGCCGGGGGTGCGGTACTTGGGCAGGTGGGTCTGTCCGAAACCCAGTTCGACGTTGCACATATCGGCGATTAGCTGGGTGCGTTCCAAGGCCGCCGGGAAGTCCGGGAACAGCCGGGCCATCTCATCGGCGCTCTTGATGTAGTAGGAGTGGTCCTCCATCCGCAGCCGTTTTTCGTCCTGGACGTTGGTGTTGGTCTGGATGCAGATGTAGACGTCCTGAAACTGGGCGTCTTCCTGCCGGACGTAGTGGGCGTCATTGGTGACCACCAGCGGGATTTCCAGGTCCCGGCTAAGCGTAACCAGCCCGTCGTTGATGGTGGTCAACGATGGAACGTCCTCGTGACGTTGAAGCTCCAGGAAATAACCGTCGCCGAACAGTTCCTTGAACCAACCGGCGACCTTGCGAGCCTCGGCGTCGTTGCCGTCGGCCAGCAGCCGTGGCACCTCGGCGGAAGCGCACCCGGACAGGCAGATCAGCCCCTCACGGTACTTTTCCAAGATTTCCCGGTCGATGCGGGGGCGGTAGTGGAAGCCTTCCAGGTGGGCCAGCGTGACCAACTGCATCAGGTTGCGGTAGCCGGCGTTGTCCCGGGCCAGCAGCACCAGGTGGTAGGGGCTGCGCTCGGTTGCGCCGCGGTCGGAGCGGTGGTTGTGGGCGACGTAGGTCTCGCAGCCGATGATGGGCTTGATGCCGCGTTCTTTGCATTCGGAGTAGAAGTCCACCGCGCCGTACAAGGAGCCGTGGTCGGTGATGGCCAAGGCTTCCATACCGAGACGTTTGGTCTGGTCAACCAGGTCGGGAATACGGCTGATGCCGTCCAACATACTGTATTCGGTATGAGTGTGCAGATGGGTGAACACGGTGCGGGAAACCTCTCATCAACCCCTGAAATCTGCCGGGCGAAGTACCGCCATTATAACCCAGGCCGGGGCTTCCGGGTCATACCGAGTCAAGGAATTGGCAGAGTGGCCGAGGGAATCCTGACGGGTAGGAAAGACGAGGCGAGCTTCCTTGGAATACGCGACAAAAGGCGACATTTCGCGACATTTGAGCGTGAAACCGAAGGGGATTTTGTCGCCTTTTGTCATGTCAATGTCCGGTTTTGTCGTGCAAATGCCGCCTTTTGTCCGGGTTTTGTCACCTTTTGCCGCAGAGGGAACGCCCTCACCCCCGGCCTTTCTCCATCCGGGAGAGGGGCATCACTTAGCCGCTTCCTTTACTGGTTACGGCATCAAGTCCTCTCCATCCGGGAGAGGGGTATTACCGGCTGATATTAACGTTAATGGGGTTGGTGGGTTGTGTCAACGGCGGAGTGTCATAGGGAGGACGCCCTCACCCCCGGCCCCTCTCCCATAGAAGGCCCGCCGGATAGAGAGTGGAGACGCGAGGGAAGATTTGTGGCCGGGAATCCCGGCCACAAATCCCGGCGCAACAGCCTTGGGCAACGCTCCAGGGTCTTTTAATTGTCCAAGAAAACCGTTGGATAAACGGGACGCGTTGGGGGATTCATCCCCCAAACCCCCTGAGTTCAGGGGTTTGTTATTCTTGGCAGACATGCCGGATTATTCACCGTGAACGGATTATCCAGCGGCTGCCGAGAATTAAAAGACCCTGGGCAACGCCCTGCCCGCCGGGACAACAGCACTCCCGAACCCGGCCAGACGGGACGGCCAGGGATTCAAGGCTGGCGGCGGGCAAAAAAACAGGCTGCCCCGAAAGGCAGCCTGCCATGAATCATCGTGCCGGGTGTTGGCCGACGGCCTTACTCTTCTTCCTCGTCCTCAACATGGCCGGAGATTGTCCGGGCCACGTCGGCGGTCACCCGGCTGTACGACGGGCTGTCGCCCCAGCTTGAGGCTTCCACGTAGTTCTTGAACTCCCGCGCTTCCCCGCAAGTCTGGCAAGTCCCGGGGCTGAAGGGGCCGGACGCCGACTGAATAACCCAGTGATGCCGGCACTGGAGTTCCTCGGATCCGCTTTCCACGATTGGCTGCGCTACAGGCGCGATTGTGGTCATTTTGCTATCCTCCGTGTATTGAATGAAAACGTTATCATATTACGGAGTGTATGTCAATAACCGTCGGTCACTGTATGTTATTCGTCTTTCAATGACCGGAATGGGCAATCCTTGCTTTGTAGATGCCGGAAACTCATCCCAAGCCCTGAGGATGTCCCTTCGAGAGCCGCGGGATGAAACAGGTTGGAGAGGCCGTCTCCGACCCGGCCGGCTGCCGACAGGTTGTTGGTATAGATTCTTAAGGATACTCTGAACAAGACCGGCCAGAGCCGGGGGTTGTGTTTGCTGAGGCGGTTTTGCGGAAATAATCAGGCCTCTGCCATTTTCGGGGATGTTTAGCCCTCTGATTTTGCTCCGATCGGGGCATCTGTGGGCTTGGATCGCCTCTGGCGGTGGATTCGGGCACAATTCTACCCCGTCAGGACATCAGGCGGCCCTCGGCCGTTAACAGGTTGCCCAGTCCCAGCAGCAGCGCCAGCCGCTGCGTGTTCTTCGCCAGGCCCCGGTAGCGCACCTTGGCATAGCCGAACATCCGCTTCGTCTTCAGGAACGGATGCTCAACCTTGGCCCGCATTGATGCCTTGACCCGCTCCGCCAGCGCCTCTTCGCTCCCGGGTTCCAGCTTCCGCCGACGCCCCGGACGCATCGCCACCCGCCATTCCACCTCCAGCCCCAGGTTCTCCTCCCTCTTGTGAACCCCCTGATACCCGGCGTCGCCCCACACCACCTTCTCGCCCCCGTGCAACAGATTGTGCGCCTCCGCAACGTCGTGGGCGTTGGCCGCCGTCGCGCTCATGCTGTGGACTATGCCCGTCTCCGAATCCACCCCGATGTGCGCCTTCATCCCGAAATGCCACTGGTTCCCCTTCTTGGTCTGGTGCATCTCCGGGTCCCTCTCCCCGGCCCGGTTCCTGGTGGAGGACGGCGCCTCGATGATGGTGGCGTCCACGATGGTTCCCTCCCGCAGCTTCAGCCCCTGGGATTCCAGGTGAGCGTTGATTTCTTCCAGAAGGCCCTGCCCCAGGCTGTGCTCCTCCAGGAGATGACGGAAGTTGAGGATGGTGGTCTCGTCGGGCAGAGCGTCCGACAGTCTCAGCCCAGCGAACCGCCTGACCGATTCGGACTCGTAAAGCAGGTCCTCCATGCCGGGATCGCTCAGGTTGTAGCACAACTGAACGCAGTGGATGCGGAGCATCACCGGCAATGGGTAAGGCCGGCGGCCCTTGCCGGCCTTGGGGTAGACCGGCCGGATGCACTCCTCCAGCCGTTCCCAGGGAATCAGGCCGTCCATCCGCTCCAGGAATAGTTCCCGACGAGTCTTCCTCTTCTTGTTCTGATAGTCCAGGTCGGCGAACGTTGTCTGGTCCATTTCATCTCACCCCCGGCCGCAGTCGGCTCTGCCAGCCTTACTATGCCACATCCCACCCGACTTGTTCAGAGGATTCCTAATAAAAACTACGCTGCAGGTGCGTTATCGGTTGCATCAGGGGACGGTGAACGAAAGACCCCCGGCGCCATGTCCGGCGCCGGGGCGGCTGAACCTTTCGGCAAGCCCGGGGCGAACTGACGCAGTTAGAGGCTGATGGCAATCTTCTGGGTGACGACACGGGTTACGCCCCAACCGGCCAGCCACGCCGAATGCCGGCCGTCGCCGCCGGCCACGAAAACTTCCACATCGTCCGGGTGGGGGACCACCGGCACCAAGGTATTGGGGTTGGACTCATCGACCCACGCCGGCCAGTTCTTGTTGCCCCAGTGGGCGATGCCCCGCAGCCGGTCCACCGGCATCCGGGCGTTTTCGTAAACGTACCGCCGCACGTCGGCCTTGGACAGCCCGGCCGCGCGCATCTCGTTGGCGTGTTCCGGGCAGACTATCAACGTCATCTGGGCGCCGGTGCCAATCTGGTAGTAGTTGGCGAACCCGGCGGCCTTGATTCCTTCGACCAGGGTTGCCAGCACGGCCACGCCATCGGACACAGTGGTCTCCATTATTGGGTACATGGCGCGGATGGCGGTGATGGTGACCATGCTTTCGTCCGAGCCGTACCCCATCTCGACGTGGCGCGGTTCCCAGGGACTGCGCGCCTCGTTTTCGGCGAAGCAGAAGGTGTACCGGCCGGGCAGGGCCAGCGTCGCTTTGTCCATCTCTCCCGGCACCAGCCCGGCGATGTTGCGGACCACCAGCCGTAATGCCCGGCCAATGACGGCGTTGGCCCGGTAGCCGGGGCCGAAGCAGCCGGAGTCGCCGTTGATGCCCAACCGGGCGGCGATGGGGCCGTTGACGATGACCACCGGCGCGGCCCCGCCGGTGGTGGCCTGACAGCCGGCCAGGTTGAACGCGGGCTGCATGATGGCGCGGACGGCGGCCACCACCACCGGAAAATGCTCCGGGCGGCACCCGGCCATGACCGCGTTGACGGCTACTTTTTCCAGGGTAACGCGGGTGTTGCGGGGCTGGATTACTCCCAGCGATTGGGCCGGGTCTTCGCCGAAGGGACCGAGCATGGCCCGCACCGATGTCTCGGTGGCGGGGACCACCGGCAGGCCGTCGGTCCAACCCTGTTCTTCGCAGTAGTCCTGAATGGCTTCAAAAGAGTCGGGCACTTCGACCCGGCGGGACTGGATGGGGAAAGAATTCATCGGTTACTGCCCCTGTTTTGGTGTGGGTAGGAAGGGAATGATTTTCTCGGCCAGGGAAGCCAGGTTCCTGGTCTGAATCCAGACGACGCCGTTGCCCCGGAACTTCATCACCAAGCCCTCGCCTCCTCCGATGAGGGAGCGGAGACCACCCACCTTGCCGATGGAGTACTCCACGTCATCGGTGAACGCTACCAGGTGGCCGGTGTCGACCACCAACTCCATTCCCGGCTGCACCGGCATTGGCTTAATGGCCCCGTAGGAGTTGTAAAACACCTCACCCGCGCCGCCTTCCGAGTAAGCCCGCAGGAAGAATATGCTTTCACCGCTGAAGAAGCCCCGGAACCCCTGGAACTGGGAATCGGTCCGCACGTTGTCGGTGCAGGCCAGGAAGGAACTGGACTGGATGAACAGGTTCCTTCCCGGTATCAGCGGAAAAGAACCGATGTCCCCTGGGGTAGACGGCGCCAGGCAAACTTGGCCTCCGGTACGCTCGGCGGTGAAGGTGTTAATGAAGAAGGATTCGCCGCCCAGCATACGCCGGAACCCGCCGAACAGACCGCCCCCGCTGGAGCCGGTCTTCATTTGAACACCCTGCTGCGCCACCATCGCGCCCGGCTCGGCCTTGATGCTTTCGCCGGGCGCCAAGTCAACCGTCAACAGCGCATAGCTGGCGTTGAACTCGATGTTGGTGTTCATTGTCTGACCCCGGTTGTCTTGAGTGGACGAACCTAGCCGGACAGACCGGCACCGGCTTCGGGTTGTTGGCAACCCGCGTCAGACCGGGGCCGTGCTTTCCGCATCGTGCCTTTAAGGCAGCAGGGCTTGTCCCCAAGCCTAGCCTTTGGTCAGCGATTCCACGATTTCCTGGGCGAATTCGTGGGCCAACTCATGGACCCCGTCCACGGTGCGGGAGGCCAAGGGGCTGGGCAGAATGACGATCCGCGCGCCGGGCATTCCCAGGGACGCGGCCCGGGTGTGCGCCGCCCGGGTGAAAGAACTGGTTATCACGCTGACCGAGGGAAGTCCGCGAGACTCGGTTACTACTGTGTCGTGGAGACCCCACGCCGTGCAGGAGCCTCAATCCGCAATGCCGTGAACGACGGCATCACACTCCTCGATCAGAGAGTCAATCGTCTCGTCGGAACAGGGGGCGCTGAAGGAAAACTTGCGGGCGTAGATGACCTTGCTGGCGTTGTATTCCTGCTCCAGAATGGTCTGCAACTCTTCCAGGAAATTGTCGGAGTGGTACTTGCTGTTTTCCAGCAGGCCGATGACCTTGCCGTCCAGGGTGGGCAGGCCGGCGCTCATGCTCTGCGCCTCGGGCTTATCCTCGGGAATGGGGTCCAAAATCTGAATGGTTCGGGTTTCGGCAACCATGAAGCAAAACCTCCCAATTTCTGCCAGGGATTCGGGTATGACTCCGGGGCATTACCCTAGTAGTAGACCGCGTTGCCCGTGCCGCCGCCGGCGGCGATTACCTCTCCGGTAATGGCCTCGGCCTTGTCCGATGCCAGGAAGGTGGTGAAGAAACCGATTTCCGACGCGTCCACCATGCGGCAGATGGCGTTGCCCTGTCCCGAACCGGGAGCGAAGTCCCGGGCCTCCACTTCCTCGGGGGTGGTGCCCTGCTGTTCCGCGCGGGATCCCAGCATCACCGCCGTTCGCTCGGTGCGGGTGGTGCCCGGGTGGATGCAGTTGACGGTGATTCCGAACCGGCCCAACTGGTTGGACAGGGTCTTGGTCAGGTGGACCAGCGAGACGTTGCGGGCGCCGCCGCTCAGGTTGCCGGCGTTGCGGGCGTTGCCGCCGCTGATGTTGATAATGCGGCCGTACCCCTGCTCTTTCAGGTGGGGGATGGCGGCCTTGGCGCAGCGCAGGGCGCCCACGTATTTCACGTCGAAATCGCCCATCAGCGCGTCCTCGTCCACTGTTTCGACGGGGCCGATGGCGTTGGGTGACCCGCCGGGCAGCGAGGCGCTGTTGACCAGGATGTGCAGTCCGCCCAACTGCTGGACCGCCGCGTCCATGACCCGGTTGACCTGTTCCGTGTCGGTGACGTCCAACTGCATGGGAATGACCCGCCGCCCGGTCTCGTCCTCGATCTCTCGCGCCGTCTGCTCCAGTTGGTCCAGGGTGCGGGAGGCGATAACCACATCCACGCCTTCCTTAGCCAACTCCCGGGCGATGGCCTTGCCGATGCCCCGGCCGCCGCCGCCCACAAACGCTTTTTTGCCCGCCAATCCAAAATCCATGCCGGTAAACTCCTAACGTCAAGACTAATTGCGAAACACGGGGCGCAACGTTGTCATACCCGCCCCGTGACGATTGAAAGTAGTCTAGCGACAATGCCCGGTGGCGTCAAACACGGGTGGAACCGGAGCAGTACGATTGCAAAGCCGCTGGTTTCATCGGACAGGAGATCCGTCCTGCCTCCGTCTCCACGGGGGCAGGAAAGACGATGTAGTAGGTGCATCGCTGGCCCAAACATGGGAAATTGCTTGCGACCAATTGTCGAGGCCCCCGAAAATTCGGGGGCCTCGTTTATGAACCGAAGGGGGTTTGGGGTTGTGGCTCTTAACCCGCCATTTGGAAGAACTTGCCTTCGGTCTTGATGGCGGGGGCGACTACCATGTCGGTCTTGTGGAAGTCCTGAACGGTGTAGGCGCCGCACATTCCCATACCCACCCGCAGCGCGCCCACCAGGTTCTGGGTGCCGTTGGTGACCGAGGTTGGACCGTGCATGATTTGCCGCAGCGTCCCCTTGGTGCCGACGGTTATCCGGGTGCCCCGGGGCAGTTCCGGGTGGGCGTTGGCCATGCCCCAGTTGAACCCGCGGCCTGGCGCTTCTTCGGCCTGGGCGAAGGGGGTGCCGAGCATCACGGCGTCGGCGCCGCTGGCGATGGACTTGCACACATCGCCGCCGGTGCGGATGCCGCCGTCGGTTACAACGGCCACGTAGCGGCCGGTGCGTTGGAAGTAGTCTTCGCGGGCGGCGGCGCATTCCAGCGTCGCTGACACCTGGGGAACGCCAACGCCGGTCACTTCGCGGGTGGTGCAGGCCGCGCCCGGCCCCACGCCCACCAGGATGCCGTCAACACCGGTCTCCATTAACTCCAGGGCCACGTTGTAGCTGACGCAGTTGCCGACGACCACCGGCACCTGCAAGGACTCGATTAGCTCGGAGAACACCAGCCCCCGGTAGCTGCGGGACATGTGCCGGGCGGTGGTGACGGTGGACTGCACGAACACGATGTCGGCGCCGGCCTCCACTGCGATGTGGCTGAGATTCTTGGTGTTCTGGGGAGTAAAAGAAACGGCGCATACTGCGCCCGATTCCTTGATTTCCCGCACCCGGTCGCCCACCAGGTTTTCCTGGATGGGTTCCGAGTAGACCTGCTGAAGGTACTCGGTAACCTCCGAAAGCGTCATGGAGACGATTTCTTCCAGCACCGAGTAGGGGTCCCGGTACCGGGTGTACAGCCCTTCGGCGTTCAGGACGCCAAGGCCGCCCATTTCGTGCATCATCGCGGCGAACTTGGGAGACACCGCGCCGTCCATTGCCGAGGCAAGGAATGGGGCATCAAAAGTATGTCCCCCCAGGTCCAGCTTGGTCGAGACCATCTCCGGGTTGATGGTTACGTCCCCGGGAACGATGGACACTTCATCGAAACCGTAGGTCTGGTCCAGTTGTTTAAGGAGCCGTCTCCCCATAGCCCATAACCTCCGTCCGGGGGTGAATGTTCGCAGGGTATTAGGATGAATTTTGCAACCGGCGGCCCGAAAAGTCAACCAGAACGCAGGACGCGAACCGGGCTTTTCATTCTCGAAAGAATCCCCTCGTCCCCTGGGCGAGGGTTAGGGTGAGGGTGTCCCGTCCAAGAGCAACCGTTGCCGGTGCGCGGGGTTCGCCCTCACCCCCGGCCCCTCTCCCGCGGGGAGAGGGGAGAATAACAAGTCTCTGTGGCTCTTTCGTCATTCCCGCGGAGGCGGGAATCAAGGACATTTAAGCGTAGGCCAACGTTCTCCGGGAAAGGCGCGTGGATTCCTGCCTGCGGAGGAATGACGATGGGGTGTCCCTTCAGTTCAGACCCACAAGGAACCCCGCTTACTGAAAATCAATGTTGTCCATCTCCGGGTCAACCTCGGGCTCAACATCCCGGTTCCGGGAGCGGGCGGCGCCCCAGAGGGCTTGGAGGGCCTGGCGCACGGTGCGTACCAGAACCAGTTCCAGGGATGCTCCGGCCACCACGTCGCGGCCCACCGTTTCGGGGACGACGGCCCGGGCCAACCCCAGCCGGGCCGTCTCGGCCAACCGGCGCTCAATCTGGGGCACCGTCCGCAGTTCGCCGCTCAGGCCAACCTCTCCCAGGACGACGGTTGCCGGGTCCACCGGGCGGTTGTACAGGCTGGAAGCGACGGCAATCAGCACTCCCAGGTCAACGGCCGGCTCGGTGACCCGGAACCCGCCGGCCACGCTGACGATGATGTCCTGCCCGGCCAGGTCCAAGTTGGCCCGGCGGCTGGCCACCGCGGTGAGCATCAGCAGCCGGTTGTAGTCGACGCCGTTGGCCACCCGCCGGGGCACCGGGGCGTAGGACGGCGAGGTCAGCGCCTGGATCTCCAGCAGCAGCGGGCGGGAGCCTTCCAGCACCGGGACCAGCGCCGCGCCCACGGCCCGGTCGTACCGCTGGGACAGCAGGGCGTGGGACGGGTCGGGCACTTCCACCAGGCCCTGTCCGGTCATCTCAAACACTCCCACTTCCTGGGTTGAGCCGAAACGGTTCTTGCCGCAGCGCAGCACCCGGTAGGCGTTCAGGTCTTCGCCGTCCAGGTACAGCACGGTGTCAACCATGTGTTCCAGCACCCGCGGGCCGGCCAGCGAGCCATCCTTGGTCATGTGGCCGGCGATCAACACGGGAACGTTGCGCTGTTTGGCCCACCGCAGCAGCCGCAGGCCGCACTCCCTCACCTGCACCACGCTGCCCGGCCCGGAGGGGGCGTCCCTGGTGTAGAGGGTCTGGATGGAGTCGATGATGGCCAGGCTGGGCTTGCTCTCTTCCAACCGGGCCAGTATTAGCTCCACATCGGTCTCGGAGAGCAGGAAGATTCCCTCGCCGGGCAGTTCCAGGCGTTGGGAGCGCAGTTTTATCTGGTGCGGCGATTCCTCGCCGCTGGCGTATACCACCGGCCCGCCCGCGGCCGCGATGTACCGGGCGACTTGCAGCAGCAGCGTGGACTTTCCCACGCCCGGTTCCCCGGTCAGCAGGGAGACCGAACCCGGAACAATCCCGCCGCCCAGGACCCGGTTCAGCTCGTTGGAGGGCAGGACAATGCGCGGCTGGCCGCCGGAGCGGAGTTGGGACAATTCCTGCAACGGCTCAGCCCCGGCCCGCCGGTCAGCGGCGGCGGCCCAGGACGGATGGGCGGACGGGGCGGGGGCAACCGTGGTCTCGTCAAGTGGCTGGGCGGAGCCGCACCCCGGCGCGGGACAAAATCCCATCCACCGGGCGCTTTCGTATCCGCATTCCCGGCACTGGAAAACGGTGCGTGGTTCTCTGGGGCGGGGCATAGTGGGGCCATTATAACAAGCTAGGCCCCAAAAATATGGGGCCTAGTGTCAGTAACCTGTGTTTCCCGGCCGCGAATGCCGGGGAGCCGTGGACTAGGTAAGCGCCGGAACCTCGGACTTGGCGTAAATCATTATCTTGCCGTCCTCGTCCAAGTCGACCACGGCGGTGTCGCCGGCCTTGATGCGGCCGCCGAGAAGCTCGTCGGAGAGCCGGTCCTCAACCTCGTTCTGGATTAGCCGACGCAGAGGCCGCGCTCCCAACACGGGGTCGAAGCCGTTCTCGCCCAAGTAGACCTTGGCGGCCTCGGTCAGTTCCAGTTCAACCTGCTTGTCCTCCAACTCCTTGCGGACTAAGTCCATCATCAGATCAACGATGGAAAGAATCTCGGGCCGCTCCAGTTGATGGAAGACTATGGTGGAGTCGAGACGGTTCAGGAATTCGGGCCGGAAGAAGCGCTTGACTTCATCCATTACCTTGTCCTTCATCCGCTCGTAAGCCTGGTTTTGGGTCTGGGCATTGTCGGACTTGACGGCGAAGCCCATCGTGGTGTCCCGCTTGATGAGGTCGGAACCCAGGTTGCTAGTCATTACGATGATGGAGTTGCGGAAGTCCACCCGGCGGCCGCGGGCGTCGGTCAACTGTCCGGCGTCGAAAATCTGGAGCAGGACGTTGAAGATTTCCGGGTGGGCCTTTTCAATCTCGTCCATGAGGATGGCGCAGTAGTTTTTGCGCCGGACGGTCTCGGTAAGCTGCCCGCCCTCGTCGTAGCCCACGTAACCCGGAGGGGCACCGATGAGCCGGGCGACGGTATGCCGCTCCTGGAACTCGGACATATCCAGCCGGATCATGTTGTCCTCGTCGCCGAACATGAACTCGGCCAAGGCCCTGACCAACTCGGTCTTGCCGACGCCGGTGGGGCCGAGGAACAGGAACACGCCGATGGGGTGCCGGGGGTCTTTCAGGCCGGCCCGGGCGCGGCGCACCGCCTTGGAGATGTTCACGATGGCCTCGTCCTGGCCGATGATGCGCTTGTGCAGTTCGGTCTCCATTTGCAGGAGACGCTCGGTTTCTTCCCGCGCCAGCCGGGTCACGGGTATGCCGGTCCACATACTGACGACTTCGGCAATGTCTTCCTCGGTAACCTGGGCGCGATCCTTGATGCGGCCTTCGTGCCACTCCTTTTCCAAGGTGTCCAGGTTCTGGTTGAGGTTCAACTCCCGGTCCCGCAGTTCTGCGGCGAACTCGTACCGCTGGGAGGCGATGGCTTCGTCCTTTTCCTTGCGTACTTCGTCCAGCACCTGCATGGCATCCTTGACCGACGAGGGGGTGGCGCTGCCCCGCAGCCGGACCCGGGAACCCGCTTCGTCCAGAAGGTCAATCGCCTTGTCGGGCAGGAAACGGTCAGGGATGAACCTGGTGGCCAGGCTGGTGGCGGCCTTCAGGGCATCCTCGGTTATATCCACGTTGTGGTGGTCTTCGTAGCGCTCTTTGACGCCCCGCAGAATTTCCAGCGTGTCTTCCTGGTTGGGCTCTTCAACCCGGACGGGCTGCAACCGGCGTTCCAAGGCCGGGTCCCGCTCCACGTACTTGCGGTAGTCGTCAAGGGTGGTGGCGCCAATGCACTGGATTTCACCCCGGGCCAGGGAAGGCTTGAGAATGTTGGAGGCGTCCACCGCGCCCTCGGCGGCGCCGGCCCCCACGATGGTATGGATTTCGTCGATGAACAACACACAGTTGCCCGACGCCTTGATTTCTTCGATGACCTTCTTCAGGCGCTCTTCAAATTCGCCCCGGTATTTGGTGCCGGCGACCAGCGCGCCCATGTCAAGGGTGACCAGCCGCTTGCCCTGGAGAGTTTCCGGCACCTCGCCGCTGCTGATGTGCTGGGCCATGGCTTCGACGATGGCCGTCTTGCCCACACCCGGCTCGCCCACCAGCACGGGGTTGTTCTTGGTGCGGCGGCTGAGGATCTGGACCACCCGTTCCAGCTCGGTTGTCCGGCCAATGACCGGGTCGAGCTTGCCCGAGCGGGCGGCTACGGTGAGGTCGATGCCCAGTTGGTCCAGGGTGGGGGTGCGGGTGGTGCTGCGGGATCCCTGGGAGCCGGTGGAGGAGCTGTTGCTGAGGATGCGGTGGGTCTCGGCCCGCACCTTCTCCAGCGTTACGCCCAAGCTTTCCAGTACGCCGGCGGCGACGCCCTCGCCCTCGCGCAGGAGGCCGATGAGCAGGTGCTCGGTGCCGATGTAGGTGTGGTTCATGCGGCGGGCTTCATCCACGGCCAACTCGACCACTTTCTTGGCGCGGGGGGTCAGGCCGATTTCGCCCTGGGTGGGTTTCTCGCCGCGGCCGATGATGAACTCGACGGCGGAGCGGACTTTGGCTAGGTCTACGCCCAAGCCCGACAGGACCCGGGCGGCAACCCCCTCGGTTTCGCGTACCAGCCCCAACAGGATATGCTCGGTCCCGATATAGTTGTGGTTGAACCGCTGGGCTTCTTCCTGGGCCAGCGAGAGAACCCTGCGGGCCCGCTCGGAGAATTTCTCAAATCTGCTTCCCATAGTTCCACTCCTGTTGGGCATTTCCGGGTTGGTCCCAAGGTACTCTCGGCCGCGCAACCGCTTTTTAAGTGCTGCGCAAGCCGACGGCAGGGCAGGGCGTCAGCGTCGTGGGTCTAAAGGGCAATTATAGGGTAGGCGGGGGCAGTGTAAAGAAGGTTTCGCCTCGGTTAAACCACCGAAACAGGGGTTGGGGCGGGGCAGTCACCGGGACAAAAACCCATTGGCGGGCTGTCGGTGGCTGCCGGAGCAAACGGCGGATAATAAAGGCGGTTCGTTCAAGACTTTAGCCCTTGGCACTTATCGTTGGGCATAGCTAAAACCCGGCGGTGACCTATTTTCCCACTCCGTTACCAAAGCAGTATCGTCGGCGCTGGGGCGTTTCACTTCCGTGTTCGGGATGGGAACGGGTGGGTCCACCCCGCTAGAACCACCAAGAATCAACAGGCGGTAGTATGCACCAATTTTCACGAACTGGCAAGGGGTAATTTCACCGGTTTTTGGGCCCGGTTCAAATCCCTTGCCGCAAGTTTGCCAAAGACCGCCTCACCACCCCAGCATTACCGACTCTTTGCGGGGGTCGGCGCCGCCCCGGTATACGCCCGCCTCGGCGTCAACCATGATGGGAGTGAAGCCGTTCCTGATGTCCCAGGGGCCGACTTCCTCAACCCGGTGCCCCCGGTCGTTGAGAGCGTCCACCAGGGCCCGGGAAACCCGGCCTTCCACCTCCAGGCGGTTGGGGTATTCCCGG
The DNA here is from genome assembly GCA_965263395.1 of Dehalococcoidia bacterium. GTDB lineage: Bacteria > Chloroflexota > Dehalococcoidia > Lucifugimonadales > UBA3495 > CATOSK01. The sequence continues at coordinate 962,292 of OZ253670.1, forward strand.
TGGGGCCACGGCGACTGGGGGAAGCTGTACCCGCAGAAGCGGGGAGCCTCCACCGCGTCCTGAACGTGCAGCCCGAAGTCGACGATGTTAGTCAGCACTTGCAGGTTGCTCTGGGGCTGGCTGTCGCCGCCGGGGGTGCCCAGGGTCATAAAGGGCTGCCCGTCCTTCAGCACCAGGAAGGTGCAGGGCGTGGTGCGGGGCCGCTTGCGGGGCGCCAGAGAGTTGGGGTTTTCCGGGTCCAGCCAGAAGTAGCAGCCCCGGCAGTTGATGACGATTCCCGTGTCGCCCAACACCATGCCCTGGGTCAGCCCGGCGAAGCTGCTGGGAGTGGCCGACACCATGTTTCCCTCGGCGTCCACCGTGGCCAGGTAGGTCGTGCCGTCGGAGTCTCCGCTAACCGGCTCAAAGACCGGGTGCAACTCCCTGGCCCGGTACGCCTCGGCAACGGCCAGCATCTTCCGGGGGTCGCCGGGCGGGTATTCGGCCTGGGCCCGGTCCGGGTCGATCAAGCCCCGGCGCAGCGCGGCGTACTCCCTGGACAGCAGGCCCTCCACCGGCACATCCACGAAAGCAGGGTCTCCGGTATAACGCTCCCGGTCGGCAAAGGCCAGCTTCAGCGCTTCTACCTGAAGGTGGATGGCGCGGGGACTGTTTTGTCCCAGCGCGGCCAGGTCGAACCCTTCCAGAATGTTCAGTGTTTCCAGCAAGGCGATGCCCTGGGTCCAGGTGCGGTTGGTGAAGACCTCGTAACCCCGGTAGGTGGTGGAAATCGGTTCTTCCAGCGGCGATTCGTACTCGGCAAAGTCCTCGTAGGTGTACAGACCGCCGAGAATTTGCAGGGACTGGACCATTCGCCGGGCCACGTCGCCCCGGTAGTAGACATCGCGGGCGGCCTTGATGGCAGCGGCGCGGGTGCGGCCCTCGGCCAGGGCCTTCTGCTCGGCCTGGATCATCAGCGTCAGGGTGCGGCCCAGGTCCGCCTGAACGAAGGGTTTACCCAACTCCGGCGGCTTGCCGTTGGGCAGGAACACCCGGGACGAGTCCGGATACCGGTTCAGGTTGGTCATGCGCTCGGCGGAGCCGATGGCCCGGCTCAGCAGTTGGTAGGCGGGGAAGCCGTTGGCGGCAAAGTGCAGCGCGCTGTCCACCACCTGGCCAAAGCTCATGGTCCCGTACTCGGTCAGCATGGTCATCAGGGCAGATATGACGCCGGGGACGGTGGTGCTAAGGACGCCGGGCGGAATTTCTCCCCAGCGCTCCTGGTACAGGTCAATGGTGGCGGCCTGGGGCACCCAGCCCTGTCCGACCACCGAGCGCACGGCCCGGCCGGCCCGGTCGTAGAACAGGAAGGCGACTTCGCCGCCCAGCGTGTAGTGGGCCGTCGGTTCCATCACGCCGGCGGCCAGGGCGCCGGCCACCGCCGCATCGACAGCGTTGCCGCCCTGCCAAAGAATCCGCATCCCCGTCTGGGCGGTCAACTGCGTCCCGCCGCCGGCCATGCCGCGGGTGCCCCAGACCATAGGGCGGTGGGAATAGTCTCCATAGGGGCCGATGGTGCAGACTGGCGTTCCGTCGTTCATGGCATCTCCTCCGCGGCCTTGCCGGGAGCGTCCCGGCACCGAAGATTGGCTGTCCCGGTTATACCCCGAATCTCCGGGGTTGGCAACATCGCCGCCTTTCATCCGAGCTCGTCGAAGAATTCCCCCAATCCAGGGGGGTTGGGGGATGCACCCCCCAACGTATCCCCGCGAATCGGGAGGGTGAGGGCAGTCAGGGGCGTATACTGGTTGCTGATGGACACACGCGAACCACGAAAATCACTCAAGCAAGGCGCCGCCCCAATGCTGTGGTGGCTGCTGCCGGCGCTGGCCGCCGCCGTGGTTTTGGCCGGCTGCGGGCCGCAGTCGGCGCCGGAGTTCCGCGGCATCGCCGGCTGGCTGAACTCGTCGGCCCTAACTATGGAAGACCAGCGGGGCCGGGTGGTCTTGGTGGACTTCTGGACCTACTCCTGCGTCAACTGCATCCGCACCATTCCTTATTTGAAGGAATGGCATGACAAGTACGACCGCTACGGCCTGACGATAGTCGGCGTCCACGCCCCGGAGTTCGAGTTTGAGAAGAACCGGGACAACGTGGCCGAAGCCGTCCGCATCCACGGGCTGGAGTACCCCATCGCCCTGGACAACGATTTCGCCACCTGGAACGCCTACGCCAACAATGTCTGGCCCAGCAAGTTCCTCATCGACGCCAACGGCGACATCCGCTACGCCCACCGGGGCGAGGGCGCCTACGCCGAGACGGAAGCGGCGATCCGGGAATTGCTGGAAGAATCCGGCGTTGACCTCAGCCACATTCCCATAGATACCAATCCTGAACCGGAGTTTGACGACCTGGCCTTCGCCGCCGACCCGGCCCAGCGCATTACCCGCGAGCTTTACGCCGGACACCTGCGCAACCGGGTCCTGCCGTCGTCGTCCTTTGCTACCCTGATGGGTGAAACCCCGTCCTATTTCATGCACGAGGAGTATTACGGGGTTAGGGACGCCGAGGTGCTGTACGAGGACCCAGCCCAGCACTTCAACCACTTTCTCTACGTGCAAGGACTGTGGCACAATGGCCCGGAGAGCATTACCCACGCCCGCGACACCGGGGACTTTGAGGACTACGTGGCCATCAAGTTCTACGCTACCAGCGTGAACGCGGTGATGGGGGCAGCCGACGGGTTGAATGGAACGCCCACCGGGGCCGGCAGTCACGTCGTCAGGCTGACGTTGGACGGCGAACCGTTGACCCGTTCCCAGGCCGGCCGGGACGTGGAGTTTGACGACGCCGGCAACAGCTTTGTCACCGTAGACGAACCGAAGCTTTACGGGTTGGTAGAGCTGCCCGAGTTCGGCAGCTACGACCTGCAGCTGCAGGTCAACTCCACCGGGCTATCCCTGTTCACCTTCACCTTCGGGGCCTACGACGAGGGGCCGTAACCCGTTAGTCCCCAACCCCGGCCTTGGGCTGCAAGGGGGGGTGCCCGGCAATTCCACACAGGGTCTTTCGATTCTCCCCTCTCCCCGCGGGAGAGGGGCCGGGTATGAGGGCGAACTCCGCGCATTAGCGACGGTTGCTCATGTCCGGAACTCCCTCACCCTAACCCTCTCCCAGAGGGAGAGGGGATTTATCGAGAATCGAAAGACCCGGCAATTCCACAGGGGCGCGCCTGGCAATTCCCAAGAAGGCCGCCTATCCCGCCTCCGTTCCCGCCCGGGGGGAAACTTGCTCTCGAAGCAGGGGAATCAACTCCCGGCCGTAGTCAATGGCGTCGTTGAGCGGGTCGAAGCCACGGAGGATGAAGGTGGAGCAGCCGGCATCGTAATAGGCCAACAGCGAGTCGGCCACCTGACGGGGGGTGCCGACCAGGCAGGTGGTGTTGCCGGCGCCGCCGCTGGCCAGGGCAATGGGCATCCACAGGCGCTCGTCGTACACTTCCCGGGTTGCGGCGAAGTCCACCAGGCGCTGCGACAGCGCAGATTGGGCCCGGGCCGGCTGGCCGGGGACAATCTTACCCTGGGTTGATTCCTGGACCCGTTCCAGGATGGCGCGTGCCCTTTCCCACGCCTCGGACTCGGTGCGGGCCAGCACCGGGCGCAGGGACACGCTGAAGGACAGTTGCCGGCCGTGCTGCCCGGCCAGCCCGCGCAGTCCGGCGATGCGCTCCCGTATCACGTCCACCGGCTCCCCAAGGAAGGCGAACACGTCGGCCCACCGGCTGCCCACGGCCACCGCCGCCGGGGATGCGCCGCCGAAGAACAGGGGCAGGTGGGGCCGCTGAAAACACCGGACCCGGCTGTGCGCGCCCTGCAAGTTATAGAAGCGGCCCTGGTAATCGAAGGGCTGAGTTTCCCGCCAGACCCGGAGCATCACGTCCAAGTATTCGCCGGTGCGGTCGTAGCACGCATCGTGGTCCAGCCAGTCGCCATCCTGACGCTGCTCGGCGTCGCTGCCGCCGGAGATGATGTGCAGCGCGATGCGCCCTCCGGTGAGCTGGTCCAGCGTCGCCGCTTTGCGGGCGGCCAGGGTGGGGGCCATGAAGCCGGGCCGGTGGGCGATGAGGAACCCCAGCCGTTGGGTCGCCCCGGCGGCGTATCCGGCCACCTCGAACCCATCCGGCGTACTGGAGGGAGTAGCCGGTCAGCACCATGTCAAACCCGGCAGCTTCGTGGGACCGGGCGAACTCGGCAATGTAGTCCGGGTCCACCCCCACCGGAATTTCGCCGCCGGGGTTGATACTGCTCCCGAAGACGCTGATGCTGGCGCCGGCGGTGGCGGCGTCCTCCCGCTGGACGCCAATCATCCCGACAATGCGGACGCGGCCGGGTGGCAGATGCGCTGCAGTCATATCGCCCATCAGCTTATCCGTCAACTTCCGGCCACCGGGACCGGATTGGTTTGGACGCAAACCTTGCCGCCGGCAGTGCGCCGGGCCATGCCGGACGGTTTCGCGGCCGGGGTGGGTGTGCCGGACATACGGAACATGAATCACCGTCCCTCGGCAGCCAGGGCGCGGGCCTGCTCCAGTTGGTCGGGAGAGTTCACGTTGAAGAAACTCAGCAACTCCGGGTCGAACCGGAGGATTTCCGATTCCTCGACGTATCGAACCCTTACCTTGTCGTAAAAGCCGGTGATTTTCAACTGCCCGGCTTTCAGACGCTCTTCAATATGGGGCAGGCAGGCGCGGGAGTAGACGGCGTGGAGCGGCTCGGGGCGCCCGTCCACCACCGGGGCCACCACGTCCCAATGCCCATCGGCGCAAGGTTGGGTGGTGGCTCTCCGCCGTTGGGCATTGGTTGGGGTCGAGCCTTCGCGCAGCGACAGCAGGTAGCGCAGCAGTTCCGGATTGAGGAAGGGCATATCGCAGCCTGCGACGATGGCCCACGGGTGGCGGGCCGCCGACAGGCCGGAGAATATGCCGCCCAGCGACCCCAGGCCGGGATATAGGTCGAGGACCACCCGGGTGTCGTCCAGCAGGGGCAGCGCGCCGGCGCTGGACTCGTCGGCGGCCACCACGATGCAGTCGTTTCCGTAGGGGGCCGTAACCTGGGCCACCCGCAGCAACGCCCGCCGGAGCAGCGGCTGCCCGGCGAAAGGTTCCACCGCCTTGTTCCGTCCCAGGCGCCGGCTCTGCCCGCCCGCCAAAACGATGCCTGAAGCCGCCCCGCCCAAGCCTTCCGGCATACGCTGTTTCTCCGATGGGTTATGCCCCGATGAGTGTCCCCGTGGTGTTCCCAAAAGTATAACATGGGTGGAACGCCGCCCAACCCGCTTCCTGAAAACCCGGGGCGCCCCTCACCCCCGTCCCCTCTCCCGCGGGGAGAGGGGCGAATTACAATATCCTGCCCGAAAGCCTCAAAGTTCTCTCAACAAGTTCTTGCTTGCCGCCCAAAACAAGCCCGGCAAGCCAACACTTACCGGGCTTTTTGCGGAGTGGGCCAGGGATAGGGCCTTGCGTCAGACGCGCCCTTCCAGGAGCAGCTTGACCACTTGCGGGGCCAGTTGCTGCGCCCGTTCTTCCAGTTGGGGGCCGTTGACGTTGGTGATGGGGTGCGGACACACCAGGTAGGGAAAGTCGGGAACGCCCATCAGCAGGGTGTAGGCCCGGGCCGTGTTGGTGAACACCGAGGTAATAATCGTGGCGGTGGGCATTCCCTGCTGCTCCAGGGTGATTCCGTCGTGCAAACTGCCCGACGAGCATCCCCCTCAATCGCCGACGCCGGCGATTACTATGTCGGCGTGGCGGTGCAGGTCGGCCACGATTTCCGGCACCGGCGGCAGGGATGCGGAGTGCTTCTTGGCATAGAAGATGTCCGAGAACTCGTACTGCTCGTTGAGGATGCGGGCGATGGCGTAGAGAATGACATCGGAGTTGGCCTTGGAGTTGTCCAGCAACCCCAGGCGTTTCCCCCGAAGGTCGGCGGGACGGGGCGCCAAGTCCAGGTTGATGAGGCCGGGGTCGGCCCCGGTGGGGTCTACCAGTTGGACCGGAGATGTGGTCATGGCATCCTCCCTTGAATGGGTTACGGGTGCGGTCTGACAATTTACGGGTGCGGGTCGTTAATCTTGGTCGTGGTGGCGAGCAGGCCGTAGTAGTTCATCATCAGCTCGCTGTAAATGCCGCTGTTGCCGCCGGCTTTGACAATCAGAATGTCCTCGGGATGGTCGGCGGCGTACACCTTGGCATCGTAGTCTTCCGGTTCCGGTTCGCCGCGGACGTAGCCCAACTGCTTCAACTGGGCCCGGCTGCGGTGGGCTTTCTCCTGCAAATACTTCTGCATGGCGGGGCGGTCCCAGCCCAGCCGTCCCAGCAACTCGGCGTGCCAGTGGCCGACGATCCAGAACCACTTGATGTCCCGGCCGAAGTAGACGGCCAGCCCGTGAGAGGCCATGCCCTCGGCAATGGAGTCCATCAGGCTCTCGCCGGTGGCCCCGTAGCGGTTGCCCAGCATCTCCGGGTCCTGGATGGAGGCCACGGTAACGGTCGAGTCTTCGGGCCTGAACCCCTGGGAAACGTGGAAGGGTTCCCACGGGCTGTTTTCCTCGTCCTCGCCGATGCAAACACCGTGCTTGCCCAGCGACCCCATGCAGCCCCGGTCCAGGACGCCCGGCCGCTGCTCGAAGACGTTCATCAGTATCAGCCGGATGGCCCGACCAATAGTCGCGTTGGCCCGATTGCCGGGGCTGAAGAGGTTGTCGGTACAGTTGAGGTCCAGCTTGTGCCGGATGGGGCCGTTGATCAGCATCAGCACCCCAACGGAATTGGTCACCGCCGAAAGCTCGTGGATGCAGTTGGGGTCGTGGTCGAACAGGGCCTGCATTGTTGCCAGCACCACCGGGAAATACTCGGGCAGGCAGCCGGCCATCACGACGTTGGCGGCGGCCTGTTCGGCGGTGAGCGCCCGGCGGCGTACCGGCACCTCGCCCAGAACCTGCTCGGGTGAAAGGCCCATGTAGTCCAGCATCTGCCGCACCCGCTCCAACGTGGGCGGAACGACGGGCAGGCCGTCGGTCCACCCACGCCGGTAACACTCGTCAACGGCGTCGGCAGCGTTAACTTGGTGGATAGGTGACCGGCCGGATGTTGTCATCGGAACTCCCTGGAGTGAAATTGGTGTCAAGCAGGATCGCGCCTGGTGGTTGGGTTAGAGATTAGCGATGGCTTTGGCGTCGTTGATGTAAGCTGCGGTGGCCCGGATAATTGGCTCCTCCGGTTCGCAAATTCCGTCGTAGAAGCATCTCCCATGCAAGTCATGCGACCTTTGGCTGTACCGATTCGCCAAGCTCTCCAACGCCTCATTCTCGTGCCGCATCCTCCGGATGGTTCGGTAGGTGACGCCGGAAGTTCCGGGGCGCCTTCCGGTCCTGGCCAGTATCATGGCATCAGTAGCTCGTTGAGTGGCGCCCCAAGCCTTTTCCGCCGCATCCCGAATGTCGCCCGCCTCCAGCCTTTCCAGGGCGGATGAGTGCAGATACAAGGCGTCTGTGAATATCTCCTCAGCTTCGCTTGTCATTGTCATGGCATCGTGTCCTGGAAAAGTGAACGGAACCGTCCTGTCCGTTAATCGTCGGCGGGGGCGGGTTCGGCCACCCGGTTGTCCACCAGTTCGGCGCTGCAAGCGGCGCCGTCCAGCAGGCCCCAGCGCACCATCCAGTGATAGGTGTCTTCGACTATCTCGTCGTTGTACGGAGTGTTGTAGGAGTAGCGGATGCGGGGCAGGTGGAAGTCCTCCGGCGTGATGCCGCCGAACTTGGCCGACACTGCCGCAAAACGTGGTTCCTCAATGAGATAATGCAGGTACTTCCGCTTGTCGGCGTTAATCCGGTCCACGGCCTTGACAATCGCCCGGTTGATGGCGGCGAAAGTTTCTTCGTCCATGTTGTCGCTGGCATTCTCGGCCCCCAGGTAATGACCCTCACAGACGGGACGGCAGCCCAGCTTTTCCGCCAGGGTAATCCAGGGTTCCATCAGGGCGGCGGCTTCCACCTCACCGTTCAGCATGGCCTCGAACCGGAATTGAGGCGAGCCGTAATGGACCAGCTTCAGCTTTTCCTCGGGCAGATAACCCGACAGCAGCCGCAGGGCGACGTAGTGGGAACCGGCGTGGAACTGCACTGCAACCGGCTTGTTCCCCAAGGTGCCGGGGTAGTAATGGGGAGAGTCCGGGCGCACCAGAATGGCCTGGGTGGCTACGGCGGAACGGAGGGCGATAATCCGGGCGCCCTGCTTGCTTTCATAGGCCCGACGGACCTGACCTTCCTCTCAAGCGCGGTATATGGCCACCTGGGCGTTCTCGAAGGCTACGTGGCCCAGAATCGGGTTGACCTCGTCCGGGTTCTCGGTAGGCGCCACGCGGCCGCTGTTGACGGCCTTGACGAACTCCATGTCGATGCCTTCGGCCTCGAACAGTCCCTCGTCCCGGGCCACCAGCCAAGGCAGGCTGAAAACGACGCCACTGATTTCGCTTACTACTTTCTTCATTGGTTGCCTCCTTAGAAAAGCGGGGACTGATGATTTCGGGCAAGTTTAGCAAAGCCGTAGCGTGCCGTCTATCGGGGTGTGCTCAGCGTAACTGTTCAGACTTGGTGAGTCGAATTGGGCTAAAGCCGTTTGATAGCCGTCAGCCTGAGCGTCAGCAACAGGAATGAACCCGCCAATTCTCGGTGGTCAGACACTCGGGTCCCCTCAAGTCTGAACAGTTACAACTCGCCCGCAGGGTCTTTCTATTCTCGATAGCCGCTGGATGCTCCGTGTACCGTGAATCCTTGGCAGACCCCAAACCGGCATATTGAACCCATAAATTCAGGGGGTTTGGGGGGTGAATTCCCCAACGTGCCCCGTCAACCCGGCGGTTGTTGCAGAGAATAGAAAGACCCTGGACTCGCCCGAGTACCTTTTCATCATTGCCAGATTGTGTCAGCGACGGCCGGTTGAATCGGTTCGCCCCAAGAGCCGTGAAGGATTGCCCTGGGTCTGCCAAAGCAGGGCTATTGCACTTGGGTTGTTGAACGGGGTCCGGGTATGATGTTGCCTACCCGCCCTGCCTTCTTCAGCTAATCCCACGCACTGTGGACTGATGACACCCTGCGATTGACACCTCCGGCGACTCGTCCTTACCGTTAATCTCAGGCCGCTGACACCCTCAACCAGCCGCCGTCCCGTCCACAATTGACCGCGGAGGACTATGACCGCTTCCAATATCCTGACCCTTCCCCCCGTCCGGCCCCGGAACCCCGAGTCTCCCGCGGAAAAAGGTGACAAAACCGGACAAAACCAGGACATTTGCCGGACAAAACCGGACATGTACCGGACAAACCAGAACAAAAGTCCCTGCCCATCCACGCTCAAATGTCCGAAAATGTCCGCTTTTGTCCGGTATTCCCAGACTATCCAGTTCTCCAGTCTCAAATGCCGGCCCTGCACTGTCTCTCACCCCTGCCCCCCTCTTGCCGAGGCTGCCCCTGTGAAGACAGGGGAAGAAGGTATGTCTCGAGAATCGAAAGACCCTGCTGCCAAAGGCCCCCGCCTTGAATTGAGCACGGGTTTTCATATATCATGCAACCTCATGGAGGACTGCCCGCAATGACTGCCATCGCCAGCAAAAGAGATGTCGTTTCCATCACCGATTTGACCCCCGCCGAGACCCAGCGCGTCATCGAGCGGGCTATGGTGATGAAGCACGAAGCCGCGGGACAGCCTTTGCGGGGCATGAAGTTTGCCCTGCTCTTCGAGAAGCCGTCGCTGCGCACCAAGGTCAGCTTTCAGGTGGGCATCGAGGAACTGGGCGGTTACTCCACCTATCTTGGCCCCGATGAAGTGGGATTGGGCAGCCGCGAGCCAGTGTCCGACGTGGCCCGCGTCCTGTCAGGGTACGTGGACGGAATCATCGCGCGGGTGTTCTCCCACCAACAGTTGCAGGACTTGGCCCGCTATTCGGGAGCGCCGGTGATTAACGCCCTGTCGGATTGGGAGCACCCCTGCCAGACCCTGGCCGACCTGCTGACCATCCGGGAGCATCACGGCCCACTTTCCGGTCTGAAGCTGGCCTTTATCGGCGACGGCAACAACGTGGCCCGCAGCTTGGGTCTGGGCCTGCCCCCGCTGGGCGTCAGCTTTGCCATCGCCTCGCCCGACGGGTATCAACTGGACGAGGCCACGCTGCAAACGGCCCGGGCCACGGCGAGCGCACCGGCGCAGGTCTCAGCGGTAACGGCCCCGGCCGACGCGGTGCGGGACGCCGATATTGTCTACACCGACGTTTGGACCAGCATGGGCGACGAGGCGGAGTCGGCCCAACGCCGGTCCGATTTCCAGGATTATACCGTGGACGAGGCACTGCTGGCCCAAGCCAAACCCGGCGTCGGCTTCATGCACGATATGCCGGCCCATTACGGCGAAGAGGTGGCCCCGGGGATGCTGGAACACCCTCAATCGCTGGCCTACCCGCAGGCTCACAACCGGCTCCACGCCCAAAAAGCGCTGCTGGAGTTTATTTTCGGCCACGGCTAAGCCGGCAGCGGGCCTGCGATGCCCTCCGTCCGGCTTCCTGCGAAAGCAGGAATCCAGGACGTTACTGGATATGCCACCGTTACTGAGGCAGGACCGCATGGATTCCTGCCTCCGCAGGAAAGACGGGGCCGACGCGGGAATGACCCGCAAGTTATAATTCAAGTGGAATAACCTCGGGTAACCGGGTCTTACGTTCCCTAACGTTATGTAGATCCCCACAGACGGTGCAATATGGTACAACACATTCCCCCAACACTATCCGATGACCCCATCAGGAATGCGCCGGCGCAAGACTCCCGCCGCGTCATGCCCGTGGTCGCCATTGTCGGACGCCCCAACGTGGGCAAGTCTTCCCTGTTCAACCGCATCCTGCACCGCCGCCATGCCATCGTTTCCGACGTGGCGGGCACCACCCGTGATCGGCTGATATCCGAGGTCTCGTGGGACGGCTACGACTTTGTTCTGGTGGACACCGGAGGGTTGGAGTCCGACCCCGAAGGACACATCCGGGAGATGGTCCAGGAGCAGGCGGACATGGCCATGTCCGACGCCGACGTCATCCTGTTTCTCGCAGACTCCGTCGAGGGGCTGACGGCGGCCGACCAGATTATCGCCGACCGTCTGCGCCGGTCCAGCAAGCCCGTGATTCTGGTCGTCAACAAGGTGGACAACGACAACCGGGAGTACGCCGCCGCCGAGTTCTACGGGCTGGGCATTCCCCATACCCATTTCATCAGCGCCTACCACAACCACGGCATCTACGACCTGATGGACAAGGTGCTGTTCCTGCTGCCGTCGCCCAACCTTCCCCCGCCGTCGGACTCAGACGACGATGAAGACGCTCCGCCGGAGGCTCCGGCCCGCCTGAAACTGTCCATCGTGGGCCGCACCAACGTTGGCAAGTCCATGCTGGTCAACACCCTGCTGGGCGCAGACCGGTCCATCGTCAGCCCGGTCGCCGGCACGACGCGGGACGCCCTGGACACCGAGTTTTCCTACCGAGGCAAGGACATCACCGCCATCGACACTGCCGGCATCCGGCGGCCGGGACAGGTCGAGCGCGGGATCGAAAAGTACAGCGTCCTGCGGGCGGTCAACGCTGTAGACCGCAGCGACATCACCCTGCTGGTGACCGATGCCACCGAGTTGGCAACCGCTCAGGACGCCCACATCGCCGGTCTGGCCTGGGATATGTGCCGGGGCCTGATGGTGGTCGTCAACAAGTGGGACCTGATTCCCGACACCGACCGCAACGCCAAGCGGCTGGCGGTGGCCCAGGTGCAGGAACTGCTCCACTTCATGCCCTACGTCCCCATGTGCTTCATATCCGCGCTGCACGGCCACGGCATTGACGGCCTGATGCAGACGGCGCTGCAACTTTGGGAGGAGCGCTTGCGCTGGGCGCCCACCCGCGAGCTTCAATATCTGCTGGCCGAGGCCTTGGTTGACCACCAGCCCCCCGCCGTCAAACGCCACCGGCGGGACCGCCTGCGGATTACCCGGCTGCGGCAGGTTGCCAGCAATCCGCCCACGTTTGTCTTTACCTGCAACGACCCCAAACTCGTACATTTTTCTTATAAACGCTACTTGGAGAACCGGATCAGGGACACCTTTGACTTCAGCCGCACTCACTTGAGGCTGCTGTTCCGGTCCGGATGAACCGGCCAACCAACTCGGCCTTATTCTGCATGACCGCGCTGCCCCTGCTGGCAGCCGCGGTGGTGGCGGTTTTTTTGACCTTGGGCGAAGCGGCCCCCGTCTATCGTTACGCCGCCGTCCTGCCCCTGGCTTACCTCATCGGCTCCGTCCCCTGGGGCTACCTGCTCCTGAACTGGACCCGTGGCGAGGATGTCCGTTCCTACGGCAGCGGACGCACCGGCATGACCAACGTGCTCCGCACCGGCGGCGGACGCATGGCCACGGTGGTTTTGCTGCTGGACCTGGGGAAAGGCGTGGCCGTGGCGTTGCTGGCCCGGACCGTCCTTGATTCGACGCTGGGCGAGGTGGCCGCCGGGGTGCTGGCGCTGGCCGGACACAACTGGCCGGTGTTCCTGGGGTTCCGCGGAGGGCGCGGCGTTGCCATCGGTTTCGGCTCCCTGTCAGTCATGGCTCCCCTGGCCGCCGTGATGGCCGCGGTGGGGTTCCTGCCCGTCGCCCTGCTGAGCCGCTACCTGTCCCTGGGGTCGCTTACCGGCGTAGTGGTCGCCTGCTGCTCCCTGCTGGCGTTGTCCCTGGTGGGCATCTACCCCCTCACCTATACCTGGTACGCCTTTATCGGCGGCGCCATCATCATCTGGCAGCACCTGGACAACATACAGCGGTTGATTCAGGGAACGGAGCGCCGGTTAGGCGTCCCCGCCGCCAGGATAAATTGAACGACAACGTCGCCATAGTAGGTTCGAGCACCTTCGGCACGACCCTGGGCATCATCCTGGGCCGTTCCGGATACCGGGTCAGCATCCTCACCCGCACGCCCGAAGAGGCGGAAGACCTGAACTTGCACCGGCAGCACCGCCGCTTCCTGCCCGACATTCCCTTCCCCCCGCCCCTGGCCGCTTCCGCGGACGCTGCCGCGGCCATCGCCCCTGCCGGACTGGTTATTTTCGCCGTGCCATCCGACCGGATGCGGGCCAACCTGCGGGCAGTCGAGCCGCACCTTACCCCCGGGATGGCCGTCCTCTGCGTGGCCAAGGGCCTGGAAACCCCCGGCAGCCGCCGCATGAGCCAGGTAATGGAAGAGGAACTGCCCCCGGCGATGCACCCCCGCATCTGCGTCATGTCCGGCCCCAACCTGGCCAAGGAAATCGTTCAGGGCAAGGCGTCCTCCACCGTCATTGCCAGCCACAGCCCGGAAACTTTGGCCCAGGTGCAGGAAACCATGATGTCGGCCACCTTCCGGGTCTACACCAGCGACGACATCGTTGGCGTGGAGTTGGGCGGCGCCCTGAAGAACATCATCGCGCTGGGGGCCGGCATCGCCGACGGCCTGGGCCTGGGCGACAACGCCAAGGCTGCCCTGATTACCCGGGGCCTGGCCGAGATTCTCCGGTTGAGCGTGGCCGCCGGAGCAATGCCTCTGACCCTGGCCGGGCTGTCCGGGTTGGGCGACGTTATCGCCACCTGCGCCAGCCGGCTGAGCCGTAACCGCTACGTCGGCGAGCAGTTGGCTCTGGGCAAGACCTGGCCGCAAATCCGCGAATCCATGGACAACGTGGCCGAAGGAGTGAACACCACCGTCGCCGCCCTGGCCTTGGCCCGGAGCCTTGACGTAGAGATGCCCATCGCCGAAGTCACCCACCGGGTCCTCTTTGAAGACCTTCCACCACCGGAAGCCATCACCCACCTGATGCGCCGTCCGCCCCGCCCCGAGTGGTAACACAATTCTACCCATTCGTCCAACCCATTCGTCCTTCACGGCCTTCAGGACCAACGGATTCACACGCGCCGGGGCAGCGGGAAACGGCCCTTGGAAAAACGGCCCTCAAATTGCCCTCAAATTGGATGCAGCATGGTTGAAGTTTATCCCCCAATAATGGAATGATTGCGTGGTATTATTATCGCTAAATGCCCCGGCGCACCCAGGCCGGGACAAGCCAAAGAAAGGCAACCTTTAATGCTCCTCAGATTGACTTACCCGGAAGTTACCGCCGCGGACTACTGGCCCCTGCTTACCCCCCAATTGGTAGACGAGTTAACCGGCTTGGCTCACCAGGTCAAGGGCCTGCGCTTCGTTCACGTCAACAGCACCGCCGTCGGCGGCGGAGTGGCCGAAGTCCTCCAGTCGCTGGTGCCGCTGATGGCCTCCCTGGGGGTGGAAACCGAGCGCGTCGTCATCAACCCCACTGACCCGCCCTTCTTTCACGTTACCAAGAAGCTCCACAACCTGCTGCAGGGCGCCGACGGCGAGCTGAGCCGGGACGAGTTTGACCTTTACCTGAGCACCATTGAGCAAGTGGCCCGGGACATTCAGGCCAGGGACCTGGACGCCGACGTCTGGTTTCTCCACGACCCGCAGTTGCTTCCCCTGGCCCAATTGCTGCCCCGGAGAAATGGCGAAACCCGGCTGTGGGTGTGTCACATCGACCTGACCGCCCCCAATCCCCAGGTAATGGAACAACTGCTGCCCCTGACCGCGGCCTACGACGGGCTGGTGTTTTCGCTGGACTCCTACGTTCCGCCGGGGTTGAACGGAGGGACGCCGGTGTACATCGCGCCGCCGGCCATTGACCCGCTGACGGCCAAGAACTCCCCCATGCCGGAAGCCGAAGCCTCGGCATTGGTCGCCGCTATGGGCATTGACCCGGACCGTCCCCTGGTGACGCAGGTGTCCCGCTTCGACTTCTGGAAGGACCCGTGGGGCGTCATTGACGCCTACCGGCTGGCGCGGGAAGCGGTGCCCGGCTTGCAGTTGGCGCTGCTGGGAATCAGTCAGGCCGCCGACGACCCGGAGGCCCTGGATGTGGTCAACCGGGTGGCGGAACACGCCGGGGGCGACCCGGACATTCACCTGTACTTCTATCCCGACAACCTGCCCGACACCATCGACCGCATTGTCAACGCCTTCCAGGTGGCGTCGCTGGTGGTCATGCAAAAGTCCCTGCGAGAGGGTTTCGGCCTCACGGTGGCCGAGGCCATGTGGAAGGGACGCCCCCTGATTGGAGGCAACGCCGGCGGCATCCGGGTGCAGGTCGAGGACGGCGTCACGGGCTACCTGGTGGATTCCCCCGAGGAATGCGCCCGGCGCATGGTAAGCCTGCTCCAGGACCCGGTCCTGCGGGCTCGGATAGGCGCGGCGGCGCGGGACAGCGTCCGCGAAAAGTTCCTGCTGCCCCGCTTGGCGGCCGACTACCTGCGGGCGGCTGCTGGACAGGTCTCGCCGGCCCTGCTGGGCAACGGCCACATCCCAGACGTCAACAAGTTCATGGAGTTGGAGCGCCTGCCGCTATGACCCGGCGCATCCCAGCCCGGTCAAGGGACGCCCTCACCCCCGGCCCCTCTCCCAGGGGGAGAGGGGAGAATTGAAAGGCTCTGCAAAATCCCACATCCGGGCTTCTCCCATTCGGGTTTGCTATAATGTCTGCACCGCAGGGATGATTGCTACCGCATGGTTGCCACCCCGCGTCGCCATCCTGAAGGACAAGGCAATCCGATGACCGACTTGTTGTTTCACCGGGACAGCTACTTGAGGGAGTTCGAGGCCACCGTCACCGAGGTTACGGAAGACAGCGTGTCGCTCGACTCCACCGCGTTTTACATCGGCGGCGGGGGCCAGCCCTTCGACACCGGGGTCCTGATTTCCGGCGGACAGGAATATCCGGTGACGCGGGTGGGGCGCTCCGGGGGCAAGATTGTACACCGCATTGACGGGCCGCTGCCGCCGGTGGGGGCCGCCGTCACCGGGCGCATTGACTGGGACCGCCGCTACCTGCTGATGCGGACTCACACCGCGCTGCACATCCTCTGCGGCGTGGTTTGGCGGGACTACGGCGCCAAGGTCACCGGCGGCGATATGCAGCCGGGGTCGGCGCGGATGGACTTTGAGTTGGAGACCATGAGTGCCGAGTTTGCCCACGAAATGGAAGCGCGGGCCAACGCCGAGATTGCCGCGGCCCGGGACGTTCACGTCGGCAACCTGGACCGCGCCGAGGCCGACCAACACCCCGATCTGATTCGCACCAAGGTCAACCTGCTGCCCCCGGCCATCTCCGAAATCAGGACCATAGACATTACCGGCCTGGACTTGCAGGCCGACGGCGGCACCCACGTTGCCAACACCGCCGAGGTGGGCCGCATCAAGGTCGTGGGCCACGAAAGCAAGGGCCGCATCAACAAGCGGTTGCGAATTGCGATTGAGGACGCTTAGGAGTATACACGCCCTCACCCCGGCCATCTCCCAAGGGGAGAGGGGGCTTGGGAGCGCCCGATAAAGAATTTCTTCCGTGCGCTCAGGGCAAGCAGGCTTAATGTTCTCGGGACGGGTTGAATGGCAGCTATGCAAGAGCGGATGAACCTGGTTCAGGGCGACATCACCGAGTTGCGGGTGGACGCCATTGTCAACGCCGCCAACGAGTCCCTGCTGGGCGGGGCGGGTGTGGATGGGGCGATTCACACTGCCGCCGGGCCGGAGTTGCTGGCCGAGTGCCGCACTATCGGCGGCTGTCCCACCGGCGATGCCAGGATTACCAAAGGATACAACCTGCCGGCGCAGTGGGTCATCCACACCGTTGGGCCGGTCTGGGACGGCGGCGATGCGGGCGAGGATGAACTGCTGGCCCGGTGCTACCAAAACTCCCTGGCATTGGCCGCACAGCACGGCCTCAAGACCATCGCCTTTACGTCCATCAGCACCGGGGTCTACCGCTTCCCGAAGGAACGGGCTATGGCTATTGCACTGACGGAGGCCAAGCGTTTTCTCGAAAACAATTCCTGCCCCGAACAAGTAACCTTTGTGTGCTTTTCCGAGGGCGATTATCAGGGCTATCGCCAGGCAATGGGTGCCGTTTTATGACCCGTACCGTCGTGGGAATTGACGTCGGCGGCACGTTCACCGATGTGGCGGTGCTGACCGATGGAAAGCTGAGCATCCACAAGCTGCCCTCAACTCCCGGAGACCCGTCGGAAGGGGTGGCGCGCGGCGTGGCCGACGTTGGCGTGGATGGCGCCGACTTCGTTCACGGCACCACCGTGGCTACCAACGCCCTGCTGGAAGGCAAGGGAGGGCGCACCGCGCTGGTCACGACCCTGGGGTTTGAGGACGTGCTGGAAATCGGCCGGCAGAGCCGGGCCGAGCTTTACAACCTCAACATGGACCGTCCGCCGGCGCTGGCCCCTTGGGAACTGCGCTTCGGCCTGCCCGAGCGGGTGGAGCACGACGGGAACATTCTGGAAGACCTGACCCCGGAAGCCCTGGATGCGCTGGTGACGCTGATTGCCGAGGCCGACGTGGACGGGGTGGCGGTTTCCTTCCTGTTTTCCTTCCTCAACCCGGTCCACGAGCGGATGACCCTGGACGCGCTGCGGCGGCTGCCCAACCCGCCGTTTATCTCCCTTTCCAGCGAGGTGCTGCCGGAGTTTCGGGAATACGAGCGTACTAGCACCGTCGTCGTCAATTCCTACGTCGGGCCGGTCATGGCCCGCTACCTGGGGCAGTTAGAAAAGTTACTGGGCCAGAACGTGCGGATAATGCAGTCGTCGGGGGGCAGCATCACCGCCCGGCTGGCCGCCGAGCAGCCTGTCCGCACCATTCTCAGCGGCCCTGCCGGCGGCGTGGTTGGAGCATTCCATACCGGAACACAGGCCGGCTATCCCGACATCATCACCCTGGACATGGGCGGCACGTCCACCGACGTTTCGCTGTGCCCCGGCCGCATCAAGGAGACCACCGCGGCCAACCTGGGCGGGTATCCCATCAGCGTCCCCATGATCGAGATTCATACCGTGGGGGCCGGGGGCGGCTCCATCGCCCGGGTGGATTCCGGGGGCGCGCTGGTGGTGGGGCCGCAGTCGGCCGGGGCCGACCCGGGACCGGCCTGCTACGGGCAGGGGGAGCAGATAACCGTCACCGACGCCAACCTGGTCTTGGGCCGTCTCCGTCCCGATAGATTCCTGGGGGGCCGGATGCGGCTGGACCTGGACCGGGCGCGGGAGTTGATAACCGGGCTGGCGGCGCAGATCAACGCCACCGTCGAGACCGCCGCCTTGGGCATTGTGCGGGTGGTCAACGCCAACATGGAGCGCGCCATTCGAGCCATATCTCTGGAACGGGGCTACGACCCCCGCCGCTTTACGCTGGTGCCCTTCGGCGGGGCCGGCCCGATGCACAGCTGCGACCTCGCCAACGCCCTGGGCATCCCGCGGGTGCTGGTGCCGACGCATCCGGGGATTCTGTCGGCGCTGGGCGTGGCCGTCGCCGACGTGGTGAAGGACTACTCCCGCACCGTGATGCTGCGGGGCAATGACCTGGACCGCAGCCGGCTGGAGGAAGAGTTTCACGGCATGGAAAACCAGGCCCGGTCGGAACTGCGGAGGGAAGGTCTGCCTGCCGACGACATGACCGCCCGACGCTTCTTGGACGTGCGCTACGTGGGCCAGTCCTTCGAGTTGACCATTGACTGCCCCAATCTCGTTGGAGCCCTGCGGGGCAGGCGCCCGCCGGACCTGCACCGCACCATTGGCAACAGCTTCTACCGCGCCCACCTGCAACGGTTCGGGTACGCCGACCGGGGCGAGCCGGTGGAAACGGTCAACCTGCGTCTGAAGCTAGAACTGGCCGTTGAGAAACCCCGGGTCGAACCGCAGCCATTGGGGGACGCGGACGCGTCGGACGCTCTGGTGGGGCGGGAGCCGGTGGTGTTTCCCCAAAGCAGCCTGCCCAGTAATCTATACGACCGGGAGCGGCTGCTGCCCGGCAACCGCATCGCCGGCCCGGCGCTGCTGCTGCAACTGGACTCGACCATCGTCGTCCCGCCGGGCTGGGACGGGGCAATTGACCCCTACGGCAACCTGGTGTTGACGCCCTCTCTTTAGCCTCCATCAATCATTCTGCCCGACGGCCAACTTGGAGAATGCCCTTTTATGACCAGCCGGTTCGCAAACCTGAAAGTCCTGGCCGTGTTCGCCCACCCCGACGATGAGGGGTTCGGCAGCGGCGGGACGCTGGCGATGCTATCGGCCAAGGGCGCGCGGATTATCCTGGTCTGCGCTACCAACGGCGACGTGGGGGAGATTAGCGACCCCAGCCTGGCCACTCCCGACACGCTGGCGCAGGTCCGTCAGGAAGAACTGCGCCAGGCCATGATGATTACCGGCGTGGACGACGTGCGGTTCCTCAACTACCGGGACTCGGGGATGGCCGGAACTCCCGAAAATGAACACCACAACTCGCTGCATCAAGCCCCGGATGAAAGGGTTGTGGAGCAACTGTCGGCCATCATCAACGAGGTCTCCCCGGACCTGGTGATGACCCACGACCCTACCGGCGGCTACGGCCACCCGGACCACAAGGCAATATGCAGACACACGACCACCGCCTGGGAAAAGTCGGACGGGAACGGCGGCGGCGTGTCGAGACAGACCGCGCTGTATTACGCCTCCTTTCCCCGCAGCGCGTTCCGCCGGATGTGGCAGGAGATGCTGGACCTGGGCATCAACCCGCCCTTCGCCAGCCTGGACATCGAATCGCTAGGCACGCCGGACGAAGAGGTTACGACCACGGTGGACGTGACCGCCTGCGTCGACACCAAGATTGCCTCGCTGAACTGCCACCGGACCCAGTTGGACCCCAACGGCCCCTTTGCCCAACTGCCCGAGGAGAAAAACCGGGAGTACATGAGCGTCGAGTATTTCACCCTGGTTGCGCCGTCCCCCGGCGCGACTCCCGGACAACCGCCCGACGACATTCTGCAAACCCTGGCGGGAGAGTTCAATGCCGGTTGACGCCATCAGTCTCGAAGTCTTCAAGAATATGTTCATCTCGGTGTCCGAGGAAATGGGCGTTGCGCTGCAACGGACTTCCTATTCGCCCAACATCAAGGAGCGCCGGGACTTTTCCTGCGCCATTTTTGACCCCCAGGGGCAGATGGTGGCGCAGGCGGCGCACCAGCCGGTACACCTGGGAGCGATGCCCGCGTCGGTGCAGGCCGCGCTGGACACCTTCCCCAAAACGCTGCGGCCGGGGGACATGGTGATTCTCAACGACCCCTACCTGGGCGGCACCCACCTGCCGGACATCACCCTGGTCGCTCCGGTGTACACCGGCAAGGGAGACGAGCAGCGGCTGGCCGGTTTCGTTTCCAACCGGGGCCACCACGCCGACGTGGGCGGCATGACGCCGGGGTCGCTGCCCCTGTCCACCGAGCTTTACCAGGAAGGGCTGGTGCTGCCGCCGATCAAGCTGGCCCGGTCCGGCCGGGTGAACCAGGAGATTATCCAGATCATCTGCCGCAACTCCCGGACGCCGGAGGAACGCAAGGGAGACCTGGCCGCCCAGATTGCATCCATCAAGGTCGGCGAGAAACGTCTGCGGGAAGTGGTGGAGTCCTACGGGATTGACGAGACCCTGGAGCACATGGCCGCCCTGCTGGACTACTCGGAGCGGGTGACCCGGCGGGCCATTGAGGACATTCCCGACGGGTCGTACCACGTCCTGGACTACATGGACGACGACGGCCTGACCGAGGAGCCGGTGCCCATAGCGGTGACCATCACCGTCGCCGGGGACGGCATGAAGATAGACTTCACCGGCACATCGCCCCAGCGTCCCGGGTGCATCAACGCCCCGCAGGCGGTCACGGTGTCGGCGTCGCTGTACGCCATCCGGTGCATCGTGGGCGACGACGCCCCGGCCAACCAGGGCTGCCTGCGCCCGGTGGAGATAGTGACCCCGCTGGGGACGCTGGTTAATCCCCAACCCCAGCACGGAGTGGCCGGCGGCAACGTGGAAACCTCGCAGCGCATCACCGACGTGCTGCTGGCGGCGCTGGCCCAGGCGTTGCCCCACGCCATTCCCGCCGCCAGCCAAGGCACCATGAACAACCTGCTGATTGGCGGCCACGACCTGTCCCGGGACAAGCCTTTCGTGTACTACGAGACCATCGGCGGCGGGATGGGCGCCCGGCCGGAGAAGGACGGCATTTCCGGCATCCACACCCACATGACCAACACCATGAACACTCCGGTGGAGGCTATGGAGTTCGCCTTTCCGCTGCGGCTGAAGCGGTATGCGCTGCGCCGGGGTTCCGGTGGACAGGGACTGCACAACGGCGGCGACGGCCTGATTCGGGACGTCGAGTTTCTCAGCCCGGCCCGGGTTACCGTGCTGTCCGAGCGGCGCAGATTCCAGCCGCCGGGCCACGATGGGGGCCACCACGGGCAGCAGGGCGAGAACGTGCTGTTCAAGGGCGGGTTTGAGGAAGTGAAGCTGGCGGGCAAGGAAACGCTGGACGTGGAACCCGGCGACATCCTGAGCATCCGCACCCCCGGCGGCGGCGGTTGGGGCGCGCCGGAAGAGGACGCCCGGTAGCGCCGGACGGGACTTTCGCGGCGCGCCGGGATTCGCATTCTGCCAAGTTTTGTTTGACTTGAGAAAAGCGATGCCAGACGGCTGGAAATGTCGTATAATGGGGCCGCATTATACGCAGGCACGTCCCCCACGGCGGGCGCCCCTGCTGAAATGGAGGAGGAGATTATGCCGGACGTCTACTACGCCAGGGTAAGCAACTTCTTGTCCGACTCCCGCGACAAGACCATCGTGACCGGAGAGTCTACGGAAGAAGTTTTGGAAGGGATCTACGCTTACCTGCGAAGCCCCGAGGCTACGCAGCGCTACCCCGCCGTCACCGACCCCACGGAGCTGGAAAACAACATCCGCCGGTGCATTTTCAAGAAGGGCGCCAAGGTGTTCGGCACCCGGGCCCCGCAGGAACACTAGGCCGTCTCGAAACGGATTTCGGCAAGACCAAGGAAAGCCCCGGAGTGTTCCGGGGCTTTCCTTGTGGCTGCGGCCTACGTCAGGCGCGGCCAGCCATGGATGACCGGGTGGCCGCGCAATGACCGGGTAAATCCCGCGAACCAACTGCGGGCGGGGGCGGTTTCCTCTTCCGGGGGCAAGTCTCCGATGACAACCACGGTGCCGGCCAGCCAGTCGTATACCGACCGCCTTTCTTCCCGGTCAAGGAGGATGAGCAGCAGGGATATTCCGTCCAGGACGATGTACATGGACCCGGCGAAGACCTGGGCGGAACCGCGCACGATTTTTTGCCAAGTGCGCATCCTTCGTCCCGTCCTGCGGTCGATTACATGGGCGCCCATGACCAGATGGCCGGTGGAGCGGCCCCAGGTGAAGTAGGCGATTAAGTAGAAGGCCCGGGCCAGAATCATTTGAACGTTGACGGGCCATTGGGCGCCCGTTACCGGGTCCGGGGTCCGGGCGGGGTTCATGTAAAACCGGAACAGGCTGTCTTCGGTCTGAACGAGGAGGTAGGTGATTCCCACGAGCAAGAAGTAGATTAAGCAGGACGGCATGATGCCGTACATCCAGGTGAAGTGCCGCTCGGGGATGGTAAGGGGCCGCAGCCCCGGGGAGTTACCGGCCATTATTATGCTTACAAGACCTTCCGCAACGGCTCACTCAGTCCGGGGCCGCGGTGGCAGCGCCCGTTGGCGGCCGGCGCTTCATGTTGGCGGGGCCGAGCGCCGGGGGATGGACCGGCGCGGGCTTTTACTGCCTTGCAGGTCATATCCCCCGGATCGGTGGGACGGGTTTCTAGTTTCCGTCGTCGAAGCTGACCACGATGATGGCGTTGGCGATGAGGGTGCCGTCTTCGCCGCCGTCGTTGAGCAGTTCCAGTCCGCCGGACACCACGTTGATGAACCCGGTGCCGTGGGGCAGGACCGACAGCACGGCGTCGCCGTCCACCCGGTCGGGCTTGGGGACGCCGATGGTCACGTCAACCCGCATATCATCGGCGGTCTTGCCCAGCATCCGCTGGAACCCCAGGCTGCTGTGGTGAATCGCGTCGAACACCGCCCGCTGCGCTGCGGAAGTATAGTCCAGCCCATGCACGTCCACCCCCATTCCCATCTCAGTGACACATCGTACCAACGCCATAAATGACCACCTCTCCTAAACCCGATTGCCGGGAATTTGCCCGGTTGTTTCCCCAGAAATGCTTTCCCCGAAAATGCGGCCCGCCGGGGTTGCCCGTTCCGGCCTGCCGCAACCCATTACACCCCAGCACAGGGCAGGCGTCAAGCTGCCCGGCCATCAGGCCCCGGGGATTGGGGGGCTTGCGCTTGGTGATCCCCGCAGTTCATGCCTGCGCAGGAATTACGAATGGTCTTCCGAAACCACGTATGGGGATGAAAACTCGTCTTTCCTGCGAAGGCAGGAATCCAGAGCATCCAGGGGTAGGCCAACGTTCCTTCGGCAAGATCCCCTGGATTCCCGCTTTCGCGGGAAAGACGAGTAGAATTCCCATGTCTATTTTCGTAGTAAGACGGGACCTGCCTACCGCCATGCCCCCGGTTTCCCCGGCGCAAAGCCATAAAGTATACTGGGGCCAATCTTTATCAGGTGCGGCGTTGCGCGATTCGCTCAAAATAGCTCCGGTGGGCGCGGTTATTCTGGCGTCGTTGGTTGTCGGGTGCTCCGGTGGCGTCCCGCTGCATGACGCCGACGCCCGGTTGGTTATCTTCGCCGCCGCCTCTCTAACCGACGCTTTCCGGGACCTGTCCGCTTCCTTCGAGGCGGCTAATCCGGGGGTGAGTGTCGCTCTGAATTTTAGCGGCAGCCAGCGCCTGCGCGCCCAACTGGAACACGGGGCCGGGGCCGACCTATTCGCATCGGCCAACCGGGAGCACGTCGACGCGATTGCCTCCGCCAGGCTAACCCGAGGGGAACCGGCGGATTTCGCCGCCAACCGTCTGGTGGTCATCACCGCCGCCGGATACCCGGGGCCGGCAACGGTGGCGGGCTTGGGCAATCCAGGAGTCAAGGTGGTACTGGCCCACCCCAACGTCCCGGTGGGCCAGTACACCCGGACGATGCTGGAAAACCTGCAATCCGAGCCAGGTTATCCCCAGGATTTCGTCCAGCGGGTTATGGCCAACGTGGTGTCCGAAGAACCCAATGTCCGGCGGGTGGCGCAGAAGGTGGCTTTGGGCGACGCCGACGCCGGGGTGGTTTACCACAGCGACGCGGTTTCCCCCGACATTGCACCGCTGGTGCGGGTGGCCCATGCGCCCGACGCCGCCAACGTGGTGGCCGAGTACCCCATCGTCCTGCTGCGGGACGCCGGACAGCCGGAACTCGCGCGCCGGTTCATCGAGCATCTGCTGTCCGACGCCGGGCAGAAGGCCCTTGAGACCCACGGGTTCAGCCCCCGGCCCGCGTCCAAAGCTGTTGAACGCCGGGCGGCGCAGCCTGACACATTGCCCGACGCGCTGCCCTGAACGCACCCGATGCCACGCAACGTTCCACTATCCTCCGGCCTGTGGGCGCCGGCCGGACTGGCCGCCACCGCCCTTTACGTGGCATTTGTCGGGCTGCCGGTGCTGGGCCTGCTAATCCGGGCCGCCCAGCAGGACAGCATTGCCGCCAGCCTGACCAATCCGTTGACATTGCAGGCACTGCGGCTGTCGCTCCAGACCAGCGGCATCAGCGTACTGGTAATGGTGGGTTTCGGAACGCCCTTCGCCCTTTTCCTGGCCCGCAGCAACTCGCGAATCGTCCGGGTCGTGGATGTTCTGGTGGAACTTCCCATCGTGCTGCCCCCGGTGGTGGTAGGGCTGGCGATGTTGATGGCCTTCGGACGGCAGGGAATCATCGGCGCGGCCCTGGAGTCCTGGGGAATAAACCTGCCCTTCACCACGGCAGCGGTGATATTCGCCCAGGTGTTTGTCGCCGCGCCCTTCTACATCCGCTCCGCCAAGCTGGGGTTCCAATCGGTGTCCCAGGACTTTGAAGACGTCTCGCAGACTTTGGGAGTCTCTCCCTGGGCCACTTTCTGGCGGCTGACCCTGCCGCTGGCCGGGCCGTCGATTCTGGGCGGACTGGCCCTGGCCTGGGCGCGGGCAATCTCCGAGTTCGGGGCAACCATAATGTTCGCCGGCAACCTGCCGGGCCGGACGCAAACCATGCCCCTGGCCATCCTGACGGCGCTCGAAAGCGACCTGGGTTCGGCCCTAACGCTGTCGGCGCTGCTGATGGCCGGGTCAGTCCTGGTCCTGGTGACGCTGGGTCTGCTGGCGCGCCGCCAATGGCAGGGCAGGCCATGACCACCGGCTGGGTGCGCTGCCGGGTTGGGGGATTCACCCTCGAAACGTCATGGGAAACCGCCCCGGGCCAGGTGCTGGCGCTGTTCGGCCCGTCGGGCGCGGGCAAAACCACCACGCTGCGGGCCATCGCCGGCCTGGTCCGTCCCGACCGGGGCCGGATCGAGGTCGGCGGGCGGTTGGTGTACGACAGCGATACCGGCATCTGGCTGCCTCCCCACCGGCGCAAAGTCGGGTACATGACCCAGCAGCACCACCTGTTCCCCCATTTGACCGTCCGGGGGAACATCGCCTACGGCCTGCCCGGCCGCTCCACCGAGGCCGGGCAGGCGGCGGTCAACCGGCTGATCCGTTCGCTGCAACTGGAGGACCTGGAGCGGCGGCGCACCTGGGAGCTTTCCGGCGGGCAGCAGCAGCGCGTCGCCCTGGCCCGGGCGTTGGCCATCGAGCCGGACGTTCTGCTGCTGGACGAACCCTTTTCGTCGCTGGACGGCGAACTGCGCCGCCGGGTCAGGAGCGAGATCCGCGGCATTCTGGCCCAGACCAACATCCCGGTAATCCTGGTGACTCACGACCGCGAAGAGGCGCTGGCCCTGGGGGATGCGGTACAGGTGATTGACCGGGGCCGTACCCTGGACGCGGGCGAGCCTCTGCGGGTGCTGGGACAGCCGGGCCAGGGCCGGGTCGCCCGGCTGGTGGGCGTGGAGAACGTGCTGCCGATGCGGGTTGTGGCCCGCTACCCGCAGGATGGTACTATGGAGTGTGTCATTCAGAACGCGCCGGACAACTTTACGGGCGATTTACGGACGGGCGATTTACGGTTGGAGGTCCCCATCAGCGACCCGGATATTGGCGAGCCGGTGACCGTCGGCATTCGGGCTTCCGACGTAATTCTGGCCACGGAGCGGTTGGCAAGTTCGTCGGCGCGCAACCAGATTTCGGGAATGGTGACGGGCGTGGAATTGCGGCCTCCCGGCTACGAGGTTACGCTGGACTGCGGCGGGGTCCCGTTCCAATGTCACATTACCGGCAGTTCATTGACCGAAATGGATATACGGCCCGGCCTGGGCCTGTGGGCGGTCTTCAAGGCTTCCTCGTGCTTCCTGGTTGAGGAAACCGGGGAATAGCCCGTCCGTGGGGAACAGGCACAGGCACAACAACCTGATTAGCATGGAGAGCGGTTTATGGGGGACTATCGGGGAATACTGTTCGACATGGACGGGGTGCTGGTGGACAGCGAGCCCCTGTTTCTGAGAGCGATAAACGAGTTGATGACCCGCACCGGCAACGACCCCATCTCGGAAGGCGAAAACGAAGCGCACTTGCTGGGAACCACAGTCGAGGGGACTTGGGTGCGCCTGAAGGAACTGCGGCATTTGCCGGATACCATCGAGTCCTACATCCGGCAGTATGACGACGTGGTGCGGCGGGTGCTCCGGCGGGACCTGATGCCGCAGCCCGGAGTGGTCAACCTGCTGGACGAGTGTTCCCGCCGCGGCCTCCCGACGGCGGTAGCGTCGTCTTCCCGGCGGGACTGGGTGCAGCTCAAGCTGGAGACCATCGGGCTGCATGAACGCTTTGATGCCGTTCTGGGCGGCGACGACGTGGTCAACGGCAAGCCCAACCCGGAAATCTACCTGCTGGCGGCCAACTCGCTGGGGCTGCCCGCCCGGTCGTGTATCGCCATCGAGGACTCTCCCATCGGCATTGAAGCCGCCACCGGGTCGGGGGCCTACACCATCGCCGTCCGCACCCACTTCACCCGCAACCTGGACATTTCCCGCGCCAACGTCATCCTGGACAGCCTGGATCACTTCGATTTTTCCCTGCTGGCCGGCTGACAGGGGTATGTCAAGATACTGCGGGATTGGAAGGGAAATGGCTTTCTGGCATTAAACAAACAGGTTGTTCTTCGGAAGATTCAGGACGAAAGGGATAGGATAAGCGGGGCGGTCAGCCGCGGCGCCGGCGTCCGGGCGCGCCGGGGTAGACCCGCTCCCGCAGCACCCACTCCAGGCGTTGTCCGAAAGACACCACCTCTTCGGGCCGGAGCAGGTCCAGCAACTCCTGAAGGCGGGGTGAGGGAGTGGGAAGTTGGTGGGCCAGCTTTCTCAGGGACGCCAGGTATTCGTCAGGTATCGGCTCGCCGCAGAAGTCCCAAATGACGGTGCGAATCTTGGTGTCGGCGTGGAAGGTGAGGCCCTGGTCAATGCACCACAGCTTGCCGTCGTTGCCCATGATGATGTGACCGGCCTTGCGGTCGGTGTTGTTGGCGACCAGATCGTAGCAGGCGATCATCCGCAGGGAGTCGGGGTGTTCCTCGTGCAGGGTGTAGTAGTTCTGCCTGGGGTTGTGCTCAATGTAGTGCTGCACCGACCCGACTCCGTAGGGGCCGTCGCGGATGATGGTCAGCGGTACGAGGTCCCAGCCCAGAATTTCGCTCAGCAGATAGGCGGCGTACTCCCGCTTGTACAGGGTGCCCGAGGGAAAGTCCCAGAGCGGCACCTCGCCGTCCCGGGGCTTGTAGATGGCGAATCCTTCGCGGTCACCGAGACGAATCCTGGAAAGAAAGGTGTAGTTGGAGCCGTCCGGGGTCAAGTCGCAGGACAGAAACTCACCCTGGCACAAAAATTCGTAGGTGGATTGGTCGTAGTTCACCGAGGACCTGCGCGGACGGGAGGCGGCTAACCGCTCTCCAGGACAGCGTGACCGTTGGCCCGGGGGCAAACGTGGCCTTCGGGGTTGATGGGCATTCCGCACAGGAAGCACGGGGGCCGGCCCGCGGCGCAGATGCGCAGGGCTTCCCGGTAGAGCCGGTCTGCCTGGGTGGGTGAAATCCAGACCCCGACCGACGATCCTTCCCCTTCGGACTCGCCCTCCTCGGAGTCATCCCCTTCAAAGGCTTGCAGGTTGAACGAGTTAGCGGCCACGTCGTACTTCAACAACATCCGGCGGGCCTTGAACTCCACCGATTCTTCGCCGCCGTCCCATGCCGGTTCGTCGGGGCGGCTGTCCTTCAGCCGGTCTTGCTCGGAAAGGGTCCGGATGGCTTCCTGAAGGTGAATACCCAACTGGAAAAGCTGTTCCTTCTCCAGCCAAATGTAAGACCGGGCCAACCCGGACGCCGCTGCCAACCGGAAGGTCCGCTTGCCCGGCTCGCCGAAGGTCTCGGCGTCGATGCTGGAAACCGGCCCGAATGAGTATTTTACTTGCCTCTGCTCCATACCCCTATCATAGCCGTGGCAAAAGAAGCTGGCAAGTGGGAATGCTGACCAACAGACCCTCCAATTTCCACAACGGCCCCGATTTCCTGTAGCTCTTGAGATTGCTCAAGTCGGTTGCGAAGTACGTTGCTATGATGGCGCATTTAGTCCGTTATTACATCCATACCACCTCATTATACGCATTATTCATTTCACTAAAATCATATATTGGTGCTGTAATTGACAACATATAGCGGCTATGTTAGCGTTCTACGCCAAAGACACAACGAACGGCTTCACTGATACGTTTATGGCATTTAGAGAGGCTACATGATGGCTGTTAACATTCATAAACACGCAAACAGGTTGGTAATCTTATTCCTTACGCTCATCCTGGCCGCAGCCGTTTCGGTCGCCTGCGGTTCCTCGGCTCCGGCGGAAAATACAGGCAGTGGGACCGACACCGGCGCCGCCGCAGCCCCAACAGCGGCTATGGCTCCGGCGCCCGCCGGGGGATCGGCTCCGTCTACCGGCGCGTCAGCGCCGGCCCCTCCGGCAGGGGCGATGGCTCCGGCGCCGACAGCCAAACCCGCGCAAGCGGAGATGGCTGCCGATGTGGAGGTTAGCTCGGGCACGGTCGTTATCATGAACGCGGTTTGGGGCAACGAGATTTTCGACCCCAGGGACGGGGTTGGTGAAGTCCTGAATTATGGCCGCCCAATGCACGCATATTGGACCAACGGCAACAAAGAATTGGAACTCATTCCGGGAGTGGCTAGCGACTGGGGAATCTCACCGGACGGGTTGACCTGGACCATGACAATCAGGGAAGGGATCAAGTTCCACAACGGAGATGATCTAACCGTTGATGATGCGTACTTTACGCTGGTGGATGTCTACGGTCCGGAGGCCGAGTTAAAAGCTCTGAGCCCAACCAAAGTGGTCATGTCTCGCCTGACTGAGAAGATCGGCCAGGGTGTTGATAACGTGAGCATCACGTTCAAACAACCCCAAGCCAACTTCACCTTCCTTATGTCCCAAGGAGGGATAAACACAACCGGAGCGTTGCTTCCCAAGAACTACTTTGAAGAAGTGGGCCGGGACCAATACAACCTGGAACCGGTTGGCGCAGGGCCGTTCGCAGTCACCGAGTTCAGGCGAAGCGAACAAATCCTGATGGAGCGGTTCGATGACTACTATTACCACCCCGGCAACGGTTTCCCCGAAGACCGCAGGGGCCGGGTAGCGGGCGTGGACATGCGCCTGGTCCCGGAAGCTGCCACCAGGGTAGCAGCCCTCCGCGCCGGCGACGCGGACATCATCGAAGCCAACGTTGCTGTGAGAAAGCAGGTTGAAGAGGCGGGCGGGCGAATAATATTTGGCAGGGAAGCAACCTACGTCTGGATAATCCTGATGGGATGCCAAAACGAAGCGTTGCCCTGCAACAAACGGGACGTGCGCTTCGCCTTAGATTACGCGATCGACAAAGAATCAATCATGTATGGCCTTTACACTCAGGAGGGAGCCTGCGTCTGCGGATACAACTACGCATCGCCAAGCACATTGGGTTACAGCCCTGACATTGACCCTCTCCCCTATGACCCTGAGGAGGCCAAGAAACTGCTGGCCCGGGCCGGCTACCCCAATGGGGAAGGTTTCGGCACCTTGAACATGTACACTTGGGTAGCCGGGGACTTGCCCTTCATGCCGGAACTGGCCCAACTGGTCGCCGACCAGTGGAAGCAGAATTTGGGTATTGACGCCGTCGTAGAGGTAGGCGATGCGGCCACCATCAGAAACCGTTGGTTCGCTAAGGAACTGTACGGCGGTGTACTGATTCGACCCAACGAAACCAAATACGACGCCGGCAGCTCCCTCACGGGATACTACGGTGACTTTAAGGGCAGAATCCACTTCGGCGCGTTGAGACAAGACCTGAAAGACGCGGTGGATGGAGCCAAGGCGGAAATCGACCCGACCAAACGACAGGACGCCTATAACGATATGTACAAGGTGTTGTGGGATGCCCACTACGAACCCAGCATCGGGCATGTTCACATTCCCTGGGGAGTCAGCGGCCGGGTCGCCACCTGGGACCCTTGGCCGGTCACTCCATACCTGAGCTCGTTCTGGACCATTACCCTGAAGTAGGCAGTTTATGCAGCGGTACATTTTGTCGCGGCTAGCCCAAGGGTTCCTGACCCTTTGGGCGTTGAGCTTCATAGTTTTCATCAGTGCCCACTTGACGGGCGACCCCGCGCTCGTGCTGCTGGCGCCAGAAGCGGCATCTGAAGAAGACTATGCTGCCATGAAGAAGAAACTCGGGTTGGACAAGTCCAAGCCTGAGCAATACCTCATTTTCATGAAGAACGCAGTCCGGCTGGACTTTGGCCTTTCCACCAAGGACTTCCGCCCGGCCCGGGATATTCTTCTGGAACGCCTTCCTGCGACCATCCAGCTCTCGGCAGCCGGGATGGGGTTGGCCATCATTCTTGGGGTGCCGTTGGGAATTCTGTCGGCGGTCAGACGGAATTCCATCTTCGACCACCTGTCCAAGTTCTTTGCGGTAATCGGCATGGCCGCGCCTCAATTCTGGGTGGCCATCATGCTCATCCTGTTCTTTGGAGCCTACCTCAAGGTGCTGCCGACCTACGGCCGGGGTGGACCCGACCACTTCATACTGCCGGCCTTCGTCCTGTCCTGGGCAATTATGGCCGGTATGGTCCGTCTCGGCCGGTCCAGTATGTTGGAGATACTGGACAGCGAGTACGTGAAGTTCGCCCGGGTCAAGGGCCTGAAGGAGCACTTGGTCCTCTGGAAGCACGCCTTGAGAAACGCCTTGATTCCGCTGCTTACCTTTAGCGGGATAAGCTTGGCTGGCCTGTTGAACGGCTCGGTGGTGGTGGAAGTGGTCTTTGCCTGGCCGGGGGTCGGGCGGCTGCTCTTGGAAGGGGTTGTACAACGCAACTTCCCCATCGTCCAGGCGGCGGTGCTGGCTTCCGCGCTCTTCTACATCGTGGCGGCGTTGATCGTCGACATTCTCTACGCCTACGTTGACCCCAGGATCCGGGTCAACTAGCAGCAATCCGGGAGGGAGTTTGGCAGCGACGGAAGGATTGACCGAAGGGCTGACGATAACCAGGCCCGGCCGGGTGACGCAGTGGCGGCGTCAGGTCCGGGAGTATCGCTTGCCCTGGTTGCCCATCCTTGTTTTCGTGCTGATGTTGGTGTGCGCCATCTTCGCACCCTGGCTGGCCCCCCACCAAACCGATACGCTGAACATTCTCAACAAGAACATCCCTCCGTGGGAGACCGCCACCCACCTGTTGGGGACCGACACGCTGGGACGGGACATCCTGAGCCGGATGATATTCGGCGCCCGCACCACTGTGCTCATTAGTCTGGCGGCTCTTCTAACCGGCGGCGTGGTGGGAACCGTGTTGGGACTCGTCTCCGGGTACATGGGCGGGTGGACCGACGCGGTAATAATGCGCATCACCGACGCTGCTCTGGGTTTTCCCACCATCTTGGTCGCCTTGGTGATCGCGGTGATAATGGGGAGGGGGATGGAGGTCATCATCCTTGCAGTGGCTCTAACGGTGTGGGCCAGGTTCGCCCGGATGATTCGTGGGGATGTTCTGGCCGTCAAAATACTGGACTTCGTGACCGTGGCCAAGATTAGCGGCGTGAGCACGCCGGTGTTAATTTGGAGGCACATCTTCCCCAACGTGGTGAACACACTGATGGTCATCACCAGCCTGCTGGTGGGGCAGGTTATCCTTCTGGAGGCGTCCCTGAGCTTCCTCGGCTTGGGTCTGGCGCCGGGCGCTCCCTCCTGGGGCATCATGGTGTCCGAGGGCAAGGACGTAATCCTAGACGTTTGGTGGCTGTCCCTGTTCCCGGGGGTGGCCATCACCATCGTGGTGTTAGCCTTCAATTTCTTCGGCGACTGGATTCGGGACTACCTCGACCCCAAGCTGCGTCACTCCAAGTAAGTGACCTCGCCGCCGGGTGGTTGCCAAGTGGACCACCCGGCCAGCGCCCCAATCGTCCGATTGTTCAACACTCGCGGCTTAGCTGATGCCGCGGGAGCGGTATTGGAGGGCTTCGGCCAGGTGGGAGACGCCGATTTCTTCTTCGCCGGACAGGTCGGCAATGGTGCGGGACACCTTGAGAATACGGTGAAACGCCCGGGCCGACAGCGCCAACTGCCGCATCGCCGATTGCAGCAAGTCCTTGGAGGCCGGCTCCAACTGGCAGTGCTCCCAGACCTGGGCCGGCCCCATCTCGGAGTTGCACAGGAACCCCGCCGCTTCAAACCGGCGGCGCTGCTTCTCCCGAACCGCTTCCACCCGGCCGCGCACCCGGCACGACTCCTCGGAGGGTTCTTCGGACACCAGCTTCTCGTACTCCACCGGCGGCACTTCCACGCAAATGTCAAAGCGGTCCATCAGGGGGCCGCTGACCCGCTTCTGGTAACGGGCCACCGACGACGCCGAACAGGTGCATTCCTGCCGCGGGTGGGAGTAGTAGCCGCAGGGACACGGGTTTTGCGCTCCCACCAGCATGAAGCTGGCCGGGTAGGTGATGCTGCCCGTGACCCGGCTGATGGTCACAACCTTGTCTTCAAGGGGCTGCCGCAGGGATTCCAGGGCGTTGTGGTTGAACTCGGGCAGTTCGTCGAGGAACAGCACCCCCCGGTGGCTCATGGTTATCTCCCCGGGGCGCAGGGCGCGGCCGCCGCCTACCAGACCGGCGTTGGAAATGGTGTAGTGGGGCGACCGGAAGGGGCGCTCGGAAATGAGCGGGCAGTCGCTGGGAAGCGCCCCGCTGACGCTGTAAATCTTGGTGACGTCCAGGGCTTCGGACGGGGTCATGCGGGGCAGGATGGACGGGAGGGCCCGGGCCAGCATCGTCTTGCCGCTGCCCGGCGGGCCGTTGAACAGCAGGTTGTGGAACCCGGCGGCAGCGACTTCCAGGGCACGCTTGGCGTGTTCCTGTCCTTTGACGTGGGCCAGGTTCGGCCCGTTGGAAATGTCTTCGGAAGGCTCAGAGATGGACAGGATGCCGACAGCCGGCTCAATCGAGATTTCTCCCTCCAAATGGGCCACCAAGTGCGCCAGAGCCGGCACCGGGTACACCCGGATGCCTTCCACCAGCGCCGCTTCCCGGGCGTCGGCCAGCGGGACGTAAACGGCGGCGAACCCCTGGTCCCGCGCCACCGACACCATTGGCAGTATCCCGTTGGTGTGCCGCAGGCTGCCGTCCAGGGAAAGCTCGCCCAGGAAAATGGACGGTTCGGCGGGAAGCTCGACCCGGCCGGAGCTGAGCAGCAGGGCCACCGCGATGGGCAGGTCATAGGCCGGCCCGTTCTTCTTCAGGTCGGCGGGGGCCAGGCTGGCGGTAATGCGGCGCATGGGAAACTCGCACCCGCTGTTGCGAATGGCCGCCCTGACCCGCTCCCTGGCTTCGGACACCGCCGTGTCGGGCAGCCCGACGATATGAAAGGCGGGCAGGCCAGGGGAGACGTCCACTTCAACCTGAACGACGTATCCTTCCAGACCCACCACGGCACAGCTTTGCGCAACAGCTAACACGTTATCAACCTCCTACGTTCCGGCCTACGCATTCCGGCCTGCGTCCCGGCCCGAAACCTGCGGACTGCCGGCTGGCTAAGAATATAGGGGAACGGGGAAGATTTGCGCTACGGGCTACTGTCAGTAACCCAGGGTTATCGCTTTTGGCCGATACTGCCGGAGGGGAGTACCGGCGGGGCCGGGGCCTGAGACGAGCCATCGCAAAGCCCGGATTTGACCCCGGTAAAGGCGGACGCGCTGGAAAACCGGACAAAAGCGGACATTTCCGGACATTTGAGCGTGGATGGGCAGGGACTTTTGTCCTGGTTTGTCCGGTCCACGTCCGGTTTTGTCCGGCAAATGTCCGGGTTTTGTCCTGGTTTGTCCGGTCTGGACACATGGGGATTGGGTAACTGTTCAGACTGGGGGATTTGAGCCACGGGAGGCAGTTAAGCTCTCAAAAATAAAAACTGGGCTATTTGTGTCATTTTCTGTAATTTACGCTTGGCGGTGGCGCTGCGATGGGCCCCTGACGGCGGGTTTTGGCGCCTTTTTGTGCCATTTTTGTGTCACCTTTGTGCCGGTGTTGACGCACTTTGGGACGCTTGTCTTTCCGCCGCAATTGAATTAAATCCGGGGGCGGCCGGGGGCGGCCGGGGCCGACAATTCCGGCGCGGGGATCCGACTCAGGATGATTGATGATTATGGTAGGGTAGAGTTACCGGGCTTGGCAAGGGGCAGGTGTCAGCAGTGCATCAGGGTCTTTTAATTGTTCAAGAAAACCGTTGCCCGGATTTTAAAACCACGGGGGACACGTTGGGGGATTCATCCCCCAAAACCCCTGAGTTCAGGGGTTTGTTATGCTTGGCAGACATGGTGGATGATGCGCGGGGTTCGCCCTCACCCCCGGCCCCCTCCCGCGGGGAGAGGGGGGATTAAAAGGCCCTGGGGCAGTGCATCAGGGTCTTTTAATTGTTCAAGAAAACCGTTGCCCGGATTTTAAAACCACGGGGGACACGTTGGGGGATTCATCCCCCAAAACCCCTGAGTTCAGGGGTTTGTTATGCTTGGCAGACATGGTGGATGATGCGCGGGGTTCGCCCTCACCCCCGGCCCCTCTCCCGCGGGGAGAGGGGGGATTAAAAGGCCCTGGGACGGGGCATCAGGGTCTTTTAATTGTTCAAGAAAACCGTTGCCCGGATTTTAAAACCACGGGGGACACGTTGGGGGATTCATCCCCCAAAACCCCTGAGTTCAGGGGTTTGTTATGCTTGGCAGACATGGTGGATGATGCGCGGGGTTCGCCCTCACCCCCGGCCCCTCTCCCGCGGGGAGAGGGGGGGATTAGTGCTGTCAAGCTGTAGAATCTCTTCCCCGGCCCCTCTCCCGCGGGGAGAGGGGAGAATGAAAATACCTTGTGTCGGTGGTGCATGGGGTTGGTTGAATAAAGGCAAGTTGGGGGGCGGTATTACCCCCGGACCCCGGTCCAGTTTTCCAAGAGATTATCTCAAAACCAAAATTCGGAGAGCCTTGGGGGACGGGGTTCCGTTGGGGGATTCATCCCCCAAACCCCCAATGCAACTATCTCAAGACAGGATGAGGGCCGCTTCAAGTTTTGAGAGAGTTCCTAAAAGCGATTATCCTGGACGGCAACCTGGTATAGGTCGCCGGCCACGCTGATGGGGCCGTCGTAAATCCGCCGGGCTTCATCGATGAGGGGCTGCTGGTCGAAGTGGTAGGGGGAATCTATGTGGGTCATAATCAGGCGGGCGGCCCCGGCTTCCGCCGCAATCCGGGCGGCTTCGGCGGCGGTGGTGTGGCCCCGGAGGCGGGTGTTCTCCCGGTCAAAGTCCGGGCTGAGGACTTCGTGGATTAAAACGTCCGCGCCCTGGGCGGCCTCGGCTACCCTGGGGCAAAAGCGGGTGTCGCCGGAAAACACCAGGGTGATGCCGCCGGCGATAACCTTCCAGCCCATTGCTCCGGGGATGTGGTCCACCGGGAAGGCCGACGCCTGAACGCCGCCGCTGAGGACGACGGGTTCCGATTCCTGCACCGGCGTCCACTGCACCAACCGGCTGCCCTGGGCCGAGGCGACGCCTTCCCGGTCTACGGCGTGGGTGATGCTGGTGGCCCGGAACAGGTCCTCAACCCTTTGCAGAGCCGGTTCGGAGCCGTAGACCTGCAACGGCGGCGCGCCGGGGCTGGTCATGGCGCGCTGCCCCGACAGGCAGGGCAGGCCGCCCATGTGGTCGTCGTGCTGGTGGGACAGCAGGACGTGGTGATAGTCCCTGGCGAACAAGTCCAACTGGGCGCCGTTCCGCAGCATCGAGTTGCCGGAGCCGGTGTCCAGCAGAACGCGGGCGCCGCCGGGACAGTCCAGGCAGATGGCGGTGTGGCTGCGGTAGATGCAGTTGCCGGCGCCGGTTCCCAGGAAGGTGATACGCATTTCGGGCATGGGCAACTCCTGTGGAAAGCGTGGGCAGGAAGTTTTTCGGGGGTTCGCCCTCACCCCCGGCCCCTCTCCCACGGGGAGCTGACAGGGGTATGTATGGACTGAAATTGGTCTGAGGGCTTGGAAAGCGCACGGGAATCCGGCATCTTGGTTGCAATGACGAAACCGGATGCCGGAGGTTTCCCATGCGCCTTCCCAAGGAATGCTGCCAGATGCAGCAGGTCATTGAAACGCATTTGCCTCACCTCAGCCGGTCACAATTGGCCGGGCTGGTCTTGTGGGTGTGCGGGACTATCCTGGCCGGGAGCGCCTGCCAGAATGCCGTCGCCGCCGCTCTCTCCACCAAGGGAAACTGGGACAATCTGCGGCAGCGCCTTCGGGAATGGCTCTACGACGGCGGCGACCGGGCGCGTCCCTGCCAGACCGAACTGGATGTGAGTCTCTGCTTCGCGCCGTTGCTCAGGTGGGTCCTTGCGTGGTGGTGTTCTGACCGGCTGGCCTTGGCGGTTGACCCGACGTTGAAAGGGGACGACACCACCGCCATCGTCATCAGCGTGGTCTACCGGGGTTGCGCGATTCCCGTGGCCTGGCGCATCCTGCACGCCAACAAACCTGGGGCCTGGATGGACCCGATAGTGGAACTGTTGCAGGCGCTGGCCCCGGCGGTCCCAGAAGACATGACCGTGATTGTGCTGTGCGACCGGGGCCTGGCCAGTCCGAAATTGTGGAAACAGATACTCGCTCAGGGCTGGCATCCCTACATGAGGTATCCGAAAAACGTCACTTTCTGCGCTGAGGGCGGTCGGCGGCTGCCCGCGCGCGCCTTCGTTCCCCGTCCGGATACCGCGTGGATCGGGAGCGGGACGGCGTTCAGCAAGGCAACAGTAAAACGCCGTTGCACCCTGCTGGCGGTCTGGTACGTTGAACAGGAGGAGCCGTGGATCATCCTGACCGACCTTCCGCCGGACGAAGTTGGGGTGAGTTGGTACGCGCTCCGCTTCTGGATCGAGTTGGGGTTTAAGGCGGTCAAGAGCTTGGGTTGGCAATGGCAAAAGACCCGCAGGACTGACCCGGCGCGGATTTCGCGGCATTGGTTCGTGTTGTCGGTGGCGACGCTGCTGACCCTGGCCTACGGGACCAGGGTGGAAGACGCCTATGACCGGAGGCTGGCCCCCGGCAGCTTGCGAGCGCCGCCCAGGGCGCTGGCGCCCACTCACCGCAGTAGCCGGGAGAAGCCGGGACGGACCGTCAGCGTAATCCGTTACGGCATTGCCTGGC
The DNA here is from genome assembly GCA_965263395.1 of Dehalococcoidia bacterium. GTDB lineage: Bacteria > Chloroflexota > Dehalococcoidia > Lucifugimonadales > UBA3495 > CATOSK01. Next base: position 1,000,125 of record OZ253670.1, read on the forward strand.
TGAGGTGGTTGCTGCACCGGGGCCGGTTCTGGAGCCGGGTATGGCTGCTGCCCGAACCCTGGCCTGAACCCAAGTCCGACCTGGAGGTCACCCGCCATGCCCCTACATGAAACCCTATACATACCCCTGTCAGCCCACGGGGAGAGGGGAGGATTAGAGACTCTCTGGATTCCTGCCTGCGCAGGAATGACGAGTTGGCGGCCGCCCGGTTTTCAGGGCGCCATTGCCAGGGGTCAGGTCTGGCGCTGCTGCTCCCATTCGGCCAGGCGCATCTCCAGCCGGCGTTGGCGCAGGGACAGGGTAAGGTCGCCGCGGGTGCGTTCCAGCACCCCCCGCATGGCGTCGGTGCTGCGGCGCAGGCCGCTGGTAACGGCTTCCGGGAAATCGACGGTGACCAGGATACCGTAGATTTCGTCCATGACCGCCATCAGCTCTTCGCAGCGGTCCACCGAGTCCCGCCGCAGGGCGTCCAGGATGTACCGGCGCAGTTCGCCGATGACTTCGGCAATACCATTGAGATAGTCGGCGGCGTCAACCTCAAGCTCTTCGGGATGGGGGATGCTGCCGCCGGAGATTACCGCCAGCGTGACGTTGGCCTCGGTGAACTCTTTGCGGGCGTCGGCCAGGAAACCGGCGTAGTAGATTTCCGGGCTTTCCTGCCTGATGTGATCGGTGTCCTTGAGCCGCTCTCCGGCCTGATCGATGAGGCCGCGGGCTTCGGAGAACTGCTCCCGGTGTACGGCGCGGATGGCGTTGGCGGAGAAGCGGATGACTTCGCGGGAAACGGTCAATGCCTGCTCCCGGGCGCGGTGGCGGACGGTCAGGCGGTCGATGCAGTTGGCAACGATGCCGGAAAATTCGGGGTTGTATTGGGATGGCACTAGACCTTACCCCCTGCTTGCTGAATGGCTTCCACCAGCCGGTTGGCCGCGGCTTCCGGGTCGGGGGCGGCGCCCACCGCGGCGGTGACGCAGATGGCGTCGGCGCCGGACTGCACCACCGGGCCGACGTTTTCGGCGTTGATGCCGCCGATAGCCACCAAGGGCACGGCGGCCACGTCCCGGGCCTGGCGCAGCCGTTCGGGACCCTGGGGGTTGCGGACAATAGACTTGGTACCGGTCTGGTAGATGGGGCCGAAAGCAACGTGGTCGGCCCCCATTTCCTGAGATTCAACTATCTGGGCAAATTCCCGGTTGGAGCGTCCCAACACCTGGCTGGGGGACAAGACCCGGCGGGCCTGGGCCACCGGAAGGTCGGTCTGGCCGACGTGGGCGCCGCCCGAACCCACCGCCGCCGCCAGGTCCAGGTGGTCGTTGATAATCAGCAGCGCATCGTGGGTCTGGCACAGCCGCTGGAGTTCCTGGGCCAAGGGCAGGCTCTGTCCCTTGTCCCGCAGCTTGTCCCGCAGCTGCAGCATTTTCGCCCCGCCCTGCAGGGCGGCCTCGGCCACGGCCAGCGGGTCGCGCCCACCAGTAACCTGCGGGTCGATGATGACGTACAGGCCGCGAATCCGGTGGGCCTGGGACTTCCGCAGAGATACGCCCAGCCTAATGGAGAAATCGTTGAGGGCGGCGTCGAATTGGTCCAGGGTATCAATGTCGTGGGCGTGCAGGTCCGTCAGCGCGCCCCGCAGCGCCCGGACCGCCTCAATCTCGGCCAAGGTCTGGGCCGGGTCACGGTCAGGGCCGGGTTCGTGGTCCGGGCCTGCGACCGCATCGGGCAGGTCTTCGCAAAGCCTAGTCACCAACTCGCCAATCCGTTCGAGAAGTTCCGGGGAGATTTCCCACCCGGCGTTATTATCCTGCATGGCGTACAGAACGGGGGTTGCCGTAGCCATAAAAGCGACATGGGCTTGTGGTACATCGGTCACTGGTCAACTCCTGGGGGCAGGCTGCCCTGCCGGGCGGCGTCTATGGTTTCCCGCACCGACGGGGGAAGGTCCATTCCCTGACGGCGGAAGGTGTCTTCGACGTTGCGGCCGATGCTGCGGGGGTCGCTGTAATACTCTTTGGACGACACGCCCGGACCGGAAAACCGCTCGTGGACCGACTGCTCGGACTTGCCCATAGCAAACGGGGACATCCGGCGCTGCAAGTCCTTGCCCTGGCAGTGGGAACAGGACGGCTCCAGGGGAGAGTTAATCGACCGCAGGAAGAAGGATGAGACTCCGCCGCAGCCAAGGCACCGGTACTCGTAGATTGGCATGGCAGACCCCTGGGCGTCCGAAAGATTGCCGGCTAGTGGTCCAACAGCATTGAATTGATGGGATGAACGCCCTCACCCTCACCCTCTCCCAGAGGGAGAGGGAACTATTGAATAAAAGACCCTGGGTAGTCACGCCAATCTCAGCAACTCATCGTTCCAAAAATTTCGGACTACTAGGGGGGGTGGGAATGGCCGTGACCGTGAGTGTCCGGCGGGGGCGGAATCTCACGGCGCGTTTCCTGGCGCATTTCCTCGAAGTCGGGTGTCACCTGGCCGCCCATTTCGCCCTTAATTCGTCCCATGAAACGGTCCACGCTGCGGGGGTCGTCTTCATTGACGTCGCTCAGGGTCTCGCCGCTGGGCGCCCAGTTAAGGCTGTCGCCCCAGGAGCGGCGCATGGTGAAGCCGGAAATGAGCTTGACCAAGTTGCCGCCGCCGCAGCCCCGGCAAGCCCGGCCGGCGCCGCTGGACCAACTGTAAACCAGGATGGTGTTGCGGGCGCTGCAATCCTCGCACCGGTATTCGTAAAGGGGCATGGGGATACATCCCAAAGTCGGCTGATTCGGCGGGGACAGCGGCCCCGTCCGGCCAGTTTACTGCGCCGCCATTGTAGCATGAGCCGCGCCGGGCGGTCACTAATTGGGCGGGGGTTGCCCTCACCCTAACCCTCTCCCAGAGGGAGAGGGGATAATCGAAAGACCCGGCGGCCTCTTGGATTGCTGCCTTCGCAGGAAAGACGATTGGGCGGGGGTTGCCCTCACCCTAACCCTCTCCCAGAGGGAGAGCTGACAGGGGTATGTATACTGAAATTGGTCTGAGAGCTTGGAAAGCGCACAGGAATCCGTCATCTTGGTTGTAATGACTAAACCGGATGCCGGAGGTATCCCATGCGCCTTCCAAGGGAATGCTGCCAGATGAAGCAGGTCATTGAAACGCATTTACCGCACCTCACTCAGCCACAGTTGACCGGCCTGGCCTGGTGGGTGTGCGGGACCATTCTGGCTGGGAGCGCCTGCCAGAATACCGTCGCGTCCGCCCTCTCCACCCGGGGCAACTGGAACAACCTGCGGCAGTATCTCAGAGAGTGGTTGTACGACGGCGGCGACCGGGCCCGTCCCTGCAAGACCGAACTGGACGTAAGTCTCTGCTTCGCGCCGCTGCTCCGGTGGGTCCTGGCGTGGTGGCGTTCCGATAGGCTGGCGCTGGCGGTTGACCCCACGTTGAAAGGGGACGACACCACCGCCATCGTCATCAGCGTGGTCTACCGGGGTTGCGCGATTCCCGTGGCCTGGCGAATCCTGCGGGCCAACCAGCGCGGGGCCTGGATGGACCCAATAGTGGAACTGCTGCAGGCCCTGGCCCCGGCGGTCCCCAGGGAAATGACCGTGATTGTGATGTGCGACCGGGGCCTGGCCAGTCCGAAATTGTGGAAACAGATACTCGCTCAGGGCTGGCATCCCTACATGAGGTATCCGAGAAACGTCACTTTCTGCGCCGATGGCGGACGGCGGCTGCCCGCGCGCGCCTTCGTTTCCAGTCCGGATACCGCCTGGACCGGCAGCGGGACCGCCTTCGGCGGAGCCGCCGCAAAACGCCGTTGCACCCTGCTGGCGGTCTGGTACGTTGAACAGGAGGAGCCGTGGATCATCCTGACCGACCTTCCGCCGGACCAAGTTGGGGTGAGTTGGTACGCCCTCCGCTTCTGGATCGAGTTGGGGTTCAAGGCGGTCAAGAGCCTGGGTTGGCAATGGCACAAGACCCGCAGGACTGACCCGGCGCGGATTTCGCGCCATTGGTTCGTGTTGCCGGTGGCGACGCTCCTGACCCTGGCCTATGGGACCAGGGTGGAAGACGCCTATGACCGGAAGATGCCCCCCGGCAGCTTGCGAGCGCCGCCCCGGGCGCTGGCGCCCACGCACCGCAGCGGCAGGGAGAAGCCGGGACGGACCGTCAGCGTAATCCGGCACGGCATCGACTGGCTGAGACGCTTGCTGCACCGGGGCCGGTTATGGCGCCGGGTATGGCTGCTGCCCGAACCCTGGCCGGAACCCAAGCCCAACCTGGAGGTCACCCGCCATGCCCCTACATGAAACCCTATACATACCCCTGTCAGCTCCCTCCGGGAGAGGGGATAATCGAAAGACCCGGCGACCTCTTGGATTGCTGCCTTCGCAGGAAAGACGATTGCGCCGTGCATCGCAAAGGGATCCCCGGTCAAACAAAGACTTGGCAATGACGACGCAAGGCGTTCCCATTCTCCCCTCTCCCCGCGGGAGAAGGGCCGGGGGCGAGGGGGAATCCGGCCAAGAAGACTTTCTATGCCACCACGACGGACGGGTTTCGGCGGGAACTTCCCATTTTCATCGCAAAGAAGAAACCGGGGGTGTTGTATAATACGGCGAACCCGTAGCCGACTTTGCCGGCGGTGCGCCGGCCCAGAGGTGTCGCTAATGGCCAAACCGCAAGAAGGGAATCTGGCGCTGTTCCCGACGTCCGAGCAGCCGCTGTTGATGCTGATGGACGGACACGCCATGGTGCATCGTTCGTTCCAGGCGATTTCACGCCAGCGCAACCTGACCATTTCGGACACGGGGGAAGACGTGACCGGCGTTTACGGGTTCACCAATGTTTTCCTGCGGGCGCTGCAGGACTGGAACCCTACTCACTGCGCCATCGCCTTCGACACTTCCGCGCCCACCTTCCGGCACCTGCAATTTGAGGACTACAAGGCCCAGCGCCCGCCGACGCCGACGGAGCTGCGCCCCCAGTTCCAGCGGGTCAAGGACCTGATGCGGGCCTTCGGCGTTCCGGTGTTCGAGTGCGAAGGGTTCGAGGCCGACGACATTATCGGGACCATTTGCCGCCACGCCGAGGAGCAGGAAATCAACGTCGTGATTCTCACCGGGGACCGGGACACCTTCCAGTTAGTATCGCCCCGGGTGCGGGTGGACCTGGCATCCAGCGTCCAGGAACGCAAGGTCTACGACGAGGCGGAGTTGTCGGCGCGCTATTCCGGCCTGACCGCCGCCCAGCAGCCCGACTTCAAGGCGCTGCTGGGGGACACTTCCGACAACATCCCCGGCGTCCCCCGGGTGGGGGAGAAACGGGCGATCGGCCTGCTGACCGCCTACCCCAGCCTGGAAGCGATTTACGAGCATCTGGACGAGGTGAAGCCGCCCAGCGTCCGCGCGGCATTGGAAGAAAACCGGGGGCGGGCCTTTACCAACCGGGAGCTGATGACCATTTCCCGCAGCGCCCCGGTGGAGTTGGACCGGGAAGCGTGCCGGTTCGGGCAGTTCAACCGCCAGAGCGTGGTTGATCTGATGACCGAAATCGAGTTCCACAGCGTCATCCCCCGCATACCCAGCGGAACGGGTTCAACCATGTCCGGCCCGGTTTCGGCCGGCGGGGACACCGAGGCACCCCAACCGTCCGGCCCTGACGGCGATTACCGGACGGTGGTCACGCAGGAACAGTTGGATGATATGCTGGCCAGGCTGACCGCGGCGGGCAGTTTCGCCTTCGACACCGAGACCACCAGCACCGACCCGATGCGGGCCGACCTGGTCGGCTTGAGCTTCTCCTGCGAAGCCGGCAAGGCCTGGTACATTCCGGTGGGCCACCGGGAGGGCGAGCAACTGCCCCTGGAAAATGTGCTGTCCCAGGTAAGGCCGCTGATGGAATCGCCCGGCCTGCGGAAGTGCGCCCACAATGCCAACTACGACCTGATGATGCTGTCCAACTATGGCATCGACGCGCAGAACGTGGACTGCGACACGATGATCGTGGCCCACCTGCTGGGCAAGCACACTCTGGGACTGAAGCAGCTTGCCCAGGACACCCTGGGGCTGGAAATGACCCCCATCAACAAGCTGATCGGCACCGGCCGCAAGCAGATAACCTTCGACCAGGTGCCCATTGAGGACGCGACCCCCTACGCCGCCGCCGATGCCGACATGACCGCCCGCCTGCGCGCCGTCCTGGAAGACCAGTTGGACAAGCAGGGGTTGACGCCCCTGCTGACGGAAATGGAAATGCCGTTGGCGCCGGTTTTCGTGGATATGCAGCGGCAGGGCATCAAGGTGGAAGAGGGCGCGCTCCACGAGATGTCCCGGGACCTGAACGAGCACATGAAGCAGACCGAGGTGGACTTGTACCAGTCCATCGGCCACCCGGTCAACATCAACTCGCCGCAGCAGCTTAGCGACGTGCTGTTCAACGAGTTGGGCCTGCCCAAGACCAAGCGCACCAAGACCGGCTATTCCACCGACGCCAACTCGCTGGAAGGGCTGAAAGGGCTGCATCCGGTGGTGGACAAGATTCTGGAGTACCGGCAGGTCTCCAAGCTAAAGTCCACCTACGTTGACGCCCTGCCGGAGATGATTAACCCCCGCACCGGCCGCATCCACACCAGCTACAACCAGACCGGCTCAGCCACCGGCCGGGTATCCAGCAGCGACCCCAACTTGCAGAACATCCCGATTCGCACCGAGTTGGGCCGGCAGGTGCGCCGCGCCTTCATCGCCGAAGACGCCCCGGAGCGGCTGCTGTTCTCCGCCGACTACTCCCAGATTGAGCTGCGGGTGCTGGCCCACATGTCCCAGGACGCCGGGCTGCTGGAGGCGTTCAAGCGCGGGGAGGATATTCATGCCGCCACGGCGTCGCTGATGTTCGAGGTTCCCATCAACGAGGTTGATTCGGATATGCGGCGCATCGCCAAGGTGCTGAACTTCGGCGTCATCTACGGGCTGTCTCCCCACGGAATTGCCCAGCAGACCGGGTTCAGCCGGGAAGAGGGCGCCAACTTCATCGAGACCTACTTCGCCAAGTATCCGGGCATCTCGTCCTACCTGGATACGGTCAAGGCGCGCACCCGGGAGACCAACTACGCCGAGACGCTGATGGGACGCCGCCGCTACATCCCGGAAATCCACTCGTCCAACTTCAACGTCCGTTCGGGGGCGGAGCGCATGGCCATCAATATGCCGATTCAAGGGACGGCGGCGGATATTATGAAGATTGCCATGATCCGGGTCCACAAACGGCTGCGGCAGGAGCAGATGCAGGCCAAGATGCTCTTGCAGGTGCATGACGAGCTGGTTTTCGAGGTCCCATCCGCCGAAATGGACGCCCTGAAAGAGGTGGTGTTCGACGAAATGCCGGCGGCAATGGAGCTGGACGTAACCCTGAAGGTGGAAGCCAAGTGGGGCCAAACCTGGGGCGACATGGAGTAGGGAATGCAATGGTGACCGTAACCGGGCTTCCCAAGGAGAAATTTCAATGGGCGTGACCCAAGTACAGGCCAGGGTCTTCGGAGAGAACGAGACCCGGGAATATACGTTTCTGGTAGACACCGGGTCCACGTACATGGCTTTGCCATTGGAAGAAATACAGGAACTTGGCCTTAGTCCGACTGGTGGAAGCGTCGAGCTTATCAGCGCCACCGGGCTTGTGGAGGTGGACACTTACTTCGCGAAGGGTGAACTAATGGGACGGGTTTTTGGCGCCCTCGCAGTGCCATCCTCGACCATGCTCATCGGGTATGAACTGCTTGAAAACCTGCGCTTCCGCGTTAACCCGGTCCTCCAACGGATCGAACGGGTGCCGGGTTCCGAGTTTCACCCGCCTTTCCTGCTGTAACCGTGGGGAGAAACACGGGGCGATATGGAGCAGGCTGGCCCAACCGATATGACAACTGCATCAAAAAAGGAAATGCGACTTGGGCAAAACCGAGGTACAGGCCAAAATCATAGGGGAAAAGGAAACCCGGGGGTACACTTTTCTGGTTGACACCGGGGCCAGCCACGTCGCGCTCCCTTTGGAGGAAATCGAGGCTTTGGGACTGCGCCCCGCCCTGGGCAAGCTCCGGCTAATGAGCGCTACCGGCCTAGTGGAGGTAAACACCTACCACTTCGACGGCGAACTGATGGGGCACTGGTTTGGCGGGATTATGGTGCCGGCGTCCACACCCCTCATCGGTTACGAGGCGCTGGAAGATATGCGGTTCAGGGTCAACCCGGTAAGCCGACAAATCGAGCCGGTTCCAGATGATGTGGTACACGCGCCGTACCTGCTTTAACCGTGGGGCCAAACCTGGGGCGACATGGAGTAGGGGAGGGGACAGAATAGACTTGGGAGCCTCAGGAAATGGGTTGGAATTTCATTTCTCCCGTCACTTCGAGCAGCAATTGGCGTCGCGGGGCTTCGACAAGGACATCGTTGCATACATCTTTGAGCAACCTGACGACCGTCTTTATGATTCCAGGGAAGAAACAATAGCGGTTGTAAAGTCCATGCTTCATAGGGGAGCTATCCGAGACATACTACTGGTGTATAGGGTGGAGAACAACGGGAACATCGTCTTGATCACGATTCATCCCTTGAAGCCTCACCAAAAGGAGCGCCGAATCCAAAGCGGCAGGTGGATACGTGGATAGTGAACAGTTGAAAGTCCACTACGACTCGAAGGAAGACATACTTTGGCTGGCAAAGCCAGGCATTGAAGAAGAGTTCAGGGAGCTTGGCCCCTGGATTAATATCGAACTGGACGCCGAGGGCTACCCGCTCGGCGTGGAGATTTTTCACGCTTCCAGATTGCTCAAGCGGGTAGCCGAATCGTTGGCCGAGAATGCCAGAAAAGCGGAACCGGCATCTGACTGAACCCTTATTCAGGAGGAACCCTTGGAACTGCTGCGCAGCTTGATTTTCGTGCCCGGCAACCGGGATACCATGCTGGACCGGGCGCAGGGCTTTGATGCCGACGTTATTATGGTGGACTTGGAGGACTCGGTGCCGCCGGGGGAGAAGGTCAATGCCCGGCAGTCGGCCCGGGAGTGGGCGCCCCGGCTGGCGCGTCCGGGCCGTAAGGTGATGGTCCGTTGCAACTCGCTGGATACCGGGCTGACCCGGGATGAGATGGCCGCCGTAATCGGCCCCGGCCTGTACGGCGTCAGCGTCGGCAAGACCGAATCCCTCTGGGACTTGCAGGAGATTGACCGCATCATCGGCCCGCTGGAAGCCGCCGCCGGTCTGGAACCCGGCGCAATCCGGGTCATCCCCTGGATTGAGAGCGCCAGGGCGGTTATGTCCGCGCAGCAGTTGGCCCTGGCATCGCCCCGCGTCGTCGCCATTGCCTTTGGCGCCGAGGACTATACCAACGACATGGGGGTGCAGCGCACCGACGACGGGGAAGAAGTCTACGTGCCGAGATCCATGACCGCCATCGCCGCCCGGGCCGCCGGCGTCGCGTCCTTGGACAGCCCCTACGTGGCCTTCCGCAACCCGGAGGGGCTGGAGAAGGACGCTCAGGCGGCGCGCAGGCTGGGCTACAACGGCAAGTTCGCCATCCACCCATCCCAGATTGAGGCCATCAACCGCACCTTCAGCCCCCACCCGGACGACGTGGCCTACGCCCGGCAGGTGGTGGCGGCCTGGGACGAAGCCGAGGCCGCCGGGATGGGTTCGCTGGACCTGGACGGCAAGATGGTGGACGTGCCGGTGGTGAAGCGGGCGCAAAACCTGCTGGCCCTGGTCGAGGCCATCGCACAGGCCGGCGGTTAGCGGCCAAGGCATGGCAGACGACCGCATAATCCTGAAGGGGATGCAGTTTTACGGCTACCACGGCGTAAACACCGAGGAGAAGGCGCTGGGGCAGTCCTACGTGGTGGACCTGACGGCCGAGTTGGACCTGTCCCGGCCCGGCGCCACCGACCACCTGACCGACACGGTCAGCTATACCCACCTGTACCGGCAGGTCAAGCAGGTCGTGGAAGGCGATTCCAGGAACCTGCTGGAAGCCGTGGCCCACAACATCGCCCAACAAGTCCTGGGCAACCACGGCGTCGAGTCGGTGCGCGTCACCGTCAAAAAACCCCTGCCCCCGGTCAAAGGCTCGGTGATTGAATACGCCGCCGTCGAAATCGTCCGCCGCCGTCCCCGGACTTGAAAAAGAACGGCACGGTCCACCGCTGCGCCCACGGGAGGAATGCTCCGTGACCAACCAGAACCTGACCGACCAAAACACGCTGGCCGCCCGGCAGTTCCACGAGGCCACCAAGCTGGCCTACATCAACCTCCGCAACAAGCCGCCCCTGTACAAGTCCTATCCGGACATTCCGGCCATACCGCTGCCCGGCGACAACCTGGCCCTGGAAACCCCGGCCCTGCCGTCGGTGGCGGGGCAGCAGTCAAGCCCGGCGGGGACGCTGGACCTGAACACCCTGGCGCAGTTGCTCTATTATTCCTGCGGCGTCATCCGCAAGGCGCGGCTGCGGACGGCGGGCGAGGTCCACTACCGGGCCGCCGCATCCGCCGGGGCGCTGTATCCCACCGAGGCTTACGCCGTTTGCGCCGGCCTGCCGGGGTTGGACGCGGGGGTCTATCACTTCGCCCCCGAATCCTTTGCGGTGCGGAAACTGCGGCAGGGCGACTACCGGCGTCATCTGGCGGACGCGGCCGGCGGAGATGCGTCCATTGCCGGAGCGCCGGTTACGATAGTTTTCACGTCGGTCTTCTGGCGCAGTTCATGGAAGTACCGCAGCCGGGGTTACCGCTACTGCCATTGGGACAACGGGACGGTGGCGGCCAACCTGCTGTCAGCCGCTGCCGCATCGGGACTTCCGGGGAAGGTCGTGCTGGGATTCGTGGACCATGAGGTTGACCGTCTGATTGGCGCCGACGGCCACCAGGAGGCGAGCATCTGTCTCGTCCCGGTGGGCGCGCCGGGAAGCAGCCCGCCCGCAGGAGACTCCCCCTCCGTGGACGCTATACCCGGCAACCCAACTTTGGTTTTCCCGGACGAGGTGGCATACCCGGACGTTCAAGCGACCCACGCCGCCACCCTGCTAACCCGCCGCGAGGACGCCCAAGCCTGGAAGGGGCGGTTGCCCGCCGGGAAGCCGCAGCCCGTGGAGCGGGTGTACCCGCTGGAACCCCACTCACTTGACCGCTCAGACACCGCCGGGCTGGGAACGGTGATAACCTCTCGCGGGTCAACCCGCCGGTTTAGCCGGGAACCTGTGCCGCTGGACAAGTTCAGCGCGCTGCTGGGCCACGCCACTGCCGACATTCCGGCGGATTTCCTGGGAGACGACGGCCCGAGCCTGTTGAGCGCCTATCTAATCGTGAACGCGGTGGAGGGCATTGCTCCCGGCGCCTACTACTACTCCCCGGCGGAGCGTCAACTCCACCTGGTGCGGGAGGGCAACTTCCGGGAAGAGTCGGGCCACCTGTGCTATGAGCAGGCCCTCAGCGCGGACGCGTCGGCGGTGGCGTTCATCATGGCCGACCTGGGCCGGGCGCTGGAGCGGTTCGGCGACCGGGGCTACCGGGCGGCGCAGCTTGAGGCCGGAATCCTGGGCGGCAAGCTGTACCTGGCTTCATACTCCCTGGGGATGGGGGCTAGCGGAATCACCTTTTTCGACGATGAGGTGGCCGAGTTCTTCGGCCCACATTCCGACGGCAACGAGGTGATGTTCGTCGTGACGCTGGGGCTGACGGACGAGCCGAACCGGGTGCGCCCCTTCCGGTCCCGGGTGGCGGTCAGGCTGGACGCCCAAGCCCGGGGCGCCGGGCAGTATTAGCCGCCGTCTGGCAAGACAGCCCTGCCGCCGGCCTTCGTTTTCCCGGCGGGTGACGCCCTACTCTTCCCACTCCGAATCGTCGTAGGAGTCGTTGTCAATCAGGGCCTCGTCCTCGGGGTCATCCAGGTCGCTGTCCTCAAGGTAGCGGATGATGTTTTCACCCAGGTACTTGCGGTGGTCCTCCTTGCTCCTGGAAGGGAAGGAGCACACGTTATGCAGGCTGGGGTGCCGGTATGTCTCCCGGATGATGATGACGGCCCCTGCTCTTTGACGCCGATTACCGCCGCTTCGTACTTGTTGCCGGCTTCAATCAACCGAATCACCCGCCGGCCCAGCTTGGGCTCCACCCGTCCCAGGTATTCGTCATCCCGGACGTAGGCGCAGAGACCGCTGCCCTCGACGGCCAGGGTCAGCGGGTCGCCGGGGGCGATGCTGCCCAACAGCCTCGGCGAACCCGGCTTCTGTAAAATGGTGGCGCCGGACTTGCCGCTTTCCTCAATGAAAAGCTGAGGGGCGCCGGACACCTTCCGCCTCTGCTTGGCCGGAGCGGGCGCGTCTTCCAGTTGCTCCAGCCGGGCCAGGTTTTTCTTGGCAATGTTGTTGTAGGGGGCGGCCTCGACTACCCGCAGCAGAACATCCCTGGCTTCGCCGTACTGCCCCGACTCCATCAGCGACTTGCCCAGCCGGTTCATGGCCTCAACGTCGTTGGGGCAAACGTCCAGGATTACCCGGTTCAACACCGCGTCCTGTTCCCATTCCCCGCTCAACGCCAGGGAAATGGCTTCTTTGCTCAACTCTTTTGTGTTTTTTGTCAGGCTTTTGGCCTTCAGTTCCATACCCATCCAACTCCGAATCCCAACCTGCCCACACTATTACGGCCGGTCCCATAAGTGGCGGTCAACCCGCCACAAAACGCAGGGTATCTTATTACAATAAAGTCTTACGCAAGGTCAAGGTGATTTGGACTCAAATCCAGGGTCTTTTGATTCTCGAAAATCCCCTCTCCCCCTGTCTTCACAGGGGCAGGAGAGGGCTAGGGTGAGGGCGTCCGGCCAGGAGCAACCGTTGCTGATGCGCGGAGTCCGCCCTCACCCCCGACCCCTCTCCCGTGGGGAGAGGGGTGAATTAAAAAGCCCTGGACCCAAATCAGGCTGATTTGCAATTTCCGTTTTCCGGGCAGCGGCGTGGACCCAACGGAACCGGACGGGGGTTTCCCGGAACTGTCTCCGGGAATGGGCCGGCCCGGCGCACGGCAAAGCGCGGAAGCGGGTCAGGGGTAGCGGCCCGTCAGTCGCCGCCAGCGTATCCTCAGCAGGTCCCGGGCCATGAAAATCGAGTCAGGGAAGGGCCGCAGGGTGCTGCTCTGACGATGCCGCCAGTCAATGGGGACTTCCCGCACCGTCATGCCGGCCTTGACTGCCAGGAAAAGCAGTTCCACGTCGAAGGCGAAGCCGTCCAGGTTCTGCCGGTCGAACAGCGCCGGGACCACTCCGGCCCGGAAGCACTTGAAGCCGCATTGGGTGTCGGAAATGCCGGGCACGGCCATCAGCCGCACCAGAAAGTTGTAGACCCGGCTGGCAACTATCCGCTGCGGCGATTCCCCGGAGCGGTGCGCCCCCGGCGCTTCCCGGGAGCCAATCGCCACATCCACGCCTTCCAGGTTGGGCGGCAGAAACCGCTCCACCTGTTCAATGGGCATGGACAGGTCGGCGTCGCACATGAAGCGGTAGCTGCCAGTGGCCGCCAGCATCCCCAGCTTCACCGCCCGGCCTTTGCCGGCGTGGGGCGGGGTCAGCAGCAGGACGTTGGGATGTCCGGCGGCAAACTCCCGGACCGCCGCGGCGGTGTTGTCGGCGCTCCCGTCGTCAACGACGATGACTTCCCAGGGGTAACTCCGCCCGCTCAGAAATTCGACGGTGCGGCGCAGCGTGGTTTCAATGACCGCCTCTTCGTTGTAGGCGGGAATCACCACGGACAGGAAGGGGCCAGCCGAGGGGTCAGGCACGATACCCCCGGAGCCGGACGGCCACGGTCAGCCGTCCTCCTGGTCCAGTTGAAAGCCCCGGTGCAACAGGCGCACGGCTTCGGCAACGTCGCTTTCCCTGACGATGCAGGAAATGCGAATTTCGGAGGTCGTAATCATGTCGATGTTCACGTTGCCGTCGGCCAGAATGCGGAACATACGCGAGGCGTAGCCGGGGGTGTTCTGCATCCCGGAGCCGACGACGCTGACCGATGCCAGCGTGGGGTCGCTGACCACGCCGGAGGCGCCCAGGGCCGGGACCATTTCTTCCACTTCCTTCAGGGCCAGCGGCAGGTCGGCGCGGCTGACGGTGAAACTGATGTCGGTCAGACGCTCGACGCTGGTGTTCTGGACAATGGTGTCCACGCTGATGCCCACCTTGGCCAGCGGCTCGAACAGGGCGGCGGCCACGCCGGGCCGGTCGGGCACCGAGCGGACGGTAATCTTGGCCACGTTGGACTGGCTGGCGATGCCGGTAACTTTGACTCGGTATTCCATGCCTTGCTCACCCCGGAGTTGTTCATCGGGCAGTTGGTGAATCAGCGTACCCGGCGCGTCAACCAGGCTCGATGCAACATAAATGGGCACCCGGTAGGCCGCCCCCAGTTCGATGGAACGCGGGTGCATCTTGGCGCCGTAGCTGGCCAACTCCAGCATCTCCATGTAGCCAACCTCCCGCATCTTGCGGGCTTCAGGGACGATGCGGGGGTCGGCGGTGTAGATCCCTTCCACGTCGGTATAAATGTCGCAGCGGGCGGCATCCAGGGCGGCGGCCAGCGCGACGGCGGTGGTGTCCGACCCGCCACGGCCCAGCGTGGTGATGTCCAGGTCTTCGGTAATGCCCTGAAAGCCGGCCACCACCGCCACCCGGCCCTTGCCCAGCTCGTCCCTAATCCGGTTGGGTTCTACCCGGTCAATTCGCGCCCGGCCGTACATCATGTCGGTGTGGATGCCTGCCTGCGAACCGCTGAGGCTGATGGCGCCGCAGCCCAGGGAACGCAGGGCCATGGTCAGCAGGGTGCAGGAGACCAGCTCGCCGGTGGACAGCAGCAGATCCAACTCCCGCGGGTCGGGGGAGTCCGAGACGGTGTTGGCCAGCCGGATAAGCTCGTCGGTGGTATCGCCCATCGCCGAGACTACGGCGACGATGCCCGCGCCTTCATCCCTGGCCCGGGCGATGCGGCGGGCGACGTTGAGAATCCGGGCGGCGTCGGCCACCGAGCTTCCGCCGTACTTATGCACCAACAGGGTCATGCGTCAGCCTCGCGCACCGGCAGGGCGCCGATGCGCCCAACAGCTACCGACCATAGCGTATCCTTCTTTCTCATCTTAAAAGAATCATGCCAAGATTGGGGCAGGCAGTTTCGGGCAATGGCCCCGGTTATGCACGGCATGGGCGTCCAAGGGAGTGAAAGGCGCTTGGGGATATTTTCTGTTGGCCTGATCGTTTTATCCTCCGAAGCTGGAAAAAATGGCTCCTATGCCTGCGGTGATTACTCCCAGCGCCATGCTCCAACCGCCCACGAACAGCATTGGACTTGGTACGTCCCCGAATAACGCGATACCCACCATCGCAACTAGCGGAATACCAAACATGGCCCCGCCGATTGATAACATAATGCCGCTCATTGTCCCGGCCCTCCGTTCGGAGTTGCCGGCTCGTGCCGGATTCCGTGTGCTTCCCACAGGATTTCGATTTGCTTTTGGTTCGCCTCGATGCGGACCGCATTTTCTCTTGAATTCGCGAGTATGGCAGGGTAGGCAACCAATATCCCAAAGGCCGCAGCCATCGCAGCCCCGGTCAAGGGCATCAACGCGTCTCTGACGATTCCGGGCTTGTCATTCATTGGGAACCTGGCGGGTGATGACGCTTGGAGAATCCCACAAAGGACTCGTCTCCGATTTTCAATTCCTGGTTGTCGGTCAGTTCCACCAACCGGCGCCGCTGGCTGTTGGAGTTGATTATGAAGTATCGCGGAGCCTCGGATGCAATAGCATCCAATATCGGCAGAGCGTTTTCAACTCCCTCGATGGTCTCTTCAATTTCCGCTGCGTTCCGCCGATTGTCGTAGAAATTTTCATGCCCCTTGTGATACGCATCCGAGAGAGCGTTGACGAACTCCGCCGAGGCATAATCGTGGTACTCGGCGCTGATTTGCCGCCCGATGTTTTCAAGCTGCCGGTACGAACTGTGGTTCCATTCCCGATCTTCACCGATGATTTTCAAATACTGGGCAACCGCTCCCCATGCTTTCTCGCCGGCCTGGAGACGATTTCCTATGGCCAGTTCCTCCCGCGCGTGTTGGACAAACCTGCGGCTTATGGTCTTGCGGTCTTCGGGGCTTTGAGGGCCGGGTTCGGGCAGTGGTGGGGTTGTTCTCATCTCAATCTTGACATCCATCTGCGTTCGGGACGCCGCCGCCATCCGGCCCGGTCCCTCCGGTCGCCAGGTGTGCGCCCAGAGACGTGGGGGACACCACCAGCAGCTTGCATTCCACGCCGGTCAGCTTGGCAGCTTCGGCCATTTCGTAGGCCACGGTCATTTCCCGGCCCTGGGTCAGCGCCATTATCGTAGAGCCGCTGCCGGACAGGAAGACCCCCAGCGCCCCGGCATCCCGCGCTGCCTTGAAGATGAGCTTCATCGGCGGAAAAATGGTCTGCCGGTGGGGTTGGTGCAGCCGGTCTTCCGTCGCCACCGACAGGTATTCCGGGTGGTTGGTGGCCATTCCCGCCACCAGCAGGGCGATGCGCCCCATGTTATACACGGCGTCGGCGACCGTGACCCGCTCCGGCAGCACCCGGCGGGCGTCGGCGGTGCTGATGCGGACGTCCGGCACCAGCAAGACGGCCTGCAACTGGGCCGGAACGTCTATCGGGACGGTGTAAAGCTGTTGTTCGTCGCTGACCACCAGCCGCAGCCCGCCCAGGACAGCGGCGGCCACGTTGTCCGGGTGGCCCTCGATGGTGGCCGCCATTTCCAGAAGCTCGTTGGGGCTGAATGGACTGCCGCACAGCGCGTTGGCCGCCACCAACCCGCCGGCGATGGCGGCGGCGCTGCTGCCCAACCCCCGGCTGAGGGGAATACGGTTTTCGCAGCGCAGATGCAGCGCGGGAATTGCCTCCCCCGCCTCGTGGAACAGGAACTCTATCGCGCGGTAGACCAGGTTGCCCTCGTCCGCTGGCAACTCGCCCTGACCCTCGCCGGTTACTTCAACCAGCGGAGCGTCCGCGCCCGGGGAAGCGGGTCCAACGTCCAGCCGGTTCCACAAATCCAGGGACATACCCAGGCAGTCGAAGCCCGGCCCCAGGTTGGCGGTGGTGGCGGGGGCAAAAACGCGGATGGGGTTCATGGCACAAGTCCTTCGCGGCCCTTAGCACCAACGGATGGGAGGCCCTCGTGTCGGACAGGGTGGCTTGTATTCCGGCGGGACGCGGCCATAACTAGACCAGCACCCGCTCGAAGACATACCGGCCCACATCCCGGTTTTCGCGAAACTCAAAGCCGTCGTAGGAACCGCCGCAGCCCATGATGGGAACGTCGTCCTCGTACAGCGACCCGTGGGAGCGCAGACCCGCCGGCAGGTCCACCTCGGCCGGGTTGCCGAACACCACGTCCGGTCCGCCCAGGACCATGATGTCGCCGATGCGCTGCTCCATCAACCGGAACTTTTCGGCCGCCTCGGCCCGGGGCAGCGCAGCGTCCACCCCGTCGGTTTGGCGCAGAGCGTCCAGAGCGGCGGGAATTTGGGCCTCGTCCACGTAAACGTAGATGCACCCGCCCAGGTTGGAATGGTGGACGGTGTACAAGTCCTTGATGATGGGCACCGCCTGCGCTTCAATGCCATGTTCGGCCAGGACTGCCGGCAGGTGAATCATGCGGCTCTTGGCCGACATACCGTGGTCGGCGGTCAGCAGGAACTCCACATCGGGCAGGCCGTCCATCAGCTTGCCGATGGCATCATCCAGCAGCGCCAGGTGCCGGGCCGCTTCGGGATGCTCGGGCCCGTAGGTGTGCATCGCGAAGTCGGTGGTGGTCAGGTACACCAAATCGTAATGCTCCTGGGACAGCACATGGCGGGCGGCGTCAATAATCCAGCCGTTGACCTCCAGCGAGTATACCGGCGGCGGAGTTCCCGCCCGGCCCACGACCCAATCGAGGGGCTGCTCCGAGGAGAAGCACAGCGTGGGGCCGTCGCCCAGCAGCTTGCGCAGCTTGTCCTTCGACGACACCAGCAGGGACCGCGCTCCCAGCCTGGCAGCCCGCTGGAACATGGTCTCGGCCTGAACGAACTCGCCGGACTCCATGTACACTTCGGCGCCGCCGGCCCGGTCCCACCAGTAGTTGGAGACGATGCCGTGGGCGTCGGGATAGCTGGCCGTGACCAGGGAGGTGTTGTTGACGTTGGTGACGGTGGGCATCATGGCCTTGCCCTGCGTGCTGAACCCCTGCCGGACGATGCGGTCCAAGTTGGGCGTGGGACAAGATGCCTGGTACTCCGGGTCGAATCCGTCCACCATCACGATTACGGTTGTCCTGGCCATTGCCCCTCCTCCAGCCTGAGAATGCCAACCCTGCGGGGCCGCCGGAATTGCGGCCGCCGATCATCAAAAACTGTACAGCATCCCAACCCCGGCGGCAAGCCGAAATGCCGGGAAGCCCTCACCCCCCGGCCCCTCTCCCGCGGAGAGAGGGGAGAATTGAAGGGTCATGGCGGGACCCGCGAGTCCAATCCGTTCGTCCTGACGTCCTCGATTGCTTTGCGGCGGCAGATCAAAGACCGGGAAGACTGCTCCAGGGTCTTTTATATTGTCCCCTCTCCCGCCGGGAGAGGGGCCGGGGGTGAGGGCGAACCCCACGTATCGGCAACGGTTTCTCCAAGCCGGAAGGCCCTCACCCTAACCCTCTCCCAGAGGGAGAGGGGATTCTTTCGAGAATTAAAAGACCCTGAAGACTGCTCCGCCGATGTTGATATATCCGCTGCCCGAACCTGTATAATAACTGTTGGCCCACTTTCCGGGCGGAATACTTCCGTCCGGACTAATAAATTTCCGGGTGGACGACTGATGAAGCTTTCCTGTTTGCAAGAGAATTTCAGCCGAGGCCTGGCCCTGGTAAGCCGGGCCGTTGCGGCGCGCACCGCCTTGCCGGTGACGCAAAACGTCCTGCTGAGCACCGAGCAGTCCATGTTGAAGCTGTCGGCTACCAACCTGGAAATCGCCATCACCACTTGGATTGGGGCCAGCATCGAAGAAGAAGGCGCCATTGCCGTGCCGGCCCGCCTGCTGAGCGAGTTCGTTAACTCCCTGCCCAGCGAGCGCATAGACCTGGACCTGCCCGCCGGCGCCGGGTTGCTCGAGGTTACCTGCGGCCGGGCCAACGCCCACGTCAACGGCACCGACGCCAGCGAGTTCCCGCCCATTCCCACCGTGGAAGAGGGCGTGGCGGCGCGCATCAACCCGCAGGTGTTCCGGGCGGCCATCGCCAGGGTGGCCTTCGCCGCCGCCACCGAGGAGTCCCGCCCCATATTGACCGGCGTGGAAATCAAGCTGGAGGAAGACCGCTTTACCCTGGCCGCGGCCGACGGGTTCCGGCTGGCCGTGCAGCACGGCGCCCTGGCCGCTCCGGTGGAGTCGCCCGTCGAGGTGATTGTCCCGGCCCGCACCCTCAACGAACTGAGCCGGGTGCTGGGAGACGGGGAAGACCCCATAGAAGTGATGATGACCCCGGCCAAGGGACAGATTTTGTTCCGCACCCAGGGCGTCGAGATGGTATCCCAGTTGCTCCAGGGCACCTTCCCCAACTACGACCAGCTTATCCCCCAGTCCTGCCAGACCCGGGCCGTGTTCGACCTGCAAACCCTGCTGCGGGCGGCCCGCAGTGCGGCCATCTTTGCCCGGGATGGCAGCAACATCATCCGCATGCAAATGGAACCCAACGCCGAGGGCGGCGGCACCGGCAAGGCCATCGTCTCGGCCAAGTCCGAATCCGTGGGAGACAACCAGGACGAGGTGGACGCCGTTCTGCTGGAGGGCGGCGAGTCCAAGATTGCCTTCAACAGCCGGTATCTCCAGGAAGTGCTGGCGGTTTTCGAACGCGGACAGGTGGCCTTGGAAACGACCACGCCTTCCAGCCCCGGCGTGTTCAAGCCCACCGAGTCCGACGACTACGTTCACGTAGTCATGCCCATGTTTGTCCAGTGGTAGTCCGGCGGCAGACCGGCGCCACGCTCACGGCGAGGCGGTCGAACCCCCCGCCGCCTGCTCTATGAACTCCCCGGCAAGAACCAGGGCCTCCGCCACCGTATTGTAGCGGGCAACCTTCAGCCGGGGGTTGCCCGAAATCATCGCCGACAGCCAGCGCTCCGGCCCCGGACGGAACAGGCAGATGACCGGCTTGCCCAGAAGTTCGGCCCGTCCAATCTCGTAGCCCACCCCCAGCGACGGGATGGAAACCTCCGCCACCACCAGGTCCGCCGTGTCCAGCCAGGCCATGTCGCGGTCGTAGATAGCGGCGTCGGATGGCCCGTCATCTCCCGACTGGCCCAACTCCGGGTCGCCGATGTGCTCGGTCAGCACCGGCCCGCGCTCTTGCAGCCCTTCGATTAGCTGCCGGTAAAGCTCCTGGTCGCCCCGGCCCGCGCGAATCGAACCGGCAAAGTAAATCTTCATCTGAACCCACCCCCCGAGGTTGCTGCTCCGGTTGCGCCGGACGCCATGAGTATACGCCGGCGGCGGCGCACATCCCCCGGAATTTTCCCTTTGGGCGTATAATGCAGCCACCAAACATAAACCTACTTTGAGGAGGTGTCCCTTGGCCTGTAATATGTACGTGGCCCTGCAGGACGATGACAAAATCCTGATTCTGGACATGGATGAGAACACCGGGGCGCTGGAACCCAAGGGCGAAGTCCCCGTCGCCGGTGGGCCGTCGGCGTTGGCCCTCAGCCCCAACCGCCGCAACCTCTACGTCGGACACCGCAACACCAACCAGCTTTCCAGCTACGGCATTGACCAGGACACCGGCGCGCTTACCCTGTTGGGGACGATTCCCCTGGAAGAATCGCCCACCTACCTGTCCACCGACCGGCGGGGCCGGTTTCTGCTTTCATCCCACTACCAGGGCGCGCGGGTCGGCGTCCACGCCATCGGCGATGACGGGGCGGTCAGCCTGCCGCCGGTCGAGTGGATAACCACCGACAACGGCGCCCATTCCATCCTGGTTGACCGGTCCAACCGCTACGCCTTCGTCCCCCACATCGCCCGCATCTCCGACAACGTGATGCAGCCTCCCGGCGACGCTCTGGGGCCAAATGTCATCTACCAGTTCAAGTTTGATGAAGAGACCGGCAAGCTGACCCCCAATTCGCCCGCCATTATCGAGCTTACCGAGTTTCTCGGCCCCCGCCACTACTGCTTCCACCCGTCCAAGGACATAGTTTACTTCTCCGACGAGCAGGGTTGCAGCGTTAGCGGGTACACCATGGACCCGGACACCGGGACGCTGTCGGCGATGCAGACCATCAGCACCCTGCCCGGCGGCTACTCCGGCAGAAGCACCTGCTCCATGATTCAGATGAACGCTGGCGGGGACTTGCTGTTCGTTCCCAACCGGGGCCACAACAGCATCGCCGGCTTCACCGTGGACGGCGACTCCGGGCGGTTGACTCCGGCGGGCCGGGTTGCCACCGAGCAGGTCCCCAGCGCCTTCGGACTGGACCCCCAGGGCAGGTTCCTGTACGCCGCCGGCTCCGAATCGGGCCGCCTGGCTTCTTACCAAATCAACGGCGACACCGGCGAACTTACCCCCGGCGCGGTCTACGACGTTGGCAAGCGGCCCATGTGGGTGTTGATTACCCCCTAAACCCCGGGGCATCCGGAGCCGCTGGCCCCGCATGAACGGGCAGGGGCCCTCGCAGAATTACATCTCAAGAACGATTTAGGAGGCGATATGCCCAACAAAAAGGGTACCGGACTGCTGATGGTTTGGGTTGACGTTCCCCAGGAACAAGAGGAAGAGTTCAACCGCTGGTACAACGAAGAGCACATCCCCGAGCTGACCGCCATCCCCGGCGTACTCAACGCCGCCCGATATGAAGCCGTCAAGAGCGGCCCCAAACATCTGGCCTGCTACGAACTGGAAACCCCGGCCGTGATGGACAGCCCGGGCTGGACCAGCCGCGTCCCCAGCGAGTGGGCGCAGCGAATTGGCCCGCGGATAATCGGCAGCAACATGGTTAACAACGTCTACGAGATGATTTACCCGTCGGAGTTGAACGACAGCATCGCCGGTGCAGATATGGCGCCCGCGCTCCAGATTGGCCGCATGGACCCGGTGGAGGGCCACGCGGACGAGTGGAACCAGTGGTACAGCGGCGTCTACGTCCCCAACTACGAGAAAGTCCCCGGCTGCATCCGTGGGCGCCGCTGGAAGTGCGTCAAGGGTGCTCCTTCCTACTCGGTAGTGTACGAGTTTGAGGACGAGCGGGTCTCGGAAAAGCCAGAGTGGGAAGAGCAGCGGGACATCAACCCGGACAACCCCCGGATGCGCAGCCTGATGATTCACGCCCCCGGCTCCCCCGGCGTCTGGAAGAAGACCTTCCAGCTTTAGCCCGAATCCACCGATGGACGGCGTGAGGACAGTGGAAGAGGGGTGAGGGAGTTACAAGCGCGATGCTCCGGGCTCGAATTCGGGTAGACGGGAGGTTGGCGGGGGGTCTGCAAGCGCTTTGGGGGCGCCAATGGCGGTCTGCGATGGGCGCTGGGGGACAAGAGGAGGACAGAGGACACGGCAAGAGGCGCTCGCGGACCGGGGTGGCGCGAGTTGGCGGGGACGTTCAGTTGGCCGGATGGCGGGTCAGTGGCAAACGGGCGCCGTCAGGTTGGAGTGGAATGGCTCGCAATCGAGCGAGGGCGCGATTGACCTTCTCCTGCCACGGCCAGCTCTTGGGCAGATGCAGGGTGAGCCGGCGTGCGGAGCGGGTGATACGTCCGGCCAGGGCGAAGACCCTCCGCCGGAGGGTCTTGGTGGTCACGATCCGTTCACCCAGGCCGATCCGCGCTGTCCAGCGGGCCAGGTTGTGCGCCATCACCTGTACCGCCAGCCAGGCGGCGTTGGCGGCGAAGCGCCCCGAGGGGAGATGGTTCAGCCCGACGCCGTACTTCAGGTCTCGGATGGCATTCTCGATCTCGGCGTGGCGGCGGTGGTCAGCCTCCAGTTCGAGCATCTCCCCGTCCCGGCCGGTGATGAAGCCGTGATAGCTGCAGGTGGCGAAGAGGGCCACTTGGGAACCGGGCGTGGGCTTCACCCGCCGGACGATGAGCCGTACCGGCGCGGCGTCGGGATCACTCTGGAAGGGGGTGCAGGTGGTCTCGGCCACATCGGCGGCGCCGTCCATCCAGTGCCGTCCATCCAGTAAGGAACCGGCGTCCAGGCATCTTCGGGTATGGCCTCGATGAGATTGTGCTGGCTTTTGTGCTGGCGGATGGTGATGGAGAAGCGCACGTCCAGCTTGCGGCAGGCGGCGGCCACGCTATGGGTGTAGAAGCCGCTGTCGGCCCGCACCGTGAGTTGTCCCCTGGCCCCGCCATAGCGCACCCGACCCACCGTCTCACGCAGAAAGTGGGCGGCGCCGGCCAGCAGCGGGTGGCAGCCCCGCGCACCGGTGCACCCGTGGTGGCGGGCGCCCTCCTTGGCCAGACCGCAGGTCTCGCAGATCGTCGAATCAAGGTCGATGGTGAATGGTGCGTCGCCGGGTCCGGCGCCGGCCTTCCAGGCGCGGGCCAGCAACTCGCGGCTCACCCGGTCCAGTTGGCGGACGTGGCCTCACCGGAAGCTGCGCAGGAAAGTGCCCAGGGTGGAGGGCGCCTTGACTACGCAGCCGAGAGCGCAGGCCGTCCTGCCGGTGCGCAACGCCTCGGCGTCGTCGATGCAGTCGCCGCCCGCCCGCGCCGAGGCCACCAGGGTCATCATCTTGTCGCCGGTGTTCGCCCGCCCCGGCGCGCCGCCGAGGTCGAGGTGCTTCCGGAGGAGTTGGGGCAGACCCAGGTGCAAGGCCAGGGTGGCCGGAAGGATCAGCCCGGCATTGGTAACCAAGCGGTGGTCGTCGAAGGCAATGCGGATGCGGTCGGGTTGGTGGCGTGGCAGCATCTATTGGGTGCTCCTTTTCTGGGACCGGTTTTCTTTTTCAAAACCATTATCCCAGATGCGCAGGAGCACCTTCTTGCCGCTTCAGGACGCCGACCCGACGCCCTCCTTCGGTGGATTCGGGTTTAGGCTGTCCGCGCGAAGGCCGGGGGTGAGGGTGTTCCGTCCAAGAGCAACCGCCGCTGATGTGGAGCCTTCCCCCTCTCCCGCGGGGAGAGGGGGAAGGCCCTGGGATTGCACTGACGGACATTCACGGCAACCGGCCAACATCTGATACACTGGTTACATGGCGCTCTCAAACTTGGCCATCCCCTTCCTCCGCCGCGCGGTGTTGCTGGCCTGCCTGGGGCTGTTCCTTGTCCTGGCGTCGGCGCCGGGCTTGGCAGATGCCCAGCAGACCGGGGCGAAGCCCTACCGCGCCCAGGCCGGGCCTTACCTCATCGGCGTTTACTCCAACGCTTCCACCCTTTCCCTGGGAACGGTGGATTACGTGGTTACCGTGGATGAACCCGACTCGATGACGCCCATTGACGACGCCAGGGTGCTCATTCACGCAAATCACGCCGAGCAAGGCGACCGCGGACAGGCCATCGCCCTGAACACGCCCGACCACCCCAACAGCTACACCGCCCGGGTGGAGTTGGACCGCCCCGGCGTCTGGGAAATGAGCGTCGAAGTGTCCAGCGGCCGGGGCCGGGTCCAGATTGGAACGGCGTCGCACACTGTTCCTCATCCCCGTCAGTCCACCGCCGGCGGACTGGTGTTCGTCGGAGTGTTCGCCGTGTTGATGCTGGGCGTCCTCTACGTGATTTGGAGCGCGCGCCGGGCCCAAAGGCAGCGGCGATTGCCCAATGCCGGTTAGCCCACGGCGTCTGACCCTGCCGGTTGCGATTGGGATGGCGGCGCTGGCCGTCCTGCCGACGATTGTCCACGCCCACGGCGGCATCGAACCCGGCGATAACATTTGGGCGGCGTGGCCCACCAACCCGCTGCCCAGCCTGGCCCTGTTCGTCGTGGCCTACCTGTACGTTAACGGTTTCAGCCGCTGGCCCAACCCCAGCCATCCCATAAAATTCTGGCAGCGGGCCTGCTTCTTCGCCGGATTGCTCACAATTTTCCTGGCCCTCCAGTCGCCCATCGACACCCTGGCGGAGCATCAATTCTCAATCCACCAGTTGCAGCACCTCCTGCTCCGCATGATCGGGCCGGTGTTAGTCCTGGCCGGCGCGCCGATGACTCCCATGCTGCGGGGCCTGCCCCTGTGGGCGCTGCAAGGAATCGTCCGGCCCCTGACCCGCAGCCCGCAAATGCAGCGGATATACGATATCTTCACCAATCCCATCGTCACCACGGTGGTGTTCCTCGGCGCCCTGTACCTGTGGCAAGTACCTCCCCTGCACGATGGGGCCGTCCGCAACGACCTGGTTCACGAAGCAATGCACCTGTCTTTGCTGGCCTCCGGGTTCCTGTTCTGGTGGGTGGTCATCGACCCCAAGCCCCACCGTTCCCGCCTGCACTACGGCCTGCGTATACTTTACCTGGGGCTGATTGTCATACCCAACACCCTGCTGGGCGCGGGGATTACCTTCAATCCCAACCTGATTTACGAGTCATACTACGAGTTTCCCCAGCCCCTGGGGATGGCCCCGCTGACCGACCAGCAGTTGGGCGGACTGCTGCTATGGGTTGTCGGCGACATGATGAGCATCATCACCGCCGGCGTGGTGATGATTATGTGGTACCAGAAAGAACGGGGAGACGAGGAGCAGTGGGACCCAACCCCCAGCTGACCGGGCGGGCTGGAACGCCCTCACCCGGCCCCTGTCCCCTTGGGAGATGGGCCGGGTGAAAGACAATGGCGATTACTCCGGCATCCCTTCGATCCTCCCCTCTCCCTTTGGGAGAGGGGCCGGGGGTGAGGGCACATCCCCGCATCAGCGGCGACTGCTCTGGAGGCATTCCCCCGCCCAACGTACATTTGAGATAATCTCATAACCCTTAACCGGCGCAGGAGGAACGAGTTGCCGAATCAGCAGGAGCGCCCCGAACCCAAGTTTGATTGGTTTATCCCCATTGACGGCGACGGCCACCACGTCGGCACCTGGGAGGCCGAGCGGCCGCCGACCTTCGATTACCTGCGCCAGGTGGTGCAGACCGCCGAAGACCTGGGCTTCTACTCGCTGCTGATTCCCACCCGGTTCGCCAACGGCCTGTTCTCGGAAGAGGCCCCGCTGGCCGAGACCTGGACCACTGCCACCGCGCTGGCGGCAGTCACTAAGCGCATCCGTTTCCTGGTGGCGGTGCGGCCCGGGTTCATATCCCTGGGCTTGTTCGCGCAGATGGCCGCCGCCTTCCACCAGATTTCCGGCGGACGGTTGGACATCAACATCGTCCCCGGCGGCATTGGAAACGACCTGGAGCGGCTGGGCGAGGTCAGCGATCAGGCCACCCGCTACGAGCGGGCCGAGGAGTTCATCGCCGCCTGCCGCGCGCTTTGGCAGTCCGACGGTCCGGCCCGCTACGATGGACAGTTCTACCGGCTGGACGGCGCCTACTGCTCGCCCGCCCCCGGCAGCGACGGCCCCCAGTTCTACCTGGGCGGCGTTTCGGACCGGGCAATGGGGCTGTCCGCCCGGCAGGCCGAAGTCCACCTGGGCTGGATTGAACCCATCGAGCAGACCGCCGGACGGCTGGACGCGCTGCGGCATCAGTTCGGCCAGACCGGACGGGCGCCCTTCTTCGGCATCCGCTCCCACCTGGTGGTGCGCGACACCGAGGAAGCAGCCTGGCAGGCCGCCGACGAGTTGGTCGCCCACGCCGATCCCCGCGTCAAGGCCCAGCGCAATTCCGCGGTGCAGGGCACAACTATGGTGGGAGTGCGGGCCCAAGCCCGGGAAGCCCCCAATCACCGGCTGGCCCCGCATCTCTGGAACGGCCTGTCCGAAGTGCGGGTCAACTGCGGCAGCGCGCTGGTGGGCACCCCGGAACAGGTGACCGGCGAGCTTCTGGCCTACTGGAGGTTGGGGCTGGACGAGTTCATTCTCTCCGGCTTCCCCCACGTCGAGGAATGCCACCGCACCGCCGAGCAGGTGTTGCCCCTGCTGAAAGACAAGATTGCCGCCGCCCGGCGTGAGTGAGCCGGTTTGCCCTCGACCGGGCCGTTGTGGTAAATTAGCCACCAAACGGGCCTGTCCATCCGCGGCAGCCCAGAGCCACAAGGAGAACTGAATGGCGTATGTAACACCCCGGGAAGGTGAGACCCCGGAGAGCCTGGTCAACCGTTTCCGCGCCTCGGTCCAACACGCCGGGATACTGCGGGAACTGAAAGACCGCCGGTTCTTCCGCTCCAAGGCCCAGAAGGAGCGGCTGGCCGCCCAGCGCGCCGCGCGCCGCCGCCGCCGTCAGCGCCGGTAGCCAAGGCCCCCTTAGCGACGGTTGCATCACTGCATCACTCCCCGGCAGGCGGGCAAGCACAGCGCGAATGAGTAAGTCCGGTTGGAGGCCCAGACCAACGGGATAGATTCCTCTTGCGCGATGCCAAAGCGCGGGATTGACGGGACGCACCACCATGTAGTGGGGTTTCAGCGGGTATGACAATGCAGGAGGGAATGTATGGCGACTCTTACATTAGCATCACCGACGTTGTTT
Source organism: Dehalococcoidia bacterium (assembly GCA_965263395.1). Classification (GTDB taxonomy): domain Bacteria; phylum Chloroflexota; class Dehalococcoidia; order Lucifugimonadales; family UBA3495; genus CATOSK01. The sequence continues at coordinate 1,027,726 of OZ253670.1, forward strand.
CTGCCTTTGGGAGAACCAACGCATGATGCTGTTGAGATAGCCAAGGCAAACCGTAACCGGGCTTGGGATGCCTGTCGGCTCATTCCGTCGTGGGTTAATAGCAACGAGGTTGACCTAGACCGCTTTTTCACCCGACCGGAGGTTGCGTGGGAGTGCAGTGAAAGCCTGTATACCGAGATGCGGGCTGACTACGCAGACCTAGACCGCTACCAGTTCATAGACCCAGGGGCCGGAAATGGCGTGTTCTATGACCTAATGCCCGAGGGCCAGCGGACTGGAATTGACATCCTGACCGAGAGGCTTGAGTTTATCAACCACGATTATCTGACATGGCAACCTCCTGATGGTGGTCAGTACGCCGTCTTGGGGAATCCCCCATTTGGCTATCGGGCTTGGCTGACTCTCGCTTTCATCAACCATTCCGCAACCTTCGCTGATTACATCGGCTGTATCGTCCCAATGGCCTTTCAGAGTGACGGAAAGGGGAGTCCCAAGCATCGGGTCCGTGGAGCGGAACTGATTCTGTCGGAGCCGTTGCCGCCCAATGCTTTTGTGGATGTAAATGGTCAGGGCGTGAAGCTCAACGCACTCTGGCAGATATGGCGTCGGGGTGTCAACAACTACCCTCCGGCCCGAACTTGCAACAACTGGATGGACCTTTTCACCGTGGACACCCGCAAAGAACGTCTATGCGGTCAGAAGCGGCTGGACGAGGCCAATTGGTTCTTGCAGAGGACTTTCTTTGGAGACCCGCCCACTCTGGTCAGGGACTTTGCGGAAGTTCGCTATCGTTGTGGATACGGTATTGTCTTGAAGAAAGCCGCTGGCCTCATCACCGACCTTTTACGGGAAACCGACTGGTACAAATACTCCAACTTGGCCGTCCACAACTGCCGCCACATTTCCATGTACCACATCCGCCAAGCCGTCATTGACGGAGGATTCACCGATGGCTGACCCCATAGTTGTCATGCAGGAGATAATTGCCAAGCAGCATAACAACCCGAAGTGGAACAATGCGCCGCTCGGAGGAGTCAAAACCATTAGCAATACTCATGTCGGCACTGTTGGACAGGCTTTCGTGCAGGAATGGTGCAAGCAGACGGGTTTGGCGTGGGCAGCCCCTGAAGGTTCCTTGGGGCCTTGGGACGCCCGGATTGGGGGAGTGACCTTCGAGATAAAGACGGCTACTGAGGACATACACGGCAACTTTCAGTTTAACCACATTCGTTATCATCGTGAATACCAAGCGTTGCTATGCTTGGGAATTGCCCCGGATGCGGTTCTGTTTGATGCGTGGAGAAAGGGCGACGTAACGGAGGGAACGGCAGGCCATTTAGTAACTATGGATGCCGGCTCATCTGCGACATTCAAACTCACGAAAAAGCGACAGGTACTCCGGCCCATAGAGGATTTTGTGAACCGTGTTGATGTCATAGTAAATTCCATCACGCGGTAGCAGAAGCCGAGAGGTTGTCCTGTTACTCTCACCTCCCCCGTCCTAAAATAGCAGTGATGACTTCAACTAACGACCACCGCAACCACCACCGTTTTTGCGAAACCACAACCCGCCCCATCACCCTTTCGTCGGCAGGACACTGTACCCGGTGAACATTGTCTCGGCATCCGGTCTGGCGCTGGCCTTCGGGGACGTGGAGGTGTTTTCCGGCATCCACCTGGAAATCCCGGACGACGCCCGTATCGGCATGATTGGCCCCAACGGAGCGGGCAAGACCTCTCTGCTCCGGGTCATTTCCGGAGACGTGGAGCCTGACGGCGGCCAACTCCGCATTCACTCCGGGCTGCGCATCGGGTATGTCCCGCAGGTCCTGCCGGATACGCTTGACGGCAGTGTGCGCGACTACGTGATGACCGCTTTCGACGACCTGCGCTTGCTGGAACGCCGGTTGGAGTCCAGCCTGGCGGCCATGTCCCATCCGGGTCTGCCGGAAGAGACGCCCACCGCCGCCGAGTACGCGTCGCTGCTGGACCGTTTTGAATCGCTGGGCGGTTACAGCTACGAGACCCGGCTGGAACGGGTGGCCGCCGGAATCAGCTTGACTCCCGCCACCCTGGACACGCCCGCAGCGGCGGCCAGCGGCGGGGAACGCACCCGCGCGGCCCTGGCCCGGGCCCTGCTGTCGGAGCCGGATCTGTTGGTGCTGGATGAGCCGGCCAACTATCTCGACCTCAAGGGCATTGCCTGGTTGGAGCGTCTGCTGAGCCATTTCCGCAAAGCGTTTCTGGTCGTCTCCCACGACCGTTACTTCCTGGACCGGGTGGTCAACCGCATCTGGGAGATGGACCACGAGCGGCTCCAGAGCTTTCCCGGCAACTACACCCGGTACCGGGCGCTGAAGGGCGAGCAGATAATCTGGCAGCGCCGCCGCTACCTCCGCCAGCAGGAATACATCGCCAGGGAAGAGGCGTTCATCCGCCGCTACGGGGCTGGGCAGCGGGCGCGGGAAGCCCAGGGCCGCGCCAAGCGGCTGGCCCGGCTGGAGCGGGTAGATGTTCCCCAGAAGGACGCCGCCATCCGTCTGGCCTCAGTTTCGGCCGGACGCACCGAGCACGTCGTTCTGCGGACGCTGAATCTCGCGGTGGGGTTTGTTGAAGACGGACAGGCCCACCATCTGTTGAGCGTGCCCGACATCCAGTTGGAACGGGCCTCCCGCACCGCCATCCTGGGCGACAACGGCTCCGGCAAGACCACGCTGCTCAAGACCATCCTGGGGGAGCAGCGTCCCCTGGAAGGGTCGGTGGCGCTGGCCGACGCCGTGGATGTGGGGTACTTCCGGCAGGAGCACGACTACATTCCGGAAGACTGCACCGTCTTCGAGGCGCTGCTGGACGCCCGCAACATTCCACTGGCCGAAGTGCGGCCCTACCTGGCCCGTTTCCTGTTCCGGGACGACGAGGTTTTCCAGGAAGTCAGCACCCTCAGCGGCGGACAGCGCAGCCGGTTGGCGCTGGCCCGGCTGCTGATTAACGAGCCCAACGTGCTGGTGCTGGACGAGCCGACCACCCACCTGGACATTGCCACCCGCGAAGCCCTGGAAAAGGTGCTGCTGGACTACGACGGAGCAATCATCGTGGTTTCCCACGACCGGCACTTCATATCCCTGATAGCCCGTCAGCTCTGGATTGTGGAAGACGGCGGCGTAACCGTGTTCCCCGGCACGTATGCCGAGTGGGAGCAGCAGAAGCAGGCGGAAACCGCGCCGCCGCCCCGTCCCGCACGGATTGCGCCGAAACGCCCGGCAACCGCCGCAACCAAGCCCAAGCCGAAGGTCAGGCTGGTGAAAGTTGACCTTTCCCAGGTCATTGACGAACTGGAGACCAAGCTGGCGAAAATTGAAAGCGACTTGGAGGAAGCCTCAGCCGGTCAGGACATGCCGGCCATCGTCCGGCTGGGCGAGGAACACGAAAGCGTCCGCATAGAACTTGAGCAGAAGTGGCTGGAGTGGACCCGGTAGCCCGTTCTATGCCCCTTTCATCCTTCGACAAACTCAGGATGAAAGGGTTATTCCCTGCCTGGGTTGGCGTAACCGTAAATCCAGCGCCCCCTTCCGAGACCACGTTTAGGGATGAAAACTCGTCATTCCTGCGAAGGCAGGAATCCAAAGCATTTGAGAGTGGTCCAGCATCCCTTGGCAAGAGCGCATGGATTCCCGTAACCGTTCAGACTAGGGGTTTCCTGATTGTCCCTGCTGACACCTGCCCCTTGCCAAGCCCGGTAACTCTACCCTACCATGATCATCAATCATCCTGAGTCGGGCCCCCGCGCCGGAATTGCCGGTCCCGTCCGGCCCCGGATTTAATTGCGATTGCGGCGGAAAGACCAGCGGCCTAAAGTGCATCAAAACCGGCTCACAATGGCACAAAGGTGACATACAATGACACAAAAAGACGCCTAAACCCGCCGTCAGGGACCCATCGCCAAGCGTAAATTACAGAAAATGAAACAAAATGTCACACTTTCTATTTTTTAGCGCTTAACTGCCTCCCATGGCTCGAATCTCCCCAATCTGAGCAGTTACGGATTCCCGCTTTCGCGGGAAAGACGGGTAGCAGTCCAGGGTCCATTTTCATAGTAACGCCGGGGTTGCCCACCAATGCCAGCACACATCAGGAATCCCGACGACCGGGGTGAATCAACGGCCCGTACCAACGAGCAGACTTGCCGGATAGTTGCTCAGCCGAAGAACTTCCGAATCTCGGCGAGGCACAGGTCCGGGTGCTCCATGGGGACGAAGTGGGAACCCTTCCCCAACGGCTTGAGCCGGAAGCTGTTGGCTTCCCGAACCAGGTGCTGCACCGCGGCGTCCTGCTCCGTTTGGTTGCCTTCGTACTCGCCCACCAGCAGCAGGTAGTCCCCGCCCAGGCCCCGCAGGATGGCCGGTGGGTCAAGCGCCTGGCGGCTCACGTAGAAGGCCGCTTCGGTGTCGTTGGGACACTTGATTTCGACGCGGCCATCGTCCAGCGGACGGGTGCCGCCGTCGATGTAGTCGCCGAACACCTCGTCGGTCCAGGTGGTGAAGGTGCGGCGGTGGCGGTAGGCGTCGTACATCTCCTGTCGGCTGTTCCAGATTGACCTCTTCTGCGCCGTCCGGGCCATGCGGTCCCGTTGTTCCTCGGGAGTGAGCATCTCCATCGGACTGGGGCCGACCCGGGTGTCCAGCAGGGCCACCTTCCCGACTATGCCGGGATGGGATGAGTCGGCAAGGAGCAGGGCCATACCCCCGGCGGAGTGGCCGACGCCGAAGGGCCGCTCCAGGCCCAGCGCTTGGATTAACGCCGCAACGTCGGCTCCCAGTTCCATGAAGGTGCAGCCGCTGCCGGGCTTGCCGGTGTCGCCGTGCCCGCGCAGGTCAGGGACGATGACGTGGAAGTCGCGGGATAGGTCACGGGCGTTGGCGTTCCAGACCTGGGCGCATAACCCGATGCCGTGCATCATCACCAGCGGCGGGTTGGTTGGGTCTCCCCAGGCCAGGTAGTGGTGCCGGATTCCGTTGGCCTCAACGTATTTGCTTTCCGGGCGCTTTCCCTGTGTCCCGGCACGGGGGCTAAAGGCTTCGACGTAACCGTTTTCGGGTTGTTGGCTTGCCAGTCCCAATTGTCCTCCCGCATTGCTTGACGTGGGTTTCGAGGGCGGCATTGGGCACGGTTACTCCGGGGGAGTCCCCGACCGCGGCCCACCGCATTGAACACTGCTCAAACAGTCCGTGAACAGTCTATGAGTGTCGGGAAACCGTGTCAAACGGGGCACGGAGAGCATCGAAGTTAATTATTGAGGTCATAGATGAAATCCTTACGGACCCCGGGCAGACCGGGACGAAATGGTTTGGGGGATGCCCGTTCCAGGGCGCCGGGATGGTCCTTAAACGGCTTGCTGCCGCATAATCTGCGTTGACAGTGCTGGGGCAGTTTGTTAAATTGGTAAAGAACATGGGCTGCGGCGGAACACGCCGGCCCAACTCATTTCGCTCCAGGAGGCTTGGATTGCCACGCTACGATTACCAGTGTAATAGCTGTGGTCACGACTTCGAACTTACCCAGAGCTTCAAGGAAGCGGGAACCGGCGCCTGCCCGCTGTGCTCAGGGGCCGGACGCCGCGTCTTCCACGCCGTTCCGGTGATTTACAAGGGATCCGGGTTCTACACCACCGACTACGGGCGCCCCAAGGTTAGGGCCGACGATGCCAAGGAAGAAAAAGAAGAAAAGGCGGCCAAGACCGACTCCGCCAAGGAAAAGTCTGCTTCCTCGTCCGAGGCCAAGACCGAGCCGGCCGCCGCCCCTGCTGCATCCAGCGAATCATAGGCATTCCCCACCCAACCGCCGGACGGACCGCCGTCCAAATGGGCCGGAAGGTTGCCGGGTAAGCGCGCTTGCGGGCGTTAATTCAACGGGTTGCGAACGCATCCGTCCGAATCGATGGCGAGCCGATTGCCGACATCGGTCCCGGCTTGGTTGTTCTGCTGGGCGTGGCTGAGGGCGACGTTGACGCCGACGCGGCCTATCTCGTCGGCAAAATCGCCAACCTGAGAATCTTCTCCGACGAACAAAACCGCTTCAACCGCTCCGCCTTGGACACCGGGGCGGAGTTGCTGGTGGTCAGCCAGTTCACCCTTTACGGCGACACGCGGAAGGGGCGCCGTCCCGACTTTACGGCGGCGGCGCCCCCAACCGAGGCCCTGCGTCTCTACGAGTATGCGGTGGAACTGTTCCATCAGACCGGTCTGACGGTGGCTACCGGACGCTTCCAGGAACACATGGAGGTCAGCCTGGTCAACGACGGCCCGGTCACCCTGATGCTGGACAGCGCCGACCGGCAGAGGCCGCGGCGTTAACCAGGGAAGTTCTTCGAGGGTAAGTGTTCAGACGTGGGACGTGGGACCCGCTTTTGAAAAAGCTGCGCAAAACTTTTATGTTTGGCTTTGACAGGCTCAAATGGAATCGCCATGCCGATTCCCCTTAACTCTGAACTGTTACCTTCGAGGGCCTTAGAACGATCCTTTGCCCCGGCTTTCAAGAAACTGCCCTAGTTAAGTTAACATCACTCGCCAAACTGTCCGTCCGTGGATTCCTGCCTCCGCAGGAAAGACGGGGTGGCAGTTTGATGGGGTTTCTTAACGGTGCCAGCCCATTCCCAGGAACAGGCCGCGCAGGTAGGCAATCTGCCCGCCGTGGGCCACGGCGTCCCAGGTCATTTGGCCCAGGGCGGCGGCCACGGTGCGAGGTTCGGGCGCCGGCGGCACCACCTTGACCACCGCCAGTTCCTCCAGGGTCAACCCTTCCATGAAGGTTTCCGCCGCGGCCCGGACTTCCCCATAGTAACCCACCAGCGCATCTTTGCTTGGGGCGTCCCAGGCCGCCACCTGTTCGGCGGTCCAGCCCACGCCCCGGTCTTCCGGGTCAGCGTCCATACCGAACTTCTCGTGCCAGCCGCCGCTTACCCAAATCTGCGTGGTTTCCTGGAGACGGGTGTGGATGAAGGTGTCCACCACCCGGCACATGTGCCACATAATCCAGGCCACCGAGTTGCACTGCTCCGCCGGAATGCGGGCAACCAGGGCGTCGTCCATGTCGGCCAGCGCGGCGTCAATCATGTCCCAGTTGCGGCGGTGCGCCGTCAAAAGTCCTTCTGCGGGTAACATTCGGGCCTCCGTTGGGGTTTCGGATGGGATGCCGGAGCCGGTATCGAAGCTGCGCTGCCTAGTCGGGGATTTCCGGGGCCACCCCTTCCGGCAGGTCAACCTCGAAGGCCCCCAGAATCTGGCCGACCAACAGGTAGTGGCCGATTAAGGCAGTGATTTCCACCGTCTTGCCCACGCCGTACTTATCCACGACGGCCTGATAGGTAGCGTCGCTGATCTTGCGGTTTTGCAGCAGTTCCTTGGTGTAGGAAACCAGCAGCGCCGCCTCGCCGGAAAGGCCGTCGGGAGCGGAGCCGTTGGCAATGGCGGCGATGGCCTCGTCGGACACCCCGGCCTGCCGGGCCAGACGGGCATGGGCGGAGAACTCGTATTGGCTCTTGATTTCGCGGGCGGTGGTAATGATTATGGTTTCTTTCAAGGACTCGGGCAGGTCCAGGTTAAACCGGACGTAGGCTCCGGTGTGGGCGACGCGGGCCGCCAGGTCCGGGCTGTGCAGTAGCACACCGTAGGGGCCGCGCACACTGCCGCGGCTGCCGGAAATGGAGTCATAATACTGCTGGTCTTCGGGGTTCAACTCGTCTCGGGTAACGTCGCCTAGCCGCGCCATAGCTGCGCCTCCTCAATTGTCGATGATTGCCGGTCGCGGGTCTCCGGGTCTGCGCCAGATGGAACCGGCCCGGCACAAACACGATGATAACCGTAAACGGTGAGGCTGTCGAATATGGCTCCCAAGGCGCCAATGCCTTTTCGATTCTCCCCTCTCCCGTGCTGACAGGGGTATGTATGGACTGAAATTGGTCTGAGGGCTTGGAAAGCGCACGGGAATCCGGCATCTTGGTTGCAATGACGAAACCGGATGCCGGAGGTTTCCCATGCGCCTTCCCAAGGAATGCTGCCAGATGCAGCAGGTCATTGAAACGCATTTGCCTCACCTCAGCCGGTCACAATTGGCCGGGCTGGTCTTGTGGGTGTGCGGGACTATCCTGGCCGGGAGCGCCTGCCAGAATGCCGTCGCCGCCGCTCTCTCCACCAAGGGAAACTGGGACAATCTGCGGCAGCGCCTTCGGGAATGGCTCTACGACGGCGGCGACCGGGCGCGTCCCTGCCAGACCGAACTGGATGTGAGTCTCTGCTTCGCGCCGTTGCTCAGGTGGGTCCTTGCGTGGTGGTGTTCTGACCGGCTGGCCTTGGCGGTTGACCCGACGTTGAAAGGGGACGACACCACCGCCATCGTCATCAGCGTGGTCTACCGGGGTTGCGCGATTCCCGTGGCCTGGCGCATCCTGCACGCCAACAAACCTGGGGCCTGGATGGACCCGATAGTGGAACTGTTGCAGGCGCTGGCCCCGGCGGTCCCAGAAGACATGACCGTGATTGTGCTGTGCGACCGGGGCCTGGCCAGTCCGAAATTGTGGAAACAGATACTCGCTCAGGGCTGGCATCCCTACATGAGGTATCCGAAAAACGTCACTTTCTGCGCTGAGGGCGGTCGGCGGCTGCCCGCGCGCGCCTTCGTTCCCCGTCCGGATACCGCGTGGATCGGGAGCGGGACGGCGTTCAGCAAGGCAACAGTAAAACGCCGTTGCACCCTGCTGGCGGTCTGGTACGTTGAACAGGAGGAGCCGTGGATCATCCTGACCGACCTTCCGCCGGACGAAGTTGGGGTGAGTTGGTACGCGCTCCGCTTCTGGATCGAGTTGGGGTTTAAGGCGGTCAAGAGCTTGGGTTGGCAATGGCAAAAGACCCGCAGGACTGACCCGGCGCGGATTTCGCGGCATTGGTTCGTGTTGTCGGTGGCGACGCTGCTGACCCTGGCCTACGGGACCAGGGTGGAAGACGCCTATGACCGGAGGCTGGCCCCCGGCAGCTTGCGAGCGCCGCCCAGGGCGCTGGCGCCCACTCACCGCAGTAGCCGGGAGAAGCCGGGACGGACCGTCAGCGTAATCCGTTACGGCATTGCCTGGCTGAGGTGGTTGCTGCACCGGGGCCGGTTCTGGAGCCGGGTATGGCTGCTGCCCGAACCCTGGCCTGAACCCAAGTCCGACCTGGAGGTCACCCGCCATGCCCCTACATGAAACCCTATACATACCCCTGTCAGCCTCTCCCGTGGGGAGAGGGGCCGGGGGTGAGGGCGAACTCCGCGCATCAGCAACGGTTGCTCCTGGCCAGCACACCCCTGCCGGTTAGCTGAATTCCAGGTCGAGGCTGATGTCCAGGGCGTGGGTGGAGTGGGTGAGGCCGCCAATGGATATGAGGTCCACGCCGGTCTCGGCCACGCTGCGCACGGTGTCCAGGTTGATGCCGCCCGAGGCCTCGACCACGGCGCGCCCATCAACGATGTTCATGGCCTCGCGCATGGTGTCCACGGGCATATTGTCCAACATGATGATGTGCGCCCCGGCGTCCAGAGCATCCCGCAGTTGCTCCAGCGTCTCCACCTCAACCTCGACCCGGATGGTGTGGGACGCCCCGGCGATGGCCGTGCGGATGACCTGGCCCAGGTCCAGTTCCTTGGCCCGCAGCGCCTCGATGTGGTTGTCCTTAATCAGGATTCCGTCGGCCAGGTTGAAGCGGTGGTTGCAGCCGCCGCCCATTCGGACGGCGTACTTGTCCAGGTAGCGGTGTCCCGGCACGGTCTTGCGGGTGTCGACGATGCGGGACGGGCAGCCCTGAATCGCCTGCACGTAGCGGTTGGTGTCGGTGGCGATTCCGCTCATGCGCTGCATGAAGTTGAGCGCCACCCGCTCGGCCTGAAGGATGCCGGCGGCGCTGCCGGCGACCCGGGCAATCTCATCGCCGGGGGATACGGGCGAGCCGTCGGGGAGCAGGGCTTCCATTTCCAGCGCGGCGTTCACCCGCCGGAACACGGCTTCGGCGACGTCAACCCCGGCCACCACGCCCACGGCCTTGGCCCGCAGCGCGCCCACGGCCCGGATGTCCGGCGGGATGAGGACGCCGGTAGTCGGGTCGTTGAACGTCTGGTCTTCGGACAACGCGGCGTCGATTAGGTTGTAGACCTCCGGCGGCAGTTGACCTCCCATGAGTCCTCCTTCAATCCACCTCTAATCTATGTCCCGGCCCAGCACGACGTGGGTTTCCCAGTCCGGGGAAGTGTCCGGGAAGTCCTCCCGGAAGTGGGCCCCCCGGCTTTCCTTGCGGAGCAGCGCCGCCTCGACCATCAGCCGTCCCAGCAGGGTCATGTTGCGCAGTTCGTAGTCTTCGCGGCAGGTGGGGCCGGGCATGGCGCGTTCCCAGAAATTCAGGATGCGGGCGGTCAGGAGCAGCCGGGTGCCCCGGCGGTTGATGCCCGCGTTGCGCCACATCAGGTCTTGCAATGCTTCCCGGCCCGGGGCGGGCATGGTGGCGCACACCTGCGGGCGGGGCCGGATAGATGCGTAAACGTTGGCTTCGCCCGCGTCAGGCTCCGGTTCCGGGGCCTGTCCCTGGCTGCTGGCCACCAACCGCTGCGCGAAGACCAGCGTGTCCAGCAGGGAATTGCTGGCCAGCCGGTTGGCCCCATGCACCGCGGAGCAGGCGGCTTCCCCGCAGGCGTACAATCCGGGAATGTTGGTGCGGCCCCAGGTGTCAATCTGGACGCCGCCCATCATGTAGTGGGCGGCGGGGGCCACCGGCACAGGCTGTTGGGTTATGTCCAGGCCGTAGTCCAGGCAGAAATTGTAAATGGTGGGGAACCGGCTCTGGACCGCTCCCGCAGGCAGATGAGAAATGTCCAGAAAGACAGTCCCGCCTTCAGATTTTCCCAGCTCGGCGGCAATGGCGCGGGACACCACGTCGCGGGGAGCCAGGTCGGCCAGCGGATGATACCCGGCCATGAACGCGTTGCCCTGCCCATCCCGCAGCACCGCCCCCTCGCCGCGCATCGCTTCGGACAGCAGGAACGTGGGCGCTCCCTCCAGCCACAGCGCGGTGGGGTGGAACTGGTAGAACTCCATGTCCATGACCCGCGCCCCGGCCAGATAGGCCAGGGCCACGCCGTCGCCGGTGGCCACCTCCGGGTTGGTGGTGTAGCGGTAAAGCTGCCCGGCGCCGCCGGTGGCGATGACGACGAAATTGGCGGTGAACGCCTGCCGTTGGCCGGTGCGGGCATCCAGGGTTTCCACGACGCGCATTCGGCCGTGCTCCAACCCCAGCCGGGTGGCGAGGGTGAACTCCAGCACGGTAATGTTCGACTCGGCCACCAGACCGGAGAGGGTCAACTCGATGTGCTGTCCGGTGGCATCGCCGCCGGCGTGGAGGATGCGGGGCATACTGTGGGCGCCTTCCCGCCCCAACATCACCGTGCCTTCGCTGGTGTCGAAGGGGACGCCCCAACGGATGAGGTTGGCGACGCGCTGCGGCCCTTCGCGGGTCAGGACCTCCACCGCCTCCGGGTCGCACAGCCCGGCGCCGGCGGCCAAGGTATCCCGCAGATGGAGCGCGGGGGAGTCGCCGGGACCGACGGCGGCGGCGATTCCACCCTGGGCGTAGCGGGTGTTGCAGTCGTCCACCGCGCCCTTGGTGATAATCAGGACGGAGCCATGCTCCCGGGCCAGCAGGGCGGTGTTCAGGCCGGCAATTCCGCTGCCGATGATGATGTAGTCGTAATCGGTCTGGTTCATGGGTTACTGCCCGGCGGTTTAACATACTGCCCGGTCAAGGCAGAGATTACGGACGCATTATAAGTCCATCCCCCGGCTTGGTGGTGTTCCAGACCGGGGGATTGGGGTTCCGATGATTCAATTGCGTTTGACTTAATTGCGTTATTCCTGCAACTACCGCAGTTCCAGCATTCGCTCCAGGGCCACCGTTGACTCGTCCTTAATGTCCGCCGGGACGGAAATCTCGTTGACCACGCGGCCTTCCGCCAGGTTGTCCAGCACCCACAGCAGGTAGGCGGGGTGGATGCGGTACATGGTGGAGCAGGGGCAGCTTACCGGGTCCAGGCAGAAGACGGTCTTGTCCGGGTTGTTCATGGCCAGACGGTTGACCAGGCTAATCTCGGTGCCCACGGCCCAAGCGCTGCCCGCCGGAGCCTCGTTGATGGCCTTGCGGATGAACTCGGTGGAGCCGTTGAGGTCGGCGGCCTGCACCGTTTCCATGGGACACTCCGGGTGGACCAGGACGGTCACGCCGGGGAAGCGCTCCCGGGCCGATGCAATCTGCTGCGGGGTGAACCGGGTATGCACTGAGCAATGCCCCTGCCACAGCACCATTTTGGCGTTGATCAACTGCTCCGGGGTGTTGCCGCCCAGGGGCTTGAAGGGGTTCCAGACCACCATTTCATCCAGGGGAATGCCCAGGTTAAGAGCGGTGTTGCGGCCCAGGTGCTGGTCGGGGAGGAAGAGCACCCGCTGGGCGTTGTCAAAGGCCCATTCCAGCACCTTGCCGGCGTTGGAAGAGGTGCAGACGGCGCCGTTGCTGCGTCCGCACAACGCCTTGATGCCGGCGATGGAGTTCATGTACGTCACCGGGACGATTCCGCCCCGGTCGTTCAGTACGCCGCAAAGGTCGTCCCAACCGTCCTCCACATCCTCCATCGGGGCCATGTCGGCCATGGAGCATCCGGCGGTGATGTTGGGCAGGATGACCTTCTGATGGGGGGCGCAGAGAATACAGGCGGTCTCGGCCATGAAGTGGACGCCGCAGAAAACGATGTACTCGGCTTCGGGCCGGGATGCAGCTTCCTGAGACAGCAGGAAGGAATCGCCCTGGAAGTCGGCGTACTTGATGATTTCATCCCGCTGGTAGTGGTGGCCCAGGACGGTAACGGTTGTCCCCAGCTTTTGCCGCGCGTCGTGGATTCGCCCGTCCAACTCGGCCGCGCTGTAACGCAGGTACTCCGGGGGAATCTTCTGCCAGCGGACGTTGACCGCGATTTCTTCGGCCAGCGACTTGGCCGGAAGCTCGTCGGCGGGCTTGCAGAAGGCGGCGTGTTCAATTTCGGTAATGGGAACGAAGGGTTTCCTGACTCTTGTCGTCATTTCACATCCTTACTGACCGCGGCAATGGAACGCTCCGGCCCACCCGGTCACGCCGCTATGGGACAGCCTTGCAGCGACCAGGGGCCGGCGCTTTCGATTCGCACATTCACCAGTTGTCCCAGCCGGTCAACGTTATCGGGGAAAAACACCAGCTTGTCAGTGCGGGTCCGGCCCTGCCACTTCCCCTTCTTGTGCCCATCCACCAGGACCTCCAGGGTTTGGCCCACCAGCGCCCCGTTAATCTCTCCGGCGATTCCTTCCTGCATACGGTCCACCGCCTTCATGCGGCGGGACTTCTCGGCGGCGGGAACGTCGTCGGGCATGGACCGGTGGGCGGTGGTGCCGGGACGGGTGGAATAGGCGGCGCAGTGTACTTTGTCGAAGCGGATTTCTTCAAGAAGCTCGGCCGACCGTTGGTATTGCTCCTCGGTCTCGCCGGGGAAGCCGACAATCAGGTCGGTGCTCAAGGACACTCCAAGGACGGTATCCCGAATGCTGCTCACCAACTCCCGGTATTCGGCGCTAGTGTAGGGGCGGCGCATCCGTTGCAGCACTTCGTCGTCGCCGGCCTGCACCGGCAGGTTGATGTGCTCGCAGACCTTGGGCAGCGCGGCCACGGACTGCACAATGCGCTGGCTCATAAACGAGGGGTGGGACGTGAGAAACCGGATGCGCTCCAGGTCCGGCACGTCGTTGAGTTGTTCCAGCAAGTCGGCCAGGTCTGGCCTTTCGGGCAGGTCGTGGCCGTAGGCATCCACCGTCTGACCCAGGACCGTGACTTCTTTCACGCCCCTACGGGCCAGCAGCCCGACTTCCCGGACTACCTCGTCCACCGGACGGCTGACCTGCCGCCCACGCCGGTAGGGGATGATGCAGAAGGTACACATCAGGTCGCAGCCGTGGATGATGGGGACGTAGGATGTCACGTCGGGACGCAGGGGAGCCAGGGAGCCGACGCACCCTTCCCAATCCACCGACAGCCGCTCGCCCACTATGTCCAGCAGCGGCCCGTATTGTTGGGGGCGCATGAACAGGTCAACGTGGGGGAAACGCTTTTGCAGGTCGCCGGTCTTGGCTCCGACCATGCAGCCCATTAGCGCCACCACCTGTTCGGGGCGCTGCTTCTTGACGGGGCGCATGAGGCTGAGGTTGTTGGCGACCTTGTCCTCGGCGTTCTGCCGCACTACGCACGAGTTAAGCACGACCACGTCGGCGTCGGCGGCCCGCTCCACCGATTGCAGGCCCAACTGCTCCAAGGCCGACCCCAACCGCTCGGAGTCAGCCTTGTTCATTTGACAGCCTATGGTCCAGATATAAAACGTTTCCATTGGCCGATTATTGGCGGTGCGCTGATTGACTGGGAGTTGAATTCGGAAACCGGGACGGCGGGGGCGCTTGAGTTTTGCGGCGAGTCCGCCGGGTCTATCCAAGTTCGCTTAGGTTAATGAAGGTGGCGGAGGGAGTGGGATTCGAACCCACGATCCCGTGTTAACAGGATAAGCGCTTAGCAGGCGCCCGCACTAGACCTCTATGCGATCCCTCCCCGATGCTGATTTACCAATATATCAGAATGGCCGAAAGGCTACAACAGCCCGACGGGAAATCCAAGGGCCTTTTAATTGTCCAAGAAAACCATTGGGTAACGGGGCACGTTGGGGGATTCATCCCCCAACCCCCTGAGTTCAGGGGGTTGTTATGCTTGGCAGACATGCCGGATTGTTCACCCTGAACGGATTATCCAGCGGCTACCGAGAATTAAAAGACCCTGGCAAATCCACGGGCTGGAAATTGACGAAATTAGTAGCAAATACGGGATTCCATGCTATGCCGCTAACCGCATTCGGAACCAACTCTGCCAGATTTTTAACCATTCCGGCAGTTGACAGATAATAACTGCTCCAATATGATTGGCGTTGGGTATACGGACGAAGAACGACGGAGAACGGCAACAATGGACGAATTGGACCGCAAAATCATTGCCCTGCTGCAAATGGACGGGCGGGCGTCCAACGCCAAAATCGCCCGGGAAGTGGGCGTCAGCGAGGGCACCGTCAGGCGCCGCCTCCGCCGCCTGGTAGATGACGACGTCGTTAACGTCGTGGCCGTGCCCAACCTGGAAAAGCTGGGTTACGCCACCACCGCGCTAATTGGCTTGCAGACCGGCCCGGGCAAGTCCGATTACGTCGCCGAGTCCATCGCGGGGTTGCAGGAAGCGCACTACGTGGCCGTGACCACCGGCACCTACGACGTATTCGTCTGGGCCGGCCTGGAATCTGCGGAAGGGCTGGGACAATTCCTCCGCACCAAGATAGGCATCATTGAAGGCGTACAGCGCACCGAGACCTTCGTAAACCTGTCCATCAAGAAGCGCACCTACGGGCTGGTGCTTTAACGTCCCGGACGGGTTGACGGACGCTGCGATAGTCACGAGGAACATCCTGAGTCACGACGAATATCCTGCCGAACGGACCAGCCGATTCTTGCAACCGATTAACCCTATGATATAATTCAGGTGGCGCTGCCAAGCTGTCCGCAACGCTGGGAAGAGCGGGACGGCAAACAGGAAATTTCCAGAGGAGCAACAAGGAATGACCTACATAATTACCGAGCCTTGCGTCGGTGTGAAGGATTCTGCCTGCGTGGACGTTTGCCCGGTTGACTGCATCTACACTCGGGACTCCGACGATATGTTCTACATCAACCCGGATGAGTGCATCGACTGCGCCGCCTGCGAACCCGTTTGCCCGGTGACCGCCATTTTTGCCGAAGACGCGGTGCCGGAGAACCAGGCCGAGTACATTGCCAAGAACTACGACTACTTCAAGGGCACTGACCTGTCCAGCTTGGAACGGAAGTAGGACCCAAACCAATCTAACCGGCTTACAAAAACCCTTGAAGGAATTCCTTCAAGGGTTTTTTAATTTGCGGGTTTTAATCTTGCGCCTTGACGGGCAACGGCCCGCTGCTCCTCAGCCCAGGTCGTCCAGGCAAGCGTCCAGCGGTTTGCGGATGCAGGTGAAGATGGGGGTGTCCCGCAGGGTGTAGGGGCGCGCTTTGGACTCCCGCAAGTCCATTACCAGGTCCAGGAAAATTCCCGGGTCGTCCGTTTCAAACCCCAGCACAAACTCCTGGTCGTCCAGGCCAAAGGAGTAGGACGTGCTTATCTTTACCTGCGGGTACTTGTGACCAATCTCAAAGTGCTCGTTCATCAGGGCCTGCCGGTCGGACATGGGCAGTTGGTACCACTCGTGGGTCTTGACGAAGGGATATACGAACAAATAGCTGCGGCCAACCATCCGCATGGTGGCCGAGGCTCCTTCCTGCCCCTCGTGCTGGTGGTGTTCGACGTAGGCTGAACGGCGGGTCATGGCCAGATAGGAGTGGGGCGTGGTGAAATGCCGGCCCAACTCGGTCCGGTTCAGCCGCGCGCTCAATTCGTTCACGGCCTCCAGCGTCGGGCTGACCTTCCACAACAACAGGTCCACGTCGCCGCGGGTGCCCACCAGACTGTAGCTGGAAACGTCAACCCGGGGCGCGAACTCCTCCAGGACTTCGGCGAACTGCGCTTTGGAGGCGTCCCGCTGGGCCTGGGGCAAGGCTTTCCATTCGGGGGCCACCTTATAGAAGGTGTACTTGACGAAATCTCGCCGCGAGTCCTGGGTCATGCTGCCACCTGCCTGATTTCCGTCTGGCCGGCCCATCGCCGGTCCCGGGGTGAATCATATCAACGCAGCGGCGGCAATGGCAACGGTGGGCGGGCCGGCTGGCGGGGCCTTTCGATTTTCGATTCTCCCCTCTCCCATAGGGAGAGGGGCCGGGGGTGAGGGCGAACCCCGCATATCAGCAGCGGTGGCTGTTGACCGGGACGCCCTCACCCTAGCCCTCTCCCTTAGGGAGAGGGGAGAATCGAAATACCCTGACCGGCTCCGCGACGCCGGCAGCGCCGGGAACCCGGTATGGTAAACTCTAGCCGATTGGCTATGGAATTGCGGCACAGACCGGTTTACCGATTGACCCCCGGGCAATCTCAAGGCAGGCGCGAAGCTATGACCTACGGGCTTCTGGAAGATGTGAGAGTCCTGGAACTGGGGAGTTTCATTTCGGCTCCCTACTGCGGCAAGCTGTTGGCGGATATGGGGGCCGAGGTCATCAAGGTGGAACCTCCGGTCACCGGCGACGGCGCCCGCGGCTACGGCCCCTTCGTCAACGACGACCCGCACCCGGAGCGCAGCGGGCTATTCCTTTACCTGAACGTCAACAAGCGGGGGCTGACTCTGGACCTGAGCACACCCACGGGCATGGGCATTCTGACAGACCTGGCATCCCGGTCCGACGTGCTGGTCCATAACCTGCATCCGACGGAGATGGAACGGGTGGGGCTTTCCTACGAGATGGTGAGCCGGGGGAACCCGGGGCTGGTCATGGCGTCAATTACCCCCTTCGGACTCACCGGCCCCTACAAGGACTACCGGGCCTACGACATCAATCTGGCCGCCGCCGGGGGCATCTGCCAGGGTCTGGGGGAAGCGGAGCGTGCGCCGCTGACCTTCGGCACTCCCCAGGTTGGCTACTTTGCCGGCATGGCGGCGGCGTCTTCCATCGTGATGGCGCTGCTGGCCAGGGAGACGCTTTCCGGGGCCGCCGGCTCCGGTGGAGACGTGCCAGCCGGCCAGCACATAGACATCGCCGAGGTGGAAACCATGTCGGGGGTTTACAACGGCCCCGAGGCCTTGATGGCGGTGTACGAGTGGCGCTATACCCGGCGTACCGGCCACCATGCCCTGGACTTTCCCTACCCCAACTGCATCCTGCGCTGCAAGGACGGCTACATCTTCGTTGGTTCCCCGGAAACGCGGCAGTGGCGGACGCTGCTGGAACAGATGGGCAACCCGGATTGGGCCGGCGACCCACGCTTCACCAACCGCACGGTGATGAACAACGAGTACGCCGATGAGATTGACGGCTACATGGAAGCGTGGCTGTTGCAGCACACCAAGGCCGAGCTTCTGGAGTTGGCACTGGAGAAGAGGATTCCCCTGGGGCCGGTGCGGGGGTTTGACGAAGTGCGCGGCGATCCCAGCCTGAGCGACTGGTTCGTGGAGATTCCCCGGCCGGACACCGGGCCGCTCTCCTACCCCGGAGCGCCTTACGTGTTGTCCGATGCCCCGGCCCGCGACTCCCAACCCGCCCCGTACCTGGGCCAGCACAACGAAGAGGTCTATACCGGCGAGTTGGGATTCACCCACGAGCAGTTGGTGGCGTTGTACCAGACGGGGATAATCTGAGAGGATGTCTCCCAAGTTCCCTATCTCTATGGGAGTGGGTTAGAGCCTGCCACTGCGAAGGCAGGGGGTGAGGGCATCCCCCATAAGAATGGGGGCATCTACCATTCTTATGGGGGTACCCCCATAAGAGGGGTGCCGGTTTACCTGGAAGAATGCGGAGCGGAAAGACGTGGAACAACCCCTCTTATGGAGGTACCCCCATAAGAGGGGTGCCGGTTCACTTGGAAAACTGCGGAGCGGAAAGACGTGGAACAACTACCGGAAAATAACGGCCCGCTGGCCGGTTACCGGGTACTGGACTTTGGCTGGGTGCTGGCCGGAGCCATTCCCGGAATGGTCCTGGCGGACATGGGAGCCGAGGTCATCAAGGTGGAGACCCGGCAGCGGCTGGACTATATGCGGCTGGGCCGTCCCATCATCGGCACGGAGCGGGACCCGGAGCAGCACCCCATGTTCCACAACGTCAACCGGAGCAAGCTCAGCGTCACCCTCAACACCAACCACCCGGAAGCGGTGGAGTTGGCCCGCCGGTTGGCCGCCCGGTGCGACGTGGTGCTGGAAAATTTCTCCCCGGGGGTCATGGACCGGCTGGGCCTGGGCTACGAAGACCTCAAGGCGGTCAAAGAAGACATCATCATGGTGTCCATATCATCGCACGGGCAGACCGGGCCGCTGCGGGACCTGCGGGCCTACGCGCCGTCCATCGGGGCCATGTCCGGGCTGGACAGCACCCTGGGATACGAAGGGGAGCGGCCCCTGGGGTTGAAACACGCCTACGCCGACATCACCGGGGCGCTGCACGCGGTCTATGCCGCGGTGGCCGCGCTGTATAAACGGCGCCGGACCGGCCGGGGCCAGTACATTGACCTGTCCATGCTGCGGGCGACGGCGGCGACCATGGGCGTCGGGTTAATGGAGTTCGAGGCCACGGGACGGGTCCTGGGAACGATGGGCAATTACGACCCGGCCCTGGCCCCTTACGGCAACTATCCCTGCCTGGGCGATGACCGGTGGGTCTCCATCGCCGTGGGCAGCGACGACGAATGGCGGGGCTTGGTGGCGGCTATGGGCAAGCCGGAATGGACGGAGGAAGACCGCTTCGCCAGCCGCTACCAGCGGCACCGGAACCGACGGCAGTTGGACGATAAGCTGTCGGAGTGGACAACATCCCGGGACGCCTGGGCCGTTACAGAATTGCTCCAGTCGCACGGGGTGGCGGCCATGCCGGTGATGGACGCCGAGGAGCGGCTGAACGACCGCCACAACCGGGAACGGGGGCTGTATCAGGAAATCGAGCATCCGTCCCTGGGCATGGAGCCGATTTTCAACCTGATGTGGAAGCTGGATAAAACGCCCCCGGCCATCCGCAGCCACGCTCCCCTGCTGGGGCAGCACAACCGGCAGATACTGTGTGATATGCTGGGTTTAAGCCAATCCGAGTTGTCCGACCTGGAAGAGCGGCAGATAGTATTTTGATTCCGGTTGCCCAAGCCGGGTCACGTGCGCCGGTGACGGCAGGCGCAGGCAGGTGGTATGGAAATGTTGAAAGGTTTGCGGTCAAAAGACAATTACCTCCTCACCCCAGACGGCATTTTTCACCTCATTGGTGTTATGGTAAGTGCGGCAGTGACCTTTTTGATAATGGTTATTATCGCATTGGCCCCGCGGGAGCAAAACCTGTGGTTCGCCCTCGGCATTAGTGGGACGATTTTGGTCACGACCATCATGTTTATCAGATACAAGGTCAAGGACACCCATCGGCAGAATCAGCAACGTCCTGGGAATACTGATTCGTGAATCCCCAATCCCGTGGCCCGGAACAAGCTCTGACCATCCTGGCAATCTCCACCGCGGTAATGGGGTTCGGTTTGTTCGGGGGAGACCTTTTCCCTGATGGAATCCTCATAGATTCCTTGCCCAATAGTATAAGCAGCTTAAAGTTTGTTTGCGCTGGAATGGTTTTCAGCTATTACGTATGGGGGTTCAGGTTAACCAAAGATATCGTGTTGCGGGGCAACGATGTTACCGGCAAAGATGTCGTGGATGGCCCGCTGACTCAATTGTTCTGGCAAGTATTGTACGTAGCCCTCATTTTTGTTCTCGGCGTAATCGAAGAAACGCTGAGGAATTGACGGAGACAAACGCGCTTATGAACGACGAGCAACAGAGAGTAACCGAGACTCTTCCCGAGGTGGAGGACATTTCCCCGGAAGCCATTGCCAGGGCCAAGGCTATGGTGGGGATGCGGCTGAGAACGGAACAGTTCACCCGGGACGCCTCGCTGGGGGCGTTGATTAACTTCGCCAACGGCATCGGCGACGCCAATCCACTTTTCCGCGACCAGGAATACGCGGCCAACACCAAGTACGGCTCGGTCATCGGACACCCCTGCTCCCCTTATATGCGCCACTGGTCGGGCAGGACGCGGTGGGGGCTGCCCGGCGTCCACGGGTTCTTTGCCGGCAACGACTGGGAGTTTTTCCGGGTGATGCGGCCCGGCGACGCGGTAAACTGTGTGGAACGGGTGCTGGACGTCCAGGAGAAGCAGAGCCGTTACTCGGCGACGCTGGTCATCCAGTACGTCGAGACCATCTACACCAACCAGCGGGACGAGCTGGTAGCCCGCGTGGTCGGGTGGTGTACCCGCCACCAGCGGAGGGCATCCCGTGAGCGGGGCAAGTACGCCGACGTACCCCGCCGGCACCAGTACGCGCCGGAAGAACTGGAAGCCATCGACCAGCAGGTCTTGAACGAAACGGCCCGGGGCGGCCAGCCCCGCTATTGGGAAGACACCCAGGTGGGAGAGGAAGTGGACCCCATAGCGCGCGGGCCCCTGTCCCTGCAGGACGTGAGCGCCTTTCTGGTAGGCACCGGAAGGTCCAGCGCCCACGGCGTTCTGCTGCGGGAGGCGCTGCGTCACCCCAACCACTTCTTCCGCAACCCGGAGGCCGGCGGGGGGTTGGAATACACCGGCATCGGCCACCTGCGGGACTCGGTGGCGGAGGCGGTGGGCGTTCCAGGCGCCTACGATTACGGTCCGCAGCGGGTCTCGTGGATGGGGACTTTGCTGACCAACTGGATGGGGGACGACGCCTTCCTGAAGCGGCTGCGGGTGGAGTGCCGCCGGTTCAACGTCTACGGCGACACCCAATGGTGCAAGGGAAAGGTGGTCCGCAAGTATTTCAGCGGCAGCGCGCCCCTGGTGGACCTGGAGATTTGGGCCGAGAACCAGCGCGGCGAGGTTACGGCGCCGGGCTATGCCACGGTGTTGCTGCCCTCCCGCGACCCCCGGGTTCCCTGGTTCACCGACGGCCGCGATCACTTCCTCCGGGACGCTCCCACCGACGAGAACACTCCGCCAATTTTGCCGGTTTAGGGTTTGGGGATGAGGGAACTGAGATGGTTACAATAAACGGGTTTGCAGGAGAAAGCATTTGGGACGCACGTTTGTGAGCGCAACAATCTTTGGACCGGCAGCGACGAAGGATTACAATTTTTTTGTTGATACCGGCGCGATTTACATTGGACTTCCTCATGACCAGATCGAGGAACTAGGCCTTCGTCCTGTCCGTAACGGCGTGAGGGAGTTTATGACCGCTGGCGGTGTGATTCAATTGGAAACCTACGGGGCCGAAGGGGAAATCCAAGGTAGGGGGTTCTTGGCCACTGTCATACCCGCCCCTGTGCCCTTGGTTGGCTACGAATTCCTGGAGGATCTCAGGTTTAAAGTCAACCCCGTAACTCAGCAAGTTGAGCCAGTCCCACCCGGGGATTTCGGTCCCCCACACTTCCTTACAACCATCTAATTCAAGGCGCGGCAATTGTTGGTACCGGACATGACTTCAAGCTCAACGTCGCCTATCCAACAACCCTTGGCCGGCCTGCGGGCGATTGCCGGTCCAGGTTTGGGGATGGGGAACGGATATGATTACAATAAACGGGTTTGCAGGAGAAAGCATTTGGGACGCACATTTGTGGAAGGAAGCATTACCGGCCCGGTGGCCACTCGTCAATACCAGTTCTTCGTCGACACTGGTTCTGCCTTGATGGGGTTGCCCCAGGAAGAAATCGAGGCCCTGGGGCTGGAGGTGGTCATCAACGGGAAAAGGAGATTCATCACCGCCAACGGCGTGGTCGAAATGGACACCTACCAAATAGCGGGTCAGATTCGGGGAAGAGGATTCGTTACTATGGTAGCGCCGTCACCAATTCCATTGGTGGGGTACGAAATGCTGCAAACCATGCGTCTTCGAGTCAATCCGGTGACGGAAGAACTGGAAGATGCACCGGAGGACGACCTGGGCCCTCCCTACTTCCTGACCGCAATCCCTGGTAAGACTCACTAATCGGGTTCGCTGGTTCACCGGCGGCCGCGAGTGCTACCTGCGCGGACGCTCCCACAATGGTATCCGCAATTCCACTCGATCCTGACCAAATACGCCTCAGCTCCCGGGATGGAGACGCTGTTTTGTTCTTTCGATGGTATGATGACGTTGGCAAGCAGACCGTTGCCGTAGTCAACAAAGCATTACCCGAACGCCGCTGGCTTATGACCGCGTATATTACTGGGAGAACTCCAAGAGGCGAATTGCTGTGGACTCGGAGTTGATTATCTCCTATGACCAAATTGGCGACATCTTAACTATCAGCAAGTGTCGGGCATACCGGGGTCAGGACGAGGACGAAATTGACGACGAAGTTATAGCCAGGTCCAACCCTGGAACCGGGGAAATCGAGAACTTGCATGTGCTGTTCTTCAAGGCGCGCCTGGAAAAAGATGGCGAAGTACGCCTCCCCGTCAACGCCGTTTTGCGTCCCGCTGAGTCGTCAGTCTCAGCCGATTGACAACAAACGTCAGGAAAGGAAGAAAGGGCCTCGTCCGTGGCGACTTCTGTGACGATACACCAACCCCTGGCCGGGCTGCGGGTGCTGGAGATTGCCGGCATGGTGGCCGGGCCTTACTGCGGCAAGCTGCTGGCCTCGCTGGGGGCGGATGTGGTAAAGATTGAACCACCCCGGAGCGGCGACCCGGCCCGGCGGGAAGGACCTTTCCCCGGGGACAATCCCCACCCGGAAGCCGGCGGGCTGTTTCTCTACCTCAACACCGGCAAGCGGGGGATAACCCTTAACCTGGACGACGTTCATGGCCGGGCGCTGCTGCGAGAGCTGGCCGCGCAAGCCGACGTGGTGGTGACGGACCGGCAGCCCCGCGAAAGAGAAGCCGCCGGTCTGGATTGGGACACTCTGGGTCAAGCCAACCCGGACCTTATCGTCGCCTCGATCACACCCTTCGGCGGCTGGGGGCCTTACGCCGGCTACCGGGCCTGCGACGTGAACGTATTCCACGCCGGCGGTGAGGGCTACCTGTTGCCCAACGGCCTGGCCTTGGACACCTTCCCGGAGCGCGCTCCGTTGACCGCCGGGAGCCGGATGGGGTCGTACCAGGGCGGGCTGACCGCTGCCCTGGGGGTCGTGGCCGCCGTCTACGCCAGGATGCAAGGCGGGCCGGGCCAGGAAGTTGACTGCTCCATGCAGGAAGCCCAGCTTTCCGTTGGCTACGTTCCCATTCAGCGGCTGGAATCCGAGGGGCTGGTGGAGGACCGCTTTTCCCGCTACTTCCGGGTTGGGGGCGTCCTGCCGGCCAGCGACGGATACGTGGAGCTGCTCACCCTGGAATCCCGCCAATGGGAAAGCCTGGCGGCGTTGCTGGACAACCCGGAATGGGCAACGGCCGAGAAATTCCAGCGCCCCGCGGAATTCGGCCCGGAGATAAACGCCCACCTGCGGGAGTGGTTCAGCGGCCACACCAAGGAATGGCTGTACCGGGAAGGCCAGGCCCGCGGGGTGCCCATCGCCCCTTACTACACCCCGGCGGAGGTCTTTCACAGCCGACAGCAGCGGGAGCGGGGGTTTTACCTGGAAGTGGAACATCCTATCGCCGGGCGGTTGGACTACGCCGGGTCGCCCTTCCGTTTCGGCAGCGCGCCGGAGAGCCTGGGAAGGGCGCCGCTGCTGGGGGAACACAACCGGGAGGTCTACGCAAACTTGGGTTATTCCCCAACGGACCTGGTTGAACTGGCCCGCGCAGGAGTGATTTAGAGTGCAGGACGCGAAACCAACCGGGCCGTTGTCCGGTATAAGGGTGGCGGACTTCTCGGTCCACGCGGCGGGACCCTTCGCGGGGCTGATGCTGGCCGAACTTGGAGCGCAGGTCATCAAGGTTGAGAGTTCGGCCCGGTTGGACATTACCCGGCGGCCCCATGCCATGTACGGCAAGCCCCCTTCCAGCTTTGAGCAGGTCAACGCCAACAAGCTGTCGGTCACGCTCAACCTTAAGGAGCCGCGGGCGGTGGAGTTGGCCCTGGAACTGGTCCGCATCAGCGACCTGGCGCTGGAGAACTTCCGTCCGGGGGTCATGGACCGGCTGGGGCTGGGGTTCGACCGGCTTCAGGAAGTGAAAGAAGACATCCTGATGGTGTCCGTGTCCTCCAACGGCCAGACCGGGCCGGAGAAGGGGTACTCCGGCTATGCCCCTATGTTTGCCGCCGCGGGCGGTCTGGGACACCTGACCGGCTATCCCGACGGGCCGCCGGTGGAACTGCGCCACGCCATGGACCACACCGGCGGGCTGATGGGCGCCTTCTGCGCCGTCGCCGCCTTGTGCGGAAAGGCGGCGAATCGCGGGGATAACTCGGCATCGAGACTCTCGGGGGACGGGGGCCTTCAAGTAGACGTCTCCGTCCGGGACATCGCCACCGCTTTCATCGGGCCGGCGTTGCTCGACTTCGCCATGAACGGGCGGGAGCAGTCCCCACAGGGCAACGGCAGCGGCGCGGCGGTCCCCCACGGCGTTTACCGCTGCGCGGGAGACGACGCCTGGGTTAGCATAGCCGTCACGTCGGAACCGGAGTGGCAGGGGTTGCGCCGCGCGCTGGGCAACCCGGAATGGGCCGGCGAATCCCGCTTCGGCGACGGTTTCCAACAGTGGCTGCACCGGGAAGATTTGGAAACTCTGCTGGAAGAGTGGACCCGCCAACGGACGCCGTGGCAGGTCACGGAAGCGCTGCAAAGCGAGGGCGTGGCGGCCTTCCCCTCGCTTTCCGCAGACCAACTAATGGATGACCCGCACCTGTCGGCCCGCCAGTCTTTCCCGGAGGTGGTCCACCCGGAGAAGGGCAGACAGCGGGGCGTGGGGCCGCCCTGGCGGTTCAGCGAGACGCCGGCCCGTCTGGACGGGTGGACCCCGTCGCTGGGGGAGGACAACGAGGCCGTGTTCCACGGTCTGCTGGGAATGCCCCTTGATGAGTTGAGATCATTGCAGGGAGCCAAAGTAGTCTGGTAGATAACCACAGTAGAAGACTGAGATTTAGACGGGAGGAAGAGATGGCTAACAAGAAGGGCACCGCGCTGATGATGGTCGGGGCCGATATACCGGCGGACAAGGAAGATGACTTCAACCGTTGGTACAACGAGGAGCACCTGAAGGAACTGGTGTCGGTTCCCGGGATCCTGAACGCCGCCCGGTATGAGGCGGTGAGGAGCGGGCCGAAGCACCTGGCCGTTTACGAGTTGGAAAGCCCGGCCGTCATCGAGACCGACGCCTTCAAGAACCGGCCCCGCACCGAGTGGGGAACGCGGGTCAGCCCCAGCATCATCGGCTCCAACTTCTTCAACAACATCTACGAAATGGTCCATCCCAAGGAGCTGACCCCGGGGATTGCCGGCGGCGACATGGCCCCGGCCTTGCAGATTGGACGCATGGACATTGGGCCGGAAAACGAGGACGAGTGGAACCAATGGTACAGCGGCGTCTACGTTCCCAACTATGAAAAGGTGCCGGGTGTCATCCGGGGGCGCAGGTGGCGGGCGGTGCGCGGCCAGCCCAAGTATGCAGTGATGTACGAGTTCGAGCATGAGGGAGTGTCGGACAGCGCGGAGTGGGCCGCTCAACGGGACATCAACCCGGACAACCCCCGGATGAGAGATCTGATGACCCACGCCGCAGGCTCGCCGGGAATCTGGAAGGAGACTTTCCAGTTGTAGGCCGGGCCCGAGACCAACCATGCGAATCAACGACAGCCGATTAACCGAAACGAGGTGACTTTATGGTACTGTTGGGCGCCGAGCAATACACCTACGAGGTAGCCGAGGGATGGGGCAGTCTCCCCGACGGCTGGAAGTTCAAGGAAGTGGCCGCCGTGGGCGTGGACGCCAACGACAACGTCTACGCCTTCAACCGGGGCGAACACCCCATGATTATCTTTGACAAGAACGGGAATTTTCTGCGGTCCTGGGGCGAGGGCGTGTTCCCCCGCGCCCACGGCGTCACGATGTGCCCCGACGACACGATGTTCTGCACCGACGACGGCGACCACACCGTCCGCAAGTGTACTCTTGACGGCAAGGTGCTGTTCACGCTGGGCATCAGCGGACAGCCGGCCCCCTTTATGAGCGGCGACCCCTTCAACCGCTGCACCCACGTCGCCGTTGACCCCCGCAATGGCGATTTCTACGTGACCGACGGCTACGGCAACGCCCGCGTCCACAAGTATTCACCCGACGGCCAGCACCTGTTTTCCTGGGGCGAGTCCGGCACCAGGCCCGGGGAGTTCAACATCGCCCACAACGTCTGCACCGACAAGGACGGCTGGGTCTACGTCGCCGACCGGGAAAACCACCGGGTCCAGATTTTCGACTCAAGCGGCAAATTTGAGACCCAGTGGGTCAACATGGCCCGGCCCTGCGGTCTGTACATCGACCAGGAAGCCGGTCTGGTGTACATCGGCGAGTTGGGCGCAGCCATTGGAGCCAACATCAAGGCCACCGGCCTGGGGCCGCGGGTCAGCATCTACGACACCTCCGGCAACGTGGTGGCCCGGCTGGGCAACCAGGGCGAGGGCGAGCAGCCGGGCAAGTTCATCGCTCCCCACGGGGTCTGCATTGACTCCCGCTCGGACATCTACGTCGGCGAGGTCTCCTGGACTCACTCCCGCAGCTACCCCAACCCGCCGGACGAGCTTCGCACCCTGCAAAAGCTGGTCAAGAAGTAGAAGACTGAGGTATAAATGGGTAAGTACGAGGGTATTTCCAAATATCTGGAACGGCTGGATGAAAATCAAGTCCGTCTACCTTTTGATCGAATTGAAAGAATAATCGGAGATGCCTTGCCACGCAGCGCCTACAAGTACAATGCATGGTGGTCCAATGACCAAGGCAGCAAAGGCCGCCAATCACAGGCTTGGCTTTCCGCGGGCTGGGTGACTCAGGATGTTAATCTGAGCGGTCAGGAAGTCACTTTTCGGCGCTCGGGTTGAGACTTTCTTTTTCTGGACGAAGAGAGAGCCATGACCTGTATCCAACTGAGGAATGACTATGGAAATACGTTTGGGCAGTTTGGTGCGGGATGCTCGGGAAGCGGCCGGCACGGTTATCATCATCGACGTTCTCCGGGCGTTCACCACCGCCGCCATCGCCTTCGACCACGGCGCAAAGGATATTACCCTGGTGGCCGAGGTTGAGGAGGCGCTGGCGCTGAAGGAACGGGGCATCGGCGACGTGCTGATGGGCGAGGTGGACGGCAAGCGCCCGGATGGGTTCGACTACGGCAACTCTCCCTACGAGGTGTCGCAGGTGGACTTCACCGGCAAGTCCATCGTGCAGTCAACCCGCGCCGGCACGGTGGGCGTGGCCGCCGCCGCCAACGCCGACACCATTTATCTTGGCTCCCTGGCGGTGGCGCAGGCGACGGTGCAGGCGGTTTTGGCCTACGGCCATCCGGTCGTCTCCATCATTGCTATGGGCGACCGGGGAAGGTTCCGGTCCGACGAGGACGAGCACTGCGCCCTGTACCTGCGCAACCTGATGGAAGGCCGGCAGCCGGACCCGGAAGCGGTGCGGACGCTGGTACGGGCCGGCGGCGACACCGTGAAGTTCTTCGACGAGAGCCAGCCCCAATACCACCCACGGGATGTTGACCTGGCCCTGGAAATCAGCAAGTACCCCTTCGCCATGAAAGTGACCCGGGAAGACGGGCTGCCGGTAGCCCGGAAATACGCGGTGTAGCCGGGCCACGTCTTTCCGCAAGGGCAGTCCCCGTACCCCTGCCCGAACCCTATAAATTCAGGGGGTTTGGGGGATTCATCCCCCTACGCACCCCACCACCCGGCGGTTTTCGCGAACAACCAAAGGGGTGCCTCGGCAAGGCGGCGTGGATTCCTGCTTTCGCAGGAAAGACGGCTAGGACGGGGCTATCAAATTCAAATGCAATTGCCCCGGCTACCGCCCGCCGAACCGGGCTATGTCCAGGTGTTCCAGGCCGGGTACGCCGGAGCGGCCATGCAGGATAAGCTCGGCCATGCCGGTACACATTCCGGCGCTCCAGAGGATTCCCTTGCGGCCCCCGCCAGTGACCGCGTAGAGGTTGTCCCAGCCGGGAAGTTGTCCGACGATGGGCATTCCGTCGTCGGTCCACGGGCGCAGGCAGGCGGTCTGGTGGACCAGTTCGGCTTCGGCCAGAAAGGGCGCAATGTGGACCAACTCGGCCATAATGCCGTCCCGAGCCTCGACCGTAGGGTTTTCGTTGAACCCGGCTCGCTCCTCGGTGGTGCCGGCCCAAATCAGGCCGTCGGGTTTGCCGGCGGCGTAGCTGTGGCCGTAGTGCAGCGACGCCCGCAGCGGCTCCCCGGGATGGCTCAGCCGCAGCATCTGGCCCTTCAACGGCGACACCGGAATTTCCACGCCGCACCAACCGCCGGCAGCGCCAATCCACGGCCCCATCGCCAGGACTACCGTCCCGGCCTCGATGCGGCCGCCGGGAAAGGTTACTCCGGTGCAGCGGCTGCCGTCGGTCAGCAGCCCGGTCACCCGGCGCATCATTATTTCGACGCCCTGCCGCTCGGCGGCCTGGGCGGCGGCTAAAGTATAGCGGTAAGGCTCGACGGCGCCGGCGTTTTCGACGTACATCCCGCCCAGGCACTCGGAGTTGATGCGGGGTTCAATCTCGGCAACCTCGCTGCCGGTAAGCCAGCGGGGGTCATACTGCTCCACCCGTCGCTGCCATTGCAGGTTGGCCTGAAGCGTACTGACGGCGGCTTCGTCGAAGGCCAGAGTGAGCCGGTGTACCCGGTTGAATTGATGATCGACGCCCCCGGCCTCGCGAAGCTCGTCAGCCAGGGTTGCGTGACGGCGGCTGCACCACAGGCTGAACTCCAGGAGCGGGTCGGGGATGCCGGCTCCTTCCAGATCGCCCATCTCGCCGAAGGCAAACCCGGAGGCGTGGCTGCCCACCGAGTCGGCCTCAAAGACGGTAACTTTGACTCCTTCCCGCGCCAGCAGAAAGGCGGTCAGGCAGCCGGCGATGCCGCCGCCCACGATTATCACGTCGGAAAGGGAGCCAGGTTGCTGTGTCACGGAAAGCCGCCTTCCATTCTTCAGAGAATGATTTGGTCATTGTTTCGGTTGGGGTGTGCCGCCAAGAATGATTCGGAAGCATAGCAGAAGCGGAAAGGCCCTGCAAAAACCGGCCGGAACGCCCCCGGTAGCTGTTCAGACTAAGGGTTTCCTGATTGTCCCTGCTGACACCTGCCCCTTGCCAAGCCCGGTAACTCTTCCCTACTATAATCATCAATCATCCTGAGTCGGGCCCCTGCGCCGGAATTGCCGGCCCCGGATTTAATTGCGGCGGAAAGACCAGCGTCCCAAAGTGCGTCAAAACCGGCTCACAATGGGACAAAAATGAGACACGATAACACAAAAATACGCCAAAACCCGCTGTCAGGGCCCCACCGCCAAGCGTAAATTACAGAAAATGACACAAAATGCCCCAGTTTTTATTTTTGAGAGCTTAACTGCCTCCCGTGGCTCGAATCCCCCAGTCTGAACAGTTACCGCCCCTGGTTCACCGTGCGCGGAAACGGGTCATGGGATACAATTTTCCGGTTGGTGAACCAGTCCCGGCAGCGAGGTTTAACAGTGGACAACAATTCATGTGCGGCGCGTTGCTGCCTGGTGGTCGGCGGATTGCTGGCCCTCATGCTTCTGTTGACCATTATCGTTTGCCGGGTGACCGGGTTGGGGATATGAAGGAGAATCTGCGGCGGCAAATACTGCTAAATACTGCTATGGTCAAGAGTGCCGTGGATTCCTGCCTGCGCAGGAATGACGAATAGGCCGCCGGATTAACGGTAAAACCAGCATAGGGTGAGAACATCCAATTGCGGGTTAGCGCCCTACATCTCCACGGCGTTTTCCAGGTGGTCGATGCGGAGCGCTTGTCCGTTGGGCCGCATTCTCACCGCAACGAGGTCGATGCGCCACGACGCTGATTCGCAGTCGCGCTCCTGAAGGTAGGTCTGGGCGGTGTCGATTAGCCGTTGGGCCTTGGCGGCGGTGACGGACTCCTCCGGGGTGCCGTAGGCGTTGCCGGTGCGGGTGCGGACTTCGACGAACACCAATTGCGCGCCGGTCTGCGCCACGATGTCCACCTCCCCCCAACGGCAGCGGTAGTTGCACTCCAGCACGGTGTAGCCCTTGTCCAGCAATGCCCGCCGGGCCAACTCCTCGCCCTGGCTGCCCCGACGGGCGCGCTCCGACGGCATCAGGCTTCCCTTACCGCCCCAGCGCCGGCGGCGATGCAGGCCCGCACCGGGCCGAAGCTGCGGCGGTGAATCGAGCATGGCCCAAGGACCTGCATACGGGCAACGTGCAGCCTGGTGGGATAACCCTTGTGCCGCGCAAAGCCATATCCGGGATACTGCTCGTCGGCCCGGCGCATCCACCGGTCCCGGGTCACCTTGGCGACAATCGAGGCAGCGGCGATGGAGTAGCTGAGGCTGTCCCCCTTGATTACGGTCTGGAAGGGAAAGGGGCAGGTCTTCAGCGGAAGATAGTCGAACAGGACGTGCTCCGGCTGCACCCGCAGGCTGTGGAGGGCGTTCATCATCGCCTGGATGGTGGCCGGCAGGATGCCGAGGGCGTCAATGTCGTCGGAGTCCTGCTGGGCGACGGCCACCGCCAGGGCGTGACGGCGAATCAAGACCAGCGCCTCCTCCCGCCGCCGCTCCGAGAGACGCTTGCTGTCGTTAATAGCGGCCAACCACGGCTCGGAGCCGGACAACTCGGCGGGGAGAATCACCGCCGCTGCCATGACCGGGCCGGCCAAGGGGCCGCGGCCTGCTTCGTCAACCCCGGCCACCAGGGTCCGGCCCCGCAGATGGACGCGGCGTTCCAGGTCAAAATCGGGCATTCACCCTCCGCCCGCGCCCCCCCTGCCTTCGCAGGGGCAGGCCGTAACCGCCGGCATCCTGGTGTCAGAGGGCTACGGCTCTGACGGCGGCGCCGGGTTCTTCCCGGCCCTGGGGCAACTCCGGCATATCGTCGTCAATGACGCCGCCACCCAGCACAACGTCGCCGTGGTAGAAAACCGCGGCCTGACCAGGGGTTATGGCCCGCTGGGGTTCGTCGAACCGCACCACCGCGCCGTTTTCCGTCGGCAGCAGCACCGCAGGGGCTTCCTCGAAACGGTAACGGATTTTCACGCCCACCGGGGTTGGCCCGTCGGGCGCCCGGCCGGAGACGTAGTTGACCCGGGAAACCCGGAACTCCCGGCGGAAAAGCTCCTCTCTGCTTCCGACCACGACCCGGTTGGCGCCGGGTTCCAAGCGGACGACGTAGCGGGGTTCGCCGCCGGAGAGTCCCAGGCCGCGGCGCTGGCCGACAGTGAACATTTCGATTCCTTCGTGGCGGCCCAGTACGCTGCCGCCGGTGTCCACGATGTCCCCCGGCGTGGGTTGGATGCGGTCCTTCAAGAAGGACTTGTAATCGCCCAAGGGGATGAAGCAGATGTCCTGGCTGTCGGGCTTTTGGGCGTTGGGAAAGCCGGCATCCAGCGCCATCTGACGGATTTCGTCCTTGGCGTAGGCGCCCACCGGCATCAGCGTGTGGGCCAACTCGGTCTGTCCCATGCCGTAAAGCACATAAGACTGGTCCTTGGCTGGGTCCAACCCCTTCCGCAGCACAAACCCGGCGGGGCCGGGTTCGATGCGGGCGTAATGGCCGGTGGCGACATAGGCGGCCCGAAGCGCCTGCGCCCGGTGGGCCAGGAAGTTGAATTTTATCTTATCGTTGCAGGCGATGCAGGGGTGGGGCGTACGGCCCTTCTGGTACTCGGCGCAGAAGTAGTCGATGACGAAAGTCTCGAACTCCTTCTGGACGTTGAGGACGTAGTGGGGGACGCCGAGACGCTGGCAGACATGACGGGCGTCTTCCACGTCGTCGACGGTGCAGCAGCCACGGTAGTAGTCCGGCAGGTCGGCTTGGTCGAGGCTGTACAGCTTCATGGTGACGCCCACGACGTCATAGCCCCGCTGATGCAGCAACAGGGCGGCCACCGATGAATCCACGCCGCCGCTCATGGCGACCACTACTCGTTCACTCATTCTTTACGATACCCGCCGCGACACCCATTTTTACAAGCCCGGTCACGTTCAGCCTAGCACACCGGCAAGGATGCGTCCAACCAGGGATGCCTGCAGGGTCTTTTAATTCTCTCCTATCCCCGCGGGAGAGGGGCCGGGGGTGAGGGCGAACCACGCATCAGCAACGGTTGCTCTTGGCCGGGACGCCCTCACCCTGACCCTCTCCCTCTGGGAGAGGGGATTTTTCGAGAATGAAAAAGCCATGCCTTCTATGGCTCCAAGCCGAAGGGGTTGTCAGAGGCGGAGCAGCAGCGCCAGGGCTTCGCCCACCTCCCGGGGGGAGTCAACCCGGTAGGCCGCCCTGGTGGCTTGGCGGGCCGGGCCGACGAATACGGCGATGCCGTTGGTGGCCTGCACCGCCTCGAATCCGTCCTCGTCGGTCAGGTCGTCGCCGAAGAAGACGGGGAGCGCCGCCTCGCCGCAGTCCTTTTCGCAGTCCGCCATCAGCTTGGCGATGGCGTGGCCCTTGCCCCAGGTTACGTTAGGCCGAACCTCAAAAACCATCTTGCCGCGGGTGATTCTGAAGTCTTCGGCGGCGGCCTGGGAGACTACTTCATTAAACAGTTGCTCAACCTGCGGAACGATGGCTTCTTCCGCCAGCCGGTAATGCACGCTCAGGGACAGGTCTTTGTTCTCGACGATGACCCCGGCGATGTCGGAAAGGACGCTTTCCAGTTCTGCGGAAATGCGATTCAACGCGGGCCGGAGCATTGCCGCCCTGGGGTGTATGAAGGGTTCGCCGGCGCCGGTGATTTCCAGCCCGTGGTTGCCGGCGTAGATGATGTTGGGGATGCCAACCCGGTCGCGGACGTCGCGCAGGCCGCGTCCGCTGACTATCCCCAGCACGAACCGCCGGTCAGCGGCCAGCCCGGTAAGCGCCGCCGTGGTTTCCGGGGGAATTTTGGATAGTTCAGGCCGGGGTGCGATGGGGGACAGGGTGCCGTCATAGTCCAGCAGCAGCAGCACACGCTGGGCGGACGACAATCGCCCGGCCACGCTGGGCCAAACACTCAAGAGATGGGGCATTGGAAGCCCGCCTTATGGGGGCTAACGGGTGGCGGACAGGGTGGGAGTTACCCCCGGCATCCGGCCGCGGCGGTTGAGATGGAGCAGTTGCACCAGCAGTTGGGCCGCCCACTTGTAGATGTTGTTTTCGCGCACCGTGGCCCGCATTCTCCGCATCCGCAACTGCCGGTCCTCGGAGGGCATGGTGACGGCCTCAAGGATGCTGTCGGCGAAGTCCTCGGTGGCGTAGGGGTTCACGATAAGCGCCTCGGTAAGCTCCAGGGCGGCGCCGGCGAAGGGGCTTAGAATCAGCACCCCGTCCTCGTCAAACCGGCTGGCGACGTACTCCTTGGCCACCAGGTTCATGCCGTCGTGAAGGGAGCTGACGATAAAGAACTGGGCCAGCCGGCGCAGCGCCAGCAGCTGCGTGTTGGGCAGGTCGGTGGGCAGGTAGATGATGGGCTGCCAGCCGTTGGTGGCGTAGCGGGTGTTGATTTCTTCCAGCAGGCCGTCTATCTGCTCGGCCAGCCGCTGGTAGGCGTCGATGTCGGTGCGGCTCATCACCCCGGCCTGGACGAAAACCACCTTCTCCCGGTACTGGGGGTATTTCTGAAAGAACCGGCCGATGGCCTTGAAGCGGTGGGGGATGCCCTTGGTGTAGTCGATGCGGTCGATGCCAAGGCCGACCACCTTGCCTTCCAGACCCAGCCGGTCAACCAGCAGTTCCATTTCCCGGTCAACGGCGCCGCTCTGGGCTTCCTGCTCGATTTCCTCGAAGTCGACGCTGATGGGGAAGGGCCTGACCAGGGTGTTGCTGCCCCGGTGGTTGATGAGACTGTAATCGCGCTCGACCGTCGCGTCGAGGCTGCGGGCTACGGTCTCGACGAAGTTGTTGGAGTGCTCGCCGATGTGGAACCCCAGAAGGTCGTTGCCCAGCAGCCCTTCCAGGATTTCGGTCTGCCAGGGGCAGATGCGGAAAATGTCGGGGTTGGGCCAGGGAATGTGCCAGAACTGGCCGGTGATTACGTCGGCGCTGGCGTCCTTGAGCAGGCCGGACAGCAGCGCCAGATGGTAGTCCTGGGTGAACACCACCGCCGGGCCGCTGCCAATCTCATCGAGGACCTGGTTGGCGAACAGCTCGTTGACGCGCTGGTAGGTATGCCAGTCTCGGGCGTCGAACTCGGGTTCGGTGTAGGCGTTGTGGCACAGGGGCCAGAGGGCGTTGTTGGAGAACCCGTAGTAGTAGCCCTGCTCTTCCTGCTCGGTGAGCCACAGAAGGCGCAGTCCGTAGCTGGGGTCTTCTGGTGGGACCATGACCTTGTTGCCCGCCTCAACGACGAATCGGTCGCCGGTGCCGCCGCCGTGGGCGATCCAGGTTCCACCGCAGGACTGCATCAGGGGGTCGATGGCGTTAATCAGGCCGCCGGCGGGCACTTCGTAGCGGACCTGTCCGTCGACCAGCTTGTAGACGTAGGGCTGCCGGTTGGAGACCACGATCAGGCGGCAGTCGCCAATTTCCCGCCGGACCAACTGCTGCAGGGCCTCTTTAGTCCATGTGCTTCTGACAGGTCTCATGGCGGCTACTCCTGGGAGCGGGATCCTGCCGGTTTTACGGCGTTATTGGCGATATTGTTTATTATTCTGCCATATATCACCACGCGGGTCAAACTTTTCGCAGGGTCTTTCGATTCTCGAAAAATCCCCTCTCCCTCTGGGAGAGGGGAGAATCGAAAGACCCTAAAACTTTTCGCGACCGGCGGGACGGATAAGGAACTTCTTCGAGGCCCTTGGCAAGAGCGGGGTGCGTTGGGGGAGTCATCCCCCAAACCCCCTGGGTGTTGAGGATGACTCCTGGGCCAAGGGATCCGATTGACAGGGGACGGGCCCCTCTTTACCATTGCGCCACCATACGATAGCGCCGCGGCGGGGCGCCGCCAAGTCTTGCGCGGAGGGTCAGTAGATATGCAGGCACGACAGGGAGGGCCGGAGCCTTTGCGTCTGATGGAAACGTTCCGGACGGTGTTCTATACGCCAATATACGTTTCGGTCGCCGGCGGATTCCTGGAGGCGCAGGGGTTGGATGTGACCTTCGCCACCTGTCCGTCCCAATTCCCGCACCCGCTCAGCGCGCTGAAGAACGGGGCGGCGGACATCGTGCAGAGCGGCATCATGCGGTGCATTATTGCGCTGGACTGGGGCGCGGAAACGACGCCGCTGCACTTTGCGGAGATTAACGCCCGGGACGGCTTCTTCGTGCTGGGCCGTGAGCCGCAGCCGGACTTTTCCTGGGACGTTCTGCAAGGCGCGTCGGTGATTCCGGTGGGGTTTTCGCCGATGCCCTGGGCGTCCTTCCAGTATGCGCTGCGCAACCACGGCGTCGACCCTGCCAGGCTCCGGCTGCTACCTGGCTTGTCGCTGGAGCAAGCGGTGGAGGCGTTCCGGGAAGGCCGTGCCGATTTCATCCACCTGCCCGAACCCGCGGCGGGGCAGTTGGCTGCCGACGGCACGGCGCATCCGGCAGTGGCGTTGGGGACGGAAAACGGACACTTGGCTTACAGTTCGTTCGCCGCCACCCGGGAGTTTCTGGCGCAGCGTCCCGAAACCGTGCAGCGGTTTACCGCCGGGTTCGCCAAGGCATTGGAGTGGCTGAACGCCGCCGCTCCGGATGAGATTGCCCGTACCATCGCCCCTTTCTTTCCTGACTTGTCCCCGGAACTGCTGAGCCGGTCGGTGGAGAGGTTGAAGACGCAGGGGACGTGGCCGTCCACCCCGGCGTTGGAGCAGCCGGAGTTCGAGCGGCTGCAGGACACGCTGATGGCCGCCGGTCTGGTGCGGGAGCATCAACCCTACGAGTCGGTGGTGACGCGGGAGTTTGCGTAGCGGGAAGCCATGCGTTCTTGATGAGGCAAGGTTGGCTTACCCCTGGATGCTCTGGATTCCTGCCTGCGCAGGAAAGACGGGGTGCTTGCCTCTCTGAGCAGTGAATAAAGCAGGCCCCCGGAACATCCGGGGGCCTGCTGTGTGGTCTACCGAGCGCGTGGGCCGGGGGTTACTGACGGGGCTGAATCCACTCAAAGCCGTTGATGTTGCGAATGTCGCCATAGAAGAGGTTCTCGGACCACGACTTGTCATCAATTCTGGGACCCACCGGCCACACCACATCCCACCAGTACAGGGATGCGTAAATGCCATTGTCCAGCATGAACTGGCCCACCTCGGTTTCCAACCTGGTGCGCTCCGCGGGGTCCACCGCCTGCTGGGCCAGGGGAACCCGTTCTTCCAGGAAGGGATGGGTGAATCTGACGAAACTCCCCCCGTCTTTCAAGGCATTGTAGAGCCGGGCCGGGGTATTCGATGGGGAAGTGGCGTGGTTGCTGGCCCCCTTGTAGGTCCGGCCTATTACCTGGGGCCGGTAAGTCCCGTAGGGAATCTTCTGCAACTTGACATCTACGCCGATGTCTTCCCACATGGTGGCGATGACTTCGGCCACCTCCACCTCGGCAGGCGCGCCCCGAATGGCGGGGGTCAGCAGGATGCTGAAGCCTCCGCCGGGATAACCGGCCTCGGCCAACAACTGCCTGGCCCCTTCCGGGTCGTACTCCAAGGGCGGCAGGCTGGGGAAGCGGTCCTTGGAATAACGTAACCCCCTACACCCACCGGCGTGGTCCGGGCCAAACCGTGCAGCAGGGTTTCGGTCAGGGTCTGCGAGTCGATGGCCTTGAGGAGGGCCTGCCGCACCTTCTTGGCGTTCTCCCACTCCAGGGAATTCACGTCCGGGTTGGCCGAAGTCCAGGGCAAGTCGGCGTCATAGGCAACTTCCTGTTCGTCTGTGCCGACTTTCAGGTAGAACTGGCCCATGAAGTGCATCAACATCTCCCCCGCCGGTTGATTGGGCACCGACATCAGCCTGGCTCCGGAAGTGTTCTCCACCAATGGGATGGAGTCGAAGGCCATTACGAAGGTGTCCAGCAGACCGGTCTGGAAACCGGCGATTCGGGTGGACTCTTCGGGGATTTCCTGGAACTCCAACTCGGCAAAGTAGGGGGTCTGGCGCCAGTGGTTCTCCACTGCCCGCATCCTCCAGTATTGGGCGGGGCGATGCTCCTCAATTTCCCAGGGGCCGGTGCCGGCGATGTCACGGTTGGCGGCTTCTATGCCCAATTCTTCGGATTGCCGCTTGCTGGTAACCCAGGTGGCGATACCCGAGGGGATGCGGTGGAACTCGGACATAATCACCAGGGGCATGGGCTTTCCGGTATTGACCATCAGCGTGTGAGTGTCCGTGACCTCCACGCTGCCCTCCGGGTTCTGCCAGAAGTCCCGGAGTAAGCTGGCCCTGGCGTGTTTGGTATTTTCGCTCCACTGGGTATATGACCAGGCCACATCCTCGGCAGTCATTTCCCCGTAGCCTTTGTGGAACTGGACTCCTTTCCGGATATTGAAAGTCCAGTCCAGGTCAGGAAGTCGTCGGGTATGCTCCAGGACTCGGCCAGCAGAGGCACCGCTTCCATGTTGCTGTCCCAGGCGAACAACCCCTCCACAACGGGAGCGGTGGAAATGATGAATAGTTGCGGGTTAACCGACAACTGGGGGTGGCCGCTAAAGATGTTCAACTCATTTTGGCCCATGGTAAGGGCGCCGGTGGGTTTAACTGCCTCCGGCGGGGCCGCCGTAGGTGACGGCATCGCCGTTGGAGCGTCGGAACTGACGGTCGAGGGAGACGACGCGGACTCGGTTGGCGCTCCGGCACGGCCACCGGCAGCGCCGGCGCCGCCTGGGTCGGCAGGTCCGATTGGGCGGCGCTTCCACAAGCGATGATGAAACCGATGACCAGGGTGCCAATCAATGGGGTCAGTCTGAAACGACTTGTGGCAAGTTGTTGTATTTCATACCGCACATCCCATCCTTTCAAGATTGTCCGGGTGGTTCTCAAGTGGGCGATAGTCTGATGGCCGGACCGGAGCCGGCCGCAATTGATTTTTGGTACAATGTGAAAAGGGACACGACTGGCTCATGTCTCGGTGGTAGATCCCAGGTGGTTAGGCGTCCAAATTTAGCGCTTGGGGTCCATTCTTTTGCATCCTGTATCGAATATCGTTCATCGATCAGGCTTTTGGCCCCTCTGTCACATTCGTCACCTCCTCTCAGCCTAAACTCGTCAACCACATCTACCGGGCGACTTCAACGATAACGGAAATCATGCCATTACCGCTGTAATTGATGTAGTTTACAGCTATTCGCTTCCATT
This sequence comes from Dehalococcoidia bacterium, assembly GCA_965263395.1. Taxonomy (GTDB): domain Bacteria; phylum Chloroflexota; class Dehalococcoidia; order Lucifugimonadales; family UBA3495; genus CATOSK01. The sequence continues at coordinate 1,066,876 of OZ253670.1, forward strand.
TGAAGATAGCTTTTATTAACAAGTTGGAACTACTAATCAGTAAAACGCATATCTGCCGCAACCGTTCGGTGATTGTAGTTATCCAATAATTCCTTGCCAACCCAATGATAGATGATATTCTGACAGCGCATATATCCCAAATGCAGGGGTGTCGGCCGGGAATTGCTGGCAGACGCCCAAGTCTACGGAACTGGCCTTTAGCAGGAAATGGACCTTGGAATGCTGCCCGTCTTTCCTGTGAAAGCAGGAATCCATGCGCTCTTGCTGAGCGAACATTGGCTTACCCCTGGATGCTCTGGATTCCTGCCTGCGCAGGAAAGACGGGGCGCCGCCTCTCCGAGCGGTGAATGCAGCAGGCCCCCGGAACATCCGGGGGCCTGCTGCGTGGTACGTGGTCGGGATTTCGTTGAGTGGTGCGCCGGTGGGGTGGTTAGTCGTTGGCGGCGGCAGCGGCTTCGCGCTTTTCCTTGGCGGCGAAGTGTGGGACGACGTACTTGCCGAAGAGCCGCAGCGACTCCATGACCTCTTCGTGGGTGACGGGGCCAACCTGGAACAGGGGCATCATTTCATCGACGCCCATCGCCTCGTACCGCTCGATGTACTCGATGCAGTCGTCGGGGTTGCCGATGCAGAAGCGGCCGCCAGCCTTCACCAAATCTATCGACGGGGTCTCGTCCCGCCGGACGGGGTCGGCCTGGGAACGCTGGTAGTGCCACTGGTAGTCCTCGGGCACCTTGGCCGGGTCGTAACCCTGCCAGACCTTGGCATCGCGCAGCCGCTGCTGCTCCCGGTACCAGTCGATAAGCTCGGCGGCGCGCTCTTGGGCCTTGGCCCGGTTCTCCGAGCAGTAGGCCACAGTGTTGCCGGCCACCCGGTCGTAGACCATCTTGGTCACCGGTGTGGGGTTCTTGATGGCATCCTTGTAAATGCGGATAATCTGCTCGGCGCGCTCGGGGCCGACGCTGGTCTGGGCTAGGCACCCCAAGCCCTGCTCGCCAACCTTGCGGGCGGTGTCATCCTGGCTGCACGCCTGCCAGATGGGCGGGTGGGGCTTCTGCACCGGCTTGGGCACGACCTCCCGGGGCGGGATGTGGTAATACTCGCCCTCAAAGGAAAACTCCTCTTCGGTCCAGGCGCCGGGGATAATCTTGAGATATTCCTCGACCATGCCCGAAACGTCCTTGAGGTCCGAGCCGTAGGGCTGCATCTGGTAGGGGTAACCGGAGCGGCCGATGCCCAGGTTGACCCGGCCGTTGCTGACCACATCCAGGGTAGCCATGCGGGAAGCGATGTTCAGGGGATGGTGCAGCGGCACCAGGACGACGGCGATTCCCAGCCGCATCTTGGATGTGCGCTGGCTGATGGCGGCCAGGGTGATGTCGGGGGCGCTGGAGTGGGACCACTCGGAGCGGAAGTGGTGCTCGACGAACCAGACGCTGGTCATGCCGATTTCTTCGGCGTAGGTGACCTCTTCGAGCATCTCCCGGTAACGCTGGGCCTCACTCTGCTCGTTCCAGGGTTTGGGCACCTGAATCTGGTAGAACAAACCAAGCTGCATGGGGATGGCCTCCATATTGACACCCGCCGCAATGCTGCCCGACGCAAGGGCCGTTGGGCAACGAAGGGGGGGCATAAGTTTGGAGGAATTGTAGCAGAAATCAGCCGTAAAGCGGGTCGCGTCCCCCGCGGTCAGACCAATACGCCATCCAGCGGGCCATGGGGTCAACCCTGATGTCGCTGAACTGCCAGTGAATGGGGATGCGCACCGTGTCCTTGTGGTCTTGCGCTTCAGTCATAAACGAGGCCTTAATCTTTATCCCCCGGTTGTTGGTGCCTTTGGCGCTGCTGAGAAATTCGCCGGGAGGATACCCGACGCTGATTTCCTGAAGGACTTCCTGCGGGATGTAGAAAAGGCTGTCTTTCTCGGAACCCCACCAGACACGCACCAGCAGCAAGTCGGCGGTGAATTCAAAGCTGCCAATGTCCCGCTCGGCGGACTCGGTATCGGCAGTCCATTTGGCTGTAACCAGCCCGCGTTTGGAAGCGGTCTTTATTTCCAAGGGCTGGTCGAGGACCATTACGTCGCGCATGGAAGTGTTGGCGGCGGGCAAGGTTATGTGCATATCTCCCAAGGTGTGACGCAGGAAGGAGACGAGGATTTTCTCGCGGACGACACCTACTTCCTGCCCTACCGCTTCGTAGGTTTGCCCGCATTTCCGCTGTTGAATGCGTCTGGACTCGGCATCGGCGACTTCAAACGCCCGGGGCAGACTTTGCCGGAGCAACTCGACGTAATACTCGTTGCGAAACAGCGTCACCAGTGCAGTATTCACGACTTGACCTCGCTGGTGGAGGGACTTTTGACGTCGTACCCGGCATCCCGCGCCTCCGCGATTATCCGGCCCGACGAATCGGTGCGGGCGAACAGGTTGGGAACACCGGCCAGGCGCCGGTGGGAGAGGGCCAGATATTCTTCCGAGACCTCGTACCCCACGAACTTCCGGCCGGTTTGCAGGGCGGCGATGGCGGTGGTGCCGCTGCCCATGAACGGGTCCAGGACCACTTCTCCGGCGTAGGTGTACAGTTCGATGCAGCGGCGGGGCAGTTCCACCGGAAAGGGCGCGGGGTGCTTTACCCGCCGGGCCGATTCGGCGGGAAACTGCCAGACGCTGCGGGTGCATTCCAGGAAATCGTCCCGGGTGATGGTGGACTCCCGTCCTTCAACCGGGGGGCGCCGGAAATTATCTTTGCAGAGGACGAGGATGTACTCGTGGACGTCGCGCAGGGTAGGGTTTGCGGCAGAGGTCCAGCTACCCCAGGCGGTGGATGAGCCAGCGCTGGAAGCCTTGTCCCAGATGATTTCGCCCCGCATCAGGAAACCAAGGTCTTGCAGGTCCTCGATGATGTAGCGGTGCAGGGGCAGGTATGGGCGGCGGCCCAGGTTGGCGATGTTGAAGCAGACCCGCCCGCCGGGCGCCAGTACGCGGTAGACTTCGCGCATGACACGGATGAGGAAGGCCCGGTATTCGTCCAGGGTAAGGTCGGCGTCGTATTCCTTGCCGACGTTGTAGGGCGGCGAGGTGACCATGAGGTGTACGCTGGCATCGGGCAGAGCGTCCATGGACTCGGCGGACTCGGGAAAGATGGTGTTGGCCGCCGCCGGTGGGAGAGGGTTTTCTACATAATTGACGCGGCGCTCGCCGGGCAAGCCCTCATAGAGTCGGCCGGCATAGAACCGGGAAGAGTCGTGCCCCCGCCGGCCCGGAGAGCCAAAAGCCGAAGTTTCGGTTTTGACCCCTTTTCTCGGGGGGGGGGGGGGGCTGACAGGGGTATGTATACTGAAATTGGTCTGAGAGCTTGGAAAGCGCACAGGAATCCGTCATCTTGGTTGTAATGACTAAACCGGATGCCGGAGGTATCCCATGCGCCTTCCAAGGGAATGCTGCCAGATGAAGCAGGTCATTGAAACGCATTTACCGCACCTCACTCAGCCACAGTTGACCGGCCTGGCCTGGTGGGTGTGCGGGACCATTCTGGCTGGGAGCGCCTGCCAGAATACCGTCGCGTCCGCCCTCTCCACCCGGGGCAACTGGAACAACCTGCGGCAGTATCTCAGAGAGTGGTTGTACGACGGCGGCGACCGGGCCCGTCCCTGCAAGACCGAACTGGACGTAAGTCTCTGCTTCGCGCCGCTGCTCCGGTGGGTCCTGGCGTGGTGGCGTTCCGATAGGCTGGCGCTGGCGGTTGACCCCACGTTGAAAGGGGACGACACCACCGCCATCGTCATCAGCGTGGTCTACCGGGGTTGCGCGATTCCCGTGGCCTGGCGAATCCTGCGGGCCAACCAGCGCGGGGCCTGGATGGACCCAATAGTGGAACTGCTGCAGGCCCTGGCCCCGGCGGTCCCCAGGGAAATGACCGTGATTGTGATGTGCGACCGGGGCCTGGCCAGTCCGAAATTGTGGAAACAGATACTCGCTCAGGGCTGGCATCCCTACATGAGGTATCCGAGAAACGTCACTTTCTGCGCCGATGGCGGACGGCGGCTGCCCGCGCGCGCCTTCGTTTCCAGTCCGGATACCGCCTGGACCGGCAGCGGGACCGCCTTCGGCGGAGCCGCCGCAAAACGCCGTTGCACCCTGCTGGCGGTCTGGTACGTTGAACAGGAGGAGCCGTGGATCATCCTGACCGACCTTCCGCCGGACCAAGTTGGGGTGAGTTGGTACGCCCTCCGCTTCTGGATCGAGTTGGGGTTCAAGGCGGTCAAGAGCCTGGGTTGGCAATGGCACAAGACCCGCAGGACTGACCCGGCGCGGATTTCGCGCCATTGGTTCGTGTTGCCGGTGGCGACGCTCCTGACCCTGGCCTATGGGACCAGGGTGGAAGACGCCTATGACCGGAAGATGCCCCCCGGCAGCTTGCGAGCGCCGCCCCGGGCGCTGGCGCCCACGCACCGCAGCGGCAGGGAGAAGCCGGGACGGACCGTCAGCGTAATCCGGCACGGCATCGACTGGCTGAGACGCTTGCTGCACCGGGGCCGGTTATGGCGCCGGGTATGGCTGCTGCCCGAACCCTGGCCGGAACCCAAGCCCAACCTGGAGGTCACCCGCCATGCCCCTACATGAAACCCTATACATACCCCTGTCAGGGGGGGGGGGGTAAATTCAGGCGTAGTCAAAGTGCGCGGAATTATCGCGCCTGCCGGGGGTTGACGCAAGGGCGAAGGCGCCGAGCCAGGCCGAATGAGGAAGTCCTTTCGAAGCCCTCGGGACCACCGGGTTGGATAGCCGTTAGCGGCCTCGGCCGCCGCCGGGTTTGTAGCGGTGGCTGGCGGACCAGTAGAGGTCCTTGGCCTCCATGTAACGGTCGGTCATCATCTCGGACGACGACTTGCCGGAATCCGCCGTCTGCGGGCGGTAGCCGCTTTCCTCCACCGCCTGCCGGAAAAGCTGTTGGGCCGGTTTGAGGGCACGGAAGGAACCCAGGGTCTGTCCGTTGCGGATAACGTGATACTTGCCGTCGTCGGGGACTGAATCGGTGGCGCGCTCGATGGATAGGCCGAGGTCGGGGACGGACTGCCGGTAGAAGCGGGTGGTCATAAGCATCCCTCCCGCGCGATTATACCAGCGGACCCGCCCGCTGCGCGGCGCAGGAGCGGTCAACAAAGGGAAAGCTGCGGCTTCAAGGGCTTCGCCTATGATTTGCCCGAACTTATGGGAAGGAGATAGAGCCACAGGTTACCCTTGCACCCACAAGAGTCCTTCTTGCAACGGTACGCGGTGCTTGCGATTCTTCCATTTCACGTTCCGGTCGCGAATCTTCTCGAAGCTGTAGGACTTAAAGCCTGCGAGCAGGGACAGTTCACCCAACCAACGCTCCACCGGAACATGTACGCCGTATGGGGCAGAATCTCCAATCACAAAACAGGCTTCGGCGCCATCAACGCAAACCCGGCGCAAGGTCAGCCAAACCTCTTTCATGTCAGCGAAGTAGGCTGCAACCATTGTGTGATAGTTTTTCTTGCCTCCGTGATTACTACGCTCCGTATGCAGTTGTCCGCAGACTCCAGAAATTTCGGTATGAAAGGATGAGTCGGACAAGCGCGGTCCAACAACGGATCGATGGGGGTTTTTTCGATGGATACGTGCTGGGAACATGACCGAATTAACGGCCTTCTGGCACTCTCGTGGAGGTCGCCCCAGCCACGCACTTCCCCAAGAAAGGTCATCTCTAATCTGGTGGCATCTGCGTAGTCATAGTTGTTGGCGTAAGGCGGGGACGTAATGACCAAGCCTATCGAGTCGTCGCTGATAGAGGCGCAGGTTCGAGCGTCTTCCTGGATTATCTTGCCCTGGGGAAGATGACCCGCCTGCTGGCAAATCATCATGTCGGTTAACATCCTTTGCAACTGGAGTCCAAACGCTCCGTAGGGCTGTAAAACCTTAGCCTTCGACTTTCGGGGAAGAATATATTGCCAAGGAGCTGTTCCTGCCGACGAGCAGGCCCGAAGAATGCTCACGATGGCAAGCCAGGTCAGTTTCGCTGCGGGACTATCATCGTCAAGTTCTCGCCAAGCGCTTAAAAGGCGATGCAAGTCGCGAACAGTCCCTTCGGTGTAACATTTCCGAATTAACGGGGGGTATTCCGGAACGGCTCTCGTGTCGGCTTGTGCCATGGTGACGACGGCTTGAGCCATTTCGGAGAAATCTCGCACGTCATCATGCCATAGGAGTTTGGTTTGCGACACTCTGGCGGTGAAGGGTTGAGCCTCGATTCCGAACGATTTAACGCCGCCCTCCTCGCCACTCAGAACTGCGGTGCCAACACCAGCGAATGGGTCCAACAGCGCATGACTTCCTATTTTGTCCTTGCTGCTCAGAACAACGCTAGTTACCCATTCCGCGGAAAAACCGGCGGGAAACCGGAACCAACCGTGAACGGGAAGCCCCATATTGCGTCCAAAGGTGGACTTGGAATTTTCCCACTTGTGTTTCCGGGAGTCAGGCGACAGGTCTAACATTCTATTTCCTCGGGTGAAACGGCAACTTGCATTGGGAGATGCTCGGAAAGGATTGTGAGACCGTTCTTTTGGTACGTCAACCGGCAACTGTCATTCCGGGGGAACTCCGACAAGATGGTACGGAGGGTGGCCTGCCGGAAAAGCTGTTGGGCCGGTTTGAGGGCGCGAAAGGAACCCAGGGTCTGTCCGTTGCGGATAACGTGATACTTGCCGTCGTCGGGGACTGAATCGGTGGCGCACTCGATGGATAGGCCGAGGCCGGGGACGGACTGCCGGTAGAAGCGGGTGGTCATAAGCATCCCTCCCGCGCGATTATACCGGCGGACCAGCCTGTTGCACGGCGCAGGAGCGGTCAACCCGGCAAACCGTACAGCAGACACGGGCGTATTGTTTATGTATCATCATAATCACCCATTACGAAAGGAGAGCGCAGCGATGCCCGACCAGGAAGCTACAACATCCGGCTACACCATGGGGTACAGCGAAGAGTTCCGGCAACTGCTCAACCGGCGCAGCCTGGAAACCCACGCCGCCCATCTGCTCCCGCACCTCAAGCCCGGGTTGCGGGTCCTGGACTTCGGCTGTGGGCCGGGGACTATTTCGGTGGGCCTGGCCAGGGTAGTGGACCCCGGCCAAGTGCATGGCATCGACCTGGAGGAGTCGCAGATTGACCTGGCCCGAGCCGCGGCGGCAGCCGGGGGACACGCCAACGCCACCTTCCACGCCGGCGACGTGACGGCCCTCCCCTTTGAGGACAACTCCTTCGACGTGGCCCACTGCCACGCCGTTCTGATGCACGTGCCGGACACTCAGGCGACGCTGGCCGAGGTGAAGCGAGTATTGAAACCCGGGGGCATCATTGCCAGCCGGGAGATGATTGTCGCATCCTCGTTCCTAGAGCCGGTTCCCCCGGCGCTCACCACCGCATGGGCCACTTTCGCGGGCCTGCTCGCCGCCAATGGGGGCCACCCGGCGATGGGGAAGGAGCTGAAGAGCGCACTGCTGGCCGCCGGATTCTCCGACATCAGGGCGACGGCTTCCTTTGACGCCTTCGGCGGCGACGACGACATTGCTTTCCTCCACAGCTTCGTTGCCGGATGGTTCTTCAAGGAGGAGGTTATAACCGCGGCGACGGCCTACGGGGTGGCGACCCACGAACAGTTTGACGAGTGGCGCACGGCCTTGGACCAGTGGAGCGCCCATCCGGCGGCCTTCGGAGCCTTTGCATTCGGCGAAGCCGTAGCCTCCAAGCCGTAAGCCTTCCGGCGGGAATCGCCGGAGAATGCCCGAGGCCAACCCTTCCTGAATGCCCTGCACTGTTGGAGAAAATTGCGAAACTCTTAGTTAGCTGACGACAGCAAGGTAAACGATCACGGGCCTGCGTTAATCGTAGGCCCCGTGGCTTACCTGGATAGACTCAACGATGAGACAGGAAGCAGCAAACTGTGTGGCTCTTTAAGGGCTGACAGCAAGGGTTTTCAGGTCGTGAGATGACCTTTCATTTGCTCGATGGCATTGGTAATTCGACGGATTATAACCAGCATGAGGACTTCTGCGATGGGCAGAGCTGTTTGATTTGTGAGGAAGCAGCAGTCGAGTCTGATAACTTCTGCTGTTGCTGAAAGAGCGCCGGGCCCGGCGATGTAGAGGGTTTCCATCTGAAAGAGGAAGCCGCTTACTGTGGCTATAATCCAGAATATCCACCAAGGAAGTATCAGATTGTTTTTTGGTTTGTCGGGTGACTTCTCTGCCAGATTTCGCGCCAGATTTCGCGTATGACCTGATAGGGTTTCCAAAGGTATGCAAAGGGTATAAACCACCAGGCTACTGACCAGGCAGGGGAGTAATTTCCTGGTTTGTGGATTTCATCCAAATCGCAGGAGATGCGGTACATCCACACGGTACATCCACATAAGGATGAAAACTATTGTAAAGGGCACAGTAATGAGGAAAATAAGGGCGGCAGCACCTTGCAGGATTTGCAGGATGAGGAGAATGCTCTCGCCGTTCTGGGCTTGCTTCGCGAGGGTGATTTCCATAAATTTGGCGAGCATTTGGATGGTGATTGCGAAGCAGGTCGGGGTCAGGAAGATGACTGCGGGGTTTCTCCGAAGTCTGGGGGAGCGGTAATCTGGTTGGAGTGCGGAACTTGGAATAGTGGACATGGTGGGAACCACCTTGCGGTCAGGATCTGGCTAACTTGCCACAGTTCGCCCGTTCCCACTATGTACCAAACGTTCTTAAACCCGTCACGGTTGTTGCCGATTACCCGGGTGACATCCGCCTTGGCATTTCTTAGTGTGGCCTGGGTCTGTCCATGGTCAACAAGGTAGTTGCCGACTTTATCGACATTGATCAGTTTTCCTGCCATGTAAGCTGCTTTGCAGATGAGCAAAACCCGTTCTTCCAGCTTCCCGGCATTGGTGAAGTCAACAACAATGCCGGACAGGTCAATGTCAGGATCATCTGCCATATCCTTGTCGTTGGCTTAAGAGGGGCCTTCGGACTCGTTGTTTTCGTCACAACTAAGCCGGAGGCTTTTGATTGCTTCCAATATCGCGTCACGCTGCCGGTCCAACCTTGCCAACAACTGGCTGCGTTCCTGTTCCAGTCTTTCCAAAGAAATTTCGGTTTGCCAAAGCCGGTTTGCCAAAGCAAGTCCCTGATTATGTGACTTTCCATCTTGTTGCCTGTAACTGTTCAGACTTGAGGGGAAATGAGCAGCCGTCGGCATTCCAGGAAGGGGTTTAGGCCCTTGGCCCGCCAGGTTCCGAAGAGGGATGCCAGAGTCATTTTGCTATCGCTGCCCTGTTCCGAGCGAGTCCCGCCGCTGATTTTACGGCTGATCACCAGGTGGCGGAGACTGGGTTCGGCGGCATTATTGTCAGATGGAGCCTCCGGGTGCGATACGAAGACGAACAGCTCCTTGATGTGCCGCTCAATCCGCCGGCAGAGCTTGGCTTGCACTGCCAACGGGTCTTCCAGGAAAGGACGGCACAGCGCCAGCAACCGCTCTTCCAGCGCCAGCTGCCCCCGGGGTGGGGGCCGTTCCCCCGCCGCCGCCCACTCCCTGGCCTTGGCGTAGAGCCGTTGCGCTCCATGAGCCCACCGGGCCAGTACTGCGTCTTCCGGGTACAACGCCTTCAGCGCGTGAATGTCCCGCAGCAGGTGGGCCCAACATCTCTGTTTGAGTCCGGGGTAGTGGTGGCAGGCCACGTAGAAGTCGCTCACCAGAATCCCTTCGAAGGACTCGCCCAGGACCTCGTCCACCACCTTCCCGCCCCGGCCCCGGCGCAGGAAGAACCGCTCCGCGGGCGTGCTGAAAGTCCAGACGCAGCCGTTTTTCCCGTTCTCCCGCCAACCCGTTTCATCGGCGTGGACCACCGGGCTGGAACGAATGCGCTCCAGCGACCCGCCCACTTCCGGCCCGGCCTGCCGGGCAACCTGGTCGACAGCCCGGACGACGGCCCCAACGCTCAGTTTCAACTGATGGAACGTTTGGATGGAACGTTCGCAGATACCATTGGATGGTCCTTATGGGCAGCCGGGCCTCTTCCCGCAGGGTCACTATCAGGCTTGACAGGTTGACCCCCAGGCGCTGGCGGCCTACAGCCAGACCTTGCAGAGGGTCCTGGGGCAGCCGCCGTTTCCGGCACAAGGGACAGGTCCGGGCCATGAATACGTGCTCCGTGACTTCCGCCGGGACTACCGGAATGTCTATGACTTCCCGGGTCCGCTGCACCCAACCCCCGCTCAGGGTGGTATGGCATTCGGGGCAAGACTCCGGGGCGTGGACCACCCGCCCGGCGGGTTCCATCCGCGGCCGGGCGAAGCCGTGCTGACGCTTCTTTCGCGGCTTCTTCTCCTGCTCCGCCGGCTTCTTGCGCCTGGCGGCAGGTTTATGCCCCGGCATCCTGGCCCCCAGCCCGCCGCCGGACAGCCGGGCCTCCAGGCTTTCGACCCGCTGGCGCAGTTCGGCAATCACGCCCTGTTGCCGGTGATGACCCCCTGCTGTTCCGCGATAACCGCCAGCAGGGTTTCCCGGCTCGCCAGGTCCAGTCCTGTTTCCATTGTTCCTTTAACCCGAATCCACCGATGGACACGGATGGACGGCGTGAGGACACTGGAAGGGGGGGTGAGGGAGTTACAGGCGCGATGATTCGGGCTCGAATTCGGGTAGACGGGAGGTTGGCGGGCGGTCTGCAGGCGCTTTTGGGGCGCCGATGGCGGCCTGCAGTGGCTGTGGCCAGCGAGATGGCGGGATAGGACACGGCGAGAGGCGCTCGCGGACCGGGCTGGCGCGAGTTGGCGGGGACGTTCAGTTGACAGGATGGCGGGTCAGTTGCAGACGGGTCGTCAAGCTGGGAGTGGAATCGCTCGCAGCCGGGCCAGGGCGCGACTGAACTGGGTTTCCCAAGGCCAGCGCTGTGGCAGATGCAGGGTGAGCCGGCGTGCGGAGCGGGTGAGCCGTCCGGCCAGGGCGAAGACCCGTCGCCGGAGGGTCTTGGTGGTCACGATCCGCTCACCCAGGCCGATGCGGGCTGTCCAGCGGGCCAGGTTGTGGGCCATCACCTGTACCGCCAGCCAGGCGCCGTTGGCGGCGAAGCGGCCCGAGGGGAGATGGTTCAGCCCGACGCCGTACTTGAGGTCGCGTATCGCATTCTCGATCTCGGCGTGGCGGCGGTGGTCAGCCTCCAGTTCCAGGGTCTCTCCGTCCCGGTCGGTGATGAAGCCGTGATAGCTGTAGGTGGCGAAGAGAGCCAGTTGAGAACCGGGCGCCGGCTTCACCCGCCGGACGATGAGCCGTACCGGCGCGGCATCCGGCTCACTCTGGAAGGGGGTGTAGGTGGTTTCGGCCACATCGGCGGCGCCGTCCATCCAGTAAGGAATCGGCGTCCAGGCATCTTCGGGTATCGCCTCGATGAGATTGTGCAGGCTTTTGTGCTGGCGGATGGTGATGGATAAGCGGACATCCATCCGGCGGCAGACGGCGACCACGGCGTGGGTATAGAAGCCGCTGTCAGCCCGCATGGTGAGCTGCCCGCTGGCCCCGCCGCAGCGAACCCGGCTCACCGTCTCACGCAGGAAGTGGGCGGCGGCGCGGGCGGTGTTGGCCCGGCCCTCGCGCAGGCGGGCCATCAGCACGTCGCCGGCGCCGGCGGCGACGGCCAGCAGTGGGTGATAGCCCCGTGCGCCGGTATAGCCGTGGTGGCGGGCGCCCTCCTTGGCCAGTCCGTAAGTCTCGCAGATCGTCGAATCAAGGTCGATGGTGAATGGCGCGTCGCCGGGTCCGGCCCCCGCCTGCCAGGCCCGGGCCAGCAGCTCGCGGCTCACCCGGTCCAACTGACGGACGTGGCCCCACCGGAAGCTGCGCAGGAAAGTGCCCAGGGTGGAGGGCGCCTTGACTACGCAGCCGAGAGTGCAGGCCGTCCTGCCGGTGCGCAACGCATCGGCGTCGTCGATGCAGTCGCCGCCCGCCAGCGCCGAGGTCACCAGAGTCGAAATCTTATCGCCGGTGTTGGCTCGGCCTGGGGCGCGGCCCAGGTCCAAGTGCCGGTCAACCAGTTGGGGCAGGCCCAGGTGCAAGGCCAACGTGGCGGGAAGGATCAGCCCGGCATTGTTGACCAGGCGATGGTCGTCGAAGGCGATGTGGATGCCGTCGGGGTGGTTGCGTGGTAGCATCTATTGGGTGCTCCTTGTTTCTGGTTGGTTTTCTGTCTCGAAAACCATTATCCCAGATGCACAGGAGCGCTTTCTGGTCTCTTCAGGACCCTGCTACACGCCCTCCTTCGGTGGATTGGGGTTTATGCCACAACTCCGCCCCGGTCGCCAGCGCTTTTCAGCCCGGCGGCGGGCTTCGCCAAATTCGCCTCACCAAGTCTGAACAGTTACCGTTGCCTCTTTTGGTTGACCACCTGATTCGTTCTGTTAAACTGATAGTGCGAAGGCAGAGGGATTCAAGCCCCTGCTGGAGTTGGTGGAGGCGAGGAGATTCGGACTCCCGCCGGAGTGGGGTTAAAGTCCACCGGCCCACCAAGGCGTCCCCATTGTGTGAGAACGGCAAAATCCGGCCTCACGGTTACATTAAGAGAGGCGGTCCTTAAGTTGGCAGCTTGGGGGGACCGTCTCTTCTGTTGCTTCTATACTTGCACGGACTATGCACGGCTGTTGTCCCGGAAGTCAACCCCGGAAACCGGCCGATTTGGAGTTGGAATCTGCTGGATTCGATGGGGGAAATAAGAAGGGAAATGGGGTTGGTTTAATGATCCATGCTCTTGACCGTATTGACCGGGGTCGCAAGCAGGATGTTTATGCTAAGTGTCTGCCTCAGAGGGAGATGGAGTTAGGTAAGAACCAGTTTTTGGAAATGCCGGACTTTGCGGCGGTCTGGGGTGCCGAATTTCACGGGGGTTCCAGCGTCCTGAGCTGTGCGGGGACTGTGCATTGAAGATTGGGTTAGTCCGGCTTCCAGTTTTCTGAAAGGGAGCCTTGCAGTAAATGCAAGGCTCCCTTTTATTGATTTTGGCGCTTACGAAAAGCGCAATCAGGTTGGGTTGGGTTAGTTGCCGGTTTCTCAGGGCCGGGAGTTTCGCAATTTTCTCTCCGAAAGAACAAGTCCCACACAATCGGAGCGTGTGATAAAATGCAGTCCCCGGCAGACCATCCCCCGGCCGGGGACCCTTCCACGGGCCGTTAGCTCAGCTAGGTAGAGCACCGGACTTTTAATCCGGGTGTCGTGGGTTCGATCCCCACACGGCCCACCATGGTGGACTCGAACTCTCTCTCATTCTAAGTATTCTGAGGAAACCGAGCCGGTAATCATTTGAGTCTGAGTCCGATTTCTCACTGAGAGCCTGCTCAGATAATAAGGCCAGTGCTGCGTCGAACATCAACTCGGCTGTGTTCTGAGGTGCTACCTCATCCTTGAGGAGGGTTTCTTCTTGATGTCCCGCTCCCGAGAAAAACCGCCCATTCCTCCATCAACGGCCTTCGGACCTCAAGAAGGTCGGTGTGCTGGATGTAGGCTTCCTGCGTCGGGTTGCCCAAGTTGTGGGCCAGCGCGGCCTCACTGGGCAACCACGTGGCGTCGGAACCCTTGGTCTCCATGCACCACTTCTTAAAGCTGCTCCGGAATCCATGGGCCACCGCGGGGATCTCCAGCCTTCTCAGCATGGCCGTGTACACCATATCCGACAACGGCTTTCCGTTTTTCCCGGACGGGAATATCAGCCCGCTGCCCTGACCTTCGAGTTCGCTGACTTGGGATAGGATTTCCAAGCACCGACTGGATAGCGGAACCCGGTGCTCCCGGCGGGCTTTCATCCGCTCCGGCGGGACCGTCCACGCCGCGTCCTCAATATCGACCTCCTGCCATTTCGCAAGGCGGGCCTCACTGGACCGGGCCGTGGTCAGCACCAGGAACTCGAAGGACAACTTCGTAACCAGGTCAGCGGTGGACTCCCGGACCCGTTGCAGCGCATCCGGAACTTGGTTGCAAGGCAGGGCGGTGTGGTGACCCTTCAGCCGCGATACCCGGGGCAGGACCCGCAGGATGCCCTTGCCCGCCGGGTTGTCAATTCTCCAGCCCTGGAAGATCACCCAGTCGAACACCGTCTCCAAGCGCTGACGCACCCGGCTGGCCGTTTCCGGTTTGGCGGTCCAGATGGGGGTGAGGATGGCAGCACGTCCCCGGTGGTGACCTCGTCCACCGGCTTGCGCCCGATGACGGGATGGGCGTAGGTCAGCAGGGTGTTCGTCCACTGGGAAGCATGCTTGGCGTTGCTCCACGTCGGCCGGCACATCTCAATGACCTGCTCGGCAGCCTGGGCGAAGGTGGGGATGGAAGGTCTCCGCAACTCTTCGACGGCCTGGCGTTTCTCGACCAGGGGATTCCGTCCCTGGCGGATGAGCCGCAGGTTTTCGGCGGCCAGTTCCCGGGCTTCGGCCAAGGACACGGCGGGATAGCTGCCTAAGCCGATGTTGTGGCGCTTCCCTCCGATGGTCACCCGCTGCACCCATCGCCTGGCCCCGGAGGGCACTACCTTTAGGTTCAGGCCGTTGCCGTCGGTGTACATGCCGGGCTTGGCCACGGTGCGGACAAAGACGGCCGAGAGGGCTTGCTGCGGTACTTTCCGGGGCATCCGGCACCCCCCAAATGGTATACCTAAACTTGGTGGATTGTAGCGGATGCCGATGGACGTTACAAGACGTTAAATGAGGCTAATTGAGACTAGCATGAACACGGAAGTGGGAGTATTTTGAGATAATTAAGTTTGTTTCGAGTGTAGTCCTGGCGGAGAGGGCGTCCGCCAATAACCCAACCTTATGGGACCTCCTGGGACTTCCTGAACCCTTATATAACCGATACTTACTCTTTATCTTAGTATCAATAAGCGATTTCTGAGGTGTTGCGAAGTCCCAGGAAATCCGGTATATTCCGGCTCCAGTAGGTACATAATTCGGTACATATAATTGGGGCATTCACATGACCACCAGGAGAAAGCAGAACTCTCTGTCCGCCGCTATGGTGCGGACCATAATGATACCGGGGACGTACTCCGACGGCAACGGTTTGACCCTGAGGGTGGAACCATCGGGAACCAAACACTGGGTGCAGCGGGTGACCATCGGGGGCAGGTGCCGGAACATCGGGCTGGGCAGTTTTCCCGCCGTTTCCCTGGCCGATGCCAGGGAACTCGTCGCCGCGAACCAGCGGTCTATCCGGCAGGGTCGCGATCCGTTTGCGGAGAAGCGCCGGGCCGCAGAAGAACTCCGAAGGCCGACCGTTCCGACGTTCGCCGAAGCCGCGGAGCGAGTCATAGATATGCGCCGTCCGACTTGGAGCAACGGCAAGCATGCGTCCCAATGGACGAACACCCTGGCCACCTACGCTCATGCGGGAGGGGCGGATTATTCGTCGATAGACCACCCACCGGCGGATGGTATCCTGGTTGGTTCCTGGATGAACGGCTGTCGGGAACTTTGAACCATCAAGCTCGAACACACCGCAAAGATGACTTGTGGCGTTACCTTTATGCTTCCTGTGTAGTGAAAGAATCTGCACGACCATTCCACATCAGGGATTTCCCTCCGGGCCTCCGGCCTGGTCACAGGAATATCGGAAGCTCCCTGGAAAACGGCACTTTCACAGACAGATTCTGTGTGGTACGTGAAAATGAACCCTCCAAGACGGTAGTCAGTCACATAAGCAAGGATGGTCATTACTACATCCACTACGCTCCTACCCAGTGCCGGAGTTTGACGGTCCGTGAGGCCGCAAGGCTGCAAACCTTCCCGGACAATTACTTCTTTGAGGGCAACCGCACCGACCAGTACAGGCAGGTTGGCAATGCCGTACCGCCTCTATTATCCCTGCAGATCGCTGACAGGGTGGCGCAACTGCTTGAGGAAGAACGGAATGGATACTCTCACGCCTGAACGCAGAAGCTGGAATATGTCCCGCATTAAAGGTGCTCACACTGGCCCGGAGCGCCTTGTTCGCTCCCTGCTTCACCGGATGGGATACCGTTTCCGTTTGCACAGGAAAGACCTGCCGGGCAGGCCGGACATCGTTCTGCCCCGGCACAGGGCCGTAGTTCTGGTGCACGGCTGTTACTGGCATCGTCATGTAGATTGCCGTCTGGCATATAACCCCAAGAGCAATCGGGAATTCTGGGAAACGAAGTTCGCCGAGAATGTCAGCAGGGACTCGCGCCAATACGAAGAATTGGTCGCAATGGGGTGGAAAGTCATCACTGTGTGGGAATGCGAAACAAGAGAGTTGGAGACGCTTTCGGAGAGGTTACTGGGGGACTTGGCGCTCCGCTCTGAATGACTACCTCCAGTGAGCATAGTTGCGTTCTGGACAGCTTTCAGGTGGAATGCCGACCTGGTTCGACTCCCGGGCGATAGTAGTTGAAACTGAAACAACTTCCGTTAGGTAGAGGTTGAAGGTCAGTCCATTGAGAGGGGAACAAGGCTACTAATCCTGGTCGTAATAGTTGACACTTGGGCCGTATTGGCGGGGGATGGGAATTTCGAGGAATTACTTTGTGATTCACCTGAGCCGGACTGAAACAAGATTGCTGTCAAGCCGCCAATACACCAACGAAACTCGCAGATAATCAGAAGTCGGGGTGGGCCAGTAAGCGAGTAAAGGTGTCAGCTGTTGTTCCCCAAGGTTCCGAGTCCCGCGAGCTTCGGGGAACCACTCTGAACCGTAATGTGTATTGAACCTTGACGTCGAAGCCCAGGGCCGAAATCCGGGACACGACGGTTTTAACCGGTGTGCTGTCGATTAGTCGGATACGGTGTTAGAAAGTGGCATCCGGTTCGCGGATGTGCTTTCTGGGGGGATTGAAGGTCAGCAACACCGGCGTTGTTTAATTCACGATGATTTTGTAGGAGCCGATAATGGCGACAAAGCCCAGCCCTCTGGAAATCAGGGAGTCAGAAATACCTTTGCCTTCCCGTGATGATGGTTATGCCGTGTTAATGTTGGTAGGGACCATTGGAGCAGGAAAAACGACCGTTTTACGACGGTTGATAGGTTCAGACCGATTTCCGTCCACTTCCGCCGCTCGGACCACCACTGCGGATATCGAAATCATCGCTGCAGATGGTCCATATAAGGCCGTAGTAACATTTATGGACCCGCGTGAGGCCAGAGACGAAATCGAGAAATGCCTTCACAACGCTTGCCGTATGGCAGTAAACGATGGCAGAGACAACAGGATAGCCAGCGCGTTGCTATCCCCGCCGGAGCAGCGTTTCCGTCTCTCCTACCCCTTGGGAGCTTGGGAATCTGACAGGGATGACGCCTTACGTAACCAGGAGCCGATCATGGACCTGGAAACGACCAACGACGAGGAGAGAGAGGAATATCAAGAGCGGCTGAGGGACTTCGTTTCCAAGATTAAGGAAATCACCCAGCAGGCCGCGGAACAGACGGACGCTGCCGGGTCCACGCTGGCTGATGCGCGAAGGTCTGGGGAGCGGGACGCATGGATGAACTTATTTGAGGAGATACTTCAGGCTGAGCCGGAATTAGGGGAATTGACAACTGAAATCTTGACGGAAATCCGAAAACGCTTCGACTGGATTGATGAGGGATCATTCACGGAAAGCGAGGACGGCTGGCCGTTGTCTTGGCAGTACGAATCCAATGAATGGGAAACTTTCCTTCCACAGGTCTTACGGTTCTCCGGTAATCATCGGAGAAAGTTCGGTCGCTTGCTAACCCCTTTGGTAAACGGGATCCGAGTGCGAGGGCCGTTCCTGTCCGAGGAGAACATACTGGGTTCGGGACGAAAGCTGGTGATTCTCGACGGAGAAGGACTGGGGCATACGGCAAGGTCAGCAACCAGCATAAGCTCCAGAATTACTGACCGCTTCCCCTCTGTCGATGTCATACTGCTGGTAGACAACGCACAACAACCCATGCTGGCTGCACCTCAGGAACTGGTAAAGGCGGCAGGCAGCACGGGATATGCCGGCAAGTTGGCATTCGCTTTTACACATTTCGAAAACGTAATAGGTGACGACCTGTTTACCGTAGAAGACCGTATGGAGCGTGTTCGCAATCCAGGACGCGATGCCGTGGACACCATGCGGGCAATCGTTGGCGATGACGTGGCGGAAGACTTACTGGACCGCGTCGAAGATTACGCCTTTTTCCTTGAGAGTATGGACAAGCCAACCACGCAACTTCCGAGTCACAGCTTGGAAGAGTTGCGGAGATTGCTTGACGCGGTAGAGGAAGCGGCCCATCCCGAATCAACACCAACAGGCAGGATCAAGTTGTCCAGCAGGGATCTGGACATGGCCATCAGAGATGCCGTGGACCAGTTCCATGAACCATGGCAATTCTGGCTGGGGTTTAAACGGCACCCGGACTATCCCAAAGAACACTGGACCAGAGTCAAAGCACTGTCTTTACGAATCATTATCGGATTGAATGGCTACGACACCCTCCGCCCGGTAGACGATTTACGCTCAAGGCTGCAGGAGGGGGTGTCACGTTGGTTGAATCGGCAGGCAACTCCGTTTGAAGAAGGCGTAACCCCGGAAGAACGTCTGGCCGCATTGACATTCATACGACAGAACATATATGGGCCTTTGCAGAATATGGCAGAGGACAGAATCGCGCGACGGAACCACACACCTTGGCAACGGGCTTATGATTACAGTGGCCCGGGTTCCAGCTATCGCAGGGCTGACGAAATTAATGGCATTTACAGAATAGCGGCACCAAGCATCGGCTTTGACAAGAGCTCGGAGGCTCAGGAACTGATCAATCTCGTTTACATAGCGATACGCACAGCAGCCGAACAGGTTGATAGTCGATTGGAATGAAATTCTAACTCAAGGGTCCGCATCGCTTGGGGTTCAGTTTTGCCCAGCGAAGCTGTGTCCGGCAGCGATTTGGCTAGGAATTCGTTCGTTTGGCTTGAGGAACACGCTCTTCAGTTCAGACCACGGTTGAGGATTTTAGGTCGGGTGCCGTTGGTGAAGTCTTCAGGATAGTAAGCATTTCCTCAGTCAACGTAGCCGTCTGGAGGTATCACCCCGGCGACTCCCCCACCGCCATCCGGTAGCCCAACCCTCTGGTCCGCGAGGATGTAGATGGGGTTTTCTGTCTCCTCTCCCAACTTGCACCGCAGCCGCAACAGGTGGGGGAGGATAACCTGTGGGCTGCCGGGATGGTTCATGCCGCAGACCCGTCGCAGCAGGTTGTCGTAGGGAATCACCCGCCCGCCGTGAATGCCCACTATAATCGGCGGGTCGTGACTGCACGCGCCTGGTTTCAGAGATGCCTCCTTTTTGAGTTGTATTATTAAAGTGCGAGCCGCATGAAGGGACGAGAGTTTCGAAGAACATGCCCTTTCCAGAATCCCAGCTGAGCCGATGGTCTGACCACGGACCACAGGCAGCATCGATCAGGACTCACGAAGCCATTCGAAATGTGTTGGACAACCACCGGTGGCCGACAGGAATGACTTACGATTTCTACTTCCAGGGTTCCTACCACAACGACACCAACCTCCTCGGAGACAGCGATGTTGACGTAGTGCTTGAGCTCAACTCCGTTTTCCGACACGATTGGAGTTCGCTTTCCCGGTATGAACAGGGTGTCCTGTCATCGTCGTTTCAGCCACCGACCTACAGCTGGAACGAATTCAGGCGAGAAGTATTAAGGGCCCTTGGGAAGGGTTTCGGGAGAGTTCTGGTGGGCCAAGGGAACAAGTCGATCAAACTGAAGGGGGCATCCCGCAGGCTCGCCGCCGACATCGTGGTCTGTATGGAGTACCGAAGGTATACGTCATCCCGGTCGTATGTTGAGGGGATCGCGTTTCAAGCCCTCCAGGATAAGCACTGGGTGGTCAATTTCCCGAAACTCCACCGCGACAACGGGGCGGAAAAGGGGAGACGTACCGGGGATCGTTACAAACGGACCATCCGAATATTCAAGAGCGCCAGGAACCACCTGGAAACGACCGGCCGAATCAGATCCAAGCTGGCCCCTTCCTATTTCCTGGAATGCCTTCTCTACAATGCCCCGGATTCGGCATATCAGGAAGGGTTTCAAGATACCTACTGCTCGATAGTCAACTGGATGAACCGAGCCAATCTCGAAAGCCTCACGTGCCAGAACGGACAGCAGTTGCTGTTTGGCGAGACTGAGGAACAATGGTCTACAGAGGACGCCAGGACACTCGGGGCCCGGCTCGCCGACTTGTGGAACAACTGGAGCTAGACCAGTGCGATTGCATTCATACGAGTTGGAAGGAAGGGGGAGAGTAACGGTCGCGCTGGTTGTAGTCAGCATCCTGCTGGTCTGGCTCTTGGATGTGGCATTGGACGTCGCCAACTTTGATCCCCAGTGGTGGTTGAGCGTTCCGTCGTTTGGTGGCTTTTATGCGGCCCTGTACTGGCTATTCGACAACCACGTGTGGAGATGGAGACTGTGGATGAATCTGGGCCTTCTGAAAGTTCCGGACCTTAACGGAAAGTGGGCCGGATACGTCGAATCCTCGTACGGGAATGGGTCCACTCACGAGGTTGCCATTTCCATAATTCAAAAATGGTCAAAGCTGTCAATTAGATTCGAGACCGAGCAGTCTAGGTCTCATAGCATTTCTGGTACGCTGACAGTTGTCGACCTTCCCAACCCGGAACTCTCCTACCTGTATGTGAACCAGCCCAAGGCTTTGGCCCCCAGCTCTATGGAAATGCATAAGGGCACAGCCTCCCTGGAGCTAAAGGGCGGTGTCCTCGAAGGCGAATACTATACGGGACGGGGTCGAATGACTTCCGGGTCGATTACGCTGACCAGAGTCAACAGGGTACACTGAGGCGGGATAATAGCGGCCCATCCCAATTGACGCCCTTCAACCGTCTTGCTAGGACACTATGGTGGGCGACCAAGCATTGTAGATGGATCAACCCTTTCCGATACTTTGTCCTTCCGCGTGAGTGCTACTATGAAACCGGGTGGCGGCTGGTGTATCTCGCGGCGGTCGGAGGGGGAAATGCCGAAGGCTCAGGACGGGCCGGCAACTACAGGACCAGGAAGGAAGCCTAGTGGTGTCAGCTACATACACGAGTGGAACCGATTCGTCGCTTGGTCCGAGGCGGCGGGCAAAGGTTCTCTGCCAGCGACCCCCGAGGAAGTAGCGGCCTACCTTGAAAACAGGGCGGAGGCGGGAGCCAGGGCCTCGACCATCAAAGTTGTCGCCGCTGCAATAGCCCACAACCATAAGGACGCAGGTTTCGACGCGCCTTTCCGGCACGGCATCGTCAGGACCGTGCTTGACGAACTAACGCGGGACGACTCTCCCGGTCCGACGAGGGCGCTGCCCCTCGATCTGGAGTGTTATCTGGCCATCAGGAAGACTGCCAATGAGCAGCGCAGCGGTAGGGGCGGGCATATGGAACGTGTGTCCAACGCCCGGAGGCGGGGCGCGCTGGACGTGGCGATGATTGGTCTGATGCGGGACGCCAGGCTCCGGGTGAGCGAGGCGGCTGAGTTGACATGGGGAGACTTGCAGCAGGTGCCCGGTGGCTCTGGTAGAGTGCGTGTCGGGGAGTCCGGCTTCCGCATAGTGAGCGCCGACACGATGAGGCTGCTGTCGTCGGTTCGCCGTGGCTCGGACGAAACCGAGCAGCTTCTCGGCATGAGACCCAACCAGATAGCGATACGGATAGGCGCGGCGGCGAGACAGGCCGGGTTGGGCGAAGGCTACTCGGGAGACAGCCCCAGACTGGGGATGATCCAGGACCTGGAGACGCTGGGAGTGCTTCTGCTGGGCGGCTACGTGGCTGACAGCGAATCGTAAGAATCGAGTCCCCGGCTATTACACGCCCACGGTTCCAGGCGCGCACCGCCCTCCAGCCCCGTAGCGCGAATGCGGAGGGTGGGAGCCGAATTAGCGAGACCGGCCGGTGCATCCCTCAGGTACCCACTGCTGATTTCGTCGCTCAGGCAGGCGGTTTGCATCCGTCTAACCCCCTCATTCGTAATAAATGGTATAGGCACGGATAATAAGGTGTTATTGACGGTCAGCTGAGTGGGGGAGAGTTGGTAACGGGCACTCTGACCGCAGCGAAAATGAACCGGTAGGACAAAGGCTCGGTACTACCTGACAAATTAACCCGTGTATAATTACAGTTATACACGGTTTAGCTAAAGGCCAGATGAGACAGCCGGAAACGCTTGCTGGCCGCACATGATGATTTTTCCCGGACATTCTAAATCAATGGGGACTCCTGCGTGAGGATTTACCTCCATGCCTCGGCAGCGCACTCACCACAGCCGAAGAACCTTCGCCTTCCCGCAGGAGTTTCCCCACCGCCTCGTGCGGTTCCGTCCCGTGCGGCTTCAGGAAGAGTCAGGGCTGTCGCGGGCGGAGTTGACGCCCCGTCCCGGGGCTCATCCTCGCACCGTCAGGCGTTGGAGAAACGCCGGGGCGCGTCCCGGTACAGGGCACATTATGGCGTCGCCGGAGCTGGCTGACAAACCAAGTCCCTACCACCCGCCGGCCTTACGACGCGGTTGGGGCAATGCGAGAGACGGGATGGCCCACGGGGCACCCAGCGACGCGCGGAGTTCACCCCCCTCGTTCCTAACCTGCGCGCCGACGCCGGAAGGTCTCGCCGCTCCGCTGAAGAGAGCCCCAACGAGTCTCTCTGGAGGAACGGCACAGCGCCACGGTAAAGGAACCCGGAGAGGATGAAGGAATTGGCCGTTAAAGGGCTGGGCTTGGCCATTATGACGGTCCCGATGTTGGCGGCCGCCCTGCTTACGGCTGGGCCGGCAGCGGCCGGGGAACCGGCGAACGACCCGCCGGACCAGCCCACCGGCCTGACCGGAACGGTCACCCGCGAGTTCGTCATCCTGACCTGGGACACTCCCAGCGACGACTCCATCACGGGCTGCCAGGTGCTGCGCCGGAACCGGGACGTCTAGGGCAGCGGCCCGGCCGTCCTGACCGACGACACCGCCAGCACCCGGACATCCTACGCCGACAACAGCGTGGAGCTGGCCGGCAGGTACGCCTACCGGGTCCGGGCCCGCAACTCCCACGGCCTCAGCCCGGCCAGCGATCCCTTCGAGGCCGACGTTCCAGGCCTGCCCGCCACACCCCAGGGCCTGCCCGGCACGGTGTCCCACGACGCCGTAACCCTCCCCTCGTGGGACGACCGCCAGGACGGCTCCATCGCGGGCTGCCAGGTGCTGGGATGGCAGATAGGGGTGGACGGGCAGGGCGATTTCCGGGTCCACGCCGCCGGAACGGCGGCCACCCGGCGCGCGGAGCAGACGGCGCCGCCGCCGGGTGGCCATCCGGTCGAGCCCGGCCCGGTTCCCGCAAGCGCGGCCATGCCGGGCGGCATCACGGACCGGGTGAAGCCGCAGTACCAGCCATCCCGGGCGAACCTCGACACCGGCCCGGTGGACTACTTCAGTTATTGCAAGCCAGTAAGAACGGGAGGTTGACGATGCACTTTCCCCGGAACGGTCGAAGAAGAGGCGGACGGCGGCTCACGGCGTTGGCCGCGCGGTGGCAGATCGCGGCCGCGGTGCTCGTCGTGGCCCTCGTGGCCTTGTTCGCCATGCCTGCGCAGGCGCAGAACGCCACCGTTACCCTGGTGCGGAACATCAACCAGGCCGACGCCGGCTACTCCGGCTACCTGGAGGATTACACGCACGCCCAGACCTTCACCACGGGCGATAACGCAGGCGGCTACACGCTATCGTCGATCCAAGTCGATTTCGCGTCCGGTTTCTCTGTACCCACTAGACTCGCCTTCAGCCTTTGGTCGGTGGACAGCGGCGGCGAGCCTTCTGCGAAATTGGTCGACCTGACCAACCCCGCCAGTTTAATTGTTGGCGTGAATAAGTTCACGGCGCCGAGCGGAACGAAGCTGCTGAAGGAGACCTCCTATGCCGTACACATGAGCGGAGATGCGGGCTCTCCGAAGTACACGACCTCGAACGACGAGGGCGGCGCCAAGTCGGGCTGGTCCATTCGGGACAACAGTTGGGACAAATTGGGGTCCGGCTGGAATTCGGAGCAGTACGCGTTGCAGATCAGGGTGAAGGGCACCATCGACGCGGACGATTCTGTTGCGTCGCTGAGCGCGCTCAGCCTCACGGACGCAAGCAGCAACTCCATCGACCTGTCGCCCGGCTTCACTGAGGACAACCTCGGGTACACGGCGTCCGTGGCCAACAGTGTCGACGTGGTGACGCTGGCAGCGACTGCGACCAGCGATGGGGCCACGGTGGCCATCACCGGCGACACCGACATTACGACGCCGGGCGAGGCGACCCTGGACCTCGCGGAGGGCGCCAACACGCTCACGGTGACGGTCACGGCGGCAGACACCACCACCATGGTCACCTACACCGTTGCCGTGTTCCGTGCAGTCTCAGCGCCGACCCCAGCCCCAACGCCATCTGGACCGCGAACCTGACCGTCGGGAGCAGCTCTGGGGGGACGACCTTGGGATACGACCTTACGAACGGCTATGGCGCGCTCACGCCCCGGCAGTTCACCCACAACTCCGAGAGCATTCGGGTGGGCCGATTAGCCTTCCTAACGGCCGACAACCTTCTAGATCTCCGGTTCAACGGCGACCTCGGCAGTTCAAACTACACCCTTCAATTGGATGACGTGCACCTGGCTGTTTTAGCCCCGGGCAACAATTATGTTGAGAATATCGACACCTCCGACATCGACTGGGCCGTCGGCGAGATCGTGACGGTGTAGCTGTTCGAGGGACTGGTGGGAGTGACCGTCTCCGACGACGCGACGCTGAGTTCGTTGGACTTCGCTCTAGATTATAGCGTTCTAAATTTTCATTTGTTATTATCGTCATTCCTGACGCCAGCGTTCGACCCTACCATCACCTCGTATTCGGCCGTGGTTCCCGTGGGCGTGGATGCCTTTGTCGAAGATGTGGACTACGTGGTTCCGGCAGCTGACGCAACGCTTGAACTCACTGTGAACGGGAGTGATTTCACCAACGACCTTAATGCTGGCAATGAAATCCCGCTCCAGATAGGGAACAACGAGCTCCGGTTCACGTGACGGCCCAGGACACAGTGACCAAGCAAGTCTACGTCGTCAAGTTGACCCAGGGCGATCCGGTGCCCCTGAAGGCATGGTTAGCCGTCCCCGAGTCCCACGACGGCAGCACGCCCTTCACGGTCACCCTCGGGTTCCTCGACGAGGACATCTCGTCGCCGCTCTCCAAGGTCGCGGAGGCCGTGGTCGTGACCAACGGGACCAAGGGCGCCGTCACTGCGGACGGCAGCAGCCAGCGCCGCTTCCTCATCCCCGTCACGCCTACCTCCTCGCAGCCGGTGCGCATCCAGGTGCGCGGCGCCCAACACTGCGGCGAAAGCCATGCCATCTGCGCCGAGGAGATTGGGCGAGTGTTCCAACAGGGCCGCAGCCGCTGGGTGGGCGCGGCGGACGACGCGCGGCTGCGGGAGCTGTGGCTGGTGACGGCGGTCGGCGGCGGGACCACCAAGAAACCGGCGTTCCACCACGACACCGCCAGCTACCTCACGGTGGTTGACTTCACCTTCAGTGAGCTGACGCTGCACGCAGCACCCTACGCCCGCGGCACCACGATCGCCGTCACCGGCCCCGCCGGCACCGTCACCGTCGGCGACCGCTGGGACGGAGGCAAGACGGCGCAGCTCGACGTGCTAGTAGGCTCCACCACCTGGACCGTGACGGTCACCTCGGACAACGGCAGCCAGACCATGAGCTACGCGATGACGGTCAAACGCAACCCCCGGCCGCCTCCCCCGCCGGTGTACGAGGAGATAACCGTGACGCCGGTCACCGGCTCGCTGGTGTCCTTCGAAAAGGAAGGATTTCGGTACTACAGCGCCACGGTGTCGAACGACGCGACGCAAGTGGACATAGGGGTGAATTCGACTTTTCTCGGTAGGGAGGAGTACCGGTTCAGCCATATGAGGATGTCCCTGTACGGCGTATTGGGGACAAGGGGGAAGCTGACCAACCCGGTGGACCTCGATGCCGACTTCAACCGGATCATCGTCTTTGTCAAGGTGCCGTACCAGGGCAGACTCATCGAGAGCCGCCGGAGTCACTACGTCGCCATCAGACGCTTGGAGGTGGGCCAGGCGACTGCGCTGCCGGAAGCGCCGCCGGAGACGCCGCTGCTGGCCGACTTCGACCTGATCCCGGCATCGCATGACGGGTCGAGCACCTTCACCTTGCGCATGGCCTTCAGCGAGGAGGTGGAGATAACGCCCGAGGACATGCGCGACCATGCGCTGCTGGTGAGCGGCGCCACGGTGACCGCCGCCGCGAGGGTGGACGGGCACAAGGACCTGTGGGAGAGCTGACGTTTCAGCCCTCGGGGAACGGGCCGGTGTCGATCCTCACGCCCCTGGACCGGGCGTGCACGGAGACGGGGGAGATCTGCACCGCGGACGGACGGCCGCTGACGGTAGGTCTGGGCCTGCGGGTGCCCGGCCCGCCGCCGCCGCAAGCCAACAGCCCGGCCACCGGAGCGCCCGCCATCACCGGCACGGCCCAGGTCGGGGAGACGCTGACGGCGGATACGGCGGGCATCGCCGACGCCGACGGGCTGAGCGGTGCGGCCTTCAGCTACCAGTGGGTTGCCAATGACGGGACCTCCGACACGGACATCACGGCTGCCACGGACTCCACCTACACCCTGGCAGGCAGCGACGAGGGCAAGACTATCAAGGTGCGTGTGTCCTTCACCGACGATGCGGGCAGCGACGAGAGTCTGACCAGCACGGCAACGGCTCCGGTGACGGCCCGCCCCGACCCGGGCAGCCCTCCGGACACCCCGGACCAGCCGGCGGGAATTGCGGTCTTCGCCGGGGGCGTGGACCTGGAGGGGGACGATGTGCCCGGGGCCGATTCCTACGACGTGCAGCTGTTCCGGAACGGCCAGTGGACCGACCTGCCGGGAGACGGCGTTGAGATCGCGTTCTACGGGGCGGGGGCCATCATCAGCGAACTGGATGCCAGCTCCGGGTACTGGTTCCATGTACGGGCAGGAAACGCTCACGGCTCCTCGGATTGGTCCGATTACCTTTTCATGACCTCCACCAATCAGTATGAGTTGGGCAAACGGGCCAGGCCGGACAACCTGCCTGCCACTGGCGCGCCGGTCATCACCGGCACGGCGCAGGCCGGAGAGACCCTCACGGCGGATACGGCGGGCATAGAGGACGGAAACGGTCTGGACCGGGTGCAGTTCCGGTTTCAATGGGTCTCCCGCGATGGGAGCGCAGACACGGACATCGCGTCTGCTACGGACTCCACCTACACCCTGGCAGGCAGCGACGAGGGCAGCACCATCAGGGTCCGGGTTGCCTTCACCGATAGGGGCGGGTACGCCGAGTCGCTGACCAGCAATGCGACGGAGACGGTTGGCCTGGTTGTCCAGCAGCAGATAGCCAACAGCCCGGCCACCGGAGCGCCGACGATCACCGGCACGGCCCAGGTCGGGGATACGTTGACGGCGGACACCTCCGGCATCGCCGACTCCGACGGGTTGACCAACGTTAGCTACGGCTACCAGTGGACACGAAACGACGGGAACTCGGACACCGACATCCAGAACGCCACGGGAACGAGCTACACCCTGGCAGCCGCCGACGAGGGCAAGACCGTTAAGGTGAAAATCTCGTTCACGGACGACGCGGGGAACGGCGAAACGCTGACCAGCGCGGCGACGGCAACGGTAGACGCCGCGTCCAACAGCCCGGCCACCGGAGCGCCGACGATCAGCGGCACGGCCCAGGTCGGGGAGACGTTGACGGCGGACACGTCGGGCATCGCCGACGCTGACGGGCTGAGCGGTGCGGCCTACAGCTACCAGTGGCTGGCCGACGATGTGGCAATCCAGGGCGCGACGGGTTCCAGCCACACCTCGGCCGACTCGGACGAAGGCAAGGCCATCAGGGTGAAAGTCTCGTTCACTGACGACGCGGGAAACCCGGAGTCTCTTACCAGCGTCGCCACCAACGACGTAACCAGCGCAGGACAAACGGAGCCGCCGCCTGCGCCCGAGAACCTGACAGCAGTGGAGAACGCCGACGGCTCGGTGACCCTGACCTGGGACGCCCCCGATGACGACAGCGTCACCGGCTACCGGATCCTGCGACGAAATGCCGATGCCGGCGAGCACTCCCTATCGGTCTACGTGCCGGACACCGGAAGCGACGCCACCTCGTACACCGATACGGATGTGGCTGCCGGCACCAAGTACGTGTACCGGGTCAAGGCCATCAACGAAGCCGGAGTGGGACCCAAGTCGCGCCGGGTGGTGATAACCACCAGCCAATAGGGGGTTCGTTCGAGCCCGACGGACTGAATCAAGCCCCGGAACATCAGGGCTGACAGGGGTATGTAAAGGCTGAAATTGAGTTGGGAACTTGGAAAACGCGGTAGAAATTGGCATCTTAATATCCAGAGAGCTTACTTACATGGATATGAAACATCATTGGATGGCGGGCCTATCCAGGCACAAAATCGCTCCCCTGAGCGTAAATCCTAGTCCAAACCGTCGCTAGTAGTTGAACGTCATTGAATTGAGGCACAACTGGTGTATTCTACCGGCATTGGCGAATTGTATCCAAGGAGAGGGGTCGTGCCGGCTAAGAAGTACCGTATCGAACTGACCACGGAAGAGCAGCAGGAATTGAAGGCCCTGGTTTCCAAGGGACGGGCAGCCGCGTACAAGCAGACCCATGCACGCATCCTGTTGCTGAGCGATGAAGCGCGGAAAGACGGAGGCCTGACGGACGAAGAGGTTGCCCGGTCCCTCGAGATCGCCAGCTCCACAGTGGAACGGATACGCCGCCGCTGCGTAGAGGAAGGGATCGAAGCGGCCTTGGGGCGTAAGGAGCAACAACGCCGCCGGCCAAAGAAACTGGATGGCGCTGCGGAAGCCCACTTGATTGCGTTGGCCTGCGGGGAACCGCCGGAAGGCCGGGCCTGTTGGACGCTGAGATTATTGGCGGACCGGCTGGTGGAGTGGGAGATAGTGGAGAGCATCCACCCCGAGACGGTGCGCAAGACGCTGAAAAAAACGGACTCAAGCCTTGGCTGAAAGAGTGTTGGTGCATCCCGCCGGAAGGCAGTTCGGACTTTGTGTGCGCCATGGAAGACGTGCTGGAAGTCTATCACCGTCCCTATGAAGACAATGAAGTCCTGGTGTGCCTGAACGAAACCAGCAAACAGCAGGTGAAGGAAACGCGCCTGCCGCGTCCGCCTCGCCCCGGATTGGCAGTTGCGTATGATTACGAATACCAGCGCAACGGGGTGAGCAACCTGTTCATGCTGTTTGCGCCGTTGGAAGGGTGGCGGCGGGTCGGAGTGACGGACCGGCGGACGAAAGTGGACTGGGCGCGCCAAGTGAAGAAGTTGGTGGACGAGGACTACCCGGACAAGGACCGGATTGTGCTGGTGATGGACAACCTGAACACCCATCATCCGGCCTCATTATACGAGGCGTTCGAGCCTATGGAAGCGCGGCGTATCGCCGAACGTCTGGAGATTCACTACACCCCCAAGCATGGGAGTTGGCTGGATATGGCCGAGATTGAAATCGGAGTGCTGGCCCGGCAGTGCTTGGACCGCCGGATTCCTGATCAAGAGGCGCTGCGCCGGGAAGTTGACGCCTGGCAGGACCAACGCAACCGGGACATGGTGCGAGTGGACTGGCGCTTCACCACCGATGACGCGCGCATCAAGCTGCGAACTCCAAAGACCAGCAATTCAAAATAGCTGAACTACTAGGTTCTGTTGACATTTTGTTATAATGAAAATATGGCAAATCTCGAACTACCTCCAGGGCAATGGGCCAGGATTCTCGATTTCTTGCGTGGCCGCGCCGACTTGTATGTCGGTCAGGAAGAGGGATGCAAACGTTTCATAGAAGCCGTCCTGTGGGTTGACCGCTCCGGCGCCCAATGGCGGCTCCTCCCGGCCGAGTATGGGAACTGGAACAGCGTCTACAAAAGATTTGCCCGCTGGAGCGACCGGGGTATCTGGGCGCTGCTGCATCAACACTTCGCCGATGCGCCGGACATGGAATATCTCATCATAGACAGCACCGTGGTCCGGGCCCATCCCTGCGCGGCGGGAGCTCCCCAAAAAACGGCGGCCAAGCAGCCCAGGCCCTGGGCCGCAGCCGCGGCGGGTTCAGCACCAAGGTCCACGTGAGCGTGGATAGTCTGGGCAATCCCTTGCGCTTCATCCTGACCGGAGGACAACAGCACGACATCACCCAGGCCGAGGGGCTGATAACCGGCTATGACGGTGAGTATGTGCTGGCTGACAAGGGGTATGACTCCCAGGGGTTTCGCCAGCACATTCTGGAGCGGGGCATGACGCCGGTGATTCCGCCGCGCTCCAACCGGAAGGAACCCTGCGGCTACGACGCGCATTTATACCGGGAGCGTCATCTGGTGGAATGCTTCATCAACAAGATAAAGCACTATCGCCGGATCTTCTCCCGGTTTGAGAAGCTGGACACCAGATACCTTGGTTTCCTTCATTTCACTGCGGCTCTCATTTGGTTGCGGTGAAATGTCAACACAACCTAGTTTGCTACCTACGCAGGTCCTCATAACCTGGACCCCGATCATTCTTTCAGGAACCGGCAACTGCTCCAGATCCCCATCTCGCACCTTCTCTTGAAGCACTTCTTCCCCCCTCGTTAACGGGGAAACAACGCCGCCGGCCCCTGTTTCGGGCCTCGGGCCGCCGGCCGTCTGCCGGAGGTGAACACAGGACGAAGGAGAAGACATGAGGGTCAACCCCAAATTCCCGCGTCGCCGCGTAGACATGCCCATGCGGAGGGCGGAGTACACCATCTACAAAATACTGCAAGAGACCAGACTGCGGGGCCGCGCCCTCTATGAGGCAGGGTATCTCCCGATGCCCGGGAGATCGACTTCGCCGTATGGTTGGAAGCCGTAGCCCACTACGCGATTGAGGTGAAGGGGGGCATATATCTCCTTGACGACGACGGAGATTGGAACTTGGTCACAGCCCGGGGGCGGTACAGCAAGCCGTCGCCGGTGTCCCAAGTGTCGGAAGCGGCGAGGAGCATCCCCGCAATCATCGAGGAACGGCTTCACCGGGAGGTCAGCATCATCACGGTCCTGGCAATGCCGGACATGGAGCCGGACCCGGTAATCACGGACCACGCCGCTCAGCGCGTTGTGGTCGTCCTTTTCGGCACCGACAGCTGGATGGAGTGCCTGGTGAATCTGGCCGATGGCCTTCGCATCATCGTTCCGCCCACACCGGGCCAGATCGAGGAAGAGGTCACGGTAGTGATGCCGAATCTGGCGAAGCCCCTGCATCCGAACGCCGGAACCAAGGGTCTGATGGTCTGATGGGGACACAGGTTCGGCATACCATCCCTGGTCGTCCCCGTTGGCGAGTCCGGTGCACAGTGCCGGAAACCAGCACGGCCCCGGTGGAGTATCCACCGGGGCCGTGCTGCGACCCTTTGGCAAGGACGGGCACTAACCCAGCTGGCGGACAGAGGGCGGCTGATGCCCTCCGGACGCTGCGCTATCGCGTTGGTGGGCGGGATTTCCATCCACGCCCGCACTTCACACTCCCACCACGCCACAGCTCTTTCGCTGATTCGGACCGAGGCGGGGAAACGCCCCTTCTTGACCAAGTCATGCAGCACCGACTTGGACAGTCCCGTGAGTGTGAGCACTTCCGGAAGCCTCAAAAGCCTGTGGAAACGGCAGGTCCGGTGGTTTTCGACATCCATATCGATCTCCCAAAACGAAATTGTTCAGGCGATCTCTGGAGTCGCGGGTACCGAGAGCAAGATGAGTCAAAAACCTGCGGTCGCGGTTTGGGTGGCCTAAGGAAGCGACCCGATGGAGTAAGTTATCCACGGAGAGGTGTTCAAGCTCCCGCGAACGAGTGCTCGTTGTCGTCTTAGTTGACCGATAGGTTGTTACAGCGCCGTCACTCGGACAGCGGCAGTGATTTTGGTTCTGCCGTCATTCAGGGGAAGCGGCAGTGATTTTATTAATGAGTGTTTTTCCCTATGAACCTTATTAGAAATAGGAATGTTTTTGTGATGTTGTGCTCCGGAATCCAGCAACCTCCTAAATAGATCGCCTACCTTCTCTACTTTACGCTTTTTGGTCAGCGTATGGAAGGGTTGAGTAAATGGCGACAAAGCTGTGGCACTTCAATTACAAACCGCATTCTTCGGGACCCAACCGGCCCGAACTATGGCTGGGCGACACATCAACCCACAAGCCAATCGGTGCCCCCAACTTGCGGATTGTCCGGTAGTGGTGACGATCGGGAATCTCAGATGCACCAGTGAGCCAACCGGAATGGGCACGGCCTGTAGGTCACCCTAGAAAAGACGTTCATCCTGGCTGAGCATGGAAAACCAAAGCGGCGCCGGCCCTCCGTTCCAAAAAGGGCTGGCCGGCGCCGGTTCGCGGCGGCACCGCGTTCCCGGGGTGATCCACCAGAGGAAACCTCGACGTGGATCGCCACATTGCCGGGTACTTGCCGCCCTGCCCGAGGAAGGGCGCCGGAAAGATTCCAGCCCAAGGAGGTGTAGCGATGCCTTAACTTCGCTCGGGGCTTCTTCCTGAACCTGTGCGGCTACGCTGTGGTCCGGACACATGCGCTGGGAAATCCAATGAGGGAGGGACACGAAAACCGCCCCTGGGAGGTCCGCCTGATCCGGTGCGTACTTCTGGGGGCAGCTCTTTACGGAAACTCGTTGTTGATGTCCGGCACGGCAGGCCCCGCGCCCAAATCCCAAACCAATTGGAGGTACAAACATGAATCCAACCCCGGAATTTCGGAAACAACGGTATCTGGATCATTTGGAGATGCCGGACCTCGGAGGCCACGGCGAAATCGCCAAAGATGAGCGCCAGGAGCAGGCTCCCGCTGTTGCCTACCCCAGAGACGGCGCTCCCAGCCTAGACTTCGCGGTCCACATCGAAGACATCGGCTGGTTCGGCGTGCAGGTCAAAGGAGGCCGGAGCACCGGATTCGAGGACGAAGGAGGTGGAACTATGCCATAACCCAACCCGCGGCTCCTGCCGGACCAATTATGCCAACTCGGCGGCCCGGCAGGAGTCGAAGGGAGACCCCCGCCGGAAGGTCCGGAAGGATACTCGGATCCGCCGGCAGAATCGAAGCGGGCCCACGGGGGGATCACCCCTGACGGCCCGTGTTTCGTGTCCGGCGTACCGGACACAACCCAATATCACAAACACCGGAGGATAAACAACCTTGAAAGTGACACCAGAATTCCCAGAGCACCGGCACAAGGACCCGACGCGCCAGGCCGAACTGAGGGTCTACACCGAGCTGGTCAACAGCCCCCGCAGCGGGTACGCCATTTACGAGGTCAGGCCCATAAGCGCCGCTCCCGAGCTGGACTTTGCCGTCTGGATCGAGGGCATGGGCTGCTACGGCATCCAGGTCAAGGGAGGCCAGAACACCAAGGAGGGAGCCAGGTGGCTTCTGCACACCGTCGACAGAACGGAGGAAGTCCCCTGTCCCATCCAGCAGACCTGGGACGCCGCCCTCGCCATCAAGACCGCGGTAAAGCGCCGTCTGGGCCGCCGGACCTTCGTGATCCCGGTCTTGCTATTCCCCGACATGCTGCCGGACCCGGAAATCGAGGGATTCGTGGAGTCCGATGGCCGGGTGTCCCTGTTCTGGGGAGAGGAAGACCTGGTCAACCGCCTGATGGCGCTGCCGGAGACGGACAAGGTCTACAACCCGCCCAACGCGGGCCAGATCGTGGCCGAAGTCGCTGCGGTACGCCCGGCGCTGGGTTTCAACTCCGCTGAAGCGCCGAGTCCCAGGAACGACGATACGGAGCACTGCCGGCCGGACGAAGAGCCGGTTTCCAGTTCCGCACGCGGCCGTATGGGCATGACCGCCCGCCAAGTGATCATCCAGCGGGCGGACGTGGTCAACGTCTATACCATCGATTCCACGGGCGAACCGGAGGAGGACGGCGGCTAGCCCCGCACTGGAAATCCCCATCAGGTAAACCCCGCTGCCGCCGGCCGGTGTCACGGCCTAGGCCGCAATGCCGGTTGGCGGCGGAGCCCGGTTCAGGCCATCCCCGACCGAACATCCAGCGCGATCGAGATGCAGAGGCCACGGACCCCTTCGGGAAAAAACGATGGACCGTTCTTCGGTATAATTTTATGCAAAGTTCCAGCGATATGCCCGACAGGACCGTTCCCGCCCTTGGGTGCCGAACGGGCCTCATATGCCCATATGGAGGTGCTCGATGAGTCAACAAACGTTCCGCCTACGCCCTCTGGACCAACTGCAGCAACGGGCTGCCGAAGGACCAGTTGAAGACCTTGAGCCGATTGCCATCCTGGGCGGCCCGGGCACCGGCAAAAGCCAAACGTTACTGGCCCGCGTGGTTCACCTGCTGACACAAGGCGTGGATCCCCGGAATATCACTTATCTAGCCTTCAGCAGCCGGATGGCCCAGAATTTCCGCCGGCGGTTGCTGGACCTGGCCCCGGAATATTCCGCACCCGTCCAGGACCTGTTCGTCGGTACTCTGGAGCAATACGCGCTGAACTTTCTCCGGTATGAAGGCCCCAAGCTCCTGGGGATCTCGGCCTCATTCAGAGTTTGGGACCGGGAGCAGGTCGCGGAGGTCATCGCTGAAGTCTGGGGACGGGGCCAGGATGAAGAGCGGCTAGATGCCGAGACTGTGGAACGGATCATCCGATGGTTGGAGCAAAACCGGTCCAGAACGAGGATTCAGGAGAGGGTGCGGCCTCCGCACCCGTCCTGTCCTCAAATTCTGAGGCGCTACGAGGGCGAGAAGGAGCGGTGCCATGCCGTGGACGTGCCGGACCTGGTGCCCCTGGCCATCAAAGCCATGGAAAGCGCCCCGGCTGTTGGCCGCATCTGGGCCACATACCGTTCAAAGCATCTTTTGGTAGATGGACTGCAGGACGCCAAGCCGGTTCACCGCGCGCTCCTCGACCTTTTGGCCGGGCCGGATGGGTCTGTCGCCGTGACGTCAGACCCGGACCAGGGGATATCCGACCAATTCGGCGGAGATCCGGGAAGGCCGTGGCCGCCGCGGGCAGGAGATTGGAAGAACGCCCACCAACTGGTCATCAACCATCGGATCGTTAAACCGCTGCTAGATGCGGCCAAGCTGCTGGCCCCAACGCCGGTGCTGCCGGACATAACCGCCGATCAGCAACGTCCCGTCCTGACCACGGGTTCGCCGCCCGTGATCTGGAGATGCCTGGAAGAGGAACAAACGGACGCGCTCCTACTGGACGAGGTTTCCGGCCTTCATGGCACGCGGACGGTCGATTTCAGACCACCTTTAACCTGGGACGACCTTGCCATCATCTGCCGGGATCCGGCCGATGCGGAGAGAATCCGGCAGTTGCTTGCAACCGTGCGAATTCCGACGACAGCGTGGGGAGCGTCACGGCCTTTCGACGAAGAAGTGCGGCGGGTGATCCAACTCCTGTCATCATCGCTGAACCCCAGGGATATCCACTCCTTTTCCTGGCCGCCTTCACAGGGGAAGACCGGTCCAGGACCGCTATCCGGCATCTGAAACAAAACACCAAGGCGATGATGGGGGAACAGCGGCTGGACATATTCGAGGCAGCCCGCAGGCAACTTGACCACTTCCAGCCCGGAGGCACCGTGCACGGTGGGTTGAGCCGGATGTTGGATGCCAGGAAAGAACTGGACATGATGCTGTCCTACCCCACCGTCAGTCTCTCGCAGGTCTGCCGGCGTTGCGCGGAACTGCTCGGCATTCCCGCAGGCGACAGCCCATCCTCAGCGTTCTCCAGCCTCATCGCCTTGTGCGAATCCACTCCCGAAGGACCTTGGGCGACGCCCAGAGAACGACTGCAAAGGCTTCTGGACCGCGTGAATCCCGACCTTTACCCGGTTTCCCACGGGGCCGGGGTAACCGTGACCACAGTCGAAGATGCCCGGGGCCATGAATGGAGAGTGGTTTTCTTTATGGACGCCGATATGCCAGACGCAGGCAGATCCGGCCACGAGGAGCAGAGAATCCGGTACTTGGCCTTCACCCGAGGGGCCGAGCGCGTCTACTACGTCGGCCTGTTGTACCGGTCGGACAGTCTGGGTCGCGGACCATGGATGGTGATCCCTGTCCTGGAACGTGGGCCAAACCGGCAGGACACGGACAGCGGGCCGCGAGCCCAGGGGTGAGAGAAGTGGCGGTATAGCGGTATAGTGGAAGCGTCCCCGATCTGGAGCCTGCGGGAACCGGGTCCGCGGAGATAACCGGCCCGCAACTTCTCGACGACTCCATCGGGATTGCCCGCCCGACCCCCCGGTCCTGCCCCGGAAGTGGCAGTATCCCCGCAGTATGGTGCGGCAAAGTTGCCCGCAGTCGGCTGAGTCTCCGGACCCCGGGGAACATGCTGGAACAAAGCCAAGATCACTCCGGGCGCATCTCCGGCATGGGTCTGGGGAGATCACCTCAGTTGGGTTCGTTTTCTCCCAGGCATCCACCGGCGGGGTGATGGGATGCCGACAAGCGGGTGCGGCGCCTCGACCCGCGGAGAGGGTACCGGGGGATGCCGCAGGATCGGCGGTCCCAGCCGAAGGCGAGCCAAGGCGGCATGGTACGTCACCAGTAAACGAAACCAGCAGGACTTACCCACATGAGTAGCCCAGGGGACCGGCAAGGCCAGGGATGCGGCTTTCCTGAATCTTCGAGTTGGAGACATCCTCCCCGGGCCGAAGGCCGGAGAAGCCGGGCCTTGGACCGGGGAGCCTCGAGTGTGAACCCACCAGGGGCAGCCGAGCAGCGCTCCTCGTCGGTAGACCCCTGAGGGACTTCCCAGAGTCCATGCATGGTGGGTCACGGCGGGACCGGAGGTGCCTGACCAAACCCCCGCTTCAATTCGGGCACCGGTCACGGAACTGGGGAGAAAACCCCAAATCTCCTGGACCGGACCGCCTGCAAGCCGGGGAACGACCAGCAACTGATGCCGGACGGTGCCGGTCGATGGACATAAAAACAATGCCCCGATCCGAAGTAGATTGAACCTCGGTTCTTATATAAGACCCCCCTTGTACCCTCTTATCCTCGCTGCATTAACAACATTGCCCCTGTCCACGCTCAGAGAGTGGTGTACAGCCAAAAATCAGCTCGGATTGGGGCAAAAATAACATTGCCCCTAATCCTGCGTAGGATCCTATCGTTTTCCAGGTGGATACCAGTGTTAATAACGATCCCCCTGTCAACATGCTTTTCATCTCGACCTGGTAATATATTCTGTTCCGATACCCCACTTGGCACCGGCGGCCTTCGGCCGTCCGATGCATATTGAGACAACCGACCCCTGGCCCTGGCGGTCCGCAACTGACTCGCCCGGTCTGAGCCTTCACCGTAAGTTACCCGCTTCCGTTGGTTCCCGGTCGGCGGCCTTGGGCCCGTAGGGGGATCTGGCCCGTTGTGCCGGGTCAACCCCTTTGGTGGTTCCCGCCGCTCCGGCAGAGGGCGCGGCGGGGCAGTTCTCCTTAGGCGCCCGGATTGCGACGGACATGTCCCGGCGGATCCTCGGCACTCGGCCGGAACGTCGGGCAAGACGGTCTCCTTTCCAGTCCATCGACTCGAATGCCTGGTGTGCGGCACCGGAACTGAATCAACCAGAGACACCGGGGCTGGTCCGGTTTCCGCAAGCCAGGAACCGGGGATGACGGCAGCCAGGCTGTTTCCCATGCCTTGGCCAGGAAAGCGTTGCCTGTCAGTCCGTCAGCGTTTCGGGGGCACTCCGCACCTCCCAATCTGCTGCTCCCCAAAATGCACAACTTTGGCCTGAACCTTTCGTGGTTCCATATATCCATCGCCAGTTTGCTCCCACCGCATGTGCGGATTCAGGGTGGGCTCCGGCATGGAGGAGGAACCTCTGGAACCGGGTATTCCGCCCACGGGACAGGAAGGAGGTACGGTATGGTGTTTCTGGAGTCGCTGGCCGCACAGGACGTGTCCCGTGTGTTGACCGCTCTGCCCCTGGCCAGCGCCAAGGACGTGGCGGGTATTCTGGGCATCAAACCCGAGCAGGTCCACAGCACGTTGAAAGAACTCGAGAAACTTGGATGGGTGCAACAAATCCGTCTGGGAAGCTGTATGCCACACGGGAAACGAAACCGGCGGTGGTGGCTGACCCCTGAGGCTTTGGAAGCGGAGGGTTTGAGCGGGCAAAGCTGGCACGAGGAAGGCAACGTGTGCCAGCTACTCCACCTGCTGCCCACGCTGGAATGGTTCTATCAAATCCTGTCCGAGATGGCCGGCATCGGGACGTTCAAAGACTTCCTGTGGACGGACGGACTGGCCATGGATGCCGTGAGTCGATTCGAACTGGGGTGGATCGCTTTTTATTGGAGCGGTCCGCAGGAGACCGAAACGGAGGTCGTAGGAAGGATGGACCGGATCA
This sequence comes from Dehalococcoidia bacterium, assembly GCA_965263395.1. Classification (GTDB taxonomy): domain Bacteria; phylum Chloroflexota; class Dehalococcoidia; order Lucifugimonadales; family UBA3495; genus CATOSK01. The sequence continues at coordinate 1,105,425 of OZ253670.1, forward strand.
TCGATGACGTTGGAGGAAGGATGGGCCGTTACACGCCGGACTGGCCTTGCCTCCTCGTCTGGGTGGTTGCCGATCATCTGCAAGAAGAACTCGTGAGGCGTTCTGCCCTTCGCCGCGGGCTGTCGGACTCGGTGGCCATCTGGTGCGTCGATGACCGCAGCAGGTGCGGGGTAACAGTGCCCGACCCCAATCTGGGCCGCGGTTGTCTCCAACCCCCGGTACGGGTACGGGATACCGGGAACTGGCCCTTACGGAAACGGGTTGCGCACTCTCTTTGGGGCCGAAAAAACGGTCATGCCGTTTTCAGGATCATGCGTCTCGCCCATAATTTCCCCGGCATGACCTCGGAAATGGCGAGGTTGGACCTGGGAGAGAAGCCGAATGGGAAGGCCGCCGAAAGAACTCTGCGGGATCTGCACCGAGGAGGGTTCCTAGACGCAGAGAAAGACGGGCGCCAATTGCGTTACCACCCGGCAGACCGTGGCATTGAAGCCGTGGTGCGGATGGACAAATCCACTCATAAAGACTACCGAGGTCGAGCTTTGTCCGACTCCTGGGTCACCAGGCAAGACCGGCGGGCCCATGAGAGCGGCGCAATGAATTTGATCACGGCCTTCATGGCGGGCGGATTGGCCGTGGCACCGGGTTGGCGGGGCTCGGTATACATGGGTAGACGGGTGATCAAACCCGATGGGGTGGTGCGCCTGAACAGCAGCCCGTATGGCCCACGATCGGGGCTGTTGGAGTACGAACTCAGCGCAAGAAGCCTGAGGCGGATAACGGCAAAACTGCGTGGCTACGCGGCTCTGCTTCAGCCAGGGCAGGTCGTGCTCGTGGTTTGTTTCAACGACAAAGCCGAATCCCTGTCCCATCAGGTCGGCGATGGTATGAATCTGCCCATGATAACGACCACCGTGAAACGGCTCAAACAGCATGGGCCGCTGGGCAATTTCTCCTGTTGGACCATGTACGGGGAACCCGTCCACATCGGGTAAAAGCCTTCTTTCCGGTGAACTTTGGTTTGCCTCCCGGCGGCTGACTCGGTCCGGCTGGTGTAGAATTCGTGAAATTCGGGACAAGATCCCAAGGAAACGGGAGCATGGACCTCGAAGCGGCTCAGAAACCCAAGACTCAGGCGAAACCAGGCGCCGATGACGGCATGCCTTTGTTCCGCTGCCTTTCCCTGGACCTGGAGGTGGGCGGCAGGGACCGCCGCATCCACGCCTTCGCCGGAGTACGTTCGGATACCGGCATGTCCCTGACCTTCTCCGGCCCGGGAGCAGGATTGTCCCCGGCACTGAAGAGGTTGGATGAGTTGGCAGAGGGCGTGGACTTCGTGCTGGGCCACAACCTCATCGCCTTCGACCTTCTCCACCTTCAGGCTGCTTCTCCCGGTCTGCGGCTGTTGCAACTTCCGGCGGTGGATACCCTGCGGCTGAACCCGCTGGCCTTCCCGCGCAACCCCTACCACCACCTGGTCAAGCACTACCAGGACGGCGGCCTGAAACGGGGGAGGGTCAACGACCCGGAGCTGGACGCCCGGCTGGCCCTGGAGGTCTTCAGAGACCAGATGAGGGCGTTTAGGGACGCGCCAGCCGACCTGCTGACGGCCTGGCACTGGCTCACGTCAGCGGAAAACGGCGCTGGGTTCGACATGGTGTTCGCGTCGCTGCAGTATTCACCCAGGCCGTCGGACTCCGAGGCCCATGACGCGATCCGCGCGCGTCTGAGCGGCGTCTCCTGCCGGACCCACGCACAGGAAGTCCTGGATGACACCGCCAGGCACGGATGGCCCCTGGCCTACGCCTTGGCGTGGCTTTCGGTCGCCGGAGGGAACTCAGTAATGCCTCCATGGGTGCGGCACCAGTTCCCCGAAGCGGGCCGCCTGGTGCGTAGATTGCGCGACACCGCCTGCGCCGACCCTGGTTGTGATTGGTGCAGGGAGATGCACGACGCGGAGAAGGAACTGGCCCGTTGGTTCGGCTTTCCCGGGTTCCGCCCTGAACCGGCGAACGAGGACGGGCAGCCACTGCAACAGCGCATCGCCGAGGCGGCGATGGCGGGAGAGCACGTTCTGGGAATCCTGCCCACCGGAGCAGGCAAGTCGGTCTGCTACCAGGTGCCGGCCCTGTCCCGCTACGACAAGAACGGCGCCCTGACGGTGGTGATCTCTCCTCTGGTGGCCCTCATGGCCGACCAGGTGGCGGGACTGGAGGCCCAGGGCATAGGTTCCTGCGTTACTGTCAACAGCCTCCTGTCCATGCCGGAGCGGGCTGACGCCCTGGACCGGGTGCGTCTGGGCGATGCGGCTATCCTCCTCATCTCGCCGGAACAGCTGCGCAGCGTCTCCCTTCGGCGGGTCCTGGCCCAGCGGGAAATCGGCTCGTGGGTGCTGGACGAAGCCCACTGCCTCTCCCGGTGGGGACACGACTTCCGCCCAGACTACCGTTACGTGGGGCGCTTCATCCGCGAGCGGGCCGGGGACGAGCCCGTTCCGCCGGTGCTGTGCCTGACCGCCACGGCCAAGCCCGACGTCAAGGCCGAGATAGTGCGCTATTTCAGGGAAGAGCTGGACATTGACCTCAAGGTGTTCGACGGCGGGGCCCAGCGCACCAACCTGGAGTTCGTGGTGGTTCCCACCAGCGGCGAAGGCAAGTTCGCCCACATCCACCAGATCCTTGAGGCCGACCTGCCGGAGGACGGGCCGGGCGGCGCCATCGTCTACTGCGCGACTAGGAGGCAGACGCAGGAGGTGGCGGAGTTCCTGCGGGCCAAGGGCATGGCTGCGGACTACTTCCACGGGACGCTGCCGCCGGAGACCAAGAAGAACGTCCAGCAGAGCTTCATCAACGGTAACCTGCGGGTGATCGTCGCCACCAACGCCTTCGGGATGGGCATCGACAAGCCCGACGTCCGGGTCGTGGTCCACGCCGACATCCCAGGCTCTCTGGAGAACTATCTCCAGGAAGCGGGCCGGGCCGGAAGGGACCAGGAGGTGGCGCGGTGCTTGCTGCTCTACACCCAGGAGGACGTGGAACGCCAGTTCGGCATGTCCGCCCGCTCCCGCCTGACCCGGCAGGAGATCCACGGCGTTCTGCGGGCGCTGCGCAACCTGGACCGCAGGAAGCGGCTGGAGGGCGAGGTTGTGGCCACCTCCGGGGAGATCCTGGGGGAGGACGACGAAGGAGCCTTCGAGCGGGACTCCGCTACCGACGACAACCGGGTGCGCACCGCGGTGGCCTGGCTGGAGGAGGCCGAACTGCTGACCCGGGAGGAGAACCGGGTGCAGGTGTTCCCCTCGTCCCTACGCGTCGGTTCATTGGAGGAGGCCCGCTCCAGGCTGGAAAGGGCCGTCATCACCGACTCCTACCGCCGCCAGTTGCTCACCATCGCCGAGACCCTCATCGACGCGGATGCCGACGAGGGCATCTCCACCGACGAGTTGATGGCCGCGTCGGGACTGAACTCCGAAGGAGTGCGGGCTGCGCTCTACGACCTGGAGCGCTGGGGCATCGCCAGCAACGACACGGCTCTGACCGCCTTCGTACACGCCGGGGTTGAGAGGTCTTCCCGCAGACGCTTCCAGGAAGCGGCCGACCTGGAGCAGGCCCTGATCGGATTGATGCAGGAGGCCGCCCCGGACACGGAAATAGGTGAAACCCATCCGCTGCACCTCAGGCGGGCCACGCAGCAACTGAAGGACGAAGGCCTTTACAATGCGCTGCCGGAACGCCTGCGGCGGATCCTCCGCAGCATCGCCGCCGACGGCCGGGGCGAAGGGGGCGGCGGTGGAAGCCTGTCCGTGCGGGGACGGGACCAGGAGATGGTGCAGGTGACCCTGCTGCGGCAGTGGGGACAACTGGAGAAGATGGCCGAGGTGCGCCGGGCTGCCGCCGTCCGCATCCTGGAACATCTGCTGTCCAGCCTGCCATCCGGGAGCCGGGGCACCGATCTTTTGGCTGAGACCACGTTGGGCAAGCTGCTGATGGCCGTCAATTCCGACCTCCTCGTCAGGAGCCAGGTGAGAGAGCCGTCCCGGCTGGTGGACCGGGCCCTGCTTTGGCTGCACGAGCAGGAGGTCATCCGCCTGAACAAGGGCCTGGCGGTGTTCCGTCCAGCCATGACCATCCGTCTCAAGCAGGAAAGGCGCGGGTTCGCCCAGGCCGATTACGGCTCGCTGAGGCTCCACTACGACGAGCAGACGCTCCAGATCCACGTCATGGCGGAGTTCGCCCAGCAGGGGCTGGCCTCCATGGCCCAAGCCCTCCGGCTGGCCATGGACTACTTCAGCCTGCTCAAGGATGACTTCCTGTCCAAGTGGCTGCCGGGCCGGGACGCGGAAATGTCGCGCCAGACCACGCCCGAATCCTGGCAGTCCGTCGTGGAGAGCCTGAACAACCCCGTCCAGCGCCGCATCGTGGCCGACGACCGGGAGCAGACCAACGTTTTGGTCCTGGCGGGTCCCGGCTCGGGCAAGACCCGGGTGCTGGTTCACCGCATCGCCTACCTCATACGAGTCCGGCGGGAGAACCCCCGGGGCATCCTGGCCCTGGCCTACAACCGCCATGCCGCGGTGGAGATACGCAGGCGCCTGTCAGACCTCATCGGCGACGACGCCCGCGGTGTGGTGGTGCTGACCTGCCACGCCCTGGCCATGCGGCTCACCGGCTCCAGCTTCAGCGGACGGGGAAACCGGCTGGACGAGGGGGATTTCCGCGAGGTGGTCCAGCATGCGGTCGCCCTGCTCAAGGGGGAGGGACTGCTTCCCGATGAAGCCGACGATCAGCGGGCCCGCCTGTTGGCCGGTTTTCGGTGGATTCTCGTGGACGAGTACCAGGACATCGGCCCGGACCAGTACGAGCTGATCTCCGCCCTGGCGGGGCGGGCTCTTTCCAGCGACGACGACAAGCTCAGCCTCTTCGCGGTGGGCGACGACGACCAGAACATCTACGCCTTCAACGGGTCGTCCACGGAGTTCATCCGCCGCTTCGAAGCCGACTACAAGGCCCGGCCCTTATTTCTCACCGACAACTACCGCTCCACCGGCCACATCATCGAGGCGGCCAACGCGGTGATCAAGCCGGCTGCGCAGCGGATGAAGGCTGGGCATCCCATTACCATCAATCGGGCGCGGGGCCGGGCCCCCTCCGGTGGAGATTGGGCCCTGATGGACCCGGTGGCCCGGGGGCAGCTCCAGACGCTTCCGGCGGGAGATACCTTGATCTCACAGGCGCAGGCGGTGGTCGCCGAGCTGAAGCGATTAGCCGGTCTGGATCAGCACTGGGACTGGGCCCAATGCGCGGTGATTGCCCGGGAGTGGAGCTACCTGGACCCGGTCCGCAGCCTCTGCCTGGACCCGGTGCGCAGCCTCTGCGAACTTGAAGGCATTCCGGTGCAGATGGCCAACGAGGAGTTCACGGGCATCTGGCAGCTTCGGGAGACCCAAGCGTTGGTGGATTGGCTGCGCCGTCGGAACTCCTACCTTGTCACCGGCGATGACCTCGAGGGATGGGTGTTTGATCAACCTCCAGGCCGTTGGATTGAGCTGCTTCAAGAGGCCGTGGCGGAGTACGCCCTGGAGACCGGTGATAGCGAATCTCCGGTGGACCATTTCATCGAATGGCTGGCCGAGTGGTCACGGGATGTCCGCCGGCGTCAGCGTGGCTTGCTGCTTCTCACCGCCCATCGCGCCAAGGGACTGGAGTTCGACCACGTTGTTGTCCTGGACGGGAATTGGGAGCGGGTTGGCGGCAGTGAGGACGCCGACGCACCGCGCCGCCTGTACTACGTGGCCATGACCCGCGCCCGCAAGACACTGACGCTGGCTCGCTTTCCCCGGTCGCATCCGTTCCGGGATTCCCTGCAGGAAATCCCTTCGGTGCTGCACCGCGATGGGCCCGCCCATTTCCCGCCAGCCCCGCCGGAGCTGTCCCGACGCTACCGGAGTCTGAGCCTGCGGGACGTGTTCCTGAGCTTTGCCGGATACCGAGCCCAAGGCCATCCCCTGCACAGGGCAATCGCCGACCTGTCCCCTGGTGACCCGCTGCGGCTGCGGCGGGGACCGAATCGCTGGGAACTGCTGGACTCCGGAGGAACGGTGGTCGGACAGCTGGCGAGCGGCTTTGAGGTTCCCGCCCGTATGAGTTGCACCTCTGGCATGGTCATGGCCATCGCCACCTGGGATCGGGAGAGTTCCGATCCCGAATACCGGGACCGCCTCTGCTGCGATTCTTGGGAGGTGGTGGTGCCGGAGCTGGTGTTCGAGCCGCTGGCTTGACGTTGTTGTTCGAAAACCGGGCCCGAGTCTCACCTTCCCAGATCAGCGGCTTTGGTGTCTCGCTCTCTGCCATGCGCCGTACCCGCCCCGCAGCGCCGCACTTCGGACAAGATCGTCTCCGTGGTTCCAGTGAGGTCGAGGGACACCACCTCGATGGTCTTGCCCGCATTCCGGACGTGGTGAACGCCAGGCTCCGCCTCTCCGGCGGCGTATATCAGCGGTCCCGAAGCCAAGCCGGAAGCCGTACAGTAGGCCAACATTGTTACATATCGGCGTGGCGGAACCCAGCAATATCCAGCCGTTTGTACTTCGCGTCGCCCACGAAGACGCAACGCCCCGTTGTCCCACCAAGATACGTCCGGTTCCAACTTGATGGCATCCGCCTCATCTGGTCGGATCAACAAAAAAAGTGGTACAACCATCGGGGGCAGGTCAGATACAACGCCTGTCGGGAATCCTGCTGTCCGAGAAAATTGCGAAACTACCCAGTTGAGCTTGCGACTGCTAATTGGGGACGAATACCGTTAAAGTATTTGCCGAATCCCCCCACCCTGGATAGCCGACGAATCCTATTCACGCTATTATTCTTCTGGCCCTTCGGCAACTAAAGAGTTTCGCAATTTTCTCGCTGTCCCGTCACACTCGCCCCCGGTTACGCACGAAAGTATAATCATGGTAGTCATGCGAGAGGATTGAACTGATGCCCATCCAAAATCGGGAAGACGCAGTTGAAGTTGAAGAGCGAATGAGCCGTATATTCGCCGCGGCCCCAGGGCAACGAACGGCCGAGGTCCGCGGGCTGTTCGTGGAGGTGTTGGACTTCAACCCGGCATCGGGGCAGGTAGGTCTTGCCGGTGCCCAGGCTGGTGTTTCGCTGCCCGACGCCGCCGACCGCATTGCCGAACTTGACGGTGTTCACGTCCTGCACATTGCCTTGCCACCGTCCACCACGGACCGCGTGCGCAAGGCGGAAGTGGACGCCGCCGCCATACCGCTGGCTAACCAACTGGGCGACGACCTGTTACTGGTCTTCACCAACCCATCGACCAACCAGCTTCACATCATTCTTCCCAGCTTTACTGGTGCCCGGCCTACTCTGCGCCGGATGGTCCTGGACCGGGACCTACCCCGCCGCACTGCGGTGCAACAGGTCTCCAACATCTACTGGAACTGGCAGGGTAGGGGTAGTATCCGCGCCGCCTTGGAAGCGGCTTTCGATGTGGAACCCGTCACCAGGGACTTTTTCGCCGAATACAAGCGGATATTTAAGGCGGCGGAAACCAGCGTTTCCGGGTTCCAGGACACCGCCGAGGGGCACGAGGAAAGACGCTTCTTTGTCCAGACCCTTTTCAACCGGCTGATGTTCGTTTACTTCTTGCAGCGCAAGGGCTGGCTGACCTTCCAAGGTAACAAGGACTATCTCAACGTCCTGTGGCAGGACTATCATGCCCATCCCAGCCACGGCGATTTCTACACCACCAGGCTCCAGCCGCTGTTTTTCTCCGGCCTTAACAACCCCGGCTCCAAGGACTTGACCCAGAGATTGACGACCCTCATCGGCGACGTTCCATTCCTTAACGGCGGCCTGTTCGAGCAGACCGAGTTGGACCGACGCCAGAATATAAGTGTGCCCGACGGCGCCATCGAGCAGGTGCTGAGGGACCTCTTCGACCGCTTCAACTTCACCGTCATGGAATCCACGCCCTTCGACATCGAGGTGGCGGTTGATCCGGAGATGCTGGGCAAGGTGTTTGAAGAACTGGTCACGGGCCGCCACGACTCGGGCGCTTACTACACTCCCCGCCCGGTAGTCTCTTTCATGTGTCGCGAGGCCCTCAAGGGCTATCTGGAGGGGCAGGACACCGGCGCCGACGCCGATGCCATCGCCCGGTTCGTGGACCAAAAGGACCCGGCCGGTATTTCCCTGGCCTCCGCCCGCCGATTCAGCGAGGCCCTGAGCGAGGTAACAGTGGTGGACCCGGCCTGCGGCTCCGGCGCCTACCTGCTGGGCATGATGCAGGAACTTATCGAACTCCAAACCGCCCTCTACAACGCCGGTGCCGACGCCAAGGCCCTTTACGACCTGAAGCTGGAAATCATCCAGCGCAACCTCTACGGCGTGGACATTGACGACTTTGCGGTGAACATCGCCATGCTGCGGATGTGGCTGTCCCTGGCCATTGACTACGAAGGGCCAACGCCGGAGCCGCTGCCCAACCTGGACTTCAAGGTGGTCTGCGGCGACAGCCTGCGGGGGCCGGACCCCAGCGCCGGCGTGGAAGTGCAAGGCACCCTGGGCCAGGACACCACGCAGATGCGGCGGCTGGGCGACCTGAAGGGGGAGTACTTGCGCGCCTCCGACGGTTCGAAAAAGACAAGCCTGCGGCAAGAGATAGGGGAGCTGACTGCCGAAATACGCGACGCCTTGGGCGTTACGGCGATGGACGGCGTGGTGGATTGGCGGGTGGAGTTCGCCGAGGTCTTCGCCGCCCGCCTTGGCTTCGACATAGCCATCGCCAACCCACCGTATGTCCAGTTGCAGAGGGATGGCGGACGCCTGGGGCGGCTCTACCAGGACTGCGGCTACGCCACCTTCGCCCGCACTGGCGACGTTTATCAGCTCTTCTACGAGCGTGGCTGCCAGGTACTCACGCCGTCCCGCGGCCTGCTTACATATATCACTTCCAACAGTTGGCTCAAGGCCGAATACGGCAAGTCCACCCGCCGCTATTTTGCCGAAAACCATACTCCCCTGCGTCTGCTGGAATTGGGCAAGGATATATTCGAGTCGGCCATTGTTGACTCCGGCATTATGGTTACCCGTCTTGGCAAGAGCGGGGAAGCCTGCCGGGCGGTGGATATGGATAGACTGGCGGGCGAACCATTTCCGCCGCCGGAACACCTGTGGGGCGAACTGCGCCCGGACGGGGAAAAGCCCTGGAGCGTCTTGTCGGCGGTGGAGCGATCAGCGATGGACAAGATGGAAGCGGCAGGAACGACGTTGAAAGAGTGGGGCGTCAACATCTATTTTGGGATTAAGACGGGGTACAACGACGCTTTCATAATAGACTCCGAGACGAAAGAGGGCCTGGTGTCGCAAGACCCTGCATCGTCAAAGATCATTAAACCAATTTTGCGGGGCCGCGACATTCAGCGTTACCGGGCAAAATGGGACGGCCGTTGGCTGATTGACACGCACAACGGGTACGGAAAAGTCCCCGCCATCAATATTGAAGATTACCCCGCCATCAAAGCGCATCTCGACAGTTCCTATGACAGGCTGACCAAGCGACAGGACAAAGGAAAGACACCGTATAACCTGCGCAATTGCACGTACCACGAAGATTTCGCCAAAGAAAAGCTGCTGTGGATTGAACTGGTCGAGGAGGGGCGGTTCGCTTATGACGACAGTGGCATATATGGGGAAGCTACAACCTTCATAATGACCGGGGCATCGCTCAAGTACCTGTGCGCCTTGCTTAATTCAACCCTAATACGATGGTTCCTTCAGCAGATTGCGCCAACTTCAGGCATGGGGGTATTTCGCTGGAAGAAAGTCTATGCCGAAACCATCCCCATCCCGAAAATCAGCGGGGTGGAGCAGGAACCGTTCATCAAACTGGTGGACGAAATACTGGCGGCAAAGTCCGCCGACCCCAACGCGGACACCAGCTATTTGGAATGGGACATAGACCGGCTGGTCTACGACCTGTACGGGCTAACGGATGAGGAAGACACGGCCGTCGAGAGGAGCCTGGGCCTGATACACCAGACCGACGAGGAAGAGGACGCGGCTATACTGCGGGCGATGCTGGAAGGTAAGGAAGAGGCCCGGGCCGAGGGTTATGTCAGCCGTGAGGAGGTGATGGCAATCCTCCAGGAATTAGATGGAGCTTAGGTTTGACTCCAGATTCAATCGGGATCTGAGGAGGACGCGCTCACCCCAAGACATCCGAAGGCTGAGGCGCAAGATAGAGGAACTGGAGGCAGCGCCTGATCTCTCCGGGGTGAGCAACGTCAGAAAAATGGAAGGATGGGAGAATCATTACCGGATTAGAATAGGGGACTACCGCTTGGGCATTGAGATGGAAGGCGAAGTTGCCATCCTACAAAGGTTCGGACACCGCCGCGACTTCTACCGAGGGTTTCCATGAAGGTCAGGGGGGTACATAGTATCTGCATATTTCTATTAAGGTATCGGAATCCCACCACTGGAGAACTCGGGTATGGTTCGTAAGTTGTACGTCCCGGACTTGCCGCAAAATGAGCGAAACAGAATTACTCAACTGACTGTCGATTTGACGAAACGCAGGGCGTATCGAAATTGCAAAGCCATAGATCGGTGCAAAGGCGCCATAGCGGGAGGCCACGTGATTCCGCGATCTTGGCTCAGAAAAATCTGCGACGACAAGGGGCAAGTTAGGGTCTTCTCCGAATTGCCTCTTAACGTCTTCAAGGCGAATCTGGAGGAAACACCTTATTTCCCGATACTGGAGCATTTTAACAACGTTTTTGTTGGCTCTTTCACTTGCGAAGAGCATGAAAAACTGTTTTCACCCACAGATAATCCAGACCCAGACTTGTCAGATTCCAGAAGTCTAAACCTTATGGTGTACAAGCCGATAATTGCGGGCTTATGACGAGAGGAACTCCTCTTGAAATCGGTTGAAGCCGAACTAAAGGAAGTGCCACAGAGTGAACTGTTCCAGTCCATGGTACGGTTGCAGCAGCAACGTGTAATCGGATTGGAACACTACAAACACCAGATTGAAGGATGCTTACAGCCAGAAATATGCAACAAATGCCAAGACGGGAAGTGCAAGGTCATTGCACACAAGATTTTTCACATACCGGGAGAACCTGCTCTAGCTGTTTCCGACTTTTCTGATGGCATCAGAACAAGAGCTAATCCGCGTTTCAGGTCGGTAGAATACATTGTGAACTGGGGTATTACAGTCTTGCCTTTGAGCAAGGGGCACAAGGTTATTTTTCACCATTTTATCGAAGAAGAAAGTATTATTGAGCCGAAGGGTCAGAGTCTGTCTCATCTGCAAGGCAAGAAACTACAAGGGGAGATTTCTTACTCGATACTAAAGTCCTTCGGAAATATAGCAATATCCCCAGGAAGATGGGAGCAGTTCGGTGAGAGCAGGCGTCAAGCCATACTCGACGTGTTCACCAATGAAATGCCTGACGTCGGCTTCGGGAGCATGGATCGGATACAGAGGTGGGAAAGAGATCGGTTTACGCCGGATATGCCTGCCCCTAATCCTCATCAGATTAACTTGTTTAACCCAAACAAGCGATAACGAAACAGAGATGGTTGCCCGTATAAGAGCCAAGTTCTTCTGCGGGGACCATCAACCTCCGGAGCCACCAGTCCCCGCAAGGAGACAGGGGGCTTGTCGGGATTGAAGAAGGCCCGCTTCTGGACTCACTGAAATATGGACCGATGTCTGAGTCCGCCGCAGCCCCTTCCGGCCTGAAGACGACAGCCTGGATGAGCTGGATAGTGACCGTTGCCGAGGTCGGAATGACAAGACTGATGGAGAGGCCCTAAAATGGAAGCTTCATGAGACTGCCGGACGGAATCCCGGTAAACTACGGAATCGTAACGAAATAGCATCTCAGCATAGTCGGCGGCGGACTACGGCAATAGCATCCGCCCCTAGCTGTTTGCCAAGGAAAACTACAATGCCCGCCTCCAACATCCTCCACGCAACAACTGACCCGGACCTGCTGACCAGGCTGCGGGAGATGCTGGATAGCTCCGCAAGGGCCGACATCGCGGTGGGATACTTCTTCATGTCTGGCTTCGAGGCGGTGGCCGACAGCTTGGCGCGGCTGGACAAGGTGCGCATCCTGGTGGGCCGCACCGACCGACCGACACTGGAATCGGTGGCCTTGGGATTGCAGCAGTCCCAGGCCTTGCGGGCGCAGCTGGAGGCCGATAGCATCGTGCAGCGCCGCAAGCGGGATAGTGTCGCTCAAGATTCAGTGAACCACATTGCCAACGGCGTGGCCGTTCTGCCTCAGACCACCGATTCCGAACGCGCCGTCTGCTCCTTGCGGGATATGGTGGCTGCGGGCAAGGTGGAGGTGAGGAGCTACCTACGGAGCCCGCTACACGCCAAGGCCTACCTGTGCTGGTATGGCAACCACGCCGAACCGGGCGCGGCGGTGGTCGGATCGTTCAACCTGACCCTGGCTGGTTTCACCGGCAACACCGAGTTGAACGTGCGGGTCACCGGCGACGCGGAGATGGCGGCCCTGCGGGAGTGGTTCGAGGCCCTGTGGGCCGATTCCCAGGACATCAGCGAGGCTCTGGAGAAGAAGTTGGCCCGGTCCTGGGCGCTGGCCAAAACTCCGCCGTATCACGTCTATCTCAAGGCCCTTTACGAGCTGTATTACGCCGACGTTCCGGCCACCGAGTTGCTGCCCCAACGGACCGAGGAACTGGCCAACTTCCAACTGGACGCAGTGCGGCAGGGCTTGGGGATGATCGAAGTCCACGGCGGGTGCTATATCGGCGACGTGGTCGGCTTGGGCAAGACCTTCGTGGGCGCTGAGCTGCTGCGGCAGTTGCGCGTCAGCTACCCCAATGACGGCCCGCCGCTGATTCTCTGCCCCGCCGGGTTGAAACCGATGTGGCAGGCGTCCAACGAACGGTTCGGGCTGGGGGCAGAAGTCGTTTCCCACAGCGTCGTCGCCTCTCCCCCTGATCCTGAGTTCGACGAGGAACTGGGCCGGTACGTGGAAGCGTACAGCCCGGAGCGGGGAATCATCCTAGAACAGGAGTATCCCTATCGGGGGCCGGTGCTGGTGGACGAAGCGCACAACTTCCGCAACGTCAACCAGCGGTCCCGGGGTTTGCGAAATTACCTGGAGTCGGGTGACCACAAGGTGGTGCTGCTCAGCGCCACGCCCCAGAACCTGGGGCCGATGGACATCTACCGGCAACTGACTCTGTTCCTGGACGACACGGAGCACGGCCTGAATCTCGAACCGGTCAGCTTGGAAGAGTATTTCCATAACGCCCAGCGATGGCAACAGCACCGGGCCGACTTTGAGAATTACAAGGCCGAGTTCGACGCCTGGCAGAGGAGCCGGGCCAGGACCGCTCCCCCGCTGCCGCCGGATAAACCCCCGGTCCCCAAGGCGGACATCGAGCAGGCGCTGGCGCCGGTGTTCATCCGCCGCCGCCGCAAGGACATACGGGACCTGTACGGCGATACTGCGGTGGTAGGGGGACAGGCGGTGCGCTTTCCCGAACCGTCCCTGGAGAACGTGCCCTACCAACTGGACCGGGTTTACGCCAAGGCCGGCTCCCTGGACGAGATAGAAGCCATGCTGGCCGAACACAAGGGGGTCAGGTATCGGGCCACCGACTACATCAAGGCCGAGGCCAGGGACAAACCTGAATACCGCGACCTGTTCCGGGCTGCCGACCGCATCGCCGTGCTGATGGCCGTGCTGTTGCTCAAGCGGCTGGAGTCCAGCATTGAAGCCTTCCGCTCCACGCTGAACGCGCTGATGCGGAGCAACCGGAATTTCCGGGCCGCGCTGGACGCCGGCTACGTCCCCATCGGCGACACGGCGGCCCGAATGCTGTCGGGGCAAGCCTTCGACGCCGAGGACCTGCTGGAGGTGTTGACCCAGGAGGAGGGGCGGCGACGGCAACTTGGCAGGAAGAACGCCAAGCTGGTCCACGACATCGCCGACTTCTATGCGGACGAGTGGGCCGAAGACCTGGATGAGGACTTTGCGATTTTGAGCGGCATCCTCTCCCGGGTAGAAGGCATCACGCCGGAGGACGACGACAAGCTCCAGACCCTACGAAAGTTCCTTAAGCAGCCGGATGTGAAGAGAGGCAAGCTACTCATCTTCTCCGAGGCAGAAACCACCGTTGAGTACCTATACCAGCAACTGAACCCTAATGGTGAAGACCCCAGCATGGCCCGGCTGACCGGCAGCACCCGGCAGCACCCGGCAGCACCCGGCAGCAGTCAGAGAATATCGTCAAGCGATTTTCCCCTACCTGGAACCTGTCGTCCAACGAGAGGCTCCCCGGCCATGAAATCAACGTGCTGCTGGCCACGGACATCGTTTCCGAGGGTCAGAACCTCCAGGACTGCGCCAGGGTGTTGAACTACGACCTACACTGGAACCCGGTCCGTCTCATCCAACGTTTCGGACGCGTGGACCGCATAGGAACGGAACACGCCGTTATCAATTTGCACAACATGTGGCCCGACGTGGCCGTTGATGCCGGTCTTTCCTTAACCGAGAGGCTGCACAAACGCATACAGTCCTTCCACGACCTGATCGGTCTGGACAGCAAGCTGTTGTCCGAAGCGGAGCGTCTCAATGTCAACGCCATGTACCGCATTTACGACGGCAAGCAAATACCGGACCTGGAGGACGGGCTGGACGAGGTGGCGGCGAACCAGCGCGCCGTGGCCCTATTACAGCGCATCCAGGAAGAGAACCCGGAGTTGTGGCGGACCATCACGGAGTTGCCAGACGGCATACGCTCGGCGTTTCGAGTGCAGTCAGGCCGGTCCAAGGCCGCCAATGACAGCTACGTGCAGAACCCATTGGCCATTGAAGGGGCGCAGGCGCCGCTAATGTCGCCGTCAACCCTGGCGTCAGTGCCTTCGCCCTTCGACGATCCGAGACCCTCGGAAACCGTGGTCCTGCTGGGGGCAGGAGGCTCCAGGGGAGTTAACGGCTGCTACGCTGTGGGGGCTGACCTTCAGCCCCGGCCCATCACCCCGGCCCAGTTAGTGGCGGCCGCCGAGTGCACGCCCGGCACTCCGGCGCAACCTTTGCCCAAGGACACCAACGGGCGGGTCATGGCCGCGTTCGACGCGTTCAGGAGCGACTTTCAACGGCGTCTGGGCAGGGCCAGAAGGCCCCGTGATACGCGAGCGCGTCGCTACGTTTACAGGCAACTCAATATCGCGCTGCGGGAAGCCGCCGGAACCCCGACCGATGTGGGACGGATTGAGGTGCTCCGGCGGATCTTCATGGGAGACCTACCGCCTCAAGTGGAGAACGCCCTGAGCGAAATCAGGGAACTGCGGCTGGAGGGTTCGGCACTCCGCACCCGGTTGGAAGCGTTGCGGGAACGCTACCGCCTCAACCCACCCGACGACTCCGATCGTTCACAGACACAGGAGCCGCAAGTGGTTCGCATAGTTTGCTCGGACGGGCTGACAGCGTAGGACCAATCCCGGAGGTCACTTCGCAAGAGAGTGGGAGTAGAAATACCAATTGGCACTAACAAACCCATCACCATTACTGTCAAGCTATCGCGGGAGACCAAGAACACCTACCGCTATGACGCGACCGACGAGGACGCGCCGGTGGGGAACATATACATTCAAAAGAAGGCCCTGCCAGGCGGCGCCCCGCCACAACTGGATCTTCAGTTGACCGCAAAGTAACCGTTCCCTGGTGATGAACGGGAAGCACGTTCCCCATAGTATGCGCGCCGACGGTTGCAACAGACCCTGGACGTGGAGGACTATGATACGCTGGTCACCATGGCTTGGAGTAAATTCGACGGGTCTAGATGCGAGTAAGTCGTGGGCCAAGGTGTCGCAGGAATTCGGCCGGTTTATCGGTGGCGCGTCATGACGCAGTTCAGCCGAAATCAGTGAAAGCTTCTCGTTTGGCTAGGTGAGCAAGTTGGGAAGATTCCGGGCGGTTCAGGGCTAAACTACCGGGAATTTATCGGTACACAAAATGGTACATAATTTGCGTTACCAGTCTCAATAAGCCCAATATGACGCTTCCTTGAGGAATTTCCTGGCGGAGAGGGCGGGATTCGAACCCGCGATACCCAAAAGGTATACCGGATTTCGAGGCCGGCGCATTCGTCCACTCTGCCACCTCTCCGGGCCGACAACCAGCATAGCCCGGTTGTCATGGCATTGCAAGATGCTTGCGCGTTGGGGACGGGGTATCTTGATTGTTGCCTTGGCCTAAGCCACCGTCCGAGTTGAACCCGTTTGCCCCGATCCTCAACGCTTTGTGACAAGAAACATGGTGGGGAAGGCCCTCCCGGCGCTACCGCCGCTGCTTGGCGCGGCGCACGGGAAAGTTTGCGCCGTCCTTCTGACGGCGAGCCCACTTCAGGTAGCTGCGGACTTGGGGGTTGGCTTGCAGCAGCTCGATGGAATGCAGTTCTGCGGCCAGGGTAGTTTCCGAAAACAATGCGTGAAGTTGGCGGTGGCAGGTAGCGCAAAGCTGGGCGGTGGGACCGAATTTGCCGCCCCTGGCCTTGGGAATCAGGTGGTGTACCGTGCAGCGGTCAATGTCGCGGCGGCACAATTCGCAGACTGCGGGTTGGCCTTTTTCGGGCAAGGGATCGCCGGGGCGTCGGACATCGCCCCGGCGGTTGCCAGCCTTCACGCCGGCTTATCCCCGGAATGCAGGAACCGCCAGCCGGGCATATCCACCTGCCACACGCCCTCTTCCCGGCGCATGGGGATGACCAGCCCAGACATCATCCGGCGTTCCTGCACCCGGTCATTGTCCCGGGTGACGCCGAAGGGCAGGAACACGAAGGCGTGTTCGTCACTGAGATAGCTGGTGGGGGCGACTCCCAGGTCGGTCAGGTCTTCCAGCGGCCACAGGCCCAACACGGTGGTGCGGAAGTCTTCCATCATGGACGCGCGCATCGCGTGTTCCGGATCGTAGCCGGCCTGGTAGGCGTCCTGCATATTGACATTGTTCCGCGTCGCCCAGACGCCCATCCTCATGCCCCGGGTCTCGCGGGACAACATAGACCAGGCCAGGTCCATGTTGCCATCCCGCACCGCCTCGGCGAAAAGGCCGGCCCGATTGCCCACGTCGTCGGGTTCCTGGCTTCGTTTATGTCCCGGAATTCGCATGTTCACCGCCAGCCCTGATTCTTGGCCGAGCTTGAGAAGGGGTTCACTCGCGGATTAAGCCACTGCCATCGTGACCGGCTCCGGCAGGGAAGCACGGCGGCCAAGGCGTGATTAGAAACGAGGTACAGATTCAATGTTAATAGCATTGTCAAGGCAGGGATAGGCCGAAGGGGCTACCACCCCACGGCGTAGCCGTCGTAGCGCGGGTCGGCGGCGCCTTGCAGCGCCCCGGTTTCCCGGTCTACCTGAATCATCATCTCCCGGCCGGTTACGCCGTCCCAGGAGGCCAGGACTTTCACCGGATGACCCATGCCTTCCAGCCCTTTGACGGTTTCAGCCGGGAACCGTCCTTCCAGCAACAACTCATCCTGGCAGACGTGGGGAATGTTGGACTCGGTGGGGCTCTGGTTGTCCTTCCAGCGCGGGGCTTCGACGGCCTCGGCAACGGTCATGCCGAAGTCCAGGACGTGACTGACGACTTGCAGGTTGGCCTGCACCTGCGTATCGGCTCCGGGCGTCCCCAGGATTAGCTTGAGGCGGGGCGGCGTCCCATTGCCGTCGCTTGTCTCGCCGTCGAAGACCATCACCGGATTCATGGTGTGGCGCACCCGCTTGCCGGGTTGCAGGCAGTCCACGTGGTCTTCTTCCATGTGCCAGTAGGTCATACGGTTGTTCAGCAGAATCCCGGTGTCGCCGGCGATGATGCTGGCCCCCCACGCTCCCTGGAGGCTCTGGAGTTGGCAGACCGCGTTGCCCTGACCGTCAACCACCACGAAGCAGGTGGTGTCTTCCCGTTCCTGGGCTACGCCGCGCCGTCCGGCGGTCATCGCATGACGCTGCCGTTCCTGGTATGCCCAGGGGTTGCCGGGAGCGACGTTGACGGCGGCGCGCTTGGGGTCGACGCGCCTGGCACGGTCTCTGCCGTATTCCTTGGAGATTAGGCCCTCGACGGGGACGTCGATATAGTCGGGGTCGGCGACGTAGGTTTCCCGGTCGATGAAGGCCAGCTTTTTAGCCTCAACCATCAGGTGGACTGTCTCAGCGGTGCCGCAGCCGGTTTGTTGCAGGTCGAACTGCTCAACTATGTTCAACTCCTGAAGCAGCACATGGCCGCTGGAGTTGGGCGGGGCCTCGTAGACCGTGTGCCCGCGGTAGGTGGTGGATATAGGTTCCTGCCAGCGCGAGCGGCAGTCCGCCAAGTCCTTCATGGTTAGCAGTCCGCCCTGTTCCTGGGTGAACCGGGTCAGGGCTTCTGCGATGGGACCTTCGTAGAATGCGCCGCGCCCGTCGCGGGCAATCGCTTCCAGCGTCCTGGCCAGGTCTTGCTGGTACAGGATTTGCCCCGGACGCAGCGGAACGCCGTCCTTGGTGAACACGGCGCTGGACGTGGGAAACTCGCACAGCAGCCGGTCGGAAGCGATGGCTCCGGCGAGGTAGTGGGTTGCGGGGAAGCCGTTGGCGGCCAGGTCCAGGGCCGGAGCGAAGACTTGGGAGAGCGGCAGAACGCCGTATTTTTCGTGGGCGTCCAGCCAGCAATGCACCAGACCGGGGACGGAAACGGACATGACGCCCTTCATGGGGATGCCGTCTTGGTAGCGGTCCAGTGTGGCGGCGTAGGGAGCGGCGCCGGTGCCGTTGGCGATGTCAATGCGTCCGGTGTCCTTCCAGTAGACCATGATGAAGCCGTCGCCGCCGATGCCGGACATCATCGGCTCGACCACGTTCAAGGCCGCAGCGGTGGCAATGGCCGCGTCCACGGCGTTGCCGCCCTGCTGGAGAACGCTGATGCCCGCCTGCGACGCCAGCGGGTGGCCGGAGCAGACCATTCCGTTCCGCCCCATCACCACCGGCCGGTGAGAGTCAAAAGTTATGCCATGAGGAGTTGTGGGCATTGTGATGCTCCTTATGTTGGGGTTGGCTTGCGGCTCGGCGGTTCGGTATGTTCGTTGGCTTCCATATAAGAGCGTAGGACAGTGTTAATCTGGAGGGTATAGCCCTGACCTTGACCCCGGAACCAGTCAAGTATATCCGGGTCAAGGTTCAGCCGGGTAAGGTTTCGGCGGCCATCAAACATAGCCCCCCTCTGCCAGAAATCCAGGGAGCCAACGTCCATCGGCAAATTATCCGGGTCGGACCAGGCAGCTGCCTCGATTTCTTCCTCGGTCATAGCTTCAACCCGCGCCCAATCGGTTTTACCCACGTGCTTGTCGCCGAGTTTCCGCCGCACGATATGTTCTTCGCTCATCTCTTCTGGCCCTCCTGTCCGAAATTATCCGCCGGGTATTGCCTCGCATTGTGTAGACCACTGTCAGTACGGAATTGTCCACCACCCCATAGGCGATAGTTCTCACCTCCCCGTAATCCATTCGGGTATCGTCTTCGAAGTAGAAATATCTTTCGAATAAACGCTTGGCCTCATCAAAGTCAATGCCATGCTTGGCAAGGTTGGACCGATTTTTCGTTTCGTCCCACTCGAACTCAGTACTGGGGCTAATCAAGAGCAAATGCTCTCGGCAAGGAAATAACGATTGACACCCCAACTGTCCCGGCGAGAAAGGTGGACAGAGCGGCAGTCACTCTTCTTCACCGCGAGGCTCGCCCTGCTGCCGTGCAATTTCCGATTCCATATACTCTCGCAGAACCGCGTTCACAAGGTTGTGGATGCCTCGTTCCCGGGAAAGATACCAGTGGCCGGCTTTGAGGCCCATCGGTATCCACACCGCTTTTCGAGGAGCGTCCCGGGGTGCGTCGGTAATATCGTCCTCCCAATCCGGCGAGGAGGAGTCCGAGGTAGTTTCGGGGGAATACCTAACAATTTCCTCTTTCATTTCTCCGCCTCGCATCATCACGCCGTCGTTGTGAACGCGGATTGACGGCTTGCGGTTAACGCATTGTCCATATCCAAGTTACTTCACTATCGTATGACCCTGATTCACGAGCCGGGCAGCCACGCCGTAATCTACCCCACTTGCTTCCAAGTTATCCGCCACTTGTCGCTGGGAAAGCCCGATACCCAATTGCCCGGCAACGTATATCACCAAGTCGTCGACGGCTTCTTGGTGTTCCTATTCGTCCCTAGTTTCCGCCACTGCTGGGACCTCTTGAAAGGTGTTGACGTTTCCCGTCGGGAGGAGGTTACTGGCCCATGGCCTGCCGGCGGCGGGTTATGGCCGCTTCGGCCCGGGGGCTGATGGCGCCCTGGATGGCTACGTTGACCAGGGCCGGCTTGCCCGAGGCAAAGGCCCGCTCGATGGCCGGTTTCAGGTCCTCCGGCTTCTCTACAAACTCGCCGTGGCCGCCCAGTCCCTGCACCACCTGGTCATAGCGGGTCTGGAGCAGGTCGGTGCCCACCGTCTTGCCGTACAGTCCCAGCTGAATCTGCCGGTCGATGCCCCAGGCCGAGTCGTTGCCGAGAACGGTTACCACGTTCAGGTTGTGGCGCACCGCCGTATCAAACTCCATGCCGTTGAAGCCAAAGGCGCCGTCGCCGGATAAGTTGATGACCCTGGATTCGGGGTAGGCCACCTTGGCCGCCAGAGCGTAGGGCAGCGATGTCCCCAGCATCCCCAGGGTTGAAACGTAGAACCACCGCTTGGGCATCTGGGCGGGAAGTAGCGCCCGCCCGAAGTGGCAGTAGTCCCCGCCGTCGAAGGACAGGATGTCGTCGGGGCGCAGCATCGACTCCACCGTCTTGTGGACGTACATGGCGTGCATGGGGGTTTCGGGCACGGCCAGGCTTTCGGCCCATTCGGCGTGGGCGGCGCGGCTGGCGCGCATTTCCTCCAGCCAGGGCAGGTCCTGCCATTGGTACTTGCCGGCCTCCTCGGTCAACTGTTGCAGGACGCTGGTAACGTCGCCGACCATGCCCACGTTGACGCCCCGGTTGCGGCCGATTTCGGCGGCGGACGGGTCTATCTGGATTATTTTGGCGCCGGCGGCGACGTTGGGCGGGCGGCAGAAACCGATGGTGTAGTCCTGCTTGCGGCCCAGCAGAATTACCAGGTCCGCGTCCCTAATCTTGGTGGCGGCCCGGTTCAGCCCCCGCTCGAAGAACCCAAACCCGTAGGGGTGGTCGTCGGGGACCATGCCCCGCGCCTGTCCTTCCGTGAGTACCGGAATCCTGGTGGTCTCGGCAAACCGCTGCAAGACCTCGCCCGATTGGGTATAACCCGCCGGGTCGCTGGCCACCGCGAAAGGACGCTTGGCCTCGCGCATCAACGCCACGGCCTGGCGCACCAACTCTGGTGATGCCAGCACCGACTCGCTGGCCCGGTACTCGCCGGGGTTGTAGAACTCCACCTCCGACTCATCCACTTCCTGGTCCTGGATGTCGATGGGGATGGTGATATGCACCGGCCCGCGGCGGCCGCTGAAGGCCACCCGCACGGCCCGCGCGATGGTGTCGGGAATGCGGCGGGCGTCGTAAACCGTGAGCGATTCCTTGACCACCGGATCGGCCATACCCACCTGGTTAATCTCCTGCATGGAGCCACGGCCCGCCTCGGAAAGGTCGGCGGAGCCGCTGATGGACAGTAGCGGGCTTTCGCTGTGCAGCGCGTTGGTCAGGCCTGGGATGGCGTTGGCAAACCCCGGCGTGGTGTACATTGCGACGCCGATTTGGCCGGTGATGCGGCCGTAAGCGTCGGCCATGTGCACCGCCGCGGCCTCGTGGCGAGTGTCGATGAACCTGAACCCCTGGTCGGCCATCACGTCCAAAACCGGCAGGATGTGGTCTCCGGCCAGGTAAAAGACGTCGGTGACTCCTTCCAGCTTCAGGGCTTGTCCAATCAGGTGACTTCCGGTAACGCGGGCCATGTTTCCTCCTTGGGCATCGAACATAATAAATTGAAGGGTACGAGCGAGTTTACGCCAATCTTAGCCCAACGGGGCGCCTATTGAAAGTGGCGGGGAGTGGGCCGATGGGGAGAAGCGTTGGCCTGTGCTAAACTGCGATGATGCGCAAGTACATCTACGGGGACGAGTCAGGAAATTTCGACTTCAGCAACAACCGTGGGGCCAGTCGGTACTTCATTTTGACTACCGTTGCGTTTGACGACCATTCCTTGGCCAATCGTCTCGGCGAACTGCGTAGGGATATGGCCTGGGACAGACCGGATTCGGCATTGGGCTTTTTCAATGCCACCAATGACGAGCAAAGGGTGAGAGACGCAGTATTTGAGGTTATTGGGAAGTATGATTTTCGGGTTGATGCGACCATTCTGGAAAAGCGCAGGGCCTTCCCCGAGTTTCACCAGGATGAAGTCTCATTCTACGATTTCGCTTGGCGCCATCACGTGAAATTCGTTGTGCCTGAAGTAGCACTCCCAGGGGATGAGTTACTGGTAGTCGCCGCTTCAATCCGAATCAAGAAAAAGCAGGCAGCTTTCCGAGCCGCAATTCGACAGGTAATGAGAGAAGTTTCCACCACCAATGAATTTCGATGCGCCATGTGGGGAGCGGCCGTTGATACGAGCCTTCAGATAGCAGACTATTGCGCTTGGGCAATCCAGAGGAAGTGGGAGTTGGGGGATGACTGGTCTCACCGTTTGATTCAGGATAAAATCCGGTCGGAGTTTGACCTTTTCGCGGGCATGGGGGAAACGTTCTACTGAAAAAGAAATGAGCCGACTATCCGGGATGCCCGGAAGAGCCCAGGGGCTCTTGTCATCAGCTCGCTCGAACGTATACAGCCTATACCAAGGGTAGTTGGTTGTCAATAACTGAACAGGCCTCCCGATGATGGGAGGCCTGTTCGGTTTAGCGCCGTATTTCCGGGGTTGGCCGGGGGCGGTTCCTAGTGGCCGTGTCCGTCGCCGCTGCCGCAACCGCAGCCACCACCACCGCCGCTGCCGCAACCGCAGCCACCACCGCCACTGCCGCAACCGCCTGCGCTGGCGAACATGGGGTTGTTGATGACGAAGCCGACCTGCCCGCCGAAGTTTTCCACGTAGTCGATGGTCGCTTCTTCAAGGAAGGGAGCGCTGTCCGAGTCCATCAGGAACTCTACCCCTTCCATCTTCAGGACCGTGTCGTCGGGTTGGTTTTCGTTTTCCATGGTCAGCATATACTGCAAACCGCCATGCTCCGAGGGCATCGCCACCACGCGCAAGGCGTTGGCGCTTTCCCCTTCCTGGACAATAACTTCCTTGAGTTTTTCGATCGCCAGCGAGGTAACTTCCATCTCGTTTCGCTCCCTGTGAAACCCGAATTAAGGTCCGCTGCTAAAAAGCTGTGTCGCCAACCTGAAACTATGACTAAGGTTAACACACACCCTTCTCGGTAGTCAATTTAACGAAGTCCTTCGGAAGGATAACACATAGGTCCTCGGCCCGTTGGTCCTGCGGCCCTCGAAAGACTTCCTGGTTGTCCGGTGCACGATTCGGCAAGGCTATTCCAAGTCTGCCGAAAGTCCCACCACGAGTGTGGTTTCCGCCTGGCGCAGACTTTGCAGCCGTCCAGGGGTGGAAGCGCAACCATGCTCCGGTCCAGGCGCAGGGCCGGCCAAACCCCGGCGGGTGGGCCGGGGTTTGGCCGGAAAGGTACTCTCGGGGGCAGGACCCACCCGCCGCTTCGGGCGGGAAAGGGTTGGTCCGGCCCCGGCTGTGGGATTGTTGGAGGCTGGCGCCGGTTTACAAAATCTCCTTGCCGAACAGCATCCGCTCCAAGCCCCACTTGCCGCTGCCCAGAATGCCAATGATGCCGGCGCAGATGAACCACAAGATGGTCACCTCGCCGCCGTGAGCGGCGAATCCGCCTTCCATCGGGTAGAGGTGGGGCCACGGCCAAACCGGGCTGAGGGCGGCGTGTACCCCAAAATAGGCGACGATCATGGTCACTACCAGCGCGCCGGCGCCCAACCGGGTCAGGACTCCGAACGCGATGAGGAACGCCGCGATGAGCTCCACCCACCCGGCGATGTCCAGCAGTGTCCCGAGACCGTTGGGGTTTGCCCCCGCCGGAAAGCCCCACAGCAGAAAAGCCTTTTGGGCTCCGTGCAATGCGACCAAGAAGGCGAATATCAACCGGAACAGCAGGTAAAATTCGTCGGTAAACCGCCCTAAAATCCCTCCAAACATCCCGTCGCCGGAAGAATCCTGGTCCGTGATAGCTGCCATAACTTTCCTCATATTGGATTTTGCTGGCCGTGCCGGTGGGACCGTCCCGGCTTGTTCCGCCTTGCTTCAGTGGTGGTGGCCTGTCCCGCCAGGAATTACCTCTGCAACGGGCCAATTCCCTGGGAATACCAGGGAGTCACCGGCGGCGGGGAGGCGTGTCACACATGGGTTGCACGCTCGTCACTGGCCGGATGATTCCTTGTTTTAGCAAGGCGCCGGGAAGCTATCACACCGGGAAGACGCAAGTCAATAGTCTCCGGACGCGCCTTTCGTCCAGTTCTGCAGCCCACGGCAAAATCGCAATACAAACCCGAAACCGGACGTTTTCGGCCTCGAAGAAATCGTACATCTGCGGGAAGGACCAGCGGGATTGGGCCGCTACTTGTCTATGTTTGCCCGGTATTCTCCCAAGGCTATCGCATTTGGACGGGAATGCCGGAGGGGCGTACCAGTGGACTCGACCAGACCGGAGCCTGGGACGAGCCATCCCAAAGCCCTGATTTGACGTCCTGAAAATCAGAAACGCTGGAAAATACGACAAAAGGCGACATTTGAGCGTGGAGGGACTGGATTTTTGTCATGTAAATGTCCGGTTTTGTCGTGGAAATGTCGTGTTCTGTCCGGGTTTTGTCGCCTTTTGTCGCGGGGACGCCCTCACCCCCCGGCCGCTCTCTCCGTGGGAGAGGGGTGTTTACAGGCTGATATTAACGTTAATGAGGGGGCGTCGGCGGTGTCAATGGGGGTGTGTCAGCAGTCGATGAGGTTTAGTGAATGAAGGCAAGTTGGGGGTGGCATTACACCCGGATTCCAGTCCAACAACTCGGATGCGATGGCCCTGGGTATTCTCCCCTTTGACCTGATTTCGGCCATTCTACTGACATTTGCCCCTTGACGGCTCTTATGTTCAGTCGTACATTGCGAACGGTAGTTCTTACCAGGCCGGCTTACCCGGTGGATAGCCGGTCAGGAAGCGCCCAAAAGGGCGGATGGGGGCAGGATGGCTGAAGCTCAGGTGCAGGAAATCCATTGCAAGACTCTGTTGAACCGGATTAACGTTCCGGGCTTTCCCTTTCGTTGGACGTTGAACCCGTATCGGGGGTGCCGCCACGCCTGCCGCTACTGCTACGCCCGTTCTACCCACGAGTTCTGGGGCATGAATGCCGGGGACGATTTCGACCAGCGGGTCTTCGCCAAGGTGAACGCGCCGGAGGTGCTGCGACAGGAGTTGCGGCGGCCCAAGTGGCAGGGAGAGGCCATCGCCATCGGCACCGCAACCGACCCCTACGAACCGGCGGAGGCTCAGTATGGGTTGACCCGAAGGATTTTGCAGGTGGCCGCCGAGTTCCACAACCCGTTGTCCATCACCACCAAGGGAGTCCTGGTGCGCCGGGACGTGGATGTGCTGCGCGAGCTTTGCGAAACGGCCGAGGTTCAGGTCAATTTCAGCGTGGGCAGCATTGACCCCAAGGTGTGGAAGCAGATGGAACCGGGCGCTCCCAACCCGGTGGCCCGGCTGGAGGCGATGCAGTTCCTGGTGGAGCAGGGCATACCCGCCGGCGTGACGATGGCCCCCCTGCTGCCGGGAATTTCTGACGGCTGGGAGAGCATCGACGCCGTGGCCGAGGCGGCGGCGGCCCACCATGCCCAGTACCTGGGCGGCAACCTGCTTTTCCTGAGGCCGGGCAGCAAAGAATGGTTTATGCCCTTCCTGAGCGAGGCATACCCCAAGCTGGCCCCGGCATATCAACGGCTCTACCGGGGAGGGGCTTACGCCCCTAAAGACTACGCCCGGGCAGTGGCGTCGATGGTGGATGAAGCGCGGGCCCGCTGGGGACTGTCCCAACGAGTCCCGGCCCGTCAGTTGCAGGGCCCGCAGGGTCAACTGGAACTGGCGCTGACGGGGTAAGAAACGTTGTTGGGGTCAAGGCAACACGACATGAGATGGTGCGTGGGCGGCGCAAATCTTGCACTGGCATGAAACTGCCGGGTTGGTAAAGTGCCTGACTCCGACGACCGCTCCAAATCTCGTGTCGGCCCGTTGGAACACCGGGTCGAATAACTCGGTTTCGCCGTTCTCCACGTAACGGCGCAAAGCATACGCACACAGGTCGGCGAGTTGTACCATGCCGGTCAATTGGCTGTCGACAAACAGCGGCGTTTCAATGATGTTCTCGACTTGGGTCCACAGTGTTCCCCGTTCAAGAAACCTCTTCATCATCTCGGTGTGTCTTCTCGCCACGGTCTGGTTGTTATCATGGATAAGCAAGCCATAACCCCTTTGGGTATTACTCAAAAACTGCTCGAACCTGGAAACCACCTGTTCGAAGGCTTGCTCATCTACGGTTTGTCCGGCTCGCATAGGATCGAAGTGTACTTTGTCGATGCACTCGGCAAAGAGACGAACGACTCCCCAGCGTGAAATGCACTCAGCTAATTCACGGACTACCTGGCGCCTGTCGTCGAACGTCAGGTGAGTGTAGTTCTCGGTTTGCCGGTAGTTTTTTCGAGTCTGCTTATACCGTTTCCGGTCCGTCTGTATTCGCAGCAACTCACGGGTTCGTGCGCTCCGTACCAGTGACCTACGCTCGGTCCAGGTCATTGATGCGAAGTCCTGAATACCATTTTGTTCAACGTATGGCCGCATCATCCAAGCAACGTGGATTTCCGATTGCGTTAACCCGTATTCGTCCTTGACCGCCTCCACCTCCTCGTGATGCCGCTTCCAAAAGTGGTCGGGTATGGACAGCCCTGCCAGGACGTAATGGGATGTATTTCCCGGGACATCCGGGGTTCCGGACTCGTCGATATAACAGAGATTCATCGGGCCTCTACAAAAGAAAAAGCGACTAGGGTCGGGGCCGTGGCCCCGAGCCGAGACGCTTGGCGACTCATCCTAGACGCATCTCTATTCTAACGCAGTCGTTCCGTATGTCAAGGAAACCTTTCTCGTTCCACAGGTCAAACGGTTGGACGTGCTTCTGGAACCGCCACGCCGGTTAGCCACGCCGGTTAAAGGTTGACGGCGGACTTTTTGACCATCTTGCCGGTTACCAGGTAGATGACCCGCTTGGCGATGTTGGTGGCCCGGTCGGCGATGCGCTCCAGGTCGTGGCAAACCCACAGCAGATAGGTGTCCGGTTGGATGGTGCGGGGGTCGTTAATCATGTATCGCAGCAATTCCCCGTAGATGCGGTCATACAGGTTATCCACCTCGTCGTCACCCTGAAACACCTGCTGGGCCTTCACCACATCCCGGCTGGACAGAGCATCGATGCTGGTGCGCAGCATGGTGGTGGCCCGGTCAGACATGACGGATATGTCCCCCATTTGCAGGAGCAGAGGGTTGTCGCCGATGTTCAAGGAAATCTTGGCGATGCCCTCCGCATAGTCGCCCATGCGCTCCAACTCGGTGGCGATGTGCTGCAGGGCGATGATGTGGCGCAGGTCGCGGGCCATGGGCTGCTGCATGGCGATGAGATTGATGCACTGCTCCTCAATCTCGTACCGCTTGGCGTCAATGTAGTCGTCGCCGTCGATTACCTGCTGAGACTGGCCCAGGTCCCGCGTACCCAGGGACGCCACCGCCAGCCGGGTGGCCTTGTCAACGATGCCGCCCAGGGACACGATCTCCTGCTCAAGCTGCTTGAGCTGCCGGTCCAGGCCCACTCTCAGCATTATTCACCTCATCAAAGCCCGCTCGAAAGCCCGCTCGTCTTGAAGTCCTTCGGGGACTTCAAGACGAGCGGGCCCTGGTCATACCCGGGTCCAGAACGGCGCCCGCTGGCGCTGCGGCTCCAGCAGCGTTTCATCCAGGGGCTGGTATTCGTACTCCGACGGCGACAGGCGGCGGTACCCCACCAGTTCCCGCACTTGCGGGTTGGTGTAGTAACCGTTGTAGCACTGCCGCACCAGGGCATCGAAGAAAACGGGACTGCGGCTTTCAACGTCCCGAAGCGCGGCGTCCCGGTCGTCACCGCTCAGACCGGAGAAGGCGGCGCCGGAAAGCCGGGCGGCGGCGATTTCTATTTGGGCCAGACCGTCTATGAACAGCCGCCGCTGCTGAGGACTGGCGCCGGTGGCGTTTTCCACGAAGGCAGCCAACCCCAGGGCGCCGGCCCCGGGCAGGTCTCCCTCCGGCGGCACAATCCGGTCCAGCGCCAGCGTCAACAACTCCTGCTGGGCGCGGGTGAAAAACGGATGGCTGATGGGCCGGTTGCCGGGAACAATGCCGCTGGTCATACTGGTCTGGTCCTCTTCCGGTATGGGTTGGCTTGGGCCGTGGTCAAGGCCGCCGCTGGACGCGCCGCCCTGCATGGGACGCTCTATCTGGGAATAATCGGCAGCACCACGCAGGAAGGATAGGGGTCCGCGTGATGCACGGTTTGTTGGGCTGTCTCCAGCCGATCATCCACTCCCAGGGCGGCGCCCGTGTTGGGGTTGCGGTCGAAGCGGGGGAAGTTGCTGCTGGAAACGTCTAGGCGAATCCGGTGGCCCGCCTTCACCACATGGCTGGTGGACCCCAAGTCGATGGTATAGCGGTACACCTCGCCCGGACGGATAAACGACGGCTGGGCCGCCGAAGTCCGGTAGCGGGCGCGGATGATTCCGTCCTGCAAATTCTGGGCGTAACCGTCGGGGCGCACGTCCACCAGCTTGGCGGTGAAGTCGGTGTCCACCGCGCTGGTGGCGGCGTACAGGTGTACCTTGAGCGGGCCGGTGATTTCCATGTCCCGCTCCAGCGGTTCCGTCGTGTACACCAGCACGTCGGCCCGGTCTTCAATGGCGCCTTGGCCGGCAACCCCGTAATCAATAATCAGGGTGTTGCCGCCGGCGGTGGGAGCCGGGTCGCGAGGGTCGTAGACGAATTGGTCGGGGGACTCGTCGGCTGACGGGACGGTGGACAGGGAACCGTCGCCGTGGCGAGTGTTGGCCGACCCCTGGGAATGCAGGTAAAAGGATGTGTACTGGGTGCGGGCCAGGGGCCATTCGTTCTCGTGCCGCCACCGATTTTCGCCCATGACGAACAGATACACCGGAGGTTCGCCGGTGATGCCGGTGTCGATGCCCCGCAGCCAGTGGTCGAACCAGCGCAGCAGATAGTCGTGCAGCTCAATGCGGGCGTTGTCTCCGAAGTCGATGTCGCCGCACCCGCCGGAGTTGGGCTCGGTGTAGGGACGGACATGGGCCCAGGGGCCGACGAGCAGCCTCTGGTTGTTCCGGGCCAGTTCCGACGCTCCCCGTTCGCGGATGGCCTGGTAGGAATTCAGCGCGCCCTCCAGGAAAATGTCGTACCACGAGCTAACGTGGAACATGGGTATTTTGACGCCGCCCAGGTTCTTCAGCAGGTTGGCCCGCCACCAGTAGGGGCCGTCCAGCTCTTCGTCAAAGTATTCGTGGAAATAGGGGGCGGCCTCCTTGAGCCGGTCGATCCAGTCGCGCAGGGGCAGGCGCCGGTACCACTCATTGGTCAGGGGTTGGGCGAAGTTGCCCGGAGGAAGCACGTACTCGTCCATCTGGGCCAGCAGGTCCGAGCGTCCCATGCGCTCCAGGGTGTTGCGGCCCTTGAAGATGGCGTAGGGGACCATCCACCCCCATTCCATTGGGCCGCCGGTGTGGTAGACCCAGCTCTGGTGAAAGTCGGAAGAAGCGGAGAAGGGGGCCATCGCCTGAAGATGAGGCGGCAGCGGGTTCATGCCCGCCAGCGCGTACTGGGTTGCTCCCAGGTACGATTGTCCGGTGGTGCCCACTCTGCCGGTGGACCAGGGCTGGCGCGCCGCCCACTCCACCGTGTCCCACCCGTCCTGCGCTTCCTGGAACACCGGGTCGTAGTGGCCGCCCTCGGAGTCGAAGCGGGCGCGGCAGTCCTGGCTGACGAAGACGTACCCGTTCTTGGGGAAGAACCACATGGAGTGGTTGGGCTGGTCCAGGTATCCCTCTTTGCCGTAGGGGCCGCGGCTCACCAGCGTCGGGAACCGGCCCGGCGCATCGGGCCGGAAGATGTCGGTGGCCAGACGGGCGCCGTCGCGCATCGGCACCATGACGTTGCGTTCCCGGATAACCCGGTATTCCCTTTTTTGAGTCATTACTCAGCCATTTCAGCCATGCAAGCGGCGCAAACCCGGTATGCAATGACGGTTCGCATTAGAATTGAGCAATAATACCCCGCCGGCAAAAACCAGTCAATTAAAGACCCCGGCGGGTAACAGCTGAGAGTTGAGGGGAAGCAATGTCCTCGAACGCGGACGCCGTGGTTGCTTCCATGCCGTATAATGGCTGCACTGTTGCCACGGCCGGAGAACCCGTCACCAAACATCCCCCACGAGGTCCAACGATGACCACCAAGCGAGTCGCCCAGGCCGCCGGCTGCATCCGGCTCCCGGACCCCCCTGAGCCCGAGGACATGAACAACAACATCTTCCTGCACCTGCCCGGCAATTCCCACCATCTGGCCATGCACCTGGGCCATGAGGACACCACCATCATCACCGGCGACGCTTACATCAGCCGGGCGCCGACCTCCAGCCGCGAGGGCCTGTTCCACCCGGACCTGCTCATCGCCTTCGACGTCAACCCGGCAGCCGGTCAGGACCGCAACGGCTATGTCATTGCGGAGCAGGGCAAGCCACCGGACTTCGTGATGGAGATTGCGTCGCCCAGCACCGGACGCCGGGACGTGACGGTGAAGCGGGAGGGCTACGCCGCCCTGGGCATCCCGGAATACTGGCGTTTCGACGACTCCGGCGGGCGGGACCACGGCGCGCCCCTGGCCGGAGACCGCCTGATTGACGGCGCTTACCAACCCATACCCATCGAACGGATTGATGCCCGGACCCACCAAGGTTACAGCGCAGTCCTCGACCTGTACCTGCGCTGGGAAAACGGCCAACTGGGCTGGTACGACCCGGCCGCCGGCAGGCACATACCCAGGTTCAGCGACGAGCGGAACCGGGCCGACGCTGAGCGGGAAGCGCGCATTGAGGCCGAAACCAGGACCACCAACGAACGGAACCGGGCCGACGCTGAGCGGGAAGCGCGCATCGAGGCCGAAACCAGCGCGGCCAACGAACGGGAGCGGGCCGACACTGAGCAGGAAGCGCGCATTGAGGCCGAAGCCCGCGCTCGGGAACTCGAAGCTGAGCTCCGGAGACGCGGGCAACCCTGAGCCTCTCGCTCTGCGCAGGCTTTGCGGTTTCACGGTTCACGGCGCCGGATCCCGGCAGGGCCTGCGCCCGTTCAGCCCTCCGGTTATTCGAGGTTTTGCTGCCCGGCAGCCGGCAACTCAATCCCTGCCGCTGAGGCCGGAGTTTATCCGGAGGCTTGTGGCCAACTCGACTCACCGAGTCTGAACTGTTACCCCGGCGTAAGCAGCCCCGCCGCGGCCTGCAGGACCAAAGTGTGCGGGCCTTCTCATGTCTATGGGCCGGTGTCTACTGGAAGAGTCTGGGCGGGGTTACTCGACGGTTACGGACTTGGCCAGGTTGCGGGGCTGGTCCACGTCGCAGCCCCGCAGCACCGCAATGTGGTAGGCCAGCAACTGCAGGGGGATGGTGGCCAGCAGGGGCGTCAGATGTTCCGGCGCTTCCGGGATGCGGATGATTTCTTCCACTTCTTCGGGAAGCCGGTTGTCCCCTTCCGTCGCCACCGCGATGACCACGCCGTTGCGGGCCTTGACCTCCTGAACGTTGCTGAGCATCTTCTCGAACAGCGAGTCCCGGGGAGTCAGGGCCAGGGTGGCCATTTCCTGGTCAACCAGAGCAATCGGGCCGTGCTTCATTTCGCCGGCCGGGTAGCCCTCGGCGTGGATGTAGGTAATTTCCTTGAGCTTCAGCGCTCCTTCCAGCGCGATGGGGTAGTTGACGCCCCGTCCCAGGAACATGAAGTTCTTGTAAGCGGTAAAGCGCCGGGCCAGACGCTCGTAGTTGGAGGTGTCGGCCAACAGGTCGCCCATCTGTCCGGGACAGCGGGCCAGGGCGTCCACCAGGCTGCGGGTTTCCGCCTGGGACAGAAAGCCGCGGCACTGGCCCAGGTAAACCGCCAGCAGGTTGAGGATAGTCAGGGATGCGATGAATGTCTTGGTGCTGGCGACCCCCACCTCCAGTCCGCAGTGCATATACAGGGCGCCGTCGGCCAGGCGGGTGGTCTGGGTGCCGGCGACGTTGCAAATGGTTATCAGCCGTCCGCCCCCGGTCTTGATTTCCTGCATGGCGGCCACGGTGTCGGCGGTCTCTCCCGACTGGGCCACCGATACGTACAGCGTGTTGGAGTCGATGCGCGCCCCCCGGTAGCGGAACTCCGACGCGCTCTCCACCTCGGCGGGCAGTCCGGCCAGCCGCTCGACCAGGTGGCGGCCGACCTGCGCGGCGTGAAGGCTGGTGCCGCAGCCAATGAGCATGACCCGCTGCAAGCCGTTGATTTCCGTTGGGGACCAGGGAAAGCCGGGCAGCTGCACCCGGCCCAGGTCGAAGTCTACCCGGCCCCGCAGCGCCGCGGACACCGCCTGGGGCTGCTCCATAATCTCTTTCAGCATAAAGTGGCGGTAGCCGCCCTTGTCCACCAGCACATCCTCGGAGGTGACCCGGCGGAGCCGCTTTTCCAGCCCGTGGCCCTGCAAGTCCTGGTAGCTGACGCCCTGGGGGGTGACCACTGCCATTTCGCCGGATTCCAGGAACCCGACGTCTCCCACCGGGGATTCCAGGCGAAACAAGGGCAGCATGGCGGGCAGGTCGCTGGCTACGATGCTCTCGCCGTCCCGGTGGGCCACCAGAATGCCCCCGGCATGGCCCAGCCGCATGGCGCAGATTTTCGCGGTGGCGCCCTTCTTCATCACCGCCACCGCCTGCGACCCTTGCAGCAGCCCGCCCATCCGCCGGAAGGACTCTTCCAGCGACAATCCCTGGGAAAGCCCTTCTTCAACCAGGTGGGCGATAACCTCGGTATCGGTTTCGGAGGTGAATTGATGCCCCAGTTCCAGCAGGCGCTGCTTCAACTCCAGGTAGTTTTCGACAATGCCGTTATGCACGATGGCCAGTTCCCCGTGGCACTCGGTATGGGGATGGCAGTTGGCGTCGGAAGGTTCGCCGTGAGTCGCCCAGCGGGTGTGGCCCAACCCGGCGAATCCTTGGGGAAACTCCATCCGGGCGTCGTCGGACAGTCCTACCACCTTGCCGACGGTCTTGCGGAATTGCAGGTCTCCGTCGTCGTCGCTGATGGCGATACCGGCGCTGTCATAGCCCCGGTATTCAAGACGCTCCAGGCCCTGCAAAATAATGGGCCAGGCTGGTTGCGTGCCCACGTAACCGACTATACCGCACACGGTTCCTCGCTAATCGTTAACATTTCCCGGCGGCGCCGGGGGATTCCTTTGGAGGCTGTCTCAAAGCGCCGGCTGGCCCACACGAGATGGTCTCTTGGGGCTGCTGGACATAGTATACTACTTGGAAACTATCTCAAAACTTGAAGCGGCCCTCATCCCGTCTTCAGATAGTTGCATCGGGGGTTTGGGGGATTCATCCCCCAACGGAACCCCGTCCCCCAAGGCCCTCCGAATTTTGGTTTTGGGATAATTTCTTGGAAGCCACCTCGAAATCGTTCCCGCGCCAGCGCAACTGTTCAGACTAAGGGTTTCCCGATTGTCCCTGCTGACACCTGCCCCTTGCCAATCCCGGTGACTCTACCCTATCATAATCATCAATCATCCTGAGCCGGCCCCCCGCGCCGGAATTGTCGGCCCCGGCCGGCCCCGGATTTAATTGCGGCGGAAAGACAAGCCCGCCAAAGTGCGTCAAAACCGGCACAAAAGTGACACACAAATGGCACAAAATTGGAACACGATAACACAAAAATACGTCCAAACCCGCCGTCAAGCCCCATCTCCAAGCGTAAATGACACAAAATGCCTCACTTTCCATTTTTTTTAGCGCTTAACTGCCTCCCGTGGCTCGAATCCCCCAGTCTGAACAGTTACACGCCAACCTTCACCCTCTCCCAAGGGGACAGGGTGAAGGGCGTTGGCATTGGGCCGCCTTGCTTGGGGTGATGGTTTGGTCTATCATCGCCCCAACACTTCGCTTTGGCAGCGTGGCGATAGTATGTCTTGGCGGGGCCCTGACAAATGTCGCCGGGAGATGGGGAGTTGAATCGCACGTCCGGCCACAATAGACGTTGGAGATGCTTAGAAACTATCTCAAAACTTGAAGCGGCCCTCATCCTGTCTTGAGATAATTGCATCAGGGGGTTTGGGGGATGAATCCCCCAACGTAACCCAGTCCCCCAAAGCCCTTCGAATTTTGGTTTTGAGATAGTTTCTTAATGGTGGGGATGGTTGGCGATGACCAAGGTAAGCGATTTGCACGAGAAATGGAGCCAGGAACCGGATTATCGGGAGGCATATCAAGACCTGCGGCCCGAGTTTGAGTTGGCCCGCTCGGTGATTGAGGCGCGAACGAACGCAGGTCTAACCCAGGCCCAACTCGCGGAGCGCAGCAACACAACCCAATCCGTCATCGCCAGGCTGGAGAGCGGGCGCACCCTCCCCTCCACCAGGACTCTGACGAAGATTGCGGAGAGTACCTCCACCCGGCTGATGGTCAGCTTCGAGCCAACCGGGAGAGAGTAAACCCCTTGGACTTCATCGAAAAACTACAGGCAATTGTCGGGGATGATGACGTTATATCCCACCCGGAGGACCTGCTGGTCTACGAGTATGACGGGTCTATTGACCGGTCTATTCCCCGGGCGGTGGTCTTTCCCATCAGCGCCGGAGAGGTCAGCCGGGCGCTGGCGCTGGCGTACGCCGAGGGGGTGCCAGTGGTGGGTCGCGGGTCTGGAACCGGACTGAGCGGCGGGGCCATTGCGCTGGAGGGCGGCATCCAGATTGCCTTCACCAAGATGAACCACATCCTCGACGTGGACACCGCCAACCGCACCGCCACCATCGAACCCGGCGTCATCAACCTGGACCTGGACACCTGCGCCCGCAAGTTCGGCCTGCGCTACGCCCCCGACCCGTCCAGCCAGCGGGCGTGCAGCCTGGGCGGCAACATCGCCGAAAACGCCGGCGGCCCCCACTGCCTGGCCTACGGCACCACCACCAACCACGTATTGGCGGCAGAGGTCGTCCTGGAAGACGGGACTATTGTCAACCTGGGCAGTCTGGCACGGGAAGCGCCGGGGTACGACCTGCGCGGGGTATTCGTCGGGTCGGAAGGAACGTTTGGCCTTGCCACCAAGATTGTCGTTAAGCTGCTGCCCGTACCCGAAACGGTCAAGACCTTCCTGGGAATCTTTCCCGACATTGACTCGGCCTGCACCGCCGTCTCCGCGGTCATCGGCCACGGCATCGTCCCGGCGGCGCTGGAGATGATTGACGCCCTGAGCATCAAGGCAGTGCAGAGCGTGACCGACGCCGGCTACCCGGACGACGCCGGCGCCGTGCTGCTGGTGGAGTTGGAGGGGCTGACCGAGGAAGTGGAAGACGTGACCGGCGAGGTGGAGTCGGCGCTGTGGGATACCGGGGCCACTGAAGTCCGCGTGGCGCAGGACCCGATGGACCGGGAAAAGCTGTGGGTGGGACGCAAGACCGCTTTCGGGGCCTTCGGCGCCATCGCCCCCAACTATTACCTGGTGGACGGCGTGGTGCCCCGCACCCGGCTGGCGCGGGTGCTGCGCAAGGTGGCGGAAATCAGCGAGAAGTACCGCATCACCATCGCCAACGTTTTCCACGCCGGCGACGGCAACCTGCACCCCTGTATGCTGTTCGACGAGCGCGAGCCGGGCGTGACCGAGCGGTCGGCGCAGGCGGCGCAGGAGTTAATGGAGTATTGCGTGGCCGAGGGCGGAACGCTGAGCGGCGAACACGGCATCGGCCTGGAAAAGAAGGAGTTTATGCCCCTGGTGTTCAGCGACGCCGACATGGCCCGCATGAAAGCGGTGCGCGACGCCTTTGCGCCCGGAAACCGGCTCAACCCGGGCAAAATCTTCCCCGACGGCGTGGCCCATCCCCCCGGCGCCCACCACGCCGGGCCGGGAATGTACATCTAGGGCTGCCGGACTGTTGATGACCCTCTCCCTGCCGACCGGCCTGATGGATGCCCTGGGACCAGACTGCCTGCTGTCCCCGGAACGGCTGCCGGACTACGCCGTGGACGGCCTCATCCCCAAGGTAGTGGTCCAACCCGAAAGCCGGGAAGCCGTCGCTGGGTTGCTGAAGTGGGCCACCGGGGAGGGCTTGTCCGTGTCGCCGCGGGGAGGCGGGACGGAGGTTGGTTTGGGCAACGCCGCAGCAGGGCTGGACATTGTGCTGGACCTGAGCCGGTGCAACCGTCTGCTGGACTACCAACCCGCCGACCTGACCGCCACGGCGGAGGCGGGTATGACGCTGGCAGAACTCCAGCGGCAGTTGGCGCAGGGGGGCAAGATGGCCGCGCTGGAAGCGCCGCTGGCCCACCGCGCGACTATCGGCGGAATAATTGCCGTCAATGCCAGCGGGCCGCTGCGCCGCAGCTGCGGGCTGCCCCGGGACTCGCTTATCGGCATAAGCGTCGTCGGGCCGGACGGAGTGGAAACCAAGGCCGGCGGCCGGGTGGTCAAGAACGTGACCGGATACGACCTGAACAAGCTGTACGCCGGTTCCCTGGGAACGCTGGGCGTCATCGTCGAGGCAACCTTCAAGCTGGCGACCATCCCCGCCGAATCCGGGGCCGTCGCCGCCGGTTTCGACACGCTGGAAACGGCTGCCGCCGCCGCGGACGAACTGTTGCAGGGAGTGTCTGCGCCGCAGGGAGTACACGTCGTCAACGGGCCGGCTGCCCACCGGCTGGGCGGTCCGGGCGTCACCGCCGGGGTTTCTGCGGACGGCGCAACGGTCATCGGCTACGCCGCCGGGCGTCACCGGGCGGTGGAGCGAACGCTGGAGCAGTCGGCCCAACTGCTGCGGGACCGGGGGGCGGTCAGCGTGGAACGGCTGGACCAAGCCTCCGCAACTGACCTGCTGGGCAAGCACACCGATTTTGGGTGGACGCCGGAGTCCCTGCCCCGGCTGGGCGTCAAACTGAACCTGCCCCCGGCCTGCGTATCTCCCGCACTGGCCAAGTTGGCGGCATTGGAGCTGCCCGCGCCGCCCGGCGTGTTGGCCGACCCCGGGTTTGGCACGGTGCGCCTGCTGTGGTGGGGTGACGCCATTGTTGACGAGTCCGCCGCGGTGGGGACGATTCAGCGGCTGCGGGCAATGGCCCAATCCCTGGGCGGCTCGGCGGTGGTGGAGCATTGCTCCCTGGAAGTGAAACGGCAAATCGACGTTTGGGGCGATTCGCCCCGTGAAGTGGAGATTATGCAGCGCATCAAGCGTAACTTCGACCCGTCGGGCGTCCTGAATCCCGGCCGCGCCATGGGCAAACTGTAATGGCCGAATCGCCGCCGGCCCTTGGGCTGAACGAAGGGCGGTTAAACGACGAGCCGGGATTCCGGGGAATCGACGTTCCCGCGGAAGCCGACCTTTACCGTTGCGTCCACTGCGGCCTGTGTCTGAGCGCCTGCCCCACCTACACCCACCTGGGCGTCGAGACCGAGTCGCCGCGGGGCCGCATCGCCCTGATGAAGGCCGTCCACGAGGGACGGCTGGGCATCAGCGAACGGGTGGTGTCCCACTGGGAGATGTGCCTGCAATGCCGGGCCTGCGAGGCGGTGTGCCCTTCCGGCGTCCCCTATGGGCGCATCATGGAATACTCCCGCGGGCAGGTGCTGGCCCAGAACAAGCAGGGGCCGGAACTGAAACGGGTAAGCCGGTGGTTCCTGCGGGCTGCGCTGCCCCATCCCCGGCGGCTGCGCTGGGGCGGCTATCTGCTGCGGGCCTACCAGCGTTGGGGGATTCAACCGCTGCTGAGAGCCACAAGGGCGCTGAGGCTGCTGCCGGCTTCACTACGAGCAATGGAGCGGCAGCTACCGGTCATGGGCGCCCGGTTCTTCAGACCCACGGGCCGGGTGCATCGCGCCGTGGGAGACCGCAAGTTGACGGTGGGACTGCTGTCGGGGTGCGTGATGCCCCTGATGCAGGGCAGCACGATGGATGCGGCGGTGCGGACTCTGACCCGCAACGGCTGCGACGTGGTGATCCCGACGGCTCAGGGATGCTGCGGGGCGCTGAACCTGCACGCCGGCGACCTGGAACTGGGACGGAAGTTGGCCCGCCGCAACATCGACGCGTTTCTGGCCGCCGGGGTGGACCGCATCGTCACCGCATCGGCGGGCTGCGGCTCATCTATGAAGGAGTACCAGGAACTGCTGAAGGACGACCCTGCATACGCCGACAAAACCCGCCGGTTCAGCGACTTGACCGAGGACATTACCGAGTTTCTGGCGGAGCTTCCTCTGGAACCGCCCCGCGCCCGCCTGGAACGCCGGGTGACCTATCAGGACCCTTGCCACTTGGCCCATGCCCAGCGGATAACCCGGGCGCCCCGCGCCATCCTGGAGTCCATACCGGGGGTGGAGTTGGTGGAAATGGAGCAGGCGGCGATGTGCTGCGGTTCGGCGGGTTTCTACTCGCTGGTGCAGCCGTCCCTGGCCGGCCGAATCCTGGAAACCAAGCTGCGCAACGTGACGGCTGTCGAGGCTCAAGTGGTGGCAACCGCCAACCCCGGCTGCATGATGCAGATTCAGACCGGCCTGCGGGCGCAGGGAGATGCCACGCCGGTGGTCCACGTCGTAGACCTGCTGGATGAAGCATACTTGGCGGAGGATTAGACGGGGGGGTGAGCGGCGCCGTCAAGCAGCCTTCGGCGTCTTCGATGAGAAGGACTTCCGGAGCCAATAGCATCTTCCGAAAGCGTTCAGAAGAACTCGGCCATCATCTGCTTTATCTCGTAGAGTTGGCCGGTGTCGCCTACCGAAAGCTGGATGCTCAGGGATGACGTTACAGGCTCAATCAGATGGGCCGCGCGAACATTGTTGACCCCGGACACTGCTTCCAAGTAGCCGGCCAACCCCTCGTCGCCGTTGTACACGGCCAGCCCGTACTCGATCCCGCCGCCGCCCAGAACGACGCAGTAGCCTTTGTACTCCCCGAAAGGATGCTCAACGGCCACCAGGTCGGTGTCGTCCATCCATTCCCACGGCTTGGACTCGCAGTAGTCCCGAAAGGCTTGGTGCAGGTCGAGCCACTGTTCAGACGTTGGTTCAGGCATCGTGCCTCCACAAATACAACTTACTGCTGCAAGGAATCAACCCGGCCCCTGGTTGGTGATTCCGAAGGGAACGTGGGCTGAGGGGACAATTCCCGACACATTCTGAACGGCGTCCAGCCGGTCATCGAAGAAGATGTGGGGGTTGAATACCCGGAGCACCCGGGTCTTGTCGATGCCGCCCAGGAAGAAAGTCTCATCCACGGACAGCCCCCACTCCCGCAGGCTGGTCACAACCCGCTGGTGGGCCGGGGCGCGGCGGGCCGTCACAATGGCAATCCTGAGCCGGGTGCGGAAGGCGTTGTCCCCCGCGCTCTTCTCTCGCTCCCGGGCCTGAAGTCTGGCGACTCCGGTGAAAAATCGGTGGAGAGGCCCTTTACGGAGCGGTTCCAGGGCTTTCGCCAGTTCGGTCGCTTCGAACTCTTCCAGTCCCTGCCCGTGGTTTACCGACTCGGCCGAGTCGTCGGCAATAACTCCGTCGAAGTCGAAGGCGATACGCAGCTCAGGCTCGGAATCGTCGTCAACAAACTTGGTCGGGAACACCCGGCCGGCCGGGGCGCCGTACCTGACCGCCTCCCGTACATCCTCATGGTTGGCCGACAGAAACAGCGCCGCGTTGAAAGCATCGAGGTACTGGAAGGGGTTGCCGCCGCTGAGGAAGGCGGCGCGGGACACGTCCAAGCCGTGTCGATCAATCGAGTTGAAGACCCGCAGCCCGGTTTCCGGGTTGTTGCGGGAAAGGAGGATAACCTCCACCGGGCGCTCCCCCTCATCAGGGTCGTTGAACGACAACAGCCGACGGACCAGGGCAAAAGCCGCCCCCGGCCGCAGCACGTCGTGTTCTCGTTTCCGTTGGTGCTCCCGGTAGGCTTCTACCCCATGTTCCCGGAACACCCGGTCCGACTCGGACAGGTCGAACAACGCGCTGGAAGCCACGGCGATGACCAGCTTATCGTCAATGCTGTAAGCCACGGCAAGTCATCCGGCTGCGGGTGGGCATGAGCGAAAGTTCGTAGCTAAGTCAGTCAGACGGCGGCGGCAGCGTCGCCGGACTCCAGCAGCGCGCGCTGGGCCGCCGACAGGCTGGCGCCAATGGCTACCTCGTAGTCTATGCGGGAAAGAATCGTCTCAAGAGCCGAGAGGAGGGCGAACACGTTGGATTCCCGGGCCCCGTCGCCCATGAGACCGATGCGCCACACCTTGCCGGCGAACTGCCCCAGGCCGCCGCCAACCTCGATGCCGTAATCGGCCATCAGCTTCCGCCGCACCGCCAAGTCTTCGATGCCGTCGGGGACGAAAACGGTGGTCAATGGGTTGAGCCGGTGTTGGGGGTTGGCCGCCAGTTCCAGGCCCAGGGCTTGCAGGCCGGCCCGCAGCGCCGCCGCCACCCGGGCGTGACGGGCAATGCGGTTTTCGATGCCCTCTTCCATCATCATGCGCAGCGACTCACGCAGCGCGTAGGTCATGGATATGGGCGAGGTGTGGTGATAGGCCCGGGTCTGGGACCAGTAGTTTTCCAGGTCTTTCAGGTTGAAGTAAAAGCTCTGCACCGGCGTCTTCCGGGTGTTCACCACCGCCATGGCGCGGGGGCCTATGCTGATGGGGGCCAGACCCGGCGGCGAACCCAGGCACTTCTGACTGGCGCTGTAGCAAATATCAATGTCCCAGGCGTCCATCTGAACGTCGTGGCTGCCGAGGGACGTGACCGCGTCAACCACCACCAGCGCATCGTGTTCGTGGGTCAGGTTGATGACTTCGGGCAGGTCGGTGAGGACGCCGGTGGAGGTCTCGGCGTGGACGACGCCCACCATTTTGACCTGCGGGTGCTTCCGCAGCTCATCCCGCAGGGCGTCTACATCCACCGGCTGCCCCCAGGGACTGTCGAGGACGACGGTCTTGGCGCCGCACCGGGAGGCGATGTTGGCCAGGCGGTCGCCGAAATACCCGTTGCGGCAGACGACAGCGGTGTCACCGGCCTCCAGAAGATTGGCGCAGGCCGCCTCCATTGCGCCGGTGCCGGTGGACGAGAGAGGCACCGTCAGGAAGTTGGAAGTCCGGAACACCAGCCGCAGCATATCGCAAACGTCATCCATCACCTGGAAGAAGAGGGGGTCCAGGTGGCCCAGCACCGGCAGGGACATGGCCTGGAGGACGCGGGGATGAACGCTGCTGGGACCCGGCCCCATCAGTATTCGGGGCGGGGGCTGAAATTCCTGGAGATACGGCTGAGTCACGAAAGGTTCTCCTATGGTTTGATGGAATACGGCGGCGGTCGGCGGCAGCGGTGGGCTACACCACCGCCGACGTGCCGCCGTCAATGTTGATGGCCACCCCGGTAAGGTAGGATGCCATGTCGGAAGCCAGGAAGGTAATCACGTCTCCGGCTTCGTGGGTCTCGGCAACCCGGCCCAGGGGAATGCCGCGGGCCTGAGCGGTCTGCTGGTAAAACTCGTCCATGCTCAGGGCGGGATTGGACTCCTTCATCCGTTCGTAGCGCCGCTCGTGCTGGCCGCTCTTGATGGTGCCGATGCAGACGGTGTTGACCAGGATGTTGTCCTTGGCCAGGTCTTTGGACATACCCTTGGTGATGGCGATGCCGGCGGCGCGGGAGATAGAGGTCGGCATGGATGATGCGCCGGGGGTGCGTCCGCCCAGGTTGGTAACGTTGATGATGCGTCCGCCGCCCACCTTGCGCATTTCGGGAATGCAGGCACGCATCAGCCGTATCGCGCCCCAGACCTTCAGGTCGAAGTCCACTTCCCAGTCTTCGTCGGTAACGTCCTCAAAGGGTTTGGCCATGGAGACTCCGGCGTTGTTGACCAGAATGTCCAGCCGGCCGAACTGCTCCAGGGCGGTATTGACCACACGGGACGGCGTGCCGGCGTCCATAACGTCGGCGGAAAGGGGCAGCGCCACGCCCTCGGTGGCGGTGCGGATGTCCTGGGCCGCCTGGTCCAGCACTTCCTGCCGGCGGGCCACGATGATTACCCTGGCGCCCTCTTCGGCCATGCGCATGGCGGCAAACTTGCCAATGCCCTCGCTGCCGCCGGTAACAACGGCTACCTTATCGGTTAGTCCCAAGTCCATAACTCCTCCTCAAGAAACGAAGCGCAAATCAGCAGGCCCGGGTAGTGGGCATTGCCCTGCCTATTATAGCAGGCCGATTGCGGGTTTATCGTGTCGTGTATAATTCGCATACGGCAGCTTCCACTATATGTAACGTCAATAAGGACTCTATATGGCTTTTATCAGAAAACTGACCAAAGAAAATAAAGACGCGTTGGCCCAAAGAGTCCTGGATGTGTATCAGGCAGACCCGGACCGGCTCAGAAAGTCACTGCCCGAAGTAGCGGATTTGTTGGACGAGTTGAATACCCCAACCCAAATCCGGCAAGTTAACCGGAGTCCTTTCGGCTTGACTGAGCGGGAGCGCAATTTCCATAAGGAGGCTCTGGAAAACATCTTGCGGCGGTTCAGGTCGCTGGCCCAAGCCGGGGCGGTAAAGGGTCTGGAACACGGCGCCAATCTGTTGGTCGATGATTTCACTCCGGGGTATCCGCCCCGGCAAGAACTCCTGAAGCTAGTGCGTAAAGC
This sequence comes from Dehalococcoidia bacterium, assembly GCA_965263395.1. Classification (GTDB taxonomy): domain Bacteria; phylum Chloroflexota; class Dehalococcoidia; order Lucifugimonadales; family UBA3495; genus CATOSK01. The sequence continues at coordinate 1,148,488 of OZ253670.1, forward strand.
CACTGGGATTCAGCCGCGGAAAACGGGGAAGCCCGCAGAGAAAGTCGTAAGAGAAGGGGAATCGAGCCGCATCGTGCCGGTGGTGAGGGGGTTGCTCCTGCATCTAACCTGGGAGTTCAAGCTGGTCAAGGTGACTATGGACCCCCAACAATGGAAGCTTCAGTGTCAAGCGTTATCCGTCGTTGGCATCGGCAGGGACACCGCCACCGACGTATCTGTGCGGCACGATGATTATCTGGTGGACGCTATCCTGAATGGCTAGGAACATTATTATGGGAATTATACGCCTGATTACCCAAAACGCCGATGTAATTCTTTTTGCAATCGTGACGCTGGTTTGGGTACAATACTCGTATAAATCAAGCATGAAACAACGGGGTATGGTGGTTATGGCGAGCAACAACGGCGCAACGAAACCCAAGAGTAGTGGCCCGGGGAAATCCTATCGGAAGGGCATCACCCTGATACAAGCAGTGGAACAATTTGGGGACAAGGCCAAGGCCGAAGCGTGGCTGGTGGCGAACCGCTGGCCCGGCGGAGTCGCCTGCCCCGCTTGCGGGAGCAAAGAGGTCAGCGAGCGGGCGAACCGGAAGCCACAGCCCTTCCGGTGCCGGACTTGCCGGAAAGATTTTTCGGTGAAGACGGGGAGTATCATGCACGATTCCAAGTTGCCCCTGAACACCTGGGCGATGGCGTTCTTTCTGATTTCCACGAACCTGAAGGGCGTTAGCTCCATGAAGCTACACCGGGACTTGGGCATCCGCCAAGCGACGGCGTGGCATCTGGCCCACCGCATCCGGGAGACCTACCGGGAAGGGACGGGGGCGACCGTGTTCACCGGGCCGGTGGAAGCCGACGAAACGTACATTGGCGGGAAAGAGGCCAACAAGCATGAGAGCAAGAAGCTGAAGGCCGGACGTGGAACGGTGGGCAAGGCGGCGGTGGCCGGAGTGAAAGACAGGGAGACCAACAAGGTCAAGGCCCGGGTGGTGAAACAGACTGACGCCCCGACCCTTCAGGGATTCGTGGTAGACCACACGGAACCGGGAGCGATGGTCTACACGGACGAAGCGAGAGCATACGCCGGTATCCCCCGTCCCCATGAAGTGGTAAAGCACAGTGCGAAAGAATACGTGAAGGGGCAGGCGCACACCAACGGGATAGAGAGCCACTGGGCGTTGATGAAGCGTGGGATTGACGGGGTTTACCACCACGTCAGTTTCAAGCACCTTGACCGGTACGTGAACGAATTTAGCGGGCGGCATAACGCCCGCCCGATGGACACGATAGACCAGATGGCGGCGATGGCTCGGGGCACCGGCGGGAAGCGGTTGACCTATGCAACGCTGGTGGGGGAGCCGGATTAGCTATGGTCGATTTGCCGTTCAACCTTGCTCCCCTTGCCGAACCCCATCCAACTGACGACAAGGCCAGCGATAGGAACAAAGAGGGCGGACAGGAATATGGCAGAAACCATTATGTAGATGGCAACAAAAAAAGCGGTTTGCCAGTCAAACGGTGCTATGAGTACCCCCGTCCCGATGGCGGCGGGGAGGGTGCCGACAGCAATTCCGACCTGGACACGGGCGGCGAAACGTGCTACTGGTGGTGTCATAAAGGAACCCCCTTCCGGCAGAGTTGGGCACCTGCGACAGTAGCCGTCCCTCTCACGAATGCAGGCCGGGAAGGGGGCACGAAGGCCCAATTCGCACAAGGCCGTGCATTCGTACAACTAAGGGGTAAGGGGTCACTACTGTCGCAACCCGAAGACTACCAACGCCAAGGGATAAGGTCAACCCCCCTTTACTGTGATATACGGATTTGGTATAAGATACACATCAATATCCCTGTAAGGAGCAACCAATGGTTCAGTCAGATTCAGCCAGAATCACCCAGTTGGAGAACCGGGGCTACACGCTGGAATCAGGGTTCGACAGATTGGAAGAAAGCGTCTCTCAGCTTCGTGCGGAAATGAACCGGGGGTTTGACGAAGTGAACGGTCGGCTAGACCGGATGGACGGTCGGCTAGACCGGATGGACGAGCGGTTTGGGGAGCGGCTGGGTGAAATGAACGAGCGGTACGATGGGCTGAGAACCGACTTGAACGAAGTCTTGGAATGGGTCAGAAGCCACCCATAGGATTGCAACCATGTCATATACCTGACCCGGTAACCAACTAAGTTGCCACCCCATGACAGACGCAGGTAAATATGCCACCCAAAAACGCTAAGACGAAACCCAAGGATACTGCGAAGGCGGCCACCACTACCACAGGGAAGCGTCGGGTGTCTCCCGCATGGCCGACCGTTCCGGCGCATCCGTACATGGCGGGCAATGCTCTGGTGTGCGGCGACAACCTTGACGTTCTGCGGGAGTTGCCCGACGAGTGCGTTGACCTTATCTACCTGGACCCGCCGTTCAACAGCAACCAAAACTATGTTGCGGCGTTTGGGGACAAGGGAAGCGTGGACGCCCAGCTTCGGGACATCTGGCGGTGGACGCTGGAGACCGAGAACTCCTAACCAGCGATTGTTGCATGGCCCACTGTTGAATGCGGTTAACGCCGTCCGGCTGGTTAGCGGTGATAACTCCCCAATGGCGGCGTACTCGGTTTTCATGGGGCGACGGTTGGAGCAAATGCGGCGAGTCCTCAAGGCAACTGGAAGCATCTATCTGCACTGTGACTCTACGGCAAACCATTATCTGAAATTGTTGATGGACTCGCTTTTCGGCTCCAGCAACTTCATCAACGAAATCTCTTGGTTGCGTAGCCAGACCCGTTCTTCAATCAGCCGTCGATATTAGGAAAGCGCACGACACCATTCTGTTCTGTGGAAAGAGCGCAAAGTACAAATTCAACATTTCCTATAAGAGCCTGTCCGAAGCCTCGTTGAACCTTTATAACCATGTTGATGAACGGGGGAACTATCAACTGGTGCCGGTACTCGTCAGCGGAAAGAGGAATGGGGAAACTGGACAAGTGTGGTATGGGGTTGACCCTAACCAGCGGGGCAAGAATGGGATGCACTGGGTTACTACACCTGATAATCTCAACGCCTACGAAAAAGACGGGCGAATAGCATGGCCGCAAAAGACAGGCGGTGTCCCCCGGTTGAAATACTATTTGGAAGACAATCCGGGTGTGCCAGTCAGTGATTTTTGGGATGACGTTGCATTCATGCATTCCCAAAGCGACGAAAATCTGGGGTATCCCACCCAAAAGCCGCTGGCCTTACTAGAGCGCATTATCACCGCCTCTTCTCCAAGTGGTGGGATTGTGCTAGACCCGTTCTGTGGATGCGGCACGGCGGCGGATGCCGCCGCCAGCTTGGGGCGTGGTTACTTGGGCATCGAAGTGAGCGCCATTGCTGTAAGGGTAATGGAGCAACGTCTGACCAGCAGGGGCGGGAAAGCCATCCCCGTTGTCTACAAGATGGGATGGGAAGATTACGAATGGGAAGCCTTTGAGCGGCGGGCGTTGATGCACGAGTCAGACGCCGAAGACGGTCTGCCGGGTTGGGCATGGGCGGAAGACAAAGTGGCGGGGTTGCTGAACGCCGTTCCCAACTCCAAGAAGATTGGCGACGGCGGGGTTGACGCCCGGTACTACACCGAGAAGGGAGAGGTAATCCCGGTTCAGGTGAAAATGTACAAAGGTCAGATTGGCCGCCCTGAAATGCAGAAGCTCCTTGGGGTTCAGACAGAATGGCAGAACCAGCAGGTCAACGCTCCGATGTCTCTGATGGTGACGTTGTACCCGCCCCGGGAGACCTTGCGGGTGTATGCGGCGCAACAGGGGCAGGTGAAAGTGCAGGGGGTGGAATACCCCAAGATGCAGGTGTTGAGCGTACAGGAAATGCTGACCAAGGAAATCCGGTCCAAGTTGCCGCCCGTAGACCCCCGGTATTTCGTGGGGGACACGCAGACCCGGTTTGCGATGGCGAGTTAGGAGAAGGCATGGCACGAAAGAAGAATAACCGAGGGCGTCCGGTGGTTCACGCGCTGCCACCCCGGATAGACGCCAGTGCGGAAGAAATAGCCCGGATGGTGTTGAACACCCCGCCTCCGCAAAGCTGGAAGTATCTTGAGGAAATGGGCGTCACCTATCGTTGCGTTGATTGCGGTCGGGAAGTGACGTTCCCCGAAGTAATGAACAACGACAATCGTTGCGAAGGTTGCGCCAAGACCACCAAGGCGTGACGGCGCGGGGAGCTTGGGTAATCAGGCGTATAATTCCCTTTCGTTTTGAGGTTCGTTCTGGAGATGTAAACTGGCAGTTGGTCCTTTCCCACCAGGACGGATTCGGTGAACGAATTATCGGGCAGAGGTAGGCCCCGGCCACAATGGCCGGGGCCTCGGTTTATGTCGCACTTTGCGGAACGCACGGGTTCAAGGAGGTGATCCTTTTTGTCAGCGATACCAACGAGAAGGATTTGGCCCTGCCATCCCAATCGCTGAACAAGACTCAGCCAGCGGAGACCGGCAATCCCAATTCCTCTACGAAAGGACTGATGAAACCGGTCTCCCTGCTCATTAGCATTACTACCCGTCGCCTTGCACGAGTGAACGCCACGTAAAACAACCGCCGTTCTGCTTCCATTTCACGCAAATCCTTGGTTCTTTGGTAAGGCCAGATTCCTTGGACAGTATCAAGCGCAGTATGACGGTGTCGAACTCCTTCCCCTTCGCCCTGGTGGCGGTCATTAGATGCAAGGGCCTTTCCAAGACGGCACCTCCATCATCATCATTCCCATCCGCGTCGAAGTCCCTATACTCCTGGACCTGTATTTTCACGGCATCGATCCGGTCGATCAAATCAATCGCGCTAAACCCTTCGTTCTCGCAGATGTCGGCAAGTTGTTCAAGCAGAGGGGTAGTATAAAAGACATCATCCTCCGCCCGTTCCCGATCAAACTGGAGCCCATCAAACCCGCCGCTGATGCTTCGTAACGCACTGTCAACCTGGTTTGCCGTCAGGAAATCGCTGGCAATGTCATGCAGTTACAGATGAGTCTTGCCACTGAGTTTCGGCCCGCCGTAGTCTTTCAATGTGGCAACTGCTTCGGCAACCGACTTGGGGTTTGAACCTCGAAGGTGACGACTTAAATCGTCTCTGTTTTTCTTGCTTAAAGGACGGTGCCTGATAATGTCACATGTCAGGATCGCATCTTCTACGACTTGCCCGAGCCTGCGGCGGTCTTGGGAGCGTTCCCAGACTTCTAGTAGGTTGACTAAACTAAAGCCAAGGTGGGATGTACATTTGCCGGGTGCGGGGAAGCAGGCCGGGAATCTCGAACGAGTGCTTCGGCCCTTGATTGCAGGACCGTACGGCAGCGCCGTCTCACCTCGTCTTTCCGTCCGGCCAGCCCGGCCAGGAATTTGCCGATCCGCTCCTGCACCGCCGCCCTGCTGCCCAAGCACAGATTGCCAGTGACCTCTTCTCTCGCCCAACCCCAGACAGCCTCATCGGCGTTGAAGTCCGGGCTGTAGCCCGGCAGGTTCACCAGCCTCAGCTCCAGGCCAGGCGTCCTGAGGTACTCCCGCACCGCCTCCCCACGGTGGGCCGGCGCGTTGTCCCAGATGACCCGCAGCGGCCCGGGGTGCTTTCCCCTCAGTTGCGTCAGGAAGGCAACCGAGGTCCCGCTGTTGCTGTTGCCCTCCAGTTCCATCCATTCCACCTCGCCCGTCTCCAGACACACCGCCGAGTAGTAGCTGGCCTTCTCCCCATACCGCGGGCTATCGGAGTCCACCAACGCAGGCTTGCCCTTCAGCACCCACTTGCCCCGCAATTCCGCGTCCGCCCGGAAGTGGGCCTCATCAGCAAAGAATATCCTGGCTTCAGTCCGTTGGGCCTCCTCCCACAGGACGGCGTACTCCGCCACGAAGGTCTCCCGCTTGGACTCATCAGCCTTGAGCAGTCGCTTCTTGGGGCGCTTGAAGGCAAACCCCAGCCGGTGAAGCCAGTTCAGGCAACTGCTGCGGCACAGGCTGATGCCAAACCGTTCTGAGACAAACTGCCGCACCACCTTCCAATACCAGTTGGCCAGTTGGATGCCCGCCGCGGCGGGCCGTTGCTCCAGCGCCTCTTTCAACTCCTCCTGCTGTGCCTGGTCAAGGGCGGGGGGGAACCACCGGTCTGCTCGAATATCAGGGCCGCAGGCCCTCCCTCGCCGAAGGCCGACGCCCAACGTCCGATAGTGTGGGGGTCCCGCTCCAGCACATCCGCCGTCGCCGCTGCCGTCAAGCCCTGGGCCAGCAGCAGGATGGCGTACCACCTTTCCCGCTCCCGGGGTGTGGGAGCCAGAATCATCCGCCGCCGCAAGTCCTTGACTCCCATCTGCCATTGTTCCAGAGACCGGTCTATCTCCCTCACCCCCATCACCAACCCCCCCGCAATTTCTGAGACCAGCTACCTCGGTTCCTTCACAAATTTACCCCATGCGTCTGCGCATTTCACCTTGGCTTTGGTTTAGTCCTTGAAGGGCCGCAATTCGTTGACGGTGGTGGCCCTGCCCGGCACGAAGCGGTTGTAGTCCCCGAGATCCGTTGACTCCGCGCTGGTCCTGGCCGAGGTGATGAACATCAGGCGGAAGCTCTCCCCGGGGCCGAAGAGGGGTTTGTCGCCCTAGCCCCTGGCGATCAGGCTCCAGTCCGCCGGCATGGTCTGCGCCGCGGTCCGCTCCGGGGAGGGCGGCCAGGCGTCGCCGTCCTCCCCCTACGTGGTGCTTACTGGCAGGTGGTTCTGCCTGCGTTGCCGCGCATCACCTCGCCGGACTTGCAGACTATCAGAACCCCTATACTTGTGGTGACTCGGTTGTCATCCTCGTCGGCGACCTCGATAAGCAGTCCTTCACTCGTTGCAGCGTCGAAGGTGAAGGCACGATTGGTCCTGATGACGCCACTGCTGTCGATCTTGAAGTCCTCGTTGCTGCCCAGAAGCTCGTAGGTCAGCGTCTGGCCGTCCGGGTCGGTCGCCGATACGGTGGCGACGACCGTATCCTGCGCCGCGTCTCTGACTACGGTGGCCCATGACTTGCCGTCCCTGACCACAGAGTTGTTCAGCACGGGCGCGTTGAACACAGGCTCTCCGGCCGGCTTCAGGCGGATGCCTATGCCTCTTCGGGCTGTGAGGCCCGTGTCGTCGGAGACCTCCACGCGCAGGCTGACAGTCGTTCCGAGCGAGAGGTTAGCGTCTCTTTCACCGTGACCACGCCTTTGCCTGCTGTGACGGCTATGCTGAAGTGCGAGGCGTGCTCGCCCAGCAGCGTGTATGTCAGCGCGTCGCCTGCGTCCGGGTCGGACGCCGATACGGTTACGACGGACGTTCCGCTTGGTGAGTTATCGGCAAGCAGGGCGTAGCCCTCGCCTCCCGGGTACGCCAAGCCGGTTATCACCGGCGGGTTCTGCTGCGCCTTATTGGGCGTGGCAATCACCACTTTGGTGGGGGGAGCGCCGGTGTCGCCCGACCTCGCGCGGATGCGGAACTTGTACGCCGTCCCGTTCTCCAACCCGCTCACCGTATAGGTGTTGGTGGCGGGGCCGCTGCCGGGTATGTCCGTCCAGGTGGGCGCGTCCTCGCTCCATATCTGGAAGGCGTTTATCAGGTGGTTGACTATGTTGGGTCTGAGCTAGATGAGCGTTGCCTGCCCGTCGCCGGGCTGCGCGCTCAGTCCATGCACCTCAGGCGGCACATACGGCGCGTTCGGGTCCGGATCGACATCGATCTTAAGCCAGGTGCGCGCGCTGCCGCCGTTGCCGTCGCTCACCGTAACATCCAGATAGACTTCCGTATGCTCCGGGATGGTCAGCTTTGGCGTCTCCGCCACCGTGAGGTTGCCGCTGCCGCTTATGCTGAAGCGGGACTGGAACTCGCCGCTCAACGCGTAGCTCAGCGAGTCGCCGTCCGGGTCGGTCGCAATCACGCGCGCGGGACCTACCTCGTAGGAAGATTTCAGCGCTTCCGGCCGGGGCGTTCGCGGTTATGAAGTAGCCGCGGGTCTGCGGGCTGAACACCGGCGGGCGGTTCGGCTGCGGCGTCGCGGCGGGCGTTACATACACCTGCGCCGCGGATCCCACCCTTTCGTGGTCGGTGTTGCCGATGTTGAAGACCGCGCGCACCTGGAAGGTGTACTGCGTGCCGTTGCGCAGCCTGCTCTCCGTGTAGGCAATCGTGTCTCCCTCGTCAACCACCGTGCCGACACTGCTCATGTTCCTCCAATGCCTGTCATTCCGGTAGTCGCTTGCGTCCGGGTCGTAGCGATAGACCTGGTAGGTGGTGGTTTGGGAGTAATTCGGGTCGAGCCAGCGCAGCGTAGCGCTGCCGTCCCCGCGAGTCGCGGTCAGACCGGCGGGTATATCCGGATACCGCGGGTCGGGCGCAGCCGTTGGCGCCGGTCTCGGCGCGGGGGTATGCCCCACAGTGAGCACCGGGGAGAGGGCGTAGGCCGCCGTTGGTACAAAGCTGCGATAAATGTTAGGCTCAGGATTCGACAACGTGCCCCCGTTGCCTGGCAACACACGTCTGGGCTGGGTGGCGCCGGCGGGATTTGACGCATGTTTGGTTCCATCGTCATTCGAGCCGGTAATAACCGCGCCCCCGACATGATCCCCGTTCTCTTGTCTCGCGACCCTTGACTGCCAGCTGCCGTCATAGAAGTCGGCGTAGTCGTCAGCGATTTTGTCGCCGTTCACCCAGAAGATGGGGACGCCCTCGCCGGGGGCATAGGCTTTGCCGTCCACGGGCGCGGTGCCCGTGTTGTCGCGGGCGTCCACGCCGGTGGTGGACACACCAGGGCGCGGAACTGCTCCTTGAATGGACGCAGCGCCGCACTGCTGTTCGCCGCATCCTGCACATGGGTGTTGTAATCGGCTATGTCTGCTGATGTCCCGCTTACGTGGGTGGAGGTGACGAACAGCACGCGGAATCTCTGCCCGGTGTGGCCGATGTCGTTCCCGGGCGACGGCAGATACTCCCAGTTATTGGGCACGATAAGCGCCTCCGGCGTTGCGGTGACGGCGTCCGAGGCCGGTCCCGCGCCGCCCGCGTCCACGGCGCGTATCTCGAAGGTGTATGCCGTGCCCTTGGAGAGGTTATAAATGGTGTGCGCGGTCGTGGTGGGACCGTTGCCCGTGATGTCCCTCCATGCGCCGCCGTCCTGCCGGTACTGGTACTTGGTGATGGTGCCGTCGGACGGGTCAGTCCAGGTGAGGAACGCCGCGCCGTCGTTGGGGAAGGTGCGGAAGTCCAACGGCTTGGCCGGACGGATGGTGTCGGCAACGGTGATGACCGGCGAGAGGGCGTAGAACGAATTGCTTAGGCTAGTGGAAATCGTGAAGCCGGCGAAGATTTCCTTCCTGAGTTGCAGCTGCCCTACTACGCCGTTGGAGCTGGTGCCGAGGTAGTCGAGCGTAGACTTGGTTCCGTGAGGTTTGCTGCCGGTCCAGATAGACCAGGTGGTGAAGCCGCTCAGGGCAGTTCCCGACTCGTTCCTCGCCGCGCGAGAGTCCCAATTGCCGTCATAGAAGTCGGCGTAGTTGTCGGCCGCCTTCTCCCCGCCCAGCCAGTAGATAGGCGCTCCCTCGCCGGTAGTATAGCTTGAGCCTTCGGGCGCGGTGGCAGTGTTGTCGCGTGCGTCCACGGTGGCGGTGGAAGCGAGGGCGCGGAACTGGCCGCTGAAACTGGTCCCGTCGGCGTTGGTGAGCGCGCTGTTCGTCGCTGCCCGCTCCTGCACGAAGGTGTTGTAGTCCGCGATAGCCGTGGATTGACCGTTTCTGGTGGTGGAGGTGAGGAACAGCAGCCGGAAGCTCTGGCCGCCGGTGAACAGCGGGTTGTCGCTGGAATCCTTGGGGATGTAGGTCCAGTCTGCCGCCACGGTCTGCGCCGTAGGCGCCGTCAGGGTTACTGCTTGGTTCTGGCCGGGCGTCTCGAACCGCTCCGGCGGCGGCGCAACGGCCGTGGCCGTCACCCCGTGGGCTGTCTTGTCCGGCCCGTGGCCATCGGCGTAGCTGGCGGTGGCCCGCAGGTACTTGCCCTCGTCGTCCTCCGACGGCGTGTAGGCGTCCTGCTCCACGCCCGCGATGGGGTCCCACGCGCTCCGATCGGCGGAACTCTCCCACGTCCAGGTTAGGTCGGTTACGCCGCCGTCCAGGTCGCTCAGGCTGGCCGTCACCGCGCTGCCCGCCTCGGGGGTGCCGGTCTCCGTGCCCAGAATGACCGTTCCGTCCTCTTCCACGTTGGTCACGCTGATGGCGACCTCGATGGAGTCGTCAATGATGGCGTCGTCAACGATGGCGTCGTCAACGATGGCGTCCTCCTCGCTGGCAGCATCCTTGCCGTCGTGAACGGTGACGGTTACCGAGTAGCTGGACCTTGCCTCGAAGTCTAGGGCGTCCCTGACCCGTATCTGCCCGGTGGCGGGGTCCAGGTCGAAGGCCCCGGCGTCCGGGCCGGCCAGGGCGTAGGTCAGGGTGTCATCGTCTGCGTCGGTGGCGGTTACCAGGTCGCCGGCGCTTTCCCCGGCCAGCGCGTTCTCCGCCACGTAGCGGACGTCGTGGTCGATGCCGAACTGCGGCTCGCTGTTGGCTGGCGGCGAGGGCGGTTCCGGCGTTGGCTCCGGCCCGGAACTGGGGGCGGCTCCTGGCCTTCGTCGCCGGGAGAGCCGTTCACCTTGTGGCCCGCCTGGTCGGGCAGGGCCGGGTGTTTCCGCCGGGCGGCGTTGCCCTCGGAGTCCTCGATGGCCCCGCCGGAAAGTTCCAGCGCGTTCTTCCGGATGCTCACGCCGTCGCTGTCGGAGTCCTTGCCCTTGACCCGATAGGCGAAGATGAGCCGGGTTCCGTCCTGGTCCGGGCGGTCATACTTGGCCCACCGCTTCCGCTCGCCCACGGCGAGGCTCACCCGGGGGCCGCCGGTGTCCTGGTTGATGGTGACGGCCCCCGGCTCGGAATAGGTCAAAGCAACGAGGATGGTTTCCTTGGGGCCGTAGGTGTCGCCGCTTTCGGGGCTGCTGATGATGGCGGGGCCGACGGTGATTTCAGGCCGGGCGGAGCCGTCCTGGGCTTGGGCCGAGTCAGCCGGCGGCAGCCACAGCAGGGCGGCGGTTAGGGCCAGCAGCGCCAGGATGGGCAGGGAGTAGGCCGGAAGGCGGCGCAACGGGGAGTTCCGCGCCGGTTTTGCGGCCCAAGAGCGGGGGGGGGGATAGAATTGCTCAGGCCGAAAACGGCCCGGAAACCGGAACTTACGGAGGCGGACAGCGCCGGAATGCCCCGGAATAGCTTGGCGAATTGTGAGCTGTTGTTGGACAATGCAATGTACCCCGCTTTCCCCGCAGATGCGGCGGATTATGTGCAGGTTGCGCTACTCAAAACCGGGGGTTTTGTCAATGCAAGGGGCGGTTGGGTCAAGCGCAAACCGGCCCGGCAAGGCGGGTGGAGCAGCGGCGGACCGGAAGGCCGGGGGTTTGGGGGATACCGAAGCCGCCGTGTGGCTGCCGCGCTTTTGCTGTCGCATCCTCGGCCCATCATGTCCCGATGCGGCTTTCCTTGCGTTGCGGGGAAGCCCCGGCGGAAGGGCGATGGCCGGGGCTTGTCCTGGCGAGGGGGCGCTGAAAGATGGGACTAAAGAACGGGCCGGTTGAGTATGCCCAACCCAATTCTACACCGCCAACCGGAACCTCAGCGTGAAGGTTCTTGATTTTGTCCAGTTTGGTGGGCCTGGCAGGTTTCGAACCTACGACCTACCGGTTATGAGCCGGTTGCTCTACCACTGAGCTACAGGCCCGCTCGCTTCTAGCTTAGACCTGCCCGGAAACAGGTGTCAAGGAAGGCCCAACAGGAGAAAATTGCGAAACTCCCGGCCCTGAGAAACTGGCAACTAACCCAACCCAACCTGATTGCGCTTTTCGTAAGCGCCAAAATCAATAAAAGGGAGCCTTGCATTTACTGCAAGGCTCCCTTTCAGAAAACTGGAAGCCGGACTAACCCAATCTTCAATGCACAGTCCCCGCACAGCTCAGGACGCTGGAACCCCCGTGAAATTCGGCACCCCAGACCGCCGCAAAGTCCGGCATTTCCAAAAACTGGTTCTTACCTAACTCCATCTCCCTCTGAGGCAGACACTTAGCATAAACATCCTGCTTGCGACCCCGGTCAATACGGTCAAGAGCATGGATCATTAAACCAACCCCATTTCCCTTCTTATTTCCCCCATCGAATCCAGCAGATTCCAACTCCAAATCGGCCGGTTTCCGGGGTTGACTTCCGGGACAACAGCCGTGCATAGTCCGTGCAAGTATAGAAGCAACAGAAGAGACGGTCCCCCCAAGCTGCCAACTTAAGGACCGCCTCTCTTAATGTAACCGTGAGGCCGGATTTTGCCGTTCTCACACAATGGGGACGCCTTGGTGGGCCGGTGGACTTTAACCCCACTCCGGCGGGAGTCCGAATCTCCTCGCCTCCAGCAGGGGCTTGAATCCCTCTGCCTTCGCACTATCAGTTTAACAGAACGAATCAGGTGGTCAACCAAAAGAGGCAACAAGATGGAAAGTCACATAATCAGGGACTTGCTTTGGCAAACCGGCTTTGGCAAACCGAAATTTCTTTGGAAAGACTGGAACAGGAACGCAGCCAGTTGTTGGCAAGGTTGGACCGGCAGCGTGACGCGATATTGGAAGCAATCAAAAGCCTCCGGCTTAGTTGTGACGAAAACAACGAGTCCGAAGGCCCCTCTTAAGCCAACGACAAGGATATGGCAGATGATCCTGACATTGACCTGTCCGGCATTGTTGTTGACTTCACCAATGCCGGGAAGCTGGAAGAACGGGTTTTGCTCATCTGCAAAGCAGCTTACATGGCAGGAAAACTGATCAATGTCGATAAAGTCGGCAACTACCTTGTTGACCATGGACAGACCCAGGCCACACTAAGAAATGCCAAGGCGGATGTCACCCGGGTAATCGGCAACAACCGTGACGGGTTTAAGAACGTTTGGTACATAGTGGGAACGGGCGAACTGTGGCAAGTTAGCCAGATCCTGACCGCAAGGTGGTTCCCACCATGTCCACTATTCCAAGTTCCGCACTCCAACCAGATTACCGCTCCCCCAGACTTCGGAGAAACCCCGCAGTCATCTTCCTGACCCCGACCTGCTTCGCAATCACCATCCAAATGCTCGCCAAATTTATGGAAATCACCCTCGCGAAGCAAGCCCAGAACGGCGAGAGCATTCTCCTCATCCTGCAAATCCTGCAAGGTGCTGCCGCCCTTATTTTCCTCATTACTGTGCCCTTTACAATAGTTTTCATCCTTATGTGGATGTACCGTGTGGATGTACCGCATCTCCTGCGATTTGGATGAAATCCACAAACCAGGAAATTACTCCCCTGCCTGGTCAGTAGCCTGGTGGTTTATACCCTTTGCATACCTTTGGAAACCCTATCAGGTCATACGCGAAATCTGGCGCGAAATCTGGCAGAGAAGTCACCCGACAAACCAAAAAACAATCTGATACTTCCTTGGTGGATATTCTGGATTATAGCCACAGTAAGCGGCTTCCTCTTTCAGATGGAAACCCTCTACATCGCCGGGCCCGGCGCTCTTTCAGCAACAGCAGAAGTTATCAGACTCGACTGCTGCTTCCTCACAAATCAAACAGCTCTGCTCATCGCAGAAGTCCTCATGCTGGTTATAATCCGTCGAATTACCAATGCCATCGAGCAAATGAAAGGTCATCTCACGACCTGAAAACCCTTGCTGTCAGCCCTTAAAGAGCCACACAGTTTGCTGCTTCCTGTCTCATCGTTGAGTCTATCCAGGTAAGCCACGGGGCCTACGATTAACGCAGGCCCGTGATCGTTTACCTTGCTGTCGTCAGCTAACTAAGAGTTTCGCAATTTTCTCCAACAGTGCAGGGCATTCGCGTCTTAATCCGTAATTGCGCGATTGCTCACTTTTATGGTGTCTTCCCTCTCAAGAAAACCCTTGAACCTCTTGCCGCTACCGGAAATTGAGCTGGCTTGATGAACAAGGGGATTCCAAGACAGGCAAGTTTTGTCCGAAAATGCCTGTAATTTGGGAGTCTTATCGCTCCTTTTGATACCAATTATGCGCCGGATTTAAGACACGATTGCCCTGCCAACAGTGGTAACTGTTCAGACTTGGTGAGTCCAATTGACCGAGAGTCGTTCGCAAACCGCCAGCCTGAGCGTCAACAACAGGAATGAACCCGCCAATTCTCGGCGGTCAGACACTCGGATCCCCTCAAGTCTGAACAGTTACCAACAGTGCAGGGTAATCGCGTCTTAATTCGTGACGAGCAAAACACAGCAATTTCGGGGAGATTGACGGGATTCGAAGCCTCTGTAAAGAGCGTCTGCCGTCCAAGTGCGGGAGATTTGAAGGATTGGTGCAGCCGCGGGAGCCAACTAAATAGCCCCCAAGCGAGTCAAAACGAGCCTTTCATCAACTGTTTCGATGTAACTGTTCAGACTTGAGGGGATCTGACGCTATCCGAGCTGTCGAGGAGGGCCAGATAAGCACGGAGTTTCAGGCGCTACCTCATGTGAGCCCCTCAAACGTGAACAGTTACGTTTCGATTAGGTATTATTGACAGAAATTTAAGACGCGATTGCCCTGCCCAGCAGTGTGACCGTCCAGACTTGGGCGGGTAAGGGGCCACGGTCCGGCAAACGCTCATCTTTCCCCACGCGGCAGGCCGCACCGGACCGCCGTTGCTCGTATCCTTGGAACCCCTTGCCCGTTACAATCGTATTAACGGCAGATGCTATGGAGCCGACACCCGATTGCAAGGGGCGGGCGAGGATGCAATGCGGCGAATAGCCAAGAAACACCTGTACATTCTGGCTGGGCTTGTCCTGGCTTCGCTGATGGTTGTGGGATGCGCTGCCGATGCAACCACGGAAGCCCCGCCTTCCCCTCCAACCGTGGCGGACAGGACGATGGAACCGACAGCCCAAGCAGCCGTCCCAACCGCCGAACCTTCCCGGCCGGTGCCCGCCACGACTGATCCAGCGGCGGCGACGCCTGTCTCCAACGAGAATCCATCCGCCGCGTTCGCAGAGAAACGCGATTTGCTGGAAGGCAAGGCGCTGGCCTACACCCGCGAGTTGGCTGAAGATGTTAGCCCCAGAGAAAGCGCCACCGAGCAGGAATTGGAAGCCGCCAAACACCTGATGACCCGCTTCACGGAGTTGGGTTATAGCCCGCAGTTCCAGGAATTTGAGGATAAGTCCCAAACGGCCAATTTGACCATCGACGTTGCGGAAGGCGCGGAGGCAGATGGAGTCGAGACTGTGCCAATTACCGGCTCTGTCGCGGGGAATGTCTCCGGCGCGCTGGAGTTCGTCGGGCTTGCCCAAGCCGGTGATGTTCCCGCCGGAGGGATGGACGGCAAGATTGCGCTCATCGAAAGGGGCGATATTACCTTTCGGGACAAGGTGGAGCGGGCCGCCGGAGCCGGGGCGGTGGCGGCGGTCATCTTCAACAACCGGCCCGGCGGGTTCCAGGGAACCTTGGGCCGGGAGAGCGAGATTCCCGCCGTGGCGATTTCCCAGGAAGCCGGCAGGAGACTCCAGGAACTGATGTCCGCCGATGAGGTCGAGGTTGCCGTTGCGGTGGAAGAGACGGCCGTCCCGTCCCGGAACGTAATCGCGGAGTTACCCGGGACCGGGGAGGGAGTCGTGGTAGTGGGAGCGCACTATGACACGGTTCCGGGGGTTACCGGGGCCAACGACAACGGGTCGGGCGTCGGGGTGCTGCTGTCCCTGGCCGGTGAACTGGCCGGCCGTACCTTACCGTTCACCCTGCGGTTCATTGCCTTCGGGTCGGAGGAGACCGGGCTGCTTGGCAGCAGGTATTACGTGCGGGAATTGTCCGAAGAGGAATTGAACCAGATTAAGGCCATGATCAACCTGGACGTGGTGGGCAGCGGCAAGGCCCTGCGGGTGACGGGCGACCGCTGGCTCACCAGCCACGTATTGGAGACCGGGAACAGGGAAGGTGTCCCCGTCACGTTCAGCCAGCGTTTGCGGGGCGGAAGCAGCGACCACGCCAGCTTCCGGGATGCCTGGGTCCCGGTTATCTTCTTCCACTCCGACGACATGTCGCGCATACACACGCCTGAGGACACCCTGGAATTCATTAACCCCGGTCTGCTGGGGGACACGGCCGCCCTGGCGCTGGACCTGATTGAGTCTCTGGATGTCCTGAGGGCCGGCCCAGGGTGACGCCTTCGGGGCCCGTTGGGGCAGGCGATTGGATGAACCCCGTTCCCGGCCGCCGGGCCTTGTTAGCAACGCCGACAAAACTAGAGTCGAAAACGTAAGGGGTTTTGACACTGATGTGCGGCATGGTGAAGATGGACAAGGCGTCAAACTTCTTACGTTTGGAGTGGCAGGAATCATCTCGAAGCGTAACGTTCAGCATAGTGACTTATCTGCCCGAGGACGAAGCCCTACGATTTGCGCGGTCGTTCCGTTAAACGCAGGTTTCTCCGTTAAGGCGCATTCCCAAGTGGTTAGTCAATGTAAAGAAGTCTGCTGCCGTCCGTTGGCTTTCTTTCCAACGTTCCAATTGCTTTTGATTACCCTGCTGACACTTGCCCCTTTCCAACCCCGGTAATCCTCGTCTACCATGATCGCGGCCCGACATGACGAACTGCCCACGGGGAACCAAATTCCAAAGGCCAAATGAGCCAATTTGAGCCAAATAAAAAAAGTCCCGACTGTTTTCAGTCGCACCACCGGACCATTCGGCCCCGGTCCGGTGGGAGAGATGAGACGGTGGGCATTGGTCGCCATGGCCGGCAACAAACCCTGGATTCCCGATTTCCCGGGACCTTGGGATGACCTCCCCAAATGCAGAAGCGTCAGGGTGAGACGGTTTCGCCAAGAACCGCCGGCCGCCGGCCCGGGGGCCGGGCAAAGAGGACGAACACGGCCGTCAGCGCCCCCAGGATGGCGAAGGCGACGAGGGCGATGTCGTAGCTGTGGGTCAGGTCGAACACTATTCCCGACGCGACTGCGCCCACCGCCTGCTCCAGGCTGGTGAAAGGTTCGGTTACGCCTCGGATGGCGCCCAGCGATTGACGGCCGTAGTAGTCGGCGAAGGCTATCGGCGGCACCGACAGCATTCCGCCCACGCCGAACCCGAACAGAGAGGAGTATACGAGGGCCGCGGCCGTGGTGTCCGCCCACAGGAACAGGAGGGCAGGTCCGGCCACCCCCACGGCGACACCGGACAGCACGTAACGGACCGGGAATTTCTCGGCGGCCCAGCCCCATGCCAGGCTGCCCGCTCCCATGAAAGCCGCGCTGAGACTGATGCCAAGCCCGGCGAAAACGGCGCTCAGCCCCTCGTCGCGCAGCAGGGCCGCCAGATGAGTGTTGATTCCCGCCTGCACCAGGAACAATGTCCCGACGCTGCTGGCCAGAATCCACAGCGTCGGGGTCTGCATGGCCGCTTTCAGGGTCCACGCCGACTCCCCCGGGACCGCGGATTCGCCGTCCGATTCAGCGCCGTCGGCTGCGTCGCCATCGGGGCGCAGCCCCAGGTCCTCCGGGCGCTGCACGATGAGAAAGGCCACCGGAATCAGCGAGGTAATCCAGACCAGGGTGCCCAGCACAATCCACGCCTCCCGCCAACCGCGGCCGGCGATGATGGCCGATGCGATGAGGGGGAACGCCACCAGGCCAATGGAGTGGGACGAAAACAACATCCCGTTGGCCCGCCCGCGCATCCGAACGAACCACCGGGACACGACCACCGAGGCCGCAATGGGAATGGGGCTGGCGAAGACGACCCGTCCGACGCCGTAGGCCGCGTAGAAGGCTACGGGGATGGTCGCCCACGCCAACGATATAGTAGACAGCCCAAGGATGAAGATGCTGGAGGTCAGGACCAGGCGCGCGCCGTATCGGTCCACCAGCCATCCCACCACCGGGGAAACGCCGGACGCGGCCAGACCGCCGAAACTGGCGGCCCCGGCGATGAGTGTGCGGCTCCACCCCAGTTCTTCGGCCAGGGGAAACATGAAAACGGCGAGGGTCAGGCTGGCGGCGGAGTTGCGGGCCACCTGGGTCGTGGCCGCGGAAAACAGCACCACCCACCCGTAATAGAAAGGAAGGCTGCGGGAAAGATGCCGCGCCGGGCGCATCATGGGCGGTTGACCCCGCACACTTGCGGTCTTCCGTGCAAATTAAGGCAGGCCTGCGATAGCATCAAGACGAATGGGTAGGAAAGAGGGGGCGCTCTAAATCCGGGTAGCAACGGCAAAGCGTTAGGAATAGCGATGCCGCCGGTTTTCATAACACTGGCCAAAGGGGTGTTGGTTGCAATGGCAGCAGCCACTAATCCCTCCGGAACGCTCCGAACCCAAAACTGGTCCATGGTGTTGATCGCCACGTCTGCCGACTTCGCGCGGCAGGCAACCGCGGCAGGCAACCGGCCCATTGTCTCAGCAATAGGTACGGGAGACAACCGCCCAAACCGGCATCAACGGGCGCTCGTTTACCCCGGGCCAGACCGGGATCCTGGCTGACGTTGATTTTCGGGTGGCCGGCTTTTTCCTTCACGCACCATTGCCGGTGCGGATGCCGCAGGCACACGGTGATGTTCCTCAGCACAAACGGTGTGAGCGGCTTGGCGCATCCCCCCGGAGCGTCACGGAACGATTGCCGGCCCACCCCCGCAAGCGATACAATAGGCTTCGGGAGAAAACGAATGACAACCATTAACAGCCAGGAAGACTTTCTGTGCGCTCTGTCAGAAAACCCCCATTGGAGGGACGCGGTGCGATCCCAGATATTGGGAGAAGAGCTGCTGCAACTGCCCGTCCAGTTCGGCGCCTTCGAGAAACGGTTCGACGCGTTCGAAAACCGGTTCGACACGTTTGAAAAACGTATGGAAACATTCGTCACTGAGCAACTGAAGTTCAACGACAAGACAGATTCCAATATCACCCTAATAGACCGCCGGCTGGATACGATGACCGACGATATGGCCGTTATCAAGGGCTACAACGCCCGTTGGGAGGCCGTTCGGCAAGCTTGGGATATTGCCGCGGACATGGGTCTGGAGTATGTCCGTACCCTGTCGTCGCCGGAATTGGCGCAGATGGCCCAGCAAGCGGCCGGCAGCATCCCAACCAACGAATTGCGCAGTTTCCGCCGGGCCGACCTGGTAATCGAAGCAAAGGACGCCAACGACAACACCCACTACATCGCGGTCGAAATATCCTTCACCGCCGACCGGCGGGACTCCGCGCGCGCCCTGCGGCACGCCGGGTTCCTGGCCAGGTTCACCGGCTGTCCGACCCATTCGGCCATAGCCAGTGTCAAAAACGACCAGGTTCTGGAAGAGCAATTCGCTTCGGGCGTCCTCTACTGGTACCCCATAGACCAGCGTGACATCGAGCCGGAATAATCCCGCCCTTCCATCCGCCGCCAATCCCCGGTATCGGATACCATCAGCACAATTTTCGATGATGCCGGTCAACCCGGCGCGGCCAAACTCCCCGGTTCCGGCCTGCCCCGGAATGGGCGGATCGTGGTATGTATGCGCTATAATGCCGCTTGAAGCTGGCCGTATTTTTTGCTGGGGTGTCTTGGCCTATGACCGATATTCGAGGCAGCGACTTGAGGGGTGCCCTGCTGGCCGCTACCCGCTGCATGGAGCAGCACCGGGACGTGATTGACAGCCTGAACGTGTTTCCCGTACCCGACGGGGATACGGGAACCAATATGCTGCTGACCATGCGTTCGGGCGTGGAGCAGTTGGAAAACGGGCCGGAGCTCACTGTCTCGGAGGTGGCGAATCAGTGGGCCAAGGGCGTGTTCTGGGGCGCGCGGGGCAACAGCGGCGTCATTATGTCGCAATTCTTCAAGGGCTTTGCCGCCGGGCTGGAAGACTTCAACAACTGCGACGGCGCTGCGTTGAGCCAAGCCTTGCTGAAATCTGCCGAAGCCGCCTACTCGTCGGTGAGCCAGCCCAAGGAAGGCACCATGCTGACGGTCATTCGCCGGGCCGGTGAGGAAGTGCAGCGGGAACTGGATGGGGGCGTTTCCGCGCCGCTTGCGTTGTGGGAAACCGCCTTCCGGGAAGCCAAGACCGCCCTGTCCCTTACGCCCTCCCAGCTTCCCGCCTTGCAGGAGGCAGGCGTGGTGGACGCCGGCGGGTTGGGTATCGTCGCAATTCTGGGCGGCGCCTTGGACTACATGAACACCGGCAACACCGGCCCGGTGGACCTGGAGCTTGGCGCCATTTCCGGCATTGACGTTGCGCTGACCGGCGTGGATACAACCATCAGCGGCGAGTTTCTCCATTCCAGCGAAGAGACGGAATGGGGCTACTGCACCCAATTCCTGCTGGAGGGCGAAGACTTGACCCTGGAGCGGATTCGCGAGGACATTACGAGTTTCGCCGATTCCGTGGTGGTGGTTGGGGACGAGGCCACGGTGCGGGTCCACGCGCATTTGATGGACCCGGGCTCCGCCCTCAGCTACGCCGTTGCCATCGGGCAGCTTTCGCAGATAAGCATCGAAAACATGAGCATCCAGAACCGGGGTTGGGTCGCCGGGCGCCGCGCCCAGGGAGCGCCGGAGGCCGGTGTAGCCGTGGTCGCCGTGTCGCCGGGCGATGGGTTGGCCGACCTGTTCCGCGATGCGGGCTGCGCCGCCGTGGTCAGCGGGGGCCAGACCATGAACCCCAGCATACAGCAGCTTACCGACGCGGCGGCGGAAACCGGCGTCACCGACGTCATCATCCTGCCCAATAACCGGAACATCATCCTCACGGCCGAGCAGGCGGCGCAGGGCGGCCCGGAGCGGCAGGTCATCCACGTCGTACCGTCCGGCACGGTGCCCCAGGGTGTGGCGGCGATGCTGGCCTTCAACCCCACCGTTTCCGTAGAGCAGAACGTGGCGGCAATGACCGAGGCGGCGGAATCGGTGTTGACCGTCGAGGTTACCCGCGCCGTCAGGAACGCCACCGTCGACGGGGTGGCCGTGACCGAAGGGGACTTCATGGCCCTGTCCGACGGGCGGTTGGCGTCAATCAACGCCACGGCGGAAGCCGCCCTGCATTCCGCCCTGGAACAGGCCGGGCTTGACAGCGACAGCATCGTAACCGTCTTTTGGGGCGGCGGCGCCACGGAAGAACAGGCTGCGGAGGTCGGGGCCCGGTTGGAAGAATTAGTAGCGGGGATTCAGGTTGACGTTGTAGAGGGCGGCCAGCCCCACTACCCCTACCTGGCATCGGTGGAGTAGCCTGGCGGCAACCGGTGCGCTGCCGGAGTACCGGGCCGGCGGTGCATAATTTAGCGGAATTATCAGGAGCCGGTGGAGGTGTGCCAATGACGATACGCGTGGTCACGGACAGCACGTCGGACTTACCCACGGAGTTGACGCAGCGGTTGGGCATTACCGTAGTTCCCTGCAACGTGGTTATCGACGACGTGAACTACAAGGACGGCGTAGACCTGATGCCGGATGAGTTTTTCCGCAGGCTGGTTTCCGGTTCCAAGCTGCCGACCACATCTCAACCCTCGGTGGCTGAGTTTGAAGAAGTGTACCGGCAACTGCTGGAAGAAGGCCACGAGATAGTCTCGGTGCATGTATCCCAGAAGCTCAGCGGAACCTATAATTCTGCGATCCAAGCCAAGGCGGCGCTGGGCGGCTCGGCGCCCATCGAGGTTATAGACTCGCAGATGGCGTCCATCGGGCTGGGCTTGCTGGCGGCGCGGGCCGCCGAGTTGGCGCCTGTGTGCGTTTCCGCTCAGGAAGCGTCAGAGCAGCTCCGGTCGGGCCTGCCTCTGACCCATTGCGTGTTTGCCCTGGATACGCTGGAGTACCTGCAAAAAGGTGGGCGGATTGGCAAAGCCCAGGCTTTCGCCGGTTCACTGCTTAAGGTCAAGCCGATTCTGAAGCTGGAAGACGGGGAAGCGCACCCCCTTGAGCGCCCCCGCAGCCTGGACCGGGCCGCCCGCCGATTGGTCGAGTTGGTCAGGGAGCAGGCTCCCCTGCGTCAACTGGCCGTCGTGTACAGCACCGAATCGGAACGGGCCGCCGAGTTGAAGCGCAGCCTGAGCGGCCTGGTCCCGGAGGCGGAGATTATCAACGCCCGCTTCGGCCCATCCTTGGGCGCCTACGTCGGCCCGCGGGCTTTTGGCGTGGCTTTCACACGGCAAAGCTAGAGCCTCGGCCCGTACTGGGGGTCTGACCGTTAAGCGTTGCAGCACCTTTAAGGTTGACACTGCTCAAAGGGTGGGAGTGATGAACGGACTCCAAGATAGCGACGAATGATGGAGCGGGACTCGGTGCGATTCGGCGATGCCACGATTGAGTACCAGGTCCGGCGCAGCGCCCGCCGCAAGAAAACGGTGCAGATTACCGTGGAGCGCAGCAGCATACAGGTGGCCGCGCCCGTTGCCACCCCGGTGGAGGAACTGCGCCGCATCGTCCTGAAGCGGGCGCGCTGGATTCTGCGGCAGGCTTCCACCGAGCGGGTGCAGACGCCGCCCAAACAGTTCGTCAGCGGCGAGACCTTCTCCTACCTGGGCCGCAACGCCCGCTTGGTGGTGGAGACGCTGGATGGGACTGGCCTAGCGGTCAGCTTCGACCGCGGGACTTTGCGGGTGTTCACCCCCGAAGGTATCCCCGATTCTGACCGGGCCGGGCTGATCCAGAGCGCTCTGGCCGATTGGTACTGCGCCCGCGCCGCCGAACATCTGCCGGACCGGGTAGACCGCTGGTGGCCCCGGCTGGGCCGAGGCGACCGGCCCCGGATTTTGATTCGCGACCAGCGGCGCCGCTGGGGAAGCTGCGCCTGGGACGGCACCCTACGCTTCAACTGGCGGGTGATGCTGCTGGAGCCGGCGCTGGTTGATTTAATCGTGGTCCACGAGTTGGCGCACCTGACGGTGCGGAACCACTCCCCAAAATTCTGGGAACTGGTGGCCCGCCACCTTCCCGACGTCAAGCTGCGGCGGCAACGCCTGCGGGACGTTGAGGGGACACTGCCGTTTTGATCCATTCAACAACCCGCTGGCAACCGGACAATCTGAAATAATGAAATGAGCAGCCCGCAGAAACATTGCCTCGGCGGGCCGCTTGCTGTCACCGTTCGCGCCGGTACAAGTTGATAACCCCGGGTTAGACCCGCCTCAGCAGTTCTTCTTCCAGACGTTGCAGGTCAAAGGCGTCGCTGGCTGCTGCGACTTCTGCATCGCGTTCGCGGACCATCAACTCGGCCTCGGTCTCATCCAACCGTTCCGGCAGTTCCTCTTCCATTTCCCGGCGGCGCTGGACGTCGCGGGCGTGTTCCACGAACAGACGGCGCATGGCCACCACCACCGAGTCGGTGGAGGAGAGGTATTCCGGGAAGGCGTACTGAACGTACTTCTCCGCGTCGTAGTCCTGGTTGCGGAAGTTGAAGTTCAACTCCCAGTTGCGGTAGGGCCAGGTAACGCTGCTCCACAGGCGGCGGACGAAGCCGGGGCGGCGCTCGTACCGCTCCACGTTCAGGTACACCATGCGCGTCAGGTTGTCCTCAACCGGCACGGCCCACCGGGTGCTGCGGAAGAAGCGGGCGTTGCCGCCGGTGCGGGACATACCGGGAAGGCGGGTGCCGTTCCACTCGTTCACATCCGGCGCATCGGCCTGCTGAGGCTGCAGCCGGCCGGGGCTTTGACCCCGGCGGCGGGCCTTCCAGTCGTAGAACCAGGTCCACATCAGCCGCCAGCGGTGGAGGGGCCAGACCCCGTCCACGCCGGGGTAGTACATCTGGTAGGGGACCTTGCCGTTTTCATCCTCGTAATACTTTTCCACCGAGGACTTGCCCTGTCCCGGCCGGTAGTGGACGTTCTTATTGTTGACGATGTTGACCCGGTAGCCCAGGGGAGTGCGGGGCCGTCCGCCCAGCCGGCTCTTGAGGATGCGCAGGGAGTTGCGGTGGACCATGAAGGCGTTGTGAGCGTCCATGGTGTTTTCCAGCACCAGCACCCAGTTGCAGTCGAACATGGTGAAGGTGGGACGGAAGATGTTGTGAGTCTCGAACATCTCCGGGGGAATGTCTTCCTGCGGGTCCACCGGCTCGCCGCCGCCCATCCAGACGAAGACCATTCCCTTGATGGTGACGGTGGGGAACTTGCGGGCCTTCATCCCCGGCGCGCCGGCCATCTTGGACTCGGGGCCTTCGGTGAGAAAGGCCACGCAGTTGCCGTCGCCGTCGAAGGTGGCGCCGTGGTAGGGGCAGGTCACGAACCCCTCGAAGTAGCACCGTCCCATGGACAGGTAAACGGAACGGTGGGGGCACCAGTCCAGTAACGCCTGCACCTCGCCGGCCTTGTCGCGGAAGAACATCACGTCGGTGCCCAGCATACGGAGCACCTCGGGCTTGTCCTTCTTCACGTCCTTGGCAGGAAGGGCCGGGTACCAATACTCCCGGTATCCCGTCGGCGGAATGCGGCTGCGGCGGTCGTTGGGGTTCTCCGGGAGATGGAAGGGGGGCGTTTGGTCCACGCCCTGGGTTCCCCGCCGCATGTGCTTGTAGCCGCCGGGGTAGCCGGATAGCGGTTTGGTCAACAACTTTCCTAGACCCATAGCTGTGATACCTCCCGGTGGCGTCCGGTTCTCAGTCCGTAATTGCCGGCGTCACGGCTGAAGCCGTTGAATTTCCTAAAATCCTACCAGAAATGTCAATGGGGATAAACCGGCACCCTGGACAAGTCCACGGCAATCGCATTTGGCCGGGGAATTGGGGTTGTAACGGGCACCCCGGCAAGGGAGGACAGGAGACAACATAAGGCAAGGCCCGGATTTGGTTCCTGGAGAGCCGGATAGTCTGAGAATCCCGGACAAAAGCGGACATTTCCGGACATTTGAGCGTGGATGGGCAGGGGATTTTGTCCTGGTTTGTCCGGTCCATGTCCGCTTTCGTCCGGCAAATGTCCTGGTTTTGTCCGGTTTTGTCACCCCTTGCCGCGGGAGATTCGGGGTTCTGGGGCCGGACGGGCGGAACGGTCAAGAGATTGGAAGTGGTCATTGTCCTCGGCGTTCAATTGTGAATTAGGGGGCCATTGGGTGAGGAGTGTCACCGCATGGGATTAACGGTAAGGACGGGCCACCGGAGGTGTCAATGGAGTGGTGTCATCAGTCCACAATCGGGGAGGTTAGCTGAATGGAGGCGGTTCGGGAGGCGACATTACTCCCGGATTGCGCTTTAACAACCCCAGTGCGATAGCCCGGTGGACAAGCCCAACGTGAGCGCATCCTGCGCCGGCGCTTTCCTAAAACGGGTAGGGCTGGCCGCCGCCGACGGGGATGACCTGCCCGGTGATGTACGAGGCGTCGTCGGAGGCGAGGAAAGCGATGGCCGCCGCCTGTTCCGCGGCGTCTCCCCGCCGGCCCATCGGAATCTCGACCAGGCGGGTTTCCTGCCGGTATCGCTCCTGATAGTCCATCTCTTCTTGGGGAAGCGCTGGCACGGCCACGTCGATGCCGTAGTCGCGGGGCGTCACCCGGTCTTCGGCCAGGCTGCCGCTGGGAGCGACGCAGTTGACCCGCACGCCCCGGTGGGCCGCTTCCCGGGCCAGCGAAGTCGTCAACCCGATTTGCCCCGCCTTGGCTGCGGCGTAGGGCACCCGGAACGCGCCGGTCACGGCATGGGTGGCGATGTTTACGATAGAACCGGCTCCTTGCTCCAGCATATAAGGCAGGACTGCCCGGCAGCACCACATGGCGGTCCAGAAGCTCTTGTTTATCTCGGCCTCAATCTGCTCGGGCGTGTAATACTGGAAGGACTGGAACCAAATCGTTCCCCCGGCCACGTTGGCCAGAACGTCGATTCTCCCGAATTCCTCATGGGCGCGGGACATCAGGGCCTGGGCGTTTTCCCACTGGGAAAGCTCGCCCAGAGCGTAGATGCAGGGCGCTCCGAAGGCCCGGAGTTCGTCCTGTACCCGCTGGGAGGTTGCTTCCACCATGTCGCCGATAACAATGGACGCGCCCTCCTGGGCCATTCGGCGCACCGTGGCGGCCCCGATTCCCTGGGCGCCGCCCGTCACGACGCACACCTTGCCCTCAAAGCGCCGTCCGCCGGCGGCCCTGGGGTCCAAAACTTCGGCCATAGGGATACTCCTCGTTACCACTCCAGATTTGGGGTGCGTTCCTGAAGCACTTCACCGAACAGCGTCAAAACCTGGTCTACCCGCAGCACCACCGCGCATCCCTCGCCGTCCGGGTCTTGAATCAGACCGTTGGCTGCCAATCGCTGCATCACCTGGCGGCGCACCGGGCCTTCCCGGTACAGCTCCGCGGTACACCGCAGCTTCCAACCGACGCCGGTAGCGGAGTCCCGGAACAGGATGACTACCCGGGGGCTTTCTTCCAGGGCTTGCAGGGCCGGAGCCTGACCCCGCTCACGGTAGGCCAGGCTTTCGTCGTCGTAGACCAGGATGCTGCCCCGGTATCCGGCGTTGGGCAACCCGCCGGGCGACGCGGTGGCCATGACACAGGGGTTGCCGTTATCCCGAGCGTGATTGATTAGCTCGCGCATTTCTTCGGTCAATTGAATCATCTGCTGGCCTCGTTAAGCGGGAAGGCGTATTTTGTAAGGTGTCAGGGGCTTTTCATTCTCGAAAGAATCCCCTCGCCCTCTGGGAGAGGGTTAGGATGAGGGTGTTCCGTCCAAGAGCAACCGTTGCCGGTGCGCGTGGGGTTCGCCCTCACCCCCGGTCCCTCTCCCGCGGGGAGAGGGGAGAATTAAAAGACCCTGTGTAAGGTGTACGCTGTCTTGAGCGCCCTCCCGGTTTGGCGTATTGTAACACCGGATTGCGGGCCGGCGGCCCCGGCAAGTGGACACTGCCCGATTGACTACAACCCAAGCAGAGCCTTTTCATTCTCCCTTCTCCCCGCGGGAGAGAGCCTGCCCTTGCGAAGGCCGGGGGGCTGGGGGTGAAGGGCGGACCCCGCGCATCGGCAGCGGTCGCTCCTGTCCGGGACACCCTAACCCTTTCCCAGCGGGCGAGGAGATTCTTTCGAGAATGAAAAGCCCCTGACACCCAAAGGCGGCTGAATTGACGTTTAACCCTGAGACGTTTAACCCCGATTGGTGGCAAGACTTCTTCACCGGGTCCGCGCTGGATTTTGTCCGGTACTCCCGCGACCGGGAGACGACCATCGCCGAGGCGCGCTTCGTGGAGCAGGCGTTGGGGTTGACGCCCGGCGCCAAGGTGCTGGACGTGCCCTGCGGCGGGGGGCGCCTGTCCCTGGAGTTGGCAGCGCGGGGTTTCGACGTTACCGGCGTCGACTTCAGCGGGGAACTGCTGCGGGGGGCGGAGCATGACGCCGCCGGCCGGGGCCTGCGCGTTGCCTGGGAGCAGCGGGATATGCGCTGTCTGCCCTGGGAATCCGAGTTCGACGCGGTACTTTGCTTCTGGAACAGCTTCGGGTATTTCGACGACGACGGCAACGCCGCTTTCCTGAGAGCGATGGCCAAGGCGTTGAAACCGGGAGGGCGGTTGTTCCTGGACACCCCGCTGATTGAGACGCGCATCCCGGAAATAGAGTCCGGGGAACGCATCTGGTGGCCGGTGGGGGACCTGCTGGCGCTGGAAGACCGGGACTACGACCACGAGACCAGCCGCGTGGAATCGGAATGGACCATCGTCAGTGACGGTGAGGTCGTGACAAAACGGCTTTCCCTGCGCCTCTACACTTACCGGGAACTGGCGGCCCTGCTGGACGATGCCGGATTCGGCGGTCACCAAGCGTTTGGTTCAACGGACTGGGAACCTTTCCGGCTGGGCTCGCCCTGGCTCTACCTGGTGACCACCAAACAGGACGCGGCCGGGTAAGAGCCGGTTGCATCGGCGAGGCAGCCGGTTCGTCTCCAGGACGCCGAAGGACGGACGGTTCCCCTAACGGGACGGCGCCGAGTTGTCGCCGTTGGGTTCCCGCTCGTCGCAATGGATGGTGAACCCGCGAACGCTGGCTTCCTTCTTCATGCGGTCCAGCATACGGGCACCGGCTTCGACGATTATGGACCGGGAAACCCGGTCGGTGGAGCCGGTGCCGGCGGACGGCGGCGTGGTCATGGCGTCTTCTCCAAAGTTCACACGATGCGCGCCAACATTGTGCGGGAATATGTTACGGACGGCAACCGCCAACTGTCATACGGAATTCCAGCGCCATAGCTTACTGACAGGCCGCCGTTGTAATGCCTGTGGCCGAGTGTTAATATCGGCCCATGTTCACACCCGGCGGCGCTGTACCGGCGCGCCGGCAACGCGACTCTGGGCAAGGAGGGCATCATGGTCACCAATCTTGGTCATGTGGGCTTGATATGCGACGACTTTCTCAAAATGAGGGATTTCTACACCCGGGTTATCGGGCTGACCGTTACCGACGAAGACCCGGACCGGGGAAGCTGTTTCCTTAGCGCCGACCCGGACAACGAGCACCACGAGTTGGCATTGGGAGAGGCCAGAAGCGCCGGCCACCCGGCGGGCGTCCGGCCCAAGACCACCGGCGTCGGTCAGGTTTCCTTTATAGTTGAAAGCATGGACGCGCTGAAGGAGCTTTACGGCCGGCTGCTGGCGGAGAAGGTCAGGATTGACCAGACCGTCACCCACGGCATTTCGTGCAGCATCTACTTCTTCGACCCGGAGGACAACCGGGTGGAGTTGTACTACAAGACCGGGTACGTGGTTAAGCAGGGATTCAGCCGCCCCATCGACCTCGTGAACCAGTCCAGCGAGGAGATGCTGGCCTTTTCCAAGTCCTTTGAGGCTACGGAAGGGCCGTTCCAGGGCGCCAAGCTGCCGGTGGACCAGCCTTAACCGTCTTTTACGGTATCTGCCTTTGGAAAGGAGTCAGCCGTGCCATACGCCAACATTGACGGGGTAAACCTGTACTACGAGGACTATGGGAACGGCCCCGCTGTGCTTCTGACGCCGGGCGGCCGCGTGGACCACAACGGTTTGCGCCCGATGGCCGCCCTGCTGTCGCCCCACTGCCGGGTCATCATCCACGACCGGCGCAACTGCGGCAAGTCGGACGTGGTTATCGGCGGGGAGTTGTCCGAGCAGCACATCTGGGCCGAAGAGATGGCCGCCCTGCTGAAACATCTGGACGCGGCCCCGGCCTACGTCGCCGGAGGTTCCGCCGGTTCCCGCACGTCGTTGACCGTGGCGGTGCGGCATCCCGAGGTGGTCAAGGGCGCATTCATCTGGGAAGTCAGCGGCGGCCCCCACAGTGCCGAACTGATGTCGCCCGGTTATTACGGCCAATACATCGAGGCAGCGGAACGGGGCGGAATGCCCGCCGTGGCCGACACCGATTTCTTTGAGCAGCGCATCCGCGACAACCCCGACAACCTGGAACGGATTCTGTCCATGGACCCGGAGGAGTTCTGCTCGGTGATGCGCCGCTGGCAGGCCGAGTTTTCCCGCCCCAACCCGGTGGGCGATTTGACGGAAGAGCAGCTTCGGTCCATATCTTGCCCGGTGCTGGCCTTTGAGGGCAACACGCCGGACGACGTTCATCACAAGTCGGCGGCGGAGAACGTCAAGCGGCTGGCGCCCAACGCCGAGCTGCGGCCGTCGGCCTGGACCCACGAGGAGTGGGACGTAATCGGGCAGCACGACCACACCTTCCCGGGCATTGCCGCCACCAACCGCTACCACATGAAGGCGGCTTTCTACGCCGCCCAGCTTTTGGAATTCATCACGCGGGTCGAGGCGCAGCAACCGTCGGCGGTGGCCTAGCCGCCGCCCGGCCATACTACACGATTACGGAGGAACACTATGGGGACCTTTCGACTGTATTCCGGCGGCGACGGCCAGTCGCATTTCGAGACGATTGACCTGAACCAGACCCCGGACTGGAAGAGCGCCCAGGACGCCACCACCATCAGCTTCAGCGAGTCGGCAGCGGGCCGGTTCTCTGATTGGCACGCCGCGCCCCGGCGGCAGTACGTCATCATCCTCTCCGGGCAACTGGAAATTGGGCTGGGCGACGGCACAAAGCACGTTTTCGGCCCCGGTGATGCCCGTCTGGTGGAAGACACCACCGGCCAGGGCCACACCACCGCCACCTACGGCGACCAACCCTGCGTCACCTGCACCATTCCTTTGGCGAACCAGTAACCGCCCCGGCCTGAACCGGCAACCCAGCAACCTGAGCCTGGTCAGACCCGGTGTCCGAAGCGCCGGGCAATGAATCAATATGCAGCCAGCCGTAACCAGGCTGGCAAAACGGAGGCAGTTGAGCATGAACCTGCTGGTAATTTCCGGTGGACGCCACCCTTACGAGGAGTCCACCCCGATATTGGAATCGTTTCTCCAGGGAGCCGGCCATCAAGTGACCGTCACCGAAGACGCTCAGCCGCTGGG
The DNA here is from genome assembly GCA_965263395.1 of Dehalococcoidia bacterium. GTDB lineage: Bacteria > Chloroflexota > Dehalococcoidia > Lucifugimonadales > UBA3495 > CATOSK01. The sequence goes on from OZ253670.1 coordinate 1,178,888, forward strand.
TGATGCGTCGGCCATGAGCGGTTACGACGCGGTGGTCTTCAACACCCGCCGCGAAAATGTCCCCGACTTTGGCGATTGGCGTCTCGCGGATGCGGAACAGAAGGGGTTGAGCGAGTTCATCAACGCCGGCAAGGGCTTCGTCTGCATCCACATCTCGACCTGCGTGGCCGACAACTGGCCGGAGTACCACGACATCACCGGCGGCGGTTGGATTTCCGGGACCAGCTACCATCCGCCCTACGGCGAGTTCACCGTTAACGTCAGCAGCGCCGCCCACGCCGGGGTCAGCGGCGTCGCCGACTTCTCGACCAACGACGAGCTTTATATGGGCTTGGCAATCAAGGAAGGCAACGACGTCTTCATCACCGGCACCGCCGAAGACGGGACCTGGCCTTGGGGGCCTCAGCGGACCGAGACCTTCATGGCCGGTGGCACCTATCCCCTGGGTTGGACCCGCAAGTACGGCAATGGCAATGTTTTCGTGCTGCTGCTGGGACACGACGGCCGCAGCTTCCAGTCCCCGGATTTCCAGCGCATCGTGCTGAACGGCGTGGACTGGGCCACCCAGTCCGCGTAACCGGAAACGTTTATCCGAGTACTCCCAGGCCGGCATTCCAACGACAGCGCATAAGGAGGCTACCTATGGCTACCCAGACCGATACGGCAGTCGCCCGGCAGGCCCAACCGCTGGTGAGAATCACCGAAATGGACCACATCGTCCTGCGGGTGCGGGACGTGGAGACGTCCCTGAAGTTCTACTCGGAAACGCTGGGCTTGAAGCCGGAGCGCGTCGACCAGTGGCGGGCGGGCGAGGTCCGGTTTCCCTCGGCCCGGCTGAACGACGACACGATAATCGACTTCTTCGGGACGGACCAGGAATCCATCGGCAGGGACGGCGTCCGCAACCTGGACCACTTCTGCATGGTCATCGAACCCACCGACATGGAAGAGCTGAAGGCCAGCTTCGAGTCCATCGGAGTTGGCATCCAGGCCGGTCCCGGCAAGCGCTGGGGTTCCCACGGCGACGGCATCTCGCTGTACATCTACGACCCCGACGACAACGTGGTGGAGCTGCGTCACTACTGATAAAGGGGATACGTCCCCCTGCGATTGGCAGCGAAAGCCCCGGCCCGGTGATTACCGGGGCCGGGGCTTCTCTTCCATCAGAGTTTGTGCGGCGGCGCCGGTGTGCCGTCCCTACTCTTCCCAGCTCCAGTTGTACAGGTTGTCATAAGCCAGCGCCCAGGGCGGCCGCAGGTAACCCAGGGCGCGCACGTCCTCGAACCAGGCTCCCAAGGGCGAGTACCAGGTGTAGGCGTTGCCGCCGGCGATCCTGCACAGCCGGTTGAGCACCGACTCGGCCAGCCGGGCCACGTTCTCCTTGCACATCAAAACGGTTTTCCGTTCCAGCCTGCCGGAGTCCAAGACCCGCAGCGCGCCGTCCCAAGCCTGTTCAATCAACCAGGCTTCCTGCTCGGCCATCGTCCAGTCCACTTGCTGGAGCGACCGCAGCCGGGCGCCCTGGGCAATGCTCCCCTTCAAGCGGTTGCGGGAGTATTCCATGGCGGCGTCAATCACGCCCATTATCACAGAGGTAAAGGACAGCCCGCCCAGGCCGTTGTTGGCGGCCATCAACTCGGGCTGGTGGCCGGGCCAAGCGATGCGGGTGGCGGGGAAGTTGGTGAAATCGAAGGCGTGGCTGTTGGTGGACTTCATGCCGTGGCCGCGCCATTCCGCCGCCAGCTTCAGCCCGGTGCTGCCGTCCCAGGGGTGGTTGCGCACCTCCATGAAAAACAGGTCCGGCGCGGTTTCCCCGGCGGGGACGGCCCTGGTGGTCATAAACGAAGTCAGGCCGGAGCCGCTGCCGAAGTGCTTCTGCCCGGAAAGCCGGTACTTGAGAGAGCCTTCGGCTTCGGGGATGCAGGCGGCGCGGGTCATTCCGGTGTCGCCGCCGCTGCCGGGTTCGGACACGATGGTCCCCCACCATGCGCCGTCGGTGACGGTGGAAAAGACCTGCTTCCGCTGCTGCTGCCAGCCGTCGTTGAAGGGGTCCGGCACTTCGGGCACCCGCCACGACGCCAGCACACCCTGGTGCATGGCGCTGGACAGGGTTATGGATGGGTCTCCCTTGGCCAGTCCCCGCAGCATGGCGCACATGGGCCGGGCCGACTGGGCCAGGTTTTCCCAGGTGCCGCCGAACTCCACCGGCACGCCCATCAGGTTGATACCCAACTCCCGCAGCCGTTCATAATCGGCGGGGTCGGCTTTGGTGCGGGTCTGCCGGTCTTCCCGCTCGGCTGCCCATTCTTCGGCCAGCTTCGGAACGGCCTCCAGTATTGACGCTATACTCATTCAGACTCCTTGGGCAGACATCTGGGCGGCATAATTTCGGGGCCTTCTACACCGCCGGCAAAGTTGATGACAGTTAGCCGGGCCGGTTCCGGGCCTGCGGACAGTGGCGGGGAACCGGCGCAAGACGGATTTCTCCGTCGCGATGCTCCGCAGTTATGGGCAGGGCTTAACCGGCGCGCCCGGAGTAGGCGGCCTTGGCCCGGTCGATGGCCCGCACCCGTCCGCTGACCAAGTCTTGCTGACGCTCCCGCGCCCATCGGTTGGATGCCTCGGTGCTGAGGACCGTGCCCTGGAAGTGGGGCATGACGTAACGGGCGAAAAGCTCGTAGCTCTTCAGCATCTTTTCCCGGGGCGCCCAGTCAATCGTCTGGACCAGGAATGCGCCGAACCCGCCGCTCTGCTCGCCCAGCCGCTCAATGGCTTCGATGCAGTCTTCGGGGGTGCCGATAATCCAAGAGCCGTTGTCCGCCATGTGGTCGATAATCTTGTCCAGAGGACCGTCAAAGGCGGCTTTCCGGCCGTTGGTCTGCTCGGAATACTCCCGCAGGTAGCGGCCCGCGCCCATGCGGGCGTCGTCGAGAGCTTCCTGACGGGTCTCAGCGAGGTGTACCGGCAGCACCAGCCGCCAATCATCCCGGTTCATGGTCTGACCGTGTTCGGCGGCCGATTCCTCGGCGATGGCCCACAGCGCGCCCAGGTCCGACGGCCCGGCGGACGGGTCCCGCGGGACGGTGATGGTCAGCACCGAGCATCCATGCTTGCCGGCCAGGGTAACGCCGGCAGGGGTTTGCACCGAGGCCACGGCGGTGTGCATGTAGGGGCGCTGGTAGGGCCGCAACTGAAGCAGCCCGTCCTTCAACTCGAACCAGTCGCTCTTGTGGGAGAAGGGTTCGGTCTCGGTGAACAGGCGCAGGATGACGCCCAGGGACTCGTCCATGCGCTCCCGCTGCAACTCGTGGGGAATGCCCATCATGTAGGCATCGCCGGGAAGGGCGCCGGGGCCGACGCCGAACAGCACCCGGCCGTAGGTCATGTGGTCCAACTGCACCATGCGGTTGGCGACCATCAGCGGGTGGTGGTAGGGCAGGCTGACCACGCCGGTGCCCAGCTTGATGCGCTTGGTGCGTTGGGCGGCGGCGCCGATGAAAACCTCCGGCGAGGATATGATTTCCCAGCCGGCGCTGTGGTGCTCGCCGACCCAGGCTTCGTCGAAACCCAGATGGTCCAGCCACTCGACCAACTCCAGGTCGCGTTCAATGGCGAGCGTCGGGTTCTCGCCCACTCGGTGGAATGGGCCAAGGAAGATGCCGAACTTCATGCGTTCTGGGAATGCCATAGTCAATCTACCTCCCAGTGTCGATTCTTGCTGATGCGGGTGGCGCGGACGTGTCTGAAGTCCGGAAACCATCAGCAGGTAATGCTTAGGCCAATTTTGACGTTGCGGTATGTTCCTGTCAACAAAGCGGGTGTCAGGTAACTGTTCAGACTGGGGGATTTGAGCCACGGGAGGCAGTTAAGCGCTAAAAAACAAAAGTGGGGCATTCTGTGTCATTTTCTGTAATTTACGCTTGGCGGTGGGGACCTGACGGCGGGTTTTGGCGTCTTTTTGTGTTATCGTGGGTCACTTTTGTCGCATTTTTGTGTGCCGGTTTGACGCACTTTGGGACGCTTCTCTTTCCGCCGCAATCGCGATCGCAATTAAATCCGGGGCCGGCCGGAGCCGGCAATTCCGGTGCGGTGGCCCGACTCAGGATGATTGATAATCATGGTAGGGTAGAGTTGCCGGGCTTGGCAAGGGGCAGGTGTCAGCAGGGATAATCATGAAACCCTTGGCAGGAAACCCTTAGTCTGAACAGTTATGGTGTGAGAGCAATCGTCCGTCCCGCTAACCCAACACTTCCCGGACGGCAGCCACGATGTTGCCCGAGTCGGGGATGCAGTGCCTCTCCATTGCCGGGCTGTAAGGAACGGGAACGTCGGGAGCGCACACCCGCCGGGGCGCGGCTCGCAGCGCGGCGAAGGTGTCCGGCGACTCCGTGACCACCGCCACAATCTCGGCGGCGGCGCTGCCGGTCACGCAGGCTTCATCCACTATCACCAGCCGGCCGGTCTTCCGCACCGAGGCGCGGAGAGCTTCCCGGTCCAGCGGGACCAGGGTTCGGGGGTCAACGACCTCGGCGTCCACCCCATCCTGCGCCAACTGCTCCGCCGCCGCCAGCGATTCCTGCGCCATGCGGCCAATGGCGATTATCGTGACGTCGCTGCCGGCCCGCTTTACGTCGGCGACGCCGATGGGCACTGTGTATTCATCCTCCGGCACCAGTCCCGTCAGTCCGGCGAGACTGTAGGACTGGTGCTCGAAAAACACCACCGGATTGTTGTCCCGAATGGCGGTCTTCATCATCCCCTTGGCGTCGTAAGGCGTGGTGGGCATCACCACCTTGAGGCCCGCCAGGTTCATAAAGAAGGGATGGGAACTCTGACAGTGCTGGGCGGCGGCGGCCCGGCCTCCCCCGGTGGAGGCCCGCAACACCAACGGGAACTGGGCCTGCCCGCCGAACATATAGTGGACCTTGGCCATCTGGTTGGCGATTTGGTCCATGGCAGTGAAGGCGAAGGTCATCAGCCCAGGACTGATAATGGGACGGAAGCCGCAGCCGGCGGCGCCGATGCCGGCCCCGACGTAGGCATCCTCGGAAATGGGGCAGACCCGCACCCGCTCCGCGCCAAACTCCGGGATCATGGTTTCCAGCGGTCCCAACCCACCGCACAGGTGGAACACCTTGTCGTCCCGGCGCATTTCTTCCTGGAACGCTTCCAGCAAGGCCGCCATATAGCTGATTTCTCGCATCAAATAGCTCGCAATTTGAGGTTGGGGTTACTTGGGGTTACCTGCCCGTCGGAGCGGCGGCAGGCACCCGGTCACCTTGAGTTGAACGAAAGGACGGCTGCCGGCTACGCCGCAAAGACGCCGCCGAGAGCGTCTTCCAGGCCGGGCAGCGGGCCGGATGCGGCGAAGCGCACCGCTTCTTCAATAGCGGCGGCCACTTCCCGATGAATTTGCTCCGCCGCCGCGTCGTCCATCATCCCCTGCGCGGCCAGCGCCGATGCGAAGGCCGGGATGGGGTCGAGCAGGGCCGGTTGAGGGTCCGCCAAGCCCGGCGGCGACGGCGGTCCCGGATGCTCGGCCAGGTCGGAGCGGCGGGTCTTGCATTCGATGAGGCTGGGGCCGTCCCCGGCTCGGGCTCGGGCCACCGCCTGCCCGGCGGCCTCGTAAACCGCCAGCGCGTCGCTGCCGTCGACCGTCAAGCCGGGCATATCGTAGGACACGGCCCGGACGGAAACGTCCTCCACCGACAGGGCGTAAGAGGCGGGGACGGCGATGGCCCAGCCGTTGTTTTCGCAGACGAACACTATAGGCAGCTTCCAGATGGACGCCAGGTTCAGGGAGCTGTGGAACGCGCCCTCGTTGGATGCGCCGTCGCCGAAGAAGGCCACGGCAACCGATCCGTCGCCCGCCATTTGGGCCGCCAGGGCCGCCCCCACCGCGATGGGCAGGCCGCCCCCGACAATGCCGTTGGCCCCCAGCATTCCCTCGCTGAAGTCGGCGATGTGCATGGCGCCGCCCTTGCCGCCGCAGCACCCGTTGGTCCGCCAGAAAAGCTCGGCCATAATTGCGCCGGGGTCAACTCCCTTGGCGATGGCGTGGCCCAGGCTGCGGTGGGTGCCGGTTATCCGGTCTCCCTGACTCAACGCGGCGCAGACCCCCACCGCCGAGGCTTCCTCGCCGCCGGTGGGTTGAACCGGGCTGGGGATGTTGCCTGCCCGGGACTCGGCCGCCGCCCGTTGGATGAAAGCTCGGATAGTTGCCATGCTGCGGTACATTCCGGTCAGTTTTGCCGGGTCAAGGGTCATGGACTTCTCCCGCTGCGCTGTCTGGTGTTGCCGGATTGGGTCAAATCCTGAGCAGGCCACCAAGGTCGATCTTGGGACAGGCCAATTGTACCCCGGCGGCCGGGGCCGCGCCAGAATGCGTTGTAGGCAATGAGGTCTTTCAATTGTCCCCTCTCCCTCTGGGAGAGGGCTAGGGTGAGGGCGGCCCTTCTATCCGGAGAGAGCGAGAACTGAAAGAACCTGGCGCGGGAAGTCCGGCGGCTTGCCTTTCCTTATCGGAGCCTGTTTAATGGTGCCAAGCCAGACCTGAGGAGAATTTCGTTGAGAGACCCCCACATTTTTGCCGGGAACCCTCTGGACCGCGGGGAAAAAGAGCGCCGCGACGAGGAATGGATTCAGCAGCAGGCCGCCGCTGCCACCAGCAGGTTTCTGCCCATGCGCGGCCCCACCGTCCTGATTACCGACGACGCTCAGCCCCGGCTGGGGTGGCTTGACCGGCAGCGGCTGGATTCCAGCGGCTTTGACGCCATGCCCCTGCTGCTGGGCATGAAGGACGGCGCCACCCACTTCGCGGTGGACGTTTCCAAGGACGAAACGGCGGCGGGAAACATGGAAAGCCTGCCCAACCTGTTTTTCGAGGATGCCCGCACCGCCGCTGAGCAGCTTGAAGGCCCCGACGCCGGCATCCTGGCCCAGGGCAGGTGCCAGATAAATTGGCACAACCGCCACGGCTACTGCTCGGTCTGCGGCAGCGCCACCCGGGTGCTGCGCGGCGGACAGAAACGCGAATGCCCCGACTGCGGCGCCGAACACTTCCCCCGGGTTGACCCGGTAATCATCATGGTGGTTGCCGACCGCGACCGGTGTTTGCTGGGCCAGTCCCGGGGCCGGTTGGCCCGGCTCAACCGCTACTCGGCCCTGGCCGGGTTCGTGGACCAGGGCGAGAGCATCGAGGAAGCGGTGGCCCGGGAAGTCATGGAAGAGGCCGGAATCGAGGTGCGCAACGTGCGCTACCACTCCTCCCAGCCGTGGCCCTTCCCGTCGTCGCTGATGATGGGCTGCCATGCCGAAGCCGCCACCACGGAAATCAACATGGACCCGGAGGAAATGACCGACGTCCGCTGGTTCGACCGGGAGACCGTGCTGCTGGCGCTCAAAGAAGAAAGCGGCCAACTGCTGCTGCCGGGTCCCATCGCCATCGCCCACCACATCATCAAGGCCTGGGCTGCCGGCGAAGTTTCGTAGCCTGCGGGCGGTCCGGCAGGCTCAGGATGGGTTGGTCACAGGACCGAGACGGTCAGCGGATGGGGGACGCGGCGGCGGTCAGGTGCGCAGCCCTGCCTGCCGCAGTTGGGTCAGCAGCGACCGGGGGCTGTTGACCACCAGCACCCTCAGCAGGGCGTCCCGGTTGCGGCATTGGGTGGCGATGTAACGCCGGTCAGGCTGGGACACGTCGTTGTCAATGAGCAGTGCGTCGTAGGTGGAGGAACCGGCGAGGTCTATCGCCACGCCTTCATCGCTGGTGGCGGTGACGATGAACCCCGCCATCTCCAGGATTCCGGTCAACTGGTCCATGCGGCTTTGCCGGCGTCCCACCAGCAGAATGCGGTTATCGTCGGGCATGACCTCAGCCCTGCCTTCCGAACACGAACTCGCGGACCGACCCCAGATATTCGGGCATACCCCGGAAGAACAAGTCGTTATGCCCGGCTCCGGGAATCGTGACCATCCATTTTTGCGCCGACGCCAGGCTCTCGAACATCGCCGCCGCCTGCCCCACCGGGGCCAACTCGTCCATCTCCCCGTGAATCACCAGCGCGGGAATGTTGATGGAAGCGGCTTTGCGCCGGTAGTCGGCCTCCAACTCCCCGGCTTCCGGTGCGGCGACGCCGTACAAAAACTGTCCCAGCGTGGGGCGGCCGCTTTCGATGATGACTCCGCCGAGGCGGTCAGGGGATTTCGCCGCCAACTCGAAGGCGGCGTGGCGGCCCATTGAACGTCCCATGACAAACACTGGGCCGTTGAAATTTTCCCGGGCCAGCAGAGCTTCCAAGGCGTCCAGCACTTGGTGACTGTCGCTGAGCATGGACGTGAAGGTGGGAGACCCGCCGCTGCGCCCGTAGCCCCGATAATCGGCAACGAAGAAATTGACGCCAATTTGGACGTACAGGGGCGCGATACCGTCGTAGTCCGGGGCGGTCTCACCGTTGCCGTAGAAGAAAAGAATCGTGGGCTGCCCCGCGCCGGCCGGGAAGAACCGGCACGACAACTCGATGCCGTCTTCCACCGGGACCGTGAGGTCCTCCGCTCCGCCAGGCGTGGGGGTCCACCCTGCCCGTGGATAAAACGAGTTCATCGAAATGTCCTGGCGGTCCAGCGCCGAGTAGTTCAATTCAGACATTGTTGTGCAGCCATTCTCGCGTCCAGGATTCGGTTCGAGGGTTGGAGTGGGCGGCCACTTTGAGGACTTAACCCGTTCACCTTGAGCCATTCTACGAACCAAAGGCAAGCTTGTCGAAAGGCGGCGCCCTTAATATAATCGGCGGGTCAACTCAGGGTCTTTCGATTCTCGAAAAATCCACTCTCCCTCTGGGAGAGGGCTAGAGCCTGTCCCTGCGAAGGCCGGGGGTGAGGGCGTCCCTGCCACGAGCAACCGTTGTTGATGCGCGGAGTTCGCCCTCACCCCCGGCCCCTCTCCCCACGGGAGAGGGGAGAATCGAAAGGCCCTGCAGGTCAACCGGCGCCGATGCCGATGGGAACCGGCGCGCCAGGATTCGCAAACGTTAAAGGAGGCTCAATGGACTTCGGAGTTTATATGTTTCCCACCGACTACGCAATTCGGCCCGACGACCTTGCCCGCGAGGTCGAAGCACGCGGGTTCGAGTCCATTTGGTTTCCCGAGCACACCCACATTCCGGCATCCAGGCGCAGTCCCTGGCCCGGCGGCGGCGACCTTCCGCGGGAATACTGGCACACCTACGACCCCTTCGTCGCGCTGACCGCGGCCGCTTCCGTGACAACCAACCTGAAGCTGGGCACCGGCATTTGCCTGGTCATGGAGCGCGACCCCATCGTTACCGCCAAGGCGGTGGCCAGCGTTGACCGCCTTTCCAACGGCCGCTTCCTGTTCGGCATCGGCGGAGGCTGGAACGCCGAGGAGATGGCCAACCACGGCACCAACTTCCGCCGCCGGTGGCGGGTGCTGCGGGAGAACATCCTGGCGATGAAGGCGATTTGGACGCAGGAAGAACCCGAGTTCCACGGGGAGTTCGTCGATTTCGACCCGATATGGGCCTGCCCCAAGCCGGTGCAGACTCCACACCCGCCGATTTTCATGGGCGGCGACGGCCCCCGGACGTTCGACCGCGTGGTGGAGTACGCCGACGGTTGGATGCCCATTGGAGGACGGGGCAACTCCGGCCCGACTTTGGCGGAGAAGATTGCAATTCTGCGGACCCGGTTGGATGAAGCCGGGCGTGACCCGGACTCCGTTCCCATCACCATTTTCGGGGTCAGTCCCGACGCCGGCGCCATCTCCCGCATTGAGCAGGCCGGCGTGTCCCGCGCGCTGTTCACAATTCCGGCGGAGCAAGGGGAAACCGTGCTGCCCCTGCTGGACAACCTGGCGGGGCTGGTACGGTAACGTCAGCAACAACGTATGCAAAATGAAGGGCCGCGAACAAGCGGCCCTTCGGCAGACACAGGATTCGCAGCGGACGGGGTTGGCGGGGCTAACCCAGGCTCTGGAGCATTTCCCGCTGGCGGGATATTCTTTCGTCGTGGTCCTGGGCAAACCGCCGGATGCCGTTGAAGATTGACTCGGCGTCCAGGTGGGCCTCGGCGATTACGTCGGACTCGGTGCCGCCGGTCAGCCACTCGTTGTGCCAGTCCGACACCAGCGAATACTCGTCGGTCAGCGGGCCGGGGTTGCGGACGGGCCACATCCGGCGGGTGCCGGTGGTCACTACCATCATGTCGTAAATCGCCCCGTCGGGCAGCACCGAACGGCGGTACTCCTCCGGTTGCAGTTGGAACAACTCGTCGCTGATGGCCGCCACCACCTTGACGTTCACTCCCGATTCTTCCAGCCGGGGCAAGACCGAGACCAGGTTGACGGTGGACGACGACCCCTGGCAAAGAACGTAACCGTGCCTGGGCCGGGACTCGTCAAAGTCCCGTATGACGTAGAAACCCTTGGCCGCCGCCATCAGGTCCGTGTCGGCAAACGTGCTTCTGTCCGCCACCGGGAAGTCGGGGCGGGCCACTTCCAGGACGATTACCCCCACCCGCGGGTCCCGGGCCGCCACCCCAGCAGCTGCGAAGTACCCGGGGGCCACGTCGTTGTAGTCCCAGAAGCTCAGGGTGATGGCCTGGCCCCTGGGGAACAGCTTCCAAACCTGGGGCGAGAAGATGCCGAAGTGAGTCCGGGCGTCGGCGGCGGTCTCCGGGCCGGAGTGGCCGGCCAGCACGTTCAACACGCCCACGCGGAAAGGGCTGTCCTGGTTCTGCTGGCTCCACACCCGGGCCGGCAGGTACATCAGCGGGGTAAACGCCCCGTAGGTGCCGCTGATGGCCCAGACGCCGGAGTGCTGCTTGGGGTCCAGCGATGCGGTCTGGCCGACGAACCCCACCGCGGTGGAGACATTGCCCGCTTCCTGAATGCCGGCCTTGAGCCGGACGCCCAGCGGGTTGGTCACAGGGTCGTAGTGCCCCCAGAGGGAGCCGGACTCCACATTGATGGAATCGGCCAGGTCGGCGGCGACGATGACGAAGCGGTTGTCCGTCACATAGTTCATGTACTTGACGATTTCGGAGATGGCGCGGCGGGTGCCCCGGACGTTGCCCGGTTCCTCGAACAGCTTGATGCCGACTTCCTTTTCTTCCCCGGACATTGAGTTGCGCACCGTTACCCGCTGGGCCCCGGTGGGCAGGTTGGCCACGGACAGCCGGGGGTCCAGGAAGGGGTCAATGGTGGGGTCGATGCGCAGGGGCAGGTTGTCGTTCACGCTGTCGCCGATTTCCACCAGCCGGTTCGCCAGCCAGTCCCCCAGGCCGTTCTTTTCCAGCACGGACAGGGCGATGTCGATGTTCTGCTTGAACTGAATCAGGCGGTCGCGGGTGTTGACCACCGGGCCGTCGTCGATGCCCTCGAACTTCACCCCGAACCGCTCCTCAAAGGTACTGGCCAGAGCGCGGAAGTAGCCGCCGTTCATGGCGAACGCGTAGGGGTGGCTGGCGTAGCTGACGATTTGCTCGCCGTAGCCGGGAATCTCGCCGTTGACGGCGGCGGGCCACCAGCCCTTGACCGTCCGGCCAATCATAATCATGGGCCGGTCGTCCGATGGATCCCAGTCCTCCATTGTCTTCAGCGCCGAGACTACCTGGTGGTAATCGTTGCCGTTTTCGACGGACAGCACGTTCCAGCCGTAAGAGGCCCACTGGTCTTCGATGCGGTAGCCCTGGTATTGGGGCTTGATTACGCCGCCGACCAACTCATCGTCAATGCCGGCGTTGTTGTAGGACAACAGAATCCGCAGCCGCTTCCCTACCTGCTGGGCCATCGCCTGGGTCTTCATCTCCTGGGAGTGGCCCGACGTCATGGCGAACTCGCCCTCGATGGCCATGACCTTGAGGCTGTCCGGGGCGCCCATCATGTCCCAGAAGGCCGCTTTGCCGGCGGCGGTGGCGATACCGATGCCGGACGGCCCGCCGTTAACGTCGTTGGTCAGGTCGGTGGATTCCGAGTGGCCGGCCAGGGCGCGGATGCCGCGAATACGGGCCTGGGCCATCAACGGATGGTCTTCCAGGCCGTTGTCCCGCAGCAGGGTTTCCAACGCCCCCTTGCCCCGGCGAAAGCCAAGGCAGTCGATGGACAGCATGGCCACCTTGGGGTCAACATGGTAGCGGTCGTCGCCGGTCAGGGCGTGCTGCCGGGCCATCGCCTCGCCCATAATCAGCCACAGGGCATAGGTGACCGGGGCGTTGTGTCCGCCGGCCAGCATGAACTTGTCGGCGAAGGGGTGCTTGGGCCGCCGGTAGTCGTACCGAAGCCCGCCCATTTCCGGCCCGACCAGGTGGGCGGACACGGTGTAGGGGGTGTAGGCCAGCGGCCCGCCGAAGTGGCCCGTTTGGGCGTAGTTCCCCAGCAGCACCAGGGTCATGGCGGTCAGGAACCCCACGTCTTCCAGCCGCTCCCGGTCGTATCCCGGGATGGATACTCCAGTGGCCTTGGTGGCGCTGGTCAGCACCACGCTGTTAACGGAGCCGGCGGTGGAGATTGTCATTTTGGACGCTCCATGCTTGGGATTGGGTTGATTCGGGATTGGGTGGCCTTGGAGAACAATTATACCCGGCCTTGGCCGTTGGCGCATGGGTGTTGTCCATGCCCGGAGTTTGGACAGCGCTTGCCATGACCAGTTCCGCCGGCGGCCTGGGATGCTGAAAGGCCGGTCGTTAAGGGTCGCCGGGACAGGCGGCGTATCTCGGGGACTAGCCGTTGGTCCGCTCAAACTCTTTCATAAACGACACCAGGGCCTGTACGCCCTCCACGGGACAAGCGTTGTAGATGGACGCTCGAATGCCCCCGACGGAGCGATAGCCCTTCAGTTCGACGAGGCCGGCCTCCGCAGCTTGACTTACGAACCGCTGCTCGGCGGCCTCGTCGGGCAGGCGGAAGGTGACGTTCATGTTGGAGCGGTGTTCCCGCATGGCGTGGCCGCGGAAAAACTCGGACGAGTCAATGGCATCATACAGGAGCGCGGCCTTTTCCCGGTTCCGCCGCCCCACCGCTTCCAGCCCGCCATGAGCGATCAGCCACTTGACCACCAGCCCCAGAATGTACACCGCGAACACCGGCGGGGTGTTGTACGCCGATTTGCCCCTGGCGTGGGTGTTGTAGTTCAGCATTATCGGGATGTTCGTGGGGGAACGCTCCAGCAGGTCTTCCCGAATGATGACCAGCGTAACCCCGGCCGCGCCCAGGTTCTTCTGCGCCCCGGCGTAGACCAGGCCGTACTTCGTGATGTCGATGGGTTTGCTGAAGATGTTGGAAGATGCGTCGGCAACCAGCGGCGCCGGCCCCGGATCCGGCTCGGACTTCCATTCAGTGCCGTAGATGGTGTTGTTGGCGGTGAAATGGACATAGGCCGCGTCGGGGTCCAGCTCCAGTTCATCCTGTCCGGGGACTCGGGTGAAGCCCTCGGCTTCGGTGGAGCCTGCCAGGTTGATTTGCCCCACGGTGCGGGCCTCTCGCAGGGTCAGCTTGGCAAAGTGGCCGGTGACGATGTGGTCTGCAACGCCGTCCGGCCCCAGAAGGTTCATCGGAACCATAGAAAACTGCAAGGACGCGCCACCCTGCAGGAACAGAATCCGGTAATTATCGGGAATATCGGCCAGCGCCCGGATGTTGGCTTCGGCCGAATCCAAGATGCCTTCGATGGTCGGGGAGCGGTGGCTCATCTCCAGCGCCGATATGCCCACGCCGGGCAGCGACAGCAGGTTTTGTTGGGCTTCTTCCAGCACCGGCAGCGGGAGAACCGCCGGGCCGGCGGAGAAGTTGAAAACTCGGTCCGTCATCAGCAACCCCAAAGTCAAAAGTGGCCGCGGCAATGGGACCATAACCACGGCGTCGATAGCCGCTAGTCTATGAGCGCCCGCCGCCGCCGTCAAGCGGGTGGACGTTCCGGCCGGGGTCTTTCGATTCCCGAAAAATCCCCTCTCCCCCTGTCTGCACAGGGGCAGGCTCTCTGGGAGAGGGCTAGGGTGAGGGCGTCCCGGCCAAGAGCAACCGTTGCTGATGCGCGGAGTTCGCCCTCACCCCCGGCCCCTCTCCCGCGGGGAGAGGGGAGAATCGAAAGACCCTAACGTTCCGGCCGGGGTAATGGCATTCGGGGGCGTGTCGGACAAAAGGCGGCGTTTGCCAGGCGCAGGACCCCCCGAATCGGCGCCGGCGCCCAAAGACCGGCAGCGCGTATCAATGGGTTGCACTATTTGAGTTTCGTATCCCGATGCGGCCAAATGCGGCATCCGCGCCCTTTTCGCACAAAGGGGTGCAGGGTTCCAAGCGCCGTCGCACCTGAAATCGGCCGGCTGGAATTGGCCGGAGGCAGCGGGATGCTTCTTCCCTGGTCCGCGTACCGGGTGGGCGGCTACCTGGCAGAGCCGATGCGGAAGACTTTGGTATTGCAAGTCGGGCAGGTCCCGGAGGTCGCCGGACGGCCGTTTTTCATGGTAATGGCCTGGGGGTTCTGTATCTCCCGCTTGCTCTTGCACTTGACACAGTATGCTTCCATAATCCTTTAGCTCCTCCTCAAGAATGGCTCACTGTATAGCTATAACAAATGGCTTGCTTGCCAGTCAACAGGTTTCAGCACGATTTAAGAGGGCATTTGCCCAATCGAAGCCGTTACCAAAACGCGGCAACGGCTCTCAGGCAGCCCGATTGCACCCCTGACGGCGCCGAAGCGGGGGCGCGCCGGCAGGTGGTTCCCATGCGGTATTGCGGGCAGGTGTCCTGGAGTTTTATGGAGGTTAACCCGTGCGAATAGATGTCCATACCCACGTTTGGCCCGACCGCATCGCCGGCGTTGTCCTGGACAGCCTGGTGGAACAACTGGGTATTGAAGCCATCGGCCTCAATACCGTGGACAGCCTCAAAGCCCACATGAAGCAGTCGGGCGTCGACAAGTCGGTGGTTTTGGGAGTGGTGGACCGACCCGACCAGGTGCGGCGCGCCAACGATTGGCTGATTTCCATTCAGGACGATATGCTCGTGCCCTTTGGGGCCATGCACCCTGACCTGGAAGACGGCGCGGCGGAAATCCGGCGCCTGCGGGAGAACGGCATCAAGGGCATCAAGCTGCACCCGATGATGAACAGCTTCTTTCCCGACGACCCGCGAATGTTCCCGGTCTATGAAGAGATGGGCGAAGACCTGGTGCTGGAAATACACTCGGGGCGGCTGCCTCACACCGGCGAAGGGGAAACGGTATTTTCCCCGCCCGAGCGGGTGATGAACGTGGTGCGCCGGTTCCCCCGCTTGAAGGTCATTGCCTTGCACCTCGGCGGGTTTTATATGCTGGACGAGGCGGAGCGGGAGCTAATCGGCCAGGAGAACGTGCTCATTGACACCACCTGGCCCCCCTCGCTGCGTGAGGTGGCGGAGCAAACCCTGACCGCCATCATCAACAAGCACGGCCCGGACAAGGTATGCTTCGGCACCGACTACCCCCTGGCGGGCCAAAGCGACGGCGCGGATTACCTGACCGAGCTAAAGCTGTCCGACTACCACAAGGAGCGGATTCTGGGTGAGACGGCCCGGGAACTCATTGGGCTTTAGCTGCGCCCCCAACGAACCCGTGTCAAGCGGGTTGCCGGGGAGTAACTGTTCAGACTAAGGGTTTCCTGGTTGTCCCTGCTGACACTTGCCCCTTGCCAATCCCGGTAACTCTACCCTACCATAATTATCAATCATCCTGAGCCGGCCCCCCGCGCCGGAATTGCCGGCCCCGGATTTTGCGGAAAGACAATCATCCCAAGGTGAGTCAAAAGTGGCACACAATGGCACAAAAAGACGCCAAAACCCGCCGTCAGTACCCCATCGCAGGACCACCGCCAAGCGTAAATGACACAGAATGCTGCACTTTTTATTTTTTGCGCTTAACTGCCTCCCGTGGCTCGAATCCCCCAGTCTGAACAGTTGCGCCGGGGAGATTCGTCTATTCGTCGATGCCAAAACACCGCAGGATGAAGGCATACTCCAGGGCAACTTCTTTCAGGCGGTCAAACCTGCCCGACGCCCCGGCGTGCCCCGAGTCCATGTGAATCTTGAGCAAAAGCAGGTTGTCGTCGGTCTTGGCGTCCCGCAGCCGGGCCGCCCACTTGGCCGGCTCCCAGTAGGTAACTCGCGGGTCGTTGATGCCCCCTGTAATCAG
The DNA here is from genome assembly GCA_965263395.1 of Dehalococcoidia bacterium. Classification (GTDB taxonomy): domain Bacteria; phylum Chloroflexota; class Dehalococcoidia; order Lucifugimonadales; family UBA3495; genus CATOSK01. The sequence continues at coordinate 1,195,066 of OZ253670.1, forward strand.
CAGGTTGGGGTAGTCCTGGGCGGTGATGTTGTCGTAGGGCGAGTAGGACTTGATGTATTCGTAGAACCGCTCCTCGTTGGGGTTGCCCCATTCGTTGTACTCCATTGTCGTCAGGGGCAGGGAGTCGTCGAGCATGGTGTTCAGCACGTCCACGAACGGAACGTGGGCCGCCACCGCCCGGAACAGGCCGGGACGCAGGTTGACCACTGCGCCCATCAGCATCCCGCCGGCGCTGCCGCCGGCGGCGGCAATCCGCCCGGCCGACGTATAACCCTGGGCGATGAGGTAGTCGGCGCAGTCGATGAAGTCCGTGAAAGTGTTCATCTTGTTCAGCAGCTTCCCGTTTTCGTACCAGTCCCAACCCATTTCCATCCCGCCCCGGATGTGGGCGATGGCGAAGATGAAACCCCGGTCAACCAGGCTCAGCCGCGCCGAACCGAAGTCGGCGTCCATGATGATGCCATAAGAACCGTAGCCGTATAAGTAGAGCGGAGCGGAGCCGTCCAGCGGCGTGCCCTCCCGGTACAGCACCGAAACCGGCACCAGGGTCCCGTCCCGGGCGGGCGCCATCAACCGGCGGGTCAGGTAGTTTTCCGGCGCAAACCCGCCCAGCACCTCGATTTGCTTCCTGAATTCCCGTTCCCGCGTGTTCATGTCGTAGTCGTAGACCGTGGGCGGAGTGGTCATCGAAGCATAGGAAAACCGCAGCGAGGCCGTGTCCCACTCCCGGCCGGTCCTGACTCCCACCGCGTACACGGCGTCGTCAAAAGCGATTTGGTGGGTTTCCCCGGTGGACAACCGGGTCACTGACACCTGCGGCAGCCCACCCTGCCGGTACTCCACCGCCAGGTAGTCCCGGAAGCAGTGGATTCCGAGGATGGGCCGGCCCGGTTCGTGTTCCATGAAGTCGATCCAATGCTCCTGCTCCGGCGTGGCGATGGGGGTTTCCGAGACCTTGAAGTCCCTGGCGCCGTCGCCGTTGTGCCGGATGAGGAAGCGGTCGCCGTGGTCCTCGACGTCATACTCGAAGTCCGGGCGCCGGGGTTCGATCAACGCCAGCGGAGAATCGGAGTTGCCGGCATCCAGGAAGCGCCACTCGGACATATTGTTGCCCCCGGTGACGACGTAGATGAACCGGCGGCTCTGGGACTTGCCCAGCCCCACGAAAAACCGTTCGTCGGTTTCCTGGTACACCAGCGAGTCATCGGCCGGGTCGTCGCCGACCCGGCGCCGGAAGATTTGGACGGGACGGTGATGCTCGTCCAGGACGCTGTAAAAGAAGGCGGCGCTGTCGTTGGTCCACTCCAGCGAATAGTAGGTGTTGGCAATGGGCTGGCCCAAGTGCTGCCGGGTCTCCAGGTCCATCACGTAAATGGTGTACTGCTCCGAGCCTTCGGTATCCAGCGAGTAGGCCAGCAGTTTGTGGTCCGGGCTGGTCTCGAACACGCCGACCCGCAGGTAGTCCTGGTCCCGGGCCAACTCGTTGGCGTCAAGCAGGACTTCTTCATCGGCGTCCGGCGCCGGAAATTTCCGGCAGTAAATCGGGTACTGCCGGCCTTCCTCAAACCGGATGTAATAGTAGTGGTCGCCGTCTTTTTCGGGGACGGTGGAGTCGTCCTCTTTGATGCGGCCCCGCATTTCCTGGTACAGAGTTTCTTGCAGCGGCTCGGTGGGGGCCATGACCGCATCGGTGTAGGCGTTTTCCGCTTCCAGGTAACTTACCGTCTCGGCGTCTTCGATGAACCGCAGCCAGAACCACGGGTCGGCCCGGGTGTCGTTGAACCTGCTGAACTCGCTGATGCGCTGTGGAGCTTGGGGCGGCTGCAATTCGGTCAAGGTCAACTCCCTTTTGTGATGCCTTTTGTGATGAATGGGGCGAGTGGCGCCAATAGTATAGGCGGATAACGGAGTCGTCGCGGCGGGGCTGTCCCGATCCTGATTCAGGAGCGGGCGGCCAGCGTTTCCTTCCGTGATGCCGCCATTTCCCGGTACAGGCCCTCGATTTCGTCGAGGACCGCCGGCATTTCGTGGCGTTGGATGCCGGACAGGCTCCGCCGGCCCATATCCGGCCAACGGTCCCGGCAGGTCAGCATCTGCCGCATCTTGGCCGCCAGATCCTCGACCGTTGGCTCAAACAGCAGCCCGTTGCCGCCGTCTTCCATCAACTCGGGCAGCGCAATGGAGTTGGCGGCCAGGATGGGCAGCCCGGAGGCCATCGCCTCCATGACGGCGATTCCCTGAAGTTCCGCCGCGCCGGCCCCCACGTAAACGTCCGCCAGATTGTACAGCAGGGGCAGGTCCTCCTCCGGGACAAACCCGGTGAAGATTATATCCCCGGCCGGGGCCAGCCGCGCGGCCAATTCCCGGAACTCGGCTTCGTCCTTGCCCTTGCCGACGACGACGGTTTGGCTGCGGCCCGGCTCGGCGGCCCGGGCCGCAGCCCGGATTACCAGGTCAACCCGCTTGTCCTTCTCCAGACGGCCCACGGTCAGGAAAGTGGGTATTTCCTTGCGGATGCCGTACTTGTCATAAATCGCGGCGGGCGCCGGGGCCGGGGAGAACCGTTCCAGGTCAACCCCGTTGGAGACGACCCGGGCCGGGGTGGTCAACCCAACGTGATGCAGCACGTCCAGGCAGGCGTTGGAGGGCGCAATCACGCAGTCCAGGCGGTTGTACACCCGCAGCCAGTGGTTCCACATGACGTTGGAGACCGCCGGCCGCAGCGGTTTGGGGAAGTAGGAAAACAGGTTCTCCGGCAGGAAATGATTGGTGCCCACCGCCGGGATTCCGAGTTTTCGGGCTTGCTTCAGGCATCCCTTCCCCAGGACAAAGTGGTTTTGGAGGTGTACGACGTCGGGCTGGAAGCGGTCGAATATGCGGGAAAGCTTGGCGTCAATCCGCACCCACGAAGGTACGCGGAATTGGGGATGCAGCGGCCTGGCCGTGAACGACTTGATGCGGTGAATCGTCACCCCAGGACTGGACGGTTCAACCTGTTCTTCGTCGCGAAAGGCCATGTTGGGCGCGACGACGGCCACCCGGTTCCCCCGTCCGCCGAGGCCCTGCGCCAACCGCTGCGCCGCCACTGCGGCCCCGTTCAGTTGGGGAGGGTAGGTATCGCAGGCAATCAACACCCTGAACATGACATCCCTCCTCATAACAGTGTGTTATAAGCGTGTCTTTCCTCACGTACCGGTAATTCTACTGCCGCGGCGAAAACTCTTCATCGGGAAGTTGCTGCACTTTGCGGGTGTACCGCTGGGCAATCTTGCCGTACAGGCAGGCGAAGGCCAGGAACAGGACGAACATCCCGGCCAGCAGAAACGGGCCGTACCCGATGGCCTGCCGCAAAATTTCGTATCCCTTGCCGGAAAAGTACCCCAGCGCCACGAACAGCAGCGAGGTCAGGGCGACCAGCACGATGTCCCACCAGATAAACCGCTTGACGGGAACCCCCAGCGCGCCCATTACCGCCAGCCCCGGCGGGCTGATGAAGGGAATCGTCTTGATGAACAGTAGCCACGGCCCCAGGTGGCTTCCAATCAGCTCGGCGGCCCGTTCCCGCCGGTACTCCTGAATGCCGAAGCGCCCGCTGAAGCGGTCGAGCACCCATTGGCCGCCCCATTTCCCCAGCAGGTAGTACAGAATGTCAGGCAGGAAGTTGGCGAGGAACGACAGGACAAACACAGCCGCCAGGTTGAAATGGCCGGTGGCTGCGCCAAGAGCGGCGGCCGCCGTTACCGCCGGCCCCTCGGCCAGCATCGCCAGGAACATCAGGACGTACCCGTACTTGATGAGCCAGTCGAGCAGCTCCGAATCAAAAAAGAACATCAGTCACGGCGCCTTGGGCTAAGCCGGGTGTCCGCCGCACCGGCGCGGATACCCAAAATGCCCGGCCCGCGCTACCGCCAACCGTAGCCGGCGGTCATCCCCCGGAGGTAGTTGACCTGCCCGGTGTGTTCGGCGGTGTCCTCCACGACGCTGACCAGCGCCCGCCAGGCCGGCCGGGTGCTGCCGGGCGAATACTCTATTTCGGCCTCAAGCTGTTCGGGGGTGGCCCGGCTTACCCGGTCAACCAGGGCTTCATGGGCCGCTGCCGCATACCCGGCCAATTGTTCCCGGGCGGGATGGAAGGCCGAGACCTGTTCCGGGGTGTCTCCCAGCCCGGTGCGCTCCGGGTCGATGCCGAAAGCTAGATGCCAGCCGCCGCTGACCCAAACCTGTTCCTCGCCCATCATGGCGGCGCTGATGCGGTCCCGCCACCGGGAAAGGTGCCAGATGAGCCAGGCGATGTGATTCGAGTCATCCGCGGGCCGGAAGTAGAGCTTTTCGTCTTCGACTTCCGCGGCGGCCTGTTGTATCCAGCGGTAAGGGGCTTCGCACAGGGCGACGATGAATCCATTGAGGTCTGCGCTTTCGGCGGGCATAGGCGCTCCTTTTCGTATCTGAAATCTTTGGGATTGGGGCCGGGTATTCCAAGTTGCGTCCAACTGCTTCCGGCTGAGTGTCGGTACGGAGACATTATAGCGGGCCGGCCGCTAATTCCGGGTGGGTTGGCGCCGCCTCCGGGGGCAGGAGGATTGGTTCAGCCTGGTTCAGAGTTTACAGAAGATGCGGAAAGACGGCCAAACTTGAGAAAAAATCTCTAGTAATGGCGGCGGGTTGGTTATGTACAATCCCATGCGAGTAGTCCGCAGTATTTCAAAGGCAGGTTCACAATAAACAGCGTTGTCGGCAAGTGGGGTCGGGTTAAAGCGACAAACATCACAGGTCGGACAGCCAAAGGAGCGAGGTATGAAGTTTGTAGTCGTGGGAGCCGGCCAAGGCGGGTCGAACATCGCCGATGAGTTTGCTGCCATGGGAGAGTGGGTCTGGAAGAACCGGCGCGTGCGAATCTTCACGGGGTCGGAGGGCGACCCGGTGAACACAGGCGTTTTCGCGATGAACCTGGGGGCAGGCGACCTCTACGGCCTCAATCACATCCCCCAAACCGATGACCACGCCATACTCATGGGGACTACCGACGAGTTTCGTGGGCGGGGAGCGGGCAAGGTCAACGCCGACGGGGCCGAGCAGGCCCGCCGAAATGGCAGGAAGATAACGTCCACGATTCGCGACCACGGGGACGTTTTCCGGGCCGACGCCATTATGGTTATCGCCACCACCGCCGGGGGCACCGGCTCCGGTTCGGTGGGCGTGGTGGCCGACTTGCTCAAGGAAGAATTCAAGAAGCCGGTTTACTGCATGCTGGTGCTTCCCTTCGAGAACCAGTACGACGAACCGGACAGCGTCGTGAACACGGCGACCTGCATCAAGAAAGTCATGGAAAACTCCAACGCCGACGCCGTATTCCTGGTGGACAACCAGAAGTTCGTCCGGAAGACCGACCCCCTTGGCCTCAACTATTCCCAAATCAACCGACGCATCGCCGACTCGTTCATGGACATCATGTGCGTTGGCGAAGAGACCGACCGGCGGTACATCGGCGAAGTGCTGGACGCCAACGACGTGATACGGATTCTCAAGGGACCGTCGGCCATCGGCGTGGCCAGCTCCAGCGTGCCGGCCCAGAAGAGCCCTGCCGGCTCTATGCTGAGCCGCTTCCGCTCCGGCAACGGCCAGAGCAAGCATTTTTCGGTTTCCAAGACCCAGATTGAACGGGCGCAGAACGTGGTCCACTCCGCCCTGGCCGAACTGTCGATCGAGTGCGGTCATCTGGAAGAAGGACGCATCCAGTACGACGCCCAGAACGTGCTGGGGTTGTTCAGCGGCCCCGGGCAGGAGACCACCGAAGAAATCGTCGAGATGATGGACACAATTTTCGCCGACCGCATTCCGGGGGCCGGACGCCGCAAGGGGACCTATCCCGGACGCACCTCGGACACCATCAGCGTCACGGTGATGGTGTGCAACCTGGGACAGGGCGCTGCCATGGAAAAGGTAGAGTGGTTCTACCGGCGCGCGACTGAAATGATGGGCGAGACCAAGGACAAGAAGGTTTCCCGGGAGCAGTTATGGGGGGAGGTGAACCGGGCCGGGGACTTACTCCCCAATCTGTAACTGAAGCAGGGCAGGCGCAAACTTCGTCAAACTAACCGACTTCAACTACAGGCAGCAAGTCAACAGGAGGAATCAATGAAAATCTCTCGCGCTCCAGAAAAACGGGGAGGCGCCAACAAGATAGTTCTTGTTTCGGCGCTGGTGATTGCGATTTTGGTGGTCGGCGGGTTGGTGGTGACCTTCCTGCAGTCCAGCTCCGAACCCGCCGAGGCCCAGGAGACTAACCCCGCGGTCAGCGCCGCCGGTTCGGAAATTGGCGGCTCCGACGCCCCGGCCCAGCAGGCCGGCCCCGGTGAGATCCCCATTCCCACCGTCAACGTCGGCGACCTTATTTCCGAGGGTTTCGTCGATGTAGCCCTGCCTGCCGACTTCAACCGGCAGGTCTGGTACACCTACCAGGTGGATACCACCGACCGGAAAATTACCCTGTACGTCGCGATGTACAACCAGGAGCAGGACGCCATCGTCAGGACCATCCAACTGGACGGCTACAGCGAAGGGGAGGCCCTGGAAGACGCCCAGATAACCGTGCATTATGCCGAAGGCCCCAAGCGCCTGGTCCGGTACAACCGCCTGAACGGGACCATCCAGATGGCCCAGTTCTATGACCAGCCTTACACTCACAGCATCTTCACGTCCCAGCTGCGGGTAGCCCTGGTCAACCAGGACATTGTGTTGACCAACGCCGACGGCACCGCCACGGCCCAGATTCAACTGGACCCGACGGGCCTATCCGACAGCGAACAGCTCATCTTCGAGCGGAAGTCGCCCGAACTGGTGGACGAAGTCCTCAGCGAAATCCAGTTGCTGGTCAACCGGATCGAGGAAAACCGTCCCAAGTAGCCCAGCGGCAACCCACCTGAACCGGCCCGCAACCAAGAAGCGCTGCTCAGTGAGCAACGCTTCTTTCTTTGCCGGGGAGATTGCAACGGCCCTTGGTTGACCGGCCCATTGGCGCGGGCTTCCCAATAGTCCCGCCCAATTGGGCAGGTCTTTCGATTCTCGATAAAACCCCTCTCCCTCTGGGAGAGGGTTAGGGCGTTCCGGACGGGAACAACCGTTTCTGATGCGCGGAGTTCGCCCTCACCCCCTGCCCCTCTCCCCACGGGAGAGGCTGACAGGGGTATGTATGGACTGAAATTGGTCTGAGGGCTTGGAAAGCGCACGGGAATCCGGCAGCTTGGCTGCAATGACGAAACCGGACGCCGGAGGTCTCCCATGCGCCGCCCAGAGCCTGCCCCCGTGAAGACGGGGGGCGCTGGCGTCCACTCACCGCAGCAGCCGGGAGAAGCCGGGACGGACCGTCAGCGTAATCCGGCACGGCATCGACTGGCTGAGGCGGTTGCTGCTCCGGGGCCGGTTCTGGCGCCGGGTATGGCTGCTGCCCGAACCCTGGCCCCAACCCAAGCCCAACCTCAACCTGGAGGTCACCCGGACATGCCCCTGCCTGAAAACCCCATACATACCCCTGTCAGCACGGGAGAGGGGAGAATCGAAAGGCTCTGCACAATTGGGCGGCAGGGCTTGACACTACTGCAGGACCGCCAACTCGTTCAGGATTTCTTCGTCCATGGTGAAGCTGTGCTTGCCAGTGGGAAACTCCCCACTGCGGACCTCTCGGGCGTAGTCGACGAAGGCTTGCTTGATGGTCTCGCCCAGCTTGGCGTACTGCTTGGCGTGCTTTGGCACGAAGTCGGTGAACAGCCCCAGCATATCGTGGAGCACCTGCACCTGTCCATCGCACCCCGGGCCGGCGCCGATCCCGATGGTCGGGATGGTCAACCTGCGGGAAATCAGGCCAGCCAGCGGTGTGGGCACCAACTCCAGCACCACGGCATAAGCCCCGGCATCTTCCAGGGCCTTGGCGTCCTTCAGAAGCTGCACCGCTTCGCTGCGTTGGCGTCCCTGGACCCGGTAGCCCCCGAAGGCGTTCACCGATTGGGGCGTCAGGCCGATGTGACCCATCACGGGAATGCCGCTTTCGACGATGCGATGCACCGTGCCGGCTGCGGTCTCGCCGCCTTCCAGCTTCACCGTATGCGCTCCGCCTTCCTGGAGCAGGCGGGCTGCGTTGGTCAGGGCCTGGGCATGGTCAATCTGGTAGGTCATAAAGGGCAGGTCGGCGACGATGAGGGCCTGCTTAGAGCCGCGGGCGACCATCTTGACGTGGTGCACCATGTCGTCCATGGTCACCGGAATGGTCGAGTCGTACCCCAGCACGACCATTCCCAGACTGTCGCCCACCAGCACAACGGGAATCTCTGCGGCGTCGGCCAGCCTGGCGGTGGTGTAGTCGTAGGCGGTGACCATGGGGATACGCTCTCCCCTGGACTTCATTTCGGCAATATCCCGAATCGTCACTCTGGGCATGGGACACACCTCCGCAGATATTGTTGGGCCAAGGACCGCATTTCCGCCACCACGCCGGGCGGAACTCCCCGTTGGCCGGCCGTCTCCAGCGACGCCGCGGTCAACGCTCCGTAAACGTCCGTTCCTCCGGCAACCCGGCCGGTTAACGCCTCCAGATGCAGGGCCATTGTCCCTACGTCGCCCCGCACTGCCGGGCCGGTGACGCTGGCGGTAATTCCTTCCCGGCGTATGTTTTCCAGCGTGGTCATGGCCAGGGGGGTCAGCGCCGCCAGAGCGTCCGCTTCACTGAACCCGATGGCGCGCCACGACTCGACGGCCACCCGCAGCAGCGCAGCCAGGTAACCGCAACCCAAGATGGCTGAGGCGTGATACAAGGGCCGGTCGGCGTCGGGAATGTTCACCGGATGCCCTCCCAGGCCGAGGGCCAAATCTTCAAGAAACTGCCCCAGCCAGCCCTCTCCGGCCACCGCGAAAGCGATGCCCCGCAGACGGGATTGCGCCTCCTCGGCGCTGGCCATTCCCGCGAAGGTCTGGAACGGATGAAAGCAACCCGTTGCCGCTCCCTGCGTGGCGGCGTCCCGCAGCGTCTCCGCAGCCGAAGCGCCGCTGCAATGCACGACTCCCTGACCGGGCCGCCAGCGGACCTGCCCGGCGACTGCGGCAATCACCGAGTCCGGGGTGGTGATGAACACCAAATCGGAGTTGTCGGCCAACTCTTGAGCCGTGCCGTAGACCCGGCATTGGGGCAAGCGGTCCGACAGCCATTGGGCCGAAGCGGAGGAGCGGCTGTTGGCGCCGGCAGCCGGGTACCCGTTGGCAGCCAGGGCCAAGGCCAGCCCTTTGCCCAGCAGGCCGATTCCGATGAAGCCGATGCGGGCGGGTTGGTCACGCATGAGCGGCCGGCCCGTAGGGGAGTTGACGGTAAATGATGGCGCAGGACAGGCTGTGGCCGGGGAAGCGGTGTTCCGGTGTGAAAGACCCGCCGGGCTGCGGGTAATGCTTGAGTTGCGCTTGGTTGGCGCCGGCCGTCTCGGTCATCGTCGGATCCCAGCGGCCCACTGAAGTACCGTAGTGGGTATGAATGCGCTCACCCCCGTTCCGGTGGATGGCTTGGCAATTCTAGGCATACCTGCCACCAGTGTCAAGGGAATTTTATGCGAAGCAGGGCCTTTTCATTCTCGAAAGAATCCCCTCGCCCTCTGGAAGAGGGTTAGAGTGAGGGCCTTCCGGCCTGGAAAAACCGTTGCCGATGCGCGGGGTTCGCCCTCACCCCCGGCCCCTCTCCCGAGGGGAGAGGGGAGAATGAAAAGGCCCTGTATGCGAGGCAGGGCCGTCGCATTTGGCCGTATTTGTATGTGGATGCCGGAGGCGAGTTCCCGTGGACTCAACAAGGCCGGAGCCTGGGATGAGCTATCGCCAAAGCCCGGATTTGACGCACGGAGAGGCGGATGCGCTCGAAAACACGACAAAAGGCGACAAAAGGCGACATTTGAGCGTGGAGGGGCGGGTGTTCTTGTCGCCTTGTGTCATGCGAATGTCCGGTTTTGTCGTGGAAATGTCGTGTTTTGTCACGGTTTTACCGCATTTTGCCGCGGGGTCCCGGGGCCGGATCCGGGGAAGGGCGAGGTGTGCGGAAGGGGTCATTGTCCTCCGGGGTTGGTTGTGGAATGGACGGCATTGGTCAAAGGGCGCCAACCGTCTTGGATTAACGTTAAGGAGAGGGCGCCGGAGGTGTCAATGGGGGAGTGTCACAGACGGGTACGCCCTCACCCCCGGCCCCTCTCCCGCGGGGAGAGGGGGGACGAGCCCGTTTGCTTTTGCGATGCGGGCAACCCGGCCCCTCTCCTGCGGGGAGAGGGGAGAATTGAGAGGTCCTGGGTCCGGCGCAGTGTTGGTTTGCCCGCCGCTGTGCTAAAATCACCATATAAACCTCACGGTTGCAATCAAATCCCCACCGGGGCATTTGCCGTGGCGGGCCGGTTGAACCACCCTGCCCATAATGCCGGCGCGGTGCGATTTCAGTAACGGAAGCGCTTTAATTCAAGAGGTGTTACTCATGTATGGCAATGGTGATGGCCAGGGATTGTTGACGGGTCTGGTGGTTGGCGTGGCGGCGGGTGTGGTCGTCGGCCTGCTGTTGGCCCCAAAGACCGGGGAAGATACCCGGGAGTTGGTGCGCCAGGGAATTGCCGAAGGCGTCGAGCGTATGCGCCGGATACGGGAAGAACGTCAGCAGGCAGACGAAAGCCCGTAAACCGGGTTGGGCCGCCAACCCCCACAGCATGGAACCGGCCGGCGGCAGACCCAGTCTGAACCGGGGCGCTTCCCATTAGCGTCCCCGCCCTTGGGCTGACCCGCCGGTTTGCGTCGGGCTTGCGTTATGGAACTGTCCAACCAACCGGCCACCGGGAGAGTTGGCGAGGTGATTTCCGCCAACTCCACCTCTTTCGCCGTCCAGTGCTACGAACTTTATGGAGCGCCGGGAATCGGCAGTTTCATCCGGGCCGGCTCACCCGGAATCTACGGGGTGGTGTGCGACGTCCGTACCGAGCCGCTGGACCCCAGCCGTCCCGTGCTGGCCCGGGGGCAGGACGCCGAGACGGAAGAAGAAATCTACCAGGACAACCCCCAGATTACCCGGCTGCTGACCTCCCGATTTGACGCTGCGGTCATCGGGCAAGACGCCGGGGGCGGGTTCGACCCCGCACTGCCGCCGCTGCCGCCGCGGGTCCATTCCTTCGTGTATTTTTGCGGACCCGGAGAGACCTCCGCGCTGTCCGTGAATCTGGCCTTCCTTCGGAGGCTGGTCCGCAGCGAGTCCCCGGCCTCCGACGACGTTGTTCGAGCCTGCGTTGTGGCAGTCGCTGCCGCCCACTCCGACCCGCGGGCGGCAGTGCTGCGGGCGGGCCGCGTACTGGCGGTGGAACTGTCCTCGGACCTGCCTAGAATCAGCGCCATATTGGGCGGGATAGCGGCATGATGGAGCGAAACGGCCTCAACGGTTCCTATGATCCCGGTTCCCACGACCCCGGTTCCCACGACCCCGGTTCCCACGCTCCTGCCTTGAACCTGGCCGGTCTCCGGTTGGGGCAGGTGGTGGGCGGGTCGCTGAGCCAAGGGATACAGGTACGGCTGGACGCTGCCGGGCAGGTGTCCATCGAGGATGTGAAGGTGGGTTCCTTCGTCACCATCCAGGGGAACCGGCAGCGGTTTTTCGGCGTCGTCACCGATGTCGCCCTGGGCAGCAGTGACGCCCGGCTGGCCCACAATCCGCCGGATGTTGACGACCGTTTGGTGGCCGAGGTCATTTCCGGCACCGTCGCCTACGGGAACGTGACCATCCTGCCCCACCTGACCATGCCGGTGGCTGCCGGAGACGCGCAGGATGTTCCCGTGGCCGCCAAGACCATCCCCGGTCACTTCGCTCCGGCCCACGCTGCGTCGGAGCAGGACGTGGCCCTGGTCTTCGGGCAGGAAGACGACCGGCACTTCTGGATTGGCAATCCCCTGGACATGGACACCAAAGTCTGCCTGGACCTGGACGAGTTGGTCAAGCGGTCGATTGGGGTGTTCGGCAAGAGCGGCACCGGCAAGACCTTCCTGACCCGGCTGCTGCTGCTGGGCATCTTGCAGCGGGGCCAGGCGTCCACGCTGATTTTTGATATGCACAGCGAGTACGGGTGGAGCGGCCAGGACTCGGACCGCAACGTTTCCGTCAAGGGCCTCAAGCAGTTGTTCCCCGCCCAGGTCTCCACCTTTACCCTGGACGAAGAACGTTCCCGGATGCGCGGGACCTCCGCCGACGAAGTTGTCCGAATCGGGTACGGCGAAATCGAGCCGGAGGACGTGGCGCTGCTCAGGGAAACTCTGGGCCTGTCCGACGTGGCTGCGTCCGCCGCGTATAACTTGCAGAACAGATTCGGCCAGCGGGACTGGATGGACAAATTCCTGGAGTTGAACGGGCCCGGCATCGCCGAGCTGGCCGTCGAGCTTGGCGTCAATCCCCAGGCCCTCGGGGCGCTGCACAACCGCCTGGGCCGCTTCAAGCGGTTCGCCTTTCTGGAATCCAATACCCGATTCGACACCGCATCGCGCATCATCGAGCACCTGGAAAAAGGCAAGCACGTCGTTTTGGAGTTCGGAAGGTACGGCAACGATTTGACCGCCTACATCCTGCTGAGCAACCTGCTGTCCCGCCGTATCCATGACCGCTACGTCGAGTTGAAGGAGATGGCCGAGGGCGGCCAGGGGCGGGAGCCGAGGCCGGTGGTCATCGTCATTGAAGAAGCCCACAAGTTTTTGAACCCGGGAGTGGCGTCGCAGACCATATTCGGCATCATCGCCCGGGAATTGCGGAAGTACAACGTGACGCTGATGGTCATAGACCAGCGCCCCAGCGCCATTGACTCCGAGGTAATGAGCCAGTTGGGCACCCGCTTGACGTGCCTGCTGGACAACGAACGCGACACCGACGCCGTTTTGGCGGGTACGCCGGGCAGCCGGCAGCTTCGGGGGGTGCTGTCCCGTCTGGAAGCCAAGCAGCAGGCTCTAATCTTCGGCCATGCCGTGCCGATGCCGGTGGTGATTCACACGCGGGAGTACGGCTCCCCGGACTCCTACAACCGATTCAACCGGGGGCCGGTTCCGCAGCGGGTGGATGTTGGCGAGACCGCTCAAGAGCGGCTGGAACGCGAAATTGACGAGTTGTTCTAGCCGGACATGGGATCCGGGTGGCGTTCCGAGGGTCTGGAGATGGACTGTGGCTGCGCGGTGTCAGATCCGTTCTCCGGTGTATCAGATCCGTTCTCCGGTAATGATATGAGGGTCATAAGCAGCATTGAGGCAATGTCCGCCGCCTGCGCCGAGGCGCCCCGTCCATTGGGCTTGGCGCCTACGATGGGCGCCCTGCACGACGGCCACCTAGCCCTGGTGAGGCGGGCCAGGGAAGAAAGCGAGACGGTGGCGGTTACCATCTTCGTCAATCCGGCCCAATTCGGTCCCGGCGAAGACCTGGAGCAATACCCAAGGGACCTGCCCCGGGACCTGGACTTGCTCCGGGAAGAGAAAGTTGACTTGGTGTTCACGCCCGGCCCGGACGATTTGTATCCCTTGGGGTTCTCCACCTGGATTGACGTCGGCGATATTGGGAACACGCTGGAGGGCGCGGTGCGGCCCGGGCATTTCCGGGGCGTCGCGACGGTGGTTGCCAAACTATTCGGCATCGTCCGGCCCGACCGGGCCTACTTCGGGCAAAAGGACGGGCAGCAGACGGTGGTGGCAGGGCAACTGGTCCGGGACCTGAACCTGGGGTTGGAAGTCGTCGTGGTGCCCACCGTGCGCGAACCTGACGGGCTGGCCCTCAGCAGCCGCAACGCCTACCTGACGCCGGAACAGCGCCGCGCGGCCCCGGTGGTCTACCAGGCGCTGGCGGCGCTGGCGGCGCGCTGGCGGGCCGGGGAACGGGACGTTTCGGAGTTGCAGGCCGCGGCGCTGTCCGTGCTGCGCGCCGAACCGCTGGTGGAGTCGGTGGACTATGTGGCCGTCGTGGACGCCGGCACGTTTCAGGAGCTGTGCACCGTCACCGGACGGGCAATGGCTCTGACAGCGGTCAGGCTGGGCCCGGTGCGGCTGATAGACAACGTGGTGTTGGGGTAGCGGGCAGCAAGGACAATTGGGCACTGTTGGGCCGGTTATGCCGAGACATTGTCGAGCACTTGGACCACCGGATCGCCGGTGGAAACGTAACTGTCCTTCTCTTCCAAGTTTCGAGAGTAGCCCTCTGTTGTTTTCAGATTGTGGACAGGGTTGAACGATCTAAAGAGCCCGGTGAAAAGGTCGCCCTTCAGTGTTGGAGGAGGAGTCGAATTGTTCGCGATGGCGGGCTGTTGCGGGTAGACCGTCGCGATACTAAATTTGTCCTCCACTCTCGCCACTTTGACCCTGGCTTTGGGAATCTCTTGGTTAACATTCCCCAACAACTCTCCGGTGTCCGGGTCTTCGATGGTATGTTTTAGTTGAACCACGATGTCGAACAACATTCCTGCCACGACGTTATGGGTCTTGCCGACGTTCAAAGCCACTTGCCGGTCAGACAAAACCTTAGCCACCTTACCACGGATTGGTCTAGTTTGAGTTGTCAACCTGCGCCTCCCTTTCCGTCGTAATGGGTTGAACTACATCCTCCTCGAAGTCTTGGAAATCTTCTGGAATTACATCCCTCCAGTCGTCGATAGCAGCGACAGCGACCCGACTGGAGGCGTCTACCAAATGGTGCAACATAGCGATGCGTTCATCCGCGGTATCCCTAGCTAAATGGTCAATTGGTCCGTGTAAAGCCATCAAATCATTGTTTAGCACTATAACACTGCGCAGCGCAGCGCGGAGCGGGCGTGGGGGGCGGATTACATCTCGGGCCGATTCGGCGGCTGAGGTTTGACCGGCTTTGTAGGAACCGAACAGCCCTCCCCCTAATCCAACGATCAGGACGATGATCTGGAATAGGGCAGCTTCCAGGGCGGAAAGGGGTCTGTTTGATGTTGTTGTTACCATGATACCAGCAAAAACAAGAGACACCAGAACTGAAGTAACGATGAGAATCACTTCCCATCGCAACCACTTGGATTTTCTCTGCAATCCGTCCGTCCTAACGTCCAAGCTTTATTTTCAGTAATCCAAAGCGGTTAGTTTCCGCCCTACTCCGCCGTCAACTCCCGAACCGTTTCCGTTAATGCTGGGAGGACTTTTTGCCAGTCGCCGACGACGCCGTAGCGGGCGTCTTTGAAGATGTTGGCTTCGGCGTCTTTATTGATGGCGACGATGACCTTGGAGCCGGAGCAGCCCGCCATGTGCTGGCTGGCCCCGGAAATGGCAACCGTGATGTACAGGTCCGGCGTGATGGTCTTGCCGGTTAGGCCAACCTGGTAGCTGGCCGGCACCCATCCTGAGTCCACTGCGGCCCGGGACGCTCCCAAACCGGCGCCCAGCAGACCGGCCAGTTCTTCCAGGTACTGGAAGGGTTCCGGCCCGCCCAAGCCGCGGCCGCCGGCCACCACGATGCGGGCGTCTTCCAGCTTGACCCCCTCCGACTGCTCCATGACGGTGTCCACCAGGGTAGCGCGGGCCATGCCGGCATCCAGGTCCACCGGGAAGGATACGACCTGTCCCTGCCGTCCGGCGTCCGGCTCCAGCGGCTCGTAAGCCTTGGGACGGACCGCCGCCACCTGCGGGCTGTAATTGCAGCTTACCACCGCCACCGCGTTGCCGCCGTAGACCGGGCGGTTGGCCAGCAGCTTCCGGGTAGACGGGTCTACTGAGACTTCCAGGCAGTCCTGCGCCAGGCCAACGCCCAACCGGAACGCCAGCCGCGGGGCCAGTTCCCGGCCCTCGTTGGTGCGGCCGATGAGAACTACGCCGGGGTCAGCCTCCCGGCACAGGGACTCCATCGCCGCCAGGCAGAGGTCAACCTGGTAATCCCCCAATGCCGGGCTGGTCACCGAGTACACCCGGTCGGCGCCGTGGCTGATGGCTTCCTGGGCCGCGGATTCATGGGAGCTTCCCAGCAGACCGATGCTCAATTCTTCGCCCAACGCGTCGGCTATGCCACGGCCTGCCGCCAGGATTTCTTTGGCGGTCAGGCTCAACTCGACTCCCGTCAGACCTTCAAGTACCAGGACTCCCTCAGACATTGGTTCCTCCGTAGGTTCCGAATATGTTCCCGGAACTGCGCCAAAAACAACCGGCGCGGCCACGGATGGCCCGCCGCCGGCGTAAGTGTCAGGTCAGCTTTCCGGGGAAGGGTCAGGACTCAGATTAGCTTGTCTTCCCGCAGCCTCAGCGCCAACTGCCGGGCGGCGTCGGCTTCGTCGTCCCCTTCAATAATCTCGCAGACCTGGGTGCGTTGGGGAACGAACAGGTCGTGGAGCGTGATGCGGGGCTCCAGTTGTCCGGCGTCCATTTCCAAGTCTCCAGCCGCCCAGATGGTGGGCCGCTTGCGGGTGGCGGCCATGATACCCCGCAGAGTCGGGTATCGGGGCTGTCCCAGTTCGTTGCTCACCGTCACCACGGCGGGCAGGGGAGCTTCGACCACCTCATAGCCGTCGGGAATGAGACGCTCCACCGTGACCTTATCGCCGTCCACTGTTACTTTGCGGCCCAGCGCAACGCAGGACATACCCAGAATCTCAGCCACTCCCAACGGCACCTGGGCGTTGTCCCAGTCCGAAGCCTGCCTGCCGCAGATAATCAGGTCGAAGCCGCCGAGCTTGCGGACCGCCGCCGCCAGCAGTTGGGCGGTGAAGAAGCTGTCGATGGTATTCTCGAAAGCGTCGTCCTGCAGCAGCACCAGGTCGTCGGCGCCCATAGACAGCGGCTTCTTCATTACGTCCAGAGCAAAGCTGGAGCCGGCGGAGATAACCGTGACCTTGGCCTCTTGCGAGTCTTTAATCTGGAGGGCGGCTTCGACCGCGTTTTCGTCGAAACCGTTGACAACCGGCGGGATGTTGGCCGGAGTCACCACCCGTTTGGCGCCCGCGTCAATCTGGAATGCCGCCATGGGCATTTCCGGGTCAATGACTTGCTTGGCCAAAACGCCGATGTTGACCGGCATGGTACATCCTCCAAAGGCAACGTGCGAAAGTCAGCGTGAATGGGCGGCTGAGACCACAGGAAAATGTATCATCGCCCGCCGGGCGTGTCAACGAATGTCCGCGCGGCGGCAGGGCAATCGCGTCTTAAATAGCGTCTGGGATGTGGGTTAAACTTGGAGCAAGTGCTGTGAGGATGGGGGGAGTGATGATGAAGAAATCGCAGAGCGCGTCCATTATGGATTATTTCGAGACGTTGGAAGACCCCAGGATCGACCGCAGCAAGCGGCACAAGTTGCTGGACATCATCGCCATCGCCATCTGCGCCGTCATCTGCGGCGCCGACTCCTGGGTCTGCATCGAATTGTTCGGCAAGAGCAAGGAGGAGTGGTTCCGCACTTTCCTGGAACTGCCCAACGGCATGCCCTCCCACGACACATTCGGGGACGTCTCTTATTCCACGCACAACACGATGAACAGACCTTCCAGGGTCTTGCATCCCCGGAGATACTCCAGTCCACTTCCCCCAGGCCGGATATCCCGGGTTGATGGATAACCCTTCGGGTTACCCACATACCCACAGCCTCAACCCACTTCTCAGCCCTCAACACCAAAGGAAGCAAGGCTTCCTGACCGGAGGCTCTTGGCAGACGATCCCATTCATAGGATTTATGACAGGGCTGTAAAGCCGTATAATCCATGTAAGGAAGGATGGTGAGATGCTCATGAATTCAGTACCAGACGATATATACCAGACCCCCATCAGAAACATTGGCTTATCGATTAGAACGTACAATAGCCTCACAAGAGCCCAAGTCACCACAGTTGGAGAAGTTCTGGAGATACCTGAGGAAGAGTTGCTTAAAATCCGTAACTTCAATGACAAAACATTAGCAGAGTTGCGCCAAAAATTGTCCGATACGGGCCTGTAAGCCGGTGGGCTCCAGGTCCAACCTCGATAAAAAGTAAACGAAAGGGCATCCCGTGAAGGGATGCCCTTTTTGACGTTCGGGTTGCTCTTGTGGCGGCGATACGCAGTCTCTAAGGGAAGACCGGAACGAAAGCTGGGCCCTCTCCACTGTGAGGACGGGTGTTGAAACCACTTTCTGTATCGTCAATCACCCGAATCTCGCTGGCTTTTATTGTGCTGTTTTCCCCTAGATCGCCGTTGACAGTTATCAACCCGCCAGCGGTAAGAGCTTCAAAGGTGAGGCTCTGACCGTCCCTCTTGGACTCCCGAATAGCAGTGTTGTCTTTTACTCTCGCCGACAAAAGACCCTTGGGCGTGCTGACCGTCACCGTCTTGTTCTCTACGTCTACCTCCTGGATTCTGCCGGTACGGCCATACATGCTGATGAAACCCCATTCAGGTTGATCTCGGAATTGCTGGCTCAGTTCATCCTGCTCAGCTCGGTTCATACTCGCCCCTCCTTCTTGACCGGATGGCAGGGCGAAGACCACTCCAAAGCTAGACTCCAGCACCACAATAGCAACCGACAGAAGTGTTTTCAAGGGTTCGGAGCCTTGCTAATCTGCCGGAAATTGTTGGGTCTTGCTCGTTACGAATTAAGACGCGATTGCCCTGCGCGCGGCGGCAGGGCCTTTTCATTCTCGCAAGAATCCTCTTGCGTAGAGATGGAGGGTTAGGGCGGGGGCGTTCCGGCCAGAGAAACCGTTGGGGTAAACGGGGTGCGTTGGGGGATTCATCCCCCAAACCCCCTGAGTTCAGGGGTTTGTTATGCTTGGCAAATATGCCGGAGTATTATCCGTGAACTGATAATCCAGCGGCTGCCGAGAATTAAAAGACCCTGCCTTGCTGCCCCAAACCTTATGGATTCCTGCCTGCGCAGGAACTAGGGGGCTGCGCGGCCTTCCATAACCTGAGGATGGACGCGCGGCACGGTGACGGTCAGAAAATGGCGATGGGGTTGATCGGGCAACCGGTGACGTTGCGCAGCTTGAGCGGCCCCAGGGACAGCATGAACTCGTAGCGGTTCCGCTGCTGGCATGCCTCGGCCAACTGTTCCAGGTTGGCGTTGTCGATAAGCCACAGTCCCAGTGTGACCAGCGAAACGGTGTGCAGCGGCGCAGTGATGGTGGCGTAGTGGCTGGGCCGGATGTCGTTGGATGTGTCCGTTCCCAGCATGGCGATGCCCCGCTCCTTGAACCAGGGGGTGCAGGCCACCTGGCAGGCGGTAAATGGTTGGGTGTTGGGGCGGGGGCCTTCTTCCAGGCGCATCCGGTAATTGCCGGTGCGTACCAGCAGAATATCGCCTTCCTGCACCCGCACGCCTTCCAGTTCCTCGGCGGCTTCCAGGTCTTCGGGCATCACCGGGTCGTCCACGGACATCCACTTGGTCCCACGGACGCGGGTGATGTCCAGCAGCACCCCGCGGCTGACGATGCCGTCGGCGGCGACTTCAATGGAGTGGCTCTGGGCGCCTTCCCGCGACGTAATCAGGCTGGCGGGTTTGCCATTGTACAGCTTGGCCTGCCAGGAATAGTGGGACAGGGAGTCGATGTGGGTGATGCTCTGGCCGTGAAAGACCATGCCGATGAATTCGGATGCGCCCCGTCGGACCAACTTGCGTTCCGGCGGGTCGGTGTCGCGGCCCTCGCCGCTGTCCACCATATACCGCTGCACCTGAAAGGTAACGTCGGGGGTCATCTCGGTGGTGATGGGACGGGCGCAACTGACCGTCTCACCGTCCTGCACCAGGGCGGCTGCCTGCAGCCGCTTCTCCGGGGTAATCAGGTTCAGGCATCCCTTCTGGTCGTCGCCGCCCCAGCGTCCCCAGTTGCTCAACGAGGACATCCATTCGAGGACCTGGGCTTCCGATGGAATAGCTGCGGTCATTACGGGCCTCCCGGTGAAGTTGATGGGTTTTGTGAGCGGTTTGCTGTTGGGTCTTTTGATTCCGGAAAGAACCCCCTGATAAGGTCAGGGTGAGGGCCTTCTGTCCAGGTGTGACCATTGCTGGTGCGTGGGGTTCCCCTCACCCCCGGCCCCTCTCCCGCGGGGAGAGGGGAGAATCGAAAGGCCCTGCGGTTTGCTGTTGGTTTCCGCTTATGGGTTATGGGTTTGAAGTTCGCCCATTTTAACCCGACGGCAGAGATAAACCAATGGCGGGGCTTATAGGGCGCCTTCCAGCCGTGCGCCAGTGAATGACGGGTGGCCCCGCCGGAACTCGGCGGCGGTGACGGCCCGGCGTCCTTCCAGTTGGAGGGTCCTCAGCCTCAGGACGCCCCGTCCGGTGACGACGCCCAGCGGAGTCTCGTCATGCCCCAATGGAACTACCGTGCCGGGCGGTCTCGTCGGTTCGGCTGCGTCCGCCACCGCCGCCACGTCCAACAGCTTCAGCCCCTGGCCGTCCCATTGGGTGAACAGGCCCGGCCAGGGGGTATAGGCCCGGTGCATCCGCTCCAACTCCCATGCCGGGAGTCGCCAGTCGGTTTGACCGTCGGCCCGCTCCAGCTTGCGGGTCACCGTTGCCTGGTCGTGTTCCTGCTCCCGGGGATGGATTTCTCCGTTGACCCAGGGGCGGATGTTGTCCAGCAACAACCCTGCGCCCGCCCGGAACAAATCGGCGGTAAGGGAACCGGCGGTGTCCGCCGGGGATATGGGGTATTCCCGCTGGGCGATGATGGGGCCGGTGTCCATGCCCTCGTCCAGCAGCATCAGGGTCACGCCGGTGGCGGTCAAACCGTCCCGGATGGCGGTGGCCACGGGCGACGGCCCCCGGTACTTGGGCAGCAGCGACGGATGCAGGTTCAGGCAGCCGGCGGGGGCGGCTTCCAATACAGGTTTGGGCAGCAGCCGTCCGTAGGCGGCGACGACCAGCACGTCGGGCCGGAAAGTGGCCAACGCGTTCCGGGCCGGCGCTCCTCGGAAGCCGGGCGGTTGGCAGACCGTCAAACCCCGTTCCAGGGCAAACTGCTTGACTGGGGGCATCTCCACCGACCGGCCGCGGCCCCGGGGCCGGTCCGGGGGCGTGTACACCGCGGCCACGTCTATGTCCGGGGCATCAACCAGGGGCGACAGGACGGGGATGACGAACTCGGGGGTTCCCATGAATATCACGCGCATTCAGTTAATCTCCCTGGAGTGACGGAGAGTTTGGAAGGAAGGAAAATTCCGTTCCTGAAAAATGTTGACACCGGGAACAAATTGTAGTAATAATAACTCAACCGCTGGGCGGGAAATTTGGAAGAAGGAGGTGATAGCGCATGAAACATAGTTTAATACGCAGGGGCGATGGTAGGCATCTGTCTGGACACGACGGGGTGACCAGCTCCTAAACGGTTCAACTGCAAATAGCGAACCCGTCGGTCGGGCCCAGGCCAATGTCTACCATCGCCCCTGAGACTCAGTGTTTCTTGAGGGTGGTGCCCAAAAAGGCCGGGCCCGATCATTTTTCCGGGATAACCCCAATCTTGGCGTTTCCGTCCAAGTTGGCTGTTCACATTGATGTACCGCCAACCGCCGTCCTTTAGCCCCCCGGCAGACCCGGTGCAGGTGATTGACACGGAAATGCCGTCCCGCTTAGAATTTCCCCCGGAAACAAGCGCAACACAACTTTGCCCCGGAGAGTAAATGTTAAGGATTCGCCTGAGAAGGGTCGGGAAAAAAAAGCACCCGTCGTACCGCATTGTGGTGGCGGATGCGAAAGCGCCGCGCGACGGCGCCTATGTCGAATGGATAGGCAACTATGACCCCATGGTTGACCCGCCGGCGATTACGCTCAAGGCGGATCGGGCGCTGGCCTGGCTCAAGAACGGTGCTCAACCCTCAGACCCGGTGCGGCGTATCCTGGAACGGGACGGTGTTCTGGACCTGCTCAAGTCCGGAGAAACCGCCGAATCCCCGGATGAAGCCGAAGAAGAAACTGCCGACCCTGAAACTGCCGACCCCGTGGAAACGGCCGGTTCGTAATGAAAGAGTTGATTGAATACATCGCTAAATCTCTGGCCAGCAACCCCGAGGCGGTGACTGTCACCGAATCGGTGGAGGCAGGCCAGGTGATTTTGAGGCTTGAAGTGGCCCCCGAGGACAAGGGCAAGGTCATCGGAAGGCAGGGCAGGGTGGCCCAAGCGATGCGGGTCATGCTCCGGGTTTCTGCCGTTAAGAACGACACCCGGTCTATGCTGGAAATCGTCTAAAAGCTCCTCCACTTTTCCGACTTGTCCTATTCTTTGCCGGAACCCAGTGATGCCGTAGCCGTGGGTTGGATTCTGGGGCCTCACGGAACCGCCGGACAGGTCCGGGTACGGATACACAGCGACGACCCTCAGCGCTTCGACCCCGGCCAGACCCTCTACTGCAACGACGAACCCCTCGTCGTGACCGCTGCTTCCACGCCCACCCGAAACCGCGTTATCCTGAGACTTGAGGGGATTGACACCCATGAGGCCGCGCGGCTTCTGGGCGGCCTGTGGCTGACCGTCCCCCTCGAAGACGTGGCCGATCTGCCCGATGGCGAGTATTTCCACTTCCAACTTTTGGGCCTGCGGGTGGTCACCGTCGAAGGCGAGGAGTTGGGCGACATAACGGAGATAATCGAGACGGGCAGCAACGACGTATACGTGGTGGACGGGCCCGGCGGTCAGGTCCTCATTCCTGCCATTGCCAGCGTGGTGCAGGAAGTCCGGCTGGACCGGGGAACCATGCTGGTCCGGTTGATTGACGGATTGCGGTGACGCTGCGCCTTTGACCTGGGAAACTCCCCGATGCTAAAATTCCATTGACGACCTGAGTCAACTCGGTCCCGGATGCCCGCCGGCGTGTGCCGGTGCGGGAGCCCGGGATGTATGAGGAGGTTTCCACGATGTCAGGCCACTCCAAATGGTCCACCATCAAGCGCCAAAAAGGGGCCAATGACGCCAAGCGCGGCGCACTGTTTACCAAACTCGCCCGGGACATTAGCCTGGCCGTGCGCGGCGGCGGCGGGGACCCGGACATGAACTTCCGGCTGCGGCTGGCCGTGGACAAGGCCAAGTCCAGCAATATGCCCCTGGACAGCATCACCCGCGCCATCCGCCGCGCCTCCGGTCAGGGGGAAGGCGCCGAAGAGTTCGAGGAAATCACCTACGAAGGATACGGTCCCGGCGGCGGCGCCATCCTGCTGCAGGCCCTGACCACCAACCGCAACCGCACCGCTTCGGAAATCCGGTCGGCCTTCAACCGGGGCGGGGGAAATCTCGGCGAGGCGGGCTGCGTGTCCTGGAACTTCGAGGCCAAGGGTGTCATCACTGTGGAAGTAGCCGACGCGGACCGGGCCGACGAGTTGAGCCTGGTAGCCATTGACGCCGAATCCGAGGATGTGAAGTACGAGGACGGCGTCCTGGAAATCTACACCACCTCGGAGAACTTGCAGGGGGTGCAGCAGGCGTTGGAGGGCGAGGACGCCGCCATTGCATCCTGCGACATCTCCCTGGTTCCCAAGGCCACCATTTCGCTGGACGAGAAGTCTTCGGAGCAGACGCTCCGGCTGCTGGACAACCTGGAAGAACTGGCCGATGTCCAGAAAGCGTACACCAACGCCGACTTCCCGCCGGAGGTGTTGGAACAGTACCAGGCGGCGGGCTAGATGCGGGTATTGGGCATTGACCCCGGCACGGTGGCGATGGGCTACGGGGTGGTTGAATCCGGCCCCCAGCCGGACGCCGACGACTACGGCGTCATACGTCTGCCCAAGTCGATGCCGCTGGAAGAGCGCCTGTACCAGCTTCACACTCACATCCTGAACATGATTAACATGTTCCGCCCCGATGCCGTCGCCGTGGAACAACCCTTCGTGGGCCGTGGGGAACGCCAGTTTATCGGCCCGGCCATCGCCGTGGGTCAAGCCCAGGCGGTGGTGTTCATCGGCGCGGCCAGTCAGAACGTGCCGGTGTTCCGCTACAGCCCGGCGGAGATTAAGCAGGCAGTCACCGACTACGGGGCGGCCACCAAGGAGCAGATGCAGCAAATCGTCGCATCCACCCTGGGGTTGAGCGAGGCGCCTTCTTCCGACGCCGCCGACGCCCTGTCCGTGGGGCTGTGCCACCTCATCGCCCAGCAGGCTACGTCGGCGCTGGACCGCGTAATTCCCCCCGGCCAGGAGCGCTAACCCGGTGATAACCGGGGTTCGGGGCGTCCTCCAGGGCGCCGGACCGGACTGGGTCAATGTGCTGGTGGGCGGCGTCACCCTTCAGGTGTTCGTCCCGGCATCCCTGCCGGGAGCGCTGGGGGGAGATGGCAGCCAGGTCCAACTTTATACCAGCCTCCGTATCCGGGAAGAACAGCCGGTCCTTTACGGGTTCGCCACGGAAGTGGACCGGGACGCGTTCCTGTTGCTAATGACCGTCTCCGGCGTGGGGCCGAGGAGCTCACTGGGGCTGCTGGCGACGTTGGGCGCGGCCGGGGTGCAGCGGGCCATTGAGGCCGGCGACGTGGCGGCGCTGAGCTTGGCCCCCGGCATAGGCCGCCGCACCGCGGGCCGCCTGGTGCTGGAACTCAAGGGAATGCTGGTGGCCGATCAAACGTCGTCGTCTCCCGTCCTGGCCGACTCCAACAGCGAGGTCATTGAGGCCCTGACCGCCCTGGGCTACTCGGCCACCGAAGCAAGAAGGGCGGTCAATTCCCTGGACGCACCCCCCGACGCGACGGTGGAAGACCGCATCCGGCTGGCCCTGCAACAGTTGGCGAACGGGTAAGCGGGGACGATTCGGGTTGACCGGAGAGCTTCAAGGCTCGTCGGGTCGGTTCAGGGTAACGGCAGGCGGGGATGCACGATTTACGGAGGAACTTGGACCGGGGTAGAATCCTGCTCTAGCTAAGTGACAGGGACAGCGTGATTTCCAAAAACGCAACCACCGAGAGGTATGGAATGGCGACATCGGACATTAAGCAAGAAGCCCATCGCTTAGTGGACTCTTTGCCGGAAGACGCAACTTGGGAAGACCTGATGTACGAGATTTACGTCTTCAAATCAATCCAGGCTGGAATTGAAGACGCGGAAGCCGGGCGTAAAGATGGACGTTAAGGAAGTCCGAGCCAGGTTTGGGCTGTGCGAGTAAGAGGATGTTTGATTGACGGGGAGCCCGTCGATACAACCTTTGGCCGTGGGGGTTTAGGCGATGCCTGAGTTCCAACTGGTGTCCGATTTTCAGATGACCGGCGACCAGCCTGCCGCCGTGCAAAAGCTGGTGGCCGGCGTCCGCGAGGGTATGGAGCACCAGACGCTGATGGGCGTGACCGGCAGCGGCAAGACCTTCACCATGGCCAATATCGTTCAGGAGGTGCAGCGGCCCACGCTGGTGCTGGCCCACAACAAGACTTTGGCCGCTCAACTGGCGTCGGAGTTCAAGGAGTTCTTCCCCAACAACGCCGTGGAGTATTTCGTCTCCTACTACGATTACTATCAGCCGGAAGCCTACGTCCCCCAATCGGATACCTACGTCGAGAAGGACGCCAGCGTCAACGAGGAACTGGACAAGCTGCGGTTGTCCGCCACCACATCTCTGCTGACCCGCCGGGACGTGCTCATCGTGGCGTCCGTGTCCTGCATCTATGGTCTGGGCGACCCGGCGGACTACTTCAATCTGGTGGCCAAGGTGGAAGTCGGCGAAATCCGGGATCGCAGCCGCCTGCTGCGCCAGTTGATTGATATGCAGTACGAGCGCAACGACTATGACCTGGCCCGGGGCAAGTTCCGGGTGCGGGGCGACACCCTGGAGATTGTGCCGGCCTACGAAGAACTGGCCGTCCGCATCCAATTCTTCGGCGATGAAGTGGAAAAGATTGTCGAGATTGACCCGCTGACCGGGGAACTGCTGGCGCAGCGCAGCGAGGCGTCCATTTATCCTGCCAAGCACTTCGTCACCACTCAGGAAAGGCTGGGGCTGGCGGTCAAGGACATTGAGGTGGAACTGGAGGAGCGGCTGAAGGACCTGCGGGCGCAGGACAAGATTCTGGAAGCGGCCCGGCTGGAGTCCCGGACCAACTACGATCTGGAGATGCTGCGGGAAGCCGGGTTCTGCCACGGTATCGAGAACTATTCCTGTCACCTGGCCCGGCGCCACGGCCACCGGGACGGCAAGTTTGCTGTCACCTGCGGCTCAACTCCCTGGACGTTGCTGGATTACTTCCCGGAAGACTTCCTGATGTTCATTGACGAGTCCCACATGACGCTGCCGCAGGTCCGGGGGATGTACCACGGGGACGTTTCCCGCAAGAACACGCTGGTTGACTACGGGTTTCGCCTGCCGTCGGCGGTGGACAACCGGCCGCTGAATTTCGGGGAGTTCGAGCAGCGGACCAACCAACTGGTCTTCGTTTCCGCCACGCCCGCCCCCTACGAAATGGAGCACAGCGCGGCGGTGGTGGAGCAGGTCATCCGTCCCACCGGCCTGCTGGACCCGACGGTGGAGGTCAAGCCCACCGCCGGGCAGATTGACGACCTGCTCCACAACATCAAGGAACGGGTGGAAGCGGGACAGCGCTGCCTGGTGACCACCCTGACCAAGCGAATGGCCGAGGAACTGGCCGATTACCTGTCGGAAATGGGCGTCCGCAATCACTACCTGCACTCGGATATCGAGACCCTGAACCGCATCGAAATCCTGCGGGACCTGCGCCTCGGCGTCTACGACGTAATCGTTGGCATCAACCTGCTGCGGGAGGGGCTTGACCTGCCCGAAGTCAGTTTGGTCGCGATTCTGGACGCCGACAAGGAAGGATACCTGCGTTCCACCACGTCGTTGATTCAGACCATTGGCCGGGCCGCCCGTCATTCGGAGGGCCACGTAATCATGTACGCCGACCGGATAACCGACTCGATGAAGCGGGCGTTGGACGAGACCTCGCGCCGCCGGGAGATTCAGGACGCCTTCAATCAGCGCAACGGCATCGAACCGCAGAGCATCCAAAAAGCGGTGCATGACATAACCGACAGCATCAAGATGGTGTCGGACAACAAGGCCAGCTACCAGGTGGCCCGGCAGGAAATGTCCCGGGACGATATGTCCCGGGACGATATGTTCCGGGTGGTCAAGGACCTGGACTTCCAGATGAAAGAGGCCGCCCGCAGCCTGGAATTTGAGAAGGCCGCCGCCCTGCGGGACGAAATGTTCGAGCTGCGCCGCCTGCTGGCCACCGAAGAGAAAACGCTGACCTAACCTCTGCCAACGAGCCGACCTTGACTTTACCTCTGGAATTTACCATCGACGGCCCTCCGGTATCACAACAATCCAGCTCCAGGGGACGTACGCGCTGGCAAAGAGCGGTGAGAAATGCCGCAGAACCGTACTGGCCGCCAACGCAATCACCTGTGGGCCGCAACGTTCCCTTGATGGTCACAATTACGTACTTCTACCTTGACAAGGAATTGGACGTAGACAACGTTCCAAAACCCATCATAGATGCTTTGAAGGGACTGGTGTTCGAGGACGATAACCAAGTGACGGATTTGTTGTGCCGCAAACGGGACCTTAGGCACAATTTCATCATGCTTGGGCACTCCCCTTTGCTGGAACAAAGCCTGAACCGAGGCAGACAATTTCTCTCCGTGATTGTCACAGACGCGCCCAAGCAAGAGGTTATTTAGTAATGAACAAAGCCCAAGATTTGGAATATCATCGTGCCCGGGCTATCGCCCAGGAGTACCGGAGTAAGGGATACGAGGTAGTAGTAGAACCGTCACGTGAACAACTTCCCGGATTTTTGGCTGGTTACCACCCTGATTTGCTGTTGTGTAATTCCGAAGAGTCGGTGGTCGTGGAAGTTAAAGCCCGACGGTCTTTGTCCAGCGAGATGCAAGCTTGGCGTTTGGCCAAATTGTTGCGGGATCAACCCGGATGGCGGTTTGAGTTGGCAATAGTGGATACAGGGGAATACTTGGATATTCCCAGAAATTCCTGCACTTGGAACAAGGAAGATATTCGGAGTGGCATAAAAACAGCGGAACGATTATTGGCAGATGGACTCCCTGAACCCGCGTTGATGTCGGCTTGGGCTGCACTAGAGGCCAGCGTGAGGTTACTCACTGAGGAAGAATCAGGGAAGTCTGCTGACCTACCCACGTCTGCTTACGTCCTAACCGCGGCGGTCCATGAAGGGGCCATTGACAGAGACGATTACTTTTTCCTGTCAGAAGCCCTGAAAACCCGAAATGCGCTGGCCCACGGCTACGCTCCTGCGGATTTTAATCCCCAACTGGTGGTGGACCTTATGGACTTGACCAAGCGTTACTTGGAACAACCGCTGGCTGACCTAGCCTGACTCGGGTTTGACCTGTTCTAACCTGCATCCACCCCAACCAGCCGGTGCAGCCGCTCCAGCACTGCGGCGTTCTCGTCCAGGGTGAAGTTGTCCACGTAATACTTGCTCTCGCCGCTGGTGCCGTCCACCGCGCCCCGGTCAACCAGGTGGGTGATTAGCTGCCGGTCGGTTTCCAGCGAGGGCAGCAGGTTGCGTCCCGACAGTTGGGAAAGCGCCGCGGCCAGTCCGTAACCGCCCCAGTTGGAAACGCTGGCCAGGATGAGGCGGTCCACCCGGGTAACGGCCGGGTCCGGGGGCAGCGTGGCGACCGTTGGGATGACTTGGGCCAGATTGCCCATGCCTATCTCGTTCCCGCCGTCCCCGATTCCGACCGACGGGATGCCTGCCTCGAAGAAGTAATCCAGGCGGGCGGTGTGTTCGGTGATGTCGCGATAACGCATATTCAGGTAGGTGTCGGAACCGGTGCGGCCGCAGCGTTCGATGGATATTACCAGCCGTGGCCGGAGTCGCTCCAGGATAGCGGTGGTTTGCTGACGGCTGCTCTCTACGTCCTGGATGGGAAACTCGATGACTTCTGCCCGTTCACCGAGCCAGTCACGCATGGCCGGGGCCGAGTGCCGGTCGGTCACGTAGGCAACCCGTCGTCCCAGGGCGTGGAGGGCGTCGCCGATGGCGATGGCTCCCGGCGGGCCGTCCGTCTCGTGCTTTCCTGCCGACAGGATGTAGAAGCCGGTGGCAATCAAGGCCGGGCCGGGGTTGTCCAGCACGTACTGGGCGGCTTGGGTGCAGAAGTCCGGGGCAACGTGGCCCCGCAGGTGGGACACCCCCCGCTGGTCCTGCTCCAGGATAATGTCTTCGATGGTTTCAGCCATGCCGGATTACAGTACCGCCACGTCGGCGTCGCGCTGGTCGGTGATGAACATGTGCCCCGGTGCGTGGGTTATCATCAGCGGCGGCCTGGAGTTGAGCGCGACGGCCTGGGGGGTAACGCCGCAGGCCCAGAACACCGGCTCTTCTCCCTGCCGGATTTCCACCGCGTCGCCAAAGTCGGGCCGGCTGAGGTCGGATATGCCGATGGCTTCCGGGTTCCCGATGTGGACCGGCGCGCCGTGGGTGGCCGGAAAACGGGACGTGACCTGCACTGCCCGCACGATTTGATTCGGGGGAATGGGCCTCATGCTGACCACCATGGGGCCGGAAAACGCGCCGGCGGGGGTGGTCGGGATGTTGGTGACGTACATGGGAACATTGCAGCCCATTTGCTGATGCCGCAGCTCGATGCCGGCCTCGGTCATTGCATGTTCAAAGGAGAAGCTGCATCCCAGCAAAAATGACACCAGACCGCCGTTCCAGTGGTCGAGGAGAGACGTGACCTCCGCCGTGAACTGCCCGTTCTCGTAGATGCGGTATCCCGGAACGTCGGTGCGAATGTCGGCGCCGGGGGTGGTCAACGCCGGTTCCACGCTGCCGGCCTCGATGACCTCCAGCAGGGGGCAGGGCTTGGGATTCCGCTGGCAGAACAGCAGAAAGTCGAAGGCCAGCTCTTGCGGCAAAATGGCCAGGTTGGCCTGCACATGACCGGGGGCCACGCCGGAAGTGACGCCGCGCCATTGGCCGGTGCGCACCAGATTTCGGACCTCCGCCGGAGTGGTGGGCAGGGTAGTTGCAGTCATGGGGGCCTCGCTCGATATGCTGCCGGTTTGGGCGGCACCGTTGCCACTCATCATAGGTTGCGGCAAAGGCGCAGTCAATTGGCAGAACGGTTCGGGACGGGATGATAGTCCCAGGCCCTTTTCATTCTCGAAAGAAGCCCCTGGCCCTCTGAGAAAAGGTTAGGGTGTTCCGTCCAAGAGCAACCGTTGCCGATGCGCGGGGTCCGGCCCTCACCCCCGGCCCCTCTCCCGCGTGGAGAGGGGAGAATGAAAAGGTCCTGAAGATAGTCCGGGGGTTGGTTGGCATCCTGCCGATTGGTGGATATAATCGGCGGGGCAGGTAACGTCAGTGGCAAAGGTTGTTCTGTGGTCAGTGTTTGCTTGTTAGCCAAGGCCCCCAACGGGGCTAATGTGTTGGCCGGCGTCGCCGGAATGGCGGGGCTTTCCTACAGTATTTGCGAGGACCCGGACTACTTTGCGGGCGCTGATGAAGAGCCGCAGCCGGAGGCTGCCCTGCTGGACTTGGCATCCTTGGGCGTAGCCCAGACGCGGCTGCTGGTCGCTCAGTGCCGGGAATCCAAACTGCCGGTGGTGGTGGTGGTCCCCCGGGAATCGGTGGCCGATTACGACCCGTCTCTGAACCCCGACGATTTCATCCTTACCCCGGTACACCAGGGCGAGTTGCTGGCCCGGGTGATGCAGGCGATTTTCCGGGCCAAAGGCCCCGCAGGGCAGCAGGTCCTCAAGGTCGACAACTTGGTCATAGACTTGGAAAAGTACGACGTTTCCCTGGGAAACCGGCACGTTCCGCTGACCTACAAGGAGTTTCAACTGCTGGTGCTGCTGGCCTCCAACCCCGGACGGGTATACACGCGGGAGGCGCTGCTGAGCCAGGTCTGGGGATACGATTACCTCGGCGGAACCCGCACTGTGGACGTTCACATCCGGCGGCTGCGCTCAAAAATCGAGGACCCGGACCATTCCTTCGTAGAGACTATCTGGAACGTGGGCTACCGCTTCAAGTCCGACACGCCCGACTAGCGCGGCGACGCCGGTTGCCGCCGTCCTTTCCCTTTTCCCGCTTCGACAGGCTGGGAAACGTGCCCCAGGCAAGGTCAACGTCACTCGCCAAACCGTTCGTGGATTCCTGCCTGCGCCGGAACGACGGGGCCCGGTCTGACCCGGCCGGCTTTCCTGCTTTGGTATGCGGGCATAGGGGCGAACTTGCGGAGGTCAGCTTGCCTCGCCGCTGGCTTGGTCCAGGAAGCGGGCTACCTGTCTGGACAAGGCCGCGTGTTCCGGGGCGTCCAACTCCGGGTCGGTTTCCATTAGTTCCGACGCTTCCCGCCGGGCGGCGGTCAGCAGGTCCCGGTCGGACAGCGAGGCCATGCGCAGGTCGGGCAAGCCGCTCTGGCGGGTGCCGAAGAAATCCCCCGGGCCGCGCAACTCCAGGTCCACCTCGGCCAATTCGAAGCCGTCGCTGGTGTTTTCCAGCGCATTCAAGCGCTCCTTGGCCACTGGCGAAGGGTCGTCGCAAAGCAGGATGCAGTAGCTCTTGTGCTCACCCCTTCCGACGCGGCCCCGGAACTGGTGCAGTTGGGAAAGTCCGAACCGGTCGGCCCCGTCCACCAGCATCACCGTGGCGTTGGGGACGTCGATACCCACCTCGACCACTGCGGTGGAGACCAGAATGTCCAACTCCCCGTCCCGGAATTGCCGCATTACCTTGTCCTTGTCTTTGGGCGGCATCCGGCCGTGGAGCAGTCCCAGGCTTAGCTCAGGGAACACTTCTTCGGAAAGCCGGCGGTGTTCCTCGACCGCGGCCTTGGCGTCCACCATTTCCGATTCCTCGACCAGCGGGTAGATGATAAACGCCTGCCTGCCGTCCCGGACCTCCCGTTTTACGAAACCGTAGGCGGTCTCCCGTCGGTCCGGCCCCAGCGACGCCGTCTTGATTTCCTGCCGGCCGGGGGGAAGTTCGTCGATGACCGATATGTCCAGGTCGCCGTAGAGGGTCAGCGACAGGGTGCGGGGTATCGGCGTGGCCGACATGACCAGCGTGTGCGGGTTTTCGACGCCTTTCTGCCGGAGGGCCGACCGTTGGAGC
This sequence comes from Dehalococcoidia bacterium, assembly GCA_965263395.1. GTDB lineage: Bacteria > Chloroflexota > Dehalococcoidia > Lucifugimonadales > UBA3495 > CATOSK01. The sequence goes on from OZ253670.1 coordinate 1,227,097, forward strand.
ACTCCGAAGCGGTGCTGCTCGTCCATGACGGCCAGCGCGAGTTGGGGTATCTCGACGCCCGATTGAATCAGGGCGTGGGTCCCTACCAGCAGGTCCAACTGGCCGCCTGCGGCCAGCTCGGCCAGTTCCCGCCGCGCCCGCTGCCGGGTGCTGCCGGTGAGCAGCCCCACCGTTACCGGACGCCCCAGGGCTTCCAGGTAGACGGTGACCCGGTTGCCTTCCTGAACGGGCCGGGCCAACCCGCCCAGCAACCCGGAGATTGTGCGGAAATGCTGCTCGGCCAGCACCTCCGTCGGCACCATGATGGCCCCCTGGTAGCCCGCCGCCGCCGCCGCCATCAGTGCCACCAACACCACCACGGTCTTGCCGCTGCCCACCTCTCCCTGGAGCAGCCGGTTCATGGGCGGGCTGCCCCGTTTCAGGTCGGCCAGGATTTCGTCGATGCAGCGGCGCTGCGCTCCGGTCAAGGCAAAGGGAAGCGATGCTGCGAACTTGTCGATAATCTGGGAATCGGCCTTGACCGGAACGCCCTCCAGTCCCTGGCTCCACCGGCGGCGGCGGGTCAGAGCCGACAGTTGCAGCGTGAAAAGCTCCTCGAAGGCCAGCCGACGCCGGGCTTCCAGCGACGACTCGGGGCCGTCGGGGTAGTGGGCCTGCATAATCGCCTGGGCCAGCGGCATCACGCCGACGCGCTGCCGCAGGCCGTCGTCCAGCGTCTCGTCGACTCTGCCCAACCAATGGTTCAGTGCCTGCCAGACCAGGCGGCGCAGGTTGCGGGCGGTCAGGCCGGCGGTCAGGGGATACACCGGCACCAGGCGGGCGGTGTGCATGGGCGTCTGGTCCGGCTCCAGCGGCTCATACTCCGGGGACTCGAACTCCAGCCGGCCCATGTGCCCGGTGGCTTTGCCGCTGATCGCGATGCGGGAGTTGGTCTTCAACGAGCGGGCGAGATACCGCTGGCCGAACCAGATGACCTTGACGTTGCCGGTCTCGTCGCTCAGGACCGCTTCGGTGGCCTTCAAACGCCCGTTCCTGCCCAGCGACACCTCCCGGGACTCCCAGATATGGCCGATGACGGTGCAATCCACCCCCGGCTCGACCTCGGCAATCTTGACGATCCGGGAGTAGTCGGAGTGGCGCCGGGGGAACAGGTACAGCAAGTCGCGAACCGAGCGCACCCCCAGACGCTCCAGGCGGGCCGTCAGCTTGGCGTCGACGCCGCGCAACCGGTCCACCGGGGCATCAACGGTCATGCCCGCGGGAGGCGGGGCAACCTTCGTCTTGCCCGTTGGCCGGGCCTTGGCCGGGCCGGGTTCCCTTTGAACTGGGGAGGCAGGCAGCGGCTGGGGTTTCGTGGTTGTTGACCGGAAGGCGGGCTTGGTATCGCCGGAATCGGAAGCCGTGGCCGCGGATTCATCAGCCGGGAAAAGACGCTCCCGCAGGTCGGCAGCCCAACGCTCCCGTTCCTGGGGGGACATACTGCCGTAATCGCCGGGCCGGACGGTCCCGGCCGCGCTGCCCAGGGTCTCGTTCAACGAATCAAGCCAGTGTTCGATGAAGCGGTCAACCCCGCCGGTTACCGCCCGGTTGTTGAAACCCCGGGACTGCTCCAGGTCCAGGATGCGCCGCAGAGTCTCCTGCCAGGAGCTCGCGTCGGGTTGCTGCTTGTTCATAAACCTCGCCGAGGCTTGGGAATATCAACCCGGATGGATTATATACCACTCTCGCGGCGTCCAGATATAAGCCGTTGACATAAGATTCACAACCCGCACGAATCCGTTCGTACTTGCCCTTTATTGCTGACGGGCAGGATTCCCCCTCACCCCCGGCCCCTCTCCCGCGGGGATAGGGGAGCGTCAAAAGACTTGTACGAGTGTCAGTAACTGTTCAGACTAAGGGTTTCCTGATTGCCCCTGCTGACACCTGCCCCTTGCCAATCCCGGTAACTCCACCCTACCATAGTCATCAATCATCCTGAGCCGGCCCCCGCGCCGGAATTGCCGGCACCGGATTTAGCGGAAAGACAAGCGCGTCAAAACCGGCACACAATGGAACAAAAGTGACACAAAAAGGCGCCAAAACCTGTCCCAAACCCGACATCAGGACCCCATCGCAGCGCCACTGCCAAGCGTAAATTAAGGAAAATGACACAATATCGCACAGTTTTTATTTTTGAGAGCTTAACTGCCTCCCGTGGCTCAAATCCCCCAGTCTGAACAGGTACAAGTGTCAACCCTTCCTTGACGGTGTTCCGGGGCAAGCCTAGAATGAAAACAATTGTCCCCGGCAGCCAAGCCCGGCAATCGTCCCCGGCAGCCGGGGTCCAGCGCCAAGCACCAAACCGAAAGGCGGCAAGCTAAAGATGGCATACCAGCCGGATGTACCAGCCGTCGAAGCCAGCGGTTCCGAGAAAGGCCGCAAGGGCGCGGAACGGGTAATTTCGGGAGACTCCCAGCCGGGCGACGGCAACCTGGACATGTCCCTGCGCCCCCGCCGGCTGGATGATTTCGTCGGCCAGGCGGCGGTCAAGGACAACCTGAGCATCGGAATCCAGGCCGCCAAGCTGCGCGGCGAGGCCCTCGACCACGTTATCATCTATGGCCCGCCCGGCCTGGGCAAGACCACGCTGGCCCACATCATCGCCAACGAGTTGGGGGTCAACATCAAGGTCACGTCCGGCCCGGCCATCGAACGGGCCGGGGACATGGCGGCCATTCTCACCGGCCTCCAGCACGGGGACATGCTGTTCATCGACGAAATCCACCGGCTGAACCGGGCCGTCGAGGAAGTCCTGTACTCCGCGATGGAAGACTTCTTTCTGTCCTGGATGGTCGGAAAGGGGCTGGCGGCCCGCAGCATAAATCTTCGAATCAGCCCCTTTACGCTGCTGGGCGCGACGACCCGCTTTTCTCTGATTAGCGCGCCCATGCGGAACCGGTTCGGCTCGGTTTTCCGGCTGGACTATTACGATCAGGCGGAGATGGGGGTAGTGGCGCGCCGTTCTGCCGGCATCCTGGAGTTTGACGCCGAGCCGGAAGGCATCGCGGAAATCGCTTCCCGGGCCAGGGGGACGCCCCGCATCGCCAACCGCCTGCTGAAACGTTCCCGCGACTACGCCCTGGTGGAGGCCGACAACCGGCTCACCGGCAAGGTCGCGCGGGCCGCGCTGGACCTGCTCCGGGTGGACCGCCTGGGGCTGGACGAGTCGGACCACCGCCTGCTGGTCAACATCATCGACAAGTTTGGGGGCGGGCCGGTGGGGTTGGACACCCTGTCGTCATCCCTGAGCGAGGACGCCGACACGGTGATGGAAGTGTGGGAGCCGTATCTGCTCCAGTTGGGTTTTTTGCAGCGCACCGGGCGGGGCCGGATAGCCACCCCGCTGGCCTACGACTACCTGGGCCGTCCGCTCCGTCCGGGTGACGCCCCGCCGGACCAGGGCCGCTTTTCCGGTTTGTAGCCGCATCTGGGGTCTTCGCAGACAAACGGGTTTTTGATTGCCGGTGGAGCGCAAGCCCACGGCAATTTTGACCCTTTCGACAAAGACCTCCCTGTCTTGAAGACGCTGGAAATAGCTGTGCGTCGACAATGGAAAGTTCCATTAAAAGGGAAAGACCCCGCAAATCGCCCTGCAATTGACCCGGCTGCTGACAGTTGCTTCTTTACGCTGGCGGCGATAGCGGGTACTATTCCCTGAAACGCGCGGCCTCACTTGCCGCCAACCACGGTCTTCCCACCGGGATACGAGGAGAAAGCATGATTTACGAACTGCGGATTTACGAGACCATCCCCGGTAAGCTGCCGGCGCTGAACGACCGGTTCGCCAACCACACCGTCGGCTTCTTCAAGCGTCACGGCATCCATGTCGTGGGGTTCTGGACCGAAGACATCGGGACCAGCAATCAACTGGTCTATATGCTGGGGTTTGACAGTCTGGCGGACCGGGAACAGAAATGGGCCGCTTTCCAGGCCGACCCCGACTGGCACCAGGTGCGCGCCGAGTCGGAAGTTGACGGCCCCATCAACGCACGGGTTCGCAATGCTATTCTGCGGCCCACCAACTATTCGCCGATGCAGTAGCCGGCTCGGCTCTCCGGTGGCGCGGGACCGGCACAAACTCCGGTCCCAAGTCGTCACCGGCTTGGCCGGGACTTTCGAGACCGGCGCAACCCTGGTGGTTGACCGCCCGGTTTTCCCTTGAATGGCCCGTCCCAGGGGGCTAGAATACTCCCGTGCGGGTACACAACATAATCGCACCGGATCGAACACGGTAATCGTACCCGCAACCGCAGCAGCCATTGCCGACGGTAGCCCTCACCTAAAATCCGCTATGGGAAACGGGAAGCAGGATTTGAACGCCAGTCCTTCCACAATTGAATCACCGGCCACGGCCCGGGGCATTGCCGGCGTGTTGCGGCGCGCCCGGCAAGGAGAAACCCTGTCCGAAGACGACGGGGCTGTGCTCACCGGCGCAGATTCGTCGGTGTGCCGCGAAATGTGCGCCGCTGCCTCGGAAATTCGCGACCGGGGCAAGGGCCGGGTGGTCAGCTTCTCTCCCAAGGTATTCATCCCGCTGACCCGCCTCTGCCGCGATTTTTGCGGCTACTGCACCTTCCGGCAAGACCCGGAATCGGCGTCCAGCCTGTATATGACCCCGGAGGAAGTTCTGGCCGTGGCCACGGCCGGGGAGAAGTTGGGCTGCACCGAAGCCTTGTTCACCCTGGGGGAACGGCCCGAGCAGCGCTACCCGGAGGCGGCACGATGGCTGCAAGACCGGGGCTATGTCTCGACCCTGGACTACCTGGCCCACGTTTGCCGGCTGGTCCTGGAGCAGACGCCGCTGATGCCCCACGCCAACCCCGGCACCATGAGCCGGCGGGAAATGGCTGCGCTGCAACCTTACAACCCGTCCATGGGACTGATGCTGGAAAGCGTCAGCGAGCGTCTCTACTCCCCCGGCGGTCCCCACGAGTTCGCTCCCAGCAAGCGGCCCCGGGTTCGGCTTCGCACTACCGAAATCGCCGGTGAACTGGGCATTCCCTTCACCAGCGGCATCCTCATCGGCATCGGAGAAACCCGGCGGGAACGAATCGACGCTCTGCTCGCTATCCGGCGGCTGCACCAAGCCCACGGCCATGTTCAGGAAGTGATTATCCAGAACTTCCGCGCCAAGCCGGGCACCCCGATGGGCGCGGAACGGGACGCCGAGTCCGAAGAGTTGTTGTGGACTGTGGCCGCGGCCCGCCTGCTGTTGGGCCCGGACGCCAATGTGCAGGTCCCGCCGAACCTTAGCGCCGACGACTATGAGGTTTACCTGGACGCCGGGATTAACGATTGGGGCGGCGTTTCGCCGTTGACCATCGACTACGTTAACCCGGAGGCTCCCTGGCCGCTGCTGGGCGACCTGCGGGACCGGAGCCAGTCCAAGGGTTTCGAGCTGCGGCCCCGGTTGCCGGTATACCCGGAGTATTTCTTGACCAACCGGGGCTATCTGCCCGATGCTCTGCGGGACAAGGCGCTGGCCTTGACCGACGAGTCGGGCTACGTTAAAGGGAGAATTCAACGCTATGCCGGAACACACTGAAGAGCGCCCGGATATCCGGTCCCTGGATTCCCTGGTTGGCCGGTTGGACCCTCCGGTGGCCCGTATCCTGGACCGGGCCTTGGAAGGCGCCGACATCTCCGTGGAAGAAGCCGCCGTCCTTTTTGAGACCACCGGCGCCGAGTTCAACGCATTGGGCATGGTGGCCGACGAACTCCGGCGGCGCACCGTGGGCGACCTGGTGACCTACGTTGTGAACCGCAACATCAACTTCACCAACGTCTGCATCAAGCGCTGCGGTTTCTGCGCTTTCAGCCGGGACTACCGGGAAGAGGAAGGGTACTTCCTGCCGGTGAACGAAATCATCCGGCGGGCCGACGAAGCCCGGAGCTACGGCGCAACCGAGGTCTGCGTTCAGGCGGGTCTGCCTCCGCAGATGGAAGGCGACCTGTACATCAAGCTGTGCCAGGCAATCAAGGAGGACCTGCCGGATATGCACATCCACGGGTTTTCCCCGGAGGAAGTGCTTTACGGCTCCATCCGCTCCCAGTGTTCCATCAGGGAGTATCTTGAGGAACTGCGGGACGCGGGAGTGGGCAGCCTGCCGGGAACGTCGGCGGAGGTGCTGGACCAGGAACTGCGGGACCTGATTTCGCCGGGCCGCATTACGGTCAAGCAGTGGGTCGAAGTCATCACCACGGCCCACGAGTTGGGCATTCCCACCACGTCCACGGTCATGTTCGGCCACGTCGAGACCAACGAGCAGATAGCCCGGCACATCGCCCTGCTGCGGGAAATTCAGCAGCAGACCGGCGGATTCACCGAGTTCGTTCCCCTGAGCTTCGTCAATTCCGAAGCCCCCATGTTCCTGAAGGGCCTCGTCAAGGACGTGCGCTCCGGCCCCACGGGCATGGACGTCATCAAGGTCCACGCGGTCGCCCGTATCATGCTCAACAACTGGATACCCAACATCCAGGCGTCCTGGGTCAAGGAAGGCAGCCGGATGTCCCAACTGTTGCTGACCACCGGGGTCAACGACTTGGGCGGCACACTGATTAACGAAAGCATCTCCACCGCGGCCGGCGCCCAGCATGGTCAACTGATGCGCCCCTCCGAGTTTCGCCAGATAATCCGCCAAGCTGGGCGCGTCCCGGCGGAGCGTTACACGACGTATCAACTGAAGCGGGTGTTTAACGACACCGACGATGAGCTGGATCCGCTGGACCTGGTTGGCGACAACGTGGAGGAAATCTTCGGGTCCTACAATCGCCTGGTGAAGATGGAAGGCTACCGTTTCGAGCACCCCCGGCGGGCCTCCGCTTCCGGCGCAGAAGCCCGGCCCTGACCGACGGCAGTTGGCTGGCATGACCGGAAAAGTTCTCGCGCTGGCCGGAGGCGTGGGCGGATCAAAGCTGGCCTTGGGACTGTCCCGCATCCTCGGCCCGGAGCAGTTGTCCATTGTGGTCAACACCGGCGACGACGAGACGTTCCACGGGTTGCACGTATCACCGGATCTGGACACCATGACCTACACCCTGGCGGGTCTGGTGAACCCGGAAATGGGTTGGGGGATGGCAGGAGACACCTTCAACGCCTTGGAGATGCTGCGCCGGTACGGGGCGGACATCTGGTTCAACTTGGGGGACCGGGACTTGGCCACCCACATCCGGCGGACTCAATTGCTGGCCGGGGGTTGCTCCCTGTCGGAAGTAACGCGGGAATTGTGCCAAAGTTTGGGCGTGACTGCGGCGGTGATTCCCATGAGCGACCAGCCGGTGCGGACGGTCCTGGACACCGACGCCGGGGAACTGCCGATGCAGAATTACTTTGTCCAGAACCGAGCCGAACCGGCGGTGAGGGGCATAACCTACCGCGGCGCGGAATCGGCGCGCCTGTCCCCGGGATTCCAACGCGCCCTGGATGAGGCTGGGCTAGTGGTGTACTGCCCGTCCAACCCTCACCTGAGCATGGCTCCGATCCTGGCGTTGCCCGGTGTCCGGGAAGCGCTGAATAAGATTGGGTCGCAGGCACTCCGGGTAGCGGTCAGCCCCATCGTGGGCGGCGCAGCGGTTAAGGGACCGGCGGCCAAGATTATGGCCGAGTTGGGTCACGAAGTTTCCTGCGTGGGCGTCGCCGGGTTCTACCGGGACATCTGCGACGTGCTTTTCATCGACGAGCAGGATGCCGCGCTGGTGCCGGCGGTCAAGAAGTTGGGGATAGAGCCGGTGGTGGCCCCTATCATCATGGCTGACGAAACGGATAAAATACGGCTGGCCCAGCGTATTCTGGACCTGGACGGCGGGTAGAGCATGACCGGCGCACCATCAACCATACCGATTATTCCCATGAAGCCCTTGTCCGAGGGCAAGTCCCGGCTGGCCACCGAAATGTCCCGGGAGCAGCGGGCCGAGTTAGTCGTCGGTATGCTCAGACGGGTTATCGCGGCTATCCGCAGCGCCAACATCGGCCTTTTCTGGGTGGTTGGCGGTGACGAGCGGGTGATGCACCTGACCCGCAACTCCGACGGGGTATGGTTTGAAGAGCTTGGCCGGGACCTGAATGACACGGTTACCAGGGGATTCGAGAAGGCGTTCGGCGACGGACATTCTGCCCTGTACCTGCCGGGAGACCTGCCGTTCATCAAGCCCAGCGACGTAATCGGCCTGTTGCGGTCGTCGGAACGAGGCAACAACATAACGCTGGCCCCGGCGCGCCGGGACGGCGGCACCAACGGCATCGTTGTCCCCCACGGCCTCCCTTTTATGCCTGAATTGGGCCAGCGCAGCTTTGCCAAGCATCTGTCCCAGGCCGCGGCCAGGGGCATCTCGGTGGCCATCAGTTACAGCCAGGGGTTGGGTTTCGACCTGGACACCATTGACGACCTGGAGTCCTACGGCCACATGGAGCCGGGGCTGCTGCATCGCTTGGTGCCAAATTGGGACGATCTGGCCCGCCGCTAACGGCCTCTTCACCGCTCATCTGTCTCTGCCGAAGGAATTAATGACCGAAGCCAGCGTTAAACTAGGGATTCTGCTGCCGACTCGGGGCCTGCTGTTAGGTGATGAGGTCCCTTCTAACGCCGACTTGGTGCTCCGGCTGGCGCAGCGGGTTGAGGAAGCCGGCCTGGACTCGGTATGGGTTGGCGACAGTCTTACCGCCAAGCCGCGTCTCGAGCCGCTGTCTGCCCTGGCTGCCATCGCCGCCCGCACCAACCGGGTGCGCCTGGGGACCGCTGTGCTGCTGATGGCCCTGCGGCACCCGCTCCTGCTGGCCCAAACCTTGGGTACGGTGGACCTTATCTCCGGCGGACGGGTGGTGATCGCTGCTGGAGCGGGCGGCGCTTTCAACGATGAGCAGCGGAAAGAGTGGGAAAGCGTCGGCGTCAAGGCTTCGCAACGCGCCCGCCGCCTGGTTGAAATGGCGCAAATCGTCAAGGGTCTGACCCGGGGCGAAACGGTGTCCTTTCATGGACGCCATTTTGACCTGGACTCCACGGTCATGCTTCCCAAATCTCCGCAACCCGGCGGGGTGCCTCTGCTGCTGGCCTGCCACGGGCGTTCCCAAGTCCGCGAGCGGCAAATCCGGAGGGCGGCGCGGTGGGGCGACGGGGTCGTTTCGATTTCCGATACACCAGCGGAATACGAAGCCATGGTCGGGGATTTCAGGGCAGCGGCGTCGGAGTTGGGCCGGGAGTCCGGCTCGCTGGAAGCCACGATGTACCTCACCGTTAACGTCGACCCGGACCGGGTCAAGGCCGCGGCGGAGGCGGAACGGTGGTTGCTGGGTTACTACGGCGCAAATATCTGGGGCAGCCGGTGGGGGCCTTTCGGCGACCCTTCCGCGGTGCGGGAACGCATCGCGGAATATGCCGGAGCCGGGGCGCAGACCCTTATCGTCAGGTTCGCGTCTTATGAACCGGAACGGCAGCTTGACGCTTTCCTGGAGCAGGTCGCCCCGGCGTTCCAGTGAACCGCGCCGCTCCTCAAGCCGGTCGGGTCCATTCCAAGTCCTGCAGGGCCTAAAGGACAAAACGGATTCAACCTGGCGGTTCGCATAATCCCGAAGACAATCATGCAACCCTGGCAAGATGTTAAAAGGAAGATAAGTTGTACCCAATAGACCTGTCAGGCAAGAAGGGCATCATTTTCGGCGTCGCCAACGACCGCAGCATCGCTTGGGCCATCGCCCAAGTCTTGGCCGAAGCCGGGGCCCAACTGGCGTTCACCTACCAGAATGACCGGCTGAAGGACCGGGTGGTCCGTCTGTCCGACACCTTGGACGGCGCCATCGCCCTGCCCTGCGACGCTGGGGAAGACGACCAAATCATCGAAGTGTTTGACCGGGCCGGAGAAGCGTTTGGAGACATTTCCTTTCTGGTCCACAGTATCGCCTTCGCCAACCGGGAAGACCTGGCGGGCCGGTTTTCGGATACCGGCCGGGACGGGTTCCGGCTGGCATTGGAGATTAGCGCCTTCTCGCTGATTCCGCTGGTTAAAAACGCTGCTCCGTTGATGACCAATGGCGGCAGCGTCATAACCATGACGTTCCAGGCTTCCCAAAAGGTCTATCCGGGCTACAACGTCATGGGCACCGCCAAGGCAGCGCTGGAACATGAGGTGCGGCAGTTGGCCGCCGAGTGGGGGCCGCAGGACGTTCGGGTCAACGCCATTTCCGCAGGGCCGCTGGACACGCTGGCCGCCCGGGGAATTCACGGGTTTCTGGACATGAAGCGCATCCACGCCGAGAAAGCCCCACTGCAACGCAACATCAACGCCAACGAAGTGGCGAAAACGGCCCTGTTCCTGTGCAGCGATCTTTCGAGCGGGATAACGGGTTCGGTAATTCCGGTGGACGCCGGCTACCACATCATGGCTGTATAGCCCAAGAGGCGTAAACGAGAAGGAATTTCGGGACGAGCGTTTGGGTTCAGAGCGTCCCGGCGTGTGGGCTTTCGGTGTAGTCTCCCAAGACGGCGGGGCCAGCGGGTCTAGGCCGGGGGCGCAGGCTGAATACTGTCCAACTGTTGCCGGTCCTCGTCCGCTTTTCTATCCAACCCCAAACCCAGGTAAGCCTCGGCCCGGCCGGCCCATGCCGACAAGTGGCGGGCGTCCAGCGCAATCGCCTTGCTGAACTGGTCAACGGCTTCCTGAAACTTGCCTGCGGAGCTGAGTTCCAACCCGAGGTTGGTAAACCCGGCGGCGGTAATCGAACGCCGGAAAACCGGGGTCGCACTTACCGGGGCATGTTCTGGTACAATCCGCTCCGGGGCAACCGGCTCGGCATAAGCCGGAGATGCTTCTGCTTCCTGGGGTTCTCCGGGGACGGCATCACTGGCCGGTTCCCGGATTTCGGGGGAGTATGCCGGGACTGATTCCGGCGAGACCGGTTCTGCCGGCTCCAGTTCCGCTTCGGTGATGGGCGGTTCGTCGACCGGCAGTGGTTCGGTTCCGGGCGCCGGCGCCTCGGGTTCCATAGCCGGGTCTGGAGTCATGGCGGCGTCCCGGGATGGCGGATCCGCCACCGCGCTGGCGGGAGAGTCCCCGGCCCGGTGCGAGTCTTCCCGGTGCGGCTCTTCCATGTAGGGACGGCTCAACTCCCAGCCGCAGTTGACGCAGAACGAATGACCGGCGGCGTGATAGGCGTGGCACTTCGGGCAAGTGACGGTTTCCTGGGCGGGCGCAGATGCCGCCGTCGGGGGCGGCTTCAGGAACAGCAGCGCCACCATCGGCACCATTCCCACGATTCCCAGCACATTGTCGGTCATCGTCTCGGTGACGACAATCAGCAACAGGGCGATCCCTCCCCAAATGTAGGGGTTGCGCCGCTTCACCCGCGCCAGCCGTGCCGTCCACAGGACAATCAGCCCCAAGGCCAGATAAGTCAACGCGTCGCTAAATTGGAATTCCGTTCCGCCGAACATACCCCTGGCTTCACCGGCCCCACGCCGACAGTGCTCATATTCACTTATAACTATACACGCAATTGCTGCCTTACGACAACACCAACCGGGACACCGACCGGCCCGGCGCAGCGTAATCGCACTTGTGGGACGCCGTGCCTGGGATGACATAACGGTTTTGAGTAACATACTGTCTGCGTATATACTGTTTAACCGGGCTTCTTAACCGAGCATTGACCCAGCGAATAGCAAAGGATAGCGACAAACTCAGAGGGACGGGCTGAATGGACTGTCCCATTCTAAGGAGGTTAGACATGGCTACCAAAATTACGTTATCGGTCCTCAAAGCCGATGTGGGTTCCATCGGCGGGCATACGAAACCTTCCCAGCGCATGATGGATGCGACCCGGGCCGCCGCCGCCGATGCGGTCAATCGGGGTCTGCTGATTGACACTTTCGTCGCCCACACCGGCGACGACATCGCGATTATTGCGTCCCACACCAACGGAACCAACGACACCGACGTACATCAATTCGCTTGGACCACCTTCCTGGAGGCTACCGACATCGCGCGGCAGTACGGCCTTTACGGAGCCGGGCAAGACCTGCTGGTAGATGCCCCTTCAGGCAACATCCGGGGAGCAGGCCCGGCGGTGGCCGAGATTGAGTTCGACCACGACCCGGTCAAGACCAACCCGGTGCGCCCGGCCGAGTCGTTCATGGTGCTGGCCGCTGACAAGTGCGGCCCCGGCGCCTACAACCTGCCCATGTTCCTGGGGTTCGCCGACCCCATGTACTGCGCCGGGCTGATGCTGCCGCGCATCAACGAAGGTTTCACCTTCAACATCATCGACATGGACAACACCGAAGGCGACAGCATCATTTCCTTGAACGCTCCCGAGGATTATTACAAGATAACCGTGCTGCTGCGGGACAACGAGCGGTTCGGCATCGATTCCATTGTGTCCCGGCATACCGGGCAGACCGCCGCCGCCATCTCCGCGACCCGGCTCCACAACATCGCCGGGTCCTACACCGGCAAGGATGATCCGGTGGCGATTGTGCGCAACCAGGGAATTTTCCCGGCCCCAGAGGAGCTGATTTCTCCCTACGCCAAGGCTCACTACATTGGCGGCGACGCCCGCGGTTCCCACACCATGCCGCTGATGCCGGTAGCCATCAACACTCCGGTGGTGGGGATGTACTGCCTGCCGCTGGTTTCCTGCGTCGGATTCTCAATCAACGCCGAAGGAATGTTCTCCGACTCTTACATCGACTTTTTCGACAACGTTTCCTGGGACCATGTGCGGCTCCACGCCCAGCAGAAGGGCATCGAAATGCGCTCCCAGGGCTGGTCGGGGCCGGCCATGCTTCCCTACGGGGAGTTGGAATACTCCGGTTTCCGGCAGAGCATCGGAGACCTGGTTGACCGGTTCGCCTTCCGCAACGGCCATGGCTCGGAGATTCCCGCGCCGCAAAAAGCCGGTGCCGGGGACGGGGACTAAACCGGCCGGCGCTCTCCCGGAAGAGTTTCCCTGGAGCCAAAATTAACGCCCCGGAGATATTCCGGGGCGTTGCTCTGTTTCAGGATTTCGCGGTTGATGAGTTGAGCTTACAGTACGCCGTGACGCTCGAAAATCCTGGCCAGCTCGGCGATTCCGTCGTAGTTGGTTTGCGGGGATGGGTGGCCGAAGCAGAGCCGGGCGCAGTTGACGCCGCGGCCGTCCGGCGAAAACATGGAGCCGTTGTAATAGCCGACGCCTTCTTCAAAGGACTGCTCCTGAAGGGCGGCAAGGTCGGTCCCTTCCGGCATCTCCAGCCAAACGTACAACCCACCTTCGGGCTTGACCCACCGGGCGGCGTCGCCGAAATTCTCCCCCAGGGACGACAGCATGGCGTCACGCTTCTCCCGCAGCGCCGCGTTATGCTCGTTGATGTGATCGTACATATTGTTTCTCAGGTACTCTTCCACCGCCAGCGCCGCGAACTGGTTGACGCCGCCGCCGCCCTTGAAGCTCATCGCCCGCTGGCGCACCTCGGCCGGCGCAACCAAGTAGCCCAGCCGCATCCCGGGCGCGACGATTTTCGAGAAGGAACCCACGTAAAGGACCTGCCCGGTGTCGTCCATCGAGTGGAAGGAAGTCACGTCCTCGCCCTCGAAACGCAGGTCAACGTAGCAATCGTCCTCCAGGATGGGAATGCCCCGGTTGCGGGCGATATCCAACACCTGCCGCCGGCGTTCCAGCGTCATGGTCCAGCCCATCGGGTTCTGGAACGCCGGGATGGTGTACAGGTACTTGACCCGCTTGCCCTGCCGCGCGGCTTCGGCGATAGTTTCTTCCAGCGCCTCCGGGATTATCCCGTCGTCGTCGCACTTGACGCCCCGCACGTCCGCGCCGAACAGCCGCATCTGCCGGAGGGTGCCCAGGTATACGAACTCCTCGGTGATCACCACGTCACCAGGGTCGGTGAGGGCCTGGATAATCATGGAAATGCCCTCGCCGGAACCGGAGGTCAGGATGACGTCTTCGACGTCGACCTTCATGTTCCGGTCCCGTTGCAGCTTCTCGGCCACCAGTTGACGCAGCGACGGCAGCCCGGCGGGAACGGGATAGTAGGCCAGGCCCCGGCCCTCCCGGTCGAGGGCGGTCTTCAGGGAATCCACCAGGCCTTCCAAGGGCAGGGTTTCCGGGTCGGGGTAGGCCACGGCGAAATCGTACTTGGCGTTGCGGTTGCCGCCCCGGGTGCTCACGGGCGCGTGAGCGGAGAAGAACCCTTCATAGTTGAAAGACTGGGCCTCGGTCATTTTCGCTGCCTCCTGCTTGGGGTCTGGTTCGACAAGCTCACCACGAGCGGAATTGCCGGGGTCGAAGAAGGGTCGAGGGCGTCACTCCGCCAGCCGCAGCGACAAGTCCCGCAGTTGTGACGCGTCCACCGGGGACGGCGCTCCAAAGAGCAGGTCGGAGCCGCTTTGCGTTTTGGGGAAGGCAATCACGTCCCGAATCGAGTCCGCCCCCGTCAGCAACGCAACGAAGCGGTCAATTCCCGGAGCTATGCCGCCGTGGGGTGGCGCGCCGTACTCGAACGCCTCCAGGATGTGACCGAAACGCTCCGCCACGTCGTCCTGGTTGTGCCCCAGCACACGGAATATCTTTTCCTGAAGCTCCCGGCGGTGAATCCGAATGCTGCCGCTGGCCAACTCGGAGCCGTTGCACACCAGGTCATAGGCTTGGGACTCGATTCCTTCCAGGTTGTCGGAATCCAGGCGGTCTTCCTTGCCCCGGGCCGGGGCGGTGAAGGGGTGGTGGAATGAATCCCAGCGTTGCCGCTCCTGGTCCCACTCGAACAGCGGGAACCCGGTGACGAAGGCGAAAGCCAACGCATCGGGATCAGCCAACTTCAGGGCATCTCCCAGGTGATTGCGCATCGCGTCCAGCCATTGATTGACCTGGCGGGGTTGGCCTGCCATCAGGAGAATCAGGTCACCGGGCTGCGCTTCCATGCGCCGGGCGACGCGCCGGGTCCATTCCAGGGGCATTCTCAAGCCCGGCGACAGCATGGCGGATTCCTCATCCAGGTCGTCCAGCGAACCACTGCCCCGCAGCCGGATGTGGCTCATGCCGGCTGCGCCGAACCCCTTGGCCGTGTCTTCCAGCCGCCGCATATCTGACCCGCTGTTGCCGCCTAGTCCCGGCACGGCCATGCCCTTGATGATGCCGTCCTGGGCGGCGGTGGCCAGAAAGACCCGGAACTCGGTCTCCTGGGCCAGGTCGGTAATGTCCGCCATTTCCAGCCCGAAGCGCAGGTCCGGCTTGTCGCTGCCGTAGCGTGCAATGGCGTCGTCGTAGGTCAGCCGGGGGAATGGGGTTGCCAGGCGTTTGCCGGGGGCGACGGTCTGGACCATTCCGGTGTAGAGTTCCTCGGTCAGGGCAAGGATGTCCTCCTGCTCGACGAAGCTCATTTCCAGGTCCAGTTGGGTGAACTCCGGCTGCCGGTCCGCCCGCAAGTCTTCGTCGCGGAAGCAGCGGGCAATCTGGAAATACTTCTCCATGCCCGCCACCATCAGGAGCTGCTTCAACTGCTGGGGCGATTGGGGCAGGGCGTAGAAACTTCCCCTTTGCAGCCGGCTGGGAACCAGGAAGTCCCGGGCGCCCTCCGGGGTGCTCTTGATGAGGATGGGAGTCTCGATTTCCAGGAAATCCCGGTCGCTCAGGAAGTCGCGGATGTACTTGACGACGCGGTGCCGCAGCGTCAGGTTTTGCTGCATCACCGGCCTTCTCAAGTCCAGGTACCGGTACTTCAACCGCAGGCTCTCGTCCACCGAAACCTCGTCGGTGATGTAGAAGGGCGGAGTCAGCGAGGAGTTGAGCACCTCGACGTCCTCGGCCATCACCTCCACCGCGCCGGTGGGCATGGCCGGGTTTTCCGACCCCGTGGGGCGCCGCAGCACCGTGCCGCGGACCTTGATGACCCACTCGGAGCGGAGTTGGTCGGCAATGGCGTAGGCGTCCGGGGACACTTCCGGGTTGAAGACCACCTGGGCCACTCCGGAACGGTCCCGCAGGTCTACGAAGATAACGCCGCCGTGGTCCCGGCGGCGGGCCACCCAGCCGTAAAGGGTTGGGTGGCCGTCAATATGTTCGTCGCGAAGCTCGCCGCAATTTGTGCGTATCAGGGTGTTTCACTCCCTCAAAAACTAGGAAACCGTCCAAAAAGTTTCGCCCATTGGAACGGGTCGCCAATTAAATTCGCTGGCGCTGGAGTCGTCGAGTATTCCCTTGCCCGCTAACCGGCAAACTGCTGGAAAATGTCAGCAAAGGGGCTTTCCTGGGGCGTCAGGGCTTCCGACACCAGCGGCGCCAGTTCGGCCGGGTCGCTCACCGGCGGCCAGCAAACTGTGTCCAGACAGACGTGGGCCTGCGCTGTACTGCCGTCGGGGGCAGCGGTGAACTTCAGCGCCAGATTCGGGTGAGTCAGGGTGACGGCGGCCCGCAGCATGGACCGGGTATCCGCAGATTCCGGGTGCCCTTCAATGCCAACTTCCAGCGGACTGTTCAGCAGCAAGTCCACCGTCAAAGCGTAGCCTGCGGCAAACTCGCCGTAGGCCCGGTTCGCCTCGGCGTAGGCGCTGAGGGTGCGTCGCGCGGCCTCCAGCAGGGTTGGGTCGCCGGTGGCCTGGTGCAGCTTCAGCAGTCCCTGGACCGCGGCGATGTTCTCCGGCAGCGGCTTTTCCCGCACGGCCAGGTAGCCGACGGGTTCGGCGATGTTCTCGATGTCGAAGAAGCCGCCGCGGGCCGGGTCGTAGAAGCGTTCCAGGATTACCGAAGCCGTCTTCCGGGCGCGCTCCAAGTATGAGTCCCCTTCCGGCGGTTCCCCGGCCCAGCCCGGTTGGCGCCCGGCCATGTTTGCGGCGTCGGCCAGGGCGTTGAGCAGGTGCGCCCAATCGGTCAGCAACTGGCACTCGGCGGCGGGCAAGGCGCCGTTGTCCGGATAGACATGGGGCAGGCGGCCCGTCTCCGCCATTGTCAACAGGGTGTCCAGCACCCGCAGGGCAACCTCCGACAAGTCCTGCCGCCCCAGCTTCCAGGAAGCCTCCAGCAGCATCGATGCGGCCTGGGCGCTCCAACCGGCGTAGCAGCGATGGTCCACGGGCGGAACGGCCGCATTGTCGCGGGCCTCGGCCGGCAGGCCGAAGTAGTCCGAGTGGGCACCCTGACTGCCGCGAAAACCGGCGGCCTCGGCGTCGAACAAATGGGTCAACAGGTAGTCAACTGCCGCTTCACCCGCCTCCCCGTAGCGCGGTTCGTCCAGCAGAAAGGAAGCGTCCAGGAACACCCGGGCCAGCCCGATGTTGTCTTCCAGCATCTTTTCATGCTGGGCCTGGGTCCAGTCGCCGCCGCCGCAATAACGGAAGAACCCGCCGTCTATACGATCAATCAAGTGACCGTCCAACATGGCGTTGAGGGTTTTCCGGAGCGCGACCCGGTAAAATTCTTCCCGCGTCACGCGGTACAGGTGGAGCAGGAAGCTGAGCACCGGCACGCCGGGGAACTTGGGCGATTCGCCGAATCCGCCGTTGCGGGCGTCGTAAGTACCCATCACGCGGCGGGCCATTCGGTCTACCAACTCCGGCGTCAACTCCTCGCCCGCCGCAACCTTGGCCGCTTCTTCGCGCCGCTGCCGCAACAGGGAATTGCCCTGGTCGTACAAGGCCGTCTTCTGGTCCTGGTAGGTCCGCTGCACTTCCATCAGCATGGCCAGAAGCTGGTCCGGCGGAAGGAAGGTGGCGCCGGCCATATAGCCGCCGTGCCCGGTCAGAAACACGGTGGAGGGCCAGCCTCCGACGTTGTACCGGGCGTTGATGTCGGGCCGGTGGTCGTTATCCACCCGGATTGGGACGAAGTGCTCGTTGACGAAGGCGGCCACATCCTCATCGACGTAGGTGGTCTCGTCCATAACGTGGCACCAGTAACACCAGACGGCGCCAATGGACAGCAGGACCGGCGTCCCCCGTTCCTGGGCCTGCTGGAAAGCATCCATGCCCCAGGGCAGCCATTGAATCTGCCGGCTGGGGGGAAGGGAGCGGCCGTCTCTCTCCGCGCTCTGGGTCATTGGTTCACCAACGTTTCCGGTTCCTGTTTCGGACTCCGGCTTCCTGCTCTTGACGAAGCCTGCCGCAATCGCTGCCGTCCTTGCCGGACTTGCCGGACTTGCCGGACTTGCCGGACTTGCCGGACTTGCCGGACTTGCCGGACTTTACAAGTTCATGCCGGATTACGTTAGCATAGGCACCGCCGATTTTCAACGAATTTGAGCGGTGGGCGCGGTGGGACGCCCTCACCCCCTCCCCTCTCCCGAGAGGAGAGGGGAGAACCGGAGGCCGGACGAGGGCATGAAGAGATGGAGGTCCCCTCTTCCGCGGGGAGAGGGGGGAATCGAAAGGCCCTGAGCAGCGGGACAGGTCTTGGGATTGTGACTGCCGGGAAAGTTACAAATGCGCGCACCGTAAATCCGGCAACCGTCCCATTTCGTAGCTATTTCAATGAACCAATGCTTGGAAGGCGGGTTCAGGCTGGTTTGGTTGTTTGTGCCAAACTCCGCCCCGGCTTTGGTAAGTTTGGTAAGATTGAAATAGCCTGCATCATCAAGCGTATCTGCCACCCAATTTCACGGCTGCAACAACAGCCGAGCAAATCCGATAAAACCATTTTTGGACGATTTGATGAGGATTGAACATGGACATCTTACAGCGCGCATTTGAGAAGATAACCCGTTCCCGTTGTTCGTACTTAATCGCCGGTACGGTCAGGGCCGTCATGGGCGTTGCCCTGGTCCTGCTGCTGACCGGATGCGCCTCCGGACCTTTCGGTAATCCTTTCTCTGCGGGCGGCGCCCTGGGGCGGGACGGCTTCTTCCGGTCGATTGCAGCATCCGGCGATGACCCCGCCGGAAGCAGAATACACTCCGATATTCCCGGCATTCGCCAACAGATGCCATCGCTGGACCCCGAGGATCTTGTCGCGGCCCACGAAGCCGTGTTGGTTGGCATCTACGAACAGGTCACACCGTCCGTGGTGCAGATCAGGGCGGTGACCCGCTTGGGCGTACCGAGGAACCCTTCCGCTTTTGGCACGGCTCCCTTCAACTTCCAGCGCAGCAGCGGGTCGGGGTTCGTTTGGGACGGCCAGGGTCACATCGTCACCAATCACCATGTCGTAGAAGGGGCCGACCGGGTGACCGTGGTATTTGCCGACCGTACCGAGTTGGAGGCTGACGTGCTGGGCACCGACCCGGACTCGGACCTGGCGGTGCTGAAGGTTGACGCCGAGGAGTACCCCGTGGCGCCGGTGACGCTGGGCGACAGCGCGGCGGTGCGCAGCGGCCAGGTCGCCAGCGCCATTGGGAACCCCTTCGGCCAGGAATTCACCATTACCAGCGGCATTGTCAGCGCGGTGGGCCGGACCATCCGCAGCGGCAACAGCCCCTTTTCCATTCCCCGGGTCATCCAGACCGACGCCCCGATGAATCCCGGCAATTCCGGCGGCCCACTGCTGGACCGGAAGGGGCGGGTCATCGGCGTCAACACCCAAATCGCCAGCAGCACCGGCTCCTACTCCGGCATCGGGTTTGCGGTGCCCATCAACACCGCCAAGCGGGTAATTCCGCAGCTAATCGAGACCGGGGAGTACCAATACTCCTGGCTGGGCATTTCCGGCGCCTCCCTCAGCGGTGATTATGCGGAACTGAACGGCCTGCCCCGGGACACGCAGGGGGCCTTGGTCATTGAGGTGTCCGCCGGCAGCCCGGCTGACCTGGGAGGGCTGCAAGGAAGCTACACGACCAGCGAGCTTGAGGGGCTGGACTATGGCGTTGGGGGAGACGTTATCGTCGCCATCAACGATACCCCCATCGAACACATGGACCAGCTCATCGCCTACCTCATGGAAGAGACCCGGCCCGACGAACAGGTGGCCATCGAAGTCATCCGCGACGGCGAACGTGAGACCCTGAAAGTCACCTTGGGGACCCGTCCCAACTCGTAACTGGCCTTAACGCGGCCGGCCCGGGGCGCCCTCACCCCCGGCCCCTCTCCCGCGTGGAGAGGGGAGAATCGAAAGGCTGTCGTTCTGGCCGGCCGCCGGGTTTGACTGGGGTATGCCTTCGGTTTAGACTCCCTGTTATTCGCGGAATGAAGCGGAGGGCGGGGCCGGCCCTCCCGTCCGCAGCCGGGGAGGAAACCCTATGGCAACCCTGGTCACCGGCGGCACCGGCTTTGTCGGGGCGGCCATAGTCAAGGAACTGGCAGCCCGCGGCCACGAGGTCGTGAGTTTGGACGTAATGCCCGACGACTCGCTGGTGCATGGGTTCCTGGGCGAGTTGGATTCGCGGGTCACCTTCATAACCGGGGACATTTTGGACGTGGCGGGCTTGGAGTCGCTGCGGGCGGCCCACGGCATCGAAAAAATTGTTCACGCCGCGGTGTTCACAGTGAACCGCACCGACCGGGAGACCGCCCGCAGCAAGGACATCCTGGACATCAACCTGACCGGCACCGGCAACCTGCTGGAATTTGCCCGGCTGGCCGCGGTGGAGCGGTTTGTCTACGTCAGTTCCGGCGCCGCCTACGGCCTGACCCGGGACCCGGACCAGACCTACAACGAAGACGACGCGCCCCAACCCGGCAACCTGTACGGGATTACCAAGTTCGCCAGCGAGTCCCTGGCCCGGCGCTACGGGCAGCTGCACGGCTTTTCCACCGCCAGCCTGCGGGTCAGCACTCCCTACGGCCCCATGGAGCGCGTGACCGGCCACCGGGACAATATGTCCACCCCTTACCAGTGGACGGGCCAAATGCTGCGGGGCGAACCCATCGCGATTGACCGCTCCGATTACGGCCGGGACTACACCTACGTCCTGGACACCGCCTCCGGGGTTGCCGCCGTGCTGGACGCGCCGGAACTGCCCCACGACCTCTACAACGTCACCAACGGGATTTCGGTAACCGGAGGCGAGATTCAACGCAAGCTGGCCGAACTCTTCCCGGATACCCGGCTGGTCGAGGCCGGCGCGGCCCTCGGTCCGACCCGGGGGCCGCTGTCGGGCTACCGGCTTTGGCACGACCTGGGCTGGACAGCCCAATACGATCTTGCCGCGGGTCTCACGGACTACGTGCAATGGCGCCGGGAGTCCGGTTTCCTGGACTAGCCCCGGGTAGGTCGGGGAAAGGGTACTTCAATAGCCCGCCTCTCCCGCTGTTAGAGGGATGGGTTCCTCCGTTTAGAGGGATGGGGTGAGGGGGCTTTGCCCGGCGGTCTCAGCATTTACCCATGTATTGACGAGGAGCGATTAACGATGGCCCTGCCACCCGACCGCATCGACTATCTTCCCATCATCGACCGGCCCGTCATCAAGTGGCCTAACGACGCCCGCGTTGCGCTCTGGATTTCCCCCAACGTCGAGCATTACGAGTACGAGCCGGTCAACGCCGGGGTGCGCAATCCGTGGCCCCGTACGCCCTACCCGGACGTGCAGCAATACTCTTACCGGGACTACGGCAACCGCGTCGGCTTCTGGCGTATGCTGGAGCCGCTGGACAAGCACGGAATCCGTTGCTGCGTGTCGTTGAACCTGGCGGTGCTGGAGCATTTCCCGGAAATTGCCGAGGCCATGATTGAGCGGAATTACGACTTTATGAGCCACGGAATCTACAACACCCGCTACCTGTACACCTACACTGAGGACGAGGAACGGGAGTTCTATCAAGACTGCATCGACACGCTCAAGCGGCACACTGGCAAGCAGCTCAAGGGGATGCTGGGACCGGCCATATCCGGCAGCGTTAGCACCCCCGACCTGATGGCCGAAGCCGGGTTGATTTATCACACCGACTGGTTCCACGATGACCAGCCGACGCCCATCAAGGTCAATTCCGGCAAGTTGGTGTCGGTGCCTTACTCCATTGAGTTGAACGACTCGTCGGTGCTGCGCGACAACCATTACGGGACCGACTACTTCGCCGACATCTGCAAGGCGCAGTTCGACCAACTCTACCTGGAGGGCGCAGAGAGCGGCCGGGTCATGTGCATCGCGCTGCATCCCTTCCTGATCGGCCAGCCCCACCGGGTCAAGTACCTGGACGACATACTGGGCTATATAATGTCCCACGATGGCGTCTGGCAGACCACCGCCGATGAAATCGCCGATTACTACATCGCCAACTATTACGACGATGCGGTAGCCCACGCCCGGCAGTTGGCCGGCCCTTCGCCGGATAACAAGTGACCGGATAGATTAAGCCAGGAGCGCAGCCATTATGCCCGCTCAACGCACCTTTGGCATGGACCATCCCCACCATGACTGGTCGCCCATCACCTCCAGGCCGGCCCTGCGCTGGCCCGAAAACGTACCGGTGGCCCTCTGCGTCATCCTGGTGCTGGAGCACATGGAGTGGCAGGCGCCGGCGGGCAGTTTTCAGGTCGCCCGGCTGGCCGGCGGTTCCGCGCCCCGGGAGTTTCCCGACTACGCCCGCCTGTCCCACCGGGAGTACGGGCACCGGGTCGGCATCTTCCGGCTGCTGGATGTGCTGGAAAAGCATGGCATAAAGGCCACCATCGCCATGGATGCGCTGACCGCCGAAAACTACCCTTACCTGGTGCGGCATTGCCTCGACCGGGGCTGCGAAATCATCGGCCACGGCATATCCGTCAGCCGCATGATTACCAGCGATATGCCGGAAGACGAGGAACGTCAGTATATCCGCGCCTCCGTTGACGCCGTGACGCGGGCCACCGGCGTGGCCCCGCAGGGCTGGCTGGGGCCGGAGTACGGCGAATCCAACCGCACTCCCCAACTGCTGGCCCAGGCCGGTCTGCGCTACGTTTGCGATTGGGCCAACGACGAGCAGCCTTACCCGATGACTACCGGCGCCGGCCCCTTCTTCGCCCTTCCCGTGCTTTACGAGTTGGATGACGTGGCGGCCCTGGCCCAGCGGCGGGTCACGGTGGACACCTACCAGCGAATGCTAACCGAGAGCTTTGATACCCTCCACCAGGACGGCGCCGCCAACGGCCGGGTGATGGCGCTCAACTGGCATCCCTGGCTGGTGGGCCAGCCCTTCCGCATCGGCAGCATAGACCGGGCGCTGGGTTACATCATGGGCCGCGGCGGGGTTTGGGCGGCCACCGGCTCGGAAATCATAGACTGGTACCAAGCCCAAGCCACATCATCGGAATGGGAATCATATCGAAATCTTACCCAAAAGGGTTGACATTGCCGCGACGGGCGGTGCGCCGACTGCCAACAGTAAGGAGCAAGATATGAACAATCAGGAACACAACAGCCTAGTACCGTTTCCACTTGAATATGCCTTATACCAGATACCCGTTTCACCTGCCCGTCGTTCCCGCGCAAGCTGGAATCCACAGTTGGAAGTGACTTTCCAGTATCGACAAGACTATCTGGAACCGGTACTAGTCGAAGAGCTGCAACACTGGGGCTTCCAGCCCAATGGTCAATGCTACTGCGGTTGCCGACAACCGACGGGGAGCTATTTCGCAAGCGGCCACGATTCTAGGTTTGCCTCTAATCTGCTGGCCGCTCTGCGGGACGCCCCCAATGTGAGGCAGGCTATCCAAGGCTTGGCCGAGCAGGGGCTCGGGTAAATTCGATATAGTTCCCAATTGGAATGATGGGGGTGACGGCATGGCTTCCTCACTGATTCGCGGCAAGCACCTGCTCAGCCCGGCCGGGACGGGCGGAGATACCACCGTCCTATCCGATGCGGCGGTGTACCAGGAGGATGGCGTCATCCAGGACGTTGGCTCCTACCAGTCTCTGCGGGCGCAGTACCGGCCCGACGCAGAGCTGGGCGGGCTGGACTACGCCATCATTCCGGGGCTGGTCAACTCCCACCACCACGGGCGGGGGGTGTCCACGCTCCAGATGGGCACCTGCGACGACTGCCTGGAGCTGTGGATTCTGGCCGGCTGGGGGCGCCGCCCCTACGACCACTACCTGATGACCCTGTACACCGCCCTGAACATGATGGAGTCGGGGACGACCACGGTGATGTACAACCATCCCCAAACGGCGGCGGCCACGCTGAAAGAGGACGTGGACGCGGCGCTGCGGGGGTTCCTCGACGCCGGGATGCGGGTGGCCTTCTCCAGCTACCTGCGGAACCAGAACCGGGTGGTCTACGGCGACGACCGGGAGTTTCTGTCCGGGCTGCCTTCAGACCTGTCGGACAGTGTGCGCCGCTTCCTGTCCGTCTCCCACATGAGCGACGACGATTACTTCGCATTCTTCGAGGAAGTCCACGGACAGTACCACGCTCACCCGTCGGGCAAGGTGCGGGTGCTGGTTAGTCCGGCCAACGTGCAATGGTGCTCCGACGATTTCCTCCAGCGCGCCAAGGAGTACGCGGCCCGCTACCAGACCGGCATCCACATGCACCTGGTTGAGAGCATTTACCAGAAGGACTACGGCGTCCGCACCTGGGGCAAGACGCCGGTGGAGCACCTGCAAGACCTGGAATTTCTGGGGCCGGAGTTGTCCTGCGCCCACGCCGTCTGGCTCACCGATCGGGACATCGAGTTGCTGGCCGGGGCAGGAGCGACCGTGTGCCACAATGCCAGCTCCAACCTACGGCTGAAGAACGGCATCGCCCCGGTTAATCCCATGCTGGCCGGGGGCGTCAACGTGGCGATGGGCACCGACAGCACCGCCATCAACGACGATGACGACCTGCTCCAGGAAATGCGGCTGGTGAGCAAGCTTCACCGGCAGCCCGGCATCGACTCCCCGGCCATTACCGCCGCGCAGGTTTTGGCAATGGCCACCGCCAACGCCGCCGCGCCCACCGGGTTCGGCGGGGAAATCGGCGTCCTGGAGCCGGGCCGCCGCGCCGATATGGTTCTTGTCCGGCTGGACGGTCTGGAAGACCCTTACCTGGACGCGGACACCCCGCCGCTGGAGGTTGTCCTGGGCCGGGCCAAGGCACGGGACATTGCCGCCGTCATCGTGGACGGCGAGGTCCTGCTGCAGAACGGGGCGCACACCAAAGTCAACAAGGACGACGTGCTGAGGGAGCTGCGGGAACAGCTTGCCCGTCCCGTGGAACCGGAGACGCTGGAGATCCGGCAGATGGCGCGGCAATTGGCGCCCTGCGTGGAGCAGTTCTACCGGAGCAAGTCCCCAGCCGGGGGAATTCCGCCTACGGGCGCGCCCCACTACGTCTTCAACAGCCGCACCTGACGCGAGCAGGGCTAACTGCCGAGTTTGTGACGTTGTTGGTCGCGGGGAGGTGACGATGGTCCTGGGAATTGAGTCGGCCAAGGGCACCATGACCGGCGCCCGCTACATCGAAAGTCTGAAGGACGGCCGGGAGGTATGGCTGGATGGCGGCCGCGTCGGTGACGCGGCCGGCCACCCGGCCCTGACCGGCATGGTGCATGAGTTGGCCCGCATCTACGACCTGCAACACTCGGATACCTGCCGGGATGAAATGACCTTCGTTTCCCCGGAGACGGGGAACCGGTGCAGCCTGTCCTGGATGCTGCCCCGGTCTGCCGAAGACCTGAAGCGGCAGAGGCGCAATAGCGAGGTGTGGAACGAAGAGTCCTGGGGACAGTTGGGCCGCAGCCCGGACATTCTGGCTCCCCACATCATCGGCCTGTACGCCATCCGCGACGCGCTGGGGCAGGTGAAGAACCCCCACTGCGACTTTGCCGAGAACATCACCAACTACCACCGCTATTGCATGGAGAACGACCTGTTCCTGACCCACGCGCTGGGGGACCCGCAGGTGGACCGCAGCCAGCAGCCGCAGAACGAAAACCGCGCCGAAGACGAGGCTGAGGTTGCGCTGCACGTCGTTGAGGAGACCGCCGAGGGGGTCATTGTCCACGGGGCCAAGCAGTTGGCGACGGCTGCGCCCATCAGCAACGAGACCTACGTTTCCCTGTCGGCCACGTTTATGCGGCGCTCCGACCCCCGGTTTATGCTGGCCTTTTCCATTCCCACAGACAGTCCTGGGTTGAAGATTCTGTGCCGGGAGCCGGTGTCCCAATGGCCGGGCAGCTACGGGCATCCCCTGGCGGCGGTGTACGACGAGCAGGATGCGATGCTCTTCTTCGACCACGTTCTGGTGCCCTGGGACCGCATTTTCATGCTCTACGACTCGGCCCCTCTGCTGCAAAGGCTGGGCGCCGAAGCCAACTTCCGAGGCTGGGGGAACCTGTGCCGGATTCACCAGCGGATGAAGCTGATGACGGCGACGGCCACGCTAATCGCCGAAGCCATCGGGGTAATTGAGTACCGGGAGGTTGCGGCCAAGCTGGGCGAAATGGCCATGCACACCGAAATGTGGCGTCACGCCATGGACGGGGTGGAGCACAACGCCTACCTGTCCGACAACGGCTTAATGTCCCTGGGGTCGCTGTCGGGGATGAACATTTACTTTGCCCAGATGTCGGCGCGGATGGTGGAGTTGCTGCGGGAGATTTCCGGCTCCGGCATGGTTATGCAACCCAGCGAAGCCGACCTGTCCAACCCGGAGTTCCGGCCCTACCTGGACCGGTATATGCCCGGGAAAGGCGTGGACGTGGAGTACAAGTCCCGCCTCTTCCGCCTGGCTCACGACCTGGCCGCCTCATCCTTTGGGATGCGCCAGGAGATTTACGAATACTGGCACGGCGGCGACCCTAACCGCAACCGGATCAACCTGCTCCGGGCCTACGATCAGACGGATATTACCAAGCGCATCAAGGACCTGATTTCCCGGCCGCTCCGGTCTTGAACCGCCGCCGTTCTATCCCCGCCGGACTAGCTCCAGGTGGCGAAGCCCATGCCGCAGCCGGTGCCGGCCGGGGAGCGGTAGCAGGGCACGTAATCAACGACGTTCATCTCCAGGCGCTCAGTGGCGCCGGTGACGACAATCCAGTTGCGGATTTCCGAGCTTCCCGAGTTTATCTTCTCCCGGGGCAGTGCGGACAGCTTTTCCACGCTCTTGGCCTTCATGCCGGCCAGGGCCTGCTGGTCCAGTTCCTCGTCAACGACGAAGTGGCTCATACCGCCGGAGGCCAGGATGCCCACCCGGATTTCCCGGGGCCAGGACTCGATGGCCGACTTGAGGGCCTGTCCCAGGTTGTAGCACCGCTTGGGCGTGGGCTGGTTGGGCGGGTAGTAGGTGTTGAGCATGATGGGAACCGTGGGGATCGTCGCGCCGGTCATCAGCCGGTTGTAGACGTACCCGAAGGCGTGGCCGATGCCGCCCTTGGCCCGTCCGCCCTTGCTGGGGTCGAGGAAGCTGGACCGGCCCACGTCAAACTCGGCGTCCATGAGCTGTTCGATGATGTGGCGGCCCAGGGCGGAGTCGGTGGGGGCGTGCTGGTCCTCGGTGTTGTAGCCGATGAGCAGACGGTTGCCGGTGGATGGTCCGGCCTCATGGGCGGCAACCTTGACCTCGCTGCCCCAGTACACGCAGAAGGCGGGCATATTGTCATCCAACAGGTACTCCTGCTGGTCGTCGCCCACCATTACCAGCACGTCCAGCCTGGCGTCGTACAGCTTTTGCGACAGGTGGGCGATGGCTTTCTGGTTCTGTTGGTGCCGCTGCTCAAACTTGTCCGGGGTTATCTCTTTGGCGATGCGTACCACGTCGGCGCGGGCCAACAGGTCCTCGTAGTTGGACGTGATGCCGTCGGCGCCAATCAGTTCCTGGTTGCCCTTGTCCCGCTCGCCTCGGCCGGCCCATCCGTCCGCCGGAGTGCTGAGTTGGGGGCTGTGGGACGATGCCAAACCCAATACTAGCTCTGCCATTGCCTAGCTCCTTTCGTCCGGTTTCGCCTGGTGTGGTGTCCGGACCGGTCGGCGCCGCCCCGGTGTTTGCCGGGAAAAGGCACTGCCGGGCTTGCTTGAAGGGGATGTTAGCACCAAGGCGGTGGGGATACAATGTTGGAAAACAGCGGGGCAGGCCCACGGTTTGACGCGTGGAGGGGCAGATGTTCCGGGAAACCGGACAAAACCGGACAAAACCGGACATTTAAGCGTGGGCAGGAAGGAGTTTTGTCCCGAATTGTCCGGTGTATGTCCGGTTTTGTCCGGGCAATGTCCTGGTTTTGTCCGGTTTTGTCCGGTTTTGTCCGCCGGTGACGGGTGAGGGTAGGAGCTGCCAAACCGGGATGAAGGCGTTGGACGGTTGAATTTCTCATCGACATGATGGACGAGTGGCAAAGCGGCAGGTCGTTAGATTGGGGATATGATCCCTTGAGGTTAAGGGTAGGAAGGCGGCGCCGGAGGTGTCAAGGCTGGGTTGTCAGCAGTCCGGCAAGTTTCGGGACCACGGTACCCTGATTGTGTTGGCGGCCGCGGCCCGGGAGCGCCGGTTCATGGGGGGTGTCTAAAAGCTGATGCCATTCAGGGAAGGACTGTGGTAAATGAGGGACATGGTGGCGCGCCCGGCAGGATTCGAACCCGCAACCCCTGGGTCCGAAGCCCAGTGCTCTATCCATTGAGCTACAGGCGCAATTGGGGGTAATTTTAGGGGATTGGGGCGAGCGACGGGATTCGAACCCGTGATCTCCTGTGCCACAGACAGGCGCCTTAGACCACTTGGCTACGCTCGCCACACTGCCGGAAATTGGGCGTCGCTAAATCAATAACGCTAAATCCATACCGGCCTAATAATCGTAACAAAAAGCAGCAACGGTTACAACATTGGCCTTGCCACGGATTGGGGCCTTTCGATTCTCCCTCGCCCCGCGGGAGAGGGGCCGGGGGTGAGGGAGAACTCCGCGCATCAGCAACGGTTGCTCCTGGCCGGGACGCCCTCACCCTAGCCCTCTCCCAGAGGGAGAGGGGAGAATCGAAAGACCCGGTGCCCCGAACGGGGCGATTGGAAAGTCCGGTGGGTTCCCGCACGTGACCGGCCGGTCCAACGACTCCAGGGCGGTGAAGGAAGTCTTCGAATGGTCCCGGGGCCGACGGGCTGCGGGCGGGTTGCAGGAATTTGCAATAATTTGGCTGCGTTTGCCCAAAGACGTTGAATAACGGCGGTCCGATTCACTACAATGGAACAGCCGGGCTTTACGTTGCTTCAGTTCCATACCAATGCGGAGAGGAGACCTCCGACACTAAACGGCGAGGTGGCTACCCATGGGTTGGAAACCCGTACTGGCAATCATTTTCAGCATTCTTTTCCTGGTGGCCTGTTCTTCTTCCTCTCCCGACGCCCCCGAATCTTCGAGCGAATCATCAAGCGAATCTCCCGAATCGCCGCCCACGGTTACGGGAGGCGGCAAGCTGGTGCGGTTGTGGAGCGACCCGCCCACTCTGGACCCCCACCTGGCCACCGACAACGTCTCCGGCGCCCTGGTCGTCGAGGTATACGGCGGCCTGGTTACGCTGGACCTGGACCTGAACGTGGTGCCCGACCTGGCGGAGTACGTTGAGACCAGCCCCGACGGCCGCACCTACACCTTCACCCTGCGGGAGAACGCCAAGTTCCACAACGGCAGGCCGGTGACGGCCCAGGATGTGAAGTGGTCGCTGGAACGGGCGACAGACCCGGCGACCGAGTCTCCCGTAGCGGGCACCTACCTGTCGGACATCGTCGGGGTGACGGAAAAACTCAGCGGCGCAGCCACCGACATTTCCGGCGTCCGGGTGATCGACGACCGGACCGTCGAGATCACCATTGACGCGCCCAAGTCCTACTTCCTGGCCAAGATGACCTACCCCACCGGCTTTGTGCTGGACCGGGAGAACGTGGAAGGGCAGGGCAACGACTGGCTGCGGCAGCCCAACGGCACGGGCCCGTTCAAGCTGGTGCAGTACGACGTCGGCGAAATTCTGGTGCTGAAGCGTCACGACGAATATCACCTTGGCCCCGCCCACCTGGAAGAAATCGAATTCATTCTCAGCGGCGGCACCGCCATGCTGATGTACGAGAACGACGAGATTCACCTGACCACCGTTGGCTTGGCCGATTTGGACCGCCTGCTCGACCCCACCGAACCACTGAACGCCGAACTCCAGCGTTTACCGGCCAGCTTCAGCGTAGGCTACATCGGGATGAATGTTGCTAAGGCGCCGCTGGACGACCCCAAGTTCCGGCAGGCGCTGAACTACGCCATCGACAAGCCGACCATCGCCGACAGGGCGCTGTCCAACCTGTCGGCGCCGGCCAACGGGGTTATTCCCCCTGGGTTCCCGTCCTATAACCCGGACCTCCGGGGCTACAACTACGACCCGGAGAAGGCCATGCGCCTGCTGCAGGAGTCCAAGTACGCCGGCCAGTTGGATGACCTGCCCCGGATAACGCTGAACATATCCGGCAGCTTCGGCGCCGATGTGCCTCTGGATCTGCAAGCGATTCTCAAGTCATGGGAAGAGCTGCTGGGAGTAACCGTGGATATTCAGCAGACGGAATGGGCCACCTACCTGCAGGACCTGCACAACAAGCGTTACCAGATGTTCCTGATTGGCTGGGCCGCCGACTACCCCGACCCGGAAAACTACCTGGACATCCTCTTCCACTCGGAAAGCGAGAACAACCACACCAATTACAACAACCCGGAGGTTGACCGCCTGCTGGAAGAGGCCCGGGAGATACCCGACCAGGAAACGCGGTTCCGGCAGTACAACCAGATTGAGCAAATGATTCTGGACGACGCCCCGTGGATTCCCCTGTGGAACCGGGGCGAGCGGTATGCGCTAATCAAGCCCGAGGTGAAGGACTACCACCTGACGCCGATGACCATTGCCAAGTACCGCCACGTTTACCTGGAACAACCGTAGGGGGCGGGAGATTGGGCGCGTATATTGCCCGCAGGCTTTTGTGGACGCCGGTGCTTTTGTTCCTGGTATCGTTCATCACCTTTGCCCTCGGCCAGTACGGGCCGGGAGACCCGGTGCAGATTCTGCTGGGCCAATACTCGGACCCGGAGACGGTCCAGCGGATTCGGGCGCAGCGGGGGCTGGACGACCCCATCCCCATACAGTACGCCCGGTACATGGGCAATGCCCTGAGGGGAGATTTTGGCGAGAGCTTCAAGTACCGGGGCCGCAGCGTCAGCGAACTACTGATTAAGCGCATTCCGATTTCGGCGCAGCTTAACCTGGCGGCCCTGATTATTTCCCTGGGACTGGGCATACCAATCGGGCTGTTTTCCGCCCTGAAGCAAGGCTCGATGTGGGACACTTCTTCGGTGGCGATGACCCTGCTGGCGCAATCCATGCCGGTGTTTCTCACCGCGCCGGTGATGTTGATTGTGTTCGCGCTGTGGCTTGATATTCTGCCCACCCACGGCTGGGGGGGCTTCTTCGACACCCACATCATCATGCCGGCGCTGGTGTTGGGCATTCCCGGAGTCGCCATCATCACCCGGCTGACCCGGGCCAGCACCCTGGACGTGGTGCATCAGGACTACGTGCGGACCGCCCGGGCCAAGGGGTTGTCCGAGTACACCATCAAGACCCGCCACATCCTGCGCAACGCCTTGATTCCGGTGGTGACCACCCTGGGATTCTCCCTGGCCGGGCTGGCCGGCGGTTCCTTCATTGTGGAGTTATTCTTCGGCATTCCCGGCGTCGGCCTGCTGGCCATCGAGTCGCTGTTCTCCAGGGACTACCCGGTAATCATGGCGGTGGTGCTAATCGGGACCTCGCTGTTCGTGCTGGCCAACTTAATCGTTGACCTGATGTACCCGGTCCTGGACCCGAGAATACGCTTGGGAGGCGGTTACGTTGCAGGCTGAAAGAGC
Source organism: Dehalococcoidia bacterium (assembly GCA_965263395.1). Taxonomy (GTDB): domain Bacteria; phylum Chloroflexota; class Dehalococcoidia; order Lucifugimonadales; family UBA3495; genus CATOSK01. The sequence goes on from OZ253670.1 coordinate 1,258,802, forward strand.
GCCCACCGTCCGGATTGCCGCGCCAACCCGCGGGCGCAGCTTCATAGCGTTGTCCCTGCGCCGGCTGGTCCGCAAGAAGCTGGCCATGGTGTTCCTGGGCGTCATAGTGGTCATGTATGGGTCGGGAATGCTGGCCCCGCTGGTAACGCCCTACGGCTACAACGACCAGGACCTGGACGCGGCCAAGCTGCCCCCTTCCCTGAGCCACCCCTTCGGAACTGACCGTCTGGGAAGGGACCTTATGACCCGGGTGATATACGGGCTGAGGACGACGGTCATCATCACCATCACCGCCCTGGTTGGGGGCAGCCTGTTGATGGGCATTGTCCTGGGGCTGATTAGCGGCTACATGGGGAAGTGGGCCGACAGCATAATTATGCGGGTGGGGGAGGTGACGTCGGCGTTTCCCGAGATTTTCCTGTTATTGATAATCCTGGCGACCATCCGGCCCCGCATCGTGACCTGGGTACACGCCTTTGAGGACGCCAGCGGCATTGACTGGATAGCAAGGCTGGGAATCGTCGACTTCGCGCTGGTGTCCTTTGCTTTGGCGATTTTCTCGTGGTTCGGAATGGCGCGGCTGGTGCGGGGGCAGGTGCTTCAGGTGCGGGAGAACCAATACTCGGAGGCGGCCCGGGCGACCGGGGCGACAACCGCCCGTATCCTGCGCGTCCACGTATTCCCCAACGTGGTGAGTCCGGTGATAGTTTCGGTATCCGCCGGGTTGGCCGCGTTCGCCGGGGCCGAGCTGTTCCTCAGCTTCATTGGCATCGGGGTCCAACCGCCTACGCCCAGCCTGGGGCGGATGATTTTCGAAAACAGCAGCATCTCGGTGTTGCGCAGCGACCCGCACCTGCTTCTGTTCCCGGTCATCACCATTTCGGTGCTGCTCTTCTCGTTCAACCTGCTGGGGGACGCGGTCAACGACGCGTTCAATCCCCGCACCCGTTGACGCCGCCTAAGCCACATCCGTCCTACCTTTATTCCTCATTACCGTCTTTGCGCCGGTTGACGAACCACAATCCCATTCCCCCCACCAACAGCAGAGGCAGGGCCGGGTCTGCCAGGGCCAGTTGCTGTGAGGCCGGACGACCGCACCCGGGTGCGGTCTGACCGGCGGGCGCTTCGGTTTCCTGCTGAACCGGCGGGGTTTCCTGCCGGACCGGCGGACGGGTGGCCTGAACGATGCCGACCGGGGCCCGGGCGGTTGGCGGGGGCAGCAGTTCCCGGGTTGCCCGCACCGGCGGGGGTGGAGAAGGTTGCAGACCGACGGATGCCCGCCACTGCGTATCCAGTTGGTAGAGATTGAAGCCGTAGGTTTCTTGCAGGGCTTCGTCTATGTCCAGTGTATTGGACAGCGAACTGATTAGCTCGGCCATTTGGGCTTCTTCGTAATTGGTCAGCAGGTACTCCACCACGGACTTGCCCTGGCCGTAGGCGAGGATAACGTCGTCGGGGGTGCCGCTGAAGGTGTTCTGAAACCACAGGGGCCGCACGGCGTCGTTCCGAATCGCCAGCTCCAGGGCGGAGTCGTAGTCTCGGTCCGGCCCTGCATTGCCGTACTCGGCCAGTCCTTCATTGAGCCAGCGGGGCACCCGGTCGCCAGACCCGCCGGAGGCGTCGGCCACCAGCAGGTGGGTGAACTCGTGAGCCGCGGTGCCCAGGTAGCCGTCTCCGCCGGCCAGCACCAGCAAGACCCGTTCCTGGTCGAACGCGACGCCCAGGGTTACCAGCCCCTCGCTGACGGCCCGGGCCCGGAAAGGCAGGGCGGCCGCCATGTCCCGGTAGCTGGCGTAGGTTACGATGTGCAGGGGGTGCTCCGGGTCGATGCCCAGGATTGGCCCCATGCGGTCCAGCGTTGCGGTTGCGGTTTCAAGAACGGCCTGGGCACGGCCGGAGATGATGTCATCGTTGTAATAGACCGTAATCAACCCATCGGAGTAGGTTTTCCAGTCGAACCGGCCATCCAGGTAAACGAAGACCCGCTCTTCGGTACGCAGCCGGCGGCCGGCCGTGTCGCTAACCTCGAAAGAATACTCAATCCGGGTGCCGGGCGGGATGTATTCGCCGCCGCTTCCGCTCTGGACCACCGCTTCGCCTTCGATGGACGTACCGGGTTCGAACTCCACAGCCCGGTAGGCGCTGCGGTTGGACTGTCCCAGTTTCTTGAAGTACACCCTGATGTCGTCGATTTCGTCAGGGCCGGAGGCGGATACGAAGAACTTGATGCCGTCGGGAAAGTCGCTTTCCGCCCGCTCGACGGTTACCGAAATCTCGGCAGGGTCCGGTTGGGCCGGAGATGCGGCCAGCCACGCGGCGGCCAACAGTACAGCAATGGGCAACCAAATCAACCGGCTCACTTGACCTCATTTCACGCCCAGATCAAAAACCCCGGGGACTGCATGGGTGTTGGATGTTTGGATTCAGGACGAGGGAGGGGTTCGGGTTACTTTGCGATTTCCCGCCGCTTGCCCAATCCCTGGAAACAATCATACATGGCGCCGGAGCCAATCACCAACCAGGCGGCCCAGCCTTGACGCCGGACAAGGTAAAATCTACAATCGTTGAGCCGGAGACAACGGGCGGGCTGGATCGTCCTGAACCTTGCAAACACCCGGCAAACACCTTAAAACGCTGGCGGTTTACGCTTATGGCGATCAAAGTGGGCAAGATTCCCTACATACACTCCGAACCCTTCTACTTCGACATGGTACGCCGTGGCCTGGAGTTGTACGAAATGCTTCCCAGCGCGGTGGGGCCGGCCGCTGAAGAAGGCCGAATCGACGCCGGACCGGTGCCGTTGGTGGACGCTTTCCGGCTTGAGGACCGGTTTCAGCCCGTCGCCGGGTTCTGCACCGCCACCACCGAAGCCTCCGGAAGCGTGTTCCTGTATTCCACCAAACCCATTGAGGAAATGGAAGGCGCCCGCATCGGGGTAATTGATGACGCCCGCACCGCCCCCAAGCTGCTGGAAGTGCTGCTCAAGCTCAAGTACGGTGTGCAGCCGGGGGAGTTCGTCGGGCTGCAACCCCAGGAGTACGACGCTTTTCTGCTTATAGGGAACCGCGCGTTGCGGCAGCGCAGGGGCGCGCGGGGGTTTCCCCACCGTTACGACCTGGGCCGGGAGTGGCACGCCTGGACCGGGCTTCCCTTCGTGTTCTCCCGCTGGATTGCCCGCAACGACATGGACACGAAGGAGTTGGCTCTGCTGGAAGACACCCTATATGTGGGACTGGAAGACGGGGTTGACACGCTCTATCACATGAACGAGCCGCGGGACGACCTGCTGATGCTCCCCCGGGACGTCGTGGCCCACCTTCAGGGAATCCGGTACTTCATCGGGTTGTCAGAGCAGAAGGGCATAGAACGCTTCCGGGAATGTCTTGCCCAGATTGACCGCTAGGCGCGGTCCGCCTGTTGCAGTGGAGTTTCCCGTGACGCCGGGCGCCCCAAACCTGAGTAGTTAGCACCCCGTTCCTGTTGCCCGGACGGAGAGTCCCTTGGCCAAGATAACCGACCTCTGTTACGAGGCTACCGGCCGGACCTGTATCATCTGCGATTTCTCCCCACCTCGCTCGGGTGACTCAGCGGCGGTCCAGGCGGCTGGGCTGAACGCCGATTTTATCTCCGTCAATTACAACCCCGGCCGCTCGGTTCGGGCGGATCCGGCGATGCTGGCTTCGGCCATCCGGGACAAAACCGGCCGGGACGTGGCCTTTACCCTGGCCACCCGGGATATGAACATTCTGGCGCTTCAGTCGCACCTGCTGGGAGCGCAGTTGCTGGGTCTGGAAAACGTGATCGTCGTCCAAGGAGACCCCTTTCCGCAGGGGGACCTCACGCAGGTTAAACCCAGCAACGACTACCGGCCCACTCAACTCCTGGCGGCAATCGCTCGGATGAACCTGGGAATGGATTTTCGGAACACTCGCTTGGACGCTCCTACCGATTTCTGTCCCGGCGCCGTGGTTGACCTGGGCAAGGGCTTGGCTAGGGAAGCCCAACTGGCCCACCGCAAGGTGCAGGCCGGAGCCCAATTCCTGATTACTCAACCCATCTTCGGCCCGGAAAATGCGGACCGGTTTGAGGACGCTTACGCCCAAGCCGCCGGCGGGTCTTTGCGGGCGCCGGTGTTCTACGGCTTGCAGATAATGGAGCAGGATGGCGTCAGCTTCTCCGCCGCCCCGCCGGAGTTTACGGCGAAGTTGGCCGCGGGACGCTCGGGCGTGGAGTTGACGTTGGAGTTGCTCTCGCGGTTCAAGGCGGCGGGGCGGGACAACATTTACCTGATGCCCCCCATCCGGCGGGGCGGCCAGCGTGATTATTCCGCTGCTGAATCGCTGTTGGCCGCCGTTAGCCGTTAGAGCAGGGTCCGCCAAGCGGTTGTGGGTTATGGGCTCCAGGCAGGTGGAGCAATCCCGTCGATGTCGGAAACGGCGTCAATCACCGCAGGCTTGCCCGAGGCTATGGCCTGTTCCAACGCGCTCTGCATATCTCCCGGGCGCTCTACGCGGATGCCGAAACACCCCATCGACTCCGCCACCTTGCTGAAGTCCACGTCGGAGAGCATCCACAGTTCGTCGGAACCGGGCGTCTGGCCGCCGTAGGTGCGCTCGTTGCCGCGTTTTTCCTGGTTCAGGGAGCGGTTGTTGTTGACCACCGTAACCGTGTTGATTCCGTACCGCAGCGCGGTTTCCAGCTCGGTGAGGTGGTACCAGAACCCGCCGTCGCCGGTGAAGCAGATTACCGGACGCTCCGGTGCAGCGCACTTGGCGCCCATGGCCGCCGGGAATCCCCAGCCCAACGAGCCGGCGCAGCGGAGATAGCTCTGCTCCGGGTGGTTCAAGTCAAGCATGGTGCCGGTCCAGATTCCGGCGTGACCGGTGTCCGACACCAGTATCGAGTCCGAGGGGAGGAAGTTGGAAATCTCCTGGCACAACCGCTCGGGTCTCATGGGCGCGGTGCCGGAGTTGACGTGGACGGAAACCTCTTCACGCCAGTCGGCCACCAACTGTTGGGCCCGGCCGACCCACTCCGTCCTCGGCCCCAAAGGCTCCATTACGTCGATGAGCTTCCGCAGCGACGCCTGAACGTCGCCTTGCAAAGCGGCCTGGGCCGGGTAGCTCCGGCCCAACTCGGAAGCGTCGATGTTGATTTCCACCGTGGGCGTACCCGGGGCGGGCACCTTCCATTCGTTGGTTACCTGGCTTCCGGTGCCGCTGCCAAGATAAATGACCAAGTCCGCTTCGGCCACCACCCGGTTGGCGCACCAACGGGAGTAGGCGCCGACCACGCCCACGGCGAGGGGGTGGTTCTCCGGGAGCGACCCCTTGGCATTAAGAGAGGTTACTACCGGAATGGACAGCATCTCGGCAAGCTGAGCTAACTCCCGCTCGGCGCCCGAGGCGACCACGCCTCCGCCGACGACGATTACCGGCTGGCGGGCTTGGGAAATCACCTGCGCCGCTTGCCGTACCAACTCTGAGGATGGCTCCGGGCGGAAGGGGGGAACCATGGTGAAAGGCTCGTCCACCAGCACTTCCAGGTCGGCCTCACCCTCGCCGATTACCGTGCCGGTGGTTCCTTCAAAGTCAAGATGGACCGGGCCGGGAATCCCGGATGTGGCCGCTCTGAACCCCTGCCGCAAGAACTGGGGAAGCTGGGCGGCGCTGTTCACGAGCACGTTGTACTTGGTCACCGCATTGAAGGGTTCGGTGTGGTCGATTTCCTGGTACGAGTGCCGGTATTGGTCGGGTTGGGGACGCCGGCCGGTGATGGCCATGACCGGAGAGTTAGCCAGGAAGGGGTCCTGCAGCCCCGCCGCGAGGTTGGCCGCCCCGACCGACTGGGACATGCAAATGCCTACCTTGTGGGACGCCCGCGCGTACCCGTCGGCCATGTAGGCCGCCGCTTTTTCGCCGTGGGTCATAATCCGGTTTATGCCCAGGGCCTCCATTTCCACCAGGGCGCGCTGGATTATCACCGGCATGAAGAACACATGCGTGACGCCGTACCCATGGAAAGTCTCCGCAATGAACCGGCCGCCCGTCATCCTTGGCATGACCTACCTCCCGAATGCTGTCCAACGCCCCCTTGATTTCACGGAGGCAACTAGTACTCAGTCAACCGTGAAATCGCAGTATCCTTGGAACAGCGTAACCTCAGAGTGATTGTCCAACCGGCCTTGCCGGGGCCGCTGAACCCTTTGATTCCAAACATGACTGAGTACTAGTACCGTTTCCACTTGAATATGCCTTATACCAGATACCCGTTTCACCTGCCCGTCGTTCCCGCGCAAGCTGGAATCCACAGTTGGAAGTGACTTTCCAGTATCGACAAGACTATCTGGAACCGGTACTAGTTGTTCCTTACCGGCGATTAAGACGCTGGCAGGAGAGTTAATTGTGCGAGTTGAAATCCCCCGGCAACCCCTGCGCGACTGCTCCGGGTTTCCTGGAGTCCTATGGTGCCGGGTTGGATAGCCCCGTTGGTGGGACTACCGGGAATCGAAGACCTCTTTGGCGATGCGCACGGCGTTAGCCGCAGTAGGCCAACCCCCGTAGAACGCCATGTGGGTTATGACTTCGCCAATCTCTTCCTTGGTTACGCCGTTGTCCAGGGCACGGCCTATATGTCCCCGGAGTTGGTCGGTGCGGTAGAGCGCGATTAAGGTGGCGACCGTAATCAGGCTGCGGTCCCGCTTCGACAGGCCGGGCCGCTCCCAAACGTCGCCGAACAACACATCGGCGCTCAACTGCGCCATCTTCGGGGCAATTTCCTGGGCGGCTGCTCGTGGTTGAGTCATGGTTTACTCTCCTTGGAGGTCTGGTTTGTGTCCGTGCCCCGGTTTAATTTCCGGGTGCGATTTCGGGCAAGTATAGTACCACTGCAACTATTAGGGTAGTGGCAACTGTCATCAAAAGGAATCTAATGATTATCAGTTATCAGCGGCGACTCCCCAGGTGTGTCCGAACTCGGCCCGTTCCACCAGGTTGCCGGTAAACGTTTCCGCGGTTTGTTGGGCCAGCCACACGGCGGCGGGAACAACCTCGCTGGGCTGCGCCATCGGAATGTGGGCGGTGCCCGGCCAGTCGCCGTTGCGGTTCATCCAGGTGTCAACCCGGCCGGGACTGAAAACGTTAACCGCGATGTTATGCGGCTTTACTTCCTCGGCCAGGTTCAGCATCATCCGGTCCAGCGCGGCCTTGCTCATGGAGTAGGCCACCCGCCCCGGACGGTATCCCCGGGCTGCTCCCGACGTGACGGCAAAAATGGACCCTCCCGAACTGTCGCTAGTCATCACCGGCAGGGCAAATTTACATAACAGCAAAGGAGCGCGGACATTCACCGCCAAACATTGGTCCAGCGAATCCAACTCCAGGTCAGTCACCGGTGATTCGCAGTCGATTCCGGCGTTTGAGACCACCACGTCAATGCGGCCAAATCGCTCTACGGCAACGTTGACCAGGTTTTGGATGTCGCCCGCCTGGGTAACGTCGCACTTGACCGGGTAAGCCTCTCCGCCCATTTGCCGGATGGCATCGGCGGTCCCGTGAATGGTCCCCGACGCATAGCGCAGGAACCTGGGTTCTGCCGACGTCTCAGCCTCGGTCCGGGACGCCACCACTATCCGGCATCCGGCCTCGGCCAATCCGCGGCAGATAGCCCGGCCAATGCCCCGGCTGGCTCCGGTAACGATCGCCACCTTGCCGGACAGGCTGTTCGAGTCGCCGCGGGGCTGGTTAACCTCAGACTCGTTCAATGCGGCCAAGCCTTGGGCGCCGGGTCAGGATGCCGGCCGGAAGCAGGGAAGGGAGATATTGTCGTCCAGTTCGTGGAACACAACCTGCACCGGCATTCCGCATTTGATGACGGATGGATCTGCCTCCACCTCGACCAGATTGGTGGCCATACGGCCTCCGCTTTCGAACTCCACTACGGCGGTGACGTAGGGGACTTTGTCCCGGAACGCGGGTATCGGCGCCCGGTGGACGATGGCGAAGGTATGGACCGTTCCGCGTCCGTCGGTGCGTACCCAATCGGTGTCACGGGAGAAACAAAGCGGGCAGATGTCCCGCGGGTAAAAGTAGGTGCGGTCACAGGCGCGGCAGTGCCGCAGCCAAAGTTCACCTTCCTTGCACTTTTGCCAGTAGAAGTCCGACTCGGGTTGGGGCACGGGAGGCGTGATGCGGGCGGCTGGTTGGGTCATTGCGTTCTCCCCAGAGGAGTGGTTTGGGGCATTGTCCCCGTCTAACAAATGTGAGAATAAGCACAAAACCCGTCACCGTCAAGCGGCGTTTGTCATTCGCGGCAAACGGTTTCCGGAGTTACTGACAAATGGGTGTTGTGCGCCGGCTTCGGCATGGGTTATGTTGGGAGCGGTCGGGTCGCGTTTCCGGCCGTTGCGGCAACCGATTCATCGTGGAGACGATATGCGCATCGCAGTTATGGGAGCAGGCAGCATTGGCGGGTATTTTGGCGGGATGCTGGCCCGCGCCGGGAACGACGTAACGCTCATCGCCCGCGGCGCCCACCTGGAGGCTATCAGGTCGCGCGGGCTAAAGATTGTCACCGACACGGAAGAGTTGTCCGTGGAATGCGGCGCCACTGATGACCCTGCCGGGATGGCGCCCGTCGAATTGGCGCTGCTTACAGTAAAGACCTACCATAACCGCCAAGCCGTCCTGGCAATGGCTCCCCTAGTGTCCGGGGATACTACTGTGTTGTGCTTGCAGAACGGGATAGACAGCTACCGGGCCGCTGCGGATGCCCTGGGTGAGGGCCGGGTGATGCCCGGCGCGGCCTATGTTGAAGCTGAGTTGCCGGAGCCGGGAGTGGTCCGGCAGACCGGAGCCGTCGTCCGCATTGAGTTTGGCGAACCGGCAGGAGGGGACTCGGAACGGGGCAGACGAATCCTGGAAACGCTGGAAAACTCCGGGATACCGGCCCGGTTCAACCCGGACATCCACCGGACGCTCTGGACCAAGTTTCTCTTTATAGCAACCATGGCCGGGACGACCACCCTGGCCCGGGAAACTTTGGCGGAACTGATGCCCCGTCCCGAATGGCGGCGGGTAATCGTCGGCTGCATGAAAGAAATCGAAGCGGTCGGCCGGGTGGCGGGCATTGCCTTAGACCCCAACATCGTCAACGACACTCTCGCGTACATGGAAAGTTCGCTGGAACAAATGCACGCCTCAATGCACTCGGATATAGTTGCCGGGAGACCACTGGAGCTGGAGGCGTTGAACGGCGCCGTAGTGCGGACCGGGCGGGAGGCCGGGGTTGCCACGCCAATCAACGACGTCATTTACGCCATGTTGAAACCCTGGGCGGACGGCCCGCCTGGCTGACCGGACCGGGTTGCCGCGATCCTGAAGCCCGGCGGCGAATCGAAACGCCGGGACAGACGGGGGATCGTTTGCCGACGCCAACCCCGTCAAGTACACTTGAAGCGGTCGCCCCGGTATCCAAAACTCATCCAATAAATGGAGTGACAATGCCCACCGAAAAAGAGGAAGTCCTGGAGCGAGTTACCGAACTGCGAGGGTTTCGCTACGGGTTGCATGACTTCTATGCAGAGTACGACCTGGAAGCTCTGAAAGCTGTCAACCAGCACGTTGAAGACACCTACATCAACACCACGACCCTGGACCGGAAGACCAAGGAATTGGCCTTGGTGGTGGCCTGCGTCGCCAAGCAAGACCTGGTATCCCACCTTCAAATCCACATGCATGCCGCCAACAAAGCGGGCGCCAGCCCGGAAGAGATTATGGCCGTCCTGGACCTCATCGGCGGGTGGATTGGCAACGTGGCCAAAATCAACGGGCTGGAAGCATGGCGGGCGACCTTCCGCCCGGACATTCCCACCATTGACCGGGTGGTTGAACTGCGGTAGGCGCTTTTAATACTGGATTGTCCCTATTGCACACCGCCAATAGCGCTGGTGCAATGGCGGATTGCGGATTAAGGAGAAGTGAAGATGTCAACCGACATGGAACGGGAACTGGAACGCACCACCGCGCTGCGTGGGTTCCGCTTTGGACTACATGACTTTGTGGCGCAACTGGGCGGGCCGGAAGCGCTGGCCAAGCACAACGACAACACCGAAGCGAATTACCTCAAAGAAGGATTGATCGACCGCAAGACCAAGGAGCTGTTGATTGTGGTGGCCTGCGTGTCCAGCGGCGACCTCGTATCCCACGTCCAACTGCACATGCACGCCGCCCATAAAGCGGGCGCCAGCCCGGAGGAGATTATGGCCGTGCTGGACCTCGTTGGAGGTTGGATCGGCGCGGTGGCGAAAATCAAGGGATTGGAAGCGTGGCGGGCCACCTTCCGCCCGGATATACCCACCATTGACCGGGTGGTGGAACTTCGTTGACCGGGACGTCGACCCGGAAAGGCAGTGTGGGTTAAGGTTGGCGGAAACGGGAGTTATGCCGGGGCAACCAGGCATTACTCCGGTTGAGGCCCGTCCGCGTTAAGCGTTTCGGGAATCCATTGCCCCAGCAGAGTCTCCAACTCGTCCCCGCATTCTTGCAGCCGGTGTTCCGCCCCGCCGTACAGAACCAACTGCTTCGGCTCCTTGGCCCAGTCATAAATCTGCACACCGCAACTGAACGGCAGCCGGGTGTCGCTCTTACCGTGGACCACCAACAGACGCTTGGGAGAGAGCAGCCCGGCCATGTTGGCGCCGTAGGTCTGGGACGCCAGGGCGGCGACTCCGGAAACGTGCCGGCTGGCTGCGCCGGCGGCCACCACCACCGCGCCGCCGAAGGAATGGCCCACCAGCGCGACCGGTGCGTAACCGTTCTTTTGCAAAAACATTACGCCCGCCAGGAGGTCCAGAACGCACTCGGGGAAAACGTTGGGCTGGCGGTAATTCAGGCGCATTCCGGTGATTCCCTTTTCCAGCAGGGACTCGCCCAGCCTTCCGTATACGCCCGCCGCCGGGCCGCCGAACCCGCCTCCGGCGCCGCAGACGTAAATTGCGGCCAGTTGAGAGCTCGGGGCCTCGTGCAGAATGGCCGGAAGGTCGCCCCGGCTGGTGCGGAACACCAGGCCCTGGCCGGTGTCACCTTCGTGGGGAGACCCTTTCAAGACTGCGTGAATCTGCATGGTTGGCCCGCGCATGGAGTCCGGCTGGGATGGTTGCCGTGGTTGCTGTGTCATCAAAACACCACCGCTGCCAGTTTCGGCGATTATAGCCGCTGGGCGCCGGAGTGGACAGGGTTGCGCCCACTGGTGCAGGGCCTTTTCATTCTCCCCTCTCCCTGCGGGAGAGAGCCTGCCCATGCGAAGGCAGGGGGGCCGGGGGTGAGGGCGAACCCCGCGGCATCGGTAACGGTTGCTCTTGGACGGAACACCCTCACCCCCTGCTTTCGCAGGGGCAGGCTCTAACCATCTTCCAGCGGGCAAGAAGGGAATTCTTTCGAGAATGAAAAGGCCCTGTTTTGGCAAATCGGAACGGTTTACAAGTCTTGGCTGGTCTGGTAACATTTGTGTACCAGTCCACCAAATTGGGCCGAGGACTGGGAACCTCTCAGGTGGCGCATTCGTCTAGCGGCCCAGGACACCGCCCTCTCAAGGCGGAGATCGGGGGTTCGAATCCCCCATGCGCTACCAACCTCAAGTCCTTCTAAACCAAAGCCAAGGTGAAATGCGCAGATGGTGTGGGTCAAACGACGGAGCCGGGGCATTCTACAAGTACGGATGACAGGGATTCACCTGCGCAACCCAGCTGATCATCATCGCCACCTAAATGTACATCCCACCTTGGCTTTGGTTTAGCTTCGATAAAGCCCCGTAACCCCCTGTTTTTAGCGTGAGGATGGGTTCTCTGTCATAGCCCTTGTTCTCGGCGCTATCAGTGTTCTTCACGCTCTGGGAGTCCACGATGCAGAAGCCGGTCCGCTCTTTCCGCCCATTGCTCCGTCGGGCCGCGCCAACCGTTTTTTTAAGACCTGCTCCTGATACGTGGCGGGCGCCCGGGCCCGGTGGGGTACGATTTCCCCGGACTTCGGCTGCCCACCACCCAACGGGCTAGATGATGGTGCGGGACTTGAAGGACATGGCCTTGAAGGAATTCTTGTAGGGCGACTCGCCAATCTTGCTGACCCGGCCCTTGCCCAGCTTGAACCGGTACCGGTTGGTGATGGGGTCGGGGACCCGGTGGACCAGGCTGTTGGACTCGGTTTCGGGCCAACCCGGCGCCCAGAGAAAGTTGGTGAACAGAACGCCGGGCCTCACGTCATCGGTTTACGATGGCCACCGCCTTGCAACTGCCCCGCCCGCGGCGGATCAGCCCATTCTCATCCAGCTTGCTGAACAGGAACCCGTCGCCCTCCACCGGGTGGAACCCGCCGGTTTGGACCAAAACGTCGTCGCTCTCCATGATGACGTCGCCGCCGCTTTCGATGGCCCGGGGCCGCGCGTCGTCGGGATGAATTTCCACGCAGGTGTCCGGCCAACGCTGGTGGATGTAGGGCTTGCGCAAATCGTCGAAGGCGGACTGCCACAGCTCGTTGACACGCCCGTTAGTCACCCATAGCTCGTCCCCCGTGGGGGTGATGCGCTCGTAGAAGTCGCTGAACCATTCCTACGGGGACTTGTTCAGCACCGCCTTTCCCGAGTGGGTGGCGAAGTTGGTGAGCCACTTCCGGTGGATCGTCGGCCCCTGGGGCGGCCCGAGTTCCAGGGTGGAATCGTGCAGCCGCTGGGTGCCGGTCAGCTCTCCGTCCACCAGGCGGATCGGGGTCTGGATGCCCGTGGTGCCCATGTCGCGGAGCAGGCCGTGAGCCCGGCGGCCCTCCGTCCTAGCCTGGACCACCAGCGCGTGGTAGTCCAGCGCCCCGCCCCGGCCGGCCCGGGACGCCTCCTCGAATACCTCGTTGGAGTCCTGCCAGCCGTACCCGGTGAACCCCATCCTCTGACCGAACTGGCCGATGATCCACCAGTCGGGCCGGGATTCCCCGGGAGAGTCGCAGAACCCGGAGTACAACCGCAGCCGCCTCTCGCCGTTGCAGCGGGTGAAGTCCTCCTCCCCCCAGGTGGCGGCAGGCAGCACGATGTCCGCCAGCTCGTCCCCGATGGGGGACTGGAGGGTAGATGTCCTGGTCCACCACCACCATGCCGCCGCTGTCGGCCCGCCGGATCAGGGCTGCCGCCGCCTCGTCCACGCCGGTGGAGGAGACCTGATGCTCCGCTGCCCGTGGTCATGCGCACGAAGGTCTCGTGGAGTTCCTGGGACGCGGCCATGGCGTTGATCCAGGTGGTCCCGATGACCCAGGCGAAGCGGACCTGTCCCGCCTCCACCCACCAGTCAAGGCCGATCTCCTGCCGCCGCCGTCTGTTGCGTCTTTCATTCCATCCGTCTCTGCCTCAGTAAAGCGACTTGTTGATCCGTAATCATCTGGCACCTCCTGTACCAGATGATTACCACTTGTGACCGGCAAGACTTATTGTCGTTGATCACACCCTTGGCTATCCATATCGGACTGCAGGATTTCATTGATTCAAACATTGTGGGTCGCCATTAAACAGGTTGACCAACCTTAAACGCTTGGAGCGCAATTTATTTGCCGTAGCGTTGGCAAGTATGTCCGGCGTGTGGATTCCCATGTCTGGCATGGTTGCCTCAAAGTAATCTCTAATGGCACTTCTCTTATCGTCAGTGAATGATTCCCAGATTTCAGGGGAAATAACTATGTCTTCGATGCGTCCCAGCAACTGTTGGCTTACTTTCCTTTGCAATACGGTGTCTTTGGCGAGGCGTACTGCCCTGGTGCGATTTCTAATCGTTAATTTGTCCGATGCGGGGAAGTGGTAAACGACAACGTGCTCCTTTTCCATCGGGTACACAGTGCAACCCCACTGTGTGATTCTCTCGATAATCGGGCCATGTGGTGTTGGGGTGACTCTGAAACCTAGTCCATCTGTCCAAGAGCTTACCGCAATTGTTGGTATTCGACTTGGTACTCTAACTACTATGTGTTTGAGGACATTAGGCACGCCTTCGTAAGGTGATGGATGTTCCGCTATGCCGAGCATTTTTTCCGCAACGTACTTGTAGTACCCGACGCCCTCTTCCATTTCTTTGTGTAGCCTAACCATGTAATTGGGCATATCGCTCTCCGGGTCCTCTGCCTCCATAGCACTCCACGCAGCTCTAACGAGTTTCGCGTCCCAGGTACCCTTCAGCAGAGCCTTGTATGCCAGCAGTAAGAGGTGTTCCTCATTGTTAAAGTCAGGTGTGTTGTTTTCGACAGCGGCGAACAATTTTTCGTGTTCTTTGCAAGTGAAGTGTCCCGTCATAGCATGGCTGATTTCTATCTCTTCAGGGAATTGCCGTTTCAAGACAATGGGGAAACAGGCAAAGGACATGATTGTCGTGCGGCTCGTTAATCTGCGCATGACAGCCTCTTGTATGTTGTGCCCTTCCACGATTTTCCCCTCGTGTCTTCCTGGAACCAAGCATTGCTTTAAAGCCGTTCTCTTCGTCCTGTCTGTTATGACTTGGCTTATTATCTTCTGTTCGTTCATGGGCCTGATTGGACGGTGGTCCATTGTCTGTCCGGTGCTCCACGGGCCCGCCGTTCTCCAGCATCCGGTGGAACTCGCCATAGCGAGCTTCCAGTGTCGACCTTTCCGGGCGGGTCAGTTTGCGGTAGGCATCGCCCAGCGCCGATGCGGGCAGGCCGGGGTTCAGTTCGGCGAGGGCGTCTCGTAGCCGACGCTCCAAAACCACATGAACATAGTCGTTGCGCTCGGCACCGGGCGTGTCCGGGGCGATATCCCGCCCGTGGGTCACCTGTCAGCCGTGGGCTGCAAGCCAGTCCAGGGCGGCGGCTTCAACGACGGTTTCGGAGAATTTCACGCGACCGCCTCACACGGCCCCAAGCGAAGCCTGTCCAAACGCACATAGTCATCGAACACGCTCACTTCAACCATTGAGGAGGTAAACCGGGCGGGCAACGTCGTCTCCGGGGATACAATAACTTGGTAGGAGGACGGCCAACTGTCCCCCGATGCAATGACCTCGTGGACACGGCCGCAAAGGTCTATGCTGAGGACACGCCCGTCGAAGCTGAATGTCATCTCCGTTTCTCCTGCGAGCCTGGAAATCTCTTCCAACAGATTACGGCGAAGGGGTCGGGCATAGTTCCTGTCGATGAAGCACTTTGGGCGGGCTTGGCAGGCCCGCTGCTCTGCCACAAACGGTATGAGGTCCCAGTAACGTTCTCCTTCGACAAACCAGTCTGGCAGAGGTTCCAGTTCGGACCTGTGGGACTTTAGGGCGTAGCTGACCCAGGCTGCGGCTTCCGAAGCGCTTCCCAAGTCGGGAGGGATTTGGTCTTCTATGATTGCCACGGTGCGGCCAGTATTGAGAATACCACTCAGCAGCACCACGTACCGCGCATACAGGTTCATCACGTGGACAGCGTCCAAATCGAGATGAACGAACCTGTAGCCGACACCTTCTAGTCCAGCTTGAGTCTTCCGGTGCTCAAAGCCAAGTGCAATCAGAGAGTCAAGTGTTGGGCATGGACCGCTCAATTTGCTACCTCCATAATGTGTTCCGATTCCCCACCGGAAACTCCCGCGAAACCAGTTTCGGCAGCAGCACGTCTCTCAGAGCTGCAACATCGCGCGATTCATGGATTCCGGTATGTTACGTTTTATCCGCACTTGCCGCAACACGAAAATGACACCCGCGCGGGGTGCGGAACAAACGGAGCTTTCCCAATTCCACCTTGGCTTGCGACGCCGGGTTGTCCGCCGGCATTATCACCGGGGGCAGCGGGCCCAGGCCCAAGGCCCGCAACTCCTCGCGGGACGGGACCTTCGCTGGGCCGTCTCCGGGATCCTCACCCGGCGGGGATACCTGCCGGATTGTCTCATCCCTGACGCCGATACCGAGGAGCGCCAGGACCGCCACCACGGCGGCCACCGCCACTACCACGGCCACTGCGAAAATGAGTGTGTTGCGGTCGGACGTGAACATCAGTTGCTTCCCAGCGTCCGCGGTTCATAGGCCGGCAGGTCCGGAGTGTCGATAGGCTCTTCCCCGCTGCCCAGCGCCGACAGGAAGGCCACCAGGGAATCAATCTCGCTGTCCGTCAGACCCAGGGGCTTCAACTCAGGATCGAGGTTGTCTCCCGGGCCGCCCCCATCGTTGTAGAAACGCACCACTTCTTCCAGGTCCGCGAATATGCCGTTGTGCATGTAGGGGGCGGTCCTTGCCGCTTCGAGCAACGAGGGGGGGCCGGAACTTGCCCCGGTCGGAATCCTCGGACGTCACGGCATACAGGCCCGGGTCGAACCGCAGGGAGACGTAATCGGGTACCCCCTGGAGCCGGAGGAAACGGCGGAAGGTGACGTGGCGGACCGGTTCGTCGAAAATGTCCGGGTTGCCGGGCACTCCCAGGGAGTGCGTATCGCCGTCCGACAGAAGATCTCCGCTGTGGCAGGCGGCACACCCCGCCTTGCCTTCGAACAGCTCCAACCCTGCCCTCTGCTCGGAATCCAGGGCGGACCCGTCGCCTTCCAGGAAGCTCAGATAGGGATGATTCGCGGAGTTCCGCGAGGAAACGAAGGCGGACAGGGCGTTCAGCGCCTTCCCGTACGAGACGTCGCTGCCGTAGAGTCCCCGGAACCCTTCCACGTAGACCGGGACCTGTCTCAACCTTTCGACCAGGAGGCGGCCGTCCACGTTCATGAAGTGGGCCTCCGCCAGATGGTCCCGCACCAGGCTGTCCATGTCCCCGGAGGCGAAACGCCCGTCCCAGTCCAACCGGGGCATCCGGCCGGCGTTCACTATGGTGGGGGTGTTGCGGAAGTGAAGAGTCCCCCGGTATCCCGCCGAAAGGGTCAGCCCGTCGGTCCACGCGTTGTCGGGGGCATGGCAGGCCGCGCAGGAGACGGAGGCGTTCCCGGACAGCCGGTTGTCATAAAACAGGAGCTCTCCCAGTTCTTCCACCGTAGCCGGCGCCAACGACACCGCCTGCTTCGTTGTCTAGGCGGGTTCTGTGGTTACCGAGGGCATTGGCCGACAGGGCGCGCCAACCGAGGTGGCCAGGACCGCCCCTATGAGGAACACCGCGACAAAACGTTTCCCGATTATGCTCCTGAGTATACCAATGGGAAGTCCGCATGGATACCGCACGGCCTTCCGTGATTATGTCCCGCACGTAACGGTTGAGCTATCGGGTGATGTCAGTGAGCAGAACGTAACTTTCCGGCACCGGGACTCATAAGGTGTGACGGTGCCAAGGCATCACGCTATACCGGCGATGTTCCTTAACAGGCTTGAGGAACCAGCCAGCCAGTGGCTAGGGCGTGTTGACATTTTGGTATGATGCTTGTACGTCAAATGTTAAGCTGCCAGCAGGACAATGGGCAAGATTCTCGATTTCCTTTAACTCTGGATTCCCGCTTGTACGGGAATGATTAACAGGTGAAACAGATATCCGATATAAGGCATATTCAAGTGGAAACGGTACCAGCCCGGCGGCGGTCAATAAGCGGATATTGGCACGTCTTGTGATGGCCCCTGTATCGTGACTACTTTAAAGAAAGAGGACAAAGAGGACCTGGCGCGTATGCTGAAAACCCGGAATCGGGATTCCGGGGCAGACGATTCTGGCCCGGTGGCGCTACCCACAGGAGTAGACCGATGAACAGACCGAATATCGAACAATTGGTGGTGATCGACCCCAAACAGGCTTCCGACCTGGTGAAGCAAGTCGAGCAACTGATCCGGTTCGGCGGCCTGGAATCGGCCTGGGAGCGGGTGCGGCACCTGCATCCCGCCGACGTGTCGGCCACATACTGTCGGTGCTGCCGGGAAATGCCAGGGGCGCCCTCTTCAAGGTCATGTCGCCCGATACAGCGGTGTGGGTGCTGGGCAGTCTGAACCCGGCAGCGGCCAGCAGGGTCGCCGGCCGGCTGGGTTCCAACATGATGTCCCTCGTCCTGAACCAGGCGCCCCGGGTTGAGGCAGCCCGCATACTCAGGCGGCTGCCCATCCGCCAGAGGAGAAAATTGCGAAACTCTTTAGTGGCCGAAGAGACAGAAGAAAAATAGCGTGAATAGGATTCATCGGCCACTGATGGTAAGTGGAATTCGTCTGACATTTTGACGGTATTCGTCCTCCATCAGCGGTAGCAAGCCCAGCCGGGGAGTTTCGCAATTTTCTCCCAGAGGAAGGACGTTGCCAGCCAGCTTGATCAACCGCTGGTCGATGCACCGGCCTTGGAACACGGCCAGAATACCGCCGGCGCGCTGATGGTGACGGAGTACCCGGCGGTCGCTCCCGGGCTTCAGGTTCGGGCGGCGCGGGAAGCTTTGCTGGCGCTGGGCGAAATCAGGTACGACTTCAACCACGTGTTCGTGCTGGACGGGGACCGGCGACTGGTGGGGCAGGTGAACATGATAGACTTGGCGCTGGCGGAGGACGATACCCCGATCGCCGAGATTTCGGCGCCCATTGTCGGAACCGTCACCGTGGGCACCTCGGCGGCCGAGTGCGCCCGCCTGCGCCGGCACTACGACGTGTCCCAGCTGGGCGTGGTGGACGGCGAGGGCCGGCTGATGGGAGTGATCCCGGCGGAATACCTGCTGAACGCCGTCGTCAGTGAGGACACCCGCCAGATGCTCAAGGTCGCGGCTGCGCCCGGAGAATCGTTGGACGGTTCGCTCCCTTGGTCAATCAAGAGCCGGCTGCCCTGGCTCACCGTCAACCTCGGCACCACCTTTCTGGCGGTGGCCACCATTGCGCTGTTTGAATCTACGCTGACCAGGATCGTCGTGCTGGCCGCATTCCTGCCGGTGGTGGCCGGGCAGGGAGGGATCGGCGGCACCCAGACGTTGACGCTCATTGTCCGCGGCATAGCAATGGGTGGACTGGTCGGAGTCAAGGCGCAGAGGATTCTGGCCCGCGAGGCGACCTTGGGAGCGCTCCACGGCCTGTTCCTGGGAGTTCTGGTGGCGGGCATTGCCTACCTGTGGCAGCAGAACGTCGGCCTGAGCCTGGTCCTGGGGTTGGCGATGTGGGGGAACATGCTCCTGGCGGGAGCCGTGGGCGCGGCCGTTCCGCTCTTCCTGCGGCGGGTAGGCGTGGACCCGGCCGTTGCGTCGGCAGTGGTGGTCACCACGTTCACCGAATTCTGGCCTACTCCTTCCTGTTGATCGGCGGCGTGCTCACCTTCGGTCTGGCCGGACCGGTTTGTATAGCACTGGCGCGGGAACCCCTGATGCCGGCCGCTCCGGCGAGAAGGCGTTCCCCGTTGTCCATACTGGTGGAACCACTGCGGGACCGAACTTTTCCCAACTGGTGCGGTTCCTGTTTCTATGGAGCTTCGCTTCCAACCTGGCGATTCCCTTCTTCGCAGTCTATATGTTGACCAAGCTGGGCCTGTCGCTGCCGACCGTCGTCGGTCTTACGGTGCTCAGTCAGCTGACGAACATCTGGTTCGTCAGGACATGGGGCCGGCTTGCGGACCGGGTCAGCAGCAAGACCGTGCTCCCGCTGGCGGCTTCCCTCTACCTGCTGGTCATTCTCGGCTGGGTTTTCACAACCCTGCCCGAGCGGCACTCCCTGACGCTGCCGCTGCTCGTGGTGCTCCATATTTTCACCGGAATCGCCGCGGCAGGGGTCGCTGACCGTTGAGACCATCGCGCTGAAACTTGCGCCGGAGGGCAAGGCGACACCCTTTCTCGGAATGGCGGGGATCGCGACCAACATGGGCGCCGGTCTTGGGCCGATGGTGGGGGGACTGGCGGCGGACTACTTAGAAACTATCTCAAAACCGGCAGGCGCCCTCCCGTCGTTCCTGCGAAGGAACGTCACCCTCGCGAAGGCGGGGGCAGGAATCCAGAAATTCCCAGCCAGCGGAGGTCACTCCCTCTTGGGTTACGTCCCCTGCCTTCGCTGGAGCGACTTTCGCCGGAACGTTTTGAAATAGTTTCTTAGCGGTCAGGGCATTCACCGTCCAGCTCAGTTGGGCATCGCCCGTTGAAGTGTTTGACTTTCCGGTGTTGTCGCTGACCGGGTTCGATTTTCTCTTTACCATCGCATTCTTCATCGGATTGCTGTCCCTCAATATGCTGTTAGCGTTGCGCGAGGAGGGGGAGCGTGACATCGCCCTTGCCGAGCTGATGCTCAGTATGTCTCCCATGTCCCGGTCAGTGTCGTCCGTGCCGGGCATCAACGCCGTGTCGGCGTTCTCCTGCGGCTACCTCAGACGAGTTCCGGGGGCGGAGGTGGCCCTGGGAGTGAGCGCATACCAGATTGCGTCGTCAACAAAGGCGGCCGTGGCCGCGGCGAGCCGTGGCCGGCTTTTGGCGGGCGAGGTCGCCCGGAAGGTCGGAGACGCCCTGGATGAGGCGATCGACGAGGTGGGGAAAGTCACCGAGCACGGCCTCGAGCTTGCCCGCCACGCGACCAGAGGTGCGGTCCAGGGGACGAGGAGTGACCCTGCCGGCCAGGTTGGACACCTGGCCGGCGGGTCCGTTCTGGGAACGGTTCGCGCCCTGGCGAGCCAGGAAGTGCCGGTCTTGGACTCCCTGCGGGGAGCGGGTTACGGGGCGGTGCAGGGAGCCGTTGAGGGTGGAGGCGCCCCCGGCGCATCGGCCGTCGCCGCGGTGGTTGCGGCGCGCGAATTGGATGCGGAACTGGGAGTTGCCCGCGCCGAAGCTGCCTCAGTGCTGGCCGCGGGCGCGTTGGAGGCAGCCGCGGTTGCCGGCGAAGACGCCCTCGACGCGGTCCTGGACGCGCTGCCCGACGAACTCACCGGAGCGTAGCCTGCAAGCGTCAGCGCCGGAGTTCTCGCTTTGGGAGCCGGCCGACACTGCCTGGGCCGCCAGGTCTTCGGCGTACATGGGCTGGACCAGATAGTCGCCGCTTCTGATGCTCCGCCAGCACCGTCCTGGAGGCGCTACGGAGGGAGTGGAAATATGGCTGAACCCCGACAACCCCCCGCCGTATACCGGTGGGACCTGCAGATGGCACGCCACGTCGCGGCCACCCCCCGAGACCAGGTCCGGGAGAACGGCGAGGTCTTCCAGGTCGGAGATCTGACCTTGGACGCCGCTGCCCTCTGAGACGGCCTGGACCGGGTGGACACGCATTTCTAGCACGAGGGAAGTCTAGGAATCCTCTGAACAAGTCCATGGTGATGTGGCATAGTTAGGCTGAAGAGCCTGATGCTGACCGGGAGTTAGGTTGTATGGACCAGCCAAGCTTTGCCGACATGGAATACCAGGACAAGAAGCGCAAGACCCGCCGGGAACTGTTCCTGGAGCGGATGGATGGCCTGATTCCCTGGCAGTTGCTGGTGGACCGCATCCGTCTGTCAAGGGCGGCGATTCCGGCGACTGCCACCACCACTCCGCCGCCCAGCGTGAGCGTCCCTCCGATGGGCAGGGTGAAGGGCGCCAGTTCCGAGATCAGGAATTCCCCGACGGCGAAGGTCGCCATGCCGATGACGAACACCACCAGCGAACCTACGAAGATCGTGAACCACACGTTGTCCCTGCGCTCCTGACGTGACGCCCAAGGGCCTGTGGGAGCCCCTGGAGGACACGAAGTGCCGGATCCGTGAGACCGCCGGGTCCATTGACGACGCTGAGGGCCTGGTTCGGCAAATCCTCCTGCTGGGAGGTCTCAGCTTTGACGCCCGTCAGCCGGATCCGGCTCTGAGGTCGTCTGGAGATTGCGATGAGCCGTGCCGTCGAAGGAAAGGGGTTCAGGGAGACACCTCCAGGCATCCGCGCTGCCGGCAGGGGATGCCAGGGAGTGTCGTCAAATTAGTCTGGTCCAAATTGCCAGCGCTCGGATTTGGCAAATTGCCAGGAAGGACGCTTCGTTACTTGGCATATCGAGTAGCTGCGGCACGCCATTGTTTGAAGTGCAGGAATGAATTCTCCACTAAATGACGCAGTTTATACAGCGCCCGGTCGTAGTACCGGGGTTCCTTGCGGTGGCTCCTCGGTGGGATCACCGGCTCCATTCCCCGGGCCTCGGCTTCAGCCACGATGGCGTTGGTGTCGTAGCCTCGGTCGGCCAGCAGGTATTCGGCTGCGATATTTGCAATCAGCGAATGGGCCTGGGTGCAGTCCGCCACCGTGCCTTCGCTCAGGATCAAGCGCACCGGCATACCGTGGGAGTCCACCGCCAGGTGCAGTTTGCTGTTCAGCCCCCTTTTGTGCGGCCTATAGCTTGATTGCCTCCCCGCGCTCCAGTCCCATGGGGATGAACCTTGATGTAGCTGGCGTCGATCATCAACCACTCAAAGTCCGGGTCGACGATGACCGTATCCAGCAGTTGGTCCCAGACGCCTCGATCCCGCCAGCGGCAAAAGCGGCGATGGGTGTTCTTCCAGTCACTGTAATCCGGCGGCAGGTCCCGCCAAGGATCCCCAGTACGCAGAATCCAAAACACCGCGTTCAGAAACAACCGGTTGTCCTTGGCCGTCCGATCCCTTTTGCCTCCGGCCCCAGGCAAAAGGGATCGCAACCGTTCCCAAACCTGGTCCGAAATATCGTGACGCCGATGCGCTGCTGTCATACCCCCACCTCACACACTCACACGCTCCCCAGTAATCTACCATCATGTTGCCTTTTTGACGACACCCCTTAGTCCAAACCGTCGCCAGGACCTCGGCCCAGCCTAACGATCACCTACCATGCCCCCACTTGTGAAATCCTCATACATACCCCTGTCAGCTCCCGGCTGCAGGAGTTGACCAACCTCAGCCTGGGCCGGGTCCATCCTGAGGTCCGGCGCATCCACGTCACCGGCAAGGGCCGCAAGGAGCGCCACCAGCACCTGGGGAATGCCGCCACCGAGGCCCTCCGGCGCTACCTGGAAGCGCGCCGCGCCCTCGACCCGAACACCGACGCCCTCTGGGTCGATGACAAGGGCCGTCCCATGGCGTCCTCCTGGCTCTACTTCATGAGCAAGCGCCTGGGAGGGCGCATCGGAGTCGATCTCCACCCCCACATGTTCCGCCACACCTTCGTGATCGACCTGATCAGGGCAGGAGTGCCCCTCCCCGTCATTGAGGTCATGGGGGGCTGGGAGAGGATCCCCCCGACCTACCTCCGCACCCTGGGCGACATCGTCGCCCAGGAGTTCCAGGGTTCTTCTCCCCCGCCGACCAGCTCGCCGGCCGCATCGGCCTCGTTGGGCTCCGCGGGATGCCCCCCGTCTCCCAGGAAACCTGGGGCATGAAGTGGCCCCTGCCCTTTGCGGGTCGGGATGCCCTTACCCCGCCGGGAGCGGCCGCCTAGCGCCTGATGATGCCCATGTCCCTGGACGGAGGGCAGGCCCGGGGGATCTGCCCCTGCCTCCTCCCTCCGCCGGCGTCTCCCCAGACAAGACGGCGGGAGGTTTCCCGCTGGAGCAGGCAGAGACCCTCTTCCCCCTGCCGGCAGGAAGCGAGGGAACCCCGGTCACCCAGGAGTTTTTCGCCGACTGCGTGGTTGGACTGCAGGTCCTCCTGGCCGAGATCAGCAACGCCTGGGCGGCTCAGGGAGCCGTCATCCCTCCGGCTGCCTCCATGCCCCCGAGTTCCCGCCTCCTGGCGGAGTACTCCAAGCGGAGCGGCCCGTCCGGCTACCCCCCGTTCCCGGGCGGCTGACCATCCGGAATTCCGGCGCCGTGGTCTGGTCCTCCGGGCCACCGGCGCCTCCCGGTTGACGCAACGCTCACGAGGCAGGAGGAACCGGTATGGCGCCAGCACGCAGGGGACACATCCGCCAGCGCTCCAAGAGGCATCCCGACCGCTGGACCCTCTACATCTATGCGGGAGCTGACCCCGTCTCGGGACGGAAGCACTACAGGACCCAGGTCTTCCGGGGCACCAGGAAGGAGGCTGAAATAAGGCTCACACAGCTCCAGGCCGAGATGGACCGGGGCGAAAACGTCGAACCCTCCCGCGAACGCGTGGAGGACTTCCTGCGGCGCTGGCTGCGGGACTACGCGCAGGTCAGGGGCGGCCCAGGACCCTGCAGGGATACCGAGGAAACCTGGAGCGCTACATCATCCCGGCCCTGGGCCGCATAAGGGTCGATCATCTCAGCGCCCTGGACATCCAGGGTTTCGAGGGCGACTGCCTCCGGAGGGGCCTGTCGCCCCAGACGGTCCTGCACTGTCACCGGCTGGTCTCGCAGGCGCTCCGGTGGGGGGTCAGGATGCAGGTCCTGGCAAGGAACCCGGCCGACCTGGTGGACGCTCGGTGCACCGCTCAGGCCCGCTTCCTGGACTGGGATGAGGTCAGGGCACTGCTGTCCGCCGCTGGGGGCATGGCGTACCATTCCCTGATCTGGTTCGACCTGCTCACCGGGCTGCGCCGGTCCGAGCTGCTGGGACTGAGGTGGCGGGACGTCGACCTGGAAAATGCCTCCATCTCGGTGGTGGAGACCCTGACCCAGCTCGAGGGGGGAGAGCTGGCAACCAGCCATCCCAAGTCCGGCCGGACCCGGGCTGTCTCGCTGCCGGCCCAGGCGGTCAGGTGCCTGTCCGGTATCCTGGAATCGTCGCAGGGGAGGGGACGGTCCGCCCCGGTGACCGGTGTTCCAGAGTACTAGAGGAGGCCCGCTGACGCCGGACTCAGTGACCCAGGCTTTCGGGATGATGGTGAAAAAGGTCGGCATCAAGGGCGTTCGCTTCCACGACCTCCGTCATACCCATGCCAGCCTGCTCCTCCGGGAGGGGGTGAACCTCAAGGTGGTGTCTGAGCGCTTGGGCCACTCGTCGATCCAGATCACGGCGGATTTGCACAGCCATGTCGCGCCGCCCATCCAGCGGGAGGCGGCAGTCAAACTGAGTGAAAAGTTCGACCTTGTGATGGGCCTGGATTTACAAAAGGATTTACAAGTTGTGTGATCCGGGGGTTGGGAGGAGGACTGAAGGGCTGATTTCGTGCCTGAAAAGGTGGAGCCGGTGAAGGGAGTCGAACCCTTGACCTACGGTTTACGAAACCGTTGCTCTGCCACTGAGCTACACCGGCGGGGCGCTGAGAGACGCGGGCCTGATGGCGCTGCGGTTGGCGAATTTCTGCCAAACCCCCCACGTTCAACCCTGCCACTCCTGGTAGTCCAACAGCATTGAATTGATGGTATGAACGCCCCTCACCCTAACCCTCTCCCAGAGGGAGAGGGAACTATTGGATGAAAGACCCTGGGGAGTCACGCCAATCTCAGCTACTCATCGCGTCAAAAATTTCGGACTACTGGCGGAGATGCTCATTTTAACATCCCGGTGGATGGGTTGAAAGGATTTGCCGGAATTTACAGGACGATTGCAAAGTCTTATTAGTAGGGAATCCCCATTGCAAGGCGCCGCACACATCATCTTTCCTGCGAAAGCAGGAATCCATACGCCGCTGAGGTAGCAAACGCCGCTGTTGGCACGACTGCCGTGGATTCCTGCCTGCGCAGGAAAGGCGAAGAGAGGCTGCCCCTGGCCGGGACCAGGGGGCGCGACTTTGCAATCGTTCTGCCTGCAAGCAACAGGGCCTTTTAATTGTCGGTAATTCCGTTGGCCCTGAGCCAAGCTAAGGGCCGTCCGTTCACGGTTCGACAAGCTCACCACGAACGGACTCGCTGGCCCATAACGACAATCAAAAGGCGCTGCTGCAAGCGAGAGAAAATTGCGAAACTACCCAGCTGAGCTTGCGACTGCTAATTGGGGACGAATGCCGTTAAAGTATTTGCCGAATCCCCCCACCCTGAATGGCCGACGAATCCTATTCACGCTATTATTCTTCTGGCCCTTCGGCAACTAAAGAGTTTCGCAATTTTCTCCAAGCGAAGTGACAGTTGACAGCCAGCGTTAGGCTGTGATATCCTCTTCAACCTGTCGCCTGGCGGGTCGAAGCCGGTGGGTTATTGGTTGTAGCGCGTCTTAAACGGCGCGTGCGGGGGTCGAACCTCGCGGCCCACGGCGTACCTCATCCGCCAGGGCGCTCCAAAGGTTAACGGACCGGGCGGGTCCATGTTGGTGGGTGTCTCCCGCATACACCGGGGCTGACCGGTCCCGCGGCGACGCCTTATCCGCTCGGAAGCGCCTCCACAAATGCAAACCGGACTCGGGTGGGTCGCAGCCATTGGGTTACCAATGGGGCAGCTAGGCGTGTGGCCTTTTCGGTCGTGCGCCGTTGCAAAAGTCTCCCAGTGGCGACAACTTATCCGATCGGGCCACGTTCGAGAAACCCCGGTTCAGCCGAAGCCGGCGGGCTTACCAAGCCGGCGGCTCCTCCATTGCCTCCGGACGTGATGATTGATCCGGCCCGGGGCACGATGATAATCCTGAGCGGGTCGAAGCCGATAACTTACCGCTCATAACCGAGATGTCGAGGGTTTGAGTCCCGCCCGGCCTCTGGTTGGGACCAGCAGTTCAGCGCCAGAGCGATACAAACCCTGTCGGCGCACCCCATTAGCTCGGTTAAACCCACATCAGGAAACCCAGAATTGACAGGGTTGGGTCGCCGTCGACGGGTTTTCCTTTACACAGATCCCCACGCCGACGCCCACTTGCATAAGCGGGCCTTCCACACTGAGGTGAAAACATGACGTACTTGACCAGGATGCTTGCAGCCCCGGTTCCCCAGTCCGAACCGCTGCCCGGCATGGTCGCCAACAGCGCCGGTGGTCACGCTTTCCCCGTCGATGACATGACCCGCCTGCGCCGGTTCCTGGTCCTCGGCTCCGAAGGAGGGAGTTACTACGCCTCGGAACGCAAGCTCACCCTGGAGAATGCCGAGGCCGTGAAGCGGTGCATTCGGAACGACGGGCGGAGCGCCGTCCGCGAGATCGTCGAGATCAGCGTCTCGGGCCGCGCCCCGAAGAACGGCCCGCCCCTGTTTGCGCTGGCGATGGCAGCGTCCTTCGGCGATGACGAGACCCGGACCATGGCCCTCGACGACCTGGCCAGAGTGGCCCGTACCGGCAGCCATCTCCAGATGTTCGCCGACTACGCCGACGGCATGAGGGGTTGGGGCCGGGGCCTCCGAAAGGCCATCGGCGCCTGGTACTTGAACCGGCCGGTTGAGCAGGCCGTCTACCAGGTGGTCAAGTATCGCCAACGGTACAACTGGACCCACCGAGACCTCCTGAGGAAGGCCCACCCGAAGACCGAAGGGCTGCTCGCTGAGATCTTCGCGTGGGTCACCCAGGGGACCATGCCCTCCGATGATCCTGCCCTGCGGCTGGTCCACGCCTACGAACAGGCCAAGACCGCGGATGCCGATGCCCTGGCCGGGTTGATCCGCGAGCACCGTATGTCCTGGGAGATGACGCCGCCGGAGATGCTGGGCCGGAAGGAAATCTGGCAGGCCCTGGCCGACGACATGCCGGTAATGGCCCTGGTCCGCAACCTGGCCACCATGACCCGGGTCGGCGTCGTTGCGCCGATGAACTCCGCCGGGGTCTGCGCCGCCCTCCAGGGCATCGGCACGGACAGGACGGCCAGAGTCCATCCCATCGCCATCCTGTCGGCCCTGCTAACCTACCGGGCCGGGAAGGGCATCCGTGGGGGGAACACCTGGGACCCGGTACCGCAGGTAGTGGACGCCCTGGACGCGGCTTTCGACCGGTCATTCGCGCAGGCGCCGCAGACAGACCGGCGGTTCTACCTGGGCGTGGACGTGTCTGGGTCGATGAGTCACGGCGAGGTGGCCGGAGTGCCTGGGCTGACCCCCAGGATGGCTGCGGCGGCGATGGCGATGGCCATTGCCCGGCGGGAGCCGAACTACTACATCGCGGGCTTTGCCAGCGGGCGGACTTCCGGCCAAATGAACAACGCCCGGATGGCCCCACTCGACATCACGGCTGCCGACAGCATCGCCGACGCGATGAAGAAGACCCAGCAGATGCCCTTCGGGGGCACGGACTGCGCCCTGCCGATGCTGGACGCACTGGAGAAGAAGATGCCGGTTGACTGCTTCGTCATCCTGACGGACAGCGAGACCTGGGCCGGAGACATCCACCCGGCGGAGGCGCTGAGGAAGTATCGTGCGGGGACGAACATCCCGGCCAAGCTGGTGGTGGCGGGGATGGTCTCCAACGGATTCTCCATCGCCGACCCGGAGGACGGCGGGATGCTGGACGTGGTGGGATTCGATGCGGCGGCTCCCCAGCTGATCGCGGACTTCGCAGCCGGGTAGACGGTACGCCGTCAAGAATCTCTAACCAAGACCCGGGGGCGGGGAGGCGGTAATCACGCCTGCCGCCCCCGACAGCCCCGGCCAATGGGACTAGCCAACCCATTTTAACCGGCCGCAGCGACCAACCCAGGGGGGTACAACAAGAGGATGACTATGCTGCGGGACTCCATGTAGCGTTGGTTTTGGTAGTGATAATGGGAGTAGGCACAGGCGTAATTAAGGAAGCGGAGTTGAGCGTGGTGCCGGAACTGCTGGGCCGGGTTGATCCGGTGGGGCGAGTGTTCACCGGGGACGCCCTGTATTCCCAGAGGAACCTGAGCCGGCATAGCCTGCCCTCGGCCATGACCGGGGGTGATGGCGGCGTTGCGCAATGCGACGCTGGGGCTGCTGGGGCGAACCGGGGCGGCCAACATTTCGGCGGCGCTGCGACACTACAGCTGCCAGCCTATGGAAGCTCTGGCCCTCCTCGGAATTCCTGCTCCTTGAGAATCGAAAGACCCCGAGGACGATGCTCGGTACTAGGGTTAAGGCGGGGAAAGCTCCTTCACGGTGGCGCCGAAGTTGCCGGCGGCGATGCTCAGGTCGAGGATGTCGATGCGTCCGTCGCCGTTGGAGTCCCCGAAGGGCAGCGTCAACTCCGGGACGGTCATTGCCTCGCCGACCCCCAGCCGGACGCCGGGAACCCGCGCCGAAACATAGCCCGGCGCCCGAATGGTCAGGTCATAGACGCCCATCGGGACCATTACGTTGCAATTGCCGTCCGCCTCGGCAAAGAAAATGCGGCTGCCCACCGTAACGTAGGCGCCAAGGCTGGACTGCCGTTCCTGGAGATGCACCTTTACCCGTATCTCCCCCAGCTCAAAGGGGTTTTGCAGGCCGATCCCGGAGCCAAACGCAGCCTGGGCGTTGGCGGTGAACAGGTTTGTATGGGGCGCCAGGGCCGTTATTATGCCGGGCAATTTGCTTGCGTACCGTCTTTTGGCCTCGTGGCCGATGATGAAGACTCGGCGCACGGGCGACGAGGAAGTTTCGACCGCCGCTGGCGCCAACATTCCGCCGAAGGAGGCGTCGGGGAATCCGAGGCCGGCCTTGCCCAGGATTATCTGGGGAGAAAGGACGGTGATGGTGGTCGTCGAGGCCAAGAAGCGAAGCAAATCAACATCTTCCACTCCAACCAGCATTGCCCCGGCCCTGAGCGAATAGTCACCGGGTGCGGCCTCGCTGGTGTCCCAGAACAGGGTAATCTCGGTGTCAGCGCCGGCTTCTATTTCGACCGTTTCTTCGTCGGCGAGGCCCCCTTGGTCCTCGGACTGGAAGAACACAAGCCCAACTTCGAACATGGCCTTGACCGAACTGAGGTTGGCAACAGTGACCGTTATTTCAACGGTGTTGCCCTGGATTACCGGCCCGTCGGGGACCTCGATGCCGGTGACGGAAACGTCGTAGGTCGGCGGCGCGACGGTTATGGCGTCAGTGCTGGACAAGGAATTGTCTCCAAGTAAGTCTTTCTCCTCGCCTTCAAGCGTGGCCACGGCCTGAAAAGTGTAGCCGTCCGGTGAGACGTCGGCGGTATCCCAGGAAAAAGTGACATCCTCGGACGCGCCTGCCGCAACATCTGTCATCTTCTCGGCAACGGTCAGGGCGGCGCTGTCGGCAACAAGGTAGTTGAGAGTCACTGTGACCGAGGCGATGGCGGAACCAAGGTTTTCGATGGTGGCTGTTATCTCAACGGTGTTGCCCTGGATTACCGGGCCGTCTGGGACCGCAATGGCGGTTACGGCAACGTCGTAGGCCGGTTGGGCGATGGTCATGGCGGCAGTGGTCGTCTTGGAATTGTTGTCAGTGTTCGTGTCACCATCCTGGATAGCGTCCGCCTGAAACGTGTAGCTGCCTGGTGAGACGCCGGTGGTATCCCACGAGAAGGACACTACCTCGGTCGCTTCTGCTGCTACCTCTATGGCCTCTTGGGCTATGCTGACAGCATCTCCCTCGGCAGGAATGTAGCCGAGCGACACCGTCACGGAGGCCGAGTCCTCACCGAGGTTCGCAATTGTAACCTTGATGTACGCAGTGTCATTTAGGTACACCGGGCCGGCGGGGAGTTCAATGACGGTAACACCAACGTCGATGACCGGATCAGGGGCGGCGGCGGCGATGGTCAGGTCTGTAGCGGAGAACAGGTAATCGCTGACAGAGTGGTCATCTTCGAGCACTGCCACGGCATGAAAAGTGTAGCTGCCCAGTGGGATGCCGGTGGTATCCCAGGGAAAAGTTACACTCTTGGATGCGCCCGCCGCAACATTTTCCGTCTGATTGGCAACCTCCATGACATGTTCGTGGGGGTCATCGATATAGCGGGCATCGATATAGTTGAGAATCATCTTGATTGAGGCTGTGACGGAACCAAGGTTTTCGACGGCGACTGTTATCTCAACGGTGTTGCCCTGGATTACCGGGCCGTCGGGGAACTCGATGGCGGTGACATCAACGCCATAGGTCGGCGGCCCGACGGTGATGGGGTCAGCGGTGACGAAGGAATCGTTCTCCGGTACGGCATCCTCCGCGCCCCCAAGAATGGCCACGGCCTGCAACTTGTAGCTGCCTGGTGAGACGTCGGCGGTATCCCAGGAAAAAGTGGCATCCTCGGACGTGCCTGCCGCAACATCTTGCATCTTCTGACCGACGCTCAGGGCGGCGCTGTCGGCATCGAGATAGCTGAGAATCACCATGACCGAGGAAGCTGTGGAGGAACCTAGTACCGTTTCCAGAAAGTCTTACAATTATAAGGGAGATCAGCTAGTACCGTTTCCACTTGAATATGCCTTATACCAGATACCCGTTTCACCTGCCCGTCGTTCCCGCGCAAGCTGGAATCCACAGTTGGAAGTGACTTTCCAGTATCGACAAGACTATCTGGAACCGGTACTAGGTTTTCGATGGTGACCGTTATATCGACAATGTTGCCCTGGTTTACCGGCCCGTCGGGGACCTCGATGGCGGTGACGGCAACGTCGTAGGCCGGCGGCCCGACGGTGATCGTCGAGGACATGAAGTCAAGCACATCGTCAACGTTAACACCTTCTACTCCAACCGGCATTGCCCCGGCCGTGAGCTGATAGTTGCCGGGTTGGGCCTCGCCGGTGTCCCAGGACAGCGTAATCTCGGTGTCAGCGCCGGCCTCTATTTCGACCGTTTCTTCGTCGGCGTACTCCCCTTCCTTTCCATCGATCGAGGAGAACAAAAGCGTAACTTTGAACATGGCTGGGACCGAACCAAGGTTCTCAACCGTTACGTCAACATCCACAACATCGCCCGGGTCCACCCGCCCGGGCAGCACAACGAGGGCGGTGACATCAACGCCATAGGTCGGCGGCCCGACGGTGATGGGGTCAGCGGTGACGAAGGAATCGTTCTCCGGTACGGCATCCTCCGCGCCCCCAAGAATGGCCACGGCCTGCAACTTGTAGCTGCCTGGTGAGACGTCGGCGGTATCCCAGGAAAAAGTGACATCCTCGGACGTGCCTGCCGCAACATCTTGCATCTTCTGACCGACGCTCAGGGCGGCGCTGTCGGCATCGAGATAGCTGAGAATCACCATGACCGAGGAAGCTGTGGAGGAACCAAGGTTTTCGACGGTGACCGTGACATCGACCGTGTTGCCCTGATTAACCGGCCCGTCGGGGACCTCGATGGCGGTGACGGCAACGTCGTAGGCCGGCGGCCCGACGGTGATCGTCGAGGACATGAAGTCAAGCACATCGTCAACGTTAACATCCTTCACTCCAACCGGCATTGCCCCGGCCGTGAGCTGATAGTTGCCGGGTTGGGCCTCGCCGGTGTCCCAGGACAGCGTAATCTCGGTGTCAGCGCCGGCCTCTATTTCGACCGTTTCTTCGTCGGCGTACTCCCCTTCCTTTCCATCGATCGAGGAGAACAAAAGCGTAACTTTGAACATGGCTGGGACCGAACCAAGGTTCTCAACCGTTACGTCAACATCCACAACACCGCCCGGGTCAACCCGCCCGGCTGGCACAACGAGGGCGGTTACATCAACGCCATAGGTCGGTGGCCCAACGGTAATTGGATCAGTGGTGAGCAAGTAATTGTTTCCGAGTACGTCCTCTCCCTCGCCCTCAAGTATGGCCACCGCCTGAAACGTGTAGCCGCCTGGTGGGACGCCGGTTGTATCCCAGGAAATAGTTACATCCTCGGACGCGCCTGCCGCAACATTTTCCGTCACCGTCCCAACGGGCATGGCGGCGCCCTCGGCATTGAGATAGCGAAGAATCACCATAACCGGAGCGTCGGCGGAACCAAGGTTTTCGATGGTGACCGTTATATCAACGGTGTTGCCTTGGTTTACCGGCCCGTCGGGGAACTCAATGGCGGTAACGCCCACGTCGGCTACCGGCTCGGGCTCGGCGGCGGCTGTGATGGTCAGGGGAGTCGAGGTGACCATAAAATCGTTGCTTGGGTTGTCATCTCCCATTCCGTCCAGCAGTGCCACGGCCTGGAAAGTGTAGTCTCCCAGCGGGACGCCGGTGGTGTCCCAAGAGAAAGTTACTGTGGTGGACGTGCCTGCCGGAACCTCTTCCGTTTTCTGGCCGACATTTCCGGGGTTGCCCTCGGCGGGAATGTAATTCAGTATCACGGCAACGGAGGCTGTGCCAGACCCCAGGTTTTCGATGGTGACCGCTATCTCAACGGTGTTGCCCTGGATTACCGGGCCGGCGGGGACTGCAATGGCAGTTACGGCAACGTCGGGGACGGTCTGGAAGCTGACATCGCCGGAAGCCGGGGAGGGGAAGGACTGGAGAGCAAGGGCCAGCGTCAGCAGCAGACAGGCTTTCCACCCCAGACATACCGGCGGGCGCATGGGACTCCCCGCCCCTATGGCCCGGCCTGGCTACTCAACGGAGTAGACCAGCATCAGCATCGCCCCGGATGCGCCGGCGCCGTCCAAATGCTCCAGCAGCATCGTGTGCCCGGTCCGGGCGTTGAAATCCTGCAATCCAACAGTGGCGTGGTGGAATTGGCCGCCGCACCAGACTCCGGTGACGGGTTCGCCGTCCAATGTCACGCGAGCGCAGGCGCCGCCGGTCCCGCTGACCCACAGGGACACCGAGACCTCCAGCATATTGAAGGTTGCCGGCACGGCGAAGGACATCGTGTCCGTCCCCTCCGTGCCCCGGGCGTTGGCCATCATGTAGAAGTTGGTGGCCGTCGGATAGCCCCAGTGGTAGAAGCCGAAGTTGGGGGTGTCCACGTCAACCGGCGTTTGTTTCAGGGCCTCTTCCACCACGGCGTTGACGGCGTCCAGCAGGACAATGTTGATTGTGTCCAGGGCTGGGTTTTCCTCGTCCAGCCCACGGGCCTGCCAGGCGGTGGATGACTGCCCATTGCGATCAAAGTAGGCCACCACCCAGCCATTGCTGTCGTAGTAGAGGTTCACCCTGGTGGTGGTCTCGCCGATGTTTTTGACCGGCAGGGAAACGACGGAGTGAGTGGCGCCGATGTCCAGCAGAGAGGCGGGGGCGGCGCGGTAGCTGCGGGCTTTGGGGACGTCCATAACGGCCTGGTCTACCTTGCCTTTGTCCAGGGCGAAACCATCCTGCGCGTCAGAAACCCGGTAGTAGGCGGAGAACCCGGCGTCGCTGCGGGGGAAAGCGCCGCCCTGCTGGAGGGAACGGCGGGCCTCGGCGGTCAGACCCAGGGTGATGCCGGGGGACTGGCCGGATTCCTTACCGTCGGGGCCGTCCCGGAAGGTGACGGTCAGGGCCAGGACACCGCCAACCAGGGCGGAGAAAGCCATCAAAATTGGAAGGTACAAACCGGGGCTGCGTACGCGCTTCATTTGCGGTGCTGCTCAGGCCCAATCATTCCTCAACCCCACGTTTCAAGAAACCGCCCGGCGCTCTAATGAGCAGCCGCACCCGTATCCATGCCAGTGGTGAGAAAGTCAGGAAAGCCAGTAAATTTCGGGTAATTATAGCGGACTGTCCGCCGTTTTCCAATAGGGGCGGCGGTTTGCCCTCACCCCAACCCTCTCCCCAAGGGAGAGGGAGAATTAAAAGGTACGTCTCCCCTCTCCCCCTGGGACAAGGGATTTATCAATATCTCCCCTCTCCCTCTGGGAGAGGGGCCGGGGGTGAGGGCGAACTCCGCACATCAGCAACGGTTGCTCCTGGCCGGGGTTTGCCCTCACCCCAACCCTCTCCCCAAGGGAGAGGGAGAATTAAAAGGTACGTCTCCCCTCTCCCCCTGGGCTGACAGGGGTATGTATAGGGTTTCATGTAGGGGCATGGCGGGTGACCTCCAGGTCGGACTTGGGTTCAGGCCAGGGTTCGGGCAGCAGCCATACCCGGCTCCAGAACCGGCCCCGGTGCAGCAACCACCTCAGCCAGGCAATGCCGTAACGGATTACGCTGACGGTCCGTCCCGGCTTCTCCCGGCTACTGCGGTGAGTGGGCGCCAGCGCCCTGGGCGGCGCTCGCAAGCTGCCGGGGGCCAGCCTCCGGTCATAGGCGTCTTCCACCCTGGTCCCGTAGGCCAGGGTCAGCAGCGTCGCCACCGACAACACGAACCAATGCC
Organism: Dehalococcoidia bacterium; assembly: GCA_965263395.1. Taxonomy (GTDB): domain Bacteria; phylum Chloroflexota; class Dehalococcoidia; order Lucifugimonadales; family UBA3495; genus CATOSK01. Next base: position 1,293,565 of record OZ253670.1, read on the forward strand.
GCGAAATCCGCGCCGGGTCAGTCCTGCGGGTCTTTTGCCATTGCCAACCCAAGCTCTTGACCGCCTTAAACCCCAACTCGATCCAGAAGCGGAGCGCGTACCAACTCACCCCAACTTCGTCCGGCGGAAGGTCGGTCAGGATGATCCACGGCTCCTCCTGTTCAACGTACCAGACCGCCAGCAGGGTGCAACGGCGTTTTACTGTTGCCTTGCTGAACGCCGTCCCGCTCCCGATCCACGCGGTATCCGGACGGGGAACGAAGGCGCGCGCGGGCAGCCGCCGACCGCCCTCAGCGCAGAAAGTGACGTTTTTCGGATACCTCATGTAGGGATGCCAGCCCTGAGCGAGTATCTGTTTCCACAATTTCGGACTGGCCAGGCCCCGGTCGCACAGCACAATCACGGTCATGTCTTCTGGGACCGCCGGGGCCAGCGCCTGCAACAGTTCCACTATCGGGTCCATCCAGGCCCCAGGTTTGTTGGCGTGCAGGATGCGCCAGGCCACGGGAATCGCGCAACCCCGGTAGACCACGCTGATGACGATGGCGGTGGTGTCGTCCCCTTTCAACGTCGGGTCAACCGCCAAGGCCAGCCGGTCAGAACACCACCACGCAAGGACCCACCTGAGCAACGGCGCGAAGCAGAGACTCACATCCAGTTCGGTCTGGCAGGGACGCGCCCGGTCGCCGCCGTCGTAGAGCCATTCCCGAAGGCGCTGCCGCAGATTGTCCCAGTTTCCCTTGGTGGAGAGAGCGGCGGCGACGGCATTCTGGCAGGCGCTCCCGGCCAGGATAGTCCCGCACACCCACAAGACCAGCCCGGCCAATTGTGACCGGCTGAGGTGAGGCAAATGCGTTTCAATGACCTGCTGCATCTGGCAGCATTCCTTGGGAAGGCGCATGGGAAACCTCCGGCATCCGGTTTCGTCATTGCAACCAAGATGCCGGATTCCCGTGCGCTTTCCAAGCCCTCAGACCAATTTCAGTCCATACATACCCCTGTCAGCTCCCCCTGGGAGAGGGGCCGGGGGTGAGGGCGTCCCCCCGGGGGTGAGGGCCTCCCCGGGGCGTCCCCCCAATTTTGGCTCAAAACCTGCTTGCCATTTCGCTTGCCTTTCCCCCCGCCCCTTCGGGTATACTGCCTGCCGATGACAAGGGGAGTTGGGGCGGGCTGGTCCCAGGCGGGACGGACTGCCGGAAAGGATGCGGGATGCGTAATACTTCCGTAACGGTTGTGTAAATATCATGCTCATCAAGTCCCTGCGGCCCGTTCCCTGCCGGCGGCGGACTCCCCCAGGCGGCGTCTTCCGGCCGGGTTTTGCGGCCAAGAGTTTGTTTCAACATCTTGATTGGAGAGAGGAGCCTATGAAATAACCGGCAACCCCCTCCGGCCCCGCGCCGGGCAGCATCCCAAATCCATAACTACCAACAAGAGGTAACTACATGGACAGAATATTCAAACTTCCGGTCGGGGTGGCGATCTTCGTTGCTCTGGCTTTGGCAGGGATGATGGGCATCTTTGCCTTCAATCCCGCGCAACCGGCGGAGGCGCAGTCTAACTCCGATGCCACGCTGTCAGCGCTCACCGTCAGCGTGGGCGCCCTCGATCCGGGCTTCGCTCCGAATGTCATTAGGTACACAGCGACGGTGGATAACAACGTGGCATCTGTCACCGTGACGGCCACGCCCACCAACACCAGCGGCGCCAGGGCTACGATTAATGGCATGGACGCTACCGGCTCCGGCGCCTCCGTTATGCTGGACGTGGGGGACAATACCGTCAACGTCAAAGTCACGTCGGCAAACGGCAGTATGGTGGAGCGCTACATCGTCGTCATTACCAGGACGGGGAGTGATGACGATACTCTGAAAGTCCTGAGCCTTTGGGACGGCGACGACGAGGTCGAACTCGATCCGGACTTCGTATCGAGCGCCACCTCCTACACCGCCACCGCAGCTGTGGACAACTCCGTGGAATCGGTTACGGTGACGGCCACTCCCACCCACGAAATGGCCATGGCTGTGGTTGAGGCTGAGTCCGGAGGCAACGACATTGACGTTGGCGACGATGGATCCGTGGCCCTGACAGGAGGAACCTCCGACACCGTCACCAACATCACTGTCACCGTGACGGCGGAAGACGGCACGACGAAAGGCGAGTACACGATCGCCGTCACCCGCAGGACGCCCAGTAGTGATGCCACTCTAAAAAGCTTGAAGCTCAGCGTAGGGGGATTCGCCGAGACCTTCGAGGGGAGTAGTACCTACGCCTACACCTCAACTGTGGCCAGCTCCGTGTCGTCCGTCATGGTGACGGCCGAAACTATGAACAAATACGCCGTGTATCAAGTTCTCGGGGGCGCCACAAAAGCACTGCAATATGGCACAAACACTATAACCGTCGTCGTGACAGCGGAAAACGGGACGTCGACGCAAAATTACGGCATCACTGTCACCAGGCAAACGGCCATGGAAGACAATCATCTGGCTTCCCTTTCGCTCACGGACGACATCGGCATGGCAGTGGAACTCGCCCCGCCATTCAGCCCGTACATGATGACCTACACCGCTATGGTCGCCGACTCCGTGAAAAAAGTGACCGTTATGGCCGCAGCCAACGCCAGCGGCGCCAAGGCTGCCATTACAATCACCGCTGTCGCAGGTGCTTCAGTTGATGGGGATACGAATGTTGTGACCCTCAACCCGGCTTCAGGTGATGGCACCGCAATCATGGCAACGGTGACCCCGGAAAAAACTGGAGAACCCACCAAAATGTACACAGTCACACTCACCAACAAGGCAGCCGGTACGGATGCGACTCTAAAAAGTTTGATGTTAAGCACCGGGGATCTCGCCCCGATGTTCGATAAACGTGATGACGGGTACGAAGCCGAAGTCGCTTATTCCGTGGAATCCGTCATGGTGACAGCCATGCCCACCGACTCCTACGCCAAGGTTGAAGGCGCCGGGACCGTCGACCTGGACATGGGGGAGAATGACGTCACCATCAAAGTCACGGCGGAAGACGGGACCACGGTGATGCGCTACTTCGTCACCATTACCAGGCTCTCGGCCAGCGCCACCCTGTCGGTCCTGAGCCTGTGGAACGGCACTACCGAGGTCATGATTGATCCGGCCTTCATGCCGAGCAAAACCATGGGCTACACCGCGACGGTGGACAGCTCCGTGATGTCCGTTACGGTGACGGCCACTCCCACCCCCAATATGGGCGGCATGGCTGTGGTTACGTACAGGATGGGCACCGGGTCCGCTATGAGCACCACCAACAAGGTAGTGCCCCTGGCAGAAGGAGACACCGTAATTACCGTGAAGGTGACAGCGGAAAACGACACGATGCTGGAATACATGATCACCGTCACCAGGGATCCCAGCCCCGACGCCACCCTGTCGGACCTGACCCTTTGGAACGGCGAGACCGAGGTCATGATTGATCCGGACTTCATGGCGGACACCATGGCCTACAACGCGATGGTGGACAACTCCGTGATGTCCGTTACCGTTGCGGCCACTCCTGCAGAGGGCGCGACCTTCATGGTTACTGGAGGCGATTCCCTGAGTGTGGGAGCCAACACCATCACCGTAACCGTAACCGCTCAAGACGGCACCACGATGATGCTCTACACCGTTACCGTCACCCGGGCGGCCACAGCAGATCCCGTCAGTCGTTTCGACGAGGACGGGGACGGAGAGATTGACACCACGGAAGTCCGCGCGGCCATCAACGACTTCCTCAGTGCCAATCCTACTCTCGACTCTGCCGATGTGAAAGCGGTCATTAACAAATTCCTCGAATAACCCGAGAGACACACACCCCATCACGATAGGGGAAAGAAGGGTGGGGTCTATAACCGAGAAGGACGCCATTTCACGCAGCGGAGAGGAGCGTATGTAGCAAAGATGGGTCTGAACCCGACGGGACCACCGCCGGGTTCACCACAGGGCACTTTGGTATCTTAACGAGGATTGCAAAATGAAAATACAACTGAAAATGCTGGTCGGAGTGGCAGTCTTCGCCACGCTGGCCCTCGCTGGGATGATTGGCGTCTTCGCTTTCAGCGCCGCCCAGCCCGTTCAAGCGCAAGGCGCCACGCCCAGCGCCACGAGGTCTTTGGACATGCCATTGGACATGTCAACTGTGGCCCCGGGCGGGCAGGTGATGGTGACGATTACCGCCGCCAACACCGGCGACAACCCTTGGAAGGTCACAGAGACGCTGCCTGCGGGGTTCACCACCAGTGATGGGGATGCCGTCGCAGGGATGCCCAATAAGCGTGATTTCACCTCGTTCGGTGGCCCTGCCATAACGTACACCGTTGCCGTGGGTAGTACCGTGACGGATGGTCCATATACGATCTCCGGTACTTTGCGGGCTAGGCCTGGTGATGCACCGGGAATGGACTATCCGATTGCCGACAGCACCGTAACCGTCGCGGCGGGCACCACGTCGACGCCCATGACGAGGACGGCCTCGTCGTCGGTCGCCGCCAGGCCGGATGACCCGGGCGACCTCACTCAGATTACGGTCATGTTTACGACCTCAAAGTTCCTGGCAATCGATGAGTCCATCACTCTCGAGGTGTCCGACGACTTGGGCGTGCCCGGTTCGATTGACGAATCCGACGTTTCCATCAGCGGGCAGGCCGCAGCCTGCGACGTCGAAATGGACACCTGCAACGCCGCGATGGCCGAGGCAGGGCCCGAGGTCGCGGCTCCCCGTTCGGTTATCGTTGAAACGGACGCGGTCGCCGAACGGTACGTGATTACCCTGAACATTGGAAACATGGATGACTCTGCCGACAGAGACAGCGACAAGGGCTTGGCCCCGGGCGAGGTGACCGTGGTCTTCCGGCAGGGCGCGGGCATCACCAACCGCACCGAGGGCGGCGGCGACGACTGGTTCGTCAAAACCAGCAAAGAAAGCTGGTTGGACACGCTCCCCGAAACTCTAGACGAAGACGGGGAGGTAGACCTGAAAGCAGGCCAAATCGCCACCGCCACTGTCTACCCCGTCCCCTGGACCATCGACCTGAGCGACTACAAAGACTCCCGCGGTGCGGAAATCACCGCCATCGGCAAGGGGTTCAAGAACGGCACCACCACCACGTTCTGGATTGACAAAGACCGGGACGGGATGATCGGCACCGGTGAAGACGAGTTGTGCGATGCTGTCGCGAACGGGCACGACATCGCCACCTGCAAATTCACCCTGGGTAACCCGCCCTTCGCCCCAGGCAAGGCGAACAACTACATCAACGCCGTCGACGGCCGTGACAAGAAGGCCGGTATTAAGGACACAGTAGACGGTGATGGCAACATTATTCGCGTCAATCACCCATTCGGAGTATCCCAACTGAATCGGATTGAGCTGGAGCCGTCCTTGTCGGTTAGCCCCAAGCAGGGCAACCCGGGCGACTCCATCAACTACCAGTTGAAAGACTTCCATCCGGGCAGCGGCGTTACTCGCATACAGTTCGCCCGCTCCATTTACATTTGTGGCGATTCCGATGACTCGGGCCAGGGTTGCCCCACAGGAAAGGTGGGCACCAACGGGAACCTGAGCTTCAGCTTCGATATTCCAAACAACATCGGCGCCGGGGCCCAGGACCTGAAGGTTTGGACCGTAGGAACAGAAAAAGATGCCAATGGCAACGTCAAAAAAGATGCCGATGGCAACGACGTCATCGTCAATGGCGATGACAACATCACCTTTACCGTCGGCGCTGGCGACCTGCAGCTGTCCAGCACCAATGTCCTGCCCAACCAGCGGATTTCGATAAGCGCCTCGGGTTTCACCAAGAGCTCCAATCGGAATCCCGCTTACATTGGGGACCGGAAGCGTCCCATTGATAACGCCTGCGGGGTCAAGACTGGTTCCGTAATCCTTGGGGGCGAGGAGGTGCCGTGGGAGCGGATTAACGACAACGAAGCCATCGAAGTTACCAGTGGCGGGACCTGGTCGGCGACCATCGACCTGCCCATCAACTCCGCCACCGTGGTCGCCGGCACTCGGACACTCAAGGTTACCGACTGCCAGGGCGGCGAGGCCAGCATCGATCTGATTTTTGCCGAACGCGAAGTCACCATGACCCCCGAGGAGGGCGGCGTCGGCACCGAGGTGGTCATCACCGGGAAGAACTTCCCAGTGCGCAACGATGATGGGACCGACATCGAAGTTTGGGTGGCATACGACCCCACGGTCGGCAAGACCGACGACGATGATGTCGAACCCGACGCTGTGGGTTCCTTCACGGTGATTCTGGAGGTCCCGGAGGACGCGGGTATTCCCTCGAACAACACCGTCAAGGTCTTGTTCATAGAAGACGACGGCTCCGAAGTGTTGGACACCTTCACCCACCGGGTTCCCCAGGGCACGGTTTCCTTCAATACCACCCGCGGCGCTGAGGGCAGCACCCTGACCATCACGGCCAACGGCTTCGCCCGGTACACCAATGTCGATCTGATTGAGTTCGACGGCCGGGAAATCACCCCGTCTCCGAAGCCCAGCACCGACACCAACGGCAACGGCTCCTTCGACATACGCATTCCCGGCTCCGACCCCGGCATCTACATCATCCGGGTGGAGATCGAGGAAGTCGTCGCCACCAGCACCTTCACCGTAGTCTCCGGCTCCGGCGCCTCCGACGCCACGGTGGAGACGGTCCTGGCCAACCTCATCAGCGAGGGCGCGATGGACCGGATCTTCCGGTTCGACAACGAGACCAAGACCTGGCAGTGGTACATTGCCGACCCGGCGTTCGCCGCCAGCAACAACCTGGCCGGCCTGTCCGCCAGCGACCTCGTGTTCATCAAGGTGACCCAGGACATCACGGTGGACATCCTGGGGACCTCGACCCCGCTGACCTGCATCAACGAAGGTTTGGAGACCGAGGACTGCTGGAACACGATTTCCATACCGTAGGTTCGGGCTGACAGCACGATTCAGCCCCGGTACAGCCAATGGCAAAGTCACCCCGCGGCCCCGTGCAGCCGCCCGCCCTGGGACGGGCGGGCGGCACGGAGGCCCCGGGGACACCAGGCCCAACAGGGAAACCAAGACGGAAGTCCCGGCGTAAATTAGGTTGTAAAGATGGGTGCAGGGGAGCAAGCCCCCCGGTCCGTCCCCAGGCCCCGGAAGGACTTCCGAAATAAGAGGAGAATCTATGAGCAAAGTAAGAGTCTTGGCCTTGCTGACGGCGCTGGCCTTGCTGCTCACCCTGCCCGCGGCGGCCTACGCCCAGTCGGTGCCGCCGCACATCTTCACCGGCATGGTGATGGTGGATGGGGACGAGCCGGCGGACGGCACGATGGTAACCGCCATGGTAGGTGAGGAAGTGAAGGGGATGAGCGCCGTGATGAACGGGATGTACACGGTGCCCGTGAACCAGGGCAGCGGCACGGAAGTCAGCTTCATGGTCGGCGAAATGTCGGTCATGGAGAAGGGCGAATGGATGCAGGGCGGGGCCACGATGATGGACCTGATGGCCGGTGAGGACGCCATGATGATGACCGGCGGTCAGGGCGCAGCGGGCGCAGTCGGCCCTGCCGGGCCTCGGGGTCCTGCCGGGCCTCGGGGTCCTGCCGGTCCTGCCGGCGCAGCCGGCGCAGCGGGTTCCGACGGGTCCGACGGTACTGCCGGTACTGCGGGTTCCGACGGCGCAGCCGGTTCCGCCGGTCCTGCGGGCGCGCCGGGCGAGCCTGGCCCCGCAGGCGGAACCGGGCCTGCCGGACAGATGGGCCGGGCCGGCCCGGTCGGCAGCAGCACGCTCAGCATAATAGCGCTGGTAATATCCATCGTGGCCCTGGCCGGCGCGGGCGGCATCTGGTACCTGAGCCGCTCCAACTAAGACGCTCCACCCCAAACCTCCCCCCAACCAAAAAAGGCGCCCCCCTTGCGGGGGGCGCCTTTTTTGGTTGGGGGGAGGTGGGCGACGCCCAAACCGGAGCGCTCACCCCGGCCCGACGCCCTCACCCCAACCCTCTCCCTTTGGGAGAGGGGCCGGGGGTGAGGGCGTCCCCCCTGCCCCGCCGTAGATTCCTGCCTTCGCAGGAAAGACGTGGGGGTGAGGGAATTCCCCCGGTGCCGTTAAGCCTGCGGGTTTGGCTCAGAACCATAGCCTTTTCACCCTTGGGTAAAATTGATACAATTCCCAAATGAAACCCAAATCGCTATTGAGGTGGCCTATGAAAAAGATATGGTTGATCCCCATTGCCGCCCTGATTCTGCTGCTTGGAGCCGGCGCGGCTGCCGGATTGACGGCGGCCAGGGCGGCCAGCGAAAAACCGGACATACCCCCAGATCAAGTCAAGCCCATCGAGAAACTCACCCAGGATACTCCAGTCCTCTCGGCGCCGGCGTCGTCCGTATCTTCCGGCGGCGAGCAGTTCACGCCTCCGCCCAAGACCGAACTTAAGTACCCCAACCTGGGCTCGATGCTCAACCAAATGGCCGCCAGGGTTGAGGCGGGGGAAATCTCCGCAGAGGAAGCCGCCCGGGAGACCCCCATGCACCTGGGGGATTCCGTGGCCGTGACCATCCGCCTGTCGGGAAACGTGGACGTGGTGGTGAGCTTCCTGGAAGACAACGGCGGCTCGCCCCGCAACACGGGCAGGGAATACATTGAAGCCTACGTGCCGGTGACGCTGCTGGGGCCTCTCTCGGAACAGCCCGGCGTCATCCGGGTGCGGGCAATCACCCCGCCTCAGCCGGACGGGGGCGGGCCGCGCGCCCCGGTAAACTCCCCCGCAAGATAAGCCGGCTCGGCGCCTCATCCCTTGACCGGGAACATCGAACCGGAAGATACCTGCACGGAGGAATGATATGGTACGCCCCCCCCCCCCCGCGAAAATTGGTCTAAATCACGAACCACTGACGGCGCTTTGGGTCAGGGCCGGGCGTCGCTATTTGGCAAAATAGTGAAGGAGACGCTCATACCCGGCAAAAGATTGTTCCGGTTACTGGTACTCGCCGCATTATTCACCCTGGTAATTCCCCTGGCGGTAAACACGCCCGGCGCTGCCGCCGACGGCGGCGATGACCAGTTCACCATCCCGGAAAAGGCGGAACCGAAGTACCCCAACCTGGGGTCACGCTTGGACAACCTTGCCACAGGCGTTGAACGTCAAGAGTCCACCGCCAAGGAAGCCGCCAGCGGAGCTTCAATCCACCAGCAGGAATCCATAGCCGTCACCATCTACCTTTCAGAAAACGTCACCCAGGTAACGGAGTTCCTGGAAGACCACGGCGGCGACCCCCGCAACGTGGGCGTGGACTACATCGAAGCCTACGTGCCGGTGTCCCTGCTGGGACCAGCCTCGGAACAGCCCGGAGTCCTCCGGGTCCGGGAAATCATCCCGCCGCAGCCGGACTTTGGCGATGTCACCAGCCAGGGCGTCCAGGCCCACCTTTCGGCGGCCTGGAACCAGGCCGGGTACAGCGGCCAGGGCATCAAGGTGGGTGTGATTGACAGCAACTTCGGGTTTAACGGGTTCCGGGGCCTGATAGGTACTGAACTGCCGAACAACGTCCAGGCCCGGTGTTACCCGGAGGTTGGTCGGCCTTCCAGCAACCTGGACGACTGCACGCATGACGAAAAAGGTTCGGACCATGGGACAGTGGTTGCGGAGACCGTTATCGACATAGCCCCCGATGTATCCCTTTACATAGCCAGCCCCTTGTCACGCGGAGATACGATAAACGTTGTTGACTGGATGATTTCCCAGGGCGTAAAGGTCATCGTCCAGTCGGAGAGTTATTTATTTGATGGCCCCGGCGACGGCACTTCCCCATTCAGCGACAGCCCGCTGAGGACCGTTGATCGGGCGGTGGATGGCGGAGCTATTTGGGTCAACTCAGCAGGTAACCACGCACTGAGCACCTGGTTCGGAGATTACGCAGACACCGACGGAGATGGTTTTGTCAACTTTGCAAAGCTGGGAGACGTCGAGGTTATAAGATTAGATGTTAAAGAGGGAGAACGTGTTGTGGTCCAGTTGCGGTGGGAGGATGACTGGGATGGTGCGGCCACAGATTTAGATTTATATTTGTACAATATCGCCACTAGCATGTTCACTCCTGCAAAGAGCGAGGATGAACAATCGGGAGAAAGTGGTCATTATCCACTTGAAGGGTTTTGGTTCAGGGAAGGAATTGACCGCGATGATCTTGGCATAGCTGTAGCCCACCACGGCGGCGATGCGCCCGGCTGGATTCAGTTGAGGGTCGGGGGAGTTAGCGCGGTTGAGCACCACACCGGGAGCGGCAGCATCACCAATCCGGCGGAAAGCGCCAACCCTGGTATGTTGGCGGTCGGCGCGGCCCCCTGGTACGACGTTAATACGATCGAGCCTTACAGCAGCCGCGGGCCCACGCCCGACGGCCGGTTCAAGCCCGACATCGTAGGCGCGGATTGCGGAGAAACGGCGCTAAGACCTCTGAACGAGTATGGCGACGGTTTTTGCGGCACCAGCCAGGCGGCGCCCCACGTGGCGGGGATGGCGGCATTGGTGCGCCAGCGGTTCCCCACTTACACCCCAGCCCAGGCCGCCGCCTACCTGAAAAACCATGCGCAGCAGAGGGAAACCCCGAACCCCAACAACACTTGGGGGCACGGCTTCGCTCAACTGCCGTCTCCGGACCGGGCAGCGCTGGTTGCCCTCTACAACACCACCGGCGGCGCCAACTGGCTGGAAAACGCCAACTGGATGACCTTCGGCTCGCTGTCCACGTGGCAGGGCGTCACCACCGACAGCCAGGGCCGCGTCACCGAACTAAACCTCACGAGTAATCAGCTCAAGGGCGAGATACCGCCCGAACTGGCCGACCTGACCAACCTTAAGGTGCTGGCCCTCGGCGGGAACGAGTTGACCGGGGAGATACCGGCAGGACTGGGCAGCCTCGCCAATCTCGAAGAACTGTACCTCTGGGGGAACGAGCTGACCGGCGCGATTCCGGTGGAACTCGGCAGCCTTGCCAACCTGGTGCAACTGCAACTTTCGGGGAACCAGTTGACCGGGGAGATACCGGCAGAACTGGGCAGCCTCTCCAACTTGGTAGAACTGAGCCTCTGGGGGAACGAGCTGACCGGCGGCGTACCCATCGAACTCGGCGACCTCTCCAACCTGACAACTCTGAGCCTTTCTCAGAACCAGTTGACCGGGGAAATTCCGGTGGAACTGGGCAGCCTCGCCAACCTGCAAGGACTGCACCTCACGCGGAACCAGTTGACCGGAACCATGCCGGCGGAGTTGGGCAGTCTGACCAATTTGACGATACTGGCGCTTGGCGGGAACCAGTTGACCGGACCAATCCCGACCTGGCTGAGCAGCTTGACCAACCTGCAAGAGTTGTACCTGTGGGGCAACCCGTTGACCGGAACGATACCTTCCCAGTTGGGGAGCCTAACTAACCTGCAAGAACTGCATCTCAATGACAACCAGCTAACGGGGACCATACCCGCCGAACTGGGCAGTCTCTCCAACCTGACAACTCTGAGACTCTCTCAGAACCAGCTGACCGGCGCGATTCCAGTGGAACTCGGCAGCCTTGCCAACCTGGTGCAACTGCAACTTTCGGGGAACCAGTTGACCGGGGAGATACCGGCAGAACTGGGCAGCCTTGCCAACTTGGTAGAACTGATCCTCTGGGGGAACGAGCTCACCGGCGCGATACCCACCGAGCTTGGCAGCCTCTCCAACTTGGTAGAACTGAGCCTCTGGGGGAACGAGCTGACCGGCGGCGTACCCATCGAACTCGGCGACCTCTCCAACCTGACAACTCTGAGCCTTTCTCAGAACCAGTTGACCGGGGAAATTCCGGTGGAACTGGGCAGCCTCGCCAACCTGCAAGGACTGCACCTCACGCGGAACCAGTTGACCGGAACCATGCCGGCGGAGTTGGGCAGTCTGACCAATTTGACGATACTGGCGCTTGGCGGGAACCAGTTGACCGGACCAATCCCGACCTGGCTGAGCAGCTTGACCAACCTGCAAGAGTTGTACCTGTGGGGCAACCCGTTGACCGGAACGATACCTTCCCAGTTGGGGAGCCTAACTAACCTGCAAGAACTGCATCTCAATGACAACCAGCTAACGGGGACCATACCCGCCGAACTGGGCAGTCTCTCCAACCTGACAACTCTGAGACTCTCTCAGAACCAGCTGACCGGCGCGATTCCAGTGGAACTCGGCAGCCTTGCCAACCTGGTGCAACTGCAACTTTCGGGGAACCAGTTGGCCGACGCGATACCTACCGAACTGGGCAGCCTCTCCAACCTGACAACTCTGAGACTCTCTCAGAACGGGCTGACCGGGGAGATACCTACCGAACTGGGCAGGCTTGCCAAGCTGGAACGGCTCTCCCTTTCTGCGAACCAATTCACCGGGGAGATACCGGTCCAATTGGGTGACCTAACCAACCTCGAGTTCTTGGTCGCTTCCAGGAACGAGTTGACCGGAGAGATACCGGATGAACTGGCGCGCCTTACCAACCTGCAAAGGCTATCCCTCTACGATAACCAGTTGACCGGGCCTATACCGCCCTGGTTGGGTCTCCTTGCCAGCCTGGAATTTCTGAGCCTCCGCGACAATCAATTGAGCGGGACAATACCGGTAGAACTGGGCAGCCTGACCAACCTGACGACACTGAGCCTCTCTGCGAACCAGTTGACCGGCGTGATACCTGCCGAACTGGGCAACCTCACCAAGCTGGAAGAATTGTGGCTCTCAGATAACCAGTTGACAGGGCCGATACCTGCCGAACTGGGCAGCCTGGTCAACCTGGAAGAGTTGTACCTCGGCGGCAACCAGTTGACCGGGTGCATCCCTGCTGTGTGGCGGGATGTGCTAACCAATGACTTTGCCGCCCTTGACCTGCCCTTCTGTGAGGACACCCTGGTTGCCCGGTACGACGCCAACGGCAACGGCATGATTGAGAGGAGCGAGGTCATAGCGGCCATAAACGACTATCTCTTTGGTGAGGGAGATGAGGCCATCAGCAGAGCCGAGGTTATAGAGCTCATAAACCTCTACCTCTTCGGCTGATTCGAGGGACGCCCAGGGCACAGTACAGGAAGGGAAGGTGTCACGGCTCCGGCTCCCTAACGAAGCCGATGCAAGCGGCGTAGACCCGGAAATTGAGCCTGACTAGACGAGGGGCCCGCATTGCCGGGTCCCTCGGTTTTTTCGGTTTTTATGGCTGCCTGCAACACCTGGGAATCGCAGGCGGTGGGCAAATGTGGAGCCCGGCAAGCGAAAGGACCGGAAGCACCGAAGCCGTCAGGCCGCCCACGCCCGGGTAGCGAACATCAGGAACGACGCCCACCATAAGGCCGCATCCGCCATATCGGCGAAGCCCGTCGGCAAGGTGAAGGTGGAAACCCTGAACGCGTCCGGGATGCTCAGGAACCGGCGGCTGGCCCGTGCGCTGGTGGATGCGTCGCTGGCTGGCTTCATAGCCAAGCTGGAGTACAGGCGCCAATGGAACGGCGTGGCTTTCGAGAAGGTTGATTGTTACCGATGGTATCGTCGATGGTCGTATCAGCTCCGCCTTGGGCGTTCTTCCCGTCGTGGAGCGGCACGGTTACGGAGTAACTGTCCTTGGTATCGCAGTCCAGCGATTCCCCGGTCTGCAACTGGCCCGACGATGCGGCTATGCCAAAGGACGCGGCATCCGCTCCGCCCAGGGAGTAGGTCAGCGTGTCGCCGTCACCGTCGGCAGCCGTCACCGGAGGGCCGATGCCCTGACCGGCCGGAGTGTTTTCCGCCACGGCACGCACCGTGCCGGAGCCTTCGTCTCGTTGTCCAGAGAAGATCCCCGTTTAACCTGACCGCCCCGGGATGAGTACCTGTCTCCGGGGGCTGCTCACGGCCCGGCCGTCACCATGCCGTGTTCCCGGACCCGGAGGTCTTTGGGGACTCTTGCCGTTGCTCCGATGCCTTATCCCCAATCCACCGAAGGAGGGCGTGTAGCAGGGTCCTGAAGAGACCAGAAAGCGCTCCTGTGCATCTGGGATAATGGTTTTCGAGACAGAAAACCAACCAGAAACAAGGAGCACCCAATAGATGCTACCACGCAACCACCCCGACGGCATCCACATCGCCTTCGACGACCATCGCCTGGTCAACAATGCCGGGCTGATCCTTCCCGCCACGTTGGCCTTGCACCTGGGCCTGCCCCAACTGGTTGACCGGCACTTGGACCTGGGCCGCGCCCCAGGCCGAGCCAACACCGGCGATAAGATTTCGACTCTGGTGACCTCGGCGCTGGCGGGCGGCGACTGCATCGACGACGCCGATGCGTTGCGCACCGGCAGGACGGCCTGCACTCTCGGCTGCGTAGTCAAGGCGCCCTCCACCCTGGGCACTTTCCTGCGCAGCTTCCGGTGGGGCCACGTCCGTCAGTTGGACCGGGTGAGCCGCGAGCTGCTGGCCCGGGCCTGGCAGGCGGGGGCCGGACCCGGCGACGCGCCATTCACCATCGACCTTGATTCGACGATCTGCGAGACTTACGGACTGGCCAAGGAGGGCGCCCGCCACCACGGCTATACCGGCGCACGGGGCTATCACCCACTGCTGGCCGTCGCCGCCGGCGCCGGCGACGTGCTGATGGCCCGCCTGCGCGAGGGCCGGGCCAACACCGCCCGCGCCGCCGCCCACTTCCTGCGTGAGACGGTGAGCCGGGTTCGCTGCGGCGGGGCCAGCGGGCAGCTCACCATGCGGGCTGACAGCGGCTTCTATACCCACGCCGTGGTCGCCGTCTGCCGCCGGATGGATGTCCGCTTATCCATCACCATCCGCCAGCACAAAAGCCTGCACAATCTCATCGAGGCGATACCCGAAGATGCCTGGACGCCGATTCCTTACTGGATGGACGGCGCCGCCGATGTGGCCGAAACCACCTACACCCCCTTCCAGAGTGAGCCGGATGCCGCGCCGGTACGGCTCATCGTCCGGCGGGTGAAGCCGGCGCCCGGTTCTCAACTGGCTCTCTTCGCCACCTACAGCTATCACGGCTTCATCACCGACCGGGACGGAGAGACCCTGGAACTGGAGGCTGACCACCGCCGCCACGCCGAGATCGAGAATGCGATACGCGACCTCAAGTACGGCGTCGGGCTGAACCATCTCCCCTCGGGCCGCTTCGCCGCCAACGGCGCCTGGCTGGCGGTACAGGTGATGGCCCACAACCTGGCCCGCTGGACAGCCCGCATCGGCCTGGGTGAGCGGATCGTGACCACCAAGACCCTCCGGCGACGGGTCTTCGCCCTGGCCGGACGGCTCACCCGCTCCGCACGCCGGCTCACCCTGCATCTGCCACAGCGCTGGCCTTGGGAAACCCAGTTCAGTCGCGCCTTGGCCCGGCTGCGAGCGATTCCACTCCCAGCTTGACGACCCGTCTGCAACTGACCCGCCATCCTGTCAACTGAACGTCCCCGCCAACTCGCGCCAGCCCGGTCCGCGAGCGCCTCTCGCCGTGTCCTATCCCGCCATCTCGCTGGCCACAGCCACTGCAGGCCGCCATCGGCGCCCCAAAAGCGCCTGCAGACCGCCCGCCAACCTCCCGTCTACCCGAATTCGAGCCCGAATCATCGCGCCTGTAACTCCCTCACCCCCCCTTCCAGTGTCCTCACGCCGTCCATCCGTGTCCATCGGTGGATTCGGGCTTATAATAGCTGCATCATCCTCCTGCCGGATAACCCATCACCGAACCAAGACCCACGAGGTCCAGCATGACCACCAAGCGAGCCATCCAGTCGCCCCAGGCCGCCGGCTGCGTCCGGCTCCCTGACCCACCCGAGCCCGAGGACATGAACAACAACATCTTTCTGCACATCCCAGGCAATTCGCATCATCTGGCAATCCACTTCGGCAGCGAGGACACGACCATCATCACGGGCGACGCCTACATCAGCCGGGCGCCGACCTCCAGCCGCCTGGGACTGTTTCACCCGGACCTGCTCATCGCCTTCAACGTCAACCCCGCCGCCAGCAGCGACCGCAACGGCTACGTCATCTCGGAGCAGGGCAAGCCCCCGGACTTCGTGATGGAGATTGCATCGCCCAGCACCGGCCGCCGGGACGTCACCGAGAAACGGGAGGGCTACGCCGCCCTGCACATTCCGGAATACTGGCGCTTCGACGACTCCGGCGGGCGGCGCCACGGCGCGCCCCTGGCCGGCGACCGTCTGATTGACGGCGTTTACCGGCCCATCCCCATCGAACGGATTGACGCCCGGACCCACCAGGGTTACAGCGCGGTCCTCGACCTGTACTTGCGCTGGGAGGATGGCAAGCTGGGCTGGTACGACCCCGTCACCGGACGGCACATAACCAGGTTCAGCGACGAGCGGGAACGGGCCAACATCGAGCGGGAAGCCCGAATTCACGCGGAATCCCAGGTCGTGGCCGAGCAGCAAGCCCGCATCCAGGCCGAAACCCGCGCTGAAAGGGCCGAAGCCCGGGCGCGGGAACTCGAAGCGGAACTCCGCCGACGCCAGCAACCCTGACCACTTAAAACTCAACCGCAACAGACGGCGATATCCACGCTGTTGCTTCCACCTGTAGGCTTCAACACAGGTTTCGGCCTCGACGCCGCAGAGCAATCGGTTCCCGCGAGGCCGATGCCGGCTCAGCCGCCGGGGTTTACGGCGGGTTCCCCTCGGCCGGCTCGGGCTTTTCCGCGTCCGTCTCGCCAATCGGCTCAGGCGCTGCGGCGTCTGTATCCGGCGCCGCCATTGCCGCCGGCCGACCCCATTCCTGGGACAGGTACACGATTATGTCCTTGCCCATTGCCACCAGGGGCGGCCCCAGGATGACACCCCAGAGACCGAAATACTGGCTGCCGATGGTTATTATCAGGATTATGACGATGGGGTGGAGCTTCAGGCTGTTGCCCTGAATCCGGGGGACCAGCAGCGTATTCTCCAGGAGTTGGACGACCAGGTACAACAGGATGACCCAGAGAACCTTGTCCGGCGCGGTGGCCAGTGTCACCAGCACACCGGCAGCGCCGCCTATCCACGGCCCGATGATGGGTATCAACTCGGTCAGGCCGGCGACAATGCCTAGGATGAACGCAAAGGGCACCCCCAGCGCCAGCAGCCCAACGGTCACGATAACCCCGACGATCAGGCCCAGAGTAAGCTGACCCCGGATGTATCCTCCCACCGTCCGGTCCGCTATATCCAGAATGTCCCGCAGGTAGGGGCGCACCGCCGCCGGAAAGGGAGCGTAGAGGGATGCCTTGACCTGCCCGGAGTCCTTCATTATGTAGAAAATCAACACTGGCGCGGTGGCCAGCCCCAGGATGAAGGCGAAGGAACCGGAGACAACCCCCCAAGTCTGGGAGACTACGTTCCAGGCTGCCTTCCCTATAATGCCGCTCGCGTCGGCCAGCGCGCTCTCCGCTTGCTCCCGCAACTCTGCCGGAACCAGGTCGGAATAGTGGGCAACCCAGCTTTCCACCGTCATCCGCGCCGAATTGAGGAAAGATGGGAAATCTTCAATGAATCGCTGGCTTTGCTGAATCGTGGGAGGAATGACGGCGACCAGCAGTCCGGTCAGGATGCCCAGCCCGGCGAGAAAGATGACGCCAACGGCGATGCCCCGGCTCAGGCCGGGGCGGCGGTTCCGCCAGGGCATTCCCCGTTCCAGCAGCCGGACTACCGGCAAAAGCACGTAGGCAGTCACCGCGCTGATGCCCAGGGTCAGCAGCACGGTGCCCAGGAAGTACATGGCTGCCAGCGTGACGACCACCACGGCGGCCGCAGCCAGCAGCAACAGACGCTTGCGTTTCATGCTCGGTCCCATTTCGGTACCATTGATGTCTCAGACTCCCGGAGACCAGCCGGGGTGGGTGGATTATGGGGGACGCTGCTGCCGCCGTCAAAGCAAAACTCCGGCGGCACAGGGTCTTTTAATGCTCCCCTCTCCCCGCGGGAGAGGGGCCGGGGGTGAGGGCGCCCCCCGCGCACCGGCAACGGTTGTTCTTGGACGGAACACCCTCACCCTCTCCCAGAGGGCGAGGGGATTCTTTCGAGAATGAAAAGCCCCTGTCCGGCGGCAGCGGCCATGTTCTCGGCGAGTATGACCGGCCGGCCGGTTATCCACAGACTGCGTGAGAACTGGTCGTTGATCTGGAGTGGGGGTGGCGGAGGATTCGCAAATGTGGGTTTCGGGTCTGACCGCTGGATTCCCTGCCTGTGTTGGTGTCACCGTTAATCCGGCGCCCTATTCATCGTTCCTGCGCAGGCAGGAATCCATACGGTTGTCGGGCGTCAATGATTGCGATTGCAAGACGGCGTGTATTCCCTCCCCGCGGGAGTGACGGGGCTGCCCGCATTGCCAACCCAAGTTGATAATGCACGGATTCGGGGCTTTGCGGGAGGAATGGGAAACTGACGCACCGGGCCGGACGCTTTCTTCCCGGAAATCAAAAAGACCCGGCACCGGACCGGGTCTTTTCTATATTCAGAGTGGAGCGGAAGACGAGATTCGAACTCGCGACCCCCTCCTTGGCAAGGAGGTGCTCTACCACTGAGCCACTTCCGCTGGTATAGCTGTCCGAACTTGCCGAACAGTGGCGCCAAGGGACGAAACCATTGAACCCGGGTGATTAACACCCATTCCAATCTAATGCGTTTCCCAACCGCTGTCAAGAGTTGTGAAGACAACAACGCTGCCCGGCTCGTTTCTGCTGATGGCGTTGTCGGCACTGTAACCGTGCATTGCCGCACGGGTTTGTTGCGGCATACGTCTGTGTAGAGGTTGGTGGTGCCGAGGGACAGACTCGAACTGTCGACACCGGCATTTTCAGTGCCGTGCTCTACCACCTGAGCTACCTCGGCAAGAGTCTGCATTTATTAAAGCCCACCAACCCCCGGCTGTCAAGACGGGCAGCCCATCAGCAGGGCCTTTTAATTCTCCCCTCTCCCCGCGGGAGAGGGGCCGGGGGTGAGGGCGAACCCGGAAGTGAGGGCATCCCCCGGGTGACACACCCCCATTGACAACCCCGAGGCGCCATCTCTACCGTTAATCTCAGACGGCAAACACTCCCTCAAACCATCTCCGTCTACGTCACAATTGACCACGGGGGACAATGACCGCTTACAACCTGCTGACCCTTCCCTCCATCATGCCCCAATCGTCCAACTTCCCTGCGGCAAAAGGCGGCAAAACCTGGACAAAACGCGACATTTCCACGACAAAACCGGACATTGACCGGACAAATTGCGACAAAACCACCTGCCCTCCCACGCTCAAATGTCATGAAATGTCGCCTTTTGTCGTATATTAGCCGTATTTTCCAGGAAGAGAGTCCCGCCGTCCCTCATCGTCAAGACAACCACGGCCTTCGGCCAAGCCCTTTTCATCCTCCCCTCTCCCCCAGGGAGAGGGGCCGGGGGTGAGGGCGTCCCCCGCGTATCAGCAGCGGTGGCTCTTGACCCGGACGCCCTCACCTTAACCCTTTCCCAAAGAGCCTGCCCCTGTGAAGGCAGTGGCCTCCCCCACAACCGGGTTGCGCGTGCACAGATTAAGGCCCCACCACCAGGTCGCGCAGGGTTACGATTCCGACGGGGTCCCGGTCCCGGTCAACCACAATGGCGCGGGAGACATCGAACCGGGTCAGCAGGCGCACCGCGTAGCGGGCCAGCATATCCGGCGGCAGGGTCAATACCGGCTTGGACATGATTTCGTAGACGTTGACCCGCTCCGGAGCGCGGTTCCGGGCAGTCACGTGGCGGGCGATGTCGGAGACCAGAACCAGCCCCACCTCGTCGGTCTCGTCCCGGCGGTTGACGGCCAGCGAGTTAACATTGTGCCGCTTCATCAGCGCAATCGCCTCGGCCACGGTCGCCAACCCGTCAATACTGTGAAGCTCGGCAACCATGAGGTCTCCAACCCTGATTGAACGTTGTTGGCTCATATCTCGTATTCCAGTTCCTCCTTAATGGCCGGCAGTTGCGTAACCAGGCCCACGGCGTCCTCGATGTCCAGTTGGAAGGCGACGCCGGCGCCGTGCTCCGAATCGAAGTGGGCGGCGTCGCGGATACCCTCCAGAATGTCCCGCGCCCGGGGTTCAACCACCATGAACAGGATGATGTCGCGTTGGGCCGCCAGGCCGAGGCCCAGAAAGGTCTTTCCCGGCTTCAGTCCCTCGCCCCGCGCCGCATTGATTATGGTGGCGCCGGTGGCTCCCGCCGCCCGCGCCGCGTCGATTACCACATTGGTTTTCTCGTCGTTGACCAGAGCAACAATCAGCTTCAGTCTCATGGCTCAAGCCTCCCCTGAATCCCTGGCGTTGGAATGGCTGATGTTGGAACCCTCGATGTTGGAACCCTCAGTGCTGGCGCTCCCGGCGTCGGAACCACCGGGGATTCGCCAGCGGTTCCACCAGGATGCGGCGATGGCATAGCCCAGCACTGCCATTATAGGAAAGACGCTGGCGAAAGCAATCAGCCCGAACCCGTCAATTAAGGGGCTGCGGCCCGGGATGCCGGCGGCCAGGCCCAAGCCCAGCGCCGCCACCACGGGCACCGTCACCGTCGAGGTGGTTACTCCCCCGCTATCGTAGGCCAGCGGCACGATGGTCTTGCTCGACCGGAAGGTCAGCGCGATGACGATGATGTAGGCGGCGATGATGTACCAGGGCAGGGGCGTGCCGGTGACGATGCGGAAGCATCCCAGGGACACGCCGGTGGCCACGCCCACCGCAACGGTGATTCTCAAGCCCCAGGCCCGGACGGCTCCCCCGGACACTTCCTCGGCCTTGAGCGCGACGGCAATCAGCGACGGTTCGGCAATGGTCGTGGCGAAGCCGATGGCGGCCCCGAAAGCGTAGACCCACAGGTAGTCGCGCCAATCAACCCCGCCGTCGAGACCCGGATTTCCGATGGCCTCGGGCGCGGTTAGCTGGCGGGCCATGGTCTCGCCGATGGGGAACAGCGCCTTCTCCAGTCCCACCAGAAACAGGGCCAGACCCAGCAGAACGAACACGAACCCGGCGGCCAGCCGGCGCGCGTTGGGCAGCCTGCGGCGCAGCACCGCCAACTGGAACAGGACCAGGACTGCCACGATGGGCGCCACGTCCAGGACGGTCGCAAGTATCGTTGCCCAGAAGGTTCCCAGGAGTCCCAACGTCAGGCCACCATTCCATAGGCCAATACGCAAATGATGGGCGTCAGGCTGGCAAAGGCGATGAGTCCGAAGCCGTCCACCATCGGGTTGCGCCCCCGGATCGACGAAGCCAGCCCCACGCCCAGGGCGGTTACCAGCGGCACGGTGATGGTGCTGGTGGTAACGCCCCCGGAGTCGTAGGCTATGCCGATTATTTCGGCGGGGGCAAAGAAGGTCATGGCCGTCACCAGCACGTACCCCCCGATAATCAGCCGGTGAATGGGCCATCCCTTGAGAATGCGGAACACGCCCAGCACAATGGCCGCCCCCACCGAGAGGGCCACCACCATCCGCAGCCGGAAGGCGTAGGAACTGCGGGCATCATCGCTGTTGGCAATGGCGCCGGCTTCGGCAGCGACTTCTCCGGCTTCGGCGGCGACGGCAATCAGGGCCGGCTCGGCGACGGTGGTGCCGAACCCCAGGCAGAAAGCGAAGGCCAGCAGCGCGGTCAGGCTGCCCTTGTTGGCGAAGCCGTGAGCCAGCGCTTCGCCAATGGGGAAGAGGGCGATTTCCAATCCCTGGATGAACAGGGCCAACCCGACCAACACGCAGGCCAGCCCCACGATGATGTTGCCCAGGTTGGGGAAGGGCTGCTGGATCACCACAATCTGGAAGAAGGCGATTACTATGACGATGGGCGCCAGGTCCCGCAGAGAATCTGCGGCCCGATGCAACATTGGGGCCAGTATCCGGACGCTTTGCTTCATCCTGGTCCTATGGGATATTCCTTGGGGTTTTCCGGACCGGCGCCGTACCCCGCCCGGTGTCTGCGTTTAGACAAGTTGCCTTGCACAGGCGCCGTGGCAACCCACGGGCTGCTGCCGGAACCACAACGGGCCTCAAATATAATTGGCATACAAAACCGGGTCAAGCCGGGCCGCCGACGGTCGGCCCACTCACCCCGGCCATCTCCTGGGAAGATTGAGAATTGAAACCTCCCCTCTCCCTTTGGGAGAGGGGCCGGGGGTGAGGGCCACGTGCCGGGGGTGAGGGCGTCCCCGCCGATGTCTAAGGCCGGCGAATGCAATAATTGATAAGGAATGTTGCGCATCGTATAATGGGCTTGAAAGATTGTCCCCAGCCCAGCGGGAGGAAGCCAAAATGGTTGATGTATTGACCGGCACTTATACGGTAAAAGCAGGTCACGCCCAGATGCTCAAAGGCGGCGTGATAATGGACGTGGTTAACGCCGAGCAGGCCCTAATCGCCGCCGAGTCCGGCGCGGTGGCGGTGATGGCCCTGGAAAGGGTCCCCGCCGACATTCGGGCCGAGGGCGGCGTGGCCCGCATGACCGACCCGTTGAAGATTGCCGAAATTATCGACGCGGTCAGCGTTCCGGTGATGGCTAAGTGCCGCATCGGACACTTCGTAGAAGCCCAGGTGCTGCAATCGCTGGGCGTGGACTACGTGGACGAGTCCGAGGTGCTGACCCCCGCCGACGAAGTTCACCACGTCTGGAAGCACGACTTTACCGTCCCCTTCGTCTGCGGCTGCCGCGATTTGGGAGAGGCGCTCCGGCGCATCTCGGAAGGCGCGGCGATGATTCGCACCAAGGGCGAGGCCGGCACCGGCGACATCGTGGAAGCCGTCCGCCACATGCGGGCGGTGCAGGACGCCATCCGCAAGCTGCAAACCATGCCCGATGATGAGTTGGTGGTCGAGGCCCGCAACTTGGCGGTCAGCCTGGACCTGCTCCAGAAAACCCGGGAGTTGGGGCGGCTGCCCGTGGTCAACTTCGCCGCCGGCGGCGTGGCAACCCCCGCCGACGCCGCGCTGATGATGCAGTTGGGCGCCGACGGCGTGTTCGTCGGGTCGGGCATCTTCAAGTCCGGCAACCCGGAACAGCGGGCCCACGCCATCGTCCAGGCGGTTACTCACTACAACAACCCGGACATCATCGCCGAAGTCTCCAAGGACCTGGGCGAGGCAATGGTTGGCATCAGTACCCGCAGCATTCCCCAGGAAGAGCTGCTGGCCCCGCGCAGCAGTTAGCGGCAAAGCTATTCGCGGGCCGCAGCGCCAACGGGTTTGCGCCAACGGCAGGGTCTTTCGATTCTCCCCTCTCCCCGCGGGAGAGGGGCCGGGGGTGAGGGCAACCCCCCCGAGACGAGCGATTTACGGGTCAGACGGGGAGGATACATGACGGCTGAGGACATCATCGCCGCCAACCTTGCGGTGGTTGAAGCCCATTTCCACAGCGAGGCAACCAACGAGGTTGAGGCGGCCCTGGACCTGTACACCGACGACGTGGTTTGGGAAGCCCCTGCCCGGGACCTGTTGTTCTACGGCAAAGGTCCGGTGGCCGAAAACTACCGCAGCATCTTCGACGCCATGGCGGACGTTGAGTTCCAAACCCTGGACCGTTACGCCACCCCGGAGCGGGTCACCGACGACAGCATCGTAACCTTCACCCTGGTCAAGGATGGGCTGTGGCCCTACCCGGTAGGCCAGAAAGTTGAGATGCGCTTGGTCCACATTTTCGAAATGCGTGACGGCAAGATAAGCAAGGAGATTGCTTTCGAGATGCCCCGCCCGTTGTCTTAAACCCCTTCTCGAAAGAAAATCCTGCGCAAGCCCAGGACCAACGGGGCGGGGTGAACCGGGTTATACCGGCGCCCGAACCGGCTCCAGTAGCATCAGACGAGGACTATCAGGCAGTTTCTAATCCAATCCGGCTGTCCGCAAGGTTGAAACCAAAAATCGATACAATTTCCCACACCGAATTGAACATCGGCGTTTTGGCGATACAGGGAGACTTCGTCGAACACATCGCCATCCTCAATCGTCTGGGGGTGACGGGCCGGGAAGTAAGGCTCCCCCAACAGCTTTGCGGGTTGGACGGGCTGATTATTCCCGGCGGCGAGAGCACGACTCTGAGCCGCTTGATGAGCATTTATGACCTTCGGGAGCCGGTGGCCCGCATGGGCCGGGAAAACAAGGCGGTGTGGGGCACCTGCGCCGGCATGATTATGATGGCCCACGAAATCACCGAAGCAGACCCGGTCCCCCTGCAATTGATGGATATTGACGTGCAGCGCAACGCCTTCGGGCGGCAGGTTGACAGCTTTGAGCAGGACCTGGACATCACGGCCTTCAATGCTCCGCCCTTCCACGCCGTCTTCATCCGCGCGCCGGTGATTATACGGGTGGGCGGCGGCCTCGACGTGCTGGCCCAACTCCCCGACGGCAGGCCGGTGGCGGTGCGGCAGGGCAGCATGATGGCCACGTCTTTCCATCCCGAACTGACCAACGACTTCCGGTTCCACCAATACTTTCTGAACCTGGCTGCCGTCCCCGTCGGCGGGACCGTCCCGTGAGCCAGAACTTCCGGGTCAGCGACGCGCTGCGGTGCCTGGCGCTCAACGCCCCCCGTGGGCCAAACCTGGCCTGCCCGGGATACGGAGCCGCCAACAACGCCGCCTGGCCCAACCTGGGGCTGTGGAAACAGGTTGTCAGCCAGCAGCAGCTCCGTTTGACCGCCGCCCTGTGGGACGGTTTGCAGCTGAGCGGGCTGGCTTCGGCCCGGACCGGGGCCGGCCGGGTCTTCGAGATTGACCACCTGTATCTGCCCGCCGCAGCCGGCGTTGCAGCCCGCAGCGGCAACGGTCAGCACGGGTGGGAACCAACCGCGGCGCTGGACCTTTTGGAACGCCTGATAAGTCTGGCCGGTTCCCGGGATGCCGAGCGGATTTTCTTGAGGCTGCCCAGCGGTTCCCCCCTGATTTCTCTGGCGCAGCAATGCGGGTTCTTCCCCTACTTCGAGGAAACCCGGTGGGATGGCATATCCGCGCCTTATTTTCCCCTCGATAGGCGGGTATCCGCGCTGTTCTATGTACGCAACTCCCAGGACGGCTATGGCTTGTTTCAACTGTTCTCCGCCGCCACTCCGGTGTCGGTGCGGACCGGGCTGGGGCTGACCCACGACCAATGGCAGGATTCCGAATCCCTGTGGCCCAGGCGCCGGCAGGAATGGGTCTCCATTGCCGACGGGAAAATTCAGGGGTGGCTGGCCCTGTTCTCCGCCGGCGAAACGCTGGAAGCCCGGTTGTTGTATCATCCCGACTGGCCTTCCGTGGCGGCGGTGATGGTTGAAATGGCCCAATGCCGGCCGGGGCCGCAGCGGTGGCTGGTCCCGGATTACCAGCCCCAGGTGAGTCAGGAACTGCGCGGCCTTGGCTGGCGGGAGACCGCCCGGTATACCATGCTCATCAACAGAGTCGCTGTGCCGGTGAAGTGCGCCGGCATGGCCCCTGTGGAGGCCAGGATTGGATAATAACGTGGCAACGGTCGAACGTGCGTCGCAAGGGGACCTGGAACTGCTGCTGGAGGTGCTGCCCTCCCGGGTTGTCGGCGAACTGCGTCAACGCGACGACATGGGCGAGCTTTTGGAGGTGGTGCTGGACTTGGGCCGCACCCCCGAAGCCCGGTTCGTGTCCGGGGACTTGCATCTGGACCAGATGGACGTTGACCGCGAGGACCTGGACGGGGTAACCCGTCGCATCGGCGACTTTGGCGGCGACAACCGGGCCGGAATCGAGCGCACCCTGCATCGTATTTCGGCCATGCGCAACCGCAAGGGTCAGGTAATCGGCATCACCTGCCGGGTGGGCCGGGCGGTCTACGGCACCATCAAAATTATCGAAGACCTGGCCTTTTCCGGCAAGAACATTCTCCTGTTGGGCCGTCCCGGCGTGGGCAAGACCACCATGCTGCGGGAAATGGCCCGGGTCCTGGCCGACGATGCCCTCAAGCGGGTGATAATCGTCGACACTTCCAACGAAATTGCTGGCGACGGCGACGTGCCTCACCCCGCCATCGGTTACGCCCGCCGGATGCAGGTCCGCACCCCCAACGCCCAGCACGGGGTGATGATTGAGGCGGTGGAAAACCACATGCCCGAAGTCATCATCATCGACGAAATGGGCACCGAGCAGGAAGCCGCCGCCGCCCGCACCATCGCCGAGCGGGGCGTACAGCTCATCGCCACCGCCCACGGCAACACCCTGGACAACCTGATTCTCAACCCCACCCTGTCCGACCTCATCGGCGGCGTCCAGACCGTAACCCTGGGCGACCAGGAAGCCAAGTACCGGGGAACGCAGAAGACGGTGCTGGAACGCAAGGCTCCGCCCACTTTCGACGTGGTGGTGGAAATTCAGAATTGGGAGCAGGTCGCGGTCCACGAGGACGTGGCCCACGTCGTGGACCAGGCGCTGCGGGGCTACCAGATTGCGCCGGAAGTCCGCACCCTCAGCCCCGAAGGCGAGGTCGAGCGCAGCCAGGATGTCCCGCGCCGCAGCGAAGGCACCCCTGCGCCCTGGTCGGCGGGGGGCGCCAAGTCAGGCAGCCCCGGACAGTCCTCCCGGCGTTTTCCCCAGGAACCTCAGCTGGCGCCGCTCACCGCCGGCGCCAGCCCGCAGCGTCGGCTGGATGAGCGGGTGTTTCTGTTCGGCGTGGGCCGGGACAAGCTGGAAGCGGCCCAGGCCGAGAGCAAAATTTTCCTGGACATCGCCAACGAGTTGCGGCGTTCCACCATGGTCGTGACCACCAAGACCCACTACCGCCGCGGCGCTCAGTTGGTGCGCGTCGCCGAGTCCACCGGAACGCCGGTGTACGTGCTCCGCAAGAACACCGTCCCGCAACTGATCGATTTTCTGCGGACGCTGGCTAAGGAGCGCGGCCTGGACGCAGCGCCGGCCCGCGCCGAGCCCGACGCTGCGGAAGAGGGCGGCAACGAGGCATCGAAGATGTCGCTGGAGCAGGCGATGCAGGAGGCCGAAGCCGCCGCCGAGCGGGTGTTGGGCGGCGAGTTCAGCGTCCAACTGACCCCCCAGCGTCCCTACGTGCGCCGCTTGCAGCACCTTCTGGCTGAGCGGCTGAGCCTGGCCTCCACCAGCAAAGGCCGCGAACCGGAACGGGCGGTCCTGTTTTACCGGGCTTAACGACGGGCCGGGACGATTGCAAAGTCCATCAACCTGCCCGTCCCCCGTTCCCACGCGGGCAGGTTCTGAGACATTTATTGAGCGGCGCCATCCCCATCCGTACTCGCGAAACCAGCCTATTTTGCGCTCATACTTGGCTGCGGAATGCTGCTCGTCTTTCCCGCGAAAGCGGGAATCCACGGGCTATTGCCAAGGGAACGCTGGCCTGCCCCAGGGTCTTTTAATTCTCGGCAGCCGCTGGATAATCCGTTCACGGTGAATAATCCGGCATGTCTGCCAAGCACAACAGACCCCTGAACTCAGGGGGTTTGGGGGATGAATCCCCCAACGTGTCCCGTTTACCCGACGGTTTTCTTGGACAATTAAAAGACCCTGGGCCTACCCCTGGATGCTTGGGATTCCTGCGGAGGCAGGAATGACGGGTTGATTGGAGAAGGCCCTGAAAGACGTCATGCTCGACGGGTTTTCATCTCTAGGCGTGGCCTTGGCAAGACCGGCCATGTCTTTCCTGCGCAGGCAGGAATCCAGGGGCAGGCTCGCTCCTTCGGCAACATTCCTGGATTCCCGCCTTTGCGGGAAAGACGTTGACCACGCAACTTTGCAACCGCCCTGCGCCCGGCCCCGGTAGGGCTTGACCCCAGGCTCAGGATGCCCCGCCGGTTGTGGGGCCGGGCAGCGCCCAGCGCGTCAGGGTTGGGTCGGCGGCGGCGCAGGGGGCAGCCAGCAGGTCCCGCCGGACGTGGCTGGGTTCGCCGGCGTCCTCGCCCTCGCCGGCCGCCACCGTCAGGCAGGCCCCGGAGCCCGCCGCCGCCCCGGAAATTAGGATGCGGCCGTCGTCCCTGAACTCGAAGCGCTGCTCGGGAACGCCGGAGCAGGGTTCGACGTATAGGGACTGTTCCCGAGCCGCCAGGCACCGGTCATAGGCCGCCAGATAGACCTGCCCCTCGGCAGGACGGTTAATCTCAAACAATTGGTCTGCGGCTCCGGGCTTGCAAGTATGCGCCTGAAGCGGGCGGTCCAGCATGACCCCTTCGACGGTTACAACCACGTCAACGCAGTAAAACTCCGGTTCGTCCAAAGGGTCTGCAAGCTGCAGCAGCGTACCGCCAGGCGGCTGCGGCGCGTCCGGCGTTTCTGTGGCCGGCGGCTCCGTGGCTGACGGTTCCTGCGGTGGCGTTTCCGTTGGTTCAATGTCCGGGGAAATTTCAAAGGTCTTCAGCATCGCGGCCGCCTGTTCCGCGGTTATTATCCCCGCATCAAAAAGCGCGAACACCTCGAGAGCGGTTTTGGGTATCGGAAACGGCGTGGACGTGGGGGTGGGGACAGCCGTCGGAGCCACCGTGGGAGGAGACGTTGTCGGTGTGGGCCCGGCCGTTGGGACCGGAGTGGCCGTCCGCGGCTTGAAGCTGTCCTGAGCGGAAACTCCGCCCAAAATTGGAGTCAGCGGAAGAGTGGGTATCGGAGTGCGCGGGGCAGGCGCCCGGTCCGCTGTCGGGCCGGCCCGGTTCCCGGCCATCCACACGTTGATTCCGACCACGGCCAGCACAAAAATCGACGCTCCCACAACAACAAACAGGCCCGTTATTATGGCCGACGAACCCCCGGACGCCATACGGCGCCGGACTGCGCCGAGGAAACCGCCCTCCGCCGCCGCGCCGGGATCCGATTCGGTCCCGGCGGGCAGTTCGTCATCAGGCAGTTCGTCAGCGGGAAGCCCGTCTTCCCGGGGTTCTTCGTTTTCTAAAGCCATACCCACCTTCGGTTAAGAATCACGCGCCCCGGCCAAGCAGGCCGGAGCGCCCTGAACGTCCCTTGTTCCTCGTCCCAGATTCCTATTCCTCGTCGCCGTATTGAGCCTTGAGCGACTCCACCACCGCCGGGTCGGCCAGCGTCGTGGTGTCTCCCAGGGCGCGGCCCTCGGCCACGTCGCGCAACAGCCGCCGCATTATCTTGCCGCTGCGGGTTTTGGGCAGTTCCGCCGCAAAGTGAATGTCGTCCGGGCGGCAGATGGGGCCGATTTTGGTGGCGACGTGCTGCTTCAGCTCGGCGATGAGCGCGTCTGAGGCTGTGACGTGCTCCTTGATGGTGACGAAGGCGACAATGGCCTGCCCCTTGATTTCGTCGGAGCGTCCGATGCAGGCAGCCTCGGCCACGTTGGAGTTGTCCACCAGCGCGCTCTCGATCTCCATTGTGCTGACCCGGTGCGCCGCCACGTTGATAACGTCATCGACCCGGCCCAGAATCCAGTAGTAGCCTTGTTCGTCAATCTTGGCGCCGTCGCCGGTGAAGTAAATGTTGGGGTACTTGGACCAATACTGCTCCTTGAACCGCTCCGGGTCGCCGTAGATGGTGCGCAGCATCGACGGCCAGGGACGCTTGATTACCAGGTAGCCGCCGCCGCCCGGCCCCACCGAGTTGCCCGCTTCGTCCAGCACGTCCACCTCGATGCCGGGGAAGGGATGCGTCGCCGACCCGGGCTTGAGGTTGGTCAGCCCCGGCAGCGGGGTAATCAGAATCGAGCCGGTCTCCGTCTGCCACCAGGTATCCACCACCGGGCAGCGTCCGCCGCCGATGTTCTGCCAGTACCAGACCCATGCCTCCGGGTTAATCGGCTCGCCGACGCTGCCCAGCAGTCGCAGGCTGGACATATCGTGCTTTTCCGGGTATTCCTCGCCCCAGCGCATGAACGTGCGGATGGCGGTGGGAGCGGTGTAAAGGATGGTGCAGGCGTACTTCTCGACGATGGCCCAGAACCGGTCCCGGTCCGGGTAGTCGGGCGAGCCTTCGTACATGACCGAAGTCGCCCCGTTGGCCAGCGGGCCGTAGACAATGTAACTGTGGCCGGTGACCCAGCCGATGTCGGCGGTACACCAGTAAACGTCGTCCTCTTTCAGGTCGAAAATCCACTTGGTGGTGGCGTGGACGCCGGTAAGGTAGCCGCCGGTGGTATGCACGATGCCCTTGGGCTTGCCGGTGGTGCCGCTGGTGTAGAGCATATACAGCATATCTTCGCTGTCCATCTGCTCTGGCTCACAGGTCATGGGCTGACCGGCCACCAACTCGTGCCACCAAACGTCGCGCCCGTCCACCATGCGCTCGTCGGCGCTGCCGGTCCGCCGGACGACGACCATGCTCTCGATGGGCGTGTCGCCGGTCACGGAATCGTCGGCGTTCTGCTTCAGGGGGATGACGTTGCCCCGGCGGTAGCCGCCGTCGGCGGTAATCATCACCTTGGACTGGGAATCGTTAATCCGGTCCCGCAGCGAGTCGGCGCTGAATCCGCCGAAAACTACGCTGTGGGCCGCGCCGATGCGGGCGCAGGCCAGCATGGCGATGGGCAGTTCCGGCACCATTGGCAGGTATATGGTGACGCGGTCGCCCCTGGACACGCCCAGGCTCTTGAGACCGTTGGCAAACTTGCAGACTTCCCGGTAAAGGTCCTGATAGGTGTAGACCGCCCAATCGCCGGGTTCGCCTTCCCAGATAATGGCGGCCTTGTTGCGGCGGGCGGTCTTCAGGTGCCGATCGATGCAGTTGTAGGAGACGTTGAGCTTGCCGCCGACGAACCACTTGGCGAAGGGAGGGTCCCAATCCAGCACCTGGTCCCACTTCTGGAACCAGTCCAGTTCTTCGGCCAGGCCGGCCCAGAAGGCTTCAGGGTCGCGGCGGGCTTCCTCATAAATGGCGGGGTTGGGCATATTGGCCTGCTGAACGAACTCCCCCGGCGGGGGGAATACGCGGTCTTCATGGAGCAGGGCTTCGATACTGCCGGTGTTTTCTACCATTGGGCTACCTCCATCTTCCCGCTGAAGTCGTGCCGAACTCGCAAGGACGTGCGGGATGCGCGCTGCGTGAAACTTTTAGCCCCTACGGATGCAGGGGGATGCCGGGCGCCGCTGCGTCCGGGCCGGACAACGCCCGGACAACAACCCGATACCACCGGCGGCGTGTTGGCAAGTTTTTTGTAACACGGCGCACGGGTTATTGTAAATGAGGCATCGGCGTTGAGGAAGGCCGATAACGGAGTTGCGCCGCAATTTGTCCACAAATCTTCGATTCGGGCCAAGGCGGCTTGAATACTGCTTGTCCCGACCTCCCATCCGGCCCAGTACGTTCAGGGCGAGGGATAAGTCGGCCCCGGCCGACCCAACGGGTCTATCGCACATGGTTCTCCTGCGTCTCCCCTCTCTCCCTGGGAAATGGGCCTGGGGTGAGGGCGTACCCCCGCCGGTCCAACCGCCCGTCTTGAAGCCGCTTCGGGGGCATGGTATCCTAATTTGCAGTGCCCCTGTAGCTCAGCGGATAGAGTGCTGGCCTCCGGAGCCAGAGACGAGAGTTCGATCCTCTCCGGGGGTACCATCTCTTCCCAGCGGTTGTATTCAAACGTATTTGTCCAAAAGTTTGATTCAATCGCTTGCACCCAATTGACTGCCTTAATCCCGGTCGGCTCCGCCCGTTTGGGTTTGCCGGGCCGGGGTGCGTTTCGGGGCGTGGCCCAGCGGCAGGGCGCCTGGTTTGGGACCAGGAGGTCGGCAGTTCGATCCTGCCCGCCCCGACCAGATGTCGTTTTCTTACCGTGGTTTTCGGAACCAACCGTCCCCAGGAATTACTTGACAGTCCCAAAGCCCTTTGCTGGATTCCAGCTGCTGCCCGGAAACATGAGCGCCTTATGTGGCAGCGCTCCGTTGGCCCGGACCGGGGGCATGGGCCGAAACCGCACCCAAGACGCCAGGCAAGACGCTAGTCAGGATGCAATGAACAACCCCCAACCTGAGCCAACCCTGCCGGCCATGTTTGCCCGCTACCGGGAGGTGGTGGAGGGGGAGTTGGCGCAGGCGGTTCCCGGTATTTCTGACGAAGCCGGCGACAGCGCGCTGAACACCCTGATGCGGTACCACCTGGGCTGGGCGGACCCGGACGGTCAACCCGCCTCAACCCCGTCGTCCCAGGGCAAAGCCCTGCGTCCCACCCTCTGTATGTTTGCCTGCGAAGCCCTGTCCGGCGACCCGGCCCGGGCCGCTCCCGCCGCCGCCGCGCTGGAGTTGATTCACAACTTCTCCCTGCTGCACGACGATATCCAGGACCAGGACCTGGAGCGCAGGCACCAGGCTACGGCTTGGTCGTTGTGGGGCATCCCCAAAGCCCTGGTGGGCGGGGACGCGATGCAGTCCCTGGGCGACCTCTGTCTTCTTAAAACCGGGCTGCGCTGCTGTCGGCCGGGGGTGGCGCCCCACGTTGCGCTGCAAGTCTCCGAAATCCTGACGGAAAGCTACCTGGAGATGATCGAAGGTCAATGCCTGGACCTGGGTTTTGAGTCCCGGACCGACATTACCACCGGCGACTATCTGCACATGATCGCCGGCAAGACCGGGGCGCTAATCCGCAGCGCGTTGCACATCGGCGCGCTGCTGGCTACCGAGGACCGGGAAAAGACCCAGGCTTTCGCCGGCTTCGGCAGCCATCTGGGCCGCGCGTTCCAGATCCGGGACGACTACCTGGGCATTTGGGGAGACCAGGGCACGACCGGAAAGTCCACCGGTAACGACATTCGCCGGCGCAAAAAATCCTTCCCGGTGGTGTATGCTTTCGAGCACGCTTCCGGAGCGTCGCGGGATGAACTGCTGCGGATTTACGGACGGGAAGACCTGGAAGATGCCGACGTCGAGCAGGTGATGGCCATATTGGATGAGCTTGACACCGCCGGACATTCGGACCTGGTGGTGCAGGACAGCGCCCGGGCGGCGGTGCAGGCGCTGGCCGGGGTAAGTCTGCCCCCCTGGGTGCGGGCCGAGGTGGAGGAACTGGTGGACTTTCTGGCCCGTCGGCTGTATTAGAGTTGCCGACCCCACACAAAGCGCTGTTAGGGTGATTATGGCTGACGCAAAACACGCTCAAAGGCCGCTGGAACTGTCGCTTCGCCTGGCCTGGTATATGCTCAAAAACCGGTTGCGCCGACGCAAGCGGTTCCCGCTGGTCACGATGCTGGAGCCGCTGGAAATGTGCAATCTGGCCTGCATCGGCTGTGGACGCATCCGGGAGTACCGCTCCGTTCTGGACAAGATGATGCCGGTCAGCGAGGCGTTGGCCGCCGTGGAAGAGGCGGGCGCGCCCATCGTGTCCGTTGCCGGCGGCGAACCCACCATTCATCCCCACATCGACGACATTGTTAACCAACTGGTCGCCCGCAAGTATTTCGTCTACTGCTGCACCAACGCCCTGCTGCTGGAGCGGATGCTGTGCAAAATTCCCCCGTCCAAGTATTTCTGCTGGGTGGTCCACATGGACGGCATGGAAGAGAAGCACGACGAATCGGTGGCCCGGGCCGGTGTCTTCAAGAAAGCCGTCGAAGGCATTGAGATGGCGGTGGCCGGGGGCTACCGGGTCTGCACCAACACCACGGTTTTCAAAAACAGCGATGTTGCCGACCTGCACGAAATGTTCCGCTACGTCAACAGCCTGGGCGTCGAAGGGTCGATGATTTCCCCCGGGTACGACTTTGAGGACGCGCCCGACCGGGACCTGTTCCTCAGCCGGCAGGACTCCCGGAACATTTTCCGCAAGCTGCTGGACCCGGCCAAGACCGATGGGATGCGGTTTTACAACAACCCGCTTTACCTCAACTTTCTGCAAGGGCACCGCGAGTACCAATGCACCGCCTGGTCCAACCCCACCTACACGGTGATGGGCTGGCGCAAGCCGTGCTACCCCCTGGCCGATGAGCACGTTGACGACGTTGACCAACTGTATGACCCCGACCTTTGGGAGCGGCAGTACGGCGTGGGCCGCGACCCCCGATGCAGTAATTGCATGATGCACTGCGGGTTCGAGTCGGCGACAATTTTTCAGGCCGTGACAACTCCCAAAGACTGGGTAACCCTCATCAAGTCCGGCGCGGCCCATAAGGGCGGCATCACCGCGGCCTGACCTGCCCTCGGCGGTAGGCTTTTGGCGCTGGTTAGGAAGCATGGCGGTTCGTGCCAGCGCCAAAAGTCGTTAAATCGCCGGAAATTAGATGGAATCGCAGGAACAGCGTAAGTGTTGACCATCATCGCCGCAATGGAGCAGGAACTGGCCGGCCTGAAACGTGCCCTCGTCCGGCAGCCCCCTTCCGGCCTGGACTTTCACGTCATCGGCATCGGAAGAGAACGCTCCCGGGCGTCGGTGCGGCGAATCCTGGAATCGCCCCGGCGTCCGTCCGGCAGCCCGCTGCTGCTGCTGGGGTTCTCCGGCGGGTTGGACCCGGCCATGCCCGCGGGCGGCCTGACGCTGGCCGATGGCTTTTGTTCACCGTCTCTCGACCCGCTGACTCCCGACCCGGAAATGCTGCGGCAGGCGCAGGATGCGCTGTCCACCGATTTAATGTTGCCGGGCGGCCTACCCTCCGCCGGTCCGTCTTTGACTGTGGACCGGATTGTCGCCACGCCCGCCGAAAAGGCGGCGTTGTTCCGGCAGTACCACGCCCCCGCCGTCAACATGGAAGACTACTGGGTGGCCGAGGAAGCGGCACGCGCCGGGGCGCCCTTCCTGGCCGTGCGGGCGGTGCTGGACCCGGCCGGACAGGTCTTGCCGGCGTGGGTACTGGGGTTGGCCGGACGCCCCGGCACGGCGGCGGGCCGGGTGCTTCCCCGCCCTTGGCGCATACCGGCGCTGTTCCGAATCGCCGCTATGCGCAGCCGCGCCCAGAACAGCCTTGCCCGGTTCGGCGCGGCTTTCGTCCAGCAGCAGCAATCGGCCCGGAATGCCCCGCCCACCGCCTTATGAAAGTCCTGGTCACCGGGGCCACCGGGTTCATTGGCGGCAACCTGGCCCGGGAGTTGTTGGCTCGCGGGCATGAGGTTGTCGCCCTGGTGCGTCCCGGCAGCAACACTTTGGCAATCGACGACACAGGGGTTAAGCGCGTCGAAGGAGACATTTTGGACGTCGACTCGGTACGGAGGGCCGTGTCCGGCTGCCGGGCGGTTTTCCACTGTGCCGCCGCTTACACCTTTTGGTCCCGGAACCCGCAGGACATCTACCGGGTCAACGTGGACGGCACCCGGAACGTTTTGGATGAGGCACGGCGCGCCGGGGTGGACCGGGTGGTCTACACCAGCACAGTCTCAACCATCGGCCTGCCGCCCCACGGGTTGGGCGACGAGGACTGCCCGCTGGAACCCAAACATCTGGTGGGGCATTACAAGAAGTCCAAGTACCTTGCAGAACGGGTTGCGCTGGAATATCCGGACGAGGGACTCCCGGTGGTGGTGGTAAACCCCGCCGGTCCCTTCGGCCCCTGGGATGTTAAACCCACTCCAACCGGCAAGGTGGCGCTGGGCTTCCTGCGGGGCCGGGCCCCGGTTTACATCGATACCGGCATTAACGCGGTGGATGTTGAGGACGTGGCGGTGGGGCATATTCTGGCGATGGAGCGCGGTGTGCCGGGACAGCGTTACGTGCTGGGCAACCGCAACGTGTCCCTGGCCGAGCTTTACCGGATGCTGGCGGACATTACCGGCCGGCCCGCTCCCACCCGCCGCCTGCCCCTCTGGGCGGTCATCGGCGCCGCCTGGGTGGACCTGTTTGTTGAGGGAGTTGTGGCCCGCCGGGAGCCGGCCCTGCCCCTGGAGGGGTTGAAGGTGGCCCGGACTCCGATGTACGTTAGTTGTGAAAAGGCGGTAAGCCAACTGGGGCTGCCCCAGCATCCGGTGGAAGACGCGCTGGCCAGGTCGGTCCGGTGGTTCACCGACCACGGGTATACCCGGTGAACACCGTATCACCGCGCCCCCCGGCTTGACCGGCGGCTCCGGCCATCCGCGCTTTCAGATTCGCCCAGAATATTTTTTGACCGGAGTGTTGCCATTGGTTCAAGAGGACATCCTGCGGTTTGGCCCCAAACTCCCAAAGGGCTTCGTCTCCCCCGTCTCCGCCCCGGCTGGCCCCCACCCCGGCGTCGCTGGGGAGCCGCCACCCAACCTTACAGAGGCGGTGGGTGCGGTGGGTGCGATGGACGTAGCCGGGGCCATTGCGCGCAGCCAGCAATACTTTCGGCAGACCCAGTACCCCGACGGCTACTGGTGGGGCGAACTGGAGTCCAACAACACCATGGAAGCCGAGTACATTTTCCTGTCCTGGTTCCTGGGCAAGCAGAACCCGGAGAAATGGCGCAAGCTGACCAACTACATCCTCAGCAAGCAGCGGGATGACGGGTCTTGGGGACAGTATTACGAGGCGCCCGGCGACCTTAGCACCTCGGTTGAGTGCTACTTCGCCCTGAAGCTGGCCGCGGCGCATTATGGTTCAACCGAAGCCGGGAGACTCCCGCACCATCCGTCGACGGAGAGCGAGCGCCCAACCTTGCGCCAGCAGGCGGTTGCGATTGAAGAGTCGGAACCGCTGCGCAAGGCGCGGGAATTCATCCTGTCCAAGGGCGGCGTACCCGGCTGCCGGGTGTTCACCAAGATATGGCTGGCCATCTTCGGCCAGTGGGACTGGAAGGGTACGCCGAACCTGCCCCCGGAGTTGATGCTCCTGCCTTCGTGGGCGCCCTTCAACATCTACGAGTTTTCCAGTTGGGCGCGGCCGACGGTCGTGCCCCTGATGCTGGTGCTGACCTACCGTCCCGTCTGCCAGGTCCCGGAAGGGGCCAACATCGACGAGCTTTTCTTGCAGCCCCGGTCCGAGGTGGACTATTCCCTGCCCCATCCGTACCCAAACCTACTGAACCTGATGAACCTGTTCGAGTTAAAGCCATCCAAGGACCTGTTGCCCTTCCTGCTCTACCACGCCGACCAACTCGTCGGCCTTTACCGCCGCTTCCCCATACATCCCCTCCGCCGGACGGCGTCGCAGCGGGCCGAGGAGTGGGTGCTGGCCCACCAGGAATACGACGGCTCGTGGGGAGGGATTCAACCCCCGTGGGTGTACTCCCTCATCGCGCTGCACCACCAGGGCTACCCGGTGGACCACCCGGTTATCGAACGGGGCTTTGCCGGAATCGAAGGGTTTGCCATTGAGACCGAAGACACCATGACCATCCAGGGCTGCATCTCCCCGGTCTGGGACACCTGCCTGGCCCAACTAGCCCTGCTGGAGTCGG
Organism: Dehalococcoidia bacterium; assembly: GCA_965263395.1. Lineage (GTDB taxonomy): Bacteria > Chloroflexota > Dehalococcoidia > Lucifugimonadales > UBA3495 > CATOSK01. The sequence goes on from OZ253670.1 coordinate 1,330,773, forward strand.
GAATCTCCCCGGACGACCCCCTGGTCGTCAAGTCGGGGCGGTGGCTCATGGACCGGCAGATTCTCCGGCCCGGCGACTGGCAGGTGCGGGCCAGAAACGTTCAGCCGGGCGGTTGGGCCTTCGAGTTCCACAACAACCTGTACCCGGACATTGACGACGCGGCCGTCGTAATCATGGCCCTGCTGCTGTCTGACCTGGGCGACGGCGAAACGGCCAAGAGCGAGGCGGTGCGCCGGGGCATAGACTGGATGACCGCCCTCCAGTGCAAGGACGGCGGTTGGGCCGCCTTCGACAAGGACAACAACCGGCACTACCTGGTGGACCTGCCCTTTTCCGACTTCGGCGAAACCCTGGACCCGCCCAGCGCCGACGTAACCGGCCACGTTCTGGAAATGCTGGGCCGCAGCGGTTACAGTAGAGAGCGCCCGCCGCCCTCCGGCGCCAAAAACCGGAGTGACGCAAATTTGGTGGAGAAGGGTTATCAATTCCTGCGCGGCCAGCAGGAAGCCGATGGGTCTTGGTTCGGACGCTGGGGGGTCAACTACATCTATGGCACCGCGGCGGTCCTGCCCGGCCTTCAGGCCATTGGCGAGGACATGAGCCAGCCCTACGTCCGCCAGGCCGTGGCCTGGCTGGTAGACCACCAGAACCCCGACGGCGGCTGGGGGGAAAGCTGCGGCTCCTACGTGGACCCGGCGCTCCGCGGAGTCGGCCCCAGCACCCCGTCGCAGACGGCGTGGGCCCTGCTGGGACTGTTGGCCGCCGAGGTGGACCACCCTGCCACGAGAGCCGGAGTTGCCTACCTGGTTGCCACTCAGCAGGAAGACGGCACATGGGACGAACCCTACTTCACCGGCACCGGGTTTCCGGGGTACGGTGTGGGAGCGCTGTCGCCGCATCTTCACAAATCCGGAAAAGTCCGTCGCCAGGATTTGGACATGGCATCTTCCTTTATGATTAAGTATCATCTTTACCGGAACTACTGGCCGCTGCTGGCCCTGGGCCGCTACCGCCGATTGGCCGCCGCGGTGTGACTCGGGACGCCGCACCGGCACAGGACACTTTCGGGAGCAGTCGAGAAGACCGATGAATACCGGGCCCGGAATGCCCCAGACCATTACGGCCGGAGATGAGAATTGGTCTGCGGAAAATGCCTACGGCTACTGCGAGCGGCTGGCCCGGACCCATTACGAGAACTTCACCGTCGGTTCGATGCTCATGCCCCGGAAACTGCGGCGGCATATGTACGCGCTTTACGCCTATTGCCGCACCGTTGACGACCTGGGCGACGAGGCCCTCCCGCCTCCCCCCGGCGCAGGGCTTGCCGAAGAGCCTTCCATCCAGCCGGAGCCGGCGGATGACCCGGGCGCTTACCGCCTGTCGCTGCTGGACTGGTGGGAGTCGCAGCTGCAAGCCTGCTACGGCGGCGAGCCATCCCACCCGGTAATGGTTGCGCTGCAGGAGACCATCGGCGCCTTCGGCCTGCCCCAAGAGCCGTTTCTGAAGCTGATTGAAGCCAATCGTATGGACCAGCTCCACCGGCGCTATCCCACCTACGCCGGCCTGCTGCGCTATTGCGATCATTCGGCCAACCCGGTGGGGCGCTTGGTCCTTGGCCTTTTCGGTTACGGCGACCCGGAGCGGCAGCGGCTGTCCGACGCCACCTGCACCGCCTTGCAGTTGGCAAATTTCTGGCAGGACGTAGCCCGGGATTACGCCAAGGGCCGGGTCTATCTGCCGCTGGAAGACCTGGACGCCTTCGGATATTCCGAAGCCGAGTTGGCCGGGGGCGTGGAAGACGAAGCCTTCCGGCGCCTGATGGCCTTTGAGGTTGACCGGGCCATGCAACTGTTCCGGGAAGGTGCGCCGCTGGCCGCTTCCCTCACCGGCCCGGCCCGGCTGGATGTTGCCCTGTTTACCCGGGGCGGCGTGGCGGCGCTGGAGGCCATTCGCCGGCAGGACTGCCGGGTGCTGCATCAACGGCCTGCGCTGTCCCGAAGGCGCAAGGCCGGGTTGTTTCTCTCCACCTGGCTGAGCGCAAAGCTGGGGCTGGGCATGGGCCTGCCCAACGGCAAGAGCAGGGAGGTGCGCAATTGACTACCCTGGCAACGGCCTACGAAGAATGCCGCCAAGTAACCCGGCGTGAGGCCAAGAACTTCTACTTCGCTTTCTTGACCCTGCCCAAACCCCAGCGCGCCGCAATTTACGTGGCCTACACTTTTTGCCGCTATTGCGATGATGCGGTGGACGGAGAGGGTTCGCTGGATCAAAAGCTGGCGATGCTGACCGAACTGCGGGGCAAGCTGGGCCACTGCTACGAGAATCGCAGCCCGGCCCCGGTTGCCCTGCCCCGGAGCAGCCACCACCCAACTTTGCCGGGGCGGGACACCTTGCGGGGCAACTTGAATGAACCGCTCTTTCTGGCCTTGGCCGACGTCGTTGAGAAATACAACATCCCCCAGGAGTATTTCCTGGAGATTCTGGCGGGCGTCGAGTCGGATTTGGTCAAGGACCACTACGCCAACTTTGACGAACTCCGCCAATACTGCTACCGGGTGGCGTCCGCCGTCGGGCTGGTCTGTCTTCACATTTTTGGTTTCCAAGACCCGGCCGCCAAAGACCGGGCCGTAGACCTGGGGCTGGCGATGCAGTTGACCAACATTGCCCGGGACGTTAAGGAAGACCTGGAAATGGGACGGGTATACCTGCCGCAGGACGAATTGGAGCGGTTCGGCTACTCCGAGGCCGAGTTGATGGCCGGGACGGTCAACCCCGCCTTCGTTGAGTTGATGCGTTTCCAGTGCCGGCGCGCCAGGGAGTATTTCGATTCCGGCTTCCTGCTGCTGCCCTATTTGTCCCAACGTTCCCGGGCCTGTCCGGCGGTGTTGGGCCGCCTGTATTCAAGGGTGTTGGACCACATTGAGAACATGGACTACGACGTGCTGCATCACCGGGTCAGTCTCAGCAAAATGGAGAAGGTGCGGGTTACTGCCCAGACATGGTTTGCCAGCCAAAGGCCCTGGTAGCCCCATCCGACCGGCTGGGTTGAGACAAATTGCCTTGCGCAGACGGGCGGACTGATGAGACCGCCCGCGTCCCAACCCGGCGTGGTGGTCCTCGGCGGCGGCGTCGCCGGAATTGCCGCCGCCCTGCGCCTGCTGGAAGCCGGGTTCCCGGTAACGCTGGTGGAGGCCCGCCGGTTCCTGGGCGGCCGGGCTTTCTCCTTTGTGGACGGCGCCACCGGCCAAATGGTGGACAACGGGCAGCACGTCATCACCGCCGGCTGCACCCGCTTCCTGGACCTGCTGGAACGCCTGGGCGCGCGGGACCGCTGGTTCCTGCAGCCCAGCCTGGACATCCCGGTCCGTTCCCGCAGCGGCGTTGCTGGTACGCTCCGCTCCGGCCCAGTTCCGGCTCCTTTCCACCTGCTGGGCTCGCTGCTCAGGTATCCCCACCTGGACACGAGGGACAGGCTGGGAGTGCTGGCGGCCCTGGTTCGCGCCAAATTCACCCGCCGCACTCAACCCCGCCTGGAGCAGACCACCTTCCGGCAATGGCTCGCTGAGCAGCGGCAGTCGGAGCGGGCCGTCAAGAACTTCTGGAACCTGTTTGTTGAGCCGGTGGTCAACGACAACGTGGCCGACATCAGCGCGGCGATGGGCCTGATGTTCGTGCAGGAAGCTATGCTGAAGGGCCGCAACGCCCCCAACATCGGCTGCGCCAAAGATGGGCTGCTGCCCAGCCTGGGCGAACCCGCCCTGCGCCGGTTGTCCGCCCTGGGGTGCCGCCTGATGCTGGGCGTCCCGGTCAGGAAAATCCACACGCCCGCGGACGGTCGGCGGTCACTGGTCACCGGAGTAGAATTGGGGTCGGGCGAAGTCGTCACCGGAAGCCGCTACGTCAGCGCCCTGCCGTGGTACGCCCTGCTGCCGCTGCTGCCCGGTTCGCTGTTGGACGGCGACCCCTTCTTTCAGCGGATTGGCCGCATCGAAGCGTCGCCCATCGTGAACATCCATCTCTGGTATGACCGGCCGGTGATGTTGGAAGATTTCTGCGCCTTCGTGGACAGCCCGCTGCAATGGGTGTTCAATAAAGGCGAGACCCAGATAGATGGGACACTGAAAGACGAAACCGGGAGAGACGGGCGCCGCATCTGCGTTTCCCTGAGCGCCGCGTGGGATTATATTGACCTGCCCCGCGAAGCACTGGCGGAAATGGCCCATGCCGAAGTTGTCCATGCTCTCGCCCCATATCCCGTTGGTGGTGAGCCGGTCGAACCGCCACGGTTGCTGCGCTGGGTGGTGGTCAAGCAGCGGAACGCGACCATCCGGTGCCTGCCGGGAGTTGCCGGGATGCGTCCGGGCAGCGTTACGCCCGTATCCAACCTGTTCCTGGCCGGCGACTGGACCGACACCGGCTGGCCTTCAACCCTGGAGGGAGCCGCCCGCAGCGGCTGGGACGCGGCCCAGGCGGCGGCCGCTTCGATTTCTGTCGGGTAATAAGAAACTATCTCAAAACCAAAATTCGGAGGGCCTCGGGGTGACGGGGTTACGTTGGGGGATTCATCCCCCAAACCCCCGATGAAACTATCTCAGGACGGGATGAGGGCCGCTTCAAGTTTTGAGATAATTTCTAACCCGGCCAGACGTAACCCTCCCAGCATGGTCCCAGGACGATTGCGAAGTCGCTGGTTTAATCGGGCAGGGGCCTCGCAAAGAGCCTGCCCCTGTGAAGACAGGGGGCGTCCCTGTCAAAAGGGGATCTGCAACCGTCCGGTTCCTGGCCCAACAACGGTCATCATTCGGGAGAATGGTTCGGGAGAATTGATGGTCACGCCGGCCAAAACGGTAGCGGTAACCGGGTCTTCGGGGTACATCGGCTCCCGGCTGCTGCGGGAATTGGAAGAAGAAAGCCTGGGGCAGATGGTTGCCCTGGACACCAAGCCGTTGACCCTGCCCATCCACGACATATTCGCCCGACGGCAGGACGTGAACGAACCCATCCACGACATATTGCGCCAGCACCGGGTAACCACGGTGGTGCATCTGGCAGCCCTTCCCAATCCCAGCCAAGAGCGGCGGGACGCACGGCCCACCATGGACTCCAACCTGCGGACGTTCCAAGCCGTTTTGGAGTCCTGTTCCCTGGCCAGAGTCGAGCACGTCGTGTTCCTTAGCGCCCACTCCGTTTACGGGGTGCTTCAGGACACCCCGGTGCCTCTGACCGAGGATGCCCCGCTGCGTCCCAACCCGGACCACGCCCTGGCCTACGAAAAATATCTCTCCGAGTATGCGGCCCGGGAATTTCAGGCGCAGCACCCCGAAATCGTCCTGACCGTGCTGCGGACCGCGCCGGTGCTGGGACCGGGAGCGCATCCATCGCTTTCGCAGATATTCTCCTGTCCCAACCCGGTGAAGGTGGGCTGGCGCGACATCCCGTTTCAGTTCCTCCACGAAGACGACTTGGCCCGGGCGATAACGGAGGTTGTGAAGCGCCAAACGTCCGGCGTGTTCAACCTGGCCGGGGAAGGCGTGGCGTTCTTCAGCGAAATCCTGGAATCGCTGCCCCGGGATGTGCAGCGTTGTCCCCGGATGCTGGTCTACCCGGCGGTGGGCTTGACCTGGGGGCTGGGTCTGCAACGCAAGTGTCACGTATCCCAACTGGACTTCCTGCGGTATCCGGCGCTTCTGAGCACCGGCAAGCTGAAACACGCCCTGGACTACCGGACGCGCTACACCTCCCTGGAAACCCTGACTTCCTTCGTCAACTCCGCCCTGTTATAAGCCAAACCCTGAATTCCCTCACCGGACCCGCCCGCCCGGAGCGGCTGGAAGGACTGCCTTGAAAATCATCATTGACACCGACCCCGGCGTTGACGACGCCATCGCCATTCTGATGGCCTTGGCCGACGCAACCGTGGATGTCCTGGGGCTGACCACGGTTGGCGGCAACGTATCCCTGGCTCAGGGAACCCGCAACGCGCTGGCGCTGCTGGAATACGCCGGGGCAACCATCATCCCCGTGGCCAAGGGCGCGTCCCGGCCCCGGCGGGGAAAGTTCCTGTACTCCCACGACTTTCACGGCAAGACCGGCCTGACCCACCGGCTGCCCCGTCCGTCAACCCGTCCGGAGCCGGAAATGGCCGTGGATTTCCTGGCCGCGCAGTTGGGGCAATGGCCGGGGCAAATCGGCCTGGTTGCCCTGGGGCCGTTGACTAACCTGGCCCGGCTGCACCGCAAATACCCCGGAATGCTGGAGAAAGCCGGTTCCCTCGTGGTCATGGGTGGGGCTGTCGGAGTCCGGGGGAACGTTTCGCCCCACGCCGAGTTCAACTTTTACAGCGACCCGGTGGCGGCTCAGGAAGTGCTGGCGACGGGCGTACCCATGACCCTGGTGGACTTGGCTGCCTGCCGGCAAGTGAGCGTCGGACGCGACAGCTTGGCATCCTCGGAAGCAGCCGGACTCTTGGGACGCCTGACCCTGGACTTGCTGCGGGGCTGGTTCGAGGCAGACCCAGCCCGCCAAAGGTTTGAGTTCTACGACCCGTTGACCATGGCGGCCTGCATCGACCCGGACATCCTCTCCGTCAGGCCCGTAACCTTGGAAGTGGAATGCCGGGACCCTGACCGCTGGGGCGAGTCCCGGGTAACCGCCGAGGGAGGGCAGGTGCCGGTGGTCGACGCGGTAGACGGGCCGCGGTTCTTCGCCCTGCTGGACCGGCTGTTGGGAATCGGCGGCGACCGGATTGGATAGCTGCCGGGCCTAAACCTCGGTCAGGTTGGGCGACACCTCTTCCAACTCGAAGTTGTTCTCCCACAGGAAGTCCAGTTGGGACTGCTCGTCGTCGGTCAGCGGCGGCGTGTCCACCGCCGAGGTGTAGTCGTTCAGCTCGTCCAGGTTGGTGAAATTGGGCAGCACCGAAACGATGCTGGGCTGGTGAAGGCAAAACTGGATGGCGGCCTGGCTCAGCGTCCGTCCCACGTCTTCGCCCTCCAGGAACTTGACCCGCTCCACTTTGCGGAGCGCCTCTCGCAGCCACTCGGCCCGCCGGTGGGAGCGGTGGTCGCTTTCGTCGAACTCGGGGACTTCGGAGTAGCGGCCGGTAAGCGCCTCGGAAGCGTGAGGCACCCGGGACAGCAGCCCGACTTCCTCGTCGCGGGCGATGGGAAAGAAGTCCTTGGCCGGTTCCTGTTCCAGGATGCTGTAAATAATCTGGAGGCTGTGGACATGGCGCTCCTTCATGGAAAGTTCGCCCTCCTCGAACCAGCCGATGTCTGGCCCCAGGGCGGAGCCGTAGCAGCGAATCTTGCCCTCGGTCTTCAGCTCTTCCAGGGTCTCGAATACCTGGTCCAGCTCGATGGCGCTGACCCGTGGGTTGTGCAGTTGGTAGATGTCGATGTAGTCGGTGTTGAGGCGGCGGAGGCTCTGTTCGCAGGCGAAGCGGATAAACTCCGGCTCGAACTTCTGGGGGCGCTCCTGGTGGCCGATGCGGGGCGTCGCGGTGTCGTAGAAGTCGTACCCGAACTTGGTAGCGATGACCAGGTTGTGCCGGTGGTGGCCGATGAACTTGGCCAGAATTTCCTCGCCGTAGCCTTCGCCGTAGGTATCGGCGGTGTCGAAGAAATTAATGCCCAAATCCACCGCGTTCTCCAGCAAAGCGGCGCGCTGAGCCTCGGGAATGTTGCCCCACCAGGTGGTGGCCACGGTCCACACCCCGAAGCCAACTTCGGAAAGGTTAAGGTCAGTCCGGGGAAGCTGTCGGTATTTCATGTTTGGTTGGTCCTTATTACTTATGGATTGGCGGATCCGCTCGTTCAGCGGTCAATGCCCTTGAGCATCAAAGCTACGAGAGCGGCTATAATGCCGCCGCCGATGCCGATAATGGCATAAAACAGCCGGTCAATCTTTGAGTTGGTTTGGTCAATGCGGGTGTTGGTTTGACCAATGCGAGTGTTGGTTTGCTGAAGTTCGGACTTCAAGTCGGCAACGCTGGTTTGCAGGTTCTCCACGTTGGCTTCAAGACGGCCCAGCACTCGGTCTGTCGTATTTTCTTGAGTTGTCATAGATTATTCTCCCTTCCTGCCGGCCAAGTGAATTCGCCCAGCCAGTGGGCCATAGCTATGCTGTAATGAGGTCGGTCCGGGGAAGGTTGCGGTATTTCATGGTTGGTTAAGTCCTTTAAGGGGGTTGGGTGGTCAGGTTAAGCTGCGGGATGAACTTCAGTCGGGTTAACCGATTTCGCCAATACGTGTGCCGCATCAGCTTTGTTCTCCTCTAACCCGTAGATGCCGGTATGAGAAGGGTCATGCCGTTCACCCAAGGCGATAAACCGGATGTCCAGGTTCAACTCTTGCAGGGAAAAGTCGATAGCCGTTCCTATGTTCAACACAGCGAAAGCCTCCGTTCGGGCAACAGTCCGCCCTTTGCCCATCAAAGTCCGGCGGACAGCGGTTATCTGGGCCCTGCGTTCTGTCGGGTGGAAATGCTCCAGCCAATTGGCGGACAGGTATGTTTCCCCTTCACGGAGTAGGAATGCCTCGTCCAAAGGTGTGCCATCCAAGGCTAGGTGGCGACGCCGGCAGTACCGGGCAACGTGGTGCTGGGGTGAGAGTTCTTGACTGCCGGTGATTCCTGACGCCATGCAAACAGCCCTGCCCCTACCAATCTTTCCATTACCACCATACGGTCGCCGGTTTCGCTGCCCCCCTCAATTCTCAGAAACTTGCCGTTGGCGTCGGTAGCGGAGAACATCACCCGTTCTTTGTCCAGAAACCACACGCAGGCCCGGCGGCGGTCCTCGGGGAAACGCCAAACGGCGGAAAGACATCCTTCCGGCGAACAAGCCATGTCAACCTTGCCATCGGATTCGACCCCGCCAAAAAATGCCAGAAACCCAAGGACGCTTTCCAGCGTAACCGGAACATCGCCATCTTCCAGGTCCTCGTCAGAGGCGAAATAGGCTATACGCTCGGCTAACTCATCACGGCCCCACCCGCGCAGAACCTCACAAGCAGCGGCGACGGTTGGGATGCTTTCGATTTCGGGCCAGGATAGCGGCCGCTGCTTGGAGTTAAGCATAATTGGCAGTTACTGAGTGGGTCCGGGGAAGCTGGCGGTATTTCATGGTCAAAAGCCCTCGGTTGGTTGGTACGATTAGTACGTAGACATACCCGGCATACGCTAACAGAATACCCGATTATGGGCGATTCTGGCAAATTAATGTTCGGGGTTAACATCCGTCGGCTGCGTGAATATCTAGCTATGACGCAAGAGAACCTAGTACCGTTTCCACTTGAATATGCCTTATACCAGATACCCGTTTCACCTGCCCGTCGTTCCCGCACAAGCTGGAATCCACAGTTGGAAGTGACTTTCCAGTATCGACAAGACTATCTGGAACCGGTACTAGCTGAAGCTTCCGGGCTGGACCGGTCATATATCGGTGGGGTTGAACGTGGTGAGCGCAATCCTGCCCTGTCCGCAATTTTCCGGTTGGCATCGTCGTTGGGAGTCCCGCCTGCAAGCCTTTTTGAAGGAATAGACCAATCCAGCCCGGTTATACAGGCCCCGCCCGGAATACAGGCATCAGCCGCCGATGGCGGGCTGTTATCCAGTTCAAGTATGACCAGTTTGACGCTGCATATTGGCTGCCCTGGGCAACACAAGGCGAATTTTACGAAGTGATGACAGTGCTCCGGGACGGTTTGGCTGTTCCCAAAAACAAGGCGGATGCGGTGGCGAACTCTTTCCTGCGAGCCGTGCAAATTTGGCCGGATGCCAACCCTTCAGATTTGTGGATTTTCCTGATTAATCATGCGTATTGTGACCGTTCATATCACCCTCCTGATAACGCCCGGCTGAATCTTGAGCAAAGTTGGAAACGGACCAGCGGTTGGGCGTTGGAGCGGGTGCTGGTATCCCAGTACGGGGAATTCCTTGGCAACAACGGTTTAAGAGTCGATATTGCGAATAAGGCCCGCAAAACCAGCCTTTTGGGACATTTGCGGGACCCACGGATTATTCCTGACAAAGCTGACGTCTTGCTTTCTTATGAGCATGAAGGAAGCGAAATGTTGTTGGGAGTGGTGCACGTTAAAGCCAGCATTGCGGAAAGGCGGACCGACGACGTGCCAATGAGCCAAGCGTTGATCGAGGCCGGGCATCTTTCGGTGTTCTGGACAATGGACAGCAAGGCATTCCCCGGAACGCGGCCGGTCAATCTCGGGGAGTTGGGGGATGTTGGCGAAGGGCAAATGAGTGACAAGCGGCGGGATTTCGAGGAGCATGGCAACTTTTCGGCTTGTTTCTCATACAATCGCAACACTGTTGCAACCGCATCTGAAAACGCCGCCGCTCGAATTTTCAAGTGCGACTTTACAAATCCAGACGATAGTTTTTCCCGGTTTCTAATTGATGCTCTGCGCCAACGACTGCTCGTTTAAGTTGAGGACTATTCTGTCCAACTGTTATGCCCAGCCTGCGCCTTGATTCCTCCACTTGGGTATCGTCTATTTCAAACCCGATGTAAGTGCAGCCAAGCCGCAGGGCTGCCAGACCGGTTGACCCCGAACCGGAAAACGGGTCCAGCACCACCACGTCGCGCCCGTGGCGGCCAAAGGCTTCGATGCAACGCTGCGGCAACTCGACGGGAAAACGGGAGCGGTGCTGCAAGCCGTCGATAGTCTCGTTAGCGAATCTCCAGATGCTCGGAACCGGGGGAACAGAGCGGAAGGAGTGGCGTTCATGGCGGGCCAGCAGGAAAATAGACTCATGCTTGCGGTGGGGGCGACGGCACCGGCCTTCAGGCATTGGGTTCTTTTTTTGCCAAATAACTTCTCCTCGGTACATGTAACCCGATTCGACGAGTTCAATCAAGAGTCGTTGTGGCAACAATAACAGGTTGCCGTACTGCAACCAGCCAGTTGTCTTGTCCACGAATGCCCGTCGCTTGAACCTCGGCTTGGTATAGGCGGCGTTGTCGGGGTGAAAACCTTTCTGATCCGGCCCCAGCGAACTGTACTTGTAGTCTTCCCTGCCCCAATTTATCGGCGTATTGTAAGCATCACCCAGATTCAGCCACAAGATGCCGTCCATTTTCAGCTTGGGCAGAATGGCGGCGAAAACCTTTTGCAGAAAGGCGATGTAATCTCTGGGGTCGGTTTCCGTACCGTTGCCCAGCGATTCCCGCTGTCCCCAATAGGGAGGACTCGTTACAACTACGTCTACACTGGCGTCCGGCAACGCCGGGATAAGATCCAAGCAATTGCCCTGGTACACCGCAGTCTGTCCGGCGTCGATGCTTTCCGGTATTTGGCTGGTCATGGCTAAATGCTCACCCGAAGTGCCTACGGTTTACCGGACCCCACCTCCGTTTGTCAACCCCTGAACGTCACGCCCTCACCAGACCCAGACTCCCCCTAATCGCCTCCACCTCCCTCTGAAAGTCGTTGTCGGGCAGGGCCGGCGTCAGTTGCCCCAAGTCTATCCGTGGGATGACGTCTACCCAGGACTTGCAGCCGCCGTATTCGGGGATGAACGGCACCGTTGCCGACTGCTCCATACGGTAGACCCGCAGCAGCATGATGGACAGCGGCAGCATCGGCTTCCAGTGCAGCCGCGATTGGGCGTAGGCACCGGTCCAGATGTGGTGGGGCGAAAGATCGTCCACCCGTTCCTGTTCCTCAACCTCCAGCAGTTCCTCGACCTTGGCGAAGTGGCTGAAGGTGATGGCGTCGGACCTGGGGGAGCCGGAGAGCAGCCGCGCCAGGCCGGGCTGACGCTCGGCCTTGAGCAGGTCTTCCCGCTGGTGCTCGTAGGTTGGATATAGAAGGAACTCGGGATGAATCACCCGGAAGTCCTTGCCCTCTTCATGGATTCCACCCTTCCGCAGCAGGATAATCTGCGCTCCCTCGGCCAGGGCATTAACGGTTACCGCCCACTCTTTCAGGGCGACTTGACAGCGGTTTGGCAGCATCGTAATCCTCCCCGGTTGGTTCCGGCCGCGCCGGGTCTGCCGGCGCAGATGATTGTGAACGGTTGACGGCACCTAATGGTAGCACTTGACGGGCAGCAGGCTCAATCCCCGGCGGGGCATGGGCAGGGTCTTTCGATTCTCCCCTCTCCCGCGGGAGAGGGGCCGGGGGTGAGGGCGAACCCCGCGGGCGGGTTACAGGAACCGTTCCAGCCGCAGCATTCCGGCCAGGTTGCGGGTCGTGACCTCGGCCACTTCCTCCAGGGTTACGCCCTTGATTTCGGCCAGCTTTTGGGCCACTTCCAGGACGTGCCTCGGCTCGGTCCAGTTGCTCCGGTACTTCTTGAAGGGTTGGGGATAAGCGTCGGTTTCCAGCACCATGTTTTCCAGCGGAATTGCCCGGGCCGTCTCCTGAAGCTCCGGCAGCCGCAGCAGTGGGCGGGCCAGCGAGATAAAGAAGCCGCAGTCGATGGCGGCCCGCGCCGTGGGTTCGCCGCCCTGAAAGTAGTGCATCGCCCCGCCCACCTCGCCGGCGTGTTCATCCCGCAGCATTTGGAACACCGCCGGGTGCGACTCCCGCGAGTGGAAAATGATGGGCAGTTTCAGGCTGCGGGCCAGCCGGATATGCTCCCGGAAGACCTGCGCCTGCGTGTCGTGGCCGGGAGACTCGGGCAGGTAGTCCAGGCCCACCTCGCTGATGCAGACCACCTCCGGGCGTTCGCGGGCCAGGCTTTCCAACTCGGCGCAGGCTGCGTCGTCCAGCGTCCGGTGCGCCTCCATTGGATGGATGCCCACGCCGGCGTGGAAGATGTCATACTGCCGGGCCATCTCGATGCAGGCACGGGTCGACTCGATGGTCGTCCCGGCGCACACGATAAACCGAATGTTGGCTGCTTCGGCCCGCTCCACGATGCCGGGAATATCCGCCGGCCCGTACTGGTCCAGGTGGGTATGGGCGTCGCCCAACACGATGCCCGGTGGCGTTTTCTGTCCCGCTTGCGGTCCCGTCTGAATCTCCGGTTCCGGCATGGCTGCTCCTCCGGTGGTTCCTCCAGTGGTGAGGTTAAACCCTAGTTTACACTCCCTGGGGTTTCGTGCGCCAACAACGCCGGGCCGGACGCAGGGGTTTGTGAATGGAAATTACATCGTAAAAGGAAACCAGCTGGTGTCACCCCCGGTTGACACCAGTTAAGCCCCTTTACCATACTGTTGTATGGATAGTCGATTGGCTGTTTTAGGAGCGTCGTCGGGAGGCTAAATGGGAACTTTCAGTGTGCCAATGAAGATAGGGCATCTCAGCAAGGGTGGGTTCAAGGATGCATCCGCTCTGGTGGACACCGGGGCTACTCACTCTATGATACCCACATCCGTCCTGACCGAGTTGGGCATTGAGCCTGAGCAGGAAAAGGTCGTCCGCCTAGCCGACGGTAATCTGCAAAAGTTTCCGGTGGGCAGTATGTGGGTTGCGCATGGGGAGCAGCAATGGCCGTGCCTGGTCATCTTTGGCCCCGAGGGGCAATATATCATGGGCGCGACAACCCTGGAAAACTTTGGGCTGACGGTTGATCCCATTGCCCAGGAACTCGTTCCCGTTGAATATATCGCCAAGCCATTTTAACAGGAATTCGGGGGAACCAATGACGTTAGCAGTCAACGTTCAGGAGATTTTCCGGGACGCCCGCGAGGTCCACGCCCAGGCTCTCGAAAGGTTGGCGGCGGGCGACATTCGGGACGCTGCGGAGAAGGCGTGGTGCGCCGCCAAGCGGGCCACCGACGCGCTCATTCTCGCCCGGACCGGTGAGGAAGTGGAGCGGACAACACAAACATCTTTGGGCCTGAAGAATTTGCGGCAAGTTGACCCCCGTGTTCGTGAACTCCATTTAACCAACCGCTATTACCACGTTCAAGGCTCGCTGCATGGCGATTGTTTCTATCTGGGCCATTGCGACCCCGAAGAAGACGAGGCGCTTATCCGTGACGTGGCCCGGTACATTGCCGATGCCGAGCGGCTGGCCGAGTCCTGAAGACCAGGTTTAATAACCCGGCCCCTTGTTTACTTTGCGATGTGATTTCCTTTTAATTGCCGCCGCCATTGCAAATGCCCTGAATCAATGACAGGTCTGGCTTGACACCCTTCGTTTACCGCTCCTATAATCACCCCAAGGCGCAAGTCACTCATGGTTTCCGCTTCTGGCGCGCCCTTCTGTTCGAACCTGCTCTGTTTTCTGCTCAGGCAATTTTGCCAGGAATCTGTTGCCCACCCGGGCTTATACCATGCTTAGCGTTAAGGCATGACCACCAAGTATATCTTTGTCACCGGTGGAGTGGTCAGTTCCATCGGCAAAGGGATCAGCGTCGCATCCATTGGGCGCATCCTCAAAAGCCGTGGATTGACCGTCACCGTGGTGAAGCTCGACCCCTACCTGAACGTTGACCCCGGCACCATGTCGCCGTACCAGCACGGCGAGGTCTTCGTTACCAAGGACGGCGGCGAGACCGACATGGACCTGGGCCACTATGAGCGGTTCATTGATGTGGAACTGACCCGCGACTCCAACATAACCGCCGGCCAGGTGTACACGTCCCTGCTGACCAGGGAACGCCGGGGCGATTTCCTGGGCGGCACCATTCAGACCGTGCCTCACGTTACCAACGAGATAAAGAACCGGCTGACCGGACTGGCCGAGCGTTCCCAGGTCGACGTGATGGTGGTTGAAGTCGGCGGCACGGTGGGAGACATTGAAGGGCTTCCCTTCCTGGAAGCCATACGGCAGATGCGGAACGAGGTGGGCCGGGACAACGTTTTTTACATTCACCTGACCCTGCTTCCCTACATTTCCGCCACCGGGGAGCTTAAAACCAAGCCCACCCAGCACAGCGTTAAGGAACTGCGCAGCATCGGCATTCAACCCGACACGTTAATCTGCCGCACCGACCATCCGGTAACGCCGGCGATTATGGAAAAGCTGTCGCTGTTCTGCGACGTCCCCAGCGAAGCGGTGATTCCGCTGACCACGGTGAACAACGTTTACGAGGTGCCGCTCATTCTCGAAGAGGCGGGCTTGGGGGACATTCTGCTGCGCTCGCTGGGCTGCTCGGGTCAGCCCCCGGACATGGCCGGCTGGGATGCAATGGTGCGGCACATGAGCTCGCTCCAGACGGCGGTGCCCATCGCCATTGTTGGCAAGTACACCGAGTACCCCGACTCGTACATTTCGGTGCGCGAGGCCCTGCGCCATGCCGGCGTTGCCCACGACACCGACCTGGAAATTCAGTGGGTGAACTCGGAAGAAGTGGAGCGGGTTGGCCCCGAGGCGCTGCTGGGTTCGGCCCGGGGCATCGTGGTCCCTGGTGGGTTCGGCAGCCGGGGCGTGGAGGGAATGATTCAGGCCGTTGGCTACGCCCGTCAGCACAAAGTGCCCTACTTGGGCCTGTGCCTGGGAATGCAGGTAATGGTTATCGAGTGGGCGCGGAACGTTCTGGGTCTGGCGGCCAACTCGTCGGAGTTGGACCCGGACACGGCCCACCCGGTCATCGACATTATGGCGGATCAGCGTGACGTAACCGACATGGGCGGCACCATGCGCCTGGGCGGGTACCCGTGCAAACCCGTGGCGAATACCCGCACCGCCAGGGCTTACGGCAAGGACAACGTAACCGAGCGCCACCGCCACCGCTTCGAGTTTAACAACAGTTACCGGGAAAGCCTGGAAGAGTCCGGATTGACCGTCAGCGGAGAGTCTCCCGACGGCGGGTTGGTGGAGATTGCCGAAGTCAAGGAACACCCATTCATGGTGGGAGTACAGTTCCACCCGGAGTTTCAGTCCCGCCCCGACCGGCCTCACCCGTTGTTCAAGGAGTTCTTCCGGGTGGCCAAGCGCACCTTTAGAGAGGGCGACCAGGCCCCGTTGCCCTTGGAGGATTGAGCCTTAATGGCCTGAATTTGAGTGTGCCGACTGCCCGCCAACGCCGGATTCCCGGATGACGGGCGCCCCGGTTGGATACCCCGGTTAACAATATGCCGGCCAACCGCCCTACCGCATCTCGACGCAGCCTGCGATGCCAAACTTTGGGACCGGCTCCCCTGCCAAGAGCAGCCCGCCGGCTGAATCCCCCCGGCTTTGTTTCCCATCGGGGCAGCGGCCCCGGCCATCGTTCTGAAATCGTGCCGAATCACGAAAACTGACACAACGCACACCCAACAAAGCGACCTATCAAAATACGCCCGGCCGGTTTTGACGACGGCAGGCGGCTGGCGTACCGGCCAGTTAAGAGGTGAATATGACTACCACGGCCCAACCAACCATTCAACCAACCATCGACGTAGCCGCCCTTGGCGCCAAGTCCAAGGATGAACTCTTGCAAGTGGCCCGCGGCATCGGGTTGGAAGACAGCCCCGCCCTGAACGGATTGCGTCGGGATGAACTGCTGGGCCGCATCTTTCAGACCGTTTCTTCGCAGCAGAACCTGGTGGCCTCCGGCATCCTGGAAATCATGGATGAAGGCTACGGGTTCCTGCGGCAGATTGCCTGCCACATGGTGGGCGGGGACGTTTACATCAGCCAGTCCCAAATCCGCCGCTTCGGTCTCAAGACCGGCGACACCGTAACCGGCCAGGTGCGCCCGCCCAAGGAGGGCGAGCGGTACTTCGGCTTGGTGCGCGTGGAGAAGGTCAACGACCTGGAGCCGGACCAGATGCACACCCGGTCCCGCGCCCAGTTTGAGTACCTGACCCCAATTTTCCCGGACCAGATGCTGGTCCTGGAAACTGAGAGCTTCAACCTGTCCACCCGCATGATCGACCTGTTCTCCCCCATCGGCCTGGGACAGCGGGGCATGGTGGTGTCCCCGCCCAAGGCCGGCAAGACCACCATCCTCAAGCAAATCGCCTACAGCGTGGCGGAGGCCATGCCGGAGGCCGTGCTGATGGTGGTGCTGATTGGCGAGCGGCCGGAAGAAGTGACCGAGATGCGCCGCGCCGTCCAGGGCGACGTATTCGCATCCACCTTCGACGAGTCGGTGGAAGAGCAGTGCCGGGTCGCCGAACTGGCGCTGGAACGCTCCAAGCGTCTGGTCGAGACCGGGCGGGACGTAATCATCCTGCTGGACAGCATTACCCGCCTGACCCGGGCCTACAACCTGGCCGTACCCTCCAGCGGCCGCACCCTGTCCGGCGGCATTGACCCGGTGGCCCTCTACCCGCCCAAGAAGTTCTTCGGCGCGGCCCGCAACATTGAAGAGGGCGGCAGCCTGACCATCATCGCCACCTGCCTGGTGGATACCGGCAGCCGCATGGACGAGGTCATCTACGAGGAATTCAAGGGCACCGGCAACATGGAGCTGCACCTGGACCGCAAGCTGGCCGACCGCCGCTTCTTCCCGGCCATCGACATCGTGCGCAGCGGCACCCGGCGGGAGGAATTGTTATACACTGAAGAAACCATGAAGCAGATCTGGCTGCTGCGCCGCATGATTTCCCTCATCTCCAACGACGGCTCCGCCAGCGCCACCGAGCGCGTCCTGGAGCGGATGTCCAAGTACAACAGCAACCACGAGTTCCTGGACAACCTCAACAAGGAAGCCTAACTCCGGGGAAACACGGCTCTGAATAAGCCGGCGCCTTGGGAATCCCTGAGCTAAAGCCCGTCCCCGCGCATTCAGCCGGACAGCAGCCCCGTCTTTCCCGCGGAAGCGGGACTCCAGAGCATTCAGGGGCAGGCCAACATTCCCTAGTCAAAACCTGCGGATTCCTGCCTGTGCAGGAATGACGATGTGTGCGGGGTATCGCAAAGGACTTCCTCATCAATCAGTTCCGATACTGGCTTGTCGTAGGGTTGCCGCCCGTTCTGTTAAAATAGATTTGGAATGGGTCTGCAACCTTTACCCTTGATTGGTGCGGGGCGGATGGCGCTGCGTCACAACCACGACAAAATCCTCATTGTGGACGACGAATGGGAGTCTCCCATCGTTAACGCCGTGCGCCGCCGGCTGGATGCCGAAGGCTGGCGCACCCAGGTGGTGCTGCCCGACGCCCAGCGTCCCGGCGGCGACGAGTTCCAGGACGCGGCCCTCTACGCCATTGAGGTCGAGCAGCCCGACGGCGTCCTGTTGGACGTGCGCCTGGGGCAGCTTAAGGAAGACCAGTTCAAGGGCCTGGAAATCTTGCGGCAGATAGTGCGGCGGCACCCCCACCTGCCCGTGCTGATGTTCACCCAGTACACCCAGGGGCCGGAGCGGGAGACCGCCGTCCGCGGCAGCCTCCAGTGGGACTCGCCGGTGGATTTCATAGACAAGCTCGCCAGCCCCGAAGAAGTCATCCTCCGGCTGCGGCGGCTCATCGGCCGCACTCCCGAAGCAATCTCCATCGGCGGCGTCATCTCCCTGGACCTGGCGGCGCAGATGGTCTCCGTGCATCGTGACGGCGAATCCCTTCCGGTCCACGACATCAGCGGCATCAAGTTCGAGATTCTGCGCGAGTTGGCCACCACCTGGTACCGCAGCCCCGGCGAACTGGTGCCCTTCGGCCGGCTGGAGCGTCACTTCGACGGCGACGAAGCCCGGGCCTCGCTGCGGGTCCGCATCCGCGAAATCAAGGTCTCCCTGGGCCACGCCCTCAACACCAGCTTCGGCGCCGCCGACCTAATCATCAACGTGCGCGACCAGGGATACCGCTTGTCGCCCCCCAAGCTGTAGCCGGGCGGATTCCCTTGCCAGCCTTCAGCGCGATTCAGAAATGGCTCCGGGCCGGCGGCGCCCTGGCCGCCTTTGGCGGGGCGGTCGCCGCCGGTGCGTCCCCCCTCTTCGGAGAGGCCGTTTTTGCCCAGCTTTGGGCGGTAGAGCCGCTGGCTTATATTGGGGCGGCCGCCGCCCTGTCCGGCCTGCTAGTGATTGTCCTGTCCTACTACCTGCCCCGGCTGCTGAACCGGCGCATCACCGAAGGTCCGCCGCCCCGTCCGACGACCGAGGTTTGGGGTGAGCTGACCCGGCAGTATTTCGAGCTCTTCAACCATGACCTGGGCCGCCCCCTGCGCCGCATCCTCGGCAAGGAGCGCGAACTGCGGGCCAGGTTCCAGGGCGTTGACCCGGAGCAGTACCCCAGCCTCTACCCCGAAGTCAAGGAACTGCTGGACGAAATCGAAGGGCAGGCCCCCAACTTCCGGTTGATGATTGCCAACGTTGAGGCGCTGGTGCAAATGGAGGCCCCCATCGGAGACCTTCAGGTCCAGCCGGTGGAACCCGCCGAGGTCATCCGCCGCATCGTCTCCCGCTACGGCATCGTCGCCGGTGAGGGCGGCAAGGAAATTACCTGGTGGGCCGAGCCGTCCGAGTTCGGCATCGTCTACTGCGACAGTTCGGCCATCGAGCACATCGTCACCAACCTGGTGGACAACAGCGTCCGCTACGCTGCCGGCCGCGTGGAAATCCGCCTCACCAAGAACCCGACCCATTTCTTTGTCCGCGTCTGGGACGACGGGCCGGGCATCGCCGGCTACTACCTGCGCCACATCTTCGACCGGGGCTGGACTCCCGATGTCGCCAAGCGCGAGGAAAAGACCACCTCGGGCTTGGGCCTGTACATTGCCCACACCCTGGCCCGGCGCAACGGCGGCGAGCTGACCGTCGAGAGCATCTCCGAACCCGACGCTAACCACCACACCGCCTTTCTGCTGGCCCTGCCCCTGCGCGACCATCCCGGGGAGTCCCGGAGCGTATGACCCGGCACATCGCGAGGCTTCTTATATTGTTCTACCCGAAGCCCCCGAAGGATTTTCTTTCCCCGACGTTCGGGTTGAGGCTCTCGAAGGGCATCCTTACCCCCCGCTTGGTCCTGGCGCTGGCCGTGGTGGCGGCGTCAATCGGGCTGTCGGCCTGCATCGCCGTTGTGGACCGTCCCGGAATGCCGGCGACCGCGACGGCCACCCCCGCCCCGACGCCGACGCCCCGGCCGACGCCGCCCCCCGTTCCGACGCCGGCGCCGGTCCCCACGCCCACGCCGACACCCCAGCCGATGCCGACGCCCACACCGACGCCGACACCCCGGCCCACACCTACTCCGGCCCCGACGCCCACACCCGCGCCGGCCCCGGCGCCCTTCGTGGAAGTCCTGGAGCCTGAGTTCGGGGTCACCGTGACCACTCCCAGCATCAACGTCCTGGGCACGACCATCCCCGGCGCGCTGGTGACGGCCAACGGGCGCCGGGCCGTGGTCAACGAGGATGGCGATTTCCGGGCCTTCGTTCCCCTGTCACTGGGCATCAACGTCATCGAAATCATCGCCGCCAACATCCGCGGCGACGAGGCGCGGGTCTTTGTGGCGGTCACATACTCCCGCCCCGTGACTCGCCCCTTCACGCTGGACATTGACGCGCCCGCCGACGGACTGACCGCCGTGGCCGAGTTCCTGCAGGTATCCGGCTCCACCCTTCCCCAGACCACCGTGGCGGTCAACGGCGTGGTGGTGCCGGTGGACGACGAGGGCGGCTTCTCCACCCTAATCCGGCTGCGCCCCGGCGCCAACGCCATACAAATCGCCGCCCAGCGCCCCGACGGCCAACAACTTCAGGAAACCCGCACCGTAACCTTCGAGCAATAACGAAGCCCTCCGAGTCGCTTGGGACGAACGGATTTAACAACGAGACCCGGCGGGTTGGCGAGACCCGGCGGGTTGGAATGAACGTTGCGGGGAAAGGCCCGCATTTCACTTGCCCCGGCTCGTCCTGAGACTGGCGCCGGACTGCCGCCCCAACTCTCAGGCTGCGGACGCCAGCCGGGGTTGGGGGTGGGATGGCCGACGGGCCGTGAGCATCAGCATCGCGGCCAGCCCGTGGGCGACGGTGGAAAGCAGAATCAAGCCCGTGTAGCTGCCCGTCACGTCGTAGATGAGCGGCCCGATTATCTGCCCCAATCCCAGCCCGCCGGCCTCAAAGGGCCGCATCGCCCCGGAAATGGCGCCGTAGGAGTTGCGGCCAAAGTATTCCGCCAGAACCATGTAAATCAGCACTTCCAGCGAGCTGTGAAACAGACCCCAGAGTACGCCGAAGACGTAGGCCGCCAGCAGGGAATCGACCCGCAGCAGTCCCAGCGTGACCACCCCGGACATCACCGACGCCGCCACGATGCACCACCGGGGCGTAATCTTTTCGGCCACCTGCCCCCACACCAGGCTGCTCAGGGCCAGCAGGGTGCTGACGCTGAGCACGCCCGCCGCCTGTGGAGTCGAAAGACCGGCCGATTCGTGGAGGTAAGGCACCATGCTGAACCCCAACCCGGAACTGCCGGTGACGGCCAGGAAGGTGGTCAGCGCCACCAGCCAAAATCCCTGGGTCCGAATCGCCTGTCCTGCGGTCCAGCTTGTTTCCGGCGCTGCGCGCACGGCCGTTTGGCGTCCGGCCCGGTGGGTTCCGGCGGCGGGGGAGGCCGGCGCCACGCCGCCGTCAAGGGGCGCTCCGTCGGGCAGCAGGCCGATGTCCTCGGGACGCCGGCGCATGAGAATCGCCATCGGCTCCGCCAGCGCCAGGCTGAACACCCCCAAGTATCGGAAGGCGATGCGCCAGCCGGCGAAAACCGCAATCACCGAGAAGATCTGGATTATCAACGCTCCGCTGATGGGCCGGTAGACGCCGGTGATCGCCAGCGCAATGTTGCGCCGGCGGTTGAAGAAGTTGACCGCCATTGTCCTGGGAACCACCCCAATGAGAAAGGGCTGGCTGATGGCCCGGCCCAGCACTGCGGCCAGGAAAAACTGCCGTGCCGAGTGGACGCCGCCGATGGCGATGAGGCACACGCCCAGCGACAGGACGCCGGCGGGCATCAGCCAGCGGGGGCCGTAACGGTCGGCCAACCGGCCGGCGAAGGGAGCGAACAACCCGGAGAGCCACACCCCGCAACTGGCTGTTAGCCCGATGCTGCTGCGGCTCCAGCCCGTGTCGGCCAGAATGAAGCTCTGGACCCCGCCCAGAACAATGCCGGCCACCGCGGTCGCGGCGAAGGCGCCCAGGGCGGCGAAACCGAGCACCAGCCAACCATAGTAGAAGGGGGTCTTGGGACGCCAGTTTATGAGAAGGGCAACCGAGGCTGTCAGTGAGGTCATTAGCCCGGTTCTTATAGCAGATTAACCCCCACCCCGGCAAGGGCCGCCCCAACCCGGTAACTGTTCAGACTGGGGGATTCAAGCCACGGGAGAGGGTTAAGCTCTCAAAAAATTAGAACCTGGGTTATTTGTGTCATTTTCTGTAATTTACGCTTGGCGGCGGCTCTGCTATGGGTTCCTGGCGGCAGGTTTTGGCGTCTTTTTGTGTCATTGTGTGTCACCTTTGTCCCATTTTTGTGCCGGTTTTGACGCACTTTGGGAAGCTTGTCTTTCCGCCGCAATCGCAATTAAATCCGGGGGCGGCCGGAGCCGGCCGGGGCCGACAATTCCGGCGCGGGGGCCGACTCAGGATGATTGATGGTTATGGTAGGGCAGCGTTACCGGAATTGGCAAGAGGCAGGTGTCAGTAAGGACAATCAGGAAACCCTTAGAAACTATCTCAAAACCAAAATTCGAAGGGCTTTGGGGGACTGGGTTACGTTGGGGGATTCATCCCCCAAACCCCCTGATGCAATTATCTCAAGACAGGGTGAGGGCCGCTTCAAGTTTTGAGATAGTTTCTTAGTTCTGAACAGTTACTTGCGGGGAGAACGGCGGCCTACTCCGGGACGCCGTGGATTCCCGCTTTCGCGGGAAAGACGATGACCACGCGATGCCACGTATGGGGATGAAACTCGTCATTCCTGCGCAGGCAGGAATCCACGGCGTCCTTGCCAACAGCGACATTTGCCGCCGCAGGGACGTATGGTTCCCACTTTCGCGGGAAAGACGATGACCAGGCGGGACTTTGGCGCAACCCCAACCCGGCCGCCGCCGCGCCCAAATGCGTTCGTGCTGAAGGTCTTGAAGCCCGGACGAGCTACCGGACGGATTGGACGGGTTGCGTCCTGGGCGTTAACTCGACCCGCTCCAGGGGGGCAGCCCCAGATTTTCCCGCAGGGTTGCTCCCTGGTAGTCCGGGCGGAACAGGCCCCGCCGCTGCAACTCCGGCGCCACCCACCGGGCGAAGTCTTCGTAGGCCCCCGGAATGTGGGTGGCCGCGACGACGAACCCGTCGCAGGCCCCTTGACGAAACCAGCCTTCCATTGCATCGGCCACCTGAGTCGGATTGCCCACGAAAGTCGGCAGTTCGTCCAAAGTCCCCCGCCCGCTGTACCGGATGAAGTCCTGCACGGTGGGGTTCCGCGTCCCGCTCAGTTCCGTGACCCGGTTCAGGAATCCCCGCAGTCCCGAAATCGAGTCCAGCGCAGCATCGGACAGCGGCTCATCGGGCGGGTGGGCCGAGAAGTCGTAGTTGAAAACCTCGGACAGCAGCACCACCGAGTCCTCCGGGCGGGCCAGCGCTTTGATCTCGGCCAGTTTCTGCCGGGCCGCGGCTTCCGATGGGTCAACCACCACGTAGACCGCCGGGGCCACCTTGGTGGTGTCCGGGTCCCGGCCCAGGGCTGCCGCTTTTTCCCGAATGTCGAGGCGGTGCGTGCGGCAGGCTTCCAGGGTGGGGACAATCACGAAAACCAGTTCGCCCCAGCGGGCGGCGAACTCGCGGCCCCGTCCGCTCTGCCCGGCCTGGATAATCACCGGGCGGCCCTGGGGAGAACGGGGGACGGTCAGCGGGCCGCGGGACTTGAACCACGGGCCGTCGTGTTCCAGCCGGCGGACCTGCGACGGGTCGGCAAACAACCCTTGCATCCGGTCCATCACCAGCGCCCCCTCGTCCCAAGTGTTCCACAACCCGAAGGCCGTCTCCATGAACTCGTCGGCGCGGTCGTAGCGGGCATCGTGGGCCAGGTGCCGGCCGGCGCCGAAGTTCATTGCTTCTGAGTCGTTCAACGACGTGACCACATTCCAGGCGATGCGTCCCCCGCTGAAGTGGTCCAAGGTGGCGAACAGGCGGGCGACGTGGAAGGGGGAGTGGTAGGTGGTGGAGTAGGTGGCGCCGATGCCGATGCGCTGCGTCGCCAGGGACATGGCGGTCACCACCGGCGCCAGGTCCAGCTTGACCGTGCGGATTCCCCCCGCCACCGCCGGCTCGAAGGAGTCGCCATACCGGTCCGGCATCGCCAGCCGGTCATCGACGAAAGCCAGATGGAACTTCCCCGCCTCCAGGGTGCGGGCGATGCGCTGGTAGTAGGCTGCGGTCAGGAACCCCGCCCCGGCCTCGGGATGCCGCCACGACCCGGGGTAGTTGGAGCAGTTGGAGGCTTGAATGAACCCGACCAGGATCATCGAGCGGTTGTTATGCTGGGGCATCACATCTCTGTCAGCGGAGCGAGTCTATCAACCCATCCAGGCTAAACCTGGGAGGACTCAGCATAACATTTAGGGTTTGCGGTGTCTGCCGGGTAAAGGGCGCCCGCCGTCGGGCCATATCCTCGCCTAACCATCCACCGCAGCCATCGGTTCTTGGTAGCCGTACTGGGCGACGTGTTGGGCGATTTGTTCCTGGGCGTATTCCACGGCTTCGTAGAGGTCTACCAGGTCGCTGAGGCGGTCGACGTACAGCAGTCCGTTGAGGGCGTTGTGCTGGCGCAATTCTTCCAGCGTCAGTTTGTTGCGCTTGATTGCGTTGCAGGTGCGATGGAGCAGGGCCAGGTTGTACATTTCGTCGTTGCCCTGCTTGCCATCGTTGAACCTCTTGGCCCGGATGTGGTCGACTTCCAACAGAGTATCGTCCACGGTCCCGTTGGGCCGTACTGGTTTATAACCGCAACCCCAGCAGTTGGGGCCAAATTGGGCTATGAGACGTTTCTTGGCTTCCTCTTTGGGAATGCGTCCCGACCAGGTGGCCGATTGAGTGCTTTGCCTGGCTCCGCCTTTCAGTTCGTGGAACGGGGCCGGGTCTTCGTCGTCCCGAGTCGGCAGGTCGGCGGGACCCATGGTTCGGCTGTGCGTCCACTGCTGGGGTTCCTGAAAACTGTTGTCTTTCCTGACTGACGCCAATGCGTCCCTGGTGGCGTCGGTCATGCCGTCCAGAACAGTGCCGTTCAGGTAGAACCGGCGTTTCAGCATGGTCCAGGCCCGGTAAGCGTGGTCGCAGGCTATCCAACGACGGTCCAGCCTTTCGGCGGCGACGGCGGTGGTGGCACAGCCGGCGAAGATGTCTAGCACCACGTCGCCGGGGTTGGAACTCGCCTTGATGATGCGCTCGTAGAGGGCTAGGGGTTTTTGCGTAGCGTAGCCGACATACTCCCCCCCGCTCGCGCTGTAATTGGTGAATCCCGTTGGTTCAAGAATGAGATTCTGTGGGGCGTTGCCTTGGTCTGCCGCCGCATATCGCTTGAGTCCGGGCCAAACGCCTTGCTTGGGGTGGTTTATCAATCCGGCGGCGTCCAGTGCGTCCAGACGAGCATGGATATCCTCGATATTCCGGTAACCGGGGATGAAGTTGCGCTCAATGTATTCGGCATATCCCCCGGTTTTGGGTACAGACCAAACCTGGCCCATACCATAGACATCGTACTCTCGCCACGGCAGTGTGCTAGGACTTCCCCTTTCGGCGCTGTGCATCGGACCTGTCAAATTATCGGAGCGATAGCGCCCTCGGTCATCTTTGGACGGATAGGCTGTCTGCAATTGACCGTCGGTTTTAGGGTCGGTTATTTCTCTCCCGTTCCAAGTGCAAGCGCTGGACACCGCGTAGTAAAGCAGGGTGTCAGTAATGTTGCCGAAGCGCCTTGCGTCATTGTGGGAAGTCGCCCTGCGCCACGTAATCTGGTTCCGATAGTTCTCGGCGCCGAACACCGCATCCAACAGCATCCGCAGGTAACTGTTGGCGTGGTTGTCGCAGTGGATGTAGATGCTGCCGGTGGACTTGAGGACGCGGTGACATTCAATCAGCCTCACCGCCATGAAGCTGATATAGGCGGCTTCGGTCTCCGTGGCGCAAGCCTCGACCGCCTGAACGACTGCGAACACCCGAGGGTAGTCGTCCTCGATGCGGGCTTTCCATGCCGGGTGGACGTCCTCGTCCCAATTCCAGACGTCCTTGACTCTAGTACCGTTTCCACTTGAATATGCCTTATACCAGATACCCGTTTCACCTGCCCGTCGTTCCCGCGCAAGCTGGAATCCACAGTTGGAAGTGACTTTCCAGTATCGACAAGACTATCTGGAACCGGTACTAGTTCCCCCGATTCCTTCGTTGTGGGGCATACCGTGTTTCTTAGCCAAGGCCACTTCCTCAGCCAATTCCGCCTTGCTGATGGGTAGCCTGGGCTTACTCGTAAAGGTCTCGTTGGCCGCGAAGGGAGGGTCGATGGCAATAAGGTCGATGCACTCGTTGTTGAGGGAGCGCAAGAATCGCAGATTGTCCATAATCGCTAGGGTGCGATTCTCAACGTTGAGTCTGCTCATGCTTGCTCCTTACAGCAGCCGGGGATTTGGTGTCAAGACTGGCCATGTCTGTCCAAAAAGGGGCGCAACCGCCTGCGCCCCCGAAATTCTCAACCCGGAAAGCTGGGAGCCACCCCCCGCTGTCTACACGAAGTCCAGTTGCTCGAAGTTGCCGCCGGTTACGGCGTTGGCGTCCAGCCCCAGCCACTTCTCGACCATGGTGCCGTAGACGCCCCGGTAGTCCATGCTGAAGTGCAGGTCGCCCTCCAGCAAGTCCTCGGCCTTCAGGGACGGGTACTCGCTGTACATTCCGCCCTTGACCGGGTTGCCGATGGCCAGCGCCATACCGCCCGAGCCGTGGTCGGTGCCGGAACCGTTGTCCTTGACCCGCCGTCCGAACTCGGTGAACACGAACATCAGCACGTTGTCCGCCATGCCGTGTTCCTTCAGGTCGGCGTAGAAGTCGGAAACGCCCTGGGAAAGCTCGGTCCACAGCTTGGGATGCACCGGCCCCTGGTTGGCGTGGGTGTCGTAGCCGCCGTGCTGGGTGTAGAAAATGCGGGTGCCCACGTTGGCGGTCAGCACCTTGGAAATTCCTTGCAGGTTCCGGCCGATGGATGAATCGGCGTACTCGATGCCGGAGTGGTACTGCTGGGGAGCGGTCTTGAGGATGTCGGCGCCTTTGAGGGCGTCCAGGCCGGTCTGCCCCAGGTATTCCATGACTGGGCCGCTGCCCAGGGTGGGGGCGTACATCCGGGCGAAGACGTCCAGGGCTTCGCTGCGCTCGGGTTCGCCGCTGATGCCGGTGAGGACGCCGTAGGTCTCCAGCACGGCGACGGAAGCCACCGGAACGCCGGAAAGGGCCAGGGCACGGGGCAGGCCGCGGCCAAAGTTAACGCCGGTCAGCACGTTTTCGCCCTGGGGGTCCAAGTCGCGGATGACCCGTCCCAGCCAGCCCTCGGTGCCCACCTTATCCGGCTCGCAGGTGTGCCAGATGTCCATGGAGCGGAAGTGAGAGCGGTTGGGGTTGGGGTAGCCCACGCCGTTGATAATCGCCACCTTGCCCTGATCGTACAGGTCCTTGATGGGGGCGGCGGCGGGATGTAACCCGAAGTGGCTGTCCAGCGGCAGCACCTGGTCCTGGGGGATGCCCACGTTGCTGCGGTTGTCGTAATACAGCGGGTCGCCGTAGGGAACCAGCGTGTTCAGGTAGTCGTTGCCGCCGGTAAGCTGAATGACGACCAGTATCGGGTCCTTGTGGGTTGTGGTCATGGTGTCGCTCCTCTTTCTTCTGGAAATAAAGAACCGATGGGCGCCGGACGTGACGCCGGTTGGGCCGTAATTCTTACCGGGTCTCCCGCTCGTAAATTTGAATGCGGTGCCGCCCAGTATCCACTACCAGAATCCGGTCCTGGCCGTCAACTTTCACGGTAGTCGGCTGGAAGAAAACCCGCTCGATGGTGAAGTCCCTGACCACGGCCCGCTCCTTGGACATACTCTCCGGGTCGGAGGCCATGCGGGCCGTTGCCCACTTGGAATAGCCGTGACAGTCGCCGATGAGCCTGGTGACGCAGCCCCCTTCGGGGTCGAAAACCTGCACGATGTCGTGGCCCCAGTCGGCGACGTAAACGCAGCCCTGGGAGTCAACGGCGACACCGCTGGGACGGCGCAGTTGGCCCTCGCCGTCGCCGGGTCCGCCGAACTGCATCAGGAACCGTCCGCCGGCGTCGAACTTCTGCACCCGGTCGTTGCGCCAGTCCGCCACGTAGATGTTGCCCTGGCGGTCCAGGTTGATGCCCCAGGGGGTGTTGAACTGGCCGCCGCCATCGCCCTGTTCGCCGAACTTGCTGATGAAACCGCCGTCTTTGGTGAGCTTCTGCACCCGGTGGTTCAGGCTGTCCACCACCAGCATATTATCGTCGGCGTCAAAGACCATGCCAGCCGGGCGGTCCCACTGGCCGTCAGCCTGGCCCTGCTCCCCGAATTTTCTGAGGAAAGCGCCGTCGCCGTCAAAGACCGAAACGCGCTGGAGCCATTCATCGGTCACGTAGACCTGCCCGGCGCGGTCAACGGCAATGGAGTTGGGCCAGGTGAACTGGCCGTCGCCGCTCCCGTAGGAGCCGAAGTAGCCCAGGTAGTCCTGGTCCATGTTGCACTTGGCGACGAACTTCCAGCAGGGCTGGTATTCGTAGTAGCTGCACATCACGTACAGCAGGCCGTCACCGGCCACGGCGACGCTGACCGGGCCGGAAAAGCCGTGGGCCGGCGGCGTGGCCTGGTTGCCGATGGTATAGCTGTACCGATAGGTTGGCGTGTTGGTTGCCGGATTTTTGGCTGCAATCGAAGTCATGCTTGCACCTGTCCGCTAAGCGAATTGAAACTCGCGGGATGATACGATGAGTTGGAGCAGCCCGGTTACGCGCTTCTCGAACTCACTGTTGCTGGGCAGGGATTCAACTGTCGAGGCACCGTCCCGCGTCGCGTGGGCCACCAGTTCATCCCGCCGGGCCGCCGATACCTGCACCGGCCCGGCCAGGTCGAGGCAGGCGTCAACCAACTGTTCGGCGGTCATCGCTTCGGCGCCGGCCCTGAGCCGGTCCACCATGCGCCGGACGCCGGGGTTGTTGATGTCGCCGACCCGGCCGGCGGCGAAGTTGACCCGCTCCACCAGGGCGCCGCTGTCAATCCACTCCCTGCCAGTGTGCCAGCCCTCGACGGTGGGCGGGCCCAGGAGTTCCTGCCCCATGTAGCTGGAGGCGAAGGCGATTTCGTGGCTGTTGGGCTTGGGAGAGGTGTAGTCGTCAACCAGGCGCATCACGCCGGCCACCAACTCGGCGGGACTCTTTATCTTGGTGTAGCGGGCCTGCTTGAAGAAGCCGGAGTTGAACAGCGCCCGCAGCATGGAGCGCACGTCGTAGTTGGAGCGGAAATACTCGTCTTCCAGAATCTTGATGGCCTCCGGGTCCTGCGGCGGCGTGGTCTGCCAGGCCGGGACCTGCGGTTCGTCGGCCACGAAGAAGTTGTACAGGTGGCGCGCCAGGAACCGGGCGGTGGCGGGCTGCCGGACGATGATGTCCACGATGTCGTCGCCGTTGAACCGGCCGCGTTCACCAAGGAACACCTTTTCGCCGTCGTCGTGGTCAGCGGGCTGGTATTCAAACTGCCAGCAGTAGTCGCCGTAGGGGTAGCGGGGCAGTTGGGGCGCCATCGTCCAGCCGGTGAAGGCGCGGGCGCATTCCTTAACGTCGTCCTCGGTGTAGTTGAACTCCATGTCCATGCCGACGCCCATCGAGAACAGCTCCAGCAGTTCCCGGCCGTAGTTTTCGTTGGGCGCGCCGTTGTGGTTCTCGTTGTTGTCCAGCCAGTAAATCATGGCCGGGTCCTTGGAAAGCTCAATCAGAATGGAGCGGAAGTTGCCCAGGGCAAAGCCGCGGAAAAGCTGCAACTGCTGGTTCATCTGCGGGTTGCGGTTCATCTTGGAATGACTCGTGGCGAAAATGTGGTGCCAGAACAGAGTCATCTTTTCTTCCAGCGGCCTTTGGGTGGCAACCATCCGGTACATCCAATAGCACTGGTAGCTGGGAATGCCGGTGCCCATGCGATAGTAGGGGACGTAGCGGTAGGCCAGGTCGTCGTCAAAGGGAGGCTGCTGCTCCGGGTTGAGCAGTTCTTCCACCGTGGCCTCGTATCCCTGGGCGGTCCGGGCTTCCAGTTCATCGCGGTTGGCGCCGAAACCGGCGCGGCGCATCAGGTGGGCCATCAACGCCAAGTCTTCACCACCGGGCATATTCATCATCCTTTCCACCCAGGGCAGACCGCCCCGGGCCATCAAAAATGCTGCTTGACGGACATAATCAGGGGACGTCTTGCCCCCTGAATTCTCCCCTCGAATGTTACACGATTGCCCCCCGGCAGTCTAGCGGATTGTGGAGGCCGGCCAACGCGGAGTCTTCATTAAGGCCCGCTCTCATCCGAACTAAAACCACTGTTTCTTTTCGACAATGTAGGTTTGTTCGAACTCTTCATCGGTCTTGGTCAGGTAGATAATGCCTTCGATGACAGCAATCACGCATATCGCCAGAAAAATGGGGACGCCGATGAGCAAGAATGACAAAAGAAAACTGATGCCGCCTATTGCAGCCATTATGATTCCGGGTTGAGTAAAGCCAAGATAGAATTTGTGGACTCCAAACTCGCCAAGAAGAATCGCCAGCACACCGGCTACAATTTTGTTCTTTTCGCCGCTTAACACTGCTACACCGGAAGTCGTCAAGGCTCGGTAGATAGCGAACGCGGATCCATCCCGAGCCTCGAAGTCCACCCGCATCCCTCGGACGGGGTTAGCCGCATCACGCCATTGGGCCCCGTTGAAGGTATACCGGTTTCCGTCATCCCCCGAGATCATCCCTGAGTTGCTATGAAAAGAATAATCCAGCACTCTTCCATTCATTCCCGGTTCCCCTCACTTAGTTGGGTTGCCTGGAGTAATATGCGGCGGTCTTCACGCATTACTACCGGGTTGGGAACTATACACCCAATAAACTTGGCCACTCAAGTCTGAAACGGTTGCCGTTACACCAGGGTATTTTTATTGTCCAAGAAAACCGTTGGGTAAACGGGACACGTTGGGGGATGAATCCCCCAACTCCCTGAGTTCAGGGGTTTGTTATGCTTGGCAGAGATGCCGGTTTATTCACCGTGAACGGATTATCCAGCGGCCACCGAGAATTAAAAGACCCCGGCCGTTACACCAGGGCCTTTCGATTCTCGATAAATACCCTCTCCCCGCGGGAGAGGGTTAGGGTGTTCCGGACAGGAGCAACCGTTGCTGATGCGCGGAGTTCGCCCTCACCCCCGGCCCCTCTCCCGCGGGGAGAGGGGAGAATCGAAAGACCCTGGCCGTTACACACCGCTCCTTGACATCCCGCACCGGGTTGGGTACAACGTTTCCAATCAGGCCGGGTCCCAAGCCCCGGCAATCACGGTGACGAATTCACTGCAATACCAACTTGGAGGACAGCTATGGCCGAGATACTGGGTATTGGACTTACTCATGCCCCAACTTTGGCCCGTCCCGACGGCGACGGCGAGTTGGCGCTCAAGCGTACCCTGAAGTACAACGACCGCGTGCCCCCGGAGATGAAGAACCCGGTCAACTGGCCCGAACCCATGCGCATTGAGTACGGCGAAGACGAGGGGCTGGAATCGTCCAGGCGTCTCCGCCAGCGGATGGTGTCCGGCTTCCGCAAGCTGCGGGCCGAGTTGGACGCCTTCGCCCCCGACTTTGTCGTCATCTGGGGCGACGACCAGTACGAGAACTTCAAGGAGGACATCATCCCGTCCTTCTGCGTCATGGCCTACGACGAAATGGAATGCCAGCCCTTCGCGGCCCGGGACGGCGGCGCCCGGCCCAACGTCTGGAACGAACCCGGCGACAAGTTGTTCACCTACCCGGGGCACCGTCAGGGAGCGCGCGCCCTGGCGTCCGGCCTGATTGACAGCGGCATCGACATGGCCTACGCCTACAAGCCGCTGCACCAGCCGGGGCTGGGACACGCCATTCTCAACACGCTGCTGTTTCTGGACTACGACCGCACCGGGTTGAACTACCCGGTGGTGCCCTTCCTCGTGAACTGCTACGGCAGCCGGGTCGTCCGCAACCGGGGCGGCTCCACCGAGTACGAGAGCGAGCCGGACCCGCCGGGCCCGTCGCCCAAGCGCTGCATGGAAGTTGGCGCAGCCACCGCGCGGGTGCTGCGGGAAAGCCCTTGGCGGGTGGCGCTGATCGGCTCTTCAAGCTGGTCCCACGCCTTTCTGACCGAGAAGAACTACTGGCTGTGGCCCGACGTGGAGTCGGACCGGGCGCGGTTCGACGAACTGGCCGCCGGGGACTACGATGCCTGGCGCCGCCTGACCACCCCGCAAATCGAGGACGCCGGCCAGCAGGAACTGCTGAACTGGATGTGCCTCGCCGGGGCGATGTCCGAGCTGGACCGCAAGCCGGAAATCGTAGACTACTACGAGACCTACATCTTCAACTCCAACAAGTGCCTGGCGGTGTTCAAGTAGATTTCGGGTTAGTCCTCCCGAACGTGAAGCGGGCTGCCTCTGGTTGAGGCAGCCCGCTTGGTTTGAGCCGGTCAGTATGTGGGGATAACCTTTTATCCTGTCCCTGTTCTAGTCCCCGGCGGCCGGGCGGGCGAAGAGGGTTTCCCGGATAATCGTCATCTCTCCCTCCAGCCTCGCTTGGCCTTGTTCCAACCTCTGCAACCGCTCCTCCATCTGGTCAAACCGGGCGTCTACTCGGTCAAACCGGGCGTCTACTCGGTCAAATCGGCTGCCCACCCCGTCGAACCCCCGATCAAATCGGCTGTCCACCCCGTCGAACCCTCGATCAAATCGCTCTTCAACCCGGTCGATCCTTTGGCCCAACCTGTATTCGAGCTTTCCCATCAACATGATCAGCAATCCAGCCATGCTCAGAATGCCGGCCAGGTTGGCGAACCCCATCCCCAGTATCGCGATAAAATCAGACGTCAAAACCGCTCCCTTTCCCCATTGTACCGGCAACTGTTGAGTCGGAGTAGGCTACTCTCCCCGCGCCTCCTCAATCGCCGCCATGATGTTGGTGGGCGACAGGGGCAGCTTGGTCATGCGGACGCCGGTGGCGTGGGACACCGCGTTGCCCAGGGCGGCCAGCGGCGGGATGATGGGGCCTTCGCCCACGCCCCGCAGACCGAAGGGATGGCGCGGGTTGGGCACCTCGATAATCACCGCCTCAATCATGGGCAGGTCCAGGCTGGTGGGCATCCGGTAGTCCAGGAAGCTGGAGTTGGCCATCGTCCCGTCGGGCGTGTAGAAATACTCTTCGTTCATCGCCCAGCCGATGCCCTGAACCGTCGCGCCCTGGATCTGGCCCTCGACGAAGCTGGGGTGGACGGCCATCCCCGCGTCGAGGAAGGCGGTGAACCGCAGGATGTCCACCTTGCCGGTGTCCGGGTCAACCTCAACGTCCACGATGTTGCCGGCGAAAATGGGACCGACGCCGGTGGAGGGCGCCGACGCCGAGCAGGTGACCGGCCCGCCGGTGCGCATCAGCCGCGCCGACAACTCCTTGAAGGTGAAGCGGTCGTCCGGGTTCTTGGTGCAGACAAAGCTCCCGTCCTGGAAGTCCACGTCCTCATCCTGGACCTCCCAGAGCAGAGCGGCGCGGGTCTTCATGCGGACAATCACCTCTTCGGAGGCGGCAATGGCGGCCAGGCCGGTGTCGAAGGCAGTGCGGCTGCCGCCGGTGTTGGCGGTGTAGCCCACGCTGTCGGTGTCGCCCACCGACGGGTTAATGTCCTCCGGCGTAATGCCCAGAATCTCGGCGGCCTGCATGGCCACGGCGGTGCGGGTGCCTCCGATGTCCACCGAGCCGGTGATGAGGTTTAGGGTGCCGTTGCTGTTGACGTTAATGGTGGCGGAAGAGGTCTGGCCGCCCTGGGCGCGGAAGGCGACGGCGACGCCGCGGCCCTGGTTGGGGCCGGTCAGCGGGGTCTGGTAGTGGGGGTGGTTCTTCATCGCCTCTTCCAGTTCAACGCAGCCGAAAACGGCGTGGGCGACGCCGTTGGGCATCCGGTCCCCTTCCTTGACCGCGTTCTTCAGCCGCAGGTCCATGGGGTCCATG
This sequence comes from Dehalococcoidia bacterium, assembly GCA_965263395.1. Lineage (GTDB taxonomy): Bacteria > Chloroflexota > Dehalococcoidia > Lucifugimonadales > UBA3495 > CATOSK01. The sequence continues at coordinate 1,364,835 of OZ253670.1, forward strand.
CCCAGCTTGCCGGCCAGTTCATCCATCGCCGACTCGACGGCGAAAGCGGCCTGGGGCTGGCCCGGGGCGCGGTACGCCTGGGCCTTCTGCTTGTTGCAGATTACGTCGTAGCCGTTAACCAGCATATTCTCGACGTTGTAGGAGCCGAAGGTGGTGACCGCTCCGCCGCCTACCGGAGCGCCGGGGAAGGCGCCCGCCTCGTAGACCATGTAGGCTTCGGCAGCGGTCAGCTTGCCGTCCCTGGTTGCGCCCAGCTTGACGCGGATGAAAGTGGCCGATGCGGGGCCGCTGCCCTCGAAGACCTCCTTGCGGCTCATGGCGATTTTCACCGGGCGGCCGCTCTTCTGGGCCAGCACCGCGGTGACCGGCGCCAGGTAGGTGACGCCCTTGGCGCCGAACCCGCCGCCGATTTCCATTGGGACTACCTTGACCATGGACTCGGGCAGTTCCAGGATGCCGCAGGTGGCGGCCCTTACCCCGAACGCGCCCTGGGTGCTGGTCCAGATGGTCACCCGTCCGTCGGTGGACCAGGAAGCGGTGGAGACGTGGGGCTCGATGTATCCCTGGTGTACGGTTTGGGTCTCGTACTCGTTCTCGAAGATGACGTCGGCTTCCCGGAAGCCCCTTTCCACGTCGCCGAGCCGGTGCTGCAAGTGGCCGGCCACGTTCCCTCTCTGGCCGGTGTCTTCGCCGGGGCCGGCCCGGTCCATGCGGAAACGGGTGGTCATGTCTTCATGTATTGCCGGGGCGTCTTCCGCCATGGCTTCCCGCCAGCCGAGCAACGTGGGCAGCACTTCGTAGTCAACCTCGATCAAGTCCAGGGCCTGCTCGGCGACGTGGGGGCTGACGGCGGCCACTGCGGCGACGGCGTGACCCTTATAGAGAGCTTTATCGTTGGCCAGGATGTTCTCGCCCATCAGCCGGGGGTTGCCCTGAAAGTTTTCGTAGTCCAGGGGCCGGGTCTTGAGGATGGGGAAGTCGGCGGCGGTGGCCACCGCCATCACGCCGGGCAGGGCCTCGGCCCTGGATGTGTCAATGGAGCGGATGCGGGCGTGGGAGTAGGGGCTGCGGAGCACCTTGCCGTGGAGCATACCGGGCAGGTTCAGGTCGGCGCCGAACTTGGCGGCTCCCGTAACCTTGTCGTAGGCGTCGTGACGCATGGGGCGGGTGCCCAGCACCCGGTACTGGCCGCTGCGGGGTTGAGCGGTAGTGGTCATCGAATGGACCTCCTCAAAAATGGCAAGAATTGGGTCAAAAGTCAGCCGGAGCAAGCCCCGGAGAGGTTGACTGTACGCTATACCCGCAACCCGGCGCCGTCAAGTCCGGGGTGGCCTATTCGTTCTGCCTGCGATGTGCCTTCGGTAAACCTGTTCGTCAAATCCGTTCGTTCTGAGGCTCTCGAAAGGCTTCCTTCTGAACCATCCATCTGAACCCTTGACGTTATTAACGACAGTCGTTATTATCGGCGGCAGTGAATCAATTCAGGAACAATGACGCCGAACGACTCTTCAGAGGAGAATCTGTTTCAAGCCTGCCCCCTGATATCCAACGCCGGGCGCGAATGAGGTTGCAGCGGGTGGTTGCGGCCAAGGCGTTGACCGACCTTCGGCTCCCGCCGTCCCACCGGCTCGAATCCCTGCGGGGCGACCGTGCCGGGCAGCACAGCATCCGCATCAACGACCAATGGCGCGTGTGCTTTCGCTGGACTGGCCGGGGCGCTATGGAAATTGAAGTCACCGACTATCACTGAGGAGGAAACCTCATGCCCGCCGCCGCACCAATTCACCCTGGGGAACATCTGGCAGAGATTTTGGAAGAACTTGGCATCAGCCAATACCGTCTGGCCAAGGCTGCCGGGGTCCCTCCGATACGCATCAACGACGTGGTCCACTGCCGCCGGGCCGTCACGGTGGACACGGCCCTGAGAATCGGCAAAGCCCTTGGAATGACTCCCGAGTTTTGGCTCAACCTTCAGCGCATGTATGACCTGGACCTGGCGCGCGCTTTCACCGACACCAGCGGAATAGAGGTTCTGGTCGAGGCACAGGCATAAAACGCTCGCGCCGCCCCTACTCCACCAGTTCCACGGCATGTTGGGACAGCGGACAGGGAGTGTGCCAAGTCCCTTACGACAGACCGGAACATTTCGTCTTTCCCGCGGAAGCGGGAATCCACACGGTCTTGCGGTGAGAACGTTGTCATTCTCCGGGACGCCGTGGATTCCTGCCTGCGCAGGAATGACGAAAATGGCGCCGGATTAACGGCCAGACTAACACGCTTTGAGAGTATCAGGCCCCCGGATTAGGAAAATTTGGGGGCAGATAATATACTGTCGGCAGCGGCCGAAGCAGCCCACGCAAGTCCGGTTTCGCATCCGTGGACACGGGGCGCAGGTCTTGTAAACACGGCGGGAGGACGATTTGCCCAACGAAAGCGTGCTGGTCATTGAGGATGAGGAAAACCTGGTTGAGGCCCTGCGTTACAACCTGGAGCGGGAGGGCTACCAGGTGCAGGCGTGTCTCGACGGCGCCGACGGTCTGGGGGTGGCCCGCGCTTCCAAGCCCGACCTGATTATCCTGGACCTGATGCTGCCCAGCATGGACGGCCTGGAAATCTGCCGCATTCTGCGCCGGGAGTCGGATGTCCCCATCCTTTTTTTGACCGCCAAGGGTGAGGAAATCGACAAGGTGGTGGGACTGGAACTGGGGGCTGACGATTACGTCACCAAGCCCTTCAGCATGAGGGAGATGATTGCCCGCGTTAAGGGAATGCTCCGCCGCTCCCAGGCCAATGCAGGGAACGGATGGGACAAGTCCGCCCACCGCTTGATTCAGGCCGGCGACCTGGAGTTGGACCTGGACCGCCACTCCGCATCCCTCCGGGGCGAACCCCTAACCCTGAAGCCGCGGGAGTTCGACCTGCTGGCCCTGCTGGCGTCCAATCAGGGCCGGGCGCTCACCCGGGACCAGATTCTGGAGCGGGTTTGGGGTCACGACTATTTCGGCGAGACCCGCACCGTGGACGTGCATATCCGCTGGCTTCGGGAGAAAATCCAGTCCTACCCCCACTGCCCGCAGCGCATCATAACCATCCGGGGCGTCGGCTACCGGTTCGAGGCATAATGTCCGGTCAACCCCTCCGGCCGGCCTGAACATGGACTTTACGGCGCTGGCGGCGGGCGCTGTTGGCCTGGCGGTGGCCGCTGCCGCCCTGGCGGGCTGGTATTGGTGGGCGTCCGGCGCATCCCGCTCGGCCCGCTCGGTTACGCAGGCAGCCCGCCGTCTCGCCCAGGGCGACCTGGCATCCCGCGCTGCTCCCACCACCCGGCAGAGCCGGGAGATGTTTGACGCCTTCAACCAGATGGCCCAGGGGTTGCAGACCGGCATTCAGTTGCTTTCCGGGGAGCGGGACCGGCTTGCCCAGGTTGTCGCCACAATGGATGACGGCGTGGTGATAATCGACGTCGCGGGGCAGATTATAATATCCAATCCGGCCGCCGCCGCCATTCTTGGGCTGCGCCCGGAGCAGCTTCGGGGCCGCGGGTTCACCGAGGCGGTGCATGACCACCGGATACAGGCGTTGGCGGCGGAATGCGCCGGCGCGGGCGCCATGCGGGTGGGCCAGGTGGAACTGCGGCGTCCCCGGAAGTTCCTCAACGTGACGGCCACCCCGATGCCGGACCTCCAGGCGCGCGAGGTGCTGCTAACCATTCACGACTACACCGGCGTACAGCAGGCCGAGGCCAGCCAGCGGGAGTTCGTCAGCAACGTTTCCCACGAGCTCCGCAACCCGTTGGCGGCAATCAAGGCGATGGTCGAAACTCTGCAAACCAGCGGGATTGACGACGAAGACGTATTCCGGAACTTCCTGGGACGCATCAGCCAGGATGTGGACCGGATGTCCAAGCTGGTTAACGATTTGCTTGAGCTTTCCCGGCTGGAAAGCGGGCAGCTTCCTCTCCAGATAGGCGAAATCTCTGTTCCTGCCCTGCTGGCAGAGGTGCAGACCCGCTTCCAGCAGGCGGCCGCCGAGCGGGGTATAACCCTGGCCGTTCATCAGCCCTCCGGCGCGGGCAACGCAACTTGTGAAACCCTGCGCCCAGGGGGGGAGTCCGATGCCCCGGCGGGACTGCCGGCCCTGGCCGCCGACGCCGACCGGCTGCGGCAGGTTCTGATTAACTTGCTGGAGAATGCCATCCGGTTCACTCCGTCCGGCGGCAGCGTTACCCTGGCGGCGGCAAGCTCGGACGCAGGCATAGAGTTCCGCGTGGCCGACACCGGAGTTGGCATCGCCCGGGAGCGCCTGCCCCACGTTTTTGAGCGGTTCTACAAGGTGGACCGCTCCCGCCGCAGTATTCGCCCCAGTATTGATGATGGCGGCGGCACCGGGTTGGGGCTGGCCATCGCCCGGCAAATCATCGAAGCCCACGGTGGAACCATATCCGCGGCCAGCGAAGAGGGCGGCGGCAGCGTCTTCACCTTCACCATTCCGGGTAACCGTTCAGACTGGAGGATTTGAGCCACGGGAGGCAGTTAAGCTCTCAAAAATAAAAAAACTGGGTTATTTGTGTCATTTTCTGTAATTTACGCTTGGCGGTGGGTCCCTGACGGCGGGTTTTGGCATCTTTTTGGGTCATCGTGGGTCGCTTTTATGCCATTTGTGGGTCACTTTTGTGTCACCTTTGTGCCGGTATTGACGCACTTTGGCGGGCTTGTCTTTCCGCCGCAATTAAATCCGGTGCCGGCCGGGGCCGGCAATTCCGGCGCGGGGGGCCGACTCGGGATGGATGATGATTATGGTAGGGCAGCGTTACCGGGATAGGCAAGGGGCAAGTGTCAGCGCAGGGTCTTTTAGTTGTCCACGAAAACCATTGGGTAACGGGGCACGTTGGGGGATTCATCCCCCAAACCCCCTGAATTTAGGAGTTCGCCCTCACCCCCGGCCCCTCTCCCGCGGGGAGAGGGGAGAATCGAAAGCCCCTGGGTATTCCCATGCCAACCGCCGTGGATTCCTGCCCCCGCTTCGCGAGGGTGACGTTCCTGCGCAGGAACGACGATGTCTGCGGCGCATCGCAAAGAGCCTGCCCCTGTGAAGACAGGGGGCTTCCGTACCAATAAGACTTTGCAATCGCCGCAGCAGGTCGGCCGCTGTAGGTTAACCGATGTTAACCCGACGTTAATCTGTTGTTAACGAATTCATAATTGGTTGTTCAAACTGGCGGAGTACCCTTGAGGCGTGGGCTAATCTTCGTCGGTACAGTCACGAGGTGTCCTTGCATGAACGTCCCTGGAGGGAACAACGATTCAGAAGTCAAGCGCGGGCGGGGCTTCTCATGGCCGCCACTGGCCGCCACGGCCTTGACCGCGGTCTTGATGGGCCTGTTTTTGGTGGCCTGCGGGTCGCCCGCCACGGCTGGTCAACCCGATAATTCCGGTTCCGGCGCCGCTCCTGCCAAGGCAATTACCGACACCGCCATGACCGAGAGTCCGGCGATGGACTACGAGGCCCTCAGCGGCGAGATTGACATTGACGGTTCCAGCACCGTATTTCCCATCACCGAGGCGGTGGCCGAGGAGTTCGGCATCCTGACCAAGGGCAATGTCCGCATCACCGTGGGCATCTCCGGCACCGGCGGCGGTTTCAAGAAGTTCTGCAACTCGGAGACCGTCGTATCCGACGCATCCCGGCCGGTCAAGGCCCAAGAAGTTACCCTCTGCTCTGACGCCGGAGTCAACTTCATCGAAATTCCGGTAGCCATTGACGGCCTGACGATGATGGTCAACCCGGACAACGACTTCGCCGAGTGCATGACCGTTGACGAACTCAACACGGTCTGGAAACCCGAGGCCGAGGACGTGGTTACGAACTGGAACCAGGTGCGGGATGGGTTCCCCGATCTGGAGCTGGAACTGTACTCTCCGGGCACGGCTTCCGGCACCTTTGACTACTTCACGGAGACCGTAAACGGCGAGTCCCAGGCGTCCCGCGGCGACATGACCTCTTCCGAGGACGACAACGTTCTGGTGCAGGGCATCTCGGGAGACCGGGGCAGCCTGGGCTACTTCGGTTACGCCTACTACGCCGAGAACACGGACAGGCTGAAGGCGGTGGCGATTGACGGCGGCAGCGGCTGCGTCACGCCCACCGACGAGACCATCAACAACGGTACCTACGCCCCGCTGTCCCGGCCCCTGTTCATCTACGTGCGGGAAGACGCGGCCAACATTCCCCACCTCCGGGCGTTCGTGGAATACTACCTGAGCGCAGAGGGGCGGATGCTGGTGGCCGAGACGGGGTACATCCCCTTCCAGGACGATGTGTACGAATTGGCGCTGGCCCGGTTCCAAAACGGCGTCACCGGGACCGTCTTCGGGGGCGAGAACCCCATGAAGGGCCCGGTGGCCGATGTGCTGAGCGGCGGCTAGACCGAAGCAGGCACACATCAGGTAAGCGTACTGGTAGGCGGCATACGGCGCAGGGGCTTCCTTGGGATGCCCCAAGGTCTTTCGGTTCTCCCCTCTCCCCGCGGGAGAGGGGCCGGGGGTGAGGGCGAACCCCACGCGCACTGGCAACGGTTGCTCTTAGCCGGGACGCCCTCACCCTAGCCCTCTCCCAGAGGGAGAGGGGATTTTTCGAGAATCGAAAGACCCTGCGTGATGCCCGCCTCTCAGTATCCCCTTCCCTGAATGGACTATCCCAGTCAAATCCAACACGGATAACGGGCGGAAACCAAAGGAGACCCCAGGGTCTTTGTAGTTCTCCCCTCTCCCCGCGGGAGAGGGGCCGGGGGTGAGGGCGAACCCCACGCGCACTGGCAACGGTTGCTCTTAGCCGGGACGCCCTCACCCTAGCCCTCTCCCAGAGGGAGAGGGGATTTTCGAGAATCGAAAGACCCTGAAGGGGACCCAATGAGACTTGACACGGCAGGATGTGCGGGAGATGCTGGCCCCATGGAACATCAAATCGACGTTTTCGGCCGCTCCCGCCGCCGCCGGTATTTGTCCGAGAAAATCATCAGGCTGGGTCTTCTGGCCTGCGCCACGGTATCCATCTTCACCACCGCCGGCATCGTGTCGGTGCTGTTGTTTGAAGCAGTTCTGTTCTTCCAGGAAGTATCGGTTTGGGAGTTCCTGGGCAGCACCAAGTGGACTCCCCTGTTCGCTTCCAAGCACTTCGGCATCTGGGCCCTTATTTCCGGCACCATGCTAACGTCCGTCGGGGCAATGGTTATCGCCCTGCCCCTGGGACTGCTGAGCGCCATTTACCTGGCCGAGTACGCCCCGGACCGGGTGAGGCGAATCGTCAAGCCGGCGCTGGAAGTGCTGGCCGGAATCCCCACGGTGGTCTACGGGTACTTCGCGCTGCTGTTCGTGACGCCGATTCTGCGGGGCCCGTGGTTTCAATGGGCGGGCGACGTTTCGGTGTTCAACGCCATGAGCGCCTCAATAGTCATGGGAATAATGATTCTGCCGATGGTGTCGAGCCTGAGCGAAGACGCCATGCAGGCGGTGCCGCGTTCCCTGCGGGAAGGGGCCTACGCCCTGGGCGCCACCAAGCTGGAGGTTGCCACCAAGGTGGTGGTGCCGGCGGCCCTGTCCGGAATTGTCGCGGCCTTCATCCTGGCCATGTCCCGGGCCATCGGCGAGACCATGATTGTGACGATTGCGGCCGGTCAGAACCCCACCTTTACATTAAATCCTTTTGTCCCCATTGAGACCATGACCGCCTACATCGTTCAGGTCAGTATGGGTGACACCCCCACGGGCAGCCTGGAGTTCAAGACCATCTTCGCGGTGGGGTTGAGTCTCTTCTGCATAACCCTGGCAATGAACCTGGCCAGCCAATACTTCGTGCGCAGGTTCCGCGAGGTGTACGAGTAATGGCGATAATCACCCAAACCGAGTTTCAACGGCGCAAGCGCGTCCGGCAAATCAAGGGGCAAATCTTCTACGCAATGTGCCTGGGCGCCATTCTGATTGGCGTCGGGATGCTGGCCGCCCTGCTCTACAACGTGCTGTCCGAAGGATTTACGCGGCTGAGTTGGGACTTCCTGACCAGCTTCCCGTCCCGGTTCCCGGAGCGGGCGGGCATTCAGGCCGCGCTGCTGGGCAGCATTTACGTGGTGAGCATCGCCGGAGTGCTGGCGTTCACCCTGGGCGTGGGCGCGGCCATCTACCTGGAAGAGTACGCCTCCCGCAGTTGGTTCGCCCGGATAATCCAGATAAATATCTCCAACCTGGCGGGGGTCCCGTCCATTGTCTACGGAATCCTGGGGCTGGAAATCTTCGTCAGGATAATGATGCTGGGCAAGAGCGTAATGGCCGGCGGACTCACTCTGGCCCTGCTGGTGCTGCCCATCGTGATCATTGCCTCGCAGGAGGCAATCCGCGCGGTGCCGCCTTCCCTGCGGGAAGGGGGGTTCGCCCTGGGCGCAACCCGGTGGCAGGTAATCTGGAACCTGGTGCTGCCCTACGCCTTTCCGGGGATTCTGACCGGCGTGATCCTGGCGGTCAGCCGGGCCGTGGGCGAGACCGCGCCGCTCATCGTCATGGGCGCGCTGACCTTCGTTCCCTTCGCCCCGGACGGGCCGTTGAGCCGCTTCACGGTGCTGCCGATTCAGATATTCAACTGGGCCTCCCGTCCGCAGGAAGGGTTCCACGTCAACGCCGCCGCCGGCATCATCGTGCTGCTGGTGGTGCTCCTGACCATGAACGCCCTGGCGGTGATTCTACGCAACAAGTTCCAAAGACGGGCCGAGTGATCACGGCCGGATTGATCGCGGGCAGAGTTGCCAACCGAGGGGGACGCCAATGGCGCAAGCAAGAACTAGCCAGACAGTAATAACCGACCGAATAATCGAAGCCAGGCAGGTCTCCGTCTTTTACGGGACCAAGCCGGCGGTGCAGCAAATCGACCTGAACGTCGAACGCTACAAGATTACCGCCCTCATCGGCCCTTCCGGGTGCGGCAAGACGACGCTGCTGAGGTCGTTCAACCGCATGAACGACCTCATTCCCATCGCGCGCACCGAGGGACAGATTCTGTTCGAGGGCGAAGACCTGTACTCGCCCTTGGTGGACCCCACCGAAATCCGGTACAAGATCGGTATGGTATTCCAGCGGCCCAACCCCTTCCCCAAGAGCATCTACGACAACATTGCCTTCGGGCCGCGCATTAACGGGTTCCGGGGCGACATGGATGAACTGGTGGAGCGGTCGCTGAAGGGCGCGGCCCTGTGGGATGAAGTCAAAGACCGGCTCCGCTCCAGCGGCCTGTCCCTTTCCGGCGGGCAGCAGCAGCGGCTGTGCATCGCCCGCACCCTGGCCGTAGAACCCACCGTCATCCTAATGGACGAGCCCTGCTCCGCGCTGGACCCGCTGGCCACCCTGGCCATCGAGGAGTTGATGCGGGAACTGTCCCAGCAATACTCCATCATAATTGTTACCCACAACATGCAGCAGGCCGCCCGGGTGTCCGACTACACCGCCTTCCTAACCGCCGACGAACGGCGGGTGGGGGAGTTGGTTGAGTACGGGGAAACCCGGCAGATTTTCACCAACCCGAAGGATGAGCGCACCGAAGCGTACATTACCGGGAGATTCGGATAGCCGTTTCATCGGAAATAAACGCCCCATGCCGGAGGCTAGGGGATAGAGGTTATGTTCAAGTTGAAAGCGTGTCCGCGGTGCCAGGGTGACCTCCGGGAGGAACGGGACAAGTACGGCTCCTACGAGATTTGTCTCCAGTGCGGGTACCACCGGAGCGACAGCGCCGACGTATTCCCGCCCGTCCTGCCGCTGTCCAGCAAGCGCGGGCGCCCCCGCAAGGTCGTTTCCGAAGCCGTGGCGAATTAGTCCGGGCCACGCCGGACCCAGCCGGCCCGCACAAGACCCGGCCGCTCCGATTCTTACGCCGAGGGAAGCGATGATTAGGACAGACTTCAGCCGCAGCATGAAAAGGCTGGAAAGCGAATTGATCACCCTGGGCCAGCTTGTCGAGATTGCGGTGGATAAATCGGTCCAGGCATTGAAGGACCGGGACCTGGAAACATCCCGCGCCGTTATCGCCGATGGCTCAGAGGGCGTGAGCCAGCCGCCGGAGAATCCGTCAACGGCGCGTCAACCGCCGACAGCGTTCCGGGGATTGGCCCTCACCCCCCGGCCCCTCTCCCCGAGGGAGAGGGGCGAACGAAAAGCCGAGAATGCCAGACCCGATGCTTGACAATCTTCACCGGCTGGGCATGAAGAACTCGCGGGTTCGGTCGTCGAAACCGGGGATGGCGGTGGGAGCAACGCCGTCACTCTCCAGCGCGGCGGTGACGATGCTCTTGTTGAAGGCGCTCACTTCTTCGGAACCCAGGAAGTCGCCTACGGGTATCCAGCGGCAGTCCTCAATCTCCTCTTCCTGCATGGTTATTTCCTGGCTCAAGGGGTGCAGGCGGCAAACGAAGTAGATGTCCGACTTGCCGTAGCGGTAGCCGTGCCAGTGCCGGAAGCAGACCAGAGCGTCGAATTTGGTACGGACGCCGGTCTCTTCCAACACCTCGCGGATAACCGCGTCCTCCAGGTGTTCCCCTTGATGCAGGGCGCCGCCGGGCAGCTTGTAAAAGGGGGCCTGTCCAGGGTTGCGGTGCCTCTCGCAGACAACCAGCAGTTCCCTACGCTCGTTCAGCACCACGCCGCCGGCGCCGATGTAATGAGTGGCATAGGGCGGAATGAAAGCATTTTCCGCCAGCCGCAGCGTCATCATCACGTAGTCCTCGCCGGAATGGTGGAAGATGAACCCGGCTGGCACCGCCGCCGGAACCAGCGCCGACTTGCCGATTGGGACTTCCAGCCAGACCACCTGCAACTGCTGCGACCGCCACTCACGGAGCGACTCTTCCAGACGCGCGGCGAACTCACCGGCGTCTGACGGGAGACTCGCGGGGTCCAGGACTACCCCGCGGAATTGATTGACGGTTGCCGTCAGCACAACCATGTTGAAACCTCTGAATTGCCCGGACTGCCGGGCGAGTTGACCAGGGAACAGAAACGCCCCAAAACCGCCAAAGTATAGCACAGGGGTTGGCCGGGGCTTGGGGCGCATCGACTTGAAACATGGTCTTTCGATTCTCGAAAAATCCCCTCTCCCCCTGTCTCCACAGGGGCAGGCTCTTTGGGAGAGGGCTAGGGTGAGGGCGTCCCGGCCAGGAGCAACCGTTGCTGATGCGTGGAGTTCGCCCTCACCCCCGGCCCCTCTCCCAAAGGGAGAGGGGAGAATCGAAAGCCCCTGCGACTTGAAAGACTTGGGACAGGGGTTGGGGGGAAGGCTTATAATTGAAGTGGTCAGCAATGCCGCTACGAACAATTACTGAATGGCCCGAACTTATGACTGAACCCAACGTAAAATCGCAACCCCAGGCCGCTCCCCAGACCACGCCCAAGTATCTTTGGCACGGCGGGGAGTTGGTGGAGTGGAACCAGGCCACCGTTCATATTTCGATGATGGGGTGGACGTCCATTTCGGCGGTCTTTGAGGGCATCCGCGCTTACTGGAACGCCGAGCGGGAAGAACTGTATATCTTCCACCTCGACGCCCACCTGAAGCGGCTGTTCCAGTCCATGAAAATTATGCGGATGGACTGCCTGTACTCTAAAGAAGAGTTGGCCGCCGCCATAACCGGCGTGCTGCGGGCCAACGAGTACCGGGCCGATACCTATGTGCAGCCGCTGGCCTACTTCGCCGGCGGTATTCCCGGATACCAGGCGGTGTGGGAAGACCCGGGGCAGGTCGTCATCACCACCCGCAGCGCCCCGTCCAACCTGGGGTCGGGCAAGCTGGCCCACTGCAACATCAGCAGTTGGAACCGCATCTCCGACAACGTGATGCCGCCCCGGGCCAAGGCCATCAGCAACTACCAGAACAGCCGCTACGTTTCCACCGAAAGCAAGGTCAACGGCTACGATTACGGCATCATCCTGAACCAGCAGGGCAAGGTGGCCGAGGCCAGCTACGCCTGCATCTACATCATCCGCGACGGCGTGGCCATCACCCCGCCGGTGAGCGCGGGCATCCTGGAAAGCATTACCCGCGAGACGGTGCGGGAGCTTCTGGAGCGGGAGTTGGGCGTGCCGGTGGTGGAGCGCGACGTGGAGCGAACCGAACTGTACATCGCCGACGAGATTTTCCTGTGCGGCACCGCCGTTGAAGTGCAGCCCGTGGTCAGCGTGGACCGCTACCGGGTGGGCAGCGGCGAGACCGGGCCGGTGGTTTCCAGGCTGGAGTCCCTGTTTCACGAAGTGGTCAGGGGCAGCCATCCCGCTTACGCCCATTGGCTTAACCCGGTCTACCAACCGAGCTAGAGGAGGAACGATGCAATCTACCGGGCAACCAGCCGATTTGGACGCCTTCTGGCAGGCCGCCATCAGCGAGTTGGCGCAGACCGGCCCCAACCCGCAGTGGAGTGAGCTTCCCCAACAGACCCACCGAGAGTTTACGTCCTACGCCGTCACCCTGGACAGCTTTCAGGGGCAGCGCATCAGGGGCTGGTACTCCGTCCCCAACGACCGTACCCCCGGACGTCGGCTGCCGGCGATTCTGGCCGTGCCTGGTTACGGCGGGGCCAAGCCCATTCCGACCCACCTGGCAATGGCCGGGTACGCCGTGCTTACCCTGTTCCCCCGCGGGCAGGGCGAGAGCCTGCAAGAGTGGCAGGTGGACTCCGGAACCACCAAGATTACCTGCCACCTGGAGGACAAGGAACGGTATTATTACCGCGCTGCCTACATGGACTGCCTGCGCGGGTTGGACTTCCTCGCCGGGCGGGAAGAGATAGACCCGTCCCGCATCGGGATGTGGAGCCGCAGCCAGGGCGGGGGCTTTACCCTGGCCACCGCGGCCCTGGATTCCCGTTTGAGCGCGGCGGTGGCGGAAGAGCCGTTTCTGTGCAACTACCCGGAGTCCATCAACGTCACTACCAGCCCATATTCCGAGCTGAACGATTACGTGACGGCCCATCCGGAGCTGCGACAGCAGACGTTGGACGTGCTGGCCTATTTCGACACCATGAACCTGGCCGGCCGGATAACCTGCCCCATCCTGGTGGACATCGGCATGAAGGACCAGACCTGCCCCTACCACACCATCATGCCCGTGTTCGAGCGCATCACCGCTCCCAAGGCGCTGTGCGTCTACCCCGACCTGACCCACTCGGCCTGCACCGACTTCAACGGTCAGGCCATGAACTGGCTGGGGCGGTATTTGGGGAATTGATTGAGGAAATCCCGCCTCCTGGGGGGCCTGTCGAGCCACGGCTATATTGGGGTTACGTTGGGGGATGCATCCCCCAAACCCCCTATTTTCCTTCATTATAAGGGGGCGCGATATGCCAGCCCGCAACGGAAACGATTACCTGGCCGGTCTCAGGGAGCAGCCCCGGGAGGTCCACATCTCCGGGCAGAGGGTTGACGACGTTACGACCTTCCCCGGCTTGGCCAACGGGGCGCGCTCCATCGCCGGCCTGTATGACCTGCAATGCGGCCCCGCCTTCCGCGATGAGATGACCTACCCGTCGCCCGGCAGCGGCGAGCCGGTGGGTCTGTCCTTCCTCACTCCCAAGTCGGTGGCGGACCTGGAACGGCGGCGGGTGATGATGTCCCGCTGGGCGCACACCGGCTACGGCATGATGGGCCGTACTCCCGACTTCCTCAACGTCAGCTTGATGGCAATGGCCGGAGCCGCCGATTATTTCGGCCAAAATCGTCCTGAGTTCAAGCAAAACATCATCAGCTACTACGAGCACGTCCGGGAGAACGACCTTACGTTGACCCACACGCTGGTCAACCTTCAGCGGAACCGGTCGGCGGCGGCGTCTCCCATGAATTACAGCACCGACGTCGCGCTGGCAGTGGTGGACGAGACCGACCGGGGGCTGGTGGTGCGGGGGCCGCGGGTGCTTGCAACGCTGGGGCCGTTGTCCGACGAAATCGCGGTCTATCCCACCAGCCGCTCGCTGCTGGCGGGCGGCGAGGATTCCAGGCGGTACGCCTTTGCCTTCGCCATTCCCTGCGGCGCGCCGGGGCTGAAGTTCCTGTGCCGGGAGAGCCTGGACCTGGGACGGTCCCACTTTGACCATCCGTTGGGTTCCCGCTTCGAGGAGATGGACGCTATTGTCTTCTTCGACGACGTGCTGGTGCCCTGGGAGCGGGTCTTTCTGTACGGCAACCAGGAATTGTGCAACAACCTGGCGGCGGCTACCAACCAGTACACCCATTCCGGCCACCAGGTTGTCACCAAGAACGTGGCCAAGTGCGAGTTCGTCGCGGGGTTGGCCGCGATGGTAGTCCATACCCTCGGCTCCGGCAGCATCCCGCAGGTGCAGGCGCTGCTGGCGGAGACGCTGGAAAACCTGGAGATTATGAAGGCGCTGCTGCAAACCGCCGAGGCCAACGCCGAAATCGACCAGTGGGGCGTCATGTGCCCGGCCCGGATTCCCATAGCCGTCGCCCGCAGCCTGTTCATCCGAATGTACCCGCGGATGACTGAGATTATCCAACTGCTCGGTTCCAGCAGCCTGATGGCCCTGCCGGCGGAGGCGGACTTTGACGGGCCGCTGGCCGAACACCTGGAGAAGTACCTGGACACCGACACGGCCAGCGCCCGCGACCGGGTGCAGCTTTTCCACCTGGCCTGGGACCTGGCTTGCAGCGCCTTCGGGTCGCGGCAGGCGCTGTACGAGCGTTTCTTCCAGGGAGACTGGATGCGCAACGCCGCCGCCCTGTGCAGCGCCTACGACACCCAGCCGTTGCAGGAGCAGGTGCGGGAGTTTTTGGCCCGGGGGTGAGGTGGCCCCATGAAAGCGCAGCTTCTGCCGGGGTGTTACGACGCCCGAGGCTGCCTTTCGGCATAGGGCTTGGTCTGCTTGGGGGGCGTGCGGAAATGGAATCAATGGCGCCGTTGGGTGTTTTGCGTGGCCCGGTCCGGTTAGTCCACTTCCCGGTTAGTCCACTTCAAAGTAGGAGTGTTCCAGCGGGAACCAATGTAAGGCTCCTGACTCCACCAACTCGGCCACATAGTAATCGTTGCGGAAGCTGGCGACGGCGGGAATTGCTTTGCGTCCGGTGTATTGTTTGAGCAGCCGGGCGTTCCTCATGGATCGGGATGAGTCCCGTTGGTCGGCGGTGTAGGAGATTTCAGCAGCCACATAGACCGTGTCCTTCCCATCAGTGGCTTCTATAATCGCGTCCGCTTGACAAAAACTCATAACTTCGCCGGGCTCGAGGTCTCCCCCTGCTGCATTGTACATTTTCACCAGCTCTGTCTGGGTGAGGGTTTTGACGTATTCGAGTTTCAAGCCCAAGGCGATTACTGCGACGCTTTTGAGAAACTCGTAGCGGACGTGGGCTGCCTTGACGGTGGATATGTCGTTTTCCATCCGTTGAAACCGTGCATCAATGCGTTCCAGGTGTGCGGCAACAGTCTGATTAAGCTGCTTCTGTTCTTCGTTGAACCGCTTCTGTTGTTCGGTGAAGGCAGTCATCTGTTCGGTGAAGGCAGTCATCTTCTCGACGAAGACATCGAACTTGCCTGGCAGGGCCATCAGTTCGTTGCTCAGTATCTCGGCGCGCACGGCTTCACGCCAGAGTGGGTTGTCTCTAAGCGCCTGGAGAAAGTCGTCCTGATTGTTGATAGTGGTCATTGAGATATTCCTTGAGATATTCCTTTCCAGACCATTTTAAGCGGCGGCAGTTTGGTATTGCAAGAAGGGTGCTGTTCCTGGCAAGGTCTTTTAATTATCCCCTCTCCCCACGGGAGAGGGGCCGGGGGTGAGGGCGAACCCCACGCGCACCGGCAACGGTTGCTCTTGGACGGAACACCCTCACCCTCGCCCTCTGGGAGAGGGGATTCTTTCGAGAATTAAAAAAACCTGCCCTGGTCCACAACCGCGGTTGACGCTAATTGCCCGGCCAACCTATACTCGGCTTGGTCTGAACACCCGGACTGTTTCCAAGCGCCTTCCCCGGACTACCCACGCGCCGGAGGCCGTACTGCGGCGCCGCCCGTTCCACACTAATTCAGGGGGTTAAGAAATGCCGCTAGACCCGCAAGCCCAGGCAGTAATGGACCAGGCAGCCGCTCTGGGATTCCCCGCCAACCATACGGTTTCTCCCGAAGAAGCCCGCGCCAATGGCCGCGCCCGTCCCCGGGCCGCGGGTCCCAGTGTCGCCAATGTTGAAGACCGCACCATCCCCGGCCCGGATTCCGCCCTGCCCGTCCGCATTTACACCCCGGAAGGCAACGGGCCGTTTCCGGTGCTGGTCTGGTTCCACGGCGGCGGTTGGGTGGTCGGAGACCTGGATTCCGCCGATGCTACCGCCCGCAACCTGACCGTTGGGGGGCAGTGCGTCGTGGTGTCGGTGGACTACCGGCTGGCCCCGGAAGCCAAGTTCCCCGGCCCCGCCGAGGATTGCTACACGGCTACCCAATGGGCCTCGGAAAACGCCGCCGCCCTGAATGCCGACGCTTCCCGGCTGGCCGTCGGGGGAGACAGCGCCGGCGGCAACCTGGCCGCGGCGGTGAGCCTGATGGCCCGGGACCGGGGCGGCCTCAACGTGGGGTTCCAACTCCTGGTGTATCCCGTGACCGACCGCAACTACAACACCGGGTCTTACGTCGACAACGCCGACGGGTACCAGCTTTCCCGGGACGGCATGATTTGGTACTGGGACCTTTACCTGGAATCCGACGCCGACGCGTCCAACCCCTACTCCGCTCCGTTGCAGGCCGGCGACCTGTCCGGGCTGCCGCCGGCGTTGGTCATAACCGCCGAGTACGACCCGCTCCGCGACGAGGGAGAAGCCTTCGCCCGCGCGTTAGAAGCCGCCGGAGTGCCCACGGCCTGCACCCGCTACGATGGGATGATTCACGGCTTCTTCGGTATGGCGGCGGCGATGGATAAGGGACGGCAGGCTGTAGACCAGGCATCGTCGCTGCTGCGGTCAACCTTCGCCCAACCCGTGGGTTAGGCGCGGCTTGGAGTCCGGACGGTCCTATCGGACCCGGATAACACAGTCCTTCGTCCGGTGATATTGGTTAGCGGAGGTGTTAACCTTGATCGTAGCGGACGGGAGCCAATCCATGACCACGCTAGAACAAGTCCCGGCTACGCGGGCTGACATTGAGGTACTGAAGGTCAGTATCGAATCTCTCCGCGGGGAGATGCAAACCCTCCGCGGGGAGATTCGGGATCATTATGCGACCAGGGCCGATGTTGGAAAGTTGAACGGCGAAATACAGGTGCTGCGCGGGAATATGCGCTGGATGATGCTGGCGTTGGGAATCGGACTGGCGGCCCTAAACGTCATCCTGAAGTTCGTCGGGACCTAGCAGCGATAGAACAGAAGCGGGAGCAGGAAAGACGAGGCTAGGTCCTTCGTGGCCCTTGGGATGGGCGGATTTAAGGGCCCGCAGGGGTTGGTTAAGCCGGCGTGTCCGGTCCGGCGCCGCCGGTTGAGTCCTCCAGGTCTTCCATAGTTTCCGAAGCCATGCGTTCCTGCTGCCGGGCCATCCATGACTGGAGCCAGCGGCGGAACTCGTCCAGGGCCGGGGGAGCGACGTAGAAGACCTTGATGTCGTTGGGGAACTGAACCTGGTGCCGCTCGCCAATCAGCAGCAGGCCCATCTCGTTGGGCAGCAGCGTCGAGTCGATGCGCCGGGCTATGGCCTCATAGCGGCTGCGGTTCGTATCGGCGAACCACTCCTGAATCCTTCCGGCAACCCGCTGGCTGACCAGCGGGGTCATCAGAATCCGCTGCAAGTCCACGATTTCCAACAGGATGTCCGGGTCTTCGGTGGGTTCCAGCACCGCCCCGCTGCCGCACTTCTGCCGCACCAGCCCGGCGCTGTGGGAATCGGCGCGTTCCAGGTATTGGAGACCTTCATCCCCGCCGTCCGCCAGGCTTTCGCAGTAAACTCGTGACACCGGCCCCAGGCTGGCCTCCATCGCCCCGGTCTGGGTCGTTACCTGTTCCCAATAGCGGTCGACGATAGCGGAGCCGTCCTCGTCCGGCGGGGCATATAACAGCGGCGCCAGCAGCAGCTTGCGTCTGCCCTGGTACTGTTCGGCTGCGGGCCGCTCCACCCGGCCCAAATGCTGAGTCATCTTCAACCTCCGCTCAGTGCGGGAATAAACGGGGGATGCCGGGCGTTCCGCGCCGGCGTCATCCCAAGTCTGCGCCTTCCAGTATAGCCAAAATCGGCGGACGCGGTGAACCGGACTGATGGGCAGGACTGAGTATTTTTGATTCGGGATGCCATTCGTCGGCCCACGTCTGATTTCGAAATTCACCGCGGGCTTCTTCAAGTTTCCTGCACAATCATTCGTTATCATGCCCATAATCGCCCTCACCCCCGGCCCCTCTCCCGCGGGGAGAGGGGAGAATCGAAAGGGCTTGCCGGCGGGGGCGTTGGCCTGCTTGACCGTCGCACCGAGAAGCAGCAGGTGTTAGCATAGCCACAGCCATATTCATCGGAGGTACTCCTTATGAGTGACCCGATTGCAGGCCGGCTGCGGCAACCTGCCGTCCGTCTCCGGGAGTTGCTGTGCCGGAACCTGTTGGGGCTGGGGGCGGCGTTTCTGGTATTGGCGCTGGTCTTGGGGTGCGGCGGCGCCGAATCCCCGGCCCCGGTTCCTGCGGCAACGGCTTCGTCCGCTCCCGTGACGGCGGTGGAGTCGAGTACGCCGGCGCAGCCAACCGCTGCCCCGGCCAACACGGTGGCCGCTCCGGCCGATGCTCCTGCGGAATCCCCTGCGCCCACCAAGACTGCGGCCCCGGAGCGGACTGCGCCAGAGCCGATTGCCCCGCCGGCCGAGTCCGTTGGCGTCGGCGGGCAGACCTACGTCATCCAGAGCGGCGCCACCGCCCGGTATCTGGTCCGGGAGCAGCTCGCCCGGCTGGACTTGCCCAACGACGCGGTGGGTGTGACCAACGATGTCACCGGGGCCATCGTATTCGATGCCGACGGCGGGGTGGTTGCCCCCGACTCGATGATAGTAGTAGACCTTCAGGGGTTGACCAGCGACTCGGACCGGCGGGACGGATACGTCAGAAGCCGGTCGTTGGAGACCGACGCTTACCCAACGGCCGAGTTCCTGATTCAGGAGACCGCCGGGCTGCCCTGGCCCCTGCCCACGGAAGGCGAGGCCGCGTTCCAAATCATGGGAGACCTGACCCTGCATGGCGTGACCAAGCCGTCAACCTGGGACGTCGCCGGGCAATTCGACGGCGATTCCTTCAACGGAACGGCCAAGACGAGCTTTACCTTCGAGGAATTCGGCATCGCCATTCCGCGGGTGCGGGTGGTGCTGAGCGTGGACAACGACATACGCCTGGAACTGGACTTCACGGCGTCGGCGTCGTGAGGAGGCCCTTCGGGGCATTCGCAGCCAACGGGGTCTGTGGAGTCTGCGGGGTAACTTTCCGAAAACCCCAGGGTGAGTTGAAATGAGACAAATGCTGCGTCCCATCGGGTGGTTTACCGGGGCCCTGCGTTCCATGAACTTCTGGCAGTACGTCACCCTGACGGCAATTGTGGTGGCGGCGGCCGGGGGAACCTTCTTCGTTTACTACAACACCATTTCCGCCGAGCAGGTTGACCTGGCCGAAGAGGAACAGCTTATTCCGGTGCGCATCGGAGACCTGATTAACCGGGTCTCCACCAACGGAAGCCTGGCCTTTCCGGAGCGGGATACGCTGACCTTCACCTCCGCTGGTGAGGTCGCCGAACTTCTGGTTGTTGAAGGGCAGCCGGTCAGCCGGGGCGACGTGCTGGCCCGGTTGGACGACTCAACGGTCGTGCGGTTAGGCGAGGCGGTAGTACAGGCCGAGGCGTCCCTCCGTGACGCCGAGGAAGCCAGGGGCCGCGAGGAAGTGGACTATTCGTTGGCCGCTGCAACCGCCGAAGAGCAGGTCGCCGACGCCGGTTTCAAGCTGCAACAGGCACAGGAAGCGCTGGACGACTCCTTGGCCCCCTATTCCAACGACGCTCTCCAGGCCCAGTACGAGGCGGTGGCCGACGCGGAGTTGGCCTGGCGGGAAGCCGGGGACGTTCTGGCCGCCCTGCCCACCGAGCAGTCCCAGGCGTTAATCGAGGCCCTCCGCAGCCTGACCACGGCGGAGCTTGCCCTGGCCTCCGACCGGGAAGAACTGGCCGACTATGAGCCTGACCTTGCCTTTCAGATTCCCCTGGCGTCCCAAACTCAGACCGAGGCCACCGCCGCCGTGATTAAGGCGCAGGACGACCTGGAGCGGTATGAAGAAGTCAGCCACGACTGGCTGCGGCTGCGCATTCAGGAATTGGAGGACACCGAGGAGGACATTGCCGGCACACAGCGGGAATTGGGCCAGTTTCGCAACTACGAAGAGCGTCACCCGGGCGGCTTCGGCCACTTGATACACCAGTGGGAATACTTCCTGGAGATTTACGAGGAGAACCGGGACCGGCTCATGGAACTGCTGGTGGAGTATCACCAGCTTGAGGACAACCTGGAAGTCGCCCAGGAAGAACTGCGGCAGGCCAACGTCAGTCTGGGAGAACTGGAGGAAGGGCCGGACACATTGCAGCTTCGGGACCTGGAAGCCTCGGTGAAGCTGGCCGAATCGGAGTTGGAACAGGCCAAGGCCACCGTGACCGAACTGCAAGAGGGCGTGGACCCGCTGCTGGTGGAATTGCGGCGGCGGCAGGTTGAAGCGGCCAAAGCCGGCTGGGAGCAGTCCATCGCCGATCTGGAGGAAATGCTGGCCGGCGGCGACCCGCTGGAGGTGGAGCTGCGCCGGAAGCAGGTGGAATTGGCCGGAACCACCCTGGAACATGCCCGCCACGAGCTTTCATTGGTCTCACAGCGAGACCTGCGGCATACACTGGCCCTGCGTGAAGCCGAGGTTGTCCTGGCCCGGCAGGACCTCATCGACGCCCGCAGGCTGCTGGATGAAGCCGTCATCCGCTCCCCCATCGACGGCGTGGCCGACGTGGTGAGCGTCGAGGTTGGCGATGAAGTCAATGCCAATGAAGCCATCATCGAAGTCATTGACACGGGCATCGTGGAAATTGACGGCGTGGTCGATGAAATTGACGTGCTTTCCATTTCCGTGGGGACTCCGGCGGAGGTGGTCTTCGACGCGCTGACCGACGAGGTTTTCACCGGGATGGTAACCGGGGTCGCCAGCGCCGGAGCCAACCAGCAGGGCGTAGTGACCTATGCCATAACCACCCGAATTGACCTGCCCGAAGGCATAGAGCTTCGGGAGGGACTCACCGCCGTCGCCAACATGGTCCTCAACCAGGAAAACGGTGTGCTGCTGGTGCCTCAGCAAGCGCTGCACGGCACCTTTGAGCAACCCACCGTCCGGGTGATGACGGAGTTGGGAATTGAAGAACGCCCGGTGCGGCTGGGCAGCAGCGACGACTTCTGGGTAGCGGTGCAGGACGGATTGAAGGAAGGGGAGATTATTGTAATGGAAGGGGCCGAAGTCAGCACCACCGGCTCCGGGTTCCGGCAGTTGCGGACCATCTCCGGCGGAAGCCGGCGGCGGGGGCCTTAGCCACGGCAACGGCAAAGCGGTCGAAGTGTCATCTTGACTGGTATTCTCAACGGGGGTTGGCGGGGCCAAGGTCCCGGAAGATGTCCTGCTTGACGGGGAGGGCCGGTCTGTTATGAGAACGCATGATTGAGCTTCAGAACATAACCAAGGTTTACCGCATGGGCAACGTTGAGGTTGCGGCCCTGGGGGGCGTTACGCTGTCCGTTGACCGGGGGGGAATGACCGCCATCATGGGGGCGTCCGGCTCCGGCAAGTCCACGCTGATGAACATTCTGGGCTGCCTGGACGTGCCAACCGCCGGGAAATACCTGCTGGACGGCGAAGACGTGGGCAGTTTGAGCGACGACCGCCTGGCCGGAATACGCAACCGGCAGATTGGGTTCGTGTTCCAGACCTACAACCTGCTGCCCCGTCTTTCGGCCTTGGCCAACGTGGAACTTCCCCTGCTGTACGGCAACGGACGCAACCGCCGCCGGCGCGCCCTGGATGCGCTGGAAAGAGTGGGCCTGGCCGACCGGGTGCATCACCGGCCCACCGAGCTTTCCGGCGGGCAGCAGCAGCGGGTGGGTATCGCCCGGGCGCTGGTCAAAGACCCGGCCCTGCTGCTGGCCGACGAACCGACGGGCAACCTGGACACCCAATCCAGCGAGGACATTATCGGCATTCTCAAGACGCTCAACCGGGACCAGAGTCTTACCGTGGTGATTATCACCCACGAACCCGACATCGCCGAAGCCACCCGCCGGGTCATATCCCTGCGCGACGGCATGGTTATCGACGACCGGCCCCAACCCGCCGGCGCGTCCTTAGCATCCTCAGCCACGGCTGCTCCGGGGCCGGGGCGATGAATCCCCTGGCTACCCTGCGGGTGGCGGTGGCGTCGCTGGCCACCAACAAGCTGCGGGCGGCGCTGACCCTGCTGGGAATCATCATCGGAGTTTCCGCGGTGATTACGCTGATGGCCATTGGCCGGGGGGTTCAGTCGTCCATCACCGACAGCCTGCAATCCCTGGGCACCAACCTGCTGTTCGTACAGCCTTCCGACTCGGAGCAGGGCGGCGGCGGCCTGACTCTGGAGGACGCCTACGCCCTGGAAGACCCGGTGTTTGCCCCGTCGGTGGTGGGCGTTGCGCCGGAACTGCGCAATTCGGGGCAGGCGATGGCCGGACGCAACAACACCTTCACCCAAATTGTCGGAGTAACCCCGTCCTACCAGACCGTGCGCAACTTTCCCATAGCCGACGGCGGGTTCATTACCCAAGGGCAGGTGAACAACAACTCCCAGGTGGTCGTGTTGGGGTCAGGGCTGGCCGAAACCCTGTACGGGTTCCGCAGCCCGGTGGGGCAGTCGCTGCGGCTGAACGGTAAGCAGTTTCAGGTGGTGGGGCTGCTGGAAAGCAAGGGCGGTTCCTTTTTCGGTTCGCTGGACGACCAGGCGCTGGTGCCCATAACCACGGCCTACTACCGGCTGGGCGGCGAGCGGACGCCCCAGGGCGGGGTTAGCGTGGGCAACATCAACGTGCAGGTGTCGGAGACCGGCAAGATAAACTCGGCCATAATGGAGATTGCCACCGTGCTGCGGCTGCGGCACCGCATTACCCGGGATGACGACTTCATCATTACCAGCCAGCAGGACACGCTGGAAACGCTGGAGCAGACCACCGACACCTTCATCATGTTCCTGGCGTCCATTGCGGGAATCTCACTGCTGGTTGGCGGCATCGGCATTATGAACATCATGCTGGTGTCGGTTACCGAGCGCACCCGGGAAATCGGCATCCGCAAGGCGATGGGCGCCAAGCGGCGGGACATTCTCTTGCAGTTTGTGGCCGAGGCGACGCTGCTCAGCCTGGGCGGGGGCGTGGCAGGGGTGCTGTTGGGCTGGGCGCTGGCGACCCTGCTGAACGGGTCTGCCCTTTTGGGCGGGCGGCCTACACCTACCGCCGCCAACCTGGACATCGCTATACTGGCATTGGCCGTGTCGGCGGGCATCGGGCTTTTCTTCGGGATATATCCGGCCATTCGTGCGGCGTCGCTGCATCCCATTGACGCCCTACGGCACGAATAGCGGTCGGGACGGGAGAACAAACCGTGAACAAGTCGTTTGTGGCTCTGGCAATAATCGCCCTGGTCCTGGGCGTCAGCCTGGGCGGGGCATTCGTCGGCGGGTCCATCTATGGCCAGTCCACCGCGTCCGACGCTGCGGGCGCCGCCGTTCCGCTGGGGGGCGGCGGGCCGGGGTTCGGTCAAGCCCAGCGCGGGGGGCAGTCTCAGACCGGCGCCGGCGCCGGCTTCCAGGGCCGTCAACCGGGGAATGCTCCCGGCGCCCAGGCACTGGGACGGACCAACGCGCCGGCTGCGGGGGGCGCTCCCGGCGTCGGCGCCAACGCTTCCGGCAGCGATGCGGCGGCCGGTTCCGGTCCGGGAACCCGCTCGGAAATTCCTTCCTCAGAAAGCGCCGCATCCAACGGTGACGCCGCGCCAGACCGACGCCCGGGACAGGACGGCGCACTACGCGGGGGCAGACTGACCGGCGTAATCGAAAAAATAAAAGACGGTACATTGACCATTCGGACTGCTGACGGCCCGGTGACGGTTACCATGTCCGAGGGCACCAGAGTGGCCACCCTGTCCGCAGCTGAGACCGCCGATCTTGAGGTGGGCGCAACCGCCATCGCTTTCGGGCGGCTCGGCGAAGGCGGCGTGGCTGCCGTCGCCATCATCCTCAACCCGTCGGAGGTGGACATTCCGCTGTTGGGCGGACAGCCCCGCAACCGGGCAACCGGTCAAGTCAGTTTGGAAGCCCCGGACGACGGGGGAGATGACGACCGGGACGACGGCGACCGGGACGACGGCGACCGGGGAGAGTCTTGACCCTGGTAACGGTGCAACCCCGAGTGTTGATGCAGGGGAAGCCCCGGTCTCCCCCCAATTTGCCCGCAATCCGGGGAGTTTCCCGGCGAAATTCCGCCTGATTTTCGTATAGGATATATCAGGTGGAGGGTGCGGGATGAGGAAGTTGGTTTTGTGGGCCGCCTTGATTCCCCTGGCGTTGCTGATGGCCTGCATCGGGGTGGATGAGGAAAAGGCGCAGGATGTTGCAGTCTCAGACCCAGCATACTCAAGCTCAGGCCGAGCCGTCCGCATCCAATCGAACGACTCCGGCGCAGATATGGCCGCCTTCCCCACCCCCGGAGCCGAGTTCTACGACACTGCCGAAGGATCGGCCGGACCGGACACAACCGGCGTAACTTCCGGATCGTCGACATCGGACACTTCTCTGCTTGGGGAGCGGCGAGAGGTAATCTCCAACGCGTCGGTTTCAGTAGAAGTTGACTCGGTGCAATCGGCGGTGGGACGTATCCGAAGCATCACCGAAGGTTACGGCGGTTTCGTTGAGAGGCTTTCCAGCTCCGGCGGCCCCGCCGCCATGCTCGCCGACATGACAGTGCGGGTCCCCCAGGCCCATTTCCTAGACGCGGTGGAGCAGATTCAGGAGTTGGGGGTGGTGCAGGAAATCAACCTCGGCCGGGACGACGTGACGGGACAGTTCATTGACCTGGGAGCGAGATTGAAGAGCGCAAAGCGCGAGGAAGAGAGCCTGCTGGCCCTGATGGACCCGGCCCCCGACATTGAATACATCCTGACCATTGAGCGGGAACTGTCGCGGGTGCGGTCGGAAATCGAGCGGCTGCAAGGCCGGGTCAACCACCTTCAGCAGCTCACCGACCTGGCCACCATCCAAGTACATCTGTCCCCGCCGTATGAACTGGTGCGCCGCCCGCCGTCGGCCCACCTCAGCATTGAATTGGACCGGGTGAGCGGCCGGGTGGACCAACTGCGGAACGTGGTTGCGTCGTTGAACGGCGAACTGGAACGGGTCTTGATTAGCACCTATGAAGACGGGGAAAGCGCCGAGGTCTCGCTGCTGGTGGCGCCCCAGGACTTTCCCAAGGTTATGGCCTTCCTGGAGAGCGACGGCAAGGTGGTCTACAAAGAGGTGGAGGAAAACACCGGCCCCCCGGAACGGCTTGGAGATGCCAACTCCCGGATTGATGTGGACTTCCGGCAGCCCGAATCCTTGGGTATGGTGACGGTTATTGCGGGCATTTCGCTGGGGGTAATCCTTGTTATCGGACTGGCCGTCGCGTTCTTACTGACCTACCAGCGCGGCCGCAGCCGCCGGGACCGCCGGGACCGCTTCGCGCAACTGTAACCCGCCGCCGCCCGACGAGGCGCGCCCGTGAAGGAGCCTCAACTATTGGTCTCAATTGTCAACGGCTCAATCCGTTCTCGCCCAATGACCTTGCGGGCGTAGAGCAGGCAAGCCTGAACATCCTCCGGCTCCAGCCAAGAATAGCCGCTGAGGATAATCTCTGGAGAGTCGCCCGCAGCTAACATTCCCAGAACGTGCTCCACCGCAAGGCGCTTCCCGCGGATGATGGGCTTGCCCCCGAAGATGTCGGGGTTGACGATGATTCTGGTTAACAGGTTGGTTTCGTTCATAACTGATAAATCCTGCCATTTGGACAAACGTTTTCCGAAGATGCTGACGGAACCGCCGCCTCTGCTGCCGCCGGCCGTGCCCTGATCTGGTGGTAAGCGGGCCTGCGCCGGGCCAGGATCTTTTCATTCTCGAAAGAATCCCCTCTCCCTCTGGGAGAGGGTCAGGGTGAGGGCGTTCCGGCCAAGGGCAACCGTAGTTGATGCGCACGATTCCCCCTCACCCCCGGCCCCTCTCCCCCTGGGAGAGGCTGACAGGGGTATGTATAGGGTTTCATGTAGGGGCATGGCGGGTGACCTCCAGGTTGGGCTTGGGTTCCGGCCAGGGTTCGGGCAGCAGCCATACCCGGCGCCATAACCGGCCCCGGTGCAGCAAGCGTCTCAGCCAGTCGATGCCGTGCCGGATTACGCTGACGGTCCGTCCCGGCTTCTCCCTGCCGCTGCGGTGCGTGGGCGCCAGCGCCCGGGGCGGCGCTCGCAAGCTGCCGGGGGGCATCTTCCGGTCATAGGCGTCTTCCACCCTGGTCCCATAGGCCAGGGTCAGGAGCGTCGCCACCGGCAACACGAACCAATGGCGCGAAATCCGCGCCGGGTCAGTCCTGCGGGTCTTGTGCCATTGCCAACCCAGGCTCTTGACCGCCTTGAACCCCAACTCGATCCAGAAGCGGAGGGCGTACCAACTCACCCCAACTTGGTCCGGCGGAAGGTCGGTCAGGATGATCCACGGCTCCTCCTGTTCAACGTACCAGACCGCCAGCAGGGTGCAACGGCGTTTTGCGGCGGCTCCGCCGAAGGCGGTCCCGCTGCCGGTCCAGGCGGTATCCGGACTGGAAACGAAGGCGCGCGCGGGCAGCCGCCGTCCGCCATCGGCGCAGAAAGTGACGTTTCTCGGATACCTCATGTAGGGATGCCAGCCCTGAGCGAGTATCTGTTTCCACAATTTCGGACTGGCCAGGCCCCGGTCGCACATCACAATCACGGTCATTTCCCTGGGGACCGCCGGGGCCAGGGCCTGCAGCAGTTCCACTATTGGGTCCATCCAGGCCCCGCGCTGGTTGGCCCGCAGGATTCGCCAGGCCACGGGAATCGCGCAACCCCGGTAGACCACGCTGATGACGATGGCGGTGGTGTCGTCCCCTTTCAACGTGGGGTCAACCGCCAGCGCCAGCCTATCGGAACGCCACCACGCCAGGACCCACCGGAGCAGCGGCGCGAAGCAGAGACTTACGTCCAGTTCGGTCTTGCAGGGGCAGGGACGGGCCCGGTCGCCGCCGTCGTACAACCACTCTCTGAGATACTGCCGCAGGTTGTTCCAGTTGCCCCGGGTGGAGAGGGCGGACGCGACGGTATTCTGGCAGGCGCTCCCAGCCAGAATGGTCCCGCACCCCCACCAGGCCAGGCCGGTCAACTGTGGCTGAGTGAGGTGCGGTAAATGCGTTTCAATGACCTGCTGCATCTGGCAGCATTCCCTTGGAAGGCGCATGGGATACCTCCGGCATCCGGTTTCGTCATTACAACCAAGATGACGGATTCCTGTGCGCTTTCCAAGCTCTCAGACCAATTTCAGTATACATACCCCTGTCAGCCTGGGAGAGGGGAGAATGAAAAGGCCTTGGCGCTGGGCTCGGGAGTGTTGACAAATTGGGCATACTGTAGTTAGATAATAGCAATGGATAGCGGATTTCCGTTATCGGCGCTTACCCTCCTTGAGGGTGAGCGCTTTTTAATTATCTGCTCCCATGGATTGATCGCGATGGAGGTCTATCGTTTCCTTGATGTCGGCGTCAGGAAACACTTTTACACCGAATTTCCCCATTCTTCCGTCCCCTCGCCAGTATATCTTGCGACTAAACAAATCCCATCTGCCTGGATACTGCTTACAATCCTCTCGGACCCATTCATAGATGTCCCTGGAAATCATGTCAGCTAACTCACAAGGGTTAGAAGCTGATTTTGGGATAAACCGAAGACCGGTTTCTAACCAGTTGCGAAAAGCTGTGTCTGGAACCCATTGTGTTCCTTCGACCAGAATTCTAGCGTATTCCAACTGATGTAGGGCATCTTCCTTAGGTCCTTGACTTTCAAAAGTGATTCGTCCCATACGCTTTACACCATCGTTGGCGAGGAAATCAACATATCGTTCTAAGAGCATCAATATAGCTACCGAGTAAACATCTGTGGGTAAATATGGGTCACCCTCTGCTTCTACGAATTCTTTTTGGAAGGCGGTTTTTCTAATCCCTGCACCGAACGCTTTGCAGTCACTCGTGATCACCAATTGTCGTATTGCATCGTCAAACGCCGATTGTTTTCCTTCGTCATTCTCGAAGTAATAGACTCCCTTCTTCTGTCGCATTTCAGGTTCATGGAAAGTGATTTCGGTGGTTCCAAAAAAATCCCTTTTGATTCTGTCAGCTTCCCTGATGTATGCCTCCTCCGCTTCTACGGACATAGCGATTCCGCCCAAGGAGAAAAACTGTGGCGAATCCAAATGGGGCTCAGGATTTGACTTGCCATTTTCATCCAGATAAAGGCCGCCGGTTGGCCGTCGCTCCAACAACGGTTGACTGGCATTACGCTTGAATCGTTTACGGGGTTCAACGTATCCGTAGGACCGTTGAAGTTCAGCTTGTTCGCGGTTGACGATAAGGTCACCAAGTTCTTTGCACAAGGCTGGATCTACTCCGGCCCTAAGCAATAGCACTTCGAGAGAACGAACAACCCTCGATGCTTCTGCGAGCAAGAGCGCATTGTTCCTAGCGAGTCTGCGTCCATGAGGGTCCCCGCGTTCTGGTCGGCTGCGTTGATTTTCCATGTCGGCAGTATAACATTTGAGCCTTTCAAGACCGCGAACGGCGAGGCGTCCTATTTCAAATAGTGCCCCCAACCCCTTCCTTGTCCCTGGCGGTTCAACCGGGTATCATGGGCGGACAATTCATCCGCATTGCCCGACAAATTTCTCAGCTTGGGGAGGTCCTGTTTTGCCCGACAAAGTTTACGACGTAGTGGTGGTGGGCGCCGGCAACGCCGCCCTCAGCGCGGCCATCGCCGCCAGGGAAAACTGCGAAGATGTGCTGGTGGTGGAGAAAGCCCCCGAATACTTCCGCGGCGGCAATACCTACTTCACCGGCGGCATCATCCGCTTCGCCTTCAACGGCATCGACGACATCAAGGCCGTCATCCCCGATATGTCCGAGGCCGAGGAAAACTCCATTGAGGTGGGCAGCTACACCGAGGACGATTACTACGACGACATGATGCGGGTCACCCACGGCCTGACCGACCCGGAGCTGGCCCAAATTCTGGTAAGCCAGTCCCACCCCACCATGAAGTGGCTCCAAGAAAACGGCGTCCGCTTCCTGCTGTCCTTCGGGCGGCAAGCCTTCAAGGACGGCGACAAGTTCCGCTTCTGGGGCGGCTTGGTGGTGGAGGCCGTGGGCGCGGGCAAGGGACTGTCGGACCAGCAATTCGAGGTCTGCCAGCGCCAGGGCGTCGAAGTGCGCTACGCCACCCAGGGCGTCAACCTGATCCAGGACCAGAAGGGCCGGGTCAGCGGCCTGCGGGTGCTGGGACCCGAGGGGTTCGAGGACATTCACGGCCGCTCCGTGGTGCTGGCCGCCGGCGGCTTCGAGGCTAACGCAGAGATGCGCTGCCGCTACTTGGGACCGGGCTGGGAGATGGTGAAGGTTCGGGGCATTCCCTACAACACCGGTGACGGCATCCGCATGGCGCTGGACGTGGGCGCGCAGTCCCACGGCCACTGGAGCAGTTGCCACGCCGTCGCCTGGGACATGAACGCCCCCGCCTTCGGCGACCGGGTCATCACCGAGCTGTTCCAGAAGCATTCCTATCCCTTTGGCCTGATTGTCAACCTCAACGGCGAGCGGTTCCTGGACGAGGGGTTGGACTTCCGAAACTACACCTACGTCACCTACGGGCGGGCGCTGTTGACCCAACCCCAGGGACTGGCCTTCCAGGTCTTCGACGAGAAGGTCAAGCATCTGCTGCGGGACGAATACTGGATTTCCCAGGCCACCATGGCGCAGGCCGACAGTCTGGAAGAACTGGCCGCACGGCTGGACATCGACCCCGAGGGCCTGGTCAACACGGTCAACGAGTACAACGCCGCCGTCCGCACCGACATTCCCTACAATCCCACGGTCAAGGACGGGCGCCGCACCGAGGGCCTGGCGGTGGACAAGACCAACTGGGCCGAGACCATCGACACGCCGCCCTACTACGGCTGGGCGGTGACCACCGGCATTTCCTTCACCTTCGGCGGGGTCAAGATTAACAACCGGGGCCAGGTGGTGACCAACGCGCAGGAACCCATACCCGGCCTGTACGCCGCCGGCGAAATGGTGGGCGGGCTATTCTACTACAACTACCCCGGCGGCTCCGGCCTGTCGGCAGGCATGGTCTTCGGGCGTCTCTCCGGCAACAACGCCGCCGAAGACGCGAATCTGCTGAAGGATATTTAGAGAGAGCCATTTAGGAGAAGACCCGGTACGCCTTGAGCGAATTTGCCCGCGCCGGGACGCAAGTATGCGCTCCGGCGCACTGCACTGGCGCGGAGCTTTGGTTCACCGCCGGAGAATTCGTCCGAATCATATCGTTGAAGCGTGCGCTAAACAGGGGGAGTTTCAGGGGCCAATAGTGAATCACTGCCCCAGAGGACTATTGCCCCTCGGAAATTTGCAGCCCCCACTCCAGGAGCATCCCATGACCACCCCCACCGACCGCATCGCCCTCTTGGAACGTGAAGCGCGCGAGTTACTCGCCTTTCTGCGGGAGTTAAGCCCTGCGGACTGGCAGACGCCCAGCGCCTGCGCCGGCTGGACGGTGGCCGATGTGGTGGGCCACCTCACCAGCGTCGACTTCGCGAACCGTATGGTGCGCGGACTGGACGGCGATTACTCTCCGCCCGAGGGTTCGCCCGCGCCGGAGCAGCACGACGAGGACGTTTTTGCCCAGAGCATTTATCAGCGGGCCATCACCACCAAGGAGCGGCTGGGTGAGGGCCTCCTCGACAACTTCACCCAACGCATCGATGAGGCCGTGGCACTCTTCCGGCGGGTGCAGCCGGACCAGTGGGACAACCTGGTCTACTGGCCGCCGGGACCCCTCTCCATCCGCACCCTGCTGACCCAGCGCATCTCCGAGCTGACCATGCACGGCTGGGACATCCGCTCCCGGTTGGAAGGCGATTACCACCTTTCCGACGGAAGCATCGCCGCTCTGCTGGACACCGTGGACCGGGCGGCCCGCCGCGCCTTCCGCCCCGACGCTGCTCTGAGCACTCCGTTGCGCTACCGTTTCGACATCGCCCCGCCGGTTTCGGCCCTGATTGACGTCGTGCTCAGCAGCGATGTCGCCCGGGTGGAGCCGGCCCCTGCTGCTGCCGCCGGGAATGACTCACTCCCGTCAGCTACCTTTAACTGCGACGGCGAGACCTGCGTCCTCGTCATGTACGGCCGCCTCAACCCCGAAGACGCCGTCGCAGCCGGACGCCTGACCGTGGTTGAGGGCGATGAAGGGATGGCCGCCGAATTTGGCCGCCGGTTCGTGGGCGGGTGATTCTTGGCGTCGCTGGCTTCAACCGCTTGAGCGTTACTGACAGATGAGGGTTTCGCCTTGGCTTGGTTTAGGGTATTCTTTGCCGCAATAGATTACCCTGTGGGCGATTGATGACCACTAAAGTATTCCACGAAATCCGCGACCCAGTCCATGTTTTCATTACGCTTGATTCCGATGAGAGGGACGTGGTTGATTCCCTTCCGGTTCAGCGGTTGAGACACATTCATCAATTGGCGATGGAGTACCTGGTCTATCCGGGCGCCACCCACAAACGATTCGAACACGCTCTCAGGGTAATGGAACTTGCGGGCAGGGTATATGACGTAATAACCCGAACCGACCTGGTCACTGACGAGGTTAGAAATCTGGTCCCTGACATTGCGAACGACGACCATAGGAGATACTGGCGGAGAGTGCTGAGAATGGCTGCCTTGTGTCACGATATAGGGCATCTCCCATTCTCGCACGCGGCCGAGCACGAGTTGCTTCCTGATGGGTGGACTCATGAAACAATTACCGCAGAGCTAATCCGAAGCGACGAAATGCAGCAGATTTGGCAATCTGTGACTCCGCCTCTGCGAGTCGACGACATTGTGAAGCTGTCGGTTGGGCCGGCCAAATCACCGGAGTTGGTCTTTTCAAATTGGGAAGCCGTGCTGTCTGAGATTGTTGTAGGGGACGCCTTTGGCGTGGACCGCATGGATTATCTACTTCGGGATTCTCTCCACGTTGGGGTACAGTACGGCAGGTTCGACCATTACCGCTTGATCGATACTCTCAGAATACTACCTGAGACCGACAATTCCGATCGACCAACACTTGGATTGGAGGGAGGTGGAATCCAGTCGGCAGAAGCCTTGCTGTTGGCCCGATACTCCATGTTCTCACAAGTGTATTTTCATCCGGTTAGGCGGGCCTACGACTTGCATCTCAAGGACTTCTTGCGGGAATGGCTTCCTGGAGGTGTATTCCAGACCACTACCCAGGAGTTCTTGGAACTGTCTGATGTTGAAGTGTTAGCCGCGATCCGGCAAGAGGCGCAGAAAGGGTCAGATCCGGCAATGAGAATAGCCCACAGGCAGCACTTCAAGGTAGCCTACTCACGGAATCCTGATGACCTCAGGTTAAATCAGGGGGCAGGCGAGGCTGTGTGGCAGGCATTAGTCCAAAGGTACGGTGAGGAAAACGTGAAGCTCGACAATTACGTGCCATCGGGAAGTGTGGTTGATTTCCCAGTGTTGCAACCCGACGGCCGCATCATGGCTTCTCTAACCGCATCAGACCTGCTGCGTCAAATACCCCCTGCGGCCGTGGACTTCGTTTTCGTAGAACCTTCGATTCGGGACGAAGCGCGGAGGTTCGTAGTTGCTAATCGCCAGAACATTTTGTCCGGAAAAGGTGAGTAGAAAGGGGGTGTGTCAATGCTGGAGAACGTAGAACGATGGGCGGTTGTTGCCCAGCTTATCAAGAATATGCGTGCCGAAGGCGGATGGGCAGGCGAGACTCATATCCAAAAAGCCCTGTTCTTCCTGCAAGAACTGCTGAAAGTCCCCAGTGATTACAACTTCATGCTGTACAAGCATGGGCCGTATTCCTTCGACCTCCACGACGATTTGGGGAAAATGCGGGCATACTTGGTCCTGGATATTCAACTTCAGCGTCCTTACGGCGCTTCATTTGGGCTAGGGGACACGGGAGGCAATGTAATCCAGAGGGGTAAAGCGGCCGTTGAGCGGTACGAAGGCCAACTGGAGTTTGTTGTTGGCGCCTTGGGTACAAAAGACGTAAGAACGCTGGAAAGGTATGGCACCGCTTTATTCGTAAAAGGCCGTCAACCGGAGTTCGATGATGTCGCTATGGCGAACAAAATTATTGAACTCAAGCCGCACGTTACGGGGGATCTGGCCCTTGAGGCAGTTCGGGAGGTCGCCAAGATTGAAAGTGATGCTAGAGCCAAGGGGCTAATTGTTCAGCAACCGACATGAGCGGGATGCCGTGGATGATCGGCCCCCGGGTTCCAATCGTAACCAGAACCGTTTGCCGCTAATGCCAAAAGCCCTCCCGCCGGCGGTTGTTGGCCCGCAAGGAACTGAAGACCGGCATGGGGTTCACCGTCACTTCCTTCGCCATGCTTCGGGTGACTTCAACCAGCCTCGAATCGGGTGACGATGCGCCCCTTCCCATAGCTGCTTCAATCCATCGGAAGGCTGCCATTCTTTGCCAACCCGGCAGGCTGCTTTTCCCGTCTGCTTCCAGGCACACCCACCCGTCGGGGTCGGAATTGACCAAAACGCCGGTTTGGGGAGTATAATCCAACCAACGGCCGATGATGGCCGGGGAGTATCCAACCAACCCCATCAACGATTCTACCTAAGGAGGTACGGAGCTATGACTCAGGAGGCAATGCACACCCGCATGGGCGGAGATGTGGCCGGCTCGGAAGAGCTGATCCCCGCGGGAGCCGTAACCTTCGGCTTGATGTACCGCACCGGCGTGGGTGAGAAGAACGACGAAGGCATCTGCATCCACGTCTACGGCAACGACATCCCCGGTGACGACAAGGAGCTGCTCCGCCTGGACTGCTTCAAGTACGACCCCCACTACCACTACCGCAACGCCACCGTCAAGCAGAACGAGCGCCTGATGCTCGACTACACCGCCGAGGGCGGCTCGGTGGAGTGGGCGCTGGACAAAATCCAGAACCGTCTGCCCGCCATGCTCCTGCGGTGCCAGGCCGGCTCGACCGCCCGCGGCCTGGACCAGCGGGATGTTGACGCGGCCCTGCCCAAGATTGCCGCGTGGGCCGAGAGCAAGACCCGGGAGAGCTACGGCTAAACGACTCCCGGTTGGGCCGGTCAACACCGGTCCGACCCTGACCAATGGCGCAGGCGAGGGCCTCGGAGCGCTCCGAGGCCCTCAATTTTGCCCAAACCCTGCCCTGCCGCCCTGTCCGCTTCTGACCGGGCCGGTTAGAGGCTCCCCAGCAGTCAATCAAAACCCCGGGCAACGAACCAGCAGCAAGCTGGGTTGTCATCCGGTTATGGTTGGCGCCCGATTAAATCGAAAGGAACGAATTATGCCGCCGAAACAGTACCAACACGCTCCCAGCCTGATTCTCAACCCCGAAATGCGCTACACCGCCACCATCAAGACCAATCAGGGCGATATGACCCTGGAGTTGTTCCCTACCGAGGCCCCGCGGGCGGTCAACAACTTCGTCTTTCTGGCCCGGGACGGCTACTACCAGGGAAACAGCTTCCACCGGATAATCAAGGACTTCATGATTCAAGGCGGCTGCCCCAAGGGCGACGGCACCGGCGGGCCAGGCTACCGCTTCCCGGATGAGAAGGGCAACCGTTCCTATACCAAGGGAACGCTGGCGATGGCCAACGCCGGCCCCGACACCAACGGCAGCCAGTTCTTCATCGTCCACGGCCAGAGGGCAGGTCTGCCCCCCAACTACACCATCTTCGGGCAACTGCTGGTGGGCGAAGAGACCCTGGACGCCCTGGCCAATTCCCCGGTCCAGGCCGGTTCCGGCGGCGAAAATTCACGGCCCGCCGAGCGTCTGGAAATCAACGACATCGAGATTGTAGAGCAGCCCCACGAACCCCGCTCGTCCTGAGCGCCTCGAAGCGCTTCCTCGCTGACTCCTTGGGGGCCTCGATAGACTTCCCGGTTGATCGGCCCACCCGGAGCGGACCGGGGATGGTTCGGGTTTTCAACGTCTTTCGAGTCCCCCAAGACGAGCGGGTTCAACGGCCTAGTACTACTTCCAGATAGATTTACAAGAATATGAGAAGGCAGCCATACTTGGGTATGATCTTTCTGTGGGGGAGTATCCAGACATGGCTGCCATCAAGTATAAAGTCAAGCTGGCTGAATCCGAACGAGCCCGTCTCAATGAGGTTTCCCACCGGGGCAAGCTGTCAGTCCGCACCGTCAAGCGGGCGCTGGCGCTGCTCAAAGCAGATGAAGGACTACGGGACGGTGAGATAGCCGGTGTGCTTTTGATCAACGCGGCCACCGTTGCCAGAGTGCGGAAGCGGTTCGTCGAGGAAGGACTTGAGGCCGCCATCAATGACAAGCCACGGCCGGGCCGGGAGCGCAAGTTGGACGGCAAGCAGGAAGCGCACCTGGTTGCCATCGCGTGCAGCAGTCCACCCGAAGGACATGTAAACTGGACGCTCCATCTGCTGGCGGACAAGGTGGTGGAGATGGAGTTTGCCGGGAGCATTTCCCTGGAGACGGTGCGCCAGATACTCAAAAAAACGAACTCAAGCCGTGGCGGAAAAAGGAATGGTGCATCCCCAAGCTGAGCGGGGAGTTCGTCGCCCGGATGGAGGAAGCGCTGGACCTTTATCACGAAGAGTACGACCTGGAGCGTCCGGTGGTGTGTTTTGACGAGTCCTCCAAGCAGTTGCTCGGGGATGTGCGGCCTCCCATTGAGGCCGCTCCTGGACGGGTGGAGCGCTATGACACCGAGTACCAGCGGAACGGGACCCGGAATCTGTTCATGTTCTGTGAACCGAAGGGTGGGTGGAGGCACGTCGAGGTGACTGGGCGCCGGACTGCTGTGGACTTCGCTCAACAGATGAAGTGGCTGGTGGACGAGGCATATCCTGACGCCACAGAGATCCGGCTGGTGCTGGACAATCTCAACACCCACAAGCTCGGCTCGCTCTACGAAGCGTTTGCACCGTCCGAGGCGCGCCGCATCGCCAAACGCCTGGAGCTTCACCACACACCCAATCACGGAAGCTGGCTGAACATGGCTGAAATCGAGTTCAGCGTCTTCAGCAGACAGTGTCTGAACCGCCGGGTCGGCGATGAAGCGTTGCTGAGACGGGAGGTCGCGGCGCTCGAACGCGAACGCAACGAGGCCGCCGCCATCATAGACTGGCGGTTCTCCACCCAGGACGCTCGCAGTAAGCTCAAACATATCTATCCAATAGATTTAAATTGAAACGGTACTAGACGGTCAACTCCAGGATGTACAGGCCGCCCTTGAGACGGTCCACCACGTACATGATGCCGTTCTCGTCAACATATACGTCGTTGATGCCGGTGGAGGGCGCGCCCTCGGCAAGCTCCGGCACGAAGTAGGCCACCTCTTCCGGCTGGAAGGGATTGCTGGTGTCGAACACCCGGACGCCGCCGTTGAAGAAGGTGCCGTAAATCAGGGTATCCGAGAAGAAGCAGGTCGGCCCCGGCTGGTTCTCGTAGATGTTGTGCGCCCCGAACCGTCCCGGACGCTGGAAGAAGTCGTCGGTATCTCCCATCGGGAAGGTGCTGATGATGACCGGCTTGGTCTCGTCCCGAATGTCCATCATCCAAATCAGCTTGGGGTAGTCCTCGCCGTTCATCCGCACCGCCTCCTGCGTCACGACCATCAGGTCCCGGTTGAACAGGGGCAGCACGGTATGGGTAAAGCCGGGGAAGGGCGGCGCGTAGTTGATGTGGCTGATCATGGACGGGTTTGCCATGTCGGAAACGTCCAGAATGACCACGCCCGAGTCCATGTAGGCACAGTAGGCCCGGTCCGGCCGATCCGGGTAGACATTGGCGTTGTGCAGCCGGTGCCCCGAGTCGAATTGGGGATGCCGGGCTACCGGCGGCGCGTCGTCGCCTTCCCTGACGCCGGGGAACCACCAGCGGCCCGCCTCGACGGGGTTGGTCGGGTCTGCCACATCTACAATCATGTAGAACTGGTCGTCTTTCTGGTCCCGTGGCTGGAAATCCGCCGCCCCGGTGGACAGGTGGGCGTACCTGCCCTCGACCCACCAGAGGCAGTGGCAGCCCCGGGAGTAGGGGCCGGAGGTATCCAGCCACCCGATGCGCCGCGGCTCTTCCACGTTGCTGATGTCGTACACGCCCATGCCGCCGCCGGGCTGCCCCGGGTTCAGCGACTGGTAGGCCACCAGCATGGTGTCGTCAACAATGGACAGCGAGTTGGAGCGCAGGTGGGGGTAGGCCAGCTCGGTCTGGACCATAACTTTCGGGTTGGCGATGTCGGTCACGTCGACGCTGGTAATGTCCTTGGGCGCGCTTTCGTGGGCCAGGTAAAGGATGCGGCGGCCATCATTGGACTGGTGCAGGTGCATACCCTCGCCGATATTGCCGAACCCGTTGAGGCCGTGGTGGGAGATTAGCCGCATATTCCTGATTTCCTGTGTCTGCGTAACCATAACGACTCCTTCTCAAAATGGGCGGCTCGGTTTTTGTTGGGTTGAGTATACCCTAACGGTTTACTTGAACGGTTTACTTGGGACGGTTGCAAAGTCGCGGGCTTCATCGGGACGGGGCATCGTCTTTCCCCCGTCTCCACGCTGACAGGGGTATGTATGGACTGAAATTGGTCTGAGGGCTTGGAAAGCGCACGGGAATCCGGCATCTTGGTTGCAATGACGAAACCGGATGCCGGAGGTTTCCCATGCGCCTTCCCAAGGAATGCTGCCAGATGCAGCAGGTCATTGAAACGCATTTGCCTCACCTCAGCCGGTCACAATTGGCCGGGCTGGTCTTGTGGGTGTGCGGGACTATCCTGGCCGGGAGCGCCTGCCAGAATGCCGTCGCCGCCGCTCTCTCCACCAAGGGAAACTGGGACAATCTGCGGCAGCGCCTTCGGGAATGGCTCTACGACGGCGGCGACCGGGCGCGTCCCTGCCAGACCGAACTGGATGTGAGTCTCTGCTTCGCGCCGTTGCTCAGGTGGGTCCTTGCGTGGTGGTGTTCTGACCGGCTGGCCTTGGCGGTTGACCCGACGTTGAAAGGGGACGACACCACCGCCATCGTCATCAGCGTGGTCTACCGGGGTTGCGCGATTCCCGTGGCCTGGCGCATCCTGCACGCCAACAAACCTGGGGCCTGGATGGACCCGATAGTGGAACTGTTGCAGGCGCTGGCCCCGGCGGTCCCAGAAGACATGACCGTGATTGTGCTGTGCGACCGGGGCCTGGCCAGTCCGAAATTGTGGAAACAGATACTCGCTCAGGGCTGGCATCCCTACATGAGGTATCCGAAAAACGTCACTTTCTGCGCTGAGGGCGGTCGGCGGCTGCCCGCGCGCGCCTTCGTTCCCCGTCCGGATACCGCGTGGATCGGGAGCGGGACGGCGTTCAGCAAGGCAACAGTAAAACGCCGTTGCACCCTGCTGGCGGTCTGGTACGTTGAACAGGAGGAGCCGTGGATCATCCTGACCGACCTTCCGCCGGACGAAGTTGGGGTGAGTTGGTACGCGCTCCGCTTCTGGATCGAGTTGGGGTTTAAGGCGGTCAAGAGCTTGGGTTGGCAATGGCAAAAGACCCGCAGGACTGACCCGGCGCGGATTTCGCGGCATTGGTTCGTGTTGTCGGTGGCGACGCTGCTGACCCTGGCCTACGGGACCAGGGTGGAAGACGCCTATGACCGGAGGCTGGCCCCCGGCAGCTTGCGAGCGCCGCCCAGGGCGCTGGCGCCCACTCACCGCAGTAGCCGGGAGAAGCCGGGACGGACCGTCAGCGTAATCCGTTACGGCATTGCCTGGCTGAGGTGGTTGCTGCACCGGGGCCGGTTCTGGAGCCGGGTATGGCTGCTGCCCGAACCCTGGCCTGAACCCAAGTCCGACCTGGAGGTCACCCGCCATGCCCCTACATGAAACCCTATACATACCCCTGTCAGCCGTCTCCACGGGGGCAGGCCCTGCGCAGGCAGGAATCCACGGCAGTCTTGTCGGCAGCGGCGTTTGCTACCGCAGCGACGTATGGATTCCCGCTTTCGCGGGAAAGACGAAGAGGGCGCACCGGCATGACCGAGGCGGTGTACTCCAGAATGATAGTTTTGCACAACGGACCGTAACTGTTCAGACTGGGGGATTTGAGCCACGGGAGGCAGTTAAGCGCTAAAAAATAAAAAGTGGGGCATTTTGTGTCATTTTCTGTAATTTACGCTTGGCGATGGGGCGCTGACGGCGGGTCTTGGCGTCTTTTTGTCCCATTTGTGTGTCACCTTTGTGCCATTGTGAGCCGGTTTTGACGCACTTTGGGACGCTTGTCTTTCCGCCACAATCGCGATCGCAATTAAATCCGGGAGCGGCCGGGGCCGGCAATTCCGGCGCAGGGGCCCGGCTCAGGATGATTGATGGTCATGGTAGGGTAGAGCTACCGGGCTTGGCAAGGGGCAGGTGTCAGCAGGGGCAATCAGGAAACCCTTGGTCTGAACAGTTACAACGGACCTGCGCCGGTTGACGGGGGCCGGTCGGCTGGGTACACTCGGCGCAACACCAAAATCCGACACCTTTTACCGCCGCTTTGTCCCGAAGTTGCGGCAGTTGAAGGAGAGGAATATATGCCGAGAATCAAGCACATTGCCATCAGGACATCGGACCCGGCCAAGACCGCCGCTTTCTACAAAGAGGTCTTTGGGCTGGAAGAAGTGGGGCTGGCCCGCGCCGGCTATTACCTGTCCGACGGATACATCAACCTGGCCATCCTCAAGTCCAACGAGGATGCCGTTGGCGAAAGCCCCCGGGACGCCGCCGGGTACGCCGGCATCGACCACCTGGGTTTCGTGGTGGAGGACCTGGATGCGATGTGCGAGAAGCTGGAGGAGAACGGCGCCCAGGCCACCAACCAGCGCATCGACATGGTGCATCCCTCCGGCTCCGACGCCGTATCCTACTACGAGCTGAAGTATCGCGGCCCGGACAACCAGGTAATCGACATCACCGAGTCCGGTTGGATTGGCTCCTGAGCCGCCCGGTGACTGCGGTGAAACACCACCCGGACAAATCTCCGCCGTGACCGGCCGAAAGGTACTGCTGCAACGGGCCAGGAAGTTGGCGCCGTTGCTCCGGGAGCGGGCGGGGGAGACCGAGCGGCAGAGGCGGCCGTCCCAGGACCTGGTCGACGCGCTGGTGGACGCCGATTTAATCCGCGCCGCCCAGCCGGAGCGGTTCGGCGGGCTTGCCCTGGATTTCGACGCCACCTTTGACGTCGTGGCCGAACTGTCTCGGGGCTGCGCCTCCACCGGCTGGTGTTACTCCATCTGGTCCAGCCACAACTGGATTGCCGGTATGTTCCCGGAGCAGGCCCAGGAAGAATACTGGGCCGAGTCGCCCAACACCCTGTCCTCCACTTCCTTCAACCCATCGGGAGGGTCGGTTGTCCCGGTGGCGGGCGGCTACCGGGTCTCTGGGCGGTGGGACTTTTCCAGCGGGTGCGACGCCGGAACCTGGGTAATGCTCATCGGCAACGCTCCCGAAGGGCCGTTGATGCTGATGCTGCCCCGGCGGGACTACCGCATTGACGACACTTGGTTCGTTTCCGGGCTGCGCGGGTCGGGGAGCAAAGACATCCTGGTTGACGACGCCTTCGTCCCCTGCTGCCGCAGCGTTTCGATGAACGACCTGCGGGAGGGCCGCTCTCCCGGACGGCTGATTCACGACACGCCCAACTACCGCATTCCCATGCGCAGCATCCTGTCTTTCACCCTGTCCGCCGCGGCGCTGGGAATGGCGCAGGGCGCGTTGGACGTTTTTGCAGACACGATGCGGGAGATGGTCTCAGGGCGCAACGGCGGCAAGCTGGCGGAGTCGGTGGGGCTGCAACTCCGGCTGGCCGAGGCGGACGCCGAAATCCGGGCGGCGCGGGCCTTGCTTCACGAGGACAGCCGGGAAATCTTCGACCGGGCCCGGGAATGCCGGATGCCCACGCTGGAGGAACGGGCGCGCTACCGGCGGGACCAGGCATTCATCGCCAAGCTCAGCGTTCAGGCCGTCAACCGGATTTTCGAGGCAGCCGGCGGCCGCACCCTGTTCGATTCTCATCCGCTGCAACGGTTCCACCGGGACATTCACGCCGCCTCACACCATGTTTCCCTGGCCTGGGACTCGCCGGCGGAGCAGTACGGCAAGGCAAGGCTGGGCATCGAATTGGAGCGCCCCGATCTGTAACAGCCCGGGACCGAACACTGGCCGCGTCTTGCCATTCCTGCCAAGGCGGACCGACCCTCGTCTTTCCTGCGGAGGCAGGAATCCACGGACGGCTTGCTGAGGCATAGTTGACCTTATACGATTACGCGAGCAACCCAAACCTCGGTCGCTGACTTGAGGGTTTAACCATAGAGGTTAACCATGATGAACGCTGCCGCCGCCTGGCGGGTAAGACTGGCCCATTCCCTTCCCTTCTACTACGGATGGGTCATCCTGGGCAACGGCGTGGCGGTCAGCCTCTCCACCCGCACCGTCATGGCCGTGGCGACCCTGTCCGTCTTCGTCGTGCCGATGACCGAATCGCTGGGATGGTCGCGGGGGTTGTTCTCCGGCGCCGTCAGCCTGGGCGGGCTGTGCGCCGTTTTCGCATCGCCGCTGGTGGGACGCTGGCTGGACAAGCACGGGGCCGGGGTTATCCTGGGCGTTGGCTCGCTTGCCACCGGAATCCTGGCCATTGGGCTGGCCTTCGTCACCAGCCCCCTGGCGTTCTATTTCCTCTACGTCCCCGGACGGATGATATTCGCCGGGCCGATGGAGTTGGGGCTGCCCACCGCCGTCAGCAACTGGTTCATCCGCCGCCGTCCCAGGGGCCTGGCCATTGACCACATATCCAAGGGGGCGGGGCTGGCTATCATGCCCCTGGCGGTGCAGATAATCATCAGCGGATACGACTGGCGGACGGCCTGGATTGCGCTCGGCTGCCTCACCTTTGCTCTGGGGATTGTTCCATCCCTGCTGTTGGTGGCCCGCCGCCCGGAAGACATGGGCCTGGAGCCGGACCCTGCGCCCGCCCGGAGCAATGCCGACGCGGATAAGCCGGGGGCGCCGGCAGCCGGGGGCAATTCGGGCGCATTGGCCGAAACCAACTTCACCGTGCGGCAGGCGCTTCACACCCGCGCCTTCTGGATTCTCTCCGTATTTTCCGGGGCCGGGCTGATGGTACAGGCCGGGGTGAGCCTGCACCAGGTCCCCCATTACATCAACCAGGGCATCGACGGGCCGATGGCCGCCCTGAGCGCCAGCACTTTCGCCCTGGCCCAGATGCCCGCCAGCCTGTTCTGGTCGGCGCTGGCCCGGCGGGTGCCGGTGCGGTTCCTGATGACCGCCGCCGCCTTCGTGGTGGGGATTGCCACGGTGGGGACGATTGCCAGCGATTGGGTGCTGCCCAGCCTGGTTTCCGCCGCCGGCGTGGGGTTCGGGGTGGGCGGCCTGCACCTGCTGATACGGCTGGTCTGGGCCGACTACTACGGGCGGCAGAACCTGGGGACGATTCGCGGTCTCACCATGTCGGTGCAGGTTGGAGGACAGGCGCTGGGGCCGGTGATTGCCGGGAGAATGTTCGACTCGTTTGACAGCTACCGCGTTCCCTTCACCATGTTCGCCGCCGCCGTATTCCTGGCCGGACTGCTGGCCCTGGCCGCCATACCGCCCAAAGCTCCCACGCCGGCGCCTTCCGGAGAACCGGCAGCGGTGTCGGGCTGACCCTGCCCCGCTCATTCTCAGCTTGTAGCAGGACTTACCCAATTTACGGGGTACGTTAGGGGATGCATCCCCTAACGTACCCCGTCCTAACCTTGTCCCAACCCTGCCCGTTCCCAGACCCTCAAAGGACTTCCATAATTAGCGGCGGCAGCTACGACGCTGCCGGCGACGCCTCCGTTTCCCGGGGCAGCGAGTCTTCCCAGT
Source organism: Dehalococcoidia bacterium (assembly GCA_965263395.1). GTDB lineage: Bacteria > Chloroflexota > Dehalococcoidia > Lucifugimonadales > UBA3495 > CATOSK01. The sequence continues at coordinate 1,408,152 of OZ253670.1, forward strand.
TGGGAATCAGGACGCGGGAGCTCGACTCCAGAAGCAGGATAAACACGACCCCCGCCAGGCTGGCGGCGATGGATACGATCCAGGCCAGGTCGTAGGAGCCGCCGCCGATGGTGATGAATCCGAACAACTCCGTGGGTGTGGCGTCGTTGAGGCGGAAGTCGTAGACCAACCCGCCAATCAGCCCGCCCGCGGCCATGCCCAACCCGGAACCCAGGTGCTGGAACCCGAATATGGAGCGCACCGGCCCCATGCCGTAATACTGGCGGTTGGCGATGAGGAAGGCGGACATCTCCCCGCCGAACCCGATGCCGAAGAGAACGGCAAACAGGTAAAACTCCCACGGACTTTGCGCCCAGAACAGCATCAACACCGTGACCCCTTGCAGGAAGTAGGGCAGGATCATGGTAGCCTTGGCCCCCCACCGGTCGGCCAGGATGGGAACGAACAAACGGCTGCTGACGCTGGCCATGGTGTAGACGGTGACTATCCAGGACGCTGCCGCCAGGGACAACCCCTGCTCGGTGGCGTGCAACACGATGTGCCACATGACGACGGAGTGGCCCATGCATCCCAGGTAGTGGATGAAGGGCAGGTTCCAGAATGCCCGGGTGCGGCGGGCGTGCTGCAGGAAGACCTTGCTGCGCAGCTTGGCGGTGGCCGGGTCGAGGCGTACCGGCGCCGGGTCGTCGGCGTCGGCTCCCAGGGGCTTCATGCCCCGGTCCGCCGGTTCGCTGTGGAAGAAGGCCAGCAGCGAGAACAGTATTACGCCGCCCACTGCGGGAATAATCCAGAAGGCCACCTGCCAGCCGGTCTGGGACACCAGCAGCGCCAGCGCCGGGGCGGTGATGGATGCGCCCATGCCCCCGATGGACTGCTGGATTCCGACGGCGACGCCCAGCTTCTTCTTGAACCAGGCCGCCACGGTGGTCGGGATGTTCACGCTGAAGAGGGCCTGAGCCAACCCCAAAAGCAGGCTGTAGTAGATGTAAAGCTGCCATAGCTGGTCCATGGTGCTCAGCAGCAGCATTCCGCCGACGTACAGGGTGGCGGCCACCAACAGCGACCGGCGCGCCCCGTAGCGGTCGCCGACCCACCCGGCGGCGGGGGACAGCAGGGCGCTGCACACACTGCGGAACACCTGGGCCAGGACAATGGCCGTCACGCCCCAGGCAAAGTCCTGCTGGAGCACGACGAGGATGACGGCGAAAGCCTGGCTGACAAAGTTGGAGGTGACCCGGAGCATGGTGCCCATGCCCACCACCACCCAGGCGTAGTGGTACTGTTCCCGCAACGAGTCCATCCGGGTTGACCAGTCGATATTCAAACCGAATCCCTCCACTCTGCCAGGGAATGCCCCCCGTCCGGCGCAAGCTCTGGGCCGGAAGCCGCCGAAGTTAACCGCCGCAGGACAGGACATCTGCAATTGAAGCATTGTACCCACGGGCGGGGCCGCTGGCAAATGCCCGTCCGCTCCCGTCCAATTGACCCGTGGCCTATAATTGGCCGTACTTGATACACCGATTGGGCACACCACCACACGGGAGGCTCCTATGGGCTGGTCGCAGCATCACCGCAACGGGTTGATTTACTACGCTCCGCAGCACAGTTTTCGGGGGTACACCCTGACCACCAACGTCGGCGGGTCGTGGGCCAACCTGATTGACATGGAGGGGCGGGTGTGCCACCGCTGGCATCTGAACGAGGGCATCGAGTACGCCCGCCTGCTGACCTACGGGACGCTGCTGGTCCGCACGGCCCCGGCCGAGGACGCCGGCGGCGCGGAACGCATCGGCGGTTCGTCCGCTGCTATCGTCGAATTGGACTGGGACAGCCACGTTGTCTGGAGCTACCGCAACCCGCTGCTGCACCACGACTACCAGCGCCTGCCCAACGGCAACACCCTGGTCCTGTTGTTTGAGCGCATTCCCGCCGAGCTGACGGTGCAGGTGCAGGGCGGTATGCGGAATGACACGAACCCGGAGCAGATGTTCGGCGACGTGGTAAAGGAGATTGCCCCGGACGGCGCCGTCGTCCACGAGTGGCGGTCGTGGGAACACCTGGACCTTGCCGGGGACGTGATCTGCCCGCTGGAAGAGCGGCGCGAGTGGACCCACGGCAACTCGATTAACCTGACGGCGGAAGGCCATCTGCTCATCAGCTTCCGGCTGACCAGCACCATCGGCATCGTTGACCGGGGCGACGGGCATTTCCGGTGGAAGTGGGGCCCCGGCGAGGTCTACCACCAGCATCATCCCACCGAACTGCCCAACGGCCGCATCCTGCTGTTTGACAACGGCGGCCACCGGCCCCGGTCCACCTGGTCGCGGGTGCTGGAGGTTGATCCGGCGACCAACTGCATTGAGTGGCAGTACCGGGGCGACCCGCCCATATCCTTCCACAGCCCCAACATCAGCAGCGCCGACCGGCTGCCCAACGGCAACACGCTGGTCTGCGAAGGCGCTCCCGGCAGGGCCTTCGAGGTGACCCCCGGCGGACAGATAGTTTGGGAGTACGTCAACCCCTTCTTCGCCCCCGGCGGCGGGGTGGCCGGCGGCAATCCGGGGGACATGACCAACTCCATGTTCCGCGCCCACCGCTACGCCCCGGACCATTCGGGGTTGAGCGGCCGAGACCTGGACCCGGGACGTTACGGCAACCTGAACCGGCTTTACCAAGCCTGAGTGTTGTCTCCTAGCCCTTCCTTAAATTCCCTGGGGCTGCACGTTTTACGTTGAGCTTCACTTCGCTCCATGATTCCGGCCTGCCTCACCGCGTAGGAGGCGCCCTCCGGTAGAGCTTGGGGTCTTTTAATTCTCGAAAGAATCCCCTCGCCCTCTGGGAGAGGGTGAGGGTGAGGGTGTTCCCTCCAAGAGCAACCGTTGCCGGTGCGCGGGGGGGCCTCACCCCCGGCCCCTCTCCCGCGGGGAGAGGGGAGAATTAAAAGACCCTCCGGTAGAGCCTGGCTGAATTGACAGGAATCAGCGCAATGGGTAGCATTGCGCCAATGTCCGGGTGCGGGCAAAACCGGATCAGCCGACGCATTTCCACGACCGGCAACCGCAGCGAAGTCCGCACCGCACCACCAGCGCAATGCAAGAAACAATTACGGAGGGAACCAATGTTTGTCCGACGCAACCTTAGCGATTCAGTTCCTACGCCGGAAGGCGATATGCACTTCGTCAAGCAGGGGAGCGGTTATCCCCTGGTGATGCTGCATCCCCTGGGCACGTCCACCTGGGCGTGGCACACCGTCATCGACTCGCTGAGCCAGCACTTTACCTGCTATGCCTTCGATATGCTGGGGCACGGCGAATCCGACAAGCCCAACCGTCACTTCAACATCCCCGACTATGCCCGCGCGCTGGACCACGCCTGCCAGCTGATGAACATCCACCGCGGCCACTATGTCGGCAACTCGGTGGGGGCCTGCCTGGCCACCGAAATGGCCGCCAGCTACCCGGAGCGGCTGGACAAGCTGGCCCTGGTCGGCTGTCCGGTGTGGGACCCGCGCACCGCCGCCGCGCGTTTGGCCGAAGGCGCCGCCAACTTCAACGAGAACGGCCTGCCCACTCCAAGGACGCTGGAACAAATGAAGGACCAGACCACTTTCGCCGAGCCCAGGCAGGAATGGGTGGACGCCACCAACGAGACCCGCGCCCAGGCCGGCGTGTGGGTCAAGAACCTGATGGAGTCGCTGGCCCACTACGACATCATGTCGCGCCTGCCCCGCATCCAGGCTTCCGCCACGCTGGTTATGTACGGCGAGCACGACCGCCTGCGGGACGGCGAGGAATTGCTCCACAACAACATCGCCAACGCCAGCAAGGCGGTCCTGCCCGGGTTGGGCCACATTCCCCAGATTGAAGACCCGGAAATGTTCGTTGATTCCCTGCTGGCTTTCCTGGAGCCCCACCGGTAACCGGCCGGTCCACCCTGGCGCAGGCCGGCGCCGGCGCTTAATCGTTAACCGAAATAAACTGTGGAGTAAGCCAAATGCCAGACAATTCATTCACTTCGTGGGTCCACGGCTCCAGTATGCAGGTGGAATACCCCAACCGCATCACCGCGGTGCGTCACACCGGCCCCTTCGTCCGTATTGAAGGCTCGGAAGGGCAGAATACGTGGGTGCATTTTCCGGTGCCGACGCCCACGGTCAGCAACGGGAACAAGGTCAAGGCCGAGGCGGCTCTGGTCAGCTTCCGCACCCAGTCCTTTGCTGCCGTGAAGGAGGTCATCGTCTACGACGGCGAGAAGCGCATCGCCGAGCACATGGACATTGACCTGAAGGGCAACCATCTGGACGCCCGCTTTGAGGTGCCCGGCACGCCCGAAGTGGAAAAGGGCATCAACATCGTGGTGGGCGTGGTATTCGACTACAACTCGCCCAACGTGCGCTCGATGCAGATTGAGATTGTGGGGGCGGGAATCGAATTCCAGGGATAACCGCACCTAAACGTCTAGCGGAAACCGTCCCCGTTCCCAAACCGCCGCGGACGCGGACACACCGGGAGGCAGCGATATGAAGTTCGGCCTGATGTACGAAATCCAGGTGCCGGAACCCCACCATCCCGGCATTGAGCAGGAACGCTACCAGCAAGTGCTGGCCCAGGTGGATCTCGCTGACGAGATGGGGTTCGACTACTTCTGGACGGTGGAGCACCACTTCCTGCGGGAGTTCTCCCACTGCTCCGCTCCCGAAGTGCTCTACGGGGCCATCTCCCAGCGCACCAAGCGCATCCGCATCGGCCACGCCGTCGCGCTGCTTCCCGGCCAGTACAACCATCCGGTGCGGGTGGCGGAGCGGGCCGCGGTGCTGGACATCCTCAGCGGCGGCCGCGTGGACTTGGGCACGGGCCGGTCCACCACCCTCATCGAAATGGACGGGTTCGAGGTCAACCCGGATGAAACCCGGGCGCAGTGGGAAGAGGCTGTCCGCATGATTCCCCGGATGTGGACCGAAGACCCCTTCTCCCACGAGGGACAGTTCTACACCATCCCGCCCCGGTCCGTAATCCCCAAGCCGGTGCAGAAACCCCACCCGCCGATGTGGGTGGCCTGCAGCCAGCCCGACAGCTTCCGCTCCGCCGGCGAGATGGGTCTGGGTGTCCTGTGCTTCAACCTGGGCGGCTATGCCCAAATGGAAGAGCGGGTCAGCGCCTACCGGGAAGCGGTCAAGACCGCCAACCCGGTGGGGAAGTTCGTCAACGACCAGGTGGCGGCCCTCTGCCTGATTCACGTCGCCGAGGATGACGAAGAAGCCCGCCGGGTGGCCTCCCCGGAAGGGGAGTGGTTCGTCAACAAGGCCGAGGACCTCTACCAGCCCTGGCAGGGAAGGCAGGTCCCGGACTCTTACCAGTTCGCCGTGTCAGCGGTGCAGCAAGAGCGGGTCAACAAGACCGCCGCCGACCACATCGAGTCCGGCGCCTTCGCCATGGGAGACCCGGACACGGTAATCAAGGTGCTGAAAAACTACGAAGCAGCCGGCGTCGACCAAATCCTGTGTTTCATGCAAATGGGCAACCTGGCCCACTCCCGCATCATGGACTCCATCAAGCTCTTCGCCCGCCACGTAATCCCCTACTTCAAGTAAGGGAACGGGGAAGGATGCACAATGCCCGTAACGCGCCGTGACGTGGTAATTTGCTATGCTGTTCATACATCGTTGTCCCGCTGGGAGTAATCAAGAGAACAAAAAAACCCCACAAGGAACGTAGGATCACTGTGGCCGCTAAACTACAGAAAGAGTTTGATTTTTACCTTGCCAATCAAGATTGGATGGTGGAGCAGTACGACGGAAAATGCGTTGTCATCAAAGACGGAGAGGTTCTCGGCGCATACGACAACGAGCTTGCCGCTGTAACTGAGACACAGAAGCATCACCCACTCGGGACATTCCTGGTTCAGAGGGTGAGCGAGGGTAACGAAGCCTACACAGTCATCGTTAATTCTCCCGGTGTGCGGATTCCTTAATGCAGCCTCCGGGCCCATACAGCTTCACCGTTGCTGGCGACCATCTACTGAACGTTTTGCAGAGCGAGTGTCATTTCTCTCGCTCCTGGGACTCTGGCAGCAGTGAACCCGCCCCTCCAACCCAGCCCTTCACTGCCACTTGGGACACGGGGACCACAATTTGTGTGATTACCCAGGCCGTCATTGATGCCTGTGGCTTGGCGCCAATAGGGGTCGCTACTGCCTATCATGCTCAAGGCGAAACCCCGAACGTAGACATATATTGGTTAACATTGGACTGCCAAACAGAATCATGTTCACCGGAGTCCCTGCTATGGTGGGCGTCGTCAAGAATACCGACGCGCTGATTGGGATGAATATCATCAACCAGGGGGATTTCGCTGTAACCAACCTGAACGGCAGGACGAAATTCTCGTTTCGCTACCCGTCCATAAACGACATCGACTTCGTAGAGGAAGAGAGAAACACCCAAACGCCGGAATAGCCGGCAATCCACGGCAACGGAAATTAAAGGCCCATGCACCTCGGTGAGTGCATGGGCTTTTAATTTCCGTGGGTTACTCTTGAAAGGGGTGACCAACCTATACCCCCGCCCCCTCAACCTCAAGGGCGCCGAACCATTGCAGCACCGCTTCCGAGGCTTCGGCGGGGCGGTTGGTGAGGGCGTGGCTGCCGCCGGGGATGATGACGTACTCGGCCCTGGGACAGTTGACGGCGGCGGTCACCATGTCCCGCGGGCAGTCCCGCAGCCGGACGTGAGTCTCCAACTCTCCCGCCACCACCAGCATGGGAATGCGGATGCGGGGCGCCAGCGTCACCAGGTTGTAGCGTTCGGCGGGGCCGTGCTTGTCCAGGTAGGAAGCGGCGCTGAACATCTGCGGAATGGGGAAGTTGACCGTCATCAGGTCCAGGGCCCGGTCCTCGGCCTCCATCTCGTCGGCACGGCGGATGTTGTCCTGAAACTCCTCGGCCGCTTCCGACTCCATGTAGTAGGAAAAGGACAGCCGCACCGGCGAAATGGGGATGACGGTGAACACCCGCGGGTCGTCCTCGGCGGCGGCATAGTAGCCCACCTTGACCGCTCCCATGCTGTGGCCCACCAGCGCGATACGGCGATAGCCCCGCCCCCACAGGAAGTCCACGCCGGCTCTCAGGTCAAGGCGGCTGTTGTCCAGAATCTCATTGGCGTTGCCGTAATACCGGCCATCGCTGGTATCGGCCCACACCGTATCGTGGCCCTTGGTGTTCATGGCCAGACAGGCGTACCCCTGACGGCGCAGGTCCTCGGCCATAACCGTGGTAGACGGACGATAGAAGTTGCCCCCGCTGCCATGAATCAACAGCGCCGCGTCCACCGGCCCCTGCCGGGATGCTGCTGAATCCGGCTCGCAGAAAATGCCGTCCAGGACAACGCCGTCGCCGGTGGTCACGGATATCAGGTCTACCAACATGGGAATCACCTCGTCAACGTCAGATTGCGGGTAGTCCGGGCCTGCTGTAGGTCAGCCGCGCCCGATGAAGGGCATCTTGGTCGCCATGACCGTCATAAACTGCACGTTGGCGTCCAGAGGCAGGCCGGCCATGTAGACCACGGCTTTGGCCACGTTTTCCACGTCCATTGTCGGCTCGACGGCGATGGCGCCGTAGGGTTGGGGAACGCCGGTCTTGAAGATAGCGGCCATTTCCGTGTCGGCGTTGCCAATGTCAATCTGCCCGCAGGCGATGTCGTACTTGCGTCCGTCCAGGGATGTGGAGCGGGTCAGCCCGGTCATGGCGTGCTTGGTGGCGGTGTAGGGCGCGGAGTTGGGCCGCGGGACATAGGCCGACACCGAGCCGTTGTTGATGATGCGACCGCCCCGGGGGGCCTGCTCCTTCATAATGCGAAAGGCTTCCTGGGTACACAGGAAAGCGCCGGTGATGTTCACGTCCACCACCGCCTGCCACTGCTGGAAGGTCAGGTCTTCCAGCGGGATGGGCGGCGCGCTGATGCCGGCATTGTTGAACAGCAGGTCCAGCCGGCCGAACCGCTCCTTGGCAGCCGCGAACAGGGCCGCCACCGACTCAGGCTGGCCGACGTCGGTGGGGACGGCCAGCATCCGTTCAGCGGCGTCCCTGGCCCTGGCGATGGTATCTTCCAACAATTGGGCCCTGCGCCCGGCCAGCGCCACCGAATAACCCTCAGCGGCCAGCGCCAGTGCGGCGCTGCTGCCGATTCCGGTGCCGGCCCCGGTGACAATCGCCACCCGTACTTGCTCGCTCATTTTACGACCTTTTCCAAAATGAAATTCACACCTGGAATTACCACCTTACCGGTCTGCTTTTCGGGGAAGTTCGTTACGCACGATTTCCATTTCTGTCCGTAATTGTTTCACCCTGTCCTCAGCGAGGGTCAACCGCTCCCGCAGTTTTTGATAGTCCCGCAATTGTTCGGTGTTAGTCTTCACCTGGTTGGCCAGTCCTCCGTACTTGAAGGTCTGGGAAACTACAAAGATACCCACCAGAACCAGGACGGTTATTCCCGACGCGATGATAGGGGTTACAAAGGCGGTTGCATCCATTCCGCTTGGCTACCCGTTCACGCCGGGTTTGATTCCCAGACAGTCGTCCAGTGCATACAGCAGTTTCTGACGGCGATGGTACTCTTCCCCTGGACCTGTTGACCGCAACTCCTCTGCCGTCGTGCAAGCCCACTCCACGGCTTCCCGCGGCGATGAAAAACGTTTTGATATATGCTCTTGCAAATGTTCCCGAGGCGGCGCTACGACGACATAGTAGGAATCATCATCCATCAATTGGATGTTAAGGTAAAACCCCTCCCAGAATGCCGACCTGGTAAGGCCATCCTTCCCGCTCCACTTCAAATCTTGCGGTTTCAACATACGTCACCTCCTTCTCGAACCAAGTATCGCCTGCGCAACCGGCTCACGACTGCCACCCCCGGATTCCTGCGTGTGGCAATTGACGGCGCCCCCACGAAGAACGTGGTCTTACCAAGGGCCGCCGGCTCTACTCCTCGCCGGTCAGGTGGGGGAACATGGCCAGCGGGGTGGCGGCCAGCAGGCCGGCATCCACCGGCAGGGTGACGCCGGAGACCCACCGCGCCTCGTCCGAGGCCAGGAACAGGGCAGCGTAGGCCACGTCCCAGGCGGTGCCTTCAATGCCCAGCGGGCCGGCCCGGCGGCGCAGGGTCAGCATTTCTTCCGACGAGTGGCGGGCGACCATCGGGCTGCGGACGTGGCCCGGCGCGATGCAGTTGACCCGCACGTTGTCTCGTCCGTAATGCACCGCCATCGAGTTGCTGAGGCCGATGATGCCCCCCTTGGAAGCGGCGTAGGGATGGCTTGGCCGGCCGCTGCCGGCGCGCAGGCCAACAATAGAGGACAGGTTCACGATAGAACCGCCGCCGGCGCTGATCATCTGCGGGATGGCGTGCTTGCTGGTAAGCATGACGCTCTTCAGGTTAACGTCGATTACCGTGTCCCAAAAGTCTTCATCCACGTCGGTGACGGAGCCGGGGCCGCTGATGCCCACGTTGTTAATCAGGACGTTTAGTTGGCCGTACCGGGACACCGAGGCTTCGGCCATTTCCTTGCAGGCATCATTGCTGGTAACGTCGCCCAGGAAAACCGATGCCTCGCCGCCTTCTTCCCGGATGGTTGCCAGAGTGGCATCCGCGTTGGCCTGGTCCCGGTCAACCAACAGGACTTTGGCGCCGTTCCGGGCGAACAGAATGGATATTGCCTGGCCGATGCCGACAAAATCGCCGCTGCCGGTGGCTCCGGCGCCGGTAACTATGGCGACCTTGCCGCTCAACCTGCCGGTCTGGTTCTGCATTGCTCCACCAATCCTTACTCTGAAAATATGGGACTCTGTGAAAAGGGCCACCGGGCCGTTCGTCTTGGGGGCCTTGAAGGACTTCCTTGTTGGCATCCCCCTGAGCCTGGCGCACCCTGGATTTGAGACAGATTCCAAGAGTGTCCAGTATAAAGGGGGCGCAACCTGGGGCCAACCCGGAATCCAGACCTCCGCAATCACTCCACGCGCTGGAAGTAGATTCGGTTCACCACTTCTTCCAGTTGGTTGTTGATGAAAGCCTCGTCGGGTTCGACCTCCATGGTCCAGTTCAGGTATGGGTTGGAGGGGTGGGAGAAGACGAGGACGAAGGTGTCGTAGGCAGCGCCCCCGTCGTTGGGCGTGATGGACGTTTGCTCCACTTCCACCTCCAACTCCGGGTCCAGGGCGGGGAGGAACTGCTCCACGCGGGCCTTGGCCTGTTGGTACCACTGGAAGGTGCTCATGCTATGCTCCTCTCCGATTCGGGTTTCCGAGACGGGTTTCCCGGAAGTTTGCCCGCCGCCAACCGGCAGCGGCCATCGAACTTGAGCATATCACAAACAAAGGAATTCCTTCGATGCGCTTGGGCTACGCGCGCCTCAACTTCTGGCCGGGTCAACCTTGGCGGCGATTTGGGGATATAATGCCGTTGGCAACTTGATCGGCCCGGTATATTGCGGCCGGAAACCGCGGCTGAAAATGCCAACGGCTTGGACTAATTCGCCGGCCGGACCGGAGACCACCGGATTGTGAGTCCGTAAGCCCGTGAGACCATCAAGGAGGCGCCCCAACGTCAACACCAGAGCAACCCGGGAACCAGTACAACTTCCTCAGAAAGCCAGACTCCCAGACCAAGCCCCCGGCGCCGGGCCCGTTTCGACACCTTTGCATCGCTGCGCCACCGCGACTTTCTGCTGCTCTGGCTCAGCAATCTCTGCAACGCCTCGGCGGTCTGGTTCCAGCAAATCACGATTCCCTGGGTGGTGTGGGAAATCTCCGACTCCGCCTTTCTGGTGGGAATCGCCGCGGGAATGCGCTCGATTCCCTTCCTGGTCATCGGTCCCTGGGCCGGCGTCATCGCCGACCGCATCGACCGGCGCAAGATGGTGCTGGTGGTCCAGACCGCCATCGGAGTGGTGGTGGTGGCCTTTGCCGTGGCCGTCCACCTGGGGTATGTGGCCGGGGGATGGGGAGTCTTCTACGCCCTGGTGTTTTCCTTCATCACCGGCGTCATGCACTCCCTCATCCAGCCGGTGCGGCAGGCTATGGTGGCCAACACGGTGCCTCGGGAAGACTTGTGGAACGCCATCGCCCTTAACTCCGTTGCCGGCAACGTCGCCCGGGTGGTGGGGCCGGGACTGGGCGGAGTGCTAATCGCCTGGCTGGGGCCGGCGGTCAACTTCTACATCGAGGGCGTCTTCTACTTCCTGATGGCCCTGGCGCTGGTGCCCATATCGCTGCCCTACCGGGAAGCGGTGACGGCCACCCATTCTTCGATGCTGGCCAACCTGAAGCAGGGATTCGCATACGTGGTCTCCGAACAACGGGTGCTCCGGCTGCTGCTGGTGGCCTGCATTTCGGACATTCTGATTGCGCCCATCATCCACCTGATGCCGGTGATTGCCGACAAAGTGCTGGGTCATGGGTCCGAAGTCTACGGGTTCCTGGTGCTGGCCACGGGCATCGGCGGAATCATCGCGACCCTGTCCTTCGCCTCGCTGGGCGGCGCCTTCCGCAAGGGTTCCACCGGGCTGCTGGCGCTGCTGCTGTTGTCGGGTTCCGCCATCGTCCTGGGCGCGTCCACCTGGTTGTGGGTGTCGCTGGCCGCCATGTTCGGACTGGGGTTCTTCCGGCTGGTGTTCAAAATCAACAACAACACCCTGGTGCAGAGCACCATCCCCGACGGACTGCGGGGCCGGGTCATGTCCATCTACCACCTGGACCACGGGCTTACGCCGCTCGCCAGCATGACGCTGGGGTTAATGGCCGAATTCTGGCCCGCCAACCTGGTGGTGTTGATGGTTGGCGTGCTCAGCCTGGTCCTGACCATTTACGCCTTTGTGGCCTTCTCCGACGTGCGGCGGATGTCGTGACCCGGTTGCTGAGCAGGCATGGGACGCCCTCACCCTAGCCCTCTCCCAGAGGGAGAGGGGATTTTTCGAGAATCGAAAGACCCTGTGCCTGGGCGCCAGGGTCTTTTAATTGTCCAAGAAAACCGTTGGGTAAACGGGACACGTTGGGGGATTCATCCCCCAAACCCCCTGAGTTCAGGGGTTTGTTATGCTTGGCAAATATGCCGGAGTATTCACTGTGAACGGATTATCCAGCGGCTGCCGAGAATTAAAAGACCCTGTGCCTGGGCGCCGCCCGGTATGCGTCCCTGCGGGGTTTGTGGCATAATATCCAGCGTCCCAAGGCCGAACAATACGGAATGAATACTCTGTACGCCGCCGTCGTAAGCCCCTTGCTGCGATGCGGCGCCAAGTTAATCGGGAACTAACCCGTCCCTTTCAGGAGCAGCAAGCAATGTTCGACAAAATTCAGCACATCGGTTATCTGGTGGACGACCTGGATGCCGCCGTGGCGTGGTTCCGGGACACTTTCGGCGGAGAAAACGCCGGCGGCAGCGACCTCAACCCCAGCGTGGCCGTTCCCAGCGGCGGCCGCAACGCCTTCGTCCACTTCGGGCAGGTCGAAGCCGAGTTAATCGAACCCAACGACAAGACCGGCCTGGCCTCGGGCGCTCTGGTGATGCACCACGTCGCCTATGTCGTCTCCGACATTGACCAAGCCAAATCGGAGCTGGAGGCCCGGGGATTCCGGTTCGCCACCGAGCGGGCCTTTACCAACGTGCTGGGCCAGGGCGTCCTGTACTTCGACCCGGCCACCACCAACGGCTGCCTGATGCACCTGACCCAGCAGCCGGAGACGCCCAACGCCACCGGCGTCGGCCAGGGCGTAAACATTGCGAAAATCGTCCACGCCGGCTACCTCGTCCCCAACCTGGAAGACGCCATCGCCTGGTACCGGGACAACCTGGACGGCGTTCACATCGGCGGGGGCGCATCCCGCCGCGGCGGGCGCAACGCTTTCGTCAATTTCGGCCAGGTCCAGGTCGAGCTTATCGAGCCCGGAGACCCAGCGGCCCTGGGCGGCAGTCTGAGCATGGACCACGTTGGCTACGTGGTTGACGACATCGGCGCCGGGATCGCCGACTGTTGCAGCCGCGGCTTCCAGTTCGTCGCCGACGCTCCCAACACCAACTCGGTTGGGCAGCAGGTGCTCTACTTTGAGACCGACACTACCCAGGGCAGCCGGATGCACCTGACCCAACTGCCGCCGGATTAAATCCGGTTCGCCCGTTGTGTCTTCAGACGTGACTTATCCCGATGCCCAACCGCAAAACATCATCCTGGTTGGATTCATGGCCACGGGCAAGACTCAGGTGGGACGCCTGCTGTCCGACCGCACCGGCTGGCCGCTACGGGATGCCGACGATGAGATTGTCCGCCGAGCCGGCCGACCCATTGATGACATCTTCGCCCGGGACGGCGAGGCGTCCTTCCGTGACTTGGAACGCCGGGTTATCGACGACCTTTGCGCCGGTTTCCGCCAGATAATTTCCGCCGGCGGGGGCGCCTTCATCCCGGCGGGAAACCGGGACTTGATGCTGCGCCGCGGGGTGGTGTTCTGCCTGTTGGCGACGCCGGAGACGATTTATTCCCGGGTGCTTGCGGAAGCCGATCCCGACCCCCCGGTGCGGCCGCTTTTGGCAGGAGCCGACCCCTTGCAGCGCATTCAGGAGTTGCTGGACAGCCGGGCCGAAGCCTACTCCCACGCCCACCACACCATCCCCACCGACGCCCTGACGGTAGCGGAAGTGGCCGCCCGGGTAATGGCCCGCTGGGAAGAAGCTAGTGTCCCCTTGGAGGACTCCAATGGAGGTGGACTAAGTTGATCTTCCACCGTTGGCGGCCAATCGAACCCCCCGGAAAGGAAATTGAGCAGTACGATTTCAGCGAAATTGACTCGTTGCAGCGGCAATGGTTAAACGTAAAGCGGGATAAAGAAGCGGCCAACCCCAACGCTTACCAACCGTTTCTCGAACGTCTGGAGCGCCGTTGGGCTATTGAGACCGGGATTATCGAAGGCATCTACGACATCAGCCGGGGGGTGACTCAAACTTTGGTTGAGAACGGTCTCGCGGCCGACCTGATTGAAGCCGGGTCCACCAATCGGGACCCGCAAGAACTAATCAAGGTGTTGAGAGACCATCAGAATGCGGCCGAGTTTGTGACCGAAAGTATCCGTCGGCAGACTCCATTTTCCAAGCATTACATCAGGGAACTGCACCAAATCTTGACCCGAAACCAGCCCACTTATACTGCGGTGGACCAATTCGGGACCGTGTTTGAGACCACACTGGACCGTGGCGGCTTCAAGGTTCTGCCCAACAACCCCACCAGACGCGACGGGGCGGTCCATGAGTATTGCCCTCCCGTCCAGGTGGACAGTGAACTGGACAACCTGGTTTACTTTTACGAGGAATCCGGCAAGGCGAGGGACGACTTTCATCCGCTGTTGGTTGGAGCCTGGCTGCACCACGCATTTACCCAGATTCACCCCTTCCAGGACGGAAACGGCCGGGTAGCGCGGGCGATTCTGACCTGGCATCTGGTCAAAGAAGGATACTGGCCCATCGTCGTTTCCAGGGATGACCGCGAACACTACATCACGTGCCTCGAACAAGCCGATGCGGGCAACTTGACGCCCTTCGTCGAATTCTTGGTTCAACAAGAGAAGCAGACTATCTTGCAGGCCCTTAGCGAACCTGAATCTGCCCCCGCATTGCAGGCATTCGACCAAGTCCTCGACCACCTGGTCCAGGGCATCCATCGAAAACAGTGTGCCCAGGAAGAACAACTCCGTGCGGTCAACCACGTAGCAGAATACCTCCAAAGCGCAGTAAGGTACTATTTGGCTGATCGTCATGAACAAATAAGCCGTCGATTGGGTGAGGCCGGTATGGTTATCCAACCATCTATAAGTGCTGGAGGCCCATACGATGGAAGGGAACACTGGTACGGACGAGAGGTAAACACAACCGCACAAAATGCCGGTCATTGGGCATCTTCAAACGAAGCGCGTTATTTTGCGGCCCTATTGCTGCGGGGTTCTGCAGATAACCCCGCCAATGCCCGTTTGCCCGTTCTTCGCTTCGTGGTTTCTCTGCACCATGTCGGTAAGGAACTCTCAGGCGTAATGGCAGCCACGGCATTTGCCCGGATCGAGAGACCTCAGGGAACAGCGGATGATGACGAAGTAGGAGCGAAGTCTGGCGAACTTCACTTCCACGATTGCACCGTTAGCCCGTTCACCTTCACAAACGATGAATCCGATGATGCCATACGGCCTCGGTTCACCCGATGGGTCGAAGAACACCTAACAATCGCGTTAACGAAATGGGGAGAGTATTTAACATGACCGATGCAGATTTGGCTGCAACCGTAAATCATTCCGGCGGCAGCTAAAGGAATCACAGAAATGTTTGCCCGTCTCCCCGCCTCCGTTTATGGTATGCCGGAGCGCGCTTCCCGCCGGTGGGTTATTGAAAACTCCGACCTGTCGGGGCAGATAATGATGAAGACCCCCGATTTCGCCGACGTGCCGATCCCCCAAGAACGGCGAGATGGGAAGTTCACTCACGCAGCCTATCTGGTCGATTGCGACCACGAAGAGGTATGCGCCTGTTCCGACGACGATTCCGTGGAGTGGATGTTTGTGGAGTTCCTGAATTTTGACAGACCGGGCCCTTAAGCCATAATCGGCTCCGGCTCCGTCCATAACCCTATCGATAAATGGGGAGTATTCTCATGACCAACACTACGACAAATCCAGGCGTCGACCCCGACCTGGCCGCAACCGTACATCATTCCGGCGGCAGCTATCCCGTGGTGGCCGGCTGGGGCCTGCTGGACCGGCTGGGGGAGCGGCTGCTGGAGCTGGGCGTGAAAAGCCCGGCCTACATCATCACCGACGAAAACGTCATGCGGCTGTACGGACGGGCGGCCCAGTGGTCGCTCCAACGGGCCGGCATCGCCGCCCACTGCTTCGTTATCCCGCCCGGCGAACCCAGCAAGACTTTCGGGTTGGCCCAGTCCATCTACGAGTGGCTGGTCGGTCTCAAGGCCGAGCGCGGACAGGCCATCATCGCCGTCGGCGGCGGCGTCGTCGGAGACCTGGCCGGATTCGTCGCGGCCACCTTCCTGCGGGGTGTCCCGTTCATCCAGGTCCCCACCAGCATGGCCGCCATGGTCGATGCCTCTATTGGCGGCAAGGTGGCGGTCAACCTGCCCCAGGCCAAGAATCTGGTGGGCGCCTTCTACCAGCCCCAGGCCGTGCTGGCCGACGTGCAGGCCCTGTCAACCCTGGGCAAGCGGGAGCTTTCCGAGGGCTGGGCCGAGGCCATCAAGCACGGGCTGATTCTTGACGCCAGCCTGCTGGACGTTTTCGAGGAACACGCCGAGGCGTTGATGGACGTGGAGCCGGAGATTTCCACCGAGGTCATTCGCCGCAGCATGGCTATCAAGGCCGAGGTGGTCAGCCAGGACGAGCGCGAGACCCTGGGCATCCGCATCCTGCTGAACTACGGCCACACCATCGGCCACGCCCTGGAATCTTCCACCGAGTACGGCCGATTCATGCACGGCGAGGGCGTGTCCATTGGCATGATGGGGGCCGCCGGGATGGCCTGCGAGTTGGGCATGATTCCGCAGGAATTGGTGGACCGGCAGCGCGGCCTGCTCCGGCGGTTCAACCTGCCCATCAAGGCGGCAGGGGTGCCGGTGGACGACATCCGCCGGGCCATGGCCCTGGACAAGAAAGTCCAGTCGGGCACCAACCGCTGGGTCATGCTGGAAGGCGTGGGCCGGGCCGTCGTCCGCCAGGATGTTCCCTGGGACCTGGTTGAAGCAACCCTGGGCGAATTGGTGGGGTAGCCCGTCAATTCTTTCGTCCCCAAGCTATCGAAGGATCATCCTGCGATTGTCCGCAAGAAACCCTGCGGCAGCCGAATCCCGTCACTCACCCGTCACTCAAAGGAACGTGCATCTCCATGACGACTGACCCGGCATCTCCGTCCCAGGACAACCCCGCGGAAGACTCAAACGAGGACTACATCCGGCAGTTGCTATCTCCGGAGCGGGACCGCCGCGAGGACGTCGTTGCTATCCTGGGCCTTTCCGGCATCAACGACGGGGACACCGTGGCCGACATCGGCTGCGGCCCCGGCTACTACACCGTCCCGCTGGCCCGGATGTTGAGCAACGGCAAGGTGTACGCCCTGGATGTTGATGAAGAGATGCTCGACGCCTGCCGGCAGCAGTTGGCCGAGGCCGGCCTGGACAACGCCGAGGTCCTGAAGTGCGAAGAGTACGAGTTTCCGCTGGAGGACGGCTCCGTGGACGGGCTGTTTCTGGCTTTCGTCGTTCACCATTCGGAAGACCGGGTCCGGTTCCTGCAAGCGGTGCGCCGGGTGCTGACGCCCCTGGGCTGGTGTACGGTACTGGAGTGGAGCCGCAAGGAATCGAACGACGGCCCGCCTCTGGAATACCGCATTGACCCCGGCGAACTGCGGCGGTTAGTCGCTGATGCCGGGTTCCGCTACCTGGATACCCGAGAACTGAACGACGGTCAGTACATGACCACCCTGCGCAACGGGTAACTGTCCCGCCCCTAGCTCCCTGCTTCCAGAGACTGGATTTCGGCTTCCAGGTCGCGGGCGGAGCCGGAGTCTCCGGCGGACAGGCGGAAGCAGCGGTCGAGGTAAAGCTGGGCCAGCCTGGACCCTCTCTGGGAAGCGTCCTGGGCCGCGGCCAGCAGGCCGGGCAGCCGGAACTCTTCAGGCAAATAGCGTCCCAGCGAGCTAATCTCGGTGGTGGCCTCGGTGACCATTCCCGAGTCGCTGCCTTCCTGGGCAAAACGCAGCTTCCCCAGCAGCCGGGACAACTCCGTCAGCTTGTCGTTTTCGCTCATCAGGCTGAACAGGACCTCGTTAACCTGGAAGGACGTATCCTCTTCTTCCAACCCCCTCGGCAATTCCACCGCCGGGGCTGTCCCGCCGGCCGGTTCCGCAGGCTGATCCCCTGCTTTGGCCGTTTCCAGGAATTGGCCGCAGATGCGGGAATACTCCTGCACCGCCTCGGTCACCGCCTCCATCATGCGGGGCAGGTCGAAGGAGAACATACTGTCTGCGTAAATCAGGTCGTCGTCCCGCAGGCGGCACAGGTTGTCCAGCGTTTGATAGCTGTCCACCGGCTCGGGCACCGGCGGCATGGCAAAGGCCGAAAATTCGCTCAGCGGCGCCGCTCCCAAATGGGATGCCAGGAAGGGCGGCACGTACTTGGTCAGGTCGGCCTGAATCGGCAGGGTCACCACATAGGTGGCATAAACCTTGTCCGGCTCGGTGGAAACGCGAAAATAAACCAGCGCGTGCCCCTTGGGCCGCTGCGGGCTGCCTTGGTCGAATGCCAGGTTCATATTGGGGCTCACTACTGCGGAAGCGTTATGTACTAGGACTGCCAGCCTATTATAGTGTAAATCGCCCGGACTTAACCAGCCGTGTTTGCGGCAGGACGATTGCAAAATCCGCCCTCTGGTCCCGGGCAGGGGCAGCTTCTCCTCGTCTTTCCCGCGAACGCGGGAATCCACGGCGGTCTTGCCAACAGCGGCGTTTGCTGCCGCAGCGACGTATGGATTCCTGCTTTCGCAGGAAAGACGATGTGTGCGGTGCCCGCAATGGGGCTTCTCTACTAAGAAAGACTTTGCAATCGTCCTGGCGTCCCCAGGACCTTTCTATTCTCCCCTCTCCCCGCGGGAGAGGGGCCGGGGGTGAGGGCGAACCCCTATGACAGTAGGCCGTTGACGGCTGCCGCCAAGTCCCGTTAACGTTAATATCAGCCGGTGAACATCTCGTTTCCTGCGGGAAGGGGCTTGCTCCCGTACCAGGTGAAGGGCGCGGTCAAGTGACACCCCTCTCCCGTGGGGAGAGGGGCCGGGGGTGAGGGCGTTCCCCTATGACAAAAGCGGACAAAACCAGGACATTTCCATGACAAAAGCGGACACTGACCGGACATTTCAGGACAAAATCCCCCCTGGCCCACGCTTAAATGTCCGGAAATGTCCGCTTTTGTCCGGTATTCCAGGAAGCGCTCCCCGTCCTGTGAAATTAGCGGCTTCGCAATCGTCCTGCCCGGGATTCGAGACGATTGCCTGTTGGACGGGGCGGCCCGTTCAATCCGTTTATGCCGCGGGCCACGAGGGGTTTGCCGGGGAATTGCCCCGGCCCAAAACCGCGTTGACTTGCCTGGGGAATTACAGTAATGTATACGCGATTCCATTGGCCGGGGCCGTGCCCGTCCGTGGGCGCTTTCCCCGAAAGGAGTTGGATAAATGGCCGAACAGCAACTGCCGGAACTGGTCTACGACAATCTTGAGATTGGCGAAGAACTGGGTTCCTACGAGTATGTCCTGACCCAGGAGATGGTCGACGAGTACCGCAAGTCGGTGGACGACCCGGAGGGCGTGTTCCCAACCATTGCGGTCAAGCACGACGCCACCGCCCTTGGAATGGCTTACGAGGACAACACCGGAGGAGTCAACGCCGGCAATGAAATGGAGTTTTACAACCCCCCCATTCCCGGCAAGGTTATACGAGTGACCGGACGCATCCACGACAAGTATTCCCGTCGCGAAAAGCCGTACCTGGTCATCGAGGCCACCGCCACCGATGAAGATGGCCGGCTGATTGAAAAGATGCGGACGTACCAGATGAAAAAACCGGATGAGGTGGGAAAGAAATGGCATCCACAGGGCTAGAGGAAAAGACCATCCCCGCGCTGACCAAGACCATCAGTCAGGTCAAGATTAACCAGTTCGAATCGTGCGGAATCCGGGAGCGGGAGAACATTCACAACAGCCCAGAACTGGCAAAGCAGCGGTTGGGCACCACCTATCCCATCGCCTCCGGGCGTATGTCGGTGGCCTTCGCCTCCGAGCTTCTGCGGCGGTACTTTGGGGCCGAGAACTTCCACCACAGCGGCGTGGTCAACCTGAAGTTCCTGCGCCCGGTCAAGGAAGGCGACACCGTAACCATCAGCGGCGCTTACAACAGCAGCCAGGGTGTCGAGGACGGGACGCTGGTCACGGTAGACATCTCCTGCCAGAACCAGAACGGCGACACCACCGCCGTAGGCCAGGGCAGCGCCGTCGTAAAATAGCCTCGCAGAAGTGTCCAGAGGCTTTGTTGGGGATCCCCGCGTCCTTCGTGTTGGGGGGGGATAGCCTCGCCCAGGACAGGATTTCGTAAGATAATTCCGCTAAGGAGCGCCATGCCGGGAGCAGAGTTCGGAAAAGTTGAAGTCGAAGTAGTCTATTGCGTACCTTGAGGGTACCATGCAGTCGCCATGTGGCTGGCGGCAGAATTCTGGCGGTCTCAGGAACCGGGCGACATCGCCATCAAGCTTACCCCCGCCGGTGGCGGCCGGTTGGAAGTCAACCTCGACGGAGAGAAGATTTTCGACGTTAAGGAAGAGGGCGGAGTCCACCCCAACCTGTCCAAGGCCAACGAGTTGAAGATGGTCATCGCCGAAAAGGTTTTTGAGGTCGAAGAGGCCATCACCGCCAACTAGCGGGCAGGTCCGGCGCTAAAGTCCGCTGCATCAACTCAGCAGCCCGGGCCCGCGTGTCTGGGCTGTATGCTTTTGGCCCGGACTTGGCAACTGTCTCAAAGCAACTGTTCAGCCAAAAATATGCCGGCCGCGTCCCACCGGGACGGCCGGGTTGGAGCTAGGAACTTGGCTAATCCAGAGCACGTAGAGCTACTCAAACAGGGTCCCGCCGGGTTTGCCCAGTGGCGCAAGGAAAACCCCAACGCTGCGCTGGACCTGGAGGGCGCAGACCTTTCCCAAATGGACCTCACCGGAGCCAGAATCCGCAACGCCAATCTCAAGGACGCTAATCTGACCGGGGCGAAGCTGTCCCGCGCCAGTCTGGCCAAAGCCGACCTGCGGGGCGCCGACTTCACCGGCGCCGACCTGGGCCGGGCCAGCCTGGCCGACGCCAACTGCCGCGGCGCCAACTTCACCAACGCAAACCTGCACTGGGCCGACTTCCGGGGGGCCAACCTGGAAGGGGCGCTGCTGCGGCACGCCCGCACCATGCGGACATCGTTCTTCAACGCCAACATGTCCCGCGCCGATGCCAGCCAGTCCACCATGATTGAGGTGGACCTGCGCAATGCCAACCTGACGGGCGCCAATTTCACCGCGTCCAACATGAACGGCGCCGACATCAGCCGGGCAGTGCTGGAAGGGGCCAACTTCACCCAGGCCATGATCCGGGATTCCATGTGGATTATGACCGATATGCGCCACGCCAACTTCGACAAGGCCAGCCTGCATCGGGCCGACATGACCATGGCCAGGTACGACAACACCACCCGTTTCCCCAACAAGTTCGACCCCACCAACACCGGCCCCAAGGAAGTAACCGATTAGGGACCGGTGCTCCCAACCCATTTAGAATCGCGCCAAGCCGCCGGTGTTCCCGGTTTATCCTGGCGCATGGTGGCAATGTCAGGTAGCCCCGTGGATTCCTGCCTGCGCAGGAACGACGAAAATAGCGCCGGAATAACGGCGATCCCAACACGAATGACGAATACCCCGCCACTGCAGCGGCTGAGTCCGCCCCCGGTTACGTGTTAAAATTCCTACCGAACCCGACAGCAACGAGGACCCGGTGGGAGTAATACAATGGGCGTAGTACAAGTCGCTGCCAATCAGCCCGGCGCGGGCAAGACCTGCCTGATTGCCGCCATGCTCCGGCGCTTAACTCAGGCTGGACGCCGGGCCGGTTACTACAAGCCCTTTTCCGCCACCCCCGGGTCCGACCCCGACCGGGCTTTTCTGGTCCAAATGCTGTCGGAAACCGCTTCCCCGGATGCGCCGGCAGTACCGGTCCCGGAACCCCATTCGTTGCCGGAGCCAGAAGAGGGCTTCGCCAACGGTGGAGCGGCGCAGGCGATTGGCGCGGTGGTGGCCGGAATAGAGGCCGACGCGGGAACGGTGTTGGTCGAAGCCCCTGACCTGACCGTTTCCGGCGGCGCAGACTCCCCTCTGGCGGTCGAGCTGTCCGCAGCGATCAACTCCGCCATAATCGTGGTCTTGCGGTGGCGGCCGGAGTTGGATGCAGCTGCGGTGAAGTTCTTAATCGAAGGCTGGGAGGAGCGCGTGGCCGGCGTGGTGTTCAACCAATGCCCGGTCTACCGCGGCCGGGAGTTGGCGCTGACGGTCATCGCGCCGCTGCGGGAGGACGGGATTCCGGTCTGGGGGGCGATTCCTGAAGACCGGGCCATGCTGTCGGTAACTGTCCAGCAGATTGCCGACCACCTTGCCGGAAGCTGGGTGCAGGAACCGGCCAACGTGGAAGCTCCGGTTGACCACTTCCTGATTGGCGGCAACATCATGGACTCCGGCCCCAACTACTTTGGACGCTACGCCAACCAAGGGATCATAACCCGGGCCGAGCGTCCCGACATTCAGTTGGCCAGCCTGATGTGCGACATCCGCTGCCTGGTACTCACCGGCGGGGGCGAACCGGCGGAGTACATTCGGGTCGAAGCGTCCAAGCGCGATGTGCCCCTTATTTCGGTGGCTGGGGACACCATCAGCACCGCCGAGGCCCTCAACGGAATCCTGGATGAAGCAACCGCACACACCCACGGCAAGGCCGAACGGTTCGCCCAACTCATGGAGCAGTTCCTGGACATGGACGCCGTAATGGCTGCCCTGGAATGATGCCCCGCCATCCCAATTTTTCCTGCGGGAGAGGGAACACCGGCCAATAGACCCGTTCGGCCCGCTGCCCGGTAAGCGCTGCCCCGGACTCTTGGGACAGCGCTACTCCACCACCTCGAATCTTTCGGACTCGGGCGGCTGGGACCACATTTCCCCGGCGCCGGCCATGGCCGCGGCCCGTTCCGGGCTGGCGCGCCAGGCGTCGTAAATCTCGTTGCTGTCCCAAGTCACCAGGGTGGTAATCTTGGTGGCATTGCTCAAGGAATAAAGGGTCTCCCGGCGGCCAAAGCCCGGAGCCTTGCTCTGGGCCAGACCGTTGCCGTCGAGCAGCTTTTTTGCTGCCTCCACCTGGTCTTCTTTGGCCCAATGATGGGTTAATACGCCAATCATACTTCGCAGTCCTCCGCTAGTTCGTTCTTGATAAGGAAGTCTTTTTAGTGTCTCGGGGCCAACCGCTTTGGCCGGGAAATTCCTGGATGCCTGACCATCAAAAGACTTCCCGGCAGCCCGCGTCAGTGACTCCCTTGGGCTTCACCCGTCGGCATGGCCGTGCCGTCCGGGCCCGTCTCAGGGCGGCGGGTGCCGCTGCCCCCGCTTTTGAACAGGGGTATCAGGGCCATGGGAGCGAGCAAGGTGGTCAACACGGTCATCATGATGGAGACGCCGAACAGTTCCTGACCGATAATCCCCTGGCTCAGGCCGATTCCGGCGATAATCAGGGCGACTTCTCCCCGGGGCATCATGCCGAACCCGATGCGGCTGCTGCCCCGCAGGTTGAAGCCGCTGAAGAAGGCGGGAATGCCCGACCCGAACACCTTGGACCCCGCGGCCAGGACCGATACCACCAACCCGAACACCACCGAGGCGCCCATTTCGGCGACGTTGACCTGCATCCCCATGACCACGAAGAACACCGGCACTATAACCTGATTCAACGGCACGAGTTCCCGCTCGACCCGGTGGGCCATGTCCGTGTTGGACAGCGCCAGCCCGATGGAGAAAGCGCCGATAATGAAAGCCAGCCCGAACGCTTCGGCTAATCCTGCCGCCAACAGCGCCAGGGCTACGGTGAGAACCAGGGCAGAGCCGGGTACCCGCAGGTGGCCGATGCCTTTCTCCAGGTAGGGCGCGGCCAGGATTCCCACCGCGGACAACCCCAGCCAGAAGGCGATGGCCTTGAACGCCACCCAGCCGATGCCGCCCAGGGAGAAGGCGCCCACGGTGCTGATTCCCACCACCATAGTCAGCACCAGAATGCCGATAACGTCGTCCACCACCGCCGCAGCCAACACCGTCACGCCCTCCGGCGAGTCGAGGCGGTTCAGGTCGGCCAGCACCCGGGCGGTGATGCCCACCGAGGTCGCGGTTAACAGGGCGCCCATGAACAGGGCCGGGGGCGCGAAAATCCCGCCGCCGCCGTCAAAACCGAAGAAGACGGTCGCCCCCACTCCCAGGACGAAGGGCACAATCACGCCGCCCAGGGCCACGGCGGTGGCCGGGCCGACGTAGCGCAGGAACTGCCGCAGGTTGGTCTCCAACCCGATGCCGAACAAAAGCAGAACGGAGCCGATTTGCGCTATGGAAAACAGCTCGTGGCCGATGGGGACCAGCTCTGGGTGTCCGTCGGGGGTCAATGGCAGGGGGAAAAGAGGTCCGAAACCGGGTATGGGCAACGCTCCCAGGGCAAAGGGACCGATGGCAACCCCGATGGCCAACTCTCCCAGCACCGGGGGCAGCTTCAGGAAGCGGATGCAAATTTCGCCGGCCATCTTGGCGGCAAAGAGAATAATCGACAGTTGAATGAGCAGCTTGAGGATTACTTCGGTAAGTTCTCCGTCCCCGGCTGGCAGGACGGACAGCAACGGAGCGGCGCCAAATATGTGGTCAAGCATTCCTATACCCCGGGTACCTGCGCTAAAGCGGCGCCCCCGATTATATCACCGGCCCCAAACGTTGCGTAACCGCGCCGGAGGCCCCGGTTTGTCCTGTTTGGATGGTGGGAATGGTGGAGACCTTGAAAGCTCCTGCCGGAACCTGCTTGCCCGAAACGACCTTGATAGAGCCGGACCAACCGTAACTCTAACACAGGCAGGGAGCGCCTCCGCCATCAGGGTCTTTCGGTGCCTTGCCCTCGAGAGCCTCCTGCCCGCCGCCATCACGTTTCTTGACAACAAATAGGGCCTTTGTTAACATCGGCCTTGCCTTGACCTTCCGGTCAACTGCCCCTCAGCCTCTCTTCCAATCCTCGGAGGTAGCCTACGCTGTGTCTTTTGTAAGTGGACTGAAATGTCGGGAATGCAGCCGGGAATACCCTGCTGAGGCCATCAACGTTTGCGACTTCTGCTTCGGCCCTTTGGAAGTTGTCTACGATTACGACGGCATATCCGAGACCATCAGCGCCGGCAGTATTTCCGCCGGGCCGCTGAGCATCTGGCGCTACCAGGACCTGCTGCCCGCCAGCGGCGAAGACCCGGTGGACATTATGGCCGGGTTTACCCCCCTGATTAAGGCCCGCAACCTGGGCCGGCGGCTGGGACTCAACAACCTGTACATCAAAAACGACAGCGTCAACCCCTCCTTTTCCTTCAAGGACCGGGTGGTTTCCGTGGCGGCGACCAAGGCGGTGGAATTCGGGTTCGAGACGCTGGCCTGCGCCTCCACCGGCAACCTGGCTTGCAGCGTCGCAGCCCACGCCGCCCGCGCCGGGGTGCGGTCGGTGGTCTTCATTCCCTCAGACCTGGAGCGCGGCAAGGTCATCGGAGCCGCGGTCTACGGCCCCACGATGGTGGCGGTGGACGGCACCTACGACGAGGTTAACCGCCTGTGCAGCGAGGTGGGCGACAACTATCCCTGGGCCTTCGTCAACATCAATATGCGCCCCTACTACGCCGAGGGCAGCAAGACCCTGGGCTACGAGGTGGCCGAGCAGTTGGGGTGGCGCCTGCCGCAGCACGTTGTGGTGCCGTCGGCGTCCGGCGCCATGTTCACCAAGATTTGGAAGGGCTTCAACGAACTGGCCTGCCTGGGCTTGCTCGACGGCGTGAATGCCATGTCTTTCGGCCCCGACCAGAACACAGTGCATCATCCCGCCGTCACCACCAAAATGCACATGGCGCAGGCTGAAGGGTGCTGTCCCATCGTGACTGCCTGGAAGGAAGGGCAGACCCACGTCCGGCCGGTGCGTCCCAACAGCATCGCCAAGTCGCTGGCCATCGGCAACCCGGCCGACGGCATTTACGCCCTGCGGGTTATCAAGAACTCCGGCGGCAGCGGCAGCATCGTGCCCGAGTCCGAGGTCGTGGACGGCATCAAGACGCTGGCCGAAACCGAGGGCATCTTCACCGAGACTGCCGGCGGCGTGGTAATCACGGCGCTGCGGGACTTGGCCCTTTCCGGGGCCATCAAACCCGACGAGTTGACCGTTGCCTACATCACCGGCAACGGGTTGAAGACCCAGGAAGCGGTGGAGGAAGTGGTCAATCCCTTGTTAATCAAGGCCACCCTAAGTTCCTTTGAAGAGGCACTGCAGGGCCGGGCCGTGGTTGGGTTGTAGCAGTAGGGTTATAGTCGTCGGGTTGCAGCCCCAGGGTTGCCGTCGGCGCCAGTCGCCGCCGCATCGGCCATCGGGCCGTTAACCGGGATTGGCGCTTTGGATGATGGGAGCGGGAAGGTAGCTGAACATGGACCGTCAACGAGTCCGGTTCACCTTCGAAGGTGAGCAGGTCAAAGAGCCTATAATCTACCGGCTGGGACAGGACTTCCACATTGTTACCAACATTCGCCGCGCCGACGTGCGGGACCGCATCGGCTGGGTGATACTGGAGTTGGACGGGGAAAAGGAAGAGATAGAACGCGGCTTGCAGTGGGTCAGTTCCACCGGCGTCCGCGTAGACCCGGTGGGCGGAGACGTAATCGAGGGCTGAGCAGGATGAGTCCGCCGGCTTGATGCGCTCAAAGGACTACTTCATTGACCGCCCGTCCTGAGTTTATCGAAGCACCCGAAGTCCACCATGCAATCAGAATAAGGAGTTCCCACATGGGCGTCTTAGTTCGCATCCCCACCCCCCTGCGGCGCATGACCAACGGCCTGGACAAGGTTGAAATGGACGAATCCAACTTGTCGGAGATGATTGACAAGCTGGAGTCGGACTACCCCGGCTTCAAGGAGCGCCTCATCGACGAGGATGGCGAGTTGCGCTACTTCGTCAACATCTACCTGAACGGCGAAGATGTGCGCTTCCTCGACGGCCTGGCAACCTCCACCAAAACCGGCGACGAAATCAGCATAGTCCCTGCCGTAGCCGGGGGGTAAACCCAGCGCAACCCGGCCCCGGCATCCTCCGCTACGCATTCCCGCAGAGCCCGCCGAAACGCTATTGCTCCCCGGGATCCCGCAGTTCTGACGATCCTTGCAAGGCAACTGCAAGGCTCGTCTTATCTCGGTAACCATCCGGTAATTGCAGCCCAGGGCTGCCACCCACTGACCTTGCTTCGAAAATCCCACGGAGTTGAGCCGATGGTTACAGCAGAACACCTGGACGTAAACGACCCCCAATATCCGTCGCTGGCCGCCAGCATCCTGCGGCGGCACGACGACGGCGACCTGGAAGCCAACATCACCAGCGCCGTCCGGGATTTCCTGATTCAGACCGGCCTGGCCAAAAGCGATGAGATTTCCGAGGAAAACCCGCCTTCCGACACCTCCCGTTGTGCCGTTGACCTGACCGCACTGGACACCTTCATTGAGGTCAAGCGGCGGATTGGCACCCAGGGCGGTCTGAACCCCAACCCAGAGTACATCGCTCAACTCGACGATTACCTGTCCCAATCGGAGAAGCAGCAAGGGCGGGTTCGCATGGGCGTACTTACCGACGGCAGGCATTGGCTGCTGCGCTGGCCCGGCGCCGGGGAAGTCAACACGGCCCAACCCTACGCCTTCACCCTGGACTCTGCCGGCCGTTGGCTCCCTTTATACGAGTGGCTGCGCGATAATGCCCTGGAATCCCGGGTCAACATACCGTCGGATCGGGACAGCATCGCCGCCCACTTTGGCCCCAACAGCCCCAACTACCAACGGGACATAACCGCCCTTGCCGCCCTGTACCGGCAGGCCGCGGACTACGAGACCGTCAAGGTGAAGCGGCAGCTTTGGCAGGACTTGCTCCGCACCGCTCTGGGGGAAATTGCCCGCACCCCGGCGGAAATGGACGACCTGTTCATCCGTCATACCTACCTCGGCGCCGTCATCGGCATGGTGGTGCAGGCTTCCTTTGGCATAGACATCCGCCAACTGGCGGCCATCGAGCCGGAGGACCTGCTCTACGGACGCCGCTTCCGCAACGATACCGGTCTGCAAGGAATTGTGGAGTCGGACTTCTTCACCTGGCCCGCCGAGGTTGGCGGCCGGCCCCTGCTGCAAACCCTGGCCCGCCGGATTGCCAGGTTCGACTGGCCCGCGGCCCCGGCAGACATCGGGGCAATTCTTTACGAGACCGTAATACCGCCGGAAGAGCGGCGGCAGCTTGGCGAATACTACACTCCCGACTGGCTGGCCCGCATCATGGTCCGGGAACTGGTGTCCGACCCGCTGCGCCAGCGCGTCCTGGACCCGGCCTGCGGCTCCGGCACCTTCATCGCCCAGGCGGTGGCCCACTTCATTTCGGCTGCCCGACAAACCAGGTGGGAACCCAAAGAAGTCCTGGACCGTCTGCGGGGCGCCGTCACCGGCATTGATATTCACCCCGTGGCCGTTCACCTGGCCCGGTCTGCCTGGACTCTGGCCGCCCGCCCCGCCATCAAAGCCGCCGCCGATGCCGGTTTCGACGCTTCCCTGTCCATCCCCGTTTACCTGGGCGACGCCCTGCAACTGCGCTTTCGCACCGGCGATATGTTCGCTCAGCAGAACGTAACCATCCAGGTGGACGATGACGACAACACCGAGTTGGTTTTTCCCATGGCCCTGGTGAGCCGGGCCGAGAACTTCGATTCCGTGATGGGCCAGGTGGCCGAGGCCATCGAACGCGGCGAAGACCCCGCCTTTGTCCTGGACGACCACCGCATAGACGACCCCGGCGAGCGGCAGACCCTTCAGGCGACCATTGCCGCCATGCAGGAACTCCACCGCCAGGGCCGCGACCACATCTGGGCCTACTACACCCGCAACGTGGTGCGGCCGGTGGCCCTGTCCCAGGACCAGGTGGACGTGCTCATCGGCAACCCGCCCTGGCTGAACTACAACCAGACCGCCGACGTGCTGCGGGAAGAGCTGCGCAGCTTGAGCCGCGACCGCTACGGCATATGGGCGGGAGGGCGCTACGCCAGCAATCAGGACGTGGCCGGGCTGTTCTTTGCCCGCAGCGTTGACCTGTACCTGAAGGACGGCGGCGTCATTGGCTTCGTGATGCCCCACAGCGCCCTGCAGGCCGGCCAGTACAGCAAATGGCGCAGCGGACGCTGGCGGGCGGGGAACTCGGGCCAGAGCGTCCAGGTGGACTTTGAGGTCAAACCCGCCTGGGACCTGGAGCGGCTGGAACCCAACACCTTCTTCCCGGTGCCGGCCTCGGTGGTCTTTGCTGCCAAATGCCGTCCCGACACTCCGGGTAAAGCCCTGGCTAAGTCAGTAGAACAATGGCTCGGAACGGCCGGCACTGAAGATGTGCGTCGGGTAGACAGAGGTATCACTGATACGTCCAAAAGTGGGGATTCCCCTTATGCCGATCTATCACGGCAAGGAGCGGCAATTCGGCCTCGGCGGTTTTTCTTTGTGCAGGAAACGGAAAACACGGCAATCATCCAGGCAGGCCGGACTGTCACCGTCAACCCCCGCCGCGGCGCGCAGGACAAAGCGCCCTGGAAAAGCCTCGACCTGACCGCCATCAGCAGTCAGACCATTGAGAGGGACCACCTCTTCGACGTGCATCTGGGCGAAACCGTTGCGCCATACGTCACTCTTGAGCCGTTGAAGGCGCTGCTGCCGTTGAAACAGGGAGACGTTGCCATTCCCGCCGACGATGACGGCCCGGGAGGAATCCGTCTGGGCGGCCTGGAACGACGTATGCGGGGCCGCTGGCGCACGGTGAGCGATCTTTGGGAGAAAAACCGGCAAGTCTCCACCAAACTGGACTTGCTAGGTCAGATAGATTACTTGCACAAACTCACGGCGCAATTAGATTGGCAAAGTGACCATCTCTTGAGGCCGCTACGCGTAGTATATACTTCCGGCGGTGAACCGACGGCGGCGTTGCTCAGAGATGACGACTCTATCGTTGACGAAAGGTTATATTGGACAACCTGCAAAGGTATAGAAGAAGCCAATTATCTGCTGGCTGTTATCAACAGCGAAGCGCTCTATAAAGCAGCAACCCCTCTGATGTCTAAAGGGCAATTCGGTGCCCGAGACCTGCACAAACACCTTTGGAAACTGCCGATACCGGAGTATGACCCTGAGCAGAAGCTCCATGCGGCTATCGCCAGGGCCGGGGAACGGGCGGCGGCGGGAGCGGCGGGCAGGCTGGAGCAGCTTCGCGAGGAACGGGGCGCCAAGCTGACCGTGACCGTCGCCCGGCGGGAACTGCGGGCGTGGCTGCGTTCATCCCCGGAGGGCAAGGAGGTTGAAGCGGCGGTGGCGGCGGTGGCGGCGCTGCTGGGGCCGGCGGGGTAGGCGTGGTAGTGGCCCTCCTGCTCTAAGCCAAGGGTGAGCGCCGCGGCCAGCCCTGCATCCGCTATATCCGCATGACCGTTAAAGACGTGATGGAATACCTGGCCGGAGGTGAAACCTGGGCG
Organism: Dehalococcoidia bacterium; assembly: GCA_965263395.1. Classification (GTDB taxonomy): domain Bacteria; phylum Chloroflexota; class Dehalococcoidia; order Lucifugimonadales; family UBA3495; genus CATOSK01. The sequence continues at coordinate 1,438,592 of OZ253670.1, forward strand.
TCAATGCTCTATCACTTCGACAATCTGACCGCGGAAGATATGTACGCGTACCTATCCTTTGCGGCGGCTGAGAAAATGTGATTGACCGCAGCGATGAAGCGGTTTTGGCAATTTCCAGAGGCTGTATATCTACCGGCGACCGGTCATTCTGCCGAGGCCGAAGCCGGCGCCAAGCCCGGCAACTCCGGTAATAATGGCGGTGAGCAGGTCAAACTGCTCTCGTAAAGTAAAGAATACCAATAGAGACAACAAACCGACAATGGTCACGATGAAATAGGAGAATTGATAGCGTCGGTTCGATTTCTCGGCTTCGGCATCCCGGCTACTCTGAGCTTCGGCATTGCCCAGCATCTGGGTAAGATGTTCCGAGGTAATCCGTTGCAACACTGGGTTGACAACCGGCCCTGGGAATTGGGTTATGTGTGAAAATGAGCGGACAACCCTCCCGCGCGACTCCGGGGGCATACGCTCCAGGATTTCGGGAGAGAGTCCGGTTTCTTCCGCTGGATTTTGTCCCTCCGTCTCAAGAGGGGCGTCCGGGTCTGTATCGCGGTTATCTTCTTCCATTTCGTCCGCCCGCTCCGGCAATCGTCAGTCCCGCAGCCCAATCCTGAAAGAAAGCGTTGATTTGCTGGTTGATTGTTGCCGCGGCATAGGCAGCCACGAATGAATCAATGAGCGCGGCGGCCTGACCTTCAGACAAGTTCCCGGCTTTCATTTCGGCTATGATGGTTTTGACCCCGTCGTGAAAGGCACTGTCAAGCGACTCATAAACCGGCTCTGCCAATCCGAAGGCTTGGGAGAGGGCAGCGGCAACATTGGATTCTATGGGGGGTGGTGTTTGCCGGGAACTATGCCCGGTTGTCTCTCTGGCTGTCATAACAGGACACCGCCGCACTGATTCTAAAAGGGCCTGTGCTATGGATAAAAGCGCAGTAAATGGACGCTAGTAGCGCAGGCTCTAACCATCATACCACTACCTGAGTTTCAATGGCGCCGCCGGCGTCGGCAGCGTCCCGTTTTAGGTGGGTTGGCCAGTCGGCTACGGTAAATCTGATGCTGATGCCTGCCACGCCGGCAATAACATGTACGGCTGACGAAACCACCTGAATTGCAACGCTGCCCGATTCAATTCGCCGCCTTGCCCACCCAAGATGCTATCATTGCTTGACGGCAGGAGCGATTGCAGAGGGCATTGTGAGAAAGAAAACTTACCAAATTGACCGGGTCCTGGAGCAGCACTGGGCCGAGCAGGATGCCGCCCTGGGCTTGGATCGGGTACTGGACCGGCAAAAAAAGGCGCAGCAAGCTGCCGCTGAGTTGGACCGGACACTGGAACAACAACTGAAAGCGTCGCTGTCCGGCGATCTGAGCAGGAGCCTGGAACAACAAAAAAATGAATTGGCGGCCGCCGGCGGCCTCGGCCAAATCATACAGCAGCACCAGGACGCCCTGGCGGCTTTCGCCGAGGCAGGCCAGGAACTGAAACGATACAAAGATACCCTGGAAGCCGCCGGAGGCCTGGAGCGGATTTGGGAGCGGCACCAGATATTCATGGCCGCCGCCCGGGAGTTCAGCCCCCTCTTCACCATCGAACCGGGCAAGCGCAGCGGGCAACCCTGCCTCCGTCGCATACGCATGACAATCTACGACGTGCTGGAATACCAGACGTCGGGAATGACCGATGCGGAAATACTCCACGAGTTCTCCAACCTGACCCAGGAAGACCTGGACGTTTGCTGGGCCTTCGGGACCTACATGGAAGAGCGCTTCAAGTCCATCGAATCCTGATGAAGCTGCTCTTCGACCAGAACCTGTCGCCGGACTTGCCGCGACTGCTGGAAGACCTTTTCCCTGAATCGCTCCACGTCATCGGCATCGAATTGGATGCAATCGAGGATGGCATTATTTTGGCCTACGCCAAAGCCCACGACTTCATCGTAGCGACAAAGGATAAGGATTACCGAGAATTAAGCAGGATTTTGGGACCGCTGCCGAAAGTCATCCTGATTACCTCGGGCAATGGCCCCACCTCGGACGTGGCGTCGCTGCTGCGGGAACGCCACGCTGAGGTGATTGCTCTGCAACAAGACGACGGACGGGGATTGCTGGAATTGCCCTGACCGCCTTTGCTATGCGGACAAGCTCTCGTTGCCCACCACGCTTTTCCTGCTACAATGAGCGGCGCCATGCCACGTATTGCTTACCCCCGGAGGCCTTCCCCTGCCCGCTCCACCACGGACTGCCGCAACGGTCTGAAGCCGCGCGAAAACGGCATCTTTGCCGAGGGAGTAACCTGGCGGCAACTCTCCGTGATGCAACTCCCCGGAATGCAACTCTCAGAGATGATGGAACAGGCTGGCATGGCTGAGACTGCCGGTTCACCGTGACCAACGTCACTCCTGAATATGCAGGGTCCCGCCAGGGCGCGCGGTGATGCTCCTTTCCGACTGGGGGCTGCCGTCTGAGCTGGCTGTATGGCTGGCGGCGCTGCTGCTGGCGTTGTCGTTCGGCATCGGCCTGCTGGGCGGAATGATCGGCTTATCTCTGGGCACCATGAGGCTGCCGGCGATGCTGCTGCTCGGGGTGCCGCTGCCGCTCGCCGCCAGCGCAAATATCCTGGTCAGCAGCCTGACCGCCATTTCGGGCAGTTATCGTCACCTGCGCGACGGCCGGGTAAAATTCCCCATCGTCCTGGCCGTGGGCCTGCCGGCTTTTGCCGCCGGATTCCTGGGAGGTTTCTTCAGTGGCCGCGCCCCGGTAAACCTGCTTATCGGAATAGCCGGTGTCCTGATTCTGTGGCAAGCCGCCGAGCTGCTCCTGCTGGCAAAACGCCGGATCCGTGGCGGCGAGCGCGCATCGGACGACGAATTAACCGGGTCTGAGGGCCATTTCACGGCGGCCCGCCTTATCGGCGGCAGCAGCGCCAGCTTCGGAATCGGCCTGTTGGCTGGGGCCATCGGCCTGGTGCTGGGTTCCGTTCGGCTGCCGTTGTTGATACGCATATTGCGGGTGGACCCGCGCATAGCCGCCGGCTCCAACCTGTTCATCGGCATGGCCATGGGCGCGCTGGGCTGGGTGGGGCACTTGTTCAATAGCCCGCCCGACCTGGCGCTCCTGCTGATATTGGGTTTGCCTGCCCTGGTTGGCAGCTACCTGGGCGCCAGGCTGACCGGCCGCATCAGCGTTAACGCCCTCCTATTGCTGATGGGGGCACTGCTGACGGGTTCGGGAATAATGATGCTGTGGCGGGCCGCCAGCGCGCTGTTCTAACACTACTCTTCCGTCCGACGCTGCGTCCCTATCCCTCAACCTCGGTGCCGCCCAAGCCCTCTTCCTTGAAGAGTTGCGCCTTCCGGGCGTAGTTTTCCGCGGTGCGGATAATCATGGCGTGGTGGCGTTCGTTGGTCGGTTCTTCGCGGGCCGACGCGGGGACGCCCACCACGAAGGAGTTGGGGCCGAACTCCTTCCGTTCCAGGACCACCGCGCCGCTGGCGATGATGGAATTCTCCCCCAGAATCACGCCGTCGTTGAGCGTTGCGCCGTTGCCGATGAGGCAGTGGGTCTTGATGTGCTTGGCGTGGCTGGTAACGCCGTGGCCCAGCGTAACGTAGTCCTCGTAAATGGCGTCGCTGTCGGCGTGGAGCACACAGTTGTCCTGAATGTCCACGTATTCGCCCAGGGTGATTTTGATGGTGTCGGCGCGGATGACCGAGCCGGGCCACACGCTGGAATAAGCGCCGATTTCCACGTCGCCCACCACATAGGCGGCCTCGCTGACCCAGGCCGTGGGGTGAATCTTGGGGGTCTTGCCCTGATAGCTGCGAATGGTCATGTTCTCCTCTTCGGCTGGTTTATCGAAGTTTACCATTGACGCGGGGACCGGGGGCCTTTGGGGGAGGCTCTACGATTGCGCTGATTCGCGGGCGGCCAGCCACTTTTCCTTTTGACGGCGGCGGGTATCCTCGTCGGTGGGCCGGTATTCGGCCCAGAAGGACCGGCGAAACTGCTCGAACCGGTCCTGCAAGATGGCCTCCCGCGCCGCCTGCATCAGCCGGAAGATGAACCGCAGGTTGTGGACGCTGGCCAGCCGCAGCCCCAACACTTCCCGCGCCTTGAACAGGTGCCACAGATAAGCCGCGGTGAAGTTCTGACAGGCGTAGCAGTCGCAGTCCGTCTCCAGGGGGGCATCCCAATCAGCGAACCGCCGGTTGGTGATGTTGACCCGTCCCTGCCGCGTGAACAGCGCCCCGTTGCGGGCCACCCGGGTGGGCAGAACGCAGTCGCACATATCCACGCCCGCGGCCACTGCTTCCACCAGGTCTTCCGGCGAGCCGACTCCCATCAGGTAGCGGGGTTTGCCGGCGGGCAGCAGGGCGGCCACCTGCTCCGTCATCTCATACATCTGGGCCTTGGACTCGCCCACCGCCAGCCCGCCTATGGCGCAGCCGTCGAAGGGAATGGACGTGATGAACTCGGCCGACTCGGCCCGCAGGTCGGGGAAGGTGCCGCCCTGAACGATGCCGAACAACGCCTGGGAAGCGGCCGTGTCCGATGCGGCGTGGGTCTCGTAGCACTCCCCGGCCCAGCGGTGGGTGCGGTCCATGGCCCGGGTTATCTCGCCCCGCTCGGCCCCGAAGGCGATGCACTGGTCGAGGCACATGATGATGTCTGCGCCCAGCCCTTCCTGGTTTTGCGTCGCCAGCCGGGGCGTGAACCGGTGCTCGCTGCCGTCAACGTGGGAGCGGAAGCTGATGCCGTCGTCGTCCACCTGCTTCAGCGAACCCATACTGAACGCCTGAAACCCGCCGCTGTCGGTGAGGATGGGACGGTCCCAGCCCATGAAGCGGTGCAGGCCGCCCAGCCGCTCCACCATGGCCACGCCGGGCCGCAGGTAAAGGTGGTAGGCGTTGCTCAGCACGATGTCTGCCCCCACTGCCGCCACTTCTTCGGGCGTCAGCGTCTTGACGGTGGCCTGAGTCGCCACCGGCATAAACGCCGGGGTTGCCACCGTCCCGTGGGGAGTGCTGAGCTCCCCGGCCCGGGCGGCGGTCCCGCCGTTGTCCTGGTGGTGCAGCTTGAAGGAAAATTCAGGTTCGGTCATATTATTCCATGATTAGTTTGACTGATATTGCTTTCAACCGTGGAATGGTTACGAAGTTACCAAATATCGCCGAGTAAGTTTCCAGCCCTACCGATTCTCCGATGAACTCTATTTTGTCATCTTCCAACAAACGCTCTCCTTTGTAATCTGCCAAGTAAACAACTTCATCTTCGGTCCAATCGTCGCCCAAGGTGACACGAAAATCGTAGCCATCATCCAAGATATGCTCCATTACCTGAACTACCGTTCCTTCAAAATAGAAGACTTGGGATTCGTATTTTTCGTTATACCTGAACAATTCTTTGTAGTCGATTGTTTTGGCACTGTCTTTGAGTTGGGCGAGTGTCGGGGTTGGAGTCGGTATTGAGGTTGGAGTTGATACAATAGCAACATCCACATCATCTCCAACAATTGCTCCCAAGATTACCAGAACTATGAAAATTCCGAATAAACTACCGCCGATAATAGAACCCCACTTCAGAAACCCTTTATGAGAAGTATGGGGCTTGGTTCTATTGATTGGGTTACCGCACTGGGTGCAAAAACTTGCACCTGCGCTTATTCTGTTACCACACTGAGTACAATAGCTTATAATAGACATATTGGTTACTTTCCTCTACGACTGTTGCCTTCAGCGGAATCAGGACGAACGGATTAAGTAACTAACCGTGGGAGATCCCCCCACGTTTTACTGGCATACGGAACCAAGAATATGCAATACGCCTGATTTGAAAATTACGGTTCACAAGGCGTATCAGGTTGCAGGATTTCTAGGAGTCACGATTGAGCCTCTGTATAGACCCGGGATAGTCGATAAACGGCTGGCTGCCTCGAACAACAAAAAATATCTGTTGTTCAATCTTCGACAGATTACCTTCATGATACACGTCTTCCTTGATTTCACGGTCCCTTTCGCCAATTAGATGATCTGCCAGTCTCTCTCCCCATTTGGCTCCTTTGCTCAGCTTGAATTGCTCCGCATGTTTGTGCAGAACATCGTTGAACGCCTTCTGAAATCCTACCTGTTTGTCACTGATACGCTCCTTTATTTCTTGTACCAAGGTATCTTGATCTAAGGTTACGGGTTGAGACAAGTCTGATGCCCAAGCCACAGCAACTGCTACCAATTGCTCCACCTTGAAATTCTTAAGCTCAAAATCCGGGTCATTCAAGACACAGGGTAAATTGACGAGCCCATCTTGTTCCAGTTTTTCCGCACGTGTACGTACTTGGGGTGAATCGCTATCAAACGTCAAGGTCACGAAGCATTGTTCCTCTCTGGCGGTATTAAGGGCAGCGTCCAGATCTGGACGCTGTTTTCCTAATGCTCCTTCTCCACCAAAATTTCTGATAGTAACAAATTCTAAGGCACTCGATCCAATCGCCTTCGCGTATTCGAGAATAAATCCTTCTTCGGTTGCACCCTCTACAAGCCACAGCACCCTAAATGCAGGGTCAAGCCCATAATGTCGAACCACCGGCCTCAAGAATCCGGGGGAGCCGAACTTCGGTTGGCTTCCAAAGTTCCGCTCGACCCAAATCGTATCTGGATGCCCAGTGGGGTCCCATTCCTTGGTCACCGGGTTGTCAGAAACCTGCTCCAGGCACATCCTAGTAATCTCAGCTAGTTCATACAAATCGTGAGCTAATCTAAGCCGTCCCTTGAATTTGCTTCGTTGTGCGAAAGGCATTGACCTAAGGAGGAGGTATAAGTCTGGAGTCGGGTCAATAGTTGATGTGCCAAAGAGCAAGTCACTTCTCCATTCGGTTAGACGCTCAACTGAGATTGAATGCTTATCAAGCCAGTCTTGGATTTTGGTTTCCTCTTTCCACCTCATCCAACTGTCGGGATCGTCGCTTGCATAATTAACAACGCCGGGTCGTGGCCCCCGCACGGTTGGCAAAAAGTATGGTTCCAACCATAGCAAAAGTGGTAGGAATTGTTGATTGAATTCTCGGCAGGCGCCGCTTTTTGGCCAGTCAGTCAAATGCTGCGCACAATAGGACCAATTCTGGTCAATGAATTCCTTCAACCTTGCCGGCTCAAGTCCGCAAAAATTGATTCCGGAATCAATTCTGGTCTCTAAACCGCGACATGACATTCTTATTGGCCAGATCTGGAAGGGATGAAAGTCTCCGAGTTCAGTATCAAGTTTTTCAATTAACCCAGCATCTACAAATGCCCGAACTCCTTCAACCCCTACATTCAAATCGCGATCCCGCAGAAAAGTGTTAAACTGGCGCTCGGACATGAAAGGGATTTGATGAAAAAGTCTGTTTGTTACTGCCTCTTCAATGAGAGTCATTTTTACCTCAAAATTTTCCTGACTCCAGGCAGGCCCCATACCCTAAGGCGAGCCCGCGCCAGCAGTGCGGCGATTACCAGGCACATGGTCCCGGATACGCCCAGCAGCACGTAGGCGGCGATGTCTCCCAGGAATTCCAGGCCGGGCAGGGTGGCGGCTGCCTGCTCCAACGCCACCGCCGCGCAGCCGCTGAGCACCGTAATCCCGTACAGGATGCGGATTCGTCCGGCGTCCACGAACCGGGTGGCCGTGGCGCCAATCTGCGAACCCACCGAGGCCGCCCCCAGAATGATTATCGCCATCAGCGGGTCAACCCGGTTGCCCAGCGCGTAGAAGAAGGTTCCCACCGAGCCGGTGATGATGACCTGGAACAGGTCGGTGCCGATGGCGACGGTGGTTGGTATGCCCACTACGAACACCAGCACCGGCATCAGGATGAAGCCGCCGCCGGCCCCGAGCAGTCCGGCAAAGAAGCCGATGCCGAATCCCACCAGTACCGGGATGAAAACGGATATGCGGTCGATGCCCGACACGGGCAGGGCGATGTAGGTGGACCGAGCCGACAGTCCCGGCAGGTTTATCGAGTGGGGGGGAATCCGCAGCGACTGTACCCGCCGGGCCAGCCGCGCCGTGGACACCGCTTCGCCTTCCGCATTCCCGGCGGCGCGGCGCCGGGTCTTGATGTAGTCGTACACCAGGAAGCACCCCAGTATCAGCAGCACGGCGACGTAGACATAACGGATGACCGGCCCGGCCAGACCCGCCGCTGCCAGGGCGCTGTTCAGCCGCTCGGCTAGGAACACCGCCGGAATGGTGCCGCACACCATCAGGCTCCCCAGCTTGAAGTCCACGTTGCCCAAGCCCCGGTGCTTGAGCATATTGATAATGGACGAACCCATTATCAGGGTCAGGCCGGTGCCGACGGCGAAGATGGGCGGCACCCCGAACACCAGCAGTCCTCCGGTAATCAGGAAGCCGCCGCCCACGCCGAAGAACCCGCCCAGGGTTCCGACAATCACTCCCAGCAGCGCCAGCAGAACCGGATTCACCACCACGTCGGCGTTGGGAAAGAGCATATCTATCCCTGCCGCTCCTGCCCGCTGCCGTTCCGGTTCCGCGAGCCGCCGGAGAAGGCCAGGGCCAAGCCCCGCAGCGCCAACTCCCAGAACCAGTACAGGACCAGGCCGGTCGAGGCAATGACCACCATGACCAGCAGGGACCACAGCAAGGGAGACTCGGCGCTGAAAGTCTTGAAGAAGTGGGCCAGCGATTCGTACATTTACCCAGTATAACCCACAGGAGCGGAGGGAACAGGCACCCCGTCTTTCCCGCGCAGGCAGGACGGCGTTTTGGCAAAGGAACGCTGTCCTTTCCTGGCGATTTCCTGGATTCCTGCCTGCGCAGGAAAGACGAAGAGGGTGTAGGAGTGATGAGGAAGGCTCCAGATTGACGGTAAAACCAACACAACTACGGGATACCTGCGCCCCGGGTTTTCCATTCTCCCCTCTCCCCGCAGGAGATGGGCCGGGGGTGAGGGCGTTCCCGCAGTTTTTGACTGGCCAAATCGCCGGGGTTATACTGGTACGGTTGCCGCGACCCCCTGCTTGGGCCACCCCCCTGCGGGCCTTCCCCGGCTTGACGACCCCGCCGCAACCTTCGTCTTTACGGCGAATTTGCTTACAACCCAGTTTTTTGCAACCAGGAGTATCCATGCCCTTCTTGAAGGACCAAGACCCGGATGTCGCCCGGGCTATTGAGCAAGAGAACGACCGCCAGCGGGACAGCGTGGTCCTGATTGCTTCGGAGAACTACGCCAGCCGGGCGGTGCTGGAAGCCCAGTCCGGCGTGATGAACAATAAGTACGCCGAAGGCTACCCCGGCCGCCGCTACTACGGCGGATGCGAGTTCGTCGACGTGGTGGAACAGTTGGCCATCGACCGGGTGAAGCAGCTCTTCGGCGCCGAACACGCCAACGTGCAGGCCCACAGCGGCGCCCAGGCCAATATGTCGGTCTACTTCGCCCTGCTGGAACCCGGCGACACCGTTATGGGGATGCAATTGGACCAGGGCGGCCACCTGACCCACGGCGCATCGGTCAACTTCTCGGGCAAGCTGTACAATTTCGTCCCCTACGGCGTGGACCGGGACACCGAGACCATTGACTATGACGAGGTGGAGCGGCTGGCCAAGGAATGTCAACCCAAGCTGATTGTCGCCGGATGCAGCGCCTACGCCCGGGTAATTGACTTCCCGCGCTTCCGGGCCATCGCCGACGAAGTGGGCGCGATGCTGATGGTGGACATGGCCCACATCGCCGGTCTTATCGCCGGCGGCGCGCATCCGTCGCCCTTCCCTCATGCCCACGTCGTGACCTCCACGACGCAGAAGACCCTGCGCGGACCCCGGGGCGGGTTGGCGCTGTCCCAGGAAGACCTGGCCCGCAAGATAGACTTTGCCGTGTTCCCCTTCATGCAGGGCGGGCCGTTCATGCACGTCATCGCCGCCAAGGCGGTCTGCTTTGGCGAGGCGCTGCATCCCGATTATGCCCGGTACGCGGCCCAGGTGGTGGCCAACGCCCAGGCCATGGCCCGGGAGCTTTCCGAAGCCGGTCTGCGGCTGGTGTCCGGCGGCACCGACAACCATCTGCTGCTGGTGGACCTGACCCCGCTGGGCCTCACCGGCCGCGAGGTGGAGGTTGCCATGGAAAACGTGGGAATCAGCGCCAACAAGAACGCCATACCCTTCGACCCCAAGCCGCCCCGGGTCACCAGCGGCCTGCGGCTGGGGACTCCGGCCATCACCAGCCGGGGTTTCAAGGAAGAGGATTCCCAGCGGGTGGCCCAGTTGATTCTCCGGCTCGTGACCAACATGGGCGACGATTCGGTCAAGAAAGAGGTTGCGGACGGCGTAAAGGAGCTAACCGCCAACTTCCCGGTGCCTGGGTTGGACCTGTAGGCCGGATGTATCCCGCGGATGGTGAATTGATCAAGCCGTATATAAGGGGGTTTGGGGGATGACCCCCCCCAACGTTCCCCGTCCTGGCATACAATTGCCCGTAACACCCATTGCGGCGTGTTGAGCCTGTTCCCAGCCAATGCTATAATCTGCCCTAGTGTGAATTTGTAGAGGAGTCCTGCTTGCGTAACTACGAACTGGTAGCCATCCTCAGCCCCATGCTTAACCAGGATCAGGCCAGCGAAGCCTGGGGCCAGATTAAGGATTTCATAACCAACCGCGAGGCCGAGATTACCCGGGAGCAGGCTTGGGGCACCCGTCGGCTGGCTTACCCCATCCGCAAGGGGTCGTACAACTTCCTTGAGGGAAGTTATTACCTGACCCAGTTCGCCACCGAAAGGCCCTTCAACGTCGAACTGGAGACCTTCCTGCGGCTGGACGAGCGCGTCCTGCGGTCGCTGGTGACCCTGACCGACCCCAGCCTTCCGCTGGCCCAGCCGGGCATGGCCGCCGCGCGCGCCGCAGCCCAGGCCCAGGCGCAAGCCGCGTTGGCCGCAGCCCAGGCTGCCGCCGAAGCGACGGCTGCCCCTGATGCGGAAGCTGCGGCCGATACTGACGCGGCCACGCCCGAAGCCGCCGAAGGTGAGGCGTCTCCCGCCAGTGAAGCAGCGCCGGTTGCGGAAGTTCCCGTTGCGGAAGCTGCTCCGTCCGCCGAGGCCCCCGCTCCCGCCGAGGCGTCTCCCGAGCCGGAAACCGGAAGCTAAGAGGAAAGACGATGAACAAAATCATCGTAATCGGCAACTTGGGCCGCGACCCGGAAATGCGCTACACCCCCAGCGGACAGACTGTTACGTCCTTCAGCGTCGCTTCCAACCGGAAGTACACCGTCAACGGCGAGCAGCGCGAGGAAACCGAGTGGTTCAATGTCAGCGCGTGGGGCCGCCTCGCCGAAACGTGCAACCAGTATCTGACCAAGGGCCAACAAGTGTACGTCGAGGGCCGGTTGCGCAGTCGTACTTATCAGGGGAACGATGGCCAAACCCGTTTTTCCAATGACATTAATTTGACCGAAATGCAAATGCTGGGCCGAGGCGGGGACGCTGGTGGCGGCGGTGGCGATCAAGCCCCTTACGGAGAAGACCAGGGGCAGGGTTACAGTGGCCCCGGCAGCGATAATCCCCAGGGCGGCGGCGGTTATGACCGTGGACCATCCGGTAGCCCATCCGGCAGTCCTTCCGGCGGTGGCTATGGGGGAAACCAGGGCCGGGGCCATGACCGTTCACCCCCCGACGACGTGGACGATCTGCCTTTCTAGCCCAGGCAATTATTTGGGAGGAACATCCCGTTTATGACGACGACACAACAGCCGACCCCCGCTGCGCCCCAGCCCCAACCGGGTGTTGCGCCGCAGCCCGGCGCCCCACCCCAGCCCGGCGTCCCGCCCCAACCCGGAGCGGCCCCTCAACCCGGAATGGCTCCCCGGCCTCCCGGCCCCCGTCCGGGTGGATTTCGTCCCGGCGGTGGCGGTGGCTATCGTCCCGGCGGCGGTCCCCGTCCCGGCGGCGGGACGCGCCAGGGAGGGCGGCCCCGCGGCCGCTACGGCCCCCGGCGGCGGGTATGTTCCTTCTGCGTCGAGCACATCAAGCACATCGACTACAAGGATGTTGACCGCCTGCGCCGGTTCGTGTCCGACCGGGCCAAGATTGAGCCCACCCGCAAGACGGGCGTTTGCGCCAAGCACCAGCGTCTGCTGAGCACCGCCATCAAGCGGGCCCGGCATCTGGCCCTGCTGCCCTTCGCGCCCACGCCGTCCATCAGCATGGGCTACCGCCGCTAGGGCGGTGGTAGCCGGCGCCGTAACGGTTCCCTCCGCGCTGTACTGAATCCTGTCAGTCCGGTACGGTTCCTGTACGGCGTCAATTTCCGTGTCATTCCCGCAGGTTTTTCGCAGAGGTTTGTTCACTATGGCCTTCCCGTGGCAACGCCGGGATAATCCCCCGGAAGAGACGCTCGACCCGCGTCGGCGTTCTCGCCGACGGCAGCGGGGTTCCCAGCGCGCGTCCGTGGAAGAGGCCCGCCGGCAGACCGCCCGGGCCCAGGAAGAACGCCGCCGCCAGCGTCTCGCTATCACCGTCGGCGTCATGCTCATTCTGGTTATCATCGGCATCGTGGGCGTGGGCTATTACCGGGAGTTCTACGAACCTCCCCGGGTTATGGCCGGCGAAATTCGCGGCGTCCGGTTCACCATGGGCAACCTGGTAGACCGGATACGGGTGCTCCAGGGAATCAACCGCTACCAGGGCGGTTTCGTGGACCTGAGCGTGGTCCCCTTCGAGTATCTCCAGGATCTGCTCCATGCCGAGATTCTCCGGCAGGCCGCCCCCGGCTTGGGCATTACCATAACCGATGAGAACATTGACGAGGCGCTGAAGGACCAGTTTTATCCCACTCCTCCCGACGGCCAGACAGTCGGCACGGAGCAGTTGGACCGGGAGTTCGACAACAATTACACTTCCCTCCTGACCCAGGTGCGGCTCACCGAAGACGAGTACCGCGACTTGGTGTCGGAGCAACTGCTTCGCCGCAACCTGACCCTGATGTTCGCATCCACCGTCCCGGAAACGGCCGAGCAGGTGGATGTGGGGTGGATTCGGATAGGTCTCCAGGACAACACGGTGGACCCCCGGGAAGTCCGGGAGCGGTTGGACGAGGAAGAGTTTGCCAACGTCGCCGCCGAGGTTGGTCAGTCCGCCGGGTTTGCCGGCTTCGACGGCTACGTCGGCTGGATACCCGAGGGGGCATTTCCCGACCTGGACCCGGTGATTTATGGAGACCCGGAAAACGAGGAGGAAGCCTTGGCGGTGGGCGGCATCAGCGAGCCGGTGTTCCTTCAGGAAGGCGTTTACATCATACACAAAATTTCCGGCCCGGAAGAGCGGGAACTGGAACCCATTATGCAAGTAAAGGTGGCCAACGAGTTGGTGGAAAAGTGGCGCAACGAGCAGCTTTCCGCCGGGTCCAAGGAGGGCTGGCTGAAAATTAACTTCGACAGCGACCGCTACGCTTGGGTGGCCGACCAGGTCCGTCTGACCGCCCCGCGAGTGGAGCGGCCCGCCCCCGGCAACCAGGGCGGTCTGCCCATCGGAGCGCCCTAACCGGGGAAGATGAGCCAGCTTCAAGAAATTAACGTTGGACTCATGGGCCTGGGAGTCGTCGGGGGAGGCGTAGCCGCCGCCCTGCTGGACCCGTCGCAGCTGGTGGCGGCCCAGGCGGGGCTGCCGGTGAACCTGAAAAAGGTGCTGGTGCGCGACCCATACCGGCAGCGGGACGCTTCCGTTCCCGCCGGAATGCTGACCACCAACCCGGAAGACCTGCTGGGCGACGCCGACATTCACGTCGTCGTGGAAGTCATCGGCGGCGTTGACCCCGCGGCGCGTTACCTGACCGCCGCGCTGGAGTCGGGGAAGCACGTCGTTACGGCCAACAAAGAGGTGATGGCCAAGCACGGGCCGGAGCTTTTCGCCGCTGCTCAGCGGGGCCGCGCGCACCTCTTGTTCGAGGCCAGCGCCGGCGGCGGCATACCCATCATCGGCAGCCTGATGCGCCAGCTTCGGGCCAACGAAATTCGCTCCATACGCAGCATCATCAACGGCACCACCAACTACATCCTCACCCGCATGGCCTACGATCACGCCCCGTTCGATGATGCCCTGGCCGAGGCCCAGCAGCGGGGCTACGCCGAGGCCGACCCGACCAACGACGTGGAGGGGTTCGACGCCGTGTACAAGCTGTCCATCCTGGCATCGCTGGCGTTCCACCAGCGGGTGGCGCCGGAAGCGGTGTACCGGGAGGGCATATCCGCCCTTCAGCCCCAGGACTTTCGTTACGCGCAAGAGTTGGGTTATGCCATCAAGTCGCTGGCCGTCGCCACCCTGGAACCCGGCGGCATCGGCGCCCGCGTATACCCGGCCCTTATCCCTCTGGAGAATATGTTGGGCAAGGTTGACGGGGTGTATAATGCGGTCGAGGTGACCGGCAGTTTGTGCGGTCAGGTGCTGTTCCACGGCATGGGAGCGGGCCGGGGGCCAACCACTAGCGCCGTGGTGGGAGACCTCATCGACATTGGACGTAGAATCCGGGCTAACGAACCGCCGGTGGAGGCCCCGATGGTTGGGGCCGCGCCGGAGCAGCCGGGCCGTACCATGCTTCCGGTGAAGCCGATAGACGACCTTCAGACCCGGTATTACATTCGCCTCAACGTCACCGATCAGGCGGGTGTGCTGGCCCAGATTTCCCGGATTCTGGGAGAGCGCAACATCAGCATCGCCTCGGTATTGCAAAAGGACACCTTCCCCCAGGAACAAACGGCCGAGTTGGTCATCACCACCCACCCGGCCCGCGAAGCGTCGGTCCGGGAGGCGCTGCGTCTGGTCGCCGATTTGGGCGTGGTGAACCGGGTCAGCAATATGTTGCGAATCGAGGAGTAGCCGGCGCCGAGGCCCGCCCGCGGGCCGCGCAGGAAAGTATGGGAATCGGGGTTTTAGAAAAGTACAAGGCTTACCTGCCGGTGAGTGACTCCACCCCCATGATTACCCTGGGAGAAGGCGACACTCCATTGGTCAAGTCCAACCGGCTGGGGCCGTCCTTGGGCTGCGGGGAACTCTACTTCAAGCTGGAAGGCTGCAACCCCACCGGCTCGTTCAAAGACCGGGGCATGGTGGTGGCCATCGCCAAGGCGATGGAAGAAAACAGCGTGGCCATTATGTGCGCTTCCACCGGCAACACCAGCGCATCGGCGGCGGCCTACGGAGCCTACATCGGCCTGCCGGCAATGGTACTGATTCCCAAGGGGGAGGTGGCGCTGGGCAAGTTGGCCCAGGCTATGGCCTACGGCGCCCGCATCATCATGGTGGACGGCAACTTCGACGTTGCCCTCAAGCTGGTCCGGGACTTCACCGGCAAGCACCACATTACCCTGGTCAACTCCGTCAATCCCCATCGCCTGCAAGGGCAGAAAACCGCCGCGTTTGAGGTCTCCGACGTTCTCGGCGACGCCCCGGACTTCCTCTTCATCCCCGTGGGCAACGCCGGCAACATTACCGCTTACTGGCGGGGCTTCAAGGAATACCGCAATGCCGAAATGACCACCCGCCTGCCCCGGATGATGGGTTTTCAGGCCGACGGCGCCGCTCCCATCGTGCGGGGATACCCCATCAAAAACCCCCAGACCATCGCCTCCGCCATCCGCATCGGCAACCCGGCCAGTTGGCAGAGCGCGTTGGAGGCCAGGGACGAGTCCGGGGGTCTCATTGATGCCGTTACCGACGATGAGATACTGGAGGCATACCGCCTGCTGGCGTCGCAGGAAGGCGTGTTCGGGGAACCGGCTTCAGCGGCTTCGGTGGCCGGCCTGATTAAGATGGTCAAGCAGGGCCTCGACCTCTCGGACAAGCGGGTTGTATGTATAATTACCGGCACGGGCCTCAAGGACCCGGACTTGGCCGTCAGCAGCGTCACGGCCCAAACCATTGAGGTGGAGCCGACCCTGGAAGCGGTAGAAGCGGTCGCACTGGCCCCCGCCGGTGAGTCGGCCTTCCGCTAAACGAGCCGGAAAACTAACCGGGAAAACCAACCGGCGATTAACCCGGTAAACCAAAAAGGAACCGTCATTCAGCAGCAGCGCATCCAAAACGCGGTAAGCGAAATTCTGGCAGCCGTCGGTGAAGACCCGGGGCGGGAGGGGTTGCGGGACACTCCCCGCCGTGTCGCCAGTATGTACGCCGACCTGTTCTCCGGCATCGGCCTGGACCCGGCCGCCGCCATTGACGCCGTGTTCGATGAAGAATACCGGGACCCGGTGGTGTTGAAGAACGTGGCCTTTTACTCCGTCTGCGAACACCACCTGCTCCCCTTCTTCGGCCGCGGTCACCTGGCCTACGTCCCCAGCGGGCGGGTGGCCGGCATCAGCAAGCTGGCCCGGTCGCTGGAAGTCGCCGCCCATCGTCCTCAAGTCCAGGAAAGATTGACCGGCCAGTGGGCCGACGCCGTGTTTGCCGCCCTGAACCCGGAGGGATTGGTGGTAGAGGTGGAAGCCGAGCACCTGTGTATGTCCATGCGGGGCGTCCGTAAACCCGGCAGCAAGGTGGTCACCATTGCGGTGCGCGGCGGGTTCGACGGCGCGGGTTCAGCCGGCCGCGGCTTCGACAGTTCCGGCCTGCTGTCGCTGCTGCGTGGGTAGCGCCGGACTTGGCCGGCATGGGCCGGCGGTGGGTAGATTGTAGATAGAGTCAGGTATCAGGCGAATCAGACGGGCCGTTGCAGGTAGGTAAATGTCTTTCACGCCAATAGAGTCCTTTCAACAGGTGCGGCAGCAGTGGGAATCCCTGCTGTCGGTGTGCCCGGCCGACACCCTCTATCTCACCCCCCAATGGCAGGAAATCTGGTGGGACACCTACGGGCAGGACCGTGAGATGGCCGGGTTCTACATTCAGGAACCGGAATCCCCGGAATCCCCGGACGGCGTAATGGCCATCGCCTCCCTGTCCCGGCAGGACGGCGTGGCCTCGCTGCTGGGCAGCCCCGAGACCTTCGACTACAACGATTTTATGATTCGGCCCGGTTACGAGGCCGAATTTTTCCCCCAACTCCTGGAACGCCTGGACGATCAGGGTTTGGGCCGGCTGGAGCTTTATTCGCTGCGGGAATCGTCGCCCACTCTTCAGTTTTTGCCCGACCTGGCCCGCCAAAACGGGTACACGGTCGAGGTGTCCGAGGAGGACGTCGCCCCGGGCCTGGACCTGCCCGGCAGTTGGGACGCTTACCTGGGCTCCCTTTCCAAGAAGGACCGGCACGAGCTGCGGCGCAAGTTCCGCCGCCTGGAAGGGCTGGAAAACTGGCGGTCGTACACCGTCTCCGGCGAATCGGAAGTAACCGAGCGGCTGAGCGACTTCCTACGGCTGATGCGCCTCAGCGACCCGAAAAAGTCGGAATACATGACCGCCGAGCGAGAGCGGTTCTTCCGCGACATGGCGCGCCGCACCGCGGAGTTGGGGTTAATCAAGCTGTTTTTCCTGGAACTGGAAGGCCGGTTGGCGGCGGCCAGCCTGTGCTTCGACTACGGCTCGACCCGCCTGCTGTACAACAGCGGTCACGACCCGGAATACCGCTACTACAGCGTGGGGCTGCTCCTCAACGCCCTGTGCCTGCGGGACGCCATCGAGCAGGGCAAGACCTACTTCGACTTCCTGCGAGGGTCCGAGCCGTACAAGTACCACCTGGGTGGGCAGAACCGAATCCTGTATCAAA
The DNA here is from genome assembly GCA_965263395.1 of Dehalococcoidia bacterium. Classification (GTDB taxonomy): domain Bacteria; phylum Chloroflexota; class Dehalococcoidia; order Lucifugimonadales; family UBA3495; genus CATOSK01. The sequence goes on from OZ253670.1 coordinate 1,456,262, forward strand.
TGGTGGTGAGCAAGAGTTGAGCGTCAACCGAGCGGCCTTCGTCAGCTTCCACGCCTGCCCGCTGGCGGCCCCCGGAGAGGGCAAGTCCGGCGGCATGAACGTTTACGTGCGGCAACTGGCCGCCGCCCTGGGCAGCCTGGGCGTTGCGGTGGACATCTACACCCGGGAACATCCGGGAGCCGCCGGGGTTATTGAGGAAGTTGCTCCCCAGGTGCGGGTGATTCACCTTCCCGGCGGCAGCCCCGACGCTCCCATGGACACTCTCTTCGACCACCTGCCCGGCTTCCTGGAATCGCTGCGGGACTTCCGCCGCCGCCACAACCTACGCTACGATGCGGTGCATTCCCACTACTGGCTCTCCGGGTGGTTGGGCCGCGCCCTCGCCGCCGATATGGGAGCGCCCCACGCAATAACCTTCCATACCCTGTCCCTGATTAAGATGCAGGCGCGGGCCGGCGAGTCCGAACCCGTCCAGCGGCAGCGGGTGGAGCGGGAGTTGATGTCCGACGCCGACCGGGTCGTCGCCTTCAGTCCCCACGAACGCGACGCCATGGTCCGCCTGTACGGCGCCGACGCCCGGCGGATTACCCTGGTACCCTGCGGCGTTGACCTGTCCCGGTTCCAGCCTTTGGACCAGGAAGAATCACGCCGGCGGCTGGGTCTCAACGGCGAAAAAGTTCTGCTCTACGTGGGCCGCATGGAGTCGTTGAAGGGCCTGGACCTGCTGGTCCACACCGCCGCCCAGATGGAGACCTGCCAGGGGGTAAGGGTGCTGGTGGTCGGCGGCGACGACGGAAAGCAGGGAGAGGCGGCCCGCATCCGCCGGCTGACTCAAGACCTGGATGTGGCAGAAATCTTCGACTTCGTGGGCCGCGTCGACCAGGCGGAACTGCCGGTATACTACAGTGCCGCCGACGTTTGCGTCGTTCCCTCGTTCTACGAGAGCTTCGGCTTGGCCGCCCTGGAATCCATGGCCTGCGGGACGCCGGTGGTGGCTTCCCGGGTGGGTGGGTTGTCCACGGTGGTGCAGCACGGCCGCACCGGCTACCTGAAGTCCTGGCGCTGCCCCGAAGCCTTCGCCAACTCGGTGGAAATGATTATCTCCAGCAAGGCCCTCCAGGACAGCATGGGCGCCGCCGCCCGCCGCCGCGCCGAAGACCTGGGCTGGGACCGGGTTGCCGGGCAAATGCTGGACATCTACCGTCAGGAATCCCGCTCCGCTCACCCGGACGCTCTTGAAGAGTCGCCATGATCCTTCCCAAACTCGGTTGCCCTGATTGCAGACCACGCGAATTGCGCAGTTCCGTTTGCTTATAGACGATGGCCTATCGTGGCATAGCCCGAGGCAGTCGGCTAAGGCGTTTCGGGTTGCGAGTCATTGCTTTGTCCGTGACCGTTTACCCATTCTTCCAGGGTATGGCCTTCGTTAATCCACTGGCGCAACTCTTCCCGGATTTCTTGACGTACTTCTCTCCGGACTTCTTGACGCCTTATCTCATCCTCTTCCCGTAACTGCTTACGCCGGTTTTGCAATCGTTCCCAAGCAATAACCATCGCTTGTCCTCCTTTTTCCACCGATACCGCAAGCGAGGCGTATATAACCACTGCGAGGTCAACTAATTCGGCCGCGGATTGTAGGCCATCCCAACACTTCCAACTGCCCGTATCCCAACGGTACAAAAACCAAGTGATGCAAAAACGCCGAATGGAGCGGCCAGCGCATAGACCTTAAACCACTTCGTGCCAAGCAAGTAATCAATAACGAAATGTCCTGCCGGTGTTTGTGAGTGTACTATATGACAAAAGTGTCATGAAAGCACAAAAACAGCCACCGCCTATAAGTAACGGAACCGTTGAAACCGTTTCTAGGGGTTGTACTCGTACCAGTGCAGTTCCCCCGCCTTGACGAACCCCACCGGCGTATACAGGCGGATCGCCGGCGTGTTGTTGCCGTCAACGTGCAGTCCGATGCTGTCCGCCGCCGCCGACTGCAAGTAGCGCATCCCCGCCAGCAGGACCGGCTTGCTCACGCCCTGCCCCCGGTACTCCGGCGCGACGCCAATCATGCCGATGATGCCACGAGTCTTGCCTTCCGACGGCTCCGTCACCGTCCAGCAGTATCCCGCCACCCGGTCTTCATGCCGCAGGAACAGGATGCCCGGATGGGACGTGTTGCTAAGCCCGCAGCGGTATTCAATCTGCTCCACGGTGTTGGGACAAAACCCCCAATTGCCGGAAAAGGCGGCATTCTGCACCTCGGTCAGCGCCCCGGCGTCGCCGCTCTGAAATTCGCGAATGTAGAAGCCGGGCTTGGTCTCAACCGGCAACAGTTCGCCGCCCTGCCAGACCATATCCAGGTAAACGCGCTCCAGGTGAAACCCTTCCTGCAGCAGCGCTTGGCTCCGGGGCGATCCTGCTTCCAGGCAGATGTGGGCTGCCGTGGCGCCCAACTGTCCCGCCCGCGCCACGGCGCGCCAACTCCCCCTCGTCGTAGGCGCTCACGCCGTCGTCAACGTCCAATGCCAGCACCGCCCGCCGGATGGGAGGCTCGGGTAAGACCAGGCAACACCCCAGAATTTGACCGTCCTGTTCCAGCAGCAGGCAATTGGATTCCGGGGCCAGACCCGGCTCATGCAGGGTTTCCAGGAAACTCTGCCGGCGGGGTTCCCGGTCCTAGAGGTCCCGGGCTTGCACGGCGCCGATGAAATCCAGCAGAGCGGGCAAGTCCGGCCAGGTGAAGTTGCGGACGGGCAATGGAAGGCTCCCAGACAAGGATTGAGTAACGAAAACCAGGCCCTGAACGGCGTTTGCCCCAAAGACCGGGTACCTGCCCTTGACAGGGTTTCCCGATTGTAGCAGAGTAACTTAAACCCGCACAGGCAGGGCCGCGCTCATACTGAGCCGGGCCGAGGGACTTCTGGAAAAGCCTTCGACCTGAGGCCCTCAAAATCCGTTCGTGGCGAGGTACTGGATGGACTTTCCGTACCGAACCAAAATCCAGGGAGGTATACCGGGCATGGAAGAAACCCCGCAGCGGGTCCTGGTGGTGACCCCTCATCCCGACGATGCAGAAGTCTGGTGCGGCGGCACCGTGGCCAGGTGGATTCAGGAAGGCGCCGAAGTGCATTACGTCCTTTGCACCGACGGCGGCAAGGGAACCGACCAACCCGGCATCACCTCCGGGCAGTTGTCCGCCACCCGCGCCCAGGAGCTGATGGATGCCACCGGAGTCCTGGGAGTCAAGGATGTGGTGATGCTGAATCATGCCGACGGGGAGTTGGAGGACACCGGAGAGTTCCGCAAGGAACTGGTGCGCCAGATTCGCCGGATTCGGCCTGACATCGTAATCGCCGCCGAACCCTACCGCATGGACCTGTCCTGGCACCGCGACCACCGGATCGCCGGACAGGTGGCCTTGGACGCCGTATTTCCCTACGCCCGCGACCATCTCCATTTCGGCGATTTGTGGAGCGATGAGGGTCTGGAACCCCACAAGACCGGAACAGTCCTCTTCTGGGGCACCGAGCGGCCCAACGTCTTCATAGACATCGCCGGCACCCTGGAGCGCAAGATTGAGTCGGTCCAGGCCCACCGCTCGCAGATGGCCGGACACACCGAGTCGGAAATCGCCCAATTCGTCCAGGCCCACGCCGGGGAAGCCGCCGCGGCCGCTGACAACGGCCTGCAATACGCCGAAGCCTTCCGCCGCGTGACCTTCCGCACCGACCCGCCCGCCGAAGCGCCGCCGGCCTGAGCCTACCTGAACCCGCTCGCCCTGAGAGCCTTGAAGGACTTCCTTACCCGCCCCATTTATTCCCGAGGCTCTCGGACAGGTTCCCTGACTGGCGCGGTTTCAGGGATACAGAGTCACCGGGCTTGGATGGACGTTGGGGAACGTTTAATTTTTAGGACGGCTGGTCCAGTCCAAGGATTCGGCGCAGGACCTGATTGGGGATGCCAGATACCAGCTCCTCTTCTATGGCCCGGCTCTCCAGGTGCTTTCGGACTTCTTCGTCTATTCTTATGGTCGGTGCGCGTTTGTCCTGCCCTTCGCCGGGTTTACTTTCCCGCGGTTCAAGATGCCGGCGAAAATTGGCTTGCTGCCAAAGGTCGCGCAACTCTTCCGCAATCTTTTCGGGAGGGCTGCCGGCCAGGGCTTTGCAGGCCAATTGCTCGGCCAAGCGAGGCTTCTTGCAGTCCAGCGCCAGCCAGCCGGCGCTTCGGTGCAGCACGGAAAATGTCGGCTCGATGGGTTCAGTTATTTCCCCAATGGCTTTGAGTTCCAGGCCCAGAGCCTGCTGAAACAGTTGCGACGCTTCTTCTTCGTTGCCCCTGCGACGTTCCAGGTCAGCGAAAAAGGACTTTTCCATCGCTTTGTCGTGGTATTCATCAAGAGTAGTCATTTCGTTGAACCTCAGCTAGAGGTCTTCCAAATTCTACGACTATCGCATAAGTCTGAAAATGATGGCCGACGCGCCCCCTAGCCTGCTGCAACTTTTCCTGTACTCTAGCACGAATCTCCGGCTCGGTGCCGTTGCGGATGCCGGAAATTTCGATCCCTGCTTTATCGGCGAACCCTTCGCTTGATACCTGCCCAATCCAATAATCGAACCCCGTTCCGATTCTGGACTGGCGGATGACTTCATAGCCTATTTCCATCTTCGCCAGCATTATAGCAATCGCTTCGGCGCCTTTCGCAGTTGCGGTGGAAGGTTCATTCCAACTTCGCTGGGCCTGCTGGGTGATCGAGGGCCACGTCAACGAATAGCTGTTGTCTCGGCAGCCTCGTACAGTTAGACGAACGCCCTGTCCGTGTCCATGTGACTCTAAACATACCGCTCCAGCTTCGGCCAATGCCGCTCCTACTGCCCGGGTGATTGCCGGGACAGCACCCGTGCTGAGGTCGAGTGTTTGTGAATTGTGGATGGTACAAATCCTCGGCGTTCTGCCCTTGGCTCCAATGCGTTTAGTGGCACAGGTCCAGCTATCCCAAAGCCGGTCACGCCTCCCTAAACCGGCGACTCCCCGGCGTCCGTCAGCATCAACTCTCGCAGGAGGGGGAGGGGCGGGGCGCCGTGGGACAGCAGGGCGTCGTGGAACCCCTTCAGCGAGTAGCCCGCGCCCTCCTGCCGGCGGTAGTCGTCCCGCAGCTTGAGAATCATCAACTTGCCCAGCGTGTAGTTGAGATAGCCGGGGTCAAACGTCCCGCGCATCGCCTCCCGGCGGGCCGGCAGTTCCTCCATGTAGGCGTAATCCATGAAGAAGCGGGTCGCCTCCTCCGCCGTCATCCCGCCGGTGTGCATCCCCAGCGAGCACAAATACCGGCAGTTGCGGACCAGTGCCTCCAGCAGTTGCGTCACCTGCAACTCCGGCTCTCCCCGCCCGTAGTCCGTCTCCAGCATCATCTGCTCGGTGTAATGCGCCCAGCCCTCGGTAAAGGCATAGGACGTGGCCACCCGGTTGACCAACGGCAGGTCCGCCCCGTAGCGGTTGTGCAGATGGTGGACGAAGTGCCCGGGGTAGACCTCGTGGATGGACACGATGCGCAGCGTCGCGTAGTTGAAGTTGGACAGCCATTCCTCCTGCTGCGCCGGTGTCCAATCGTCCTCCACCGGCGTCACGTAGTAGAACGACTCGGTGGCCCGGGTCTCCAGCGACCCGGGGCTGTCCATGGCGGCAAAGGCGTAGCGCATATAGGCCGGAGTTTCCACCACCTGGCACCGGTCCGGCGCGGGAACGCTGATGAGGTCCAGGTCGATAAGAGACTGCCGGATGTCCTCCAGCATATCCCCGGTCTCCGGGATTAACGCGGCGGCGGTGGGGTGGTTGCGGGCAATCTCCGCCACGATGTCCCGCACCGAGCGGGCCGGGTCGATGGACGCGGCCACTTCGGTCAGACGGTCCAGGTTGTTCTGCAAATTGGCCTGCCCCAGCTCCACCAACTGGGAAAGGGGGACATTGATGCTTTCGCCGGTGGCCAGCATATCCGAGTACAGCCGGCTGCCGATGGCGAAATCTTCGGTTGCGCCCCGGCGCCGGTCCCGCAGGCTCTCCACGAAATTGTCGATGGCGGCGGCGGCGGTCTCCCTGGCCGCATTAAACGCCGTCAGCGCCCCGGCATCGGAACATTCGGCGGCGGCCTGCGCCAGGTCTTCCCGGTAGAACCGGGCCATGCCGGCGTAGCTCTCGATGCTCATGTCCAGCACCGGACGCCCCACCTCCGAGGCCAGGCAGGTGTCCAGCACGCGAAGGAAGTCGGGCGCCTGCTCCATGGCCTGCGTCGCTGACCGGAGCCGCTCGGCCAGCGGGGCGTAGTCCCGCCGGACGTATCCGCCCATGTTGAGAAACCCTACCTGGCGCATGGGGTTGCGCTCCACGGGCCGCATTTCTTCCAGGTTGAACAACTCCCGCCGCAGGAACAGGTCCAGCAGGCGCGCGCTCAGGCGTTGGCCGGGATTGAAGCCGCCGGCGTCCATCCCAGAAAGCTGGGCCAGGCCGTGGCGGATGCTCTCGATGCGGCGGCGGGTTGGCCCTGGGGATAAGTCGGGCAGCCGCCCGTCGTATTCGTGCCGGCCAATGCGGGAACCGGCCGTCGGGTAGAACTCCCAGTGATTGCGGACTTGCTCTTGAGCCAGGCGTTCAAAAGCCTCGTAGGCAGCGCCGGTAGTCATGGTTGGCCTCGCTTATGGCGAAATTTTCGGGCCCCTGACGGCCGATGCGGGCGGCCGCGCGCCGGTATGGATAAGCGGTTGGTGGGGAAAGGTTGGCCGGCGGTGAGGCCGTATTTGGACCAGAGCCGGTGGTGAGGTCAGGAATTTTATAAAAAGTGTGCCATTTGTGCCATTTACGCTGGGAGGCGGCCAGGGTCTTTCGATTCTCCCCTCTCCCCGCGGGAGAGGGGCAGGGGGTGAGGGCGAACTCCGCGCATCAGCAACGGTTGCTCCTGGCCGGGACGCCCTCTCCCAGAGGGAGAGGGAACTTTTCGAGAATCGAAAGACCCTGGGGCGGCGGCCCCGGAACTGGGAATTTTGGTCCTTTTTTATGTCACGATTGTGCCATACTGGGACATTTTAGGTCACGATTGGGACATATTTGCCTTTGCGCGGTTAGACCGGTCCGGCCTCTGGCCCGGCGAGGATGCTTGATGGTTATGATAAGGAAGGGATGCCGGGGTTGGGAAGGGGCCGGTGTCAGCAATTTCATCACATCACCAGCGCCGCACCGCTGGGCCGCTTCTTGCCGCCGTGGACCGACGGCTCGGAGCACCACTTCGCGGACAGGCGGCGGACTCCCTGGTAAACATCCTCATCAAACCCCAGCAGGCCGCAGACCACCCGCCGGTCCAGCAAGGCCCGGTTGGGGTCGGCGTCGGCCAGGCAGGCGGGCTTCAACTCCTTGTCCCGGAACTCGTCGAAAATCTCTTTCGCCTTGGCCAACTGCGCGTCGCTGAGGGCGCGGAAGTCGAGGATGGGCAGGGTTTCGGCGGAGCGGATGGTTATTCCGGCCTTGCTGGATTGCTGGCGGCTAGAATGCCACCAATGCATCAATAGACCTAGTACCGGTTCCAGATAGTCTTGTCGATACTGGAAAGTCACTTCCAACTGTGGATTCCAGCTTGCGCGGGAACGACGGGCAGGTGAAACGGGTATCTGGTATAAGGCATATTCAAGTGGAAACGGTACTAGCGTGCTGTTGCCCCAGATCGCAAAAGCGTAATCGAAACGCTCGTTACCGAAAATCACGTTGGGCCATACCCTGCCGCCGATTGATGCCAGATTGGTGAACGCAACAGATAGAGCTTGAGACCCGAATGTAAAGTCTAGGTTCAAATGAGAGCGGCTGGCGGTCGCCCAAACCGTAGCGGCCTTTTCCTCCATTCCCTGACGGACTTGCAGTTGCGAATCGGGTTCGCAAACCATGCGGGTTTCGTTCTTGGCATCATGGTTCCAGAGTGCGGGATAAGTAGCAGTCGGGCTGGGTGCCACCTTATCGAATGGTCCACGAGGAGCGGGGCCAGTAATATCACGATGGACGAAACCAAGCTTGCCTATAATGTTCAGCAGTGTTGTTTTCAATTCGACGGCTGATGAACTGCCGGGGAGCCACAACTTGGAATGAGCTAAGGCGTAGGCCGTTTGAGCCAACGAATAGTCAGACAAGCGTACCGCGCCCCAAGCTGTGCCATCCGCAGGAAAGGGACTCTTGAGCATTTCGCCGGAGGACTCACTCCCAACTAACAGGGAAGTCCCGCCGTACGGACCGTCCTCAATAGTCCTGATGTTGCCGCTTCCGTTGATGTTGGATGCCAAGGAACTGGCGGGAGCAAAGCCTTCAGGACGATTGGCGAGTGACGTGAAATGTCCCTGGTGGCCGGATGCCTCCTCCGCCTTGAGCTTCCTGGCAATGACCAGGCATTCCGCCATGCCCGTGTCGGATGAGAAGGACATATCCTTCCCATTGGCGGCGATACTCAAGACGGATAGGTCCGTGTAGCCGGTTGCCAGCATCTGCCGGAAACCCTGCCAGGACAACCCTGCCGCGGCGGATAACGGCAACACCAGCGCCAAGACACCGCCGGGTTTAAGTTTGTTGTCCGCCAATGCCGCGAATGCCGAAGCCATGCCAGCATTCCCGTGATAGCAAGATGTCTTCCCTAGTTGATTGAGGCGGCTTCCCATAGCTTTCTGGTCAGTCGCAGTGGCATTGAAGGCAGCGAAAGCAGGATTAGTGATGTCGGCATGCGCGCCTTCGTGGTTCGTAGCGTTGGTAAACGGGGGGTTCATTATCACCAGGTCGAAGCCTCCGTCGGGAACGTCGGCGATGACGTTGGCGGCGGTTTCCTGCCCAACGCTGCCGGTGCGCAGGGCCGGGTCGCTGGTGTTGAACAGGGCTATGGCCGAGGACGATTGCAGCAGTTCGAGGGAGCCGATTTTCACGGCGCCGTCGGTCTGCCGCCCGTAGGGAAGGGTGTAGATGCGGGACCGGCCGAAGCCGATGTTGGGCTGGGCGCCGGCCAGGGTGGAGCCGGTGATGTGGGCCGCCGAGGGCATTACGTCGCAGCCGTAGAGCGCCTCCTCCATCATTAGCCGGTGCAGGTTGGCCGGGTCGCCGCCCCCCCGCTGGTGGCGGGCGCTGACCTGCTCGTATACCGCCGACAGCAGGGCGCCGGTGCCGCAGGCGAAGTCGCCGATGCGGAGCTTGCCGATGGCGCCGGCGTCGGACCAGTCCACGCCGTCCATTTTGGCCACGGCCAGCCGGGCCAGCAGCGCGGCGGAGGCGGGCAGGGTGTAGAAGGTGGCCAGGTACTTGCGGTCGGCGATCAGCCGCTGGAAGATGCGGCCGGTCAGGTCGTGGGTGTTGTCAATCCCCAGGCCGTTCACTTCCCCCACTGTGTATTGCAGCGTCTGGAGGATGCGCCCGGCGTAATCCGACGGCAGGTTGCCGAGGATGTCCCGGCCAATGGCGAAGATGGGCCAGTAGTTGATTTTCAGGATTTCGGACCAGGCGGCCAGGGTCTCGTTCTGGGGATTGGCCACGCCGGGGCCGCACACCAGGTTCAACGCCTTGATACCCGGGTGCATCCCGGCAATGCGTTCGTGGAACACCAAGGCGTTGGCGATGATGGCCCCGGCCATGCGGCGGGTCTGGGGGACGTTGGACATTCCCAGCAGCCCCGCAATGTCGCCGGCGATGTTGGGACGGGCCTGGTGCAGCTCGTCCAGTACCACCGCGGCCCGTTCGATCCCCTCCCGCAACCTGGTGGCGGCTTCGTCCACCGCCCGCTGGGGAACGGCCACCAGGCGAATCAAGTCGGCCAGGTCGGCCGCCGAGCCTTCCAGCCAACCCGCCTGGGGGAAGCGGGCCCCGCCGGTGTAGTGGACGCACCAGGACAGGCGGGAACCGGCCAAGGCCGTCTTCAGGTCGGCGGCGTTGGCCAGCGACGCCGGGTAGCGCAGGGCAATCGCCGCCTCGATGGCGTGAAATTCACCCGCCACCGGCAGGTCCAGCCGTTCCACGGCTTCCTTCTCGGCGGTGTAGGCGGGCAGGAACTCGGCCTCGACCACCACCGGGGCCTGGCCCGGGGCGGTGACCAGGTTGTCCAGTTGCAACCCGGGCTGCCCGGCGATTAACCGGGTGTTCTCCGAGCGCACCTGGCAGCCGGCCAGCATCCCGCGCAGCAACTCGCCCAAGGCGGCGTTGGCGGCGGGTTCCGTCTGCCGTGACTGCTGTGCCGTCATCCTATTCCCTGCAATCCGCCCGTGGTGGTGGGGTGGAGCCGGTCCGTCCGGCCGCTACTCGACTACCTCGCTGATGAGGAACTGGGGGGCGATGTCGGTGAAGTTGGGAATGTCGCCCATCAGCTCGCGCCCGTGGGTCTTGAAACCTTCGTGAACGTTGTCCACGGTATCGAAGTAGAGGGCGCCCACGGCGACGTACCGGGGCGGCGCGGTGGGGTCGGTGTCGGAAACGCCCTTCTCTACCTCAGTCCGTACCAGTCCCGAGGAGTCCAACCGCTGATGCACCAGGGGCATGTGCCGGTTGGCGTAATAGTCAATGTCGAACTTCTTGCCCTCTTCGTTGGGATAATAGACCGAAACTTTTATCATGGCTTCCTACCTCGTGGCACCGGGAAATGGGATGGAAGACCGCCCCGGATCAAACCCTGCCGGGGTCCCGCTGAGACTGGCCCAATTGTACATCATGCCCCGGGCCGTTACTACCGGGGCTTTTCAACTTCAGGGCAACCCCTGCTTTGCACAAAAATCGTATTGGGACCCGTTTTTGCGCAGATTTGGTCAAAACCCGATGCCGTCCCGGTCCAGGCTGATTGGACTCTTACCATGAAAAACCCCCGATGGATGGCCTGTCGGGGACTGCATCAGGGGGGCTTCACTGCCTTTTCGGATTGACGGCGGGCGCCGGACCATCATCTCGATGGTCCCGTTTTTGGGCTTGGTCACGCAGTTGCTTGAATTTGGGGTTCCGTCACTTCTGCCGGTTCAGCAGGGATGAAGTAGGACTCGTGATACAGGTAGTCCTCTCCGGATTCGTCGATGACGCGAAGCAACCCGTGCTTCGCAGCTTCGTCGTCGGGTAGGCTGCAATAGGTTTTATTCATCATCAGAGAAGCCGGGTAGCCATCGGTTTTAATGCAAATCACGCGTTCTGCGTTCATGTGGCTCATCTCAGGATGCGCTTTATCTTGATTTCTTTCCTGCCTATGCCGTGCGCTTCGTACCAGTGGAGTTCAACCCGCTCGATTATACCATCCGGCGGTGTGCAGTTCGATTTTCCGTGCAAAGCAGGCAACCCTCTCATCTAATGAAGAGGGAGCATTATCACCCTTCTCCCGATGGGAGAGGGGCCGGGGGTCAGGGCCGGCCCCGGCAAGCCGGACACGAAAAAGCGCCCGGTGTCATAGCTGACACCGGGCGCCGGAAAAACCCTGGGTTGAGACCAATGCCTTTCGATTCTCGGGAGAAGTTCCCTCTCCCTCTGGGAGAGGGTTAGGGTGAGGGCGTCCTTGGGTATCGAATAGTTGCTGATGCGTGGAGTTCGCCCTCACCCCCGGCCCCTCTCCCAGAGGGAGAGGGGAGAATCGAAACCCCTGGGTTGAGACGCCGTTACTTGACTTCTACCGCGGCTCCGGCCTCTTCCAGCTTGGCCTTGATGGACTCGGCTTCGTCCTTGGCGATGGCTTCCTTGACCCGGGCCGGGGCCGACTCCACCAACTCCTTGGCTTCCCGCAGGCCCAGGGAGGTCACTTCCCGCACCGCCTTAATGACGTTAATCTTGTTCTCGCCGAAGTTCTGGATCATCACGTCGAACTCCGACTGCTCTTCCTCGGCGGGGCCGGCGTCAACCGCCAAGGCGCCCGCGGGGGCGGCCATGGCCATCGGCGCGGCGGCGGTAATCCCGAACTGGTCCTCCAGGGACTTGACCAGGTCGGAAAGTTCAAGAACGTTCATGCCCTTGATTGCATCCAGGATTTCCTCTTTGGTAGTCATGCCTTCCTCCTCGTTGTTACTTCTTTCTGGTTGGTCCTGCCTTGGCTCACCCGCCTTGGCTCACCCGCCTTGGCTCAATCGAGGGTTCCCGTTGGTTCCGGTTAAGCGGTTCACGTTCCGGGCAGGTCGATGAATCCGGCGCTGCCCATCGCTCCGGGGTCGTTGTCTTCCGGGCCGGTGGGACCGCCGCTGCGCACTTTACCGTTCCACTCTTCGATCGTCACTTCCACCAAGGCTGTGACGCCCAGGTCCTGTGACGGCGGCGCGTGGTAGTCGTGGTCCAGGGTGCGCCCTGGAAAGTACCGCTGCACCATTTTGTCGAACATCCTGAACTTATCCCCCTCGTCGCTCACCTCGCTGGCCCGGCCGAACAAGACCACGCTGCGGTAGTTCATCGAATGGTTCATCGCCTTGCGCGAATAGACCAGGCCATCGGTCATCGTCACGGTAACGCAGACCGGGGCGCCGCCGGACAGGTGCCGGAGCAGACGGCTCCGAATGGAACCGTGCAGGTACAGCCGGTCGGGACGTTCGGCGTCGTAGTGGTAGGACATCGGAATGACCACCGGGCCGCCGTCCTCGACGATTCCCACATGGGCCACCAACCCCTGCGCCAGGATGCCGGCGGCCTCTTCGGGAGCCGCCCGTTCCGGGTGGTTCCTGACGGTGGTCTTGTCCGTAGTCCTGGGATGGGTCATGCCGGATTGGGTCATGGGCTACTCCGCGTCCCCTTCGCCGGGCGCATCGTCTGAGGCGGTTTCCGAAACGGCTTCCGGCTCGGCAGACTCCAACTGTTGGATGCGGGCTTGCAGCAGTCCGCCCAGGCTCCACAGTGGGCCGTTGAGCACGTTAATCAAGCCCGAAATGGGCGCCTGAATCTGCCCCAGCAGTAGCGCCAGTAGTTGCGGACGCGGCGGCAGTGCTACCAGCCGCGCCACTTCGCCAGTGGGCAGCACCGGGCCGGCCGCGACCACCGCTCCCTGAATGGTCAGCGCCGAGCGGGTGGTGCGGATGTAGTCGTGCAGGGTCTTGGCCACGTCCACCGGCTCGTCGTATCCGAAGGCGATGGCGGTTGGCCCCTCCATGATGTCCTTCAGTTGGGGCATTTGGGCGGCGTCGGCGGCCAGACTCAGCAGCGAGTTCTTGGTGACCACCAACTCGAACCCGGCCTCCCGGGTGCGGCGGCGCAACTCGGTCATCTCGTTGACCCGAATCCTGCTGAAGCCGGTGGTAACGGCGATGGAACACCGCTCCAGCTTATCCTTAAGTTCGGCAACTTTGTCAATCTTTGCTTGGGTGGGCAATGTCGTCTCCTTTCCTCTGGAGGGTTGGTTGATTTTGTCCGGCAAGCCGGATTAGAGTGGCAGTTCGAGCCCAGGGACCAGCCGATGATGAGTAGTGTCGGCAATCAGAGCGAAGCTCTGATATGAGCAGGGGCCGGTCAACAAAAAAACCTGCGCCTTGATGTGAAGCGCAGGGGAACAGGCCACGGGAACGCCGCCACAAGCCGGGCAACCGTCCTCGTTGTTCTTGCGCCTCGGCGGGCGGTTGCTCCTTGTCTCGCAACCCTTAACCCCAGTGGGGACCCGCTGTCTCCGGCTATTAACTTTTCGCGATTATACGCCAATTATTCCGGCGGTTGAAGTCCTTGGAGCGCGGCCAAGTCCACCGGAACGCTGGGCCCCATAGACGTGGTTATGTAGGCCGTCTTCAAGAATGCGCCCTTTACCGCATCCGGCTTGGAGCGGACGATGGCGTCCATCAGCACCGAGAGGTTTTCGATCAGGGTTTCCGTCTCGAAGCTGACCTTCCCGAACTGGCTGTGAATAATGGACGTGCGGTCGGTGCGATACTCCAGCCGTCCGGCCTTGGCCTCCTGAATCGTGCGGGGCAGGTCCCGCATCTGCACCATGGTGCCGGTGCGCGGGTTCGGCATCAGACCCCGGCGGCCCAGGAACCGGCCCAACCGGCCGATTTTAGGCATGATCTCCGGCACGGCCAAGCCGACTTCGAAGTCAACCCAACCACCTTCGACGCGCGCGATCAAGTCGTCGTCGCCGACGAAATCAGCTCCGGCCTGACGTGCAACGTCGGCGGCCTCGCCGGCGGCGAACACCACCACCCGCACCTGCTTGCCGAGCCCGTGGGGCAGCACCGTCACCCCGCGCACCATCTGGTCGGCGTGCCGGGTGTCGGCGTTGGTGCGGAGATGAACCTCCATGGTCTCGTCAAACTTGGTGGTGGACGATTCCTTCAGAAATTCAATGGCTTCCTGCGGCTGGTATGGACGGTCGGCGTCCACCGTGGCGGCAACGCCGGAATAACGTCTGCTGTGTTTGGGCATCTTTAACCCTCGCTCTAAATCCGCTCGTCCTGAGACGCTCGAAGGACTTTCCTGGCTGGGCGGTTTCTCAGGTAGTTTCTCAATCGCTGACTTCAATACCCATGCTGCGGGCAGTGCCTTCGATGATTGACATGGCCTGCTCGACAGATGATGCATTCAGGTCTTTCAACTTCGTCTCGGCAATCTCCCGCAGCGCCTGCCGGTCAATGGCCCCGGCGCGGCCCTGCTGCAAGTCTCCACGGCCCTTGGTGACTCCAGCGGCCCGGCGCAGCATATCCGAGGCCGGGGGAGTGCGCGTCACAAAGGTGAAGGACCGGTCCTCGTACACCGTCAGGTGGACCGGGATAATCGTTCCCGCCTGCGGGCCGGTGCGCTCGTTGTACTCCTTGACGAAGTTCATAATGTTGACGCCGTGCTGACCCAATGCCGGGCCTACCGGGGGCGCCGGCGTAGCTTTCCCCGCTTCCAATTGCAACTTGATGATTGCCCGTACTTTCTTGGCCACCGGTCCTCCTTAGGTGCTTTCCACCTGTAGAAAGTCCAACTCGACCGGTGTTTCCCTTCCGAAGAAAGACACCAGCACCCGGACTTTGCCCTTGCTCTGGTCCACGTCGCTGACGGACCCGATAAAGTCTACGAACGGGCCTTCGGTGATGCGCACCGCGTCGCCCTTCTGGACGCCGATGGTGACCCGCGTCGGCCCTGACTCCACCTGTTTCAGAATGGCGTCAATCTGGCTGTCCTCCAAAGGCACCGGCTTGGGCCGCTTGTCGTAGTCGTCCTCGCTGGACACGAACCCGGTAACGCCGGGGGTGTTGCGGACCACGTACCAGCTCTCGTCGTCCATCTGCATCTGCACCAGGATATACCCTGGAAACAGCTTCCGCCGCTCCGAGCGGCGCTTGCCGTCCTTGAAGATGACCTCTTCCTCGGTGGGGACTATGACCTGGTAGATGCGGTCCTGCATATCCAAACTCTGAATCCGCAGGTCCAGGTTCTTCTTGACCAAGTCTTCCTGCCCCGAGTACGTGTGAACAATGTACCAATGGGGATTCTGGTCTTCTTCAATTCGGTTCAGGTTGTTGATTGTCATGTAAAGTTGCCCCGGCGCACAGATTTGAGTCCACCAGGCGGGTTCTGAGGCGCCGCTTGCCGGGGAAGGCCGCTAGAAGATGAACCGGGTGAAAATCTCGGAAAATACCCGGTCGAGGCCGCCCAGGAACACACCCACGGCGATGGCCAACACGATGACCACCATGGTGAGCCGGGCGATCTCCTCTTTGCTGGGCCAAACCGACTTGCGAAGCTCGGAAACCACTTCCTGCATGAAAGTAACCGGATTACCCCGTCCCATAGCGCGGGGCGACATGGGACTTTGGGGCCGGCGGGCAGAAACCCGAGCCATAAGGCTACCTCACTTCGCGGTGGACCCGGTGTACCCGGCAGCGGGAACAGTATTTCTTCAGCTCCATCCGCTGGGTGTCGTTCCTCCGGTTCTTGACTGTTGCATAGTTCCGCTCGCGGCAGTCGCTGCACTGCAAGGTGATTACGCCGCGCACGTCGGTAGTCTTTCTTGCCATTGTTAACCCCCCATCCTAATCAATCCCGCTTGCCCTTGACTCAGGGCCGGTCCGTTCTGGCCGGATTGGGAACGTGAAGCCTGTTTTGACCTGTTGACCCTGGGGCCCTCAAAGGATTGGGGGTTCCACCCGTTGCCCCGAGGGCCTCGAAGAACTTTTCCTGGGACGTTCCCATTGCTAGTCGAGCAGCCTGGTGAACACGCCGGCGCCAACGGTGCGCCCGCCCTCGCGGATAGCGAAGCGGAGACCCTCTTCAATGGCTACCGGGGTAATCAGCTTGATGCTCATGGTGATGTTGTCGCCGGGCATGACCATTTCCACACCCTCCGGCAGACCAATCTCGCCGGTGATGTCGCTGGTCCGAATGTAAAACTGGGGCTTGTACCCCGGGAAGAAGGGCGTGTGACGGCCGCCTTCCTCACGGCTCAGCACGTACACCTCGGCCTCGGCCCTGGAATAGGGACGCATGGAGCCGGGCTTCACAATCACCTGGCCGCGTTCCACCTCGTCCCGGTCCACCCCCCGCAGCAGAATGCCCACCGCGTCGCCGGCCTCGGTGGTGCCCAGCAGCTTGTGGAACATCTCCAGGCCGGTGGCCACCGTCTTGCGGACATCGCCAAACCGGATAATCTCGATTTCTTCGCCAACTTTCAGCGAACCGCGCTCCACCCGGCCGGTCACCACAGTGCCCCGGCCCTTGATGCCGAAAACGTCTTCCACCGGCATCAGGAAAGCCTGGTCGGTGATGCGGGTCGGCATCGGGAAGTAATCGTCCATAGCCTGCACCAGGTCAAGGATGCCCTGCTCGTAAGCCTGGTCGCCTTCCAGCGCCTTCAAACCGCTGCAGCGGACGATGGGCGTGTCGTCGCCGGGGAACTCGTACCGGCTCAGCAGCTCCCGGACTTCCAGTTCCACCAGCTCCAGCAACTCCTCGTCGTCCATCATGTCCACCTTGTTCAGGGCGACGATAATGCTGGGCACTTCCACCTGGCGGGCCAGGAGGATATGCTCCCGGGTCTGGGGCATGGGGCCGTCGGGGGCACTGACCACCAGGACCGCACCGTCCATCTGGGCCGCTCCGGTAATCATGTTCTTGATATAGTCGGCGTGACCGGGGCAGTCCACATGGGCATAGTGGCGGCTTTCGGACTCGTACTCCACATGGGCGATGGCGATGGTGACGCCGCGGGCCTTTTCTTCGGGCGCGTTGTCAATTTCATCCAGCCCCTTGAAGCTGGCCAGGTTGTGGTCGGCCAGCACTTTGGTAATGGCGGCGGTAAGGGTGGTCTTGCCGTGGTCTACGTGACCAATGGTGCCCACGTTCATGTGGGGCTTGGTACGGTCGAACTGCTGCTTTGCCATTAGGGTTACTCTCCTTCGATTCTGCTGACCGTTTTTGGGCGCCTGTTTAACTTTTCAGGCCGGAGTGTTTCGCCGGGGCGCCCTTTTGCCTGGTTGCAGCGCTGTTTCTGAAATGGACGCCAACGGCTTCATTGAACGTCCGGCGTCGCCTGGTTAACTTATCCGCTATGGCTCTTGCCAGCCCAGAGTTTGCGCTCCCCGGTTGGCTCAGGCTGGTAGATGGAGCCCAGAGGCGGGATTGAACCGCCGACCCCGTTCTTACCAAGAACGTGCTCTACCGCTGAGCTATCTGGGCCCTTAATCCTCTCTGCCGTCCGGCAGTCGGTGGGCTAACCTAGTCCGGCCTGTCCGTGCTGGGGGTTGGGGCCAGACCGGGCCTGGGCTTGCCTGATCCGGGACCGGCTGCATGGTCCATGCCGGTTCCCGGCGCGATTACGGTGGTGGAGGGGGCAGGATTCGAACCTGCGAACTCCTTCCGGAGGCCAGATTTACAGTCTGGTGGTATTAACCGCTCACCCACCCCTCCGCGCTCATACAACGGGCCAGCATAACCCTTTGGTTGAAGAACCTCCCGAACACCCGGCGGCTGGCCCTGCGGCGGCGGGTGTGGATGCAAATTTTTTGGAGCCCCAGAGGGGACTCGAACCCCTAACCTGTCGATTACAAATCGACTGCGCTGCCGTTGCGCCACAGGGGCGAGGGTGCATAACCGGCGTTCACACCAGAAAAAGGCCCCGCTATCGGGGCCTGCTCAGGGCGCCACTTGCTTTGCCATGAAAGTATATATTTGGTTGGGGAAACAGTCAATAGGTTGAGGCGCGGGTTAGAAGGCTGTATTGGCCTGTAAAGTCCCAAATTGATAAGCGGGCAATCGGCCGCTCAACCAAGAAAGTCCTTTAGCCTTTGTTGGACTTCCTCTATGTCTCTTCGGATTTCACACTCCCATACGGTCATGGTCTCCCAGCCAATTCGGCGCAATTCGCTTTCATGACTAGGTTGTGTTGACATTTCACCGCAACCAAATGAGAGCCGCAGTGAAATGAAGGAAGCCAAGGTATCTGGTGTCCAGCTTCTCAAACCGGGAGAAGATCCGGCGATAGTGCTTTATCTTGTTGATGAAGCATTCCACCAGATGACGCTCCCGGTATAAATGCGCGTCGTAGCCGCAGGGTTCCTTCCGGTTGGAGCGCGGCGGAATCACCGGCGTCATGCCCCGCTCCAGAATGTGCTGGCGAAACCCCTGGGAGTCATACCCCTTGTCAGCCAGCACATACTCACCGTCATAGCCGGTTATCAGCCCCTCGGCCTGGGTGATGTCGTGCTGTTGTCCTCCGGTCAGGATGAAGCGCGAGGGATTGCCCAGACTATCCACGCTCACGTGGACCTTGGTGCTGAACCCGCCGCGGCTGCGGCCCAGGGCCTGGGCTGCTTGGCCGCCGTTTTTTGGGGAGCTCCCGCCGCGCAGGGATGGGCCCGGACCACGGTGCTGTCTACGATGAGATATTCCATGTCCGGCGCATCGGCGAAGTGTTGATGCAGCAGCGCCCAGATACCCCGGTCGCTCCAGCGGGCAAATCTTTTGTAGACGCTGTTCCAGTTCCCATACTCGGCCGGGAGGAGCCGCCATTGGGCGCCGGAGCGGTCAACCCACAGGACGGCTTCTATGAAACGTTTGCATCCCTCTTCCTGACCGACATACAAGTCGGCGCGGCCACGCAAGAAATCGAGAATCCTGGCCCATTGCCCTGGAGGTAGTTCGAGATTTGCCATATTTTCATTATAACAAAATGTCAACAGAACCTAACGTCGCGGGCCCGGTTTTGTTCGAGTTTGTTCACCCAATAGTTCTGGTTTGACTTGGATTCTCTTACGATTCGGCAGTTTGGGGAAGAGTGCTGGTGCCAAAAACACCCGTGAACAAAGATTACCTTGCGTCTGGAAGAAAATACCAGGTCTGGCTTGCCGGGAAGGTTCTTTTTATGGAGACGGTAGCGGTATCCCATTCCGTGAACCAAACGGCGGACTGTCATCTCAGGCACTGTGCCTTTGCTCAAGATGCGCCGCATATTCTCGCTTCGCCGGTCAGGTGGGATAGTATCCATTTTACCCCAACAAATCGAACGGTAAATCGGCGATGTCCCGCAGCCGTTTGCCTTCGGTCATCATCATTAGGAGACCTTTTGAGTCGTCGTTGCCGAGTTTATCTACCGCAGCTTCAAGTTCCGGAAGTGCGAAGTGATAAACACAATCGAGGTCGCCCGTTCCAAGTGCGATCGACGCGATTCGGCTGGGAAGAGTCTCGGCAGTAACCACGACGATGTGAGGAACCCTGCCTTTGCGGTTGCGGATGAGATTCAGTCCCTCGGACCTGGAATTCTGGGACCGGTCGCTGTGAATAGTCCATTTGCATGAGACACTCGCGTGTAGTATGGGTGTGGATTGGTTTGCGGCTCTCATGCTCGTGCGCCGGGCTGCATGTTCATCCACTATTATTTGCTGGCTGTTAACCAGGTCATCGGGATATGGCTCGCGGTACACCATTACGTCGGGTTTAATGACGTAGTCAGTTCCTATTGCTGCTGCCAGTTCCAAATCCTGGGTGGCGGCATGAGCCAGCGCTGCCAAGTGCTCGTATTGGGAGAACTTAGCGATGCCCTTGGCTATATCCTTGGATTTCGGGCCGCTTCGGTCAATGCTCCACGGGCCAGGGCGAAGATGTTCAAGTACAGGGAAGGCTGAGTTCAGAAAGTCGTTGCACACCGTCTCGAACCGCCTGCCAAGTGATTGACCAGGAATTCGGCCCACCGGGGCTTTCCCCAACCGCCCCAGTACCTCCTTCGCCAAATGAACACTTAACGAACTGTCTCTGTCGGCGTTGTTTGGCCGGCCATCATTATCAACGCGCATAACATCGGCCAGAAGGCGTTCGTGGAAACTCTGCCGAGCTTCAGACATGAAAGGCTGGGCACTCATGATTCCAACAAAACTGGCTGCTTGATTCCCAAAGCGGCAAGGATTTATTTGCCGACAGCCTCCGCAACCGGCGGCGGAAAAGCGTTGCCAATTTGCTTGTACGCGGCAGTCTTGGTCCCTGTGAACTCCCAATAGTCGGGAAATCCTTGCAAACGCGCTGCCATGTGCCTTGTTAACCTGGGTAATCCTTGGAACCCGGCGTTGGGTGGCTCATTGGCTATGCCCATCCCGTCTACCCCCAAGGCTGCCCATGCTCGGCGGGCCCGAACCGGACCCAAATCCGGCCCTCCGTGCTTGTGGGACCCCCCGATGATGGTTGGAGCAATTTGGTCTGCCATAGCCTTCCAGCGTTCCGCTCCTTCCCACCCCCTGCTGCTCATTAAGTCAAACAGCACTTGCCCCACTGAAGGAGGAGGAGACGGATATGGTTCTGGCCACCTGAAGCATTCCGAGTATCGGTTCCGCAATGCAACCATTACTACCCGGGGACGCAACTGGGACACCCCAAAATCCGACGCTTGCAAGAGAGCCCAATCCACTTTGTAACCCAGATAATCGAGTTTTGTAGTGATTTCCGCCCGGTACTCACTAAAGCGTTTATCCAACAACCCACGGACATTCTCGATCATCACCGCTCTCGGGGAGATTTCCCGGACTAAACGGAGAACCGCAGGAAAGAGATCACGTTCATCTTCCCTGCCCAGTTGCTTGCCCGCAACGGAGAACGGAGGACATGGAATCCCTCCTGATAACAGGTCTACCCCACGGGGAGGCCACCCGTCAAAAGTACGGACATCTTCCTGAACGACGTTCCACAAAGGCCGGTTAGCACGCAGTGTTATGCATGGGTCTGATTCGATTTCAACAAGCGCTGCATGGAGAAACCCGGCCCGTTCCAAGCCCAAGGCTTGTCCCCTGCCCCTGCACAGATTTCCACTGATGTTGCGACGTCGAGGTTCATAACATTTGACCGATTCAGGATAGGTTTTAGCCTGCCGGCTCTGTTTTCTACGCCTTATCCGTGGCGGCCATTTTACCAAACTCCTGCGCTAACGAATGTCGGGAAATACACCCTCCCCCTAACCTTCCCCGGCGCCCTGCCCCCCGGCCAGCGCCCGGTACACCTTCTCCGCCGTGATGGGCAGGCTGTGTATCCTGGCTCCCACCGCGTCGGCCACGGCGTTGGCGATGGCCGGGGCTACGCACCCGCTGGGATTCTCGCCAATTCCCCGGGCGTGGTAGGGGCCGGACCCGAGTTCCGATTCCAGCAGCACCGTGTCCAACCGGGGGGTGTCGGCCATGCCTGGGATTTTATAGTCGCCGAAGCTGACGGTTGACACCCGCCCCTCTTCCACGCCAAGTTCTTCGGTTAGGGCAAACCCCACGCCCTGCATCACCGCGCCGTCTATCTGTCCCTGGTGGTCCAACGGGTTCAGCACCGTGCCAACGTCGTGGGTGGTGGTCAGCCGCAGCAGCCGCACCTGGCCGGATTCCGGGTCCACCGATACCTCGGCGACCTGGACGGTGAACGACGTGATGGGGGAGCGCTCCGGGTCCGCCGCCGACCCGCGGCCGGTTATCGGCCCGCCAATCCGCTCCAACACCTCCGTCCACCGGCGCCGCTGGCCCGTGTCCTGCCGCACAATGTCATCGCCCTCGATGACCAACTGTCCCTCCGGCCACCCGAACACGTCAGCGGTGATGCGGTAGAGTTGCTGAGCGGCGTCGGCTGTTGCCGTCATTGCGGCCAACCCGGCCATCCGGGTCACCCGGCTGCCCCCGACGCCGGTGTCGAACTCCACCGCGTCGGTGTCCCAGACCTCCGTCCTCACCCGGTCCACGGGCAGGCCCAACTCCTCGGCAACAATCTTGCTCAGGACGGTGTAGGTGCCGGTGCCAGGCTCGAAAATGGAAGAGTGGACCAGCGCCGAGCCGTCCGGGTTGAGAGTAACCCCGGCGTGGGACTCTCCACCGGCGCCGGCGCGCTCGCCCACCGCCATTCCCCGGCCGGTGTTGGGCTGCTTGGCGGAGTGGTAATCCGATGCTGTCACCGCCGCCTCGACGCTCTGCCTGGCGCGGATTGCCTGGTATGCGGTGCCAATGGGGTCTATGTCGCCGTCCTCCAGCAGGTTTTTCAGCCGGAACTCCACCGGGTCGAGGTTGAGACGCCGGGCGATTTCGTCCATGTGAGACTCGGCGGCGAACACGACCTGCGGCTCGCCGGGCGCCCGCATGAACCCGCCGGGCACGGTGTTGGTGTAGACCTGGGTGCCTTCGATGTGGACGTGGGGAATCCGGTAAGGGCCGCCGGCCTTGGCCGCGCCCCCAAGATTGCACCCCGGCGCCGGCTTGAATCCACCGTAGGCGCCGCTGTTGAACCGGACCCGGGCCTGCTGGGCGGTCAGCGTCCCGTCGCGCTTCACGCCGGTCTTGAGATGCACCGTGGCGGCGTGACGGGGATTGCCGGCGATGAACTCCTCCATAGAATCCATCGCCATCCGCACCGGGCGGCCGGTCCTGGCTGCCAGAAAGTAGGCCACCGGAATATCCATCGGCGAACCCTTGCCGCCGTAGTCGCCGCCGATGTCCACCGGGTTCAGGCGGATGCGGTCCTGGGGCAGGCCCAGGGCAATGGTCAACTGCTCTTTGACCTGGTAGGGGACCTTGTTCGACGCCCAAATCTGAATCCGGTCGTCTTCGTCAATCCAGACCAGGCAGGAATGGCCTTCCAGATAGCCCTGGTGCTGGCGGGGCACCATGTACGTCCCCTCGACAATCAGGTCGGCCTCCCGGAAACCGGCCTCGACGTCGCCCTTGCCCCACACGTCACTGACGAAGGCGTTGGACGGCGTATCCAGCGGGCGGGGCAGGCCGTAGTACCCGTTGACCTCCGGGTGAAGGACCGGAGCGTCATCCCGAAGCGCTTCCTCCGGTTCGAAAACGGCGGGCAGTTCCTCGTATTCCACGTCAATCAGCAGCAGGGCGGCTTCGGCCGTTTCCCGGTCTGCGGCGGCCACGGCAGCCACCCGCTCGCCCACAAACCTGACCCGTTCCTCGGCCAGAACCGGAATGTCGTGCAGGCGCCGGCCGTAGCGTATCCCGCTTACGTCTGCGCCGGTCAGGACGGCATGGACTCCGGGGAGCCGCTCCGCCGCCGTGGTGTCGATGCGGATGATGCGGGCATGGGGCCACGGGCTGCGGAGACAGCGGCCCCACAGGACGCCGGGCAGGGACAAGTCGCCGGTGTACCGGGTGGCGCCGGTAACTTTGTCCACCCCGTCCTGCCGGGGCGTCGAACGACCAATGTTGGTGTAGGCAGCCATATCGCTTCCTCGTTAAATCCGTTACGGTTCAACCCCGCCCGTTCCGGGGGGCAGGGTCTTTTAATTGGCGTAGCGCTGGATTGTCCGTTCACGGTGAATCATCCGGCAAGTCCTGGCAAGCATACCAAACCCCCTAAATTCAGGGGGTTTGGGGGATGAATCCCCCAACGTGCCCCCCGCGGTTTTCAAATCCGGGCAATGGTTTTCTTGGACAATTAAAAGACCCTGGTTCCGGGGGGCTTGAAGGGCGTCTTTGTTATCCGCCTCACTCCCCCCGCCGGATCAGGTCCGCCGACCGCTCGCCAATCATAATGGCGGTGGCGTTGGTGTTGGCGCGTACCAGGTCGGGCATCACCGAAGCGTCAACCACCCGCAGCCCCTCGACGCCGTAGACCCGGCAATGCTGGTCCACCACCGCCTGCGGATCGTCGTCCGGCCCCATGCGGCAGGTGCAGGCGGTGTGGCCGGCAATGGATACGGTTTCCTGGAGCCAGCGGTCCAGAGCTTCGTCCGACGCCAGGGTGTCGTCGTCGGGTTCCATCCGGGGGCCGGTAATGCCGGCAAAGGCCGGGTGGTCGAACAGGCCGGCGGTAGTGCGCACCGCCTCCCGCAGCCGCTCCCGGTCCCACGGGTCGGAAAGGAACTGGTAGTCCAGCCGCGGCTGTTCGTAGGGATCGGGCGACTCCAACTCCAGGCTGCCGATGCTGGCCGGGAACTCCAGGCGGCAGCCGATGCGGACTTCCGGCGTCTGCTGGCCCACCGGGTTGGACGATGTGGGCTGCACCTGGACGTCGTTGCGGGTTGGCGAATTGGCCGGGGAAAACCGGAGCGCCACCTGGTTCCGGGGGGCGTCGGCGGCCGGCGGCGGGTTTTCGCCGGGTTGGAACCGGATGGACGCCGACGGATGGTTCTTCATGTTCCGGCCCACGCCGGGCAGATCGTGGACTACCGGAATGCCCAGCCCGGCCAACTGCGCCGCCGGGCCAACCCCGGACAGCATCAGCAGTTGGGGAGACTGGACCGCCCCGGCGCTGAGGATGATTTCCTGCCCCTCGACGGTGAAGGTCTCGTCGCCGCTGGACACTTCCAGACCCACGGCCCGGTATTGGTTGTTGAGGCCGAGCTCGAACCTTACCCGGTGGACCATCACGCCGCCCCGGACGGTCAGGTTGAGCCGGTGGCGGCAGGCGTTCAGGTAGGTTAGAGCGGTGCTCATGCGAACGCCGTCCGGGTTGTTCAGGGGCACCGCGCCCACGCCGGTCCCGTCGGGGTGGTTCAGGTCCGGGTCGTCGGGGAACCCCGCTGTCGATGCAGGCCTGGTAGAAGGCCGACTGAATGGGCAGCCAGGTTTCCCTGGGGTGCCGCCGCACCGGAATGGGGCCGTCGGACCCGTGAAAGTCCCCGTCCATGTCGGTGTCCGTCTCCAGCTTTCTGAAGAAGGGCAGCACGTTGACGTAGGACCATTCGGTGTTGCCCTGCGCCGCCCAATTGTCGTAGTCCTCCGGCGCGCCCCGCAGGAAAATCTGGTGGTTTATGGAACTGGTGCCGCCCACCACCTTGCCCCGGGCCACGGCGGCCGGGCGTTCCTGCCGGGCCGTGGCCCGGCCCACAAAGGACCAGTTGTGCGCCCCGTCGGCCCGGGACGCCGCCTGATTCAGGTCGTACCGGATCTCATCGGGGACTGCCGACGGGTCCGGGTAGTCCGGCCCGGCTTCCAGCAGCAGCACCGTCCGCTCCGGGTCTTCCGACAGGCGGGCTGCCAGCGCACACCCGGCGGAACCCGCCCCCACAATAACAACGTCGTATCGCATCGCATCACCTGCCCACGGTTTCAGTCGGTTCGGAACTGACCGGACAGCCGCCAGCCCCCGGAGCAGCGCCCATCCCGTCTGCGGAATTGTATCTGCGGGATTGTACCATCCGGCACAAGACACGGCCATTTGGCCTGAAACGTGGCGCAGGGCCTTTTAATTCTCAGTAGGCCGCTGCATACCACGTTGCCGGTGAATCCACGGCAAGCCGCGCCCGGCACATCCAACCCATAAATTCAGGGGGTTTGGGGGATGAATCCCCCAACGTGTCCCGTCAACCCAGCGGTTTTCTTGGACAATTAAAAGACCTGGAAACGGGACGCAGGGGCTTGACATTCTCCCCTCTCCCCGCGGGAGAGGGGCCGGGGGTGAGGGCGAGAGGATTCTTTCGAGAATGAAAAGGCGCTGAAACAGGGTGCGGGGTATTATCTCAGGACGATCGGGATTAAGGCGCCGCCTTTTCCAGTTGCAGCAGCCGCGCCTTGACCCGAAGCCCGCCGGCGCCGTAGCCGTGCAGGTCGCCGTCGCTGCCGATAACCCGGTGGCACGGAATAACCAGCGCCCAACGGTTCTTGGCCATGGCCTGACCGGCGGCCCGGGCCGCCCGGGGGCGTCCGGCCTCGGCTGCCAGCCATTGATAGCTGCGGGTCTCGCCGGGGGGTATGCGCCGACAGGCTTCCCACGCGGCGGCAAAAAAGGGCGGGGCAGTTTGCAAGTCCAGCTCAATCGCGTTCAGAGCGTTGGCGTCGCCGTCAAAGTAGCGGCGCAGGCATTCCAGCGTTGGGGCAAACCCGCCGGGGTCGTCGTCGGCCCCGTTCAGGGCGCCGCCCAGGTCTTCCAGCACCTCTTCCACCGTCGGCTTGAGACTCAGCCGGGTCAATCCCCGGCCGTTCCTGACCATTCCCACCCAGCCCATCGGCGACTCAACCAGGTGATACTTAGCTTGACTCATTGCTCCTCCGGCGCAGGATATTCAGGAGCAGGGGGAAACGGACGCTGTTCCAGGCCCGCACCAGGCCCTCCTGTTCTTCCCCGGTAAGCTCCTTCTTCCCGTAAAGACTGCGGACGTAGTGCTGGACAATAACGGCCAGGTCGCCCCGCTGGTCCGGGAAGGCCGCCTGCAAGCGCGCCCCGTACTGAAACGGGGTTTGATGTTCGATGACGCCCACCGAGTTCAGACGGCCCAGGAACCCCAGCCGGCGGAAGGCGTCTTCGGGCTGCTCCGTCGGCGCCATGTACCGCCGCCAGAACACGCGGCCCAGCGAGCCTGCCAGTACCAGGAACGCCACCGCTCCGGCAGCCCAGGGGAAGAACCGGGCCACCAGCTTGCCGAAGGTCAGCGTGTCCTCGCCCGCATTGCCGCCTCCGGACTGGGGAGCGGACGATGACGGGTCGCATTCGTCTTCGTCGTCTTCGCAAAGCTCGTCGAAAATCGGGACTTCTCCCGTCAGATCGTTGGCAGCGTCCCTGGGCTTGGGTATGGCCGCAACCGGGAAGGTGGCGCCGGGCGTAGGCTCGAATCCAATCCAGCCGTAGGACGGGAAATATATCTCGGACCAGGCATGGCTGTGGCTGTCGGAGACGATGTAAATGTCGTGTTCCGGTATCTTGTTGCCCACGGTGTAGCCGGTGACCAGCCGGGCCGGTATGCCCTGGGTGCGCAGCAGCACGGTCATGGCCGAGCCGAAATACTCGCTGTATCCCTCCTGCTGCTCGAACAGGAAGTAGTCCACCCCGTCGGCGTTGAAGGGCGGCGGGTCAATCTCCAGGTTGTACGTGATGTTGTTCTTGAGATAGGTCTCAATCGCCTTGGCCTTGTCGTAGGGCGACGAGTGCCCGGCCGTTATCTCCGCCGCCAGCTCCGCCACCCGGGGCGGGAGGTCGCCGGGAAGCTGCGTGTACTTTTCCAACGCCCAGACTGGATAGTTATCGCTGGCCAGACGCAGCCGCTCCGGGCTGGCCAGCGAGACCGACGACGTGACCTGGTAGGTCTGCCCCGGCTCGACGGTGCCGGTGGCGGCCCGCACCGAAAGGGTGTCGGGCTGCTCCGGAATGAGCTCGGCCACCGTGACCGACCGGATTATTGCGCCCTCGCGCTCCACTGCGGCTAACTCCAGGCCCCGGGGCAGTTCCTGCGCCAGCGCGGCGTCGGCAATGGAGCCTCCCCGCTGGCCGATGGCGCCCTGAAGGTTGGCCCTGGCCTCGGCCAGTGTAGGATGAGTCGGCCCGCGCGCCGGGTCCGCGGTCAAGTCCAGCCAGTAAAGGGGCGAGTCGTAGGTCTCAACCCGCACGTCCCGGTCCACCCCCAGAATCTGCCCGCCGGCGAACAGGTTCCTGGAGTCGTACCGGGGCGTTACGGCGTAGGTCACGCCGAACCGCTGCTGGTAGGGCGCCGGGACCGAATACTCCGGCGACCAGTCGGTGGTCTTGAAGACCGTGCCCGAAGAGACCCACCCCTTGGGGGTATAGGTCCCATAGCTGCGGGCCTTCCAGTACATGGCCACCGGCGAGTTAACTTGCAGCACCGGGTTGGTGGTCGGGTTGATGGTGCCTTGGAAGGCGACCGAATCTCCCCAAATGCGGTAGGGCATGGCCCGGCGGGCCGGCAGCCCGGCGAACAGCCGGTTGAAGTCGTCCTCCCACGCCACCATCGGAGAGCGCAGACGCTCGTAGACCTGGTGCGTTGGGCTCCACGACGAGCCGGCGGGTATCAGGTAGGCCACCACCAGCACCGCAACGCTGATGAACAACGTGTCGGAAATCGCCAGCAGCCCCAGGTGCGAATCGTACTGGAAGTTGCGCCGCTGCCATTCCTGACGGCGCCGCACCGACTGCACCCGGCCCACCAGCAGCAGGGCGGTCATCAGATACAGCGCCAGGTCAATGCTGGCGGTATCGGGCAGGTAGGTAAGGTTCGACATTACCCCGGCGCCGCCCAGGATGAACACCCCCCAGAAGTTGCGGTATCGGAAGAACACCCACGCTCCCAGGAATCCCGAAAGCCAGGTGGCGCACACCAGCCCGAAGGCGAAGGGAACCGTGTCAATGTTAATCGCCCCGATGCGGGCGGCCTCGTACCACAGATACAGCCGCTCCCAAAGCTCGGCGGCGTTGGCCAATTCCAGACCCTTGGTCCGCACCGAAGTCAACTGCCACACCACCACCAGCAGGCCCGCCGCCAGGCCCACCGGCAGCAGGAAAACCGCCCAGATGCGGATGCGGGACAGCGCCAGCCCGGTGAGCATTCCCAGCAGAATGATGTAGACCAGGTTGGGGGTCGGCGCCCAGTTCCCCCGCTCCACCGTCCATACGACGGTCGAGAGGTTCATCGCCAGGAATACAATGGAAAGCCACCCGTCGGGCGGACGGAAGGCCGTCAGAAACGCCAGGACTTTTTCCCACAACCATTCCAGGTTGAAGCCTTGGGGGGCTGAAACCCTCTCTGCCAGACTACCGGGACTCAACTTCTCCCCCTCCACCGGCGGCAGCGCCCGCCGGAACGGCAAACGGCATGGCGTCCCACTGCAGCGGCGCCCGCAAGCCTTCGTTGACCGGCCGCCCCCGGCGCACCGTATAGGCGGGCACTTCGTTGTTGAACAGCGCCTCCAGGGGCGATGCAGCTTCCGCCGGAGCGCCGAAGTCCACCGGGTCAACGTAGACCGCCGCCACAATCACGCCCTGACGCCGCATTTGCGCCAGCGCCGTTACCCACTCGGTGCGTTGCGACGAGGTAATTACGGTCAGGGTGTTGAAGCGGCTGAGGCTGGGCCGAAGGTCGTAAAGAAACCGCTCCAGGCTGATACGGCCCTGCGCCCGCGCCACGGCCAGGGCTTCCATCAGCTTGCTAATCTGGCCTGGGCTGCTGTCGGGACGAATCAGGTTGTTCTGCTGAGCATTGGTGGCCAGCCCCACCGGCAGCGAAAGCTCGGTCAGCCGGTTAATCAGCGACGCCGCCGTCGTAACCGCCAATTCCTCGGTGTTGTCCACCTCGTCGTCGCCGTAGTGGGAGTTCTGAAACATATCCAACAGCACCCACGACTCGGAGGAAATGCCCATGTCGAACTCTTTCACCATCAGCGTGTTCAGACGGGCGGTGGAAGGCCAGTGAATGCGCCGGTAGCTGTCGCCGTAGTTGTACTCCCGCACCGACGACGAGTCCGGGGTAATGTGGTTCGAGCGGCGGGTAACCCGGCTGTCGCTGGGCAGGTTGGCCAGCCGGGGGTCCAGGTCCGGCAGCGGCTCGGTGCCCGGCAGCACGATGTAGTCCTGGGGTTCCAGGAACCGGCGGCTCAGCCGGAACAGGCCGAAGGGGTCCTGGCTGGTAACTTCCACCTGCCCCACCTGGAAAAGACCCCGGCGGGCCAGGTGGGTTTCCACCCGCCAGGCGCGGCTCTGGTCCTTCACCAGCCCAATGCCCCGCCCGGCCGAGTACCCGGGCAGGTCCGAAACTTCCTTTACCTCCAGCCACGACTTGGGCAGCCGGTTGAGGTTGACCACCTGCACCCGTCCCTCCAGGTAACCGCCCACCTGCCCCCGGCTGGACAGACGGGTCAGATACACTTCTATTCCCCGCAGGTTGAGCCAGGCCCAGCCCAGGCCCAGGGCATACAGCAGCCCCATCACGTACAGCAGTCGGAAGAAGAAGGTGAAGCCCGTGCCCAGGGTGTAGAAAATCACCACGCCCAGCAAGACCAGAAACCCGATTTTTCGCTTGGTCAGACGGAGGTCCATAATCAGTCCATCACCTGGCCCCGGCTGGTTTTGGCAGACGCCCCGACGGATTCGGGCGCTGGTACTGGTAGTCCAACTGCATTGAAATGATGGGATGAACGCCCTCACCCTAACCCTCTCCCAGAGGGAGAGGGGACTATTGAATGAAAGACCCTGGGCAGTCACGCCAATCTCAGCAACTCATCATTCCAAAAATTTCGGACTACTAGTTTCGTTCCGGCTCCCGGTTCATCGGGTGCCCTTGAAGGACTTCCTTAATCGACGTCATTGACGTTGCTGATTAACGTTGCTGATTGATGTCCCGGTCTCGAAGACCCCGGCGGATTGCTTTGCGGCGATAATCGAGAGAACCCGCTCAGGAACCCGGGGACTTTCGGTTCGCCCCTCTCCCGTGGGGAGAGGGGCCGGGGGTGAGGGCGTTGCCGGTCGAGCGTCGCGTTGCCTGTACTGCATAATGACTTTATGAGAACCTGCTCGCGGGCTGGCGGCCAGGCGCCGGGTCTAGCTGGCCGGCTGCCGGCTGGCTCCCGGCACCGGAATGGTCCGCACCAGCTCTTCCACTACGGCGGCGCTCTGCACCCCCCGCATCCTGGCCGAGGGCGACAGGACCAGCCGGTGGGCCAGCACCGCCGGCGCCAGCATCTGCACGTCGTCGGGAATCACATAGTCCCGGTCCCTGATGAGGGCCAACGCCCGGGCTGTCCGAAACAGGCCCAGGGAGGCGCGGGGAGAAGCCCCCAAGGACACTTCGGCGTGGCGCCGCGAAGCCTCGGTGAGGGAAACGATGTATTGGCGCACCAGTTGGTCAACGTAAACCGCCTTGGCCGCCTGCTGAAGCCACGATACTTCCGCGGGCGTGACCACCGGCCCCAGGGTGTCGATGGGATGTTCCTGTTCCTGGTACTCGATAATCGAAAGTTCCTCGGCAAATTCCGGGTAGCCCAGGCTGAGCCGCATCAGGAACCGGTCCAGTTGGGCCTCCGGCAGCGGAAAGGTGCCTTCGTATTCAATGGGGTTCTGCGTCGCCATAACCAGGAAGGGCCTCTCCAGGTGGTGGGTAACGCCGTCCACCGTAACCTGGTGCTCCTCCATGGCTTCCAGCAGCGCCGACTGGGTCTTGGGCGTGGCCCGGTTGATTTCGTCGGCCAGCACCACCTGGGCCATTATCGGCCCATCCCGGAACTCGAACTCCCCTTTTTGCTGGTTGTATATCGAAATGCCGGTCACGTCGCTGGGCAGCAGGTCCGGCGTAAACTGGATGCGCTTGAACGAGCACCCCACCGACTGCGCGATGCTCTTGGCCAGCATGGTCTTGCCGACGCCCGGAACGTCTTCCACCAACAGGTGCCCCTCGGCGGTCAAAGCGGTCAAAGCCTGTTCCACCACCGGAGTCTTTCCTACAATTACCTTGCCCACGTTTTCAATAATGCGGTGGGCCACCGCGGTGGGCGACGATGTGCCGGTCAAGACGGGTCCTCCTGGCCGGATTCCGGGTACAGTCCGGCGGGTTGGGCTAAAAAACAATTCGGCGTTGGGTGTATCAGGGATTGAGTGTATCACAGGTCAATTACCGGCGGCACCCCCAAACGTCAAGGACAAAAGCAGACGAGTTTGGCGCATTTTGCGCGTCGGGCCTGTCCGAATTAGCTGGATTAGGATTATTTTAGATAGGCAGAGCGTACCGGCGGGACTAATGGGCTTTCTTCCCCATACACGGCCCTCACCCCAACCCTCTCCCAAAGGGCGAGGGAGAATTAAAATAAGCGTCTCCCCTCTCCCTGCGGGAGAGGGCGGCGTGGGGTACTTGACTGACTGCCGGCGGGGAATTCTCCCCTCTCCCCGTGGGAGAGGGGCAGGGGGTGAGGGTGTCCCCCCATGACACCCCGCCGTTGACACCTGCCCCCAAGCCCCATTAACGTTAATACCAGCCGGTAAACACCCCTTTCCCACGGACGAGGGGCCGGGAGTAAGAAACTATCTCAAAACTTGAAGCTGCCCTCATCCTGTCTTGAGATAATTGCATCAGGGGGTTTGGGGGGATGAATCCCCCAACGTAACCCAGTCCCCCAAGGCCCTTCGAATTTTGGTTTTGAGATAGTTTCTAATGGATTTTCTTCCCCATACGCGGCCCTCACCCCAACCCTCTCCCAGCGGGAGAGGGAGAATTAAAAGGTGCGTCTCCCCTCTCCCCGTGGGAGAGGGGCCGGGGGTGAGGGCGTCCCCCTGTGACATCCCGCCGTTGACACCTGCCTTCAAGACCCATTAACGTTAATACCAGCCGGTAAACACCCCTCTCCCCGTGGGAGAGGGGCCAGGGGCGAGGGCGTCCCACCCGTGACAAAAGCGGACAAAACACTGACAAAACCGGACATTCGCCGGACAAAACCCGACTTCAGACGGACAAATCAGGACAAAATTCCCGTCCGCCCACGCTCAAATGTCCGGTTTTGTCCGGTTTTGTCCGGTTTTCCGCCAATTTTTCGGCCTCCATCCCCCGTTACGGCCAAAATCGGAGGAACCCAGGCTGTCGGCAAGACGGCCGGCAAGACGATTGAAAATTTGCATCCGTCCCGGCAGGTCCCAGCGTAGTACAATGCAGGAAAAACTTCTCAACCCGCCCATCGTCAGCCCCATGCGCCGGCGGTGCGGCGCTCATTAAGGAAACGCTGTGAAAATCTATCGGGGTATCCGCCGCTCCGCCCGTTGCGGCCTCCTGCTTCTGTCCGGTCTCATCGTGCTGTTGGCGCTGGCTTGCGGCGCCGCCGAAATGTCAACCACCGGAGACGCCGGCGCTGGTTCTTCTCCTCCCGCTCAGGAGCAGCCCGCCGCCGAAACCGCCGCCGAGCCTCCGTCGGCTGCCGTGGAGAAGACCCAGAGCAACGCGCCGCCTGCCCAGTCCGACGCTGCCAGCCCGGCGTCCCAGTCCCAGCCGGCTGCGGCAGCCCCGGCCCAGCCGGACACGCCCCGGCCGGTCCCGCCGACGCCCGACGTCGAAATTACCGGCGAGGTTGGCGGCCGGGTTGGCGACGAGGCCCCAGACTTCATCGGAATCGACAATTGGATTAACTCCGAGCCGGTCAGCATCCTGAATGTTCGCGGCCAGGTCGTCCTGGTCGACGTCTGGACCTACACCTGCGTCAACTGCATCCGCACCTTCCCCTACCTGCGGGAGTGGCACGCCCGCTACGCCGACGACGGGCTGCTGATTGTCGGCCTCCACGCCCCCGAGTTCGAGTTTGAGGAGATCTACGAAAACGTAGTGCAGGCGACCCAGGAGCACGAAATCGTCTGGCCCGTCGCCCAGGACAACCGGATGAGCACCTGGAGCGCCTACAATAACCGCTACTGGCCCGCCAAGTACCTGGTGGACAAGGACGGCATCGTCCGTTACACCCACTTCGGCGAAGGCTCCTACGCCGAGACCGAAGAGCAAATCCGCAAGCTGCTGCTGGAAGCCGGCGCCGACTTATCCGACGATGCCGGGGCGCTGCCCGGCGACCAGAACCGGGACGCCCGCTTCCGGGACATGCTCCAAGCCAACCCCGGCGGCGTTGAGGTCACGCCGGAGCTTTATGCCGGTTACGAGCGCAACTTCAAAGCCGCCCTCTACGGCTCCGACCCCTATGTCGTCCAAACCGAGTATTACCAGAACCGGGACGCCACGGCCATTTTTGAGGCCCCGGCCGAACTCGCCTCCCACAAGGTCTACCTGAACGGCGAATGGTTCATCGGCCCCGAAAGCGTCAAGCACGCCCGCGCCACCGAGTCCTACGAAGACTACATCGCCATCAAATACTCGGCCAAGAGCGTCAACGCCGTCATCACCTCCGGCTCCGGTGAATCCTACCGCGTCCGCGTCACCATGGACGGCGAGTACCTCACCGGCGAAAACCGCGGCGCCGACGTGATAATTGCCGAGGACGGGGAGAGCTACATCCTCGTCACCGAACCCAAGCTGTACGCTCTGGTGGACAACCCGGAGTACGTGACCGGCAAAGAGTTGCGGTTGAGTCCCAACTCGGCGGACTTCGGCCTGTTCGCCTACACCTTCGGCGTCTATGAAGCGGGGCCCTAGAAATCTGGCCGGAAAGTGGCGGCAGCCGGGTCAGCGGCTATACTTGGAGTCAACAAGCATAGCGAGGGCTGAGAATGCTGGGAGAGCGATCGGACCAGAGGGGACTCTGGGAAGCGGACCGGCTGTACCTGGACCACGTGGGGCGGGAAAGCTTCTATGGCGTATTGGCGTCGCTGCGGGGCCGGCTGTTCCGGGACGCCGATTTCGCCGAGTTCTACTGCCCCGACAACGGCAGGGACAGCGTGCCGCCCAGCCTGCTGGCGACGGCGCTGCTGTTGCAGTCCCACGACAAGGTCAGCGACGCCGAGGCGAAGGCCCGGGCTGACTTTGACCTCCGGTGGAAAGTGGCGTTGGGGATTGAGGTGGAAGACCGGCCCTTCGCCAAGAGTACGCTGCAGGTGTTTCGCGCCCAGCTGATCCTGCACGGCAAGGTGCGGGAGGTATTCGAGTCCAGTCTGCGGCTGGCCCGGGAGTCGGGCTTCCTGAAAGGGCGCGGGATGCGGGTGGCATTGGACACGACCAACATCCTGGGGCGTGGCGCAGTCAAGGACACCTGCAACCTGCTGGCGGACGGGATCGTCAAACTGCTGCGGGCGCTGGCACAGCTGAAGGGAATCAACGTCGGGGAATGGGCGAAGAGTCAAGGATACCATCGATACCACCGATACCTGGGCTCCAGCGTCAAGGGCGAAGCGGCCATCGACTGGTCCGACCGGCAGGCGCAGACGGCGCTGCTGTCTGGGATTGTGGCCGACGCGGACCGGCTGTTGGAGTTGTCGCGGCAGGCGCAGGGGGAATTGCGCGAGGACAGCGATGAGCGGCAGCGGATTGTGGCGGCGGCGGAACTGCTGGGGCAGTTGCTGCTCCAGGACGTGGAACGGGCTGAGGGGGGAATGAGCCTCAAGGATGGGGTGAGCCGGGACCGGATGATGTCGGTGCATGACCCGGAGATGCGCCACGGCCACAAGAGCAGCAGCCGGCGGTTCGACGGACACAAGGCAGCGATTGTGGTGGACACCGACTCCCAGCTGATTACCGCGGTGCAGGTATTGCCCGGCAACGCTCCCGACAACCTGGGGGCGCTGGAACTGGTGGAACAGAGTGAGGCCAACACCGGTGTGCCGGTGGAGGAGGCCATGGGCGACGCCGCTTACGGCGACGGCGGTACCCGTCAAACCTTCGCCGACGCGGGCCGCACTCTGATTGCCAGGGTGCCGGGGCGTCCCAACCGAACCCACTTTCCGAAAGAGGACTTCCATATTGACCTGGAGGCGGGTTCCTGCACCTGTCCGGCGGGGAATGTTACCCGGACGATGGTGCCGGCGGGACGGCGCACCGGCCAAACGGGTCGAACTTACCGTTTGGAGGCCTTCCGATTCGACGCGGCGGTCTGCGGGGTATGCCCCCTGCGGTCCCAGTGCGTGGCGGCAAAACCGGGTACGGGACGAACGGTGCAACTGCACCCGCAGGAAGCGCTGTTGCAGCAGGCCCGCGCCCTACAGCAGAGCGAGGCCTTTGCCGAGTACCGGCAGCGTCGCGTGGTGGTGGAGCACCGGCTGGCGCGGCTGGTCCAATTGGGGATCCGCCAGTCCCGCTACTTCGGCCGTGCCAAAACCCGGTTCCAGCTGTACCTGGCAGCCACCGTGGCCAACCTGACCCTGGTGGCCGCCAAAGCCGGGTTGACCGGAGAAACCGGCTCCGGTCCCAGCGCCGGCAGCGCCCAGGTCGCTGGAATGGTCAACTCCGCCACCGCATGGCTCGGGCAAATTTGGACCCTCACCCTGCTCGTATCGGCCTTACTGACCAAATCCCTCTTCCCAATAAGGGGTTTCCGTCCGGGTTTCTAGTGAACAATAACCCCACGGCTTACCGGCCCCCGATTAACAAGTCGTGGAAAACAGGAAGTCCGCAGTGAACAGCAAGTCCTTCAAGGTCAACAGGACGAACGCAGCGATGCTTTCCCGCCGGAGCGCGGCGGTCTTGACCCTTCTGGCCGCATTGGCGGTGGCCGTTGTCGTTGCCGCCTGTTCCTCGGCGGCTCCGGCGCCCGCCGATGTTCCCGCCGCGCCGGATGCGCAGGTTGAGCAGGAAGCCCCCCAAGGTATTAAGAGCGAACCGGGAGACGCTGCGGCGCAGCCCGGCGCGCCCGGCGCGATGGACGCCGTGGATGAAATTTCACCCATCCTGGCCACCACCCTGCTCCGCACCGGAACCCAGCGGGTATCCTTCCTGCTGACCACCCCCGCCGCGCTGGTCAAGGCCCCGCAGGTCTCCGTCACCACCACCTTCCTTGGCGAGGGAACCGCGCCGGGCGAAACCGCCACGGCGGAGTTCCGCCTCTGGCCCTATTCCATCCGCGGCGCCTACGACACCGAGCTTACCTTCCCGTCGCCCGGCCCGTGGCGGCTGGACATAACCGTCGATGACGCCGAAATTTCCGGCGAGACCAGCATTGAGTTGGAAGTTGCCGAGGCCATTGTCGTGCCGGACATCGGCTCCGTCCCGCCGGCCAGCCAAACCAAGACCCTGGAAAGCGAGGGCGGGCTGAGGACCCTGACCACCGCCTACTCCCCCGACCCCGACCTATACCTGGTCAGCATCGCCGGCGCCATCGAAGACCCCAAGCCCGCCGTCGTGGTGTTTGCCACCCCCGCCTTCTGCACCACCCCCACCTGCGGCCCCCAGGTGGATACCGTGTCCGAACTTCAGGACGCTCATCCCAGGGATGCCAACTTCGTCCACGTCGAAATCTACGACAACCCCCACGAAATCCAGGGCGACCTGGACAAAGCCAGGATCACCGAAGCGGTGCGGGAGTGGGGCTTCGATCAGGTCCCCCACTGGTTCAACGAGTCCTGGACCTACGTGCTGGACGCCGAAGGCCGCGTCCACCAGAAATTCGAAGGCTTCGTAACCCTCGAAGAACTCGAGCAAACCCTCCAGGAAGTGCTGCCCGCCGGCTAAGCCCGAATCCACCGATGGACACGGATGGACGGCGTGAGGACACTGGAAGGGGGGGTGAGGGAGTTACAGGCGCGATGATTCGGGCTCGAATTCGGGTAGACGGGAGGTTGGCGGGCGGTCTGCAGGCGCTTTTGGGGCGCCGATGGCGGCCTGCAGTGGCTGTGGCCAGCGAGATGGCGGGATAGGACACGGCGAGAGGCGCTCGCGGACCGGGCTGGCGCGAGTTGGCGGGGACGTTCAGTTGACAGGATGGCGGGTCAGTTGCAGACGGGTCGTCAAGCTGGGAGTGGAATCGCTCGCAGCCGGGCCAAGGCGCGACTGAACTGGGTTTCCCAAGGCCAGCGCTGTGGCAGATGCAGGGTGAGCCGGCGTGCGGAGCGGGTGAGCCGTCCGGCCAGGGCGAAGACCCGTCGCCGGAGGGTCTTGGTGGTCACGATCCGCTCACCCAGGCCGATGCGGGCTGTCCAGCGGGCCAGGTTGTGGGCCATCACCTGTACCGCCAGCCAGGCGCCGTTGGCGGCGAAGCGGCCCGAGGGGAGATGGTTCAGCCCGACGCCGTACTTGAGGTCGCGTATCGCATTCTCGATCTCGGCGTGGCGGCGGTGGTCAGCCTCCAGTTCCAGGGTCTCCCCGTCCCGGTCGGTGATGAAGCCGTGATAGCTGTAGGTGGCGAAGAGAGCCAGTTGAGAACCGGGCGCCGGCTTCACCCGCCGGACGATGAGCCGTACCGGCGCGGCATCCGGCTCACTCTGGAAGGGGGTGTAGGTGGTTTCGGCCACATCGGCGGCGCCGTCCATCCAGTAAGGAATCGGCGTCCAGGCATCTTCGGGTATCGCCTCGATGAGATTGTGCAGGCTTTTGTGCTGGCGGATGGTGATGGATAAGCGGACATCCATCCGGCGGCAGACGGCGACCACGGCGTGGGTATAGAAGCCGCTGTCAGCCCGCATGGTGAGCTGCCCGCTGGCCCCGCCGCAGCGAACCCGGCTCACCGTCTCACGCAGGAAGTGGGCGGCGGCGCGGGCGGTGTTGGCCCGGCCCTCGCGCAGGCGGGCCATCAGCACGTCGCCGGCGCCGGCGGCGACGGCCAGCAGTGGGTGATAGCCCCGTGCACCGGTATAGCCGTGGTGGCGGGCGCCCTCCTTGGCCAGTCCGTAAGTCTCGCAGATCGTCGAATCAAGGTCGATGGTGAATGGCGCGTCGCCGGGTCCGGCCCCCGCCTGCCAGGCCCGGGCCAGCAGCTCGCGGCTCACCCGGTCCAACTGACGGACGTGGCCCCACCGGAAGCTGCGCAGGAAAGTGCCCAAGGTGGAGGGCGCCTTGACTACGCAGCCGAGAGTGCAGGCCGTCCTGCCGGTGCGCAACGCATCGGCGTCGTCGATGCAGTCGCCGCCCGCCAGCGCCGAGGTCACCAGCGTCATCATCTTGTCGCCGGTGTTGGCTCGGCCTGGCGCGCGGCCCAGGTCCAAGTGCCGGTCAACCAGTTGGGGCAGGCCCAGGTGCAAGGCCAACGTGGCGGGAAGGATCAGCCCGGCATTGTTGACCAGGCGATGGTCGTCGAAGGCGATGTGGATGCCGTCGGGGTGGTTGCGTGGTAGCATCTATTGGGTGCTCCTTGTTTCTGGTTGGTTTTCTGTCTCGAAAA
Organism: Dehalococcoidia bacterium; assembly: GCA_965263395.1. Lineage (GTDB taxonomy): Bacteria > Chloroflexota > Dehalococcoidia > Lucifugimonadales > UBA3495 > CATOSK01. The sequence continues at coordinate 1,495,078 of OZ253670.1, forward strand.
CCATTATCCCAGATGCACAGGAGCGCTTTCTGGTCTCTTCAGGACCCTGCTACACGCCCTCCTTCGGTGGATTGGGGCTAAGGCGCTGCCAGAACGGGAAAAACGGACGCAAAAAAGAGCCGGAGTTTTCACCCCTTACGGTTTTCAAACTCCGGCCTCTGGTGCAGCCTTCAGCCCGACAATAGGACGTCACTGCGAACGCTCTCACGAAGCAAAAGTATGATATTCCGGATTTCCAGAGTTGTCAACGTCCGGAGTTGTCGTCGCTTCGAACACATACCGAAGCAGGTTTTAGAGGTGCCCCGGACAGGACTCGAACCTGCAACCTGCGCTTCGTGAGAACGCCGCTCTGTCCTATTGAGCTACCGAGGCACAAAAAAAGTTTATGGATAACCCATCCGCAAGTCAAGCGGAAAGTGGCACAACTAACCGTCTTCCCAATTTTCATGTAAAGACGTGGTGTAGTACCCGGTAAACAAGGCGCGACAGCTCTTCACCGCCCCGTCCTTGTCACCCTTGGCACGGTTGGGTTAGGATAGCCCCAGCCACAATCCCGGCCGGAACGCTGCCCTGGAGCAGGGATAAATGACGGCGCCGCCGCCGCAAACCCAGCACGTCAGCCCGGTATCCCTGAACGTCAACGGGCAGGAACACCGGCTGGAAGTCCGCCGCCACTGGACGCTGCTGGACGTTTTGCGGGAGCAGTTGGACCTGACCGGCTCCAAGCGGGGTTGCGACCGGGGCGAGTGCGGTTCCTGCACCGTCTTGCTGGCCGGCAAGCCCGTGTACTCCTGTCAGGTCCTGGCCCTTCAGGTGGCAGGCCGCCCCGTCGTCACCATCGAGGGCTTGTCCCACGACGGCCGGTTGGACGTCGTGCAGCAGGCGTTTCTCGACCAGGACGGCGGGCAGTGCGGATTCTGCACCCCGGGGTTCGTCATGTCCGCCAAGGCCCTGCTGGACGCCAACCCGTCCCACACCGGCGATGAAATTCGCCAGGTCCTGGGCGGGAACCTCTGCCGGTGCAACGCCTACGGCCGTATCCTGGCGTCGGTGCGGGCCGCAGCGCAGGGTTAGCTCGGGCCGCAGACGAGGAGTAACCGCAACAATGTCAACGAACAACCCGTTGTTTTGTGTTAATTGCGGTGCGGCAAACCCCGCCGGCTCCCGTTTTTGCCAGAATTGCGGGCAGGATTTGACGGTTTCCCAGCCATCTCATCCCCCATTCAGCGGCCAGCAAACCTCTACAGGATCGGGCTATCCCTTCAACCCATCGACATCGTATCAGGGTGCGCCAACGCACATCAACAACAACCTAAACCAATACCAAGGTGGGATGTGCATTTCGGGGAGATTGACGATGACCGAAAGGACTCCACGGCTCGTCATATTACCCTTGGTCGCCAACTGGGTGGGCACCGATAGTGCGGTCTAGCGATATGTACATTTCACCTTGGCTTTAGTTTAGTACCGTTTCCAGAAAGTCTTACAATTATAAGGGAGATCAGCTAGTACCGTTTCCACTTGAATATGCCTTATACCAGATACCCGTTTCACCTGCCCGTCGTTCCCGCGCAAGCTGGAATCCACAGTTGGAAGTGACTTTCCAGTATCGACAAGACTATCTGGAACCGGTACTAGGCTTGAGTAAAATCCCTTAGTGAGGCCGTACCTGACATGCCTGTCTCCAAATACAAAGTCGAACTGACCCAATCCGAACGCTCCGCTCTGATTGAAACATCCGGCCGTGGCAAGCCGTTGGCCCGCACGGTAAAGCGGGCCCTTGTACTGTTGAAAGCTGACGAAGGACTCTTAGACCGTGAGGCGGCTGAGGCGGTTTCGCTCAGCGCCGCCACTGTTGCCAGAGTGCGCAGACGGTTCGTCGAGGAGGGGGTGGAAGCCGCAATCAACGACCGGCCACGGCCAGGCCGGGGGCGCAAGCTGAACGGCAAGCAGGAAGCGCACCTCGTCGCCGTCGCGTGCAGCAATGCGCCCGAAGGACACGCGCACTGGACGCTCCAGCTACTTGCTGACCAGGTGGTGGCAATGGAGTTTGCCGGGAGCATATCCCTGGAGACGGTGCGCCAGATACTCAAAAAAACGAACTCAAACCATGGAAGAAGAAAGAGTGGTGCATCCCCAAGCTGAGCGGGGAGTTCGTGGCCCGGATGGAGGATGTGCTGGACCTGTACCACGAAGCCCACGACACGGAGCGTCCCGTGGTGTGTTTCGACGAGACCTCCAAGCAGTTGATCGAGGACGTGAGGCCGCCCATCAAGGCCAAGCCCGGACGGGTGGAACGCTATGACACCGAGTACCAGCGAAACGGGACCCGGAACCTGTTCATGTTCTGTGAGCCGAAAGGAGGATGGAGACACGTCGAAGTGACCGGGCGCCGCACTGCGGTGGACTTCGCTCACCAGATGAAGTGGCTGGTTGAGGAGGCGTACCCCCACGCCAGGGTCGTCCGGCTGGTGTTGGACAATCTCAATACCCACAAGCTGGGCTCGCTCTACGAAGCATTTGGAGCGTCCGAAGCGCGCCGTATAGCCAAGCGCCTGGAGTTTCACCACACTCCCACCCATGGAAGCTGGCTGAACATGGCCGAGATCGAGTTGAGCGTCTTCAGCAGACAGTGTCTGAACCGCCGGATCGGCGATGAAGCGCTGCTGCGGCAGGAGGTCGCCGCGCTCGAACGCGAGCGCAACGATGCTGGCGCTGTCATAGACTGGCGGTTCTCCACTCAGGACGCCCGCAGTAAACTCCAACATATCTATCCATCAGGATTAAATTGAAACGGTACTAGTACCGGTTCCAGATAGTCTTGTCGATACTGGAAAGTCACTTCCAACTGTGGATTCCAGCTTGCGCGGGAACGACGGGCAGGTGAAACGGGTATCTGGTATAAGGCATATTCAAGTGGAAACGGTACTAGTACTCAGTCAACCGTGAAATCGCAGTATCCTTGGAACAGCGTAACCTCAGAGTGATTGTCCAACCGGCCTTACCGAGGCCGCCGAACCCTTTGATTCCAAACATGACTGACTACTAGTCCGAGCAGCAATGGCTGCAGTAGGCGGAAGCGAGGAACAACAGACTGTTGTGTATTGCCGAACCTGCGGACACGGGAACGAGGAAGCCGCCCAGTTCTGCTCTCGGTGTGGCCGGCAGATGCAGCCGGGAGAGAACCCGCCGCAGCCTGAGCCCGGGGCGCCGCCCAACTGGTCAGGTCCCTCCGTGCGGGCAGAGCATGTACCCAACTACCTGGCGCTGGCGATATTGGTCACCGCATTTGGTTTCCTTCTTGGAATGCGGGCTGCGATTCCAGGAATAGTGGCCATCGTTTACGCGGCTCAGGTAGACGGTAAAGTGGTAATGGGAGACATATCAGGGGCGCTCCGGTATTCCAGAAACGCAAAGATTTGGGCTTGGGCCGCTCTTGCGGTCATCATTATGTCCCTGTTGTTTTATGCCGTTGTCATAATTCTCTGGTTCTCTTCCTGATTCCTGTTTTTTTAATCGGAAGCACCCAGGAGTGTTGTTACGCGTCCAGGTATAACGGCGCCGGCGCCTCAATCGGATAGAATTATGGGGGAAAGCGTGAAGCAGGCAACTCTATGCCCACGGCTGACATTCGCCGGAATCGCCGTCCCGCTGTGGACGGCCTACGCGCTGGCAGCCGTGGCCGGACTTGCCGGACTCACCGTAGTCTACCTGTTCGACCCGCGGAATCCGGGGCTGTATCCCATCTGCCCCTTCCTCGGGCTGACCGGCTGCTACTGCCCCGGCTGCGGAACGCTGCGGGCGCTCCACCAACTGCTCCACGGAAACGTTATTGCCGCCTTCGGATACAACCCCTACTCCATGCTGGCACTCCCCGCCATCGCCTACACCCTGGCCGCCCGGGGACTGCGTGCCTACCGGCTGCCCGCGCCGCCGCCCCTAACCATCCCCGCCCGCTGGATTTGGGCGTTGTTGGTAGCCATCCTCGCCTTCTGGCTGCTGCGCAACCTGCCCTTGAGAGTGTTCGCGGTCCTCGCCCCATGAGCGGGGTGCCCAAAATTCTGCTGACATCAGCCCCTTCCCAACTCCCACCGTATAAATTCAGGGGGTTTGGGGGATGAATTCCCCAACGTGCCCCGTTGACCGGCAGTTGTTGCGGAGCATCGAAAGGCCCACCACCCCAACCACAAATTCTTGACGCAGCAACACCTCCGCCCATAAACTCGAATGCACTATCCGAACCCGCGCCCGTCCAGCGGAGCAAAATCCGGTGTCCACAAGGAGTTCTCTACCATGACCACCCAGACCGACCACCCCCACGGCCATTCCCACCAGAACGGTCACAGCCATTCCGCCGCCGCGGATATGCGTACCGCCGCCACCGCGTTGCTGAACAGCCTGTCCCCGGACCAGAAGCAGGCGGCTGCCTTCGACTACATCGACGGCGAGCGCGTCTTCTGGTACTACCCGCCCATGAACCGCCACGGCCTGTTGCTGCGGGACATGGACAGCCCCCAGCGTTCCCTGGCCTACGGGTTGATGTCCGCCGGACTCAGCCCCGAAGCCAACCTTCAGGCCCGGGCCATCATGGACCACGAGCTGATTCTCGGCCCCCTGGAAATCGAGCAGAACGCCGTCACCTACCCCCGCGACCCCCTTCTGTACAGTTGGAGCATCTTCGGTGACCCCGCGGGGACTGAGCAGCCCTGGGGCTGGCGGGTCGAAGGCCACCACGTTTCCCTGCATTACAGCGTTTGGGCCGACGAAGTGCTTTCGATGACGCCCTTCTTCTTCGGGTCCAACCCGGCCCGGGTGCCCAAAGGCCCGCAGGAAGGACTGCGCATCCTGGGCCGCCGCCAGGACCTGGCCCTGGAGCTTATGGAGAGCATGGACTCCGGCCAGCGGTCCAAGGCCATCATTTACCGCGAGGCCCCCGCCGACATCATCACCTTTAACTCATCCCAGGCATCCTTGCCGGAAGAGGCGGGCATTCCCGCCAGCCAGCTCAACGGCGCCCAGCGCGAAGTCCTCACCGCCCTGGTCACCGACTACGTGACCAAGGCCCGCGCCGACCTGGCCCAGGAGCGCCTGGACCGCATCCTCCACGACGGTGGCATCGACAAGATTCACGTCGCCTGGGGCGGTCCGGTAGACGGGATCCAGCCCCACTACTACCGGCTCCACGGCGGCGACTTCGTCGTCGAATACGACAACCGCCAGAACGGCGCCAACCACATCCACTCCGTCTGGCGCGACGTCAAAAACGACTTCGCCTACGACGTGCTGCGGCAGCACCTGATTATGTACCACATCGTTTAGGGCGGCCAATGCGTTGATAACGAGCGGCAGCCCGGTGGCAACGCCGGGCCGCCGGTTTATGAATGGCCGCCTTGACACCTTTTCCGGCCCCGAATAAACTCGGAACGAACCGGGGCAGGGCCTATTTCCGGTGGGAAACCAGCGCCTGTGCCAATTGCTATGCCCCACCATTCTCTATACGGAGGACACGCACTAAATGGTCGCAGTCAAAGGATTTGGAAACGCCCAGGCAACGTCGGAAATTGCCGAGGCGTGCAAAAACTGGTTGAACAGCCTCAGCCCGGAACAGAAGGCCAAGGGGGCCTACGACTTCAGAGACGGCGAGCGCATCTTCTGGTACTATCCGCCGCTGAACCGCCACGGCCTGCCCCTGCGCGACATGGACGCCAAACAGCGCGGACTGGCCTACGCCATCATCGACTCCAGCCTGAACCCGGAGTCCGCCGAGAAGGCCAAGCTGATCATGGAGCACGAGTTGGTGCTGGGTCCCATCGAAGTTGAAGAAGGCGCCGCCAACTTTGACCGCAACCCCGAGCTCTACTACTGGACCGTCTTCGGTGATCCCGGCGGCGACGGTCCCTGGGGCTGGCGTGCCGAGGGCCATCATGTCTCCCTGCACATCAATGCTTGGGAGGACAGGATTATCTCGGTCACTCCCTTCTTCCTGGGCGCCAACCCCGCCGAAGTGCTGAGGGGCGACAAGCAGGGCCTCCGCATCCTGGACCGGCGGGAAGACCTGGCCATTGAGCTGATTAGCAGCTTCGACGATGCGCAGAAGGCCAAGGCCATCGTCCACGACAAGGCGCCCTGGGACATTCTGACCTACAATTCCAGCAAGGCCGCCGTCCATGACAACGAGGGTGTTTCCGGGGCGGAAATGTCCGGCGCCCAGCAGGAAACCCTCATGTCCCTCATCGCCGAGTATGTCAACGGGATGCGCCCGGAGTACGCCGAGGACAAAATGGCCCAACTGCAAGCGCAGGGGTTGGACAACTTCCGGGTGGTCTGGGCCGGCGCGCTGGACCGCAGCCGCGACCACTACTACCGCATCCACGGCGGCAACTTCATCATCGAGTTCGACAACATCCAGAACGGCGCCAACCACATCCACTCCGTCTGGAGGGACGTGGACAACGACTTCGGAGAAGACGTCATGCGGGACACCAAGATGATGTTCCAGACTCTCTAACCCGGTCCTGCCGGACCCGAATCCGGCAAGCCTCCCCCACGGTTTATACCCGCCGGCCCGAGCATTAAGCTTGGGCCGGCCTGCTTTCCGGCAACCGTCCCAACGGCCTCTCCCAACCCCCTCCGCCTCGTCAGCGCCTCCTCCAACGTTCCCGCCGGACGGGCGGCCGCCGCCCTCGCCCTGCCCCGACGCCCGCCCCATGACCCAAAACGCCTACAAACTCCCCATGTCCCGCAACATGGTTCACCGCTCCATCGCCCACCTTCTCGCCTGAATCTCCCCAATTACATTTGATGCGGTGCAGGCGGTATTCGGACGGAAGTTATAGTACAATTCCGGTTAACACAGGTAGCGGACGATGCTTGATGCTTACTGTAAGAACTGCCGATCCCAAGAAAGATTTGCCAGCATTGGTCGAAATGGGTGCGTACGTAAGCATCGCGGCGGCATTTGTCAGCCTCGACGGGTTACGCCGGATCGAAAAGCAAATCAAAAATGCGCTTTCTAGGGGATCTCGCTTTCGCATTTTGATCGATCTCATAAGCGACAACACTGAACCACAAGCGGTTCAAAAACTAACGGAGCTATCCAGCAGTTCCAGGAAATTTGAGGTCAAAGCACATATTCCCATACACAGTGGCGCCATCTTCCATCACAAGCTGTACTTGGCCAACGGCGTCAACGAAGATCACATTGTTTTTATGACGGGCTCATACAATCTGACAGACGCAGCTTTCAAACGGAACGTAGAACACGGCCTCTGGGTTGAATGCGACGGAGCAGAACCCATCGGTCACCAAACGCTGCAAGTATTCAACGATCTTTGGAAACACCCTCGCTCGGTTACTATCGACGAGGAGCTTGCGAATAGCTATGCAGACGGGTGGAAAAACAATGCTGACGTTGCCAAGTCCTCCGCAGCGCGTAAAGGATTCAACCAGATTCTCAAACAAAGGCTTGAGGCCGAAATCGAGAAGCGTCAGCAGTCTGAGGAAACCCTAAACAAGCTCTCCAAATTCCGACAGGATTTCTGGAAGAAGTACTCCGAGAGTTATCCGAAGGACTTCCGATCACGTCGGTTATACAGAGGCAGTAACGTCAATCACAAAACCGCCGGCCTCGTCATATCCCAGTTCTTGGCGCAGAAAGACGTAGGGATATACATCCGCCCACGAAATCTGGACTTCTCCCTGGAGAGCAAACAAAGAGCACAAAGCTCTGGGCCAATCTTGGAACAAATGGGTCTCCACCTCGAAAGCAACCCCAACTCCCGCGAGCTAAAATTGTTGACCAAGCTCCCCATTGATGATTCAACGAATCGAGACAATTGGCCGAAGATGATCGAATGGCTCCACGATAAACTCCAAATTTACCGGGGAACCGTTGGTAAAAAGAACGCCTAACATAGACCGCACGACCCCGGCATACTTTTGCTAGAATCGACCACAACACTTCAATAAGGCGGTGTTAGCCCTCCCCCACCCCCGACAACCCCGCCAACACCTCGTACAGCGCCGCGAAATCCCGGTCGCCCACGCCCCAGCCCCTCGCCGCCGTCAGCCACTGATTGCTCAGCGCCGTGGTCGGAAGCGGCACTCCCAGCAACTCCCCCATTTCCAGCGCCAGCTTCAGGTCCTTCTGCATCATGTTCACGTCGAACAGCGGCTCCTCCGGCGGGTCCAGAATCAACGGAATCCGGTATTGCAGCGCGGGCGACGCCACCACGCTGTTCAGCAGCACCTCAATGGCCGTCTCCCGCGGTATGCCGCTCTTCTCCGCCAGCAGGATGCTCTCGCAGAAGGCCAGCACCTGCACCGGCAGGCTCAGGTTGATGGCCACCTTCATCGTCACCGCCAGCCCGTTGCCGCCGACGTAGTTCACTGTCGGGCCGATGGCCTGAAGGATGGGTTTCACCCGCTCGAAAACCTCCGGGTCTCCGCCGGCCATGATGGACAGCCGCCCCGCCAGCAGTGTAACCGAGCTTCCCGAAACCGGAGCGTCCAGCATACGCGCGCCGGTTTCGGCAACCCGGCCGGCCAGACTGCGGCTGGCCTCCGGGCTGACCGTGCTCATGTCCACGTACACCTTGCCGGGACCCAGCCCCGCCAGCAGCCCGTCCGGGCCGGCGGCGACGTCTTCCAAAGCCTGCGTGTCCCGCAGCATACTCAGGGTAACGCCGGAGGCCTCGGCGGCGGCCCGGGGGCTGCCGGCCCAGCGCATACCCAGGTCAATCAGCCACTGCGCGCGGGATTGGGTGCGGTTGTATCCGGTGACGGTATGCCCTGCGTCCATCAGACGCTGCGCCATCGGCCCGCCCATGGTTCCCAGCCCGATAAACCCCACGTTGGCCATGAATATCCTCCCCGGCGCGTTCGGCCGGGCGCGTTCAGCCCGTTAGTTTGCATCCTCGGCCCTCGGCCGGCGTCGGGGATGTGCCTGTCCGCCAAGCAATATACCACGCCGGTTTCCCTTGTGGTGGTCCGGCAGGCAGCGTGAGAGGTTGGCCGGAAATTATGGTGAGTAAGCGTTGCCAAGGTTGGACACAGGCCGGTGTCTCCCGAGAGGATGAAGGCGAACGGATGAAATGCCGCCGCGAAAAATCCGGCGGATCCCCCAACTGTCGATGCTGGCTTGTATGTTACCCCCAGCTTTGCTAAAATCGGGCCACCTTGGGATTGTGTTGTGCCAACGGGTGCGGCGCTTCCCGCCGGTCTATGGAGTCGCTCCCCCGGGAACCCCTTAAGCCCTGCCCGAACCGTGGACACTTGGCCAGGGTTGGCGGGGTTCCGGCAGTATTTGTGGAGCGCTTTAACTCACTTTGGAGGAGGATTCGAAGTATGCCATCACTTTGGGAACATCTAAGGTTTGCCGGTGGCGCAGGAGAAGACCATCCGGGGCAGAGCTACGATGAGAATCAGGGCGCCGAAAGCCAGGACATGGCTATGTACGTGAGCCATCCCCTGCCCAGCGCCGGCAACAGTTGGCCGACGATTATCGTGGTCCAGGAAGCTTTTGGCGTCAACCGGCACATCGAGCGAGTCTGCGACAAATTCGCCGCCGAAGGTTTCGTTGCTGTCGCTCCTGCCATGTTCCACCGGGAACATCCCAACCCCAAGCTGGGCTATGGCGACGAAGACGCTCCCGTCCGCAACCGCTACATGGGCGCGCTCCGCGACGACGAGATCGTCGAAGACATCAACGAAGTAATCAAGTGGACTCAGTCCGAACAGTTCCGCCGCACCAACGGCAACAAAGTCGGGATCGTCGGGTACTGCGTTGGCGGGCGCATCTCCTACGTCGCCGCCACCGGCTGCGAGGGACTCAGCGGCTCCGCAGTCTACTACGGCGGCCGGATCCTGGTTCCCTTCGGCGACGGCCCGGCTCCCATCGAACTGACCGGCGGTATCAAGTGCCCGGTATTGGGCAACTTCGGCGGCCAGGACGAAAACCCGTCACCGGCCGACGTGGCAACCATTGACGCGGCCCTCACCGCCGCCGGTGTCGCCCACGACTTCAAGTCCTACGACGACGCCGGACACGGCTTCAACTGCGACGAGCGCGGCAGCTACAACGAAGCCGCCGCCAACGACGCCTTCGCCCGCACCGTCGCCTTCTTCAAGGAAAATCTGGCCTAACCGCCACCCGGTAATACAGCCCCGCGGAAAGCAACGGCCCGGACGCTGCATTGCAGCATCCGGGCCGATTTTCGTCATTGCCGCCCAGCTCTTCCGAGCGCATTGGCGCCGGATTGATTATTCCGCGGCTTAACCATTGTTACCGGCGTCGTCCAACAGGGCTTGCAGGCGGGACGCGGTGAACACTTGGCCGAAACGGGTGAGGTGGTCGGCCATCCAGGCGCGAATTTCATCGGCGGCGGGTTCGCCGTCCTCCTCCGTCCGCTTCCACCGGACGCCAAAGGAAAACCGGCCAATCCTGCCCACTTGCCGCCAGTCGTACAACTCGGTGTTGGAATCTGCCTCCAGCCCCAGGTCCGCCTCCAGCCGGGCGGCCTCCTGCCGCAGGGCGTCCAGTATCCTGATGCTGTATTCGTAGTCGCCGCCGGTGGGCATCGTATAGGTTGTGACCCACAGGAACACCGCCGCATGGCTTTCGCCGTCGCCCGAGGCCCGCAACCCGAAGGTGACGCCGGGGACGCCGGAACCAAAGAGGCGGTATGCCACGTCCTGGATGGGACTCGGATTCGCCAGCCGCCACCCGGCGGCCCGCAGGTCGGACAGCAGCGGGCGGAACAGCCCGCGGTAGCTTTGGCTTTCGTTGGCCGGAGCCGGTGCCTGGGCCGGAGCGGATTCCGCCGGGGCCGCTGGCCGCTGGGCGGGAACGTAAGGCTGCTGAGGCGGAACGAAGGTGCTGCGGAAACGGTACAGGGTCATCTCCGGCTCAATGGGCGCGACGGGCAGATACTCCGCCTCCTCGATCTTGGCCACGATGAACCAGGGGCCGTCCTGCTCCAGCGCTGTCAGCAGGACGGACTCCAGCGATTCCAGGTCGCGGACGGTCTCGGTGTGCTCAATGCTGCAGCTGCGGGCCACCTGTTCCAGGTCGGTGCCGTGGGCGGTGTGGCTGGCCTGGTGGCCGGTCTGTCCCCACTGCTCGTTGTCCCAGACAATGACAATCAGGTTTTTGGGTTGTTCCCGGCCGATGGTGGCAATGGTCCCCAAGTTCATCAGCATGGACCCGTCGCCGTCCAGGGAGATTACCTGCTCGCCGGTGGACACCGCCATGCCCAGGGCAATGGACGAGCACAACCCCATGCTGCCGTAGGTGTAAAAGTTGCGGTCCCGGTGTCCGGCGTGCCACAGCTCGTCGGTGGTTGGGCCGAGGTTGCTGACGATGGGCCGGTCGCCGGCGTGGCGCAGTACCAGTTGGGTTGCTTCAAACCTAAGCAAGTTTGCCTCCGTGGAGCAGTTGGGTCATGCAGATGGCCACCGGCTGCCGGTTGGCATGGCACAGCTTCATGGCGCCGTCAACGATTTTATCCATGCGGCACTCGTTTTCCAGGGTGAAGTGGACCAGGCCGAATTGGTCCAGAATGGGCCGGGTGGACCGGCCCATAGCCACCTGCGCGATGTTGAACTCGCCGGGGCCGCCCCGCAGGTTGATGAACATGGGTATGGGGGTGCGCGCCGGGATGCACAGGCTGGCAATGGCGTTGACGCTGTTGCCGAACCCGCTGGACTGCATGAATACCGCCGAGTTGCGTCCGGCAGCGTAGGCCCCGACGGCGACGCCCAGGGCCTCTTCCTCCCGGCTGCACGAAACCAGGTGAAAGAAGGGGTCAACGTCAATTCGGCTGGTAACCCGGTCAATGGATATGTCGGGCACATAGGCAATCAGAGACGTATCCCAGTCTTTCAGCGCTTGCACTATTGTCTCGGCCCAGTTCATTAGGCGGCTCCTTTATAACGTATGAAGAGTTGTAACCGTAAACCGGCAGCAAACGGCAGCGGTGTGCCAGTTTACGTCTGGTAAAAACCGGATAAACAATAACAGTGTTGCCCAACTATGTCAAAAAAATCGACTTCTCCGCCGGGGTTGCAGCAGGGCCTTTTCATTCTCCCCTCTCCCGAGGGGAGAGGGGCAGGGGGTGAGGGCGAACTCCGCGCATCAGCAACGGTTGCTCTTGGCCGGGACGCCCTCACCCTAGCCCTCTCCCAGAGGGAGAGGGGATTCTCTCGAAAATGAAAAGGCCCTGCTCCCGCCCAGTTTTGACAGACCCATATCCAGACCATAGACTACGGATGCTCAAACCAGACTTAGACTACCAAATGTCCCCGGCAGAGCGTCCCCGGTAATTCGCACTTCTTGGTTAAGGAGCCGTCATGGTCACGCATACCCCGGCCCAGGTAGAAGAACTGCAACGCGCCGCGCTGGAACACCTGTGGGTGTACCTGCGGGAACCCAGCGAAATGGCCGAAAAGGGCGAGCCCCAGATATTCGTCGAAGGCAAGGGCTGCCAGGTGACCGACGCCCTGGGCAACACCTACATCGACGCCATGTCCGGCCTGTGGCTGAAGAACGTTGGCTACGGCCGCATCGAAATCGCCGACGCCGCCTACCAGCAGATGCTCAAGCTGACCTACATGCCGCTGGGCAGCACCACCGAGCCGGCCGTCAGGCTGGCCGAGAAGGTGGCCCAGATTACGCCCGGCGACCTGTCCCGGTGTTTCTTCACCAGCGGCGGCTCCGAGGCGGTGGAAACGGCCATGAAGATTGCCCGCGCCTATTTCAAGCGCGTCGGCGAGCCGCTGCGGTCCAAGTTCATCAGCCGCAAGGGTTCCTACCACGGCGCAACCTTTGGCGCCCTGGCCCTGGGCGGCGCGCCCGCCTTCCCCAAGTCCGACTACGAGCCGCTGCTGGCCGGCTGCTTCCACGGCCCCCAGCCCAACCCCTACCGCTGCGAGTACGGAGGACAAACCCCCGAGGAATGCGCCGAGCTTTGCGTCCGCGCCATCGAGGACATCATCAAGTTCCAGGGGCCGCACACCGTCGCCGCGGTGGTGGCCGAACCCGTGTCCAGCCCCTACGCCGCCATCGTTCCCGGTGACAACTACTGGCCCATGCTGCGGGAAATCTGCGACCGCTACGGCTGCTTGCTCATCGCCGACGAGGTGATAACCGGGTTCGGACGCACCGGCAAGATGTTCGCGTGTGAGCACTGGAACATCACCCCCGACATAATGACCGTCGCCAAGGGCATCACCAGCGGCTACATCCCCATGGGCGGGGCAATCGTCCGCAAAGCCATCGCCGACACCTTTGTCGGAGGGCCGTCGGCTGCCTTCCGCCACGTCATAACCTTCGGCGGGCATCCCGTCGCCGCCGCCGCATCCTTGAAGAACATCGAGATTATGGAGCGGGAAGGGCTGGTGGAAAACTCAGCCCGCATGGGCCGCTATCTGCTGGACGGTCTGGAAGAACTGAAGGAAAAGCACCCCATGATTGGCGACGTGCGGGGATTGGGCCTCTTCTGCGGCGTCGAACTGGTCAAGGACCGGGAGACCAAGGAGTATTTCCCCGAAGACGCCCAACTCGGCCCCCGGCTGACTCAGAGCTTCGCCGAAAACGGCATCCTGCTGCGGGGCGGCGACATGATTAACATTATGCCCCCCCTCTGCGTCACTTTCGGGGAAATCGACCAGACCGTTTCCGCCCTGGACAAGGTGTTCGAGCAGACCGGCCGCGACCTGGGCGTCCCCGGCGGTTAACCGCCACTGGCGCCCGGTTTCAATAGATTGTCGGCGCGCTATCCCTACCCGAAAGGAAACTGAACAATACCACCCCTCTCCCTCCGGGAGAGGGGCCGGGGGTGAGGGCGTCCTCCCTGCAAGCAACGGTAACTGTCCGCGCCCGGGCTTGTGATACTATTGGGGAATCCAAACCGGAATCGGAGGTTTAGCCATGCCCTTCGGCGGAAATGACTGGTTGGCCCTTACTCAGGAACCCACGCTGGAGCCGGAAATCCCCATCTGCGACCCCCATCATCACTTCTGGGACCGGCGGCCCGCCAGCATCCCCTATCAGCGATACCTGATTCACGAGCTGATGGGCGACATCGGCAGCGGGCACAACGTCCGCACCACGGTTTTCGTCGAGGCCAGGTCCATGTACCGGGCTGCCGGGCCTGCAGAGTTGCGGCCCGTGGGCGAGGTGGAGTTCGTGAACGGACAGGCCGCGGCGGGCGCCAGCGGAATCTACGGCCCCAGCCGTCCGGCTTCGGCCATCGTCGGCCACGCCGACCTCAAGCTGGGCGACGACGTGGCCCGCGTCCTGGAAGCGTTGCAGGAAGCCGCCCCCGGCCGGTTCAAGGGAATCCGGCACAACGTTACCTGGAGTCCCGACCCATCTCTGGACGACCGCGAAACGCAGGGAATCATGGCCAACGACTCGTTCCGCGCCGGAGCCCGGGTGCTGGCGCGAATGGGGTTGTCGCTGGACACCATGCTGTCCTTCCCCCAGTTGCCGGAGCTGGCCGACTTCGCCAAAGCTGTTCCCGGCTTGCCGATTATCCTCAACCACCTGGGCGGGGTGAGCCGGACGGGAATCTACGCCAACCGGGATGAAGAAGTGGTCCCCCAGTGGCGGGAGGGCATCGCCGCGGTGGCGGCCTGCCCCAACGTAACGTGCAAGGTGGGCGGCATGGGGATGCCGCGCTGGGGGTTTGGCTGGTCAGCTCGGGAGACACCCATCGGCTCTGAGGAGTTGGCCGAGGCGATGGCCCCGTGGATGACCTATGCCATCGAGCAGTTCGGCCCCGACCGGTGTATGTTCGAAAGCAATTTCCCGCCGGACAAGGTATCCTTCTCCTACAACGTAATGTACAACGCCTTCAAGCGCCTCTCCCAAAGCTGCACCCCGTCGGAACGCGCCGATATGTTCCACGACACGGCGGCAGGGGTGTACCGGATTCAGTAGCGTTGAGTCTTTACGGGCTATGGGTATGATCTGAGATGGTCTTGAACGTTTTGGTTGGAGAGTCGGAATGCCGGTGAAGGACCATTATCATAGGGCCATCCTCGAGATCATGGCAGCACACCATATAGAACCTCCCGTTGAGCGACCTGACCATGTAGTTCCAACAAATGCAAGATTCCCGGAGGTTGTCCGGCACACGCATTGGTACGTCGGTGACTCGCCGGAGGCTCGGCGTTACTATGGGCGTTATTATGAGCTTCATTACCGATACCTTCACCGATACCTTCGTTACGAGGAAGTGCTAGGTAAGTTTCTACTCGCCGGGTTGTTACAAAATGAGTTCTTCCAGAATGGTCGGCGAAAGGCTCATATTGATGTCGGTTGCGGAGCAGGGGTGTTTGGATGGGCATTCTTGGATCTGGCGATGGCAAATGGTCTTGGATATGACCGTCTCGAACTTTACGGGGTGGACCATTGCCCGGAGATGATAAACCTCGCTGTAGAAACGCGGGCCAGGCTCATGCAAAACGTCGCCAACTACCCGGAGTTGCATTATTTCGATAGTGTCGAAGTCCTCTGCAATCAGTTGATGGAGAATCATCGGGACGATACGGACTACCTAATCACTTTCGGCCATGTGCTGGTACAGGCACACGATGTCCATGCGATACGGGATTTCACACGGGTAATAGACCACACCTTTGAATTGTTGGGGGATTCCCAGTGCTATGTTGCATTGGCGGCAATTGACGCTCGAAGGCGGTCTGCTGAATTAAACGAAGGTTGGGCCGCACTTCTTAACAATTTAGATGAAGTTGACGTACACTATGATGAATGCGATGTGTCGAACCTCAGAAGAAATGACAGCGGCTGTGCGAAATTTGCGTGGTTAACGTGATGTTAACAGGAGGTCTCGCAATGCAATCTCAGCTATCCTTTCTCGATACCGATACCACGTGATAAGCCCGAACACTTGGTTACGCCGTGTCACATCAACCGTGACGTTAGCGGCGATGTGGGTTTGCAAGAAGTCTCAGATATTCAGGGGCTGAAATTCATCAAGGGATTTCTAACCCCTGAGCAACAGGCTAACTGCGTCCGACGCGTCGATGCTGCGGTTGACGAATGGCGCAATGACCTTAGCCGTCGGGTACAGCATTATGGCTGGCGCTATGACTACAAGGCGCGGGCGATAACTCCTGACATGCATATTGGTACGTTGCCCGATTGGCTGTCCAAATTGGCCCGCAAGTTGTATGACGAGACCGGTCTCTTTGACCGGGTTCCTGAGCAAGTCATTGTCAACGAGTACCTGCCGGGGCAGGGAATTGCGATGCACATTGACCACCCCGGTTTCGGGCCCACGGTATGCACCATATCGCTGCTCGATGATTGGGAGATGGATTTTTCGGAACACTGGAAGGACAAGGCCCCTGCCTTGTTGCAGCGTGGGTCATGCGTCCTGTTGACCGGAGCGGCGCGTTCAGTCTGGCAGCACGGCATTGCGCCGCGCAAGACCGAGTCCCTGGAGAACGGACGGCGGAATCGCAAACGACGTTTGTCCCTGACTTTCAGGACTGTGGTCAACCGCGACGGTACGAACGATTAGAGGTGGATTACTGAAACCCGCCCTATCGCAGTTTCGGAAGAATGAATCCCCGGCTTATGACAGTCAGAGCAGGGGGTTTCTGTGCCAACACCAGGCCACCGCCAGCAAGAAAATCCTTCGAGGGACTCAAGATGAACGTCCGGGTTAAGTCCCCGGCGTCTGGTTGGACAGGGGGACGGCGACGGTGATTCGGGGTTCTTGGCTGGAGGCCCGGGTCGTGTGCCCTTGGCCCGTGAGGTCTTCCACCAGCATAACCTGACCGGGGCCGAACCGGCGGAACGTGCCGTCGCCGATGCCGATTTCGCCCTCGCCGGACAGGGTGATGATGTAGTTGCGCTGGGACTCGCGATGCCAGTCGCTGAAAGTCCCGGGTTCTCCAACCCGAAACCGCAGGCTGGTAATGGCGGTCAAGGACGCCAGCAGCGGATGGTTCTCGGTCTCCACTTCCTCAAAGTGGGACTGTCCATCGTCTCCGGTATAGATTCTGGTTATCAACATCGTTTCCCCTCCTTGGGACATCCTTACGGGGCGTCCGTACTTTCTCGCTGCCGTGGTTGTTCCCGGCGCGGTCGCTGCCACCGGGCGGCCCAGGGCATGGTAACGCCTGGCTGCCCGGCTAATCAACCCGCTGCCGACGCAGCCCAGCCAATCCTGTTCCCGAATGCGGCTTCTCAGGAGCCGTGTATCGTCCTTTGTGTCTGCATATCCAACGTATAACGTATTTCTTGTCGGCGATTGCGTTGTGTTGCCAATAGTTAGTCTGCAAACTATACTGGCAATCGCTAACGACATTCAAGGATTCGCACGGATTCATCGGGAGGGACTATGCAGCCGAAGATTATTCATGCCGGTTGGATGGTGGGCTTGATTGCCCTGGCCGGCGTCTTGCTGATTGCCTGCGGCGGATCAACCGCCCCGGCCGCGACTGCGCCGCCGCCGGCCGCGCCGGTAATGCCGGCGGCTACTGTGATGCCAGCGGCCCCGGACGCAGAGGCCCCGGCCGCTCCGGAAGCGACTGCCGCTCCCCAGGCCCCGGCGGCGGTCCCGACTGCGGTGGCTACGCCCACGCCCCTGCCGGTGGGAACGGTCTCGGCCCGGGACAAGATTACCCTGGCGATTCCCGAAGAGCCCCAGAACATGAACTCCCTTCGGGCCATCGGCGGCGGTCTCTACCAGTCCATCACCCGGGCCAATCTGGTTGACCCGCTGACCTGGCAGTCGGGCGACGACCTGCGCATCGTCCCCACCAGCGCGACGACCGGGTGGGAGCAGGTGGCGCCGGACCGGTGGCGGTTCCAGTTGCGCGAGGGCGTCAAGTTCCATAACGGCGAGCCGTGGAACGCAGCGGCGGCGGTTCCCAGCCTGAACTATAACGGCAACGAAGCCAACGCCACTTCCAGCTTCGTCTACACCGGCATTTTCGCCGGGGAGGAGGTGGACGAGTATGTCGTGGATATTGTCTGCCCCACTGCGTGCCCCATCTTCCCCAACACGGCATTTTTCGTGAGCTTTGAAGCTCCGGCATGGTTGGCCAGCCAGCCCGAAGAAGTATTGGCCCGCGAGAGCATCAGCTTCGGCCCCTACCGGCTGGTGGAATGGAAGCCAGGCATTTCGGTGGTGCAGGAAGCCTACGACGATTACGTTCCGGTGGGAGACCACTATGAATTCCAGAAGCCCCTGATTCGCAACGTTGAATGGATCTGGCGCGGGGAGTCGGCAGTCCTGACGGCGATGGTCCAGACCGGGGAAGCCGACATCGCCTGGGACGTGGGCGTCGAGGCGCTGGACACCCTGCCGCGGGAACAGATTCGCACCGGTACTTCGGCGGAAATCGAGGGGTTCAAGCTCGATACCGTCTGGCACCCGGAGTTGAAGAAGAAAAAGGTGCGCCAGGCCATTGTCCACGCCATCAACTGCCAGGAGTTGGTAGACGAGTTGTTCGGCGGTTTCCCAAAATGCCGGGGCAACATGATTTGGCCGGGCATCATCGGCGCCACCGAGCGGAACACCGCGCCCTACGAGTACGACCCGGTACTGGCACGGGAGCTTCTGGCCCAAGCCAACTACAACCCCGAAAACAAGATGACCATCATGGGCCGGGCCACCCGCATTC
Source organism: Dehalococcoidia bacterium (assembly GCA_965263395.1). Classification (GTDB taxonomy): domain Bacteria; phylum Chloroflexota; class Dehalococcoidia; order Lucifugimonadales; family UBA3495; genus CATOSK01. Next base: position 1,513,741 of record OZ253670.1, read on the forward strand.
CCAAGAACGTGGAAATTTACGAGGCGATGCAGGGTTACCTGGCCGACGTGGGCATGAACGTGGGCATCCTGGTGGCCGAGCCGTCAGTGCGGCGGGCCATGAACCGCTGCTTCTTCGGCAAGGCGGTGCAGGAGATATTGGAGGCCGACGGACGAGACCCGCAGGTGGACCAGCCGGCCACCGCCGACTTCGAGGCCGCCCTCGCCAAGGGAGGCGCCGACTGCCCCCGGGCCGCGATTAGCGCCGGCCAACCGTCCAACGAGACGCTGGACTTCGGGCGTCAGGTCCGCAACTCGATGAGCTGCACCTACATATCGTCGGGAATCTGCGACCCCAGCCCGGGCGGCATTCAGAGCAAGATTGCTCCGGCCTTGTCCGCCTCCGGCGAGGAGCGGGTGCGGTTGATGGAGGAGTTGGCGGACATCATGCACGACGAGGTGCTGTACCTGCCGCTCTTCGACCTGGTAATCTTCTTCGGCCTTGACCCCAAGCTCAACTGGGAGGCCCGCCTGGACCCGGTGGTCAGGGTCAGCACCATGTGGTTCAGCCCTTAGAGACTATCTCAAAACTTGAAGCGGCCCTCATCCCGTCTTGAGATAGTTTCATCGGGGGTTTGGGGGATGAATCCCCCAACGTAACCCTGTCACCCCACGGCCCTCCGAATTTTGGTTTTGAGATAGTTTCTTAACCCAGAGACAGGCGCCAACCGTCCTGGTTGGCGCTCATGCTGGTCAACGTTCTTGAATCAAAAGCAACGGCGGCGCAGGTGCGCCGCCGTTTGCCGAATGGCGTCAAAGCCCGTTTGTCCTGAGTTTGTCAATGAGAGGGCCATTCGAGCAGGGTCTTTTCGTTCTCCCCTCTCCCACGGGGCTGACAGGGGTATGTATGGACTGAAATTGGTCTGAGGGCTTGGAAAGCGCACGGGAATCCGGCATCTTGGTTGCAATGACGAAACCGGATGCCGGAGGTTTCCCATGCGCCTTCCCAAGGAATGCTGCCAGATGCAGCAGGTCATTGAAACGCATTTGCCTCACCTCAGCCGGTCACAATTGGCCGGGCTGGTCTTGTGGGTGTGCGGGACTATCCTGGCCGGGAGCGCCTGCCAGAATGCCGTCGCCGCCGCTCTCTCCACCAAGGGAAACTGGGACAATCTGCGGCAGCGCCTTCGGGAATGGCTCTACGACGGCGGCGACCGGGCGCGTCCCTGCCAGACCGAACTGGATGTGAGTCTCTGCTTCGCGCCGTTGCTCAGGTGGGTCCTTGCGTGGTGGTGTTCTGACCGGCTGGCCTTGGCGGTTGACCCGACGTTGAAAGGGGACGACACCACCGCCATCGTCATCAGCGTGGTCTACCGGGGTTGCGCGATTCCCGTGGCCTGGCGCATCCTGCACGCCAACAAACCTGGGGCCTGGATGGACCCGATAGTGGAACTGTTGCAGGCGCTGGCCCCGGCGGTCCCAGAAGACATGACCGTGATTGTGCTGTGCGACCGGGGCCTGGCCAGTCCGAAATTGTGGAAACAGATACTCGCTCAGGGCTGGCATCCCTACATGAGGTATCCGAAAAACGTCACTTTCTGCGCTGAGGGCGGTCGGCGGCTGCCCGCGCGCGCCTTCGTTCCCCGTCCGGATACCGCGTGGATCGGGAGCGGGACGGCGTTCAGCAAGGCAACAGTAAAACGCCGTTGCACCCTGCTGGCGGTCTGGTACGTTGAACAGGAGGAGCCGTGGATCATCCTGACCGACCTTCCGCCGGACGAAGTTGGGGTGAGTTGGTACGCGCTCCGCTTCTGGATCGAGTTGGGGTTTAAGGCGGTCAAGAGCTTGGGTTGGCAATGGCAAAAGACCCGCAGGACTGACCCGGCGCGGATTTCGCGGCATTGGTTCGTGTTGTCGGTGGCGACGCTGCTGACCCTGGCCTACGGGACCAGGGTGGAAGACGCCTATGACCGGAGGCTGGCCCCCGGCAGCTTGCGAGCGCCGCCCAGGGCGCTGGCGCCCACTCACCGCAGTAGCCGGGAGAAGCCGGGACGGACCGTCAGCGTAATCCGTTACGGCATTGCCTGGCTGAGGTGGTTGCTGCACCGGGGCCGGTTCTGGAGCCGGGTATGGCTGCTGCCCGAACCCTGGCCTGAACCCAAGTCCGACCTGGAGGTCACCCGCCATGCCCCTACATGAAACCCTATACATACCCCTGTCAGCTCCCACGGGGAGAGGGGCCGGGGGTGAGGGGGAATCGTGCGCATCAACTACGGTTGCCCTTGGCCGGAACGCCCTCACCCTCACCCTCTCCCAGAGGGAGAGGGGAGAACGAAAAGACCCTGTCCCCGACACCGTATCCGGTTGCCGCCAACCCGGCTGCGGGTTATTATTCAGCCATTCTTCCCCACGCTCTGGCAACCGGGGATGGGAGTTTGGTGTTCCCGGCAGTGGACCCAAACCACATTGACCCGAAGACCCGAACGCCAACGACCGCAATCCCTAAATACTGACCCGATTAGCCTATCCAAAAATTTCGATGACGGAGGCGACGATATGCCATACGGAGGCAATGATTGGCTGGCCCTGAACCCGGAAGAAACGCTGGAGCCGGACCTGCCCATCTGCGACCCGCACCACCACTTCTGGGACAACCGCGACATTCGCATCCCCTACCAGCGGTATCTGATGCACGAACTGGCCGCCGACATCAACAGCGGCCACAACATACGCTCGACGGTGTTCATCGAAACCCGCTCCATGTACCGCCAGGACGGGCCGGAGGAACTGCGCTCTGTCGGCGAGGTGGAGTTTGTCCAGGGGCTGGCCGCGGCCAGCGCCAGCGGAATGTACGGCCCCGGCCGGGCGGCGGCGGCCATCATCGGCAACGCCAGCCTCAAGCTGGGCAAAGCCGTTGAGCCGGCGCTGGACGCGTTGCAGGCAGCCAGCCCCAACCGCTTCCGGGGCATCCGCCAGTCCGCCGCCTGGGACCCGCACCCCGACGTGGAAAACCGGGCCGAGCAGGGCATCCTCGCTGACGCCGGCTTCCGAGAGGGCGCGCGCATCCTGGCCGGCAAGGGTATGTCTCTGGAGAACACGCTGTACTTTCCGCAACTGCCGGAGTTGGTGGACTTCGCCAACGCCGTGCCCGGCTTGACCATTGTCCTGAACCACATCGGCGGTCTGTACCGCGTCGGACCCTACGGCAACCGCGACGACGAGGTAATCCCCAAGTGGCGGGAGGGCATAGCCGCCGTGGCCCAGTGCCCCAACATCGTCGTCAAGCTGGGGGGTATCGGACAGCCCCGCTACGGCTTCGACTGGTACGCCCGGGACCTGCCCATCGGGTCGGAAGAGCTGGCCGGGCATCTGGCGCCGCTGATGAACTACTGCATCGAGCAGTTCGGCCCCAACCGCTGTATGTTCGAGAGCAACTTCCCGCCGGACAAGGTTTCCTACTCGTACAACACCCTGTTCAACGCATTCAAGCGGATGTCCCAGGGGTATTCGGCGCCGGAGCGGGCCGGCCTGTTCCACGATACCGCCGCCCGAGTCTACCGCATCAACGTTTAACGGAGAGGATTAGCCGGGAGGTTTGACCGGGGCCGCCATCCGGGTTTTCGACGGCAGGGCCGGCGCCATCGCAACCCGGCGCCGGCCGATTGGCAGAGGGCCTGGCGGCCCGGATGCGGGTGTTGAGGCGGCGGCGGATTTCGTTGACAGTGGTATTTGCGGGTGTTAGGATAATTGTTGACTAAAACAGTCGACAATAGGGAAATAGCCTCGGACGCCGGTTAGAAACACTGCCCGGCATCCACGCCGGAACCTGAGGCGCCAACGTTTTGGAGGAGCATCTATGGCCACTCAGAGGGTCATCTCCCGCGTCACTTCTGACGAAGAATTGCAGTCCGACTACAAATGGGGCTTCAGCATTGACATTGAGGAGGACGCCGCCCCCAAGGGCCTCAACGAGGACATCGTGCGGCTGATTTCGGCCAAGAAGAACGAGCCGGAATGGATGCTGGAATGGCGGCTCAAGGCGTACCAGCATTGGCTGCGGCTGAAGCAGGAGGAACCCACCTGGGCCAACATTCACCACCCCACCATTGACTTCCAGGACATTCATTATTATGCCGCCCCGGTCGTCAAGGGCGACGGCCCCAAGAGCCTGGACGAGGTGGACCCGGAGTTGGTGGAAGCCTTCAACAAGCTGGGCATTCCGCTGGATGAGCAGAAAAGGATGACCGGCGTGGCGGTGGACGCCGTGCTGGACAGCGTGTCCGTGGCCACCACCTACCAGGATACGCTGGAGAAGGCCGGGATTATCTTCTGCTCCATGAGCGAAGCGGTCCGAAACCACCCCGAACTGGTGCAGAAGTACCTGGGGTCGGTGGTTCCTCACACTGATAATTTCTACGCCACGCTGAACGCGGCGGTGTTCAGCGACGGCTCCTTCGCCTACATTCCCAAGGGAGTGCGTTGCCCAATTGAGCTGATGACCTACTTCCGCATTAACGCCGAAGAGTCGGGGCAGTTCGAGCGCACCCTCATCGTGGCCGAAGAGGGCAGCTACGTCAGCTACCTGGAAGGCTGCACCGCTCCCATGCGCAAGACCAGCCAACTCCACGCCGCGGTGGTGGAGTTGGTGGCCATGGACGACGCCGAGATCAAGTATTCCACCCTCCAGAACTGGTACCCCGGCGACAAGGATGGCAAGGGCGGCGTCTACAATTTCGTCACCAAGCGGGGCAAGGCGGCGGGCCGCAACTCCAAGATTTCCTGGACCCAGGTGGAGACCGGCTCGGCCATCACCTGGAAGTACCCCAGCGTCATCCTGCAGGGCGATAACTCGGTGGGCGAGTTCTACTCGGTGGCATTGGTCAACAACTACCAGCAGGCCGACACCGGCACCAAGATGATTCACATTGGCAAGAACACCAAGAGCACCATTGTCGCCAAGGGCATCTCGGCCGGCCACGGCGAAAACACCTACCGGGGCCTGGTGAAAATCAACCCCTCGGCCACCGGCGCCAAGAACTTCACCCAGTGCGACTCCCTGCTGGTCGGCGACCAGTGCGGCGCCCACACCGTGCCCTACATCGAAGTCCGCAACCCGACGGCGCAGATGGAGCACGAGGCCACCACGTCCAAGGTCAGCGACGACCAGCTCTTCTACTGCCAGCAGCGGGGCATCGGCGTTGAGGACGCCCACTACATGATTATCAATGGCTTCTGCCGGGGCATCTTCCAGGAACTCCCCTTCGAGTTCGCCATGGAAGCATCCCAGCTAATGAAGGTCAGCCTGGAAGGGGCGGTGGGATAAGGGAATCGACTAGGAAGGCACAGGTGTTAGCCGGGCCACTATTGGGTGACAAGGTAAATGGCTGTGGAACAAAGGGTTAGCTGGCTGGAAGGGGCGTTTGAACAGTTCCCAGCGCGTATTGATGCGCTGGAGAACGGGTTGCGGGCCGAGATAAAGGCGTCAGAGAACGGGTTGCGGGCCGAGATAAAGGCGTCAGAGAACGGGTTGCGGGCCGAGATAAGAGCTTCAGAGTTGCGGATTACCTTGTGGTTGGGAGGAATTATCCTGGCTGCCGCCGCCCTATCCGTAGCGGCGATAAAGTTGCTGCCGTAATGGGCAGGGGCGCAGAACAGTTCTCGGTTCTCGGTAAAACAGCGCTCGGGCTGAACTGCAAAAGGTGTTACAGGAATGACAACGGCAACCGATGATTCCCGGTTAGGGATACTGGAAGGGCGGATAATCGAACAGTCGGCTGTCCTCCAGCAACTCGGTGACCGGCTCGATGCCGGACTGCGGGAAGTGAACGCCCGACTGGATGCCAACCAACGGGCAGTCAACTCCCGGATTGACCGGCTGTTTCTGGCAATGCTGGGGATAGGCGCCGCCCAAATCGCCTTGCTGATAACCCTGATAGTCCGAGCAATTTTCTGAGGGAGCGGGTCAGGGTGAAGGTGTTACAGGAATGACAACGGCAACCGATGATTCCCGGTTGGGTGTACTGGAAGGCCGCATGATCGAACTGTCGGCATCGGTACAAGACCTACGGGAAGACCTACGGGAAGGGTTACGGGAAGTCCGGCAGGAGTTGCGGGAAGTCAACGCCCGGGTTGACCGGCTGTTTCTGGCGATATTGGGGATAGGCGCCGCCCAAATCGCCTTGCTGATAACCCTGATAGTAACCCTTATAATCCGTACCGGTTAAAACAGACGCTCCAAGAGGCCAATTGACCAGATGACCGAAATGCTTAAAGTAACCAACCTCCACATCTCCGTGGAAGACCAGGAAATCCTGCGGGGCGTGAACCTCACGGTCAACGCCGGTGAGGTTCACGCCATCATGGGACCCAACGGCTCGGGCAAGAGCACCTTGGCCAACTCCCTGGCCGGACGGCCGGAATACGTCGTCACATCCGGCGAAGTCCTGTACCAGGGCAAAGACCTGCTGGCAATGGAACCCGAAGACCGGGCCCGTGCCGGCGTCTTCCTGGCCTTTCAGTACCCGGTGGAACTGCCGGGAGTACGGGCCTGGCAGTTCCTGAAGGCCGCCGTGGACGCCAAGCGCGCCTTCGTTGGCGAGGAAGAAACCAGCGCCCGGGAGTTTGACCGGATGCTCCGCGAGCGGGTGGAAATGATGGCAATGGACCCGGAACTGACCCGCCGCGCCGTCAACGAGGGCTTCTCCGGCGGTGAGAAGAAACGCAACGAAATTCTGCAAATGGCGATGCTGGAGCCCAAGCTGGGCCTGCTGGACGAGACCGACTCGGGCCTGGACATCGACGCGCTGCGCATCGTGTCCGACGGGGTCAACAAGCTGCGGCGGCCCGACAACGCCATCGTCCTGGTGACCCACTACCAGCGCATCCTGAACTACATCACCCCGGACTACGTTCATGTCCTGCTGGACGGCCAAATCGTCCGCTCCGGCGGCCCGGAGTTGGCCCACGAGTTGGAAGCACAGGGCTACGACTGGATTCGGGAAGCGGTCGAAGCCGGCAACTAACCCGGCATTGGCGCGCGGAAATAATCCCGGCGCTCATCCTGAACCACAAGCGGCAACTGATTAACCAATGACACAAACACCAACCCGATTCCCCCAATATACCGCCGATTTCGAGGCCCTGACCGCCGTTGATGACGGCTTGGCTTGGCTCGCACCCCTGCGCCAACGGGCGTGGGAGCGGTTTACCGAACTCGGTATGCCAACTCTTCGCCGCGGCAACGAAAAGTGGAAGTACACCGACGTCCGGCGGGTCGCCAGCACCGCCTTCACCCACCCTTTGGACCTGGACCCGGAAGATGAGGCCAACCTTGGCTTGATCTCCGGTGCCGCTCCCGGCGACCCGGGCTGGACCAGGCTGGTCTTCATCGACGGACGCTTTTGCTCCAGCCTCTCTTCGCCCGCGCTCGATGGCGTCTACGCGGGCAGCATCGCCGCCGCCGGCAATGAGAACCGGGCCGTCCTGGAACAGCGGCTGGCCCAACAAGCCCCTCCCGACGACGATGGTTTCGTGGCGCTGAACACCGCCTTCCTGCGGGACGGAGCGCTGGTCCACGTTCCCCGAAACACGGTGGTATCCGCCCCAATCAACTTGGTGTTCGTCACCGGCGGACGGCAGCAGCCCCGGGTCACCTACCCGCGGACGCTGGTGGTGGCCGAGAGCAACGCCCAACTGGACCTGGTGGAAAGCTACGTCAGCCTGACCAATGAACGCTGTCTCACCAATGCCGTCACCGAGATTGTGGTGGAAGACGGCGCCAGCGTGAACCACTACCGGCTGCTGCTGGAAAGCGCCCAGGCCTACCACGTCGGCGTCAGCCGGGTCTCCCAGGCGCGGGACAGTTCCTTTTCGTCGGCAGCCTTCGCCAAGGGCGCCGCATTGGGCCGCAACGACTTTCAGGTGCTGCTGGACGGCCCCGGCGCCAACTGCTCGCTGAACGGGCTGTACTTCACCACCGGCAATCAGCACATGGACAACTTTATCAACATTGACCACGCCCAACCCAACTGCACCAGCCGCCTGCTGTACAAGGGCATTCTTGACGGCCGCTCCCGGGCGGTCTTCGGCGGCAACGTAACCGTCCGCAAGGAAGCCCAGAAGACCGACGCTCAACAGACCGACAAGAACCTGCTGCTGTCCAACGACGCCGAAGTGGACAGCAAGCCCAGCCTGCTCATCTACGCCGACGACGTGAAGTGCGGCCACGGCGCCACCGCCGGGCATATCGACGAGGACACGCTGTTCTATATGCGCAGCCGCGGGCTGGACGTGGCCACCGCCAGCCAAATCCTCATCCACGCCTTCGCCAGCGAGATTATCGAGACGGTGCGGTTGGAGCCGCTGCGAAACTACCTGGACGGGTTGTACATGGAAGCCATTCCCGACGCCACCCTGCCGCTGGGGAGGACATCTTGACCGTCTCTGACAACGCTCTCGACGTGGCCCGCATCCGGCAGGACTTCCCGGTGCTGCAGCAGGTGGTCAACGGCCACCCGCTGGTGTACCTGGACAACGCCGCCACCAGCCAGAAACCCCAGTGCGTCATTGACGCCCTGGTCAACTACTACACCACGAAAAACTCCAACGTCCACCGGGGCGTCCACACGCTGAGCCAGCACGCCACCGACGACTACGAGGCCGCCCGCAGCAAGGTTCGCCGGTTTATGAACGCCGCCGAAGACCACGAGCTGATTTACGTGCGCGGCGCCACCGAGGCGATTAACCTGGTGGCCCAGACCTACGGCCGCCAAAACATCGGCGACGGCGACGAAATTATCATCTCCGGCATGGAGCACCACTCCAACATAGTGCCGTGGCAGATTCTCACCCAGGAAACCGGCGCCGTCCTGAAGGTTGTTCCCTTCAACGATGCTGGCGAACTGCTGGTGGACGAGTACGAAAAGCTGCTCAGCCCCCGCACCAAGCTGGTGTCCATGGTCCATCAGTCCAACGCGCTGGGCACCATTAACCCCATAGAAACTGTCATCGAGCTGGCCCACAGCCGGGGCGTTCCGGTGCTGGTGGACGGCGCCCAGTCCATACCCCACATTCCCATCGACGTGCAGAAGATGGGGTGCGACTTCTTCGCCTTCTCCGGCCACAAGCTATACGGCCCCACCGGAATCGGGATATTGTACGGCCGGACCGAGCTGCTGGAGCAGATGCCCCCCTACCAGGCCGGCGGCGAGATGATCCGCTCCGTCACCTATGAGAAGACGCTGTACAACGTGCTGCCCCACAAGTTCGAGGCCGGCACCCCCAACATCGCCGGCAGCATCGGCTTGGGCGCGGCCATCGACTACATCGAAGGCTTCGGCATGGAGCGCATCGCCGCCTACGAAAAGGACCTGCTGGACTACGGCACCGGCTGCCTGAACCGCATCGGCGGGCTGAAGCTGGTTGGCACCGCCAGAGAGAAGGGCGGCATCCTGTCCTTCACCCTGGGCGACATTCACCCCCACGACATCGGCACGATTCTGGACTCCCAGGGAATCGCCATCCGCACTGGGCATCACTGCGCCCAACCCGTGATGCAGCGGTACGGCATTCCCGCCACCGCCCGGGCATCCCTCGCTTTCTACAACACCAGGGCCGAGATTGACACTCTCGTCGAGGGAATCGACCGGGTGCTGGAGGTCTTCAGCTAACGGCCCGGCCCGGATGTCAACCCGGCGGAGTACCACAACACTAGGAAACTATCTCAAAACTTGAAGCGGCCCTCATCCTGTCTTGAGATAATTGCATCAGGGGGTTTGGGGGATGAATCCCCCAACGCAACCCAGTCCCCCAAGGCCCTTCGAATTTTGGTTTTGAGATAGTTTCTAAAGACGGTAAAGCGAATATGTCTGACCTTAGCGACCTTTACCAGGAAATACTGCTGGAGCACAACAGCAAGCCCCGGAACTACCGTCGGCTGGACGACGCCACGGTGTTCGCCGAGGGGTACAACCCCCTGTGCGGCGACCAGTACACCATTTACTTGAAGCTGGAAGATGGTGTCGTCAGCGACATCGGCTTCCAGGGCGCCGGCTGCGCCATTTCCAAGGCGTCGGCGTCCATGCTCACCCAGCGGGTAAAGGGCATGACCCTGGAGGAAGCCGAAGCGCTGTTCCACCAGTTTCACCGGATGCTCACCGAACCCGGCGCTGAACTGGACTACGACCTGCTGGAAGACCTCGAAATGCTGGCCGGCGTCGCCGAATACCCCACCCGCATCAAGTGCGCCATCTTGGTCTGGCACACCCTCCGCGCCGCGTTGGCCGGCCAGCAGGACTTGGTGATAACCGAGTAGACCCGCGATTAGCCGCCGATGCGCTGGCCGGGTTTGCCGGAAATCGCAACTCATCCGGATGCGCCCCACTGATGCAGCCACGTTGACGCCCGTTGTCCGTATAACGCCGCCCCTGCGCCCAACATTTCCCCGCGCCCCTTGCCTTGGACTGCTGTGCCTGTTGACCGCCGCATTGCTGCCGGCCTGTGGCGGCAATCCCGAACTGCTAAGCGACCGTGCGGTTCTGCTGGAAGCAGGACTCACCGCGTCTCCCAATTCCTATCCAAAACTGAATTGGGACGCCGGCGCTTCTATTACGAAATGGCAGGGCGTCACCGTCGGCGGGAATCCCAAGCGTGTGCAGTGGTTGGACCTTCACGGGTATAAACTGACCGGAGAAATTCCGGCGCAACTCGGCAGTCTCGCCAACCTGGAGAGGTTGGACCTGGTCGGCACTGAACTGACCGGAGAGATTCCGGCGGAGTTGGGGAACCTCACCAATCTGCGGGTTTTGTACCTGCAAGGCAACGCGTTGACCGGAGAGATTCCGGTAGAATTGGCGGAGTTGACCCATCTGCGATTTTTGGGCTTCTCCAACAACTATCTGACCGGAGAGATTCCGGCGGAGTTGGGAAACCTCACCAATCTGGAGTGGTTGGGCCTCTCTTATAACGGGTTGACTGGAGAGATTCCGGCGGAGTTGGGAAACCTCACCAATCTGCAGGATTTGTATCTGGCCGAAAACGATCTGACCGGGGAGATTCCGGCGGAGTTGGGGAACCTCACCAATCTGCAGGAATTGTATCTGGCCGAAAATGCGCTGACTGGAGACATTCCGGCGGAGTTGGGAAACCTCACCAATCTGGAGTGGTTGGGCCTCTCCGAAAATGCGCTGGCTGGGGAGATTCCGGCGGAGTTGGGAAACCTCACCAATCTGGAGACATTGGAGCTCTCCGAGAATGACCTGACCGGAGAGATTCCGGCGGAGTTGGGAAACTTCAATCTGCTGTATTTGCATCTGGACGGAAACGCGCTGACTGGAGAGATTCCGGCGGAGTTGGGGAACCTCAATCTGCGGTATTTGTTTCTGGCCGGAAACGACCTGACCGGCTGTATACCGCCCGCTTTGCTTGATGTTTCGGACAATGACTTGGACCAACTGGGACTTCCGTCGTGCTGACCATGACGGCAGTCCGCGCTTATGCCGCTCACCGTCTGCAATCTCAAAAATAACTCCCTTGCCGACAACCCGGTGAACTTTCCGGGCCAGGTTGTCCTCTCCCTATTCGGGGTGTGGTAATCTAGGCAGGGGACGATGCCTCTGAATCGCCCCGAATCGAGCCTGCTAGAGATAGTTTCCAAATGCCGCAGTTGCCAGATTTCTCCCAAGACGGCCTCTACGCCGACGCCATCATGGACCACTACCGCAACCCCCGGCGCCGCGCCCCGCTGCTGGGCCAAAATGTCGAGTCCCACCAACTCAACCCCTTCTGCGGCGACGAGGTTACCTTGCGGATTCGGCTGGATGCCCAGGGGCGGGTGGCGCAGGTGAGTTCGGTGTCCGACGGCTGCTCAATTATTCAGGCTTCGGCGTCGATGATGGCCGACTCGATGGCCGGCAAGACTCTGGAGCAGTTGAAGGGGTTGTCCCAAGAGTTCCGCCAGATGATGCAGGGACATGACCTGCCGGATGATACCCTGGCCGAAATGGGGGACTTGCCCGCGCTGCGGGTGGTGCGGCAATACCCGGTGCGCATCAAGTGCGCCCTGCTCCCCTGGGTCGCCCTGGAAGAAGGAATCAAGCGGGCCGCCGCCCCAGGGGAATGATTTCCCGCTCACCCTGAGCCAGGGAAAGGGGCGGCCCTTTCCCTGCAGTTTTCATCCCCTTGGGTGGCCCAGTCCTGATAAACTCTTCCTGTCCATTGAACAGGTGGGCGACGCCGCCGAAGTGGTGGATCGGCAGGTACGGGAAAGCGACGGTGCCGGCGGGGTGGTGGAAGTGACCCGGCGGGTGCCCGTTTGGCTCCATCCCCATGCCGGATGGCAAACGCCGATGTGCCAGACGCTAACACACGCCGCACAGGCGGTTGAGCAGTGGATCGTCCGTCACCCCGATTTTTTCCTCCCGTCATCATTAACATCAGCGACGGCGAGGCCACCGGCGGCGACCCGGAACCTGCGGCTCAACGCATAATGAATCTCCAGACTAGTAGTCCGAAATTTTTGAAATGATGAGTTGCTGAGATTGGCGTGACTGCCCAAGGTCTTTCATCCAACAGTTCCCTCTCCCTCTGGGAGAGGGTTAGGGTGAGGGCGTTCATCCCATCAATTCAATGCTGTCGGACCAACAGTGACGGCAGATCGTTGATGTTCAACTGCCATCTTTCGGAGAATTCGGCGATGCCCTTTCAATATCCCGACCGGGAGAACAGCCTGCCGGATAGATACGCCCGTGAGATGTTCCGTATGTCCTCGGTAATGCCCCAGGGTTATCGGGACCATGCAGCCCTTCTGGGTATCCCGGTCAGCGCAGAATCCCGTTGCTGTGTCTTCAATGCCGATATGGTCTCTCTGGTGCAGTTCCTGGACATCGGAACTCGCGCCGCTGCCAACCTGCGCTGACCGGGAGGCGGGCCGCTTACCGGGGGGTGGCGAACTCCGGCGGAACGGCGTCGAACCCGCGGCGCAACCCCCGCAGGTAGGCTATCTGCCCCAGGTGCTGGTAGAACTCGCCGATTAGCTGCCGGAACATGGCGCCCACCGTGAAGCTGTGCCACCAGACGTCGGGGCGGTCAGACCGGGGCATGGCCTCCATTCCGGCTTCGTCCAGCCCCCGCAGGTACTCCAGGGTTGCCGCCCGCACCGCATCGCCGTACTGGAGCAAAATCGTCATGTCCGGCGCCGGGAAATCGGCGACCTGCTGCGGCGAGTGGTTGAACCCGTTGTCGCGGGTGGGCAGGCCGAACTTCTCATGCCAGCCGCCGCGCTCCCAAAGCTCGGTCTGACGCTGGGCGAAAAACTGGGTCCACATATCTTCCACCCGCAGCATGTGCCACACCGTCCAGCCGATGGGGTTGGACTCCGGGCCGGGCTGCCAGGACAGCTCTTCCGGCGTCAGACCGTCCAGCGCCTCCAGCAGCATCCGGCGCTCCTGGGTCAACGAATCTTCGATAAACTGGTTCAGTTTCATAGTGCTGTTCCAAACGTCCCGTCAGTAGATTGGGTCGTGTTGACATTTCTCGTCTTTCCCGCGAAGGCGGGAATCCATAGGCTCTTGCTGAGGGAACGTTGGCCTGCGCCTGGATCCTCTGGATTCCTGCCTGCGCAGGAAAGACGAAATGGAATATGCCGAACCGTCTCATATCGCAAATGCCCCACAGCCTGGGCACAGGTTGAGGGGATGCGCCCTGGGGCTTTCATCCAATAGTTCCCTCTCCCTCTGGGAGAGGGTTGGGGTGAGGGCGTTCATCCCATCCAATAGTTCCCTCTCCCTCTGGGAGAGGGTTGGGGTGAGGGCGTTCATCCCATCCAATAGTTCTCTCTCCCTCTGGGAGAGGGTTAGGGTGAGGGCGTTCATCCCATCAATTCAATGCTGTTGGACGGTTTCGTTTGCTTATAGGGTATGGGGGCATTTCGGGTAAAACTTTTAACTCGCCATCGCAAACCGGGTCTGCGTGTTCCCCACGAAATACCGGGGGTCTACGGGCGGCAACTTGGACCGGATTTCCTTGGTCAACATTTCCTGTACGCTCAACACCTGCATCTTGGGGTATTCCACCCCCTGCACATTCACCCGCCCCTGTTGCGCCGCATACACCCGCAAGGTCTCCCGGGGCGGGTACAACGTCACCATCAGAGACATCGGAGCGTTGACCTGCTGGTTCTGCCACTCTGTCTGAACCCCAAGGAGCTTTTGCATTTCAGGGCGGCCAATCTGACCTTTGTACATTTTCACCTGAACCGGGATTACCTCTCCCTTCTCGGTGAAGTACCGGGCGTCAACCCCGCCGTCGCCAATCTTCTTGGAGTTGGGAACGGCGTTTAGCAACCCCGCCACCTTGTCTTCCGCCCATGCCCAACCCGGTAGACCGTCTTCGGCATCGGCCTCGTGCATCAACGCCCGCCGCTCGAAGGCTTCCCACTCGTAATCTTCCCATCCCATCTTGTAGACGACTGGTGTAGCGGCACCACCCCTGCTGGTAAGGCGTTGCTCCATTACCCTTACAGCAATGGCGCTCACTTCGATGCCCAAGTAACCACGCCCCAAGCTGGCGGCGGCATCCGCCGCCGTGCCGCATCCACAGAACGGGTCTAGCACAATCCCACCACTTGGAGAAGAGGCGGTGATAATGCGCTCTAGTAAGGCCAGCGGCTTTTGGGTGGGATACCCCAGATTTTCGTCGCTTTGGGAATGCATGAATGCAACGTCATCCCAAAAATCACTGACTGGCACACCCGGATTGTCTTCCAAATAGTATTTCAACCGGGGGACACCGCCTGTCTTTTGCGGCCATGCTATTCGCCCGTCTTTTTCGTAGGCGTTGAGATTATCAGGTGTAGTAACCCAGTGCATCCCATTCTTGCCCCGCTGGTTAGGGTCAACCCCACACCACACTTGTCCAGTTTCCCCATTCCTCTTTCCGCTGACGAGTACCGGCACCAGTTGATAGTTCCCCCGTTCATCAACATGGTTATAAAGGCTCAACGAGGCTTCGGACAGGCTCTTATAGGAAATGTTGAATTTGTACTTTGCGCTCTTTCCACAGAACAGAATGGTGTCGTGCGCTTTCCTAATATCGACGGCTGATTGAAGAACGGGTCTGGCTACGCAACCAAGAGATTTCGTTGATGAAGTTGCTGGAGCCGAAAAGCGAGTCCATCAACAATTTCAGATAATGGTTTGCCGTAGAGTCACAGTGCAGATAGATGCTTCCAGTTGCCTTGAGGACTCGCCGCATTTGCTCCAACCGTCGCCCCATGAAAACCGAGTACGCCGCCATTGGGGAGTTATCACCGCTAACCAGCCGGACGGCGTTAACCGCATTCAACAGTGGGCCATGCAACAATCGCTGGTTAGGAGTTCTCGGTCTCCAGCGTCCACCGCCAGATGTCCCGAAGCTGGGCGTCCACGCTTCCCTTGTCCCCAAACGCCGCAACATAGTTTTGGTTGCTGTTGAACGGCGGGTCCAGGTAGATAAGGTCAATGCACTCGTCGGGCAACTCCCGCAGAACGTCAAGGTTGTCGCCGCACACCAGAGCATTGCCCGCCATGTACGGATGCGCCGGAACGGTCGGCCATGCGGGAGACACCCGACGCTTCCCTGTGGTAGTGGTGGCCGCCTTCGCAGTATCCTTGGGTTTCGTCTTAGCGTTTTTGGGTGGCATAGTCACCTGTGCCTTTCCGTGAAGTTATGTGTATCTTATACCAAAACCCCATATTGCAGTAAAGGGCTTTGCCTCTGGTTTAGCCCATACCCTATAAGCAAACAAAACCGTTCCCTCTCCCTCTGGGAGAGGGTTGGGGTGAGGGCGTTCATCCCATCCAATAGTTCCCTCTCCCTCTGGGAGAGGGTTGGGGTGAGGGCGTTCATCCCATCAATTCAATGCTGTTGGACCACTAAGAAACTATCTCAAAACTTGAAGCGGCCCTCATACTGTCTTGAGATAATTGCATCAGGGGGTTTGGGGGATGAATCCCCCAACGTAACCCAGTCCCCCAAGGCCCTTCGAATTTTGGTTTTGAGATAGTTTCTAAGTGCCGCCGCCCGGGGCCGGCGTCAGCGTCCTGGCTGCCAACTCCCGGTCCAGCCACAGCAGCGCATCGCCCCGGTCGCCGATCAGGTTAAGCTGCTCCACCAGGTCGGCGGCAGCCTTCTCCTCTTCGATCTGCTCGGTGATAAACCATTGCAGGTGCACCTGCGAGGCGAAGTCGCCTTCCTGCACCGCCTTGCCGTACAGTCCGTTGATTAGCCCGGTCACGCTGCGCTCATGTTCCAAAGTCTGCCGCATGACATCGTGCGGCGAGCCGAACTCCAGGTCGGGCTGCGCTATGGGAAAGAGGGCGATTTTCCCTCCCCGGTCCAGCACAAAGTCGTAGAGCTTCATGGCGTGGGAGTATTCTTCCTGGCTCTGGATGCGCAGCCAGTGGGCGAACCCGGGCAGGTTGATGCTCTCGCAGTATGCGGACATGGAAAGGTACAGGTACGACGCGAAAAACTCTTGGTTGATGTGCTCGTTGAAAGCGTCCTGCATCGGTTGACTAATGGCCATGGCGTTTTCCTCTGTTGAAATCGGGTGGTGAAATGGTATGGCTGGGTATGGGGCAATTGCCGGCGGGCTATCCGTTCAGGAAGGCCTCCACCGCCTCGTGGAAAGCGTCGGGACGCTCCATCTGCGGGATGTGGCCGCACCGCTCAATGACCTGGAGTATAGCATTGGGCAGCAACTCCCGGAACGCCGGGCCGTAAGCGGGCGGGACGATTCCGTCGGAGTCGCCCCACAGCAGCAGCGTGGGCATGGTTATGCGGTGGGCGCGCTTGGGCAGCCCCCGGTCGGGAATGGGCCAGATAAACTTGCCCACCGCCGAAAGGGTCCTGGTGCGGTCCAGGTCGGCCTCCATCCGCTCCACCGGGTCCTCCGGACGGCGGCCGTAGGCTTGGGCCGTCTCGGAGGCGGGGTCGTACCACAGGAGCGGGTCCCGCTCCGAGGGGGTAAGCACGAAGAAGTCCGCGACGGGCGTGTCTGGCAGCCACAAGCCCAGCGGCGCCACCAGGACCAGGCGGGAGACCCGCTCCGGCCGGTGGGCCGCCAGTTCCGCCGCCAGCATTCCGCCGTAGGAGTGTCCCATGACAATGGCCTGCTCCAGCCCCAACTCCTGGAGCAGTTCCTCGTAAAACAGTACCAGGTCCCAGAGATTGTCCAGGTGTTCCAGCCCGCTGCTGCCGGCCACGCCCGGGTGGGCCGGGGCGACGACGTGGCAGCTCTGCGACAGCCGCTCGAGGAAGGGCGCCCAGCCGGTGAACCCGCCGGCGCCGTGAAGATACACCAGGTCGGGGCCGGAACCCCCCTCGGCCAATTGGATGTCGAACTTGCCGCGCTGCACCGTCAGCATTCGCTCGACGTGTTGGGTGGTGGACGCTTCTGCCATGTAAGACCTGCCTCCCGGAGTTGTCCGGTAGTTGTCCGGTAGTTGTCCGGCGCCGGCCCGGCCACGGGCCCTGCATTGACGGCCGGGTTGGAAAGGATGACTGACCTATGATACTACAACCCGGCCATTGGAATCCCTTTGGACATCGGCCGGGGGATTCGCCCTCACCCCCAGCCCCTCTCCCGCGGGGAGAGCTGACAGGGGTATGTATAGGGTTTCATGTAGGGGCATGGCGGGTGACCTCCAGGTCGGACTTGGGTTCAGGCCAGGGTTCGGGCAGCAGCCATACCCGGCTCCAGAACCGGCCCCGGTGCAGCAACCACCTCAGCCAGGCAATGCCGTAACGGATTACGCTGACGGTCCGTCCCGGCTTCTCCCGGCTACTGCGGTGAGTGGGCGCCAGCGCCCTGGGCGGCGCTCGCAAGCTGCCGGGGGCCAGCCTCCGGTCATAGGCGTCTTCCACCCTGGTCCCGTAGGCCAGGGTCAGCAGCGTCGCCACCGACAACACGAACCAATGCCGCGAAATCCGCGCCGGGTCAGTCCTGCGGGTCTTTTGCCATTGCCAACCCAAGCTCTTGACCGCCTTAAACCCCAACTCGATCCAGAAGCGGAGCGCGTACCAACTCACCCCAACTTCGTCCGGCGGAAGGTCGGTCAGGATGATCCACGGCTCCTCCTGTTCAACGTACCAGACCGCCAGCAGGGTGCAACGGCGTTTTACTGTTGCCTTGCTGAACGCCGTCCCGCTCCCGATCCACGCGGTATCCGGACGGGGAACGAAGGCGCGCGCGGGCAGCCGCCGACCGCCCTCAGCGCAGAAAGTGACGTTTTTCGGATACCTCATGTAGGGATGCCAGCCCTGAGCGAGTATCTGTTTCCACAATTTCGGACTGGCCAGGCCCCGGTCGCACAGCACAATCACGGTCATGTCTTCTGGGACCGCCGGGGCCAGCGCCTGCAACAGTTCCACTATCGGGTCCATCCAGGCCCCAGGTTTGTTGGCGTGCAGGATGCGCCAGGCCACGGGAATCGCGCAACCCCGGTAGACCACGCTGATGACGATGGCGGTGGTGTCGTCCCCTTTCAACGTCGGGTCAACCGCCAAGGCCAGCCGGTCAGAACACCACCACGCAAGGACCCACCTGAGCAACGGCGCGAAGCAGAGACTCACATCCAGTTCGGTCTGGCAGGGACGCGCCCGGTCGCCGCCGTCGTAGAGCCATTCCCGAAGGCGCTGCCGCAGATTGTCCCAGTTTCCCTTGGTGGAGAGAGCGGCGGCGACGGCATTCTGGCAGGCGCTCCCGGCCAGGATAGTCCCGCACACCCACAAGACCAGCCCGGCCAATTGTGACCGGCTGAGGTGAGGCAAATGCGTTTCAATGACCTGCTGCATCTGGCAGCATTCCTTGGGAAGGCGCATGGGAAACCTCCGGCATCCGGTTTCGTCATTGCAACCAAGATGCCGGATTCCCGTGCGCTTTCCAAGCCCTCAGACCAATTTCAGTCCATACATACCCCTGTCAGCGCGGGGAGAGGGGAGGATGGAAATGCTTTGGCCGAAGGCGTGTCCGGTGCAGGACGATTGCAAAGTCTTATTAAGGGAAGCCCCATTGCGAGGCGCCGCACACATCGTCTTTCCTGCGAAAGCAGGAATCCATACGACGCTGCGGCAGCAAACGCCGCTGTTGGCAAGACTGCCGTGGATTCCTGCCTGCGCAGAGCCTGCCCCCGTGGAGACGGGGGAAAGACGATGCCCCGTCCAGATGAAGCCAGCGACTTGGCAACTGTCCTGCGCCGGGGCGTGTAACTGTTCAGACTTGAGGGGATCCGAGTGTCTGACCGCCGAGAATTGGCGGGTTCATTCCTGTTGTTGACGCTCAGGCTGGCGGTTTGCGAACGACTCTCGGTCAATTGGACTCACCAAGTCTGAACAGTTACGGGGCGTCGGTAGTCTTGCCAGCGATTGGAAATGCGGGTAGACTAAACGGCGTTGTACCGGCTTTGTTTGCGGGTTGACTCCTTTGGCGGGTGGGCGGTTCCGGGTAAGGATTGCCGGAGCTTCCGGCCACCCCGATGGGGCACATTGCCGGTAACCCTAAAGGAGGAGGCTTGGATAGTAACGATGTTTGACCGAGAGTCTTTGGACGCAATGTTTGTAGAACTTCGCGACGAGTATGAGCTGGAACCCGATTGGGAGAACATCCAGCGGGATGCTCACTTGGCCGTGGCCTATGCCGACTCGGGTATGCTGGAAGAGTGCAGGGCCCAACTGGACAGCCGGATCCTGACCTACATTGACCAGCACAACCCGAGCTGACAACCGCCGCTCCATCAATTCCTGTTACTGACGGACCCTGGCCCCGGATTCCGGTCTGCGGAATCCTCCTGATGCGGCGCCAGGGTCTTTCTGTATTTCCCCCGTTTCCCACTTCACCCGGATCGACCGCCATACCCCTCCAACCCCCGTGCCCTCACCCCCGGCCCCTCTCCCGCGGGGAGCTGACAGGGGTATGTATAGGGTTTCATGTAGGGGCATGGCGGGTGACCTCCAGGTTGGGCTTGGGTTCCGGCCAGGGTTCGGGCAGCAGCCATACCCGGCGCCATAACCGGCCCCGGTGCAGCAAGCGTCTCAGCCAGTCGATGCCGTGCCGGATTACGCTGACGGTCCGTCCCGGCTTCTCCCTGCCGCTGCGGTGCGTGGGCGCCAGCGCCCGGGGCGGCGCTCGCAAGCTGCCGGGGGGCATCTTCCGGTCATAGGCGTCTTCCACCCTGGTCCCATAGGCCAGGGTCAGGAGCGTCGCCACCGACAACACGAACCAATGGCGCGAAATCCGCGCCGGGTCAGTCCTGCGGGTCTTGTGCCATTGCCAACCCAGGCTCTTGACCGCCTTGAACCCCAACTCGATCCAGAAGCGGAGGGCGTACCAACTCACCCCAACTTGGTCCGGCGGAAGGTCGGTCAGGATGATCCACGGCTCCTCCTGTTCAACGTACCAGACCGCCAGCAGGGTGCAACGGCGTTTTGCGGCGGCTCCGCCGAAGGCGGTCCCGCTGCCGGTCCAGGCGGTATCCGGACTGGAAACGAAGGCGCGCGCGGGCAGCCGCCGTCCGCCATCGGCGCAGAAAGTGACGTTTCTCGGATACCTCATGTAGGGATGCCAGCCCTGAGCGAGTATCTGTTTCCACAATTTCGGACTGGCCAGGCCCCGGTCGCACATCACAATCACGGTCATTTCCCTGGGGACCGCCGGGGCCAGGGCCTGCAGCAGTTCCACTATTGGGTCCATCCAGGCCCCGCGCTGGTTGGCCCGCAGGATTCGCCAGGCCACGGGAATCGCGCAACCCCGGTAGACCACGCTGATGACGATGGCGGTGGTGTCGTCCCCTTTCAACGTGGGGTCAACCGCCAGCGCCAGCCTATCGGAACGCCACCACGCCAGGACCCACCGGAGCAGCGGCGCGAAGCAGAGACTTACGTCCAGTTCGGTCTTGCAGGGGCAGGGACGGGCCCGGTCGCCGCCGTCGTACAACCACTCTCTGAGATACTGCCGCAGGTTGTTCCAGTTGCCCCGGGTGGAGAGGGCGGACGCGACGGTATTCTGGCAGGCGCTCCCAGCCAGAATGGTCCCGCACACCCACCAGGCCAGGCCGGTCAACTGTGGCTGAGTGAGGTGCGGTAAATGCGTTTCAATGACCTGCTTCATCTGGCAGCATTCCCTTGGAAGGCGCATGGGATACCTCCGGCATCCGGTTTAGTCATTACAACCAAGATGACGGATTCCTGTGCGCTTTCCAAGCTCTCAGACCAATTTCAGTATACATACCCCTGTCAGCCCGGGGGGAGAGGGGAGAATCGAAATACCCTGGGTTGGGGCGGGGGACGCCCTCACCCCCGGCCCCTCTCCCGGGGGGAGAGGGGAGAATCGAAATACCCTGGGTTGGGGCGGGGCTGCTTGAGTTTAGGGGTTGGGGGGCAACAGGGCTTCAACCTTGTGTACGAACCGCTCGACGGCCTGGACCCCCGTTGCCACCACCGTCCGATTGGACCAGTTCTCGTAGAAATTGACGTGCAGGCCGCTGGCAGCGGTGAACAAGGCCCCCATTTCGGTGTCTCCGGTTTCGTCTACCAGGGAACCAACAATATCGTAAAGGGCGCGGTGACTCTGGTGGTACAAACCCCGTTCAACGGCGATGGCCTTCACGATGGCGGCGGCCGCTCCCCAACCCTTTTCGCCGGCTTGGGCCGGGTCGTCGTCGAGTTCGGCGTATGCCTTGGCCAGGAGTTCCCGGCTTCGTTGCTGGTAGGTGACTGCTTGCTGCATGGGGTTGTCCTTTGGGGCGGGGGACGCCCTCACCCCCGGCCCCTCTCCCACGGGAGAGGGGAGAATGGAAAGACGCTGGGGTACGTTGGGGGATTCATCCCCCAAGCCCTCTTGATGCTGAGGTTATGGATTGGGGGACAGCAGGGCTTCAACCTTCGCCACAAACTGCTCGACGGCCTGAATCCTCCATTCGGCGTTTTCGCGGCCAAACCAGTTCTCGTAGAAGTTGATGTGCAAGGCATTGGCGCTGTCGAACAAGGCCCCCAATTCGGTGTCTCCGGTTTCGTCTACCAGGGAACCAACAATATCGTAAAGGGCGCGGTGACTCTGGTGGTACAAACCCCGTTCAACGGCGATGGCCTTGACGATGGCGGCGGCGGCGCCCCAACCCTTTTCGCCGGCTTGGGCCGGGTCGTCGTCGAGTTCGACGTATGCCTTGGCCAGGAGTTCGCGGCTTCGTTGCTGGTAGGTGACTGCTTGCTGCATGGTGTTGTCCTTTGGGGATGGGGACGCCCTCACCCCCGGCCCCTCTCCCACGGGAGAGGGGAGAATGGAAAGACGCTGGGGTACGTTGGGGGATTCATCCCCCAAACCCCCTTGATGCTGAGGTTAGGGATTGGGGGACAGCAGGGCTTCAACCTTCGCCACAAACTGCTCCACGGCCTGAATCCTCCATTCGGCGTTTTCGCGGCCAAACCAGTTCTCGTAGAAGTTGATGTGCAAGGCATTGGCGCTGTCGAACAAGGCCCCCAATTCGGTGTCTCCGGTTTCGTCTACCAGGGAACCAACAATATCGTAAAGGGCGCGGTGACTCTGGTGGTACAAACCCCGTTCAACGGCGATGGCCTTCACGATGGCGGCGGCCGCTCCCCAACCCTTTTCGCCGGCTTGGGCCGGGTCGTCGTCGAGTTCGACGTATGCCTTGGCCAGGAGTTCCCGGCTTCGTTGCTGGTAGGTGACTGCTTGCTGCATGGTGTTGTCCTTTGGGGCTGGGGACGCCCTCACCCCCGGCCCCTCTCCCGCGGGGAGAGGGGAGAATCGAAATACCCTGGGTTGGGGCGGGGCTGCTTGAGTTTAGGGGTTGGGGGGCAACAGGGCTTCAACCTTCGCCACAAACTGCTCCACGGCCTGAATCCTCCATCCGGCGTTTTCGCGGCCAAACCAGTTCTCGTAGAAGTTGATGTGCAAGGCATTGGCGCTGTCGAACAAGGCCCCCAATTCGGTGTCTCCGGTTTCGTCTACCAGGGAACCAACAATATCGTAAAGGGCGCGGTGACTCTGGTGGTACAAACCCCGTTCAACGGCGATGGCCTTCACGATGGCGGCGGCCGCTCCCCAACCCTTTTCGCCGGCTTGGGACAAGTCCTGGTCAAGTTCGGCGTAAGCCTTGGTGAGGAAGTCGCGGCTTCTCTGCTGGTATGTCGCTGCTTGCTGCATGGGGTTGTCCTTTGGGGCTTTACAGTGTCTCCGGTTCAGCTATGGATTGGAGGACAGCAGGGCTTCAACCTTCGCCACAAACTGCTCGACGTCCTGAATCCTCCATTCGACGTTTTTACGGTCAAACCAGTTCTCGTAGCAGTTGATGTGAAGTTCGTTGGCGCTGTCGAATTGCCTGCGCAAATCCTGGTCTCCGGTTTCGTCTACCAGGGAACCAACAATATCGTAAAGGGCACGGTGACTCTGGTGGTACAAACCCCGTTCAACGGCGATGGCCTTCACGATGGCGGCGGCGGCGCCCCAACCCTTCTCGGCGGCTTGGGACAAGTCCTGGTCAAGTTCGGCGTAAGCCTTGGTGAGGAAGTCGCGGCTTCTCTGCTGGTAGGTGACTGCTTGCTGCATGGTGTTGTCCTTTGGGGCGTTAGGGTGTCTCCGGTTCAGTTAAGGGTTAGGGGAGAGCAGGGCTTCGACCTTCGCCACAAACTGCTCCACGTCCTGGATTCTCAATTCGACGTCGTCGCGGTCGTACCAATTCTCGTAGAAGTTGATGTGCAAGGCATTGGCGCTGTCGAATTGCCTGCGCAAATCCTGGTCTCCGGTTTCACGCACCAGCGTACTAACGGCTATTTGAAGCGTCCGGTGACTTTGATGAGGCCATCCCCGTTCAACGGCTATGGCCTTCACGATGGCGGCGGCCGCTCCCCAACCCTTCTCGCCGGCTTGGGACAAGTCCTGGTCAAGTTCGGCGTAAGCCTTGGTGAGGAAGCCGCGGCTTCGTTGCTGGTATGTCACTGCTTGCTGCATGGTGTTGTCCTTTGGGGCGGGGGACGCCCTCACCCCCGGCCCCTCTCCCGTGGGAGAGGGGAGAATGGAAAGACGCTGGGGTACGTTGGGGGATTCATCCCCCAAACCCCCTTGATGCTGAGGTTAGGGATTGGGGGACAGCAGGGCTTCTACCTTCGCCACAAACTGCTCCACGTCCTGGATGCTGGACTCTACCCACTGGCGGCTGTACAAATTCTCGTAGAAGTTGACGTGCAAGCTGCTGGCGACAGCGAACAGCCTGCGCAAATCCTGGTCGCCGGTTTCCCTAGCCAGGCTGTCAATAACAATATGCAGGGCATTGTGGTTCCGATGGAACAGGCCCCGTTGCTCGGCGGCGGCCTTGATAATCGCGGCGGCGGCTCCCCATCCCTTCCCGCTGGCTTGGCCGAGGTCGTCGTCGAGTTCGGAGTATGCCTTGGCCAGGAGTTCCCGGCTTCTTTGCTGGTAGGTGACTGCTTGCTGCATGGGGTTGTCCTTTGGAGGGCGGGTTTGGTGCGGCAATTATACATGGCTGGGGCATTGGTTGGTGATGCGCGGGGGACGCCCTCACCCCCAGCCCCTCTCCCACGGGAGAGGGGAGAATGGAAAGACGCTGGGGTACGTTGGGGGATTCATCCCCCAAACCCCCTGTGATGGGGAAGTCCATTGAGGGCATCGGGACGAACGGGTTTAGACGAACGGATTTAGAAACTATCTCAAAACTTGAAGCGGCCCTCATCCTGTCTTGAGATAATTGCATCAGGGGGTTTGGGGGATTCATCCCCCAACGTAACCCAGTCCCCCAAAGCCCTTCGAATTTTGGTTTTGAGATAGTTTCTTAGACGAACGGATTTATTCACAAAGGAGTAATGTTATGGGATTGAATGTTTGGTCTTCGGCAATCGCGGGGCCGTTGAAACGGGCCGCCGGAAAAATGCGGGCCGGGGATGCGCCGCCGGAAGCGGACGGACCGGAGGGTGTGACGGAGAAAGCATCGTCGGTTCCCAGCCCCCGGCGCGGGGCAGAGGAAATGGCGGCGGCCCGGTGGGGCCTGTCCGGCTTGCTCGGCGGCGACGGCCGGGCCCGGCCCGAGTATGGGCACTACTACGCGTCGTCGGTGTCGGTGTACGCGGCCATCAAGCTGCGGGCCGATGCGGTCAGCCGTCCGTCGCTGCGTATTTATCGTCAAGGCGCCGGGCAGGGCGTTGAAAAATCCACCGTTGAACCGGACCATCCGGTGGCCCGGCTGATGGAGCGGGTGAATCCGTGGACCACCAGCAGCGACCTGTGGCGCAGCACCGAAATCCACCTGAATCTGTGGGGTTCGGCCTTCTGGTCGCTGGAGCGGGACGCCGATGGCGAATGGCAGATTTGGCCGCTGCGCCCGGACCGGGTGACGCCGCTGCCCGACGACCGCCGCTACCTGCGCGGGTACGTCTACCAGGGCCGGTCGGGGCCGGTGGCCTACACCCCCGACGAGGTGGTGTGGCTGCGCTACTATAATCCGTTGGAAGAATATGCCGGGTTTTCGCCGCTGACGCCCAGCCGCCTGTCGGTGGACATGGGCTGCGACGGCATGAGGTTCAACCGCAACTTCTTCCGCAATTCGGCCCAGCCCGACTTTGTGATGCTCACCGACGAGAACATGACCGACAGCGAGATTGCCGACTTTTACCGCCGTTGGGAGGCGCGCTACCAGGGGCCGGGGAACGCCCACCGTCCGGCCATCGCCAACTTCATCCGCGACATAAAGACGCTGGGAGTCAGCCACAAGGACATGGACTTCATCCAGGGGCTGCGGTGGAGCCTGGAAGAAGTCAGCCGGGCCTTCGGGGTGCCCAAGCCGCTGCTGGCGGACCTGGAGCGCGCCACCTTCGCCAACATCAACGCGGCGGAGCGGATGTTCTGGCGCAACACGATCGTGCCTGAACTGAAGTTCCTGGAAGAGCATCTGACGCGGATGCTGCTGCCCCGGCTGGGTTACCCGGGCCTGGGGCTGGAGTTCGACCTGTCGTCCATTGAGGCGCTTCAGGAAGACGAAAACCAGCGGGTAAGCCGGGAAATGCAGCTGTTGGACCGGGGCGTGGTCACCATCAACGAACTGCGGCGGCAACGGGGGCTGGCCAACGTCCCCTGGGGAGACGAAGGGCCGGGCTAGGCAGTAAAGTCCGGTGCATCGGAGTCCGGTGTGATGGAGTCCGGCAGTGGTCCAACAGCGTTGAATTGATGGGATATAGCCCTCACCCTAACCCTCTCCCAGAGGGAGAGGGAACTATTGAATGAAAGACCCTGGGGAGTCACGCCAATCTCAGCTACTCATCGTTTCAAAAATTTTGGACTGCTAGAGCCGTTAGAGCGTCCGGTTCCATCATGGCGATGCATGGCAGTGGAGGTTGGAGCGGGCGATGGGATTCGAACCCACGACTTTTTGCTTGGGAAGCAAACACTCTGCCACTGAGTTACGCCCGCCTGAGGATTTGATGATAAATCCGTTGCGGCTGCCATGTCAACGGAGCAGGGCGTCCGCAACAGGGTCTTTCGATTCTCGAAAAGTACCCTGTCCCGCGGGAGAGGGGTACGCCCTCACCCCCGGCCCCTCTCCCGCGGGGAGAGGGGAGAATCGAAAGGTTCTGGGCCGGGGCATCAGGGTCTTTTCATTCTCCAAGAAAACCATTGCCCGGATTTTAAAACCACGGGGGGCACGTTGGGGGATTCATCCCCCAAACCCCCTGAGTTCAGGGGGGCGCCCTCACCCCCGGCCCCTCTCCCGCGGGGAGAGGGGAGGATCGAATGGCCCTGAGAGCATCGGCAGGGTCTTTATTGTTCAGGAAAACCATTGCCCGGATTTTAAAACCACGGGGGGCACGTTGGGGGATTCATCCCCCAAACCCCCTGAGTTCAGGGGGGCGCCCTCACCCCCGGCCCCTCTCCCGCGGGGAGAGGGGAGAATCGAAAGGTTCTGGGCCGGGGCATCAGGGTCTTTTCATTCTCCAAGAAAACTGTTGCCCGGATTTTAAAACCACGGGGGGCACGTTGGGGGATTCATCCCCCAAACCCCCTGAGTTCAGGGGGTCGCCCTCACCCCCGGCCCCTGTCCCGCGGGAGAGGGGAGAATCGAAAGGCCCTGACGCGCCGGGCGCAAACCCTTCTCCATGTCGCTGATACGGGGGGTTCGCCCTCACCCCCGGCCCCTCTCCCGCGGGGAGAGGGGAGAATCGAAAGGTTCTGGGCCGGGGCATCAGGGTCTTTTCATTCTCCAAGAAAACTGTTGCCCGGATTTTAAAACCACGGGGGGCACGTTGGGGGATTCATCCCCCAAACCCCGTGAGTTCAGGGGTTCGCCCTCACCCCCGGCCCCTCTCCCGCGGGGAGAGGGGAGAATCGAAAGGTTCTGCCCGTCCGCAACGGGGTCTTTCGATTCTCGAAAAATCCCCTCTCCCACAGGGAGAGGGCTAGGGTGAGGGCGTCCCGGCCAGGGGCAACCGTTGCTGATGCTCGTGGTTCGCCCTCACCCCCGGCCCCTGTCCCGGGGGAGAGGGGAGAATCGAAAGGTTCTGGTTCTGTCTCCGGCGTGTCGGTTTCGGTCATACTGGGTTATAATATATTGGCACCCTTGATTAGCGCACCACGGTTTGACACAAGAACGGACCGCCCCTGCTTCCCCCTCGCTTCTTGTTCACCCCCCCGCTGATTCACCTGTGTTACCACTCTGAAATAGGGAGTCCGTTTTTCTATGCCCGATGTATATCCGTCCACCCGTGTACGCCCAACCACCCGCACCCAGCACCAAGCCGTTTGCAATCACTGTGGAATGTCCACCACCATCCCCTTCCGGCCAACTCAGGGCAAGCCGGTGTATTGCCGCTCATGCTTCAAGGCCCGCCGCCAAGAGCTTTCCTCGACAGTCATCGCGAACACGAACCGGGTGCGCTCCAACGACCCGGCCGGCAGCGCAGCCGAATTGGTCAGCGCCAACACGAGCAGAGCGTACTCTGCAAATGACCATGCCGTTGACAGCGCCACGACCGGCGATTCCGTATTTTCCGGGATGCCCTTGAAGCCCGCCACCAAGGCCGCGATTTCCCGCATGAACATATCAAACCTCACGCCGATTCAAGAGAAGGCCATCCCCCATCTCCTGGCGGGACGGGACTTGATTGGACAGGCGCGCACCGGATCGGGAAAGACGCTGGCGTTCGCCGTGCCCCTGGCAGAGCGGTGCGACCCGTCGGTCCGGCGAATCCAAGCGCTGGTGCTGGTTCCCACCCGTGAACTGGCCATCCAGGTGGCCGGAGTTATCCAAGCCCTGGCTTCTCCACAGAAACTCCGCGTGACGCTGCTGTATGGCGGCCGGTCTCTGAGGCCGGAGTATGCAGCGTTGAAGAACGGGAGCCAGGTCGTCATCGGCACTCCGGGCCGGACGTTGGACCATCTGCGGCAGGGGACGCTCGACCTGGGCTCGGTGCGGTTTCTGGTGCTGGACGAAGCGGACGAAATGCTGGATAGAGGGTTTGCCCCCAACGTCGAGGACATCATAGGCCGGACGCCCAAAGACCGGCAGACGGCGCTCATGTCCGCGACGATGCCCGAGTGGGTGTCCCGGACCGCTGCCAAGCACCTGCGCCAGCCGGTAAGAGTGGAAGTGGACGCGGGCATGCAAGCGCCGCCCACCGTGGAGCACCAGGTCTACACCATCCAGAAGAACGACAAGATGGAGGCCCTGCGCACGCTGCTGGACCGGCGGGAAGGCGCCCCGGTTATCGTCTTTGGCAAGACCAAGCACGGCGTCAAAAAGCTGGCGGGACAGCTCGATTCTTTGGGTTACCCGGTGGGGGCGCTGCAAGGAAATCTAAGCCAAAACGCGCGCGAGCGGGTGATGAAGGACTTCCGTTCCGGGGCCGCGTCGATTCTGGTGGCAACAAACGTGGCCGCGAGAGGGCTGGACTTTGAGGATATTGGCCAGGTTATTAACTATGACCTGCCCGACTCGGAGCAGCTTTTCACCCACCGCGTCGGACGGACTGGCCGCATGGGCCGCGCCGGCGAGGCAGTAACGTTCATCACGGTGGAGGAAGAAGGGAAATGGCGCGAGATTGAGCGGGGCCTGGGCCAGCGGTTCGCCCGCAAGCCCTGGCAGACTCTCCGTAAGGCAATGCCGCTTCAATAACGGCGCCGTTGGGGGTACGCCCTCACCCCCGGCCCCTCTCCCGGGGGGAGAGGGGAGGATAGAAAGGCCCTGACGCGCCGGGCGCAAACCCTTCTCTATGTCGCTGATACGGGGGTACGCCCTCACCCCCGGCCCCTCTCCCACGGGGAGAGGGGAGGATAGAAAGGCCCTGACGCGCCGGGCGCAAACCCTGCTCCATGTCGCTGATACGGGGGGTACGCCCTCACCCCCGGCCCCTCTCCCACGGGGAGAGGGGAGAATCGAAAGGCCCTGAGAGCATCGGCAGGGTCTTTATTGTTCAGGAAAACCGTTGCCCGGATTTTAGAACCACGGGGAGACGTTGGGGGATTCATCCCCCAAACCCCCTGAGTTGAGGGGGTACGCCCTCACCCCCGGCCCCTCTCCCGGGGGAGAGGGGAGGATAGAAAGGCCCTGACGCGCCGGGCGCAAACCTTTCTCCATGTCGCTGATACGGGGGGTACGCCCTCACCCCCGGCCCCTCTCCCACGGGGAGAGGGGAGAATTGAAAGACCCTGACGCGCCGGGCGCAAACCCTTCTCCATGTCGCTGATACGGGGGGGTACGCCCTCACCCCCGGCCCCTCTCCCGCGGGGAGAGGGGAGAATCGAAAGGCCCTGAGAGCATCGGCAGGGTCTTTATTGTTCAGGAAAACCGTCGCCCGGATTTTAGAACCACGGGGGCACGTTGGGGGATGAATCC
The DNA here is from genome assembly GCA_965263395.1 of Dehalococcoidia bacterium. Taxonomy (GTDB): domain Bacteria; phylum Chloroflexota; class Dehalococcoidia; order Lucifugimonadales; family UBA3495; genus CATOSK01. The sequence continues at coordinate 1,543,607 of OZ253670.1, forward strand.
CCCAAACCCCCTGAGTTCAGGGGGTTGTTGTGCTTGGCAAATATGCCGGAGTATTAACCGTGAACGGATTGTCCAGTGGCTTTAGTTTCATTAAGAGCAGAGACGTTGGCCGTAGCTAGACGTTGCGATTTTCAAGACCGCCCAACACTCCAAGCGCCCATCTGCGGCTGTAGTACTAGGCTGAAACGCGTGACGGGATGATTTCTGGTAACCAAAGCTGGAGGACGGCCACTAAGAAATCGGTCTACAAGGAAGGGCAGGAATCGGTGTGCTATAATTGTCGCAGGCGGATGTGAAGTGATTGACATCCGCTTCTATGGCTGATAGGTTGACGGCTATTTACACGATTTCAGCAATTTCGGGTCTTGGGACAAAATCTGGTGGAGGAGGTTAACCGTGGAACCTCAAGTAGTGGTAAACATCAAATGCAACGTCTTTGAACACGTCAACGACGGCGTGGTCTCTGTGCGCTTCGCTCCGTTTGGTTTAACCGCCTACGGAGATACAGAGGACGAAGCCGTTGGCGAGTTCAAGAAGTTGTTCAATCGCTTCATCACCGCCTACCGCGAGAAGGGCAGACTGGAGGATGTTCTGAACCGCTCGGCTGTTGAGTGGTGGTGGGAGAAGGATTACCCGAAGCACATGGGGGATTATGAGCACACCGGGTCGGAATCCTCCGTGTCCGCGACCGCTGCTGAACGTATGGCTGTGATGAACGATTACCAGATGGCATGGCAGCAAAGACCTACGGACGTTCTGATCCGCGATTTTGCGGTCGCTGCCTGATGGCTATTCCTGAGCGAATCAGCCTCTCCCTGCTGACGGAAGCCTATGCCAAGATGGGGTTTTACCCTCAACCGTCGAACCAACTTACGTTTGAACGGAAAGACGGTCTGATGATGTTCCATGTGGCTTACGGCATGGGCGAGTTCTACTGGACAACAGTAATGGAGGACATTGAACGAACCGAGAACCTTCAAGGGATGGAGGAGGGTCTTGGAGGCCAGTTCTTCGATGCACTGTCGGAGCTCTTCGAGGATTCTGCTCAGGACAATTAAGCACCCTGAGAACCTGTCAATGCGCAGCCCTAGGCGAATGCTTGGGGCTGCTTCATTTTCGATGCGAGCGCGAAACTCAGCACGTTCATATGTGTCACGGGACGCCTTGACGGTTCTGACAGGCTGTGGTTATCGTTGCGTTGCGACAGTCTCCGGTGGAACCGAAGTTCCACATAAAACCTGATTCATAACGCCTTAGTATTACAACGACGGATTACCAAATATGTTGTCTTACCCTTCGTATTCGGCTGCCAGCGGGCTATCGCGGTAGGCTCATCGCATCACGTTGTCAGGTTCAAATCATTCTCGAAAATCGCCCTGCCAGAGGAACCGGGACAGGACTGCTAGGAAGCGGCGATTTCGTCGAAGGGCGGCTCGGGCATTCCCTCAACCCAGGCCGGGTCGCGCAGTTCCAGCCGGTTCCCGCTGGGGTCGAAGAAGTAAAGCTCGCGGCCGGTGAAGAATCCCTGAGCGCGGTATACCAGTTGGTCAATGGGAATCCGGCGCGCCCGGAACTCCCGGCAAGCGGTCTCGAAAGTTTCCGGGGTGACGGTAAAGGAGTGGTGGACCTTGCGGTCTTCAGCGTTGGAGGGATCCCTGGCCTCGTCCCGTTGGCACAGCAGAATGTTATGGTCTCCCACGTTGAAGCACGACATACCCGAGTTGCCCAGCCTTCCCCTGGCGGTCAGCCCCAGCAAGCCGCCGTAAAACTCTTCTGCCTCCACCAGGTCGTTCACCGGGATGGACCAATGGGTCACTCCCTCAATATGCAAAACGCTCATAGCGGCCTCCGGTTGGAATGTTGTATGCTTGGATGTACGTCCCAATTATGGCTGTCCCTCCCCGCCGGGCGCAAGCCGCCGGGCGGGGGGTGGGTGGCCGTGGTTCGCCCTCACCCCCTGCCCCTCTCCCGCGGGGAGAGGGGAGAATCGGGAGAGCTTGGCTACCGCAGCAGGGTCTTTTAATTGTCCAAGAAAGCCGTTGGGTAAACGGGACACGTTGGGGGATGAATCCCCCAAACCCCCTGAATTCAGGGGGTTGTTATGGTTGGCAGACGTTCCGGATTATTTACCGTGAACGGATTGTCCAGCGGCTACCGAGGATTAAAAGAACCCCTCTCCCGCGGGGAGAGGGGAGAATAGAAAGGGCCCTGGCGCGGTGGGGGCAAACCCTTTCCCACGTCGCTGATGCGCGGGGTACGCCCCCTGCCTTCGCAGGGGCAGGCTCTCTCCCGCGGGGAGAGGGGTATGTATGGGGTTTTCAGGCTGGGGCATGGCGGGTGCCTCCCTGAGCAGCGGCGCGAAGCAGAGGCTTACGTCCAGTTCGGTCTGGCAGGGACGGGCCCGGCCGCCGCCGTACAACCACTCTCTGGGATACTGCCGCAGGTTGTTCCAGTTGCCCCAGGGGGAGAGGGCCGGCGCCACGGCGTTCTGGCAGGCGCTGCCGGCCAGAATGGTCCCGCACACCCACCAGGCCAGGCCGGCCAACTGTGGCTGAGTGAGGTGCGGTAAATGCGTTTCAATGACCTGCTGTATCTGGCAGCATTCCCCTGGAAGGCGCATGGGAGACCTCCGGCATCCGGTTTCGTCATTGCAGCCAAGCTGCCGGATTCCCGTGCGCTTTCCAGGCTCTCAGACTAATTTCAGTCCATACATACCCCGGTCAGCAGAGGGCGGGGGGATTTTCGAGAATCGGAAGACCCTGGGGGTCGGACAATTGCATTTTAGTTAAAACTGCCGGTTGATCCACGGGCCATACTCGTCTTTCCTGCGGAGGCAGGAATCCGAAACTATCTCAAAACGTTCCGGCGAGAGTCGCTCCATCGAAGGAACGACAGGAGGGCGCCTGCCGGTTTTGAGATAGTTTCCCATACGCTCGGTTGATGCGTGGTTGACTTCGACAAGGGCCGTTGTAGATTCCTGACTCCGCAGGAAAGACGAGGGGGATGTTATTAACCTGAAAGCGGTCTACTTTACATAGGAAAGACGGAACCGGCGCCGTATTGACCGATTAGTTCAATTGAAATGCGATAGTTCTCACCCATCCAGCGAATTGACCAAAGGAGAGGAACCCATGACCAGCGCCGAGAGCCTGGCCCGAAAAGCGGCCAATCTCCATGCCTTCATTGACCAGTATGTTCCCGCGGGACGGCTGACCGGGGCGTTGCCGGACGTTAGCAGGGACTACGTGAAGCTCCAGGAAGAAGTGATGTGGGGCGGCGTTTGGCAGGTGCCCGGTCTTGACGTGACGCTTCGCAGCCTGGCCACCATCGCCGCCCAGTGCTGCAACGGCTGGGGCTTTGGCTTGCAGCACCAGATTCGGGTGGGCCTTTCCCTGGGGATGTCCCCCCAGAAGATAAAAGGAATTTTCCTTCAGCTCATCTTCTACGCCGGCATTCCGGCCACCGTTTTCGCCCTGACCCAAGCGCAGCGGGTGATTAACGAGCAGCAAATCTGGCAGGACGAGGACGTGGAACCCCTGAAAGCCGACTGGTTGGCGTCGGTGGAAGAGAAGCTGGAGCGGGGCAGGCAAATTCGGCGCAGCAGTTGGGGCGCCGAGGCCGATGCTGCCCTGGAAAGCGCCCTGTCCCACGACCTGGCGCCGGAAACCGCCGCTCTGGTTGACGCCTACAACTTTGGAGAAGTGTGGGCCCGGGGCGATCTGACCCCCAAGGAGCGGACGGTGTGCATTTTGGTGGCGCTCATGTGCCGCGGCCACCTGAGGCAGCTTAAGGAACACATCGGCTACGCCCTGGACCTGGGCATGAGCCGACGGGAGATTTGCGAGGTCTTCTCCCAAGCCGGCTGGTACCGCGGCTGGCCCAGCGTCGAAGAGGCGCTGGAACAGGCCGATGCGGTCTTCACGGAACGGGGTGGTCAGGAATTGTCTCAGGGGCCATCCTCTGGGGAGGCAGCTCGTTAATACGTTCGTCCTCAGACCCCGGAAGGGCTTCCTTAAACCGCTATACTGAGCGCTTCGAAGGCTCCCCTGAACTTTTCGGACCACGCTGTTGAGACAGTTTCTAAATGGGCAGTACGGGCTCGGTCCTCTCGGCAGGCAAGTCAATGGCGAAAGTGTTGGCATTGAAGGCAAGGAGAGCGTAATAGCCCATCAGGGTGGTCAATTCAGTCAGGCCCTGGGCGCCAAACTGCTCCATCGCGGCCTGGAAGGTGGCGTCGCTGACCTGATTGGTACGGAAGAATTCTCGGCCCAGGTTAACCACGGCGCTTTCGTCTCCGGGTATTTCGGGCAGGTCCTGTTTGTCGCGCAGGGCATCGACCAGCGCATCACTGAGACCGGCCGCGCGGCCGGAAGCGGCGTGGGCGTTCCAAATGTACTGGCAGTCCCGCTCCCGGGCGGTTACCAGCATGGCCAGTTCCTGTATTTTCGAGGGCAGGGTAGACTCCTGCCGCAGGTACGCGGAGAGGCGGCCTGCCCGCTTGGCCATTTCCGGGCTGTTGATTAGCACGGAAACCGGCCCGCTCGCTACGGGGCCTCCCCGCGCGGCAACCAGTTCGTCAAAGGTGGCTTGGTGAGCCTCGGGTACGCTTTCCCTGGTGGCAACGGGTATTCTGGCCATGACAAAATCCTCCTAGACGCTGGTTTAGCGGGTTGACGAAGCAGGGCGACCTGCTCAAGCTCGATAATCAGGCTTCTTCGCCTTCCGCCAACTGGAACAGGACGCCGTGGGAACTGCTGGTATCTATGTTGAGGGTCTTGTAGCCGAAGGGACTGTTGCTGGGGGCATCGCCCCGCAGTTCGTTGCCCTTGCCCTTCAGGTCCTGGAAGACCTGGCCGATTCCGTCTACTCCCCAGGCGACATGGGCCACGCCCGGCCCGGTGTCTTTCAACTGGCGCGCAATGCCGGAGTCGTCGGTGGTAGGCTCAAAGAAGTCCATGATGGTCTCGCCGACATGGTAAAGCAGGAACTTGCGGTCGGCGTTCTCGCCGGTCTTCTCCGGCTCCAGGCCGAAGCTGTTCTTCAGATAGTCCGCCATCTGCTCGACGCTCTCCACGACATAGGTTACATGATGCACTTTCGTAAACATGGTCAACTCCCAAATGAACCCGGATTCGCTGCTTCATCAGCGGAGGTGGTAAGTGGTATTCCTGCTGAGGCTGCAACCAATAATACTCCCGTACCAGCACCGCTACAATCCTGTGGTCATTTTGGCAACCATTACGGATTTGGCGCGGTAAGCACTGTCCGGCTACATGACTCCGGCAGGCCCCCTTGTCCCGGATTCACTGCCGGGGTATCATCCCTTCCAACAGACGGCGCTCAGACGGAGCAACGGACGGCGCTGGCAACGCCAAGGCGCCATTGGCCGGTCCACTCTCATATCCAGGGAATCAAGGAGGACAATCATGGCACGTTTATCACCGATCAGCCGGGATTTGGTTGCCGAGCAGCATCAAGGGGCTTTCGACGAGGTTTCCGCACCGCCGGACGGTGTTGGCTCCGGCCCCACTTCCATAATGAAAAACAGCCCGGAAATGGCCAAGCGGGCCATGCACCTTTCGGCCTATCTCCGCAATGAGTCCAGCCTGCCCAAGAAGATACAGGAATTGGCCATGCTGATTGCGGCCCGGAACATGGACTGCCAGTATATTTGGAACGCCCACGCCGCCGCCGGGCGCCGGGAAGGACTCAGCGACGGACTGGTGGACGCCCTGCGGGACAACGAATCCCTGCCGGCGCTGGCCGCCGACGAGTCCGCTGCCATTAACCTGGGGACGGAGTTTTATCAGACTCACCGGGTTACTCAGGCGACCTTTGACGCGGCACTGGAACAGTTCGGCAGGCAGGGATTCGCCGAGTTGGCCGGCCTCATGGGGTACTACGCCATGCTGTCCTTCAACGCCAACGCCGTCGTTCTGGACCTGCCAGGCAACATGACCGAGCCGGCGCTGCCCATTTAGAAATTATCTCAAAACCAAATTTCGGGGGGACGGGGTTACGTTGGGGGATTCATTCCCCAAACCCCCCGATGCAACTATCTCAAGACGGTATGAGGACCGCTTTAAGTTTTGAGATAGTTTCTTAAGGCGCGGAGGATAGGGAGGGGGCGGCGAGCCGGGCGCTGACGGCAGCGGAAGCCGGGTTAAATCGGGCTGGGCAACCTTTGGTATAATCCGGCTGCCGAACGTTTGGTGGAGGGTGCAAGTGATGCCAAGGAGAAGCTTCTGGGCTTGGGGAATGGAATCGGACGAACCCACCGGGGCGCAGCGGCTCCAACTGGCGGAGCGCCTGTCCCGGTCCTACGGCGTTCCGGTGGAAGTCCCGCCGGTCCCGGCCAGCGCCGATCTTGACCTGCGTAAACCACGGGTATCACCTCCCTCTTCCCTGGCGGCCATCTGCGCCACGGACACGCACGACCGGGCGGTACACAGCTACGGACGGAGTTTCCGAGACCGTATCCGCGCCTTCAACCGGCAATTCCCCAACCCGCCGGACGTGGTCGCGTATCCCAGCGACGAGGCAGAGGCGGCTGCGGTCCTGGACTGGTGTTCCAGTCACGGGTACACTGCCATACCCTTCGGCGGGGGCAGTTCGGTGGTGGGAGGTGTGGAGCCGCCGAAGGACGCCGCCGGAGTCGTGTCCATCGACCTGAGCAGGCTGGACCGGGTGCTGGAAATCGACGATGTTTCCCGGGCCGCCCGAATTCAAGCCGGGGTTTACGGCCCGGCCCTGGAGGAGCAGCTGCGTCCCCACGGATTCACCCTCCGGCATTTTCCTCAGAGCTTCGAGTTTTCCACCCTGGGCGGCTGGATTGCCACCCGTTCCGGCGGGCACTATGCCACCAACCAGACCCACATCGACGATTTCGTGGAGTCGGTCCGGGCAGTGACTCCCCGGGGCGTCTGGGAGTCGCGGCGTCTGCCCGGCAGCGGCGCCGGACCCAGCCCGGACCGTCTGATGTTGGGCAGCGAAGGGACTCTCGGAATTATCACCGAGGCGTGGATGCGGATTCAGGCGCGCCCCCGCTTTCGCGCATCCGCCGCCGTCACCTTCGCTTCCTTCGCGGCGGGGGCCGAGGCTGTCCGAAACATCGTACAGACGAAGATGTGGCCGGCTAATTGCCGCCTGCTGGACCCGGGCGAGGCTGCGGATGCCCTGGGTTTTGACGGCCGGCACGCGGTGCTGGTCCTGGGTTTCGAGTCGGGAGAGGTGCCCCAGGGTGAGCCGATGCGGCAGGCCGTCGCCATTGCCCGCGATAACGGCGGGGTTGTCGATGAAGACCAGATTAAAGTCCTGGACCAATCCGGCGAGGCGGCCGGACGGCCGGAAGCGGTGGGAGCCTGGCGCAACGCCTTTATTCAGGCGCCATACCAGAGAAACGCCGCGATGGGGTTGGGTCTGGTCGCCGAGACACTGGAAACTGCCATTACCTGGGACCGGTGGCTGGACATGGACGAATCGGTGCGGAGCGCGCTTCAGGAATCCCTGGACCGGGTCTGTGGCGGAGGCCGCGTTACCTGCCGCTTTACCCACGTATACCCGGACGGCCCCGCTCCATACTTCACTTTCGAGGGCATGGGCAGGAGAGGCGCTGAGCTGGAAATGCACGAGGAGATAAAGAAAGCCGCTTCCGACGCGGTGATGGCCGCCGGCGGAACCATCACTCACCACCACGCGGTGGGACGGGTCCACCGTCCGTGGTACGACCAGCAGCGGCCCGAACCTTTCGCGGAGGCGCTCCGGGCAGCCAAATCGGCGGTAGACCCGAATTGGGTATTGAACCCGGGAGTGTTGATTGATCCCTGATGAGCCGGTGGGCTGGTCCAACGGGAAAATTGTGGACGCTTGGAAGGCGCCGTTAGGAGCGCAGATGGGAATTTCAGACGAAACTATGAAAGCCATGCTCCGGGAATACCAGGGCATCGAGCTGTCGGACGAGGAACTGGAACTGGTCCGGCCCGAGGTTGACAGCTACATCGAGGCCATGTCCGACATTGCGGAATTGGACCTGTCCAACGTCATGTCCGGCCGGCTGCTTCACGCCGAGGAAGGAGGTATTTCCGATGCCGAATGAAGACTTGCTGGAGCTGACGATAACCGAGTTGGCTCCCATGATACGGACGAAAGAGGTCTCGCCGGTAGAGGTCACCGAGGCTGCGCTGGCCCGGGCCGACCGGCTCCAGCCCGAATTGAACTCCTTTATCACTCTGCTGCACGACCGGGCCTTGAGGACAGCCAGGGAACTGGAAGCCGAGTTGGCGCGGGGAGAATACCGGGGGCCGCTGCACGGAATACCCATCGGAATAAAAGACAACATCGCGACGGCCGGTATCCGCACCACCGTTGGTTCCCGGGTGCTGGCCGACAACATTCCCGCCGAGGACGCCCACGTTGTCAGTCGATGTGAAGCGGCCGGGGCAATTATATTGGGGAAGGAAAACCTGGAGGAGTTCGCCGCCGGAGCAACCTCGAACAATCCTCATTACGGGCCGGTCCACAATCCCTGGGGCTTGGACCACATCCCCGGAGGCTCCAGTGGCGGGGGCGGGGCCAACGTGGCCGCCGGTGTTACTTTCGCTTCGCTGGGAACGGACCTGGGCGGCTCGGTGCGCCTGCCGGCTACTTTTTGCGGGGTGGCAGGTCTGAAACAGACCTTTGGACGGGTGAGCCAGAGGGGGTTGCTGGTTACCAGCTTCAACGGGGACCACATCGGCCCCATGACCCGCTCGGTGAGCGACAGCGCCTTGGTGCTGCAGGCCATCGCTGGTTACGACCCGTTGGATCCCAGCACGGCGCCGGTGCCGGTGCCCGACTACCTGGAGAGAGTGGGCCGGGACTTGTCCGGGCTTACGGCAGGAATCCCGTCCGATTACTTCTTCGATCTGGTGGACCCGGAGGTTGAGGCCAGCGTGCGGCAGGCCATCGCCGGGCTGGAGGATTTGGGCGTGGCGATGCGGGAGGTCAGCCTGCCCAGCATGAAATACGCTGGGGCCTTGCGGGCCGCCAGCCTGGCCGACGGAGTGGTTACTCACGAACCATACTTGAAGAGCAGCCGGGATGACTACGGCCCCGATGTGTTGTACCGCACGCTGGCTGGGCAATTCGTCCTGGGCCGGGACTATTCCAGGGCGATGAAGGTGCAGCGCCTGATTAAAGAGGAGTACGCCCGTGTCCTGCAAGAGGTGGACTTTCTGGTGACTCCCACCGCCCCGGTGGCCGCTCCGCGCATCGACGCGACCCACATCACCTTGCAGGGTGAAAGTTACCGGGTCAGAGGCCCGGGTTCCGGGGTGATTTCCCGTAATACCAGCCCCATGAACGCCACCGGACTACCGGCCATTTCGGCGCCATGCGGCTTCAACCGGCTGGGTCTGCCCATCGGCGTTCAATTCATTGGCCGCCCCTTCGAGGAAACGCTACTCTTCCAGGTGGCGCACGGCTATGAAAAAGTGTCTCCCAGCCGGGGCATCAAGCCGAACCTTTAAGAGCGCGGAACGAAAGACACCGGCAACGGCCGACGCTCGGCGATCCGGCCAGAGCGCCTTGGTCTCAGCCGCTGTTGCGGCGGTAAATCTGTAGCCGGTGGCGGGCCGAATCGGCGACGATGAGCCGGCCCGCCCGGTCTACCTTGACGGACACCGGCTGCACGAACCGTTTTTCCGGCTCCAGGGTTCGGACTCGCTCGCGCTGGCCCAGCATATTCTCGGGGTTGGATGAAAGTCTGTCCTTCCCCCACTTGGACATGGTGGCGGCGCCCAGCAGTTCGGCGGCGAAGGCCCCGTTTTCGTCAAACACCTGCACCCGGTCGTTTCCCCAGTCCGCCACGTAGACGTACCCGTCGCGATCAACGGCGACGCCGCTGGGACGGTTAAACTGCCCAACTGCCGAGCCGGTCTCGCCGAAGGACGCCAGGAATTGCCCGGAGGGAGTGAACTTCTGAATCCGGTCATTGCGCCAGTCGGCCACGTAAACCATGCCGGAATGGTCCAGGCAAATCCCCCAGGGGGTGTCCAACTGCCCGCCGCCGGAACCCGCCGTTCCCCACGCGGTCAGGAACTCGCCGGTGCGGGTGAATTTCTGCACCCGATGGTTGAAGCTGTCGGCCAGCAGCAGGTTGTCCTCGGCGTCAAAGGCGATACCGGCCGGGCGGTTGAGTTGGCCCGGTTCGGCTCCAGCATCTCCCCAGTGCGTCAAGTAATTGCCGTCGGGGTCGAAAACCGTTACTCGGTTCAGCCACTCGTCGGTCACGTATACGCTGCCGCCGGAGTCGGCGGCCAGGGAGTTGGGCCAGGTAAATTGTCCGGGTTCGCTGCCGAAGGAGCCGAATTCGACGAGGAAGTCCTCCTCTTCAAGGGTGCATTTGGCCACCCGCTTGTTGCCGCCGGCGTTCTCCGCGGCATGACTCAGCACATACATCAGGTCTCCCGGCCCCGGCGCCACATCGACCGGGTTCCTGAAGCCGACCTGCCCCTGGGCGGCGGCATTGCCAATGGTCTTGATGTACTCAACCCGTATGGTGGACACTCCGTACTCGACCATGCTGATTCTCCCCCCGGCCAAAATGGGCCCAGGCATCGAATGCCTAGACCATCTGAAACTCCCTCGAAGATACGATTAGTTGCAGCAGTCTGGTTACCCTCTGGCCGAAGGTCTCCATTTCTTCCAGCGTGGCGCACGGGGCCGGCCCGGACGGAGACACGGCGGCGATTAGCTCGGCGCGGCGGGCAGCCGATACCATCACCGGCCCGGCCAGGTCAAGACAGCCGTCCACCAGTTGCTCCGGCGTCAGGGGAGACCCTTTGGCGGCCAGGCGTTGGACGATGCTGCGGACGCCGGGCTTGGCGAGGTCGCCCACCTGGTCCGCCGCAAAGTTGATGCGTTCCACCAGCGCCCCGCTGTCAATCCATTCCTTGCCCGTGTGCCACCCTTCGACGGTGGGCGGGTTGATGCGTTCCACCAGCGCCCCGCTGTCAATCCATTCCTTGCCCGTGTGCCACCCTTCGACGGTGGGCGGGTTGAGCAGTTCCTGGCCCATGAAGTTGCAGGCCGCGGAAATCTCGTGGATGAGGGGTTTGGGAGTGGTGTAGTCGTCCACAAGACGCATCACTCCGGCCACCAACTCCGCGGGACTCTTGACCTTGGTGTAGCGGGCTGCCTTGAAGAAATCGGAATCGAACAGCGCCGCGAGCATGGAGCGAATGTCGTAATTGGAGCGGAAATACGCTTCCGACAGCAACTCGATGGCAGCCGGGTCCTGGGGCGGCGTCGTGGGCCAGGCGGGAACCTGCGGCTCCTCGGCTACGAAGAAGTTGTACAGGTGGCGGGAGATGAACCGGGCAGTGGCCGGCTGCCGGCAAATAATGTCGATGATGTCCTCGCCATTGAACCGTCCCCGCTGACCCAGGAAGGTCTTTTCCGAGTCGTCGTGGTCGTCGGGCCGGTACTCAAACTCCCGCAGAAACTCGCCCCAGGGGTAGCGGGGGATGCCGGGCATGATGGTCCACCCGGTAAAGGCCCGGGCGCATTCCTTAACGTCGTCCTCGGTGTAGTTGCCCACTCCCATGGAGAACAACTCCAGAAGCTCCCGCCCGTAGTTCTCGTTGGGCGCGTCCTTGTGGCTTTCGCAATTGTCCAGCCAGAAAATCATCGCTGGGTCCTGGGAAAGCTCCACCAGCAGAGTCCTGAAATTGCCCATCCCGTGCTTGCGGAAGGTATCTATCTGCTGGTGCATCTCCGGCGCATTCTCGACTTTGGAAAAGCCGGTGGCAAACAGGTGATGCCAGAAGAGGACCATCTTTTCTTCCAGGGGCCGGCGGGTGCCGATCATGCGCAGCATCCAGTGGCTTTGCTGCGTGGGTATCGCGGTGCCGATGCGGAAGTAGGGGAAATAACGGTAGGCCAGGTCGTCATCGAAGGGCGGCGCCGTTTCGGGATGAAGCAGTTCCGCCACCGTGGCTTCATACCCCTTGTCCAGGTACTCCTCAAGAGTGTCCCGGTTGGCGCCAAACCCGGCCCGGCGTATCAAGTGAGCAATCAGGGCCAAATCATCCGAAGCGGGCATTGGTTGACCTCCTTGGGTCTGAGACGATTTGTTTCGATATGCCATAATCAAACGGGATTGATGCACAGGTTCCGGTGAAATGGGAACCAACCCTGGGTCTGCCCCTGGCTGCCCCATTCTAGCATAAACGGGGCGGTGGACTGACGATTCGGCATTGCCGCCGAAGTTCCATACAGCGGCGTTGCCGAAGGGACTTTTAATTCTCCCCTCTCCCCACGGGAGAGAGGCCGGGGGTGAGGGCGAACCCCGCGCACCGGCAACGGTTGCTCCTGGACGGAATACCCTCACCCTCACCCAGAGGGCGAGGGGATTCTTTCAAGAATTAAAAGACCCTGGGCGTTACCGGGGGAAACCTTAACCGCCGCATCCATTATAATGCAGCCATTCTCAGACACTTAACGACGGGGCGAGAGCGATGGACGTGCAAGGCGGAGTTTTTATCGTGACCGGCTCGGCCACCGGGCTGGGCGCTGCGGTGGCCCAACGGTTGGCCGGCAAGGGGGGCCGAGTGGTCATCAACTACACCAGAAGCCTGGCCGAGGCTGAGGAGACTGCCGACGCCTGCCGAAAACTGGGCGGGGAAGCCATCCTCTGTCAGGCCGATGTTTCGGTGGATGATGACTGCCGGCGGATGGCGTCGGAGGCCGTGGAACTGTGGGGAAGGATAGACGGTCTGGTCAACAACGCCGCCCAATCCAAAATCGTCCCCCACGCCGACTTGGAAGGGCTGTCCGCCGAGGACTTCACCCGGATTTTCTCGGTTAACGTAATCGGCGCGTTCCAGATGGTGCGGGCCGTCACCCCGGCCATGAAACAACAGGGCCGCGGCGCCATCGTCAACGTCTCATCGGGGTCAGCCTTTACCGGGACTGGAAGTTCCATCGCCTACGCCGCGTCCAAGGCGGCCCTGAATGTCATGACCCTGTCCTTTGCCCGGGCCCTGGCGCCGGAAATCCGGGTCAATGCCGTCTGTCCCGGGGTTATGCAGACCCGTTGGTGGCGGGAGGGCCTGGGCGAGGATAACTACGAGGCATTCATCGCCCGCTATGCCCAATCGGCCCCTCTCAAGACCGCCGGCACCACCGACGCCGTGGCCGACCCGGTGGTGTGGCTGCTGGAAGGCGCGGAGCACGTAACCGGAGAAACAATCCTGGTGGACGCCGGCAGCCACCTGGGTCCGGCCCCGTCACGGTAGCTTGCAGTTAATGGTATTCAGTCAATCGTGATATCGAAGTTAATGCAGGTTGGCCCGGTCTCGGAACGGTGTTGATATGCCCGACATTTCCGGGTCGTGGTGGCATTGGACCGGCTCCAGCGGTGGTCCGGGTGCGGATTTGGGCGCGCTCCGACCCCGTGAAAGCTGGCGGGTGACGCTCGGACGTCAACAGGTTGCCCAATCCCAGCCTCCAGTCAAGCCGTCGGCTAAGGGTTGAGTATTCCTGGCCAGTCCCGACAGCCTACCTTGGCGTAACCAAAACCTCCGCTTCACGCAGTAGTCCAACAGCATTGAATTGATGGGATGAACGCCCTCACCCTAACCCTCTCCCAGAGGGAGAGGGAACTATTGAATGAAAGACCTTGGGGAGTCACGCTAATCTCAGCTAATCATCATTTCAATGATGTTCGAGTACTAAACTAAAGCCAAGGTGAAATGCGCAGATGGTGGAGGTCACACGACGGAGCCGGGTCATTCTCAAAGTACGGATGAGAGGGATTCACCGGCGCAACCCAGCTGATCATCATCGCCACTTAAATGTACATCCCACCTTGGCTTTAGTTTAGTCGGTAAAGCGCATAGTCTGAGGCCAGATGATAAAATCCGGCCTGGGAGTCCATTCCAGATTTTCGGCAAATCCGAATACCGGCCGAATGTCATGGATGGGAATGTGGACCAGAGTCTCATGCCACCAGCGGTGCCATTGCTCCAGGTTCCTCGCCCGTTGTTGAGCATCCTGGGTGCCCATAGCTTCCTTCATTTGCTGATACTCATCGGGGAAGCAAGCCCATGCTGATCCATACTCGTCGCAGCTGGCGTATGACCAAGTGGCCTCCGGTTCAATGACGTCGTTGGTGTGACCCATAAACCGTGCGTGGAACACCGCCCCCTCGGCGATAAGCGGATGTTCGGTAGCGCCAGCAGGTACACCTCCGGTATCCCGAGCGGTCTGACTGCTGATCGCCCGGTCAACAAACTTGACCGAGGCGTCCACGCCCACTTCCTTCCAGTAACCGATGACGGCCTCTATTATCTCGTTGGACTTGGTGTATTCCCCTGACGATGAAACCACGCGAACCTCCGAACCTTCAAACCCCGAGGCTTTGATGAGTTCGCGGGCTTTTTCCGGGTCGTAGGGGTATGGTGTCAAGTCAGCAGGCATGCCGGTGGTGCCGGGGTGGTAGGAATTAGCCCGGCAACCGCCCTGATTCTGGAGAATTGTTTCCATCATGGTCTCGCAGTCAATGGCGTAGGCCAGGGCCTGGCGAAACTGCTTGTTTCTGGTGTTGGCGTTCCACCGAGTATCTATTACCAGGTTGGCAGTCTCCACCCCCTCTACCGCAGCGAATTGGGCCACTTGGTCTATATTGTCTACCTCGATATCCCAGGCCCAGTCAGCTTCACCGACCTTAACCATGGCCGCCCGCACGGAGGCTTCTGCCCGCCAGACCCAGGTAACGTCTCGGATCTGGGGCTTGGAGCCCCAGTAGTCCTCAAAGAAAGTGTACTGTAACGTTACCCCCGGGACCCATTCCGTTAACTGGTACGGGCCATTACTGGAACTCTGGCGCGCGGCCTGATCGAGGTCCGCCTCGATCTCATCGCGGTTTCCCAGATGGATATGGGTTATTAACTTGGGAACAATGGGGCAGGGAGCGCCGCAGTCGACCTCAAAAGTGGTGTCGCTTATGGCATTACCAGTCCAGCCACTACCATAGCGGGGGAACCTGGCGGCGTTGTCCGGGTTCGACTGCCAGGTCACGTTCCAAGCGTAGTCGGCTGCGGTTATCACTTTGCCGTTGTGGAATTTGGCGCCCTCCCTGATGGTAAAGCGCCACAGGCCGGCTTCGAGCTGTTCCCAATCTGTTGCTGCCAGGGGTTCCATTTCGAACGTATCCCAGTTGTGGACCACCAGCCGGTCGGACAGGGCATCGGTGCAAATATGCCCAATGCAGTCGCCCCTTCTCATGTGGGGGCCTAGATTTTCCGGTTCGGTATCAATGACCAGAGTAATGGAACGGGCAGCGGCCTCCGGTATCGATGTTTGGGTGGGTTCGGGCTGGGATGTGGCCGTGGGGACCGCTGCGGCTTCAGCAGGTGCGGCTGCGGGGCGCTCCAAGGGTACGATTGTAGGGGCGGGGGGCGGGACCGTGGTGGCTGCTGGACCACCACAAGCCACGGCTGCCATCAGAATAATGAGGAAAACAACCCCTAACGACCATGACATCCGATGAAGCAAAACACCCCTAATACTCATGGCATACCCCTCTTATTTGCATAACATTTATCAGTTAATCACGGGGGCATGGTAATTGGTAAGGATTGATTATGTCAATAGATTTGGCCGAGATTCACGTTTTCACTATTGTAGTTCGAGTAAACCGCCGATATAGGGCATGTATGGAGGATAAGAAGAGCATAAAGTGTTGCGTGGTGTTGTCCATGCAGCACAAGCGGCCTCTTGGACGAACTTCCCAATGTGGCGCCTGCGATTACCGACCTGGGAGGCTACAAAGAAATAATCGGCGAGGAAATCGCCGAATGGAAGACGTTCCGAGAGTGTGGCTACCCGGTTGGCATAATTCGTGTGCCGTATGATCCGGCCTCAATTCCTCCTGATAGCCGCTACACCTGCTCGATGCTAAGCTGGGGAAGCTCCAGTTGGACCATCACCTCGGCTATGTCTCCCGCCGTATCGAGGCGTTTCAAGACCCCGGCTAACTCCCTGGCTTTGGCATCTCCGGCCCGCAGGCCCACCAGGTAGGAGAATTTGGCATCCAGCTCTGCCTCAGTCATCTGCCGGTCGTTGCTCTCTTGGCTCAGCTTTCGGCCATCTTTGGTTGTGACGGTTACTCCGGCGTAGAAACGGTCTTCAACCCCCACCCAGTCCTCCCGGTCGGAGATTTTGACCCGCTTCTGCATGGCGTGGACCTCTGGAGCGTTGTAGTAACTTTCGTTGTAAGCCTCACGCAGTCCCACGCCTCCATACACCGCAGCCAGGGCCAGCACACCCTCCCCATAACCGGAATGATGATGGATGCCACGCCGGGGCACCAGCTCCGCCTGAATTTCCGCTATATCCGAAGCGCTCAAACCGTGCTCGGCCATCAACTCAAGGAGCACCAGCCTGGCAACATGGTTGCCGCCCCCGGCATTCTGCCGCTTGAAGATTAAGCCGGTGATGCCATACTCTTCGCCCAGCGTTTCCAGGAACTCGGTTCCCGGCCGCTGAATACCCAGGCGGCTGCTGAAGAAGCCCGGTTCCGAGTCGAAGATGTCTCGCGGAGCGTCATAGCCCACCTTGGCCATCAGCGCCGCGGTTACTCCATTCCGGGCGCCGATCCCACCCCGCAGGAAAGACGCGGTCATGTGCGCGGTTTCCCTGGTATAAGCGGCGATGTTGCAGGACATGTGGGCGGCCAGGCCCAAGGCCACTTCCAGCCGGTCCGGCGGCAGCCCCAGGGTGATGCCGGCCGCGGCAGTTGCCCCCATGGTATTGCCTGCATCCACCGGACCGAAAGTTTTTCCAGTCTCCCGTTCCACCCGGTTGGCCACCCTGACTATTCTCTTCGATAATTCATACCCCAGGACAACGCCCCGCAGTACCTCCGGCCCGGTGGCACCCACCAGTTGGCCCGATGCCAAAGCCGCCGCCATAGTTGCGGCCAAAATATGAGTCCCCCGGCCATCGCCGTCGTGGGCGTCCATCTCATCGCCGTGCCCCAGGGTGCCGTTGACCAGCGCCGCGTTTACCAGCGATGTACGCATGGGGAATCCCATCATTGTACAGTCCGGTGACCCGCCGACCTGGTTGACAAAATCTACCATTCGATGGGCTGTGGGCAGCATTGAGCAAGCCAAATTGCACCCGATACCGTCGTACAAAGCCAACCCGGTCATCTGCCTGACATCTTGAGGAATGTCTTCGAAGCCGGTGGAGTACATCCAGTTGAGGAAGGATTTCGTCGCGCTAACCTCTGCCATAGATTCTCACCTCCCTCGGCAAAATCCAGCGCCCCGCATCGAGTAAGCCCTCGACATAACATGGTTGTCTGCCATACCTTTTCTTACTGCTCCGTGAATGATACCTAACCTGCGGCCCAAACCCTTCTGGATTCCCGCCTCCGTGGGAAAGACGATGGGAAGTTGCCTGTTCAGGTCATTATGCACGTATCAGTAACATCCCTGGACTCCTGCTTTCGCAAGAAAGACGGACCCGGGCCGCGCGTGACCGGAGGGTTCAATTTTGATGCGATAGCTCCGCTGTTTCAGTCCCTTCCTACTGCCAGAGCGCCTACCGCGACGGTTGAAAGGCGTACCGGCAACCGTTGCCAGGTCGCACAGCGGTCCTCACTTCGGAACAACTCTCCGCCGTCGGCGCCGGCGTATACCTGGTCCGGCTCCTGCGGGTCCCAGTCAAAGGCCACCACCATATCTTCGGGGTTCTCCCCCTGCCCCAGGCCTTCGACCAACTTCCAACCCCGGCCGCCGTCGGTGGAGCGGTAGAACTGGGGATTGGCGCGCCGGGCGTTGGAGGACACCGTAACCAGTACCAGGCCGGCGTCGTCCGGGGCAGACGCGATGTGCAAGGTGTACCGGCGGTCCAGTCCGGTGTTGATTATCTCCCACCGGTCTCCCCCGTCGTCGGAGCGGTAGGGGGCGCTGGCCGTGGCCACGTAAACCCTGTTGGGCCGGTGGCCGCTGAGGTTGACGCAGTGAATGTCGGCGTCGAGACCCGGCAGTTGCCGCCAGCTAACTCCGCCGTCGCCGGAGCAGACCATTCCACCCACTTCGATGCCGGCGTACAAGCGATTGGGGTCGTTGGGAGCAGCCCGCAGGTCCCGCACGTGAGAGTCGCGGGTCGGAGCATGAAATCCCCATTCGGACGATTCCGGCACACTGCGGAATCCCTCAAATTCCTCCCAGGCGCTCCCGCCGTCCGAGGAGCGGAAAATGGCCGCCGGTTCGCTGCCAACGTAAACGGTTTCCGCCTCGGATGGGTGGGCCAGCACACTGTGAGCGTAGCCGGTGGGATAGGAGTCCAGGCGGTTCCACGTCAACCCGCCGTCATCGGTACGGTAGACGCCGGCCTCATACGCCGCCAGGTAGGCGCGGTGCGGATGGACGGGGCTGGCCGTCAACCGGGATGCGGCGTGGGCCAAAGGTGTGACGGGCCCTTGCTTCCAAGTCTTCCCGCCATCTGCGCTGATGACGGCGCAAACACCGTCGTGCATTCCGACGTAAATTCTCTTGTCCTGGGACATTACTTCCTCCTTGAATCAAAGGATTGAGATGCAGGCGTGGAAAGAAGTCAGTCACGCGCTGCCGGCGGGCGGTAATGTCCATTTCAGGCAGTTTGGCCATTCGGCTGCGGCCAATCTGATGCCCGCGGCGCTCATAATGACCTGACCGGCTGAGCCACACCGCCTGAATTGCAACGCTGCCGCTAATGACGAACGGACTTACTGATACGTGAATAGACACCTGAATTGCGCTCCCCCACCACTCTGGGTTCCCGCGTTTGGGGGAAAGACGATGGGGGAGTTGGCTGTTTGGTACATCATCCACGTATCAGCGATTGAGGACCGTCCCCACAAGCGGACTTTTGAGATAGTTTGCTATTCGTAAGGTTTCAACTGGACCTCGTGGAGCGCCGGGATGACCTCTTTGCCCAGCAGTTCCACCGAGCGCATCACGTCTTTGTGGTCCATGTGCCCTTCGTTGCCGTAGATGTGCAGGTATCCGGGGCTGAGCCGCTCCACGACTTCGGTGAGCTTTCGGATAACCGTGTCCGGGCTGCCGACGATGATGTTGTTTACATCTTGCAGCTGCTCGTAGCTAAGGCCCACGCCCAGGCCGCCGGCTCCCGCAACATTGCCCGTGGGGCGTTGGGCCTTCACCTGGACCGCTTCGCGGGACTGGTAGCCCGGCGGGTCGTTGTGTTCCATGGGGCCCCGTTGCCGGTGCTGGATGGTCCACATGAACTCCCGGCCAATCTCAACCGCCTTTTCGTCGGTATCAGCCACCAAACACCGGAGAAGATACCCGAAATGCTCGGGGCCGGCCTGGTATCCTTCTTCCTTGGCCGTATCGATGTAGACCTGACGCAGCCACTCGGTGGTGTCCACCAAAGCGCCGAGATTCATGTAAGGATGGCGATGCTTGGCCGCCCAGACCACGCTTTCCGGGCTGCCCGTGCCGGGGAACCAAATGTCCGGGTGCGGCTTTTGGAGCGGCAGCACCCAGGGATTGACGACCCGGTATTTGTAATGCTTTCCCTCGTAGCGGAAGGGGCCGGGGGTGGTCCAGCACTTGATAATCAGGTCATGGGCTTCTTCGAAGCGCTCCCGATTTTCCGGCGGGGGGATGCCGGCTTGCAGGGTTTCCACCGCGGTGCCGCGGACAAATCCAGAGATTATCCGGCCGCCGGAATAGCAGTCCAGCATCGCTATCTCCTCGGCCATGCGAATGGGGTCGTTGACCGCGATGACGTTGCCCAGGATGGCTATCTTGACCCTCTTGGTGAGCTTGCTGATCACCGCCGCATCCAGGTTAACGGATGGTTTCATACACCAGTAGGATGCGTGGTGCTCGTTGCTCATAATGCCGTCGAAACCGGCCTCGTCGGCCAGGACGTACTGCTCATGGTACTGGTTGTAAAGGACGTGGGCCTTTTCCGGCTCGAAGTAAGTGTTGGGGAAGCCCAGCCGTCCTGAATCGTACTGCTCCAGGTCCTGGTTGGTAATGTGCCCGTAGGGCTGCTCTGAAAACCAGTAAATCTCCACGTTGTCCTTGGGGCGCTTCAGTTGCTCGGCCATTGCTGCCTCCTTCCCAAAGGTCTAATCAGCTTGCTTCAACTCAATGGATTATATCTTAAGGTGGGCAATCGTACTTAGCAAGGCAAATTTGTCCATAAAGGCCCGTGACCAAGACAGCCCATGACCGGAATCTTTCTTCGATGAAGAAACACGGCATACGGTTCCAGAAGCGATGGAGAGACCCGGAGTTTTGAGCATTGGCCTCGCGGCCGTGACAAATTCCATGCCGTCATGCGCCGGGTATAGAAAAATTTCGCCAAGGCCGCCCGTCCGGTGGTATAACCATTTAAGGATTGGTCACAACGGCCAAATTACAGGCCACAGCGCAGGGTAATTTGACCGGGATGACCCAATGGCGAGTCCTCCAGGGTTGTCTTGCCGGGTTGGAAAGGAGAAAGATTCTGGTGCGTGTCTTGATTGTCGGAGCCAGCGGCTTCATTGGGCAATACCTGGTGCGGCGTCTGAACGAGACCCTGGGCCATGAGGTTGTTGGGACTTTCTTATCGCGCGCCCCCGAAGATGACGGCAACTCCTGGCACCGGGTCGAGTTGACCGATGCGGCGGGTCTGGAGCAGGTATTCCGGTTGGCCCAGCCCGAGGTGGTCGTGCATCTGGCAGCCATCGCAGACGTGAGAACGGCTGAAAGAGACCAGGACAGGGCCACGGCGGTCAACGTGGCCGCGACGTCGTCGATAGCCCGGCTGAGCGACCGGCACGGCGCCAAGCTGGTTTTCGTTTCCACCGAGTACGTGTTCGGCGGCGAGCGCGGGTACTACCGGGAGGATGATGCCCCCGCTCCCACCTCCCACTACGGTCAAACCAAGTGGGAGGCCGAGCAGCAGGTGGCGAAGCTGGCCTCTTATTGGAGTATCATCCGCACCAGTATCGTTTATGGCTGGCCGGCGCCGGGACGTCGGAATTTCGCTCCCTGGCTGGTCGAACGTCTTCGGAGCGGCCAGCCGTACCACGGCGCCACCGATGTATATCGAACGCCGGTTTACGTTGAACACCTGACGGATGGCATCGCAAGGCTGGCGGAAGAGGATTACCCGGGCATCCACCACGTTGCCGGTGCAGATTGGGTCAGCATGTATGACTTCGCCATTGCCATCGCCGAGGAGTTCCAATTAGATCCGGAGTTGGTAATTCCAGCAGATGCCGCTTCGGAAGGTTCCCGAAGTCCTGATATGCTGGGGCTGGACTGCTCCAGGACGATGTGTTTGCTGGGTCTGGCTCATCCGGGACTGGTTGAAGGGATCGCGGCGATGCGAGCAAGCACGCAGGGCGTCTGACGAAGCGTTCCGGGTTTCGCGCAAAGTCCATTCTAGCGGCGTTCAAAGATCAGAGGCATACCATTTTTCGGGCGCAGCGAAATTAGGGGTGTAAATCCTGCCTCGCGTCATGGATCCGGAGGTGGCGTGGATGCTGCGTCACCTGAACCCCCTCCAGGCCGGAAGGGTGGCCGCCCATCTCGGTTCCCAGGCGCTTTCCGGAGCTCTGGAACAGGTCAACCCCGGCAACGCGATGGCAGACCTGCATCGCATCCGGCCAAAACCATCAGGAGGTTTCCCATGGACATCACCAAGTATATTGGCGAATACGTGACCGGCACCGGCATCGAGGACTTCCCGCCCGAGGCGATTGAAGCGGCCAAGGGAGCGATTATGGACTGCCTGGCGTGTATGCTGGCCGGCTGCCAGGAACCCCTGGCGGACATCCTTTGCCGCTACGTCGCCGCCGAGAGCGCCGCTCCCGCCGCCAGCGTCGTGGGGCGGGGATTCAGGACCTCGGCGGCCAACGCTGCCCTCGTCAACGGGGCCATGGCCCACGCCCTGGACTATGATGACATTACCCAGATAACCAAGACGCACCCCACCGCCGTCCTGCTGCCCGCGGCTCTTGCCGTGGCCGAGGAAACCGGGGCTTCCGGCAGGGAGATGCTGCTGGGCTACATGGCCGGGTTCGAGGTGGCCTGCGGCGTGGGCGAGGCCCTGAGTGAAGCCTATTACGATGACCTGGGGTGGCATCCCACCGGCCCCCTGGGGGCCGTCGGGTCGGCGGCGGCGGCCAGCAGGATAATGGGCCTGGACCCGGAACAGACGGCCATGACCATCTCTCTGGCCGCTTCCCAGGCATCGGGCCTGCGGCAGAACTTCGGCACCATGACCAAGCCCTTCCACGCCGGGGACGCCGCCCGGGCCGGGGTGGTATCGGCCAAGCTGGTGCGGGACGGTTTCACCGCCAGCCAGGACGCCCTGGAAGGACGGTTCGGGTTCATCCGGGCCTTCTCCGGCGGTCAGGGCTTCAACAGCGAGCAGGTGGTGGAAAACCTGGGGAACAAACGCTACCTGCTGGAATCGGGCATCGAAATCAAGAAGTACCCCTGCTGCGGCAGCGCCCACCTTGCCTTGGATGCCACCTTCAACTTGCTGTCTCAGGGCGCCATCGACCCGGAGGCGGTGGACAGGATTGAGGTAATGGTGGACTTCGACCCGCCCCGCTCGTTAATCCACTCGCGCCCGGTGTCGTCGCTGGAAGGGAAGTTCAGTATGCAGTATTGCCTGGCCGCCGCCCTGCTGGATCGCCGGGTGGGGCTGCAATCCTTCACCGACGGGCAGGTGTTGCGTCCCGAGGCCCAGTCGCTGATTCCCCGCATAGATATGCGCCGCATCCCGGGCAACGAGGGCAAGCCAAGCTGGACCGAGGGCTACCACGAGGTTGAGGTACACCTGAAGGACGGCAGTGTACTCCGGCAGCAGGCGCACCGCGCCAGCAGCGGCGCCCTGCGGGGCTCGACGGTGGAGGAGATCCGGGAGAAGTTCCGGGACTGCGCGGCGCAGATCCTGTCCGATGCAACGGCAGCGGAAGTCCTGTCCCGCCTGGACCTGCTGGAGGAGGCGGAACCGATCAGCAGTCTGGCGGACTTGCTCCGGGGCTGAAGTTTTTGAACGGCGCCCGTCATCGCCGGAATCAATTTCGACCGCTGGCCCAGGGGTGTTTGCAAACTCAATCGGGATAATCAGGGGCCGGTTCGCAAACCGGCCCCTTTGCTCGCTTCAAACCCCCGGCAGCATCTTCACGCGCTGGTGAAGATCTCGTTGGCGATGTCCATCGCACCCCGGGCGAACGGTATCCCGGCGTACAGCGTCATGTGGCCGAACACCTCGATGATCTGGTCCTGCGTCAACCCGATGTTCAGCGCGCCCCGGACGTGGCTCCGCAGGGGACCCTCGCGGCCCAACGCCGCCAGGCAGGTCATGGTGCAGATGCAGCGGCTGGGGAGATCAAGCCCCGGCCGGGTCCAGGTCGCTCCCCAGTAGTATTCTCCCGTGGTACGCCCCAACTCCCGCTCAGCCTCCGTCGGCGGGGCTGGCCGCGCCGTGGAGGTGATTCCCATGTAGCTGCGCCGGAACTCGTCGCCCCGCTGGAACAGGCTGTCGGGATCTTCGCTAGCATCGTGGATGCGGGCCGGCGTAAAGTCTATCCCGCGCTCCTCAAAAACCGCTTTGCACAGCGTCAGCGCCTGGATGCCCGCCGGCGCTCCACTGTACCAGGTGTCGTGAATGATCAATTCCACGACCTGTTCCGGCGTCAATCCTATGTTCAGCGCGTTGCCCAGGTGCCGCTTCAGCTGTACTTCGCGGTTCATGGCTATGAGGCACGACAGCGTGATCATCTCCCGCTGCACCGGCGTCAGGGCCGGCCGCTTCCAAATGGTGCCAAACAGTGCCTCGCCAAGTATCCTTTCCAGGTCCGGCGCAATGTCCCACGCCCCCGGCGACGACCCGCCGGTGATTTGCCCACCGCCAAACATCCTCCGCGTTTCCTGTCCGCGTTCGTAGCGGTCGTCCAGTTCACTCATGGTGTGCCTCCATAGTGGGTGTGCCCGGATTCCAAACGCCGACAGTGTACGGCAGCATCCCGACGGGTGCAACCGTTCCACCTGGGCCGGCAGGGCTTTCTCAAAGTTACCGCCCCTAACTCATTGCAACCACCGCATATTGCCGGCTGGGAACGAAACGCTTTTCCCCAGACGGAAATCGGCCCCGATCCCGGAGCGGTGCGGGACTAGTGGTGCGACATCTTTGTAATGATGGGTAATTTAGTTGGTGGGATTACGTGGACAAGCATCAGACTGAGAACCCGGCTGGAAAAGCAACCCATCATTACAAAGATTTCGGACTACTAAACCAAAGCCAAGGTGAAATGCGCAGATAGTGGAGGTCAAGCGGCGGTGCCAGATCATTCTCCAAGTACGGCTGAGAGTGTTTTACTGGCGCAACCAAGCTAATCTTCATCGCCCATCGAATGTACATCCCACCTTGGCTTTAGTTTAGGTCCAAGCCGTTGAAAGCCTGGGCTACAGCCACCTGATTGTCTACGGCCACGTGTTGGGCGCGGACACCCGGTATCATCCGGGCTGGAGCGGCGGCTACACTTCCAACGACATCTTCCACGAACGGTTCGTGGTCTTCGGATACTAAACTAAAGCTAAGGTGGGATGTACATTCAAGTGGCGATGATGATCATCTGGGTTGCGCCGGTGAATCCCTCTCATCCGTACTTGGAGAATGACCCGGCTCCGTCGTTTGACCCCCACCATCTGCGCATTTCACCTTGGCTTTAGTTTAGTGCTTCACTAGGATGTCCTTGATGTCTCCTAGAAGTCTGGCCGGAAACCCCGATTCTCCCCAAGCCGTCGTTTTTTAACGTCGATTATCGATGTAATAGTGGGTAAATAAAACCTATTACATATACTATTATCCCATAATAGACTGTAATACGTCTGCTTGGCGTAGCATGAAACCAGGCAAATGGCTTTCCGGCCAGACTTCTAGGTTGTATGACACATCTGAGGGCCTTGGGCCGAACCAACGTGCTCCTTGACGGCCTGCACCCACTGTTCTACTGTTCTAGAGCGCGGTGTTTGGAGCGTCCCTGCTAGGAGAGATGACAATTCCAACATCGGTTTCCAATTCGCTCAACCGGAAGATGATGGAGGAGTGAAGGTGCCAAACTATCCAGACAGAACACCAAGGGACGAACACGAAGCCAACGCCAGGGCCATGTCTCCTGAAGTCGAACTCAACGTCCTGCTGGAATTTCACCGCTTGGAAGAATACGGTCCGTACATCAGCATAGAAGACGTGGAATCCCCTTCATACCGCGTTGTAAGCGATGACGAGCAACAAAGCTATGTGGCAAGCGTCTGGCTGACTCCTTACAACCCAAAACTGTACTGGATAGTTTCGGGCTGGACGACAAACGAACAAGGAGAAAAGGCGGTGTTCCATGAGGACTCCTTTGATACTCGGCAACACGCGTTGCTCTACATTCTTGAAAAGTTTCGGGACAACGGATTCGCCCCTCACTGTGAATGGACTGAGTGGACGAATACGCGCAAAGGCGTGGAAGAGCGCGAATGTCTCCTGTGCCCCCAAGGTAGAAGTCCGTGTCCTCGAGGTATAGGTGACCTGCCCCAGTCCCTAACGTCTATCGCAACCATAATATGGAGTTGCGATCATCGAACAGACAATCAATCCCATTCCGAGTGATGACCATCTGGTATCTGAAATCAGCTGACTAACCCTCAATGTGCATTAGCAACATTGCCGTATGACGTTCACACCACGCCTTGGCTTCGTCAACAGTTTCGAATTTCTCTTGAAGCTCGTAGCCTTCGCGAAAGATGACACCAGCCCATTTCTCATCTTCGTCCCACTGGAGCCCGGCCCAGCAACCATCCTGATTGGGGTCATCGTCTTCGGAACAAAGCAAGAGACTCCAGCGAAACTGGTTGCGCCAACTGTATCCCAACGCTTCAAGGATTTCTCTGGCTTGTGACCTGGTAATATCCGCACTCCAAAAGGTCTGTATTTCCCTTTCGTCTTGGTCGCGGAATACCAAAGTCTTTTTGACAGGGGTAGCGGGCAGAGGGAAGTTCCATGCCGCGGCCGATACTTCCTCTATGGTATGGGAGTCCTTTGACAAAGGTCGAAAGTCCGTGTCCATACCGCTGACCCTATAGCTGTAACCAGGGTGGTAGCAATTGTGATCCTGAAAATCCGGAGGGCACTTCAATAATACGGCGGTGAAGTCCTTGAAGGGAATCAAGTGATTGTTTGCGCCCAAATATCCTTCGGTGGCGACGACGCAGATACCGTCGACACTTGAAGGCCACTGCCCAGGTAACTGGTGGTACCAGTCCGCGTCGACAGGGAAGCCCTGTGCCAAAACTACCACCCAGTTTCGCAGACCTTTACCCTGCTTGGCGATTTTCTTTGATTTGCCCTGTATTGCCTTCTCCAGTTCATGGGTGAAACTCTTCTGATCGATAGTCAGCAAAGGAGTCGCTGCCAAATCGAATGGGAAAGAAGGAGGCGATAGCGATTCTGGCAGGTACATGACCCATCGGTGGCTTTCGTTGTGGTCCGGAAGGTTCTCCCAAGTTCCAACACTAAGGTGTTCTGTAGTTCGACAAGTCTGGCATTTGAGGATGGCTGCGTTTTTGAGCTTCTCGGCCCTGCCCACTCGGGTCAGGGCAACGAGCTCGTGCAGGCTATGCCCACCAGAGTAACGCGGCTGTATTGATACAACTTCCAAATTGGCAAGTTCACCATTGATAACAGCCTGTCCATCAGGAAAGTTGGTATCTTGAACAACAGGACTTGGTTGGTAGTCAAACCCCCACTGGGGCATGGTTCGCTCGAGCATCTCCAGCGCCACTGTTTCGTTGGGATGCTCGTTGACGCTCTCGAGCCATGTGAAGTGGAGGACCGATTCTTGGGTCAGTCGATGAAGACCTCCGTTTGGCAAAGCCCGCAATATGCGATGCCGGTAATACACAGGGTATTCGGGGTACTGCGGCTGTGGCATTTGGTCGATGCTGGTCTGTGGCACCTCGAACATACGGTCCTCGGTGTATTCGACGTCTTTGCCTTCCGGCGCTCCTTTCCTCATCTCCTTAAAGGTATTAGCCAACTTCATCGCGTCGAGTATTGACTCAGGTTCATAGGCCATATTTCCGACTGGCACCATGTATCGCCCGAACCGGTGCAAGGTTCCCAAGGCGACGGTCTCCTTGCTTCTGGCTTCCATAAATGGGGTTACATGCTCATAAGCGTGGCCTAACAAAGCCTCGCTTATGAGGGACTCATTGCCTTGGACCGTTGTAAGGATCAAGCAGCACGACTTTTCTGCCAATATTGCAAGAGCAGAATTGATAGCAGCTTGGTGACTAGAGTCACTCGTTCGGCGAGTCGCCTTTTTGGCGTCTGCCTCTTCAATTAAGATCGTGGACGGTTCGGGGATCCTTTCCGCCAATGTTAAATGTTAGAAGTCCATCATAAGCATCCAGATACTCTTCGATGTTCCAGCCAAAAAGGGCAGTGCTATTGTGAAAGCAGGGGATACCTCGCTGGAAAAATTCGGCGGAAACCAGAACTGCATAGGTTGTGCGGCCGCTTTCTCTAGGGCCGGTGATCAAGGTTATAGCTGGGCAAATGCCGCTTTTCGAACACTGCTCTTTTCCTTAAGCGGATTGCTGTCGGAGAGGAATCCTCGGCGGTTCCGCATTTTTCTTCGATTCATTATAAAGGTGCTTACAGCAGCCGCCCGACTGTCCACACCTTCGACCTTAGCACATGCCGGAGCGAAACCCTAACGATACTTTAGGGAGGGGAGGATATTCAGCCTTCAAATCGCCCACCCTTCAGACAACACCTCCGCCTGTTCCAGCACGGTCAGCGTCGCCTTTTCCTGCTTGTCTGGGGGATAGCCGTACTTGCGGAGGATGCGCCGGACTAAGACCCTCAGTTGCGCCCGCACGTTCTCTCGCAGCGTCCAGTCTATGGTTACGTTATTCCGAACGGTTTTGACTAATTCCTGAGCAATAGTGCGGAGTGTTTCGTCACCTAAGACCTGCACGGCGCTGTCGTTGGTTTCCAAAGCATCGTAGAAGGCCAATTCATCCTCGGCCAGCCCCAGCCGCTCGCCTCTAGCGTTGGCTTCACGCATATCCCTGGCCAGTTGAATCAGTTCTTCGATGACCTGCGCAGCCTCAATTGCCCGGTTCTGGTAGCGGCGCAAGGTCTGTTCCAGCATTTCGGCGAAGGAGCGGGCCTGGACCACGTTGGTGCGCCGGCGGGCAGCCAGTTCCCCCCGTAGCAGCTTTTGCAGCAACTCAACCGCCAGATTGCGCTGGGGCATTCCCTGAACTTCGGCCAGGAATTCTTCGGACAGCACGGATATGTCCGGCTTGTCCAGACCCGCCGCAGCGAAGATGTCCATCACGCCTTCCGACGCCACTGCGCGGGAGACTATCTGGCGCACCGCCAGGTCCAGGTCCTCTTCGGGGCGCGCTTCTCCTGCCGCCCGCTTGGACAGGGCCGCCCGTACCGCCTGGAAGAATCCCACGTCGTCGCGGATGCGAAATGTTTCCGCGTGGGGAACGGCGAGGGCAAAGGCTTGGGATAGTTCCCGCACCGCCGCCATACAACGGTCCTTGCCATTTTCCTGGGACAGGATGTGCTCCTGGGCCGTCGGAATCAACCCTAACCGCTCCTGTGGCGTACCCATAGTCCATTTCGACCGGTCAAAGCCGTGGAACAGGGCGCAGCAGACGCCGTGCTTCTCCAGCATCACCGCCACCGCTTCTTCCTTGTCGATGGCGGTCCGCCCGGTGCCGCCGCTCTCGGTGTAGGTGACCAGGGCCTGCCGCAGGTCGTTGGCCAGACCCAGGTAGTCCACCACCAGGCCGCCGGGCTTGTCCCGGAACACCCGGTTCACCCGGGCGATGGCCTGCATCAACCCGTGGCCCCGCATCGGCTTGTCCAGGTACATGGTGTGCAGGCTGGGAGCGTCGAAGCCGGTCAGCCACATGTCCCGCACCAGCACGATACGGAAGGGATCGCCAGCGTCGCGGAAGCGGTTGGCCAGTGTCTCCCGCCTGGCCTTGTTCCTCACGTGCTGCTGCCACTCCGGCGGGTCGGAGGCGGAGCCGGTCATCACCACTTTGATGCTGCCCCTGTCGTCGGCGTCGTTGTGCCAATCCGGGCGCAGGCGCACCAGTTCCCGGTAGAGGTCAACGCAGATGCGCCGGCTCATGCACACCACCATCGCCTTCCCTTCCAGTGCCTCCAGCCGCTGCTCGAAGTGGTCAACTATGTCCCCGGCAATCTGCTTGACCCGGTTTTCGGCGCCAACTACCGCCT
Organism: Dehalococcoidia bacterium; assembly: GCA_965263395.1. Classification (GTDB taxonomy): domain Bacteria; phylum Chloroflexota; class Dehalococcoidia; order Lucifugimonadales; family UBA3495; genus CATOSK01. Next base: position 1,572,935 of record OZ253670.1, read on the forward strand.
CCAACTGCGCCCACTTGGTCTTCAGCCGCTCCTTGCGCTCGATTTCCTCGCCCTCGGTGGCTTCCTCGAAGTCCGGGTCGATGGTGGGCCGCTCGGCTTCGTCCAGTTCCAGATTGGCCAGGCGGCTCTCGTAGTGGATGGGCACGGTGGCCCCGTCTTCCACGGAACGCTGAATATCATAAATGCTGATGTAGTCGCCGAACACGGCCCGGGTGTTGGCGTCCTGAAGCTCAATGGGTGTGCCGGTAAAGCCTACGAAAGAGGCGTTGGGCAGGGCGTCGCGCATATGGCGGGCGAACCCGTCAATGAAGTCGTACTGGCTGCGGTGGGCCTCGTCGGCGATTACCACGATGTTGCGCCGTTCCGACAGAGTGGGGTAGGCGTCGCCCCGCTCCTCCGGGAAGAACTTCTGGATGGTAGTGAAGACCACGCCGCCGGAGGCCACCGACAGTTTCTCCCGCAGGTCGGCCCGGCTTTCGGCCTGTACCGGAGGCTGGCGCAGCAAATCCTGGCAGCGGGAGAAGGTGGTAAAGAGCTGGTCGTCCAGGTCGTTGCGGTCGGTGAGAACGACGATGGTGGGGTTCTCCATCGCAGGCTCCCGAACGATGGCGCCGGCGTAGAAGGCCATGGTGAGGCTCTTGCCCGACCCCTGGGTGTGCCAGACCACCCCGATGCGCCGGTCGCCGACCTCACCGCCCGGCCTCCGGCCCGATTCATAGCGGCCGCTTCCCTCGCCAATCTGCCGTTCTTCCTGCTGCAACTGCGCCGCCCGCAAAGTTTCCCCGACGGCGGTGCGGACGGCGTGGAACTGGTGGTAGCCGGCCATCTTCTTGTCCAGCCTGCCGCTGCCGTCATCATCGAACACGATAAAGTCGCGGAGCAGGGACAGAAAGCGGTCCGGTTGGCAGACCCCCTCCAGCATCACCTGCAACTCGGTCAGGTGGAGGTCGGCCAGGGCCTCGCCGGTGATGGTGCGCCAGGGCTTGAACCACTCCCGCCCGGCGGTGAGGGCGCCGATACGGGCCTCGTTGCTGTCGGACACCATCAGCATTTCATTCATGGAAAACAGGACGGGCAGTTCGGCCTGGTAGGTCTGGAGTTGCTGCCAGGCGGTCCAGATGGTGGCTTCCTCGTCGGTGGGGTTCTTCAGCTCGATGACGCCCAAGGGAAGGCCGTTGAGGAACAGCACGACATCTGGGCGGCGGGTGTTGCGGTTCCCGTTGGCGGTATCGGTGACGGTGAACTGGTTGACCGCCAGCCAGTCGTTGGCCGTGGGGTTGTCGAAGTCAATGACTTGGGCTGGCTGGCCCCGGATGGCGCCGTCGCCGGCCCGGCACTCCACCGTGACGCCATTGACCAGCATCCGATGGAAGACGCGGTTGCGGGCTTCCAGGGTCGCCCCTTCCGGGTGGGTCAGCTTGCGGAGGGCGTCTTCCAATGCCGGGGCAGGCAGGTCCGGGTTCAGGCGGGCCAGGGCTTCCCGCAGCCTGCGCTCCAACACCACCTGCCCGTAGTCGGCCCGCTCCGCGCCGGGCGTGTCCGGGGCGATGTCCGGCCCGTGGGCTACCTGCCAGCCGATGTTGGAGAGCCAAGCCAGGGCGGCGGATTCGACGGTGGCTTCGTTGAAGGGGATCATAGCCCTTAACTACCCTCCTGACAACACTTTTAAGTTGCGCGGGTTTCGCAACTCATAGCCATTGCCCGACAGATGGACGTCGCCGTCTAAGCTAACCTGCGTCTGGTCTCTGAATGCGTTGATAACCGTTTCGTAAACTGCCTGCTCGAACTCAACGTTCATCCGGGTGAGACGCCCATCCCATACGGACGCAATTGTCGCCTTGCCATCAAATTCGCGCGGTTCCTTTTCCAGCCGGACAACCAGTCCAACTATTTGCTCGTCGTAGGACGGCTCCCTGCGACGAAGGGATTTTGCCGCTTCCATCAGGATGTCGGCAGAAGCAGGGGAAAACTGAAAGCGAGAATCTGGCATATTGGACGGACGCACATCGGCCCAAGTCAACTCAATCGCGATTCCTTCGCCCTGCTTCGCCAGATCCGCCACCGAATCGCAGAGATTCGCGCTGACGCCGGATGCCACCGCCTCTCTGAAAGGCTCCAGCGTATCGTCAACGACGACCCGCTCCAGCGCCGCGCTGGCGTTCCGCAGTCCATGGGCAAGCGCATTAGTTACCCGGCGAGAGAAGGGGGCATGAAAATCATCTCCCAGGTCCTCTTGCCGGTCAAATCCCACTGGCACGGGGGAGTGCAGCGTTACAGCGTAACCATGAGAGTAGCCGGGCAGCGGGCGCACGCTGTCCAGATATTCCGCCACTTCGGCGCTCAGCTTGCCCCGGTAGATTGCCCGGGGCTTCTCGGCGGACCTCGCTCCGGCCTCCAGCATCCTGTAGGCGTCGTTGAGCATACCGGCGCTCCGCCGCAACGACAGCGGTTCGTTGGCCAGGCCGTTGGCGGAACGCACCCGGATTACGTCGGCGCCGGCGCCCTTCAAGTCATAGAACACGTCAAGCTGCGAGCGCTCTTCGACCTCGGCCAGGATGGCGACGGCCTCGGCCACGGCAGACACATAATCGGCCAGAGTGTCCCGAGTAGGGGCCAGAATCTCCCAGGCGCGGCCCCCGTGCTCTTTGGAATAAATGACCGCCGGGCGCTGGCCCCAAGGCCCTTGATTGTTCCAGCCGCGAGATTCGAGGTAAGAAAAAATGCTTGCCAGCGGAACGGACGCCAATGCCGCTTTGTCTCGGATTTGCACAATCATAGGGACTCTCCGGCGGCGGCCCGGTTCATCAGATAATCGAGCTGCTCCTTACCGAATACGTTTGCCGCTGGTATGGTCACAGTAATTCTGTCACTATTGGGGACGGCTCCTCTGCCTTCCAGGGAAAGCCAGTATGCGCAACGCCGTAAGCATAATTTATCTATGCTCTGTGTCAACCAATCGTCCCCGTCCGGCGGCATCAGCAAAACTATCAGGATGCGCGGCGTCCGAGTCTCCGCCCGCAGGTCATCGTAGTTCTTGATGGGCAAAGGAAAGTGTATGCCGTCGTTGCGGAGCGCCTGCTGTGAGGTGGCTTTGGCCTGGAAATCGATTTGAGGCCGAGTACCAGTAAACGACACCAGCTTGCCGTCCACGCTGTCCAAGTCCTCGTCGGACGAGGTTTCCAAAACGCTGTACCCGCTGACGGCGGCAATCGCTCTGATGTAGGCTATGGAGAACCGCGACATACGAATGTTGGGCGTCATTATCCGCGCAATCCTCCAATCCGGTCAAAATCCCCCACCCTAACCTCCCCCGAAACCAGCTTCGGCAACAACACATCCCGCTGGGCGGCAAGGGCGCGTGATTCTTCCTCAATCTGATGACGTCGTTCAAAGATGATAGAAGTGTAGTCGTTAAAATAACCTACAATCATTTTATCAGGGACAAGCTGGGTATTCATGTAAGCCAGATTTCTGTTAAGGCCCGGCACCGCTGAATCGGCCGCAATTGATGGCAGGTCTTGACAGTCCAAGGCGTATAAGAGGAAGTGCAGATTTAGCCTTTCGTCTTTAGGGGTGACATAGAAGGCCGTGTCGATGGGAAAGAAATCACTTTCGGCCCAAGTGACTACTCCGGGATTACCTTTCCTGCCGACAACAATGCCAGGCCCTGCTACCAGCCGCCTGTCATGCCAACCAACCTGCCCGTTTGACCCATAACCGGAATGTCGCCTCCCCGACGGTCACCGGCTTTCAGAGCTTTTCCATAGGCCAACTCAATCAAATCCCCCAACGCCTTCACCCCCCACCCCTCCGGCGCTTCCCCCAACTCCGAGTCCACCAGCCGGTCTGGGAAGAGGGCCCACAGTTCCGGCGGCAGGTAGGGTTCCCGGCCCTCCAGCTTGGCGCGGACGGGGCCGAAGTTGACGAACCAGTCCTGGAAGATGGCGCGGGCCATCTCCTCCAGGGTCTGGTTCATCCGTCGGTTCAGCTCAATCTTGTCGTCCAGCGCGCCGAGTACGTAGGCGATGGCCCGCTGTTCGGGCAGGGGCGGGAGCGCTACTTCGATACTCTCAAGGTCACGTCTCGTTACGTGTCCCAACCCGGTAGTCTGCTTGTTACGCGCAATCCCTACGAAGTTAGGTTTCAAGTATCGCAAAATGTAGTAAAAGAACGTGCTATCCACACAAGCGTCTGGAGTGACACGAAAGACATGCTGGTTCAGCCAGCCTTTCGGCCCTCTCCACCAGAAAGCGTCGATGGAAGTCTCAGGTTGACCTGACCAGGAAAACAGAAGGTCGCCGGGTCGAATAAGGACCGATTCATCAAACTGCTGCTCAGTGAACTTGGTCTGACCCGAAATACCGCCTTTGATTTCAGCTATCTTGATGACAGGCATACCCATTGAACTGAACTGGATGTTCCGAAAGGCCAGTCCGTTAACCCATTGGGCAAGAGAGTATAAAGGACTTCGGTCCCACTCGTCCGGGAACTGTGGACGGTAAAGCCAGCTGTCTTCCGTGCCCTGTTTCTGTATCATGCTGCTTTCACCGGGCGGCGCAGGACCAGGGCACTGACAATGGCGTTGCCTTCTGTCCGGGTGTATTCAACGTCGCGGTGTTGGCCTTCCCACCACGCTTCGCCAGCGTCCAGGCGAATTTCTTGCACAGATAAAAGGTCCGCCTCCAGGTCGTCATAGCCGTCCTCGTAGCCGTTCACGACCACTCGCAAATTCTGGGGATAGGTCTGCAATATCCGTATCAACTCTTCGATAGTCATGGCCGCGTCAGTCCTGCTGTTCCCTGTCTGCCATTGTCTCTTGGAGCAGGGACTCGGCGGGTATGCCCAGGCGCTTGTGCAACGCCCTGGCCATCGTCATGGTGATGTCCTCTTGGCGTGACAGCACCGCGGCGACTTTCTCCAGGCTGCCGATGTAGGGGACCAAGTCCTGGCGGGTCAATCCCCTCTGGTCCATCTCAAACTCAATGGATGCCACGGGGTCGGCAGGAAGCCCGATAGGGTGGCGCTTATCCTCATAACATTCGATTAAATCCACGAGGACGTCGCGCTCGTCGCCTTCCGGAGTGCCCATCCCGGCCTGGAATATCTCGCTGAGCCTGGACAAGGCGGCATTGTAGTCTTCTTCGGAGCGGATGGGGTTCACCTTCACCATTGCTATACCTCTGCCACGTTTATACGGTCGTATTCGGCGTGGGCGCCTATGAACTTTATGAACACTTGCTGACCCGGGTAGAAAATCTCGACCACCAACCGGTATTGGTTGCCTTTTATTCTAAACACAATCCGGTTTCTGCCAACAATGCTGGCCCGGGGCCATTGCCGCGTTACTTGGGCGGGTGTATTCCAGTTTGCTCGCCGGACCTGCTGGTACCAGTGTTCCAGGGGAGACCGGGCGTCTGGATGACGCTCCCAGAACTCCCTGAGCGCGCGCTTGGCGATAATCCTCACGGTATCCCCTTCACGAAGCTGGATTCAAGAGGCCAGCTATCCAAACCCCAGCCGTTCCAGGTTTTCCGCAATAGCCGCGTCCAGCCGTTGCGCCTCAGCCTGCTGATCCCGCCACTGTGCGGTGAGGCGGAACATCTTCTCCTGGAAGGGTTCGCCGTCATCGACCTGCGGCTCCGCGCCGACGTACCGCCCAGGTGTGAGCACGTGACCGTGCTTACGGACTTCCTCCGGCGTGGCGCACTTGCAGAATCCGGGAACGTCGGCGTAATCTCCGGCGCCATCGCCGCCCCGCCAGGAATGGTAGGTATCGGCGACTCGGGAGATGTCCTCGGCGGACAGGTCCCGGTGAGTGCGGTCCAACATATAGCCCAGCTTGCGGGCGTCGATGAACAGTGTCTCGCTCTGCCGGTTCCGGCGCTGCCCGCTACGCCTCCCACGGGACAGGAACCACAGGCAGGCCGGTATCTGAGTGGACCGGAACAACTGCCCCGGCAGGGCAATGATGCAGTCCACCAAGCCGGCCTCGATTATGTTCTTGCGGATTTCCCCTTCGTTGGATTGGTTGGAAGACATGGAGCCATTGGCCAGGACGAACCCGGCGGTTCCACGGGGAGCAAGATGGTACAGGAAGTGCTGCACCCAGGCAAAGTTGGCGTTGCCCGCCGGCGGGACGCCGTACTCCCACCGCTGGTCGTCCCGCAGTCTTTCGCCGCCCCAATCGGAGACGTTGAAGGGCGGGTTGGCCAGGATATAGTCGGCCCGCAGGTCGGGATGGCGGTCGTTGTGGAAACTGTCGCCGTGGGCAATCTGGCCCTCGATGCCCCGGATAGCCAGGTTCATCCGGGCCAGCCGCCAGGTGGTGTGGTTGGACTCCTGGCCGTAGATGGAGATGTCGCCCCTGGCCCTTCCGCCGTTGCCGTTGCCCGTGGCGTGGGCGCGGATAAAGTCCACCGACTGGATGAACATACCCGAGGAGCCGCAGCAGGGCTCATAGACCCGGCCCTGGTACGGCTCCAGCATCTCCACCAGCAGCCGCACCACCGACCGGGGAGTGTAGAACTCACCGCCCTTGCGACCCTCGGCCAGGGCGAACTGCTCCAGGAAGTATTCGTACACCCGGCCCAGCACGTCGGTGGCCTGGGCCTCGGCCCCGCCCACCTTGATGTTGCTGACCAGGTCCACCACCTGGCCCAGCCGCTGCTTGTCCAAAGCGTCCCTGCCGTACTCCTTGGGCAAGACATCTCTGAGCGCCGGATTGTCCCGTTCCACCGCACTCATGGCATCGTCCACCAGGCGGCCGATGGCAGGCTGGCGGGCCTGCGATTGAAGTTTCGGCCAACGGGCTTCGGGCGGCACCCAGAAGATGCTCTGGGCGCGGTACTCGTCCGGGTCCTCCGGGTCGGCGCCCTGGTCTTGCTCGGCTTCCAGTTTGGCGTAGGCTTCCTCGAAGGCATCGGAAATGTACTTGAGGAAGACGAGACCCAGGACGACGTGCTTGTACTCGGCGGCGTCCATGCTCCCCCGCAGGGCGTCGGCCATGCGCCAGAGGTCGGACTCATAACCGGTCAAGGCGCTGCTGCTGCCCGATTCGGTCTTCGCATTGGAATTGCTCCGTCTTTGCCGTGCCGTCGTCATTATTATCTACTCCCGCCGCTGCTCTTGGAACGCCACTTGTCCACTTCACGTATGGCGTTCTTGCCGCCAGGTCCGTAACCATGCTGCACCAGGAATCTGGGGACGCCGCCGTACTCCACCGAGATCACCGCGGACTCAGCGGTCTTGTCGTGGCCCGGCAGGAAGAAGGCGCCAATTGATGTCTCTGCGCCGCACCCGCACCAACATTCACCCGTTGGCAGCAGGCGTTTGCTTGAAGCCATTTCCGGTTCCCTCCTCCAAGCCGCACCCTGACAATCTTGGATCCCATTCAAGGATACATCCCTAGAGACTCCCAGTCGATTCTAAACGGCCAGTGAATGCGAAACCGCGAATGTACCGGACCTACTGCCACCACAGGCCCAGGGTGAGCGCCCGGCGCAGCCAGCTGGCCTTTCGTAGCTCCCGACGCGCCTCAGCCAGGGTCTCCAGCCCACACCACAAAACTGCCCTCAATACAATGACTTGCAAGGCATTACGCGCAACTTCTTTTCCCTGGACAATGGACTGTTAGGCCACTGCCGCCGGAGGACGAAGAATGACAACAACCGAGGCCGGAACGCCAATTCCGGTAGAGAATGAATCGGCCGACGACGACCTCGACTACGCCATCCGCGACTGCGTGCGTACCTACGCCCGGTGGCGTGGTCGCCAGAAGGCGATGGAGACTTTCGGCGTGCCCGGCACACCCTCTGGCGCTTCCTGGAGCGAGGCCACATGGGCCGCGCCCTGCCCAAAGCCGTCTGGGCAACGTGGGCGAGAGCGTTGAGGCCCTGGATGCGGCAACGTGGGCAATTGAGGCCGCGCAACGAATAATCTCCAACGCCAGCCGCCTCGCCGGGAAAAGCCGCGCACAGGGTCCCAACCTGCGCCTGGGACAGGAGGACACCCTGCTGCAACTGTGCGCCGCGCCGCTGACCACCGTGAACGAACTGGCCCGCTTCAACCTGGCGCCCACCACCACCCTGCGCGGCAGGCTGGACAGGCTGGCGGAACTGGGACTGGCGGATTCCGTGTCCCACCGCCTGGGCGCTCTCGGTCCAAAGCCCCAGCGCCGCTACTTCCCCACGGAAAAGGGCATCCGTACTGCCGCAGCGTTTGAGTGGGGCACGGAACGCTTCCTGGCCGACCACCCGGTGTCCCGACAGTGGTTCCGCATCCTTGCCGAGCGTCTCGACGCCGTAGCCATGCTCTACCACGTGGCCGCGCTTATAGCCGACGCCGATTACCATCAACAACCGGTGCGGGTGGACCAACACTCTACCGCCAGGGGCCTTACGACCTGCTGATTACGCTGTCAGGAGGCCGCTCCGTAGGCATCCTGCGCCAGGGGCCGACCCTGCCGTCGGCCAACCTGCGCTACCTCCTGAGAACCGTGGAGAACCTGAACGAGTTCCGGCTCCCCACGGTGACGCTGGTGATCACCGGCTCCGGCCAAGCCAGCCGCCGCGCCGTCCGGACCCTGAGCCACGCCATGGAGCACCGGGCTTTCTTCGTTGCCACCGAGGGGGAACAGCTGGCCGGAGACCACCGGGCCGTGGCCTGGCAGCAGTGCCGCAGCATGATGGGAGCCAACCCCCGGTGAAGATCGCCCCCGACGTGTCCCTGAACGACATCATCCCCTAGACCGACGAGCTGGTCGGGAGTAAGAACGCATACCGGCGCAAACTTGGACTTGATCCCGAAAGGGAGCCGAAGCCGGACCCATACACCCTCTACCCCGGCCACCTGCGTGCCGCCATGCCGAACCCGTCGGCGCAGATCAAGTCCTGTCTCGCCGTGCATCTCACCCGCGCCGAGAAGGAAGTCCTGGACCTGCTGGCCGCCTGGCCTCTCTGCACCACCGACCAGCTCATGGGTCTGATGGGCGGCGTCACCCGCCGCCGCGCCAACCAGGTGCTCCGGTCCCTGGCAGACCGCTCCCTGGTCCACTCCGAAGACCAGCGCCACGTACTCAGGGACGAGGGGCTGCGCTACCTGGCCCGCCGGGACCGGGCCGCCGTCAGGATTGCCCTGGGCCGCTGGAGCGCCCGGTGGCGCCGCCGCCGCAGGGAAAAGGCCCCGGTCTACGCCGGCACCGCCCTGCGCAGCATGGAATCCCAGTTGCATCACCAGGACGGCATCACCTGCATTGCTGCCGCCCTAAGCGCCGAGGTCGCCCGATCCAATGACCACTTCCTGCTGGAACTGCTGCCCACTTCCCGCTCCAGCATCGGCTACCGCTACCGCGACACCGACTACGTGGTCCACTCCGACGCCACCTTCTGGCTGTCCTATCAGGATGAATGGCGCCCCTATTTCCTGGAGTTCGAGCGCCGCGCCGTCACCCCCAAGCGGGTCCGCGCCCGGCTGAAAAACTGCCCCCGCTACTTCGCCAGCGGCTGGGCCGACCGGGACCACGCCGGGCAGTTGCCGCTGGTGCTGTTCGTGTTCGAGACCCCCGCAGATGAGGACGCCTTCCTGCGCACCGCCGGAGCGCACCGCCTGGGACAGGGCTACAAAATTGTACCTTCTCGTTCCTGACATTTCCTGTAGGGGAGCTATGCCCAAACGTGATTTTCAGGGTACCAACCCTGTCAGACCCCAAAAGCCGAGAAAGGGTGCATTTTGTTGCAGAACTACCGCCCCGGCGGGCCTGATCCGACCCACGGGAACCGGTCCCGCATTCGCAGTACCCGGGACGCTGACGTGTTTGACGCGTCAGAAATAATGCGTGATGGCGTGTAAACGAACCATGACAATCCAGCAGAAAGCAAGGATGATGACCATGAGATTGCTGACCAAGGCCGAGGCTTGCCAAGTACTGGCGGTGTCCCTGTCCACCCTGGACCGGCGCATCGCCTCGGGAGAGCTATTGACCAGACGAGAGCCGCGCGGACGGCGGCACCGGGTGTACGTGATGCTGGACGACGACCCGCCGGAGAACGGCAAGGCCGCTGACTCGGCGCTGGCTGTGGCTCTGGAACGGATACGCGGCTTGGAAGGACAGGTGGCCTATCTTCAAGGCCAGCTTGAATGGGAGCAGCAGCGCAACGCCGAGTTAGTGAACCAGATGAAAGCGGGGCAAACTTCAACGGCGCAGGACGAGCGCGGCCTCTGGCGGAGGTTTTGGCAATCGTGAAGGTGGTGCCGATGGCCACCCGGCTCAGGCAGCCGGGGTCGGCTGCACCATTCATCCTGGATTGCGAAAGTGGAATTCCCGAAATCGGCGGCCCCGAGTGACATTTCCTTCTTGCGTTTAAGTATCCGTAGCGATACCATAGTAGGGTATGGGTCAAACTCACGACGGCGAGGGAACGGAAATGGGCAGCGCAGAAACACCGGCAACGTATCCGGCCACTTCGGAAGATATGACGGCTGCCCTGAACGCCGCCCTGGAAGCGGGCGGCCTGAACGGCATCATGGGCACCCTGGGACAAATGACCCGCGCCCACCGGATGCGAAGGGTTGCCCAGGAGACCGGCTTGGGCCGCGAAAGCCTGTACAAGTCCATGCGGGTCGGGGCCAGCCCCGAGTTCAACACTGTGCTCAAGGTGCTGCGCGCCCTGGGCTTCCGCCTCGAGGTCCACCCTATCGCCGATTCAACCGGCGAGTAAAGCAACCCATCCCAAGACAAGTAAACGCAAGGAGGACATCGTGATGAAGCAGCAGTACCAACCCCCGACCCCGGCGGCCCTCTACGCCCGTGTCTCCAGCGGCCGACAGGACGTGGACCTCTCCGTGACCGCCCAGCTACGGGCCTTGCGGGACTACGCCAAGGCCAACGGCTAGACCGTGGCCCGCGAGTACGTGGACGAGGCGGAAGCGGCCGCATCGCCGACCGGCCCCAGTTCCGCAGCATGATCGACGAGGGCGGTAAGGCCACCGCCCCCATTCCAGGTGATTCTTGTCTGGAAATTCTCACGCTTCACCCGCAAGCGCGAGCACGCCGTGGCCTTCAAGTCCATGCTCCGTCGCAAGGGCATCCGGGTGGTGTCAATCACCGAGTACGCCGGCGGCTCCCCCACCGGCAAGCTGATGGAGGCCATCATCGAGAGCGTGGACGAATTTTACTTATTCGGGGACGGGGCTTGCTGCCTGGGTCTCAAATACGCTGCAGAAAGGAATCTGACCTTGGAACGGTTTGTATCCGAACTGGTGATTCCCTTCCTTTACAGGCTGTCTTACACTGACCGTTATGGTTTGACCGCTGCCAGAGAGGGCCTGTGGGGAGAGTATTCCCACGAGGTTGCCGGTGAAAGCGAGTACCAAGACGAGATTCTCCAGCTTGCCGGCAAAAATACTGGTAGAAACCAACCTTGCCCTTGCGGGCTTGGGCTAAAATACAAGAGATGCCACTTGGACGAAGTAGAAGCGGTTAAACGCATTCGTCCGCATTGGTAATCGTCCGATAAGAAGGGCGACCGTGACAACATCCACCGCCAACCCAACACCCTTGCGCCTTGAGGCCACCTTTGGCCCGGGCCGGAAGTGGACTTCGCAGGCCGGTTCTACCGCGACGGCTTGGGAGATGCCTGCCTTCCATCTGCTATGGTCCGAAGACGTAGCCAGCGAAGGTGATGTGCGCAGGTTGTGGGAGGCGGGGAAAGGCCGCCAAGCCTATCCGGTTGTATTGCTGGCCCCGTCGGAGGATGAATCCAAATCCTGGTCGCTGGGCCGCAGGACGCCCGGCCCGTTCGGGATTTGCCCGCTGCCCGCGTCCTCGACCTGCTGGAAGCCAACTGTAACCTAGAAGTCTGGCCGGAAAGCCATTGGCCGGGTTTCGCGCTACGCCAAGCAGACGTATTCCAGTCTTATACGGCATGGTAATGTATGCAATACGCGTCAATAACCTACTGTTACATCGGCAATCGACGTCAAGAAAACGACGGCTTGGGGAGAATCGGGGTTCCTGGCCAGACTTCTAGCAGCCCGTGAAGCGGCGTCCCTTCTGGCACGTGAATTCAGCCGTCTCGAGGAGGCCGTGGTTCCCGGTCTGCGGGTCAAGGACCTCCTCACGCCTCATTTCCTGCGGAAGCGTATGCTCTGGTCCGTGAACGAGCAGCGGTTGTCCGGTGCCGTAGAAAGAATAGGACGCACTGGCAGCGTGGCATGGCGCTCGCTATTTCAGGAAATGGGTTATCAGGTGGAGCAACTTCCGCAGCGCGTCTACCTGCTGCGGTACGACAACGCGCCGGTCGCCGTCGTGCATCCTCACCGCGACCCATCCCAGTTCAGCCGTCTTACGGACAACGGGGAACTGCCCGAGGGGATGGTTCTGGCGGACTGCGGTCAGTACGGGGCGCAATGGGGGCATCCTGGCGGCATCTGGCCGCTACCGGCTATTCCAGCGTCGGCCTCCGGTTGGCCCGGCGACAAGGTAGCACCTGGAAATAGATACCGCCGAGTTGGAGCGGAAGGACCGCTTTTATCTCGGCCTTCTTGCGCCGGAATCTTTGTCGGCCTTCTTGCGCCGGAATCTTTGAAGGAAGATGGCTGGTTGACTGAGTGGGTTGCGGATGCGAAAGACTTTGGCGAAGAGTTGCGCAGGGGCTTGGAAGAGCGCCTCATCAAAGACGCGCTGCCCAACATCGCCCGGGGCCTGGGCGAGTATCTTGAATTGCAGGGCGCTGACCTGAGCGACCGGGAGCAACTCCGGCAAATTGAAGAAGCGGCGCTGACTCTGGTGTTCCGTTTCATGTTCTTGCTGCACACCGAAGCTCGCGGCTATCTGCCCATCGGCTCGGCGGCTTACCGGCCCCACAGTGCCCGTCAACTGGCCGAGGATTCCCGCTTGGCCGGGGTGTCTTCCCTCAGCCGGAAAGCCACCCCAAGATGGGACCGCTTGCGGACCCTGGTGCGGATGGTGCGCACCGGGGCCCGCTCCGCTGGTGTCCCGGCCTACAACGGCAGCCTCTTTGCTGCTGACGGCTTCCCCGGCAGCTCCCTGCTGGAACGGGCCTAGATTGCCGACATTTACCTGGCTCCTGCTCTGGTGTCCATTGTCTATGAAACCGGCAAACCCGACGCCCCGGGATTGGACTGCGCCGGCCTGCAAATCGGTCACCTGGGAGCCATATATGAAGCCTTGCTCACCCTGCGGCTAACCCGCGCACCCGAAGACTTGGCCTACGATGCCAAGCGCGATGTGTTCCGGCCCATCCGCGCCGGCGAGCAGCCGGAGGTGACCAAGGCGCAACTCTATTACCAAGCCGAGACAGGCGGACGCAAGGCAGGCGGGGTGTTCTATACCCGCCACGAGTTCGTTGACCACCTGCTCAATCATTCCCGCCTGCCCGCCCTTGACGGCCATTTGGCCGAAATTGGGAAGGCGGCTGACCGTAGCTAGACGTTGCGATTTTCAAGACCGCCCAACACTCTAAGCGACCATCTGTGGCTGTAGTACTAACATGGTCGCTACGACCAAACATGGTTCCCTCACAGCGGGAATAAGGTTGTGCATGGTTCGCGCCCTGCTCTTTTTCTCCTTTCCCTGCTGGCCCCCTTGCTGCGGCTGATGGTGATGTTACTGAACGATTACGAGTACGCGGTCAGGGTAATTTCAGGAGAATACGGGGAATTCCGGGTTGATTTTCTGCTGACCCCGATGGTGCTGGCTTGGCTGGGGGGCTTCCTTTCATCTTTGGGACATTGGCTGGTGTGGCAAAGGGTCAGATGGCGAGAGTGGCCGTCATTCCTGCTTGGGGGGTTCCCTCCGTTGCTATAATTCGGTATGTAGCGGTTCATTTTCAGCCCAGTCCGTGGTGCTATGTTTGTATGACTGACGCTGACTCGGTTCACGAGGTTTTCGGTGCCCTGATCATATCGCTCTTGGCATTCTCCCTGCCGGTATGGACCCATTGGGGAATCCTGTACCTGCGGGGACGGCGGGCGGCACGTACAAACGAAGGATGTGATTAACATGCAGAAGCCAGCCGCTAAACACTTGTTGGCTGGCAGTGCTCTTTCCCTGCTGACCCCGGTCGTCTAGTTATTGTTGATGGCGTTTTGGGGGCAGCCCGGTTGTCAGGGCGAGTCCTGCCAAGGGGATTTCGCGCGAATTTTCCTGGATTTTGAGGAGGCACGGCGTTACGGAGTGGTTCAGCTCTGGTTGCCGCGTATATGGGCCGGCGGGTTATTGTCAGCTATTGGGTTCTGGTGGCTGTGGTGCATGACAAAGGGGTGGGCAATAACATCGGGGGTAGTAACGGCCTTCTTCGCTCTTCTAGTCTTGTTTGGAACTTTATTCGCAATGTATGGTGGTCCATGCTACTTTGGAGTATCAAGTTGTACGACGCCTGCTTGGAAAGCGCGTTCGTATGCCACGCCGTTTTTCATAGCATTGGCGCTTTGCGCCCTGCCCATCTGGATCAACCTGGGAACGCTGTATCTGGTGCGATGGCTTAAACACAGAAGAGAGCCAGAGACTAACCCCTTATAAGGCTGATTGGTTTTGGGGCATGGAGACAGTCAGGCTTCGGCCTCGCAAAACTGTCAAGGGCTGCGGATGGCCCTTGAGGAGATCCCCGACTGGCATCGGGAGAACGTCTACATCCTGCCCACGTTCGACTTGTTCGCCATCTACGGGGTCAACCCCAAGCTTCGGGGTTTCGGATCCCAGCTTTCGCCAAGTATCTCTTCGCCAACCTCTGGTGGTTCGAGTAATCGGTAACGGCAAGTCACATCGTGACCGGGGCGGGAATACCCAGCGGATGGCCGGAGGACGACCCGCGTTCCCGCCTTATTGACCACAACCGGATCGTTGACGGTGACCCCGGGTGCCGTTCGTACCGGCAGGGCTCCGATCAAACTGGGACCAAGGCAGGAATGATCCGTTCCCCGAAAGCCTGCATCTCCGCCTCCGGTTGCGCAAATGTAAGGCACGGCATCAGGTAAAGTTGAGTGCATCCGAGCTTTGACATCTCGCGGATGCGTTCCGTGCAGTATTCGGGTGTCCCGATGATCCCCATGGCGTCGCACAGCTGCCCGTTAACCTCATCACTCACAAACCGGGTAAGCTCTATCGCCTGCTCCCAGTCGGGCGCGTGCCCCAAGTCGGGATAGACATCTCGCACTGCCTGGGGAATCTCATAGTCGGGAATATCTAACCCCGCATAGGGGAGCCAATTGGGACCGCCCCACATCAAACCCCAATGTACGGCCACTGGCCTGGCCAACCGCCGGGCCTCCTCGTTGGAATCGGCCACACAGGTCCTGACCGCGAACATGATGTCAAGATCGTCCAGGGTACGGCCGCTGCGCCTGGCCCCAGCCTCCAGGCGCTCCAGGGCCTTTTCCACGATCCCGGGGGTATAGCCCACCAGGACCAGGGCGCCGTCGGCAACCTCGCCCGCCAGCTCCAGGGAGCGCGGCCCCGAAGCGGCCATCAGGACCGGCACACCGCAACCTCCGTCGCTGCCGGCGAAATCCAGGCGGTTCGTCTTTCCGTTGTAATCGACCGACTCCCCCGCCAGCAGGGACTTGACCTCGGTGATGCACTGCCGCATCTGCCTCAGAGTCGCCGGCCGCCGCCCGATGGTGCTGGCCGACGTGTAACCCGTCCCCATGATGAACTTGGTCCTTCCCGGGGCAATTTCGGCCACTGTCTGGGCAGCTCCCGCCAGCACCGATGGGATACGCCCGAAAGGATTGGTCACCGCCGGAAACAGCCTGAGGGTGCTGGTAGCGCTGGCGGCCAGACCCATGGTCACAAAGGTATCGCGGCAAATCATCTGGCTGTCCAGGATCCCAGCCCCGTCAAAGCCGGCTTCCTCAATCCGGCTAATCATGCCCAACAGGTCCGGCATCGGAGAGGTGCCGGGCACGCGCATCGAGATTCTGATCGGTTCTGCCATCGACTTTTCCTCCACAGATCCCGTTGACATTGGTGATGTGTTGGCCGAGAGTATATCATCGGAAGGGCCGACCGGGACTTCCCTCGGAACGCCGCACCTGAACGACAGGTTCCGCTACAACTCCCAGTCCCCCACCGGCGGGATGTCCTGGACCTCCAATGGTATGCACGGTCGTTGGTTGTAGAGAGGCACCGGTACCCCTTTCGATCGACCTGTAAAGTCCGGCCCGATACCATACCGTTCGTTCCCACAACTGGCAGGCACATGCAACGAGGGGAAGCACAGGGGTGTCAAACCATGAGTTCCAGACCCATCAAACACTGCTACTGGGTCGTCCCGGGAAAACTCCTGGCTGGAGAGTATCCCGGAAACATCGACGACGGATCGTCCCGCGCCAAGCTGGCCCTCCATGGCCATACTGGGTCGGGCGCCCTGGTTCGCCTTAACGAGCTATGGCAGGAATGCCCCAGGTCCAGGTACTGGGACTCCCCCGAAACCTGGGAGCAGGCACAGTACGTCCGGGGTTGGGAGGGGGACCGATGATAACCACGCAAGACCGTTACCGGGGCTGCCTGATGGGACTGGCCGCCGGAGATGCCGTCGGCACGACCGTGGAGTTCGAACCCCCAGGAACGTTCACCCCGGTCACCGGCATGGAAGGTGGCGGGCCCTTCGGTTTGGAACCGGGGCAATGGACGGATGACACCTCGATGGCCTTGTGCCTGGCCGAGAGTCTGGCCACCTGTTGGGAGTTCAATGCGGTTGATCAGATGGACCGCTACGTCCGGTGGGCAACGGAGGGGCACCTCAGCAGCAACGGAGAGTGCTTCGAAATCGGCGTGACGGTATCTGACGCTCTTAGGCGCTACCGGACCACCGGCGGTCCTTTTGCGGGTCCATCGACCCTTACTCCGCCGGCAACGGCAGCCTGATGCGCCTCACGCCGGTGCCGTTATTCTTCGTCCAAGACCCGGAGAAGGCCATCCGCATGAGCGGGGAGAGTTACCGCACCACCCACGGGACGGTGGCCTGCATCGACGCATGTCGTTACTTCGCTCAACTCCAGGCGCCCTTCCCGAAAAGCACTCTTGGCCTCTTTAACCTCGGGCGGGCGAAGGAGACTGCCCACATGGTCGGCTCGGTATGTTTCCGGCATTGCATTCTCTCCTACGGGTGGTCACCGGCGGCGCGGACGCTTTTGCTGCTGTCCTCAATCCGTTGCTCAGGCCCGGCCCGTCCCGCCCGCCGGGTTACTCATCCGCTACTCGTCCAGGTAACGCTCGCCCCACCGGTCGAGGAAGACGACGTCGGACAGGGGGCCGCGGCGTACCGGGCCGAAGTTGCCCATTGGAAAACCGATGGGCAGGATGGCGTAGGAATGGACGCCCTCCGGCAGGCCCAAGATGGTTTCCACTTCCTGCTCGAAGCGCAGGTGCCGGGTGGTGAGGGTTGCGCCCAACCCCAGGGCGCGGGCGGCCAGCAGCATATTCTGGACTGCGGGGTAGACGGATGCGCCAGAGGATCGGCTGGGCGGAGTTTCCCCGTGCTCTTGGCAGACGACAATCCAGACGGGGGCCTCGTGGTAGTGCTCGGTCAGGTATTCGACAGCATCGTGCTGGCGGCGGTACCGGCCCGCGCTGGAACCGGGAGGCGGCGCGCTGCTCCGGTAGCGGGGGCCGACCATCTCGTCAAACGCCTTCTGGTACCACTTCTGCACCTGTTCCTTGATGCTGCGGTCTTTGACCACGAGGAAACGCCACCGCTGGTTGGCCCCTCCACTCGGGGCGCAGGCGCCGGCCTCGAGGATGCGCCGCACCAGCTCATCGGGAACAGGATCGGGCTTCAGACGCCGCATGGCGCGGGTGGAGCGGATGATGTCGAACAGATCGGTTCCTTGGGTCATAACGTTGCTCCCAATGTCCCTATTCGGATGCTTTTCGTGACAAAGACTGGGATGGTCCGGTCAAATGGACTATAAATGGATTGGCGAAGTTGCGCAACACAAGGCTCCGCCCAGGGGGTGATCCCTGGTTCGCGCTTTCCTTGGACGTCCTCCTGGCCGGAGTGGGATGGCTGGGGAGAAAGGAGCAGCCGCTCGCACATGGCCACCGCGGCCGCAGGCCAGCTAATGCCACATACGAGGCAGTCATAGCCGATGTGGTTCACCTGGGTTCAGGATGTTGCTCCGGCTTCCTTCCGACGGTTGACCCAGCCGGGCACGACAAAGGGCCGCTCCTGCCGGGCGGCCCTTCCGATAGGCGGCGGGAATTGATCCTAGAAACCCGGACGGAAACCCCTTATTGGGAAGAGGGATTTGGTCAGTAAGGCCGATACGAGCAGGGTGAGGGTCCAAATTTGCCCGAGCCATGCGGTGGCGGAGTTGACCATTCCAGCGACCTGGGCGCTGCCGGCGCTGGGACCGGAGCCGGTTTCTCCGGTCAACCCGGCTTTGGCGGCCACCAGGGTCAGGTTGGCCACGGTGGCTGCCAGGTACAGCTGGAACCGGGTTTTGGCACGGCCGAAGTAGCGGGACTGGCGGATCCCCAATTGGACCAGCCGCGCCAGCCGGTGCTCCACCACCACGCGACGCTGCCGGTACTCGGCAAAGGCCTCGCTCTGCTGTAGGGCGCGGGCCTGCTGCAACAGCGCTTCCTGCGGGTGCAGTTGCACCGTTCGTCCCGTACCCGGTTTTGCCGCCACGCACTGGGACCGCAGGGGGCATACCCCGCAGACCGCCGCGTCGAATCGGAAGGCCTCCAAACGGTAAGTTCGACCCGTTTGGCCGGTGCGCCGTCCCGCCGGCACCATCGTCCGGGTAACATTCCCCGCCGGACAGGTGCAGGAACCCGCCTCCAGGTCAATATGGAAGTCCTCTTTCGGAAAGTGGGTTCGGTTGGGACGCCCCGGCACCCTGGCAATCAGAGTGCGGCCCGCGTCGGCGAAGGTTTGACGGGTACCGCCGTCGCCGTAAGCGGCGTCGCCCATGGCCTCCTCCACCGGCACACCGGTGTTGGCCTCACTCTGTTCCACCAGTTCCAGCGCCCCCAGGTTGTCGGGAGCGTTGCCGGGCAATACCTGCACCGCGGTAATCAGCTGGGAGTCGGTGTCCACCACAATCGCTGCCTTGTGTCCGTCGAACCGCCGGCTGCTGCTCTTGTGGCCGTGGCGCATCTCCGGGTCATGCACCGACATCATCCGGTCCCGGCTCACCCCATCCTTGAGGCTCATTCCCCCCTCAGCCCGTTCCACGTCCTGGAGCAGCAACTGCCCCAGCAGTTCCGCCGCCGCCACAATCCGCTGCCGCTCATCGCTGTCCTCGCGCAATTCCCCCTGCGCCTGCCGCGACAACTCCAACAGCCGGTCCGCGTCGGCCACAATCCCAGACAGCAGCGCCGTCTGCGCCTGCCGGTCGGACCAGTCGATGGCCGCTTCGCCCTTGACGCTGGAGCCCAGGTATCGGTGGTATCGATGGTATCCTTGACTCTTCGCCCATTCCCCGACGTTGATTCCCTTCAGCTGTGCCAGCGCCCGCAGCAGTTTGACGATCCCGTCCGCCAGCAGGTTGCAGGTGTCCTTGACTGCGCCACGCCCCAGGATGTTGGTCGTGTCCAATGCCACCCGCATCCCGCGCCCTTTCAGGAAGCCCGACTCCCGGGCCAGCCGCAGACTGGACTCGAATACCTCCCGCACCTTGCCGTGCAGGATCAGCTGGGCGCGAAACACCTGCAGCGTACTCTTGGCGAAGGGCCGGTCTTCCACCTCAATCCCCAACGCCACTTTCCACCGGAGGTCAAAGTCAGCCCGGGCCTTCGCCTCGGCGTCGCTGACCTTGTCGTGGGACTGCAACAGCAGCGCCGTCGCCAGCAGGCTGGGCGGCACGCTGTCCCTGCCGTTGTCGGGGCAGTAGAACTCGGCGAAATCGGCGTCCCGGAACAGCCGGCCCCGCAGCGACGCCAATACGCCATAGAAGCTTTCCCGCCCCACGTGGTCCAGGTACAGCCGGTCCGCTTCCCAGAGTCCCCTCTGGTCCGATCGCTCTCCCAGCATTCTCAGCCCTCGCTATGCTTGTTGACTCCAAGTATAGCCGCTGACCCGGCTGCCGCCACTTTCCGGCCAGATTTCTAGCGGCCTTGCTTGATGAAGTCGGAGAGTTTCTCTCCGATCATTATGGTGGTTGCGTTGGTATTGGCGCGGATGCAGTCCGGCATCACCGAGGCGTCGGCGACCCGGAGGCACTGAACGCCTTTGACCTTGAGGTACTGGTCAACCACGGCCATGGGGTCGGAGTCGGGGCCCATCTTACAGGTGCCGGATACGTGGTGGGAGGTTCCGGAGTTGCGCCGCAGCCAATCGTCCAATAGTTGGTCGGAGGCCAACTCCTCGTCGGTGGGCATCAGCCTTTCCAGCAGAATGTGGGAGAAGGAAGAATGCTCGGCGATGCGGACACCCAGCCGTATTGCTTCCCGCATCCGGCGAAGGTCTTCTTCTTCCTGGTAATAGTACCGTTTCCACTTGAATATGCCTTATACCAGATACCCGTTTCACCTGCCCGTCGTTCCCGCGCAAGCTGGAATCCACAGTTGGAAGTGACTTTCCAGTATCGACAAGACTATCTGGAACCGGTAATAGTTGTAGTCCAGACGGGGTTGCACATGGGGATCGGTGGACTGGAGGGTCAGTTCACCCTTGCCCAATGCCAACTGCAGGCTGGCGCTCAGGCCGATGTAGTTCCGGTCTTCGTCGACCACCACCTGGGCTGGCCGGTGTTCGCTGGTCATCAGCATCGGGCTGAGCTGCATGTCGTTGCGGAGGTCCGATCCCTCGACGGTGTAGCGCAACCCCACCTGGATCACCGGAGCCTGAACGTCTGGGGGATCCCCAGTGGCGAAGTAGATGACGGCGGCAGAGGGATGGTCTCGGAGGTTCTGGCCAACCCCTGGCAGGTCCTGGACAACCTCAATGCCGAAGCTTCTGACATGCTCCGCCGGGCCGATGCCGGACAACATCAGAAGCTGAGGAGAGGCGATGGCCCCGCTGCTGACGATGATCTCTCCGCCCTCAACCGTGAACACTTCGCCCCCGCTTTCGGCTTCGACTCCGACGGCCCGGTTTCCGTCAAACAGGATGCGCCGGGCGGTGACGCTGCCGCGGATAGTCAGGTTGAGGCGGTGGCGGGCGATGTCCAGGTAATTGATGGCCATGCTCATCCGCACACCCTCGATGGTGTTGCGGGCCCGGGGTGAAACTCCCGTGGACTCGGGATGGTTCTGGTCCTCGTCTATGGGATAGCCTTCGGCGGCACAGGCCTGCTCGAAGGCCAGGGCATGGGGCATCCACTCGCTGCGGGGGGAGCGGCGGACAGGCACGGGACCGCTGGATCCGTGGAAGTCGTCTCCGCCGAAGTCCAGGTCCGTTTCCAGCTTGTTGAAGTAGGGCAGCACCTTGGTGAATCCCCACGTGTGCGGGCGAAAGGCAACTTTTACTTTCGGCGCCCTTCTTGAGGCTCACTGTCTCAGTTGGATTGGGGTTGCCCTTCGGATCCCGGGGCAACGGAATCCTGTAGTGGATGATGGCCTGCTTTCCCTGTACGACCACTTTGTTGATGAAGGAAAGAATGAACATGCGGGCTATTTCCGGGTCCTCGGACTCGATGTAGGTCCGCATGTCCAGGGCGCAGGCTACGATTCTCTCTGGGTTGTTGAGGAACTCCAACTGGTCCTGAGCGCTCTCGTCCAGCTCCCCGAGTTGGACTTCCAACTTCTTCAGCTCGTCCTCCCGTTTGTCTAGGCGCTCATAGAGTTGGGGGTTGCCTCCGCGAGTCTCGATGGTATCGACTAGTACCGTTTCCACTTGAATATGCCTTATACCAGATACCCGTTTCACCTGCACGTCGTTCCCGCGCAAGCTGGAATCCACAGTTGGAAGTGACTTTCCAGTATCGACAAGACTATCTGGAACCGGTACTAGGTTGCTGATCTTTTCCTTTGTGCCCTTGATATTTCCCAAGATCGTTTCCCTGTCGGCCTGTTGTTCCTCCAGGGTCTCCCGGTTGGTCTCCCTTACTAGGGTCACCTGCTGCCGGACATTCTGTTCCGTGAGTATCTGGTAGAGGAGTGCGGCGATGACCCGGGGTACCAGGACATCCAGCGGGACGTTCTTGCCGGGACACCCTTTGACCTTGTTCTTCCTCTTGTTGGAGCAAATGAGCCTCGTGATTCCCTTGCTCCGACTCAGGGTCATGTTCCAGCCACACAGTCCACATTTCACGTGTCCGCTGAGCGGGTTGGGGCTGGAATGGGCGCGAGGTCCTCCGGGGGCGGTCGTCCTGAGCCTGATGAGATCCTCGATGAGATTGTAATCATCCTCGCTTAATGCAGCTTCGTGGGCATTATCCTTGTGGGCTTGGTCGGACCGGTCCAGATACCTTGAGCTCGAGTTTTCGCCCCGGTGGGTCTTGCCCCGACTTATGGGGTTCCTCAGCGCGTATAGGACGGCCCCTTCGGTAAAGTCTTTGTCCCGGACGGTTTTCACGCCCAGGTCTTTCAGGTGGTCTGCTATCCGGGTGGCGCTGTGGTTCTCGAGCGCCATCCTGCGCATCGTCAGGAGGTGCTCCCACTGGGTCGGATGGGGTCTGAGTTTGGTGTGCTCCTGCTTGCGCTTGCGCTTGCCTTTGCCCTTGACATCGCCCTCGCCGCCCTCGCCACCCTCCTCATCGTCATCGTCGTCGTCGTCGCTGACCTTCACCTTGTATTTTTCGTACCCGAAGACGTCCGGTCCGATGTAGTATCCGCGCCTGGTGGCTCCGAACTGCCCCCGGCGGGTCTCGCGTGAGGTTTTTCGTGGGGACTGGGAATTCAGCAGGGATTTGAAGCCGAACCTGAGCTGGCTGTCGTCGTCCTCAGTGAGGAGGCCCTCCTCGACCGTATGTATATCGACGTTGGCTTCCCTCAGTATCCTCCGGTTGATGTAGTAGTCCTCGTCGTCCCGGAAAGCCCTGGAAAGGTCGTGGAATAAGAGTGCCCCCACGGGATGCCGGGGCGATGTCGCCAGACTCATCATCTCCCGGAACACCGGTCGTTTTTCCGTTCCCGTAGCGGACGCGACCTCCCGGAAAAAATGGATGATGTCGTACC
Source organism: Dehalococcoidia bacterium (assembly GCA_965263395.1). Classification (GTDB taxonomy): domain Bacteria; phylum Chloroflexota; class Dehalococcoidia; order Lucifugimonadales; family UBA3495; genus CATOSK01. The sequence goes on from OZ253670.1 coordinate 1,596,021, forward strand.
CGTATTTTGGCGCCAGCTCGCGGCAGAATTCCTCCTGCTCTTCGCGGGACAGTTTTCTGTCCTGCCCGTAGGTGGATACCCTGGCGTAGACGTAAACTGGTATAGGTTCTGTCCTGTCGGTCATGTGGTGGGCCTCCGGTTCAGGAGTCGTTTCCCCGTGTAGTGCTCATAGAGTTGGATGGCAAACCGCTTCAGGTCGATGGGAGCGGCCTCGGACGGCTTCTGGAATTCTTCCAGTTCCGGGTCCTCCACCAGGAAGCGGAAGCTGCGCTGGATGTCCGCGATGGTGGGATTTCCGTCCTCGTTCGGCTGCTGCGGGTAGCCGGCGGCGCCCAGCAGTTCATCCAGGGGTACATCGTGGTAGGCGGCGAGCCTGGAGAGGACCCTGGGGCCTGGCCGTTTGTTGCCGCGCTCGATGACGGACAGGTAGGAATAGGCTATGCCCGTCTCTTCTTCCAGTTGACGGAGCGACAGATCTCCCCGCAGGTCCCGCAGCAGGGGGCCGATTTCCACGTACTTCAGTTCCTCGGAATCCTGTCCCGTCCCGGTGCCTTCTCTCAGGTCCGGAATCGGGCCGATTTCCACGTACTTCAGTTCATCCTTGGGTTTCGTGACGTCCCTTACGCTCGTCTCAGATTCGAGGGCTGCTTGGCGATTCGCTGACATTTTGGCCTTGCCTCCCGTGCGGTTTCTGTTATAATGGTCGTTATAGACTTTTCAGAAAGGAGTGGAGATGATGTAGCCGTTATGTGGTCCGCCGCATAAATGGTATCACAGACAGAATGGGAAGCGCAAATAGTGAACACCTCGACGATTATAACAGGGATGTCAAACAGAATAACAACGATGGCTTGTTGGAGCCAGGTCCGGCAAAGCTGCTGGCCCAACTCATTTCCAAGCGGGAGTTGCGGCTACTGGCCGAGACTGAGAAGCTGGGGACGGATACCGTGATTTCCTCGGACTGGCATGATATGCCGGGGGTTGCCCGGGAGTACCAGTCGGTGGTGTCGGGGGACCCGGTGAAGGTGGATGAAGTGGAGGGGTTCGACGTGATGGCGTCGGAACATGGAGATGGCCCGGTCATCTCCTTTGAGGAGAAACCTTCACCTCAGGCGGACTGCGAGACGGGCGATTCCGACAACCTGCCCCGATAGGACGGGGCCGCGCTCTTCAGCTTAGGGGTAGGGGTATGCGGTCCGACAGGCTCTGGTCCTGCTGGCCGGCTCCGGGCACGTTGTCGGTGAAGTTGATGGTGATCCCGTTTTCCCCGGCCTCGATGCTCCTTACAAACATGTCCAACAGTTCTCTGGTGTCCTCGGGGGAAGCCGAGCCCAGATAGGTGTCAGGGTCCAGAGCGTTGGCCTTGATCCGGTCCGGGTCGGAGACGAAGTTGTACCCGTCGATTTCCCGGCGGGACGTCCTGGCCTCATACGACAGGGCGATGGTGGTCTGGTTGATCCGCTCTATCTCGTCGGCCACGTCGCTGTACGGCTTGTCGTGATGCTCCACGGTGTGGACGGCTTTGTTCTTGAGCGCGTTCAGCGCCGTGATGGCCGCCTCGGCCCGGTCCAGGTCATCCTGAGAGCGGTGGGCCTTCTCGCTGTACTCGTCCTGGATGATGCCCTCGAGTTGCTCAACGGTCTGCTCGTTGATGGTTCGGTTAATGATATGGACGACGGTGAGCTGGAGCAGTTTTTGGGCGTTGACCGGCTTCGTCGGGCAGGCGCTCTGCGAACCGGCGACCTGGGTAGGGCAGACGTAGTTAGCCCCGACCTTGAGCATGGGGCTTCCGCAGCAAGCGCACTGAAGCACGCCGCTGAGGATCCGCTCATGTTGCCGGGTCTCTGTGGGGTTGGTCATTTCTTTCCTCAATGCTTTCCATTTTATAGTCCATCAGAACGGGGTGTTTCGTCAAGTCTTATCGTCTCTCCACCGGGGCGTTTGGCCGTCCCGAGGTTCCCTGGGCACCTTCCAGTGGCCGGGGTGATCCCCATTCTATCGGTTCTGGGTCTGGGCGAGTTCGGCGTAGCGCTGGGCAATCCGGCGCATGGCCTCGGCTTGTTCCTGAGTCAGCTTGCGGTCCGGGTCCGGCTCGAAGGAGTCCCCGAGGGCCAGGAATACCGGGGCAGCCGGCCGTATGGTGGGTAGGTCCTCCGCCCACCTGGAGTCATTCCGGGTCTCAACGGTGACGAAGGTGGCGGTGGTGTAGCCGACCTCGGTTATCCGTCCCCGGAGTTTGCCGAGGGCGAGATGCTCTGGCGAGTAGCGCCATACCGCAACGGGGGTGCCGAGCCTGAGGCTCAGGGAATCCTCCGGGTTGGTGAGGATGAATGTTGCCCCGTCTTCGGTGAGTCGGTCGATGAATCCCAGGGGCATGATGTAGCGTGTGGTCATCGTCTCTCCTTGGCTCCGCAATAGAAAAAGGGACAGACAAATGCCTGTCCCTGGGTTGGTGCCGGTCGAGGGCCTCATGCCCGGAGCCTCATGACTCGCGGGCACCCGAAGCCGCCATGGCTCTCCCCCGGGCGGCTTCGGGTTCAGGGGACGTTGTCGAACTTTCCGTCCCGCCTTTGCCGGTTGCCGGAGTTCGATGCTCGTGCTCCGGTCTTCCCTTATCTACGCTTGGGGTCGGCCCGTCCGGTCAGGTTGTCCCTGCTGGCATCAACATGAGGGTTTGATACTCCTCTGGCGGGGCGTATGTGCTCCGGTTATCGCCGGAGGTGTTTGTCCGGTCTGCTTTTGTGACGGGCCGTTTGATGCCGTAGGCGGCTCGCCTGCGGTCAAGTTCTCTGCGGGCTATGTGATAGCGGTCAAAGTTACTCCGTTCTCTTCCAGCTTTGCCCGATGTTCCTGGAATTCCCCCGCTGAGCGCGTGAACTGGCCGAGGGCGTAAACGAGGATCTGCCGGAACGGAGGGTCCTCTCCGGTGGCCTCTGCCATCATCTCGTCGAACTGAGCACGGCTCCCATTCTGGTCGGCGTATTCCCTCACAACCTCCAGACGGTTCTCTTCCGCGTGGGACCTCATCGCTTCAAGCTGGGTCTGGATCGATCCTTCATCTTGGCCGGAATGTCTGGCATAAAGAGCTACCTGCGTGGTTTCCTGGGTCGTCTGGTTCTCCTGCATTTCAATACCTCTCTGCTTGCGTTGGGGTTGCTCCCAAAGGCTTTGACTCTGGAGCCCGCCCCGCTATCGACTGCCCACAGGGCGGGGCGGGGCCGTCTGCGTACCAGATCGGAACCCCCGAAATCTCCCCAGGTTCTCGAGGGAGGCCGGGGGGCGCCGCCACGGTGGTCCTGGTCCCGTCCCGGGTTGGACCTCCTCAGGGGGAGAGTGAAGTCCCTGATTCGGCCGTCCCCGGGACGGGGGTGATTGAGGTCGGCGGCGCTGCTGCTCGGTCACGGTCAGCCTGTGGGTGCAGGCGGCGTTTCCATAGCTCCAGCACCCTGGTTCGTTCCAGGATATGCCTGGCCAGGTCCAGCCCGGTTGAGCCTGGCGCGGGGGATGGCTGCGCTTCATTTAGCTTGTTCCATCCCCCGGGATTGCGGGGCGGGCACGACGTAGTTGGACCACTTGCCCAGGCTGGCATCGTGCCCGCCGCGTGACTAACTCCGGGGCCGCAGCTGCGCGATGATGTAGTCCTCCCCGGACCAGTTCAGGTTGGCGACTGACCCTGTCCAGTAGTAGTACCCGAGGGCTCCTGCCACCGCGTCGCTGACATTGAACCTGTCACTGTTGACATGCAGTTCCATCCCGAGTATCTCTGCGTGCTCTGCGGCGCCTGGGCGCGGGTTTATTGAGAAGGTGAGAGAACCGGAGCCGGAGCCTTCCTGGAGCCCTTGCTTAGTTACGGAAAGTACAGCAATCGTGTACGAGTTCGTCCCGACATCGAAATCGGTGTCGGACAGGTAGCCGACGCCTCGGCTCTCGTTGTATCCGTATGCGCCCGGCAGCTCTCCCACCGTGACCACGCCGCACCAGATGTCGCCGGTGTTCAGCGTGCAGGTCGGCACCACCGGGGGCGGCTTTCCGCTCACCGATATCTTGAACGTCCCGGCCCGATACGCGTAGAGGTACCTAAGGACATTATTATCATTTTTAGACTTTATCCCGTACAGCCTGCCGCCGGCTTTCACGTAGTGCGTTCCGTCCTGGTTGGCGGTGAAAGTGTGTCGGACGGTGCGGTCGATGCGGAGGACGTCGTTGCTGTCGATATACTCGCGGCGGGTTGTGATGCGGCTGGCGCCGCTCACGTAGCTGCCGTCGGGAGCCACGATGTTACCCAGCATCGGCTCGTCCAGCGTGCCGGCACCGGTGTCCAGCCCCCGGATGTTCACCGTGTACCGTTCCCCGGCCAACAGCTCTACCCCGAAGAACTTCATCGCTACGCCCCATGGGCCGGGAGGAAAAGATGTACCCATACCGAGTTCCCTACCAGAAATCTCGCTGGTTACCGCCGGTCCGCCGGCCACCAGGTTGAGCCTGGTCTTCTTCAGGGTCACGGTGTAGTCGCCGGCGTCTCTGTCGACATAGATCTCAACGTAGCGGGTCTGTGTGGTGCGGGGGCGAACGTCGAAGGCGTGCGTCGCCACGCCACGGGGTTGATTGGTTATCACGTAGAGGAGATCACCGTCGGCCCCCGTCATGGGTGCATACAAAGTGTAGATGGGGCCCCTGTTGAAGGACACGGTGTAGCGCCCTGGCGTCAGCCCCTCCAGGGCGAAGTAGTACCACTTGTTCCGTTCGAACGTGCCGCTCGCGGTATCGCCCGGCTCCAGGCTGGCCTGGACGACTTTGGGGCCGCCATGCGGTTGTATCATCTGCCTGAGTCTCAGCCGGTAGGTGCCGGTGGCGTTGTTGCCGCTGCCGACCGCTATGTAGTAGGTCCCCGTTTCATAGCCCTCCGGCAGCTCGAACACCTTGCGGGCGTTCCCGCCGTCGCCGCTGTTGTCATCAGTCACACCCGTGACTTGTGCGATGACGGTGGGTTCGTCGGGAGAATAGCCTTGCAATTCATTCAGACTGGGGTCCGTCAGCGTGCCCTGGTTGGTTTCGTCGCCCTCCACGTCGATCTGGTATTTGTGGCCGGTGTGCAGTAATGCGGCGAACCAATCAACGTCATCGGCACTGCTGATGCTGCCCGTCACCGTCCCGTTGACCAGGATGCGACCGGTGGTGGATGCGTCTGCGGGAAGGTCCCCGGACGGCTCGGAGACGTCCTCGGTCGCGAAGTCAAAGCTCCCGACCATGCTGAATTTGGTTGGCGCGGCAAGCCTAGCGTCAGTGTGGACCCAAGCGCCTTGGGGACTGTGTGTACGGTGGAATCGTCGGCCGATGCTCCATCCTGGCGTGCTGCCGGCGTCGGTGGATGTAGAGAGTGTGATTTTCAAGTCCAACTCCCCGAGGTCTCCGTCCGTCGTGCCGACGTAGGACGTAAACAGGAAGTACGTCGTGCCGGTCGTAAGCCTCGTGCCGGCCGGGGCGTTGAAGGTATTGATGCCTATTCGAAACGTCCCCGTGGAATGGGTCAGCGTGGCGATCCGGGCCTGAGGCTCGGGCGTAGCGCCGCCGGTTGCTGACCACAGCTCCACACTCACGTCGGCTGGAGTTTCGGGCACTTCGGAAATATCAAGTTTGACGCCGCTCAGGTTGTAGCCGGCAGCGTTGGAGCCGGTGGTGAACTCCTGCGCTGAATCTCTTTCGCCAACAAGTATGAATCCATCTGCAAAAGTAGCCTGAGAGAGGTTTCCGAGGAGCGTTGAGACGGCGTGGGCGCTCTGGCTGCTCAGCGGCTCCGGCGGCTCCACGGGCGCGGTGGTGCTTACCTCAACGTCGCGGGACGGCTCGCTGACCCCACTGGAGCTGATGGCCAGCACCCGGTACGTGTACATCCGCTCCGGCTCCACCGTGTCGTCGGTGTAGGTGGCTGCGGCGCTGCCGGTGTTCTCCACCAGCGTCTGGAAGTCGCCGTCCTGGTCCCGGCGCAGTATCCGGTAGCCGGTGATGCCGTCGTCCTGTGGGTCGTGCCAGGCGAGTATCACGGTGTCTGAGGACGATGCGCTGCTCACCCGCTGTGGGGCCGCCGTCGGCAGCTGCACCCGCGCCTCGTTGGAGTCCTGGCTCCTCTCCCCGTCGCGGATGGCCCTGACCCGGTAGGCGTAGTACTCACTGGCCCCCGTGGTGGTGGCGTCAGTGTAGGCGGTGGCGGTGTTGCCGGTGTCTGCCACCAGGATGGTCAATCCACCCTCGCCACGGGCGCGGAGAATCTCGTAGCCGGTTACGGAAACGGCGTCCTGGGTGGGAGCCTGCCAGGTCAGGGCCATCCCTCCGCCGGCAAACCCGGCGGTCAGCCCGCTGGGAGCCGATGACGGCGGGTCCGGCAGTTGAATCACTGCCTGGTTGGAGTCCTGGCTCTTCTTCCCGTCTCGAATGGCCTTGACCCGGTAGGCGTAGCTCTCTCCCGGGGCGTCGGCGGTTTCGTCGGTGTGGGCGGTGGCGGTGTTGCCGGTGTCCGCCACCAGGATGGTCGGCTCGTCCTCTCCCCGGGTGCGGAGAATCTCGTAGCCGTCAACCGAACCGGCGTCCTCGACGGGAGCGTTCCAGCTCATGGCTACCTGACCGTCCGTCAGTTCCACGGTGAGGTTGGTGGGGGCCAGCAGCGCCGGGTCAGGAGCCACCAACGTTTTGGCATTCACCCACGCGGAATTCTCGCTCTCCCCGTGGGCGTTGACGGCCTTGATCTGGTAGGAGTATTGGGTCTCCGGCTCAACCGTGCCGTCGGTGTAGCTCGGATTCGCCGTGCCCGTGTCGGCAGCGACGGCGGTGAACTTCGACTTGATGATGTCCAAACGCACTATCACGTAGCCGGTGATGCCGTCGTCCTGGGGATCGTCCCAGGTGAGGGTAACCGTGCGGTAGGTCGCCACGGTTGACAGGCCGGTGGGCTTGTCGGGCGGCTCAGGCGTGGGTTCGGCTGGCGGCTCCGGCGTGACATCGGCCCCTTGCTCGGGCGTGACATCGGTCACGCTCAGCGTGTAGCTCCCCACCTCGTCCCGGTCGCCCGACACCCGCGCGTAGTAGGTCCCGCTCTCCGTTGGCGTGAACGTCACCCGGCTGTCCCGGCCGCCGTCGAAGTCGTCGTTGTAGCTGTCCGGTTGGTAATCTCCCTCGCTGTTGTAGATCGCCCGGAAAAAGGTGTCCGGAAGCGTCCCGCCCCCGCCCGGGCTGCCCGTCTGATCGAACTGGTAGGTTCGCTCTGCCACCAGCTCCACCGCGAACCGGTCCTGATCGCCATCTGTCCCGATGGCGCCGGTGGCCGAGCCTCCGACCGCGACCCGGCCGGGGGTGGAGTTGTCGTTGGGCAGGTCCGTATCGCCCTCCGAGACGCTCTCCGGCTCGGCGGTGGGTGCCGGAGTCGGTTCTGGCGTGGGTTCTGGCGTGGGTGCCGCCGGGGTGTCGATGTGGAACCAGCGCGAACGCTCACTGGTCCCGGCCGCGTTGATGGCCTTGATCCGGTAGGTATAGGGAGTCTCGGCCGCCACCGTGCCGTCGGTGTGGGTGGCGCCGGCGATGCCGGTATCCTCCACCAGGTTGGTGAACTGGCCCTGGGCGTCGGTATCGCGGTTGCGGCGCAGAATCATGTAGCCGGTGATGGTGTCGTTCTGGGGGTCGTTCCAGGTCAGGACCACCTGGTTGCGGGTGGCCGTGGCAGAGAGGCCGGTGGGCGCCGCCGGCGGCTCGGGCGTGGGGGCCGCGGGCGTGTAGCCCCGCACCCAGCTGGAGATCTCGCTCACTCCGTTGGCATTGATCGCCTTGATGCGGTACACGTACTGCTTCTCGGGTTCGACCGTGTCGTCGGTGTAGGTCGTCCCCGCCGAGCCGGTGTCCGACTCGACGGTCTCGAATGTTCCCTCTTCGTGGATGTCCTTGTCGCGTCGCAGGATCACGTAGCCGGTTATGCTGTCGTCGTTGGGGTCGTCCCAGGTGAGGGTCACCGAGTCGTGGGAGACCTCGGCGGTGAGTCCAGTGGGGCGGGCGGGCGGCTCCGGGGCCGTCACCGCAGCCGTTGCCGCGCTGGTCAGCGTCTCGTCGTTGCCTCCGTCATCGGTGAAGCTCACCCGGACCTGGATAGCCTTGCCATCGTCGGCGTCGGCCAAGGTGTAGGTCGAGGCGGTAGCGCCTGCGATTTCGGCGTCGTCGGCAAGCCACTGGTAGTTGAACACGGCGTTGTCCAGCCCATCCTCGTCGGCGGCGCCCGACGTGTCTGCCGTCAACGTCTCGCCCACCTGGGCCGTCCCGCTGATGGTCGGCGTTCCCGTGGCGGGGCTGTTGGCTATCTGTGGCTGGACAGCAAAGTTAACCGTCTCCGTGGCCTCACTGGTCAGTTCTTCTTCATTGCCGCCGTCGTCGGTGAAGGACACCCGCACCTTGATAGCCTTGCCCTCGTCGGTGTCAGCCAGGGTGTAGGTGGAGTCCGTCGCTCCCGACATGTCGGTGTCGTCAGCCAGCCACTGGTAGCTCAAGGATGCGTTATCCACGCCATCCTCGTCGGCGATGCCTGAAGTGTCCGCCGTCAACGTCTCGCCCACCTGGGCGGTGCCGCTGATGGTGGGCGCGCCGGTAGCCGGGTTGTTGGGCGTTGCCGCTACCGCATCCGTGGCCTCACTGGTCAGCGTCTCCTCGTTGCCCGCATCGTCACTGAAACTCACCCGCACGCTGATGGACTTGCCCTCGTCGGCGTCGGCCAGGGTGTAGGTCGAGCCGGTGGCGCCTGTGATTTGGGTGTCATCCGCAAGCCACTGGTAGGTGAAGGCGGCGTTGTCTAGCCCGTCGGTGTCCTCGATGCCCGACGTGCCCGCCGTCAGAGTTTCGCCGACCTGCGCTGTTCCGCTGATCGTTGGCGCTCCCGTGGCAGCGCTGTTGACCGCCGTCTCATCCTCAAATGTACGGAGTAGCCGTACCTCAACGGTGTCCCCATCCCTCCAGCTCAGGCCCGTTCTTTCCCACCTATAGATGTTGCCGTAGCTGTAGGTCCTGAAGGACGCATCGCCCGAAGCGAACCGCACCCCGTCCAACTCCAGCACGAAGTCGAAGGGAAGCTCCCGGTCCACGCCGATGTACATCCACCCCCGCGTTTCGACCATCTTCACGGTGTACGTCGTGCTGTCCACCTCGAATGAGGCCGGAGAGAGAGACCCTGCCTTCTTGGCGTCGGTCGAATAGTACCCGTAGCCCTGGTAGACCCACTCCACCGTCATGGTCGCTGACCAGGCGGCAGAGTCCTCGCGGGCCACCGGCTCCTCGTTGCCGGCCACCGCCTCCGTGGCCGCGCTGGGGCGCAGTACCTCGTAGCCGGTCACGGAATCGGCGTCCAGGGCCGGGGCCTCCCAGTTCAGGGTGACCTGCCCGTCCGCCAGTTCCGCGGTCAGGTTGGAGGGTGCCTGGGACTGGTTTTCTTCCTGAGCGTAGGCCGGCCAGGCCAGGATGGCAAACAGGCCGACGGCCAGTCCCAGGGCTGCCAGGACGGCCATGAGGGGCAGGAAGGCCGGTCCGGCGGTGGGCCTCAAGACCGGGCTCCGGCGCCGTTGTGAGGGCAGAAGTTGTGGGATGGGGGGTAAGCGTCCGGCCAGGGCGTGGGCGAAAGCCGCGCTCCGAGCGGTCAGATTGGCGGGAGACAGTCGGTTGGTCATGGTGCTGATACTCCTTCTTTGTATTGTTCCGGCACTGTTATCGTAGGGCCGAATCAATGACCTGGGCTTTGGCTTTTCGCGCGCCGGACGCCGCCTGTCGCGTCAAATTCACAAGAAAAGTTTATTGGGATTCCGGGATTCCGGTAAGTGGCAGGCGACACTTTCCCGCAGGTGTATTTGTCACGCTCTATGCGAGTTTTGTTTGCTCTATGCACAGGTGTATTTGCCCTATGAACAGGTATGTTTGCCCCATCCCCTGCCCCAGGAGTTCCTGGCGGGCTTGGCCGGTGACCATGATTGACCGGCCAGGGATGGCCGGAAGCGGGTATAGGCCGGTCCCGCCCCCCAACACGGCCAAACATTTGTCAGTTTTGGCTGGGGTGTGTTTGCTACATCAAGGGGTACTTTCCGCTCTTGCACGCACGACACGACTTGGGTAGATTAGTTTTGAAACACACCCTTTAGCGCACCTCGAAGCTACTCATACGCTCCCTGATTCGGCGTGCGTTCCGGAGAGGAGATGTTCGAATCACTCCGTCAGAACCGGGTCTCCCAGCTGCTGGGGACCGCCGCCGGCGTCTTCCGAGTCAGCGACTGGACGCTCAGCCGCGTCGACCCCGGCGGGCTCCGGTACGTCGCCACCGTCTCGGTTTGGATACACTGGTTCGTAATCGCCGCGTGCTTCGTCCTGGTGTTTTATCGCCCTCCGTACGGACCGCCTGGGTATGCTGCGAACTGGCTGCTGTACCTGACGTTCGCGGCGTGCAACGCCTATGTCCACTACCGGCTGGCGTCCAACCGGACGGTCACCTGGCGCTGGATCTTCGCGCACTGCGTGTTGGACACGGCGGTGGTATCGGCGGCCGCCGCGGTGGGCGGGGGCTTCGGCCACTACTTCATGTACCTGCTCTACTACCCGGTGCTGGCCTGCTTCGCGGTGTTCTTCACCTCCTTCCGGCTCAGCATGGCCTTCGTGACGGTGGTGGCCGTCGTCTATCTGGTGGTGAGCCTGACCGTGGGGGAAGGGATCGACCTGGACGCCAGGGAGGAGAAGCCCCTGTTCGCCAGGATAGTGGTCATGTATGCGGTGGTGGCGGCGGTCAACCTGATCTCCCGGTTCGAGCGGACCCGGTGGCGGGCCGCGGTGGAGCGGGAGCGGGACCTGCAGCGGGAGCGGGTCCAACTGTCCCAGTCCATCCACGACACCACGGCCCAGTCCGCCTACATGATCGGCCTGGGCATCGACGCCGCCATGGCGCTTGCCGGGGACTCCAACCGGGAACTCACTGCCCGGCTGGAAGCGACCTCCCTGTTGTCGAAGACTGCCATATGGCAGTTGCGGCACCCGATAGACATGGGAGGCATCTTCGACGGCCGGGAGTTGGGCCGGACCCTGGAGTCCCACGTCGCCACCTTCACGGCCGTCACCTTGGTGCAAGCGGAACTGGTCCGGAAGGGGGCGGACCGCCCCTGTCGGTAGAGGCTCGGAGCCTGCTGTTCTCCATCGCTCACAACGCCCTGACCAACGCCTTCCGCCACGCGAATGCGAGCCGCGTGCTGGTGGAGTTGGAATTCAGGAAGGACGAGATCAGGCTGTCCGTGTCCGACGACGGCGTTGGTCTGCCCGAGGACTACGCCGAGCGGGGTCACGGGTTCGCCAACATGGGAATCGACGCCGGTCGGATGGGCGGTAATCTCGTCGTGGAACCCAGGGGGCCGGACGGAGGCGCCAGGGTGACCTGCCTGATGCCCCAGGCCCGATACGGATAGTAGGAGGTATAGGATGCTGTCAGAGCCCGGCTGTGTGGAGTCTCAACCTACGGGGCCCCGCCCCATCAGGGTGCTGCTGGTTGACGACCATTCGATCATCAGGGACGGCCTGCGGCTGATGCTGGAGGGGTCAGGAGAGTTCGAGGTGGTCGGACAGGCCCGGGACGGCGAGGAGGCGGTGCGGGCCGCCTCCGATCTGTTCCCGGATGTCGTCCTGATGGACGTGATGATGCCCAACAAGGACGGCGTGGAGGCGTGCCGGGAGATCATGGAGTTTGCCCCTGAAACCCGGGTGGTCATGCTGACGGCCTCTACGGAGGAGGATGCGGTGATCGAGGCGGTGGCGGCCGGAGCCACGGGCTACCTCCAGAAGGTGTCGGGAATGGAGCGCCTGCTGGCCACCGTGCGGGACGTCGCCGCCGGGGAGCTGCGGGTGCCCGCCGAGGTGGTGCGGCGGGTCTTCGCCGGGATCCGCCGGGGGGCGGAGCCGGCGGAAGAGGAGAGCCAGTCCCAACTGACACGGCGGGATCGGGAGATACTGGCGCTGTTCTGCCGGGGCATGTCCTACGCCCGGATCGCGGAGGGCCGGGGGGTCAAGCCGGTGACTATCCGCAACGCCATCTACGGCATCCAGGGCAAGCTAGGCGTCCGCTCGAAGCAGGAAGTCGTGGTCTGGGCGGTGCGGAATGGGCTGCTGGATGACTAGCGATCTCCGTGGCGCCTTCAACATGCCGCCAGCTCCATCTGACCATCGCTCTCGGTCTCGCAGCTGTACTTGATTCTCAGCCCGGCGCGGTGGTCTCCATGGGAGTTCCCAGGGAGGCGCCGGCGGGGGAGTTTTCCGGCAGGCTCGCGCTGAGGGGCTGAGGGGTTCCCGATGCGGCGGCGGTCGTGATGGCCGCCGCCAGCATGAGGAGTGTCAGGATGGTTGCGGTCAGCCGTCTGGTCATTGCCTTGGGGATCATTGATGGGACCATTGATGCGCTCCTTGATGTTGGTGTTGAGGATCAGGGCCCAGGGTGAGATGCCGGGGTCCCCTGGGAACACCGTATCAGGGAACCTGTCCCACAGGCTTTGTCATCAGGAGAAGGGAATTCCTGCCGGAGGAGGCCGAATCGCCCCTTGCCGGGCCGGGACTGTACCACCAGAGGGTGATGGGTGTGCCAAGTTTGAGGGTTTGGGACTCCTGGGGGTTGTTGAGCATGATGATCGCGCCGGCTTCGGTCCTGCGATGGATGAATCCCAGGGGCATGATGTGGGGAATGGCCATCGGTGCTCCTTTTCTCTGGAATGCAGATGGGACAGGCGTCTGCCTGTCCCATCGGTTGGTGCCGGTCGGTTTTTGGGCCCGTCCGGTGTCGAGGAAGAATCCCTGCCGGGGCCGCAGGCGGGGTTTCTCCTGGGCGGCCCTGTCCTATCTGCGGTTTTCGGTCACGGGGAGGGTGTCCCGCAAGAAAAGGGGCAGGCATCAATCCTGCCCCTTTGGGGGATCGTTTTGACTGTGCGTCCTGCGGGCCTGGTCCATCTGGAAACGGGGTGTTAGGGCGTTTTCGCCTCTTGGCGGTGACGGAGTTCCGCTTTTACCCATCTGCCGTTTCCGGCAGTGGCTGTCCACAGGCCTCACAATTCCGGCCATCGTCGGTTCGTCCCGAGTTGCCTTTCAGTATGGGCCGGCGGCACTCCCGGCAATATCCGGGAGTATCGTTTCCGAATTCGGGCACGTCCGGGTAGAGCCGGTGGGCTAGTTCCTGCCTCAGCCCACTCTCCGTTAATTCATCCTCATCCATCCGGTGCAGGCAGTATGGGCAATATGTGGACATTACTGAATCCTCCTGATTGGGTCAGTTCCCCGGGCCGCAGGGGGTGGAATCAAGCGGCCCGGGGGGTTCTCAAGCGGTCTTGGCGCCGGCGCCGCGGGGCGGGCCGTATGGCTTGTTTTCAGGGGTTCGGGTCTGGTTTGTTGGCCGGCTGATATGGGAAAGGGCCGTAAACGGCACTCTGGGGGGCGTTTGGCGGCGGGCTGGGTCTGCCCTTGACCGTCTGTTCCGGCGTATGTACCTTGTACGCACCCGCATGACGATGCCGTTTTCTGACTGGGAGGAGAGCCATGCCCGAAACCGCCGGTAGTGGAAGATGCCCGATGGATGAGGGGGCAGTGCAGGCGGTCATCGGCCGGCTGGGCGGCGTGGAGGCCCTGCTGGAGGGGAGAGAGGAGTTCCACGAGGCCGTCCTGCGCATGAATCGGGAGCGGGGTGCCCTGATGCATGCTGCGGCTCAGGCTGGCGCGGGCCTGAGGTGCTGAGGTTGCATGGGGCTGCCTGCTCGGCCTGGAGGGCGGCGGGCGGACACTGCTCCGAGTGCGGTCGGGTGGTCATGCCCGTCAGGCCACCCTTTTCCCTTGTCCGGCTCGCGCTCTGGGCCGGCGTCTCGCTGGGGGCCTTGGTTATGTTCGGCGGCGTGGGTCCTCTGGCTGGCCTGGCGGAACTACAGGGCGGTCTGCCCGAACTGCGGTATCGGCGTCTCGCCGGGAGCCCTGGTCACGTTCAGCGGTGTTGCCCTCTCGCTGGCCCTGGGGTTCATTCTCTGGCGGAACTGCAAAGCGGTCTGCCCGGACTGCGGTCATGGTCCCATTGGCGGGAACGTCGGCTGGACCCGGGAGTCCCTCATGCTGTGGGCCGTCGGTTTTGCCTGTTTCCTGGCCGTCCTCTGGGGAACATTCCACCTGGTGCTGCTGCTGATCTGGTTGTTCACCTGGTAGATGTTCGACTGGGGTCCGTGTGCCGGGCCTTGCCTTCAGGCGTCCCTGGGGCGGCAACCGTGGCCGTGCTGCCGGTTTTGAGCGGAGTGGATTTCTTAATCAAATGGTGAATTACCCGGAAGAATCTGAGCCATTTGCTGCCCATGTCTGGGGTTTGTTTGATCTGATGGGCCAGGGGATGCAGGAAAGTGCGCCGACCCATCCCTTCCGTGCTCTGCGGTGGATTTCGGACTGCTCCAGGAAGGCCTGGGTTCGCATTTCAACGGCGCACGCTGGAGGAGGGAGTCCGCGGGCTTGCAGGTGCAGGGCTTTTTGTTCAGCGAGTATCCGGTTGAGGCCGGATTGCATCCTGGCTTCGAACTCGGCTTCGCTTTCTTTGGTTGCTGGCATTTTCCCCGTCCGGTAGGTTCGCTCTTCTTGTATGTTCAGACTCTGATCCAGAGAGGCGGGTGGGCCGGTAGGTGAGGTCGTCCCGGGTCGGACCACACAACATGGCCCGAGATCGCGTCTCGGGCATAGCGAAACTCCTTTACCTGGACCCCAATTCGACCGGAGTCGAGCTAGTCATTCTCAACGGGGTGGGAGCGACCCTGACACCCAACCAAGTGCTTTCCGACAAAAGGCGATTTGCAACACCTTTCAAGTTCCTGAAGTCGTACACTTGTACCGGTTCCATTCTGATAGACCGCGCCTCGCCGTTGTCGATCTTGTCCAAGACATCCATGACTTCTTCGGAGAAAAGTTGCTCCCCACATTGAATGCATTCCAATACTGGGAGGTTTTCCACGTAATAAGGTTGGTTGACGGAATGGCAAGAGACGCGTGTGGTTGTGCTCTCGTACGTATCTTGGCCCCGACAATAATGGCAATTCATACGTCGTTTCACTTCCTGATAATGTAATCGCTATCCCACTTTTCGGGGTGGGTGCAAGCTGGGAAATAGGCCGTGACGATTGTGTTGTCTGGAGGGTTGGCACAGACTATATGCCCGACACGGCCATCTGCTGTTTTGCCCCAGATCAAACTCGTTGGGCCGTTAGGGTGATCTAAATTATCCTCTATGACCATAGGCTCGTCCTCGGACAGGATAAAGGCGATTTCAGACCTTGTTGGAGTAGGTCGCCGGCCCCTGATTTTCTCTCTGTAATGAGAACTATATAGTATGGCACCCGACATAACAGCACATGCTAACGCGTCAATTAACTCTGAGTTCATTGTCGGCCGATCGTCAATGTTGTGCTCCAATTGCAACAATATCGGGCAACAGTAACTGCATCGCTTCGGGGGATTGAGGGTCCCGAGGATAAACCACTTCCCGGTATTCTTTCAGAAGGTCAGGGTCCGCGTTGGGCCAGGGATCCCCAAGCATGTACCTTATGAGATTCGAGCCTATGTCTTGACGTTTCTTGGTGTTGTCACTCATCATTCCCCTTTCACCGAAGAAGAGCCCGTTCCAAGGATCGGATGCCAATGTCCAATCTATCCTGTCGCTGTCTTTGCAAATCTGGTTGATCGCTTCAAAACTTTCTTGTTTCTCGATCAACATGTTCAATATGGCTCCGGCAAGAGCTTCCTGCCCAATTGGCCGGAAAAGAAGATGACCGGTACCGCGGGTTTCTCGGTCCAACGGCCTGTATGTAGAGCATGCCTTATTTCCAGAGGCGACGAGTTCTATGGCATCAATCTCACATAGCCCGGACCAGAACTTCTCGCACTCATCTGTAAGCTCTTCCAGCAAATCCGGGTCTGGCCGTACCCGTTCCCACTCATCGGTATAGTTATGCATCCGTTTAAGAAGTAGTTTGTTGCAGTTATAGACGGTTTCTAGTGTAGTGAAGCACTCGTTTGCCAGAATAGCTCCATCATCGTCTTTCCCGTTCGGTGTGAGGCCGCGCGTCTTGTACCATATCCTGTCCTGTAGCAGGGAATGTTCCCGTACTAGATTGCGCGTGACAATGGCGTATCCGTCATCCTCGTCCATTGTGATATTCTCCGATTTTGTGGTGGGCTTCGCATTTCTGTTGAGGTTGGTAAATATGCGACGTGACCGTACGATGCCTTGGTCGGAATCCTCATGACGGACAATTACTACGCTGATGTCGTCTTCCTTCACTCTGTCATTACCTTCGGTTATGGCTTTATCAAGGGATGCTAGACGGTGCTGCCCGTCCAGCACGAAATAGTCTTCGGTTCCCGAGAACCGTAACACTCCCAGGTCAAAGGCATTGATTGGTACCAGTAGGTTGGCGTCTGCCAATTCCAAAGGGATGAATTCCGGGTTGCCGCCTTTTATTGCCACGATTAGTGGTCCGTAAAACCTGTAATCCTGGTTCAGGAATGTTACCATCGGCCCCACCCTGTTACTAAGGACTCTCTGCATCCTTGAATCCAAGGCCCGTGCCGCCACTTCAAAGAGTTCTTCGGGGCGTTTGATATTCCTGACGGCGTCTGCGGCTTTGATCGTGGTGATGTAATATTCCCAGTCACCGAATTGGCCCCTTATTGCCGGGCTAAAAGTTACGCTCATCGTCCGCTCCTACTATCTCTAGTTTCGAAGGCTGGCTTTGCAGCCTTCGCCGTGGTAGCTATTAGTCCACTGGGGGGTTCTATGACAGGGACCCTCGCTGGCTTAGCTCGGCTCCTTAGATTGTATGGTGGGTCCAACAGAGAGATCAGATTTCGTTCAAGGTCCCTCCGCTCTTCTTGCGGCAGCGTGATCGCGCAGTAGCGTACCGTCAACTGCTGGAACGTGGTGAACAAATGAGCAAGCCTGGACGTATGGTCTGTAAGTTGATCGGCGTTTGCCAATGCCTTTGGTTTGGTCTTTGCAGTTTCGAAGTGCTGGCTTAGGCGATTTCTCAGGTTTGCCGCCTCCCCGACATACAGGATGATTTCCTGCTTGGGGAAACCCAAGCAAGCATACGTGAATGAAAAGGCGTAGAAGCCTCCCCTTTCTGGGAACTTGCCCAACTGACTTTCATCGAACGGGAGTGATTCCCACTCGGTCCCGGGTTCAGTAATCTCACCCGTCCTGATGGGGTCTCTCTCGAAGTACTGGTAGGTATCGGCCTGCCAAGTGATCTGAGTGCTTAAGTGGCGCAACCGATTCCAGTCCAAGGGTTGCGGCAGTCTCAGCATCTTCGTATTCCTCTACCGGTTAGTCGCGCTATTTTTCATATCCCACATACCCCCTCGCACTCCTCGTCCATCATCTCTTGATAACCCTGGGTCTCGCTGAAGTCCACGAGAGCCAGCGGCTTGCGCGAAACGTGCAAGTACCCTTGGGCAGCAGGAGTTAACGGTGTAATGTTGGGGTTTGTCCGCAAGTCGATGTCGACTTCAACGGCTTCCATGAAGGCGTCCGGGTCGTTCTCCTTCATGTCCTTCCAGATGTCATCGGAATGGTAGGGGCAACCGATGCAAGCGCTCTTGGGCAGGAATCTGCCAGGGTATTTGTCCTGAAACCATCTGTACAGTTGGAAACGGCTCAATCCGAGGTCGACCAACGGGAATTTCTTGTTAATCCACCGTTCTTGGGACGGCTTGACTCTGCTGACCTCATCAACGCTTATGCCGACCCACATTTCGATTTTTGAGTGCCTAGAAACCCGGACGGAAACCCCTTATTGGGAAGAGGGATTTGGTCAGTAAGGCCGATACGAGCAGGGTGAGGGTCCAAATTTGCCCGAGCCATGCGGTGGCGGAGTTGACCATTCCAGCGACCTGGGCGCTGCCGGCGCTGGGACCGGAGCCGGTTTCTCCGGTCAACCCGGCTTTGGCGGCCACCAGGGTCAGGTTGGCCACGGTGGCTGCCAGGTACAGCTGGAACCGGGTTTTGGCACGGCCGAAGTAGCGGGACTGGCGGATCCCCAATTGGACCAGCCGCGCCAGCCGGTGCTCCACCACCACGCGACGCTGCCGGTACTCGGCAAAGGCCTCGCTCTGCTGTAGGGCGCGGGCCTGCTGCAACAGCGCTTCCTGCGGGTGCAGTTGCACCGTTCGTCCCGTACCCGGTTTTGCCGCCACGCACTGGGACCGCAGGGGGCATACCCCGCAGACCGCCGCGTCGAATCGGAAGGCCTCCAAACGGTAAGTTCGACCCGTTTGGCCGGTGCGCCGTCCCGCCGGCACCATCGTCCGGGTAACATTCCCCGCCGGACAGGTGCAGGAACCCGCCTCCAGGTCAATATGGAAGTCCTCTTTCGGAAAGTGGGTTCGGTTGGGACGCCCCGGCACCCTGGCAATCAGAGTGCGGCCCGCGTCGGCGAAGGTTTGACGGGTACCGCCGTCGCCGTAAGCGGCGTCGCCCATGGCCTCCTCCACCGGCACACCGGTGTTGGCCTCACTCTGTTCCACCAGTTCCAGCGCCCCCAGGTTGTCGGGAGCGTTGCCGGGCAATACCTCCACCGCGGTAATCAGCTGGGAGTCGGTGTCCACCACAATCGCTGCCTTGTGTCCGTCGAACCGCCGGCTGCTGCTCTTGTGGCCGTGGCGCATCTCCGGGTCATGCACCGACATCATCCGGTCCCGGCTCACCCCATCCTTGAGGCTCATTCCCCCCTCAGCCCGTTCCACGTCCTGGAGCAGCAACTGCCCCAGCAGTTCCGCCGCCGCCACAATCCGCTGCCGCTCATCGCTGTCCTCGCGCAATTCCCCCTGCGCCTGCCGCGACAACTCCAACAGCCGGTCCGCGTCGGCCACAATCCCAGACAGCAGCGCCGTCTGCGCCTGCCGGTCGGACCAGTCGATGGCCGCTTCGCCCTTGACGCTGGAGCCCAGGTATCGGTGGTATCGATGGTATCCTTGACTCTTCGCCCATTCCCCGACGTTGATTCCCTTCAGCTGTGCCAGCGCCCGCAGCAGTTTGACGATCCCGTCCGCCAGCAGGTTGCAGGTGTCCTTGACTGCGCCACGCCCCAGGATGTTGGTCGTGTCCAATGCCACCCGCATCCCGCGCCCTTTCAGGAAGCCCGACTCCCGGGCCAGCCGCAGACTGGACTCGAATACCTCCCGCACCTTGCCGTGCAGGATCAGCTGGGCGCGAAACACCTGCAGCGTACTCTTGGCGAAGGGCCGGTCTTCCACCTCAATCCCCAACGCCACTTTCCACCGGAGGTCAAAGTCAGCCCGGGCCTTCGCCTCGGCGTCGCTGACCTTGTCGTGGGACTGCAACAGCAGCGCCGTCGCCAGCAGGCTGGGCGGCACGCTGTCCCTGCCGTTGTCGGGGCAGTAGAACTCGGCGAAATCGGCGTCCCGGAACAGCCGGCCCCGCAGCGACGCCAATACGCCATAGAAGCTTTCCCGCCCCACGTGGTCCAGGTACAGCCGGTCCGCTTCCCAGAGTCCCCTCTGGTCCGATCGCTCTCCCAGCATTCTCAGCCCTCGCTATGCTTGTTGACTCCAAGTATAGCCGCTGACCCGGCTGCCGCCACTTTCCGGCCAGATTTCTAGGCACTAGTACCGTTTCCAGAAAGTCTTACAATTATAAGGGAGATCAGCTAGGCTTGAGTAAAATCCCTTAGTGAGGCCGTACCTGACATGCCTGTCTCCAAATACAAAGTCGAACTGACCCAATCCGAACGCTCCGCTCTGATTGAAACATCCGGCCGTGGCAAGCCGTTGGCCCGCACGGTAAAGCGGGCCCTTGTACTGTTGAAAGCTGACGAAGGACTCTCAGACCGTGAGGCGGCTGAGGCGGTTTCGCTCAGCGCCGCCACTGTTGCCAGAGTGCGCAGACGGTTCGTCGAGGAGGGGGTGGAAGCCGCAATCAACGACCGGCCACGGTCAGGCCGGGGGCGCAAACTGAACGGCAAGCAGGAAGCGCACCTCGTCGCCGTCGCGTGCAGCAATGCGCCCGAAGGACACGCGCACTGGACGCTCCAGCTACTTGCTGACCAGGTGGTGGCAATGGAGTTTGCCGGGAGCATATCCCTGGAGACGGTGCGCCAGATACTCAAAAAAACGAACTAAAACCATGGAAGAAGAAAGAGTGGTGCATCCCCAAGCTGAGCGGGGAGTTCGTGGCCCGGATGGAGGATGTGCTGGACCTGTACCACGAAGCCCACGACACGGAGCGTCCCGTGGTGTGTTTCGACGAGACCTCCAAGCAGTTGATCGAGGACGTGAGGCCGCCCATCAAGGCCAAGCCCGGACGGGTGGAACGCTATGACACCGAGTACCAGCGAAACGGGACCCGGAACCTGTTCATGTTCTGTGAGCCGAAAGGAGGATGGAGACACGTCGAAGTGACCGGGCGCCGCACTGCGGTGGACTTCGCTCACCAGATGAAGTGGCTGGTTGAGGAGGCGTACCCCCACGCCAGGGTCGTCCGGCTGGTGTTGGACAATCTCAATACCCACAAGCTGGGCTCGCTCTACGAAGCATTTGGAGCGTCCGAAGCGCGCCGTATAGCCAAGCGCCTGGAGTTTCACCACACTCCCACCCATGGAAGCTGGCTGAACATGGCCGAGATCGAGTTGAGCGTCTTCAGCAGACAGTGTCTGAACCGCCGGATCGGCGATGAAGCGCTGCTGCGGCAGGAGGTCGCCGCGCTCGAACGCGAGCGCAACGATGCTGGCGCTGTCATAGACTGGCGGTTCTCCACTCAGGACGCCCGCAGTAAACTCCAACATATCTATCCATCAGGATTAAATTGAAACGGTACTAGTTGCCTTGGCCTCAGGCCGAGAATTTTCCTCAACTCTTGGTGGATAGGTTTCAGCTTGTATTGAGTGGTGCACTGACGCCGCATCAGTCCGCGGCTTCCGTCGTCATTCGCTAGGTATATGGGTACGCCGATGAACTTGGAGTTGTCTGGCATTACGCCTTGGCGCAAGTTCTCCTTGATGTTGCCAGCCGTCACGGTCCTGACCTCAAATGACACCTGAGTTTTGAGCCATTCTAGGTGGTCGTAAACGGCCTTGGGTTCCCACTGGGTGTCGGCGAATATGGCTATGTCCGGCTTTGGCAGCCCAAACTCGCCGCGTTCCGCCATTAGGGCCAGAACGGTTGATTGCACGCCAGCTCCCAGAGACAACACCCGGTAAGGTTCGACGCCTCTCAAGAAGTCCGGGTCCCGCACGTACTCCTTTTGCGTCATCAGGTGGTCCAGATGCAGGTCGATGACAGCGTTCCATTCCTGGTCGCCTAGGGCCTCCGGCAGGATTTTGCCTGCGGACAAATTCAGTTGTTTCCACAGCTCGATGGAACCGTTGAAGGATATCCCCTTCCCCCTCCCGGGCGTCGTTAGCGCTTCAATGACCAGTGCGGCGATGCGCGGGTTGTTGGTCATGGAGGACTGGATGATGTTGTGGTAGGTTATGGGGTTTTCGCTGCAGTGCTCGGCAACCTGTTCACGTGTAAGCATACCTCCCGATGCTTGGGCTATGCGCTCCGAGGTTGTGCCCACCCAGAACGTCCGGGAAGCCGTGTTGTTCTGGTAAACGTCGCGGTTCTCGTTTCGGACGAACCAGTGGAGCAGTATGTGCTCCTTGATATTGGCGTTGTTAATGCGAGGCCATCGCTCGCAGGCATATTGGTGGAGCCGGAAGTGGGTGAGCCACTCCCATACCCGTCCATCCGTAGCTTGTTTGGGGCTCAGACCTTGAATGATGTCGCACAGAGTCGGGGCGTTCCGATCCATTTTGGGACGCTCTGAGCGGTTAAATCCACAGCCGCTGGGCAGTTGAATCAACCCATGGGAGAGGACCCCGATTTCCTCAGCGTAGTCGGGGGCGCCGTGGGCTCGTAGATGGAGGTCAAAGTCGGTGTCCGGGTCCTGCCAGAGTTCAGGGTTGGCATCGGCCAGTTGCAACAAAGCGTTGCGACCACTGTCGGTGAGCCGCTTGATTTGCTCACTCATAGTCCCCACTGTCCTGCGGGTC
Source organism: Dehalococcoidia bacterium (assembly GCA_965263395.1). Classification (GTDB taxonomy): domain Bacteria; phylum Chloroflexota; class Dehalococcoidia; order Lucifugimonadales; family UBA3495; genus CATOSK01. Next base: position 1,618,121 of record OZ253670.1, read on the forward strand.
GGCATCTTCAGCGGCAAACGCATCCAACATCAGGCCAAGCGGGTATCGCTTCTTTTCATCAAAGATGATGCGCTGGGCGTATTGGAGGGCTTCGCTCCTCAATGTATCTTCGTCGTCGGGGTCATATCCGCTTTTGAGCAAGGCACGCTCAAAAGCGCCCGCCCAGGCGTAGTCCTCTCTGTACTCGGGCAGCTTCCTGATGCCTTCCGTGATTACGTGGAGGAACAGGGCGGGCCAAAGGCTTTGTTGGCGGGATTCCCTCTGGTCCTCAACAACGTCCCAAATCCGTTGATAGTCCCCGGGAGCCACGTAAACCATGATATGGGGCTGGGCGAAGTCTAGTCTGATTTCCCCTGGTTGCACCGAGCGATTAGGTTGGATGTCAACGACGGACATGGCGTTGGCGGCTTCCTCAATGTCGACTTCGTGGATGTTTCCGATGGCCAGAATCATGTGGGGTTCGACGGTGAACCCTCTGGGTTCCACCAGCGCAAACTCCTGGTCATGCTCCTTGCTGGCGAATTTATTTATCTGGCTGGTGGCGGTCAGGTAGGGCATCAACTCTATGGTGCCCGTCCAGAGGTTGAGGTCGAGTGTGTGGTGCTGGACAATCTTCCCCGTCTTCGGAGTGGCTTCACGGAGGAAAGAGCCAGACCCGACAACGAGGGTTTGAAAGGCAGCGCTACCTTCCTCAACCAGTTGGTTAAGGTATGGGGATTCAAGCCTGTAGGTGATCTTGATGTTGATGCCGCCAGTACCACGGAATGCCTCCGGCTCCCGAATATCGAACTCTCCCGCCGTGTAGTCCCTCGGTTCCGGTGTGAGCAGCGGGTAGCCTAGGTTGCGGTTGCGGAAGGAAACTCTCATGCGATGTTCCTTACGCTCAGGGCTGTCTTACTGATGTCCTCCGCCAAGCTTACATAAACGCGGTAGCGCCGGGCGTGTCGGGCTTCAATTGTGATGGTGTCGTCGTCCAGGACGACCTTCGCGGACTGCTGTTCAGTTGCTCCGGAGACCTTCAGGGCCGCTTCGTTGGATACCATTTCCCCAGAGGGAGACAACCGTAACTTGACTGTCTGACCCGGTTTGAAGGTGGTGAACATTACCGCAACTTCGTAAGCACCGCCAGCCACTAGGCGGACCCTGCCGATTGTTGACGCTTTGGGTCTCGGCGGGTTGGGTGCTCCCGAAGTTTCCATTGGCTTTCTTGGTGGTTGCGAGTCATCTGACCTTACACCTCCCGAGGGAGTCGCCGGCGGCCCCCCGGGGTTTGGCGTTTCCGCGATGGTCATAGCGGCGGCGGTTTGGAAGTTTTGTTTCCGGGTTCTGCTGCTCAGCCTGAGGGGTTCGCTGGGTTCACCAGTGCCAATTTCTTGTTCGTCCCCGACAATGCCCGCGAGATGGTGGAGATTCCGGTTCCCCTCGGCGACGCTCCGATCTATTCTGGCGTTGACCAGTTCTCTAAGCTGTCGGCGACCCTCTTGGAACCCTAGCTTGACCTGTCTCTGCTGCCGAGCGTCTTCGATGGAATTCGGCTGTATTTCGTCGTGTGCCACGTTTTCCAAGTCCCGGATGAATTCATTGGTCTGGTCGTCCTTGGGCGTAACAATGATTGCGTAATCGGGGCAATATAGCGGCGTTCGGATGTGAAACGGGTTCTTGGTCACCTCCCGTGAATCGGTGACGAACATACCGTTCCAGTTGACGTAGGCAGAGCGGGATGGGTCGTCTCCCAGAACTAGGCGGGCTTCCACGGTCCCGTCAATGGGCGCTGGCAACGCGATGTCTTCGATTACGGCGTCGCCACATATGGCTCTGTAGTACGAGTGGGAGCGGGAGAACGGGTCCCCAGGGCGTGGGTCCTGGTCGTGGCTGGCAAATATGTTCCTTATGGTATTTCGGTCGATCCACGTCTCGCTTCCGTTGATATCAACAACGGACACGACAAGTTGGCCTCTGTGGATGGCAAAGAAAAAGTTGGCCGCGGTTGACTTGGCAATTTCCTCGGGCCAGTCTCCGCTCTGCGGCTCGAATCCCACCACCGTGATAGTCGTGCCGGTTGGCGGGATGTTGGGTTGGCTTAATTCAGCTTTCATGCGGAACGGCTCTGGTATTGCAGAACCCTCAATCGCCCGACCATCGCCGTGGCGGAAGAACCCTATATGCTGTCGGGTCTCTCCATCAATCTCATGGGCGGTCAGTACGCTCTTTCCCATCCATTTTTCGACCCGGTGCCGCCTCCGTCCGCGCCCCTCCTGAAAGCAGGTGTAGTAAAACGCCGTCTTGGCCGCACTCACGTTGAAAACAGCGTTCTTGCCCATGCCGCGGTCGCCGCCCGCCGTTGTCTGTTTTTTCCTGACGGCCCCGGACTTGGTCAGGAGGGCAGCCCAATTCTCTCCTACCAACCCGGTAGTGTTTCGGTCGGCGATGTTGAGGCACCTGATTGTGCTGTTGCTTAACGTTTCGCTCGCTTTCTGGTACTGTTCCGCAAGCTTCGGGCGGTTCTCTTCGTTAGCGGCCAACAGCGCAGCCTGAGTGTGTTCAAGCAGGGTGTCTGCGCCAAACAACTCCGCCTGGTACAGGGCTTCTTGGAACGCAACTTCAACAGACCCAAAGTTGTGGTCGTGGGCGTCCGTAGAGTTCTGTAGGATTTCTCGGACGAACTTATCCAGTGGGGACTCACGGAAGTTGGTCGTGGCAGATTCCTGTATGACCTCAACCCCGCCACCGGTTGGGGGGAAATGCCAGCTAGGTTTCGACCCCCTCGAGCTTGGGCTGGTTTTCTCGCGTTTCATGCAATCTCCCTATTCGGAAGGTCGGGCGGGTACCTCACGAAACACTTCCTCCTCTGCACGACTGTTGCAGGTACCCGTAGGAAGCGATATTGGGTTATCGGCCTGAGATTCATTACCACGACCCGTTGGGCCCTGGACGAGGCTGGTTTCGTCGCCGGGCGCGGTATGCCTTTTCCTTGGAGGCCCGGGGGTTCCGCGGGCCCGACGGTCCCGCCAGCGATTGCCCTACACGTAGCATATCCGCTTCGTGCCTCGCTGTTTTTCTGGGCTTCGAAGGGTCGGGTATCGCCCTCTCGATGATTGCGGCCATAACAACAAGTTCGCGGAGTTTTCTTGGAAGTGCCGGGCCGTTCTGCTCGTCCCAATTTGGGTGGCGCATGGTCTCTCCCGCGCCAAGCGGAACGGGCCTGTGGTCACAACCCGGGATGGTCGGGTATGATGGCTTCTAAACTAAAGCCAAGGTGAAATGTACATATCGCTAGACCGCACTGTCGGTGGCGACCCAGTTGGGGCCCCAAGGTGATATGAGGAGCTGTGGAGTCCTTTCGGTTGTCTTCAAAACCCCGAAATGCACATCCCACCTTGGTATTGGTTTAGGTTGCTAACCTGAATCTGGTCCCGCAAGGCGACTTCTTTCTGCCCGCCGTACCGTTCATACGGCTGACCATTTCTCGCCTTGCGACTGAACTTAGATTATACTCTTGACCGTCACTGGTGGCAATGTATCCTATGCCACGTAACTGTTCAGACTGGTTCAAACCCGAGTGAGGGTCACGAATAGAACGACATAACAATGAGGTAGGCTAAAACCATGAGCCTGCCCGTGGATTTAGCCGCTGCCACCCGTGAAGAGTTGATTGAAGTTGTTGGGCAACTGCTCAGCTACATTGGTACGCTCGAAGCACGCATCGCTGAGTTGGAAGGGCAGGCAAAGCCTCCAACCGACGGTATGAAACCCGGTCTGAAACCCGGTCTGAAACAAGGGACACCTCCCGCTTGGGTCAAAGCCAACCGGCCAGCCCGCGCCAAGAAGGAACGCCGGAAGCGCACCCACGGCTTTGCCCGGCGCAGGGAGGAGCCCACCCATAGAGTAGAACACGTCACGGCCAGTTGTCCCGATTGCCAGATACCCCTTCAGGGAGGGATGGTGCGCCGACGCCGGCAGGTGATTTCCCTGCCGCGGGTGCGGGCAAGGGTGACGGAGCATGTGGTGCTGGAACGGGCCTGCCCCAAGTGCCGCAAGAGGTGGGCCCCAAACCCGGATTGGAGCGCCATCACCATGGGCCGCCAGCGGTTCGGCATCTCGGTGCAGAGCGAAGTGAGCGTGCTCCGGGAGGAGTGCCGGCTTCCCTTCAGGGTGATACAAGGCTACCTGAAATGGCGTTTTGGACTGGGCCTTAGCGTGGGTCAAATAGTGGCGTTGACCCGTGGGGTAGCGCAGCCCGGCCGGGAGGAATACGCCCGGTTGCAAGAAGAGATTCGAGCCAGCCCAGTGGTGTACGGGGACGAGACGGGCTGGCGGGAAGACGGCCTGGGCGGTTACCTCTGGAGCTTCAGCACTCCCAAGGTGCGCTACTTCCTACACCGCTCGAGCCGGAGCAGGCACGTGGTTGAGGAGGCGTTGGGTGATAAGTTCGAGGGGGTGCTGGTCAGCGACTTCTACGGAGCCTACAACGTGTACCAGGGGCTGCACCAAAGATGTTGGACCCACCTGTTGCGGGACATCCACCAACTGAAGGAGCGGTTCCCGGAACATGAAGACCTGGCCCAGTGGTCCAGGAGGGTGCGGGAAGTATACGACCAAGCCCAAGCCTACTCCGGCCCCGACCCGGGACTGCCGGAAACGGTGCGCCGGTCCCGGCGGGTGAAGCAACAGCGGCGGTTCCAAAAGCAACTATGGTCCATCTGCCAACCCTGCCTGGGCGGCGATACGCCCATGAGGGTGCTGTGCCAGAGGGTGGAACGCTTCTTGCCTGAGCTATTCACCTTCATAAGTTGAGCCACGAGCGGGAGCGGACAATAACCCGGCGGAGCGGAGCCTGCGTCCGCCGGTGGTGAGCCGCAAGATCAGCGGCGGTACCCGCTCCGCACAGGGCAGCGAGACCAAGAGCATCATGGCTTCCTTGTTCGGCACCTGGCGTTTGCAAGGACGCAACCCTTACCATGCTCTCAATTCCATCCTCTCCCAACCCATATCTGCTCCAGTCTGAACAGTTACGCTGACACTTGCCTCTTGCCAATCCCGGTGACGCTACCCTGCCATAATCACCAATCATCCTGAGCCGGCCCCCCCGCGCCGGAATTGCCGGCCCCGGCCGGCCCCGGGTTTAATTGCGGCGGAAAGACCAGCCCGCCAAAGTGCGTCAAAACCGGCACACAATTGCACAAAGGTGACACACAAATGGCACAAAAACCCGACGTCAGGCCCCATCGCAGCGCCGCCGCCAAGCGTAAATGACACAGAATGCCACACTTTCCATTTTTTAGCGCTTTAACTGCCTCCCGTGGCTCGAATCCCCCAGTCTGAACAGTTACTATGCCACCATGCTCATTGCTCTATGTAACGAGATGAGATATGAGGAACAATAGCAATCCGAGGACTAGCAACGAGTCTGACAGAGGTCAAGGCCCTTTACGACATGGAACAGGTTTGGGGCTAGGCCACCCGCCGGACCTGCCAGCGCACATCGGCCAGCAGACCCGCCAGCCACTTCATCAAGACGGTGGAGTTGTAGACCAGCAGCGAGGCGACTGTGGCCGCGCAAATATGTCCGGCATAGGTTTACGCAAGACATCCTTCAAAGGGGCATACATCGAGGGAGCCAACTGAGGTGGGCCCGGGAAATCAGACAGGGCGTACCTGAAGATATTGTTTCTTTGTCTCCCTAGCTCGCGTGCGATGGTCCTGAGAGAGGCCCTCAAGTTTGGCCTGATGCACATTCTTTTAGAAAGTCCTCGCGCGGACGGTGGGTACGATGTGTTGTTTTCTCTTGGACTTGCGGGGCCGTCCGTCCCGGTCCACTTCGCCTGTTTCCAGTGTTGCTACGTGGAGGTCTCACCGGGCTCCGGTAGCCTTAATGCCCGGGGCCAACGGGGGCTTGCTGCAGGGTCGGCGGCCATTTCCCTCTGCTTGTCTACTCTAGTGCCGGGTCAAACTGGTAATGTCCACCGGGGCGGTTTACGGCAGTCTCGGACCACAAGTATGGATGGTTCCGCAGCCTGTTGTGGAATAAGCCCTTGTTACCTCATGGTCTGGCTTCGGTAGGTACAGATCCTGGTTGAGTGCCGGAGTGGCCCATGTCCGGGTGTTCCTGTCCCTTTTCCCGTCTTCCAGTGGGAGTCTGGGGACGTGTAAAATGTCCTGGTTTGCCCCGGTCCCAGGCCGGGACGATGAATCCGGGGCCTGGGACCGGGTTGCTGTCAGAAGAACTTGGTCTGGCCGGATTCCTTCTCCCTTTTCTGGGCAGCTCTTTCCCTGGCCTGTTTTTGGTACTCCCTGTGTCGCAGGGTGCAGGTCTGGCATCGAGTTTCGTCGGGAATGGAGGGAGCGCCGCATTCCGCACAGAGGCCCAGGAGCTTGGCCTTTTCCCTCCTTTGCTGCATGCTGCGGCGTTTTAGGGCTTTACGCTCTGGAGTCTGGTTCCGCCGGCTTTCATACCCGCGGCGGGTTTCCTGCCTCGCTTCCACCTCTGCTGGTGTTGGCTGGACCCGTGGCTTCGGGGCCCTGGGCTGGGCGCGGCTTTGGGCGTGGCCTTCTTCCGGTTGGTTGGCTTCTGTTTGGCCTTGGGTTTTGCGGCGGTCTTCCTGCGGGGCACTGTGGATTTCTTGGGCTTTCCCTGGCGTTTGGGCTCCTTGAAGGTGAAGCTGTCGACAAATATCTGTCTTTTAGGCTGGCTCATCCCGATGATACCAACATTCGTCCCGGTGGACCCTCCGTCCCCTTCGATTCCTCCGCCGGGGCATTCCCAGCCCCGTGGAACACCTCGGCTGGGGTCCGGTAGCCCAAAGCCTGATGGGGCCTCTGGTAGTTGTAGAACCGGAAGTAGGCGTCCAGTTCCCTCCGGGCTTCACTGGCGTTGGCGTAAGCTTTCAGGTACACCTCCTCGTACTTCACCGTCCGCCACAGCCGCTCCACGAAGATGTTGTCGGCGTAGTGCCCCTTCCCGTCCATGCTGATCTTCACCCCGTGCTCCTTGAGGACCTGGGTGAACTCCAGGCTGGTGAACTGACTCCTCTGGTCGGTGTTGAACACCTCAGGCTTCCCGCGGGCCAGCGCCTCCTGCAGGGCCTCGGCGCAAAAGCCGGCCTCCAGCGTGTTGGACAACCGCTAGAAATCTGGCCGGAAAGTGGCGGCAGCCGGGTCAGCGGCTATACTTGGAGTCAACAAGCATAGCGAGGGCTGAGAATGCTGGGAGAGCGATCGGACCAGAGGGGACTCTGGGAAGCGGACCGGCTGTACCTGGACCACGTGGGGCGGGAAAGCTTCTATGGCGTATTGGCGTCGCTGCGGGGCCGGCTGTTCCGGGACGCCGATTTCGCCGAGTTCTACTGCCCCGACAACGGCAGGGACAGCGTGCCGCCCAGCCTGCTGGCGACGGCGCTGCTGTTGCAGTCCCACGACAAGGTCAGCGACGCCGAGGCGAAGGCCCGGGCTGACTTTGACCTCCGGTGGAAAGTGGCGTTGGGGATTGAGGTGGAAGACCGGCCCTTCGCCAAGAGTACGCTGCAGGTGTTTCGCGCCCAGCTGATCCTGCACGGCAAGGTGCGGGAGGTATTCGAGTCCAGTCTGCGGCTGGCCCGGGAGTCGGGCTTCCTGAAAGGGCGCGGGATGCGGGTGGCATTGGACACGACCAACATCCTGGGGCGTGGCGCAGTCAAGGACACCTGCAACCTGCTGGCGGACGGGATCGTCAAACTGCTGCGGGCGCTGGCACAGCTGAAGGGAATCAACGTCGGGGAATGGGCGAAGAGTCAAGGATACCATCGATACCACCGATACCTGGGCTCCAGCGTCAAGGGCGAAGCGGCCATCGACTGGTCCGACCGGCAGGCGCAGACGGCGCTGCTGTCTGGGATTGTGGCCGACGCGGACCGGCTGTTGGAGTTGTCGCGGCAGGCGCAGGGGGAATTGCGCGAGGACAGCGATGAGCGGCAGCGGATTGTGGCGGCGGCGGAACTGCTGGGGCAGTTGCTGCTCCAGGACGTGGAACGGGCTGAGGGGGGAATGAGCCTCAAGGATGGGGTGAGCCGGGACCGGATGATGTCGGTGCATGACCCGGAGATGCGCCACGGCCACAAGAGCAGCAGCCGGCGGTTCGACGGACACAAGGCAGCGATTGTGGTGGACACCGACTCCCAGCTGATTACCGCGGTGCAGGTATTGCCCGGCAACGCTCCCGACAACCTGGGGGCGCTGGAACTGGTGGAACAGAGTGAGGCCAACACCGGTGTGCCGGTGGAGGAGGCCATGGGCGACGCCGCTTACGGCGACGGCGGTACCCGTCAAACCTTCGCCGACGCGGGCCGCACTCTGATTGCCAGGGTGCCGGGGCGTCCCAACCGAACCCACTTTCCGAAAGAGGACTTCCATATTGACCTGGAGGCGGGTTCCTGCACCTGTCCGGCGGGGAATGTTACCCGGACGATGGTGCCGGCGGGACGGCGCACCGGCCAAACGGGTCGAACTTACCGTTTGGAGGCCTTCCGATTCGACGCGGCGGTCTGCGGGGTATGCCCCCTGCGGTCCCAGTGCGTGGCGGCAAAACCGGGTACGGGACGAACGGTGCAACTGCACCCGCAGGAAGCGCTGTTGCAGCAGGCCCGCGCCCTACAGCAGAGCGAGGCCTTTGCCGAGTACCGGCAGCGTCGCGTGGTGGTGGAGCACCGGCTGGCGCGGCTGGTCCAATTGGGGATCCGCCAGTCCCGCTACTTCGGCCGTGCCAAAACCCGGTTCCAGCTGTACCTGGCAGCCACCGTGGCCAACCTGACCCTGGTGGCCGCCAAAGCCGGGTTGACCGGAGAAACCGGCTCCGGTCCCAGCGCCGGCAGCGCCCAGGTCGCTGGAATGGTCAACTCCGCCACCGCATGGCTCGGGCAAATTTGGACCCTCACCCTGCTCGTATCGGCCTTACTGACCAAATCCCTCTTCCCAATAAGGGGTTTCCGTCCGGGTTTCTAGGCCACCACGTACCGGCTGTGCCAGTCCATGATTGCGACCAGGTACAGAAATCCCCGGGCCATGGGCAGGTAGGTGATGTCAGCCGCCCATACCCCCGCCTACGCGGGGGCAGGCTCTGGTTCGCCCGGGTGATCGTCAGGTTCCTCAGCAGATAGGGATAGACCCGGCGTTCCGGCGCCGGTTGGCTGGTGCGAGGCTGCCGGTAGATAGCCCGCAGCCCCATCAGTCTCATGAGCCGCTGCACCCGCTTCCGGCTTACCCGCACCCCCCGCCACTCCAGCCAGACCCTCATCCGCCTGGACCCGTAGAAGGGCGTCTCCAGGTACTGCCGGTCGATCTCGCCCATCAGGGACAGGTCCTCTTGCGAGGCCGCCCGGGGACAGTAGTAGATGCTGGAACGGCTCACCCTCAGCAGCGCGCACTGGCGCACCAGGGACAATGCTGGGTGCTCCCGGTCCACCATCTGCCGTCGTTGGGCCGGGCTCATGGACCGGACCTCTCCGCCAAGAAATCCCGCTCCACCTTCAGCTGGCCGATCTCCTGGTACAGGCGGGCGATCAGGGCAGCATCGTTCCTGGACTTCTGCTCCTTGCCGTTGCCGAAGACGCCGGAGGCGCCCTCCGCAAGAGCCTTCTTCCAGGCCTGAATCTGGCCCGGGTGGACTTCGTACCTGGCAGCCAGCTGGGCCACCGTTTCCTGACCCTTCAGTGCTTCCAGGGCCACCTTGGCCTTGAAAGCTGGGTTGTGCTTCCTGCGTCCTTGCGACATTTTCTGCTCCTTCCCGGCAGCAACAGCTGCCCTCAGTTTAGAAGCGGGACTCTCACTTAGCCACCTGTCCGAAATTCCGGGTCCACCTCAGTGGCAACCCATGCTATTTGTCTATATACTGACTTATGTGCGTTATATAATTGGTAGATGCTCTTATATTATGTGTTGTAGGGTTGTTATATGGTGTCTTCGTCCGGGTTTTCTCGGGATAACGGTGGGGTTAGGGGTGAGTTGGCTAGGGCTTTCACTCCACACCGGCCTGTGTCTTTGCCTGGGTCTCTCAGGGGCCGTATGCGTTTGCTTGACAGGCTTTTGGATGCTGTGCACACGGAAGGTCTGCACATTGTGCTCTATGGTGACCGTGGGACAGGCAAGACCTCCTTGGCTCGTGTGGTCGCCTATTTGGCCCAGGAATCTGATGATCCGAGGGGATTGCGTTGCATTGTTGTTTCCTGTTCTGCGGATGACTCTTTTGCTTCCATCTGGCGCAAGGTGGGTCAAGAGGTCTTGTTGAGTCATCGGCCTTTGGGATTTGCCCGTCTTGATGTTCCTCGCGTTGTGGGCCGGCTCGACTTGGACAGTGCTATTCTCAGCCCTAGCGACGTTTTGCTTTTCCTTGGTGGTTTGGATAATGGTACTGTCATAATTCTGGACGAGTTTGATCGTTTGGCGGACGGCGATGTCCGGGCCCTGATGGCTGATACCATCAAGTTTTTTTCTGATCACATGGTCCCTTCGACCCTCCTCTTGGTGGGCGTAGGCAAATCGTTAAGTGACCTCCTGCATGAGCATTTGTCGATCTCGAGAAACATAGCTCAAGTCCACATTGGCCCCATGTCGGCCGAGGGGCTCACCGAGATAATCGGTCGAGGGTACGAGGGTGTGGGATTAGGATTCGAGCCCGGTTTGGATGAGGAGGTTGCAACCTTGTCCCAGGGGTATCCCTACTATGCTCATCTTCTGGGCTTGTGGGCCGGCCGGAGAGTGGTTGACGATGACCGTGAGTTTGTGACCATTCGGGACCTCCATCTTGCTATTCCTGACGCCCTCCTCAATGCTGAGGGTGGCTTGAGGGAACAGTATGACCGCGCTGTTGATTCTACTAACCCGTCTGCGTTGTTCAGACAGGTGTTCTTGGCATCTGCCTTGGCCCACAAGGACTCTCTTGGCAGATTCCCCGTGAGGGCAATCCGGGAGCCCTTGAGGCTGGTTACTGGTCAGACGTATGGGACTGGTGCCTACCAGACGCACTTGGGGCGTTTTTGCGAACTGGAGCGTGGTCCTGTCCTTGAGCGTTCGGGTGTGCGGAGGAACTATCGTTGGCGTTTTTTGAATCCTCAGTTGATTCCCTACGTGATTCTCCGTGGGATTAGCGATGAAATGATTGGTTCTTCAGACGTGATCCGGTTCCATCAGCCCTGAGCCTTGGCTTTATGGTGGCGGTGGCCGTTGGGGCATTCCGGCGGGAGCCGGTGCTGGCCGTCCCGGCAGTGCATGAAGGATCTGAGGCGTCCGTTTCTTTCGGCCAGCAGTCTTCGGGCGCAGGGTGGGCATAGCAGGTGGTCCATGCGGGAGATTCTAGCCGGTGCCGAATGGGCCTGTCCCGCTTGGACTGTCAGCAGTCGGCCTTCCAGTCGCTCAGGTCTGTTTGCATCTCTGAATCCCCGCCTGGTCAGGAGCAAACTACCGGGACCTCATGGGCTTCCGTGGGGGTCTGGTAGCCATCCAGCATCACAGATCCCATCAAGCGGGCAGCCCTGGCGTCGGCAATCGCCTCTTGGCATCGGCCCAGCGCGGCGTATGCTTTGCTCCGGTTCACCCGGCTGGCCGGGTTGTCCCTGGCCATCATGGCCAGGGTGTAATTCTGGACCTCGGCCTCGTGCTACCTCGGGACCACGTGGGATCAGCCCAGGGCGTTCTCCAGCGCCACTGAGGGCCTGCCGTGCAGTTTCAGCGCTTCCTGGAACTTCAGGATGGCCTCTTCGTGGCGGCCCTGCCGTGCAGTTCCAGCCCGTTGGCGACGGCACGGCAGGCCTCTCCAGAGAGTTGGTGTCCGGTTGCGACAGTGGTTGTTGGTTGGGTGTCTTCCGAATCAAGCGCCTCGACGGTCGGCACGGCGCAACCGGCCAGTATCAGCAGGGCACACATGGTGATGGGAATGAGCGTCTTCACCGGGGTGATGTTAAGGTCCTTCTTCCCGGAATCAATGCCGGAATGGTTCCCTCGGAGATATCTTGACCTGGGGGTTATTGGATGTTGCGCTCCCGCCGGCGTTTCAGTTCCGCCTCCAGTTCCCTGACATGGGTTTCAACGGTGTCTGCCCGAGTCTCGGAAGCTTCGTTCCGGGCCTCGGCTTCTTCGTTGTGGGTCTCCAGGTAAAGTTCCGCCACCGGATCCCGCCATCTCATCATCCCATTCTCCGAGCAGATGCTCAAGCCCGACACCCCGCTGTTGCTCCAGAGGTGTCCTTCGGCGATTTCGGCTATGGCGATGGGCTGGTACGTTCCATCGGTCAGCATATCGTCGGTGATGCTCTGCCGGTGGTATCCATGTTCACGTAGTTGGCATGCCTGCTTTTCACATCGCCGCACCAGGGCCTTGACGAGATAGATATACAGCTCACCCTATTCGACCCCGGCGTGCGCGTATTTCAGTCGCGGCGCTGCCGTTGTAGTCCAAGTGGATGAGCAACTTATCCTAATTCTGCCGGGGTCACCGGGCCGTATCTCGTAGCCGGCCACCCGCCCGGCATCGGCTTCTGGGGTGTCGGATGTGAGCGCCACCACACCGTTTGTCGCTTCGACTTGGAAGTACACGACTGGTTAATGCTAATATATATGGATATACTAAACCAAAGCCAAGGTGAAATGCGCAGATGGTGTGGGTCAAACGACGGAGCCGGGGCATTCTCCAAGTACGGATGACAGGGATTCACCGGCGCAACCCAGCTGATCATCATCGCCACTTAAATGTACATCCCACCTTGGCTTTGGTTTAGCATTATATAAAGCATAAATATCACTGAATGGTCATATATATGACGTATTACGTTGTTCACCCGCGTTGCCCATCCGCGTTGCCAAGAGCGGGGATTGCACATAGAATACCCGTATAAGTTCAAGGGAGGCATCTTCCATGCCAGTCACAGTGGTTGTCGGTGGACAATACGGCTCTGAGGGCAAGGGGAAGGTATGCGCGCATCTGGCGATGACTGATGGCGCTGACTACATGGTGAGGTGCGGCGGGCCCAATTCGGGACACACGGTGGATGTTTGCGGGAAGCGGTACCAGCTCAGGCAGGTTCCCGCCGGTTTCATCAATCAGGATACCCGCCTTCTGATTGCCCCGGGAGCTCTGGTAAGCCCGAGTATTTTCCTGGAGGAGGTGGAACTTTGCGGGCTGACTCATGAGCGAATCGGTATTGACGAGAATGCAGGGGTCATTGAGGATTCGGATATAGTTGCGGAGCAGGTCTTGGACCTACGCGGACGGCTGGGTTCGACGGGTTCTGGTACCGGGTCGGCGGTGAGCCGCCGGGTGCTCCGGGAGAGGGATTTTCGTCTGGCAAAAGACCATCCTGACTTGGCGCCGTTTGTCACTTCCGTCCGGCGTGAGCTTGTCCCGGCCCTTATGGCCGGGCGGAGCATCGTGGTCGAGGGTACCCAGGGTTTTGGCTTATCCCTGTATCATGCCCAGGACTGGCCCTACCGTACCAGCCGGGATACGACTGCCCACAGCTTCCTGGGAGAGGTGGGTATTGGGACCCGGCAATTCGAAGTGATCATGGCGATCAGGACTTTCCCGATCAGGGTCTCCGGTGAGTCCGGTCATCTGGAGAACGAGGTTACCTGGGAGGACGTGGAGGCTCTGAGCGGGTATCCCCATCCGGTTTCGGAGTACACCACGACGACCAAGCGGCTGCGCCGTGTGGGCCGGTTTGACTGGGGGGTGGTGGTGGAGGCGGTGGGTGCAAACTCGCCGTCGCAGATTGCTCTCCATGGGTCCGATTACCTCGACTTCAAGAACCGGGGGGCGAGATGCTATGGCGAACTCACGCCTGCCGCCCGGGATTTCGTAGAGGGAATCGAGGACCGTACCGGAATTCCGGTAAGCTTCGTCGGGACTGGTCCAACCAATGAAGAGATTATTGATCGGCGCCCTGCTTACAGTCGGGTTACGGCCGAAGTTTCCACTCTTCCTGTGGCGATTGGGAGATGAGGTGTAATGGCTTCGGTTGGTGGGCCAAGTCTTGAGGAAGACCCGCGTGGTCAGTCTCCGAATTACTCTTCTGGGGCCGTCTTGTTGGCGGATGAGATCAGGTTTTACTCCACGTCTCCCGACATACTTCCGGCCCAGCGTTTGATAGAACCATTTGAGCCAAGCAGATTGCGCCCGGCCAGCTATCAGCTTACTCTCGGGGCGGATGCCCACGTAGGTGGCCGGAAGGAATTTCTGGACGGTTTGAAGCCGTTCATTTTGAAACCCCACCAGGTAGCGGTTGTAACCACCAGGGAGGTCCTGAGGATCCCCCGGTTTCTGGTCGCCCGGTGGAGTCTGCGCGTTCATAAGATCTATGAGGGATTGCTGTGGACTGGGGGACCTCAGGTTGATCCCGGTTGGGTCGGCCAATTATTTTGCCCCATCTATAATTTGGCTGAACGCGATGTTGAATTGTACTGTGGGGATGCCTTTTTCACCATCGACTTCGTGAGGACCACTCCTCTGACTGATGAATACAAGGGCTTGAGGAACGAGCCCGAATATGAAAAGACGTGGTTTGTTCCCGTCATGCGTACCCTATCCGAGCATGACTCGAACAGGCTGCACAGTGCGCCATTTGAGTCACTGCGGGATCTCAGTGACCTGACTCGATTTCGAGATTTCGCGGCAGCGGCCTTCACCCTGATGGTCGTGGTGCTGGGTGTAATGGTCGCAGCCCTAGGTATAGTGGCGGTTAAGCCCACGGTTGATCCGGACGGGCCGTTTCTGAGTTTCTGGCCCATGACAGCCTTGTTTTTCTCCGTCGCAGCTTTTGTCCTCGCATCTGTTTCTCTGGCGTTGATTTGGTGTATGTTCCGTAGAACCCGCCGTTAATCATGCAAGACCGCTACTCCGGAGACCTAGGGGACTTTGGTAAGCTGGGCCTTTTGAAGTCCCTTTGTTCCCGCCGAGAGACGGGTGATAGCTCCAGCCTGTCCCTTGGAGTCGTCTGGTATCTGGTTCCTGATGAGGACCATAATGACGACGGGAAGTTTGTCCAATTTCTGGTCCCATCGGCCAGAAACCAGGAACAGTTCCGGGTTTGCGATGCCGTCTTGTATGATGCCCTTGGTGATATGGTCTTCTCTGGAGCCAGGAACGTGGCCAGCATCAGAGAGAGGGATATCCTGCCTGTTGGCACCCGTTACTATGAAGCTCCCCTGACCTTTGACGGACTCCTTGGGCCAGGAACCTGGCAGCAGCGGCGCGTTGACCTGAGAACTGCGTGGTTGTCGGGTGCCCTGGGGTTGACTGCTTGTTGCGATGTGGTGTTCCTCGATCCTGACAATGGGCTTGAGGTAAAGGTTGGCCCCTACCAGAAACGTGGTCCCAAGTATGCTTTCTTTGACGAGTTACTGCCTTTTTTGCGAAGAGGCCAGAGCCTTGTCCTCTATCACCACGTGGCTCGCCGTGGGTCGGCCATGGACCAGGTCCGGGAGCGGTTGGCCCAAATTAAGGACAGACTGGGACGCGAGGCCTTCGCCTTGTTGTACCACCGTGGGAGTGCTCGGGTGTTCTTCGTGATTCCCGCCCAACGGCACCGTAAGTTTCTCTGTTCCAAGACTAAGCAATTTCTTCAAAGTCCATGGTCACGTCACTTCGAACTGGTCGCTCCGGCTTGAGTTGATTTCTTCTGCCTCTTTGCGCCGCAGCCTTGCAGATTACTTGCCTTTGGGCTTCTGTGTAGATGGTTGAATTGCTGGAATCGAGCGCTGAGCGCGTAGTCCTCCTTTCAGGGCCAGTGGCCTCTGGCAAGACCACTCTGAGTCGGCTCTTGGCAGACCGGTTCGGGTTTTGTATTGTCAGCACACGCGAGCTCTTGGGAGAGGGACCCCAGGACCGCCTTTCCCTCCAGGCTGCGGGTGCTTCCCGGGACGACGGCAGTGCCGGCAGGTGGGTTAGGGATGGGCTGGTTCAATTGCAGGGGCAATGGTCAGACGAAATCTACTTTGTGGTTGATTCAGTCAGAACACTCGACCAGATCCGGTGGGTACGAAAGACCTTTGGAGCATCCGTGGAGCATGTGCATCTGAAGGCCAGTCTGGAGGTCCTGTCCAACAGGTACGACGTCAGGTCGGAAGGGTATCGATACGAGGAGGTTCGCTATGATCCAGTAGAGCAAACGGTCTGGGTTCTTGGTGAGTCAGCCAACGTAGTGATCGATACCTCCTACTTATGCCCAGAGTCAGTTCTGCTTCAAGTAGTCAATCACCTTAGTTTACCGGCTTGAAAAGCCGAGGAACCGTTGGCCTCATCCCGCTGTCGTTGCCAGCGATTCGATCCGCAAGACAGGCCAAGAACCTAACGGGGTTTTCGCAGGTCCCTGACGCTAGAGCTGCATAACAGTAATTGAGTTTTCTTCAGAACCAACGGTTAGCTTTGGACGCAGTAGCACGCCACCACACTACACACAACATCATAAACCCGAATATTGTGCTAAAACCAGCTGCGGCTGGCGGCCACCATTCTGGGGCCCCCGAAGTAAGCGTGAAGCCCATAAGACCTGCCCCTGACCCGAATAATAGTGCTCCAAGGATCGACAGCAGGGTAAGCCCAATTCTTCCTCGAGGAGGATAGGCAAACCTCAATGCCATCGCGCTTGAGCCAATCATAAGGCCGGAAAACCCAAAGACTAATGCCACAATCGTTAGCACGAAGATAGCACTGTCCCCCGAGACCGCCCTGTTCAAAGCCTCTGAACCACCTCCGCTGAGTGAAGCGATCACCCCGATCGCCGCAATCATAACAGCGAGCACGAGGAACGTTAAACTAATGAAGGAGTTTACTCGGGAATTTAACGTCGCCAATTGCCTTAGTGATTCAAAAGGAGCGCTCCTGAGCCGATTTACGTCGTGCGCCTGAATCCTGTTGTCTCGAGCGGGCTTGTGGGGTTTAGTTTTATATTCGTAAGATGGTGATGATCTTGCATCGTGGAACGGTGTGGTCCGAGTGAAATCCATCGTAAAGACGCGTTCTTTGTGGGGTATAACTAATTGTCTCTCCGCCAAGTTGTAAATTGGGCAGTAAAGGGCGCCGCGCCATCCGGGATCTACCTGTGGCCCGCCAGTCCATAGCAGACCCTCATATACCCATTGGACCCTCAAGTTCCACCGGGCTATAAGGAAGCGCGGGATATTAATGATCTCATGCGTTTTGACAACCGCTACCTGGTGTGGAGGGAGCACAAGAGGTTTATCACGAGAAATCTTGACCCATTCGCCTCCCACATGGGCCTCATCTCCAAGTCTTAGCTTATATGAAGCCGTATCAAGACATTGGTCGAGTTCGGGCCCAAATATCGGCGACTTGTTAGCGTTTTGAAGGAGGGGTGGCTCTAGGTTCTTGATGTAGAACTCGATTTGGTCTGACAGGAGTACTGCCCCATGGTAAGCATCAGGAAGAACTTCGGGATCGTCTAATAGATCGTCAGGCGTCTCTTTGGCGTTGAGTGGACGGTCGGTTAGCAGGAGGGCACGCAGGGCCTCGGCCCAGGTGGGCTGGTCCCGCAGGATGCGGGCCAAATCCTCGATGGTGTTGATGGTGGTCATGCGGGAATTATACCTCAGCCGGATCGCGGGATGAAATGCGGGGCCTGGGTGGCCCATTCGGACTGCTGGCGCTTCGTGGCCGTACTCACGATGCTCCGGCCGCCCGGCTTTTTGCCGCGGAGTGCCGGTGTGACTGGCGGTGTTTTTCGGCACAGCCGGGGCATCGGGTCTCTCCTGGTATCGCGGGGTTCGGGCAGCTCCTGCAGCGTCCCAACTCCTTGGCTCTCTGCCGTTCCTCTCGGGCGCGGATGCGTCGGTACTCCCGGCGCTCCGTGGTCTTGCTCCCGGTCTCGTCATACGCATGCCGGCATTGGACCAGTTCTTCCGGGCTCACGGGTGCCCTTTGTGTAACTGGGGTAGCCCGTTTGGGCTTGCGTTGCTTCGCGGCACGCGGCTCGGCAGGGATTTTTTGTGGCTTGACCTTGCTATTTTTGATCTTCCGCCGTGTGGGGTCTCGCGTGAGGTCTGTGGTGTACTGGAAAAGTTGTCTTTCGGCATGGTGTATCCCCGCCTGCGCGGGGTCTACCTAGACAGGTCAGACAGAACTCGAGCGGTCGATCCCCGCCGGCGCGGGGTCTGCGATATCTTGTGGCGCGAGGTCTGCTCGAAACGATTGGATATGTCATTCCTCCTGAATGGGTCCATCCCCGCGTGGGCGGGGTCTGCGTTTTCGCATAACCAACAAAATCGGCCCGCGCCGGTCAATCCCCGCCTGGGTGGGGTCTGCAGCGCCGTGGGGTTCCGACCTCCGTTTACCCTCGGTCCATCCCCGCCTGTGCGGGGTCTGCCCTTCCTGGGTCTGCCCTTCCTGTGTGATGCTTATCATCATGGATTCTCCTGGCAGGCCGGCCATCCGGACCGGCCTGCCAGGATGGCTTCGTCCGTGTCCACACCGGTCATGACCACTAATACCCGTGCCGCTGGTCCACCTCCGGGGGCGCTCCCTGCTGGACTGCCTCCTGATTGGGATTTCCCGGGACCGCGGTCAGGAACTCATCGATGTCCAGCTTCTCCTCCAGGACTTCATCCAGGGGAATGCGGCAGCTCTTCCCTCTGCTGCGCCAATGGTTGTACTCCAGTATGACGAGCAGCTTCGCATAGGTCCCGATGGGAATTTCCTCTTCGCTCCTGGACCGGTACTGGAACCCGGTGTGCTCCGTGTACTCATCGGCCAGCGCGGGCAGCGCCTCGTCCGTCAGCATGACCGGGCTCATCTGTTCGGTCCTCAGGCAGTTGCGCACCATCCCGGGCGCGTTTCCGGCTCTTTCCGGCATCATGTGCCGGTGGGCTTGTATTGCCTCCCGCTCGGTCAGTTCGGCCTCGATTATCACCTGGCAGAACTTCTCTGGGCTGTGTTCCATCCCGAGCAGATGCTCGGCCAGCTCCGGCGTCAGGGGTATCCGGAACTCGAAGTCGTATTTCTGCTGTTCCTCTTCCGTCTGATGGGTCTGGGTCATCTGGTCATCTCCTCATTTCAGGCGCTCACTGATATGCTCCTGGACGTGTTCCCTGAGCAGGTGGATTGTCTCGAAGGCGGCGCCGCAGCCGTCACAGGTGTACCTGCTCTCATCCACGATCCGGTAGGTCGGTGAGGAGGTTTCGTGCATCCCCTCGCAGTCGGCCCGCTCCGCCAGCCGTTCCAGGTCTCCAGCCTTGCTGTGGATCGTAATTACAGCGTCGTGCAGGACCACCTGCACGTTCTTCCAGTCCTGCGCAAATGCATGCAGCCCCTCTGCGAATTCCTCCAGGCTTGGGGACTCCTGGCTGTAGTGGTAGGATGCCTCGTGTATCTGAGCGCATAGTGGGCGCTGGAATTTGAACTCCAGCAGTTTTCGGAATGGGTTCTCCGTGTGCTCTATGTCTATTCCCGGTTTTCGGGTGATCTCGTTGTTCTCTTCCATTCCTGCTCCAATGACGCTCAGCCATCCTGCGGGGTTTCCGGCAGCAGCCGGATCGTCCTTCTCTCCAGGTCTGCTGCGACCCGTCCGCCTCCGTCGGCCCGGACCCGGCGCCAAAGCCGGTATCCCTGCATGATGGCCCTCTCCCATTGGGAATGTTGGCGAATTTTACCCATTCTGTGCAAAACTCAACTTCGTGATGCCCTGTGGACCATCTGGCTTGCGGTTCCGGCAGGGATCTCCCCTTGGGGATCACTCCGCTTGTTCCGTTTGCTGGTAGCCCTGGCGATCTTAAGAGGGCTTCCCCCGCCCCCGGGTTTTCTCTTTGGTAGTTTCTTCCGTTTCATCCACCGGGTCAGGTGCCGGTATAGTTGTGGGTTGGCCGCCTTGGCGTGGTTCACCGCGGCGTTTCGGTCCGCGTTGTCCCGGTGGTTGCAGTTCGTGCATAGGAATTCCGCTTGGCTCTTGCGGTTTTCCTTGCTGGTATAGCCGCACTGGCTGCATGTGGTGCTGCTGTTGGCAGCCCGGACATCGAAGTAGGCGGTGCCCTGTTGCTCGCAGGCGTTGGCTATTCTTGTCTTGACCCTGCCCCAGCGGCAACGGTGGATGCTCCGGTTCAGGCCGGACTTCTGGGCTACGTTCCTGCCCGGGTTTTCCATGGTGCCCCGGGCTGAGCGCACCATGTTTTTGATCTGGGTCTGCTCGCAGGCCACGTTCCGGGGGGCTTGGCCCTTCTTCCTGGCAGCCTTGCCCGTGATGGTCCGGGCAATCCGGCATTCCTGGTTGTTCCGAATGCCTTCGATCTTTGAGTTGAGCGCCCTGATTTCTTTCTGGAGTTTCCGGATCTGCCGGCTGCCGGGTTGACCGGGGTGTATCTTGTTCAGCCTGGCAATGGCGTTCTGCTTGATGTCTTTGCTCTTGCCAAGTTGCTCCAGTCTTTCCTGGGCGGTCTGGTCCATCTGGTGGACATCTCCGTCCGAGTCGGTGATCAGACGGGCTATTCCGGGGTCCAGCCCCAGGGTCTCCAGGGTGTCGATGGATTTCGGGTCCGGCAGGCGGCGGTGAATCCTGACCTGGTATCTCTTTTCGGCCAGGTCCCGGTTGTGCCTGGGCTTCTCGCCATTGCGCTTGGCTCTCCGCTTCAGCCTTGCCGGTCTGGCCTCGACCAGGGTTACTGCCCTGATGCCGGTGTCCGCTGGCACTGGCTTGGTCAGTCTCAGGGTCATGCCGCAGACCGTGATAGCTCTGGCAGTTTTGCCGTTCTGGTCGGGGATGAGCCGGATGGCTTCAGCTTGGTCCACCCTGATATACTCAGGTTTCCGGCCTCTTTTCAGGAACAGCTGTTGGTGGTCGGGAGCTCTTTCCGGCCGGTTGCCGTGCCGGGGCGGCCTGGCCTTTCCGGCTGTGCTGGAGGTCTTCTCCCGGTACCGGACCTCTCTGATGCATTCCTGGAGCACTGGCGCGTCGGCTTGTGGAATGCCCTGACCGCGTTATACCCCTGCAGCAGGCCGGGCCGTTGGATGGCCACCCTGCTGTGGGCCCAGCGCTCTGGCTCTGACTTTCTCCGCTTGGTCAGCAGGGCCTGGACCTGGTTGTAGGGTGCGTTGGGGTGGGCCAGGCAGTGCTCGACGGCCAGGTTGAAGGCCTGTCGGCGGGCGCTTGATGCTTGCCCGATGGCCTGGGCGGTCTCCGGGTCGTGCACCAGCTTATTTCTGATCGTCCGTCTCATTTCACTGTCCTGCCGGAATTCTGCACAGATTTGGGTAAATTCGCCTACATTCCCCTCCCATTCGCCTTCAGTCCGGCATCCGACCTCCAGGTGAGCCGTCATTTCCCGGATGGTCCTGAGGAGTCCCAGGTCCAGGCCTCCGGCCCCATCCAGGAAGTTCCTCTCCCGGGCGTAGCTGAAGACCAGCGCGGCTATCCCCTCATCAATGGCGATTGCCCTGCTGCCGTCCTCAACCCGGGCCAGCCGTGGAGCGCTCCTCCGCCTGCGCCCGAGCAGGCCCCTCAGGGTCGGGCTCCAGCCAAGTACTGCGGCGTGGCTCAGGTGGAAGATGTCGTGGAAGCGGTACCCATCGTCCTGGTAGTTGTTGTCCCGCAGCGGGTTCCCGAAGCTCTGGCCGTTGATCGTGGTGACTGCCTGGCCCTGCCGGTTCTCCCGTCTGATCATATCCATCCGGCGGGGCAGCTGCTCCTCCGGCGGAGCGTCCCGGTCCGGCAGAACTGCCGGACCCTGGCTCCAGCATCTCCCTCCCGCCCGGTCCAGGTTGTGCCGGGCAATATCCTCCAGGGTCATGCCGTGCCGGTCTGCGATGCCGGACAGGTGCGACAGGATGTCTCCCAGTCCTTCCATGACTCCCGCTGGGCATTCCCCGAGGGGGGGTGCACTCCTGGAGCCGTTTCCCCTGCTCCGACAGCAGCCTCAGGGTTTCCTCGGAGAGTCCCAGCAGGGATATTATCAACTGCTGGGAGTCGTCCTCCGGCGCTCCGCAGGCCCCCGGCCAGCCGCTCAGAGCCTGGTATTGGTTGAGTTCCATCCGGTGAGTCTCTCCTCACACCCCGGCGCCGCTGCTCCGCTTCGCTGTCCCGGGGTGATGTTCCCGGCGTCCATGATCTTCCGCCGGCTGCCCTGGCGGCCTTTTCAATCATGCTGTCAGCCGGCGGTCCCCTCAGCGTGAGGGCCGGGTCTCTGCTCCAGCGGGTTCGCCCGGGCTGCCTGCCGGCGGATATTGCTCACCGGCGCTGCCGTTTTTTCGCAGATGTTCAGGAGGGCCTGCGCCCTTATTTCCCAGGCGCTGGGCCGGTACTTGGGGATGAGGTGGTTGCTCGCGGCTGCGGCCAGCTCCCGGAATTTTCTCTGCCCCAGGATGTTGTTCACGTTTCCGATGGTTATGTCATCGGCTCCGGTCTCCATCCAGTATACGGGGCTGGCGCTGCCCTCGAATTTTACTATCTTCCGGATTTCGATCCCCATGTCCCGGTTCAGCAACTCCGTCAGGTCCTGCCGTATTTCGGCCGACCGGTCCGGTTCGTACCTGAGTTTCTGGTTCAGGACATGGATCTCCATCTCCAGGTCCTCTGCGGGTATGCTTGCTATGTTCATTACGTTTTCCTCCGGCTGCTTCTTGCCCTCTCTTCGGATTCTATACGATTGGGCGCTGGTTTTCCGGTCTGTGATGCCGTATGTCCTCTGTATTCTGGTCTCAGCCCTCCGATCTGACCAGCTTGGTCAGTTCCCTGATGTCCTCCTGCCGGTGTATCACTCCGCCCTTCCTGCCCAGGACGGTTGGCTCCAGGCACCACCGGTTTCGCAGTGAACGGCTCTCATCCTGGGCCCGGTCATCCAGTCCCAGCATCTCGAGCATCCGCTGGTCGAGTTCAATCCTGTTCCGGTCATGCCATGCCTCGTTGGCTGGCAGGAATTCCACGTTGCCAATCTCGTCGTACATGGAGTTGGCGCAGTCCAGCTGGCTCCTGCTGAGTTTCCTGGGGTCGAGCACCGGCATCTCGGTTATCTTCTGCTTGGTCGTGGTGCCCAGTCCATTCTGCTGGTGGCTGCTCAGCGCCCAGTGGGTCATCAGTCCCATGCTGGTATTCATCCACAGGGCGAGGACCTTCTCGTATTCCTCCAGTCTCATTCTGACGGACATCCATCCCCTTCCGGCTAGTACCGTTTCCACTTGAATATGCCTTATACCAGATACCCGTTTCACCTGCCCGTCGTTCCCGCGCAAGCTGGAATCCACAGTTGGAAGTGACTTTCCAGTATCGACAAGACTATCTGGAACCGGTACTAGGCTGACCTCCTCGGTCATGCAGGCCGCGGTTGACTGTGCGTTGTACCGGCAGCTGTCGCTGATGTGGAATTTGCTGGAGCTATCCTGCCAGGTCCTGAGAGCCTTCTTCTCCCGGCTGGTCCTTGCGTTCAGTGTCCTCCGGTGCGGGGTTATGATGCTTCGCTGGCTGCCGCATTCGTGTCCGGACAGGACCCGGAATTCGCCGTCCATCTGCTCCGCCTCCTCCATGATCTCCTTCAGAATGCTGCTGTCCGGCCCCACCCTTCCAATCTCCCCGATGGTGGTCATCGGAATATGGATGTTTCCGGCGGACCTTCCCAGTTCCAGTCTGCCTCGTTTCAGGGTGATGACGGCATTGACCAGCCGCTGATCCAGCACCCTGGCTGCAGGCCAGATATCATTCCGGGACAGGGGTGTCTGCACTATGATGCCGGCATGCTGACCGGATATCGTCAGCTCGTGTATCTGGTGGCTCTCCCCGTTATGCTCCATATCACCAATGGTCCGGTCGATTTCCAGGGCCATCAGAGCGGCGTCCTGCCGGTCCCGGGGAGGCCGGTTCAGGTTGACGAAGTGTCCGGTGTTGCCGGCTCTCTCGCCGGTGAGGGTTCGCCGCGCAACCACCATGGCCTCGGGCATGTGGGTGTCGTGGGAGAAGGTGCTGTCCTGTTCCTCGAACTGGGATATCGTGATGATGCGGATGCCGGTGTACCGGTCGAGCAGCTTCTTTCGGAACTGCTGCCAGCCGGGTATATCCTTCTTTCCCCTGGCTGGGCCGGACCCGCTTCCAATCAGCGCCGACATTGGCAGAACCAGTCCGATCATTCCTCCCCGGCGTATCATCCGGTCGGTTATCGCGGTGAAGTAGAGTCCCGGCCCGCTGTTGCTGCCAGCCCCCGCTCTCCTCTGGATGTCCAGCATGCTGCTGGACATGAGCCTCTTTTCCTGGTCGCTGGTCTGGGGGATGTTTCTTTCCTCATTGGGGAAATTCTGATCCATGTCCTGCAGGTTGGCCCTGCGGCTGAAGGGTGGGTTCATCAGGATGGCGTCCTGGCTCTCCGGCGGCAGCTTGATGCGTTCGGTCCCGGCGGTCCCCATCGCAAGGGGAATTGGTGGATTGGATGCCATCAGGTCTGGTATGAGGAGGTTCAGGCTGCCAAGTCCCACCGGCCTGGTCTCCGGCTGAGTTTCGAGCCTTTCGTTGTTGATTGGCCCGTAGTGCATCCTGACCGCACGGGTGCTCCTGTAGGGTATTCCGCGCTCGATCCCTCCAAGGTTTGCCGCGGCGGCGGCTACGTTGGCCGGCATGATGTCGATGGCGGTGATGTTCTGCTCCATCATCGTGTCATGAAATGGCCGGGGCTCCAGCCCGGATTCCCGGCATAGGTTCCTGACCCTCCGGTAGGCGGCCATCAGCAGGGCTCCGGAGCCGCAGGAATAGTCGGCCATGCGGTAGTTTGTCAGGGTTTCAGTTCTGCTCCAGTCCAGACCCCGGGGTATTGTCAGGTGGGCCAGCAGTTCCGCGGACTCGTCCCTCGTGTAGTAAGTGGCGGCCGCCCTCCGCCTGGTCTCGGGCACCAGCCGCTGCAGGGTTGGGCCGATCAGGTCCGCCCCCTGGATGGCTTCCCGGATTCCGGTTGCGGTTTCAGCCATCTCTCTGAGGATGTTGCCGGCTGCCCTGGAGGGGATTATATCCAGAATGCGGTGGGCCAGCGGCAGCGCCGGCATGAACTCCTGGCTTTTCGCTGGGTTCAGGCGGTCCTGCCACTGGCGCAGGACCCTCTTCTGTTTGGGTTCGGCGTCTGCGTTGGTCTGGGCCAGGGCCTGGATCATTATGATGGCGGCCATCCGGGCGGTCTCCACGGACCATCTCTGCTTGAGCTGGTCCTCCATCCGCCAGATCAGGCCCATCGACCCTCTGAGGCTTTCCCGGATCATCCTTCCGGCGGTCACCGTTCCCTCCCGCATTGTACGGGCTGCCTCCGCCGTGCCGGGGTCGCCGGCGAATTCTCCGTCCTGGGTTCTATACCTGGTCATATTCTTCCCTCCTGCACTGGGCGGCAGACGCAGAACGCCCCGGGCTGAAGCCCGGGGCGCCGGTATTGCCTCTATTCGGGTCCATCCCCGCTGGCGCGGGGTCTGCTGGGCCGGTATCTGGCCGGCTATTCTGGTCTGGCGCGGTCTTCCCCGCTGGTCCATGCCCTGCTGCAGGCAAGGGCTGTCTCCTGGGCTGCGGCCCTTTCCGCTTCACCAGCGATTTCGTTCATGGGAGCGTATACCTGGGCCAGTCTCCACCGGTCATCCCCGCCGGCGCCGGTCTCAAGCGCTATCTCCATGGTGGCGGTCCTCTTCCCGCCTCTGCGGAGCGGGAATATCCGGCTGGTTCCGTCCTGGCAGACCTTGGCATAGGATCCCGCGCTGTTTTTCATCATTATTCCCTCCTGGACTAGCTCCAGCGGGCTGGTGAGGGCCAGTACGGTGATTTCCCCGGTCCTGATGCATTTGACCAGGGATTTCCATTTGGAGTTTTCTTCCTCTTTCATTCCTCTCCCTGTGCTGCTGATTTCTGGGTTGTTTGGGTTCCGGCGCAGTCCCTTTATCCCCCGTCTGTGGAATCACTCTTCCCGAGGACGGCTGCCTCCCAGTCCATGTTCTCGTTGATGGTGTCGACCAGGTCGGCGGCTGGGTCTTGGTCCAGGGCATCCCGGCAGGCGCTTACCATATTTTCCCTCAGGTTTTCCGGCAGATTTTCCCATCTGGGCATGTTGGGGCCTTCGTCCGTACTCTCCATCAGGATTCCGTAGTGGTCCGCCACATCCCGGGTGGTGATGGTGAGGATGTTGTCCGGGCCGGTTGCCGGGTTTGCCACCGGGTGTTCCGGCTCCCAGGCCTCCGCGGCCTCCGGCAGGGTGACGCCGGTCCGGTTGATGTGGTCCCGGATCCAGTTGACCTTGCTGTCCAGTACCACCGGCTCCAGATGCTCAACCATCAGCTTGGCCATGTCCAACATATCCCGGCTGCTGGCGCTGACGGACCGGTTGGCGTAGTAGCCGCGGATGGTCCACCAACCTCTCATCTCCTCGTGAGGCTCTATGGAAATGGCCCTGCCGATCTTGGCTCCCTGCCAGGTATCCTCATTCTGTGCGTTCGAATTCATGCGGATGCCTCCTGTTTTGCTGTGCGGACGGGGGCGCAACCCACCTCTGACGGAGCGCGCCCCCGTCCATCCGTTTTCATCATCTCCCCTGGAATTCGGGGCGTCGGTGACATGCGTCCGGGTGTTCCCTGAGCTTTCTGATGCAGGGGAAGCTCAGCCGTCACCGGTGTATTCGGACTCGCCGGTTATCTCCGGCGATGGTGGATGCAGCGTCGGTTGGGGCCTCTCCTACTCCGCCTGCTGGACCAGATCTTCAGCCTGGTTGTGGTGGACCGTGATCCTGGCTGCGATCAGTTCCGCGGCAGACCGGCGGTTCTCCCAGCCGGTCCTGATCATCTCCCGGGACTCCGCCGGCAATGTGGGTTTCCCCGCGGAGGGGGCCGCTGAACCCTATCTGGTACAGCTTCATCCCGGGGGTCCGGCCGTCCTCTTCCATAGCTCCCCGGTTGCCGCCTCCCGGTGGGGGCAGGCTGCAATTGCCACCCTCAGGTGGGCCTTCAGCCTTTCCGGCGGGGATTCACCCGCGGCCAGCGCGGCGCAGTAGATTGCTCTGACGGACCGGGATGCTGCGTTCGCGGTCTCCCCTGATGGAATCCAGCGCCTCTTAGGTTTCGAGGAGTTCTTGGACGGCCTGCCTGACCTGCTCCAGCGTGGCCAGTTCCGCTCCGGAGTCGATGGGTTCGCCGTTCTCCCAGGCGGGGGCGGTTTCGATCTCGCCGTTGGCCAGTTGGGTCAGCTCCTCGTATCTCCGGGCGGCGCTCTGGACCTCGGCCTGGTAGTGGGCGATTATTCCCTGATGGCTCATTACTCAACCTCCCTGTTTCCGGGGATGGGTTTTCCCTGATGGTCTGGGGGTTCAGCCGGGGTCCGGTTCCGCCAGCCTCATGCTGAAGGGGAACCGGGGTTCCCGGCAGGGGGTCCACAGCCGTTCGGCTTGGGACTGGAGCATGTGGACGGCCACGGCCATGAGGCCCCCGGCCAGCCGGCGGTACTGCTCATCGGTCATCCCCCCGGTCCGGTTCCGGGCCAGATCGGCGGCCTGTCCCAGGACTCCGGCCGCGGCCGGCGGCAGGGCGGCGTACTGTTCTTCGACGTCCAGGGGCGGGCCGTTCTCGCCGGTGTCGGGCAGGTTCTCCAGGATGGCGGCGGCCAGCCGGACCATCTCTACCGCCGTCCCGGTGGCAGCGAGGTGTTCGTCCCTGCCGGACAGCTCCCCAGTGCCATATGTCCTCGTCGTACCAGAGGTTGAGCGGGTTGGATACCAGGCATCCCTGCCACTTCTCGCTCATTTCGCCTCTCTTTGCTCTTCTTCCAGCATGGGTTCCATCAACGCCCGTCCCCGCTCCGGGTTTCCCGGGCAGTCGTTGTTGAAGATCACCGCCTTGGGATTCGTCCCGGTGTTCCCCGGGGGGTCATTGCCCGGGGGTCATTGCCCCGGTCCCGCTGTTCCGCCGGTCCTGCCCCCCGATCCTGATGTATTTCAGCATGACCGCCTCACAGGCCGGGTTGGGCTTACGGCCGGGTGAGATGTACCCGCCGCACTCCGGGCAGTGTTGTCCCACGCCGCCGTGGGGATTCGGGATCATCCGGTGTCCGGTGGTCTTCTCCCCGATCGGCCTGACCTCGTGGGCGTAGGCGCGCTGCGCCGACTCCTGGTCCGGGTAAATGCCCCGGAATATGATTCCCCGGTTTCCCAAGAAGGTCAGCAGTTCCACCCGGCCGCCCTCCTACCGGAAGGTCCCGGCCCACAGGCCATCCCGGGGATCGTAGTATCCCCAGGTGAAGTGGTGTCCCGGGGACAGCTCGTCCTGGGCCCACCGGGTGTTGTCCCGGTCCGGCAACAGCGTTCCTTCATTTGATGCTTCTGTCATTTTCTCTCTTTTCCTGCTGGGCGGCGCCAGCGTTTGTGTTCACGAGTCCGCTCGCGGTTTCCTCCCCCGTGGCCGGGTTTCGGGGGCGGCGAACATCCCGACAGCGGGAGCCGCCCCCGGGGGTTCCATCGGATTTCTCCCTGAGAAACCGTCTAAAAACTTGGACCAGCCTTCATCCTGTCCTGAGACAGTTAGTTGGCTTGGGGGTTTGGGGGATTCATCCCCCAACTCAGTCCTGGTTCCCACAAATCCCGGTTCGGAGTCGATTTCTTACTCCGGGTCCTGCCGGCCCGTTGCGCGGTCTGCGCTTTCCAGAAGCTCCCTCGCCCTCCGGTGAAACTCCTCGGCTCCGGGGCTGTTGTTCCTTGACCAGGAGAGGCGGGCTGCGGCCAGCGGCAGCCCATCCGGGCCTCCCGGTGCATGGGCTTCCATCCATACCTGCAGGTCTCCCTGCGGTGACAGGTAGGGACTGGTGAAGAACTCGGTCTCGGTCCCGGCGTTTCCTGAGATAATGGTGGTCCCCCTGGGGTTCATGCCGGTGCCTGCCCGGAGGACTTCATAAAGCCCGATGAGGTTGAGGGCCTGCCGGAAATGCTCCGCCTTAAAGCCGTTGGCATCGCCAAAGTCCATGCTGACCAGGAAGTATTTGCTCGGCCTGTATTTCCTGCCCTTGAGGGAGGGCGGTTTCTCGTCAGGGAGCGCTTCCGCTTCCTCCGGCGACGGCAGTCCCAGCAGGGAGCGAAGTTCCGGGGTGAGGCATTCCAGGCCGGCGGCCTGTCCGGTGGACTCCACTAGCGCCGACAAACGGCGCGGGTGTTCTCCACGGCAGATTGAGCAGCGTATAAGCTGGCCGGGTTCCTGTGTCGTGTTGGTCATGGCTGTATCTCCTGTGACAAAATTACTGGGTTTCGGGTGGGGGGCACTCCGGTGGCTTTCGCGATTGCGTCTCTTGCCGGCCGGCGCTCACTGCAGTGGGCTTCGTCCGGCTTTTCTTCCATGGCGGTTGATTCCAGCCGGTGGAGGTACATCCGGTCGCGTTCGTGTATCTGTTCCGGCGTGAGGGTCTCCGGGTCCACCGTGATGTGTTCCCGGGCCCGCCGGATGGTCTCGAGTATCTCCCGGTGGCCTGCGCCTTCCTGGCGCTGTTCCGTCATGAGTTCGCATTCGGCCTGGAATCCGGGCCAGTCGAGCATTTCCACCTGGGGTACGCCTTCCGGTTCCGTGACGGTTCCGGTTTCCGTGACGATTCCGGTTTCCGGCGCTGACTCTGTTCCCGTGCCGGTTCCTGCTTCCGGCATGGACCCGGCCACGGTTGGGGCTGGGGCGCTTTCCTCCGGCTTCTGCGCCTTTTGCAGGTTCTCCTTGAGGAGGTTTCTTTTCTTGGCCGGTTCCGGGCTCCGTCTGGCCGGTTCCGCCGCGTGGTTGATGGCGGCTGCTTCCGCAGGTTTCGGCTCCACCTCCACTTCTATTTCCACCTCTCTCACTGGTCCGGCTCCGTTATGGCGGCGGCTTTTTGGGGTGCCTGGGTATATATGCTGGCCCTGGGTGGTCCGGCTCCCGGTTCTCCACAGGCGGTGGTGAACGCCAGTGGAGCGGTCAGGGCCGTGGCCAGTAGTACTCGTGAAATCGCCTGCCGGCTCATGTCTCTACCTCTGTGATGAGTTGTCTGTCCACTGCGTACAGGCGGTCTGCAACCTGCTCTCTCAGGTTTTCCGGCATTTGCCCCAGCAGGGAATCCGGCTGCTCTTCCCGGACCTTGGGTTCCCCCCGGGTCCGGTCCCATCTTCCCGCTTGAAAACCGATTTTGAGGATACATTGGGACACGCTGCTGGCTGCTCAAGGCGGTTTTCAGCACGAATCTAGACATCTGAAGCAGGTGAAATCCGGTGGCAGTAGCAGATAGCGGCAAAGAGTGTGGGCAAGTGGGCAATGTATCTGGAGAGTAACCCCGACTGGTCGTCGTCGCAGATGCTGGACCGATACACGGCGGCGATGGAGGCGGAGGAAGGGGCGATGGAGGCGTTCCGGGGGGTTCCGGCCCTTTGGTGGTAGGGCCGGGGGTTTTCACACTTCGGCGATGGTATGCAGGGTGATGATCTGGTCGTCCTCGTTGATGTGGTAGTACACCATGCCGAAGCAGGGTTTTCCATCACAGAGAATAAAAAAACGATCTTCACAGGTAGACACAGCACTCCAGGTAACTGTTCAGACTTGGTGGGTCGAATTGGGCGAAAGCTGTTCGACAGCCGTCAGCAACGCAGATTCGTCCCCAATCTTCGCCCTTCAGACCCCTGGATCCCCTCAAGTCTGAACAGTTACCACTCCAGGATTTACTTGACAAAAACAGATGTTTTGCGCATTATAGTAGACATCGTTACGATGTATGGAGGGGATGTGGTGGGGAATATTACCGACATCAAGGGATTCTTCAGAGCCAACGTTCCTGACGAAGTGCTGGAGAGAATCGTCAAGAAAATCCAAGGCGGAACCAGAGACGCAGCCAAGCGAATCAGCGAGGATGTCAAAGAGGGCATCTACACCAAGCAGGTGGCGAGGGACCTGTTCCCACACACCAGAAGAGGAATGATCGAAACTCGCCTGTTTGGACTGGACTCCGATTTCCCGGAGGTAACGGTCACTTCCCAACTGAACAAGACAGAAACCAACTATCACACTCTGGTCCGTGCCGGGAACGTGATAATGACCGCGTCCTCAGTCCAAATCCCTTACGGAATAGTCAGAGAGGCAAATTTCAGGAACAACTATGCCGGACCCCAAACACGATTCGATATCGACAGCTTGAGTAACCTGTCCATCGTGGAGTTCATCGAAGAGCCGGACAATGATGATGTGCTCTACGGGATTATTCTATACTGCGCAGCAAGCAACAACCGCTTCGAGATCTCCAGCGTCCGCGTGGGCTTTCCAAACTACAACTGTACAAGATACTTGGACAAGATAGACGTGATGCGCCTGTTCCCAACAACCACCACGAAGACGGAGGTAGAAAAAATTCAGGACCAAGCTATCGTAGACCTCCTTCTGGACGAAGAGGAGATATTCTCTCCACAGCCACAGGAGGAACGAGGGGCCAACGAAAGGACATGAGAGGAAAGACTCCGAACTTCGTAGGAGAAAGGCTCAGAGAAGCTCGGGAAGCACGAGGACTAACTGGGTCCGCCCTAGCAGACCTAGTCGGAGTCAAACGGGCTTCGATCTCATCGTACGAGCTGGGGAACACATCCCCGCAATTCAAAGTCTTGGTGAAACTCGCAGGGACACTGAAAGTCCCAATGGCTTTCTTCCTCAGACCATTGACCCAACACGAGCCGGACAGCCTGTTTTACCGCTCCATGTCCAGTGCCAGCAAGATCGATAGAAACAAGGCAAGCCGGAAATACATCTGGCTCAAGCAAGTCACATCGTATCTCCGCGGATTCGTGAGATTTCCGCAAATCAAAGTCCCACAACTGGACGTACTCACCGACTTGGGTGCAATCGATTCCAACATAATCACACTATCAGCCTCCCGGACAAGGAAATTCTGGGGACTAGGGAACGGTCCCATCAGCGATGTCACCCTGCTGCTGGAGAACAACGGCATCATTGTCTCCAAAGTATCCCTTGAGACAATGTACATGGACGGCCTTTCCGGTTGGGACGCAAACTCCAATACGCCCTACGTCATGCTCGGGAACGACAAGGGGTCCGCCGTCCGTTCCCGGTTCGATGCAGCACACGAATTGGGTCACCTGGTCTTACACAGAAGTCTATCCCCAGAGTTGATAAGGAACCCAATCAACAACAGGCTGATCGAGTCCCAGGCAAACGAATTCGCCGGTGCATTTTTGCTGCCGGAGGAGTCCTATTCCGACGACCTGCATGTCGTCAACCTTGACTCGCTCAGGACTCTGAAGAGCAAGTGGCTAGTGTCGATCGGCGCCATGATGCACCGCGCCAACTCTCTGGGCCTGACCACCGAGAAAGAGGCAAGAGACCTCTGGAGGAACTATACCAGGAGAGGATGGAAAACCAGGGAACCCATGGATGATGAACTGGCCCTGGAATACCCCAGACTACTCCGTAGGGCTTTCGAGTTGATCATCAACAGAGGAGTCCAGGATACCGAACAAATAATCAGCGACCTGTGCCTGTTCCCATCTGACATCAGCGAGTTGTCCTGCGTGGAAGAAGGGCTACTGCTAACCCGAGCGCATGCCGAAAATCTCGAGGTCAATGAATACAACAGCCGGGACCTAAGAGCCACCGAAGAATATGTCATTAGCAGAGATGCGCCACAGAACCTGAACTGAAGTCCAGAGAGAATTCTCAGGGCCACGGAATTAACCTAAACTAAAGCCAAGGTGGAATCCACATTTGTTGGGCGCGGGAGATTGGCTTAGGCGCCACGGTGAGGCTCTTCCACTGTACTTGGTAAGTGGTCCTGGGCCGCCGACTGGCTTCCCCGATATGCGCATTTCACCTTGGTATCAGTTTAGCCCCTACCGCCTGCCCCGCCTCTTCTTCCCCTTGGCGGCGGGGGCGCCGGTATTCGGTGGCCGGACCTGGGAGACGGCGAACAACTCCTCGCCCCGGCAGTCCTCGTCCTCAAACAAGTCCTTGAAGAGGTCTTGTCCACCGGTCCAATAACCGTCTGGCACCGTTAGGGATGGGGGCCGTTCCAGGGCCAGCCGGTTTCCCGGCACTCCTCTTCGTGCTCGGTCCGGCCCGTCCGGCGGCGCCATTCGTCGAAAGACTCCCGGGCGTTGGACTCCGATGGCGCTTCCACGACGCTGCCCGGCGTAACTTCCTCCGGTTCCGCCGGGCAGCGTCCATGATGCTGTGGTGTAAAATTCCATTCCGCCTCCTCTTCCGCTCCCGCTCCTGGGCCGGTTTTTACACCGCCCCTATGTGTTTCACAGGGGGCATGAAATCCTTACGGAGAGATCCTGTCCGGGTCCCTCTCTGTGGTTTCAGCCGGATACCACCCGGAACATACCGGCGCCGAGGGTCTCAGACGTGTCGGTCTCGATTGTTCCGTCCTTCAATTGTCTTATGCCGTAGACATAGAACTCCCCGTAAGTGTAGCCGGTCTCCGAGTTCACGGCGGCGACTCCGACCTGGGCGTCGTATACGACGCCGTTAGCCTCGAACTCCTGCCACCAGTCTCCGCCGTAGTCGGGGTCTTCCAGGTACTTCTCGATGATGGGCTGCATGTGACCGGGCTGCACAAAGTGCTGGCCCGTCACGTTCATGTAGATGTTGGACTCGCAGATTTCCATGCGTTTGCTCCTTTTCTTGCATTCTTCCGGGCACTTCTTGATGATGGGTTGTTCCGTCCTTGTAACAGTTCAGTGTTGGGGACGGGGGACCCGCTTTTGAAAAAGCTGCGCAAAACTTTTGTGTTTGGCATTGGTGGGCTTAAATGGGATTGCCATGCCGATTCCCCTTAAGTCTGAGCAGTTACCCGTCCTTCAGCACTCGGCCTGCCGTGTTCCGGTCCACACCTCCGAGAGGACCGTGTTCCGGTCCACTCCTGCGGCCTGGGCCGCCTGGCAGCGTTCCAGCAGCGGCAGCAGGCTTTCCCTCGTGACCACCGGGCGCTCCGGATCCGTCTCGTCCCCGTGTTCCAATTCGGGTCCGAAGGTGAGGGTCTGGAGATGGACCCTGAGCCTGCGTCCCTCCATCAACTCCCGGTTCATCCTGAGCATGCTCGTTATCAGGTTGAACCCCCAGTCCTGCCGTTCCCGGTAATCGCCGGGTTCCCGGCCCTCGGCCAGGTCGATTACGGCGACTTGCCCCTGGTGGAATACCAGGAAGGCGTCAACGGTGAACATGCCTTCCTCCGTGCCGGTGAAGGGGTATCCGTAGACCAGGTCTCCCGACAGTGAGCTTGCCTTCCTGACGATTTTCTCAAACGCTCCGGTGGCTCCGGGCTTGTGGTTGATTCCCCGGGTGATTGAGTGAATCATGGCCTTTCTCCTTTCTCCTTTCTCCTTTCTCCGGCGCGCGGCGGCTTCGGAGGTTTGGGGGATTCATCCCCCAACGGAACCCGGGGTTGCCAGCTTTTGTAAAAGCTGCGCAAAACTTCTATACCGGGGGTTTGGAGGATGAATCCCCCAACGGAGCCCGGTCCCCCAAATTCCGGTTCTGAGAAACTGTCTCAGAAGGGCAGGTCGCAGTATTCGTCCGGGAACAGTGTTTTCTCTCCTGGCGCTCCGGCCAGGGCGCTGCCGTAGGGCAGTTCCCAGTCGATGCTCTTCCCCAGCCGGCTCATCCGTTCCTTGAAGTCCTTGAAGCTCCCGGCATTGGCCAGTGCTTCAAAGACCCATCCCAGGGCCATCATTTCTCCAACCTGCACCGGTTCCATTCCGTGGTTGTCCTGTTCACACGGCTCCAGGGCGTCTTGCTTGGAAGTATCCCCGCACCTGCGGGGTCCACGCCTTCCGGCATGATATTGGTTATCGCCTCCCGTGGAGCATGCTCGACACTCCCCGGGAGGTCCGTCAGTCCATCGGCGGGCGGAGCAGCAGCATCCCGTAGCCGTAGGCGCGGTGCCGTCCAATCCCAGGCTTCAGCAGCTTTCTGAACTCGTCCGGGTCCCGGATGGTCAGCGTTCCATGGAAGGTTGCGTCTGGCCCCTTCACCGGTCTGCCCCCGGGTCTGCGTACGGAGCTCACCATCTGGAACCTCTTCATCACGGTCCGGTCCCGGTCGAGCTCCGCAGCCCCGGCGCTCTCCAGCCGGGCGGCCAGCCAGTCCAGGTAGGTCTCCTCCCGCTGGGGCGGGTTGCCCCCCTCGGGTGATTCATGCTGGTAGCTGTACATCGTCCGGCTGTGGATGTCCATCTCTCCGCAGGCCTTCGGACGGCTCTGGTCGCGCCGGTCCTTCATGCGGACTATCGGACGCACCCGCGTCTCGAACCCCAGCCGCTGCCCGGGTTCCCAGTCCGCCGGCATCAGCTTGCTGTCCACCTCCCCCGGGGGTATTGCCCGGATCTGGCGGGGGTCTGCGAATGCCCGTATGGCCTGCTGCAGGCTGTCCACATCTGTTGAACTGTACCCGAACAGGGATGCCCCCTTTCCGCCGGCCGATATCATCATCCGAAACGGCTTGGGCGCCAGGCTGCCCATGCTCTCGGTCATCAGGCAATGGAGCCCGTGGTCAGGGTCGTGCAGTCCGCGCATCCCCCGCCACTTCTCAAACTCCGGTATGTCGATCTCGAACCTCACCATCCACAGGGGGGGCGTCTCCAGCGGGCCTCCGGGGATGGCCGTCCCGGGCCGGTTCTCAGTCATTGTCTGCGTCATCGGTATATCCCTCCTCGGTCGTCCCGGCCAGGACGAACGATGCCGTGCGGTAGAATTCTTCCCGGTATGACGTATTCAGCGGGAAGCCGTCCTGGTCCATCTCCTGCTCGGGAAACTGGTCCCTCCGGACTGTTCCCTCGTGTATCCGCCGGACTCCGCCGTGAAGTCCCAGCTTCCAGTTCCGTTGGTCCGCCACCATCCGGGTGCGTGCGGGTTCCACCCGTGGGTCCCGCTCTCCATCCGGCCACATCAGTTTCACCCGGTTGGACTGCCCGGGTTCGATCTCGAGGTCGAGCAGGGCGGACAGCGGGGAGCCGGCCTCAACGGTCCGGAGATATATCGGCGTCGAGGGCAGGCAGGTCTTCCGTCCAATGAACAGCGGCCGTACCGGGTGCAGCAGCGCCCGGGCCAGGTCATCCAGGGCCGGTCCGCCATTCCCGGGCCTGAGCCTGAGGGCGGCCGTCACCTTCGAGTCCACCAGGTAGTCCCGGTATATCTGCTGTATCTGGTATTCCCCGCCGGATCGTTCCTCCAGTTCACCCCGTGTGGTCCAGCCGCTTTCCCGCCGGTTGATTCCCGCTGTCTGGTAGTCCCTCATTGGTATGCCGGTGGCGGTCTCCCGGTCGATGCGCGCCGCGAATTCGATCCGGTCCTGCAGTTCCTGGTGTTGGTCCCGCTGTACACGTTTCCAGCCCATCGCGTTGGCCAGGATTCCCGTCAGCATTGAAGCTGACGGGAACTCCTCGGTCTTCAGGTAGTTGTCGATCTTCGGTCCGCCGTAGGAGGCCATCAGGGCTTCGAAGACCATGATCAGTATTTGATTGCTCACAGCCTACTTCACCTGGCCTTCCCGGATGGTCTCGCCAACCCAGTCGACCAGGTGAAGCAGGTCGTCGCACCGGTCGGCGCCGGGGATTTCGTAGTCGCCGGTCGAGATGAACTTCCGGGGGTTGTGTCCGTACACCCGGTCGAATCCGGTCATCTTCTTTGACAGCGCTTCAACGCTGTCCCTGACCTGCGGCTCCACCGCATCCCGGAAGGCGTTGGTCATGCTGCAGGGTTGCCGGGAACCGGCGCTGATCACCATCAGTTCCGAGTAGCCGTAGGGGGCGGTTGAACCCTTCTTGGCGCCTGGGCTCACCGTCGCGATCAGGTGGATCAGCCGCCTGACGACCTCCGCGGTCATGTCCCGGTCGGCGCTCAGCCAGAGCTTGGAGTCAACGCCCTCCAGGTTGGAGACGAGCTCCGCCACATCAACCACGACATGGCCGTAGTAGATCCCGGAGGCGAGCTCATTGTTCGAGATGTGAGCGGCTCCGCCGTCCTCGTAGTACCGCTGCAGGTCGTCCACCACCGAGAAGTAGTCCTGCTCTATCTCCATCTGATGGGTGGTGTGGGCATGGCTCACGTGGATCGCCCCGTCGATGTTGGCGCCGGGGTCGGAGGTTATCATTCGTCCGAACAGGGCGGTCAGCAGGCCATAGGGTAGCCGGGTCCCGTCCAGCAGTCCCTTGAAGTTCTTGCCGTGGCCGTACCGGTCGTGGAAGAACCTGGCCAGGGCATCCTGGGCGGCCTTCACGTCGTTGGGATTGCTCTCGCAGATCTCGCGGGCCTTCGCCCGGAGGTACTCCACCTCGGGATACCCCATCACCAGCGGCTGCCGGCCGGGTTCGGTGCCTCCGTTCTTGCCGTAGACGCCTACGTTGAATCCCAGTTCCACCGCATCGAGTACGTCATCGCCGCAGGCGCATTCCTGGCGGATCTGCTCCATCACCTGGCGTTCGACAATGTTCCGCGAGCGGATGGCTTCAGTGAATCCCTCAATGCCCTGGAGGGCATATTCACTGTGGGCGTTCCGCCACCGGTACTTCAGGCACTGAGAGGAGATGCGGGTCCGCATGGCGCCCCCCAGGGGGACTTTCTTGGACAACCCGTTCTGGTCGGCGTTCAACATCGCCGCGGTGTAGGTGTGAAGCGTGTGTACATCCAGGAAGTTGGTGGTCTCTACAAAGTTGGGGTCGATCATTATTCTGGTTCCTCTCCTGTTGTTTTCCTGTTGGTTTTTTCGTGATTGTCCCTGCGTCCCGTCTCAGCAGGTCCACCCATCCGGCGCAGCATGCGGTCCCTGTTGGTCCGGGATTTTCCGGGCCGTCCGGTTCTACTTCGCTCCGGTTCTACTTCGCTTCCGAGCGCCGCCGGAGCCTCTGGGCCCGGTAGTACTCTTCGGCAATGTGCTGGCGGGACTGCTCCGCACGCTTCCGGTCGTACCCGTCGTTCAGGATGAAGGACGCCATCTCACGCCAGTTGAACCTCTGGTCGGTCTGGATGACCGCCGTCAGCATGTGCAGCACCCGGTCCTGGAATGACCTCCCGGTGGACGTCAGCAGGGCTGCCATCTGGTTCTCGTCATAGAAGGGGGTCTCCCGCTGCGGGTTGTTCCCGTGGTACAGCGCTCTTCCCACCGGCATGTAGCCGTTGTGGGCGCTGTGGAAGCCGCTCCCGCTCCTCTGGCTGGGGGTCATCATTGCAATCCCCCGGATGATCAGCGCCCACTTCCGGTCGTCTCCACGTTCGTAGAGGTAGTTCTCCGTCATCAGCCGGTACAGCGGGGCAACCCTCGGGAAGTCCGGGTCCATCCCTGCCAACAGGTCCATGTCCTTCGTGGGGAAGACATCCTTCGCCATTGTCCGGGCGATTTTCACCGCAATTGGAGCGTCGGTGTGGGCCCATGCGGCCGGGGCGTACTCAACCTGGGTCTCCTCCCCGCTGCCCGTCCCGCCGGCCTCATCCTGGATGGTGTCAACCTGGGGCTGGTTCATTCCGTTGTCTCCTCCTTCAGTTTCGCCGTCCTCGCCGTTCTTTTCGAACAGCTCGGGCAGGCCTCCGTCAACCCTGATTCTCCCCTCGAAAATCCGGCCGGCAATCGCCCGTGCCCGGTATCGGAACATCCCGGCTCCGGCTGTCGATTCGATCGCCATCTCCAGGATGGTCCTGGCCCAGTCGAGCAGGTCTCTCTTCCATTCCAGGTCCAGCTGGTACGCGTCATCCTCGTCCGCGGTCTCGAGTATGTCCTGCAGGCGCTCGAAGAAGTCCGGGTCCACCAGCTGGTCGAACTGTTCGATCCATTCTTCCGCGGCCACCTGCTCGTACCGCTTCTTCTTCTCTCCGCCGTTCTGGTCCCCGCCGTTCTGGTCCCCGCCGTTCTGGTCCCCGCCGTTCTGGTCCCCGCCGTTCTGGTCCCCGCCGTTCTGGTCCCCGCCCTTCTTCTGCCCACGGCCCTTCTTCCGGTCCTCCGGGCTGTCTTCAGCCTGCTTGATAAGTCCGCCGCCGGCGCATGACTGTATGGCGTTGGCCAGAATTCCCTTCATCTTCCGGACCCTCTCCAGCCTCGACTGGACCAGACCCTTCAGGAAGGCGTTCTCCTCCTGCCCGGTCAGGATCCTGAGCATCCTCGGCCTCAGGACTATATCCCGTTCGAGGTAGCCCTCGGTTTTACATTGACCACCGGCAATTCCTCTGGTGAACAGTCTGGTCTGGGCGTCCGGCCCCATGCCAATGGGTTCCCTCCGCATCAGCAGGGGCTTCGCCCATTCATCCGATACCAGGTGTGGCCCCAGCTGGTTGAAGCGCATGCTGTTCGGGTTTATCGTCAGGGACTTCTCCTCACCGGGGTTGACCGGCATCCAGGGGTCTCCCGTGAGACCGTTGAGCTTTTCGATCCGGTTGTTCTTGGAGTTGCTGGCAATGGCCCACAGCTTCCCGCCGTTCCTGGGGGGGTACAGCCGGACCCTGCGGCAGACCTCGATGTACAGTGGGGCGAGCTGCTCCAGCCTGAGCTGCTCATCCTTCTCACCGTCCCAGGGCTCGGTCCAGACCAGCTTCACCCCGTCCCGGCGGTCCTCGGAACCCTCCAGCAGGATGTTCAGGATGTCGCTCCGGACATGTGATCCCAGCCCGTCCGAGGGGGCCAGGCTGTAGCCGGCCCGGCTCCTGCACCCCGCGTTCATACGGGATATGCAGTAGTTTCCCTGGCCGCATGCCCCGCTCATCGTCTGCAGGGATATGAGGGCCATGATCCAGTCCTCGGGCTCGGAATCGATCCCGGCCATCCGCTTGACCTCGTGGTTCTTGGAGGTCACCAGCATGTCCAGTTGATCCGGCGTGTGGATCCACTTCTTGCTGTCCCTCTCCTTCCTGGCGAAGTCGTCCGTGCCGATCCGGCCTCTGGCCGGCGGCTGCATGAAGGCCGGACGGGTGATGTCCGCCATGACGAGCTGCCAGGGATCGTCCTCAGGGTAATCCGGTGTGGTTCCCCGGATCAGTCCAAGCCACTCCTGCTCGCTGGCCGGCGGCTGATCCAGCCCAGCCTCGTCCAGCGCCATTGCCCCCAGCTGCACCATGAAGGTGTGCAGGGCGTGACCATGGTGGGACCGGACTGCCGGGAAGCTCTCCACCCGGTTCTCCATCAGGGCAGTTATCACCCCGGGGAGTGTCTCCATCGTTCGTACCCTGCTCCCGTCTTCGTTCAGCCCTTCCAGGCTGATCAGTTTTTCCGTCAGAATATTGTGCATTTACAACTCTCTTCTCCTCGTTGAGTTTTTTGTCCCCGGTTCGGATTTTTTGTCCCTGGTTCAGAGTATTTGCAGCGGATCCCATCCGGTTTTGTCTTTTAGACCCGAAAGACCGCCGCCGCTGTCCGTGGGGGAAACAGCGGCGGCGGTCTTTCGATTAGCGGACCGGTCGATTGGGGGGCCGGCCGGCTGGATTGCGTCCAGATTTTCGGGTTTCGTTCAGTCAGATGGAGGGGACCGGGCGGAGTTTTACAACCCCTCGTGGCAGGTGTAGCACTGGCCATACTCCGGACGGTGGTAACGCTCTCCACAGTTCTCGCAGAGGACCATATCCATGCAGTCCGGACATTCCGGGTACCTTGCCAGTTTTTCCTTTCCGCATTTGCATGCCAGCCTGCTCCTCCCCGTGGAAGCTGCCGCTCGGGCTGGGGCCGGGATATCATGGCCCGGCGTAATGCTGGGCTGCTGGAGTGAATCTGATCTCAGGTCGTAAAGGACCTCGGCCAGTGATTCGACCACCGCCTCCCAGCGTTTGTCCCCCGGTTCCATGACCTGCCGGACTGCCTGCTCCGCCAGCCTGATGTTGACGCCGGGAGTGGTGGGCGCCCCGGAGTTTCCCACCTGGTTGAGTTCGCTCCATGACCTCTCGGTCATCTGCCTTGCAAGGTTAACCGCCTGCAGTTCGGACCAACCCGGTCTGAGTCTGATTCGTTCGGCAATCCTCCGTACGATATCATCCCTCTGGTCCCCATCTCCATCCGGCTGGGGATCTTCCCGGACTGCCGGCGTGTGCGGCGCCTCGTTTTCCCTTCTTTGCCCGGCCCTCTGGGCCAGCTTGGCCAGTTCCAGCATGGCCTCGGCATCGCTGCCCTCCCTGAGGGTGGCCCAGCCGGCTCCGTCATGCCATGAGACTTCTCCAGGGCCCTTCTCACTCCCGATCAGCAGGGTCGTTACGCATCCGCGTTCGCAGTAGAGGGCTATTGCCACAATGCATCCCGATATGCTGGCGTCCCCGACATATACCCGAATGCCCTCCTGCCGGCAGCCTGGGCAGGTTAACGGCCTGCCCACGCCGGATCCGGTGTTGGTTTCTGTGGGACCGGTTGGGCGCTGCTGCATTCTCATTCCTCGGTCTATCTGCTGCCTGGTTTTCCCGTCCTGGTCTCGATTATACGGTCAACGGCCCATCCGGACACTGGCGATCGGTGTCATATCCCGATTGGCGGCGGCGCCGCCGGTATGTACGGCGGCAGCGCCGCGGATGCCGCCTGCTCCAGCAGCTTCATTATGTTTGGAGGTTCCATCTCCCATAACATGGCGGTTTCCGCTGGCACCACCAGATCGGATATTCTACTCAGGTCCAGTTCGGTGCGGCCACAGGCTGTCATCGGCGGTTCCCAGCCTCTCGGGCAGCGTTCCGTCAGGTGGATCTGTATCACCGGCACTCCATAGTGGTCCCTGATCGCCCTGGCCTGCTCCGGTGTCCTTATGGAGTTCACGACCGCCCTTGTGGGCGGGTCCTGCCGGCGCAACGCCTCCTCCACCTCCCGGAGCACCCACATCCCCAGGGTGGCCTCCTCCATCCAGCGGCTGATGGCCTGGATTTCTCTCCGGCTGGTTCTGGCCAGGTTCTCCGAGAGGCCGCTGCTCCGCTCCCTGTTCTCCAGCTCATTCTGGGTCGCTGCATCGTGCAGGGAGCGGGGGGGGGTCCAGTGCGGGATTCTCCCAGCTGGGCCGGAGCATGCTCCGCAGGATGTCTCCGGTGCCGACGTAGGCGTACCCGTATTGCCTGGACAGCATGCGGCCAAGTTCCTCCCGGTTCCGGGCCCGCCGGCCCGAGAGCATTATTATTGCCTCACTCATCTCGCTCACCCATTCGGACTGACCTGCTCAGACCCGCTGGTTATTTCCCGTGTTCAATTGGTGGTATGTCCTCCGGGAGCATCTCCTCTTCAGCTGCCCGGACTCCGGTCATTGACTGCATCTCTTCCCGGATTAGCCGCACTATCAGGCTGTCGAGCCGGTTGACCGTGAACTCGCCCACGTCATGCGGCGTGTCCAGATGTCCCTGCTGGTCCTCGTACAGGATGAAGATGAAGCGGCCCATGGTCTGCTGGGCAATCTGCCTCAGGATGTACTCCCCCTGTTGATCCAGCCCGCTGGAGGCCACCGAGAATACCTTGATTCCCTGCCGGCGCGCCTCAGCCATCTCCACCGCGTAGTCGCTGTCCTGCGGGTAGTCCAGGTGGGGCGGCGCATCCGCAATCAGGAAGATCAGCCGGACGGCTTCGTCCCGCCAGCCCGAGTTCCTTATGGCCTGGCGTATGGCCTCGTTCAACGACTCGGGGTAGTCGTTTCCTCCGTCTGCCTCAACCCCCTCAACCGTTCTCGCGAAGCGTTCCACGTCGGCGTCAAACTGGAAGGACCTGACGACGTAATCATCGCCCCGGTCCCGGTAGCTCACCATGCCGAACCTCAGACCGGGCATCGTTGGAAGGTCTGATACCTTTTCGGATATGGATATCAGGCTGGTCTTTATCTGGTGTATCTCGTCGGCCATGCTGCCGGTGGAGTCCAGCAAGAACAGCACGTCCAGCTGGACCCGCTCGATTGGAGGGTTCTCCCGGTCCAAGATGATGCTCCATACCTGGATTTCGGGGTTGGCCTCGCCGGTTCCGTCCTGGTCGGGTTTCGTTCCGTCGGTCCTGATCTCGTCCGGAGGATTCTGTTCCAATACCGGTTCTCCGTCCGTCAGGTTGAACCTGACCGCTTCCTGGCTGTCCGGGGGCAGGAAGAACATGCTCCGCCCATCGGCATAGGTGCGTATGCTGTCGATTACCTCGGGTCCCAGCATGATCTCCACCGTGATGCCGGACGCCGGCATCCCGTTCCGGTCGGTGACCCTGAGGATTTGGCGATTGGCCAGGCTGGTCGCGTGGACCTCGGGACCCCGGTACCTCTGAACGAAGTCCAGGTAATCGTCCCAGCGTTCATTGTCGTCGATCTCGCCAGCCTTCAGGTGAGTTTCAACCTGGATCGAGGAATCCCCCATGCCCCTCGCCGCGAGCTCCGGGGGTCCCGCCGCGGGCAGGTCTTCCGTCATCCGCTCCACGGAGGGTTCCCTCACCCCTCTGGCTGATTTTCCCGCTGGTTCCAGCCCGTCAGACATGGCCTCGCTGTCTTCCAGCAGGTTCCGGGAGTCCAGAACGGACTCCCCTCCGGCGGCGGATGCCCGCCATTCGGCCATGGTGTCCGGATCCACTGGGCCTCCGGCTGGCCTCAGTACAGTTTCCTGCGTTGCCACTATCCAGACGGCCACGCCGCCTACGGCTACTATCGTCACTGCCAGGATGCCGATTATCAGCATTTTGCCGTTGTTTAGTATCTTCATCAGGTCTCACCCCCAGGATATTTTCCGTTGATTGTTTCATGCTGGGGGTGTCCGGCGTTTTTTCGTTCAGGCCTCGGTGGTTTCCGTAGACTCCAGTTCTTCGGTGAAGCCCGCTACGTGGGGATGCTCCCCCGCCGCCCTGCTTCGGGGTCGCCTGTGATGCTTCTCCAGCAGCTCCTCACAGGTCTCC
Source organism: Dehalococcoidia bacterium (assembly GCA_965263395.1). Taxonomy (GTDB): domain Bacteria; phylum Chloroflexota; class Dehalococcoidia; order Lucifugimonadales; family UBA3495; genus CATOSK01. The sequence continues at coordinate 1,661,858 of OZ253670.1, forward strand.
GGCCCCAGCAGGGATGTGTTCACCACGAGGACCGGGTATCCAGCCAGTTCCTGCTCATGGGCCAGGCCGGCCGGGTTCTCGGCCTGAATCCTCTGGTACCGCAGAGTTCCCGGGCCAGGGTCTCTGCGTCCAGCCCGATCCCATGCGTCGAGGTCCCTTGGATGGGAGTCCAGCGCCGCCGATACATCCCGGGAGTCCGGCAGCTTCCATGGCATGGGCTGAGAGGCGCTGCCCCTATTGTGGTTTTCAGGTCCAGGCTAATGGGTCCAGGCTGGGTCCGACAGGATGACCGTCCAGGCCCTTTCATTCGGGACCATCTGGACTTCCTGCAACCCCGGGCCGTCGGCCGGCAGGTGAAAGTCCACTGACATCCGGGCGTCCTCCGGCAGTGTGAAGGTTGCTGCTCCATCCCGGTTGGTCAGCAACCGGTCAATGGGTTCCCATCCGAGGGTTACGGATACCGGCAGGTCCGGGACCGGCGCGCCGGTGTGGTCCAGCACCAGCAGGGTCTGGGGTATCTGGACCACCGTCTCACCGGGGATATGGCGCGGTTTCAGCGCCGGCGTGGTTGGAGCATCATCCGGAGATGCCGGAGTGTCCTCCATCGCCATCATGGCTGCCTGTGCGGTGATGCCGGCGATCATCAGCAGCGCCATCGTTATGCCGGCCAGGGCTATCCATTCGGGTCTCGTCATGCTGTCCTCTCTCTGTTGGGATTTTCACGCCCATCCGGTTCATTTCAGGGGGGCGGCGCAGGACCCACAGAGCGCGCCGCCCCGGGGGGGAATTTTCACCCCGGGGGATGGATTCTCTCCCTGCCTCTGAGCCAGGGCGGGATCAGCCGTCTTACCCTGGTCAGGGATGGGAATTGAATTTCAACGGCTGCCGGCAGGATCATGCCGGCGGTCCACAGCAGCGTTCCAACCAGAGCCACCGCTGCGCCGGCCACCATCCCGGGGTTCCCGCCGGTTGCGCTGACGATCTGCATCATCTCAAGCAGGTTGTTGCCCTCCCCGTGTTCCAGGTTGGCCTCCGCCAGTCTGAGGGGAAGCTCTCCAAGTCCTCTTACCAGCAGTCCGGTCGATGCCGCCAGCATGATGATGATTGCAATTGGTTTCATCCATTCTCCTTTCAGAACATCCTTATCCTGCCTGCCCTGCGGTCGGCGATCGCCCTCGTGTCCCCAGCGGTCTTCCGGCGGTGACATTCACGGCAGAGCCACTGCAGGTTCGAGAGCAGGAATGCCCTCACGTAGTCCCTCAATCCCCTCCGTGCAGCCAGCATGATGGGCACCCGGTGGTCGAGCTCCTCTCCCGGCATGCCGCAGGGACACGGTTGCCGCCGGACCACCCAGGTCCGCCCGGCGGTCTGCCGGCGCCCCCGGGCTGCGGTGTACCACTGGATGCAGGTCTGATGCCATCGCCGTTCGCTGCTCAGTGTCGGCTGGTGACACCAGAGGCAGTTGCCGCGCCGCCTGCGGTCCGCGTTTCACAGGTTGACGCCAATGGGGTCCCTTCCCAGCCGGGCCGGCTCACACTCCATGGCTCTCGGTATGACGTGCAGGACGATTCCCCGCAGTCCGCGGATGACGGCCCTGCGGTTTCCTGCGGGATCCTCTGCCAGACTTCCGGCAGACGTCCTGGTATCCTCTTCCGTGATGATGTTCTCCCAGCGGGCCGGTTCGGCGGATTGATTTGGCGGGGTGTCAGAAGAGCCTGGGCTGCCTGTGAGACGGTGTTCTCAATTCCGGATCGTCCTGCACCCTCCCGTCAGTCTGGATATCCGGTTGGGGACTTCCCGGGATCTTCTCCAGCCGCTGCCGGGCGGCGCGGAATACCTCCGGGTTGATCTCCGCGCTCCAGCAGTTCCGTCCGGTGTTGACCGAGGCGGCCGCCGCGGTGCAGAGTCCCCCGAAGGGTTCCCATACGGTGTCTCCCGGGTCGGTGGATGCCAGGATGATGCGTTCCATCAGGTCCAGCGGCTTCTGGTTTGCGTGGATGGCCTTTCCGTCCACCTTCACCCTCTCGGCGCCCCTGGCGGCGTTCTGCCTCCAGACGTTGGTTATTCCATACCGTCCGTTGAACTTGGCCCGCAGGATGGTCCTCTCAAGGCCGTTGGTCAGCTGCTCCCTCCTGGCCTGGGACTGCCCGTCAATGCTGTAGTACGGCATCCCATCGGGTCTGCCCTTCTCGTTGGCGTATTCCACCAGGGTCTGGAATACCTCGGGGGGCGGCATGTACCAGTTCAGGTCCTGCGTGAGGTACTTCCGGGTGGCTGCATTCCTGACCCCGCAGGCCTCGTTGGCCTCCTCGAGGGGCAACCCCGCCCGCAGCCATTCGGCCCGCATCCATTCCTTCAGTTCCCGCTCGGTGTCGTTGACCGTCACCATGGGCTGGCGGACATACTGGACGCATACCTCGGTCACCGGCGGAAATCTCCGAATTGTCCGGGTGTTGCAGTTACCGGCGATAAACGCCAGCCCCTTGTCCCAGATGTTGCAGGAGCGGTATATCCACCCGTGGGACACCAGCAGGGGATGCACGGTGGCCCAGCCCAGTTCGATGTTCCAGAACCAGAGCGTCGTGCTATTTCCGGCAGACCTGCTCCAGAGTTCCACGTGAGGCGCGTACCAGTCGTTGAGCTTTTCGTTCGAGCGCGGGTCCCCTGGGAATCCCCCCACGCCGTAGGCGCCGTCGGATATTATCGCTGTCGGCGGCGGCCATCCTGCGGCGGCCACCTTGGTGAAGTCGCCCTGGTAGAGGTGGGCTGTTCCCGGCCCTCTTTCCGGCCCTATTTCCTGGTGGGTTTCCACTCCTATCCGTCTGCGGCCTGGTTCATTCTTCTCTCCGGCGCCCCTCATTCGCATTCAGGTCTGCCGGTCCATCTTATGAGGAATCCCATCTCCGCCGTTTCTGCTCCCCGGCCATCCCCTCGTCCGTTTCGCCAAAGCATGGGTGGTAATCCCGGATTTATAATTGGACGAAGTCGGCTCCGCCGCTGTTCCGGTGGGGTGTGGGTTCGGAGGTTCTGGTGGTTTCAACCTGGAATAATGATCTCAGTCCGGACCGGTACCGGGTCCTGGTGGTGGATCCGCCCTGGAATCAGGGCAAGACCGGTCACCGGTTGGCGCGTCCGAATCAGGGTGTTTCCCTCGACTATCCCACCCTGAGCCGGGAGGCGCTGATGAGCCTGCCCGTGCCCCGCTGGGCGAGGAATGACCGTTCGTATCTGTGGCTCTGGGCCACCAACAGCAAGGACCGCCGTACCGGCGAGCCCATCCTGCGAATGGCCTTCGACCTGATGGAGCGCTGGGGTTTTTCCTTCTACACAATGGTCACCTGGGACAAGCGGACTGGTCCATGTCCCTTCGGTCCGTACCAGATCACGACCGAGCATGCGCTGTTCGGCTACCGGGGCCGCGGGGTCTTCGACCGGGCCTGCCTGGGCCGGATGAAGACCTGCTTCTCCGCCGCATCCGGTGTCCACAGCGCAAAGCCGGAGATCTTCTACCGGGAGGTTGCCCGCCACTTCCCGGGTCCCCGGCTGGATGTCTTCGCCCGCCAGGTTCGCGAGGGGTATGATGGCTGGGGCGATGAGTACGGCTCCCTCATGGTTGACCAGCCTGCTGCCCGCCGGACTGTCCTGGTATAGAGAGCCGCCGGGTCCGCCGGCTCTACCCTGTTTCCGTCTGGCTGTCATCCTCTTCAGTTTCTCTCAGATACCGCCGTCCTCTCCTCAGAGACAGTCCGGCCACGACCGTCAGGGATGACATTGCAATGATTATGAAGATGCTGACCGCTGGGTGGACTGACGCGCTGCCGCCGGTTGCGAAATTCCAGAGCGCGGCCGCCGCCAGCGCGGCTACTCCCATGGACCCCGGGATGATCGCCCAGGCTAGAATCATTGTCCGCCTGAGGCTTCTCCGGTATGCCCTTATCTCTGGCGTTGCCTCTGGCTTTATCACTGGCGTTGCCTCTGGCTTTATCACTGGCGTTGCCTCGCTGGCCCTCCGGGAGGCCGCCTCCCGGTTCGGTTGCCTCCGTTGTCCGGCGCCGGCTTCATATTCTGGCGGGAGTCTATCATTGGGCTGGGATCCTCGTTTGTGCAGATCCGTTCTGGCGCCGGAGAGCGGCGTTTGATCCGAGTCCGGTGTATCTAAAACGTCAGGTCTGCCGGTTACGTCTTGACGTATTCCAACATGGGACTATGGTACAATGTGGCGGGAAACTACTAAATTCGGAGGGGACCCAGATGCAGAGCTACTGCGTGAAGTGCAAGGCCCAGACCGATTCCAACGACGCTGCGCCCGTTGTCATGAAGAACGGGCGGGACGCCATCTCGTCCATCTGCGGGGTCTGCGGGACGAAGAAGTTCAAGATCGGCAAGATGCCGGTCGAGGCCTAGCTTCCAAGGTCTGGTTTTCAAGCTCTATCCCCAACGGTGAAGGGCGCCCTCTCAGGGGCGCCCTTTTTTGCGCTCAGTCCAGCTTCCTGAAGCTGAACCCGCTGTTGATGAACTCCTGCCAGCCGGTGTGGCTGCGGGCTATTTCGACGCATTCCTCCACCCGTCCCGGGTGGGTCAGCTGCTCCAGCTCCAGTCCCTCCATCAGGTGGTGGTAGAAGTAGTTGGCGGTCCCTGGCGTGAAGTCCCTGCTGTGCTGCCAGTTGTTGGCCACAGCCGGTCCGGCGGATTGTTCAGCCGACTCCAGGTGTTCCACCGCATACCGCCGGATCTCCTCCCGGACGTGGCCGCACGCGGTCAGCGGTTCCCTGGCCTGGGGTATCCGGTCGATTATTCCCCGGATGAAGCCTGCGATTTCACCGGGGCCGGCATTGTCGTACCGGAGCTGGTTCATCCGGCGCTGGCGCTGCATCAGGCTCTGGTCCATTCCCCACGAGAGGCTGAACCCGGCCCGTTCGCAGGCATATACCACCCCGGTCAGCGTCTCCTGGGCCTGGCGCATCGTCCCGTAGGCGGCCTGGGTCCGCTCCTCATCGTACTCCGCCATTGCATTCATGGCGGAGCCGGTCAGGGATTGGTCCCGGTCCCTGAAGATTCTGCCGCTTATTTCCCGCATTCTGGTTGCCCTTTCCCCGTTCAGGCAGTACAGATACTCCGCATTCTCCCGGTGCGCCGGAGTCCCGGACTACGACCTTCTCGGCAATGAACCGGCTGACCTCCCGCTCCGTCCCCACGTTTTTTTTGCCGCAGGCCGCGGCGATGGTTTTCACGTACTCCGTCCGCTGGCGCGCCATCTCCCGAGCGGCGTCCCGGGGGTTGTCCGGTCCGGTATCCTGCGGCCCGCCGGGATGCTGGTTCCCGAACTGGTCCAGGACGTGGTTGCCGGCGGCATCGTCCTCGATGCACATCTCCAGCATTCCCACGGAATCATCCATGATCCTCCGGCCGCCGGCGACCATCCTCTCGTCATGGTCCATTATCCCAATCATCACCAGGTGTTCGCCGGTCTCCTGCGTGTCGCCGGCAATCTGCTCCAGCGCTCTGTAACGGTCCTCCCAGCGGGGGTGACGTTCGGCGAACCTGGTCATGGGCGTGTCGGTTTCGCCTCTGTCCCCGGTCCATTCGATCCCCAGGTCTCCGCATTCATCCCTGGATTGTTGGCCGGGGATTCTGCGCTCGTTCTGCCCCTCTTCGGTGAGCCTGAATGCGTCTATGCCCATCCTCTCGATCTGGTTCCAGTATATTTCGGCAACATCCCGGGCAAAGCACATGGCCCGCATTGGTCCCAGGACGTCCCGGCTCATCCGTTGGTCCCCGGGCTCGCGGTGGTCTGTTCCGTTGGGTGCGGCCAGCCTGGACCAGCTCCTTTCCCACAGTCCCTGTCCGGCGGTTCCCATCTGCATGATCGTTATTGGCCCATGCCCGGGAACGGTGTTCAGGTCCTGGTATCCGGACAGGATGACGTCATTGCCGCTGCCTGCGTCCAGGCCCTTCTCCCGGAATGTCTCTGGGTTGTAACCGCTGGTCCTGCGGCGTTCCTCTTCCCACTGGGCCGGGCTGTGTTCCCCGGTGTTTCCAGCCATGCTGCTGCCTCCTGGTTCTGTTGTTTTTGTCTGAAGTCCTGGACTGCCGCCGTGTATAATTCCCGGAGCTTTGCCGCGGGCCGTTCGTGTCCGTTTGGGAGGAGACCATTATGGATATGGAATCCGGGCCGTGGATTGACCGCTGGGCCGATCACCTGATCCATGCCTTTCACGAGGACTCCGACGCCATCCTGGCCCGCAACGCGGAGGCCCTGGAGCTGGGCCGCCTGGATGGAATGCCGGACTGGGCGCTGGAGCTCTTCCGCATCGACCTGGAGCGGATACGGAAGAACCCGGAGGGTGTGGTCCGGTTGCTGCAGGCCTCCTATGAGGCGTCTTTCCGCACCATCTTTGAGATTCTCGAGGTTGGTTCCGGTTCCCGGTGAAGCGGGACGCCTCAGAAGGATGGTGGCCCCATGGCCTGCCTGAGCCTTCGGCCGAGTTCCTCGTGGTCCCGGTCCGGCGTCTGTCCGGCCATCCGTCCGGCCATCCGGTCCTGGTCCGCAAGCAGCATTCCACTGGTGAACTCGTAGAGATTGCTCTGCGAGTTCTGGCCGTATGTCAGTTCTTCGTAGCCGGTCCCGGCAGGTGGGCGCTCCCCGCGCTGCCGGTTGAACTGGGTAAAGGCCTCGACCAACTCCCCGGCGCGTTCCCTGTCAAGTTTCCTGGCCAGGATCAGGCTCTCCATCGCCTGGCCGTGGTTTCCGGTGGAGTCGTTCCAGTCCCCTCTGGGGAGGTATCCCGCCAGGGCCTGCTCGGTTTCGGACAGCAGGGTTGCCATGTTGTTCAACGCATCGCCGTAGACCTCTGCTTTATTGGCCGTGAGCCCCAATTCAGCCATGTTCCGCAGGTTTTCCTCCCTGGCCTCCAGGTAGCCCGTGATGGCGCGGGTCATCGGATGGTCCGCTCCGGTATTGACCAGGTCCGGCCGGTGCCGGTGTTCTCTTTCGGGGTGTTGTCCTGCGGAGATTCTCCCGATGCCGGCCGCCACTGGGTGGGTCAGGGTTTCAGCGAGTTTCTCCGCCGCCGCGCTGGTGTACTCCAGGCTCAGCCCGAGTCTTGATTCCTGGAAGGTCTGGAAGATGTTGTCCGCGTTGCCGTGGCCCTCTTCGTACCGGAGCCATGAGGGGTTGAGCCGGTCTCCTGCGGGGCCCCGCAGGGCGTCCATCTCCGCGGACAGCAGGGGGAACCGGTTCTCCAACATCCTGGGGAAGCCGCTGTGCCGGTCCGGGTTCTCGTTCAGCAGGTCCATGTCCTGGTTGAGATGCCTCATGTGGTCCACCTCTTCCGCGAACTCCCCGCTTTTCCCCAGGACCAGGGCATGATGCATTATGTACTGGAGGTTCCACAGGCGGGGCTCCAGCGTGTCGGCCAGGGATGGGGCAGGCTTCAGGCCGGAGTGGTCCCGGTGGTTCTCCAGGTCCCAGGATGCGCCGGCGCTGGGGTTCAGCATCGTTTCCACGATCTCCCGTGCGGCGTCGTGCCGGTTCTCAGTGGGAGTATCCTCCACGGCATGCTGGAAGGCGTGGAATATTTGCCCGGCGCTGGTTTCGGGGTCGAGCCGGTATTCGTGGTCGTGTTGATGGTCCCGTTTATCCCCGCTGCCGTGGTGTACCCCCGTTGGTTCCTCCCGGTTCCAGGATGCGTTCCGGTGGTCCAGGTTCCCCTGGCCGGCGTTTCGGATTTCCAGGACCAACTCCGGGTTTCTCTACCGGAGGTCCGTGAGGAATCGGCTGGTCACCCGGTCTGTGGATTTCCAGTCTGGGCGTTCGTCCGGATGTTCGTCCCGGTGATCTTCCTCGGCCTGTCTGCTGCTGTATTCCTCGGTCCTTCCCGACATGTCGTTTCTCCCGTCCTTGGGTTTGGTTGTTCCGGCGGATACCGGACTGGGTGGTGTCAGCCGGTCTCTTCTTCCTCGACGGTCGAGAAGCTGTTCACGTCCAGGTCAGCCATCCACTCGTATGAGAAAATTGCGCTACTCCGGAGAGCACGCGGTTCTGAGCTTTAAGGTCTTTGCCTCCGGCTGGTTCGCTCTGCGGACCGGAGCCTTGACTCCGTCTTTCTTCCCGCTGCCTGGATCTAAGCCCTCCAGGCGGGCCAGCCGGATGGTCTCTGGGGTCTGGCCGAACTGCTTCTGCAGGTAGTAGAGCCCCCGGTCTCCTATGTTGATTGCGGCGTTGAGGTCTGCGTTGGCGCTGTACCCACAACTGGTGCAGTGGAACTCTGGTTGGGATGCCCGGGATTTCCGGTCCCTGGTTCCGCACTGGCTGCAGGTCTGAGATGTGCCTCCGGGGTTGATCTCGACATGCCTGATCCCGGCTCTTGCAGCCTTGTAATCAAGCTTTGTCTTGAAGTCACCCCATCCCTGTTTTAGGATGCTCCGGTTGAGGCCGGTCTTGGCCCGGACGTTCTTGCCAGGCCGGTTGACTGTTCCTCGCGCTGATCTGGTCATGTTGGCTATCTGGAGTTCCTCGGTGACGAGGAGGTCTACTTGGCCGGCAGCAGCTTGCCTCACCACCTGCGTCGTTACCCGGTGCCGGAAGTCGTTCCGTAGGCTGGTCCTCCGTTCGTAGAGGTCCTGCAGCTGATCATGTGCCTTCCGGTAGGCAGATGTCTCCTTGCCTAACCAGACAACCTGGTGTTGCGGCTGGCCCTTGGCTGAGACTTTCTGGTGGTTGTCGTCGTCCAGCCGGGCCCTGCTGGCGGCCAAGCCCAGCCGGACAGCAGCGTTCCTCTTCCGGGCCAGGGTCTTCTGTGTCTTTTTGATCCTCTGGTTCAGCGCTTCCTCGTTGGGTGAGGTATAGGCGATGCCGTTGGAGGTCATTGCGGTGACGGCCACTCCTAGGTCGATTCCGCGGGGATTATTGATGCTCCTGATTGGTGCCGGTTTGGGGTATGGGTCTTTCTGATAGGTGAGCCTGATGGATACCTGGCGTCTCTTCAGTGTGATTGTCACCCGGGAGGGCTGCTGGTCTTCCGGCAGTTTACGGTGCGTTTTTATCCTGAGGTTGGGCAGGCCTTTAATGCAGAGGTATGGTTGTCCGGCTTGGATGCTGGATCGGATGATGGGGTGTGCTGGTGAGTCAAGGGCGATGGTTCGGAACCGCTCCGTTGTCTTCTCACGGGGCTTGCCCTTGGGGGTTTTTCCCTCTTTGGGGTTGGCATGCCTGTTCCAGGCGGTGGTTGCCCGTTTCAGGGTGGCAATGGAGAGTCTCCGCAGGACCTGGGCATGTTGGGTGCTTTCCTTCCGGACCTGGGTCAGCCATTTCTCCAGGTGGTTGAGGTCCATGCTGGCGCTGGCTTGTTGTGCGGATTCCAGAATGGTGAGGGTGTTGTTGTAGAGCTCACGTTCCTGGTCCAGGACCTTTTGGATCCTGCGTCTTTGTTCCTTGCCGGCTCTAGCGGTGGCCTTGATCGTCCAGTTGCTCTTGGGTTTACGCAGCATTCTCGTTCACTCTCTCGGGTCAGGGAGTAGCGCAATTTTCTGTCGTATGGCTCCGGCTGGTATATGCCAATCCAGCTCTCGACGATCTCGGCCCTCTGTTCGGCCTGGGCCCGGTCCTCGGCGGGTATTGACATCTCCAGCGTGATTCTCACCCGGTACTGGTTCATTCGGTTCCCATCTCCGCAGGGTCATCCGGTCCGGTTTCACCGGTGGGGATGTTTCCCCGGTGGGCCGGTTTCGGCCCTTCGGGTATTGTACGATTGCCCAGCGGATTATTTCTCTGCTTTTTTCAGTCCGTCTGCAGGATTGCCCCGGACCGGCCTCGGTCCGGCGGTATGCACCGTCGTCATGGCTTGAGGATTGCCATACCGGGCGTCCGGCGGGGTTCCGGCACTCTGGTACGGCGGAGGCCTGCAGGCATCCCGTATGGGCATCCTGCCGCTTTTTCAATGATGGGTCTGCCTGCAGGCGGCGGATGCCGTCAGGTTGGGGGTCTGGAGTGGGGTGTTCCACAGGTTGGAGCGGTTCAGGGGCGACGTGTCTCCGTCAGGGCATCCGGCCTGGTTTTCAGAGCATCCGGCCTGGTTTTCGGGGCATCCGGCCTGGTTTTCCACAGGTTGGGGCTGGTGGTCAGACCAATCCGCTGGATTCCGGGCGCTGGCGGATTCCGCCGTGGTTCCCGCCGTCTTCGGCGGGAGGGGTCTATCATCATGCAAAAAAAGTTTTTTCTCTTATATATATGGGAAACTAAATGTATGTATTCCCCCCAACTGGAAATTCATTGTGTACTGGGTATGATTGATCATGATTTATAATATTGGAGGTATCATCATTCAGAGATATTAGGGGTATCTAAGCACGGAAAGGGGTATCAATAAGGGGTAAAGAATGATGAAATGATTGATTTACCGTTTCACAGTAGTTGTAGGAAGTGAATTAAAATTCCCTTATATATATAGGGAAACGCGCCCGGGCGGCCCGCCGGAGCCACGGAAATCCGCCCGGATTTCCGCATGAAAGCTGGGCTGGGCTGCCCTGTGGGCCCAGTTCGGCTTCATCACCGGCATTGTGGCCCCCATTTTACTCCATCCAGCCCCAGGGTTCATACCCCAGGGCTGACCAGGGGCGTTATCTCACGGATGGATCGGTCCTGACTAATCGCGCCTCCGTAAACGGGGAATCGCCTCTTCATCCATCTGTTTCAGGGATCTGTCACTCTACCGTGAGAATCGTTATGCTGGGCCGGCTGTCGCCGGTCTGCCTGGTGACCAGCGATATCACCCTGGGTTCCTCGATCCTCTGGATCAGGTCGTCGAAACCATGGGCCTTCGGGTTCACCCTGGCAACCGTGATCCCGCTCTTCCCGTCCCGGGTGAACTCCGCCTTCCTCTGCTGCGGCAGGTATCCGGCGAAGTTGACGGTCACCCCCTCCTCCTTCACCTCCAGCTTTCTCAGGCCCCGGAGCAGCTTCAGCGCATCTTTGATCTGCTCCAGTTCATCCATCTGGATGGAGTTGTTGTTGTGCTCGACCGAGAAGGTCGTCTCGGCGGAGGCGTTCGCCGAGAGGAACTTCTTCAGGCCGTTGAAGGACTGGCCGGTGATGCCGTTCAGCGCCTCCACCGTGTCTTCCCTTTCGCTCTCGGCGAAGGACTCGATGACCTCCTGAAAGCGGGTCAGGCCGTGGGGGGTGAGCCGGTCTGATTCCTGCATCCTGAGTATGCAGGAACCCATGTTGGTCCGGGCCAGCATCAGCGGGGTGATGTCGTTCTCCGCCGTCTCAGCGTCCGGGTCGATGCAGAGGGATGCCACCAGGCCGGCGAAGGCCGGCAGGACCCGTCCAATGAAGTTGGGGTCGGTTCCAATGCCGTCAGCTATGGGAGGGCCGGCAAAGGCCAGGTGAATCTCCCCTTGGTGGATGGTCGTCATGTCGCGTTCTCCCTGTCTGGAATTTCAGCGGCCGGCGCCGCCTTCATGCCATTATGGGAGAAAATCCCAGGGTGTTCTTATGCGGATGTTCACGGGGCAATGCCCGGCGGCCCGGACCAGACCCGCCAGGTATCCTTCAGGCTCCGGGCTTTCCCAGCGCGGAGCTCATCTGCCGGCGGCTGGTTTCGGGGTTGTCCTGGCCGCCGTTCAGCGCGATGAATTCAACGATCAGTTCCTGGTCTCCGGGCAGCATCCCGGTGGTGAATTCCTCGAACTTTGCCCTGAATTCGCCTTTGACCGCAAGTTCCGTCAGCTGCGGGTTGGCCTGCCCGGGCATAACCTCTCCGGTGAACTCGAGGAGGCGGTCCATGAGCATCTCCGCCCGGTTCGATTCCTCCCGCCGGGTCCTCGTGAGATGATCCAGCGCCTCCTCGTTGAACCTGGTGTGGTCGTCCCTGGGCTGGATGGAGTATCCGCCATTCCTGACCTGCTCCAACTCCGCCTGGACCTTCCCGAGGTTTTCCAGCGCGGTATTGTAGGTCTCCCGGTGTTCCTGGCTCAGTCCATCGGTGGGCTTTGCACGAAAAATAAATTTTATTCCGATTTTTCGTGCAGATTTTGTCTTAATTCCCCCTCCCCGTTCCCGCTCATCGACTCGGATGGATGCCCTTGGGGTGGGTGGGTGGAGTGTCCCGCCTAGCCCGCCCCCGGGCCGATGGGATGACGGGCCCGGGGGCCTTTGGATGCAGCTTCTTGGAAATCGCGCCAAGTTCCACGGGAAGGATGGTTATCTACCTCCCACGCGGGGGTGTTGGTGGTTGGGGTGCCTGAGCCCGCTTCGTTCGGGAATGGCCCGGTTCCGGTCCGCGAGGAGGGGTCAGTCCGTTGGAGTGGGTTTCTCGGTTCCGGTGGGTGCTTGGTCGATGGGCTTTCTCATGTGGATCGTCGTGTTGCCGTACGGTCCTACCGAAAGCGACTCAGGGTTGCGGTGCTCGATAACTGGCCCTTCGCCCATCTTGCTGCGCCACGCTCCGTTGGGCATTTGAATGCTCGCGTGTTGCCATGCGCCGTGATCCTCGTAAAGTGCAATCTTTAGGTAGCCTGGTTCGAAGATGCCGTCGTCACATTCCTCAAATCCCAATCCGTCAAAAAGTTCCTGCAGGCTTTCGATACGCTTTGACCTCGTCGCATAGGGCGGCCAGTAGCGGCGAGGTGTATGGTCCCACCACTGGCTCGTATCCCCTGCGGCGTACGCGATACAGTTGTAGAGATCAGAAGGCGGATCTACTGTGGTAAAGCCTTCGTTGCGAAGGTTAGGAAATGATGTGTTGAGCCATGTCATCCACCTAGGCGTAGCCATGGTCTTCGCCCCATTGCAGCCAGGAATTCTGCATCGCTGCAATGTTGCCGTAGTCGGCTGGCGATACCGGATCTTCTCCTGTTATCTGTTGTAGGGCTTCAAACCAGTGCCCCCCTTGGGAACGCATTCGCTCAAGAATGAGCGGTACCACCGGTCGGCCCAAGTTGACGATCTCTTGGTGAACCGGGTGTGCAATTGCACGGTCTGATCTAGACAAGAAGAAAGTTTCCTCTTCCCACTGGTCTGCCAGTTCATCGAATCGTTCGGCGTCTGTCGGTTCTGCTTCGTCTCCGTACTGCCCGTAGCCCAGGCCGCGGACGTGGGGCTCCTGGTGGAGCAGGTTACGCAGGCGGGCCAGTTCGGCGGCGTCCCAGCCCATCGCCTCGGCTACCGCTTCGTCCCAGAGTCGGCGCACTTCGCACTCGCCATCGCGGAACTGCGGCACTTCCATGTCCCTAGTGCGCTCCCAGCAGTCGGACAGGATCTGGCGGATGCGGGCGTCCTTGACGTTTGGGATGCGGATGTTGGCGTATGCTGCTGGCCTGTACATGGGGAATTCCAATGTCCGGCTTGCGTTGGACATAGTTTGTATTCGGCCTACCGTCGAGTTGAGGAACACCGCGATTGCCTTCGACTCTTCTGGTGGGAATCCTTCCACGGGCATCCAGCCCACTCCAACGTATTTGGCATCGCTTGCCACTGCTGTTAGACGTGCTGTGGTGTTACGTTGTCCATCTGTGATGAGCAGGTGCCCTGCTCTTGCTTTCAGGTTGTTTACACCTTGCAAACATTTCGCGCTTGCCGGGTCTTGCGGCTTGTAGTGCCTGTCGGGCACGGCTTCTATCTTCGTTTGGCCGTCCGCTCCTTTCGAATGAAGTAGAGCAAAGCAGTCTTCGTCGTTTTCTCCGGCCTCTTTGCAGAACTCACTTACTCTTCTCCCCGCCTGGTAGATATCTTCTTGCTCAATGCTTTGCATGCCCTCACGGCCTGCGTAGGCGTATGGAACTTGCGCAAGTGCCGGCGAACGCCATATCGCTGCAGTCCAGCTCCCAGCTTCTATGAGTTCTGCGGGCCAGTGGGATACTACACCCCATCCGTTAGCGATAGAGCCTTCGTCGCAGTTCACAAGACATTCGTGTAGGTCTGACGCCTCAGCGTCGTTGGCAGGGAACCTGTCCAAGTTGATAAACCGGGTGAGCGGCCTCTCGCCTTCGTGCCGCCTGGCGACGATGATGCTCTCGTTGATGCTGGTGTTCTGACTCATGTTTATCTGCCCAGGCTGATGGCAGGTAAGGATGGTGTGGATGTGAAAGCGTTGAGCCAAGATACGCCGTTCCTGTTGTCCAGAGGTAGCAGTGAGGGCGATGGTGGGAAGTACCGTTGTCATAACGCCTGTCTCGGGGTTCAGGCACCGCTCGGCAAGGGCCGCGAACAAGGGCCGTATTGAGTTCTTGTCGACAAAGTCTTCCATGTCCTTGTCGTTGCGGACTAGCAGCCGCTCCATGTCGTCTACCCGTTTCCGCAGCGACCGCTGAGTTTCCTGCGGGAATTTCTCGCCCATCTTTCGGCGATTTGTGAACGGCGGATTCATTATCACTATTCCGACGCCGCCCTTTACCGCGTCCCCGGCGTCTTCCATGGCTTCACCGCCCTGGGTCCAAACTTCCTCAGAGGCTATCCTGTCGTCGGGCAGGTTGAGTTCGCCATTACGCGGCACTATTTCCCTCTGACTCAGGAGCTCCAGCGTTCCCGCCGACACCTTCGCCGGGTCGCTGGCGTCCGGGCCGTAGGGCATCCGGTGCAGCCCCATGCGGCGGTAGCCAATGTCCTGGTTGCCGGTGGTGAGTTGGGACGCGGCCAGTTGCAGCGAAATGGGATTGATGTCCATGCCCTTCAGTGTGTCTTCCACTGCGGTTTTCTGCAACCGGCCGATTTCGGTCTCAGTAGAGCCCTGCTCTCTGGCCCGGCGCTTCATCTCGGTCAGCATGGCGGTGAGGAGCGTGCCGCTGCCGCAGGCCAGGTCCACGGTCTTGTGGGCCTTCCACGTCTCTTCGTCGGTCCAGTCCTGCTCTCCCAGTGCGTCCAGAGTGAGGCGGGCGGCGATGGAGGCGGCCACGGGCCGGGTAAAATATGCGCCGTCGGATGCCTGGTTTCCCATGACGCGGTTGAATAGGGGGCCGGCGTGGTCCGCGCCTAGGTCGGCGTAGTTGGCGGCCAGCTCCTCGGCCTCCTTGGCGATGTGGCGGACCGCCATAACCAGTCCGCCGGTCCTGCCGGTGCGCTCCACGGCGCGGATGGCTTCCAAGGCAGGTTCTATGACCGGGCGGAAGTCCCGGGCCCTGATGGTATTCCACTGGTCCTTGATTTCGGTCACCGGGTTGTTGGAATTCTTGATGACGTCCAGACTTTCGACCCCGTCCAGCCATCGGCCGGCGCTGATGCGCTGGTGGAGCATGGCGGCGTTCATCATTAGCAAGGCGGCGATAGTGCAGCCGTCGGCCTGATTCTCCTTGGCCTTGTCGTCTAGGTAGTTGAGATTGAAATGCCGGTCTAGGGCGTCTTTCAGGGAGTCGTTGCGTAGCTGGTGGGCCGCTTCGTAGATGCTGTCCTGAATCATGTTGGCGTCGCGCTCCGGGCGGTTTCCCCGGAGGCCGGACTTCTCCAGCAGATTCATGGTGATGAGTTTGCTGCGCTCCTCGTTGGCGTCCAACTCCATGAGCCGCATGGCAGCCTGTGCGCTTATTTCCGCCCGGGTGCGCCGGGGCTTGGGTTCTCGTGTCGGCGTCACCACCGTGCCTCCCTTTCCCCCGGCCATGTCCTTGGTCTTGTTCTTCGTCCTGTCTATGTCCACCCTTCCCGGCATCCCGGTCTTCTCGTCCGGTTTTTCCCGCTCCACTCCGCCTTTGCGGATCTCGTTTTCTCCGTAATCCTTGTGCTTGCCGCTGAGGGTTTGGGTTGGCTCTATTGGCCTATCCGTCGTTGCGGTCCGGTAGTCGGCGCCTGCTTCAATGATTGCCTTGGGCTCGGGCGGCTCCGACACCTTGGTGAACACGTCGCCGGGCTCCTTCTTTCCGTCCAGCACTTCCTGGAGTGCCATTTCGGCTTCCCCGGGTTTGCCGACGTGTTCCCAGTAGCTCATCCGCCGTGATTCTTCGTGGGCAATTCCGGCGATAGTCTTGACCACTTCCGGCTCGGGCGGCAGGTAGAGGGTCATGAGTTCCGCCAGCCGGTCCTCAATCCGCTCGTCGTGGGCACGGAGGGCCAGTAGGATGTCGCCTAGCTCCTTCCAGCCGTCCTGCGGGTTGCTGGTCTTGAGAAAGTTCTCGGCGTCGGTGTCAAGGGGGATGACGATGGGGCATATCACGTACCCCATTTCCTTGCCGGGCGAGGTGCGCATGGCCCGTCCGACGGCTTGCACCACGTCGATGGGGCTTCTCCTGGCTTCCAGGAATGCCACGGCGCTGAGGGATGGCGAATCCGTGCCCTCGCCGAAGATGCCTACATTGATGACGCCGTGGGGCTTTTCCACTGTTCCTTCCGCCAGCTTGGCCTTGGCCTCTTCCCGCTCCGTAACGTTGCTGCTCGCGTCCAGGTGGTCGAGGGTGTAGGCTGCCGGCGCCTTGCCGGTATCCATTTCCCGCATCCGGTCGCCTAGCCAGTCCCTGACCGGCACGGTGTCCAGCGCCTTTACCATGTTGTCGGACTTGTCCACGGTGTTCATGAAGGCGATGCAGGACTGGATGTTGATTTCCTCATCCTCGCGCCCCTTGGTGGCGCCGCCCATGGCCAGCGTGAACGCCAGCCCCCTGAGGAAGTGGGTTGACGTCAGAGGATTGCGCCCCTTGCTCTCGGTAGCGCTGGCCAATGCGTTGGCGACTTCGTGGGATTCCGCCCCGCTGATTCCCACGGCGATGATGCGGTAGTCCGACAGCCATTTGTTCTCCACCGCGTCCCGGTAGCTCCGCCGGAACAGGTCCGGGCCGAAGACGCTCTGGTCGTCCATGTTGCGGACTACCCAGTCTTCTTTCTGTTTCTCCCGCAGGGCTTTCTGGGTGTATATCTTCGGCGTGGCGGTCTGGTAGACACGGTGCTTTGCCGGAAACTTATCATTGTCGTGGCACAGCGTGAAGTCCTTTATCTGGTCTACAGTGGACTTCTTCGTCCGGCGCAACCCGGCGGTGCGGTGGGCCTCGTCACACACCAGCACCTCCGCCGTTGTTCCCGACGTCCGTAGTCCTTCGGCTATCCGGTGCCCGCTCTGGTAGGTGCCGAAAATGACGCTGACGCGCTCACCTTCTTGCCCCTCCCCTATCCATCGGGCGATTTCCTCCGGGTCGGTGGTGACCTTGCCCTTGATTTCCTTGGCGCTGACGTTGCTGGAATCGGCGGTCACTTCCTCGAAAGTGTTTATCCGGTCTTCTTTCTTGGGGTCGTAGCCGGCCGTCTCGTCTGAGCAAACCGCCAGTGCCCGGATGGGGTTTTCAGCGTTCTCGAGGTACTCCCGCCGTATCTGGGCAACCAGGGCGATGGAGGGACAGAGGACAATGGACAGCCCAGCCGGCGGCGTCAGTTCCTCGACGATGCGCAGGGAAATTCGGGTCTTGCCGGTGCCGCAGGGCAGGACGATCTTGCCGCGGGCCTGGCCGATGGGGATGCCGTCCGGGTCGGTTTCGAGCTGGCCTCTCAACCTGCTCACGACGGTACTGACAGCATCGTTCTGCATACAGGTCTTGGACTGCCTGCGCCACTCGCCATCGGGATTGGGTTGGCAGTGGGGGCACTCCTCATCTCTGACGCTTCCTTGTGCCTGTGCCGTGAGGTCGGCGTGTAAGTTGATTATCTTGATTTTCTTGCTGAGCTGGGAATTGGTCCGCTCTGCCCTGTCGTTGAGCCGGTTGTCGCCGTTGGTAATCAGCCACCTTTCGGCGTACAGCTCGTTGTCGCTTTCCGATATGAAACTGGTTATATCCGGCCTGTCGATGTCCCTGCCGTGCCCGTACTCGTCCAATTGCCTGGACTTGCACTGTATGGCTATATAGGCTCCACTGGATCGGTTTATCGCTACTGCATCTATGCCGTTGTCCTGCTTTGTAGTTTCAGGGAGGAATCTCTCCCGGTCAGGCCACTCTGTCCATGTCCAGCAATCGGTAATGTCCCATTCTTTGATGTAGGGAGCTATTTGGGCCGTAAGACGCTCCAGCCACTTTCCCCCGGTGAGTTCCGACTTCGCCTCTTCCAGTGTTTCCAATGCTTGGTCGATTACGTCGTGTGCGGTTGTCTCGCTCATCTTCCCTGCTTCCTCCGGCGCGGCGTTGCAGTGGGAATCAAGTCCGCGGCTTTGCGGGGCGGATTCCTGCGGTTCTTTTGGCTTTGCTTCCGATTGAGATGAATCCTGGATTGTGTTTGACGGTATCACAGATGTCTTGGCTCCGACTTGATTTGCCTGGAGCAAGCATCTGCTTAGGGGCATGCGTGAAACCAGTGTGGCCCCTCTCTACTGCCATCCCCAGCCTTCCACAGAGACAAGGACGTCCGGTCGTCCTCCTCGGTTTCCAGCGGGGAAAATGCTTCCACAAGTTCTCCATGCAAAGCCGACTGACGCTCTTTCACCGGCATCAGATAATCTGCACCGTCGTCCGTAATCGACGGACGCACTTCCCATTGCGTCAGCAGATCGTCCGCCACCACTATCTTGCCTTCCAGGGGAACAGGGAACTTGGACAGAATGGAAAAGGGCAGGTTTATGTTCTGTTTCTTTTCACTTGCCCCCTGAAACGGCGGCTACTTCCTCTGGTTCCCGAGTCCGTCCTGCAGTTGGAATGGGAGTTCCGGTTCAGGGCGGGAAAGCCATGCCTTCTGCCGGTCGGCTAATACCTCTTCATTCTTTTCTGCGCGGTATTGCAGGCATTTCCTCCGAACTTCGTTCACATAGGCGAGCCATGTCCTCATGTAATCGTTCTCCGCTTTCTCAAGGGCTTTTTGTCTGGCAGGATTGCCGCCTATGACCGCCTGACGCCAGAACCAGTCCTCGTTTTCCATGAATCGGTCAGTAAAGTTCTTGACCTCTCCTCGGCTATGGAGCCTATAGAACTGGGCACGTATGTATAGCTCCCGGCTGTTATCCTTATGGTGGTCGTAACTATAGAGGAAAAAATGCCAGTCATGTGGAGTTATCGTCCTTATCCAGTCCTGAGCATCCTGCCAGGCATAGTCCGCCCAATCAGGCTCAAATTGTGGATAAGGGGCTGATTGCTCTAGGTGTTCGATAATGTCGTCCATGTCTTCGTCGGTGATCTCCGTTCTGGCACGTTCTAGGGCGGTGGTGTAGGAAGTCAGTGCTTCGCGGCAGATCTGGGAGATGTTGGCTTCTGGGTCAAGTTTCTTGATCAGCTTGATAACCTTGTCTGGAACATTGATACCGATGCGCATACGATCTCCGTATGTTTATGTTTGCCAATATAGCATACGTCAAGCCACAAGAAAAGTCTATTCGGTTGGCAAGCGAAAAGGGAACGTTGGTCTCGGAGAAAAACCGGCTGGGCACTGGCGTCAGCGCCATCCGCCCTCGCATCGAGGCTCACATCGTTTGGTTTGAGCAGGAGTTGGCCGACTTGGACCGAGAGCTGCGCTAGACTCTCCGCCAAAGTCCCGTGTGGCGCGAGAAAGACAACCTGCTCCTGCCGGCGTTCTTCTACGAGGCGTACCACAAGCGCAGCAACGTCGAGTCCACCAATTCCTCACTCAAAACGTTGTTCCCTGCCGAGCTTCGCTGCGAGGAGTTCGATGGGCATGTCAACGAGCTTCTCTGCAAGCTGATCGCCTACAACTTGGTGGTCTCCGCGCGGGAGATGAGGATGCGGGGGATCAGGCCGGACTTTCCCTCGTAGGTCCCTCTTCTCGAGGATGTGCTCAGGGGTATGGTCGAGGTCCCCGTCCTGATGGCGGCCTAGGCGGGTCTGTTCTCCAGTATTATTCGTGCAGGATTTGGTTTTTATTCGATTATTCGTGCAAGGCCCCGTCGGTGGCCTGTATCATGCCGGCCTGGACTCTCTCCTCCAGATAGTCCGCCATGTGGCCCATGATCCTGTCGTATCCCCTGGGGTCCAGTATCCTCGCCTCGGGGTGTTCCTCCGCCGGGGATTCGATGCTCCTGAATTCCCCGGCGCCGGCGGCCACGGGGCGCGCCAGCGCAACGCCCAGGTTTTCGGCGGTCAGATGCCGGTATTCCCCGCTCTTGTACCGGCGGTCATCCTGGAATGCCTGGTATATGGTCTGTCCAGCATCTCCCTCTCCGGAGGGCTTGAGCCATGAGGCGCTGTTCCGGCTGGGCCTGGCATCCCAGTCCGAGTCCAGCTCCGCGGCCAGCCGGGGATGGTCTGCCTGCAGGCTGGCGGTGAACCCGTTGGCCTCCACCCCCCTGCTCTCCAGATGCTCCAGGTCGCGGCTCATCCCCTGGATGTTGTCCATGTTGCTTGCGAAGTCATCATCCATGCCCTCCACCAGCGCCGTCAGGAACCTCACTCCCCGGATCCGGTTATCCATCGTTCCGGCCACTGTGGGGACGGCATGATTCTCCCCGCGTCCGGTGAGGTGTTCCAGTTTCGTCATGCCCTGGCGGACCGGTTCCAGCAGGTTTTCCGCTATCCGGTTGGCGGTCTCCCACCGCTCGCTGCCGCCGGCTCCGATGACGGCCTTTTCGAATGACAG
Organism: Dehalococcoidia bacterium; assembly: GCA_965263395.1. GTDB lineage: Bacteria > Chloroflexota > Dehalococcoidia > Lucifugimonadales > UBA3495 > CATOSK01. The sequence goes on from OZ253670.1 coordinate 1,682,340, forward strand.
GAAGATCTTCCCGGCGCTGGACGATGGGTCCAGGTCGTAGGTGTACCGGCTCTCGTCCTCCTCGGTGTACCGCAGGGCGTTGTGTTCCTGGGTGTTCCAGGATGCTCCCCGGTGGTCCAGGTTCCCCCGGGCGGCGTTCCTCAGTTCATCGGCCAGCCCCGGGCTGCTGTTTTCCAGGTTCTCGAGAAACCGGTGGGCCACTGGATCCCTGGTCTTCCAGCCGGCCTGCTCCTGCAGGTCTTCCCCTGCATCCTCATCCTGGCGCCGGCGGCGGTATTCCTCCGTTTTCTGCGTCATTCTGTCCTCCTGCTGCCTCAGTCGCTGAGCTCGTGATGCCGGCCCTGTTTTATCATGAGTGACATCCGGCCTCATCCTGCCGGCGTCAGGGCGCCGTCCTTGTGGAGTACCAGCATTGCGCTGAATCCATAGCCCATCTGCCGGAGCCGCCGGCTGCCCCCTGCGTCTGGCCGGTCCACAATCGTCATAATCCCCATGACGGCGCAACCGATCTCCTCCACCGCCCCGATGGCCTGGATCAGGCTGTTTCCGCTGCTGCACACATCGTCCACCAGGGCCACCTGGCTGTTGGGCCGCAGCGGGCCCTCAATCCTCTGCCTGGCGCCGTGTTCCTTGGCCTCGGACCGGATGATGAATGCCTCCAGAGGGGTACCCTGCTGCCAACCCATCAGGGCGATGGCGGTCACAATGGGGCCGGCTCCCAGGGTCGGGCCGCCAACGGCCTCCGCTCCCGCCGTCAGCGCCATCGTCAGCATCCTCTGCCCGATCATCTCCATCCCCTCCGGGGTCAGGGTCAGCAGCCGTCCATCGAAGTACCGGGGGGTCCTGGCTCCTCCACTCAGCGTGAAGTCCCCCTGTTTCAGCGCGCCCATCTCGTACACCAGTTCAATCAGACGGTTCGGCAGTCCGTTCATCCCGGTATCCCTCCGGCCCCATTCCCCCGGCTTTTACGTTCCCGGGCGCAGCGTCAGGCATGCAGTCATCTCTGTGTACTCTCCTGGCTTGCACTCGGGCGGAACATCCCTGTACCGCCTCGGTTTCACTCATCCCGGACCGTCATGGTCAGCCGGTTCCGGCCCCGGTCGTGGCGGTAGGCCAGGTTCTCCACCATGTTCCTGACCAGGTGTATACCCATGCCGCCGACCGGCGCCGGCTGGTCCTGGCTGGTCACCACCGGGGGGTTGGGCGCCTGGGTCAGGGGGTCGAAGGGCCTCCCGTCGTCGGATACCTCGATGTTCGAGACTCCCTCCTGGGAGTCCACCTCAATGTTCATGCCCGGCGCGGTTCCCGGGGCGTCTCCCCCGTACTGCAGCACGTTTATGCTCAGCTCCTCCAGCACCAGGTTCACCCGGAAGACGGTCTGCTGTGACCATCGCTGCTCTTGGCCCATCTGCTCCACCGCCTGGACGATGTTCTGCAGCACCACATCCTGTTCGCTCTCAGAGTTGGGTCCTGGCTGGAAACTCAGAGATATTCTTCCGTTCATTCTCCCCCCTCCGTCCGGTGTAGCACCAGGCAGGTCACGTCGTCCGACTGGGGAATGTCTCCGGCGAACTCCCGTACCCTGCTGATGATCCGTCCGGTGGCATCCTCGGCGCTTTCCGGCGGTCTTCCCTGAAATATCTCTCCGATTCTCTCGGCGCCAAACTCCTCCGACGCCGAGTTCATTGCCTCGGATACGCCGTCGCTGTAGAGGATTATTGTGCTGTTGGGTTCCAGCGCCACGCTGTTCTCCCGGTAGCCGATCCCAGGGGCCAGTCCCAGGGCCAGTCCCCTGGTGGTGGGCAGCTCCGAGCATTCTCCCTGTGGGTTGATCAATATCGGGTTGCAGTGTCCGCCGTTGGCATAGGTGAGCCGGTTGGTCTCCGGGTCGTACACCGCGTACAGCAGGGTGACGAACATGGTGTTCTCGTTCTCCCCGTGGATCGTGCTGTTCACCTCGGCCAGAACCTGTCCGGGGTTGCCCATGCCTATCGCCGACCCCTTGAGCAGGGTTCGGCTGCTCATCATGAACAGCGCGGCCGGCACTCCCTTGCCGGACACGTCGGCAACGGCCCGCCCGACCCGCCCGTTCTCCAGGGAGATCACGTCGAAGAAGTCCCCGCCGACGTTCTGGGCCGGGGTCATGCTCCCGTGGATCCCGTATCCGCGCTTACTGGGAAAGATCTTGGGGAGGATGGCCTGCTGCATCCGGCTGGCAATGTCCAGCTCGTGCTGGATCTCCACCAGCCGGTCCCTGGCGCCGGTGGCCCGCCGCCACTCGATCAGGTGGTTCCGGGTCCGTTCTATGGTGATGCGCAGGTCGTCGAGGTCCATGGGCTTGGTGATGAAGTCGAATGCTCCACGGTTCATCGCCGTGCGGATGTTCTTCATGTCGCCGTAGGCCGATACGATGATCGACCGGATGTTGCTGTCCCGTTGGGAGATCTGGTCCAGGAGGGTCAGTCCGTCCATCCTGGGCATGTTGATGTCGGACATGACCATGTCGGTCTCGGTTCCCTGGTCCAGCAGATCCAGAGCCTCGGCGCCGTTGCCGGCGAAGCTGAATATGTACCGTCCCGACCGTATCTCGGGCCTCATGGCCTGCCGGATCAGGGGTTTCAGGTCGGGCTCATCGTCCACGACCATGATCCGGAAGGGTTCGGTGGGCATTTCCGATTCTGTCTCCATCTCTCAACCCTCTCCTGCTCAGGCTGGTTCCTTCCGGTTTCTCATCGCGGCCAGCGCTCCGTCCAGGGTGTCGTGCAGGTCGATCAGCTGGTTGAAGCCGCTGATCTCGAATACGCTCTTCACCGGGGGTATCATGGCGCAGGCGGCCAGCCCCATCCCCCGGGCCCTGGCCTCGTTGATCGTGATCGCGACTATTCTCAGTCCGGCGCTGCTGATGTAGGAGAGGCGGGCGCAGTCCAGCACCAGGGCCTGGTCCTCCGGGCCTACCGCCTGCTTCAGGTACTCCTGGAGGCTGGCGGCGCTGGAGCCGCCCTCGATTCTCCCGTTCAGGCTCGCCACCAGGGTTGTTCCATCCCTCTTGGCCGTGATTTCCATCTCTCATCCTCCGCCAGTGCGATTTATCCCGGTGATTTATCCCGGTGATTTATCCAAGGGTACAACGTGAGTCTGTCCCGGTGTTTTGGCAAAAGAGATTATGGCTCCCGGTCAGGGTGCCCCCTGGACTCTTCGGGTGGGGCGGTCTTGCCGCAGTTCGCGCCTTTCCCCGCCACCCTGCGGCGCTTGAAGCGCCGCTTGAACGGGTCAGCCGCGCCGGCCCGCTGTCTCCCTGCGTCAAAGCAGGGCGCGGCTCTGCTCCAGCGTGTCCAGAATGACGGTTATGGCTGTCTCCCATGCTGAGGACAGTCGTCCTCAGTGACGGTTGCGCCGTCAGCCCATCGCTGTGTATGGACCCGGCATATGCATGCTCCCGCCAGTAGCATGGCCTCGATTTCCTCGGCCAGACGCAGATTTCCTGGCCTGATGATCTGGGTCCGCTCCCAAACTTCACTCATATCCTCTATCTCTCTCTGGTACGCCGGTTGTTGACTCCACTCGGTTGCGCCCCTGGACTGGGAGCGGTTCTCCCGCTGCAGGCTGGAGCCGGGACTGCCGGCAGAGGGTCTCCAGCCTCTCACGATCAAACGCTCTTTCCGCCTTCATGGTCTGCCGCTCATTGGGCGGGCTCAGCCGTTTGCCCTTTCCTCCTCCTCCTCCTCCTCGTCCCTGCGCTGCTGATTCTCAAGCTCCCGCCGCAGCCGTTCCTCCTCGGCCAGGTCCTCCGGTTCCTTCAGCCTCTTCAGTTCGACGACCTTCCGCATGATGCTCTGCTGGTGGGCCAGTTCTTCTATCTCCTCTGGGCTGTAGAGCCCGGACCTCAGGGCCGCGGTGTATGCCGCATTCGCGTATCTGAGCGCTTCCGTGTACTCGCCCAGTTCCAGGTAGATCTGTCTGAGGATGCTGCCGGCCTCCGTCATGGAGCTCCGGGGTTCGGTCCCTCCGGGCAGGGTCAGGATGACGTCGCCGAGCCTGACGGCCGCCAGGGCATCCTGGATTGTCTCATCTCCGTTCCCGAGCTTCCGGTGCAGCAGGGCGCGTCCCAGCAGCGCATCCGCCGCTCCTCCGTACCGGAGGGCCCGGTGGTAGGCGGTCATCGCCTGGCCGTCCTGCTCCAGGGCGGCGTGGGCATGGGCGGTGGTCTTCTCCATCTGGTGGAGCATCATCCGGTCGGTCTCACTGATCTGATCCAGGTCCAGTTTGGCTGGGTCCGCCAGGATGCTCTCTCGGGCCCGCAGGGCTGCGTCCAGGGTTTCCTGGTACTCCTGCCGTCCGTATGCCTCGAGCGCCAGGTTGTATTCCAGGGTGAATCCTGTCTCCTCGAATATCCGCCAGATCTGCCTGGGCGCCGGCGTGGGTTCGGGTGTTGGCTGCAGCCTCTGCCGCTCCTCCAGGATTGCCTGGCCGATCCGGCCCAGGACCTCCCGGATGGGTTCCAACTCCTCATCGGTATATCCGGCGTCCCGGGCTGATTGCTCCGCCTGGTCTGCATATTCTCTGGCAATGTCCAGGCTGCCCGTCAGGTGGTGGCAGTTTGCCAGGAGGAGGTTGGCATCGGTGTGGGTGTTCCGCTGCTGATTCCGGCTGGTCATTCCCAGCGCGGCTCTGGCGTCCTCCATGGCTGGGCTGCACTGGGATTCCGCCTGGTGGAGCAGTCCGCGCTCCAGGCGCAGGGCTGATGACTGTCTGATATCCAGCGCGTGGTTCAGATGTTCGAGGGCTGCTGCGCCGTCCCCAAGGGCCAGGTGGGCCCGGGCGGTGTCCCTCTCCAACTCCGGCAGGGGCGTGTCCTGGACGCGGATGGCCTCCAGGTATGCCTCCAGCGCCGGGGTTAGCTCCTCCAGGTCCCTGTGGGTTTCCGCCCTCCGGTGGGCGTTCCTCGCCTCCGGGTTGAGGCCGGCCTTCCAGCCGTCCCTCTTGATGTCGGCCCTTATGCTGTCCCTCAGCCGGTCCAGGTCCTCCGTATTGCCAAAGTCCCTGGTGATCTCCATGGCCTGGTCGATGTGTTCGAGAGCCTGCCGGTTGTCTCCGCTGAGCTGGGCGCATACCGCAAGCGCGTGGTGGGCGGTCGCGTGGGTGTCGATGAGGGCGCTGCGTTCGAATATCTGGTTCTCCCCAAGGACCATCCGGGCGTGGCGGCTGGCCTCATCGCAGCCGGCGAGCTCCGCGAGCGTCATTGCAATCTCGGCCCGGGTAACTGGTGAGGGGTCTGCCTCCAGTGATTTCTCCAGGTGGGTCACGGCCTCCTGCAGCCGGCCCAGCGCCTTCAGGGACCTGGCCAGGCCGGTCTGTGCCATCTGCTCGGGCACCGGGTGCTCACCCAGCCCGAGGCCGTGGTAGGCCTGCATCTCCCTGATGGTCTCCCGGTAGAGTTCTGCAGCCAGCCCGTGCTGGTCTTCGCCCGCGGCGCGTTCGGCCTCAAGCAGGTACCTGATCCCGGCCTGCTGGGCCTGCCCGGGGTCCGGGGTGGGTTTGGGTTCTGCCGTGGATTCACCGGCGGGTTCGGTCCCGGAGTCCGCCTCGCCCTCTGGGTTGTCCGCCCACTGGATCCCTCTGTTGAGGAAGTCCTCCGGAAGTTCCTCGCCGTCGGCCCCCGGCATCAGGCTGCAGGCGGACATCATGAGGACTGCCGTGATGGTCAGGATGGTTCTGGTGAATCGGCGCATGGTTCTGTCTCCGATTGGCTTTCATGACATTCTTTCACGCCCATGCGGTCCTGGGTTTGGGCGCCCGCGTTCACGCCGGCCGGGGCTTCTGGAAGGCCGGGATGCGCTCATGCACCCCCCTTTGATGCGGAAGACGATGTGGTGGGCTGGGGTTGTTCTGGTCCCGGTTGGGCTCTGACCGTGGGCTGTCAGCTTCTGGGGCCGCGCTCCCTTCCGGACATCCGGTTCATGAGTTCGGGCTCCTCGCCGGAGGGTTCGCCGTGAAGGACAGTCCGGGTGCAGACGCGGACGGGATGGAGGTGCGGTAGATGCTTGAGGTGAAGCAGCCCACGGAGATTCAGCGGGCCTGGACGCCGGTGGGGTTATTGGCCGGCTCTGCCGAGGATGGCGCTGGCGGGATCCGTCCCGTGGAGATGGGTCTCCGTTCTGAGGGATTGTGGTGGCGGCGGGGGGCGTCAGTTCCGGTTCATCTCCCGTAACTCTTCCTGGCCGGCCATGAGCTCTGGGAGGGTTCCGGGGTTGCTGGAGGCCATTTTATCCTGCTGCATCAGCGCGATGAATTCGTCGCGTTCGATCCCGTCGTTTATGTCCGGGCTGTTGGGCTCCCCGACGTGGACCATGATGTCCAGGGCATTCCCATACACTGGGATGATCTCGCCGTCCGGGGTTTGTCCCAGTTCCAGCATATTCCGGCAGGAGGCCTGGACCGACACGCCCCCATGGTCCTTGGTGATGATTTCCTGGGCGGCTTTCATCAGGTCTTCCATGGCATGGGGGAGACTGCGCCGGCCGGTCTGGATCCCCAGGGTGGAGAATTGATCCTCTGCATCCTGGCCCCTCTGGATGGCCAGGCCCAGCTGCTCCTGAGTGGTGAGGTCGTTGAGGTCATCCATCTGGTCGTTGGAGTCCTGGCCGTTCCAGAGGACCAGCCAGGCGTGTAGGACGTTGTCCCTTTCGATCTGCCGGCTGGCCCACCATCTGAGCTCGTGGGTGAGGTTGGCGCTGGAGGTCATGGTGATGGATACAATCGGAGTCCTGACGCTGACCCGGGCATCCAGGATGGCGCGGAACAGGGATAGCTCCCCGTTATTCTCCAGGTTCATCGTGATGAACCTCTTGGTTGGCCAGCGCTGGCTTGACATGTTCTTTCTCCTTCTTGAACTGCCGGGTCCGTGCCAGGCTCTCCCCATTGGCCGGGGACGCCGGGGGCCGGCTGGTTTCAGGAAACCGGCCCCGGGCGGAGATCTGTCCGTAAGTCTGCTTCCGTCCTGGCTGGGTCAGACCCCGGTCACCCAGGGGTGACGTTCCGGCTCCACGAGCCGTCCTTCTTCGCTGACTCAAATGCAGTCGTCGCCGCCGACTATGTTCTCCCGCAGGATATTCTCTGGGACGATGTTCTCTGGGACGATATTCTCCTGCGGTGTCCCGTGGGTCTGAGCTTGAGTGTTCTCCTCCAGGCGTGGGTTGCCGTTCTGATTAGCGTTCATGCTTCCAACAACTCCCTTGGTATTGGCGCCGGGATTGTCTCCCGGCGCTTTCTCCCGTAGGTCAGCACGTCGTCGTACTGCCTGACTGTTTCGTACTTCCGCAGTATCTCCAGGGCGTCGTCCACGGCCTTCTGGTCGCCGGTCTTGATCCAGAGCTCGACGAGCTTCCCGTCCTTCCAGTATTTCTCCGGGTCTCCCATGTTGCTGGAGTTCCAGGTGTCATGGACCACTCCATCAACCACCGCGACGGCGTGCCCGTCGCTGCATGCGATGTAGGTCAGCGGGGTTCCCTCGTCCTGGATCAGTCCTTCCATGAGGGCCGGTATTTCCCGGAGGTCGAGGTGTTTCCGCATGATGTGGTTCAGGTCCTCGCTCCGGGCCAGCAGCAGCTTCATCCCGCGCCGCTCGTAGGTCTCCCGGAAGTGGAGATTCGACACGCCGGCGTCGGTGTCCTTCTCGGGAAGCGCGCTCTGGGTTCCCTCCGTGATCTCCTGCCAGATATCTCCGTAGTCCTGGCCGCCGCCGGCCTCGTTGAGGGCCCGGGCGACGCAGTCGCCGGCTCTCTCTGGCCGGTCTTCGATCTGGCCGGTCTCCCTGATCCAGAGTTCCCTGGCTTCGTTGGAGAACCTGTAGCCCAGCTCGGCATACGGGAGGTGGTAGTCCTGGGCGCCGTCCTCTATCTGTTCTTCGGTCCAGTGGGCGGCGATCTCCAGCGCGTCCCGGATCATCTCCGTGTCCTCTGGGGGGACGTAGGACATGGCCTGCTCAGCCCTGGCCCGCAGGTCATCCGCGCCCTGCAACTTGTCGACGAAGTCCCGGGCGTCGGACTGGTTTCCCTCCTCGAGGGCGCTCACCAGCCCAATCTCCATGATGTAAAAATTGGAGGCGGACTCGATCTTCGAGTACACTGGTTTTTCCGCCGCCCTCTGCCCCTTGATCCAGTGTTCCTTCCCACCGCCGGCGTGGTCGATCATCTCGAGGAGCTCGCCGGCCACGCCCCGGTCTTCGGCGAACCTTACGATCCCCTGGCGGTGGTCGAACTGGTTCATGAAGCGGTCCCGGATCTCCAGGTTTATGCGGTATCCCATCCGGTTGACCTCGTGCAGTGCCGCCTCCTGGAGCTGGTTGCCGTCCCAATGCTCCGGTGACATGGCCTGCTTGGCCTCCAGGGCCGCGGGCAGGTCGAGGATGCACTGCAGGTACTGCTCGTGGGTGTCCTCCTGGTAGGCGGTGGGGTCGCCTCTCATCTGGCGGACCCCGGTCAGGCGGCGGCTGTCCTCCATCACCCCGGCCAGCTGCCGGGCGGCGTACTCGCCGCTGACGGATTCGATATAGCTCAGGACGTGACCGGTCCTCTCCAGGTCATGGGTCAAGCCCTCGTCCTGGCGGTGCTCCAGGCGGTCGTCCGGCTTGTGATCCTGGTTTTCGTCGAGACTCTGATCGAAGTCTTCGTCCAGGGTCTCCGTGTGGGTGTAGTTGTTCGGGTTGCGGACCATGTGGTTCCACCCCCAGGTCTTGCTCCTGCTTGGATGGTACCGTTGTTTGCCTGGGTCACTCTTTTGCGGATCAGGTTGAGGTTTGGGGCCTCTGGCCGTTGTTGCCGGCCCTGGGCTGTCCGCTTCCTGTGCTCGGCCCGCGCCTGGGCGGGCAGCTCTTGGATGATGTTCAGCTCACCGGGTATCTCCCATGATGGCTGGTGTCCCTGCTCTCCCGCTTATTTCCGATTGGGCGCTTCGGGTCGATGGTCATCCTGGCCCTTTTCCCCGCCCCTCCGGACGTCTCGCCGTCCTCAGGAATACTCCGGTATCCCCCGGGCCTTCCGCTGGGTTCTCGCGTGGCTGCCAATCTCCCTCATGCCGTCTTCCAGACTCTCCTGGACCGCGTACCAGGCGGCCATTTCGGCGTTGCCGATCTCGGCAATGCCCTCGGGGTTCTTCCAACTCCCGGCTTCCGCGAACAGGTGCAGCACTATCTCCGACGGGATCATCACATGGCAGTTGCATTGGCATACTGCCGCCTCGATGTACCGGGTGAAATGGACGGTCGTTTCCTCGAGCCGGTGCAGGTCCTCCGTCCGGTGGATGTGACCGGCCCCGCCGGGTTGGTGGCAGACCTGGCCGTATCTGGTTTCGTCGGTGGAGAGCTCCGGCTGCGGCGCATCCTTCCCGATCCGGTGGTCCAGCCCGATGAACCGGGCCAGCTCCTCTGACGTCAGGATGTAGTGGCAGCCGCTTTCGTCCAGACGAACCAGCAGCTCGCCGGTGTCCGCCGATACTCTCATGAGGTCGATCCCGTCACCTGGCCAGTGATGGTGGCACATTGCCGTCCTCCGCTTCGGCTGGCGCCGCTGTGTTTTCCTTCTGGCTGAGGGCGTTCAGGGATTCGCTGAAGGTCTCATGGGAGGCCATCAGCTTTGCGGCCGAGTTCTTGAATTCCATGTGTCGCCGGTACCTGAGATAGATGGTTCCTATCGCTGCCGGAGCCAGTATGGCGGTGACTGAGATTGCTGCCAGAATGAACATCCTTTGTTCTCCATGTTTTTATCTGCGGCTGGTTCCAGGCCGGCCGGTGTGGCTCCCACTTCTCCTCGGGCGCTGTTGCTGGAGCAGCTTCGGGTCAATCGGCGGGCTGGCTGGGGTCCTCCCCTTCTGGGGGAGAAGCCGGGCATTCATCTGACGGAACTCGATATCCGTCATTGTTCCCTTCGCCAGGTTGCAGGTCCGGCAGGCCAGCTGCGAGTTCCTGATGTGGTCCGGGCCGCCGGGCTTCTTGGGGATGATGTGTTCAATCTCAAGCTCATTGTATTTGTACACATTCCCGCAGTAGGCGCACCTCATCTGCTGGTCGTGGAAGAGCTGCCGTTTGTCCTCGGCCTTTCGGTCCTCCTCCAGCATGGCGGACCGCTGGGCAAAGGTTTCCTCCTGGGGAACGTCGTATTTTCTCCTGGCCTGCGGCTCCGTCCTGCCGGCTCTCGCCGTGCGCGGCCCGGCTGCTGACGCTTCTCCGCTGGTCCGGTTGCCGGTTTTGTTGCAGGATATGCAGAGGGGGAATTTAGCGTCCTTGTATTGCTTGCACTGCCCACATTCGCTGATGCTGCCATCCCGCTCCATCTTCCAGTGTTTGGTGCAGAGGTAGTGCCCGGGTTTCAGATTCTCACTGCATGAATAGAACCTGCAGACGGCTTTTGCTGTTGTCATATTGGCCTGTACTCCTTCCGTCGTGTTCCGTCCGTTCCCCCTACGACGTTCTGTGCCTGTTCTTGGAGTATAGCAGGTTGTTTTTGTACAATCTCCGGCTCGGTCTGTTCCGCTTTCCAGGAATGGATTGGGGTTTTACGCGCCGCTGTTTCCCGTGCCCCCGGCGGGTTTTTCCCTGTCGTGTTTTCTACGACCCCAGGCCGGCCTCAAAGTGGTTCTTGGCCTGGTCCCAGGTCAGGCTTTCAATGAATACATGGTCGATGCCGGTCTGGCGGCTCCGGACAGCGTCCGGATTTACCCCGAAGGTCCGGCAGGCTGCCTCGAGTATCGCGGCCTCGGTCGGCGTGGGGTCGAATTCCCCATCCCGGATCACAATGCCTTCGGCCTCGCCGTTCCGGTCCGCGTAGCTGACGTGGGCCCGGTAGGTTCCATCGGGCATCCCCTCGGGAGCGGTGAAATCGAGTATGATGTTCTGGAAATCCCGGCTCCCGGTCGAGTCGTTGATGTAGGGCCTGGCCTCGAACTCGGCGTAGGATTCATCCTTGTGGATGCTCCATACCATCCTGTATCCGCGCTCCCGCCATTCTCCGATGGTCATTTCCGTCATGGCGCTCCTCCTTTCTGCTGACGTTCTGGGATTGTGCGCGGGCTTGCTCATTCCCGCTCATCCGGTTGCCGGTCCCGCTTTTGCATGGGAAAGCCGCACTCCCAATCATCGATCAACGGGGTCATTCTCCCGTGTTCCAGTGAGTGGGCGCACTCCCGGTGGTCGAACTCCACGCCGTAGTATTCCCATCCGTCCGGAATGATCCCGATGGGCCGGTCCAGGTCATGCCTGTCCTCCGGCCGGGTTCCCGGCCGGTTTCCCAGCTGGTTTAGGATCTGGCTTCCCAGCCTGATTCTCATCGTGGTGTCAACGATCTTTCCGTTGAGGCTCAGCCAGGCGTGGTTTATCCCGTACTCCATTCCCAGGGATATGAACCCCTCGGCGTAGAGCAGCGTCATCTCCTCCTGCGGGGGCATTGTGATCGCGGTCATCTGGGCATTGTGGTAGCACTCCTTGATCCTGTGCTTCCGCCATTCCGACCGGTCGATGTACCGCTGCTCCTCCGGGGTCAGGGGGCAGCTCTCGAACATTCTGCCGTTTCTCAGCACGTAGCCGGAGACGCTCAGGTGTCCCTGTCCGTGGTCCTCCTGGACCTTCGTCATCATTCGGAGGTAGCTGGTCAGTTGACTCTTCTCTGGGTCCATGGTTTGGGGTTCTCCTATCTCGGGCGCGCCGGCTGCCGGTTATATCAGACGGCTATACGCCATCCACCTGGATTCGCATTGAGGTTTTGGTGCGGTAGTAGGTGGCCTCGGGGTTTCTGTTCAGCAACCTGCTGAGTTCCCCCAGGCCCAGGACGGGTTTTCGGGTGATGCTGGCGCCGGAGCAGAGCATGTCGCTGAATATTCTCTCTGCTTCAATGGTCTCGGCCATGGCTATCTGGCGGGTTGGCATGCCGCATGTTGGGCAGATCACCCTGGGGAAGGAGTTGCCCCCACAGCATTGTCCGGTCATCATTCCGGTCCTCCAGTTGCTCCTATTCGTCTGCCCCCGGGTCAATGCGCTCCCGGATCAGCATTCTGGACCAGGGGTCGAATTCCCCGATCCGGGCGGTAAGCTCTGACGGCGTCATGAACCTGCCGGAGAGGTTCGACCTCCGGTTGAACTCATCCCCAGGTCTGGGCCTGACCGTCCCGTGGGTGATCATCCCATGTAGGAATGCAACGTGTCTTGAAGCATCAACCGACAGGTTGTCGATCATGACGGCCTCCGGCTGCGCCGGGCCATTCCCCGGGGGCATTGCCAGTTCCTCTTCAAGTTCCCGCTTCAGGTTTGCGGCCAGCATATCCATGAAGGAAATGGGACCGGGCTCCTCGTCGATGTGTCCGCCAACTATCAGGCTCAGCCGTCGGCTCATGTCGGTCCTCAGGGCTGCCGCCCGCCTGAGGACGCAGCGCCCTCCGGCGCTGTCTTGGATGAACGTGCAGGTTATTGCCTGCACCAGGCTGGCCGATCGTTCGGCCTCGGTCCTTTCCATCCACCGGAATGACCTTTCAATCTCCTGGATCTGCTCCCTGACCTCTCCCCATGTCTGGAAGGATGGCCCCCCTTCGAAGATCTTCCTCGGGAAGACCAGCACCCGTTTCTCCGGCATCTCTTCCCTCCGGTTTCCGTCCCTCCGGTTTCCGTCCCAGCTGCCGTTCAGGCTTCCTTCCGCCGTTCGATCTCCGATGCGAGGGTGGGCGCCTTTGGGTTCTCGTAACCGGCGGCCTCACGGCATCCGCGGCAGTAGAAGCCCCGGTGTTCCATCTCGCATTCCTCTTCCACGAAGACCATGTAGACCAGTTCATCGGGCTGGTGGAATTCATCCTGTCCCCTGGGGTGGACTTCATACGCGGCCTCCGGGCCGTAGCCGTCGGCCCCGTCGCACGTGTACGCCGGCGGGGATATCTGGGCGTTGCGGGCCAGCATCCAGAAGCTGAGCGTGTTCTGAAGGTCGGTATGCTGCCCGCAGGCGTGCAGGCATGCCTCGCAGTAGAAGCCCTGGTACACCCTGCCCTTGAACTGGAAATCCGCTAGGAAGAGCTCGGTATCGGGCTTGTTGTGTTCGGTGTTGTCACCCTGCAGGGCGTTCGCGCACCGGTATACCGTGGTGTTCCTGGCCTCCGGGATCTCGAATGTTGTGGTCATGCTTCCTACGTTTTTCCGTTTGGTTCTCCGGTTGGTCCGCCGTGGCGGGCTGGCCCGGGCCGGTCGTCCAGCATCTCGCACTCGTTGACGTGATGGGCCAGGCCGGAGCTCTCTCCCCGCAGGAAGGCGGCCATTGCCTCCCGGCGGGTTTTCCCGGGCAGTACGATCAGCTCCAGCCACTCCCGGCAGTCCGGCTGGGTGCAGGGATGCACGGGGGCCAGGCATGGGTCCTGCTCCTCCCGGTTCAGTTCCGGCGGGATGATGCCGAAGCATCCCTGCTGGATGAAACCCGAGAATCCCATCTTCCAGACCAGCTCCCCGGCCTGCCGGGGCCTCGAGGGTTCCTCCGGTGAGTTCCTCCCGTTCCTGCTCCGCCCGCTCTGATTCAGTTCGTTCATGACCCCTACCTCTCTGTCGCCTTGGTTGTGCTCGTCCTACCCCCGGTGGATTCCCGCCGCCCGCCGTCTCCGGATCAGCTCATCCTCGAAGGCGGCGGCCGTCAGGACGGATTCCGGTGTCGTGCCGTAGTCCTCGGCCACATCGGCCGCCGCGTCCTTCTGCAGATAGCTGTGGTGCAGGATCGCCGTGCAGAGGTACGAGTCCGTCAGCGCCGGAGACCCGAAGTGGAGAATTTCTCAATCTTGCCGCCGTTGTCCCTGCATCCCGTGCATTCGAGATCCTGGTCCTCGTTGCGTTCCAGCGTGTGGCCGTTTGTTACGGCCAGCGGCGGATCGCAGTTCCAGAATTTCAGGTACCCGTCGAGGTTGTCCTGCCTGAGGCCGCAGTTCAGGCAGGACAACCACCGGTGCAGCTCCTCCAGCTCGCCGCCGATGCTGAATGTCTGCTCCCGGCGCTCGACCCTGTGCCGTCTCACCCGTGCGGTGTCGGGCCCATCCCGTTCGATGATTGTCTCTGCCGCCGGCCGGGCTGTCTCCATGGCGGCGCTGGTCCATCTCTCGGCGAGCATGCCGATTTCGGCGCAGATACTCCGGTACTCCTCCTCGTGCTTTTCCCTGAGTTCTGCATCCTCCGGGTCTTTTAACCTCGCCAGGGATGCGCGTCTTCTGGCCGCCATTGCATTGAGATACTCGGCATGCTGGGGGGCGGTGACAATCAGGGCCGATCTCACCATCTCCGTGAGTATTCTGGTTATCTGCTCTTCTTTCATGCATTTCCTCCGTTGGGTGGTTCAGACCGCTGGTTCAGACCGCTGGTTCAGGCCGCTGGTTCAGGCTACCCGATGCCGGACCCGTCCGGGACCGGCCGGGATTCCCAGCAGTTTCCGCAGGATGCCGTGCCGGTTCCCGCCGGGTTGCAGGGATGCGCGCCAGTCCTCCCGCATCGCGCGGCCCCGGGGACTGTCCTGGAGCAGCCCGTGCCGGGATCTCTGGCATCTGCACCGGCAGCTCGGGGTCTCTCCCATCAGGCAGATCCAGCCGCGGCCGCAGCCTTCCAGTGCCTGCTCGTTGGTCAGTGGGCTGGTCAGCATGCTGGTTTCATCGTTCGTTCTGGTTTCCATCATTCCTCTCCGATGATTTCGTGATCTGCCGGAGGTCTGTCAGCGCCATCGTATTCATTTCCAGGGCCTCGTCCAGCCTTCCCTCCTGGGCGTCCCTGAGCGCCGCTTCCCGGATCATGTACTCCAGGGTTGCGTCCTGCTCGTGCAACGCTGTTTTCGTGTTGTCATTGGTCCCTCCTCTTGCGCTTCCGGTCAGGATATGCCGCCCGGCCGGGGGCCGGTCTATTCGACCGGCCCCATCTTTTGGTCCGGGTCATCCTGGTACATGATGCTCTGCGCCAGGGCTGCGTAGGATTCCATGCCGGTGTCCTTTTCGTGCATCCTGGCGAATTCCATGAGCATCAGGTACTCGTCCTGGTTGTTGCAGACCCGCATCATGTTGGCCTCGAAGGAATCGTTCTGGGCCAGGTATACGCCCATTCCCATCCCCATGGGGTCCAGCCGTTCCGGCCAGCCGGGGTCCAGCTCGGAGTGGGTTACCAGGAAGGATGCCCTGTTGTTCTCCATCACCTCGGTGACGACTCCCCGGAACCTGACGGTCGCGGCGCCGTGCTGGTTCCAGACGGTCACCTGGGCGCCGGGCTGGATGTTCCGGTGGTCGTCCCGCCGCATCAGCATCATGATGGCGTTGCCGCCGTCGTGTTCCTCGATTATTCCCACTGGGTACGCGATCGGTATCGTCATGGGTTATACTCCTCTTTCTCTTGCCGGGCCGGGGCGCCCCCGCACAAACGAGGCCCGGCCCAGGCTAGTTCAGTCCGGTGGTTCAGCTGCCGGTTCGGGCTGGTTTTCCACCTGCCAGCTCCGGTGTGCCTGCTGGCCTCCCTCCGCGCGGTACCGGGTCCGGTACTCCCTGGCGATATGCTCCATCATTCTGACGGCGTCCGGGTGGGGTTGGTGGTTCTTCACCGCCCTGACCTGGGCCGGTTGCCATTCTCCTAGTTCCAGCCGGATTTCCCCGGTGGCCAGGCGCTGGCCGTCCCTCCGGATGGAGAATATGCGGGAACCGCCCCGGGCGCAGCTTTCTCCGTAGCTGATAACGCAGTGCAGCATCTCCAGGGACTCCTGGTAGAGCATCCGGTCGTCGGTCAGTGGAGTCGCTGTCAGGCCGTCCATTTCTGTTGGGCCGGTCAGTGAATTCCAGGCCAGGTATTTCCCCTCCTTCCGGTTCAACAGGTTCTGCCACTGCCTCATTATCGGTTCCCTCTGGATGCGCCGGCGCCAGGCTGTGGACTTCTTGATCAGTCCCTCCCAGGTGGTGGACCGGATGGGCTCCTCCCTCCGGGTAATGTTCTGGACGTAGTCCATCACGTTCTGCACATCTCCATCATCCGGTTCCTGGCTGGTCCATCCGTTCCGTTCCGCCCGGCAGAGCAATCCCAGCGCCCGGACGATGTTCTCGCTGCTGGGGGGCTCCGCGGTTCGGGTCCCGCCGACCCTGCGGACCTCCGTACGGCCCCCGCCCATTGTGATCTGCAGGGTGGATTCAAGACGCTGGGGGCGCCTCTGCACCTGCTGGATCAGGGTCTTCGATGGGTGGTGGTCCGGGGGGACTCCGCTGCCGGCCATGACCCTCAGGATGAAGGCGGCGTCATGCTGCTCCAGGCTGGCGGTTATTTCCCTCATGGTGAGGATGCTGGCCTGGGATGCGAATTTCCAGCAGCAGTTCGGCAGGTGGTGCAGGGCCATGCTCTCCCGGGCCATCCGGATGATCTGCCCTGGGTGGTTGACCGGTTCCCCGGGGGTGCAGAATGCCGCGGCCCAGGCCAGCGCTCCGGGGTTGCTCCGGAGGAGTTCTTCCACCGGGCCCGGGGCCTCGGCTGCCAGGTTGTACCGGACGGTGGTGACCCGGCCGGCAATCCGTTGGGCGGTCAGCCATGCCTCGGGCCTTGCCAGGGTCCTGATGCCGGCGGTCAGCCGTTCCAGCAGGTCGCCGTTGTCGAGTTTCTCCTCCTGGGTGAAGTGTCTGAGGGCCTCGCCGGTCTTCTGCCGGTTGGGGATGTTCACGTCTGCCAGGGGGGTGTATTCCTTCCAGTTCTCCCTCATGAGGTTCATCGTCAGGTCCAGCCTGGCCTCGAACTCCAGTCCGCGGGTGCTCCACCGGTCCTCGGGAGGGTCGTCATCCTCACCTCTGTCCCTCTTGAGTGTGTCCCAGCCGGGTATTTCGAGCCGGCCGGTCTGCCAGTCCCGGGTGTGTATCAGGATGCCGCCCCGTGGGGAGATTTCCGCGGTGAGTTCGGGATCGGTCTGTCCGGCCATGCTGAGTTCGACCCGCCGGCCCGGGTCCACCCGCAGGGTGGCGGCGGTTTCGAGCAGATGGGTCAGGTCCTGCCGGGCTGGTCCCCGGAGAATTTCCATGATTTGTTGGTGGGTGATTGCTCTGCGTTTGGCCGGATCGGTCGTTTTCCTTCCAGTCCCCGCGTTCCTGACCTCCGTGGGCATTGCCTCCAGCCATTCCCGCCAGGTGTGCTGCCCTTCGTTCTGGGCCAGCTTCCTCAGGCTGATTGCCTGCGGGGAACTGTTCCCGGGGTCCGCCGTCCCGTCTCCCTTCTTTCTGAACTCCAGCCCGATTGCCTGCAGCTGAGCGTTCAGCCCTGTCTGGGCCTGCCTTCCTCTCCGCGGTTTCCGGGCTGATTCCCGGATGAAATCGATCAGTATGGAGTCCGGGCATTTCATCGCGCTGGTCCGGTGGTCCAGCAGCATCCCAAGCGCGGCGGGGTGGGGGCGCTCTCCGGCGAGGCATACCAGCCGGGCGACCCGCACGTATGAGATCTTTTTGGGTCTTGGAGGATGTTCCCTGAAGGCCCTCTGGTCCAGCTGGCACAGGGTTTCCCAGATGCTCTGCCCGCTGGGGTGGATATCCTGTTGCTGGAGGAGGCGTTTCGTCATGATGCTCAGGTCATGGTCAAAGGTCTTCCTGGCCTGCTCCAGCAGGTATTCGGGGGTGATCCCTCCGGCGGTGTGGAGTGTATCCTTCCCGTTCTTGGCGAACCACAGGACCGTTGCGTTGGGGTTCTCCCGGTGGGCCGTCTCGAAGACCTGCCGGTGGGCTTCGAGCGTGTTGTAGTTCTGGATGGTGGCCTGCGGCCCGGCGATTCTCAGGGCAGGTTCCAGGTTCTTCTGTCCGATGAGCCGGTGGAGGCCCCGGTATCCGGGACCGTATCGGTCATACTCCTCGATCAGCTCCCGCCGGATCTCCCCGGCGGTTTCCGTGATGGCCTGATTCACCATTTCTTCCTTGGCGCTGCTGACTGGCTGGTATTTCATCCGGCGCCGGTGGTCCAGCAGCATCGGGTATGCCCGGTCCAGGATGATTGCCCACTTCAGCTGGGTTATCCCGGCGCCGGCCATCTTCCGGAGGACTTCCTCGCGTATTTCGTTCCGGATCAGGCGTGCGATCTCGTTCTGGCTGATGGTGGCTGCCCCCTGTGGGTTGTTCATCTGCAGTGTTCTCCATCTTTGGTCTTGACTTGGTGTTCCCGGCATGCCGGGTCCGGTCTCCGTGTCCCGCCGCCCCCTATACGGAATGCGGCGCGGCGGGACACGGGTTCAGGTTCCTGGGGGTCTGACGCCGGCGTCAAATCCAGCCGCCTGGCCGTCGTGGGAGAATCCCCCCGTGGGGGACCGGTTTTACCTGTGGGATGGATCCCCCGGGGGATTTGAGAATGAGCGTATCAGGGGGGTTCCGGTAACGGTTTGTTCGGAAATTTGATCCTGCGTCCGGGGTTGTCTGTCCCGTTGGCGCTCCCGTTGGTGACGGCGCTTCTTCTGGTGGGGCTCCTGGTGGGGCTCCTGGCGGCGCTGGCTGGGGAGGCATCCGGGTTGACCGGGGTGATTCCCTGGGTGGGCCGGCGTTTCCGGGATTCAATGCGGAGGATCGGCGCCCGGCTGTACCTGGCGCTGGGGTTTGCCGTTCTCCTGACCCTGGTTTCCAGGGGTGTCGGGGTGTACCACTTCGAGCGCAGCGGAGATGTCAACTTCCGGGTTCGTTCCGAGTCGGCGCCGGCCCTGGATGCGGCTTGGTCCGCCTCCAGGGATGCGGGAGAGCTCCGGTCGGCCGGCCTGGCTCTGCTGTCCGCCGGAGACCTGGATTCAATCAGGTCCATCTCCGGCTCGGTCACCCCCCTGCTGGAACGGATGGAGCGGTCCCTCGGCCGGGCTGGCGCGTCTCCGGCTCTCGGTCCCGGCCCCGGGGAGGTGCAGGACCTGGCCTACCGTCTTGCCGAGACCATCGACGGCATATCGGTCAACCTCCTGGCTGGAATCGGGTTGGAGCGTGAGTCGGCTGGTCTCTCGGTCCGTCTCTGGAAGGCGGCCTCCGGCGCTGATGAGAATGATGCTTTGGCCCTTGAGCTGATGCATCCCTGCTGGACGAGATCAGCGAGGAACTCAAGGACAGCCTGGACCGCATCTCATCCAACGGCGGCCGGGTGCTGTCGATTGTCGACCGGATGCGGGGATTGGGCGTGGTGGGAGGCGACCCGGCGCCCTCGGATCTGAACGCGGTCCTGCGGCTTTCGGCTGGAGCGGCCTGCAGCGCTTTTGAGACGGAGTGGGGGGATTTTCCGGTGAGCCCGTCATTCGATCTGGACGGTTCCATCGGAATGGTGCCCCTGGTGGCCAATGACTTCGGAGAGGCGGTGAAGAACCTGGTCTCCAACTCCTGCTATGCGATGCGGCTCAGGGGCAGTTCAGAGGATGACTATCAGCCGGAGCTTCTGGTGTCGAGCTGCGTGTCGGACGGTGTGGTGGAGGTGAGGGTCAGGGACAATGGGACCGGCATTCCGGATGATGTGGTGGGAAAGATCTTCAACCCGTTCTTCTCCACCCGGGACGGTATCCTGGGGGCTGGCCTGGGTCTGCCGGTGGCGGGAGACGTGGCCCGGCGGAACGGCGGCGACCTGTCGGTCGAAACCGTTCCCGGCTCTTACTCTGAGTTCCTGCTGAGCCTGCCGGCAGCCTGAGCCTGCACCCCGGTAGTGTAGTGCGGTTCATTCAGAACCTGCGGTTGTTGTAGGGGGCTGCGAGGTTGTGGGTTTCGTAGTAATCCTGGTCGTGGGGCTGCTTGTTGAGGAGTTCAGCCATGCTCCGGTCGCGGGCGTCTGTGATCTTGAAGATGTCGGTCGAGTCCTGGTCCAGCGGGCTGAACTCGGCGATCATTCTGGCGGCGGCCCGGGTGTCTCCGGCCCATTGGTCCTTGAAGAAATCGCGGAAGTCCTCCTGGTACTGGGGGTTTGAGGCCAGGTCGGTGTAGGATATTCCGGTCATTTTCTCCGGATCCTCGGTGAAGGTTATCCTGAATTCCCCGGACTTCTGCTCCTGGCAGACCTCCGGATATTTCTCCTTCATGTGGTTCTCGAATTCCACCAGGACGTCCTTGGTCCGCTCCCGGACGATGCTCTCGTGCTGGAATGAGGTGTGGTTCACGAAGCTGGGTCCCTCCTCGCCGGTCACGATCCGGTCCATCCTTTCCTCGATGGCCTTCAGGTTGTTCAGCTCCCTGTACACTCCCTGGTTGTTGCCGTTCACCAGGTGGTCGGCGAGCCTATCCTGGGCGGCCTCAACGTTCTTGGACTCGGCATCTCCGGCAATGTTCATCATCAGGGTGAAGGATTCGGGGTCTCTGTTCCAGTGCTCCGGCCGGTAGTAGGCGTTGTAGGAGAAGTTGTCGGCCTTCCGGCTCACCGGATAGGATGCCTGCTCGGCCATCCCCTTGGCGATGCTGGCCTTCTCATCCGGTTCCATTCCATCCGAGCAGTGGCGGAAGGCGTATTCCAGGTTGTCGGCGCCGGTTCTACGCTGGCTGAGCCAGGCGACCTGTTCGCAGCTGCTTGCATCGTCCTGGTACATCCGGCTGGTCTTGGAGGCCAGGTCGGGGAAGTCGTTTCTGAAGCGGCTTGCGAAGTCGGCGGTTGCTTTCTCGATCCGGCCGCTGTCCCCGGTGAACTCGGTCTTCTCCGTCTGGTCGTCGTTGTTGAGGTTCACCGGGGTCCTGAACTGTTCCGGGATACTCCCGCTGATGCTGGCGTACTCCATCATGTCCCTGATGGCGCCGTTGTTCTCGACCTGGTTGACCAGCTGGTTCCTCCCCTCGGGGTCGAAGAGGCTCCGCTCAATCATGGCCCTGGTGTCCATCTGGGATCCGGTTACGTTCAGGCAGTACTGGTTCAATCTCTGCTCATGGACCCTGGTTTCTTCCGATTCGAAGTTGTGGGACTGGTTCATGGTCTTCCATTCGTCTGAGGAGACGGTCAGCGCTCCCTGGACTGATTCCCGGCTCAGCATGTAGCTGAGTTCCCGGGCGATGTGGTCCGCTCCATCCCGGGGCATTCCCTCGGTGGCTTTCTGGAATGACTTGTGCAGGGTGGCGGCCTCCTCCCGGGTGAAGTTGGAGTGGTACACGTCTTCGGCCCCCATCCGGTCTACCTTCTCGAGCAGGGCCAGATCCCGGTTGCCGAGTTCCAGCATGAAGTCGCAGCTGCACTTCAGGTTGGCCTCCTGGGATTCCTTCCAGGAGAGGCCTGGCCAGGTCTGCTCCTTCTTCATGTTTTCCTGGTAGCCTTCCGTATCGGCCATGTGGTTCAGGGCGCTGTCGTACTTCTCCCGGTCGACGTTCTGGAGGCTGTAGACCAGGTTGCCATGGGCGGCGGCTACGTTGTCTTTCATGCAGAGTCCCATCGGCTGGGTCAGGCCGCCGTATTGGAGCGCCTCCCGTTCCCGGTCCCCCAGCCTGTCGTTCAGGATCCTCTCCGCCTTCATTTCGGGGGCGTAGCTGGTTCCCTCCTGGAGGGGGCTCTTCACCATGTAGTCCGCGACGGTGTAGGCCAGGCCGTCCTTACCGTCCTGGGACATCCCCCCGGTCGTCTGGTGGTGGGTTTTCCAGAATGTGTCACGGCTGCCGGATTCAGGCTCATTCACCCAGGATGCCCTGAAGTCCTCGCCGTGGCGGGTGTGGGAACCGCGCACGAATTCCGCGTAGGTTCCCCGGTCCGCGTCGCGGAGGTCCCCATGCATGTTCTCCCACTTGATTTTGATCTCCCTGAAGGCGTGTCTTTCCTTGTACTCGGCCTTTTCGTCCACGGCCTGCTGGTATCCCGTCCGGTTGTCCTCCTCCTGGTTGGTTGGCCTGTATTCCAGGGATGAGCTGCGCGGCATTTGCTACCACCTCCTTTTCCCTGATCCGGTTCTGATCCCGTCCTATCACGAAAGGCTGAGGCGGCGTTTGTGCATTTTGGTCCGGTGGAATCAGCGCCGTCTGAGGACCAGGTATGCGAAGGCGCTTGCGGAGATGATTCCCGTGACCATGAGGGCGATCACCAGTGTGGTTCGCTGCCGGGTTCTGGAGGCGATTTCCAAGATGACGTTCCGGAGCCTGGGGGCGATCCCTTCGCTTTCTGATGCTCTGGGCTGCTCCAGATCTGCGGGATGGCGGCTTGCGGCCGGCAACGGGGTTTCGGTGGGCGTTGGGGTGGCCTCGGGCATCATGGTGGGGCCTGGTTTTGGGACGGCTTCCGTTGTAGCGGTGGGTATGGGTGCTCTGGTGGGGGTGGGGGCCGGCGTCCGGGTGGGGACGATCGTCGGGGTGATGGCCGTCACACCCACGGCGGTCGCCGTGGGTATCCGGGTAGGTTCCAGGCGGATGCTGTCTCCGCCTGTCTCGCTTCCGTTTCCGCCTGAGGGCTTGGACTGCCGGGGAGCGCTGGTTGGTTCTGCCGCTGGGGTTGGTTCGGGGACCCGGGTTGGTTCGGGGACCCGGGTTGGTTCGGGGACCCGGGTTGGTTCCACTGCCGGTACTGCCGTTGGCTGTGCTACCGGTATCGGTTGGACGATCGGGATGGGATCGTTGTCATCGTTGTCTCTATCTCGTACAGGAGTGGGAGTGGGTATGACCGGAGTGGCTGTCGGCTTTGGCGCCGGTACTGGAGTAACTGTCGGTACCGGGATGGGCGTCGGCGGGATGGGAGTCGGAGTAGCTGGAATTGGAGTGGGCGTAGCTGGAATTGGAGTCGGCGTCGGCGGAATTGGCGTCGGCGTAGCTGGAATTGGCGTCTGGGCCGGCGCTGGCTCCTGCCGTTCTCCACCCCCACTGCGCTGGCGATGCCGGAGGTGGCGATTACCATGCGGTCGGCATCCAGCAGCTGGATCTGGTAGAAGTATTCCTGGCCGGGCTCGGCGTTCAGGTCAACCCTCCGGGTGGGGATCGTTCCGGTGTAGTCCCGGTGCCAGTGGGAGCTGCCGAATGGCCTGATGTTGTCCGCTGCAGCGCCCCGCAGCATTCGTATCCCCCGGGTTTCCGGGGGGTTCCGCTCCCACTCCAGCAGCGCTCCTTCGGGATCTGTTGACGCCAGCAGGACGAATTCGTCCTGCTGGGCTTCTGATGACAGGTCCGGCGACGGCGAGAGCAGTCCGGCCAGCAGCATTATTGCCGCCAGCATCGCCGTCGCCCGTCTGTTTCCGCGGAGTCTCATTCCTTTGTTCAGTCAGCCTCTGTTGTGTTTGTCTCCCTGGCGCTGATGGTGAATCGTTTGCCGTCAGTTCGTTTTGGCGTTCGCGCCCGGTTATTCCTCCGTTTTATTCAGCCTGTTCTCCGTCTCCTGCTCGTTGGATGCGCTCCGGTCGGCGGCGAGGGTGACGGCGTCCCACGCCTGGATCAGGTCCTCGAGGCCGTTGATCTCCCGGATGTGTTGCTGTATGCGTTCGCATCTCTCCCGGCCGGGCAGGGATTCCCGGAAGGCGTCTCCGGGGCCGGGTTGATCCTGCAGGATCACCAGGGTGGATGCGGACGGGTTGCCGTTGCTGTTCCGGTGGTGCGATACGAAGCAGAAGTCAGCGTTCCCGATGATGCTCATCAGGGCGATATGGCCCCTGAGGAAGCTCTTCAGGCGGCTCCGGCTGACCGGGACGTTCAGCCAGCGGGTCTCCTTCTGGTCCTGTTCGAGCCGGAGCTCCAGGTAGTCCTGTCCGTGGAAGTCGTGCTCAAGCCTGAGGTTTCCGGCCTCCCCACCGGGAATATCCATCGTTTCCATCATGGTGGTCCACCGGTTTCCCGGCATGGTGTATCCGTTCTCAATCCTGGTCAGCATGCCTGTCCTCCTGTCTGTCCTCCTGATTCGATTCTATTTTGTTTGGTATTCCCGCCGTTTCTGTTGCTGCGGTCAGCTCCGTCGTGCAATATGAAGGGGCCCCGCTCGGCGGGGCCCCTTTCTTCCTGATGGTATCCGGCGGTGGTGTAGAACCGCGGTCAGCTTGCGGTCATCCTGGCCGTCTCCGGCTGGCTGGTGGGATTCTCCAGCGATACCGCGCCATCCCCCAGCAGTTCCTGCAGCCGGTCGGCCAGTTCCTGGCAGTACCCTGCGCTGAGCATGGGCAGTTCCATTGTGACCCGCCGTCCTTCGGTCTGGATCTCCAGGTGGACTCTCTCCGGTCCGGGATACTCCAGGATGGCGCTGATGGCTGCCCTCAAGTGGTGGGCGTCCTCCCGGGGGTCCTCGGACTCGCTGATCCGGAGCAGGACTGAACCGTTCTCGCTGCTGCCGCTGTAGACCGGGGTGCGATCGGTCTGTTCCACAGGGGGCTGTGTTTCTGACCGCTCCGCCTGGGCGGTGGCTGGAGTTTTCACCGGGGCGCTGGGTCTGTCCGTCTGCGGCTCATCCACCCGCCATTCATCGGGTTCCGGATCAGAGGGCCTCCATTCATCCGGCATCCGGGAGTCTCTTGCTCCGGCCTCATCCCCTGCTCCGGCTTCATCTCCGGTCTGGACTCCGTCGTCATATTGGACTCTGGCCGGCGGTTCATCGCCGGGCCGTGGGGGTGGGTCCTCCCTGAGTGGGTCCGGCCGTGGGGGTGGGTCCTCCCTGGGCGGGTCCTGCCGCGGGGGCGGGTCCTGTCCCGGGGTCAGCGGGCTCCGTTGCGGCGTTGTCTGGTTTGTTTCCGGGTTGCCGCCGGCCGAGTACTCGGCCACCTCGCTGCAGGATAGCGAGTACTGGTCGCCCCGTACCCTCAGCCGGCCGGATACCCGCAGGATCTTTCCCTCCGTCCACAGGTCCGCCGTCCGCTCCAGCGCATCGGGCCATACCACGGTCTCCATTGGTCCGCCCATCAGGCCCAGGGATACCACCAGGAACTTCTTCTGCTCCTTGGTGTACCGCTCGGTGATGCTGGAGACATACCCCAGCGCCGTGAGGTTCTCCCCGGCCATATCCTCATCCAGCTGGTCCAGCGATGATATGGCGTCCCCGGCATCCAGGTTGGCCAGCTCCAGGATGGGATTGTGGGACAGGGGCACGCCGATCAGCTCCCGTTCCCAGGCGGCCTTCTGCTCCTTGGTGACATCCTCTCCAGTGATTTCGATGCCGGGCAGAGCGGCTCCGTCCTGGCCGCTGGTCATCTGATCGAACATGCTGGTCTGCCCGGAGTTGCGCATCTTGGATTCCATCTGCGCGGCGCTCATTATCTGGTCGACCGACCGGCGCATGGCTCCGCGTGGTCCCAGGGAGTCCATGGCCCCGGCCCGGATCAGATTCTCCAGGGTGCGCCGGTTCAGCGAGCTCACGTCGGCCCGCCGGCAGAAGTCGTCAATGGACTGGTAGGGGCCGTTGGTCCTCCGCTCCTCGACCAGGGGATGCACCGCGGCCTCGCTCACATTCTTCACCGCGGCCAGCCCAACCCTGACGGCGGAGTCCTCCTCCAGGGAGTCGTTGTCGATGATGAAGAATTCTCCGGAGGTGTTGATGTCCGGCTGCAGCACCGGGATCTTCAGCTTGAAGCACTCGTTGATTGCGCTCACGACCTTCTCGGGATGGTCCAGCCGGGAGTTCAGCACCGAGGCCATGTACTCCCTGGGGTGGTGGGTCTTGAAGTATGCCGTCCAGTATGAGATCAGGGCGTAGCTTACGCTGTGGGCCTTGTTGAAGGCGTACCCGGCGAAGGGTTCGATCAGGTTGAAGATCTGCTCGGCCAGTTCCTGGCTGAAGCCCTTGGTGGCGGCTCCCTCGACGAACTTGTTCCGCTCCTCGGCCATCAGTGAGGGGATCTTCTTGCCCATGGCCTTCCGCACGGTGTCGGCCTCGCCGAGGGAGTATCCGGCGAAGCTCTGCAGGATGAACAGCACCTGGTCCTGGTAGACGATCACCCCGTAGGTCTCGTCCAGCAGGTCCTTCATGCTGTCGTGGGGGTAGGTTATCGGCTCCCGGCCGTGCTTTCCCCGGATGAAGGTGTCGATGTGCTCCATTGGTCCTGGCCGGTAGAGTGCGATCATGGCGGCGATGTCGTTCAGGTTGGTGGGCTGGAGGTCCCGGATATACCGCTGCATTCCCGAGCTCTCCAGCTGGAAGACCTCGGTGGTCTTGCCGCTGGCCAGCAGTTCGAAGGTCTCCCGGTCGTTCAGCGGGAGCCGGCTGATGTCGATGTCGACTCCCCGGGTTTCCCTCAGCATCTTCACGGCCCGGTCCAGGATGGTCAGGTTGGTCAGGCCGAGGAAGTCCATCTTCAGCAGGCCCAGCTTGGCCACGGGGTCCATCGAGTACTGGGTCATCATGACCGGGCTGTTCTCGTCACCCTTGGGGGGGCGCTGCAGCGGCGCCGTGTCGGTCAGGGGCTCATCGGCGATCAGGACTCCCGCCGGGTGGGTGCTGACGTGGTGGATGATTCCCTCCAGCCCCTGGGCATTGTCCACCAGGGTCTGGACCGGCCCCTCGTTCTCGTAGACGTCCTGGAACTCCTGGTTGGCCTTCATGGCGTCCTCGATGGTCTTGCACTTGTTCGGCACCATGCGGGCAATGCGGTCGACGTCCCCGTAGTTCATGCCGAGACCGCGGCCCACGTCCCGCAGAGCCGCCTTGGCGCCCAGGGTGCCGAAGGTGATGATCTGCGCCACCTTGTCGCTGCCGTAGTGGTCGATGACGTAGTGCAGGACCTCGTCCCGGCGGTCGTCCTGGAAGTCCATGTCGATGTCCGGCATCTCCTTCCGTTCCATGTGCAGGAAGCGTTCAAAGACCAGCCGGTACTCCAGCGGGTCCACGGCGGTGATGCCCAGGCAGTATAGGGCCACGCTGGCGGCGGCGCTGCCCCGGACGCCGAACAGGATCTGGCTGCGGCGGGTGAAGTCGATGATGTCCCAGACCACGAGGAAGTAGTTGGCGAACTGGGTGTGCCGGATGACCTCCAGCTCGTATTTCATGCGCTGCTCGGCCTCGGGGGCGTTCCCGGGGTATCGTTTCCGGAATCCCTCCCAGCATAGCTGCGACAGGTACTCGTCGGCATCCATCCCGCCGGGGGTGTCGTACCGGGGCAGGTGGGTCTGGCCGAAGCCGAGCTCGACGTTGCACATCTCGGCGATCAGCCCGGTGTTGGTCATGGCCTCCGGGCGCTCCGGGAAGAGCAGGCCCATTTCCGCAGGCGTCTTGATGTAGTAGGAATTGTCCTCCATCCGGAGGCGCTTCTCGTCCTGGATGTTGGTGTTGGTCTGGATGCAGATGTAGACGTCCTGGAACTCGGCGTCCTTCTGCCGGACGTAGTGGGCGTCATTGGTGACCACCAGGGGGATCCCGAGGTCCTTTCCGAGGGTCACGAGGCCGCTGTTGATCGTGGACAGGGCCGGCACGTCCTCATGCTGTTGCAGTTCCAGGAAGTAGCCGTCGCCGAATATCTCCCGGTACCAGCCGGCGGCCCTCCGGGCCTGGTCCATGCTGCCCTCGGCGATCAGCCGGGGCACCTCGGCGGATGGGCATCCGGAGAGGCATACCAGTCCCTGCCGGTACTGCTCGAGGATCTCCCGGTCGACCCTGGGGCGGTAGTGGAAGCCCTCCAGGTGGGCCATGGTGACCAGCTTCATCAGGTTCCGGTAGCCGGTGTTGTCCCGGGCCAGCAGGACCAGGTGGTGGGGGCTGCGTTCGGCGGGGCCGCGGTCATGCCGGCTCTCGTGGGCCACATAGGTCTCGCAGCCGAGTATTGGCTTCACGTCCCGGTCCCTGCATTCCGAGTAGAAGTCGACGGCGCCGTAGAGGGAGCCGTGGTCGGTTATCGCCAGGGCCTTCATGCCGAGTTCCCTGGTCCGGTCCACCAGGTCGGGGATGCGGCTGATGCCGTCCAGCATGCTGTATTCGGTGTGGGTGTGCAGGTGGGTGAAGTCCATGTTGTGGTCGGCCTCCGGTTGATTTGTCTTTAATTATGCCCATCGTCTGCCAGTTTCGTGCCTGGGATTGTCCTCAGGATTGATCTGGTTCCGGCCGGCCATCCTGGCCGGCGTGGGAGGATTATATGGCTGGGCCGTCCGGGCGCGTTTTGTCACTCTGGCCCAGCGCGTTCGTTGGAATCCCGGCCAGCTCCTGGGCCTGCCCACTGCTTCCTGACGTAGTCCAGGGCTTCCAGATAGTCCCCGAAGCTCTCCTTCTTCTCCCCGCATCCCCGGCATTCGGCCACCAGTTCGATCCCGCGGCGGACCACCCGGAAATGGGAGCTCCCGCACTCCTTATCGTCACCATCAGTTCTCCTGGCCGTTCCGGTCGGTCAGCGCAACTCCCTCGATCCCGCCGGGCTGGAAACAGCACATGTGGGCGCCGAGCTCGTGGGGGGGTCCACCCTCCAGGAAGAGTACCTGCCCGTCCTCCAGTGTGATGAAGTCCGCCGTGAAGTGGATTCCGCCGAGGTCCAGCTCCGTTCCGTCCAGGGCCATTGTGTTGTGCCACAGGAATGGCGGCCTGACGTGAGCAATCAGCGCCTCCGTCATCCTGCGGACCTCCTCCAGGTGAAGGGGGAACTCGGGCAGCGGCCGCTGCGGGTAGTAGCTGCTGATGCCCTGGAGTTTGCCGTCCCGCACGAAGGCCCGGTACTCCACCGGATACCCCTCGTGGACTGCCGCCTCCATCCAGGGCCGTCTCCAGACCGGCACCTCCTCCCGGGGGTATTCGGATAGGATGTCGTACAGCCTGGGGTCGTCCAGCATGATCTTCCCGAACTCCGGCCGGAACCCATGCTCGCCGTTCCCCAGCCACATCTTTATCTCCAGGGAGCTTGCGCAGTCCATCCGCATCATGTGCCGGTCCAGCTGGGCTGCGTCCATCTCCTTCCAGGCGGCGGTGAGCCGCTCCTGGTGCTCCCCCTGTTGGTCGAATCCGAGGCAGTCATCGCGGAGGGGTGTGGTGACCAGCTCGGCTGGTACGAAGGCAATGCCGGCTTCCCGGCAGAGCTCCAGCCAGTCTCCCAGGCTCAGCGGGCAGAACCGCTCCGGATGATCCTGTCCTGCCAGCATCCTGAGTTTCTGCCGGTGCGTGTCTCCGGCGGCGATCTCCGTCTCCAGGTCTTCCAGTGTTGGTATTCTGAGCAGTTCGTCCATCTCTCTCTCCTTTCCTGTCTTGCTTCAATTGGGTTTCCCTGGGTTCCGCGGCGGGCTGCCGGTTCGTGAATGCGCGTTGCATGATGTCAGCTTATTCTCCCTGTGAGGACCAGGATGGTGATCGTGATCACGATGATGGATCCCATTCCTGCCAGCCCGATGACAGGCATCGCTCCCACGTCTTTCTCCGTCCCGCCCCGCTTCCTCGGGGCTATCGCCCAGGTGAACCCGCCGGACAGCAGGGTGGTCATTACCGTCCAGCCGGTGGCTGCGGCCACCGCTGTCCAGGTTGGTTCGTCCAGCCGGTGGAGCAGCAGAGCCGCGCCAAGCGCCGGCCCGGCCGTGATGGTCGCGGCGGTGGCCGCCAGCGCCCCGCTCATCCGGCGCCGGCTTTTGGTCTTCCCGATATCGCGTTCCATATTTTCTCCTCAGGCGCCGCTGGACATCCTCAGCCGCGCCACGGATCGGCGCGGCTTTCGCACGCCGCCTCTGGCGCTGGCCGCGGCTCATGCCCCGCTTCTCAGCGCTGCTGGAACACCAGCGGGTATTCCTTCTTGATCTCGCTCCAGAGCGCCTCGTGGCCTCCCCACATGGGGAGCTCCACAGCGCTGCTCTTCCAGCGGAGTTCGTCCCGGGCCATGTCGAGGAACTGTATGGTTCGCTCTTCGTCCCAGCCTCGGTGGCCGGCTGGGATTGGGTCTCCCAGCTCTTCTTCCTGGATGTACCGGTTGACGATGCGCAGGAGAGCGTCCATTGCCTCCGGCCCATGGGGACCCAGGCCGGATATCTCCCACACCCGGTGGTTGGCTGATTCCCGCCGATGCCCGGCCAGTTCTGACAGGGCGGCGCCGCTCAGGCATACGTTTGAGCCGCTCCGGGTGATGAGCTGAAAGGTGGTGTCCTCCTCGCCGGGCCTGAGGATGAATCCGGGGATCTCCTCATCATTGACGGTGTGGGTGGTCCTGGGCTCCGGGTCCTCTTGGTCTGTTTGCATGTTCATCCTTGGTTCCTCCCCGGTGTATGGTTGCCGTCCCCACAGGGGGATGGTCACCTGTTGAGAGCGATCATCTGCTGGTATTCCCATTCCAGCCCGATCATCAGCGCGGCGCGGTTCTCGTCGTCCTCAAGTTCTCTCACCACCGTCCTGATGTCCGGCTCGCCGGCGCGCCGGACCAGAATGATCACCTCCAGGCCTCTGCCGGTGCGGCCGCTGTCCGGATCCAGCGGGTTGCGTACCGCTGCCTGCATGGTCCGCCCGGGCTGGCCGGCTGTGGTCCGGTCCAACTCCTCGAGTGCGGCCTTCCGGCATTCGTCCAGGCTGGATTCGGTCCTCCAGAGGTGTGTCTCCCCTTCCGGTTCTTCCGGCAGGGTTTTGGCGTTCTCCGTCAGGGTCCAGCGCCGTACCGGCATTCTCCTTTCCTCGGCGATGTTCCCCAGCTGGTTCACGTCGTCTGCGGACTCGATCTCAATGATGTCCAGACGGTATGGCGCTGGTTCTCTCATTGCTCTCTCTCCTCGTTCCTCCGGATCCTCGTAGTCCAAGCCGGCCAGGATCTCCACGATCTGCACGATGTCCAGGTTCCTGCCGATGAGCTCGTGGGGATACCGCCGCAGGAAGGCTCTGAGGTCGTCCCGCTCTATGCGCCAGGGGTACGGTGACGACTTGCCGGGTTCCCGGTCGTGTTCGAATGATGCCTTCAGCGTCCCCTCATGGATCCGTTTCCCGACCCAGTGGGGACCGAAGCCGAGGATCTCGCTCACCTCGAATTCGGTGTACCAGTCGTTCCGGTTGCGCCATGAGAGACCCATCCGCCCAGCCCTGGACCGCACGGCGGTTACGCTCCTCCCCATCCGCTTGGCCACCTTCTTAGGGGAGATCCGGCCAACCAGTTCAACGAGGCGTTCGTTCTCCTGGGCGGTCCAGTGCTTGAAACCGCTGGTCTTGGTCAGCCCAAGCCATCCTGCCTTGCTTTTTACGGAGGAGACCGACCTCCCCAGCCGGCCCGCGAGCCATTCATTATTCTTTCCGGGGACCCGCTCCCGCCTGAGGATTTCCACATCCAGGGCGGTCCACGGATGCTTGGGGAAAACGGTTTGCGGCCGGTCCTTCCGCGTTGCCGCCCCGGTTGCCGGACTGGCTTCCGCACTGGCTTCCTTCCGAATCTTCATCTTCACCGGCTGTTTCACCTTCTGTTTTCTCCGGTCCACCGCATCATTCTGTACAAACCGTCATTGGTCCGGGTGTGGGAACATCTTTCCTGGGGGCTGGAACGATTGCATCTCCCGGCCGTATTTCCCGAGTCCTCCCCCTGGATGGTTTGCTGATGCGTCTGCCTGCGGTTCTATCCCTGTGGTCACTGCGTTTCTGGAATTATGTCCCACAGTCCCTTCGGGATACCGCTGCGGATAGCGTCCGGTCCTTGCTGTACAATCTCAGGCTGCAGCTTCATCTTGTCCTTCTGGGTGGTCTTCTCCTTACGTTGTTCAGCGTGATGGTGGGGATCTGCAACTTCGGACGGAGCGAGGACCTGGGGGAGCGGGTGCCTTCCAAGTCGCTGCCGGCGCTGAATGCGGCCCGGTCGGTTTCCGGCGAGTCTGCCGAGCTGCGAATGCTGGGCCTGACCCTGCTGGCGGACATTGACCCGGCGGGGGATTCGCCCGGGGGAATTCTCGGACGGATGGGGTCCGGGCTGGGGTCGTCCGGTGGCTCTCCCAACATGGTGGCCGGTTCCTTCATGGACCGGGCGCACCGGCTGGCCGACACCATCGTTCTGATTGGGGAGAACCGGGATGCCCTGCGGGAGACGCGCCTGGCGGCTGTTTCCCTGCGGTCTCAGATCCTCCTGGGAGGAGATTTCACCGAGGAGGATTCGATCCTGCTGCTCCGGGCGCTGTCGGCACGGGATCAGGCCGTTCTGGACGGTCTGCTGGCGGAGGTGTTGGCCTTGCCGGACCCGCCCGAGTCGCCGGAGTGGGCTGAGCTGTCGGTTGGAGACATGGGTGTGTTCGTGGTCCGGGCGCGGCAGCTGGTCCTCGGTGAGAGCCGGGAGCGGCTGGCATCCGATTTCGGGGAGCACTCGCTGGTCCTGGGGGAGCGCGCTGATGCGCTGGTCCGGTCTGCTGGTGAGAATCTGGTTGGAGACGTGGGCTCCGCGGTCGGCGGTTTCGGTTCGGGCAGTATGCTGCTGACGCTGGCGGCGGTTCTCAGCTTTATGCTTGCCGTCCTGTCGGCGGTGTTCCTGGTGGAGCTCCGCCTGGTCCGTCGGGTTTACGGTCTGCCCGGCGGTGATGCCGCCGGACCGGTTCCCGAGGTGGATGGTGATGACGTTGGCGTTGCCGGGTGATGCCTGGGTACTCCCCCCTGTTGGCGTCATCCCCGTTTGATGTTGTTCAACCCGGGTTTATATATGCGGGGGGCTGCTTTATTCCGCTCTCAATCGTATCTCTCTCATCTCGCGGCTGGGGATTGATAGGGCAGCCGGTGGTCTCCTCCCAGGTATTCATACGACGGCCGGACGCTGCATGTTCCACACCAGTGCAGGACTGACGGCGGCTCCCGGTCATATATGACGTAGCAGGTCTGCCGGCCTCTTCCACAGAAATCGCACAGCCGCAGGGCGTCGCTGAAGGCCTGGCGCTGCCGCGGCATCTCTCTCCCTCGCTCTGCTTTCCCCATTTGGATCTTGTCGTCTGTTCGAGGTTTGATCCTGGCGTCCGGCGCCGTTTTCCCTCACTTCCCTTTCTTCTGGCGCCGGCGGCCCAGCCCTCGTCAACAATGGGCGGGCCGCCGGCAACTGGTGGACTTTGGGCGTCAGCCGGTGGTTTTCCAGTCCCCGGCGTTCATCCCCAGTCGTCCAGGGCCTTCCGGAGTGCGCCGGGGTCGATGGGCCCGAAGGCGCCGCGCACGTCGTCGAGGTCGAGGCTCCATCCATATTGCATGAGTTTCCTCATGCCCTTCCGGAAGGGTCTGTCCCCGATCTCCTCCCGGAGTTGGCTGAAGAACCTCTCGCCCACGGCGTAGGCGCACCGTTGGGACCCTCCCCGTTCCAGCGCGGCAATCGATCCCCGGCAGGCGGGCGATGCCAGCGGGACCGGCCCCTCCGGGAATTCCCGCATGGCCAGATGGGAGAGCAGCTCCGCCATCCCCTCATTGATCCACTGCTGGTTGTCGTTCCAGAAATAATGGGCCAGCTCGTGCATCAGCCGGCGCTGGTCTGCCTGGTACCTGGTTGGTATGGTGATGCTGGTATGGTGATGCTGGTCTGGGTATTGACTCCTCCGGACCCGCTGGGTGTCTGGGCTCCCAGCATGATTATGACGTGCCGGACTGGCAGGGGCGTGTCCAGGTATTCCTCCATCCGGGCCAGGGCCTCCGATGCCGCCGGGATGATCCCGGCAGCTGGCTCCTGTCCCAGCCGTGCGGTGGTGATGCTGGTATCCCCCGAGATGGGCATGCTGGTCCTCTCGGTTGCCGTTCTGAGGGTCTCTGGGTCCATGATCTGTTCGGTCAGTCCGGGGTGGAAGAGGAAGGCGGCGTGCAGCAGGGCGACCCCGGTGGTGTGGCGGTCATGGATGCCGTTCCGCAGACTGGGGTGCTCCAGCTGCAGATCGGCAGCCCCGGGGTCGTGGTAGCTGGTGTAGGCCAGCGACCGGATGGCCTCGGCGTCTCCGGGGTCGTGGTAGCTGGTGTAGGCCAGCGACCGGATGGCCTCGGCGTCTCCGGGGTCCTGGGTCTCCAGGAAGGGCATGGCCTCCACCCGGCGGGCCAGCCCGGGGTTGTGATACCGCAGGGCGCGGAGCTGCTCACTGACCTCCGGTGAGGGCGGCGCGGTCTCCGTCGGCGTGATGCCGGTTGTGGGTTGGATGGTTGCCGCCGGAGATGTTGGGGCCGGCGTTGGAGTCGGCGTTGGAGTCGGCGTTGGAGTCGGGGTGGGCCTTGGCGTGGGCTCTGGCGTGGGCGCCGGCTGGCAGGCATCGCTGGTTATTTCCCTGGCCTGCCCCGGGGTTATCTGCCGGTTCTCCAGGGCGGTCCTGAGCCGCCGGCCGGTTCTGTGCCCGGCGCACCGCCCGAACTCGATGGTTATCCTGTGGAGTTCTTCCGGGCTTACCCAGGTGGGGGTGGGCTGGGTGGCGGGGGGTGGAGAGCTGGCCGCCGTGAGGTTTGGCGCATCGCCTCCGGACTCCGGCGCTGGTGTGCAGGCAATTCCGGCTGCGAGCAGGATTGCCCAGGCGGGCATGAGTTTCCATGTAGCCGTGATTCCTGCTTGGACTGGGTTTTCATCGCGCCTTCTGAATCTCAATTTCCGGTTGGCCTGTCTCACCAGTGGGTCAGATTGCTCGCTGATCGTCATCCTGGTCCTGGTGATGCAGAAAGTCAGCCATGCCAGCCCGGCCCTGACCATTTCCAGGAATGTTGCTGACTGCTGTGCGGCATTGGTTATCCCTGCAGGATTTACGTTGTTGACTTTCAGCCGGAACCAGGCGAATGCTGTTGCTGAGATTTCGGCCGGCGCGGTCGGAAATCCTTTCATTTTTTGGGATTCTCCATCTCCTGCTCCGGGGGCCAGGGGAACAGGTCCTCGCGCTTTGCCGCGAAGTGCTTGACCCTCTGCTGCATGTCGTCCCGGTTGGGTAGACTGCACTCCCGCCAGGAACGTCCGGTGTGCAGGCAGTTACTCGGGTCTGGTCCCAGGCAGGCAGGCCAGGGGCATTCCGCGTCGTCCCCCAGCGGGTGTTCCGTCAGCATGGTGCAGGTGATGTTGCCGTTGGCCCCTCCCTCGATTTTGATCCACCCCCGGGCTCCGGATTCCAGCCGGATGGTGTGCTCGCTGAGACGCCGCTCGGTGCGGATCATCCAGCCGGGGATCGATTCGATGCAGTCCAGCGCCAGCAATTCAGATACTCTTCCCTGCTGGGAAATCCGCTCCGCCATCCTGGTCATCCCCTGTATGTCGTCCTCCCATGGGGGCAGGTCCGGTTCCTCGCTGTTGGGCGTTCTGTCGCCGTCCCCGATGATTTCCAGTATGCGGCTGAGCTGGGGCGCGATGGACTCGACTATCACCTGGCGCTCGACGCCTGGGATGCCGATCAGCATTCCAATGGTTATGATTCTCGACCTCAGGTCCTGCATCATTGTGAGTTGCCGCGCCGCCTCTGGGTCCATGTCCGGCGCGGGCTCCTGTTTGGTTGGCGTCCCGTCGGGTTTTAAGCTGTTCTCAGCAGGGTAGCTGTCGGCGTGAACCCCGTCGGATATACCGAGTTTCCCGAGGATATTGTCCATCGTGTCCTGGGTCATGCGGAACTTCTCGGGCACCCACTCCTCCTGTCCGTTCTTCCAGCGTCCATGCTGGATGGTGCTCCCCAGGGGGTGAAGCCGCGGCCCGTCCAGGGCTATCTCTTTCAGTATCTCGTCGTAGCCCTCCGGGTCTCCCTGTCTGAGCAGCGCCTCCAGGGGTCTCACCCTCGGGGTGGCCTGTTCCTTCGGCTTTCTCTTCTGCGCTTTCGTCTTTCTGGGCATGTCCTGTCGTCTCCGCGGGGTTTGGCGTGAGGGGGTTGATGTCCGGCCTTACAGCGGCTCCCACTCGGTCCCGGTGATGAGGGCGGCTGCGGCCAGGCAGTGGAAGGCAGCCTCCATCGCGGCCAGGTCCTCCTTGACTTTCTGGTTGTCCAGGATGAGTTCCTCCATCAGTTTCAGGTCTCCCGTGGCGGACTGGCTCATCACGAGGGTCCGGTGGAGGAGTTCCTGGAACTTGGGTTGCTTGTCTGGGTTGAGCCCGTTCTCAGCCAGTTCCCGCTCATACTCCTCCTCGGTGTTTTTCTCATCTTCCATGTGGCCGATCAGATTCCTCATCGCCTTCCCCGCTATGGCGGCGTACTCGTTGAGTACTCGTTGCTGCTCCGGGTCGAGTTCATCCTCGATCCATCCGAGGTCTGGGTCGTTCTTGTCCTGGTAGGCGATCTTGGCGTCTCCCCTGTCGGGAATGGCGATCCTGGGGTCATTGGCGCCGTTCAGGGTGATGGGCTCCAACACGATGTTGCCGTCCTCGTTTATCTCATGGCTGAGGACGGCTGAATTTGCCGGGCGTGAAGCGTATTCTGGCATTCAGCCAGCCGGGTTCTTGGTCAAACTGGATCCCCCGCTCTCAGAAGTCGATTTCGACCCCTTCTCCAGGTTCACTCAGGGCCTGGGCCATCTCGTCAATGTGGGCCTGCAGTATTTCTCTGTTCATTTTCCTCCATCCTGCGGTGTGTTTGTTTCTGCCAGGATGCAGCGCTCGGCCAGCAGTCCGGCTGTGGTCCATCGTCATCCATTTACTCAGCGGCCTGCCGGAATCAGGCTGGGAGGGGGAATTTATGCCGGAGCCGGCCTGCCGTGGTGCCTCCGCCCACACCTGGCTCCGTTCGTATTCCGGCGGCGTCCTGGTCGTTTCGATGAATTTCATCACTGCATCCGCTGCTCTCTGGCCGATGTTTTCCCACTCCCCGTCCGGATGCTTGCATCACTGTCCTGGCGGCCGTATGGGTTGGCCGGTTTATGGTATCGCCACGCCACTGCGGCGGCTCTTTTCTTCTGGCGCTGAATTCTGCGTCACGCTGGGATGGGTCTGGCCCTGTGGTGAAATGGGCGGGCGCGCGGCCGGGGGGCGGTCTGGCTCCGCCGCTCATTCTCCTGGTGAGTTTGTTGGAGGGCTGCCTCGATGCCGCTGGCCATGCAGTGGAAGTGCTCCCAGGCCGGCATGTCCTGCTGGAACTCCGGCCTGAGCTCATCCCTGCCGCATGACCAGAAACTGATCTGTTGCCGCAGGGACTCCATCCGGCCGGTGTTGAGTTGGATCCTGATGTCCTCGGTTACCGGTGTGCTGCCGGCCTTCCGGAGCAGCAGCGCAAGTCCCTGCAGGGCGTCCGGGTCCATGAAGATGCCCCAGGGCGCCCTCAGGGCATGGTGGCGGTTGAGCCATTTCGTGATGGGGTCCCACTCGTCGGGGTTCAGGGTTGCCTCGGTGGTCTTCCTGGGTCTGACGGTCATGCTGGTCGTTCTCCTTCTGTTTGGGCGTGGCCGGTAACTGTTCAGACCTGAGGGGGATTGGCGCAGTAAGGCTAAACATAAAAGTTTTGCGCAGCTTTTCCAAAAGCGGGTCCCACGTCTCCCAATCTGAACAGTTGCTGTGGCCGCCCGCCTGCTACAATCATCCTGGGAGTGTTGTACGACACCTGCTCCCCGGGTGGTGAGGTATGGATAACTACCGTTGGACGCGCCGCGTTGCGGCGGCCGGCTTCGGGATTCTGACGCTCTGGATTGTCTTTGTGGTGATGGTGAGGATCGTCAATCTCCCGCTGGCCGGGGTTCAGCCGGAGGCGTTTGCGCTGATCGCGATGATGACCGCGCCGTTCACGCTGGGGGTGCCGGTCGTGGTCACGCTGGCGGTGGCCAGTCTGGAGACGGTGAGGCGGTGGAGGGGGTCTGCGCCGGCGGGATGAGGGTTCTGCAGGGGATGGCTTTGCGCAAAATTTGTTTTCCATTCCTATTTTGTGCAAAGCCGCGCGAAATTCTGGAGAGTTCCCGTTTCCAATGGTCCTGTCTGGTGGTCGTCCCTCTGACATCCTGGGTTCAGTTGCCGGTTCGGAGCAGATTCAGAAGTTCGAGGATGCCCTCTGTGGCGGCTTGGGTGTGGGTTCTCAGTTCCCTGGCCGGCACATTGCCGTGGTAGAAGTGGATGTGGAGCCGTTCTGCCGAACCGAAGCGTGAGCGCCAGACATTGCCGCCTTGGGTGGCGTCAAGGTGGCGGGCTGTCCTTTCAAATGCGCCGTGGCTGTCGTGGGGCAGTCCCAAGTTCAGGGCGGCCCCAATCAGGCAGTGGGCGAATGCTCCCCACAAGAATTCGGCGGCAACGAATTGGTTGCCACCGTTCCTTGCCTCTTCGTCGGCCCTTTCGGTGAGTTCCTGGGCCATGCCGGCATGCTCCTGTTGGTTCATGACCTTACCGCCTCTTGGTCAGCCAGCCGGTTGGCCAGTTCTATGGTTGTCCTGGCAAACAGGAAACTGTCGCTTTCTGGACGGTCCGGCTCCCCGTCGTATAGGCCGAATCTGAGGACATCAGGCCTTCCCATGCTGGCTCCCAGGGCGGCGCAGAGATTCTTGCCCTCCGGGGACGCGTCCTTCAGGGCTTGGTCGAATTCCTCAATCTCGTCGGGCCACCCGTTCCCGCTGGCCAGGGCCGCCGCGATACTGTACAGGTCCTCGTGGGTGCTGTGGGGCCACTCGCGGGTGGCGGCGATCCGTCCCAGGGTTGCTCTCACGGCATCAGTGAGAGTTTCCACGCCTTCCATGGGTTGTCCATTTTCGAAACTATGTTGGGCGGTCTTGAAATACCCCTGGACGACTTCCTCCACTGCCCCGCTCCAGGCGTTCTCCATGAGGGTCTTCCAGGACTCGCGGTCCGGCGCATATGCGCTGTGGATGGCCGCGCCCATGGCGTCGTTCATGGGCAATCTGCTGTCCCCCGCGGGCCACATGGTTCGGAAGCGCTCATGGAGCTTCTCCGGTTGGAGGGGCGGCTCCATCAGGGTACAGGCTTTTCGGAAGGTTGCCAGCGCGATGTCTTCTGCTACCCTCTCCATTCTTGTGGTCATATCCATGCTCCGCTCCATTCATTTGGTTCGATGTTATTTCCCTTCGTGTTCACGGTCAAGTGGCCGAATGGGAAGTCTGGGGTTTTGCCATCAGGCAGTTTGGGATTTCTTGTGCAGTTCATTCCCATGGAGACCATGTGGGTTTCCAGGAAGTCCTCGAATCTCTTGGCGAAATCTTGCTGGTTTGTGACTCATATGGGCGTAGTTCTATTCCCAGCCCACAGTACATGCACCTGTGGTTCTGCTTCTCCCATAGTTTTTCGCGTAGGCCCTTGCGCCAACCCTTGCGTACTCCGGGAGGTGGCCTGGTTCTTTTTCGTCTCAACGAGAGGTCTATGATCTTATCTGTTACCGTAAGGGTGCTTTCCCGGATGGCACGGAGCGTTGTCCTGGTCGTTTTCATGTAACTGGGCATATTGGTCCTTCTGGTCTTGGTTCCTTATATTATCATCCCCAGCTGCAGAGGTTGCCCCTTCCGGTGCCGCTCCAGGGCCTCACGGCAGGTCCTGACGCGCCAGCGGCAGGTTGATCGGGTGCCCGTCCTGGCCGCGCTTTGTCCCCGGGGGCCGGGTCAGGTGGCTGGACTTTATGTTTTCCCGGCGAAGTTGGCTCATCGTGATCCGGTTGGACTTGGCCCCGTTGCAGGGCTGGCAGAGCAGGGCCCGGTTGTCCAGGTGGTTGGAGCCGCCGTCCGCTTTCGGGTCCACGTGGTCGAGCTGGAGGTACCTGTCATCGGGGGTGTGGAAGTTGCAGCCCCAACACTGGAGTCCGAAGGTCTCCACGAGATATTCCTTCATCTGCCGGTGGGTCAGGATGGACTTCTCGCTGGTGTGGACGGCAGCCAGGAAGGGCGCCGCGGTGTCGCCCTCGTCCGTCCTGACGGGAGGTTCAGTCTGGAAGTGGGCATCATGCCGGGCCAGTCTCGCGTCGAGCCAGTTGGTCAGGTGAGGAAGTTTCCGGATGTCCTCAGCGTCCTTGGCCTTGATCCTTTCCATCCGGCAGACGACGTGGAAGCGGGCATCGGGCCGGCGGTCGATGCCGACCCATCGGCGCCCGTTGTTCCGGGCGGCCATGATGGTGGTGGCGCACCCGGCGAACGGATCTATCACCAGGTCCCCGGGGTTGCTGCTGGCGAGGACGATCCGCTCGTAGAGAGCCAGGGGCTTCTGGTCGGGAGAGCCGGTTCGTTCAGCG
This sequence comes from Dehalococcoidia bacterium, assembly GCA_965263395.1. GTDB lineage: Bacteria > Chloroflexota > Dehalococcoidia > Lucifugimonadales > UBA3495 > CATOSK01. The sequence goes on from OZ253670.1 coordinate 1,722,165, forward strand.
TCTGTTGAACCGATGTATGGGATGTCCCACACGTCTCTCATGTTGACCCAGTTGTAAACTCCTTCCTCATCCTGGAAGAACTCGGCTGTTCCGCCGCCGTAGTTTATTGTGCCGGTTTTGCGATTCTTGGACTTTGTGTAAGATTTTCCTTTTGGATGTTGAAAGTGTGGTCTTCTGTTTTGGTATAGAAGAAGATGCTGTCATGTTTGCGGGAGAATGCCCTTTTCCCGGAGCCTCCGGTGCGGTATGACCAGACTATCTCGTTCTGGAAGTTCTTCGTCCCGAAGATGGCGTCCAGCGCCATCCGGATGTAGGCGTTTGCGGTGTGGCCGCAGTCAGGTACAGGCTCCCCGTGGGCTTCAGCAGCCGGTGCATCTCCAGAAGTCGTACGGAGAGAAAGCAGAGGAACGCGGCGATGTCTTGGCCGTGGCCGGCGGCCTCGATGACCTCGAAGAGAGCGCGGTTGTCGTCGCGGATCTCATCCAGCCAGACTGGGTGGACCTCGTTCCACGCCCACTGATCAGGCAGTTTACCGGTGTCGCCCCACTTCCAGTTGTCCACGTAGAAGCCGGCGGCGCCGGCCCTGTTCCTCTTGGTGTTGAAGGGCGGGTCTGTTGCGATGAGGTCCACGGTCTCCGAGTTCATGCCGCGCAGAACATCCAGGTTGTCCAACTCGTAGATCGTATTGTCTGGAAAGTTCTGCTCGGCCATGTGCGGCCGAGACCAGGGGATCGGGTATGGAGTTGGTTTTGTCGGTTTGTAGCGTTCAGGTACTGTGGGGGTGGTGGCTTGAGAGTTATTCCGAGTTCTCCGAGGCTCTTCTGAGTTCTCTCACCTCCTCGGTCCGTTCCAGGATGTGTTCCACGTCTTTCGTGACCTTCAGGGCGAAGTCCGGAATATCGGAGATGAGGTTGATCTTCGGCTTGTACTCCTCTCCTCCAGCGTACTGGGTGTAGATCTCCGGGGGTATCTGCGGCTCGAACTGCAGTCCTGGATCCACATTGTTTGCCGCTCTCGTGATCCTTTCAATGTTGTGGGTGGTCGCGTACCGGTTGTTGGTCGCCGAGATCAATGCCTTCAGGGCGTGTTCGAGCGCTTCTTGTGTATGTTGTCCCATCACCAGGTCGTCGCTTCCGATGTTCACCAGGTTATTGAAGGTATTGATGTGGATCTCGGCGTGTTTCATACGTTCGTCGGTGACGGTCCACTCGAATTCCTCGTCCCGGTACTCCTGTTCGTACCTGCTCCGGTATTCCTCCGGGTTGCTTGGCATCACCACTCCCTCATCCAGTGCCCGGGCCACCACGTGGTTCACCGTCCGCCGCATCCTGTTGAATTCTGCCGAAGTCTGCCAGATGATCTGCACGGGAGTTTCTTCCTTGAAGAGATCTTCTGCCATTTTGGCGGCCCTGGCTTCGACCTTTTCCTCCTGTCCCGGCGGCGGTGGGTCATCCTGGACCAGTATGATGTCCACGTCGGATCTTCCGTCCCGGTACTGGCCGGTGGCCCTGGATCCGAACAGGATGGTCAGCAATGGCTTTTCCTCTTCGTGGATCTCGCGGGCTATTCGCAGCGCCCTCTGGTCCAGTTCCTGGGATGTCATCCTGCTTTTCTCCCTCTGTGCGTCTCCGTGGTTCCGGTTCCTTGATTATGCGATTATACCTTCTGGCTGGGCAGGGGTTCCATGCCCCTCTGCCTGGGCCTGCTCGCTTTCTCTCTCAGGGGATCTTGATGATGGCTCCCTACCTGATGATCCCGCTCTGGTCCCCCTATGTTGTCTCTCAGTTGGACGAACAGGAGGAATCATCCTCCTGTCGCCGGCCCTATCAGGCCGGTTTTCATGTTTGTCCTTTCTGCGGACTTGGCCGGGTCCCTCAGGGCAGCATCCCCTGTCTCATCTTTCCGATCATCCGGTCGGTTTTCTCGGCCATCAGCCTGCGGCGTTCCTCGAGAAACTTCTCGTAATTCTCGATCTTCCAGAGGTCTGGGTTTCTCGGGATGCTCTGAGGAGCCTCTCTATTGTGTCATCCAGGTTGTGTATGTTCCTGTATCCCACTCCGGCCGCGGATACCTGGGTAATTGGGGAATCTCTGGGGGGCTGGCCGTGAGGATATATACGAGCGCCGCCGCTCCGGCGGCTAGGAACGCCCATGAGGCGGCTGTTGCCGCCGGGTCCATCTTCCCGTTGTTGATTATGTTTCTCATGGTCTGCTCCGATTCATGGATCGTTTTGCCGGGAAAATTCTGCCCGGCCATCCTGGGCCAGGACCATGGGGTATGGGGGCTTTGCACGAAAAATGTTTTTAATTCCAATTTTTCGTGCAAGTTTGGTTTTTATTCCTTCTCGTGGATCCTGAGTATTGCTTCTGGTGCCGGGGAGGTTGCCGGTCTAATTTTTTGGGAATTATATGGGAAATTACCCAAAAACCGCTCCCCCTAGCTGATCAAGGCGCGGTCGTGGCACTGCTCACAGCGCCCGTCCTGGTAGAGTGTTTCGGGGTAGGCGACTTCCCGCTCACAGTCGCAGCAGTAATAAACGGTCCCACCAGCAACTTTGAGGTAGTCCCACTGGTGGCCTGTTTCGATCTTCACACCCATGACCGCACGGGCGATCTCCTCAGCACTGGCGTCGACCCTGGGTGGCATATTGCGGGTGGCAGGACGGCCCCGCCCCTTCTTCTGCTTGCGTTTCGTGGCCATTGTTGACTCCTCATACATTTTGCGGGGATTTTGCATACAGACTAAGGCGATTTGCTCCGGGGTGTCGACTGCCGCCCTGTTTCCCTTGTTGTGCCCCTACGTGCCATCCTTACTCCCTATGGTGCAACGATACCCTGAAGTATGGGGAGCAACTGATTGACGCTAGCTACATAGCTGAAAGGGGTTTGTAGCCGTCGCAAACCTCGCAGATGATTCAAACGTGCCTCGGTGTAATATGGCCCATCTACCAGGGCAAAGAGGGCGACTCCATTGTTCACCCGTTGAAGGTAGTTTCGTAATACGCTCTCTACTTCCAGATACTGATTGTCTTGGTTCCCGCCGCCCTCTCTGGTGTACTTCTGAACGGCATAACAGGTGATGTTTCCGGTCTGCCATCTAAAGTCTATCGACTTGGATGGGCGAGGCGCGTTGCCCAGTGCGGCTTTGGTGATAAACTGGCCGTCCCCTGTGATGTAAAGAGCATTCGGTCCTGTTGACGGTAGCGACTGGAAAAGCTGGATGTGAGCCAATTGCTCAACGTATCCGGCTGCGGCTTGCTCATGGATGTTCTGCCGTCGAGCTTCTTTGGCAAGAGTAGAGGCTAATGGCCCTTGGGGGTCTGCTTCCAGAGCAGTCCAGTAGTCATCCACTGTGGGATTCCGAATTGGTCGGAAAAGTGTTGTATACGGATAGCCAAACGGTCTGACCGATTGGCTACTTCTACTTCTACTTCTGCTTCGACCTCTGCCGGATTGAGGTGGTTGATCCGTTGCTCATTGGCCTCAAGATCAATGCGGCGGTAGGGGTTGCAAGATCCCGTTCTCCCACTTCGACTGGTTCGTAATGGGGATTATATGGGAGTTGTTCACCAAACCCCTAAATCAACTTCCTAGATGTGGTATCGTTACCTGAATGCTGTTGGATAGTTTCTTTCCATTGAGCATACAAATGGCCCCCACCGCCCCGCAGTCGGATGCTCGCGCTAATGCAATCGTCATCGCTCTCGCCTCCAGTGGCTCCACCCGAATAACCCAACTCTGATTGCTGCCACTGACCAGCCGGCCAGCCGTGATTACCCGTGAGTTGGTTGTCTGAAAGGCTTCATCTCGCAATATTGCGTAACTCAGCCCGGAGACGTGCTCACTGAAGTGCAGTTCGATGGCAACCGGGTCTGAACCGTTGTGACTGGCTGGTACACTGCGGAACTCAGCGGTTAGCGGCGGCTCAGGCGTGGGTTGGGGTGCAGGCGTAGCTGTTGGTACTGGCGTATTCGGGGGTTGGGGTTCAGGCGTGGGCACTCCGAGACGTTGTGCGGTGGCATAATCGGTATTGAACTGTGCCTTGCCCCATGGACCGAATCCCGAGGAATTGATTGCTCGTATCTGAATCGTATATGCAGTGTTGGGTGTGAGACCAACGATGGTGTGTCCAATCCCCTCCGCATCGTCCGAGCCATCAACCGGTAAGTAAACCAAAGCCCCACCATCGTCTAGGCACTGGTCTCCAGGTACACGACTGATTTCCGTCCACCCCTCTGAGCTGGACTCACGATAGCGAATGTCATAACCGTCAATCATGGGGCGTCCTACATTGAACGGAGCGGTCCAGCACACTGTCGTATCACGTTTTCCCGCCGTAGCGGAGTCCTTTTCAACAACGGGTTTAATGACACCAGTCATGTCGACGGGAATGTCAGTCAGGTCTGTAATATCCAACACGACCTTTTGGGTAGTGATTGTGTGCTCGTGGAGGTCATATACCTTTATCACGAAATTGTGTTCTTGTTGTGTCTCGTAGTCAAACGTTATACCGGTAAAGAGTATGGAGTTCTCGGCGACCAGTACGTAATCGTCAATTGCTTCTTCGGGCGCGTATTCTATCCAAACACGAGACGACTTTTCGCCCACCGTTGGGTCCGAATCATTTAACCCGAGTTCCGTTATCCTCAAGCCGCCGGGTTGGTTTTCCATTATCCCAATAATCCAATCACCATTCGCCGCCACTCTGCACTGGTATGGACATGCATCATGACCCTTTATTATTGTGGTGGGATAGGCGGGGTTGCTTGGATAGCCGTGCAAGCTGATTTTCCCGACCGCTGGTTGTCCGTCTGCATCATGAGCGGTGTTGGTGTATTCATTAAAACCACTACGGGTCTTGAGTCGGTTGCCGATCAGCCATCCGGGGCTACCGCTGTCAGCAACGTATTTGGTGATGGCCATTGACATTGACGAGTCTTTGCCCACGGCAACGCGGTAGACGGTGGATGGTTCTAGGTGCAAATGCTGGGGGAGGTCATAGCTGAGTATAAACTCGCCGTTGGCTGGCGTCCCAGCACTGGGGCGATCCCACCGGGCCAGGCGCAGCCAATGCGTACTATAGAATGAAAATACGTCGGGATGGGGGTTCCTAACCCATAGCGATACTTCGGGCTGGTTGGCCACGGCTCCATTCGTAAGCGTCGCATTGGCGAAGGCTATATCCAGGCTGGTAAGTCCATACCCGGATGAGTTTGCTCCGGTGGTGAATTCTTGGGCGTGGTCTTTGCTCCGATCGCTGCTGGATGTCATTGCTTGTTTTATGTTGCTGGTGAGCGCATCAGAGGTCTTTTCTGCCAGCACATCGCTGGAAGTCCCCAATAACATCGCTAAGACGAGGAACCCTGCTATCAAGAGCATAGATGCAATAGTGATGGTGGCCGTTTTCCTTATCCGCATAACAACTCCTAACAATATGTTTCTGAATGATTTAGCCCGAACCCACCGAAGGAGTGGGGAATAAAGAGGTGCTGAAGGGGTAAGATGGTGCTCCCCTGAATCTGGGATAATGGTTTTTGCACAGAAAACCGACCCGAAACAAGGAGCACCCAATAACTGCATCGACGATGCCGACGTGTTACGCACCGGGGGACGGCCTGCACCCTGGGCGGCATGGTCAAGGCGCCATCCACCCTGGGCACCTTCCTGCGCAGCTTCCGCTGGGGCCACGTCCGCCAGTTGGACCGAGTGAGCCGCGAGTTGCTGGCCCGTTCCTGGGCCGCCGGTGCCGGACCCGGCGACGGGCCGTTGACCATCGACCTGGACTCCACCATCTGCGAGACCTCCCCACTAACCAACGTCGTCACGCGGCAATTGGCGCGTCAGGGGGGCGTAGGTTGTGTGTTCCGGAGCATCGGGCATGGGCACCAGCTGATAGCCCAGTTGCGCCGCCCGACGCTTTGCCGCGCGCAACGCCCGCTGCTGATATCGACGTTCGTAGTATTCGGCCCCGGCGTCCACGTACTCTTGACCGTAGCGGAGCATGGAATAGAAGATGCGAGCCAGCTTGTGGGCCGTGGCGGTGATGGCCTTGGGCCCGCCCATCTGTGCCTTCTTCCGGTGCAGGAAGGCGCCCAGGGCGCTGTCGGAGCGGTGCAGAGCGTTGGCCGCCAGACGTAAGGCCGCCGCCGCACGGTTGGCGCTGGGCTTGGTCTTGGAGCTCATGACCTTGCCGCCGGTGATGCGGTTGTTTGGGCTCAGCCCCAACCAGGACGCAAAGTGCTTCGCACTCGGCCATTTCGTCATGTCGGCGCCAATCTTACTCACCACCTTGAGCGCGGTGTAGGCATCCACACCGTCGATCTGGGTCAGGTCAACCCCCGTCATACGGTACAGGTGCGTCCAAACGTCGAAGCGTGGGGCGTTTCCTTTGCTGCGTCTCCGGCCGGACTTCGCCGCCGGAGGATCACCATTGCTGCGGTCCTCGAAACGCTCCAACTGGGCTTCAATCTCCCGGTCGCACTCGGCAATCTTATCCTGATAGAACCAGTACAGCTCCAGGGCCTGGTTCAGCTCGAAGATGTGCTCTTCCCGCCAGTGGCCCTGCAGCGACTTGGCAATGGTTGCCTCGTCGGCTTTGATCCTGGGATCGCGCAATTGCGCCAGTTGTCGCGGGTCCCGTTGGCCGTTCCATCATGTGTCTCCTCTAAACCCCGCCGCTCAGGCGGGTTTCCTTTGGTCCGATAAGGTCCTCGTATCGGAGTTGCTTCCCCTCCGTATTACGGACCATTATCCCCATTTGGGCGGCTGTGTCAAGCTGTCGCCGGTTGTGCCGGCCCTCGAACTCGGCCACGTACCGATGCAGGTGCTTCGGACTCATCTTGTGGTAGGTGCCGGTGTGGCCCCGTTTCAACATCGACCAGAAAGACTCCATGCCGTTGGTACTGGCCTGTTCCCGCACATACTCCCCCACTGAATGCTTCACCGCTTCGTGGGGCCGATCCAAACCCAGGTAACTCCTGGACTCATCGGTATAGACTTGTGTGCCGTCCTCAGTGTTGTTGTGGACAAATGCTTGCAGGGTCTTGGCCCCGGTGTCTGGCACCACTTCAGCCTTGACCTGATTGGTGGGCCGGTCTTTCAACCCTGCCACCGGCGTCTTGCCGACTGCCCCGCGCCCTGCGTGGAGCTTCTTATCAGCGTGTTTGTTCTTCTCCAGTCCCCCGATGTAGGTCTCATCAACTTCCACCGGTCCACCGAAAAACCCACTGTTGCCCTTGAGGGTTTCCCGGATGCGGTGGCCCATGTGCCAAGCGGCCTGTTGTCCTATCCCCAAGTCCCGGTGTAGCTTCATGGAACTGACGCCCTTGAGACTGGTCATTTGCAGGTAAAAGCCGATGGCCCACTTGCTCAACGGGATATTGGAACTGTGCAGCACCGTCTTGGTCTTGACACTGAAATCCTTGCGGCAGGACCGGCACCTGTAGGGCTGGGGCTTCCTGCTGGCCCTGGCCTGGATGTTGGTGGACTCGCAGAAGGGGCAGACCGGACCATCGGGCCAGCGTTGCTCAATGAACCATGCTTCGGCCTTTTCCTCGGTGTCGAATTTCTTGACCACATCCATCAAAGTGATGCCCTTGCGGTGTGCCTTGCCTGGCGCTGATTGCTTAGCCATAATCTCACGTATCCCGTTTGATTTATGAGGAATATTTCACCCACAGGCTTGCTATCTGTCAAGGGGTTTGGATAAAATTCCATAAAATTCCCAATTTTTTCTATGGGACCGTCCCAGCGTTTTACCCATGCGCTTGAAACTGGGTTGCCTCAGGCCTTCCCAGGGGCGGTCACGGCCGCAGGGCCCCACGGGATCGCGTCGGATTCCCGGGAATGGGCCGCGGCCCATTCCCGGCAGTTGGCTTCGCTTGCCGGTGTCTCCAAGGAGCGCCGGTACGTAGTATCAGCGCCTGTGGCCGGGCTCATCATCCTCGTAGCCGGCGTCTTCCTCGTCTTCGTCGTCGTCTTCCTCGCCGGCGTCGCTGCAGCGCCTGTCGATCCACTGAGCAATGGCAGGATCCTCCTCGTTGGCGCCCAGCGTGCGGGCGATTTTCGTTGCCTGGTGCTGATGGAGTTCCATTGGGCACATCTCCAATGCTTCGGCGACCATTTCCGCCCTGACCTCCAGCGCCGGCGCTCCCACCATATCGGGGTCAGCCCTCATGACCTTGCAGAGCGCCCGCATCAGGCCATCGTTCAGGCCGGTCTCCCGGGCGGCGTTGATCACTGCCTGCGCCTGCTCGATGCTCGGGGGATCCTCGTCCTCATCCGCCAGGCTGAACAGCAGGTCCAGGCCGCTGCTGCCGTGCAGCAGCGCTTCCGCGGCAGCCTCCCTGACGGCGAGTGGATCGTTGTTCGCCTGCCTCATGGCCTGGATCATCCCGGCGAACTCGCCGCGGTCCACCTGGTGCATATCCGCGGCAATGTTGTAGCAGAGCATCCTCGCCAGTTCGCGGTGTTGCTCGGCGGCCCTGGCGCCGTGCTCCTCTGCCGTGTGCTCGCTCATGCTGATGAAGGCCAGCGCATGTTCGCTGGCGATCTCCGCCTCATCATTATCCTCGTAGTGGTCGACAATCCGTTTTACCCGGATGCATGAGCCGGCGTCGTAGGCAATGATGCTCTCGGCCGGCTGGCCTGGGTTCAGTGAGATGGCGTATTTCTCGTCTCCGCCCGCCAGCATCCGGGCCATCTCCTGGCCCTCGTTGAAATCGGCGGCGTCCATCGCCGGGTGGAACCTGATGGTCCGCGTCCGCCTGATCAGGTTCTCCGCCTGGCCGAACTCCTGCAGGGCGTTGCGGATCTCGTTCATGCACCGCTGCATCTGCCGGACTGACGGCCTGGGGCCGCTGGTCTTGAGCCGGCTCATCTGGGCGAGTTCACCCAGCTGGTGGTCCAGTGAGACCGCCATATCCTGTGCGGCCATGTTGTGCCCGCTGGTCAACCCGGCTTCCTCGCTCTCAGAGAGCGCGGCCAGGTGGTGGCGGAGCATGGCAATGTAGCCCGGCGGCGCCACGACGCTGCGCCATAGGTTGAGAAGCGGCATCCCGTCCCTCTGCTCGGGATCCCAGCCGCTCAGGTGGCTGGCGTACCTGAGGGCGGCCTCTCCCAGCCGCTCTTCTGCCCGGCGCAGCGTGTCGTAGCCGGCGGATGTTTCGCCGCAGGGGTCTGGATCCATCTCCTCGCTGTCCTCCAGGTATCTGTCATCGGGTTCTCTTTCCTCCAGGTCCATATCCTCCAGGTTGAGGAGCCATGACCAGGCCTCGATCATTGCGGCGCGCACGGCGGGGGTCCGGTTGCCGACGGCCTGCTGCTCTGCCTGGGCGATTATTGCCTGGATGAAGTCCCCGGCTGCCATCCGTGCGGCTTCGTTCTCCGTCCATCCGGGGTGTGCATCTTGGCTTATGATTGGCGTTGGTCCGGCGGCCCAGGCCAGTGTCTCAAGGCTGTCGAGCGCCAGGGTGGTCGCTTGGTCGTACGGTGGTTTTCTCATGGACTTGAGGTCCTCCTTTCAGAGTGTCCGCGCTGAAGGGTATTCCGGGGCATTGCCGGGAGATGGTTCGCAGGTCCAGGGTGAGGGTGGTGCATGGAGGGGCCGCGGCCTCTGATGTCTCCCGTCCGTGGATGATGTCCTCCCGTTCCCAGGTGGGGGGGCTTGGATGTGGGCAGCGCCTCCAGGAATTCTTCCCGGGAATTCTTCGATGGTTATGTCATTGCCGGGCTGCCTGGCCTGACAGCTTGCTCTGGGGGTCTCCCCCTCGGGTGGTGTTCGTCTCATGCCTGGGGCTGGGCCTTCCGCTCCTGGGCTGACTGCTCGGCAGCTCTATTCTGAAATGCATCCTCACCGACCGATGGGGGTAATCTCCTGGTGGTATTCCATGTGGTGGTGGGGAGGGGTTCTGTGTTCCTCTTCTGGATCTTCGGGTAAGTCCTCGTACAGCTCCCATTCTTTTGTCATCTTCCTTCTCCTTGGTCTGTTTTAGTCTGTTTTGGGGTTCTTCCAGCCCACTTCCGGGTGCGCCCGCAGGTGGGTACGGTGTGGTGTTGCTCCTCTTGGGACATGCGGACCAGGGTGATTCCGGTCTCCGTCTTGATGCCGGCGGCCATGGTGGTGAAGGCCGTGTGGTCCAGCATCTCCCGGGCGGCTTCCTTCAGGGTGGTCCGGGCGGCCTGGGCAATTTCTGCTGGGGGAGTCCCACTGGGGGAGTCCCACCAGGGCCTGGGTCTTCCGCCGGTTGGAATCAGCCGTGTTGTTCCTGGCCGCCCTCCGCCAGGTTGTTTTGGCATACGCTGGAACAGGTCCCCCGTGGACTGAGGAGGTCCGATCCCGCGCCTGTCAGGTATCTCCCTGGCGGCTATCCCCCCCTGGGTTCGGTCAGATTGGCTCCCCGTCGGTCATGCAGGGGTCCATCAGGTGAGGTGTTGCGCTGTGGTACCTCAGGACCTTCTCCAGTGTCCTGATTTCGGTGGTTCCCTGCAGGATCCTGGACTGCGAACAGTGGGTCAGGTTGTCCAGGTGGAGATCGGAGGCCAGTTCCTGGCTCATGGCGACCATTCCGTAGGCGGCGTGTGGGCCGGTTTCACCCGAAGGGTGAATGGTCTTGGCACAGAATATCAGGACCTCCAGGCCCTGCACCCATTTCAGCATGGGGCTGATGCCCACCCAGCTGGGGTGACGGCTCAGCGCGGCGTACCGGGTGGTGACCTGGGTCCTGAGGTGGTCGCGGGTCGTTGCCGCGACCGCGCCGTCTTCAATCCTGAGGATCGACATTCCGATGTTGTGGCTGTCGCTGAACCCGCCGGCAACGCCGAGCGCATCCTCCAGGCTCATGATGTTTCTGAGGGTTCCGGCCCTCTCCTGGTGTTGCCGGCAGGCCTGGTTGGCGCCGATCATCCGGCAGAGCGTTGCCGCGTCCTGGGCCCGCTGATATTCCTGCCGTCCAACCCTGGGATTGGCAATGATCTGCTGGATTGCCATCTGGCTGTCGGCCTGCGCCGCCAGAGCGGCGGCGTTGCCGTACCGTCTCCGGCTGGGACAGCCGGGCCATTCCGGGGGTGGCCATTCGTTGGGAATGCCGCCCTGCTGGTTCTCATCTGCGGTCTGGGTCATTCTCCTTCACCTCTCTGAGGATTCTGCGGGGCCCGGGGAATGATGCCCCGTTCCCCCGAAGGGCTGGCTCAGTCCACTCTTGGCCTGGGCATCAGCTCCGGGTGGCGCTCGATGATGTGGCAGGCGAGGATGGAGTCGCGGTTCCCGTAGTTCTGCCAGATCTGGGAGACGCCATCCTGGTCCCCGGTCCCTTCCATGTGGTTGATGTCGGCCGCCAACTGCAGCACGTACTCATCCTCATGGGCCCGGCTGAGTTTCACGCAGCCCTCATCCTGCGGCCAGCATTCATATATGCTCATTCCGGGCTGCTTTTCGGGTGTCTGGGTTTCACCAACTGCTTCTGCCATGATTTCTCACTCCTGGTCCATTTTCTCACGCCCATCCGTTCACGGCGGGAGGGCGGCGCGGAAACCCCTCAAAAGAAACGCCGCCCCCCGGGCCGTTTCCGGCCCGGGGGGGCGGCGTCATGGCGGGGGTCAGGTCGATCCCCGCGGGTGCGGGGTGGGTGGAGGGCTGCCAGCCCTCTATGCGCACCGGGCCGGCTGACCCCCGCTGGCGCGAGGTTTTTCCAAGGGTGGGCCGCCGGTCAGTCCCCACCCCGGCGGGGTGATGATGAGGACCATCGTCTGGCGGTGACCTCGGCCGGCCGATCCCCGTCTGGCGGGAAATGCCGCTGTCAGCCGGCGCCCGGTGCGCTGCGGACGGAATGCTGCGGGCGGAATGCCGCCCGCAGCCGTCTCCAGTTGGATCTCCGGGGCGTCAGTCCCGGATGCAGGTCTCCATTTCCCCGTTTGGGTCCGGCTCCAGGATGAATGTTCCGGAGACGCTGGCCTGGATGGTTCTGGTTCCCCCCTCGAGGGGTATGCTTGGCGCGAATGACCTCTCGGCGGATGCTGCCTCCAGGAATGGGCCCTTGCTGAATATCCTGTCAATCCGGGCCGGCGCGGTCCCGGTCTGGATCCGGGCCATCCGGCTGACCTTTCTCCCAGCGGCCTCGGCCATTATTCCAGCCCTGAGCCTCAGGTTGAGCACCGCTTCCTCCATGGCTCTGGACCTCAGGCCGAGGTCATCCTCTATGGTGAAGTCCAGGCCGTTGATCGAAGTCTTGACTTCCCTGATGGCAACCGCCGCATCCAGTATGTTTCCCGCAGCCTGGGATGCCGTGGTCAGGTCCCTTATCTTCAGTTTGATGTCTCGGGATACCACCATTCCCTCGTCCCGGAAATCTCTGAGGTCATGGTCGTACACCTGGTTGGGCCTGAGGGAGAACCTGGTGGTGGAAATGTCCTCCCGCGATACTCCGTTCTCCACCGCCGCTTCGACGATCGTCTGCGTAGCCCCGTTGACCTCGAGGATGATTCCGCTGACGTCATGTCCGGTCTTCGTGACGGATGCCCACATCTGGAGGGTGTCGGGTATGCCCTCGGCAGTCCCATGTCCGCTGACCCTGAGGGTGTCGGGCATGCAGACGCCGGCCATCTCATCCCTGGCGCCCTCCGGGTGTCCGGTTCCGGCTGTTCCAACTCCTTCCGGCCCGGCCGTTTCGAGCGCTGCTTCCGGTTCTCCGCTGAACGCCGGTACGGCGTTCAGCATCTGGGCGGTTCCCGCCGCCGGTGCGATGTTCTCCGTACCCGGGGGGCTGCAGGCTGTTCCCAGGATGACCGCGATGGACAGCGCCAGCAGCGCCGCTCCGATGGTATTTTTCCGGTTGGTCTTTCTCATGGTCCCCGTTTTGTCTATTCCTGCCGGCATGTTTCACTCCTTGCCTGGATTTCCGGGAGTATATCCCGGGGGCGCCGGCTGATTCTTTGCCGTTCCGGCCTATTTCAGGAAACCAATGGCCCGGTCCAGGTTGACCGCGCTCCGCACGGATGAATCCAGCAGCTCCGTGTTCTTGAGATTGGCTCTCAGCAGGTTGGCGCCGGTGAGGTTGGATTTCTTCAGGTTGGCCATGGTCAGGTTGGCCATGGTCAGGTTCGCGGCCCGCAGGTCTGCCCCGGTCAGGTCAGCCCGGTTCAGGGTGGCGCCCGTGAGGTCGGCGTGCCGCAGGTCCGCCCCGGTCAGATCAGCCCGGTTCAGGGTTGCTCCCGTGAGGCCCGCGTGCCGCAGGTCCGCCCCGGTGAGGTCCGACTGGTTCAGACTGGCATCCGTGAGTATGGCGTGCTGCAGGTCCGCCCTGGCGAGGTCGGTTTCTTCAATCCTTGCCCCGGTCAGGTTGGCGTGGTTCAGGTTGGCTCCGGCAAGATTCGTATCTCCGAGGTTGGCATTCTGCAGCTCTGCTCCGCTCAGGTCTGCTCCGCTCAGATCCGTCTGGTCCAGGCTCATTCCGCTCAGGTCAGATCCGGCGAGCCCCGGCAGCTCTTCCACGCTGGCGAGTCTCCGCCAGACGTCCGCCGGCGAGTTGGGCCAATCCTCCATGCCGATGGGGTTTTCTCCAGCTCCGGCCTGCTTCAGCATCAGCAGCGCCTGGGCGCGGTTGCCGCCCATCCGCCGGGCCTACTCGTCGGCGCCCTTCAGGTAGGACCCGGACCTCAGCCCAAGCGCGTGGGCGAGCCTGGCCCCGACGCAGCACCGGCCGTCGTCACGCCAGTCTCCCACCTTCTGGTCCACATCGGGGGCGGTCACAGCGTCCCGGACTGCCCTCACCATCTGCTGGACTTTCTCGGTCATTCTCTTCCTCCTGCCGGTCCGTCCTCAGACCTTTTTCCTTCTCTTTTCCCGGTTGTCCGCGCAGTCCCGGCAGTAGACTGCCCGGCTGCCACGGTCGTTGATCAATATGTTGCAATCCTCGCATCTCCGGTCCCGGGCCGCGCTGCTGGCGCCTTCCTCCTGCCGCTCGGCAGCCCGGGTGCGCTCACGCGTGAGGGCGCAGTCGTGGCACCGCACCGTTCCCGGCGCACGGTGGCTGATGTCGGCTGGGCAATCCCGGCACCGCCGCCCCGGAGTGGTTTCCGCTTGGTCCGGTTCAATCCGGTGTTCCATCTGCTCCCCGCTGTTTTCCGTCTGGTTCCTGCCGGTATTCAGATTGCCACCGGGCTATCCATCGAGTCGCTGACGGCGTGGTGGTACCACTCGTTCCATTCCTCAAATGCCTGGGGTATCAGCCGCCCGGGGTTTTCCCGGGTGGCGGCGCATTCCGGGCATAACGATATTTGGTATTCCCGGCTGGGGTCGAAGTCCAGCTCGCAGTCCTCGAGCCGCTCGCTCTCCAGGGTCTCGGACTCCACGGTGACTGCGTGGGCGCCGCATACGTCGCAGGTCATATCTGATTCCCTCCGGGTGTTGTCACCCTCTGGCATTTGGGTCTGCCGCCTTGCGATTTCAATGAACTGGGCAGCGGTCAGGCTGGCTGGCCCGGGGTAGGTCAGGCCCTCCCTCCGTCCCAGGACCAGGGCTACTCTTTCATAGCAGTTCCCGCACATGGTCAGCATGTGCATCCCGGGGTGCCGGTCCCCCCGGTGCGCTTATATGTAGACTCTTTCCGAGTCCTGCTTTTCCAGGCTGCATCCGGGGCAGTCAAACATCTCTGTTTTCTCCTCCATCCGGGTCATCCCATAGGACTTTGTCCGGCTGGTCTGCGTGGCTGGTCAGGTCTGGGACGTCCTCCCGGACCTTCTCCTGGACTTTCTACCGGATCTTCTCTTGGACCTCCTCCTGGAGGATCATGTTTGGTGGCTGGGGATATCTTGGCGTTCCACCAGGTATGTCCCGCTGGACTATTCCGCAAGTCTGATCCACCGGTCCATCCTCTGTTCCGAAATGGCTGCGTGGGACTTTCCCGGACTGAGACACCGCTGGTGGAGTCTCATTATTCGCTGTCCGGCATTCTCCTCCCGGCCGGCGTGATCGCCCTCGGTGAGTTCGAACAGCCGGTACAGCCCCCGGACGGTGACGATTTTCATCTGTTTCCCGCTCCAGCCCCGCGGCTTGGGGTCCCCTCTGCATTATGCCCTGAGTCTGGTTTCCAGCGGCTCCGGCAGTTCATAGGGTGGTTCGGAAATGATCCACCCGCCCTCTCCCCACAGGTACAGGTATTTCGCGTCGCCGTTCCTCAGCTTTTCCCGGAGCTCATCCATGGTTTCGGAGTTGTAGTGTTCTCCGCCCAGCGGTCCTCCGGCTGCGGTGATGCATTTCTCTCTCAGAGCTCGTTGGACCGGCGCATAGTCCTGGCCGTCCCGCAACCCTTTCAGGCTCATGCTGGCAACCCGGTTGTGGCAAAGTGGATTCTCGGGGCTGGCCCCAATGCTGGACAGAGGTCCCAACTCCAGGAGGCTGTCGATTTTTTCGGGGTCTTGATAATGGTCCAGCAGGGTTCGCCCCACGCCCTCCGGCCATCCGTCGAGGAAGCAGAACACCGTTCTGATGCTGCCGTCATTCTGCTCCCTGCCGATTACGCTTCTCGTTCCCATGAGTCTGCTCCTCTCCCTGTTCCAGGTCTTCCCCGCATCGGCGGGGTCTGCTGACGATGCGGCGTCCGGCTGACTGGCCGTCAGTCCGCTTCGTGGGGTGAGCTGGGTCTTTGCGGTCATGGAGATTCCGGCGAGGGGCGCCTGGGAGACAACCCCTGCGTCCAGGATTGTCCTGAGCAACTTCGCCGGCGATGTTTCTGGGATGCCAGGTTGCTGGAATGTTTGATGGTTGGAATGTTGAATGTATGAAATGCTGGTATGTCGGATGGCTGGGATGCCGGAAGGCTGATATGTGGGAAGGCTGATATGCCGGTATGCCGGCATTTCAGCCTGTTTGCCGGCGGAGGTGTTCAGCCGTTGCCGGAATTGGACCAGATGCCGAGTCCGCCTTCGGTCAGGTCTATGTAGCCGGTTGCCGTCCATCCGGGCCTGATATTTTCCACGGTCCAGAGGATTGGGTCCGCTATGATGGGTTCAGATTGCTCGATCTCATCGAAACTGGCGGTTCTCACCCAGATCATATCCCTGTCATCCTGAACGAAAAGGACCACTCCACGGTTTCTGCCGGTGAAATTCGCCAGTGGGTCCAGCAGGTTTATCCGTACGATTCTGCCCTCTGTCGGCCTGGTCTTGGTCGGCTCCTGGTATTCGATCCTCCTGGTCTCCGCGCCGTCTCCCCAGGTGGCAATGCCTCGGTGGGCTTGTTGCCCCCTTATACCGAAGGTCTTGGAGAGCATCAGCTGTATCAGGGGCAGGAATTTTTCGTTGGGCCTCAGCCGGAGGTCCCTGGCGCCCCCGCCTGAGCTCGCCCTGGCGGACATTGCGGAGGCTCTCCGGATCAGCGCGGGCGTTATCTCCTGGTAGAGAATTCTGAGGGGACGTCCGGGTATTCTTGTCATGACTGCCTTTCCTGGTTTCGGCGGCGCTTGGATAACTTTCATGTGTGCGTTCCGGCTAACGGCTTATCACGGCCAGGAATGCCCGGGCCACCATGGCCAGGCTGGGTTCTTCTGCTTCTCCGGTCCTTGCGGCGTTCCTGGCGGCCATGTCGATGGATCTGACCCTGTGGATCAGGGCTGAGGCCGGGCTGGTTGTTCCCCGGATCTCCATGGGCACTCTGACCGGGGAATTCTCCGACCGCTGGAGTTCGACCTCCACCGTGATGGCCATCCCGTTCCCGTGGTTGTAGTCCAGCACCAGCATCCGTGTGGGCCTAGGAGTTCCGTCCGGGTCCTGGAGTTCCATCCGCCAGATTGTGCCTGGCCGCATCTCTGCCGGGCCCTGCCCCGTCTGGATTGTTCTCGGGGCCACGCTCAGGAGCAGGCGTGCGGCCAGGATTTCTATTGCCCAGTCCAGTTCTTCCGGCGTGGCCTCTCCGATCCTCTCCCCCAGTCTTCCCTGTTCGACGGACTTGATCTGCCGCACTGATGCCCAGGAACCGGTGTCTTCAAGGGGTGTGTGGTTATTGTGTTGGCTTTCCCGGGGAGGTGTTCTGGACGTTGGCATGGCGGCGGCCAGGGTCAGGTTGCGGTTCAGCTCGGTGTTGCTGACGATGAGCGCCGGCCGGTGGCCGGAGAGCTCGTGGCCCACGCTGGGGCCGAAGTCATACCGGTGTATGCTCCCTCTGAGCGCAGGCGGCACTTTGGTCCTTCCCTACCGGCTGTTTACGAAGCGCAGGTCCTCCGCGATTTCCTCCGGGGTCTGTCTCACTGCTCCGAAGTCTGTCTGGCTTTCCGTGCGGACCTGGTGGATGAAGAATTCGGCGGCGGCGGCGTCGCAGGCGGCGGACATCGCGTAGCAGATGGCGAGGGTTACGTCGGGGACCGATGTTTCCTGCAGCAAGCCGGTCAGTCTCCCGATTTCCTCCTGGGTGGTCCAGTCCTCCATGGTACGGCCTGGGTCGCGGGTACTCTCGTAGGTGTGGATAGCGGCCTTCCGGATGCGCTCCCTGGCGGAGCCGTCGAGCCACCTACCTGTTGCTCCTGCAATCTCCTCCAGGTGTTCCGTGGTCAGGCCGGGGTTGAGCGATGAGAGGCAGTCGAGCCGGTCGTCGGAGTCAGTGCTGCGGACGATGGTGGCGGTTTCTCTGACAGTACGCTGGGTTTCGTCTTCTCCGGGGTCATCCCCCTGGATGTCTTCGTCGAAGGGTGAGCGGGAGAAGATCTGCTGCCAGTCCGCCGCGTTCAGCGAGTCCGGGCTTATGGTCTGGGTGGTCATGCGCTCTCCATTGGGGCCGTTATTGGTGGGTGACCATATTCTAAGCCGCCGGTCGGCTCTGTGCCACCTCTTTGCTTCCCTGTCTGGCCGCGTGCCGGTCAATGCCCTCTACCCCTGCATCTGGGCCAGGTTGGTGGCGAGGTTGTAGGCGAACCAGCCGTCGCCGGTTCTGAACGCCTGGGGCTTGGCGGTCTGGGCGTCCCGCATAATGCCGAAGCCATCGTCGTAGGGGTCGAAGCTCACGATGCGGTCGTAGCGCACCCGGAACTTTTTCTTCCGGCCCGCGTAGTAGATGTGCTTGGTGGTGAGTCCCATAAGCCCGGTGTCGGCGTGGACGGTCTCCTCCCATTCAATGGGACGGCTCCGGAAGGTGCTGGGCCGGTAGTATACTCCGCGGGCTACCCTGATGCTCAGTCCATGGGAGGTGCCCTGGCGCTCCCGGCGCACGACGGTCTCCAGGTAGCCCACATCCTGGGTGATCCATACAAGCTGCTCCGACTTCATCAAGTTGAACGGGATGGCGCCGGTGATGTTCTGCCGGTCCGGCACGATTCCCTGCGTCACTTCCCGGATCACCGCCCCTTGGATCAGGATGCTGTGGACGCTGTTCCGGTCCAGGTCCGGGTGGGTCAGGCTGAAGTGGTTGGCGTACATGGCCAGGGCGTTCTCCTCGTCCAGGGACAGCAGCCCGTCCTCCAAGGCGCCCTCCACAGCGGCCTCCCATGCCTGGATGAGGAGGTCCCGGGCCTGGCCGGCGTCCAGGCCCGGCCAGCAGGATGGCCAGGCTGAGGTCCTGGAGATGCTGGCCGCCGTCCCGGTGAGAGATGGCGGCAGCCGTGCCTCCATCATGATGCGGTTCGTTGATGCCCGGTCCAGGGCACACAGTGCTCCGGGGCTGGCAGTCTGGTCATCCAGGGCCAGGTTATCCCGGAAGGCTCGCAGCTGCTCCTCCTCCTGCCGGTTCATGATGCCGTCGGACATCGCGTGGGCCAGTCCCTGCTGGAAGCCCTCCTCGAGGGCGCGTTCGATGTCCTCGCCGGTGGCGCGGAAGCGCTGGGCGATGATCTGGAGGGTTTGCTGGAGGGCGGTCTCGTTGAACCTGTGGGTGCTGGTGGCTTGGGCAGCGAACTGGACCATCTCCGTGAAGCCAGCCTGGTGGGTCTGGAAGCACTGGGGGTGGGTGCGCTGCAGGATGCCGGCCTACTGTCCGCAGTACCGGCATGTGCCTGACAGGGATTGGATGAATCTGGTGATGGGCATGGGCTTCCTATCGGGATTGGGTTGTAGGGGTGCAGGTCTGTCCGTGATATCGCTCCGTTTCTATTTCCTTCGCCTTTCGGCGATGGAAACGGCGATCCCGTGGCCCAGCGGCCTGTCCTCCACGTCGCTTCAATGGGGCCACCGCCTTTCGGCGATGGAAACGGTGGAGCCTCCGCTAATGCCCCACACTGACCTTGAAGCTTCAATGGGGCCACCGCCTTTCGGCGATGGAAACCTAACGTAGTCGTCCCAGAGCAGGGGGTAGCTGGCGAAGCTTCAATGGGGCCACCGCCTTTCGGCGATGGAAACCGGAGATACTTTCAGGCGGCTTCCGGCTACGCGTGGGCTTCAATGGGGCCACCGCCTTTCGGCGATGGAAACCCCGGTCATGATGATGATACCGACGATGGAAATGTTGCTTCAATGGGGCCACCGCCTTTCGGCGATGGAAACCGTGTGGCCGTGATAATACCGTTTGGTCTCT
This sequence comes from Dehalococcoidia bacterium, assembly GCA_965263395.1. Taxonomy (GTDB): domain Bacteria; phylum Chloroflexota; class Dehalococcoidia; order Lucifugimonadales; family UBA3495; genus CATOSK01. Next base: position 1,741,653 of record OZ253670.1, read on the forward strand.
CCCACGCTTCAATGGGGCCACCGCCTTTCGGCGATGGAAACCTGGTATCCGGCGATTACACTGTGATTTTCAGGGCCGCTTCAATGGGGCCACCGCCTTTCGGCGATGGAAACGCCGCCGGACGTTGAATCCTTCACCTACCACGGGTACGCTTCAATGGGGCCACCGCCTTTCGGCGATGGAAACGTCTGATAACAGTCTCGCAAAACCTCGTTGGCGTAGAGCTTCAATGGGGCCACCGCCTTTCGGCGATGGAAACCTGGAGGTTCCTTGAGGAACGGAATCACGAAAAAGGAGCTTCAATGGGGCCACCGCCTTTCGGCGATGGAAACAGCTATTGGTTCCTGAACTCGGCTTTCCTTCCTTGGAAGTGTGCGATTTTCGCCGCATAAGCCTTCACTGCTCGCAACCTCCCCGCGCCCGTCCGGCTCAACCCATCCCTTTCGTAGCGGATCCGTTGCGAGAGGTGCAAGGTGAGGACTTCACTACCGGACCTCTCGCCGGGCGATTTCACACCAGGTGGGCATCACACTACCACCACTGCCCGCCGGGGCATTTCGCGAGCGTTCCCCAAGATTGTAACACTCTCGCTTCCCCGTCCTTCCGAAGGTCCCATGTCTACAATCAGCGCCCGGTCCTCTCGCAGGTTCATGACCTCCGTAAGCGCTGCCTCAAGCAGCACCCTCTCCTTGGGCGACAGATCGCAGATGAACACCGAGTATTGGGCAGGTTCTCCAAACCCGTTCATTTTCTTGTAGGTACGGGCCAATCGTTTAGGGTCGGACACATCGTAGCACACCAGGAATCGATTGCGCATGGCTACCTCGTTCTGAATACCGGATAGGTTGGCAATTCACCCAGAAGATGCCGGGTGAGCAGCCGGGCCTGGATTTCCAGGATGCGGCGGTAGCTGACGGCATATCCAAATAGAGGGTGTGTAACCAGGGTATCCATCCGCCGCTCGTAGGCTTCGATGACTTTCCGGCGGCCGTTCTGGGTCAACGCCGCCGCGTTTCCCCGGACAATGAAGTGCTCCGGCCCCAACTCTCCGTTGTTGATGAGGGTCAGGCACACCGAGTCCGCGATCAGGGGACGGAATTCCTCCACCAGGTCCAGGGCGAGGGCGGGCTTGCCGTACCTGGGCTGGTGGTAGAAGCCCAGGTATGGGTCAAAGCCCACGGTCAACGCTGTAACCGTCGTCTGCTTGATCAGCATGGCGTAGAGAAAGGAGAGGACCGCGTTCACCGGGTCCCGGGGAGGGCGCCGGTTGCGACCGTGAAAGTCGAAGTCCAGGGATTCGGTCTTGATCATGCCATGGAATTCCGAGAAATAGGTGCGAGCCGCAGCCCCCTCGATACCCAGCAGGGTGTCCAGGGAAGGGGCCGTCTGGGCCCGGTCGGCCAGCCGGTCCAACTCCGCCAGAACGGCGGCGGGCGGCTCCCGGTGGTTCCGGCGCATCAGAGTGCGGCAGTTCTTTATCTTCCCGAAGACCATCCGGCGGGCGATGGGCAGGGCAGCTTCGGGTGTCATGGCTGCCACGTATTGGCGGCAGCGCAGTTCCACGTTCTTGTGGCTCATTCCGTTGGTGATGCCGCTGAACCATCCGCCGTAGGTGAAGTAGCAGACGGGGATATTCCGGGCGCACAGTTCCCGGAGCGCCTGGGTGGTGACCTGGACGTTGCCGAAAAGGGACAGGTGAGAGACTTCCATCAGGCGGACTTTTTGCAGCGTCTGCCCCTTCTGTTTCACTTGCAACTGGTCGCCGGACTTGCCGACAACGGCTCCCTGGGCTTGGACGTAGACGGGAACGGAGTCGTCCCGGGCGGGAGCCAGCCGGCGGACATCTTCCGGCCTGACGGCCTCTCCTTTGGCCGAGATGAAGTTCACTTCGTCGGGGAGACAAATACCCACCAAGGAGCATCTGGGGCATTTCGGACTGTCAACCAGGGGTTCGGGAATTTGCCCCGATGCGGCCATGTTTCTGATTCCCGAGAGCAGTTCCATCGTCCGTAAGATGAGGACATCATCCAGCGGGACTTTCACCCGCTGGCGGGACTCAACGAAGTAGAGCATTCCCTCGTTGCAGGTGTATTCGTTGGCGCGGAGCAGCAGGCCCTGGAGGCAGACCTGGACTCGTTCCGGCTCCCACGCGCCCTCCGGCACGCCGGGGGCCTGGCCGTGCTTGTAATCCACTGGTGTGACCACATTGCCCTGGCCTTCGAGCAAGTCAATTCGTGCGATTGCTCCCAGGGAGTTGCCGTCAGAAGATCCTAGCTTGTCCGGAGGCCTGTTCCCTTTTCTGGGCAGCTCTTTCCTTGGTCTGCTTTTGGTACTCCCGGTGTCGCTTGGCGCAGGTCTGGCAGCGGGTCTCGTCCGGGATGGGTGGAGCCACCCCGCATTCTACACAGATCCCGAGGAGCTTGGCCTTTTCCCTTCTTCCCTGGGTGCTGCGCCGCTTCAGGTCCTTGCGCTCTGGAGTCTGGGACCGCTGGCGTTCGTACTCGCGTCGTTTCTCCTGCCTGGTTTCCAGCTCTGCTGGTGTCGGCTTGACCCTTGGCTTCGGCATCCTGGGTTGGGGCTTGGCTCGAGGTGTGGCCTTCTTCCGATTGGTCTTCTGTTTGGCCTTGGGTTTTCTGGTGGTTGCCCTGTGGGAGGTGGTGGACTTCTTGGGCTCCTCGAAGGGGAAGCTGTCGACGAATACATGTCTTTTAGGAGGGCTCATCCCCGCCAGTGCGGGGTCTACCGGAGGAAACTCTTGGCGCTGCTGGAGAACGACGGTCCATCCCCGCGGGTGCGGGGCCTACCCGGTCCTGATTCTCTCGAAAACCAGGCTAATCGGTCCATCCCCGCCGGTGCGGGGTCTACGGGTCAGGGCCAGCAACAGGCCAGCCGCCAGCGGGTCCATCCCCGCCGGTGCGGGGTCTGCCTGCTGGGACTGCTCCCAGCCAGCATCGGGCTCGGTCCATACCCGTCTGTGTGGGGTCTGCTACTCGTCTTTCTGGCGCAGCAGCCGTGGGCCCGGTTTACCCCCATCTGTGCAGGGTCTGCGGCGTTTGCCATGAGACCGGTGATACGCTCGAGCTGATCAGTGGTCGATCCCCGCGTGTGCGGGGTCTGAGGTCTGTTCTTAGCCTGCATCAGCAGCACAGTCGGTCGCCCCCCGCCGGTGCGGGGTCTGCCAAAATTGGCTGCCGGCCGGCAGGGTGACCCTGGGGGGCCATCCCTGCTTGCGCAGGGTCTGCCTCGGCCAAGGGCAGCGGGACTAACGAGGAGGGTCAATCCCCGCCTGTGCGGGGCTGTGTGCTGGACTCATGTGAGGTCTTTCAGGGGTCCATCCCATCCCCGCAGGCGCGGGGTCTGCGGCGAGACCGGGCGGCGGGTAATTCTCATGCAGGGGCCATCCCCGCCGGCGCGGGGTCTGTGGCAGCAATGCTATTCAAGCCTAAACATAAAATGGGGGGGGCCTCCCCGCGCCTGCGGGGTCTGCCATGCCAACAATATCAAGTGTTCACGAAAACTGGGTCCATCCCCGCGGTCGATCCCAGCCTGGGCGGGGTCTACTCCAGCAGTATTTGTGGAGCGCTTTAACTCGGGTCCATCCCCGCCAGTGCGGGGTCTGCGCATCGGTGACGGTCTGGCAGTCAATGGCCAGGGCGGTCCATCCCCGCCAGCGCGGGGTCTGCGTGGTGGGGGTGTCCGGGGAGAGAATTGCGTGGGTCCATCCCCGCCGGTGCGGGGTCTGCCTCGACCAGGGCGCCGTCCCATGAGTCAGGAAGGGTCCATCCCCGCCAGTGCGGGGTCTACCAGCCAGGGGTGCAGCAGGATGACGCTCTACGGGGTCCATCCCCGCCGGTGCGGGGTCTACCGGAGGAAACTCTTGGCGCTGCTGGAGAACGACGGTCCATCCCCGCCGGTGCGGGGTCTACTTCAGCCAAGGTCATTGGTAACATGTCGGAGGGGGTCCATCCCCGCCGGTGCGGGGTCTACAACGTATATTCCCGGAATGGCCTCCATTTTTGGGGTCCATCCCCGCCGGTGCGGGGTCTACATCCCCGCGAGTGCGGGGGAACCTCCCAAGCAAGGTCCATCCCCGCCGGTGCGGGGTCTACGTGGACCGGGGCCTCTACTACCGGCCCTCAACCGGTCCATCCCCGCCGGTGCGGGGTCTACATCGAGCGGGTGCATGAGTGCATTGGGGGACGGGGTCCATCCCCGCCGGTGCGGGGTCTACCCTTCCTGGGTGATGCTTATCATCATGGATTCTGCTGGCAGGTTCCGATAGGAATTTCCTCTTCGCTCCTGGACCCGCGCTGGAACCCGGCGCGCTTCGTGCGCTCACCGGCCAGCGCGGCCAGCGCCTCGTCTGTCAGCATGGCCGGGTTTACCTGCCCCGTCCAGGTTGTGCCGGGCCGCCTCCTCCAGGGTCATGCCGCGCCGGTCTGCAGCGCTCCGTTGTCCCGGGGTGATGTTCCCGGCGTCCATGATCTTCCGCCGGCGTCCATGGTCTTCCGCCGGCGTCCATGATCTTCCGCCGGCTGCCTGGCGGCCTTTTCAATCATGCTGTCAGCCGGCGGTCCCCTCAGCGTGAGGGCCGGGTCTCTGCTCCAGCCGGTTCGCCCGGGCTGCCTGCCGGCGGACATTGCTCACCGGCGCCGCCGTTTTTTCGCAGATGTTCAGGAGGGCCTGCGCCCTTATTTCCCAGGCGCTGGGCCGGTACTTGGGGATGAGGTGGTTGCTCGCGGCTGCGGCCAGCTCCCGGAATTTTCTCTGCCCCAGGATGTTGTTCACGTTTCCGATGGTTATGTCGTCGGCTCCCGTCTCCATCCAGTATACGGGGCTGTCGCTGCCCTCGAATTTTACTATCTTCCGGATTTCGATCCCCATGTCCCGGTTCAGCAACTCCGTCAGGTCCTGCCGGATTTCGGCAGGCTGGTCCGGTTCGTACCTGAGTTTCTGGTTCAGGACGTGGATCTCCATCTCCAGGTCCTCTGCCGGTATGCTTGCTATGTTCATTATGTTTTCCTCCGGCTGCTTCTTGCCCTCTCTTCAGATTCTATACGATTGGGCGCTGGTTTTCCGGTCTGTTATGCCGTATCTTCTCTGTATTCTGGGTCTCAGCCCTCCGACCTGACCAGCTCGGTCAGTTCTCTGAAGTCCTCCTGCCGGTGTATCACTCCGCCCTTCCTGCCCAGGACGGTTGGCTCCAGGCACCACCGGTTTCGCAGTGAACGGCTCTCATCCTGGGCCTGGTCATCCAGTCCCAGCATCTCGATTATCCGCTGGTCGAGTTCAATCCTGTTCTGGTCATGCCATGCCTCGTTGGCTGGCAGGAATTCCACGTTGCCAATCTCGTCGTACATGGAGTTCGCGCAGTCCAGCTGGCTCCTGCTGAGTTTCCTGGGGTCGAGCACCGGCATCTCGGTTATCTTCTGCTTGGTCGTGGTGCCCAGTCCATTCTGCTGGTGGCTGCTCAGCGCCCAGTGGGTCATCAGTCCCATGCTGGTATTCATCCACAGGGCGAGGACCTTCTCGTATTCCTCCAGTCTCATTCTGACGGACATCCATCCCCTTCCGGCCAGGCTGACCTCCTCGGTCATGCAGGCCGCGGTTGACTGTGCGTTGTACCGGCAGCTGTCGCTGATGTGGAATTTGCTGGAGCTATCCTGCCAGGTCCTGAGAGCCTTCTTCTCCCGGCTGGCCCTTGCGTTCAGCGTCCTCCGGTGCGGGGTTATGATGCTTCGCTGGCTGCCGCATTCGTGTCCGGACAGGACCCGGAATTCGCCGTCCATCCGCTCCGCCTCCTCCATGATCTCCTTCAGAATGCTGCTGTCCGGCCCCACCTTTCCAATCTCCCCAATGGTGGTCAGTGGAATATGGGAGTTTCCGGCAGACCTTCCAAGTTCCAGTCTGCCCCGTTTCAGGGTGATGACGGCATTGACGAGCCGCCGATCCAGCACCCTGGCCACAGGCCAAATATCATTCCGGGACAGGGGTGTCTGCACTATGATGCCGGCATGCTGGCCGGATATCGTCAGCTCGTGTATCTGGTGACTCTCCCCGTTCCGCTCCATCTCACCAATCGTCCGGTCGATTTCCAGGGCCATCAGAGCGGCGTCCTGCCGGTCCAGAGGAGGCCGGTTCAGGTTGACGAAGTGTCCGGTGTTGCCGGCCCTCTCTCCGGTGAGGGTTCGCCGTGCAACGACCATTGCCTCGGGCATGTGGGTGTCGTGGGAGAAGGTGCTGTCCTGTTCCTCGAACTGGGATATCGTAATGATCCGGATGCCGGTGTACCGGTCGAGCAGCTTCTTTCGGAACTGCTGCCAGCCGGGTATATCCTTCTTTCCCCTGGCTGGGCCGGACCCGCTTCCAATCAGCGCCGACATTGGCAGAACCAGTCCGATCATTCCTCCCCGGCGTATCATCCGGTCGGTTATCGCGGTGAAGTAGAGTCCCGGCCCGCTGTTGCTGCCAGCCCCCGCTCTCCTCTGGATGTCCAGCATGCTGCTGGACATGAGCCTCTTTTCCTGGTCGCTGGTCTGGGGGATGTTTCTTTCCTCATTGGGGAAATTCTGATCCATGTCCTGCAGGTTGGCCCTGCGGCTGAAGGGTGGGTTCATCAGTATGGCGTCCTGGCTCTCCGGCGGCAGCTTGATGCGTTCGGTCCCGGCGGTCCCCATCGCAAGGGGAATTGGTGGATTGGATGCCATCAGGTCTGGTATGAGGAGGTTCAGGCTGCCAAGTCCCACCGGCCTGGTCTCCGGCTGAGTTTCGAGCCTTTCGTTGTTGATTGGCCCGTAGTGCATCCTGACCGCACGGGTGCTCCTGTAGGGTATTCCGCGCTCGATCCCTCCAAGGTTTGCCGCGGCGGCGGCCACGTTGGCCGGCATGATGTCGATGGCGGTGATGTTCTGCTCCATCATCGTGTCATGAAATGGCCGGGGCTCCAGCCCGGATTCCCGGCATAGGTTCCTCACCCTCCGGTAGGCGGCCATCAGCAGGGCTCCGGAGCCGCAGGAATAGTCGGCCATGCGGTAGTTTGTCAGGGTTTCAGGTCTGCTCCAGTCCAGGCCCCGGGGTATTGTCAGGTGGGCCAGCAGTTCCGCGGACTCGTCCCTCGTGTAGTAGGTGGCGGCCGCCCTCCGCCTGGTCTCGGGCACCAGCCGCTGCAGGGTTGGGCCGATCAGGTCCGCCCCCTGGATGGCTTCTCGGATTCCGGTTGCGGTTTCAGCCATCTCTCTGAGGATGTTGCCGGCTGCCCTGGAGGGGATTATATCCAGGATGCGGTGGGCCAGCGGCAGCGCCGGCATGAACTCCTGGCTCTTCGCTGGGTTCAGGCGGTCCTGCCACTGGCGCAGGACCCTCTTCTGTTTGGGTTCGGCGTCTGCGTTGGTCTGGGCCAGGGCCTGGATCATTATGATGGCGGCCATCCGGGCGGTCTCCACGGACCATCTCTGCTTGAGCTGGTCCTCCATCCGCCAGATCAGGCCCATCGACCCTCTGAGGCTTTCCCGGATCATCCTTCCGGCGGTCACCGTTCCCTCCCGCATTGTACGGGCTGCCTCCGCCGTGCCGGGGTCGCCGGCGAATTCTCCGTCCTGGGTTCTATACCTGGTCATATTCTTCCCTCCTGCACTGGGCGGCAGACGCAGAACGCCCCGGGCTGAAGCCCGGGGCGCCGGCATTGCCTCTATTCGGGTCCATCCCCGCATCTGCGGGGTCTTCTGGTCTATAGTTTTACCGTGCGAATGAGGTCCATCCCCGCGCCTGCGGGGTCTGCTGCCTCGAGCCATTGCCGCAGGCGCTGAAGGGCGGTCCATCCCCTCATCCGCGAGGTCTGCATGGGCATTTTCGCCCGCATTGTGTCCTCCCTCGGTCCATCCCCGCATCTGCGGGGTCTGCACATCCGAGTGACAGGCGTGGACAGCGGGTCCATCCCCGCATCCGCGGGGTCTGCCCCGGTTTATTTCTCCCCGGCAGGACGGTATACGGGTCCATCCCCGCATCCGCGGGGTCTGCTTCCGGAAGAACGACTGGGTGGTGGACAGCACCGGTCCATCCCCGCGCCTGCGGGGTCTGCTCGGGCAGGGCCAATACCGGGATGACGAACAACGGTCCATCCCCGCGCCTGCGGGGTCTGCGGAGGTAAAGTGTACCAAGTGTTGCGTGAATTGGGTCCATCCCCGCGCCTGCGGGGTCTGCTCGGAGCGGGTCTTCGGGGAGCGGCTGGAGCAGGGTCCATCCCCGCGCCTGCGGGGTCTGCTTCGGGGTTGATCCCGGCAAAGGGACGCCAGACGGTCCATCCCCGCGCCTGCGGGGTCTGCTAGCGCTCCAACTCGGTCTATCCCCAATGGTCCATCCCCGCGCCTGCGGGGTCTGCGGGGATAGACCGTTTACGCTGTGTCGGCGACCGGGTCCATCCCCGCGCCTGCGGGGTCTGCTTCTCGTCCCGCACCAGGGGCGGGGCGGCACAGGGTCCATCCCCGCGCCTGCGGGGTCTGCGTTCGGGAGAATATGGCGAAATCCGGTACGGGTGGTCCATCCCCGCGCCTGCGGGGTCTGCGTTCGGGAGAATATGGCGAAATCCGGTACGGGTGGTCCATCCCCGCGCCTGCGGGGTCTGCTCAGGGTCCTGAGTAGCGGGACTCACTGCCTACGGTCCATCCCCGCGCCTGCGGGGTCTGCTCAGGGTCCTGAGTAGCGGGACTCACTGCCTACGGTCCATCCCCGCGCCTGCGGGGTCTGCTCAGGGTCCTGAGTAGCGGGACTCACTGCCTACGGTCCATCCCCGCGCCTGCGGGGTCTGCGTTGGAGGAAAGGAAAATGTCTTCTATCAGGACGGTCCATCCCCGCGCCTGCGGGGTCTGCTCCCGGAGTTTGAGCAACTGCTCGTCTCTGAACCGGTCCATCCCCGCGCCTGCGGGGTCTGCTCCCCGCGAGTGCGGGGGAACCAAGGCCAGGCAGGTCCATCCCCGCGCCTGCGGGGTCTGCTGACCATTCGGACTGCTGACGGCCCGGTGACGGGGTCCATCCCCGCGCCTGCGGGGTCTGCCCTTCCAGCATGATATTGGTTATCGCCTCCCGGGGAGCATCTCAATACTCCCCGGGAGGTGTCCGTCAGTCCATCGGCGGGCGGAGCAGCAGCATCCCGTAGCCGTAGGCCCGGTGCCGTCCAATCCCAGGCTTCAGCAGCTTTCTGAACTCGTCCGGGTCCCGGATCGTCAGCGTTCCATGGAAGGTTGCGTCCGGCCCCTTCACCGGTCTGCCCCCGGAGCTGCGGACGGAACTCACCATCTGGAACCTCTTCATCACGGTCCGGTCCCGGTCGAGCTCCGCAGCCCCGGCGCTCTCCAGCCGGGCGGCTAGCCAGTCCAGGTAGGTCTCCTCCCGCTGGGGCGGGTTGTCCCCCTCGGGTGATTCATGCTGGTAGCTGTACATCGTCCGGCTGTGAATGTCCATCTCCCCGCAGGCATTCGGACGGCTCTCGTCGCGCCGGTCCTTCATTCGGACTATCGGACGCACCCGCGTCTCGAACCCCAGCCGCTGCCCGGGTTCCCAGTCCGCCGGCATCAGCTTGCTGTCCACCTCCCCCGGGGGTATTGCCCGGATCTGGCGGGGGTCTGCGAATGTCCGTATGGCCTGCCGCAGGCTGTCCACATCCGTTGAACTGTACCCGAACAGGGATGCCCGCTTTCCGCCGGCCGATATCATCATCCGAAACGGCTTGGGCGCCAGGCTGCCCATGCTCTCGGTCATCAGGCAATGGAGCCCGTGGTCAGGGTCGTGCAGTCCGCGCATCCCCCGCCACTTCTCAAACTCCGGTATGTCGATCTCGAACCTCACCATCCACAGGGGGGGCGTCTCCAGCGGGCCTCCGGGGATGGCCGTCCCGGGCCGGTTCTCAGTCATTGTCTGCGTCATCGGTATATCCCTCCTCGGTCGTCCCGGCCAGGACGAACGATGCCGTGCGGTAGAATTCTTCCCGGTATGACGTATTCAGCGGGAAGCCGTCCTGGTCCATCTCCTGCTCGGGGAACTGGTCCCTCCGGACTGTTCCCTCGTGTATCCGCCGGACTCCGCCGTGAAGTCCCAGCTTCCAGTTCCGTTGGTCCGCCACCATCCGGGTGCGTGCGGGTTCCACCCGTGGGTCCCGCTCTCCATCCGGCCACATCAGTTTCACCCGGTTGGACTGCCCGGGTTCGATCTCGAGGTCGAGCAGGGCGGACAGCGGGGAGCCGGCCTCAACGGTCCGGAGATATATCGGCGTCGAGGGCAGGCAGGTCTTCCGTCCAATGAACAGCGGCCGTACCGGGTGCAGCAGCGCCCGGGCCAGGTCATCCAGGGCCGGTCCGCCATTCCCGGGCCTGAGCCTGAGGGCGGCCGTCACCTTCGAGTCCACCAGGTAGTCCCGGTATATCTGCTGTATCTGGTATTCCCCGCCGGATCGTTCCTCCAGTTCACCCCGTGTGGTCCAGCCGCTTTCCCGCCGGTTGATTCCCGCTGTCTGGTAGTCCCTCATTGGTATGCCGGTGGCGGTCTCCCGGTCGATGCGCGCCGCGAATTCGATCCGGTCCTGCAGTTCCTGGTGCTGGTCCCGCTGTACACGCTTCCAGCCCATCGCGTTGGCCAGGAGACCCGTCAGCATTGAAGCTGACGGGAACTCCTCGGTCTTCAGGTAGTTGTCGATCTTCGTTCCGCCGTAGGAGGCCATCAGGGCTTCGAAGACCATGATCAGTATTTGATTGCTCACAGCCTACTTCACCTGGCCTTCCCGGATGGTCTCGCCAACCCAGTCGACCAGGTGAAGCAGGTCGTCGCACCGGTCGGCGCCGGGGATTTCGTAGTCGCCGGCCGAGATGAACTTCCGGGGGTTGTGTCCGTACGCCCGGTCGAATCCGCTCATCTTCTTTGCCAGCGCTTCAACGCTGTCCTTGACCTGCGGCTCCACCGCATCCCGGAAGGCTTCGGTCATGCTGCAGGGTTGCCGGGAACCGGCGCTGATCACCATCAGTTCCGAGTAGCCGTAGGGAGCGGTTGAACCCTTCTTCGCGCCTGGGCTCACCGTCGCGATCAGGTGGATCAGCCGCCTGACCACCTCCGCGGTCATGTCCCGGTCGGCGCTCAGCCAGAGCTTGGAGTCAATGCCCTCCAGGTTGGAGACGAGCTCCGCCACATCAACCACGACATGGCCGTAGTAGATCCCGGAGGCGAGCTCATTGTTCGAGATGTGAGCGGCTCCGCCGTCCTCGTAGTACCGCTGCAGGTCGTCCACCACCGAGAAGTAGTCCTGCTCTATCTCCATCTGATGGGTGGTGTGGGCATGGCCCACGTGGATCGCCCCGTCGATGTTGGCGCCGGGGTCGGAGGTTATCATTCGTCCGAACAGGGCGGTCAGCAGGCCATAGGGCAGCCGGGTCCCGTCCAGCAGTCCCTTGAAGTTCTTGCCGTGGCCGTACCGGTCGTGGAAGAACCTGGCCAGGGCATCCTGGGCGGCCTTCACGTCGTTGGGATTGCTCTCGCAGATCTCGCGGGCCTTCGCCCGGAGGTACTCCACCTCGGGATACCCCATCACCAGCGGCTGCCGGCCGGGTTCGGTGCCTCCGTTCTTGCCGTAGACGCCTACGTTGAATCCCAGTTCCACCGCATCGAGTACGTCATCGCCGCAGGCGCATTCCTGGCGGATCTGCTCCATCACCTGGCGTTCGACAATGTTCCGCGAGCGGACGGCTTCAGTGAATCCCTCAATGCCCTGGAGGGCATATTCACTGTGGGCGTTCCGCCACCGGTACTTCAGGCACTGAGAGGAGATGCGGGTCCGCATGGCGCCCCCCAGGGGGATTTTCTTGGACAACCCGTTCTGGTCGGCGTTCAACATCGCCGCGGTGTAGGTGTGAAGCGTGTGTACATCCAGGAAGTTGGTGGTCTCTACAAAGTTGGGGTCGATCATTATTCTGGTTCCTCTCCTGTTGTTTTCCTGTTGTTTTTTTCGTGATTATCCCTGCGTCCCATCTCAGCAGGTCCACCCATCCGGCGCAGCATGTGGTCCCTGTTGGTCCGGGACTTTTCCGGACCGTCCGGTTCTGATTCGCTCCGGTTCTGATTCGCTCCGGTTCTACTTTGCTTCCGAGCGGCGCCGGAGCCTCTGGGCCCGGTAGTACTCTTCGGCAATGCGCCGGCGGGACTGCTCCGCGCGCTTCCGGTCGTACCCGTCGTTCAGGATGAAGGATGCCATCTCGCGCCAGTTGAACCTCTGGTCGGTCTGGATGACCGCCGTCAGCATGTGCAGGACCCGGTCCTGGAATGACCTCCCGGTGGACGTCAGCAGGGCTGCCATCTGGTTCTCGTCATAGAAGGGGGTCTCCCGCTGCGGGTTGTTCCCGTGGTACAGCGCTCTTCCCACCGGCATGTACCCGTTGTGGGCGCTGTGGAAGCCGTTCCCGCTCCTCTGGCTGGGGGTCATCATTGCAATCCCCCGGATGATCAGCGCCCACTTCCGGTCGTCTCCCCGTTCGTAGAGGTAGTTCTCCGTCATCAGCCGGTACAGCGGGGCAACCCTCGGGGAGTCCGGGTCCATCCCTGCCAGCAGGTTCATGTCCTTCGCGGGGAAGACATCCTTCGCCATTGTCCGGGCGATTTTCACCGCAATTGGAGCGTCGGTGTGGGCCCATGCGGCCGGGGCGTACTCAACCTGGGCCTCCTCCCCGCCGCCCGTCCCGCCGGCCTCATCCTGGATGGTGTCAACCTGGGGCTGGTTCATTCCGTTGTCTCCTCCTTCAGTTTCGCCGTCCTCGCCGTTCTTTTCGAACAGCTCGGGCAGGCCTCCGTCCACCCTGATTCTCCCCTCGAAGATCCGGCCGGCAACCGCCCGTGCCCGGTATCGGAACATCCCGGCTCCGGCAGTCGATTCGATCGCCATCTCCAGGATGGTCCTGGCCCAGTCGAGCAGGTCTCTCTTCCATTCCAGGTCCAGCTGGTACGCGTCATCCTCGTCCGCGGTCTCGAGCATGTCCTGCAGGCGCTCGAAGAAGTCCGGGTCCACCAGTTGGTCGAACCGTTCGATCCATTCTTCCGCGACCACCTGCTCGTACCGCTTCTTCTTCTCTCCGCCGTTCTGGTCCCCGCCGTTCTGGTCCCCGCCGTTCTGGTCCCCGCCCTTCTTCTGCCCACGGCCCTTCTTCCGGTCCTCCGGGCTGTCTTCAGCCTGCTTGATAAGTCCGCCGCCGGCGCATGCCTGTATGGCGTTGGCCAGAATTCCCTTCATCTTCCGGACCCTCTCCAGCCTCGACTGGACCAGACCCTTCAGGAAGGCGTTCTCCTCCTGCCCGGTCAGGATCCTGAGCATCCTCGGCCTCAGGACTATATCCCGTTCGAGGTAGCCCTCGGTTTTGCATTGACCACCGGCAATCCCCCTGGTGAACAGTCTGGTCTGGGCGTCCGGCCCCATACCAATGGGTTCCCTCCGCATCAGCAGGGGCTTCACCCATTCATCCGATACGAGGTGTGGCCCCAGCTGGTTGAAGCGCATGCTGTTCGGGTTTATCGTCAGGGACTTCTCCTCACCGGGGTTGACCGGCATCCAGGGGTCTCCCGTGAGACCGTTGAGCTTTTCGATCCGGTTGTTCTTGGAGTTGCTGGCAATGGCCCACAGCTTCCCGCCGTTCCTGGGGGGGTACAGCCGGACCCTGCGGCAGACCTCGATGTACAGTGGGGCGAGCTGCTCCAGCCTGAGCTGCTCATCCTTCTCACCGTCCCAGGGCTCGGTCCAGACCAGCTTCACCCCGTCCCGGCGGTCCTCGGAGCCCTCCAGCAGGATGTTCAGGATGTCGCTCCGGACATGTGATCCCAGCCCGTCCGAGGGGGCCAGGCTATAGCCGGCCCGGCTGCTGCACCCCGCGTTCATACGGGATATGCAGTAGTTTCCCTGGCCGCATGCCCCGCTCATCGTCTGCAGGGATATGAGGGCCATGATCCAGTCCTCGGGCTCGGAATCGATCCCGGCCATCCGCTTGACCTCGTGGTTCTTGGAGGCCGCCAGCATGTCCAGTTGATCGGGCGTGTGGATCCACTTCTTGCTGTCCCTCTCCTTCCTGGCAAAGTCGTCCGCGCCGGTTTGGCCTCTGGCCGGCGGCTGCATGAAGGCCGGACGGGTGATGTCCGTCATGACCAGCTGCCAGGGATCATCCTCGGGGTAATCCGGTGTGGTTCCCCGGATCAGTCCAAGCCACTCTTGCTCGCTGGCCGGCGGCTCATCCAACCCGGCCTCGTCCAGCGCCATCGCCCCCAGCTGTACCATGAAGGTGTGCAGGGCGTGACCATGGTGGACCCGGGCTGCCGGGAAGCTCTCCACCCGGTTTTTCATCAGGGCGGCCATCACCCCCGGCAGTGTCTCCCTGGTCCGTACCCTGCTCCCATCTTCGTTCAACCCATCCAGGCTGATCAGTTTTTCCGTCAGAATATTTTGCATTTACAACTCTATTCTCCTCGGTTGAGATTTTTGTCCCCGGTTCGGATCTTGTCCATGGTTAGGATCTTTGTCCCCGGTTCAGAGTATTGGCGGTGGTTCCCGTACCGTTTTGTCTTTTAGACCGGAAAGACCGCCGCCGCTGTCGGTGGAACAACAGCGGCGGCGGTCTTTCAATTGGGGGGGCCGGTCGATTGGGGGACCGGCCAGCTGGATTGCGTCTGGTTTTTCGGGGTTTCGTTCACATGGAGGGGACCAGCCGGAGTTCTACAGACCCTCGTGGCAGGTGTAGCACTGTTCGTACTCCGGCCGGTGGTAACGCTCTCTGCATTCCTCGCAGAGGACCATATCCATGCAGTCCGGACATTCCGGGTACCTTGCGAGCTTTTCCCTTCCGCATTTGCATGCCAGCCTGCTCCTCCCCGTGGAAGCTGCCGCTCGGGCTGGGGCCGGGATATCATGGCCCGGCGTAATGCTGGGCTGCTGGAGTGAATCTGATCTCAGGTCGTAAAGGACCTCGGCCAGTGATTCGACCACCGCCTCCCAGCGTTTGTCCCCCGGTTCCATGACCTGCCGGACTGCCTGCTCCGCCAGCCTGACGTTGACGCCGGGAGTGGTGGGCGCCCCGGAGTTTCCCACCTGGTTGAGTTCGCTCCATGACCTCTCGGTCATCTGCCTTGCAAGGTTAACCGCCTGCAGTTCGGACCAACCCGGTCTGAGTCTGATTCGTTCGGCAATCCTCCGTACGATATCATCCCTCTGGTCCCCATCTCCATCCGGCTGGGGATCTTCCCGGACTGTCGGCGTGTGCGGCGCCTCGTTTTCCCTTCTTTGCCCGGCCCTCTGGGCCAGCTTGGCCAGTTCCAGCATGGCCTCGGCATCGCTGCCCTCCCTGAGGGTGGCCCAGCCGGCTCCGTCATGCCATGAGACTTCTCCAGGGCCCTTCTCACTCCCGATCAGCAGGGTCGTTACGCATCCGCGTTCGCAGTAGAGGGCTATTGCCACAATGCATCCCGATATGCTGGCGTCCCCGACATATACCCGAATGCCCTCCTGCCGGCAGCCTGGACAGGTTAGCGGTCTGCCCGATCCTGGTTCGGCGTTGGTCTCCGTGGGACCGGTTGGGCGCTGCTGCATTCTCATCCCCCTGTCTGGTTGCTGCCCGGTTTTTTCGTCCTGGTCTCGATTGTACGGTCAACGGCCGCTCCGATCACTGGCCCTGGCTGTCAGGGGATTCTTCTCCCCGGTTCCTGTGTGGAAGTTCCGGCCGAGCGCGAGGATGCAGGCCGGCGCCGCGTGGGCTGCCAATCCGGATGAACGCGTGGGGTTGCGGTACATGGCTTTCGGTAAATTCCCGCTGATGCTTATGCAATGCTCCCAGGCCTGTTTTCGGCCTGCTGCCGGCTGGCTTTCCTTCCTCTCCGCATCCGTCCCCCAGCCAGTTGCTGGCGCGGTTCCTGCGGTGGCGCCAGCAGGACCTTGAGGTTCATGTCCGAAAGGCCCTCCGTTATAATTGGCCGGACTTCCCGCCATTCCAATCCCTCGGCGCAGCCCAGCGCCGGTATTGCAATGGTCTGCAGGTCGAGCCGGAGCGCCTCTCTCCGGAGGGACTCCATTCCCAACAGGATATACTCTGGCCAGGACGGGTACCCGGGTCCGGGACTGACCGGGAAGTAGATGATGTAGCAGGCCGGGGTCATCCTGGGGCCGGCGGTCTCGGGGCAGAGCAGGCTCAGCGCCTGCCCGACCTCGGCCAGGCTGCGCCGGCAGTGCAGCCGGAATACCCTGTCCGTCTGGGGGAACCTGCTGGCGAACATCCGGGATACCTCGGACCCGGGTACGCCGGCGCAGTTCACCGGGTTCACCAGGGCGTCAGCCGTCATGCCGTGAATGCTGACGTTCAACTCCCGGATAATTGTCAACGGTTCTCACTCCAGTCCTGTGGTCTTTCCATGCCGGCGCGTCATATCCTGGTTGGCAGCCTGGGGGCCGGCGGGGGGATGTATGACGGCAGCGCCACGGATGCCGCCTGCTCCAGCAGCTTCATTATGTTGGGGGGTTCGATCTCCCATCCCGCGGCGCTCCCCACCGGTATCACCAGGTCGGCTATCCTCCTCAGGTCCCGTTCGGCGCGGCCGTCGGCCGTCACCGGCGGTTCCCAGCCCCTCGGGCAGCGTTCCGTCAGATGGATCTGCAACACCGGCACTCCATAGTGGTCCCGGATCGCCCCAGCCTGCTCCGTTGTCCGTATGGAGTTCACGACTGCCCCTGTGGGCGGGTCCTGCCGGCGTATTGCCTCCTCCACCTCCCGGAGCACCCACATTCCCAGGGTGACCTCCTCCATCCATCGGCTGATGGCCCTGATTTCTCTCCGGCTGGTTCTGGCCAGGTTCTCCGGCGGGCCGTTGCTCCGCAGGATGTTGTCCAGCTCGTGCTGGGTCGCCGCATCGTACAGGGAACGCGGGGGGTCCAGCGCGGGATTCTCCCAGCTGGGCCGGAGCATGCTCCGCAGGATGTCTCCGGTGCCGACGTAGGCGTACCCGTATTGCCTGGACAGCATGCGGCCAAGTTCCTCCCGGTTCCGGGCCCGCCGGCCCGAGAGCATTATTATCGCCTCACTCATCTCGCTCACCCATTTGGATGGACCCGCTCAGACCCGCTGGTTATTTCCCGTGTTCAAGCGGTGGTATTTCCTCCGGTGGCATCTCCTCTTCAGCCGCCTGGACTCCCGTCATTGACTCCATCTCTTCCCGGATCAGCCGCACTATCAGGCTGTCGAGCCGGTTTACCGTGAACTCGCCCACGTCATGCGGCGTGTCCAGATGTCCCTGCTGGTCCTCGTACAGGATGAAGATGAAGCGGCCCATGGTCTGCTGGGCGATCTGCCTCAGGATGTACTCCCCCTGCTGGTCCAGCCCGCTGGAGGCCACCGAGAATACCTTGATTCCCTGACGGCGCGCCTCGGCCATCTCCACCGCGTAATCGCTGTCCTGCGGGTAGTCCAGGTGGGGCGGCGCATCCGCGATCAGGAAGATCAGCCGGACGGCCTCGTCCCGCCAGCCGGAGTCCCGTACGGCCTGGCGCATGGCTTCGTTCAGCGACTCAGGATAGTCGTCTCCTCCCTCTGCCTCGACCCCCTCGACCGTTCTGGCAAAGCGTTCCACGTCGGCGTCAAACTGGAAGGATCTGACGACGTAATCATCGCCCCGGTCCCGGTAGCTCACCATGCCGAACCTCAGGCCGGGCATCGTTGGAAGGTCTGACACCTTTTCGGATATGGATATCAGGCTGGTCTTTATCTGGTGTATCTCGTCGGCCATGCTGCCGGTGGAGTCCAGGAGGAACAGCACGTCCAGCTGGACCTGCTCGACCGGAGGGTTCTCTCGGTCCAGGATGATGCTCCATACCCGGATTTCCGGGTTCGCCTCGTCCGTGCCGGCCTGGTCCGGTTTCGCGCCGTCCGTCCTGACCTCGTCCGGATGATTCTGTTCCAATACCGGTTCGCCGTCCGTCAGGTTGAACCCCACTTTTTCCTGGCTGTCCGGGGGCAGGAAGAACATGCTCCGCCCATCGGCATAGGTGCGTATGCTGTCGATCACCTCTGGTCCCAGCATGATCTCCACCGTGATGCCTGGCGCCGGTTTCCCGTTCCGGTCGGTGACCCGGAGTATCTGGCGTTCGGCCAGACTGGTCGCGTGGACCTCAGGACCCCGGTATCTCTGAACAAAGTCCAGGTAGTCGTCCCAGCGTTCGTTGTCGTCGATCTCGCCAGCCTTCAGGTGGGTTTCAACCTGGACCGAGGATTCTCCGGGGCCTCTCCCGCTGAGTTCCGGGGGTCCCGCCGCGGGCAGGTCTTCCATCATCCGGTCCACGGAGGGTTCCATCCCCCCTCCGGCTGATTTTTCCGCCGGCATTCCCGCTGGTTCCAGCCCGTCAGACATGGCCTCGCTGTCTTCCAGCAGGTTCCGGGAGTCCAGAACGGACTCCCCTCCGGCGGCGGATGCCCGCCATTCGGCCATGGTGTCCGGATCCACCGGGCCTCCGGCTGGCCTCAGTACAGTTTCCTGCGTTGCCACTATCCAGACGGCCACGCCGCCTACGGCTACTATCGTCACTGCCAGGATGCCGATTATCAGCATTTTGCCGTTGTTTAGTATCTTCATCAGGTCTCACCCCCAGGATATTTTCCGTTGATTGTTTCATGCTGGGGGTGTCCGGCGTTTTTTCGTTCAGGCCTCGGTGGTTTCCGTAGACTCCAGTTCTTCGGTGAAGCCCGCTACGTGGGGATGCTCCCCCGCTGCCCTGCTTCGGGGTCGCCTGTGATGCTTCTCCAGCAGCTCCTCACAGGTCTCCGGCCCCAGCAGGGATGTGTTCACCACGGGGACCGGGTATCCAGCCAGTTCCTGCTCATGGGCCAGGCCGGCCGGGTTCTCGGCCTGAATCCTCTGGTACCGCAGAGTTCCCGGGCCAGGGTCTCTGCGTCCAGCCCGATCCCATGCGTCGAGGTCCCTTGGATGGGAGTCCAGCGCCGCCGATACATCCCGGGAGTCCGGCAGCTTCCATGGCATGGGCTGAGAGGCGCTGCCCCTATTGTGGTTTTCAGGTCCAGGCTAATGGGTCCAGGCTGGGTCCGACAGGATGACCGTCCAGGCCCTTTCATTCGGGACCATCTGGACTTCCTGCAACCCCGGGCCGTCGGCCGGCAGGTGAAAGTCCACTGACATCCGGGCGTCCTCCGGCAGTGTGAAGGTTGCTGCTCCATCCCGGTTGGTCAGCAACCGGTCAATGGGTTCCCATCCGAGGGTTACGGATACCGGCAGGTCCGGGACCGGCGCGCCGGTGTGGTCCAGCACCAGCAGGGTCTGGGGTATCTGGACCACCGTCTCACCGGGGATATGGCGCGGTTTCAGCGCCGGCGTGGTTGGAGCATCATCCGGAGATGCCGGAGTGTCCTCCATCGACATCATGGCTGCCTGTGCGGTGATGCCGGCGATCATCAGCAGCGCCATCGTTATGCCGGCCAGGGCTATCCATTCGGGTCTCGTCATGCTGTCCTCTCTCTGTTGGGATTTTCACGCCCATCCGGTTCATTTCAGGGGGGCGGCGCAGGACCCACAGAGCGCGCCGCCCCGGGGGATGGATTCTCTCCCTGCCTCTGAGCCAGGGCGGGATCAGCCGTCTTACCCTGGTCAGGGATGGGAATTGAATTTCAACGGCTGCCGGCAGGATCATGCCGGCGGTCCACAGCAGCGTTCCAACCAGAGCCACCGCTGCGCCGGCCACCATCCCGGGGTTCCCGCCGGTTGCGCTGACGATCTGCATCATCTCAAGCAGGTTGTTGCCCTCCCCGTGTTCCAGGTTGGCCTCCGCCAGTCTGAGGGGAAGCTCTCCAAGTCCTCTTACCAGCAGTCCGGTCGATGCCGCCAGCATGATGATGATTGCAATTGGTTTCATCCATTCTCCTTTCAGAACATCCTTATCCTGCCTGCCCTGCGGCCGGCGATCGCCCTCGTGTCCCCAGCGGTCTTCCGGCGGTGACATTCACGGCAGAGCCACTGCAGGTTCGAGAGCAGGAATGCCCTCACGTAGTCCCTCAATCCCCTCCGTGCAGCCAGCATGATGGGCACCCGGTGGTCGAGCTCCTCTCCCGGCATGCCGCAGAGACACGGTTGCCGCCGGACCACCCAGGTCCGCCCGGCGGTCTGCCGGCGCCCTCGGGCTGCGGTGTACCACTGGATGCAGGTCTGATGCCATCGCCGTTCGCTGCTCAGTGTCGGCTGGTGACACCAGAGGCAGTTGCCGCGCCGCCGGCGGTCCGCGTTCCACAGGTTGACGCCAATGGGGTCCCTTCCCAGACGGGCCGGCTCATACTCCATGGCTCTCGGTATGACGTGCAGGACTATTCCCCGCAGTCCGCGGATGACTGCCCTGCGGTTTCCGGCCGGGTCCTCCGATTCCTCTGCCGGACTTCCGGGGGCTGTCATGGTATCTTCTTCCGTGATGATATTCTCCCAGCGGGCCGGTTCGGCGGATTGATTCGGCGGGGTGTCAGAAGAGCCGCGGCTGCCTGTGAGACGGCGTTCCCGATTTCGGATTGTCCCTCACCGTCCCGGCAGTCTGAATATCCGGTTGGGGACTCTCCCGGATTTTCTCGAGCCGCTGCCGGGCGGCGCGGAATACCTCCGGGTTGATCTCCGCGCTCCAGCAGTTCCGTCCGGTGTTGACCGAGGCGGCCGCCGCGGTGCAGAGTCCCCCGAAGGGTTCCCATACGGTGTCCCCCGGGTCGGTGGATGCCAGGATGATTCGTTCCATCAGGTCCAGCGGCTTCTGGTTTGCGTGGATGGCCTTTCCGTCCACCTTCACCCTCTCGGCGCCCCTGACGGCGTTCTGCCTCCAGACGTTGGTTATTCCATACCGTCCGTTGAACTTGGCCCGCAGGATGGTCCTCTCCAGGCCGTTGGTCAGCTGCTCCCTCCTGGCCTGGGACTGTCCGTCAATGCTGTAGTACGGCATCCCATCGGGTCTGCCCTTCTCGTTGGCGTATTCCACCAGGGTCTGGAATACCTCTGGGGGCGGCATGTACCAGTTCATGTCCTGCGTGAGGTACTTCCGGGTAGCTGCGTTCCTGACCCCGCAGGCCTGGTTGGCTTCCTGGAGGGGCAGCCCTGCCCGCAGCCATTCTGCCCGCAGCCATTCCTTCAGTTCCCGCTCGGTGTCGTTGACCGTCACCATGGGCCGCCGGACATACTGAACGCATACCTCGGTCACCGGCGGAAATCTCCGGGTTGTACGGGTGTTGCAGTTGCCGGCGATGAACGCCAGTCCCTTGTCCCAGATGTTGCAGGACTGGTAGATCCACCCGTGGGATACCAGCAGGGGATGCACCGTGGCCCAGCCCAGTTCGATGTTCCAGAACCAGAGCGTCGTGCTGTTTCCGGCATGTCTGCTCCAGAGTTCCACGTGAGGCGCGTACCAGTCGATGAGCTTTCCGTTGGAGCGCGGGTCTCCCGGGAATCCTCCCACCCCGTAGGCGCCGTCGGATATTATCGCCATCGGCGGCGGCCATCCTTCGGCCGCCGCCAGGGTGAAGTCACCCTGGTACAGGTGGGCCGTTCCCTGCTCTCTTTCCTGCCCTATTTCCTGGTGGATTCCCAATCCTGTCCGTCTACGGCCTGGTTCATGCTTCTCTCCGGCTCCCCCATTCGCATTCAGGTCTGCCGGTCTATCTTATCGGGAATCCCGCCTCCGCCGTTTTCGCTCCCCGGCCAACCCCACGTCCGTTCCGCCAAAGCATGGGTGATTATTCCCCGATTTATAATTGGACGAAGCCGGCTCCATCGCGGTTCCGGCGGGGTGTGGGTTCGGAGGTTCTGGTGGTTTCAACCTGGAATGATGATCTCAGTCCGGACCGGTACCGGGTCCTGGTGGTGGACCCACCCTGGAACCAGGGAAAGACCGGTCACCGTTTGGCGCGTCCGAATCAGGGTGTTTCCCTCGGCTATCCCACCCTGAGCCGGGAGGCGCTGATGGGTCTGCCGGTGTCCCGCTGGGCGAGGAATGACCGTTCGTATCTGTGGCTCTGGGCCACCAACAGCAAGGACCACCGCACCGGCGAGCCGATTCTGCGAATGGCCTTCGACCTGATGGAGCGCTGGGGTTTCTCCTTCTACACGATGGTCACCTGGGACAAGCGGACCGGTCCCTGTCCCTTCGGTCCGTACTAGATCACCACCGAGCATGCGCTGTTCGGTTACCGGGGCCGCGGGGTCTTCGACCGGGCCTGCCTGGGCCGGATGAAGACCTGCTTCTCCGCAGCATCCGGCGTCCACAGCGCGAAGCCGGAGATCTTCTACCGAGAGGTTGCCCGCCACTTCCCAGGTCCCCGGCTGGATGTCTTCGCCCGCCAGATCCGTGAGGGGTATGATGGCTGGGGCGATGAATATGGCTCCCTCAGGGTTGACCAGCCAGCTGCCCGCCGGACTGCCCTGGTGTAGAGCCGCCGGACTGCCGGACTGCCTTGATGTAGAGCCGCCGGGTCCGCCCCTTCTACCCTGTTTCCGTCTGGCTGTCATCCTCTTCAGTTTCTCTCAGATACCGCCGTCCTCTCCTCAGAGACAGTCCGGCCACGACCGTCAGGGATGACATTGCAATGATTATGAAGATGCTGACCGCTGGGTGGACTGACGCGCTGCCGCCGGTTGTGAAATTCCACAACGCGGCCGCCGCCAGCGCGGCTACTCCCATGGACCCCGGGATGATCGCCCAGGCTAGAATCATTGTCCGCCTGAGGCTTCTCCGGTATGCCCTTATCTCTGGCGTTGCCTCTGGCTTTATCACTGGCGTTGCCTCTGGCTTTATCACTGGCGTTGCCTCGCTGGCCCTCCGGGAGGCCGCCTCCCGGTTCGGTTGCCTCCGTTGTCCGGCGCCGGCTTCATATTCTGGCGGGAGTCTATCATTGGGCTGGGATCCTCGTTTGTGCAGATCCGTTCTGGCGCCGGAGAGCGGCGTTTGATCCGAGTCCGGTGTATCTAAAACGTCAGGTATGCCGGTTGCGTCTTGACGTATTCCAACGTGGGACTGTGGTACAATGTGGCGGGAAACTACTAAATTCGGAGGGGACCCAGATGCAGAGCTACTGCGTGAAGTGCAAGGCCCAGACCGATTCCAACGACGCTGCGCCCGTTGTCATGAAGAACGGGCGGGACGCCATCTCGTCCGTCTGCGGGGTCTGCGGGACGAAGAAGTTCAAGATCGGCAAGATGCCGGTCGAGGCCTAGCTTCCAAGGTCTGGTTTTCAAGCTCTATCCCCAACGGTGAAGGGCGCCCTCTCAGGGGCGCCCTTTTTTGCGCTCAGTCCAGCTTCCTGAAGCTGAACCCGCTGTTGATGAACTCCTGCCATCCGGTGTTGCTGCGGGCGATTTCCACGCATTCCTCCACCCGTCCCGGGTGGGTCAGCTGCTCCAGCTCCAGTCCCTCCATCAGGTGGTGATAGAAGTAGTTGGCGGCCTCCGGCGTGAAGTCCCGGCTGTGCTGTATTCCCTGGTGTTTCCAACCATGCTGCTGCCTCCTTGTCCTGTTGTTCTATCTGAAGTTCTGGACTGCCGCCGTGTATAATTCCCGGAGCTTTGCCGCGGGCAGTTCGTGTCCGCCTGGGAGGAGACCGTCATGGATATGGATTCCGGGCCGTGGATTGACCGCTGGGCCGATCACCTGATCCATGCCTTTCACGAGGACTCCGACGCCATCCTGGCCCGCAATGCCGAGGCCCTGGAGCTGGGCCGGCTGGATGGAATGCCGGACTGGACGCTGGAGCTCTTCCGCATCGACCTGGAGCGGATACGGGAAAACCCCGAGGGTGTGGTCCGCCTGCTGCAGGCCTCCTATGAGGCATCTTTCCGCACCATCGTTGAGATTCTCGAGGCCGGTTCCGGTTCCCTCTGAAGCGGGATGCCTCAGATGGATGTTGGCCCCATGGTCTGCCTGAGCCTCCGGCCGAGTTCCCCGCGGTCCCGGTCCGGCGTCTGTTCAGCCATCCGGCTGGCCATCCGGTCCCGGTCCGCAGGCAGCATTCCGCTGGTGAACTCGTACAGGTTGCTCTGCCGGTTCTGGCCGTACGCCAGTTCGCCGCAGCTGGTTCCGGCGGGCGGTTCCTCCCCATTCTGCCGGTTAAACTCGGTGAAGGCCTGGTCCAACTTCCCGGCGCGTTCCCGGCCAAGTTTCCTGGCTGGGATCAGGGGCTCCGCCGCCTGGCTGTGGTTTCCGGTTTGGTCGTTCCAGTCCCTGTTGGGGATGTATCCCGCCAGGGCCTGCTCCGTTTCGGACATCAGGGTTGCCATGTTGTTCAACGCATCGCCGTAGATCTCAGCGTTGTTGGCCGTGAGCCCCAGTTCCGCCGTGTCCCGCAGGTCTTTCTCCCTGGCCTCCAGGTAGCCGGTGACGGCGCGGGTCATCGGATGGTCCGCTCCGGCGTTGACCAGGTCGGGGCGCTGTCCTGCGGAGATTCTCCCGATGCCGTCCGCTATCGGGTGGGTCAGGGTTTCCGCCAGTTTCTCCGCTGCCGCGCTGGTGTACTCCAGGCTCAGCCCCAGTCTTAATTCCTGGAAGGTCTGGAAGATGTTGTCCGCGTTGCCGTGGCCCTCTTCGTACCGGAGCCATGAGGGGTTGAGCCGGTCTCCTGCGGGGCCCCGCAGGGCGTCCATCTCCGCGGACAGCAGGGGGAACCGGTTCTCCAACATCCTGGGGAAGCCGCTGTGCCGGTCCGGGTTCTCGTTCAGCAGGTCCATGTCCTGGTTGAGATGCCTCATGTGGTCCACCTCTTCCGCGAACTCCCCGCTTTTCCCCAGGACCAGGGCATGATGCATTATGTACTGGAGGTTCCACAGGCGGGGCTCCAGCGTGTCGGCCAGGGATGGGGCAGGCTTCAGGCCGGAGTGGTCCCGGTGGTTCTCCAGGTCCCAGGATGCGCCGGCGCTGGGGTTCAGCATCGTTTCCACGATCTCCCGTGCGGCGTCGTGCCGGTTCTCAGTGGGAGTATCCTCCACGGCATGCTGGAAGGCGTGGAATATTTGCCCGGCGCTGGTTTCGGGGTCGAGCCGGTATTCGTGGTCGTGTTGATGGTCCCGTTTATCCCCGCTGCCGTGGTGTACCCCCGTTGGTTCCTCCCGGTTCCAGGATGCGTTCCGGTGGTCCAGGTTACCCTGGCCGGCGTTTCGGATTTCCAGGACCAACTCCGGGTTTCTCTCCCGGAGGTCCGTGAGGAATCGGCTGGTCACCCGGTCTGTAGATTTCCAGTCTGGGCGTTCGTCCGGATGTTCGTCCTGGTGATCTTCCTCGGCCTGTCTGCTGCTGTATTCCTCGGTCCTTCCCGACATGTCGTTTCTCCCGTCCTTGGGTTTGGTTGTTCCGGCGGATACCGGACTGGGTGGTGTCAGCCGGTCTCTTCTTCCTCGACGGTCGAGAAGCTGTTCACGTCCAGGTCAGCCATCCACTCGTATGAGAAAATTGCGCTACTCCGGAGAGCACGCGGTTCTGAGCTTTAAGGTCTTTGCCTCCGGCTGGTTCGCTCTGCGGACCGGAGCCTTGACTCCGTCTTTCTTCCCGCTGCCTGGATCTAAGCCCTCCAGGCGGGCCAGCCGGATGGTCTCTGGGGTCTGGCCGAACTGCTTCTGCAGGTAGTAGAGCCCCCGGTCTCCTATGTTGATTGCGGCGTTGAGGTCTGCGTTGGCGCTGTACCCACAACTGGTGCAGTGGAACTCTGGTTGGGATGCCCGGGATTTCCGGTCCCTGGTTCCGCACTGGCTGCAGGTCTGAGATGTGCCTCCGGGGTTGATCTCGACATGCCTGATCCCGGCTCTTGCAGCCTTGTAATCAAGCTTTGTCTTGAAGTCACCCCATCCCTGTTTTAGGATGCTCCGGTTGAGGCCGGTCTTGGCCCGGACGTTCTTGCCAGGCCGGTTGACTGTTCCTCGCGCTGATCTGGTCATGTTGGCTATCTGGAGTTCCTCGGTGACGAGGAGGTCTACTTGGCCGGCAGCAGCTTGCCTCACCACCTGCGTCGTTACCCGGTGCCGGAAGTCGTTCCGTAGGCTGGTCCTCCGTTCGTAGAGGTCCTGCAGCTGATCATGTGCCTTCCGGTAGGCAGATGTCTCCTTGCCTAACCAGACAACCTGGTGTTGCGGCTGGCCCTTGGCTGAGACTTTCTGGTGGTTGTCGTCGTCCAGCCGGGCCCTGCTGGCGGCCAAGCCCAGCCGGACAGCAGCGTTCCTCTTCCGGGCCAGGGTCTTCTGTGTCTTTTTGATCCTCTGGTTCAGCGCTTCCTCGTTGGGTGAGGTATAGGCGATGCCGTTGGAGGTCATTGCGGTGACGGCCACTCCTAGGTCGATTCCGCGGGGATTATTGATGCTCCTGATTGGTGCCGGTTTGGGGTATGGGTCTTTCTGATAGGTGAGCCTGATGGATACCTGGCGTCTCTTCAGTGTGATTGTCACCCGGGAGGGCTGCTGGTCTTCCGGCAGTTTACGGTGCGTTTTTATCCTGAGGTTGGG
This sequence comes from Dehalococcoidia bacterium, assembly GCA_965263395.1. Taxonomy (GTDB): domain Bacteria; phylum Chloroflexota; class Dehalococcoidia; order Lucifugimonadales; family UBA3495; genus CATOSK01. Next base: position 1,768,155 of record OZ253670.1, read on the forward strand.
CAGGCCTTTAATGCAGAGGTATGGTTGTCCGGCTTGGATGCTGGATCGGATGATGGGGTGTGCTGGTGAGTCAAGGGCGATGGTTCGGAACCGCTCCGTTGTCTTCTCACGGGGCTTGCCCTTGGGGGTTTTTCCCTCTTTGGGGTTGGCATGCCTGTTCCAGGCGGTGGTTGCCCGTTTCAGGGTGGCAATGGAGAGTCTCCGCAGGACCTGGGCATGTTGGGTGCTTTCCTTCCGGACCTGGGTCAGCCATTTCTCCAGGTGGTTGAGGTCCATGCTGGCGCTGGCTTGTTGTGCGGATTCCAGAATGGTGAGGGTGTTGTTGTAGAGCTCACGTTCCTGGTCCAGGACCTTTTGGATCCTGCGTCTTTGTTCCTTGCCGGCTCTAGCGGTGGCCTTGATCGTCCAGTTGCTCTTGGGTTTACGCAGCATTCTCGTTCACTCTCTCGGGTCAGGGAGTAGCGCAATTTTCTGTCGTATGGCTCCGGCTGGTATATGCCAATCCAGCTCTCGACGATCTCGGCCCTCTGTTCGGCCTGGGCCCGGTCCTCGGCGGGTATTGACATCTCCAGCGTGATTCTCACCCGGTACTGGTTCATTCGGTTCCCATCTCCGCAGGGTCATCCGGTCCGGTTTCACCGGTGGGGATGTTTCCCCGGTGGGCCGGTTTCGGCCCTTCGGGTATTGTACGATTGCCCAGCGGATTATTTCTCTGCTTTTTTCAGTCCGTCTGCAGGATTGCCCCGGACCGGCCTCGGTCCGGCGGTATGCACCGTCGTCATGGCTTGAGGATTGCCATACCGGGCGTCCGGCGGGGTTCCGGCACTCTGGTACGGCGGAGGCCTGCAGGCCTCCCGTATGGGCATCCTGCCGCTTTTTCAATGGATGGGTCTGCCTGCAGGCGGCGGATGCCGTCAGGTTGGGGGTCTGGAGTGGGGTGTTCCACAGGTTGGAGCGGTTCAGGGGTGACGTGTCTCCGTCAGGGCATCCGGCCTGGTTTTCAGAGCATCCGGCCTGGTTTTCGGGGCATCCGGCCTGGTTTTCCACAGGTTGGGCTGGTGGTCAGACCAATCCGCTGGATTCCGGGCGCTGGCGGATTCCGCCGTGGTTCCCGCCGTGTTCGGCGGGAGGGGTCTATCATCATGCAAAAAAAGTTTTTTCTCTTATATATATGGGAAACTAAATGTATGTATTCCCCCCAACTGGAAATTCATTGTGTACTGGGTATGATTGATCATGATTTATAATATTGGAGGTATCATCATTCAGAGATATTAGGGGTATCTAAGCACGGAAAGGGGTATCAATAAGGGGTAAAGAATGATGAAATGATTGATTTACCGTTTCACAGTAGTTGTAGGAAGTGAATTAAAATTCCCTTATATATATAGGGAAACGCGCCCGGGCGGCCCGCCGGAGCCACGAAAATCCGGGCGGATTTCCGCATGAAAGCTGGGCTGGGCTGCCCTGTGGGCCCAGTTCGGCTTCATCACCGGCATTGTGGCCCCCATTTTACTCCATCCAGCCCCAGGGTTCATACCCCAGGGCTGACCAGGGGCGTTATCTCACGGATGGATCGGTCCTGACTAGGTTGTGTTGACATTTCACCGCAACCAAATGAGAGCCGCAGTGAAATGAAGGAAGCCAAGGTATCTGGTGTCCAGCTTCTCAAACCGGGAGAAGATCCGGCGATAGTGCTTTATCTTGTTGATGAAGCATTCCACCAGATGACGCTCCCGGTATAAATGCGCGTCGTAGCCGCAGGGTTCCTTCCGGTTGGAGCGCGGCGGAATCACCGGCGTCATGCCCCGCTCCAGAATGTGCTGGCGAAACCCCTGGGAGTCATACCCCTTGTCAGCCAGCACATACTCACCGTCATAGCCGGTTATCAGCCCCTCGGCCTGGGTGATGTCGTGCTGTTGTCCTCCGGTCAGGATGAAGCGCAAGGGATTGCCCAGACTATCCACGCTCACGTGGACCTTGGTGCTGAACCCGCCGCGGCTGCGGCCCAGGGCCTGGGCTGCTTGGCCGCCGTTTTTTGGGGAGCTCCCGCCGCGCAGGGATGGGCCCGGACCACGGTGCTGTCTATGATGAGATATTCCATGTCCGGCGCATCGGCGAAGTGTTGATGCAGCAGCGCCCAGATACCCCGGTCGCTCCAGCGGGCAAATCTTTTGTAGACGCTGTTCCAGTTCCCATACTCGGCCGGGAGGAGCCGCCATTGGGCGCCGGAGCGGTCAACCCACAGGACGGCTTCTATGAAACGTTTGCATCCCTCTTCCTGACCGACATACAAGTCGGCGCGGCCACGCAAGAAATCGAGAATCCTGGCCCATTGCCCTGGAGGTAGTTCGAGATTTGCCATATTTTCATTATAACAAAATGTCAACAGAACCTAATCGCGCCTCCGTAAACGGGGAATCGCCTCTTCATCCATCTGTTTCAGGGATCTGTCACTCTACCGTGAGAATCGTTATGCTGGGCCGGCTGCCGCCGGTCTGCCTGGTGACCAGCGATATCACCCTGGGTTCCTCGATCCTCTGGATCAGGTCGTCGAAACCATGGGCCTTCGGGTTCACCCTGGCAACCGTGATCCCGCTCTTCCCGTCCCGGGTGAACTCCGCCTTCCTCTGCTGCGGCAGGTATCCGGCGAAGTTGACGGTCACCCCCTCCTCCTTCACCTCCAGCTTTCTCAGGCCCCGGAGCAGCTTCAGCGCATCTTTGATCTGCTCCAGTTCATCCATCTGGATGGAGTTGTTGTTGTGCTCGACCGAGAAGGTCGTCTCGGCGGAGGCGTTCGCCGAGAGGAACTTCTTCAGGCCGTTGAAGGACTGGCCGGTGATGCCGTTCAGCGCCTCCACCGTGTCTTCCCTTTCGCTCTCGGCGAAGGACTCGATGACCTCCTGAAAGCGGGTCAGGCCGTGGGGGGTGAGCCGGTCTGATTCCTGCATCCTGAGTATGCAGGAACCCATGTTGGTCCGGGCCAGCATCAGCGGGGTGATGTCGTTCTCCGCCGTCTCAGCGTCCGGGTCGATGCAGAGGGATGCCACCAGGCCGGCGAAGGCCGGCAGGACCCGTCCAATGAAGTTGGGGTCGGTTCCAATGCCGTCAGCTATGGGAGGGCCGGCAAAGGCCAGGTGAATCTCCCCTTGGTGGATGGTCGTCATGTCGCGTTCTCCCTGTCTGGAATTTCAGCGGCCGGCGCCGCCTTCATGCCATTATGGGAGAAAATCCCAGGGTGTTCTTATGCGGATGTTCACGGGGCGATGCCCGGCGGCCCGGACCAGACCCGCCAGGTATCCTTCAGGCTCCGGGCTTTCCCAGCGCGGAGCTCATCTGCCGGCGGCTGGTTTCGGGGTTGTCCTGGCCGCCGTTCAGCGCGATGAATTCAACGATCAGTTCCTGGTCTCCGGGCAGCATCCCGGTGGTGAATTCCTCGAACTTTGCCCTGAATTCGCCTTTGACCGCAAGTTCCGTCAGCTGCGGGTTGGCCTGCCCGGGCATAACCTCTCCGGTGAACTCGAGGAGGCGGTCCATGAGCATCTCCGCCCGGTTCGATTCCTCCCGCCGGGTCCTCGTGAGATGATCCAGCGCCTCCTCGTTGAACCTGGTGTGGTCGTCCCTGGGCTGGATGGAGTATCCGCCATTCCTGACCTGCTCCAACTCCGCCTGGACCTTCCCGAGGTTTTCCAGCGCGGTATTGTAGGTCTCCCGGTGTTCCTGGCTCAGTCCATCGGTGGGCTTTGCACGAAAAATAAATTTTATTCCGATTTTTCGTGCAGATTTTGTCTTAATTCCCCCTCCCCGTTCCCGCTCATCGACTCGGATGGATGCCCTTGGGGTGGGTGGGTGGAGTGTCCCGCCTAGCCCGCCCCCGGGCCGATGGGATGACGGGCCCGGGGGCCTTTGGATGCAGCTTCTTGGAAATCGCGCCAAGTTCCACGGGAAGGATGGTTATCTACCTCCCACGCGGGGGTGTTGGTGGTTGGGGTGCCTGAGCCCGCTTCGTTCGGGAATGGCCCGGTTCCGGTCCGCGAGGAGGGGTCAGTCCGTTGGAGTGGGTTTCTCGGTTCCGGTGGGTGCTTGGTCGATGGGCTTTCTCATGTGGATCGTCGTGTTGCCGTACGGTCCTACCGAAAGCGACTCAGGGTTGCGGTGCTCGATAACTGGCCCTTCGCCCATCTTGCTGCGCCACGCTCCGTTGGGCATTTGAATGCTCGCGTGTTGCCATGCGCCGTGATCCTCGTAAAGTGCAATCTTTAGGTAGCCTGGTTCGAAGATGCCGTCGTCACATTCCTCAAATCCCAATCCGTCAAAAAGTTCCTGCAGGCTTTCGATACGCTTTGACCTCGTCGCATAGGGCGGCCAGTAGCGGCGAGGTGTATGGTCCCACCACTGGCTCGTATCCCCTGCGGCGTACGCGATACAGTTGTAGAGATCAGAAGGCGGATCTACTGTGGTAAAGCCTTCGTTGCGAAGGTTAGGAAATGATGTGTTGAGCCATGTCATCCACCTAGGCGTAGCCATGGTCTTCGCCCCATTGCAGCCAGGAATTCTGCATCGCTGCAATGTTGCCGTAGTCGGCTGGCGATACCGGATCTTCTCCTGTTATCTGTTGTAGGGCTTCAAACCAGTGCCCCCCTTGGGAACGCATTCGCTCAAGAATGAGCGGTACCACCGGTCGGCCCAAGTTGACGATCTCTTGGTGAACCGGGTGTGCAATTGCACGGTCTGATCTAGACAAGAAGAAAGTTTCCTCTTCCCACTGGTCTGCCAGTTCATCGAATCGTTCGGCGTCTGTCGGTTCTGCTTCGTCTCCGTACTGCCCGTAGCCCAGGCCGCGGACGTGGGGCTCCTGGTGGAGCAGGTTACGCAGGCGGGCCAGTTCGGCGGCGTCCCAGCCCATCGCCTCGGCTACCGCTTCGTCCCAGAGTCGGCGCACTTCGCACTCGCCATCGCGGAACTGCGGCACTTCCATGTCCCTAGTGCGCTCCCAGCAGTCGGACAGGATCTGGCGGATGCGGGCGTCCTTGACGTTTGGGATGCGGATGTTGGCGTATGCTGCTGGCCTGTACATGGGGAATTCCAATGTCCGGCTTGCGTTGGACATAGTTTGTATTCGGCCTACCGTCGAGTTGAGGAACACCGCGATTGCCTTCGACTCTTCTGGTGGGAATCCTTCCACGGGCATCCAGCCCACTCCAACGTATTTGGCATCGCTTGCCACTGCTGTTAGACGTGCTGTGGTGTTACGTTGTCCATCTGTGATGAGCAGGTGCCCTGCTCTTGCTTTCAGGTTGTTTACACCTTGCAAACATTTCGCGCTTGCCGGGTCTTGCGGCTTGTAGTGCCTGTCGGGCACGGCTTCTATCTTCGTTTGGCCGTCCGCTCCTTTCGAATGAAGTAGAGCAAAGCAGTCTTCGTCGTTTTCTCCGGCCTCTTTGCAGAACTCACTTACTCTTCTCCCCGCCTGGTAGATATCTTCTTGCTCAATGCTTTGCATGCCCTCACGGCCTGCGTAGGCGTATGGAACTTGCGCAAGTGCCGGCGAACGCCATATCGCTGCAGTCCAGCTCCCAGCTTCTATGAGTTCTGCGGGCCAGTGGGATACTACACCCCATCCGTTAGCGATAGAGCCTTCGTCGCAGTTCACAAGACATTCGTGTAGGTCTGACGCCTCAGCGTCGTTGGCAGGGAACCTGTCCAAGTTGATAAACCGGGTGAGCGGCCTCTCGCCTTCGTGCCGCCTGGCGACGATGATGCTCTCGTTGATGCTGGTGTTCTGACTCATGTTTATCTGCCCAGGCTGATGGCAGGTAAGGATGGTGTGGATGTGAAAGCGTTGAGCCAAGATACGCCGTTCCTGTTGTCCAGAGGTAGCAGTGAGGGCGATGGTGGGAAGTACCGTTGTCATAACGCCTGTCTCGGGGTTCAGGCACCGCTCGGCAAGGGCCGCGAACAAGGGCCGTATTGAGTTCTTGTCGACAAAGTCTTCCATGTCCTTGTCGTTGCGGACTAGCAGCCGCTCCATGTCGTCTACCCGTTTCCGCAGCGACCGCTGAGTTTCCTGCGGGAATTTCTCGCCCATCTTTCGGCGATTTGTGAACGGCGGATTCATTATCACTATTCCGACGCCGCCCTTTACCGCGTCCCCGGCGTCTTCCATGGCTTCACCGCCCTGGGTCCAAACTTCCTCAGAGGCTATCCTGTCGTCGGGCAGGTTGAGTTCGCCATTACGCGGCACTATTTCCCTCTGACTCAGGAGCTCCAGCGTTCCCGCCGACACCTTCGCCGGGTCGCTGGCGTCCGGGCCGTAGGGCATCCGGTGCAGCCCCATGCGGCGGTAGCCAATGTCCTGGTTGCCGGTGGTGAGTTGGGACGCGGCCAGTTGCAGCGAAATGGGATTGATGTCCATGCCCTTCAGTGTGTCTTCCACTGCGGTTTTCTGCAACCGGCCGATTTCGGTCTCAGTAGAGCCCTGCTCTCTGGCCCGGCGCTTCATCTCGGTCAGCATGGCGGTGAGGAGCGTGCCGCTGCCGCAGGCCAGGTCCACGGTCTTGTGGGCCTTCCACGTCTCTTCGTCGGTCCAGTCCTGCTCTCCCAGTGCGTCCAGAGTGAGGCGGGCGGCGATGGAGGCGGCCACGGGCCGGGTAAAATATGCGCCGTCGGATGCCTGGTTTCCCATGACGCGGTTGAATAGGGGGCCGGCGTGGTCCGCGCCTAGGTCGGCGTAGTTGGCGGCCAGCTCCTCGGCCTCCTTGGCGATGTGGCGGACCGCCATAACCAGTCCGCCGGTCCTGCCGGTGCGCTCCACGGCGCGGATGGCTTCCAAGGCAGGTTCTATGACCGGGCGGAAGTCCCGGGCCCTGATGGTATTCCACTGGTCCTTGATTTCGGTCACCGGGTTGTTGGAATTCTTGATGACGTCCAGACTTTCGACCCCGTCCAGCCATCGGCCGGCGCTGATGCGCTGGTGGAGCATGGCGGCGTTCATCATTAGCAAGGCGGCGATAGTGCAGCCGTCGGCCTGATTCTCCTTGGCCTTGTCGTCTAGGTAGTTGAGATTGAAATGCCGGTCTAGGGCGTCTTTCAGGGAGTCGTTGCGTAGCTGGTGGGCCGCTTCGTAGATGCTGTCCTGAATCATGTTGGCGTCGCGCTCCGGGCGGTTTCCCCGGAGGCCGGACTTCTCCAGCAGATTCATGGTGATGAGTTTGCTGCGCTCCTCGTTGGCGTCCAACTCCATGAGCCGCATGGCAGCCTGTGCGCTTATTTCCGCCCGGGTGCGCCGGGGCTTGGGTTCTCGTGTCGGCGTCACCACCGTGCCTCCCTTTCCCCCGGCCATGTCCTTGGTCTTGTTCTTCGTCCTGTCTATGTCCACCCTTCCCGGCATCCCGGTCTTCTCGTCCGGTTTTTCCCGCTCCACTCCGCCTTTGCGGATCTCGTTTTCTCCGTAATCCTTGTGCTTGCCGCTGAGGGTTTGGGTTGGCTCTATTGGCCTATCCGTCGTTGCGGTCCGGTAGTCGGCGCCTGCTTCAATGATTGCCTTGGGCTCGGGCGGCTCCGACACCTTTCCGAAGGCGCTGGCCGGGCTCTTCGTCCCGTCCAGCACTTCCTGCAACGCCAGTTCGGCTGCCCCGGGTTTGCCGACGTGTTCCCAGTAGCTCATCCGCCGTGATTCTTCGTGGGCAATTCCGGCGATAGTCTTGACCACCTCCGGCTCGGCCGGCAGGTAGAGGGTCATGAGTTCCGCCAGCCGGTCCTCAATCCGCTCGTCGTGGGCACGGAGGGCCAGTAGGATGTCGCCTAGCTCCTTCCAGCCGTCCTGCGGGTTGCTGGTCTTGAGAAAGTTCTCGGCGTCGGTGTCAAGGGGGATGACGATGGGGCATATCACGTACCCCATTTCCTTGCCGGGCGAGGTGCGCATGGCCCGTCCGACGGCTTGCACCACGTCGATGGGGCTTCTCCTGGCTTCCAGGAATGCCACGGCGCTGAGGGATGGCGAATCCGTGCCCTCGCCGAAGATGCCTACATTGATGACGCCGTGGGGCTTTTCCACTGTTCCTTCCGCCAGCTTGGCCTTGGCCTCTTCCCGCTCCGTAACGTTGCTGCTCGCGTCCAGGTGGTCGAGGGTGTAGGCTGCCGGCGCCTTGCCGGTATCCATTTCCCGCATCCGGTCGCCTAGCCAGTCCCTGACCGGCACGGTGTCCAGCGCCTTTACCATGTTGTCGGACTTGTCCACGGTGTTCATGAAGGCGATGCAGGACTGGATGTTGATTTCCTCATCCTCGCGCCCCTTGGTGGCGCCGCCCATGGCCAGCGTGAACGCCAGCCCCCTGAGGAAGTGGGTTGACGTCAGAGGATTGCGCCCCTTGCTCTCGGTAGCGCTGGCCAATGCGTTGGCGACTTCGTGGGATTCCGCCCCGCTGATTCCCACGGCGATGATGCGGTAGTCCGACAGCCATTTGTTCTCCACCGCGTCCCGGTAGCTCCGCCGGAACAGGTCCGGGCCGAAGACGCTCTGGTCGTCCATGTTGCGGACTACCCAGTCTTCTTTCTGTTTCTCCCGCAGGGCTTTCTGGGTGTATATCTTCGGCGTGGCGGTCTGGTAGACACGGTGCTTTGCCGGAAACTTATCATTGTCGTGGCACAGCGTGAAGTCCTTTATCTGGTCTACAGTGGACTTCTTCGTCCGGCGCAACCCGGCGGTGCGGTGGGCCTCGTCACACACCAGCACCTCCGCCGTTGTTCCCGACGTCCGTAGTCCTTCGGCTATCCGGTGCCCGCTCTGGTAGGTGCCGAAAATGACGCTGACGCGCTCACCTTCTTGCCCCTCCCCTATCCATCGGGCGATTTCCTCCGGGTCGGTGGTGACCTTGCCCTTGATTTCCTTGGCGCTGACGTTGCTGGAATCGGCGGTCACTTCCTCGAAAGTGTTTATCCGGTCTTCTTTCTTGGGGTCGTAGCCGGCCGTCTCGTCTGAGCAAACCGCCAGTGCCCGGATGGGGTTTTCAGCGTTCTCGAGGTACTCCCGCCGTATCTGGGCAACCAGGGCGATGGAGGGACAGAGGACAATGGACAGCCCAGCCGGCGGCGTCAGTTCCTCGACGATGCGCAGGGAAATTCGGGTCTTGCCGGTGCCGCAGGGCAGGACGATCTTGCCGCGGGCCTGGCCGATGGGGATGCCGTCCGGGTCGGTTTCGAGCTGGCCTCTCAACCTGCTCACGACGGTACTGACAGCATCGTTCTGCATACAGGTCTTGGACTGCCTGCGCCACTCGCCATCGGGATTGGGTTGGCAGTGGGGGCACTCCTCATCTCTGACGCTTCCTTGTGCCTGTGCCGTGAGGTCGGCGTGTAAGTTGATTATCTTGATTTTCTTGCTGAGCTGGGAATTGGTCCGCTCTGCCCTGTCGTTGAGCCGGTTGTCGCCGTTGGTAATCAGCCACCTTTCGGCGTACAGCTCGTTGTCGCTTTCCGATATGAAACTGGTTATATCCGGCCTGTCGATGTCCCTGCCGTGCCCGTACTCGTCCAATTGCCTGGACTTGCACTGTATGGCTATATAGGCTCCACTGGATCGGTTTATCGCTACTGCATCTATGCCGTTGTCCTGCTTTGTAGTTTCAGGGAGGAATCTCTCCCGGTCAGGCCACTCTGTCCATGTCCAGCAATCGGTAATGTCCCATTCTTTGATGTAGGGAGCTATTTGGGCCGTAAGACGCTCCAGCCACTTTCCCCCGGTGAGTTCCGACTTCGCCTCTTCCAGTGTTTCCAATGCTTGGTCGATTACGTCGTGTGCGGTTGTCTCGCTCATCTTCCCTGCTTCCTCCGGCGCGGCGTTGCAGTGGGAATCAAGTCCGCGGCTTTGCGGGGCGGATTCCTGCGGTTCTTTTGGCTTTGCTTCCGATTGAGATGAATCCTGGATTGTGTTTGACGGTATCACAGATGTCTTGGCTCCGACTTGATTTGCCTGGAGCAAGCATCTGCTTAGGGGCATGCGTGAAACCAGTGTGGCCCCTCTCTACTGCCATCCCCAGCCTTCCACAGAGACAAGGACGTCCGGTCGTCCTCCTCGGTTTCCAGCGGGGAAAATGCTTCCACAAGTTCTCCATGCAAAGCCGACTGACGCTCTTTCACCGGCATCAGATAATCTGCACCGTCGTCCGTAATCGACGGACGCACTTCCCATTGCGTCAGCAGATCGTCCGCCACCACTATCTTGCCTTCCAGGGGAACAGGGAACTTGGACAGAATGGAAAAGGGCAGGTTTATGTTCTGTTTCTTTTCACTTGCCCCCTGAAACGGCGGCTACTTCCTCTGGTTCCCGAGTCCGTCCTGCAGTTGGAATGGGAGTTCCGGTTCAGGGCGGGAAAGCCATGCCTTCTGCCGGTCGGCTAATACCTCTTCATTCTTTTCTGCGCGGTATTGCAGGCATTTCCTCCGAACTTCGTTCACATAGGCGAGCCATGTCCTCATGTAATCGTTCTCCGCTTTCTCAAGGGCTTTTTGTCTGGCAGGATTGCCGCCTATGACCGCCTGACGCCAGAACCAGTCCTCGTTTTCCATGAATCGGTCAGTAAAGTTCTTGACCTCTCCTCGGCTATGGAGCCTATAGAACTGGGCACGTATGTATAGCTCCCGGCTGTTATCCTTATGGTGGTCGTAACTATAGAGGAAAAAATGCCAGTCATGTGGAGTTATCGTCCTTATCCAGTCCTGAGCATCCTGCCAGGCATAGTCCGCCCAATCAGGCTCAAATTGTGGATAAGGGGCTGATTGCTCTAGGTGTTCGATAATGTCGTCCATGTCTTCGTCGGTGATCTCCGTTCTGGCACGTTCTAGGGCGGTGGTGTAGGAAGTCAGTGCTTCGCGGCAGATCTGGGAGATGTTGGCTTCTGGGTCAAGTTTCTTGATCAGCTTGATAACCTTGTCTGGAACATTGATACCGATGCGCATACGATCTCCGTATGTTTATGTTTGCCAATATAGCATACGTCAAGCCACAAGAAAAGTCTATTCGGTTGGCAAGCGAAAAGGGAACGTTGGTCTCGGAGAAAAACCGGCTGGGCACTGGCGTCAGCGCCATCCGCCCTCGCATCGAGGCTCATATCGTTTGGTTTGAGCAGGAGTTGGCCGACTTGGACCGAGAGCTGCGCTAGACTCTCCGCCAAAGTCCCGTGTGGCGCGAGAAAGACAACCTGCTCCTGCCGGCGTTCTTCTACGAGGCGTACCACAAGCGCAGCAACGTCGAGTCCACCAATTCCTCACTCAAAACGTTGTTCCCTGCCGAGCTTCGCTGCGAGGAGTTCGATGGGCATGTCAACGAGCTTCTCTGCAAGCTGATCGCCTACAACTTGGTGGTCTCCGCGCGGGAGATGAGGATGCGGGGGATCAGGCCGGACTTTCCCTCGTAGGTCCCTCTTCTCGAGGATGTGCTCAGGGGTATGGTCGAGGTCCCCGTCCTGATGGCCCCCTAGAAATCTGGCCGGAAAGTGGCGGCAGCCGGGTCAGCGGCTATACTTGGAGTCAACAAGCATAGCGAGGGCTGAGAATGCTGGGAGAGCGATCGGACCAGAGGGGACTCTGGGAAGCGGACCGGCTGTACCTGGACCACGTGGGGCGGGAAAGCTTCTATGGCGTATTGGCGTCGCTGCGGGGCCGGCTGTTCCGGGACGCCGATTTCGCCGAGTTCTACTGCCCCGACAACGGCAGGGACAGCGTGCCGCCCAGCCTGCTGGCGACGGCGCTGCTGTTGCAGTCCCACGACAAGGTCAGCGACGCCGAGGCGAAGGCCCGGGCTGACTTTGACCTCCGGTGGAAAGTGGCGTTGGGGATTGAGGTGGAAGACCGGCCCTTCGCCAAGAGTACGCTGCAGGTGTTTCGCGCCCAGCTGATCCTGCACGGCAAGGTGCGGGAGGTATTCGAGTCCAGTCTGCGGCTGGCCCGGGAGTCGGGCTTCCTGAAAGGGCGCGGGATGCGGGTGGCATTGGACACGACCAACATCCTGGGGCGTGGCGCAGTCAAGGACACCTGCAACCTGCTGGCGGACGGGATCGTCAAACTGCTGCGGGCGCTGGCACAGCTGAAGGGAATCAACGTCGGGGAATGGGCGAAGAGTCAAGGATACCATCGATACCACCGATACCTGGGCTCCAGCGTCAAGGGCGAAGCGGCCATCGACTGGTCCGACCGGCAGGCGCAGACGGCGCTGCTGTCTGGGATTGTGGCCGACGCGGACCGGCTGTTGGAGTTGTCGCGGCAGGCGCAGGGGGAATTGCGCGAGGACAGCGATGAGCGGCAGCGGATTGTGGCGGCGGCGGAACTGCTGGGGCAGTTGCTGCTCCAGGACGTGGAACGGGCTGAGGGGGGAATGAGCCTCAAGGATGGGGTGAGCCGGGACCGGATGATGTCGGTGCATGACCCGGAGATGCGCCACGGCCACAAGAGCAGCAGCCGGCGGTTCGACGGACACAAGGCAGCGATTGTGGTGGACACCGACTCCCAGCTGATTACCGCGGTGCAGGTATTGCCCGGCAACGCTCCCGACAACCTGGGGGCGCTGGAACTGGTGGAACAGAGTGAGGCCAACACCGGTGTGCCGGTGGAGGAGGCCATGGGCGACGCCGCTTACGGCGACGGCGGTACCCGTCAAACCTTCGCCGACGCGGGCCGCACTCTGATTGCCAGGGTGCCGGGGCGTCCCAACCGAACCCACTTTCCGAAAGAGGACTTCCATATTGACCTGGAGGCGGGTTCCTGCACCTGTCCGGCGGGGAATGTTACCCGGACGATGGTGCCGGCGGGACGGCGCACCGGCCAAACGGGTCGAACTTACCGTTTGGAGGCCTTCCGATTCGACGCGGCGGTCTGCGGGGTATGCCCCCTGCGGTCCCAGTGCGTGGCGGCAAAACCGGGTACGGGACGAACGGTGCAACTGCACCCGCAGGAAGCGCTGTTGCAGCAGGCCCGCGCCCTACAGCAGAGCGAGGCCTTTGCCGAGTACCGGCAGCGTCGCGTGGTGGTGGAGCACCGGCTGGCGCGGCTGGTCCAATTGGGGATCCGCCAGTCCCGCTACTTCGGCCGTGCCAAAACCCGGTTCCAGCTGTACCTGGCAGCCACCGTGGCCAACCTGACCCTGGTGGCCGCCAAAGCCGGGTTGACCGGAGAAACCGGCTCCGGTCCCAGCGCCGGCAGCGCCCAGGTCGCTGGAATGGTCAACTCCGCCACCGCATGGCTCGGGCAAATTTGGACCCTCACCCTGCTCGTATCGGCCTTACTGACCAAATCCCTCTTCCCAATAAGGGGTTTCCGTCCGGGTTTCTAGGCGGGTCTGTTCTCCAGTATTATTCGTGCAGGATTTGGTTTTTATTCGATTATTCGTGCAAGGCCCCGTCGGTGGCCTGTATCATGCCGGCCTGGACTCTCTCCTCCAGATAGTCCGCCATGTGGCCCATGATCCTGTCGTATCCCCTGGGGTCCAGTATCCTCGCCTCGGGGTGTTCCTCCGCCGGGGATTCGATGCTCCTGAATTCCCCGGCGCCGGCGGCCACGGGGCGCGCCAGCGCAACGCCCAGGTTTTCGGCGGTCAGATGCCGGTATTCCCCGCTCTTGTACCGGCGGTCATCCTGGAATGCCTGGTATATGGTCTGTCCAGCATCTCCCTCTCCGGAGGGCTTGAGCCATGAGGCGCTGTTCCGGCTGGGCCTGGCATCCCAGTCCGAGTCCAGCTCCGCGGCCAGCCGGGGATGGTCTGCCTGCAGGCTGGCGGTGAACCCGTTGGCCTCCACCCCCCTGCTCTCCAGATGCTCCAGGTCGCGGCTCATCCCCTGGATGTTGTCCATGTTGCTTGCGAAGTCATCATCCATGCCCTCCACCAGCGCCCGCGCCGCCAGGAACCTCACTCCCCGGATCCGGTTATCCATCGTTCCGGCCACTGTGGGGACGGCATGATTCTCCCCGCGTCCGGTGAGGTGTTCCAGTTTCGTCATGCCCTGGCGGACCGGTTCCAGCAGGTTTTCCGCTATCCGGTTGGCGGTCTCCCAGCGCTCGCTGTCGCCGGCTCCGATGACGGCCTTTTCGAATGACAGGAAGATCTTCCCTGCGCTGGACGATGGGTCCAGGTCGTAGGTGTACCGGCTCTCGTCCTCCTCGGTGTACCGCAGGGCGTTGTGTTCCTGGGTGTTCCAGGATGCTCCCCGGTGGTCCAGGTTCCCCCGGGCGGCGTTCCTCAGTTCATCGGCCAGCCCCGGGCTGCTGTTTTCCAGGTTCTCGAGAAACCTGTGGGCCACTGGATCCCTGGTCTTCCAGCCGGCCTGCTCCTGCAGGTCTTCCCCGGCATCCTCATCCTGGCGCCGGCGGCGGTATTCCTCCGTTTTCTGCGTCATTCTGTCCTCCTGCTGCCTCAGTTGCTGAGCTCATGATGCCGGCCCCGTTTTATCATGAGTGACATCCGGCCTCATCCTGCCGGCGTCAGGGCGCCGTCCTTGTGGAGTACCAGCATTGCGCTGAATCCATAGCCCATCTGCCGGAGCCGCCGGCTGCCCCCTGCGTCTGGCCGGTCCACAATCGTCATAATCCCCATGACGGCGCAGCCGATCTCCTCCACCGCCCCGATGGCCTGGATCAGGCTGTTTCCGCTGCTGCACACATCGTCCACCAGGGCCACCTGGCTGTTGGGCCGCAGCGGGCCCTCAATCCTCTGCCTGGCGCCGTGTTCCTTGGCCTCGGACCGGATGATGAATGCCTCCAGAGGGGTACCCTGCTGCCAACCCATCAGGGCGATGGCGGTCACAATGGGGCCGGCTCCCAGGGTCGGGCCGCCAACGGCCTCCGCTCCCGCCGTCAGCGCCATCGTCAGCATCCTCTGCCCGATCATCTCCATCCCCTCCGGGGTCAGGGTCAGCAGCCGTCCATCGAAGTACCGGGGGGTCCTGGCTCCTCCACTCAGCGTGAAGTCCCCCTGTTTCAGCGCGCCCATCTCGTACACCAGTTCAATCAGACGGTTCGGCAGTCCGTTCATCCCGGTATCCCTCCGGCCCCATTCCCCCGGCTTTTACGTTCCCGGGCGCAGCGTCAGGCATGCAGTCATCTCTGTGTACTCTCCTGGCTTGCACTCGGGCGGAACATCCCTGTACCGCCTCGGTTTCACTCATCCCGGACCGTCATGGTCAGCCGGTTCCGGCCCCGGTCGTGGCGGTAGGCCAGGTTCTCCACCATGTTCCTGACCAGGTGTATACCCATGCCGCCGACCGGCGCCGGCTGGTCCTGGCTGGTCACCACCGGGGGGTTGGGCGCCTGGGTCAGGGGGTCGAAGGGCCTCCCGTCGTCGGATACCTCGATGTTCGAGACTCCCTCCTGGGAGTCCACCTCAATGTTCATGCCCGGCGCGGTTCCCGGGGCGTCTCCCCCGTACTGCAGCACGTTTATGCTCAGCTCCTCCAGCACCAGGTTCACCCGGAAGACAGTCTGCTGTGACCATCGCTGCTCTTGGCCCATCTGCTCCACCGCCTGGACGATGTTCTGCAGCACCACATCCTGTTCGCTCTCAGAGTTGGGTCCTGGCTGGAAACTCAGAGATATTCTTCCGTTCATTCTCCCCCCTCCGTCCGGTGTAGCACCAGGCAGGTCACGTCGTCCGACTGGGGAATGTCTCCGGCGAACTCCCGTACCCTGCTGATGATCCGTTCGGCGGCCTCCTCGGCGTTTTCCGGCGGTTTTCCTTGGAATATCTCCATGATCCTCTCAGTGCCGAACTCCTCCGAGGCCGAGTTCATTGCCTCGGATACCCCGTCGGTGTAGAGGATGATGGTGCTGTTGGGCTCCAGCATCACGCTGCCCTCCTGGTAGTTGATCCTAGGGACCAGTCCCAGGGCCACTCCCCTGGTGGTGGGCAGCTCCGAGCATTCTCCCTGTGGGTTGATCATCATCGGGTTGCGGTGTCCGCCGTTGGAGTAGGTGAGCCGTGTGGTCTCCGGGTTGTACACCGCGTACAGCATGGTGACGAACATGGTGTTCTCGTTCTCCTGGTGGATCGTGCTGTTCACCTCGGCCAGTACCTGTCCGGGGTTGCCCAGGCCGATTGCGGATCCCTTGAGCAGGGTTCGGCTGCTCATCATAAATAGCGCGGCCGGCACTCCCTTGCCGGACACGTCGGCAACGGCCAGCCCGACCTGCCCATTCGCCAGGGTGATCACTTCGAAGAAGTCTCCGCCGACGTTCTGGGCCGGGGTCATGCTGCCGTGGATCTCGTATCCGCGCTTCTTGGGAAAGATCTTGGGGAGGATGGCCTGCTGCATCCGGCTGGCAATGTCCAGCTCGTGCTGGATCTCCACCAGCCGGTCCCTGGCGCCGGTGGCCCGCCGCCACTCGATCAGGTGGTTCCGGGTCCGTTCTATCGTGATGCGCAGGTCATCAAGGTCCAGGGGCTTGGTGATGAAGTCGAATGCTCCACGGTTCATCGCCGTGCGGATGTTCTTCATGTCGCCGTAGGCCGATACGATGATCGACCGGATGTCGCTGTCCCGTTTGGAGATGTGGTCCAGGAGGGTCAGTCCATCCATCCTGGGCATGTTGATGTCGGACATGACCATGTCGGTCTCGGTTCCCTGGTCCAGCAGATCCAGAGCCTCGGCGCCGTTGCCGGCGAAGCTGAATATGTACCGTCCCGACCGTATCTCGGGCCTCATGGCCTGCCGGATCAGGGGTTTCAGGTCGGGATCATCGTCCACGACCATGATCCGGAAGGGTTCGGTGGGCATTTCCGATTCTGTCTCCATCTCTCAACCCTCTCCTGCTCAGGCTGGTTCCTTCCGGTTTCTCATCGCGGCCAGCGCTCCGTCCAGGGTGTCGTGCAGGTCGATCAGCTGGTTGAAGCCGCTGATCTCGAATACGCTCTTCACCGGGGGTATCATGGCGCAGGCGGCCAGCCCCATCCCCCGGGCCCGGGCCTCGTTGATCGTGATCGCGACAATTCTCAGTCCAGCGCTGCTGATGTAGGAGAGGTCGGCGCAGTCCAGCACCAGGGCCTGGTCCTCCGGGCCGACTGCCTGCTTCAGGTCCTCATGGAGACCGGCGGCGCTGGAGCCGCCCTCGATTCTCCCGTTCAGGCTCGCCACCAGGGTTGTTCCGTCCCTCTTAGCTGTGATTTCCATCTCTTCTCCTCTGCCTGGTTGATTTATCCCGGTGATTTATCCCGGTGATTTATCCAAGAGTACAACGTGGGTCTGTCCCGGTGTTTTGGCAAAAGGGGATTGGCGGCTGGATCGTCTGGCTTCTTCACCTCGATTCCAGGGATTGCCGGCTACCGGTTCTCACCGCCGTTTTTGCTATCATCCTGCTCGTTCCGGCCCATCCCCAGGAAGGGGGCCAGCATGCTGGTGAACTCCATGGGGAAGACGAACTTGGTCGAGGGGCTGGACCCCAGGGACTTGAGCGTGTCGAAGTACTGGAGGCTCATCGTCTTGGCGTCGACCGTGTTGGCCACGGAGTGGATGCGCTCCAGCGCGGCGCTGAACCCCTCGGCCCGCAGGACGGTGGCCTGCTGCTCGCCCTCAGCCTCGAGGATGTCCGCCTGGCGCTTGCCCTCGGCCTCCAGGATGGCGGACTGCTTCTCGCCCTCGGAACGGTTGATCTGGGCCTGCCGCTGTCCCTCGGACTCGGTTATATCGGCAGTCTTGATCGCTTCCGCCGACTTCTGCCGCTCCATCGCGGCCTTGACCCCCATCGGCGGGTCAATCTCGTTGATCTCCACCTGGGATACCTTGACTCCCCACCGGGTGGTCACCTCGTCCATCCGGACCTGCACCTCGTCCCGTATGCGTTCCCGCTCGGATAACGCTGTGGACAGGTCGATGGCGCCGATGACGGCGCGCAGGGTGGCGAAGGCCAGGTTGATCACAGCCTGCTCGAAGTTCTGCACCTCCAGCACGGCCCGGTCGGCCGCGTCCTCCATGACCCGGTAGTAGATCACGAAGTCCATGTCGACCACCACGTTGTCCACCGTGATGTATTTCTGGGTCGGGACGCGGGTGACCCGCTCCATCAGGTCCACCTTGATGCCGGTGTAGATGATTGGTATCAGGAAACGCAGGCCTGGCTGCTGTATCCCAACGAAGCTCCCCAACCGCTGCACTACCATTCGTTCGTACTGCTGGACCACGATCAGCCCTGTCGTCATTTCCTTCCTCCTCAGTTTTCCGGTTCGCGCCGCACCCTCAGGGCTGGTTCATCCAGGCCGGTGATGGCCAGGCCGGTGATGGCCGCGCCGGCGTCTTCCGGGATGGGGGGTCCTGGCTGACCGCGCTCCGGCTGACCGCGCTCCGGCTCGCCTCATCGCCCGCCGCTCATTGGCGGCTCAGTCGTTTGCCCTTTCCTCCTCCTCCCTGCGCTGCTGATCCTCAAGCTCCCGCCGCAGCCGTTCCTCCTCGGCCAGGTCCTCCGGTTCCTTCAGCCTCTTCAGTTCGACGACCTTCCGCATGACGCTCTGCTGGTGGGCCAGTTCTTCTATCTCCTCCGGGCTGTAGAGCCCGGACCTCAGGGCCGCGTTGTATGCCGCATTCGCGTATCTGAGGCCTTCCGTGTACTCGCCCAGTTCCAGGTAGATCTGTCTGAGTATGCTGCCGGCCTCCGTCATGGAGCTCCGGGGTTCGGTCCCTCCGGGCAGGGTCAGGATGACGTCGCCGAGCCTGACGGCCGCCAGGGTATCCTGAATTGTCTCATTGCCGTTCCCGAGCTTCCGGTGCAGCAGGGCGCGTCCCAGCAGCGCGTCCGCCTGTCCTCCGTACCGGATGGCCCGGTGGTAGGCGGTCATCGCCTGGCCGTCCTGCTCCAGGGCGGCATGGGCATGGGCGGCGGTCTTCTCCATCTGGTGGAGCATCATCCGGTCGGTCTCACCGATCTGTTCCAGGTCCAGTTTGGCTGGGTCCCTCAGGATGCCCTCCCGGGCCCGCAGGGCTGCGTCCAGGGTTTCCTGGTACTCCTGCCGTCCGTATGCCTCGAGCATCAGGTTGTATTCCAGGGCGAATTCTGTCTCCTTGAATATCCGCAAGGTTGGCCTGGGCGCCGGCGTGGGTTCTGGTGTTGGTTCCAGCCTCTGCCGCTCTTCCAGGATTGCCTGGTTGATCCAGTCGAGAATCTCCCGGATGGGTTCCAACTCTTCATCAGTATATCCGGCGTCCCGGGCTGATTGCTCCGCCTGGTCTGCATATTCTCTGGCAATGTCCAGGCTGCCCGTCAGGTGGTGGCAGTTTGCCAGGAGGAGGTTGGCATCGGTGTGGGTGTTCCGCTGCTGATTCCGGCTGGTCATTCCCAGCGCGGCTCTGGCGTCCTCCATGGCTGGGCTGCACTGGGATTCCGCCTGGTGGAGCAGTCCGCGCTCCAGGCGCAGGGCTGATGACTGTCTGATATCCAGCGCGTGGTTCAGATGTTCGAGGGCTGCTGCGCCGTCCCCAAGGGCCAGGTGGGCCCGGGCGGTGTCCCTCTCCAACTCCGGCAGGGGCGTGTCCTGGACGCGGATGGCCTCCAGGTATGCCTCCAGCGCCGGGGTTAGCTCCTCCAGGTCCCTGTGGGTTTCCGCCCTCCGGTGGGCGTTCCTCGCCTCCGGGTTGAGGCCGGCCTTCCAGCCGTCCCTCTTGATGTCGGCCCTTATGCTGTCCCTCAGCCGGTCCAGGTCCTCCGTATTGCCAAAGTCCCTGGTGATCTCCATGGCCTGGTCGATGTGTTCGAGAGCCTGCCGGTTGTCTCCGCTGAGCTGGGCGCATACCGCAAGCGCGTGGTGGGCGGTCGCGTGGGTGTCGATGAGGGCGCTGCGTTCGAATATCGGGTTCTCCCCAAGGACCATCCGGGCGTGGCGGCTGGCCTCATCGCAGTCGGCGAGCTCCGCGAGCGTCATTGCAATCTCGGCCCGGGTAACTGGTGAGGGGTCTGCCTCCAGTGATTTCTCCAGGTGGGTCACGGCCTCCTGCAGCCGGCCCAGCGCCTTCAGGGACCTGGCCAGGCCGGTCTGTGCCATCTGCTCGGGCACCGGGTGCTCACCCAGCCCGAGGCCGTGGTAGGCCTGCATCTCCCTGATGGTCTCCCGGTAGAGTTCTGCAGCCAGCCCGTGCTGGTCTTCGCCCGCGGCGCGTTCGGCCTCAAGCAGGTACCTGATCCCGGCCTGCTGGGCCTGCCCGGGGTCCGGGGTGGGTTTGGGTTCTGCCGTGGATTCACCGGCGGGTTCGGTCCCGGAGTCCTCCTCGCCCTCTGGGGTGTCCACCCACTGGATCCCTCTGTTGAGGAAGTCCTCTGGAAGTTCCTCGCCGTCCGCCCCCGGCATCAGGCTGCAGGCGGACATCATGACAGCTGCCGTAATGGTCAGGATGGTTCCGGTGAAGCGGCGCATGGTTCTGTCTCCGGTTGGCTTTCATGCCATTTTTTCACGCCCATGCCGTCCTGGGTTTGGGCGCTGTCGTTCACGCCGTCCGGGGCTTCTGGAAGGCCGGGATGCGCTCATGCACCCCCTTGATGCGTGAGACGATGGGGGGGCTGGGGGGGCGGGAGATTGTTCTGGTCCCGCCTGGGCTCTGGCGGTGGGCAGACGCTGACCGGGATGGAGGTGCGGGAGATGGTTGAGGTGAAGCAGCCCAGGGAGATTCAGCGGGCCTGGCCGCCTGTGGGGTTATTGGCCGCCTGTGGGGTTATTGGCCGCTGGTGGGGTTATTGGCCGCTGGTGGGGTTATTGGCCGCCTGTGGGGTTATTGGCCGCCTGTGGGGTTATTGGCCGCCTGTGGGGTTATTGGCCGGCTTTGTCGAGGATTGCGCCGGCGGGATTCGCCTTTCTCCTCGAGTTGGCCGTCCGTGCGGTGTTCCAGCGCGGTGACGGCAACCCCGTCCTCCTGGGGGTCATCCTCCTCGAGGAGCTCAGGTCCGCTGGTGTAGCTGTTCTGATCGCTTGGCATGCTGCCTCCGGCCGAGTCGGGCTCAGATCGGGTTCTGCCAATCCAGGGGGTCCGGCTTCACGAGCCGGTTGCGCTCGTCCGCTCAAACGCAGTCGTCGCCGCCGATCACGTCGCGTTCATCCGGTTCCGTCGGGACGGAGTTGGCCGGGGGATTCGTTTCCTGCTCGCTGCGCTCCGTATTACTGCTGGTCATGTTGTTCGCTTCCAGTCGATCAGGTTCTGGACTGTCTCGGGGGATGGTGGTGCATGCCGGCGCATCTGGCCGTACGTGAGGACGTCATCGTACCGGCGGACCTCCTGGTATCTCTGCAGCAGATCCTGGACGGCCTGTACGGCCTCGGGATCGTCGGTCTTGACCCACAGGCCCACCAGCCGGCCATTTCTTTCCCATCTGCGGTCTCCCATGTCGCGGGAGTCCCAACTGTCGTGGACGTCGCCGTCCACCACGGCGACGGAGTGTCCCTCGCTCATGGCGATGAAGCTGAGGGGCTCATCGGGCTTGTTGAAGATCTCCCCGAGGAGGGCTGGGATCTCACGCATGTCCAGGTGCTGGCGCATCGGGTTGCCCCGGTGTTCTTCCTGGGTGTCCAGCGCCTGCACCATCCCATGCTCCTCGTAGATGTCCCTGAAGTGATGGTACTTCACGCC
Source organism: Dehalococcoidia bacterium (assembly GCA_965263395.1). GTDB lineage: Bacteria > Chloroflexota > Dehalococcoidia > Lucifugimonadales > UBA3495 > CATOSK01. The sequence goes on from OZ253670.1 coordinate 1,789,736, forward strand.
GGCATCGGCATCCTTCCCGGGGTAGGCGACCTGGGAGGCTGCGGTCATCTGGGCCCAGAGGTCCGGATAGTCCTGTCCGCCCGTGACCTCGTTGAGAGAGCGGGTGGCGCAGTCGCCGGCCATGTGCCTCCGGGAATCGGTCTGGCCGGTGGCTGCCAGCCACTGCATGCGGGCCCTGTTGGAGGGCAGGAAGTCCAGGTCGCTGTACTGGGCGTGATAATCCAGGGCTCCGTCCTGGATCACGCTGTCCTGCCACTGGGCGGCGGTTTCCAGCGCCTGGTTGAGGGCCTCGAGGACCTCGGGCTTGGCGTACGACATGGCCCTGATGGCCCTGTCCTTCATTTCCTCGGGCCCGTCGATCCTCTCCAGGAGTTCCCGCACCATGTCCTCGTCGGACCCCCGGATGGCGCCGGCCAGGCCGTGCTCGATGACGCACATGTGGGCGGCAGCCTGGATCCTGCCGTAGACGGGGTTATCCTGGATCAGGTGGCCGTTCGTCCATGTCTCCTTGACCTGTCCTCTCGCATCGACCATGCTGACGATCTCTTCGCTCATGCCGCTCTCCTGGGCGAGGCGCACGATGGGTTGCCGGTTGCTGATCTGGCCCAGGATCCGGTCCTGGATCTCGAGGTTGAACCGAAAGCACATCCGGTTGGCCTCGTGCTGAACGGCCTCCTGGAGTTGGTCTTCGTTCCACTGCGTGGACTCCATGGCCTGCTTGGCGGGCAGGTCCAGAATGCACTGGACGTACTGCTCCTGGGTGTTGTGGTTGTACGTGTAGGAGTTGCCCGTCATCTGGCGCACCTCCAGCTTCCTGTTTTCCTGAAGCACCCAGGCCATCTGGTAGGCCGTGTCCTGGCCGCAGACGGACTCGACGTAGTCCAGGACGTGGTGGACCCGCTCGAGGTCGTGGAGCAGGTCCGGGTCCACCGGGTGTTCGGTGGACCCGTCCTTCTGGAGGTTCTCCTCCTCTGGGAACTCGGGGCGGCTGGTGTATCGGTTCTGATCGCGTGGCATGGTTGCCTCCGGCGGAAGCCGGTCAGATTCCGGCCAGCCAGGGATGGGTGTTGTCCGGCTCGACGAGCCGTCCTTCTTCGCTGACTCAAATGCAGTCGTCGCCGCCTACGATGTTCTCTGGGAGGGCATTCTCCAGGTTGGCCCTCTCCCGCAGCGTGTTCTCCGGGTGAGCTTTCTCCGGGTTGTCCCTCTGGTCCGTGGGCGCCTTGCCGTTCTGATTGCTCATGCTTCCAACAACTCCCTTGGTATTGGCGCCGGGATTGTCTCCCGGCGCTTTCTCCCGTAGGTCAGCACGTCGTCGTACTGCCTGACTGTTTCGTACTTCCGCAGTATCTCCAGGGCGTCGTCCACGGCCTTCTGGTCGCCGGTCTTGATCCAGAGCTCGACGAGCTTCCCGTCCTTCCAGTATTTCCCCGGGTCTCCCATGTTGCTGGAGTTCCAGGTGTCATGGACCACTCCATCGACCACCGCGACGGCGTGCCCGTCGCTGCAGGCGATGTAGGTCAGCGGGGTCCCCTCGTCCTGGATCAGTCCTTCCATGAGGGCCGGTATTTCCCGGAGGTCGAGGTGTTTCCGCATGATGTGGTTCAGGTCATCGCTCCGGGCCAGGAGCAGCTTCATCCCGTGATCCCGGTAGGGGTCCCTGAAGTGGAGGTTCGACACTCCGATGTCGGCATCCTTCTCGGGGAAGGTTTTCTGGGTGTACAGTGTGATCTCCTGCCAGATATCCCCGTAGTCCTGGCCGCCGGCGGCCTCGTTGAGGGCCCGGGCGACGCAGTCGCCGGTCCTCTCCTTCCGCTGCTCCTCCTGGCCGGTCTCCCTGAGCCAGCGTTCCCTGGCGCCGTTGGAGAACCGGTAGCCCAGGCCGGCATACCGGAGGTGGTAGTCCTGGGCGCCGTCCTCTATCTGCTCTTCCGTCCAGTGGGCGGCGATCTCCAGCGCGTCCCGGATCATCTCCGTGTCCTCCGGCGGCACGTAGGACATGGCCCGGAAGGCCCTGGCCCGGAGGTCATCCGCGCCCTGCAGTGTGTTGACGAAGTCCCGGGCAGCCTGTTGGTCTCGCTCCTCAAGGGCGCTCACCAGCCCAATTTCCATGATGTAGAAGTTGGAGGCTGACTCGATCTTTGAGTACACGGGTTTTTCCGCAGCTATCTGCCCCCTGATCCAGTTTTCCTTCCCACCGCCGGCGAAGTCGATCATCTCCAGGAGCTCGCCGGCCACGCCCCGGTCCTCGGCGAACCTGACGATCCCCCGGCGATGGTCGAACTGGTTCATGAAGCGGTCCCGGATCTCCAGGTTTATGCGGTATCCCATCCGGTTGACCTCGTGCAGTGCCGCCTCCTGGAGCTGGTTGCCGTCCCAACGTTCTGGCGACATGGCCTGCTTGGCCTCCAGGGTCGCGGGCAGGTCCAGGATGCACTGCACGTACTGCTCGTGGGTGTCCTCCGCGTAGGCGTGGGGTCGCCTCTCATCTGGCGGACCCCGGTCAGGTGGCGGCTGTCCTGCATCACCCCGGCCAGCTGCCGGGCGGCGTACTCGCCGCTGACGGATTCGATATAGCTCAGGACGTGACCGGTCCTCTCCAGGTCATGGGTCAAGCCCTCGTCCTGGCGGTGCTCCAGGCGGTCGTCCGGCTTGTGATCCTGGTTTTCGTCGAGACTCTGATCGAAGTCTTCGTCCAGGGTCTCCGTGTGGGTGTAGTTGTTCGGGTTGCGGACCATGTGGTTCCACCCCCAGGTCTTGCTCCTGCTTGGATGGTACCGTTGTTTGCCTGGGTCACTCTTTTGCGGATCAGGTTGAGGTTTGGGGCCTCTGGCCGTTGTTGCCGGCCCTGGGCTGTCCGCTTCCTGTGCTCGGCCCGCGCCTGGGCGGGCAGCTCTTGGATGATGTTCAGCTCACCGGGTATCTCCCATGATGGCTGGTGTCCCTGCTCTCCCGCTTATTTCCGATTGGGCGCTTCGGGTCGATGGTCATCCTGGCCCTTTTCCCCGCCCCTCCGGACGTCTCGCCGTCCTCAGGAATACTCCGGTATCCCCCGGGCCTTCCGCTGGGTTCTCGCGTGGCTGCCAATCTCCCTCATGCCGTCTTCCAGACTCTCCTGGACCGCGTACCAGGCGGCCATTTCGGCGTTGCCGATCTCGGCAATGCCCTCGGGGTTCTTCCAACTCCCGGCTTCCGCGAACAGGTGCAGCACTATCTCCGACGGGATCATCACATGGCAGTTGCATTGGCATACTGCCGCCTCGATGTACCGGGTGAAATGGACGGTCGTTTCCTCGAGCCGGTGCAGGTCCTCCGTCCGGTGGATGTGACCGGCCCCGCCGGGTTGGTGGCAGACCTGGCCGTATCTGGTTTCGTCGGTGGAGAGCTCCGGCTGCGGCGCATCCTTCCCGATCCGGTGGTCCAGCCCGATGAACCGGGCCAGCTCCTCTGACGTCAGGATGTAGTGGCAGCCGCTTTCGTCCAGACGAACCAGCAGCTCGCCGGTGTCCGCCGATACTCTCATGAGGTCGATCCCGTCACCTGGCCAGTGATGGTGGCACATTGCCGTCCTCCGCTTCGGCTGGCGCCGCTGTGTTTTCCTTCTGGCTGAGGGCGTTCAGGGATTCGCTGAAGGTCTCATGGGAGGCCATCAGCTTTGCGGCCGAGTTCTTGAATTCCATGTGTCGCCGGTACCTGAGATAGATGGTTCCTATCGCTGCCGGAGCCAGTATGGCGGTGACTGAGATTGCTGCCAGAATGAACATCCTTTGTTCTCCATGTTTTTATCTGCGGCTGGTTCCAGGCCGGCCGGTGTGGCTCCCACTTCTCCTCGGGCGCTGTTGCTGGAGCAGCTTCGGGTCAATCGGCGGGCTGGCTGGGGTCCTCCCCTTCTGGGGGAGAAGCCGGGCATTCATCTGACGGAACTCGATATCCGTCATTGTTCCCTTCGCCAGGTTGCAGGTCCGGCAGGCCAGCTGCGAGTTCCTGATGTGGTCCGGGCCGCCGGGCTTCTTGGGGATGATGTGTTCAATCTCAAGCTCATTGTATTTGTACACATTCCCGCAGTAGGCGCACCTCATCTGCTGGTCGTGGAAGAGCTGCCGTTTGTCCTCGGCCTTCTGGTCCTCCTCAAGCATGGCGGACCGCTGTGCAAAGGTGTTCTCCTGGGGGACGTCGTATTTTCTCCTGGCCTGCGGCTCCGTCCTGCCGGCTCTCGCCGTGCGCGGCCCGGCTGCTGGCGCTTCTCCGCTGGTCCGGTTGCCGGTTTTGTTGCAGGATATGCAGAGGGGGAATTTAGCGTCCTTGTACTGCCCACATTCGCTGATGCTCCCCTCCCGCTCCATCTTCCAGTGTTTGGTGCAGAGGTAGTACCGTTTCCAGAAAGTCTTACAATTATAAGGGAGATCAGCTAGGCTTGAGTAAAATCCCTTAGTGAGGCCGTACCTGACATGCCTGTCTCCAAATACAAAGTCGAACTGACCCAATCCGAACGCTCCGCTCTGATTGAAACATCCGGCCGTGGCAAGCCGTTGGCCCGCACGGTAAAGCGGGCCCTTGTACTGTTGAAAGCTGACGAAGGACTCTTAGACCGTGAGGCGGCTGAGGCGGTTTCGCTCAGCGCCGCCACTGTTGCCAGAGTGCGCAGACGGTTCGTCGAGGAGGGGGTGGAAGCCGCAATCAACGACCGGCCACGGCCAGGCCGGGGGCGCAAGCTGAACGGCAAGCAGGAAGCGCACCTCGTCGCCGTCGCGTGCAGCAATGCGCCCGAAGGACACGCGCACTGGACGCTCCAGCTACTTGCTGACCAGGTGGTGGCAATGGAGTTTGCCGGGAGCATATCCCTGGAGACGGTGCGCCAGATACTCAAAAAAACGAACTCAAACCATGGAAGAAGAAAGAGTGGTGCATCCCCAAGCTGAGCGGGGAGTTCGTGGCCCGGATGGAGGATGTGCTGGACCTGTACCACGAAGCCCACGACACGGAGCGTCCCGTGGTGTGTTTCGACGAGACCTCCAAGCAGTTGATCGAGGACGTGAGGCCGCCCATCAAGGCCAAGCCCGGACGGGTGGAACGCTATGACACCGAGTACCAGCGAAACGGGACCCGGAACCTGTTCATGTTCTGTGAGCCGAAAGGAGGATGGAGACACGTCGAAGTGACCGGGCGCCGCACTGCGGTGGACTTCGCTCACCAGATGAAGTGGCTGGTTGAGGAGGCGTACCCCCACGCCAGGGTCGTCCGGCTGGTGTTGGACAATCTCAATACCCACAAGCTGGGCTCGCTCTACGAAGCATTTGGAGCGTCCGAAGCGCGCCGTATAGCCAAGCGCCTGGAGTTTCACCACACTCCCACCCATGGAAGCTGGCTGAACATGGCCGAGATCGAGTTGAGCGTCTTCAGCAGACAGTGTCTGAACCGCCGGATCGGCGATGAAGCGCTGCTGCGGCAGGAGGTCGCCGCGCTCGAACGCGAGCGCAACGATGCTGGCGCTGTCATAGACTGGCGGTTCTCCACTCAGGACGCCCGCAGTAAACTCCAACATATCTATCCATCAGGATTAAATTGAAACGGTACTAGTGCCCTGGTTTCAGATTCTCACTGCATGAATAGAACCTGCAGACGGCTTTTGCTGTTGTCATGTTGGCCTGTACTCCTTCCGTCGTGTTCCGTCCGTTCCCCCTACGACGTTCTGTGCCTGTTCTTGGAGTATAGCAGGTTGTTTTTGTACAATCTCCGGCTCGGTCTGTTCCGCTTTCCAGGAATGGATTGGGGTTTTACGCGCCGCTGTTTCCCGTGCCCCCGGCGGGTTTTTCCCTGTCGTGTTTTCTACGACCCCAGGCCGGCCTCAAAGTGGTTCTTGGCCTGGTCCCAGGTCAGGCTTTCAATGAATACATGGTCGATGCCGGTCTGGCGGCTCCGGACAGCGTCCGGATTTACCCCGAAGGTCCGGCAGGCTGCCTCGAGTATCGCGGCCTCGGTCGGCGTGGGGTCGAATTCCCCATCCCGGATCACAATGCCTTCGGCCTCGCCGTTCCGGTCCGCGTAGCTGACGTGGGCCCGGTAGGTTCCATCGGGCATCCCCTCGGGAGCGGTGAAATCGAGTATGATGTTCTGGAAATCCCGGCTCCCGGTCGAGTCGTTGATGTAGGGCCTGGCCTCGAACTCGGCGTAGGATTCATCCTTGTGGATGCTCCATACCATCCTGTATCCGCGCTCCCGCCATTCTCCGATGGTCATTTCCGTCATGGTGTTCCTCCTTTCTGCTGACGTTTTGGGATTGTGCGCGGGCTTGCTCATTCCCGCTCATCCGGTTGCCGGTCCCGCTTTTGCATGGGAAAGCCGCACTCCCAATCATCGATCAACGGGGTCATTCTCCCGTGTTCCAGTGAGTGGGCGCACTCCCGGGGGTCGAACTCCACGCCGTAGTATTCCCATCCGTCCGGAATGATCCCGATGGGCCGGTCCAGGTCATGCCTGTCCTCCGGCCGGGTTCCCGGCCGGTTTCCCAGCTGGTTTAGGATCTGGCTTCCCAGCCTGATTCTCATCGTGGTGTCAACGATCTTTCCGTTGAGGCTCAGCCAGGCGTGGTTTATCCCGTACTCCATTCCCAGGGATATGAACCCCTCGGCGTAGAGCAGCGTCATCTCCTCCTGCGGGGGCATTGTGATCGCGGTCATCTGGGCATTGTGGTAGCACTCCTTGATCCTGTGCTTCCGCCATTCCGACCGGTCGATGTACCGCTGCTCCTCCGGGGTCAGGGGGCAGCTCTCGAACATTCTGCCGTTTCTCAGCACGTAGCCGGAGACGCTCAGGTGTCCCTGTCCGTGGTCCTCCTGGACCTTCGTCATCATTCGGAGGTAGCTGGTCAGTTGACTCTTCTCTGGGTCCATGGTTTGGGGTTCTCCTATCTCGGGCGCGCCGGCTGCCGGTTATATCAGACGGCTATACGCCATCCACCTGGATTCGCATTGAGGTTTTGGTGCGGTAGTAGGTGGCCTCGGGGTTTCTGTTCAGCAACCTGCTGAGTTCCCCCAGGCCCAGGACGGGTTTTCGGGTGATGCTGGCGCCGGAGCAGAGCATGTCGCTGAATATTCTCTCTGCTTCAATGGTCTCGGCCATGGCTATCTGGCGGGTTGGCATGCCGCATGTTGGGCAGATCACCCTGGGGAAGGAGTTGCCCCCACAGCATTTTCCGGTCATCATTCCGGTCCTCCAGTTGCTCCTATTCGTCTGCCCCCGGGTCAATGCGCTCCCGGATCAGCATTCTGGACCAGGGGTCGAATTCCCCGATCCGGGCGGTAAGCTCTGACGGCGTCATGAACCTGCCGGAGAGGTTCGACCTCCGGTTGAACTCATCCCCAGGTCTGGGCCTGACCGTCCCGTGGGTGATCATCCCATGTAGGAATGCAACGTGTCTTGAAGCATCAACCGACAGGTTGTCGATCATGACGGCCTCCGGCTGCGCCGGGCCATTCCCCGGGGGCATTGCCAGTTCCTCTTCAAGTTCCCGCTTCAGGTTTGCGGCCAGCATATCCATGAAGGAAATGGGACCGGGCTCCTCGTCGATGTGTCCGCCAACTATCAGGCTCAGCCGTCGGCTCATGTCGGTCCTCAGGGCTGCCGCCCGCCTGAGGACGCAGCGCCCTCCGGCGCTGTCTTGGATGAACGTGCAGGTTATTGCCTGCACCAGGCTGGCCGATCGTTCGGCCTCGGTCCTTTCCATCCACCGGAATGACCTTTCAATCTCCTGGATCTGCTCCCTGACCTCTCCCCATGTCTGGAAGGATGGCCCCCCTTCGAAGATCTTCCTCGGGAAGACCAGCACCCGTTTCTCCGGCATCTCTTCCCTCCGGTTTCCGTCCCTCCGGTTTCCGTCCCAGCTGCCGTTCAGGCTTCCTTCCGCCGTTCGATCTCCGATGCGAGGGTGGGCGCCTTTGGGTTCTCGTAACCGGCGGCCTCACGGCATCCGCGGCAGTAGAAGCCCCGGTGTTCCATCTCGCATTCCTCTTCCACGAAGACCATGTAGACCAGTTCATCGGGCTGGTGGAATTCATCCTGTCCCCTGGGGTGGACTTCATACGCGGCCTCCGGGCCGTAGCCGTCGGCCCCGTCGCACGTGTACGCCGGCGGGGATATCTGGGCGTTGCGGGCCAGCATCCAGAAGCTGAGCGTGTTCTGAAGGTCGGTATGCTGCCCGCAGGCGTGCAGGCATGCCTCGCAGTAGAAACCCCGGTGGACCCTGCCCCTGAATAGGAAGTCCGCTAGGAAGAGCTCGGTATCGGGCTTGTTGTGTTCGGTGTTGTCTCCATCCAGCGCGTTCGCGCACCGGTATACCGTGGTGTTGATGGACTGGGGAATCTCCAGTGTCGTCGTCATGCTTCCTCCGTTGATTTCTTTCATTTGCCTGTCTGTGCCGGTCCCCGCTTCGCATCCGCCGGTATGATGGACCGGCCCGCGGCCATCTCCAGAAAGCGGGCCGGCCCATCAGGTGATCTGTGGGGAATTTTCCCTCTCCTTCCTGCACAATCCCAGTCTCCCCCCGGTGATTACGCTTGTGGGATACGGCCCCCGGAGGTGTTCCTTGGCAGTTTCCGGCCTGCCCGATTTGATCGTCTTCATGTACGGGCTCTCAGCCTGCCTGCCGGATGGCCTGAGCTGAGTATCTGAGGCGCCCTGAACCAGTGGTATGGGCCTGGGGACATTGCATCAGAAAAAGGATGGTGGACAATATGCCGAGGATGTCGAAGCTCTCGATTGCACTGGTTTCGCTCTATGTTCTGCTGATGGCAGCGGCCTTCTGGTGGGATGCCGCCATCCCTGGCATGCCGGCAAACGAGGGATCGGGATGGCTGTTCGTAGCGGCATGGAGTTTTCTGCTCTCAGCCATGATCTGCATGGCTGCCAGCAACGGGGAATCGGAAAACGGCTGCTCATAGGGATGGCCGGCCGGCCCGGACCGGATTATCTCCAGTGGACTGGCTGGATACTCAGGATGCCTCACGCTGGTTCGGAGCAATTCCGGCAGGCGGGACCTGCTCTCCATCTTCGGATCCGGACAGTTGGTCATGCTCTGCCTGCCTCCTTCCGGACGGTCTTCTCCACGTCGTACAGAGTGTCCCTCATCATCCGGTGGGTTGCGAGAGTTCGTTTGTATTCGTGGGTCCTGAGTTCCCTGAAGTTGGGTTCCTCTCCCAGGAGCGTTTCCAGCAGCTGGTCCCAGATCTCCACCAGCGTAGCCCAGTGCCTGGACCTGCCGGCCAGGAGCTTCAGGGCCGGCCGGCCTACGGCGCCCTGTCCAGCAGCAGGATGCACCGCCTGAGATCGCTGGGGTCCATCGGGTGGTGTACCGCCAGGGTGGCCGTCCCGGTGAGGGCCGTCAGGGCGATTGCCTCCGAGGATAATCCCTGCCTGCCGTTCTCGAACCATTCCGGGAGGTTCTGCTTCATCCTGTCCTCGCCGGCGGCGAGCCGGAGGGCCTCGATCTCCCGGTGGTTCAGGATGTCCATCAGATCCTCGTCTTCCAGGATCTCCCGGGCCGCCTGGGCGGCCATCTCCAGCGTGGTCAGCTCGGCGCCGGAGCCGGCCGGCTCATTCCCGTCCCATGCGGGGTCGGTCTCGATCTCTCCCCGGTCCAGCGCGGTCAACTCCCGGCGCCTCCGGTCGATGGTTGCCGCCTCGGCCCGGTGGTGGTCAATTACTCCCTGGTTCATCATTCTTGTTCTGGCTCCTTTTACCTTCCCTTCTGCCTGGGCAGGAGGGGGAATATCTTCTCGGCCAGCGACTGCAGGTTCCGGGTCTGGATCCATACGTGTCCGTCACCGTTGAACTTCATCACGAGTCCCTCGCCTCCGGCGACGAGAGACCTCAGTCCCCCTACCTTACCGATGCCGTACTTCACCTCGTCGGTGAAGGCGACCAGGTGGCCGGTGTCCACCACCAGTTCCACTCCGGGCTCCACCGGGATCTCCTTGATCGCCCCGTAGGAGTTGTAGAAGACGTATCCCGGCGATTCATCGGTGGACGCGCGGATGAAGAACATGCTCTCCCCGCTGAAGAATCCGCGGAACCCCTGGAACTTGGAGTCCAGGTCCACATTGTCCCCACAGGCCAGGAATGAGCTCGCCTGGATGAACAGGTTCCGTCCTGGCTCGAGCTGCATCATGCCAATGTCCCCGGGGGCGGGCGGCGCCAGACATACATAGCCGCCTCCCTGCTGCCCGGTGAAGGTGTTGATGAACAGGGATTCTCCGCCCATCACCCGCTTGAACCCGCTCAGGACCCCGCTGACGCTGGCGCCGGTGTCCATCTTCACGTTCTGCTGGGCGACCATTGCGCCTGGTTCGGCCTTGATCTCTTCTCCCTGGTCCAGTTCCACCGTCAGGAGCGCGTAACTGTTGTTGAACTCGATCTTGGTATGCATCACTTCCTCCGATTTCCCGGTTCACGTCAATTGTATCGGAGGATTTCCCCTGGGCATTTATGCCCGTATGCCCGGTTGCTGCGCAGCCGGGAGTCCGGGTTTCCCGGTTTCCCGCTGGTCCTGCGTCGGGGTGGTTTCTCCAGTCTCGTCATGGACCATCCATGAGCTGTGCCTGTCCGATTTCCGGCTTCGGTACAGCTGGGTGTATTCTTGGGCGACTTTCAGCATCAGGAGGTCGACTACTCGGTCGACTGGGTGGTTGTGCCGGCCCCTGGTCTGAATGGGTTCCCAGGCCCCCCTTCCCATGACTATCTCTCCGGTGGCGGCCTTCTGGCCCTGCTGGGTTATCGAGAATATCCGGCTGCGCCCCCGGGCGCACTTTTCGCCGTATCCGATCACGCAGTGGTCCATGTTGGCTGATTCCCGGTAGAGATGCTTCTCGTTGGTCAACGGCTCGGCGGAGTATCCGTCCAGTTCCACCGGTTCTTTGATCAGCGAATTCCAGGCGAGGTAGCGCCCCTGCTGTCTGTTGAGGATGTTGTTCCAATTCTCGTCGGCGGCCCGTGCGCCGGTGTTCCGGCGCCAGAGTTCCGATTTCTCCAGAAGTCCCTTCCACCGGGTGGACTGTATCTCTCCGATGCCCCTGGTCTGGGCGTAGTCGATGACGTCTCCGGCGGTATTCTCGAGTTCGTTCTGCATGGTCCCGCTGTCCGGGCTGTCTCTCAGCAGGTTGCGGCTCTCCTGGCATAGCAGGGAGATCGCGGCGTCGATGTTCTGCGACCTGGGTGTTCCCGGCAGGTCCTCGTCGAATATCTTGGGCAGCGCCGTTTCGGCGATGAATTTCGTTATGTGCGGTGACGGGACTGCCCTTGTTCTGGCCATCAGGTTCAGCAGGTGGGCAGCTTCCTCAGGCGCCTTCTCCCGGGTGATGGCCTGCATCAGTTCCGGTGAGAGCCCGGCAACGAATTTCCAGTTGCCCGGCAGGATGCCGTGCTCGGCCATCGAGGCCCGGGCAATTGTGATCAGCTGCCCCGGATGGTTCAGCGGTTCATTGACCTGTCCGTATGCCATCAGCCATTCCATGGCGCCGGAATTCACTCTCCCCAGGTTCTCCGGATTCAGGGAGATTATCGCCGCAATGTTGTAGCGGTCCGTCGTCACGTGGTTGGTCATTGTCCTGGCCAGTTCCATTATTCCGGGGTCAACCAGGGTCCGGACGGCTTCACGGAGCATCCGGGAGAGTTCCTGGTCCGAGGGCATCTGCCGGTTGGCTGGTAGAGTGGACTGGTATTTCCTCATCTTGGAGGCGAGCCGGTTCAGGCTCAGTTTCTCACCGGGCCTCAGTTCCCTGAATTTTCTCCCGGTGATCCGCAGGGCTGTACGCTGGGCCAACCCCCTGGTGGTCCAATTCATGGACTCGGGCGCCAACCCGCCGGAATTTGGCTCTTCCAGTTCCGGCATCCGGCTCTGCCGGCGGTGGTCCACGGCTTCCATCATCTCCATCCGGTCCGGCGCCGGCAGGGCCGTTCCCCCCGTCCAGTAACCGGCGCTCTCGGTCAGGATTATTCCGTTGAGCTGTCTGGTAAGTTTCAGCGCCGGTTCGGTTCCTTCCTCGCCGTGAAGGGATGCGGATACGCCTGGTTCGGATTCCACATGGGCGCATCCGACCAGCGACGGGGCGATCTCGCCATATATCCTGTCGCTCAGTTCCGGTGTCAGTGTGGCGTATCGGGTCTTTTTCCTGGGCCTTGCCCTGCGCCGGGCCTGGCTGCGTTCGGCGGCCTGCCGGTCCATTTCATCGGCGTCCGTCAGGGCTCTTTCAGTTGCCTCGGGGATTGTTTCCAGCCAGGTATCCCAGTTGGTCACCCAGTGGTTTCCCAGCCGGATCAGTGCATCCCCCTGCTCTGATCCATTGCAGAGTCCGTGGATGCTCTGCTGGTTGATTGACTCAAAGATATTGCGGAGACGCCTCTGGGTTATTCCACGTTTCCGCATTGGCTGGGCGCTTCTGATGGCGTAGGCCGTGTGGAATGCCCTGGGTGTTATGGAGTGGTTGTTCATGGCCTTTGTAATTGCAATGAGGGCGGTGCAGGTGATTTCCATCTGGTGTTTGGTCTCGAGTTCATGGGCAATGCTGCATAGCTGGATCATATTCGGGATGGAGGGCATGGATGCGTTGACGCCGCGGTGATTCAGCCTGGGAAACTGTTTCCACAGTTGGGCTGTTCTGCCGTTGTCGAAGCCCTTGGCGAAATTCTGGCTTCGGTTCTGTTCTAGTACCTGGACGTATCTGGCGAATTCCTGGCGGACCTGGTCCACCAGTTCCCCGGGAATGTTGGGCGCCGGCATGCCTGCCGCCTGTCTGAGATCCGGGTGGGCATTGGAGTTTATCCATGCCAGGACGGCGTTGGGATTGGTCCGGTGAGCCTCTCTGAGCGCTTCCCGGTTGGTCACCACCCGGTTGTAGTTTTCCAGGTCCGCGTGTGACCCGGCCATTTTGAGCGTAAGCAGCACGTCATCCCGGTCCAGCAGCTGGTGGAGCATGCTGTATCCCAGGGCTATGGGGTTGTTGACGTACCCGTTGCCCAACTCGGAGAGCACGTTGCGCGCCACCCGGGCGATCTCCCTGGCGGTGGTCTTGGACCCCATCAGTTCCTCGGTGCTTCTGGGCTGCCGGCCCAGTTCCTCGGGTGGACCCATGCATCTCTTTTTATTGTTCGCGAGTCCCAGCATCCTGCGGAGGTGACCTGTCAGATGCCTCTGGGCCATCTGCTTGAGTACTTCCATGGTGGCGTTGAATGGATCGTACCTGTGGTTGGTCTGGGACAGCAGCTGGAGTGACAGCTTTCCGGAGGTGGTCACGGCGCCGTCCGGCATCCTCGTTATGGATGTCTCCTCCTCGAGGCCCTTTCCAATCGTCAGGACGTTGCCGTCCATGTTGACCAGGAAGTTGTCCTGCATCTGATCCAACGTCAGCGCGTAGGCCTCGGAATCCAGAAATTCTCTCACCTCTTTTGAGGTCGGCATTGCATCTTTCATTTCTCTAACCAGCATCGGATGATTCGGTTGGCCCCGCCGTCTCCCGCAGGCCCCCGGATAAGGAGCGGGAGACGGCGGGTTCTCTGATGCTGGTCATTGGGAAATGGGCGTCCGGGCTTCTGGTGTGAGGGTTTTGCCGTATCCACCAGAACGCTCCAGTCCCGTGGTGATGGACTTTCTGGAGTGATGATTTGAGTGAGAGGCCGGCGCTGTGGTGGGGGGATGTCTGGATTGATGTGGCTCTGGCCGGTGGTTCAGGTTCCGCTCTCAGGTGTTCTCATCCGGTTTTGGCTGGTCGAACCCGGGAATTTCCATGCCCTTCCGGGTTACTGTCCGGGGGTTCCTCCACCGGCCAGGTATGCCAGGGCCAGACCCGTGCGGTACTCGTTGTCGTCCAGCCGGTCTTCCCGCCGGGCCTCGGCGGCCTCCAGCCTTGCATTGTGGGCGGGGATTTCAGCAATGCATGCCTCGCAGTCCTCGGTCTCGCAGCGCTGTTCAGCTTCCGTCTCTTTCGATATCCAGGCTCCGCACAGCGTGGTCCAGCCGTGCTCGCAGCTATCGGGATTCTCGCAGTTTCTGTGGATCGGGATGTGGATGGTCATTCTGCCTCCCTGGGTTCGTCTTCAGCCCGGTGGACGTCCAAGGTCCCCTGCGCCGTCCCCTCCATACCCACCGGAATATGGCGGTTGTCGCTGCGTTGCACACTCCGGGTGGAGCGGTAGGCTGGAGGGTTCAATGCCGTGCCGGCGCGGCCCCGGTTACGGACCATGATCCCTTTAGTGCGGCCGTGTATTATCTCGGGCCGGATCACCCTGGGTCTCTTCCGGAGGGTTCCTCATCCTTGGTCCTGCCGTCATGATTTTCTCACTCCGTGCAGTCGCAGGGGAGTGTTGCATCCTCCGGCTCTCCTGGCGCATCGGGCGCAGCTGCGGCCAGCGCCTCGTATGACAGGCTGCCGCCTGCTCCGAAGAACCCGATGAATGTTCCGGCCTCCGGGTTGCGCATCTCCCGCTGCTCCCTCACCATGTCCCGTCCGTAGGTCCGCTCCATGCGCTGCCACCATTCCAGGCTGGAGGGGGTTCCCGCCGTTTGGTCCCTGTCCTCTTCCTGTTCAGCCTGCATCAGCCGGTGTACCTGCCGGAGGTTGGCCGCGCCCTTCAGGAAGCAGTAGGTGCAGTTGGACAGCGCTCCGCTCTCAGGGAGCTCCAGGCCCCATTCCTGCCGCTGCCAGAAGCGGTTCACGTCCTCCCGGGTTATTCCCATCATCGGGAGGGGCATCACGGCGTGTTCACCCTCATAACCCACGTTGGCCATCGGTTCCACGGCCCTCTGCTCCACACGGTTGACCCGCAGATGCTCGTCGGCGCGCAGCCCAATCAGCGCAACGTACTCCCGGGGCTCGGGTGCCCTTGGCGGCGTCACCGCCGCCGTTGAGAAGTCCCGGTATTTCTGGCCGGGTCTCCCGGCCGGCTGTCCCAGAACGTATTTCCTCTTCTCCAGGAAGACCTCCAGCGGGGTGTGGCCGCCGTTTTTGAGGTGCAGACGGTGCATCCCGGCGGGGCTGATCAGCGACCCCGGTTCGCCGTGCCCCAACGGGGGTATCCCGTCCCGGCCTCTCAGCCAGTCGCGGAGGAACTGCCGGGTGGTCTCCAATTTCAGAGACTGGGTGCATACCCGGCTGAACTGGTTGGGTACGAACATCCGGTGGGACAGCATCTCCTCGAATACCTCGCCCCGTTGGTGAAATCCCTCGGGGTTGGTCTCCGATGCGGGCAGGCTGTTGACCATACGGTAGGATGGAATGCGCTGCCAGGCTCCCCGCCGGGCATCCTCGTAGGTCTGGAATTCCACCATGAAGAAGGGGATGCCGGCCTGCTCGGCCCGCCGTTTGCACTCGGAAACAAACCGGTAGGTGGCGGGATGCTCGGCGGAGGTGTTGTTGAACACCACCAGGTCGCCGCGTTCCCGTTTCAGCAGGCCGGATTCCAGCATTATGAACAGCATCATGCCGCTGGACCGCCCTCCCGAGAACTTGACCACATGGGGCATGGCGTCAAGCCCGCTTCTGGCATATCTGAGATGGTGGATCTCGGCGGGATCATGGGGGCCGGTTTCCCGGGCCTTCCGGGACACCCTCAGTCTGGGGACCTGGTTCATCGCGTTATCTCCTCCTTTGCGCCGTCCCGGGCGGGCCTGTTCCTCACTGCCGGAATTGCTTGCTCAGCTGGATATGCTGTCCCTGGTAGTGGGAACCGGCTCCTGCTCCGTAGGTTATCTCCGGCGGGGCCAGCAGCCGCTCGAACTCCAGCCGGCATACCCGCTGGCCATGTTCCAGCATGAAGGGAACATCGTGGGCCCTCACCTCCATCACCGCCCTGGTCTGCTCGGCTCCGTACCCGAATCCCGGGTCGAAGAACCCGGCGTAGTGGGCCCGGAACTCCCCGCTGGTCGGGTCCAGCGCAACCATCTCCGCCGCCAGGCCCGGGGGTATCCGGACCGACTCCCGGCTGGCCAGGATGTAGAACTCCTCGGGTTCCAGCACCAGTCTTCCACCGGGCTCGGCCTGCACCGGCTCCCAAAAATCCGCCGCCGGGTGGGTCCGGGTCAGGTCCAGCAGCCGGGTGTTCCGCCGTACCCGGTATCCCACCATCCCGCCGCCAGCCATCCCGCCGCCGTTCACCCCCCGCAGGTCAACCCCCAGGGGCATTCCGCCCCGGAGGTCCGGCAGTTCCAGCCGTTTTGGTTCTCCATCCAGGAGGACCAGGGCGTCCCGGTGGTGGTGTTCGATCAGTTCCTCCGGCGGTATTGCCGGGTTCCCCCGGATGAGGCGTATCTGGTTCAGGGATACGCCGGTCGTCACCTGGATGGTGAATGACCGGGATACGATCTCCAGGTACATGGGTCCCCGGTATCCCGGGGATATGTTGTCGAACTCCCGGGATGAGTCGGTGATCACGCGGGTGAATATGTCCAGGCGTCCGGTGGAACTCCGAGGGTTGGCCCGGGCCCTCACGTCCTCCGGCAGGTCGAGCTGCTCCATCAGGGGCGCCAGGTAGGGCCGGTTGACCTCGAGCGCCGCGCCCTGGTCCAGGGATATTGATCCCATGGACAGGTCGGCCAGTCGTTCCTCAACGGTTAGTCCGTTGGGCAGAAAGCTGCACCGCAGCCGGTGGGCGACTCCCCCAAGCCTCAGGTCCAGGCTGGCCGGCTGGATGTTTCCCGGGGGAATGGCTCCCCCGCCGCTGGTCAGCCATCCCTTCCGGATTGCCTCCCTGATGTGCTGTGCCGGCATGATGCCGTGTTCCTCTGAGGTCATTCGGGTCTTCTCCTGGATATCGGTCCTGTGGATTTGGTTCTGGCGACGCGTTATTGGCTGCCGGCGGGCTGGTCGTCTGCCGCGCTTTCTCAGAACAGCTTCCGCACGAGTTCCATTGCTTCCTCATGCGGGAGCGGATTTCCGTCCCGGGTGGGTTGCCATTTTCTCAGGTCCGGGATGGCGTCCTCGGCGGTCAGGTACATTCCCCGGGTTTGCAGCGTCTGCCCATCTTGGTCCTGCAGGCTGATGCAGAGTTCCCAGTATTCGGGTTCTGGCTCTTCCTGGGGGTTCATGCAGTAACGGTGGCTCAGGTGTCCGGCCATCTCCCCCTTCCAGTACAGGTCGTAGCTCCTGTCGTCACACCGGTTCATCTCGAGGGGCAGGGATCGGTGATTGATCAGGTCCGGGTTGGCGATCCTTTCCCTCTCTTCCCTCTGCTTCGCCTCCTCTTCCGTCATGACGAAATCCTCAAGGGTGAAGCCTCCCTGTTCCATCTCGAAGATGATCTCCTCGTTGTCCGTAAACTCTATTTCCCTGCTGGTGGTGGCGAGGTTGATCAGGAACCATGCGGCCTCCGGGGATAGTTCATCCCTGCCTCTGGACCTTTCCATTTTGTCCAGAAAGGTCTGGTCATCCCCTCCCTGTTCTTCCACCACGGCTTGAATCAGATCACGCTGCCGGCTCATCATGGACTCATCGCCGATCACGTCCCTGACCCTGATGCGCACCTCAGCGCCCTCGGACCCCATGGTCCTGACCTCCATGTGGTCGATGATGTTGTCGCCGGGTCCGTACACTGCATTGAATGCCTCTTCAGTGACCGTCATCAGAGTGTCAACCGATATTATCTGAAAATCGGGTCTCTCTGGCTGAGGCGCCACCGGCCTCGACCGGTTCACCGTGTACCGGGTCTTTCCTGCAGCCCTTTTCCGGTTTTCTTTCAATTTCTACACTCCTGTTTTTGGGTTATGTCCTTCCCAGGACGGGTCTGCCTCCGTTTATCAATCTCCGCCGAAAACCCAGGGCCGGGCCTGCTTGATCGCGAGGGTGTTTTCGGCGGTGATCTTGAACTCGATCTCCATGGCGAAGGGTTCCCCTTCGTCCGGGCGGTACAGCGCCTTGAACCTTCTGTGGATGACCTCCAGGCTCCACTGCAGCTGCTCCGCGTGCTGGTCTCCGATCAGGAGCCGGCCGGGTTCAACCTGGTTCGAGGTGTGCAGGACCTTTCTGGATCTGCCGGGGGACATGAGGAACTCCTCCGGTATGGAGTGGCTGCCGGGATTGGTCACCAGGTCCTCCCCTGCCTGGCTGTTGACGTAGTGGGCATCTCCATTGTTGTGGATCGGGTCGAAGCTGACCGCGACTCCGTTGACCAGTTCATCCCGGTAGCTGGGATGCACCAGGATGCCCATAGCGGCCTTCAGGTGATCGATGCGATTGAAGCCGCGTTCCGTGAAGGCGCGGAAGTTCCACAGGCTGGCGTAGACCTCCTTGAGCGACTTGTCGAGGCCGTCCTCCTCGTCCTCGGAGGGCCTCTGGCTCTTCGAGTCGTACAGACCGGCGCCATTGAACCCAGGCAGGTCCTCGCTGTTGGAGCTGGACCGGTAGCGCCGGTTGATTCCATCCGGAAATGACTCATTCATCCGGGCCAGCTCGGTGAGCATCCAGCTGGGCGTCTCCGCCTCCCGGATGGCATCCCTCAGGTCCCCAAGCCGGTTCTCCTGCATGTTGTAGTCTTCCTGGAAGCCGGGGTCAGCCAGCATGGTCTCGATGCGGGTGTACAGGCCGTTATGCTTCATGAACTCATCATAGAAGTGGAAGGGGATGGCGAAACCGTCAGGGACGGCGCCCTTCGGGAATCCCATCTTCCTGAGGACGGCCAGGTTGGCCGCCTTGACGCCGAATGCGTCCCGGTCTTCAAAGCTGATTTCTCCCAGCGGGGTGATCCGGGTGACGGAGAGGTCCCGCTCCGGGGTCTGCGCGGCGCCGGGCCGCGACGCCGCATGGCGCGCTTCAACCTCGGCCCTGGTGGCGGCGCGTATGCTCCAGCGGTCCGTGACCTCGTATCGGACGTGGCTGCCGATCAGTCTGGATATGTTGGGGTCGTCCATGGCGCCGCGGATGAAGGCGTTGGGGCTGCCGTCCTGGATGGCCCGCAGGTTGACGTGCGAAAGCGGCGTCTGATGTACGGCGGTGATGATGCCAGCCACGTGGGGCAGTTCGTTGGGCAGCGTTTCGTAGAGCGCCACGTCCCGTGGGTTGGGCCGGTCGCCCGGTTCCAGCGCCCGGAGCAGGCCATATCCCACTCCCTGGTTCAGCGGCAGGAAATCGGTCCTGTAGACGTCATCGTTGAACAGGAGTTTTATTCTTGATTCCCCGAGGGCGGGCAGGTGTTCCTGGATGACCGGAAGCTGGTGGTTCTTTATGTACCAGGCGAAGTTGTGGCCGGCGAGCGGGATGTTGGAGGTGACCAGCAGGTGGGTCCGCACCGCGTTGCTCAGCGGGTGCTCATAGTTGGAGGTTGAATAGTAGAGGACTCCGGGCTGGCCCTTCGGGTCGGCGGCGTCCGCATCATGGTGGATCGTGCCTACGACAATTCCCCGGGACCGGTCCAGTCCAATATCGTCCATGAAATCGTCGTGTCTCACGTATTTCCGGTGGTTCTCGAAGTAGATTCCGGGGTGGTCGGTTTCCATGTCGAACATTACGAAGTGGATGTATGACCTGCCGCCGAATTCGACTGCGAGCGTATCGAAGGTTGCCCGGTCGGAGAGGATCACCCTGCCGTTTTCGAACGCTATGGGCGCGGCGGAGTTCAGCGGGTTCATTCCCGCGGGGTTGCCCAGTTCGGTTACGTCGTCGGTGCAGTCGCCGTCCACATCCGCCGGGTCCCGGACGAGATATTTCTCCACGCGGTAGTTCTCCCTGGGCAGCGCCTCCACGTTCTCAGCCAGTTCCGTTGTTCCTGCTTCTCCCATTCTGACCAGGACTGGCATCTCGACGATTACTCCGTCAGCGTCAATCCTGGCATACAGCACGAAATAGTCCTTGGCGGTGGAGCTGACCACTATCGGGACGTCATTCACGGCGACCGCCACCGGCTCCGGGTTGTAGCCGCCGCCCGGACAGGTCTCCCCCGGCAGGGATGGGTTGCCGTCTCTGATTGCTGAACTGGTTCCGTCAGTATCCGTCTGGCCGGCGTCGTACAGCAGGAGGATGATGACCGCGGATGCTGCGGTGATGATCGCCGCTGTGGCGACAATCAGCCGGGCTGTGTTCTGCCGGTTGAACTTCATCCTGCGGAGGTTCATTATCCTGCCCTCTCATCCTCTACGGCGCCGCCGGGCTCCGGTTCATTCTGCAATATCAGGTATTTTCCGCGGCTCCGCGCCAGCTTCCGGTCCATTTCCTGGAACCCTTCGGCCATCTCCAGGGGGTCCGGCATCCGGTTCAGGGGAGTTTCAGCCCGGCTCCGGGACATTATTTCCCTCTCCCTTTCGCCCAGCCACGGCAGCCATTCCACGGTTCCCCTCCAGGTCAGGCTCCGCAGGGTTTCCGCCGTTTCCATGGCGGTCGGACGATAGGCGCCCAGCCCCTCGGGTATGAACAGATTCACGGCGTCTGCCGGCGTCAGGTCCAGTAGCCTTTTGGCTTCCCACCTTATGGACCTCCCGGAGAATATCGGGCGGTCATGGAACATCAGGACGGTCCATCCGGCGGGACACAGCGCCATGCTGCTGGTGAAATCGGCCAGCGGGGTATCCCGCAGCGGCTGGAGTTCCGCTCCCCGCAGCACATCGTTCCCCCACCGGTGTATATCCAGCAGGGATGGCCGTTCCCGGTGTATCCGTTCCATCAGGCCGGCCAGGGTCAGGATTGTCTCCACGTTCATAGGTACTCCATGCTGTTCCACCACTGCGTGAACTGCGCCAGGCATCCGGCCCGTGTTCGGGCATGCCTCACGACCCACCGCCCGTTGGTTGACCGTGCGTTCCATCCGTCCCGGTTCTTCCAGATTCTCCCGGCCACACTGCCGCCGGTTGTCACCAGGTCCCAGTCAACGGCGATCGCGCCGGAGACCTGAGTCTGGCTGCCGTCCTCGCGCCTGGGCGTTTTCCTGAGATGGATTGCCGGTCTTCCAGCGCTCATGGCGCTTTTCTATCACCGGTGGCCGTCCTGGGGTTTGTGCTGTAATTCACTGCTGACCGGGAACGTGAAAGGCCCCGGAGATTTTCCTCCGGGGCCTTCTCTCTTTGGGGCAGGCTGTCTCCTTCAGTAGGCGCGGTGTACCTGCGGGGGGACCGGCACGACGCCGAGTTCCGCTGCGCGTATGCCGTATTCATCCGGTGAGGCTGGCCGCTCGATCCGGGTGAACCAGTTGCCCCGGCCAGGCTGCAGTGCCGGACATGTCAGCCGCATGGCGGCGTAACCCTCGGCCCGATGCCCGCAGAACGCGCAGACCCGGTAGAGCTTGCGCTCGATTGAACGGAACCTCAGGTAATGGGTCCCGCTTCTCCTTGATCCAATCTGGCACATTATTTTATTTTTCTTCCTGGAGTTCCGGGATCATCCGGTTGAGGCCATGGTTGGCCAGTTCGGTCATTGCTGTTCCCACCGTCATTCTCCGGTTCCACCGTATGCCCAGGGCGGTGGACAGCAATACCCGGCTGCATGTCCATGACCAGTGTTTCCTCATCCCTGCCGGGTTGTGCCAGCTGCCAGGCGACCTCCAGCCAGCCCCGGTGGTCCATGCTGATCAGGCCGGTGTCCAGCCGTGGTTCCAGCGCCAGCAGTTCGGTCAGTGTTCTGATCGACCCCGGAAGGATGTCCGGCAGGTCCGGGTCATCCCCGATGCGCTGGAGGCACTTCAACCGGTCTGCGGCCAGGGTCATCCCCGCTTCCTGCAGCCTGCCAATTAGTTCTCCGTTCATTTCCCGCCGCTTCATCGGTTCACTCCCCCGGCTGGCCTGGGTCCTCGATTCTGAGGGTTGACATCCTGTGGGCCGCCGTCAGGGTGATGTTTCTCCGGACGTGGGGGTTCGCGCTGCTGAATGTGACCGAGTTCTCGAGTCCTTCCCTGATGATGTAATCGGTCAGGCCGTTCAGAAATGCGGGCGTCATTGCGCCGGGGTCCGGGTTGATCCTTCCGAACGCCGAGTCCGGCGGGTCTTTCACCGTTCCGAATGCGTATGGTATGGCGTCCAATTCGAGCCTCACCGCCCCCTCCCGGAGAATCTGCTCCAGCTTCTCAGCCGCCAGTTCCCCCTGCAGCCGGTTGACCGGCTGGCTGGTGATGCCGGTGATGCTCATCCGCCTGGGTGGGTCCATGTCGATGTTCGTGATCAATCTATTCGTTCCTATCCCTGTGGGTTTTCTGCCTGAAGGCGTTGGTTGATGTCCCAGTTCTGGGGGTATTCGCTGGTGGTTCCGGCGGCTCAGGGATTCGACCCCAGGGCATGCCCGAATTGAAAGACGCCGATGGCGCCGGGGTCCTGGGCCCAGAGCGTCACCTGCTCCCGCCACCGGGCCAGCTCCCCGGCGCTGTGCCCGGTCATCCGGATGAACTCCGGCGACAGCGCCCAGTCCATGAGGAATGCCGCCAGGAACTCCACCTCGTCCCGGGTATCGAAGCAGTCCGCGGATTGCCCGGCCCGCACTTCCTGGAACCCCGCGTTGACCAGCAGGCTCTTGAGGCGCCGTCCGCGCATCGGGTCTCCCTGCTCCAGGCTCACCACCTGGTCGAGCATCCCGAAGATCTCGTGGCTCAGAGCTGCCGGCGTGATGAAGCTGGCAGCGACGTCCATATCCCGGCTGGCGAGGATGCCCCCGGGCCGCAGGACCCGCCGGATCTCCGCGAGCTGTTCCTGCACGGCTGGCGAGTGCATCAGGAACCCGTGGCAGTGGACCGCGTCGAACCGCTCCCGGGGAAACTCCATTCTGAGCGCGTCTCCGCATACGAGTTCCACGTTGCCGGCCCCGCGCCGGGCCATGTGTTCTTCCGCCATCTCGAGCTGCTGCGGGTTCTGGTCCAGCCCCGTCACCCGCCCTGGGTACACGGCCCTGGCCAGCCCGGCCGTTATTCCGCCGGGTCCGCAGCCCAGGTCGAGCAGCTCCATCCCGGGCCGGAGGTGGGGTAGAAGGTGGGCCGCGTTCCGTTCCGCGTCCCGCCGCATCAGCATCTCCATAAAAATATCGGAGTACCCCATGGCGTAGCCGTCGTCCTGCTCCCCCCGTGATGCCTGCTCCGTTCTGTATTTTGCCTCCGGCGCCATGGTCATGGTTTTTCTCCTTCCTTGCTTTGGGAATTTTTGCGCGGCGTGCCCGGGCTGGGGGGTTCTGCTCCTTCGGTGGCCGGTCCCCGCACGAGGTGTTCCAATTCCGGACCTGGCGTCGTAAATCTCTTTCCCATGGGCGTTCCCGGGGGCCATTCCTCCGGTTTGGGCGGCGCCTGCATCCTTGTGGGCAGGAGCGCCGCCCAAACGTCCCCATCCGGGCGGTTCTCTCCATGGCTGGTGATCATGAGTCATTCCTGTGCCGGGTTTTCTGGCCGTTTTGGCAATGTCGATGCTTTCCTGTCCGTTTTGGGAATTGCCCGGCTGCCCGCGTTTGGCGCTGGCCTGGGTGGGATGGGCCAAGCCCGGACCCCGGACAGGGTGACCTGGGCCTCCGGCTTGGACGGCCTGCCGCTGCCTGTTTTGCGCCGGCAGAATCTCCAACCACAGCGCGGGCGTCTTGGCTCTGGTCAGTTTTCCTGTTCGCTGTACAGCAGCAGGTTGATGTCGATGTTGGCTTTCTGGATGCTGTCGTATTCCAGGCGGCAGTAACGCTCCCGGCTGACCCACCAGGCGTTCTCCGCGAGTTCGAGCAGCTGTGCGAAGGTCTCCAACGGTATGTCCTGCTCGTTCCTGGGCCGGTATTCCCGGCCGGTCCGCTCCGATTGTTCCTGGGCGAGCGCGGGCAGCGCCTCTTCGGTGAGGCTGCTGACATTCATCCGGTCCGTCTTCAGTAGGTGACGTATCATTTCAGCTGCGTCCCTGCCCTTCTCCGGCCAGAGTTTCCGGCATGCCTGCAGCGCTTCCGATTCCGTCAGGTTGGTCTCGATCTTGATCCAGGATGGTGTGGTTGAGCTGGGTTCCAGTCCCAGGTGCAGCAGAGCTTGCTCCGGCGTGAGCTGGGTCTGGAAATCGAAGTCGTAGCGGGCCTCAGGTGGGCTGGTTTCGTGGTTCTGCGTCATCTGGCCTTTCCTCAGTATCGTGATGTCTTGGTGCGCGGCTTTTGATCCATCTGTCTTCACTCAGGTTCTTCATGCGGAAGGACCCCGGGATTATTCCCGGGGTCCTTCTGAGGGATTGTTGCGGGCGGGTCCGGTCCATTCCGCGAGATTGAAGCAGGCGGAGGGTGGGTGTATCTCCTGGCTGCCCGTTGGGTGATGTGGCTGGTCCGGTTGGCGGTCCGCTTGGCCGGGCCGTGGCCGGGGTGGGAGCGGTATCCCCCTGGTGTTCCCCACTGGGCCGTCAGGATTGCCAGGAACATGGCCGCCGGTAGGAGCTGGTTGAGTCTCATGGGTTCTCTCCTATGATTTTTGCCTCTGGTCTCTCTGTCTCGCGCTACATCTTCGGGCCTCCTTTCTCTTTGATCGTTGGGTTCCCAGGGCGCGGTCCGGTTTTGTCCTGGACCGGTGGGTTGGGGGCGCCCAGGCCGGTGGGGCTCTGGCGCCGTTCTCTCATTGCCGGCCTTGAGTTTCAGGTTGGATCACCGTTTGTCCGCCGGCGCTTCCTCCCACTCGTTTCCAGTGACCGGCTCACCCTTCTCCCACTTTCTGATGGCCAGCCTCATCTCGGCCTCCCCGCTGGCGCATACCGCGCACTCATGGTCCTGGTGTGGCTTCCTGACCACGTCCCGCATCAGTTTGGGTTCCACCAGTGTCCGGCGCCATCCCTCACGCTTCAGTATCCTCCGGAAGATCTTTTCGTGTTCCCCTGGGCATGCCATCATCACGGCCATTGGGTACTGTCTGAGGAAGCCGTGGGGGATCCTGGGGTTCTCCAACAGGATCGCTGGTTTCAGGCATTCATGGCAGATGGAGCATACGCTGTCCTGTTCGTGGGTCATCTCCGTCTGATACTCGACCAGCGTCATTGGGGAATTGCACTTCGGGCATCGGGTGGCCTGGTCAATATGGCTGGCTGGTATGTTGTCCCGGGTGGTCATGGGATATTCCATCCCTCCTCGGTCTATTGCCGGATGGCTCCTGGCATATTCCGGTCTGCGTTGCCCCCGGATGCCGGTTCCGGCGATGCCGCCGGGATCGTAACACGGCCACTGCCTATTATTTAACCAGCCCGTTTTTTTGAGTCGAATCCCGAGGTTCCTGGGTCCGGCGTTTTCGTTCCTGCCCGCCGGGTTCTTCGGACACGGTCCGGATGGGCTGTTTGGGACTGCCGTGGTCTGGAGTTGCCGGGAGCATGGGTCCTCGGGAGTTGTGGCGAACTCGTAGAACCGGGTGGGTTCCCTTCGGTTAAGCCCGGAATTTCCGAGTGGGTTTCGTTGGTCTGGATCACCGGGCCATCCGGCTGATGTCGCGCTATCCGGGATGCGCCCCCGGTGGCGATTTCGGTTGTTGGTGGAGACGAAGGGGATCGAACCCTTTTTTCCTGCGTGCAGGGCAGGTGTTCTCCCGCTGAACTACGTCCCCGTGGTGATGCGTTTGCCAGGTGGAGCCGGCAGAGGGACTTGAACCCTCGTTCTACGGTTTACAAAACCGGTGCTCTGCCGCTGAGCCATGCCGGCCCGGTGTCCTGTGGCGGGGCGTCCTGCCCGGACGGCGGGCAGACGGGTCCCGGGTGGGCCCGCCGGCATTTCATCCACCGGCTGGGCGGTCGTGATTGATCCCCGCCGGGGCGGGGTTGTCCATGACAAGCTGAAGTGGACCGGGCCATCCCCCGGGTGTGTGCTGACAGGGGTATGTATAGGGTTTCATGTAGGGGCATGGCGGGTGACCTCCAGGTTGGGCTTGGGTTCCGGCCAGGGTTCGGGCAGCAGCCATACCCGGCGCCATAACCGGCCCCGGTGCAGCAAGCGTCTCAGCCAGTCGATGCCGTGCCGGATTACGCTGACGGTCCGTCCCGGCTTCTCCCTGCCGCTGCGGTGCGTGGGCGCCAGCGCCCGGGGCGGCGCTCGCAAGCTGCCGGGGGGCATCTTCCGGTCATAGGCGTCTTCCACCCTGGTCCCATAGGCCAGGGTCAGGAGCGTCGCCACCGACAACACGAACCAATGGCGCGAAATCCGCGCCGGGTCAGTCCTGCGGGTCTTGTGCCATTGCCAACCCAGGCTCTTGACCGCCTTGAACCCCAACTCGATCCAGAAGCGGAGGGCGTACCAACTCACCCCAACTTGGTCCGGCGGAAGGTCGGTCAGGATGATCCACGGCTCCTCCTGTTCAACGTACCAGACCGCCAGCAGGGTGCAACGGCGTTTTGCGGCGGCTCCGCCGAAGGCGGTCCCGCTGCCGGTCCAGGCGGTATCCGGACTGGAAACGAAGGCGCGCGCGGGCAGCCGCCGTCCGCCATCGGCGCAGAAAGTGACGTTTCTCGGATACCTCATGTAGGGATGCCAGCCCTGAGCGAGTATCTGTTTCCACAATTTCGGACTGGCCAGGCCCCGGTCGCACATCACAATCACGGTCATTTCCCTGGGGACCGCCGGGGCCAGGGCCTGCAGCAGTTCCACTATTGGGTCCATCCAGGCCCCGCGCTGGTTGGCCCGCAGGATTCGCCAGGCCACGGGAATCGCGCAACCCCGGTAGACCACGCTGATGACGATGGCGGTGGTGTCGTCCCCTTTCAACGTGGGGTCAACCGCCAGCGCCAGCCTATCGGAACGCCACCACGCCAGGACCCACCGGAGCAGCGGCGCGAAGCAGAGACTTACGTCCAGTTCGGTCTTGCAGGGACGGGCCCGGTCGCCGCCGTCGTACAACCACTCTCTGAGATACTGCCGCAGGTTGTTCCAGTTGCCCCGGGTGGAGAGGGCGGACGCGACGGTATTCTGGCAGGCGCTCCCAGCCAGAATGGTCCCGCACACCCACCAGGCCAGGCCGGTCAACTGTGGCTGAGTGAGGTGCGGTAAATGCGTTTCAATGACCTGCTTCATCTGGCAGCATTCCCTTGGAAGGCGCATGGGATACCTCCGGCATCCGGTTTAGTCATTACAACCAAGATGACGGATTCCTGTGCGCTTTCCAAGCTCTCAGACCAATTTCAGTATACATACCCCTGTCAGCCGGGTGTGTGGGGGTCGATCCTCGCTCCCGCGGGGCCTGTGTGTCCCAAGGTGGTCCTTCTCGGGAAGGGGGGGTCATCCCCGCTGACGCGGGGTCTGCGGCGGCCCTCGGGCCGGATGGTTATCTGAACAGGGGTCCACCCCCGCTGGTGCGGGGCCTGCTCCAAACGAACGTACAATGTGGTTAAAACGTGCGGTTCATCCCCGCTGGTGCGGGGTCTGCATCATGGCCGAGCCGGATGACCGGGTGCGGGAGGGTCCATCCCCGCTGGTGCGGGGCCTGCTCTTTGAGTTCCTCGATACGTGCTGGCCGCAGCGGGTTCATCCCCGCTGGTGCGGGGCCTGCTATAAAAGGGGGGTAGGGAAAGTCCCAGGATACGGTTCATCCCCGCTGGTGCGGGGTCTGCGTGTTTCGCAATAAGCATATCCCGATGCTGTATGGTCCATCCCCGCTTCAGCGGGGCCTGCCCTTCCAGCATGATATTCTTCATCTTCCTTTTGGGATTCTTGCCCGTGTGCGTCTCCCGGACCGGAAGTTATGGATCAGGAGTCCTGGATCGGAACTCCGGCCTCAGAACTCCGTCGCCGGTATCCCGAGGCGGTCCAGCATGCCGTCCAGCTCCTGGGCGCTGAACCGGCCATCCGGGTTCATGGAAATGCCTGCCGCGGTCCTCCGGCATGTCCTCTAGCATGTCCTCCAGCACGATGCGTCGGCCCAGGGACTGCAGGGCCTGGGTGAGCCGTTTCATGCCAGAGATCTCCCAGGGGTCCAGCGGTTTCCGCAGATGCGTTTCTCCGATCCCCATCCGGCGCCTCAGTTCCTCCGGTTCCATCTGCTGCCACCGCATCTCCAGCGCCAGGGCCATCTTGGCCGCGAAGTACGGGGTGAGCGCCACCATCTCCTCCCTGATCTCGGGTTTGCTGGTGCCGGGGATCTCGGCTTCGTCCTCGATCATCCCGATCAGCGTCAACTCCAGCGCCTCTTGGGATCTATCCAGTGTCTCTCCCAGGTTCTCGCCCTGGGTGACGGTGAATGATCCCGGTGGTTCGTCCGGCATGGGCCGGCGTATCTCATTTCCCCTCCTCGCTGGACATCTCGTGGACTCCCATGAGGCGCTCCGTGTCCCGGGCTGCGGCCTCGGCCAGCTCCATGAACCTTTTCTTCCGGCTGCTGTTCGCGTCTCCTCCATTCCGGCTGAGGGCGAGCGCTTTCTTCTGTTCATGGACCGGTATCATTGATGCCAGGTCCAGCATGGCTGCGATGTAGCCCCGCCGGACCGGGTCCCCGGGTTCCCTCGTGATTACCTCCGCGTTCAGGTGGTGGAGCGCCCTGTTGATGACTGCGGGCATTGTGGTCACCGTGTAGAACACGCTGTCCGCGGTGGGCTTCATGTTCCTGGGGAACCTGTCCATGTGCTGTTCGTACCGCTTCGACAGGCTTTTGATCCGGTCGGCGAACTTGGGTTGGGACTGGGGCGTCTCCCGGTGGTCTGGGTCTGGGTGGTGCTTCAGCACCGCCTCCTCCAGCAGGTTCATCCGGCGCTCCAGCGGCCCGGCATGATCGTCGAGTATCAGCTTAATGGCCCAGGCCACGTGGGCGTTCCGCCCGTCCGGTCCGTCCAGCAGCAGCATCATGGCGGCTTCGGAGAGGGCCATGATGGCCTCGACCCGGGCGGTGGCGTACTGGATCTCGTATTCTCCTTCCTTCGTTGGTTCCCTCATTTCCGATTCTCCTCACTCCGCCCTTCCCCGTTTCCTTGGGGTCTGCATTGCCTGGTTTGCTCATCAAGCATCTGTCAACGCGGTGCCCATCCCCGCCGGTGCGGGGTCTGCTGGGTTGAGGTCTTGGCAGTTTGCGGTTTCCTCCCCCCAAAACGCGGGGTCTGCGACAGGTCCATCGGCAGGTCTCGGCAATCTGTGGGTCCATCCCCGCCAATGCGGGGTCTGCGAAGGGTCTTCCGATAAGCTGGTACTCGCTGAAGGTGGATCCCCGCCAGTGCGGGGTCTGCTGCTCAGACTGCTGGTGGAAGCAGGGCTGATGAGGTCCATCCCCGCCAGCGCGGGGTCTGCCCTCCATACTTCCCCGGTCGATCCCGCAAGTGCGGGATCTGCACGTGGACACCGAACCGCGTCGCGGTGATCTCCGGTCCATCCCCGCGAGTGCGGGGTCTGCGCGATATCGTCAGAGGTGGGCGGGTAGAATGTCGGGGTCCATCCCCGCCAGCGCGGGGTCTGCCTGCCAAACTGCTTTAAGGAAATCTCCCTCTTCGGGTCCATCCCCGCTGGCGCGGGGTCTGCGGCCCCTGCATCTCCGGCGGCACCCCCCCCAGCGGTCCATCCCCGCTGGCGCGGGGTCTGCTCTTCCGGGATGATTATCCTCATTCGGTCCCGTGTGCTCAGTCCTGCCTCATCACCTCAGCTCGGCCGGCGGCGCCGCCGGCAGATATTCCCGGCTGCCGTCCATCCTGCTCCGGCTTTCCAGCAGCTCGATCTGTTCCACGTGGAAGCCCTCCTGCGTGGGATACTCCGCGGTTCGCAGCTCCATCCGGAGCTCCTCGCCGGCAGTTTCGTCGAAGGCGCCCAGAGTGATGTGGGGCAGCCAGGGATGGTGTCTGCCCGGTTGGATGCTCAGCCCCCTCTTCTCCAGGAGTTTCACCTCGTCCCTCACCTGTTGCCTCAGGCTGTCCAGGCCGTTCACTGCCTCCCCGGTCCCGCCCACGCTGGCCCACAGAATGCCTGGGAAGGTGTGCAGATGTCCCAGGATGAGCGGGATTCTCTCGCGGCGCGCCGCGATTCTTCCGAGCCTGTTCTGCAGCTCATCCAATCGGTCCTGGTTTTCCGCTCCCGCGGTGTCCATGTCTCCGAGAAAACACATCGTGATGTGTGGCTGGTTCTCACGCTCAGCCGCCGTTCCGGCGGGCAGCAGTTCCAGCGCCCTCTCCCACGCGTCCTCAATCTCCCGCAGGACCGCTGGCTCGTGGATCCGGCTCGCTATGAAGAGTCTCTTGATCAAAAGTCCTCCGTCGGGCCAGGCCTGAATCCGCAGGAGGGGCAGTTCTGCTTGCTCTCTGTCCCCGGGGGTTCCCCGCACCCTGATCAGTCCCCCTCGTTGGGCGGCTGGTTGCCCAGGTTATTCTGGTTCCGCCCTTCTGCCGGGTCCCCGTCCACCGGGTCCGGCCTGCGTTCTTCTGCGTGGCCCGCGGGCTGCAATGCTCATGCTACACGATATTCCGCTGGAGTTTCTGACGGATGAACCCGTTGATCGTCTCCTTTGGGTCGAGGCCGTGCAGCATCGCGTGCAGCGCTCCCGCGGCCGCCCAGTCCCCGCAGCCCACAAAATCAGTGCGGTCCGGCGCCGGCGCTGCCGGCGATGTCACGGTCCCGGCAGGTCCCAGGAGAATCCAGCCCCGTGATCCCATGGTTCCCAAAGGATGCATCTGTGTGTTGTAGTGCAAGGAGATATTTTTCTTGTTGTGCGTAGCAGATGGCTAGAAGGAAGTTTGCCTCGGCGGCTGTGTGGTATCCAGGTGTTGCTGTTGGTTCCAGTGCCAAGGCGGCTTTGGCGTCTTCGATTGCCTCGGTGCAGTTGCCGATCTCCCGGTGAAGGAAAGACCGGATGATTCGGTCTGGAGCGTTATCCTCCAGTTCTATGGCGTTGGTGAAGTGCTGGATTGCAACTTCGTTCTGTCCAAGGAATAGATAGGATGTGCCTATCCGGTTTTGGAGTCCTCTGGTGGCTGCCGCCAGCGCGCCCGGGTAGGGAGTCAAGGTTACTCTCGTAGTGGAGGACTCTGTTAATGAGCAGGCGTTGGCCAGTGCTTTCAGCACGGCGGCAATCAGTCTATTGGTTCTCATGGCTCTCCAGTCGGCCGAGAGCTCACGGATTTTTGCCGGGGGATGGTCCTGCTCGGCCGTCCTGGGCCCAGACTATCAGGCGCAGGAGGGATGGCGGTTTTGCTTTCTCGCGGGGGGTCGTTTTGCCCCGGTGGGTCTGATGGGAAGGACCCGATGACCGCTCGAGATTCCCCTGGAAGGGGCATTTCAGCCCTTCTGGGTAGTTGGGTAGTTGGGTTGCCTGATGGGTGTTTCGTCCGGGATTTCCCCGGTCTGTGGCAAGGACGGCGGTGTGGTCCCCGTTCGGCTGGTTCATTCCGAGCAACGTGTTTCTACTGAGGCTTTATTTGCCTCCGAAACCGCTGAAGTCCAGGGACAGCAGGTTGAGCAGGGCTAGGAACATGTTCAGGATGCTCAGGAACATCCCGGCGGCTCCCACCAGCGCTATGCGCCTGGCCGCCTCGGCGTCGCCGTCGTCCGCCGCCCTCTGGGCTTCCCGCTTGATCTCCCGGGTTTCCCAGGCGGTCAGTCCCATGAAGACGGGGATCGTGATGACGCTCATGATGAGCCGCAGTCCCTCGGACTGCAGCACGAATACGTTGAACAGTCCCGCTACGACGAGCCCGAAGAGACCCATGAGGGACAACTGGCCCAGTCCAGCCAGGTCATGGCCGGTCCTCAACCCGTAGATGGTCATCACCGCGAAGATCACGAGGGCTCCGCCGAACGCCGTGGTTATGGTAGAGGGCGAGAAGACGGCGAATATGAATGCCAGCATCGCTCCCTCAACGGCCGTGAAGGCCAGGTAGAGGGCGGCTGGCACCGCGATGGGGATGTCCTTTCGGGCGGTGAAGTGGGATGCCAGCAGCAGGCCAAGCGCCAGGAGGAACGTCACGACAAGGGTTCCCAGGCTGGCCACCAGGTAGGTCTCCGTCAGGTGGAGTGTCCAGCCCGTGATGCCCGCCACGAGCATGCCCAGGGTGGTCCAGCCGTAGAGTCCTGTCATCGCGGACGTGTAGATGCGATCCGCGCTCACAGTAGGCTGGGTTTGTTGTTCGGGAAACTGGTATATTGGTCCGGCCATTGGTCGCCCCGTGCTCGGAGAACCCTTATTTCCCGAGCAGGTCTTTGATCTCGGATCCCGCTTCGCTGATGGTCTCTTTCGCCTCCTCGACCTCGGATCCCATCTCAGTGATTGTTTCCTTGAGCTCTTCGATTTCAGACCCCGCCTCGCTGATGGTCTCCTTCGCCTTCTCGGCCGCCGCTTGGACTTCCTTGAACTTTTCGAGGTTGAAACCGTTGACCGTCATCTCGCTGATGATGGGGTTCGAGTCCTGCACCACCGGCGTCATCCTTCCGAAGACGTCCCGGTTGGTCGTGCTCATGTTCACCTGGAAAGGTGCTTCGATCCGAAGCTCCAACGGCTGGTTCAACGAGAAGGACAGGTTGCACCGGGCGTCCACGGTGGTTTCAGTTTCGGTGGCTGCTTGGCAGCTGTACGGGATGACCTGCTCCGCGATGGACTCCGCTATCTCGGCGATGATCTCTGCCTTGAAGGGGTTGTCCGGGAAGGCCGTGTGCGTGACGGCTTCGGCCACAGCGTCGTAGTGGTCCTCGATGTACTGCTCTGCGGCCTCAGCCGGCGTGGGTGGCGTGGTCAGCACGTAGACCATGGCCACGACGGCCACCATGGCGGCACAGCCGCCGATGACCCATGTCAGCGTGCGCTTCTTGGTCGAGTTGTTGGTCCGCGTTTGCGGGTTCCTGTCGTCATCCATAGGGAATCATCTCCTTCCTGAAGGTTGATTCCCATTATGGCTTCCTGCCACATGGCCGTGCTTTCGCGGCGGCGTGCAGATCTTGGGGAGTACCATGCGGCTTGTAAATGTCGTCAGATTCCCGGAGAAGGGCTGTTAATGCGCTTCCGTGTTTTTGGAGTGCCCAGTGCGCCTTCCCTCCGGAAATTCCCCGGTCCTGGGCTGGGATGAGGGCCCCTGGGAAGAGGTTCGGGAATTGTTCCTCGACCTCGGCGGTTCCACAACCGCGATGCTCTGACTACGCAGATGAGCCTCCCTTGAAGGCGGAGGCTCTTCAATCCCTGGATGGTCAGCCCTGCCGGTGCCGCTCCGCCTCCAGCTCCCTGACCTGGACCTCGGCGGCCATGCGGGCCTCCCGCTCAATATCAGTCTGTTCCTCGGCGCTTTCCGCTCGGGCTTCAGTGGTTTCGGCGCGGGCCCGTTCCTGCGCGAAGGTCGCAATGTGGCCCCCGGTCTCAGGGTCGTGCCAGCCCAGCTGTCCATGGTCCCACCGGATGAGTAGGTTGAGCACGGCGCTGTATCCCTGCAGGACCCCGTCCCCTACGGTTTCAATGGGGACCGGTTCATATCTGCCATCCACCAGCCGGTCTCCCGCCAGACGGGTCCCGTGGAAATCCCCGGTCTCGTCGAACCGCCAGTACTCGGGGATGCCGAGGGCGGCGTAGGCAACTCTCTTCTCCACCGCGTCATGCTGGCCGGTGCTGCGGGAGGCGATCTCCAGTACGAAGTCCGGCGGCTTCCCCTGCTCCGAAATGATGTAGCCGTTGTTCTCCCGGTAGAGTTCTGGGTCTACGTTGAAGGCTATGAGTAGGTCCGGCGCCATCCGTTCCGACGCAGGAACTCCCGGTGCCCTGGTGAGGTACCTCTCGCCTACGACAATGGTTGTTTCGGGGTTGCGAATGTGCCGGATGAGGTATCGGACGTTGCCGCTCGCGGCCAGGTGGTCGAAGCTGGTCATGTCCTCTGGCTCGCCCTCCGGGGGATCGGGGAGCACCAAGCTCCCACGGCTTTTATGATCGGATGCTTCGGAATGTCGGGTGGTCATGTCGGACCTCTCCGGTCGGGTTGCTCTGGATCGGGTTGGTTGAGCGTGGTGCCGGGTATTCTAGCCCAATGCTCCCTCCTGTGGAAGGGAGGGTTGCTCCCTGACTGGAGGGCGCAGAACGGCACTGGTGGATCTACTGGATCTGGGCCAGGTTCACGGCCAGATTGTAGGGAAACCAGCCGTCCCCGGTTCTGAAGGTCTGCGGCTTGGCGGTCTGGGCGTCCCGCATGATGCCAAACCCGTCATCGTAGGGGTCGAAGGATACTATGCGGTCATACCGGACCCGGAACTTCGGGGTGCGAAAGTTCCCTTGCTTAAGGATTCGGTCGGGGTCTGGTCGAAGTACCGAGGCTGCAGGCAGCGTGATTGGTCACCATTTCATTTTCGGTGCAAAGCTGAGGCTTTTTCCGCTCTACTTGCTACCCTGTCTACTACTGTCTGGTCCTATTATCTTCCTAGCATTTTTGGAGAGATGCTGCCGAAAGTAGACGCATGCGGATTCTCGCTCTGCCGTGCAGTCGGCATTAACATCAACATGGGCATATGCCCATTGGCGCCAGGCTGGTTTTACGAACCTGTCTCCCGTTCTCCACTCTATAGATACCGGGAGAGAAACCCCGGCTTGTTTGGATGCTACTTCCGCCGCTAGCAAGTAGTCTCCGGCAGTGTGGTGAGCCTGCCCGTACCCCTGGAGAGCTTCTATTCGCAATTCTGCCGGATCAACTCCCTGTTCATCCAATGATCTAACATTCCAAACGGAGAGACCTCGGTCGTCCTTGAAAGCTGGGGGGCGAGGACGTTTATTCTCACTGCTCCATCTATTTTTGTCATCCGGAATGAACCGGCACAGCAAATCTTCAGACGGTACCTGCATAGGTCGATGCTAGAACAAGTCCAGAAGTTCTTCTTCTGTCGCCCGAGCCATGAATCTTTCCAAGTCGCTATCTGTGTCACTGTACAACCCGGCGTTTATGTTTCCGGCGAGACTTACCTCACACATAATGAAGGTTCCGTTTTTAAGGGTTGTTTCAAACGACAATGCCCCGTCGCTGTCCACCGAATATTCGGGTTTGTGAGTCTTGCCGATGACTGCTTGGATGATTCGGTCTACCATCTCGACGACACTTGCCTCAGGGGTTATTCCACTCACCCCGGATGAGAATTCACGCGCCACTGGATGCAACGTTTGTATCGTTGTTGCTGGTCGTTGTTGCGTCGATTGACGGATTCCTTTCCAGGTAAAGGATACTTGGAAATCGCCTCTGGAACCCCGGCGCGACAACATTATCTGGATGATCTTGCTTTTAGTTTCTTCTGAGGGCCCACGTACGATGGCCCTATCATGTGGATCTCTGGCACTGACCATGTAACTGATTGACGAGTTCGTGCCGACCAGATTCAAGGTGCTGATTTGGTTTCGAGAGGCTTGTCCACGACCTGGTGGAGGGAATGGGACGACAATACCCGTGGGGTTCTCATTGGCCATTCTAATTTGGGTTTTGTAGGAATGAACGGTAAAGTCGTGACCTGGTCGTCGCCCGTAAGATCGTTTTCTCCGAATTCCATCCTTGGGCCGGTGCCGGAGGAGGGGATTGATGCGATCGGCATCTTGGGTCACCATTCTAATTCTCCCCTATGGTATACATGGCTCCGAATTGGGAAGCTAGGTAGCTGAAATCCTTGATGTCCTCGATCCATCGGCCTAGAACGCCAGTGAGGAAAGGAATTTGTTCGTCGAAGCTATAGCCTTCTACCACCCTGAGGATTTCACCGTTGAGGTGTAGCCTAATAAAGTTGTCCTCAGCTCTTGTGGTTTCGGCTACGAACAGAGTGATGTTTTTGTCCGGAAGGTCGTACTCAACTCTTGTTTGTAATGTCGGGAACACGTCGTTGAATGGTATTCGTAGCCCTATCTCTTTCAGAGGCGACGACAAGTTCCGGAGGTCTCCAGCCTGGAATTCAATGTAGCTGGACGGGTTGATTTCGATTTCCATATAGGGGAACTCCCCTGGGGATATCCTGAGGTATTTTTCCACTACTTCCGGGCACACGATTTCGTTTAAGGTCCGTCCGTCCAGGCTCTGGGAGATCGTGACGGACTCCTCCGTGGCCGAGAATGACAAGCCGTTCCCGTATTGGATTCTCGAGTGATCCGGTTGGAGTATGACTGGCCGTTGTAAAATCCATTCCGGATCCACAATTTGGTTGTGCCGCAAAAAATCCGGATTTATGCGCCCGGGGATGGTATTCAGGTTGGATAGCACTATTTCGATTTCATGGAGTGTTAACAATGACCGATCATCGGGCTGGGCCAACCGTTTGCTTTGTTCCAAATTTGTCTCCGCTGTGGGTTAATTTATGGGAATTATATACCTGTGTACCCACGGTCCCGCTAAAGGGACGGGGCAGGCCCCCGCCCCTTTGCATTGTGGGCTGGCGAATAGGCCGAGTAGAATAGGGTAGGCGGCGCTGGCCTTGGCAGAGGGGTGCCAGAGTAGAAATGGGCCGGTCTGAAAAACCGTGGCACGGTGCTCACCCACCGTCGCGGGTGCGATCCCCGCTCCCTCCGCCAAGGCCAGCGCCGCCTACCATAGAACCGGGGATGGCCTTGACGGAGGGGTGGCTGCTGGCAAGGCAATCGGTCTGAAAAACCGACGGGGCGCAAACCCCCGCAGGCTCGAATCCTGTCCCCTCCGCCAACGTCATCCCCGGTTCTCCTAATCGGGCCGGTCCTCGCCGGATAGGCCCGCCTCTTCCTCGAACCGCCACCCTTCCTTCGGAGGAGCACGCAGTACGATCCGCGCCACCTCCTCGGGGGTGGCGTCGATGGGTTCCGGCAGCCGGTACTTCGACGTAGGCGGGCGGCCCCGGGGCTTCTTCGGTCGTGCCATTGCGTCCCTCCTGCGCGTCCCTCCTGCCTGCTAGGTGTCTCCGGTATACCGGAGACACCCTACACCCCGAAGTGTGCCATATCCGGCAGTATTCCCGCAAGCCTTCCGTCCTGGAATTGCCGCCTTGACAACCCCCCGGCTCACAGAGGATAGTGCGGATGCCACAGTAAACCAAAATAGCGAATACCAAAACAGTCTCGCATGGGGCACGTTCGTGCTCCCTTGCTGGTATTCGCTGGGTTTACTGTGGCGGTAGCCTCATCGACTAGCAAGGGGGTTCCCGCCATGTACCCGCTTCTCGTGATCTTCTCATTCCGGGGCCGCATTGGCCGCCGCGACTACTGGCTCATCGGCTTCCCTGCTTGGGTTATCTCCCTCGCCTTGTTTGCGCTCGCCGCCAACACGACGGGCAATAACGCCATCGGTGCCGCGAGCGTTATTGCAACATTCGGCCTCGCCGTTTGGGTGGTATCTGCCATCGTTTCCAAGCGTTTCCGGGATTCGGGAGCGTCGGGCTGGTGGGCGCTCACCATGTTGGTGCCGGTCTTTGGCGTTTTCGTTCTCATCATCGTGGGGGCGACGGCGACCGACAGCGGCGGAGCGGCGGAGGAAGCCTAGCCGCCGCCGCAAGCGGCAAGCAAACGGCCCGTGCTACAATGAACACAGGAAAAGGCCCGGCACTTAGAGCTGCCGAGCCTTGAGTTACTGGGGCTTGCACCCACGAAAGCGGGTGAAGGATAGCCTACGGGGAATCCTCCCGCAAGCCCTGGTTGAACCGAATCAACCGGGGCGTTTTGCGCTCCGCAGGGAGGTTCCCAATGATGGAGATCATTACCCTCGCGTTTATCGCGGCGGGGCTGTCTTTCCTCTCCTACGCCGCTATCTGGACGGCAATCGCGCTCCGGCGGATGTTCCCGCAACAGCCCCGCTAGACCATCGGCGGGTTGCGGGTTTCCTTTGGCCCAATCAGCGTAGCGTAGGGCAGGTGCCGTCCCTCGGCGCGCCGCACCATCCGGCCCATTTGCTCGGCGGTATCCAGTGGCCGGTTGTTGTGCCTCCCCTCAAACTCCTGCACGTAGCGGCCAAGGTGCTTCACGCTGAAGTGGTGGTACGTCCCGTTGTGGCCCCGCCGGAGCATCGCCCAGAACGATTCCATACCGTTGATGCCGGCCTGTTGGCGGACGTACTCGCCGGCCGAGTGCCGGACGGTTTCGTGCCGCCGCCCCAGGCCCCGGTAGGAGGCGTGTTCGTCGGTGTATACCATCGCACGAACGTCCGTGTTGTCAACCACGAACCCCTGGAGGGTGGCGGCGTCGGTGCGCTCAACCACCTGGGCCTTGACGTGGTTGGTTCCCCGGTCCTTTATGCCCACTACCGGCGTCTTCCCAGCGGGTCCCCGCCCGGCGTGGAGTTTCTTGGATGCGTGCTTGTTGCCTTCCTTACCGCCGAAATAGGCTTCATCAACCTCCACCGGCCCCGCCATCCGCTCGGTTTCGTCCATCAGGGTTTCGCGTATCCGCATGGCCAGATACCAAGCCGTTTTCTGGGTCATCTCCAGATCGCGGTATAGCTTCATGGAGCTAACGCCCTTGAGGTTGGTGGTGCATAGGTAGAAGCCCAACGCCCACTTGCTGAGGGGCAGCTTGGAATCCTGCATGATGGTGCCGGTCTTGACGGTGAAGTCCTTCCGGCAGCCCCGGCAACGGTACTGCGGGGTCTTACGGGCGGTCTTGCGTGGCGTAATGGCCTCGCCGCCGCAGTAGGGGCAGCGCATCCCGTCCGGCCAGCGTTGGGCTACCAGCCAGGCCTCGGCCCGGTCGTCGTCCCCAAATTCTTGAATTGCCTTGATGAGGCTGATACCTTTGCGGTAGTGCTTGCCCGGGGCCTTGCTGGTGGTACTCATAACGCCTATAACCTATTTACTTTATAGTCGTATTGTACCCACCGGGGCCGGAAAGCTCAAGGGTTTGGGTACACAGGTATATAATTCCCCAACGTAACCCCGTCCCTCAAGGACCTCCGAATTTTGGTTTTGAGATAGTTTCTAAGTGCCTCCGGTTGCATAAACAAGCTCGGCTTCCCGTGCGAGGCGCTTCCTTACGCTGTCGGGTTTGGCTCCGACCACAGCCGTATGAGCGAGATTGTGCGGCACCAAAGGGTCAAGCCTTATGGTCTGGTTGGCACACCACAACTTTTCGGCGGAGAGGGACGCGACTCCCTTCCTGCCTTTCCAGTCGGGGAATCGTCCTATCGTTTCCTCCGGGGTCGAGCGCTCCCCCCAATCGACGGACATCTCGTTCGTCTTTGTGGTGTTGCTGAAGGCACCGGGGCTGATCTTGCCGTTGGGCTTGAGGTGTAAGCACCGGACTGCCCTGTAGAATTGGTCTTCACTCTTGAGGGAACGAGGGAAGTTGCTGCTGCGGGAGACATCAACCAAAGGATGACGAACCTAAGCGGTCGTTGCACCGAACAGGTCGGGTATTGTGGCGTCTCCAGGGATCGTGCCACTTGTCTCTGTTTCCTCGCCGGAGACATCGATCGCTGAGGAGAGAAACCGAACGGGTTTACCTTCCGGAGGAACAACTATCATCAGCTCATTATCCGAAGGGAAGTCCCACTCCAGTTCTAGGCCGCCGTCCGCGAGGGGGGCGATGAACGGTTGTTGAACACCGCTACCCTGGATGATCGCCGCGACATCTTCAAGAATCACGCAGCAACCATCGACGGCAGCTTCCGCAATGGGATCTGACCCGTATCCATCCCATCCAGGTTCCAGCCTGCTGAGGTATTCAATACGTTCAGCCCATTCCGAGTTGACCTGGGCCAACCGGTCGATGGGGGTGACTGGACTCCGTTCCTGTTCGCTGCCCGGTTGGTAAACGGCGGCGGCGGCATGAAGGAGCCTATCCGACAGATATCGGGACAGGTCCTCCCTTTTCGATATCCACCCAACCGGGCTTGCTCCTGATAGAGAATTGGCCCGGCCGGTGTTCGTAACCTGGTTTAACCATCCTGGGATTGTTCCCGAGGTACGTCTCCAAGTAGGTTTCGAACCACTGGCGAAGAGTCGGCAGATGGGAATCCGGTTCGCCCGTCTCTGCCGGCAGGCTGGGGCCCCCGGGGTGATTGTGATCAACCCGATAGGTCGTGACATGTGGGATCTGGTGGTTTTGGGACAGGTACCCAAGGGAATGGGCCATGACGGTGTAGCCGGCCCGGTGCATGGCGGAAATCAGTTGCTGTTCCGGTTCATCAGTTGAGTGGATCCCCACCCGGTCAAGAACCAATTTGACATCCTCTTCTCGAGGGAGCGGAGCGGTACCATAACAGTACAATCGAGGCCCGGCTTTCCCGATGTTCCAGTCTGCCCAAGCTCTGCGGAACGACATGTTGTCGTCGCCGGAGGCCCAAAGCGGATCCCCGGGCGGGGCCCACCCAAATTCCCGGTTGGCTTTTCCGGGCGTCCTCTGCCCATACAGAACGGGATCGGACGTCTCTGTCTTCGTGGTTGGCAGGGGCATATCAGTTGAAACCAACCTTTCTTAGCAGGTTGAAAATGTAGTCATGTTGGGACTTCAGTTCAACCTCTAGTTTGCTCTTGTCGGGCAGCGCGTCAGTTTGCTCGCTGGCGCTGGAGTTGATGATCACCGTAGAGTCGCCGGTTACCTCTATGTTGATGGTCTGTGACTTATCCTCCCGCTCATAGGAGAACGTGATTTCATCACAGGAAACAGGTGTCCCGAGGTCACCTGTGAGGTTGTCCCGAAGGAAATGCTGCCCAAGCCATACCGCCACCTCCTCGGTCTCTTCGTAGCGCGACTCTAGGAGAAAGTTGATCCCGTAAGACCTGACCACGGGTTCGGCCAGCAGGCCCATCAATCCTTTCAGGACGTCGGAGAGTTTGCTTGACGCTTTTTCCACGTCCCCGCTGAAGTCCCGCACCTCGGACCTGACGGGGGATAGGACAAGTTCTATTTGGTCCCGGTTGCTCACAATCCTGAACGAATCCATGGTAGGGAAGACGTTCAGGGGAGGCCTGACCAAGCCGCGGAGCGTTTCTTCCGAGAACAGGTTGACCGGCGAGGGTACAGCATCATGGATCACCGCGATGGTGCTAACGAGGAGGTCTGCAGGACTCATTCAAGACCAATCCCTTTCACCAAGACCAATCCTTTCCATTCCTTACCAGTATACACACTATTAGTCCGCTTGACCGAGCGATTATTCCCTTTGGTGGCGACTTTTGTCAAGAAAGGATACACCCGCACAGAAAATGGGTTATTAGGATGGGATCTAAGTGCCAACGCCGACGAAGACTTGACCCGGCCACGGGCCGGGGCGTCCCTCTCCGTGGACGGAGTCTGGACCCGTCCACGCGGTCTTCTCCTTTGACCCGTCGTTTCCACAGCCGCCGCGTTCCCTGCGAGGGACCTCCGGACGGTACTGAGGCGCCCTTGTGGGGATTTGAGGTGGCGCCCTTGACATGCTTGCTTGTCGAGGATAGATCTGGCGGTGACCAAGGAATGCTGCCGGTGATGATACCCTGGGTGATTGGCGGATAGCCGCGGCTTGGACCGGGCTGGTATGGACGCAGTTCCTGTCCAGGTCCTGCTGGGTCAGGCCAAAGCGGTCACCGTACTTGAGCAGGGCGTTCTCCTCGTCCAGAGAGATTACTCCGTCCTCGATGGCTCCCGCGACCGCGGCCACCAAGGTCCTGACCAAGAGGAGCCGCCGGTTCGTGTTCGACATGCGAGGGTGTTCTCCAGCTCCTGGAGGGTGGCCTTGCTATCCCCGGTGGTCAGGGCGGCGCGTCCCGCTTGAGCGGCGATCCGGTGGCGGATCCCCGGTCCGGGGTGGCCATCCAGTCCTGGACCGGGGATCCGCCCGGGTGAGGATGCCGTCGCTCATGGCGTGCTGGACGCCCTGGGTCCAGTCAGCGGCGATGGTGCTGTAGATCTCGGGGGGTCTGCCCTTCCGGTGCTCCGGTTTCCGGTTGGTCAGTACCCACACGTAGGTGGCGATGCCCGTGTTGTAGAACATGTTGAGCGGCAGGGCCACGATGGCCTCCAGCCAGTCGTTTTCGATGATCCAGCGGCGGATGTTGCTCTCCCCCTGTCCGGCGTCGCCCGTGAAGAGGGAGCTTCCGTTGTGGACCTCGGCGATCCTGCTCCCCAGGGGCGAGTCCTGCTTCATCTTGCTGGCCATGTTGGCCAGGAAGAGCATCTGCCCGTCGCTGGTGCGGGTCACCAGGGAGTACTCGGCGGTCCCTGCGTGGCTGGTCAGGAACCTTGGGTCATTGAGACCGGACTTTCCGCCTATGCGGTCGAGGTCGCCCTTCCAGCTCTTCCCGTATGGGGGGTTACTGA
Source organism: Dehalococcoidia bacterium (assembly GCA_965263395.1). Taxonomy (GTDB): domain Bacteria; phylum Chloroflexota; class Dehalococcoidia; order Lucifugimonadales; family UBA3495; genus CATOSK01. Next base: position 1,831,745 of record OZ253670.1, read on the forward strand.
GCATGAAGTCGAAGGTCCTGGTCTTGAAGGCGTCGTTGGACAGCGTGGAGTGCTGGGGCCCGCCGATGATGTTCTGCTCCCCCTTGAGGAGCATGTCGGCCTTGCAGATGGCGTAGGTTTCGTTGTTGATCTCCTGCCCGTAGAGGTGGGTGGAGACCTGCTTGGCGTTCTCCTCGGCGATGCCCCGAAGGGTCTGCTCAGCGATGGTGAGCATCCCGCTGGTGTCGATGGCGCCGTCATAGAGGAGATAGGTGCCAGACTCGATGCGGTCCCGGACGGGATGGAAGACCAACTGGGCCATGAGTTCCACGGCGTCCCGGGGGGTCCAATGCTCGCCGGCCTCCTCGTTGTTGTCTTCGTTAAACCGGCGAACCAGGTCCTCGAAGATGGTGCCCATGGCGTGGTTGTCGAGTCCGGGATGGCGGACTGAGCCGTCGGGGTTCAGGACCGTGTCCGGGCCGAGGTTGGTCTGGGGTGCGAGGAACCGGTTCACGATGCTGCCCAGCACGTCTCCGTCTGATAGGCGGGTGATCTGGTTTCGGAACTCGAACTTGTCGAGGATGTCTTGGACGTTGGGGGAGAAGCCATCCAGGTACGCGTTGAAATCGTCCCTGAGCTGCTGTTGGGTTGCCCGGGAGGTCAGGTCCTTGAGCTGGAAAGGCGAGGTGTTGTAGAATGCCTGGCTGGCGGCCTGTTCGAGGACAGCGGCCTGGTCCTGGATTCCGGCGTCGTCGAGCCACTTCTTCTCGTCGAGGACTTTCTGCTTGGTAGGCTCCAGCACGGCGTCCAGTCGCCGGAGCACGGTCATGGGGAGGATGACGTCGCGGTACTTGCCTCTAACGTAGAGGTCTCGGAGGTAGTCGTCGGCGACTCCCCAGATGAAGTTGGATATCTGGCTGAGCTGGGTGTCCAGCAAAGGCTGTTCTCCCGTGTCGGTTCCCGCGGTCGTCCTTCAGCCTGGCGGCAGCGAGATGTCGTGAATTTTTCTGGTCGGTCTGTAATCTAACACAGGGTACCGTTTCCGGGTACCTCTGTATTCAGGGTTCCGTACCCCGAGTTCCGTGCCCGTCCCAGACTGCTGCGTTTCTGGACTACCCTGTAATCACAGGTGCTCGGTCCGCACTGCGGCGGCGTTTCCTTGTTGTGCTGCCGACTGCCTCCGCTGGGCCTGCCACCGCCTTCGGGAAACCCTGTGCTTCTCGGCGCAGAGTTCACACCTGGTCTCGTTCGGGATCGCGGGGTTCGAGCAGCCCCTGCAGCGGCCCTGTTCTTTCGCCTTCCGGCGCCGTTCCTGCTCCCGGAGGCGGTGCTGCTCCTCCTTGCGGTTCGGGATCTTGTTCCTAGACTCGTCATACGCATGCCGGGGGTGGGCTAGTTCTTCCGTACTCACGGGTGCCCTTTGTGCAACCGGGGTCGGGTCCCGTTTGGGCTTGCGTTGCTTCGTGGCACGTGGCTCGGCGGGGCTCTTTCTTGGCTTGGGCTTGCTCGCCCGCTGGGTCTTGACCTTGCTGTTTCTGTTCTTCTGGCCCGACAGGTCTATGGTGTACTGGAAAAGTTGCCTTTCGCTGGGGCGTATCCCCACTCGTCGTTGCCCCACTCGGCCCAACGTTCGTAGTCCTCGGGGATGCCCCGGAACAGCACTTGGCCGTTGACCGCGCTGGAACCGCCGGTGGCCTTTCCCCTGGGGATAATCAGCTCGGGCTGCTCCGGCGTGAGCTGGGCGGTGTATCCCCAGTTGTGGGGTCCGTAGGCTGACAGCCAGACGTTGTTCCCCATCTTCAGGTCGTCGGGCAGCCGCTCGAAGTCCGGGTAGTCCGGCCCGGCCTCCAGGAGGAGCACCGACCGCTCCGGGTCTTCGGAAAGGCGGCTGGCGATGGTGCACCCGGCAGATCCGCCGCCGACCACGATGTAATCGTACTTCATGACTTGCGCCTCCTTTGGGGAATTGCATGAACCGGTGAGGTCTTGACGGGCATTATAACCCGCGAGTCTGCAATCGGGGCAACGGGGGAAATTCAAGCCCGCACCGTTTTGCCGGCTGCCAGACTGCAAAGCAAAGCCGGTCCGATGCCGTCCTGCCGGTTCAGTTTCTTGTTCTGGCAGGTCGGCGTTTTTCCCGTTCCGCCAACCCCCTGGAATCAAACTTACATTCCACCCTGAGAAACCGTCCCGTTCAACCGTCAAACATCTGGCGTCAGAGCCTGGTTTCGGGTGTCCTATACACGCTCGTTTATGGGACTGTTCCATAGTGTTTCCCGCCACGCTGCCCGGCCCATCCCCCGGCGCTGCCGGAGTAACTGTTCAGATTGGGGGATTCGAGCCACGGGAGGCAGTTAAGCGAAAAAATAAAAAGTGTGGCTTCTGTGTCATTTACGCTTGGCGGTGGCGCTGTATGAGGCCCTGACGGCGGGTTTTGGCGTTTTTGTGTGTCATTGTATGTCACCTTTGTGCCATTTTTGTGCCGGTTTTGACGCACTTTGGGACGCTTGTCTTTCCGCCGCAATTAAATCCGGGGCCGGCCGGGGCCGACAATTCCGGCGCGGGGGACCGACTCAGGATGAGTGATGATTTATGGTAGGGTGGAGTTACCGGGATTGGCAAGGGGCAAGTGTCAGCAGGGACAATCAGGAAACCCCTAATCTGAACAGTTACCTGCCGGAGCGCCTCTGTAAATGCCCCGCCGGGGTGCGCTAAACTGGCAGGGGTCATGCACCTTAAGTACAGATCAGGAGCCTGACGATGGGACGCCGCCGCCATCTTCCGTTGATGCTCTTGTTGTCGGGCCTGTTCGCCCTGCGTGTGGCGGCCCAACTGGTCCAGGCGGTGCATGAGGTGCCCCTTCTCCCGCCGTTCGAAGCATGGCAAGGTTCGGCCATACCCTATCCGGCGCTGCTTGGGTTGCAGGCGGGCACCGTTGCCGTGCTGATAGTCGTCCTGTGGCGAGTCAGCACGGACGCCTTACCCCCCGTCCCTGGAAACACCAGGCCTGCTTCGCGCTGGGCGGCGTATATTTCGCGGTGATGGCGTTCCGGCTTATCGCAGGCTTGACATTCCTGGCGGAATACGCATGGTTTGCAAAAAGCGTCCCGGCCCTGTTTCACGTTATCCTGGCGTCGCTTATACTGACGCTGGGCCACTACCTGCTGACGTTGGGCAATTATGCGGTGGACGAAGCGGCCTCGCTTGCACCGTTGCCCGCAGCCGCTTATTGCACTACCACAGCTTCACTTGCGGCGCGGTCCGCAGATTCAGGCTTCAAACGAGTATGACTTACTCGAAGGCGAAGGCGGACCTTTCCAGGCTGGCAGTGGCAGGGTCGTACCCAGTGGTCATTGTCCTGGGGTTCGCGCTATACATGGCGCTTGCCGGAGCGGGGTGGTATGTGACGCTTGCGTCCTACGGTGCGGCGCTGGTTGGTGTCGGGCTCATAACGCTGCACCAGATTAAGCTGCCCTACCGCAAAGACTGGCGCCCCCCTGCGGAGGATGTCCGTACTGACACACTCTTCATCGTTGTGGTTCAGGCGGCGCTCCCATACCTGCTGGCAATCACCGTGGTCATCGCGCTGGCCGGAGTACTTAGAAACTATCTCAAAACGTCCCGGCGAAAGTCGCTCCTGCGAAGGCAGGGGACATAACCCAAGAGGGAGTGACCTCCGCTGGTTGGGAATTTCTGGATTCCTGCCTTCGCAGGAACGACGGAATGGCGCCTACCGGTTTTGAGATAATTTCTTAAGGCTAACGGGCTGACCGTCGATATCTTCTGGCCCCACGATTTTCCGGTTGTGGCGCAAGCCGCCATGATGCTGCTGGCGGCCGATTTCCTGCGGTACTGGCTGCATGGGCTTTCCATCGCTACCCGATGATGTGGCGGCTCCATGCGGTGCATCACTCGCCGCCTCAACTGTATGCGTTCAACGTGGGGCGGTTCCACCCCATCGAAATCGGTCCAGTACGCTGTCGGTACGTTGCCCTTCGCGTTCCTGGCGGTCTCTCCGGAGGTGCTCGCGGCGTATTTCGTCTTCTATGCCATAAACGGGTTCTTCCAGCACTCCAACTGCCGCGTGAGCCTTGGCCCGCTGAATTATGTCGTCGCCGGACCTGAGCTGCACCGGTGGCATCACTCGAGGCGAGCGCGGGAGTCGAACAATAACTTCGGGAACAACCTGATTGTGTGGGACACATTGTTCGGAACGCGGTTCCTTCCCAGAGACCGCGACGTCGAGACGATTGGGCTTCGCAACCGCCGATATCCCACGGGGTTCTTCGTGCAGATGAAAAGTCCATTCATCCGAGGACTGCGGCCCTGAGCCGCCCAGGACCATAGAATGGCTGGCAACGTCTTGAGTCCCATCGCGCGCTCCGCTAATTACGCCCTGCTGCGGAAGGGGTCTCTACCTAACGCAGTCCCGCCGGCATCGGAGGTTCGTGGAGGGGGCAAAGCGCCCCCGCGATGTTCAGCTTGCGCTACTGCGCCGCATCATGGCGGAGAACGCAAATACGGAGTTCGGCAAGAGCCATGCGTTCTCGCAAGTTGCTGACGCCGCCGCGTACCGGCAGGCGACTCCAGTGCAGACATACGAGGCCTGCGCCCTCTGATCGAGCGACAGGAACTGACGGGGGAGCCATGCCTGACCATGGAGCGGCCGGTCTACTACCATCGGACCAGCGGCATGGTTGGCGCCGACAAGAACATACCCGTCACGGCGTCCGGTCTGAAGCGGATGAAGCGCGATCAATAGATGGGGGCCTATGTTTGGTCGCGGGACTCTGCCGTGCTCCAGGGCAAGGGGTTCGCGGTCAGCGGCCAGGCCATCGAAGGCCGGAACGCCGTTCGGCTCCGCCTCGGGGCTGCTCTATCAGAGCCAGTCGAGGCTCGTGCGGGCGAGGTACGTGCTGTCCCCGGAGATTGCGGATATTGAGGACTACGAGTCACGATATCTGGCGATGGTGATTTATGGGCTGGCGGAGCCGGATGTCACCGGCATCGCTACCGCGAATCCCTCAACGTTCCTCCAGCTGCTGTCGGTGGCGGACAAGTACGCCGATGTTGTTCTCAAGGCCATCGCGACGGGCCGGATGCAGGGCGCGGACTCGTTGCCCGATGCCGTGAAGCATGGGCTGAAGGCCAACCCAAACCGCGCCGCATACCTCTGGCCGACTGTCTGCAAACCGCGGGGCGCTTTACCTTTATCGACATCTGGCCGGACCTCAAGGGCGTCGTGACATGGACGGGCGGGAGCTGCGGGACCGCTCTCAACGGCTTGTCGGGCCTGCTGCCAGCCGATATTCCAATCATCGAATTGGGATACCTCGCCAGCGAATTTCGAGGGACTCTGAACATCGACGCTCGGAACAGCGTATGCCTGCCGACCTTCTTTCAGACCTACTTCGAGTTTGCCGAACGAGACGCATGGGAAGCGGGAGGATCGGAGTTCCTGGGTCTTCACGAGCTTGACCAAGGCGGCGAGTACTACGTGTTCGAACCACTCCCGAAGGACTCTACCGTTATGATATGAACGATATAGTCCGGGTCAGCGGAATGGTGCACGAAACGCCTGCGCTGGATTTCGTTCAGAAGGGAAAAGGGACGACGAGCATCACCGGAGAGAAGCTAACCGAATCCCAAGCGCTTGACGCGGCGCCCGCGGCGTTGTTGAGAGGGAACGTCCATCAGCGATTCTTCATCCTCATCGCCGACGAAGACGCCGCGGGGTACACGCTCTTTGTTGAAGCCGGCAGTCACGGCGACGGCGCCGCCATCGCCGCCGAGGTTGACTCCCGGCTGTGCGAGCTGAACGTGGAGTACGAGGCCAAGCGGAAGAGCGGCCGGCTGGTTCCCCTGGAAGTCCGTTGGCTCCGGAGCGGGGCGGGCGACCAGTATCGCGCCGTTTGCGTGGAGTCCGGCCAGAGAGACACTCAGTTCAAGTACCTGCATCTTCAGTATGCCCGCGAGTGCCGGCTGGATTTCACTACTCTGACCGAGGCGGAGTAGGCAGGATTGCGTATCCAGCGGTTGGAGGTCTCGAGCTTCCCGGTGCCCTTTCGGGCGGTCTTCCGCCACGCCTCTGCGAGCCGCGTGCAGGCGGAGAACCTCATCGTCGTCGCCGCGTATTCGGATTCCGGCGAGGCCGGGTACGGCAAGGGGTGCCCCCGGCAGTACGTGACCGGAGAGACGGTTGAGAGCGGAGCCGCGTTCATCCGGAAACACGCGGGACCGATCATCGACAGCGTGACCGATGCTCAGAGCTTGCGAGCGTGGGCCGACGCCCAGCGGGAGGTCATCGACCAGAACCCGGCGGCGTTTTGCGCGATAGAAATCGCGGCCCTTGACCTGCTGGGAACGGCCGGCGCCGCCCCTGTTGAGGAGTTGTTGGGCCTGCCGAGGCTCACCGGCCGGTTCCCCTACTCCGCAGTGTTGGGAGATTCACCATACCTGGCCTACTGGTGGCAGTTCCGGCGCTACTGGAAGCGGGGCTTCCGGGACTTCAAGGTGAAGGTGTCCGGCAATCTGGAACGTGACCGCCGGAAGATACGGCTGTTCCGGAACAGGGCGGACCCGATGTTGAGGGTGCGATTCGATGCGAACAACCTGTGGGCGTCGGCGGACGAGTGCATCCATCACATTACCGCGCTTCCGCACGGGGTCTATGCAATCGAAGAGCCGTTGCGGGAGGGCGACCTGGTTGGGTTCGAGCGCGTGGGCGTGGAATGTGGGGCAAAGATAATCCTCGATGAGAGCCTGTTGCGCGCCGAACAACTGGACATGCTGGAAGACCCGGAACGCTGGATCGTGAACCTGCGGGTCTCGAAGATGGGCGGCATCATGCGGGCGCTGGACGTGGCCAAGCGGGCCGCCAACTTGAGGATCGGCGTGATTGTGGGCGCGCAGGTTGGCGAGACGAGCATCCTGACCCGCGCCGGTCTGACCGTGATGAATGCGGCACGGCCCAACCTCGTGGCGTCCGAGGGCGCCTGTGGCACGCACTTGTTGCGCCGTGACCTCACGGCGGAGAGCTTGATGTTCGGCGACGGCGGGGCGGTCGTGGTCGAGCGGGCGGGCATCGGGGGTGCGCCCGGGCTTGGGCTGGAGGTCCGCAGCGAAGACCTCGCAACCCTCTGAGACACGGGCCCGACCCGCCGTCCTATCCCGCCCCGTGGGGTTGTCATACCCCTATCCAGACACAAGTGCTGCGATTCCCGTTCCGTCGGGATGGGGCGCTCGGCCACGACAGCCTCCAGCGTCATCCCCAACGGCTTGGTGTCGTGGACGTTGGCCTCGCCACCACCACGCTCAACGGCCTTCCGTTAGCCTCTACCAGAGCCTGCCCCCGGCTACGACCGGGGGATGCTCCGCTTGGTCCCAGGCTTTCCCAGGTCGGTGGGATTCCGGCCAATGGCATCCCCCCAACGGGCCTTTCCCATGGCCGCGTCGGCCGACTACCATTCCCAGTCCACCCCGTCCAGTTCGGCGCAACGGGACTGAATGCGTTCCCAAATCCGGCGGGACAACCCAGCTTGCTCCCACCTCTGGAAGGTCCGGTGGATGGTGCTTGTCGTCCCCCAGGAGCGGGGCAACCGGTTCCACTGGCAACCCGAACGTAGCCGGAAGATGATTCCGTTGAACATCCGCCGAGGATCCTGCCGCTTACACCCCTTGGCCTTGGGAAGATCCAACTCAGCAATCAGCGGCGCAATCTCCCCCCAGCGGGCAAAACTTGTAAATCCACCCGGTTTAACCCAAAGGCCCGAAACCCGGCGAAAACCCCGTGATTCACCCTGGAATTGCCCGAAATGTAACCCGGTTTAACCCTAATGGGTGAGCGTGAACGGTTTTCAAGACCGGCGCAATCGTTCGCTCTGCCATCCCTCCGGGTTTGACCAATAAAGGGCACTGCCGACGGCGGATTCCTGGCAACCGTCTGCCTGCTTCCTGGATGGTGTTGAATCTTGCCGGCGACAGCGGCTAATGGTGTCCCCTTCTCCGTGCCTTGGCCGCACCCTCACGAGTCGTACAGGTCCCGGTCGGAGAAAAAGGGTTTCTCCCAGTCCGGGTCCGGCTCTCCGGTGAGGACCTTGGTGTGCAGGCGGCAAGCCCGGTTCCAGAGGACGATTATCGCGTTGTTGATTAGGGACTGAGGCAGACGCCTGCCGTACTCCTGGTAAGCCCAGCCGCTGAAACCGGCGCCGAAGAACTCTTCAAGGAAATGGGTTGGCTCGGCGTCGTCCGAGCAAGCCACCAGGATTTCCACAGGGGCTTCACGGCATAACATATTGGGGTTGTCCATAGCCAGTTGGAGGAAACGCTCCTCTTGTTCCGCGTCCATAACCTCACCCGGTCAATTGCAAGGACAGTATCACACAATCGGCCTTCAGGCACGTCGCCGCGCCCCTTTCGCCGGGGCATCGGCAGATACGGCCTGAAGGCCGATGAAGGGGTTATCCAAGCCGGCTTACAAGTTCATCTGAGGGACCAGGTACCGTCCAAGCTTGTTGTAAATCTGCAAGCGGCTGCGCTGGTTGTCCACCACGATGAGGCGGTTGTTTTCCCCGTCGTAAGCGATGCCGGTGGGAACGGCGAAGCGCCACTCCGACTCCATGTTGCGCAGGTTGACCTCCCGCCGGCGCTTGATGTAGTCGGCGTTGGCGTCCACCGTCATCTTCGCCCACTTGGAAAGCTCCTGCGCGTCGCCGGTGAGGGTGATGATATAGTTGCCGTCCCGGTCGAAGGAGTGAACGCGGCCGGGATGGAATCCATTGTCGCCCCAGTCGCAAACGTAAACGTCGCCCTGCGGGTCAACGGCAACGTCGGTGGGCTTTTCCAGGCAGCCCCGTCCTTCGCCCGGCCGTCCGAACTGGGCCAGCCATTCTCCCCCGGGGGTGAACTTCTGTACCCGGTCGTTCAGGTGGTCGGCGACGTAGACGCAGCCTTCCCCATCAACGGTGATTCCCCAGGGGGAGTTGAACCGGCCGTTCTCGCCGCCCTGGCCGCCCCAGGCGGTCAGGAACTCGCCGTCCTTGGTGAACTTGCGGACCTCGTGACTGCGGCCGTCGGTCACGTAGATGTTGTCGCCGGCGTCAACGGTGATGTTGGCCACGCCGTGGGCCTGCCTGTCCTCGCGCTCCAGTGCGCTCCACTTCTTCTGGAACGCGCCGTCCCGGTCGAACACGGAGACCTGGTTCAGCCACTCGTCGGAAACGTAGACGTTGCCTTGGCTGTCAACGGCGGCGCCCGAACCCCAGATGAACTCGCCGTTGTTGGAGCCGTACTTGCTGAATTCGCCCAGGAACTCTTCGTCGCCGGGGTTGGGTCCAATGGTGATGCGGCTGACCCGGGCACCGATGCCGGTGCGATTCCAGGCGACGTTGCTGATGCTCTCGCTGCCCCGGTTGACAACATACACCAGGTTGTCTTTGCCCAGGGCCACCGAAACCGGCTGACTGAATCCCATTCCCGACTGCGAACCCCGGCCCACGGAATGGCTGTAGTCGTAGGTCCTGCCCGCTGCAATTTGTGTTAGCATCTCATCCCCTCGCCCAACCGGCCCGCGATGCCGGTGTGGTTGGGCAAAATTGTACTTGGTTGGCTGAGTATTTGGTTGTTGGCCGGTTCAGCGTCCGGCGTCCGTTCCCAAAAGGGCCAGAGGTCTACCGTCCCCTGGCCCCTGTTTTCCGTTGAAAAACCACTGTCAGCCCGGTTCGTCAGCGCTAATCTTGGTTAGACGAACTTGGGCTTCTCGAAGACGCCGCCGACCAGCGGCTGAGCGTCCAGTCCCATCCAGTCTTCCAGGATGGTGGAGTACACGCTGCGGAAGTCCAGGTTGGGGACCAGGTCGCCCTGCTCCAGGTCTTCGGGGGCGGTGGACGGGTACTCGCTGTACTCGCCGCCCTTGACGTTCTCGCCTAGGACGAAGGCCACGCCGCCGGCGCCGTGATCGGTGCCGGAGCCGTTGTCGTGGACCCGGCGGCCGAACTCGGTGAACATCAACAGGATGACGTTGTCCCCGACGTTGTGCTCCTTGAGGTCATCCAGGAACGACGAGACGCCTTCGGAGACGTCCTTCCAAAGCCGGTCGTGCATCCCGGTCTGGTTAGAGTGGCTGTCGAAGCTGCCGTGGTCGCAATAGAAGATGCGGGTGCCGAGATCGGCCATGTGTACCTGAGCGACGCCCTTCAGCTTGTTGGCCAGCGGGGTGTCCGGGTATTCCACATCGGAGGAGTACCGCTCCGGCGCCACTTTCAGAATGTCCGCCGCGGCCAGGGAGTCCAGGCCGGTCTGCCCCAGATAGTCCATGACGAAGCCGCTGCCGATGGTTGGGGAATACAGACGGCTGAACCGGTCGATAATCTTGCTGCGCTGCTGCTGCTCAGCGATGCCAGTCAGCATCCCGAAGTTGTTCAGGTCGTCAACGCAGGACACCGGCACGCCCGGCAGCACCAGCGCCCGGAAGAGGCTGGGGCCGAAGCTGACGGTGGTAACTACGTTTTCCTTGTGGGGGTCGATTTCACGGGTGGCCCGGCCCAGCCAACCCTCGGTGCCCAGCTTGTCCGGCTCGCAGGTGTGCCAGATGTCCATGGAGCGGAAGTGGGAGCGGGGCGAGTTGGGGTAGCCGACGCCGTGAATGATGGCCATGTTGCCCTGGTCGTAGACGGACTTCAGCGGCATCATTTCCGGGTGCAGGCCAATGGAGTCGTTGATTTTGATTACCCGATCCGCGGCAACGCCGACTGCAGGGCGGTTGTCCATGTATCGCGGGTCGGTGTAGGGAATGACCGTGTTGAAGTAGTCGTTGCCGCCGCTGAGCTGCAAGACCACCAGAACCGGGTCTTTCTTCGTCGAGGTCATTTCTGGTTATCCTCCGTTTGCTGAATTAGGCCGGCGAGGTCGTCTAGTTAAGTGAGGGTGTCGGCGCAATCAGGGTTGCTGCAACAGACGAGACTTTTGGGCACTAAACTCCTCGTCGGAAATAACACCCTAGTCACGCAACTTGGCAAACTTTTCCAATTCATCGGCTACCGATGCCAATAAAACAGGAGCAGACTGTCGGATTTGACCATGAGCCAACGACACTTTGGTTCGCACTAAGTCGGCAAAGGGGCGAAGTTGGTTGTTAGGAACAGATACAATCTGTTCCCGTTTACCAAAAATATGGCCAGGAAAATTTAGGGTAAGCTCGCCGTTGGCTATACCTGTCCTGGACTCTGCTGACGAAATCTTGCCATAAGCAAAATCACATATCGTCAGTGCCCCAAATACACCTTTGTCAACAAAAATGACCCGTTTATCCGTGGCCACCAATAGACCTTTGCGACCTTTGTATGTACCGTGCGACAGCATTTCGGGGAGTTCTCCCGCCCAGAGAATGTTCGGCAACTCCTGGGTTTCGCGGTCTACGTGCGCGTATGTAAGAACTCCGGATAACTTCTGCACAGCATTATTATATATGGCCGCCGCCTTTTGGCCTTGGTTATTACTGGTCATCGCTGCTATGCCTCTTAGTGCGAACAATTGTCGGTGACTAGCAGAGAACTTGTGCTCTCTGCTAGCCCCTGATGATTAGGCGTACTGGTAGTCCCGCAGGGAAACGATGAGCTGGAGCAACTCCGAAACCCGGGCAACGGCCTGGGCTTCGCTGCCCCAGGTCAGAGAGCCGCCGTTGCTAACGTGGTCAATCAATTCCTGGCGAGTCTCGGCGTTGACTTCCAGCGGGCCCATCAGGTCGAGGCAGGTGTCGACAAAGGCTTCCGTCGACAGTTCTCCCTGCGCCTTGAGGCGGTTGATGATGGACTGGACGCCGGGCCGTTCCACGTCTCCCACCAGGTCGGCAGTGAAGTTAATCCGGCGCATCAGGGAGCCGCTGTTAATCCACTCGACGCCGGTGTGCCAGCCTTCCACGCTGGGGGGATTGAGCAGGTCCTGGCCCATGTACTGGGCCTGGCGGGAAAGCTCGCCGATGCCGGGGGCCGGGAAGCCGTAGCCGCCTACCAGCTTCATGGTGCCTACCACCACTTCCGCCGGGTTCTTCAACCGGGCGTAGCGGGCGTTCTTGAAGAAGTCGGAGTTGAAGAGCGCCCGCAGCACCGACTTGATGTCGTAGTTGGACTCGACGAAGGTGTCGGCCAGCAGGTCGATGGCTTCCTGGTCCCGGGGCGGAGTCACCGCCCACGCCGGCACCTGGGCCTCGTCGGCCACGAAGTAGTTGTACAAGTGGCGGGCAACGAAGGTCGCGGCGGCCGGGTGCTGGCAGACGATATCAATGATGTCGTCGCCGTTGAAGTTGCCGGTCTCGCCCAGGAAGGTCTTTTCGGTGTCGTCGTGGTCCGACGGCAGGTAGGTGAAGTGCCAGTCGTGGCGTCCCAGCGGGCCGCGGGGCAGCTTGGGCTCGATGGTCCAGCCGGTGAAGGCGCGGGACGCTTCCCGCACGTCAACCTCGGTGTAGTTGCCCACGCCCATGCTGAACAGCTCCAGAAGCTCCCGCCCCCAGTTCTCGTTCACCGCGTCGGCATGGTTCTCGCAGTTGTCCAGCCAGTAAATCATGGCCGGATTCTTGGCGAGTTCGAGGATGAGCTCTTTGTAGCTGCCCATGCCCTTCTCGCGGAACAAGGACACCATGCGGGTAATCTCGTCGTAATGGTCAACCTTGGAGACGCCGGTGGCGAAGACCTGGTGCCAGAAGAGGGACATCTTCTCTTCCAGAGGCCGCTTGGTGTTGACCATGAACCACAGCCACTCGGCGGCGCCCATGCCGGGCAGAGTGCCGGGCTTCCAGGTCCAGGGGTGATAGCGGACCAACTCATATCGGTCCAAAGCGGGTTGGGTTTCGGGGTTCAGCAACTCCTCAACCGTGGCCTCGTAACCCCGGGCGGCCCGCTCTTCCAGTTCCTCCCGGGTCGCGCCGAAACCGGCCCGGCGCATCAGGTGGGCCATCAGGGCTATATCCTGGTTAGCCATAGCGTCTCCTCCACAAAATTTTAGGGCTCAACTTACAAGGGAAAACCCAATTAAAGGTAGAAAGGATTATCGCTTAGGCGGCGGAAAAATGTCAACTTGGGCAACGCTTCCGTACCCAAACCCTTCCTTGACACACCCCGGGCCCGATGCTGGAATCGCCCCCGGCTTCCCCTTTGCCGTTGTTCGTGGTACGCTAACTTTGCGTACCATTTTGCGTTTGATGCGCCTTTCAACAACCCCTTTGCCGATGCAGGGATACCCACTCAAGGAGGACTGGTTATGGCCCCAGAAATTATGAAGGGACTCAAGGACGTTTACCTTGATACCACTGAGTCCAGCTTCATCGACGGACAGGTAGGCAAGCTGCTTTACCGTGGCTACGACATCCACGACCTGGCCGAAAAATCAACGTTTGAAGAGGTCATCTACCTGCTGCTCTACGGCGAATTGCCCACCAGCCAGCAGTTGTCCGATTTCGACGACACCTTGCGGGCCAATCGCCGCATCCCCAATGAAGTAATACAGGTGCTGGACTTAGTCAAAGCCAGCCACCCCATGGATGCCCTGCGCACCGGCATATCGGCTCTCTCCGCCTTCGACGATGAAGTTGCTGACAACTCCCCCGAGGCCACTCTGCGCAAGGGCATCCGGCTGACCGCCCAGGGGCCGACCATCGTCGCCGCTCACCACCGGCTGAGGCAGGGTCTGGAGCCGGTGGCGCCCAACCCGGACCTGAACCACGCCGGCAACTTCCTTTATATGGTGTTCGGTGAGGCCCCCGACCAGGAAACGACCGATTTGCTGGACGTGGACTTCATCCTCCACGCTGAACACGGCGCCAACGCCTCGTCCTTCGGGGCGCGGGTGACGGCCTCGACCATCTCGGACCTGCACTCGGCGGTGACCACCGGCGTCGGCGTCCTGAAAGGCCCGGCCCACGGCGGCGCGGCTGAAGAAGTCATGAAAATGTCCCTGGAAATCGGCAACCCGGAGAACGCCGAAGAATACGCCCGCAACCACCTGGAATCCGGCGGGCGGATTATGGGATTCGGCCACCGCGTCTACCGGGCCGAAGACCCCCGGGCCCGCCACCTGCGGGAGCGCGCCCGCGTCTTGGGCGAAAAGAAGGGCGAGCCTCGCTGGTTCCAGATACTTTCCCACCTGGAGCAAAACACCATGCTGCCCTACCGGGAGAAGGGAATCTGCGTCAACGTCGACTTCTTCGCCGGCGCCATTTACTACCTGCTGGACATCCCCGACGACCTGTTCATCTCCATCTTCGCCTTGGGCCGTATCCCTGGGTGGACGCTCCAGTGCATTGAACAGTACAAGGACAACATCCTGATTCGGCCGCTCTTGGAGTACACCGGCGAAATGGACCTGGAATACGTCCCCATCGAACAGCGGGCCTAGCCGCCTGAACAAATTTGCCCGGCGTCTCTGGCAGTAAATGAACCATGCCGGCGCCGGGTACAGTGTATCCACCTGGGCCAGTGCCTTGAAAGCAGTCGAGAAATACTGGGTCTCCTACTACATCGTTTATCTGGTTTCCGCAGTATTTCTCCTCTGGCGGCACCGGGAAGCGATAAGATGGGACGATGAATCCTACGTGTACCTGCTGGCGGCCATCTTCGGTTTGGCAGTAGGTACAGCCCTGATGGTGGCAATCCTCGTGGAGGTAACCGGACGCATGGTGCTGCTGATTCCTGAAACGGTCAAGAAAATAATGGAAAAGGGCCGTCAAGAAGGCCGTGAAGAGGGCCAGCGAGAATTGCAGCAACAATGGCTGGCCTGGTACGAGCGGCAACAGGCCGCAACCCGCGACGGTCGGCCGTTTACCGAGCCGCCTCCCTGCGTCCCTCAAAGCAAAAACGGCAAGTAATTCCCCGCCGGAGTACACTGGCGAAATGGACCTAGAATACGTCCCCATTGAACAGCGGGCCTAACTGCCTGTCGGTTTCATCCCGCGCGAAGAGAGTAGGGGCCCGTGGCCCTACTCTCTCCCAAGCTGACGCACCACCGGCACTGAGTGGCGCTAGTGGTCTTCATCCTCATCTTCGTCGGCGACGCTTTCAGGGGTAACCGAAGTATCTTCAAGGTTAAATTCTAACTTGCTCCATAGGACGATATCATTCAAGACATCGGGAACACGTGCTTGGTGTGTCAATGTGTCGAACATTTCGATTAACTGCGGGATATTGAAAATATCTTCGATGGAGTTCATGTAACGCTCGACCACGTCGCGAATTCCATATTGCTCTTTAGCCCCGTCTTCTAGGCGCAACCGAATCTCATCTACGCCAAGTATGGTCTTAACCACGAACGAGATAGGATATCTCTCGACTTTGTCGACATCTAGGAAATACTTTTTGACATCCAGGGTTTCAGTAACTTGAAAGAATCGGCCGAGCGGCTTCATTACGAAGTCAATACCGCCATCGTTAGCGTTGGTACGACCTGTTTTGTACAAACGTAATGGTTCTTCTTCCACGGTATCGCGAGTTTGTCCAATAAAGACGATATCCCGTGAATTGAGGCTCAACTAACTCGACGATTTTGGGAGTGAAGGAATGGTTCATCTCTCGAACAACCTGAGATTCATGGCCTCAGAGGTGCCCCGATAGGGATTTTCGGACGACTGTTGACGTTCTCCTATATCTTCAATGGCTATCCCAAGCCGTCTGATCCCGATGTTTGTGTAATCTTCATCTATTTCGATGCTTAGGCTTTTGCGGTTGAGATTGGCGGCGGCTTGGGCGGCAGTAAAAGTCCCAGCGAAAGGGTCCAAGATTGTTTCCCCAGCATTCGAACTGGCAGTGATAATTCGATCGAGAAGCTGGAGAGGCTTTTGGGTTGGATGCTCCTCGTATTCGGGCATCCGATAGCGGACTCGCGGAAAGTACCAAGCGTTGCCCGGAACTTTGTCAAAGTACCAAGCGTTGCCCGGAACTTTGTCAGTGTTGTATTGGGTTGGAACCATTTTGCGGTAATCAATCAACTTACGTCGTGAGCCAGTCTTCGCTTCGACGAGAATGTCGTTGGAATTGAACGTATATTGGTTCGGATCCACCACGCAATGGAATATCGGTTCCCAAAGCGAGCCAAAGTAACACTTTGCTTGAACACTCGAACTATCGTAGTACCAGACTATTCTTGAGAGGATGCTCAATCGTTGCCGCAATACCAAATCAATCGGAGCAAAGCACTGAGTTGAGCACATTAAGTAAAGGCTACCAGACGGCCTTAGCTTGTCGATACAAAGGTCAAGCCATTCGGATACCCATGTATAATACGCTTCCTCACTGGCCCATTTATCCTGTTTACCGTTGAAATTCTTCCCTATGTTGTAAGGTGGATCTGCGAATACCAAGTCGACGCTGGAATTTGGAATGAGGGCTGACTTCAAGACTTGGACTGCGTCTCCTTGATAGATGGTGTGATGATCGTTCGAGAATATTCTCATTGCTTTGATTTAGCTCCCAGATCAGCGAACCATTTTCTTCTGTGCAGTGCCCATGGCAAGCCCAGACTATAGAGACACGATTCAGTCGTGTCAAATGCGGCGAGTTCCCATGCCCTCCCAAACCGAAATCCGCCGCCGCATTGCCAGCAACGGCCCCATTACCTTTGCCGAGTTCATGGAGGCTGCCCTGTACTGGCCGGCGGGCGGTTACTACTCCGTCGGCGATCCCTTCGGACCCTCCGGCGACTACTACACCAGTCCTATGGCGCACCCCGCCTTTGGAGCGTTGCTGTCGTTGCAGCTGTTCCAGATGTGGCGGCGAATGGACGCTCCGGCACCGTTTACCGTGGTGGAGTTGGGAGGGGGCAATGGGCTACTGTGCCGCGACATCCTCAGCTTCAGCGTCAACTTGTCGAAAGAGTTCCAAGACTCCCTGCGCTTCCTGTGCATCGACCGCCGGGCGTCCCGGGGACATGAGGCGGGTTTGCCCCAGGCGTCGCGCATCGCCGCGTCGGGCGTGCCCTTGCGGGGAATAACCGGCTGCATCCTGTCCAACGAGTACCTGGACGCGTTTCCGGTGCATCAGGTCCAGATGGACGGCGGGAAGCTGTGCGAAGTCTTCATCACGCTGGACGGGGATGCGTTGGTGGAGACGCTGGCCGCTCCGTCTACCCCGCAACTCGCTCAACGGCTGGCAGGGCTGGACGTGACGCTGGCGGAAGGCCAGCGGGCCGAAATAAATCTGGGGCTGGACGAGTGGGCCAACTCCGCCGCCGGTGCGTTGGACACCGGATTTGTTCTGACCATCGACTACGGGCGGCCCGCCGCCGAACTTTACTCGGCGCAGGAACGGCCCCGTGGCACCCTGACCACCTACTACCGGCACACCCAGACCGATGCCCCGCTGCAGAGGGTTGGCCGGCAGGACATATCGGCGCAGGTGGACTTCACCTCGGCGGCGCAAGCCGGAAACGCCGCCGGTATGACTACGCTGGGACTCACTACCCAACGCCGCTTCCTGCATAACCTGGGCTGGAGCCAATTCCGGGACGCGGTGACATCGCAGGCTCCGGCAACCCGGCTGTCGTCCCGGGACCGGCGGGCCAACCTGTCCGGACTGGCTGACCTGGTGCGCCCGGACGGGTTGGGTGACTTCAAGGTGCTGGTGCAGGGGAAAGACGTTCCGCCTTGCCAACTGTGGGGTCTGTCTCCGGAAGTTTCCCCGGAATTTGACGCTGAATTGGCCGGTCTCCTGGCAACGCTGCCGCCGCCGCTACTGACCGAGCGGCACATACCGCTGGCCGACGGGGTCTGGCCCCAACCCGAGCAGGAGTTTGAGCTGGCCCAGCTATGGCCTTGGGATGACTCTGGTTCTCCGCAAGAACCGGACTCCGGCGAGTAATGCAGGGGCGGGCGCTTGGACTACCTTCCCTGCTCCCCTGCATTCAGGTCTATCTGCGCCGCCACCGGCTTCATGCTTTCTATGATGAAGCTGATGTGCTCGTCCAGGTCTACGCCCAGCTCTTCTGCGCCGCGGCGGATGTCGTCGCGGTTCACGTCCTTGGCGAAGTTCTTGTCCCGCATCTTGCGCTTGACCGACGCCGGGGTTACGTCGTCTAGGCTCCTGGATGGGCGCACCAGCGCGACGGCGCGGATGAACCCGGACAACTCATCGACGGCAAAGAGGGTGTGTTCCAGCAGGGACTCCCGGGGGATGCCGGTGTGGTCGCCGTGGGTCAGCACCGCGCGGATGATGTCTTCCGGGTAGCCGCGCTCCCGCAGAATCTCGGCGCCGAAGGTGGGGTGGGACTCCGGTGTTGGGCAGATTTCCCAATCGAAATCGTGCAGCAACCCGGCAATGCCCCAGCGGTCGGCGTCCTCGCCGTACTTAGCGGCGTAGCCCCGCATGGAAGCCTCCACCGAAAACAGGTGCTTCATCAGCATCTCGGTCTTGACGTGCTGCTGCAGAAATTGGATGGTCTGCTCCCGGTCCATAACGTCCACTGGTGCGTCCATCGGGACTTTGACCTCCTTCGATAGTCCTTCGGGTTAGTCCTCCGGGTTGGGTTGGTTGTCCTCAGGTTCGCCGGTCTCACTCGTGTCGGCTTCCGACAACGATGCCACGGTTCGCACGTTGCGGGGTTCGCACCGGACGGCGGTGGTCAGGAATCCGCTGTGGGCCACCATGCGGTGGGCCGGCCGCACGCTGCGCTCGGTGACGTGCCAGGGCCGCAGCAGGGTTTCCACCGTCTCCACCATCTGGAAACGCCCGTCCTCCCGCAGCTGCTCGGCCAGCCGGTGAACCTGCAGCACCGTGGGCAAGAAGCTCAGGAAGATGCCGCCCATGACCAGGGCGTCGCCCACTCCGGCCACCGCCTGCCACGGCTCCGGCACATCCAGCACCACCCGGTCAACGTCCCGTTGTTCGATGCCCTGGCATATGTCGCCGATGGTGACGGTCAGGTTGGACGTGTCCGGCGTCACCTGTTCGATGTTGCGCAGGGCCTTGGCGACGGTGGACTCGTTGATTTCGTAGCTGATGACCCGGCCCCTGGCACCCACCGCCCGCAGCAGCGCCGCGGTCAGCGAGCCGGACCCCAGGCCCGCCTCAACCACGGTTGCGCCGGGGAAGATGTCGGCCAGAACGATGATGTTGCCCAGGTCCTTGGGGTAGATTATCTGCGGGCCGCGGGGCATTTCCAGGACAAAATCGCCCAGCGTAGGGCGGACGGCCAGGAAAACGTGGCCCCGGTCGGTGCGATACCAGCCGCCCACCGTGGCGTCGATTAGCTGGTCGTGGCGCAGCTGCCCCAAGTGGCTGTGAAACGTCTGCTCCGGCGCCAGCGTCACCATATAGCGCCGGTTCTTCCGGTCCAGCAGCAGCGCCAAATCGCCCGCGGCGAAACAATTCTTGTCCGTGGTGGTTCCGTCAGTGGTTCCGTCCATCAGCGGCTAGTCCCCCACCGGCTCGGGCCGCGCGCCCTCCAGGTAGCGGGTATGCTCGGACGAGTATGGGTCCAGCGCCGGAAAGAACACCAGCAGCTCGGCGGTTTCCTCGCCGGTCACGCGAAAGGAATGCTCGGCCCCCGGGGGTATGACGACGGTGTGGTCTTTGCCTGCCAGGTGGCTTTCCCCGTCGATGGTGACCTCCAGCGTACCGTGGACGATGACGATAAGCTCGTCAATGGAGTGAGTGTGCAGCGGCGCGCCGGCGCCCGGCTCGGCGGTGTTGATGCTGAAAGTGCTGGTGACGCCCTGCTCGTGGCCCGCCACGTCCCACTTGCGGTAGCCGGGACGCCAAGGCACTTCCGGCGCCTGGGAATGGTCGATGATGGGCATGATGTCCTCCCGTTGGCGGGCCGCGGCCCGGTTCACCCGGCCCGTCTTCACGGGTTGGCGTTGGGGCCATTGTACCCCAAATGCGCCCCAACGCTCACCTTGCCTGGGAGGGGATAGGGGGATGAAAAGGCCCTGGCCGAAGGCCGTGGTTGTGTTGACGATGAGGGACGGCGGGACCTCTCTTCTGGAAAACCGGACAAAAGCGGACATTTCCGGACATTTGAGCGTGGAGAGGCGGGAGTTTTGTCCCCTTTTGTCCGGTCAATGTCCGGTTTTGTCGGGGAAATGTCCTGGTTTTGTCCGCTTTTGTCACAGGGAAGTTGGACGACTGGGGCATGATGGAGGGAAGGGCCGGCAGGTTGTAAGCGGTCATTGTCCTCCGTGGGCAATTGTGACGTGGACGGAGATGGCCTGAGGGAGTGTTTGCCGTCTGAGATAACGGTAGAGATGGCGCCTCGGGGTTGTCAATGGGTGTGTGTCACCGGGGGTACGCCCTCACCCCCGGCCCCTCTCCCGCGGGGAGAGGGGTGCCCTTGACCTCCACGACCCGACGGTCTGGACCTCGGCCCCTCTCCCGCGGGGAGAGGGGAGAATGGAAAGACCCTGGGCGGCTGAATCGGCCCCTCTCCCGGGCTGACAGGGGTATGTATGGACTGAAATTGGTCTGAGGGCTTGGAAAGCGCACGGGAATCCGGCATCTTGGTTGCAATGACGAAACCGGATGCCGGAGGTTTCCCATGCGCCTTCCCAAGGAATGCTGCCAGATGCAGCAGGTCATTGAAACGCATTTGCCTCACCTCAGCCGGTCACAATTGGCCGGGCTGGTCTTGTGGGTGTGCGGGACTATCCTGGCCGGGAGCGCCTGCCAGAATGCCGTCGCCGCCGCTCTCTCCACCAAGGGAAACTGGGACAATCTGCGGCAGCGCCTTCGGGAATGGCTCTACGACGGCGGCGACCGGGCGCGTCCCTGCCAGACCGAACTGGATGTGAGTCTCTGCTTCGCGCCGTTGCTCAGGTGGGTCCTTGCGTGGTGGTGTTCTGACCGGCTGGCCTTGGCGGTTGACCCGACGTTGAAAGGGGACGACACCACCGCCATCGTCATCAGCGTGGTCTACCGGGGTTGCGCGATTCCCGTGGCCTGGCGCATCCTGCACGCCAACAAACCTGGGGCCTGGATGGACCCGATAGTGGAACTGTTGCAGGCGCTGGCCCCGGCGGTCCCAGAAGACATGACCGTGATTGTGCTGTGCGACCGGGGCCTGGCCAGTCCGAAATTGTGGAAACAGATACTCGCTCAGGGCTGGCATCCCTACATGAGGTATCCGAAAAACGTCACTTTCTGCGCTGAGGGCGGTCGGCGGCTGCCCGCGCGCGCCTTCGTTCCCCGTCCGGATACCGCGTGGATCGGGAGCGGGACGGCGTTCAGCAAGGCAACAGTAAAACGCCGTTGCACCCTGCTGGCGGTCTGGTACGTTGAACAGGAGGAGCCGTGGATCATCCTGACCGACCTTCCGCCGGACGAAGTTGGGGTGAGTTGGTACGCGCTCCGCTTCTGGATCGAGTTGGGGTTTAAGGCGGTCAAGAGCTTGGGTTGGCAATGGCAAAAGACCCGCAGGACTGACCCGGCGCGGATTTCGCGGCATTGGTTCGTGTTGTCGGTGGCGACGCTGCTGACCCTGGCCTACGGGACCAGGGTGGAAGACGCCTATGACCGGAGGCTGGCCCCCGGCAGCTTGCGAGCGCCGCCCAGGGCGCTGGCGCCCACTCACCGCAGTAGCCGGGAGAAGCCGGGACGGACCGTCAGCGTAATCCGTTACGGCATTGCCTGGCTGAGGTGGTTGCTGCACCGGGGCCGGTTCTGGAGCCGGGTATGGCTGCTGCCCGAACCCTGGCCTGAACCCAAGTCCGACCTGGAGGTCACCCGCCATGCCCCTACATGAAACCCTATACATACCCCTGTCAGCCTCTCCCGGGGGGAGAGCCGGGTTAAAGGATTTCCTTATTGGCCCGCCTGCGATAAAGTAGAGGCAATTATGATGAACCGCTATTACACCCTGGAAGAAGCCATCGCCCGCCTGCCTTGGCTGGAAGAGAAATTCTCCAAAATGGTCCCGGTGCGGGACGAGCTGGCCGTTCAGCAGGAGCAGTTGATTGCCCTGCTGCGCCGCCGCCGCAACAACGGTCACTCCAGCAGCGAAGAAGAAATCAGCCGCAGCCAGCGGGAGGTCAACCGCCTGACCCGCGACCTCCAAGGGCAGCTAAAGGAGATTACAGACGAAGGTATCCTGGTCCGCGACGTGGGCCGTGGCCTGGTGGATTTTCCTTCCCTGCGCGACGGGCGGGAAGTCCACCTCTGCTGGCTGCGGGGCGAGCCGACCATCGCCTACTGGCACGAGACCAACGCCGGCTTCCCCGGCCGCCAACCGCTTTAGCCTGACAAAAAAGAGGTACGTCTTGCTGGAAGTTGAAAGGGCCACCGCCATTTTCGCCGATGCCTGGACGCTGTACGACGATGCCATTGAACAACTGGAACTGGGCAAGCTGCGCAATGCGGCGGAAAAGGCGTGGGGCGCCACCAAGCGGGCCACCGACGCCCTGATTCTGGCCCGCACCGGACAGGAACCTCGAACCTCCGGGCAGACCATGCGCTCCATACGCGCCTTGCGCCGGGCCAACCCGGCTTTGGAACCACTTCGGGCGCGATACGGCTACCGCCAATCCTTCCTGCACGGCGCCTGTTTCTACGACGGCATCTGTGAGCCGGAAGAAGACCTGATCGCCGACATCCGGGAGACCGCCGACTACATCCGCGACGCCGAGGCGTTGGCGGTGTATGGGTCTTGAGCGAGGACGTTGAAAGGCGGGCCGGGGTATAGCCGGGTCTAAGCGACCAAGGAGTAACTCTTGCTGGAAGTTGAAAGGGCCACCGCCATTTTCGCCGATGCCTGGACACTGTACGACGATGCCATTGAACAACTGGAACTGGGCAAGCTGCGCAATGCGGCGGAAAAGGCGTGGGGCGCCCACCAAGCGGGCCACCGACGCCCTGATTCTGGCCCGCACCGGACAGGAACCTCGAACCTCCGGGCAGACCATGCGCTCCATACGCGCCTTGCGCCAGTCAGACCCGTCCCTGGAAACGCTGCGGCTCCGTTATGCCACCCGGCAATCCTTCCTGCACGGCGCCTGTTTCTACGACGGCATCTGTGAGCCTGAAGAAGACCTGATCGCCGACATACGGGAGACCGCCGACTACATCCGCGACGCCGAGGCATTGGCGGGGTATGGTGCCTGAGGGACGCCGTTGAAGCCGGTCCTGGCCGGTGCAATAATGCGGTCCAGCGGTTAACGTTGCTGGGGCGGTTTGGGTGGAAATAACATTCGCTACCACGCGGTTGGAACAAGTCTTTGTCTCGCAAAGAACCCTCCAAAGGCAGTACGGAAACCGCATGGCTGGCATTATCCGGCGTCGGCTTGATGCGCTGCAAGATGCCGAGACGCTGGCCGAAGCTGTACGGAGGCAGGGTCTGCGGCTGCACCGGCTGGTTGGCCGCCGTGACGAGCAGTTTGCCGTAGACTTAGAAACTATCTCAAAACCAAAATTCGAAGGGCCTTGGGGGACTGGGTTACGTTGGGGGATTCATCCCCCAAACCCCCTGATGCAATTATCTCAAGACAGGATGAGGGCCGCTTCAAGTTTTGAGATAGTTTCTTAGTGCATCCATACCGTCTTATTTTCCAACCCAACCATGCTCCCATTCCGAGGGGCCGGGACGGAGGAATCGACACAAACCAGGTGATTTCCATCACCGTTTTAGAAGTGGTTGATTATCATTAGAAGAAACCGTAAAGAGAGCGCGGTGATGACCATTAAAAAGCGCCAATTCAACCCGGACTATGCAGTTCCGCCGGGTGAACTCTTAGAAGAAGAGCTTGAGATATTGGGCATTTCGCAGGACGAGTTTGCCCGCCGCTGCGGGTGCTCCGCAAAGGAGGTCAAAAAGATTATCGCCGGCAAAGCCCCCATCGGGCCGCAGATTGCCATACAGATTGACCTGATTTCCGGCGGTGGCCCCGATATATGGCTGCGCATGGAGTCCAATTATCGCCTCCGACTGGCCCAACTTGAGTTGATGGAAACCTCCCCCCAATATGCCGATTGGGTCAAGAAATTTCCGGTCGAGGAGTTGGTCGCCCGCGACGCCATTGAGGAGTCTGAAACGATGGCAAGCGCGGTGTGTCAACTTTTGACCTTCTTCGGTGTCGGGTCGTTGGAAGGGTGGCGCGCCAAGCACGCCACGGCCAAAGACGCCTACCGGTACTCGACCGCGTTCGACGGCGACGAGGCGGTGTTGGCTGCCTGGCTGCAATTCGGGGAAATCGAAGCCGTGTACACAAAATGCCCCGATTACGACGAAGCGGTTTTCCAGCAGTCTTTGCGGGAAATACGTTCCCTGACCGCGGCAGGAACCGACGATTGCCTGCCGGAGGCCCAACGTCTCTGCCAACAGGGGGGCGTGATCCTGGCCTTCGTTGAACCATTGGCAGAAATGGACATCAGCGGGGCGGCGTGGTGGTTTTCACCCGGCAAGGCTGTCATTCAACTGAATCCCCGGCACGAGACGGACGACCTTCTATGGTCCACCTTCTTCCACGAGGCGGCGCACATCCTGTTCCACCGCAAGAGGGACATTTTCATTAACCTGTCATCCGGCAACCGCAGAGAGGGCAACCATGCCACCCACAATAGCTGAGCACGGAGTAGAGCCGTGGCGTGAGCGGCTTTACCTGCCCGCATACCGGGTAGGCGAGGCGGCGCGGTACGCGGGGGTTTCGGCCCAAATGGTGAGCTACTGGCAGCGGGGAAGCAAGACTCAGCGGCCAGCGTTGCAGGAACGGCCCCCAGGAAAAGGATTGTCGTACTACGAATTGGTGGAAGTCGCTTTTGCTGCCACCTTTCGGAAACTTGGCGTGTCCCTGAAAAGCATCAGGGATGCAAGGGAGTACGCCGCCAGGATTCTGGGAGCCGACTATCCTTTCGCTGAGTACAAGTGGTTGACGGAAGGGCATCGCGTACTGCTGAATCTGCGGGAGTTGGACGGCAGCGCACCGGTTGGGCGCCTGGTTGCCGCTGACGCCAGCGGTCAGATTGGATGGAAAGAATTGGTGGGCGAGCGGTTCGACCAATTCGATTATGAACACGACATCGCGCTGGTGTGGCACGTCGCCGGAAGGAACAGCCCGGTGGTGATAGACCCCAGGATGTCATTCGGCACTCCAACGGTCAGGGGGCTTCCAACCTGGGTCATCAAAGGCCGGCACGATGCCGGTGAGAGCATCGCCGCAATTTCGGAGGACTTTGGCCTGACCGAAGACGATGTTGCGCACGGTCTGGACTTTGAAGGCGTAAAGTCGGCGGACTGAATGGCCGGACGCGCGTTCAATGGACCAGTTTTGTTCTTTGACCGTGATGTGGGAACCGCCGTTCCCAAGGCCCTGGAGGTTCTGAGCCTTCCGACCACCGTGGAGTATCACCAGAACCATTTCCGCCAAGAAGCAGGAGACCCAGAATGGATGCCAGTAGTCGGGGGTCTGGGATGGCTCATCATCGGCCACGACAGCCGTCATCACCACCGAGCGGCGGAACTGGCCGCCATTAAACAGTATGGAATGGGGTGTTTCTACCTGTGGGGCAGACAAGCTCCCCGCTGGGAGAAGACGCGGTGTTTCCTGAACGCTTACGAGCGCCTCTTGGAAGCCGTTGCTGACACTCCACGCCCGTTCATTTACCGAATCGAAAGGTCGGGCCGCTTGAATCCTGTTCCCATCCCTTAATGTGAGGCGCCCATGCCTAACACCCTCTATTACGGCGACAACCTGCTTGTCCTGCGGGAGCACGTCCCCGATGCCTCGGTGGACCTGGTCTACCTGGACCCGCCCTTTAACTCCAACGCGTCCTACAACGTGCTGTTCCGGGAGAAGACCGGCGAGGAGTCGCCCGACCAGATTAAGGCTTTCACCGACACCTGGGAGTGGACCCAGGAAACCCAGGCCACCTACGAGCTGGACATCATCCAGAACCCGGCCGTCCCGGCGGCGGTCAAGGACATGATTTCCGCCTTCCGCCAGTTCATCGGCCAGAACGCCATGATGGCCTACCTGGTGATGATGGCTCCCCGGCTGGTGGAGCTGCACCGCGTCTTAAAACCCACCGGCAGCCTGTACCTTCACTGCGACCCCACCGCCAGCCACTACCTGAAGATTCTGTTGGACGCGGTGTTTGGGAAGCAGAACTATCAAAGTGAGATTACTTGGCAACGAACAAGTTCTCACAATGACTCAAAGCGGTTTGGTCAGGTTAGAGACATTATTCTGTTTTATTCCAAGACCAATAAACGAATATGGAATACTGTATATGTCCCGCATAATGAATCCTACGTGTCTGGTTTCTATCGTTACGAAGACGAGAGAGGAAAGTACAGGCATCACGAAATAATCTTGACGGCGGCAATGGCTAGACCTAATCTCATATACGAATACAAAGGCTATACTCCGGAGTTCGGCTGGCGTATGGAACGTAATAAGCTAGAAGCCTTGGATGAGGAAGGAAAGCTTGTATGGTCGAACACGGGCCGTCCCTACCGGAAGACCTACTTGCCCCCTGGTCAATCACCCACAAACTTATGGGCAGATATTAGTAATGTTTCGGCTCAAGCCAAAGAACGCCTTGGCTACCCGACCCAAAAGCCCGAGGCGCTGCTGGAGCGCATCATCAACGCTTCATCCAACGAGGGCGACGTGGTGCTGGACCCCTTCTGCGGGTGTGGGACATCGGTGGCGGCGGCGCAGAAGCTCAACCGGCAGTGGCTGGGCATCGACATCACCCACCTGGCCGTCGCGCTGATGAAGAACCGCCTCAAGACCGCCTTCGACCTGGAGCCGGGGCAGGACTACGCGGTGGTGGGCGAGCCCCAGGATTCCGGCGGCGCCCGCGCCCTCTGGGAGCAGGACCCCTACCAGTTCCAGTTCTGGGCGGTGTCGCTGCTGGAGGCCCAGCCCCAGTCCGAGCAGCGGCGCGGCGCGGACCGGGGCATTGACGGCCTGCTCTATTTCATCGACGGCCCCCGCCGGTCCACCCAAAAGGTGGTGGTGCAGGTCAAGGGCGGGCGGGTGTCATCGCCCCAGGTGCGGGACCTGAAAGGCGTGGTGGAGCGGGAGCAGGCGGCGCTGGGCCTGTTCATCAGCCTGGAACCGCCAACCAGGGATATGCGCGCTGAGGCGGCCAGCGGCGGGTTCTACCACTCGGACTTGTGGCAGCAGGACTACCCGAAAATCCAGATGCGCACCATCGAAGAAATGCTCTCCGGCCAGTCCTTCGACCTCCCCCCGCGCCCGGCGGCCTACCAACCGGCCCAGCGGGTGCGCCGCCCCCAGGGCAGGCAGGGGGAACTGGAGAGCATGACCGGGGAGGGGTTGGCGGGTTAGGGGGAGTCCTCGGTTTGAATTACAACGTTTAAGGGCAACTCGAACATCTCTTGCCAGTCGGAGTCGGGGGATTTTGCCTCGATCTTGAACAGGTGTCGCCCTTGACTCCTGACCGGTAGCCCGGGCATTTTGATAATTGCCCTCGCACCGCTGGTTTCCTGGAGGTCAACTTCGTGTCTAAAATGCAGCAATACGTCGTTATCGGGGCCCACTAGACGAACGCGTCCAATGCCAATCTCGGGCAAATCTGGATTATACCGCTCCCACAAAACTACCAATACAACCCGAGGTGAGAGTCCACCATAGGCTAACTCCGATTCGTCTACAACCCGAGGCGAGAGTCCACCGTAGGGCAACTCCGATTCGTCTGGAGGTTGGACCGGAATCGTCACTTCACCAATAACATTGAAGAAGGATATTTGGTTAGTATCCTGTTCGACAATGGTACGCTCGCACAGGATGGTCCAAATGACTTTCAAGAGATTCCTTCGTTGGTAACGGCCGAAAATTTGTCTGGAATTTGCCACATAGTGACGGGCGTTGTTGATGTTGCCTCGGAGTTGCCCTCGTAAAATTTCAGGGGTCTTTCGGTGAAGGGACTCATTGTAAATTTCAAGTTCCCATACGAAACGGCGGTGGCCTTCGGTCTGAGTGACGTTTCTCCGAATTGATAATTTCCGGTAGCAGCCGGGGGAGGTGACAATATCCTGTGGGCCAGTTTGCTGGCATACCAGCAGTTCGGCGCGCGGTCGACCATTGCGGCAGCCATCGGAACAAAATCCCCGGCGGCGAAATAAGTTAACCAGAGAAGGACGGCCAGGGCGGTGTCGTTGGGGTTTTCATAACGCGGGTCTGCTTCGAGTTCGGCCAAGTCATGGATGCGGCCAAGCACATCCTCCCTCAGCTCGCCCGCCTCCCTCATCTGCTGTAACGCCTCTAGCACTGTCGGCTCTTTGGCCACCGCCCGGAAAAAGGCATTGGTGCTGCTAACCACGTTCAGGTTAACGTCAAACTCGACGCTCTGAATTTCTTCCAGCGCTTCTTCCCAGTTCATACTCTGTCCGTCCAATACTCGGCGGGCTTCCCTAACCGGGGGTTAACGTCGTCAGCCCGGTGGAAGTATTCTCCGTCTCGTCCCCACTGGCTCAACACAAACACTTCCCAGGTTCCCTCAGCTACGTTGGTCTTAACCTGGTCCACGATTCCGACATGGGAGACCTGCCCGTCGCCATCCTGGTATACCACAACGTCGCCGGGCTGGAGTTCGCCCTCATTGGGCACGGGCTGGTAATCATCTTCGGCAAGTATCATCGGCAAATGTTCCGGGTCAACCCAGGTGCGGCGGGAGGCGAACACCATCCCCATGCAATTGTACACGCTGCTGAGCGAGCGCGCATGGGCGTCGGGGTGGGCTTGCAGCACTATGTCTTTTGCGGCGTTCATGCTCTCCGGCACCCTTGCCATGACTTGCTCATTGGGTATTGGGTTCCCCTTCCTGGTGGCCAGGGGCAATTCCGGGCCGTTTATGTAATTGCTGTGGGCATTGAATAAAGTCATCAAGTATTAACCGGGCTTTGATGCAAAAGCCTATCCATCCTACGAGTCTGCACTTGTTACCCCGCTTCCATTCCACCGTCGGGAAATAGTAACACCGGACGTTGAAGGTCGGCAAAGTTGCCAGGGGGCCCGGCAATGGTTTGCAATCCCAACCCATTGTATTCCTACAATACGTCGGATAGAGGCCGGGAGCCCCGCCAAACTTGTCATTGGCGGGGCGGCGTGGCAATCTGTATGGTGTGGCGGCCATCGCCGGTGCCCAGCTTGCGGCGGCCCGGAGCGCCGGCGCCGTTTCTGAACTCCTGAGGCATCCGCGAAGACATCGTGTTCGCCTCTTCCGGCCCCGGGGCCGACGGCCAATTGACCTTCGGAGAGGCTTTCGGGATCCAGCCTTTCGGCAAAATATGAGAAAGCGGCGCCGCGCTTAAAGAGGGCAGAAATACAAGATGAAGGGGATTGGCGACCCGGACGGGATTTGAACCCGTGATCTCTGGCTTGACAGAACTGTAGGCTACGCCAGCCCATATGCAGCAAAATCCGGCCCCCGGAGATACTATCCCAAGCACGGAGCGGCAACAACCCCCCAGAAGGGGGATTTACTGGCCTGTATGCGCTGGCCAGCCGCTCAAGCATGGAAATCACCCGGCAGGCTGGCGGGAAGAGAAGGAACAGTAGACAACAGGCAGGCGGCCCCCGGATGGGGTGATTAGACAATCCCTACAGAACGGGCGCCAGGGAGGCCGGGAAGCCGGGCAGTTTGCCGGGGCAGGGAAGCCCCTACTGCCAGACCCGGATGCCCATGCGGACCTGGCCGTGGATCTGCCAGTCATCCCGGTAGACCCGGGGGCGCCAGCCGGAATCGTCGGCAGTCAGGACCCAGAAGTTGGCGTCCTGGGAGGCCCGACGGATCACCACCCCCTCACTGCCGACGCAGACCAGGTACATCCGGCCGTCCCAGAATTCGTACCTGGAGGTATCCACCATCACCACGTCTCCAGAGGTGATGGTGGGAGCCATGGCGTCCCCCCGGACCTCCACCATCCGGCAGTCCTGGGAACGCATGGCGTTGGGGACCAGGAGGTCCTGGCGGAAGGGGAGCCAGTAACGCACCGTCTCATCAAAGGTGAACGAGCCGCTCCCAGCCACCGTCGCCACCACCGGGACCGAGGTGAGTTCCACATCACGGGGCTGACCCTGCTCCATATCATGGGGAACGTGCCAGGCCGGCTCAACCTGGGAGAGGACATCCCCCCAGAACCACTCCACCGGACGCCCGTAGATCCGGGCCAGGGTGGCGAGTATCTCGGGCCGGGGAATGTTCCGGGCCTTCTCGTAACGGTAGATGCTGTTGTCCGCAATCTTGGCCCGCGCCGCCACCTGGGTGCGGGACATCCCCACGGCCATGCGGGCCTCGTGAAGCCTGCGGGCCAACTGCTCCCGGATCTCCGGAGTCAGATCACTCCTGAGCGCTGTTCCAACTGCCATCTTTACCCCTCCCCACACCGGCGCCCCCGGAGAGAATCCCGGGCGGCTGTCAAACGATTGCGCACAAAGCCGCCAATGAATTACACAAACCGGCTGGTGAAAGGTTACACCAAACGATTGACAAACCGCTACTACAATTACTATACTCATTTTCTACATTTCCCGACCGTAATTGGGTAATAGAGACGCATCAAGGGGGATGAGGATGAAAACGACAGCCCAGCAACTGCTTGAGGCAAGGAACCCCGGCAAGGATATCAGAGAGATCATCCAGGACGCGATGGGGTCTCGGAAGGGGCAGAAATACATCGTGTCGCGGTCTGCCATGGACATGGATATATCGCCATACACCCTCTACAACTGGTGTAAGGAACTGGACATCTCCATCGAGGATTACCGCAGACCCACTATTGGGTCTGACCACCACTCCAAGGCAGGGGCAGAGCAATGACCAACGCCAACGGCAACCCTCGCCTCCAGCAGCTCTGCCCCGCCTGCGGCGGCTCGGGCCGGGTTGGGATCCAGGACAACCGCGCCAGAGGCAGGAAGGGTGGAAACGCCGTCTACCTGAACAGCGAAAAACCCGGCAGGCCGTCCATGGCCCAGCGCGGAAAGCGCGGCGGCGGACAGCCGATGCCCACCTGGGAGGACCTGCAGAGGACGAAAGAAAAGGACGGCTGACCCGGAGAACCCGCAAGCACAGAACCCAAAATCCCTGCCGGTCAGCAGGGGAAATAAAAAAGAAACCGCCCCGGTGGAACCAACACCAGGGCGGTGGAACAAGGAGTCGGAGCTCTGTCAAAAGCCCTCTTTTGCATTCTAGCACCCCGAAATCCGGAGATTCAAGCATCAGCGGCACTGATTCTGATGCTTGACCTGCCGGCCACCAGAGACCAGACCTTCCAAACCATTATGAAAATGCTCATCGGACCCGGACGGAAGAGATGAAAAACGAGACCGGAAAACCCCTCACCCAAGCCGAATACCAGGGCCTGACCGGCCAGGCCCGGGCCCGGATCCAGGATCCCATGGGCAGACAGCACGGAGGGACCGGACTGGCCGAGATCCTCAGGAACCTGGCCCGTCTGACCGCCGGGCGTCCGGAGCCTGACCGCCCAGATGGTGGGCCTCCGAAGGCCGGGAGACCAACTCCCGAATGACCACGAAGGTCGCGGCGTAGGACGCCTGGAGCAGCCGGAGGTCCCATTCAGGGTCCCGCCGGCTTGCCTCCAGGTCAATCCGGAAGAGGTGCAGCACCTCCGGGGGCAGATCCCCCGGGTCCCCCAACTCCAGTGAACGGGCATGATCGGCCAGAACGGACCCTGAATCATCGGACAGAAAATTGAGCAGGTGGTCCAGCCACCGCTCCACCCAGGACTGATAGCAAAGCGCCATGACGACACCAACCGGAGAGAAATTGATACCAGAGCAGACAGCCAGAATTGATGCCCGGAACGGCCATGCAAATCCCGATGGGGCCCCGGGCCGTCCCCCGGCCTGGCCCCATCAGGAAAGAGCATCCGAGTTCATCAAGAACAAGATCGGAGCCATGCTGGCCATGGAGATGGGGACGGGCAAGGACCTGTGCAACCTGACCCCCATACCGGCGCCGGAGGGCTTCGTCCAGATGGGAGACCTCCAGCCGGGAGACCGCGTATTCGACGAAAAGGGCGAGGTCCGGCGCGTCACCAGAGTATACCCCCAGGGAAAGAGGCCAGTATACCAAGTCCGGATGAACGACGGCTGCACATTGATCGCCGGGGCCGATCATCTTTGGATTACCCTGGACGATTCCCTGGAAAATTCCCTGGACAAAAACATGGAGACCGGTGGTGACTGGGCAGCCTCCCGGTCCCCCGTCACCACCATCCAGATCCAGGAGTCCCTGGCGGCAGCCGCCACGGCAAACAGCCCCCATCCGGAGCGCCGGCATGCCATCCCGATGGCCCAGCCCCTCCGGATGCCGGAAACGGCGCTGGCCGGCGTCAGCGCCGGAAGGACCACTGAGGCGGACGCAGCGCCCCATCAGGCCGGGGACCGCCGGTACATAACCAGCGTCACCCCCATGGGGGTCCGGGAGACTACCTGCATCACCGTGGACTCACCCTCCGGGCTGTTCCTGGCCGGACCCGGGATGGTGCCGACCCACAACACCAGGGTCGCCATCGACCTCATGGAAGACACCAACAGCCGGAACACCCTGGTGCTCTGCCCCCTGAGCGTGGCCGACCATGTGTGGGAGGACCAGATCCTGACCCACGGGCGCCGCCGGTACCGGGTCGTTGCCCTGGGCAGCAGCGCCGGCGCAGTGGCCAAGAAGGCCGAGAAGTTCCGGAAGGAACTGGAGAAGGCCACCATCCTGCAGGAGCCGATGGTCGTCGTCGTCAACTACGAGTCAGCCTGGCGGGAACCCCTGGCCAAGACGCTGAAGAGCATCACCTGGAACCTCCTGATCCTGGATGAGTGCCATCCCGCCGGGACTCCCATCGAGACCCCCGGCGGCCCCAGGAACATCGAGGAACTCAGGGATGGAGATTCCGTGTGGGGAGTTGACCACCTGACCGGAGAGATACAGGAAACCCAGGTTACCCACACATTCAGGCGCGAGAACCACGAGGAGTTGGTCAGGATTGGCGAAACCCTCATGACCCCCGAGCACCCGGTCTGGACCGCCCGGGGATACATTCCCGCAAGGGACATCACTCCCGGGGACCAGCTCTGCAGACTTGAGGAGGAAGGCAATACCCATGCACATCCTGACCTGCGAATGGTGCCAATCCCCATTCTCGGCATCAAAGAGAACGAGAAAATTCTGCGGGAGACAGTGCGCTGGGAAGGCCCCCAAACCAATAAAGCTGAACAAGCCAAAACGGGTGAGGAAGAGAATCTACCCCCTCACCTGCGAGAGATGCCAGGAACACTTCATGGGGGAAAGGCGAGGACGGCAGTTCTGCAGCAGAAGCTGCGCCATGAAGACCAGAATGGGAACCCCGACAGCGCGAGCCCAGAGCAGGGCAACAATGCTGGCCACGAAATCCAAACCGGAAGTGCAGGAAAAACTCCGCAGGCACCTGGCATCAGAATCGAACCCACTGAGGGACCCGGTAAACCGGGAGAAGTCAGCAGAAGCCAACAGGGAACAGGGCTTTGTACACCTGACCGGCGGCAACGGAACCGGCCCGACGGAGCCTCAGAGAATCCTGGCATCATGGCTGGAATGGCCGATGGAATACACAGTTTCCACCGGCAAGAGAACGCCGGGACGGCCGACAAACTACAAAATAGACATAGCGGACCCGCGTCTGAAAATCGCTATCGAAGTGGACGGGCACTCACACAAGACCAAGAAAATAAAGGAAGCAGACCGGAGGAAGGAAGCCTTCCTGGAGAAAACCGGGTGGGAGATCCTGAGATTCAGGAACGAGCAGGTGATGGAGAACCCAGAGGAAGTGAAGTCCCGGATCATGTCTTCAATATCGAAACGGGAACGGGAAACTACTTCGCAGCCGGACTGCTGGTCCACAACTCCCACCGGCTGAAGACCCCGAAATCGAAGGCCAGCCTGTTCGCATCCCAGGTCGCCAACAAGTCGCGCCGGCGGCTGGCCCTGACCGGCACTCCAATGCCCCACAGCCCCCTGGACATCTACGCCCAGTACCGGGCCATCGACTCTGGAGTATTCGGCTACGACAGCCGCCGGTTCAGGGACCGCTACACCGTCAGCGAGGAGATCAACGTCCGGAAAAAGGGGGTCACCCAGGTCCGGAGCAAGGATGACCTGACCCAGATAGCCAGGACCATCGGGTACAAGAACGAGGATGAGCTGCAGCAGAAGTTCCACTCCATCGCCTTCGTGGTCGCGGCCAACGAGGTCCTGGACCTGCCCGAGACCACCAGCAACTACCTCCGGGTCCATCTGTCCACCAGGGCGGCCAGGATCCACGACGAGCTGGACAGGGAGTTCCGGGCCGATGTGGAGGCCGGCAAGATCACCAACGCGACCAACGCCCTGACCCGCCTGCTCCGGCTGCAGCAGATCACATCGGGATTCGCCGTCACCGAGAACCAGAGCACTGGAAACGAGGAGACGGTCGAGGTTGACCAGGCCAAGGCGGATGCCCTGAAGGACATCCTGGAAGACCTGTCCCCGGACGAGAACGTGGTCGTGTTCGTCCGCTTCCTGCACGACCTGGACGTGGTCCACCGTGTTGCCCAGGGGGCTGGCCGGGACTCGTGGGAGCTCTCCGGCCGCCGGCGTCAACTCGTGGACTGGCAGCGGGCCGGCGGCGTACTCGCCGCCCAGATCCAGGCAGGGAGCATGGGGATCGACATGACCGCAGCACGGTACTGCATCTATTACAGCCTGGGCTACAGCCTGGGCGACTACCTGCAGAGCCGGGCCCGGGTCCACCGTCCCGGACAGACCAGGGACGTCCGATACATCCACCTCATCGCCGCGGGGACCGTGGACGAGACGGTGATGGGCTCCCTCAGAAACAAGGAGAACGTCATAGAGAGAATAATGCGGGCCATGGGCCCGGCGGCTCAGCACATCGCTGAGTAGCTCAGCCGCCCTCTCAGCCCCGGGCTGAGCGGCTGAGCAACAACAGGACAACCACTGCGGAGGCGCCTGCGGGTACACCTGCGGGGGCACAGCAAGAGGAGACCAATGACCGAACAGATCGTCAACGAGTACGTGCAGCTCCACCAGGAAAAGAGGGAGTTGGAGACACGGCTCAACAGGGTAAAGAAGGATATTGAGACACGGGAGCCCGTGGTGGAGGAGTACTTCGCCGAGCACGGCTTCCAGAATATCCGGACTGAAAATGGCACCGCATACCTCCACCGGGAAATCCTGGTAAACCTGCGGCCGGAGCAAAGCGGCGGCCACGAAGAAGCCCACAACACCATGCGGAAGCACGGCCTGGGCTACATGATCAAGGAATCAGTGAACACCAGCACCCTCCGTTCCCACTTCGCGGAGATCGTCAAGTCCGGGGAAGAAATTCCCCAAGACATGTCGGAGTACCTGAACGTGATGGACCGGCACCGGGTGCGGGTGCGCAGCTAGCCGTGCCCCCGCAGGCTGCTGCCCCTCCGGGGGACGTGCAGCCGCACGGCACAGCAGGGCCACACCACTGAACAGCGGACCAAAAACAAAAACTCAAAGGAAGAAGAGAAAGAATGGCAAAAGAGAATGAACAGGCAAACCCCCTGGTCCCGGCTGGACAAGCCGGCGCGGACTACATGGCCCTCCAGTGCAGCGACGATGAGCTGGCGGAGTACGCCGAGATCTTCCGGGACAACACCGAGGGTGAGTCCCTCACGGAGCGGGACCTCCCCCGCTGCGCCGTGCCCCCCCAGGGGATGAAGGTCTGGAACGCCCCGACCCCCGAGGGTCCCAAGGTCCAGGAGTCCATCCGGGGCATCATCGTGAAGGTGACCACCCCCAGGGCCATGTGGCCCGCCAGCATGGATGAGGGCGGCAGCGCGCCCCCCATCTGCGCCAGCCCCGACAGCATCAAGGGCACCGGCAAGCCCGGCGGCGACTGCCTCTCCTGCCCGTTCAACGCCTGGGACTCTGCGCCCAACGGCAGCGGCAAGGCCTGCAAGGAGAAGAGGATGGTCTACATCCTCCAGAAGGACAGCATCCTGCCCGTGGTCGTCCAGGCTCCCAGCACCAGCATCCAGAACGTCAAGGAGTACCGGATGAACCTGGCCGGTCAGAAGCTCCCCTACTACGGGGTGGAGACCGAGCTGACCCTGGAGCGCATCGAGGGCAAGTTCCCCTACAGCCGGATCGTCCTCCGGAACGTGGGCGAGCTCTCCATGGACCGGCGCAACACCGTCCGCGGCTACATCAACGCCTTCGGGCCGATGTTCCAGAAGCGGGTTGAGCTGACCGCCGACGAGGAGTCGACCCTGGCTGATACCCAGAACGGTGTCGTGGAAGGGACCGTGGTCGACCAGAACGCCTTGGTGGAAGCCATGGCGGACACCGCCGGCGCGGGCGACGCTCCCTTCGACGGCGAGGAGTAAGCCTCCCCCAAACGCGCCAACCGGAAGTCACGGCCCCCATGGGGGCCGTGACTCTCGCACCAATGGCGGCGAAACCCACTCCAGAGAGTGGGCGGAACTGAAACCGGTCAACAGGCCCGGCCAAAAACATCCCCTCCTCATAGAGTGGATGAGGATCGAAGCAAGGGATGAGGATTGAAACCATGACTCCAAGAGATTTCATGACCATGCTCTGGGGGGACCCTCCCCCCGCATCCGTCTACCTCTTCCTCCTGCCCCAGAAGCGGGCAATCTGGTTCACACACTACGAGAACCTGGACAAATTGTGCAACGCCCACACCGCCATGGAAATCTACACCGGCGGGGGGACCGGGCCCAGGAGCAACCGGCAGGCCCTCCCCAACCGGCGCCTCCTGCAGGATGAGGTAACCGGCATCACCGGACTCTGGTCCGACATCGACGTGGCCCACGATGTACACCCGAAGAAGAACCTGCCCCCGACCCTGGAGGCAGCCCTGGAGATCCTGGAGCAGGCCCAGTTCGAGCCCACCATCCTGGTGGACAGCGGCCACGGCATCCAGGCCTGGTGGCTCTTCGATGAGCCCTGGAATTTCCAGGACACCCAGGAGAGCATGGAAGCCCGGCGCCTCACCCAATGGTGGGGGGGGTACATCGGCTCCCTGTATGCCGCCGAGGGCTGGAACATCGACTCGGTATACAACCTGGACCGAATCATGCGGGTCCCAGGGACCTTCAACAACAAGGTGAAGAACGACTCGAAGCCCGTAACGGTCATCCGGAACACCGGCATCCGCTACTCCCGGACGGCCTTCCAAGAACTCATCCCGCCGGACTACCAGCCCAAGACCATCATCAAGGGCACCAATGCCGACGGGCAGCCGGTGGGAGCCGAGAACCTGATCCTGGACCCCAAGGCCGAGCCGGACATAATGAAATTCGGTGAGCTCATCGCCGAGGACCCCCGGTTCCTCCGGAGCTGGCAGGAAAACCGCACCGACTGGGCAGAGGAGGCCGACCGGTCCGCCAGCGCCTACGACCTCTCCCTGGCCAGCTTCGCAGCCAGAAACGGCTGGAGCGACCAGGAGATCTCCGACCTGCTCATCGCCAAGCGGCGCCGCCACGGGCAGGACCTGAAGCTCAGGGAGAACTACTACGCCAACACCATCGCCCGGGCCCGCCATCCAGTGACCGTTGCTCACGCGGAGGAGAGCCTGAAGGAGGCGATGGAGATGGATGAAGAGGACAGCTCCGACGACATCATGAACGCCCTCAGCATAATGATGGGGATCAGGATCCGAAGGATAGTCAAGTTCATCGGGGACCCGCCCATATTCTGGATGTCCACCGACCAAGGCGATATCACCATCGGCAAGGTCGATGGCCTCACCTCCCAGAACCGGTTCATCAACCTGGTGGCCGGCATAACCGGGATCGTCATGCAGCCCTGCAAGTCCGCCCAATGGCGGGAACGGGTCCAGGCCATTCTCCGCGCCGCGGTCGAAGAGGACGTGGGGGACGCCAGCCATCCGGCCACCGAGACCCGGGCCTGGCTGACCACCTACCTTTCGGAACACGCCCCCCTGATCAACATATCCCAGGCCACCATCACCCGAATGCCCTTCATCAGCAACGGCCGGGTCCACATGTTCCTGGAAAGGTTCAGCCAGTGGGTGGAGCACAGCTGCCACGAGGTGATCAGCACCTTCTCAATGGGCCAGCGGCTGAAGCTGCTCGGGGCCAAGCAGGAGACCATCAACACCACCATCAACGGGATCCGCACCACCCGGTCAACCTGGCGGCTCCCCCACGATTTCGATGAATGGGAGCAGATGGCCCAGGAGGAGATGCAAGAGGATATCCAAGAGGATATCCAAGAGGATATCCAAGAGGATATGCAGGAAGAAGGGGAAGGCAGAGAATGACCACAACCACCGGGGAGAAGGAGACCCGTCAACCCGGAAGGCCAGAGGAAGGACTGCCGGAGATCGAGTACCGGGTGATCGGACCTCCCGGCTGTGGCAAGACCACATGGCTGGGCCAGCAGGTCGAAAATGCGGTGGAGAAGGGCCAGCGGATCCTGATAACATCCCAGACCAGAGCCGCCGCCGCCGAGATAACCGGGCGGCGGCTCCCCATCCCGGACGAGTGCCTGGGAACCCTCCATTCGCACTGCTACCACATCCTGGGCAAGCCTGAACTCACCCTGAACCACCTGGAGGAATGGAACAGCGAGAACCCCGCCTTCGCTATCACCATCACCAAGGGAAATGAGACCCAGCGCCGGATCGAGGGAGATAACCCGGATGCCCAGATAATCCAGACCCCCGGCGACCAGCTCATGGCGGACTACTCAATGGTCCGCTCCCGGATGGGAGAGGCCTTCAGCAGGATGGCAGAGGCCTCCAACCAGACGGGAGAGGCATCCAGCCTGGTGCAGCAGTTCGGGAGCACCTGGGAGGAGTGGAAGCAGAAGAACGCCCTCATGGACTTCCAGGACCTAATCGAGATCTGCCTCCGGGAGACCAGCGCCGCACCCGGCAACCCCGACATCATATTCGTGGACGAGGCCCAGGACCTGGACTACACCGAGATGAAGCTCATCCGGAAATGGGGGGCCCAGGCCGGCTACCTCATCACCGTGGGAGACCCGGAACAGTGCATCTACAGCTGGCGGGGCGCCACCCCGGAGGCCTTCATCACTCCCGAACTTCCCCCGGCCCAGAACATGGTCTTGAGCCAGAGCTACCGGGTGCCGCTGGACATCCACAACCGGGCCATCTCATGGATCAGCAAGATAGATGGCCGGGACCCAATCCCCTACTACCCCCGGGACCACCCGGGGAAGGTCCGGGAGACCCCCAGTACCTGGGAGGAGCCCAAGGACGCGGTATCCATCGCCCAGGAACACACGGATGAAGGAAAGTCCGTCATGTTCCTGACCACCTGCGCCTACATGCTCCAGAACGTCATCAACGAGCTCCGGCAACGCTCAATCCCCTACCACAACCCCTTCCGCCGGAACAACGGCGCCTGGAACCCCCTGGCCAAAAGGGGCAACGCCATCACCACCGGGGAACGGATACTGGCCTTCCTCGCACTATCCCAGAATGGGCTGTGGACCGCCCAGGACATCAGGCGCTGGTCCGACGCCCTCACCCTCAGGAAGCACCTATCCCCGGGTGGACGGAAGGAGATCAAAAGCCTGGTCAACACCCAGGACGGCGGGGTCAGCGCCTACATGATGGAGCGGCTCTTCAGCGAGGAGCTTCTGAAAGCCGGCCTCACCGGAGACCTGGATTTCTTCCAGGAACACCTGACCGCCGCCAAGCGGGACACCGCCAAGTTTCCCCTGAGCATCGCCATGGCCTATGGGCCAAAAGCCCTGGAGGAGCCGCCCAGGACGACCGTTGGCACAATTCACTCCGTCAAGGGAGGCGAGGCCGACGTCGTGGTCATCTTCCCCGACCTGAGCATGGCCGGCAACAAGGAGTGGGCCGGGACCATCGAACAGCGGGCCGGTATCATCCGGCTCTTCTACGTCGGCATCACCCGATCACGGGAGACCCTGGTATTCTGCAGGCCCGCAGGCCGGAACTTCGTGGAGTTCTGACGCTCTCCGCCCGGGTTCGTGGCGCCGGAGCACCGCTTCACAACCGGCCTGGGGCCCAGGCTTGCCGGTTTCCTGGTCACAGAACCCCGCCGCCAGGAGCGGGAAAAGACAAAACCCCAAGGGGAAGGGGTCCAACATAATCCCCATGTAAAACAGGCCCAAGCCAACCATGGAGAGGATGGCAGGCAGGGGCCGGAACCAGAAACCCGGAGGATGGCCTGGAACCAGCGGGGCAACACCGGAAAAGAGGAGTCGGAAAATGGAGAACGAGGAGCGGAGCAGGAGGATAACCCGGGCCCTCCTGAATTCGGGGATAGCCCGGGAGAACCAGGAGAGCATCCCAAACATCACCCCCAACGCCAAAACGGTGCTGGAGAGGCGCTACCTGAAGAAGGACCAGGACGGAGCCGCCGAGGCGCCGGACACCATGTTCCGGAGAGTGGCCGAGAACCTGTCGCAGGCGGACCTGAACTACGGGGCAACCCAGAAGGAGCGGCAGGCCACCGAAGACGAGTTCTTCGACGTCATGCAGAAGCTGGAGCTCCTGCCCAACTCACCCACTCTCATGAACGCCGGCCGGGAGCTGCAGCAGCTCTCCGCCTGCTTCGTGCTGCCCATCGACGACGACCTGGACGACATATTCTCCAAGGTCAAGGAGACCGCCCTCATCCACAAGAGCGGCGGCGGAACCGGGTTCTCCTTCAACCGCCTCCGTCCCAGCGGGGACTTCGTGAAGTCCACCGGCGGCATCGCCTCCGGGCCCGCCAGCTTCATTCGCGCCTTCGACTCCGCAACCGATGTGGTCAAGCAGGGCGGCACCCGCCGGGGCGCAAACATGGGGATCCTGAACGTCGACCATCCCGATGTGATGAAGTTCATACGCATGAAGGCCCAGGAGGGGGCGCTTGAGAACTTCAACATCTCCATTGCTGTAAACAAGGAGTTCATGGAAAAGGTCACCCGGGGGGAGGACTACACCCTCACCAACCCCCGGACCGGGGAGGCAGCCGGCACCCTGAACGCCCGGGAGGTCTTCACCGAGATCGTGGAGCACGCCTGGAATACCGGGGACCCCGGGCTCATATTTCTGGACCGGATCAACGAGCAGAACCCCAACCCCCACCTGGGAATGATCGAGTCCACCAACCCCTGCGTGACCGGGGACACCTGGGTGATGACCCGGGAAGGGCCCCGGCAGGCCCGAAGCCTGGCCGGCAGCCGGCAGACACTCCTGGTCAACGGGGAATTCTTCCTGACCGGGCCGGAGGGATTCTTCTCCACCGGGATCAAGCCGGTCGTGCGGCTCCGCACCCAGGAGGGCCAGGAGTTGACCCTGACCCAGGACCACCTGGTGGTCAAGATCATACGCCAGCCCCACGGCAGCGTGGGAATCAGGGCCTGGGCGCCGGCGGGAGAGCTCCGCCCCGGAGACCGGGTGGCGCTGCACGACCACCGGTTGGCCCACCGGAAGGGCAACAGCATCCTGCCCATGAGCAGGATCAGCCAGCCGGTGCTGGAGTCTCTCAGAACAACCTTCCAGCCCCGGAACATCGTCATGGACCCCCGGGAAACATGCCCCTCCATATCGCTGAAGGAACAGGCGCACGGCATGCTGGAGACCGCACAGCGGGAGCTCCTCTACCTGGGAATACAGAGCAGGATCCAGGTTACTGCCGGACCGGGAGACCGGGAACTGGTCATCCAGGGTGAATCCCTGGAACGGCTGGCCATCAGGGTCGGGTCGGCCAACCCGGAGGAACAGCATATCCTTGGAGAGATGGCCCTCCTGGCCAAGGATGCGCCAGGATACCCTGGCCGCGAGACCTACGAGGCAACCGTGGAATCCCTGGAACCAGCCGGAGAGGAAGAGGTGTGGGACGTCCAGGTCCCGGGAGTCAATGCCTTCGACGCCAACGGGATCTACGTGCACAACTGCGGCGAGCAGGTACTCGCTCCCTACGAGTCCTGCAACCTGGGGTCCATCAACCTGGCCCGCATGGTCAGGTTCACCGACCGGGCCGAAATCGACTGGGAAAAGATGGAACGGGTCATCCGGACCGGCGTTCACATGCTCGACAACGTGATCGACATGAACGACTACCCCCTGCCGCAGATCGAGGAGGCCAGCAAGAAGAGCAGGCGCATCGGCCTGGGAGTGATGGGAACCGCGGACTTCCTCATCCAGATGGGGATACGCTATGACTCTGAAGAGGCCCTCAACCTGGCCGGGGAGGTGATGTCCTTCATCCAGAAACAGGCCCACCAGGCCTCCCACGACCTGATCGGGAACCGGGGGCCCTACCCGGGATTCGAGGGCAGCACCTATACCCGTCCCATGCGGAACACCGCACCAATCACCATCGCCCCCACCGGCACCATCAGCATCATCGCCGGCGCCTCCAGCGGCATTGAACCCCTCTTCGCCCTTGCCTATACGAGGAACATCATGGACCAGACCCGGATGCGGGAGATCAATCCCTACTTCCAGGCAGTGGCCAACAGTATGGACGAGATGGACGAAGAGTTCATGGAAGAGCTCCTGGAGCAGGTTGCCCAGACCGGAAGCCTGGCGGGGACCAGCGCCCCGGACTGGATGAAGGAGATCTTCCGGGTCTCCCAGGACATCAGCCCGGAGTGGCACGTCCGGATGCAGGCGGCCTTTCAGGAGCACACCGACAACTCCGTCTCGAAGACGATCAACTTCCCCAACGCCGCCACCCGGGAGGATATCTGGAAAGCCTACATGCTGGCCCATGAGACCGGCTGCAAGGGCATAACGGTCTACCGCGACGGCAGCAAGGCCGAGCAGGTGTTGAGCACCGGCCAGACCCAGGCATTGAGCGCCGGCCAGACCCAGGCGTTGAGCGCCGGCCAAGCCGATCTCCACACGAACGGAAAGCACCCCACCCCCCGGCCCAGGCCCCGCACAATGACGGGCTCAACCAGGAGGGTCAGGACCGGCCACGGCAACATGTACATCACCATCAACCGGGATGAGGACGGGGAACCCTTCGAGATCTTCAATGCCGTCGGCAAGGCCGGGGGCTGCGACTCGGCCCAGATCGAGGCCATCAGCCGGCTGGTCTCCATGGCGCTCCGCTCCAACCTGGACCCCCAGGAGATATCCCGTCAGCTCTACGGCATAACCTGCTGCCCCGCCTGGGACGAGGGAGTGCTGATCCGCTCCATCCCCGACGGGATCGCCATCGCCCTGAGCGGGAACTGGAAATCCCCGGAGCAGGATGCAGGAGCCAGCCACGAGGACATCCTCCTCATGAACGGCCGGCAGAAATGCCCGGACTGCAACTCACCCACCCACTTCCAGGAAGGCTGTCAGGCCTGCACCAACCTGGTCTGCGGCTGGAACCGGTGCAGCTAGGTCCAGCATGAGGAACCCGCATGAGGAACTTGTATGAACATCGAGACCAATGACCGGAATTTCCGGATCAGCCTGGAGGGCAGCGCTTGCGCCGCGAACCCAGGCAGTGCCCCTGATGAGCGCTCCACAAGGGAGAGCCAGGGAGAGCAGCAACCTCGTAGCACACCGCTCTGCGGTGCATTCGGGTTCGTGGTTCCTGCAGGAACCACTCCCCGCCTGCTCATCCACCGGCAGGGACCGGACGGACCGGTCCTGGTCTCGGCGCTTACCCCCGAGCAGGTGGTGCAGATAGCGCTGGAGAATGGCCCCCGCAGTAAACCGGCAATCCCGGAGGAGCTCGGGAAGATACTCCAGGAACAGGAACTCGAGGTCATCACGGAGGCCGGAGATTCCTGGCAACAGGCCAGGATCAGCGGATGCACCGAGTACAAGACCAACAGGTCATCGGGCATCCTCCGGTCAGCCGTCGAATTCGCCCCCACCAAGGACCAAGCCATACGGGAACTGGCCAGGAAACTCAGCGGAAAACTCATGGTCATAGACGCCTACAGCCCCAGCCGGAGAGAAATCCAGATACCGGAGCTGAGCCTGTAGGGGGAGGACCCAAGCCCTGCTGCACCTCACATACAGACAACCAGCCCGGGGACAGACGTCCCCGGGCAACCCTTCCCCCAGACCGGCAAACCAACCCAGGGCAGAAATT
Source organism: Dehalococcoidia bacterium (assembly GCA_965263395.1). Lineage (GTDB taxonomy): Bacteria > Chloroflexota > Dehalococcoidia > Lucifugimonadales > UBA3495 > CATOSK01. The sequence continues at coordinate 1,875,756 of OZ253670.1, forward strand.
CTCTGGGCAAAACCCCCTCGGAAAGCAAACATGAGGAGCAGTCTCAACATGGACCCCCAACCCCCAAACACGGATGAATACCAACGTCCCAGAGGACGGCGCCGGCATCACCGCCGGCAGAAATTCCAGCCAGAATTCCCAACCACACCCTGGGATGAACCCGGTAAGGAGGACGGGACCAGCGCCGGAAGGGACCAGGACCACTCCCCGGCCCTGAATCAAGAGTAGAACACCGCACTCCCAGAATCCCACCAGGAGAGAAACGAATGACCATCACCACCAGGCACATAGCCATGGGGACCCTGGCGCTATGCGCCGTTATCACGGCGCTCCTCACCCTGTCAGGCTTCTACATGATACGGCCCGGCGAGGCCACCGCCGTCCAGACCTTCGGAGCAGCCCGGCTGGAGCCGGCAAACCAGGAGGGCCTGCACTGGCACTGGCCCTGGCCCATTGGGAAGACCACCACCATCCAGGTCGACAAGAGCCGGACCGCGGAGGTCGGGTACCAGACCCTCCCCAATGGGAAACTCGACGGCATGACCGGGGAGGACTGGCAGAGGGACCTGATCGCGGCCACCATGATCACCGGCGACCTGGGGCTCCTGGAAATCCAGCTGGTCGCTCAGTACTACATCAGCGACCTGAATGCCTACCTATTCGAGGCCGATGACCCCGGCATCAGGTTCGACTACACAGAGATCGGCAAGAAACTGAAAACCTACCAGAGCCACCGGGTGGGGTTCCCCGACGGCCAGTCCATCAAGGACGCAATGGAGATCGCCATCAGGCGCTCCATCGGGCACCGGACCATCGACCGGGCCCTGGTGGCCGAGCGCGAGACCATCGAGCTGGAGACCCGGGAGTACGCCCAGGAGATCCTGGACCGATACCGGACCGGCCTGACCATAAGCGCGGTACAACTCCAGGAGATCAAGCCGCCCGATGAGGTGCAGGCCGCCTTCGACGACGTGCTGCAGGCCAGGGAGGAGAAGGAGACCAGGATCAACCAGGCCCTGACCTTCGAGTCCCAGACCCTCCCGGAGGCCCGGGGCCAGGCCGAGCTCATCCGGCAGGAGGCCAACGCCTACAAGCAGGAGCGCATCAACGCCGCCCAGGGCGAGACCCTCCGGTTCGAAGCAGTGCTGGCCGAATACCGGGCGGCGCCGGAGATCATATCCCGCCGCATGTACCTGGAGACCATGGACCTGGTGCTCCCCCGGACCCGGCAGATCCTCATCCCAGGGGATGAGCTGGGACCAATTATCCTGAACGCCCAGTCCGGCAACAGCCAGATAATCCCCGTCACCCCCGGAGGCAACTGATGAACCGTGGAGCAATTGCCCTCATCGCCCTGATCCCCATCCTCCTGGTGAGCCTCATCCTGACCCTGTCGGCCCTATACCAGGTGGACCAGAAGGAGTACGGCCTGGAGACCCGCTTCGGCAAGGTCCAGAACATCCGGACCGAGCCCGGCCTGTACCTGAAGGCCCCCTTCATCGACACCGTGCAGCGCATCGACCGCCGCACTCTCCGGGCCGACATCCCGCCACGGGAGGTCCCGGATCGGGACAAGGAGCGGTTGATTATTGATACCGTGATCCGGTATCAGATCACCGACCCCCTCAAGTTCCGCGTCACCCTCCGGAACGAGGCCACCGCACGGGAGCGGCTGCAGAACATCCTCTACTCCGCCATGCGCGACACCGTGGCCCAGCACGACCGGACCGACATCATCGGGGCCCGGGCCAGGCTGGACGAGGACGGGAAGCCGGCCAACAACGAGGAAGGGCTGCCCATCTTCGACTCCCTGGTGGATACCCGGGACGCCATCGCCCTGTCGATCAGGCAGCGCATGGAAGAAGCCGCGGTCTCCCAGGGATACGGGATAACCATCCTGAGCGCCGACATCAAGCGGGCCGACTTCCCGCCCCAGGTGCGCAACTCCATCATCGAACGGCTCCGCACCGAACGGGAGCGGGTGGCGGCAAAGCACCGCGCCGACGGCGAGGAGGAGTACCGGAAGCGCACGGCCAGCGTGCAGAGAGATGCCGACATCCTCATCGCAGAGGCGCGCCGGGATGCCCGGGAAACCCGGGGAGAAGGAGACGCGGAGGCCATCAGCCTGGTCCAGGAGTCCCTGGCCAAGGACCCCCAGTTCTATACCTTCCTCCGCACCCTGGAGTCCTACGAGCGGTCCATCCAGCCCGGGGCAATGCTGGTCCTCACCGGACAGGAGGGCTACCTGGAGATCCTCTCGGGTGAGGGGGAATGACCACCCAGGCGAAAACCCAGGTCAGGGTCCGGGATACATCCACCGGCTTCGATGACGAGGAGGAGGCCATCCTCCACACCTTCAGGATGAACCGGTCCGGCAACCCCACCACAATCGTGATGGAAACATACCGGGGGCCGGTGGAGATACGCTCCGGTCCCGTCCTGGTCAGCCGGAGCTCGGCCGGCATCGCGCCGGGGAAAATCAGCGTGGAGTGGGACAGAAAGGTAACCTCCTTCACCAGACACCGGAAATCCACGCCCAGGCCGGGATGATCTCAGGGGAAGACCCCAAGCAGCTCCCGCCAACCAAGCACGGCAAGATCCAAGACATGCTCATCGAGTTCCTGGAACTCCCCAGGGCCATGGCCCTGCTCGTTCAGACCGGAGACCTGCCGGCGGGAGGCGGCCCTCATGGAGCAGTACCGGAAGAAGCAGCAAAAGTTTGCCCAGGGGGATGGGACCCAGCCTCCCATCCCCCACATCTGCCGGCGCTGGGGGATTTGAAGCAGGGAGGAGACACACAGATGGTCAGAACGATCAACACCGCCAGAAAGAAGGATATGACAGACCAACAGGACCTCCGGTCATCCAGCGGATGGCACGCCGCCCTCCTCCTACACCTCGCCCAGCACATGGACCACCCGGCCTGCTCAGAGATAAACTCGGCAGCCTTCCTCCTCCAGGAGTGGCTGGGAGCGCCAACCAGGTTCATCTTCCCAATGGCGGGTGGACGGACTGCCTCCCACGACCTTCAGGACCTCCTCCTGGGAACAATGGTCACCAATATGGTGGTGGAACACCCGGCCAGGAGGCTGGCCAGCCCGGTTAAACCCGGACACCACAGCAACACGGTGCTGCTCCGGAACGAAGACCTGCTGGAACAGTACCGGAGCAGGATCGCATTCGTCCTCAAGATGACGGAGGAAATCCCGGAAAGCGAGCGGCATGACCTATCCGCACTCATCTGGCTGATCAGCCGGAAACCCGGCATCGGCCGCCGGAACCTCCTGAGGGACCACTCCAAGCTCTGGAACGCGATGCCAGGGTATCCCTTCCCCTACGACCGCACCCAGACCTCGGTCCTGCACCTCCAGAAATTCACCGGGATAGCACGAGCCAACGGACTGGAACCCCTGGTCATCATGCCGGACCATCCGGAAGATATCCCGGCCGGGCCCCCGTCCTGCCGGACTCACCGGGAGGCCTACAACCTGGAAACCAGTGGGAAGCGGTTCCACATCGTCCAGAATGAAGCCGGCCTCATGGCCTGCTGGGAAAACGAACGGGAGATGACGCCGGTCAGAATTGAATTGCCGGGGAGCCGGCCTGACCACTGGGAGATGGGATGTCCCCTTTCAGATTCCTGAGGGAGATGGATGCCAGGTTCTGGAACGACCCCTGGTGGCTCAGGGCCATAATCGCGTGGGTCCTGGCAGCCCCCACCCTGGGATACGCGGGCTCCAACACCCTGGCCCACCTGATCGGCCAGCACCCCATCACCCTGGGCCTGGGGATCCTGTCTATGGCTCCCCTGATCGCATGTCCGGCCCTGATGATAGCCAGGGAAAAGACCCCGGAGGGAAATCCCCTCCGGGGCATCAGCCCCCTCTGGCTGCTCATGGCCGCGATGCAGATCTGCGTCATAACCACCACAATCCCCATCTGGGGGATAACCGTTCTGGCCGGCGAGAGTCCCGGAACCTTCCTCAACATCGCCGCCGCCCTGTCTCCCATGATCGCCCTGTTACTGCCCACCACTCTCAGGGAAATCTGGAAGAATGAGAAACCCACCGCGCGATGCCTGAAGGAGGACAGAGAATGACCAGCAACACCCTGGGGAGAAAGACCCAGTGGGCACTGGCATCGGCCCCAATCATTGGAATGGCCACCGCCGGACTGGCGGCATGGGGACTCCGTGGGGACGAGCCCCAGGTAATACCAATAGCCGCCGTGCTGGCGGGGATCGGCATCACCGCCGCTCCCGGAATACTCCTGGCCGCCAGCAAAACAGCAGGACTCATCAGGATGCAGCGGGGAATACTGGCCAAGAGCGGCCTATTCAAGACCACCTTCCTGGGATACATGATCGCCAACGCAGTCATGTTCCCCACCGTCCTGGCCCTCCGGACATGGGCCGGACACGAGACCCAGCCAGTTGAGACGGCACTGGCCCTCACCGTGCTCCCAGTCTGCGGCACGGCAGCCTGGCTGATCTTCAGGAACATCAGAGCCGAGAGGAGAAAACCCACCATGCAGAAGGAAAAGCAAGATGGCTGAGAATACAAAGATCGAGTGGACCACTCACACATTTAACCCGTGGATCGGTTGTCAGGTCGTCAGCCCAGGCTGCGATAACTGCTATGCCGAGACCCTCTCCAACCGGAGGGGCTGGACCCAGTGGGGACCGGAGGGAGAACGGGTCCGGACCAAGCCAGCAACCTGGAAGCAGCCACTGACCTGGGACCGGAAAGCCCGGGCCGCCGGTGAGCGGCACAAGGTATTCTGCGCCAGCCTGGCCGATGTCTTCGACAACCAGGCCCCAACGGAACCCACAGATGCCCGGGAAGACCTGTTCGAGCTCATCCGCCAAACCCCGAACCTGGACTGGCAGCTCCTGACCAAGCGGCCCCAGAATTTCGCAAGGTTCCTGCCCGAAGATTGGGGAGAAACCGGCTACCCCAACGTCTGGCTGGGGGTCAGCGCCGAGAACCAGGAGGAGTACGACCGCCGGTGGCGCCTCTTGGCAGAAACCCCCGCGGCCGTCCGGTTCATCAGCTACGAACCGGCCCTGGGCCCGGTATCGCTCCGTGGTTTCAACCAACACCCGGACTGGTTGATCTGGGGCGGCGAGTCCGGGCCGGGGTGCCGTCCCATGCAGGCCCAATGGGCCCGGGACATCACCAGGGAATGCGTCGAGCTCGAGATTCCCGTGTTCGGCAAGCAGTGGGGCAGCTACAACAGCAACCCCCTGGTGACCGAACAGCAGTACTCACTCAGTCAGGCGGAGCTCCACGACCCCCGGACCAACGGCAAGGGCGGAGCCCTCCTGGACGGGAGACTGTGGCGCCAGTTCCCTCTGTCTGCCGGCCTGCTGCTGGGGCAGACCGGCAGACAGAGGGAAAAACATGAACCTTGAAACATTGAAACTCCTCCAGGACAACGGGCAGCCCCTCATCCTCACCACACGGTAACGACCCCGAGAACCAGAATCCGGAGAGCCGGAACCCCCAGAACCAAGACCCAGGGACTTAAACGGACAGGAGAGAAGGAACACAGATGAAAGTCAAATGCCTCCAGGGAAACCTGAGCCACGGGTTGGCCATGGCCAACCAGATCATCAACGCCAGAACCACCATGCCCATCACCCAGAACGTCCTCATGGTCGCCATCGACGGCGCCGTCAAGATGCAGGCCACCAACCTGCAGACCTCCCTGACCACCTGGGTGCCGGCCGACGTGGAGGAGGCCGGCGGGATAACCGTCCCCCTGAAGCTCCTCCACGAGTTCGTATCAACCCTCCCCAATGATGTGGTGGAGCTCCGGGTACCCCAGGATGACCCGGACGACGGCAGCCTGCTGGTCCTGAAGTGCCTCCGGAACAAGGCCCACATAAACGGGACCATGACGGACCAGTTCCCGCCGATACCCGAGGTCGAGAAGGAGAGCAGCCTGGCCGTGAAGGCCAGCGAGTTCAGCACCGCCATCGCACGGACCGAGTTCTGCGCCGCCAAGGAGGACAACCGCCCGGTCCTGACCGGGGTGAACATCCGATTCCAGGAAGAGGGGTTCATCATGGCCGCCGCGGACGGCTTCCGCCTGGCAGTGCAGGAGGGCAGCCTGGAGAACCCGGTGGAAGACCCCTTCGAGATCAACCTGCCCGCCAACTTCCTGAAGCGGCTCAGGGCCATCCAGGGAGACAGCGAGGAGCCGGTCCACATCCATATGCCCCAGAACCGGAAACAGGCGCTGTTCCAGTTCATCGCCGCCGCCCACGGGGAGTTCCGGGTGGAGATGACCACCCTTCTCCTGGAGGGAGAATACCCCAGCTACCAGGATCTCATACCCGAAAGCTCCTCGGCCAAGGCCGTGGTGGAAAGCGGAAGCCTGATGCAGGCCGTGCGCAGCACCTCCCTCTTCACCAAGAACAACTTCAACAAGATAACTCTACAGATGGATGCAGATGGGGACGAGGGCAAGCCCACCACCACCATCTACGGAGAGGGTGAGGAGACCGGCAACAGCCGGGCCGTGGTGGAGATGGAGGAGATGGAGGGCCCACCGGTGCAGATCTCCTTCAACCACCAGTACCTGAAGGACATCCTGAACATCACCGACAAGTGCAAGATCCGGATGGAGACCAACAGCGACCGGGCCCCGGGAGTGTTCCGGCTCGTGGACTCCGACCTCTACACCCACGTGATAATGCCCATCATGCCCGCCTGATCAGGAAGGGGGATGAATGCCGGCCCAGACCAGCGAGAAGCAGTTCCAGTCAACCATCATCCAGGCCATCCAGGCCAGGAACTGCCTCGTCTTCCACATACACGACTCCCGGCGCCAGATACGCACCCCGGAGGGAGCCATGCACTGGGTCGGCGACCAGCAGGCCAGGGGATACCCGGACCTCACCATCATACGGAGAAACCCCCTCCCGATCTGGATTCCAATGGACCAGAAAGCATTCTGGGCCGAGCTCAAACGGGAGGGCCAGAACCCCAACGAGAACCAGGTCCAGTACCTGGAAGAACTCCCCCCTCACCGGGCATTTCTCTGGAGGCCCCATGACTTCGATGACGCCGACCGGATTATCCAGAACGGCCACCCCACCGACGGACGGAAGTGCCCGACCTGCTGGACCTGCTGGGGCGCCGAGCTCCTCATCCGGAAGGGAAGAGGAAAACAGAGCCCCAAGCAGGTCAGCTTCATTGAAAGACCCCGGACCCAGCGGCTGGAACAAGTCCAGCCGCCCCCCGGCACATGACCAGCAGCAGAACCCCAGCAGCAGAACCCCATCAAACTAAAAATGGACCATCGGACAATCATGCAAGAAACCATGCAAGAAACCAACATCAGGAACTACACAGCGAGAGCCCAGAGGGTCTACCAAGACCAGCTGGCCGAATACACCCTCCTATCGGTGGAGGCCACCAGCCCGGAACATGCCGGGGAGAGCGTGAAAAATTGGTGCCGGAAGATGAACCAACTGGACCAGGACTGGGAAACCAACCCGGGCCAGCCCCCCATCCAGATGGTGGCCGACTCCATATCGGAGGTCATGCCCCTTTCCACAGAACCCGGAACCCACACCGCCTGGGTCAACCCCGGCTCAGCACAATGCTGCGTCATAACCGTGCTCAGGTCAGGGCTGACCAGGTATCCCCAAATCGACGGCGAAGAACAAGATGACCAGCAAAACTGAACGACCGCCGGCAACCATCCAGGATGGCCGAAGGCAGAACTTCGAAATGGCCTCACTGTCCGGAGACCGGATGGACCGGACCTGACCCAGGCCAACCCCATCTTCGCCAAGATCCGGCAGGGGTGACCCCCCAGCCGGGAAAAACAGAAGTCAAAAAGGAGAACGCCGAATGGCAGGAACAGTGAACCAGGTCATCCTCATGGGACGGCTCGGCAACGACCCGGAGATACGCTACACCCAGGGAGGAACCGCCCTGGCCAACGCCAGGATGGCCACCGACCGGTACCGGGCCGGGCAGGATCCCCAGACCGGCTGGCACACCATAGCCGCCTGGGGGAAGGCCGCCGAGATCCTGGCCGAACGCGCCCACAAGGGGGACCTGGTCCACATCGTGGGAAGAATCGTCAACAATTCCTGGACCGGTGACGACGGCCAGAAACGGGAACGCACCTAGATCCACACCAACAGCATAGTCCCCCTGGGCCGGCCGGGCAGCGCCAGCCAGAACGGCGCCAGCCAGAAACCGGAGTCCCATGAACCGGAGTCCCATGAACCGGAGTCCCATGAACCGGAGTCCCATGAACCGGAGTCCCATGAACCGGAATCCCAGGAACCGGAGTCCCATGAACCGGAGTCCCATGACATCCACAGCCCGGATATCCCATTCTGAGCCGCATCAACATGGGAGGACAGTTGCAACAGTCAAAAAGGCAGAACCCCTACCTTCACCCACCGCCCGCCGGATACCATGCCGCCGCACGGCATGGGAAGGATGCGATACGGGAAGCCCAGAAGGCCCAGGCAGCCATCCAGAACCTACCCAGGCAACCCAGCCCAGAGATCCTGGAACGGATGCTCATCGAGGAAGCCCTGGCCTCATCCCACATCGAGGGAGAGTTCAGGGAATCCAAGATACTGCTCCTCCGGGACGCCCTCCGGGCATTCATAAATACCCCCATCACATCCACCACCCTCCTCCAGCTCCACGCCTGGGCGATGCAGGAACAAGAACAGGCCCAGCCGGGCCGGTACCGCTCCATCCCCGTCACAGTGGGACCGCACCGGCCTCCGGACCCCGTATTCGTGCCATCCCTCATGGATCAGCTGCACCGCTACATCCAGGAGAGCCAGGACCCACCGGTGGTGCGGGCCACCTGGGCCCACCTGATATTCGAGACCATCCATCCCTTCGTAGACGGCAACGGACGGACCGGACGCGCCATCATCCAGGCAATAATCGGCAGCCCGCTGCCGGTCAGCACCCACATACTCCAGCACCGGCACGAGTACTACCAGCTCTTCCAGGAAGGCGGGCCGGACCGGTGGGTGTGCTGGATATCCAGGGCAATCATCGAACAGGCCCAGCGCTGCCAGAGCTACCAGAGCTACCAGAGCTACCAGAGCTACCAGTGCTACCAGACCTGCCCAGAAGGGGAAGCAAAATGATCCAGCACTACCGGCGCCAGGACGCTGGGGCGGACCCCCAGAAAAGCGGGGACGCGCCCCGATGGGTCTGCGGCCGGTTGGAGAAACCGGAGATCACCATCGACCCTCCCCTGACCCCGCAGGACATCCAGGAAGAAGACTGCCGGAACTGCGTCCGGCGCATCCAGGAGACCTGGGAGAAGAAGCACAAGACGGAAGCTCCCCCCATCCGGCACATCAGGAAGGAGCGGGACCTCCCCTCCACAATCTGCGGCAAGAATACCCTGGGCATGAACCCCCCGGCCCTGCCCTACCCAGAGCAACTGCCAACACCCGGGCCAGGCTGGTGCCAGATGTGCCGCAACCTGTGGGAACGCCAGGAAAAATACCGCCAGGAAAAATACCGCCAGGAAAAGGCCCGGGCCCAAGGGGCCGGCTGAACCAGCATCCAGAACCACGAGAGATATACACATGAGCGAACAGAACCAGAACGAGACCGTGGCAACCATTGCGGCTGAGATCCGCACCTGCGAGAACTGCCCACTCCACCGGACCAGAAAGTGCGCCGTCCCCGGAGAGGGGCCGGCCAACGCCCGCGTGATGTTCATCGCCGAGGGGCCGGGAGAACACGAGGACCGCTGGGGACGCCCCTTCATGGGACCCGCCGGGTTCTACCTCCGGGACCTCCTCGCCATGGCCGGCCTGTCCCGGGAGGATGTCTACATCACAAACATGCTGAAGTGCAGAGCTCCGGGGAACCGGGACCCCAGGCCCGAGGAGATGGAGGCCTGCTCCCAGTACCTGGACCGGCAGATAGAGGCCATCAACCCCGACATCATCGTGACCCTGGGACGATTCTCCACCGGCAAGTTCCTCCCAGGCGAGACCATCAGCAAGGTCCGGGGCAGCCTGAGACGCCGACTGGGACGCAACATCTTCCCCATCATGCACCCCGCTGCCGGACTCCACAAAAACGCCAACCGGGCGGCCATCGAGGCCGACTTCCAGCAGCTCCCCCAGATCCTCCAGGAGATCCGGGACAACCCGCCGGCCGATGAGCCGGAACCCCTGCCTCAGCCCGAACCCCCCAAGCAGGGAACCCTGTTCTGATGCTGGAGCCCGCACTCCGCATGGCCGCAACCACCACCGCCGCCCGCATGGCCCCCATGGGTCCCGCGGGAGTCCTGGCCGTAATGGAAATGGGACAGAGAAGCCCGATCTGGTACGTCTCAATAGCCGTCATCATCCTGGCCTCCATCCTGCTCTACCCCCAGGCCAGGAAATGGAAGTGGGACCAACCCGGAGAACTCCTGGCCGCCGGCGCCATCATCGCCGGAGTCCTGTCGGCCCTGCCCATAATCATGGCGCTAAAGGGCCGCAAAGCCATCCCCAAGGGAATGGGGACCAATCTCCTCATCAACAGCGCGATGGTCTGGATGACCATCATCCTCCTGGTAACCAGGATTTCCGCCTGAACCGAGGGAAAATATGAGAGCGCCAACAGAAAAAGTAATCAGTTCCATCAGGGACACGCTCAACCTAAGGGGGACGAGAGTCCACGATATCCGGAGCATTGCCAGCAACTCCATAGACGTAACGACCATGGATGCCAACCCCTCAGCACAGCAGGAGATCAACGAGATATGCCGGAACCACCAATTGGGGCGCTCCTACCTGATGCTGGAGTCCTACGAGTTCGACAATATCCGGGACGACCTGCCCCAGACCGACCATGTGCTGGTATTCCACCGGAGATCCCATGAGCTCCAGGAGCGGCTGGAACAGCTCGCCCAAGAGAGCTTGCCCGGCTGCCGGCAGAACCCAAGCATCACCATCCAGTACGAGCAGTGCCTCTTCGCCGGCAGAATTCCGGGCCTATGGGGGAACGAGCCCCCCAGGTGCTGCATATGTCAGAAACCCGTCCCCGACACGGGAGCGGCCCACAGCCGGAAGATGAAACAGGAAAGAATATACCGGCACCAGGAGTGCGGAGACTTCCACCCCACTCCACGGAAGGACGAACGATGACACTGGAACCACCCAAATCCACAATGGCGGCACCGGACGAAGTCCGGGAAGCCAGCCTGATCGACATCGACAAGCTCCACCTGGAGCTGGAGTCCCGGACCGGCTGCTGCCACCGGCTGGTACCGGCCGGCTGCTCCGGGAATGAGCTTCCCAAGGAATCTCCCCTCCGAATCGCTGTCCCGGGACAGCTCCTCACGTCAGCCGTCTGCGGCCACGGGCGCCGCCAGGCCAGGCACGAAGCCCAGGAGGAATGGGAAACCCTGGACCTCAGGGCAACATGAAGTGGCGGCAGGTGCAGAGCGGAGCCCTGGTTGCCTTCGTGCCGGAGCTCTCCCCAGAGTGCGAGGAAGACTGCTCCCACACATCCCACCCCCAGATGGCCCTGGTTCCCCAGTACGACAACCTCCTGAGGAAGCCCCGCCAGGAGTGGCTCTCCACCACCTGGCAGGTGTGGGAACAGCGGCAGCCCTACGAAACGGCCGTGATCGGCCGGGACCTGTCAGTCCAGGACGCCATGAGGCTGGCCGAAAAGCACGCTCCCAAAATGGACCCTGACCGGGAACCCTACACCTGGGACGGCCACGAACGAGTCCTGAACGCCATCCTGGCCAACGTGCTGGAGGAGAACCCCCGGATGACAGAGGTTCCGGAACACGAATGCCGGCAGGAATTCACCTTCCGCCTGGCGCCGGACCCGGACCACCCCGGGCCGGAGCACACCATCACCGCCTGCGAGGCCTGCATCTACCCCAAGGCCGCCTGGGCGGCCTACATGGTAATGGAAGAAGGGCATGCCGGCTGCACCCTGGAACCGGCAACCCAAGAGGAAGAACCAGAATGACCCAGCCGAGACACGCCAGCCAGACCACGGTGAGCATGGAGCAGAGTAAGACGGACATCGAGCAGACACTGCGGCGCCACGGCGCCGACCAGTTCCTGCACGGCTGGGAAGAGGGACAGGCCATCATCGGGTTCCGCCTGAGCTCCTACGCATTCCGGATGCTCATCCCGATGCCCAGGCGCGAGGAGTTCGATCACAAAATCAGGAAGAATGGACGGAGGAAGATGCGTCCGGCGGGAGACGCCAGGAGAGCCTGGGAGCAGGCCGAGCGCCAGGCATGGCGTACCCTGCTGCTGGTCATCAGGGCCAAGCTGGAGGCCGTCGAGGCCGGCATCACGACGCTGGAGCAGGAGTTCCTGGCCAGCATGGTGATGCCCGGGAACCTGACGGTGGGAGAGACCCTGCTGCCCAACCTTCAGGAGACGCTCCAGACGGGACGGGTGCCCGGAATAATGCCCGGAATGCTGCCCGGGGAAGACGCGATACCGATACCGCCGCCAGAGGCGGGAGAATGAGAGTTCCGGCCGCCGGCTGATGCCCAGCAACAGGATAAAAATTCTGCCCGAGGAAATCTTGGGCGTGCCCAGGGGCTCAAGCGCCCGGGAGATAAGCCAGGCCCGGGGCAGGCTGGCCAAGATGCTGCACCCCGACATGCGTGACGGGCAGAGCAAGGCCCTGATGCAGTTGATCAACCACGCCGTCGAGGTTCTGACGAGCGGACAGGCCGGCGCCTACACCTTCAGCACCGGCGCCGAGGAGACCGCCACCCGGCCCGGCCAGCCCGGAGAACACTCCAACGGGCAGCAACAGAACGGGCAGCAACAGGAAGCCTGCACCCACCCCAGGAAGGCGGGCTACAAGCAGTGCTTCAAATGCAGCGGCGTAATGCGCTGCGAGATCTGCGGAGAGGGTTACTACAAGCCGCCCAACGACCGGTGCAGCGCCTGCCGGCGAAGCGCCTGGGGGAGACCCTAGGGCGGACCCCGGGGCGGACAAAGAAGGCACAGAAGATACTGAGCGCACAGCGCAAGGAGAGAGAAACATGGGAATATCCGAGCAGAGACCCCAGAGAAGTCCCCAGGAATGGGTTGAGACATTCAGTGAACGCCGGCAGACGTGGGCGGAAACCGCCCAGAGGCTGGAGACGAAGCGAGGACCCGCCACCAGGCAGCTGAACGGCCAGGATGAAACGACAGGTTATTCATATCTGGGCGCGGGCCTGCAGGCCTTCATGAACCGAGACCCCGGCATCATCCACTGGAACGGACCCGAGACGGCGTGGGACGGCGCCAGGTACCAGAGCGTGGACGACACCACCATCACGGTCGCGGACTACTACGGCATCAGCACCGAGATGGTGGACCTGCTGGACGAAATGGAGATAGAGGGACACTCCCGGGATGAACTGAACGAGATGGCCCTGCGGGCCGACTACGATTTCGTGGTACAGGACGAGAAGACCGGGCGCTACAGCACCATGCGGGTGCCCGCAGGCCCATAGGCGGAGAGCACAGGAAACGACGATCAAGCAGGCCAACAAGAACCGGAAGCGGTACCACAGTGATCCCAGGGCAGAGGCAATGAAGATCGGCCAACCAACCCTGATCCTGCCCTCCAGAACCGGGGCAATCCCCCTGCCGGGCAGATCCATGCCGGCTCCCGCCGGACCATCCTCACAACACCAGGCTCTGCCTGTAGCAAACTGAAGAAGACCAACAGACAGTTAACGACATGACCTATCCCCATCTGGTAAAATTGTGCTTGAACCACAAGACCACCGGATGGAGGCGGGTTGTGACCACAATTCAAGAGGAACCCCAGTCAACAATCAACTGGCAGCCCCTGGCCGCCCAGGACTTCGCTCGAGAGCAGCACCCCCACCTCCGGATGTCCTCCGGGGGCAAGTGTACCCGGGCCCAGGCCTATTCACTCATGGGAGTGGATGAGTCCGACCCCCCCAACCGGCACGCCCAGAACCGGATGAACCTGGGCCACGCCGCCGAAGTGCTGATCATCATGGACCTGGAGCAGAACGGATGGGAGACCGGCAACACCGTCCTCTCCAACAGCGGCCAGCTGGAGCTGGAAGTCCAGGTGCCCGGCACCGATACTGTCCTACGGGGACACCCCGACGGCATCTGCCGCCACCCCGAGTTCACCCAGAATCTCTGGGTCACTCTGGAGTGCAAGTCGATGAGCGAACGAAAGGGATTGGAGGTGGAGGAGCAGGGAGTCGGCCAGGTATACCCCGCCTACATGACCCAGATCGGCCTCTACGGCCGGAGACTCTACGAGATGGGGCTGGTCAGCCACCCCGAACGCGGCGTCTTTGCAATGATGGACCGCGACGGCCGCCCCCTCTCCCCAGAGCGCGTCTCCTGGAAACCGGAGGACGTCGACGAGGACTACCGGAAACTCCAGGAAATAATCGAAACCGTCGGGGCCGAAGGGCTGCCGGACCGGCCCTACCATCACGGCTCCAAGATCTGCGGCTACTGCAGCTACCACACAGAGTGCTGGGGGACCTACAAGGCCTGGCAGGAGAAGGGCCGGCCCGTCCTGACCAATGACACCAGGGTGATCAATGCCGCCGAAGCCTGGATGAAGTCCAAGCCCCAGGTGGATGAGGCACGACTGATACTCCAGGAAGCCTGCGACGAGGTCGAGGAGGCCGACATCGTGGCCGGAACGGTCCAAGCCGGCTACTTCGAGCCCCGGGACAACAAGGTCTACAACCCCGATCTCCTGGAGGCCAAGGTCCCCATCGACATCCTGAAGCAGTGTTTCCAGGACTCGAAGAAGCGCCGGCCCAGCTTCTGGGTCAGGGTCAGGAAAAACTGACAAGAAGCCCCAGGCACCGGACAGGAGCACTCCATCAAGGGGAGGCGCCGGTATGGCCTCCCCTTGCTCATGTGCCTCATGATCTGCCTCACGATGTGCCTCATGAAGTGAAGACGGGCGGCTGTCTCCTCCGCCTGCGGGCAGGAAGAGACAGCCTTGCCCGACCGGCAGGAACCCCAGGAAAACCAGGAAAACCAGGAACAGAAAACCAGGAGGAACCAAAATGGTAACGACTCTGCCCAAGCCCAAGAACACCCAGCAAAACCAGCAAAACCCCAGCAACGAGGCGAAGGTCACTCCCCGCTATCCCGACGGTTGTCCCATCCAGGGGCACGAGGGCTATGGCTGCACCTGTAACCCCATCAAGAAGAAGGAGTAGCAGGTCCGGACGGGGGGCTGTTCAAACGGGCAACAGCCTCTCGTGGATATTAGGAAACCCGGAAATCCAGGTATTAAGAAATCCAAGTATTAAGAAATCCAGGAGCAGGGATGACCGGAAAGACCCAGGAAGAAAAAATCTACACCATATCGGGGCAGGGGTTCAGCGCGACCTGCGACGCCTTCGCCGTCAGTCCCAAAACCGAGAACATCTGGTTCGCATCAATGATCGGCTCCCTCCGGGCCGTACGGGCCATAACGGCCAACCTCTGCACCAACCCGCCCGTCAGGGTGTTCATAAACTCCGATGACCCCATGGACCACTACCGGTCCTTCACCCCCGCCGAACCCAACATGCGGAACTGGGAACACCGGGAGCAGAAGCTCCCCAACACCCAGCTCCACCACTCGCTGGTCTACAGCACCCGGGCGAAATACGGAACCGCAGGCCACCTCTTCGTAATACTATGCCAGGATCCCGAGGAGGCGCCCGACCGTCACTACCGGTTCCTGGACCAGCGCGTAGCAATCCCCCTACACCCCAGCTGGGCCGGATGGCTCTGGGAAGAAGGGCTCGCCAACGAGTCCATAGTCCCCCTGGAATCCCACGGAATACGCGCCTATCTCTGCCAGGTGTATGAACCAATGACCATGGACCTGATCAGCCAGGCTATACAGAAAGGCACCCTGCAGACTCCCTGAACAAAGACCCACTGAACGAAGACTCCCTGAACGGGTCTGAACCCAGCCCTTCGTGGAGCACCGCTCTCCCCACAGGCCGGCAGAAACACCTCAACCAACCCGCTTCTCTCATCAACCGCACCTCCAACTGCACCATAGACGGTGCGGTTTCCGACATGACGCCGCTTCCCACATGCACCACCAGGTGGCGCACCCCCGGGGGCGGCTCCGCCCCAGGGATAACGTTGCCGCCCCCGGGCTCTCCGGCTCAACCGCTCACCAGCCAGGCACTGGGGCCAACAGTCTCCCAATCAAAGGGACCCAGGGCATAGCCCTGGGTCCTGGAGAAGAGTGCCGAGGGCATAGCCCTGGATGACACTCAGTCCCAGAAGGAAAGCAGCATCCAACGGGTGCTGTACGAGGAGGAGAAACCAATGTCAAAGCTCATCAGGACCATCGGCCGGATGCTGTCTGCCGCCAATCTCAGAGAACAACTGCCGCCCCGGGTGCAGATGGAGATGGAAATCGCCATGTCCAAGTTCGGGAACAACCTCTAGGGAGAGGAGTCATGGACCAAAACGATATGGACCAAAACAACCTGGACCAGATGACGAAGGACCTGTGCCTATGGAACATACAGGACGCCGAGAGCTGCTACAGCACCGATGGAGGGGACCGCAGGCCAATGTACTGGCCGGAATACCTCCCGGAACACCATGAGGACCAGGACACCCCCACCATCCTCAAATACCAGGACCCCACCACCATCCTGAAGAACTGGGAGGAGCCGGGACCAGGCTGGTTCCAGGAAACCGTGAGCGGGATCATTTCCTTCAGAATGAACTGAACCAGAACGAACTGAACCAGAACGAACTCAAGACGCCGGACCCCAGACCTGAGAAAGGAGAAAACCGTAATGACCAGTCAAGCAGAACCCAGAACCCAGGATTACCAACACCTGGGCCGGCCCGGCAACCTCGGGGAACACTACCGGCTCATGCCGGTCTGCCCCGTCCTGGGAATGGTCCGGATGACCGATAACCCCAAGAAGGTCTCGTGCCCGAATTGCCAGAGCATCATGTCCCAAGCGGGACAGGAAGGACCCCAGGAATGAGCCAGATCCCGGAAACCAACCCCGGGAACCCCCCCGACACTCCGGTGCTGGACCGGATCAGGAAGATCGGCCAGCAGGGCCAGGCCGTGGGAGAATTCATCGAATGGCTGGCCCTGGAGGGATACTGGATAGCGGCGCCCTCAAACATGAAATACGAGGGGCACCAGGACTGCCTGGAACCTGCCATCGTGAGCCGGAACGGCCTCATCAACCGGTTCTTCGGGATCGACCAACAGCAGGAGACCGCCGAGCGGGAGGCGATGCTGGAATACGTCCGCAATATCCAGACCGCAGACCCAACAGCATGAAGACCATCATCTGCCCCGGCCCAATCCACCAAGGGGAGAGAGAAGAATGGGAAGCCTATCGGCCATGAACAGCATCAGCCGGGTGCTGGAGAAGCACGGGGAAGAGCTGAAGAAGGAACTCATGGAGATGATCCCGGAACACATCCGGGAACACGTGACCGGCGTGGATCTCAGCAACGAGATCTACGAGATTACGGCCGGGTGGACCACCAACAACGGGAGCACCCTGCCCGGACCCCGGATCGGCATCGACACACTTGCCAACCGGTTCCCAGACTGCGATGTGGGGTACTGAAACCCACGTCCACCAAATAGAACCAGGAGGAACCCCCATGAACGCCCCAACCAAGAGGCGCCCCAACAGGAAACCCTGGAAGAACAACCGGAGGAGCAAGGGGAAGAAATACCTGGATCTCCTGACCGCTGTGGTCACCTTCCGGCAACAAGGAGCAAAGGCTTGAACGTCACCACCAAAAGGGTAGCCACCATGGTCGCCGACAGCCTGGATCCCCAGAACGACCAACGGTCCCCCCCAGGGGAGATCAAGATAATCGACCCATGCTGCGGGTCCGGAACCGCCCTCCAGACCCTGGCCGAAACCCTCCGAAAGAGCGCCAACCATACCGTTACCACCTATGGGGTGGAGCGGAGCCGGGAGCAGGCCCAACGGGCCATCCAGAGGCTCAACCACGCCCTCCACTCCGACATCGCCAAGACCACCATCGCCAACAACGCCTTCGAAGCATGCTTCCTGAACCCGCCTTCATCCCAGGAACCCGGCAGGACCGAGCACCAGTTCCTCATGAACTGCACCAAGTACCTCGTCCCCAGGGGAACCATGATCTACATCGCCACCCCGGAGGCCCTCCTGAAGTCGGCGCGGTACCTGTCGGAGCACTACGGCCCCATCCATATCAGGAAGCTGCCCAACCCGGAGTACGAGAACAGCCAGCAGATGACCGTCTTCGCATGGCGCAGGGAGACCCCGGTCACCGATGAGCAGCAGCAGAAGCTCCTGGAAAAATGGGCCAACGGAGAACAGCACAACTCCCAGACCCTGGGAAGGCCCAAAAGCAAGCTCCTCACCCTCTCTCACCAGCAACCCCGGGACATACTCTTCACACGGCGGGACATCGAGCCCGCCGACGCCATCCTCCAAGCCAGGAGCCAGGGGCTCTGGAACCGCCGGGAGGTGCAGGCCGCCCTCTGGCCCGATGATCCCCAGGAGGTCCAGCCCCTCATGCCCCTCAGGAAGGGGCACCTGGCAATGCTGGTCGCCGCCGGACTCCTGAACAACATGGTCATCGAGCAGGACGGGCAACGGATCATAGTCAAGGGCAAGACCAGCAAGAACAACACCAAGGTCCCCAACCCGGGCCGGGAAGATATGCCAGACGAGATCTGGCAGGAACGTATGAAGATCAGCATAACCACCCTGGACCTGGAGACAGGAGAGTTCGCCGAGCTGCTGGCCTGAACGAGAAACTTCAAGCAGGAGGGAGAAATATGAGAGAAAGAGTGACCATCAACAGCACCATGACCATCTACGGGACACTGGCCGACATCTCCACCTCCGCATCCGCCATCAGCCAGGACACCGACCCCTGCGATCCCAGACAGGACGCCCTCGAAGCACTGAGAGAGGACTGTTGCCGGCACATGAAATCCCTGGAGCAGACCTGCCGGGCCGCCACTTTGGGCACCGCACCAAACTCCCCCGGCCAGGATGCCCAGACCTACCGGGGCACCCGCAACCGGATCCTGGGGAACCGGGTGGTGAGAGAAATCCCCGGAGCAGGAGAGACCATCCTGGAACACCCGGAACACCCGGACGATGAGGAAGAAGCCCCCTTCACCTGGGGCTCCCCCGGACCAGGGACCGGCCAGCTCGCCACCGCGCTCTTGGCCGATGCGACCCAGGACCCGGAGTACGCCCGGGAAAACACCCGGAAATTCCGGAAAGAGGTCGTGGAGAAAATCCATGCGGAGGAGTGGGAAATGGAAGGCGAAGAGATCCTGGGCTGGGTCAATGATCACCCTTAACCGGCTCATCCAACGGATGCAGTCCCCGGGAAGACCCTGGGCAACCCCCAGCCTGTCCGAGACCAGCATATACGGACAACCACGTACCGCACCACCACGTGGTGCACCTAGATGGGCAGCCCAGAGCGGGCTGCCCATGGACCTAGGGGACGCCGAGGAGGAATACGCCTGCCACGCGCTCCTGCCTCAGGGAAAACGGAGAAGGAAATGCCTGGAACTGATGCTCCTGACCCTCAGGACCGCCGCCAAGCCCCAGCGGGATAGACAGCCAGAGGGAAGGAACGCAGGCCAGAGGAGTGAGCGGAAATGAACCGGATACAGATGGAACTCATCAAACTCCTGCGCTCGGGAGAGCTGCCGGAAGCCCGGAGCAGGACCAACCTCCTTTCCCCGGAACCCAACCAGTTCAGCCTGGGCGGCGCCGTCTGCGAGCTCTACCGCCGCCACCACCCCGAATCAGCATACTGGCACCATGACCGGAGGAGTTCCGGTCCCGCCAGCACATTCCGGTACGAGGGCCAGATCTACTACACCATCCCGCCTCAGAAGATCGCCCGGTGGATGGGACTGCACAACCAGTACGGCGCCGTACGGCACGAAGCGCCGCCCCTCCTGACGCAGTGGCCGGTCCGGAACCTGACCGCGGCCTTTGAATGCGGCCTCACCTTCCAGGAACTCGCCAACCTGATGGAGCAGAACGCTCAGGACCTGTTCCTGGAACCCGCCGGTTAGACCGGGGGCGGAATAAACAAAACGGCGTGAGCACCCCCAGGAGCGGGCACCAATGCACACCGTAGTCTGGGTAATAACCCAGGTCACCAAACCCCAATACCCCCTGTGGGACTGAGCGCCAGCGCTCCCCCTCCGGCAATGGCCCCTGCCGGGCCGCCTCCAAGCCCACGACAAAACCCATGGGTTCTTGAACCAGCAATAATGGGGCCAGAGGCCCACCCACACAATACCCAAACCGGCAGCGGATCCCACCAGGGGACCGCTATTTTTATACAGGAGGACTCCCGATGAGAATCCCCTCCAACTCACTGCCCAAACAAAACCCGCCCATGCCGGAACAGAGATACATCGGCGACGGCGTGTACGCCGGATTTGACGGGTACTCCCTCATCCTGGAAACCAGCAACGGCGTCTCAATCACCAACCGGGTCTGCCTGGAGCCGGAGGTCCTGAACAAAATGGACCAGTACCGGGAATATGTCCGGGAATTCTTCCAGGAAGAAATCCAGAACCAGGGATAGGCGCCCAGCCAAGCAAGAGGAGCCGTAGAAGACCAGAGAGGCACTGGGATCCCTGACCCGGAGTTGGCTGGTCATGACGAAGGAGCAGAGACTGGAAACCGGGAGAGAAACATGAAACGCGCCGCATATCTCACATTCATGATGGCCCTGATGATAGCTGCCCTGGCCTGCCGGGGAGAGCCGGAGGAATGGTTGACGCCGATGCCGGAGCCCGCAACACTGACGGACAGCGCGAGAACCTACGCGGAATGCGCGATTGGCAAAGCCTACGGCGGCTACGGCGGGAACAACTGGAGAGGGCTGTTCCATCCCCAGCTCCAGCAGGCAAGATGCCGGCTACTGCTGCCCGGAGACATTGCGGTGCACACGATGGAGGAGTTCCAGCTCTGCTTGGAACAGCAGACCCAGTGGGCCATCCGGGAATATGGGGTTGGGGAATGGCCGGACGGCTTCAGATCACTGCAGGTGATGGCATACGCTGAGGCGGTGTGCGCTCCCAGCCCCAGCGCAAACAGCCAAGGAGGATGAGCCAAGGAGGATGAGCCATGAACACCGGATGGAGAGCCACACGGGAGGCCAGAAGGCCCCACACCAAGAACAAGCTGCAGACCAAGCACCCAAAGAACCGTGTCAGCAAGGCGCGCCGGAAGTCGGTGCAGGAATCCATCCGGGCAATGCGGAGAAGGGGCTCCTCCCATGAGAGCGCCCCCGAAAGCATGAATCCGGCCTGATGGCCACCCTCAGGGACATAGAAACCGCTCTGAACCGGAACACCCGGGACAGGAAGACCCGGGACAGGAAGACAACCTGGAAGGCCGCCAACGAACAGCAGACATTCATCACCCACATCGGGGAATGCAGAATCATCGTCAGCCAGCACACCCACCAGAACCGGCAAACAAACCTGGAGATATTCTCCCAAGAGGGAGACCTGCTCGAAACCACCCAGTCCCCCGCCGCCGTCAGGGACACCAAGATGCAGGCAACGCTCGCCGAGCTCCATAATGCGGCCCGGAGACAGGCCCGGAGACAGGCCCTGAACGCGGACGAGACTCTCCAGAAACTGATGGAGGAGCTGGAGAAAATCAAGGAGCAGACCTGAAGCCGGACCAAGATCTGCAGCTCAGCTGAGCTGCAGAACAACTGGAAGGATGCAGAGGATGACTCACCTGCGGTTCACTCACGATCACGGCGCCGAAGAACCAGGCTGCCGGCGCCGCTTCCCTGCACCGGCAGCCTGAACCGGCACCCAGAGAGCATGAAGAAGATCAACCGGATGGACAGAGACAGAACTCTCCCCAAGGACATCGTCCTGCCCACCATGAACCAGTACTGAGGAGAAGCAGAATGCCGGCAGAAAGGAACGGAGCCAAGATCGCCAAGGGACTGGAATTCTGGCCCGACGACCAGGAGAAGGGCCGGTGGCGCATCATCGGAGGGGGGTGGAACACCAACGGCTTCGGGGACGCCGGCCAGCTCACCGAACTCGCCCTAGCCATCCTGGAGATCGTGAACGACAACCGGGAGCTCCCCGCCGTAGACCCCGAGCAGGAACACGGGGCGCTCTCCTACATCACAACCTCCCCGCGGATCCCCCCGGGAGAGGATGCCCGGGTCGGGGGAGCCCTCATCGCCAAGGGAGTGAGCATGATCCGGGATGCCAGGCAGAAGGCCTGGGAGCAGGGACGTCCGGAAGACCTGGGAGTCAGATTCAGGGACGAGTGGACCAGGCTGCCCTTCCGAATCGAAGTCGAGAGCGAAACCCCGGACCACGAACCCCCGGACCACGAACCCCCGGACCACGAACCCCCGGAATAACAACCCAACAAGGACACAACCATGACCGCCGAAGAGATCCTGGAGCACTACCCCAGCCTCACCCCCCACCTGGTCTGCGAGTCCCTGGGCTACTTCACCCCCAAGAGCGCCGCCCTGGCCATCCAGGCCCGCCAGCAGGGACGGGGATGCGCCTGCGAGTGGTACATCCACATGAGCGGGAGAGGACGGACCCTCCTGGAAGTCGGCGCCGACACCCTGGACCGGGCCTTCCAGAACCGCCGCCACCACCGGGGCTACATGGCCCACTACCCCCATGCCCGGGAACTGGTCGAGATGGAGAGTCAGCACGCCAACCCAACCATGATGAGCAGCTGGCAATAGAGCCGTGAGCATCACCACCGCCATAGCAGTATCGGCCGGCAACATGCTGGTCCACTGGAGCCCCGGAAAGAGACCCAGCGGCCAGTCGAACTACTGGCTCTACAGCGCCAAGGAGTGGAGATGGACATCCGAATGACCGATGACGAGATCAAGAACCTGCAGACCGGCGTGCTGCTGCTGGCCGCCCGGGCAGCACGCCGGTGTAGCCCCAAACACCTTCAGCACCTCTCCTATCTCATCCAGGAGGGCGCGGGAGTCCCGACCCGCCACGAGTTCACCTACCGCTATGGCCCCCACTCCAGGACGGTGGAGGACCGCACCGACTCTCTCCATTACACGGGATACCTGAAACGGCAGGAACAGAAGGGAATGCTGGGATGGGTGATCATCCCCTATCTGATCTACGACCACCGGATGAGGGAGCGCGAGCTCCGGTTCACCCAGCCCGCGGAGGAGTTCCGGGATATGGTCCAGTCAGCCGCACGGCAGTACCCAGGGAAGAACAGCCTGGAGACCAACATCGCCGCCACCATCCTCTACATGAGCCGGTCAGCACCCGCCAGGCCCAGGGCCGACACCATTCGCGCCGCCCAACGGGCCATGCCCAAGCTGAGCACAGAGGCGCTGGAGAGAGAATACCAACGTCTGGCCGAACTGGGATGGCTGGCCGCCAGCTGAAGTGAGAAATAAGATGCCCGACAGAGAACCAGGCAGCGGACACACCGACCCCCAACACGACTGGCAACACACCAGGACAATAATGGTCCCCACCGGGTTCCCCAGGTTCATGCAGTTCCACGTCTCAATACTGGAGTGCGGCAACTGCCGTGCCCAGATGACCACCATGGGCAGAATGGATGAGGAAGAGGATATCTACCAGACCCCACGCTGCCAGGAAACCCAGGGACAGCAAGCCCAGGAACAGGAATAACCGGCACAAAACTACCAGCGGCTGGGCCCAATGGTCCAGCAAGCAGGAGCA
The DNA here is from genome assembly GCA_965263395.1 of Dehalococcoidia bacterium. Lineage (GTDB taxonomy): Bacteria > Chloroflexota > Dehalococcoidia > Lucifugimonadales > UBA3495 > CATOSK01. The sequence goes on from OZ253670.1 coordinate 1,899,506, forward strand.
ACCCAAATGGCCCACACATGCCAGGGAACCGCCGACAAGCGCGGAAGGATAATCAGCAGCTGCGAGGACTGCCACTGGACCGCATACCATGAGGGTATCTACCTGGGCGCCACCGGCGCCGTGAAGGACGCCGCCAAGCGGATAGTCCAAGCACTCCAGGAGGCCTGCGATCCCCTGCAGAGGTCGCCACCTCAACACGAGGACGAGGACAAGGCCCTCCAGAACTGGAAGACCTTCCAGAAGATGACCCATCTGGTCAGAGAAGCTGTGGAACCAATGATCAAGGAAGCCGGAGAGGAATTCACAAAGGCCAAGGAGAAGCGCCAAGGAGACCCGAACCCCTCATAGAGCACCCCATCCGGGGTGCATTCGTGTTCGCGGCGCTGGAGAGCGCCAGCCCAATCGGAGGAGAAAGAACAGGAGGACCGGCATGGCCAAGACCTATACCAACAAATATGGAGAGGAGTACCGGAAGGTGACTCTCAACCTGAGCGCCAAGGCGATCGACCATGTGCAGGCTGCGGCCAGGAGGAGTTTCCGGAACATCTCCGCTGAGGTTGAAATGATGATCCAGGAGCATATCTCTAGGACAGGCGAAGCGAGCGCCGGCTCCAACGAAGCTGGCCCCAAAAAGGAAATGACCTGATGAGCCAAAAGCAGACCCTGGTGACCCGGCGGTTCCCATCATTTCAGAGCCTGCGCACCTTTCCCTGGAAACCCGGATTCCAGTGGGTGCAGACCGCACTCCAAGCCGCCGACCTCATCAACCAGCCCCACGAGGACTACCCCCAGAGAGTGCCGGATACCGCCCAAGCCATCCAGTCCATGGCCGGACGAACCCCGGGGATGCCGGCAAACCGGGAGTGCCTCCAAGTCCACCGGGACATCTTCCCCGACCTGGCCGGAGCCGGAAGCTGGCGGGAAACCGACGTGATGGTCATGTTCCACCGGCCCCCGGACCACCGGCTTCTGCCCAAGCTGATGGACGAACTCGAACTGGTCTACCAGGAGGAATGCTCAATCCAACGGCTGGAACAATGGTACCTGGACTTCGAGACAATCCACCCATTCCTGGACGGAAACGGCAGGGTCGGCGGGGTCATGACCGCCGCCATATCCCACGCAATGAACCCAGGGCAGGGATACCTGGCCCCGGAACGATAGACCCCAACTACCGGTCTTCGTAACCAGAACCATACTACCGGCGGCGGCAGACCCAGGGCCGCTCACGCTCCTCAGGGGAGAGACCCAACACCCCAACACCGTCCCGGCGCGCCGCCTCCTCCTGCTCCACACTCCCCCGCCCCTGCTCAGAGGCCGGCCAGCCCAGATTCAAATTGAGGAGACACCATGATCCAACCACTCATGACCAAGAACATCCGGTACGGCCTCAGGGCAGTCCTTGCCAAAGACCCAGGCTCGGAACACCCCATCCAGGAAGATGACGAGATCGCCGTCGCAACCTTCGGAATCCACCAACACCTGTCCAGCAGAGAGCACCCCTCGGATACCCTGGATTTTCTCCGGGAACTCCTGCACCCACATCACCCCGGGACCAGGCACGTGGCCCAGCAGAAATGGCGGGAGCTGGGCTACCAGGAAATACTACGGAGCTTCCCCTACCCAGGCAGCATCCTGCCAATCATCCTATACGACGAGGGATCCCAGGGATGCCGGTTCAAAACCAGCCACCAAGGCCCATCCGGAGGCACCCACATCGGCTGGGCCTACTGCCCAAGCGGAGAGGACGATGAAAAACGAGTCCTCCAAGCAGTCCGGAAGCTGGAAATGCACCTGAACGAACAGGTCTACCAGGTATACCTGGAGGAGAACTACCAGAGGACCCAGGGGGTAGGGGACCTCTACAACTGGAAGGCCGGCCAGGACCAACAGGGAGAGAAGACCCTCACCATGGAGCCAGGGTACCCGGAGCCGGAATTTCTGGACAGCGTCCTCCGGGAAATGGACCTGGACCCGGATGACCTGCAGGCCGCACTGGCCAGCAAGTGGGAGTAGAGCAAAATGGGAATGAACCTTTACGGACTGAAGCCGGCCAGCAAGGCCGGAAAGAACTTCCGATCAAACATCTGGTACTGGGAGCCACTGGTAAAAGTCTGCCAGGCCATCGCTCCGGAGATCGCTGGCCGGTGCAACTGGGACCGGCCCGACGGACAGGGCCTTGGACAAACCGATGCCCAGGCCCTGTCAGACCGGTTGGACCAGGCCTGGCAGTCCGGCCTGACCCCCCAGGTGGTCCGGAACAACGCCGAACAGGTCAGGAACAGCAGCACAAACGGGGAACTCACCTACTACTTCACCAGAGGAAGGATGAAGGCAGGACTGGACACCAGCCCCCAGGGGCCCCAGGGGACGGAGATACCCCCGGAACTCCGGGATAACATGGAGAGAGCCGGCTTCGACGTAGACCAGCACATGAGCGAGATCCAGTTCTACTTCACCGACAGCATGCACCAGGAATTCATCAGCTTCCTGCGCCAGTCGGGCGGGTTCCAAATTTTCTGACCGAACCTTCTGACCGGACCTTCTGACGAAACCTGCCAAAACCGGCCCCGCCGCCAGGATGATAAGCTGGAACACCAGGGCGGCGAATCAACACCATGCCAGGAGCATCAATGACCACCACCATCGCCAGACCCGCCCCCCAGACTTTGGCACAGTTCATCGAGATCTACCAGAACGCCATCACCAAAAAGGTCATCGAGACCTACCAGCCCCAGTACACCCCCCAGGAACGGGATGAACCCCTGCCCGAACTCCTCCGCCAACCCCTCGGCGCCCAGGAACACGCAATCCGGGCCACCGCCCAGAGCCTCCGGACCAACCATGGCACCACCATCGTCGGGGAGATGGGAACCGGCAAGACCTACATCGCCATCGCCGCGGCACAGATGGCCAACTTCCGGAGACCCATCATAATCTGCCCCCCGCACCTCGTCCCCAAGTGGAAGCGGGAAGTCGAGATCACCCTGCCCGGAGTCCGCGCCCTCACGGTATCCAGCATCACCCAGCTGGAAACCATCCGGAAGGCGGACCCCCGGCACCCCTTCTTCACCATCATCTCCCGGGAACAGGCCAAGCGGACCTACTTCTGGAAACCCGCGTTCCTGGAACGCCCCGTCCGGACACGGCGGGGGAACGGCATACGAGACGAAGAAGGCAACCTCCTATACCGGCTCGCCTGTCCAGAGTGCGGCGAGCAACCCATGACCATCCAGAAGGACGAGGTCAAGATACTGACCCCGGAGGACCTGGAAGCAAAGCGGAGACGGTGCCAAGACTGCGGCGGAGCACTCTGGACCGCCGACCGGGAGCGCAACCGGAAGTACGCCCTCGCCGACTACATCACCCGCCGAATGAAGGGCTTCTTCGACCTCCTCATCTGCGATGAGGTCCATGAGTACAAGGGGAAGAACACCGCCCAGGGGATCAGCGCCGGCAACCTGGCCACCACCTGCGGACAGTCCCTCGCCCTCACCGGAACCCTCATGGGCGGATATGCCTCAACCATCTTCCACCTCCTATACCGTTTCTCCCCCAACATCCGCGCCAAGTACGGCTACAACCAGGTCGGGAAGTGGATCGACGACTACGGATTCCGGGAACGGCGCACCAAGAACAGAAAGGACAAGGACCAGGAGGAACTGATCGCCGACGGACGGGCCAGCCGGAGCAGGCAGGCCAAGACCAGGATATCCGAGATCCCCGGCATAGCGCCCGCCGCCCTCATGCATATCATAGGGAATACCCTGTTCCTCCGGCTCTCCGACGTAGCCGCCGGACTGCCGCCATACGACGAAGAGGTTATCACCGTCCCCATGGACCAGGAAATCGACCCCGACTTCGGCATCTCCCAGCACTCCGGCTACCAGAAGGTCCTCGAAGAGATGAAGAAGGCCATCGGCGCAACCATCCGCGAAGGCTCCAACCGCATGCTGGGCCAGTACCTCCAGAGCCTCACCGCCTACCCGGATGCCTGTATCAACGGCGAGACCGCCTACGACCCGGAGACCGGTGAACTGATCGTCGCCGTGCCACCCCTCCAGGAAGACCGCCTCTACCCCAAGGAAAAGGCCCTCCAGGAGAGGGCCCTCCAGGAGGTCCAGCAGGGACGCCGGATAATCGTCTATGTCAGCCACACCGATACCCGCGACCTCACCCCCCGGATCCAGGAGGTGCTGGAAAGGGCCGGCATCAGGACCGCCGTGCTGAAGAGCACCAGCTCCAAGGCGGAGAACCGGGAACTCTGGGTCGAAAAGCAGCTCCAGAGAGGCGTACAAGCCCTCATCTGCAACCCGAAGCTGGTGCAGACCGGCCTGGACCTGGTGGAGTTCCCCACCATCATCTGGTACCAGCAGGACTACAGCACCTACACCATGCGCCAGGCATCCCGCCGCTCCTGGCGGATTGGCCAGCAGAACCCAGTCCACGTCGTATTCATGGCCTACCAGAACACCGTCCAGACCGAGGCCCTCCGGCTCATCGCCGGCAAGATGCAGAGCAGCCTCGCCATCGAGGGCGAGCTCCCCAAGGATGGACTGGCCGCCTACAGCAACAACGCCGACAGCATAGTGCTCACCCTGGCACGGCAGATAATCGAGGACGGAGCGGATGACTGGCGCTCCATCGACCAGATCTTCCAGGAGACCAAGAAGGTCGAGGCCCACGACCAGCAGTTCCTGGGAGAGGTCCGCTGGGACGCCCCCCTGGCCGCCCAGAACCCCCCGCCGCCCAGGACCAGGACACCCCAGGAGATCATACGCCTGGAGGCCAGCCTGAGCGTCCAGCCCGCCCGGAAAGAAACCCGGAAGCCCTCCCAGGAGGGAATGACCCTCTTCGACTGGGCCGCCGGCAACTCCCAGTAGTACGGCGCCAAGCGGCAGAGAAATCCCAAAAGCCCACCGGAGTTTCCAGATTGAACCAGCAGAACCAGCGGCTCCTGGAAATCATACAGGAGGAGCTCCTGTCTCCACCGGAGGAACACCAGGATGAACGCGCCTCCTGGTCCAGAATCCCCAGGAGCCCCGGAGAGGATAACCCCAGCCAGCCCAGGCCCACCGGCATGTGGGAACTCCAGAACCAGACCGCCAGCCTCACCCGGAACGAAGTCAGGGAAGCCTGCCGGGAACTCCGGCAACGCCTCTTCATCCTGAGTAAAGCCCAGACCCAGCTGCTCCAGGAAATCAACCCTCCCCACCTCCAGGATATCCTGTCCCTCTGGGGCCGGAGCAAGCCCCAGGACTTCAGCATCCGGCAACGCCTGGAAACCATTGGCCAGACCCTGCCCCATGACCGGGACTGGAGGAGGTGGTGGATCGACACCGCCCTCCAGCCCGGCTCCGGCATCCAGCAACCCCACCATGACAACCCGGTGGCCGAGCTCCTGGACCAGGTGATAAGAACCATCGCCCAGCACGCTCTCCCCAACATGCCCAACTCATCCGACATCGCCTGGCACATCGCCGCCGGCGCGGTGCAGAACCCGATCTACGCCAAGTACTTCCAGCCCCAGACCGAACGGGTCCCCCTCTCCAGCATCATCATTACACAGAAGATGATGCACAGCCTGGCCGAAAGACTCCTGATCAGCCCCGGGCAGATCCCGGACACCGGCCAGACCCCGGAGCAGATCCAGGATGAGCTCGAAACAATCGGCATCGAAACCCTCCGGGACACCGGCACCCTCACCACCCTGGCCCAGCTCCGGGAGGACATCGGAACCAAGGGCCTGGACGCCATATCAATCAGCCCAGAGACCAGACTGTGGTGCCGGCAGAATATCCCCGGCAACGAGGCAATCGTCCCCTGGCGGCAACACCACGCCCCCACCGACGGCAAGATGCCGCCCAATGCCAGCACCGAGGGAATACCCGGCGCCGAGATCGAGCTCATCATCCTCACCGCTCCATCACGCCCCGACCTGAACCCCAGGGACAGCTGGACCACCAGCCAGAACGCCCGAATCGCCGGCTACCTGACCCATACCTACCCGGAACACGTCACCCTCTACATGTCCGGCCAGGTCAACCAGACCAGGGGAGTCCCCCGGGAACAATGCCCCTTCGCCCAAAAGTGCCCCACCTACTGCGGCCAGGCCCAGACCATGGGAGAGTTCCCCTTCCCAATGAACCAGGACGGCAAATACGAGAGCTGCCGATACTACCAGTTCCTGAAACAACACGGTGAAGCGCCCCCATCAGTCCGGGACGCCTTTGCCCAGCTCTCAATACAGACCACCGTGCGCGCCCTCGCCAAGCGCCAGAGAGAGGAGAAGCCGGAAAGGCTGACCCCCGGGAACAGGGGAGAGTGGCAGAACCCCGGGACCAGGCCGGCAGAACCCGCCCAAAATGGCGCCAAGACCATGCTCTAAAAATGGGGTACCCAATGAGAACCAAGACCGCCAGAGAGACGGTGATCCTCGTTGGCCTGGCCGGCCTGGGAACCGCGGCCATTGCCTGGCTCACCACCCACAGACGGGGGAACCCACAGACGGGAGACTTCAATGACCGAGACAGCCAACCGGGTAATGGCAACACTGAGCGGACGGCGGACAGTAGGCGTACAGGCAGCATGTGGACACAGGGTATACGGCCAAGCCAATGATGACCACACCGCCGAGCGGCCCCGGATCGCTGAGGTCAAACAACAGGCGAGATCCCTCCCCTGTGAGCGTTGCGCTCTGGAGCCGGTCCAGACCCCGGTGAGACCAGCCGGCCAGCCCACGGCCACTCCCCAGCAACTCAAGTATGCACGCTCTCTCATCCGCAAGCACCTTGGTGAGTACACCGCACACGGGCAGATAGCATCGGAGACGCTGCTGGTGGAGATCACAAAGCAGGATTGCAAGCGATTGATCGACCATCTGCTGACACTGGACAACCAGGGCCTTTAGGAGCGCCTGGAATACCAAGCCATTGATCCCCTGACCCACACAGACGATGAAATCCTCACTCACAGTAGAGCCGCCCTCCCCGGGGCCCCGTGCGGCTCTACTCAGGAACGAGGAGCGGCGCATGGCGTCACGACCACGAACAGAGAGTAGGGAACAGTTATGGGTGCAGGAATAACACTGGTCTGCGGGGGACGGGACTTCCATGACATGACGACGCTCAGGATGGTGCTGGACGAGGTCAGTCCGGAAAAAATAGTCCACGGAGCCGCCAAGGGCGCCGACAGCATGGCAGGACGATATGCCCGGGAACGGGGGATAACCTGCCGGGAGTTCCCGGTAACCTGGCGGAGGAACGGCGTATACAACCCCAGGGCCGCCTTCGACCGGAACCAGCAGATGCTCGACGAAGGCCAGCCGGACCTGGTCGTAGCCTTCCCGGGAGGAGGCGGCACCCGGGACATGGTCTCCAGGGCCAGGAAAGACGGTTTCACCGTCTGGACCGTCACGGAGTCGGGGAAGATCCTTCGCTGACCCCAGCCCCCCGGTTTACGGCAGCCCAGGCCCACACCCTGGGCTGCCGGCGCCCCCTCCTGCTCGTGAGCAAGGTGCGGGGCCGCCTTCCCAGATAACGGACGGAACCGCAAAATCCTGGCCGCCCAATATGAACGACCCCCCGGGAGGGAAGTGGTGAGCCCTCCCTGGGAACCCCCAGCTGAACCCACTGGCAGCCCCCCGGGGCCTCATGGCCCCGCCGGCTGGACTACGGTCCAGCACCCCACCAGGAGGCACAGCTATCAGGCAGCCCGCAGAACTACGGACCAGAACCGGGAGGCGCCTCCTCCAGCCAACCGGTCAGCCGGAGCCAAGCGGGCTGCAAACCCCCCATCCCACTCGGAATCCCAGCCCAGAGTTGGACAACGCCAACATCCGCCAGGAATGTTAAAATCCCAAGGAGGAGCCACCAGAAGGAGGAGAAATGGAAGCCCAGGACTACACCCACATTGAAATCGAGGGGGTCCTGACCCCCAACATGATCGCCTGCACCAGAACCCCGGTGCCGCTGGCCACCCACCTGCCCACCACCAAGACTCTGGATAACGCCACCTGCCCCCCATGCCGGATGGCCATGATCCACCGCGCCCGGCAGTTCATCGACGGCTCAAGACCCACCGCAGCCTGACCCAAGCCGGGGACCAGTCACCCAGGTTCCCACCCCAAGCTGAACTGAACAACCACCCCGGGGCGCCCGCACGCCCCAGGGTCACCTCCCCCCAGGCATCAACGCCTGGGGGCCTTGATATGAAAGCCCCCCAGGCCCCTGACTCAGCAAGGGTTCGCGCTTTCCCACCCACCCCGTCCCAACTCAACCACCAGAGAAAGGAGTACAGGATGATCCCCATAAAAACCAGCGAGAAACCACAGGCTGAACCCAGCACCCGGAGCATGAGCTCAGCGCCACCCCCGATTGTCCAGTGGCGGGACAACAGGAACATCCTGGAAATGGTGGGCGAGATACTGGGCCAGGACCTCAGCGAGGACCACCGCGCCCGGACCCTGGTAAACCTCACCACCCAGGACCACCGGGCATCCGACACCCTGAGAGCAGCGCTGGACCACGAGAAGACCCAGCTCGCCAAAAAGCTCATGGAAGCCATATCCCCGGAACGGTGGCGGGAAATCCGGCAGGAGATCAGAACCCAACAGCCACCCAGGAAACACCACGAGCCAAACATGGAGAGCATCCTCCACACCGCCCTGGACACAGCCGAAGCCGGGAACGGCCAGCCCCAAGGATGGGAACGGCTGGCCATTGTGCGCTACGAAACCCCCGACCTGTTCATCGCCCTCCAGAACATCATCCGGAACCACCAGCCATCCCGGCAGCTGGCCTGGGAAATCGAGGCGGAGCTCGAGAGAATTGCCACCCGCATTGCGGATAAACTCAGGAAGCCCAACCCACCCCCAGCAATCCAGGACAACCAGGCCCTCTGGCCGCCCAATACCCTATGGTCCCGCTCATGGGAGAAGCAATGACCCTCTGGAAAGACCAGACCCAAGGACCCGAATTCCTCATCCAACTGATCCGGGCCCATCTGGACCCCGGCCAGGAGCCGCCTCCAATGCCCCCCGGAAAACCGCCCCCACAGGGCACAATCCCACGGGAGATGGGGCAGCTGCGCCGCCAGATGGCCGACCGCCTGAGCGAGAGAATTGCAGATAAATTCAATGAGACCATGTACTTCAGATTCACCATGACAGAGGCCCAGCTCCAAACCATCCAGACCCTGGACATACCGGAAGAACGGCTGCAGAACATCCAGTCCCTCAACTGCCTCCAGATGCTCCCCCAGAACCACGCCATCAACCGGCGCCTGGAAGTCATCGCGGCCATTCCACCCACCAGGAACGGAGAACCGGCAAACTGGAAGGACTGGTGGCTCCAGAACCGCGACCAGAGGATTGGGGTCGCCCGCCCCCAGGACCATGACCCCAACAGGGACCCCATCTCCGAAGAGCTGAACCAGGTCATCCAGACCATCACCGCAAAGGCACTCCAGGACCAGCCATCCAGGACCGAGATCGCCCAGGACATCCTGGAGAAAATACAGGAGAAGAAGGCCGGCCACCAGAGCATCATATCCCTCACCCAGGTCTGGGCCGCAATCCGGAAAATCCAAAAGCTCGCGGAAAGAATGGGGGCCGGCCCACGGCAGGTCAGAGCCCAGGACCCGGAATCCGCAGAACAGCTCCTAAAAGAACTCCGGGAAGCCGGGTTCACAGTCCTGCCCGACATGGGCTCCATCGGGACACCATGGGAGATACGTGACGCCCTCCTGGCCGCCGGCCATTCCGCCTCCACCTGGGATATAACCACATCCTGCACCGGACGCCGCTGGTACTGGAGCGAAGCCCAGGACAGCAACCAGATCGACCCAATGCACGCCACCAGCGGGGACGGGAAGAAGGTCAGGGAACCAGGGGTCAGGGAACCAGGGGAGGGGATCTCATCCCAGGAGCGGGCGCTCCTGGCCCGGACCGCACCGGAACACCCCGGGATCCTGGGCGACATCGGCGCCAGCCCCAACCCCAGTGCCGCAACCATCGCCTTCCTGAACCGGATGACCCCCCAGGACGTGGTGGCGATAATCGACCAGGGCTCAACCGCCCCCCAATCAACCCCGCCCCGGTGCCCCCGGACCCAGGAGTGCAACTCCTGGTGCGCCCACCTCCAGGAAACCGGCATCCTCCCATTTCCCCTCACCCATGACGGCATATACCGGAACTGCCAGTACTGGCAGTTCCTGGAACGCTTCGGCAACATCGAGCCAGCCGCCCGGGGGCCCCACGCCCAGCAGGCCTGCGAGCAGGCCGCAAAGACCGCCGTCAGGGAATACCGCCAGGAAAACCGGGCTGCCCAGGCGGAACCGCCCCCCAAACCCCAGTCCAACCAGGCAAAACTCTTCTGAATAAGGACCGCACCAAAATGAACAGCACCAAAATGAACGCAAACCAACAGCGCCTCGCGGAATGCATCCTCGCCATCCTGGAGAGCGAGGCATACGAAACCGTCGTGGCCGGCGACCAGACCCTGACCCCCCAGGACCTCCGGGAACTGGCCCCAAGAGCCGCCCAGGCACTGATCGAAGAGAGACTGCCACAGCAGACCATCACCAGCATGAGCGGCCACCAATACACCCAGACCCACCTGGCCCTGGAGGACCTGGCCCTCCAGATCGCCAACCGGATGGACCAAGAGGAAAAACAGGAACTCCTGGACCGGATGACCGGGAACGTCAAGCACGAGATGCTGAGCAAAATCCTGGTCCTGAGCAGGTGGCTCAACGAGGAAGACCTCATGCAACTGGTATGCGAGATCATGGAGGAAAACCGGAGCGAGGACCCCCTGATCGCCGAACAGGTCAGCAAGACCCTCCGGGAACACCAGCCATCCGATACCCTCATGCTCCTGATCGAGCGGGAGAAAGACCGGTTTGCAGAGAACACCAGCGTAGACCTGAATAACCTGGAAGACTACCTGAAATTCTATGACGACTCAGAGCAGTTGGCCCAGGAAGCAGACGCCGAGATGAAACTGATGGCACTGGGCGTCGTGGAGTCAGCCCTAGGCACGGAAAGGCGGGACCAGGCAGAGTCAACCCTCCTCGTGCTCCGGGGCTTCATGCCGCTGGAGGAATAACCCGCTGGAGGGACAGCAAATCCCAAACCACAGCAACCTCGACAGGAGCAAAAACAGTGCCGAGCCAGCCGGAAACCACCGCCATCCCCACCTCAAGCCTGCACCCGGACCCCCTGAACCCCAGGCTCTGGGAATACCCACCCAGGAATCCCCAGGAACCCATAATCGAGCGGCTCTGGAGCAATCCCAGGGTCACCCAAATAGCCCAGTCCATCCTGGACCACACCTACCTGGGACCACCCGCCATGCTCACAATCCAGGAAGACAGCCGGACCATCGTGGTCGACGGCAACTGCCAACTCGCCGCCCTCCAGGCCTGCCACGACCCCCAGCTGTTCGAGAAGATCAGGGACCACTCCGCCGCCACCAAGAAGGCCGCCTCCCTGACCGGAGACCCACCGGTGGAAACCGTCCCGATGCCATCCAGAGAAGAGGCAATGCGGGTCAGGATAAAAAGGCAGGCCAACACCACCGGGATGTGGAGCCGGATGGCCCAGGCCCACCACTTCCGCCAACTGCTCCAAGACGGCTGGACCAGGGAACGCATCCAGGACCTGTACGGCTACCACAACCACTCCAGGGAGAGCGGCCGCCGGATACTCAGGATGGTCAACGGGCTGAACCTCATGGAGCAGATCAGCCAGGCATCCCCAGCCCCCTGGAACCGGAACTGGCATTACAGCAGGCTCACCGATGCCGTCAACAGACCCAGTATCCAGGGATTCCTGGGACTGGGAGAACCCGACGAATACGGCCCCAATGAGCCGCCCCTCAGAAATGGCAAGGTCCAGGAGGGCCTGAACCTCATGACCATCCTGAACGGCAGCCCGCCCAACTCAGGAGAGTTCCAGCAAGCCATGGTCTCAAGCGATGAGGACCTCCGGCTTCTCGAAGAGATCTGCCAGAAACCCCAGAACACCCGGCTCCTCCAGGACCGGAGATTCCTGAGCCTCCGGGAAATCCACCGGACTACCAACAACAGGAACAGCGCCAGGTCCATAGAGTCCAGCGTTCAGCACATCCACGAGCTCGCATCCCGGATACTCCGGGAGTTGAAGGACATGCCCGAAGGGCCTGTGGATACTCCCGGCGACATCTGCATCGCCAACACCACCTGCGAGATCCACCAAGATGGCTCCACCCAGTACCGGGTCCGGGTCATGAGCGCCAACCCGCTCCGGGACGGCCCAGCTCTGGCCCTGCTCCAGAAGGAGTTGCGTAAGTACGACCGGCGGACCGTCGTGGTGCAGTTCATCCAGTAGATGCCGTTCCCTCTCCCTCTCCTCGCCCAGAAGGATAGGAGAGGAGTGGTTCCACCAAGGACCACGGCCCCGGCCAGCACCGCAGAGCAGTGCAACAGAAGGAGTGAACGGCATGAGCACAGCACCCATCAGGTTCCTGGTAGCAGGAACCGCCATAACGGAAAGTATCGTCCACCACCCCCAGGGCGGGTCACGGACCAGACTGGGAGGAGTCGCGGCCACCATGGCGATAGCCCTCGCCCAAGCTGCACCACCCCACACCGTACAGCAGCAGCACAGCGTAACTCTCATCACCCAGGCCGGCGCCGACGAGGCCGGAGAGCAGACCCGAAGACTCCTGGCCCGGGAGCAAATGGAGACCATCATGCTGGACGGACCCAACCCCAGCGGAGAAGCCATCATCGAAACCATGAGGGGAGAGCAGAGCCGGGCCCGGGGGAAATGGCCCCACCCCAGCCGGGTGGCCCAGCATGCCGCCCAGCTGGCGCCCGAGTTCGACTGCACCATCATCGACTGCACCCTGAGCCCAAAGGACATCAGGTAAGTGGCAGAAGCCTGCCGGCCCAACCTCTGCACCAACGGCACCACCACCAAGACCGCCCGGAAGATCCTGAGCATCGGGAAAATCCCCAAGATGCTCTGCACCATGAACCGGAACGAGGCACGGAGCCTCATGCAGGAAATCGGGTGCCGGGAGGAAAACGGCCTCCCCGGGAAGCTGAACGCCCAGCACGTCCTCGTCACCCACGGGGCACAGGGGTTCTGCATCCACAACCGGGACGGCATGACTGCCAAATACCCAGCCGTCCCGGTGCCGGAATACACCGACTTCATCGGATGCGGGGACTACGCCACCGCCGGCGCCATCCTGGCCCTGATGACCGGACTGGACCCCGGCAAAACCATCCAGGAGTTAATTGGGCGGAAGCTGGAGCTCAACATCGTTCCGCCCAATCCCCGGAAACTGACATAGACACCCGGAAACTCACGCCGCTCCCCCAAACAGGAAGAAGAGAATGGACCAGCAACAGCCCAACGCCGGCAACAACATCCAAGAAACATTCCGCCGGATGGGAGAACAATCAGGAGCAATAACCATGTCGAAAGTGGAGGAGAAACTCCACCAGGCAATGCGGGAAGAACCGGGCAGAAGCAGCCCGCCGGACCCAAACCGGGAAGGCTGACAGGAACGCTGACAGGAACGCTGAGCTGCCCCAACCACCGGAGGACGTCAGCTTCACCCCTTGATCTTCGGCAGGAAGGGCGCTATCCGATCCGCCAGCGTAACCAGGTTCCTGGTCTGGATCCAGACATGGCCGCTCCCCCGGAACTTCATCACCAACCCCTCTCCACCAGCCACGATCGACCGGAGACCCCCCACCTTGCCAATGCTGTAATCAACTCCCCCCGTGAACGCCACCAGGTGACCGGTGTCCACCACCAGCTCCTCCCCCGGCTGAACATCAAGCTCACGGATGCCCCCATAGGAGTTGTAGAAGACACTCCCGACACCACTCCGGTCCTCCAGCGTCACCCGGAGAAAGAAGATGCTCTCCCCACTGAACAGGCCCCGGAACCCCTGGAACTTGGAGTCCACCGAGACCCCGGAAGTGCAGGCCAGAAACGACCCGCCCTGCAGGAAGAATTCCTCACCCGGGACCAGCGCACGTTCCATGACGCCGCCGGGCGCCGGCGGGGCCAGCATTACCCAGCCACCCCGGCCAACACCGGTGAACTCGTTCATGAAGAAACTCTCACCACCCAAAGACCGCTTCACCGCACCGAAAATGCCGCCGCCGCCACCCTTGGTCGCCATCTCCACCCCCGCCTGGGCCACCATCGCCCCAGGCTCGGCCCGGACCATCTCCCCCCGCTCCAACTCCACCGTCAGGACCGCATAGGCCACATCCCGGTCAATATCCGTATTCATCTGGAAACTCCTCTCTGCCGCAGCACCAACGCTGCTCCTTAAAACAGGCTGGGGCGATTGTGGACATAATCCACACAACCCCGCTTTGAACGTGAGACCCCCAGCACAGCATAAACCCGGCCAGAACCCCACCGGGATGCCGAATCATCCGGAGGCAAGAGATCCGGCGGCGCTGGAGGCGCAGGCGGAACCGGGACCGAATCCACAGGGGCGCTACCCTCCTCCAAAACCCCGTCCGAGCCATCCGGAGCAACCTCATCCACAACCTCCGGCACCTCAACAACCAGGGGCACACCGTAATCGCCGAACTCCACCAGGAGAATCACCCGGGTCAGCCCCGACGGGTCATCCTGCTCAATCACCGAACGGACCTGAACCAGCTGGAAATCATCCACCCCCACCAAGATCAAGAGGCCCCTCACCCAGATCCAACAGGTCGGGGCGAGCCACTATCCGGTGGGCCAGACCCCCGGGAAGCTGGTCAATCCCCTCATGCTCCAAATCCTGCAAGAACTCATCCTCCAGGAGAAGATCAGGCCCAAAGACAGCCTCATACAGGCCGTCTTCCACATCATCCCCACGGCCCCAAAGGCCTGTCAGAGGGTCCCGGATATAGAGATCAGTCCCAATCTGAATGATCTCTATCTCCATGCTGAAACCACCGAATCCCACCGTCATCAAGGCACGCTGACGATCCGGAGCCACCACCTCGCCC
Organism: Dehalococcoidia bacterium; assembly: GCA_965263395.1. Lineage (GTDB taxonomy): Bacteria > Chloroflexota > Dehalococcoidia > Lucifugimonadales > UBA3495 > CATOSK01. The sequence continues at coordinate 1,914,521 of OZ253670.1, forward strand.
TCCACACCAACGATGCCAGCATCAACGATATCAGCATCACCGAACTCGGCCCCAAGTCCATCCGCGGTGATGGTCATCACATAGCGGTAGGAACCCGCATCTTCCATCCCCAAAAACGCATCACCCAGGATGGCCCGGGCATCCCAGCCGCCTGGAGGAGGCTCGGGAACCTGATCATCAGGAACCTGATCATCAGGGTCATCCGGCGACAGGGTGGCTGAAAGCGCCGGAACAACAGCCGGCTCGGGATCCAGAGCCAGCACCAGAGTGGGCGAAGGCGCCGGTGATGGGACAGGTCCCATCACCTCAACCGGATCACCGGAGGAAAACACGGTCACGGGTTCACCCAACTCCCCAGGGGTCTGGGATGGAAATTCTGAAGAAGGCTCAGCCGGGGACATGGGAACTCCAGCCCCAGGAGATTCAGGACTCTCCCCGATATCACCAGTCAAAACCTCCGGACTGCTGCTGCAGGCAGCAAGCAGAAAAAGCATGGGAACCAGCAGGACAAAAAACCTCATGACAAGAAAACTCCAGTGAAAACTTGCAGCCCGAGGCCGAGCTCAGCAACTCAACCGCAGTTGAGCAAAAGGGTACAGGGAAGAGATGGCTCAGGGGTTTGGCCGCTGCGCCTCTGAACCAACGCAGCGGCCAAACCCCTGAGCCCAGGCGGTTGAGCTCAACCGCCTGGGCCCGGGCGCCAGATCCCGAAGGGCAAGATCCCGAACTGCCAGGAAAATCTGGAGCTGCTCGACAAGCTGGCCATAACGAGCTCTTGAGAGCTTGAGAACCACAGAACCCAGGGAAACCCTCGGGATACACCACCGGAAAACAAGAACCGGAAAAAGGAGAAAGGCGAAAATGGCAGATGAAACCAGGGAAAGGGCGATGACCGACCACCTGCTGGAGCTGAGAGCCCAGCAGAAGACGGCCCATGAATTCGCAGAGTACTTCAACACCCAGGTCATGAACTGGGAGAACTCAATGATCCAGCTCGGGGTCCCCATTCAGTCCGCCAACAAAGGGGGACAGCCCGCAGCCCGAAGGGCAGAGGATGAAGCGGTCCTGGAAACGGCCGGAGCAGAACCCGCCCAGCAGGAGCTGCAGCAGGAACCGGAAAAGGATCGGAAACCGGAAACGGCCAGCCCCGTATCCGGACACCGGCTGGGTGAACTCCGGAAGATGCCCGATGACAGCATGACCCAGAACGAGAAGCGGGAACAGGACCTCCTGGAACAGCTCGTGGCCTGCCCGAACCAGAAGAGCATGATGCGAGCCATCGCGACCAGGACGGGCGCCAAGAACCAGGACAGCTACCGGATCGAGATCAGCAGCGCGGCCATCCATATCGTCGGAGCAGGCCGGAGCAGGATGGAAGCCAGGAACCTGGGAAACCACCTCAGGTACACCATCATGAACGACGATGCAGAACACTGGACCGTGGACAAAAACAAGAACGATGCCCAGTTCTTCCCGGACGGCAAAGACCGGGAGGGGGAGCTGGAGAACAGCAACCCCCGCCCCCAGAACGGCGCCAACACGATGCTGCCCCTGTAGCAGCAGGACACGCAACCAGGTTGCGCAAACACCATGCCCAAAGGGAGGCTGACCCCAAATCCAATCCGGAATTGCACAGCGGGGCCGGGGACAAGGGGAAAGCGGACCAGGCCAGCCTCCCCTCAGAATTAGCAGGGATCAAAACAGCAACTGAAGGAGACGGCCCCCCATGGAGAACATCCAGAACCCCAGAGACAACGCCCCCGACCGGGAACTCTTCCTGACATCCCAGGGAGAGGAAAAGTACGGGATCTCCTACGTCGCATCCCCCTACTGGCACCCGTCGGAGCCGGTCCTTCAGGCCCGGGTAACAGCCGCCCGGATCGCAACCGGGGAGATGGTACGGCAGGGGGTCCCCGCATTCTCCCCAGTCTCCTACACCCACACCATCCTGGAAGAAACCGGGGCCAGACCCCCACAGGGCTGGTACGGGTTCGACCTCCACTTCCTCCAGCACGCCCGGGAGATGATCATTCTAAAACTCCCCGGCTGGGAGGAGAGCCGGGGAATCATGATCGAGAAGGCCTTCGCCCACGGCCGGGGAATTCCCGTCTCCCACTCGGAGATGGAGGACATTGCGCCAATGCTGGATGAAGCCACCATAGCAGCCCTCCACCCAGATCAGGAAGAATGAGGAAATGTCGTGGCTCAGGGCCCTGACCGAATCCCTCCAGGACCGGACATCAGACCTCAGATCTCAGGGAAAGAGTCCGGGACCGCAACCAAGAGATGCGGGAACGAGCACAGGACCGGACCACCCGGCGCCAGAAGCAAGAGAGGAGAATCACGAAGACCCCGGGCACAGTCCTGTTCAACACCGCCATCTGCATCGGAATCCTGTACCTCTTCGGGCTCAATACCGGTCTGGCCCTCATCCGGGACGCAGGCCAGACCGGGAACGCCCTCCAGTCATGGATCGGGCTCGGGATGATCGCATGCCCCCTGCCCATATTCATTGGAACAGCCCTGCTCGCTCTGAAGCTCAAACCCAACGCCGGCCTGCCAGGAAGAACAACCGGAGGAACGACATGACCCACTACCAAACCCTGGGACTGGACCCCACCGCCAGCCCCGCCGAGATCGCCCTCGCCTACCAGGACCGGGCCGGCCGGATGACCCCCGAAATCCAGCGCGCCTTCCAGATCCTCTCCAGCCCCAAACTCAGGGATGAGTATGACCACGCCCTGAAACAGCCGGGCCGGACCCAAGGGTACCGCCCCATCAGACGGATGGCCCACAAGGACTGGAAGAAGTGGCGCACAGGCGAACTCATCAGCTCACTCGCGGTCCTCAAACCGCTTGCAGCCATCATCTCCATGGCCATCCTCATCCTTACCCCCGCCTACCTCTCCGGCTCCATGGCCTTCCAACTCCGGGACGCCGGCAACGAGGCACTCCTGCAGGGAGACCTGTACACCGCCCTCCAGAAGCACGAGCGGGCCGCGGCCATCAACCACCTGGACCCCGGCTACCGGAGCGACCTCGCCCGCACCTACCTGGCCCTGAACCGGCACGCCGACGCCATCACCCAGTACACCCAGGCCCTGGAGATGGACCCCGAACACCCCCCATCCCTCACGGGACGCGCTCAGGTATGGGAGGCCATCGGAAATAAAGACATGGCCGAGCAGGATATACAGGCCGCGGCACGGCTGGGCATCACCATGGAGGAAAACAAATGACCGGCCACCAGCGCCTCACGGAGCGCCTCATGAAGGCCATCCGGGAACGCGGCCTGGAACACGAGGTCCAGGACCTCACCCCAGAGGAGATCGGACAGAAGTTCCTCCTCAGGAACCAGTGGCGCTGCGCCAGTTGCGGCACCGCCATAGAAGACCCGGGACTCCCCGCCCCAAACCGGCGCCCCGAGTGCGGAAGACGGCAGATGGAGATCAGAGAGACCCTGTCCATCAGGGTCCAAGCCCTCAGCTTCACCCAGGTCATGGAACAGTGGCTGGATCCCAGATGAAAGAAAACATGCCGCTCAGAACACCCCAGGAGGCCCTGCATTACTACTGCGGCCTGCTCGGGAAAATCCCCCAGGTCATCGAGGTACGGACCGCCCCCGACGGCAACAACCTGATCGCCTGGACGATAATCTCCACCCCACCCTTCCAGAACAACCCCAGAGGATCGGTCCTGTCAGCAATGATCGCAACCACAACCAGGATGGCCGACACCTTCATGGAGATCCAAATCATGAACATCCAAGAGCTCCCGGAGGACTCCGCCCCACTGCCCGGCGAAGCCGTGTGGAAACCGGAACCCCAGGACACACCAGCCACTCAACCCCCAGTGGCCACAGCACAACCCTCTGGGACAACTCCTCGCAGCACACCGGAAAACCAGCGCCGCTCCCCAGGGAGATTTGACGGGAGCAACACCTCCCAGCAGTCCACCAGCGAAGATGCACCCATGGCACAGACCCGTGGCGCCGCCCCCATGGCCATCGTCTACGACTTCGACGGTACCCTCGCCCCCGGACGCATGCAGGACCGCCAGTTCATACCCTCCACCATCGGGATGGACGTGGACCAGTTCTGGCAGGACGTCGACCGGAACACCATCCAACACCAGGCAGACCCCATCCTCTCCTACATGTTCGTCATGCTGGAAAAGGCCCGACAGTCCGGCACCATCATCCAGGAGCAGGCCCTGGCGCAGATCGGCCCCGGCACCATCTTCTTCCCCGGAGTCCAGGAATGGTTCGGCCAGGTGAACCAGGACGCCCTGCAACAGGGAATCAGGCTACGCCACTTCGTAATCTCCTCCGGCAACTCCGAGATCATAGAGAACACCACCATCGCCGGCGAGTTCGAGCGCATCTACGCATCCCGGTTCCTATACAACCAGGACGGCCAGGCAGTCTGGCCCGCCCGGGTCATCAACTTCATCAACAAGCCCAACTACCTATACCGGATCAACAAGGGCGCCCTGGACCAGCAGGACCTCTTCGTGATCAACGAGTTCATACCGGAACCGGAACGGGCTGTCCCCTTCGAGAACATCGTCTACATCGGAGACGGCGAGACCGATGTCCCCTGCTTCCAGACCATCACCAGCCAGGGCGGCCTGGCAGTCGCCGTCCACCAGCCCGGGGGCGGAGACGACGCCCGCCGCTACCTGAACGAAGGCAGAGTAGCCGCCGCGGTCAACGCCGACTACCGGCCCAACTCCAGCCTGCACCGGATAGTCCAGTGCCAGATCGGCATGATCGCAGCCCGCACCAAGCTCCGGAACGCCATCCAACCCAAAAGAGCCTGAGAGAAAGCAGTCACTTTCAGGGACTGCGAACACGAGTGCACCGCATTCCAGGTGCATCACGAGGAAGAACAACAACCCAAAAAGGAGACGACAGTGACCACATCCACAACCGCCGGCCGGGCCCAGGAACTCCGGAAACAGATCCAGCACCATGACCACCTCTACTATGTCCTGGACCACCCCGGCCTGACCGACCAAGAGTACGACGCCCTGATGCGGGAGCTCCGGGAGATCGAAAAACAGCACCCGGAACTCCATGACCCCGACTCTCCGACCCAGCGCGTCGGGGGCGCCGTCGCCGCCGGCTTCCCTGAGGTCCAGCACCCCCAGCCCATGCTCAGCCTGGCCAATGCAATGAACGAGGAGGAGTTCCAGGACTGGCAAGAACGAATCACCAAGGGCACCGGCGAGGAGAAATTCACCATCACCATGGAGCCCAAGATCGACGGGCTCGCCATGCGCCTGGTCTACCAGGACGGACACCTCCTCCAGGCCATAACCCGAGGCAACGGCGCCTCCGGAGAGGACGTCACCCACAACGTGCGCACCATCCGGAACATCCCCCTCGTCCTGCAGGGCACACCCGAAAGCCCAGTGCCGGAACACCTGGAGGTCAGGGGCGAGGTCTACATGTCCCGGAAGGTGTTCGAAACCGCCAGCAAGGCCCGGGAGGAACGGGGCGACCAGCCATTCCGGAACCCCAGGAACGCCGCAGCCGGCACCATCCGGCAGCTCGACCCCGCCCTGGCATCAGAAAGGCGCCTGAGCGCCTGGATCTATGGATACGCCCAGCCACAAACGCTGACCCACCACCAGGCCCTCATGACCCTGGCAGGCTGGGGACTGCCGGTGAACCCCCTCATCGAGAACTGCCAGAGCGTGGATGAAGCACGGGAGTACCACCAGAGGCTGCAAGCAGGACGGGACGCCCTGGACTACGAGATCGACGGCGTGGTGGCCAAGGTGAACCGCCTGGACCTCCAGGAACAGATGGGCGCCACCAACCGGGAACCCCGGTGGGCCATCGCCTGGAAGTTTCCCTCCGGACAGGCCACCACAACCCTCCGGGAAATCAGCATCTCCCACGGCCGCTTCGGGCGCCTGACCCCCGTCGCCGTCCTCGACCCGGTGGAACTGGGCGGCGTCACCGTCCAGTCGGCCAGCCTCCACAACCTGGAGGACATCCGCCGGAAGGACATCCGGCCGGGTACCCAGGTCGTGGTGGAACGCGCCGGCGACGTAATCCCCCAGGTGACCGGCCCAGCCGACCCGGAGGAGAACGAGCGGGCAGAGCTCTTCCGGATGCCGGAGCGCTGCCCCTCATGCGGAGCAGATGTGGAAACCGGCGGCTCAGAGGCCGGGCACTGGTGCCCCAACCAGGACTGCCCGGCACTCCTCCCCGAACAGCTCAAGAGCTTCGTCGGCAAACGGGCCATGGAGATCGACGGCCTGGGCGAGCACTACTGCCAGCAGCTCGTCGAAAGAAAGCTCCTCACCAACACCGCCGGCCTCTACTTCGTCACCCGGGAACAGTGGCTCACCCTGGACCGGATGGGAGAAAGGCTGGCAAACCGCGTCCAGGGGAACCTGGAAGCCAGCAAGCAGCGGCCCCTGGCCCGGGTCCTCTACGCCCTGGGAATATTCCGCCTGGGCCGGGACGTATCGACAAAACTCGCCCAACGGTACTCCAGCATGGATGAGATCCGGGTCCTCACAGCCGAGGAACTGACCAGCATGGACGGCGTGGGACCGGAGATCGCCCAGGCCGTCGTGGCCGGATTCCAGTCAGGACGCGTCAACAACACCATCAAGCTCATGGAACAGGCCGGGGTCAGAATGACCCAGGACCAAGAGGAAAAGGAGAAGGAAACCAACATGATAGCAGGAAGAAACCTCGCCGGACTGACCTTCGTGGTCACCGGAAAGCTGGAGGGCATGTCCCGGAACGACGCCCAGATGCTCATCGTCCAGAACGGCGGGAAGACCAGTTCCTCCGTTACCAAGTCAACCGACTACCTCGTGGTCGGCGAGAAGCCGGGCAGCAAGCTCACCAAGGCCAACGAGTTCGGGGTCACCGTCATCGACCAGAACCAGCTCTACGCCCTCATCGGGTAGCCCCCCAGTCAAAAGCACAGCCGGGACCCAGGGCTTTGGCCCTGGGTCCCGGACAAGAGCGCAAACAATACGCAGAAGAAAGGAGAACCTGCCTAGTACCGTTTCCAGAAAGTCTTACAATCATAAGGGAGATCAGGTAGGCTTGAGTAAAATCCTTTAGTGAGGCCGTACCTGACATGCCTGTCTCCAAATACAAAGTCGAACTGACCCAATCCGAACGCTCCGCTCTGATTGAAACATCCGGCCGTGGCAAGCCGTTAGCCCGCACGGTAAAGCGGGCCCTTGCGCTGTTGAAAGCTGACGAAGGACTCTCAGACCGTGAGGCGGCTGAGGCGGTTTCGATCAGCGCCGCCACTGTTGCCAGAGTGCGCAGACGGTTCGCCGAGGAGGGAGTGGAAGCCGCAATCAACGACCGGCCACGGTCAGGCCGGGGGCGCAAGCTGAACGGCAGACAGGAGGCGCACCTCGTCGCCATCACGTGCAGCAATGCGCCCGAAGGACACGCGCACTGGACGCTCCAGCTACTTGCTGACCAGGTGGTGGCGATGGAGTTTGCCGGGAGCATCTCCCTGGAGACGGTGCGCCAGATACTCAAAAAAACGAACTCAAACCATGGAAGAAGAAAGAGTGGTGCATCCCCAAGGTGAGCGGGGAGTTCGTGGCCCGGATGGAGGATGTCCTGGACCTGTACCACGAAGACTACGACCCAGAGCGTCCCGTGGTGTGTTTCGACGAGACCTCCAAGCAGTTGATCGAGGACGTGAGGCCGCCCATCAAGGCCAAGCCCGGACGGGTGGAACGCTATGACACCGAGTACCAGCGAAACGGGACCCGGAACCTGTTCATGTTCTGTGAGCCGAAGGGAGGATGGAGACACGTCGAAGTGACCGGGCGCCGCACTGCTGTGGACTTCGCTCACCAGATGAAGTGGCTGGTGGACGAGGCATATCCTGACGCCACAGTGATCAGGCTGGTGTTGGACAATCTCAATACCCACAAGCTGGGCTCGCTCTACGAAGCATTTGGAGCGTCCGAAGCGCGTCGTATAGCCAAGCGCCTGGAGTTTCACCACACTCCCACCCATGGAAGCTGGCTGAACATGGCCGAGATCGAGTTGAGCGTCTTCAGCAGACAGTGTCTGAACCGCCGGGTCGGCGATGAAGCGCTGCTGAGACGGGAGGTCGCCGCGCTCGAACGCGAGCGCAACGATGCTGGCGCCGTCATAGACTGGCGGTTCTCCACTCAGGATGCCCGCAGTAAACTCCAACATATCTATCCATCAGGATTAAATTGAAACGGTACTAGACCCCCGCCCAGGACCTGGGACACCGCCCACCGCCACCTCATCGCCAAGCCGGGCCAGCCCGGCGAGGAGCACAAGCGGCTCCCCGTCCTCAGGAACGATGACGCCCTGCAGAAGAAAACCGTCTGGAACCTGAGCCTCCAAGATGACGAGACCTACCCCCCTCATCTTCAAAAAGCTGGGCGGCGGCGGCGCCGCCCCATAGATCTTGGCCGCCGCCGCCCTCTGGTGGATTCGAAGGAAGAGCTCGAGAGACAGAGATCAGGCGAACTGGCCGGAAACAAGAAAAAACTGAAGGAAACACAACCATGAGCAACACCCCCAGAACCGGTCCCGGAAGCGTATCGGGACCGCACCTCCTCGACTCAATCACCCTGTTTTTCAAGAAGGCCCTGCCCAGGACGACCGGACGGACAGAAGACCCCGCCAGAAGGCGGGGTCTTTTCAGTTTCAGGAAAGACAGGCAAGGTGGGAAAGGGATCCAATGGACAGGTACAGCCCCAGCCTACGCACAACAGCACCAGCCCGCCCCACTCGCAGAGCAGAGCTCCGTTGCCGTCATGACGGGAGCCCTCGTCCCCACACCAGAGGAAACCTCTCCTCCGGTTCAGGCAGAGTGCCCCTCCCAACAGGGGCACGAACACGAGTGCACCAAGACCAGTGCTCACGAGGCGGAAGCCGGCGGCACCCAGGCTCAGATCAAAAAGTCCATCGAGACCGCCGGACAGATGATTGAGATATGTCTGGACGGAGACCCCGGGAAAATCCGGGAGATCGAGGACATCCTCCAAATACCCTTCAGCACGGAGGCGGCAGAAATCGCTGCCCTGGCCGTCATACACGCCATCGCACGCACCGGCAAAATACCCAGCGGAAATCTCAACAACAGGGCCGGACTCCTGCAGCAATGGGAACAGGCCGCAACTCCGGGAAGCAGCGAGAGATTCGTTCCCGTCACCCGGATGGCAGCAAAGCTGCTCCGGACCATCGGAGAAACCCCTGACGGGGAACCCACCAGGACCATGGCCCACGCCGCGGAGAACATCCAGGACCCATCAACTCTGGGAGACCTCATCCAGCGGCTGGTGCCGGACCGGAAGGCCCTGGGCGCCTACTACACCAGGCAGGCCTCGGCAACACTCATGGCACGCCTGGCAGTCCCGGACCCCAGCGAGTGGACCAGCCCCAAAGAGGGACGCTGCCGCATCGCAGACTACGCATGCGGAACGGGAACACTCCTCAGGGCCGCCGCAATGAGGGTCAGGGAACTGCACTCCCAAGGGGGAGGAGACCCGACACTCATCCACCAAGCAATGATGGAGGAAGACATCACCGCCGTCGACGTCCTCCCCGCGAGCGTCGCCATAGCCGTCACCGAGCTGGACGCCCTGGAGGAGAACCCTTCAAAAAACCCCGAGGGCACCCAGGGATTCACCCTCCGGTACGGCCCCATCGACCGCACCCCCGACCGCGGCTCGATCAGAAACCGGCTGATGGGAATGGGGGCGCTGGACATCCTGCACTCCAACATGCTCAAACACATCCCCAGGGACCCCATCGCCAGAGCTGAAGGGCACAGCGCCGACCTCATCCGTAACTGGCCCAGCATGCCGGCCGGCCTGAAACCCCACACCCAGGACCTGGTCATCATGAACCCCCCATTCAACCGGGAACAGCTCGAACCCATGCCGCCGGTCGGAAACTCCCGCCCCACCACGAAGGGAGAGAAGGAAATGGCTCGCAAGCGGCTGCAGGAAGTCCGTGCCCTGACCCAGAGCAACATGACGAGCGGACTCGCCTACCACTTCTCAATCCTGGCCCACCGGATGGTCAGGCCAGGCGGGACCATCGCACTCCTTCTGTCCGAAACATCCCTCGTCGGGGGAACAGAGACCGAAAAAGGATGGATGGAGTTCCGGCGCATCATCGCCCAGAACTACAGGAACATCCGCGTCATAGGGATCACCGGATTCGAAGAGAGAGACTCAACCTTCAGCCAGGACACCAAGATCGCAGAGGTAATCCTGATAGCACAACGGCGCATCAGGGGCCAGACGGGAAGCAGCTCAGCATCCTTCATCAGCGCCAACCGCCAACCCCAGGACGACCAGGATGCCCAGGTCATGAGCGACACCATCATGGATATCCTATCGAAAACCGGAAAAGCCGGCAGAAGAGAGATCCAGAAGACCAAACAGGGAGACCTGGAGGTCCGGGGCATCAAGGCCGCAATACCCAAGGACGGCGCACCCTGGCGGGAGACCCGGGTAGCACAATACGAGATAAACACCAACCTCGCAAAAATGGTCCTGCCAGGAAGGACCGGCAGCTACCGGGGAAAGCTCCCAACCGCACCCCTCAGCGAGATTGCCAAAATAGGTCCTGCATCCGCCATCCTCGGCGGATGGAAATACAGGAAGCCGGCCAACCTGCCTCCCGGATGGCCCAGGGTCCCGGCACTGATAGCCCACCAGTGCGACGAACAGAGGAGCATCGAGACCGAGCCCAACGCAACCATCCCGATGGACCCGGACGGCAAGCTCAGGCTCGCCATCCTCCACATCAACGACAACTTCCGCTTCAACTCCCAGTCCACCGGAGCCTGCACAACCAGCGTCCCATCAGTGGGGAGCAACCACTGGCCCACCATAGACCTGGACGACCAGGATACCCAGAGGCTCATCGCCCTCTGGATGAACACCACCATGGGACTCATATCCCACTGGAATGCATCCAGCAGGACCCAGCACGGCCTGGGATACGTCAACAGCGTCAGCATGAAGAACCTGCGGGTCCTTGACCCCAGGGCCCTGTCGGACAGCCAGCTCGACAGCATCCAGGAACTGTTCAACAACACCAAGCACACTCACCTCCTGGCAGCCAACGAAGCATGGAGAGACCCGGCACGGATGGAATTGGACCGGCGCATGCTCGACATCCTGGGCGCCACAAATGAAATCCGGAAGAATATCGAAATCACCCGGATCATCTGGTGCCGGGAACCCACCGTGATCAGCCAGAAGGGCAAGGGAGAACGCCACCAGAAGGACATCGACCTGCTCAACCAGAGAGAAGCCGAGCTGCTCCTGGCAAACCCAGGAATATCCCCGTAAGAGCTCATCACAGCCGCACCAGCAACCCCGAATCCCCATAGCACGAGGCAGGCATAGCCTCAGTGCCCCCCAGAGAAAAGGAGGAGATCCAAAATGGTGAATGAGACCACCAGAAAGATGATGACCGGCCAGCTCGCAGAGCTGAGAGAGAAAGAGAAAGCAGCCACCGGGCTGGCAGAATACTTCCAGAACCAGATACTGAAACGGGAGTATTCATTGAGCCAGCTGGGAATCCCGATCCCCGATCACAACGACAATCATCCCCGAAACCCTGAGGGGGAAACACCCCGAACCACCGGCGAAGAGACAGCCAGCCGGGAAGCCGGGAACCAGGAAGCCGAGAACCAGGAAGCCGAGAACCAGGAAGCCGAGAACCGGGAAGTCGAGAACCAGGAAGTCGAGAACCGAACCGCCACGGCAACGCCGGAGCCAAACGGTACCAAAACAAACTACGCTCATGTCCCCGGACACCGGATGCAACAGCTACGCTACATGAACGGCGACGACATGACAGGGGCGGAGCTCCGGGAACTCGAACTCATGGAACAGCTCCAGGCCTGCCCCAACCAGAGCAGCATGATGCGAACCATCGCCGCCAGGACGGGTGACCGGAGCCAGGAAAGCTACCGGATACAGATCAGCAGCGCAGCCATCCACATCATCGGCGCAGGACTGACCAAGATGGTGGACGCCAGGAACCTGGGAAACCACCTCCGGTACAGCATCCTGTCCAAAGACGCAGACCACTGGATCGTGGCGAGCAACAAGAACGATGCCCAGTTCTTCCCCGAAGGGAAACCCGTCACGGACGATTCCCCTCCGGTGGAACCCAGGGACAACCACCAGCCCCCTCACAACGGCATGATGAACCTGTGACCCGGAGGGAGAGAATGAACCAGGAAACCCGCTTCGAACAGCTCGCCCAAAGGTGGAGGCGGGAAACCTGCTTCCACTCCATGCCCCACGGCATCATGGACAACGACCCCTTCCGGGAGATCGTCAGTATGGGAGAGCCAGCCATCCCCCTAATCCTGGCTGACAGGGGTATGTATGGACTGAAATTGGTCTGAGGGCTTGGAAAGCGCACGGGAATCCGGCATCTTGGTTGCAATGACGAAACCGGATGCCGGAGGTTTCCCATGCGCCTTCCCAAGGAATGCTGCCAGATGCAGCAGGTCATTGAAACGCATTTGCCTCACCTCAGCCGGTCACAATTGGCCGGGCTGGTCTTGTGGGTGTGCGGGACTATCCTGGCCGGGAGCGCCTGCCAGAATGCCGTCGCCGCCGCTCTCTCCACCAAGGGAAACTGGGACAATCTGCGGCAGCGCCTTCGGGAATGGCTCTACGACGGCGGCGACCGGGCGCGTCCCTGCCAGACCGAACTGGATGTGAGTCTCTGCTTCGCGCCGTTGCTCAGGTGGGTCCTTGCGTGGTGGTGTTCTGACCGGCTGGCCTTGGCGGTTGACCCGACGTTGAAAGGGGACGACACCACCGCCATCGTCATCAGCGTGGTCTACCGGGGTTGCGCGATTCCCGTGGCCTGGCGCATCCTGCACGCCAACAAACCTGGGGCCTGGATGGACCCGATAGTGGAACTGTTGCAGGCGCTGGCCCCGGCGGTCCCAGAAGACATGACCGTGATTGTGCTGTGCGACCGGGGCCTGGCCAGTCCGAAATTGTGGAAACAGATACTCGCTCAGGGCTGGCATCCCTACATGAGGTATCCGAAAAACGTCACTTTCTGCGCTGAGGGCGGTCGGCGGCTGCCCGCGCGCGCCTTCGTTCCCCGTCCGGATACCGCGTGGATCGGGAGCGGGACGGCGTTCAGCAAGGCAACAGTAAAACGCCGTTGCACCCTGCTGGCGGTCTGGTACGTTGAACAGGAGGAGCCGTGGATCATCCTGACCGACCTTCCGCCGGACGAAGTTGGGGTGAGTTGGTACGCGCTCCGCTTCTGGATCGAGTTGGGGTTTAAGGCGGTCAAGAGCTTGGGTTGGCAATGGCAAAAGACCCGCAGGACTGACCCGGCGCGGATTTCGCGGCATTGGTTCGTGTTGTCGGTGGCGACGCTGCTGACCCTGGCCTACGGGACCAGGGTGGAAGACGCCTATGACCGGAGGCTGGCCCCCGGCAGCTTGCGAGCGCCGCCCAGGGCGCTGGCGCCCACTCACCGCAGTAGCCGGGAGAAGCCGGGACGGACCGTCAGCGTAATCCGTTACGGCATTGCCTGGCTGAGGTGGTTGCTGCACCGGGGCCGGTTCTGGAGCCGGGTATGGCTGCTGCCCGAACCCTGGCCTGAACCCAAGTCCGACCTGGAGGTCACCCGCCATGCCCCTACATGAAACCCTATACATACCCCTGTCAGCCTAATCCTGGGGAAGATCACCGCCGGCCAGCAGGGACTCTGGTGGCTCCTACTCGAGACCATCACCGGCGCCAGCCCGGACGAGGGCATCACCCAGATAGAGGGAACGAAGGGCTGGGTCGGGATAGATGTCCCCACCCTCCATTCCGCCTGGCTCAGGTGGGGGCGGGAACACGGCCACCTGCCGGAAGAAGAGCAGAACGACGACAGCATGGAGGAATGAGCAACCGGAATGGGCAAGAAGACAACCACAATGAACCAGGAACCACCCAGGAAACTCCAGTTCTCATCGGAGTTCATCCAGGACCTCCGGGAACGCCTGGACCAGAGACGCCGGGACCAAGCAGCCAGGCCAACCGGCCCGGAACCGTCCCCGCCAATCTGCGGCGAGATCTACGAGGAAGCCCTCCGCACCATGGCGCTGGAGGAAGGGCTTCCAAAACAATGCTGGGACTTCGACAACCTCCCCGGCCCCATCCCGGTTACATTCAGACCAGCATGAAAACGGGAGAAGAATACAAATACCGGTGCGACTGCCCCAACTGCCCCTGCAACATACCCAAGAAAGAACGGGCCGGCCGTCAGTGCCCAGAATGCATGACCGGAAACTGCATGGAATGGCGGACCGCAAAACGCAAGGACGAACAGAAAAATGAGCCAGAAAGAACCCAGGCCGTCAATGGCCCCTCTGGAGCCAGCCTCCCCGTAGTTGTCCCCGTAGTTGTCCCAGCAGTTGTCTCAGGAGAGAACCCAGGGAGAAGAAATGATGCTCGGGAAGCAATGGAAACCGGGTAAGTCCACACCACCCCCCTGGACCGCAGTGCCCCGGGATATCGGGAACGACGGCACCCACGATGACGACCAGGCAGGACTGGGCTGGGACCTGGATGGCCCCCCACAGGCCATGCTCCGGGGACAGTTCGCACTGGCCATGGACGCCAAAATGGCCGCCGCCAGCCCGGAGCTCGTGAACGCCCTCGAACGGGTGCTGGATGAGGCAGGAGGCTGCCTGTGCGGCACGGGCGGCTCAATCGCCGAGAACCACTCCCAGACCTGCCAGCTCGCCCATGCCGCGGTCGCCAAGGCCAGGGGAAATCGATCATAGGGCCAGGCCCCGATCAGCCGGAGGTATCCCGAAAGTGGCCCGACACCATCTTCCGCCTCATTGTCCAAGGCAAGGACCACGAACCTGAGTGCATTGCACGGCAATGCATCACGATGCATTACCACCTGGGCGGCATGGTCCAGACCGTGGAAGGCCAGGTTAGTGTTCCCACCACTCCAGCCGGAGCTATTCAGGTAACCGTTCACCAGAACCAAAGAGAGAGAAGAATGAGTGAAAAAATACTGGTGGCGGGAACCTTCACCATCCTCATCGCAATCATGGGCGCCGCGGGGCTGGGCGCAACAATCGAGGTGCTGGGCGGCCCCCACAACAGCCCCTGGGCAACCGCCGGGAAACACCTGGATGAGAACCATGAGGGAATCAGGAAGCTCATCGAGCAGGCGGCCCCCAACCCCCAGGTCCAGTCGGTCCTGGCAGGACTCCCGGATCAGGAAATAAGCATGAACTGCAGGAAGCCGGACGGCAACCACCAGGCGGAAGAGGCCATCGGCCGAACCGCGTTCAACTACCGGCTGTCCCTCTACGGGCCCTCGTCACAGGTCCAAGCCGATTACTGGATATTCATAAAACACCGGCGGTACTCCACCTGGGACAAATTTACGAACCGGACGGAATACCCAATTCTGGATGCCCACCTCGATGCCGGCTCACTCAGGGCAGCCGGAGCCGGCCAGACCCTCAGGGTCAAGCAACCCCTACGGGAAATCAGGCTCGCCCACATCAGCCAGCCGGAAACCGGAGGAACCAAAATCCCATGAGCGGGACCCATCCCGAATATCCCCCAGAAGGAGAAACCGAATGAACAAGGACAAGATCATGCTGCTCATCGCGGGCTTCGTTGCCACAATGATAATGGGGCCCCTCGCGATCATTATCGTCAACGAAGAGAGAAACAACCCAAGGGCCACCGCGGTAGCCCACATAGAGGAAAACAGCCAGGGAATCCAGGAGCTCCTGGAGATGGCTGCCCAAGGAGACCAAGGAGACCAGGGAGACCAACGGGCCAAACAGGCGCTGCGCCAGCTTCCTCAACAGGAAATCAGCCAGAGCTGCTCCCGGACCGAATACGACGCCCAGGCCAAGAAGGCCATCGGAAGGTCCGGAATAACCTGCCAGGTATCCCTGTATGGAAACGCATCCCGAGTCCACGCGGACTACTTCGTGTTCATGAAATACCCAGAGTACTCGCTGTGGGATAAGCTCCGGAACCGGATGCAATATCCCATCCTCGATGCCTACCTCGATACCACCTCTCTGACAATCATCAGCCCCAACGGGGCAATACGAGTGGCATCCACCCAGGTCTCTCCGGACTCCGGCCAGAACCTTGACCGGAACCCGCCGGCAAACATCAGGCTGACCCAAATCCGGCCCTGACCCGACAACCTTCATCCCCCTCCCGCTCATTATCGAAATCACCTGAAGACCTGCAGAAAGGCAACATCCTCCCAGGAGAAATCAGATTGACTACCACCCAATCGGAAACCCCAACCACCAAAACCGGCCACTAGGCCTACCATGGAGGCCCCACAACCTGGTGCCAGAGAAAAATCAGCGATGTGGAGCTCATCACACGGGGAGGCCCGCACAGACTGCCACTCTGCCAGGAGTGCTGGCATGAATTCAGAAAATGGCTGACCAGCCGGGCCGAACGGCTCAGAACCCTCATGCAGAAGGCCGTGCCGCCGCACGTGCCGCCGCACGTGCCGCCGCACGGCATCACCCACGAATGGCTCGACCAGCGCGATGCCTCAACCCTCACCCCGGAAAACCCCACCCCAGGCTGGTGGGCCGCATACCGGGAGGGACACCAGGACGGTATGGACGGCCGTGCAGCGGCAAGTTACCAGCCCCGCTCACCCGTCCGGGCTGCCCACGGCTACGACGCCGGCCATGCCGTGCGGCGGCACGACGGGATCAATGACCAGAAGCTCCGGGAGTTGTACGACCAGCTTGAGGCGGAGGAAGAAGCGGAATCCAGGGGATGAGAACCGGACCCGCAGCCATCATCCTGGCCCACATCCAGCAGAAGGACAAATGAGCAACATGGAATGCGAATGCACCTACGGCCTGAGCTGGACACCGCTCTGGCCCAACGGGAAGACAATCCCGGATCAGAACCCGAAACCCCAGCCAACCATGGAGGAGATCACCCGGGAGATCGCCCAACTCACCGACGGCGCCTGCCCCGGGGACGACGGCTACCAGTACATCCTGAGCGAGTGGGACGAAGTGCTGAACGCCGACGCGCCAGCCCATTGGAACGACCACGAAACCCACATGGGCTCCGTCTCCAGGAAATGGCCGGAAACCGTCTTCAGACTCACCATCCAGGACGATGCCCAGCAATCCATCACGATGGACTACTACCTGGACGGCATGGTCCAGAACGTACAGGGGCAGGTCGTATTCCCGCCATTCCAGGGGGACCAGCTCCGGGAAACCAGGAAGGACGGCTGAGAGGAGCACAATGAACACAAGAAAGGTCGAACAAACTGCCGACGGCGGACAGATCATAACAACTGAAACCCCGGGCGGCATAATAATACAGGTCGTGCCGCCCACCGGCTACTTCATAGACCGCGAATCTCAATTCGGGACCTACCGGACCACCCCAGGCAGCCGGGAGCTCCCCGAAACAGATCTCCTGGAAGCCCTCCGGAGATTCCGGCAGGGCGACTGGGGAGAATCCGACCCCCAGGACTCCAGCCTGAACGACCAGAACCTGGAGGCCAGGACGGGCTCCATGCTGGGCATATACCGGAGCAGAGAGGAGACCCTCTGGGTGGAGGCCGAACCCGGCCGGACCCCAACCATCTACCTGCCCCACGAGTACTGAGCACACCCCAAAAGGCACCGCAACCACGAGCACCAAGGAAAGAGGAAGACCATGACCAAAGACACGCTGAGAGAGCTCCGGGAAATCACCGCCAGGATGGTCGGGGACGCCCTGGAACAGATGGGTCCCGACAAAAGGGAGTGCAACTCGGGCTGCGGCCCCCTGGCAATAATGACCAAGATCAGGAAGCTCATCGACGAGAACCACTTCACGGACAACAATGCCCCGGCAGAGGAGACGGAGGACGGCTTCGAGTCCGAGACCCAGTGCACCAACCTGGCCCGCAACACGCTCGACGCGCTGATTTACAACGTGCTGGGCGGGACCGCCGACACCCTGGGAATCGAGCGCTACTGAGGGAGAAGGGAAATAGATTGGACGAGATCCTCAACAAAATCCGGACCTCCAGGATCAGCATAATCCTGGCCAGCTGCCTGGCACTCCACTCCATATGGTTCTTCGCCAAGGACCCGATCCCAATGAGGCTGGAAGCCGCGGCCCACATCCTGACCCTAGAAATCTGGCCGGAAAGTGGCGGCAGCCGGGTCAGCGGCTATACTTGGAGTCAACAAGCATAGCGAGGGCTGAGAATGCTGGGAGAGCGATCGGACCAGAGGGGACTCTGGGAAGCGGACCGGCTGTACCTGGACCACGTGGGGCGGGAAAGCTTCTATGGCGTATTGGCGTCGCTGCGGGGCCGGCTGTTCCGGGACGCCGATTTCGCCGAGTTCTACTGCCCCGACAACGGCAGGGACAGCGTGCCGCCCAGCCTGCTGGCGACGGCGCTGCTGTTGCAGTCCCACGACAAGGTCAGCGACGCCGAGGCGAAGGCCCGGGCTGACTTTGACCTCCGGTGGAAAGTGGCGTTGGGGATTGAGGTGGAAGACCGGCCCTTCGCCAAGAGTACGCTGCAGGTGTTTCGCGCCCAGCTGATCCTGCACGGCAAGGTGCGGGAGGTATTCGAGTCCAGTCTGCGGCTGGCCCGGGAGTCGGGCTTCCTGAAAGGGCGCGGGATGCGGGTGGCATTGGACACGACCAACATCCTGGGGCGTGGCGCAGTCAAGGACACCTGCAACCTGCTGGCGGACGGGATCGTCAAACTGCTGCGGGCGCTGGCACAGCTGAAGGGAATCAACGTCGGGGAATGGGCGAAGAGTCAAGGATACCATCGATACCACCGATACCTGGGCTCCAGCGTCAAGGGCGAAGCGGCCATCGACTGGTCCGACCGGCAGGCGCAGACGGCGCTGCTGTCTGGGATTGTGGCCGACGCGGACCGGCTGTTGGAGTTGTCGCGGCAGGCGCAGGGGGAATTGCGCGAGGACAGCGATGAGCGGCAGCGGATTGTGGCGGCGGCGGAACTGCTGGGGCAGTTGCTGCTCCAGGACGTGGAACGGGCTGAGGGGGGAATGAGCCTCAAGGATGGGGTGAGCCGGGACCGGATGATGTCGGTGCATGACCCGGAGATGCGCCACGGCCACAAGAGCAGCAGCCGGCGGTTCGACGGACACAAGGCAGCGATTGTGGTGGACACCGACTCCCAGCTGATTACCGCGGTGCAGGTATTGCCCGGCAACGCTCCCGACAACCTGGGGGCGCTGGAACTGGTGGAACAGAGTGAGGCCAACACCGGTGTGCCGGTGGAGGAGGCCATGGGCGACGCCGCTTACGGCGACGGCGGTACCCGTCAAACCTTCGCCGACGCGGGCCGCACTCTGATTGCCAGGGTGCCGGGGCGTCCCAACCGAACCCACTTTCCGAAAGAGGACTTCCATATTGACCTGGAGGCGGGTTCCTGCACCTGTCCGGCGGGGAATGTTACCCGGACGATGGTGCCGGCGGGACGGCGCACCGGCCAAACGGGTCGAACTTACCGTTTGGAGGCCTTCCGATTCGACGCGGCGGTCTGCGGGGTATGCCCCCTGCGGTCCCAGTGCGTGGCGGCAAAACCGGGTACGGGACGAACGGTGCAACTGCACCCGCAGGAAGCGCTGTTGCAGCAGGCCCGCGCCCTACAGCAGAGCGAGGCCTTTGCCGAGTACCGGCAGCGTCGCGTGGTGGTGGAGCACCGGCTGGCGCGGCTGGTCCAATTGGGGATCCGCCAGTCCCGCTACTTCGGCCGTGCCAAAACCCGGTTCCAGCTGTACCTGGCAGCCACCGTGGCCAACCTGACCCTGGTGGCCGCCAAAGCCGGGTTGACCGGAGAAACCGGCTCCGGTCCCAGCGCCGGCAGCGCCCAGGTCGCTGGAATGGTCAACTCCGCCACCGCATGGCTCGGGCAAATTTGGACCCTCACCCTGCTCGTATCGGCCTTACTGACCAAATCCCTCTTCCCAATAAGGGGTTTCCGTCCGGGTTTCTAGGCGTCACCATCCCAACCGCAGTTGCGCTGAACGCACTCATCTTCATCCTGCTCAAGGCATTCAGGCACATCCACGACCAGGAGAGCAGTTCAGCAGGGGAGAGATGTGCCAACCAGCACAGCGAACATGAGTGCACCGCCTGGCGGTGCATTAAGAGGGAATACCCACTCCTCAGATTCTGCCTGGCAGCGCCAACCGGGTTCTGGACTGCCGCCATCCTGCTCACCCTGCAGGACTATCCCTCCAATTTCAACCTGCTCACAGCACCCCTCGTCCCCCACCTGCTCTTCTGGGGAATGGCCGCAATGCTGTGGAACCAGGAACCCCAAGATCCCCAAGATCCCCAGGAACCCCAGGAATCCCAAGACCACGCTGGGACCGGCCAAAATGCAGGGCGGGGAGAAACACCCTGACCCCAGGGGGAGAGAAAACCAAATGTCCTACTGCAGATTCAGCTGCGACAACTTCCGGTGCGACTTCTACGCCTACGAGAGCAAAGCCGGGTTCCAACTCCACGTAGCCGCATCCCGGGTCGAATGGGAGCCTCCCACCAGCCCCTACACCCTGGAGAGCCTGCACCTCACTCAAGAGGAGTTCAAGCAGGTCAGCGCCCAGTATCACCAAGCCCTCATGGCAGCCCCCAGGACGTACATAAACCTGCCGGGGGCCGGGGAGTCCCACCAATTCGACACGCTCCGGGAGCTCCGCTCAGCCATCCAGGAACATATCGCCCTGGGATTCCTGGCCCCAGACTGGCTCATACAGGAGATCGACCAGGAAATCGGCCAAGAACTGGAGGAGGAAACAGAACAGGAGAAAACAGAACAGGAGAAAACCCAACCATGAAGCCCGAAGGCAGAGACCCCAAGACCAACATCCGAGTCGAGACCCAGGTGGAGAAGATGGCCCGGGAGTTCCTGGAACCCATCCCAGACTTCTTCTGATCCCAAAACCGAGCGGGCAGGAAGGCCCAGATGGGAATGGAACCGTACGGCCAGACCCTCAGGGGCCTGGACGGGATCGGCTTCCGAACCAGCCTGTGGGTATGACGCCAGTTGGGCGATCTCGGCCAGGTGGCCGCCCCCTGTAACCAGCCGGCTGTAGCAGCCGGGCGGCTTCGAGATCCGGCAGAGGAGACAGCCAAGGAATAAACCACCGGGGGCAGAGACAGGACCACCAGCCCCATCAGGACAGGAGAACCAAAATGACCGACCTTGTAAAAAGGCTGAACGAACTCCAGGAGATCCGTATTACCGCCGCCCGCCAGATGCGGGAAGCCCTGGATGGAACCGAACCGGAATGCCCCCAGGGATGCGGGCCCACCACCATGATCATGGCCATCCGGAAGATCCTGGACCAGCCCCACCAAGACCAGGACGAGGGCGATACTCCCTGTCCCAATGACCCCCGCAATACATTGGATGGACTCATCTACCATGTCGTCTCCGGAGCCGCCGACGCCCTGGGGATCCAGGGCTTCTGAGCAGCGGCTTCTGAGCAGCGGCTCCCACGCCCCCCACCAACCACGGAGGAGCAAACCAAAATGTCCTACCGCCCGGGGCCGGAGGCCCAAACAGATACAGCAGCGCTTCAGTACGCTGCAGGCAATGAGAACAACCAGACCTCATAACGAAAATCAATAATAAATCTTTCCCATTGGGAAAGCGGATAAGGAGGGACAACATGGTGACAATGGAACGGGAACACCGGCCCCACGACTGGGACTTCGGAGCATGGCAGAATGCGGCCCCCAGAGAACCCCTGCACTGCGGACGCTGCGGCTTCCCGGCCCGAACGGACGGTGTGGACACCCCCCATGACTGCGAGTGCGGCATAGGGGAGACCCACTTCGACGGTTCCGACCACCGGCCGGGATGCGAGTACTTCAGCGGACCAGGCTGCACCGGGTAGAAACCGCACAAACCCCGGCCGGCAAGAACCGCAACCAGCACACGTGAGCATTCCAGCAGGACCAGCATATCCGGCTGGCAACGACCCGGACCGCAACGACCCAGACGACAACGACCCGGACGACAACGACCCGGACGACAACGAGGAGAATCATGAAAACTTCCGAAAATAAGCAGGAACCGGCGGCCGGGCTGGAACAGGAAGCCCGGGACCGGGCCCTGGAATGGGTGATCGGCCACGGCATAGATGACCTGGCCCGCCACATCCTGGGCGCGGCCCTCCAGGGAAAGACGCCGGAGCAGGCCGCCGTCACCACCGATATACGGGAGTTCCAACAGTGCCTCTCAATGCTGGACGCCGTGCCCGAAGCCCGGGCCGGAATCCAGCTCCTCCGGGACGTCAACCCCAACTGGAGAAAGCTGGCCGACGGCTGGGACCAGGTCGAGCAGGCCGTCCGGGACGAGTGCGGCACCAAGCGGATGCCGCCCTTCTGGGAATACCAGGAGTCGCCAGCCAGGAAAATCCTCCGGCAAACCCTCCTGGGCCTGGAGCACTGAGCGCCGGTCCGTCCCCAGGATCCATAACCCAATTCCGAAGGAGCCTCGCCCAATGACCCAGAAAGAAGCTCACATCCTCACCCAGGAAGGAGACCGGATCAGCCAACAGGCAATCCGGACCAAGCTCACCCAGATTGCCGGCCGCACCCAGCAGGAAACGGCATTCCTGATCGGCGGCGTACCCAGCGCCTGGGAGAACCGCCAGGAGCAGATGGCCCAGCTCTCCCTCCTCTCCCCCAAGACCACCTTCACCCTGGAGATCCGTGGGCAAAGGACCTCCGGCGGCGAACCCCGCCGGAGGGAGTACTACCGGGACGGACTTCTGCAGGCCGAGCACCCCCAGGCCGAACACGGCCCGGACCAATACCAGGGCCCCCAATCCGGGAAGATGGCCAGGCCGGAGAAGCCCGCCCAGCAGGAAGACAACAGAAACAGCAGGATGGACCAGTGCCTCCTGCCCGGGCCCAGGTTCCGCTGCGAAAGGCCGGAGGCCCAACTCCCGGACTCGGAGGACATCCACCTGAACGACGAAACCGGCGGATACCGGCTGCCGGGAGAGCTCCACTACACGGAACTCCTGGACGAGGAGCAGGAACTCTTCACCTAGAAGTCTGGCCGGGAACCCCGATTCTTCCCAACCCGCCGTTTTCTTAACGTCGATTATCGCTGTAACAGTGGGTTATTGAAACGTATTGCATATACTACCATGCCGTATAAGACTGGAATACGTCTGCTTGGCATAGCGCGAAACCCGGCCAATGGCTTTCCGGCCAGACTTCTAGGGGTTCTTCTGCAACGAATGCCTGGAAGCCAACGGCCAGGACCCCCAGGTGAAACCCAGCCTCACCGAAGCGGCCCAGGAACGCCTGGGAAATGAGCTGGCCGCCATCAGGGGATACGGATGAGACACCCGGAAGACATCATGCAGAAGACGGCCAGCGTCCCGGAAGGAGAAGGGAATGTAGGCGAATTTTACCCAGTTCTGTGCAGAATTCCGGCAGGACAGTGAAATGAGACGGACGATTCAGAAACAAGCTGGTGCACGACCCCGAAACCGCCCAGGCCGTCGGCCAAGCATCACACGCCCGCCGACAGGCTTTCAACCTGGCCGTCGAGCACTGCCTCGCCCACCCCAATGCACCATACAACCAGGTCCAGGCCATGCTGACCCAACGGAGAAAGTCAGAGCCGGAACACTGGGCCCACAGCAGGCTGGCCGTCCAACGGCCCGGCCTACTGCAGGGGTATAACGCGGTCAGGGCCTTCCACAAAGCCGACGCACCAGTGCTCCGGGAATGCGTCAGAGAGGTCCGATACCGGGAGAAGACCTACAACACAGCCATAAAGGTCAGGCCGCCCCGGCATGGCAACCGGCCGGAAAGAGATCCCGGCTCCCAAAGACTATTCCTGAAAAAAGGCAGAAAACCCGAGTACCTGCGGGTGGACGAAGCCGAGGCCATCAGTCTCATCCCGGACCAGAACAGCAAAACAGCCAGCACCATCAAGGTATCCAACATGACCCTCCGGCTGACCAAGCAAGTGCCAGCGGACACCGACATCAGGGCAGTAACCCTGATCGAGGCCAGACCGGCAAGGCTGAAGCGGAGAGCCAAGCGCAATGGCGAGAAGCCCAGGCACAACCGGGACCTGGCCGACAAGAGATACCAAGTCAGGATTCACCGCCGCCTGCCCGACCCGAAGCCAACAGATACCCTGGAAACCCTCGGGCTGGACCCCGGGGTCGTCCGCCTGATCACAGACTCGGACGGAGATGTCCACCAAATGGACCATACCGCCCAGGAAAGACTGGAGCAACTTGGCAAGAGCAAAAACATCAAGCAGAACGCCATTGCCAGGCTGAACAAGATACACCCCGGCAGGCCCAACAGCCGTCAGATCCAGAAACTCCGGAAGGAGATCCGGGCACTCAACAAAAAGATTGAGGGCATCCGGAACAACCAGGAGTGCCGGATTGCCCGGACCATAGCCAACAAGGCTGCCAGGAAGAAGGGTCAAACACCCCGGAACGTGGCCTGCGAGAAGACCCAGATCAAAAATATGGTGCGGAGCGCCCGG
Organism: Dehalococcoidia bacterium; assembly: GCA_965263395.1. GTDB lineage: Bacteria > Chloroflexota > Dehalococcoidia > Lucifugimonadales > UBA3495 > CATOSK01. The sequence goes on from OZ253670.1 coordinate 1,939,110, forward strand.
GGCACCATGGAAAACCCGGGCCGGAACGTCGCCCAGAAGTCAGGCCTGAACCGGAGCATCCACCGGTGCCGATGGGGACGGGTCAAGACGAGAATAGCCAACGCCTGTGAGCAACAGGGCACGGCCTACTTCGAGGTCAGGGCAACCAACAGCAGCCTGAAATGCAGCAGATGCGGCCATACCAGCCGGGAAAACCGCAAGAGCCAAGCGGAATTCCAATGCGTGAGCTGCAACCATCAGGACAACGCGGACCGCAACGCCGCGGTCAACCACGCCAGGGCGGCCAACCCACAACTATACCGGCGCCTGACCCGGTGGATGAAGAGGAAGAGACTGCCGAAGAGGCAGTCCGGGGGCAGGGAGAGTGGTCCCCTCAGGGACCGCGAACCCGAGTGCACCGCAGTGCGGTGCTGTACGAGGGAGAGCCCCCGCGCGGTTGCGCCCGTAAGATCGCCAGGGCCTCCGGCACGGCCAGCGGGCCAGGTGGAGATATCCCCACCGGGGAGATCCCTGCCAGAACCGCAAGCCAGAGAGTGGTTCCAGGAGGGAGAGTGGTTCCAGCAGGAACCGCGAACCCGAGCTGCACCCGGATGGGTGCAGAGAGCTATGCTCTCCGGAACCAAGAACCCGAGTGCACCGCCCAGCGGTGCACTACGATGGATGGTCCAAAAGGCATCACGAAGTTGAGTTTTGCACAGAATGGGTAAAATTCGCCAACATTCCCAAGGAGAAGACACAATGACCACATCCAACCAGATCGAGATACCCGGCAACCCCCACATCCTCAACTGGACCGCCCAGGACACCATCGGCCGAATCATGGAGATGGAGGAGGGAGACCGGGAGGGAGTCACAGAGATACAGGAATACCTGACCCAGGCCACCCCGGAGGAGAGGGCCAGCATCGGGGAGCAGATCACCCAGAAGAACCACGGGGACCGGCGCCTCATCGAAGTCCTGGTTGATGGAAACGTGGAAGATGCCTTCCAGTACCTGCTCCAGCGCGCCCAGGGATAGGCGCCATCCCCATACCACTTCGGATAGGCTTCGCGGCCTGGATCATCCTCTTCACAATCAGGACAGTCATCATCACGCCCCCCCGGCCGCCCTGGAGCAATGACCGCCGGGGCTGGCGGAGAAACGGATCCCCGGTGAGGACCGCGCCCCGGAGTCCGGCCCGGAGGCACAGAAGGGAGGACCATGATGCTCAGAGAAATCAGGGAACGGGGTACCTGGATATCAGCCATCGTTCTGCTCGCCCTCATCTTCTTCCTGGCAGCCGCCGCAATCTCCTGCTGGGGAGAAACGGCGCCCTGGAGAATCTCCAGCGAGGAGCAGTTGGAGTCCAACATACAGAGGTTCGACTGGGCCACCCCCGAGTGCGTGGAACAGGAGATCCGAAACCCGGAATACCGGAACAACGATGAGAAGCTCCGGCTCTGCCAGCTGGAGAACCGGATCCTGGAGATCGAGCAACAACTGGACACCGCCCCCTGAGACACCCGGGGGCAGAAACCACGGCGAAGAAAGGGAGAAGAGCCAAGAGGCCCGGCAACCAGCACAGGCCAGCATCCAGGAGAACGCGGAAAGCGCCTTCCAGCACATACTCCAACCCGCCCGCCAGAAGGAGAAGAAGGAGAATTGAACCAGAACAACTGCCACCGGCTGACCTGGGACATAGGCCCGGACCAACAGCAGGTCCTGGATGCCCTGGAGGAATACACCGGGTTCAGCATCCCAGCCATCCAGGAAATACTGGAAGGCGAGGCCCAGGACTGGCCGTACCGCCAGGTCAACATGGCCCGGCTGTCCCGGGAATGGCCGGAAACCGTCTTCGCCCTGGATATCCTGGGGCCCCAGGAGGAACAGCAGGCCCGGGAGTACTACCGGAACGGCCACATGCACACGGTTTTTTCCATAAACGCCTTCCCGGAGCTGAACCCCGGCGATCTGAAACCCCTCCCCATGTTCGCCGGCAGCGGCCAGACCAGCAAGCTCCACACCACTCCCATGCCGGAGGGAAGGCTCCGGTGCGACGGCGCCGAATGCGGCTTCACCGGCCTGGAGAACGTCCACTTCACCGACGGCCGGGACCACGAGGACCAGCCCGAAGACCTCTACTACGCCGAGCTGATCGACCAGGAATACCAGATGGAGTGCTCCGGCTTCTTCTGCTCCTGGTGCCTGGAAGCCGCCGGCCTCACCCCAGAGGGGCGCACCACACTACTAGAAGAGATGGAGTGGAGACAGAACGCAGAGCCCAGGACTCAGCAGCCCCAGACGAATGAGCAACAGGGAGGATGCTCCTGGAAACCCTGCTCCCATGACCCACAGATGAGGGTTTTCCATCCATCCCCAGAACACGTCTGGATGACCCTGGGCGACTACTGCGGCTTCCACTTCGGAGTCATGGCGCTCGAGGGAAAGGCGCCCAGGAACTGGCGGGCCTCAGACCTCAACAGCCTCCCGGAAGGAGAGATGAAGGCAGGAGAACTCCCGTGACCGCAGACCAGCTCATCCGCGCCCTGGGCTCCCGGAAGACCACCATGATACTAATCGTACCCGTCCTTGGACTCAACGCCGCCTACCTGCTCAAGCATGGGTCGGGTCTCATCCTGATCCTGACCATCGCCATCCTGGCCATGGTGGCCCTGACCATGGTGGCCCTGGCCATCATCGCCGGGCAGTTGGCGCGGCGAGGGAAGAAGGAGCAGCCCCGGGATCCCATCATGATGGACTATGTCCAGAACGGCATGTTTGCCTTCGTCCTCATCGCATCTCTCTACGGAATATTCGGCTGAGAACCCAAACCCGCCAGACCAAGAATTCTGGAAAGGAGTCAAAACCATGACCTGCACACTCGAAACCGAAACGGGAGATTTCCGGATCACAATCGAAGAGGACGGAGACCGCTCCTTCCTAGTTACCCGCCGCCAGGGACCGGCCGGCGAAGCCCTCATATCCGCCATCACCCCCGAGCAGGTGGTCCGGATGGTGCTGAACCGGGAGTACCGGACCGGCATAAAACAGGAAGAACCGAACAAACCGAGCGCGCCGGCCGGGCGCGTCAGCTGACAGAAGGAGCGCCCCATGGCGGCCAACAGCGACGCGGAAGGACGGTTCACAGGAACCGTCACGATGGAGATCCGGGAGGTGGAGCCAGGGGTGGCCGCCACCACCATAGGAGGCCGGCCCGGGGGAGACCGGCTCACCGACAACAACTATGTCGACGACGGGTACCGGTTCCACGACGTTTTCCACCTGGCCCTGGCGGTCAACACCGGCTGGTCCCCAACCCTCAGGTACATCATGCGGCTTCCCAGGAATAACCCAGGACAGGGCGGGAAGAACGCAGGAACACTGGACGAGGGGATCGTCAGCCTGATATTCAGCCACGTCCGCTCCCTGAACTTCCTCCAAGGAGGGGAATCCGTGGAGCCCTGGATCATCGAGAGCCTCCAGGGAATGACCCGGAGGATGGACGTCCCCCGCCAAACCGCCCAGGACTGGGAGAAGGCCATCACAGATGGGACAAGAACATGGCTGGACATCAGGGACAACCGGGGAGGAACGGTAACCGCCGACTTCGACCTCCACACAATCAGGGTAGAACCCAGGGGAGACGGAGAACCCAGACCAGAATGGGAGGCCGGCCGGGAGAAAATCCAGGAGAAACTCCGGGAAGAGATGGAGCAGGCCCGCCAAAAGGCCATCCATGCCATCGCAAGCTACAATTTCCTGGTGTTCGGGTACTGGGCCGACCACTGGGCCAACCTCCACAAGGCCAGCGGGTTCAACCAGCCCAACCCATTCCGGGAAATCGTAGACGATATCCGGAGGATGCGGGACCAGGAGAAAAACACGAGACCGGACATGAACCCGGGCACCCCAGAGAATTAGGCCAGCGCCATATTCGGGAAGGAGTAAACACATGGAGATAATCGGAGAAGGCCCAGGGGCCATCAGGGCAAGCGCCAGGCTGACCCTCGCCGGCAATCACCTGGAGATGGTGGGAACCCACATCCTGTACGGACACCCGGTCCACCCCCTGACCATATCGCTCAGCAGCGAGAACTCCCAGAAACTGGCCGGCGCCGGACACCAGGGCCAGTGGATCATCCGGAGCAACGAGCAGATGGAGAACGGACACTACCGGATGGAGATCGAGCCGGCCAGGCCGGATGAGACGATTCCAGACCCCAGAGATGAAGAGGGAGTTGACCGGTTCAGATCGAATCCCGGCCAGTTCGGATGGACTGACGGCCAGTTCGGGAGACTTCCAGAGGAAAAACAATGACCCAACAGGCAGAGACATTTGCCCAACGGCTCCAGCAACTCATCGTAATCGTGCGGGATGTATCCCAGGACCACATCCGCATACCCATCATCCAGACCCTGGGAAAAGAAACCCTGGGGATGATGATGGAGAGATGATCCACACCAAGGTCATCCGGCTCCTGGCCGAACACCTGAACTGCTCAAAAGCCCAGGTCATCATCATGTTCAGCAATGCCGGAGCCGGCCCGGACTCCTTCTCCACCCAGATCGGCGAGAGAATCATGAAACTGGAAGAGCCGCCATCCCTCATCGAAGCAGACCTGCACGGAGCCATGCTGGAAAAAGACCGGCTCAGCGAGATGCTCCTCATACGGGCCGACCTCCGGGGAGCCTGCCTCGCCCATGCCGACCTTCTGAGGGCCGACCTCACCGCGGCGCTCATCCAGTCAGCCAACCTCCAGGATGCCCAGATGAGGAACATCCAGCTCACCGGGGCCAACCTCCGTGACGCCGACCTCAGCCGCTCCAACCTGAAACAGGCCCACGCCGACCGGACCAACTTCAGGTCGGCAATCCTCGACCAAGCCAACCTCTACATGATCCACCTGGAGCTCTCAACCCTACAGGGAGCCAGCCTCAAGAAGGCCGACCTACGGAGGGTCAGGGCAATGGGCGCCGACTTCGCCCAGGCCAACCTGGAAAGAGCCAACCTGGACCACGCCGACCTCACCTACGCCAACCTCCGGGGGGCCAACCTGAAATCGGCCAGCCTCCGGTATACCAGACTGGACCAGGCCGACCTACGGGAGGCCAACCTGACCGGAGCCAATATCCAGAACGCCAGGATGGACCAAGCCGACCTCCAAGGGACCATCATGCCGGACGGCGCCATCAACCCATGACCCTGGACCACAGTCCAAGAGGAGACAGTATGAGCCAACCCAACCCGCACTACGTCTACCGGATAACCCGCTTCCACTGCGGCTGCGCCTACCGGACCGTGAGCGATACCGCCGTGTTCTGCCCGGAACACCGGGCCTTCATCACCGGCGAGGAGACGATAAGGCTGCCTGACTCCCGGCCACCCAGGATACCGCGCCTGGCCACCCACCCGGAAGCGCCCCAGATCGCCATCGTCCTGGAAAACACCAGCCGAAACTCCCTCCACTCCCAGACCACCGTGATGGACGGCGGCCAGAACGAATGGGACGACCCCCAGGACGAGGAATTAGGGCTCTGCGCCGCCTGCTTCATCGAGACCCAGGAAACAGTCCCAACCCGCATCGCCATGTGCGAGTGCGGCAACCAGAAATGCTCCTACCGGTGGTGCGGCCAGACCGATGGCCTCCACGCATTCTGGGGACTCCACGCCCAGGGACTCTCGGAGCAGGTCACCGGAATCCGGGAACAGGACCTGTTCCACTACGGCGCCTGCGAGGAACAGAGAAAGGAAATACAGGACCTCCTGGAAGAACAGAGAAAACACCTCCGGCAACAGTCGGAGGAACTCCTCCAACAGCTGCTCCAAGCCCGGGAGAGCGCGCACCCAGGAGCGCCCCCCCGCCAGAACCCAACCATCTACCTCATACCCTGGCTGGACCAGGAATACCAGGCCATGACCCAAAACCCCCAGCAGGAAGACCCCGCCACCGCCGTCCACGAATCAAGAGCAATCATGGAGGGACAGTGGGCCCGGGAGATACTCACCCAGAAGCTGACCCGGCTCCTGGTCATCGGAGCCACCCCAGGGACCCCCTGCCGGATGCCGGAGGACCCCGGGCCGGAACCGGCGCCGGTCCACCCAAGCCAAGCATCAATGCTCTGAACCAACCAGCCTGAACCAACCGGAGGAATCAAGATGGACCCCATCACCACCACCCAGGTCAGGACCTGCCTGTGCGGAAATCCTGCCGCCACCGGCAGGTACTGCCGGAACTGCCTCGAAAGCGAGCTGGAGTGGAATACCGTCAGCCGGGAGGACCTGGAGGCGGCCGCCAGCCGGTATGACCGGCTCCGTGAGGAGAAAAGATAACCAGGATAACATCCTGAGGCCAGCACGGCGCCCTCAGCCAATGGGACTTCGCGGGGCAACAGATCGGACGCATATCCGAGAACATGCTGGAAGTCCACCGGTCCTACGGCCTGGAACCGGACCCGAAAGCCCAACTCAGAAAACTCATACCGGCAATCATGAAAGAAACGAATTCCTCTGACAACGCGGGCCACACGACCCGCTCAGAAATGGGGGAACAAACCGATGACAGAAGACCAAACCAACCGGAAAATCGCCAACCCAGCAACAGGATGCTCAGTCCCCGGCTGCCACAACCCAGAGGACGTCAGGGTACTGGGCTACCAGTCAGGGCTGGAACTGCCTGACTCAGGGGACCGCTACCCCCTGTGCGGGCCGCACTACCAGGAGTACCGTGAAAAGAACCTGGTAAACATCGGATGGCTGGAGCGTATGGGAGTCCGGATGCGCCCCATCCGATACTGCATCACCCCGGACTGCGGTAACTCAGCCTACAACGAGAGTGGTTCCGACAGGAACCGCGAACACGAGTGCATTGTGCTGCAATGCACTACGAGGGATGAGGAAGAAAGCAGGGCAGAGCCGAATGACGGAACAGGAGAAACTCCCCTCTGCTGGCCCTGCTTCCTGGAGACCGCCGGCGCCGGGGCACTCCCGGAGAAAAGGAACAGCTCCGAGGAGCTGTGACGGGAGCGGCGCCGCCAAAGCGGCGCTAAGCGAAAGGCCCGGCTGGAGCCGGAACACTCCATGGAACCAGTGAGAAGGTATTGCAGCTACGCCGGAACAGATCATCAGGGCACCCCATGAACTCCCAGAACACCCAGCCTGAAGGACGGCCTGAAGGACGGAAATCCGATGAAGAGCGACATCGACAGATTCCTGGAATACCTGAAGCAGGAGAGAGGGGCCGCGCCCAACACACTGGAAGCCTACCGGACCGACCTCCGGCAAGCCCTCCGGACCGCCGGAGCCCCAGGAGAGTTGCCCGACCTCCGGAGGTACATCGAGATCAACCAGGAAGCCGGCTACCGGGAGGGAACCACCGCCCGGAAGGCCAGCGTCCTACGGTCTTTCCTGAAGTTCATGGGAGCAGATCTCCCTGACCTGGGCAATACCCTGTTCCCCACCAGCGCCAAGAGCACACCGAAGACAATGCCGCCGGACTACATACAGAGGGTGCTGGACCAGTCCAAGAAAGACCTCTCCCCCACCGGGATGAGAGACTCCGCCCTCCTACACCTCCTGGCCGGCACCGGCATCAGGGCCAGCGAGGCCGCCCGGATCGACCTGGACGACCTGGAACCGGAGGCAATCAGGATGGCCCAGCGGACCGTTCCAACCCCAGCGGAATGCCGCAAGCAGATCGACAGATACATCCAGGAGGCAAGACCAAAGTTCCTGAGAAATACCCCCGGCCAGAACGCGCTCCTGATCAACAGCCGGGGAAAGCGGCTCACCAGGCAGTGGATATTCCAGACCGTCCGGAGAATGATGGGAGGCCATAATGCCACCACCGAGACCCTCCGCGCCCACTTCGCACTCCAGAAAATCGGAGAGCAGACACCAATGGAAGAGCTCAGGAAGATGATGGGACACAACAACATCGAATCCACCAGGCGATACCAGAAGACCATCATCATCCCCAAGACAGAAAAATAGAAAAGCCCCAGGAGAAAGAATGCACCGCATCAGAAAGCACGTCCCCATCTACCTACAGCAATATCACCCCACCCGGTCCGGCGAAGCTCCCTACACCGCCCAGGGCATCCACATCATGGGCGACAACGAGACCACCGTGAACGGCATGGTCAAACGCTGGTGCTACGGGACCCCCGGCAAGGGTTGAGGCCACTTCATCACCACGCGTGAAGAAACGTGGGACACACCCAACTGCGGAACCTTCCACCCCCAGGGCGACTACATCTCCTGGAGAATGGACCGAGACCGGAACTACATCAGCCAGGACATGTCTGTACGCTGGCTCCGCCACCTCCCCCACTGCCTGAGCTGCCTGGCCCACGACAACTCCTACCTGTTCCCAGCCTGGTTCGACATCTCCAGGAAGGACGTGGAAAAGCTCATCGCCAGGTTCCAGCAACACTATCCGGCGGACCTGCAGCAACCCCTCTTCTTCCCCAACGGGGATGAGAACCTGTCGCTAAGACTGCCCCGGACCCAAGACGTCAACCAGGAACACGCCGGCGACCTGGACCTCACCACCATGATGATCGAGTTCAACATCTGCACCTTCTGGCCCGAAGAGCACTCGGGCGCCGACAGCGACTGGGAACAGCACCGGTTCGGCCTGGACTCCCCGGAGGGATGGGCCCAGATGCTGAACGTCTTCCCCCAGAAGACCAGGAAGATACGCTCCGAAGGCGAGTCCACCCAGAAATACCTGCACAGAATCCTGGCCAACATCCCCCAGCGCCGGCAGGAGGACCCAGAGTACCGGGCTGCCCTCCTGACCATCCATGACGCTGCCCACATACTGCCGGGAGACCAGCTCTCCCAGGAACACACGGAGGCACTGAATAACGCCATCAGCGTCCTACTCCACCACAGTCCGGTGCTGCCGGAACATGCCAGCGAGATCGGCCGCACACTCCGGGCCGCCGGCCTGGTCAGCAGTCCCTGAAAGGAACCACGACAAGAACCAAGAACACGAGTGCACCACCGTACGCCAGAGCGTCAACACCCACAGGGGAGAGGAAATGACCCAAGAGACTGAAAACCAGGAAGAAAAGCGCTACCACATCCGGGCCCTGGCCCCGGACGGCACAGCCCCCGGGATGGAGGCGAAAGGCCTCCAGGTCATCGTCAAGGGCGAGATGACCCCCGGGGAATACCTGGAGACCTTCGGGGACGGCAGCATCAACCACGCCATGTGCCTCCAGACCTGCGACCAGAATGAGTACACAAGAAAATTGCGTTATTCCAGACCCGAGAGAGTGAACACGAATGCCGCGTAAACCCAAGAGCGACTGGACAATCAAGGCCACCGCCAGAGCCGGCAAGGGCCAGAGACGCAGGATCCAAAAGGTCCTGGACCAGGAACGTGAGCTCTACAACACCACCCTCACCGTGCTGGAATCCGCACAACAAGCGAACACCAGCATGGATCTCGAACACCTGGAGATATGGCTGACCCAGGTCCGGAAGGAAAATACCCAACACTCCCAGGTCCTGCGGAGACTCTCCATTGCCACCCTGAAACGGGCAACCATTGCCTGGAACGGGCACGCCAACCCCAAAGAGGGAACAACTCCAAGGGGCAAGCCCCGTGAGAAGACAACGGAGCGGTTCCGAACCATCGCCCTTGACTCACCAGTAGACCCCATCATCCGGGCCAGCATGCAAGGAGGAAAACCATACCTGTGCATCCGGTCGCAACCGCGAAGGGACTCCCCAACCTCAGGATAAAAACGCACCGTAAACTGCCGGAAGACCAGCAACCCTCCCGGGTGACGATCACACTGAAGAGACGCCAGGTATCCATCAGGCTCAACTACCAGAAGGACCCATACCCCAAGCCAGCGCCAATCAGGAGCCTCAACAATCCCCGCGGCATCGACCTGGGAATTGCCGTTACCGCAATGACCTCCACCGGCATCGCCTATACCTCACCCAACGAGGAAGCGCTGAACCAGAGGATCAAAAAGACCCAGAAGACCCTGGCCAAGAAGAGGAACGCAGCTATCCGGCTGGGCCTAACCGCCCTCGTACAGCACCGCAAAGCGGTGCACTCGTAGGAGTGGTTCCCGCGGGAACCACTCCTCAGCAGGGCCCGGCTGGACGACGACAACCACCAGAAAGTCTCAGCCAGAGGCCGCCCCCAGCACCAGATTGTCTGGTTGGGCAAGGAGACATCCGCCTACCGGAAGGCCCATGAGCAACTGCAGGACCTCTACGAGAGAAGGACCAGCCTCCGGAGCGACTTCCGGCACCGGGTAACGACGCAGGTGGTGAGGCAAGCTGCTGCCGATCAGGTAGACCTCCTCGTCACCGAGGAACTCCAGATAGTAAACATGACCAGATCAGCACGAGGAACCGTCAACCAGCCTGGCAAGAACGTCCGGGCCAAGACCGGCCTCAACCGGAGCATCCTCCAACAGGGATGGGGGAGTGATACGGAGAGCTGCTGAGCCTGGGCTCAGCAGCTCTCCATCACGACCACGAGTGCATCGTGAGCGATGCACTACGAGGGGCGACTTCAAGACAAAGCTTGATTACAAGGCTGAGAAAGCCGGGATCAGGCATGTCGAGATCAACCCTGGAGGCACATCTCAGACCTGCAGCCAGTGTGGAATCAGGGACAGGAAATCCCGGGTATCCCAATCAGAGTTCCAATGCACCAGTTGCGGGTACAGCGCCAACGCAGACATGAACGCCGCAATCAACATAGGAGACCGGGGGCTCCACTACCTGCAGAAGCAGTTCGGCCAGACCCCAGAGACCATCCGGCTGGCCCGCCTGGAGGGCTTGGATCCAGGCAGCGGAGAGCGGTTCCAGCAGGAACCGCGAACACGAGTGCACCGCTCTGCGGTGCAGGACGAGGGGAAGAAAGACGGAGCCCAGGCTCCGGTCCGCAGAGCAAGCCAGCCGGAGGCAAAGACCTTAAAGCTCAGAACCGCGCGCTCTCCGGAGTAGCGCAATTTTCTCATGAAACCATCTCACCCGATGCCCTCCAGTTCCTGCTGGAGTTGGCCGAGAACGGCCTGCCCCCCGAAGAGGTGAACCTGAACCCACACCTGGAAAGAGCCCGGCTGGCCGGACTATCCGTCCAGGACTTCCTGGACGGATGACCAACCTCCCAGGGATCCAGAAAAGCCCCCTGAACCCACCGGCTGAGCGTGAAAAACGAAATCGCCCTATATACTATAGGGACTAGTGGTTCCTCCAAACCAACACAAAAGTACGTTATTCACGTTATTCCGTTATTCATCATCATTTGAAAGAGGGGTACGATGCTCTTTTGAGCACAAAAACCTTACATCAAACCATGGGCTTGGTGAATAACGGGATTGGATCTCCCGTTATTCACCGTTATTCAGCGGTTTCTTCACGAGTTGCCCAGAAGTGAAGGGACCAGGGCTTCTACCCCTACTGATTTCGAGTGGTCCGGCCGGAGATACCACTTCGTCCTATAGTCTATAGGGCGATTTCGTTTCGAGGACCTGAACCCCCCGGCTGAACCCCCCCGGCGGGGGCCTGAAAAGAAGCTCCAGCCGGAGAGGACGGCAACACCCCCGGCAGCGCCGGATGTGGACACCCTGCCCCCAACACCAGGACACCCCCGGCAGCGGGTGAGCCGTGGCAACCAGAGGTGCGGCCGGGTCTGGACCAACACCCCAGGACCCCCGTCCCGGCCCGTGACCGGGGCAAACGCACACCAGGTCCACACCAGAGCATCCCAAACACCCAGGGGAGAGCAAAAACCCCTCTCCGGGCAACCTGGGACGATTGCAGAGGACGGAGCCGGCCATGAAACTATTCATAGCAGCCAGAATCCACGGCCAGAGAGCCCTGGCCGAACTCGACCACACCTGGGAGAGATTCCTGGAGATGCTGCCCCCCAACACCATCGCAGAACGCGAGACCCAGCCTCACATCACCCTCCAGTATCTGGGCGAAATCCCCAGCTGCCAGGCCGTGCCATCGCAAGGCAGCCAGGGGTCCCTCCACACCCTCGCCGAAAGGCTCCGGGAGATCGCCCTGGAGCAGGAAACAATAACCCTTGAACTGGGACTCCTCCATACCTTCCCCAGCATCCTCTGGGCCGGCATGAGCGGCCGCGGCAGAGCACGGGAGGACCTGGAGAACCTGGAGAACCTCCAGCAGAGGATCCAGCAGGCCGTGGCGCAGGAGATGGTGCTGGGAGAGCGGGAAACCCATCCATCCTGGATACCCCATATCACCCTGGGCCGGTTCGGCCAAGACCCAGGCCCCGAACTGTGGGCAGCACTCCGGGAAATCCCGGAACAGGGTGGGCTCGCGCCCCAGAACGAGAACTTCCTCCTCAGTGACCTGGAGATCCTGGATTCCCGGCGGGACCAGGACGGCAACCGGGAGTACGTGCCCGTCATGCCTCCCATCCCCTTCCAGCCCATTCCAGCCCATTCCAGGAAGGGCCGGGCCAGCCCCACTTAGGCCTGCTGCCCACTCAGCCCGGGCTGGGACGACACCCTCCCCGCCACCAAAGTAGTCAGGAGAAGACTCAACCATACTGGTCCAGGACGGAACCGGACAGCGCCTTGGAACCCAACAATCAAAACCCAACAATCAGAGAGCAAGGAGGCCCGGAGATGTAGCGCGAGACAGGGAGACCAGAGGCAAAAATCACAGGAGAGAACCCATGAGACTCAACCAGCTCCTGCCGGCGGCCGTGGTCCTGGCAGTCCTGACAGCCCAGTGGGGAACACCGGGGGGAGACCGATCCCACCCCGGCCGCGGCCCGGCCGCCCACACCGCCAACCGGACCAGCCACATCACCCGCCGGGCAGCCAGGAGATACACCCGCCCTCCGCCTGGTTCAACCCCCCTGGAATGGACCGGACCCGCCCGCAACAATTCCTCAGCAGGGACCCCGGGAATCATCCCCGGGGTCCTTCCGCATGAAGAACCTGAGTGAAGACAGATGGATCAAAAGCCGCGCACCAAGACATCACGATACTGAGGAAAGGCCAGATGACACAGAACCACGAAACCAGACCACCTGAGGCCCGCTACGACTTCTATTTCCAGATGCAGCTCGCGCCGGAGCAAGCTCTGCTGCACCTGGGACTGGAACCCAGCTCAACCACACCATCCTGGATCAAGATCGAGACCAACCTGACGGAATCGGAAGCGCTGCAGGCATGCCGGAAGCTCTGGCCGGAGAACGGCAGGGACGCAGCTGAAATGGTGCGTCACCACGGCTTTGCACCAAAAACACGATTTAGAAAGAATTTGACAAAATCCTGCACCAAAAATCGGGACTCCTGACCCACATCAGGCCGCCCTGACCATCGGCATCTCCACCAGTCCCCGGACCGTCCGTCCGGTGAGAACCGGCAGAGGCCCAGAGAGAGCCATACCAATGATTTGCCGGATTTGCAACACGCGGAGCCGGAAAGCTTCCGGCAGGAATCTCACTCCGGTCAGAGAGGAGATGCCAACACCCTGTTAAACTGGAGAAAATACGTGAAACTCCCACACAAGGCAGGCCGGAAGTGAACGACAGAAAGGCAGATCCCAGAGCCATGCAGGTCGCCGAACAACTGCTCAGAGCCACAGATGCAGACTGCGTGATCCTGTTCGGATCCAGGGCCCGGGCGGACTGGACTGAGAGTTCGGACGTCGATCTGATGGTGTTGAGGGAGATCGCTCCGGAGGAAACCGAAACCCTGGAGATGCAGAGAGCCGCATCCATGCTCTCCCTGCAAACCTTCGGAAGGGAGATTCCGGTCGACGTCATACCGTTGACCCACGGCGAATTCCGCAGGATGGGATATCACACCATCAACCACGTGGCAGCGCGGGCCAGGAGGGAGGGGGTAATCGTGCCGAGAGATACCGAAAGCTACAGTTCCCGCTATGACAACGAAGACCCCGACGAGGAAATGGAATACCAAGAGAGGGAAAGGCGGATGGGGGACGCCAACATGAACTACCGGAGTATGCACGGCCTCTTGGACCTGGGTCTGGAAGACAAGAACACAGCCTTCATGGCCGAGCAGGCCCTGGAAAACGCCATGAAGGCCATGATCTCCGCGATGGGTGAAGAATACAACCCGCACCACCACATCCGAGCACTCGCGGCCGACATCAGGAGAACGGACCGGGAACAGGGGAGAGACCGGGAGTGGCACTTCAACAGCAACCTCGGCCAGTTGGAAAACTTCGCCGGTGCAACGAGATACGGACCATTGATAACGCCGATACGTGACTATCGGGAGATGGCCAACAACATCACGCTGGACCTGGATCTCATCTATGAACGAATCGGAGAATTAACAGGGGAAAACCCTTGGGAGACACCACCCGAGGGAGAGAGCCAAGGCATAGAGCCACGTTGGAGGACCTCAACCTGACCAGCGAAGTCCACCTTCGGCAGGCGAAAAGCCAGGACATCGCCTCCGGGCCCCCATCCAGTGTGCCGTGGGCACAGAAGGAACCCCGTTACAACCCCAGCTTGGCCCGCTTCGGGTTGTCCTGCCGCAATGGTTAGAGGGACTCAAGTTTCCCCAGGATATCAGCCGCGGGCCTGATCGGCGGCCTGTTCGCAGGGGCCAGATCCGAACAGGAACCAGCGGAAGAAGAAGCCTTGCAGAGGACAGACCAGCCCCCTGACAACTCCAGACCCCAGCCGGGAACCCCTCGTCCCAGCCCGGGATCGGGCCATTCCAGGACGAAACGGGCCCTGTACACCCCAATCCCCACCGGGGGCGGCGCTAATCGCCCTTCTCCGGGGACCTCGCGCGATCTTCCATGGACCAAAAGCAGACCATCCCCGGGCCAAGCGGGGTGGATGGACCGGGGCAGGATAGGGCCTGCATTCCGCAGGGGACGTACCCACCAAACCCCAGAGGGCAGACCAGGTGGGATACTCAGGGAATAAAAACCAAATCCGCACCAAAAATCCCGATAAAAACGGACTTTGGTACAAAGCCCGTCACCACCTCAAGACGGACCGGATGAACGTCAGCAGCCTCACCGGCGAGGCGCTGCCCGCGCTCGCCCAGGAACAATCGGAGCGGACCGGCCGGGAATACCAGCCCAGGAACGAGAAAGACATACCCCTGGAGACCTTCGCACGGCTGCTCGAACTCGCGGAGGACGCCTGGTGGATCAGCCGGGAGCGCTACTGCCGCCTGGAATACGACAGCATCCGGGAAGCCAACATCGACATCAACCTGCTGCTGACCAGCGATCAGGAAAACTGACCAGAGCCAAGACGCCCGCGCTGTGGTTGGAGATTCTGCCGGCGCAAAACAGGCAGCGGCAGGCCGTCCAAGCCGGGGGCCCAGGTCACCCTGTCCGGGGGTCCGGGCTTGGCCCATCCCACCCAGGCCAGCGCCAAACGCGGGCAGCCGGGCAATTCCCAAAACGGACAGGAAAGCATCGGCATTGCCAAAACGGCCAGAAAACCCGGCACAGGAATGGCTCATGATCACCAGCCATGGAGAGAACCGCCCGGATGGGGACGTTTGGGCGGCGCTCCTGCCCACAAGGATACAGGCGCCGCCCAAACCGGAGGAATCGCCCCCGGGAACGCCCTGGGAAAGAGATTTACGACGCCAGGTCCGGAATTCGAACACCTCGTGCGGGGACCGGCCACCGAAGGAGCAGAAAGCCCCCAGCCCGGGCACGCCGCGCAAAAATTCCCAAAGCAAGGAAGGAGAAAAACCATGACCATGGCGCCGGAGGCAAAATACAGAACGGAGCAGGCATCACGGGGGGAGCAGGACGACGGCTACGCCATGGGGTACTCCGATATTTTTATGGAGATGCTGATGCGGCGGGACGCGGAACGGAACGCGGCCCACCTTCTACCCCACCTCCGGCCCGGGATGGAGCTGCTCGACCTGGGCTGCGGACCCGGCGGAATAACGGCCGGGCTGGCCAGGGCCGTGTACCCAGGGCGGGTGACGGGGCTGGACCAGAACCCGCAGCAGCTCGAGATGGCGGAAGAACACATGGCCCGGCGCGGGGCCGGCAACGTGGAACTCGTATGCGGAGACGCGCTCAGAATGGAGTTTCCCCGGGAGCGGTTCGACGCGGTCCACTGCCACGGGTTCCTGATGCACTCGCCAGCCGTGCAGGAACAACTCGCGGAGATCCGGCGGGTCCTGCGGCCCGGGGGCATCCTCGCCAGCCGGGATATGGACGTCCCCACCAGCTTCATCACGCCGGCAGCGCTGAGCCGCGAGATCTTCGGGATGCTCGCCCAGGTGGTGAGCCTGGAGCAGGGAGACCCGCTACGGGGACGGCGCCTCAAGAGCCTGCTGGTCAACGCGGGGTTCCAGGAAGTGCGGGCCGGGCAATCCCGGGACTGCTTCGATACCCGGGACGAGGTCGAGTTCCTGGCGGCATTCCTCGTGGACTGGGCACTGTCGCCGGAGTTCATCCGGATGACCGGGCACAGCGCCGGGGAGTTGGCACGGTGGCGGGAGCAGGTCGCGCTCTGGGCCCAGGCCCCCGGCGCAATCGGCGTATTTCAATTCGGGCACGTCCTGGGGCAGAACCCCTGAGCGGCCGGAACCAAACTTCAACCAAACTTCAACCCCCCGAGCCGGCTCGGCCCGGGCACCACAAATCCTGAGGAGAAACCAGATGACACAGAGCCACCAAACCAGCGCATCCGAAACCAGCGCATCAGAGACCCGCTACGACTTCGATTTTCAGACCCAGCTCACGCCGGAGCAGGCTCTGCTGCACCTGGGGCTGCAACCCAGCTCAACCACACCATCCTGGATCCGGATCGAGACCAGCCTGACGGAACAGGAAGCGCTGCAGGCGTACCGGAAGCTCTGGCCGGAGAACGCCGGGAACGCAGATGAAATGGTGCGTCACCACCTGAAGACGGACCGGATGAATGTCAGCAGCCTCACCGACGAGGCGCTGCCCGCGCTCGCCCAGGAACAATCGGAGCGGACCGGCCGGGAATACCGGCCCAGGAACGAGAAGGACATACCCCTGGAGACCTTTGTACATCTGCTCGAACTCGCGGAGGACGCCTGGTGGGTCAGCCGGGAGCGCTACTGCCGCCTGGAATACAATAGCATCCAGGAAGCCAACATCGACATCAACCTGCTGCTGATCAGCGATCAGGAATCCTGAACGGCATCCACACCGGCGGAACTTCCCGGCACCATCACGTTCAGCGCGGAGCTGAAGTTTGGCACAACGCCAAAGGGAGAGGCAGAAATTGACCAACACGAATAAAGTACCGGAGCGCCAGGACTTCTACAGCGCCTGGCGGTGCCGGTACGGCCACACCAACCGGCTAAACCTCGGCCAGGGCTTCCCCATGGGATCCAGCTGGGACTGGTGCGGCCACTGCTCCGAAGGCCCGTCAACCGTGGACTACATGCGGATGCAGATACATATCCTGAACCAGTGGCTCCAGGCCGGCCTGATCGACCTCCACTACTTCCACGCCATGGCCAACTGGGCCGTGACCCACGAGGAAAAGGAGCAGAGCTTCTACGAAAGAACCGGCGGACCTCCATCAGAGGTCGCGACCTCAGCCCCCCAGCGGGCCGCAACGCGCCTGCTCCGGTCCCTCAACCGGGCCGTACTGGCCTTGGAGGACCTGGAGGACCTTGAGACGGCCGTCCTGGCCCTGGAGGACCTGGATGAGATGGCCAAGACCGGTGAAGCGCCGGCCCAAGGACCGGCGGAACGACCGGGCACAGCACATCCGGAGAGTCCTGCAGGAAGCCCAGCAACTCCGGTTCCGCTCCAAGGTGATGGTGGCAGCCGCCAGCCTGGATACCAGCGTGGACCGGTACACCGACCCCATGATGAGAATGGGAATGTGAGAGAATTTCACCCGGTTCTGTCCAGAATTCCAGCAGGAAAGTGAAACGACACGAAAGATCAGAAATAATCTGGCGCATGGCTGCCTGGGATACTGGGATGCTGGGATGCTGGGATACCGGGATGCTGAGATACCGGGATGCCGGGATGCTGAGATACCGGGATGCCGGGATGCTGAGATACCGGGATGCAAAGTGAGAAGTTGGGACGCAAAGTGGTAACCAGCTATAAGAAAGGGCAAATCCGCAGCTAAAAACGTGCGTCCGTAGCTCAATCGGACAGAGCACTGGGCTTCGGACCCAGAGGCTGCGGGTTCGAATCCCGCCGGGCGCACCATCAGAAAGCAGGACAGGAGATTTCCATGAAAAACCGGACCGAACAGCTGGACCCTCAGGGCGACGCCCACCGGTTGCTGATGCATTGCCCCGGCCGCCTCCTCGTGGTGCAGCGCCATGACCATTGCTCCATACTAACCCTGGACGACAACGGGGCCACCTGGTCGGACAACCCGGCGCGCCTGTGGGACCGGCACCGCGAGGCCGCCGCCAGCCATGCTGCCGGGATCGCCGCCAGCGACCTGGCCGCCGCCGAGATCCGGGCCGCCGTCGGCTACCTGCGCCAGGCTCGCACACAGCAGGGATTCAAGCATATGGCGGACGCCGCCGGACCGGCTTTCCGGCGCCTGCAGGACTCTGGCAACATCCCCGCCGGGCTGACCGTGTGCCAGACGGATGACCTGGACCGCGACCCCTGGCGCCTGGGATGCGCAAACGGCGTGGCCGACCTCAACACCGGCCGCCGCCTGCCCCCAGAGGAGGGGCGGCGGCAGTTGGTCTCGCGCAACACCGGCGTCGCATTCGACCCCGATGCACGGGACAGTTCCGTTGACGGCCTGCTGGAACGCCTGTCCGAACCGGAACGCTGTTACCTGCTGGACGCCCTGGGCCATGCACTCCGTGGGGGGAGTCCCAGCGCCTGGTATGTACTGTGCGGGGAAGCCGGCAGCGGGAAATCCACACTCCTGAGGGCCATCGCCGATGCTCTGGGAGTTGTCCAATCTGGGGGGTACGCATTTTTCCCGCCCGATAGGCTGATGATCTCTGGCAGGCATACCATCACCAACCGCTTTCGGGACCACCTGCGGGACTTCACGCGAGGACGCGTCGCCCTGGCGAACGGCTTGCCAGGCAACTTCAACGTCGGATTGGTCAAGACTTTGATCAGCGGGGGCCACCTGGGCAGGTGGGACGAGCACAACATAGATGGAGCGCCGGCCCCGGTGACAGCCACGATTTTCCAGGCCATGCTCCCGGGGAACATTGATCAGCTCGACCTCAGCGACCCGGATCTGGTGGACCGGACCCACGTGCTGTCCTTCCTGCCAGGGCATGGCCAAAACAGTCCAGGCACAGCCGCCCCCATTACGGATCAGACCCGTCAGGCGATGCTGGCCCTCCTGGTACAGCACGCAGCGGAGAACCGGGAGCCGCCGGATGCGCCGGCATCGGTGACCGGGCTGCTGAGAGAGCGGCGCCGCGCCAGCATCGGCTCCGTGGGCCGGTGGATTGTGGACCGCCTGCAGGTGACCGGCGACGGGGATGAAATGGTCTTGGCCGATGAGATCATCACGGCCCTGGCAGAGGATATACCACCCGATGACCAGGGCCGTTATCAGGGCAGAAGCAGACGCGAGGTCCTCGCCCTGGCCCGCGACCTCATCGACGCGTTCCCCAACGCCCGAAGGGTGAAGCGCGGAGGGCGATTGCTGTCCGCATATCCAGGGCTCCGCCTGCTGACCACCGCCGACATCGACCCCGGCGGCGCCGGGTCCGAGAACCATGTCCCGGACTCCGGCCGGGGTTCCGGCCCTGCAACTCCACAGATCGCGCTGCCCAATGAGAAGTCCATCAGGCGGGCAATCCTGGCCAGCGTGGCCGCCCAGCAGGGCCGCCACGACCTGGATGGCGATGCGCTGAGCTGGGATGAAACCCTGGAGGCCGCCCCGGAGCTCATGGAAACGGCCCGGATGGTGCTGACAGAGTCCCGAATCATGGAGAAAGTCCTGGAAATGCTGGAGCTGGAGAGGTCCCACCTGTCCCTCACCGTGCTGAGCAGGACTCCCCGGGAACACCGGGAGGCGCTGGGACGGAGCTGCCAGGAGAAAATGGAAGCATGATGTGAGCCACAGGCCCCGTTTACCTATGGGCTGGCGAAGTGGAAATGACCAAAGCGGACCCAGAGATGAGTTATGTCGTCGTTGAGCAGAGTGGCCAGAATACTCGCCCATGTGTCCCTGTTCCTGATTGCGGTGTTCGTCTTCACTCTAGGGACGGGCATTGGACTGTCCCAAAACCCGACGTATGGAACGCTCCTATGGATGGCAGCAGGGCTGATTGCCCTGACGAACATCTGGTGGATATTCCGAGCATCAGGCAGGAAAGACCCTGGTCGAAAGTGAGCCACTGCGAACACATGAGGCACATGTACATTCGGCTGCCGCGGGAACGGAGAGAAATCGGCAGAGACCCCACCGAACTGTATCTGGCCGAAGTCCACGAATGCCAAGGCTGCCGCCTGTGCCCGCAACACACCCTGTTGGCAGGGTAGCTTGTATGAGCCAAGCATAGCTGGAGCATCATGTAGCCAGTTGAACACCATCAAGAAGTCAGCAAGAAGAGATCAATAGAAACAATTCTGTCAAGAATGCCATCCCCAACGGTTTACTAAATACGAACCCACCCGTAGAATTCTGCTCCACAAGGAGGCCGCAAGAATTGGCCGCATCCCAGAACATCAAAGCTCAATCCTCGCAAATGCCACTGTCCTTACCTCCAAATTCACCCCATCACAGTGACAATACCGCTGCGATAGAGGTGGATTCTTTTCCGTTTGAGAGTTTCTACGACGTCGCTGAATTGGAAAGTTGGCGTAAGGAAGTCAACCGCCCGCCGTACCACATCCACAAGTGGTGGGCCAAACGGCTCGGGTCAGTCCTCAGGGCAATTATAATAGGCTCGTTGACCCCCAGCGGCGCCAACGTAGCGGATTCCTTCTATGAACCAGCCCGATTCCCTGGACGGGTAATCTTCGACCCATTCATGGGCAGCGGGACCACCATTGGAGAAGGACTGAAACTCGGATGCCGCACCATAGGGCGCGACATCAATCCCGTGGCGTATTTCGCAACCAAAAATGCCCTCGCATCACACCCCCACCACGAGGTGTTGGAGACTTTCAAGTCCATCGAACAAGATGTGGCAGACCAGATAAGAGCCTACTATGAAGCGAGAACCCCAGAAGGCGACCCAGCAGAAACCTTGTACTATTTCTGGGTAATGTCCGCAAACTGCCCTAACTGCTCTCACGGGGTCGAACTATTCAAGTCATACATCTTCGCCCGCCACGTTGACCCAAAAAAGGATAAGGTCGCCCGTGCTCTATGCCCCTCTTGTGGCTCCATCGAAGCGGCCAACCGCAACTCAAAAGCCTTGACATGCACAACCTGTCAGCACGCCTTCGATCCAAGCAAAGGCCCCGCCAATGGCAAATCGGCATCGTGCCCGGAGTGTGAACAACGATTTTCAATCATAGAAGCAATCGAAACGACAGGGGGACCTCCCAGCTACCGCCTATACGCCAAATTGATCCTTACCAAAGAGGGCAGAAAAGTTTACCTCCCAGCTGATGAGTTTGATTTCGAATTATACGAACGCGCAACGGTTGAACTCGCCGAAATCGGCGATGACTTTCTCCTTGGTGAAATCAGACCAGGCCACAACACCAACCAAGCGATCAACTATGGTTTTCTGCACTGGCGGCAAATGTACAACACCAGACAGTTGCTATGCATCCATATGTTGGCTGAACGGATCCGCAGCATCGAGTCCACTTCACTCCGCGAGCTATTCACCTGCCTACTATCTGGAGCGCTCGAATTTAACAATATGTTCGCCTCCTACAAGGGTGAGGGAACCGGCGCCGTGCGCCACATGTTTTCCCACCACATCATCAAACCCGAAAGGACACCCCTGGAAGCCAACCTCTGGGGCACCCCCAAGAGCTCCGGCTCCTTTTCAACACTATTCAAGTCCCGCATCCTGCGGGCCCTCAAATACTGTGAGGACCCCTTCGAACTAGCCACAGTCTCAGAAAACGGCCAGCGTCTCAGCAAGAAGATATATGGTTTATCCCAAACAATCGGTCACGAAACTGCTGGGGATTTCAGCGAATTCGACGCAGGCCAGGCACTCTATCTGTCCTGTGGCGACTCCAGTGACACGGATCTGGCAGACCAATCAGTAGATGCAGTCATCACCGATCCCCCTTTCTTCGACTACGTTCACTACTCAGAACTGGCTGACTTCTTTTACGCTTGGCAACGGTACATTCTAGGACCAAACCAAGACGGACCAGACACTACGAGAAGAGACCGCGAAGTCCAGAGCAATGACCCGGAATCCTTTACAAACCGGCTAGCCCAGGTGTGGCTCGAGTGCAGGAGGGTTCTCAAAAAAGACGGCCTACTGGTGTTTACATTCCACCACTCCCGTCCGGAGGGCTGGGGTAGCTTGCTGCACGCCCTCAATGACTCCGGATTCGCCATCGTTGCAGCTCACCCGATCAAAGCGGAAATGTCGGTCGGCGTGCCCAAAAGGCAGGCAAAGGAACCCATCAATCTGGATATGATCATGGTGTGCCGACGGAAGGAAGAAGTTAAAGACCGTCTCTCAACTATTGCTCATGTACTGGAACGAGCCACGAACATTGCTCAAAGCCAAGCAAAACGCCTGGAAGATACGAATCACAAGATAGGCTCCAACGACCTGAAAGTCATCAAGTCAGCCCAAGCCGTGCGGTTCATGTCAGTCTGCGGAGAAAAGATCCAATCCCCCGAAAACGTCATCAAAGCAATTGTTGCGGATGACGCGAATCCAAACCATCATCATATGCCCGAATGGTTCCGCAAGGAGGAGTACTGTTGTAATCCATCCCACTTCCTCTGGCAACCCTGCCCTTCAAACCCCGTTCCAGCTTCTTCACTTCCATCCCAAAGATGCGAACCAAATCCGAAGATGCGCCGTCTCCAGTAAAAGCGCCCATCACTGAAGGCCGCCAGATGACCATATCCGGGCTGGTCACTGGACCTCTGCTCACCGTTCTGATGTCCGGGCCCAAGTCGCCACTGAGACTTTCGCGCACGTATTCAT
This sequence comes from Dehalococcoidia bacterium, assembly GCA_965263395.1. Taxonomy (GTDB): domain Bacteria; phylum Chloroflexota; class Dehalococcoidia; order Lucifugimonadales; family UBA3495; genus CATOSK01. The sequence continues at coordinate 1,962,150 of OZ253670.1, forward strand.
CGAACGGATCATCCTGACCATTGTTCTTCGCTCGCAGATGGTACTCAATCGGCTCGCCCCCCTGACCAAAGAAACGCTTGTGGAGAGCCCCAAACACAGCCGCACTCAAGTCGCGGTCAACCATCATCACACCCCCGAAGTAAGTTCCTGCCAAGTAACTCACCACCAACCATGCCTCGGAGTACTTACGCGCATCATAAGCGAACAGGACTAGCAATGCCAACCTGCATACGCTGATTAAAACGACCTGCCCAAGACCAGCGCCACCCCTGAACATCTCAGTACCACACTCCTCCCCCAAAGGAAACAGGGAACGGCGCCCTTCCCCTGGGGGTGAGGGCGCCGTTCCCTTGAGAAGGGGAACCTGGACCGGACCCACGGCAAAGGCCAGCCCGGCGCCAACCCGGAAGACCGGATAATCAACAAACAGGAGGAGCAAAGCATATGAAAGTAGGAGAATTCAACCACCCGGTGGTCATATGGGACATCGACGGCGAGGACGTCGCCAACAATCTGGAGGCCAGGTTCAACCAAGGAGAAATGACCGGCGCCGACCTCGAAGAGCTCCGCCAGATCCATGACCGCCGGGAGATGGACCTGAACACCGACGGCCCTCCCGGGATCCACAATTTCATCATGGACTGCATGCAGCCGCATGAGCCCTTCCACGGCATCGTGGTCGAGGATGACGGCCGGTTCAACCCCCACCTGACCGCCCATGCCATCTACATTGCCCAGGCGAAGCTGGAACACTCCGGACTGGACCATGTATTCATCGAGGAAATCAGTTGGGACCAGGAGCAGCAGCTCTTCACCGTCGGCATGGGCTCCTAGCGGCCCCAGACCCGCAAACCCGGCAGCGGTCCAGCCACGGGCCACTGCCGGATCAACGAAACCGGCTGGGAGCCGCCGTAGACCCGGACACCAGCACCGGGGATCCCCATGGGCCCGAAACCGCACCCCTCAAGGGAATCTTCCGGAAACAACGCCGGACTTGGGCCGAAACCTGGCCTGGCTGCCGGCTGGCAAACTGGGTCCAATGATCCTAAACCAATACCAAGGTGGGATGTGCATTTCGGAATCTCGAAGACGACCGAAAGGACTCCACAGCTGCTCATACCCACCTTTGGGCACCGACTGGGTCGCCACGGCAGGGCGGTCAGCGATATGTACATTTCACCTTGGCTTTAGTTTAGGAGCCACAGGCTTCCGGCTCATAAGGGAGAAATCATGACCCAGCATCTGAATGAGTGGGAACTCCACCCAGACCGCCTCACCCAGACCATCGGGGAAACCCATATCACCGTGACCCTGGAAGACGAGCAGAAATACCAGCAGGCCATACGGCCCATCCTGGACATGATCCAGGACGGAGAAACCCGCGGCCAGGCCGTGCAAAACCCCCTGACCAGCACTGACGGAACCCTCCTGACCGTCCACATAACCATCGGCAAACAGAACATGGCCGTCAGAGTGGGACCCCAGGACGGGTTCCCGGCAAGCACCACCCTCAGGGATGTTGCCCAGTTGGTCAGCCCCCATCAGATGGCACAAACAGCCCTGGACATGTCCAGGGCTGCACTGAATGAACCGAAATGACCGGCTCTGGGGCCCTACGGCTTGGAGCCGTACCCCCATCCAAGCCGCTGTCTATTGACAGCTCCCCAGGAAGAAACACCCCCGCAGGGAATGAGCAGCATGACGACGCCCAGGACAATCCACATCAGCCAGAGGGAAAGGATCAGCCAGGACCAGGTGGCCGACACCCAGACCAGGTGCGGCCACGTCGTCCTGAACCTGGACTGCATCACCCTGGATGACCACCGGAGGGGCCTGGTTCCAGATGCAGAACTCTGCTTCCACTGCCGGGTCACCGTGAAACAGACTGCCGGCTGAGAGCCCCGGCCCAAATCGGGAGCATATGGAAACAAGAATCCCTGAGCCCTGACCCCCAGAAAGAACAGGACAGATATGAAGAAAAGCGTGGTGGAGACCCAGATCGGCGAGATGGCCCAGGTCCTCAGGAGCGGCGGAGAAGCCGTGGAGGCCCACTTCCTGGAACGGCACACCATCTTCAGCGATGGTGAAGACTGGATGGAATTCAACATGCGCTTCGCACCCAGCAGGAACCAGGAGCTGAACCAGGAGTTGAACCAAGACGGCCACCTGATATCGGAGACATTCAGTCTGAATGGGGCGCAGGACCCCCGGATACTGGTCTCCGATGAGGGGGAAGCCACCATCTCATACCAGGACCAGAACAAAAACGGCATCGTCTGGGTGGAGGAGCAGCTGGACCCAGAGCAGCAGGAAACCCTCAACCAGTACGCCGTCATAGCCGGGAAGTTCATCCAGGAAATAATCGGCAACATGGAGGACAAGGACGAGGACGAGACCACCACGGAGGAGGATGAGCGGGAACTGGCCCGGATGGGTCTCCACCCCGAGAAGCAAACGAAGTTCCAGGAACTGCTCCTTAGAACCCTGGTGATGGGCAGATCCGCAGCAGGAGACCTGAAACAGTGGGAGGAGATGCACCCGGAAACCAAGGAGGACCGTGCCGCGATGGAAACCGCCTTCCACTACCTGCTCGCCGCCGCCATCGTGACCAATACCGAGTGGGAACCAGCCTGAGCCCAGGGCAAATCCCCAAATTAAACCCAGGAGAACTCAGAGGACAGGCACACCACAGCGCGGGACCGGAGGCCAAACCCAGACCCCCCCTCCCAGCTGATAGCCTGGGGCAAAACAGCGTGCACAGGAGAGTGGCCAGATGGAGATAAGGCAGGTCCTATTCAGTTTCCATGGCAGGATCACCAGGCGAGAGTACTGGCTGAAGGGAATCCTGCCCATGCTGGGCATGAGCTTCATCGCTGTAACAATCCTCGCCATCATCGAGGCAACAACCGGACTAACAACAGATCCCAAAACCATCACCCGGGATGCAACGGAAATCATCGTGGGAATCATCTGGATCCCCTTCGGAATCCTCCTGACCATCATCCAGCTGGCCATTTTCACCAAGAGGTGGCACGACCGGGGCAGGACCGGCTGGTGGAACCTCATCTTCTTCATCCCCATCATCGGCTCCATTTTGTTCATCATCATGCTCATCTACCTGGGTAAAGCCAAAGGCCAGACAGAAGAAAATCAATATGGACCCGTCCCCGTGTGAACCAAAGGGGGCTGAGGTTAACGAGAAGACCTCTACAACATGTCAACAATCAAAAACGCCGCCGGCATCATGTTCCTCCTGGTAATAGGGCTCGGCATGCTCACCAACTTCCCCGCCGCCAACCAGATGATCCAGAAGGTAACCCGCAACTGGGCACAGACCGACCTGGCCCTCCCCGTCATCGCCTCCAGCCTGACCCAGGAACTGGACGAATACAGACAGCAGGCAACGGCGGTTTCAACCACCAACAACGAAGCCCAGAACATCCAGGACCCCGCTCAGCGCCACCTGGAACTGAAGCAGCTCATGCTCAACCTGACCAACCAGCGCCGCGCAGAGGCCGGCGTACCGCTGGTCCGCCTGGGCCAGAACCCAGCCGCCCAACTCCATGCCCAGGCCGCCCTCCAGGGCTGCTATTCAGCCCACTGGGACCAGTGGGGGATGAAGCCCAATCACCGCTACACCCTGACCGGCGGCACCGGCGCCGGCGGCGAGAATGTAGCAGGATCAAGCTACTGCATCCAGCCAGGCGATAACTACGCCCCCAACGGACCAATGGAAACTGAGGTGGCCGAAATTGTGCAGGGCTGGTTCGACAGCCCCGGTCACCGCATAAACCTGCTGAACCCCGCCCACACCATCATGAACGCCGGAATAGCCTACGACCGGTTCAACCAGGTCATGGCCCAGCATTTCACCAACGGCTACATCCACTACCAGACCAGGCCGGAAATCAGCCCAGGCGGGACCCTCGGACTCAGCGGCCGAATATCCGGCGCCACCCTGGAGATCGGGGACAGCGTCAACATCACGATCAGCTACGACCCGCCGCCCCAGCCCCTCACCCAGGGACAATTGGCCAACACCTACTCACTCTGCAACCCCAGACCGGTGGGATACCTCGTCAAGCCGCTGCCAGCTGATTGGCACTACGACGACGCCGATGTGAGAACCCAGACCCAGGAATTCCCGTGCGTCGACCCCCACCGGACCAGCCCGGACCATCCGGCTCCCAGGAACCCGGAAGAAGCCCACCAGGCCTGGGCCTGGGCCAAAGAGGCCAGCGCCAACGGGTCAACCATAACCGTTGAGACCATGCGCATCACCGCGGAACAATTCGACATATCCAGCAGCGAATTCAACTTCAGGGCCGGCATAACCCAGATCCTGAACCAGAACGGCCCAGGCATCTACACCGTCACGATGTGGGGCCGGCCCCTGCACATGAGCGAATCGGCGCCCCTGTCCGAGCAGTCCATCTTCTGGCAGACCCAACCGGAGGAGGGCCACCCCTATCCCATCACCGAGCCCGGGGACAGGCTGCTTGCCGAAACCCAGACCCCGGCTGCCCTACCCAGAATTGCCGCACCAACCCCACCTCCCAGCACCAAGCAGGCGCCGGCCCCAACTCCAGTCCAGATACCGGTACAGGCGCCGGCCCCCACCAGAATACCAGCGCGCATGCCCACTCCAGCACCCACGCCAACTCCAACTCCCATTCCGCCCAACATCCACCGGGGGGCCGTGGACCAGTACTCCTACAGCATGGAGTTCCCCCGGGGATGGACCACTGCGCTGAACCGGAGCGGGCACGCCATACTGCTCAGTCCGGACGGGACCCGGGGAGCGGAAATCCGCATCCGGAGAATGGGAGAAGGCGGCACAGCCGGCCTGGTGGAGGCGCGCAGCAAGGAGCTGTTGGCACGCATGAGAGACACCGCCAGAGGAGGCGGGGACCGGTTCGAGATGAAGCCGAACCGGCCGCCCCCGGCCGCCGTCACCAACCAGCTCAGCCAGGCCGCCCAGATGGAGTACCGGTGGCGGGAATCCTCAGAACAGTGCCTCCAGGACGTGGTGGAGGTGATATCCCCGTCCAATTGGTTCACCCACAGCGTCCTGATCAATGCCTGGGTCTGCGAGGACAACCTGGATGAAGCCGCGGAAACCCAGCGGCAGGAAGCGCTGGCCAGCTTCACAGGCAGGACCAACCGGTGACCCTCCCGGTCTGCCTACAGAACCCCGAGCCCAGGCCCGAGACCACCAGCAGGAGAAGAACGGAATAAGAAGAACGGAATGAGCAGAACCGAAGGAAACACCGCCCTCCGGAGAGGCATACAGCAGACCATGGCCAACATCCATTTCGGAAAAGGGATCAGGCTGCACCGGGCAAGAGACCTCGAAGAGGTCCTCATCACCGGGGCCAAGACGGCAGGAATAAACACCGAAACCCAGGAACCCTACCCGGCAGCAGAGGCAATCCTGGAGGCCGCTCGGAAGATGGAGTCAATCGGGATACTGGACCGGGCAGGTTACATCACAAGAGAGGAGTTGATGACAGATCCCCTGGCCGCCAAGCTGACCCAGCTCTGCGATCTGGAGGGCCCGGAGGACGAACTCTGGGCCACGATGACCGGCAAGATCATGGAGAGCGCCCGGGACTGGGAAGAAAACGGGCCGGACGCCATACCGGATGAGGCGGCCAATGACCCCACCGCAGAGCGCCTTATCATGCGCCGGATGGGGCCCCTCATCATCGCAGCCCTGCTCAGCCTGGGCCTGGAGACAACCATCCAGCAGGAACAGTCAGAGGGCTGAACTCCCAAGATGAAAGGGGAGCAAAAATCGCAGCACCCCAGTCCTTCGAGACCGGCCCGGGAGCGATCTCGCGGCTCAGGGAAACTCCACGGCCGCGCCGATTACCTTGAGACCCGTCATGACGGCCACTGGCGCTGACCGGCGGCGCTATCCGGCCAGGGAAAGACCCAACCAGAACTCCCGGCCCCCCTGCAAAAATGAAAAAGGTGATGAAAAATGAAGAAGAGCGTAGTCAAGAGCCAGATCAACGAGATGGCCCAAGCCCTCAGGGGCGGGGAACAAGAGGTGGTGAAACATTTCCACAACCATGAGGCCATGGTGGACAGAGGGATGGGATGGGTGGACACCAACATGCGCTTCGAGTACAGCAGAACCCGGGTGCTCAGCCAGAAGCTGAACGAAGACAACATGGTCATATCGGAGGCCATCAGCCTCAACGGGATGGAGGACCCCCGGATACTGATCCCAGATGAGGGAGACGCCGTAATCTCCTACCAGGACGAGGACTGCCCGGACATCAGATGGGTCAATGAGGAACTGGACCCCGGGCAGCAGAGGATCCTGAACGAGTATGCCCACACGATCCGGAAGGTCATCCAGGAGATAATCGAACACGAAGATGACGATGACGACGAGATCACCCCAGAGGAGGACGAGCGGATACTCGCCGAAGTGGGAGGCTACGAGCAGAAGGAAGAGAAGTTCCAGGAGCTGTTCCGCCGGACCTTCCTCATGGGCCAGGCGGTACTGGGAGAAATGAACCTCGTCGAGGAACTGCTGCCGGAGGACCAGGAAGTCAGAGAGACACGGGCGGATTGGGAGACCGCCTTCCACTGCCTCCTGGCCGCGGCCATGATCACCGGCACCGAATGGGAGCCCCTGGTTGATCAGGAAGAGAAGTAGTCCAACATCCCAACCGTCCGTACCCCTGGAAGGAGCAACATGACGACACCGGAAGACATCGCAAAAACCCAGGAATGGTTCAACCGGGATAACCTGCTCGTACAGGTCATCTCCAAGAAGAAGGACCCCCAAGTGGACCTGCACTTCTCCATCCACCCCCAGACAATCGCCCTGCAGGCGCTGACCGGCGAGGGCGCCGGCTGGGTGGAACGGTATGAGAAAGTTATCACCGCCTCCTACCTCCTGGAGATGCACCAAAAGACCAGGGACTACATCACCATCCACAAGATCCGCATCCTGGACCTGGCACGGCGCTGCGGCATGGTCTACGCCCTGGTGGGCACACCGGAAGAGTTCGACTGGTGGGACAAGTTCCGGGAGAAAATGGCCGAAGACGCAGATGCCTACAGCCAGGCTGCCAAACAGAGAGCCACAATCATGACCGGAAGTCCCATCGCCCTCCGGTGGCTGGACGCCTTCACGCCGATCCACAAGAGCACCAGGAAACTGTGAGAACCAGGCGACTATGACCAGCAGGACCCAGAACACCAAAGCGGAACAGGACCAGGCGCCGCCGATAACAGAAGGGGAAACCGATCCGTTGTGCCGGTACAACTCCCATCCCAGACCGGCCAACACCAACAAGACAGGAAAAAGAGGAGATGCAGAATGCCCGAAACACACTTCACATGGGTCAGGACCACCCTGAACAACGATAAGAAGCAGACCACCACCAAGGGGGTGAGGGGGACCGCCAAGGTCGACGGGGTCACGTTCCTGGCCGAGATCGGCGGGCCCAGACCCGACCTCTGGATCGGCAAACTGACGGCGGACGGAGAGGACCGGACCACAACGCAGATGCAGGGAGGGCAACAGACCCTGGATCAAGCGGTCCGGTTGGCCGAGACCCGGATGACAGCGGTCCTGGAAGAAATGCGAAGCAGCGCCCAGGAAGAAATGGCCGGGAGGGAAGCGATCAACGAAGCCATCGAGCAGTTGATGACCGGCGGAGAGGATGAATACCGGACAGGACGGACCACCCGGACATTTGCGGTCAGCATCACCCAGATAGACCTGCCCGATGAGACGGAATACGACCTCCACATCCTGAAGGTGGGGAGCAAAGGGCAGGAACGGGTATTTCCCACACAGGATGGGGACTCCCCACGCTGCGATTCCCTGGCAACCCTACAGGATGTAATGCACGACACCTTCGGAGACGCCCTCCATCCGGGCCTTTAGGACATAATAGAAGGGCCGCCGGCATCCAACAGCCGGAGGCTGGAACCCCCAGCAATGTACACACACCCTAGCGCAGATGGCGCGGGCCGAAGCCCAAAAAAGGAAAACGACATGAGCATAACGGCAATCCAAGCCAGGCGGCAGGTCCTGTCCCACAGCTCCCCCGAGCTTATCCACCAACTCAGCCAGCCCAGAGTCATGGCCAGAATCCGGCGCGGCATCCAGGATTCACTGGCTGGGCGGACGAAGCCCTGGGCAGAGGTCAAGGCCGAGCTGGGAATCACAGCATGAAGATAAACAAAGTCCTCCTGAGCTTCAATGGGAGTAGGGTTGTTCAAAAATCAGGAAGCGGATTCCGTCATTGACGGAATCCACAATTGACCATTGAGCAGCCCTATCAGCCTCAGCCCGGGAGTCATCCCGGGCTACGCCGCCGTCAGGTTGGCAATACCACTCCGGGACATTTATCCAATCCCGGACCCTGGAAGGACCAAGGACGACCGAGCCGAAAGGCAAGGGCCGAAACCCGGTCCTCATTCGTGAGGACAGACCTGACGCAGGCATTGGCGAGGATACCAGCAACCCGAAAGGAGACGCATCTTACGATGCAGACAACCAACGTCAGACCAGTCCCGGTCCTCAGCTCAGATGGCAAACCGCTGATGCCCTGTCATCCGGCACGAGCCAGGAGGCTCATGCTGAAGGGGCGGGCCAATCCCTGCCAGCACCAGGGCCTGTTCGCCATCAGGTTGCTGGACCGCACCCGGGCCGAATCCCAAGTCCAGGAAACAGTCCTGAACATAGACCCAGGCAGCCGAACCACCGGACTGGCTATAACCCAAGAAGAGGACGGCTGCCGGACCATCCTGGCCGCGGTTGAACTACAACACCGGACCCCAGGACTTGAAGGGGAAACTCCAACGCCGGAGCACCCTCCGGCGAAACCGCCGGGGAAGACTGCGTTACCGGGCACCACGGCACCTGAACCGCCGGAAGCCCCGGGGCTGGATTGCCCCCTCGGTGGACAGCATCCAGGTGGACACAATGAGAGCAGTCCAAACCCTCCGGAAGCTCCACCCAGTATCGGCGATTCGGATCGAACGGAACCGGTTCGATCCCCGGCTGATGGCCGACCCCAATGTATGGGGCACTGAATACCAGGAAGGTCCACTGTTCCAGTGGCAACTCAGGGCCTGCGTCCTGGACCGGGACCAGGGCAGATGCCTCTACTGCGGCACCCGGGACACCCACCTGGAAATAGACCACGTACGGCCCAGGGCCACCGGCTCGGACCAGGTGGACAACCTCGCAGCCTGCTGCCGGACCTGCAACCAAGCCAAGAACAACCGGCCCGTTGAGGACTTCCTAGCCGAGGACCCCAACTTACTGGAGCAGGTTCTAAAAAGACTTGGCCGGAAACCATTGGCCGGAGCCACACATTTGAACATCATCCTGCCCAGGCTTATTGAATCCCTGGAAGGGACCGGACTCCCGGTGGAACAATGCGATGCCGCCACCACCTCGTGGAACCGGAGGGAACTGGGAATTCCCAAGACCCACTGCTATGACGCAGCCCTCCTGGGCTATGGAATAACCCAAGTCATGAACCTCCCAGAACTGGTATTGTCCATCAAGCCTAATAACGGGAAATCCAAGCAGAAGGCAAACGTGAACCGGCATGGGACCCCGGTGGGCAGACCCTTCCGGAATAACCAGAGGCTGCCCAGCCATCTCAGGAAGCGGAATCCCGCACCCGGCCACGCCGGACGCGCCAAGCGCTTTGGGCCGGAGCTGATCGGTACCGGGGACACCGTATTGATGCAGCACCAGACCGGAGAAATAGTCGGCCGAGCCGTCATGCAGAGCCAGGGGGCCCGGGTCAGAATCTCCGGAACAAAACCCCGGAGAACCGCCAAGACCAGCCAGGTAAGACTACTTCGGAGAAACCCCGGACACGCCATTGAGGTCCGGCCTCCATCACAACAGCAACACCAGCAGGAAAAACCGGATACCGTCAGAAATTCTCCAGCAGAGAAAGGAGTTCCGTAAACCCGAACCCAGAGATTCCCACCCAACTGGATTTTTGGACAACCCTAAATGGGAGAATCACCCGGCGGGAGTACTGGCTGAAGGGAATCCTCCCCATGATCGGCATCGGGATGGGAGTGATGGGAGTGATGGGAGCCCTCATCATAATCACCGCCGTAACCGGACTGACAGCCAGCCCGGAATTCCTCAACACGAGGAGCAGTTGGAACTCATCGCCCTCATCGTGCTGCTCCCCATCGGGATCCTACTGTTCGTCATGCAGTTGGACATCTTCGCCAAGAGGTGGCACGACCTGGGCCGGTCGGGGTGGTGGACCCTGCTCACCTTCATTCCATTCATCGGCTCCATCATCGCCTTCGCCCTGTTCATATACTTGGGAGTGGCCCAGGGCCAGGCGGAGGACAACCAATACGGGCCCGGGTGAACCAGCAGGGAATTCCCGGCAGCTTCCGCGGCAAGGCCAGCCAGGCGAGACCAAGCCCCCAGACAGACTGAAATCAACCAGGAAGAAGGACATGACCCAACAGACCACCTGGAACCCCGAGCTGGGCGGTCACGCGACACTCTGGGGAGAACCGGACTCAATGGCCGGCGCCACCTTCCACAACCCCCAGGGACTCCTGGGAATCAACCAGGACCTGGTGGACGGAAAGGCCTGCGGGATGGACGTCACCAATGGTACCCCCGATCCCATCGGGGGAGTCGTCATCTATCCCGATGGCTCGGCAATGTGCCTGGCCCATATCCGGAAGGACCACGACCATATCCTGGAATGGATGGAAAGGAACTCACAGAAGGTTGTGGAGTACGGCCGGGACCAGATGGCCAGAATCCTGATCGAGGGGCAGGACATCGGCCGGAAGCTGGAACACGCCCAGTGGAGGCTGGGCTGGGAGCTGGGAACAGCCAGCAGGGAGCAGAAACGAAGGTTGGGACCACCCCAGGAACAGGAAGAGTAGCACCGGCCAAGGCTCCAGTGACACCCTATCTCACCGAGAAAAAACAGGGGATTGCGCCGATGTTTTACCCGGACAGGCACTTCCAAGACTCCAGGGCCATGGGCGGCACAACGCCATTGATACAGCACCAAAACCCCAGGCAGGTTTGACCAATGATCACCGAAGAGAACCCTCCTTACCCCACCTGCCATCACACCCCACACAAACAGTCCCATTCCTGGGATCGAGCAACTTGAGAATCCGGCCGGATTCGTCCATAAGAACCTCCCCCAAACCGAATTGCAGGCACTCTCGCCCACTGACCGCCGGGTAACAGTACAACCCCGATGCAAAAATTAACAGATGCCGGTTCTCGGCAGCATCCCGGCGACAGCAAAGATATCAGAGGCCACCCCCGCCAGAAGGCTTTCCCAATCACGGCTAGGAGAAGGGATGCGGGGGAACCGGATTCCCCGCCAAAGTACGAGCGGCGGCGCCCAGGCTGAAGCGCCAGCAGTCCGGCATGGGCGGGCGAAGGACAGCAAGAATTCACGCCGCTCCTCTAACGGAGCCGCCGGACGATCGGGGCCGCCCTCTTGTGCCGGGGCGCGGCCCCGATCGAAAAGGGAACGGAGGAAGGGACCATGATGATGCAGAACATGATCACCGGGACCATCAGGACCCGCGAGGACATGGACCCATCAGGCCAGGATACCCGGGACAAGGAGAAATGCGCTGAATGCGAAATCGAAGAGGCACCCCCGATCGTGGGCATCAAATACCGCATCCAGAAGCTCCAAGAGGTGATGTCCTGGCGCCAGGACTGGCAGTGGTGCGAGCAGAGGATGGACCGGTACAGCAAGCTGACCCTCCGGGAGCAGGGAGAGGAGCTGGAAAAGATGATGGAATTTCTGCTTGACATCCTCAGAATCGAGGGATGGGAGACGCACGAGGACAACCCCGCCATCCAACTCCCCGACCCGGGGGCGGAGTATGACCACCGGCGCCCTCTGGATGAAATCCTCAGCTCAGCGAAAGCAGCGGGAGGGGAGATCACGTGTACCCATGCTGCTCCCCCAGTCCAGGGGAATATGGAGGAAATGCCGCCACGGCGGGAAGGGATCTGGACCATCAGGACCGCCGAGGACATGGACCGGTTTGACCGGGACACCCGGGAACTGGACCGGGAGGCCAGGGAGACGGACTACATCTGGGTGGATGACGAAAACCCCAGGGACGGATTCCTCTGGGATGAACTGACCGAATCCCGGAGCGAATTCCTGGAACGGGGCCGGGCCACCGTCGCCGGTCCCTCCCCCAGGGTACTCCAGGTCTCGATCGAAGTGCGGGTGAGGGACGGATGCCTTGAGAAATTCATGGTCATCGGGGTATACCCACCCGGCACGGATGTCCCGGGAGCAGCCGGTCTGCCCGAAACGGCGCCGATGAACCTGGCAGGACTCCTGGAGTGCGCGGAGCCCCTCGAATACGTGGAAATCATGGAACGCCGGAACCGGAGGAAGGGACCATGCGATCCGGAACCGGAGCCACAGTCACCGGACGAAACCCCGCGGGGAATCGCGATGACGTGGGACCTGAACATCAGGATCCCCGGGAGCATGATCAACTGGAACATCAGGATCCCCAAGAGCATGATCACCTGGACCATCAGGACCCACGAGGACGTGGACCGGTTCGACCGTGACACCAAGGAGACGGAGGGACGAGTCAGTCGGACGATGTACCGGTGGGCGCCGACCGAAGAACAGGAGCGCATGGACATCTTCGGACCCGCCTCGCGGGAGCAGTTCATCAAACTCGCCCACCGGGAGGTCTCCCGCCTCAGCCGGCCCGGACGAAATCGGCAGGAGTTCGAGATCTGGGGCCGTGACATCCGATTCGAGGACGGACGGCTGGACAAGGTGAGCTACCGGCCCTGGAGACAGGGCTTCTCGTTCAACCCCAGCGCCAACGAGATACCCGAGGAGACGCTGGCAGCCGCTGCAATCAGGGTGAGAGGGACCACGCAGGAGGAGGAGGAAAACCCAATTCTCGTCGCGGAGGTGGCATACCCGGAGCCCGGGTCGCGGATGCTCCGGGCCGTATTCGAAGGCCCGAGCTGGTGTTGGGCTGACATGCCCCCCGTACCGGGTAACGCGCGCTCCTACAGGTACTCGGACCACCACCCAGCCCACCTGGTCATCTGTCCCGAGACGACCTGCCTGGCGGAGCGTGAGGCGCGGGACGCCAGGGGCATCATCGTGCGCACCGGGGAGAAGGACCGGGTGACGGGAATCGCAGCCCCATGCTGGAGGCACCAGGACTCATTCGTATTCACCCCTGGGTGGTACGAACGGTTCGCGGACGCCATGGAAAACCGGGACACCCGGAGCGGAGCGCCGGCCAATCCCCTGGTCTGCCCGGAATGCGGGGAATCCTACACAGCATTCCACTGGGGATGGGGAAAGGCTGCCTGTCCAGACTGCAATATCCCGATTATAGAAAGGGAGAGGCGGCTCCATGACCTCGGCACCCACACCAGTGAACTGGGCAGACGCCTGGGACTGGGAACCGACGTGAATTTCATGGCGGGGCATGGCGCCCTGACGCTGGACGAGCGGGAGAGAGAGTTGGAAGGGCTGCTGGACTTCATCCAGGCGGCCAACCGGGCCTGGTACCAGGCTGGAGGAGACCCCAACGCCACCCGGGACCTGGGGGCCGAGTACGAACGCTTCCGGTCCCAGCCCACGAATGGGACAACAACCCGCCGGCGGGACTGGCACGACACCGGATGGGCCGACCCTTACGGGAGAGGGAATGATGACGAAGTGGAGGAATCCAGGTATCAGACCAGCATCGCCCTCTGAGTCCGGCGGACAGGCGGGTTGTGCATGACCCGCTCGGCATGAGCCTCAAGCCTGCCGGGCCAGATGACCGGCAAAGGACGCTGCCGAAGCCCGCTCCACCCAGGCCATCCACCCTGAACAAAGATTTATAATTGCGTCCGGGCTTGGTCACCGTTGCAAAAATACCCCCAGCCCCGTCTCCCATGGTCAGCAGGGATGAAAGACGCAGGGAACAACATGTGGTTCACGATCTCCGTAGGTTCGCTGGTTGTGTTCATAATCAGCATGACGACCCTGACCATCGGGGAGTACATGCTCTCCGGACTGACGCCCCTCACCCTGCCCATCGGAGGGACGCTCACGCTGGGCGGCGGACTGGTGACGGCCGTAGCCGGGATCACCGTCATAGTCCAGGGCTCCGAGTGACGCATGAACATGTGGAAGCCGCCCGCGAAGACCATATAGGGAGGGAGACGCAAACCCGTAAATGGAAGAAAAAGAATCCAGCATGCCCGAACTCGACATCACCAAGATTCAAAACCGCATCATCGGCGTCGGACTGATACCCGACCGGGAGACAGCCCTGAAACTGGCTGACCGGATCAAACGGCCGGTGGAGATCAGCGACGAAGACGAGTTCACCTACCTGATAATCCCGGACCTCAACACCAACGTCCAGACCATACGCCACCAGACCCTGGTGAGGACGGATGTGCCGCTGGGCCAGATAGACCAGACCATCCAGGAGACCGCTGACCTGATCCAACATCTCTGGGAAACCACGAAACCGGCCATCATCAACTTCAACAGCATGAGCGGCATGGCCGAAAGCGAAACCGCCAGAGAACGGAATGAGTACCCCTTCGACATGGGGATGAACACCCTGCAGGCAACCATCGAAGCGGAGACCCCCAGGCAGGAGTTCGCCAAGATGCACAACGGCAACGAGAAGAAGATGGTCAGCAGCGAGGAGAACGATACCAGATTCCTGTGCCAAATCTCCTGGTCGACTCTTGACCTGAACCTGTCTCTTCACACAGTCAGGCTCAGGGCAGAGGCCCACATCCCCGGCATGGGGCTGCCCAACAGCATCTACCTGATGACGATCTACGAGACACTGATCCAACAGCTCCGGCTGAGACTCCTAGCCGGAATCTGAAGCCCAACTGCCAAACCCGGCCAGCCTGCCCAACCTATATCATCGGAATTCTATGATTGACAACAACCCCCAGACCCCCGTGCCTGACCTGACCCAGCTCCCCAGGATGATCCGTGAACAGGGGCTGCTCGACCGCCAGCCCCGGTACTACACCCACAAGATGCTGACCACCCTGGCCATGCTGGCCGCCAGCATCACCGTTATCCTCATGGTCGAGAACATATGGCTGCAGCTCGCAAATGCCGCCTTCCTAGCCTTCGTGTTCGGGCAGATAGGATACCTGGGCCACGACTCCGGCCACCTGGCCATCTGCCGGTCAGCCCAGGGAAACCGCCTCATTGGCTACGTGACCAGCACCCTCATCGGAGTTAGCAGCTCCTGGTGGATTAGCATTCACAACCAGCACCACCGCACCCCGAACAACCTGGATGAGGACCCTCACACCATGATCCCCGTCCTGGCCTATTCGTCCGAAAGGGCAGAGCAGCTCCGGGGAATCATCCGCCGGATAACCGCCTACCAGGCCTTCTACTTCATCCCCATCCTCACCCTGGAAGCCTTCAGCATGAAGTACGCCAGCATCAAGTTCCTCATGGAACAGAAGCCCAGGCCCGGAACGGCCGAGCTCGCCCTCATGGCAGTACACGCCGCCCTCTATACCGGGCTCCTCATATACGCCATCGGCCCCTGGCCGGCACTCGCCTTCGCAGCCGTGCACCAGGCCCTGTTCGGGGTCTACTACGGAATGGTCTTCGCCCCCAACCACAAGGGCATGCTGGTCATAGATGAGAACAACACCCTGGATTTCGTCAGGACCCAGGTCCTCACCACCAGGAACGTGAAGCCCAGCCGGCTCACCGACTTCATCTACGGCGGCCTGAACTACCAGATCGAACACCACCTCTTCACCAACATGCCCCGGAACAAGCTCGGCCAGGCCAAGCCCATCGTGCAGGAGTTCTGCCGGCAGCACGGCATCGCCTACCACGAGACCGGCACGCTGCGCTCCTACCGGGAGATCCTCGCCTCCCTCCACCAGGTATCGGCTGTCCTCAGAAACAAGAGGAGCACCGCGGCCACGGCATAATCGGCTGCCAACACCCGCGCCCAGAAGTCCAGCACAGCAGCACACGCTGCCCAAGGGGGTAGTGTGGACTGTGCCGATCTGGGAGCACAGTCCACACTACCCACAACAACAGGAGAGAAAGAACATGCCGAACAACTGCGAGAATACCCTCACGATAACGGGCCCTCAGGAGGACATCCAGGCATTCCGGGAAACAGCCAGGAGCGAGAACTGCCTCCTGGACATGAACAACTTCGTACCCATGCCGGAGGAGATCAGGAATACCAAATTCTCCAACCAGGATGAGGAACTCAGTCAAAAACTCATGGACAACTACGGCGCCCCCGATTGGTACGAATGGGCCAACCAAAACTGGGGGAGCAAGTGGGGCCCCTACGAAACAACCGTGGAGGAGGATAGCGATACCAGCATCCGCTACCAGTTCCTGACCGCCTGGGCGCCGCTCAACAAGAACGCAATCACCGCAATGTCCAGCAGGTTCCCGGCCCTCCGGCTCGAAATGGAGTACGAAGAACCCGGAATCGGATTCGGGGGCCGCTGCACCGCCCTGGCCGGAAAGATAACCGGGAAGGTCGAGAACACCATGTAAACCGGCGTTCAGCGCGGCGGCAGGAAGTTCAGCCCTCAGCCGGCTTCCGCCGCCGCACCAGCGACTCCAGCCCCAATGTCACCAGCACCACCATCAACACCCCGCCCAGCGTGAAGGGGGCGGTCATCATGGCGATCAGCGCGAAGGCCTCGCGTTAAGTCCATAATTTAAGTAACATTAGATAACAATGGCAAATAGCAGTTACATACGATTAACCCATTGGGCAGCAAAGCATGGCATGCACCGTATGACAGCATGGCGCCATTACCAAGCAGGAACCCTACCCCCAGAACTGCAACCCCAAAAGATCCGCAACATCATCTATGTCCTGGCCAACCCAGGAGCTCCAACCGGGCGAATTGTAGGATACGCCAGGGTGAGCAGCGCGGAACAGAAGCCCCACCTGGAACCCCAGGCCAACCGTATATGGGCATACGCAGGAAAAAACGGGATCTTCCTCAGCGAAGTTGTATCGGAAGTTGCCAGCGGATTAAACGACCGCAGACCCAAACTCCGGAACCTATTGAGTGACCCCGCAGTTCACACGCTGATTGTAGAGCACCGTGACAGACTGGCCCGATTCGGAGCCGGAATGGTGGAAGCAATGCTCCAGGCCAGAGGCAGGGCCCTGATCGTGATTGACGATACCGAAGTCCCTGACGACTTGGTACGGGACATGACCGAGATGCTCACCTGCTTCTGCGCTCGCCTCTACGGCAAACGCTCAGCCGCCAACAGAGCACGAAGAGCGATGGAGCTCGTCAGTGAGTGAACTCAAAGGCAAGAAACGGAAACAACCCAGCTCCTGCCCTGAAGGCTGGACCCCAGACGCCATCGTGGTGCAACTCGAACTGACCTGCAGACAGGAACGCTACGCCAAACGAGCCGTCGGAATCTCACGCTTCGTCTACAACCGACTGGTCGCCAACGGCCAGACAGCACGAGACGCAGGCCTCTGGCTCTCCCCTTACGAACTGGAGAAGGAATTCAACGCCGCCAAGAAAGTAAACGACAACCTGGCCTTCGTCACCACCGTCAGCAAGTTCGTCGCCCAGGGCGCCTGCCGGAACTACCGCGAGGCCCATTACAGGTGGCGAGACAAGAGCCTCAGGGCCCGAAAGCCCGTCTTCCACAAGAAGAGAATCACCGGGACCGGCTCCTTCCTCGCAGCCTCGGGGGTGAACCTCATCTGCTACGACGGGCACAGACGCATCCGCGTCCCCTACCTGGGCAGCATCAGGACCACCCGAACACTTCCGAAGGGAACCCCCTACCAGGTATCGGTCAAAAAAGAGAACGGACGCTGGTACGCCAGCATAGCCTACTGGAAGCCGCCGACAGCACCACCCTGCCGAGAAACTCAATCAGCAGGCGGCGTCGACGTAGGCATCAATCCCCTGGCTGTCGATACCGGCGGAGACCACCCAAACCCCAAGGCTCACTACCAGCCCACTCAGGGCCAGGGCGGACAATTCCACTATCCAAACCCAAGGGGATATACAAAAGTCCAGAGAACCCTCAAACGCTCGCAACGTGCCCAAGCCCGAAGGACCGTCAACAGCCGGGGTTGGTGGAAATCCCAACGACGCATCGACCGCGCCCACAGACGGGCTAAGGGGCTCAGGAACAACGCCCACCACCACACCAGCCGGGCCCTGGTACACAAGTACCACACCCTGGGGATCGAATCCCTGAACGTCGCAGGAATGGTCAGAGCAGGACTCCAGCCCAAGGCCCTCTCCGATGCTGCCATATCAGAACTGCTGCGACAGATCCGCTACAAAGCCCAGCGGTACGGCACCACCATCGTGGAAGCAGACCGGATGTATCCCAGCAGCAAGACCTGCTCCGACTGCCAGGCAATCAACACAGACCTGAAAAGGGAACCCAGTTGGACATGTCCCAACTGCGGCACACTCCATGACCGGAACGAAAACGCAGCTCGCAACCTGCTTAAACTGGCGCTACTCGCGGTGGGCGAGAATGTCATGCTCCTGGACGGGAAAGCTCTGGCCAGCGGTGATTCCACCGCTGGTGAAACTGACCCGGATGAAGGGAGAACCAAGCCGAGGGCGATGATTCCTGACCTTGCGGCGGCACAGCTCATGCTGGTCTCGTAACCGTTGTTACTCATTTGGAACACCCTCGGGCTGAACCCCGGCCACCGGGACATTCACGACCCGCACCACCACCACGAACACCACCCAGACGGCGAGTATCCCCAGGCTGACCGCCGCAACCCTCTTGGTCCAGCACCAGTTCCTCATCACCAACCTCCAAGCAGCAGGCATAGAGCAGAGCTCCTGAAGAAATTGTATCAGGCGGAGCCCCCGTGGAATCAAACGGAGGAACCCAGCATCCCAGGGGAGTCTTGACCAACAGCCATGGGCAGGACACACTCGGCAAGCAGCGCCTGGGAAAGACCGGCGGCACCCAGGGGCCGGAGGCATCAAGACCAAGGAGAGATCAAGCCAAAACGAAACCCGGACGTCAGCCCCCACAATAACGGCCCACACATACCCCGCTGGGCAGATGATGCCGTCCGAATCTGCCGGGTCCCAGAGAAGCGCAACGCGGCCAGCATCCCGGCACATGAATAGGGAGTAGATCCAGATGAGCGAACGCACGGGATACGCCGAATGGCACCGGGAAGAGTACCGGCCAGAACACCGGCCCGGACTCGAGAACCTGCCCGAGATCGAGGACCGGCTCCGTGAGAAGGCCGGCGAGAACGCCGCCATCTGGCCCGGGGACGAAGAGCTCCGGGATACCGGGAAGATGAACTTCCAGGACGAGGCCCGTACCTGGTGGCGGGAGAACGGCGCCAGCCTGGGGGCCGTGGAGTCAGACCTCAGGATGCACCAGCACAGCGAGTGCCTGGAGGCACGCCTCAAGGAGGCAGGCCGGATGGGTTCCGCCTTCGGCGATGCCATGAAAGAGATGCTCCGGGAGTACCGGGAGCTGGACTATCGGATCGGACCGGAGGAGGCCAGGGCCTTGGCCGAACACGCCGGGGGTCACGCACTGGCCGCCCAGGAAATCATCGGCCATCCCATCCATGACCGGGACCACTTCGCTCCCTGGACCGCCCAGGACCGGGTGGACGACATCTGCCGGGAGCTGCAGCGGCCGGTCACCCGCCTGGGCATCGACCACGAGTACATGGTCAGCCTCTTCAAAGACCTGGAGACCACCCTGCAGTACGCCGAGAACCTGAGCTCCCTGGAGAATGACCTGGGCGGGGACGCCCAGCACACCATGGACCGGGCCACCCTGGAACTGCTGGTCTGGGCCCACCGGAAGGGTGAGGCGGAAAGATGGGCCGAGGGCGCCCAGCTGGGCTGGAGCCCAGTGGAGACCCAGGAACGGGTGATGGAAGCCCACCGGGAACACGATGAGAAGATCTACCAGCTCTACAGCCGGGGGCCGGACCCCCAGGAGGAGCTCCCGGAGAATGTCCTCCTGTGGGCCCAGAAGGAGGGCCGGCTGAGCGGCTGGATCCGTGATTACCACGCGGTCATGTCGGCGCTGGAAGGCGGCTCGCAACATGACCTGCCCGTGTGGGCGCTGACCACCAGGGGACAGCTCAGAAAGCAGGGTACAGACCAGATGAAGGATGATGTGTCGAACAGGCTCCAGCAGCTGGAGCGGAACGAACCGGGTGACCCAGCACCCTGAGGAGCCTGGAACGGATGAACCCAGAAACATGGCCATCCAGACCTGCTGGAGGAAAGAGGCAGCAGTAGGCTGGGAGAAAGGGAAAACGGCTGACCCCTGGATGCTCAGGTGAAGATCCAGAGCGGGGACGCAGTGTCCCAGCAGGATTTGAAACTGCTTGAACCCACTGCCAGCGTCTCGCCAAGCAGATCCAAGCCATGGCCGGGGTCCCTGACCTGTCCTTCGAGCCAGCCGGCTGAGGCGAAGATGAGCCAGATAGACAAAACATCCTGAAGAGGGCGCTCCCATGGGGTCGTGCGCCCACCAGGAAGAGAAGCAGAAGAAAGAGGCCAGGAGCCTGAGCTCCTGGCCTCTTTTCATTTATCCCGGGCCGAGTACCCAGCACTCCCCCTGGGACTCAGGGCATAGCCCCGTGTCCCAGGCATTTTTCGTGCAAGTTTCGTCAAAATAAAAACCTTCAACGAAGGACAAAAAGGAGAGAAAGATGGACAACAAAATCGTGGCAGAACAGATCAACGAGATGACCCAGGCGCTGAACGGCACCGAGGAAGAGGTCAGGACCCACTGCCTGGACCGGGAAAAGATGTTCATAGTCGAGGACGGCCGGTTTGAGATCAACATGCGCTTCGCAAACGAGATCCTGGACCCCCGTATACTGGCGCCGGCAGAGGGAGACGCCACCATCTCCTACCGGGACGAGAACGCCAAATGGGTCGAGGAGAAGCTGGACCCGGAACAGCAGGAGATCCTCAACCGGTACGCCAGAATCGCCAGCAAGGCCATACAGGAAGTGATGGAAAGCCCGGATGACGAAGAAATGGAAATGGAAATGTCCCCGGAGGATGAGCGGGCACTGGCCGAAAGCGGCTACAACGAAGAGAAGCAGGAGAGCTTCAGGTATCTGCTCGGCCGCACCCTGGTGATGAGCCAAGCCACGACCAGGAACCTCATCCGGCTGGAAGAGAAGCACCCCGACAACGAGGAATTCAAGGTAGACCGGGCAGCAATGGAAACCGCCTTCCACTGCCTGTTGGCCGCGGCCTTCATCACCGACACGGGCTGGGAACAGTTGGAGTAGGGGAGAACACCAAGCAACCATCACCCACCATGGGGAGGAACTTCGGCCGGAACCCGTATCCCCGATCACAGACCGTTCACAAAACGCCAAAGGTTCATCACTCCCTGACGCCTTAATCTCGGCCACATGACAAAGAAAAACATGAACAACACAGCTCCCGACATCGGCCAGTACCAGGCCCAGCTCTGGAAGACCGCCGAAGCCCTGCGGGGCTCCATCGACGCCGCGGAATACAAGCACGTCATCCTACCCCTCATCTTCCTGAAGTACATTTCCGACTCCTTCCAGGAGCTCCACCAGGAGCTGGAATCCCGGGGAGAAGATCCCGAAGAGCCGGATTGCTACACCGCCCGGAACGTCTTCTGGGTACCCCGGGAAGCCCGCTGGTCCACCATCCAAGACCAGCCCGACGGAGCCGCCATCGGCCAGGCGATGACCGCCATCGAACAGGAGAACCCAGCCCTCCGGGGCATCCTCCCCAGGGACTACGGAAGGAACACGCTGGACCAGCAGCCCCTGGGAGATGTGATCAATTTGATCAGCACGATCAAAGTCGGCGGCGCCGATGCCCAGGCCACCGACGTCCTGGGAAGGGTCTACGAGTACTTCCTGGAGCAGTTCGCCATGGCCGAGGGCCGAAAAGGGGGAGAGTTCTACACCCCCCGCCCCGTCGTTCAACTCCTGGTCAAGATGACCCAACCCTACCAGGGCCGGGTCTATGACCCCTGCTGCGGCTCCGCCGGCATGTTCACCCAGTCGGTCAGGTTCATTGAAGCCCACGCGAACGGCAGGGGGAACCGGCTCTCCATCTACGGCCAGGAATCGAATCAGACCACCTGGCGCCTGGCCCGTATCAACCTGGCAATACGGGGCATCCAGGGGCAGATCGAGCATGGCGACAGCCTTCTGAACGACCGGCACCCCAACCTGAAGGCCGACTGCATCCTGGCCAACCCGCCCTTCAACATGAAGGAGTGGCACCGGGACCAGCTCCTCGATGACCAACGCTGGGCCTACGGGCTGCCTCCGGCCGGAAACGCCAACTACGCCTGGGTCCAGCATTTCCTCCACCACCTGGCGCCCAGAGGGGCCGCCGGCTTCGTCCTCGCCAACGGCTCCACATCCTCCAACCAAACCAACGAGAAGGAGATCCGGAAGAACATCATAGAAGCCGGCCTGGTGGACTGCATCACCGCCCTGCCCGCACAGCTCTTCCGATCCACCCAAATACCCGCCTGCCTCTGGTTCCTCCGGCGAGGCCGGCAGGAACGAGAGGGCGAGACCCTCTTCATCGACGCCCGGCGGCTGGGCCACATGACCGACCGCACCCACCGGGACCTCTCAGAGGGCGACATAGACCGCATCGCCGGCGTCTACCACGCCTGGCGGAACCAGGACGAATATGCCGACGTCCCGGGCTTCTGCAAGAGCGCCGCGCTGGAGGAGATCCGGATACAGGACCATGCCCTCACCCCGGGAAGATACGTCGGAGCCGAACCCCAAGCCGATGACGGGGAGACCTTCCCGGAGAAGATGACCCGCCTCACCCAGGAATGGTGGAAGGAGCAGGAGGAGGCCCAACGGCTGGACGAGGAAATCACCCGGAACCTGGAGACCATGGGATTCAGCAAACCGTGACCACCATGACACCCCAGACCCTGGAGGCCATTGCCCGGGCAATATTCCAGGACTGGTTCACGGACTTCGGCCCAGTCCGCGCCAAGCTGGAAGGCCAACCCCCTACCTGCCGAAGGCACTGTGGAAACTGTTCCCGGAGGACCTGGTGGAATCCAGGCTGGGCCCAATACCCCAGGGCTGGAGTACCGCACCCCTGGGCCGGATGGTCTCACTGGTCCGAAACGTCGAAGAGACCGGAAGGTCGCCCAGCAAAACCTTCAGCCACTTCAGCATCCCCGCCTACGACCGCGGCGCAATCCCCAGACGGGAACTTGGCAACACCATCCAGAGCACCAAACTCCAGGTGCCGCCGGGCACCGTCCTCCTGTCCAAGCTGAACCCCGAGATCGAACGGGTCTGGCTGGTCGATACCAAGCCAGGCGAGCACGCCGTCTGCTCCACCGAATTCCTGGTGATGTCCCCGAAGCCTCCCATGGGGGCCGGCTACCTCTACTGCCTGACCAGGTCGGAGGGATTCAGGCAGAAACTCCAGGGCCTGGTGGCCGGGACCTCCCCCAGCCACCAGCGGGCACCGGCAAGCTCGGTCATGGAGATACCGGTCCTGAACCCGCCGGATGCAGTGGTGGAGAGGTTTGAGCAGATCACCGCGCCCATGTTCGCCAGATACATCAGCAGCCGGCGGCGGGGAGCGGAAACAGCATGAGCAGCGAATGGCCGGCCATATTGGTCAGGGATGTGGCAACCCTGAACGACGAGTCCTGGTCGCCCAGAGAGGGCTGGGACTTCATCAGCTACTTGGACACAGGGGCGATCACGGAAAACCGGATATCCAACATCGAGACCCTGGTACCCGGGCAGGACCAGATTCCCAGCAGGGCCCGGAGAAAGGTCCAGCCCGGCGACATCATCTACTCCACCGTGCGCCCCAACCAGCGGCATTTCGGGCTGATCCGGCAGCCGCCCCCCAACCTCCTGGTATCCACCGGCTTCACGGTGGTCCGGACCAAGGAACCCGCGGTCCTGCCGGAATACCTCTACTGGTTCCTGGCCCAGGACGAAACAACGGACCTCCTCCAAGCCATCGCGGAGACCAGCACCTCCGCATACCCGTCCATCAGGGCCGATGATATCGGGAACCTCACGCTGCATCTGCCCCCCATGCCGGAACAGCGGGCCATCGCCCGTGTCCTGGGCGCGCTGGACCGGAGGATGGAGATGAACCGCCGGATGAACCGGACCCTGGAGCAGACGGCCCGGGCCATCTCGGAGGACTGGTTCAGGAACTCGGGGCCAGGCCGAGCGCCAACCCTTCACGAACCACCAAAGGTGGAGGGCAACCTGACCCGCTAGTATCCTGCCACTAGGGATCCATGGCTTCCGCCGAGTGAAATCCAAACAGGCCACCGTTCTACCAGGAGGCAACTGATGCCGAGCTTCTTTTTCGAAGGCGTCAAAAAAGCGCCGAATGGTGATTTCGTCCCATCATTCCACATCTCAGAATCTGGAAATAGCCGCATACGCGAACGCTGGGGCGCTTTCCAACTGACCGGCGAAGACGGAGAACCCATAGTGGGTCAGGAAAGGGAGTCCATCCTCAACCGGACTGTGCTAAACGACGCGCTGTGGCAATTCTGGCTCTCGAACGACCTCAGAGGAGACCAGGGCAAGTCATCGTGGCAACAGCTGCCGATGGACGAAAAACTTCCGATACTGACCCACTGCGTACACGACGGGGTCTGGTGGATGGGTTGGGCAATAGACAGCCTGGGGTTCCATTCATGGCCCTGGCAAAAGAGATTGGCCTTTGAAAGAACAGCCGTCCGCGAATCCATCAACGCGGAGTCGCCAACACCTGCCACAGCTGCACCAGACCGAATACGGCGGGAAGTCATAGAAAAAATGGTGAGCTGGCACCAGGAGTTTGACCTGGGAAACCAAAATCTGTCGCCCCACAACATCCCTGAGTCCTACGCCGGCCTGGAGTTCGAAACAATATGACGACCAGGCATCTCCAGAACGGCTACGGTGGGCCCAGCCCAACGCGAGAAGATCAGGACGGCCGCGGAGTTGCTGCGCCGAACCCTGGTGATGAGCCAGTCTGCGACCAGAGACCTTCGCCTCCTGAATGAGCTGCACCCCGAAAACGAGAACTTCCAGGTCAACCTGGCCGCAATGGAAACCGCCTTCCACTGCCTGGTGGCCGCGGCCCTCATCAACGACACCGACTGGGAGCCCCTGGAGACCCAGGGGCCCGACGGGGAACGAATAGCCAGCCCGCCTGGGGAGGATTTTCAAGCGGACCCCGCACCACGATCACAACCCCCTTAAAAAACTGACAAAGGTCAGGGGATTCCGGGAGTACATAATCAACAAAACCGGCCGTACGAGGACAGAACAGGCATGCCAGACCCGCACCACCACATCTGGGAGCTCCAGCCCATCCAGGGGAGATGGGCCTACGTCATCCAGAGGGAGACCTACCGGAGCAGCGAGGAGGCCCACCGGAACAGACAGGGACAGGAGTACATCGTGATCCCCTGCAGCGGCCGCCACCCAGCCTGCCCGAAGAACGGCTGAAGGGGGAGTTGTGGAAACAGAAACAGAAGCAAAAACCCGGGATCCATACGGAGAGGCCCTGGCAGACCACTTCGAGGCCCGGCCCCGGTACACCATTCCCCCAGGCTGCGTCATCCTGGCGGTCTACGACCGGAATCTCCAAGCCTGCATCACACTACGGCCTGTTGACATTCAGTCAACACGCGACGTAGCAGCCCCAGTCCTGACCAAGGACCAAGTCCAAAGTCAGGGACTACGTCTCTTGGAGGAGAATCAATACATGCACCCCGGGGTACTGCCTCAGCTCCGGGCTCTGCCAAGGGACCAGTCCAGAAACAACACTTCCGAGAGGGAGCAGAGTCACTGGATACCCGGCCAGAACAAAACTGGACGGCGGGAGTTGTAATTGCACTGTGCAATTCAAGACGGATACTGTCCCGAACCCCGGTCCCAGCCCTGCCACAGGGCAGAGCATCCTCCTCACTACGCACCCATACGGGTGCTGCTCGGGTTCGCGGTTCCTCACGGAACCACTCTCCCAGAGGACTTCGGCGAGAGGAACTGAATCAACCGGCAGACCACAGCCGGAAACAGGATGGAACGGTGAACCTTCGGAACGGGAACTACATACCAGTCCTGACCAGGAACGGCCGACCCCTGGCACCATGCCACCCCAACCGGGCCTGGAGCCTCGTGAAAGCCGGCAAGGCCCGGTTCCAGTACAAGCGCGGCATCCGCTGCATCATCCTCAACAGGACCAACATCCCCAAGATCAAGAACTCCAGCAAGCTCAACCTCCGGATCGACCCCGGCAGCCGGACCACCGGGATCGCCATCACGCGGTCCTGCGGACCTGGTGCCAAGGACAACCCGGACGGGTCAAGAAGCTCCCTGATCGGCATTAAAGTCCACCACCAAGGCAGGGCCATCACAGAGCGCCTCATCAAGCGCAGGCAACGCCGCCGGAACCGCAGGTACCGCAAGACCCGGTACCGGAAACCCCGGTTCCAAAACCGGACCCGGCCCGACGGCTGGCTTCCGCCCAGCATCCACTCCAGGCTGCAGAACACCCTGACCTGGGTGAACCGCCTCAGCCGGCTACTCCCCATCCAGGATATCCACGTCGAAACCACAACCTTCGACCCCCAACTCCTGAGGGACCCGGAGATCAAGGGAGTCCAATACCAGCAGGGCCCCCTCTACCAGTTGAACCTCAGGACCGCCGTTCTCCAAAGGGACAAAAACCAGTGCATCTACTGCAGCCGGAAGGGGAAACTGGAACTGGACCACGCAATCCCCAAATCCCAGGGTGGAACAGACCGCTACGATAACCTCCTGGCCTCCTGCTCAACCTGCAATCGGAAGAAGTCCAACCAGAGCCTGGAAGCCTTCCTCAAGCGCAGACCAGCCAGACTCAGGGAGATCCAAGAGAAACTCGGGCAGAACCTCGCAGACCCTACCCACATGAACATCATCATCCCCGAGCTCATCAGGAGCCTACAAGCCCAAGGCTGGAAGGTCCACCAGCACGCCGCGGCCACCACAGCTGCCGGACGGAGGACATGCGGAATCGAAAAGTCCCACCACGGCGACGCAGCAGTTACCGGATGTCCCAACGGGCTCAACTACATCCCCCATGCACCCATAACCATCCAGGCAGCGGGGAGAGGCAACCGGCAACGGATACTCCCCAACCCCTTCGGCACCCCAAGGGGACAGGGCTACCGGAACTACTGCAAGCTGCCGCGGGAGATCCAGAACGTGACTCCCACCCCCAGCCACAAGAAAAGACCGAAGCGGGTCGGCAACATTGCAACCGGAGACTACGTGACCTTCATACACCATGGCAGAGGGAAAACATTCAGCAGAAAAGGCACAACCGTCCATGGCTACGGAACAATCAGCAAGAAACAGGTCACCCTGCTGAAACCCAAGTGGCGAAGCATAAACGCCGACCAAGCAACCGTTCTGGAGAGAAACCACGGCTACAAAGTAGCTTACCCAAGACCCCTGACGGGAAATACAAAATGACCAGAACTGAATGTAAACAGGCCCTGGGCCGCTCCAACCCCTACACCACTGACATGGACACCATGCTCCACCAGGCCGGGCTGGTCAGGACCAGCCTCAAAGCCTTGGCCGAACTGGACGACGCCCCAGAGATCCGGGACCACCAAGCCGACATCCCAATGGGCCGGATAGCCCTGCAGTCCGGAATCGTAGCCCTGCCGGTCGCGGTCATAACGGCCATCCTCACCCTGATGGGACAGAGCCCGGTTGCCGCGGTACTAGCCACAACCCTGACCGGCATTGGCTGGGGAGCGCTCCAGACCGTGAACCAGAGAAGAAAGGCCGACCGGGCCCTGGCGGAGATCCGGAGGGACTACCTGGATTTCCGCACCACGGCCCCACCGCCCCAGGAGCCCTCCACCTGGATAAACCAAGGGGCCAGGGCATCATCAACCCTGGTCCAGGTATTCCCAATACGGGGAGACCCACTGATGGAAGAAGAGAAGAACACATGAACCTGCTGAACAGGCTACTCGGAAAACCAGAACCCCGGGAGGAACACCACGCCCCAGAGGGAGTAGCAATAGCCCGGTTCCAGTGGGACGAGAACTGCTTCATCCAGCAGTCCCTGCGCGTGGACCAGCTACCTCGGGAGAGAGAGACCGTAACGGTCCTCACCAAGCATGCCTCTATCGAGGGCACCGTCGCCAAGGTGCGGCGGGTCTACACAGAGACTGACGGCCCCACCTCCAGAACCGGATAACTGCAAAACGAAGCGGGAATCCCGGAACATAAGATGGGAGCGCAGGAGGTGCAAGATGCGCTCCGAACAGACCGAGTACAGCAGCAACCACCAGACCGGCCCGGGCGAGGAACTGGCCCAGGACCTGGCCAGGGAGATGACCAGCCTGGACTGGAGCAGAAGGGACAACGCACCCGTCCGGGAGGCCGCGGCCCTCATGTACGAGGCCGGGACCGACATCAACCACCCCAACGAGATCAGCATGCACCGCCTCCTGGCCAACATGCTCATCCAGGTGCCGGACTGGCACCGGGTCGAGACCATCGCGGCAGTCCCCCAGGACCTCCGGGAGGAGATGCTGGACAAGATGCCTCCCTTCATCCGGGAGGCGGTGAACGAGCATTTCCAACATGCCGAGACGGAGGCCCGGACCACCGGGCACCGGACCGAGCACCAGCAGGACTGGGACCTGGAGAGGGCACAGCACGCCCTGAACTTCGTCACCGAAGCCTGCGGGCAGGAAGCGGCCCAGGACCTCCGGACCATCATGCTGGACAGCCGGGACCTGGAGATCCGGCAGATGCGCGGCTACCACCCCTCCTACGGGAACGACACACACCTGCGCTACGTCCAGTGCGTCACCGACATCCCCCTGGCAGTGGAGGCCCGGCAGAGGATGGACCCGGAGAACTGGGGGGCCGAGCAGCTCCAGGAGGCCGTCCAGCACGAGGTCAACCGGATGGCCTACCGTTTCAACCTGGAGATCCAGGACCGCCTCACCAGCCAGTACTCCATAGGAACCAGGAAACCCATCCTGGGAACCCTGAAACGCCTGGACGGGGAGACCATCGGCCAGCTCAGGGAGTACGGAGAGGGGAGAGCGGAACACGCGGACTACTGCCGCCACATGGAGACGCCGGACCAGGAGATGCTCCTCCAGCAGGGCCGGATCTGCATCATGGACCTGGCCATGGAGAAGGCCCTGGTAGAAGGGACACCGGAGGAGATCAGGGAGATGATCGAGGCCTCCCAGGATAAGGAGCTCTACCTGGAACAGGAGGAGAGGATCAAGGACTACGTGGGGAGGGAGTTGACCAACCCCATCGACCGGGCAATCGAAACCGCCGGGAAATGGCCCGACCGGATGGTGGAGGAGGGAGACAGGGACTATCACCTGGAGTTCACCATCCTCCAGTTCATCCAGAACCAACAGGAACGGGAGAAATGGCTGGAGGAGCCCGGCCACCAGGCCGGCGCCCAGACGATCGACGCAGGAGACTGCACCACCCGGGCGCTGAACGAGGCACTGGGCGGCGGACACTACGGGGAGATCTGGGACCGCATCAGCGAGGCAATGGAGGCCGCATTCCCCGGCAAGGATGCCGACCACGGGGCCGGCCCCAACGAGTACCGGGAGGCCTACTTGGCCCACGGGATGCAGGAGGTACTGGGCACCAACCTGGACCCGGAGAACCTCATGTTCAAGCACCTGGACCTGAGGGAGGCGCCGGCCATCATCGGGAGCATCACCGGGGAGAAGCCCCAGGCCTTCATCGCCTGCAGCGAGAGCCACGCGGTCGCCGTCGTGGGAGACGAACTCCGGGACGCCTGGGACTCACGGAACATGGGAGACCGGACCACCCGGATGAAGGACGGCAGACTCATGGAGCTGTGGATCAGGTGCGACGATGGCACAACGGCAGAGATCCGGGAGATCCTGGAAAGGTACGCCCAGGTCAGGCGCTTCGACGACGCCCTGACGTTGGGGAAACGCTGGAGGATGGCATGAACCGGATGAGAAACGGCCGGGAACGGAGGCCCGGCACACGGGCCACCCAAGAGGAACAGTTCCAGTACGACCTGGAACGAATGGAGATCGACGAGGAGCCCCGGCCCCAGGGCCACACCTGAGACTGCCTGGACGAACAGCGGTCCGTCGGACCGCCCAGCAGGGAGGAACTCCTCAGGTTCTTTTAAGAGGCCGTGGAGAACTCATCACGGAGCCCGAAACCTGAACCCAAACTCCCAGATCCCAGGCTCAAACCTTCATGTGTACGTGAACCTGACCAGAGACGTATGCCAGAAGGCAGCAAGGTTACAAAGACCTACACAACCGGGCGCTGCTCTTGCAAGCAACCGGGATAGGACGATAAAGTCCGGGGAACAGAGACTCCACAGAGGAGGCAACCATGGCGCCCAGTACGATGGAGCACCGGTCCAGAGGGACCAGCACCCTGGAACACAGGTACCAGGAAAAACCCGAATCCCAATCCGTCCATGCCATGAGCAACCAGGAGATCATCCAGAGCTTCAGGCACCAGGAAGGCAGGGAAACCCTGGAGATGAAGGTCTCCCAGATGGAAGACTGATCGACACCAAAACAGGAGACAAACGTACCGTGAGAAACAGAATCATCAGGGAAATCTACTACCGTTGGAAACACATGATCCCCCGAGATTCGGAAACCACACAGAAGGTAGACAGGTAAACCAAGAAGAGAATAATTGAAGAGAATACCAGTTCACGGAATATAGTAAAACCAGAGAGATTCCCATGCCCCTAACCAAACTCCTCCAACCCCTCCGCGGCACCTGCCGCTACTGCCGGCAGCCCGCCGGCCTATTCCGCCGCACCCACCGGCCCTGCCGCGACACCTACCAGTCCGGCATGGTCAATATGATCCGCCTAGCCAAGGAGGCCGCCCACAACCCCAAGTTCGACGAGCCAGCCCTCCGCCAAGCACTCCAAGCCATCGCGGACCTGAACTACGCCGGCGACAACGACATCAAGAAAGCCCTGGAGGAGGGCTGGCGCCAGGAAATGGACCACGCCGCCCAGGACGGGCTGATCTCCCGGGAAGAAGAGGAACGGCTCCGCGCCTTCCGGGACCGCCTGGCGCTGTGGGACGAGAGCGCCGGCCGGAAGGCCATCCAGGCCCTCGAAGATGCCGCCCAAGACCGCCTCATGATGGAGGCACGGCTGGCCGCCACATACGTCCGGCAGGATGAACAGCACCTCCAGGAGCTCAGCGCCTCAGTCAGCGAGGCCGGCCTGACTCGGGGAGAATCACACCTGACATGCCCAAACATGGAACTCCACCCAGAGGAGAGGAATAAGAGAAATGCCCAAGCCACCACTCAAGAAAAGAGGATGGTATAACGACGGACTCGAGTTGGGACTACCGACAATCATAATGCCAGGGGGCCCGTTATTCGCCGCAATAACCATCATGGCAATCACCTCATACGAGAGATTCGAGCAGGCCCTGCTCATCCTGGCAGCCGCCATAACATCCATGATACCCTGCGGCATCATGCTCCTGATCACGTACCTGAGCAGGAAATCATACCAGTACCGGCCACCACACCGAGGAATCCAGAGAAGACCCGGAACAGAAAAAGCATCCCTCTTTTGCAAGACCAAGCCAAACACCGGGACATCGCAACAACCACAGTAGGAGAAACCACCGAAATCCGTGGGACCCTGGATGCCAACTGGGACTTATCGGGAAGATGCGCCGACAGTTGGGGGATGGAGCGGCCGTCCATGCAGGGGACAAATGGGTCAGCATCTGAATATGCAAGAAGAGCGAACCTGCCGGACGGGAATAATGCCAGCAACCGAAGAAAGCGAAGCCGAATTCGAAGCCAGGGTGCAATCCGAGCTCAACCAGATACTCACTGCGCAAATAGCCCTGCACCTGCAAGCCCGCGGACTCCCTCCACCAGCGTGGGCCGTTAACATGCGAACCCAGGCCTTCCTAGAGCAAGCCGAAATCCACCGCAGAGCACGGAAAGGATGGGTCGGCGCACTTTCCTGCATCCCATGACCCATCAGATCCCACAGAGCTCAGACCCCATACATGGGCAGCAGATGGCTCAGATTCTTTCGCGTAATTCACCGTTTGATTAAGAAATCCACTCCGCTCAAAACCGGCAGCGGCTGAGGCATGTGGACAACTGAGGCACCAGATCCGTTTACTTGCGGCGGATGGCCGATGATGCCGCGATTCGGAAATTGTGAGACAAAATGAAGGCGAAGACAAAAAGGATGGTCTGGTCATGCTGGCACGGGCATGAACGGCTCACCGGTTCGACATTCTGGGCCAGCAATTTGAAAACATGAGACAGATGCGGAATATCAGCCTCAGAAAGATACAGGGACATCGACAAAAGGTTGCCGGTCCGACAATTCACCGGTGGCAGCGCGCCGCGGAAGCAGCCATTCGCGTCCGCCGGCCATCGGAAGCATGGGGGTTGATGCGATGGATGTTCAGGGTCGCCGTGCGGGCGGCAGTGCGGTCAGCGGGGCGGCGGACACGAATGGCGTCCAAGAGGGAGTCACAATGGACCTCACGGACTCGCACACCATCCTGATATTCGGAGCCTGCCTCACAACAGGCTTGCTCCTGGATGCCAGGCGAAGAAAGACTCAAGAAGAACTGAACGACCAAGGCTAAACCAGTCGACAAGGGCCCAGGAAATATCAGGAGGCATGTCCATGCCGGACCCGCTATTCCACCAAGGTGACTTGAGAGACTTCCTTGAGAACCAAGGACAAGCAATGAGCCAGGAGATCAATTCTCTCCCAGAGAAACAGATCCTCAACTCTGCACCCAAGGATTTGGAAGATTACTTCGTCGAAAAATACATCATCGACACAATTGAAATCGACGAACTAAACACCCAAATGACCTACGCCGACACCCAAGTGGACATCAGCAACAGATCTGATTTCGCCTTCTTCAACCGAGGCGGCCCCGCTTACGTGACAGGTACCAGAATCACACTTTACGTCCCATTCTCAGGTGATCCACGACTTTTCAAATACAGGCCATCCCAAATGAGGCTGAGCACCCCCTGCCCAGATGTCAGAGAGAACGAACTCGTGTTCGTCTACGAAAGCACAACCCAAGACGCCCAACGAATCCAAAAAGAATTTGAGGGCGAAATATCAGATGTGAACTTCAACATCAACCAAATCACCAAAGAAACCCAGGATTCCAACTCAAATCTAAGACTAAGAGTGAACCATAGCATCAGCCAACGTCGGGAGAAATTACTAAAGGACAGAGGGATCGTAGAGAGCTTAGGATTTCCACTCAGGCGTCGGCCTGGAATGCCAACAACCTACGTAGCACCAGAAATAAAGCGGCGCATCACCCCCCAAATCCCCAAGGTCTCAACTGAGCCTTACAGGCCAGAACCCACACTCGATATCACAGAGTACGAGCACATCCTATCGGTCATCACAAACATGGCTATGGTCATGGAGCGAAGCCCCAGAGCATTCAAAGAGATGGGAGAGGAAGACCTACGCCAACACTTCCTGGTCCAGCTCAATGGTCAATACGAAGGACAGGCCACCGGTGAGACCTTCAATTACGAGGGGAAAACAGACATTCTCATAAGAGAAAACGGAAAGAATATCTTCATTGCAGAATGCAAATTCTGGACCGGGCAATCGGGTCTGACCGCCGCCCTCAACCAGTTACTGGGATACACCAGTTGGAGAGACACAAAAATAGCCCTCCTGGTCTTCAACCGCGGCCGAAATATGTCCACTACCCTCAAGAGGATACCCGACACCGTAAAGAAGCACCCGAACTACAAACGCGACGCTGCCTACAATTCAGAAACTGGGTTCCGGTACATACTCAGGCACCGGGATGACTCCAGCAGAGAACTCACCATGACCGTACTCGTATTCGACATCCCGAAACAAGCCCAGATATAGAGTCAGACAGCACTATCCAAGCACGAAACGCCACCTCAGAAGCCTCACCCAAGGAAGGACCTCCAACACCAGCACGAGGGAAACCATGACCACACCAATCTACCGATTCCCCGAACAACCTGCCCAGCCCGCCGTGAGCGCCGACAGCATCTACACCTCCGCGATGACCGGCCTCTACGGCTGGACCAGCCTGGGGATGCTGGTAGCCGGCATCACCGGCGGGACACTACACCTGACCCGGACCTACCTCATAACCGGCATAGGCACCCTCGTCATAACGCTCTTTCTGGCACTGGGCCTCCTGATGGCATCCCACTTCACCGCCCGAAGGAATATCCCCTTCGCGGTGCCAGCGGCCCTCTACCTGGCCTTCACCGCAGTCGAGGGAGTAACGCTGGCTTTCATCTTCGCCATCTTCTCCCCCTCGACCATAATCGTGGCATTCGGCGGAGCCCTCATCATCTTCACAGTCATGACGATCTACGGGTTGAGGACCGGCCGCGACCTATCGGGACTGGGCCAGATTTCCGTCATAGCCCTCATAGGACTCGTGGTGGCGGGAATGGTCAACGCCTTCATCTTCCAGTCCAGCGGGCTGGAGCTCCTCATCAGCGCCGTAACGATCCCGATCTTCATGGGACTGACGGCCTGGGAAACCCGGGAGATCAAGAAGGAAGCCCAGAAAGCAGCGGACGACGGCGACGCCCAGGCCGCCCGGCGCATAGCGCTGGTGGGAGCCTCCGGAATGTTCCTCAGCATCATGAACATGTTCCTGGCCCTGCTCCACCTCCTGTCCCTGGACTTCGGCAGCTTCGGAGGGAAATAGGGCCCAGCAGCAGGACTGAGCACCCAAACCAAAATGGAGGAAGCAACATGGACAGTTTAGCCCAGATGGCCGGACGACCCGGAACCCCCAGCAGGGAGCGAGTCATGCTGGCCGACCAGCTCATCAAAGAGGACCTGAAACGGGCCGGAGAGCCGGGATACCAGACACCCTGGGAGATCCCGGGTGAGCTGAACGCCACCCACCAAGATGTCAGGATGCTCCTGGACTACACCGCCATCCGGCTCTTCAGCATGACAGCCTACGCCGAACCGGGAGAGCTCATCGAGGCCGAGCAGATCCAGGACAACAAGGACCTGCTGACATTGGTCAGCAAGGGCTCCAACGACCGGTTCATCGGGATACTGATCGACCTGGGAGAGCCCACCCCGGAAGACACTCCCGACCAGGAGAAGGAGCGCGGCGTCTTCATAACCTGCCTCTACCGGAACCCGGAATGGGTCGGGATGAACGAGCTGCTCGAGTGGTGCCGGGACCTGGAGGTCCACGTCTTCAGCTACCATGACCAGCCCCAAGAACCATGCATCATCCTAGCCGTCCGGCCGGGGTGACTGGAGGACGCCCCGGACAAGACCGAGCCCCAGGGGGAAGCTCAACAAAGCCATCCAGGAAACGGTCCTCTGGCACGGCGCCATAAGCTGCGCCTGGCACATCGGCCAGGAGGAGAAGACTCCAGATATGAAAACGGCTCACGAAAAATGGGAATAGCCCATCACATGTAGGGGAAACAAGCAGCGCCACCAGTGCCTACACCGGAAGAACCCTGGAGACGAAAACATGACCAACAGATGGCAACCTATACAGGAGCGGATGGAAGCAGAAAGCGGCAACATGTGGTGCGAGTTCTCCGACCGTTACAGAGGCGTAGTGGGGAAAACGAGAATCGGAGGATTCTTCTGGCTCATATTCGAACCTGACTCGGACGAGGGAGAACCCGCTCGTTATAAAGGATTCCAAGACACGAAAACCGAGACCATGCTCGCCTGCGAGAATGCCTGGCAGAAAAACCCCTGACCAGAGCCGGCCAATCCTTTGGGAGGAAACGGTCCACGCGGATACCGGCCTCATGGGCCTGACGACCCAGCACCTCTTCTTCCGCGGCAGCCGGAAGAAGTTCCGGGTCCGGTATGACCGCATCATGAGCCTAGACCCCTACTTCGACCCCTACTTCGACCCCTACTTCGACCCCTACAATGACGGGTTCGGCATCATGCGCGACGCCCAGACTGCCCGGCCCCAGGCTTTCCGGAACGGAGACGGCTGGGTTCCCCCACTGCTGGCCGTGAACCTGGCCCAGCTCCAAGGGTAGAGGGCTGGCATGGCTTTACTAGAACAGCCCACTTTTTGCCGCCCCTCCAGGAAATTTCCCAGAACGGGCGGACTGGAACCGGGATGCCAACGAAGGTAAAATGACCCAAGGAAAGCATCCAACGGTCAAGATTCCACACACTGGCTAAGATCATCACCCAGTACAACTATGCCAACCAAGTTAAACCCGAGCGATCACAGGCTCTAATGAGCGAAACCGACCGGTCACCAAACGATGGCAGATCAGTAAGAACCATTCCGAAAGCCGAACATCCAGCAGAGACATAAACGCCAATGAAATTCGGAAACATAGAATTCAGCGACGAACTCATGAAAGCGCTTCGCGACGACAAGCTGGTGGTTTTTGCAGGAGCGGGAATATCAATCCCGGAACCATCAAGCCTACCCAGCTTCAAAAGCCTGATCAAAGGCATAAAGGAATATTTCCAAGTAGGCAAGAGCAATGAAGAAAGCGTCGACCAGTTCCTTGGTCGCCTCGAAGCGCTGGGCCACGACATACGAACTCATATCGCAGAGCAGCTCACAACCAGCAAACCGAACAAGCTACACAAAGATCTTCTGGATATCCGGCCAAGGGATTCAGAGCCCAAATTGGTGACCACAAACTTTGACAGGTTGTTCGAAGCAACGGACATAGGACGGAAATTACGAAACTCAGGCAAGGTCTATACCGCCCCAGCACTACCACCAGGCGGAAGATTCAACGGCATAGTGAACGTACATGGAGTAGCAGATCAGCCCAATGAAATGGTCTTGACCGACTCGGATATCGGTAGAGCCTACCTGGAAGAACGATGGGCACTGGAATTCCTCCAAGGACTTTTCAGGATGCAATATGTCCTGTTCGTCGGCTACAGCCATAAAGACCCGATCATCCGATATTTGGCGCGCGCCATGCCAACGGGTAACCAACCAGCAAGGAGATTCATCCTTACCGACCAACCAACAGCCGGCACTCAGAGCTGGAGTTCCCTAGGGATAGAGCCCATCCTTTACCAACTGGGACAGGATGGAAAACACGATGAAGCGGCTGAAGCCATCGCCAAGATAGCCGAATACCAGAGAAGATCACAATCCACGTGGCAGCAACTGATCACGCAAACGGTCAGCCAGCCAAACCCGCCCTCAGACACAAGCTCACAAAATATCGCTGACCGAGCGCTCCAAGATGCCAAACTCACACCTACGTTCACCGCCAACGCGCAGAGCATGAGTTGGATCCAGTGGTGCTCGGACAGGGGATACCTCACTGGAGTTTTTGACGATGCGCCGCTGGTTGAAAACCACCTATTGTTGCAATGGATAGGAAGATTACTCGTAGGCCATGGCCTGGACGAGGCAATCGACGTACTTTCTCAAAACTGTCGCGGACTACACCCACAACTGTGGCAGGAAATCATCCATCTGCTATGCGCAGATGGAAACACCAAATCCACCGATACGGTAAGCCGTTGGACCTTCTATCTACTATCGGAATCCCCAGCAAACCAAGATGCACGCAAACCCGACGGCCTCCACCAACTGGCCAACCTATGTATCACACACGAACTTTACCGGGAAACGGCAACTATCTTCGAGGAACTGTGCCAACCTGACATTACAGTGCCGCCAAGGCAACGCCCAGTGGACCACATTGTACTGGCGACCCTAGGCGAGCCCTGGATGTTGTCTGACACCTGGGCCAAAATAAGGAACCACCTTGACCACGTTGTATTTACAGTCCTAGGCCATGCTGTTAGGCAGATCGAAAACCGGCACCGGATCCTCCAAGCATGGGAGCCGGGGGCCCAAGAGAAAGATACAGACTCGTCCAGACGCCACCTGATAGAGGAGTCACAGTACAACTACCGGAAAGACGGAATCGACGAGGTGGTAAACGCCGCCAGAGACTGCCTGGAATGGATTTCAGTAAACAAACCAGAACTTCTGGATGCACAGCTAGACAACCTGATCAAGTCCCCGGCTCCTCTGGCAAGAAGGCTCGCCATACACACCCTCCGGGTCAGCTCCGGCCGGAACCCACACGAAAAGATTGATTGGCTTTTCATGAAAAGCGTACCCTTAAATCGTGAAATAACTCATGACACGGAAAAATTGCTCATCGACAACTACAATAAACTCAGCGACGACGACCGGCGACGTATAGTCGATGCCACCTAGAGACATCAGCAACGTGGGAGAAGGACAATGACCATGGACAACACAGTAGAACACCGTCGGTACAACCTCCTGAAGAAACTACAGCAAACCGACCCGAAATGCCAAACCCTCAAGGACAAAATCGCGCCCATTGAGGAGGCCCACGACTGGGAATGGCGCGACCCCCTTTTGCCCAGCATAATGATCGGCGAGCCCATGATATTCACAGGCGACCCCTTCACACCCAGCACACTGAAGGAGACAACGCCCGAGGAATTCGTCAGCACACTCGTAAAGAGCCAACGCCAAACGATGCCCGAAGAGCTCGTACCCGGCTTATTCAGCGTACAGGAGCTCACACGCCAAGACTTCGCATGGGGAGACAAGATTGCCCATGAATTGGCACGTCAGCAACAGTGGTCGGAGCCAGTCTGGAAAGATATCATCTTCGGATGGAGAACTGCGAACCTGCAAGAGCAGCAGTGCCGCACCATGCTGGAGTGGTTCTCCAACCGGGACATCTATGAGCATCACGCCGGGGACATAGCCGAAAGCCTGCACGGGCTGGTGAGAAACGGCGGCAGGCCCTATGCCGCTGGCCTGATTGAAGAAGCAGAGACCATCGCATTGCCCCTATGGGGCAACCTCCAGTGCGATCAGCAGATGCCGGTGCCGGGATGGCACCAAGCAGCCTTCAACTTCTACCAAGCTGGATACCTGGCCCGGTTCTGGCTTGATGCAACCGCGATCAGGGCACAAACCACGAACAGAGCAACGTTCAGCCCCGCCTGCATCAGAGGCCTGAACCAGATCACAGATGACAAATCTCTGAAGGGAGACATAGGCACCGCAATCCTTGCCGGACAGACAGACTTCCTGCTCCAAATCCAGCACCCCTGGGTCGAAACAACTTTTAAGCCGATTTTCACGAACGGCGGAAATAGAGAGAAAGCGGCATGGGGTGGGCTGGCCGAGACGCAGAATATCACGCTCAGAATAGATCAAGCCTTGGGGAAGACATTAAAAGAGAAGTTCCCAGAATTGATCGAGCAACCTGACAACGAACCCAGTACTAAAAAGCTCTTTGCCAGTACGTTCACGAAATTCCTGTGTAACTACGCTCCGGAGCCCAAAAAGTGGCTCAAAGAAACCATCGGCAATGTTAGTACGGACACCGCTGTGCTGATCGCAGAAGATATAGGAAGCAGACTCAGGGAAACCGACCCCGAACAGCAGAGGGACTGGTGGCAGCGCTGGATACGGGAATATTGGGCAGACCGCAACATGGGCTCACCCAAACCGATCAGCCCAGAAGAAGGCACCCACATCGTAGAATGGACTCCCCACCTCACCGAGTCGTTCGCCGAAGCAACCGCATTGGCAAAAGCGACTCCCTGGGCGGGACCTACTACACAACTGTTCGTTGAACTATGCCGATCAAGCGCAGTGTCCAGATACCCAGACCTAGCCGCAGACCTACTGATAGCCTGGAGCGAAAATTCAGGAGTCTCAATAATTTGGGGAGAAGCACTCAAGGTCATAGACAAAATCAAAGAGGCTCAGCCAAGCCAACAGGCCACCGAGCAAATATCGAACCTGGAAGACCGGATAAAGAATGTCATTGATAGTCTCCGCTAGCCGTGGTTTCAGACAAAATTCCTCACCGGCTTCGACGTATCTTGTGGGGGCCCTACATGGCAGACCCCCATGTGCGCGGGGATGCTTCCCCCTAAGTGTGGATTTGCCCTGAGGGAGCAGGCCATCGTCCGGGAGTTCACCGTCCTCCTCCGGGAACTCCAGCCCAACGAGCCCGCATGGCAGGAACCCGAAACCATCTGGTTCAAGCGGGAGACCGCTGAGCAGACATCCTTCCAGGAAACCTTCCGGATATTAACCAAGGGAACAACCCCAAGACTGATTCAGGAGGACCCCATCCCGCAGGCCAGGCGCATCGCCGCCGATACAGAGAACTGCCGGGATCAGTCCCCATACGGCCGGTAAAGATCCTCTACCTTCAACCATAACCCTGGCAGGCGGGAAATCCACACGCACGCCTGCCGGGACATCACACAAAGAGCCATCCGGCAGGCCGATGGGGAAATGCTCCTGGGAGATCTCCTACAGAACTTCCGGGTCTACCAGTTCGCCGACCAAGCATCCTGGTCGGACCCCAAGGACAGGACCAAGAGACCAGGGCCCGGGCATCCTTCAAGAACAACGAGCACCAATCCCACTCTCCCTGGACAGGACCAAAGGGTCCAGGAATTCCGGCGCCGCCTGGGGCTGGACCAGAACACCGGCGCCATCCGGATACTGGAACACCCATTCCATGACGAGCTGATCCAAAGGGCCAGCCAGGCCGCCATCCCGGGCGGGAACCAGCATCTGAAGGAACTCAGCGAAAGCATCCAGGAGATTGCACTGCAGGAAAACGAAACCCGGGATATACTGATCCAGGGCTGGGATGCCGCTGTCCAAGAAGCCCTGGAAGATGAGCCGATCACCCAACCGCAGAACGATGTCCTGGCGGAATTTGCCAAACACTTCAACCTGACCAGGAAGGAACAGAACCGGGTGGGCACCACCAAGAGCCTCATCCAAGCCGAAGTCCTCCGAGACCTGGGGGAGGAACATCTCCCCCAGCACCAGAAGCTGGGCCGGAGAACGCCCTTCAAGATCATGAAATCGGAGCAGATGGTCTGGCCCTTCGCAAAAATGGATTACGTGGATTACCTGGAAGACCCCGAAACCCAGGACAGCCCTGGACCACATCCCCAGGATACTGGGCTGGCCCACGGCATCTACCACCCCCCATCCACCTTCCTGGGCCAGCCCTGCTGGTGGAACGAGGAAGACCCGCCCGGCCACGGCATCATGGGCCTCACGAACAAGCGCCTCTACTTCCACAGCATCCACAGGAAACTCCGTATCCCCTACAGCCAGATGGCAGGGTTAGAGCCCTTCGGCAACGGGTTCAAGATCACGGGCAATGCCCAACCGGCGAAGACCCAGGCCTTCCAGACCGGCTACGGCTGGTTAGCCTGCAACCTGGCCATCCGGCTGGGCCAGCTCCAGCCCAAACCATCAGGACAAAAACCTGGAAGGAGCAGAACACCCATGGAACGCTTCGCAGAACGGCTCCAGTCCATCAACCCATGGGCCTGGGCGACCCCGGATGAAGAGAACAGCAGATGAAGGACTGGCGCCAGAAGGCCAAGGCCATGTGGAAATCGGGGAAAGACCGCGCCCAGAAGTCCGGGCAGGATATCATCATACCAATCAGGACCAAGCTGGCCACTCATATAGAAAGAAACAGTCCGTCAAAAAAGAACTACCAACGCTACCGGCAGTGGCGCGGCAACCGCCACCACGGGATCGGAACCAATCCCAGACCCAAGTCCAAGCCGGACGCCATAGCCTGCATCCTGTGCCGAGACACCGGCTCCATTATCCGGGGCCATGACGGACGCAAGGTGACCTGCCCCAACTGCCGGAGCTCACCGATCTCCTGATCAATACCTCACCACAGCCAACACATGAACAGCGGGTACATATGGGAACAGAAGGTGCTCGATGGCCTTCACAACTTGGCCAGCGAGCTGGAGCAAAGGAAACTCCTCATAGAGGAAGACCCCCTGACCGTGTGACGTGAACGGTTCAATCGTTCACATCACGCTTGAAAGAGATCTGAAGAGAACCCAACTCCTGAAAAACCCCGCCTCCTGCCGGCCGCCTACACTGGGAAAACCACCAGCAGATCCCAGGAGGCAGGAACCATGCCACCTTCAACCGCAGCATCAGCAACCCAGAATTGGAGAGAGTCGGAGAAAAGCCCCAAACACCACGAACGCCCGGAAGTCCAACCCCACGCCTACCGCCAGATCGCAGGAAAGGCTGTCAAAATAGCCGATACCAAAATGCTCCTGGACAACTGGTGCCAGAAGGTGCGGCTCCACCAGTTCGCCGACGAGAGCATCCTGATCGGACCCAGGCCGACGGCCCTCACCCCCAGGCCCCGCGCTTCCTTCCGCAACAACGAGTTCAAAGATGCCTGCCGGATACTCGCCGAAGAAGGAGTCCCCCCAGAGGAGCTGACCGGGAAGAATCCAGAGAAGAAGCCAGCCTCCAGCACCGAAGAGCAGGCGGCCGAACCAACGCTTCCACCCCTCCCCCCACCCAGGTACTCACCATTTCGCGACAACCCCCGGCTGCGGGAGCCCGCCACCATTCGGGAGAGGCTGGCAATTCCGAGCGGGCAAGGCTCCCAAACAACTCCCAACAGCACCAGCGCGATGTCCCTGACCCTCCAGGAGGCCCTCAACCTCATCAACAATCAGGAGCTTGTGCTCCTCGATAAACTCGCACAGGTCCGGGCCCAGAAAACCCAGCTCACCAGCATCATTCAATTCCTCGCGCCCCAGATGCCAAAAGACCCATACGAAACTGCCATGCAGAAAATCAGGCAAGGGGCAGCCCGGCTGGATGGGGCTGCCCCTCTCACCGGCCGGGAAAAGTTGGCAGAACTCATCTCCTGGATCGGCCAAGAGGAAGTTATTTCCATCTTGGAAGTCGACGAGGAAACCCTGAACACTCTCCTGGAAGGACTGACGATCTGGCCTCCGGAAGCAAGAGAAGTAATAGAAATCTTCTGGGAGGAAATGGCCCCAGCCGCCAGGCTCAGGAACTGCCAACATGAACTGCCAACATGAACCAACAACAGTTCGCAACCCATCCGGCGCCTAGCCCCAATGGGCCAGCCTCCGGGTCGTTGTCCATAGACAACTCCCCAAGCTACCCAATCCCGGCCAGTCCCATCACCCAGAAAACTGTTGCGCCTGAATGTCCACAGGGGCCCCCGGGGCCGGCCCCTGTTGCCAGAGCCGGCCCACCAAGAGCCCAAGAAACGGAGAAGACAACCTCATGAATATCGATCTCTTCCAGGAAGATAAGCCAGCCGTCCCCCCCAGGACGGAATGCTTCGGCTGCCACCAGGAAATCAAGGACCCAGAATCCCCGGATGTTCTGGCCATCATCGACCCGGCCAACCACTACTACCGCTTCTACCAAGCCTGCGGCTACCGCCCCATCAGAACCCCGAGCGGCCAGCTGAGCTGCATCCACTTCCAATGCATATCCAAGTACGAGCTCCACCTGGAGCCGGACCTCCGCACCAGGTGGATGGAATGGAGAATCAGAGAGCTCGAGGACGGGAGGAAAAGCATGGGAGAGCTGATCGAGAACATCTCTCAGGCCATCGCCCGCCTGGACGACGACACCTACTCCACCTACATCAAGGAACCCAACCTGAACCGGGACCTGAACCAGCAAACAGACACCACCCTGAACAGGAACGCCCCGGAGCAAACCCCGCCATGGGGAACTCCCGGCTGCCCCATCCTGGCACAACCCATCCTCCTGAAACTGGCAGAAACCAAAACACCCGAAGAGATCCAAGCCGTGCTCAACGACCTGAATAGAAAGGGCGGCAATACCAGGATGAGGATCCAGGTCAGGGACCTCCTGGCACCAGGAAAATTCCGGAAGGGATGGTGCGTGGTGCCCGCCGGAATTCCCCGAGAATGGGTCGAGAGACTCCCGGCATCAGCCAGGACCCGAAACAGCATTCAGAGACACTTCAGAAGCTTCTACGGTCTCGCCGCCAGCCCATGGCCAGCAGAAGGACTGACGGTGGAACAGTTCACCGGATTGAGGAACATAGGGATCGTATCAGCCAACGAGCTGGCCTGCCTCATAGAGAGCACTGAAAAAGCGGTCCACTGAACACCAACTCCACAAACCCCACGGAGAACAATATGAAAATCGAACAGTCCCAGGCCATAACCGAGACAACCTTCGAGGAGGCCCTCGCGGCCATACGAGCAGACCAGATCTACCCCCAGAGCCAGAGGGGGCTGGACGGCTACCTCTCAGTCCGGCTCTACCGAGCCGAGAACGCCAGATACCTGGCCCGGTATGACGAGCAGCAGGTGCTCAGAGATCTCCATAACGGCACCGACATCGTGGTCTGCAC
This sequence comes from Dehalococcoidia bacterium, assembly GCA_965263395.1. GTDB lineage: Bacteria > Chloroflexota > Dehalococcoidia > Lucifugimonadales > UBA3495 > CATOSK01. The sequence continues at coordinate 2,006,514 of OZ253670.1, forward strand.
CCAAGACCGGGAGATAATCCTGAACCCCAGGACTCCCTCGACCACGGACCGGCCCGTCAAGTTCTGCGGCTGCGACCCCGATGGTGACTGCTGCTGCCTCAACATAATAACGGCCCGTTCTACAGAGAACGGGTTCACCCTCAATCTCAGCGACCACCGGTGGGCAGCACTCTGCCATGCAGACTCCCATTCCCAGGATGACCAGGAGGACCAGCAGGACCTCCACCATGTGGCGGCCCAATCCCACAACTGGACCAAAGGAGACGACGAACCACCCCAAGAGATGGTGGGGAAACCCGGCGCCGGACGGCTCTACCGGGGCACGGAAGCCTGCCGGTAATGCGGCAAATTCAGGATGACGTCCACCCTGCTGCCGGTCTACTACGGGGGACCGGAGGAATTGCTGGACACCATCATCTTTGACTTCTCCCAGGAGCGATCCGCGGCCTGGCTGCATGACATATCCACGAACACCATGGTGCCCTGCACCAACGACCAGCACTGGTTCGCCTTCCAGAAGATCATGGACCGCCTGGACGCCTACCCCTTCACCTGAGAACGTCGCCGAGAAGGCCGACGCCGGGGACCAGAACCCGATGACCCACAGTTGATCAACAGGTTCGCCAGCACTTCTGATCTCCCGTCGACCCCCAGCCTAGACGATACTCACGAACCTCGGCCAGAGAACATCCGGGCACCGGAGCCCAGGTTGATCAGGACATTGACCATCACCAACAGACCGGTCCCCACCACCAGGTAACGCCACTCCGACACCCCGACGAACCCGAAGGCCAGGAGCCACAGGAGCGATCCCACCGGAGTCACATAGCCCAGGGCATTCACCCCCAGATTCCGCGCCATCAGGTTCGCCTTCCTCCAGAACACACTCGGCGCCGAGTTGAGGAACAACCCTCCCAGGGCAGCGAGCCCAAGGGTCCACAGGACCGCCCCGGAGACCGGCGCTTCACCCAACACAAACCCCAGGACCAGGTTCAGAGGAATGCTGACCGCGTTGGCCACAATCGTGACCGCCACCACGCAGAAAACATCCGACCCCGAACCCCGCTCCGCCAAGCCCAGGCCAACCAGCTCATCCCCTAGGTCCGAACCCCACCGGAAAGCAAAAGCAGCACAGGCAGCCGCGGCCACCGAGGCTCCTGACAGCCCCAGGCCCCACAGGAGCGCGCCAGCGCCTGCTTCACCCAGACTCCCGAACGTCCCGGTCTGGGCGAACACCACAAAGCCGACGCCCACCATACCCAACAACATCAGGAACACGGTTGAGAAGGTAACGCGCAGGTGTCTCCCCTCATGGCGGAACAGGTAGGCCATGAGCCCAATCACCCCTGCGTGGTAGAGCTCGTAGATCACAGCCACAACCGATATATCCAGGTATCTGGCCGAGAGGGAGAACAGGGCAAGCTCGAAATTGTTGAACAAGACCGGCACAAAGGCCCAGCAGAGGATGCGCCGGCGGAGCAGGTTGAGGACAGCTCCACTCTGAACGAGGCGCCGGTGCCAGATCAAGAGAAACAGGACGTATCCGGCCCCCAGACCCAGCTTCCAGCCGGAGTTGAACAGGAAGGGACTCACGATCCCACCCGAGACCGCAATCATCAGGGGGATCGTGGAATAGACCGCAACCGCTGAAGATTTGTTGAGCAGCATTCAACAACACAGGTTTCCATGACATAACTCCAAAACACCGCACAGACCACCCATGGCACACTGGAGACATATGAATACCCGCACCGTCATACTCCCGCTGATCAACAACAGCGCAACCTCCACAGTCATCGGCAACCTGACCAGCCAGCAACGACTCGCCTACAACCAGGCCGTCAATATCCTCAACCGCGAGCCCAATATCCCAAAACGAGCCCACAGAGGTTCGACCTTCGGGCTCAACAAGCGCATCACTACCTGGCGTAAAGAAAACCCCGATAGGGCCATGGCCCCCTACCACATCCACCAGCAGGGCAGCGAGGCCGCCTTTGCAGCCAACAAACTCATCATCCTCCACCGCCTGCAGCGCCTAGACAGAATCGCCAGTGCCATCGAAGCAGGAGACCAGCCCCACCCAGGGGACACCAGGCCGCACCGCCGCACACTCCAGCACCGCTCCCGCAAGCACGGTTCCCAGACCCTCTCCATCAGGGGCCCACAGTTCATAAAACCAAAGGGGCCGTACACATTCACCATAACCGGCCTCGACCATGTTTTCCGCACCCGCAGGGCACTGCCCTCCAACATCCTGGCAATCCACTTCGTCGAGATACCGGACCGAAGACGCTCAGCCAACGCTCCCTTGAATACACATCACTACCAACTCCATCTCAGCATCAGCTGCGACGACCCCGAGCCCACCGACCTGACCACCGCCAGCATCGACGAATACCAGGGCATGGACGACGGCATCAAGAACCACATGGCCTTCTCCGACGGCACCCGCTTCTCCGTCAAAGAGAAGTACCCCAACCGCAGGCCACATCTCGAACGCCAGGCCCTGCAGCGCAAGCACAAGAACTCCAAAGGACGCCGCCGGTCAGCCCTCCAGCACCTCACCAGAAACCGCAGGCGCAGAGCCGACCGGCTCCGGCAGGTCAATGCCGCTGTGATCAAACAGCTCGAGAGAACCAGACCAGCCGCAATCGCCGTCGAAAGCAAGCAAGTCATCAACCTCATGCGGTCCGCATCAGGACCCGGCAGAAAAGCCAAGGCCGGCCTCAACAGAGAGCTCGCCAATGTCGCCCTGGGCCAGAACCAGCGCATCCTGGCAGCCCAGGCCCAGAAACACGGCATCCACATCATCCCCGTCCCAGCACCGGGCACCAGCCAGACCTGCCCGCGCTGCGGACACCGGCACCGGAAGAACCGCAAAAGCCAAGCGAGCTTCCAGTGTCGCCTCTGCGGTTGGCAGGGGAATGCCGACCACTCGGCATCCATGATCATCCGCAACCGAGGCTTCGTCCGGACCACGGAACGTATCCACAGATACACCCCAGGCTCGGACATAGCCCCCACCGGGTGGCAGGAACAGCCATCCGGCTCGGGACAGCCCGCATTGCTGCCCCGAGCTCAAAGCACGCACAAGCCAAAGCGCAACGCGACGAAGCCGTCCAGGTCCCCAGGGGGGAAACGGCCAGGGTCCAGGGCGCCAGGCCGGACAACCCAGGTCCAAGGTACCCGAGTCCCTGACCCCGGGCCCATGCAGACACCGGACGGCAGGGGACAAGCCCTGGAAACCAGGTCTGCCCAAGGTGCCCAAATACGTCTGTTATGAAGCAATCAGCAACGTTGTATAACACTGTTGAATGAATCATAGCCTGGACAGGTTCCGCTCCAGACATGTAGACGAAGGCGGCGCGGTCGCCGGTACGGCCTCCCGTGCTGCCCTGCCGCGGCAAGGCTCTCATGCACCCCAGCGTAACCATGCCTGGGGCAGCGGGACTTTGGCCAGCGCCACAGCCGCGTGGGGACCTGCCGAAGGAACTTCCGAATCCACCCATCTGGACCAGTTTCCCCAGAGAGCGCTTGGCAGGTATTATCCATATTATCAAGCACGGGAGGACAGAACGATGTTCCACATGACCGGGGTTCCCAAAGGAGAAACTTTCGAGCACCACGCACACAACTGGTACGACGAAGCAGGAATCCCAGAGATCCAAGTCGAAGGAGTGGTATACACGCGGCAGAGCTGCCGGGTCGTGGGCGAGTATCTCCAAGGCCAGTGTGAGACCACACAATGGGTGGATCGGGACGGCAACGAAGCGCCCGAGCGGCAGATAAGGGGATTCGGACGCCGGTCCTAGCAGTTCTCGGACACAGCCTGTGGCGGGGGAGCCTAGAAACCCGGACGGAAACCCCTTATTGGGAAGAGGGATTTGGTCAGTAAGGCCGATACGAGCAGGGTGAGGGTCCAAATTTGCCCGAGCCATGCGGTGGCGGAGTTGACCATTCCAGCGACCTGGGCGCTGCCGGCGCTGGGACCGGAGCCGGTTTCTCCGGTCAACCCGGCTTTGGCGGCCACCAGGGTCAGGTTGGCCACGGTGGCTGCCAGGTACAGCTGGAACCGGGTTTTGGCACGGCCGAAGTAGCGGGACTGGCGGATCCCCAATTGGACCAGCCGCGCCAGCCGGTGCTCCACCACCACGCGACGCTGCCGGTACTCGGCAAAGGCCTCGCTCTGCTGTAGGGCGCGGGCCTGCTGCAACAGCGCTTCCTGCGGGTGCAGTTGCACCGTTCGTCCCGTACCCGGTTTTGCCGCCACGCACTGGGACCGCAGGGGGCATACCCCGCAGACCGCCGCGTCGAATCGGAAGGCCTCCAAACGGTAAGTTCGACCCGTTTGGCCGGTGCGCCGTCCCGCCGGCACCATCGTCCGGGTAACATTCCCCGCCGGACAGGTGCAGGAACCCGCCTCCAGGTCAATATGGAAGTCCTCTTTCGGAAAGTGGGTTCGGTTGGGACGCCCCGGCACCCTGGCAATCAGAGTGCGGCCCGCGTCGGCGAAGGTTTGACGGGTACCGCCGTCGCCGTAAGCGGCGTCGCCCATGGCCTCCTCCACCGGCACACCGGTGTTGGCCTCACTCTGTTCCACCAGTTCCAGCGCCCCCAGGTTGTCGGGAGCGTTGCCGGGCAATACCTGCACCGCGGTAATCAGCTGGGAGTCGGTGTCCACCACAATCGCTGCCTTGTGTCCGTCGAACCGCCGGCTGCTGCTCTTGTGGCCGTGGCGCATCTCCGGGTCATGCACCGACATCATCCGGTCCCGGCTCACCCCATCCTTGAGGCTCATTCCCCCCTCAGCCCGTTCCACGTCCTGGAGCAGCAACTGCCCCAGCAGTTCCGCCGCCGCCACAATCCGCTGCCGCTCATCGCTGTCCTCGCGCAATTCCCCCTGCGCCTGCCGCGACAACTCCAACAGCCGGTCCGCGTCGGCCACAATCCCAGACAGCAGCGCCGTCTGCGCCTGCCGGTCGGACCAGTCGATGGCCGCTTCGCCCTTGACGCTGGAGCCCAGGTATCGGTGGTATCGATGGTATCCTTGACTCTTCGCCCATTCCCCGACGTTGATTCCCTTCAGCTGTGCCAGCGCCCGCAGCAGTTTGACGATCCCGTCCGCCAGCAGGTTGCAGGTGTCCTTGACTGCGCCACGCCCCAGGATGTTGGTCGTGTCCAATGCCACCCGCATCCCGCGCCCTTTCAGGAAGCCCGACTCCCGGGCCAGCCGCAGACTGGACTCGAATACCTCCCGCACCTTGCCGTGCAGGATCAGCTGGGCGCGAAACACCTGCAGCGTACTCTTGGCGAAGGGCCGGTCTTCCACCTCAATCCCCAACGCCACTTTCCACCGGAGGTCAAAGTCAGCCCGGGCCTTCGCCTCGGCGTCGCTGACCTTGTCGTGGGACTGCAACAGCAGCGCCGTCGCCAGCAGGCTGGGCGGCACGCTGTCCCTGCCGTTGTCGGGGCAGTAGAACTCGGCGAAATCGGCGTCCCGGAACAGCCGGCCCCGCAGCGACGCCAATACGCCATAGAAGCTTTCCCGCCCCACGTGGTCCAGGTACAGCCGGTCCGCTTCCCAGAGTCCCCTCTGGTCCGATCGCTCTCCCAGCATTCTCAGCCCTCGCTATGCTTGTTGACTCCAAGTATAGCCGCTGACCCGGCTGCCGCCACTTTCCGGCCAGATTTCTAGCTCCCCCTCCCATCCCAATTTGATATAACAAAGGCATAACCAAAGGGGAGGACACGAAATGAAGGTAGACATGACAGGCCAGACCACCACCGGCGAGACCACCCCATACGGGCAGACCATCTACATCATCGGTGAACATCAGCAGGTCATCGAGAACTTTGGCCTCATCTGCAAAAACTGCAATGACGGGGAAATGTACTGGTCCATCAAGGCCCTGGCCAATACAGCCTGCATCGACCGGTCAGTCCCCTATGTAGAGGACAGCATGGCTCTCCAGGCCGGATACGAGGCAGCTCGCCAAATGCGCGAAGCCAACCCGAATGTCTATTACGGCTCCGGCCCAGGTCCCGACACCACCGGCGGATGCTCCTGCACCCCCAGCAATGGCCCGGACTGCTGGAACTGCCGGTAGCCGCATCGGCCCCAGCCTACGGAGGGGGAGCCGCTCCCCCGTCCAGGGGTGGAGACCGAACTGCAAAGCATTCGAGGCATAGGAGAAGTAATATGGCGGCTACCATCGACGATCGGGCTCTTTGTGAGAGATGCAAGGGGCCAACCCCGTCCATCCGCTACTGCGTGGACGGTAGGCATAACCTCTGGCCCACCTGCCCAGATCATCGGGAATCCCTTCGGATGGTCAGACGTGGCAGGCAGTCAGGTACCGCGATATGCACAGTGGAGGTCAGGTGGCCGAATGAGACCAAATCCGGCCAGCCAAAGCTCTGCGGTCACCGGAGGCAGCCCAAGTGAGGAGGACGGAGATGAGGACGGTGAGGACCATCTATCAGCCATTCTCGGGAAATGCAGGAGACACGGACCTGGTTGTTAATCACCCGTCATATTGCTCCACCAGCCGCCGGAGGGCATGACAGGGTTCCCTCCGCAGTGGCGGAAAATGACTGAAGCAAATGGTATCAAAGTCCAGGCCAGCCAGCTTTTCCAATGACCGGATGGCCTGCTTGAAACGCTGGGCGCTCCGGGCAACCGGCGGGCTGAGCCTCCGGGCCAACCTGTACTGCAGAGCGTCTCCAACAATTATCGTCCCCTTGGCCGGCAGATGCAGGGCGATGCTGCCGTCGGTGTGCCCCGGAACATGGACGACGCGCACCTCCGTGCCGAAGGGAACAACGTCTCCATCATCCAGCCGGTCATCCACCGGCACCGGCCTGCCCATCAGCCTGGCGACGAGGGGCTGGGCCATCCCCTCAAACCGCCCCTCCGGCAACACGCCCGGCAGGGGCGCAGTGCCCTCAATTATGTCCGCCTCGAGCCGATGCACCGCCACCCCGGCCGGCCTGCCAGCCACCAATTGGGACAAACCTCCCGCATGATCCGGATGGCAATGAGTAAGGACCACCCGGACAATCTGGTCAGGACCCAGGCCCAACCCCCTCAACCCCCGCAGAATGACGGCCGAACTTCCGGGCAGTCCCGCATCAACCAGCAACGCCTCGCCGTTCTCCACCAGCACCGTTACCCTGGCGCCAATGACCCGTAGCTGAAACACCCCGCCGGTAATTGGTATTGGCTTGTGCAGCATCATGCTGATAACCGGGTACACCCTTGCATCATTAAGCGAAGCCCCTACCACCACGTTCTGTATAAATAGTAGCTTGAAATAGGCATACACCACTTGTATGGAAAAGGCCGCACCGATTTGCTCACACCGTTGCGAAAGCTGTTCGGAAAGCTGTTGCCGGGCAGTCATCATCAGCAGCGGCCAGAGGCCCCCAAACCACCCCCCGATCCGCAAAAGAGTGACCCGGGTGAACACCAGTACCATCCAGGTACGAGCAAGACCCCGGGGGTGGAACCATGGCCCGCGACCCGAACCGATACACCCACACCGAGACCATTGGCGAAAACTTGGAGGAGAGTCTCGACGACAAGCTGGACCACAAGGACAAAAGCCTGGAGCACCAGACTCAAGAGGGACTCATCCATGACCTCGAGAGGACCGGTCACGTCCTGAGCTACATCGAGTCCGTCAGCGGCGAGTACGCCGCCCGGCAACTGGCCGGGGTCATGCAGGACAGCCGCAGCCTGACCGGGGTCCGCCAGATGAGAGGCGACCCCGCCGCCTACCAGGAGGACACCCACGAGCAGTACCTGCAGTGCATCCTGAACCTGCCCCAGACCCTGGAGGCCAAGCAGGCCATGTCGCCAGAGCGTTGGAACGACAACCAGCTCCAGGAGGCGGTGGACCACGAGGTCAACCGGATGGGATACCGCATAAACCTGGAGATCCGGGACCGCTTCATGAACCAGTTCGACCACCGCAAGGGGATCGTCAGGTTCGCCGAGGACCGGGGCGTGGCCGGCGAACTCCTCGAGATGATAGACTTCGCCGGCGATGGGAAGGAACACTGGATCAGGGGGCAGAGAGCCTCGGAACCCCCCGTGCACTCGAAGATCGAGTCCGCCTCCAACTTCTACATCGTGGAGATTGGGCTGGTCAGCGCCCTGGAGGAGAGAGACCAAGCCGCCGCCCGGGACTTCGTCGATATGCTGCGGGGCACGGATGAACTATGGGCCAGGGCTGAGCAGGCCATGTCCTACCTCCCGCCAGAGGATGTGGAGATGATCCGGGACGCGCTGGAGATCGCCGCCCACTGGACGGAAGAACAGATAAAGGACGGCGCCCAGGACTACCACCTCCCGTATGCCGGCATAGGCTACAGATTCTCCAACGAAGCCAGGGAACGCTGGCTCAGGGAGACCGGCCAGATCGGGGAGCGGCCAGAGAGGACCGGCGACTGCGCCGCCCGGGCCCTCAACGAGGCCACCGGCGGCCAGGACTACGGGGGTATCTGGCAGGAGATCGCACTGGAAACCCAGAAAGCCTTCCCCGAAAATGATGCCGACTCCGGAGTGTCGAACCTGCACTTCAGGGAACCCTACCGGGATCACGGGATGAAGCTGCTCCTAGCCCGGAGCGAGGAACTGAACCACATCATGCGGAAACACCTCGACCTCCGGGAGATACCGGCCCTCATGGAAGGACTGATCGAAGAGGGAACCCCGCTGACCTACATCGCCTGCAGCGACGGGCACGCCGTTGCAGTGGTCGATGGAGTCGTCCATGACACCTGGAACTCCAGCAACATGGGAGACCCGGAGAAACACTGGAAGGACGGGAAGCTCGTGGAGCTCTGGATCAAGACCGACGACCAGAAGGCCGTGGACGGCGCCCTGGAAATGATCCGGAAGTACGAAACGGTCCGGCAGTACGACGACGTGCTAACCTACGGGAGAAAGCGCCGGGAGACGATCCCGCCGCCAATACCAAGGGAGTTGTTGGAAGCATGAGCGCCAATCAGAACGGCAACCCACACCCGGATGAGAACAGGACAAACCCCGCCACCAGGAGCCCAGCCCCGGAGGAGCCATTGGAGGAGGGGAATGCTGCCCGGAGCTGTGCTCCGCAGCATAGCTCCGGACGGCATCCATCCCCGGAGGAGAACATCGCCCCAGAGAACATCCTCCCAGAGAACATAATCTGGGAGAACATAATCGGCGGCAGCGGCTGCATTTGAGTCAGCGAAGAAGGACGGCTCGTCGAGCCGGAACAGCACCCCTGGGTGACCGGGATCTAATCCCGGTCACCGGGATCTGAACTGGTTGTCAACACTCCCAGCATGATGCCCGCACGAGATCCCGGCCCCAACCGCCAGCCTGGACCATCTCCATCCACCATCCGGGATCCCCGGCCTCGAGGCAGAATTCCGGCACAGCGCCGGAGACCAGGATCACTCCCCGGCCCTGCCCCCCACCTGGGGACAGACCTCCGCATGGAGCCCCCCAGGTTCCAAAACCTGCCCGCGCCGCCATCAGCCATAATCAGCACGGCACCCCCCCATCAAAACCACGGGAGAGCACGAGCCATCATGGCCAATTCAATCGCAGCATCAGCAACCACGGAATGGAGGGCATCCGAGCGCAACCCGAACAGCCCAAGCCAGCGGGAAATCCACATGTTCAACTACCAGAACATCACCGGAAGCGCCATCCGTCAGGCCAGTGCGGAAATGACGCTGGACGGTTCCATCCAGAAGGTCCAGGTCTACGAGTTCGCCGACCGGAGCATCATGATCGGCCCCCAGGGGTCCCGCCGGGAGCCCAGGGCAAGAGCATCATTCAAGGACAACGAGTACCATGATGCCCAGCATATCCTGACCGAACACCCCGATGAACCCCAAACAGGACCAGACCAGCAGGCCCCGTCACTCCTGACCACACTCCATGAAGCCTTCAACATCCTGGGCAGGATCGAGGATGACTTCCTGGATAAGGCCAGGCAGGTCCGGGAACAGAGGGAACATCTGACCACCGTGATGGAATTCCTGGAAATAAGCCCCCCAACAGAAGGAACCGGACCGGGAAAGATCGGACCGGAACTCCAGGGGTACTTCGAAAGCGCCAGACAGGACCAGCCCCTCTCCAGACTGGCGGCCCCCCATGCCAGCCAGGAAGGCCGGATGGAAGTCCACAAGCCGGACTCCGTATACGAGAGAGCGCTCCGCAGCAACACCAGCACCCCCTGTGAACGGGACCAGGAAGCCAGCCAGGATGAGCCAGGGACGGAAGAAATCACGGCCGATACCCAGGACAAACCCACGGACAAACCCACGGCCGATACCCAGAACGAGGACCGCCGGCAGTTGAACCGGCTGATCTCATACATGGGATGGCCAACCGTCATGGAGAACCTTGGCGTCGACCAGGAGACCCTGACCGGCCTCCAGGACGGCAGCGTGGACTGGACTCCACCAACCAGGGAGCATCTCCACCGTACCCGGAAGGCCATGGACCTGTTCGAGAAAGACCCAGAAGTCCAGCAGGTCAGGAGAGGCATCAACCCCGCAAGACTGGCCCGCATCAGGCCCGACTTCCAGGGAGCATTCACCATGAGGGACAACCTGGAACGGATCGGCTGGGCCGCACGCGGCATCCCCCTGGTGCCCAGCGAGGTCGCGGCGCTCCTCACCAAACTGGGACTATCCAAGTCCAACCAGAAAGACCTCCAGTACAGGGTGGGCAAAATCATGCGGGATAACCCCGGCCTATACCAGAACAACGGCAACGGCGCCTTCCACTACAACACCACAGGGAGAAGGGCAATATGACCCCATCCCAGCCAAAACGCCAGGACTGGCCGGCCTGCTAACCTCTGCCCCAAACAGGCGCCAAGGGAGCGAAAGCCCCGGCAGGGAGCACACCATGTCAATGCAGATCACCTTCCAGGACGCCCTCACCCAGATGACCCAGGCCGAGAATGACCTCCTGGAGCAGCTCGAACGGCTCCGGAGCCGCAGGGCCCAGCTCACCACCGTGATGGAATTCCTGGCAACAAGCTCCCTTCCCAATCCCCTGCAGAGCGGCGCTGCTCCAGACCAGAAGCACCCCAGACCGGTCACCCAGGAACTCCGGGAGACCATCGAGAACCCAGTCCGGTCCATCTCCAGCCTGATAGGAAAACCAGCCGGTCAGGAAGCGGAGATCAAAGACCCCGCCAACCCATACGACCCCTATGAAAAAGCCATGCAGACATTGCAGTCTGGCCAAAAGCAGCCGGAGACAGACAGGACCACCCCCGCTGCCCAGCCCGGAGACCGCGAAAAGCTGCAACAAATAATCTGCCGGGCCGGATCGCGGAATGCCATGGATCAACTGGAAGTCGGCCTGGAGACCATGAACGGCCTCCAGCAAGGCAACAGCATCCACTGGACCCCTGAGACCAGGAAAAAGATCCAACACGCCTGGGATGAGATGGAACAGTTCAACAGCGCCTTCCGTCAGGAAGAAGCCGAAGACCAGGACATCGACCCTTTCATATTCGATGAATCCTATCTCTTCAACGACATCACCCCTGAACCGGCCACCCCGGAACCGGCCACCCCGGAACCGGCCACCCCGGAACCGGCCACCCCGGAACCGGCCAACCCGGAACCGGCCAACCCTGGCGCCGAAACCGGAAAGCCGGATGCGATCAGCCCAGGCTTCCAGGGCGCCCTTACCATGAAGGACATGATCGGAAGGATAGGAAGCGCCACCCCCGAAATCCCCCTGATCCCCAGCGAGATCGCCGAACGGTTCATCTCAATGGGGCTCTCCAACGCCGGCACCAAAAAACTCCGCTACAGGATCGGACGGACCATGCGGGATAACCCCGGCCTCTACCGGAACAACGGCGACGGTACCTACCAATACACCGGCGACCCCGGCTGCCCCGGCGGCCCCGGAGCCTGAACGAAATGGGCCGGCCTCTTCCCCCACTGATATGATGCGGCTCATATGATGGGCCGCGGCAACCTGACCCGCAAGCTCGACAACAGGAGCGAAATCCCACATGACCACCACCACTCCAACACCACAGTTCACCCACCTCCATACCCATACCGAATACTCCATGCTCGACGGCATCAGCCGCATCCCGGACCTCGTGGACCAGGCCGTCCAGCTCGATATGAAGGCCCTCGCCATCACCGACCACGGCTCCCTCTACGGCGCCGTCGACTTCTACTCGGAATGCAAGGAACGCGGCATCAAGCCCATCATCGGCTGCGAGACCTACGTCGCCAAGCAGAGCCGCTCCGACCGCGGCGCCGACGAACGGAGCCCCCACCACCTCGTCCTCCTCGCCCAGGACAACGAAGGCTACCGGAACCTCATGCAGCTCGTCACCCTCGCCCACACCCAGGGCTTCCATTACCGCCCCCGCGTCGACCGGGAGATCCTGGAGCGTTACAGCCAAGGGCTGATCGTCCTCTCCGGCTGCGCTTCCGCCGAAGTACCCCGCCTGCTCGCCGATGGCCGTATGGCCGAAGCAAAACAGGCCGCCGGCTGGTACCGGGAGATATTCCAGGACGGCTACTTCCTGGAACTCCAACGCCACGAGGATGTCCCCACCCTCCCGGCGATCAACGAAGGCCTCATCACGCTGAGCCAGGACCTCAGTATTCCCCTCGTCGTCACCAACGACGCCCACTACGTCCGGCAGCCCGACGCCCAGTACCAGGACGTCTACATCTGCATCCAGACCAATACCACCATCCAGGACGAGAAGCGCCTCCGGATGGAGGACAACTCCTACTACATCAAGAGCGCCCACGAGATGGCCCAGCTCTTCCCCGACCACCCGGAAGCCCTCGAGCGAACCCAGGAAATCGCCGATATGTGCAACGTGGAGCTGGGCTTCGGTCAGACCCACCTGCCCCGCTACCACACCCCGGACAACATCGACGCCGACGAGTACCTCGCCCAGCTCTGCTGGAAGGGGTTCGCCGAACGCTACCCAGGCTCCCAACCCGCCGCGGAGGCCCAGCTCAAGTACGAGCTGGGCGTCATCCGCCACACCCAGTTCGCCAACTACTTCCTGGTCGTCTGGGACATCATCGACTTCGTGCGGCGAAGTCAGATCCTGTTCGGAGTCCGGGGCAGCGCCGCCGCCAGCGTCGCCCTCTACTGCCTGGGCATCACCGACGTAGAACCCATGAAGTACAGCCTGGTCTTCGAGCGCTTCCTGAATATGGAACGCAAGGAGATGCCCGACATCGACATGGACTTCCAGGACGACCGCCGCGATGAGGTCCTCCACTACGTCATCCAGAAGTACGGCAACGATAGGGTCGCCCAGATCATCACCTTCGGAACCATGGGAGCGAAGGCGGCCCTCCGGGACGTCGGCCGGGGCATGGGGATGAGCTACGGCGACGTGGACCGCATCGCACGCATGGTGCCCCAGAAGTCCAAGAGCATCGAGGACGCCATGAAGTCCAACCAGGACTTCCAGGATGCCTACGACAACGAGCAGGACGTCCGGACCCTGGTCGACAGCGCCAAGGGGCTGGAGGGCATCGTCCACCACGTCAGCACCCATGCCGCCGGCGTCCTCATCTCCGATGACCCCCTCACCAGCACCGTCCCGCTCCAACGCCCATCCAAGGGCGATGAGAACAGCCCGGTCATGATGACCCAGTACAGCATGGACCCAGTGGCCAAGCTGGGACTCCTGAAGATGGACTTCCTGGGCCTCACCAACCTGACCATCCTGGACCGCGCCACCAGGCTGCTCCAGGAGTCCCAGGGGATCAGCATCAACCTGTCCCAACTCCCCCTCGACGACCCGGAGACCTTCCAGCTCCTGTCCAGCGGCAAGACCACCGAGGTCTTCCAGCTCGAGAGCTCCGGCATGAGAAGGTATATCCGGGAGCTCCAGCCATCCACCCTCCAGGACATCTCGGCCATGATCGCCCTCTACCGCCCCGGGCCCATGGAACATGTCGATACCTTCATCGGCGCCAAGCACGGCCGGATTCCGACATCCTATCCCCATCCCAGCCTGAAGGAGATCCTGGACGAGACCTACGGGGTCATCGTCTACCAGGACCAGGTCCTCTTCATCCTACAGAGCTTCGCCGGCTACTCCCTGGGCGCCGCCGATACCGTCCGGAAGGCCATGGGAAAGAAGATCGCCTCCCTCATGGCCGAGGAAAGGGACAAGTTCATCCAGGGCGCCACGGGCCAGGGGTTCGACCAGGAAACCGCCACCAAGGTCTTCGACCTCATCCAACCCTTCGCCGGCTACGCCTTCAACAAGGCCCACAGCATCAGCTACGCCCTGATCTCATACTGGACCGCCTACTTCAAGGCCCACCACCCCCGGGCCTACATGGCCTCGGTCCTGAATTCCCGCCTGGACCACCCGGACAAAGTCGTGGGAGCCATCAACGAGTGCTTCAAGCTCCAGATCCCCGTTCTCGCACCCGATATCAACAGCTCCGGCGAGCTCTTCACCATCGACGACTCCGGCCCACTGCCGGCCATCCGGACCGGCCTGGCCGCGGTCAAGACCGTCGGAGAAGCAGCCGTCAGACCCCTCGTGGAGGAGCGGAAGGCCAACGGCCCCTATACCTCCATCGACGACTTCTGCAAGCGGGCCGACGTCAGCGCGCTCAACCGCCGCACCCTGGAGAGCCTCACCAAGGCCGGCGCCTTCGACGCCATGGGGAAACGGGGCGCCGTACTGGCCGCCCTGGACCAGATAATGAGCACCGCCCAGATGGAGTCCAAGAACCGGCTGTCCGGCCAGACCAGTCTGTTCGACACAATGCCCCCCCAGTCAGCCGGGCTCCCGGGAATCAACCTGTCCGCCACCGATGCAACCCCAGAGGAGAAGGCCGGCTGGGAAAGGGAGCTCATCGGGGCCGCGCTGACCCGGAATCCCCTGATCGAGCTGGCCAGAATCCAGGACGATGAGGCCACATCATCCCTGGATGACCTGAGTGAGGATCTGGAGGGCCAGAACATCCAGATCCTGGGCCACATCTCCTCAATCAGGCAACGGTATACCCGGGAGCAGAAGAAGTTCCTGGCCGTTATGCTCGACATGCTGGGCGGAACACTGGAGGTCACGGTCTGGCCCGACATCCTGGAGATCACCCAGGACCGGTGGCAGGAGGGGAAACTCGTCAGGGTAGGAGGGAAACTCAGGGTCAGGGGTGACCAGCTCTCAGTAACCTGCGAAGATGTCCAGGAATACATCCTGCAGGAATCAGACGGACCCGAACTTCCGGGGTCAGAAGAACCCGAACTCGAACCCGAAGAACCCGCGTCAGAACTCCCGGAAACCGAAGTTCCGGCATCAGAAGAACCCACCAAGACCACAGCCAAGACCCCCGGCTCCCGGACACCAGAATCCAACGGCACTCAGCCCAGGAAGGAAAACACCAAGCCAAAGACGCAGCCGGAGCCGGAACGGCCCCAGCAGATGGTGCTCCTCCACATCAGCGAATCAGAGGACACCGGCCAGGACCAGCGCCTGATACGGGAGGCCGTCCAGACCCTCCGGAATCACCCCGGCCAGGACCAGGTGCACTTGGAGATAACCACCAGGACCACCCGCGTCCTCCTGGAACTCCCCAATATCAGGACAGAGTACTGCCCCGCCTTGGAGGAGTCCTTCATCGAACTCCTGGGCCAGAACTCAGTGACAGTCGAAGCCGCATAACCGGCAGCCGCAGCCAACAGGGACCGGCAGACCCAACCAAACTCCAACAGCCAAGAAGCCAGGGGGAACATGACCAACAGAAACCTGATGCTGGGCCGATCCAAGCCCAGCGAGAAACTGACCAGGGAAGAAATCGCCGCCCTGGAGAATACCGGCGCGCCTGCCCCAAGACCGGCCCCAAGACCGGATGGGAACAGGGACAACAGCCCACACCATAACAACGGCGCACAGCAGAGCAACGACCCACACCAGAGCAACGGCCCACACCAGAGCAACGGCGCCCATCAGAGCAACAACGGAAATAACCAGCAGGGCAACAACGGCGGCGGGCCGCCGCAGATAATCCCCCGGGGCATGCTGAAGTTCCACTGGAGCCTGGAATGCCCCGGCTGCAGTTTCAAGGTAACGGGCGACGGTATGCCCGAGCCCAGGCAACGCCTGGCCAGATGCGGCCGCTGCAAGCTCGTCCTCATCATGGGCGGTTGATCCCCACCCCGCCAAGCCATCCAGGCCGCCGCCGCTGGACCAGGCTCATGGACCGGACATCCCGGACCGAATATCCAGGAGAGGAAATCCCGCTCGAATAAACTTGCACCAAAACCACGAGCATTCCCAGTTCAGTGCATCGCACTGCGAACACCGGAGCCGGGAGGCGGGGGGCGCGGCCCCGTGGTTCCGGGAAAACGGGCCGCCCCCACGCCCGTCAGGAGGAGAAACATGAACGGCATCATCATACATACCGACGGCAGCTGCCATGGCAACCCGGGCCCCGGCGGGTACGCCGCCATCATCCAGATCCCCAATCACGACCCCATAGCCGTCCAGGGGCGGGACCCCAGCACCACCAACAACCGGATGGAGATCGGGGCCATCATCGCGGGCCTGGAGA
The DNA here is from genome assembly GCA_965263395.1 of Dehalococcoidia bacterium. Lineage (GTDB taxonomy): Bacteria > Chloroflexota > Dehalococcoidia > Lucifugimonadales > UBA3495 > CATOSK01. The sequence goes on from OZ253670.1 coordinate 2,023,107, forward strand.
ACCTCAGGGGATTGGCCGATGTGGCCGGCGTCAGCATCGAGGTCCGCACCGACTCCCAGTACATCGTCAACACGTTCAACAAGGGCTGGCTGCAGAACTGGCGGAAGAACGGCTGGCGGACAGCAAACCGCGGCACCGTCAAGAACCGGGATCTATGGGAGAAGCTGACGGAGCTGACCCAGGAGATGGACCTGACATTCACCCATGTGCGAGGACACGCCGGCAACGCCATGAACGAGGAATGCGACCGCATAGCAAACCTGGAGGCCGAGCGGGCCGCCCTGGAGAACAGTGCAGCAGAGCATAGCTCTGGGCGGCGCTCCGAACCGGAAGATAGCGGTCCCCGTGAAGAGGAACCGCAGGTCACAACCCAGGCGGAGACCAGCACCCAGCCAGGCCGGGAAACCTCCGGGAGAGAGGAATACGGCCGGGGCTACCGGGCAGGCTACGAGGCATGCCGCCGCGACATCGCCAACGCGCTGAACGGGCTGCACCCCCAGACCCAGGAGTCCCAGCCCGAACCGCCGGATGACCTGCCCTTCTAAACCAATACCAAGGTGGGATGTGCATTTCGCTAGACCGCACTATCGGTGCCCACCCAGTTGGGGCCTAAAGGTGATATGAGGTGCCGTGGAGTCCTTTCGGTCATCGTCAATCTCCCCGAAATGCACATCCCACCTTGGTATTGGTTTAGGAATTGTTCAGGCAGGGTTCAGATTCAGACCAATCAGAAACAACTGCCCCATCAAGAAATTCCTGGAGTCCGGGGATGTATGGACCTACATCGACTACGAGGACGCCAGGGTATTCCTCCGAAAATCGGCACGCCGGATCGACGCAGACCCGGACGTGAGAGCCTGCCTGGACCTATCATCCATCCGGAGGGAGAGCCGGAGCGACAACACGGACTACGATCCCAACGCAACATAGACCGGCTTCATGGCCCGGTTCATGAGAGACCTGGAGCGGGAAGCCAAACGGTACGGGCTGGATGTATACGTGGAGAAGGTGATCAACAGGTGGCTGCCGGAGTGGCTGGAACTGCGGGGATACCTCCAGGCAGGAGATCCCAGCCCGCCCAGCTTCCACCTGGCAGCATAGAGGAAGCAGAGCAGGAATCCCAATGCCTTATAATGGCCGTACAATACCCAATCCCGGAGAACCTGGAACCGAAACGTCAGGCCCCAGGGGTCCAAGCAGCAGTTCACCGAACATCAGAAGGAGCGCGCAATTATGCCCACTGACCAAGCCACCGTGGGACACGCCATCTACCAGGAAAAGATACGCGGCACCCTGGGACCGGACGACCAGGGCAAGCTGGTCGTAATCGACACCGCCAGCGGAGACTATGAGATCGACGCCGACCACATTGAGGCGTTGCTGCGAATCCGCCAGAGGCGCCCCAATGCCCGTACCTGGACGGAACGAGTGGGCCACCCGGCCGCCTATCACATGGGCAGCACACTCCCATCCCAGCTGCCGTGATGCGCGGAGAGGTACGGCAGAACGCAGCCGGACATCTGGAACCCCGGCTGACCATCGACGTTGAGAATACTCATGGAACGCTCTATCCGTGCGAAGCACTGATTGACACCGGATTCACCGGGTGGCTGATGTTGCCCGAAGCGGCCATACAGCAACTGGGGTTGACCACCCATGACCAAACCCAAGCGGTCTTGGCTACCGGCGAAATCAGGAGCATTGACTACTGCCTTGCCAGAGTACTCTGGCAAGGCATCCTCCAACCAGTGGCAGTGTTCCAATCCCGGGATCAATCCCTGCTGGGAATGCAACTCCTCAAAGGCAACGTTATCACCATCCACGCCTGGGAAGACGGCGAAATAATCATCGCCGAACCAGCGCCGGACAACTGAATTGCGGACCCGCCAGCAAAGCTAACCCGGAACGGCCCACCGGCCGCCACAGGGGACAGAGAATGAACGCCAACCGAACCATGGACGCTGCATCAATCCGCCAGGACTTTCCGAAACTCTCGCCAGAGTGGGCCCAGGAGTTGGCGGATCGGCTGGAAAACTCCCCCTGCGCCCAGGAGAACATCCTCCAGATCCTCAACTCCCTGGAGGACAACGTCACCGATCTGACCGCCGAACTGATCACCCAGCAGATGGACATCGCAGACGACAGCTTTGATGACCCGGACGGCCGGGTGCAGTACCCCGAGAGCTACTACTCATACGAGGATGGCTTCACTCCAATCAGATCCCGGGTAACAGCCCTGGCCTGCACCGCCCTCACCAGCCTGACCGTCCCGGAGCTCACCGAACAGCTGGAAGCCATGGCCCAATGGCTGGAGTGCGCCGAAGCCATGAACCTCAAACCAGAACTCCAGACCTGGGATGACTGCCTCCTGACCGATGAGGAGTGGCGCCGGCACGTGCTGGGCGGCGAGAATCCCGCCAGAGCCGCCCAGCTGATGGGCCGCCAGGACGGCCGCTTCTCCGCCTGGAACTCCATGATCCACGCCCAGAAGACAAGTCACTGCGTCATCGCCGCCATCCTCAACGAGCAGGACCTATTGACCGAGTCAATCAGAACCGATCCCTGCTTCTACCGGTACGTGCACACCTGCCGGGAAAACCGGGCCAGACCCTTTACAATCATCAGCGATCAGACCGGAGAAACAATCGCCCTCTGCCTCCTGAGATTCCGCAAGGGACGCTGGTACGCCGCCCTCCCCACTCAGATGGACTTCATCAGTATGGAACCGCCCCACAACCAAAACCTGGAGGAGGAGCTCAAAAAGTTCGCGAAGACCTACGACAACTTGGCCAAAAAGCAGAGCCGGACCAACCAGCATCAGAGCTGGTCCTACGACCCGGCCGCCGAAAACCCCGCCGTTCCCCAGGAACCCCTCAAGGGACGTAACCACATAAAGTCCATCTGTTCCAGGTGCAATGCTGCCAAACCACTGCAGGAGGCTGTCCGAATCCCCCTGGACCAGAACCAACGCCATTCACCCATCTACTGCATCCCATGCCGGAGGGAAGCAGGAAACACAGCGCAGGAATACCAACCTGCCGAAACCCAAGGCGCACCCTGCAGCGCTCCCTGCAGCATCTGTGGACAGCAGGGACCCACCACGCCCGCCAGGACCACCGACCCTCAGCAAACAGCCGTCCGCCTCCCCGTCTGCGGGACCTGCGCCGCCATGGCCGGGACCGGAATCCAACTGGTGAGAAAACCGGCAACCAAGAAGAAACGCAAACCGGCCGGCACCCTCGCCCTGGGCGCCTGCCCCGGATGCTCCGAACCAATCATCAGGGGAGAAACAAAAAACCCGGACCCCCTGTGCGCCCAATGCCTGGTGGAGGCGATAAGCTCCATCAGGGAAGAACTCCGCAACACCACCGGCAACATCCTCAAAGAGGAGACCAAGCTCTTCGAGCTGTTCCACGGCAACCAATGCTTCCGGTGTGAACCCGCCGGAGAACCCGCCGGCCGGACCGGCACCATCCCCCACAGCACCCCCGGCCGCTGCCTGAACTGCCGGGACCAGTACCGGGCAAAAACCAGAGACCGACGCTCCGGCATCAGGGAATGCCAGGCCTGCTATGCCGCAAAGGCGGATTTCCAGGCCAGAACCGAGACCGGCGAAAGGGTAACGATCTGCGAAATCTGCGCCCTGATCGGGACCGAGTTCCAGATATTCACCCGGGAAACCAGCATCCCCATCAGCGTGACAACCTGCATTACCCCAAGCTGCAACAACCTCCAGAACCCCTACGTGGAACTCTGCCAACAGTGCCACGAGAGGGTCAACCAGGAGACGGCCCGCCGCCAACCAGTCGTAACCTACCTGCACCAGGTACTGGAAGCCCGGCAACAGGGGGAAACCGAACCGGAGCCCCCCAGCCAGGCCGCCGGCCTCCTCCGCCCCGACAGCACCCAGGTCAGACCGGATGCAGCCGCCGGACGGCTGACCGGCGAACGAAGCCGGGAACTCTGCCGGGAATACCTCCAGGAAAACCGGGAGATACCCGAGCTAGCCATCAGGTTCAACGTATCCATACAAGCGGTCCGAAACACCCTCCTGGGCCGGACCTGGGCAAAGCACACCCAGGACACAAGGCCCGAGCGCCTCAGACCCGAGCCCCAGCGCATCCCCAAACCCAGGCCGCCCCAGCCGGCCCACATCACCATCACCCGCCTCAGGAGCGAGTACGGCTGGACCAGCCAGCTGGTGGATAAGCACCTGGGAGAACACGACCGGGAAGCCCCCAACCCGCACTACCGGAGCGCAGCGCCCATGCGCCTATACCTCCTGGACCGGGTGCAGGAAACAATGGCCGGCAACCCCGGCCTCAGACAGCAGCTCCAGGAAATACTCGACCGCCGGCAGAAGAACCAAGAGCACCGGGAGGAAAACACCCTCAAACGCCGGCAGGAACTGCTCCGGCAGACGGAACTCCTGGGCCCGATCATCATCATGGCGCCGACCAGGGACGCCAGCAAGCTCATGGGAATGGCCACCGAGAGCAGAAGGAGGTTCCTGGAAGAAACCCTCATCTACGAGGACTACGAAATACCCGTGAACGACGGGTCCATAACCGCCCAGGAGAGGGCGGTCAGCATGATCCGGCACGAGTTCACCAACTACGAACAACTCCTGGAAGAAATGCCCCGGTCAAGAGACCTGGAAACCAACGCGCTGATCTACCGGACACTGAAAACCAGGGTCATGAAGGCCATCGCCGACGAGGTGCCCCAGTTGGCCCAGGCATGCCTGGGAGAGTGATTCCCTGCGGCATAGCCCCGTTGCCCAGATGTCTCCCCGCCAGAGAACCAACCCGCCTCAGCCAAAACTCCAGGCCCGGCCGGGCTGGTAACCTCCACTCCAAAACACGGCGCCGGAGCGCGCCCCAGAAGGAGGAATCAACATGGCCGGAAGCGAGTACGGGAACAACCACGGGAACAACCACGGGAACCGGGAACCGGTCCAGTACAACATAAAAATGGTGGACCATCTCGACAGCCGGGAGATCCTGGAAGCCCTCCGGGACCCCGGCGTGCAGCCCGCCGAGGACATCGTGCGCCAGGCCGGACGGAGAGGCATCTGGAAGCGGAGCTGGGAGAAGCTGGCCATGCTGGAGGGCCGGCCCAGCCCCCTGGAGGATGGACCCAGCAGCATCAACGAGGGCCGGCCCCACACCGGACAGTACGACGAGAGCCACACGCGCGCCATGAACTTCGCGCTGGACCTCTCGAGGAAGACATCAGTCGAAGCCCAGAAGGACTTCCTCGAGATCCAGCAAGCCCTCCACCCCGAAAGGGCGCCGGCCCGTTGGGAAGACCTGAAGCGGCGCGCGCCAGATGCCTTTGGGAAGGACTGGGACCCAGCCGAGATGGCCGCAAGAAAGGAATCAGAGCGCCCCCAATTCTCCACACCGGAAATCATCGACACCATGGGAGAGGACTTCGCCCGCCGGACCGAGGATGCCAGGGAACACCGGTCCCTGATCCAAGACTTCCAGTCAATGAGGCCCGATGACTGGCAGAAGAAACTCACAGCCCTGGCCCAGGTCGAGCAGGATACCCTGGATGCTGGCCGGCACCTCGCCTACCAGGCACTTATGGACCAGGACCCCCAAGCCCTCGACCGTGCCAGGGAAACCATGGCCAACGCCATCAGCAGCTTCCGGGTCAACCTGGAAACCGGCGTCCTGGATGACAGCATCATCAACTTCATCCCGGAGCAGCACCCGGTGGGCAAAGACCACGACCAGAACGCCTACGAGCGGACCGCGTACGTCTTCCAGATGGCCGCCCTACTGGAGCACCGGACCGGCTTCCCGGACCAGGAGGCCCGGGAGTTCCTCGCGGAGGCCACCGTGGCACGGGACCTGAGCGCAATCCGGTACGGCTGCCGGTTCGGCCTGGACCAGAGCCAGAACCCGGAGCTGCAGGAAGCCATCCACGACATCAGCGATAAGATCTTCCAGCATGACCTCGGCAGGCTCCGGTCCGGGCTGACGGAAACAATGGCGGAGGGGGACCTCCAGCAGACCGCCCAGCAGTACGGGCTCATACAACAGGCCGCAGACCAGCTCCAAGCCGTCGCATCCGCCTCCCAGCAGGACCCTGAGAAACTGGGGTGGAACCTCAAAGAGGCCACCGGCCAAAAGTCGGAGGAGTTGACTGAGCTCCTCACACAGATGTTCCGGAACGGGAGCCAGGAGGTCTACCAGTACCTGCACGACACCGTGATGGCGCTGCCGGAACACCAGGACGGACTCCAGAAAATCATGACCGAAAGAGCCGAGTTCCACATCATGCAGGCCGCCATCAGCTTCCGGGAATCCCCCGGCAACCCCCAACAGGCCGGCGAGCCCGAGCACGTGAAGGACGGATACCAGCACTTCCGCCGGGGAGTCATGCTGGGTGAACTCTCCCAGCCCGGCCGGGTGGAAGCCTGCCTGGCATACGCCCAAGACGAGTGACCCAACACGGGGGTGGACCGGTTATCGGCCTGCCTGCAATCCGGCTGTCGAACCAATCCACCGCCGCCGGCGCCGGCCTTCCGGCACCAGCCGGCCCCGGCGTTCCTCAGGGAATCGGACCCAAGCCGGACCCTGGTGACCCAAGATCGGAGGGCAGCATGAACAACCAGTACTGGCCAACCAAAAGGTTCCTAACCATGAACCTGGAGAATAACGGGGAGCTGGCCCTGTTCCGGGCCATCATGGATGCCCGGGTCAGCACCAAGACCCCCATCGTATCCATCACCATGACCGCCAGCGCCAACCTCACCCACGAACTCAACCGGTGGGCCAGCCGGCAGATCGAAAGGGAGAACGTCATCCACGGCTGGCTGATCCCCTGGAACCCCCAGGACCCCAAGGATCGGATGGATGACCTGAACAACCTGACCACCCCGGAGAAGCTCAGCCAAGCCCTGCGGAGAGCCCGGGAGGCAGAGGAGGAATTCTCTACCCTGGGAATCCAGACCGGCCGGCAAAGCCTCCCCCATGCCCTCGAGGACCTGATGGAAGCCGCCCAGGAAATCCTCACCCGGGACCCAGGGGGCGTATCGGTCCAGGCCTCCTGCCGGAACCTCCTGGAATCAGGACAAACCCCGGACGGCGAGATCATCCCAGTCTATGGGAACGCCCTGGACATCATGATCCACGTCGGCGAGACCAGCAGCCCGGACATAAACGATGGGATCGACCACGACGAGTTCATCGAGGTAATGTGGCAGGACAAGATGGCCTCCAGCAATCCCGGAGATCTCCCAGAGCTCATTGCCGGACAGGAAAACCACCGGGAGATGAACCGGAACTAACCGCCAGAAATCCTTCAGAACCGGAGACCTGCATGACCCAGCCTGCACCCGGCAGCACCGCATCCATCCTGGACCAGTATGCCCAGCGGGTGGAATACCTCCACGTGATCGTCAATGAAGAGGGCGGGACCATACGGCAGGACTCGGAGCAGGACTTCCGGAATTTCGTCCAACAGCACCCCTTCAAGAAGCCCGGCCAGATCGTCGTTACCCACGAGGGGCATATCCGGCTGACATGGCGGGGAGACCATGAAAGCAGCGGCGCCGTTCGGCGCCCCCCGCGGGCGGCACAAGACGAAGAACACCTGGGCATCCGGTTTCTGGGCGGCCAGAGGGTCCGGTACGTCATCTTCAGCCGCCGGGCCGATGACCAAACCAGGCTGGAAACCGCCGGTGATGACTCGTTCAACGGGCTGGTCAGCCAGGCCCAGGCCCACGGCCTGAACGCCTTCAGCAAAAACCCAGGAGGACTGCAACAATGACTGACCAGAAACTCCACCCGGAGCCTGGCCCTGGAGGCCAGCAGGCCCTTGGCCTGCTGGCCGAAGTGGCCATTGGCGAAATCGACCCCGGCCAACGGCTCAGCTACCCGAAATATCTCAATCCCAGCCTGAATCAGCACCACCTGGACGAGATCGCCCGGGCCACCGCCCTCTGGCTGGACCACCAGGATGACTGATTCCAGGGGAACGAGATTCCCCCAAGACTCCTCAACATCATGGACCAAAGCCAAGCCGCCGCCTGAACGGCCAGAATAGGACAGGAACAGGCCCAGCAACAGAGGAGATCAACGAGGGACGCCTACGGCTCCAAGGAGTCCAAGGAATCCAAGGAGTCCAGGAAGTGAGACCAGCAGGCCCACGGACCTACCGCCGGAAATCTGGACCAGCCAAGAGGACTCCCATGTGATGAAGAGTATCTTCCCGGAAGCCCTGACCCCGCATAGGCGGGGGTAATCCGAGTACAGGCGGGCAACCGGCCCGACGCGGAGGCCTGACCCCGCATAGGCGGGGGTAATCCGTACCCCGCCGGGGGAAACGGGTCTTCCCAGCCCCTGACCCCGCATAGGCGGGGGTAATCCACCTGGAAGTCCAGTACGCTGGCCGCCCGATTCCCTGACCCCGCATAGGCGGGGGTAATCCGAGCCTGCGGGAGGGCTATGTCCGGCCGGAGCGCCTGACCCCGCATAGGCGGGGGTAATCCGCTCCGCAAGCTGATATACCGGAGGATGGAGCGCCTGACCCCGCATAGGCGGGGGTAATCCGTGAACTATTGGAATCGGCTAAAACCCGGAGTCCCTGACCCCGCATAGGCGGGGGTAATCCCTCATGGAGGTCGCCGGGGTGTTTGGTGTCCCGCATGACCCCGCATAGGCGGGGGTGATCCGTCAAAACAACCCTTTTCGACATCTTGACAAGCCCTGACCCCGCTAGGCGGGGGTGATCCGCGCCAGCGGGAACAGGGGCGGGTAGTCACCCAGGCAGACCCCGCATAGGCGGGGGTCATCCCCAAAATGGCGGGTGGAGCAAGACCTGGTCCCGCAGACCCCGCATAGGCGGGGGTGATCCGGGCTGGTCAGGCGCATCCGCCGGGGGCACTACGCAGGCCCCGCATAGGCGGGGGTGATCCCACCCAGGCGGCAAGCGAACTGGACCCGGAAGCGCAGGCCCCGCATAGGCGGGGGTGATCCGGCCTGGTGCCAGCGCATCCGCATCAACGGCAGGCAGGCCCCGCATAGGCGGGGGTACTCCCGCATCAAGGAACTGAATGAGTTGGCCGGCCTCGCAGACCCCGCCCAACCGGGGGTGAGCCCGACAGCGACCTGCAGGAACTCCACCAAGCCATGCAGACCCCGCATAGGCGGGGGTGATCCTCCATCAGTAACGACGCTTGGACAGCCATCTCCACAGACCCCGCACGACTGGGGGTGAACCCTACGGTCGTCTCCCGTTGGTCTAACCATTGACGCAGACCCCACCCAGGTGGGGGTGAACCGTACGGCAAGGAGAAGAAAGACCCCAACAACCGCCTGACCCCGCATGGGCGGGGGTGATCCTTTCATACACACTAGGTCAGTTGTTGTTACAGCAGGCCCCGCATAGGCGGGGGTGATCCCAAAGCATTCCTGCCGAAGAACTCGCCACGGTCGCAGGCCCCGCCTATGCGGGGGTGATCCGACGCTGATGGCAACCGTCGTAGCCAGAATCTGCAGGCCCCACATAGGCGGGGGTGATCCCAAACGCGGCACCGTGGCTTCCTACAACAGCTTGCAGGCCCCGCATAGGCGGGGGTAATCCCGCTCATCGTCTCATCGCACAATTCGTTGACCAGCAGACCCCGCATAGGCGGGGGTGGTCCCGCAGAAGGGTAAGACAACGAGTGGTGGCATCAGCAAACCCCGCATAGACGGGGGTGATCCCGCATCGAGGAACTCAATTAGTTGGCCAACCTCGCAGACCCCGCCCATGCGGGAGTGATCCTCCATCAGTAACGACGCTTGGACCACCATCTCCGCAGACCCCGCATAGACGGGGGTGATCCGAACTTCCCGCTGGGGACAGAACCTCTCGCAGCACAAACCCCGCATGGGCGGGGTGAACCGCCGGATGCCAATCGGCCCTGACGCAGACAAGCTCAGCAGACCCCGTCCAGCGGGGATGATCCGAAATAACACACCGGCTCTGCCGGGCACCACCGCCCAGAGGAAAATACAATGCGATACGCCTACCCATGCGAACCCGAACCCAACGAGCCAGAGGGCTCCTTCACCGTAACCTTCCGGGACATCCCCGACCTCGAAACCTCCGGCAACTCCCTGGGGGAAGCGATGGAGAAAGCACAGGAAGCACTGGAGTTTGAGCTGGCCATAATGCTGAGAAACGAGGCATACATCCCCGAACCCAGCACGCCCAAGCACCACGAGGAGATGATAGTCCTCACCCCGGCCTTCGCAGCCAAGATGGCCCTGATCGAGGAGATGCGCCTCGAGCAAATCACACCGGAGGAGCTGGGCCGGCGCACCGGGATGAATTCCAGGGAAATAGAGCAAATCCTGGACCCCTGGGAGACTTCCGGAATGGAACAGATCACCTGGGCACTATCTGCCCTGGGGCGCCGGATAGTCCTGGAAGACCTGCCCGAAGAGACCGGCGAGCACTTCCATGAACCAGCCCAGCCAGGCCCGATAACCCGGACCGATTTCATCCGGCGACTACGGTGCCGAGCCCTGCACGGGAACATCCGGTGGGTGATGATGGAAGAAGACCAGGACGGAAGACCCGGGGTCCAGATCCACGACAAGGTCGTTCCCCTCCCCCCACAGGAAGAGATCAGCCCCAGCGAGCTATCCGGCATAATAGCCGAACTGGGATTCCACAAAGAGGAGTTCTGAACACGCCTCTCTTAAAACATTACTGCCACAATTCATGAGACCCCCCGGTGCATGGTCACTTGGCCAACCCCGCACCAGCAGGGCTGCACATCTGAGCGCCTAACCCAGGCGGGGGCGGACCCTGAGAAAAACGACCGCGGCTTTCTTTATAACCCTGACCCCGTTCAACCAGGGATTATCCCGATCCAGTAACGGTGGCGCCCATGGGCTCATGCTGACCCAGCACTGGCGAAAAACATGGTAACGAAGAGCTGCTGAGCCGGAATTAAGAATGAAGAATATCATGCCAGACCGCAGACCCCGCATGGGCGGGGGTCATCCTTTGCGCCATTCACTGGAGTCAGGAGGATATAAGCAGACCCCGCATAGGCGGGGGTGATCCGTAAATGGCGGCGGCGCCGGTGATCAGCATGATACAGACCCCACTCCGGCTCGGGTGATCCCCATCTCCGTCAGGGCGGCGAAGACTTGGAGCCGCAGACCCCGCATGGGCGGGGGTGATCCCCTATCACGTCAGCGGCCCCGCCCCCAGAGAGGGCAGACCCCGCATAGGCGGGGGTGATCCGTGAGCCAGGACCGCCGTATCCAGGGAATCGGCGCAGACCCCGCATGGGCGGGGATGAACCCTTCTAAAACACAACTTTTTACCGACTCCTTCCAGTTGCCGCCACGGAAAACCCCGGCCAGGAAACCTCCCAAGAAAGCCGCACCAAAAGCGTCGGAACCCACGTGCCGCCCCGAACAAACCTTGGCCGGGGTGGAAGCCAAGCCGGAAGAGCCACTCGAGCAAGACCGGAAGTGGAGCAGCCCCCCGGAGCGCAGGGAGCAGCACCGCCTCCAGGAGCAGGAACGACGCCGGAAGGCGAAAGAACTGGGCCTATGCAGGGACTGCCCGAACGCCGCGATCCCGAACCAGACCAGATGTGAGTGCTGTGCCGAGCGACACCGGATAGACCGGAGGCGGTGGCAGGCGGAGCGGAAAGAGCAAGCCATGGAAGGGACAACACGGTAACGCGAACAAGCTTCCGGTCAGCACGACACGCCCCGACGGGGCGCCGGACCCAGGCGGCGAACCCGCCGTCCCGGGCCGTAACCGGGGCAAATCGGGTCGTTAGCCACTCCCCCGGACCGGATTTTGGTGGGCGGGGCAAGAAAAAGCCGGAAACGCCCAGTTTTGGGACATCTGGGGCGTCCCCAGGTCTTGTCCATATCCCCACCCTCGCTTACCCACCATAGTTGCCCAAGTGGGAAGGATCACTCGTGCCACGAGGGCACCCTACCACGTCACCGAGGCCAGTCCATCTGATGTTCCGCAATAGTTGAATAAGCGGCTCGGGACAACAACGTGGACCAAGCCGAAAACTCCTCCGGGTGAGACCAGGGGTTCACCACGAAACGTACTATCCATAGAGAGGAAACATAAATTGCAGGCGGCAACACCGCGTGACGCCGAAAATGAGGTAACCCAGTACCGGAAAGAACCGACAGCTTCTACAGCGACCAGTTACCATCATCAACGGCGATATTTTGGGGAAGCCCGAAACAAGCGTTGCAAAGGCCAATTATCGTGATAACATACGGCATCACCGACATCCCCCATAGAAGGTTGTTGGTGCGGAGAATGATGCCGTCCGGGATCCCTCTAAAAGGAGAGGAGGCGTTGTGGCTACGGCAGGAGATCTTAATCCACCCCCAGTCCACATCACCGAAAAACACGGTCTCACCGAGGTACAGATTCACTGTGACTTAGACCTATCAGATGCCCAACTGGCGAGAATCAACGCGAACCTCGACAGCGCTGGCCTTTCACCGATTAGGGACAGGAGGCACGAACTGAGGTGGGCAACGCCAGGCGAAGAGGGCGGGTTCTGGGATTTTCGCATCGAGTTGTATACACTCTCAGGCAGATACGAAAGGCCCCGGCCTTTGCACATATCGATGATCGGCAGCAAAGCGTCACGGACGGAACCAACTCCCTACAGGCGGTCGCGGAGAACTGTTGAAAGGATTCGGGCGCTTGTTAACGCTTTGTCACAGGAAAACCTCAAAGCGGAATTCGACTGCAGCTTGACTTGGCACTCGTCGCCTGATTCATCTCTCCTTCCCTTAGTTCTACCAGTGAACGCCAACTTCCCGGAAGAAAGCGTCATCCAAGAAATCACTGGGGTGATCGGAGGCAACCCTGACGGGAACGTGAGATTCGTCGTAGACCGGGTCGCCCACGACCCTTTGATGTTCCACGTATGGTTGGGATCCAAACACGAGCTATCCCTCTCGCCACAAGTAATGGTTGAAGCCGTGACCAAGGGAGTCTCCATGATGGAAGACATTAACGTGTGGGACAAGTAATTTATGGTTAGTCCAGTACAAGCCGTAAAGAGGGAATACCAAGAGTCAAACATCTCGGGACATCCCGAGGCCATGACCCTCAGTACTCAGCATCGGGTATCGACCAAAATCGAGGACCACATGGAGGCATTACTCTCCGAGATCCCCTACGTGAGATACCCAACCATCCAGAAACATCCGGACACTGAGGCAGCCAAGCTGGCGGTTCTTGAGGAATATCTTTGCACATTTTGCGGCAATCTCGACAAAAGAAGGCTCGAGAACCGTTTCGTAGAACTCGTCACAGAATGGCGCAGAGAGATCGGGGGGATTTCGTCGCCTAGAGCTATCACGAGCCACCCGGCCTACCAGCAAATCTTAAAAATGGGCGAGACGGCCCTGCCGTTCATCTTCCAAGAATTGCAGGAGAACGGCGGATGGTGGTATCCGGCTCTTCGAACCCTCACAGGACAGAACCCCGTTCCCGAGGGAGCCAAAGGCCGACCGCCACTCAGCAGGGAGGCATGGCTGGAGTGGGGACGAAGGAATGGTTACCTCAGGATCTAAGGGGCCCAACTATCCATTACAACACTACCGTTTCCTTAACCCCGGCAATTTCAGGCTGACAAGTCAGCTGTCCGAAGCCTACAACTGCCTAGCATGGGCAGTGGAAATCGACTGCAAAAACTTCTGGCCTGAACTGGAAGACAATGATCAAGACTGGGAGGTGGAGTGGCCAGAGGGACTACCCAACGAGGAGACAGTCGAAGCCTTCGTAGCCTTCTTCCAGTTATTTGGGTACGAGCTATGCGACGGCCCAGAGTTCGAGGACGAAGTCGTAAAGATCGCAATATTCGTGGATTATAACGGGATACCGACACATGCCTGTCGGCAGGTCCCCGACAACAAGGCATGGGCCAGCAAGATGGGGTGGGATGGTGTGGACATTGAACTTGATGACCTTAGGTGCATCGAGGGGGCAAGACCATTGGGAACCGCCAAGGTGTTCATGAAAAAGAGACTGTCGGGCTGATGCCAGGCAAACTAGGGACCCGATCCTAATCAGCCTTTGCCAAGAGAGAGGGCACCACAACGCGGATCGTCCTCCGTTTTAGGCCGTAGCTCTCAATGGCACACAGCGTGGGGATAGTTATTCGGTGGGCGGCGGCCCAACAAGCCGTGAGCCCCCAATATTTCGAGACCCAACCGAAGACTATCCCGGAACACTACAGTCTCCCCGATCCACTAATCCCTTGAAAGGTTCTTACTGACAACCGGCAGGGGACGCCGGCACTTCCCTCCAGATGAAATCCGCGTCATGCGGATCATCGAGCCCACCGGCCCCTTCCTCTGCCTGACCCGCGCCCAGCGCCTGAAGTCCAGCCTCCGGTACTGCGAGGGAGATAACCACCAACTCCTTCCGGAATGCCCGGAGCACCACGCCCCCTCAGGTGGACCAACGGGGGCGAGTTGGCGAGCTGCAACCTCCACACCGGCTACGACGCTCGGGGGCGACGCACCTGGTGCCGGCACCGGAGGTCCATTATCCACTATGATGAAGCCGGATGGCCGATGCCGACCAGGGAGTGGCCCGTCCGGAGGATCGGACACACTGTCCGGAGACTTTCTCGGTGAAAACACCATCAAGAGGACTGCGGGAAAATCGGTTGTGCACAGGGGCAGCGAGTTATGGGGGCTGCGGTTCTTCTTCCGCAGCGGAATGATCCATCACTCAACTCTGGGGCACCTTCGAGGAGATGGGGTATAATCCACTCGTGCCTTCCTACCCGCACATCGAAAAATACCACGCCGACCTGGAACGCTTTATCGAGTTCGGCGGATCGGACAACGAGCAGAGCATCCGCCGCGCCTTCGCCGAGTGTCTCGATTCCTACTGCCGTGAGCACCGGGAAAGGCTGGCCCTGGTGGATGAACTCAGCATTTCTGCCAGCAACCGTCCCGACGGCACCGTCAAGGACTCGCTGCGGATGGCCCGGGGCTACTGGGAGGCGAAGGACTCCCACGACGACCTGGACGCCGAGATTCAGACCAAGTTCAACCGGGGCTACCCCAGGGACAACATCATCTTTGAGGACTCCCAGACCGCCGTGCTGGTCCAGAACCGCAACGAGGCGATGCGGGTGGATATGTCCCGGGACGGGGAGCTGCACCGGCTCATCCGCGTCTTCTTGGACTATGAGCTGCCGGACATCCAGGAGTTCCGCCAGGCCCAGGGCCAGTTCAAGACCGACCTCCCCATGGTACTGGAGAACCTGCGGACCACCGTCGCCGAGGCGGAGTCGGAGAACCCGGGATACCAGCAGGCCGCAGACATCTTCCTCAACTTGTGCCGCAAGACCATCGGCCCAGCGGTCTCCCCGGCGGACGTGCAGGAAATGCTGCTTCAGCACATCCTCACCAAGGACATCTTCCAGCAGGTATTCTCGGAGATCCAGTTCCACCGGGAGAACAACGTAGCCAGGCTGTTAGACGAGTTGGAGCAAACCTTCTTCACCGGCAACGTAAGACGACAGGCCATCGACCGGCTACGGACCTACTACGGCGCCATTGGAAGAGCCGCCGGCCAGATAGCTGACTACACCGAGAAGCAGCAGTTCCTCAAGGCCATCTACGAGGACTTCTACACCGCCTACAATCCGGCGGCGGCCGACCGGCTGGGGGTGGTCTACACCCCCAACGAGGTGGTGGACTTCATCATCCGGGGCGCGGACCACCTGCTCCAGAAGCACTTCGGCAAGACCCTGGCCGACGACAACGTGCAAATACTGGACCCGGCCACCGGCACCGGCACCTTCGTCACCAACCTGATTAACTACCTGCCCGCCGGCCGGCTGGAGCACAAGTACCGCCACGAAATCCACGCCAACGAAGTCGCCATCCTGCCCTACTACATCGCCAACCTGAACATCGAGTACACCTACCAGCAGCGGACTGGCCGCTACCTGGAGTTCCCCAACCTGTGCTTCGTGGACACGCTGGACAACATGGACTGGCAGCAGCAGGGAGCGACCGGGGGCGCCGTAACCCGCCAGGGATCCTTCAACCTAGGCGGGCTGTCCGATGAGAACTGGATACGCATCCAGGAGCAGAACGAGAAGCCCATCAGCGTCATCATCGGCAACCCGCCGTACAACGCCAACCAGCAGAACGAGAACGACAACAACAAGAACCGGGAATATCCAGCTATAGATCGGCGCATCCGGGAGACCTACATCGCCAGCAGCACCGCCCAGAAGACAAAGCAATACGACATGTACAAGCGGTTCATCCGATGGGCCTCGGACCGGCTGGCAGATGACGGGATCATCGGGTTTGTCAGCAACAGCGCGTTTCTTGACGCCCGTCAAGACGACGGTTTCCGCAAGGTTGTAGCTCAGGAATTCAACGAACTATGGGTAATTGACCTGAAAGGAAATGCCCGGACCAGCGGGGAGCGCAGGCAGCGAGAAGCCGGAAATGTTTTCGACGACAAGATTCGGGTGGGAGTGGCCGTGTACTTCTTGGTCCGTCGCGAAGGCTTGGATGGTTTCAGAGTCTTCTACAATGCAATTGACGATTTCCTGAGATCGGGCCGCAAAATTGATTACGTCAAGGCTGGTTCTTTGACTGGGTTGGAATTTGGCGAAATCAGTCCAGATCCAACGGGAAACTGGCTCAACCAGTCCAACAGCGACTTTGAGCGCCTGACACCGTTAGTCGACCGTCAAACTAAGCTGGCCAAGTCAGCGGAGGAAGAGCGGGCGATATTCGGTCTTTATTCGTTGGGTGTGGTCACAAACCGCGACGACTGGGTTTACGACTTCAATCCCCGGGACTTGGGGATGAAAGTTCGTACACTAATAAATTCGTACGAGGAACACCGTGCCATATATGGCGGCAAAGATGTTGACAACGAAACACTGGGCACGGCAATCAAATGGACCCGGGATCTGAAACGTCAGCTAAGCTTGGATACCCCCAACATATTTGATAGAACGAACATTTGCCAAACCCTATATCGTCCCTTTACCAAAAAACTACTGTATTTCAGTCAAAGACTGAATGAAATGCAATATCAGATACCATCCATTTTCCCCGGAGGCGACCCTGGCCAAAATAAAGTAATCTGTTTTTCCGGGACATCATCGAGCAAACCATTTCAAGTCCTAGCGACGGACGAAGTACATTCACTAGACTTCCTTGAGAAAACCCAATGCCTCCCCCTCTACCGCTACACGGAGGACGGGGAGCGGGTGAGCAACATCACCCAGTGGGGCATCGACCACATCAACGGGCACTACCGGCAGGAGTGGGGCGATGACTTCGAGTCCCTGACCGGACAGTACGGCATCACCGCCGAGGAGATTTTCGCCTACACCTACGCCGTGCTCCACGACCCCGCCTACCGCCACGAATACGCCGTAGACCTGCTGCGGGAGTTTCCCCGCCTGCCCCTGTACCGCGATTTCCACCACTGGGCCGAGATGGGCCAGCAACTCCTTGACCTGCACATCGGGTTCGAGTCCGCCGAGCCCTATCCCCTGAAACGCCACGACCGGGAGGGCGTTGATCCGAAGCGGGCCATCCTGGGGGCCGACAAATCCAGGGGGACGATAACGCTGGACGAGCGCACCACGCTGGCAGGCGTTCCGGCCCAGGCCTGGGAGTACCGGCTGGGCAACCGCTCCGCCCTGGAGTGGGTTCTGGACCAGTACAAGGAAAAGAAACCCAAGGACCCGACCATCCGGGAGCGGTTCAGCAGCTACCGTTTTTCCGACCACAAGGAGCGGGTCATCGACCTACTACGGCAGGTCTGCGCCGTCAGCGTGGCCACCATGGAGATAGTGGACAGCATGGCCCAACTGGAGAACGCCACACCTTAGAGCGACCACCACCTCCAGCTAAGCACCCGGGCCTAACCCAAAGACCCATCCTCCCGGCCCCAGGCCGGGAAATGCCGGGGCTCCACACGCCCTAGGCACCCCGAATACCCGGACTGGTACTCCGGGCCCCTTCTCCGTGAACCTCGAGCGACCACCGTGGGCCTTCCAGGCGGATCCACCGGGGCAAACGCGCCGCCGGTTGCCAAGCAAACGCACAAAACGCCTCATGCTGACATTACCGTTCGTAGCCATACTGACGACCCACAACGAAGATCCGCCAAAGTCCCACGGACCAGAATTGTGGAAAATTAAGTCGACCCGGCATCTAAGGCGACCCGAGAGAACGATGAACAACAGAATAAATCTAATCAAAATCTCAATGTGCATATGGGTAGGACTGACAGTATTCCCAATCCTCGGATGGTTCGTCCACGTATCCGGTGGCCCATTAATTGAAATGGAGTGCCCACAACGAGTTTGGGACATGATAGAAAACGATCCCCCACTCATAGAAAGGATCAGAGAGTCGAAAGAAAGCATGAGGAGCTACAACTGCAAGCTCGTCACCCCTGAAGAGGAACCATTCAGCCCCACAAACTGGATGCTATTCGGAGCCGCCACCGGATTCGCAATCGGGGCGCTGATACCAGGGGGAGAGAGCAAACCAGCCAGGCCAAAAAGACCTGCGCAACATGTGGGGCAACATCAGGCGTAGCAGCCAATAAATGCCACCAGTGCGGGAAAAAGTTCCCTCCTCCATGGCTGAAAAGGCCCGAGGAAACAGAAAGCACCCCCACACAGCCACCCAGCACCGGGAGCGAACCTGATTAGGCCGCGCAAAAAACAAAACCCTGACCCCACTTGCGCCTGATAGTCTGGGCACAGGACGACCGAGCGGGACCATCCCCCGGCAAAAATCCGTGAGCTATCGGCCGACTGGAGAGCCATGAGAACCAACAGACTGATTGCCGCTGGGCCTGGGAGCGCCGCTGACCCTGGAAACCGCAGACCCCGCGTTGGCGGGGATGGACCCCGGACCAAGTGGAAGAGGGAAAACCCGCAGACCCTGCGGGAGCGGAGATGCCCCCGGAGATGAGCCACCCGCTCGATGCGTCAGCCCACAGACCCGGCGCCAGCAGGGATGGACCCACCAAGATAGAACAGAAGCAACCCCCCGCTGAAGACGGCGCCCACGATCACCCACATAAATATCCGCTCCCAACCGGCATGGTATACCAATAGGCAAGACAGTCCCTAGAAATCTGGCCGGAAAGTGGCGGCAGCCGGGTCAGCGGCTATACTTGGAGTCAACAAGCATAGCGAGGGCTGAGAATGCTGGGAGAGCGATCGGACCAGAGGGGACTCTGGGAAGCGGACCGGCTGTACCTGGACCACGTGGGGCGGGAAAGCTTCTATGGCGTATTGGCGTCGCTGCGGGGCCGGCTGTTCCGGGACGCCGATTTCGCCGAGTTCTACTGCCCCGACAACGGCAGGGACAGCGTGCCGCCCAGCCTGCTGGCGACGGCGCTGCTGTTGCAGTCCCACGACAAGGTCAGCGACGCCGAGGCGAAGGCCCGGGCTGACTTTGACCTCCGGTGGAAAGTGGCGTTGGGGATTGAGGTGGAAGACCGGCCCTTCGCCAAGAGTACGCTGCAGGTGTTTCGCGCCCAGCTGATCCTGCACGGCAAGGTGCGGGAGGTATTCGAGTCCAGTCTGCGGCTGGCCCGGGAGTCGGGCTTCCTGAAAGGGCGCGGGATGCGGGTGGCATTGGACACGACCAACATCCTGGGGCGTGGCGCAGTCAAGGACACCTGCAACCTGCTGGCGGACGGGATCGTCAAACTGCTGCGGGCGCTGGCACAGCTGAAGGGAATCAACGTCGGGGAATGGGCGAAGAGTCAAGGATACCATCGATACCACCGATACCTGGGCTCCAGCGTCAAGGGCGAAGCGGCCATCGACTGGTCCGACCGGCAGGCGCAGACGGCGCTGCTGTCTGGGATTGTGGCCGACGCGGACCGGCTGTTGGAGTTGTCGCGGCAGGCGCAGGGGGAATTGCGCGAGGACAGCGATGAGCGGCAGCGGATTGTGGCGGCGGCGGAACTGCTGGGGCAGTTGCTGCTCCAGGACGTGGAACGGGCTGAGGGGGGAATGAGCCTCAAGGATGGGGTGAGCCGGGACCGGATGATGTCGGTGCATGACCCGGAGATGCGCCACGGCCACAAGAGCAGCAGCCGGCGGTTCGACGGACACAAGGCAGCGATTGTGGTGGACACCGACTCCCAGCTGATTACCGCGGTGGAGGTATTGCCCGGCAACGCTCCCGACAACCTGGGGGCGCTGGAACTGGTGGAACAGAGTGAGGCCAACACCGGTGTGCCGGTGGAGGAGGCCATGGGCGACGCCGCTTACGGCGACGGCGGTACCCGTCAAACCTTCGCCGACGCGGGCCGCACTCTGATTGCCAGGGTGCCGGGGCGTCCCAACCGAACCCACTTTCCGAAAGAGGACTTCCATATTGACCTGGAGGCGGGTTCCTGCACCTGTCCGGCGGGGAATGTTACCCGGACGATGGTGCCGGCGGGACGGCGCACCGGCCAAACGGGTCGAACTTACCGTTTGGAGGCCTTCCGATTCGACGCGGCGGTCTGCGGGGTATGCCCCCTGCGGTCCCAGTGCGTGGCGGCAAAACCGGGTACGGGACGAACGGTGCAACTGCACCCGCAGGAAGCGCTGTTGCAGCAGGCCCGCGCCCTACAGCAGAGCGAGGCCTTTGCCGAGTACCGGCAGCGTCGCGTGGTGGTGGAGCACCGGCTGGCGCGGCTGGTCCAATTGGGGATCCGCCAGTCCCGCTACTTCGGCCGTGCCAAAACCCGGTTCCAGCTGTACCTGGCAGCCACCGTGGCCAACCTGACCCTGGTGGCCGCCAAAGCCGGGTTGACCGGAGAAACCGGCTCCGGTCCCAGCGCCGGCAGCGCCCAGGTCGCTGGAATGGTCAACTCCGCCACCGCATGGCTCGGGCAAATTTGGACCCTCACCCTGCTCGTATCGGCCTTACTGACCAAATCCCTCTTCCCAATAAGGGGTTTCCGTCCGGGTTTCTAGGAGGACACCATGCTGAAAAAGGGAATGATTGCCGCCACAGCCGTCCTGATCATCGCCGTCCTCCTCAAGGTGGGCTACGATACCGTCCTGCACGAAGTCATCATCCAACCCGCCGGCAGCACCAGCCTGGACACCGCCGACTATTCCGGCAACAGGTCCGCAGGCGGAGAATGGATCCAGGCGGCCCCGCTGCCTCAGCCGGAATATGCCGCGGATGCCTACGGCGACAGTGCGGATATCAGCAAGGAGGGCAGCGAGTCCCTCATGCAGATCACCGAGCTGATCCCGGATAGGACCGGAAACGTCAGGCTGGGCGAGATCAGCGCCGCCGCCCAGCGGGTGGTGATCCACACCGCCCGGATGAGCATCCAGGCGAAGGATGTGCCGGGCACGATCGACGGCATCCAGAGGATGGCCGCCGAGATGGGCGGCTGGCTGGTCGCATCCAGCCTGGATGAACGGCACTCAGGCGAGATCAGCATCCGGGTGCCGGCGGAGCTGCTCGAGCAGACCATGAACGCCATCCAGGGAATCGCCATCCAGACGATCTCGCGCCGCATCACCAGCGAGGACGTCACGGACGAGTACGTGGATCTGGGCGCCCGGCTTTCCAACGAGCTGAACACCCAGCGGTCACTGGAACAACTCCTGCTGAACGCCGCTGACTCCGAGAGCATCATCAGGATCGAGACGCTCCGCTACGAGAACATGGCGAGCATCGAGACCATCAGGGGACGGCTCAAGCTGATCAGCGAGACCGCTGCCTTCTCGCTGCTCACCGTGGCGGTCAAGCGCATCCCGGGCACCCTGCAGGTGGACGCGGGCCCGGACCTCGCCACCACGGCCGCCGACCCGGTCAGCCTCTCGGCGGTCTTCCAGTCCCCACCCGGGCTGGACAGCTTCGAGGTCACCTGGAACATGGGGGATGGCAGCGGACCCCGGAGCGGCCAGGGCACGATCCCGCTGGACGAGGACAACCTGCGGGCCACAGCCACCTCTTTCAGAACCACCTGAACTCTCCCTACATCGTGACCGTGGAGGTGCGGGGCCGTGGGCCAGCCAGCCACACGCTGGGACATGACCAGCTCAAGGTCACGGTCATCCCGGACCCGCAGATCCTGGTGAACGCCGGGGAGACCCAGGAGGTCTACGTGGGAGACCAGGTTACGCTGACCGGCTCCTTCACACGGCCCAGGAGCGTCAGCAGCGCCCGGTACGAATGGGACCCGGGAGACGGCAGCGATCCCATCATGGGCCAGCTCGGCAACGGGCAGACCCGGGCCACCGTACAGCACACCTACCAGGACCCCCGGAACTACCGCGCAATCCTTAGGATCAACGCCGGCACGCTGGCCGGAGAGGTGACGCGGCAGGACGCGGCCATCGTGATAGTGCAGGAGAAGCCCGGTTACGCCGCAGCAGGCGTGGACCTGGGGAATGCCGTCCGGAACGGCACCCGGGGACTCACATGGTCCCTGAAGGCAGTCCTCCTGCTGATCATCTGGACCGCCATCTTCCTGCCCCTCTGGGGGCCAGCCGCCGGGGCCTTCTGGTGGCTCCGCAGGAGGAAGCATCTTATAGCCCAGGATGAGCTGCTCCGGGCCAGGATCGCAGGTCCGGAAACCCAGGAGTGAGAGAGCCCGGCATGGAGAGAGAAATGCCCCCTGATGAGCTGCAATGAAATGGCGGGAGACGGCCCGGCGCCATCCCGCCGAAGCCCCCGCGCTGGCGGGGATGGACCCGTGGACGCGGCGGGGCTCGAACCCGCAACACCAGCAGACCCCGCGGCAGCGGGGATGGACCATTATCCGGCAACGGATTCACAGCGGTTGGAAACAAGGCTGACCCGGCGGAACTGACGGGGAGACAGGAAATCAGGCCAAATAAGCCGGGGCGCAGTCATTGAACATAATCTTCACGTTGATGTAATGTTAACTTGAGCGTCAGAGCCAACACGAATCCGGCAATCCCCGAGGAAAGCTGAATGGCAAACCTGACATTTAACGCCATCGACGTGGAAACCGCGAACCGCACCAGGGCCAGCATCTGCCAGATCGGCATAGCCCAGGTGCAGGTGGGGAGGATCAGCCAAGCCGGGTCCATCCTGGTCAATCCGGAAGAGGCCTTCGAGAGCTTCCAGATCGGCATCCACGGCATCAATGAGAAAACGGTCAGTGAAGCGGAGACCATGCCCAGCATCCACCCAAGGCTCTGCCGGCTGATAGAGGGAGCGCCCCTGGTGAGCCACTCGCAGTTCGACAAGCAGGCCCTCGAAAAGGCGGCGACCAAATACGGACTCCAGATGCCGCAGGTCAGATGGCTGGACTCCGGCCGCGTAGCCCGCACCGCCTGGCCCGACAAATACGATGAAAGCGGCTGGGGACTGAAGAAGATAGCGGCAGACCTGGGGATCGCGTTCACACACCACGATGCAGAGGGAGATGCAAGGGCATCCGCCGAAATACTCCTGCATGCCTGCCGGCACACCGGGCTGGATGTAGACGACTGGCTGGAACAGGCTGGGTACGAGCGGAGCACCGCCAAAACCAAGGCCGTTCAGGTACAGCAGACGAACCACGGGAGCAGGATTCCAGAGGGAATTCCCCGCCAATCAGCTCCGCCTCCGTGGGACAGCACGCTGACCAGGATCCTGGCGATGGAGGAGGACCGGGAGTTCACCAACAGGTCCGTGACGGGCGGCATCGACAGATTCATGCAGAGATGCGCCGAATCGATCACCGGGGAACTGGGCGACTCCGGAATACACAGAATTCTCCTCGGGATTCCATACATGAACCTGACCCAGGAGGAACGTCCCTGGTGGGTGGAGCAGTGGCGGGGGGTGATAGGCCGAATGCAGCAGGTTCCCTCCCCGGAGACGCCCGAAAGCAACGCGGTTGCACCCCAGCGAGCCCGGGGATGAGTCTTCCCGGCCAGCTGATTTCCAAGCCCAAGTCCTGAAGACCCTGCGCTGCAGGGAGACACCCCGGTTCCTCCCGCCCTGAGGGGCGGACGATCCTGCGTGAGCAGGGATGAACCGCCAGCCACAGCGAGTGGACTCTGGGGGATAGGGGAGACCCCGCGCCAGCGGGGATGGACCATATCCGTTCCGGGACATTTGCACCAGAGACTGGGAGACCCCGCGCCAGCGGGGATGAACCCTTCTAAAACACAACTTTTTACCGACTCCTTCCAGTTGCCGCCACGGAAAGGCCCCGGTCCCCCGAAGGCCAAGAAGCCGCCACGGAAAACCCCGGCCAGGAAACCTCCCAAGAAAGCCGCACCAAAAGCGTCGGAACCCACATGCGGCCCCGAACAAACCTTGGCCGGGGTGGAAGCCAAGCCGGGAGAGCCACTCGAGCACGAGCGGAAGTGGAGCAGCCCCCCGGAGCGCAGGGAGCAGCACCGCCTCCAGGAGCAGGGACGACGCCGGAAGGCGAAAGAACAGGGCCTATGCAGGGACTGCAACCAACCGGCCATCCCGGACCAGACCCGGTGCCCCGCCTGCGCCAATCGACACCGGGTTTCCCGCAGGCGGTGGCAGGCACAGCGGAGCGGCAACGACAAGCAGAGCTGACAGCCCCGTGCCCGAACGGGAGGACTCCACGCGCCCGGGGCTCCAGCAAGACCTCCAGAGGTTCGAAGCTCTGGAGATAGACTCGGAACCGCTGAGGGATCATGCCTCGGGGCGGACCGACATCTTGCTTGAGGTGGCCAGATCGGTATGAGAATCCGACCCGCAAGCACCGGCCCATGTTAAACTGGACCCAGGAAGCTATCCTCGCACCAACCACCGGGACAAGCCGACAACTAGGAAAGAGAACCATCAGTATGACGACCCCGGTCAGAATACAGGAAATCCTCCAGGAGATGGAGCGGGACCCGCAACTGGCCAGTGAGCTCCGGGAGAGAATCCTGGGACAGGAGTTCTCCCAACTACCGGCGGCGGTGGCCCAGAACCAAACACTGATAATTCGGCTCATGGAACGGCAGGTCGAACTCTCGGGAACGACTAGGACGGCGTTGGAAGCCGTGGTTTCGAGCTTCCAGCAGCTCGGAGAAATGGTCGCGGACGCGCTGGAAGCCCAGAGTCAGAGGCTCGGAAGAATCGAGGCGGCCCAGGACACCATGGCGAACAAGTTGGGAACCCTCGAACCCGCCATCTCTGAACTCAGGGATGAACAGAGGGAAACACGGGCCGACCTTAGAAAGACCGACGGGCGGCTTGACCGAGGCTTCGGCGCCAACTACGAGGCCAAGGTCACCTGGAACGTCAGGAGCCTCCTGGGCCAGCAGTTGGGAATCCGGAACTCCAGGGTCCTGAAGGGTCCGAACCTAAGGAACGACGAGGACCTGGATCAACTGCTGGAAGAAGCGGAGAGCAGAGGAGCCATCACGGAGGAGGAAGCCGACGAGCTCCTGCTCTTGGACCTGATCGTGGCCGGGACGCAACGGGCAGACCACGCCAGGGTATACGTGGCCGCCGAAGTATCCATCACGGCCAACCAAGACGACGTGAACCGGGCCGCCGACCGGGCCGACATCCTACGGAGGGTAACCGGGATCCCCACCAGGCCGGTAGTCATAGCTGACCGGATGGCCGAGTCTCACCAGCAACTGGCCGACGAAAAGGAAGTGGCAGTCGCCATCTACCCTGAATGACCGTAACCGAAGAGCAAACCACAAAAGGTTACGAAGCCGCCGCCCAGAGAAACACAGAGGAGCAACGCCAACTCCAAACCAACCGTGAAGAAATCAAACAATTCTTCAACTCAGAACAGCCCAACCAATAATCAATAAAGCCCTGACGGTGATCCCGCCAGGGCCGTTGACAATTTGAAGCCAACAAGTTAGCGTTATTCTGGACACAGAAAAGCCCCAAGCATCCGCCTGAGACTTGACTGCCAGAGGAGTTACCCCCCAAACACAAATAAAGGGTACCTCCATAAGCATCCAAAGTCAACGGCCTTGGCGCGGATTTGTATCCGCCAGGGCCGTTTTCTATTGGGAGTCCCCGCAGGAAGACGGTTGACACCCAGAGTCCCTTAACCCCCTGCCAGTCGGACAGCGAAATCCCTGAAGGTCAACCTCTTTCTAGCGGAAAGGAGGTTGAGAAGATGCCAAAGAATAATCCGCGCCGACGGCCTGCTCCTGTTAGAGTAAATCCTGCCATTAAAACGCTGGCAGATACGATTCGCAAAGCTCTGCCGGAAATCTGAAGCCAAAGTAAAACAAGAGGGAGGCCAACCCTCCCTCTTTATCAAAGGAGCAACCTAATGGAAATCTCCCTAGCTCTCACCCTAACAATCGGAACCATCTCGATAACCCTAGCCATCGTAGCAATCTGGTACAGCTACCAAGCAGAACGGAAAAGTACCGATAACTACAATCGAACCAAAGATGTCCTAAGCGAGATCAGCCAAAAAGCCGCCGTGATAGAATCTACTGTCACCACCACCCAACAAAAATTAGTAGATACCATCACCGAGATCGCAACCCCCCACAGGGAAACCCAGGAAGAAATGCTCATGAAAACACTACTCCCAGCAGTTTTACAAAACCCCCAAATCATGGAGAACCTCATGACCATAAGCCAGCAACAGCAGCCGAACCCCAACCCTACAACCAACCCTTAACACCCATCCCCCAAACTACTGAATCAGACACAAATAAGCCCCGGTGTTAACCATCACCGGGGCCTTTTACAGCCCAAATCAGCTTCCGGGAACTCTGCACGCTGGAACAGGGCACTCCCTCAACTTCCACCGACCGGCTCCCTGAAGCTGTACTCAAACTGGAAGTCCTCAATCTCCTGGTCCGTCGCTCCATCAGCCCGCATCCGCCGCTCCATCTCCCGCATCAAAGCATCGGTCCGCTCCCTCAAAACCACATTTTCCTCAGCAAGCTGATGCAAGCGCCAGAGATTATAGCGGTCCAGCCCCTCAGCTATCGTGATCTCGCCGGACACCACCTCATTCACAGGAACACAGCGGAAATGCCAGACCTCCCGGCTTTGATCCAAACCAACCGGCCGGTCTGCCACATAGTCCCGAGTATTTCTCCAATCAATCTCTTCTCCACAAACCAGACAATCTTCCCTGCGAACAAACATTACTCACCCCCCGAAATTTCCCAATGTTGCGCCCCCCGGAGCCATAAGATAAACTCCGGGAAGCGGAGGGGACCTATCCCGGCTGCCCCATGGTCAACGACCACAACTAAAGAGGCAGCCGGGAGTTACCCAAGGTTAACATTCAGCTTAAGCTCATCATGACTTACCGCTTTCAATTTGGCACCCCCTTTCCGCTGAACCAGGGCCGGGCTCTTACCACCGGCCCTTCCAACTCTTAGTGAGTCCCATTCTACCCCCGGAAAACCAGACCGGGAAGCCAGAAAGACTCCCAAAATACACCCCTGAGCACAGGACTAATCCGCAATGACTATGACGATTTACGGCACTACTTCCGCCCATTCGCCCCTTTCAAGACCCTGGTTACCCTTTTCATCGAGGCTTCCCGGAGTTTCGCAATTTTCTCAAACACGACTCCGAAAACTGGGTTCACCCACAGAAAGGTGTAGTATCATCGAACCTACGAATCGGCAGTATCCTCACCGAGACTGACTTCCCAAGATCTGCAAAACTGACTACCGGGCCAGAGAGATGGACCAACAACAACGCAGGACCGATCCGTTCGCCAGCGCCAAGCGCCGCATAGTGCACAATAGCTTGAGAGTAGCTGCGAAGGAGATGACCGAGAAATACACCGACCCCCTTGACCAGTTCTTGTCGAGCGGGGGTCTCTAAAGAGCGCATCTTCGAAAGCGCCTTCGTCATCCCCACACGAAAAAGACCCAAGTCCAACAAAAAATCAGCCAGCGCCAGCGAAAAAGTAAAGAAGCCCACCGGACGCCCGGAGAAAACCCTCCGACGCCGCGGAGCAGCAGCACGGAATTCTCCGGGAGGCACCGTCCCGAACCAGGCTGAGGAGAATGCCGCCCATCAGGACGGTAAGGGGTACGAACAGCTCAGACGCAAGAACCCAGACAGGGCGGCCTATCGCCGTCGCCACGAGCAGGAGAGGATGCAAAAGGCCAAGGAACTGGGCCTCTGCCGCGACTGCCCGAACCCCGCGATACCGAACCGGACCAGGTGCGAGACCTGCACCCTGCGACACCGGGAGTACCAAAAGCAGGCCAGGGAAAGAGTTGTCCAGAAAAGGGAGCAGGCCTCCGGACAGACCCGCATTTTCTGGCGGCATCCCGGGCACGGGCCGCGGACCCTCGTCCCGGCCCTGGGCCGGGTCGGAAAATCAACGGCCGGAGCCGCGAGCATCAGAGCCTGAAGCCATGACAGCAGAAAGACCGTTCCATTGACCGGAATAGATTACATTTACTATCATTGGGGAGCGAATCCTCGATCTTATACGGAGGCTTCATCATGGCCAAAGGACGATCCGGCGGTGGCAAAGGCCCAGGGAAGGGCGCGATGACAGGCAAGGCCGCAGCACGAGTGCAGGCGGCCGGAGCGAAGGCCAACGGCGGCCAGAACCCCAAGGGAGGTTTCGCAGCCCGCGCTCAGCGTGCCGCAGCCAAGAACGGTGGCTGACACCAGGATTTCGGAAAACCGGCTTTTCGATATATAGAGACGGCTCAGTGCCGTCTCTCTTCACCAGTTAACCTGCCGCTGGCAAACGTCCCCCCATCAGAGGTCTACCTTCACCTGGCCCCGGGCCCCGCATTTCATCCGGCGATCCGGCTGAGGTATAATTCCCGCATGACCACCATCAACACCATCGAGGACTTGATCCGCATCCTGCGGGACCAGCCCACCTGGGCCGAGGCTCTCCGTGCCATCCTCCTGACCCAGGAACTTCTGGACCTGCCGGGCCGGTTCGACCGCTTCGTCGAGGCGCAGCGGGAATTCAATCAGGCCCAGCAGGAAGCCAACGAGGCCCAGAGAGAATTCAATCAGGCCCAGGAGAAAGCCAACGAAGCCCAGCAGGAGACCAACCGGCTGACCGACCAGCGGCTCAACGCCATCGAAGGACGGCTCGGGAACCTGGAAGGTGGGCAGTACGAACGGACTGTTCGCACCAAGGCCCTGGCCAGATCGAGGTTCACCCTGGGCTTCACAGGGTCCTACGTTGCCCTGAACCAGGACGGCCTGACCGATCCCCGGCTGAACAGCGCCATCGACCGGGCCATCCGGAACGGACTTGTCAGCCAGGACGGCTGCGCCGACCTCTTCGAAGCCGACCTCATAATCTCGGCCGAGGACAACCGGCACGCGGTCGTCGAGGTATCCCTGACGGCGGACCGGGACGACATCGACCGGGCGAAAACCCGGGCCGTCATCCTGGCGGCCATCACCGAAGGGGCCGTCACCCCGGTTGTCATCACAAAGTTGGATAAGACGGTGCTTCAACCGGCCAAATCCAGGCCGGGAAGAAGGCTTGGACGAAGGGAACAACCGGGATATTCGGAAACGGTCAGAACCGGAAATCAAGAGGCGGAGCGGCCCTGATTGCCGGGCTGCGCCAGCAGACCGTCCAGCTCAGTGAATGTTAATTGAGGTTCACCATGCCTGAATTCTACGCACACTCCGCCAACGGCGAAGGGCGCTGCCACGGCCTGGTGGAACATCTGCGGGCCGTGGCCCTGCTGGCCCGGGATTTCGCAGCGCCCTTCGGAGGCGGCGATGCCGCCTACTACGCCGGGCTCTGGCATGACCTGGGAAAGTTCAACCCGGAGTTTCAACGGTATTTAGCCGGTGACAGGCAGCGGGGCCCGGACCACAAGGCCGCCGGAACCCGGTTGGCCTGTGAACATCTGGGCCCTGGCGGATTGACGGTGCAGGGCCACCACGGCGGGCTTCAGGCAATGAAAGCCCTGACCGGGTGGTTGAATGAAAAGGGCGCCAACCCGGCCGTGGCCGAGGCATTGGAATCGGCCCGTCAGGCGATCCCGGACCTGGAACCACAGGGCATCATGGATCTGCCGGACTTTGTGAAGCACGACCGGATCAAAGCCGAACTATGGGTGAGGATGGTCTTTTCCGCGCTGGTGGACGCCGACTTCCTCGACACCGAACGGCATTTCAATCCAGGGAAAGCCGGCCTTCGTCAGAGCGGACAGAATCCGGAGCAACTCTGGGAACGATTTCAGGCCCGTCACCGTGAGAAGACCCGGGAAGCGGCCGGGTTGGTCAACCGGGTCCGGTCCGAGGTATACGACGCCTGCCTGGACGCCGCGGAAATGCCTCCCGGGATCTTCCGGCTGGCGGTGCCCACCGGCGGCGGAAAAACCCTCTCGGCGATGGGCTTCGCCCTGCGGCACGCCGTGCTGCACAGGCTGAAAAGGGTCATAGTCGCCGCTCCGTTCATGTCCATCACCCAGCAGACCGCGGAGGTCTACCGGGATTTTCTGGAGGAGGACTCAGATCCCGAGTCCCCTGTGGTGCTGGAGCACCACTCCATGGCTGAGACCAGCGAAGACGAGGAATACGCCCATGGCCGCGTATGGTCCAGGCTGGCCGCCGAGAACTGGGACGCGCCGGTGGTGGTCACAACCACGGTGCAGCTGTTCCAGAGCCTCTTCTCCAACCGGACCAGCTCCACCCGCAAGCTGCACCGCCTGGCCAACAGCGTGATCATCCTGGACGAGGCCCAGAGCCTGCCTCCCCAGCTGCTCACCCCGATACTGGACGCGCTCAGGAATTTGACCGAAGACTACGGGGTCAGCGTCGTGTTATCCACCGCGACCCAACCGGCTTTCGAGACCATAAAGCCCTTCGCCGACGTCGCCGCGGCCGATATGGTTCCAGATGCCGCCAAACACTTCCGGACGCTGAAGCGGGTCAACTACGAGTGGAAGACCCAGCCCGCGCTGTCGTGGAACGAGGTGGCGGAGTTGATGCGGGAATCGCCCCAGGCGCTGACGGTGGTGAACACCAGGAAGGACGCGCTGGCGTTGTTGGAAGCCCTTGAGGACGACTCGGCCCTGCATCTTTCCACCCTGCTGTGCGGACGCCACCGTCAGCGGGTCATTCAGGAGATTCGGCGCCGGCTGGACGTGGGAGAGGCCTGCCGGGTCGTCTCCACGCAGGTGGTGGAAGCCGGGGTGGACCTGGACTTCCCGATGGTGATGCGGGCCGTCGGCCCCCTGGACAGCATCATCCAGGCAGCGGGCCGCTGCAACCGGGCAGGAGGACTGGAGGCCGGCCGGGTTGTGGTGTTCCAGCCGGAGAGCGGCGGAGCGCCTCCAGGGAACTACCGGATAGCGACACAGACGACGATGGGCCTGTTGAGCGCGGGCCCGCCGGACCCGGACGATCCCGAGACCATCTCCGGGTACTTCCGGAAAATCCTCCCCATTGTCGATACCGACCGGGAACGGATACAGGAATCCCAAAAGGCCCTTGATTACCCGGAAACGGCCAGGCGGTTCAGGATGATCGATGACTCGGCCCTTGAGGTCATCGTGCCCCGGTACGGCACTCCCGAAGAGCAGGGGATGGTTCATGCGGCGCTGGAGCAACTTCGGGAAGGGACTCCGGAGGCGCGCCGGTTGCTCCGGCGGGTCCAGCCGTGGGGAATCCAGATCAGAGAGAACCAGGCAGCCGCGATGGACCGCTCCGGTCTGATTGCCGAGGTGATGCCGGGCGTGTACGAATGGCGGGGAGGTTACGACCCCGTGAAGGGCATTGGGGGAGTCACCACTCTGGACCCGGATATCCTGGTGGTTTAAGCGGTGACACAGGGGGCCTTGACGCCCTGAAGCCGGTTGGCTAAGATGTCTGCGGCATAGATTATTCTGTACACTTAATGGTCAGAGTAATCATTGAGGATTGAAACTGTACCCTGAAAGGTCACCATGAAGTACAACAGCCGCAGCCCAACCCCGTCAATGGCGGATTGTCAGTAGACCACAGCCGGTGACTCACCGGTTGCATCACTGCCAGGCCGGCGAAAGGAGCGAACCATGCAGCCAGCTCAGCGCATCCCGTTGGAGGTCAAGGTGTGGGGGGATTTTGCCTGTTTCACCCGGCCCGAAATGAAGGTGGAGCGGGTCAGCTATCCGGTGATGACCCCGTCCGCAGCCAGGGGCATCCTGGAGGCCATATTCTGGAAACCGGAATTCCAATGGGAAGTCGAAGAAATCCGGGTCCTGAAGCCCATCCGGTACTTCTCCATCCTGCGCAACGAAATCACCTCCCGTCAGAGCGCGAGGACCGCCGAGGGGTGGCAGCGGAACGGCGGCGGGGGCGGGTTCAGCGCGGCGGACGATCGCGCCCAGCGACATACCCTGGCGCTCAGGGAAGTATCCTACATCATCAGGGCCCAGGCCGTGGTCAAACCAGGGGTTGACGAAGAACCGGCCAAGTTCCGGGACCAGTTCCGGCGAAGGGTGAAGGGCGGCCGGTGCTTCGCCACGCCCTACCTGGGATGCCGGGAGTTCTCCGCCTGGTTCTCTGTCCCCGGCGGTGACGAGAAACCCGAGGAAATCAACGAAGATCTGGGCAACATACTGCTGGAAATGGATTACGCCCCCGACGGGTCAGGCCACGCCACCCCTCGCTTCTTCCATGCCCAACTGGCCGCGGGCGTGCTGACGATTCCCAGGACACGCGGAACGGAGGCATGACATGCTGCTTGGAAAGCTCGCCGAGTATTCGGAAAGGCTGCCGGACCCGCCGCCCAGTTTGTACGGCGAGGGTCCGGTGAGGTATCTGATCGACCTGGACCAGGAGGGCCGGTTTCTCTCGAAGGCCGACCTGTCCGACTCATCCAGTCCCCGGACCAGGCGGGGCCAACGCCGTCTCCTGCCCCAGGTGCAGCGTTCGTCCGGCATTCGCCCGCTCCTGATGGCTGACAAAGCCGACTACACCCTGGGCTATGCCGCCGATGAGCGGAAGGCCGGCCGGGCCAGGGATTGCCACCGGGCCTACGTGGAACTGGTGGAACGCTGCGCCGCCGCCACCGGGGACCCGGACGTCCGGGCGGTCCTGAGGTTCCTGCACAACGACCCCCTGGGCCAGGTTCAACCGGACGAGGACTTCGATCCCTCGGGCATCATCACCTTCAGGGTCCAGGACCGGGTCACGGTCGACAACCCGGCGGTGCGGACCTTCTGGGCCTCGGCAAATGCGCCCGGCGGCGCGGATGCCCCGACGATGCAGTGCCTGGTCTGCGGCAACGACCGTCCGGTGTTGGACCGGCTGCAGGCCAAGATCAAGGGGATACCCGGAGGGCAGACCGCGGGCACCAGCCTGATCTCGGCCAACTCCGATGCATTCGAGTCCTACGGGCTCAGTGCATCACTGATCGCGCCCACCTGCGCCAACTGCGGGGAAGCCTTCACCAGGGGGATCAATGCCCTTCTGGCCGGCGGGGAAAGCCGGCTGGCCTCAGGCGGCGGCGTGTTCGTCTTCTGGACCCGGGATGAGATCGAGTTCAACTTTCTCAGCGCGATTGATGACCCGGACCCGTCCCAGGTGCAGGCTCTGTTGGAAACGGTCCGAACCGGCCGTTGGACCGGGGTGGATGAGGGGCCATTCTACGCGCTCTCCCTGTCCGCCAGCGGCGGAAGGGCGGTGGTCCGGGACTGGCTGGACACGACCGTGGGAAACACCAAGCAGCACCTGGCCGCCTGGTTCCGGAGACAGCGCATCGCGTCCTGGTCCGAGGAGATGCCCCGGTATTACGGGCTGCGGGCCCTGGCCTTCGCAACGGTGCGGGAACCCCGGGACCTGCCCAGGACCACGCCGCGGGTCCTGATGAGGGCCGCTTTAACCGGCGCGCCGCTGCCCATGGGCATTCTGCACCAGGCGGTGCGCCGGAACCAGGCCGAGCGGGACGTGACCCGTGCTCGGGCCGCCCTGATCAAGCTGGCGCTGCTCAGCCAGAACAATGACTATCCGGAGGATTGCATGGTCCAACTCGACCTGAACAACACCGAACCCGGCTATCGCTGCGGACGGCTCCTGGCTATATTGGAACGAGCTCAGGGCGCAGCCATCAGAAACCTGAACACCACCATCGTGGACCGTTTCTACGGGACCGCTTCCACCGCCCCCGGGTCGGTCTTCAGCCACCTGATGAAGGGAGCGCAAGCCCATCTATCCACACTCAAGCGGGACAACCGGGGCGCCCACAACGCCATTCAGGCCCAGCTGGAGGAGGTGATGTCCGGCCTGGACACCTTCCCCAAGACCCTCACTCCGGAACAGCAGGGGCTGTTCGCCCTGGGCTACTATCATCAAAAAGCCCAGGACCGGGCCCAGACCAGGGAACGAAGTCAGGCACGGAAGGAACCTGAGGCTGAAACCGAGAATGAAACCGAGAATGAAACCGAGTAGAAAAAGAGGCCCCGGCCGCTGGGGAGATTCGTTGGCCACAAATTTGCAACGGCAGAACCGGGAGGATCACCAATGACCACAACAGCACAGGCCCATATCGACGCCGGCCGCCGGCACGACTTCGTAATGCTCTTCGATGTCCAGGACGGGAACCCCAACGGCGACCCCGACGCGGGCAACCTGCCCCGGGTGGACCCGGAAACCACCCAGGGCCTGGTAACGGACGTCTGCCTGAAGCGCAAGGTCAGGGACTGGGTGGACGCCTCCAGCCTGGACCAGGCCAGGTACAAGATCTACGTTCAGAGAGAATCCTATCTGACCGAGACCCGAGCCCGGGTGTTCGGGGAAAGGTCGGAAGGACGCCAGGGAGTTCATCACTCGGAAGTCCAGCAATGGATGTGCCAGGAGTTCTTCGACATCCGGATGTTCGGAGCAGTCATGGGCATGAGGGACTACAACGCCGGTCAGGTGCGTGGACCCATCCAGTTGACCTTCGCCCGCTCCATCGATCCCATCTTCCCGATGGATTCCAGCATCGCCAGGGTGGCCCTGGAACGCAGGAACGACAGACCCGAAGGCCGGGAGGAGGATTTGGAAGCTCCCACCCACGGCACCCTGGGCCGGAAGGCCACCGTGGCATACGCCCTGTATCTCGGGTACGGGTTCTTCAATCCCAACTTCGCCCGGCGCACCGGCGTGACCGACGGCGACCTCCAGATCTTCTGGAATGCCCTGGTCAACATGTGGGATATGGACCGCTCCGCCTCAAGGGGCCTGATGGCCTGCCGGGGTCTCTACGTCTTCAGTCACGAGAGCCCGATGGGCAATTCCCCGGCCCATCGTCTTCTGGAACGGGTCTCAGTCAGCCGGAAAGACGGTGTTGAAGCGCCGCGGAAGTTCGGGGATTACACCGTTGCGCTGGACGAGAGCGGTCTCCCCGACACCATCTCCCTCACCCGGCTGGAAGGCTAAAAAGTCCATCCCACGCCAGAGGCGGGACTCACGGGAGGCGCCAGGATGATGCCGGCGACACCGGACCTGGAAAATGCCGTTCTGCTGTCGGCTCTTGAGCATTACGCTTATTGCCCCAGGCAGTGCGCCTTGATTCACCGGGAGCAGACCTACCACGAGAATATCTTCACGTTGCAGGGGAATGCCGTCCATGAACGGGTGGACCAGCCGGGAGGGGACACAATCGCCGGTGTGCGGCGGGAGTACAGCGTTCCCCTCTGGTCCGTGTCCCTGGGGCTCGTGGGGAAAGCCGACCTGGTCGAATACAACGGGGACACGCCCTACCCGGTGGAGTACAAGCACGGGCCGGCCCGCAGGGACCGCGGCGCAGACATCCAGCTTTGCGGTCAAGCCCTGTGCCTGGAGGAGATGCTGGGCGCCGAGGTGCCCGAGGGGGCGGTCTTTCACTTCTCCTCCCGCCGCCGGCGGGAGGTCTCATTCACTCCGGAACTGCGGCAAACGGTAAGGCTGGCGGTGGAAAAGGTCCGGGAGATTCTGGATTCGGACACACTGCCGGCTGCGCCGGCCGATGCCCGTTGCAAGAACTGTTCCCTCATAGATTCCTGCCTGCCGTTCGTGGTATCGGCTCATGACAAGAACCGGGATTATCAAAGGAGCCTGTTTACTCCGGCCCGAGTGTAGGAGAATGCCTTGGCCCGCGAATTGCTCAACACGCTATACGTCACCACCCAGGGCGCCTACGTGCACGTCGACCACCAGACCCTGAGGGTCGAGGTGGGAGATGAGACCCGGCTGCGGGTGCCGCTGCATCATCTGGGGTCAGTGGTCTGTTTCGGCCGGGTCAGCGTTTCCCCCGAGGCCATGGCCCGGTGCGCTGAGGACCAGCGCGACCTGGTATTTCTCAGCCGGGGCGGCCGATTCCGGGCGAAGGTGGTCGGCCCAACCTCGGGCAACGTTCTGTTGCGCCTGGCCCAGCATCACGCCCACGAGGACCCGGCTCGGTCGGTCGACATTGCTCGGAACATCGTGGCAGCCAAAGTCCAGAACGCCAGGATTCTCCTGATGCGGGAAGCCCGCCAGACGGAAAATGCGGAAGCGGAAGGGGCATTGCGCAATGCCGCCAGGGCCATGGCCGATACCATCCAAGGTCTCCCCAAGGCCGGCGGCCTGGATGTGATCCGGGGGAATGAGGGATACGCAAGCGCGGCTTACTTTTCAGTGTTCAACCGGCTGATACGCGCCCCTGACGGCGCCTTCACCTTCAATGGCAGAAACCGGCGTCCACCCCGGGACCCGGTGAACGCCCTGCTGTCGTTCCTGTATTCCCTGGTCAGGATTGAGTGTCAGGCGGCATGTGAAGGGGTCGGTCTGGACCCGCAAATCGGGTTCCTGCACGCGGTCCGCCCCGGACGGCCGTCCCTGGCTCTGGACCTTATGGAAGAGTTCCGTGCCGTGCTGGCAGACCGGTTGGCGCTGACCCTGATCAACCGCCGTCAGCTTACCTCCAGCCACTTTTCGGAGAGCGCCGGAGGAGGAGTATCCCTGAATGATGAGGGAAGGAACCTGCTGCTGGTGGCCTATCAGAAACGCAAGGCTGAGGAAATCCAACACCCGGTCGTACAGTCCAAAACACCCATAGGGCTGATTCCCCACCTTCAGGCCCGCCTCCTGGCGCGGCACCTTCGTGGGGATCTGGAACATTATCCCGCCTTCGTTGGGAGGTAGCTGCTGTGTGGATTCTGATCACCTACGACGTAAGCACCGAAACCCCGGAGGGGCGTTCGCGTCTGAGGCGGGTCGCCAAAGCCTGCGAGGACTATGGCCAGAGAGTCCAGAAGTCGGTGTTCGAATGCACCGTCGCCGATGTCACGTTTCACCGTATGAAGCGCCGTTTGCTGGAAATCATCGACGAGAAGCAGGACAGCATCCGGTTTTACAAGCTGCCCGGAAGCCGGGATCAACGGGTCGAGGAATATGGACAGGGCAACGTGGTCGACTTCACCGGCCCCCTGGTGGTGTAACGCGAACCCATTGCTGCCTCCCCCGGACGCTGGAGGTTCGCGTTCGTGTTGCGGCACGAGTAAAGCTCTTGAATAATTCGTCCCAAAAATGGCCGGCAAGCGGCATGGTTGAGGAGGTTCGCGATGAGCAAATAGGAAAACCAGGCACAGGTGTTGCATCCGGCCCAGGGGCCGGATGAGGATTGAAACTCCTACTCAGGCACACCTCACCGCATAACCGGCAGGTTGCATCCGGCCCAGGGGCCGGATGAGGATTGAAACACGAATCGGCTCCCGTATCGGCTCCCGTATCGGGTTGCATCCGGCCCAGGGGCCGGATGAGGATTGAAACCACGCTGCCGACCGCATACCCAACACTAACCGGCAGGTTGCATCCGGCCCAGGGGCCGGATGAGGATTGAAACCCATACCCTTTCCCCCCCCCGCCTATTCCCCCCGTTGCATCCGGCCCAGGGGCCGGATGAGGATTGAAACCGGGAGTACCGCTGCCTATGGCTACGCCGACTCACGTTGCATCCGGCCCAGGGGCCGGATGAGGATTGAAACTCACTCCTCTTGTTCTACTGCCAACCTGAAAGCAGGCGTTGCATCCGGCCCAGGGGCCGGATGAGGATTGAAACATGTCTGTCCCTCCGCGTGGGTGCGTTACCCCGGGTTGCATCCGGCCCAGGGGCCGGATGAGGATTGAAACCACCTTGTTTATTGGGGGAGTGAAATTCGGCGCGTAGTTGCATCCGGCCCAGGGGCCGGATGAGGATTGAAACATTGCCTCCTGCTGGCACCACTTTGAGCAGTACTTGTTGCATCCGGCCCAGGGGCCGGATGAGGATTGAAACATTGTGGTGCCCGTCGGGGGTGCCCGTGATGGTCGTGTTGCATCCGGCCCAGGGGCCGGATGAGGATTGAAACAGTTATGGGACAGCCGCCTGTAAAACGTTCGGAAACATGTTGCATCCGGCCCAGGGGCCGGATGAGGATTGAAACAGGAGGGACCGAGTATGCCTAGAATGGAGGACCCCTGTTGCATCCGGCCCAGGGGCCGGATGAGGATTGAAACACGGAAAAACTGGACTGAGTAGCGGTCGATGATGGTTGCATCCGGCCCAGGGGCCGGATGAGGATTGAAACCCGAATGTACCGCCGCACCTGCTGGCCGCTCTTGTTGCATCCGGCCCAGGGGCCGGA
This sequence comes from Dehalococcoidia bacterium, assembly GCA_965263395.1. GTDB lineage: Bacteria > Chloroflexota > Dehalococcoidia > Lucifugimonadales > UBA3495 > CATOSK01. Next base: position 2,061,652 of record OZ253670.1, read on the forward strand.
TGAGGATTGAAACGACTCCCCCATCCCCACCATGCACTTCAACGGGGCCGGTTGCATCCGGCCCAGGGGCCGGATGAGGATTGAAACCTGTCATCCATGCTGTCGGTGTTGGTCGTGGTCGGTTGCATCCGGCCCAGGGGCCGGATGAGGATTGAAACTGGCCTGGCTGGAGCGGAGGATGCACACGCCCCTCGTTGCATCCGGCCCAGGGGCCGGATGAGGATTGAAACTGCTGCCCTCCACTTACAAGCTCGTGACTGGAACGGGTTGCATCCGGCCCAGGGGCCGGATGAGGATTGAAACATCGAGTCCATCAGGGTCGAGAACAGCATCTACGTGTTGCATCCGGCCCAGGGGCCGGATGAGGATTGAAACCGAGGAAGAAGCTGCTCATCCGCGATTGCTACATAAGTTGCATCCGGCCCAGGGGCCGGATGAGGATTGAAACGGAGATATTCATTTCTATGGCACGAAGCCGATCGAGCGTTGCATCCGGCCCAGGGGCCGGATGAGGATTGAAACAACGTGAACAATGTCTTCAATATCGAGCAAACCGAGAGTTGCATCCGGCCCAGGGGCCGGATGAGGATTGAAACAGGATATCCAGCTTGGACGGGGTTCGTTTGTCATGTTGCATCCGGCCCAGGGGCCGGATGAGGATTGAAACGGCAATGATGACGCCGCCGGGAGCTAGGGCCTTTTGGCGTTGCATCCGGCCCAGGGGCCGGATGAGGATTGAAACCAAAGCCTCTACGCTGCGCTGCGCTTGATTTCACGTTGCATCCGGCCCAGGGGCCGGATGAGGATTGAAACCTGGTCAGGATGGCCGTGGCCGGGGTGCCGGTGGAGGTTGCATCCGGCCCAGGGGCCGGATGAGGATTGAAACACGGACATTGTGCAGGCTATGGCCGAGCAATCCGGTTGCATCCGGCCCAGGGGCCGGATGAGGATTGAAACGAGCACAAGGCCGACGCACAGAAGGCCTCCGCCGCGTTGCATCCGGCCCCTGGGCCGGATGAGGATTGAAACCGTCACGTACCTGGGCATCAACTACATCGACGGGGAGGTTGCATCCGGCCCAGGGGCCGGATGAGGATTGAAACTCACCTCAACTTTACGGGTTGACAGTGTGGTACAGGTTGCATCCGGCCCAGGGGCCGGATGAGGATTGAAACTCAATCACCTTGTACCCGTGCCGGTACATCGCCTGTTGCATCCGGCCCAGGGGCCGGATGAGGATTGAAACGAGTACCACGTCGCCATCCCGACTCAGCCGCCGACGTTGCATCCGGCCCAGGGGTCGGATGAGGATTGAAACAGGCAACCATCGGGTTGTACCAGCTCATCCCCGACCGTTACATCCGGCCCCTGGGCCGACGGAACACCAGCCCCGCTCGACTCTTCCGAAGTAGGAATAATGCATTATTGTCTCCCCCACCTCCACGACCTGTTTCCAGAGGCCGTTGACCTCGCGACCAAAATACCGAAGCCACCGTCGGTATATGGCCCGCCAATTCACGCCCTAACCGACAAGGGCACGGCAGAGAGTCACCCCGAAGCAACGGCCAAGCTCTTGATCTGTTGGGCAGAACAAAACCTGCCCGGGCAAGCTTGGTTTCGCGGCAAGAAGTTAATCGAAAACCTCCTCGACCGTGATCTTCCCCAAACCCTGGAAGAGAGACTGAAGGAAATCGCTGCGGAACTGGGCTTTTGATCAAAATCAACCAAGAGAAAGAGGATTCCCCATGGGTACATGCCGATACTGCGGACAGAACGCCAGCTTCCTGCGTAAACGGCACACTCAATGCCGTAAGCTAAACGCGTCCGGCTTCCAGGAGATGATTCAGCTCGCCGCCCAGGCCGCCAGCACCCACAGCTTCAACGAGACCGCCCTCCGGCAGACCCTCCAGATCATCGCCCAGCACTCCCACGCCACCGGCGAGGACATCGAACGCGCCCTCAAGGAGGGGTTCAGGCAGGGCGTCGCCCACGCGATGTCCGACGGCATCATTAGCCGACAGGAGGAAGAGCAGCTACGCGCCTTCCGTGACAGCCTGGCCATGGAGGACCAGACCGCCGACCCCAAGGACCTGGGCGCCCTGGACCGGGCATCAACGGACCGCATCATGATGGAGGCACGGCTGGCCGCCATCTCTCCCCGGGACGGCGATCAGCATCTCCAGGACCTCAGCTTGGCCATCCGGCAGGCCGGCCTAGCCGGCGTCAAGGCCAAGGGACTCCAGGTCCGGGCCTGGGAAGCCTCCGTTGAGGGCGCCCTGGAGGACGGGCTGGTGTCCCTGGACGAGGAGAACGCTCTTGCCAAGTACACCGCCCACTTCAGTCTGACCCAGCAGGACCTGGACCGGAACGGCGTCCAGACCAGCCTGGTCCAGGCCGCCGTCATACGGGACGTGACCCAGGGCATCATCCCCCAGCGCCAGCAGGTCAGCGGCGCAGTCCCGTTCAACCTGATGAAGTCCGAGCAACTCGTCTGGCTGATCCAGGACGTGGACTACCTGGAAACGGTGGTGCGCCGGGAGCGCCAGGGCACCTCCCACGGGCTCAGCATCCGTGTAGCACGGGGCCTCTACTACCGGCCCTCGACCTTCCGGAGCCGGCCCATTGAGTGGGATGAGACAGTCCACGCCGATACCGGTCTCCTGGGGCTGACCACCAAGCACATCTACTTCGCCGGCCGGAAGAAGAAGTTCCGGGTCCGGTATGACCGCATCGTGAGCTTCGACCCCTACGATGACGGGTTCGGCATCATGCGGGATGCGCAGAGCGCGAAGCCCCAGACCTTCCGGACCGGGGACGGCTGGTTCGCCTACAACCTGGCGGTGAATCTGGCGCAGCTTTAGTTCACAAGATCGCGTACAACAAGATCGCATTAGCGCCCCTTCCCCGGGCATCTCGCACGATTTCCAAGAGATCCGGGTATTCCCCTCCGGCACGCCAACACCCCAGCCCAGCAGTCGGCCGAGCCTAAGAGGCAACTGCCTGCGGCTCTTACCAGCAAAACCCTGATCCCACTTCAGCCTGATAGTCTGGATCCAGGATGGCCGAGCAGAACCCCGGCAACAAAATCCGTGAGCTCTCGGCCGACTGGAGAGCCATGATCCCGATCACCGCCGGCCTCCTCACGCTGCCCACAGCCTGCTCATTGCCATTCACCGGAACCCCCACGCCGAGACCGACCTAAGAGGAAGCAGAAGAAGCAACCAGATGAAGATAAAACAAGTCCTATTCAGCTTCAAAGGGAGAATCTCCCGGCGAGAGTACTGGTTGAAGGGAATGCTCCCTGCACTGGGTATAGGAATCCCAATCTTGAAAGACCCAACCCCCATTGTGGAAGCAATCAGACTGGCAGCAGGTCCGGGAACCATCAACGAATGGGAACTGAAACTCATCATAAGAATCTTTTTCGGAATCCTCCTGATTTTCATCAGCCTAGCCATCTTCACAAAAAGGTGGCACGACCTGGGCAAAACAGCCTGGTGGAGCCTCCTGCCCTTCATTCCCATTTTCGGCTGGTTGTACATCCTCATGTTCATCTACCTGGGAGTAGCCCGCGGCCAAGCGGATGAAAACAAATATGGACCAGTACCAGGTGAACGGAGCACAAACGGGAAGTCAGCACCGGTGAGACCATGAGCGCCACCTCAGGTCCCACAGTACTGCTCTGTCCATTCTGCTCCGGCCCCGCCATTTCACCGCCAAACGCCCCCCAGAGCGCCGTTTACGACCCTTTCCCATGTCAGCCGACCAACAGACCCGAACCCCTGAAAACAAGCCATACGGCCCGCCCCGCGGCGCCGGCGCCAAGACCGCTTGAGAACCCCCCGGGCCGCTTGATTCCACCCCTGCGGCCCGGGGAACTGAACCAATCAGGAGGATTCAGTAATGTCCACATATTGCCCATACTGCCTGCACCGGATGGATGAGGATGAATTGACGGAGAGCGGGCTGAGGCAGGAATTAGCCCACCGGCTCTACCCGGACGTGCCCGAATTCGGAAACGATATTCCCGGATACTGCCGGGAGTGCCGCCGGCCCATACTGAAAGGCAACTCGGGACGAACCGACGATAGCCGGAATTGTGGGGGCTGTGGACAGCCGCTTGCCGGAAACGGAAGCACAGAAAAAGATGGGGACTGATCGCCGCGTGGCACGTGGACCCGAATGACGACGCCCGGCCCCTCGGGTGGAGACGCAGAGGGGCCGGGCGGGCTAGTGTTTCCATGATCGAGGCGCTCGAACGGGAGAGAGAAGGTCACAGTCATCATCATGCCCATCGGGACCATCAAGGAGTCCACCGGAGCCGGGACGACAACCCGCCTGATCCCGCCGCACCCCAGCGCCGACAAGCTACAGCCCAAGCGACCATCCTGACCCGGGACTCCGAAACCGGCGCCCATGCGAGGGCAGCCGTCAGGGTTGTGGAAATCCAGGGAAACATGGCCCGGTTCGACATCCTGGAGCTGGAGACCGAGCCGGAGCGGCCGGAGGGAGTGAACCCCCTGGCAGCAGGGCAGCCCGCATATCTGGGCCTACCGTGCTCCTTCGAGCCGGACCCCGAACCGCAGGGAACGTAAGAGGAGATCCAAGCCTTCCTGGATGAAACTCACCAGCAGGAAGCCTGGGAAGAGATTTAAGACCCTCCCCGCCGCGCCAACCGCGGCCGGGGCCCAAAAACCGAACAGCACCAACCCAGGGACAGGCGGCCGCCTGTCCCTTTTTGCATAGAAGGGAAAAGAGGGATCATGCCCAAGAAGCGCATACTACCCCTGGGTTTCATCGACAGGACAACCGACAACGGAGCAATCATCATGCTCACCAGGCCCAGCGAATCTCATACCATATGGTCTGAAACCCCGGTGACCCTCCAGAGCCGGAGCGCAGGAGAACCCCGGGCGACGGCCAGCGCACGCGGCATGATAACCCTGGTGGGATACGTCACGGCCACCTGCAAAATCGTGGAGACCCGCATGGACTCCAGATGGCCCCAAGACGAGCCGGTGCTGCGCCGGGGCATCCCCGTCTACCAGGCTCTGGCCGGAAGCTTTGTTCCCGACCCAGCCAGGACCATCAGCGAGGAACAGGCCGAAGGCCTCAGGCGCCTGGCCGCCCGGTACCGGGCCATCACCAGGCCGGGAAGTCCCCAGCCCGAAAGGCACCGGCAACTGCCCAGGAACGGCACATACCCCACCCAATAGAACGAAAGCGGAAAGAGGAGAAAATTGCGAAACTCAAGTAGAGCTGAAAGTGGTACGAATACCTTCAGTGACGGCGCATAACTCGTAATGGGGAACGAGGCATAGGATAGCCGGGTTTGCCCGCCCCGGACCTGCTCATTTGGGCCAATCCGCTGCCACCTGACCATAGTCAAGGTATATCGGCGTCTAACTCTTGTAAGTCCTGCGTGAAGTCGAAAACCATTTGTATGGGCTGGAACAAATTATAGTTGTCATTGTAAGAGTCGATGTCCGTTTTCAACTGGTGGCAGTCTCCAACTATTTGCCGCCTACGTGTCTGAAACGCCGCTCGCATGTGGTCCCGTGACGCTGTTTTGATGTCATCCCAGAGGGCCATCTGTTTCCCGTTCTGGTAAGACGGCGCATGGTGCTTGGCTCGCACTCTGCGGCCTTGCGGGTCAGTTATATACTCTTCGCGCAACGCACGCGCGAGGTGGTCAGCGCATTGGCTGACAACGGCAGACGGTTGAGGCTGCCAAAGATTATTGCGGATTGCCCATGCAGCTATGGCACGCGCGGACGCAGGCCAAGGTTCACCGGCTTGTTTATAGTCATCAGCAATTCGTTGCAGTTGTTGAGTGTATGACGCCACAGCACACCTCCCTAAAATTCGACAGAAATGGTATGCCCCCAGCCATCAGTGAGCGCAGATTCCACTATGAAATCCCGGACTGGCACGAGCAACTGGCGATATTTGGAATAAGGGATTTCACCCCTATGTTGCAGTTGGCCGACTACTATCCCTGCGTGAGTCCTGTTTGTAGCAGCGAACCCGCGAATGGCCCTAGATGAATAGAGTGGTGCGAGACGACTGATAAAGTTTTCAAGGGCATCTCTTGGAACCAAGGTCTCCGTGGCAATTCTGTCCGCATCTCGCTCATGGGCAAGCGTCCTATCCGACTGACGTTCCCCTTCTACATCAACATCAACAGTGGCATGGTCGTTGGCAAGACCATCTTGATTTCTCAGGTGGGCCAACTCGTGCATTAGGGTGTGCCAGAAATAATCAATGCGGTTATAGCGCATCGAAATCGCCACTACGGGAGCATCGTCAGCCAGCCAGAAACAGACGCCGTCTATACGAGTGCTCTTGAGAGGTTCAACAACCACTAAGCGTACCCCGGCATCTGCCAGCAGTCTTGGGACGTGCCGAACCTCCTCTGGGCTTGGCACAAGTTGACGCAAGCCTTCAACAATCTCTTCATGCCTAGCCTTAGAATATCTCGTTGCGGTGACAAGCCCAGCGAGTTGACGCACTCGAAACAGCCATAAGGTCTGGGCTGGTGTATCGGTATGGTAAGGAGTGGATTGCCGAAATGCGTGTGCATCGAAGGTGGGGGCTACGTCCAGATTGTCAGCATCGACGAATTGCATGAATCTCTGTTCAAGAACAGAAATGTTCTGTGATTGCTCCAGCCATCCTCTTTTGACCATCTCGTTGACCGGCCCCAAGGCAAAGAGTCGGGCACGTCTGGAAACCTTCGGCACATCTACATTGCGGATTTGTGATAAACGATATGCAAATTCCTGGTTCATCCACCATTGGGCTGTCGTCCCAAGCGCGGCCCCTAGTTCAACGGCGGTTTCTGGAGTAATACTCCGTTTTCCAGTGACTATCTCAGTTACGAGTCGCGCTGGTCGCCCCATGATGGTTGCCAGGTCGTTCTGTGTCCATCCACGCTCTTCTAATTTCACTCTGAGAGACTCGCCGGGATGGGCAATTTTTTCATTCATAGCTGCTATTGAGCGTCTCCTGTGATTGACTGACCGCATTGTACTTGCCCGTTGCTGAAAGTGCAACACCCAATATACCACTAGGCGGTATATTGGGTGTTGCACTTTCAGGGCTTTGTACAGGGACGCCATTGTCTCAAGCGTACAGGCGGTCCATGACCGACTCCATGTCGGAGCCGTTCCATCCGTGCCTGCAAGCCTCTCCCCTCGGACGAGCGTCCGAGGGGAGAATCAGTATGGGGTATAGCATTGGTTTACCGTAGGCCCCTATATGTTGTCGTAGTTCCAACTGCTGCTGGACCGCATTATTCGCAGGTGGGTTAGCAACGGTTCCTCTGGAAGGCCCAAGGCCGCTATGTGCAGCCGGTCCAGTTCCTCTATCAGCTTCGGCTTGAGGTGGAAGTTCACGTTTCGCCAGACGGTGCCGTGATTAAGCATCTCTACAAGGCACTCCGGCATAGCGTCAATCAGGCGCTGCCCCAAGTCTATGGCGGGCTGAGGATTTGTCGTCCAAGCGTCAGGGACCGTCAAACTGGTAAGGTCGTATAGCTTGACATGGAAAGCGTCCCCGAACACCCACCACCAGGGGCAGTCTTGGCGGTTCCCCGAGCCCTCTGACATTGTACTCCCTCCTAAATGAGAAATGAGCCAGCCAGAGAAAAGAGCGAGGCCAGAAGGCCCAGGCGAGGGGCGCAAATGGGCCGAAACGGCCCATACGGTTTCCGTACCATTCTGTCGTAATACGTCCTGGCTTTCGGCCCTACCTGAGTTTCGCAATTTTCTCGAAAGAGCCGGCAACTTGACGAAATACCCAACAATCTGAAACACTATTAGGAACGGAGGCATGAGAGCCTATGATAGACAGCAAGAGTGCCAACAGGAGCAAGCCATCGCTTGACGGGAAGGTATTCTGCGCCAACTGCGGCGAGGAGATGAACAACAACGGGGAGAGCTACTGCTGCCCCGGGGCGGCGGTGGAATCGGGAAGCAGATGCACCACCAAGCCCATGAACGCTGATGACCTGGTCCACGCCGTCATCACCAAAATGGTAGACAGGCTGGCAACCGACAAAACCGTCCAGAGCGTCACTGAAAGGATCATGGACGTCACCGAGGCCAACTCAATCACCCAGCGCTCGAGAATGGAGCAGGCCGAGGCCGCGATAGCGGAGACCAACGCTCGCAGGCCAGCCGTCCTGCATCCCGTGGAGCATGGCGCCAAGACCTACAAAGAGGTCACCGACGAGATCAGCGAACTGGACAAGACCACAGCAGGGCTTTCCTTCGAGTCCATGGTGGCCAGAAACGAACTGGACAAGATCGACTTCGTCAGGGACCCAGACGGCATAAGGGAAACCATCCACAACCCCAGGACCTACCGCAACAACCCCGACGAGGCACAGGAACTGCTGGAGCTACTCGTCCAGAAGGTCAAAGTGGACACGGGATCGGCCACGATAATCTACGAGGTGCCCATGCCATCGGCCGAGCAACCCCAGGGCATCCTCCAAGACCTGATAATCGTCTAGGCTATCCCGACCGGGCAGAACCCGGAAGAGAATCCAAGGAGCCGCTCTCGACTGAAGGGAGCGGCTTCTCTCATTCGCCTAAATCCCCAGAACCCGGCCCTTCAACCGGACGGAACTCCGCCGCCTGAGCTCCCGTCCTCCATGGATCCCTCGTGCTCCTTGGCCAGCCGGGGCATTTCGTCCCACACCTCCGAGGCGGAATCCTCCGCTCCGGAATCCCTCAAAACCAACGCCTGAGTGTCGGAAAGGACGACCAATCGCTCCTTTATGATCGCCCTGGCCATCACCTCCTGGGCCCGCTGCAAAACAGGATCGATTTTGTCCAATCCTACAACATCCTTGTTATCTTCCGCACCGAGGCGAATCTGCTTCTTCCTTTCTGTCATGTGCTATACTTGTCTCAGCCGTACTCCAGACATTCCCCTTTTTGATAATAGTCGGCACAATGTCCGCTACTCTCATTATAGCAGAATCGGGCAACAGCCCCAAGGATGGTTTGACAGTGGTAATAGCAGAGCAGGAATACCAAAACGGTCAATCACCGGACGTCCCACACGACGTCCCACACGAAAACGGTAATTCCCAGAACAGAAAAAAGGTCGAAAAGCACCGCGAACGCCCGCCCATCGGGGAACTCCTCAGGGAGTTGAGGGGAACCAAGACCCTGCGCCAGGTGGAAGCCGACACCGGGATAACCAATGCGTACCTGAGCAACATCGAGCTCGGCCTCAAGAAACCCGGGATGAAAACCCTCGCCAAGTTGGGGTTCTATTATCAGGTCCCGCTGGACCACCTGCTGCACGTAGCAGGCCTGCAGGACCAGGCGCCGGAACCCGCTCAACAGGAGTCTGCCCTTGACCTCCGCAGAGCCTACGCCTTCGTGCTCGGCGACCCCAACGTGTCCAGGTACCAGAAACCGGCGGATAACCCGCCCCTGGACATGCAGAAATTCGTGGTCGAGATGTACCAGCACTTCACAGGGAGGAAGCTCCTGTAGGAGCAGGGAGGAAGAATTATGGTGTCACCACATAATTTGCTGTCGCTAAAGATGGAAAAGGCGGTGGGCTACCGCCGGGTGTCCGGCAGGAGCCAGGCCGACAACTTCTCGCTGCGCAGCCAGGACGGGGATGTACGAGAACACTGCGAGCGTGAAAATCTGATCCTCGACCTGATGTTCACGGACGTGGGCAGCGGACTCTCGACCAAGCAACGCCCGGAGTTCCTCCATTTGCGCGAGTACGCCCTCGACCCGGCAAACGGCATCAAACACGTTGTCTTCAATGACCTGGACCGCTTCACCAGGAACATAGAGGAATTCTTCATATACACCAAGGACCTGTTGCGGGCAGGAATCACCCTGCACCTGGCACTGGACAACGAGATATTCGACTACAACTCAGAAGAGAAATGGTACCAGAGGCTGATCGCCGCTCAGGCAGAATCAAAGAAGATTTCCAGGAGGACCAAGCGGGGACAGCGAGAAGCCACCAAATTGGGCTACCACATAGGAACCGTGCCCTGGGGCTACAAACTCGTACATGACTCGAACGAGCTGGACCAGCCGGACCAGCCGGAAGAAGAGGGAGAGGAAAAGAAAAAGATAGAGTGCGGCTGGCTGGTACCTGACCCTGACAAATGGGAGGACTGTCTGACATTCTGGAGAATGGCCAGCGATAACAACACTCCTTTGCAGGTCACCAAGTACATGAACCAGCACAACATCCCATCGCCCAGCGGAGGACTGTGGACCGACGATGCAGCACGGTACATCATGAGGAACAGGACATACCTCGGCGAGCTCTTCCGGGGAGTCCATCCCCGTTCCAGGCTGCCAGGACCAAAGGATAACGCCCCGCCAATCATCGTGAAAAACGCCCACGATGCGGCAGTCAGTTACGAGGACTTCGAGATAATCAACGAAGGGATAGATAGCCGGCACATAAGCCAGGGGCCAATCCGCGCTCACTCCAGCCCCAACCCATTGAGCGCCCGCGTCAAGTGCGGCGAATGCAAGGCCAAAGGGCTGGACTCCAACCTGGAGATCCACAGGCAGAATGGGATAGCACGCCTCCGATGCTCCCGAAAGAAGAAAATGGGCGCCGAAGAGTGTACCTTCACGGGCATCAGGTTGGATGATCTCATCCACGCGGTCTCCGGAAGGCTAAGAAACCACTTCCTCACCGGAGAGAACCTGGAAAGCGTGGCCGACAAGGTCGTCGAGAGCAGCAAAGCATACCTGGAACAACAGATGCGCGGCGAATCAGGCATCAAAGCCAGGTTGAACATCGTCGAAGGTGAAATCGAGAACACCGTAAAGGTGCTGATAGCGGCGGGGGACAAGGCAGAAAATCTGCATTCCCTCATAGGCAAACTGGAAAAGTTCGAGCTGGAAAAAGAAGACCTGCAAAAGCAGCTCAACCTGAATGCCGAGGCAAGCAAGGAGGTCCTCCTGTTCGTGAACGACAGGGAGGGGATCATCGAAACGGCCCTGAACCTGAAGACTCTCACCGACCCGGAGGACCCCGAGGCAATCAGGGAACTGTTCGAGATCTTCATCGAGAAAGTGGAGGTATTTCAAGACAGACACGGGGACATCTACTACACCCTGCCGGTGCAGTCCGCCGGACCAGAAGGAACCCCGGGCAGAGAAACCATCTACTTTGAGAAGAAAACAAGGTCCAAGGCAACAAAAAGTTGTGGTTTGGAAGGATTCACGGGGGTGATCCCATGCCAAGAAGAAACTCCACGCCGGTCGCGGCCCTGACCCTCGCATGCTGGAACACCCTGTCGTCGATGTGAGAGGGACCGGCGAACGCCCAATTGTCCTTCAGCACTGACAGTTGCCCATTGACCAGGGCGATAAAGTGCCATAGCCTACCGTTCAAGGTGCTAAGATCCGGCCTGGGCCGGGAACGGCGACGCAGAGCAAGGACAGGGAGCGAGTGTATGCCGAGGAATTACCACACCGAACGGGACGCTATCATCCGCAGGTGGTACGGCGGGAACCCGCAGCCGATGGCCTCAAGGCGCCGCCGGGGCCCGATCACCCCGCGAGACTGCCTGGGCATCCCCATTCCGGTCAATCTGCCGTTCATGCCCCTGGGGCACTGCATGGTGTGGAAGCGCGGGCTGAACCGATACGGGTATGGCGTATTAACCGTCGACGGTCAGCAGGAACTGGCCCACCGGACAGTCTTCATCCAGACCCGGGGAGGGATTCCCGAGGGTATGCAGGTCAACCACCTCTGCAACCGGCCCCACTGCGTCCAGCCCTCCCACCTCTACGCCGGTAGCAAGCAGGACAACAGGGATGACTCCTGCATCTTCAATGACCCAGGCCTCATCAACACTCCCTCGGCGATGTACTTCCCATGGCACGGAGAAGCCAAGGACCCGCTGGCCCGGCGACTCCGGCAGAGAGACGGGTACTGGGACGTGGAGCCCTGGGAACCGGTGGAACAACCGCCCCAGCTCCCCCTGGAGGAGTTCACCTGCCCGGGCCACGACTTCGCCATCACGATGCAGGGCGGGGACTCCAGGATATGCCGCATCTGCGAGATCTCGGAGTTCGACCAGGAGAGGGCCGATGGTGACGGGACCTGGTTGCTGGTCGCCGAGATCTGCCCCGCATCCCAGACAGTGGATCCCATCCTGGAGAAAATCGGCAAATCCGAGTTTTTGGGCGAGTCCCATCTTGAGACCAGGCAGAGGGCCTACCGCCGGGAACGCCAGTCTTTCTGGGAGGGGTCCCACAACCTCAGGAACTGCGGGTGTCCCTACTGCACCCAGGACCGTCGGACCTTCCGAGAGGCCGTTGACCCGCTTTTGACCAGGGAGGAATCGGACATCCTGGACATCTGCGACCGGATGGAGCCGCAGGTCACCGACGCTCTCCATGATGCCTCGGCGGCCATGATGGAAGCCTGGGCCAGGAAGCAGGGGATGACCGACGAGCAGGTGCTGGCCCTCAGGGAACACATCCGGGGCTGCCCCAACTCTTCTTCCGAGCTAACCAGAACGGCCCGCACCATCGAGTCGGACCTAGCCTACCTCCTGTATGCCCTGGGACGGTTCCAGGACCGTGAGGAGATCCTCAAAGACCCCGGGTTCGAGATGGTCATGCTCCGGTGGTCCAGTGTCAGTTTGAGGGACGAAGATGAGGAGGATGTATTCCAAACGGTCCTTCCAGCCGCGGATGAGACCGCCGAGAGGATGGGGCTAGGCTGGGAGAGGGAAGCCGACGGGCTAATGAGGCCGCACCTGGAGCCCAAGCCCGAACTCCACCAAGGCGTCGGGTTCCTGACCAGGTTGCTGGCTAAGAAGCACATCTTCGAGCTCCTGAGGTACGAGTTCCTGGGGAGGAACAGTTCCACCGAGCAGTGGCCGCACCCCCCACAGAGACTGTGCGGCCAGCATCAGGGAGACCGGACAGGTGGAGCCCTTCCCGATGGATTTTGAAGAGGGGAAGGGGTTTAGACCCGCGCAGGAACCATGCGTTCCAAAAGCAACGAACGGAATCGGAGGGGAAGGATAATGAGGCTTGATGAACCGATAGAAACGTCAGGTTTCTTTTGGCTGCCGGAAGAGCCGGATGTTCAAGTCCCCGGAGACCTTCACATATCGGAGTCAGGCGACGCTAGGCTGGAGGTGCAGCTCCAGAAGCCATCTCCAGGTTGGGCCAAAGTACTCGACACCCAGATGGCAGCGGACGGCAGGGCTTTACCGAGGATTCTCGGACTAGCCACCGGGCAGGGTGCAATCACCCTCGATGAATGTCTTGTTACGAACGTACAGGTCTCCTGTAAGCGGCGGAGGTAAATTGTCCCGTGCGGGCGGGTAATCTCTGACAAACGGCGGTTGCAAATTGGACCGTCCGCCGCCATTCATAGGCTTCAAGTCAAGCTTATGGGTGGTGCGATGGATGTACAGAGTGGACGTATATCTACGGGTTCGCCGGGCAGTGATGGTGGAGGGCAAGGGCATTCGGGAGGTCTCCAGAGAGTTCGGGCTGCATCGGGACACGGTGCGCAAGATGCTGACCTACTCCGTGCCTCCGGGCTACCGGCGACAGACTCCTCCTCGAAGGCCCAAGCTGGAGCCCTTCACCGGCGTCATCGACCGGATCCTGGAGAATGACCTCGCGCGCCCCAGGAAGCAGCGCCACACGGCCAAGCGGATATTCGAGCGCCTCAGGGACGAGTACGGGTTCGACGGCGGATACACCACCGTCAAGGACTACGTCAGGGAGCATCGCCGTCAGACCAGGGAGATGTTCGTCCCGTTGTCCCACCCGCCGGGCCACGCGCAGTGCGACTTCGGCGAGGCCCTGCAGGAGAGTCGCCCCCTACGAACTGGACAACACCCTCCGGCGGGCCAGAAGGTCCAACGACAACCGCACACACATCACGCCGTTGCGTGTCAACCACTTCTCGAGCGGACAGGAAACCACCCCACCCACCGAAAAAAAGTGGATACCTCGGTGGCACGAGCCGCATGGAACACAAAGCGGGCGATACCGTAAACCAGAACCTGCTGCCGCTCCAAGCGTTTGAACCAATAGAAGATCCCGAACCCGAGCAACAAACTGACAGCCAGTCCGCCAGCGCTAACGAACAACAACACTGCCGCCACCAATGGCAGCCCAGCCCCTAAGGGGGGCATAGCCATGCTCTCCAAGACTAGGACTACTACGGTCAAAGCTAATCCCCAGACGGTCCCGAGAAGAAGAAGAACAACAACGGTCGCAACAATCCAAGGGATCCTAGGAACCGCAGCATCCACAACTGCAGCGTCGGTGGCAATCCCCCGATCAGCCAAAGCGGACCGTCCATAGTCGTTCAGCTTGTTCCCTACAAACCGCAGGAGCCAAATCACCAACGTGCCGGACAACAACAAACTGACGGCAAAGACGCCTCCTACGAACGGCCATTCCTCAACCGGATAACCAGTAATACCGAGGAAAACACCTGCAACTATCGTCAGAGGAACAGCTAAGGAAAACACCCTGAACAACAAAGGAATGTTGCGATTGTCCGCCCTAGGGGGTGCATCAGTCTCGGCCATTTTCCTGTTCTCCGTTGTGAAAATAATACCAGACAAGCTTCAGAACATCACTTATCCAAAACAGCAGAGCCACTACAACGGATATTACGAAAAAAATCTTCGTGCCGGCTTTTAAAAAAACGTGGGTTTTGTGGTCTAAGCCCAAGGCCTCCCCGACGAACGGAAGCAACAAATTAATGCCAAGACTTCCTGCACCGAGGAAAATGAGAGCGAAAACAAACGCCAGCGCCAGTACCAAGTGGTTGTAAATGCGCCTGCATTTGCGGACCACCGATTCTTCCAACAGGAAAATATCCCGGAAACCCATCAATGAACCCTCGACGCAGAATTCCCCTGACAGTTCTGCATCATGGACGCCGAAGCCAGCATAATTGGTAATCGACCTAGCGTCCAACAAAACCCATGAACGATGCGGGCACCTCCAGAAAAGACGAGACGACAGAAAACTGGAAGGTGGGCTTATGCTCATGCCAAACGGATGGAGAACCTACTCCTGTTCGGTCAACGTCAGAGATATCATCTCTCCATCCCATAAATCGACGGCCCGTTTCCATCGGGGCATCTGGAACGTCCCGCTCCCGAGTCTCGAAACGCATAACGCCCGTACCGCCATCGCCATCCCCGGGGGTGTTGGAACGAGACCATAAAGGCGCAGACTTTACCGGAGAGTCCATGGAAACGGTGGGCCCAATACCCACACCGCGCCGCCGACAGTGGAAATTGGCACCAACCACCGACACCTACTCGCCCTGACCATCGCCTCCTCCGTCCCCGTCGCGGACGCGCCGGCACCCGAGGCCGTCCAAACCACAGGAGAACCTCAGGCCTTCACCGGTGAGCCCGCCCTGGCCCTGGAGCGGGGCCTCGTGGCCTTCCGGCAGGGCCGGTACCGGGAAGCCCCGGATTATTTCCAGGAAGCGCGGCACCTCAAGGGGACCCCCACCAGCCGGGTCACCCAGAACTGGCTCAGAAACGCCCACAGCGGTCTGGGGAACCATGATGCCGCCCTCCAAAGCATCACTGCGGCCCTGGAGCTGGAAGACAATGCCAAGGACCGGGTAAGCCGCGGCACGGTCCTCATGGACAAAGGCGACTGCCCCGGCGCCACGAAGGACGCCCGGGCCGCTCTCGACCTCGAACCAGCCACAGCCCAGGGACTCCATACCCACGCCGAGGCCCACGTCATCCTGGCCAACTGTCACGGACCAGAGCGGGATCTGCCTACCGCCCTGGAGCATGCCGAAGAAGCCTGGACTATCGCCCGGGCACATGGTTACGCGGACAACCCCCTCCAGGCCATTCGTCAGCAACGGGAGTCCATAAGGGCAGCCCTGGAGGGGAGGGTCCTGCTCGCGGAGTTGATATTCGGACCGCCCATCGGGGCTGAGGGAATAGAGATGTCTGTTACGGTCAGGCTCCGAAGTCAGGCCCGGCCCCGGTTCAGCACCAGTTCCAGCACATCGTGGCTGGTCAGGGCCCCCACGAAGCGGGGTACTCCGGGGTAGATCACGGGCACTAGACCACGCTCAGCCTGACCCCACCCAGGTGGGGATGGTCCGTTCGTGCGATTAAACAAGGAGGGAAGGGGTCAGCTGACCCCGCATAGGCGGGGGTGATCCCGGAACAGAACCTTCTTGCCCCGGACCGGAACCGCAGACCCCGCATAGGCGGGGGTGATCCGATAAAGGGCGTTGAGCGGCAACTCAATTTACGGCAGACCCCGCATAGGCGGGGGTGATCCTTATACCACCAACACGGAGCCGGTCAGCCTGGAGCTGACCCCGCATAGGCGGGGTTAATCCCATCTGGTCCTCCAGCCTGACCACTGTAACCACAGAACACAGGTGGAGGACCCCAAAAACCAAGAAACCTCCGGTAAGGCAACTCCAAAAGCACAGCAGCCGAAGCGCCGTCCCGAACCAACCCCAGAGGAGATCAAAGCCAGAGCCGAAAACCGGCGGAAGTACGACCGAAAGCGGGGCCAGACTCCGGAGCGGAGGGCGCTACTACGCCGCGTCGCCCAGGCAAGGCGGGACGAGGCCAAGAAACTGGGCATCTGCAAGGACTGCCCAAATGCGGCAATCCCAGACCGGATCAGGTGCGCAACCCGCGCCGCGAAACACCAAGCATCCCGGGCAAGGCGCACGGCCCAGGAAAACGCCGCCAAGCACAGCGGGCAGGGCACCATGTTTCAGCGTGGGGGTGGACCCTGAACCATGACCTGGCACAGGTCCGGAAAACGCGGGGACCGGATGCAATCCCGAGAAGCCCTCACAGATCGAGGGCAGAGCGAACATCCGATCCCGCCGGTTCACCCACAGGGGAGCACTCCCGCTCCAACCGGGGAGTTACGACCCCCGTGAAGACCTGTAGGTATCGCTGTTGGGATTCAGCTGGTTGGCACGGTTATCGTCGTTATCGTCGTTGCCCCCATCACCATCGTCAGCCTTATCTTCCCAATTATCCGGCCGTTCATCATGCCCCCTGGACTCCCAGTAGGCATCGTTGTTCGGGTTCATCTGGTTGGCATGGTTATCGTTGTTACTGGGCATAAAGAGCCTCCAACAAAAAGGATAAGATCATTTTACACCATATGTGCGTTACCTCAACCAGCTCCAAAACCTCCATGCCGGTCAGCATCTGCACCCGGTGAGGCCAGACCCTCTTCCACGGCGAACCCTCAGACGAGGAGGCCGAACTAATGACCCGGATGTTCGGCAAGAAGCGCGGCCCCAGAAGCTGAAGCCCAGGAACTCAAGGCCAGGAACTCAAAGCCCGACGGATGAGGGAGACCAACAGCCTGGACATAAACGATGGGACCGGCCGCGGCGAACGCTCCCAGACCCACCGGACAGACCGAAAATGCACCCAGCCCGGCCCCAGGCCTACACCCTCCAGCCGTTCAGCGCCTGAAGAGGAGACTGGATACCAAGAGGACTGGATACCAAGAGGACTGGATACCAAGAGGACTGGATACCAAGAGGACCCAAGTGGAGAAGCACCCCCCATCAATGACCGGAAACCGGAGAAGCTGCCCAAGGACAGGAAATCAGAGAGAGGGAGCAGCAAAAATGTGCCAGATTGGATCCAAGAGAAGCGGAACCCACTACCTTCGGTTTCGTTCAATGGAGCGGAAGATCTACCGGGTCCGCGCATTCTGCGGACACCGCTTCCACAGCTACGCCGCCATGCGGCTCCCCTGTCCAGCCATGCAGCCCGGCCAGGGGAACTGGTTCACCCAGATCCCCTGGCCCGCAAGCCCCGATGAATATGCAGTGCGCGCCGCCGAGCTGGGTGTGGTCCCCGTGCCGCACACCGCCGCGTGGTCCCCGCACCGGCCCTGTACCGCACCGACTGAACCCGAACCCCGGATGACCTCCCCAATCTCAAAGAACCTCTGACCAGGAAAAGGACCCAGATTGACCACAACAACCACCAAACCAACCTGCCGGACCTGCCAGAAACTCTTCAATGTGCCCAGCCCCGGCGTGGACCCGGAAACCTTCGAGTGCCCCCGGTGCGGAGACCCAATGGAGAAATGCCAGGGCCCCTGCGGGATGCAATGGAGACGCTCCGTCCTCAAGGACGGGGGCTGCCCCAACTGCCGGTACTCCAAACGCATCGGGACTCCCACCGGCTCCCTGGGCCAGAACTGGTTCCTGGAGTAGCCCAACTGGCCATCATCCTCGTACTCACAGGAATCATCGCGATGGGAGTCTTCGCCCGGCTGATCTTCAGGGGAAGCCGCAGAAAACCCAGGACATGAGCCGGTTGGTCACCCACCAGGCCCGGTAACCATTCTGGCCGGGAGCCTCAGAGGCTCCCGGCCAGACCACCACGCACGATGCCGTCCGACTGCATCTGCCCGCCGGCAAACTCCCGGACCGCCTCAAACACCCGGACCACATCCTCACGGGTACACCAGGTCCCCAGGCTCCAGACTGAGATCGAAGAACTCACAACAGAACAGCCAGGCCAGCACCGAATTGTACAAAACAGCCCGCTCAACTCTCCGCTACCATTGCCCCATGACCACAGACAACAACGTCCAACTGCCGCCGGCGGAGGACCAATCCGACACCCAGGAACGGCAACAGTTCAGCCAGGAACGGCAACAGTTCAGCCAGGAACGGCAACCGTATCCCAACGGCGCCCCCGTCCAGTACCACCACCGGAGCCAGCTCCCCACCCGGGAGATAGCCCTCTCCCGCTTCAGCCCCAAGCGGAAATCAACCCTCATCGCGCTCAGCCTCCTAACCACCCTTATCCTCATCATCACCAGCGCCATCTCCGCCAATTCCACCCTCTCCAGCCTGGAAGCGCTGGTCCAAAAAAGTCCCCAGAGACTCCAGGACCGGACCAGCGACATCACCCAGGACGCCCGCACCCGTACCCTGGGGCTCGCCGCCGCCGCCATCATGGCCCTGACCGTCACCGTCTTCATCATAGTCCGAGCCGGCCCCAGAATAGCCGCCCTGGAGTTCTGGATCCGGCGCATGGGGGCCGGCGACCTCAACTACTCAGTCACCCCCGCCGGCAACGACGAGATCACCAGGATCGCCTACGACCTGGAGGCGCTACGCCGCCAGTCCGTCCGCGCCCAACAGCTCGACCTCGTGCAGGAGCTCTCCCAAAACCTCCAGGAGAAGAACGGCCAGCTCGAATCCGTGCTGACCGAGCTCCATAACACCCAAGACCAGGTGATCAGCCGACAGAAGCTCGCCGAGCTGGGCGAGCTCACCGCCAGCGTCGCCCACGAAATCCGCAACCCCCTGAGCCTTATCCAGAACTTCGCCCGCACCTCGGGCTCAATGCTGGAAGAGCTCGGCGAAACCCTCCAGGAACTCCAGGCTCCACCCACACCAGAGGAGCAGGAACTCATCCTGGAGCTCACCACCGAGCTCACCGACAACATGCAGCGCATGCGCCAGCACTCCGGCCGCGCCAACCGCATCATCCAGGATATGCTCGCCATGGGCTCATCCGCCCAAGGCCGTCACCAGCCCGTCATGCTGAACGACCTCGTCCAAGACCACTGCATGCTCGCCTACCACTCGGCCCGGAGCCGGGACCCCGAGTTCAATGTCCAGATTATCCGGGAAATGGACCCGGAGACCGGACAGGTCAGCCTCGTCTCCCAGGAAATCGGACGCGTCATCCTGAACCTGGTCGGCAATGCCTGCTACGCCACCCAACAACGCACCAGGTCAGAACCCGGCCATGAGCCCACCATCACCATCTCCACCCGGAGGGACGACGATGCCGTGGAGATCCGGGTCCACGACAACGGCCCAGGTATCCCCCCCAGCATCATCGGGAAAATCTTCAACCCCTTCTTCACCACCAAGCCGGCCGGCCAAGGCACCGGCCTGGGCCTCAGCCTATCCAACGAAATCGTGAGACAGCACGGCGGCACCATCACCCCGGAATCCAGTCCAGGCCAGTACTGTCAGTTCACCGTCCGCCTGCCAGCATCAAGAGAGACCAGCAGACGCCCGGACGACAAACACGAAAACAAGACGGAAGAGACCTGATCCAGGAAACAAGGGAAAAGAAAATTGCGCTACTCCCTGACCCAGAGAGAGTGAACACAAATGCCGCGTAAACCCAAGACCAACTGGACGATCAAGGCCACCGCCAGAGATGGCAAGGGACAAAGACGCAGGATCCAAAAGATCCTGGACCAGGAACGTGAGCTCTACAACACCACCCTCACCGTGCTGGAATCCGCACACCAAGCCAGCGCCAGTATGGATCTCGACCACCTGGAGAAATGGCTGACCCAGGTCCGGAAGGAAAATACCCAACACACCCAGGTCCTGCGGAGACTATCCATCTCCACCCTGAAACGGGCAACCACTGCCTGGAACGGGCACGTCAATCCCAAAGAGGGAAAAACCCCCAGAGGCAAGCCCCGTGAGAAGACAACGGGGCGGTTCCGCACCATCACGCTGGACTCACCCGTACACCCCATCATCCGGTCCAGCATCCAAGGAGGAAAACCATACCTCTGCATCCGGTCGCAACCGCGAAGGGCCTCCCCAAATCGGGGCCACCCCCCAGGACAACGATTAAGCCTGCCGAAACAGATCGGAAAACTCTGGAAAGAGGGAACACGGAGCATCCCCATCACTCTTGAGAGCGCCACCGGCCACTACGAGATCGCATACAGCAGAATCTGTCTACATTCAAGACTCGCAACATATCCCCCCAGGGCCCGGCCTTCAGAACGTCCCGGCCCCGGGGTCCAGAAAGGAGCGCAGCATGATGCAGCAGGACAGACCTAACTCCAACCCAAACTCCGGCCCCAACTCACATGAGGAGTGGACCCAGGACGAGATGATCGCCTGGATCGATTCCCAACCCTACCGGGAACTCCTCCGCTGGTGGCGGTTCGCACCATCCGGAGACCCCTTCTTCCAAAACAGCGCCGGGGAGTATTACCGCCAGGCCATGAGCGCCAAAAGGCCCCAGGAACCCGGCCAGGGAGTCCTGGCCAGCAAGAGCGTCGGCTGGTGCAGCCCAGGACTCCCACCCCGGAAACCTTAGGGAATGTAGCACCACCCATGAAGGAGCGCCGCCATGACCACACGGACTCAGCCCGAAAATCCCAGGCATAAGGCGCCGCCCAGGGCGCCTCGGCATCCAACCAGCTGCCGCCGTGCGGCGGCACGGTACTCCAAGCTCTGCTGCGCCGATTTCCGCGCCGCCCTCAACCGGAAGTTCCGCCGCGACAACCGCCGCTATCTCCATAAGTACATCCAGATACGAGTGCCGGCTGCCGGCACGGCAGGAGAAGAATCAGGAGAAAACCAGTGAACCCGACCAGGATACCCGCCCGGCTTATCCCCAAATCCCAGTGGCCCAGGCAGACCCGGGAACCGGCGCGCATCCACCCCCGCATGACCCCCGAATCCCACGGCCAGACCGTCCAGACCATCATCCTGGATGCCCCCGCCATCCTCGAACCAACACCCCAGGCCTGGGCCAGCACCCCAGGGAGAATTAGGAGAACTATGACCGAAGACCAGACCCTCTATCCCATCCGCCTGCAGGGAACCCCCGAACAGCTCAAATACCTCGCCAATGCCGGAGCAACTCCCCAGGAACCCATCATCTTCCTCATGACCCAGGAGCAATACCAGAACCTCCCCGGCGCCCGCGACATCCGGTACGACATCACCTTCCACCGGGAATTCCCCGACGGCGCCAGCTTCAAAACCGCCTGGAGCGACTGCCGCTATTTCATGGACGACCTCCTCGAACAGTACGGCAGCGAGAACCCATCCCAGCCCTACGACGAAGCCAGGAACCCGGAAGACCTCTCCCCCCAGGAAGTCCATAGCCTCATCCGGACCATCGCCCTCGCATCCAATATGGACTCCAAGATCGACCCCGAAGCCAACGGCACAACCCTCACCGAAATCATGGAGGATAACGGCCTGGAGCCGGAGACCATCTTCCGGCAATCAGAGTAGACCAGCCCCCAAAAGGCCAGCCCCGGGAACCCCAAACCGGATGGTCATAATTTCAGCAATCTGCTGAGCGCATTGGGGAAGGAACTTCCCTTATAACCACCCCCCCTGTCCCCAGAGAACAGCCGGGGCAAAAATTCCCGACACCCATCACCCTCATCCCCAACAGCCCAGGACCGTATCCCGGCACCTGCAAAAATTTCCAACACTCCCGGCCTCACCAACCCTCATTCCAAGTGGTCAATCCCCAGGCAAAAATTCCTCCTGTCTCCCAAGCGCCACAGAGGCCATTCCTAATATACCCAGTGAGCAGCCGGATTCAGACCGGTCCAGACCGGTCCAAGCCTGAGGCCGGCATCGGGCAAAACCAGCCCGCCGCCAAGACCCGCAGAATCAATCCAGGAAAAAAGGAGAACAGAGATATGACCACCCTCCAGACCACCAGGACCTGGCACGACAACCACTACGAGCACACCACGCCGGACAGCCACTACGGCCGGTGGAGACATTTCATCGAGATCGACCCCTTCAACCCGGAGAACCGGCTGGAGGGCCACATCCAGATGCAGGGAGGCGACGAGTACGGCGCCCTCATCATCCACACCGTGAACGGGAAACTCGCTCCCCAGTTCATCCGGACCATGCCCAAGACCACCTACCCCTTTTTCAAGGACGGCTCCTGGGTGCTGACCGGGATGGAGAGCCTGGAGGCCTACTGCAAGCTGGACGGGACCAACATCTGCCAGTTCGCCTACCAGGACGCCTGGGGCCGGCCGTTCACCAGCTTCAAGGTCAGGATCCGCCCCTTCATGGCCCCCTACTTCATCAAACTCCTGGAGCAATGCTTCCAGCTCTACCCCGGGGTACGGGACCGGAAGCTCCACCCCAGGGAGACCTGCATGTACGAGCTCTACGGGCACGAGAACCCCATGCTCATCCACTACAGCCAGCCCATCGACCTGGCCCTCCTGTTCGCCCGCCAACCGGACGGCCGGATAGTCACCCTCCAGGAAGCGGAAAATCCCATCTTCCAAGACATCGACTGCCCCCCAGCCCTGCACCGGCCCATAAAGGACATCAGCGACGTCCAGGCGGACTACCGCCGCCGGCAGGACGAGCTGACCGAAGAGCTCACCCCGCTAACCGATGAGCAGTTCCAGGGGCAGGAGGGGGAGATGCTCTACGCAACATTCCCGGACGGCGCCCGCTCGGAACCGGGCAGGTTCACCAGGCTCATCAAGCTGAAGGCCCACCAGATCGAGGAGGTCCACTGGGCCAAGGACCACATCAGCAAGGAAGAGATCCAGGCCACCGCCCGGAACACCTTCGAGCTCTCCGACAACCCTGGGGAGCAGGAGCTCATCCAGCTCCTCGCCGAGGACTGGAGCGCCAAGCAGATCGAGAAGTCCATGGAAACCATCCAGAGAGTCATGCAGAAGACCCTGGACCACCGCATCTATCAGGACCGGGTCCTTCAGCTCTACCACCAATCCCACAGTCCCAACGACTTCCAGGATGACCCCCGGGCGGTGATGCGGAGCCTGAGCCAGCACTTCAACCGGAAGGAGATGTCCCAGGTCTACTCCGCCCTGGTGGAACGGGGACTTACTGAACCCAGGTAGAGAGAGCAGGTAGAGAGAGCAGGTAGAGAGAGCAGGTAGAAAGAGGATGAAGCGTGTGGAAACAGAGGTCTCCCACGAGTTCCCCAGGGTCATAAATGCCCTGATCCAGAAGATATCACCCGGGGACCCGACGGGCCGGCCGTCTACGGCCTGAACGACAACTCATGGGCCGTAGACGGCTGCCGCTTCCACCAAGCCCGGTGCCGGGCTCGTCACCCACCAAACGCCACACAACCAACCGCCTGGAGGTCAGGAACCACAAACCAGAAGGCTGGGAGAGAGCCATCCGGGAGGGCCGCCGGATCTTCAGCAGGACCAGGGAAACCGACACCGGGCAGAGGACGATTGAAATGAGCAGCAATCAAGAGGAAAAACCGGCAGCCGAAATGGATGAGGCCATCAAACAGAAAATCATCCACGAGATGGAGGAGGCCCACCTGAAAGCCATCGACTCCCTCTCACGCTACAAATTCGTGATGTTCGGGTACTGGGCAGCAATCTGGGTCCACCTGAACCGGCTGGGCGGCTTCGGACAGCCCAACCCCTTCCATGACCTGGTGGAAACCGCCCGGAACCAGCGGGACAAAAAGCCGGAGCCGAAGGCCCCCAACCCGATGGATGGGAAGATCGATTGGCTCCGCCAATACCGGGAGAAGACCGGCGCCAACCTGCAGGAAGCGCTCCGGGCATGGGAGACCGACCGGAACCCTCCCAAGCAGGATCCTACCGATACGGATAAAGAACCGGAGGACGCCATTCCCGGAAAATAGCAGAGTGCCCTGGGCACATCCTCCCCGGCCCCCCGGCGTCCTCTCCATTCGCCGGGGGTTCAGGAAATAAACCGGTCAGAGCCCCCCGCCCATTCAAGAACGAATCGCCCATCACCCAGCAGGAAACACTCATCCCCCGTAAGTCTCCTCCCCTCCGGCAGGAATCGGGTGTCTGAGCCGGGCCTGCCGGAGAGCCCGGGCCCGGCTCAGACATCACCAGCATCACCAGCGAGGGACGGCGCCGCCCGCCAAGGAAGCCACCGTCACGAGCAGCGCCGCTGCCAGCGGCGTAAGAGAGGAGGAGAATATGTACCGCCCACTGCAGAAACAGAATCAGAAGACCATAACCACCATCGGTCACTCAAACCACCCACTCAGCCACTTCATGAAGCTCCTGAAGATGAACCAAATCCAAGAGATCGTGGACGTGCGATCAACACCCTTCAGCCGGCACGTCCCCCATTTCAGCCGGGAAAACCTGGCCACCGCCCTGGAGGAGACCGGCATCGCCTACACCTTCATGGGCGATACCCTGGGGGGAAGACCCAGCGGCCCGGAATACTACAACCAGGAGGGAAGGGTCCAGTACCACCTGGCCGCCCAGAACACGGAATTCCAGTCAGCACTGAATGAACTGGCCGGACGCGCCGGAAACTGGGAGATAGCCCTCATGTGCACCGAGGGAGAGCCGCTGAAATGCCACCGGACCCTCATGGTGGCCCAGAACCTGGTCAAAGCCGGCGTTCAGGTCGTCCACATCCTTCCCGACGGGAAACGGGATGACCACGGCATGACCATCTCAAGGCTCCTGGCCCAATGGCCCCAGAGGACCAGCCCCACCAGCCGGATGAACCGGGATGAGCTGGTCGAGTGGGCCCTCCGGCAGCAGAACCAGAAGGTCGGCTACGCCAAGCCCAGGCCCAGACAGGCCCCCGCCGGAATGCAGCTCCTGTGAGCCAGGACCCCATCGGTCAGGACCACGCCCAAGAAGGTCAGGCCGGCATCACCACCATCCTCAGGAATACCCTGGCCGATATCCTGGCCCGGAGGGCCGGCTGGACCAGCCAGGAGAACTGGCCCAAGGTCCAGCGCCTGGCAAGGGCGCTGCCCGACGGGAGGCAGGACGGGGGGCACGACACCGCCCTCCACGCCTGGAGACAGAAATTCCAGGGAACTTCTGATGACCAGCAGGAGTTCATCACCGCAATACAGGAGTTGGAATCAGCCCTCCGGACCGACCTGGGAGAACAGGGGAATATCCAGGAAGTCCGGGGCAGGTACATCATCGACACCCTGACGGGAGAGATAATCAGGAAACGGTCCCCCGGAAGCCGGCCGCCGCTCCGGGGCCAGCCCCGGAAATGGGGCCAAGAGGGGAAATGGATTGTCTGGATACCCCCCGGGCAGGGCAGGACATCCCAGCCGGGAGACACCGTGGAGGTCAGGATGAAGAACGGCCGGACCAGGACGGTGACGGTGAAGTCCGTCATCAACACCCTACACAACGGCGCCCAGAATGTCCGGGTAAACTGGCAGAGCCTCCAAAGTTGACGCAAGACCCATTCGGGAGGGCGCCGCTGGCCGTGGGCCAGAGCCGCGCCCTCCCCGGAGAGCAACTCCTCCCCGGAGAGGACATCAGGCTATGCCCCGTGCCCCAGAGGGGAGTGCAGAACGACTCCTCCCCGGAGAGGGCATCAACGTGCTGAGGTAGCTCATTGGTAGAGCGCCGCCATGAAACAGCGGACGAGGTCGTTCGATTCGATCCCTCAGCACCAACCAAATCAACAACCCAGACCACTGCCTGGAGCAGCTCTGCTGAGCTTCGGCTCAGAGCCGCTCCTCAACCCCAAGCCGAAGCTCAGCCGCAACTGAGCCACAGCTCAGCAAATGGAGGTGATACGAACATAAACAAAATAAAGACCCGGTGGGAATCCAGAGGGAGCCCAGCCAAATCCCGTGGGGGGAAAAACGGGGCACACCCTCCTGGACCCCGCCAGGTCAGACGAAAACCGGAAATCCAGGACGGTCAGCCCATACGAATTGCGTAGACATCTCTCACTGTGCTATACAGGAATACGGGGGAACGGAAACCCCCACAATCTGGGGCCCAGAGCCGCAAGGAGAAAAACATGGTCACAATGGAAGCCATCTACTGCGTGAAATGCAAGAGCAAGACCGGTTCCGTTGAACTCGAGAACATCACGATGAAGAACGGGAAACCCGCCACCGCCTGCAAGTGCTCGGCCTGCGGGACCAAGAAGTTCCGGATTGGAGCCCATCTGGCCCAGTAGAACACCCTGGAGAAAAACAGGTCAGATCCCAAATTCCGGGAAAAGACCCAGAGCAGGGGGCAATCGCCCCCTGCTCCATTTTTTGGCCAGCCTCAGACAAATCGCAAACCCGGCGCAAAGGGGGAGAGGCTATTCTGGAACTCATGCGATTCCACATGAGAATCCAGCACCCCGGCATAATCCTGATCGCCCTGTTCAATACAGCCCTCGTCACCCTCGCAGGGATGAGCTCCACCAACTCCATCATCCAAGGGGCAGGGGAAGCGGCCCTCCTCCAGGCAGCAATGCCCATAACCGCGGTCCTGAACCTGGCCTGCCAGATCCCCGCATCCAGCGGGAGGATCACCCTGGAAGCCATCCGGACCCTGCCGGCCATCGCCGCACTGACCGCAATAGCGCTCGCCGGCGCCAGCCGGAACCCTGCCGGAATAGCGCCGGAGCTCCTGGCCGCACTGGCCGCCGGACCGGCAATATGCGGAACCCACACCGCCATAATGTGGATGAGGAGAAGGAGAACCGGATGACCGTTACCGTAGTGGTGGGAGGACAGTTCGGCTCGGAGGGCAAGGGAAAGGTCTGCGCCCACCTGGCCCTGAGAGGAGATGCCAGCATCATGGTCCGGTGCGGAGGCCCCAACTCCGGACACACCGTCAGGACCAGGGAGAAGACCCACCGGCTCCGGCACGTCCCAGCGGGGTTCATCAACCCCGAAACCAAGCTGATGATCGCAGGGGGCGCCCTGCTGGACCCCCGGATATTCCTGGAAGAAGTCCAGGAACTGGGAATAAACCCGGAGCGCATCTCCATCGACCCCAACACCGGCATCATCGAGCCGGAGGACCGGGAACAGGAGGCCAGGCTCAGCCTGCAGCCCAGGCTGGGTTCAACCCAGACCGGCACCGGAGCGGCGCTCTCCAGGAGAGTGCTCCGCGACCCCGGGTTCCGGAGCGCGGAGAACCTGCCGGAACTCCAGCCCTACTGCCAGCCCACCAGGCAAACCCTCCACCAAGCTGAAATGGATGGCCGGAAAATAGTGGTTGAAGGAACCCAGGGCTTCGGACTCTCCCTCTACCACGCCGACAAATGGCCATACCGGACCGCCCGGGACACCACCGCCCACAGCTTCCTGGGCGAGGCCGGAATCGGGGCCCGGGAATTCCGGGTGATAATGGCAGTCCGAACCTTCCCGATAAGGGTCTCCGGCAACTCCGGCCCCCTGCCCAACGAGACCACCTGGGAGGAGGTCCAGAGGACCAGCGGATATCCAGAGCCGGTGCAGGAGTTCACGACCGCCACCAACCGGCTCCGGAGGGTGGCGGGATTTCACCCGGACGTGGTGCTGAAAGCAGTGATGGCCAACCGCCCCCAGGAGATCTTCCTGCACGGCGCCGACTACATCGACCACCGGAACTTCGCCAAGACCAAACAGCAGGACCTGACCAGGAGAACCCGGGATTTCATCCAGGACCTGGAGGGGCTGACCTCCGCCCCCGTAACCCTGGTGGGGACCGGACCCCTGCAGGAACACATCATAGAACGGTGAGGACCAGAATGAGAGAAATCAGGCGGATTGCCCAAGAGGCAGAGCAAAAAGGCAGGATCTGCCGGAAGACCCAGACTGGGAGCATCCGGAAGCACTACACAATCAGGACCGGAGAGCTCGCCACACTGCTCGCCGGGTTAGCCCTGACCCATACCGCCATCTGGAACCCCATCCTGACCGGCGCAATGGCGGCATGCACCATGATCGCCCTGGTGCTCTGGGACGCTCAGCATGACTACCGGAAGGACGCCGCCCACGCCAGTGTCTCCATCGTCCAGTACGGCGATGTCCAGCGGGACGCGGAACGCCTTCTGGAAGGAACCGCAACCGGAGAGGAGACCGAAAGGGCCAGGGAGAAACTGGACACAAAATGACCCGAAGAACCCGGGATCCCGGAAAGGACAACCCACGCACTCATCAGGAGGTAGGTCAAGGGCAGACCGGCTGGATGTGGCCCAGCAGATGCCCGGTTCGAATCCGGCCCTCCTGACCAGAAAAACAGAAAGACGATTGCAAAATGAGGGTGAGCAGGACGCCGGCTCCGTGACCGGAGTGCGGGTCAAACTCTCCACATCCCAGAGGCGGACCGGCCACCCAGCAGGATGGCCTGCTGGACGGCCTGGCTCTGGATATAGAACATGCCGCCCCCTGATTCCAGCACACCCTGAGGTAAGGGCGCTCCGGAACCTGGCGATATCCATTACCCGGGCAACCGACCACGCAGAACCCCGCACGGAGCGGGAGCACGGAGAGGCGGCGCGGGAAGCAACGAACAGGAGAAGGACGGACCAATGACAGCGAAGGAAAACTTCTGGGAAACAATGAGCCGGCTCATCCAAGAGGCCGGAAGTCCGGGGACACCAGAGGAAATCCGGAATATGATGACGTCGAACACGGAGCTCTCACTCGAGGCTGCAGGCCTCATCGGACACCCGGCAGCAACATGGGCAACGACCATCCCGGAGTACCTGGACATCATCAGCCGGACCGGGCTGGAACCGGCGCTCCCGGTCATAGGCATGGTCGAAAAGGCCAAGACGATGGCGCCGATCCGGATCGAGGTCATGACCCTCCCGGAGGACGGGCAGCCGGAGCCCTGGCCGGAAAGAGAGGCGGCCGCTCTGGAAATCACCATCTGCATCGCGGTGCAGGAATGCGAGCGGGGGAGAATCGAGAAACAGCTCGAGACCAGTACCCGGGTGGAGACCCGGGGCAGAGGAACAGCCAGCATCTCATGCGCCGGCAGAATCCTGGCGGCAAGCGACCGGCCCCAGACCCCGCTGCACAAGATGATGATCCACGACGGGGAACGGCTGCGGGAAATCTACGGACCAGCACGCATCGAAAAGCTCATCCAGCGCATCATCCAGCAGAAGAACAAGCACGGGGGCACCCGGCCGACGAACCGCCGGGGCACCCAGCTGGTGCGGCGCTGACCGCCCAACCCAGAGCCGCCGGACTCGCCGCGCCGGGAGCCGCACCGCAACAAAGAATACCCCGCAGCCAGGGTTTGGCCCTGGTCAGCGCAGGCTCGCCAGAGCTATGCAACCTTCCATCCTCACCAAAACCAGGAATCAAGGGCCCGTAGCTCAACGGGAGAGCAGCTCACTTGCACTGAGCAGGTTCCGGGTTCAAATCCCGGCGGGTCCACCACCGCCCAAAGCCAGAGAGGAGCGGTTCTGTCAAGAACCACGAACATGAACCGCACCCCAGAGGGGTGCAGGTGAGGAGGAAAATTGCAGAACCGGTACGTCGGCGACATCGGGGACTTCGGGAAGTACGGGATGCTCCGCCATATCGCGCGGAACACCGGGATACCCATGGCAGTGAACTGGTGCCTGCACCCCGACCAGGACCATCTGAACGACGGGAAGCAGACCCGGTACCTCCAGCAAACCCACAGGAACCTGGCCGAGTTCAGGGCGGTGGACTCCCCCCTCTACGACTCCCTCCTAAAGATCGTGGAGTCCGGACAGCGCAGCGTGGCCGCCGTCAGGGATGACCACATCCTTCCCCAAGGGACGGCATTCTTCGATCAGCCCCTCCAGTACCCCGCCGGCTCCGGCCTGGCCGAGAGAAGGGAAATCCGGAAATCATGGCAGGAAGCTGCCCACCAGGCCACCCAGTCTGCGGGCCTGGTATTCCTGGACCCCGACAACGGGATGTCCGCAACCGTCAGCCCCCTGAGCAAGTCCGGGCCGAAGTACTGCTTCAAGGAGGACCTCATCCCCTACCTCGAAGAACGGCAGAGCCTTGTCATCTACCACCACCTGGGCCGGCAGAAGCCCGCCTGGGAACAGATAACGGGCTGGAAACAGGACCTCCGGGAAACCCTCGCCCTGCCCGCCAACCCTCTGGCCCTCCGGTACCGGAGAGGAAGCCCCCGGGTCTACCTGATTATCCCCAGCCCCCGGCACCAAAGCCTTCTCCAAACGGCCGTCGACAAGATCGCCCAAACCCCCTGGGTCCAGCACTTCCAGGCCGCCTGACCCCAGCCTCTGAAAAGCCCCGAAACCACCGGCTGAGCGTGAAAAACGAAATCGCCCTATATACTATAGGGACTAGTGGTTCCTCCAGACCAACACAAAAGTACGTTATTCACGTTATTCCGTTATTCATCATGATTTCTAAGAGGGGTATGATGCTCTTTTGAGCACAAAAACCTTACATCAAACCATAGGCTTGGTGAATAACGGGATTGGATCTCCCGTTATTCACCGTTATTCAGCGGTTTCTTCACGAGTTGCCCAGAAGTGAAGGGACCAGGGCTTCTACCCCTACTGATTTCGAGTGGTCCAGCCGGAGATACCACTTCGCCCTATAGTCTATAGGGCGATTTCGTTTCGAGGACCTGAAACCCCCGGGCTGAAACCCCCGGCTTGAAAACCCCGTGAGGGCCCCATCCGGCCCAACCTGGGACCCCCGTCCCCAGGGACGCCTTCACCCCCCCGGAGGGATGTGGAAACTCCGCGCCCGGGGCCCAAACCAGAGCCCAGTGGGCCCAGCGTCTGCCAGACCACTCCGGAATAGCCGCTGCACTGGCCCCCAAACAGGCAAATCAGACTCCAATGGGCCATTCGGGTGTCAGAGTGCCTGAAAACCGCCGAAAGGCCGTCTATGGCGATTCTGACGCAACTCCGAACAGCGGCAGGACACCGGGGGATGTTGGCGCAAAACCCATCCGCCAAGCGAGGCCAGGATAAAGCCAAACAGGAGGGACAAAAGTGAGAATACTGCTCGAAATTCCAGAACTCCATCAGCAGCAGTACCAGGACGCCCTGCTTCCGCTGAGAGCTAAAGCAACCATGCTCCCCCAGTTCCTGCAGCCCATTGGGACACCGGCATGACCGGGCTGCACTGGACCCTAAGGGCCCTGGGAGATGAAGAACTCCATAGGGTCAGGGAGTTGATGGACGGCGCAACCATGACCCCGGAAGACCAACGGACGGTGGAGACCGCCGTGCTGGCCCATGATCTGGCCCTGTCGGAGACCATCGGCCAGGACCCGGAAGAGAGCCGGGCGGCCACCGGCCGCCTCTTCGACATCCGCGCCAGGCTCCTGCCCCCCCGGGACCGGGACGAGCTACTGGAACTCTGCTGCATCGCCTTCGCCGCGGCAGGGATGGGCAACCAGACCATCAGGCTGAAGGAATACCAGCTCGAAGCCCAGATGGGAGCCAGGCCGGAAACAGGCCCCGAACCCCCCTGGGACCAGCGTGTGGAGACGACGGTCAGGGAGCGCTGGCTGGACCTGCTGCAAGACCAGGGAAAGGAAACAGTCCCACCCAGAATCCAGACCATCCTGGAGGAGCAGGGAGAATGGGAACAGCCCTTCCTCGAAGGCATCCCGCACCCGGATGCGAGGAGAATGGCGATCAGGCTGATGGGCCTGTACCACTGGGCAACAGCAGCCAGGGCCGCCGCCCACGGAGACCTGGAAAATGCACGGGAACACCTCCAGCATGCCGAAAACTGCTTCCAGGCCCAGGGAGACCACCGGCTGGAGATGCTCCTGAGCCGCATGGGGGCCATGGTGGAAGCCAGGGAGAGGATGAGAGCGGTCCAAGGACAGCGACCAGAAGAACAGACTCAATCGGACTACCCTGAACCACGGAGGGACGGAGAGCCATGACGGAAAGCCGGGAAAGCGGGTCCAGACCCGAAGAGAGGGATGGGGTGCTGCCCAACCAGCAACTCCATGAGATGCTCAACCAGGAGCGGATATTCCACCACACCCTGGCCCGGATCCCGCCGGACCAGGTCCAGCCAGCCAGCCTGGACCTCACCATCGGCAGCTGGGCTGCCAGGCTCCGGTGCAGCTTTCTCCCAATGGGAGAGCCCGCCATGGACCGGCTGGAGGAGTTCCAGATGGAACGCCTGGACCTCACCAACGGCGCGGTGCTGGAGGTCAACCGGCCCTACCTGGCCCCGGTGGCCCAGGCGCTGGACCTGCCGGACCACATCCGGGCCCAAGCCAACCCAAGGAGCTCCACCGGCCGGCTGGACATCTTCACCCGGGTCATTGCCGACCACGCCCACGAGTTCGATTCTGCGCCGGCTGGATACCGGGGACGGGTCTGCCTGGAGATTATCTCCCGCACCTTCACGGTCAAGATCGCCGCGGGCATCTCCCTGAACCAGATAAGGCTCATGACCGGCAACCCCACGCTGAGCCCGGAGGAGATGCTGGCCGAGCACCGGGCACATCCCCTCGCCTCCCTGGACGGAAGGCCGATGGACCTCAGCGCCGAGACCCTCCGGGGCGGCCTCCCCCTGAGTGTGGACCTCATTGGGAACGGAAGGGACCCGGTGGGATTCCGGGCCAAGCGGAACAGCCGCCTCCTCGACCTGACGTCCCCGGATCCCCAGAACCAGGAGGACTTCTGGGAACCCATCCGGCCGGAAAGGGGAGGCCGGATCGTCCTGGAGCCCGAGGAATTCTACATCCTGGCCAGCCGGGAATCGGTCTGCATCCCGCCCCACCTGGCGGCGGAGATGGTCGCGCTGGACCCCAGGAGCGGCGAGTTCCGCACCCACTACGCCGGGTTCTTCGACCCCGGGTTCGGGCACCAGGCGCCCGATACCAGGGCGGTAATGGAGATAAGGGCCCATGACGTCCCCTTTGCCCTCCAGCACGGCCAGAGGACCTGCCGCCTGAGCTTCGAGCGGCTCCTCGAACCAGCTAAGATAACCTACGGGAACCGGGCTGGGCCCAGCTACCAAGGCCAGGGAGTGCAGCTATCCAGACACTTCACCAAGGAAACCGGTTGAAACAAGCCCCCTGAACCAACATTTTCGTGCAAAACAAACCGTGCTCCCAGCCAGCCACAATCTCCCCCAAGAAACGATGGAAGGGGGGCAATATGGCCAGGAAACAGGAGGAATTCGGAACCCCAAGGAGCTGGGAAACCGATGTGGCCGTCCATGGGTTCGACGAACGGGACACCCGGGGAATGGATGACCGGCCCGACGGCCTGGGGAAGGCCATGTTCAACTTCGACGACGACAAGCCGGCCATGGTCAGCATCGCCCGGGAGAAGACCGATGACCAGCAGACCGGCTACCGCGACGCACCGCTGAACAGACGAGAAGCGGTGAACTTCGCCGAGCGGAAGTTCGATGAAACCCTGGACGACCTCCCAGCAGTCCGGAAACCCGATCTCGAACACATGCTGACCAGAATGGTGGTCCTGGAAGGGAACACCTGGGAAAAGATGGATACCGAGAAACTGGACTGGAACGCCACCGACACCGCCCGGCTCCTGGTGGCATTCCGGGAGGACACCCGGGACATGAGCCACCAGGACCGGCACCAGCTGGCCCTGGAGATGGCCGGCGAGATCAACCAGGCCGGACACTGGGATATCGGCCAGAAGCGGAACGCCGCGGCTGAGAACCTGCAGAACCGGATGGAGTCCCAGACCCTCACCCAGATCCACGATGTGGTCCACAACAGCGCGTCCAACCATCTCCGGGATATGGAGAGCCAGCTGGCCCAGGCCATCAGCGCCCTGGACCCCAGGGGAATGGAAGAGGCCATCGAACAGATGGGGCGAGCCGAGAAGGACCTGAAGAGCAGCACCCTGGAGAACGGCATGAGCTACGGCCTGGAAACCATGGCCCAGGTCGAGAAACTCCAGGAAGAGCGCTTGGGAGCCATCCAGGAAACCTTTGTCCAGAAGGCCAACGAGAACGGCGCCCAGGGCCTGGACCCCGAGCGCGGGCTGGCCGAGCAGCTCCAGGGCTCTCACGGCCTCCAACAGCAGTTTGCCACGTTTCTCAAGGAAATCGACCAGGAGGACGCCCAGCAGGTTGTCAGGCACACCACCCGGCAGATGAACCGGGCCGGGGGATCCGGCTGGGACACGGAGATCAACATCCGCCACATGATGGCCGAAGCTGCCTGAGACGATGCCAGACCGGAGCATGCCAGAAAGCCTGGAGTCCAGGCCAGAAAGGCTGGATGAACCAGACCACGATCATAGCGGCCTGGGGAGCACGGAGTTCACCTCCGTCATCCAGGAGCTCCGGCGCCTGGATGACAACAGCCTGTCCAGGCTGGAATACCGGAAGGACCAGTGGGATGGAGGGGACAGCAACCGTCTCCTCCAGGCATTCTGGGAAACCACCAAGGGATCAACACCCATGGAGCGGGCCCAGGTTGCCAGGGACCTGTCGGAATACACCGGCCTGGAGCCCAGGCGCAACACCATCAGGATGGCGCAGGAAAGCTACGGGAACAGCGGCCCGGACAGCGGCCTGCCATCACTTGGCGCCAGGGCCGAACAACAGGCCATTCAGGAAATGCTCCAGATAATCAGCCAAGACCAGAAGGACCGCATCCAGACCTTGCAGGGCCAGATGCACCACGCGCTTCTCAACCAGGACCCGGAACCGATAGGAGAAGCCATCAGGGAGATGCACCGCTCCGACCACCACCTCCGGCCCGGCCTGGACCACCGGGACCCACGGGAGTTGGACCTGCACCACCCCGGGAATCAGGAACGCATCCAAGAGCTCCAGGAGGACCGGCTGGAAACCCTCTGGGAAAGGTTTCATGAGAACTTCCTGGGTGACCCCCAGGACTCCCAGACCGTACAGAAAGCTATCGAAGGATACCTCCGTACACTCTGCCCCCAGGACGCGCTGGAACTGGCCCGGCACATCGCCGGGAAAGCCGGCCAGTAACCGGCATCTCCCCACAGAGCGCAGCCAACTCGACCAGCGTCTCCCCCGCCCCGTGGACCACAGGCTTCCCGGCGGGGGTTGGGCAAAAATCCAGCAGGGGCTTGGAAGAAGAACCAGCATGGGAATCAACCCATCCTGACCAATGGCCAGTCAGCAGAATACGCCGGCTGGCCATTATGCTGACCGGCAGGGACCGGCTGGCAATTGCCGGAAACCACCAAGAATCACGATCAAGAGAGGACAGATGACCCAGGAAGCACTCAGGTTCAACCGGAAAATCGCAGACGAGGGGTTGATATTCAATACCTTCTACATCCAGGACATCGCCCAGAGGGTGTACGAATACGAATACGGCCACGAATCAGACCTGAAGGACGACGGCAGGAACATCAGGGAACTGATGGATCGGATTACCCCCCTCCAGCTCTATCAGCTGGCCCTGCTGTTCGACGAATGCGCCCAGGGCTGCCAGGAACCGATTGCCGAGATGGCCCACGACATAGTGCACGACGCCCACCACACACTGGCCAAGATCGCCAGGAACGAGGAGCAGCTTCCGGAGATAACCGGCTGGACGCTGGAATCCCTGAACCGGCGGCGGCTGGAACGGAACCTCATGGAGTTCCATCTCAAGAACATCCTGAACCAAGAGCAGAAGGAAAAACTCGCCCGGATGCCGGTCAGCCAACAGGTTGAAACCGATCAGGCCATCCAGCAGGTCCTGGACCGGCACAAACAGGAAATCGAGAGCATCCAGAACAAAATGGCCAGCGAGATGATAGAGCTGATCGAACAGTAGCGGCCGGAACAAAGAGGACGATCGGGGAGAAGAAAAATGACAGACCAGATGGAACGGAACACAGACGACATGATCCCAGCGGCCGAAACAGCCGAGACCATGGCAGAGAAGTTCTGCCGGAAGCACATGGAAATCCGGGACGAGGGGCTGATGCACATCCAGGAATGGGAGCCGCCCGGCATCCTCCAGGACAGCATCACCCTGACCCGGGAGGGCGGGATGGCCCTGAACCGGCGGGAAGCGCCGGGCACCACCCTGCTGGCCTTCCTCGACGGCTCATGGGTGCTCGATAACCCCTGGACCGGGACCATACATGGCCCCCAGCACGAGTTCCCCCGGGCCCTGCAGGCCCTGGCCCAGGAAGTGCTGAAAGACCAGGACGTGCTGAACGAGGCCCAGGACTACGCCCAGGAGACGGAACGGGCGGCCCGCATAGCATAGTGGCCCGTTGCGCAGACGCGCTGCCGGGATGCTGAGACACCCAGATGGCTGGATACCTGGTTAACCAGGTATCAGGATTCAAGGAAAGGAGGATGCCAAACATGTCCAGGACCATCATGGTAAGCGAGGAAACATGGCAACGGCTGGAGGGCAAAACCGGTCCCCAGGGGACTGCCGATGAGAAGATCAGCCGCATCCTGGACCTTGCCGGAGGAAAAGCGCCCGGAGAAATTCTCCCCGGCCAGCCGGCAGAAGACAACGCCGCAGCCAGCCTGCACCAGCTACTCCAGGGACAGCCCTGGTTCCAGTTCGTGGGCCGGACCGGAGCCACGGACGACCAGCTCATCGTATACCTCCGGCACAAGGTACCCAGGATAAACCTGTCTATACCCTCAGAGTGGAGAGGACTCAGGGTGAGCGCCCAGGTGATCGGGGAGATAGCCCCCCTGGGAAAGCTCAACACGGGATGATAAAGGTCCTGCCTCTCCCCAGATGGTAAAACAAGCTCTGTGATCATCAGCAACACAACAACCAGCCCCAGCACTACCTGGATCCCCGGAGAGTCCAGCGGGGGTTGACACTGTGCGGCCTGAACTCCCGGAAAGAGGGAATAAGATCCGGACTCCTGCCATCAGAACCCGGCAGTCAGGAGCCAGGGATATGCCACTCATGCACCCGGAGTCTCCGGAAAATCATCCCCTGACCCTGGGAATAGTCCAGCCCCCGGCTGCCAAAACCCCATCCCAGCAACCCCATCCCAGCAACATGCCGTTCCCCCACGGGAAGGGCCAGCAAAAAATGGAGAGGTATAGAACCCAACAATGACCACCCAACAACTTCCCCAGTCAATCCAGGCCAGCATCCACCAGGATGCGATCCAAAGGGTAAGCGAGTTCTTCAACGCATCAACCAAGGACATCATGAACGAGCTGCTCCAGAACGCCCGGCGCTCCGGGGCCAGCCAGGTCGAGATAACTATGGAGAATGGCCAGATCACGGTCTCAGACGACGGGCAGGGCATCACGGACCCCGCTGCCATTCTGGCCTTCGGCCAGACCGAATGGGACCGGCAGGAAGCCCGGGACGAACACCCCGCCGGAATGGGCCTCTACGCCCTGGCGCGCCGTGAACTCGTCACCATCCGATCCAAGACAGAGGACCAGACCGCCTGGCAGGTCAGACTGACCCCCGGCCACTTCGTGGGCCAGATACCCGCTCCCATCGAGCGGCTGGACGGCGAACACCTCCGCACCGGGACCACCGTGGCCTTCACAGAGGAGCGGCCGGAAGAGAGGATTATTCAGGAAACCGCCCGGTTCTACCCCCTGCCCGTATTCCTGAACGGCGTGAGAGTGGAACAGGAGGACTTCCTGGCAAGAGCCAGCCACATCACCGAATGGAACGGGGTGAGGATCGGCGTCTACACCGGCGCATCCCACTACCGGAACATCAAAAGAACGGAGATGAACTTCCACGGGATCATCGTCGGGTATCCCGAACTGCCGGATATGGAGAGCATCACCCTATGGTGGAGCACCCAGGCGGATGTCAGGGACTGCCCCCAACTGGAGCTCACCCTGCCGGCACGCCGGGAGGTGGTGGAGAACCAGTTCATGGACGAGCTCCGGCAGGCCTGCCAGACCGCCATATACCAGGCCATGACCCTGCGGCCCGAACCGGTGGACGTACCCTGGAAGGTGCAGCAGGATGCTGCACTCGAAGGCATCCCGCTCCCGGACGCAACCCCCAAGCTGAAAAAATGGGAGCCCGAGAAGGCCTGTTACACCTATTACGACTACCGGCACGACCGGCAGGACCGGCAGGACATCGGGGAAGACCCCATACTGATGGACCTGGACATCCTCACGCCGGACCAGCAGGCCCTGGCCCGGGCCGCCGCCATGAACGGGATCATGGACCGGCTCTTCGCGCCGGACCAGAGGCTGGAGGGATACGGATGGTACGACCGGATGACCAGGGCCGCTGAGCTGAACATCACCGTCACCGGCCCGGACGGGGAACACAACCTAAAGGAACTCCGGGACGAAAACAAGAAACTGGAGAATGACCGGCCAGACCGGATCACCTTCACGATAACCACTGAGACCCTCGCCCAGGATGGGAATACCCACAGCGCGGAGATCCCGCTCCCATCCGACATGGCCTTCGAGAAAGATGAGGATGACTACCAGGACGAGGTCAGCGCCCTGGTCACCCAGGACAGCAGCATCAGGATCAACGAGCTGGCCAGCCTCCTCCTGGACGCCTTCTTCAGCCCCAGCGACGACAAGGACGCCGACAGCTTCGATACCCAGGAGCACTACTACCAGGAGGCCTATGAGAGGACCGCGACCATCCTGCTGTCCGCCGGGGATGAAGCGATCATAACCAACATCACCAAGGCCCTGGATCGCCACGTACGTTTCGAGGTCCCCCAGGGGAAGACCGCCACCATCCAGATGATGCGAGACAAGCCCATCCAGGTCACCCTGGAGGACAGCGAATAAGGGCAAACCGGACAAACCCAGCCCGTGCAGGAGAGTCCGCTCTCCTGCACCACAAGCATAGGAGAGAAAGATGACCAAAGCCAAGATTTACATGACACAGAAATACCCCGGGGAAGCCATCCCGATGGCTGGAGTTGAGAAGGCATTCCAGGAATGGTTCAACCAGGGGGCCATGGAGGACCACCAGGAAAGGATCCAGTACGGCTCCCTGAGCCAGGCCGATTTCGTGGGAAACGCCCAGGAGACCGCGACATCCGACAGCCACATATTCCTGACGGCATCCCTCCACCGGACCCGGGCGAAACACCAGGTTCCCGTCGAGCCGCGCACAATGGACGAAGATCCCTTCTGCGAGATGGTCGCCCGGTTCCCCAAGTCCTGAACTCACCCCACGGAAGGATGGAGAAGAGAAATGACGAAGCTCCTCGAGGAAATCGCTGAATACGAAGACCAGCGCGACTGCCTGGAAACCGAACTGCTCGGGAAATGGGTCATCTTCCGTGACCGGCGCCTTCAGGGGTCATACGACGACTTTCAGGATGCTGCGGCCAGCGCGGTGGAACGCTTCGGCCGGGGCCCTTACCTCATCCGGCAGGTCGGGGCACCCCCAATCCAGCTCCCAGCATCGCTCCGATACAGGCCCGCAACCACCCCTGCCTGAGAGGAAGCAGCCCGGAACCTCCAAATCCCCGGAGTGAGAAACGGCCCCATAATGGGGCCAAAAGCCAGCAGCCGGGGAGGGAGAACCCCATGTCCACCAAGAAGGACTTCCCAACAGGATACGAGAAAGAGCCAAACGAACACCAAGACGAACACAGAGACGAACGGACCCAGGACCTGCCCCTGGAAAAGACCGGGGAGTTCCGGGAACTGTCGGGAAAGCTCATCTTCCAGGACCGGACCCAAGGGGAATACAACCCCCAGGGACAGGATGAAGCCACCGGCTTCGCCAAGACCGCCATGTACCGGCGCCTGGAACCCCAGGAGATCGCCGGCTTTCTGGCCACCCAGGAGTCCCAGAAGGGGCTGACCGGACTCCAGTCCCTCTCCGCCCAGGGCCAGCTGAACCACGGGGAGGCCGCCAGGATGATCGACGGTCTCCAGGACCAGGTCCAGGAGTTCAGCCAGCACCTGGAACACTCCGGCATGGACCAAGCCATCCGGGAAAGGGCACAGGAACAGGTCCGGCAGGCCTGCTTTGAGCAGATTGCCTCAATCATCCCCCAGGAGGACAACCAGCACCGTCTGACCGACGCCCTCTTGCGGGAACGGGAGATGCCCCAGGAAGGAACCAGCTACGGCCAGCGCGTCGTGGACGCGATGCGGGAACAGGCCGACCACGGGTGGAAACACCTGAGCGGACAGGAATGCCTGGAAAATCTGGAACAGGTCCAACAGGAAAATCTGGAACACCGGCTTCACATGGAGCAGAACCGGCAGGAAAACTTCACCCCGGAACACCAGGACCCAGTGGACCACGAAGCCAGGGCCCCGGACCGGGAATCTGCCGCAACCCTGGACCACTCCAGAGCCACGGCAACAATCCCCGTGCCGGACACTCAGGAATCAGTTGCAACCGCTGAACGCCTGAACCATCAACCAACCGCCGCCACCAGCACCGAAACGGAGCAGGAACGCCCCCAAGCCGGGTTCGGAAAGACGATCTGGAGAGCCCTCTGGGGCAAGCCCGAGGGCTGGATGAGCGAGTATCCCCAGGAAGACCGGGATCAGGAAGCCGACAAGCAAATTGAGAAGATGGCAAAGTGGGCCAAGGCGAACAGCAGAGAGCGAACCCTCAGGGAAGTGGCCATGGGCTCACCCGTGCCCATGTACACAGCATCCCACACCCTGGAGGAGCGCGATATCCCGCCGATGAAGGAGTTCATGAAGGTCATCATGGACCATGCCGGCACCGGCCGGATACCGGAGGAGCTCCGTGAGCAACTTGCAGAAGAGAACAGCCACAAGAAGCTGCACCACGGCGAGGGAGAACCCCTACTCAAGCACGCATACGAGTCGATAAAGGCAATGCAGCCCGAGCTGGAGCGCCTGGAGCTTCCCGACGAAACCTGGAAGCAGATCGAGGAAATGACCGCCAGGGTCCTGGCCCTGGAATGCCGGAGAAACCGCTACTCAGTCTATTTCAACTCCAGGGAAGGAAGCGGGAACTTCAACCACACCTTCAACATGGCATACCGGAAATACGACAACCGGATAGCCGGATAGAGCACGGCAACCAGGGCTGAGAAACACCAGAAAGAGGCAAAACCACGAAGACGAGAAAAGGAACGGATTCTTAATCGACTCCCTTGGCCTGAAGGCCAAAACACTTGGAGGGAACCGGTGCCCAACCTGACCTTCAACGCCATCGACGTGGAGACGGCCAACCGCCGCCGGGCCAGTATATGCCAGATAGGTTTGGTCCAAGTCCACATGGGAAAGGCCGGCAGAGCCATGTCCTTCCTGGTTGATCCCGAAGAAAACTTCGAGCACACCAACACCAACATCCACGGCATCAACGAGAGCGCAATCAGGGGGGCCATCACCCTGCCGGGCATCTACCCCCAACTACAGAGCCTGATGGTGCAGGCAACCCTCGTCAGACACTCGCCATTCGACAAGCAGGCCATGGAACAGGCGGCCAGCAAGTACGGGCTCCCATTGCCGGAAATCCGGTGGCTGGACACCGGCAAGATAGCCAGGATGGCATGGCCCGAAAAATACAAGAAGGGCGGCTGGGGACTGAAGAAAATAGCAACTGATCTGGGCATCTCGTTCCGGCACCACGAGGCAGGAGAGGACGCGAGAGTGGCAGCAGAGATACTCCTGCATGCCTGCTACCACACCGGGCTGGATGTGGATGACTGGCTCGAACAGGCCGGATACAACAAGAGCGCCAAGAGCCAAACCCCCAGACGGACGGAATGCCAGGGCAGCCAGCGGAACGAAGCTCCGGAAGAAGCATCCCTGTCGCCGCACCACCTGCCCCAATGGAACACAATACTGGCCCGGATACTGAAGCTGGAGGAACAGAGAGGGTTCGACAACCGCTCTGTCCTGGGGGGCATGGACCAGTTCATGCTGAAATGGGAGGAGCCCATCATGAGAGAAATGGGCGGCTCCGGAATACACCGGATTCTGCTCACCATCCCCTATACCAGCCTGACTGGGGATGAACGCTCCTGGTGGGCCGAGCAGTGGCGAGGGGTAATCGCAGGACGGACCCAGGAACATCCTGAGCAAAAGATCCAGGAAAAAGCGGAGCCCATGCTGGAGCCAGGATCATCTCCCGCCCCAGCAACAGAAATTCCAGAAGCAAACAGAGTCACCCCCAACTCCACAGAACCCACGGGCTGGATGCGGCTGTTGCGCAACGACATGACCCGGGACGGGCGGATTGCCGACTGGAAGAAGAGGCAGAACATCTTCTGCCCCGGCCATCCCAACCGCACTCCCCATACCCACGCCGCAACCAGACAGCTTTTCTGCTCCGCATCCCCAACAACACATCCAGACAAGAACGACGCTCCCGGCATCTGCGGCTGGCGGATGCAGATTCCGGAAGAAGTCTGGCAGGAACGATAATCCGATGCATCACCCCCGTAAGACATCAAACCTCACCAATCAGGAGAAATCTCATGGATACCCAGACGGAAGGAACCCTGCACATGGTCTACAAGCTAGAGCCTGAGCAGCTGCCAAAGAGGTGGGTGGTGAAGTCCAGCCAGTTCAAGACCTTCGCCTATGGAGAGACAAAGGAAAAGGCAAAAGAGGCATTTCAGAAAGCGGTCAAGGGAGCAGTCAGCCACT
Organism: Dehalococcoidia bacterium; assembly: GCA_965263395.1. Taxonomy (GTDB): domain Bacteria; phylum Chloroflexota; class Dehalococcoidia; order Lucifugimonadales; family UBA3495; genus CATOSK01. The sequence goes on from OZ253670.1 coordinate 2,104,679, forward strand.
TCACCGACAGGGAATCCCGGTCCAACTACCTGAACGCCACCGGGATACAGTGGTGGGTCGAGGAAGAAGACCTGATGCATCAGGAACTCCAGATCCCTGCAATCGGCGCATAAACCAAAGACAAGCCAGCAGCTTGGCTGCCAGCAAGGAGACCTCCACAGATGAAACACCGCCAAGCCCCCATTACCAGGAGAATTCTTCTCCAACTCCTGCCCAAAGGACGGGAGTTGGAGAAGGACCCCCAGGACGGGACCCTGTCATTCTCGGCCAGGATGGAAGACGGGCTTCTTCTGACGGGGGAGCTGAGCCCAGCCGGCACCCTCCAGATAAACCTCTACCAGGACCGGCACCCCGACCCCCAGGCAACAATCGGGCAGATCTGGAAGCTCCACCTGCCGGAAACCTCCGCCCAGGAATTGGAAGAAATGATCCAGGCCCACCAGTCACCAGAAGGAGCTGCCAAATGAACAAAGAGAACTGGCGTCAGAAGATCCAGAAGGCCATCTGGGCCCGGACCGCTGGGCAGGAAGCACGGAGCCCCAAGCCTCCCCGGCTGTCTCTGGGGGAAATCCGGTTCCCCAAGCCAAATCAGCATCAGTAATCAGATCCCCAGCGCCGCGTCAGGGATTCATATACCCAGCAAGACGCCCCATCAGCGGGACGGCGCCCCAGGTCATCCGGCCAGTAGACAATGATGTTGTGCTGCAGATCCCGGCCGGTAGTCATTCTGGGCTGCCCCGAAACAGGGTCCCTGAGACCCTGGGGCAAATCACTCAGATCTTCGATGGGAGCCGGCACCCAGGGAGCAGGGAACACGCCAGGCTCATAGCCACCGCAGCAGCGCGACACCGCAGCAGCGCGACACCCACGGCTCAAAATCCACCGCCACCGGGTCCCAGACCAGGGGCCCGCACTCCACCCTCTGGTCACGGCTCTGCCCAATCACATCGTTCACCCCCACCAGGGTACGCCGACGCTTCTGGTAAACCAGTTGGCTCCGGAGCATCTGGTCACAATTCAAAGCATCATAAGAGACCAGGCGCGGTTCTTCCCAATACGGTTCAGCATCCGGACCACAGGCGGCCAGCAATGTAAAACACCCGGACCCCACACCGGTTCCGGCCAATCACCAATACGAAACTGAGCCAAGCTCAGAAGAGGAGACAGAAAGAATGACCACGAAGCAGACCAACCAAGAGGAAAGCAACAGGGAGCAGGTGCTCCTCCTGGCAGGAATACCCCTGGAAAAGGCGGAAGCCGCCAGAGACGCGCTGGCTGGAATCGGGATAACCTTCACCCCCGACATCCGGGCAGAACACCACTCCACCAGGGAGCACCTCAAGGCCGTCTTCCAGGCCTACGATCTGGAAAACATCATCGCCGCCCTGAACGACTACCTCGCCTTCGAAGCATATGCCCCACCCATCAGCGACAACCAAGATCACTATGACCTGGGCGCCGCCGCCAACCTGGTCGCATTCCTGGACTCCAGCGTTGACTGGTGCGGCCGGGAAAGCCCCCGGGACGCCATCAGCTTCATACAGCAAGATGCCTGGACGATCTTCATGGAAGAGAACCCAGGAATAGCCGGGGACTGGAACTCAGCCCAGTGGAGCTGAGGCTCGGCCCCAGGGAGCCCGGACCAGCCAGTCTGGGATCGGCAGGTTGGCCAGCACTCCCAGGATGAGAAAATCGGGACGCCGGACTTCCGTCATGAAGGAAACCCCGGAAGGTGACAGGAATGACAATGCCCAGCATCGAGTGGTTCCAGGAGCCCAGGCAGATCTGGATACCGTTGAGCCCGGAGCAGATCAAGCCCATGCCGTTGGGCCACGACACCCTAATCGTGATCGACATCGGAGGGCGGCAACACAATGCCCTCATCCCATCATCCACCATTCGGGACAGCCGGTACGCCCCAGCCACCATCATGGTGATGAACCGGGACCGGCTGATCCTCCACTTCCCGGTCAGCAACGAGGGCAGACCGGCCTGGGAAATCACCCAGGATGAGCTGGACCGGATACTCCTGGAAGAATGACGATGACCGATAGCCCGATGACCGGCAGCCCGATGACCAGGTTCCTCCAACGCATAGCGGAGATCTAACCGGAACCAAACATCCACCAATACATCCTCCGGAATGGCCGGCTGTTCGGCAGCCAGCCCCTCACCAAGGAGGAACAGAAAGGGAATGTAAGCGGATTTTACCCAGTTCTGTGCAGAATTCCGGCAGGACAGTGAAATGAGACGGACGATCAGAAACCGACTAGTACTGTTTCCAGATGGTCTTGTCGATACTGGAAAGTCACCTCCGACTCCGGATTCCCGCGCAAGCAGGAATGACGGGCAGGTGAAACGGGTATCCGGGATAAGGCATATTCAAGTGGAAACGGTACTAGTGCATGGCCCGGAGACCGCCCAGGCCATCGGCCAAGCATCAAGCACCCGCCGACAGGCCTACAACCTGGCTGTTGAGCACTGCCTGGCACACCCCAACGCACCCTACAACCAAGTCCAAGCCCTCCTGACCCAGCAGAGAAAGGAGGACCCTGAGCACTGGGCCCACAGTAAGCTAGCACTCCAACGGCCCGGCCTGAAACAGGGATACAACTCCGTAAAGGCTTTCCACAAAGCAGATGCAACCGTGCTCAGGGAGTGCCTCAGGGAGGTCAGGTACCGGGAGAAAAACCATCCCGAAACCGGAAGGGCCAAGCCGCCACGGCATGGCAATCGGCCGGAAAGAGATCCCGACTCCAAAAAACTGTTCCTGAAAAGAGGCCGGAAACCCGAGTACCTGCGGGTGGACGAGGCCGGGGCCATCAGTCTCATACCGGACCAGAACGGCAAAACGGCCAGAGCTATCACGGTCTGCGGCATGACCCTCCGGCTGACCAAGCCAGTGCCAGCGGACACCGACATCAGGGCCGTCACCCTGGTCGAGGCCAGACCGGCAAGGCTGAAGCGGAGAGCCAAGCGCAATGGCGAGAAACCCAGGCACAACCGGGACCTGGCCGAAAAGAGATACGAGGTCAGGATTCATCGCCGCCTGCCAGACCCGAAGCCAACAGATACCCTGGAAACCCTGGGGCTGGACCCCGGAATAGCCCGTCTGATCACCGACTCGGACGGAGATGTCCACCAGATGGACCAGACCGCCCAGGAAAGGCTGGAGCAACTCGGCGAGAGCAAAGACATCAAGCAGAACGCCATTGCCAGGCTGAACAAGATACACCCCGGTCAACCCGGCAGCCGACAGATCCGGAAACTTCAGAAGGAAATCAGGGCACTCAACTCAAAGATCGAAGGCATCCGGAACAACCAAGAATGCCGGATTGCCCGGACCATAGCCAACAAAGCTGCCAGGAAGAAGGGCCAAGCCCCCCGGAACGTGGCCTGCGAGAAGACCCAGATCAAAAACATGGTGCGCTCAGCCCGGGGCACCATGGAAAACCCGGGCAGGAACGTGGCCCAGAAGTCGGGCCTGAACCGGAGCATCCACCGGTGCCGCTGGGGACGGGTCAAGACGAGGATAGCCAACGCCTGCGAGCGGCAGGGCACAGCCTACTTCGAGGTCCGGGCAGCCAACAGCAGCCTGAGATGCAGCAGGTGCGGCCACACCAGCCGGGAAAACCGCAAGAGCCAAGCGGAATTCCAGTGCACAAGGTGCGGCCACCAGGACAACGCGGACCGCAACGCCGCGGTGAACCACGCCAAGGCGGCCAACCCGCAACTGTACCGATACCTCACCCGGTGGATGAAACGGAAGAGACTGCCTAAGAGAAAACCCTGGGGGCGGGGAGAGTGGTCCCCTCAGAGACCACGAACCCGAGTGCACCGCAGTGCGGTGCTGTACGAGGGAAAGCCCTCGCGCGGTTGCGACCGTAAGATCGCCAGGGCCTCCGGCACGGCCAGCGGGCCAGGTGGAGATATCCCCACCGGGGAGATCCCTGCCAGAACCGCAAGCCAGAGAGTGGTTCCAGGAGGAACCACGAACCCGAGTGCACCGCCCAGCGGTGCACTACGAGGGACGGTCCAAAAGACATCACGAAGTTGAGTTTTGCACAACATGGGTAAAATTCGCCAACATTCCCAAGAAAAAGGACCTGAGAGTCATGGGCACCACTCCCCATGGCTGGGAGTACTACGGGGTGGAATTCCTGCCCGAAGAGTGCGCCCATATCCTCGATCACACCCGGATGGGGCCCCTCATCGACGATCACCAATGCCGTTGGCCCCTGCTAAAAAAATAGGCAACCCCGTGACCTTCGCCCAGCAGCTGGAGCAGGCCATCTCCAAGAGGGACGCACCAAACACTATGACGGGGAAACGCTGAGACGGAAAATCCAGGGGCCCATCAGAAATACCTCCACGCAAATTTGATCCAGGACAGCAAAATGAGAAAGCCACCCAGATCCCAGGAACCTCCGCCCAAAAGGAAGAAGCGGTATCCCAAGCCCTTCGAGCGCAAATGCCGGGCCGGCGAGAGCCGGCACCAGTACGAGCTGAAATCGACTGAGGGCAACCTCTACATATTCCGGTGCCGGCTCTGCCATGCGCCCCAGGTGAAGATACCCCAGGTAATCTATGGTTAGGCCCGGCATGCAACACTACCCCATTGCGGCAAAACGGGAAACATCAGCCGGCGGCTAACATCCCTCCATCCCCGGACCTATATGAGGGGATGGGAGAAACACATGCTCACCAGAAAGACGCTGACCGCAGCGCTTCTCACCCTGGCCATGGCCCTGGCAGTGGGCTGCAACGGACAGCCACTTCTGACCACCGCGGCCATCCCCACAAACACCGGACAGAACGGCGGACAGAAAGACCAGGCCGCACCCGGCCAGCAGGCCCCATCAGCCCAGCCACAGACGGGACAGGAAATAAAGCCGGAACATGGCTGGAACAACCGGAAAGAAGACACCATAACGGTCCCCGGGTTCGGGTCGGCAACCGCCCAGCCCGACCTCATCCACATCCAGATGGGAGCCAACCACACCGGCCAGGACCCCCTGGCCGCACTGAGAGAGGTGACCCAGGCCATCCAGGCCATGCTGGATGCCGCAGGGGAGCAGGGGCTCATGGCCCAGGACATCCGGACCAACACCTTCCAGATCCACGAGAAGATGGTGTACGACAACATCAAGCGCCAGCAGGTCCGGGAGGGATTCACCGCCAGCCAGGAGGCCCGCATCACCATCCGGGAGCCCGCCCAGGCCGGCGCCATCATCGGGGAGCTCATCCAACAAACCGGCTCTGCCAGCCAGGCCGAGGTGACGGTCAGGAGCATCAGCTCGGAGATCGAGGACCCCAGCCCGCTCCGGCTGGAGGCTCTCAGGAAGGCAACCGAAAATATGTGGGAACAGGCCCGGACCGTCGCAGAGGCCTCGGGCAGAGAGATATGCCGGCTGGTTGAGACCCAGGCCGATGGGTCTGGGCATCTCAGCCGCACCCAGCCACCCCGATTCCAGATGGAATCGGCCATCAGGGGAATCGCAATGGAGTCCAAGGGTCTGGACAGCCGGGCCGCAATAAGCCCCGGCGCCGTCCGGCAGACCAGCCGGGTCACCGGCATCTTCACAATGGTCCCCGCCGGCCAGGAGCGGAGCGGCGCCATCTGCGGAAACCTCCCCTACGGCCTGTTGACATTCAGCCCAAGCGGATGACCAGTCAACACGCGACGTAGCAGCCCCAGTCCTGACCAAGGCCAAAGGGTCGAATCAGGAACTACGTCTCCTGGAGGAGAACCAATACATGCACCCCGGGGTACTGCCTCAGCTCCGGGCTCTGCCAAGGGACCAGTCCAGAAACAAATCTTCCGAGAGGAGGAAGAGTCACTGGACACCCGGCCAGCTCACGAATTGCGCCGCGCAATCAACTGGACGGCGGGAGTTAGACGGATAAATCCCGAACCCCGGTCCCAGCCCTGCCAAGGGGCAGAGCATCCTCCAGAAGACTTCGGCGAGAGGAACTGAATTAACCGGCAGACCATAGCCGGAAACAGGATGGAACGGTGAACGGGAACTACATACCAGTCCTGACCAGGAACGGAAGACCCCTGGCACCATGCCACCCCAACCGGGCACAGAGCCTGGTTGCCAACGGCAAGGCCCAGTTCCAGTACAGGCGCGGCATCCGCTGCATCATCCTCAACAGAACCAACATTCCCAAGGTAAAGACTTCCAGCAAGGTCGGTCTCCGAATCGACCCCGGCAGCCGGACCACCGGGATCGCCATCACGCGGTCCTACGGACCTGGTACGCGGGACTACCCAGAGGGGTCCAGGACCTCCCTGATGGGCATAGAAATCCACCACCAAGGCAAAGCCATCACCGAGCGTCTCATCAAGCGCAGGCAACGCCGCCGGAACCGCAGGCACCGCAAGACCCGGTACCGGAAACCCCGGTTCCAAAACCGGACCCGGCCCGACGGCTGGCTTCCGCCCAGCATCCACTCCAGGCTACAGAACACCCTGACCTGGGTGAACCGCCTAAACCGGCTGCTCCCCATCCGGGATATTCACGTTGAGACCACCACCTTCGACCCCCAACTCCTGAAAAACCCGGATATCAAGGGAACAGAGTACCAGCAGGGACCCCTGTACCAGACAAACCTCCGGACCGCGGTAAGACTCCGGGACCAAAACCGGTGTGTCTACTGTGGCCGGAAGGGGAAACTGGAACTGGACCACGCCAGACCCAAATCCCAAGGTGGACCAGACCGCTACGATAACCTCGTGACCTCATGTTCAACCTGCAACCGGAAGAAGTCCAACCAGAGCCTGGAAATCTTCCTCAAGCGCAGACCAGCCAGACTCAGGGAGATCCAAGAGAAACTCGGACAGGACCTGACAGACCCGGCCCACATGAACATCATCATCCCCGAGCTCATCAGGGACCTCCATGCCCAGGGCTGGAAGGTCTACCAACATGCCGCCGCCACCACCGCTGCCGGGCGGAGGATATGCGGGATTGAAAAGTCCCACCACGGCGACGCAGCAGTTACCGGATGTCCCAACGGGCTCAACCACATCCCCCATGCACCCATAACCATCCAAGCAGCGGGGAGAGGAAACCGGCAACGCATAATCCCCAACCAATTCGGCGCCCCAAGGGGAGACAAGTTCCGGAAATATAGTCGCCTGCCGCGGGAGATCCAGCGCGTGACTCCCACCCCAAGCCACAAGAAACGCCCGAAACGGGTCGGCAACATAGCCACCGGAGACTACGTGACCTTCATCCACCACGGCAGAGGGAAAACATTCACCAGAAAAGGCACAACCGTCCACGGCTACGGCTCAATCAGCCACCAGCAGGTCGCCATCACCAAGCCCAGGTGGCGCAGCATAAACGCCGGCCAAGCCACCATTCTGGAGAGAAACCACGGCTATAAAGTAGCTTATCCAAGACCCCTGACGGGAAATGCAAAGTGACCAGAACTGAATGTGCACACGCCCTGGTCAGCAGCATCGCCCCACCCCAGCAGATGGCCGTGACGGGATAGATTACAAGCCCCATCAGGCCCGCGGGCAGCGCCGCCCCCAGGATGATGTCTCCGCCCAGCCAGAGTCCCGCCAAGAGGCAGAACAGGAAGGAAACCAGGTTGCCCAGCAATGACATCAGGAGCACCCCGAACAGGGGAGGACACCCCATCCCTCCGGGGTTGAGTACAGATTTGCACTCCCCTCCCGGACACGGGACGCCGTCCCATGTCCCTCCGGGGTTGAGTGCAAACCTGCACTCCCCTCCGAGACACGGGACGCTGTCCCATGTCTCCTCCAAGCTGAGCACAGCCGAAAGGTCCCTGCCCCACCGGAACACCAGCCCGTTCAGGGACAGAAGCGACGCAGACAACAGGGCCAGCGCCGAGCCCAGGAGCAGCTCCAAGCCGCCCGCGGCCGGCCAGAGAGTGCCGTGCTGGCTGGCAATCACCAGCGTCACTCCCAGGAGACCCAGGAGCAGAAATCCCACCAAGCCAGGGGAGATCCCCATAAAGACACCCGTCCCACGGTGGCTCATCGAGACCACCAACACCAGGAGGAAGGGACCGCACTGGACGATCACCCAGGCCACCCCGATATCCACGAAGGCTGTGGCCGCAAAGAAGAGGGCAGTATCCAGGTAGGACAGACCGATCACGGCGGCCCAGAACCAGCGGAACTCCCGCCGGAGCGCCAGCCAGAAGGACCAATCCAGAACCAGCCCAGGGCGCCAGGCAGTATCCCAAAACCGAGCCGCCCCGCCAGAAGGCGCTGTTCACCAGGGGAGATGCCGAGAGGGACAGGAGAACCACCCCCAGCGGCACAAAAGCATGGGCCAGCGCCCGGAACAACATCAGGATGACCGGCAGGCCCTCCCGGGGAATAACGGGAACAGGCAGCAACCGCATCAGGCATGCCTGCGGCTGGCCAGCAGGATGCAGGGCAGAGCCGCCCGTGAGCTCTCAGCCCCGAGCGCCAGGAAAAGAAGGACACACAGCAGGACACTCACTCTCGGATGATATGGGGAAAAAGAGACCCAGGCTTTGGCCGGCAAAGCGCCTGAGGACACACGGGCAGTAATCTGGGGAGAGGAGACCACACCGGGAGAGAATTGCCGACATGACCCCCAAAGATACCGGCAACTCCGGGGACTTCTCCACCACTTCCAGGAGAACCAGGACGAGATCACCCGGGCCAAGACCTTCCGGAGAGGTCTGTTCCGGGCCTTCCGCCGCCGCCAGGGAGACCCAGGCCGCTGCCGGTGGTGCCAGCTACCCACCAGGGGCAAGGCCACCTGGCACAAGCCATGCGTGGGCGCCTACCGGACCGCCTGCGGCCAGGCCGTAACCCGCCTGTGGAGACGGAACCGCCGGCCCCCATGCACCTGCGGCCGGCCCGGGACCGAGCTCGACCACCAGGATGCCCTGGTGCTCGCCTGGACCAGCGGCGACACACGCCGTCTCCTCCGCGCCCACACCCTGGAGAACCTGATATGGCTCTGCCGGCCCTGCCACCTCAGGAAGACCCAGCAGGACATCCAGCAACTCGGGGAGATGCGGGCCGGACACATATGCCTGGCCGGCACCCTCTGGGACAGCCCTGATCCCGGGATGGGGACCAGCCACTGGGCCCTGGCCCACGGCGGACTGGTCATGAATCCCCGGGGCCAGGAACCGGACCTAACCGGCCTATCCCAGACAACCAGAAGACGGATCAGGTTCACCCTGAACCCCAGGAAGACCAGTTGTCCCCGGTGCCTGACCGCGCTCCGGCACCGGGAGCAGTCCGAAGAGGGCCGGTTCCCGGCCCCACACCTCCTGGGACTCCAGCCCAACTGGGTGCTCGACGAGAGCTCAGATGCCGGCGAGGACCAGGCAGAACCGCCAGTCCCCACATACCAGCAGGCAACCCTCTGGCCCGCATGAAGACAGCAACCACAGACCCATCCCGAGGAGATGAAGAATGAGCGAAGCAACCTACGTGATACGGATGAACCTGGAGATGGAGGAGCCCGCCCGGGACGCCCTCCGGGAAATCGGGGTCAAGTTCGCCCCAGTGGACGACATGACCTGCCTCCTGGATCCCATCCTGGATGGGATATTCATGGGCAGAAACGCCCAGGATGCACTGGACAAGGCGAACGCCCGCCTGGAAGAGAGGGAGAACCCCCAGCGCATCACAACCCCCTTCCGGGAAATGCCGGCATCAACCAGGCAAAAGCTCCTCTACATGATCACCCATTTCACAGAGTGGAGCAGCGGCTACGACCCCCACATCCGCACCATGGAATACGGAGAATGGGATCGGTTCCTAGCCGAGAACCCAGGCCTGTGCCAAGACCCGGGGGAATGACCGCCAGTCCCCGGAGACCGGCTCCTCACCCAAATGAATACCGAACGAGGGAACGATACCAGATGGAAAACCAGGAAAGGGGGACGGGACCGCAGTGAATAAGACAGGACACATGGAGATGATCGGGATCCTGACCATAACAGGACTGTTGTGGGGCGGGCTGGCACCAGCAGCAATCGGGATGCACCATGACCATGCCGTCCTGACCGGTGTTGGATGGTCCATGATCAGCCTGGCCGGAATAATCTCCGCAGGGTGGGCAGCCCTCAGGACCACAATAGGACAGCGCCCAAAACCCAGGCCCGGCCCCACCACCTGCCAGGACTGCCGGTTCTGGGGGAAGACCCTGGACTATCCAGGTGAGGGAGCGTGTCTGCTAGCCACCCAGGACATGAGCCTCGGAGAAGGAAAACAGCCCATGATGCGGGCAGAAGCCCAGGAATACTACATGAGCCGGGAAGATATGCTCGCCCACGCCCTGGGGGGAGGCGCCAGCGCCACCCTCCTGACCATGCCCGGCTTCACCTGCGCTCACGCGAACCCGCGTGAAAATGTGCAATAATAAACCAGACAGAAACGCGGTCCTCTCTCATCTCCGGAAGACCGCGCTCCCCAAGGGGCCCCCGGTCCATGGCTGAACACCGGGGGCCCTTACGAGGATCCCCCCCTCGCAGAGCGCCAACAGCAACACACTTCAGACAGCGCCGCAGAGCAGCGCCGCTTTCACTCAACACTCCGATGGAGTCCCGCCCCAGGTCCGGGACGCCCAGGCATCACCCCCCAACCCAGGTCTTGGCCAGCCCCTGAAACCACCGGCTGAGCGTGAAAAACGAAATCGCCCTATATACTATAGGGACTAGTGGTTCCTCCAGACCAACACAAAAGTACGTTATTCACGTTATTCCGTTATTCATCATCATTTGAAAGAGGGGTACGGTGCTCTTTTGAGCACAAAAACCTTACATAAAACCATGGGCTTGGTGAATAACGGGATTCAAACTCCCGTTATTTTCCGTTATTCAGCGGTTTCTTCAGAAGTGGCTCAGAAGTGAAGGGACCAGGGCTTCTACCCCTACTGATTTCGAGTGGTCCGGCCGGAGGAACCACTAGTCCCTATAGTCTATAGGGCGATTTCATTTCGAGGACCTGAAAACCCCAGCCTGAAATCCCGAGAGGACCCCTCCGGCCCAACCTGGGAACCCAATCCCCAGGGACCCATCAACCCCCCGGAGGGATGTGGAAACTCCGGGCTTCCCACCAAGGCTCCCCGGCCCTCATCCCACAGCACACCCCCAACCGGCCTGCCTGAATACAGCAGGCCGGACCGCTCAAGCCCGGCTCCTCCCCCAACTGGGAAAATTCCCAGGAAAGCCCGGGAGAAAGCTCAGGCCAAGCAGAGGAGGGACAGCAATGTTCCAACACCAAGACCACACACCCATGGAGAACGGTGAACCGGAACCACACGCGGTCCCTCACCTCAGCGGCCTGGAGTCCATCTGGAAATCCATCCAGGAATCCACCGGGGAATCCACCCAGGGAAACAGGGATGACCAGCAAGCCGGAATCTCCATCCAGACCGGACCCATCCGCTCCGGAGAAACCTGATACTACACCCTGAAGACCCTCCGGAACCGGGGTTGGACCGACACCACAATCCGGGACATCCTACGAGGACAGGACCAGACCGCTTCCAACCCCCACGGCAGGACGGCGCATCCCATGCGACTCTACAGGATGGAACGGGTACAGGAAGCCGAGCAGGACCCCCGGTTCCTGACCACAATCTCCAGAAGGGAGAAACGGCAGGCCGCCGGTCGAAAGTCCGTCGAGACCAGGCGGAAGTCAGCCATCCAGTGGGCCGCCAGCACCCCGATATTCCTGGAGTGCCCCACCAGTTCCCTGGATAGCCTGACCCAGATGGCGGCGGACAGCCGGAACGGCTTCCTCCTCCAACTGGACCCAGACTGCCATCATGAGCCAGTCGAGCTGCTCACCCACCCCAGACACCTTGACTCCGATACCCTGGCCCGGCTCTGCACCAACCTGCTCCGGCACGAATGCAGCGACTACGACGAGGCGCTGGCCATGAGCTTCAGCAGGACCGGCATCCACCTGGCCGTGGAGATAATAAGGGTCCGGATTCACCGGGAGATCGCCCACTGGTGGCCCAGCCTCAAGAATGAGTGCTGGGAGAAAATTGATGAATCCGGACTCGATATCGAGCCGGACCAAAACCCCAACCAGGCCACGCTGCTGTAGCCAGACACAACCGGCAGGAGAAGACCCAGAACGGAGGAACTTCAGCCCCCAGAACGAGGACAGGAGCAGCCAGATGAACCCAACATCCCAGCAGGACCCCATCAACCAAGACCCCATTAACCAAAACCACCGGGCCATGGCAGTGGCGCTGGAACTGCACAAGCAACATGATCCCCTGGCCACCATCCTCTTCGGCTCCAGGGCCCGGGGCAGCCACGACGAAGAGAAATCCGACATCGACATCATGCTGATCCGGGAAGAAACCCTCCACCCAACGGTGGAGGACGAGGCCGCGAAGCAGGCCCAGGAAACAGCAAGACAACACTACGGCCGGGAGGTCCAGGCCCACCTCGTCTGGGTAACAACCCAGGAGTTCCAGAACGACGAGCCATTCATCAACTCCCTATGCACCAGGGCCGCACTGGAGGGAATGATGATATCCCAGCACCCCGAGCAGTTCCGGAGCCGCTACGACACCCCCAACCCCCCAGCCCCACTATACCTGTGGGAATTCTACGAGAGGCAGATCCAAGCCGCCCAGGAGAGCTGGAAGACGGCCAGGGTAATCATGCTGAATGCCCGGGGAGACCAGGACGCCGCCCAGGAGATCCGCCTGAAGATACCGTGGAAATACCTGGCTGCCCATGAGGACCTCAACTGCCTGGACGCATGCAACTGGCTGGTAAGGGCGATGCACAGCGCCCTCGCCGCGGCCATCCACGCCATCGGAGAGATCCCCAAGGAAAAGGACACCGCCGGCCAGCACATGACCCGGCTCCAGTCCCTTCGCCCCGGAGAGGACCTCAGCACCGGGATAGCGATGGAAAACTACGCAAATGGGGAGCTGCCGGAGGGAATGAGCGAAGAGGAATTCGCCAACCTGGCCTTCCAGGACGTGGAGAAGATCCGGAAGCTGGCCATGAAGCTCAGGCGCCGGACCGGAAGAAAAGGCACAAAAACAACATAGGGAGAAACCCGGACATGAGCGAGAACAAGCAGATAATTCCCTGGTTCAATACCAATACCCTCGCCGAGCAGGCGCTGACCAGCCTGGAGAACAACGAGGCGGACCGGCTGGAGAAGGCCGGCGAAACCGCGCTGCCCTACCGGGTGTGGCCCGACATCATGAGCGTCCAACTCAACGAGGCGCCCAGCCTGGCCCCCAGCCTGGCGGGACTCTGCGATCAGTACGCCGGCGCGGACCTGAGCGAGGATACCGAGGAAGTCCTGCGCCGGGAGTTGGAACTCCTGGCCGGCAGGGTCATCCAGGAGATGCCGGAGCACGAACGAGAGACGGTGCTCAACCAGATCCGGAAGAAGTGGAGCGAGTAACGGCCCAGGAGCAACAGTCCCAGCCAGGAGGAGGAGAGAATTGGACAACGCCCAGATGATGGCCAAATTGATCGTCGATACAACCCGGAAGACCATCCAGATCATCTGGGACCGCCGGACCGAGTACAACAGCCTCCGGCCACTGGGCTACCCCAGCCGTTCCCGGGTCAACAAGGTCCACGAGTACGCGCTCATCTTCCAGAAGCCCACCGGTCAACACCCATAGCAAAGGCTCGCGCGTTTCCGGTGATGTACGGCCCTATGACATCGGAATCCCAGAGCGCTCAACAAACCGCCAAACTTCCGGCCAGGGCCTCCTTACCATAATGGGAAAGGGCGCGGCGAGACGCCCCAATCAAATCAAAGGGAGAGCCTTCGCAATGACCGGAACAGAACGGAACACCGTGATACTCACCCTGCAGGGGGCGCCGGTAATCGAGCCCCACGGCATCGACAACAGCTTCTTCGGAAAGATGCTGCCAGCCTTCTGCAAGCTGGCGGAGTGCCTCTGCACCAGCCCGGATGAAGAGGGAGAGGCCCAACCCCTCCCCATGCTCCTCTACCGGATGAACATCTCATCCTCACTCCTCCGGGTCCAGGAAGAGGACTCCCATACCCCACGGGGGCTCACAGCCTTCCACACCGTCATCGAGTTCCTCCTGGAAAACAACGAGGAGGAGATCGTCGAGATGGTCAACGGGATCACCGATGAGTCATTCAACACCCTGAAGAAGTTCCTGGGCCTGAACTCCTCCGGCGACACCACCTTCACCGTCGTCACCGCCGGCCAAACCACCCAGATGGACGACCTGGAACAACTCCGGAATATCCTGAAGATGCTCCGGAACCTGCGGAAAACCGAACTCGTGGAGGAGGGGGTGGAGGTGATATTCACCGGCTACCTCCCCGACCAGAAGAGGGCGGAGTTCACCCGGGAAGAACACCCAGGCATACAGGCCGCCCGGGTCAACCCCAAGGCCACGGGGCTGGAGGACATCATCCAGCGCATCGGGGAAACCCGGAAGATATCCATCATGACCAGGCAGACCGGCGGCGGGAACCCGGCCCGAACCATCCTGGCCGTGGAATAGGCCCGGCCAGGAAGACCGGTGGCCCAGGGGACCAACATCCAGTGAGCGAAAGCCGGACCTGAGAGGGAAATGACGCTCCAGAACACCTTTCAAACCACCTTCCACGATGCGATCCACAAGCTGGAAGAGATGGAAAGGGACCTGCTCGAACAGGCCCGCCAGGTGGGAGAAAGGAAGAATATCCTGATCGAGGTGCTGGACTTCCTGAGGAACCCCCCAGAAAGAGCCGAAGGCCCCCCAGAACCCGGACGGCAGGACGGAAACCTCTCCGGCGACACACTCAGAATGATCCAGTCCCACCGGCAACACGCCGGCAGCCTGGAAGAAATAAACCCAGACTTCCAGGGAAGCGCCAACATCCAACAGAGACTGGAAAGCATAGCGCTGGCCGCTCAGAGCAGAACCCTGAACGTCAGAGAGATCGCACAGTTCCTCATCGACCGGAAAATCTACCGATCCAGCAAGACGGATATCAGATCCAGGGTCCGGAGAGCCATGCAGGACAGCCCTGGACTCTACCGGCAGACCGGACATGAGACATTCATCTACACCGGCCCAGCCCAGGAAACAGAGACGCAGCCCCCCGCAAGGGAGAATCCCAGCCGCCGGGCCCAGCCCGGTCTGGAACGCATCATGGTCAACCTGGCCGGGGCCAAGACCCTCCGGGAGAAGCTTATCCGGCTGGGACAGGACAACCCCGGAACGGTCCTGAACATCACCAGGGTGGCAGAGCTCCTGGCCAAGACGGAGAACCTGAACAAACCCGCCAGGAACATGTACTCCACCCTGCACCGGACATTCAACAGAATGAACGAATTCGAGAGTGTCAGCCCCGGCTGCTTCCGGTACCGGGACCAACTCCCCCGGAGCCAGACCGGACCGGAACCGGCCGAACCGGATGCTGACAGCGCCGGACCGGAACCGGACGGACCGGAACCGGACGGACCGGAACCAGACAGTCTGGAAGAAATAATCCCAGACTTCCGGGGCACCGCCAACCTGACCGACAACGTGGAACGGGTGGCCCTGGCAGCCCAGGGCAAGACCCTGGACAAATCCCAGGTCGCCCAGATCCTCATCCACCACAGGATGCACTCGCCCAACATGGCGAGCCTGAAGATCAGAGTACAGAGGGTCATGAAGACAAACCCGATCCAGTACCGGCAGACCGGCCCCAGCACCTTCATCTACATCGGACCAGACCCCAACAGGAACTACGAGCTCACCAACCGCTGGCCCAAGGCACACCTGGAACTCCGGCAGGGACGCAGGCCAAAGGAAGGCCGGAACAGAAACCTGACCAGCATGAAGAACGTAATTGTAGATTTCAGCGGGGCCAGCACCCTCCGGAAGAGACTGCTGCGAATCGGGGAGACCAACCCGGGAATCACACTGAACATAACCAAGGCCGCCGAATTCCTGATTGAACAGAGGCAGCACCACGGAGACCCCAGGAACATGATCAAAAGGATAAGCGAGACGCTCCAGAAACTGGACGAATTCGAGAAGGTCAGCCCGGGGAACTACCGGCACCGGGGGACCCCGGCAGAGACCGCAAGCGGTGGGATCGCTGCCCGGAACAGCAGCGGCGCTCCCAACCCATGACCAACCAGACAAGCAACCCCGTGGGACCCCCAGAAAAGGATACTGCCGGGGCATCCGGTCCAGCGCCTCCCGCTGAGGACACCAACATCGGCACATCACCGCCTCCAGGCGAATCCCCGGGGCCAAACACAGGCTGAAACAAACGGTTGCGGAGGCCGCCGCCGCGCCCAGGGTCTGTGGAAACAAAATCCTCACCGGCTCAGCCGCTGACGCACCGCCTCCAGTCCCAGGGCCAACTCGCCCAGCTCATCATCCCCCATCGGTGGGATGGGAACCCCAGGCTCTCCATCCGCCATATCCCGGACTGAACCCGACAGCAGCCGGAGACGCCGGAACAGCCGGCGGTCCACCAGCAACACCCCGGCTCCGAAGGCCAGGAACAGGCTCCCCACTCCCAGGATGACCAGGAAGGAACGGCTGTGGCCGAAACCGCCGGACAGGGACTCAGCATCCGCCAGGAAGCTCTCCCGGGCCGCCTGCACCAGCTCATCAACCCGCCTATCCAGGACCAGTGACCGCTCCCGGATATCCGACTCAAGTTCCTCTCGCCGGAGCGCCAGGTTGAACTCCTTGCCCCGGAGGACGAAGGCGCCCTCATCCCCGATGGACAGCTCATCCCACTCCGCCGACCCTGGCAGGTTCAGCACCTCATCCAGAAAACCGTCCAGGGCAGCCTGGTCCGGCGCACGGAGGACCTGGAAGAGCACCAGAGAGCCATTCGGCCCGGGACGGCCCGAAGTCAGGACCTGGGACCGGAGGCCATCCAATGCCGACTCAATCACGCGCTCATCCTGAAGATGCTGGCCCATCAGCTCCACCGACTTTGCCAGCTGGCGAGCCGAGGACATAATGGACTCTGCCTGGAGATCCGGGGGATCCTGCGGGACCCCCAGCACAGCCTCAATCCGATCCAGGGAACCCTGGGCAGAACCCATCTCCTCTCCAGCCAAGACCCCCAGCCCCAACGACTGGAGGTCGCCCACGGCAACCTGCACCGACCAGGCGGCATCCATAGCCGACATGGACCCCTCACGGACCCGGAGACCCCGCTCATCACTGTCCTCAAAGCCCGAGAAACCCACCATGACGGCGAGCATCGTCAGGACCATCCCCATCCCCAGGGCCAGGTGGAGCCGGAAGGAGAGCCGGCGGGGCTCCGACCGGACGAACCTGGAGACAGGACTCCGGATCGGCCCGGGGACCAGCCCCCAGAGACCGGCCATCAGGATGGAGATGACGCTCCAGACCCGCGCCAGAGGAGCCTGCACTCCCGGAGGCAACAGGCCCCAGAGCTTCTGGAAAAGACTGGAAAGAAACAACATGGAAACACTCCTCCAGGCCAGACTGGGGAAACGGCCAACACCGTCCGGCCCTCCAGATATGTTCCCACCCCAGGCCGCGCACAGGCTTTGCCCCGGCCGGGACCGGAAAAGCAACAGAGAGGCGCCGGAGAGGATGACCCGCCAGGAGTTCGCCGAGCAGGCAATCACCGGCGTCCTGAAGACCAGGAAGCTGGCCATCAGGCTGCGCCGGAAGACCGGACATGGCGTAGATCCCGGGAACAACATCCATCAGAGAACACCGGAGAAGCCAGAACGGCAGCGGCGGCTGGCAGGAAGGCAAGGCCCCGGTGATCACCGGGGCCTTGCCTCCGCCAGGAGGACACCGCCAGCATATCCCCTGCTATACTCCGGGGATACCACCCCAGGAGGAACAGCAGAATGGAGATAATAGCAGCGCTTGTTCTGGGACTCGTGATCGGCGCCGGAGCCTGCTGGGCCATCATGCGGTCCCGGGGGGCCGTGCCAGAGGCCGCCAGGGAGCAGATCCGGGACGCCGTCCGGGCCTCCGCCGCCCAGGCTTTCCAGGAGAACAACACCTCCTTCCTGAACCTAGCCAATGAGCGCCTCAACGGAACCATGGAAGCCGCCAAGGGCGAGATGGTCCAGCGCCACGAGCAGTTCAACACTGCGATGGAAGTCAACAAGGGCGAGTTCAAGATCACGATGGAAGCCGCCAAGGGCGAGTTGAAGCAGCGCCATGACCAGTTCCAGGAGCTGGTGAAGCCGCTGGCCGAGAACTACAGTAATCTGAATCCCCAGATCAAGACCCTGACCGACCAGACCAGCCGGCTCGCCGGCGCGCTGTCGAACAACCGGGAGATCGGGAACTGGGGCGAGATCCAGCTCCGCCGCGTCGCCGAGCTGGCCGGCATGACCGCCTACTGCGACTTCAGCGAGCAGACCACGCTGGACTCGGGAGAGCGGCCCGACATGATCGTGCGGATCCCAGAGGGCCGAAACATCATCGTGGACGCCAAGACATCCACCCAGGCCTACATGGAGGCCCAGGCCGGGCCGGAGGGAGAGACCAACAGGGAGATGCTGGTCCGCCACGCCCGGGCCCTTCGGACACAGGTGGACGAGCTATCCCGGAAGGGCTACGGCGCGAAGGACGAGGAGAGCCTGGACTTCGTGGTGATGTTCGTGCCCGGGGACCAGTTCCTGGCAGCGGCACTCCAAGTCGAGCCGGGATTGGTGGAGTACGCCATGGGGAAGCGGGTAGCGATAGCCACCCCCGCCACCCTGATATCCCTGCTCTGGGCGGTCGCCCAGGGGTGGCAGCAGCACCGGATCGCCCGGGACGCCCGGGAGATCCAGCAGGCCGGCGAGGAGATGCACAAGCGCCTCCTGACCTTCATCCGCCACTACCAGAACGTCGGCAAGGAGCTGGACTCGGCGGTAAAGGCCTACAACCAGTCGGTTGGGTCCTTCGACCGCCAGCTGGCCCCCCAAGGACGGAAGTTCGCCGGCCTGACCGTTGGGGACGAGGACAGCTTCCCGGAGATGCAGGCGCTGGACCAGGCATCCAGAAACTCCCGATACGCGGAGCCCGAAGAAGAGGATCGAAAGAGTTCCCCCGCAGAAGCGGGGGTGGACCAAGCCAGAAGCACACCGGATCCGGGTTAGCCCCGCACCAGCCGGGGAAGAGCAGTCCCTGGCGAGAAACCGTGAACCTGAGCCAGAGGACGAACCCGGACCCTTCATCCCAGACGGAAACCCAACACGGAAACCCAACACGGAAACCCACCACTCAGCACCGGCAGAGAGCCGCCCCACAGGCAAAACCAGCCACATCCCAAATCTTCCCGCATCGTTCCCAAACCGGCTGGACTGAATGGGAATATGAGCTCTGATGGGGACCCTGGCCCCGGGCGTCCGGCCCCCCAGCAGTCCACACTGAAAGGCACCCAACTCTGATGATCAGCAAAGCTGATGGTCAGCCAGAACCACACCGGAACAGAAGGGACGGGTCATGATGACCCGTCCCTTTCTCTGATCCGCAACTCAGCATGAGGAATGGGAAACAAAGAACCCGCCGCCAAGAGGAAACCCGCCGGCATCTGCCGGCCCTGCGGCAAAAGCTTCACCGCACGGGGAATCAGCCGCCACCTGGCCGCCTGCCGGAAGAGAGAAACCCAGGAAGCCGGAACCAGCGGCCTGCTGCTGTCCGTTGAGAGCCCAACCAAGACCTACTGGATGCATCTGGAAATCCCAGACAGCCTGACGCTGGAACAGCTGGACAGCTTCCTGCGCCGGATATGGCTGGCAGAATCCTGCGGTCACCTGAGCCAGTTCATCATGGGGGACCAGTACTACTGCCAAGACCTCCTCCCGGAAGACTCAATCTTCGACGAAGACCCTGAAGAAGAAAACCTGGAAGAAGAAGACCTGGACCTCAGGATAACGGTGGCCGAAGCAGTCCAGCCCAGGCAGGAATTCCGGTATGAGTACGACATGGGCGATACCACCGCCCTCCTGCTGAAGGCCGGGGAGAAGACCCTGGTCCAGCCGGGCATAACCATCCTGGCCCGGAACAACCCGCCTGAAATGAACTGCCTGGAATGCGGCAAACCGGGTGAATGGGTCTGTCCGCCATGCGGGGAGGAAACCAATTACCAGCGGGGCATGTACTGCGAGGAATGCAGCCGGAAACACGAGTGCTCCCAGGGCTGCCTCCTGCCCGTCGTCAACTCCCCAAGAATGGGGGTCTGCGGCTATGAGGGAGAGACCAGCCATGACGCCGACCCATGGCCGGATATCCCGGAACCAAGGATAGACCAAGGGTAAAAGAGGCCAAAACGCCAGGGCCCCGGCCTGATACAGAATCATATCAATCCCTCAACCGGAGGGAAGAATGAGGACCCGCCAGCCCCAGGGAGATGACAGACACCACCTTCGAGGAAATACCGGCGGCAATCCGGGAATCCGCCCAATGTCCCAGACCAGGATGGACCGGTCCTCCAGGCGATCCGGAACGGCGCCAGCATCGTGGTCTGCACCAAGAACCGGGAGACAGTCATTGCCGAAGAACCAACCCCGCAGAGCGCCCTGACACCAGACGGCGCCAGCAACCCGCCAAGGAGAAACGAGATGGACTGCGACCGGTGCGGGAACGGCATCCAAGACGGCCAGGAGAAGAAGATCTGCCTGGCAGGAGTGGAAAGAAACTACAACTTCACCCTGTGCAGCAGCTGCGGAGACCTGATCTGGGACGCCGCCAGGGTCAACCTCCTGGGGCGGAACATCGGGACCGGGGATCTCCAGGAAATGGCCCGCCGGATGCCGGAGAAAGGCGTGGACCACCCCCTGAACCCCAGGAGGGAGCCGGCATCGTTCTTCAGAGAGATCCAGTTCGACGAGGGAAGGCATTACACCGGTTGGCTCAAGCGGCATGGACACCTGGCGCGGGACCAGGCCCAGGAAAACGATGCTGAATAAAGAAGAGACCTGCCGGAGATGTGGGGAGACCACCGACCCTCGCGACAAACTCGTGGCCGCCAACCGCACCTACCAGTCATTCGACCGCCTGGTATGGCACTTCCGGTGCCTGAATGTCGAGAAGGTCATATCGGGAGAGGAAGCAATAACGGAAGAAAACATCATCCGGTACAACACCTCGCTCGCCCAGCAGCTCCTCCAGGAGAATGCCGCCCTCCGGCACCGGACATCCGCTCTCCTCCGGGCCCTCCGGGAAGAGATGCGCCGGAACCAACATAAACACGGCATCAGGGCCCTGGACCAGGACTTCAGCCTGAGGGACGAAGAAACCGGAGACCATGCCCAAGAAGGAGAGAAAGAAGACCCATGACCATGCAGGACCAGATGCAGGACCAGAACCAGCCCCAGAACCAGCTCCACTTCCCCCAGCTCCACATCGCCAACTTCAGGGGAATCCCCCAGATGAATGTACCGGAGCTCCAGCCAGTAACGATCATCACCGGCCCCAGCGGCTCCCAGAAGACCACTGTCCTGGACGCCGTCCAGACCCACGCCAACCGGGGCGACCCCGACACCCTCCGGGAAATACTCCGAAGAGCGGGGGAGGTCGATGTGGACCTGGATACCAGGAAGACATTCCCCGACCGGGATGCCCTCTTCACCGGATGGGACAGACAACTGGAGATCCGGATCGGGAACGGCAACCCGAAACGAGACATCGGCATCAGCGCGGAGCCGGAGGACATCCTAACCCTCGCCGTCCAGGCCGGCGACAACCGGATGAAGATCGACCTGAGCCGGGAAACCGACTGGAGGTTCCGGATCAACTTCCCCCAAGAACACGCATACCAGGAGCACTCCTTCCGGGGTCCCACCTGCGTGAGAATCGGGCCGGAACCCGCCACAGACCAGGAGATCGCAGAGCTGTGGGACCACAGCGTAATCGAGGGACTGGAACTCCAGCTCGATGAGACGCTGAGCCGGAGCATGATCAACGGTGTGGAGCGCATCGCCTGTATCGGGGATGTCCCCAACCGGAGAGCAATCGTCAAGCAGACCAGGAAAACACCGCAACGTGCCCACCTCCGCAGCCTGGGATCAGGCGCCCTGCAGACGGCCCGGCTCATCATGGCCGTCCAGAAGGCCCAGGGCGGCATCCTGCTCCTGGACCAGCCGGAAACCGGCCTGGACCCGAGGCAACTGGAGCTCCTGACCGCCTGGATGATCCATGAAGCCTGCCCCCGGAACACCCAGGTCCTGATCGTCACCAACTCACCCGACCTGCCGGGGATCGCAGAAGGGGCCAGCCAGGCGACCCTACACCACCCGGCAACCACCATCAGCATGGGAACCCTGATGCGAACCCCGGACCCCATCTGACCAGCGCCGGACCGGACCAGAGCGGAGAGCCGCAATATCCCCGGGGGAGAGACGTGGAGATCTTGAGCAATCACGAGACAGACCAACTCAGCACAATGCAGCTGTTCCAGCCGGCAGCGCCGCCGCTCCACCCATACCGGGTCCTGAGCAACTGGAGAGGACAGCTTGAACCCAGGCAGAAAGCGCTCATCGACAAGAGGATGGCCCCCCAACACCAGGCCCACACCCTGGAGGATATATCCCAGGAGTTCAGGATCAGCCGGGAAAGGGTGCGCCAGGTAGAAATAAAGATCGGGAAGAAACTCCTGAAGTTCACCCAGACCGCCAGGGGCCGGCCGATAGCCCGGATGCTGGAGGAGGTCAGAAACACGGTGGGCGCCGCCGCTCCCGAGTCAGAGGTCGAACACCTCCTGAAAGCGCCCCCCAACACCCGGGACTTCCGGGACCTCATCCTCACACTGGCCGGTCCATACCAGCGCCAACAGGATGGATGGCTGATACAGAAAGACGCCAGGAAGTCGGACCCAGCCCAGGAAATACTGGCCTCAGCCGACCCTGCAGGACGCATCAACCTCCGCCTGGCCCATGAAAAACTCGCCGGGTGGGGCCTGAGAGAGCAGTTCCATATACCCTGGCTGCTCCGCAACTCCAGGGTCAGACAGTTCGGACAGCAACTGGTCATATGGGGAAAAAGCACCCCGGACCGCATTGTATTCGCCCTGACCGATACCGGAAAGCCGGCAACCATCGGAAAACTGATGGACCACATAGGAGAGAAGACCGGACGGGTCTCAAAAATGAACACGGTCAGGAAAGACCCCCGGCTGATCAGGGTCAGCATGAGGGAATGGGGACTCGCCTCCTGGGAGTTCCCGGAATACTCCGGTACCGCCAACTGCATCCGGTTCCTGATCGAGGATGAGGGAGGACGCTGCACCACCAGAAACCTGGCCAAGAGGATGAAACAGATATTCAAGGTCCCCAACGATACCACGCTGGCCTACTGCAGCGCGCCAATGTTCATACGGAAGGGAGGCTGGATACGCCTCCGGAACAAATCGGACAAACCCTTCCGCTGCAGCCCGGGCAAGATCCGGAGCACCCCAGGAGTGTTCGACCTGGGCGGCAAACGGCTGGGACGGGTACTGGAGGTCAACGAGAATATCCTCCGCGGCAGCGGTACGCCGCTCACCGAGGCCGCCGGGGCAGTCCTGGACCTACGGGTCAACTCCAAGATGGTATTCCAGGACCAGACCGGCAACCGGATAATCGTCACCTTCCCGGAAACCTCCATGGTCAAGCCCAGCCTGGGATCAGTCAGGAAAACCGCAGAAAAGCTGGGGGCCAGCCCCGGACAATACATGACCCTGGTGCTGGACCCGCCCAGCATGTCCTTCCGGGCCGAACTGACCGGCCCAACCGGCCAGAACCCCAGCTGGGAGACCGTTGGGCGGATGACGGGAATCGGAAAACACGCAGACCAGAGCGCGCTGGCCAGAGCCATCCACTGCCCGGAGGAGGAGGTGAGAGCCGCGCTCTACCGAAGAGAGGACCCGGTGCTGGGATATATCCCCCTCCCAGGGAGAGAGGCAACGGCATGAGCAGCCCAGAAATCCCATCACATAAGGCCGGGCGGAGGCCCACACCGCCCCAGGGCAGGAGAGCAGCCGGGAGAAGGTGAACCACCAGGAGAATCTGGCAGCAGCTCGTCAGGATAGCCAGCCAGTATGACCTCCCCCACAGCAGGGGAGGACTGCTGGTGTGGAAACACAGGGACAGTGACCTGGAGAACCGTGCCGTATTCCAGCTGCTACGGAACCCGGAATGGATGGGGCTGAACCGGATACTCCCCCTCATGCTGGAAGGATGCTGCCCGGTCTGCAACCACGATACACCGCCCGGGTCCAGACCGGCCTGCAAGCCACATGGAATGACCGGAATGGCGACCGGAACGAGGAGAAGCAAGTGCAACAAGACAGAGGACAACAGGACCGAATCAACCGCTTCCTGGAGAGGGTCGAAGGCTACCAGATGGAATGGATAAGGCTGGAGGATCAAACCAGCCTCCTGACCGATGAAGCCGACGAGCTCCTCCAAACCGCCCGGGAGGAGGTATTCGAGATCACCCAGCCCCGGATGAGGGCAGTATACCTGTCCAACCAGTCCCCAAGACTCCGAGTGGCCATGGAATACCAGGAGAACGAGGCATTTCCGGTCAACATATCCCTGGAACGGGAGGAACACACCGGGTATGAATCCACGACCTGGGTGACGGTACCCCTGGACGACAATGTCCTCCACTCGCTGAGGTGGTTCCTGGATTCCCTGGACCTGACCGAGCTCCGGGACGGACCGCCGGTGGGGTTCTCGGACAGCCGCGACATGCCCAAGCGAAACCCATTCCAGGACCTGCCCGACCTCATAATCCCATCAGGGTTTCACTGATCCCATCCAGACACACCGCAGAAAGCTCCAAACCCCCGGCACCACCGGAGAGACTAGGATGGTGGAAAGGATTGGGATGACATGACCACCTACTCCACCCACCACTCAACCCACTACCAACAAGACCCCAGGGACGAACTCCTCTACGAAATCCAGGACCTGGACTGGAAGAGAGAAGACTCGCCACCCGTCCGGGAGGCAGCCCAACTCATCTACAAGATGGGGAACGGAACGGACCACCAGGACGACGACGCCAGGCACCAGGAAGTGGCGAAACTCCTCATCGAAGTCCCCGTGGATTATCGGGCCGAGGTCATCGCCCACGTCCCCCAAGACCTCCAGGACGACATGCTCGACAAGATGCCCGAACAGGTCCGGGGCATGGTCGGCGCAATCAACGGGCACAACCTCTCATACCAGGAAAGCGAAGAATCAGCAAACCAATACAAGACGGAGCCAATCCAGGAATGGGAGAGGGAAATAGTCCAACACACCCTCTACTACGTCGAGGGAATTTGCGGCAAGGAAGCCGCACACCACATCAAGAAGATCATAGAGGACAGCCGGGACATGGCGATACGCGAGCTGCCCGGGTACCAGTGGATGTACCAAAATGAAGCACCTCACAACACCCACCTGCGGTACCTGGAGTGCATCGCAAACATACCAGCAGCAACCGAGACAAAACTCAACACGCACACGGAAGGATGGACCCCGGAGGAGTTCAGGGAAACCGCTCAGCATGAGGTCAACCGGATGGCCTACCGAATGAACCTGGAGATCCAAGACCGGCTGGTCACCCAGTTCTCCGACAAACTGGAACTGCACGACAGGGCCCAGGAAAAGGGCATGGACCAGGATACCCTGGATAAGCTCATGTACCACGGTGAAATAAGGGACAAGTACGCGAAGCACTGCCGGCACATGGAATCTCCCACATCCGAAATGATCGAGCAACAGAGCCGGGCCTGCCTGACCGACATGGGGCTGAAGAAGGCAATCAACGAGAACGACACAGAGGCCCTCAAGGAGATCCTGGTGGCCGCCCGGAACAGGCGCAGATACCAAGAGAGGGAACTTTTCATCAAGGAGTACCTGGGCCACGAGGCAACGGAGCCCATCGAGAAAGCCATTGAAATCTCGGCCCAGTGGTCCAACCAGGTGATAATGGACGGCGGAAAGGACTTCCATTTCAAATATGCCGATCTGGAATACCTCTCATCCAACGATGCCAGAGAAAGATGGATGCACTACAACGAATACATGGAAACACGGGACCAATTTGCCGGCGACTGCGTGGCCAGAGCACTCAACCAGGTTACCGGGGGAAAGAACTACGGGCTGATCTGGAGAGAGATCAGCCAGATGGTCCAAAGGGAAGACCCCACGGCGGATGTAGACCAAGGCGCGTTCCCACACCAGTACGGGGACATCTACGAGCGCCATGGGATGCACAAGGCCCTGGACACCATGGAAGACCCAGCCA
Source organism: Dehalococcoidia bacterium (assembly GCA_965263395.1). Lineage (GTDB taxonomy): Bacteria > Chloroflexota > Dehalococcoidia > Lucifugimonadales > UBA3495 > CATOSK01. The sequence continues at coordinate 2,130,893 of OZ253670.1, forward strand.
ACCCCATGTGCCAACACCTGGACCTCCGGGAAATACCAGCACTGCTGGAAGGACTCTCCGACGAAAACGGGAAGCCACTGAGCTACATAGGATCCACCAGGCTCCATGCCGTTGCCGTTGTGGAGGGAGTACTACAGGACACCTGGGACTCCAGGGACATGGGAGACCGGACCACACACGTAGAAGATGGAAGAGTCTCAAATCTCTGGCTGAAATGCGATGAAGGAACCGCCGAAGCTGCCCGGAATATCCTCGAAAGGTATGCCCGGGCAAGGCACTTCGACGATGCTCTCACCCAGGGAGTAAGATGGCGCGTAGGGAATTAGCGCCCAGGAACGAAATCAGAGGGGGGAGAGAAGATGCCCGACAGGACCAGGGGAGAAGAACTCCCGCAGGATGAACAGCCACAGGACGAGCAGACTCCGGAAGAAATCCAAGAAGAAACCCAGGACATCACGGCAGAACCCCCACGGAAACTCCACGACTGGGAGAGGCAGGCAGCACGCCTGCCGCCATTCGACATCTGGAAGGATCTAATATAGCACCGAACCAAGGACAAGCAGAAACCAGCAACCCCCGCCCAGAGGCGGGGGTTTTTGTTGAGCGGACCAGCATCTGGGGAGAATCCCTAACTGAATGTACACACGCCCTGGAGAACACCGGGGAAATCTCCACAGAAGGGTGTAAGACCCACGATGCAGTCAGGGCCAAGATCGCCCGGGTCCTGAAAAGGACGAACTTCGGTGTCAACCGCCAGGCCGGAACCCGAGAATGAAGGAACCCGCGAATGACGGAGAGAGAAACATGAGGAGAGAGATATCATCCCCGGTGCAGGACTATGACGAAAGAAAATTGCACTACTCCAGGACCTGAGAGAGTGAATGCGAATGCCGCGTAAACCCAAGAGCGACTGGACAATCAAGGCCACCGCCAGAGCCGGCAAGAGCCAAAGAAGCAGGATCTAAAAGATCCTGGACCAGGAACGTGAGCTCTACAACACCACCCTCACCGTGCTGGAATCCGCACACCAAACCGGCGCCAGCATGGACCTCCAACACCTGGAGAAATGGCTGACCCAGGTCCGGAAAGAAAATACCCAACACACCCAAGTCCTGCGGAGACTCTCCATCTCCACCCTGAAACGGGCAACCATTGCCTGGAATGGGCACGCCAACCCTAAAGAGGGAACAACCCCCAGGGGCAAGCCCCGTGAGAAGACAACGGAGCGGTTCCGAACCATCGCCCTTGACTCGCCAGTACACCCCATCATCCAGGCCAGCATCCAAGGAGGAATACCCTCGGGGAACACCAGCGCCTGAAACCGCCAAACCCCAGCACAAAACCTTCACTGTAACCTGAAAGAATCAGAAAACCAGTGGAGGACAACCTATGCCGGCAACCAGCCTGAACAAGGAAGCCACCCAGTTCAACCAGCCCGGCAGGACGGGGTACCTCCTAAAGATGACCACTGAAGAGTTGGTGCAGGTGCTTCCCGCCAGAGAAGAAGAGCAACTAATCCTGTTCACCGACACCAACCGCCCCATCACCCCCAAGCACCTGGGCAGCATCGAGAAATTCCTCACCGGCACCCCCGACTGGGCCATGCCCGCCATCGTGCTCTCCGCACGGCCCGGCAACATCCAGTCCAAGGGGAAGAACATCACGGCTGAACCCGGGATGTTGGAAATACTGGACGGACAGCACCGGCTCCAGGCCTTCTCCAACATTCTGCACCAGTGGGAGATAGACGGCCCCAGGGACGACACCGGAGAAACCCAGAAGAAGCTGGAATCAATCAGACAGCAGGAACTCCCGGTGGTGATCTTCGAGGTCGAGAGCAACTCCGAGCACCGGCAGATGTTCGCGTGGTTCGCCCGCAACAAGCCCATCGAGCCCGCGGTCAGAGAGTTCTTCGACCAGTCCGACCCTTTCGGAAAAGCAGCAAAAGGCGTCATGGACCTGTCCCAGACCCTACAGGAAAATGTCACCTGGAAGTCAAAAAGCATTCCTCCCAGAGGCGAGGATGCCGCCAAGCTCCTCACCCTGAACCAGCTGAAGGAAATCGCAACCACCATCAGGATCGGGATACGCCGCACCCCAAGACCTGCCGACCGGGAACAGTGCTGGGACCCCGATACCCAGCAGGAACTCCAGGAGCGGCTGGTCGAATTCTTCGACAACTTCCTGCCCTCCTGCCAGCCCAACTACAAGGTGATCGACAACCGGAAAGAGCTGACCAAGAACATCAGGGGAGAAAGAACCGTGAGCTACGCCTGCAATCCCCAGGTGATTAGGCTGATGGCCAACGCCTGGGCCAGGTGGCGGTTCGACCGGAAGATGGACCCAGAGGCACTGGCCGCAGCAATAGGGACCCTGAACCTCCGGGCGGCCGACCCAGAGAACGTCCTCTACCAGGATTGGGAGATCATCACCAAGGGCCGGAACAGCAAGTTCGTGGGAGTGAGGCACGAGAACTGGGAGAAGGCCACGACCGAGATCCTCCGGCTGGCCGGAGCAGAGGCAAACGGGTGAGGAAGGATGGAGGAACAATGAAAGGCATCCCACAAGAGACCATGACTGGGCGAATCAAGAGGCATGGGCAAAGACTGACCCCAGGGGTGGCAGCAGCCATGAGCCTAGCCCTCCTGTTTCTGACCACCGCCTGCGGGGCCGCCCAGTCGACATCCGATGGGCCGGCAGCACAACGCGAATCGCCGCCGTCAGACCAGAGCCAGCAGGCCGCGTCGTCAGCCCAAAGCCAGCCTGCCAGCCAGGCTTCCCAACCACAAAGTTCCGCCCAAGAACCCAAGTCCCAACCAGACGGTCTGGATTCACAGGCACTGACGGAAGAATCGGACTCGGCGGGCACAGCCTCCAGGCCAGCCCTGAGAATCCTTCCCAAGGACACAGCAAACATCGGGGCCCAGCCCATGGTCAGCACCGCCCACGACCCAATCTCCACCTTCAGCCTGGACACCGACCGGGCCTCATACCAACGGGCACTGGAACTGGCCCAGGCCGGCCATGACATCGACCCGGCCGAAGTACGCGCCGAGGAATGGATCAACTCCCTGAACTACGGATATCCCAAGCCCAGCCAGGCCGGCGAATTTGCCATCCACACCGACATCTTCCAGCACCCCGACACCCAGGGCATGCACATGGCCCGCATCGGCATCCAGGCTCCCGATGCCCAGGAGGAACGTCACCCGGTGAACGTCACCCTGGTGCTGGACTCCTCGGGTTCCATGAGGGACGGCAACCGGGTGGAAATAGCCAGGCAGGCCGCATACACCATCGTGGACAACATGAACGCAAGGGACCAGGTTGCGGTGATCCACTTTGAACATATGGTGACCCGTGACAAGACGGTGCCCCACACCTCATCCAACAATCCGAGTGTCAAGCGTTCCCTGGACCGTCTGGTCCCAGGCGGCTCCACCAACGTCCAAGCAGGACTGGATGAGGGACTGGAAATGGCCTACCAGGCCCGTGCCGATAACCCCGGCACCATCAACTACCTCATCCTCTTCTCAGATGGCGTGGCAAACGTGGACGCCACCAACCCCTTCGCCATCCTGGACAAACTCGGGGAGGGCAGCGAGTATTCCCGGCCCAACCCCGTACGGATCATAACAATCGGCGTGGGCATCCAGGGATACAACGACCACCTTCTGGAACAGTTGGCCCAGAACGGGAACGGCTGGTACCGCTACCTGGACAACCCCCAGCAGGCCAGAGCTACCTTCAGCCGCAAGAACTGGCAGCGGCTCACCACTCCCTTCGCCGACCAGGCCAGGGCCCAGGTGACGTGGGACCCGGAACTCGTGAGCCACTGGCGCATTGTGGGCTACGAGAACCGGGTGACGCCCGACAGCTCATTCACCCAGAACCTCAGGAAATTTGCCGAGATCCCGGCCGGCACCGCCACCACCGTCCTGTACGAGCTGGAGTTGACCTCCCGGATGGCAGAGCGGCGGGCGGCCACCGCCAAGCTAGCAGAGATAGAAATCCGGTGGGTCGAACCCGTCACCGGAGTATCCCGGGAGCAGTACAGCGCGGTCAGTGGAGCCTGGCGGGAAAACTTCGCAGGCCTGAAGGACCACTCGCTCCGTCTGGGAGTCATCGCCGGCCTGTCCGCCGACATCTACGCCAACCTGGACGATGGCGGCTACGGCACCGGGGGCCAGGATGCCCCCCATAGGCTCAGCATCCTTGTGGACGAACTGCAGGCCCTCAATCCCGCCCTGGGAGGACAGGACGCCTACCAGGACATCGAGATGCTCGTGGAACGCCTGGAACAGCAGGCGCCGCGCCACGCACGCCGCACCTCAAACGGAAGAGGGTCAGACCCATCCCAAGGGAGCGGGTACAGTCCATAGCACAGGGGGCTCGTGGAACCGGAGGGATGGAACAGGGCAGCCTGCGACAAGCGCCCGTGCCCCCAAGGGAGACACGGACAGGGAGTACGTCAAACCGTGAGACGAAATCAGCCCAGCAGGATTGACCAACGGGATGTCCGGAAGAGACAAAGTCCAGCCCCTGGACGACGGGATAGCATGGGTGAATGACCAGCCGACCGGAGGAGGGTCGGAAGCCGGTATCCCGGCGGCCGCATCAATGTCCAGAGAATCCAAAGGAAGTCCTGACGCAGATGTACTCGAAGTACGGGGAACACGGGTTAACCCCCAGTTCGTCCTGAGGCACTCGAAAGATTTCCCAAATAAAAGGAGAATCCATGAGCAAAGTAAGAATATTGGCCTTGCTGACGGCACTGGCGCTGCTGCTCACCCTGCCCGCGGCAGCATACGCGCAGACGGTGCCGCCTCACATCTTCGTGGGGCAAGCCATGATGGACGGGGATGACGCAATGGACGGCACCGTAGTCACCGCCATGATAGATGAGGAAGTGAAGGGGTCAACCACGGTAATGGACGGCAGGTACATCATGCCGGTCAGCCATGGAAGCGGCACCGAGATCAGCTTCATGGTCGGCTCCATGAAAATCATGGACAAGGGATCTTGGATGCAGGGCGGCACCACGATGATGAACCTGATAGCCGGCTTAGACCCGATGATGCCAATCCCGGGCGAGTCTGGCAAGCAGGGGACTGCCGGGCCTACGGGTCCTGCCGGTCCCGCAGGCCCCCGGGGCAATGACGGCTCAGACGGCTCCGGCGGCGCTGCCGGTCCCGCTGGCCCCGTAGGTCCTGCTGGACAATGGGGTCCTGCCGGCACGCCGGGCGAGCCTGGCGCTCCCAGCCCCACCGGACAAATGGGTCCTGCCGGTCCCGCCGCCGGCAACACCCTCAGCATCATAGCGCTGGTGATATCCATCGTGGCACTGGGTGGCGCGGGCGGCATCTGGTACCTCAGCCGCTCCAGCTAACCCGCAGATGAGAAACATGACGAAGATGGCGCCAGCCATATCAGCCTGCCGGCCGTGAGCGCGAGCACGATCCCAGCTACGGCCGGCACTCCCAACCCCCGCCAATCGGCGGGGGTTTTGATCGAGCATCACCAACAGAACACCCATCCTCAGAACTGGCATCATCACACCCCCCGCCGTTAGAATGGCGGCATGCACCCACCCCATCGCCGCTGCGGCCGCGGGAAATACACGGGGAACAACAAAGAGGAGCATCCACATGGGGGACACCAATGCCCCGGCAACAGAGGACTCCGTAACCGAGATGCTGGAGGACCTGAACCGGCAGGATGAGGAGGACCGGCGCCAGATCAGGAAGATCCGGACAGGGATCCGGGAACGCGGCATCACGAAAAACCACATCATGCGTGAGTATGGCCCAGGGAACCAGAGACGGGACACCAGCCTGGATGGATGTCCACTCACGAAAGTCGAGATGCGTGCGATAGGAGACCGGCACCGGATTATAGAGGAAATTGCCCGCCAGAGCCCCGAAAGAAGCATCAGGTCCATCACCATCGCCAAGTGGATGAGGGCCGCGGGCATCTTCAGGACCAACCCGGAGAACGCATCAAAGTCAATCACCCGGCACATGCGGATGAACCCGGCCACCTGGCGCCTGGTTGGAATCGCCCGGTTCCAACTGATCGACACCGATCGGATGCCGGAACAGGACGGAAGGCCCGACGAGGAACAGGCCAGGCCGGTATAGAACCGGACCAAGCCCCCCATGTGGTACCCACCCCAATGAAGGGGGACGACAGCGATGATCTGGACGGTGCGCCACGGCCACCAAGGCGCCGCCTCCAGACCAGAACAGCTTCGGCCGGATGGTGGCGCCGCAGGGCCGGAAGTTCGCCGGCCCAGCCGTCGGGGACGAGAACGCCTTCACGGAAGCCCAGGCCCCAGATGCTGCCCCCAGGAGTTCGAGCTACCTGGAGCCGGAGCAGGAAGAAGAGATCCGGCAGGCCCTGGACAACCGAACCAAAGTGCCCATAGGACATCCACCGCACCCCCGGAATGACAACACAGACTCACAACCATAATGGAGAACCACATGCAGCCGGTACACGCCTACTACGCATACCGCCGATTCCAGAAGGAGGGACATCCAAAACGGACCAGCCCGATGGTATCCGGAGCCCCGTTGAGCGAAGCCGCCCGGAGGGTCACCAGGCGCCGGTTGGAGCGGGAGCAGAGGGAGAGAATACTGCTCAAGCTGACCAATGCGGAGCGGGGCCTGAGCATGCTGAACCAGGCAACCCAGAGGGAATACGAGATAAGAGGGGACAACATCGCCATCCAGCTCAACAACCTGGGGATGCAGAACCTCGAGATGAGGCAGTTGGCGAGAGCCTTCCGGAACTTCAGGGAAGCAATCGACCGTGACCCGGAGCTGGGCCTGGCCCACAACAACATAGGGCTCCTATACCTGGAGATCGGAGAACACGAACAAGCGATGCACCACTTCAACACCGCCATCGAGCTGGGGGACGGGCTGGACTCCGCCTACGGCAACCGGGCCCTGACCTGGCTGGAACTGGGCGAACACGAGAACGCCTACGAAGACCTCGAGAAAGCAGTCAACCTGGACCCTGATGAACCAATGCACCAAAACAATCTGGGAGTGCTGTTCCTGGAGGTGGAGGAACCAAGGATGGCCATCGAATTCTTCAATCAGGCCATCCACCTGGACCCCGGCAGCGCGATGCACCAAAACAACCTGGGAGTCGCGTACCAGGAGATGGGGGAACCCCAGATGGCCAACGAGTGCTTCATGACCGCCATAGAACTCAGTGGGAAGGAGTTCGACGAGAGCATGGCCGGGATGGGAAAATGAACCAGAGGCCGGCCAGGGCAGTAATCGACACCAACATCCTGGTGCCGATCCTCACCTATAGGTTCCCCAGCGACAACTGGCTGGTCAAATTATGGCAGTCCGAACGGATCAAACCCCTGGCCTCTGAGGAAACGATCAACGAACTGAAGGAAAAACTCCTGGAAAAGTCACCCACCCCACGGGAATACCCAGCCCAGAAGTTCGTCCAAAGAGCACTGAGTCAATATAGGCCCTGGTGCGAGATGGTACTGCCCCAGGACAGCAGAGAAAACCCACAATGCCAGGACACAACGGACCAGAAGTTCATTGACCTCGCCTTCGCGGGAGAAGCGGAGGCGCTGGTCACCAGGGACACCAAATTGCTGGTAATGAACGAGCAGACACCCTTCATGATAACCAGAGACCGCGCCTTTCGGAACAAGATAGAAGCGCAATAAAACAAGCCCAACCCACACGAGAACCCACAGAAGAGGAACAGAATGACCCGGGCGTCATCTGCCAACATCCACCGGACGATCATCCCCAACGAACAGCTCCCAGAGGGAGACAGCGAGAACAGCAAGGCTTGCCCAGAGATGTGAGAGAAATGAAAAGAGCGGGAGAATAACCGGCAAACCTCACCCCCAAAACGCCTGTCTCTGACGGACATGGCGGGCAGAATTTTCCCAAAACGATCCACGGACCGGAGCAGGACAATGAAAAACATCATCAACAACGGGAAGATGGACGGGGCGGCAACTGCCGCCTCATGGGCGTTCCTGGCCGCCGGAGCTGCAGCCCTCGTATACACCCTCACGGCCAACCCCCAGGTATTCCCCAATTACTTTGCAGCCTTCGCCGCATTCATAACGGCGACGGCAGTCCATCCCGTACTCAGGCTGGCCCGGCATGCCACCGCCCGGCCGGAGAAGAGAGGGCCGATGCCCTTCAGGGACTCCTCAATGGCCCTGCTCGCCACAGCCTCATACTTCCTCCTCCTCACGGAAAGCGAGGTAGCTGTGTACCTCTGCTTCGCGCTCCTGATCACCGCAGCCGCAATGACCCTCGCAGACAATTTCCGCAGCATCGGGAATAAGATCAACAGGTGAGCCCAGCAGACCCTCGTTAACCTCCCGGAGTCAACGGACAGGTGAACCCGCCAAGAGCCCTGTGGAGGAGAGGGAACAACCCCCCGGATCCCTGAAACCCACCAAGAGGAGAGAATAATGACCACCACAACGGAGCGCGTCATAGAACGCCGCTACGGGCTGCACCAAGCACCCATCCCCTGGTGCCATGGGCAGCCGATGGAGAGCGCCAACGACGGGGAATACTCATGCCAGCGGAGCGGTTGCGCGGCCCACGCCAGCATGGACTCCTTCGGACGCTCGGTGTTCGTCCGGTACCCGCCGAAGGCGGCGTCCGGATGGACCTGCTGGGAGACCAGCACCAGGCGGACCCACCCGGAGCACAGCCGCCGGGAGGACCGCCACGGAGACGCCCACTGCGCCAGGTGCGGCCAGATGATGGAACAGGAAGAGAACCATGATGAAACATCAACCGGGTCAGAGCGGACGCATCAGCATCTCGGGCCTCAGTTCCCGGGGATGGACCAAGGGAACCATCCGGGAATTCCTGGGCGAGGCCGACTGGATCGCCGATAACCCCCACTACAAGATCGCCGAGCCCATGCGCCTATATGACCTGGAAAGAGTCGAACGGGCAGAGGAGGACCCCTGGTTCCAGAGACGCAGGAAGGGCGGAAAAAACAGCCGCAGCCCAATCCCGGCAGAGGACATCAATGCCACCGGGACATTCCGAAACATCCCCCCAGCACCGCTCAACACCCAGAGGACCGCCTTTGAACAACGGGAGGCCGTCGCCCAGGCACAACACGCCCTGGGCGTAACAACAGAACAGATCGCCGGACAGCTCGGCGTCTCCACCCCCACGGTCAGGCGATACCTCCGCACTCCCGAGCAGAGAGAGAGATCGGCAGCCAGGGAACAGAGCAGGATCGAAGCGGCCGAACGGGCCAGGCAAAAGGAGACACAGCGCCAGCAGCACGAGAAGGAGGAACGCGCCCTGAGACACCAGGTGAGACTCTCCGCCAGGGCCCTCCACGACGCCGGCATGACCGCAGACGAGATCGGGAACATACTCGGAATAGAACCCAACCAGGCCGGAAAGTTCATAAGGGAATCCGGCGTCAAGGAATCCGCAGTAAGATGGACCGTCATCCCCCAGGAAGAACTGGACCGGATCCGGAAGAAGGCCGACCGGAAGCGAGAACGAAAAACGGCCCGGCAACTCCGGATGCAGAACGGATCGAGGAGAAAATGACCGCGAAACTGATTAACCCGGAGAACAGCCGTCCGGTGGTTGAGGAGACCACCAGGCTCATGGCCCAGGAGAGAGGCCAGACCCGGGGAAGCAACAGCCCGGACCCCTCGCCCAGCGAGTGCGGGCATGAGGCCATCTACTACTACGCGGATATGCCCTTCGGCTGGGTGCGGAGAGCAACGTCCATGTCGCACTCAAGCATCAGGGAGACTGGGACAGCCGGCTTCCAGCACTGCGTGAACCCACGGAACTGCAACCCCGGCTCCCACGGCTACATCACCATCACGGAGCGATGCTACCGGTGCGGAGCGGCCCGGATGGTCAACGAGAACGGCCGGCACGTCGAGACGGGGCCGCTGGGACACGCCCCGCGCTGAAGGCATGGAAGGAAGATGAGATATACGCCTGCGCCAACTGCAGGGCCACATTCCCCCCGCAACCAGAGATTCAACCCCCACGTCGATGCCCAGGAGTGCAGATGATGACAGACCCGATGCATGAGGACCCCAGCACCAAGCTCGCCCGGCAGAGGCGGGCCGTGGAAGACATAACGATGAGCCCAGGGGACGGCCAGGAGGAGACCCTGCGAGAGGCCATCACCAGAGCAACCCGGGACTCCTGGCCGGAGATGCCGGCCCAGCATGCGGAGAACCTGGTGCGGGAGATCCTGAGGAGCGACGCAATCATATATTCCCTCGCCAGATACCGAAGAGGGAAGATGGAGGCCAGCCAGGTGCTGCTGGAAGCCTACGGAGTCACCGAGGCAGCAGTCCTGCGCCTCCGGACCTACGACCGGGACCGGTTGACGGGGGAGGGCCTCCCCCAGACCTTCGTGGACGACTACAACCAGAGGGCCGAGGGCCGGGATGGATCGCTGTGACCCTGGCACACCCTGCTGGATCGGATAAGGAACCGGGAACGGTGGCCCAGGGCCCGCTGGGAGGCCCACTGGGAACGAACCGGGCGGGAGAAATAAGAGACCCGAGGGCACAGGAAGATGCACGACGCCTTCACGGACTGGGAACCGAAGACCGACATCACCCGGGAGCTGCTGGACGCCTCCGTCCTGATCATTGAGGAGTACGGCCGGCAGCAGTAGTACAAGATGAGGACCATTGGAACGGAGAAAATGATGAACCAACGCAAAGAAGGAGCAACCTATCTGAAACAGAAGATCCAAAGTGCCCTCATGAACGAAACACACTCCAAAAAGCACAAGAGATGCCTGGTCGGCAATACGTGCACGGAAGCCACCGTGAAAGGGCACTAAGTGCCCCAAAATTACATGAGGCACCTCACTTCATCAGGACAAATGAGGGTGTTCACCAAACACCGGTTCGGGAGACGAGAAGAATTGCCGATGGAAGCCGGCATAGGCGACGCGACGGTCGGATACTTCACCTGTTCCAAGCACGATAGAGAATTCTATCCAGCAGATCAAGCAGTCATCACAACTGACGTGCCGCCCCAACAAACGCTAGATCTAATGGCATACCGAGGAATCTTACACGCCAGATGGTGGATACAACTGTGGGCGCAAGCGTCTGAGCGAGTGGGAGACGAATGGGGCTTAGAGAGACAACGCCAAATCGCCACGATGTTACGCGCAGACGACGAGAAACTTCTGCAAACGCAACTGCGACTCGAGAGAAACCTCAGCTCAAGCCAAGACCACCAGGTATCGCCGATAGAACACTTGGTACTCACCTCCGAAGGGCAACCAGTCATAGGGGCTGCCCGCTTCGGGGCAGGCATTTCCGGGGTAGACGACAGAGGCGAAATGGAACTGTGGGGGATGACAGTAGTGCCTAGCACTACCCACAACGCACTATGCATTCACTTCGACAGGGAAATGGGTACCAAAGCAATTGATGCCGCCCTACCGAGCCTGTTGAAAGGACGAACAAAATTCAGCGGTGAAGAGGTCACAAGGGCAATACTGTCCGGCTGCTACGATGTAGTGTTCAGCAAAGAGACTTGGAACGCACTTATGAAACAAGAGCGCGATAACGTAGTTCAAGAGTTCAACCCAGGGATTCGAGACCAGAGACACGGCATAGACCTGTTCAAAGGGAAAGAATGGACGATCCTGTGAACTGACACCCAGATCCCTCGTCTATCCATTCCAGCCAGTGTTGCAACTATGCGGCACGCAAAGTTCCCGAAGCAACACGTCAAGCCGTCATTGTAGTGCTAGCAGGATTAAGCAGAAGGAAGACACTGCGATGTCCGCCAAACCCTGACCCCCGCATCCCCTGATAGTCTCGGCCTCACATGGCCGAGCAGAACTTCCCCGACAACACCATCTACGAGCTCGATAACCTGGACATCCTCCGAGGGATGAACTCGGAGACCGTGGACCTGATAGCGACCGCCCCCCCATTCAACACGAAGCGGAACCGGGCCGGCACCGCTGGCGTCTACGTGGACAACTGGAAGTGGGGCAACACCGGAACAATCCCCGACCAGTGGACCTGGTCCGACGTCCACCCGATCTGGCTGGACGAGATCCGGGACGAGAACCGCGCTCTCTTCGAGGTAATCGAGGCCGCCGGCCATTGCCACGGCCAAGACATCGCAGCCTTCCTCTGCTTCCTATCCGTCCGGCTCCTAGAGATGCACCGCATCCTGAAGCCCACCGGGAGCCTATATCTGCACTGCGACCACACCGCCAACGCCTACATCCGGATGGCCCTAGACGCCATCTTCGGGGCCAAGAACTTCCGGAGCGAAATATCCTGGAAGAGATCAAGTGCCCACAACGACTCCAAGCAGGGGAGGCAGCAACACGGGAGAATCCACGACAACATTCTCTTCTACACGAAATCGAAAGAGTGGACCTGGAACCCTGTTTACACAGAGTACGACCAAGAGTACATCAAGGCCTTCTACAAGCACATAGAACCAACAACCAACCAGAGATACCAACTGGGGGACCTGACTGGACCAGGAGGAGCAGGCAAAGGCAACCCCCACTACGAACTGATGGGAGTGACAAGATACTGGCGGCACAGTCAAGAAAGGATGGAAAACCTCGTAAAGGAAGGGCGGATAGTACAGACAAAGCCAGGAAAAGTCCCTCAATACAAACGCTATCTTGACGAGATGCCAGGCATACCACTACAGGACTTATGGACAGACATAAACCCACCCAGCGGCAAAGAACGGACCGGCTCCCCTGACCAGAAGCCCCTGGCCCTCTACGAGCGCATTGTCCTGGCCAGCAGCAACCCCGGGGACCTGGTGCTCGACCCCTTCGCCGGCTGCGCCACCACCATAATGGCCGCCCAGAAGAACGGGCGCCGATGGGTCGGGATCGACCGCCGGCCCGATGCCCGATTCCACGTAGTATGCCGGATGGAAGGGATCCGGGCCAAGGACGCCGAGGACATCCGGAAACTCCCACACCTGACCGACTGGCTCGACGCCAGGCTGGCCCGCCATGACGCCCACTTTCGGACCGAACCCCCGACCAGGACCGACGAGGGCGAGACCGCGGCCCCCTTTCTGGCCGCCGTATACACCGCCAACGAGAAGTCGGCACTGACCCACCGCCAGATGAAGGACCACCTCATCCAGACCTTCGGACTCCAGTGCTGGGGCTGCAGCTTCACAGCGCCGGATGAGCGCCACCTCCAACTCGACCATGTGGACCCGAAGGCCGACGGCGGCTCCAACCACCTGGACAACCGCGCGCTCCTGTGCGGCCCCTGCAACATGGCCAAGGGGAACCGGCTGACCATGAGCGCCCTCCGGCGCCAGAACACCCGGGACGGGCACCTGACGAAGCCCCAAGGGACACCCAGAGGCCAGGACGGCCACCCCATCAGGTTGCCCGAAGCCAGGGCCCAGTGCCGAGAGGCCCTGGAGCGTCACCGGAGAGGGCAACCCCTCCAACTAGGGATGATGCTGTGATAGAAATAATAATAGCAACAACAGCCCTCGCAACTTTCCTGGTCACCCTGATGGCATGGATCAACCCCCACCCGAGAGAAAAACTGCTGGAAAAACTGGGCCAAATCCAGGACATAAGAACAGAGAAGAAGAGAAAGGAAAAGGCTCAGAAATGGAAAACCTACGCAAAAGAAACGCCTAAGCCGGCCAACATCGGAGAAAAGCAATTCATGCAAGTGGTAGCACACCACTTTGACCATCCACAAGGAACCCCCTCCTGCGGAAGCAACATATACTCAATAACAACAACAGAAGAGCCAGAGGACTTCTGCAACCTCGTCAAAGAGAAACACAAAGCAATCGCGACAAAACGCCCATGGAAAGACAGAAACCCATGCCCGAGGTGCTCAAAATACATAGCAGCGCGCCATGAGAGGCGAGGAGAAATAAATGTTTGAACTCGGCCCCTACCATATCGTTCTGCCTGACACAGTACCCAACAGAGTCCGAGTAAGATGTTACGAAGAGAGCAGCAATCACCGGCACAGATCCCACATGGAGAACCAAGCCAAAGCAATTTGCGGAGCTGAGCTCGTAGAAAACAAACATGGTTTTTGCAGCCTGAGCATAGCCAACCCCACATGGGACAAGAACTGATATCACGAATGCGTGAAATCCATCCCATGATCCGAAGAAGAAGGAAAACCAGCCCCAGAGAAACAAGCAGGAAAGCCTGAAGGAGAGAACTCAGAGTGACAACTGCACAAAATCAATGGAAAGGACAGAGAGACTTCTGGCTCGACCACTACCTCCAGAACCCGAACATCGAGAGAAGGCACCAAGGCCCAATCCGGGAATCCGATTACATCGGAGTACCGATAACACCCAATATGCCCACCCCTTTGGCCAAACCATGCCTCATATGGAGGTGGGCACTAAGCCAGAACGGATACGGAACCATTGACGGCCGAGGAGCCCACATCATCGCCTACGAGCAGTCGAGAAACTGCACCGCATCCCCCAAACAAGGAGACCAGATCGACCACCTGTGCCACCGGCGGGCCTGTATCCAGCCAGCCCACCTCTACCTGGGAGACGCCAAGACCAACGCGGAAGACCGGAAAGCACTCTGGTCAGAGAGCTCCAACTACGAAACCTGGGGCCAGATAGGCAACCGGTTTGATAAGGCAATGACCGAAAACTACTGGCCCGCACCCCAGCTCGAAGGACAATCCCCAGGGTTTGCCAAGCCGCTGGAGTGTCCGCATGATTTCGAGGTAATCAAATCAGCAGGGTCAGCCCAGATATGCCTGAACTGCGGAGAGATAAACGAAGGCGCCAACCAACCCGGACACAGAGACCACTGCAAAGAAATATGGGAACAAGCACCAACGTGCAGATGCGAACCATGCTGCTGCAGACTCTGCCTCCAGACGATGCTGCCCAAAGCCCAACAGGAGTTCGAGAAGACCGGAGGGTGGCCGATCCACAGCCTGGGCGGAGAAATACCCGAGTCCCTCTTCGATGAGAAGCAACCCCTGGACAATGAAACAGCCCAACGAGCCAGGAAAACCCTGGAGATGTGGACAGGAACACAACAGAGCCGCAGGTCAAGCTTCCTGACAAAGAACGAATAAATGGAAATCAAGCACCCTATCCACCAAATTGAGAATGGGAACATCAGGATTCCCAGTTTCCAGCGGAGCTGCACCTGGGACCGGCAGAAGACCACCCTCCCCATAAACTCCCTCTACCACGAGTACCCAGTGGGAATCATTACCTTCTGGAGCCAGAAAGACTAGGAGAACCGCCAGGTCAGGATGATCGTGGACGGCCAGCAACGCCTCACCACCACCATCTACGCCTGCTTCACCGACAAAGAGCCCCCGCACCACCAGAACGGAAAACGGGACCTGCCCACCGGCATGTACTTCAGCCCCAAGCAGGAAATATTCAAATTCCCGTCCAAGGAAGACCGACGGACCGACCGCACCTGGATCAAAGAGAATCAAAAATGACACAGAACCAAAAGCAACAGATGTCGATGGACGACGGGAGCGGACTCCGAGTCGCCCGAGCAACATTCAACAGCCAAGAAAAGTTCGACTGGAGCTTCTTCCAAGGCTACCAGAACATCAGAATACTCACCTACTCGGCGAGTGTGGAAACCATCGTTCGAGTCCTCGACGATTTCTCATTCGAGACCTTCGAGTGCATCTTCGGAGCAGAACACACCCTCAACAGGATGGCCGACATACTGGCACTCCAGAAGATCGTCTCAGAAAGCACCAGAGCGGCGATCATAGGGCTGAAGGACGAGAGGCACGCCAGGATCCTGGAGAAAATCGCCTCAGGCCAGGCCAGATTCCTGGTCCTCAGGGAAGGAATCTCCCACTCCAAGATCTACCTGCTCTCCAACCCGGATGGAGAAAAGAGAGTAATCGTCGGGTCGGCAAACCTGTCCGAGGCAGCCTTCCAAGGCAGGCAGTCTGAAACCCTAAACTAAAGCCAAGGTGGGATGTGCATTTGCCGTGGGTTGGGAATGGGGCTGGGAGTCCCGCAGTAGCCCTTCGGCCCTTGATTGCAGGACGGTGCGGCAGCGGCGCTTGACCTCCTCCTTCCTGCTGGACAGCCCGTGGAGGAAGTTTCCGACTCTCTCCTGTACCAGGGCCTTGGTTCCCAAGCACAGGTTTCCGGTGGCTTCCTCCCTCGCCCAGCCCCAGACTGCCTCATCGGCGTTGAAGTCCGGGCTGTACCCCGGCAGGTTCACCAGCCTCAACTCCAAGCCCGGCGTCCGCAGGTATTCACGCACCGCCTCCCCGCGGTGCGCCGGCGCGTTGTCCCAGATCACGTCTAACGGCCCGGAGCGCTTCTGCCGCAACCGGTCCAAGAAGGCGGCCGAGGTTCCGGAGTTGCTGTTGCCCTCCAGTTCCATCCATTCCACCTCGCCCGTCTCCAGGCACACCGCTGAGTAATAGCTGGCCTTCTCGCCATAGCGCGGGCTGGTCGAGTCCACCAAGGCTGGCTCTCCCTTGAGCATCCACTTGCCCCGCAGCTCGGCGTCCGCCCGGAAATGGGCCTCGTCCGCGAAGAATATCCTGGCCCCAGACCGCCCTGCCTCGTCCCACAGGGCGGCGTACTCCGCCACGAAGGACTCCCGCTTCTGCTCGTCAGCCTTGACCAGACGTTTCTTGGGGCGCTTCAGGCCAAACCCCAGACGGTGGAGATAGTTCAGGCAGCTACTGCGGCTCAGGCTGACGCCCCATCGTTCCCAGACAAACCGATGCACCACCTTCCAGTTCCAGTTGGCCAGTTCGATGCCCGACTTGGCGGGCAACCCCTGAACCGCCGCTCTCAACTCCCCTTGCTGCGCCTTGCCGAGGGCGGGGGGGAACCCCCGGACTGCTCGAATATCAAGGCTGCCGGCCCGCCCTCGCCGAAGGTGGCGGCCCATCGGCCTATGGTGTGGGGGTCTCGTTCCAGGGCCTCGGCCACCGCCGAACCCGTCCAGCCTTGGGCCAGCAATAGGAGGGCGTACCACCGTTCCCGCTCCTGGGGCGTCGGCGACCGAATCATCCGCCGGCGCAAATCCGTGACGCCCAGCTGCCATTGTTCCAGAAACCGCCCTATCTCCCTCACGCCCATCATCAACCCGCTCCCAGCTCCAACACACGCTAACCCATTTCCTCCACAACTCTACCCCATATTTCTGCGCATTTCACCTTGGCTTTAGTTTAGTAGCCTTCGACAACGACGAGAATGCCTGGAACCACTACACCAAAATGGTGGACGAGATCAGGAACCGGGCCTCAGACGAAATCGAGCTGCCCAAAGACAGGATAACCAAAGCGGAAATCGAGATATCCGAGACCCCGGTAATCAGCAGCAAGGCACCGGTCGTGGTCATCCAGACACCGGTAACCGAACCTGGAGAGATAACCGTCCCAGTCCAAATCGAGAGGATAGAAAAGATAGCACGAGTCATCGAGAAAGCAGTCCCAAGCACTATCACTCCAACAAGGAACGGGAAGATCACCATCAACCCGGATGTCAGGAAACAAATACACCAGATCAGACTGGCCAAGTCCAGCGACAACACGGACGAAAACCACAGAGAACTCCTCATAGACCGGGGATCAAGAACGGCAAGACTGTCCGGTGAAGAGTTCCCCCTCAGCTACGAGGAAGAAAAGGTGGCCCAAGACGCCAAGCTCCTCTTGGAATACTTCCAGAACTACGAGGACAGATTCGAGGGCAACGTGCCCACCCTGCAGAGGGACTACTTCATCCTCATGTCATGGCTCTACTTCTCGCCTTTCATATGCGAGATGAGGACCAGGGCCCTCAGCATGGACGAGGATATGGTGAGATATCCCCTGTTTGCCATAGTCTTCGGCAAATCCAACTGCGGCAAGACAAGCCTTGTGGAAACCCTGACCCTATCCATGTTCGGCATGACCCCGTCCATAACCAAGGACAGCTTCACCAGAGCAAAGATCAGGGGAATCCAGCACTCCTACAAACGCCTCCCAGTGGTCTTTGACGACCTGGGCAACAAGGCATTCCTACAACATGGAAAGGACGCAATAAAGGAGGAGTCACACCCAGGCGTGGCAGAGTATCCCTGCTTCGTCCTGTCCATGAACGCGGACCCCCAGTCCTTCCCGGACGAGATAGTGAAGCGAAGCCTCATGGTCCACACAACGACGGCGCTCCCCGCTCACGACGAAGCCCTCCGCCAGGAACTTCAGAGAAAGATCAGGGAGATGAGAAATGGCCTGACCGGACACCTCTACCGGAAGTACCTCGTCAGGATGATGGACAAACTCGACCAGGACGAGTTGCCGAACGACTGGCTGGAACTCTCGGCAACAACCATAAACGAGATACTCAGAGAGGCAACAGGAACCCCCGAACCGGAATGGCGCAAAAACATCACCTGGCTCAACTACGCAGAAAAGCGGTACGACCGGGTAAAGGCCAGAATAAATAGCCTGCTCAGGAAATCCACATACCAGAAACGGGAGAACACCACCCAGAACGGGTGGACCATGGACAACGAAAGAATAATCGTGTGGGAGTCCCAGGACGCCTTCGGGAGAAGCAAGTTCATCTGGGACGATGTTCCCTCAACCCTCATTGACCAAGAGGCCACCGCTCCCGGCAGAACGGTCATGTACAGGATGAGCCTGGAACAGTTCCTAGGAGAGAAAATCAGCACCGGAGCAGGACCATTCCGATTCCTAAGGATGGGACATTAGAAAAAGAGGAAAAACGATGGACGCAAGTCCCACCAGGGAAGGAGAAGCCTAGGATAAGGCAAAGGCAGCCGCCATCAGGGAAGCATTCTGCAGGACCTTCTCGGTGAAGGGGATCAGAAAGCTGGACCCCGGGAAACCACTGCCCGCAATCCTGGCATTCACCTTCATAAGAACGAGGCCAGCCCCCCATCATGAGGGGAAATACGAGTGGATCCCCACCGCGCTGTTCAGATGCCCGGCAACCATCGAGATGCACGCCACGAAGATACTGAGAAAGGGCTGCACCCTGGACGTGGTTCACGCTCGGGTCAGGGGCAAGCACCAGGCAATATACGCCCTGAGCGATGACCAGCTTGAGGACGACTGGGAGAGCTCCGGATACACCGGGCTGGCCCTGCCCCCGAACCCCATCGGGTGGGCACTCAGTCGGGCCGCGGAGCACTTCGGCATCACGTGCCGGCAGTGGACGATGCGGGACGGCGCCAGGGTCTGGAACGAGATGAGGAGAGAGACCAGACAGGCCGAGATCGCCCTCAGCATGCCCCGGGAACCGTGGAGGGCGCCGTCCAGGCCATCGAGGGAATCTCCATGGAGGAAGTGACCGACATCCGCGAGATCATGGAGGAAATGGGACTCGACAACTGGGAGGACCCAGCCGAAGACCCGGCGGGGGTGGAGATTGAACGGCGGCAGATCAACGATGCCATGTCCAGGTTCAGCACCCGGGAGGCAGCGATGAAATTCATTGCGATCACGGCAGGGCTGCCGGAGTACCAGAGAGGCCAGGTCTGGGCGGAGATGCTCCACCATGCACACGCGGGGGACTGGGAGAAAATCCCCGAGCCCATCCGGGAATGGTCACGGCAGGTCGTCGGCTATATGGACCGGGGCGGGCCGAGGCCGGACTACTGGCCGGACCGGATGCCGTGGTAGCGGAAAGAAAGGAAGGGGAAAAACCGGCATGACCATTGTGAAACTGCCAGCTACCGGGGCGGACAAGGAGCTCCTGGAGTGGGAAATCAGCCAATGTGACCCCAGGGACAGACTCCCCGGGCAAATCCGGAAGTGCCAGAGGGACCAACGAACCCAGGCCCTCAAGGAATTCATGTCCCGCCAGGGCATAGTCCTCCTGGACAGGAATGACCTCCAGAAGAGGGGCTGGACCCGCCGGATGACGCAACATGAACTCCGGGGGATGGAGATAGATATCTGGGGAGCGCCCAAACTGTACCGCCTGGAGCATGCGGAACGGGCCGAGGACCGGGGCGAAATCGCCGAGACGATCAGGCTCAACCTCCTGGCCAGGGAGAAGGGAGACATCGGACACCAGGGGCCGGTGTCCGGGCTGACCCAGAGACGGGACCCCAACTCGGGGACGAGCAGAAGACGCAGGGAGTTCCAAGACATGCGGACCATGATGTCCAACCGCCCCGAGGGCGGAGGACCGCTGTGGGCCAGACGAAGCTGAGGGAGCACCAGCAGATCCAGAGGAACACCGGAAGAAGAGGATAACCATGAGAACAGGAAAACACAGCATCCCCGCGGCCATGGCCCTGCTCCTGGCCTTCGCCATCATAGCCGCCGGATGCACCCAAGCCGACCCAACCACCGGACCGACGCCAACTGCCGTCACGGCCCAGGCGCCAACTACCAGCACACCGGCAACCAATCCCGCGCCGGAAGCCCCAGAACCGCCAACCGCAGCACCGGAGCCAAGCCCGGCAGACGCCAGAACCCGCGCCCCACGGGAAACACCGGCCGGTGAACCGGAAAACCGGATGGAAACAAGCAGCCAGCTCACGGAAGAACCCAGCGACCAACCCGGCCGGCCGTCCAACCAAGAAGATCTCCTGGACGCGATCAGGGCGCTGACGCCGGAGGAACGGGACTGCCTGCGGCCGGATGTCCAGGAGGGATGGGTGAGCCTGGAGCTGGATTCGGTGGTCGGGACCCACCATGCCCGGATCCTGAGACAGGTCGCGGACTGCGTTTCGGACGAGGACATCGTGCGCCTCATGGTCATACCGGGCATGGATGAGGAAATCGTGCTGACGCCGGAGGAACAAGAATGCCTTGCAGCCGGCAACAGTGGCCGGATGGTGCGGAAGGCCCTGGAAACCGGCGGGGAGTACCCGGCCTTCACCGACGCCCTCTTCGTGGCTATCTCGGGGACCTTCATCAACACACAAAATTGCATGGGCAAGGAGCGCTCCCAGCAGATGGATGTCAGCCAGGAGCTGGCAGCCACCATCAGGTGCATCGTTCAGGACGCCCAAGAAGCCGAGCGGCTGACAGAAGCCATCGTGGACCAGAACGAGGAGACGCTGGCGAAGTTGGAGAAACGGGCGATGGAATGCGCGCAGCAGTTTCCGCCCCAGCAACTGGTGAAACCGCCGGAGTGCAGCAAGGACGGCGTGGCATCAGACACCCCGTGCCGGGAGCCGTGACGCAATCAAAAGGATCAGGGAGAGAGAATGACCACGAAGATTTCACTCCTGACCCCGCCCCCCGTGGAGCGGATGAAGGAGCTATACCAACAGGCCGAGCAGAGAATCCAGGAACTCCACTCCAGCCCAGAGGGGGAGTGACGCACTCCCAGAGGGGAGCAATGCAGAATGCCGCGTAGTCCCCGGCACAAACAGAGGTAGCCCTGAGACTCCACAAATGAAGAGTATCATGCGGACGGAGCTGACCCCGCACACGCGGGGGTGATCCGGATTTTCCCGCCGACGCTGCCAGAACTTTGTCGCTGACCCCGCACACGCGGGGGTGATCCGAGTATCATGCAGGAGGCTGACCCCGCACACGCGGGGGTGATCCCGTCCAAGATATCTGGAGCGACGGCGTGCTTCAGCTGACCCCGCACACGCGGGGGTGATCCGAACCAGAAGGATGCTGAAGGGAAGCCGTCCGAGCTGACCCCGCACACGCGGGGGTGACCCAACCTAAACCACAACTTTTTATAGATTCCTTCCAATTACCGACACGGAAGAACCCGGGACCCAAACCCAAAAAGGCCAAGAAACCTCCGGTGCAGAAGCCACCCAGCAAACCAAAGGTCAAAAAGCCCAGCAAGAAGGCAACTCCAAAGGCACAGCAGCCAGAGCGCCATCCCGAACCAACCCCAGCCGAGGTCGAAGCCAGAAAGGAGAACCGGCACGAGTACGACCGGAACAGGAACAACACGCCGGAGCGCAGGGAACTACACCGCCACCAAACCCAGGCCAAACGAAACGAGGCCAAAGCCCTTGGGCTATGCGTGGACTGCTGGGATCTCACCATCCATGGACAGATCAGGTGCGAAACCTGCGCCGAGCAACATCGGGAACAGCGAAGGCAGGCCAAGAAGAGAGCATCCCAGCAGAGGAACCAAGACTCGGGACAGACAAAGTTCTTCTGACAACCCCCGAGACACGGCCCGCGGACCCATCGCCCCGGCCCGGGACCGGGGCAGACAGGCCCGCTGGAACCTCTTCATGTGCACAGAGAGCCCCGGTGGGCCATCTGGAGAGATTCCGCGCAGTCCATCCGGAACCAGGGTGGCCCACGGGTAGTCGAACACGACCCCATTGATTACATGCAGGCCCAGCATCCCGAACCAGAGCCGCTGCGCCAGGAAGCACCGGGAGTAACGACAGCGCTCCGCGGCAAAAAGCCGGACGGCCAGAGCATCGTGAGTCCGATCCCGAAGCGCCAGCGGTCCGAACAAGCCACCCAGGCCCCGCATTTCATCCCGCTATCCGGCTGAGGTATAATCCACGCATGACCACCATCAACACCATCGAGGACTTGGCCCGCATCCTGCGGGACCAGCCCACCTGGGCCGAGGCCCTACGGGCCCTCCTGCTCACCCAGGAACTTCTGGACCTGCCGGGCCGGTTCGACCGCTTCGTCGAGGCACAGCGGGAATTCAATCAGGCGCAGCAGGAAGCCAACCAGGCCCAGAGGGAATTCAATCAGGCGCAGCAGGAAGCCAACCAGGCCCAGAGAGAATTCAATCAGGCGCAGCAGGAGACCAACCGGCTGACCGACCAGCGGCTCAACGCCATCGAAGGGCGGCTGGACAGAGTCGAAGGACAACTCGGGAACCTACAAGGCGGGCAGTACGAACGGACCGTTCGCACCAAGGCCCTGGCCCGATCGAGGTTCATCCTGGGATTCACAGGCTCCTACGTTGCCATGAACCAGGACGGCCTGACCGATCCCCTGCTGAACAGCACCATAGACCGGGCCATCCGGAACGGACTTGTCAGCCAGGACGGCTGCGCGGACCTCTTCGAAGCCGACCTAATAATCTCGGCAGAGGACAACCGGCACGCGGTCGTCGAGGTCTCCCTCACGGCGGACCGGGACGACATCGACCGGGCGAAAACCCGGGCCGGCATCATGGCGGCCATCTCCGAAGGGGCCGTCACCCCGGTCGTCATCACGTCGAGGCTGAACCCGGCCCAATCGGCCCAGGCGGAAGCGGCGGGAGTGACCACCTTCGTCATACCGTATCCGTGAGCCGGGCCAGGCTCCGCCGAAACTCACATCTCTGACAGTCAGGCTCCCGCAACGGCTGGTTCCTCCAGACCGGTCCACCCGCGGGAGCCTTTCCCTATGCGTCACCTGCTGGGCGCTCCCCATCCCCAGCGAGACCTGCGCTGATGAACACCGGAAGTCCAGAAGAAGGCATGGGACCAAGGCGGATCAGCAAAGGGAGGAAACCTCCGGGCAGACGACGTTGTTCTAAAAGCAAGGCTCAGACCGATCTACGGGGGACTATCCCGACCCGGGGCCGGGATAAACAAGACCAGCGAACCCGCTTTGGAGCTTCTTCCCGGTTCACCCACAGGGAGCACTCCCGCCCCCAACCGGCTGACAGGGGTATGTATGGACTGAAATTGGTCTGAGGGCTTGGAAAGCGCACGGGAATCCGGCATCTTGGTTGCAATGACGAAACCGGATGCCGGAGGTTTCCCATGCGCCTTCCCAAGGAATGCTGCCAGATGCAGCAGGTCATTGAAACGCATTTGCCTCACCTCAGCCGGTCACAATTGGCCGGGCTGGTCTTGTGGGTGTGCGGGACTATCCTGGCCGGGAGCGCCTGCCAGAATGCCGTCGCCGCCGCTCTCTCCACCAAGGGAAACTGGGACAATCTGCGGCAGCGCCTTCGGGAATGGCTCTACGACGGCGGCGACCGGGCGCGTCCCTGCCAGACCGAACTGGATGTGAGTCTCTGCTTCGCGCCGTTGCTCAGGTGGGTCCTTGCGTGGTGGTGTTCTGACCGGCTGGCCTTGGCGGTTGACCCGACGTTGAAAGGGGACGACACCACCGCCATCGTCATCAGCGTGGTCTACCGGGGTTGCGCGATTCCCGTGGCCTGGCGCATCCTGCACGCCAACAAACCTGGGGCCTGGATGGACCCGATAGTGGAACTGTTGCAGGCGCTGGCCCCGGCGGTCCCAGAAGACATGACCGTGATTGTGCTGTGCGACCGGGGCCTGGCCAGTCCGAAATTGTGGAAACAGATACTCGCTCAGGGCTGGCATCCCTACATGAGGTATCCGAAAAACGTCACTTTCTGCGCTGAGGGCGGTCGGCGGCTGCCCGCGCGCGCCTTCGTTCCCCGTCCGGATACCGCGTGGATCGGGAGCGGGACGGCGTTCAGCAAGGCAACAGTAAAACGCCGTTGCACCCTGCTGGCGGTCTGGTACGTTGAACAGGAGGAGCCGTGGATCATCCTGACCGACCTTCCGCCGGACGAAGTTGGGGTGAGTTGGTACGCGCTCCGCTTCTGGATCGAGTTGGGGTTTAAGGCGGTCAAGAGCTTGGGTTGGCAATGGCAAAAGACCCGCAGGACTGACCCGGCGCGGATTTCGCGGCATTGGTTCGTGTTGTCGGTGGCGACGCTGCTGACCCTGGCCTACGGGACCAGGGTGGAAGACGCCTATGACCGGAGGCTGGCCCCCGGCAGCTTGCGAGCGCCGCCCAGGGCGCTGGCGCCCACTCACCGCAGTAGCCGGGAGAAGCCGGGACGGACCGTCAGCGTAATCCGTTACGGCATTGCCTGGCTGAGGTGGTTGCTGCACCGGGGCCGGTTCTGGAGCCGGGTATGGCTGCTGCCCGAACCCTGGCCTGAACCCAAGTCCGACCTGGAGGTCACCCGCCATGCCCCTACATGAAACCCTATACATACCCCTGTCAGCCCCCAACCGGGGAGTTACGACCCCCGTGACGACCTATAGGCATCGTTGTTGGGATTCAGTTGGTTGGCGCGGTTATCGTCATTGCCACCGTCACCATCGTCAGCCTCATCTTCCCAATCATCCGGCCGTTCATCATGCCCCCTGGACTCCCAGTAGGCATCGTTGTTCGGGTTCATCTGGTTGGCATGGTTATCGTTGTCACTGGGCATAGAGAGCCTCCAACAAAAATGATAAGACCATTTTACACTGGGGGAAGCTCACAAGTCAGCGGAGGAGCCATCGCCTCGCTCCACCCTCAACCCACGACGGACGATAGACCCTCGTCCCAGCCAGGGACCGGGGCAAAGCGGCACCACCCGGAGGACCCAGCAGACCGGGCCGGGAATACCAGGCCAGTTTTGCATCTAAAACGCAGCCAGCACAGAATCTGTCCGAACCGTATACCCCAACCCATCTGTACTCGGTTATACTTGGCCTTACTACCGGGCCGGCAGCCCCGCAAAATCCAACAGGGCCGACTCAACGCCGGAACAGGGGGGTCAGAGACACAGATTAACGACCTCATCGCAGCGGCAGTTCCGAAATTCCAGGCTCCGCTGACAAATGGGCAGACCAGCAAAGGAATGACGATGACCACCGACAAAGAGCAGGAAGCGTTCGGCCTCGTCATAGGACGCCATAAGAACAGTGCATCCGAAAACGACGTTCGAGCCGCCTTTCAACGCTTCATGGAAACAGCCGGAGTCGCAACCCTCGCCGAGACAACAACCGAAGGGCCACCGGGGATCGGCAACCCAGGAAGAATGGACCTCTACGTCCACAACACCTGCATTGAGTTCAAAAAGGACATCGTGCGGAACGGACTACCGGTTCGCGGCTACATCGAACAGCTGGATGGATACCTCGAAAGCCTGCTCAAAGCAGGTACAGGTGTGCGGAACGGCATCCTCACCGACGGCGTCCACTACTTCCTGCGCCGGGTTGGCGAAGAAAAACTACCCCTCCAGCAACACCCGGTGACGCACATCTTCGACCACACAGAACAGGCGCCCCGCCTGCGTGAATACCTGCACGGAATTATCTCAGCACCAGCCGAAAACGTCAGACCCACAGCCGAGAATTTGGAACGCCACTTTGGGAACAACTCCGACACATTCCGCGCCGGCAACCTGCTCTTGCAGGAAACCTACGAGGCACATCGCGGAGACCCGACAGTAACGGTGAAACGCCGGCTCTGGCAAGACCTGCTGCAGGTCGCCCTGGGCAAAGACGCCGCCGCAGCCGACGACGAAAGTGACTGGCTGTTTATCAGGCACACCTACATCACCAGCCTGATCGCGGTCATCATGCAGCAGCAACTGCTAGGCGACGTGGTCCGCCACGCCGCAGAAAGACCGGACGCTCTGCTCAAAGGAAGCATCCTCGCCGAAGAGTCCGACCTGCACGGCGTCATTGACGCCGACCTGTTCACCTGGCCAACCGAGGTGGGAGAAAGCCTGTACCTCAGGGAAATCGCCCAAGTCGTGGAACAGTTTGACTGGACACAGGACGCGAAAGAGGTAGCGCCCACCCTCTACCAGAACGTGATCACCCAGGAGGAACGGAAACGGCTGGGTGAGTACTACACCCCACGATGGCTGGCGAGAGAAATCACGGAGACAGTTGTCGACAACCCCCTGAACCAGAGGGTCTTGGACCCCTCCTGCGGGAGCGGGACCTTCATCGAAACAGCAGTCGAACAGATCCTAAGCCACGCCGGTGAACTGTCAGCGACCGAAACCCTCCGGAAACTGCAGGAGAACGTAGTTGGGATAGACATCCATCCAGTAGCAGTCCAGTTGGCCAAGGCCACCTGGGTGATGGCAGCCGCGGGCACAATCCAAGCTGCCAGAAATGAGGGAGAGGGCACCGGCGCCGTGAGCGCCCCCATCTACTTGGGCGATTCCATGCAGCTCCGCTACGACACCGGCACCCTCTCAGCCAACAAATTCATTGAGCTGGAAACCCACGAAACCATACCTGGACACACAGACCCCATCATCTTCAGCATTCCCAAAGAGCTGGCCCGGCAACAGGCCAACATGGACCGGCTCATCTCCGAAATCGCCACAGCCATCGACGAAGGCCAGAGCACCGAACACCTGGCCGACGCCTACCCGATCAGCGAAGAATGCCGTCAGAGCATCAGGAAAGTCGCTGCCTTGATGAGGGACCTGCACACCGCCGACCGAAACCACGTCTGGGCCTACTACATCCGCAACATGATCCGTCCGGCGGTGATTGCCGAGGAGAAGGTTGACCGGATCATCGGGAACCCACCCTGGCTCACCTACGGGCAGAGCGCGGACATCATCCGTAAGGAACTCCGGGAGATGAGCGAAAAGCGCTACCAGATCTGGGCCGGGGGAAAACTCGCTCCCCACCAGGACATCGCCTCCCTGTTCTACACCCGATGCGCCGAGCTGTACGCCCAGCCTGGCACGAAAATTGGCATGGTGATGCCCCACAGCGCCCTGCGAGCCGGACAGCATCTGAAGTGGAGAGGCGGCAACTACAAGCGCAAAGGCGGACGCAACGCGGTCAG
Source organism: Dehalococcoidia bacterium (assembly GCA_965263395.1). Lineage (GTDB taxonomy): Bacteria > Chloroflexota > Dehalococcoidia > Lucifugimonadales > UBA3495 > CATOSK01. The sequence goes on from OZ253670.1 coordinate 2,158,413, forward strand.
CATCGGGCTGAACCTTCAGGTTCAAGAACCGTGGGACCTGGACAACATGGTACCCGACTTCTTCCCGATGCCAGCCAGCGTGGTGTTTGCACAGTACATCGGGGTGGGTCAGGGCACCGCGCTGGCACCAGCAACCGTGCAGGTATGGCGCGGCAACTGGGATGAAGACTACGCAGGCATCGGTCGGAAGAGCGAAGCGCTCGACCAAGGGGACGGAAAGTTCAAGTCACCCTACGCCAAACTGTCCAGCAACGGTGCTACCATACAAGACCGTCGGCTTTTCTTCGTAGAAACAATGCCTCACACAGCAAAGATCCCAGCAGCCAACACCACCAATGTGAGACCCAGACTTGGAAGCAAAGACAAAGTCACCTACGAGGGGCAGTTGAGCCAACTGGAAGGCGTCGTGAGCAATGACCATCTCTTCGACGTGTACTTGGGAGAGTGCATCGCGCCCTACGTGGCACTGGCCCCAGTGAAGGCAGCTCTGCCGGCGCATCGCTCAACAATGACCATGACGGTGAACCACGACGATTGCGAAGACGACAAGCACGACGCCTGCCGACTGGAAGTATCGACCCTACACCCCACGATGCAACGCCGTTGGAACACCGCAGCGACGATGTTCCAAGAGACTCACAAAAATCAGGAAATCAATAATCTGTACGACAGGGTGAATCGCCAGAAGGCCCTGACCAGCCAGCTGGAGTACCTGCGGGGCGCAATCACCGACGGTCGAACAATTCGCGTGGCTTACACCTCGGCAGGCCGCCCAACGGCGACCATCATCAAAGACAACCACGCCATATTCGAGAACGCGCTGTTCCAAACAGTGTGCAAATCAGAGTCAGAAGCTTACTACCTGATCACCATAATCAACAGCGACGAACTGGCAAAACAGGCAAAGCCGCTCTGCCCCACCAACTGGGCCAAAAAAATTCGACACTTCCATAAGCATGGCTGGAAGCTGCCCATTCCACGATATGACGCCAAAGACACGCTGCATGCCCGACTCAGCAAACTAGGCAAAGCCGCCGAGCAAGAGTGCGCAACCATCATCGCCAATAGCGACATCCTGACCAAGCCCGCCAGCGATTCCCCGTCCCGTGCCGCCCGCAGCCTGCTGCGCCACGAGTGGCAGCCCAACAGCAAAACCGCAAAAGATATTGAGGCCGCTGTGACCAAGCTGCTGAGTGACCCAGCGCAAGCCGTGCTTGCCGACCAGCAGCTTGCCGAGCAGCAAATGAGCGGCAAATAGATTGCGATCCAAACAGAACCCACTCCCAGTCACGCAGCCCAGATGGCTGCTGCTCAGGTCCGCGGTTCGTGCTGGAACCACTCCCGAGGTAGGCCAGGATATTCGAGAGCATCACTATGCCCAGCAGGAACCAGTCCACAGTCGATGAACTCGGGGCGGCAGAACGCCCAGGTCGAGCTGGACTCCGCCCTCAGGCGGCTGGTCACCTCGATGGTCAGGTGCCGGACGGAGCTCTACAAGGCATACACCGAGGACGGGGACTTCCGGGAGTGGCTCAACGGGGAGATGTTCAGGGCAACGTACCAGGGCGGGAGGTCTCGCTGATTAAGGGACAATTGATACCATAGGCTCCACTAACGCAGGAAGTTCGGCGACTAAGCGAAGTTCCAGAAGGGTTTAAGGCACATGGTAGAGAACAACCTACACACACCAATAAAGCTTTTCTATTCCTACTCCCATAAAGACGAAACCCACAGGAAAAACATGGAAAAAGCCCTCGCGTTCCTCGAACAGGACGGCCTCCTGTATGAGTGGTTCGACGGAAAAATCCTGCCTGGCGAAAACATCTCCGAGAAAATCGCAAAGGAGATGGACCAAACAGATATTTTTGTGTTCCTGATCAGCCCGGATTCCATAGCTTCTCAGGAGTGCAAGAAGGAATGGGAGTATGCAAGAGACCTATGCACTGACGGAAATCCAAGATTCAGAATTCCCGTGATCGTGAGAGCATGTCCCTGGCCAGACCTGCTCAAGAGTGACGATGTGAAGGCACTTCCCAAAGATGGTAAGCCCGTCGCATCCTACGATAACCAAGATGATGCTTGGCTCGAAGTTTACCAAGGAGTTAAAGAGGTTCTGAACAAGATAAGGAACTGCTTTACCCCTAGAGAAGATTTCATCAAGAAGCTAGAACACACCGAGTTCATCTCGCAACAACACATCAAACTTCAAGATATATTCCTATTTCCCAAGCTCACCGATGACACTGACTGGGATATCGACCAAGCCCCGTTTCAAACCGCGGCCATCAAAGAAGGGGAGATCCTTGATACTCGGTACACCATAATCCACGGGGAAGAAAAATCCGGCAAGACCACACTCGCCAAGCATTTGTATCTATCTCTGGTTGAAAATCGCAAGGCAGCACTCCTAGTAGATCTCAAAGAACGAAGAGACGGGCTAAATGAAAACTTCGTCCGTCAAGCCTACGAGGCCCAGTTCCACGGGGAGTTTTCACTATGGAACCAGCAAACTGACAAGACACTAGTACCGTTTCCAGAAAGTCTTACAATCATAAGGGAGATCAGGTAGGCTTGAGTAAAATCCTTTAGTGAGGCCGTACCTGACATGCCTGTCTCCAAATACAAAGTCGAACTGACCCAATCCGAACGCTCCGCTCTGATTGAAACATCCGGCCGTGGCAAGCCGTTAGCCCGCACGGTAAAGCGGGCCCTTGCGCTGTTGAAAGCTGACGAAGGACTCTCAGACCGTGAGGCGGCTGAGGCGGTTTCGATCAGCGCCGCCACTGTTGCCAGAGTGCGCAGACGGTTCGCCGAGGAGGGAGTGGAAGCCGCAATCAACGACCGGCCACGGTCAGGCCGGGGGCGCAAGCTGAACGGCAGACAGGAGGCGCACCTCGTCGCCATCACGTGCAGCAATGCGCCCGAAGGACACGCGCACTGGACGCTCCAGCTACTTGCTGACCAGGTGGTGGCGATGGAGTTTGCCGGGAGCATCTCCCTGGAGACGGTGCGCCAGATACTCAAAAAAACGAACTCAAACCATGGAAGAAGAAAGAGTGGTGCATCCCCAAGGTGAGCGGGGAGTTCGTGGCCCGGATGGAGGATGTCCTGGACCTGTACCACGAAGACTACGACCCAGAGCGTCCCGTGGTGTGTTTCGACGAGACCTCCAAGCAGTTGATCGAGGACGTGAGGCCGCCCATCAAGGCCAAGCCCGGACGGGTGGAACGCTATGACACCGAGTACCAGCGAAACGGGACCCGGAACCTGTTCATGTTCTGTGAGCCGAAGGGAGGATGGAGACACGTCGAAGTGACCGGGCGCCGCACTGCTGTGGACTTCGCTCACCAGATGAAGTGGCTGGTGGACGAGGCATATCCTGACGCCACAGTGATCAGGCTGGTGTTGGACAATCTCAATACCCACAAGCTGGGCTCGCTCTACGAAGCATTTGGAGCGTCCGAAGCGCGTCGTATAGCCAAGCGCCTGGAGTTTCACCACACTCCCACCCATGGAAGCTGGCTGAACATGGCCGAGATCGAGTTGAGCGTCTTCAGCAGACAGTGTCTGAACCGCCGGGTCGGCGATGAAGCGCTGCTGAGACGGGAGGTCGCCGCGCTCGAACGCGAGCGCAACGATGCTGGCGCCGTCATAGACTGGCGGTTCTCCACTCAGGATGCCCGCAGTAAACTCCAACATATCTATCCATCAGGATTAAATTGAAACGGTACTAGTACCGTTTCCACTTGAATATGCCTTATCCCGAATCCACCGATGGACACGGATGGACGGCGTGAGGACACTGGAAGGGGGGGTGAGGGAGTTACAGGCGCGATGATTCGGGCTCGAATTCGGGTAGACGGGAGGTTGGCGGGCGGTCTGCAGGCGCTTTTGGGGCGCCGATGGCGGCCTGCAGTGGCTGTGGCCAGCGAGATGGCGGGATAGGACACGGCGAGAGGCGCTCGCGGACCGGGCTGGCGCGAGTTGGCGGGGACGTTCAGTTGACAGGATGGCGGGTCAGTTGCAGACGGGTCGTCAAGCTGGGAGTGGAATCGCTCGCAGCCGGGCCAAGGCGCGACTGAACTGGGTTTCCCAAGGCCAGCGCTGTGGCAGATGCAGGGTGAGCCGGCGTGCGGAGCGGGTGAGCCGTCCGGCCAGGGCGAAGACCCGTCGCCGGAGGGTCTTGGTGGTCACGATCCGCTCACCCAGGCCGATGCGGGCTGTCCAGCGGGCCAGGTTGTGGGCCATCACCTGTACCGCCAGCCAGGCGCCGTTGGCGGCGAAGCGGCCCGAGGGGAGATGGTTCAGCCCGACGCCGTACTTGAGGTCGCGTATCGCATTCTCGATCTCGGCGTGGCGGCGGTGGTCAGCCTCCAGTTCCAGGGTCTCTCCGTCCCGGTCGGTGATGAAGCCGTGATAGCTGTAGGTGGCGAAGAGAGCCAGTTGAGAACCGGGCGCCGGCTTCACCCGCCGGACGATGAGCCGTACCGGCGCGGCATCCGGCTCACTCTGGAAGGGGGTGTAGGTGGTTTCGGCCACATCGGCGGCGCCGTCCATCCAGTAAGGAATCGGCGTCCAGGCATCTTCGGGTATCGCCTCGATGAGATTGTGCAGGCTTTTGTGCTGGCGGATGGTGATGGATAAGCGGACATCCATCCGGCGGCAGACGGCGACCACGGCGTGGGTATAGAAGCCGCTGTCAGCCCGCATGGTGAGCTGCCCGCTGGCCCCGCCGCAGCGAACCCGGCTCACCGTCTCACGCAGGAAGTGGGCGGCGGCGCGGGCGGTGTTGGCCCGGCCCTCGCGCAGGCGGGCCATCAGCACGTCGCCGGCGCCGGCGGCGACGGCCAGCAGTGGGTGATAGCCCCGTGCACCGGTATAGCCGTGGTGGCGGGCGCCCTCCTTGGCCAGTCCGTAAGTCTCGCAGATCGTCGAATCAAGGTCGATGGTGAATGGCGCGTCGCCGGGTCCGGCCCCCGCCTGCCAGGCCCGGGCCAGCAGCTCGCGGCTCACCCGGTCCAACTGACGGACGTGGCCCCACCGGAAGCTGCGCAGGAAAGTGCCCAAGGTGGAGGGCGCCTTGACTACGCAGCCGAGAGTGCAGGCCGTCCTGCCGGTGCGCAACGCATCGGCGTCGTCGATGCAGTCGCCGCCCGCCAGCGCCGAGGTCACCAGAGTCGAAATCTTATCGCCGGTGTTGGCTCGGCCTGGGGCGCGGCCCAGGTCCAGGCGCCGGTCAACCAGTTGGGGCAGGCCCAGGTGCAAGGCCAACGTGGCGGGAAGGATCAGCCCGGCATTGTTGACCAGGCGATGGTCGTCGAAGGCGATGTGGATGCCGTCGGGGTGGTTGCGTGGTAGCATCTATTGGGTGCTCCTTGTTTCTGGTTGGTTTTCTGTCTCGAAAACCATTATCCCAGATGCACAGGAGCGCTTTCTGGTCTCTTCAGGACCCTGCTACACGCCCTCCTTCGGTGGATTGGGGCTTATACCAGATACCCGTTTCACCTGCCCGTCGTTCCCGCGCAAGCTGGAATCCACAGTTGGAAGTGACTTTCCAGTATCGACAAGACTATCTGGAACCGGTACTAGTGCTGGAGAACGTGTCGGAGTCGCCCAGGATGATGCGATTCATCGAGCAGGCACAAGAGAACTTCACGAGAATTATCGCCACAACCCAGTCCGACACCTTCTACTCATACTTCAGAGATGAAAGCAGACTGGCGGACTTCCGAGTGCTGAGAATAGAAACCTTAACACGCGAACAACAGGAACAACTGATCAGAAAGCGGCTGGAAATGATGGAAGGTCAACAACCCCTAACGGATGGACAAGTGGACCAAGAGGAAAACGCGGTCAACTCAGTGATCATTTCCAACAAGCTAATCCCCAGATATCCATTCTATGTCCTGTCCATTCTTCAGACCCGTGAAGCTTTCATGCCCAACAACTTAACGGTTACATCTTACGGCCACTGTTACCACGCACTTATTGTCGCCAGACTGATCAAGGCCGGAATCTCACAAAAAGACGAAGAAGTGGGCGCCTGCTTCAACCTAGCGGAGCAACTGTCATACGAGAAATACATCCACAAATCCAAAGAGAAATTCGACTTCTCAAAATTCATCGAGAGATACAAAGAGAAATTCCTCATAAGTGCATCAATAGTCAACAGGTTGAAAAACTCCGACTACGGAATAATCGACGAAGAAGGGAACTTCCGAAGCGAATACATGTACTACTACTTCTTAGGGGAATTCATAGCAACCCACAATGAGGAAGGGAAACCCATAATAGAAAAGATGTGCGAAAACAGTCATATCGAGGCCAACTACCTGACTCTGCTGTTCGCAATACATCACGCCAGAGACACCGAAATAATCGACGACATAATGCTGCAAACAATGTGTGCGCTCGACATAATTGCTCCAGCAACACTAGGCAGGGAAGAAACCAAACAATTCGGGAACGTCCTGGAAGAACTACCCAAGAACATCCTGTCCAAGAGAAGCGTAATCGAAGAAAGAAAGAAAGTCCGTGACTCATTGCCGGACGAAGAACTCCCAACAGCCGAGGAGCCAGACGCAGAACTACAAGAGGACCAGACAACCAGAATCGTAAACGATGTCTATCGGATCTTGAAGAACAACAGAATAATGGGGCAAATCCTCAAGAACCATTATGGAACGATAGAGAAAACCAAAGTCGAGGAGATAATCTCTATTATAACGAGCAGCGGACTACGACTCGTGAAAATGACCATACAGGAAGAAGAAGACCTAGGACAACTGATTCTATATATCCGAGACAAGCATCCAACTTGGCCAATAAGCAGAATCCAAAGAACAGTTGAAAGACTCTCATTCATATGGACCGTCGGAAACTTAGAGATGATCGTCAAAGAGATCAACCTGCCAGAGATAAGAGAGGCGGTAAAGACCACGGTAACCCAAGGTGCCACCCCCGCACACGACCTTGTGGGATACTTCAGCCAACTCGACAGCGGAGACCAATTGAGGGAGCAAGATAGAAGAACACTGAAAGACCTCTGGGAAAAACACGAAGACCCTTTTATACGACGATTGCTTTCGCTGAGAACACAGATCTATATGAATTCTCACCAAAGCGAATGGAAATTGGAAAGGCAAATCTGCTCTGTGCTAAAGATCAAACGCGTCCCAAGATTAGGATCAGGAAGGGACTAAACCAAAGCCAAGGTGAAATGCGCATATGCCGGATACCCTGAGACAGTGTCGGACCGTTTTCGATGTATGGGTGGAAGAGCTTCATCAGGGCACCCCGGTTTATGATCATCACTCCGGAAATGTAGATCCCACCTTGGCTTTAGTTTAGGAAGCTCCACATTGCTTCCGCTGGCTGGGAACTGCCATCGACGATCACCTCATGCATACCCGGAAATTCACAGTATCACCTGTCAGAGAATCATGCCCCTTAACAAGATCCTTCAGTCACTGAAGAACCAGCACTGCTACTGCAACCAGCCAGCCGGCATCCTGCAGCGCACCCATCCCCAGTGCCGCCAGACCCACCAGGCCGGATGGAAGGAGATGACCCAACTCGCCGCCCAGGCCGCCGGTGCCCACACCTTCAACGAGTCCGCCCTCCGCCAAACCCTCCAGGCCATCGCCCAGCGCTCCCGCGCCACCGGCGAGGACATCGACCGCGCCCTGGAGGAGGGCTTCCGGCAGGGCGTCGCCCAGGCGATGAGCGACGGCATCCTCACCCGCCCCATCGAGTGGGAGGAGACCGTACATGCCGACACCGGCCTCATGGGCCTGACCACCAAGCATATCTACTTCGCTCCGGGTTATGGTGCCTGCCGGCACCACCCTCCGATGCGCAGGCCGGTGGCCTGCTTATCCGGCGCTAGGAAAAAGTTCCGGGTCCGGTATGACCGCATCGTCAGCTTCGACCCCCAGGGCGATGGGTTCGTCATTATGCGGGACGCCCAGACCGCCAAGCCCCAGACCTTCCGGACCGGGGACGGCTGGTTCGCCTACAACCTGGCCGTGAACCTGAGCCAAAACTGAGGACCAAGCCGAGACCCAGGGCCACGAACCGACCATCACCAAGGGACGACCGGAATTTCCACATTCCAGACCCCCCCAAACCACCGGCTGAGCGTGAAAAACGAAAACGCCCTATATACTATAGGAACTTTTTCTTCTCCAGACCAACACAAAACTACGTTATTCACGTTATTCCGTTATTCATCATGATTTCTAAGAGGGGTACGATGCTCTTTTAAGCACAAAAACCTTACATCAAACCATGGGTTGGGTGAATAACGAAATTGGCTCTTCCGTTATTCACCGTTATTCAGCGGTTTCTTCACGAGTTGCCCAGAAGTGAAGGGACCAGGGCTTCTACCCCTACTGCTTTCGAGTGGCCGGCCGGGAGGAACCACTTCTCCCTATAGTCTATAGACCGATTTCGTTTCGAGAACCTGGAAACCCCGGCCAGAGGGCTCGCCCACCCCCCCTGAGAGACCGGCGTGGATAGACTGCGCAGAGTCGCAGGGCCCAGCCCCAGGACCTCCGGGCAACCCAGCCGTGCTAACCGCGCAGCCGTGCTGCCCGCGCCACGGCGCGCCTGTGGAAACCGAGGCCGGTTCCCAGGGCACCAGAACCCCAGCAGCAGAAGCACACTGGGCCACGACGCCCATCGGTGTCGTTCCCCACCGCCGACCCAACAACCCGGGCCAGAGTTCCCCCAGCCGTGCTACCCGCGCGGGGGGGAGTGTGGAAACAATAAGCCTCAGGACCAGACCGCCAAGCCGGGTCCCGACCTGCTGGAGAGACCAGCGTCCTTCCGCAATCGGGCACCCACAGGCGCCCTGCTCCCAGACCCAGGCCAGAGGCCTGCGTCCCGGCCCGGAACCGGGGCATTCCCTGGCAGAAACCCCAGCCCAGCACTCCAAGCACCCTGACAGGCAGGTCAGCCCCTTCTACGGGAACCTGGGCCGATTCCCAGGAGTTCCAGACATTCCCCTCGGGCACTCCGACACCCCAGCCCCGCAGCCAGCCTGTCGAGGCCATTACCAGCCAAAACCCAACACCACTTCGGCCTGATAGTCTGCCTCCAGGACGGCCGAGCAGGACCATCCCGGCAACAAACTCCACAACCGAACCAAAGAGGGCCGTAAACGACATGACGCCACATCCCAACCGCAAAAATGAATTGCGCCTCATAGCAATCATCTTTGGAGCAGCCACGTGCTTATGGCTTATTGCTCCAACCATCTTAAACCTGGTTTTCCCAGAATCCCCAGACCCATACGATGGCGGGCCGAGTACGCCAGAAGTGATTCGCTACGACATCGCCGAGATCAACGCAGTGATAAGGTCCAAATGCCCCAACCCCGGCCTGAGCGACTCGGCATGGGTGTGTCCACAAGTCACACAAGAGCAAGCGAGGCTGATGATCGCCAGGTCGATGACCAAACATGTCGAGCACCATGACCCAACCCTGCAGAGCCAACAGCACTACACGCAGGAAGCACGCGAAGAAATTACAAAAGCATTCTTCAGACTCATCCGCGGCATGGAATATGGAAAATGCATACCCGACAGCAACATCAACCTGATGTCCGACATCCTAACTGACGTAGAACAAGGCGGCTTCATCGAGAGGTGCAATGGGGGATGGAATCTCACCGGACCATGGATTGAGGTCATAGCGCGCCAGACACCGCCTCCGACGCCAGACTGGACATTCTACCAACGCAACCTAGACCCGGAATTCGTGCCATGAAACCAGACAACAAGGCCAATAAGAGCCACAAGAAAATCGTCATATGGGGTGCAGTAATACTGGCGATCACGATACTGGGCATAGCATACTGGAGGTGGGCCGCCGAGGAACAAGAGACCTGGGACGCTCTCTACGAGAGCGGATATGTATATCCATCGGAGGTAGGATCTAAGCTCTCCAGCATGGACCTCAGGGCAGTGATCAGATGTTCAAGGATGGGTCTGACCCAAGAGGAGTGCCCGAAGTCCACGGGGGACACTGTCAGACGCCTCATGGCGACCATGATGACGCAACAGGCCGAAAGGCATGGGCCGGGTCCTTACGGCAAAGGGTACGCGCCTGAATACGCCGTGGCGATCAACCACATGTTCTACCAATTCATCCAATCCCTGGAGGAATTTCCCTGCCAGCCCATGCTGTACAGGTACGCATCGGAAAAGACACTCAAAGTGCTACAAGAAGGCGAATTCATACACAGGTGCGGCCAAGGATGGAGAATCAACTCCGAATGGAAGGAACGGATGGAGCGGACCGACAGCATCAAGCCGGTGGGCGGCACCGCCATGGAGTGGACCACCAGCATCAAGCCGGCGGGTGGCCAGGTAATCGCTGGGGACCAGGGGGTGAGTTGTGATGCCCTACTCCGGAGCCAACTGCAGGTGCAGCGGGGCGCGTCAACTTCTGACCGCATGAACCAGGTTATCAGTCAGGTCCAGGCTCAGAGGGCGGAGTGCCCCGAGGATACATGGGATCCTGAGGTGATTGACCATTCGGATCTTCTCAGTAATGCTGCATTCTGTTTTGGCAGTCAGGCTGCGGGTACTGATTCGGAGGAGGGTGGTGTTCCCGGTACTGGGGGTGACTCTGGGACCATTGGTGATACCCAGGTACCTCGCAGCCTGAGGTTGGGGAATAACTCAACTGGTGCTGTTCGGGCCAATTCCGGCCGCGACTCGGAGAACAACATAATCGTCTACTGGAGTGCTGTGGCGGCCAATCGGCCGACTGACTCGGCCAAGTGCTGGCTGTATGTAAGCCGGCTCCGGTCTTGGGACCACAACTGAGATTGATCATTCAATGACACCCTATAACCAGTCCGGTGAAGGCGACGCCGATCATGACGCACATCAGACTGACCTGCAACTCCGGCTGCACAAAGCCAATCATTGCAACCTGGAAAGACCAATACAACAGCAGTTGAGGGAATAGAGGCCGAGTCTCTGATGTTCCAAGCCATCCCGTCAGCCTCCCTTTGCAAATCAAGAATGTGCAACACCATTCCCGTCAGTAAGGGCGACACGCCCACGAGTAGCAGCACGTCCAATGATTCCATATCACGCTGTGGAAAATGGAGTACACCAGGCCCCAAACGAACGACAACGGAGCCAACACCAGGTTGATCAGAAGCGACATCTTCAGCGTTCCAACGGTGAGAAATCCGACGACGGAGCCAAGATCGGAATCGGGCAGCCCCGGAGTAAAAACCCACGCCAGACGAAACAGGAAAATCAGAACCAACGAAACGAGTAACCCGTAGGATACGGCGATTAGCCCACCACTCAGAATCTCCATGTTGAACCTCCCGGGAGCGAAGAACTGACTGCAGTGAACCCGAAGGTAGCACGTCCGAGACCGTTCGGGATTTGCCGCAAACAGCACCACCGAGATGCGTTCCCTACACCTCAGGGAAGGCGGCGACCAGCGAGAACCTACCGAGGGAAGGCCCGGAACCGGGGCAAATCCGCGCCGAAACCCCGGTACTGCACCCAAACCCCTACCCGAATGCACATCCCCGCCCCTTCTCCGGGAACCTGGGGCGGTTTCCAGGGACCTGAACCCAGATGACGCCCTCGGGCCCGCCAGCCCCGCTCGGCCCGTGGGAGCGCCTGTGTCCAATCAGGCCCTGGAGAAACTCATGCCAGACAACCGGGAACACGTCCACCTCCCCATCGGGACCATCAAGAAATCCACCGGAGCAGGGACCACAATCCGCCTGATCCCGCCGGACCCCAGCACCGACAAGCTGATGCCTCAGGCAAACATCCTGACCCGCGACTCCGGCACCGGCGCCCATGCAAGGGCCGTGGTCAGGGTTGTGGAAATCCAGGGCAACCTGGCCCAGTTCGACATCCTGGAGCTGGAGACGGAGCCAGAGTGGCCGGAGGGAACAGACCCCCTCGCCGTCGGGCTGCCCTTATATCTGGCCCTGCCGGGTACCTTCGACCCAGACCCCGAATCGCAGGGAGCAGAGGCGGAGATCGAAGCTTATCTGGAGGAAACCCACCGGACGGAAGCCTGGGAAGAGATTTAAGACCCTCCCCGCCGCGCCAACCGCGGCCGGGGCCCAAAAACCGAACAGCACCAACCCAGGGACAGGCGGCCGCCTGTCCCTTTTTGCATGGAAGGGAAAAGAGGCATCATGGCCAAGAAGCGCATACTGCCCCTGGGTTTCATCGACAGGACAACCGGCGACGGAGCAATCATCATGCTCACCAGGCCCAGCGAATCTCACACCATATGGCCTGAAACCCCGGTGACCCTCCAGAGCCGGAGCGCAGGAGAACCCCGGGCGACGGCCAGCGCACGCGGCATGATAACCAGGGTGGGATACGTCACGGCCACCTGCAAAATCGTGGAGACCCGCATGGACTCCGGATGGCCCCAAGACGAGCCGGTGCTGCGCCGGGGCATCCCCGTCTACCAGGCTCTGGCCGGAAGCTTTGTTCCCGACCCAGCTAGGACCATTAGCGAGGAACAGGCCGAAGGCCTCAGGCGCCTGGCCGCCCGGTACCGGTCCATCACCAGGCCGGGAAGTCCCCAGGCCGAAAGGCACCGGCAACTGCCCAAGAACGGCACATACCCCACCCAATAGAACGAAAGCGGAAAGAGCGTAACTGTTCAGACTTGAGGGGATCCGAGGGTCTGAAGGGCGAAAATCGGGGGCTAATCCCCGTTGCTGACGCTCAGGCTGACGGCTATCAAACGGCTTTCGTCCAATTCGACCCGCCAAGTCTGAACAGTTACGAAAGAGCCGGCAACTTGACGAAATACCCAACAATCTGAAACACTATTAGGAACGGAGGCATGAGAGCCTATGATAGACAGCAAGAGCGCCAACAGGAGCAAGCCATCGCTTGACGGGAAGGTATTCTGCGCCAACTGCGGCGAGGAGATGAACAACAACGGGGAGAGCTACTGCTGCCCCGGGGCGGCGGCGGAACTGGGAAGCAGATGCACCACCAAGCCCGTGAACGCTGATAACCTGGTCCACGCCGTCATCATCAAAATGGTAGACAGGCTGGCAACCGACAAAACCGTCCAGAGCGTCACCGAAAGGATCATGGACGTCACCGAGGCCAGCTCAATCACCCAGCGCTCGAGAATGGAGCAGGCCGAGGACGCGATAGCGGAGACCAACGCTCGCAGGCCAGCCGTCCTGCATCCCGTGGAGCATGGCGCCAAGACCTACAAAGAGGTCGCCGGCGAGATCAGCGAACTGGACAAGATCACAGCAGGGCTTTCCTTCGAGTCCATGGTGGCCAGGAACGAACTGGACAAGATCGGCTTCGTCAGGGACCCAGACGGCATAAGGGAAACCATCCACAACCCCAGGACCTACCGCAACAACCCCGACGAGGCACAGGAACTGCTGGAGCTACTCGTCCAGAAGGTCAAAGTGGACACGAGATCGGCCACGATAATCTACGAGGTGCCCATGCCATCGGCCGAGCAACCCCAGGGCATCCTCCAGGACCTGATAATCGTCTAGGCTATCCCGGCCGGGCAGAACCCGGAAGAGAATCCAAGGAGCCGCTCTCGACTGAAGGGAGCGGCTTCTCTCATTCGCCTAAATCCCCAGAACCCGGCCCTTCAACCGGACGGAACTCCGTCGCCTGAGCTCCCGTCCTCCATGGATCCCTCGTGCTCCCTGGCCAGCCGGGGCATTTCGTCCCACACCTCCGAGGCGGAATCCTCCGCTCCGGAATCCCTCAAAACCAACGCCTGAGTGTCGGAAAGGACGACCAATCGCTGCTTTATGATCGCCCTGGCCATCACCTCCTGGGCCCGCTGCAAAACAGGATCGATTTTGTCCAATCCTACAACATCCTTGTTATCTTCCGCACCGAGGCGAATCTCCTTCTTCCCTTCTGTCATGTGCTATACTTGTCTCAGCCGTACTCAGCCATTCCCCTTTTTATAATAGTCGGCACAATGTCCGCTACTCTCATTATAGCAGAATCGGGCAGCAGACCCAAGGATGGTTTGACAGTGGTAATAGCAGAGCAGGAATACCAAAACGGTCAATCACCGGACATCCCACACGAAAACGGTAATTCCCAGAACAGAAAAAAGGTCGAAAAGCACCGCGAACGCCCGCCCATCGGGGAACTCCTCAGGGAGTTGAGGGGAACCAAGACCCTGCGCCAGGTGGAAGCCGACACCGGGATAACCAATGCGTACCTGAGCAACATCGAGCTCGGCCTCAAGAAACCCGGGATGAAAACCCTCGCCAAGTTGGGGTTCTATTATCAGGTCCCGCTGGACCACCTGCTGCACGTAGCAGGCCTGCAGGACCAGGCGCCGGAACCCGCTCAACAGGAGTCTGCCCTTGACCTCCGCAGAGCCTACGCCTTCGTGCTCGGCGACCCCAACGTGTCCAGGTACCAGAAACCGGCGGATAACCCGCCCCTGGACATGCAGAAATTCGTGGTCGAGATGTACCAGCACTTCACAGGGAGGAAGCTCCTGTAGGAGCAGGGAGGAAGAATTATGGTGTCACCACATAATTTGCTGTCGCTAAAGATGGAAAAGGCGGTGGGCTACCGCCGGGTGTCCGGCAGGAGCCAGGCCGACAACTTCTCGCTGCGCAGCCAGGACGGGGATGTACGAGAACACTGCGAGCGTGAAAATCTGATCCTCGACCTGATGTTCACGGACGTGGGCAGCGGACTCTCGACCAAGCAACGCCCGGAGTTCCTCCATTTGCGCGAGTACGTCCTCGACCCGGCAAACGGCATCAAACACGTTGTCTTCAATGACCTGGACCGCTTCACCAGGAACATAGAGGAATTCTTCATATACACCAAGGACCTGTTGCGGGCAGAAATCACCCTGCACCTGGCACTGGATAACGAGATATTCGACTACAACTCAGAAGAGAAATGGTACCAGAGGTTGATCGCCGCTCAGGCAGAATCAAAGAAGATTTCCAGGAGGACCAAGCGGGGACAGCAAGAAGCCACCAAATTGGGCTACCACATAGGAGCCGTGCCCTGGGGCTACAAACTCGCCCATGACTCGGACCAGCCGGACCGGCCGGAAGAAGAGGGAGAGGAAAAGAAAAAGATAGAGTGCGGCTGGCTGGTACCTGACCCTGACAAGTGGGAGGACTGCCTGACATTCTGGAGAATGGCCAGCGATAACAACACTCCTTTGCAGGTCACCAAGTACATGAACCAGCACAACATCCCATCGCCCAGCGGCGGACTGTGGACCGACGAGGCAGCACGGTACATCATGAGGAACAGGAAATACCTCGGCGAGGTCTTCCGGGGAGTCCATCCCCAGTCCAGGCTGCCAGGACCAAAGGATAACGCCCCGCCAATCATCGTGAAAAACGCCCACGATGCGGCAGTCAGTTACGAGGACTTCGAGATAATCAACGAAGGGATAGATAGCCGGCACATAAGCCAGGGGCCAATCCGCGCTCACTCCAGCCCCAACCCATTGAGCGCCCGCGTCAAGTGCGGCGAATGCAAGGCCAAAGGGCTGGACTCCAACCTGGAGGTCCACAGGCAGAATGGGATAGCACGCCTCCGATGCTCCCGAAAGAAGAGAATGGGCGCCGAAGCGTGTACCTTCAAGGGCATCAGGTTGGATGATCTCATCCACGCGGTCTCCGGAAGGCTAAGAAACCACTTCCTCACCGGAGAGAACCTGGAAGGCGTGGCCGACAAGGTCGTCGATAGCAGCAAAGCATACCTGGAACAACAGATGCGCGGCGAATCAGGCATCAAAGCCAGGATGAAGATCGTCGATGGTGAAATCGAGAACACCGTAAAGGTGCTGATAGCGGCAGGGGACAAGGCAGAAAATCTGCATTCCCTCATAGGCAAACTGGAAAAGTTAGAGCTGGAAAAACAAGACCTGCAGAAACAGCTCGACCTGAATGCCGAGGCCAGCAAGGAGGCCCTCCTGTTCCTGAACGACAGGGAGGGGATCATCGAAACGGCCCTGAACCTGAAGACTCTCACCGACCCGGAGGACCCGGAGGCAATCAGGGAACTGTTCCAGATCTTCATCGAGAGAGTGGAGGTATTTGAAGACCGGCACGGGATCATCTACTACACCCTGCCGGTGCAGTCCGCCGGACCAGAAGGAACCCCGGGCAGAGAGACCATCTACTTTGAGAAGAAAACAAGGTCCACGGCAACAAAAAGTTGTGGTTTGGAAGGATTCACGGGGGTGATCCCGTGCAAAACGGCAGGGTCGATTACTGCCCTACGCTGACCCCGCACACGCGGGGGTGATCCGAAAGCCGCTGGCCTCATCACTGACCTTTTACGGCTGACCCCACACACGCGGGGGTGATCCGACGCTCTTCGCAAGCATGGAGCCCACGAGATAGCAGACCCCACCCAGGCGGGGGTGATCCTTTGCTACGGATTCCGTCATCCCTGAGACCAACGCAGACCCCGTGGGAGCGGGGGTGGACCCGGCGTCTGACGATACTCTCCCCATGTGGCCCTGCAGACCCCACGGGAGCGGGAGAGTGGCGCCGGAGAGCATAGCTCTCAGCGCCGCGAACCCGAACAGCAGCCCTCTGGGCTGCAAGAGAGGGGGTGAACCTGTAGCGGCCGTTGACCTCGTCGACTCTGGCTGCAGACCCCGCATAGGCGGGGGTGATCCTTTCACACTGGATTGTACGTCGGGGACCTCAATGCAGACCCCGCATAGGCGGGGGTGATCCCACTACCAAATCACGGACACCGATGTCTGGGCGGCAGACCCCGCATAGACGGGGGTGATCCTTTCAAATCCAGCGGCGGTAATTACCCCACTCAGCAGACCCCGCCCACGCGGGAGAGTGGCGCCGCGAACCCGAACAGCAGCCCTCTGGGCTGCAAGAGAGGGGGTGATCCCTTCTCGCTCTCTCCAGCAGAAATGCGGGAGTTCACCAGCCCCGCCGATAGATCGACAACTCCCTCGCGGCGAGACGGCGCCTCACGAACCCAAACAGACCCCGCCGCATCGGGATAAACCACACAACAGGAGAAAGAACAACATGACACTGCGCTACGCATTCCACGCACGACCGGACCAGACCGACGCGCTCACACGCGTGATGGACGAGATCGGAGTCGAGTTCGACTCCCAGGAGAACCTGTGCGCCCTGAGCAGAGACAACGTCCTGGACTGCATCTTCATGGGGAACGACCTTGACTGGCTGCCCCAGAAGGCCAACGAGTACCTCGAGGAAGAGGGCAGCCCCCACCGCTTCCAGAGCGACATGGACCAACTGGACGACCTGCAGGCCCAGTTCGACTTCCTGGTCCTGATGTCGCTGGACTCCGACTGGGAAAGCCCAGGAGACAAAATCAGGGAGATCAACCCAAGGGAGATGGAGTCCTTCCGGGCGAAGCACCCCATCACAATGCACGCCGTGGGGGAGAAGCCAGCGGAGTTCCCTCCACGGGGATGAGTCCCAGTGGACCTGGACATGCCCATCCACTACCGCCCATCGCTGGAAGACATTCTGCGGGTCGGGCTGCTGATGCAAGAGACCGAATTCTCCGGCTGGGCCGCCCCTGCACCTGGAGAGGGGGCGGCCCAGCCGGAGACGGGCAGGCCAGGGAAAACCCCCCAGGAAGAAGGAAACATGACGGAAAACACCAACAGTCTCCTGCTGGAAGGGCTCGTCGAATGCGGGCCCTGCGGCCGGAAGATGACCACGGTCAATGACCCCACGCACCGCTATGCCTGTCCGGTCCTGTTGCAAAACGGTCTGGACGACTGCCCCACCCCGCCGGTGGCGGTGGAGCAGCTCGACATAGCTGCGGTGCGCTGGATGACCGGGGACCTCCTGACCGAGCAGTGGGTCGGACAGGTCACCCAGCAGATCATGACCACCGCGGCTGCCAGGAAGGAACCCCCGCAGAGAAACCTCGAGAACGCACGAAGGGAACTGCGCCGGCAGGAAGAGGAGCGGCGCGGCCTCATCGAGTTGGTGGAGTCCGGCAGGACCACCTTCCAGCAGGCAGAACCGCGGATCGGGGAGTTGAACGGACGGCGGGATGAACTCCTGGAGCAGGCGGACTCAGCCCGCGAAGACGTGAAGATGTGGGAATTCATCGGCCAGGAGTCAGGGATCCAAGAGACCATGCGTGACATTCACACCTACCTGAAACCCGGAGCAAGGGAGTTCACCCAGGAGTTGATGGGGCTGATACTGGAACGGATAGTCGCCGGCCCCAGGGAGATCATATTCATCCCCGTGCCCGGCATACCCGCCAACGAGTCCCGGATTGGCCGCTGAACGGCCCATCCCGAATCGAGGGCAGAAGGCAGGAGAAAACATGACGATGGAAAAGAGCATGACCCTCAATCACATGCCAGGAGAATTATCCAGAGGCAGGAGCCCATTGAAAACCGGGACCACAGGCCCCCGCCACCCCTTGGCCCCATGCCGTGGACCTTACCGGCAATGGTCTTCTTACCAGGGAGCCCTGGACAGCAAACCGGCACAATAATGATGAACGAGAAAAGACAACTGACAACCGTCCAACGGATCATTGACGGGGACTCCCTGATCCTGCAGACAGGAAACTCAGAGGAGCATGTCCGGCTCTACGCGATGGATGCCCCTGAACACGGCCAAGAGGGTGGCTATGACGCCCGGAACGCACTCGTGCAGATGCTCGGCAAGCAGACCTTCTGGATGGAACCAGTCAATCAGGACCGCTACGGAAGGACGGTCGCAATCCTATACCACCTGGACCAGCACCGGAGGAACTCCGTCAACCTGAGGATGGTGAAAGAGGGATACGCCTACGCCTACACCAAGTACGGAGGCAGGGGGCTGGGAGTGCACCAAGCAGAGGCAGATGCCAGACGGGGAAGAAGAGGAATCTGGAGAGACTCACCCCAGGGAGGAGAACGCCCCTGGAAGCACAGGGCGGAGAACCGGGTGGAGAACCGGAAAGAACGAGCGGACGGCTCGACACTCATCTGGATCATCATCGCCATAGCCATCCTCATAACAACCTGCACCATCATCCAATAGCCACAGGCCGGCCGAAGGAACTCAACCCCAACATCCCACCGGAGCTGAGACAGACATGACACTGAAAATGAAGGCAAACTCCCAGGAACTTGACCGAATAAGACCAGCGGCGAACCGAATCAGCACACCACAAGAACCGGCTGGATACCCAAGATGACCGGACCGGAAATGAACCAACAGGGAGAGGAACAGCACATGACCGCCAAACTTCGCAACGATGATTGCGGTCATCATAGACATAGCCCTGATGCATGGTTCTGATGCTCGCCTCTGATACCAGCCTCAGTGTCAGTATTCATGATCATCGTGGGAAGGTCCTCAGAGGACAGGACCGAGACCCACACCGTGGAGTTCCACCACGGCTGCCAATGGTCAACCTGGCAGACACCCCTCCATGACCGGATCGCAACCATCGCAGGGATGACGGGGTTCATCGCCGCAATCCCGGGAGCCGCCCTTGTGATGCTCCTCCCCACCCTGATTGGCTGACGGGCAGGAAGGACACCCGCAGGGGCCCGGCGCCAAACCCCGCCGCGGGGGGGAGTGGATAGACTCTCCCTCAGTGAGAGAGCAGCAGAACACCCCCGCCGCAATCGCCTTCATGACCCTGGCCGTGATCTGCTTCTCCTGGATCCCCCTGACCGTCTCGGCCAACGACGGGGGGAGCAACCCGCTCCTCTTCTCCAGCACCTGGCGGGCCGGAGCCCTGACCACCTACATCATCGCGCTCCTTGCCCTGTACCGGCCCCTCATGAACCGGGGAGACCTCGGCAGGACCCTCCAGCTCCTCACCCAATCCCCATACCGCCGGTTCATCGCCATGGAGTCCATCAGAACCCTGGATTATGCCCTCTTCGCCCTGTCGACCAGGTACATCGACGTGGCCGCAACCGCAATCGCATTTGAGATCTGGCCCATCACCGTGATGCTCATTCTGGCCAGGCTGTACCACCGGAAAATACCGGTCAGAACCTGCATCCTGGCGCCAATCTGCTTCCTGGGTTTCCTGTCCGTAGCAGCCGGCGAACAGGGAGGCCTGCCGGAGCTGCAGGATACCCTCACAACCGCTCCCACCACCCTGCTCCTGGGTTTCGGAGCCGCCATACTGGCAGCCTGCGCCACATCCCTGTCAGCCTTCGCCCTCAGATGCGGGACCCTCCTCAGCCAGGACCAGCGCCTCCAGAAGTCCGCCAGGGAGAAGGGCATCAAACAACCGTTGGACCGGTTCGGCACAATAGTGACCTTCGCAGTATGCAACGCGATATCCATCCCCGTCAGCGCCGCAATCGGCCTCACCATCGGAGGGCCGGCCGAGTTCCCCACTCTCCTGTCACAACCTGGGCCAGAAACGCTGAAGGTAACCGCCGGAGGAGCCCTCCTCGCCGGGGGCGCAATCATGTGGCAGGCCGCCAACGCCAGGACCCAGAACCTGGGAATCAACGCGCTCAACTACCTGACCCCAACCCTCTCCCTCTCATGGCTGTGGATGTTCAGCCAGGTGGGACCGGTCGAGGCCCGATACCTGCTCATCGGAGCAGCGGCCATCATTGCCGCGAACATAATGATCAACCGGGCACCGGCAGAGATGGAAAAGCCCCCATCCAGTGCCGAAGCCGGCTAAAACAAAAGCCCCCTGGGACACACCACCCTCCCACGAAACAACAGTCCCGGGAGGAAAGAAAAGATGGCCAGCAGCAAAGTTGCTTACCCAAGACCCCTGACGGGAAATGCAAAGTGACCAGAACTGAATGTACACACGCCCTGGGACAGGTCCACATGGCCGCAGCAATGGCCGACGAGCACATGAGAGCCTTTCAGGAGTAGAAGAGAGCAGATCCCGCCCCCCAAGGACCCATAACTTCTAAAACCAGGCGGCCAACCCCCTTGCTACCATCCCAGGAAACCAGCTGGAGAAACCAGACAGCCGGAGGGAAGGGCCATGGCCAGCAGGACAGAAGAGTTCCGCTACCACCACGATGAGACCAAAGAACGGAACCTGGACCTCCGGCAACTGGTCCACCAGGACCCCCGGGCCGGCAACACCCGGATACTGGAGGCATTCCAGGACCTGGACCACAACTCCAGGCAGGCCAGAAACCAGACAGGCGACTACCGGCCAGGAACACCGGTGTGGACGGAATACGAGGCCAACCGGGCCCACAGCTTCGCCAGGGAGATGGCCGCCGAACTCCCCCAAATCCACATCCAGAAGGCCAGCGAGAACTGGCACAGGGATGTGGATCTCCATGGGACAGACCACCAGGTAAACCTCAACGCCGCCATCTCGATGGGTAACGCCATCCAGAAGATCGGAGAGAGCGTGACCGCCTGGGGGCTGGTCTCCCAGGACAAGGACATACTGGGGGACGGACGGACCCTCATGGCCCAGTCAGTGAACGCCGTCGAGAAAGCCCTTCACAACCCAGAGCTCTGCCAGGAACTGCACCAGACCCAGAAAAGCATGGACTGGAACACGGCACGGAAGGGGCCGGAAGAAATGCAGGCCAGCAGCGATGCCCAGGCCGCCTTCATCCAGATCATGAAGGAGAGCGTCCAGGACACCGGACTCTCCGAAAACCTGGGCCGCATGGTGGCCAGGTCCCTGGCCACCAGCGACTGGGCCCAGGCAACGCTGAACATTAACGAGGAGCTGAAACAGTCCCTCTTCCCAGACCGAACAGCCAGACCAGACTACTTCCAGAACACCCTGGGATACCACGCCCAG
Organism: Dehalococcoidia bacterium; assembly: GCA_965263395.1. Classification (GTDB taxonomy): domain Bacteria; phylum Chloroflexota; class Dehalococcoidia; order Lucifugimonadales; family UBA3495; genus CATOSK01. Next base: position 2,180,192 of record OZ253670.1, read on the forward strand.
AATGCGGCCACCGACATCCTGGACCCGACCCGGGACGACAGTCCAACCAGCCTGCTCAGATGGAAACTCCAGACCGGCGAGGACACCGCCCCCATCCGACAGCAGATGGCCGAAGTCCAGGAGGGGATACAGGCCCTGATCGGGATGACCCGGATCCCGGAGGACGAGAACTTCCCGATGATCTGGACCGATACCGAAAACATGCGGGACTATGTGATAACCGGAGAACTCAAAGACTCGGAGAAGCTCCTCCGGGAAAACCTCCAGGAAGCCGTCAACGACACCCAGGACATCCCGGCAGTCCCGAATGGATACGGCCAGGTGCGCGCCAGGCTGCAGAAAGACGCCGTGGACAGCATCCGGGCCGCCCAGGACGAACTGGATACGTACCGGTGGAACAGCGACCGGGAAACCCTGGAAACCATCGCCCTGCACGTCCAGTCAGCCAGGATCCTAAGCCACTTCAGCCAGGAGCAGAACTTCAACCAGGCACTGGACGAACATCGGCGCCACGCTGCCGCATAGATGCCTACGCAAAAATACATCAACCTCACGGCGCACCAGGGCACCTCTGGGGAGAGATCGATAAAAATACGGATGAAATATGGCGCGCAAGCCAGAAGAGCACCGCTACCAGGACCAAGAGGATGAACACCTCAACCTGAAGCTCAGCCCACTGATCAACGGCAACCCCCGGGTGAACAACGACCTCATCATGAAGGCGTTCAACGACACGTCCTACTCCACCGAGAAGTTCGTACGCCCGGAACAGGGTGCCGAGCGCTTCCAGACCAGCGAGGAAAAACGAAAGACCGGGCCGAAAGCTTCGCAAAGGAGATCCCATACGGGGCCACCGAGAAGGTGGTGTCCCACGAACACGGAGACCCCATCATCGACCCACTGAAGTTCAGCAAGACCCATGGGGATAACTGGCGGGACCTCATGCAGACCACCGCGGATTTCGCCAACCCCATCCAGGACAAGGCAACCAATTACATCAAGATGGGACTCGTCAACGAGGACGAGAAAACCCTACGGGAAGGACGAATCATCCTGGAAGGAGCAGTCCATGCAAACCAGTACCTGGCTGTACTCCCAGAGAAATGCCAGGAGATCCACGACATTCTCGAGAAACTCAAATGGCCCGGGGCCACCCCAGACCCCACCAAGAACATGATGCGCGAGCTCGAAAGGGGCCGGCTCAGAGACCCGGAGGCCTTCCTCCATGATGCCTGCCGGAGCGCCATCACGGAGGTCGAGACCAGCATCCAGGTGAACAACGGCCATGACCTGCTCCGGGACCACTTCGGACACGAGGCAATGGCCCATATCGACACCGCCCAGGCAGAGCTCACCAGGCACCGCCTGGAGCAGGACAGCGGGCAGAGCAGGGAAATGCTGGAGAACGCCGCGAACCACATCCGCCAGGCCATGGTGCTGGGCGAAATGACCCAGGCCGCCAAGATGAACGATGCCATACGGGAACACCGGGCCAGACCGGCCGTGGGCTGAGGTAGAGAGAGAATGAGCAGAAACAACCTGGAATCCACGATCCGACAAGAAGACGGCTGCCGGGAAAACCCCACCACGGAACGGGCCCTGGCCTTCATCCGCCAGAACGACCCCGAACTCATGCAGGTCATGGATGCCCACTCCCAGAGAGCAATCCACCACACCCAGGCCGCCTGGAGCACCGAGCCCGCCACCCTGAGCTACGACCAGGACGGCGCCGCGGTCGAGGTGATGAACCAGGACTCCGCCGCCTTCCGGATCTTCGAAGCCATGAGAGACGCCGTCAAGGATAACCCCACACAGGAGCAGAGGACCCAAGCCGCCCGGGAACTGGTCCATATGATGTCCGAACCATACCGGTCAGGACTCGGCGAGCTCCCCCCGGAACGGGATGCCCTACGGGAGCGGATCAGGAAGAACCTACGGCAAATCACAGAACAGGCATCCCACTGGCTTGCCCGGGAGGCCAGTGCTCAAAGCCTCACCGGAGAAAAGTTCTGCGACCAGACCGAGACCATGGCAGGAATCAGCCGGGACCTCCAGCACGCCCAGGACTCCAGCCAGCCGGATGACTTCGACCATGCACTGATCAAGAAAAACCCAGGGTTGTGGGAAAGCATCAGGTACGGAGCAGAGCCCCCCGATATATTCCCAGCCGGCTTGGAAAAGAACCCGGCTGCAACGGAACTCCTGGACGCCTACTCCCAGACCACCCCCTGACAGGGGTATGTATAGGGTTTCATGTAGGGGCATGGCGGGTGACCTCCAGGTCGGACTTGGGTTCAGGCCAGGGTTCGGGCAGCAGCCATACCCGGCTCCAGAACCGGCCCCGGTGCAGCAACCACCTCAGCCAGGCAATGCCGTAACGGATTACGCTGACGGTCCGTCCCGGCTTCTCCCGGCTACTGCGGTGAGTGGGCGCCAGCGCCCTGGGCGGCGCTCGCAAGCTGCCGGGGGCCAGCCTCCGGTCATAGGCGTCTTCCACCCTGGTCCCGTAGGCCAGGGTCAGCAGCGTCGCCACCGACAACACGAACCAATGCCGCGAAATCCGCGCCGGGTCAGTCCTGCGGGTCTTTTGCCATTGCCAACCCAAGCTCTTGACCGCCTTAAACCCCAACTCGATCCAGAAGCGGAGCGCGTACCAACTCACCCCAACTTCGTCCGGCGGAAGGTCGGTCAGGATGATCCACGGCTCCTCCTGTTCAACGTACCAGACCGCCAGCAGGGTGCAACGGCGTTTTACTGTTGCCTTGCTGAACGCCGTCCCGCTCCCGATCCACGCGGTATCCGGACGGGGAACGAAGGCGCGCGCGGGCAGCCGCCGACCGCCCTCAGCGCAGAAAGTGACGTTTTTCGGATACCTCATGTAGGGATGCCAGCCCTGAGCGAGTATCTGTTTCCACAATTTCGGACTGGCCAGGCCCCGGTCGCACAGCACAATCACGGTCATGTCTTCTGGGACCGCCGGGGCCAGCGCCTGCAACAGTTCCACTATCGGGTCCATCCAGGCCCCAGGTTTGTTGGCGTGCAGGATGCGCCAGGCCACGGGAATCGCGCAACCCCGGTAGACCACGCTGATGACGATGGCGGTGGTGTCGTCCCCTTTCAACGTCGGGTCAACCGCCAAGGCCAGCCGGTCAGAACACCACCACGCAAGGACCCACCTGAGCAACGGCGCGAAGCAGAGACTCACATCCAGTTCGGTCTGGCAGGGACGCGCCCGGTCGCCGCCGTCGTAGAGCCATTCCCGAAGGCGCTGCCGCAGATTGTCCCAGTTTCCCTTGGTGGAGAGAGCGGCGGCGACGGCATTCTGGCAGGCGCTCCCGGCCAGGATAGTCCCGCACACCCACAAGACCAGCCCGGCCAATTGTGACCGGCTGAGGTGAGGCAAATGCGTTTCAATGACCTGCTGCATCTGGCAGCATTCCTTGGGAAGGCGCATGGGAAACCTCCGGCATCCGGTTTCGTCATTGCAACCAAGATGCCGGATTCCCGTGCGCTTTCCAAGCCCTCAGACCAATTTCAGTCCATACATACCCCTGTCAGCCCTCTGGGAGAGGGGAGATATTGAAATGGCCTGGACTGGCGGGGTAAAGGCTGCGAAAGAAGCGCTGCCATGCGTGTTTTCAGGTTAGCGTACTAACGCTTCGGACATTCGCTCCAACTGTTCGCCCATTTCGGTTTCGGTGTCGCAGTGGTTGGCCCACACCGACACCCGCAGCGCCCCGGCATTCAGGAAAGAGTCAACCTGCTCGCGGGTGGTCTCTGGGGGTTGGCCGAACACGGATATGGTGATGGACTCCGGGTCCCGGCCCCGCTCGGCGGCCAGCGCGTCGAGTTGTTTGCGGGCCTCTTCCACCCGCTCGGGGGCGACCCGGTTGGGGAGCCAGCCGTCGGCCCAGCGCGCCACCCGCTGCAGGACGTTGCGGGCGTTGCCGCCCAGCAGGACCGGCGGATGGGGTTTCTGGAAGGGTTTGGGGTACATATAAACTGGCGGGAAGTCGTAATATCGGCCATGATATTCGGCCTCTTCCTGGGTCCACAACTCCTTGAGAGCCAGCACCGCCTCCCTGGCCTGGGTCCAGCGGTGGTCGAAATCGCCGCCCATCATGGTGGTTTCTTCCCGGTTCCAGCCCGCGCCGACGCCGAAGACGAACCGTCCTTGGCTGTGGTGGTCCAGCACCGAGATTTGCTTGGCCAGAATCAACGGGTTGCGCTCGGGCAACAGGGTGATGCCCGTGCAGAGCTTGATTTTCTCGGTTACGGCGGAGGCCATTGCCAGGGCGATGTATGGCTCCGAGAAATGGCGGTAGGTCCAGGGGATTTCGCCGCCGGTGGCCGGGAATGGGCTGGCGCTACTCACCGGCAGGATGGGGTGCTCGTGGTACCAAAGGGACTCGAAACCCAGGTCTTCGGCCTTTTTGGCGATAAAGGCGGGGTCCAGGGTGTAGGCGGGCAGTGGGACTACCAATCCAACGGACATAACATCCCTCCATTGCTTGTTCTTGATGTTAATTTCGGGGACCTGACTTGTTGCCGGGCAGGGAATTACACCGGGTCTGAATTGTAACACCCCGGCCGGTTGGAGCTTCGGTTGAATACCCGGTTAACCAGGACGATTGCTAAGTCTTATTTAGTAGGGAAGCCCCATTGCGAGGCACCGCACACATTGTCTTTCCCCCGTGGAGACGGGGGAAAGACAATGCCCCAGTCCCGATGAAGCCGGCGACTTCGCAATCGTCCTACCGTCTACTGGCGTCTAGTCGTATAATGCTTTCACTGAACTGGGGCGCCATGCCCACGAACTTCCTGGAGCAAGTCGGGCGCGGTGCCATTCCGTCAGCAATGCTTGGAATAAAACTGAGGTTCGAATATGCCTAAGTCTATCAAGGCAACACTGTGGTTTCTGGCAATCGCCCTGCTGGTGAGCATCGTCACCGGCGTATCTATGCCCACGACGGTCGCTCACGCCGATTCTGGCGACCGGGCCGCGCTGGTCGCCCTCTACAACGCCACCGGCGGGGTAAACTGGGTGTACAACGACAAATGGCTGAGCGATGAGCCTTTGGGTCGATGGCACGGCGTCGGAACTGACGACAATGGACGCGTAACTCGTCTGAGCCTCGACAGTAACCAGTTGAGCGGGGAGATACCGGCGGAGCTGGGCAGCCTCGCCAACCTGACATATCTGAGCCTCGACAGTAACCAGTTGAGCGGGGAGATACCGGCGGAGCTGGGCAACCTTGCCAACCTGCTATCGCTGTTCCTTCATGAGAACCAGTTGAGCGGGGAGATACCGGCGGAGTTGGGCAGCCTCGCCAACCTGGTATTGCTGAGCCTTTATGAGAACCAGTTGAGCGGGGAGATACCGGCGGAGTTGGGCAACCTCACCAGCCTGACATCGCTGGTCATCCACAGTAACCAGTTGAGCGGGGAGATACCGGCGGAGTTGGGCAGCCTCGCCAACCTGGTATCGCTGGGCCTCGGCGGGAACTATTTGACCGGGCCTATACCGGCGGAGTTGGGCAACCTTGCCAACCTGGAATGGCTGGCCCTCGGCGCCAACCAATTGACTGGGGAGATACCGGCCTGGTTGGGCGGCCTTACCAACCTGAGAGTTCTGGGTCTCAACTTCAACCAGTTGAGCGGGGAGATACCGGCGGAGTTGGGCAACCTCGCCAACCTGGAAAGGCTGTGGGTCAGCGACAATCAGTTGAGCGGGGAGATACCGGCGGAGTTGGGCAACCTCGCCAACCTGGAAAGGCTGCGGCTCAGCGACAATCAGTTGACCGGGGAGATACCGGCGGAGTTGGGGGGCCTGACCAACCTGGCAGATCTGGAACTCTCCGGCAACCAGTTGACCGGATGCATCCCTGCAGGACTGCGGGGTGTGGCGGACAATGACTTCACCCTGCTCGATCTCCCGTTCTGCCCGGGTGGCGTGCAGTCTCCAACGATCAATGCAGTCACCGCAGGGGCGAGATCCCTGACCGTGTCCTGGAGCGCGCCGTCCGGTGACGCCAGCGGGATAACTGCGTATGACTTGCGCTATATCCGCACCGACGCCGACGAAACGGCAGATGCCAATTGGACCGTGGAGGAAGACGTCTGGACGACCGGCTCCGGTTCCCTGCAGTACACCTTGACCGGGCTGACCGGCGGCACGCAGTACGACGTGCAGGTGGGGGCGGTCAACGCCGCCGGAGACGGGCCATGGTCGGCCACTGTTGCCGCGGCCACGGCGCCGGTCGCGCCGGGAGCGCCGGCGGGCTTGACGGCTGCGGTGGCAGATGGGAAGGCGCAGGTAGATCTGTCCTGGACCGCGCCCGCCAACACCGGCGGCGCTCCGATTACGGGCTACAAGATCGAATCGTCGAACGACGGCAGCGACCCTTGGACGGAAGTCTTCACCACCGCCAACGATAGCACCACCTACACCGACGACGGGACCGACGCCAACGGCCCCATGTTCTCGGCTGGCAACTGGCCCCATTACCGGGTGGCGGCGGTCAACCGGGTTGGCACCGGGCCTTTCTCCGAACCCAGGCCAGCCGGGGACTCCCTGGTTGCCCGGTACGACACCAACGGCAACGACATGATAGACAGGAGCGAGGTCATAGCGGCCATAAACGACTACCTCTTTGGTGAAGGAGAGCCCATCACCAGGGCTGAGGTGATCAAGCTCATAAACCTCTACCTCTTCGGATAATCCGAGGGACGCTCAGGGCACAGTACAGGAAGGGAAGGCCCCGTTGTTTCGACCTCGGACGATGCCGCCGCCAACTACGGGGATTTCGAAGGAGTCACTGAAACGCTGCCCGCCGGGTTCGACCACGTATCCAGCGACCTCGACGATGAAGAGGTCCTGGCCACAGGCCAGTAGGTCAGGTTCTCCCTGAAAGGGGAGAACCTGACCTTCGCCAGGCCGCAGAACATCCACGGCAGGAACAGGCCCGGCAAGCGGCGGGACCGGAAATACCGCCGGCGGCAGATCCTCCACGCCCGGATAACCAACATCAGGAACGATGCCCACCATAAGGCCGCATCCGCCATTTTGGTGGCGCTCATGTGCCGCGGCCACCTGAGGCAGCTTAAGGAACACATCGGCTACGCCCTGGACGCGGGCCTGGACCCGAAGCAGATTTGCGAGGTGTTCGCCCAAGCCGGCTGGTACCGGGGTTGGCCCTGCGTCGAGGACGCCTTGGAGCAGGCCAATGAAGTCTTCCATGCCAGGGGCGTCTGAAGCCGGTCAAACCCGTTTGCCCCCCGTGTCCGCGCTGACAGGGGTATGTATGGGGTTTTCAGGCAGGGGCATGTCCGGGTGACCTCCAGGTTGAGGTTGGGCTTGGGTTGGGGCCAGGGTTCGGGCAGCAGCCATACCCGGCGCCAGAACCGGCCCCGGAGCAGCAACCGCCTCAGCCAGTCGATGCCGTGCCGGATTACGCTGACGGTCCGTCCCGGCTTCTCCCGGCTGCTGCGGTGAGTGGACGCCAGCGCCCCCCGTCTTCACGGGGGCAGGCTCTGGGCGGCGCATGGGAGACCTCCGGCGTCCGGTTTCGTCATTGCAGCCAAGCTGCCGGATTCCCGTGCGCTTTCCAAGCCCTCAGACCAATTTCAGTCCATACATACCCCTGTCAGCAGACCACCCCCGGGTGGTCCTGGCAATACGGGGACAGCATCCGGAACGAGATCCAGGAGAGCTGCACCGGCTGGATCATGAACAACCTGCAGGCCCAGGAGCAGAACCTCCGGAACCAGGGGAAGAGCGAAGAGGCCAGGGACGCCGCCCAGCTCATGCAGGTGGTGGAGAACGCCGGGGAGTCGATGAGATCCGCGCTCCTGGGCCTCTCCAGAGGACGGCGGGAAGACCGGCGGAAATCAGAAATAGAACGCTTCCACCAGTCCCTTTACACCATCATGGAGGCAGCCAGCAGCCGGGAATAGGCACCGGCCGGCCAGACAACAAGAGCACGCTGCAATCCCCCCAAAAATCAGGCGGACCCAAAATCCCTCGTCTGAAACATCCCAAACCCAGCGCAACCCTGCTGCTCATGGCCGTCATGGTATCCGCCTGGCCAGCACCCGGCGGGCAGCCAGCCCGCCTCCAGGGACCCGGAACCTCCACACAGGACTCATATTGGGAGCCGGATTGATCCGAACATTGATCCGAACATTGGACGGCATCAAAACAATGACAACAATAGTCAACGTCATCCCACTGGCCTTGGGTTCGGGAAGTTCCCGAACCATACCGAAACGCCGGAGCAGCATCTGGACGCTGACCCTCATCCTGATCCTCTCCGCAACCGCCATGACGGCCTGCACCAGCACGGACCCACCCGCGGCAACGGCCACCTCGGCCCCAACACCGGAGACAACCGCCACAACTCCGGCACCAGAGCCGACTCCGGCGCCAGAGACCACCGCCACAATGCCCTCGGCCCCAACGTCCCAACCAACTCCGGCGGCACCCGTAACCCAGCCAACCACCGAGCCCGGGCCAAGCACGGAGTGCAATCCCCTCGATGCCCGGATGCTGCCGGAGGACTGCCTGGGCCAAGAGGCCCTGGAACACTATCAGGCCGCCTTGGAACTCGCTTCGCAGGACGACATGCCAGCAGCACTGGAACAGATGAAGGCGGCCCGGACAGCCCACGGGGGGACGTCAGGACATCTGGAGGTAAACACCGGCCGCATACTCGCCCTCACCGGAGCAACGGAGACCGCCCGAACCCACTTCCTGCAGGCCATCAGGCTTCGGGACGATGGGATGCACCGGGTCCTCTGGGCAATGCAGTTGGAGGAGCAGAAGGAATGCTCCGAGGCTCAGCGCCAGGCCCGGACGGCCCTCAACCACCCCAGGCATGAGGAGCCCGGGTTCAACACCCACGCCGAGGCCCACCAGGTCCTCGCCAAGTGCGCCTGGAACCAGAACCGGATTGAACTGGGGAACCAGCACATGAGCGAGGCCCACCGGCTGGCCCGGGAAACCGGCTACGGCTTCGCGGTCCCCGACGAAACCCCAGACAGAACCCCCGGATAAAGGTCATGCCGGAGCGAAAATCCACCGCCCAAAAGACCGCCGCCTGTCCGGACAACACTGGCGCCGGTCTGCTCCTCCGTCAGGGAAACGACCCCGGAGCCAGACTACGCTGGCGCAACAGCACCAAGGGGGGGCGATTTGGACCAGGGGTCAGGAAACCAGGATATACAGAAATCAGGGAATCAAGACATCCACGATTCCCTGAAACGGGCCTGGGACGCCAGGCTTCAGAAGGGAGACCACTACCGGGGAGTCATCCGGGTCAACCTGGAAAAACGGACCGTGGACTTCGCTCCCAGGGACAGAAGATTCTCCTGGGAACAGTCAGAGCCAGGCTCGTTCACAGACGTGGATGAGCAAATCCTGAAACAGATCGTCAGGTCAGCCGGACCAGGCCGGGGCAACATCATAGAGATGCCCATAACCCGGCTGGACCAGTCGGACACCGGCAGGCTGGAGGGACTGGGGATACCGGTCCAGGACCTATCCCTCAATAACCTGCCCAGCTTCCAAACAGCCCTGGAGGACCTGTCTCTGGACGCCCAGCTCACCTGGACCGCAGCCAGCATGGCCCTTTCCACCATGGAGAAAATCCAGGAGCAACACGGACCACCCGCCCTCATGTCAGGGTACGGACCAATGCTCCAGGAAATACAGACGGAGACCCGGGGAATCATCAAGGATGTCGAGGCCGGCACCCCTCCGGCAGAACTCCACCAAAACCACTCCTACACCATCGCCCTCCGGACCCAGGCGGTGCTGGAACTCCTGGAGAGCCGCTTCGAACACAGCGTCTACACCCAGCGGGAGATGACCATCGACAACATCAACACCCTCCGGGCCGTCTGCCTGAAGCGAAAGGAGTTCCTCGCCTCCCGGGAGGGAGACGAAGGGGCCCTGAGAGAAATACAGGCCAGCCTCAGAGAGGCCCGGGAACAGATGGAAATGAGCTCCAGGCGGGTCCGGCAATCATCCTTCATCACCGCATTAACCCAGGCGTGAACGACAGGGGGGTGGACCCGCTCAGCAGAGAAAGGTAAAGAATAAACGAGGGTAATATGACCACAGCACAGCACATCTTCACCACCACCCGCTTCGAGTGCGGGTGCATCTATCGGACCATCAGCGACACCGCCGTGTTCTGCCCCGAGCACCGGAGGCCAATCACGGAAGAGGAGACCATCAACATCCCCAGTCCGGACACCCCCGACATTCCCGGCCTGGTCATGAACGGCCGATCCCCGGCCATCCTGTGGAACACCGGCAACAACTCCCTCCACACCACCACAGCGCTTCTGGACGGCGACAGCAACGAATGGGCCGATCCCAATGACGAACTGGTGGGAATCTGCCCAGCCTGCTTCATCGACAAGGAAGAATACCTGGAGACCGGGATCGCCATGTGCGAATGCGGCGACCAGAAATGCTCCTACCGCTGGTGCGGCAGCACCCAGGGGCTGCACGCCTTCTGGAGGCTGCACGCGGAGGGACGCTCCCAGGAGACCACCGGCCGCCACGATACCGACATCTTCAGCTACGGCAAGTATGAGACTCAGAGCCCGGAGATCAGGGCCGTCCTCGATCAGGAGCGGACGGCCCTGGAGAAACAGGCCCAGGAATCCCTGAGGAACATGGTCGAAACCAGGCAGGACGAAGAGCAGCAATCAACGGGCCAGAACCCGTATCTCGCGCCCTGGCTCGACCGGGACTACGAGATGATGACCAGCGCCAGCGGCTCATCCACAACCCAGGAGTGGGCCAGGGCCAGACTGACCGGGAAACTCACCCGGCTCCACGTCATCGGGGCGCTGCCCCCACGGGAGGCGCCGGCCCCCGGACAATAAATCGGAACGCCCGCTCCCGCACTGGCGGGGAACTCCAAAGAGCGCATATTCGAGAGAAAATGACAAGAGCAAACGACAGCAGCCGGTTGACCTGGGAGCTCCAGGCCGACTTCCTGGACGAGCCGTTCGAGGACGGGATGGACCATCCCGCAGAGCAGACCCTGAAGCAGTGGCTCACCCCGGAGCGGGAGGATGAGCTCATCCCAACCCTGGAGGAAATATGCCGGGACGAGCAACACCCCGTCTTCGCCGCCGGAACCCTGAAATGCCTGGCCAGGCTGGAGCGGAGACCGGGAACCCCGGAACAAAGGGCCGGGATGGTCCGGTCAGCCCTCCAAGCAGAGAACGTGGAGCTGCGGGACGCCGGCGCCGAGGCTGCTGAACAATGGGATGGAGAGCCCCAGGTCCTGGAGGTCCTGAAAGGCCACCAGGACCCCACTGACTGGATCCAGGAATACATCAACGGAATCATAGACAAATGGGGAACCTGATCCCGAAAAATCCCTGCCCAACACACCATCAACCGGATAGATGATCTCTATCACAAAGAAGGGGCGAAACCCCGTCAAACGGGGGTAGGCCGGGGCCGTGTGGTTTCGGAACAATGATTTGCGGCAAACCCCGCACCAGCGGGGGTAGTTCCCATGGCAACTGAGCCACTGCATGGACGACGAGAGCAAGCCCCGCACACGCGGGGGTGATCCTTCGGAGACAAGATCCAAGACCCTTGACGGCAGCGGGGCTGCGCATCAACCACACCGGAGCAGACAGACCCGGCCGAGGAGAGAAACCAATGGGATGGTATGGCAGAGAGATGGACCGGGAACCCAGCATGGAGGAGATCGAACGAATTGTGGAACCAGGCCTCCAGTCCAGCGCCTGGAGGGTGATCGAACGCTCGGAATGGCGCCCTTCAAAGTGGTACGGCAGCGGGCAGGTCAGGTTCTACCTGATCGAGTACCTCCCGGAGGTCAGGCCCGAGCAGGAGGCCCGGCGGGGCATCGTCCTGACAACCGTGTCCTACCAGGACGGTGAATTCATGTGGCGTCTCAACGATGAAACCGAGGAGCCCATTGAATACGATTGTCCGGTGGAACTGATCCACGCCGCCAACCAGTACCCCGCGATCAGCGATTCCGCCGCCAGGTGGCGGAGCGACGTGCTGGAATACCAGGAGCATGGGGAGAGCGGAACCAAACCCTGAACCGGGAGGCCCGGCAGGACTCCCAGGCCCTGCGTTTAATCCAGCGATTTCCGGCGGCCCATCCAGTACCGGACCAAGTGGGCAACAGGCCATACCTTAGAGTCTTTACCATCCCAGCCAACCCACCCGAAGAGAAGCACTCCTGCACCAAGGGGAGAGCTGCTCTCCCCACGAAGACGTGTACGCATCATCGCCGGGATTCAGCTGATTGGCACGGCTATCGCAGTCATCGCCGTTGCCCCCATCACAATCGTCAGCCTCATCTTCCCAATTACCCGGCCGCTCATCATATCCCCTGGGCTCCCAGCAAGCATCGTTGTTCGGGTTCATCCGGTCGGCATCGTTATCGCCGTTACCGGGCATAAAGAGCCGCCAGATGGGCAACAGCCGCATCCTCACCCTCTGGGCAACGGCCCGGCCGACTCCACCACCAAGGCGGGATCTCCGCCACTGGAGAACTGGAGAACTGGAGAACTGGAGAACCACAGGCCCCCCGCGCCGGGAACAAAACCAGGCCGCCAGCGCGGGTCTTAAAATCGACCAATAGAACCATCGCCCAGTCCAGAGAGGCAAACACCATGCCAGCCAGAAAACCCCAGCCCTGCCGGAAATGCGAAGGAGTGGTGTACCGGGAGGATAAGGACCCGCTCGGGATCATCATGATCTGCACCACCTGCGGCGAATGTACCTACCTGGACCATCAGGGAAGGCCGGCAACCCCCCAGGAACGCGAGAAGCAGTCCCCCAGGGGCCACCAGCCAAGGGACGCAGCACGGGCTGCCAGAACGCCGGAAGAAGCAGGCAACGAAACCACGGCCGCCGCCCAACCAGAGGTCCAGGAAGAAGTCCAAGAGGTGCAGACGGAGGTGCAGGCAGAAGTCCCGGAAGACACTCCAGAAAAAGCAGGCAGCGAAACCATGACCGCCGTCCAACCGGAAGACCAGGAGGAAGCTATCGCTGAAGATCAATTGGAAGCCCAAGAGGAAACTGCCGCCGAAGTCCAGCCGGAGGCCCAGGCCGAAGTCCAGCCGGAACCATCCGTCTGCGGCGGCTGCGGAGCCCAGCTCCCCGGCCCCTACAGCAGACGGGGAGAACATGAGACCTGCACCTCCTGCGGGGCCCTGCAGATGCCCCCGCCGGAAGATCCCAGCCCGGAATGGACCATCGGAGCCGCCATGGAGATGCACCACCAGGGCATCCTCCCAACCCAGATAGCCAAGGCCCTCCAGAGAACCGGCCAGCCCCAACAGCCCGCCTGGAGAATCAACCACTGGGCCCAGGGATGCATCAGGACCGCCGCGAATACCATCCTGAACGCAAGGATCAAAGGCGGAACCGAATGGACCGTCCTCACCACCCCGGTGCAGAACTCCCACCAGGACTACCACCTCTGGAACATCATGGACAACACCACCGGCTACATCCTGGAAACCCGGGTCGCCAGCGCCGAAGAGAGTGAATCACCCCTGCTGCAACACATCATGCAGCAGGCCATCGCACGGACCAACACCGTCCCCTCCAGGATCATCACCAATGCCATCCCAACCAACTTGGACCAAGCGCTCCGGACCGCCGTCCCGGATGGGCCGAGAGCAGAAATCACCAAGATCAAGAGCATGAAGCGGGAACTGCTCACCGGCAACCGCCTGGGCGAACTCACCAGCATAATCCTCCGGCGCTCCAATGAACCCAAGGGCAAACGCACCAAGGAGAGCTTGCAGATCTACGCCGAAGGAATCACGCTGGACCTCAATCTCTTCCGCACCCAAGGCGGACCCATGGACCCCACCCCCGCCGAGGCCGCCGGCCTTCAGCCCACACTCAGGACCTGGGAGGACGCCGCAATCGCCCTCAACCACCACAACAGCGCAAGGCCGAACCGGAAGACCGGGACCGGCGAAAAGCACCCGCAGCCAACCCGGGAACGGAAACCAGCTCCGGAAATGCCCGAACCGGCCCTGCCCGAACCGGAAACCGTCTCCGCCGCGGCTGCCATCCGGGAACTCAGGGAGCTGGTCCGGGAGATGGAACGGGAACGCCTGGAATTCATCAACTCCTACAGCCAGCTTGGCCAGGACATCACCACCACCCGGCAGATGATCAGGGTCCTGGAGCGAAGAGAAATCGCATCAGCATAAACAGCCAGAACATGAACCGCGCATTTCTCCAACCCCGCCAGGCACCGGGGCAACAAACCATGGACCCCTGCTAGAACACGACAACCAGAACCCGCCGGACCACATCTGGCACCTCCGGCAGTCAGTACCACCAGTCCACCCCCCGGACATCCCGACCGCCTGGGCAATCAAACTCGCCCAGCGGAACAGGGGCATACACCCCAGGAAATTCCCCGGCCAGAAGCACTACACCCCGCCCCGCACCCGCGGGGACGGACTCCAAGGAGGAAACGAATGCCACAACCGGCACCCAGAACGCAATGCCCATGGTGCACCGGTAAACTGCCGAAGCACCAGCGGAACTGTCCCGCCAGACCAAGAAAGGGCGGCGGAACGCTCCAGGGAGCAGCGGGATGATCCCCACCAGGGGATGGACCAAGAGATGAAGCCAACTCACTCGTCCTCCTCATCAGGCCGTATCACCCTGATGACAATTGACGGAGCGTCATCCCTGCTGACGGACAGAGTAAAACAGGACTCGGGGCCAGCCCACCCAAGGCTGAAATTCAGGAAATGGGCCAACATCCCGGACGCCACGCGGTTCACCCCCATACGCCATTCAAAAATCCTGAAGGCCGACCAGGCGGCCCCCGCCAGGACGGAGACCCCCAGACCCAACACCTGGTCCAGACCGAGCAGAAAACCGAAGCCCAGACTGAGCAGGGCAACCGGCAGACTCGCAATCAGGCCCTGCAGTAAAACCCGGGTCATGCCGATCTTCGCCATCGTGGACGCCAGGACCTGGGAGCCATCCGGCAGGCTGAACAACAGGCTCCCGGACTCACCGCCCAATCCCCCGGCAATCATGCCGTCAAGCTCCACCAAGCCCCGATCCATACGGCTCAGAACCCCGGATTTATCCAGGGCAGACGGGTTGTAACAACAGACGCTCACCTGGAACCCCATCCCCGGCAGACGGGCGGACAGAAGAACGAAGCCCGGGGGGAGCGCATCGCAGAAATACCCGAAGTAACCCACCAGGGAATCAGACCAATCCGGGGAAACATCAGCACCATCCGGTCCAGATAACATCTTCTCCACCTCCACCCTCAAACCAGTGCAGCCAGGGGGAATGACCGGAGTTTAGAACCGGAGAACACGGTCAGGCTTTTAAGATGAACCAGAGGCCAGGCAGCACCACGGGAGGCACGTTGGCCTCTGCCATGTCCCCACGAGGGCGGACCGTGCCAACCGCCTCCGCAGGGGCAACGGTTCAGGGCAACCCCGCCAGCAATCCCCACAGAAGCTCGGCAGACCATCAGGAGAAGAGAATGGCAAGAATCCACGTCACTCATCGGTGCGGACACCAGGACACCATCCTGGCCCCCGTGAGACAACGGGAGTACCTGCACAAAAGGGCTGGGGCCAGCCTCTGCCTGGAGTGCATCCAAGAACAGGAGAACCTCCAGTCCGCCATCGCCTCATGGCTGGAGGGACTGCCCGCCCTCCGGGGAGGAACCGAGAAGCAGATCGGGTACGGGGAGACCTGCCGACGGTGGGTCATCGAATCCATCCGGGACCTCCTCCAGGGAGAGGAACGGGATGACGGCATCATGGTGCGGCTCGCCCTCCGGGATCAGCAGAGCCAGCAGACCGTCTGGGAACTCATGCAAGCCATGCTCACTCAGACCTACGCCGGCTGGTGGTGCCAGCTCTGGCAACGCCACCAGCAACAGAGGATGACCGGCCGGCGACTGGAGATGATCACCTGGCTGATGTCCGAAATGGGATGGTGCCGGTGCGGCAGGAAGAGCCAGCATGAAGTGCTGGAAGGCCAACGCTGCGAGGGAGAGGAATGCCAACTGGAGGCAGAGAAGGCCAGAGCAGCCATCCTGGAGAACCGCTGAGCTGACGCTCAGAACTATCCGTTCCACGTTCCCTTGTCCGCCGGGGCCGGGGCCCCTGCCGTACCCCCGGCGGACAAGGGAACGGTCGAAAACACAGCCTGAATAACAAGGATGGGCGAATGACGATCAATATCCTGGAAGACCTCGTTATCCGGCAACGGAAGGGAAGAGAACCAATCAGGACCTGCTCCCTGCCGGAAACTATCGCCAACCTCATCACAGAAGAAACCCAGTACTTCCCAGCACTCCGGCCCCACCAACGCCACGCCTGGCACGCATTCCTGGTCCAGCTCTGCACCATGGCCATGCTGAACTCCGGGAGAGAGGAGATACCCCAGTCCCCCGAGGAGTGGCGTGAGATCATCGCAGCCCTAACCCCGGAATGGCCGGACCAGGAACCCTGGATGCTATCCAACCAGGACATAACCGTCCCAGCCTTCATGCAGCCGCCGGAGCCGGACCCTGAGCTGGAGGAACTATACAAAAACCACACCAAGACAACCCCCGACGACCTCGACATGCTCTTCAGTTCCAAGAACCATGAACTGAAGATGTCCATCGCCCGGGACGCCCACCCGGATGACTGGCTCATGTCCCTCATCACCATCCAGACCTGCCAGGGCTACAGCGGCCCCCGGAGCCAGGCAATCTCCAGGATGAACTCCGGCGCCGGCAGCCGGCCCGCCGTATATCTCTCACCCAACAACCACCCCGGCGTGCAGCTCAGGTCGGCCATACAGAGACTCATCCCCCAGGTGGAGAAGATCGCCCAACAACATGACACCAGGACCAACGGGATCATGCTCGTGTGGACCATCCCATGGAACGGAGAAGAGGAATCAGAACTAAGGATGGAGGACCTCCATCCCCTCTACATCGAGGTCTGCCGCCGCGTCCGGCTCGGCATGATGCCCGACCAGACTGTAATCGCCCGGTACGCAACATCCAAGAAGAGGAGAATCAAGGCCAAAGAGAAGAATGGGATCACCGGAGACCCATGGACTCCCTTCGACACCAGGGAAAATAAGTGCCTGACCATCTCCAACCGGGGATTCACCAGCTGGAAGCTGGTCGAGTACCTCGCCAACCCCCAGTGGGACAGACCCGCACTCCTCATCGGCGCCGACATCGCCGGCCCCGGAGTCCTGAACGCAAGAGCAATCGCCGGGGGAAACTGCCAGACCAACGGCTACCACGACCGGTCCATCCCACTCCACGAGAAAGTCATACAGGCCCTCCAGTCGGAGGAGGAGACCAAAACTTTCTACGACATGGCCCGGGACCGCATCAACAAGGCATCCGCCGCGGAGAAAACCCTCGTCAATACGCTGGAGAGATACCTCTCCGCCGGAAAGAAGGTCGACTCGGAGGACCGGAAGAGGACCGTGGCCACCTCAAACCGCCTGAATGCCCTGGTGGACAACCTCTTCTTCGAGCAGCTGCAGGAGGAATTCCTCACACCGGCAGGCACGGAACGAAAGGAGAAGAACCGGGAGTGGCAGATCTGGCTCGCCGATGAAACCAGGAAAATCCTGTACGAAACAATCAACGGGACCAGGTCAAGGACCGGCAATCGCTACACCGCCCAGGCCAGGGTGATGAACGACTTCGAGAGAAAAATCAGGGACAAGGGCGGGCTGCCCGAAGCCTTCAGACCCGAAGCCTTCAGACCCGAAGCCTCAAAAGCCCCCGGCAACCAGGCAGAGAAAGAAGGAGACGACAAAGAAGGAGACGATGACGACAACGAATAGCGAAATGGACCGGCCGGGAGCCACCGCCAAACGGGCCCGCGCACTCGCCAGGGTCATGGCCCACCAGAACTTCGACCCCAAGAGCCGAAGCGACCTCAGGGAAATGGACCCCGACCGGCACCTGCCGCTGAGCTTCTGGAAGATGATCGCCCAGTTCCACATCCAGGGGCAGGAAGCAGAACGGAGATGGGCCATCATCATGAAGGGCATCGCCACCATGACGACCAAGCACGTCCAGGGAGGGTGCGCCCAGAACCCACGGGTCTCCCTGGGACAGGCTCTGGCCCATGGGTACGGCAGCAGCCGGCCCCTATACATCGAGCGCCGCCTCGATATCCTGCTGGCCGCCCGGGGCAACAACTTCAACCGGATGGCAAACAACATGTTCAAGATGCTCGCCAGCAAGGGGGCCTCCTTCAACTGGGAGCCGGTCGCAGACCTGATCCTCTCCCAGGGAGTGGACGAGAAAGCCGCCGAAACCATCAGGGAGGAAATAGCCCGGGACTACACTCAAGCAATTTAACAGTACTGAACGCCAGACTGCTCCCCAGGACCAAAACAGGAAGGAACAGGATGACCAACAAGGAAAAGCCCGGACTACCAGGAGAAACGGAAGACGGGGAAAAGACGGAAACCCCGTACAAGCCCCTTCTCATGCAGCTCAAACACCTGACCTCATAATCCCCTCGCACTGCCGAACCGGGAAGATACCGATCTCAACCAGAAGCCAGCCTTCGAGAGGACCAGGATGTCATCCCAGAGCCAGAAGCGGCACGTCCGGTTCAACAACGGCCCGCAGAATATCCCGGATAAAAACTTCAACGCACTCCCCGAGAATATCCGCCTTCCCGACGGTCTCACCACCGCCCTGTCCGGAAGGATGATCACACCGGACGCCGGCGCCAACCCCAAGAAGCCCAGCTGAACCAGACCCGGAAGGAATAACCCCAAGACCCCCAAACCAAACAGAAGAGGAAGAAACCGAATGACCGACAACAGCAAGATGGAAGTCCAGCAGAGAGCCCAGGAAAATGTACTGCAAGAACTCCTGGGAATGCCCGTCTTCATGCAGTTCCACTACCTGACCTCGTATCCTGCATGCCTCCCGAACCGGGACGAGAACGGGTTCGCCAAGACCATCACCTTGGGAGGGTTCGAGAGAACCCGGATTTCATCCCAGAGCGCCAAGCGCCACATCCGGTTCGCCAAGGACCCCTACGCCTTCTCGGAAATCCCGGGGTACATCGAAGGCTGGAGATCCAGGAACATCATCCCCCAGATGGTGATGAGCCACGTACTGGAACAGAACCAGCCCGGGGAAGACGAGTTCAGCGAGGAAACCCTCAAGGCCGTCGAGACCGCCTTCATGAAGCACGTCTACACCATGAACGCCGGGGACAAGGAGGACGAGAAGAAGCCCCCCCAGATCATCATGCTGGGATGCCCCGAGGTTGAGCTCCTCCGCGACCGGGCACTCACGATCTGCCGGCAACACCCCCAGGACCCGAAGGAAGCCGCCAAGGCCGTCGACACCCTCTTCAGCAAGACGAAGGGAGAGGGCAACAACTTCAATGTACTCCTGGAGAACGCCCGCCTCCCCGGCGGGCTCATCGCCGCCCTGTTCGGAAGGATGATCACCGCGGACGCCGGCTCCAACATCCGGGCCGCCGTGAACTGGAGCCATGCCATAACGGTGCACATCCAGGAATCGGAGACAGACTACTTCACCGCCGTCGACGACCTCCCAGAGGAGGGGCAGACCGGCGCGGCCCTGCTCGCCCAGTCCGAGCTCATATCCGGACTCTTCTACCAGTACTGCGTGGTCCACGTCCCCACTCTCCTCTCCAACATCGAGGGGTGCCGGGAAGAGGACTGGCTCAAGAGCGACCCAACCATGGCCGCCAGGGTCGTGGAACACCTCATCCACCTCATCGCCACCATCAGCACCGCCGCCAAGCAGGGTTCCACAGCCCCCTTCACCGAGGCCGAGATGATTCTCGTCGAGATCGGCAACCGCCAGCCCCGGACCCTCGCCAACGCCTTCCGGACGCCGGTTGAGCCCCAGGTCAAAGCCGCTGTCGCCGCCATGGCGAAACGGATGGCCAACGCCGACAAGAAGCTCGGTACCGCCGTACCCCGCCGCTTCCTCTGCATCGAGGACAACCCCGGGTTCCCCGGCGCCCAGGAGCTCAACCTGGACGAGCTGGCCCAGTGGGCCGGAGACGCCATCCGGAACGGACAGGTGCAACATGACGCCGCAGATAACGCGGCCGTGGCGCCCAACCGCGTGGCAACCCCGGCCGGAGCAGCAGAATAATGCTGGGCAAAACAGTCACGGCCCCCCGTGAAAAAGAGATAGTGATCGCGGTGTTCGAAGCCGAGATGATGTCCTTCGGCACCGAGGCCATCGACGAACTGGGGAGAACCAGCAGGTTCCCCCAGGCCAGCATGCTGACCGGCATGATCGCCAACGCCCTGGGCTGGAAATCAACGGAAAAGGACAAGCTCCAGTACCTGCAGGACCATCTCGAATTCTCGGCCCGAATCGACCGGGACCCCAGGAACGGGGTCCCAATCACCGACTTCCAGACGGCCATGATCGAGAGGGGGCAGAGCGCATGGACCACCCGGGGAACACCGATCACCCGGGCCGGGGGCAAATACAAGACCACAATCCGGAAGAGGGACTACCTGGAAGACACCCGGGTAACCGTAGCCATCGGTCTGAACGCGGAGACATCCCCAGAGAAAATAACCATAGAGGAGATAGCCCAGGCACTCAGCCTTCCAGCCAGGCCGCTCTTCATCGGACGGGCCTCCTGCATCCCATCGGAACAGATCTTCAGGGAGATCAGGACCCAGGAATCCACCCTCGCAGCACTGCTGGAAACCCCCCTCGAATACCGGGAAGCCCCCGACCGGGTGCTGCTGTACTGGCCAGCAGAAGAGACACCAAGCCCGGAGATAAGGATAGACCAGCCCAACCTGAACGTCACCGACGAAAGGAACTGGCATTCCGGACTCCACGGCGGCGGCCGCACCGTAATGATCGGGAGCGCTCCCAGGGAGCGCTTCCCAGAAGAGGAAAAAGAATGAACAACGAGAACACCTTCAGAATGGCAGAGGCCCGGGTAAATCAGGAAGGGTTGGGAAGAATCATGGGCGCCAGAGGCTGGCTCGATCTTGGCCGCGCCATGCACTCCCTGCAGCGTGAAACCCTGGGGGAACTGTCGATGAAACCCTTCCGGACCATCATGCACCGGAACTCCCCCTTCGGCGTGATATACGCCTACACACGCGCCAGCGCGGAAGAGCTCCAGGAAGCCATCCAGACCTTCGCGACCCCGGACCAGATCCTGGCCATCCCGCCTGAACACATCAGGACCAAGGACATGCCGGAGACCTGGAGGGTCGGCAGACACATCGGCTTCGAAGTAACCGTCAGACCCGTATCGAGGAAGAGATACCCCACCGAACCAGAAGAAAACGGGAAGAAGGGAAAAACGAAGACCGTCGAGCACGACCCATACACCATCGCATGCAGGGAAACACCCCCCGGTCACCCAGAGCCCACACGGGAAGAAGTCTACACGAAGTGGCTGGAAGACCAGGTGGAAAGACTGGGCGGCGCCACCGTCATCCCCGGCCAGACCCAGCTCGTATCCCTCCTGGAAGCCCACTCCGACCGCGGCAAGGGGAACACGGCAGTCGGCCCCGAAGTCACCCTCAGGAGCATCATGACCATCCGGGACCCCGGGAAATACCAGACAATGATGGAGCACGGCATCGGCCGGCAGAGGGCCTACGGCTACGGCATGCTTCTACTGAAGCCCCAGCGATACCAGTAGGCGGACCCGCTTGGGCCAGGCGCCAGAGAGAAGAGCGGTTGCGGTCACGGGCAGATCCCGAAAAGGCCGCAACCACAACCGTCAGGATGAAACACGAGGAGGTGAAGTCCGGCACCAGGATTGGGTGGGCCCCACACACGAGGTGGTAGACCTCCATTGGTTGTCGCCTGGTCGAAGAACCAAGTCTCGAGAAAATTGCGCTACTCCAGACCTGAGAGAGTGATCCAGAATGCCGCGTAAACCAAAGAGCAACTGGACAATCAATGCCACCACCAGAGCTGGCAAAGGACAACGCCAGAGGCTGGAACAAATCATCCAGCAAGAGCGTGAGCTCTACAACTCTGCCTTACAGGTCCTGGAGGCAGCACACAAAAACGGCATCAGCCTGAAACCAGATGACCTCGCACTGCAGTTGACCCAAGTGCGTCAGGAATCCCAGGAAGACCAAGAATGCCAGGAATCCCCCCAAGTACAGGTACTCCGGAGACTCTCAATATCCACCCTGAAACGGGCAACCACTGCCTGGAATGGGCACGCCCATCCCAAAGAGGGAACAACTCCAAGGGGCAAGCCCCGTCAGAAAACACCAGAACGGTTCCGCACCATCATGCTGGACTCACCCGCACATCCCATCATCCGACCCAGCATCCAAGGCGGAAACCCATACCTCTGCATCCGGTCGCAACCGCGAAGGGACTGCCCAATTTCAGAATAAACACCCGACGTAAACCCCCAACTGACCAACAACCTTCACGGGTAGCCATAACACTCAGAAGAGGACAGATATCAATCTGGCTCACCTACCAGATGGACCCCTACCCCAAGCCGACACCAATTCAGAAGCTCAAGAATCCCAGGGGCATAGACCTGGGAGTAGCCATCACCGCAATGACCTCAGGCGGCATCGCCTATACCTCACCCAACGAGAACAAGCTCAACCAGAAGATCAAACTGGCCCAGCGGAAGCTGGCCCGAAAGAGGAATGCCGCCATCCCGCGGTCGCCACCGAGTCTGGGCATAGCTGCCCTCGTACAGCACCGCTTTGCGGTGCACTCATAGGAGTGGTTCCTGCGGGAACCACTCCTCAGCAGGGCCCGGCTGGACGTCAACAACCACCAGACAGTCTCAGCCAGAGGCTGGCCCCAGCACCAGATTGTCTGGCTGAGTAAGGAGACATCCGCTTACAGGAAAGTCCACGAGCAGCTCCAGGACCTCTACGAACGGAGGACCAACCTCCGGAACGACTTCCGCCACCGGGTCACATCAGCGGTGGTCAGAAACGCCACCAAGGAACAGGCCGACCTACTGGTCACCGAGGACCTCCAGATAGCCAACATGACCAGATCGGCACGAGGAACTGTCAGCCAGCCTGGCCGAAACGTCCGGGCAAAGACAGGGCTGAACCGGAGCATACTCCAACAGGGGTGGGGAGATTTCAAGACAAAGCTGAACTACAAGGCTGAGAAAGCCGGGATCAGACATGTCGAGATCAACCCCAGTGGTACATCCCAGACCTGCAACAAGTGTGGAATCAGGGACCCGAAATCCAGAGTGTCCCAATCAGAGTTCCAGTGCACCAGTTGTGGATACAGCACTAACGCCGACCTGAATGCAGCAATCAACATAGGAGACCAGGGTCTCTACTACTTGCAGAAGCAGTTCGGACAGACCCCGGAAACCATCCGGCTGGCCCGCCTGGAAGGCAAAGATCCAGGCAGCGGAGAGTGGTTCCAAAAGGAACCACGAACACGAGTGCACCGCGAGCGGTGCAGGACGAGGGGAAGAAAGACGGTGCTTAGGCACTGGTCCGCAGAGCAAGCCAGCAGGAGGCAAACCTTAAAGCTCGGAACCGCGTGCTCGAATGAGTAGCGCAATTTTCTCAAGTCTCAGACCCAGCACTGGCGGGGGTGATCCCTGATACAGGCAGTCCGTCGGGATGCAAACTGGGCAGACCCCACGTAGGCGGGGGTGATCCCCAGTCGGCAGTAGTAGCACAGCTCATGCCGGCGCAGACCCCGCGTAGCCGGGGGACATGGTAACGGAGAGCTCAAAGCTCTCCACATCCACCAGCATGACCCAGACCAGTTCCGGCATCCAAACCCCGATCTGATGGGGGTAGACCACCCTCGATAAGTTCCTCCCCATGGTCTGGACCCCGCGCCCCGAATACTGGGGAGTGATCCCGCCACGCCAGCGATCAAGCCGCTGCCCCCGTTCAGCCGGGGGTGATCCTGGATCACGACCTCGGACCTGTACCGTGGAAGGGCAAGCCCCGCATAGGCGGGGGGACGTGGTAGCAGAGAACTGTTGAACTGAGGCTCAGAGAGATCTCCAGCACTGAACCGAAGTTAAGCACTGAACCGAAGTTCAGCACTACCCCGAAGTTCAGCACTACCCCGAAGTTCAGCACTACCCCGAGTGCATCGTCAGCGATGCACTCTGAACCGAAGTTCAGCACGAGAGAGTGATCCTCAACAAGAAGGGGAAGAAATCTCGTGGTGTCAGCAGACCCCGCACCAGACGGGGATAGACCGTTCTCCAGATAACCCATCACATCCAGGATGCAACAAAGCCCGCTCCCGCGGGGTAAACCTTGGCATTTTGTGCACCTTCATTTCAGGCCGCAAATCCCCCTGCCAGGGGGTAAACCCATAACCGGAGGGAAACACCGATGGCCAAGAGGCAGACCCCGCACCTCCGGTTCGGAGTCCCAGCTGGGACCCCGAACCGGAGCGAGTACCCCAAAGAGGGTACTCAGCGAAAGCTTCAGCCCCAGGACTGAAGGAGAGGGGACAGCCCCCCTACACAAGAGACGCGAGAAAACCCCGTGATTCGGGGGTGAACCCATGCGCTCCATAGCCAGCGAATCTACACCAACGACAGTCCCCCAAGCAGCAGCCCTCCGGGCTGCAGAAGAGGGGGGTAGACCCCCCTGAAATGTCAGCACCACGGCTGCCGCAGGCGCAAACCCCGCACCAGAGGGGGTACACCCGGCCAAGGCAACATCGTTTTCCATGACCGGCAGCAGACCTTCTTCGCAGCGGGGGTAGACCGGCACATGCCCAAGATCAGGGAGTTGCCCAAGGGCAGACCCTCATCCGCATGGAATCCCAGGAAGAAATCCAGAAGCTCGAAGGACAGGACCTCACAGGATGACCGGAAGGGTTGGAACAGGGTTGAGATTCTGAAACAAGGAGAGGGCAAAATGAAAAGCAGGGAACCTCATGACGGGGACCAAACAGAGAGAGCCGACCCACAGGCCATGGCTGTAGCCAGGGAACTGGCGCTCCTGCTACCCAACGATGCCGTGATGCTCTTCGGCTCAAGGGCCCGGGGAGACCACCGGCCAGACTCCGACATGGACATCCTCCTGCTGAGCAGCATCGCCCAGGAGGGCATCCACCAGCCGCATATCCAGGAAGCAGGGAAACAGGCCGCAGCCAAGGTCTATGGAGAGCGCCCACACCCCCAGGTCCAGGTGGTGGCGATGCTCCCCGATACCTATCAGAACACCAAGCACAGCAGAAACTTTCTGGCAGGCCACATCGCAAACGACGTGGTGACGGCAAACGGTGACCCCCAGCAGTGGGCCCGAAATCCTGGGGATTTCAGCGCCGAACCCACCTACGCACTGAAAAGCGCTGTGGAAGCACTGAAGGCAACCACCGTACTGAACGAATGGCGAGTGAAATACCCGGATGAGGAGGACGACCTGGTGCTCAAAGCCCGGGAAGCACTGAGCAGTGCACACCATGCCATTGCCTCCCACGCCGGACTGACGATCCAGAGGGATGAGAGCATACAGTCCATCCGCTCCCGCCTGAGACGAAAGGGACTGAACCTGCCCAGAACCCTGATACAACTCCAGCAGTACAACTGGTTCGACAGAAAAGACCGGCGCACCTACCCGCCAATGGCCTACAACCCCCAGATAACGTCGGTGGTCAGACAGGACGTGGAACAGGTGCTGGCAACAGACCCAGCTCTCCACAGAGAGGCCAAGGCCATGTGGAACAACTGGAAGAAATCACGGAGAAAGAGCCCAGCGACAGGGTAAACCCCGTGCCAGCGGGGATAAGCCCTCTGCCCGGTTCCACCAACATCTGCATATCGCGCAGACCCCGCACCAGCGGGGGACGTGCTGCGGAGAGCTCCTGGAGTTCTCCACCACTACCCCGAGTGCATCGTGAGCGATGCACCACTACCCCGAGTGCATCGTGAGCGATGCACCACTACCCCGAGTGCATCGTGAGCGATGCACCACGAGGGGATGAGCCCCCGGCAAAAGGACAAACCCAACTCAGACCCTACGGAGAAAAACTCATTGAAATCCACCCACAGCAAAGAACCAGCCACCGCCATGTTTGAAACTTCCCCCTGGAGCCCCGGGGAGAGAATCGCAGCACCCGCAAGAACAATAAAGGTGGAGATCACCCAGGACCATCTGGAAGAAGCCCGCTGGAGGCAATTCCAGGACCCGGTATCCATTGCCCTCAGGGAACACCTCCAGGAGAACGCCTGTGCCCAGGTCTTCTGGAACAGCGATTCCTTCGCACCACAGGACTCCAGGGACGAGGCCAGAATCGGCATCTATATCGAGAACAAAGACCCGGAGAACGGGCAGTCCACAGAGGACCAGTACCACCTCCCACTGCCCCGCCGAGCAACACGGGCAATGTGGAAGATCCGCAGCCAAGGGGCTTCAGCCTTCAAACCATTCACAACCCACGTCACCCTGCCAGCACAAGCACTGGCAGACGCAACCCAGATCTGAGCAGCAGCTCAGCAACAGCAGACTCCGCACGAGCAGGGGTGGACCCCTAAAACCTGGCCGTGAACCTGAGCCAAAACTGAGGACCACGGCACAACGGAAAACTCCTGGACCAAGCCGAGACCCAGGCCTGACCACCACCAAGGGACGACCGGAATTTCCACACTCCTCTCCCCCCCAAACCCACCGGCTGAGCGTGAAAAACGAAAACGCCCTATATACTATAGGGACTAGTGGTTCCTCCAGACCAACACAAAAGTACGTTATTCACGTTATTCCGTTATTCATCATGATTTCTAAGAGGGGTACGATGCTCTTTTGAGCACAAAAACCTTACATCAAACCATGGGCTTGGTGAATAACGGGATTGGATCTCCCGTTATTCACCGTTATTCAGCGGTTTCTTCACGAGTTGCCCAGAAGTGAAGGGACCAGGGCTTCTACCCCTACTGATTTCGAGTGGTCCGGCCGGAGATACCACTAGTCCCTATAGTCTATAGGGCGATTTCATTTCGAGGACCTGAAAACCCCGGCCTGAAAGGGCCAGCGGGGGCCTGGAAAATGCCCTCTCCGGAGGCACTGGCCGCCACCCTCCAGCCAAAGCCGCGCCAACCCCCGCAGCCTCCAGCCAAAGCCGTGCTAACCCACGCCCCTGTGGAAACCATGCCAGGTCCCAGCCCCCCGGCAACGCCGGCCAGAGTTCCCGCAGCCATGCTGCCGAATGAGGATGAGCTGTGGAAACCCAAGACCCTGGAGCCAGACCGCCAACCCGGGCCCAGACCCCGGCGGAGGGACCTGCGTCCCGGGCCGGGACCAGGGCAAATCGGGGCCTGGACCCAGGTCAAGCACCCCAACCACCCGGACCGGCAGACCAGACCCCCACACGGGCCCCTGGGACGATGCCCAGGACCCGAGCCCGCAGCCGGCGCCACCCTCGAAACTGCCCGGCAAAACCGCCGGAAGGCTGCCGAAGAAAGCTCTCCCACTCCACATCAGAGAGAGTGGCGGGTCCTCCCGCCATTTCGGTCAGCGATGCCACCGTACAGGAAGCCGAGGGCGCCGTCCTGGCCTTCAGCCTGACGCTGAGCCACCCCTCCAGCAGGACCGTGACCGTGGACTACGCCACCCAGGACGGCGCCACCGGCACCGGCGCCATCGAGAACGGAGAATCATCCCCCAGAACACAGGAGGACCCGCCGGTAGTAAGCCCAGCCGGGGAGTTTCGCAATTTTCTCAACATGACCAGATCAGCACGAGGAACCGTCAGCCGGCCTGGCAAGAACATCCGGGCCAAGACCGGCCTCAACCGGAGCATCCTCCAACAGGGATGGGGTCGTGATGGAGAGCTGCTGAGCCTAAGCTCAGCAGCTCTCCATCACGACCACGAGTGCATCGTGAGCAATGCACGACGAGGGGCGACTTCAAGACAAAGCTTGATTACAAGGCCGAGAGAGCCGGGATCAGGCATGTCGAGATCAACCCCGGAGGCACATCTCAGACCTGCAGCCAGTGTGGAATCAGGGACCGGAAATCCCGGGTATCCCAATCAGAGTTCCAATGCACCAGTTGTGGCTACAGGGCCAACGCAGACCTCAACGCCACAATCAACATAGGAGACCGGGGGCTCCACTACTTGCAGAAGCAGTTCGGCCAGACCCCAGAGACCATCCGGAGGGCTTAGATCCAGGCCGCGGAGAGTGATTCCAGGCAGCGGAGAGCGGTTCCAGCAGGGAGAGTGGTTCCAGCAGGAACCGCGAACCCGAGCGGCACCCAGATGGGTGCAGAGAGCTATGCTCTCCGGAACCGCGAACGCGAGTGCACCGCTCTGCGGTGCAGGACGAGGGGAAGAAAGACGGAGCCCAGGCTCCGATCCGCAGAGCAAGCCAGCCGGAGGCAAACCTTAAAGCTCAGAACCGCGTGCTCCAAGGAGTAGCGCAATTTCCTCATACCGTAGACCCATTAAGAATATCATGCCAGAAGGGCAAACCCCGCACCAGCGGGGGTGGACCGTATCATCAAGGGGAACGATTCGCTTAGCTTGCGCAAACCCCGCACCAGCGGGGGTGGACCTTGGGTGCTCGCCCGAAGCGGCCCTGGATTCCGGCAAACCCCGCACCAGCGGGGGTGGACCCATGCTCACCATAACGACGGACCAACAGCCCGCGCAAACCCCGCACCAGCGGGGGTGGACCCGGAACTCCCAGCTGGCAGGCCGAGATCCGGCAGCAAACCCCGCACCAGCGGGGGTGGACCGGCATTGGGCGCCGGGCCGAGGCCGAGGACTCCGCAAACCCCGCACCAGCGGGGGTGGACCTGCTCGCTCATGCCCCAATAGCGCAGGACTATCGCAAACCCCGCACCAGCGGGGGTGGACCTGCTCGCTCATGCCCCAATAGCGCAGGACTATCGCAAACCCCGCACCAGCGGGGGTGGACCGGCGTCCTGGCAGGCCAGCACCGGGCAAAATGCGCAAACCCCGCACCAGCGGGGGTGGACCGGCCAGGGAATCCGACGGGCGGCTGGTGATGGCGCAAACCCCGCACCAGCGGGGGTGGACCGGCATCATGCGGCACCGCCTCGTACCGGTGGCGGCAAACCCCGCACCAGCGGGGGTGGACCTCGTCGATATCCCCCTCGTAGGTCTCCGTCGCGGCAAACCCCGCACCAGCGGGGGTGGACCCCCGGCTATGTGCGGTGCGCCAGGTGCGTGCTAGCAAACCCCGCACCAGCGGGGGTGGACCTCATGTCTACCTCACGACGCTTATGGACCCCGCGCAAACCCCGCACCAGCGGGGGTGGACCCCCCGCCAATGGCTCGCCGGCCGGTCTATGCCGGCAAACTCCGCACCAGCGGGGGTGGACCGGTGAATGCGGACACAAACGTCATCCCGACGAGCAAACCCCGCACCAGCGGGGGTACTCACTGCTAAAAGACACCTGATCACCGTAGTAGACTCTTTCGAGCTACCGCCACCGAAGGCCCGGGGACCCAAATCCAAAAATGCCCAGAAACCCCCGGTCCGGAAGCTAACGACCCGAAAGCCACCGCGGAAACCAAAGGTCAGCAAGCCGCGCCGGAAAGCCGTACCAAAAGCATCGGAACCCGAACGCCGCCCTGAACCAACCCCTGCCGAGGTCGAAGCCAACCGGCAGAAATCACTTGAGCACGCTCGGCTACAGGCCCAAGAACAACGGCGTCAAACAAAGGCTGCCGGTCTATGTAGAGACTGCCACCAACCAGCAATCCCGGACCAGACCAGATGCAGCGTCTGCGCCGAGAAGCACCGGCAACACCGCAAGCAAGCCCGGGAGAGGGCCAGGCAACAGAGGGAGCAGGCATCCGGCCAAACCAGGATATTCTGAAGACAACCGCCCGGACCCAGGCCGCGGACCCTCGTCCCGGCCCGGGACCGGGGTAAACAGGCCCGCTGGAACCTCTTCATGTCCACAGCCCCCGTGGGCCATGAATCCCGGAGATGGGCGATCTGGAGAGATTCAGAGTAGCCCAAGCAGAACCGGGCCTCATTTCGTTTCTATGACACGAACACAGGGCCGGATATAGGTGAAGGACAGGTGGAGACTGAGAAATACAGGACAGTCCTGCCCAAGTGAAAAAGTCTGAGCCGCCAGTGGAAAAACACCACCGATGACCCCAGTGTCATTCGGCCAAAACATTCAATTGGAAGCCCCGTTGCGCCCTTAACCTACGGATCGTGGGTCCCAGAGTATTCAGTTGAATTTGAAGCACAGCATCGTCCTTGCGGATAAGCGGTACATACTGCCTTCAAAAGCGGGGTTCTGCCTACCCTGGCTGTTTGACGCTTTGGTGTATAATTTCCCCACCTCGGTATGATTAAGTTATACAGACCAAGGTGACGGAGCAATTTGCAGGAAAACATCAAATTGACGACAAGAGGCAATCTTTCACTCAAAGGATCGCCGGGTTCGTTCAATCCCATTGCCTTGGCTTGGTCAATCAGTGAGCAAAAGAGATGGTGAGGGACAACGAGCTCTGGATTCACCAGGAAAATGCAGTCATTTCCGCCGACTCCCACGACATCTGGAGGTTAACTCCAGAGTTTCTAGTGGCATCCGAGGTTGTGCCGGACTCCTGGATATGCAGACATGCAACCCAGTCGTCGGATGTGGCGACAATCCAGATTGGTCCCGTGCACTGGCGGATGACCCGGGAACAGCTGTGGATAACGGAGTATCCAAACAGTCCGCTGAGCGATGTCATTGAGGACGCCAACGCGCCCTTGATCCCAACTGTCGCCAGCAACTTCCTAGAGGCTACACCGTACCTGCCATCCCAAATGCTATGGCTGTCCTGGCAGATTTCAGCCGTCAATCCTGACAGGGACCGGTGGATACTGGAGAACTTCCTGAGCAAGGGTTGGCCAGCAGAGTTTGGCACTGTCGTCCTTCAGCCGCAACTGACAGTCTCTCTGGATGACTTTACAATCCAGATCACGGTCAGAAACAGCTCGGTCCGGCGGCAGGACGAGGATCCGGCAGAGGCCACCATCTTCGACTGCTTCGCTTGGCGCGGAGTGAACCAGTCTCCCGGACAGATGGTCTCGGACCTCGGGCAAAGGACGGAAAGACTGCAACTGGCGGAACGGGCTATCAGACAGATCTTGGGAAACGGGAGTTAGAGATGCTGCAGACCAGCGAGAAAAGACGAGCGATGGGAGAGGCTCACAGTGCGCTGAGGGATTTCCGGGATTCCCGAGCATCGCTTAGACGTCTGTCAGCAGCAAACATACAGAGTGGCCGTCGACCAAACTCCCTCACCGCATCGACCCAAGCCACGGAATTCCACCCACAGGCAGTCAACGAAATACCCATGTGGGAAGTCTTCCAGCATCGAGTCGGTGCATTCGTGCAGCCCCTCCTTGAGTCAAGAGAATACCCATCATTCATGCCGATGGTGGACGACCGGGGAACGCGCATAGTTTCAGATAGGAGCATGACACCAACTATGCTGGAAACAGGAATCGAGGGGATCGCAGGACCCGGCGTCACAGTGCCTACGCACAATGATGCTGACCCGGCTGGAGGTCCTGTCAGAAGAGAGGAACTGGCTCAGAGGCCACCCAGAATCTTTGAGTTTGCACTCTCCGGCAATCTGGCTTGGTATGGTCTAAGTCCGTCCCTAGAAGCAGGCGTCGAGGTGACCCCTGTCGTCCACAGCTTCCCCTCATACACCTGGTCAGGCCCACGAGACCCATCGGTCGGACCGCCGCGCCCAGCACGTGAGACCGATGAGACGGCGGCCCTGTTGGACTACTTCACTGGCATCGGACGAGAGGGAGGCGCGGGTCGTATACGGGAGTATGCAATAAGAAGGAGCACCGCCCCGGGCAAACCTGACCCAGTGGAAGTATTCTCCCATATACCCCCGCAATTGGAGGCTCTGTTCCGCAAAATCGAGGAGCTTCCCGAGGACTGGAACAGCTACGGGGCAGCACGAATATCCCCATCGTCCATCGCCGAGGCCCGAAGAATTACCAATGAGGGGATGGGTCTAGGTTTGCCAACTCCCGCCGTCTCACCAGCATCTGGTGCTTCGGTAGGCATCGAATGGCAGACAGACAACGCTGACCTTGTGATAGACGTCGACCCGCAGCAAGGCATTACTTACCTCATGGTCGATAGGGCCAGTGGGGTAGAAATTGAGGGGGAGTTGAACGCTGGCAACCAGTCCGAGGTACTGCGCAAAGTCATGGATTTCTGAGTTCAGAAATTTGGCACAACAACCGCCTCTCACCCAAAAGGTTCCTCTCTACTCGACCGTACTCCGGCGTATCGGGCAATGGCAGTTCGACCACGCTACGGACTCCATTTATGCCAGCGCGTTCAAGAATGACGACGGCCCCGATGGAACCGTGACCGATCGGCATTCAGTCAACTGGGATGAGCGCACGTCCATAGCGGAGACGATGGCCGGGCACTGGGGAAGGTTTGGCCTAGTGGCTATCACAGTCCTAGACTATGATGCCAAGGGACAACAGGTTGAACATTCTCCCAAGGCCGACAACAGGGCTCACTGCGACGCAGTCGGTAAGAAAACTAACAGCGTAAGGAACCACCTCCGAAAACAAGCCCGCATTCTGATCCGACCACCACGTCCGTAGCAATCCTAGAAACTCGGACGGAAACCCCGATTCTCCCCAAGCCGTCGTTTTCTTAACGTCGATTGTCGATGTAACAGTTGGTTATTGAAACATATTGCGTACACTACCATGCCGTATAAGACTGGAATACGTCTGCATGGCGTAGCGTGAAACCCGGCCAATGGCTTTCCGGCCAGACTTCTAGGGTACGACAAAGATGGAATCTGGAAGGCAACTAAAGTTCAATGCTTGAACGGCAAATGCAACCGGTGGGTAATTACTCTACTCAACATGGAACCAGGAGATTGGGAATATCCATTCGAAGGCCACGGAATGCCCCCAGTGATACTTAACGCCACACTGATACACCCCAAAGTCCCAAGCCGGCAACCCATCCCGTCAGGAATACCTCCAGAATATACCGAGGATTACAGGGAGGCCTGCGAAGTTCTCGCCGAAAGCCCCAAAGCAAGTGCCGCGTTAAGCAGAAGGTGTCTGCAACTTATACTGCACGAAAAATCGGGAGTGAAGAAGCACAACCTAAAGCAAGAGATAGACGATGTAATCTCGACAGGAACCCTACCCTCAGAGATAGCAGATAGCCTACATAACCTGAGGGAAATCGGAAACTTCGCGGCCCACCCACAACACCATCAAGGCACAGGCGAAATAGTACCCGTCGAACCGGGGGAAGCAGAGTGGTGCCTGGAAGTCATCGAAATGCTGTACGACTTTTATTTCGTCCGGCCCGCCGACATTGAAAAACGTCGGAAGGCATGGAAACAGAAACTGATTGACTCCCGAGGAAAATAAGAAACCAGATGCCCATAACCCGATTCCTCCAGTCCCTGAGCGGCACCTGCCGCCACTGCAACCAGCCAGCTGGTCTCCTGCAGCGCACCCATACCCAGTGCCACCAGACCCACCAGACCAGCATCCAGGAGATGACCCAACTCGCCGCCCTCGCCGCCCACGCCGCCGGGACCTCAGGGTTCAACAAGACCCCCCTCCGGAACACCCTCCAGGCCATCGCCCAGCACTCCCGCGCCACCGGCCAGGATATCAAGATGGCCCTGGAGCAGCATACCAGCCCGGTGTTGCGAAACCAGTAGATTACTCGATATCATCATCTTCAATTTCCGGATTCCCGTAAGAAACAATTTTTGTCTCGTAAGAAGAACAGCAGTATAATGGAACTGAAGGTTTGGGAAAATTGGAGATCGACTAGCGGCCAAATCGGGTCCGGATAGTTCCGTAGATCAAACAACATTCCGAAGAGGGGTGGTCATCCGAAGGACATCCTTAGATTGACAGTTGTAACCACCATGGAAGTACCCATGAAACGTCCCAGCCAAAGACCAACCCGAGCCTTGTCACAAGAAGAAAGAGAGGAACTGGCCAACAGGGCTGTGTATACAGGAAGTCCGGAACACAAGAAGTCTGACTGGTGGGGTGGATTGCCCCAAGCAAGGGACTTGGGCAATGGACGTATCGGGAGACCGGGGAAGGAACAAACCACGGAATGCCCTCTGACAAGCCTCAAGGACAAGGTCCGTGCTGCGACTTGGATTAGACAAGCCATAAGAGCAGGACAGTACAGATATTTTGAGGGAAACAACGAGGGCTTTCCCAATAGAGTATGGTATGAGGCCGATGGTAAGATCTGGACCGGTTGGTGTATCAACCGCACGTCCGGCGAATACAAGGGCTGGCCGATAGACGAAAGTGAACGCAATGCAGTTTTTGGCAGAATGGATTGAAAACGGGCCGAACGTCTCTCAGCAGGAAAAGTCGACTCTATGTGACCTCCAGATATTCCTCGGCACCGGAAACGCCTGCACCTGGGAGGACCTGGAGACCAGTGAAACATTCCATCACCTGACCCTGCCAGCAGTTCATGTGGCAGAAGGGATCTCCTCCGACTGGTGGTCAATCTTCGGGGCCCGCGACCGTTGGCAGCCAATCCGTCGCCACCGTACCGGATTTACACTCCCGGACCTGCGGTTCAGCTACGACGGGGCGACTTTCTTTGCCTCCTCGAAGAGAATCACCTATCAAAACCCCCGCCTGAGATTTGTGCAAGAACCCTTCGAGGCAATGACACGCCATGAGGCGGAAGAGGGATTGTCAGAGTTTGTTCAGCAGGTCGTCGAGAAGTTGGAGCAGAGCGGAATCTCGGACACCGAAGTTGCGACCTGCTGGTCTCGGGTGAGGCAGTCCATGAAGGACCCCGAGGAGGTGGAATTCTGCGAGGCCGCTGGCGCGCTCGGCGCTGACCCGTACTCCATTGAAGACGGGGACACATCGTTCATCGACGAGGCGGGAAAACTGTTCTCCGGGGAAGAGCTCATAGAATTCTTGGCCAAGTTCAGATTGGGCAGATTGAACCCGGTCAGTAGAGAGACTGCCTTGGAAGCAATCCGGGATGTGGAAGCGAGACAGCCCGAAACGTCCCGGCTTCCGGAAATCTTGAACATAGCACACGAGATGCGACATGTTGCCCAACGCCGGGAGGGCGAACGGATATGGGCCGCCAGTTATCGGGCGGCAAGAGCATTCAGGGATGCAGTGGGAATAGATGACAGCATAACTGCTCAATCACCGTCCACACTAGCAGCTAGGCTGGGGAGCAACAACTTCCAGCAGGTAGACGGCTTGTCCGGAGTTGATGCAGTGGTCTCACGTTCCAGCAACGATTTGCATGTATACCTAGGCAAACTCATCAGCCAGCCGACGGAGAACTTCGCTTTTGCAAGGGCAATTGGATCAGCCATCTGCTTCCCGAACGCTCAGCGTTCCGTTGTCAATGATCTACTCGGAGCTGAACGACAGGCCGCAGGCCGTGCATTCGCAGCGGAGTTTCTGGCGCCGGTTGAAATGGTTATGGACATGCACAGCGACGGAATGGAAATTGGCGACATTTCAACGGCATTTAACATATCGCCCACGGTGATCGGACTACAAATGGAAAACAAAGACCGGATCCAGCGGGCTTGCTCCGTCGCCCGGGGCGGTGCATAGATATATCACCCACCTGGATCCAAGACGGGTCTCACACCCCACCGCCGCAACGACGCCCACACGCCCGGTGTTTTCTCCAATATTATGAGAGACCACGGGGCTCTTGTACAAGTCAACACCGACTGAAGTCGAGCCTCTCACTCTTGCTGCAGAAAAGCCCTCCACGGGTACGTGGACCACTTCAACATCACCGTCAGCCAGGCGGGCGATAACGGAGTTCTCACCACCATGATCAAGGCCGCGGTCATCCAGGACGTCACCCAGGGCATCGTGCCTCAGCACCAGACCGTCCCCTTCAACCCCATGAAGTCCGAAACCCTGGTGTGGGTCATCCAGGGCGTCGATTACCTGGAGACCGTGGTACGGAGGGAACGCCGGGGATCCTCCCAATGCCTGAGAATCCGGGTGGCCAGAGGCGTCTACTACCAGCCCAGCACCTCCCGGAGCCGTCCCATCAAGTGGGAGGAGACCCTCCACCAGGACACCGGTCTCCTGGGACCCACGACCAAGCACATCTACTTAGCTCCAGGTTATGGTGCCTGCCGGCACCACCCTCCGATGCGCAGGCCGGTGGCCTGCTTATCCGGCAGCCGGAAGAAGTTCCGGATCAGGTACGACAGGATAGTGTCATTCGACCCCTACGACGATGGGGTCTGCGTAGGCAAAGCCGTTGGCCGCGAAAATGGACAAAAGAAGGACCGCTGCCACGAGTGTCAGAATAGCCCTGAATAGCGCAAGACCCATGCCTATACCTCGATAAAAAAGGACTCCTGACATGTATGAGGCGTTTCAACTCATTCTGATCGTCCTGCTGCTCTCGTCCTCCCTGGCCCTGGTTTGCAGACAGGGCTTCCTGTACTTTCGGTGGAAGAAGGAAAAACCCAGTTCCACCGGGGCTTCCCCCAAGAGGCGCAGACCCTCCGGCTGATGCAGAGATTCAACCGAGGTCACTGCCCCGGCGGCGAACCGGTCAACTCCGAAGCCGCATCCTGGTGCAGAACTTAACTGTTCTGGTCAAGAGGGGTCCAGCATGACCAACGACACCCGAAGGCAACCGAGCAGAAACGCCGGAAGGGCTTCGTCCTGCCCGGCCCCCGGAGGGCGAGCCAGAGGACATTACCAGCTTCGACCACCTGATTCTGAGCGTCAGCGTCCACCACCTGGCCCAGCACCTGGGCAACCTCGAAACAACCATCGTGGCCGGCGAAAGGTGCCTCACCAGAGCACCGGGATCTCCTGCGGCAGACCGGATGGCGCCGGACCCGCTCATCGCCTTCGGCGTCAGCCCCGATGCCTGCCGGGAGAGCAACGGCTACGTCATCTCAGAGCAGGGGAAGCCGCCGGACTTCGTCCTCGAGATCGCCTCGCGGAGCACGGGCCGGCAGGACATCGTGGAGAAGAGAGCGGCCCACGCCGGCCTGGGGATCCCCGAGTACTGGCGGTTCGATGAGACCGGGGAGTTCCACGGGACTCGTCTGGCAGGAGACCGGCTGGTGGATGGCAGATATGAACCGGTCCCCACCCTGACCGTCGGGGAAGGGGTCCTGCAGGGGTACAGCAGAGTGCTCAACCTCATCATCCAGTGGGACCACGGACAGCTGGGCTGGCATCCCCCGGAAACCGGGGAGCACATCGTCCAATACGAGGACCTTGAAGCCCGCGCCGACATTGAGCGGGAGGCCCGCATGGCTGACGAGGCCCGGATCCAGG
Source organism: Dehalococcoidia bacterium (assembly GCA_965263395.1). Taxonomy (GTDB): domain Bacteria; phylum Chloroflexota; class Dehalococcoidia; order Lucifugimonadales; family UBA3495; genus CATOSK01. Next base: position 2,217,539 of record OZ253670.1, read on the forward strand.
AGCTGGAGGCTGATCTGGAGCAACGCCGGCAGGGCTGACCATTCAGGCCATCCCCATGGACCCAGGCCGGGGGATTCCCGGGCCAAACGCCCCATCAGCACCCCAAAAAGTTGCCGCCGGATGGAAAAATGCCAGCAACCAAAGAAAGCGAAGCCGAATTCGAAGCCAGAATACAATCCGAGCTCAACCAGATACTCACTGCGCAAATAGCCCTGCACCTGCAAGCCCGCGGACTCCCTCCACCAGCGTGGGCCGTTGACATGCAGACCCAAGCCTTTCAGGAGCAGGCCGAAATCCACCGCAGAGCACGGAAAGGATGGGCCGGCGCACTTTCCTGCATCCCATGGCCCATCAGATCAAACAGAGCACAGACCCCGTACATGGGCAGCAAATGGCTCAGATTTTTCCGCGTAATTCACCGTTTGATTAAGAAATCCACTCCGCTCAAAACCGGCAGCGGCTGAGGCGTGTGGACAATCAAGGCACCGGTTCCGTTTACCTGCGGCGGATGGCCATGATGCCGCGATTCGGAAATTGTGAAACAACATGAAAACGAAATGGAAGGTTGGTCCGATTTGGGTCGGCGTGTTTGTGGCTGCCGCTGGGACTGGCATCGCCATCGAGGGAACTCTCTAGCACTCGGTACCAGCCGTCATCATCGGGACAGCCATGGCTATGGCGGCCCCAGTAGCATGGGTTCTCTGGGCTGTCGGAGGGATGTTCATGTCTCTGCTGGCCCGGCTACGGCGGCAGCGACCACCGTAAGCAAACGGAAAAATCTATTTGTCGTTGAACCCCCCAAGGATGCCTGAAGGCAGGGCCCGGAACACGGCCCTCAACCGAACATCTACCAGGTGAACAACCGGGCCAGCAGCACCACCAGGTGGAACGTCCCCCAGAGGGCGGCCAGGAAACAGGCAACAACGCCGGCCCACAGGATGAGGGACTCCCGGGTCCAGCCGACGTTCCCGCCCATGGGACCATGACCGCAGTCCGGGCAGACCGCCCTGCAGTTCTGCCAGAGAATGAACCCCAGGACCGGCCAGAGGGCAACACCGCTGAAAGTAGCCAGGGCTCCCAGCGAAACGCCGAGACTACAGTTCGGACAGACCGCCCGGTAGTTCCGCCAGGCCAGCCAGAGGACCACACCGACGAACATACCCAATGCCCCCAGCGAGACGCCGGCCCAGATCCCGACCCGGACAGGGGAAAAGAAAAACGGTGGCCTGACGGGCACCACCACCCGGTTGCATCCGGAGCAGTGTCCGCCTGCCGCCCTCCAAGGGGAGCCAGCAACCCCGTGCAACCTCAGCGCCTCAGGCCCGCGCCGGCCTGAGCCGCCGCATCCATCAGGGCGCCCCGATCCCGATTCATGCGCAGGACAGCCTCGTGGAACTCCTCTCCCCCTCCCGCAAGGCCTCCACGCCGCCCAGCCGGCCGATGACCGCCTGCACTTCCCCCTCATCCATCGGGCATCTTCGACCATTGGCGGTTTCGGGCATGGCTCTCCTCCCAATCAGAAAACGGCATCGTCATACGGGCGCCTACAAGGTACATACGCCGGAACAGACGGTCAAGGGCAGACCCAGCCACCCCCAGGACGCGATTTCCGGCCCTTGCTCATATCAGCCGAGCTGAGAGCATCCACGCCCTGAAACGGAGCCCACCGCACCCTGGGCGGCCCCCGAGTCAAAAGTGTTGGGGCTATTCTTCTCCCCGCCCCCGGCAATCCATAACGCCTCACCATCACCGGCCCGCCGGTCTCCGAGGCAGGTCCGCCAGGAGACCGGTTCTGGAAACTCCCTCATGTCCAAAAGTGACAAAGTCCCAGGCCGGTTCCGGATGCTAACCTGAGTTAAGGCCATCACAAAATAAAAGACATGAGAGCAGAAATGAACCGCCTCATCCATCAATCCATCCTCGCCGCCATACTGCTGGCAGCCGTTGCCATCCTGGCAATAGCCACACCAAACAGCAATATAGCCTCGGCGCACGAAGAGCCGGCGGGGCTCTGCAGCCGCAACCAAGCAGTCCAAGACTCCGTCCTGGCAAAACTGCCCGGCATAAACCAATGTTCCGGCGTAACCGGTGAACACCTGCGGGGTCTCTCCGGGACCCTCGACATATCAGGCCAGGGCATCACTCCCCTTTCGGCTGCGGACTTCCATGGAATGTCCGGCATAACCGGGATAGACGCATCCGGGAACCAACTCTCCAGTGTACCCAGGGACCTGCTCCAACAACTCCGCCACCAGAGCCACACCCACTCAACCACGGAGAACAGCCGGAACGGCTACGTCATAGCCGTGATCGACAAGTCCGGCTCCATGAGCGGAGAGCTCAGCGCCGCAAAGTCAGGCGCCCGGTGGCTTGCCGCCAACAGGCCGGACAGCATGCCAATGGCGGTCGTGGCCTTCTCCGACACCGCCCACACGGCGCAGGATTTCACCACCGAAACCGACAGCTACACGCTCCTGGACGAAGCCCAGGACCAGAATGGAATCCTGCAGGCCATCGACCTGATCATAGACCAGGTCCACGCCGGCAAGGCCGTCCGCATAGAGATGCCCGGCGGCGGGGTGATGCTGATGCCCAGGCTCGCAGTGCACAAATGAATTATGCACTCGCGTTCGCGGCTCCAGATGGAACCGCTCCAAGCTGGCCCCAACGGGAACAGCAGAACCCCGCTTGAGCCGCCAGCCCCCAGAGCCGAAGGGCTGACCACACCATCAGCGCCCTCACGCGGAGCACCCTGACCACGGCCAGAGCCCTGGCCCTACCGGCCCACCGGAACCGGCATGAACTCAAACACCAAGAGGAAAGAGATTGAGCCAGCACGACACCTCAATAACCCGGGAGGAGATGCAGTGGGATTGGTACTGCATGTTCATCCTGGCATCCAGCATCGCCGTATTCTTCATCATGGCCCTGATTTCCCTCAGGCTCGCCCCCAGCATCCCGGACCAGACCGCCCTGACCATCATGAGGCTCTCCGGGCAGATCGCCGTAGCCCTGGGACTGGCCACCATGCCCCTAGCCGTGAGCCGCGCCATCTTCATACCTCAGAACATGGGGCACGGCCCAGCATCATTTCGCCTCAAGCGCAGGAGGACCCGGCAGGCCATCGCCATACTGACCGTCATGATCGCCGGCACCATGCTGCTGACAACATCCGCCGTCATCCCGGCAATACCGTAGGAGGAGAAACCAATGAGGAATATCAGATGAACATCCTGAGAGCATTGACCGGAAGCCGGCACAAGGACGAAAGCCAGACGGAAGCGCACCACGACGTGACCGTGGTGCGCTTCGAGTGGGACCGGAACTGCATGTTCCAGAAGACCCTGCCGGCCAGCATGATCCCCCGGCAAGGGGACCGGGTCAGGATCCTCTCATCCCTGCTCGTGCTGGAGGGGACCGCGGCCCAGGTCCTCTGGATCATATTCGACGGCGATGAACCGGATGCGGAGTACTTCCGGAACGAGGACAAAAGGGGCAGCTACGCGAGGGCCAAGGCCCGGGTAACCATCAGGCTCCAGGATACCACCAACCCCCCAACGGGTCCCCGCACCGAATCACAGGCGGAAATCCAGGAAATATAGATCAAAAGAGGAAATATATGTTCATCAGCGACGGGGCCAAGGCACTGCTTTCGCGGGAAATACAGGGGGACGCACCAGTCCGGGGAAACACCACATCCTGCTCGGACCACAAGGGCGACAGCTGCGTGTCCCGGGTGTTCCGGAACGAAGAGGATTCCAGGGAGTGGATCAGGACAGTCCAAGAGGAATGCAACTCGCTGGGCAGCGAGATCACCATCAGGAAGATGCGGATACCGGCGTATGGGCAAAAGGGCGATGAGACAAACCTGGTGGTCGTCCTCAACTGCTACGACCTCGTGCTCAGGGCCGAACCCGAAAACGAGCTCAGAGCCACCCAGACTCCCGGCGGGGTCAGGGTCAGGGAAATCCCCCAGCAACCGGACGAAGTGGACGTCGAATACCAGAGCGAGCTCATGGGGAGCATGGTGGGAAGAGTCCACTACAACGGAGAACACTGGAAGGTCGTCCTGAACCTCCAGAGACCCGGCCACCCAACGCTCGAGATGGACATCATCAAAGCGAGGAACTTCAACAGCCTCCAGGACACCCTGGAAGGGATCGACCAGTTCGTGAAGAACCGGGAGAGACAGGAAAAAGGCCAGCTTGAGAAGGACCGGATGAAACACGATGATGCGAAATCCCAGATCGACGGGCTCTTCACAGCCAACGACAACTCACCAAGAGGCTGAGGACAAGATGACCAAAAACCGGAACTGCTGGTACTGCCGCGGCAGGGATACCATGGAGCCCGGAACGCAGGACCTCTACACCCCCAGGAACATGGATGGAAAACCCCACATCATCCAGGACATACCCGCAATGGTATGCCAGCAATGCGGGGACGCCACCTTCACGAGTGAAACCGTCCAGGCGCTGGAGCTGGTCCGGAACGGACGCGCCCAGCCCACCGGCGCCATGACGGTGGATACCTACAATGCCCAGGACCTCCTGGCGGCAATCCGGGGAGAAGAGCCCGAAGCCCCTACAGGCTGAGAACAAAATCCATCAGGGCGCCGGTCCCCATCACCGCCAACACCAACGACATGGACACCAGGAAGGACCGGGACCGGCGCCCCCTGGTGGCCAGGAAAAATCCTGAGACCACGGCGCCCAGAGTCGCCGCGGAGACCACCAGAAGACGGGAAATCAGCAGGGGTTCCATCAAAAGCTCAAGCATCCCAGCACCTCCCAATCTCCCCCGAACGGTAGCAGGCCAAAAGCCCCCCAGGACTTCTCATCAAAAAGGAGCACGAACGCGACAACCCGGAAACCCGGAAAAAAGGAGGCCGGATGACAGCCCATAGAATGGAACCCCCGGTCAAAGAATATGCCGAAATGGCCGGCTGGCCCGGCTGCATCCCGCCCAGAAGGCTCAGGAACGCCGTGGCCGCCATCGAAGCCAGGATGCCGGAGGAACTTCAGGACCAACAGACCCGGGACGACGTGCTGGGCCTCCTCCAGGCACACCACGCCAACTTCTTCCCCCAAGACCCAGTCCAGGACCCCCTGGGGGTCAGGACCAAACGGCTACTGGATGCCGTCCAGGACTGGAACGGCATGCTGCAGATTGCCTGGTCCGCCACCTCCTCCTCCTCCACAACCATCGGGGGAATCCTGACCTGGAAGAAGACCAAGAGCAATGACTGGATCATCTTCAAGATGCTCCGGGACCCGGAAATTATGGGAATGCACCAGGCCCTCCCCCTCATGCAGGATATGTGGGCTGTCATACTGGAATCCCCGGCCGAGACCGGCCGGCCCGGCCTCATCATCGCCGAAGATTTTAGAGAAAACTTTCGGGAAGATTTTGACGAGAGATCCGGGACCAGCATCCCGCCGGGAGAGGCGGAAAACCTCGCCCGGATACTCCGGTGGCACGGCGCCCAGGAGACCCGGTGGGTCCAGCACGGGGCAACCTGACCTGCCCAGCAACCAAGAACAGCTCCAGCAGACTCACCCATTGGGGCATCAAACTCCCGGACCCGCATCACCATCCAGAAATTAGGATACCCGGATATAGAGAAACCCAGATATGGAGAAACCCGGATTTCACAACGGCATGACCATGTGGCTGGCCGGCTCCGGGACCAGAATAACCGGGCATACCGGCTGGCCAAAAGCCCAGAACCCAGGCGGCCATCGGGACCGCCTGCAACCCCTGGCTACCATGACCAGCCGCCGGAGTCATGCTGCACCGGACCTTCCCGAACCGGACCTTCCCGAACCGGAGCGGCAAAAAGAACAAACAACTGCCAGCCGGGAGCGCATTGACCAGCCGTCCGCCTCTCCCAGACCTGCATAACCACAGCGGCCCGCCGGGCCGCATTATGGAACCAGCCCGAAGGCCCAAGCCCGAAGGGAACCAGCCCGGACAAACCCCCAGGAGAAACAGCTTTGCGCCAAAAGTGGAGAAGGTCCTCGAAAGGAGACTGAAACCATTGCCAGGATGCTGAAGGAGGGAGACGATGACACGAAAAGGCGGGAGCGATTACGGCTACTACGAAAACGAGGAGCCCGGCACCCCGGACCCCCAGACCGATGAGCGCCTTCAGTTCAGGGAGTATCCACCGGACCACGAGGTGCGGCACGACCTCATCGAGCAGGCTGCCCTGGGGATCAAGATCTCGGAAAAGCACCCCCGGGCCGGCGAGGACTTCTGGCGGCTGATGAAATACGACACCAGCCAGACCCCCAGCTGGCTTGATACCAGCCCGGAAACCGGCTGGGAAAAGGACCCGAAACTTGGGAACCAAGCCACCCGCATCCTCATGGACTGCATTCAACACCAGGACCCCAACCTCCTGAATGCCAACGTCATAGCCAATGAGATCGTCCAGGACATAGATCTCAGGATCGACCGGCTGGAAGAAGATACCCGCACCACCATGAGGTGGTTCGACCCAGAGAGCCACCAGGGACTGAGCAGGATAATCATCAGCCGCGCCCGCCTGAACGCGGAATACCTGGAATACTCCAGGAGCGAGGAGATGAACGACGATGCCAAGGGTGATCCCGCCAACTCCCGTTGGGCAGAGGGCCTGAACCAGTACCTCTGGGAATCCGCCCAAAACCTGCGCCGGACCCAGGCCGCCCTCATCTCCGGAGAACTGGACGATGCATCCCCAGACCCATTCGAGCGCTACCAGGGAGAGGGAGACTTCCAGGACCAGACTATGGAGCGGAACATCCTACTGGAAAACGCATTCCTGCAACACCAGGTTGACCGGAACGGCTGGGACCCCAGCGTCCTGGAGGAACAGGATGACGAAGATGTCCTGGAAGAGCTCGGCGCCTACCGGAGCCCCTTCACCCAGGAGATGCTGGACAACCCGGAATTCCTGGGCCAGTTCCAGGATTTCATCCAGCTCCACAAAAATCCCGGTTCAACCGAGCAGTTCACCCAGCGGGACATCCAGGGCCTGGCAGAAAACATAAGCGCAGGCGCCGACTCCAGCCGCATCATACAGGCACACGGAGGACCCACCAGCCAGGAGGACATCACAGCCAACACCCAGCGCCTCGTTCAAGCCGCCCAATAGTCCAGCTCACTGGACCAGATCCCCAGCCTGGCACGGCGCCCAGGAGCCCCGGCGGCTCCACTGTCAAAAGGGACCGGGCGCGCAACACCGCAACTGCCTCCCTCACCGGGCTGGGGACAATCATCCTCCTGAGCATCCTGGCCAGCACCCTGACCGCAATGCTGGCCGTTGCCCCTCATCAGCAACCCAGCAATCCACCCCCCAGCATCCAACTCCCCCCTGGATACACCGCCTGCCTCATCATCGGGGGCCAGGTCACAACCGGCATCCTCCAGTCCAGCCATGGCAGGGGAAAGCGTAACCCCCAGACCCCTGCCCAGCCGGGGACGGGCCTGGGGCTCTGCCCAAGGACCTGCATAACCGTCTCGTAGCGCATTGCACCACAATGCACTCGGGGTCGTGATGAAGAGCTGCTGAGCTGAGGCTCAGAGCTCTCCTCGTATCACATCCCCGGCAACCAGCCAGGCAGCATGATAGAAACCAACGGAATCAAAATCTCCAGGAGAAACCATGACTCAAATGGACGAAGCAACCATCAGAGAACGAATGAAGCAGGCCGTCGATCTCTGGAAGCTCCACCAAGCCAAGGCCCAGACCGCCCGGGACCAGATGGACCAGCTGGAGGAAACCATCAGAGAACAGTCTCCCCCTGACCAGGACGAGACGGAAAACAAATGGCCCAACAGAACCAACGGCGACGACCTGAGCGACCTCCACCGGATGCCGCCCAACTTCCACGGTGCCCGGAACATCCAGGACCGGCTCCTCATCCTCGCCGCCGCAGCCGGAGACAGGGAACTGGAAATACGGAAAGTGGCAATGATCCTGGTCGAGACCGGCCAGCACCATACCTCCGCCACATCTCTCCGGAACCACGTCCGGGCCGCATTCATGGAGAAACCGGAGCTCTACCAGCGGACCGATACCAACACCTTCCGGTACCGTTGGGCCTAGACCCCACCACTGGGCCCGGAGACCCACCACCACAAAAAACGGAGAACGCCAACATGGACCGGACCAAGCAGTACCAGCTCCAGCGAGGATATGCCCTACGGCCTGTTGACATTCAGCCCAAGCGGATGACCAGTCAACACGCGACGTAGCAGCCCCAGTCCTGACCAAGTCCAAAGTCAGGAACTACGTCTCCTGGAGGAGAACCAATACATGCACCCCGGGGTGCTGCCTCAGCTCCGGGCTCTGCCAAGGGACCAATCCAGAAACAACACTTCCGAGAGGGAGCAGAGTCACTGGATACCCGGCCAGAACAAAAATTGCGCCGCGCAATCAACTGGACGGCGGGAGTTAGACGGGTACCACCCCGAACCCCGGTCCCAGATCTGCCAATGGGCAGAGCATCCTCCAGAGGACTTCGGCGAGAGGAACTGAATCAACCGGCAGACCACAGCCGGAAAAGATGAACGACATGACCCAACACAACCTTCGGAACGGGAACTACATACCAGTCCTGACCAGGAACGGCCGACCCCTGGCACCATGCCACCCCAACCGGGCCTGGAGCCTCGTGAAAGCCGGCAAGGCCCGGTTCCGCTATAAGAGCGGCATCCGTTGCATCATCCTCAACAGGACCAACATTCCCAAGGTAAAGACCTCCAGCAAGGCCGGTCTCCGGATCGACCCCGGCAGCCGGACCACCGGAATCGCCATCACGCGGTCCTGCGGACCTGATACCAAGGACAACCCAGACGGGTCAAGGACCTCCCTGATCGGCATCGAAATCCACCACCAAGGCAAAGCCATCACCGAGCGTCTCATCAAGCGCAGGCAACGCCGCCGGAACCGCAGGTACCGCAAGACCCGGTACCGGAAACCCCGGTTCCAAAACCGGACCAGGCCCGACGGCTGGCTTCCGCCCAGCATCCACTCCAGGCTGCAGAACACCCTGACCTGGGTGAACCGCCTCAGCCGGCTGCTCCCCATCCGGGATATCCACGTTGAGACCACCACCTTCGACCCCCAACTCCTGAGAAACCCGGATATCAAGGGGACAAAGTACCAGCAGGGACCCCTCTACCAGACAAACCTCCGGACCGCGGTAAGACTCCGGGACCAAAGCCGGTGTGTCTACTGCGGCCGGAAGGGGAAACTGGAAATGGACCACGCCAGACCCAAATCCCAAGGTGGACCAGACCGCTACGATAACCTCGTGACCTCATGTTCAACCTGCAACCGGAAGAAGTCCAACCAGAGCCTGGAAACCTTCCTCAAGCGAAGACCAGCCAGACTCAGAGAGATCAGAGCAAAGCTCGGACAGGACCTGGCAGACCCAACCCACATGAACATCATCATCCCCGAGCTCATCAGGGACCTCCATGCCCAGGGCTGGAAGGTCCACCAGCATGCCGCCGCCACAACCGCTGCCGGGCGAAGAGTATGCGGGATTGAAAAGTCCCACCACGGCGACGCAGCAGTTACCGGATGTCCCAACGGGCTCAACTACATCCCGGACAGCCCGATAACCATCCAGGCAGCAGGGAGAGGAAACAGGCAACGCATAATCCCCAACCAATTCGGCGCCCCACGGGGAGACGAGTTCCGGAAATACAGCCGCCTGCCGCGGGAGATACAGAGCGTGACTCCCACCCCAAGCCACAAGAAACGCCCGAAACGGGTGGGCAACATCGCCACCGGAGATTACGTGACCTTCATCCACCATGGCAGAGGGAAAACATTCACCAGAAAAGGCACAACCGTCCACGGCTACGGCTCAATCAGCCACCAGCAGGTCGCCATCACCAAGCCCAAGTGGCGCAGCATAAACGCCGGCCAAGCCACCATCCTGGAGAGAAACCATGGCTATAAAGTAGCTTATCCAAGACCCCTGACGGGAAATGCAAAGTGACCAAAACTGAATGTACACACATCCTCGCCAACCGGGAGATGCTCACCACCGCCCGGCACCCCAGGGACTTCCTCGTGGGCCAGCAGGCCCGGCCTGGAGTCCGGCACGCACTCCAGGCCCTCATCCTCGCCCAGGGCGGGAACCACCAGCCCCAGCGGTCCACCCAGGAACTCCTGGACCAGGCCAACCCGGGGCACCAGCTCAGCATCAGCCCCCGCCTCCTGGACCAGTACCCCAGCCTGGACGACCACATCCCGGACAAAGGCACCCCGAAACAGACCATCCAGAACCCCATAACGACCATCCCAGACCACATATTCATGATCACCGCCGACATCAGCATGCTCCTGGAGCTCGCAGAGCAGCACATCATGCTGATCGCCACCGAGTGAGCCAGGAGGAACCAAATAATGACAACAACCGGAAACCGGAACCCCGGAATGCCGGGAGCCGGCGAAGAGTTGCCCCAGAACTTCCTGAACGGGAACAGCCTCACCCCGGACCAGTGGGAGAGCCTCAGCCGGAACTGCAGCAGCCAAGCCAGTGGGCCGCTGCCCGGCCAGACCACCTTCATATTCAGCCAGTGGGCACCCGACGATCACCATGACCTGACGCTGATCGCCGATGGCGCCGCCAATACCTGGACCGCCATCCCCAAACCTCACTGCTCCTGCCACCGGGGCGCGCTGGAATGCGAGTGCTGGATGAGCGTCTGCAACCGGTGCGGGGCCAGAATGACCGGCGTAAGCGCCGCCTGCGAGTCCGAGCTATGCGTCCAGGATGACTGCCCCATATGCAATCACGAACGCGAGGAGTGCGGCTACCAACGGATACTGGAAGGAATCCAGGATGAGACCCGGAAACAAGTCCGCTTGGGCGAAAGCATCGCCCAAGCCCACGTGAGGGCAGTATCGGGATGGCTGGCCCCCGGAACCGGGGATGCACCCCTGTTCAACTGCACCATCCGGATCCTGGATGAGCTCATCAATGCCAGCCACGACCCGGATGAGGCCATCAGAAACCAGAGGAGAGGACTCCGCTGGGAATGCCGGGACGGCTCGGCAGTACTCCACGACCCCGGCAACCAGGGCTGGCTGACCTTCGCGGAAGCATAGAGAGGCAAAACCAAATGTCCAACGAGAGCCCCAGATGGACACCAGAAGGAAAATCATGACAAAAAGGTCATACAGCTGCCAAGGCAAGGCATTCACACTCGAACAGGTCTCCAACAACGTGATCAAGGTCACCCACCGGGACCAGACCGGAAGGTTCGGCATCCATGAAGAATGGGACCCCCTCCACCCATTCAGCTGCACCACCATCAGGGAAGACCCCCAGGACCTGGGGAAGACATGGGAAAAACTGCTCTCCCCCCAAAGTGATGACGGGATCAGGTTCAGCCTGAGCCGCGCCGAAAGCCCGGACCAAGCCCTGGACCACCTCTGCACCGCACTCCTGGAAGCCCAGAGGAAGGCTGACGCCCAGCGGACCAACCCTGTCGAACGGAAGGCCGCAGCTCAACAGCTCCTCCGGGAATTCATGGATGAGCTGCCCGAAGAACTCCTGCAGGAAAAACTGCCGGAGGAAACCAAAAAATGAAAGGAACGCCGGAGACTAACATGACCCAGGAACAGGAAACCCCTGAGAGTGGGTCCCAAGAGACCCGCGAACCCCAGGAGGAGTCAATTCCGGGACTCCGAACCGGAGCCGAATCCCCCACGGATGCACCGCGAAAGTTCATTGCACCGCAACGCGATACGAAGGACTGGGGACAGGAACTCGCCGCCCATATGGAAACCCCCGGTCTCACCATGCCCCCCGGGCTCATCACCATCGGGGTCTACCAGGAACGGCTGGGACTCAGCATCACCATGTGCAGGTCCAGCAGCGCCGGGAACAAGCCGGAGCTGCTCACAGGACTGAACCACCGCACCGCCAGCGAGCTCCAGGAGCTCAGGAACAACATCGCCCAGAAGGGCGGAACCCCCCACGAGCTCACCATTTCCCACGCCGGCATCTCCATCCCGGGAATCGCGGTCCACACTGCCCTCGCCATGGCCCCAATAGCCGCTCTGTCCATCATCCTCACCATGGCGGGCCAGCACCCCGCCCTGGCGCTGGGGGCCACCCTGACCGCCGGGGCCATCTGGGCCGCCCTGAAGACCACCCTCTGGACCAGGCAGATCGGCCTGGCCCAGAGAGAGCTGATCAAGCGCTGCCAGTCCTTCCAATCCAGCCAGGAACCCCCCACCACCGCCAGCGCCCACTCCGCCCCCATGGACAAACAGCCCAACATGCTGATCAACATCACCCCAGAACCCAGCGACCCGACCTAAAAGCCCCAGCCCCAGGGGAAAACACCAGGAAGGAGCGAGACGACATGAGCATGACCGGGAAGAACCTCCAGGACATGACCCAGGATCAACTCTATGAAATCCTGCTGGACGACGTCCGTAACCAGAGGGATGACCGGATGGATGAAATCGACCGGCAGATCGACCGGGTGGAAACCATGCTCAAGATCACCGGCCTGTGCGAGAACTGCAACATCCGGAGCCGGGCCAACCAGTGGGCCAAGTACTGCCACATCACCTGCACCGGGCCGGGAATCCGGCAACACAGCAGCGAGAAACCCCGGCTGGAAGCCCCGCCCACCGGCAGAGAGTTGGAGGCCATGGTGCACCGGCTCAACACCGGCCAGCCCCTGATGGAGGGGGAGAACCGGGATGCGAGAGCAACGGAATAAAAACCATTTTTGGGCGCAAAGCCCCAACGAGGAGAGGAAGAATGCCCGAGATACCGGATGTGAACTGGACGAAGACCCCGCTGGACCTGCCGACGGCCAACCCAAGAGCCCCCAAGATGACCGAGATCGCCGGGGAATGGGAAGGCTACATGTGCCGGATAATCCCGATTTACTGGAAGAACGGAATGTACCACGCCAATGTGACCGGCAGCGCCGGAAAGGAGTGCCCGGCACTGTCCCGCGTCAACTATATTTGCCGGTTGGCGTCAATTAGTTTTGCCGGCTCACCTCCTCGGCCTGGACGCGTTGCTGGGCGGCGTTGGTGCGGTAGCTGGGGACGTCAAACTCCAGGATGACGGAGTGATGGACCACCCGGTCAATCGCCGCGGCGGTGGCCATGGGGTTGGCAAAGATGCGCTCCCACTCCGAGAAGACCAGGTTTGACGTGATGCCCAACGACCGGCGCTCGTAGCGTTCGGCGATCAGGGTGAAGAGGACCTCGGACTCCTCGGCGCCCTGGGGCAGGTAGCCCAGGTCGTCGAGGAGCAGGAAGTCGAAGTTGTCCAGCTTGCGCAGCCGGCGGGGCAGGTCCAGGTCGCGCTTGGCGGCCAGCAGTTCCTGCACCAGGCGGTAGGCCGGAGCGAAGAGGACGGAGTGGCCGGCTTCCACCAGGCGGTGGCCCAGGGCGCAGAGGGCGTGGGTCTTGCCGGTGCCGGGCAGTCCGAAGGCCAGCACGTTGACGCCGCGCTCGACGAAGCTGCCCTGGGCCAGCTGGTCCAGTTGCTGCCGCAGCGCCAGGGGGACTCGGTTGTGCTCGAAGGTCTCCCAGGTCTTGCCCGAGGGCAGCCTGGACTCCCGGCGCAGCCGGTTGATGCGCCGGTGGCGGCGATCCTCAGCTTCCTGCTCCAGCACCTCCAGGAAAGTGGGCAGGGCGTCGCCGTGTCCAGCGGCGGTGAAACGGGTTACCGACTGGGCCCCCACCGTGGGCAGCTTGAATTGGCCGCACAGCTGGCCGATGCGGTCCTGCATCACGCTGGTGTCCGTCATGCGCACACCCCCGCCGCGGCCAGGCTGACCGTGAGCAGGCGGTCGTAGATTTTCAGGTCCGGCTTCCCAGACAGAGTCAGCGCTGGGGCCACGGGCACCTTGGGCTCAGCCAGGTCCCGCACCTCCGCGTAGTCGAAGGACTCGCCGGCTCCCAGCAGCAACGACAGGGCGCTATCCACCGTGGCTTCCATGGTGGTCGCCGCCAGGTGCAGGATGCGCACGTACTCCACGTCGGCCCGTTCCCCGCGCCACTCCCGGAGCGCGTCGTAGGCCAGCCGGAAGTGCATGGTGGGAAACAGCTGCTCCCGGAAGCGGTAGCGGGCAAAGGCTCCGGGCTTGCGCACCAGGGAGCCGATGACGTGGCGGTAATTGACGTTGGCTTCACCCTCGCTACGCACCCGCTCCATCCGTTCCACCGGGTGGCCCTTGTAGTACACTTCCACCCAGTCGGCGTACAGCCGGATCTGCACCTCCTTCCCGATGAGACGAGAGGGCACGCTGTAGCTATGTCCCGCTACCTGGATGGTGCTCCACTTGCGCACCTTGGACTGGTAGTTGACGTATTCCGGCACCGGAGCTGGCGGCAGGGAGCGTAGGCAAGGCATCTCCTGCTCCAGCTTTCCCTGTACCAGACGATTGCGTCTCTCCACCATCTGCCGGACGAAGTCGGCGTAGTCGTCGGTAGTGTCGAAAGCGCGGCTGCCCCGCAGGATGAGGGCCTGATCAATGGCGTCCTTGAGCCGGTAGTGGGCCTGTTCGGCGACGCCGTTTTCATGACTCTGGCCGCGATTGATGCGGGTGGACCGGAGGCCGTAGTGGTCCAGCAGGGCGGCGTAATTGTCGTTAAGCGCCCGGCCGCGGCTGCGTTTCACCTCGTGGGTGGCCGCCGAGGTATTGTCGCTGCGCAGTATCTGGGGGACGCCGCCCAGGGTCCAGAGGGCGGCCTGCAATCCCTGCTGCAACGCCAGGAAGGTCTCACCGGCGGCGACCTCAGCGTAGCGCCATCCCGAGTGGCTCAGTATCAGCTGGAACAGCAGGTGGGGGTAGGACTGTCCGGCGATGGTCACCCTGAGTTCCCCGCAGTGGGTGAAGTCGAACTGAGCCTCCCGTCCCGGCGGATGCTCCTGGGGGAAGTACACCTCCCGCTCCGGACCGTGCAGCGCCCTCCAATCCTGTAATCGTCGTTGCAGCGTGCGCAACTGGGATGCGCTGAACCGCCCGGGATGCTGCTCGGCCAGCCAGTCGATAATTGTCGTTGCCTTCAGCTTGCCAGTCGGATCATTCCCTAGTAGCGGCTCGATCTCATCCTCCCACACCCCGTCGAAGGGGTCGGGCCGGGTGCGCCACCGATGCTCCGGTTTCGCCTGCGACGGCAATGGGCCATTCTGCCACTTGCGCGCTGAACGCACGCTCATCCCAGCCTTGGCCGCTGCCGTTTCCTGTGTCTTGCCTTCCATACGTTTCTGCCTCAATAGCCTGACTTGTCGGTCTGTAATCAATCGGCACCTCCGTACCAATTGATTACCCTTTATCGACCGGCAAAAATAGTCGTCGCTACCGGCAGGACTAATTGTCGTTGATCACGGCACTGCAGAACAACCACATGACGGCGGAGACGGCCCTGCGGTGGAGCCTGGAGACCATGGAAACGCTTCGCAGAGAGGAGGACGCCAGAATCAGAAGCGTCCAGATGGCCCGGGAGAGAAACCAGCGGATAGTCCAGGACTCCATCAGCTACATCAGCAAACTGGTGGAACTCCAGGACTCCCAGGAATGAATAGGAGAAACGGGATGTCATACCATATGATCGAGCAGCCCAGCTATAACCGCCGCCCCATCAACTGCGGCCCGGAATGCGGCCGCAACTGCCAGCTACAGGACCAAGGGCAGCACCACCAGGACTACGCCACCACGCTCTGCGGCCGGGAGGTGATCCGGTACCGGGACGAGTACTGCGCCTCCGGCATAGCCAAGCCGGAATGGAACCACGACTGGTGCCGTGAGTGCATCATGATGGTCCAGTGGACCCCGGAAGAGACGGAAATCTTTCACCAGAAGGGGCTGCTTACCGAGACCCAAACCCAGCTGGCCGGCATCGCAATCATCGCCGCCATGCGGAAGATGGACTGGGCCGGCCGGGAGCCGGCCTGGCAGCAGATGCTCAACCGGGCCAGGACCAACCTGGACCAGTTCGACAACCCGCCCGTCCGGGAATGGCTCCAAGAGGTCCTCACCCACCTCGACCAGGACGGACCAATCCCCCAGTACTGGCCGGACGACGTCCCAAGGGAACAGATGGCAGCACGGCAGATATACAGCATCAAGGACGCGATCAGCGCCGTGGTCAGCCCCACACCCACCAGCGCCCTCGAGATGGGGATCGACCTGCCGGACCTGAACTACGACCACCCCCCGGAGATCTACCGGCAACGGTTGTCAAACAACCGGAACAGACACGCGGGAGGCGGTGATGCCGGAGACGGTGATGACCGAAGAACCGCAGGACCCCCAGACCCGTGAGGACCCACAGCGCCGGACCGGCTGAAAACCCATTGAACCGCTTGCAAGAAGCCATGACCCTGACCGAGGAAATCCTCCGGGAACTTCGCAGCCGAGATCCCGGCTTCCAGGAAGAACTCGCGCCCGAAGCCCTGGCCAGCGTCATCCAGGCGATGAAACCCGGAAACGCCCGGGAATTCATCCTGGAACTTCGCCGGTTCGAGCAGGAGCGGGATGAGAGGCTCCGGTTCATACAGGACCTCTACCAGGACGATGAACGGGCATCGGAGATCCTCCGCTCCCCCGCGGCGCCCATGGTCCTCCTGGCCCTGGAGCGAGACCCCTTCAGGCTGAAGGACGCCTGGGCCCGGAGACTCCCGTTGGAACTCCTCCAGGAGACGGCCGACCTGTGGGGAGTCATGCTTCCCTAGAAAAGGACCGGCACAGGAAGCCAGCAGCAGTCACCCGGGCTGAATCACCCATGCCCCGGCGAAGCCATGTGGAAACGTCCCCCAAGAAGCGCCGGAACCCATTTTCCCGCCCCAAGCCCAAACCCCCTGGAAGAGATGAACCATGAGCAAAACCCCCATCAGGACCACAGAGAATGCCCGTGTGGCCAACCAGATAGTCAGGGCAGCCGAAGCGCAGAAACTTGAGTACGAGATCCACCCGGACGATGCCGATGGGACGACCGGGTTCATGCTTCGGCTGGGCAACGGCCTGCTACTCCTGGCCGAGCTGTCGGCCGGCGGCGTGCTGTCAGGCGGCGCCTACGACGACCGCGGCACCGAAGGCAAGCAGGTCCAGTTCATCCACAATGCCACCGTCAGCCAGATGCTCGAACTGATCCGGCCCGATCTGGACAAAACGGGACCAGGAACTTCCTGACTAAAGTTGCACCCGAAGGGGAGTTGGAACGAAACAGGCCCCAGCAAACCCACCAACAGGAGGAACCCCAGATGCCCGAACCGGAAGAGATCGACATAGCCAGCACCCGCAGGCCTCCGGTGAAGCTGCCCCGAGAACCAGACCCGGAACCCAGGCCGGACCAGGAACAAACCGCACCGGAGCAGAATCCATGAGGAAAGCAACAGTACTCCTGGCAATCGCCGCCGTCATCCTAGCCGCCGCACCCCTGCACGCCCAGGAACCACCGGCTCCGCCCCATATCATCACCGGGAGAATCACGGCCAACGGCCTGCCCGTGGGTGACGGGACCCGGGTCACAGAACAATCATGGGACAAATCAAACCAGGGCAGAATCACCGACACCACCAAGGACGGGAAATACTCCCTCAAAATACCCGCACAGCCCAGAAGGATCTATGAGATACGAGCCGGGAACAGGCCGCTGCTCAAGTACGGATTCAGACCAACTGAAGGCGGAGCAACACACAGGTAGAACAGTTCCAGGAGGACTGAGCAGCCGCCCAGGCCGCTGAGACTGCTCAACAGAAATCCCCCGAAACCAGCATATTGAAAACCCCACCGGAAGACGGTAGCGTCCGGGAAACAGCACCAAGGGAAACAGCGCCAATCGGGAGGCAGAGAGATGCCGGCAAAAAACAGCCTGGCCTACGGCAGCGGGAGCCCGGTCTACGGCGGCGGAGACGTCGCCTACGGGGGCAACAACCAGACCCAGTACCAGCCCGAACGCGCCCAGCACAAGCTGGAGGACATGAGCGACCGGTACATCATGGCCATCTACGAAAGAGGCAACTCCACCCAGCTCCTGGAGGGAAGAATCGACTCCACCGCTTTTCACAATGACCGGGAACGAGCCCTGGGCTTCCAGAAGGTCATCGCCCAGGAGTACGACGAAAAGGTGGACGCCATC
The DNA here is from genome assembly GCA_965263395.1 of Dehalococcoidia bacterium. Taxonomy (GTDB): domain Bacteria; phylum Chloroflexota; class Dehalococcoidia; order Lucifugimonadales; family UBA3495; genus CATOSK01. The sequence goes on from OZ253670.1 coordinate 2,235,669, forward strand.
TCGGACAATGCCGACTACCGGAAGTTGGAGGACCAGCTCGGCCCCGCCTGGCGGAAGAGCGCCCGTGGGGCCGCCGAGTTCAGCCGGGATATGTACGCCAGCGGCAACCAGATGGTCTACGAAGGACTCCTACAGAAGGACGAGGCCAAGCTCGCTCAGGGCCGGAAGGTACTGGAAGAGTCCGTCAACTCCTACCGGAACGGACTGGATAACCCCAGGCTCGCCGAGTGGATGAAGAACTCCCAGGAAGGACTGAAGTGGGAGGGCATCAACGACGACCCCCACCGGACCGCATCCGAACTGAGAGCCTACAGCTACGTCGCCACCTCCACCATGGACCAGGGAACCGCAGAAGCCTTCTCCAGGAAGACCATCGAGCACCTCGCCGCCAAGGACAACCAGACCGCCCAGGAAAAGACCCAGCACCACCTCGACTCCGCCGCCCAGCACTCCCCCAACAACTTCCAAATGAGCCAGACCCACATCGACAACGATGCCAATACCCAGGAAAAGCTCAGGGACATCACCAGCTCCATCTACGAGAAGCTCACCCTGAAAAGCAGCAGCGAAGAGGGAATAACCAGTCACCGCGAGAAACTCAAGCAGGCGGAAACCGGCATCGCCGCCACCGCCTACGCAATGAAGAACCCAGAGCTATACCAGGACCACAACCCCTCCTACATCGTGGATACCGTCCAGAGAGAGGCCCGCCAGCTTCAGGACGACGGCAAGGCCCTCCAGGACTACGTGACCCGCCTGCAGGAGAACCTCCACATCCCCCACACGAAGAAACGAGACCCCGACGGCTATGACTTCATCCGGCACGAGGCCTGCATGGAAGCCTTCCGGGAACTGGGGAACTTCAGGGACAGCATGATGCAACACCCCACCCCCTTCCAGGGCGAGATGAGCCCCGATGAAAGGAATATGCTCCGGAAAGCCTGCCTGATGGAACGGCTGACCCACGACGGAACCGTGGAAGCCTACGTGGAGAAGAGCTCCAAACACGAGGGATGGAACGACTTCACCAAGGAATAGAGGAGACCGGATGATCCTGCTTCAAGACGGACCCATGGCCGGGGAATATCCCTGGCAACACCCCGGAACCCAGGAACCCACCCACATCAGGGCGGTCCAGGACCCCCAGGGCCGGAAATTCATTCTGGACCAGACCGGAGAACGCCCGGAGCACAACGAGACCCTCCTCGTATACCAGAGAAACGGCCAGCCCTTCACCGCCATCACCTGCGGCCGGAGCAACCAGCAGGGACAGTCAGCCGTCAGAATCGCAGAATACCACCTCATCCCCGGCCTGGACCCCCAACCCCTCCGGGACCCAACAGCCTGGCAGGAATGGCTCCAAGCCCAACCAGCCCCGGAATACCACAGACTCCCCCCGGCACCCAGACCCACCGGCTGAGCGTGAAAAACGAAATCGCCCTATATACTATAGGGACTAGTGGTTCCTCCAGACCAACACAAAAGTACGTTATTCACGTTATTCCGTTATTCATCATGATTTCTAAGAGGGGTACGATGCTCTTTTGAGCACAAAAACCTTACATCAAACCATGGGCTTGGTGAATAACGGGATTGGATCTCCCGTTATTCACCGTTATTCAGCGGTTTCTTCACGAGTTGCCCAGAAGTGAAGGGACCAGGGCTTCTACCCCTACTGATTTCGAGTGGTCCGGCGGGAGATACCACTTCGCCCTATAGTCTATAGGGCGATTTCATTTCGAGGACCTGAACACCCCGGCTGAAAGGGCCGGCCCAGAGGTCCCCGCGGGGGCCAGAAACCGCCAGCCCGAAACCGCCCCGGCGGAGCCGGATGTGGACCACACCGGGCCAAACCGTTCAGTCAAGCCATCCATATCCCAGGCCCATCCCAGGCCGGAAGATGCCGCTGCACGGCCTGGGATAGGCAAAACAGGGCCAAAAACCCTCTCCCGGCTCCCTGACCTGCCCGGAAAGGGACCGAAGCCCCTCCATGACGAACCTCAGGCAATCACGGACAATTACCAAAAAGGAGAGTAGACACAATGAACGACCCCAACGAGATGACCCGGACCTTCTACCTGGAACTGAAAAATCCCTCAACCGCGCCAGCCATCCAGGCAGCTCTGGAAAGCTGCGGGCTAGAAATCTCGGATGAGATCCGGACCGTGACCCGGAACTACGAAGGCGCCATCCTGACCAACCTGCTCGCCCAGGGGATCTGGGAACACAGGACCGGGAACAACAGCTGCACCCACCCATGCCCAGGCCCGGAAACCCACAGGGCCTGGGCCCAGCTCAGCGATGAGCAAAAGGATACCTTCCTCCAGAATTACGCCCGCTTCGTCGAGAATTGCCGGGTCGAAGAGCTCAGAATCGACATCCTCATGGAGGGCGAGGAAGAGTTCCAGAACATCCGGCTCACCCCACACCACTGAGCAAAACGGCTCGGCGGCTGACCCTCTCGGTCAGAAGTCGTCCGTCAGCCCCTCCTCCATCAGAACACCGTCCAACCGATCCCCGCAGTCCAGCAAAGAGATGTCGCAGAACCCGCACTCCCTGGGACTGGGTACCCGCCTGGCCGGCTCAGCACCCCCCAAGCGGAGGACCAGGGCCGACACCTTCCCGATGAACGCCTCGTCCACCATCACCGCCGGAATCTCCACCTCATGGTCCGGGTAGGAGATCCGGCCGTCGAAACTGATCCCCTGGTACTGCCCCAGCGCACGAGGCACCGCGTACATGTAGAGCATCACCTGCACCCCATGGGATGGACTGGGCTTCCCCGTCTTCACGTCAATGATCGTCCCCGATTCCCCACGGAGCGCGATCAGATCCGGCTTCCCGCCCAGGGTCGCCCTCTTGCCCCGGAGCGCAAAGGAGTTCTGGTTCTCGGTGAACACGCTGTACCCCAACTCCTCCCACTCCGGACGAGCATCATTGATGCCCGCCGTGTGGGCCATCTGCCACCCCACCGGGTCGAAACCATCACCCCCCATCTTCGCCTTGGTCCAACTCCACCCCTCATGCTGCGCCCGGAACCAGCTCGCCCACTCGCAGCTGTGCTCCCCAACCAGAAGCTTGGTCAACCACGTCACCCAGATGTAGGGGCCATCACGCCTTGCCTGAGCCATACAGCGCCTCCTCAGAATCTCCCGCCAAAACTCTCTTGCCAAAACCCTCTTGCCAAAACCCTCGCTAAAGTCTACCACCCGGCCCCTCCGTTCCCCTCCCCACTCTACCAAGAACAACACCCCCCGGAAATAAGACCGTTCCATACGGCCGGACAGGGCGGAGAGCAGACCCCAGAGCCCCAGAACCACCGGGCCAGCCAAAACGGGCCGCACCACCGGCTCCCCAGAATCCCAGGAGATCATAAAGAAAGGCCAGAGACCCACGGATATCCAGGATGAGAAGCAGAATGCACCCCCAACCAGGACCGGCCCAGCCCTTCCTGAAATGGGCCGGGGGCAAGCGGGCCCTGGCCCCCAGGATCGCCAGGCTACTGCCGCCGGAGTTCCAGACCTACTGGGAACCCTTCACCGGCGGGGGCGCCCTCTTCTTCACCCTGGAAGCTCGAATCCGGACCGCCCATCTCTCCGACATCAACCCCGAGCTCGCCATCACCTACCAGGCCGTCCGGAACCAGCCGGAAGAGCTGATCGAAATGCTCAACATCCATGCCGAACAGCACGCCTTCATCCAGGACAACTACTACCAGGTCCGGGACCAGCCCCCCTCCCAGAATGGCGTGGAAACCGCCGCCAAGCTCATCTACCTGAACCACACCTGCTACAACGGCCTCTACCGCGTCAACCGGCACGGGCAGTTCAACGTTCCAGAGGGCGGCTACCTCAACCCCCTCATCCATGACCCGGAAACCATCCGGAGGGCCAGCAAGGCCCTCCAGAAAGCAGATATCAAACACCAGGACTTCGGGGAAATCCGGCCTGGGGAGAAAGACATCATCTACTGCGACCCGCCCTACCACCAGACCTTCCAGCAATACTCAACCGAAGGCTTCGGCGAGGACGAGCACCAGCGCCTCCGGGACCAGGCCCTCGCCTGGCGCCAGGCCGGCGCCCAGGTGGCGGTTTCAAATTCCGACACTCCCCTGATACACGCCCTCTACGGGACGGACTTCACCATCACCCAGCTCTCCGCTCCCAGGCTGATCTCGGCCAGGAGCGACCGCAGAGGACCCGTCACCGAGCTCTTCATCACCACCTACCAGCCACCCATTGAACCCACCCGCTGGAAACAGCTCCAATGGGAGTTGGACAAGTAAATCGCCAGCAGTTCGGTCAGGGCCCAACAGCGCCCCCTGACCGAACCAGGCCGCCAGCAACACACGAAAAAAGGAGAAAAATGACCGAAGCCCAAACCCCGAAAAACATCGTGATGCCCTACAACCCATCAATTACCAGCCTCCGCGTCCAGGACATCATCAACTACATCAGCCGCAACATCGACCCCGATGACGACGAGCAGGAAGCAGCCATCGCCTACCTCGAACAGTCCTCTTACCAAGACCGGATCCACATCGCCGACATAATCACGGACCAGGGAACCGGCCACCGGCACATGATCGAGGGCATCGCCGGCCAGGTCCACGCCGACACCATGGCGGAACTCTCAGCCATCGCCCAGGACGAGGCCGAACTGCCGGAGCTGGGCCCCCTTCACCCTCTGGGCCGTCAACCAGAGCCGCCTCCGCCGGAATCTTACCCCGATGAGGCTCATGGATATGACCGGACCGGACCCGGAGCTTCTGGAGAAGCTCATAAAGGCCCCCATGGAACAGCAGGAAAACATCGACCTAGCCATCCAGGAAGCCGTCAAGGAGCACAGCTCCCAACTCCAGACCCTCCAGCAGAAGATGCTCACAACCCTCCAGACCAAGCTGGAGAAAATACTGGACTGACGGACCAGCCAGCCCCATCCGGCGGAGCCGGGAGACCTGCCCGTGCGGCTGGAGCTCCGCGAACCCGGGCGCCGGCTACCAGAAGGCCTGTCTATGCAAGCAATGCGGGGACCCCAACACCGCCTTCATGAGCGAACAGAAATACATCCACCCCCCAAAGGACCACGCCGCATGAGCCAGAAGACCAGGTCTTTCCATCCCGGGTCCTACCACAACGTCACCTGCGTTCGAACCATCTGGACCGGCCACCACTCCCTGAAGCACGAGTGGATACCGGTGCTGGGCGCCGTCCACGAGGACCAGGAGATAATCGGCTTCCCCTACCTCCACTGGCACGTCGACCGCCGGTTCCTCCACAAGAAGAAGATCGGCCAGCTCAACGACGACCGGACGAAGGTCGACGATTGCTTCCGGCTGCCCATAACCAACGTGTGGCCCGACTGCCCGGGGGTCCCGTCCCAGGGAATCCAGGTCTCCCAACTCCAGAATGGGTCCGGAGCCATCAATCAGGACAACTTCCCGGAGAGCTCCTACCTCCGGGTGATGCGCCGGCGCCTGACCGCCCCCTACCCCCAATATCCCGGCCCAGACCGGGTGCCCTGGCTGCCGCCCCTCCACCAAGCCTTCCTGAACGCACACCTCATCTACCAGGACGGGCACCCGGTCTGCCCCCACCGCCAGACCCCGCTGACCGGCCTGGAACCCGGCCAGGACGGCTGCGTGACCTGCCCCCTACACGGGCTCAGGTGGAACCTCCAGACCGGAAGGCTCAGCCCGCCACCCAGCCTGGAAGCCCTCATGCAGGAACTCGAGATCAGGAGAAGGACGGAATGACCATGCTCCCCGAATCCCTGCAACGGGCCCTGCACGCTATTCCCAAGTACCTTCGTGAACATCCGGAACCCAACAGCCCCGGGACCGTTATCCAAGCCCTCATCCAACGGGAAGGGGATGAGTTCATCCGGGAAATCGACCTCCGGGAAGCGGTCTGGATCCTGACCAACAGGGAAACCATCGAACTCACCTCCAGCCGGAAGCTGGAGCTGATCCAACCATCCGGCGCAGAAGAGGAACAACCAAAAAGGAAACGGGAGCGCGTGCCGAACGCCCACTACTTCGAGACCGGACAGCCCGTATCCCCCAATAGGATACGGGACCTGCTCCAGAAGGACGGCATCGAAATCCGGCAGTACCGGAACCCCCTCCCCAAACACGCCGGGGTAATCCTGACCCCCTGGACCATCAGGACCATCTGGGAACTCGCCACCGGGCTCACGGAGTGCAACGGGAACTGCCAGGGAACCGGGGAGGAACACCGGCAATGGGAGGACCTCACCAAAAGACAGAAGCTGGCTTTCAACGAGAGAGTCATCCAGATGATGAACAACTCCCTCCTACGCCGGCCGGCAACATCCCTTCTGACCCTGGAACCCGGCTCCGGCAACCTCCCCACGGAAGAGTTGGGCCGGCTCCTGGAGCAGGTGACGCCGGAGAACCTCCACCCAGACTCCTGGGGTCCCGAACACAAGGAGCGAGAAAATTGAGATACGACGAATACAAGTTCATCAAGGCCGACATCAACACCCTGGAGAACATGCTGGAGAAAATGCCGGAGGACAGGGTCGTCGAGCGAATAGGGTTCGAGAGCCGGCTCAAGAAGATGCAGGCCAAGCTGGAGGGCTTCACGCCCTCTGAGCCCCCCATGCTCTGCTACGCCCAGGTCCCATTCCAGCCCGGCCAGGAGGAGCCCGGCATCATGCCGGAGACCATATCGGCCATTATCGGCGCCGCCAGCCTGGCCGCCGGCGGCAGCATCCGGGTCAGGGAGATCCACAACAACCTCATTACCCTGGAGTCCCTCACCAAAGAGGCCCACCAGAGGATGGAAACAGCCGTACAGAACCTGAGCGCGGCTGAGGCCGGTGCGGTTGACACCGGTGACAGTGACGCAGCCGCGAAGGCCGCAGCCGCAAAGGCAGCAGCCGCACCAGCCTCAGCCGCGAAGGCCGCAGCCTCGAACCCCCTCCGGGAAATGATGGAGCAGACAGAGGTCAGGTGGGGCCACGACCGGCTGAAGCGGGAGTGGAGCAAAGCCACCGGATGACCCAGAAGAACGAACGGCCCGTCAGACCCGCATCACAAAGCCCCCGCACCAGGGAGATACAGACCGACCACAGCCTCTATCGGCCGCAATCAGCGCAGACATGAAGGACCAGGAGCCGGTCCCGGACTGGCGCCAGCACTCAACGACCCCCACATGAGGGGCAGGTTCAGGACCACGGCGCCACACTCCGGCGGCTGGTGGAGAGATGCCCCCAGGCCCTGACGGAGCGCTGCGGCTCACCATCCGCATTCCGGACCAGGAGCGCTCCGGACCGCAGAAACAACCAGTGACCCAACCAGTGACCCAACCGGCCCCATTTTCCTCAGCCGCAGCTGAGCGCCAGGAGCGCCGCACAATGTCCGATGATTACGTCGTAATATCCAAGGAGATCCGGCCTGAATTCACCGCCGAACTGCTCTATGACCGCCATCCCGAGAACCCCAGAAAATGGGGCGGCCAGCCAACCAGAATCCACTTCTGGGACGATATGCACGAAGAAATGTCGGACTCAAGAGACATCGTGAGCTACAAGAATGCCATCTACGAGCTCTACCAGAACATCTACCCGGAGCTGGCCGGCCTCTGCCTGGAGGATGAACCGCCACAGGAGGTGCTGGACCTGATCGGCCAGACCCCCTACCCCGGAGCGCTCCGGTGGATCAGGGTCATACCAGGCAGCTACGAAACATCCTTCATGCCAAAGGCAGATCTGGATACCGAAGACCCCCGCCTGGGCGGCGTGGCCTTCATCAGCGAAGAGAACCTCAAGAAGGACGGGCTCACCCGGGAGGAGGGGGAAATCATGATCCAGAACGATCTGCTGGTGCTGGAGCAGTATATCAACGGGAACGTCTACCTCCTGAAGATCGACCTGGACGGCGAAGAGGAATACCACGGAGAAATCTACCCACTGGCCGAGACAGCCCAAACCGCCGGCCGGATGACCCTCACCGAAAATACCCACCTGCCCACCGGCGAAACCCTGGACGAACATCTCCTGGAAATGAACATCTCCCCAGAGGATCAGCTCCTGGTCAAGACAGCAAGATGGAACCGAAGCGAAGAGGACAATGACAATGCTGGAACAGGCCGTACGCCAACAGGAAGAAGAGAACCCGGGCCCCCGCCGGCCCAAACTGCCCCAGCTCTACCAGATGCTGTCCGAACTGATCAAGGACCCCCAGGAATTCTTCGATAGCCTCATCCAGGTGGAAAACGGGAAGGACAGCCTGACCCTCAGCGCCCAGCACCTCCAGGACCCCATCATAACCCTCCGGGAAACCCCCAATCCCCTGGTCCAGCACGGAACCGCCGACCAACCCGCCATCCCCGAAGACCGCCAGCCCCCGTGCCCAATGGAACTGACCATCACTCCCACAGACGGCGGCGCCGCAGGACCCCCCAGCGAGCTGCTCGCCGGATATTTCGATGCGGCGCTCATCCACCAGGCCAGGGAACTGCTGGCCCGGGCCGGAACCCAGCCCGACATCCCAGAGTGGAAGGAGCCAACATGGAACAGCGGCCTCCTGACCGCGGCAAAATGCGTCTTCTACGCAGCTGAAATCTCCGAACGGGTGGAAACCTTCATACAGGACCTGGAAGAATACATCCAGGAAAAGATGGAGAAAAGACTCAACCCATCGGCGCTCCGGCTACTGGCCGAGAACGCCCCATCCCAGGGATTCAAGCCCGACCGGGAAACGCACACCAAAGAACCCCGCCCAGGGACCCCCGGCTTCAGAACCCCCAACCTGGAGAAAACCCTGTTCGGGGATATCGGGACCACCGTGGGCCAGTACAACAAGGCAGCCCTCGTCCTCGCCTGCAGCCAGGATACCCTGGACGCCAACGCCGGCGCGATCCCATTCATTCTCGCCCAGGACGAACCGCACCAGGAGGAGTCCCACCAGGGCCAGTTCATCGGACGGGAGCGGGCCGGCGCAATACGGCGCGGCATGACCCCCCGGGGCTGGAAGAAAATGACCGGCCTGGACCCCGCTCTCACCGGAAACATTATCCATTACTCCACCGGCCTGGAGCAGGCCGCCGGAATGATCAACTGGCTGGCCAGCCTCAGGCATAACCTCGAAAAAGAGGACAACGAAAAAAGGCGCCTCGAAAGAAACTGCCTGGATGAGATCCTTCCAAGCCCGGACATCATGGAAATTCTGGGCCGCCACTCCCGGAATCCAGAGGAACGGAACCTCATGGACCGGAACATCGGAAGAGTCGTTGAACTGGCTTTGAGATACCCAGCCAACCCCCAGAGAGCCGGGGAAACCAGGCAGGCGCGCCAACAACTCGCGGACGCCATCACCTACGCCCACAGAATGACCCTGGATGAAACGGAAATCACCGCCACCACCTGGGGCGGAATACTGAAGGCCGTGCACCGGTGGCACGACCGGATGAACCAGGATGCAACCAGGCAGCAGTGGGAAGCAACTGTACAGGCCAACGGAGGGAAGATCAGGAGTTGGGAGCCGGCCATCGGCCAGTTCCAGCACCAAGGAGTGACGGTAACCGAACTCACCAACGAGCGCATGCTGCTGGAAGAAGCCCTGGAGATGAGGCACTGCGTCCACCTCTACGGCACCAGGGCCCAGCGGGGAACGGTCCGGATATTCTCCCTCCGGGACCAATCAGGAGACCGGGCCACCGCCTCGCTCATCCTGAGAGAAGGACTCTGGCGGGAGGAACAGACCAGGGCCCGAAGCAACCACCCGGCAATGGAAGCCATGCGCGAATGCACCCAGGAGCTGGTCAGAACCTGCAACCAGCCTACCGGCGACGCCGCCAGCCACGAGTGACGGAGAGCAGGACGGCCACACCACAAAACACACTCAGGAAGACCGCACAGAGCCTCATGTCTTTCTCGGTATATGCCTTCTACCCAACCCTCGCCATCACCCTGGTCATCATCTGGGCCGCCATCCCCTGAACCCAGCCCCAGTCCCTGAACCCAACGCAGAAGCTCGCCAACCTCCTGGACCTCCCGCCGGCACCCCGCAACCTGGCTGTTGACCCCGCCCCTGCCTCTGAGTAGGGAGGACTTCATTCCGGAATAGCACCGGAACCGCAAAAACAAAACCAGCATGCCCAACATCTAACATGGGGGAAAACCTCCGGCTCCGGGAGGCCCAACCCCCATGACCACCATAAAACACCCCAGCTCCTGCCCCAGGTGCGGCAACACGAAACCTCCCTGGTTCGAACACTGCCGCTCCTGCCACAACATCCTGAAAGCGGTTCCAGCCGGGTTCGTGGTTCCTGCTGGAACCACGAACCCGAGTGCACCGCAGAGCGGTGCATCACGAGGAACCACGAACCCGAACAGCACCCGTATGGGTGCACTGCGAGGGAAAGAGGAACAGCCCGCCGGCAACAGCCCCAGAGGACCTTCCGCCCGGCGGCCGGCGCCCAACACCAGCCAGACGGCCCCAGCCAACCTCGCTCATACCTGCAGCCACCAGGACTGCAGCACAGCCATCCCGGACCACCACCGGCTCTGCAACCCCCACTACGCCCAACTCATGGAGGGAAGCATCTCAGAATGCCGGTGCGGCCTCCATAAGCCCACCATCTTCCCCCTCTGCCGGGAATGCCAGACCCGGGCCCAGACCGTCCATCCGGACGTCCGGATGGACGTCCATCCAGAGGCCCATCCAGCCGCCCCCACAACAGCAACACCAGCCGCGGCAGCGCCTCCAGCCAAACCCGCAACCCCAATACCTCCCGCCCCCAGGGGACGGCGCTACGACCGGCACCAGGACGAGGACGACCCCAAGGCCAGGGACAAGCGCTACTGGTTCAACCGGCAGGAGAACGGCGTCTGCAACTACTGCGGCAACCGCTGGCAGTACCAACAGCTGGAGCTCGAACACCTCATCCCCCGGGATCTGGGCGGCCCCGACCACCGCCGAAATACCCAGCTGGCCTGCCAGTACTGCAACCACCTGAAGGGCACCTCCACCGACCTGGAGTTCCGGGAGATCAACCGGGACCTCCTTCCCCAGGAGGAGCGAACCCCAGCCAACCCCCCGATCAGGCCGGAGAGACTCCGGGAAGGCGCCCAGGACTCCCGCTACCGGCCCGGAGCCGGACCTCAGAACGGAGCCCCGGGCGCCGCGCCCATCCCAAATACCCGCAACAACAGCGGCCACCAGAGACGCCGGCGGTGACGCCGTTGACTGACGGTGGCGTCCAACAGTGGACAATCCCCCCCATCACCCCCGGATCCATAACCGGAATAAGGACAAGAATCAATGACCGAATCCATGACCGAATCCGCGACTCAGCCAACAGCCGGAAGACCCAATCTCCAGGAACTGATGGACCTCACTCAGGATGCCGCCGACCAGCTCCGGTACGAACGCGAGATCTGGCTGGCCGACCCCCAGGAGGACGAGGCCAGCTACCTGGACTACATAATGACCATGAACGATCCCCGGCATTTCGCCTACCTCATCGGGAAGCACCGGAAAAGGGCAAGCGCCGCCATCCAGGAGTCCGACACCCAGACGGCCCGCGCCTACCTGACCATGCTGGCCCTCCAGATACCCAACGTCTCCCAGCTCCACCGGCGCCTCGCCGAGAACCCGGAGATCAGAGAGGCCTCCGGGATAGGGAAACTCCCCGGCTCACAGACCATCCGGAACGCCCTGCGCCTCATGGGCCGGGACATTCCCAGGCTGAAACACCAACTCCATGAATCCCTGGGAGTCCAGCAGTATGACCAAGTGACCCCGGGTCCAGGAGAGATGCTCCCCATGGCCGTACAAACCCACAGGGACCAGGACCTCGCCATCCAGGCCGCCTACACCATCATCCAGTACGCCCAGGAAAACCTCTACAACGGGAAACCCCCAGTCCCCCAGCACCGGGAAATCCTCCAAGAACTGGCCGGCCGCATCTTCCCAGCCCAGCAGAACCACTCCGCACCACAACCTCGCAGCCCCCAGCCCAAGGACCGGCAGGAACAGCTCTGCCAACAGTCATGACAGAAATACAGGAGCCAACACCATGGCCGACATCACCAGACAGCATCTGAACCAAACCTCCCAGCTAAAGCTGGCCAGTAAGGAACGCCTGGACCAGATGCGCCGGGAAGCCCGCCACATCCTGTCAGGACTCGATGAGCACTGGCCAACCCAAGTCAACGAACTCCGCATCCGGATGGCCTTCGCCAAAAACCAGGACGACGCCGCCCCCATCTATGACCTCATCATGGACCTCCAAGCCCACAACCGCAGGGCATTCCCAGAATCCTGACCACCATCCTGGGCACCCTCCTCCAGTGAGGCGCTCTGTACCACCGTCCAATAACGAGGTGAATCAATCCAAATGACCAACACCCGCGATACCCTCGTCCAAGATGCCCGGGACCTCCTCCAGTACGAGACCACCGACCTGGTATCCAAACAGCTCCAGCACCTGGGCTGGGCCCAGCTCGACCAACAGACCCGCACCCTCACCATCGGCCGGAACACGGAGGAGCAGACCATCATCTCCGCCTCTCCCAACGGACTCGCCGTCGCCAGCCCCCAAACCCTGGAGCTCAGCCTGCTCATAACCCGATCCTCCAAGAAAACAGCCCCCTTCTGGAAGGCCCGGCAGGCCATCTGGAACACCATAGAGAAACTGTGCTGGCAACACCTCAATATCACCCTCCGGAACGGACAACCCCTGTTTGCCGAAATCGCCCCGAACCGGGAGGAGACCCGGAAGCAGAGGAAGATCGAGAAGGCCGTCAACACCGCCGTACGGAACATCCTGGCCCGCATCGGCCAGGGCTACGTCAATGACCCCGAACGGCTGGGCCGCCACCTCATCCGGTCTCTCCTGGGCACCGAACGCGTCAGCCGCACACTCCGAATCGCCGGCTACCAGGCCACCCTCCAGCACCACAACCGCATCATCCAAGACCTCCAGGCCATAACCCTCGCCCACCAGCAGGACCCCAACGCCACCATCATCCACTTCGCCCAGGACCCGGCCGCCTGGGACCGGACCCTGACCGAAGAGCAGATCCTCCAGTCCGCCCGCAACTCATTCACCAGGGACTGCCGGGAATATGCCCCCGGCCAGGACCAGGATGAGCTATGGAACGCCTTCCAGGGAATCAACCCCCACGCCTTCCGGAAATGCCCGCCCCACGACGGCGCCCACATCATCATCCTCACCGCCGCCCAGCAGTCCAGCAACACCCCCACCTGCTCCACCATCGCAGCGCTCCTCCGGGAACGGACCGCCCTCGACCGCCTGCCCCAAGAGGCTGTGGCAACCTTCATCCAGGAGAGCAGCCGCCGGTCCAGCCAACGCAGGACCGGAACCCAGGCCCAGATGGCCCAGGACCTCCGGACCGTCAGCACCGAGATCGCCATCCACCGGGACGACTTCCGCCAGCCCGACATCATCCCACCCATCCAGAAGGTATGCCGGACCCCCCGCTCCTGGAAGGACATCATGGACGCCGTCCACCAGACCAGCCCCCGGGGAGAATGGTCCACCAAGCCGCGATCCAGGACCGGCTCATCCAAAACCGGCTCATCCAAGACCGGCTCAACCAAAAAGCGGCCCACCCAGGCCGAGACCATTAGAACCATCCTCCACTCCCCAGAGGACGGCGGACAGAGCGCCGGCAGCCGCATCATCCACCAGCTCCAGGAACGAATCACCCTGAACCACCAGCCCGGAGCCCAGGCCCTCATCCAGGACAACCGGACCGGCGCCGTGCTGACCGGCCTCACCCGCGCCCCCAATGGCGCCCTCACGATCAGAGGCTCCCTCCGGCAGCACCCCGACCCCATCATCCCCAACCCACTCCATGACCTCCCAACCGACCTCGCCTGGTCCTGCCGGGGCGAGCTGAACCGCCTGACCGTTCAGGAAGCCCGCGAGACCGTTGCCCAACACCCTCTCTGGAAGGAGGCCAACTTCGTAAAACCCCCGTCCACCGGACACCTGAAGACCGCCATCCTGGAGATGGGCGGCGGCCACAGCCCGGAACAGCTCCTCTCCGCCCGGTACCTCCAAACCGTCCGGCAACTCATCGACCCCGGCACCTGGACAATGACCCAGGAACTCTTCCCCAACATAACTATCCGCCACTACAACTCCGTCCAGGCCAGCCGGGAACCGATAAAGGAGCTCCTCACCCATAACCCCGGCGTCATCGCCTGGGCCGCCCATCACTACATGACCAGAATCGAGCACCCCGGCCAGATAATCACCCTCGTCCGAAGCCACCTGGAAATAGGAGGCATCCAGGGTCAAGCATGGAAACACGCCGCCAGACTCAATGCCCGGACAATGCGGGCCATATGCGAGACCCGGAACACCACCCGGCTCCTACAGGCCATCTCAGCCGCCCAGTCCCAGCCAATCCCCGAATGCATCCCAATCATCAACCGCATCATCCTGGAGGACTACGGCTGGCAACATACGGAGTCACGGCTCCTCAACCCCCTCATCCAACTCGCCTGCCGCCAGGCCCAGGAAGTCAACCCCAACCACCAGTCTGTCCAGGAATTCCAGGAACAGCTCACCTCCATCCGAGACTACTGCCACCACCTCGCCCAGACTGCCCAGGACCGCCAACCCCTCCAGACCCGCTCCTGGAAGAGGGCCCTGCGCCTCGCCCACCAGTGGCACACCCAGACCACCCAGGAAGCCAGGCTCCGCCAGTGGCACACCATCATGCGGAACCGGGAAACCGGCCCCCTCCAGTGGGAGTCCAGACTGACCGGGCCAGTCCAGATCGGAGGCCTCACCTTCACCCCACTCTGCTCCGAGGAAGACCTCCTGGGCGAGTCCATCCGGATGGAACACTGCGTAATCCACTACGGAGAACAATGCAACTCCGGCCGCTCCCGAATCTTCTCCGTCCAGAAGGACCAGAAACCCCTCGCCACCCTGGAAATCAACCCAGGACCCGGCGGGGCCTGGCAGACCGCCCAACTCCGGGGGCCCCACAACCACCCCGTTTCCAGCGAGGTCCAGGCCGCAGCCCTGCAACTCGCCAAGATCTACAGCAATGCTCAACCCAATGCCCAACCCCAGTAACACCCGGAACGCCCGGCACTTCCGCCAACCAGCCCAATCGGCTGCGGCCAGAGCAGAGCCACCCTGAACCGCACCGGCCAGGAGGCGCAGTCCATCATCCAAGGAGGCGCAGTCCATCATCCAAGGAGGCGCAGTCCATCATCCAGGAGACCAGCCAAAGAGCCCGGACCATTATCCAGAACAACCGGCAGAACGGCGCAGCCTCCGGCCAGAATCTCATCCAAACTCCCTGAAAACTCCCTGAAAGACCACCCAAACCGGATGGTCATAATTTAAGCAATCTGCTGAGCGCATTGGGGAAGGAACTTCCCTTATAACCACCCCCCCTGTCCCCAGGGAACAGCCGGGGCAAAAATTCCCGACACCCATCACCCTCATCCCCAACAGGCCAGGACGGTATCCCGGCGCCTGCAAAAATTTCCAACACCGCCAGCCTCACCAACCTCCATCTCAAGCGGCTAATCCCCAGGCAAAAATTCCTCCTGTCTCCCAAGCACCACAGAGGCCATTCCTAATATACCCAGTGAGCAGCCAGATTCAGTCGGGTTCAGACCGGGCCGGCGCCGGACTCCGGCATGAGCCCAACCCACAAAACGAAGGGTGCCGGAACCAGGTCAGAATGGCCCGGAATGACACAGGAACCACCGGCGCCCACAAGACCGGCGCCCACAGGAAAAGAGGCAGAGTACAGATGAGAAGCTGGAGAACCATCAGGATGACCGTCACGGTCATCATGACCATCGCCGTCATGATGACCGTCATGATCGCCGTCACCGCCTGCGGCGGCAGCGGAGAAACCGAAATCCCCCAGGCCCCCATCTCCGAAGGAGACCTCCTGGTGGAATTCGAGGATGAACCCCAAGGGCTGCCGGATCCGGAACCGGCTCCCACCAGGCGGGAACCGGAGCCAACACCCATTGCCCGGGAATCCAGGACCACGCCGGAGGACCAGACGGACAGCCCATCCCCGGTTCCAGAGCCGGAACCCACCCCCCAGCCCACAACCCAGAGCCATGAACTCCAGGGACTGGCCCTTCTGGCCTTCGAGCAGGCCGAACGGCTCGCCAGCCAGAAGCGGTACCCCCAGGCCATCGCCGCCTACCGGGAGGCGATCAGGAAGCACCCATATGGGTCCCACCTCGTCTTCGAGGGGATGGCCCGGGCCCACTGGGCCCTGGAACAACACGAGCAGGCCCACCAGCAGTTCACCAAGGCCCTGGAAACCAAGAAAGACCCCATCATCTACGTCCAGAGGGGTATGGTATCCCTGGAACTGGACCAGTGCGAACCCGCAACCCTGGATGCAAAGCTGGCCACAGCCGTCCCCCCCATTGCCAGGGACGGCTTGAACTCCCACGCCCAGGGGAACTATATCCTGGCTGCCTGCTACCAGGAGGAAAACCGGCCCGAGCTCGCCCATCAGCATATCGAATTGGCCGTGGCATCAGCCCCTCCCGACACCTACGACGCCCTCCGCCTTCACGAGATCCTCACCCTGCAGGAAGCAATCAGGGGACCAGCCGTCACCGGGCCAACCCCTGAAACAGCCGTCAACGGCGCCACCAACGGAGCGAACACCACCCCCAGGCCCACCATTGCGCCGACCCCGGCTCCAGTGCCCGAGTTCAGCCCCAAGGCAATGGAGATGGTCGAGAATGCCCAGACCCTCCTGGCCGGAGGGGAATACCAGGAAGCCAAAACCCTCCTGGAACAGCTGGACACCATCCACACCACCCCGTCAGCAACCATCCTGGCCCTCTGGGGAGATGCCCACAGTGGGCTGGGACAACGCCAAGATGCCATAAAACACTTCAACCGAGCTGCCAATATCCAGAAGGACCCGGTCGTGATCACCAAGCTGGCCCAGCTATACGAGGACAGCCTGGATGCCGACGAGGCCATCCGGTACGCCAAGGAGGCCATAAACCTGCCCACCGGGTACTGGGAAGTCCACCAGGGCAAAACCAGGTACTCCAGCAGGACAGAGGCAGGACTGATCGTGTCCCGGCGGCTGAAGGGCCTGGGAGATTACAAGGAGGCCTACGCCTACATCAACATGGCCCATATGGCCGCCCACGTTGCCGAATACCCCCAGAAAATAATCCAGGAGATCCAAGACGAGAGGGAAATACTCGGCCGCATCCTGGAAGCCCTAAGGGGCCAAGGATAACAAATTGAACAAGATCATCTGCACCCTGATCCTGACCGCGGCCATGACCGTCTCAGCAGGCTGCGGCCTCAACCAGGAGACCGGCGAACCCGACCGGGTCCGTCATCTCACCAAGGCGCCGGCATCTCCCGCAAGCTCGTTCCCCAGGGAGCCGGGCCCAGAACCGGATGCCGGCCAAACCAGCAGCAGCCGCATGAGAGACGAGATAATGTCCCGGCGGGAGAGCGCCGCCCACATACCCACCAGGAGCCCGGCTTCAACAGCACGGCCACCGGCCACTCCCCTCCCCACCAGGAGCCTGGCTCCCCACATCCTGCCGGAGATCCCGTGGACAATACCCTGGCTCTACCATCCGGCAACCCGGGCCAACAGCCTGGCCGGCCTGGAGACCGGGGCCAGGGATTTGCTCCGGGAAGCGGAGCAACAGGAACAGGCCGGCAACTGGGACCAAGCCCTCCGCCTCTACCGGACAGCCCTGGAACTCCAGCATGATCACCCCACCATCCTGGGCCGGGCCGGGGACGCGGAAATGGCCTACGGGGACTACACCCAGGCCGTGCCCATTTACCGGAAGATCCTGGGAGGACCGGAAGACTCCACCAACCGCATCAAGCTGGCCACCGCGCTAATGCTCGACGGGCAGTGCCCCCAGGCCACCATGGTCCTGGAAGCAACATCCCCCCAGGCCTGGACCAACAGCCTCCGGTACTCCCAACCCGCCGAGGCCAACTGGATCTTCGCCCAGTGCCTGGCTCAGGAGGGAGAGCTCAACCAGGCCCTGGCATTCGCCAACGCCACCCTGGAGTCAGCCGAAGGGCAGGAATACCCGGAAAGATTCGAGTACCAGGTACAGAAGCTGGAGATCCTCCTGCACGAAACCAAGGAGGACACCGCCATGCTGGACCTGGCCGCCCACGGGCTGGCCCACCAGGCCAGGAAGCTGGAACGCAACGTCCAGGAAGGGAACTGCCAGGATGCGGTTCCCCGGCTCCAGGAACTCATCCGGAAGATGGAGGGGATCAACCTCCCCATGGCCCACTTCCACACCGGGTTCTGCCTGGCAGGGAATGAGCAGCACCAGGAGGCCCTGGAGTACTTCCGGAACACCCTCCAGACCATGCCCCGGCACCCCGCCGCCCGAACCGGGCAGGCCTGGTCCCTCCTGGCCCTGGAGCAATACCAGGAGGCCAGGGAAATGGCCCAAACGGTCCTGGACCTGGGGAACTTCAGCTGGGAACAGGATGGCAGCACCCACGTCACCGCCCACCTCATCACCGCCCGGAGCCATGCCGGGGAGAACAACCTGGGGCTGGCCCTGGGAGCCGCCCAGGAGGCCCTGACCACCGCACGGGACCTGGGTCTTGAAGCAAGGACGGAGGAAATGGAACAATACGTCGAAAGCATCCAGGCCAGCATCCATGAATGGGAAATTCCCTGAGCCGGAGCTCCATCCTGGGCCTTCCCGCCTCCCCCTGAGGATGAGGCCGCTCGGCCCGTTCCCGATTAACCAACCCGTTCCCGATAACCAACCTGAGATAAGGAAATCCCCAGATGAAATCCGCAAGAATGCTCGCCAATATCCCCGGAGCCGGAATCCTGGGCTCCAAGATCGGGCTGCTCGCACTGGTCGCAATCCTGATCGGCGCCATCACCCTATGGCCTGAGGACCGGACAGACCGGCCGGAGCAGACTCCCACCGTCCAGGCCGACCACTCCCAGGACCCCCGGATCGGGAAACAGGAAGCCGCCCAGGAGATGCTGGACCTGGTAAACCAGGCACGGCGGAACGGGGGACTCCCCCCGGTCCGGCTGGGACAGAACCCCGCCGCCCAGCAGCATGCCCAGGAGTCCCTCCGGAACTGCACCATCTCCCATTGGGACCAGTGGGGCCTGAAACCCAACCAGCGCTACACCCTGATGGGCGGCACCGGGACCGGGGACGAGAACGCCCTGGGCCGGAACTACTGCGCCGGACCGGAGGACGGAGGCCCATATAACGGCATCACCAAGGGCGACATCTACGACGCCGTGAAGAAATGGCTCGACAGCCCCGGACACCACCGGAACATGCTGAACCCCAGACACACCATCATGAACGTGGGCATCGCCTACGACCAGTACAACATCGCCATGGTCCAGCAGTTCACCAACGAATATGTGCAGTACCAGGAGCGGCCCCAGATAGACCAGAGGGGAGATCTGTCCCTGAGCGGGACCGTTCAGAACGCCAGCCTGGATACCGGCCAGTCAATAGTCATCCAGATCGGCTACGACCCGCCGCTCCAGACCCTGACCCAGGGGCAGCTGTCCAAGACCCATTCACTATGCAACCCCGTCACCATCGGAACCATCAGATCCCAGTCCCGGGATGAGCCCAGGGAAGAAACCGTGACCGTGAAGGCCCGGTGCCGCGACCCCTACCAGAACGCCAGGGCCACCCAGCACCCCGCCAGCGCCGAGGAGGCCGAGAAGAACTGGAAGGAAGCCAAGGGCACCTCAGCCCTGATCCGGGAGAGACACGTGAGAGTCCACCGGCTGACCCCCGGGAACATCCGGATCAGCAACCAGGAATTCCTGGTCAAGGCCAACATCTCCCCCATCCTGAAGGAGAAAGGCCCCGGGGTATATTCCATCACCCTCTGGGGAACCCCGGAGGGTATGAACCGCTCCACCATTCTCTCGGAGCAGTCCATTTTCTGGAAGACCCAGCCTCCTCCGGACAGCCCTTACCAGATCCCAAAATAGGCTGGAAACAGCAAAACGAAACGGCGCATCCACACCGGATAATTACCGGCCAGAACCCCGGCAACCAGAGGAGCCCGGGGGAGAACCCAACCAGGAGAGTGGAGAATAGAGATGCGCCGTATCACAGCAATCCTCATGATGGTCCTATTGCTCATCGCCCTGACAGCATGCAGCACCGAGGCCGGTCCCCAGGAGACCACACAGCAGGACCCAGCACCAGCCGAAAGCCAGACGGCCAGCGGTCCCGAAACCGCCGGGCCGGAAACATCCGGGCCGGAAACCGCCGAACCGGCAACCGCCGAACCGGCAACCGCGGACCGCCCCGCAACCGGACGGGACGGGAACGGGGTGACGCTCACAGGCGGCCCTGGAACAGAGCCGCCCCGGGCCACATCCGGAGACCCCGGCGCACCCACGGAAATGATGGGAGATCCCAGGGAAATGATGGGACCCCCCGGGGAAACCGCGCCTGACCTGGACGTGGCCGCCCACACCAAGTCAGACGACACCGGTGGGGCCATGATGATGGGGAGCAGGACCCCGGACCCCGGGCACGAGGGAGCCGGGGAAGACCGCTCCGGCCGGAGCCGGCGCCAGCCGGAGACAGCCCTGAAGGCCGGCGAGGTGGACGACAATGACCGCTGGCAGGAATACCTGGATTTCGTGGACAAGTACCAAGGGCCCACGGTCCATGGGACCGAACTATCCCACCGCAGGGTCGTCACCGTCACCGACCGGGACGGAAAACCCGTCCCCAACGCCACCGTCACAATGGAGTATGAGGGAATTGAGCTGGCCCGGCAGCTCACCTATGCCGACGGCAGGACCATCCTGTTCCTGAACCAGGGAGACTTCCCAGGGATGAAGATGACCGGCCAGGACCAGGAAGAGGGCAGCTACACCATCACCGCATCCCGGGACCGGTTCAGCCGGACGATAACCACCAGGACAGGAAACGTCATCAACATCCAGGCAGTCCTGGGCGGCACCATGGACTACGGCAATCAGATCCCCCTGGACGTGATGTTCCTCCTGGATTCAACGGGCTCGATGGCCGACGAGATCAACCAGATCAAGAGCACCCTCCAGAGCATATCCAACCAGGTGGACCAGCTCCCCAGCAACCCGGACCTCCGGTTCGGGATGGTCAGCTACCGGGACCGGAGCGACAGCTACATCACCCGCCTCTACGACTTCGACGGGAACGTGGAACGATTCCAGAGGAGCATCAAGGAAGTCCGGGCCGACGGCGGGGACGACTACCCCGAGAGCCTGAACCAGGCTCTGCATGAGGCCGTGAACGATGCCGGCTGGCGGGACGACGCCGTCCGGCTGGTATTCCTTATCGCCGATGCTCCCCCTCACCTGGACTACCCCCAGGACGAGGACTACGCCAGCGACATGGTCCGGGCCAGGGCCAAGGGGATCAAGATATTCAGCGTGGCCTCCAGCGGGCTCGACGAGCAGGGCGAGTACATCTTCCGGCAGATAGCCCAGCAGACCATGGGCAAGTTCCTTTTCATCCTCTACTCCACCGGCCCCCAGGGAGAGCTCACCACTCCCCATGACGTCGAGCAGTACAGCGTCGACCGGCTGGACGACCTGATCGTAAGGCTGATCGAGGACGAGCTGGCAGCCCTGGGACAACATGCCAGGCCCGGGACCGGAATGAGCATGAAGTGATGAAGCTGCCCACAAAACTCAGAGCCGCGAAGGCGCTCATCCAGCAATGCTCCAGGCACGGCAAGTGTGGCCACAAGGGCGGCCACCCCTGCCTGTACTGAACCAGGCGCGGAGTCCACATCACCCGCCAGGTGCTTTGAAAACCGGAAATCAGGATAACAGGAAATCCGGGTATCTGAATATTCCAATCCCTGGCCGTTGCCGGAAAAGAGAACCGGCAGAGCAGAAAGTACGGCCCGTGGGGGCAAGACCCCCATGGGCTGTCCCTTATGGAGACAGCAAGAAAACACAGGAGAAAAAACGGAGAAACCACCCGCCTCATCCCGGGGGATGAGGGAGACCATCGGCCGGCTCCAGGAACAGCCCATCCTGGAAAGGGATGAGCGCAACCCCATGCCAGAACCAGAGCCCGTGCAGCACGGCGCTGAAAGACCATCCCCGCTGAGAGGCCTCACCATGATCGCCGCCGGCGCCGCCTTCATGGCGATGTCGGTATCCATGATGATGGAACCAATCGGAATGAGCGGCCCGGCCCGGATGGCAATGGCCGCCTGCCTGGGTCTCGCCGCGGCTGCGGAAACGCTGCTGTTCCTGCAGCTGAAGGAAAAACCCGGAACATCGCTGGGAAAAACAGTGATGAACGCGATCATCTGGAGCATATTCGCCGGGATATTCATCCTGACCAGCCAGAATGGCTGGACCAGCCTTCACATCGCCAACATCATCCTGGCACTGGCGGCCGGAGGCCCGGTCACGGCCATCATGGCCTGGAGGTTCCTGAACCGGCAGAAGAATACCGGACCGGAGGCGCTGCTCGGACAGGAACAAACATCCCAAGAAAGAAGAGAGCAAAACCAATGAACGAGAACCTCAGGACTATCATCTCTCACCCAATCTCGGCCGGACTCCTGCTGGGCTACGGCCTGGGAGCAACTCTAGCCGGGCACCCCACTATCGGAATCCCCATGATCGCCATGGGAGGAGTCTTGGCCGGAAACCACCTGGCCGAAGACTGGATGAACAACCGGAGCCAGATCGAGGGCCAACAGCGATGAGACAGGTAAGACTGGTCCAGCTGGACGGCAAGATCCCCAACCTGGCCATCATGAAGCTGGCCCACTGGCACCGGGCCCAGGGGGACCAGGTCACCTTCTCGGAGAGGATCCACCCCGGCCTGTTCGAGCCCTGGAGCTACGACATCGTGTACGGCTCCGCCATCTTCGACCAGTCCATGCCACTGGCGGAGGAACTCCGGCGGGCCTACCCCGGCGCGCTGGTGGGCGGCACCGGCGCCGGGGAGAAGAACCTGGGCCTGACGGTGGAGAGCATCATCGGAGACCGGAAGTATGAGCGCTACGATTACAGCATCTACCCCCAGTATCCCTGGAGCCTGGGATTCACCCAACGGGGATGCCGGCTGAAATGCGAGTTCTGCGTCGTGCCCAAGAAAGAGGGCGGCCCCATCACGCTGAACACCATCCAGGACATCTGGCGCCCCGGCACGCCCAGGAACATCGTACTCCTGGACAATGACTTCTTCGGCCAGCCCAAAGAGGAGTGGCGGGCCAGGATGGACGAGCTCAAGAAGGGGAAGTTCAAGGTCTCCTTCAACCAGGGAATCAACGTCAGGCTGATCAACGACGAGGCCGCGGCGGCCCTATCGACCCTCCGCTACTACAACCACCGGTTCACCAAGAGAAGGCTCTACACCGCCTGGGACAACCTGGGGCAGGAGAGGGTCTTCTTCAGAGGGTTGGAGAGACTGGAGAAGGCCGGCATACCGGCCCAGCACCTCATGGTCTACATGCTCACCGGGTTCGCAGAGGACGAGACCATCGAGCTCGTGATGGAAAGATACCGGAAGATCCGGGAACCGGGATGCATGCCGTTCCCGATGGTCTTCGATCCCAGGATAGACCCGAAGGACCCAGAGGCCGAGCAGAAGAAGAAGAGGATACTGGAACTGAAGAAGTTCCAGAGGTGGGTCATCAAGCGCTACGACAGAGTGGTGACCTGGGAGCAGTTCGGGAACCACCCCGCCGCCACACAGGACCAGGATCAGCTCACCATCTGGGATATGGGGGACGGCTACGACCTGGAGGAACTGGACGGATACAACCAAGACTTTTCCCAGGAAATTCCCCAGGAAATTCCCCAAGACCTACCCGGCGGAGACAAGCTGAAGCATCTCATCAAGCTCCACCCTGCCGCGGTTTCCACCGGAAGGGAGACGGGAAGTTGAGTTTTGCACAGCATGGGTAAATCCGCCAACATCCCCAAGGACCCCAACTCAAACCTGCAGGGAGCCAAAAAGATGATCAAGAAGTTCAAACAAGCCCTGCAGGAGACCGGATCAACATGGGACAATCCCCAAGATTACCGTGAGATCCCAGATCACCACCCCCACCAGCGACAGACAAATCCAACGAGATAGAACCGCCTAGAGCACCGGGCAGCAGGCACTGGCCAACGCAATCGCAACCCTCAGGATTTCCTGACCGCATGACCAGCACCAACACCACACTCAAATGCTGACTGGAGCCCAGATGGAAACCGCAACCCAGGCAACCCAGATCACCGGAATAATCACCGGAATAATCGGGGTGGGGGCCATCATCCAAGCCAGCCTGCTCAGGACCAACAGCATCAACCGATCCCAGGCCAAGCCGAAAATAAGGAGATGCCTCTGGCTCGCAGGAATATCCCTGGCCCTCGCGGCTGCCGCCATCACCGCCAGCATCAACCTGGCCGGGAACCCACACCAGACCGGGCAGACCACCACCGGGGGAGCAGTTTCCAGCCACCACCAGGACCCCCGGCCCGCCGCAAGCCGCACCGGCTCAGACCCACAGTTTGGAGCGCGGTGCAGCATCCCCCAGCGATGCAGAAAATCTACCATCTCCAGACCCCAAAACCCACCGGCTGAGCGTGAAAAACGAAAACGCCCTATATACTATAGGAACTTTTTCTTCTCCAGCCCAACACAAAAGCACGTTATTCACGTTATTCCGTTAATCATCATCATTTGAAAGAGGGGTACAGGACTCTTTTGAGCACAAAAACCTTACCTCAAACCATGGGCTTGGTGAATAACGGGATTGGATCTCCCGTTATTCACCGTTATTCAGCGGTTTCTTCACGAGTTGCCCAGAAGTGAAGGGACCAGGGCTTCTACCCCTACTGATTTCGAGTGGTCCGGCCGGAGATACCACTTCGACCTATAGTCTATAGGGCGATTTCGTTTCGAGGACCTGAACCCCCCGGCCTGGAGACCCATCCCGGCGGGACCACCACCAGCCCCGGCAGAGCCGATGTGGAAACTCCGAACGGCCATGCCCCAGGCAGCGCCCACGCCCATTGGCCAAGCGGATATCCAAGCTCCACGCCGCCGCCAGAAACACCAGCTCCAAACACCAATCCGCGCCAATAGTCCAAAACTCGGCACTACAGCGAGGCCCGGATGGAAACCCAGCCCTGGGCCGGCCCAACGATGACGAGTTCCAGGACCGGCACTGCCAAATCCACAGGGGGCATGGAGATCCCAACATGAACCCCATGCCCCACAGACGGCCCAAACAGCCCGTCTGTAGGGAAAAGTAGAGCATAGGCCAACAGGCGGCAAAACACCGGGAAACGGCCATTCTGAACGATTCTCAGCCGTCAGGAGAAACCCCCTGGAGCATCAGCCGGAATACCCGATAAGGAGAAAAGATGACAAACAAAACCGACAGCCTCTACATCAAGCTGGACCCCGGTGAGATCAGCCACAGCGTGGAACTCACCGAAGACGTCACACTGGACGTAGACCAGGACAACCGGATCATCGGCATCGACATCCAGCACGTCTCATCCCTGGAAGAAGAATACGAGGCCGGAACACGGCCGGGACAGCGCCTGAAGCTGGTGGACCCAGAGCACGAGGACCAGCTGCAGGTCCGGCTGGAAAACGCCAACCAGCACTTCCGCCGGTTGGCAGCCGAAGTCCTGGACGACCAGGAAGCCCTGCGGCTCCTGGCACGGTTTCACCAAGAGGGGAGCATCGAATCAACCCTGCTCCTGGACCAGGCCATCCCCCTGGCCATGCTCACCGCGGCCAACTTCTGCCAGGTGGGAGCCAACCTGATCTACATCACCGACCCGGGCATCCGGTTCGTCAACAGCCTGAAGGACATAAAAACCCCGGAAACAGCCGGAACCCAGGAAGCAGGATGAGCGAAAGCGGCACAGCGAGGAAACTGGACCATGCAGCCGAGCGGCGCCGCCTCATCCTGGAGGAGATGGCCAGGCCCGAAACGGCCCGGGATCCTGCCCGGATGACGGAGCTCGCCCAGGAGTCAGCATCCCTCCAACAGGCTGCAGCAGCCGCCCAGACCCGGGATGCCCTGGTGCAGGAACATGCCGCCCTCCTGGCAGAACAGAACCGGGAAGAACAGAACCGGGACCAAGACCCGGAGATGACCCAGCTCATCCAGGAAGAGATCCAGAGGACGGAACAGGAAATCCTGGAGATCGACCGGAACTTCGAACACCGGAATTTCGAACACCGGAACGTCGACCGGCAGTTCCAGCAGGAACCCGCCAGCCCGGATCCCGACGGGGCAAAGGGCTGCATCCTGGAGATACGCTCAGGCGCCGGCGGCCGGGAGGCCGGAATATTCGCCCAGGAACTGCTCCGGATGTACCTCCGTTTCACCCAGCAGATGGGCTGGGATACCGACCTCACTGAGACCCACAGCCCCCAGCCCCCGGGGATCAGCCAGGCAGTCCTGGAGGTCCGGGACCCGGAGGCCTTCCGGGTACTCCAGAACGAGAGCGGTACCCACCGGGTCCAGAGAGTGCCGGAAACCGAGGCCCAGGGCCGCATACACACCAGCACCGCCACCATCGCGGTCCTCCCCCTGGCCAGCCAGGCGCAGATCAAAATCAACCCCCAGGACCTCCGCATCGAGACCATGAGGGGCGGCGGACCCGGCGGACAGGCGATCAACAAGCTCGCCACCAGGGTGCGGGTGGTGCACCTCCCCACCGGGATCACCGTGACCTGCCAGGACGAGCGCTCACTGAAGCGGAACCGGGGCCGCGCCATGGAGGTCCTGGCCAGCAGGCTCCTCCACATGGAACGGGAACGCCTGCGCCAAGAGCAGGACGGGCTCAGGAGAAGCCAGGTCGGCACCGGAGACCGTTCCCTGAAGGTCAGGACCTACAACCACCCCCACGACCGGGTAACCGACCACCGCCTGGGCCGGAGCTTCCGGCCCATACAGAGAATCATGGACGGCGATCTTCTGGAAATCACCC
Organism: Dehalococcoidia bacterium; assembly: GCA_965263395.1. Classification (GTDB taxonomy): domain Bacteria; phylum Chloroflexota; class Dehalococcoidia; order Lucifugimonadales; family UBA3495; genus CATOSK01. The sequence continues at coordinate 2,262,654 of OZ253670.1, forward strand.
GGGAAATAACCCGGGAACTTGGAAGAGAGAAAGAATGACCCAGAAGCAACCAGCCCTGCCCGAAGATATGATGGAGTCCATCAGGAAGGAGCTATCCATAGGGGCAACACTGAGAGCCCGGGTAGAGAGGCAGGATGGGTCTCCCGAACCGCCTTCTACCACAACGAGAGAGACCCAGTGGAGGTCCGGCCGACCATCCCGGGCCAGCGCGCCGCCGTCGATGATGGAGGCAAAATCGCCGGACACCCGTTGACAAAGCCCTCGTGAGAAAGTTCCAGGCGCGCCCCGTCCCCTTGCAGGGAGATCGGGGCTCCCCGGAACAGAGATAGGAACACGGAAACAAGGCCCCCTGAGGGGGAGCGGAGGTACCACCATGTAGCGCTTCAAGAATATGAAATGCCGGGGCGGGCCCATACTGGCCCGCCCCTATTGATGGGCAATCCCAAAAGACCGGAGAAGAAAGGGAATGTAGGCGAATTTTACCCAGCTCTGTGCGGAATTCCGGCAGGACAGTAAAATGAGACGGACCATCAGAAACAAGCTGGTGCACGACCCCGAAACCGCCCAGGCCGTCGGCCAAGCATCACACGCCCGCCGGCAGGCTTTCAACCTAGCCGTCGAGCACTGCCTCGCCCACCCCAATGCACCATACAACCAGGTCCAAGCCATGCTGACCCAACGGAGAAAGTCAGAGCCGGAACACTGGGGCCACAGCATGCTGGCCGTCCAACGGCCCGGGCTGAAACAGGGGTATAACGCGGTCAGGGCCTTCCACAAAGCAGATGCCGCCGTGCTCCGGGAATGCGTCAGAGAGGTCCGATACCGGGAGAAAACCTCCAACACACCCGGAAAGGCCAGGCCACCCCGGCACGGCAACCGGCCGGAAAGAGATCCCGGCTCCCAAAGACTATTCCTGAAAAGAGACCGGAAACCCGAGTACCTGCGGGTGGACGAAGCCGAGGCCATCAGTCTCATCCCGGACCAGAACGGCAAAACTGCCAGAGCTATCACCGTCTGCGGCATGACCCTCCGGAATCACCGGCGGCCCAGAGGACATCCTGAACGCCTACCACCTGGAGTTCCCCGACCTCATGAACGAGATGACAGCACTGCCCACCGGGTGTGTTCTGCTCCGCTGCAACGAGACGGAACCGGAACAGGATGGCTCCGAAACAACCACCTGGCAGTGGACCGTGATGCCGGACGACGGCTCATCCCCGGAGTGGTCGGAGCCCTGCGGGCCTGACCGGATCCCAACCCTCCGGGAACAGATCAGGATGGCGCTTTCCACCCAAGACTCAAATCCAAAAGGAAGTGCAGATTGAAGAACAACCGGATCCCGATATCCATGTTGGACCTGGATCCCCTGAACCCCAGGCTGGCCGAAGAGCCGGGAGAGGGAGACCAGGCATCCATCACCACCCGGCTGTGGAGCCACATGAAGACCCGGGACATAGCCCGGGACATGCGGGACGGAGTCTACCTGGGACCGCCCGCCATGCTGGGACTCCCGGAGAACGGCCGGACCACGGTGATCGACGGCAACCGGCAGTTGGCAGCCCTCCGGGTCCTGAACGACCCGGACACCTTCGCCGCCACAGACGCCCACCAGACCCTGGATATGAAATGGGATGACCTGCCCCGCCCAGAGGATGAACCCAGCGCAGAGGTGATCCTGATGGACTCCCGTCAGGAGGCCATGCGGGTCAGGATCCGGAGGCAGAGGACCCAGGGGGACTTGTGGGGGAGCCTGGCCCACGCCAGCCACTACCGGGAACTGCTCCGGACAGGGATGCTGGAGCAGGAGATATACCGGCTCTACGAATACGGCCGGATAATGCCCGAACAGGCAAGGGTCGCCCCCAAGATCAACGCCCTCACGATTCTGGAGCAGCTCAATGAGGGAAGGGAAACACCCTGGACCAGGTCATCGCAGTTCCAGAAACTGGATGAAGCGCTCCGGATACCGGAGGTCAGAAAACACCTGGGACTGAAGGAAGCAGCCAAGTATGGCCCCGAAGACCGGCCACTGACCAAGAGAAACCTGGAATCCGCCGAGAAACTGATGGTATGGCTGAACGGCAGCCGGGACCCAGAGAGCGGGAAACGGGAACCCATGTTCCGGGATCGGCAGGATATCACGCTGCTCAGGGAGATCTGCACCGACCCGAAGGCGCTGGAGCTCATGGACACCGGCCGGTTCCACAGCGCACGGAGCATCCTCTCCCACCGGTCGGGAGGACGAAGCCACTGGGAGATCAAGCACAACCTGGAATCCCTGGAGGGGCGGGCACGGAACCACCTGAAGGAGATGAAGGAAGACCCACTGAGTCCCGTCCTGATGCCAGGAGACATCTGCGTGGCCGGCGCCTCCTACGAGATGCACCGGGACGACACAGTGCAGTACCGGGTGCGCCTGATGTCGGCCGACCCAATCCGGGACGAGCCGGTCCGGGCAGCGCTCCAGCAAGCGCTCCGGCAGTACGATGATCTGAAATGCGCCGTCGAGCTGGGCGCCTGAAACCAAGGATCCCAGAAAATGGAGAAGAAGAAGATGGACCAGCAGCACAGGGAACAGGTCAACCAGTTCCTCCACAAGGCGCAGGAAATTGCCGCCGAATCCGGCCTGCAGCTCTCTGGAGGCGGGATGCCCCAGGAGGATGGGAGCTATGTATTCAACATGACCATCCGTTTCCCGGAGCATGAACCGGAGCCTGAACCGGCCCAGGCAGAGGCCCAGGGATGACCAGCTACTCCAACCACCACAGCCGGTCCAACTACACACTCCTGGAACAGAACCAGAACCGCCGGAAGTTCGCCCAAGCCCTCCAGTCCGGGGACCACGAGCCCCTGGTGGTAGAGAGGAGGTTCAACCCGGACGGCATATCCCCCGCGGCACTGGCCTGCGAGGTATCCGGCCTCTTCGGGAACGACGACTGGACGGAGCAGGCTCTGCCCAGCCTGCCCACCAACGTGCAGGACTGGCTGGGCTTACGGACCCCGGCCGGGGAGTTCAACGGACCTGAAGGCCCCAAGAACCTCCTGGGCATCGGCCAACATGACCTCAACCTGACCTTCGACGATATCGCCATCATGCTCCTGACCGAGCCCGAGGGGCTGGTGATCCGGGAGGAGTCCCTGGCAACCTGGAAGTGGGAGCAGGCCCAGGAAGGCCTCTGGACGATTAACGCCGGCCCAGAGCAGGACCGATCAGCCCGGTACACTATCAGAGACCTGGGGAATGGGACCTTCGAGACCACCGTCATCACCCAGACCACCACCACCCACCAGACCCTGAGCCAGGCGGCCAAGACCGCGCACCTGCACGCACAGCGGCGCCACCGATACCGGACCCGCCACATCCTGGGGGACCAGGAGGCAATAACCTGATGCCTGTGGATATTCAGGCCGCCCAACGCCGGACCCCCGACAGGCCCCAGAATCAAAGGAGAACCAAAGTGACCTCAATCACCAGATGCCTTATGATATTCCTGGCAGCATCCATGCTGTTCGCCATCAGCTGCACAACCCAGCAGGGAGATGAGGAGCAGGCCAGGACCGACGACCTGAAGACAGCGGCCAGGTTGGAAACGAGCGCGCTCCGGGAGGGAGCGAGCGAATCCTGCAAGAGCATCGCACACACCAACAGATGGTCCATAGAGGTCTGGTGGTCCGTGGAGGTCTGCGCCCTGAGCGAAAAACAGCGCGAAATGGAGGACCGGACGGCCAGCCTGGAGGCAAGAATATCGGCCTTGGAAGTCGGACCATGAAAAAGAAGATCACGGTCTACAGCCAGAAGAACCCCGGGGTATTCACCTCCTACGACGCAGTGGGGCTGGACTGCGGCTGCCAGGAAGAGGAATCCCGCGGCATAGTCTATGTCGCCCGGGGAGGGTGCGTGGTGGCCGAATGCCTGAGATGCGAAAAGCTCTGGAGGTTTCTGGGACTCCAGACATTCGAAAGCGGGCCAGCCATCAGCGCAACCGAAAACCCGAATGAGTTCGACTGAGCGGGAAGAGCATCCTGACCAGTCGCGGGGCGTGGATCCCGGGCGTGGACAGGCCCCGAGAAAAACAAGAAGACCGCCGCTCGGCTGGCTTGGGGCCGGGCCCGCGGCTGAATCCGGTTCAGCTCCAGAACGGCTGGGAGATACCCAAAGGCGCAACCACCATGAAACTGCGAAACTGCCGGAATCCCGGGGCGCCGGTCCCGATTTCGATTTCTCCCATTGCCCGGAATCATTGGGAGGCAAGAAGAAGCCTTCGCCGTATGAGGTTCATTATCGGTGATTGACATTACCCGCATCCAAGAAGTGTTGGCCGGGGCCGGATATGCAGCAGTGGCCGATAACGATCCGTCCATGTTCAAAGCCCGGTCTCCACATACTGGCCGCCCTATCATCATTTTTCGTCAGTCAATGAACGAGTCCCTCCATGTCCGTAGCACGGAGGGACTTTTGCAATTTTCTTACCGGAGAGGCAATTTCGCTACTCATAAGATTGGAACGAAGATTGCTGCCCGTAGTGCATGAGAGTAAAATCCGCCTCACCAGCCCCCGACAGACCCAAGAATTCCAAGACCCCACGGAGAAATATTGTGACTACCAGTCCAATCGAGTCACCACCTGCCATAACCTTTGAAAATACCGCCAGCATCGTCCAGAGGCACAGCAACCACACGGATCCAGTATCCAAACCCGCCTGGGCAGCCAGGTCCGAAGCACACTGCAAACTCATGGCGCCCATGAGCAACGACAAGAGGATCCAGTACCTGGGAACAGCTGGCTGCGACGAAGATACGGTCCAACTCATAACCCGGACCATTGCACAGAGCATCGGGAAAATCGCCAAACCCTCTCTGCGTTCGGCAGCTCGCGACTGTGCCGAAGCAGGCGAAGACATCAAGAGACTCCTGGACAGGTGGCCCGAACCAGAACACTTCCAACTTCTCAGCTCGGAGACCGCCAGCCTGAGCGAAGAACAGATCAGCCTCGCCACCGCCTATGCCGCATGCCAGATCTACGAGACCGCGGCCACAGTACTCTACCTGGCAATCATGGACAAAATGGCCAAGGTCGTAACCGGCGAAGCACCAGACACAGCCACCACCGAGAGGGACAAAGCCATCGCAGATGCTGGATATACCGACGAAGTCGCCCGATGGCCCAAGTAACCACCGGGGGCATATACGAATGCGACGGTCACGACCAAGAGGGGCACGAGCTGGCCGGAGGACACCCCGTAATCATAGTAGGGAAGCAGAGCCTGATCGATAACCAGGGCATCGCCATAGCAGTCCCCCTCACCAGCACCCCGCCCAGCTATCCAGTACATTGGGCAGTGGAAATCGAGGCCGCGAAATCATACGCATATGTTCGCCACCTGAAGTCGGTCCACATCACGAAAATCAGAGACTTCCTTGGGAGCGCTAAACCCGAGGAAACCGAAGATATCAGGGACGGACTCACACAAGACCTCAACTACGACGCCCACGAGTGCGCCACAGCCCTGGGGAAATATGTCCGCCCAGGAAGTCTGTGGTCCGCGTCCATACCAAACGCTCGTGGACTGAGTTACGAGGGCGAACTCCTGGTCCTCACATCGAACTGGGACACTGGAATGGCAATCGCACTAACCGTGGAACCAGAACCACACCGCCGCAATCCCCGTCAATACACCCCGGTGGAGCTTCAGAACCCTGAACAACGGGGATTTGCCATCGCATACCAAGTCAGATCAGTCTGCACAGAAAACCGCTTCACCGAATACAGAGGGGAAATCCCCGGGCAATACCTGAGATTCGCAATGTCGACGCTGATCAGATGCCTGGAGCCATGATGCTGATTCGGGACTCAGACAAGAAGGCCGAGTAGCGAAATCGCATCACCGGAATGCCGGGTTGACCCGGAAACAGAATGAGTGCTAACGTGGGAAGCGCGATGAACCCAAACTTCACACAAATCAATGCAACCCCCATGGCCACCGGACATGTCAATCATGCCGCGGAATACGGCTGCGCTGCCCCGAAAAACCCCAATACCAGGAAAACACCCCGGCAATAGCCCTCAGCGAGAACCTCCCAAGCCATTTGAGGCGGGAAGCTCCCCAAAAGGGGCTTCCCGCCTAACTTTTGCCCAAAAGGAGAGAGACATGCCCCTACCGGAGATCGCCGGCCAGAAGATCCAGAACTTCCGGTGGGAAGCAGAGTTGAAACAGGTCCTGGAGTACTACGACGGCCCCAGGCTGGCCGTCCGGAAGGACACCGGCGGAACCCTGTATCTGGATGTATGGAACGACTCCCAGGACGGCTGGGAACGCTGGCTGGCGCTGGAAATCAGCCGGGACCGGCTGAGATATGTACTTTCCGGAGAGATCGGCCTGAGAGAGGCATTGCAGAACCCCCAGAACGGGCAACTCCTGGTAATCGACGAAGACCAGGAGGGTAACCTGACCGCCACCATAACGACCCTCGCGGCCCTCCCCAAGGATTCCTGGCCGGCCCCAGAGGCAAAACTGAACATCCCAATCCCGGAGGCACTCAACGAACTATGAGCTATCTGACCAGAGTAATCAGCCAACCCACTCCCCAGTCCGAACCCCTGGACGAGCGCCAGATCGCCAACAGCGCCGGCGGCTACTCCTACCCAGTCGATGACTGGAACCGCCTGGACCGCTTCCTCATCCTGGGATCCGAGGACGGAAGCTACTACGCCAGCGAGCGGAAGCTGACCTTGGAGAACACGGAGGCCGTGAAGCGTTGCGCCCAAGAGGACGGGCCGAGAGCCGTGGAGCGCATCCTGGAGATATCCACCACCGGCCGCGCCCCCAAGGTTGGGCCGCCCCTGTTCGCACTGGCGGTCTGCGCCGCCCAAGGGGATGAGGAGACCAGGAAGCTGGCACGCGCGAAGCTCCCCCAGGTGGCCCGCACCGCCACCCACCTGATGCAGTTCGTTGAGTTCAGCATCCTCATGCGGGGTTGGGGAAGGGGACTCCGAAACGCCGTCCGGGACTGGTACCTGGAGAAGGAACCCGGGCAGGTCGCCTTCCAGATGGTCAAGTACCGGCAGCGGGAGGGCTGGACCCACCGGGACCTGCTCCGGAAGTGCCACGCCCTGGTGGAGCAGGATAACGCCGAACTCCGGGAGATCTTCCAGTGGGTCACCCATGGAGACCTGCCGGCGGAGTCCGATGCCACCCGGCTGATCCTGGCCTTCGAGCAGGCCCGGGAGGCCGATACCCCCGAGCTGGTGAAGCTCATCAGGGATAACCGGATGAGCTGGGAGATGGTGCCATCAGAGAAGATGGGCGAGACCGCCGTGTGGGAGGCCCTGGCGGAGGACATGCCGCTGACCGCCACGCTCCGGAACCTGGGCAACCTGACCCGGCACGGGATCGTCGCGCCGATGAAGTTCCAGAAGGTGGTGGACTCACTCCGGCGCATCGGCCAGCCCGGCCCACGCCCCATTCACCCCATCCAGGTGCTCCAGGCGCTCCTCACCTACCAGCGGGGAAAGGGACAGAGAGGACAGAACACCTGGGAGCCGGTCGCCCAGGTTGTGGAGGCCCTGGACGACGCCTTCGAGCGGTCCTTCCAGCAGGCCCCCCAGACCGGGAAGCGGCTCTACCTGGGCATTGACGTCTCCGGCTCCATGAACTCGGGAGCAGTCGCCGGAGTCGATGGACTGACCCCCCGGATGGCCGCTACCGCCATGGCGATGGCCGTTGCACGACGGGAGCCGAACTACCACATGGCCGGATTCCAGGAGGAGATGGTGCAGTTGGACATAACCCCCCGGGACCGGCTGGCGCCGGCAATGAAGAAGACCAGTGGGTTCCCACTCCGGAGGACCAACTGCGCTCTCCCCATGCTCGATGCCATGAACCGGAAGATGCCGGTGGACTGCTTCATCGTCCTGACCGACAGTGAGACCTGGTTCGGCGACATCCACCCGATGGAGGCACTCCGGCAATACCGCCGGAAGATGGACATCCCAGCCAAGCTGGTGGTGGTTGGAATGGTGTCGAACGAGTTCACCATCGCTGACCCGGAGGATGCCGGCAGCCTGGATGTGGTGGGGTTCGACTCCGCCGCGCCCATGCTGATTTCCGAATTCGTCCAGGACGGCCAGCGGGAAAGCCGGACGGGGGACAGAACCCAGGTCCTCCAGCAGGTCCTCCAGGAAGAGGAAGGATAGGACCAAGGTTCGGGATCAAGGCGCTGAGCTTCGCCTGAGCGCCAATCCCCCGGGACGGGCCGAACCGGCTGGGTTACCTTCACCGGCGCCAACACCCCAGGAGCGCAACACGTCCGTCCCGGGGAATCCTGAAGGACTGAAGAAAGAAAACCGTTTCCCAACGGGTCGAAGTCACCGGGTTATCTTTGGTTGATCACCCCGGCGGCATAACCCCATCCGTGGGGAAACCAACCCCCTCCGGGACCCTGGCCGTTCTACGGGCCGGTCACCGCAAGGTGACTCCCGACTGGCACTGATGGGACCGGAGGGAGAAGTGATACGGAGAGCTCCGCTCTCCATCAAGGCCCCGGGCGGGTCGAAGCGAGCAGGTTACCACTTACCAATGGGGAGACGCGGGTTCGAGTCCCGCCTCCGTCCGCAAGGGCGGAGTAGCTCAGCGGGAGAGCGCTTAACCCCTGTGAGCACACCACATCCGTCCGGGCCCAAAAGCCCAATTCAGAAAGACTGAGGACTGAAGAGTCCCCGCGCCACTCCGGGTCGAAGTCAACGGGTTATCTTCAACCGATCACCCCGTCGGCGCCACCACATCCAGAGTGGGCCAAAAGGAAAACCGCAGGAAACACAAGACAGCCCGGGAGCGGGTCGAAGCAAGCGGGTTACCACTTTTAATGGAGAGGCCGTGAGGTTCGAGTCCTCACCTCCCCCAACGAGGGGAGTAGCTCAGCGGCAGAGCGCTTAAAACTCCGTGAGCGCTCCACATCCACTCCCGGGCCAGAAGAGGCAGCCCATCACCCTGCAGGCGCCCCATCGGACGCTGAGGATTGAAATGACCGTGGAGAACCAGCCGAAGACCTGGAGATCAGAGGACCTTCCAGAAGGCCTGATCGGCATACCGGACGCAGCCCAGAAGCACGGGCTCCAACCCAAGACCCTCCATACCTGGGTGATGCGGGGATACCTGAGCATCCACGGGCAGGTCATCAGGCCCAGCCAAAGGGCATCCAACGTGATATCGGAGAGAGAGCTGGTCAAGTTCCTGGAAAATCCAAGGCCCCTGAAAGCCCGCGGGTTCTACCGGAAGTGCCCGGACGGAACCAGGAGATTCGACCAGGACGCCGCGATCAGGATGCTCCTGGAACAGGGAGTTCTGAAGACCGGGTACGGACCCGACCCGGACATCCCCGTGCCGGACGGTGATGACCCCTGGGACCACTGCACCATTGTGCTGCACGTCAACGCCAACGACATATTTGCCTGGGGAGCCAGCCGCAGCGTGGGGATTGGAGACCAGGATGAGCTGGAATCCCTGACCCTCCACCACCTGGAAAACCTCAGGTGGGGGCGAATCAGGTGGTGCTGCAAAAAGGAGCAGCTGAAGCCCCAGGAGTCCGTTGCCCAGATGATGCAGAATGAGGGGGAATGGGACTCAGCCATGGACCGACTCCCCTCGTAGACAATTACCCGCAGACCATTGCTCCTAGACCATCGCTCCCGGAGCGATGCGCTCGCGGCCCCCATGGGTTCCCACTCTCCCCAAACCCACCGTAAAAACCCAACCGTGACGCAACGCCGCCCCACCGCAGAAACACGGTGAGGAAAGCCCACGGCATACTGGACTACAGAGATTCAGCGGACCGGAGCCGGAAATGGCGAAGAAGCAGAAGCGCCCGGAACAACTCCCGGAGCAACTTCTGCCTGGACTGAGCTCCCTCACAGACGCTGCCCGGCGAAACGGCATCAGCATCCAGACCGCCCACAGCTGGGCCAGAAGGGGAAGGCTCAAGGTCCGGGGCCGGTACCAGGGCCGGCTCATCGTATCGGAACGGGACCTGACCGAGCGCCGTAGGGAACCCGCCAGGAGAAGGGGGCCAGGCCGGAAGGGGCCCAGCAGGTCCCCGGATGGGCTGTACCTGATCCAGGAGACTGGAGAACGCACCTTCGACCAGGATGCAGCCGCGATGCTGCTGCTGGAAGACGGAGTGCTGCGGCTCGGATTCAATCAAGGCGCCATACTCCTCCAACTCGCCCCCTGCCCCGGAATACCAGGCTGCACCCAGGCGCCGGAGCGGGCCCAGCTGGAGCAACTAACCCTCCAGCACGTCGCCGACACCAAGTGGGGAGCACTGAAATGGCGCTGCAACAGGGCCGGCCAGAGGCCTGGACCCAGCACCCAGGAGAGGATGCAGGCCGACGGGGCATGGGACCAGGAAATGGAGCAACTCCCATCCTGGGAGCAACTCCCCTCCTGAAGCATCGCAGAGCGATCCACTCGGGATCGCGACCCCTAAGGGGGCCACGCCGGCCCCACTCACCCTCGCCAACCCCAAGACGGAGAGGAAATTTGAGCGGACACTACACCACCACCCAGGCCAGCCGGATGACCGGGGCCCCGAAGGGGACGGCCATAAAGTTCATCCGGGATATGAAGGGAACCCCAGGACCCTGGCCCGGAGAGAACCAGATGATCCGGGGCAAATACTGCCTCTCCTTCCAGGACCTCATGGAGCTCAGGAAGATCGCGGAGATGCTCCATCAGGGCTGCACCCTGAAGGAGATAAGGAAAAGGGCCGAGGAGACGGGACGAGAATACCCCCTTTCCACCAGAGGAGAAAGCAGCGAGATGGCGGAGGACCCCTCCGTCACCCTGGATCACGGCCGGCCGGTCCGGTGGATGCCCGGGATCCAGTGGGACCATCCCGTAATCGGAGACCTGGTGATGCTGGACCCACGGTACAACTATGGAGACCCATCCACCCGGGAGTCATGCCTCCGCACCGAGCTGCTCCTGGACCGGTACCACGCTGAGGGAAACGACCTGGCAGCAGTCGCCCAGGACTACCGGATAGACATCCGGGACATCCGGGCTGCCGTGGCCTTCGAGAGAGCGCTGGCCCGGGGGCCCGTGCCGGCAAACGCCGGAAACTGAATCGGGAAACTGAATCGGGAAACTGAATCGGAGACTGCCGTGATGACCACACCATGCCGCCTATGCTGGGAAACCCCGATAGTCATGAACCGTCTCCACTGAGACCACTGCAGCGGGAGGGTATTGGCCGGACCCATTCAGATCAGCACAGTCGAGGAAGAAACCCGGGAATAACCCTGCCCCAGATGCATAGCCAACCCGGCCTGACGGATGACCAAGCCCCCGACCGGCAGGAAGCCCCCGACCGGCAGGAAGCCCCCGACCGGCAGGAAGCCCCCGACCGGCAGGAAGCCCCCGACCGGCAGGAAGCCCCCGACCGGCAGGAAGCCCCCGACCGGCAGGAAGCCCCCGACCGGCAGGAAGCCCCCGACCGGTGGGAAGCCCAACCCGGCAGGCCACGCCGCCGATACTGCCGGCTCACAACCCCAAGACCTGATAACCCTGAGCAACAGAGAACGAGGACAAACATGGAAAAGCTAACACCCGAGGAGTTTCAGGAGAAACTCAACACCAAGCTGAAGGAACTCTCCCAGCTATGCGCGGAGCACTGGGGCGATGCCCCAGAGCTGGAGACAAACATAATGCCCGCCATTCGGGTGGGCTGCGACTTCGACCTGGGCGACTTCCCCCACAAAGGACGGACATTCCTGATCCATGAGGGCAACGCCCACCGCCGGACCTCGGAGAAGATCGCCCTGGAGATCATGCGGGAGGTCGCATCCCACCGTAACGAGTGCAACCAGTGCGGGTTGGGAGTCCCGGCGATCTACAGACGGCTGTACTCTGCCGAGTACGCGGCCAAAAATTATGAAACGGGAGATGCCCAACAGAACAGGTACCTGGAACAGAGCCCTGGGAACTTCACCCCAGCCGACATCCCGGAGAGATTCCTGTTCCCAGCACTCGCCAAGCGGCTGGACCGGGCCCTCGAGACCTTGGGCAAGAAGGCCTGACATCCCAGAGAACCAGCCAACAAGAACCAGCCAAACCGGAAAAACCACCCCGCGACGGAGAAGAGCGCTTGCTGACCATAACCACCACCCATCAGCCCGCCACCGACCTGGGCTACCTGCTTCACAAGCACCCCGAAAAGCTGCAGACCTTCGAGATGCCCTTTGGCAACACCCATGTCTTCTATCCGGAAGCAGCAGAAGAACGCTGCACCGCCGCGATGGTCCTGGAGATGGACCCCATCCGCCTGACCCGGCGGGGAGGCCAGGGAGGCTCAACCCCGGACCACCTCATCCAGGAGTACGTCAACGACCGGCCCTATGCGGCCACCTCCCACCTGAGCACCGCCATCGCCAAGGTATTCGGGACTGCCCTGTCGGGCCGGTGCGACGCCATGCCGGAGCTGGCCCAGACCCCCATCCCACTGGAGATCAGGGCCGCTTCAGTCCGCTCTCATCATGGCCCGGACCTCATACGAAGACTCTTCGAGCCCCTGGACTACGAGGTGGAGACCGAAACGCCCCCATTGGATCCACTGTTCCCAGAATGGGGAGAAGGACGGCACCACAACCTGACCCTGAAATCGGAGAGCCACACTCTCCGGGAAACCCTGGTGCACCTGTACGTCCTCCTGCCGGCCCTGGACAACGAGAAACATTACTGGATCGGCAAGGACGAAGTGGAGAAACTGCTCCGGTTCGGCCAGGACTGGCTGCCCAAGCACCCCGAGCAGGCCCTGATCTCCCGCCGGTATCTGGGCCACAACCGGAGCCTGACCGACCAGGCCGACGAGCTCATGACTGCCGCTGCCGCCGCCGAAAACGGCAGCGATGAAGAAGAACCCGAACCCGAGACCCAAGCAGAGACCGAAGCAGTCCAGGAACAGCCCCAGCGGGAGGGGGACCTGGAGCAGCCTCTGCGGCTGGGAGAACTCAGGACCGCAGCGGTCCTGGAAGCCCTACGGGCAACCGGCGCCGGCAGCGTACTGGACCTGGGATGCGGCGAGGGCCAGCTCCTGACCCACCTGGCCCAGGAGGGCCAGTTCAAGTCGATCACCGCCGTCGAAGTCTCCCAGAGATCTCTCCGCATAGCGAGCCGGAGGCTCAGGAACAAGAGCATCACCCCGGCCCAGAGGTCCAAGGTCAAGATCCTGCACGGCTCCCTCGTCTATCAGGACCCCAGGCTCAGGGGATACCAGGCCGCAGCCGCCATGGAGGTCGTTGAGCACATCGACCCCAGCCGGCTGGACGCCTTCCAAGAAACAGTGCTGGGGGATGCACAGCCGGAGACGCTGGTGATGACGACTCCCAACCGGGAGTACAACGTCCTCTTCGAGAGCATGGACAAACCCCTCCGGCACCGGGACCACCGGTTCGAGTGGACCCGGCAGGAATTCCAGGACTGGGCCCGTGACGCCGCCGGCCGGCACGGCTACGATGTGGAGTTCAGAGGAATCGGCGAAGAGCACCCAGCCCTGGGCCACCCCACCCAGATGGCGGTGTTCAGCAAGAAGAGGTGACTCATGGCCAGGAAAACCCACGCGGTCATAGTGATCACAGCAGACCAGGGCGCCCACCTGCCGGAGGTCCACGTCCACGGAGATCTGCCGGCCCACCTCATAGACCTGGGCCTGGACGAGGCCAGGCGGAAGATCGGGACCTACGAAGAGACCCGGCTGGAACGGTTCCTCAGGCAGAACGGCCTGAAGATGAAAGTCACCCCAGCAAGGGAGGCCGGCATATTCCGGGCCAGCCTGGAAGCCAGCCTGCGCAACCCCAAGAACCGGTGGGGCCTCCTCTCCTCCAGCGCGGAGGGCAGGACGCCCCACGAGGCCCGGCGGAAGTTGGCCGAGCTGATCAGCAGCGGAATCCTGGTGATCAACTCATGCCTTCCCACATCCCGGGAGATACCGGTCCCCGACCTCCTGGGCCCACCGGACCCAGAGAAGCACAACCGAGCTGAAGCCCGGACGGGGATGATGAACCCAGCAGACCTGCCCAGCCCCGCCGACGCAATGCTGGGACTGACGGAAGCCCCGGAAAATTAGATGGGCGCGGAAGATGACCGGACAGCAGATGACCGGGCAGCAACAACGCAGCCGCAGTGTGGACCTCTACGAGGCTGCATAGGAAGCCATACGAGCGCTGGGCAGTAGACCAGGGATGGAGAGAATCCATCCCCGAGGACCTGCTCTCACTCGAGCCGGAGGCGTGTGGGAATGCCTGGAAATGGACCCGGACGACCCGGACAACTTCCTATTCCTGGTGGACCAGGAACCCAGGAACCCAGGAACCCAGGAACCCAAGCACCTTATGACCCCGGCCGACATCCCAGAACCCGCCGGGGCAGAGTGGGACGGATACCAGAAACACATGATTTTCAGGCTGCCCCACATGGTCAACCAGATGATGGGGCAGCTTGAAACAGAAACAGAATGGGCGGGACCGCCCATTCAAGGAAAGAACATTATGAACCAGCGCCTCTGCCAAGACGAACACATAGCCTACCTGCTCGCAGCCGCCACGAACGTGCAGCGAAAAGGCGTGGGCATGATGGGGATGAACGAAGAGTGCCCGCCCTTCTTCTGGATGAACCAGCAGGGAGAAAGGATGGAGCTCCGACAGGACACCTTCCAGAAGACCGGACAGATGCTGCTGGACCGGAACATCCTGGCCCTGAGGGAAGAGCAACCCGACATCCCCCCTGAAGAACCAGAAAACGGTATTCCAGATCACGGGAGCAACAACCGAGCCCTGGGTATGGCTGGAGTCCGTCGAGATCATCAAGTCAGCCCAGGGATACGAGATGAACGCCCAGGGTGAGGGATGGAAGGGAAGCGATGCCCGCCGGTTCATACGAAAGCTGATCTGCCTGGCCATCCATCAGTTGCCTGGTTACCAAAGGGCCAGCCTGGGAGCGCCGCACCAACTCGATACGCTCATGACGTTGGAGCGGTAGGACCAGTCAACATCAGGACGCAGCGAAAGGAGCACGGCACATGAGCGAAACGGGCGAAGCAGAGAAGATCTTCTATGGGACAGAGGACCAGGGAACCCTGGATGATGAGATCGATGAGGTGCTGGAGCGTCACTTCGACGGACTGGACACCGAATCCATTCCGGAGACCGTCAAGGTGCTGTTCTGGCGCCGGAAGCCCATCGACATCCAGGGCCAGGCCGGCGCGCCATACTGGAGATACTCCTGGAAAGGCTGGATGAAGACCACAGCGACCCCGACGGATACCTGACCAACGAACCCACGGAGAAGATGACGGCCGCGGCCCACGCCTTCCTGACCCGGATTGCCGGCGAGTACCGGTCATGGGTCCGCGAACCCACCGGCGAATACGAGATCGTCAACGTACACCGGTGGAAACAGGAACAATCAGCCTGAACCCACAGAAACCCACGGAATACCAGCAGAGCGGGACAGAACCCGCAGGGAGAGAGATCCAAGTGCAGATACAGATACCCGAATTCAGCCTGATCATGATGGTCGGGACCTCCAGCGCGGGGAAATCCACCCTGGCCAACCGGCTCTTCACACCAACCGAGGTGATCTCCTCGGACCACTGCCGGGCGTTGGTATCCGATGACCCAAACAACCAGGAAGCCACCAAGCCGGCCTTCGAGATCCTTCACACCATACTGTCAGCACGGCTCAGGGCCATGCGGCTGTCGGTGGTGGATGCCACCAACCTCCAGGCCCAGCACCGCCGCCAGATCCTGGACATCGCAAGGGACAACGATTGCCAGGTTATCGCCATCGCAATGGAGACCCCGATGGCCCAGTGCCTGGAACGGAACGAAGCTCGCCCCGACCGGGACCTCCCGGTGGGCAGACTCCGCCACCAGGGGCAGATGTTCCGGAAGAGCATCCGGGGACTCCGTAAGGAGGGATTCCGCCAGGTCATCCGGGTCACGACTCCAGAGGAAGCTGACGGGCTAACCATCACCCGCACCCCCATGAGACCGGACCGGAAGGACCTGCGGGGCCCCTTCGACGTCATCGGGGACATCCACGGCTGCCACGACGAGCTGATGCAGCTCCTGGACCGGCTGGGCTACGACACCGGCGGAACCGCGCCCCGGCATCCCGATGGACGGCAGGCCGTCTTCCTGGGGGACCTGGTCGACCGGGGACCGGGCAGCGACCGGGTGTTGGAAACCGTGATGAACATGGTGGAAGGAGGGACCGCCCTCTGCGTGATGGGGAACCACGAGCACAAGCTGGTCAGGAAGCTGAAGGGGAACAACGTCCAGCTCACCCACGGCATCGCCAGAACCATGGAGCAGCTGGAAAAGAGGGACCAGGAGTTCATCGGCCGGGCCCGGGAATTCATGGAAGGCCTGAACGCCCACTACATACTGGACGAAGGGAAGCTGATCGTGGCCCACGCCGGCATCAAGGGCCAGTACCAGGGCCGGTCATCGGGCCGGGTCAGGGCCTTCTGCATGTTCGGCGATACCAACGGCGAGACTGACGAGTGGGGACTCCCGGTCCGGCTGGACTGGGCCAGCGACTACACCGGAAAGGCGATGGTGGTCTACGGCCACACCCCGGTCGCAACTCCCCGGAAGGTCAACAACACCATGAACATCGACACCGGGTGCGTCTTCGGCGGCAACCTGACCGCCCTCCGCTACCCGGAAATGGAGCTGGTCTCAGTACCGGCCCTGGAGACCTACTATGAGAGCGTCAAGCCCATCACGGGCGGAACCGAGCCCCTGGAGCCCGGGAGCAACTACGGACAAGGGCATGCCCTGCAGCAGGGAGTTGACCAGACCCCAAGCGGCCAGGAACGGCCAGCAGGCCTGGCAATATCCGACGTCGATGGGAGCCGGGAGATCGTCACGACCCTGCAGGGGAACATCCGGGTAGACCCCAAGCGGGCATCCGCTGCCCTGGAGATCATGAGCCGGTTTGCCATGGACCCCAGGTGGCTGGTCTACATGCCGCCCACCATATCCCCCACCCAGACCTCACAGAAGGACGGGCTGCTGGAGCACCCCCAGGAGGCCTTCAAGCAATACCTTGAGGACGGCCTCAAGCACGTAATCTGCGAGGAGAAGCACATGGGCTCCCGCGCCATCCTGGTCATCGGGAAGGACCCGGACGAGACCAGCCGGCATTTCAAGATAGACGACCCCCTGGGAGGCGCCTGCTACAGCCGGACCGGGAGAAGGTTCTTCAACGACCCTGAGCTGGAGGCACGGTTCTTCGAGAAGGCCCGGCAGGAAATCAACCGGGCCGGACTCTGGGAAGAGCTGGAAACCGGCTGGCTCGTACTGGACTGCGAGATCATGCCCTGGTCCCTGAAGGCGGAGCGGATGATCCAGAACGACTTCGCCCCCACCGGCGCCGCCGGGGTCAACACCCTCACGATGACCCGGGACATCCTGGAGCAGGCCAGGGCCCGGGGAATAGATACCGGAGAGCTGGCCCAGAGGACCGGAGCCCGCCTGGAAGCCACCCAGCAGTACCAGGAGGCCTACCGGCCCTACTGCTGGAAGGTAGATGGAATAGAGCAGGTCCGGGCCGCCCCATTCCACATCCTGGCCGCCCAGGGCAGGACCTTTGCCCACAAGCACCACACCTGGCACATGGAGATGGCCGAACGGCTGTCCAACGCTGGCAACGGCCTGTTCATCCCCACCGAGAACATCCTGGTTGACCTTGAGAGCGAGGAGGAAACCGGCCGGGCCGCCCGCTGGTGGGAGACAATCACCAAAAGGGGATGCGAGGGCATGGTGGTCAAGCCCCTGAGCTTCACCCCGGAGGGAAAGGACGGGCAGAGGATACAGCCCGCTCTGAAGGTCAGGGGACCGGAGTACCTCCGGATCATCTACGGACCGGAATACAACCTGCCCGGGAACATCGAACGGATGCGGGGACGGGGACTCAGGACCAAGAGATCCATGGCCCTCAGGGAATTCGCCCTGGCCCAGGAGGGCCTGGAGAGGTTCGTCCAAGGCGAGCCGCTGAGCCGGGTCCACGAGTGCAGCTTCGCCGTCATGGCCCTGGAAAGCGAGCCGGTCGATCCACGGCTTTAGGTCATCATCATCCAGGAAGACCAAGACTGAATGGTGTACCATCCCACCCCAGGAGGATCCCGGACAGTCCGCCAGATGGAGCCCAGGCCGTATTGATACGAAAGCCCGAAGAAGGCGGCCGCCGCCCTGAACGACACGAAGACCCGGAGGCTCAGGGAACCTGAGGGTTGGGAGAGGGATCCCCCACGACGGAAGCCGGAGACCCAGCCCTGGAATACATCACGCCGTGATGCACGCCGTGATGCACGCCGTGATGCGGAGATGCTCCGAACCCCTGGCCGGCGCCCCGGTGGGGACAGCGCCGGCCAGGGGTTCAGTCCATCGACACTCTCCAGAATGCCCAGCCTGCAGGAAAACCTGGCCAGAATCTGAAGGCTGATAATGTCCGGCATCAGGAGATAACCGATGACACAACCAAATGCGGCATCTTCGGATTCTTCGGAGGGGCGCTGACAACCCTCACGCTGGCAGGGATTTTCGGGGGATTCAGCTAAACGGAGACTTCGCGGGAGTTGCCGAGGCGGCATTGTTCATTTTGCCGGGGTTTCCGTCTATCAGGAACCCGTTGACGGCACGATGCAGAGAACCACGGCTGAACTACGGCCGAACTATGGCCGAACTATGGCCGGAAGCCTGATCTATTGGAGGGCGGTTTGATGTTCAACGCAATGGGTGTAACCTCCGGGGTCATGAGGTGGATGGGATCAAGTGCGACCGTTCACTTCGTCCTGGAGATGTCCCTTGGACAGGCGCTCTTGTTCGCGATTCCAGCGGCGGTAATTGCAGCGCTGCTTGTGACCCGGTTCACCGGAGTCATAGGACCGGGGTAAGCCCTGTGGACATTCAGGCCACGAAGGCCGTATCCAGTGAAAGCAATGGGGATGAGCTATGGTATGCAGGACAATCCTGGGAATACTCACCACATGGTCCTTGGTGATCCTAGCGGCAGGCACTACCTTTGGAATGGCAATCTTGGAAGCAGGTCTTCATAACACCAATTTGATCGGGGTTAGCATTATTACCGGCATAGCGCTGATTCTATGCGTCATAGTCAACATAGCCATCTCGAATGAAGAGAAAACCCTGAAAGTCCACAGGTCCTGAGTACGGGTTGGCCGCGCATCATTCCGGAGAGCGGCCAGCCGTGCATCATTCCGGAGAGCCGCCAGCGGTGCATCACGAAAACAGCGCCGCTCTGCGGTGCAGGTGAGGAGGAGCAGAAAGAAAATTGCTGAGCTTCATGGAACCCGCCTGGATCCGCAGGCTGAAGAAGCTGCCACGGGTACATCCCCAACAGGCCCACCGGATATCAAGCCTGGCCCGGGAGTTGGCCCAGGCACTGGCGCCAGACTGTTACACCGGCGCCCCCGGCCAAACCCCCCTGCAAATCGCCGCCACCGAACTGGCCCAGTACCTGGACGGAACCTGGGAGTTCAAAAAACGGGTGAACCCAATACCGCCCCCCACCGGATGGGACCCCCAGTACGCCTGCGGACTGCTCAGGACCGCCATGTACGCCTTCGAGGCTGAATCCATCGGCAACCACCCCAGGGAACCCGGCCCGGAGCGGGAGATCAGGACCCTGGCCTACCAGTTGGCCCTGGAGATCGCCGGCGCCGGCTGGAGGAACGACCCAGGCAGGCTGCTCGGCCAGGTTGTGCAGGGACGGGGCGGCCAGGCGCCGGAACAGGACAGGGAGAGACTGACATCGGCATGAGCCGGAAGCAGTCCAACCCGGCCACAAGGAGAAAAGATGGCCACCGGCATGCATATCCACGCGCCCCTGGGGCTAACCCAGGACGATTGACGGCGCTTCTTCTGAAGATCACCCAAGAACTGATCGAAGAGATGCGGGACGCCCTCCAGGTCCCGGACGGCTTCAGGAAGAACTATGGATTCCCGGCTGGCGGCCAGGCCCGCCGGCTCCTGGAATTCATGGAGGAACAAAGGGGCAGGGGAGCATCCGCCCTCTACCACTGACCATCAACGTGCGCCCGTAGCTCAACTGGACAGAGCGCCGCGCTTCTAACGCGGAGGTTGTGGTTTCGACTACCACCGGGCGTACCAACACCCCCGAAAACCGCCAGTGCCGGAGAGCTATGCTCTCGGCGCCGCCTCCCGGCCGAACGTGCATCCGCAACTCAAAAGGCCAGAGCGTCACCAAGGGATCAGGCCACACCGGGCACTCCAACACCAGAACAACAAAACCGAAAACCGCCGGAGCCGGTCCGGGTAGAACCCGATCCGGGCACCGCAGAGGATCTGCCGGGAAAGGAAGGAGAGCGTGAGATGAGCGAGACAAAGAGAGCCGGCAACGAGAGGCGGCTCAACGAGAACCTGATGGTCATCAGCATCAATGGGGCATGCGAGATCAGCCGGGACGGCAAAAAACTGCGGGATGCCGTGCTGGGAATGGACACGGAGCAGCAGAAAACCGTAGAACAGGCTGTCCAGAAGACACTGGACCAGCACCGTGAGGAGATGGAAAATCTCCAGATCCGGGTGATGACCAACCTGGGGCAGAATGTGCGGGAAGCCCTGGGGCAGGAAACCGGCGGAATCCCGGAACAGGAGGGAAGATGAGGAATGGGGGAAAGGCCAGATTCGACAGGCACGGCTTCCAGGCCGCGCTGGACTCAACCAGGATCGCCCGCGGGCTGACCTGGAAGCAGGTCGCGGAACAGTCGGGCGTCAGCGCGTCAACCCTCTCCAGGATGACCGGCGGGGCAAACCCCGACCTGGACGGACTGGCCGCGCTGACATGCTGGTCCGGACTGAGCGCCGACAGCTTCATTCCAGGAATGAACCCCAAGGAACATGAACCGATGGCGGAGATCTCCCACCAGATCATGTCCGACACCAGGCTGACCCGGGAAGCCCGGGGCACGATGGACGAGCTGACCAAGGTGATGTACCAGAGGTTCAGCGCCATGGGGGAAGAGGCCCCGCAGTCCCTGAAGGCCCAGCAGAAAAGGGAAACCCCAGATACTCCCCCGTAAGCGCCCGTAGCTCAAAATGGACAGAGTGCCCGGCTCCTAACCAGGAGGTTGTGGGTTCGAGACCCACCGGGCGTACCAGAAAAACAACAGCGGGCCGGAAGGGCTGACACCCTGCAGGGGGAGACCCACACCCCTTCCCGGAGATCCCGGGCGGTGGCAACCCCCGCCCGGGAGTCTCACAGAACGAAGAGGAGCAGCAGCCAGATGAACGAGAACGAGAACCAGCCGAGGGCCACCCTGACGGTCCGGATGCACATGGACGCCGGGGACGTGATGTGCGACGAGACCCCGGAGGAACTGGGACTGGCCGGCCAGTCCCCGGAAGACATCCTCAGGACCTACCGGTCGAACTTCAAGACGTCCCTCAGGGAACTCATTCCCCAACAGGAGCTGGTATTCCTCTGGAACGAGGAAACCGGAGGATCGTGGAGGAACGAGTGCGACTGCGGGTACGACGGACCCGGACCCTGCCGGCATGAGCTGGCCATCGAGGGAACCGATTCAAGGGCCCACGAGAGGGCCTGGGAGATGACCATACCCACGCAGGGACCCGCCCGTGAGGGAAGCTGATCAAGGGAGACCCCGCACGAGGCGGGGATATCCCGGCCATGGGCCATGCCGATCCGGGGACTACGACCGAAGACCCCGCACCGGCGGGGATGGGCACCTCTAAAACACACACTTTCACCATCACCCTCCAAATTCCGGAGCTGAAGCCCAAGCGGCGGAAGGCCAAGACCCTAAGGCCCGCCAAGCCCAAGAGCCCCAGGGTCTCCAGGAAACAGACGCCCGCAAGAAAGCAGAAGCCCAAGAAGAGGGCAACTGACAATATACCCCCGGAAACACCCGAGGAAAAGCACCAACGCCGCCTGGAGTACGACCGGGCAAGGAACCAGCGGCCGGAAAGGAAGGAGAGCAACCGGCTCTACACCTTGGGGAGAGATAAACTGGCCAAGGAGCTTGGCCTGTGTATTGGCTGCCACGGCCTTCCCATCCCCCACCAGACACGATGCGAAACCTGTGCTGAAAGACATCGGGAGTACCGAAGAAGGCATAGGGCCAAGGCAGCTCAGCAATTGCACGAAGCCTCCGGGCAGCCGACCATCAGTTAGCCCTGAACCAGGCCCCAGGGGGCCGTCCAGCCAGCAAGGCAGGGCGGCTCCTGACGTTCGGACTCACGCCACAGCAGAAGCGCCTCCAGGAGCCGATTCCCGTCCCTCCCTCCCACAGGGCGGCTCTCAGGACCCGAGCCTCTGAAAACCCGGCGTAACGCCGCCCTGCGCGATTCCGGCCAAGCCATGCGCTACGCCCATCAGGGCTTCCTCGCAACCAGGCCCCACATTTCATCCGACGACCCGGCTGAGGTATAATTCCCGTATGACCACCATCAACACCATTGAGGATTTGGCCCGCATCCTGCGGGACCAGCCCGCCTGGGCCGAGGCCCTGCGGGCCCTCCTGCTCACCCAGGAACTTCTGGACCTGCCGGGCCGGTTCGACCGCTTCGTCGAGGCGCAGCGGGAATTCAATCAGGCACAGCGGGAGACCAACCGGCTGACCGACCAGCGGCTCAACGCCATCGAAGGGCGGATGGACAGAGTCGAAGGACAACTCGGGAACCTGCAAGGCGGGCAGTACGAACGGACCGTTCGCACCAAGGCCCTGGCCCGATCGAGGTTCACCCTGGGATTCGCAGGCTCCTGCGTTGCCATGAACCAGGACGGCCTGACCGATCCCCGGCTGAACAGCGCGATAGACCAGGCCATCCGGAACGGACTTGTCAGCCAGGACGGCTGCGCCGACCTCTTTGAAGCCGATCTAATAATCTCGGCCGAGGACAACCGGCACGCGGTCGTTGAGGTCTCCCTCACGGCGGACCGGGACGACATCGACCGGGCGAAAACCCGGGCCGGCATCCTGGCGGCCATCACCGAAGGATCCGTCACCCCGGTTGTCATCACAAAGTTGGATAAGACGGTGGTTCAACCGGCCAAATCCAGGCCGGGAAGAAGGCTTGGACGAAGGGAACAACCGGGATATTCGGAAACGGTCAGAACCGGAAAGCAAGAGGCGGAGCGGCCCTGATTGCCGGGCTGCGCCAGCAGACCGTCCAGCTAATGAATGGTAATTGAGGTTCACCATGACCGAATTCCACGCACACTCCGCCAACGGCGATGGGCTTTGCCACGGGCTGGTGGAACATCTGCGGGCCGTGGCCCTGCTGGCCCGGGATTTCGCCTCACCCTTCGGAGGAGGCGATGCCGCCTACTACGCCGGGCTCTGGCATGACCTGGGGAAGTTCAACCCCGAGTTTCAACGGTATTTAGCCGGTGACAGGCAGCGGGGCCCGGACCACAAGGCCGCCGGAACCCGGCTGGCCTGTGAACATCTGGGCCCTGGCGGATTGACGGTGCAGGGCCACCACGGCGGGCTTCAGGCAATGAAAGCCCTGACCGGGTGGTTGAACGAAAAGGGCGCCAACCCGGCCGTGGCCGAGGCATTGGAATCGGCCCGTCAGGCGATCCCGGACCTGGAACCACAGGGCATCATGGATCTGCCGGACTTTGTGAAGCACGACCGGATCAAAGCCGAACTATGGGTGAGGATGGTCTTTTCCGCGCTGGTGGACGCCGACTTCCTCGACACCGAACGGCATTTCAATCCAGGGAAAGCCGGCCTTCGTCAGAGCGGACAGAATCCGGAGCAACTCTGGGAACGATTTCAGGCCCGTCACCGTGAGAAGACCCGGGAAGCGGCCGGGTTGGTCAACCGGGTCCGGTCCGAGGTATACGACGCCTGCCTGGACGCCGCGGAAATGCCTCCCGGGATCTTCCGGCTGGCGGTGCCCACCGGCGGCGGAAAAACCCTCTCGGCGATGGGCTTCGCCCTGCGGCACGCCGTGCTGCACAGGCTGAAAAGGGTCATAGTCGCCGCTCCGTTCATGTCCATCACCCAGCAGACCGCGGAGGTCTACCGGGATTTTCTGGAGGAGGACTCAGATCCCGAGTCCCCTGTGGTGCTGGAGCACCACTCCATGGCTGAGACCAGCGAAGACGAGGAATACGCCCATGGCCGCGTATGGTCCAGGCTGGCCGCCGAGAACTGGGACGCGCCGGTGGTGGTCACAACCACGGTGCAGCTGTTCCAGAGCCTCTTCTCCAACCGGACCAGCTCCACCCGCAAGCTGCACCGCCTGGCCAACAGCGTGATCATCCTGGACGAGGCCCAGAGCCTGCCTCCCCAGCTGCTCACCCCGATACTGGACGCGCTCAGGAATTTGACCGAAGACTACGGGGTCAGCGTCGTGTTATCCACCGCGACCCAACCGGCTTTCGAGACCATAAAGCCCTTCGCCGACGTCGCCGCGGCCGATATGGTTCCAGATGCCGCCAAACACTTCCGGACGCTGAAGCGGGTCAACTACGAGTGGAAGACCCAGCCCGCGCTGTCGTGGAACGAGGTGGCGGAGTTGATGCGGGAATCGCCCCAGGCGCTGACGGTGGTGAACACCAGGAAGGACGCGCTGGCGTTGTTGGAAGCCCTTGAGGACGACTCGGCCCTGCATCTTTCCACCCTGCTGTGCGGACGCCACCGTCAGCGGGTCATTCAGGAGATTCGGCGCCGGCTGGACGTGGGAGAGGCCTGCCGGGTCGTCTCCACGCAGGTGGTGGAAGCCGGGGTGGACCTGGACTTCCCGATGGTGATGCGGGCCGTCGGCCCCCTGGACAGCATCATCCAGGCAGCGGGCCGCTGCAACCGGGCAGGAGGACTGGAGGCCGGCCGGGTTGTGGTGTTCCAGCCGGAGAGCGGCGGAGCGCCTCCAGGGAACTACCGGATAGCGACACAGACGACGATGGGCCTGTTGAGCGCGGGCCCGCCGGACCCGGACGATCCCGAGACCATCTCCGGGTACTTCCGGAAAATCCTCCCCATTGTCGATACCGACCGGGAACGGATACAGGAATCCCAAAAGGCCCTTGATTACCCGGAAACGGCCAGGCGGTTCAGGATGATCGATGACTCGGCCCTTGAGGTCATCGTGCCCCGGTACGGCACTCCCGAAGAGCAGGGGATGGTTCATGCGGCGCTGGAGCAACTTCGGGAAGGGACTCCGGAGGCGCGCCGGTTGCTCCGGCGGGTCCAGCCGTGGGGAATCCAGATCAGAGAGAACCAGGCAGCCGCGATGGACCGCTCCGGTCTGATTGCCGAGGTGATGCCGGGCGTGTACGAATGGCGGGGAGGTTACGACCCCGTGAAGGGCATTGGGGGAGTCACCACTCTGGACCCGGATATCCTGGTGGTTTAAGCGGTGACACAGGGGGCCTTGACGCCCTGAAGCCGGTTGGCTAAGATGTCTGCGGCATAGATTATTCTGTACACTTAATGGTCAGAGTAATCATTGAGGATTGAAACTGTACCCTGAAAGGTCACCATGAAGTACAACAGCCGCAGCCCAACCCCGTCAATGGCGGATTGTCAGTAGACCACAGCCGGTGACTCACCGGTTGCATCACTGCCAGGCCGGCGAAAGGAGCGAACCATGCAGCCAGCTCAGCGCATCCCGTTGGAGGTCAAGGTGTGGGGGGATTTTGCCTGTTTCACCCGGCCCGAAATGAAGGTGGAGCGGGTCAGCTATCCGGTGATGACCCCGTCCGCAGCCAGGGGCATCCTGGAGGCCATATTCTGGAAACCGGAATTCCAATGGGAAGTCGAAGAAATCCGGGTCCTGAAGCCCATCCGGTACTTCTCCATCCTGCGCAACGAAATCACCTCCCGTCAGAGCGCGAGGACCGCCGAGGGGTGGCAGCGGAACGGCGGCGGGGGCGGGTTCAGCGCGGCGGACGATCGCGCCCAGCGACATACCCTGGCGCTCAGGGAAGTATCCTACATCATCAGGGCCCAGGCCGTGGTCAAACCAGGGGTTGACGAAGAACCGGCCAAGTTCCGGGACCAGTTCCGGCGAAGGGTGAAGGGCGGCCGGTGCTTCGCCACGCCCTACCTGGGATGCCGGGAGTTCTCCGCCTGGTTCTCTGTCCCCGGCGGTGACGAGAAACCCGAGGAAATCAACGAAGATCTGGGCAACATACTGCTGGAAATGGATTACGCCCCCGACGGGTCAGGCCACGCCACCCCTCGCTTCTTCCATGCCCAACTGGCCGCGGGCGTGCTGACGATTCCCAGGACACGCGGAACGGAGGCATGACATGCTGCTGAGAAAGCTCGCCGAGTATTCGGAAAGGCTGTCGGAAAGGCTGCCGGACCCTCTGCCTAGTTTGTACGGCGAAGGGCCCGTGATGTATCTAATCGACCTGGACCAGGAGGGCCGGTTTCTCTCGATGGTCGACCTGTCCGACTCATCCAGTCCCAGGACCAGGCGGGGCCAACGCCGTCTCCTGCCCCAGGTGCAGCGTTCGTCCGGCATTCGCCCGCTGCTGATGGCTGACAAAGCCGACTACACCCTGGGCTACGCCGCCGATGAACGAAAAGCCGGCCGGGCCAGGGATTGCCACCGGGCCTACGTCGGCCTGGTGGAACGCTGCGCCGCCGCCACCGGGGACCCGGACGTCCGGGCGGTTCTGAGGTTCCTGCACAACGACCCCCTGGGCCAGGTTCAACCGGACGAGGACTTCGACCCCTCGGGCATCATCACCTTCAGGGTCCAGGACCGGGTCACGGTCGACAACCCGGCGGTGCGGACCTTCTGGGCCTCGGCAAATGCGCCCGGCGGCGCGGATGCCCCGACGATGCAGTGCCTGGTCTGCGGCAACGACCGTCCGGTGTTGGACCGGCTGCAGGCCAAGATCAAGGGGATACCCGGTGGGCAGACCGCGGGCACCAGCCTGATCTCGGCCAACTCCGATGCATTCGAGTCCTACGGGCTCAGTGCATCGCTGATCGCGCCCACCTGCGCCAACTGCGGGGAAGCCTTCACCAGGGGGCTCAATGCCCTCCTGGCCGGCGGGGAAAGCCGGCTGGCCTCAGGCGGCGGCGTGTTCGTCTTCTGGACCCTGGATGAGATCGAGTTCAACTTTCTCAGCGCGATTGATGACCCGGACCCGTCCCAGGTGCAGGCCCTGTTGGAAGCGGTCCGAACCGGCCGGTGGACCGGGGTGGATGAGGGGCCATTCTACGCGCTCGCACTGTCCGCCAGCGGCGGAAGGGCGGTGGTCCGGGACTGGCTGGACACGACCGTGGGAAACGCCAAGCAGCACCTGGCCGCCTGGTTCCGGAGACAGCGCATCGCGTCCTGGTCCGAGGAGATGCCCCGGTATTACGGGCTGCGGGCCCTGGCCTTCGCAACGGTGCGGGAACCCCGGGACCTGCCCAGGACCACGCAGCGGGTCCTGATGAGGGCCGCTTTAACCGGCGCGCCGCTGCCCATGGGCATTCTGCACCAGGCGGTGCGCCGGAACCAGGCCGAGCGGGACGTGACCCGTGCTCGGGCCGCCCTGATCAAGCTGGCGCTGCTCAGCCAGAACAATGACTATCCGGAGGATTGCATGGTCCAACTCGACCTGAACAACACCGAACCCGGCTATCGCTGCGGACGGCTCCTGGCTGTATTGGAAAGAGCTCAGGGCGCAGCCATCAGAAACCTGAATACCACCATCGTGGACCGTTTCTACGGGACCGCTTCCACCGCCCCAGGGTCGGTCTTCAGCCACCTGATGAAGGGAGCGCAAGCCCATCTATCCACACTCAAGCGGGACAACCGGGGCGCCCACAACGCCATTCAGGCCCAGCTGGAGGAGGTGATGTCCGGCCTGGACACCTTCCCCAAGACCCTCACTCCGGAACAGCAGGGGCTGTTCGCCCTGGGCTACTATCATCAAAAAGCCCAGGACCGGGCCCAGGCCAGGGAGCGAAGTCAGGCACGGAAGGAACCTGAACCCGAGTAAAAAAGCGCCCCATCCGCCGGGGAGATTCGTTCACCACAAATTTGCAACGGTAGAACCGGGAGGATTACCAATGACCACGACGGCACAGGCCCACACCGACGCCGGCCGACGGCACGACTTCGTACTGCTCTTCGACGTCCAGGACGGGAACCCCAACGGCGATCCCGACGCAGGCAACCTGCCCCGGATGGACCCCGAAACCGCCCAGGGCCTGGTGACGGACGTCTGCCTGAAGCGCAAAGTGCGGGACTACGTGAATGAAGTCATGGAATGCGAAGAGACATACAAAATCTATGTCCAGAGCGGCGAGGCTCTTAACGACAAACATGATAGGGCATACACGGCCCTGAACATCAAGTCAACTGGCACTCGCCAAAAAGCTGGCGACGTTGACCGCACCCGTGACTGGATGTGCCAAAATTTCTACGATATTCGCACCTTCGGAGCAGTGATGACCACCGGGCGCAACTGCGGACAGGTACGGGGGCCAATTCAATTGACCTTCGCCAGGTCAATCGACCCTATATTTCCAATGGACATCAGCATTACACGACTGGCTGTCACCAAGCCAGAAGACATGGAAGTAGCAGTAAGCGAGGAAGGAGAGGGCATGGGCGGGAAGCAGAACACAATGGGCCGGAAGGCCACCGTGCCCTACGCCCTGTATCTCGGCTACGGGTTCTTCAATCCCAGCTTCGCCCGGCGCACCGGCATGACCGACGGCGACCTCCAGGTCTTCTGGAATGCCCTGGTCAACATGTGGGACATGGACCGGTCCGCCTCAAGGGGCCTGATGGCCTGCCGGGGTCTCTACGTGTTCAGCCACGAGAGCCGGATGGGCAATTCCCCGGCCCATCGTCTTCTGGAACGGGTCTCGGTGAGCCGGAAAGACGGTGTTGAGGCGCCGCGGAAGTTCGGGGATTACACCGTTGCGCTGGACGAGAGCGGTCTCCCCGACAACATCTCCCTCACCCGGCTGGAAGGTTAAAAAGTCCATCCCCCGCCGGAGCGGGACTGACGGGAGGCGCCAGGATGATGCCAGCGATACCGGACCTGGAAAATGCCGTTCTGCTGTCGGCTCTTGAGCATTACGCTTATTGCCCCAGGCAGTGCGCCTTGATTCACCGGGAGCAGACCTACCACGAGAATATATTCACGTTGCAGGTTCGGATGGCATGGCGGCCCGCCGGTCGGACTCCAGGTTGCATCCGGCCCCTGGGCCGGATGAGGATTGAAACGAGAGAGCGGACGGAATTGGTAATGTCCTTGGGAGTTGCATCCGGCCCCTGGGCCGGATGAGGATTGAAACACGGGTCCGTCCGCAGGGGACGTTGCCGTCCCATGTTGCATCCGGCCCCTGGGCCGGATGAGGATTGAAACCACGACGAAAACCGTCTAAGAATCGCCCATGATGCAAGTTGCATCCGGCCCCTGGGCCGGATGAGGATTGAAACTTGCGCTCGCCCGCGCGGAACGTGGTAATCCGGCCGTTGCATCCGGCCCCTGGGCCGGATGAGGATTGAAACCCGGTGCTCAGTGGTCACCGGGCCGGCCCGCTCGTTGCATCCGGCCCCTGGGCCGGATGAGGATTGAAACCGGGTGCGGGCGGGGCTATCGTGGGCGGGGCGGTCGTGTTGCATCCGGCCCCTGGGCCGGATGAGGATTGAAACGATTCGAATGCTTTCCGGGAGGCGCACCACTCCCACGTTGCATCCGGCCCCTGGGCCGGATGAGGATTGAAACGCGGAGGCTAGTGTAGTATCCATGCCAGCCAACGACCGTTGCATCCGGCCCCTGGGCCGGATGAGGATTGAAACCGGGTGGGCATAGCGATGCAGCTCGCTGACCGCCGTTGCATCCGGCCCCTGGGCCGGATGAGGATTGAAACATGTCCGGGGTGGCGACCCACATCCGGCCCATCGTGTTGCATCCGGCCCCTGGGCCGGATGAGGATTGAAACTCGGGAGACGAGGACGTCGGGACGCCAATAACGGGTTGCATCCGGCCCCTGGGCCGGATGAGGATTGAAACATCCTGGATAACATCGCCGCCGTCCTCGGCGGGCTGTTGCATCCGGCCCCTGGGCCGGATGAGGATTGAAACAGGGGACCGAAGGTGTAGGCGTCATATTGCTCCGGTTGCATCCGGCCCCTGGGCCGGATGAGGATTGAAACTCCTTCAGGCCGATGTAGGCCATCTGCTCATCGGTGGTTGCATCCGGCCCCTGGGCCGGATGAGGATTGAAACAACAAACCGGTCGTGGAACGGCCCGCGGGGACCGGGTTGCATCCGGCCCCTGGGCCGGATGAGGATTGAAACGTCATGCTGACCAAGCATGCCGGCGGGACCTGGAGTTGCATCCGGCCCCTGGGCCGGATGAGGATTGAAACAAGAGCACCCCACCAGCCCAGCGCCAACCCCCAGTTGCATCCGGCCCCTGGGCCGGATGAGGATTGAAACACGGAGGTTGAATGAAGACTGGCATAGGCTTGAAGGTTGCATCCGGCCCCTGGGCCGGATGAGGATTGAAACAACATTTTTGGTTTGCTACCAGCCAACGAGGCCATGTTGCATCCGGCCCCTGGGCCGGATGAGGATTGAAACCCCGGAGCAAGGCAGGCGACGCAGGACGTCCAGGTTGCATCCGGCCCCTGGGCCGGATGAGGATTGAAACGATTTGAAACGCAACCTGGTGGGCTGCTACAACGAGTTGCATCCGGCCCCTGGGCCGGATGAGGATTGAAACCCGCACTGGCATGGCTTAGTAGAGCAGAGCCGGTGTTGCATCCGGCCCCTGGGCCGGATGAGGATTGAAACCGCTCAAACGACAGGTCTTGTATAACGCTGCTGTGCTGGTTGCATCCGGCCCCTGGGCCGGATGAGGATTGAAACCGGGCCTATCTCGCCATGCCCCGCGGGACGGCGGCGGTTGCATCCGGCCCCTGGGCCGGATGAGGATTGAAACGGGACCGCTTCCATGTACGCCAACCGCTTCGCCACCGCGGTTGCATCCGGCCCCTGGGCCGGATGAGGATTGAAACTCGTACGATGGGCGTTCTGCCCTTGCCTTCGATGCCGTTGCATCCGGCCCCTGGGCCGGATGAGGATTGAAACTTCCTGAAATCCGCGTAGGCTCTGTTGACCAGGAGGTTGCATCCGGCCCCTGGGCCGGATGAGGATTGAAACCACCCTGCCGACCGCATACCCAACACTAACCGCCGTTGCATCCGGCCCCTGGGCCGGATGAGGATTGAAACCGGGCCTGCCCGAGGTTTCCTATCCGGGGCAGATGGTTGCATCCGGCCCCTGGGCCGGATGAGGATTGAAACGGTCTGGGCATCCCGCCAATTGATGAGTGGCAGGGCGTTGCATCCGGCCCCTGGGCCGGATGAGGATTGAAACTTCGACATCGTCGTGCGGTCCACCCCAACCTCGTCGGTTGCATCCGGCCCCTGGGCCGGATGAGGATTGAAACAGGTGGGCCAGGGTTAGCGTGGGCGTCTGGGCTTGTTGCATCCGGCCCCTGGGCCAGATGAGGATTGAAACCCGTAGGTGGACAGCCTGATGACGATTTTGCGTTTGTTGCATCCGGCCCCTGGGCCGGATGAGGATTGAAACTCCGAACATTGCCGTTCCTGCAAGGGCTGGCGACGGCAGCGGTTGCATCCGGCCCAGGGGCCGACGGAACACCAGCCCCGCTCGACTCTTCCGAAGTAGGAATAATGCATTATTGGCGCCCCCACCTCCACGACCTGTTTCCAGAGGCCGTTGACCTCGCGACCAAAATACCGAAGCCACCGTCGGTATATGGCCCGCCAATTCACGCCCTAAACGACAAGGGCACGGCAGAGAGTCACCCCGAAGCAACGGCCAAGCTCTTGATCTGTTGGGCAGAACAAAACCTGCCCGGGCAAGCTTGGTTTCGCGGCAAGAAGTTAATCGAAAACCTCCTCGACCGTGATCTTCCCAAAACCCTGGAAGAGAGACTGAAGGAAATCGCTGCGGAACTGGGCTTTTGATCAAAATCAACCAAAGAGAAAGAGGATTCCCCATGGATACATGCCGATACTGCGGACAGAACGCCAGCTTCCTGCGTAAACGGCACACTCAATGCCGTAAGCTAAACGCGTCCGGCTTCCAGGAGATGATTCAGCTCGCCGCCCAGGCCTCCGGCAGACCCTCCAGATCATCGCCCAGCACTCCCACGCAACCGGCGAGGACATCGACCGCGCCCTCAAGGAGGGGTGTTCAGGCAGGGCGTCGCCCACGCGATGTCCGACGGCATCATAAGCCGGCAGGAGGAGGAGCGGCTGCGCGCCTTCCGTGACAGCCTGGCTCTCGAGGACACAACCGCCGGCCCCAAGGACCTGGGTGCCCTGGACCGGGCATCAACGGACCGCATCATGATTGAGGCACGGCTGGCTGCCATCTCTCCCCGGGACGGCGGCCAGCATCTCCAGGACCTCAGCCTGGCCATCCGGCAGGCCGGCCTGGCCGGCGTCAAGGCCAAGGGACTCCTGCTACGAGCATGGGAAGCCGCCGTAGAGGGCGCCCTGGAGGACGGGCTAGTGTCCCTGGACGAGGAGTTAGACCTCGCGAAGTATACCGACCATTTCAACCTGACCCAGCAGGACCTGGACCGGAACGGCGTCCAGACCAGCTTGGTCAAGGCCGCCGTCATCCGGGATATCACCCAGGGGCTGGTGCCCCAGCGCCAGCAGGACAGCAGCAACCTCCCCTTCAACCTGATGAAGTCGGAGCAGTTGGTGTGGACCATCGGGGACATGGACCACCTCGAGACGGTGGTCCGGCGAGAGCGGGTCGGCTCATCCCACGGCCTGAGCTTCAAGGTAGCCCGGGGCCTGTACTACCGGCCCAGCACCTTCTGGAGCCGGCCGATCGAGATGGAAGAGACAGTCCACGCGGATACGGGCATGCTGAGATTCACGACCAAGCACCTGTACTTCTCAGGGGAACGAAAAAGTTCCGGGTGAGGTACGACCGAATCGTGTCCTTCAACTACAAACGCCGAAAGGCACAAATCATTCATAATCCAGATTCAAGTCGCAATCCCGGCAACTCCCGGAAACGTAGTACAGAACAGCGGAGTAGGCAAAAGTGGGACTCAAGTGCACGCTCATTCCAAGCTCAGGGTACCGGCCCTACTGTCAGCCGCCGGTTGACAACCCTCCGAGATATGCTAGATTAGGCTCGAAAGACCCCCACCCGATGAAGGAGCGCAATGACTACGCCAGAGATACCCAAATGGAGAGCGGAACCCCAGCAGGTCTGGGTAAACTGCGAAAAGATCAAGGAATCGGATCTCCCGGAAGAACTCATAGTGCAGTTCCGGTCTAACGGAGAACACTTCACATCCTTCGTGCCGAAGCGGTTCGTGAACCACGCAGATCGGAGGTTGCAAGCCATCATCGTCGCTGATGTGGAAGAGGGATTGCTTGTGGACATTCCCGCGGAAACTCTCACCTCCGGGCCGAGAATTCTGGTAACGGAATCTGAGAAAGAGCAGGTTCTGACCTTCGAACACTGGGTTTACAAAAATGGTACTTAGCGACCAGGAAATCTGGATGGAAATAGGAAGCGGACGGCTGTCCTTTTCACCAAGAATCACAACACAACAGGTCAGCCCTTCTGCTGTGGACCTCAGGTTGAGCGATCAGTTCACAGTCTTCAGAACTCCACCGGTAGGTGCAACCACCACGATCGACTTCGCAGAAGCAGTGAACATTGAGGAGATCGCCGGAACCTACGGAGACAAGACGACACTTCAGGAAGGCGAGGCATTTGAGTTAAAACCAAAAATGTTCGTTCTGGCCTACACGCTGGAGTACATCACATTACCCAATTACCTGGCGGCAAGAGTTGAAGGACGTAGCTCGCTAGCAAGACTAGGAATATCAATTCACCAGACTGCCCCAACGGTACACGCGACCTTCGAAGGGCAACTTAGGCTGGAAATACTGAACAACGGGCCTCATATCTGTAAGATCTACCGAAATACAAAAATATGCCAACTGGTGATTGAAAGACTCGGCAGCCCATCCCTGTCCACGCTGAAAAGTCCATTTCAACAACAAAGCCAAGGATAGACACCAGATTCCCCAAGTCCCAGAGGCAGCAATACGGGGCAGGTCAATCAGACCTGCCCCGTAGCGATTCATCAAGGAGTGACCACCTTCGTCATACCGTATCCGTCAGCCCGAACCCAGACCATGGAAAGCGCCATTCAAACCAGATGCCGGAACCAGAACCGCAAATGTTGGTCTACTAGAGTAGTATAATCAAATGCAAAGTGCATCTTGTGAATACGTTGTGCGCATGGCGATTCGTTCCCGGTCTTGGGTATCCCGGGCTCTTCCGGTTGCCATCCGGGAATCTTGATACACCGCCGCTCGGTTAGATACTCAATTTGTAACTCGGGAGTTACTGGCGTGGCTGCCAACAGGCTGGGAATTGTTGTCGAGGCGAGAACAAACCCTGGAAAGGATGGTCGGAGGCAAGAGGAACCGGTGGGTGCGGAAGCCGAACCAGCCGGTGCTGCCACCCAAGGCGAGGAGGACAACGGCGCGTGAGGCCGTGAAGGTGTAAGTCTCAGACACTTCTCGTCGATTGAAAAGGCCCGGGTGAAAACACCCGGGCCTTTTCTGTGGCTCCCACGATGGAAACGATTCTGAGTTGGCGCTTTGACAACTGAGGTGGACCCCGTTATTAGGACAGGATTCCGGAGCAGGGGAGCCTCTGGACTTCGTCCTAGAGATCGCCTCGCGGAGCACGGGACGACAGGACGTCGGTGGAGAAGAGGGCGGCCTACGTCGCCCTGGTGATCCCCGAGTACTGGCGGTTCGACGAGACCGGGGAGTTCCACGGGACCCGTCTGTCCGGAGACCGGCTGGCGGACGGCCGAGAGGAGCAGAACCCATCCCGGTCGCAATCTACGCCCGGGTCTCCAGCGACCGGCGGGACGTCAACAATTCCATCGAAGCCCAAATAGACGAATGCACCCGGTACGCCAAAGCCCACAACATGGTCGTGGTGGCAACGTACATCGACGAGGCTATGAGCGGGAAGGTGACCGCGCGTCCCCAATTCCAGAAGATGATCGTGGATGCCCAAGACCCAGACGGGCTCTTCAAGACCATTCTGGTATGGAGCTACTCAAGGTTCTCCAGGAACCAGATCGACAGCGTGGTGTACCCGGCCAAGCTCGAACAGGAGGGAGTCCAACTCATCTCCATCACCGAACCGCTGGACAACTCTCCCACGGGCAGGCTGATAAGGTCAGTCATACAGAGCATCGACGTCTTCTACTCCGACAACCTCAGTGAACAGGTTCGCATGGGTTTGCGCTCATTGATCCGGAGGGGATTCTACCCGCACAAAGACGCCCCCTACGGTTACAAGTTCGATAGGGTCAAGGATGGGGACGTTGAGCACAACAGAATCGTCCCAGATCCCACAACGGCCAAGATCGTCCGCAGGATCATCCTCGAAAGCACGGCCGGACGCTCCGACCGAGACATAGGGGACGGGCTCACCGCCGATGGGATACCCACCCCGTCAGGCAAGACAAACTGGGCGCCGTCGACCATCGACATGCTCACCAAGAAGAAGGTGTACGCGGGTTGGATCATCTGGGGAATCAACTCCACCAGTGGCGAGGAACCTCTGGTGGAACCGGACTGCCATGAGGGCATCGTCACGCTGGAGGAATGGGAGCTGGCCCAGCAGTCAAAGGCAAGCCGGGCGAAAAAGACGACCCACCCGCGGCGGGCTGGAAGCGAGCGCCTGATGAGCGGACTTCTCCTGTGCGGGATATGTGGAGAGCTACTTCAGGTCCGGCCCAGGAAGACCAGCAGTTGCGACTACCAATGCAAAACCAGACGGCACAAGGGCGTGGACGTCTGCGAGTGCCCCAACGTGCCCAGCGAGATCTTCGAGCCCCGGTGCCTGAAGGCCGTCACCGAGGACATCCTTTCACCGAGAAACGTCGAGGCCGCCTGCGAAATCATTTCACGAGAACTGGAGGTTCCCTGCCAGGAAAAGCAGGCGGCAATGGATCTGATAAAGAAAGAACTGACCAAGCTGGAAAGCCGAGAGGACCGGATCATGACCGCCTTCGAGGACGGGGTTTACGCGTCAGAAGAGTACTCCAGGAGGATGACGCCTCTCCGAGAGCGCAAAGCGGATCTGAAGGCCAAACAGTCGGAAGCCTGCATGGAGATGGACAGGGACGCCGCCATTCTTGCCGACCCCCAAGGAGTGCTCGACTTCGCCAAGGACATGGCACAGCTGATACGCCACTCCCCCCGAAGGAGACGAGGCAGCTCCTGATGAGGTTCATAAAGTGCATCTGGATAGAACCCGGTAGGGCCATCATCGAGTACCGCATACCGCTGCCAAACGATGGGCCCAACCCAGGGGCGACCCGACGCGAACTGGCTCTCCTGGACGGGGAGCCAGTTTCAGTTCGGCCTACTGCCCACTCGACCCCGCACGATTGGGCAGTAGGCCGCACCTTCACGCTCACCATCCCGTTGCCGGAACCAGCCAACGCAGGCGGCCGCCCTCCCAGCAGGGCGAAAAAAGCGGGGAAGACTCCACGGAAGGCCACGCCCAAGACCCAGCAGGCAAAGCCTCGCCCTGAACCCGCCGTGGCTAATGCGGAAGCTAAGCTGGGATGTCCGCTCGATCAGGAGAGGAAGAGGCCCACATCTCCAGACCGGAAGGAACGCGCCAGGAAAAACGCCCGAGAAAAACGGGGCCAAGCCAAGAAGCTCGGGCTCTGCAGAGACTGCAGCTCAACGGCCATCGCAAAACAAACGCGCTGCGAAGGCTGTGCAGCAAAACACCGTTTGGGCCGGCGGCGGTGATGCCAGACCCAGCCCCCTTGAAGAACCTATCAGCGGGAGAGGAAGCGAACCAGAACCAAGGGAGAATATGGGCACGGTTAACTTACCGAAGCGTATGGACTACAATCAGCAGGAAAGAAAACCCAGCATGCCAACCAACGTCGACGACTCCATGCGCTCCAAGCGGCGAGCACTAGAAAGACAGAGGATTGATGGCAACGATTCCCCAATGGGACGACAACAAGGTCCTTCCTCCCATCCATCCCGACACACCGGAAGGGCAGGAGCACGAAAGTCTGTACAGAGCGCCTTACTTCGCATCGCTGGAACAATTCGTGACCCGTTTTGCAACAACCCCGGAAAGGATAGAACTGGCGAACAAGTTCCTGGACTACAGGGGCACCCTTCACCAGTACGGAATCTCGGAGGGCTTCCAATGGATCAACGGAAGCTTTGTTGAGAATATAGAGGGCCGCGCACCAGACCACCGTCAACCGAAAGACATCGACGTGGTGACCTTCTTCTACAAGCGCGAAGACACCCGCGAAGATTACCCGGTTCTGTTCAACCCCTCCACCACTCAGTTGAACTTCAACGTGGATGCCTACGGAGTTGAACTGGGCGTACCGCTGGACATGGGATCCGCTGCACTAATCGGATTTTGGCACGGCCTATGGTCACACCGGCGGGACCACGTCTGGAAGGGATTCATACAGGTTGCGCTGGACCCGGGGGAGGATCCCCCAGCAAAGCGCTGCCTTGACGTCATTGCCGAAAGCGAAGAAAGAAGATGAACTACAGGGAATACTCTTTTACCGCCAGCGAGATAACGCAGCTGGAATACATACTAAACATCACGCCCGAGAACCGGGTGGTCGAGCGGATTGGGCTGGAACACCGGCTTGCAAAAGCGAAGCAGAGGCTTGAAGGGGTACCCGTACCCAAACCGCCACGACCTGTCCGCCTCAGTTTCCTGGGAAGACCCGTAGTTGACGGAGAGGGCATCGACGCCAACTTCGGCGGCAAGGCCGCCACAACCTTCGCCGACTCTGTGGCGATCACAGTTGCCGGGTCCACCGGGCAACTGGAAGACACTGGCGCCATCCCCCGCAGAGGACTGAGCCAGCAGCTGATTTCCGGAGTGACCAGAGGATCCTTCGGTTTCGAGATCGAACTTCCGACATTCACTGGGGCCGAGGGACAGTCTGAAGAAGCCAGCAACGCCACCGAAAAGGCGGTAGAGATGATCCAGAACCTGCTGACAGTCGCGCTGATCGGAGAAGACGACGAGCTGGCGGAACTCACCGGTGAGATGCACCCAAGGGCGGTCAGGAAAGTGGCTGAGTTCGTCGGACTTATGAAGAACAACAGAGCCGGCGTGGAGATAGGCTTCAAGGGCAGAGAGGTCGCCCTCGGAAACTCCGCAGAAGTGGAGACAGCAGGCAGGCGACTAGCCGAAAAGAACATCCAACAGAAGACCGACATCCTGACCGGGATCCTGCTCGGCACGGTTCCTGCCAGAAGGTTCTTCGAGTTCAGACCCTCGGACAGTGAAAGGCCCATCGAAGGAAGAATAGGGCGCGAGATTCAGGATCCCTACAGGGTGGGGGCAAGATTCACCAATCGGATGGTGAGGGCAAGAATTCGCTCGATCCAAGTGGGCCAAGGCCAACCCAAGTACACCTTGCTGGAGATACTGGGAACCATCGCCGGGCCCGAGCCCCTGTAGAGGAAAGGCAAAAATGAAAACACCTTTACGGAAACGAGGTCGAGTTTCCAATCCGCCTATGCATCGGAAGAAAGTACGAGTTTGAATGAATAACCACGGCCGGGGCCATCGGGTTTCTAGACCGAGAATCCCAAGACCTTCAGAACCGGACAGAAAAGTGAGCTTATGATCAGCACTGAACCCAT
Source organism: Dehalococcoidia bacterium (assembly GCA_965263395.1). Classification (GTDB taxonomy): domain Bacteria; phylum Chloroflexota; class Dehalococcoidia; order Lucifugimonadales; family UBA3495; genus CATOSK01. The sequence goes on from OZ253670.1 coordinate 2,301,457, forward strand.
CAGTGCCAAGACATCCTGGCACTCGCGGCTGCTGAGCGGCAGCCAGGTCCACGAGGTCCGGCTCGACCGCAACAACCTCAAGATCGTCGGAGGCGACCAGAAGCAGACGACGACTGTCCCAACAACAAGCATCCGACGTGTTCAGATCAGCAGGGGAGTCCTCCACAATGGTCTCTCCATCCGGTTCTTCAGCAGAAACAAGATCCAGGCGGATGGACTCCCCAAGGAAGAATCCGAGCGACTCTACCTCGCGCTGCAGGAAATCGTCGAGAGTAACCGGGAGCGGGAGGCCGCTGAGAAAGCGCGTGAACTCGCTCCCCGGATAGACGACCTGTTCTCCTGCCTGAACACCGCACTGTCCCCGGACCGGTACTCCAGACATTCGTCGGTAGCCGAGATACCCGAAGCCGCAGCGACCATCGTTGAGAAGTGCGACAGGCGCACGGAAAACCATCTGGAGCCGCCTGCCAAGAAGGCACTTGAACGGCTCAGGAAGGTGGCGGATCTGCAAACCCTGGAAGACGACCGATCCGAGTCAAACCGCGGGTTCCTCCAGCGCATCGAACCCCTGGTCCAGACCTCGACCAGGGACATCCTGTCTAAAGGACTGACCCAAGAACAGGCCCAAGCCATCGCTACCGACGAGGACTGCACCCTGGTCTTGGCCGGCGCCGGCACCGGCAAAACAGCCGTCATCATCGGCAAGATCGCCCACCTGGTCCGTAACCAGGGCGTGGGACCCAGCTCCATCCTAGCTCTGGCATTCAACCGCAAGGCAGCCCTGGAGATCCGGGAGAGGCTACCCGAGGACCTGAAGGACGTCACAGTCTCCACCTTCCACTCCTTCGGCCTGCGGATCATCGCCGACCAAGGAGTCGCTCCGACAGTGTCGAAGCTGGCGACCGATGATTTCGCCTACCTGAAGGCCATGAACGAAACCGTGGAGGAAATGCTCCAAGACGAAGAACTCTCGAAGAAGGTCCTGAGCCTGATCGCGTCCCTGCCAGCGGAGTACCAATCACCATTCGACTTTGAGAGCCCGGCGGAATACGAGCAGCACATCAAGGACGCGGAGCTCAGAACCCTGAGCGGCGACCTAGTCAAGAGCTTCGAGGAGCTGACCATAGCCAACTTCCTTACGGCGAACGGGGTGGAGTTCCACTACGAGGCCCCCTACGAGATCGACACCGCCACCAGCCGATACCGGCAGTACCAGCCAGATTTCCACATTCCTCAAAACAACATCTACATCGAGCACTTCGCCATCAACCATGAGGGACAGGCCCCGCCAGGTTGGGACCGGTACCTCCCGGACATGGAGTGGAAGTGGCAGATCCACGCCCTCCACAAGACCACCCTGGTCGAGACATACAGCTGGCAGCACCGAGACGGAACCCTTCTGGAAACGCTGAAGACCAAGCTGGAAGAACTGGGAGTGGAGTTCGACCCGGTACCCACGGAGGAACTGGTCAAGCGGCTGTCCGAAGAGAGGATAAGTTGGCTGGCCCACCTTCTGGGGGGATTCTTGCACCATGTAAAGTCCGGCAACCTGCCACGGGAGGAGATAGACCGGAGAGGACAAAACGCCCGGGATCGTGAACGCACGGGAAATTTCCTTCAGGTGTTCAACAGTGCTCGGGAACGCTACGAGGGAATGCTCAGAACGGAGAACGCCATCGACTTCCACGACCTGATCAATCAGGCCGCGGAGATTATCCGAAGCAACGGCTGGGAGAATCCCTTCACCCACGTTCTCGTGGACGAGTTCCAGGACATCTCCAGCGGGCGCATGGCACTGTTGGAAGCCTTGCGGAAGGATGGTCTGGCCTACTTCCTAGTCGGAGACGACTGGCAGTCAATTTACCGCTTCGCCGGGAGTCAAGTCAGGCTGCTACACGATTGCGACCAGCACCTGGGCCACACGGAGCGGAAAGCGCTCACCCGCACCTTCCGGTTCGGAGAGGGAATCCTAGAACCCTCGGGCAGGTTCATTCAGCAAAACCCCGAGCAGACCGAGCGTCATTTGACCACGGAAAGGGAGGGCGAAGGCATCATCGTGATGGCCGCCAGGAACCAGCAGGAAGGGCTCAACCAGGCCGTCACGGAGATCATGGAAAGAAACGAGGGACGCAGGCCGAGCATCTTGGTCCTGGCCCGATACCGGTCCCGAAACCAGTTGATGAGGACACTCAGAACCGAGGCCCCCACCCAATTGAAGTTCAGCACGATCCATGCCGCAAAAGGACGGGAGTCGGAGTATGTGATCGTGCTGGATCTCGTGGATGGCCGGTACGGATTCCCCTGCATGACTGAGGACGACCCGCTGATGGAACTGGTGCTACCGCCGATACACGGCCAGCCATTCCCCCACGCCGAGGAGCGAAGACTCTTCTACGTGGCCTTGACCAGGGCCGTGCGTGGGGCATACCTGATCGCCGATTCCAGGAACCCCTCCCCCTTCGTGCGGGAGCTTCTGAACACTTCCCCGGAGGTCGAGAACCGCGGCGATCTGGCGCCGCCGTGTCCCGAATGCCCCCGAGGGTCGCTGGCGCCGTCGATGAGCGGAGAAAATCTGCGATGCAGCAACTTTCCCCGATGCGGACACATGACCCCAAGGTGTCGAGGCTGCTGTCTGGGCTACGTGACCATCCAGGATGGAGAGGGAAAATGCTCCAACCCAGTATGTGAGGCGCCGCCTCAAATATGCCCCAGGTGCGAGGATGGGATCCTGATCCCGCGGTCGGGAAGCACATTCTTCTGGGGATGCAGCCAGTTCCATGCCGAGCCCTCATGCCGGTACACTACACCGCGGGACCCCGGAGCCAGAGTTCCCAGGCAAGACACCCAACATCGGCGAGCACCGGTCCTGAGGGGAGAAGATCGACAAGTCCCAGGAAGCCGACGTGGACGCGGAAAGGACCGCTGAACCCAAACATAGAGCCGGGCGGAAAAAAGGGTATAAAATGGCATGCGACCACCTAACACCGGGAGGGGGACCATGCTCCAGACTGCCCAGCCGAAGCTCCCGCGTCCCACGGACCCCGTAAACCAACCCATCATCAACTCCCCGTTCCATCCCCCCCAGCACCACTGGGACCTCGACACGAGCGCCAAGGCCCTGGATCATGTCCTAGATGGCCGAAGGCCCGCGCATGATATCCCCCCGGTCGCCGGCAACAAGAAGATGCAGGGCAAGATCGGACTCCTGGGCCAGTTCTGGGCCGTGTGGAAACGGCTCGAACTGGTCAACGACATTAGGGAAAGTGTCTTCGAGTGGCAGAAAACCAACTACGAGGGAGCAACGCCGACCAGCTGCGAACTCATCGGCCACTGGACCAACCCCGAGGCCTGTCAGCTCTACTTCGCACAACTGGATGCCATCCTGACCCATATCTACCTGCATGAGGTGGCACCGCCGGAGATCAGGGAGAGGCTCCACGAAATCGACCGCAGGTACAACGAGGGCATCCACCGGATAGCCCACAAGATGGCCACAGCGACCGGGAAGACTCCCGTCGATGTCAACCGCTACCTGGAACCATGACGGCCAAGCAGCGGGAGTGCGGATAAAGGAGAAAATTGCAAAACTCCCTGCCTGAAGCTGAGAGAAGAGACTAAGGGCTTCTCCCGCGCGGGCACTGTCAGTTGCTTTCATATATTCGGAGTTTCGCAATCATCTGGATAAAGGAACCTGGGGGCCAGGGAACCCGGAACGGCGCCCACCGACCAGCTCGCCGCAGAACACCCCCGTCCCAGCTCGGGACCGGGGCAAATCCGGACCAAACCCCCTTCAAGCACTCCAACGTCTACCAGGAAATGGTTGCGGCCCATTCCCCTGGAATCTGACGTGATTCCCAAACCTCAGCCGTGGTAGCCCCTGGGCAGGTCTGCGACCACTCGGCCAGGGGAACGCCCGGACCAAGCCTGATTCAGCATGCCCTCAGGACCTGGGCGCCAAACCCCAGCCAACCCCATATGTGGGACCCTATTCACCATCGCCAGGAAGCTGGAACGGTTTTCCCAGGACACGACCCGAGGGGCATTTTGACAAATTCTGCACGAAAAATCGCAATTAAAATCATTTTTCGTGCAAAGCGGGCTGGCAACTATCTTTCAGCCCGCGGCATGCGGTAGCCGATGCGGGGCTCGTTGCAGATGTAGGTGGGGTTGTGCGCGCCTTCGCCCAGCTTCTTGCGGAGGTTCTTCACCACGGTCCGCACCGGCCCCGGATGCCCGGGGTGTCCGGCGCCCCACAACGCCTGCAGCAGGTGATCATGGGGCACCACGCGGCCGGCGTTGGCCGAAAGCTCGTAGAGCAGCCGGTACTCCTTATCGGTCAGGGGGATGCTCCGGCCCGACAATGAAACCCGGCGTTCCCCGTAGTCGATCGTCAGTTCCCCCGATACAAAGGGTTCAGCGGGCTCGGCAGCTGCCGGGATGGCCCGCCGGCGCAGGACCGTCTGGATCCTCGCCACCAGTTCCGTGGGCGAGAAGGGTTTGACGATGTAGTCGTCGGCCCCTGCTTCGAGGGCCTGAGCGATGATCTGGTCCCGGCCGTAGGCGGACAGGAAGATCACCGGCACCCGGGAGAGTCTGGGGAGCCTCTCCATCAACCCGATCCCGTCGGTCCCCGGCAGCACAGGTCCAACAGGACCAGGTGGGGCTTCTCCCTCTCCAGGAGGAAATCCACCTGTTCCGGGTCTCCGGTCACAGTGCAGGCGTATCCCGCACCGGAGAGAGCATCCCGGACGTACCTCAGAGTTTGAGGATCATCATCCACGACGAGAACGCGGGTCCGGTTCTCTCCGCGGGCAGGGGAGAGGGTCCACGCTGACCCGGCCCGGGGGAATCCCCCGGGCCCATCGGCCACCGGGAGAGTGAACGTGAACCGGGCGCCCAGGCCCGTACCCGCGCTTTCGGCACGGATCCGGCCCCCATGGGCCTCCACAATCCCCCTGCAGATGGCCAACCCCAGGCCCGAGCCCGCGACGCCCTCAGGGTCATCGCCCTCGAACCGGGCGAACTTCCTGAACAGGTGGGGCATAAGCTCGGGGGACAGGCCCCGGCCGTCGTCGGCGACGGAGAAAGCGACGTGGACCCCTTCCCGCATGACGCCCACACGGATCCCCGAGGATTCCGGCGAGTGCCTGGAGGAGTTGTACAGGAGGTTCACCAGGACCTGGACGATGCGGCGCCGGTCCGCCATGACGCGGGGCAGGTCCGGCTCCAGGTCGATGTGGACCGGGTTCCCGGGTCCTCCGCTGAGGAAGGTGTTCCTGGCCTGGTCCACCAGGATGGCGGGGTCAGCGGGCTCGGCGGACACCGGCAGCGCCCCGGTCTCGATGCGGGCCACGTCCAGGAGGTCGGTGATGAGGGCGCTCATCTGGTCAGCCTGCTGTTCAATGATCCGGAAGAAGAGGAGCATCTCGGCCGGGTCCAGGGTTTCCGCGGAACCGGTCAGGGTGGCCGCGGAACCCTTGATGGAGGCCAGCGGGGCCCGCAGTTCGTGGCTGACCATGCCCAGGAACTCGGCCCGCAGCCGCTCCAGCTCCTCCAGCGGCGTCATGTCCTGCAGGGTGACGATCACCGACTCCACCTCACCCCGCTCCGAGCGGATGGAAGTGGCATTGATCAGGACGGTGATGCTCCGGCCATCCGGCGCCGCAATGACGATCTCCTCGGCCCGCACCGTCTCGCTGGTGGCCAGCAACCGGGCCAGGGGGAACTCCGCCAGGGATAACTCCGACCCGTCGGCCCGCCGGATGGTCAGCACCTCCAGGAGCTGCTCCACGGGATGGCCGGGGGTCCGCAGGCCGTCCAGGATCCTCAGCGACTCCCGGTTGAAGGACACCGGGTTTCCCGTGCCCAGGTCGAAGACGACCACGCCCACCGGGGAGGTGTCGATCAGGGTCTCCAGGCCGGACCGGGCCCGCAGCTCATCCCGGTGCCGGCGGGCGTTGGCGATGACCAGCGCCGCCTGGGAGGCGAACATCACCAGGGTCTCCTCATCTTCCTGGGTGAACTCCTGACCGGGCTCGCTCCTGGCAACGTTGATGTTGCCCACAGGGGTCCCCTGGTGGCGCAGCGGGGCGGCCAGGAAGGAGCTCACCGGCGCCGGCGGATGGAAATCGGGAAGGCCCATCGACCGGACGTGACCGGCGAAATCCCTCACCCGCAGCGGGCCGGGAAGGCCGCTCAGGTACTGGAAGAACTGCTGACCCGTGGGCAGTTCCCACAACCGCCGGGTTTCATCAGGGGTCAGGCCGGAGACGAGGAATTCCTCCGCCTGGCCCGACCCGTCCAGGGTGGTGATCAGGGCATAGCTGGCGCCGGTCAGTGAGCGGGCGCTGTCCAGGACGCCCTGCAGCACCGAGTCCAGGTCCAGGCTCTCGTTGATGCGCAGGCTGGCCTCGCTGAGGCGGGACAGCCGCTCCCGCAGGGCCTCGATTTCCCGGCGAAGGTCGCCGCCGTCCTCCATGTTGTCCCCTCCTGGTGCGGGCTGGTGGACCAGACTGCCCCCATGCAGGCTCGCAGTTTAGCACACTGCAGGGAAATACATTGATAATACACGCCTAAATAACCGTAATAACACGGGAACTGCATATACAAAAGGGTAAAATATCCTTGGGCTTACGCATAACGCCTGCCGGTTGCCCTTGTCCTGAACCCAGGCAGCTGACGCCATGGCCCGGCAGGGACGAAGCTGCGGCGCCGCGGCTGGAGAGCCGCTCCCGATGAGAGAACAGGGGAGGAGGTGGGCTGAGCTGGCCCATGCCCTGCAGCCCGATGCGCCGGACCTGATCCCCGCGATTCGGGGACCCCGGGCGCAACAACTGATTGGGCTGAGGGCCCGGCGCGCGGCTCTCGCTGATGGACGGACGTCGAATGATGATACCTACTCAGATACGTAACGCAGCATGGTCCGTTTCACAGGCCAAATCAACACCGCCACACCGGGGTGGAACGCCGGCCGCTCGATCCACAACAAGAAAGGTCGCCCCTACCCCGGAGAATATTCAATCTTGAAGGGCAGATGCTGCCACTTGGACGCCGATGGAATGGACCGATCCGCCGATTTCCCCGACGACGCTGGAAGAACGCCGTGCTACGCCCCGGCGCGCAGCACATGATGGGATCCGGCAGGCTCGACCAGGTCCGCTCCGTTCCGGAAACCATGAAACCTGAAGAAAAGCAGCCGTGAAGCAGGCATCAACACACTGCGGCGGTCCGCTGCGGATCGTCTCGGCGCGAGACCTGCGCCGCGGAGGATTCCGGTTCGGGCGTTCAGCACTGGACGGCCTCGCCGTTGATGCTGGCGCTTCCGGCGATTTCCCCAACCGAGCGAGCGATGATGTGGAGTAGCGACGAAACGAATCCGCACGGGCCCGGCAGAAGCCGGCCGGGCCCCAGGCGCTCCCGGGACCGGCCTGCAGACCACGGTCACAGATCGTCAATGCCGCGGCAGGCGGTAGAGCGGCAACCATTATTTTCGAGGAAAAGATGAGAAAGTTAAGCAGGATACTTCCGGCACTGGCAACCATGGTCCTCTTGCTGGGCCTTGTGTCCGTGGCCGATGCCCAGGGCGGCGCACCCCGTCCCCCCATCAACGTACAGGCCACGGTGACCGACGAGCGCGTGACGTTGACCTGGCAGGGCAACCCGGGCGATTACACCGTGGACGGCTACCGCATTGAGCGCTATGAGGGCCACCGCTCGGTTTGGGAAGTCCTGGTACCGTTCCAGCCGGCGGCCAACAACACTCTGGGGAACAACCCCAACACGCTCGACCACCCCGACCCCGCAACCGACTCCATCGTCGGCGAAGTCAACAACCTCGCCGCCGAAAACGAGGGGATCGGCAGAACGGGCGCGATTTCGAGCCACAAGGTCGACGGCTCCATCACCAACTAGATGGGAGGCGGCTCAGCGGCCCTCCGCGGAGGGCCGCTGAAGCTCCAAGGGGCAATAGGGGTTGAGAACCTCGCCGAAATTGACGAGCCCCGTGCAACGCCGCCACCTGTAGGGAAAGGCCATCCGGAATGCGGGTGAGAGGCGGCCGGAACAACATTAACTTTCGAGGAGAACATACAAATTGACCAGACTACTGCCCTTCCTGGCAATCATGGCCCGTTACCGGCCCTCGTGCCCCTGGCCCAGGCACAAGAGCATGCCGCGCCCTAACGTCTCCGAGCCGGACAGGCGGGACCTGCCCGCCGGCACGGCGAACGGACCCGCGAAGGGCGGCCAGCGCCGGAGCCCGGGCGGACTCCGGGCCGGAATCCTCATGCTCGCCGCGCTGGCGGCGCTCCTGGTGGGCGTGCCCGGAACGGTCATGTCCCAGACATCCACCGACGCCACGCTGAACGCCCTGACCGTCAGCCCCAAGAACATCCTCGGGTTCAATTCGGACCGCACGTCCTACGAGGTGGGCGTGGCCGCCACGGTTGCGCAGGCCACTGTCACAGCAACGGCCAACAACTCCGGCGCCGAAGTCACATACTTGCCCGACGACGCGGACAGCACGGCCGCGGGCCACCAGGTGGCCCTGTCACCGGGCAGGAACGAGGTCACCGTCACGGTGACCGCCCAGGACGGTACGACCACGAAACAGTACACGGTCAGCATCAACCAGGGCGTGACCGACGGCTTCGGCTGGAACGCCGGAGCCGACCTCGACGGACTGGTCCCGTTGGGCGACGACCACGTCCACGGCATCTGGTCCGATGGCAATATCGTGTGGGTGACCGACAGGCAGGTCGACAGGATATACGCGTATCTGCTGGCCGACGGGACCCGGCATATGGGCAGAGACATCGACCTCGGCGGGGACAACAATCAACCCAGAGGCCTCTGGTCCGACGGTGAGACCATGTGGGTCGCCGACAGCAGTGACGACAAGGTCTACGCCTACCGTCTCTCCGACGGGGACCGGCAGTCCGGCAAAGAGTTCGACTTCCACTCATCTACCGGGTTAGCCGCGGGCATCTGGTCCAACGGCGAGACCATGTGGGTGTCCGACTGGTCCAACAACAAGGTCTTCGCGTACCGTCTCTCCGACGGGGACCGGCAGTCCGGCAAAGAGTTCGACTTCAACCTAGGCCCCATTGGAGCCCGGGGCCTCTGGTCCGACGGCGAGACCCTTTGGGTTTCCGACAACCAGGCCGGCAAGCTGTTTGCCTTTGCGCTGGACGGTGGAGCCAGGCAGAGCGGACGTGACTTCAACACGCTGGGGGACGCGGGCAACTCCGGTACCGGGGGCATCTGGTCCGACGGCGCGACCATGTGGGTCGTCGACGGCAGCGACGCCAAGGTCTATGCGTACAACCTGCCGCCGTCCGACAACGCCGCGGTGATTTCGCTGACCGTCAGCCCCAGGGACATCATCGGCTTCGATGCGGACCGCACGTCCTACGAGGTGGGTGTGGACAGCGAGGTGACGTTCGCAACGGTAGCCGCCACTACGCTCAATAGATTCGCCGAAGTCACATACTTGCCCGACGACGCGGACAGCACGGCCGCGGGCCACCAGGTGGCCCTGTCGCCGGGCCGGAACGAGGTCACCGTCACGGCGACCGCCCAGGACGGTACGACCACGTCAGAATACACGATCAGCATCAACCGGGGCGTGACCGACGACTTCGGCTGGAAGGCCGGAGCCGACCTCGACGGGCTGATCACGGCGGTCAACCTCTCTCCCCAGGGCATCTGGTCCAACGCCACGACCGTGTGGGTGGCCGACACCGGCGACGACAAGCTGTATGCCTATCTGCGCTCCGACGGGACCCGGCAGGCGGACAAAGATATCAGCCTCCATTCGGAGAACGAGAATCCCAGGGGCATTTGGTCCGACGGCAAGACCGTGTGGGTGGCCGACTTCGCCGACAACAAGGTCTATGCTTACCGGCTCTCCGACGGGGGCCGGCAGGACGGGACCGGTGAGCAGCAGAACAAGGAGTTCGACTTCAACTCGGAAAACGCAGACCCCCAGGGTATCTGGTCCGACGGCGCGACCATGTGGGTGGCCGACTTCGAGGACGACAAGCTCTATGCTTACCGGCTCTCCGACGGGGGCCGGCTGCCGCCCAAAGGGTTCAGCCTCGACCCGGACAACTCATCCGCCCGGGGCATCTGGTCCGACGGCACGATCGTCTGGGTGGCCGACCTCGACGACAAGCTGTATGCCTACGTGCTGGACGGCGGAGCGAGGTATGGCGACCGGGACTTCGACACGCTTTCGGACGCGGGCAACGAAGGCCCCACGGGCATCTGGTCCGACGGCGCGGCCATGTGGGTGGCCGACAAGGACGACGACAAGGTCTATGCGTACAACATGCCGCCGCCCCTCACGCACGTGACGGTGAGCTTCGGGAGCTCCTCCTACGACGTCTTCGAGGGGAACTCGGTCCGGGTCACGGTGACGTTGAACATCGCCCCGGAGCGCACCGTCACCATCCCCATCACCGTGAGCAACGAGGGCGGGGCATCCGCCGCCGACTACTCCGGCGTGCCTGCCGACCTGACTTTCAACGCCGGCCAGACGTCGAGGAGCTTCAACGTTGCGGCGACGGCGGACGACTTGGACGACGGCGGGGAGAGCGTGCGGCTGGGCTTCGGCACGCTGCCCGCCGCGGTGGCCCCCGGCCCCAGGGCGGGGACGATGGTGCGCATCGTCAGCGTCGAGAAGCTGGGCGGCAACGAAAGCATCAATTTGACTTTGGATTATGGCATCGGGTTCTTTGCGGAAGAGCGGATCGACTCGACCGTGCACGCGGCCTTTTACGCCGGCCTCGCCACCTCCTTCACCCCCGGCGGAGACGGCTGGCACGCGCTCAGCGCCATCGGATTTGAAGTGATTAGGCCCTCAACGACGAGAGGCCACAGCAGCGGTCTGGTCCGTGTCGCAATCCATGGGGACAACAGCGGGAGTCCCGCTGCCGGCGCCCTGTACGTCGCGTATGCAGAGGTCCCAGCCGGCACGTCCGATTTACGTCTAACGGCGACCTTCCCGGACAACGCGGCACTGGAGGCGGGTGATACGTACTGGGCGGTCTTCGATGAGCTCACCGGGGTGGGACAGTACCACCTTGAGATGGCGGCAGGCTCTAGTCCGAACAAGGCCAATGAGGACCCCGGTTTCGAGAGCTGGGAGATCGGGGACACAGGGTACGAGATCAACTACCTGACCGCGACCGGCTTCACCTGGACCGCAACAACTCACGGTCCCCTCCTGATGACGTTCTACGGCTACGCGGAGCCGGAACGGGTATTGGTCGGGGCCCACGAGCTGCGCGACACCGCCGACGACGGCCCCTTCCTGCGCTTCGGCGACGAGCGCGTCACCAAGGCCTGGCTCAACCTGCCCAAGGACAGGACCTTCGACTTCTGCGAACCGGCCTTCGTGGCGGGCAGCGACACCGAGACGTCGTGGCGGCTCTGCGACCTCCATCCCGACAGCCACTACGACCACGATTGGGCCGGCGGGCGCGGGTTCACCACCGGCCCCCACCCGACGGGCTACACGATCACCGGCCTCGGGGTGGACATCGACCTCGAGAGCGAGACGGCGAACCCGTTCGCGACCATCCACACCGTCGAGACGTTCCACACCCGCCGGGGCGCGCGCGACCCCCATTCGTACTTGGCCTTCTACCGGGCGCAGACCGACATCAGCAGGTCGCCCGACCGCTTCGCTCCGACGAGCACCGTCAGCGAAGAGCTCCAGGTCGACCCCGAACGCACCTATGTGGCATACTTCGACAACGCCAACCCCGGCTATTTCCAGACGCCCAACGCCGCCGCCGGCCAGGACCCGGGCGCCGAGGCCGGCTGGACCCTCGGGCGAGCCTACGGGAGCCGCTTCGTCCGTCCGGTGGGTTTCGGCGGCGACGACTGGAACTTCGGCGAAGGGGACCGCAAGCGGATCCCGCTCAACATCCACGGCTGGCCGAACCCGCTGCCGGCCGCGCCGAACCCGGACCCCCCCGCACCCGCCCCGGCCCTGGTCGGCAACCTGGGCAAGGCGGCGAATGCAACCGGCTTAACTATCCACCGGCGGTCCCCTATTGACTATGCAAGCGCATTGTCATTCAGCACCGGAACCCACAAGGCGGGCTACGCCCTTCGCGGCGTTCAGATCGAGGTCAAGGACGCAGCGGTCTCTGTCGGCGTACTCAGGGCCGCAATCCACGCGGACGAAGGTGGAAACCCGGGAGCATCGCTGCACGAAATGGCTCTGCGGGTCAACCCGCGGCCAGGCATCGTCACATTCCATGCCGCGGATGACATCACCCTTTCCCCCAGGACGACCTACTGGCTGGTCGTCGACGCCGCGGATACGGCAGCAGCGCGCAACATAATCAGCGCCGCCGTCACCAAGGTCGGCGGCCAGGACGACTGCGCGGCCAGGGACTGGACGCTGGGCAGCGCCGGCCGTGCGCGGTTACTGGGGGGCAACACCTGGCCGAGGGGTTCTTCGCGCCTCAAGATGGCCATTCTCGGCGAGCGGGCGTCCGGCGCGTCGGCCGAGTTCGGCGAGCCCGCCTGCGGCGACCTGCCCGACAACGCCACCACCACCGGGCGCCTGATCGTCGACGGGAACGGCGTGCGGGGCGAGCACCACACGCAGGACGAGGCCGACTGGTACGCCGTCGACCTCGAAGCCGACACCGATTACCTGTTCGTGGCCGCCAGCCCGTCGGGGTCCCGGACGTACGCCCTGAAGATCTACGACGAATCGGGAATGGAGCTGCATAACGGCTACGCCCCGAAAAAGCACAAGGGTGGCTTTGTATTCAACGAATTTGTGAACCACACCCCGTACCGGCCGGAGAGCGCCGACACCTACTACGTCTCGATCGCCCACCCGACCAGTCCGGACCCCGACAACCTGTACCACCTCTCGGTGCGGACGGACGACCACCCGCAGGACACGACCACGGAGGCCGTCGCCGAGGTGGAGGAGCCGACCAGGGTCTATCTGATGCGCAAGGCCAAGGACGCCGGCGACGACGAGGTCGTAGACATCGACTGGGTCCGCGTCTCGCTGCTCGCGAACGTGCGCTACCTCATCAGCCTCGACGTGGGCGGGTGCACACAGACCGCCGTGATCGAGGGCATCCACGATTCCGACGGCACGGAGATTCCCATGACCTCATCGTCGGGAGCGTGCGACGCCGGCATGTACTTCACCCCGACGACCAAGGGCGACTACTACATAGCCGTCAGCGGCAAGGGGTCGAAGTTCCCCGGCGTGGAACGCTACCCCTTCATCGGCGCAAACGCCATCCTCGAGGTGTCGCTGGTGCCCAACTACTGCGCCGGAGAGAGCTTCGACACCCTGCAAGACACCCTGACCCCGAGCTCGGAGCCGTCGGACGAAGACCTGACGGCGGACACGAGCACCTACGGCCGGGCGCCCATCGGCAGCAGCGTGACCGGCAATATCGCGAGCGGCACGGACCGCGACTGGTTCCGCGTGCGCTTCAACGGCAGGCAGGGCGAGCGGACCTACTGGCTGGAGCTGAACGGCGCCGACACGGGTGACGGCACCCTGCCGGACCCCCGCATCATCGGCATCTACGACCGCCGGGGCACTCACATCCCCTACAGCCACATCGGCGGCCAGTGGAAGACCTACGACAACGACAGCGGCTACGGCCGGAACGCGATCACGGACTTCACCGAGCCGTGCGCGGGGGACTACTACGTGGAGGTGGCCGGTTATGAAGGCTCCACCGGGACCTACACCCTGTCGGTCAGAGACATCACCGACACCAGCACGTCGATCCCGGCGGACGACGTTGACGGGAGAAGATTCGCTCTGGTCTCCGATTTCGACGGGAGTCTGGATGAGACCTTCCTTGGCGATGAACTCGTGGGCAACCTGGTGCCGGGAAGTCCAGCCACCATCCCGGCCTACGCCCCCACCGTCAGAAGCCCTGAAGAGGTTCATGAAGGTGCGGAAGATTATGTAATACCCGAGACCAACCAAGGCGGAGTTGTGGGAGATTCCGACCTGTTCCGCCTTCGCGTTGTACCGAACCGGAACTACCGGCTAGAGCTCAGCTTCCCGGGGACCACTGACGGCAGACCGGCGAACGTAGGCATCCAGTTGTTCAGTGTCTATCAGGACCTTTTCGACCTTGGCCTAGGTGACGCGGAGGACACTACATTCAGAATTGGGCAAAGATCGTCCCCACTCGACGGTGAAGTCAGCCTCGAATTCAGGGCGCGCCAATTCATTGAGGTAGAGGGTCGCCTCATTCCGGACAGAGTGCACGGCGCCTTTTACCTTGGCGAGTACCACTTCGAGCCCGGGGACCTCTACACCATGGTGCTGACGGACATCACCCACTCGGGAGACGACTACCTGGGCGCCTACGAGACCACGGGAGCAGTGGCGGTGGGCGGCAGCGTCACCGGGAACCTCGAGGTGGACAACGACGTGGACTGGTTCAGGGTCCCGCTGGAAACGGGCAAGACGTACCAGATACGGATGCGCGGCACCGAGTCCGGGGGCGGAACCCTGGCCGACCCTTATGTGTCGGTGAGGGCCGACCAAAGCCTTTTGTTCCCATTCGGATTTGAAATTGGTGCGCCGGAGAACGACGACAAGAGCGAGACGGAAAAAGATAGCGAGTTGGTGGTGACCGTATTCGCCACAGGCGACTTCTACGTCGGGGCGGAAACCCCGGGCACCGGCACGGGCACCTACACCATCGGGGTGGAAGAGGTTACCCCGCAGAACCAGAGGGCGAACACCCCGGCCACCGGTTGGCCCGGCATCATCGGGACGGTGCAGACCGGCGAGACGCTGACGGCGACCACGGACGGGATCGCGGACGAGGACGGCCTGAGCGGCGCGGTCTTCGCCTACCGGTGGGTCCGCCAAGACATGGCGACCTTCGACGACACGGACATCGAGGAAGCGACAGGCTCCACCTACACCGTGACCGACGCCGATGAGGGCAAGGCGATCAAGGTGCGGGTCACTTTCACCGACGACGCGGGCAACGAGGAGTCGCTGACCAGCAACGCACATCTGTCCGTCCCGCCCCTGGTCATCCCCGACGAGGAGGAGACTCCGCTGACGGCCACCATCCACGATGCGCCGGAGTCCCATGACGGACAGGAAGATTTCACCTTCGAGCTGCGATTCAGCGAGGAGCCCGAGGAAGACTTCAGCTTCACCACGCTGAAGGACCATGCCTTCACGGTGACGCGAGGCACGGTGGAGGGACGCAAGGTGGACGGGGCACGGCGGCTGGTCAGCAGCAG
The DNA here is from genome assembly GCA_965263395.1 of Dehalococcoidia bacterium. Lineage (GTDB taxonomy): Bacteria > Chloroflexota > Dehalococcoidia > Lucifugimonadales > UBA3495 > CATOSK01. The sequence goes on from OZ253670.1 coordinate 2,316,733, forward strand.
CAACATCCGCTGGGAGATCACCGTCAGCCCGGACTCCAACGCGGACGTGACCGTCAAGCTGCCCGCCACCGAGGACTGCGAGGCCGACGGCGCCGTCTGCACCGACGACGGCAGGATGCTGTCCGGGGAACTGGAGCTCACCGTCAGCGGGCCGGACTCGCAGCAGGCCGCAAACACGCCGGCAACGGGAGATCCCTCCATCAACGGAACGGCCCAGGTGGGCGAGACCCTGACGGCGGACACGTCAAGCATCGCCGATGAGGACGGGCTGGACAACGTGTCATTCAGCTACCAGTGGCAGGCTGACGGCGCGGACATATCCGGGGCAACCGGCAGCGCCTACACCCTGGCCGACGCCGACGAGGGCAGGGCCATCAGCGTGAAGGTGTCCTTCACCGACGACGCGGGGAACGAGGAATTGCTGACCAGCGCGGCGACGGGAGCGGTGGAAGCCAAGCCCAACGCCCCGGCCACGGGTGCGCCATCTATTGACGGCACGGCCCAGGTGGGCGAGACGTTGACGGCGGACCCGTCGGGCATCGCTGATGAGGACGGGCTGGACAACGTGTCATTCAGCTACCAGTGGGTCGCCGACGACACGGACATCGACGGGGCCACCGACTCCAGCTACACCCTCTCCGAAGACGACGTGGGAAAGAGCATCCAGGTGCAGGTGAGCTTCGAAGACGACGCAGACAACGAGGAGTCCCTGACCAGCGCGGCGACGGCGACAGTGGCGGCCCGGCCGTCCCTGACCGCCTCCGTTCTCAATGCGCCCCAGAACCACAACGGCGGCGACAAGTTCACCTTCGAGCTACGCTTCAGCGAGGAGATCGAGGAAGATTTCAGCTACGAGACGCTGAAGGACCATGCCTTCACGGTGACGGGAGGCACAGTGGCCGGGGCCCGGAGGCTGGTCAGCGGCAGCAACATTCGCTGGGAGATCACCGTCAGCCCGGACTCCAACGCGGACGTGACCGTCAAGCTGCCCGCCACCGAGGACTGCGGGGCCGACAGCGCCGTCTGCACCGAGGACGGCAGGATGCTGTCCGAAGGGCTGGAATTCACCGTGTCCCGTCCGGGCAGTTAGACCCGGCGGCGCTCAGGCGGCATGCATGAGCCATCCGCAGAGCGATGGAGGAGATGGCCCAGCGGGAAGCGGGGCTGTCCCAGTGAGGAGTGAGGACCGGTTTTGCCTGCGCAGCTCGAGACCCGGACATCAATCACTACCAGAGGTCCAGGATGGTTTTCTCGTAGCTGCCGTAAAAAGGCGGTGGAGGTCTCGGCAGCGCTGTTTCCAGCCATCTCCATGGCTTCCACCTCCCCACTCTCCAGACAAACTCCCGAGTAGTAGCAGGCCTTCTCTCCCCACCGTGGACTGGTGGAGTCCACCAGCGCTGGCTCTCCCCTGAGCACCCATTTCCCCCTCAGAGCCTGCCCCGTACCCCGATACGGGGTCAGCATCGGCCCGAAAGTGGGCTTCGTCCACGAAGAAGATTTTGGCCCCACTCTCTTGAACCTCCTCTCGGATTTGGCTGTACTGGATAATAAAGGCTTTCCGCTCTTCATCCTTAGCTCTCAAGAGGCGTTTCTTGGGCCGCTTCAGCACATAGCCCAGCCGGTGTAGGTAGTTCAAGCAGCTGCTCCGGCTGAGCCCCAGATCAAAGCTCTGCTTGAGGAATTGCCTCACTACTTTCCAGTTCCAGTTGGACAATTCAACTCCCGCCTCGCCAGGCGGATTTAGCGCCGCGGACTTCAGTTGGTCTTGTTGCCCGGCGTTCAGGGCGGGGGGAGGGAACCTCCGGTGTGTTCAAAGACCATACCCTGGGCCCCGGCCCGGCGAAAACTGGACAGCCAGTCTCCTATCGTGTGAGCTTCTCTCTCCAAAGCCCCAGTCACCTGAGTGACCGACCACCCTTGGACCAACAACCATAGGCCATGCCAACACTCCCGCTCCCGTGGTGTTGGCGCTCGATACATCTGTTCCCCTACGGCACCTACATTCAGTTGCCACTTTTCCAGGAGTCGCGCCATATCATTCATACCATCCTCCACCGCCACTCAACTTCTTTTACAGGATAGCGCAACTCCTCTGCCGGTTCGTTTTATGTAGGTTTCACCTTAGCTTTCGTTTAGGCAGACGCCGCCCATTCGGAATACCGGCCCACGGAACGCGGGGGCGCCGGATGACCGGAAAGTGGAAGAACGTTCCCGTCAAATCCTGCCAGCCCTTGGCAAATATATATTAAGGGGGTACGGCGGGGCCGTACCCCCGCCCACGACAACGCGGGGACTTCGCCACCCCAGACTTCAGAGGAGAAAAGGCGATGAAGAAGTTCGAGCCCCGGGCATCCAGACTCTCCCACCCCGGATCCGGAGCCGGAAAGCTCCAGGGAGGCGCCAGCCGGTTCCGCATGCTGGCGTTGGCAATAACCCTCCTGGCCGCCGCAACCTTCGGCATCCTCTACGCCGCAGTGGCCCAGGGCCAGGACAGCGACGGGGCCATAACCGGCCTGACGCTCAGCAGCGACACTCCTGGAACCCTGACAGTATCCTGGGACCCATCCAGCCCCGACCCCACCGACCACCGGGTCAACTGGGCCAAGTCCAGCGAGGACTACGCCTCATGGACATCCGACGACGGCAACCTCTACCCGACCGCGACATCGGTGGACCTGACCGGCCTGGACCCGGGAGTTGAGTACAAGGTCCGGGTCAGGGCCCGCTACCGGGACGGAGACAACGCCGACAGTCCCTGGAGCGGGCCCTGGGCCCAGGAATCCCTCCAGGTGGCAGCCGAAGAACCCCAGGGGGAGGAGAAAGAAACACCCACGCCGGAGCCGGAACCCACGGCTACGCCGGAACCGGAAGCAACGCCCGAGCCGGGCGCCCTGGGAAACGTGACCGCCGAGGACACCGGTGACCTGGGACTCCTCATCAGCTGGCAGGCCCCCGCGGAACCCCACGACCAACCCACCGACTACCGGGTGAACTGGGCCAAGTCCAACGAGGAATTCTCGTCCTGGACATCCGACGACGGCAACCTCTACCCCACCGCGACATCGGTGGACCTGACCGGCCTGGAGCCGGATGTGGAATACAAGGTCCGGCTGCGGGCCCGCTACCTGGGCGGAGAAGACGAGAACAGCCCCTGGGCCGGGCCCTGGACGGAGATAACAGCCCAGGTTGAGCAACCCCTGCCCCAGGCCCCGAACATCATGGGGACCGCAGTCAGCCCAGAGGGCGAGGTCATCCTGATGCTGCAGGACCCCTCCGATGATTCCATCACCGGCTACCAGGTACTGCGCGGGACCGACCCGAACAATCTGGCCGTCATCGAAGAGGACACGGCATCGGCCACCACCAGGTACATCGACCCATCGCCGCCCGCGGGCCAGACTCACACCTACGCCGTCAGGGCGCGAAACGCCATGGGTTCCAGCCCCAGGTCCAACACGGTCACCGCCGCGGTGCCCGGGGAGGAGGAAGAAGAGGAACCCCTGATCGCCGCTCAGCAGAACAGCGAGTCAGGGGTCCTGTTCTCCAACTTCCACAAGGATTATACCGACGTCATAATCACCCAAAGGGTCCCCACCTCCATCTACAGGTTCGCCCATTCCTTCAGGGCCGCCAACTACTGGGACGGCTCCACCGCCGAGTTTGATTTCACGGGCATCACCATACTCATGACCCCGGCCATTGAGGGCCACATGAACGCGCTCCTGGTGACCGTGCACGCCGACTCCGGCGACGAGCCCGGAGAACTCCTCCACACCCTGGGTACTCCGACCACACAGTCGGGAGGGACCTACGCGCCCGTCACATACAATGCACCGGCAGGCAGCACCCTGTCGTCCGGCGTTACCTACTGGGTGAAGCTGGAAGCCGCGGCTGATTCCGAATTTTTCATGGAATACCAGGTATCCATCCGGAAGGCCATAGACGGGGAGGAACAGGGGCAGGCCTCGGTCAACGAGTGGGAAATCGACAACGAGGCCATCCAGTCCAAGAGACAGACCCCCAGCGCCTGGGAGTCCTCTGAACAGGGCCTGGCGATGGAGCTGCTGGGAGAACAGCCCTTCCAGGTACTGGTCTCGACAATGAACCAGCCGTCTCTGAGCGACCACGGCATGAGCGCCGCGCAGATGGAAGCCCAGTCCTTCACGACCCGCCCCGGGGAAATGGGACTGGCCTACAGCTTCCTGGGCATCCGGATGGCCGCCAGCTCCGCCTCCAGCGCGAACATGGGAATCACCCTGCATAAGGACAACAAAGGAGCGCCGGGGACACGCCTCTTCAGGCTGAACACACCACCCAACTACTCGCATGGCCAGAGCGAGTTCAGGGACTACCTCGCCTTCGCCCCCCAGGGTTCCAGGCTGGAGGCGGGACATCGCTACTGGGTCGTGTTCCGCAACCACAACCCGGACATCTTCGAGATACGGCTCACCGACTCCAGCGGAGAGGACAACGACCCGGTCCCCGGCGTCACCATGGGGGACCGAAGATACATCAGGCCGGACGGAGAGGCATGGCAGCACACAGCCCTCCCCATGAGGATGATGATCATGGGGCAGGAGCTCCTCCCCACCGCCCACGAGGCGGGCTGGCCGGACCTGCCCGGCAGCGTCTGGAGCGCCACTACCACCAACGGCGTCGTCACCGAGGGCACGGTCAGCACGGGACACCTGACGGCCGGCCTGGACAGAAACCACGGCCTCACCGGCGACTACTGGTACCTGGACACCCGGCCCGGCCACGACTACCGGGTGGAGGTCGAGTTCGGCGACACCCCCAACGTGAGCACCGGAGGCTCGGCCGGAACCGGCTTCTACGACCGGGGCGAAGACCATGACTTCGTCTCCAGTTGCTGCGAAAGCGATCACAACCGCGAGGACGGAGCGACCTTCTTCCACTTCACCCACGCTGAGAAGGAATCGGACACGGACTACATGACCGATGTGGCGGCGTACGACCACTACAATGGGAGTCTGTCGCACACCTACAACGGGCCCTACGAGATCACGCTGACCGACATCACCGGCACCGAGAGGATGATCAACGACTTCTACGGAAGCACGACCGCGTCCTCAGACGAAGTGTTGAACGCATCAGCGACCAACAAGGGCAGCCTCGCCATGAGGTTCCAGACGGGCGGGCACGCCGCCGGCTACACCCTGGACCGGATCCGGGTCCGTTCCCACGACATTGCCAACCGGGGCGCCGTCCCGGAAATCGCCATGCACCAGGACAGCAGCAGCAGCCCAGGCGCCAAGTTGTGCGACATCGCAGTGCCGGACCGCATCATGGAAGAACCCATCAGGTGGATAAGCAGCTTGATCCACACCTACCTGGCACCGGACTGCGCCGACAATGTCCTGGCCAGCAGCAGCCATTACTGGATCGTGTTCTCGGGCCTGGACCATGTGGACTACACCCTGGCCTACGCCACGAGCGGCGCGGAAGAAACAGACTATTTTGGGTCCGGGTGGACGATTGAACGCACCGCCAGGAAACTGGCCAGCGAAACCGGCTGGACGAGCAACACCAGTCACCGGCTCCGAGTCGGGTTCTGGGCCAAGCCGAACTAACCGCGGTGCGGAGGGCGGAGGCGGCGGGAATCGGCAGATGAGCCGGGAGACACTCCTGCACGGCCCGGAGCCGGCGGACCTGCGGAACATGCCGCGGGTCCTGAGGCCCGCGCTGTATACGGCGGAGGAACTGGGGACCGGTTGAGCCATCGGCCATGGTCCGGCGGGAGGCGCGGGCCTCGGCCCACATTGAGGGGGAGCGACGGGATGACCGGATAGAGGCCCACACCCAGGCGCTGTGACGGATCCTGAGCTGTCCCAACGGGGAGCGGGGACTGCTGGAGCTGCACCCGCGGATGATGCGGGAGCAGAGCCACGCCCAGCGCGGGAGATACCGGACGGTCAACGTGACCATCGGGGACCGCCCTGATGGGGGAGCTCTTCTCCGGTCTGGACCTGGAGACGGGACTGTCCGGGGCCGTGTGGGCCCACCTGCAGTTCGAGACCATCCACCCATTCGCGGACGGGAACGCCCGCACGGGGCGGGCCCTCCTGCAAGGCCGTCCTGGGGTACCCCATGCGCATCAGCGCCTTCATCCTGAGGGAGCTGGGTGCCTACTACGAGATGTTCCGGCGGGACACTGGCCCGCCTCCTGGCCGGACTGGTTCTGCCGGGGCGTTATGGAGGAGAGCTTGGCGCTGAACATGCGGGCACCGAGTACAAGAGAGCAGGAGAAGGAGACGGAATGACCGGAAACATCGGCCACCGCGCCGGACCCCGGACCTGCCTGCGCCGAGGACCCACCGTCCCGCTCCAGAAGGGATTGTCCCAAGATTTTACACGACCGGGTGTTCTAGCCCTCGGCGAGAGCAAATGACTTGCGGGGATTTTACCCAAAGCCACGGCCCAATAGAATCCACGAACTTCAGACTTCAGGAAACAAGAGATCGGGTCCCATCTGGGCCCCGACGAGATGCCAGGACGCTCCAGCGAACCCCAAACCGGGACCTCGGCGAGCGTGCATCACTCCGAAGGCAACTGGCACCCAAGAGGAAGCTGCACCGCACGGGAGCCCTGACAATCAATCTGTGCGGCGAGGGCCCGGATGCCTGCGTTCAAGCCGCCAGCGAGAAACAACTGCGGCTGGAGGGGCATGCGATCATCCTGCTCCAGCGTTGCGAGACGCACCGATCTCCCACCGGACCTCATATCCCTAAGCCGTAGCCGGCGCCCATCCATGGCGCGGACCACGGAACCCATCTGGTCCAAGACCCGGGCACTGCGGTGTGCCTGGAGAGCGGGGAGGTGGAGTGGATGGAACTGGAGGGTAACAGCAACTCAGGGACATCGACAGCCTTTCTGGAACAACTGAGGGAGAAGCACCCTGGGCCATTGAACGTGATCTGGGACAACGCGCCAGCGCACCGAGGCGAGGCGCTGAGGAAGTACCTGCGGACGCCGGGACTGGGGTTGCGGCTGGTGAATCTGCCAGGGTACAGCCCGGACTTCAACGGGGATGAGGCCATCTGGGGATGGACGAGAGAGGAGACGACAGGGAACCTTTGCCTGGGAAGCAGGGAGGCGGTGCAAGAGAGGGTCGGCAACTTCCTCGTCGGACTGGCCGGACGGAAAGACGAGGTGAGACGGCGCTGCCGGACCGTCCTGCAATCAAGGGCAGAAGCACTCCTAAGAAACTCACAGCCCGGTTCCCACCACCCAACAAATGCACATCTCACCTTGGCTTCAGCTTAGCCCTCGCTGCGGGTCCCGCGCGCCCTAGCGCAGGTAAGCCCTCAGCAGACCAGGGAGCCGTCGGTCTTAATGCCGCAAGTCTGGTCGTTGCCCGAGTCCACCGCTGTGAAGGAACCCTCGGGCGGCGGCACGCCCCGGTGTTCCTTCAAGCCCCAGCAGGCCACGGAGCCGTCGGTGTTCACGCCGCAGGTGTGATGGCCGCCGGCATCCATGGAGACGAAGGGAGCATCGGGCGGACTGATTGAGCCGCCATTGTGTATACTCTTGTCGCCAGAAACAACAGAAGCGAGGCCAGAGATGACCATTCAACCATCAGCTCCCGAGGACTCGGAGGAAGTCCTGGCAAAGGTAGCCAGCCAGGTCGCCCAGCAGTCCCGAACCCTGGCCCTTCATGTCCGGCAACACGATGACATAGAAGCGGCGGCCCAGCAGAAGGCCGATGCCGTCATTGAGAACCTGCGCGTGAGCCTCGAAACGGCACATCAGGCCGCTGTCGAAGGCGCTGCCGGAAACATTCAATCCGAACTGGACCGGGAGTTCCGGCAGAGCATGACCCAGGCACTGGACGAGTTCAGGACTTCCCTCGGAGAACTTACCCGGGAACACACCGCCACCCTGAAGGCCCAACTCCAGGAGATCGAAAAGGCTGCGGAAGCCGCGCTTTCCAATACCACCGAAACCATCAGGAACGAGAGAGAAGAACAGCGGGCGGAATACCAGCAGCTCCGTACCGACACCACCAACACGCTGACCGAGCTCATGAACACCACGCTGGAGGAGAACTCCGTGGCTATGAAGACGCATCTGGAGGAACACAGCAGGACCGTCGAGCGGAAGCAGACGGAGCGCACCGAGGCCGCCCTGGCCAAGGCCCACGGCGAATGGAAGAAGTCCAGCGCCATCACCCTGACGGGAACCGCCGCTGCCGTGGCGATCGCTGTCGCCGCCATCGCGGTGACGATCCTATGACCGCCACAGCCCTCCTGAGCCTTCTGGCGGAGAGCCAGGAACTCCTCAACGAAGCAACCAGAGCCGAGAGCCAGAAGCGCCTGAGGAACCGGCACAGCAACCTGCAACAGGCCCTGGAGAGCTGCAACAGCGCGGCCGAAGACGGGTACCCCGAGGCATCCGAACACCTCCGGGAAATCGGGGCCATCATCGAGCAGGCCGAATCACAAGCGGCCCTGCTGGGCGCCGCCGCCGAAACCCACGACGGAGATGGATTCATCCAACAGCGCCTCACCCAGGCCGTTGAGGACATGACCTCGGCCCACCGGGAATCCCTCCAGGAGATCGGCGCCAACCGGGACCGGCTGGGAACCTTCAACATCACCCTCTTTGGCCGGACGATGACGGGCAAATCAACTCTGAAGGAGATACTCACCGAGGGAGATGGGAGCTCCATCGGGAAGGGGCAACAGCGCACCACCAGGGACGTCCGGGAGTACGAATGGCACGGGATGAAGATAATCGACGTGCCGGGCGTGGCGGCCTTCGGTGGGGGAGACGACGAGAACACCGCTTTCGAAGCTGCCCGGAAAGCGGACCTGATACTGTTCCTGATCACCGACGATGCTCCCCAGGAGGCCGAGGCCGAGCACCTGGCCGGACTGCGGACCCTGGGGGTGCCGGTGCTGGGCATCTGCAACGTCAAGGCAGCACTGAACAACAGAATCCAGCTCAGGCGGTTCCTGCGGGACCAGGAACGCATCTTCGACCCCAGGAAACTGGACGAGTTGACCGGGCAGTTCCACAGGCTGGCCGAAAGGCACGGGGCTGGACAACCCATCAGGTTCCAGCACGCCCACCTGAGGTCCCGGTTCCTGGCCTACCATCCGGGATACGAGGAACACCGCGAGGAGCTGGAGGCCGCCAGCAGGTTCGGGGATATTGAGGACCTCATCTGCGACGAGATATCCCGAAACGGCCGGTTCCACAGGCAGCGAAGCTTTCTGGAGAGCGCATCCCGTGCTTCATTCGATGCCTGGCAACAGATGATGGAAGCCGCCGACACGGCCCGGGGCCTGCACGAACGCATCCGGGACCACGCGCGGGAAACCAGGACCTGGAGGGAACAGTTCAGGCAGCGCGCCGACACCCGCATCCAGGCCCTGATCAACGAGACCATCGGACAGCTGAGGACCGCCATACCGGCCTTCGCGGAGCAGAACTGCGAGAACGAGCAGATAGCGGAACTGTGGAAGAGAAGGGTGGAACAGGCGGGCATCAACGGGAAGGCGAACGAGCTGCGGAGAGAACTGGTTCAGGAGGCCGAGCGGAAGCTCAAGACCCTCTCGGAGGAGATGGACCAGGAGCTGGAGGCCTTCAACGCGAAGATGGAAGCCCCGGACATCTCCGGCAAGAAGATACGCAACCAGAGGAGGGTCTGGGACTGGGGAACGATGGGCATATCCAGCGCTCTGGGAATAGCGGCCGCGGCCACTTTCCCAATCCCTCCGCTAGCCATCGCCCTGGGGATAGCCGCCGCCCTGGTGGGATTGGTCGGAAGAATACTCCGGGGCCGGTTCGGCGACCGGGACAAACGCCGGCAGGAGGCCATCGGGCAGATCACCCCCGAGCTTCACCGGAACCTGAACACCCTGGAGGTCAGCACGAGGAACCACCTCCAGGAATGGCTCAAGGACAGCCTGCTGGGAGGACCGGTGGACCGGGTGATCAGACAGTTGGAAAAAGCGGATTCAGACACGCTCGGGGCAGCGCGTTACTACCGGGAACAGGCCGATTCTTTGAATGGGCGACAAATGTATCTGAACCGGCGGTTGCTCCAGCTGGCACTGGAAAGCATTCCAGGAGCGCCCACGCTTGAGGAAAACACAGCTGTGGCCAGGGTGCCCGGCCAGCTCATTACCGTCAGGAACCGGCGAGCACTTAGAAAAACCGACCTGGCGGAGCTCGAATCTCTCCTGCAGGAACGGGTAGAAACCGTTCCCGTCACGGCATCAGGCAAAGAGGTCATCAGCTGGGCAACAGGCGGGAGAACCCACCCGGACGCCGTCACCACGGACAACCAGTCCGGCGCGGCATACGTCCCCTACGACGAGAGCTTTGGGGGAACCAGGGACCGCATGACCATCGCCATGCAGTTGACGGGGCTGTACATCAAGAACACAACCTGAGGGGAGCGAGGCGGAATGCAACGACTGGACACTCACAGGTGGGCTGGAGAAACCCTCGAGATACTGGAAAGCGCCAGGCGGGCACTACTGGAATCCAGGCAGGGAGAGGTGCGGGACCTGGCCAAACACCTGCCGGACCCCGATGGAGAACGGGAGAGACCCATCACCCTGGCGTTTGCGGGACAGTACAGCGCCGGCAAGTCGACCCTCCTCAGAGCGCTGACCGGATTGGAGGATATCGCCACCGGGGCCGGCATAACGACTGAGGAAATACGGACCCTGGACTGGAACGGGGTCCAGGTGGTGGACACACCGGGGATCCACACCTCCCTCAGGCCGGACCACGACACCATCTCCTATGAGGCCATCAGCCAGGCCGACCTGCTCGTGTTCGTCATCACCAACGAGCTCTTCGACAGCCACCTGGGAGACCACTTCCGGAAGCTGGCCATTGACCGGGAGAAGGGGCACGAGACCATCCTGGTCGTCAACAAGATGGACCGGACCGCCGACGGCAACACGCCGGAAACCCGGGAGACCATCACCGATGCGCTCAGGGAACCCCTGGCTCCCTTCACCCCGGAGGACCTCAGCATCACCTTCACGGCAGCGCAGGACGTGCTGGAAGCGGAGCAGGAGGAGGACGATGAAATCGCGGGAATGCTGCGGGACGATGGCAACATGGAAGACCTGGTGCTCAACCTGAATAATCTGATCAGCCAAAAGGGGCTCAACGCGCGTCACACCACAACCCTCTACGCAGTGGACCAGGTGATGCAGGAAGCGATGACCCTGGAACCGACGGGAGACACCGACATCGACACCCTCATGCTGGTCTACAACCAGAACCTCCGGGTGATGGAGGAAACCCGCTCGCAACTGCTGGAGTCCACGAACAACGCCATCCTGGAGTCGATGCTGCTGGTCAACCGGACTGGAGCGGAATTCGCAGAGAACGTGCGCCCGGGAGTGACGAGGGAAGACCTGGAGCGGGCTGCGGAGGAAGTGGATGCAAGACTCCAATCCATCTGGGAAGAGCTGGTCAACCGGATACACCAGGAGTGCTCCGAAGTGCTTCCTACCATGACGAGCCGGCTGGAGGAACTCCACGACAGCCACCGCTTCCAGAGCGCCCTGGGGAACCTCAACGCCAGGGCATCAGGGCCGGACGTCAGCAGGATCCTGGAGATGGCCAGAGACGCTGCCAGACGACTTTCGGACGTGAGCAGGATCGCGGCACGAAACTCCTCGGCCGTAGCATCAGGAGCAACCGGGCTATCCCGGTTCTCGGGAAGCTTCGCCCACGGAGTGGTCCTCAACATCGGCAGGTTCATGGGACACTCCTTCAGACCCTGGGAGGCAGTGAAGCTGGCCCGGGGAATAGGAACCGCGGGAACCGTGCTCAGTATTGCTGCCATCGGGCTCAGCGTGTACCTGCAGATCAGGGAACACCGGGAAGAGGCTCGGAAAGCGGAGGAGGCCGTTCGGGCACGGCAGGAACTGAGAGCACACTTTGCGGGAGTAGCCCAGAGAGTGCAGGACGAGGCCAACGGCGTGGTCGAAGGATACATCAGGGAAGCCCTGACGGAGCCTATGGAGCAGATCCGGGAGTACTCTGATGAACTGAACCGTGCTCGCCAGGACCAGAACGCCCACATCCAGCACCTGTTCCAGGTCAGCAAGTCCGCCAGAGAACTCATCGCGAGAATCCACGAGGAACACGGGCAAGGAAACAACGGCAAGTGACCGAACTTCTCCGACTGAACCAGGAGACGCTCATCACAGGTCGGGGGAAATCGAAGGTACGATGGCTGACGCGGGAATCGTCCCGGCCTGGAGCGATGCCTACGTGAAGCCCTTTTCGGCCTGTGAACATACCGGCACCACTTACTTCAGCTTCGACTTCCAGCAACCGGCGTTTGACTAAACCAATACCAAGGTGGGATGTGCATTTCGGGGGTCTTGAAGACGACCTAAAGACTACACGGCACCTCATATCACCTTTGGCCCCAACTGGGGGCGACCGACGGAGCGGCCTAGCAATATGTACATTTCACCTTGGCTTTAGTTTAGGAGACATGGGCGTTGGATCTAACCTTGGTCCAGGCTGAGGAGTGTCTTTCGTGGGGTGGCAAGCCTTCCAGGCTCCAAGAAGTAGCGTTGAGGTTCAGGTCGGAGCACGCTGCGGTTGGTTCTCCCTCGCTATACCGAGGAGAGCCTTGATTCAGTCCCGAGATAAAAGGAGGATGGAACTTGCCCGACAGGAAGGAAATCCACGCCAATAACTGTGAGAAACACGAGAAAGCCGCCGAAGGATATCTCATCACAAGAGCGTCGGGCTGGGCCGCGTTCACGAACCTGGGCCAAGCTTGGGAAGGAGCCAGGAGGGCCTCCATCGACTCGGGGGCGCTGGTGGTAGATGAACAAGGCATGGTCGTGCCGGGATGGTACAAGGGAGGAGCAGATCCCAAAGACCAGACGGTGAGTCCTGTCGCCAATACTGGAGTAGCCAGGACGGGAGGCGCGTTGGGACTGGCGGGTGCCATCGGAGCCCCTGTCGGAGCTTGGGCATTGGTAGGAACATTTGGAACCGCGTCCACGGGAGCCGCCATCGGTGGTCTCTCCGGGGCAGCCGCAACCAGCGCAACCGCCGCATGGTTCGGGGGAGGAGCGGTGGCGGCAGGAGGCCTAGGAATCTCGGCAGCCCCCTTCGTCCTCAGTGGGATCGGAGGTGTCGTCGGACTGGGAATCATCGGCATAGCCGCACTGATAGCCAAGGATAGAAACAACAGGAACGATACAGCCATGGACGAGGCCGACAGGACCATGGAGGAAGCGGAAAGACGCATGGATGTAAATGGGGGCCAACTGAAAAGCTTGGAACAGTCGGCCAACCAGATCTCGACCAGCGTCATCAAGGCCACCGGAGTACTCGAAGCTCTCAAGAACGACGAAGCGGCAACCCTGCTTGATCAGGCGATGAGAGAAGCCGAGGAATTCTTCCAGCTACTGGAAAAACCCCTGCCGCACACGCGCCTATACATCGGGAAACCCAGCCCGATACGCTCCCTCACCGAAACCACGGCCACCAGGGACACCATCATCCTCAAATGGGAAGACCCGGACTCTGGAGAATCCGAATTACACTCCTACAGGATCATCAGAGTAACGGGGTTTTGGGGGGAGGACAGGGTTCTCGGCACGGTGAAGGAACCGGAATTTACCCACCAGCGCCTTGATCCCGGGAAAAACTACAGGTACAAAATCGTGCCCATTAACGTTGTGGCGGAAGGCGACTCCCCCGAGACCTTCGAGGTAAGGACCCAATCCCCCTGAACCAGAGCAAAAACTGAGGGTCCGATGATTGTGGTCACGGGGGGCAGGAATGACGTTCGCATCGTTTTGGGTAGTGTTCAAAGAATGGAGGAACAGACAATAGTCGGGGACGCTGGCGCCATTGCCCCTGGAGGCCCTCAGCCGGGAGACTTGGTTGCGGATATCCCCACGTGCGCAGGAAGGTTCCCAGGGTGGATGGCACCTTGACCACGCAGCCGAGAGCGCCGGGCGTCCCACCGGTGCGCAACACCTCGGCGTCGTCAATGCAGTCGCCCCCAGCCAGCGCGGAGGCCACCAGGGTCAGCGTCTTGTCTCCCGTGTTCGCCCGCCCCGGCGCATCTCCAAGGTCAACGTGGCTGTAGACGAGTTCACGCAGACCCAGGTGCAAGGCCAGGGCGGCGGGAAGGATCAGCCCGGCATTGGTCACCAGGCGGTGGTCGTCGAAGGCGATTTGGATGCGGTCGGAGTGGTTACGTGGTAGCATCTATTGAGTGCTCCTTTTCTGGGACCGGGTTTCTGTTTCAAAACCATTATCCCAGATTCAGAGGCGCACCCTTTTGTTTCTTCAGCAGGCCTCCCACACGCCGTCCATCGGTGGATTCGGGCTAAGGGGAGGGAGGCGCAGAAACGCAGCTCAAACGGAAAAGCGAGAAAAGAACATGGTTAGGAAATTGAGTCAGGACAACCCTGTGGCCGGGGCGCGTACCCTAAAGGTGTACCTAATACTGGTGGGTTGTGCCACTAGTAGTCAGTCATGTTTGGAATACAAGGGTCATTTTTGAAGTTTCTTCGTGTGTCAACATGGCGCGTCTTCCAAGGAGCCTTTCGGAAACTTTCATTCCTGACGTGACTGACTACTAGACGGGAGACGGTCACATATCCATCCTTGGCAAAGCAGATAGGTACCCCCCCGGTGTCTATGGGTTATTACTTGGGTCCCATAGCGAACTACTGTGAGACCAACGAGTTGCCGCCGTTGGTCTGCTTGGCGGTCTCAAGCACGACAGGACAACCTGGTAATTCGTTCCCCGGCTCGTGGGAAACCCTATATCAGGACAGGGAGGCCGTATACAGTTGCGACTGGCTGGAACTAGAACCACCCTCAGTCGAGCAATTATGCGAAACCTATGGAGCGCAACGCTGAGACCGTGGCAATGATTTGCCCGAGAAGGGCGGCTTGCCCGAAAATCCCCGACCTGCCCGGTAAGGGTGTGATTCCGCCCGGTAAGTCTGCCCAGAAACCCCCTTTACAGGCAAAGCCGGAGAAGATCTTAGAAGTCGTAGATAATGCTAGAGGGGAGTGAAGGTGCTGACGCTCGCTTCGTTCAAAAATCTGCTCGGAACCCTATTTAAGAATCGGTCGGACCACAACCGACAAGTGAAAATCCAGGACGTCCAAAACCAGAACGCCAACGCCAACATCAACATTGATCAGAGTACGAACAAGACGGTAAACCTAGGCCAACCAGCTGACCGAGAAGTGGGCAGTAAAGCTGCCGACCAAATCTGGAAAGCCGCCCTCCAAATGAAAGACAAGAAGCCAAGTGCCCCAACCCTCATGGACATAGCCGGCCCAAATAACAAAAGTATAGAATCCAACAATCACTTCCAAGCCGCTCTCAGCGAACTACAAGCAGGAAGTTTCGACGAGATTCTACAAATCCGATCCGAGGCCGAACAACATAAGCCATATGTATCAGACAGGCTATGGAACCTATTCCACGCCTACACCATCCTGTCAGTGAAGCCAGCATTAATACTCAGAGACGAAAGCTTAGACGCAGCAAGAAATTGGCCGAACGACGAAATCATCAAGGAGATACTAGCCGCAGACTATATGCCCGAAGCAATTAAGGGATTAAGAGAAGTCAGGGAAACACCATTGACGTGGTGCTTGAAAATTGTCGAAGACGAACTGCTTCAAGAAGTCAGGCGCTCACAAGAGTGAAACTGAGGAACCGAGAATCAAGCAAGCTATAACGCGAAGAGCAAAAAGCCGACGAAGAGAAGAAGAATGCCTCGTAGCCGACAACGAACCACTCCTCCCACACATGGTTCGTACAAGTTTCCCAGCTCGGGCCGGGTGAACAACCCGACCAGCGAGACGGCCCTCGGGTTGGGACCGGAGGACATCCAGGAACAGCCGATCCCTGAGCCGGAACCGGAAGAGCGGCTCAGGACCCCAGGCTCCAGTGGAACCGGGGAGAACAAACCGACCACTCCCGAACCTTCGGCCCCCTCTACATCCACGACAAGGTATCCGCCGAGCAGTTCCTCGGATCCCTGCTCGAAGACAAGACCCAAGGGGACATGTTCGCGACGTTCAACGGGTTGCCCGAGGACGCCAGCGCGAAACCCTACGAGTACAGCGGACACTGGACCAACCGGCTCATCCGGGCCACCGCGCAGAGGGCCATGGCCGGCCTCCTCTACAAGGACGGGATGCGTGGGAAAATCAACCTGATCTACATGGACCCGCCCTACAACCAGTCCTTCCGGAGCAACTTCCAGGCCAGCGCGGAAGAACCGGAAACACAGGAGGACTGGGACGACCTTCCCAACGACCCGATGCTCATCAAGGCCTTCCGGGACACCTACCGGGATGGTGTCCACTCATACCTAAACCAAAGCCGAGGTGAAATACGCAGAAAAATGGGATAAATTTGTGGAGGAACTGGGCCAGAGAGTGCATTAGTTGGGGGGTAGATGATGAGCGTGAGGGAGATAGATCGGTCTTTGGAACAATGGCAAATGGAAGTCAAGGATTTGCGTCGACGGATGATCTTGGCGCCGACGCCAAGGGAGCGGGAGCGGTGGTACGCCATCCTGTTGCTGGCCCAAGGCTGGAGGGCATCGGCCACGGCGGCGGCGCTGGAAAGGGACCCTCACACCATCGGACGATGGGCGGCGGCCTTTGGTGAGGGAGGGCCCAGAGCCCTGATATTCGAGCAGACCGGTGGTTCCACCCCGCCCTTGGCGAGGCGCAGCGGGAAGAGTTGAGGGCGGCGGTGCAGCAGTTGCCTGCCGCGGCGGGCCTGGACCTGGCCAACTGGAACTGGAAGGTGGTGCATCGGTTTGTCTGGGAACGCTTCGGCCTCAGCCTGTGCCGCAGCAGCTGCCTGACCTACCCCCGTCTGCACGAGGGCAGGCTCTGCGCCGCTTGGGATTTGCCTTCAAGCGTCCCAAGAAGCGGCTGCTGAAGGCGGATGGGGAGAAACGGGAGGCCTTCGTGGCGGCGTACGCCGCCCTGCGGGAGGAGGCAGTAGGGAGCGGAGCCAAGATATTCTTCGCCGACGAGGCCCACTTCCGTGCCGATGCGGAGTTGCGGGCCCGGTGGGTGCTGCGGGGTGAGCCAGCCCCCCGTTTTCACGGGGGCAGGCTCTGGTGGACTCGACCAGCCCGCGGTATGGGGAGAAGGCCAGCTACTATTCGGCGGTGTGCCTGGAGACGGGAGAGGTGGAATGGATGGAACTGGAAGGCAACAGCAACTGGACCCCGGATGCCTTTCTCTCATATGGGCGCCCACATCCGCCCGGGTTGACCGCAGGTCTTTTGTGGTGATGGACTAGTATTACAACGACGGATTGCCAAATTCGATGTCTGACCCTTCGTATTCGGCTACGAGCGAGCTATCGCGGTAGCTTCATAGCAGTACATTGTCAGGTTCAAATTGGTCACGAAAATCACCCTGCCAGATAAACTGTCGTTGTAATACTAGTACCGTTTCAATTTAATCCTGATGGATAGATATGTTGGAGTTTACTGCGGGCATCCTGAGTGGAGAACCGCCAGTCTATGACGGCGCCAGCATCGTTGCGCTCGCGTTCGAGCGCGGCGACCTCCTGCCGCAGCAGCGCTTCATCGCCGATCCGGCGGTTCAGACACTGTCTGCTGAAGACGCTCAACTCGATCTCGGCCATGTTCAGCCAGCTTCCATGGGTGGGAGTGTGGTGAAACTCCAGGCGCTTGGCTATACGACGCGCTTCGGACGCTCCAAATGCTTCGTAGAGCGAGCCCAGCTTGTGGGTATTGAGATTGTCCAACACCAGCCGGACGACCCTGGCGTGGGGGTAGGCCTCCTCAACCAGCCACTTCATCTGGTGAGCGAAGTCCACCGCAGTGCGGCGCCCGGTCACTTCGACGTGTCTCCATCCTCCCTTCGGCTCACAGAACATGAACAGGTTTCGGGTCCCGTTTCGCTGGTACTCGGTGTCATAGCGTTCCACCCGTCCGGGCTTGGCCTTGATGGGCGGCCTCACGTCCTCGATCAACTGCTTGGAGGTCTCGTCGAAACACACCACGGGACGCTCTGGGTCGTAGTCTTCGTGGTACAGGTCCAGCACATCCTCCATCCGGGCCACGAACTCCCCGCTCACCTTGGGGATGCACCACTCTTTCTTCTTCCATGGTTTGAGTTCGTTTTTTTGAGTATCCGGCGCACCGTCTCCAGGGAGATGCTCCCGGCAAACTCCATCGCCACCACCTGGTCAGCAAGTAGCTGGAGCGTCCAGTGCGCGTGTCCTTCGGGCGTATTGCTGCACGCGACGGCGACGAGGTGCGCTTCCTGCTTGCCGTTCAGCTTGCGCCCCCGGCCTGACCGTGGCCGGTCGTTGATTGCGGCTTCCACTCCCTCCTCGGCGAACCGTCTGCGCACTCTGGCAACAGTGGCGGCGCTGATCGAAACCGCCTCAGCCGCCTCACGGTCTGAGAGTCCTTCGTCAGCTTTCAACAGCGCAAGGGCCCGCTTTACCGTGCGGGCCAACGGCTTGCCACGGCCGGATGTTTCAATCAGAGCGGAGCGTTCGGATTGGGTCAGTTCGACTTTGTATTTGGAGACAGGCATGTCAGGTACGGCCTCACTAAAGGATTTTACTCAAGCCTACCTGATCTCCCTTATGATTGTAAGACTTTCTGGAAACGGTACTAGTATTACAACGACGGTTTATCTGACAGGGTGATTTTCGCGACCAATTTGGACCTGAAACGTACTGCCATGAGCGTACCGCGATGGCTCGCTCGTGGCCGAATACGAAGGATTAGACACCATATTTGGCGAACCGTCGTTGTAATACTAGTAGTGCGAATTCTTTGTAATGAGGAGTAAATTGGCTGGCGGGATTATCCGGCCAGCATCGGATTGCGAACCTCGCTGCAAAAGCTACTCATCAATTTAAAGCAGTTGGACTACTAGGTGGCGAAGCCGGGGGAAGGCAAGGCCACCCTGCAGCACAACGGAAAAGAGACCCCATAGCCCAAACTGCGAGGCAGGACGAGGAGATTAACGATAAGGATGGAATCAGAACCGAGCCTGGAAATGGTCAGAGCGGCAGAAACCCTGGAGAGGCTGAGCTCGCCACTTCAGGGGATTTACGGGACGGCGAGAGAACTGGCTGACAACGCGTCTCTCGTCACTTATCCGCCCAACGGGATGCACAACTACCACGTGGAGAAAGCAAACTTGGCGGTAAGCAAGGCGAGACAATGGGCCGAAGAACTGGAAGAACCCAAGCAGGATGAGGAAGAAACTCAAGAGCAGCGAATCATGAGAGAAGTGGTGATCGCCGAAATCAGAATCGCGGCAGGAGATTTGGAAACAGCAACTGATCGATGGGATAGCTGAACCTCTGCCCGTGCCCCAATCACCACGAACATGACCGGCATCCCCTGCTCAGCAGCGCGGTCGCGCCGATGCAGCCGAGGCCCGGGTGCGGGAACCGGAGGCTGTGTTGGAGCGGTACCGGCGGGGCTGACCATCTCAGACCAAGGCTATCCCCACCAACCCCTCGGGCTCCAGGCCGAAGACCCTCCGCCCCGGCCCTGGGACGAGGCATTCCCGGCCCAAATGCCACCCCAAGCCCCCCACAAGGTACCCGGAGGCACTGAATATCCCCTTCTCGGAGAATCTCGCGTGATTTCCAGGGCATCTGGCCACCGGCGCCCGGCCCCGGGTGGAGACGAGGAGGGGCCGGGCGCTACACCATGAACCTGGATCAATTCCCGGGGGATCCAGATATTCCCCCTTCGGGGCGGGGCCAGCCCCAGAGTCAAAGCCCCTCGGGGCACCACCAACCCAAGCAGAGAGAGGTGTTGAATTGCAGACGAACCAGGAAACCAGGCGAGTCGCTATTTATGCCAGACATTCCGGCGAGGGTGAAGCATCGATCCAGGCCCAGCTCACAGCGCTGCGGGCCCACGCGGAAGAGAACGGGCTGGAGGTGGAGAGGGAATACTTGGACCAGCAGGGAAGTCGTGCCCAGTTCGACGAGATGATGGCGGAGGCCGCCGGAGAGGCCCCCCGTTCCGGCAGATCCTCGTCTACGATCTCAGTCGGTTCACGCGCTCAGCGCGGGAATTCCAGGAACATCGGGCGAAGCTGGAAGAGAACGGCGTAACCCTGATCTCCATCACATAGCCCGTCAAAAAGTTACCCGCAGGCGAGTCTCCTGTGGCCTCAACGCCAGAGACCGCAGCATCAAACTCCGGCATTCAGCAGGGGTGAGACCGAAAGTTCGACAGCGCCCCCTGAGCGCGAAACCGCCCGGGGGAGAGGCGGGGCGGTTTCGTGTGGCCGGTAGGCTAACCTGTTCGCCATCCCAAGCATACACCACCGCCCGCCATACGGGCAACAGCCTGTCGTCCGGTACCTGGCCGGGCATACCAAGCACAGTCCATCACAGTTCGTTGCAGCATACTTCAAGCAGCCGTTCCCGCCTAGAATCGGGGATTCTACACTTACGGTAAATATGGCAATATGCTATATTAGAAACATATAGATCGTCTGGCAGAGAGGCCATATTGGCTGAAGAACGGGCAAACGAGGATCTTCTCTGGGTCCACGAAGAAAGGGCGTTGATCACTGCCCAAAACCACAATATTTGGGGATTCGACCCAGAGTTTCTCCTGTCCTCTGGAATAGTCCCGGAGGATTGGACTTGCACCAGAATGGTTCGAACACAAACCAGCAGCGTGGATATTAATGTCGGCCCAACGCGCTGGCACATGACCAACGCCAACCTGTGGATTTCGGAACCTCAGGACAGTCCGTTAGCCGAGCGTCTGACGGCAAAGGCGGTCATTCCCGAAGTGACGCAAAACTACCTCGATGCCACGCCCTATATGGCTTCCCGCAGACTTTGGTTCGCGTGGCAAATATCCGCCGTTCACGACGATCCAGCATTGTGGATAGGCAACAATTTCTTGAACGAGTCTTGGCTTGCAGAATTTGAATCCGTGACGTTGAACCCAAGTGTTGATGTTGTCAAAGACGGGATCTCCCTGCGAGTAAGGGTAGCAGACCAGCTTATGAACCGCGACCAAGGCCCTTCCCGGAGATCCTTGGTCTTTGATTGCATGGCATCTAGGGGGTGGAACCAGTCCGTTGGTCAAATGACGGAAGAAACCGGGAACTGGAAGGAATGGTTGCGGATAGTAGAGGAAGTGATCGGGTATATGTTGAGAACAGGAGAGTAACTATGGCACCGGAAAGGGTTGCACAACAGTTATCTCGAAAAGCACTGGAAGAAGAGTGGAGGCTGGCGTTCTCCGATGCATTCTTCATGCAATTCCGCCATTTTGTTTCTCACAATATCGAAGTCGCCCAAGATGTTGACCAGTTGAGCGGCGCGATGAGTATTAATGAATTCGAATCAAGAGTGGGTGAAGCCTGGAGTGATAACCGCGTCTTGTGTGTGAACGACCCCAAGAACGAATTAGAGTGGCGGGATTCCATAGCTGACACTATCCCATCGGTTTTCCAAGATTGCTACGGTGAAGTGACTACGGTTGAAATCGAACCACAAAATCCAGAAATCGAGGAAGAGGACATTGGGATCGAGCGTATCGTAGTTGAGGTTTTCGGCCCGCCCGATATGGTGGGAGAGGTACAGCACCACATAAGCGACATGATGATATCCGCCTCCTCTCTCGACTCCACGGATGTCCTGCCGACCGAAACATACACCCGCGTTACATCTATCCCCAAGGTCAACGCATCACCTCCATATTCCGAGGTCGCGAATGACTTGTTGGAGACCGTCCCTTGGGGGAGAGAGGTCATAGGTTTCTCAGCCGGCTTTGAAAGCAAGCGCCCAAGCCCCGAAACTATCCGTGTAGCCAACCAGATAGTCAGGTCGGCCAAAGAGCAAACCCTTGAGCACGAGATGTACGTGGATGACATGGACGGAGCGCTAGGGTTCATGCTAAGACTGAACAATGGCCTGCTTCTGCTGGCTGAATTGTCGGTCGACGGCGTGCTGTCAGGCGGCACATACGACGATAGTGACAGCGGGGGCAAGCAGGTCGAGTTCATTGACAATGCTACCGTCAACCAGATGCTCGAACTGTTTTAGCCCCGTCCATGGCCATGCTCCCAAGCGACATACTCTGCAGGTTCATCCGTACCGACGATTGGAGCACCAAATTCAAACGGCCAACCCCCCAGGCTTTCAAACAACCAGGACTGTCTGTTTGGCACAAGGGTTGGCTGGACCAGCGTTCGGTTTCTCTTGAAAGTCTGCGGATTGACAGCCTGGAGGGAGCAGGTCAAGCCCATTACGCCGTCGAGGATTACCACCAGTTGGCGGAACAACTGGCACTGCAGGTTGAGATAAGGCACACTCCAGAAAACGTGCATCCCCAACTGGAACGGTGGAAGGATGCGCATTACGACGTTTATCCGGGAGACATTCCCGCCGTCGGCAAGGTGCTTCCACAGGAGCTCCGCAACCTGCTGACCGTCAATGCCAAGGTGTTGATCCCGCCTGACAAATACGCTAAAGGTTGAGGCCCTGCGACTCACTCTGACGGTCCAATCCCCTGAACTGGGCTGGAGTTTCGTCAAGGCCTACATGGACATGAGCCGCCGGTTCTTGAAGCACACCCAGGTCGAGATGGACAACAGATGGCGCTTCCAGGCTTTGGAGTAAATCTGGGGAGCGACGGCCAATGCGCTGAAGGACATCACCATCTCGTGTGGGTGACGGCACCAATCGCGCCGACTCAAACTGGACATTCGGTCCGGGAGTGTATCTGTTCCGCCCTCACAGGAATTCCCACACAACGCCTAATTCCCTCCCCGCAGAGGGCGAGGAGGATGTGGAAGCAAGGGATCAAGAGCGGAAATGTCCACATCGGCCACCCGAACTTGCGTCGGAGACAAATCGTACCGGCCCGGGACCAAGGGGATATGCGACGAAACGCGTCCTGGACATCCCTAGTATTACAACGACTGTTCGCAAGAAATGCACCTTGAGCACCTCTTCATGGCGACCTGTCCACGCGCTTGACAGCTTTGATCCCTCGCGTTCTGCGATGCGATTTCCGCCCAAAAACTGACCAAATCGAGGAAGCGTCGTTGTAATACTAGAAATCTGGCCGGAAAGTGCTGATGAAGGGGGCACGCCATCGCTCAGGAAAACACCGCCACCGTCGTCAAACAGCAGGGAACCATAACGGCCCTGGCCTGCTCCACGGCCAAATCCGCCGTCACCGGGACCGACCAAAAGGACCTGCTCCGGGAAGGAGCGCCGGTCTACCTAAACTAAAGCCAAGGCGGGATGTGCAGTTGGGGGGTCTTGAAGACGACCGAAAGGACTCCACGGAACCTCACATCACCTTTGGATCCCAGCTGGGTAGCCACCAGCAGTGCGGTCTAGCGATATGTACATTTCACCTTGGCTTTAGTTTAGTACTCAGTCAACCGTGAAATCGCAGTATCCTTGGAACAGCGTAACCTCAGAGTGATTGTCCAACCGGCCTTGCCGGGGCCGCTGAACCCTTTGATTCCAAACATGACTGAGTACTAAACTAAAGCCAAGATGAAATGTACATTTTGATGGACTGAATTGGCGGTGGTGAAACAGTGGGCCCAAAGGAATTGTGCGGAGCCTTGCAGGTCTCCTGATCATTTGCAAGGTCCGTAAATGCACATCCCACCTTGGTATTAGTTTAGCATCACAACGACGGTTGGTATGATAGGATGACCGGGTAGTTGGAGAAAGCTTGGGCAGGTGAGGCAGGGAAGTGGATGCAGCGGCTTTCGGGCAGGTGTACGGGGCCTTTGGGGATTTTCACGCTTACTTCGCTTCGCTGTTTGGGCGCAGGGAGACGCGGGACCACAGCCACCATTACCTCCAGGCTCTCCTGGTGCAGTCCAGCGAGCGGCGCAACGCCGAGAATCTGTCGGAGACGGTTCCTGCATCAGCCAGGGGGATTCAGCGGTTTCTCGCTGAATCCCCCTGGGATGACGACACTTTCCAGCGAACGTCCTGCTCATGTACATTTCTTGGCGTTCACGACGAACCGTCCCTAATCTGCCACATCACCGCCTTTCTAAGAAAGACCTGCGTCGCAACGGCCCATGGCCCAAGCCAACCACCGAAGGTAGTTCGAATGGAAACTGAGATCTCAACCCCTGAAGGGACTTTCAAGGTCATGCCCCAACAGCTGGCAGATGTGGAAGTCCAACTGGCACCGGGAAGCTCCGCATCTACACTTCCTTGCACGGTTCAGCAAACCTTGGCGCCAACCCCGAGGACCACAGTCAGGTATGACCTCCCAGATGATTCCCCACCCGATATCAAGATGCGCCTGTTCAAGATGCAGTGGAACCCAGGACCGATTCATGCATTGATTACGCATCGAGGGAACAACCTCGGGGCTCAGCTAATGCTCCGCCAAACAGACCCATACGTAGAATTCCTGATTCAAAAATTGGAACCCGGGAATGATGAGGATGCGAAACATACCCAAGAAGTCGGGTTCAAGGTCATCAACATGAAGAGCCCTGACCTGCTGGGAGGCTACGTGAGCCTTGGGGGCGGGGGATGGGAAACATTCGGGGTCGTCGTCCTGATCGACGACGAATGGAAGATCCAACTCCAGCAAACACCGAACCACCGGGAAGCCCAGAGATACCTGCAGTTCATCGGTGGGTACCAAATCACCCATATCGGGTCAATCTTCAAGAACGACGGAAGCCTGTTCTCCCAGGAGGAAGCTCAAGAAGAGATCAACATCCTGAGGTCGTTCCTGTCGTTCTGCAACGGTGCTTTTGTAGGACTCACGGAAATCCAAGGGGCGGACCAAAACTGGGCACCTCTGTGGGAAGTGTGGAAAGACCACAACGTGGGCTGGTCCAACGGAGGCAAGAATTACTCTTGGATTCACGTCAACGGAGCTAACGACCAAGAAAACGAGATGATGGCCTCCCTTTTCCCCAGCTTCAGCCGAGAGTATCAAAGAGACAAGAACTTGCATAGTCTCGTTTACCGATACCTGCAGGCCAACCAAACCCAGCCAGACATAGACCCGCAGACTGCCCGGGTCATTGGGCAAACCGCTCTGAAACTGGCCCTCAACGCGGAGACGGACTGGAAGCGACTAGTACCGTTTCCACTTGAATATGCCTTATACCAGATACCCGTTTCACCTGCCCGTCGTTCCCGCGCAAGCTGGAATCCACAGTTGGAAGTGACTTTCCAGTATCGACAAGACTATCTGGAACCGGTACTAGCTCAGGAAATAGAGAGTTACGGAGTCAGCTTAGACATCCCCGACGAGATGCCCAACTTGCGAAGACTGTACAAGAGAAATCCACCGAAGATTAAAGGGATCAAACCCGGCCCCAGCATATTGAGTGATGTACGGAACGCGCACGAACATCCGGAAATCCAACTCCATGGAACGGAAGAAGACTATTACACGAAAGCGTTGTTTGAGGCATGGCACCTCGGGCAATGGTATACCGAGGCAGTAGTCCTGGGGCGATGCTCATACGCGGGGCGGAGAACGAATTGCTTGAGAGAGAGGTTCCAAGCAGAAAGTCCCCAAGAGATATGTGAACCGGGGAGTTGACCCAAAGCAACAACATTCTCCCGGAAGGCCGACGAACCCACCCAGAAGATGTTCACGTTGATTACAAGCCAAATCAAAACAAGCGGAGAGGAAACATAGATCGCAGCACTGACCCTGAAGTTCAAAAAGCCCTGGTGTACTACCTCGGCAGCCGGGTCCTGGATGAGATCTTGGACAAGGCAATTGAAGCAACTGAAGCCCAGGACTGGGGCGGCAATACAGGGTGTTCTTCAATCGCGTTCAAGACGTTTGAGGAAACATGGGATGAACTGCTGGAAGCGGGATGCGAGTTGTCCCTCGCCTGCGCCAATTCCATAGGTGAAGCCATCATGAAGGGGACAACAGTCGAGCAGACACGGTTGGGAAGAGCCTCGGTTACTCCAGTAAGAAAACACATCAGGGAACACTGGCACGAAGCGCCCACTTTGGACGACCCGATGATTCACGACATGACTTCGGTGGGTCCGATTTGGAACACGTTTCGAACCCTTTTCGAAACGGCCATAGACAGTGCGATCCCAGACAGCGTGTTGGAGTTGGATTTCACATGAGGCCGGCGGATGGAAAGACCATCCGGCCAGAACCAACCCGAGCATCCGAGAGGACAACGACTGGATCGAGAGTCACCGCTGCCAGGGCATGGTTGAGCCGGAACCACGAGGACGCCCGCCTGCTCCCGGACCCCCGGGAACTGGACCAGCCCACCCTGGACCGGCTCTGCGTGAACCTGCTGCGCCACGAGCACACCGGCTACGACGACACGCTGGCCAGCACCTTCGGGCAAACCGGCCGGAACCCGGCCATCCGGGTCATCCGGTTCAGGATCCACCGGGGGATCGCCCGCCAGTGGCCTGGCGGAGGAGTGCAGCAGAAAGATCGCCGAGACGGGACTGGCCCTGGAGTGATCCCGGATCAACCGGGGGGACACCGACCCCAGCGGGGCTGGAGCTGCAGCAGGATTCCGGAAACCGCCAGGAGGGCCATGCCGGCCAGGAGGTGCGGCAGGCTGACATTCCCGAAGATGCCCAGGAGCTGCAGCCAGACCAGCGACAGGCCCGGCATCAGGTAGATCAGCACCCCGATTCCCACGTACCGGCTCAGCACGTAGGAGATCCGCCAGCCCGCCGAGAAAACCCCGTTCAGGGCAAGCCCCAGGAGGAACGCCGTCAGGGCGATCTGCCAGGGGATCAGAGGTTCTCCCGCCAGCACCAGACCCGACACGAGGCCCAGCGGCACGGACATCAGGTGGCCCAGGCCGGTCCCCAGCGAGACCGCCGCCACCCCCAGGACGACGGGCGAACGGGCGGAACCCGCCCGGGACACATCCCCGCCCAGCCGCTCGCTCCAGGGAAAGAGCAGGTACCCCAGGCCGATCATCACCATCGGCAGCAGGACCAGCAGGGCGCCCCAGAAGGGACGCAGCCCGGCTCCCTCAGGCGCGAAACTCGCCAGCAACCCCCCCAGGCCTCCGTACTCCGCCGCGACCACCATGACCAGACCCAGGAAGGCCACAGGCAAGAGGATCGCCAGCAGAAACGGCCGGTCCCCGTAGCGTCCCCGGGATACCCGGAGCAGGACAACCGCGCCGACCAGCATGTGGGACTCCACGATGATCACCGCCAGTGAGGGAGAAATGTAGCGCGCCGACATCACCAGGAAGCCGTACTCCAGCCCCCCGAGGGCGGTGAAGAAGACCGGCCAGCACAGAAAACGGCGGCGGAGAGCCCAGAAGAGGCCCAGATCCTCCCGGAAGAAGGCGCGCATCACGATGGCGAACACCGCGAAGGATACGAGGGAGGAGCCAAGCCGCCATAGGGCGACGAACTGCAGGGGAACGGCATCGGGGGAAAAGCGGAAGATCCCCACGGAGATCAGGGACCCCCAGAGCACGGTGAACAGCATCACCCCCAGGGCCATGCCATTCCGGTCAGAATGAGAAGGGGCCATCACGCCAACAGACATATAAAAATCTCCTTCCATGACAGCCTAGCGAGAAACGGAAAAGCGGGATTGTGAACAATCCCGCAACAATGCAACCAGCAAGCCCACTCGGAGACGGCAGGAAAATGCCCAAGAAGACGAGAGCGCAGAAGCGGAAGAACAAGCAGCAGAACACCCCGAGGGTCAGGCCCCTGGAGGCGCTGCTGGACTCTGAGGTGGACCCGGAAAACTGGACAGGTAGCTAATGGGAATCCTGCTCCTAAACTGAGGGCAGCGACAGCTGTTGAGGAGGAGCGGGAAATGTCCAGAGAGCGAAGAAAGCACAGCCCGGCCTTCAAGTCCAAAGTTGCACTGGAGGCAATGAAGGGCGAGCAGACGGTGGCCGAGTTGGCCGCCCGGTTCGAGGTCCACCCCAACCAGATTCAGGCTTGGAAGAAGGCTCTGGTGGATGGCGCGGCCGCCATCTTCGACCACGGCAACGGAACCAACAAGGGCAAGGAGCAGAAGAACAACGACGCCCTGGTGGCTCGCCTGTACCAGCAGATCGGCCAGCTCAAGGTGGAGCGGGATTTCTTGGAGGAAAGGTCCGGTCCATGACCCCGGCACAGCGGCGTGAGCTGGTCGACCGGCGACATGGGTCCCGGTCCATAGTGCGGCAGTGTGCGTTGCTGGGCGTCAGCCGCTCCAGCCTCTACCATCGTCCCAAGGAGACCTCGCAACAGGCCCTGTCCCTGATGAGGGAGCTGGACCGCCAGTACCTGGAAACCCCATTCTACGGTTCCAGGCGGATGAAGGCATCGCTGGACCGGCAGGGCATGCCGGTAAGCCGGAAGCGGGTGCAGCGGCTCATGAGACTGATGGGGCTGGGTGCTATCTACCGGCAGCCTCGCACCAGCCAACCGGCGCCGGAACGCCGGGTCTATCCCCATCTGCTGAGGAACCTGACGATCACCCGGGCGAACCAGAGCCTGCCCCCGCGTAGGCGGGGGTATGGGCGGCTGACATCACCTACCTGCCCATGGCCCGGGGATTTCTGTACCTGGTCGCAATCATGGACTGGCACAGCCGGTACGTGGTGGCCTGGCGGTTGTCCAACACTCTGGAGACCGGCTTTTGTGCCGAGGCCCTGAATGAGGCCCTCGACCAAGGAACGCCGGAGGTGTTCAACACCGACCAGAGCCTGCCCCTGCGAAGGCAGGGGGCAGCCAGTTCGCCAGCGGGGAGTTCATCCAGATCCTTCAGGACCATGCGGTCAAGATCAGCATGGACGGGAAGGGGCGCTACGCCGACAACATCTTCGTGGAGCGGCTGTGACGCACGGTGAAGTACGAGGAGATGTACCTGAAAGCCTACGCCAACGCCGGTGAAGCCAGGAGGGAACTGGGCGCCTACCTCCGGTTCTACAACGACCACAGACCTCATCAGGCGGCTCAGTTCCAAGTTGGGGCCTGACGCCTTCAAGGCCGAGTTGGCCCCAAAAGCCTTTCCAGCCCCCATCCCACCTAGAGACGGCTCCAGACCACGGCGAAAGCGACGGCCACTCCGACCGCCGCTTGCCTCAGTCTTCCGGGAAACCGCCATCCTTCGGGGCTGGGTCCTTGTCCGCGCCCGCAATGAACCCAAGGACCAACCCTATCGCTCCCAGCATCACCAACCCGACGACTTCCCAGGTGCCCGTATCCGAATCCCCCTTGACTCTCTGTATGACGTACAGCAAGCCTATCAAGCAGAACATGAAGACTGGCACGTAGACCGACAGAGGCTTCCGGTTCAGGTATTTCAGTGACGGCTCGCCTGCTGGCTTGTTCTGCCCAACCAGCGCACCGAACATGGCCCAGAATCCCATGATGGTCACGGTTTCCCCGAACCCCACATCCAGTGCGTCCACGCCGTATACGAACACACCCAGCACTACAATCGCCACAATGCCGAAGACCATGACTCCGACCGAAGCCGTGGCGCAACCTTTCAATCCAGACAATATCCCGGACAGCAATCGCTTCAACACAAGGCATCTCCTTCAGTCTCTCTCGTAACGATCGTCATTCTATCGGAAGGTCAGGAAGAGTGCCGTCGCCGTACTCAAATCTTGCCATGTGTCGTCTGGGTTCTGGTAACGAAAGCCCTAAAGGCCGAGGAAGCGTCTTCCAGAGCTTGCCGACCCTGCTCCCTCGGCGTCAAGCCCTAGCCTGTCAATGGCGGTGGGAAGTTGGGCCGCTGGGGCGGAGTAAAACTGTACCACTTGGCGTAATTGGCCAGCATAAATGTCCACACTAATTGTTCATGGGAAATGTCCCGCCGCCGGCGGTGACAGGGGGTAAGGGGAGCCGTCCTGGTACGAACCAGACGGTAACAGTTCAGACTTGGTGAGGTGAATTGGCCGAAGGCGGGTTGCCGAACGCTGGCACGGGTGGCGGTGGTTATGTCATATAAAGGGCATGGATACTGAAGTTGACCTCACCACCGTCGACCGCGATGTGCTGATTGCCATCATCGCCGAGTTACAGGCGGTGATTGAGCGGTTGCAGCGGCGGATTGCCGAACTGGAAGGCCAGGCGAAACCGGGCGACCCGCTCCGAATGCCCGGCCTCAAGGCGAAATCGGCCCGGAAGCCCCCAGCGCAGCAGGGGCCCCGCAAGGAGCGACGCCACGGCTTCGCCCGCCCGCGCATGACACCCACCCACCGGGTGGAGCACGTGATGGAGAACTGTCCCGATTGCGGCGCCCACCTGTCCGGCGGTTGGACCCACCGCAATCGGGAGGTCATCGAGTTGCCGGTGGTTCCGGCGCAAGTCACCGAGCACGTCTACATTGCTCGGACTTGCTCGGACTTGCCCGGCGTGCCGACGGCGCTGCACACCTCCGGCGGAACTGGACGGCGTGGTCCTGGGCCAGCAGCGCCTCGGCGTCAACCTGCTCAGCCTGATCGCCACGCTGCGGGAAGAGGGGCGGCTGCCCATCCGCAGCGTCCAGTGGTATCTGGACACCGTGCATCAGTTGCGCCTCAGCGTGGGGGCCATCGTGAGCGCCATCCATCGCACGGCGCAGCGGGCCCAACCGGCAGTGGCCGCGATCCTGGACCGCATCCGCGCCAGCCCAGTGGTCCACGCCGACGAAACCGGCTGGCGTCAGAGCGGGGCCAACGGCTACGTGTGGACTTTCAGCACCCCCACCGAACGCTACTTCCTGCGGCGGGGTCGGGGCAAAACAGTCGTGGACGAGGCGCTGAGCGATGCTTTCTCCGGAGTATTGGTCAGCGATTTCTACGCTGCCTACCATCATTATGATGGCCCCAAGCAGCGGTGCTGGGCGCACCTGCTGCGGGACATCCACGACCAGCGAACCCGCTACCCCAAAGACGCCGCACTGGCCCGATGGGCCGCGGCAGTCCACCAACTCTATGTCGCAGCCAAAGCCTGCAACCATCACGAGCCATGGCAAAGGCGTGTTGCCCAACTGGCCTGGGAGCGGAAGCTGCTGGCCATCTGCCGCCCTTTCCTGTCTGACCCGTCGGCTGTCCAGGGCAAGCTGTGCCGGCGCATCGAGCGCCACATCAAGGAACTCTTCAAGGAACTCTTCGTCTTCGTGGCCGAACCGGACGTGCCAGCGGACAACAACCCGGCCGAGCGCAGCCTGCGCCATCTGGTTATCAGCCGCAAGGTCAGCGGCGGCACCCGGTCGGAGCAGGGCACCGAGCGCAAGATGACGCTGGCATCCCTCTTCGGCACTTGGCGCGCCCAAGGTCTAAATCCTCTCGCCGCCTGCCGTCAGCTGCTCGTTTCCCCTCTACTCTGAACTGTTACCGCTCGCCATCCGCGTTGACAGCTTGTCGGCAAACCCATAAACTAACGGAAACGGCATCCAAAAGCAGTTTGCACCCGGTGAATGAGCAAACGAGGTGGGGGCGCCTCGGCGCCAGCGACACGGCCGCTAAACAACATATTGCCGTGAACACCACTATATACGGTTTCTCTGATGAGTTGGCAAAACCTCACGACGCACACTAGCCTGCCATGCCAAGCAGTTTCGGACCACCCAAGTCTGAGTTGCAGGACGGTGGGCTTATTGTTTTGTACCCGCTGGGCAGCAGTCCACACCCAAGCCGCAGCAGAAAAACCCTAACCGTACAAATCTAGTGGAGGGATATACCGCGCGCCAATAAGGAGTGGAATTTCCCTGGGGTAGGACTAGAAACCCGGACGGAAACCCCTTATTGGGAAGAGGGATTTGGTCAGTAAGGCCGATACGAGCAGGGTGAGGGTCCAAATTTGCCCGAGCCATGCGGTGGCGGAGTTGACCATTCCAGCGACCTGGGCGCTGCCGGCGCTGGGACCGGAGCCGGTTTCTCCGGTCAACCCGGCTTTGGCGGCCACCAGGGTCAGGTTGGCCACGGTGGCTGCCAGGTACAGCTGGAACCGGGTTTTGGCACGGCCGAAGTAGCGGGACTGGCGGATCCCCAATTGGACCAGCCGCGCCAGCCGGTGCTCCACCACCACGCGACGCTGCCGGTACTCGGCAAAGGCCTCGCTCTGCTGTAGGGCGCGGGCCTGCTGCAACAGCGCTTCCTGCGGGTGCAGTTGCACCGTTCGTCCCGTACCCGGTTTTGCCGCCACGCACTGGGACCGCAGGGGGCATACCCCGCAGACCGCCGCGTCGAATCGGAAGGCCTCCAAACGGTAAGTTCGACCCGTTTGGCCGGTGCGCCGTCCCGCCGGCACCATCGTCCGGGTAACATTCCCCGCCGGACAGGTGCAGGAACCCGCCTCCAGGTCAATATGGAAGTCCTCTTTCGGAAAGTGGGTTCGGTTGGGACGCCCCGGCACCCTGGCAATCAGAGTGCGGCCCGCGTCGGCGAAGGTTTGACGGGTACCGCCGTCGCCGTAAGCGGCGTCGCCCATGGCCTCCTCCACCGGCACACCGGTGTTGGCCTCACTCTGTTCCACCAGTTCCAGCGCCCCCAGGTTGTCGGGAGCGTTGCCGGGCAATACCTCCACCGCGGTAATCAGCTGGGAGTCGGTGTCCACCACAATCGCTGCCTTGTGTCCGTCGAACCGCCGGCTGCTGCTCTTGTGGCCGTGGCGCATCTCCGGGTCATGCACCGACATCATCCGGTCCCGGCTCACCCCATCCTTGAGGCTCATTCCCCCCTCAGCCCGTTCCACGTCCTGGAGCAGCAACTGCCCCAGCAGTTCCGCCGCCGCCACAATCCGCTGCCGCTCATCGCTGTCCTCGCGCAATTCCCCCTGCGCCTGCCGCGACAACTCCAACAGCCGGTCCGCGTCGGCCACAATCCCAGACAGCAGCGCCGTCTGCGCCTGCCGGTCGGACCAGTCGATGGCCGCTTCGCCCTTGACGCTGGAGCCCAGGTATCGGTGGTATCGATGGTATCCTTGACTCTTCGCCCATTCCCCGACGTTGATTCCCTTCAGCTGTGCCAGCGCCCGCAGCAGTTTGACGATCCCGTCCGCCAGCAGGTTGCAGGTGTCCTTGACTGCGCCACGCCCCAGGATGTTGGTCGTGTCCAATGCCACCCGCATCCCGCGCCCTTTCAGGAAGCCCGACTCCCGGGCCAGCCGCAGACTGGACTCGAATACCTCCCGCACCTTGCCGTGCAGGATCAGCTGGGCGCGAAACACCTGCAGCGTACTCTTGGCGAAGGGCCGGTCTTCCACCTCAATCCCCAACGCCACTTTCCACCGGAGGTCAAAGTCAGCCCGGGCCTTCGCCTCGGCGTCGCTGACCTTGTCGTGGGACTGCAACAGCAGCGCCGTCGCCAGCAGGCTGGGCGGCACGCTGTCCCTGCCGTTGTCGGGGCAGTAGAACTCGGCGAAATCGGCGTCCCGGAACAGCCGGCCCCGCAGCGACGCCAATACGCCATAGAAGCTTTCCCGCCCCACGTGGTCCAGGTACAGCCGGTCCGCTTCCCAGAGTCCCCTCTGGTCCGATCGCTCTCCCAGCATTCTCAGCCCTCGCTATGCTTGTTGACTCCAAGTATAGCCGCTGACCCGGCTGCCGCCACTTTCCGGCCAGATTTCTAGGATGAATGCAGGTTCCAGACAAACGCCAATACCCGTTACGTGGTGGGCTTATCAGATAATCGTCGACAATGGTTCGGCAAGCTCAGGCCAGACGGAATAGTAGGCAGCTAGATGACTTGGGAATCATCTTGGGGTAGAGGGGCGGGCATTGACTAGACGAGTTTGGGGGATTATTTAGTGACCCGTCGAATCGCCTTGGCATTAGGGGCTTTGTAGGTGTTAGTAATGAAATGGCCGGACCCTTCGCTGGAATATGAGGAACATTATCAATGAATCAGAGAGATGACTGGGCTGTACGCGATACTTCGGTAGTGATGGTGGCGGACCGCCCTATAGAAACGTACACGCTCTCTGCAGAAACCTTGCGAGTTGCAAATGTCACGCCCCAGGATTGGGAAGAAGATCCACAGGGCGAGGGGTCAAGCCAGACACTCGTGGCTTACAAAAACGGTGTCACAATTTCATCTCAAAACACACGGTGCGTCTTCCAACTGGACCTATCCGGACAATTCCGAGAGGACTACGAAATTCACGCTGTTGCCAGACGCTACCTCGACGTAACGAGGATCGTACCGTACCGGTTTATCGGTATGAATTGGAGTTTGTACTCAAACCTGCCAGACCCGCAGGAGTGGCTCAGATATAACCTGCTGACACCCAAACAGTTCTTGCAAGCTGGGATCAACCTCGAAATACGCATGACCAAACCGTTGGAGTTCACGTCGTGCAACCTTACGTTCACGACCCGTGAATCCGAGGTCGTGCTCGATTGCAATTACCACTTTGACTTGAACAACATCTCTCCGATAGCGGCTATCGATCGGTGGATGGACTGCCATAGTCACCTCAAGGGTGAGGTGGTTACCAATTTCTTGCGCTCGCTGTAAATTCAATCACTCCGAGGCACAGATGACGACATTCCAAAAAGCAGACTTGTTCAGTACGGCCCTTCTCGCACCAGGGTCGGCGCCACGAGCTCTTGAACAGACCAAGAATGAGGGAGAAACGATATTTTGCCATTCTTACTACCACTCTGCTCTGCCCGATCCAACATCCCAGGAGTTCCTGACTAGGCCCGGCCAACCTAATCAATGCCTCCTGTCACACCCTGGCTGGGTAGCGGCAGTGTACGGCCGCACTATTCTCCTATTTCGGGAGCAACCGGCACCAGCACCACAGAATGATTTTTTGATCCAGGTTGCCCTGTCAGTACCCGCTGCCCAGGGAGATCGCCAAATGGTAGGGTGGCCAGAACTCGGCTGCCAGAAATTGAGTGCTACTGCAGAAAAGTATCCGAGCATGAACGTGAATCGGCTGAATGAACCGACGTGGCCCACTGCAGAAATCGCTGGTATTAGCGCAGCGATTTTCGTGTCCGGCGTAACCTCGGTTGATTCAGGTCTAGCTTCCATCCTCAGCGATCACGTTCCTGACTTCACCACAGTTCATTTCGAGGAGGCTGACCAAGTCCCGGTTATGCTGTCCAACTCCTTGGACGAACTCGGACAAGCGACGGGGCGAGCAGAGGACGAAGGTTGGCCCGTACCAACGCCGGAATGTCTTGGCCGTACCGAGAGATTGTTGCGAAAAATGTTCGCAGTTCAGCCTCACCCGTACTGGATATACCCCACTCCAAACGGAGAGATGGTGATCGATGGTGGGTATCATGACGTCCGCGTCATAGTGACCCTGCCTCATGAAGGTGGAGCCATATACACCTACAGAACTACCGAGACCGGAGAACTTCGTGCGGTTGAATGCGCGGACTCCGATGAGATCCCGGACGATGCGATGAGTGTGATACTGGCTAGGATTGGTGGGGGATATGATCCGGCATGACGGTACAAAGCAACAGGGATCTTCACATCCTCTCACTACAGAACGAAGAAATCCTGATGAGGTCAATAACCAGCACCGCCGATCGACGTGACATCGTCGACAAGAAGAAGATCCCCATTCACTCGTTCAGCACAAAACCCGAGGAGTCGGTTGACCTTTTTACCTATATAACTCCGGGTGAGGCTATGCGGTTGGGCTGGAGCAGAGCTGTACAACGGGGCAAAGAAGGGGACCAGAGCAGGAGTCTACATGGTTGGCTCGTTCTCAAAGTTGAGGACGGGAAGAAAGAAGGAGGAAGCGTTAAGCATACACCCGAACAAACCAACCGCCACCATGTAAGCATCTGCGCGCCCCCTAACAGCACGGATTTCGCTAAGCACAGGCATAACTTGGCCGAACGATCAGCTTGGTGTGAACATCCTGGACCTTCTTTTCGAGCGCACGTTGTTGCAATGATTGCATCCCGAAGCATCTCCTAGCGTTGCAAATACTGTTTAGTGTCAGGGAAGATGTTTCGTCACCGTAAGAGGCTTGTTTCATCTCAGTGACACGAACAACCAGAGTATTCGGTGGCTGTCGTGGCAGGCAGCACCGTCCCACCACCTGACCGAGGAGTTGGCCCACCGGGGACAGACGTCCAGGCCGGTGGATGACCCGTGGATCACCGGCTACCGGGTGGACCGGCGGGAGTACACGCCGCAGGGGAACCTGCTGGAATGCACTCCGGGGGTTGAGGACGGGCCTGCGACCGAGGACGGCTAGGAAATCCTGCGCGAAGAGGACAACGGCAATGTCGGCACGTCCTTCACAGACTCCGACGATGCCGTTAACCTCGCCGGGGAAGACGTCCTGTACGTCTACCGTGTGCTGTCCACCAACTCCCGCAGCGTCTCCTCGGAATACGAAAAACAGGACTGGCTCTACATGCACCGAGTAGGCGGCCTGTAAGCGCCAGAGCGGGCCAAGAACGTGAAGGTCAACCGGTAGGGCCGCATACCCGGCAGGGACCCATCGTGAGAACCCCGGTGGCCCCCCTGCACAATCCACAGAGGCACCGCAGCCCCGCCAGATGCTCGTACCCAAGGGGCGCGGAGGCTGTGGAAGTAACAGTCCCCGAACGAAAACTCCACACCAGGCCCCCAGACCCAGGCCGGAGATCCTCCATCCCGGCCCAAGGTTGGGGCATTCCCGGCCCAAATGCCTTCCGTGCCCCCCAAAGTACCCAGAGGACTGAAAGACCCCTCCTCCGGGGAATCTGGCCCGCGGCGCCCGGCCCCTCGGGTGGAGACGAGAGGGGCCGGGCGGAACATCATTTCCATGACGGACAGCTCCCACCGGCACCGGCGGGAAACAGCCCGCGGAAAGAGAAGGCCACGCCCGAAAGAGGCGTGGCCCTCTGGTTCACAGCCGGCGGCCGCAACCTGTTGAGGAAACAGCCGCCGCCCGGATCGGGTCAGCAACCCTGGCGGCGGCGCCGAGCTACCTCGATGCCCCGCCGGGTGGCCTGCGAGTGAAGCTCCCTGCAGTTGTCGTTAAACCTCCTGTGGTAGTCGTTAACCGCTTGGATGATAGATTCAATCAGCCGGTCCGTGGGCGTGGAAGACACCCTGTCCTCGGAGACCGAAACCAACTCGACGCCAACCTCGCGGAGACCCAACCTGATCGCGTGCAATGCCACCATGTCGCGGCTCAGCCGTGCGAAGCTGTAAACTACCACGGTGTCGAAACCGCGCTCCGGGGACTGGGCATCAGCCAGAAGCGATTTCAGCGCGGGAAGAGCGCTGCCCTTCCCGACGTCGACGTACCAGACGATGTTTCCAGAGCCGTTCTGCTGGACGAACTCCTGCATCGCCTCCTTCTGGGCAGCGACGCTGCCCTGGGTATCGGAATTGTCTGAGGAAACCCTGATGTACCCGGCGATGAACCCACCGCCCTCGATATGCTCAACCATACTTGAACCTCAACAAACTTATCGTAATGACGCCACGGACAAAGCATGACGCCCGCCCGTGCCGTAAAATCAAACCACACCGGGAGATAACCCCCGGCAGAGGAGAAACTCCACATGACCATCAAAGCCACCCAGCGTTTCCCCCTGGACAACCTTCTCGAGTGCGGCCGCTGCGGCGGCCCCCTGCACCTAGAAATCTGGCCGGAAAGTGGCGGCAGCCGGGTCAGCGGCTATACTTGGAGTCAACAAGCATAGCGAGGGCTGAGAATGCTGGGAGAGCGATCGGACCAGAGGGGACTCTGGGAAGCGGACCGGCTGTACCTGGACCACGTGGGGCGGGAAAGCTTCTATGGCGTATTGGCGTCGCTGCGGGGCCGGCTGTTCCGGGACGCCGATTTCGCCGAGTTCTACTGCCCCGACAACGGCAGGGACAGCGTGCCGCCCAGCCTGCTGGCGACGGCGCTGCTGTTGCAGTCCCACGACAAGGTCAGCGACGCCGAGGCGAAGGCCCGGGCTGACTTTGACCTCCGGTGGAAAGTGGCGTTGGGGATTGAGGTGGAAGACCGGCCCTTCGCCAAGAGTACGCTGCAGGTGTTTCGCGCCCAGCTGATCCTGCACGGCAAGGTGCGGGAGGTATTCGAGTCCAGTCTGCGGCTGGCCCGGGAGTCGGGCTTCCTGAAAGGGCGCGGGATGCGGGTGGCATTGGACACGACCAACATCCTGGGGCGTGGCGCAGTCAAGGACACCTGCAACCTGCTGGCGGACGGGATCGTCAAACTGCTGCGGGCGCTGGCACAGCTGAAGGGAATCAACGTCGGGGAATGGGCGAAGAGTCAAGGATACCATCGATACCACCGATACCTGGGCTCCAGCGTCAAGGGCGAAGCGGCCATCGACTGGTCCGACCGGCAGGCGCAGACGGCGCTGCTGTCTGGGATTGTGGCCGACGCGGACCGGCTGTTGGAGTTGTCGCGGCAGGCGCAGGGGGAATTGCGCGAGGACAGCGATGAGCGGCAGCGGATTGTGGCGGCGGCGGAACTGCTGGGGCAGTTGCTGCTCCAGGACGTGGAACGGGCTGAGGGGGGAATGAGCCTCAAGGATGGGGTGAGCCGGGACCGGATGATGTCGGTGCATGACCCGGAGATGCGCCACGGCCACAAGAGCAGCAGCCGGCGGTTCGACGGACACAAGGCAGCGATTGTGGTGGACACCGACTCCCAGCTGATTACCGCGGTGGAGGTATTGCCCGGCAACGCTCCCGACAACCTGGGGGCGCTGGAACTGGTGGAACAGAGTGAGGCCAACACCGGTGTGCCGGTGGAGGAGGCCATGGGCGACGCCGCTTACGGCGACGGCGGTACCCGTCAAACCTTCGCCGACGCGGGCCGCACTCTGATTGCCAGGGTGCCGGGGCGTCCCAACCGAACCCACTTTCCGAAAGAGGACTTCCATATTGACCTGGAGGCGGGTTCCTGCACCTGTCCGGCGGGGAATGTTACCCGGACGATGGTGCCGGCGGGACGGCGCACCGGCCAAACGGGTCGAACTTACCGTTTGGAGGCCTTCCGATTCGACGCGGCGGTCTGCGGGGTATGCCCCCTGCGGTCCCAGTGCGTGGCGGCAAAACCGGGTACGGGACGAACGGTGCAACTGCACCCGCAGGAAGCGCTGTTGCAGCAGGCCCGCGCCCTACAGCAGAGCGAGGCCTTTGCCGAGTACCGGCAGCGTCGCGTGGTGGTGGAGCACCGGCTGGCGCGGCTGGTCCAATTGGGGATCCGCCAGTCCCGCTACTTCGGCCGTGCCAAAACCCGGTTCCAGCTGTACCTGGCAGCCACCGTGGCCAACCTGACCCTGGTGGCCGCCAAAGCCGGGTTGACCGGAGAAACCGGCTCCGGTCCCAGCGCCGGCAGCGCCCAGGTCGCTGGAATGGTCAACTCCGCCACCGCATGGCTCGGGCAAATTTGGACCCTCACCCTGCTCGTATCGGCCTTACTGACCAAATCCCTCTTCCCAATAAGGGGTTTCCGTCCGGGTTTCTAGGGAATGCTCCGGAGCCGGTATACACCTGCGCGGGCAGCCCGGACGAGACGGAACCATGCCCGGCGCCGGCCCTGCTGGCAGAGGACCTGAACCGGCACCTGCTCGGCCAGGTGCTTAGCGTGATCATCACCAGTGCGACCGGAACAATTTTCAGGGCAGCTGTGGTCGGAGCACTGGAGGAGGCCGGGCACGAAGACGCGGAAGCGGCTGACGAAATCTGCCGCAGCGTCGAATCCGTCCCAGCGTGGCTCATGGCATCAGAACAGGCGCTGGAGGGCGGAGCGGTGCTCGGCCGGTTCATCGACCGGATCCGGGTCGATCCTGGAGCCGCCGAGGTCGAGTACAAGCTGCCGCTGCCCGGCGGAACTCCGCTGGCCGGGATGCTCAGCCAGACCGTCGATATTCCGGCAGCGCTGCGGGCATGATCCCGAACTGAGGGGCTACTCATCCGAACCAGGCTCAGCCTGGGCCCGGAGATAGGACCGGGTGAGCCACCTGCCGCACATAGCCACGCCGTCCGGGTCCCAATCCTCTTCGGGATTGCCCGGAGGGTCCGGGGCGATCAGGTCATCGGGGACTTCTGCAGGAACCGGGCTGCGAGGGACGCGATCTGGGGTGGGGGCCATCTGGAACTCCTGGTAGAGTCCAGCAAACCCGAGGCGAACAGCAGGCGTTGCGCTTGATAAAGCAAAAGCGCGCCATTAGAATCACCATGAGCAAGCGAAAGACTCTCTCTCCTGGGTGTCCAAGCTCGGCTCCTCTCTGGCCGTCGGAACGCTCATTCCGGCGGCCTCTCTCTTTGAGGGCCGAACCCAGCTAGTCGAGTATACCTGGAGGGGGTATAGATACACAAGCGTCAGATGTCACTGAAGGGAAAAATAGGGTTGTCCGGGAGTGCCGGAATTCAATAGTGTAAAATTTCACAACCGGGGTCTGCAGATAACTGAGATACCTTGACAAAAACTCTACTTATAGCTATATAATAGACAACATCGGCAAGGAGGAAGTCGATGGCGTACACCACCATTGAGGGCTATATCTGTGACCGGTGCGGATACCGGTGGGCATCCCGGAACGGCACCGGGCTCCGGGACAAGAAGGACCCCCGGGTCTGCGCCAAGTGCAAGAGTCCCTACTGGAACAAGCCCCGGAAGAACAACCTCAGGCAGGACAAATGGGCCAACAGGTGGGCCCGCCCAACAGCACTGGAAACCCCTCCAGAGTAGAGAGCATGTCACGCCAACCAGGAGAAGGACCATGACGAACGGAAACCGCACCTCAGCCGCAACGGCAAAGGCCGTGGACTTACTCCAGGATCCCACGCCGAAGGGCATCCGCCCGAACCCAGGCTCCAGGACAAAAGACGGAGGCGACCCCATCCCGGTGGCAATCTACGTCCGGGTCTCGAGCGACCGGCAAGACGTGAACAATTCCATCGAAGCCCAAATAGACGAATGCACCCGGTACGCCAAAGCCCACAACATGGTCGTGGTGAAGGTCTACATCGACGAGGCGATGAGCGGGAAGGTGACCGCCCGTCCCCAATTCCAGAAGATGATCGTGGATGCCCAGGACCCGGATGCGCCATTCAAGACCATTCTGGTTTGGAGCTACTCGAGGTTCTCGAGGAACCAGCTGGACAGCGTGGTGTACCCGGCCAAGCTCGAACAGCAGGGAGTCCAACTCATCTCCATCACCGAGCCGGTGGACAACTCTCCCACGGGCCGACTGATAAGGTCAGTCATCCAGAGCATCGACGTCTTCTACTCCGACAACCTCAGTGAACAGGTCCGCAGGGGCCTGCGTTCATTGATCCGGCGGGGATTCTACCCGCACAAAGACGCTCCCTACGGTTACATGCTCGAAAGGGTCCAGGATGGGGAAGTTGAACACAACAGACTCATCCCAGACCCCACAACGGCCAAGATCGTCCGCAGGATCATCCTCGAAAGCGGCACCGGACATTCCGACACAGACATAGCGGGTGGGCTCACCGCCGATGGGATACCCACCCCGTCGGGCAAGGCAGAATGGGCGCCGTCGAGCATCGACGCGATTGCCAACCGGAAGTTATACGCAGGTTGGGTCATCTGGGGAGTCAACTCCACCAGCGGCGAGGACCCCATGGAGGAACCAGACTGCCATGAGGCAATCGTCGCGCTGGAGGAATGGGAGCAGGCCCAGAAGTCAAGGGCAAGCCGGGAGAAAAGGACGACCCACCCCCGGCGGGCCGGAAGCAAGCGCCTGATGAGCGACTTGCTCGTGTGTGTGAAATGCAATGAGATACTTCAGGTCCGGCCAGGCCAGGACCCAAGCGAATGCTCCTACACCTGCAAGACGAGACGGCACAACGCAGACAAATGCGAGTGCCCCATCCTGAAAAGCAGGGACTACGAGCCCCGGTTCATGCGAGCCGTCATTGAGGACATCCTCTCGCCGAGAAACACCAAGGCCGCCACCGAAATCATTTCAAAAGAACTGAAGATCCCCTACCAGGAAAAACAGGCGGCAATGGACCTGATAGAGAAGGAACTGACCAAGCTGGAACGCCGGGAGGACCGGATCAAGACGGCCTTCGAGGACGAAACGTACGACTCGGAGGAGTATAAAAGAAGGATGACACCCGTCCGAGAACGCAAAGCAGAGCTGAAGGCCAAACAGTCGGAAGTCAGGACCGAGATGGGCCGGGACGCCGCCATTGTTGCTGACCCCCAGGGAGTGCTCGACTTCGCCCAGGACATGAAAAAGCTGCTGCGCCACTCTTCCCCGAAGGAAGCGAGGCAACTGCTGAAGAGATTCATAAAGTGCGTCTGGGTGGAACCCGGTAGAACCATAATCGAGTACCGCATACCACTACCAAACGATGGTCCCAACCCAGGGGCAACACGACGCGAACTGGCTCTCCATCCCGGAGAGCCAGTTTCAGTTAGGCCTACTGCCCAACCGACCCCCGTTACCCAACGGTTTTCTTGGACAATTAAAAGACCCCGGTGGCCCAATCCAATCCCGGTGACCGCCGCCCTTGGCCGGTGTTATACTTTCCCCAAGCCGGAAGCCGGGGGGTTGCCCCATTGCCAAGCAAGAATCCGGCCGGGTAATCAGCAGTTATTCAAACGGAGGTCCAGCTTGCTGCCGCAGTTCCGAGTCAGCCAGGAAGATGCCATCAACGTTTCAGGAGACGACCTGAAGTCCACCGTGGCCGGTATCTTTGAAAAAATGGGCGTCCCCGCCGATGATGCCCTGGTGGGGGCCGATGCCCTGGTGATGGCCGACCTGCGGGGCGTGGACAGCCACGGCGTCTCCAATATGCTCCGCAGCTACGTCAACGGCTACACCAGCGGGCAGATAAACCCCCGCCCCGAAATTAGCATCGTGCGGGAAACCGCCGCCACCGCCAGCATGGACTCCGACCGGGGGTTGGGCGTCATTACCACGCCCAAGGCCATGCAGTTGGCCATCCGCAAGGCGGCGGAGGTCGGCGTGGGCATGGTCACCGTCGGCAACGCCCGGCACCTGGGCATGGCGTCCTACCATGCCATGCTGGCCCTGGAACACGACATGATCGGCGTCTGCATGACCAGTTGTCCGCCCCGGACCCTGCCCACCTTCGGCGCTGAGCCGCGCCTGGGCACCAACCCCATCGCGGTGGCGGTGCCGGCCAAGAACGACCATCCCTTCGTGTTCGACGCGGCGACCAGCTCGGTGGCCCAGAACAAAATCGAGATTGCCCGCCGGCTGGGGGCCAAGCTGGAGCCGGGCTGGCTGGCCACCGAGGACGGCGTTCCCATCATGGAAGAGGTGGACGTTCCGGAGACCTACCACCTGCTGCCGATGGGCGCCACCCGCGAATTGGGGTCGCACAAGGGCTACGGCCTGTCCTGCGTGGTGGACATTCTGGCCGGGGTGCTGACCGGGTTCGGCTACGGCGCGTCGCCGGGACGTCCCAA
This sequence comes from Dehalococcoidia bacterium, assembly GCA_965263395.1. Taxonomy (GTDB): domain Bacteria; phylum Chloroflexota; class Dehalococcoidia; order Lucifugimonadales; family UBA3495; genus CATOSK01. The sequence continues at coordinate 2,360,099 of OZ253670.1, forward strand.
CTTCGGCCATTACGTGGCGGCCTACAACGTGGCCGGCTTCGACGACCCGGAGCATTTCAAGGAAAGCATGGATGAATGGCTGGGCATGATGAAGAGCACCAAGCCGGCCCCCGGCCACGACCGGGTGTTGGTGGCGGGACAGCCCGAAGCCGAGATGGAAGAAATCCGGCGGCGGGACGGGATTCCCCTGCACCCCGAGGTGGTGGACTACATCCACGACACCTGCGGTGAGCTTGCGGTGGAGTGCCGGTTCTAGCCGTCCAACAGGGAGATCGTCTTTCCTGCGAAGGCAGGAATCCAGGATTTTCAGGACACAAGAATCAGGAGACGGGAAATGGTCTATCAGTTGCGCATCTACACCATCAACCGGGGGATGATGGACTCGTGGTTGAAGGTGTTCAACGAGCACATCCGCCCGCTGCACGACCGGCTGGGCATTCCGGTGCAGAACTCGTGGGTCAACGCCGACCGCACCGAGTTCATCTGGGTTCGCCGGTTCAACAACCCCGAAGAGATACCAACCAAGGAAGCCGAATACTTTGCCTCGCCGGAGCGCACCGCCCTGGCCGACATCCCCACCAGCCACATCGCCAAAATGGAAGTACGGGTAATCGAAGGCGTGGAAGCCGGCGTCGGCGCAGCGTAGAGGCCCGGGGGAAAGATTCGGGGGATTGCACAGCACACAAAGCCCCCAGAGTGTCTGCCCTGAGATTATGCGGAGGAACTGGCAAGTCCTTGATGAAACTTGCTCCGTTGAGGCTAAAAACGAAGGTTCTGCCAGGTACTCTTGTCAGGGGTTTGGACCGGGCTTCCCATCCGCTCCAGAATCAGTTGGCATAACCTCATACGGGGATAGAGCCGGTAGGTGAAAGGGCCGTTGTTTACTATTTCCAAGGTCAACTGCCCCGACCATGCCGGCTTGACCGAAGGCGCCGTTTAATGCACGGCAAGCCCAAGTCTGGCATAGGTGCTTCTGCCCTCGATTCGAGCCGCAATATCGTTGGGCAAGCTGAAGTCTTCCAAAGTCTCGGCCAGCAATAAAGACCGGGGTGCAATCTCGATAGGCTGGCCATCTTGAAGTGTGCGGTTGTTTTCCCGTCGCAGATGGCTGATAAATTCGACCACCCTGACCTCATCCCGCAAATCCACGGTCTGCTCCACGATTGACCGCGCCGTTTCGGGTAGATTAGAAGCAAAATTAGGGTACGAAGAAAAGTTGTAGCCAAGACGGAGGTCAATGGCAGACGACTTTATCTGGTTTGACTCTAAATCGGGGTGGAAGGTCAACGCCCCGCTTTGGATTAGCTCCCTGATGTCACTGTGAGCGAGTATCATCCCCGATCAACCGGCTCCCATGCTTTCACGTCCCCGTGTCTGACAAAAACACTGGACCCCGCCGAAGGTGACTCGCCCGGCAACTCCACCAGGTAGCCTTCGTCGCCAACGTCCGCGATAATCAACGCCGCCATTCTGCCGCCAGCCTGGTCAACGAAGTCGGCGTCGGCAATCAGCGCATACTTCTGGCCATTCGCATGAAACTCGGCAAGTACCTTGTCCGGCCAGGCACTTTCCCCCAGCATCTTTACCTTGATTATGACTGGTTGCGGCGTGTCCCGCCATTCAGGGAGGGTTTGCATTATTTTATTCCTTTACGCCAGCGGCGGTAGGTGTTGTAGAGCAACGGATAAACCATGCTGCGTCCAGATAATGCCGGGCAGCAGATTGTGCCGGTATGCTAACATCAGGGTATGGCTGCTGCAATCCACAACTGTCACTAGCGGCCGCATAGTCACCCTCCTTTACGCATCTCCACGTGGGGGATGTCCACTTCCAGGAAGACAGCGCCGTGTTGGGCGTAGCCGTGGCGGGCGTAGAAGCTCTTGACGTACTCCTGGGCATGGAGGATGAAACTGGTCATGCCCCCGGCGCGGCCCTGTTCTTCCAGGAAAAGCAGGATGCGCCCGCCCGTCCCCTGGCGGCGGAACTCCCGGTCAACGGCCATCCGGCCAATCTGGCCTGCTCCCCCGCCCAGGTCGACGAGCCGTCCGGCGCCGACAACCGTGCCCTCATGCACTGCCACGGCGTGGACGGCGGTGGCGTCGGCTTCATCCAGTTCTTCCTCGGCGGGAATCTTCTGCTCGTCGACGAACACCCGCATCCGCACGGCGACGGCGCCCTGACGCTCTGCATCGGTTTCCGCCAGCTTGACAATCAATTCCTGGGACACGGCGCCCTCCGTTGGTTTGTGTGGGGGTTGGGGATTGGCTCAGTCTCCGGCGTCGACGCGCTCCGAGGTGGACAGCGAGCCATCCTGAGAGCGGAGGCGCAGTTGTTCCTCAAGACGCTGCAGCGACTGCTGGGTGGCGCGGATTTCGTCGAGCAGGCCGTCCCGGTAATGGGGCTGCTCAAGCTGCGCCAGCCGTTCCTGCTTGGCCTCGTCCAGGTTGTTGATTACCACCGCGATGAACAGGTTGATGACGATAAAGGTGCCCAGGATTACGAAGCTGACGAAGTAGAGCCACGCCAGAGGGTACAGTTCCGTGGCCGTGTCCATTATGCTGACCCAGTCTTCCAGCGTCACAATCTGGAACAGGGTCAGCAGGGCGGCGCCCAGATTGCCCCAGCGGTCCGGGTCATGGGCGTTGAACAGTTGGTAGCCGATGATGGCGTAGATGTAGACCACCAGGCTCATCAGCGCCACGATGTTCAGCATACTGGGGATGGACCGCACCAGCGTAGCCACGATGAGCCGCAGCTCGGGGACGGCAGAAATCAGCCGCAGCACCCGCATCAGCCGGGCCAGCCGGGCCAGCCGGGCCACGGCGGCGAATCCCCCGGAAGCGGGTATCAGCGAAGCCACGATGACCAGGAAGTCGAAGATGTTCCAGCCGCTCCTGAAGTAGCGGTCCGGCCGCGGGGCCAGGGCGAACATCTTGAGCGCGGCCTCGATGATGAACACCCCCAGAATTAAATGGTGGCCCAGGTCCAGCCAATGGCTGAGGGGGCCGGCGAAATGGGGGAAGGTCTCCACCCCCCAAATCGCGCCGTTGAGGACAATGAGTCCGATGATGAAGAACTCGAAAGTGTGGGACTTGGTTATCCGGTTTGCAAGTTCGCGCATAAGTTAAGAAAAGCTGCGTCGGTCTCGGTGAGTTTAGATTGTTGCCCTGCGCTTGCGGAAGGGTCAATGGGCGGGAGACGTTGGGGGATTCATCCCCCAAACCCCCTGTAATGAAAGGTCTTCCAAGTCAGGGAAGGCGCAAGGCGGCATGGAGCGTCCCAACGCTATCTTTCGATAATCTCCAGCGGGGCGAAGCTGAGCAGCAGGCGCTTGGCGCCAACTCCCTTGGCAAACTCGACGGTTACTTCGACATCCCCGTCGGACGCGGCCAGGGCTTGCACCACACCTTCGCCGAAGGCGGTGTGACGCACCGAGTCGCCGACGGTCAGTGTTGGGCGGGCCGGGGCCGGCGGCGCAGACATGGCGGCGGCAGCCCACTGGTCGCTGGTGATCACCCGGGACCCTGCCGAAACCCGCCGCGGCGCCTCCGGGGCGGGTGCGATGCTGGCCGCCGGGATTTCGTTCAGGAACCGCGACGCCACCGCCGGCCCAGTCCGGTAGCCCATGAACCCCCGCCGGAACGCCCGCAGCAGGTACAGCTTCCGCTCGGCCCGGGTGATGCCAACGTAGCAAAGCCGCCGCTCTTCCTCCAGTTCGGCCGCGCTTTCCAGGGAGCGGCTGTGGGGCAGCAGTCCTTCCTCCAGCCCCACCATGAACACCACCGGAAACTCCAGCCCCTTGGCCTGGTGCAGCGTAATCAGGGTCAGCGAGTCGGAGGCTTCCTCGTAGTTGTCCACCTCCGCCACCAGGGACACCCGTTCCAGGAAGCTGGACAGGCCGTCGGGCGGTTCCTCGGCGTTGAACTCCTGGGCCAGTTCCCGCAGCCCCAGAATGTTCTCCCACCGTTCCTCCGGGGAGTCGTCCCCGTCGCGGACGTGGCGTTCCAGCCCGGACTCCTGCAGGGTCAGGTCGATTAGCTGCACCACCGGAACGCGCCGGCGCAGGTCCATCAACCGCTCCGCCACGCCGACGAAGGCGGTAATGGAGTTGACCGCGCGGGTCGTCAGCTTGACCGGGCGCCGCTCCCCGGCGTTTTTGGCGGCGGCCACCCGCTGCATGGCCTGGTACAGGGATATTTCCTGCCCCTGGGCCCAACTGAGCAGCGTCTGGATGGACTTGGCCCCGATGCCCCGGGGCGGCACGTTAATCACCCGGCCCAGGTTGATTTCGTCCTGGGGGTTCTGCAGCAAGTGCAGGTAGGCCAGCACGTCCTTAATCTCGCGACGCTGGTAGAAGCGGACGCCGCCCACCAGCCGGTACTTCATTCCCAGGTGCAGGCAGGCTTCCTCCAGGGCCCGGGACTGGGCGTTGACCCGGTACATTACGGCGCAGTCGCCGGGCTTGACGTCTTCTTCCCGAACCAGCCGGCCGACTTCGGAGACGACGTAGGCCGCTTCTTCCTCTTCGTCGTAAGCCTCGTGCATTACCACCGGGTCGCCGTCGCCGTTCTGGGTGTACAGGTCCTTGTCCAGCCTCATGCTGTTGGATGCGATGAGGCTCTTGGCCGCGGACAATATGGCGGCGGTGGAGCGGTAGTTCTGCTCCAGGGCGATGACCTGGGCCTCGGGGTAGTCCTTCTGGAAGCTGAGGATGTTGCGGATGTCGGCGTTGCGCCAGGAATAAATTGATTGGTCGGGGTCGCCCACCACGCAGACGTTGTGGTCGCCGCCGGTGAGCAGTTGGGACAGCCGGTATTGGGCGACGTTGGTGTCCTGGAACTCGTCAATCATCAGGTAGCGGTACTGCGCTTGCAGCATCCGGCGCACCTCGTTGCTGTTTTCCAGCAGCAGGACGGTCTTCAGCAGCAGGTCGTCGAAGTCCACCGCGTTGTTGCGGGCCAGCAACTCCTCGTAGTAGTAGTACACCTCGGCGGCGGCCTTCTCGAAGTAGTCGGCCGCGGCCCGTTCCAGGGCCTGGGACCCCATCAACACGCTCTTGGCCCTGGAGATGATGGACTGCACGGTGCGGGGCGGGATTCGCTTGGGGTCTATCTCGGCCATCTGAAGGGATTGCTTGAGCAGGGAAATCTGGTCGTCGGAGTCGTAGATGGAATAGTTGGGGTTCAACCCCACCATCTCCCCGTGGCGGCGCAGCAGGCGCGCGCAGAAGGAATGGAAGGTGCCGCCGGTAACGGAGTTGGCGCCGGGGCCGACGAGACGCGCCACCCGGTCGCGCATTTCCCTAGCCGCCTTGTTGGTGAAGGTTACGGCGGCGATGCGGTTGGGCTGGACGCCGTGGTTGTGTACCAGGTGGGCTATGCGGTGGGTGATGACGCGGGTCTTTCCGCTGCCCGGTCCGGCGACAATCAGCAGGGGGCCGTCCACGGCGGTGACCGCGTCGGCCTGCGCCGGGTTGAGTCCATCAAGAAGGTTGGCGCCGTTAGTCATGCGGCCATTATCTCCTAATGCCATGCGCCCGCCGCTGCAAAGTCGGGTGGCGGCTCTCCAGCGGCGGGCGTATGGCATAGAGGAAGCGGCCCCCGCCTAGCCCGCCGCTTCCCCCGCCCATTTACGTTGGGGGATTCATCCCCCCAAACCCCCGGAATTTGGGGGGATGTGAATGGATTGCGGTTACCGGGGTTCGGGAGGGCCACCGCTGCCCACGTCTACCCGGGCCTGGTAGCTTTCGGTGATGGCGGCTTCGGCGCGCTTGCTGTGCTCGGCGATGAACTGCTGCAAGCGCCGCATCTCGGCCAGGGTCTCCGGGTCTTCGCCGGAGACGGTTATCCGCCGTTTCAGGATGGACAGCGATGCCTTGGCGTCGTCCACTTGCTTGACCGACTCCAGCGCGGCCAGTTCGTCGAGCGCGGCTTTTTTGATGGTGAGCAGCCGGCGATGCACCGCCACGGCGTCGGCCAGCCGCTCCTCAATTTCGCCCAAGGCCGACAGCGACGCGTCCAGCGAGGTCTGGCCGTACACGACCTGGCGGGGCAGCCGCCGCAGTTGGGTGCGGAACTGGGAAATCATCGACTCCAGTTGCTGCTCCTTGTTGCGGGTTTCCGCCAGCCCCAGGCGCAGGGTTGCCATAGTCTGCTGAAGTTGTGACATTGACATGAGCTGGACCTCTTTAACCACCAGACGACCGGCGTGGTTCGACAAGTATTCAAGCAACTGCTCAGGTAAGGGTAACATCACCGGCCAAACCGTCCGTGGATTCCTGCCTTCGCAGGAAAGACGGGGCCGGCGGCTCTCCCGTCGTTACGCGGCGCTGAAGCCAACCCGCGGCAGCACCCGCTTCAACGCTTCGATGACCTCTTCTATGTCTTCCTGGCTCACCCAACCCAGGTGGCCGATGCGGAAGATTTGCCCCACCAGCTTGCCCTGCCCGCCGGCCATCACCACGTCTTCCTCGGTGCGCATCAGTCCCATGAGACGGGAGCCGTCGATGTTCTCGGGCATCTTGATGGCGGTAACCGTGTCCGACATGCGGGCCGGGTCGCCGCAAAACAGTTCCAGACCCAGGTCTACCACCGCGTCCCGGGTGTACTGGGCGATGCTGTGATGACGGGCGAAGATGTTTTCGACGCCCTCTTCGGCCATCTTGTCCAGGGCCAGCCGCAGGCCGTAGATGGCCGAAAGGTTGGGCGTCCAGGGAGTCTGGCCGCTTTCCAGGTACTTCCTGGCCTCGCCCACGTCAAAGTAGAACCTGGGCATGGTGGCAGTGCGGTTGGCCTCCCAGGCGTCGCCGCTGACGCTGATGAAGGCCAGCCCCGGGGGAATCATAAACCCCTTCTGGGAAGCGGTGCCCACCATGTCGCAGTTCCACCCGTCCACCGGCAGGGGGATGCAGCCCAGACTGCTGACCGCGTCGACCAGGATGAGCTTGCCGAACTCGTTCTTGACCACGGCGGCAATGGACTCCAGGTCGTGGGTGACGCCGGTGGAGGTCTCGTTGTGGGTAATCATTACTGCCTTGATTTCCGGGTCTTCGCGGAGTTCGCGGCGGATGATTTCCGGGTCGATGGCCTCGCCCCACTCGACGTTAATCCGCTTCAGGTCGGCGTAATAGGCGTCGGCGATGTCGCAGAAGCGGTCGCCAAAGGCGCCGGCGGACACGCCCAGCACCTTGTCGCCCGGCGACAGGGTGTTGACCAGCGCGGCTTCCAGCGAGCCGGTGCCCGACGAGGTGAGGATAAACACATCGTTCTGGGTCATAAAGACCTGCTTGAGCAGTCGAGTTGACTCGGTAATCAACTCCAGGAACTCCGGCCCCCGGTGGTTGATCATCGGTTCGGACATGGCTTCCACGATGTCTTCCGGGATGGGGGTGGGGCCGGGGGTTCTGAGGTTTTGCCTGGGGAGTCTCACGGTTCCTCCGAGTTTTGGGCGAGTTTTGGGCCAGTTTAAGGCCGGGCTATTGCCGCGGCATAACGGGCATTATAGCACCTGAAACCGGGTTTGGTGGCGGGGGCGGGTAGTGGAGCCAAGGCAATCGCGTCTTACGGAACCGGCGGCTTCTCCCCCAGGGCAGACACATAGGTCTGCCCCTACGCGACCATCAAATCGTAGGGGCGCACCTATGTATGCGCCCTGGGTCTAAGCAGCCATGTATTGCCGATTTCGCAGGTTACATTAAGACACGATTGCCCTGTTTTTAGGGCTAAATTAAGCAAGGATGGGATATGACTGAGAAGGACCGCCGGTATTTCGCCGTTTGCCGGCAAAGCCTTGCCGGTGTTGTCCAGCCAGGTCGGGCGGGTGTTGTACAGGTTGGTCAGGGTGCGCTTCTTCAGCTCCGACGCCGCCAGGCCCGGCGGTCATTCTGCCTGACAACCTCCCGGATCTCGATTCCCGGTGCTGGTCAGATAATCTATGGCGTCTTGTAAATGGTCTTCCCCATTCTTGAATCTGCCCAAACCGGTGTTGCAACTGTCACAGATCAAACCCCGCGGGGTGCCTGTTTCCTGGTCATGATCGACAGTTATGCGCACATTGACTCCGGCAATGCTGTATTTCTTGCATACCGGGCACTGCCAAAGCTCACCGGTTGCAGGTCCGTGTTGGGCCAAGTAGTCGTTCCTCACCTTTGTTGACATCTTCCGTCCGTTATCTCTGTCGAAGCATACCTTACAGCGTGGGCGCCGGACTACTCTGTCTCCTTTACCCGTTTGGTTTCTGGGAAACTCATTGGTAGGTTTAAGCAATCCACAACTCAAACAAATCTTTTCGTTATGGTTATCCCCGCTTTGCAGTGGGTCAAATTCCCTTAAGTCCTCATTATTGACCCAATAGAGACGCCGCTTTCCTATTACGAATACTAAGCTGCGGCGTTGTCCTATATTGTCCAAGTATGCAACAGCGTTGATGCCGACGTCTTCGGGTTCCCCACGTTGCCTGCTATTGTCTTCCGCCCACGCTTTCCCCGTAGTGATTAAACGACAATCTTCTCTCTTGTATGCCATACATAGTCTCAGCGGGCAACTGGCTTTGAGCAGATGCGAGGCGTTCCTCACAGATGTGGATGTAAGCGTCGGATATATCTATGCCGACATAATGGCGATTATTCAGCATCGCCATCTTGCAGGTAGTTCCCGACCCACACATGGGGTCTAGGACCAGGTCTCCCGGATTTGACCATGACAGGATATGGTCTGCCGCTAGTTTTTCAGGGAATACCGCAGGGTGCTGAAAGGCAACCTTGTCCCGCGTCGTCCCACCCAACCCAACCGCGTAAGGCCAGATATTGGTGCGGGTCTTCTCCTCATTCAATCTGCCCTTCTTCTTCTTGTTGATTCCATCCGGCAGCTTGTTATGGGTGAGCAACTCTTCGCCACTGCGTACCGTAGGAACCTTCAGGGGGTGAAAGGTCTTGGGATGGCCACCTTTAGAAAAGACGAACATGAACTCCCAGGCATTGGTGTAGGCATTGGACCTGGTGAAAGGCGTGTTCTTCTTTTGATAAATCATTACGTCGTGGACAGTAAACCCAACATCTCTGAAAATCAGCGCTTGTTCAAAGCTGCTCATTGAGCGTCCGCCATTGATATGCTCGCCCACCACCCAAACAACCACCCCTCCGGGCTTCGTGACTTCCAGCAGGGCACGAGCGACCCTTTCAGCATCAAAGTCGTAGCCATCGTAGTTGCGCAACTTGTCGTAGGGGGGTGAAGTAACGGTTAGGTCGATACAGTCTTTAGGGAACCCGGCCAATTCCTCCACGCAATCACCTACAATCAGCCGGTTAGCTATGAGATAATTTTCGCGCGTCATTTCCGGTGGTTCCCTCCGTCGCGGTCACTACAGTTGCATTGCCAGGCGTCGCCGCTGACGCTGATGAAGGCCAGCCCCGGGGGAATCATAAACCCCTTCTGGGAAGCGGTGCCCACCATGTCGCAGTTCCACCCGTCCACCGGCAGGGGGATGCAGCCCAGACTGCTGACCGCGTCGACCAGGATGAGCTTGCCGAACTCGTTCTTGACCACGGCGGCAATGGACTCCAGGTCGTGGGTGACGCCGGTGGAGGTCTCGTTGTGGGTAATCATTACTGCCTTGATTTCCGGGTCTTCGCGGAGTTCGCGGCGGATGATTTCCGGGTCGATGGCCTCGCCCCACTCGACGTTAATCCGCTTCAGGTCGGCGTAATAGGCGTCGGCGATGTCGCAGAAGCGGTCGCCAAAGGCGCCGGCGGACACGCCCAGCACCTTGTCGCCCGGCGACAGGGTGTTGACCAGCGCGGCTTCCAGCGAGCCGGTGCCCGACGAGGTGAGGATAAACACATCGTTCTGGGTCATAAAGACCTGCTTGAGCAGTCGAGTTGACTCGGTAATCAACTCCAGGAACTCCGGCCCCCGGTGGTTGATCATCGGTTCGGACATGGCTTCCACGATGTCTTCCGGGATGGGGGTGGGGCCGGGGGTTCTGAGGTTTTGCCTGGGCAGTCTCACGGTTCCTCCGAGTTTTGGGCCAGTTTTGGGCCAGTTTTGGGCCAGTTTAAGGCCGGGCTATTGCCACGGCATAACGGGCATTATAGCACCTGTATACAAGCCGCCCTCATCAAAACCCGTTCGTCCTGCAGGACGATTGCAAGGTCTTTTTGATTAGGGAGAAACCCTTCGCGATGCGCCGCACACCCCGTCTTTTCTTATGGAAAATGCAGCTTAGAATGCTGCCCGTCTTCCCCGCGAAGGCGGGAATCCATGCTCTCTTTCCGAGGGAGCGTTGGCCTACCCCTGGATGCTCTGGATTCCTGCCTGCACAGGAAAGACAGGGTGGCGAGATAGCGGGCAGCGTGGGAAGGGCGGTTTGCGCTGCTGTTACAGGTGGCCCTCCAGTTGGTTGATTACCAGCCCCGTGGGCAGCTTGGGATAGAAGAAGGTGGACTTGGAGGGCAGACGCTGGCCGCCGCCGACAATGGACTCGAAGGCGTCCAGGGGGAAGGGCTTGAGCAGAAAGGCCAACTGCTGCTGTCCGTCGGCCACCTGCTCCACGGCTAGGTTGGCGTCGTGGACGTAGTTGACGTACTGCGTCACCGCATCGCCCAGCACGGGGCGGAGCGCCTTTTCGTCCAGAATCCACGCCTCGGACACTGCCAGGCTGCCCCATGCCTGCCAGTCGATGCCGGGGCGGAGCATCATCAGGTAGGCCTCGCCGGGTTGGGGGCCGATCATGGCCAGGGCGTGGCCGTCCTTGCCCAGAAAGGACACCTGCTCCAGCAGCCGGTCCATGCCGCCGGGTTCTAACTGCACCGGCTGAATCTCAAACAGCTCGTCCAGGTTGTCCCGAACCTGCGCCAACTGCTCCGGGGACAAGCCGTCAATGGTGCGGTGGTAGGGCAGCAGCATCAGGCCGGGGTCGTCGAACTCCACCAGGGCCATCATCACGTAATCGTGGGCCGGGTCTCCCTCGCCGGCATCTTTGCCGGCCTGCTGACGGCCGTAGCGCAGGGCCGCCTCGTAGCGGTGGTGGCCGTCGGCCAGAAAGAGGGGCCGGCCGGCAAAGAAATCGGTGATGCGCCCCTGCAACTCTGCCCCCGTAACCTGCCAGAGCGCCACGCTTTCGCCGGAGGGCGCCTGCACGTCCAGTACCGGCTCGCCGGTCATAATTTCCTGGTACAAAGAGCGCAGGTATCCGTCCAAGTCCCGGTACAGGGTCATAATCGGGCTGAACTGGGCCTGGCAGAAGTCCAGCAGCGCCACCCGGTCCAGCACCGCCGGCTCGCGGGTGAACTCGTGGGGCAGCACCACCATGCGGTCGTAATCTTCCACCCGGACGCCGCAGAACAGGGCCAGGTGGCTGCGGACGCCGCCCTGCCACTCGTAACCGTGGCGCATCAGGTAAAAAGCGGCGTCCGAATCCCGGCGCAGCACACCGTCGCGCAGCCAGTCCCGGAACCTTTCGGACGCCTGCCGGTAGCCGGCTTCCGGGTTTACCGGATCGGGCTGCTCGCCGCCTTCCAGGTGGACGGCGTTATAAGGACTGAGCCGCTCCAGCGACTGCTTCAGGTCCGGGCCAATCATGTCGTAGGGAGGGCAGAGGGTGGAACCCAGGTCCGGCACCAGGGTTGGGTCGTAGCGGCAGCCGCGAAAAGGACGAACAACAGACATAGCAACAACTCCTGAGAGGATTATAGGCCATGCCCAGAAATTCCGTCCATTACCGCCGCCGTTTTCTTGGGCCTTTTGGTTGTTGCCGCAACGCATGAAGCGGTTACAATAAGCGTTGCGTGGAAGGAGTTGACAAAAAATGGGAACGTTCAATTGGCCAATCGCGATCGCCAGCCTGGATGGTGGAAAGAGTCTGGAGGTAAAGGCAACGGTGGATACCGGGGCGACGTACACGGTGCTGCCGTCAAACTTGCTGAAAGAACTGGGAGTCCCGGTAGCACGGCAAGCCCGTTTCGAGTTGGGGGACGGCCGAGTTGTAGAGATGGACGTGGGCCGAATCTGGGCCACCATCAACGGTGTCAGCGACATTACACCGGTGGTCTTTGGGGAAGATGACAGCGCACCCCTGCTGGGAGCTGTTACGATGGAGCAGTTGTTGCTGGCCGTCGACCCGGTCCAGCAGAGACTCGTTCCGACCAACGCTATCTGGTATTAGAACAGCCGATAACCGGGGCAATCGGCCCAATCGGTTACAATAAGCGTTGCGTGGTAAGGAGTTAACACATAGATGGGAACGTTCAATTGGCCAATCGCGATCGCCAGCCTGGATGGTGGAAAGAGTCTGGAGGTAAAGGCGACGGTGGATACCGGCGCGACGTACACGGTGTTGCCGTCAAACTTGCTGAGACGGTTGGGGGTCACAGTAACGCGACAGGCCCGCTTCGAGATGGGCGACGGCCGAATCTTGGAGATGGATGTCGGCAATGCCTGGGCCACCATCAACGGCGTCAGCGCCGTTACGCCGGTGGTTTTCGGAGAAGATGACACCCAACCGCTCCTGGGAGCCGTCACCATGGAAGAGTTGCTATTGGCCGTCGATCCGGTCCAGCAGAGACTCGTTCCGACCAACGCTATCTGGTATTAGAATAAGCGTTGCCTGGAAGGGGTTGATAAGGGGTTGATAGATGGGGATATTCAATTGGCCAATTACGATTGCCAGCCTGGACGGAGAAAAGAGTCTTGAGATAAAGGCGACAGTGGATACCGGCGCGACCTTTACGTTGTTGCCCGCCAGCTTGCTGAGAGAGATGGGGGTTGCGGTGACCCGGCAGGCCCGCTTCGAGTTGGGGGACGGCAGAATCGTGGAGATGGATGTGGGAGAGGCCCGAACTACCATCAACGGTGTCACCGCCGTTACGCCGGTGGTTTTCGGAGAAGATGACACCCAACCGCTCCTGGGAGCCGTCACCATGGAAGAGTTGCTGTTGGCCGTCGATCCGGTCCAGCAGAGACTCGTTTCGACCAACGCTATTAGGTAATTAGAACAGGGTCTTTCGGCTCTCGATAGCAGCTGAATACTCCGTTCACGGTGAATCCTCCAGCAGGCCCAAAACCGTCGTATCGAACCCCATAAATTCAGGGGGTTTGGGGGATAACGGGGCCCGTTAACCCGGTGGTTGTTGCAGACAATCGAAAGCCCCCGGGTATTAGAATGGCCCATAACCGGGGCAATCGCCCGTATGTTATACTCGGCATCTACGCTCCGATAGGCATGGCGGCGCAGGCCCGGTTGCCTGGCCGGAACGGCGTCCTATGCCGCGCCGGGAGCGGTTCGACAGCAGCCTGATCTGCCAATCGGGGAGTTTTTGCAGGAGTTTTATCAATGGCTGGCCCCATCACCTTCATTGACCAAGGCACCGTGACCACCCCCCAGGGATTTTCGGCGGGAGCCACCTACGCCGGGCTGAAGACCTACTCCGAAGATAAGCTCGACCTGGGGTTGATCGTCTCCCAGGCCCCCTGCGCGGCGGCGGGAGTGTTCACCACCAGCGCCATCAAGTCGCCCACCGTGACGGTGGACCGGGAACACCTGGCCCTGGCCCAGACCCGCGCCATCATCGTCAACGCCGGCATCGCCAACACTTCAGTGGGTCAGCAGGGCTACATTGACGCCAAAGAAATGACGGTAATCGCCGCCGGCAAGGTTGGCGCCAACCCCGAAGAGGTGCTGGTTTGCAGCACCGGCGTTATCGGCGTGGAACTGCCCATGTCGTTAATCCGCGACGGCGTGGAGCGCATCGAGATTATTCCCGGCGGCGGCCACGACGTGGCCCGGGCCATGATGACCACCGACACCCGCCCCAAAGAAGTTGCGGTCAGCTTCGAGATTGACGGCAGGGCTATTAGCCTGGGCGGCGTGGCCAAGGGGTCGGGGATGATTCACCCCAACATGGCCACCATGCTGTCCTTCGTCACCACCGACGCGGCGGTTGAGCCTCAATTCTTGCAGGATACGCTGAAAGACGTGGCCGATGCCTCGCTGAATATGCTCAGCGTCGACGGCGACACCAGCACCAACGATACCGTGCTGGTTCTGGCCAACGGTCTGGCCGGCAACGCTCCCATTGCCGCTGGCAGCCCAGCCGCCGGCACCTTCCGGGATGCGCTGCTCCAGGCCTGCGTGTACCTGACCCGGGAGTTGGCCCGGGACGGCGAGGGCGCGACGCACCTGATTACGGTGGACGTTACCGGCGCCAGGGACATTGAGGACGCTCGAAAGGCCGCCCGGACGATTTCGTCATCCAACCTGGTCAAGTCGGCGGTCTACGGGGCCGACCCCAACTGGGGACGCATCCTGATGGCCGTGGGACGCAGCGGCGCCGCCGCCGAAGAGAGCAAGATAGACCTGTTCGTCAACGGCGTGTGCATCATGGAAAGCGGCAGCCCGGTGCCCTTCCACCGGGACGCGGTCGTGGCCCTGATGCGGCAGCCGGAGATCTCGATAAGGGTCAACCTCAACTTGGGAGACGGTGCAGCCACCGCCTGGGGCTGCGACCTGACCCAGGAATACGTCATCATCAACAGCGCCTACACCACCTAGCCGAATCCGGGCATTTCTCACCATCTCTTTTGATGCACTCCGCCTTGATGAGACCCGTATCGGCAGGCTGGGCTTTCGATCTTTCGGACTCAAGCAGCGCATTTATCATCCTTCCCCCGGTTTTGCGTCCCAATATCGCTTTTGTGAACAGGAGAACCAATTGTCCGGCCCGCCAGTAGTGGTGAAAATCGGGGGCAGCACCCTGGGCAGCCACGACACCAGCCTGAAAGACCTGGTGTCGCTGCAGCAACAGGGCCGCAACGTGGTCGTCGTCCACGGCGGCGGCAGCGTCATCTCCGACTGGATGCAGCGGCAGGGCATCCCGCCCCGTTTCGTAAACGGACTGCGCGTTACCGACGCTCCCAGCCTGGATATCGTCGTGGCCGTGCTGACCGGCCTGATAAACAAGGACCTGGTCTGTATGCTGCACGAGTTGGGCGGCCGGGCCGTGGGCATCAGCGGCATCGACGGCGGCATTCTGGAAGCCCACATCGCCAACCCGGACCTGGGCTTCGTGGGCGAGGTTGCTCAGGTTAACCCTAAGCCGTTGCAGGCTATTTCCGATGCCGGTTTTATCCCGATGGTGGCTCCGCTGGGAATGCACCGGCACGACGGCTCGGCCCACTCGGGCAAGCCGCTGAACATCAACGGCGACACCGCGGCCGGGGCGGTGGCCCGGGCCATGGACGCCGAGCGGCTGATTTTCCTGACCGACGTGCCGGGCATCATGGACGGCAACGGGCGGGTAATTCCCTTCCTGGACCAACGGCTGGCCAACATTTTGCGCCGGTCCGGCGTCATCAGCGGCGGCATGATTCCCAAGCTGGACGCCTGCCTCACGGCGCTGGAACGAGTGCCGCAGGCGGAGATTATCGACGGCACCAAGCCCGGCGCGCTGCTCGACTGCATCAACGGCACGGCCTCCGGCACCACGGTCGCCCGCCGCTTGTGACCCGTTCTCCGGCCCGCCGCCGCGCAATTGGGACCGGGCTTGCTTTCCGTCCCGACGCCCGGATTAAGGGACTGATTCAAGCAAGAGACTGTCTCAACCCGTGGTCCGGCAAGGGCAGGACGGGCAGGCTGACAAGAAAGCCCTTCGACACTCGGGGAACCAACGGGTTGAAATGGGAACCTGCCCGGAACCCGGCAATTCAGCATTCCGCAATTCATAAACCTGCATGAGCTACGACCTGACCAACGATTCCGAAGGGTCCCCCACGCCGCCGCTGCCCGGAATAAGCGCGCGGCACCTGCGCTGGGTCATCCGTTGGGGCTTGGCTGCCCTGGGGGTGACCGGGGTTGGCTTGCTGTTGTGGTGGCTCGTGTACTTCTACACCAACCTGGTCTGGTTCGAGCTTCTGGGGTTCGAGGACGTTTTTGTCCGGACCGCCCTGGTCAAGGCTTCGTTGTTCTTCATGGGCGCGACGATGGCGCTGTCCGTCCTGTCCCTGAACTTTCTTCAGGCGCTCAAGCTGGCCATTGGGCCGTCGTCGCTGCGGGTCAACGCCGACGCGCTGCGGCTGATGCTGGCCCTGACCGGACTGGCCGTCGCGCTGATCCTGCTCATCGCCTCGCCCATCTTCGGCATGGCCGTTGCCGGGCATTGGGAAACCCTGTTCCTGCTGTTCAACCGGGCATCCTTCGGAATGACCGACCCCGCCTTTGGCCGGGACTACTCGTTCTACGTGGTCGTCCTGCCCGCGCTGAACTTCATTCAGGGTTGGCTGCTGGGCCTGGTCATCACGGCCATCGTCTCGTCCCTGGCGCTGTACCTGGCCATTTTCGGCCTGCGCGGGATCAACCTCATCATCAGCCCGCGAATGCTGAAGCACCTGGCCGTTCTGGGCATTGCGCTGATGCTTACTCTGGCGCTGGGCCACGCGCTGAGCATTTACGGACTGGTCCATTCGGAAGGGGGCGCGGTCTACGGCGCCACCTACACCGACGTCAACGCCCGGGCGCCGGCGCTGGGGCTGCTGATCGTCATTGCGCTGCTGGCCGCCGCGGGCATGGGCATCAGCGCATCCCGGTTTTTCATCGACCGGGGCTTGCGGCTCATGGCCGGCTCCTTCAGCCTGTGGGCGATTATGGCAGTGCTGGCCGGGGTGGTCTTCCCCCTGGTCTTCCAGCGGGTCCAGGTATCTCCCAACGAGTTCGCCCGGGAAGAGCCGTTTATCGCCCGCAACATCGAGGCCACCCGGGCCGCCTACCAACTGGACCGGATTAGCGTTAACCTCTACCCCGCCGACGGCAAGCTGGACGCCGCGGCCATTCGCGACAACCAGGACACGCTGGACAACATACGCCTGTGGGACCTGGGGCCGCTGCGCTCCGCCTACAACCAACTCCAGTTTATGGAGCTTTACTACAGCTTTCTCAACATGGACTCGGACCGGTACGAGGTGGACGGACGGGTGCGGCAGGTATTGATTTCGGCGCGGGAACTGCACACGGATAATCTGTCCGACGACGCCCGGAACTGGGTCAACCTGCGCCTGGGGTACACTCACGGCTACGGCGTGGCGATGAGTCCGGCCACCGGCTTCACCCCGGGCGAGGGCCGGCCCGAGTTTTTCATCAAGGACATCCCCCTCAGCGGAAAGCTCCCGATAACCCGCCCGGAGCTTTACTACGGAGAGTCGCCGGTGGACTTCACCGTGGTCAACACCAGCCTGCGCGAGGTCAACCCCGATCCCGGCTACGGCGGTTACGCCGGCAGCGGCGGCATCCCGTTGGGGTCCATCCTGCGCCGGGTGGCCTTTGCCATCCAGTTGGGCGACGTCAACCTGCTGCTCAGCGACCGCATCGGCCCCGACAGCCGCCTTCAGTACCGGCGGCAGATTGCCCACCGGGTCGGCGCCATCGCTCCCTTTCTCAAGCTGGACCGGGACCCATACCCCGCGCTGGACGAGCAGGGCAAGCTCTGGTGGATCCAGGACGCCTACACCACCACCAGCCGATACCCCTACTCCACGCCCAGCGAGGATGGGTACAACTACATCCGCAACAGTGTCAAAATTACCATCGACGCTTATGATGGCACGGTGGCGTTTTACGTCATTGACCCGGACGACCCGTTGGTCCGGATGTACCGCCGGGCCTTCCCTGAACTGTTCCAGGACATATCCGCGATGCCCACCGGCCTGCGGGAGCATATAAGGTATCCCGTGCAGTTGTTCTCCACCCAGACCAGGGTGTACCTGCGTTACCACGTCACCGACCCGCAGGTGTTCTTCAACGAGGCCGAGCAGTGGGCCATTCCGCTGGAGACGCGCATCGCCAAGACCGGGGTGGCGGTGGTGCCCTCCTACTTACAGCTGAAGCTTCCGGGGGAAACCAGGGAAGAGTTTGTCCTGCTGATGCCCTTCACCCCGGCAGGCGAAAAGAAAAACCTGGTGGCTTGGCTGGCCGCCCGCAATGACTGGCCCAACTACGGGGAGCTCCTGGCTTTTCAGTTGCCCACCCACCGGCAGATTGACGGCCCCAGCCAGGTGGAGGCCCGCATCGAAAACGACCAGTCGGTGTCGCAGCAGTTCACCCTGTGGAGCGGCCCAGGTTCCAAAATGCTCCGGGGCCAACTGCTGGTAATACCCATCGCCGGTACTATAATCTACGTGGAGCCCCTTTACCTCCAGTCCGAGGCGCTGGAATTCCCGGAGTTGAAACAGGTTATACTAGCCGACGAAAGCAACCTGGTGATGGCCGACACCATCAACGAGGGCATCGCCATGCTCGTCGGCGCCGAGCCGGAAGCCGCCGCTGCCGCTGAGGACGGGCCGTCACCGGGGGCCGCTCCGGGGAGCGCAGCCCGGGACCCGGAGGACGGCGCCCTGGGCCAATTGGGGGAAATGGAAGAAGATATACAAGACCTGCGGGAGTCGCTGCAACGGCTGCAAGAGTCCCTGGACGGTCTGAGAGAAGCATTGGGAGGAGGAACCCCATGACCATTAGCCAAGAGTGGATTGCCAAAGAACAGCAGTATTACGCCCAGACCGTGCGCCGCCAGCCGGTGGTTATCGTCAAGGGCGAAGGCAGCCGGGTCTGGGACGCCGACGGCAAGGAGTACCTGGACTTCGTGGCCGGCTGGGCGGTGGACAACCTGGGCCACTCGCACCCGGTAATCACCCAGGCCATCGTTGAGCAGGCCGGTACGCTGATACAGACCTCCAACCAATTCTACACCGTGCCCCAGGTGATGCTGGCCGAACTGCTGGTGGAGAACAGTTGCCTGGACCGGGTGTTCTTCGGCAACAGCGGCGCCGAGGCCAACGAGGGCGCGCTGAAGCTGTCCAAGAAGTACGGCAAGCAGAACCGGGACGGCGCCTACGAGGTCATCACCGCCTTTAACTCCTTCCACGGCCGCACCGCCACCACCGTGGCCGCCACCGGACAGCCCCACTATCAGGAGGCGTTCCTGCCCCTTCAGCCGGGGTTTGTCCACGTGGACTTCAACGACGTCGAAGCCATTATGAACGCCACCACCGACCGGACGGCGGCGGTTATGCTGGAGCCGGTGCAGGGCGAGGGCGGGGTGAACATTCCCGCCGACGACTACCTGTCCCGGGTGCGGGAGTGGTGCGACCGGAACAACCTGCTGCTCATCCTCGACGAGGTGCAGACTGGGTTGGGACGGCTGGGCAGCCTGTTTGGCTATCAGGAATACAACGTGGAGCCCGACGTGATGACCCTGGCCAAGGGGCTGGGCTACGGCGTGCCCATTGGAGCCTTCATGTCCAAAGAGGCGGCCATGGCCCTGGTTCCTGGCGACCACGGCTCCACCTTCGGCGGCAACGCCCTGACCACCGCCGCCGCCTACGCCGGCACCAAGTTCCTCATCGACAACGACATACCGGCCCACGTCAAGCGCATGGAGACCCACCTGCTGGACCGGCTCAACGGCCTCAAGGCGCGCTTCTCCTTCGTCACCGAGGCCCGGGGCAAGGGCCTGCTGGCCGCCCTTGAGTTCGACGGCGACATCTCCGGGCAGGTGCTGACCAACGCCAACGAGGCCGGAATTCTGCTCAACGGCGTCCGTCCCAACGCGGTGCGGTTCATGCCCCCGCTCAACATCACCCCCGAGGAAATCGACGAAGGCGTCGCCCGCCTCGAAGACGCCCTGGCCAAGATTTAGGGGCCGTTGTCTTTACCATCTCAAGTCTCCTGGCCGTCGGAAAAGGAAACACCGGTATGAACCGAAAAGAATTGGAACTGCTGGAACGCATAGCCATCAACCCAAAGGTGGTGGTGGGCAAGCCGGTTATCCGCGGCACCGGCGTCACCGTCGAGCAAGTCCTGCGAATGATGGGCGGCGATATGACTATTGAAGAAATCCTGAGCGAGTATCCCCACGTCACTCGCCAGGACATTTTGGCTTGCCTCTGCTTTGCGGAGAAAACTATTTCGGATTACACTTTTCTGCCTTTGGATTAGACGGAGCGGATGAGTAATTTCTTTCCGGCGGCCTGAGCGTCAAAACCCGGCAATCCGGTTTGTCATCTCTTCCGGATAGCCGTATCGCTGGTAGAAAACAAAAGGGAGCTGTACCTATGAACCGAAAAGAATTGGAACTGCTGGAACGCATAGCCATCAACCCCAAGGTAATGGTAGGGCAGCCGGTTGTTCGCGGAAGCCGTATCACCGTGAAGTTTGTTCTCGGGTTGCTGGGACATGATATGTCCATCGAACAAATCCTGGCTGAATATCCGGGTTTGACCCGTGAGGACATTTTGGCCTGCCTTCTGTTTGCCCAGAAATCTCTTGAAGACATCACCTTCATGCCCTTAACCGTGGAAGGCGCCTAATCAGATTCTTGGTGGATGAATGCGCCGGCCCCGCAGTAGCCCGATGGCTGGAAATGCGCGAACATGATGTTGTGTCCGTCCACCCGGATAACCGGGGTTTGGACGACCTGAGCATCTTGCAGTGGGCTGTCTCCGAAAATCGTATAGTGATTACTTGCGATAAGGATTACGGCGAGTTGGTTTACCGTCTGGGGCATCCGCACAGGGGAATTGTCCTCCTGCGGCTGGACGACGAGACCACCGACAGCAAAATCGCCGTGCTTTGGGACTTGTTGGACAAATTCGGTCATTTGTTGGAGGGCAGCTTCGTTGTAACCACCGACTCAGTCGTCAAGGCATACTCAAAGGTACGGATCAACGAACCCGGTAACCATCACCCTGAATCAGGAGAATAAACCGCCCATCCCAGGGTTCACCCACGGGCGGGCGAGAATTGATGATGGGAACATTCTACGCAACCATACAGGTTGGCAATCTGGACGGCGGCGGCATGGCTGAAGTGTCGGCGATGGTCGATACCGGCGCCGGCTACTCCATGTTGCCCGAATCCTTGCTGCAGCAACTGCATATACAGCCCCGGGAGCAGCGCCGTTTTTCCTCGCCGACGGCCGGGATGTGGTATACGGACTGGGGGCCGCCCGCATCGGCCTTCAAGGCCGGGAATGGCCTTGCCCGGTCATCTTCGGCCCCGAAGACCAATATCTCCTGGGTGCCGCCACTCTGGAAATCTTCGGCGTGATGGTTGACACTCTGGGCGAAAGGCTGATTCCAAGAGAATACCGGGTCAGGCCAATCTAACTCTGCTTGTACCACCAAAAAGATGCTGATACTCGGAACGGGACATGGAGACTGTTAAGGAGCCGGCAGGAACGTTATGAGTTTGGTTATTCCTGACGAAATGCTGCGGTACGCCGGAATGTCTGAAGCGGAACTGCGGGAAGAAATCGCTGTCCTGCTTTTTCGAAAAGAGAGACTCACACTGGGACAGGCCAGCCAACTCGCAGGTACGAGCCAGTCCAGTTTCCAACGCGTGTTGGCCGGTCGGCAGATCGCCGTACACTACGGCTTGCCCGAGTTCGAGGAGGACTTGAAATCTCTTCAAGGGTAACCGGTGAATGGTGGCAGTCAGCAACACCTCTCCCATAATCAATCTGGCTGCCATTAAACAATTGCATATATTGGAGCTGATTTTCGGCAATATCCTGATTCCTCCGGCGGTATATCGGGAAATTGCGGTTGTAGGCGCCGGTCAACCCGGTTCAGAGGAAGTGCAAACCCTGTCATGGATTCAGACCCAAGGCTTAACTAACCCGGAACCGGCTGCGAGTCTGCGGCTGGAATTGGATGCGGGCGAAGCCGATGCAATTTCCCTGGCCATCCAGGAACAGGCATCTATCCTGTTGTTGGATGAACGGCGGGGCCGAGGCATCGCGTCGGGACTGGGCTTGAACGTCTTGGGAACTCTGGGAGTGCTTATAGACGCAAAACGACGCAGGATCATCCACCAGGTCAAACCCGAAATAGATGGTTTGGTGGCTGAAGCTGGCTTTTGGGTGGACCCATATTTGTACGAGCGGGTCCTGGAAATTGCCGGGGAGCAAGTAAGGAGACAGTAACCGAATGACAAAGGATAAAATCGTTCTCGCCTACAGCGGCGGGCTGGATACTTCGGTGGCCGTGCCGTGGCTTATGGAGCACTACAACGCCGAAATCATCACCCTCACCATGGACCTGGGCATGGTGGACCTGGCGTCTATCCAGCAGCGGGCGCTGGCGGTGGGCGCGGCCAAGGCCCTGACCATCGACGCCCGGGACATCCTGGTCGAGGAATTCCTGTTTCCCGCGCTCCAGGCGGGGGCCATATACGAGGGAATGTACCCGCTGGCCACCGCCCTGGGCCGTCCCCTGATTGCCCGCTGCATGGCCGAGACGGCTATCGCCGAGGGCGCCTACGCCGTGGCCCACGGCTGCACCGGCAAGGGCAACGACCAGGTCCGCATCGACGTCAGCGTGGCCGCCCTGGCCCCGGAGTTGAAGGTTATCGCCCCCATCCGCGATTGGGGAATGTCCCGGGAAGACGAAATGGACTACGCCCGGGAACGCAGTCTTCCCATCAGCGCCGGCAAGAGCCGCTTTTCGGTGGATGAGAACCTGTGGGGCCGCAGCGCCGAGGCCGGCGAACTGGAAGACCCCTGGCAGGAACCGCCGGGGGAAGCCTACGAGTGGACCAGGCCGGTTGCAGAAACTCCCGATGAACCCGTCTACCTGGAAATTCACTTCGACCAGGGCATACCCACCGCCGTTGACGGCGAAAACATGAACGGCACGGCGTTGATTAACCACCTCAACACGGTGGCGGGCGAACACGGCGTGGGACGCATCGACCACGTTGAAAACCGGCTGGTCGGCATCAAGTCCCGGGAAATCTACGAGGCCCCGGCGGCGGTCACCCTGCACGCCGCCCACCAGGCGCTGGAGGCCATGACGCTGAGCAAGGACCAGGCCCGCGCCAAGGCCCGCGTCGCCCAGGAGTACGCCGACATCGTGTACAACGGCCTGTGGTTCACCGCCCACCGGGAGGACCTGGACGCCTACGTCCGCAGCGCCCAGCGTTACGTCACCGGGGACGTGCGGGTCCGGCTGCACCGGGGAACCTGTACCGTGGTGGGCCGGACGGCTCCGCAGGCATTGTACCAGCGTCAACTGGCCACCTACGACCGGGGAGACCAGTTCAACCACGCCGCTGCGGAAGGGTTCATTTCCATTTACGGCCTGCCCGTCCGCACCCAGAACCGGATACAGCAGCAGTAAAGGGATTCGGGGCGGAAGCCGAAGGCCCGGCAGTCGCCGGGCTATGGCGGGGAGCCTGCTGAATCAGTTGGTAACTAACTGCGGTTGCAATGACAGGCCGGAAGTTCACCGGCAGGGAGGGCGAAATGAGTGGCTTGATGACGTGGGAAGAGATTAAGGAAACTTTTGACTCGGAGTGGGTGCTGATTGAGGACCCTGAACTTACTCGTTCCCAGGAACTTATTCGGGGAAAGGTTGTCTTCCACAGTCCAGACCGGGCCGCGGTTTACAGCAAGGCTATTGAGTTGCGTCCGCCCCGCACGGCTATCAGGTATATTGGCGGCCTTCCTGAAGGCGTCGAGATGATTCTGTGAGCTTCCCCTTCGATCCTGCTGACAGGTTTATATCGGTTTCGGTGGATTTGTTTGGGCCAACCGCGCGTACCTCAGCTCTATTTGCCCTGGATACCGGCGCAACCCGGTCATTGGTCAATCGTGAGACCGCGGTCATGCTGGGATATGACCCAACCGCCGCTGCCGACTCGTCGCGAGTGGTGACCGGGAGCGGCATAGAGGTGATGCCTCGCATCAACATTGAACGAATTGAGGCCCTGGAACTGGAACGCCGGGACTTTCCAATGCTATGCCACAACCTTCCGCCCGGTTCTCCGATTGAGGGGCTTCTCGGCGTGGACTTTTTCCGGGAGCAAAGATTGATAATTGATTTTCGCGCCGGGTTGTTAACCCTTGAATAACAGCTTGATACCCTGTTGCCGATAACACGGAGGATACATGACCCTAGCCAACCGCATGAATAACTTGGGCACCGAGACCGCCTTTGAGGTGCTGGCCAAGGCCCGCGTGCTGGAAGCCCAGGGACAGGAAATCGTCCACCTGGAGATTGGCGAACCCGACTTCGACACCCCCAAGCATATTGTCGAGGCCGGCATTCGCGCCCTCCAGGATGGGCAGACCCACTACGGCCCCACCCCCGGCATCCCTCAACTGCGCGAGGCCATCGCCCGCAACAGCCGGGAAGTCCGGGGCATCGACACCGACCCGGCCCACGTCGTCGTGACGCCGGGGGCCAAGCCCATCATGTTCTACGTGATCCTGGCCCTGGCTGAGCCGGGCGTCGAAGTCATCTACCCCAACCCCGGCTTTCCCATCTACGAGTCCATGATTCGCTTCTCCGGCGCAACCCCGGTCCCCATGCGGCTCATCGAGGAGAAGGGGTATCACCCCGACCTGGACGACCTGGCATCCAAAATCACCGAAAAGACTCGGCTGATTATCCTCAATTCGCCGGAGAATCCCTGCGGCTCCGCCCTGACCCGGGACGAAATGGAGACCATCGCCAACATCGTCAAACAGTGGGACAACCTTTACGTGATGGCCGACGAGATTTACAAGGACATCCTGTACACCGGGGAGCACCACAGCATCGCCGCCTTCCCCGATATGCCCCAACGGACCATCATCCTGGACGGGTTTTCCAAGAGCTACGCCATGACCGGCTGGCGGCTGGGGTACGGCATCATGCCGCCGGAACTGGTCCCCCACATCACCCGGCTGGCGGTCAACAGCGTGTCCTGCGCTGCCACCTTCAGCCAGTTCGCTGCCATTGCCGCGCTGGACGGCCCCCAGGACGAGGTGCAGGCGATGACCCACGAGTTCTCCCAGCGGCGGCGCCTGATTACCGACGGTCTCCGCAGCATTGACGGCATCAGCTGCCCCGAACCGGAGGGGGCGTTCTACGTCTTCCCCAGCATCCGGGAGACGGGCTTGAGCAGCGCCGAGTTCGAGGAGCGGGCGCTGCGGGAAGCGGGGGTGGCCATCCTGTCCGGGGCGGCCTTCGGCGAGTACGGCGAGGGTTGCGTCCGGCTGTCCTACGCCAATTCCCAGGAAAACATCGCCAGGGCGGTCGAGTCTCTGCGTCAATTCATTCAAGGGTTGTGAGCCGAGGGACCGGAGCGTGGTTCGGTAAGCCCGCGCCGCAGCCCAAAATCATCTGAGAAAGGGGCGCTGATATGTTCATCAAAGTCGAGCCGGCCGGTTTCTTCATGTATACCGTCCAGATGGTGTTCGACCAGGAGGCCCCGGACCCGGAAGATACCCAGGTCAAAGAGTACCTGTCCCAGCACGAGCTGGAGCCCCGCTACGAATGGGAAGCAGACCTGGAGGGCCGCAACTGCCAGTGGTTCCAGTTCGGCGGGTGCTACCTGGGCAATCACCTGCAGGGCATCGGCCAAATCCAGCGCAGGGCCGTTGAGGTGGAGCTGCTGACCGAGGAGATAAACCGCTGCCTGGACGCCAACCCCGGCGCCGTCGCCGGGCTGCCGGCCGCCGAGCGGCAGGAATTGGTCGCCGCCCTGATTGCCGAGTTCCAGCGCGACGAATGTTTCGCCCCCGACGAGCAGGGCCAATTGACCGCCCGCCTGGACCACGAAGCGTTGACCGAAGCAGCCCGCCGCCTGTTGGCCGCCTGACACATTCCCAACGTCCCGCCAAAAAAGCCGCCCCGTCGCGCTGCGTCGACGGGGCGTATCTCTGTCTTGGGATTATGACTTGGAGCGGGCGATGGGAATCGAACCCACGTGACTAGCTTGGAAGGCTAGAGCTCTGCCACTGAGCTACGCCCGCAAATCCTTGGGAATTCACATTATAGGCGACCGGAGCGGCCCTGAGAAGGGCCAGCCGCCGGAAACCGGCGTAATGAACCTCATAAATTCAGGGGGTTTGGGGGATGAATCCCCCAACGTGCCCCGTTAGCTCTCCGGTTGTAGCGGACCATCAAACTACCAGTCCACCGCTCTCAAAATACTGTCCACCAGCTCCGGCCCCGGGGTAATGGAGCCGTCGTCAACGCCGTGCATCGCTTCCACGATGGCGTCGTTGAAGGGCGTTTCGATCCCGTTTTCCCGTCCCTTGGCGCAAATCAGGCCGTTCATAAAGTCGATTTCCGAGCGGCGCCCCTTGTGGACATCCTGGGCCATGGACGCCAGCCAGTTGACCCGTCCGCCCTGCTGCGACATGAAGTCGTCCAGTTCCTCGAAGACGTCGCCGGTGTCCGCCGAGGCCCACATGGATGCGGACTTGCCGTTGATGTCCACCACATTCAAGCCTTGGGCCAGTCCCACCTTGGCCGCTTCCTTGGCCAGGTGAACGCGAATCGTGCGGCAGCGGGAGTCCTGGGCCATGTTCTGCGACCCCAGGGTTGACATGGCCGAAATGGCGTTGCCCATGCCGTTCTGGCACAGCTTGGCCCACCGCTCGCCCCACAGGTTGTCGGTGGCGTAGGCCGCGTCAATGCAGTCCAGCTTGGCGGCGATGTTCTCGGCGCGGGGAGTGATGGCGCCGTCCTGCTCCCCAACGCGGAAAACGGTGTGTCCGTGGTCCCGTCCCGGCGCGCCGCCCCGGTTGACGTGCCCCGGTTCCCACAGCGCAACCTCAATGTGGGATGCGATGCAGCCCAACTCCCGGTCCGCGCCCACGATGCCGCCGATAACCGGGTCGTTCCAGCAGTTTTGCAGCGAGATGAAAAACCCGTCGGGCTTGACGTAGCGCTTGATGAAATGGGTCGCCCACTCGGTATCGTAGGACTTCATCGAGATGAAGGCGTAATCGAAGGGTTGGGTGATGCCTTGGGCATCGGTCAGGTGCATAGCGTTGACCGGCACGGTGAAATCGCCCTGGCTGCCGCTGGCCCGCAGGCCGTCGCGCCGGATGGTCTCGATGTGCTCCGGCCACATATCGATAACGGTCACGTCCTCGCCCTCGCGGGCCAGGTAGGCGGCGGTGTAGCTTCCCAAAGCCCCGGCGCCCATGATTGCAATGCGGTCACCCATAGCGGTTGCCTCCTGATTTGGTTAGCGGGTGGACAATTACCCGTCCGATTGCCCGTCTGGTCAGTAGATTGCCAATGCTCGGAATATGGCATTGGCCCCCGGTTTTGTCAAACGCCGGGATGGGGGAGACGTTGGGGGATTCATCCCTCAACCCCCTGAATTTGTGATGAACCCCTCCCCCCTAAAGCTCCACCAGGCGCACACTGTTGACGTGGGGCAGGTCCCGAATCTCCTGCATGACCGCCGGGGGCACCGGGTCGTCCAGTCCCAGCACCATCATGGCCTGTCCGCGCGGGCTGAGCCGCCCCACCTTCATGTAGCTGATGTTGATGTTGTGCTGGCCGGCCACCGTCCCCACCGCCCCTACGGAGCCGGGTTGGTCCCGGTTGTCGACAAAGAGCAGGTAGGGGACCGACGGCTCCACGTCAACCCAGTAGTCGTTGAACTTGACGATGCGCGGGCCGTCCCGCATCGACGTGCCGGCCAGGGTAACGCCTTCCCGGTTGGTGTGCAGCGTCACGGTAATCAGGCTGGGGTACTCCGAGCTTACCGAACTTTTCTGCTCCGTTATGCTCAGTCCTCTCCGCTGGGCCAGCACCGGAGCGTTGATGATGTTGACCTCTTTGGAGATTACCGGAGACAGCAGGCCCTCCAGCACGGCGGCGGTGAGGATGGCAGTCTCATAGTCGGCAACTTCTCCCTGGTAACGAATGGTGACGCCGGCAAACTGTCCGTCGGACAGGTGGGTCGCCATGTTGCCCAGCATGGACGCCACCGGAATGTAGGGGGACAGAATGGCCTGCACTTCCGGCCGCATGATGGGGGCGTTGACCGTGTTGCTGGCCGGACGGCCGCTCAGGATGGCCAGCACCTGCTCCGCCGCTTCAATGGCCACCTCGCGCTGCGCTTCTTCGGTGGATGCCCCCAGGTGGGGCGTGGAGATTACCCTGGGGTGCTGGGCCAGCGTCATGTCGGTAGGCGGTTCCTCGACGAAAACGTCCAGCGCCGCCGCGCCCAAAGTCCCGGCATCCAGCGCTTCCAGCAGGGCTTCCTCGTCCACCAGTTCGCCCCGGGCGACGTTAATCAGCCGCGCTTCGGGTTGCATCAGCCCCAGTTCCCGCCGCCCGATGAGCTTGTTGGTGTTGGGAGTCAAAGGGGTATGCAGGGTCACGAAGTCGGCGGTGGCCAGCAGTTCATCCAGCGTAACCAGCGTGGCCCCCAGGCGGGCCGCAAAGTCGGGAGACACGAAGGGGTCGTGGCCCAGCAGTCGCATTCCAAAGGCGCGGGCGCGCGTGGCGACCTCGGCGCCCACCCGGCCCAGCCCGACGATGCCCAGCGTCTTGTCCCGCACCTCAATGCCCATAAAGGCGCTGCGCCGCCACTCTCCCAGATGCATCGAGGCGTGGGCCTGGGGAACGTTGCGCGCCAGGGCCAGCATCAGGGCCAGAGTGTGCTCAGCGGCGGCCACGGTGTTGCCCAGGGGAGCGTTGACCACCGGAATGCCGGCGCTCGTTGCCGCCTCCAGGTCAATGTTGTCCACGCCGATGCCGGCCCGGGCGATGACCCGCAGGTTCTGTCCGGCCTGAATCACCGCAGAGGTAACTTTTGTCTCGCTGCGGACCACCAGGGCATGGTAGTCCTTGATGGTCTCAACCAGTTCCTCTTCCTGAAGGCCCCGCTTCACATCCACCTCGGCGGCGGAACCCAGCAAGTCCAGGCCCTCCGGGGCAATTGCGTCGGTGACCAATACTTTTGCCATATACCTCAACCCGGTTCCTCAAGATTTGCCCGTCATCCGGTCGCGGGCCGCGCCCGCCGGGGGCAACTACTGCATCTAAGATATAAAACCTGGCATTTATACGCAACTTTTGGGCAAGCCCGCTGATTGAAGAGGGCATCGCACCCGGATTCCTGGGAGTCCCCCTCTCCCGGTGGGAGAGGGGCCGGGGGTGAGAGCCTGCCCCGGCGAAGGCCGGGGGCGTTCCCCAATGACAGTAGCCCGTTGACGGCTGCGCTCCAACCCCTTTAACGTTAATACCAGCCGGATAAACAACCCTCTCCCGATGGGAGAGGGGCAGGGGGGTGAGAGCCTGCCCCGGCGAAGGCAGGGGGCGCCCCCCCATGACAGTAGCCCGTTGACGGCTGCGCCCCAACCCCTTTAACGTTAATACCAGCCGGATAAACACCCCTCTCCCGCCGGGAGAGGGGCAGGGGGGTGAGAGCCTGCCACGGCGAAGGCAGGGGGCGTCCCCCAATGACAGTAGCCCGTTGACGGCTGCGCCCCAACCCCTTTAACGTTAATACCAGCCGGATAAACACCCCTCTCCCGCCGGGAGAGGGGCCGGGGGTGAGGGCGTCTCCCCAAGTGACAAAAGCGGACAAAACCCGGACAAACCAGGACATTTCCACGACAAGAGCGGACATCGACCGGACAAAACCGGACAAAATCTCCCGTGTCCCACGCTCAAATGTCCGGTTTTGTCCGGTTTTGTCTGCTTTTCCCGCCGATTTTCCGGCCTCCACCCTCCGCCACGACCGAAATGGCCGGAACCCGGGCTGCCGGCAAGACGATTGCAAAGTCCCGTGGTGTTCGTCTTTACTACGAAAATGGATGTTGGAATGCTGCTCGTCTTTCCCGCGAAAGCGGGAATCCATGAGTATTGCAGGAAAGGAGCGTGACCGGCGCACAGCGTTTCTGGATTCCTGCATCCGCAGGAATGACGGGGCCGGCGGCTGCCATCCCTTGACCCTGACTGCCGCCGTGGGTAGGATGAACCACAGCACGGCCCGGCGCCTGCTCCGCATTTCAGTCTATATGCCAGGGGGAAACGGTTATGACATCCACGTTCACTGAGGAGACGGTCAGCGTCGGCGGCGGCGAGTTGCAGCTTTTCAAGGGCGGGTCCGGCGACCCGTTGTTGGTGCTGCACGGCGCCGGCGGCAACCGCGGCCCCCGCCGTTACGCCCACGCGCTGGCCGAACACTACACCGTCTACCTGCCCACCCATCCCGGATTCGGCGCGTCCGGCCGGCCCGAATGGATTGAGTCGGTGCCCGACCTGGCATCCTTCTACACTTGGTTCCAGGAAGATTTGGGGCTGGAAGGCGCCCGGACCATCGGCTTTTCCATGGGTGGATGGGTGGCTGCGGAAATGGCCGCATCCTGCCGTCACGCCTTCTCCAAAATGATGCTGGTGGGCGCCGCCGGGATTCAGCCGCAGCAGGGCGAAATTGCCGACATCTTCATCATCACCCCGGCCCAGATCGCCGAGTTGACCTTCCACGCCCCGGCGCAGGCCCCGGAGTACGCCGAAATTTATGGGGCCGCGCCCACGCCGGAGCAGGCCGCCCTGGCGGAACGCGACCGGGAAATGGCGGCGCGGGTCTGCTGGAAGCCGTATATGCACGACCCACGGCTGCCCTCCCTGCTGGCCCGGGTCAACATTCCAACCTGCCTCCTGTGGGGAAGGGAAGACCGCCTGGTGCCGCTGGAATGCGGCCAACAGTACCGGCAGGCCATCAAAGGCTCAGACTTGGTGGTAATCGACGAATGCGGCCATTCGCCCCAGATAGAGAAACCGGACGAGTTTGTCCGGGCGGCGCTGGAGTTTCTGGCGTAACAAACGCCCCAGACGCGGCCCGCCAATCCGGGAGCGCAGAACGATTGCAAGGACTTTGGATAAGAAACCCCACCCTTTGCGATGCACCGCGCACCCCGTCTTTCCTGCGCAGGCAGGAATCCAGAGCATCCAAGGGTAGGCCAACGTTGGAATGACGGGGCCCTGTCCGGTGAAACTGGCAACTTTGCAGTCGTCCTGACCGGAAGTGAGCGGGCGGACTCCAACGGGCGGCGCATTTGGTATACGCATTTGGTATGGTTGAAATATGCCAACGCTATGGGCCAGGACTGTCAGCTTTGCCTCGGTCAACCTGGGCGACCGGCTGCCCATTGTCATCAAGTGGGAAACCGAAGAGGCCATCCGTCGCTCCAACGCCGCGTCCGAGCCGGAAGACGCCGGCGTCCCACCCCCGGAATCGCCGGAACTGGGGGAGCCGTCCCTCGACGCTGGAGCAGTCCGCGCCTACGCCGAAGAGCTTTTGATGAAGGCTTTTCCGCCGGAGAGCGTCGCCGGCCCCGCCCGCCGTCTGGACCTGGAGGTGACCGGAAGCGTGACCGCCGCCGATACCGTCAGCCTGTCCGGGCATGTGTCAGGCAAGCGTGAGGAAGCCGGCCAAGGGCTGGTCGAGTGCCAAATCGTCGTCGAGAAGCAGCGCCCCGACCTGACGCTTGAGGTCATCGGCCAAGGGATGGCAGTGGTGCCGCTGCCGCTCTAGAAACCCGGACGGAAACCCCTTATTGGGAAGAGGGATTTGGTCAGTAAGGCCGATACGAGCAGGGTGAGGGTCCAAATTTGCCCGAGCCATGCGGTGGCGGAGTTGACCATTCCAGCGACCTGGGCGCTGCCGGCGCTGGGACCGGAGCCGGTTTCTCCGGTCAACCCGGCTTTGGCGGCCACCAGGGTCAGGTTGGCCACGGTGGCTGCCAGGTACAGCTGGAACCGGGTTTTGGCACGGCCGAAGTAGCGGGACTGGCGGATCCCCAATTGGACCAGCCGCGCCAGCCGGTGCTCCACCACCACGCGACGCTGCCGGTACTCGGCAAAGGCCTCGCTCTGCTGTAGGGCGCGGGCCTGCTGCAACAGCGCTTCCTGCGGGTGCAGTTGCACCGTTCGTCCCGTACCCGGTTTTGCCGCCACGCACTGGGACCGCAGGGGGCATACCCCGCAGACCGCCGCGTCGAATCGGAAGGCCTCCAAACGGTAAGTTCGACCCGTTTGGCCGGTGCGCCGTCCCGCCGGCACCATCGTCCGGGTAACATTCCCCGCCGGACAGGTGCAGGAACCCGCCTCCAGGTCAATATGGAAGTCCTCTTTCGGAAAGTGGGTTCGGTTGGGACGCCCCGGCACCCTGGCAATCAGAGTGCGGCCCGCGTCGGCGAAGGTTTGACGGGTACCGCCGTCGCCGTAAGCGGCGTCGCCCATGGCCTCCTCCACCGGCACACCGGTGTTGGCCTCACTCTGTTCCACCAGTTCCAGCGCCCCCAGGTTGTCGGGAGCGTTGCCGGGCAATACCTGCACCGCGGTAATCAGCTGGGAGTCGGTGTCCACCACAATCGCTGCCTTGTGTCCGTCGAACCGCCGGCTGCTGCTCTTGTGGCCGTGGCGCATCTCCGGGTCATGCACCGACATCATCCGGTCCCGGCTCACCCCATCCTTGAGGCTCATTCCCCCCTCAGCCCGTTCCACGTCCTGGAGCAGCAACTGCCCCAGCAGTTCCGCCGCCGCCACAATCCGCTGCCGCTCATCGCTGTCCTCGCGCAATTCCCCCTGCGCCTGCCGCGACAACTCCAACAGCCGGTCCGCGTCGGCCACAATCCCAGACAGCAGCGCCGTCTGCGCCTGCCGGTCGGACCAGTCGATGGCCGCTTCGCCCTTGACGCTGGAGCCCAGGTATCGGTGGTATCGATGGTATCCTTGACTCTTCGCCCATTCCCCGACGTTGATTCCCTTCAGCTGTGCCAGCGCCCGCAGCAGTTTGACGATCCCGTCCGCCAGCAGGTTGCAGGTGTCCTTGACTGCGCCACGCCCCAGGATGTTGGTCGTGTCCAATGCCACCCGCATCCCGCGCCCTTTCAGGAAGCCCGACTCCCGGGCCAGCCGCAGACTGGACTCGAATACCTCCCGCACCTTGCCGTGCAGGATCAGCTGGGCGCGAAACACCTGCAGCGTACTCTTGGCGAAGGGCCGGTCTTCCACCTCAATCCCCAACGCCACTTTCCACCGGAGGTCAAAGTCAGCCCGGGCCTTCGCCTCGGCGTCGCTGACCTTGTCGTGGGACTGCAACAGCAGCGCCGTCGCCAGCAGGCTGGGCGGCACGCTGTCCCTGCCGTTGTCGGGGCAGTAGAACTCGGCGAAATCGGCGTCCCGGAACAGCCGGCCCCGCAGCGACGCCAATACGCCATAGAAGCTTTCCCGCCCCACGTGGTCCAGGTACAGCCGGTCCGCTTCCCAGAGTCCCCTCTGGTCCGATCGCTCTCCCAGCATTCTCAGCCCTCGCTATGCTTGTTGACTCCAAGTATAGCCGCTGACCCGGCTGCCGCCACTTTCCGGCCAGATTTCTAGGCGCATACCGGAAGCCCCAAACATTCCAGGGGGGGTTGGGGGGATGAATAATCCCCCAACGCAGCCCGTCCCGGCCTACTCCCGCAGCAGTTGCCGGGCAATGGTCTGGCGCTGAACCTCCGACGTGCCCTCGTAGATGGTCAGGGCGCGGATTTCCCGGTAAAGCTGCTCCACCCGGCTGCCCTTTTCCAGGCCGGCGCCGCCGTGAATCTGCACCGCCTCGTTGATGATGCGCGACGCCGCCTCGGTGGCGAACAGCTTGGCGTAGGACGCTTCCTTAATGACGTTCTCCTGCCCCGAGTCCTTCAGCCACGCCGCCTTGTAGCACAGCAGGCGGGCGGCCTCCAGCGAAACCGCCATGTCGGCCAGCTTGAACTGGGTGGCCTGAAAGCCGCTCAGGGCATGGCCCGACACCATGCGTTCCCTGGCGTAGCTGACCGCGGCGTCGTAGGCCGCCTGCGCCATGCCGATGGCCGCCGCCGCGACGGTGGTGCGGAAGGTGTTCAGCGTGCCCAGGGCCAGCCGGATTCCCTGCCCCGGCTCGCCGATGATGTTGGTGTAGGGGATGCGGCAGTCGGTGAAGACAGGCTCGCCGATGGGGTGGGGGGCCATCAGGTCCAGCCGCCGGGAGTCGTCGAAGCCGGGGGTGCCCGCTTCCACGATGAAGGCCGATATCCCCCGGCTGCCGGCCGAGGGATCGGTCTTGGCGAACACGGTGTAGGTGTGGGCGTCTCCGGCCTGGCTGATGAACTTCTTGACCCCGTTCAGCGTCCATTCGTCGTCCTCGGCGACGGCGGTGGTCTGCATCGATACCACGTCGGAGCCTGCGCCGGGTTCGGTGAGGGCAAAGGCGGCGATGCTGCTGCCGTCGGCGATGGACGGCAGGTAACGCTGCTTCTGCTCGGCCGTGCCGCCCAGCGTAATGGGAAAGCTGCCCAACCCCTGCATGATGAAGTTGGTGTCGGCCTGGCCGCACACCTGGGCCAACTCTTCCCGTATGACGCACAGGTCGGTGACCTGGACGCCGCAGCCGCCGTACTCGGGGGGCACGGTGTAGCGCAGCAGACCGGCATCGGCCAGAATGCGCATCAACTCCGGCGAAACCCGGTTGCTCTCATCCACCTCCGCGGCGATGGGCGCGATACGCTCCTGGGCCAATGCCCGCACATCGCGGCGCAGTTGTTCTTGCTGAGGGGTCAGGTTGAAGTCCATGCGGGAAAGCTCCTTTGCCGGTTAAATTGGGCCGGTTCCTGGGCAAACTCGTGGGCAGGACGAGTGCGTGGGCCGTCCTGCGATAGTGGCTGCTCCACCCTGCCACATCGCTGGCAGGGTCAGGCCCACCGCTGGGCGGTTTTGTTTTTGGTCGCGGTTGTCCTGTCAAAAAATAATTGACACGATGCCGATATACCCTTAAAATGATTGCGTACCCCCCCTATCACTTCGCTGGTAGGGTCAAGACCGCCAATCGGCGGTCTTTGTTTTTGTGAAGGGATGTGCGGTGAAGACCAACTTTTATATCGACGGATTCAATTTATACCACAGGGCCTTAAAAGACACTCCCCACCGGTGGCTAGACTTGGGCAAGCTATGTCAGGCTCTGGCGCCGTCCCATCAAGTCAACCGAATCAGGTACTTCACCGCGTTAGTTCTTCCCAGAGAAAATAATCTCAACTCCCAACGACGTCAACGCATCTACATCAGGGCGTTAGAAACCATCCCGACTCTCACCGTCCATTACGGGCAGTTTCGGCCACGCAGGAAAACCAGGCCTTTGGCAAGTTCCGTCCCAGGTAGTCCCCAATTCGTTGAAATTCTGGATTCAGAAGAGAAGGGGACAGACGTTAATTTGGCGTCCCATCTTCTGTTGGATGGTTTTGACCGAGACTATGAGCAGGCGGTGGTCATTTCCAACGATTCTGACTTGGCATTCCCAATCAAGATGGTGCGCGATAGGCTCGGCTTCCCCGTGGGGATAGTAAATCCCAACCGGGACCAGAAGGCTGCAACTCCAAGGGAGCTTACTGACGCCGTAACCTTCCAGCGCAGGCTCCGGCAAAACACTTTAAGCGGCTGCCAGTTTCCTCCACAATTGTTCGATGCGGTAGGAATCATCAGCCGGCCCGCCGCTTGGGAGTCCTGAGTCTGCCGCGACTCTACAACCCCAGTCTCCGCACTATTTCCTCGGCGTGGACGGTGGCGCCGGTCAGTCCGGTAGCGTCCTGCCGGGCCAGATGCACCGCCGCCTTTACCATGTCCTCGGGACTTGCCCAGGTGGAAAAATCGGCGTCGGGCCGCTGGGCCTGAAACCCTTCGGTCACAACCGGACGCAGCGGCTTCAGGACATTGACCGCAATGTTGTGCGGTCCCAACTCGGCCGCCAATCCCCAGCTAAAACGCTCCAGACCGGCCTTGGCCGTCCCATAGGCCTGGCCCATTAACGCGATGCCGGCGGCGCGGTCTTCGCCCAGGGTGGACGAGAAGATGTTGTTGGCGGCGTGGGACGAAACGTTGATGATGCTGCCGCTGCCCTGCTCAATCATCGCCGGCGCCACCGCCTGGCAGCAGATGAAGGGAGCGCGCAGGTCAATGTCCATCACCAGGTCCCATTCCTTGACCGTGCTTTGCAGGAAGGGCGTGTACGTCCCCACCCCGGCGTTGTTGACCAGCACGTCGATGCGGCCCAGGGCTTCCAGCGTCTGCTCCGCCAGGCTGCGGATGTCTTCCTCGGACCGCACGTTGCAGCGGATGGGAAGGGCCCGGCCGCCGCGGGCTTCGATTTCGGCGGCGGTGGCGTGGATGGTGCCGGGTATGCCCGGACGTTCGGTCTCGGACCGGGCCGCCACCACCACGGTCGCTCCGGCGTCGGCCAGGCCCAGGGCCATGGCCTTGCCGATGCCCCGGCTGGAGCCGGTGACAATCGCTGCCTTGCCTTCCAGTGACACAGCCAATGACATGGGATACGCCTCGCAATGCCTCGCAATGGATGTGGTTATGATTCGTCCCTGTCCGCCGCGCTGGACTATCAACCCCACAAGTTCAGGGGGTTTGGGGGATGTATCCCCCAACCGTACCCCTCGTGGAAACCGGGGACGACCGGATTCCAGTGAGCCGTGGTTGTGCTACACTGCTGCCTCGGCGGCGGGAAGTCCCACCGTTGCCGCGAAGTCCCGGATGAACTCCTCGGGGGTCAGCTTGGCCGCCTCGGCCAGCCGCGCCCGGCGGTCTGCGTCGGTCAAGTCCTCAAGTTCCAGCCTGATCATGTACTGCCGGGCCGAGTCGTAATGCTCCGATGCAATGTCCACCGTCCTGACCCGCGTCCGCGCCCCGTCGGCGTCCCGCAGTTCGGCAAAGGACAGCGCCCGCAGGTTGCCCCGGTCCAGGCAGACCAGCCCGCCTTCCCGCAGCGATTCATCCTTGGGCGGGGCCAGCAAAAACCCCACCGCGCCGTGCCCCAGCGAGCGGGTATAGTCGATGTCAAAGGGAATGGGCTGCGCCGACCGCAGCTCATATCCCAGCGTAGTGTCCACAATGGACAGCGATTCGCCCCGCGCCGCAAACCGCCGCTGCACCTCCCGGCGCAAAATCATGGCCAACGGCACCTCGGCCAGGCGGACGGCGCCGTAGGGGTCGTACTCCACCGCCACGCCGGACGCCGCCGCCAATTCCTGCGGGTCTACCAGTCCGCTGATGCCCTCTGCGATGATTGCCACGCCCCGGTTCCGGCCCATTACCCGCCGCTTGAGAATCGCCCCTTCCAGCTGCCGGGACACGCCGGACAGGCTGATTCCATCGCCGAACTCCTCCGGAATCAGCGTCAACGTCGCTCCTGAA
Source organism: Dehalococcoidia bacterium (assembly GCA_965263395.1). Taxonomy (GTDB): domain Bacteria; phylum Chloroflexota; class Dehalococcoidia; order Lucifugimonadales; family UBA3495; genus CATOSK01. Next base: position 2,397,094 of record OZ253670.1, read on the forward strand.
GCCTTGCCGATGCCCAATGCCAAGTGTCCGGCGGTGCGTCCCATGACCACCACGAAATACCATCGATTGGTCGTCCGCGAGTCCTCCATCAGGTTCAACACCGTCTGCGTTCCCACGTGGCGGGCCGTCTCAAACCCGAACGTCGGCATTCCCGCCGGCAGCGGCAGGTCGTTGTCAATCGTCTTGGGAATGTGGGCCACCCGAATCCGCCCCCCGGCCGCTCGTGCCACCTCCGACGCGGTGAAAGATGTTCCGTCGCCGCCGATGGTCACCAGATAGTCCAGCCGCAGTTGCTCCAGGGTTGCCGCCACCGTCTGCAAGTCCCCGGTTCTCTGCGTCGGATTGGCCCGAGAAGTCCGCAGCACGGAACCCCCCTGAAAGTGGATGCTGGAAACGTCCGATATAGCCAGCGGATGCGCCTGCATACCGTCCACCAGGTCTGTTGGCTGGCGAGGCTGCGCGGCCGTTCCCGCAATCAAGTGCTGGAACCCGTCATAGATTCCCACGACTTCCAGGCCCGAGTTTATCGCCTCAATTGTTACCGCGCTGATGACGCTGTTGATGCCGGGCGCAGGCCCGCCGCCCACCAGAATCCCCAGCCGCCCTTTTGATTGTCCGGTCATGGAGGGTTCCCCCAATTTCAGGAAGATGTGACTGCAAGTTGTCATAATGGAAGGTCTATTGTCAAGGCGGGGCAACCACGGGTAACTGTTCAGAGTTGGAGTGTTGAATTGGCTGATGGTCTGTTGATGACGGCTGGTTTGAGCGTCCACTAATGGGACTAACCCCCTGGATGTCCTGCGTCAGCCACGCGGATCCCCTCAACTCTGAACAGGTACAACCACGGTTGCGGGGTGTTCCACTTGTCGCAGGGGAAGAACAGGTGTGCCAGGGTTTGAGAGATTCTTGTAGCCGTGTTGTGCCAAATGCTAAGATAGGCCCATGAACCGCATATTTTTGGAAAATTACCGTTGTTTCAAGGACTCCCAGTCAGCGCGGTTGGCTCCCTTGACCTTGCTCGTGGGGGAAAACAGTACCGGAAAGACCTCCTTTCTGGCGTTGATTCGAGCCCTTTGGGACGTTGCTTTTCGAGACGAGGCTCCAGATTTTCGGGAAGAGCCTTATGACTTGGGGACTTTTGCGGAAGTTGTTCATAATAGCGGTCGACGGGGTGGTCGCGCTTCCGCTTTTCAGGCGGGTTTCCAATATAACAAACTTGGGGCCTCAACCAGGGTGGCCCGCGTCTTGGGCAGGCGTCTTAAGTTCCAAGTAAGCTTTGAAGAACAGGGGGCATTTCCTTTTCCGGTGAAACGGACCTTTACCCGAGGCGAGACTTGGGTTGAAGTGGCGTCAGGGGAGGAAGGAGCCCATTCGGTACGATTTGGAACTTCTAGTGTCGAGTCGTCATACATCGAATATACAGGTTCTCTATTCGATGAGTCTCAGTTGATCCCCATCAGGTCTGTGATCAGGGGAATCGCCCATCCATCCAGAAGAGAAAGGGCGGAACTGGGGGAAGAACCAGAGAGTAACGGTGTTTCCAAAGAGGATGCCACGACAATCCTGGATGACCAAGACTTGGAAAGATTAAGGTATTTTGGGGTGGGATTTCCTAGACAGGTACCCTTTGCAGGCGCGCCGGTCCGGTCCCGTCCGCGCCGGACTTATGATCCGACCCGGCCGAGACCGGACCCGGAAAGAGAATACATTCCGATGTACCTGGCAAGTATTTCTCATCGTGAACAGAAGAAATGGAACTCCCTCAAAGACGCTCTCGATGAATTTGGACAGAAGTCCGGGCTGTTCGACGAAATATCCATTAAGTCATTGGGCAACACCGAAGGGACTCCTTTCCAGGTGCAGGTCCGCAAATTTAGCGGAAGAATGAAAGGCCCGCAAAGGAACCTGATTGATGTTGGATACGGAGTCAGCCAGGTGCTGCCGGTCCTGACCGAACTGTTGCACCCAGAAGCGCCTCCGTTGTTCCTGCTGCAACAACCGGAGGTGCATCTGCACCCCAGCGCCCAGGCCGCCCTGGGGAGCTTGTTCTGTTCGATCTCGGGACCAAGCCGACAGTTGATCGTGGAGACCCACAGTGATTATTTTCTGGACCGGGTACGTATGGATATCCGGGACAAGAAAACCGCTCTAAAGCCAGAGGACGTGTCAATCCTCTACTTTGAACGGGGTAACATGGACGTAAACATTCATTCCCTGCGATTGGATGAGATGGGGAACGTTTTGGATGCGCCGCCGGGGTACCGGCAATTCTTCATGGATGAAGTTAGCCGTTCTATTGGCCTCTAAATGTGCGCGATCGTCGATGCTAACGTCAGTGGAGAGGTCTTCGGGGACAATAAATCCGAGGCCGGACAATTCTTTTTTGATTGGTTGACCGGCACCAAAAAATCCGGCAAACTCGTTATTGGGGGCAGACTGCGCCAGGAACTCGGCGAACATGGGAGATTTAGAGCGTGGCTGGTGCAGGCGTCGTTGGCTGGACGCGCCAGACAAGTAGACGACCAACGGGTAGATGCTGAAACTGAGGCACTCCAAAGGACAGGAGTTTGCCAGTCCAACGACTGGCACATTCTTGGGCTGGCCCGGGTGAGTGGAGCGAGGCTTCTTTTCAGCAATGACTTAGCACTCCAGCAAGACTTCACAAATCCCCAAATCGTGGGTGGCGTCCGTGGGAAGGTTTTTACGACTGTGCAACGTAAAGACATTCGTCCCGCCCACAAGAACATCCTGAGACAGACTGACCTCTGCGATACATAGCTTCCCAACCCATTCCCCCTGCCATCTGCCCCTTGCCAGCGATTATGGGGTGTTATACCATTGGAGCGTCTCCATTCAACCCTTGCGCTGTCCGGACGGCGCGGGCAGAGGCCATTAAGCCCCGCCCGCCGCAACCAAGGGGCGCAAGCACAGGGATGCCAAATGAACCAGTCCATTACTCTCACGGTCAACGGCGCGCAGCATCAACTGGAGGTCCCGGCCCGCCGGCTGCTGGTGGACTGCCTGCGCTACGACCTGGGCCTGACCGGCACCAAGGAAGGTTGCAGCGTCGGCGTCTGCGGCGCCTGCGCCGTGCTAATCAACGGCGACATGGCCGCTTCCTGCATCACCCTGGCCGTGGCGGCGGACGGGGCCGAAATCACCACCATCGAAGGCCTTGCCCAGGACGGGCGTCTCCATCCGGTGCAGCAGTCCTTCATTGACTACGGCGGCTTCCAGTGCGGCATCTGCACCCCGGGCCAGGTCATGGCGGCCAAGGCCCTGCTGGACATCAACCCCACACCCACCGAGGCCGAGATTCGCGAGTGGATGATGGGCAACCTTTGCCGCTGCACCGGCTACTACAAGATTCTTGAATCCATCGTCAACGCAATTGGGCCAACCCAAGAGGCCAACCGATGATCGACTTTGAGTTCCACAGCCCCACCAGCCTGGATGAAGTCTTCCAATTGCTGGACACCTATGGCGAAGATGCCCGGGTGATGGCCGGCGGCACCGCGCTGGTCATTCAGATGAAGCAGCGGCTGGTCCAGCCGGGGCACGTCGTCAGCCTGCGCCGTGTGCCGGGCCTGGACGCCATTACCCCCGTATCCAACGGCTCCGCCGGAGTGCGCGTGGGCGCCCGATGTACCCAGCAGCAGTTGGCCGTCAGCCCGGTAGTCGGGGAGCTGATACCCCTGGTCACGGAAACCTACGGCCACGTCGCCACCCCCCGCATCCGCCACATGGCCTCCGTGGGAGGCGGTCTGGTGCATGGCGACCCCAGCCAGGACCCGCCGCCCACCCTCATCGCGCTGGGGGCGGCGGTGACGCTCGTTTCGTCTCAGGGCCAGCGGGTGGCGGCAATGGAAGACTTTCTGCTGGACTACTACGAGACCGACGTGCGGCCCGGCGAGGTGCTGACCGAGGTACACATTCCGGCATTGCCCGCCGGCGCCGGCGCTGCCTACCTGAAGTTCCTGCCCCGCACTGCGGACGACTACGCCACGGTGTCCGCCGCAGCCGTGGTGACACCCGGACCCGGCAACGTTTGCCAGGACATCCGCATCGCCCTGGGCGCGGTGGGGACTACCGCCATTCACGCCACCGGGGCCGAGGACGCGCTGCGGGGCCAGCCGCTGACCGACGAGGCTATCCGGGCCGCCGCCGCCACCGTCAAGGACGTGGTGGACCCACTGGAAGACTACCGCGGTTCCGCCGGCTACAAGCGGGAAATGGCCGAGGTGTTCACCCGCCGCGCAATTCAGGCAGCCTTGGCCAACGCTGCGCAGGCATAACCCGGCCGGATGCGGATCCCACACTAAACCCGTTCGTACCGAGGCCATAGAAGGACTTCATAAACAGGGGGCTTGGGGGATGAATCCCCCAACGCACCCCGGCCAGGCCCCATCTGACCCGGAACGCAATTCTGCCCCTGGAATGGACTTGCCCGATGAAACTGGAAAACCGCTGCACCGTTCCCGCCAATGCCGACGCCACTTGGGATGCGGTTATGGATATACCCCGGGCCGCCGCCTGTGTGCCGGGCATTGGCGATGTTACCGCCCACGACGGGGGCAAGTTTGAGGCGGTGATGCGGGTGCGCGTAGGCCCCATCTCGCTGAACCTGGCCGGGACGATTCAGGTGCTGGAACAGGACCGTCAGCAGGGAGCGGCTCATTTCCTGGTCGAGGCCGCCGACCGCCGCGTCGGCGGAGCGGTGAAGTCCCAGGTTGAGATGCGCGTCGTCCCCCAGGAAAGCGGCGAGACCGAGTTGGTTATTCTCAGCGACACAACCTTCATGGGCCGGTTGGGAGAGCTGGGCCAGCCCATCATCCGGCGGAAGGCCAACACCGCTTTGGAAGACTTCGCCCGCAACCTGGCCAAGCTGGTCAACACCCCCGCCGATTAACCCCTGGGCCGTTCAACCCGTTCATCCTGGGTTATAAGGACTTCCCGTACCGCAGGGCTGTCGTTCACCAAGTCGCCGGCTTTCGGAACTCCCCCCGGCCATCAGCCATCACCGCCGGGAATTGGCTGGTGGCGAGAATCCTCCGGTTAATCTGCCGGTAAGTCCAACTCGCGACCTGGCGCAGTTCGCTGCTGACCCTATGACGGGAGTGGGGATTGATGACTCCCACCTGCTTCTGAAACTTTCTGGCGACGTACTGAACGGGCAGGGTGAGGTCGGAATCGTTGGAGATGACAACCGCTTCATTGAAGTCGTTGTCAAAGCAGTCAACCAGCAGGAGAGTTGCCAGGTTAACGTCGGAACGTTTTTCCTCGGTCTTCAGAATCTGCACGGTTTCCGGCGGAGCTGCCGGATTGTGATATACCAGAGGGTAACGGGGAGCCCGGACCGGGTGAGACGAAAAACGGCCGAGGTGGATGGATAGGTTGGGAATGGTCTGGAGTGCCCGCAAGTAGAGCGCTTGCCGGTCTCCTACTTCTTTGTCATGGGGGGAGATAATCACCGGTGCGGTAAAGAACCTGATCCGGTTGACGTGATGTTTGGGAAGGAGCTGTCGGCAAACTTCGGCCAGATTCAGCCATTTGAATGGTGTTCCCTTGAGGGCGCCATAGTACAGGTTGAAGCCGTCAACATAAACGTTTGTAGACATGAAATAAGCAGAAATGCTAAGGCCACCCCTAAGGGTGGCCTTGCGCCCTGCCTCACGAGCAGACAGGGGTGATGTGCAATTTATATTACAGGGAAGTCGTGGTGCTGTCAACTGAAATTTAGGCCGGAAACAGGGTCTTTTAATTCTCCCCTCTCCCCGCGGGCTGACAGGGGTATGTATACTGAAATTGGTCTGAGAGCTTGGAAAGCGCACAGGAATCCGTCATCTTGGTTGTAATGACTAAACCGGATGCCGGAGGTATCCCATGCGCCTTCCAAGGGAATGCTGCCAGATGAAGCAGGTCATTGAAACGCATTTACCGCACCTCACTCAGCCACAGTTGACCGGCCTGGCCTGGTGGGTGTGCGGGACCATTCTGGCTGGGAGCGCCTGCCAGAATACCGTCGCGTCCGCCCTCTCCACCCGGGGCAACTGGAACAACCTGCGGCAGTATCTCAGAGAGTGGTTGTACGACGGCGGCGACCGGGCCCGTCCCTGCAAGACCGAACTGGACGTAAGTCTCTGCTTCGCGCCGCTGCTCCGGTGGGTCCTGGCGTGGTGGCGTTCCGATAGGCTGGCGCTGGCGGTTGACCCCACGTTGAAAGGGGACGACACCACCGCCATCGTCATCAGCGTGGTCTACCGGGGTTGCGCGATTCCCGTGGCCTGGCGAATCCTGCGGGCCAACCAGCGCGGGGCCTGGATGGACCCAATAGTGGAACTGCTGCAGGCCCTGGCCCCGGCGGTCCCCAGGGAAATGACCGTGATTGTGATGTGCGACCGGGGCCTGGCCAGTCCGAAATTGTGGAAACAGATACTCGCTCAGGGCTGGCATCCCTACATGAGGTATCCGAGAAACGTCACTTTCTGCGCCGATGGCGGACGGCGGCTGCCCGCGCGCGCCTTCGTTTCCAGTCCGGATACCGCCTGGACCGGCAGCGGGACCGCCTTCGGCGGAGCCGCCGCAAAACGCCGTTGCACCCTGCTGGCGGTCTGGTACGTTGAACAGGAGGAGCCGTGGATCATCCTGACCGACCTTCCGCCGGACCAAGTTGGGGTGAGTTGGTACGCCCTCCGCTTCTGGATCGAGTTGGGGTTCAAGGCGGTCAAGAGCCTGGGTTGGCAATGGCACAAGACCCGCAGGACTGACCCGGCGCGGATTTCGCGCCATTGGTTCGTGTTGTCGGTGGCGACGCTCCTGACCCTGGCCTATGGGACCAGGGTGGAAGACGCCTATGACCGGAAGATGCCCCCCGGCAGCTTGCGAGCGCCGCCCCGGGCGCTGGCGCCCACGCACCGCAGCGGCAGGGAGAAGCCGGGACGGACCGTCAGCGTAATCCGGCACGGCATCGACTGGCTGAGACGCTTGCTGCACCGGGGCCGGTTATGGCGCCGGGTATGGCTGCTGCCCGAACCCTGGCCGGAACCCAAGCCCAACCTGGAGGTCACCCGCCATGCCCCTACATGAAACCCTATACATACCCCTGTCAGCTCCCCGCGGGAGAGGGGCCGGGGTATCCTGCGCGCCATCGTTCAGGCCCTCGACACCCCTCTCCCCGCGGGAAAGGGGCCGGGGGTGAGGGCGTACCCCGCGCATCGGGAACGATTTCTCCAAGCCGGAAGGCCCTCACCCTAACCCTCTCCCAGAGGGCGAGGGGATTCTTTCGACAATTAAAAGACCCTGTGTTGCTGACATCCCTCCATTGACACCGGCGGCGCCCTCTCGTTACTGTTAATCCAGGATGCTTAACACCCTTCGCCTAACTGCCGTCTGACCCACAACCAACCCCGGAGGACAATGACCGCTTCCACCCGCCTCGCCTTCCCCCAAGTCCGGCCGGGGCCCGCGACAAAAGGCGGCAAACCCCGGACAAACCACGACATTTCCACGACAAAACCGGACATTGACCTGACAAATGGCGACAAAAACGCCCGCTCCTCCACGCTCAAATGTCATGAAATGTCGCCTTTTGTCGTGTTTCCCAGCGCATCCGCCCTTCCGTGCGTCAAATCCGGGCTTTGCGATGGCCCAGGCTCCGGCAGTCCCAGCCAAATGCGATATCCCTGATGCCAGACACAAAGCAATCGCAAAGTCCACACCCGTCCGTCCTGAGCCTAGTTCAGGGATGGCCTGAAGACTCTTCAATGACTCTCTCATTTACGAGCCCGTCCCGCAGAACCGGCCGGCCCCTGTGCTAAAATGCAGGTTGTTGGAAGGCTTCAACAACGGCCTCGGGAAGCCGCCTACCGTCTCCGGGCCATCGGCTCCGGCGCCGGCTTATTGTCTGACTTGGGAGGATGGGGTTAATGGTTGACCAGGAACCGGAATATCGGCGCGGCATGGTGGTGGTGGCCCACGCCGACGATGCGGAATGGGGCTGCTCCGGCACCGTGGCCAAGTGGTGCGCCGAGGGGTGGCAGGTGGTGTACGTCCTTTGCACCGACGGCAGCAAGGGCAGCGGCAACCGGGAGTTGACCGGCCCGGAGTTGGTCAAGCTGCGCCGGCAGGAACAGCTCAACGCCGGGCGGGTCCTGGGGTTGGCCGGCGTGGTGTTCCTGGACTACGAGGACGCCATGCTGGAGCCGTCGCTGGACCTGCGCCGGGACTTGACCCGGGAGATTCGCCGGTTCCGTCCCGACGTGCTCATCTGCATGGGCCCCACCCGCCAACTGTCCGGCTCCGGGTATGTCGGCCACCCTGACCATCTGGCGTCCGGCGAAGCGGCGCTGTCGGCCATCTTTCCGTCGGCCCGCGACCACCTCACCTTCCCGGAACTGCTGTCCGAAGGGTTGGAACCGCACAAGGTCAAGGAAGTCTGGATTATGGAGCACGACAACGCTGATCAGTACGTTGATGTCAGTGACCACATCGACACGTCCATCGCCGCGCTGCGAGAACACCACAGTCAGGTAACCGAAGAGGAAGCCGACTATCACATGCGCCGCTGGCGGGGGAACGTCGGCGAGAAAGTGGGCATGAAGTACGCCGAATCTTTCAAGCGGTTCAAGCTGGATTAGGCTCGCAATGCCCGGAACGAGGAGCCAACGGGAGGATTGAAATGGCAGCCAATGAAGAGGCAATCAAGGGAATCGTCCGCGAGCGTTACGGCGCACGGGCCAGAGGCGTGATTCAGTTGACGGAGATACAGCCGGATGCGGGAGCGGCGTGTTCCGGACCGGATTGCAGCGACGCCGGCTGCTGTGGGCCGGACGACTTGAACCGGGCAATGCAGTTGTACTCGGAAGGACAGATTGCCGGCCTGCCCACCGCGGCGGTCGCCGTCTCGGCGGGGTGCGGCAACCCGACGGCGCTGGCCGGTCTGACCGCCGGAGAGCGGGTGCTGGACCTGGGTTCCGGCGGCGGCATCGACTGTTTCCTGGCCGCCCAGCAGGTGGGCGACTCGGGCCGGGTGTTCGGCCTGGACATGACCCCCGATATGCTGGCTCTCGCCCGCCGCAATCAGGCCAGCCTGGGCCTGACCAACGTGGAATTCATTCAGGGCGAGATGGAGAACATCCCCCTGCCCGACTCCCATGTGGACGTGGTGATTTCCAACTGCGTCGTCTGCCTCTCGCCGGACAAGGACGCGGTGTTCAGCGAGTCCTTCCGGGTGCTGTCCCCGGGCGGACGAATGCACATATCGGACATGATGGCCCTGACCGAGGACGGCCCGGCCCGAACCGACGCCGAGGCGTGGACATCCTGCGTCGGCGGCGCCGAGTACCGGGAGATATACCTGGCCCGGCTTCGAAAAGCCGGCTTCGTCGACATCGAGACCACCGATGAAGGTGTGCGCTTCGATGACAACGGCACCCCGCTAAACGTCGCCAGCGTAAAAGTGGTGGCCTGCAAACCGGCCTAGATTTACGGGCAGGGGCCGGGGTACGTTTGGGGGATCCATCCCCCAAACTCCCTATTTGTTGGTGGGCCTACACTTCCAGCGGGGTGTCCTCGCGGTTGGCCCACTCTCCCATCGAGGCGTCGTAGTTCTTGGCCCGGTCGAAGCCGAGCATCTTCAGCAGAAACGTTCCGTGCGCCGCACGGATGCCGCCCTGTCAATAAGCGTAGGCCGATTTGTCCGGTGTGATGCCGTGTTCTTCCAGCAGGCGGCGGACCTCTCCGGCCGGCTTGAAGCGGTGGGTCTCCCGGTCCATGACGTTGAACCACTCCAGGTGGACCGCGCCGGGGATGTGGCCGACGCGCCGGTTGCCCCGGCTGGCGTTGCCGTCGTACTCGCCGTCGCTGCGGACATCCCAGATAACGGTGTCGGAAAGGCTGCAAGCCTCCTTCAATTCGTCCACCTTGACCATCACCGATTCGTCGGCGCGGGACGTGAAGGTAGCGCCCGATGCCGGATGGGCGCGATCGAAGTTGACCGAGCGGCCGTCCTGCACCCAGGCCCGCCAGCCGCCGTCCAGCACCTTGACGTTGGCGTGGCCGTAGTAATTCAGGGCCCACCACAGGCGGGCGGCGTACAGGCTCTGGTTGTTGTCGTAGGCGATGACCAGCGTATTGTCGCCGATGCCCAGGTTCCGGCACATCACGGCGAACTTGTCCGGCGGCAGGATGTGGACCCGGCCGGTATCCGGGTCCTTCTCGTAGTTGTCCGGCACCATCACCGCGCCGGGGATGTGACCCCGCAGGTAGCCGGCCTCGACGTCGGTATCGACCACCACCACGTTGTCATCGCCGCGGTGGGCATCCACCCAAGCCGCATCCACCAAAAACTCGGGATGGGCATATCCCGCATCAGTAGTCATGGTTCCTCCTTAATACACACAGGGGGTTTGGGGGATGCATCCCCCAACGTACCCCGTCCCGGCTAACTCACCTGGTATTGCCGGAACGTCTCCTGGTTAAACGTAAGTCCCAGGCCAGGCCGGTCCGGCACCACAATCTGGCCGTCCTCGATGGCCGGCGTCTCCTCGAACAGCCGCAGCGTCCAGGGCATATACTCCACCGTTAGGCCGTTGGGAATGGCGGCGACGTTGTGGACCTGGACTTCGGGGATGAGGTGGCTGACCACCGGCAGGTTGAACGCCTCGGCCATGCCCGCCACCTTGCGGAACTGGGTGATTCCGCCCACCCGCAGCAGGTCAATCATCACAATGTCCACCGAGCGGTGTTCCAGCATGTGGCGGAAGGGCCGTATGCCGTAGACGTACTCGCCGGCGCAGACGGGCGTGGTCAGGGCGTCGGCCACCCGAGCCAACCCCTGGTAGTCGTCCCGGGCTACCACGTCCTCCAGCCAGAACAGGTGATACTCTTCCACCCGCTGGCCGATGTCGATGGCCTGATTCACGTCCCAAAGCTGGTTGATGTCGCACATCAGGTCAACGTCGGGTCCGATGGCGTCGCGCAGGGTGCGGATGCGGGCCACCTCGCGCTGGGCCGTGGGTTCGGCGCCCATCTGGGTCTTCATCTGGTTGAACCCCATCGAAACCAGCCGGGGCCCGGCCTCGGCCAGGTACTCCAGGTTGTAGGGACGCATCAGCGCGCCGCTGGCGTAGGTGTTCACCCGGTCGCGGCATCCGCCCAGCAGCGAGCATACCGTCTGGCCCAGGGCCTTGCCCTTGATGTCCCAAAGGGCCATGTCGATGGCGGACAGTGCCAGGGTGAAAATTCCCTCCGGCCCGCCGCCGCTGGCCGCCTGCTTCAGGGACTCGGCGACGGCCTCGACCTGCATCGGATCCTGGCCCACGGTCAGCTCGCAGAGATTGTCCACCGCCGCCCGCAGCGCCGGGGTCAGCGGGCCGCCGAAGAAGGTGACGCCGATGCCCTGGATTCCCTCGTCGGTATCCAGCTCCAGGGTAACGAACTCCCGGGTCCCGGGTTGAGGAACGCCAACAACCAAGGGATTATCGGCCGGGGTTTGCAGCACTCGGGTCGTCCAGTGGGAAACTTTCATGGTGGCCTCTTTCTTCTAGTTTACATGAATGGACAGGATGGGGGTCGGGGTCCGGATGATGTCCGCGCATTGCTCGGGAGACTATAGCAGAGGTTCCAGCTTGTCCAGAAGCATTTCAACGTCCTGAATTCCAGAATCAACCATCGCCGGAGGGAGCCAATTCTCATAGAAGTTGGTGTGTAGACTCCCTGCGACATGGAACAAGTTCATAATCTGCCGGTCGCCCGTTTCCTCTGCCAGCCGGGTGGCATTTTGGAAGAGCAAGATGTGGTTGTTGTGCTGCCAGCCCCGGTCCTGGGCGACGGCTTTCACCATTTGAGCGGCTGAGCCCCAGGCTTTTTCGGAAGCCTGCCGCGAGTCGCCCGCCGCCAGTTCCCGGTTGGCCTGCCCGATCAGTTCCCGGCTGGCGGTGCGGTAGGTAGGCGTTTGCATAGTGGTCTCCTAAACAATTCAGAGGGCTATCAGCAGGTGTTTGCAGGGCACCTATGTCCTGTTCCAACGACTATAACAGAGGTTCCAGCTTGTCCAGAAGCATTTCAACATCCTGAATTCCCGCTTCAACCATCGCTTCAGGGAGCCAATTCTCATAGAAGTTGGTGTGGAGGTTCCCGGCGGTATGGAACAGGCTGAAGATCTGCCGGTCGCTCGTCTCCTCTGCCAGCCGGGTGGCGGTCTGGTAGAGCAGGAAGTGATTGTTGTGCTGCCAGCCCCGGTCCTGGGCGACGGCTTTCACCATTTGAGCGGCTGCGCCCCAGGCTTTTTCGGAAGCCTGCCGCGAGTCGCCCGCCGCCAGTTCCCGGTTGGCCTGCCCGATCAGTTCCCGGCTGGCGGCGCGGTAGGTAGGTGTTTGCATGACGGTCTCCTAAACTACGGGGGATTATCGGCGGGGTGTTGCAGTTGATGTCCTGTTCCAACGACTATAACAGAGGTTCCAGCTTGTCCAGAAGCATTTCAACATCCTGAATTCCCGCTTCCACCACCGTTGCAGGTTGCCAATTCTCGTAGAAGTTGGTATGCAGGCTCCCGGCGGTATGGAACAGGCTGACAATCTCCCTGTCGCCCGTCTCCTTGGCGAGCCAGTCGGCCGTTTGAAAGAGTAGGAAGTGGTTGTTGTGCTGCCAGCCCCGGTCCTGGGCGACGGCTTTCACCATTTGAGCGGCTGCGCCCCAGGCTTTTTCGGAAGCCTGCCGCGAGTCGCCCGCCGCCAGTTCCCGAGTGGCTTGGTCCAGCAGTTCCCGGCTGGCAGCGCGGTAGGTAGGTGTTTGCATGGCGGTCTTCTAAACAATTCAGAGGGCTATCAGCAGGTGTTTGCAGGGCACCTATGTCCTGTTCCAACGACTATAACAGAGGTTCCAGCTTGTCCAGAAGCATTTCAACATCCTGAATTCCCGCTTCAACCATCGCTTCAGGGAGCTAATTCTCATAGAAGTTGGTGTGGAGGTTCCCGGCGGTATGGAACAGGCTGAAGATCTGCCGGTCGCTCGTCTCCTCTGCCAGCCGGGTGGCGGTCTGGTAGAGCAGGAAGTGGTTGTTGTGCTGCCAGCCCCGGTCCTGGGCGATGGCCTTCACCATTTGAGCGGCTGCGCCCCAAGCTTTTTCGGAAGCCTGCCGCGAGTCGCCCGCCGCCAGTTCCCGAGTGGCTTGGTCCAGCAGTTCCCGGCTGGCGGCGCGGTAGGTGGGTGTTTGCATGACGGTCTCCTATGCAATCGGGGATTGGTGTTTCGAGTCTACCAAGATGGGACTTGGGGCGCAAGAAAGGGGTGCTTGCGCCTTGGGGCGGACCCTTCCGTGGCTTTAACGATGACGCACTCCCTGTAAATATCTATACCAGTGTCCAGTGATATGTGTTGACACTGATAATTATATGGATATACTGTTTTCTGAGCAATGAATAATCAAAAACATTGTAACGTTGAGCCATTGCTTGTTGGATTGGATGGACACTGTGGACAAGGCAATACCTGGAATGTTTTGGAGGTCGTGGTTATGCCTACTCTGAATCGGGTGGGGCCGGTTGTTCCGGCGGTTTTGGCGCTTGCTCTGCTGATGTCTTTACTGATGACTGCCTGCGGGGCCACGCCCAGCGCGCAGGCGGAACCGGCGGCGATGGATGAAGAAGCCCTGCGGGCGATAGTGCGGGAAGCGGTCCAGGATGCAGCCCCTGCCACCGCCCCTGCGCCGGTGTCTCAGGAAGAGATGCAGAAGATGGTCGAGGACGCGGTGATGGCGTCTATGGAGTCCGGGGACGAGGGCCTTTCCGTCGATGAAATCGAGCGGGCGGTGCAGTCGGCGGTTGCGGAAGCATCGTCCGAGAACGCCACCAAGGCAGAGTTGGAAGAAGCCATCGCCAGGGCATTGGACGAAGCCAGCCCCGGAGAGTTGGTCATCTACTCGGGACGCAGTGAGACGCTGGTGGATGCGGTTATCCAGCAGTTCAGCCAGGCCAGCGGCGTTGAAGTCAAGGTGAAGTACGGCAGCACCTCCCAGTTGGCCGCGACGCTGTTGGAAGAAGGGAAAAACTCGCCGGCGGACATATTTTTCGCCCAGGACCCGGGGGGCTTGGGCGCGGTGGAGTCCATGCTGACGGAACTCCCGCAAGAAGTCCTGGAGCAGGTCCCCGAGTGGGCCAGGTCTTCCGAAGGCAAGTGGGTGGGCTTGTCCGGACGTGCCCGGGTCCTGGTGTACAACCCGGAAACTCTGACGGAGCAGGACCTGCCCGACGACATTTTCGAGTTGACCGACCCTCAATGGAAGGGACGGCTGGGCTGGGCGCCCACCAACGCATCATTCCAGACAATGGTAACCGCGATGCGGACGGTTTGGGGTGAGGAGAAGACCCGGCGGTGGCTGGAAGGAATCCAAGCCAACGAGCCCAGGATGTACCCCAAGAACACCCCGCAGGTGGCGGCGGTGGCCGCGGGCGAAATCGACGTGGGCATGGTGAACCATTATTATCTGTTCCGCTTCCTGGCTGAAGAAGGAGAGTCCTTCCCTGCCCGGAATTATCATCTCAGGGCCGGCGGGCCGGGGTCGACGGTGATGGTCTCGGGCGCGGGGATTCTGGATACGTCGGAAAACCAGGCGACGGCGGAGAAGTTCCTGGAGTTCCTGCTGTCCAGGGTGGGGCAGCAGTATTTCGCCGGTCAGACTTTCGAGTACCCGCTGGTGGAAGGCATCCTGACGCCCCACGTCCTGACGCCCCTGGCCGACATCAACCACCCCAGCATCGCCCTCAAGGACCTGGCAGACATAATCGGCACTCAGCAACTATTGCGAGACACCGGCGTCCTGCCGTAGCTGAGGGGTATGGGGGTGGCTGATCCCCCCATCCGTCCGTCCCCTAACACAGTGGGGCAGGCCCTGAAGCCTGCCCCGTTTGCGTGTTTCTCGGGGGTGGGGCTACACCAGGACGCCGAAGCCGGAGTAGGTGCAGATTTCGATGCGGTTGCCGTCCGGGTCGTTCAGGTAGAACGCCCGCTGGCCGTCGTTGCGCGTCTGAATTTCGGTGCACTCGATGTCCATGCCTCCCAACTTGGTGTGGGCGGCGTCGATGTCCTCGACCTCAAAGGCGGTGTGGTGAGACGGAGCCGAAGGGGCGTCCGGGTTTTCGATGATGTGGACCATGGCGCCGCTGGGAAGCTGGAGCCAGTACAGGTGGTCGCCGTTGACCATCTTCGGAATCTGCTTCAGTCCCAGGACTTCCTGGTACCACTTCAGAGCGTCGTCCTTGTTCTTGACGTTGTAGGTAATGTGGTTGATGTTCCTAAGCCGGGTGTTGCCGCTCAACATACTTTAAACCGTCCTCCTTGACTAATCGGGCCGGCGCCCGGTGGGGCCGGCGCAAGTTCGGGTTGGCTGGTTGGAGTGTAGTTGCGCGTTGGGTGGCTGTCAATTCTCTTGCCCTCACCCCCAGGGTGTGTGCAAAGTCCCCCTGTCTGCAAATGGGAGGTTCTTTGCGATGCCCTGTCCGATACCTGCGACTTTGGACACACCCTGCCCTCACCCCCGGCCCCTCTCCCACGGGAGAGGGGAGATTGAAAAGCCCTGTCCTTCGAGCCCACCGGGGACGAGCAGACCCAATGAATTCCCCCGTCATGGCAAGCCTGCCGGACCACGGGCGGTTGACCGTCGGGGACGGCCTGCCTACAATTGCCTTCGTTGCCGTCAATCAGTGGTCCGGCAACAGACCGGCAATAGTCCGGTCAGGATCCGGCCCATGCGCGGCGTAGTGCCGCGCTGTCTAATGCAGCATCCCCGCAACGCCGGTATGACAATCTTGTTTGGACCGCCGATGATTGGTTGGCGGTCTTGGGAGTGACGAATGTCGCAGCCGCAACCCCCCAAGGTGTTGGATGGTGTCCGTATTCTGGAGTTGGCCCGCTGGCAGGCCGCGCCCCGGGGCGGTCTGGTCCTGCGGGACATGGGCGCCGAGGTCATCAAGATTGAGTGGCGCAAGGGCGCCGACCTGAGAAATTCCGGCCCATTTGTGGACGATATGAGCGTCCAGTTCGCCGCCTACAATCGGGGCAAGAAAAGCATCACGCTGAACACCCGCCATCCCCAGGGCAAGCAGGTCTTCATGGACCTGGTCGAGGTTTCGGACGTCGTCCTGGAGAACTTTCGGCCGGGCACTATGGAAACAATGGGCTTCAGCTATGATGCGATGAGTAAGGTGAATCCGGGCATCATCCTGGCGTCGGTGTCCGGCTTCGGCCAGTACGGCCCCTACCGGGACCGCCAGTGCTTCGACCCGATCATTCAGGCCATGAGCGGCATCGGCCATCAGACCGGCCGCGGGTTCGACCAGCCGATTATGGCCGAAGGTCCCATTATGGACCGGACGGCGGCACTTCACGCCACCATCGGCATTCTGGGGGCGCTTCGCCACCGGGACCGCACCGGGGAGGGGCAGTGGCTGGAAGTGGCCATGATGGACGGCGGAATTACTTATGAGGAAGTGGCGCTGGCTATGTGCTACGAGACGGGAACCAACGAGTTCCGTCGCGCCGGCTCGTTCATCCAATGCAAGGACGGCTGGATTACCACCGGCGCGGCCCGGGCCGGAATGTGGGAGCGGATGCTGCGGGTTATGGGGTTTGACGAGCTGGCCGACGACCCGGAGTTTGCCGCCCCCATGTTTGCCACCGCCCAGATGGAGACCCGCATGGAGCTGCTGCACGAGTGGTGCGAGGAGCGCACGGTGATGGAGGTGGAGGATGCGCTGGTGGCGGCGGACATCCCCATCGGCCGCGCGATGACCATTCCGGAGGTGCTGGAAGACCGCCAGATTTGGGAGCGGGAGGTTATGATGAAGGCGGATGTTGACGAGCCCGGCGGCAAGCAGATGCTGGTGCCCGGCCCGACCATCATCAAATTTGCCAAGACCCCCACCACCGCCGGCCCCATCCCCAAGTACGGCGAGCACAACCAGGAAATTTTCAACGGGTTGCTGGGCATGGACGAGCAGCGTATGTCCTCGCTGCGGGACGAGGGGGTTATCGGTTAGGGGGGTGCATGGTCAGCTGGGGAGTGACCAGGGTCTTTTGATTCTCGAAAGAATCCCCTCGCCCTCGGGGAGAGGGTTAGGGTGAGGGCGTTCCGGCCAAGGGCAACCGTAGTTGATGCGCACGATTCCCCCTCACCCCCTGCCCCTCTCCCCGCGGGAGAGGGGAGAATGAAAAGGCCCTGCGGGTGCCAACCCCTCGGTTGACTTTCGTTAATTTACGCTTTTATAATAGTTAAATCGGCGTGAATGATTGGATTTCATGCAAGAAATTTTCAGGCAGGAACTGACGGACCGGTTCGTTGAGTTGGTGGAGCAGATTAACCAACAGATGCACTGCCGCCCTCTGGATGAGTGGGAAGGTCTGGACCTGACCATTCCCCAGATTAAGACCCTGGCCCTGCTGCAACACCAGGGGCCTCTGCGCATGGGCAGCATCTCCAACTATTTGGGCACCGCCCTTTCCGCCTCCACCAACATCGTGGACCGCCTGGTGGACAAGGAGTTGGTGGAGCGGGGGCCTGACCCGGACGACCGGCGGGTCGTACTCTGCCAACTGACCGGCCAGGGCCGGGAATCTATGGAACAGTTCTGGCGGATTGGACGGATGCGAATTCTGGAAGTGGTTGAGCGTTTGGAAGTGGAACAACTGGAAACCGTGGTGCAGGGATTCGAGTTGCTCTGCCGGGCGCTGGAGAGTTCGCAGGAAACCACCGGCTCTACGCAGACGGCCGGTTAAGTCCCGATTTCCCCTTTCTTCTTTGCTGCCTCATGCAAGTCTTCACCCATCCATTCGGGCTGTTGTTCCTGCCCGTGACCGCCTGAGAGTCTGACCTGTGACCATTCTTACCCAACTGGCCCTGCGCCGGCGGTCAGTCACCATTCTGGTTATCCTGCTGCTCCTTGCCGGGGGGGTCTTCACCTACAATACCCTGGAACGGGAGTTGTTCCCCGAGATTGAGTTCCCCAACATAACCGTCCTCGCCTTTTATGCCAACGCCAACCCGGAAACGGTGGTGCGGGACGTCACCGAGCCGATTGAAGAGGCGATCGAGGGAATAGAAGGAGTCCAGGACATTCGCTCCACGTCGTCGGGTTCCGTTTCCCGAGTGCTGGTTACTTTCGGCTTCGGCGAAGACATGGACGAGGCCGAGCGCGCCATTGAGAGCAACGTCAACGGAATCGACTTCCCCGGCGCAGTCTCCGGCCCCTTCGTCAGCCGCATCAACAACAACACCTTCCCCGTTCTGCAACTCAACGTCCTGGGAGACCGGGATATTCCATCCCTGCAACGCGTCGTGGACGACTTAATCCTGCCGGCCATCGAGCGGGTGGAAGGGATTTCGGAAATCAACGTGGTCGGACGGGTCGAGGAACGGGTAACCGTAACTGTCGATACCGGGAAACTGCAGGACCTGGGGCTGTCCATGCCGCAAGTCACCGGCGCCATTCAGGGCAACAACGCCAACTTCCCCGGTGGGGACATCTACCAGAACGGGTCCAGCTTCCCGGTGCGGGCCTCCTACGAGTTCGGGTCCCTTGCGGATATTCGCAACCTGACCGTCGGGTTCGAACCGGGTTCCCGCGCCGCCGGCGACGCGCAGGGGGGCAGGCCCGTGCAAGCCGGGCATCGGGGTGAGCGCCGCGTCCTGTTGAGCGACGTGGCCGAGGTTGGGCTTGGCACCGGCCAGGCGAGCTCCATCTCCCGCACCAACGGCAGGCCCAGCCTGAACCTGGTTGTGATCAAAGACCCGGACGCCAACACCGCCGACGTCACTTCCGAAGCCCTCGCCGTCCTGTCCCAACTGGAAGGTCTGCCGCCAGACATTCAAATCCTGACGCTTCAGGACGACGGCCCCGAGGTGGAAGCGCAGCTTTCCGGCCTGCTCCGGGAAGGAACGTTGGGCTTCGTCTTCGCCATTGCGGTAGTGTTCCTGTTTCTCCTGAACTTCCGGCCGGGCCTGTTGAAGGGGCCGCTGATAACCCTCAGACCCACCGTCATCATCGGCGTTTCCATTCCGCTGAGCATTATGACCGGCGTACTGGTCATGGGCCTGTCCGGCCTGTCCCTGAACTTTATGAGCCTGTCCGGGTTGGCGATTGCGGTCGGCCGGGTGGTGGATGACAGCATTGTGGTGCTGGAGAATATGTACCGGCACCTGCAGCGGGGGGAGGGCCGGTATGAGGCGGCGGTGAACGGGACCCGAGAGGTGGGAGCGGCCATCGTGTCTTCCACCCTGACTACGGTGGTGGTGTTCGTTCCGTTGGCCTTTATTCAGGGGCTGGTGGGAGAATTTTTCACTCCCTTCGCCATGTCGGTCAGCTTCGCCCTGCTGGCCTCGACTTTGGTGGCGTTGACCGCCGTGCCGGTGCTGGGCGTACTTCTGCTGCGGGAAGGCGACTTCCCCCGGGACTCCGAGGACGCCACCGGAAGGACGCGCGATACCGTTATCCAGCGGATTTACACGCCGATTCTCGTCTTTGCGCTGCGGTTCAAGGCTCTCACGCTGGCGCTGGCGGTGGGCGTGGTGGCCTCCAGCCTGTTCCTGCTGCTGCTGGTGCCGGTGACTCTCTTTCCCTCCGGCGCCCCCCGGTATCTGACGATTGATCTGGAGCTGCCCACCGGAACGTCCATTAGCCGCACTTTCGCCGAAACCGCGAAGATTGAGGAAGTGCTGGAACGTTATCACCGGGAGGGGTATATCGAGGTTTACAACAACACCCTGGGCAGCCCCACCACCGAATTTGGCGATGTGGCCGGCGGGGCCGGCTTCCACGTGGCCGGGATGTACGTCAAGCTGCCCGAAGACTCCCCCACGGACATCGGCGACCGTCTGCGCGCCGATCTGCCGGAGATTGACGGCGGGACTATCACCCTCAGCGGCGTGTCTGATGGCCCACCCTCCGACGACCTGGAAATTACGGTGGTGGGCAGCAACTTTACCAATGTTGCGGCGGTCGCCAAGGACCTGGTTTTCCGGCTCAACCAGATTGACGGGATAATAAACCTGAGCGACGACGTTTCCGACGGAAGGGATGAAGTAACCATTGAAGTCGACCCCTACACCGCCGCCGAGTACGGTCTGACCGCCGCCGACGTTGGCCGGCAGGTCAGCCAGTTCGTCGCGGGCGCGACGGTCAGCAGCGTGGACCTGGACAACCAGACCCTGGACATCGTGGTGCGGGGCCGGCCCGAAGACGCCGAAGACATTGACCAACTGAAAGACCTGGAAATTTCCGGCCCGGCAGGCACGGTCAAGCTGGGGTCGATCAGCCACATTGGCATCCAGCAGGGACCGGTCAGCATCAGCCGGTTCGACCTGGAACGCTCGGCCAGCATCACCGGGGAGATTACCGCGGTGGATACCCAGGCCGTGGGCATGGAGGTTGACGAAGTAATCGCGGCGCTGGACCTTCCCCCGGGGGTCAAGATCGAGAGCGGGGGAATCTTCGAGCAGATAAACCAGGGGTTCCAGGACATATTCCTGGCCATGGGCGTGGGGATCATCCTGGTATACCTGGTCATGGTCGCCAGCCTCGGGTCGCTGCGGGACCCGTTCATCGTGGTGTTGAGCCTGCCCCTGGCCATAGTAGGCGCCGTGGCCGCGCTGGCAATAACCGAACGCACCCTCAGCCTGTCGGCCCTCATGGGGCTGCTGCTGCTCATCGGCGTGGTGGTGACCAACGCCATCGTGTTAATCACCTTTGTCGAGCAACTGCGGGAAGGCGGCATGGGGGTTTACGAGGCCCTGATTGAAGGCGGCCGCACCCGGGTGCGGCCCATTTTGATGACTGCCTTTACCACCACCTTCGCCCTGTTCCCCCTGGCCCTCACGGCCAACGACGACGGAGGAATCATCGGCGCGGAGCTGGCCACCGTGGTCATCGGCGGCCTGATAAGCTCCACCTTCCTGACCCTGATTGCGGTGCCGGTGGTCTACACCCTGATGCACTCCAGCATCCCGGGAATGCTGGCATTTCTGGGGTCGCTGCCGGGGCGCGTGTCGTCCGGAGTGCGCACCCGCCTGCCCGGTCACGGCGGCGCCGATGCCTAGCCCCGACGGGCGCGCCGGGTGCGATGGCTTGACGCCGCGCCGGGTCAATCCTGGGGCAATCCATATCCAACGCTGGTCCAAACGCGATACTTGTTGAGAGAACTATCGGTAATGAGGTTTAGCTGGTTGAAGTCATGGGCCGCGGCCGGGGCAGTTGCCGCCGCCGTCATCGCGGGGGCGGGATGCAGCAGCATCCCCTTCCTTGCCGAGCCAACCCCGGTTGCGACCCGGGCCTCCGTCCCCACGACTGAGCCGGAACCGACGGAGGTCGTGGTCAACGGCAGCCTGGTGTTTCCCCGCCGGGCCGAGGCGTCCTTCGACATTTCGGGAGAGGTGGACGAGGTGCTGGTGGAGCAGGGAGACGTGGTGACGGCCGGGCAGGTCCTGGCCCGTCTGGACTCCATGATGTTCATAGCCCTGGAGCAGCAGTTGTCCGAGGCCGTCCTGCAGTTGGACCGGACACAAGAGTCGCTGGACCGGGCCAGGCTGAACTACGATTTGTTTCCCCTGGAAGACGCCGAACGCCGCCGCAACATCGCCCAGGCGGTCAAGGACATCGCCGACGCCGAGGAACGCATTTCCGATTACCTGTGGGACCACTCCCAACTGGCAATCAAGGCCGAGGCAGCCAAGGTCAACGCCGAGGTGGCCGCAGCCGACGCCGAGGACAGGCTGGAGGACTACCGGCGGGACTTCGAACGCCAGAACGACCTGAAAATTTCCGCAGCGCGGGCGCTCATAACTTCCCGGGGGCTGGCGGTGGAGCAGGCCCAGCGCCGGCTGGACAACCTGAACGTGGAATACAACGAACTGGTGGCCAACGCCATGGTCAACCTACAGTTGGCGGAAGCAGCCCTGGAAACGGCGGAGGACAACCTGACCGCCTTCCTGCGGAACCCCATTCCCGACTACGACAACCGCAAGCCCATTGACCTGGAACTGCTGGACCGCATCAGGACCCGGCGGCACGAGGCCGAGACCAACCTGAGATCCGCCGAAAACGCTCTGGCCGACCTGGAGGCCAACCGGGGCCTGGAAACCGAGCAGCGGGAGTCGGCGGTTTCCCTGGCTCAATCCGGGCTGGCCCAGGCCAGGGAGGACCTGAACCAGTTGGAGAACTTTGCCGACCAGGACCTGGACTTGCGCCGGCTTCAGACCGCCGTTGATGCGGCCATGATCGCCTTGACCGACGCGGAGCACGATCTGGCGGAAGCCAAGGACGGCCCGGACCAGGAACTGTTGACGGTTATGGAGCGCAGTCTGGAACTGGCCCAGGAGCGCCTGGAGGACTTGACCGAAGAGCCGGAGCTGCTGGAAATCGCGCTCCTGGAGGACACCCTGGTGTCCATTCAGGCGCGGATAGACGACATCAACGAGGACCTGGAGCGAATGGAACTCCGCGCGCCCATGTCCGGCGTGGTTGCGCTGGTCAACGTTGAGGTGGACGACCTGATCAGCAGGGACTCCCGGATACTGGAGATTGTCGACCCGTCCGAGGTGGCGGTGTATGGCGTTATTGACGCTAACGACGTTGGGCTGGTGGGGCTGGAAAGCTGGGCCAGGGTCAGCATCGCATCGGTTGCGGGGCAGGAGTTCGCCGGGACCGTGACTCATCTGGCCGACGAACCCAGCACGGAAAGGGGCGTCGTGAGCTACGCGGTGCGCATAACCGTAGACCTGCCGGAAGGCGTGGAGGTCCCGGTGCGGCTCAGCCCCGTCTCCGTTAGCATACCCGTCAGCCGGTAGGCCGGGGGCGGTCCGGTTGCGGGGATGCCCCGGAAGGGACGGGTTGCCGCAACGCATCCTTGAGGGACGCCTTGACAGACGCATCAACCCCTGCGAAACAGTCCGGCAGGGCGTCAATCACCGCCAGTGCTTCCGCGGTTGTGGCGCCGTCCCGGCCCGCAATCTGACGCAGCGCTCAGGCCGCGTCCAGCAGGCCCAACCGGCTGAGGGTATGCCCCGCGCGCCATACCGCCTGGTTCATAACGTCACACGCACCGGCCCAAGTGTTCCGGGGCCGATGCGGGCCCCACCCGTCTAAGCCGTGCTGAACTGTACCAGGATGCCGTCGGGGTCGAAGACGTAGATGCTGCGGATGTCCCCGCCGGCGTTGGTGAAGGACTCGCGGGGGCCGGCCAGTTGTACGCCCTTGGTGATCAACTCGTCGGTCAGACTCTTGACGTCGGCTACGCCGAAGGCGATGTGGCTGATGCCAACCTCGTCCAGCTTGATGGGTTCGCCGTCGGGGTCGTCCCCCGGATGGCTGGTCAGCGTCAGCGTGGGGGTGGAGCCTTCGCCGTAGCTAAGGCTGACCCAGTGCCGGGCCTGGCGCTTCCGCCGGTAATTGTGCAGCCGTCCGCCCTCGGTGGGGTCGGTCATCCGGTCGCCCAGCACCGTCATGCCCAGGATGTCCCGGTAAAAGGCCAGGGACTTTTCCATATCCCGGACGCAGATTCCGATGTGCGTTACGCAGGTTGCTTCCATAGTATCCGCCTCCCGCAGGTTGATGCCGGCACGAGCCGGTTTCCGGCTCGGCGCAAATATGCCGTATGGACGGCAAACCGGGCCGTCCATCCATACCATCCATGTCATCTATGCTGGAATACGCGCCGCGCTTAATCCAGCGGCAACTTGTGGAGCCAGCCCGGCTCAGAAATGTCCAGCACCTGCCCGTTGGGGCCGGACCACTTCTCCTCGGCCCGGGGCGGGCGAGCCTCGCCGTCCCTGGCCACTTCGCGGCGGACGATTTCCTCGCCGTCAATGTCCTGGAGTCTGGCACCGGTGTCTTCCAGGCTGTCCACCTGGAAGCCGATGTGGTGGATTCCGCTGTAATTTTCGCCGTTGGGGCCGACATCGGCGTCCTTGCCGGTCTTCCACTTCAGGATGGTGAGGTTGATGTCGCCGTCGGAAAGCTGGACCTGCCGGTCGTTGCGGGCGACTTCTACCAAGTCGAAGCCTTCCTTATAAAACTTCGCCACGGCGTCCGGGTCCTCGCAAGTAATTGCCACATGCTTGATTTTGGCCATGTTGAGCGCCTCCCGTTAGGTTGGAGACATTATACTCCCAAGCCCGCCTTTTGAGGCAAACCGGCGGCGCCGGTTGGGGGCGCCCTCACCCCAACCCTCTCCCAAAGGGAGAGGGAGAATTAAAAGGTACGTCTCCCATCTCCCTCTGGGAGAGAGCCTGCCCCTGCGAAGGCGGGGGGCCGGAGGTGAGGGCGAACTCCGCGCATCAGCAACGGTTGCTCCCGGCCGGGGACGCCGGCGGTTTTGTGCGGAAAAAGTGGAGCCGGTGAAGGAAGTCTAACCCTTGACCTACGGTTTACGAAACCGTGTTGTATGGCATTTTTGAGTTAAACTGAGTTCAATTTAGATGGGTTTCCAAGCGTAAATCCGGCTTTTTCTTAGGTTTTATGCCGGTTGAGTTAAACCGGGTAGATTTACAAAAGGATTTACAAGTTTTGCCTCCGCCCCTGGCCCAGCCGCCTCCATTCCGGCTCCCGCGGCAGTCCCGCTGGGCCACGGGGACCTGGGGAGGGACTCCCGAAGGGGAGTGCTTCTGGAGGAACCGCGATCCCGAGCAGCAACCCTCTGGGTTGCATGACGAGCGGTGCGTGACGAGCGAAGCGGACCTGGGGAGCGCAGCGGACAGGAGGGCTTCGCCCGAGAGGAGTTTGGCTGATAGGGCTCTGCCAGCTGGGTTACGCCAGGACATCGGCACTTCCCGCCGCCACCCCCTGACCCTGTCCCAGGACCAGCCAGCATCCCACGACGTCGCCGGTGCGGCCTTGCTCCTCCCGCCGGTGCGGGCACTGCCGGAACCCCGCATCTCGTCGATGGCGACCGGGGTCCTGGGGCGAGTCTCTCCCCCGAAGATTCCCGGTAAAATCCCCAGGACGCCGTTTTCCGGGTATTTCCGGCGCTCGGGGAACCCATCAACCCATGTGGAGAAATGGCGCTTTGGGCCGTGTTTGACCCCTCTGTGGGCCATGGAGAGGCGTCTGAGGGCGCGGCTCAGACCCGTTTTGGGGCCTCCAGGTCAGGGATCGCCGTTTCCACAGCGCCGCCGCCCCGGGGCCCTCTGGGCCAAGGAGCCCTCCGCCGGTAGCAGACCCCGGCGCTCTCCACAGACGCCTCTGGTCCCGGGTCCGGGTCTCGCTCCCCCGACCCTGGGGTATCCACAGCCGCCCCGGGGGAGTGGTTCCTGGGGGGAACCGCGATCCTGAGCAACACCGCTCGGCCGAGCGTGACGAAGGTTGCGTGGCGAAGGGTCCGATTCCGGCCCCTGATGGATGCGCTCCTCAATCGTTCCCGAGATAAGTGCAGATACTATATATAGACTAAATCGTACATCCTTGGGGGGTGGTTTAGTAGGGTCAGCCAGTTTAGGAACTTATCTCTTGGGTATACGGAATTGAGTAGTGGAGTAATGACTTCGGGGAAATCGGAAAAAGTCACTACTCACTCAACCCTCACTGAGAAGTATGAAATTTCCTAGTGAAATGGGTCTCAACCCATGGTTTGGATCACGGCTGAGTAATGGAGTAGTCTGAGTACGAAAAAAGTTGCCTGAAGAGAAGTCGATTTACTCTCTATATATAGTATCTGCACTTTTCTCCGGAGGGCTGTTTTCCGGGGGGGCACCGTCCATCCGGCCTGGACCGCCGGCTCACTGTTCCCGGAGTGCAGCTCCCTCCGGTGTCCACCCCGATTCCACTGCTGGTCCTGGCCGTGCCGCCGGTGTGGACGCCATGGAGTCCGTGCGGAGGGGACCGACCCCGGATGCGGACCCGCCCTGGGACAGCTCCACCGGGGCCGGGTGCTCAGCACCGCGATCCTGGGGAGGGACTCCCGGAGGAGTCCCGAACCTGAGCAGCGCTCCTCGGGAGCGCGTGGCGAAAGCATAAACCCTCAAGGTTTCGTGACGAGCACGGATCTGCGGTGCATGACGAAGCGTCCTGCTCTCCCCGGTGAGGCTGGATGTCCTGACCGGTCGGGCGTTCTCTCCAGGGGGGTGGTGTCGAACGGTCTTTGAGAATGTGCATCCTGTCCCCGGCCAGTCTCTTCCAACCTCCAGGTCTGACTGGCCTAGCCCCAGGTCTTCCCGCTCCGGGGGGCTGGGACTCCCCGTACCACCTCTCCCCGCCGCAGCGCCGTTGAACGCCCTGCTCGCATCCAAGGGGGCCCGTAGGCCCCTTCGGACATCCGGTACAGTCTCACACAGCCCCTTCCTGGAACCGGGCTTCTCCCAGCTCGCGCCAGAGGTCCAGGAAAAGCCTTTCGCCCAGGGCGTAATGGCAACGGTAGGCGGCCTCGCCACTGCGGGGGGCGACCTGCTCCAACTCCAGGATATTGTTGGCGTGGGCGCAGGGATAGTGGGAGGCCGTCATCTCCGCTCCGGCGGTACGGCTCCGGTGGTGGGCTTCGATGAGCTCCGCCATCCCCTCGTCCAGCCAGTCCCGGTTTCCCCGCCAGCAGAAATGCACCACCTCGGAGCCCAACACCCCAGGGAGGAAATGGTCGTCCGCCTCGGTCTCGGGCAGGATGGTGATGGCGGTGCCGGTGTTGGTTCCGCTGTGCCGGGGGCCGACGGCGTCGGCCAACAGGACGGTGATGGCCCGCATGGGCAGGGAAATCCCTATGAAGGCCTCGACATGTCGGACCGCCTCCTCCAGGAGGTCTGTCGTCCCTGGGTCTCCCCATTCCCCAGCCGGAGGATGTGGAGGTCCACCTTCCCTGTGAAGGCCAGCTCGATGCTCCTGCTCTCGATCGACACCTCCCCGGGGTCCAGCAGGGCGGTCACCAGCCCCGGGTTGTGCCGGTGGGCTCCCCACAGGGCGGCGATCACGGGAGTGAGTTCATCGGTGATGCCGCCGGCGAGGCTGGGGTGTTCCAGGACGGCCTCCAGCGCGGCCCTGTCCTCCCAGGCTATGTTGGCCAGGGAACGGACGGCCTGGGCATCCCCGGGGCCGACGCTCCGAAGGAAGGGCATGTCCAGGACAGTTTCCACCGTTCCGCTGTCGAACGGTCTTTGTGCCTGTGCCTCCCCGGTGCCGCCGATCAAGAGCCGGAATAGCTCCTGGAGGACCTCGTCCTCCTCGTCGGTCAACCCGCCCTCCACCCAGGGGAGTCCGGCGAGCTTCCCGCCGGCAATACCCTTCCGTCCAGGGCCGCCCGGATGCTTGCCTGCTGCCGGCGAAGGGCCTGGAGCCGGGCGTCGGGATATCCGTGCCCATCGGCGATTGAGAGGGCTGCCTCGGCATGTTGGAGGGCGGCTTGGTAGTCCCCCTGCAGGGTGCTGCAATTGGCCAGGATGACGTGGGCCTCGGCGTCTGTGTGGACCCCTTGGGATCTGACCGGTCCCAACTTCAGGGCGGCTTCGGCGTCCAGCGTGGCCCGGGGCAGTCTGCATGTAAGCTGTACCCCGGCTCACCCGGTCACCGGAGTTGTCGTCGGTCTCTAGGCGGCGGTGAAGTGCCGGATTGCCGCCTCATGGTCCCCCAAGGCGCTGTGGGAGTTTCCGAGCCAGTTGTGGATGACCCGGCTGGGCGCCCCGTGTAGACGCTGGGCTTCCAGGAACCCGGCCAGAGCTTCCTGGTACCGGGCTTCGCTGAAGGACTGGACGGCCTGCTCCAGGACCAGGGCGGTCCCGCCGGAGAAGGGTTCCGTTTCACCCAGGGGCCGGTGCCTCAGCGACCGGGATGGCGCAGGCGGCGGTGAGGGCGAGGAAGATGACAGCAAAGATCCCTACGGGCATGTCCAGAACTTGCTTCACTGCCCGGGGGCAGGATGTGGGCGCTAGGACCACCGTTTTCACAGCCTACTTGGGCTGGGTCCATCCGCTCGTTTCAGGGCCGTTGTCCCACTTTCCCCAGATGCGCGCCGGGTTGGTGGCCAGGTCGTAACGGTTCTGTCCGACTACATCCCCGGACTTCCCCCAAACTCCTCGGAAAGGACTCAGTCCGTCCGGCCTCCGCCATGCTGGCCGGACAGGCCGCTCCGGCAATCTCGTGTCAAATCGGGGAACATGAGGTTCTGGGAGCTCCCCGAAATGAACACTGCCGGAGAGATGCTTTGAACTAACTCAGGGTCGACTTGGCTCGTTACTTGGCCGGAAGATGTCTTTGCCAGATGGCATGGTCCTCCCAGTTCTTGGGAAATCCCATGTTGGCTTCCGGTATTGACTTGTGAGAATCTGATTCCCTGAGCTCCAGAAACCGTTCCGTCCAGTCTCCCTTGGGGGTGATCACTTCCATCAGGTGAGTTGTCATGACTATGGCGTTGTAGATCTTATCTCGGGCCTGTGGGTTGAATGCTTTCCCGGTTTCCAGGGATTTCCCAAGGTTGTTGAGAATTTTGAGTCCTGCACTGAGCTTCAAATCCCACAATCTTTCGTGATGAGCACATGTGTTACGGACTTTGGTGAGGTGCCGCAGAGCGGAACGAAGGACAGACTGATCCATTCCATATTTTTGTGCTATGGACTGCCTGATTCTCGGGTTGCGAGTGCTTGAGTACCATTTAGACAGCTGCCCGAATGACATGGCGTGTATCACGTCCCAGACGGTGAGTTTTTAGAAGTCGGTACCCTGCTGGTTTGTAATCTGTTGGTAGGTTCTTTCAAGTTCACTGAGGTTTTTAGTGTGGAAGTTGTCGAACAGAGCGCCGTCCTGGTGTGCGTGCTCTCCATGTCCGTTTTCATATGCAAGCTGATGTGCCCACTGAGTTCTGACTGATACTTCGATGAAGCTGAAGGCCTCCAGCATGTGGGATCTGAGCCGCTGGTCGAAAAGGTAGCGGGCCATAACGTCCGTGAAGACCGTCGCGCCGTTGAAGAGGTTTCCTTGTTTGCCTGTTGTCGCAGACTCGAACGGTTTCAAGTTATGAGCTGAGGCGCTGGAAGCCTATGTGGTTTAGGCATCTCTCAGCGAGAGCCTAATCGTTTACTGCCATGCCTCGGTCGACCAGATTTTGAATCTGGCCGGTGACGGAGGTGAAGTTCATGGATGACAGGTTGCTTGCGGGCTGCTGGTTCAAGCGGATGCAACCGGGTTAAAAAAATGCCCCCCCCGTGGTGCGCCGATCTTACGAGAGGCGTGGGGGATTCTATCAAAGGAAATGACAACACCGATTACGACCATGTGTCAAGTGTCCTAAACCAAAGCCAAGGTGGGATGTGCATTTGCCGGGTGCTGGGAATCGGGGCGGGAGTCTCGCGGGAGTGTTTCGGCCCTTGATTGCAGGACCGTCCGGCAGCGCCGTCTCACCTCGCCTTTCCGGCTGGACAGCCCGGCCAGGAATTTGCCGACCCTCTCCTGCACCGCCGCCCTGCTCCCCAGGCACAGATTGCCAGTGGCCTCCTCTCTCGCCCAGCCCCAGACAGCCTCATCGGCGTTGAAGTCCGGGCTGTAGCCCGGCAGGTTCACCAGCCTCAGCTCCAGCTCAGGCGTCCTGAGGTACTCCCGCACCGCCTCCCCACGGTGGGCTGGCGCATTGTCCCAGATGACCCGCAGCGGCCCTGGATGCTTTTCCTTCAGTTGCGTCAGGAAGGCAACCGAGGTCCCGCTGTTGCTGTTGCCCTCCAGTTCCATCCATTCCACCTCGCCCGTCTCCAGGCACACCGCTGAATAGTAGCTGGCCTTCTCCCCATACCGCGGGCTATTGGAGTCCACCAACGCCGGCTTACCCTTCAGCACCCACTTGCCCCGCAATTCCGCGTCCGCCCGGAAGTGGGCCTCGTCAGCAAAGAATATTCTGGCTTCAGTCCGTTGGGCCTCCTCCCACAGGGCGGCGTACTCCGCCACGAAGGCCTCCCGCTTGGACTCATTCCCCTTGACCAGACGCTTCTTGGGGCGCTTGAAGGCAAACCCCAGCCGGTGAAGCCAGTTCAGGCAACTGCTGCGGCACAGGCTGATGCCAAACCGTTCTGAGACAAACTGCCGCACCACCTTCCAATACCAGTTGGCCAGTTGGATGCCCGCCGCGGCGGGCCGTTGCTCCAGCGCCTCCGCCGTCGCCGCTGCCGTCAAGCCCTGAGCCAGCAGCAGGATGGCGTACCACCGCTCCCGCTCCCGGGGGGTGGGAGCCAGAATCATCCGCCGACGCAAATCCGTGGCATCCATCCGCCATTGTTCCAGAAACCGCTCTTTCTCCCTTACGCCCATCACCAACCCCTCCCTGACGACACCGAAAGCTAACCCAGCGACTCCCCAAATTTACCCCATCTTTCTGCGCATTTCACCTTGGCTTTGGTTTAGTATTACAACGACGGATTACCGAGTATGTTGTCTTACCCTTCGTATTCGGCTGCCAGCGGGCTATCGCGGTAGGCTCATCGCATCACGTTGTCAGGTTCAAATCATTCTCGAAAATCGCCCTGCCAGAGGAACCGTCGTCGTAATACTAGTACCGCGTCCGGCTATTTTTGACAAATATAAGAAAGTATATAATTGAGGCATTCTTTGATTGTGGGGAGGCGTGGGGAATGCCGGCCAAGCTATACCGAGTGAACTTGACCCAAGATGAGCGGGAACATTTGCTGGGTATCACCCGGCGCGGCCAATCCTCGGGGCGTAAATTGAAGCGGGCTTTGATCTTGTGCAAAGCCGATGAAGGCCTTACCGACCAGCAGGTGGCGGAAGCTCTGCTGGTCGGCCCCTCCACGGTCGGCCGGGTGCGGCAGCGTTTCGTAGAAGGCGGGTTGAAGCGCGCCCTTGAGGACCTGCCGCGGCCGGGACAACGGCGCAAACTAGATGGAAAGCAGGAAGCCCACCTGGTGGCCGTGGCCTGCAGCGCAGCCCCGGAAGGGCACACCCGCTGGACGTTGCGATTGCTGGCCGACCGGGCGGTGGAACTCGAGTTGACCGACTCCATCTCCCGGGAGACGGTCAGGCAGGTGCTGAAAAAAACGAACTCAAGCCGTGGCGGAAGAAGGAGTGGTGCATCCCCAAGGTGAGCGCCGAGTTCGTGGCCCGCATGGAGGACGTGCTGGACCTCTATGCGGAACCCTATGACCCCCAGCGGCCCGTAGTCTGTTTCGACGAGACCTCCAAGCAGTTGGTGGCCGAGAAGCGGGCGCCCATCCCGGCCAAGGCGGGCCGGCGGGAGCGGTTTGATTACGAGTACCAGCGCAACGGGACCAGGAACTTGTTCATGACCTGTGAGCCGCTGGCGGGCTGGAGGCACGTGGCAGTGACCGAGCGTCGCACCATGACCGACTTCGCCCATCAGATGCGCTGGCTGGGGGATGCTGCTTACCCGGAAGCGGAGAAGATCCGAGTGGTGCTGGACAACCTGAACACCCATAGACCCGCCTCCCTGTACGAGGCCTTCGAGCCAAAGGAAGCCAGACGGGTGATCCAACGGCTGGAGTTTCACTATACTCCCAAACATGGGAGTTGGCTCAACATGGCGGAGATCGAGTTCAGCGTCTTCAGCAACCAATGTTTGAATCGCCGCATTGAAGATGAAGTGTCGCTTAAGCGCGAAATCGCGGCATTGGAGATCGAGCGTAATCAGGCTGAGGCAACCATCGACTGGAGCTTCTCCACCACCGATGCCCGGCATAAGCTTCGCCGTATCTATCCCTCGGTTTCACCCTGACGCGGTACTAGTAGTCCAACAGTTTTGAATTGATGGTCTTTGGAGTTCGCAGCTTGAAGGGAGATGCCATTGCCCAAGTGTTGCCGGGCAATCAGGCCGACCTTAGCCCCAATCCACCGAAGGAGGGCGTGTAGCAGGGTCCTGAAGAGACCAGAAAGCGCTCCTGTGCATCTGGGATAATGGTTTTCGAGACAGAAAACCAACCAGAAACAAGGAGCACCCAATAGATGCTACCACGCAACCACCCCGACGGCATCCACATCGCCTTCGACGACCATCGCCTGGTCAACAATGCCGGGCTGATCCTTCCCGCCACGTTGGCCTTGCACCTGGGCCTGCCCCAACTGGTTGACCGGCACTTGGACCTGGGCCGCGCCCCAGGCCGAGCCAACACCGGCGATAAGATTTCGACTCTGGTGACCTCGGCGCTGGCGGGCGGCGACTGCATCGACGACGCCGATGCGTTGCGCACCGGCAGGACGGCCTGCACTCTCGGCTGCGTAGTCAAGGCGCCCTCCACCTTGGGCACTTTCCTGCGCAGCTTCCGGTGGGGCCACGTCCGTCAGTTGGACCGGGTGAGCCGCGAGCTGCTGGCCCGGGCCTGGCAGGCGGGGGCCGGACCCGGCGACGCGCCATTCACCATCGACCTTGATTCGACGATCTGCGAGACTTACCCCCAATCCACCGAAGGAGGGCGTGTAGCAGGGTCCTGAAGAGACCAGAAAGCGCTCCTGTGCATCTGGGATAATGGTTTTCGAGACAGAAAACCAACCAGAAACAAGGAGCACCCAATAGATGCTACCACGCAACCACCCCGACGGCATCCACATCGCCTTCGACGACCATCGCCTGGTCAACAATGCCGGGCTGATCCTTCCCGCCACGTTGGCCTTGCACCTGGGCCTGCCCCAACTGGTTGACCGGCGCCTGGACCTGGGCCGCGCCCCAGGCCGAGCCAACACCGGCGATAAGATTTCGACTCTGGTGACCTCGGCGCTGGCGGGCGGCGACTGCATCGACGACGCCGATGCGTTGCGCACCGGCAGGACGGCCTGCACTCTCGGCTGCGTAGTCAAGGCGCCCTCCACCTTGGGCACTTTCCTGCGCAGCTTCCGGTGGGGCCACGTCCGTCAGTTGGACCGGGTGAGCCGCGAGCTGCTGGCCCGGGCCTGGCAGGCGGGGGCCGGACCCGGCGACGCGCCATTCACCATCGACCTTGATTCGACGATCTGCGAGACTTACGGACTGGCCAAGGAGGGCGCCCGCCACCACGGCTATACCGGCGCACGGGGCTATCACCCACTGCTGGCCGTCTCCGCCGGCGCCGGCGACGTGCTGATGGCCCGCCTGCGCGAGGGCCGGGCCAACACCGCCCGCGCCGCCGCCCACTTCCTGCGTGAGACGGTGAGCCGGGTTCGCTGCGGCGGGGCCAGCGGGCAGCTCACCATGCGGGCTGACAGCGGCTTCTATACCCACGCCGTGGTCGCCGTCTGCCGCCGGATGGATGTCCGCTTATCCATCACCATCCGCCAGCACAAAAGCCTGCACAATCTCATCGAGGCGATACCCGAAGATGCCTGGACGCCGATTCCTTACTGGATGGACGGCGCCGCCGATGTGGCCGAAACCACCTACACCCCCTTCCAGAGTGAGCCGGATGCCGCGCCGGTACGGCTCATCGTCCGGCGGGTGAAGCCGGCGCCCGGTTCTCAACTGGCTCTCTTCGCCACCTACAGCTATCACGGCTTCATCACCGACCGGGACGGAGAGACCCTGGAACTGGAGGCTGACCACCGCCGCCACGCCGAGATCGAGAATGCGATACGCGACCTCAAGTACGGCGTCGGGCTGAACCATCTCCCCTCGGGCCGCTTCGCCGCCAACGGCGCCTGGCTGGCGGTACAGGTGATGGCCCACAACCTGGCCCGCTGGACAGCCCGCATCGGCCTGGGTGAGCGGATCGTGACCACCAAGACCCTCCGGCGACGGGTCTTCGCCCTGGCCGGACGGCTCACCCGCTCCGCACGCCGGCTCACCCTGCATCTGCCACAGCGCTGGCCTTGGGAAACCCAGTTCAGTCGCGCCTTGGCCCGGCTGCGAGCGATTCCACTCCCAGCTTGACGACCCGTCTGCAACTGACCCGCCATCCTGTCAACTGAACGTCCCCGCCAACTCGCGCCAGCCCGGTCCGCGAGCGCCTCTCGCCGTGTCCTATCCCGCCATCTCGCTGGCCACAGCCACTGCAGGCCGCCATCGGCGCCCCAAAAGCGCCTGCAGACCGCCCGCCAACCTCCCGTCTACCCGAATTCGAGCCCGAATCATCGCGCCTGTAACTCCCTCACCCCCCCTTCCAGTGTCCTCACGCCGTCCATCCGTGTCCATCGGTGGATTCGGGCTTAACTAATCCTCATTTCAAAGATGTTGGTCTACTAGGGCGCGGCTTCCGGAAACGGGTCCCTTTCGCTGACCATCGCCTGGGACTCTAGCTTCACCGCCCCTGGAACATCTTGTCTCCCCACGTGCTCTTCAGGTAGTTGATGACCGAGACAAAATCTCGTCGTGGGAAAGTGTGCCTCCAAAGGACGGCATTCCGCTCTTGAAACCCCGCAGGGCGGGGGAGTCGTAGATGGCCCCGCCCTGGCTGACGGTTCTGTAAAGCGTGCCGTCCCCGTGATGCCAGGTGTGACCGTCGCCGTTGAGCGGCGGAGGGGGCAGGGTCCCATCCCCCTTGCGGATGTGCCAGTCCATCTGTCCTTCCCCGTTGGGGCCGTGGCACACTGCACAGTTGGCCTCGTAGACGGCCCGACCCTCGGCCAGTGACTCCGCCGACGTTCCCTTGGGTCCAATTCCACAGGCGCCGAGCAGAAGGACAGCCGCTAGGGACCCGGCCCATACCGCGCCCAGCTGGAGCAGTTTTCTTCTACTGGTGACCATCAACGTCCCGCTCGGGAAGGATGAGGATTCACCAAGTGACTTTAACACGCCCCGCAGGAGAGCCCCATGCCTGTCGGGGAACTCCGGGACCACATTGAGCAGGGCCAGGACTGCGCCGACCGTACCCAAAATCGAAGGAGGACATGAACGGCGGATTCGACCACCCGGCGCAGCACCTTGACGAACACTCAGACCACTTGGACCGGAAGCCGGACCAGGCGTTCTACATCATCATCACGGCAGGAGTCGCCGCGGTCGCCTTCGTCCTACTGACACTCGCACTGGGCAGCTGAACCCGACCCTTCCACACTACCTTGGCGTCACTACCCGACGCCCTCGCCCCAGGGGGTGCGGCGGCTGTGGAAGCACAGATTTCCAAACTAAGCCACTGGACCCATACTGGAAGACCCATCGCCCCGGCCCTGGGCACGCCAAAAAGACCGGGAAGCGCTGTCGCGATCCTCCTCAGGGAACCTCTATCCGAAGACCCCCGGGCCGTTCTCCACCCCGCTCGGCCCGGGGAGAGGCCCATGCGGACTGCGGAGAAGCAAGAGCTTTCTGCTGAGTCAAAACCGTCTCTGCAAAGAACCTTGGAGTTCAATGCCCCGAGACTCCGGCCCGCATGTAACGTGGCCGCAAAGTTGGCCAGGCTCCCGGGATGAGGGGCAAGACAGGCCTAGCCAAATCCGGTGGGGCACCTTCTGACCCTACGCTGGACGGCTGGCCATCCATTGGGCATAATCGCCTTGGGGAACAACCGCGCAGAAAGACCGCTGGCAACTGCAGCAGGGAGAAGGCGACCCCGGAGTTCGTCCACGATGAGGCCATAAGCCTGAGGGCCGATGAGGAGGGCAAGGCCCCAGGGAGGCACAGACTAGAGGGACCAGACCAGCGAAGGCCAAGTTGATTGGACTCCTCACTCCCGTAGAGTCCGGAGCGGTCTTGGATCAATTTTAACAGCTAGGTCTATTGCAACGTGTCTCCTAAACTAAAGCCAAGGTGGGATGTACATTCAAGTGGCGATGATGATCATCTGGGTTGCGCCGGTGAATCCCTCTCATCCGTACTTGGAGAATGACCCGGCTCCGTCGTTTGACCCCCACCATCTGCGCATTTCACCTTGGCTTTAGTTTAGTATTACAATGACGCTTCCTCAATTTGGTCAGGCATTGGCCGGAAATCGCGTCGCGGAAGGCAAGGCAACCAAGCTGTCAAGCATGTGGGCAGGTCGCCATGAAGAAGTCCTCAAGGTCCTATTCTTGTGAACCGTCATTGTAATACTAAACTAAAGCCAAGGTGGGATGTACATTCAATGGGCGATGAAGATTAGCTTGGTTGCGCCAGTAAAACACTCTCAGCCGTACTTGGAGAATGATCTGGCACCGCCGCTTGACCTCCACTATCTGCGCATTTCACCTTGGCTTTGGTTTAGTACCGTTTCAATCTGGTCTTGTCGGATAGATATGGTGGAGCTTACTACGAGCGTCCTGGGTGGAGAACCGCCAGTCTATGACGGCGGCGGCCTCGCGGCGCTCGAACGCGAGCGCCGCCTCCTCCCGTCTTAGCAACGCTTCATCGCCGGCCCGGCGGTTCAGGCACTGTCTGCTGAAGACGCTGAACTCGATTTCAGCCAGGTTCAACCAGCTTCCGTGCTTGGGTGTGTGGTGAAGCTCCAGGCGTTTGGCTGTGCGGCGTGCCTCGGACGGTGCAAACGATTCGCAGAGGGAGCCGGGCTTGTGGGTGTTGAGATTGTCCAGCGCCAGCCAGCTCACTGCGGCGTCAGGATATGCCTGGTCCACCAGCCACTGCATCTGTTGAGCGAAGTCCACAGCAGTGCGGCGCCCAGTCACCTCGACGTGCCTCCACCCACCCTTCGGTTCACAGAACATGAACAGATTCAGGGTCCCGTTTCGCTGGTACTCGGTGTCATAGCGCTCCACCCGTCCAGGAGCGGCCTCAATGGGAGGCCGCACATCCCCGAGCAACTGCCTGGAGGACTCGTCAAAACACACCACCGGACGCTCCCGGTCATACTCTTCGTGATAAAGGTCCAGCGCTTCCTCCATCCGGGCGGCGAACTCCCCGCTCAGCTTGGGGATGCACCATTCCTTTTTCCGCCACAGCCTGCCCCGTTGCAGAACGGGGCTTGAGTTCGTTTTTTGAGTATCCGGCGCACCGTCTCCAGGGAGATGCTCCCGGCCAACCCCATCTCCACCACCTTGTCCGCCAGCAGATGGAGCGTCCAGTTCACATGTCCTTCGGGTGGACTGCTGCACGCGATGGCAACTAAACTAAAGCCAAGGTGGGATGTACATTTAAGTGGCGATGATGATCAGCTGGGTTGCGCTGGTGAATCCCCTCATCCGTCCTTGGAGAATGACCCGGCTCCGTCGTTTGACCCCCACCATCTGCGCATTTCACCTTGGCTTTAGTTTAGGTGCGCTTCCTGCTTGCCGTCCAACTTGCGCTCCCGGCCCGGCCTTGGCCGATCATTGATGGCGGCCTCAAGCCCTTCCTCCACGTACCGCTTCCGCACTCTGGCAACGGCAGCGGCGTTGACCAAAAGCACACCGGCTATCTCACCGTCCCGAAGTCCTTCATCTGCTTTCAGCAGCGCCAGCGCCCGCTTGACGGTGCGGACTGACGGCTTGCCCCGGTGGGAAACCTCATTGAGACGGGAGCGTTCGGATTCAGCCAGCTTGACTTTATACTTGATGGCAGCCATGTCTGGATACTCCCCCACAGAAAGATCATATCCAAGTATGGCTGCCTTCTTATATTCTTGCAAATCTATCTGGAAATGGTACTAGTTTGTTCTATAAATTCTGTCGCCTTCTGCGCAGAAAGCCTGGACCCTTCCAAGGCTTTCAGGACGTGAAGAATTCCCAAATAAAAGCCGGCATCTAGCGCGTTGGTATCGGCCCACTAGTAGGAGAGTCTTTCGATGACTTCATCTACTAAATGCACGCTTGAGTTTCTAACCGCCTGGAACCAGAGGCGTAAGTTGCTGGCCCGTCTTGGTTCGTCCAGAATATTCGCTTCAAGCAGGTCAATTATTCTGGCAAGTTCGTTATCCTTGAGTTGATGCCATTCCCGCTGGCGTCTCGCTAGATATGCCCGTACTATCTGTCGCCTTATAGGAGGTTGATATACCCCCCCGTCGCCCTATTAGATTGGTCCAACTTTCGATCACACGGGTGTAGTCCCCGTACAGTCTATCCAAACTTGTGCGACATTGGACAAAATATCTCCCAAGATTATCTTGCCCAATCTTGAGCCGGGCCAGTTCCTCTAAGAGAGTCTCACTCGAATCAACTAAATCACGGTACCATGCTGCACCAGCCGCAAGCAGGAATTCCTCATAGGTGCGTGCCCCAGATGCCCTAAACCCCGCCTCGATGCAACGAATCATCAACTGGATATGGGAGATGTAGCCATGCTCATCCGAGGAAGCCAACGACCTTGAGCGCTGGAACTCTTCTCCTGCTTCCCTTTCCAATAACATAAGCTGCTCGGAGATCTCTCTTAGACCACCATCGCGGTACGGATGAGTCTCAATAATGTTGTACGCTTTCGCCCTAATTGCCATACCTAACATATGGTGGAGGACGTTATCCTGTGGAGTCAATTCTAAGGCTCGCCCCAAGGCGTCTATGGCAGATTCGTGCTCTTTAAGGGTCAGACTGTAAAATCGTCCCAAATGGGCCCAGAAGTGCGGCTCCTCTGGAAATAGGCTTACTAGCTCCCGTAAGACAGTGAGGCGACCTTCTTCGCTAGGAATGTCCTCTATGAGGCGGGAATAGGTCGGATGCCCTGATTGTTCGGTACCCAGGATCTGTTGGTCGTCCCTGATGACGAAAATACGGCGTAGGAGGTCCATGGTCTCGTCGGTAGAGATTCCAGGCTGATTTTCGCAAAAACGCGCCAGTTGTCTGCTCCACGACGAGAGATTTTGATTCCAGACACGAAGGTCCGTTTCATTACCAGCGAGAACCTGTCTAATGATCTCTGCAGCGACAAGATTGTGGATAGGACGCCACCGATGCGATCCTTCTTTAACTATCAGATCTCCTACAACAGACCCTGGCATTACCCGATCCAGGTCCACGTTTCTATGTGGTGGAATACCTAACAGCTCAGCAAACATTTGAGCTGACAAAGGCCTCTGGTGCCAAG
Source organism: Dehalococcoidia bacterium (assembly GCA_965263395.1). Lineage (GTDB taxonomy): Bacteria > Chloroflexota > Dehalococcoidia > Lucifugimonadales > UBA3495 > CATOSK01. The sequence continues at coordinate 2,435,893 of OZ253670.1, forward strand.
GGCGGCGAGAAGGTGAACCACTGCGGCGGAGGAATCGTGTACCACCGGCACGATGAGAAAGGACTGAATTGGGAGCCGGGCGGGGTCAGGGTCAGGGGTCCGCAGGTCCGGAGTGAATCAGGAGTCTTCCCGATCGTCCGAGACCTCGTGGGCGGCGTTCTGCCGGCTGTGCCGGAGGCGGTAGCTGTCGCCGTTCATCTCCAGGATGTGGACGTGGTGGGTGAGACGGTCCAGCAGCGCACCGGTCAGGCGTTCTGAGCCAAACACTTCGGTCCATTCGTCGAAAGGCAGGTTGGTGGTCACCATGATGGAGCCGCGCTCGTAGCGCTGGCTGAAGACCTCGAAGAGGAGTTCCGCTCCGGTGGGGGACAGGGGCACGAAGCCCAGTTCGTCGATGATCAGCAGGCTTAGGCGGGACAGATTCCGCTGCAGGTTGAGCAGCCGTCTCTCATCCCGGGCCTCCATCAGCTCGTGGACCAGGGCGGCGGCGGTGGTGAAGCCCACCGACATCCCCCGCTGGCAGGCGGCCAGGGCCCAGCCCCAGCCACATGGGTCTTGCCGGCGCCGCTGTTGCCGACGGCGATGACGTTCTCCCGGTGTTGTATGTATTCGCAGCGGGCCAGCTCCATCACCAGCTGTTTGTTCACCGAGGGGATGGCGGTAAAGTCGAAGGTGTCCAGGCTCTTGACGGCTGGGAAGCGGGCCGCCCGGATCCGGCGCTGCACCATGCGCTGGTGGCGGTCGATGAGTTCCAGTTCCGCCAGCCTGAGCAGGTATTGGGGGTGGTTCACGCCCTCGGCGGCACACTGGGCGGCCATCTTGCCTTACTCCCTGATGAAGCTGGGCAGTTTCAGTTTCTTCAGGTGATGCTCCAGCAGCAGCGTGGACCGGCGGTTCATGCCGCCCTCCCCGACAGCAGGGTCATGTAGTCTCCGGCGGATGTCGTGTTCACCCGCACCCGGGGCAGGTAGGGATACAGTTCCAGGTCGAGGCGGGGCGGCCGGCCTTCCAGACGGCACAGCACCAGGTGCTTCACCGCGTCGAAGCTCAAAGCCCCCAGCCGGAGGGCGTCCCGTACGGCGGCGTGGACTTCCCCAGATGAGAAATGCTCCATGAGCCGCAGCACCTGCACGAACTCCCGCTTGCCCCTGGGTCCCATGCAGGACTCCAGCAGGCGGCGCAGCGCGGCGAACTCCTCGGGCAGGTCCCATCCCCGCAGGGGAGCGGCCTGGTACAGGGCCGCCGTCTTCTGCTCCAGCAGGGGCAGGTAGTGGACGGGGTCGAACACAAAATCATCCCGCTGGTAGGAGCGTTTGTGCAGGGCGATGACCTCCGAGCCGCAGCTGATGACCACCCGGTCCACGTAGCCTCTCACCATGACGTCCCGATGGCCGTAGGCCACCGGCACCGAGTAGTCGTTGGTCCTGTATCTCACCAGGGACAGGGAACTGACCCGGCCTGCCTGCTCTTGTCGCAGGCGTCATAGGGTGCCTCCGGCAGGGGCAGCAGTGCTTCCAGGTCCCGTTCCATCCGTTGACCTATGGTCTCTGAGTGGCCCCTCAGCCTGGCATCCATCCGCGCCAGGCAGCGCCATTAGCAGCGGAAGGCCGAGAAATCGGTACTCACTGGCATCCATCCGCGCCAGGCAGCGCCCCTCCAGGTGGGCGTTCAGCGCATCGAAGTTCTCGAAGGATGGCACCGGCACCAGGAAATTGCGCCGCATATAGCCCACCATCCCCTCGACATTCCCCTTGTCGTTGCCCTTGCCGGGACGGCCGAACCGGTCGTCGAAGAGGTAGTGGGACTGGAGTTCCGTGAAGGCCCGGGTGCGTTTACGGCGTCCATCCCCCAGGATCCTGGCCACTGCCAGCCTGGTGTTGTCGTAGAGGATGCTCTGGGGCACTCCACTCAGGAAGGCGAATGCCGACACGTGGCCGCCCAGGAAGGCCTCGGCCGTCTCCGCGGGGTAGGCCTTGACGAAGCAGTGGGCTTTCTGTCCCACCCCGCCGATGACCACCAAGGCCTCGCCGAAGTCGCACTAGGCGTAGCCCGGCGGATGGGACAGCGGCACGAACATCTCCTGGGACCGGCGGCGGTGCTCCCTTACGTAGTCCTTGACTATGGTGTACTGGCCGCCGAACCCATACTCGTCCTGCAGCCGCTCGAAGATCCGCTTGGCCGTGTGGCGCTGATTCCTGGGAACGCTCAGGTCCGACTCCAGTATTCGGTCGATGACGCCGGTGAAGGGCTCCAGCTTGGGCCGGCGGGGCGGATTCTGCCGCCGGTAGCCCGGAGGGACCGGGTAGGCGGTCATCTTGCGCACCGTGTCCCGGTGCAGGCCGAACACCCGGGACGCCTCCCGGATGCTCATCCCCTCCACCATCACCGCCTTGCGGACCCGCAGATATACGTCCACCTGGTACATCCGTCCCACCATCCATAGGCTCAACTTCCAACCTATGGATGGCCGCGGACGGTCCAGTTTGCAACCGCCGAATGTCAGCGACTACCTGCCCGCACGGTCCACTTTAGCGCCGCCTGCCGCCACCCTGCCAGCGGCTCACAGGCCAGGAACAGATTACGGTTCCCTCCCGGCGGTACTCGTAGTCCTGCCGCATCGGGCGTCCCGGCTGGGCCGGCAGTGCTGGCCGGTCTCGGCCAGCAACTGGGTGGAGGTCTCGTCAAAGCAGACCACCGGCCTTTGAGGGTCATAGGGCTCGGGGTACATGTCCAGCACTTCCTCCATGGTAGCCACCATGGAGGCCACGAAGCCGGCGCTCACCGCCGGGATGCACCACTACTTTTTCTGCCATGGCTTGAGGGTGTTTTTTTGAGACTCTGGCGTACCCCCTCATGGGACATGGAGGGCGCCAGCCCCCACTCCACCACCTTCACCTTGCCGGCCAAAAGGCGCAGGATCCAGTGGTCATGCCCCTCCGGCGCCGGACTGCAGGACAACGCGATGAGGTGGGCTTCGCCCCAGTCGTCCAACTTGCGGTGCCGGTTGACTTGGGGTACGGTCTTTGAGGGCCCCCTCCAGCCCATCCTCGGAGAAGCGGCGCTTGATCCGGTACACGGTGCCCTCCGCCACATCCAGGGCTTCAGCTACTCTGGGAGCTGCCCAACCCTCATCGGTCTTGAGCAGGACCGGACCCGGGTGGCCACCCGTGCCGGGCTGTTCCCGCCGCGCACCAGATGCTGGATGTTTTCCCGTTCTTCCGGCGTCAGCCGGACTCCGTGCTTTTCTCTGACCATCACCGCCGCCCCCATCAACACTGTCTACCAATCAAGGTACCACCGTTGGGCCAACCCTGAAATAACCATCAAAAACAGGATTGACTGAGTACTAAACCAATACCAAGGTGGGATGTGCATTTCGGGGAGATTGACGATGACCGAAAGGACTCCACGGCACCTCATATCACCTTTAGGCCCCAACTGGGTGGGCACCGACAGTGCGGTCTAGCGATATGTACATTTCACCTTGGCTTTAGTTTAGGGAATCTCTGAACAAGTCATCGGGATTATGGCATAGTAAGGGCGAGGCGGTCGAGACCAGTAGAGGAGTGAGTCGGGATGGATCAGCCTACCTTTGCCGATCTGGAATACCAGGGCAAGAAGCGCAAGACCCGCCGGGAGCTGTTCCTGGAGCGGATGGATGGCCTGATTCCCTGGCCACGGCTGGAGGAGCGTATCCGCCCCTTCTACTCCAAGGCCGGCAAGGGCCGCCATCCCTATCCCCTGCCCGTCATGCTGCGTATTCACTGCGTGCAGCTCTGCTACAACCTCAGCGGCCCCGGCATGGAGGATGTGCTCTACGAGTCCGAGCCGGTCCGTCGTTTCGTGGGGCTGAAGCTGTCGGGTGCGCTGCCCGACGAGACCACCATACTCAATTTCCGTCATCTCCTGGAAAGGCACAACCTGGGTCAGGGCCTGTTCGAGGAAATTAACGGACATCTGGAGTCGCAGGGTCTAAAGCTGCGGCAGGGAACCATCGTGGACGCCACTATCATCGCGGCCCCGTCATCCACCAAGAACCGGGCCGGTGAGAGGGACCCGCAGATGCATCAGACCAATAAGAGCCTATCCTAATAACGGGTAACACCCGCACGGAAAAGGGGTTATTAGGATAGGCTCTAAGGGGAACCAGTGGCATTTCGGGATGAAGGCGTATATAGGGGTGGATGCGGAGACGGGCTTGGTGCACAGCATGACCACCACAGGGGCCAACGCCTATGACGTGACCAAGGCGCACAATTTGTTGCACGGTCGGGAGACGGTGGTGTGGGGTGACGCCGGGTATCAGGGAGTGGACAAACGGGAGGAGAGCCTGGGGCTGGAGGTGGACTGGCAGGTGGCGATGCGTCCGGGGAAAGGGCGGAAACTGGAGCCTGGCAGCGCTGAGGCGTTGGCGGAGAAGGCGTCGGTGCGGGCCAAAGTGGAGCATCCCTTCCTGAAGGTGAAGCGGATCTTCGGCTACTGGAAAGTGCGCTACCGGGGCTTGGGGAAGAACACCCAGCGGTTGGCGCTGCTGTTCGGGCTGGGCAACCTGTTGACTGCGGAGGGGAAAATCGCGGCCTGACGCAGGGCAAGTGGGCCCATTTCCGCTGGACCAGCCCTTCCAGACTCCCAACACCCCTCCTGGAGGCATAAACCAAGAAGACAACCCATCCCAAAACCGGCAAAGACCATCGCATACTCCCGGATCTGGGTCCAATAAACGCAAAACCGGCCGAGACCAGTCTAGTTCAGAGCTTCCTTAGTTTAGTAAACCACCTGCGCTTCGGTGAGACGCTCCAACTCCGCATCCGGAACCCCCAAGAGCCGGTGCAGCACGTAGCCGTTGTGTTCCCCCAGGGAAGGCGCCGGGGTGCGTACCCCGCCGGGGGTGCCGCTGAGCAGCCAGGGCATACCATAAATCCACTCGATGCCAACGTGGGGATGCTCCACTTCCACGTAAGCCTGCCTTTCCTGCAAGTGGGGGTTGATGAACTGGTCTTCGATGTTCATAACCTTCATGGCGGCGACGCCGTGGTCTTGCAGAAGTTCCACCAACTCCTCGGCGGGCAACTGGGCAGTCCAATCGGATACCCGGCGGTCCAACTCGGCGATGTTTTCCAAGCGGACAGCCTTGGTGCCGAACCGGGCGTCGCTGGCCCAATCGGGGTGGCCCATAGCGCGGCGCAGGCCATTCCATTCCTCTTCGGTGCGGACGGCGATGGCAAGCCATTGGTCGTCGCCGGCGCAGCGGTAGTTGTTGTGAGGAGCGAAGTCCGGGTCGTAATTGCCCTGGGGCTGGGCCGCCTCGCCGGTCATTTGATATTGCAGAATACCCTCGCCAAGCATCGAGGCAGTCGCCTCCAACTGGGCAACTTCCACAAACTGGCCCTGGCCGGTAAGATTGCGGTGGCGCAGGGCGGCAAGGGCGGCCAAAGCGGCGTGCATCGCCGCCACCACGTCACTCCAGGGGGCCTGAAGCTCTCCCACCAGAGGCTCTTCTCCGTCATAACCCACCTGGCTCATCAACCCGGACAGGGCTTGAATAATGGGGGCGTAGGCCAGGATGTCGCGCAACGGGCCGGATTCGCCGACTGAAGGCATGGACACCAGGATTATGTCGGCCCGCAATTGGGTCAATTGGGGGTAGGCCAACCCCATGCGCTCCAGGACGCCCGGCGAGTAGTTGTTCATCACCACGTCGCTGGCGGCAATCAGGCGGCGCACCAGGCCAATGCCCTCTTCGGTCTTGAGGTTCAGGGTTACGCTGAGCTTGTTGCGGTTGATGCCGTGGAACACCGGCTGGAGTTCAGGCCACAGCCCCCGGTCGCCCCCGGCGATGTCATCGCCGACGATGGGCCGCCCCAAGCGCAGACCGTCCATACGGGCGCGGCTCTCCACCTTGATAACCTGCGCGCCGAGGTCGGCCAGAAGCTGCGCGGCCATGGGGCCGGCCCAGGCGGTGCCGAAGTCCACCACCCGGTAATTGCTCAAGGGCAGGACGTTGTTAGACGGAGCGGCCATCGGCTAGGCGGCCCCGCTGCCGTTAAGGGCGGCCACGTCCGCTTCCGGCAGCCCCAGCTCTTCAACCAGCACCTGCCGGTTGTGCTGTCCCAGGGCAGGAGCCGGGCGCACCACGCGGCACGGCGTCCCGGACATCCGGTAAGGCGCGCCGGGGTAGCGGTAGCTGCCGGCGGCGGGGTGTTCCACGTCCTGGAAGTAGTCTCGGGTATTCAACTGCTCGTCCTGCAGCACTTCGTCGAAGGTCTTCACCGGCACGCAGGGGATGCGGTTTTCCAGACAGGCCCGGAGTATTTCTTCCTTGGTGCGCTCCATGAACCAGGGAGCGATCAGGCCCTCCGCCTCCGCCGGGTACTGGTCGCTCATGGCCCGGCGGTCCCGGTAGCGCGGCTCGTTCATCCAATCCTGCTCACCCAGCAGGTCCAGAAAACGCTGGTACTGTTCCATCTGGGGAGCGTCGATGCAAACGTAGCCGTCCCGGCACGGCAGGACGCAGTTGGGAAACAGGCCCAGCCGCATCCGGTTCCCCGACCGGAAGCCGGCCACGCCCCGGTAGATGTAGGTGGGCAGGTGGTATCCGGTAAGCAGGGTGCCAATGACCTGGGCTTCGGCGACGTCCACCAGCTGCCCCCGTCCGGTAAGGTCGCGCCCCAGCAGGGCCGCCAGGGTGGCGAAGGCGGCGCCGACTCCGGCCAGGTAGCTGGCCTGGTGCATGGGCGTGGTCAGCGGCTCGCGGTGGGGATGGCCGGCGCCGAAGCTGAGGCCGCTCATGGCGTTGGCCGTCAGGTCATATCCCCGGTAGTCCCGGTAGCTGCCGCTCCGCCCGTAGGGGGAAATCGAGGTGACAATCAACCGGGGAAACCTGCCGGACAGGGTGTCGTAATCGAGACCGGTACGGGTCAGCAACTCCAGCGGTTGGTTCTCCAGGAAAACGTCGGCGGATTCCAGAAGACGGTCCATGACCGCCCGGCCTGCGGGGTCATTCAGGTCCAGGGTGACGCCGCGCTTGTTCAGGTTGGCGAACAGGAAGACGCCGCTGCGTTCCGGGTCCGGTTCGCCATCGGGAAACGGCCCCAGCCAACGGCTGTCATCGCCGGAGCCGGGGGACTCCACCTTGACCACGTCGGCGCCATGTTCGGCCAGCAGCTTCCCGCAGAAGGGCGCCGACACCAGGCTGCCCCATTCCACAACCCGCACCCCGGCCAAGGCCGCCGGAGCCGGTTGTCCGGAAGGTTGATGGTCAACAGTCACCCGCTTGTATCCTCCGGGGACAAGATAAACGCGCAAGCGTGGATGGGACCCGAATCAGCCGCCAACGGCAGCCCGAAAGTCAGTATAGATGAACAGGTGGGGGTGTCAAGCGGAGAGAGGGTTGCGGATATGCCGCCCAATTCGGAGCCACTTCGCCGGTTCAAGGAACACGCGGCAACGGGCCAAGGCGGGAGGGTGTATTCACTGCTTGGCGCCAAATCCCGGCCAAGCGGTTGCATCACTACTTGAAACGCTTCCGCTACCCGGCCATACTTAATATGCAAAGCTGATTATTAACGGCGCCGGGCATACATTGGATTGGAGGAAAGGAAAATGTCTTCTATCAGGACTTCGTACTTCTGCGCCAAGTGCAATCACTCCGGTTATACCACCGACGAGTTCCGCGCCACCGGCGGCAACTTCGCCAAGATTTTTGACGTCCAGAACAAGAAGTTCACGACCATCTCGTGCAACCAGTGCGGGTACACCGAGATTTACAAGGGCGACACGTCCAAGCTCGGCAACATCTTCGACTTCTTCGCCGGCGGCTAACCGCCGGCGAAGACATCCCTCTTTATCGACTGGGCCGCATCCAACAAGGAAGCTGTTAGCAGGCCGCCCGGTTGGTAACCTCCGGGTTAATCTTGCGGCGCAGGAACTTGCCGTCACTGAGCGAGGCGTTTAACTGTCCGTTCTCCACGACCACCTTGCCCCGCAGAATGGTCATCACCGGCCACCCAGCAGCCGGCCAGCCTTCCCAGATGCTGTAGTCCGAGATGTGGAAGTCGTCCATGGTCAGCGGCCGCTGGATACTGGGGTCGATGAGTACGATGTCGGCGTCGCTGCCCGGGGCAATGGCGCCCTTGCGCGGGTACAGCCCCATAATTTTGGCGGCGTTGGTGGACGTCACGTCGACGAACCGCTCCAGAGACATACCCAACCGGGAAACCCCTTCGCTGTAGGTTACGCCGACCCGGGTCTCGGCCCCGTTGTGGCCGCCGGTCACGTCCCGGACGGTGCGGCCCTGAATCTTCAGGTCCCAGGACGTACAGTATTCATCGGTCGCCATGGTGTTCAGGCCGCCCTGGGCGATGCCGCGCCAAAGCGCCTGCCGGTCTTCCTCGGACTTGAGGGACGGGTAGGTGTGATACTTCATGCCGTACTCTTCCCGGTAGTTGTCGGCGTTGAAGCAGCAGTAGTTGTGCAGGGTCTCGCCATAGATGGGCATTCCCTTGGCCCGGGCCTCGCCGATGGCGTTAATTCCCTGCTGGGCGCTGACGTGGACAAAGTACACCGGCGCTCCGGTCCACTCCGACACGCGGATGACCCGACGGAAGGACACGTCCTCGGACTCGTTGCTGTGGACCAGGTGCATATTCCACCACTCGTTCTGCTCTTCCCTGGCCAGCTTCTGGTACATGTGCTGCACCATGTCGTCGTCTTCCGAGTGGACCATCAGCATGGCGTCGTTGCGCTGAATCTCCTCCATCAGGTCGTGCAGGTGGCCCATGCGGACCATGCGCGACTCGCCGGACATTTCGGGAGGACGGATGTTGGTGGTGAAAATCTTGACCGAGGAAAAGCCGTCTTCGATGTGTTCGTGCAGGGACTCAAGGATGGGGACGGGAATTTCACCCAGCAGCATCAGGTGGTGGGCGTAGTCGGCGTAAGAGTTGCCCTGCCAGTTGTCGGTGCGCTCCTGAATCGCCTCGGCGATGTTGATGCCGGGGTACTGAATGGCAAAGTCCATCAGCGTGGTGGTGCCGCCGAACAGGGCGGCTCGGCTGACCTGCTCCGGCGGAGCGGTGCGCAGGTTGCCCGGCCCCATGATGGGCGCGGCGATATGGGCGTGGGGTTCAATTCCGCCGGGGACGACGACCTTGCCGGTGGCGTCGATGACCCGTCCGACTTCTTCGGTCAGGGTGTTGGCGGCGGCCACAGCGACGATGCGCTCGCCCTGCACCGCAATGTCCCAATCGCCCACGCCCCAGGGAGTGACCACCTGCCCGTTGCGAATAATCAAGTCCAGCATAACCAGAACCTCCCGGCCAAGTATGGGACAGCAAACCGCCGCCCGTTTGGGTGGCAGTTTAGCACACGAAACGGGCGGCGGGGGACTTGAACGGCAACGATCAGGGAAGCGTCCCAGTTGGTCAAATCACCTAAAGCGGTTTGTTAGCAAATTTCACCCCAACAACCGGTGTTAGGGCGTGTTGACATTTCCCCGTCTCCACGGGGGCAGGCTCCGCGAAAGCGGGAATCCAAAGGCGCTGTCAGCCAACTGCGTTCTCTCTGCTTGGACGTTCCTGGATTCCCGCCTTCGCGGGAAAGACGAAATGGACGCGGGCGTCATTCCTGCGGAGGCAGGAACGAACCATCTCATATCGCAAATGTCACTACACCCTAATCATTTCCCCCTGACACTGCTCCGGGGGCTGCTGCCGTCCGCACCTCCTCCGGCAGGGCCTCTTCCCAGTCGGTTATCTGGCCGCGGGATGTGCTGGGCAGGAACAGGATGGAGATTACGCCCATGGTGCTCAGTACCAAGGACAAAGCCATTGTCGCGGTGAATCCCCCGGTGAGGTCCACCAAAACCCCGCCCAGCGCGGCGCCGGAGGCCATTCCGAGACCGGCGCCCATCATCTGCCAGCCGTAGGTCGTGCCCATTGGAGCGTGGGCGTAGTATTGCCGGTTGATGATGGGAAACGCCGTCATCTCTCCGCCAAAGCCGATACCGAACAGAATGGCGAACAGGTAGAACATCCAGGCGTCATGGGCAAAGAACAGGATGAACACCGGCGCGACCTGAAGGAAGAAGCACACCGCCATTACCCACTTGCTGCCCAGGTAGTCGGCGGCGATGGGTACGCCGAACCGGGTCAGCGTGCTGGTCACCGACAAAGCGACGAAAGTGCCCGCAGCCGCGGCCGGGGACACCCCTCGGGCCTCGGCCATCGCCACCAGGAAGATGAGGATGATGGCGTGGCCGGCGCATCCCCAGTAGTGGATGCCGATGAGGTTCCAGAAGGCCGGCGTACGCTGGGCCCGACGCAGGAAGACCCGCGTCCTGACCCTGGCTACTTCCCCGGTCTGCACCCGGCGCACCGGCTCATCTGCGGATGCCCCTAAAGGTCTCAACCCAAGTTCCCCCGGCTCGTTGTAGAAGAGGCGGATTAACGCAATAAGCATCAAGCCTCCGCCGATGCCAGGGAGCCAGAAGGCAGCCCGCAAGCCGTCTTCGCCGCCCCCAAACTGGCTGACGATGAGCAGTATCAACGGGACAGTGAGCAGCGGGCCAACTCCCTGAGACGCCTGCAACGCGCCCATTCCAATCCCAAGGTGCCGCCGGAACCACAGAGTAACCGCAGCGGTGAGCGGGACCTGGAAGATTCCCATGGACATACTGAGAATGACGCCAAAGAAAAGATAAAACTGCCAAAGCTCTCGCACAAATCCGGTGAGCACCATGCCAGCCATGAACAGGACTGCTCCCACCAGCATGGTAATCCGGATGCCGAAGCGGTCGCCCATCCACCCGGCGGCGGGGCCGAACATCCCAGAGACCACCCACTGGAGCGCGAAAGCGCCGCCAACCGCTCCGTAGCTCCACTCAAAGGTTTCCACCAACCGGGGAATCAACACGCTCTGCGATGAGCGGAAAGCGGACGTGCTGAGACGCATCAGCGTCCCGACCAGCACGATTACCCAAGCGTAGTGCAGGTGGTGGTCTCCCACTCTGAGGTTGCTGGGCCTGAGACTGATGTTGGCCATTTGGGCGTGTTCCTTCGTTTCCTTCCGAGGCGCACCCGTAATCCTGATACCGGCGCCGCAATCTGTCAAGGCAAGGCGCGTGTGGCGCAGGGGCTCCGTTTCTCGAAAGAGTCCCCGCGTTCTCTGAAATGGGTATGGAGCCTGCCCATGCAACGCCCTCACCCCCGGCCCCTCTCCCCACGGGAGAGGGGAGAATGGAAATACCCTAGACGGTTGGCACAGGGTCTTCCGCCAAATGGCATCCTCGGGTATCCGGGCCAAGCCCTGTGTTAAAATACGGGCATCAACCGGAGGCTCCGCACATGACCCTGCCTTTGAATACCGCTCCCGGCCCGTCGCCAGATGAAGAATCGGAGCGCAACATGGCAATCAGCAAGCGTCTGCTCCAACAAGCGCAGGCCGAGTTGGACCGGCAGGACCCCCTTCAGGCATCGGAAAAGGCTTGGGGGGCGGTGGCCCACGCCATCAAGTCCGTTGCCGAAAAGCGCCGCTGGTTCAGCGACGCCGATTGGAAGCTGGCGCGAATCGCAGCCATTGTTGCCGTCCAACAAGCCGACGGCAACATATCGGCTTATTATCGTTCGGTCAGGGAAGCCCACTACAACTTTTACTACCATGAGTTCAACCCGTTGGAAGTCCAGCAAGTCATAAACGATGCAGCAGCCCTGATAGCCAAGCTGGAGGCGGTGCTTGCTAACGGGGATGAACCCGCCCCTTACATTAACGAAGCGTTAGCAGCCGAGATACGCCACCTGGAACAGCCAACCAGCGCTATGGACCGGCTGCGGCTGGAACAGGGCAGAGCGCCAATCGAACAGTGGCCCCCGGTCCTGCCGGAGCCAGCGGAGGCGGTCTCGGACCCGGCGGCATAAGACGGCAACCGATCGGCATCCATCCAAGAACACCCGGAGGCTCCACGAATGACCCTGCCCTTGAATACCGCTCCCGGACCTTCGCCCGACGAAGAGTCGGCGCGCAACATGGCAATCAGCCGACGTCTGCTGGAACAGGCCAAGGAAGAACTGGAACGCCAGGATCTACTTCAGGCGTCGGAGAAGGCTTGGGGAGCGGCGGCCCACGCCATCAAGTCCGTTGCCGAAAAGCGCCGCTGGTTCAGCGACGCCGATTGGAAGCTGGCGAAGGTGGTGTCTATCCTCACCGAGGAGCAGGGAGACAACACCATACTGGGATACCATTACTTGGTGCGGGAGGCCCATTTTAACTTCTACCATCACGAGTTTAACTTCCGGCAAGTCCAACAAGCTATAGATGCCGCCGATGAGTTGATTACGAAGCTGGAAGCGGTGCTGGCTAAAGGGAATGAACCCTCCCCTTACATTAGCGAAGCGTTAGAAGCCGAGATACGCCACCTGGAACAGCCAACCAGCGCTATGGACCGGCTGCGGCTGGAACAGGGCAGAATGCCAATCGAACAGCGCCCCCCGGTCCCGCCGGACCCAGCGGAGGCGGGCGAAGAGTAGCCACGCGGCGCAATTCAGGCCATTGCAACCGGATAAGAAACACCGTCTTTGGACAGCAGCTATGTCAACTCCATCCACATCAACGGCAGACGGTCAAGGCGGGACGACAATCGTACCTGGGGACGACGCCCGCCGCATCATGTTGCCCATTGATGGGATGACCTGCGCCGCCTGCGTATCCCACGTTGAACACGCCCTGGCCGCGGCCCCCGGCGTCGCCGGAGTATCGGTGAACCTGGCCAGCTCAACGGCAGCCGTGACCCTGGACGGTCCGCCGAACGATGGCAGGCATGGTGTCAAGGCGGTGGATGTTGGGCCGCTGCGGGCCGCGGTGTCCGACGCCGGTTACCAAATCCCCACCGGCAAGACGGTCCTGAACATTGGCGGCATGACCTGCGCCGCCTGCGTATCCCACGTTGAACACGCCCTGGCCCGCCTGTCCGGGGTCACCGAAGTATCGGTAAACCTGGCCACCGCCCGGGCCTCGGTGGATCACGTCGCCGGACTGTCCACCATCTCCGAGTTCCGGGACGCCGTGGAGGATGCCGGCTACCGTCTGGAGTCCACCGCCAATGAAGCCGGCCCCGGCGCGGAACTGGAACGCTGGGCCAGGGTTGCCGAAGCGCGGGCGCTGCGGACCCGCTTCCTGTTCTCCGCTGCCGGCGGCCTGCTGCTGCTGGCCGGCACGATGGAGTTGTTCCCCTGGGTCCCGCCGCTGCTCAGCCTGGGGTTCTACCCATTCCTGCTCTGGGGGCTGGCCACGGTCATACAATTCTGGGCGGGATGGCGTTTCTACACGTCGGGCCTGGGCGCGCTGCGGCATGGCTCCGCCAATATGCACACGCTTATCGCCCTGGGAACGTCAGTCGCCTACGGGTACAGCGCGGCGGTGGTGGTTGTATCTACGGTTGCCCCGGAGTTGCTGGACGGCGTTGGCATTCCCACGGCCTATTTCTTCGATACGTCCGCCATCATCATCGCACTCATCCTGCTGGGGCGTTACCTGGAAGCGCGCTCCGCCGGACAGACCACCGAGGCCATGCGCCGCCTGATGGGGCTTCGCCCGGCCACTGCCCGGGTTCAACGGGAAGACGGCGAAGTCGAGGTGGAAGTCGACGAGGTCAGACTGGACGACCTCGTGGTGGTCCGCCCCGGGGAGAAGCTGCCGGTGGACGGCGAAGTCGTCGAGGGATATTCCTCGGTGGACGAGTCCATGCTGACCGGCGAAAGCATCCCGGTAGACAAGCAGACGGGCGCGCCGGTCTACGGGGCTACGCTGAACCGCACCGGCGCCTTCATATATCGGGCGACGCAGGTCGGTCAGGATACGATGCTGGCCCGCATCATCCGGTTGGTTGAGGAAGCGCAGGCGTCCAAGGCACCCATTCAACGCCTGGCCGACCGGGTTTCCGCCTACTTCGTTCCAACGATAATCGTGGTCGCCCTGGCTGCCTTCCTCTTCTGGCTCACGCTGGGACCGGCGCCGGCTTTCACCCTGGCCGCCCTGGTGGCCGTTGCGGTGTTAATCATCGCCTGCCCCTGCGCCCTGGGTCTGGCCACCCCCACCGCGATCATCGTGGGCACCGGCAAGGGGGCCGAGCGGGGCGTGCTGGTGCGCACCGCCCAAGCCCTGGAGATTGCCCACCGGGTCGATGTGGCGGCGCTGGACAAGACCGGCACGCTGACCACCGGCCAACCTGTCGTCACCGACATTATTGTCCTTGACAACGACACCGACGGCCTGCTGCGGCTGGCGGCGGCGGCGGAATACGGCTCCGAGCATCCCCTGGGACAAGCCATCGTCCGCGAAGCACAGGACCGGGGATTGCCCGCCGCGTCTGCCGCGCCCGCCGGGGGCTTCCAGGCCCGGCCCGGTTTGGGGGTGGAGGCCACGGTGGAAGGAACCAATGTCCGGTTGGGCAACCGCGCTTTGATGCTATCCCAGGGTATTGACCTGGGCGCCCTGGAAGAGCGGGCGCTGCGGTTGGGGCAGGAAGGTAAGACGCCCGTTTTCGTCGCAACCGAGGGTACTGCTTTGGGCGTCATCGGGTTGGCCGACCAGGTGAAACCATCGTCCAGCGAGGCCGTGGCAGCCCTGCGCCGCCGGGGGGTTGAGGTCGTGATGCTTACCGGAGACACCGGCCACACCGCCCAGGCCATTGCCAGCCAACTCGGAATCGCCCGTGTTGAGGCGGAGCTTTTGCCGCAGGACAAGGTGGAGGTGGTGCGGCGTCTGCAAGCCGAAGGACGGGTGGTTGCGATGGTGGGCGACGGCATTAACGACGCTCCGGCCCTGGTGCAGGCCGACGTGGGACTGGCGATGGGCAGCGGCGCGGATGTGGCCATGGAGTCGGCGGACATTACCCTGATGCGCGGGGATGTTGGCGCGGTGGTGACGGCGCTGGACTTGAGCCGCCGGACCATTCGGACCATCAAGCAAAACCTGTTCTGGGCCTTCTTCTACAATGCTCTGCTGATTCCGGTGGCGGCGGGGGCGCTTTACCCGGTGTTTTACGCTCTGGGCGGAGTGCCCGCCGGGCTGGAGTTCTTCTTCGGTGAGCACGGTTTCCTGAACCCCGTGCTGGCGGCGCTGGCCATGGCCTTCAGTTCCGTGACGGTGGTCAGCAACTCGCTGCGGCTGCGGCGGGCGCAATTGTAGTCCACCCGGATTCCTTTACCTATCCAAAGGACGGGTCAACAAATCCGTCTCGTCCAGCGCCTCGGAGAAAACCGGGAACTGGAACTTGCATACATAATCAGTCGGCCTGCGCAGTCGCTCTCTCAATGGTTTCCGACAACCAAGCGTTGAGACTCTTGCCTTCGGCGCGGGCTGCTACCGTAGCTGCCCGGTGAACCTCGGGCCTTATCCTGAGAGGAATCTTTCCAGAGAAAGGCTTGTCCGGAGCTTTTCCCCTTTCGGCGCAGAACTCCAGGTATTCATCAATGGAGCCCACAAAGGCGCTTCGCAACTCTGCGACCGACTGTCCTTGAAAGGTGATGACATCGCGCGTACCGACTACTTCGCCGTGGAAACTGGCGGCTTCGTCGTCGAAAGTAATCACCCCGCGATAGCCCTTATACTCCATCATGGCTGCTCCTGGTTGATTCCTGCTTCGACCAAGAATCTTCGCATTGAAGTGACGGTTCCCTTGTCCGTATCCTGGCGTGGGTGGGGACGGTGGAATATCGCCACGGTATCGTTGAGTTCAACTGCCAGCCTCGAACCCGCCCGCTCCTCAATATAGGCGCCGCAAGCGAGCAACAGTGACTCAATGTTGTCCCAGCGGATGCCCGATTGTGCTGGCCTCCGGAAGATTGCTGCCAATGTCCGGAGGTGTCTTCTTCTCACCTGTGAATCATATCATTATATGATACGACCGCCCAAGTTACAGCCAGCCCTACGGTCATCACCCTCGTTTCCTGAAGGACCACACAATCCACGCCAGGTTCAGCACCCCAATGGCTCCGGCGGCAACCCACAAGAGGGTACCGGCCAGCGGATTCACCGCCAAACCGACTCCCAACCCCAGGTAAAACACGACGATGGCCACCCCGAACAGCAGTATTTGGGCCGTGATTCTGACAGCAGCAATCATCGGTTTGGCCGCGATCCTCATAACTCGTAAGAAGTTCTGGGATGATAAATTGGTGAACAGGACTCAGGCCCGCCGGGGGTGACGGCAGACCTTACGCGTTGGCCCCGCAGCAGCGCTTGTACTTCCGGCCGCTGCCGCAAGGACAGGGCGCGTTCCGGCCCACCTTTACGCCGGCTGCCGCCGCCCCGCGGCCCTTGCCCGTGACCGACTGCATCGGGCTGGCCTTGGGCGCTGGAGCGCTGCGGCGCTGACCGTTGGCCGGCGCCGCGTTCACCGTGACGTGGAACAGGCTGTGCACCACGTCATCCTGCATTCGGGCCAGCAACTCCTGGAAGGTCTTGTGGCCTTCGGCGCGGTACATCACCAGCGGGTCTCGCTGCCCGATGGCGTGGAGGCCGATGCCGGTGCGCAGGTTCTCCATAGTGGTCAGGTGATTGACCCAGTGAATGTCGATGGCCTGCAGCAGCAGCAATCGCTCCAGCACGCGCATTTGCTCCGACCCCAACTGCTCCTCCCGCTCGGAGTAGACGGTTTCGACGTGGTTCTTCAGCAGCCGCTGAATTTCCTCCTTGCGGTGGGAATACACCTTATCGGGGTCGTCCAATTCCGGCGGCGGCGGGCAAATCAGGGCCAACTCCGCAAGAAAGGCGTTGACTTCCCAATCGTCGCTGTGCCGGCTGGCCAGATGCTTGGCCACCAAGTCTTCAAACTCCCGGCCCAGCATATCGCAGATGCGTTCCTTCAGGTTGTCCCCCTTCAGGATGCGCTCCCGGTCGCCGTAGATAATGGACCGCTGGGTGTTGAGGACGTCGTCATAGTCCAGCAGGTGCTTCCGGATGTCGAAGTGATAACCTTCGACCTTGACCTGAGCCGTGCCAATGGACTTGGTAATCAGCTTGTTCTCAATGGGAATGTCGTCTTCCATTCCAGTCCAGCCCATGAAGGACTTGATGCGCTCGCCGCCGAACCGCTGCATGAGCTCATCTTCCAGGGACAGATAGAACTGGGAACTGCCGGGGTCTCCCTGGCGGCCGGAGCGTCCCCGGAGCTGGTTGTCCACCCGCCGGGCGTCGTGATGTTCGGTGCCCACGACGTGCAGACCGCCCAGCGCGACGACCTGGTTGTGCTCTTCCTGCCAGCCCTCCCGGCCGGTGTCGCTGCCGCCCAGAACGATGTCGGTGCCGCGCCCGGCCATGTTGGTGGAAACGGTGACGCCGCCGATGCGCCCCGCCTGGGCAACTATTGCCGCCTCGTGTTCGTGATTCTTGGCGTTCAACACCTGGTGCTGGACGCCCCGCTTGCTCAGGCGGTCGGAGAGGACTTCCGAGGTCTCCACCGAGGTTGTGCCCACCAGAATCGGGCGGCCCTGCTGATTCATGGCCAGGATGTCCTCAACCACTGCCCGCCACTTGGCGCTGTCGTTCTGGAACACCAGGTCGGGCGCGTCGTCGCGTATCATGGGCAGGTTGGTAGGAATAACCGCCACTTCCAGCCCATAAATCTTGTAAAACTCGTCGGCTTCAGTCACGGCGGTTCCGGTCATGCCCGCCAGCTTCTGGTACATACGGAAGTAGTTTTGCAGTGTGATGGTGGCGTAGGTGACGCTTTCACGCTGTACCTTGATGCCCTCCTTGGCTTCCACCGCCTGATGCAGCCCGTCGGACCAGCGGCGGCCGAACTGAAGGCGGCCGGTGAACTCGTCGACGATGACCACCTCGCCGTCGCGCACCACGTAGTCCTTGTCCCGCTTCTTTTGTACGTGGGCAGTCAGCGCGTTTTCCACGTAATGGACCAGATGGTAGTTTTCCGGGTCGTACAGGTTGCCGGTGTTGGTCCACCGCTCAATCTTGCCCACGGCCTCCGGGGTCATGGATATGGCCTGGGTGCGCTCGTCAATGGTGTAGTCTTCCTCGATTTTCAGCCGGGGCACCAGCTTGGCAAAGGTGGCGTAGTGTTGCACCGGCTCTTCCGCCGGGCCGCTGATAATCAGGGGGGTGCGGGCCTCATCAATAAGGATGTTGTCAACCTCGTCGACGATGGCGTAGCACCGCTCCCGCTGTACCCGCTGGGACGCCTCGACAGACATATTGTCCCGCAGGTAGTCGAAGCCGAACTCGTTGTTGGTGCCGTAAAGCACGTCGCACCCATAAGCCTCGTCACGAGGAACCGGACTAAGCTGGGCAAACCCCTGCTGGCCCCGCCGGCTGTTGGGGCCGGACGTGGATTCGGACCAGTCCGGGTCATAGCGAAACGCCCCGTCGTGCTGCAGGACGCCGACGGTCAGGCCCAGGGCGTGGTAGATTGGCCCCATCCATACCGGGTCACGACGGGCCAGATAGTCGTTGACCGTCACAACGTGGACGCCCTTGCCGGTGAGGGCGTTGAGATACACGGGAAGGGTCGCCACCAAGGTCTTGCCCTCACCCGTCTTCATCTCGGCAATCTGGCCCCGGTGCAGCACAACGCCGCCAATTAGCTGCACGTCGTAGTGCCGCTGGCCCAACCGGCGGCGGGCGGTCTCCCGCACCACCGCGAACGCTTCCACCAGCAGGTCGTCCAGCGTCTCGCCCTGCTGGAAACGTGCCTTGAACTCCCCGGTTTTGTCCCGAAGTTGGTCGTCGCTGAGTTGTCTAATCCCGTCTTCCAGAGCGTTGATGTTATCGACGATGGGGCGGGACTTGGCGGCAGCCTTTTCCGGGCTGTCGCCCACAATTTTACGAAGCAATGAGACCATAACCGACCACCTTGGCGCCTGCAAAAGCGCATCCGCCCCATTCACCGGGACGGGACATAATAAACAATATAACGCTTCCATTGTACCGTAAGGACTGCCGGGACAGGAAGCGTTGACCCGGCAAGCCCCAGGGGTTTTGGCGGCTGAAGCCGGAAATTTGACCGCTTCTCGTGGCGGCATTATCATCGCCAGGAATTGGCCGGCGCCCCAACGGGCTGCTGCATCATAGAAGCAACCGATAAAGCACCAGGAAGGGAAAACTCATGCCCAAGTTCGACTCCGACGGCGTTCAGCTTTACTATGAGGAACACGGCTCCGGGTTTCCGTTGGTCTGGAGCCACGAATTCGGCGGCAACTACGACAGTTGGGACCCGCAGGTCAACTTCTTCTCCCGCCGCTACCGCGTCATCACCTACAGCGCCCGCGGCTACCCGCCCTCGGACATTCCCGAAGACCCGGCGGCCTATTCCCAGGACCAGGCGGTAGAAGACCTGCGCCGGCTGCTACTGTACCTGAACATTCCCCAGGCCCACATCGGCGGGTTGTCCATGGGCGGCAACGTGGCCCTGAATTTCGGCCTGCGCTACCCGGAGTTGGCCCGCTCTCTGATTGTGGCTGCCTGCGGTTCCGGCAGCGACAATCCAGAGGAGTTTCGCCGGGACGGCGGCCGCATGGCGGACGTCCTGCTGTCCCAGGGAATGGAAGCAATGGCCCAGGACTATGGCCGTGGGCCGACGCGGACGCAGCTGCTCCGCAAAGACCCCAAGGGCTGGCAGACGTTCTACGATGGGCTGGCATCTCATTCGGCGCTGGGCTCGGCCATGACCTACCGGGGCATACAGATGACCCGCCCGCCGGTCTACGATTTGGTTGACGGGATGCGTCAGCTTCAGGCGCCCACGCTGGTTATGATTGGCGACGAGGACGACCCCTGCGTGAACCCGGCCGTCTTTATGAAGCGGAACATACCCCGTTGTGGGCTGGTGGTTTTCCCGCGCAGCGGCCACGCCATCAACTTGGAAGAACCGGACTTGTTCAACCGGACGGCGCAGGACTTTTTGCTGGAAGTGGAAGAAGGTGGCTGGCAGCTCCGCTAGCCCACAATGATGTTCATCTCAGAGCGGGGTAATCCAGCAGGTTAACCTACGGCTACTTCGTCAACTGTTGGGGCGAGTGAAACTCGGCCATTGGCAACTATAGGAGATAACGCGATACCCAGGTGCCGATGCTGCATGTACCAAACGTCCGGCTTCTTCTTCCCTTTGCCCCTGTGGCACGGGTAACACAGCAACTGAAAATTCTTGTCATCATCCATGCCTCCCAAGGCCAAAGGAACAATATGGTCAAGCTCGAATTTCCGGATCCAGCGGCCTCGTTTCGGGGCGTTCTTGGCAATTCTTAACCAGCACCAAGGAGCGGCACATCGGCGATTCTGCAGCTCCAACAAGATTGCTGTGATATTCGGACTCACCGTACCCAATTGCCCCAACTTTCGGGCCCTGCGTCTATGGACGCCCCGCAACGCATTTTCTTTTCGTCGTTCAGAGCATTCCCGGCAATATTTGGCGGAACTTGATTGATCCGCAATACCGACCCCGCACAACGCGCAAGTTCTGCTCTCCCGCCACTCCCTAGTTTGTGCCGCGTACTCCCGTTGCCGATTCTGTCTCCGGAGGCGCAAAAGACAAACCCGGCTGCAAAACGTTGCCCTTGGACCCCTGAGCGAAATGTCAACGCCGCAAACGGCGCATGTTCTGACCAACTTTGCACGTCGTTGTTCGGCACAGAGCTTGCAGAAAATCGCCCGGTGCCCACGATGGGAGATGTCGGTACCACAATCGGCGCAAGTCCGCCCATTGGGGTCGTACCCTACCTTTTCCCGATACGCTCGACGTTGATATTCCCGCATGTATGACGGGTTCCTTCGAATCCATGCCCGCCGCATGGCACGCCCTCTGGGGCTTTTGCCATACTCCCTGGCTTGCTCCTTTTTTTGGTCCCGATGGTCAGCGTAATGCCTGTTCGCTCGTGCCCGATTAGATTCCTGCTCGTGCATTTCATAACAAGGCTCGCAATACTGAGCCTTGAGGTTCCGGTGTGAAATATCCTGGCCGCAAACAACGCAACCGCGGCTATTTGGGTCGATTCCTTTGCTTGCGGCGCGAGCTAGTTTTTCCTTTTGGCTTATTTCTTCCTTGTGAGCTTCATACCACTCCTTGCCCTTAGCCCGGATGTGCTCCTTGTTCCGCTGGTAAGAGACAGCCTTGAGTTCTTTGGCTCGTTCCTTCTCGTGTGCCGCGTAACATGGTTGGCAATATTCAGCTTTGAGATTCCGGTGTGATATGTCTCTTTGACAGACAATACAACGTCGGTTATTTAGGTCGATTCCCCTTGCAGCTGCGCGAGTCTGCTTGCCTTTCAGACTTATTTCGTCTTTGAGGGAATCGTAACGCTCCCTATATCGTGCCTGATGATGTTCCTTGTTTCGTTGATAAGAGTCGGCTCTGAGTTTCTTAACCCTGCTCTTGTTATTCTTAAGGTACGCTTTTTGGCTGCACGACCTACTGCAATACTTTGCTTGCCAATCTCGGCCCGAGATATCGGCTTCACATGCTATGCACCTTCTAGGCATATCCATAAAATCCACTAACTCACCCAACCGAGGTTTACCGAATCGAAGGCACCAAGCCATGATGCTGCGTTAAATGCCCAGGACTTCCTTGGCTTCCTCAATAGCGGCGATGTGGCCATCCACCGAACCCAGAACGCCCCGCCGGGCTTCCACCGAAACATGGGTGGCCTGCATTTCCTGCCAGCCCTTCACCTCGTCAAGCCAGTCCTCGGGCTGCTTCCCCGGAAGGCGCAGGCGGCCAATCATGCCCACATCCTGAGGGTCCCGGCCCGCATCCACCGCGTATTGACGCACTCGGGACACGGC
Organism: Dehalococcoidia bacterium; assembly: GCA_965263395.1. Lineage (GTDB taxonomy): Bacteria > Chloroflexota > Dehalococcoidia > Lucifugimonadales > UBA3495 > CATOSK01. Next base: position 2,457,682 of record OZ253670.1, read on the forward strand.
ATCCCGTCCGGCGTCGCCCGGCGCGAAGCTGGGGAACCAACCGTCGGACATACGCCCTATGCGCCGCAGCACCCGTTCCACCGGCACGGGGCTGGCGCTGCCCCCGGCGCCCAGCCAGATGGGTATGGGCCGCTGCACCGGCAGGGGGTTGATGCCGGCGTTGGTGATGCGGTGCCACCGGCCTTCGTAGTTGACCGTTTCCTGGGTCCACAACGCCCGCAGCACCTCAATCTGTTCCTCGCTGCGGCGTCCCCGGGTGTGGAAGTCCTGTCCCAGGGCCTCGTATTCGACGTGGTTCCAACCCACGCCGATGCCCAGCTTGAGGCGCCCCCCGCTGAGGACGTCAATTTCGGCGGCCTGCTTGGCCACTAGCGCGGTCTGGCGTTGGGGCAGAATGAGGATGCCGGTGATGAGGTCCACCTTGGTGGTGATGGCCGATATGAACCCCAGCGTCGTGAAGGTCTCGTGAATTACGCTGTGATGGGTGTAGTAGGAACCGGCGACGTGGTCGTGGTGAGATGGGTCGGCGCCCAGCACATGGTCGGCAATAAAAATGTACGAATACCCCATCCCCTCGGCGGCCTGAACGTACTCCCGGACCGCCCCGGGGTCGGCCCCAATCTCGGTCTGGGGAAAAACAACTCCAAACTGCATAGTGGACTCCTGACAAGTGCTTTGGTTTCGTCAACCGCCCCGGGACGCTCATGCGCCGGCGGGGTCTTGCCAGCAAGTATCCGGTGCCGGCACAGGAATATCAATCCCCCATGACCACCGGCAACTCCGGGGAAAGAATGGGGTAGTTTACCGAACCGTCAGCGAGCGCTGCCACTGTCTCGGACGAGCTCGGTTATAATGTCCTCAAGACCGAAGAGGCAACCACCTCGGAATAACCCTCCCCAGGAGGCATCCCCATGCCGGAAGCCGATTACCGGGAACAGATGGCATCGGCAATCGCGAGAATTATTGCAGAGGACGGGCCGGAAGATTTTCAAGAGCAGTGGGGCTTTGTGGAAGAACTCTTGGGAAACTTGCCGGTAAGGGGGTTCTACATTGTTTATGATGATAGTTACGTCAACCTGGCCATCCTCACTAACAAGTCAATCATTGATGTCGAAGTGAGTGACGACGATGAACGTCTCACCGACATTTCCGTTACCCTAATCAACTCCATTGCAGAAGTCCATTTCCAAAGAGGTCCGGTCCAAACAATTCCGGATTCCAGTGATTCCCAACTCACGCTGGTCCTGTCGTTGATTGGGGCGACCGACACAAGCCAGTATTGGTGGGCTGAAGACGATGAAGAAGAAAGGCGCCTGACCCGGTTCGGCGCCAACTTGATGAAAGTCATCAACGAATCGTGATTCGGGCGTGGAGGTTCCAACGTGGCTCATAACTCCGCAACGCTGGTCAAGTCATCCGGGGCCAAGCGTGACACGTTTCCGGTTCTCCCAAAACGAGAAAGGCCAAAGCGGAACGGGCAGTTGCCGTTGCATTTCCCCTTGGAAGCCAAGGCGCTCCGAACACCATTCCGCGCCAGAGTCTTGCAAGCCATCTACGACATCGCCCACCGTGAATTAGGGGACAAGATTGAGTCTGCCGACGTCTTCGTCAACACTGATTACTATGAGGAACCGGAGCGAGTTGCCCTGTCTCTCACCATCTGGGCTAATGTGGACCAAGACGAGTGGCTCAAAGCTGACCAGAGCATCAGCAAAGCAGTTTTCGCTTTAGAACCATCCTGGACTAAAGAAGAACGATCCGACTTTATCGACAAGATAGACTTCGCCGTCCTCCAGATACCATCGTCCCTGTAATCGCATGAGACCTTTGGACATTTACCAGCTTGGGCTGCGGCTCTCCGGTTCGGCCAGCAGTGAAGCCGAACACAGGAACGTCATCGGAAGGTTGTACTACGGCCTGCATCACGAAGCCTGCTGCCGGTACTTCCGAGAGCAACCAAATGCTCCACCTTTGGGTCTAGGCAGCCGACACTATCAACTCATACAGCGGTACGATATTCTCCCGGTTGCCCAAGCCGGCAATATACCGAGGCTTCTCCGGCAACTCTCCTACCTGCGCAACATATCAGATTACGAACTCGCCAACCGGGTCAGATACCGGAACCGAACCTATACTACCCAGGAATTGATGCGAATGGCCATAGGTGTGTCCTCCAGCGTCTTGGCCGCGCTGGAAGCCTTTTCACCGGGAGCAGCAGCGGACGGGTGCGTCTGTCCTACCGTTCGTTAGCCAAAGTTTCAAGTTGACCTCCTACCGGCGGTATTCGCCGCCGCAGTCGCCGATTAGCTGGTAGAGGTCGCTGGATTGGCGGAGGACGGATTCTATTGATTCCAGGTCTTCCGCATCGAGTTGGACACTGAAGGCCCGGGCGTTGTCTGCGATGTGTTCCGCCACGCCCAACCGTGCGCCGACGATTACCCCGGCGACGGCGGGACGGTCCAGGACATAGCGCACCGCAACGTTGGCGATGCTGACGCCGTGTTTGCCGGCGACGGTTTGCAAGGCCGTCAACAACTGCTGGAACAGACTCCAGCCGCCCCAGGCGTCGATCATCTGCTTGTACTTGCCCAGGCTGGCCGTGTCCAACTGGGAACGGGACGGCTCCGGCTGGCCCAGATACCGTTCGGAAAGCAACCCGCCGCAGAGCGTCCCGTAGGCTAGTAAAGAACTCCCGTTTTGCTGGCAGAACCCGGCCATCTCGACTTCGGGACGCCGGTCTATCAGGGAATACTGGACCTGGTTGGATACTACCCGAATGCCGTGGGAGTTGATGTCCCGCAGCCGTTGGGTGTCGAAGTTGGTCAGGGCCACCGCATGGATTTTGCCATCGTCCCGCAGTTCGGCCAGGTGGGTGAGCGCGTCCAGATAGCGGCTGTCCCGGTAGTCCCACCAGTGGAACTGCAACAGGTCCAGCTTCTCCATCCCCATGCGGCGGCGCGAGATGTCGATGTTGTTTTCGACGACCTGACGAGTCATCGGCCCCGGGCGGGGCACCCACTTGGTCAAGGCTTGAACGCCGGCCAACGCCTCGACACCCCGGTCTGCGGCCAACTGCCGCCGGAACTCGCCGATAAAATCCTCGGCGGGACCGTAATGGTCGGCCAGGTCCCAGGTGACAAACCCGGCGTCCACGTAGTCGAACATACTGCGGACGGCCGCCCCGGGGTCGATGCGTCCGTGGGCGCCGGACACCTGCCACATCCCGTTCAGAATGCGGCAAATGGGAAGGCCATCGTCCAAAAGGAATCTGCCGGCTTCTGGAAGAGTCATGCTTCACCTCTAAACTCCATCATGTCCATGTGATTATACCGGGGCGCACTGTTCCTACACGGCAAACCCGTGGTAGCATGAGCCAACGGCGTATTCTAAAGAAGTCTCGATTATGATTGGATACCGGACTCAACGAATCAAGTACCAGGAGGCATGATAATGGCTGACAAAATCCGCATCGGCGTAATCGGCGCCAACATTCACCGGGGCTGGGCGCCCCGTTCCCACCTGCCCGCGCTGGTGGCCAGTCCGGAGTTTGAATTGACCGGAGTATGCACCACCCGCATGGAAAGCGCCGAAGAGTCGGCGGCGGCCTTTGGCGCGCGGCTGGCCTTCGACAACTACGAGAAGATGCTGGCCCACCCGGACATCGACGCCGTTGCCGTAGTGCTGCGGGTTCCGTCCCACTACGAGCCTACTATGGCCGCCTTGAACGCCGGCAAGCACGTCTATACCGAATGGCCCCTGGGTCAGGACACCGGCCAGGCCCGGGAGATGGCCGAGTTGGCCCAGGCCAAGGGAGTGGTCAACATGGTGGGTTTGCAGGCGCGGGCCAATCCCGCCATGCTGCACATGAAGGACTTGATCGAGAGCGGCTACGTGGGCGACGTTATGTCCTGCCATTGCAGCATGATTCGCGGCGGCGTGCTGGCGCGGGTGATGGACCGCACCTGGCAGCGGGACGCCGAGTTGGGCGCCAACACCCTGACCATCGCCTTCGGCCATACCGTGGACGCGATGCAGTTTGCCGTGGGTCAGTTCGGACAGGTCTCAACGGTGGTCAGCACCCAGGCCAAGCAGTGGACGGCCAGCGACACCGGCGACGTTCTGGACGTGACATCTCCCGACAACGTGCTGGTCAGCGGTGTGCTGGACAACGGCGGTGTTGGATCGGTCCACGTTGCCTCCACGCCCTACGCCGGGAGCGGTTTGCGGCTGGAGGTCTACGGCAGCAAAGGCACACTGGCCGCATCTTCGGACGACTCCCCCCAACTGAAGGAAGTCCAACTGGAAGGCGCTCAGGGCAGCGGCCGGATGGAAGCCATCGAAGTGCCGGCCAGCTACACCAACGTCCTTGAGGGGATGCCCTCCGGCGAAGCCTTCAACGTGGGGCAGATGTACTACCAGTTCGCCCAAGCCGTCAACTCCGGCGGGAAGTGCGAGCCCAGCTTTGCCACGGCGGTGAAACTCCACGAGTTCATCGACGACATCCGGCAGTCCACCGCGCAAGGGCGGCAGGTGACGGTTGGGGGCTAACGGCTCCGACTCTGACCCTCTTGGGCACACGGTCCAGCGGGTTATTGCAAACTGCCGGTGTTGCGCAGACTGTTCCGGTTTGCTGTCCGGGGTAGTAAGACGATCCTGGGTGTCGACCCAGGGAAGGATTAGAAATGGACGTTGCGAAGCTGCGGGCTGAGATTCCGGTACTGGACCGCCTGGTCTACATGAACACGGGCTGGTCCGGCCCGCCGCCCCGGCAGGTGGCCGAGGCCCTGAAAGACCGGGTTGACCTTGAGCTGCAGGAAGGCACGGCCAGCGTGCCGGTCCAGCAGCGGGGGCGGGAGATTCAAGCCGAAGCGCGTCAGGCGGCGGCCCGGCTGTTCAACGCCGCCACCGAGGAAGTGCTGGTGACCCGCAACACCACCGAGGGCCTGAACATCGTGCTCAGCGGCCTGAATTGGCAGCCGGGAGACGAGATAGTCACGTGCAGCCTGGAGCACGGCTCAGTGCTGGCCCCCTGTTGGATGATTGGCCAGCGTTACGGGGTCAAGGTGCAGGTCGTGATGCTGGACCCCCACGACTCCAAAGAGACCATCCTGGAAAAGTTTCAGGCCGCCATCACGCCCAACACCCGCCTCATCTTCATCAGCCACGTCGAGTATTCCACCGGGATGCTGATGCCGGCGGCCGAGCTTTGCCGCATGGCCCACGACCACGGCGCGCTAATCCTGCTGGACGGAGCGCAGTCCGGCGGGCACATCAAACTGGATATGCCCGCGGACGGCTTCGACTTTTACGCCATTCCGGGCCAGAAATGGATGCTGGGGTACGCGGGAGTCGGGGCGTTGTACATCCGGCAGGAACTGATTCCCCAAGTCCACCCGGCCCACACCGGCGGCCGCGCCCTGGTCCCGCCGGTCACCCCGGACCATTTTGAGACCAACCCCGACATCGTGGAGAAGTTCACGGGCGGCTCATCCAGTGTGCCCCTGCGGGCGGCGTTCCTGGAAGCCGCCCGGTTCATCGAAGCGATTGGCGTCGAGAACATTGAGGAGCGCAACGGGCAATTGGCCGCCCGGCTGAAGGGCCAATGGGGAGACGCCCCCGCGGTTACCGTCCTGTCTCCCGACGACCCGGAGTTGTCCTCGGGGCTGGTGTCGTTCAGCGTTGCGGGGTGGCAGCCCGAGGCAGTGGTGGAGCATCTATGGAACAACCACAACATCGTGGTGCGGCGGGTCCAGTACCCGGCGGGAGTCCGGGCGTCGCTGCACTTCTTCAACACCGAGGAGGAGATTGACCAACTGGCGCAGGCGGTGCGGTCGCTGGAGTAGGCCCCGGTTCTCCTGAGCTTCTCGGAGAACCGGGGAGTGACGCTGCCGTTCCAGAAGAACAAAGAAACCGGCCGTTGGAATTTTCCCAACGGCCGGTTTTGGCGTTGGGGGTTGAGAAAGGCCAAACGCTCCCACCAAAGACTGACGCGCTATTGCGTGGAAAGGGCTAGGGGACCAGGAATCCCAACTGCCGGAACCAGACCAGGGTAATCCATGCGTTGCCCAAAAAATTGGGATCCTCCCTGTTGTTGGGAAACTCACAGGTAAGAGTGAGGACCGAGCCGTCACCATAAACGGTGGACATGGTTCCCCAGGAATCGCACACACCGGGAACAACCTCCATCTTTCCCAATCCTGGCAGCCACTCATATTCCAAGTTCGATAGAAAGTGTTCGGCCCGCTTGGTCAATTCCTCCGCATCGAGCCCGGCCCAATCCGGGTCCGGGTAGTACAGGGAATACCGGAGGGTGGTCACTTCCGCCGTCTGGCTGAACCCCGCGCCAAAGCTCTCCCAATCATTCAAGCTCCCCCAATCCGCCGGCTTATCATACTCGACGTGAAGGTGGCCCCTGGGGGGCGTGAGAGTGATTTCCCTGGTGAGAATGACCGCCGAGAGCGGGTCGGACAGTTCGGCGGCGATGGCGCCGAAGGCTGGTGAGTCCAACAGCGACGGCGATTCTCCGGCAAGGACCTGGAGAGTGTCGGCCACCGGTTCAGTGTTCGGTGACAGGACAACGACGGTATCATCAACAAAGATTCGGTTGGCACTGCCTAAGGCGAACCTGCCCACCGGGTCCTTGAGGTCCTGCTCAAAGTCGTTCCTGATGGCGTAGAACCGGCGGTCCGAAGCGGATTCGGGCCGGTAGCCCAGGGCGTCAAGCCGCTCAGTTACAAGGTCACTGTCGAACTCTCCCGTGAAAAAGCTAGGCAACAAGACATCGTCGGGCACCGGGCCGGGGGAAACCGCAGTATGCACCTGCAAGGGGGAAAACCCAAAGGCATCGGTCCACCGCCGGTCAAACCTCATGCCAACGAGGTGATTGGAGACAATGAAGCCACCCAAGGCATTAAGGTATTGCTGCCGCTGGTCCTCCGGCCAGGCAACGAACTCCTCGAAGGTCTTGGGCCGGGGAGCGCCCGCCAAATCCAGGACCTTACGGAAGTTGACGAACCAGATTCCTTCCTTCCCAAAGGAGACGGGCAGGGAATCAAGCACTTGGTGAAACTCGGATTCTCCTTCTTGGGTTGGAGGGGAAGGGTTCTGCGAGCAACCGGACCATCCGGCAACGGCGACGGCAAGCAACAGCAGAAAAGTTGCCCAACGGCGCCCACACAGCATTGTAGCCGTGGAGACGCCTATACCCAAGAGTTGTGAGTGAATGGACCGGGTACCCGCAGTTGTTACCCAACGACGTTCGCAAAGAAGTGCCCGCACCATCATCGGGAAATCATCGAATCCGCGACGTCACGGAGGGTTTCCTCATCTCTTTGCTGGTAACTGTGATAAGGGAATCCTGGGCCGGTCCAGACGACTGGGGTCATTGTGGCCGCCCCAGGATAGTAGTTATTCCCACGCTCGATCTGGTAATCAAGGCCGTCTTGGCACCCTAATCGTCGCCGGCGACGGCCTCCGGGGTCTTGGCCTCGGCGGCGTCGGAGATGGGCTGGCCGGTCTTGGGGTCAACCTCGAAGGGACTCTTGAGGTCCAGCTCCTTGGCCATTTCGCGGACGGCAGGGATGACTTCCTGACCCATGAGGCGCAGGCTCCGCATCTGGTCGTCGTGGCTCATGGCGCCGTCACCGTCCCAGAAGAAGACGCTGCCGGGACGCAGGTACTCGAGGACATGGCGAATCTTGGGCAGCACCGTCTTGGGCGTGCCGGAGATGATGCTGTAGTCGGCGGCCTGGTCTTCGTAGGGGCGGCGGTTGGCGCCGAAGCGTCCCGTGGGGCCGAAGGACGTGGCGGACAGGCGTCGCGAGTTGCGGGAGGTGTGCCCAGGCAGGTTCATGATGGCGGGGTTGACCTGCCCCTCGTTGCCCGACAGGAAGGGGTTGCTGACGCCGGACAGGTACTTGCGGCCCACTTCCTCGGCTTTCTCCTCGGTCTCGTCGACATGGACCTTCCACAGATAGGCGACGTTCTGCGTCCCCGACTTGTGGCCGAACTCGGCGGCGGTGTCGTGGTAAAGCTGGAAAGCCTCCTTGGTCGGCTCCAGCTTGGTGGCCAGCAAGACCAGCGGATAGCCCTTCTCGGCGGTCCACTTGACGGTCTCGACGCTGACGGTGGAGGGAATCCAGATGGGCGGGTGGGGCTGCTGCAAGGGCCGCGCCCAGGGGTTGACGTAGCGGTAGTGGTAGTGCTTGCCCTCCCAGCGCCACGGGCCGGGGGTGGTCCAAGCCTTGATGAGGAAGTCGTGGGCTTCCTCGAACCGCTCCCGGTTGAAGTGGGGCGGGGCGTTGTGGGAGTAGCTCTCGCGGCCGCCGCCGCGGACGAAGCCGGACACCAGGCGGCCATGGGAAATCATGTCAATCATGGCCAACTGCTCGGCCAGCCAGAGGGGGTCGTCCCAGATGGGCAGGACGTTGCCGAGGATGATGATTTTGGCCTTGTTGGTGATGCGGGCGAGGATGGATGCGCCGACGTTGGTGACGCCCTGCATACAGAAGGGGGTGCTGTGGTGTTCGTTGAGCATCAGGGCGTCGAAGCCCATTTCCTCGGCGTAGACCTTCTCGTCCAGGTAGCGGTTGTAGAGATGGGAACCCACGCTGGGGTTGTAGTGCTCGTTGCTGATGCTGAGGTCGGTGGACTGAGTTCCCATCAAGCCGGAACTGTCGTCCTGCCAGGGTTGTTCAGTAAAGTGGCCAATGAGCATATCGACACCTCGTGGTTCAGATGCGCCGGTGCGGCAAATGCGGCAAGGGGGATAATTGGGCTGAGTTTAGCATTGGCGGTTATGGGTTGGCAAGGTTGGGACAAAGCCGGGCCTGGCAATCGCTTCTGACCGGGTACGCCGCAAGCAGCGGTCTATCTGAAATGTAAATAGGTTGAGAATACCGGACAAAAGCGGACATTTCCGGACATTTGAGCGTGGAGCGGGAGGGCATTTTGTCCTGGATTGTCCGGAAATGTCCGCTTTTGTCCGGGGAATGTCATGGTTTTGTCCGGTTTTGTCCGCCATTGGCTCCGGGGAGTTGAGGCGCCGGGGCTGGGGTTTGTCGGCCTACGATTATGGTAGGGGGCCGGCGCCGGGGTTGGCAAGGGGCGGGTGTCAGTGGGGGGTCAGGCAGTATAACTGTCTTTCAACCCAGACATGGTTTCCGGGAACTCGTTTTCGTTGAACACCAGCCGGAAAGTGCCTTTTGCCGGCCCGTCCTTGATAGTCATACTGCCGGCATTGAACGCGCTCTGCAAAGTTTCCAGGACCTTTTGTTTATACTCGGTATCAGGATTGCCCCGCAGATGTTCGCCCTTGGTCTCAAAGACCAGGACGTGGGGCTTGGCGCCCGTTCGCCCAGCCATAGCTACGAAGTCTGGCCAGATGCGGTCCTGCCGCCAGCCACGCAGGTAATAGTCGCCCCGCTGCCGGACGGCGACACGGTGCCACCAGCGCAAAGCCTTTTGTTCGTCCAGGTAAAGCGCGAAGTTACGCTCTAAATCGCTGTCAAACTCCCGGTCGAACACCGGTTCAAACAGGCTTAACTGCAACTGTTGCCCGTATTTGGTCAGGGGCGCATCCAGCCGGCGAATATCAATCTCGTAAGATTCCTTCATACGGAAGTTGGGGCGGCCGGCCTGTAAGTCGAAGGAAAGTTCATTATTCTTGAGTTTAACCTGGAAAGCCTGCTGTGCCTGCAAGTCCAAAGATGCGACAACTTCCTCTCGAAGCCGCCAGGCTATGTAGGAACGCCGGTCGTGAATGTCTGCGTCGCTGCTCCCGGCCAACCGCCACCTTTCGACCATTTCCCGGGCCAGCCGTGCAGCCTGCCAGGGGTTTGGGACGACATCGGAAATCCTCCGGGCGAACCAAGCGATTTGCATGGTCTTGTCGATAAACAGTTCCTGGCGGGCATGGAAGATTGTGGGGGTTTCGCCAACATCAACGGTTGCCGTCTGCAGCCGGGCGCGGTCGGGCATCGTTTCCTGCTGTTCCGGCACTGTCAAGGCGGCCCAATCTATGGCTGGGAGAATATGCCGTTGGTAATCCAACTCAATCCATTTTCCGCCGTCCTGGTGCAGTACCATGGGCAGGAAGATATTTTCGCCCCGGAACTTCTCACGCCGGTTTACCGTTATCCGCTCCCAATCGCCCCCTTGTGTGATTACCTCTCCGCTCAACCCGGTCAAGCCTTCCGATTCCAGGCCCTGCTGTACCTGGGTTACCGCCTGACCGACGCTGGTATTCCAGCAATAGACGTAGCACTGGTCCAGCCGCGCAACGTCAGTGCGCCGGGCGTAGGGCTGGCGCAGAACCCGCCCGACCAACTGGGTTATGGCGCGCTGGGCGGTGGTATTGTCCAGCATTACCAGCAGGTAGGCAAAAGAGCAGTCCCAGCCCTCCATCAATGCGGCCCTGGTGATAACCCAGCGCACCGGCGAAAGCCCGGAAAGCAGGTCATTGCCGGCTAACTCATCCATTTCCGACGATTTGACCGCGACGGCATCGCCGGGAACGCCCAGGTTGCCAACCAGGTACTCCCTGACGTCTTCGGCGTGAACCCGTTCCCCGTCCCGCTGGTCCCTGCCGGTACGTTCCACCCGCACCACGGCAATGGGCCGGATGTAGCGGCCCCCGTTATGCTGCAACGCTTGAGCATCCGCCGCCAACCGTTCCAACTCGTCGTGGGCCTGGGCCAGGGTGTGCTGCCATTCCGTATTGGTGAAGGAGCTGACCTGCACGGGCAGCTTAATCATTTCCTCGGTCTTGAGTTCTTGACCGCCAATGTCCACCAAGAGGTTGCTGATGCCGCCGTTGGGCGTGGCGGACAGTTCAATTACCAGGCTGGGGTCGAGGCGGTTGATGGAACGTACAAACTCCTGGTTGGCGCCGCTGTCCCTGGCCCCGTAGGCTTTATGGGCTTCGTCCAGCACTACCACCGGGCGCAACATCTTGAACAGGTTAAAGAGGCTGTGTCTTACCGGACCATCATCCGATGTTCGTTCCAGGTCCGGGTGTTGTTCCAATAGCCGGCCATCGCCCAGCAGGTCGTCGCTGTCGGGGAAGAAGGTGGGATAACGCCCCGAATCCCGGAACATCCGCAGGAAATCCCGGCCCTTTTGCCGGTTGGCCGCCGGCAGCATCAACAGCATTACGCAAAGGTAGTTGGATACGTCCCCCGCGGTAAAGCAGCCGTCCTTCTCCAGCAGCTTGAACCGCCCGGCGCTGGCCCTTTCCAGCATTTCCCGGTAAGGGTGTTCGCGGTTTCGCAGCGCCGCTTTGGTCTGTTCATAAATGGCCCGGGTGGGGGTTATCCACAGGGTTAAGCCGGTCTGCCGGTTCAAGCGTTCCAACGCGGCGGCGGCCAGCAGGGTCTTGCCCCCGCCGGTAGGCACCTTGAAACAGACATGGGAGATGGGGCGGCCGGCGTCATCGGTGCGGCTGACGTACTCCCCGGCGGTTTGGGCCACGCCGCCGGCTTCCTTCAACCGCTGCCAGGCGGTTGAAGGAAAGTTGCGAATATCGTCGGGAACTTCCATCCCGACGCCCTGCAACGCCGCTATACCCTTCTCCGACTGCTGGCCGGCCTGTTCCAATGCTTCCAGCCAGCGGGAGAAGGCGTTGAGCGTAGTTTCCTGGTAGTCCTTCAGTTCCAGCATCAGCCGGCCTTATCCCCTTTAGATGCGCTGGTGGATTTGGTAGGGCAGTTGGCAAAAGATTATGCCAAAGCCGGATAGCTCCCGTTGGCCGATGTATTTGCCCGGGGCAAAGACCACCGCCTTCCGCCCTTCCGCTTTGTTGCGCTGGGCAATGCGCTCGGCCCGCTCGGCGCTGAACATCGCATCGTGGCTGCCCAGCCATTCCAGGTCGGGCCGGTACAGCAGGTAATAGTCCTGCTCGCCGTTGCGGTAAAAGAGGCCGTCATCATCCCTGGGATCCAGGGCATCGGCCCCGGCGGAGATGCCGGAGCAGGTATGCAGCACGTAGGCGGCTAACGCCGGGTATTCCGGCAAATGCTCCCCGGTCAGCAGCCCCTCGGTGTCAATGGGTTCGCCCAGGGTACAGTAGCTAAAGGAACCGCCCAAACCCTCTTGCAGGGCCTTATCCCGCGCCCCGGGTACGCCATTGATTACCCGCCGCACCCGTTCCGCCGTAATGGTGTCGGCGTAGTCCTCACACTCCGCCAGGATAAACTTGCGGTTCCCGCCGTCCGCTTTGTTCAGGGCAAGGACAGCGTGGGCGGTGGTGCCAGAACCGGCGAAGGAGTCCAGAACTATCGCATTCGGACTCCGCAGAATCTCCATGAGAAACTTGAACAACTTTGTTGGCTTAGGTTGTGAAAAAACTCCGCCTTGTCCAAATATCTCCCGTAGTTCCCGTGTACCTTCAGAATTGAAACCCGCTATCTCTGGCGCAATTATGGCGTCAGGCGGTTGACCTTCTTGTACTTCGTTCAAGAATCGCTTAGCTCTCGGTTCGTTCGCAGAAAAGTCAAGGCGATTGTCGGCCTCCATTCCCCGTAACCGTTCCTTTGAATAGCTGGGGTATCTACCGCTAGAAATCTGGCCGGAAAGTGGCGGCAGCCGGGTCAGCGGCTATACTTGGAGTCAACAAGCATAGCGAGGGCTGAGAATGCTGGGAGAGCGATCGGACCAGAGGGGACTCTGGGAAGCGGACCGGCTGTACCTGGACCACGTGGGGCGGGAAAGCTTCTATGGCGTATTGGCGTCGCTGCGGGGCCGGCTGTTCCGGGACGCCGATTTCGCCGAGTTCTACTGCCCCGACAACGGCAGGGACAGCGTGCCGCCCAGCCTGCTGGCGACGGCGCTGCTGTTGCAGTCCCACGACAAGGTCAGCGACGCCGAGGCGAAGGCCCGGGCTGACTTTGACCTCCGGTGGAAAGTGGCGTTGGGGATTGAGGTGGAAGACCGGCCCTTCGCCAAGAGTACGCTGCAGGTGTTTCGCGCCCAGCTGATCCTGCACGGCAAGGTGCGGGAGGTATTCGAGTCCAGTCTGCGGCTGGCCCGGGAGTCGGGCTTCCTGAAAGGGCGCGGGATGCGGGTGGCATTGGACACGACCAACATCCTGGGGCGTGGCGCAGTCAAGGACACCTGCAACCTGCTGGCGGACGGGATCGTCAAACTGCTGCGGGCGCTGGCACAGCTGAAGGGAATCAACGTCGGGGAATGGGCGAAGAGTCAAGGATACCATCGATACCACCGATACCTGGGCTCCAGCGTCAAGGGCGAAGCGGCCATCGACTGGTCCGACCGGCAGGCGCAGACGGCGCTGCTGTCTGGGATTGTGGCCGACGCGGACCGGCTGTTGGAGTTGTCGCGGCAGGCGCAGGGGGAATTGCGCGAGGACAGCGATGAGCGGCAGCGGATTGTGGCGGCGGCGGAACTGCTGGGGCAGTTGCTGCTCCAGGACGTGGAACGGGCTGAGGGGGGAATGAGCCTCAAGGATGGGGTGAGCCGGGACCGGATGATGTCGGTGCATGACCCGGAGATGCGCCACGGCCACAAGAGCAGCAGCCGGCGGTTCGACGGACACAAGGCAGCGATTGTGGTGGACACCGACTCCCAGCTGATTACCGCGGTGCAGGTATTGCCCGGCAACGCTCCCGACAACCTGGGGGCGCTGGAACTGGTGGAACAGAGTGAGGCCAACACCGGTGTGCCGGTGGAGGAGGCCATGGGCGACGCCGCTTACGGCGACGGCGGTACCCGTCAAACCTTCGCCGACGCGGGCCGCACTCTGATTGCCAGGGTGCCGGGGCGTCCCAACCGAACCCACTTTCCGAAAGAGGACTTCCATATTGACCTGGAGGCGGGTTCCTGCACCTGTCCGGCGGGGAATGTTACCCGGACGATGGTGCCGGCGGGACGGCGCACCGGCCAAACGGGTCGAACTTACCGTTTGGAGGCCTTCCGATTCGACGCGGCGGTCTGCGGGGTATGCCCCCTGCGGTCCCAGTGCGTGGCGGCAAAACCGGGTACGGGACGAACGGTGCAACTGCACCCGCAGGAAGCGCTGTTGCAGCAGGCCCGCGCCCTACAGCAGAGCGAGGCCTTTGCCGAGTACCGGCAGCGTCGCGTGGTGGTGGAGCACCGGCTGGCGCGGCTGGTCCAATTGGGGATCCGCCAGTCCCGCTACTTCGGCCGTGCCAAAACCCGGTTCCAGCTGTACCTGGCAGCCACCGTGGCCAACCTGACCCTGGTGGCCGCCAAAGCCGGGTTGACCGGAGAAACCGGCTCCGGTCCCAGCGCCGGCAGCGCCCAGGTCGCTGGAATGGTCAACTCCGCCACCGCATGGCTCGGGCAAATTTGGACCCTCACCCTGCTCGTATCGGCCTTACTGACCAAATCCCTCTTCCCAATAAGGGGTTTCCGTCCGGGTTTCTAGGAGCAGTCCACTGGACACCATTTGCAAACGTAATGGTGTAAGGCTCGTAGTAATTCCGAGCGTGGATTGGGTCAAATTTATACCTACCGCGTTCATCATTATCGTCGTGGGTATAGCTACTTGACTTATCTGTGACATACCGAATATATCGTTCTCTTTCCTCTCCGAACCAAGATTTATCCTTGGCGTAGGCTAAGACATAATCAGCATTTAGGTTAAAATCCTTGCTGGAATTTCGGACAGTGTGCATAGCGCGCCTGGTAAGAACGGCAAAAAAGTTCTCTTCCCCAAAGACCTCGTCCATCAGCATCCGCAAATGGTGTTGTTCGTTGTCGTCAATGGAGACGAAGATAACGCCGTCGTCGGCCAGCAGTTCCTTGAGCAGTTGCAAGCGGGGCCACATCATGCACAGCCACTTGTAGTGGCGTTCCAGATCTTCCCCGTCCACCGGGCTTTGCTCTTTGAGCCACTCCTTGAGCAGAGGGCTGTTCACCTTATCGTTGTAAACCCAGCCTTCGTTGCCGGTGTTGTAGGGCGGGTCGATGTAGATGCACTTGACCTTGCCGGCGTAGCGGGGGAGCAGGGCCTTGAGGGCGTGGAGGTTGTCGCCGTGGATGATGAGGTTGTCATCGGCGCCGGCCGGGTTCAGCGACTTGCCGGCGTCGGAGACCAACGGGCGGTAGGGCACCGTTAAATGGTGGGCGTAGATAAACTGCTTGCCCTTGAAATCCAGCGTGGGCATCTTCAAATCCTCCTGCCGGCCAACCGGCGGCATGATTATAACCCAACCGCCCATCCCGTTACCCGAAGAACCTTTTCACCAGCTCCGCGCGGTGGCCGCAATTAGCCATAATTTCCAGGCGGACACCAGGTTACCTCTTCTCAAACTGCAAGTCCGACAAGTCCAGGTTCGAGGAGCGTTTGGAAAGGTAGAGCATTTCCACGCCGACAACTTCGTTGTCTTCGTTGAAGTCCAGCACTACACCCGGCACCACCTCTTCCGACTCCACAATGGGGGAATCGTCCAGGCGCAGGTAGAGGGCATCATCAGACTTAGCTATGGTCAGTTTCATAATCTCCTCGTAATTGTGCTGTCGAAGAATGCGGTTACTACTCGCCAGGGGGTTGCCCGGGTGTTTACTGCTATCCGCAACACCCGGTTGCCGAACTCTGGAATCCGCTCAAAGAATCGTTCCACTTCCGGGTCATTCGGATCATCCAGCCTTAAACTGGGACTCGCGACCACTCTCTCTACCCATTCCGGCAGAATGTTCCGCTGAGACATCATGCTTAGAAACTATCTCAAAACCAAAATTCGAAGGGCTTTGGGGGACTGGGTTACGTTGGGGGATTCATCCCCCAAACCCCCTGATGCAATTATCTCAAGACAGTATGAGGGCCGCTTCAAGTTTTGAGATAGTTTCTTAGGGCGTGATCCGTGTATTCCAGTATCATTCCCTACCCGAAAAACCCCTTAACCAGTTCAATGAACTGGCGGGGGTGTTCCACCTCGGGGCGGTGGCCGCAGTTTTCGATGATTTCGAGGCGGGAGTTGGGGATGGAGCCGTGGTAGAGTTGGCCGGCGCTGAGGGGGACGATGGGGTCTTGGCGGCCCCAGATTATCAGGGTGGGCAGCCGCTTGAGGCGCGCCAGCAGGTGGGGCAGCGCCGGGTAGTGCATGTAGGGCCGCCAGCTCAGCCGGCACGAGCCCTCGAGCGACGTCTCCCAGTTTTCCATCTGCTCGGGCGAAGGCTCGTCGGGGCAGATTTGCTGGAACTCGCCCACCGAGGACGGGTCGAGCAGGCAGCGGGTGATGTAGGACTTGGCAACGGTCTGGAAGATGTCGAAGATTTCGCCGGTGGGGGGCCGGACGCCGGCGGCGCCGGCCAGGGCCAGCCGCTTGAACTGCTGGGGGCACATGACGGCCATCTCGGCGGCCAGCCATCCGCCCAGGGAGAAGCCCAGCACGTCGACGCCTTCCAGTCCCAGGTCGTCCAGGGCGCCGAGATACCATACGGCCAGGTCGTGGAGGTTCATCACCCAATCCAGCTCGGCGGACTCGCCGAAGCCGGGGTGCCACGGGATGTAGAGGGTGTGGTCCTGGGCCAGGGCTTCGTGGTAGCGCAGCCAGCCGGGGTGGCCCATTTCGTCGTGCAGTATCAGCAGGGGGTCGCCGGAGCCGCCCTTGACGAGCTTGATCCGGCTGCCCGCCACGTCTACCATTTCTTCGGTCCAGGCTACGGAACTGGTGGTCATGGAAACTCCTTTTTGCCGGCAAGTTTGGCCGACTGATGATTGCAATGATTATCGCAGACCAGGGTTGGCAATGGATGGGGTGATTGTCAGAGAGGAAGGGGCGGTTGTCAAGGTTGGGGGGTGGGGGTGTGAGCGCGCCAGCGGTCAAATTCGGTCGGGAGCAGGGCCATCAGCTGCTCCGCCGTCATGCCGTAAACGTCGTAGGTCATGGAAAGCTGGTTCAGCACGTCAAGCAGCCGCACGACGCCACCCGGCGGGCGTTGGTTTTGACCGCCGGCCAGGACGCCGGGCTTCAGTTCCCGAGTCTGCCGGTCAGCATAAAGCCGGTGGGCCAGGTCTACGATTCCCACGGACCGGAACATCTCCGGCGCGCCCGCCAAGCGGTCGGCCAAGTGGCGCATGGAGTTGACCGGCTCGTCCAGCAGGTACCACGCAGTTTCGGAGTGCCGGGAATAAATCTCCCACGACAGCATCAGCCGGTGGGCGAAGTGACGGCGGCTGCCACGCCCTGCCTCATCCGAGTCGATGACGTAGGCGACGTCGGGGTTGCGGCCGAGGCTCGGGTTGCCTTGTTGGTCGGTGTTGACGACTTGCATGAAGTAGAACATACCCAGCCAGGACCAGAGGCCGGGGTTGTCGGTGATACGGTCCCTGCCCAGCGGGGCCAGTTGTTGGCTGAGGTACTCGCCGACCTCCCGACGGTTGGCGAACGTTCGCCGTTCGACATACACCGCCGGAGTTATGGTACTGGCGTAACGGGCATTCGTCAGCAGGCCGTTTGGGAAGTTGGTCTGATGGCCAGCCCGCAGCCCCGACAGGTATTCCCTAGCCCAGCGGATGCCATCCTGGGTCAACTCGGCGACGCGATGGGGTTGTTTCATTAGTCCCTAGTCCCTCTTGGCGGCGGCGAACTTGTCGCTGGCGGGAAAGCGGGTCCGTGCGAAGGCGGCCACGGCATTGTCAATCCACTCGGACACCTTTTCCTTGTTGTCCTCTGCGGCAAATTCAGGGTACTCGTCGGTGAAAAATTCGTGGACAAAGCCCATCCACCGGCCCCAGGGTGCCTGATCATCCGATTCGCTGGGGTCGAATTCTTCGACTAGCAAGGCCCGGATCAGAATGGAGCGGAACACAGCAGGCAACAAGGGAGCCAGAAAAGCGTCATCCTGACGGGCTATGGCGCTAATACCCGGGATGTTCCGGTTAACCAGCAGGGTTGGGTTGCCCGAGTCACCGTCGCCAAAGTCCAGCCGCCAAACCTCCTGCCCCAGATCATCTTCCTTCAACCAGAGCAGCGACTCCCTGCGGTTGGCGCGCTTGGGTTGGATATTGTCGACCAACGCCAGAAGCTTGCCGGAGCCGTCCGGAGCCAGCACCGTAACCCGGAAATTAGGGTTGGTTGGGACTTCCGCCAACCGGCAATCCGCCGCCGGTTTTAAGGCCGCGGCGGTTCCCCACGGAAAACGCATGGCGTTGCGGGTGCGTTGGGCGGTGATTATCACCGGGGCATCCGCGGGCAGGTCCAACTCGGAGAGATTCAACTCCACAGTGAATGTTGGCGGGCTTCCGTCGTCCGGCTCTTGTAGCTCGATAGACACACGCTGGTGGTCAATGGGCCGGCGTCCGGTGTAGTTGAACCTACGGGTTGGCATCGTCACCCTCCCCGTTTGCCGCGAAGACGGATTCGACTCGCACGTGAACATCCCGCAGTGGATCAAACCCCGTCACCGTAAACTCAAACTCATCTGGGTTGTCAATCTCCAGCAAGACCTCGTTCCCGGATGTGCCCGGCCTGAATTGACAGCCCCCGAGTTGAAGGTTTAGCTTCTCTCCTCGCCCGTGCAGCCGGAAGTCCTCAGTATGATAGTTCTTCAACGGATTTCCCCGGGGGATTTCGTAGGCTACTTGCAACCGAGCACGGACCGGTGGATCTTCGACTCCATCGGCGAGAGTCACTCGAAAACCGGACTCGATCCTGGTCACGGCGAACTCTCGGCGCAGGGGAGGAGGGTTGACCGGAACATTGGAATTCTGCTTGCCCTCGGATATGCCACTCCCACGGTTGACCGGTCGCTCTCCGCCATCCCAGAAGAAAATGTCGGCGAAGGCGTCTTTTTGCACCCCTTCCGGCGCACTTTCCAATACACCCAGCAATCTGGACGCTGTGTTGCAAACGTCGGACACACGGCGGCTGGGAGTGACCCACCGGCTGAAAATACGTCTGGCCCGGGGACCCCACCTGGTGTGGGCCGGCGGTTCCGAATCACGCAGCAACGCGGCCAGTTGTTCGTTTTCATCAACCACTAACAGAGCGCGTGCCCGGTGGCCTTTGATGTTGTCCATTTCGGATATGGACAGTGTGCCCCGCACGTAGTAGTCATGGCCTTCGCTGAGCGATTCATCCCGTTGCAGATACAGGCGGTAGCCGGAAGGCTCCGGTTGGCATCCTTTCCGCTGCACGGTAGAGCCAATACGGAACGCCAACATCTCGTTGGCTTCAAACCGAGGCCGCAGTTCAACCAACGCAGCGCGCGCCGGGTCATCCGACGCATTGCCGGGAAGCCGGTCCAGCCGCCGATAGTCGTCATCGGTCAAGCTTATGCCCGCCCGGCACATGACAAAGAGTTTCCGATAGCTCTCGGCGCTCCGCTTCCTGGTGTCCTGCAAGTCAAGTCCCACCAGTACCTGATCAATGGTATCGGCGTTCAGAATCACCGGTTCGCCGTCTTCAACTTCCACCGTTACTTCCAGACGTCCTCGAATTAACGGGAAAAAATAATTGTGGATGATGGCCCCGAGAATCTGCTCCTTGGTAACGCCTTCTTCTTCCTCCCGCGCCAGGCGAGGAAAGGGAATGATGACGGACAGACCGGGATCGTCGCGGAGACTCAGGCCAAAATCGGCGATGCACTCCTCGATTAGCTTCCGGTGCCCCGGTTCGGAAAGGCGCAAGGGCAGTTGCAACCCCTCCTCATTCTCCTCCCCAAAATACCCGTAAGGGGCGAACCTGTCCCCGCCAATGGTATGCTTGTTCAGGATTGATTGGCCGATGAGCAGTGTCTCATGGTCGTCGCTGCGCTTGGTGACGGCAATGTAGGAGCTGACCCGGGAAGCGTCAGGGAAAACCCATTTGCCCAACCCCCAGGAACCGTTGGCGGAAGCACCCTTGCCGGAACGTCCGATGTTGCGGAAGAACCAGAAGAAGTTGTTTACCTGAGCCGTTCCATCGGCTGGGTCATCAAACTTGCTCCAATCGCCGGTCAATCCAACCGTCCCAGCGTCCTCGATGACCAAGTATGGAACGCCGGATTTGGATAATTCACCCTTACGGACGCTGGCGTCTATTTCATCGTCCATATCTGGTATGCAGGCCAGATGCTCGTCCAGACCAACAAAATACTTGGCGGCCGCTTCCGCTGGCAGTGGATGGGAAATGCCGGCCATGGAAAACCGCATTCGCACCGGGCCATTGGAACCCTGAATGGCAGCGTCTAAAGAATTTTGTATGGATTCCCTGGCAAGCCTGGTGTTAAGGGCCTCTCCTTCGAAAAACTCCCGCTCCATGGGGTCATGGTTCATTTCGCCGGGAGCCATGGCGCGAAACCGCCAACGCACGTCGAGACTTGAAGACATTTGCTTACGCCACCTGCCCTGCTGGTTGCGCGGATAGTAGCATCGTGCCCGCGCGGTGTCCAGACTCGGTGGATCCCGTGCAGTTACATATCAAGCAAAAACAACCGTCCGCCCCAATTCGTTTAAGGCGGACGGTGTTTTAGACCGTGACAACAGCTTTTCAGCAGCAGTTTCCACGGCTACCTGCCGGCGGGGTTAGCTTGAGGCGCTTAGTTCTCGGGTGCCGGGGATGCGGTCGCGGTTGTGCCAGACGACTTCGGCTTCGCCGCGGGCCTGCATTCGCGCCAGGTCTTTGCTGCAGTTGTGGTGGTTGCGGGTGTCGTGGCCTTTCTCGGCCCGGCACCACTGCACCACCGACTCCCACCAAACATCGTTGACTGTGACCGGCTTGCCGCCCTGACGGCGCTGTCCACCGGAAGGGACGGCGGCGGGGACGGCCGCGGCCCGCTCGGGGACGGGCGCCGCCGCCGGAATTTCAACCCTGACGGCAGCCGCCACCGCAACCGGCTCGTCCGGTTCGTTTTCGGGTATAACTACGCCGCAATAGGGGCAGCGCTCCCCAGCCACGTAAAGCTGCAAAAATTCGGTGTCACCGTTCCATCGCCAGTGGGTCACCGGCGGACAGGCGTAACACTCGAAACAAGTCCCCTCGTCATCCCCGCCCACTCTAACCAGATCGGTGCCGCAAAAGTAACAAAACGAGCCACGTTCCATTTATGTTTCCCTCTACTTGCTTTGGTTGCCAGCCCCTCCCGGCGGCGCGCCCGGCGCGGCCTCGGGGCCACGGTTAACCTATTATATCCATTGAAGGCGGGTTCGTCACCCGACGGTTATTCCGGCTCCCGGGGTCTTTTGATTGCTGCCGCGGGGATTTCCTTCGAGGACCCCATTTAATTTGGCATCGGGGCGCGTGGGACGGGTCAGGCCAGGCGCCGGACGCGGGACATGAGCGCCATGCAAATGAGGGTGGCCGTCAGACCGGCGGCGCCCATCATGGTGATGGCCACGCTTACCGAGGTGACGTCGGCGACCCAGCCCACCGCCAGGCTGATTACCACCACGAAGCCCTGCCCGTAGGACCGCAGGCTGGTGATTCGGGACCGCAGCGCATCGGGGGCCAGTTCCTGAATCAGGGTGCCGTTGGTGGTGCGGAAACCCGACTGAGTGAATCCGAAGAACGCCACCAGGGTTACCGCCGGAATCAGCCAGTGTACTTGGGCCATCAGAATTACCGTCACCGCGCTGACGGCGGCCATGCCCAATACGACGAAGCCCTTGCGGAAGACGAACCCCACCGAGGCGATGATGAACGCGGCCATTAGTCCGCCCAGACCGTTAATGGCCAGCAGCGACCCGCCGATTTCGGCGCCCTTGTGCAGGACTTCATCGGTGTACACCGGCAGCAGGAACATGAAGGGCTGCAGCAGCACGTTGGGAATCAGGCCCAGCAGAATCAGGTTGAACAGGGCGCGTTCGCCCCGCCACACGTACATGATGCCTTCCTTCAGGTCGGCCAGCGGCGACCCGCGGCGGGTGGAGCGGCCGCCTTCGTAGTAGGGCGTCTTCATCGGCAGCAGGGCCACCACCATTGCCACGTAGAAGAAGGATTCCAGCACAAAGTTCCAGAAGAAACCCAGCGTTGCAATGAGTATGCCGCCGAATATCGGACCGACGAGGCGGCTGCTGGTGATGGTCAGCACGTTGGTGGCCAGCGCGTTGCCCAGCGCCTCGCGGGGGACGGTGTTGGCGATGAGGGCCTGCCGCAGCGGCATGGCGAAGGAGCGGCACACGCCGGAGACAATGACGTAGGCGTAGGCGTGCCAGACCTCCACTTGCCCGGACAACACCAAAAATGAGAACAGCATGGCGCAGCAGGCCATGACGGACTGAATGGACATAAGCAGCTTGCGACGGTTGACCCGGTCGCCCAGGACGCCGGCCCACGGGCCAACCACCAGGCCGGGCAGGGTGTTGATGGCGCCCACGGTGACGACGAGCAGCGAGGAAGAAGACGAACCGGCGGATAGGTCGCGCACCAGCCAGCCCACGGTGAGCAACTGTAGCCATTGGGCATTGTTGCCGCAGAAGTTGCCAATCCAGAGAAACCGATAGTTCCGGTAACCCATCCAGGTATCAAAGGTGTGCAGCCGGGGCATGGCCGGCAGTCGGAGAAGTTTCATCGGCCTCCTGGAGTGATGACGTTGGCCTTGGCGCATATTCCGGGCAAACGTTTGGCGTTTACCGTCCGCCTCAGTCCGCCGATACGGGGAAATTGGAGCGGATGATACCGGATTAACGCCATTATACCCACCACCGCAAGCCACGGTCGGCAGGGCCGATTAGTCCGGTCAAGACGTTCCGGCCCAGAGCAACCGTTGTTGATGCGCAGGATTCCCCCTCACCCCCGGCCCCTCTCCCGCGGGATAGGAGAGAATGAAAAGACCCTGGAGTTACCCCGACGGCCGTTACCCCCGCGTCGGCGCCGGCGGTATAATGGCGGTGATGGAAAGGAAGGCAGGCATAGAACGGCTAAGGTCGGACCTGGCTGCTTGCGAAGCGGACCGGGGCGCCGAGCATATCGACACCATCGGCACCCGGCATCAACTGGCCCACGCCTGCCGCGCCGCCAAGCGGTTCGATGAGGCGCTGCGGTTGTTTGAGCGCAACGCCGATTTGTGCCGGCAAGCGTTCGGCTCCAACCACCTGATTACCCTGCGCCGGCGCAGCAGTTGGGCCAACTGTTACTACGCCGCCGGGCGGTACAATGAAGCCTCCGCGCTGTTCCGGGACATCCTGCGGGACCGGGAGAGGGAGTTGGGCCTCAACCATCCCGATACCCAACGCAGCCGGGGAAGCCTGGCCAACTCGTGCCGGGAGGCCGGACGGGAGCCGGGGCGGTAAGGAAGTCTTCGGGAACCTTGGGACGAGCGGATTGGCGGCCCGGCATAAACGGGCGCCATTCGACTGTCGGCTTACCTCCCTGGGATAACAAAGCCGGCAGACATGAGGCCCGGCGCTGGTCTGACGCCCCAGGGCCTGTGCGAAGTCGTGAGTTTCATAGGAAAGACGAAATGTACGGGTATGTCGTAAGGGGCTTCGCACACCCCCTGGCCGGTCTGACTCCCTGCATTGACCCAGGGTCTTTTCATTCTCGAAAGAATCCCCTCTCCCTTTGGGAGAGGGTCAGGGTGAGGGCGTTCCGGCCAGGGGCAACCGTAGTTGATGCGCACGATTCCCCCTCACCCCCGGCCCCTCTCCCGTGGGGAGCTGACAGGGGTATGTATGGACTGAAATTGGTCTGAGGGCTTGGAAAGCGCACGGGAATCCGGCATCTTGGTTGCAATGACGAAACCGGATGCCGGAGGTTTCCCATGCGCCTTCCCAAGGAATGCTGCCAGATGCAGCAGGTCATTGAAACGCATTTGCCTCACCTCAGCCGGTCACAATTGGCCGGGCTGGTCTTGTGGGTGTGCGGGACTATCCTGGCCGGGAGCGCCTGCCAGAATGCCGTCGCCGCCGCTCTCTCCACCAAGGGAAACTGGGACAATCTGCGGCAGCGCCTTCGGGAATGGCTCTACGACGGCGGCGACCGGGCGCGTCCCTGCCAGACCGAACTGGATGTGAGTCTCTGCTTCGCGCCGTTGCTCAGGTGGGTCCTTGCGTGGTGGTGTTCTGACCGGCTGGCCTTGGCGGTTGACCCGACGTTGAAAGGGGACGACACCACCGCCATCGTCATCAGCGTGGTCTACCGGGGTTGCGCGATTCCCGTGGCCTGGCGCATCCTGCACGCCAACAAACCTGGGGCCTGGATGGACCCGATAGTGGAACTGTTGCAGGCGCTGGCCCCGGCGGTCCCAGAAGACATGACCGTGATTGTGCTGTGCGACCGGGGCCTGGCCAGTCCGAAATTGTGGAAACAGATACTCGCTCAGGGCTGGCATCCCTACATGAGGTATCCGAAAAACGTCACTTTCTGCGCTGAGGGCGGTCGGCGGCTGCCCGCGCGCGCCTTCGTTCCCCGTCCGGATACCGCGTGGATCGGGAGCGGGACGGCGTTCAGCAAGGCAACAGTAAAACGCCGTTGCACCCTGCTGGCGGTCTGGTACGTTGAACAGGAGGAGCCGTGGATCATCCTGACCGACCTTCCGCCGGACGAAGTTGGGGTGAGTTGGTACGCGCTCCGCTTCTGGATCGAGTTGGGGTTTAAGGCGGTCAAGAGCTTGGGTTGGCAATGGCAAAAGACCCGCAGGACTGACCCGGCGCGGATTTCGCGGCATTGGTTCGTGTTGTCGGTGGCGACGCTGCTGACCCTGGCCTACGGGACCAGGGTGGAAGACGCCTATGACCGGAGGCTGGCCCCCGGCAGCTTGCGAGCGCCGCCCAGGGCGCTGGCGCCCACTCACCGCAGTAGCCGGGAGAAGCCGGGACGGACCGTCAGCGTAATCCGTTACGGCATTGCCTGGCTGAGGTGGTTGCTGCACCGGGGCCGGTTCTGGAGCCGGGTATGGCTGCTGCCCGAACCCTGGCCTGAACCCAAGTCCGACCTGGAGGTCACCCGCCATGCCCCTACATGAAACCCTATACATACCCCTGTCAGCCCGTGGGGAGAGGGGAGAATGAAAAGGCTCTGCTGCATTGACCCAACATTATTGACATTGCTTCATTGACATTGCTTCCCTGGTGCGCCTACCATGCGGCATACTTCCCAAGGAGCCCGATTATGGCTATTGAGCGAATGAATGCGCCCTACGTGGTACACGGCGCCCAAGACCCCGGCGGCACGATTCAGACCCGGGGGATGGTGCGCCAGCCGGGTATAACTTCGGACACCGTCGGCGTTTCCAAGGTCTGGATGGGCCTGGTTACCGCCGCTCCCAACGACTACGGTCAACCCCACCACCACGGCGAGGCCGAGACCGCCGCCTACGTCCTCAGCGGCCGGGTACGGGTGTACTACGGCGAGAACTTCGAGGAGGTCGTGGAAGCCGGCCCCGGCGATTTCCTGTTCGTCCCTCCTCACATGCCCCACATTGAGGCCAACCCCTTCGACGAGCCTCACACCGCCATCCTGGTGCGCGCTCCCGACAACATCGTCATCAACCTGGGCAAATAAGCTCGGGCTAACAAACTCCATCCCCCGAACCGGCGGCGCCGGACTGACTTCGGCGGGATGATATTCCCCGGCAAGTGGGCTTTATGCGTTCCCATGCCGGGGAATTGGATTTGCCAAAAGTCTCCGCCCATTCCCGGAAAACGCCAAAACCAGATAGGGGTGAGCCGTGATTATCGAACGCAAGCTGGAAGTCATGGGGGCCGAGTTGGCCGCGCCGTCTGCGCCGCTGGCCAATTTCATTCCGGTGCAACGGTCGGGCAGCATCCTGTTCGTTGCCGGGCACCTTCCCCGCAAGTCCAACGGCGACATTGCCTTCCTGGGCAAGGTGGGCAGCGGCGTGACGGTGGAGCAGGGGTACGACGCTGCCAAGCTGGCGGCGGTCAATTGCCTGGCCAGCATCAAGGATGTCATTGGAGACCTGGACCGGGTCAAGCAGGTGTTGAAGCTGCTGGTAATGGTCAACGCCGTCCCGGAATTCGACCGGCACTTCGTGGTGGCCAACGGCGCGTCGGACCTGCTGGTGGAACTGTACGGCGATGCCGGACGCCACGCCCGCTCGGCAGTGGGCATGGGAAGCCTCCCCCGGGGCAGCTGCGTAGAGGTGGAAATGGTGGTGGAGGTGGCCGCTTAGCAACCTGGCGGTCCTTCGCAGTCTCAGCGGGCATCAACTCCTCAAAATTGGCGGTAGCGGTTGATTATGGGCAGGCGCCGGTCTTTGCCGAAGGCGCGGGGGGTGATTTTCACCCCCGGCGGGGCTTGGCGCCGCTTGTACTCGTTGCGGTCCACGAAGGATATTACCTGGCGAACTACCTCCGGGTCGTAGCCCATCTCCTCCATTTGGCGCAGGCTGTAGTCCTCTTCCACGTATGCCTTGACGATGGGGTCCAGAACCTCGTAGGGCGGCAGCGTGTCCTGGTCCGTCTGGTCCGGCTTCAGTTCGGCGCTGGGCGGCTTCTCGATGATGGCATCGGGGATAACCGCCTGGGGGTGTCCGTGCCGGTTGCGCCACCGGGACAGTTCATAGACCAGGGTCTTGGGCACGTCCTTCAGCACCGCGAACCCGCCGGCCATGTCGCCGTAGAGGGTGGCGTAGCCCATTGCCATCTCGCTCTTGTTGCCGGTGGTTAGCGCCATCCAGCCGAACTTGTTGGAAATGGTCATTATCACGTTGCCGCGGATGCGGGCCTGCACGTTCTCCTCGGCCACGTTGGGGGATGCGCCCTGGAAATGCTTCTCCAGCATCCCGTTGAAGGCGTCGTGGGCCGGTTCGATGGGAACCACCCAAAAGTCGATGCCCAGGTTTTCGGCCAGCGCCCGGGAGTCGGAGACGCTGCCTTCCGACGAGTAGCGGGAAGGCATTCCCACGCCCAGCACGTTTTCCGCACCCAGGGCATCCACTGCCACCGCCGCAGTGAGGGCCGAGTCGATGCCCCCCGACAGGCCGATTACTACTCTGGTGAAGCCCGCCTTGCGAACGTAGTCTCGGGTTCCCAGCGCCAGCGCCCGGTAGACTTCCTCGACGCAGCCCAAGTCCTTCACCAAACCCGCAGGTTCCAGCGGGGCCGGTAGGTCAGTGGATACCGGTGCGGCGGAGACGTGAACCTGGGCCGGCGTCCCGATTTCCTTCAGGATGGCCGGGTTTTCTTTGCGGGGGCGAGGGTCGCGCAGCCGGGCGCGGAACACCGAGTCCAGGTCCAGGTCGGTTACCAGCAGGTCTTCCTTGAAGGCCGGCCCGTGGGCGATGATGCCGCCGCCAACGCCGCACACCAGGCTGGAGCCGTCGAACACCAACTCGTCCTGACCGCCCACCAAGTTCAGGTAGGCCACGATTAGCTCATTGTCGGCGGCCCGCGTCGCAATCATTTTCTCCCGGTATTCCCGCTTGCCGGCGTGAAACGGGGAAGCGTTGATGTTGATGATGACTTCGGCGCCGGCCTCCCGCTGCACGGCGATGGGCCCCACCGGATACCAGATGTCCTCGCAGATGCCGACGCCGACCCGCGCTCCGTTGATGGTGTACACCGGACAGACGGTCCCCCGCCGGAAGTAGCGGTCTTCGTCGAACACACCGTAGTTGGGCAGGTACATCTTCCGGTAGGTGTCGATGAGCCGGCCGTCGTACCCCACGGCGGCGGCATTGGCGATGTCCGGCCCCATTTCCACGTAACCCACGACCACCGCCAGCCCCCTGGAAGCGGCGACGACCTGCTGCATGGCCGCTTGGTTGGCTTCCAGAAAGGACGTCTTGAACAGCAGGTCCTCCGGCGGGTAGCCGGTGATGGCCAGTTCCGGGAAGGCTGCCAGGTCGGCCTGGACTTCCCGCGCCCGCTCGATGTACTCGATGATTTTGGCGGTGTTGCCGGGGATGTCGCCGACGGTGGTGTTGATTTGGGCCAGGGCCAGACGAAACTTTCGGACCATACTCGCTCCGGCAGTGGTTTCCCGCGGCAGGCTCCGGCGGAGAGCCGGGACGCCGGCGGGTTCAGGGTTACATCTTAACCCCTGCGGGCAATACTTTCATGCGGCGGGACGACCGGCCCAGTGTAATCGCATTTTGGTTCGCGGGATGGTGATTCCGGGGCAGTCAGGGCTTTTTCATTCTCGAAAGAATCCCCTCGCCCACTGGGAGAGGGTTAGGGTGAGGGTGAGGGTGTTCCGTCCAAGAGCAACCGTTGCCGGCGCGTGTGGGGTTCGCCCTCACCCCCGGCCCCTCTCCCGCGGGGAGAGGGGAGAATGAAAAGGCCCTGGACGCGGCCGCCCCGCCCCTAGCGTTGGCGGGCTTGCCGTGGCATAATGTCCCTTGCCTTCGGGGAAGTATGGTGGTTAATCAAACGAAAGTCGATAATAGTTTGTCCCCCCACGGCGGCGTGTTGGTGGAGCGGGTTGCTCCGCTGGCGGGCGGCGCGTCAGACCCGGTTTTACGGTTGCCCAGAGTCGCCGTGCGGGACCAACTGGCCCGGGAGTGCGTCAACCTGGCCTATGGGTTCTTTTCTCCGCTGGAGGGATTCATGGGCCGGGATGACCTGGACTCGGTGGCCCGAAACATGACCCTGGGCAGCGGTTACGTCTGGAGCATCCCCATCCTGTTGGACTTGTCCGCCGCCGAGTTGTCCGAGCTTGGCGCCGGCGTGGGCGATTCGCTGCTGCTGACCTATCAGGGCAAGCCGATGGCAACGCTGGACATTGAGGAAATCTACGACTACGACCGGGAGTTCCTCTGCCGGCAGGTCTACGGCACCGCCGACGTTGCCCATCCGGGCGTTCAGCGCACCATTGCCTACGAGGACCGCTTCGTGGCGGGGCCGGTTGCGCTGGTCAACCCGCCGGCGATTAACCCGCCCTTCGACCGCTTCTGGCAGACGCCCCGGCAGGTCCGGGAAACCCTGTCCCAACTGGGCTGGTCCCGGGTGGTGGCTCACCAGAGCCGCAACGTCCCCCACTCCGGCCACGAATGGCTGATGAAGGGCGCTTACCTGGCGTCGGAAGCCGACGGCATCCTGGTCAGCGCGGTCATCGGCGAGAAGAAGCCCGGCGACTACATTGACGAAGCCATCGTCCTGACCCACCAACGCCTGCGCGACGCCGGTTTCTTCAAGCCCGATGTGCATCAGACCACGGCCCTGCTGTGGGATATGCGCTACGCCGGCCCGCGGGAGGCGGTGTTTCACGCGCTGGTGCGGAAGAACCTGGGCTGCACCCACCACATGTTCGGGCGGGACCACGCGGGCGTCGGCAGCTACTATGACACCTACGCCGCCCACCGGATTTTTGACGAACTGCCCGACCTGGGAATCAAGTCGGTGCTGACCCTGGAATGGTGGTACTGCCCCGCCTGCGCCGGAGTCGCCTACGAGGGACTGTGCGGCCACCCGGAGCAGCGGCAGGAATTGTCGGGAACGTTCATCCGCAGCATTATTCAGGGCGGCGTGGAACCGGCCCCCCTGACCCTGCGCCCCGAAGTGCTGGAAGTGGTGCGGCAGTGCGCCGGCGAGTACGGGTTCGGGTCGCCATTCGTGGGAGACCAATACCTGGAAAGCCGCACCCCGGTAATGTTGATGCACGATGTTGACTGTAACCGCTGCGCTTGTACCTGTACCTGGGATGAATCCTAGCGCGTCACGCTGCCCCCCGCCGTAAAAGCGGGGGCTTCTTATTTGCAATGAGCGACTACTTCCTTAACGGAAGATGCTGTCGGGATTCTGACCCTAAACAAAATCGTCGAGAACATTTATGACCGTTATCGACATATTTATCCAGTGTGATACAGCAATTCGGCGTGGGCAACTCGTCCGTAGGACCAGCAGACAAGACAAAGAGTTTCATTTCCAGAACTGGTTCCAAGACCGATTGGACGAGGTGCCGGTTTTGTATGACCCACCAACCCGTAACTCCTATCCTGATTTCCGTCTAGTGCATACTGCTGAAGGGTACGAGGTGAAAGGATTGGGTTATCCTGGCAGGGTGGCCAATTACGATGCCAATAGCCAAATGCCGACGGGTTTGCACAATGGGCGAACCATATATTATCTGTTCGGCCGATACCCTTCGGACACTGACGAAGAAGACTACCCTGTGATTGACTTGGTACTCTTCCATGGCGACTTTTTGAACGCTACTCACAACTACGTCCATCAAAACAAACACATTAACGGGTTCGGCAGTTATGGCGACGTAATGATACGTGACCGGAAGATGTACGTTGCGCCCACCCCTTTCGCGTTGACGGACGGGACGGCAGGTCAACGAACTCTCATTTTGCCCTGCGATTTGGATGTAGACACGCGCCTGGAGGCGTCTGGGGAGTTGTCGCGCGTGGAGACGGACCAACTGCTGGTCGGGTACGAAGCAGACCTGGAGCAAAATGCTGTCCATCCTCGGTATGTCGATAATCCATCTGCCGGACGGGAGCACAAATTCGTTGCCTACCGCATTGCAGGGACCAACGGGCCTAATGTTACTATGAGGGGTCAGTCCCAATAACCAGAATTGGATGAACAGCAAATTGCCCGAATTGGATTGCTTGTTATGCAATTGCCACTCCTTACGGAATCAAAACCCGGCAGAAATCCAGACAGCGATGGGCCGACACGCCGACCCATTGAGTGTGATGATTTCCCGTTTGAGGAATTGAGCCGAATTGCGGAGGCCGAAAGTTGGCGGAAGGAAATTTACCGGCCAATTTATCACATTCATAAGTGGTGGGCCAAGCGGCTGGGATCTGTGTTTCGTGGGATTATTTTGGGTACGCTGGCACCTCAAGACACTGACATTCTAGACCTATTTTATTCCCCTGCAAGATTCCCGAATGCTGTCGTGTTCGACCCGTTTATGGGAAGCGGTACGACTCTCGGGGAAACGCTCAAGCTAGGGGGTATAGCAATCGGTCGCGACATCAATCCCGTCTCATATCTTCAGGCGCGAACAGCACTCACACTCAAGAACGCGGGATGCCTGAGAAAGACCTATCGAGAGATAGAATTGGACGTTGCCGAAGCCATATCCAGTTACTACACAACTCGCCTGCCCGATGGCGCTCTCGGTACGGTCCTTTACTATTTTTGGGTTATGCAGGCCCGCTGTCCTGGCTGCGCCACACAGGAAGACTTGTTTTCCACGTACATTTTCGCCAAACACGCAGATAACCGCCGGCACTCCTCAGTTCGCGTCGTCTGTCCCAGTTGCGGGAACCTTTCCCAACAGGACTACCGGGTACGGCAAATGGAATGCGCCCGGTGTAAATGCCAGTTCGATGCCAAGTTGGGCCCGGTCAGGGGCAAAACGGCCAAATGTGCCCACTGCGGCGGTCAGTTCGCCATTGCTCCCGTTATACGAAATGCCTGCGGCCCTCCCTCATACCGGATGTACGCGAAGCTGGTGCTGACGCCCGAAGGAACGAAGGAATATCACCAGATAGACGATTGGGATGAAGCCCTTTACCGGAAGGCGGGATCAGACTTGCAGCGTTCTTCTTTCCCCCTTCCCTGGGGAACGATACAACCCGGGTATAACACCAACCAAGCGCTCAACTACGGGTTCACAGCTTGGCGGCAAATGTTCAACTCCCGTCAACTCTTGTGTGCTTCTATACTCGCTGACCGTATTAAAGCAATCGAAGATGCGGAAATTAGAAACGCCTTCACTTGCCTGTTTTCCGGGGCGATGGAATTTAGCAATATGTTCGCCTCATACAAAGGTGAAGGGACCGGGGCGGTACGGCACATGTTCTCCCATCACATCCTCAAACCGGAACGCACCCCCTTGGAAGCCAACCTTTGGGGGACACCCAAAAGCTCCGGGGCCTTTTCAACTCTGTTCCAACGCCGATTATTGCGAGCAGTAGAGTACGCCCGCAAACCTTTTGAAGTGGCTTTGTCACCCCGGCATTCCTGTAAACCTCCGGTCAAGGTCGGGACCATCAATGAACCCGTGTTGGGCTTGGTCAACAGCGAGTCTTATGACCAATTCGTCCAAAATCCCAAACTCTATATTTCGTGTGGAGACTCGGCGAAGACCGACCTGCCGAATGCCAGCGTTGATGCAGTAATTACTGACCCTCCGTTCTTCGACAACGTTCACTATTCGCAACTTGCCGACTTCTTTTATTCATGGCAAAAACCAATACTGGAAGAGTCACCGTATTTCCAGGTGGACAGCACCCGTTCGACCAGCGAAGTCCAGAACTCGGACCCTGAAACCTTCGGCCACAAATTGATGCTGGTCTTGGCGGAAGCGCGTCGGGTACTCAAAGATGACGGACTCCTGGTGTTTACCTATCACCACTCGAAGTCGGAAGGTTGGCGCAGTGTATTGGAGGCTGTTGTCGGGTCCGGATTTCGTATTGAAGCCTGCCATCCAGTCAAGGGAGATATGTCGGTCGCCAAGCCAAAGACCCAAGCCAAAGACCCAATCAACTTCGATACGATCATGGTGTGCCGGAAAACTTTACGTGTTTCAACCGAAACGAATGACCCTGACGACCGGCTGCTCGTTCACGCTCTGGAGCGGGCCAAAGACCAGGTTGCAAGGTTGAGAAACAGCGGCTGGGAACTGAGCCGGAATGATGTCAGGGTCATATTCATGGGTCAGGCGGTTGCGGAAGTTTCCAGACAGTCGCTCAACGGGGATGCAGGGGCGATATTTTCGGAAATCAATGCTTCAATAGACCGAGCGGTGGACTGCGTCTACCAAGAAAACCTTCAAGATTTATAGAGAGCGTTCAATAAACCCCTTGCCCTTTCTCTGGAAGGGCAAGATGGGGCCCAACCAACCCAAAAAGGACTGGAGGAACCTATGCCCACCTACGTGAATCCCAACGCCTGCAACGCCTGCGCGGAAGAGCATCTGGGGCCGCTGTGCGTTTACATCTGCCCCAATGACCTGATGGTGCTGGACCCGGACCAGAACAAGGGGCTGAACCAGGAGCCGGAGTTGTGCTCCGAGTGCTACGCCTGCGCCAAGCTGTGCCCGACGGAGGCCATCCACGTCCGGGGGTACGCCGACTTCGTTCCGCTGGGCGCTGAAGTGCAGCCCCACCGGGTGGAGATGGGCCTGACCTGGACCGTCAAGTTTCGCGACGGCCGGGAGTTGGAGTTCACCTATCCGTCCCGCACCCGCGCCGCCGGCACGGTGGAACCGCACCAGGGCTTTACCGAAGACCCGGTGGCCGACCTGAAGGGTCAGGGCCTGGCCGGGGAATCGGTGTGGCTGGGCGTGGACCGGCTGCCAACATTGCAAAGCTAGGGCAGCAGAGTTTTTTCATTCTCTAAAGAGTCCCCTCTCCCTCTGGGAGAGGGTGAGGGTGAGGGCGTTCCGGCCATGAGCAGCCGTTTCCGATGCACGGAGTTGGCCCTCACCCCCGGCCCCTCTCCCGCGGGGAGAGGGGAGAAGCGAAAGGCGCTAGCAGTACGAAATTTTTGAAACGATGAGTTGCTGAGATTGGCGTGACTGCCCAGGGTCTTTCATTCAATAGTCCCCTCTCCCTCTGGGAGAGGGTTAGGGTGAGGGCGTTCATCCCATCAATTCAATGCTGTTGGACTACTGGGACAGCAACGGATATTGACCAGAAGTTAACCAAGACAGGGCGATAGCATTCGCAAGACATCACACCCCTGCCTTTCCTAGAACAGCAGGAAAGACGGGGCCGGCGAAGGAATGACCTGGCGCTTCTAATCCAAATGCCATTGCCCGGAATCCAGAGGAGATTTTCATGGCGTTACCTGTTACCGAAACCGTTGAGTGCGACATCCTGGTCGTTGGCGGCGGAATGTCCGGCTGTGGGGCCGCCTTTGAGGCCAGCTATTGGGGCCGCGGCCTGCGCATCGTCATCGCGGAGAAGGCCGTTATCGAGCGCAGCGGGGCCACCGGCGAGGGCCTGTCGGCCATCAACTGCTACATGGGCCAGCGCTACGGCTGGAACACCCCGGAGGACTTCGTCCGCTACGTCGTCAACGACATGATGGGCCTGGCCCGGGAGGACTTGGTCTACGACGTGGGCCGTCACGTCGACTCGTCGGTCCACCTGCTGGAAGAATGGGGCCTGCCCATCTGGAAGAAGGAAAACGGCGAGTACGAGCGCGTCGGCCGCTGGCAGATACCCATTCACGGGGAGTCCATCAAGCCGGTGACGGCGGAACCGGCCCGCAAGGCCGTGGGCGTCGAGAACATTTACGAGCGGGTGGCAATTACCAACCTGCTGACCGACGAGAACGACCCGGGCCGCATCGCCGGGGCCATCGGGTTTGCCGTCCGGGAAAACAAGTTCTACGTCTTCAAGGCCAGGGCCGTCATCATCACCTCCGGCGGCGCATCCAACGTCTTCCGGCCCCGGTCGGTCAACGAGGGTCTGGGCCGCACCTGGTACTCGGTGTTCGCCACCGGCTCGGCCTACGGGCTGATGATTCCGGCGGGGGTCGAAATGACCCAGATGGAGCACCGTTTCGTCCCCACCCGGTTCAAGGACGGCTACGGGCCGGTGGGAATGTGGTTCCAGTATTTCCATTCCCACGTCACCAACTCCCTGGGCGAAGACTACACCGTCACCCGGGACGATGAGCTGCGCAAGTACGAACCCTACGGCTCGGCGGTGCCCACGCCCACGCCCCTGCGCAACCACCAGATGTTCCTCGACATTCAGGCCGGCCTCGGCCCCATGTATATGCGGACCGAGGAAGCGATGCAGAAGCTGGCCGGCGGCGACGCGGCCAAGATGGACCAAGTGCGCAACGAAGCCTGGGAGGACTTTCTGGACATGACCATCGCCCAGGCGTTGACCTGGGCATCCCAGAACATTTCGCCGGAGGTTACGCCTTCCGAGGTGGTGCTGGCCGAACCCTACATCATGGGTTCTCACTCTGGAGAGGCCGGGGCGTGGGTCAGCGGCCCGGAAGACCTGTCCCCGCCGGAATACTTCTGGGGATACAACAAGATGACGACGATACGGGGCCTGTTTGCCGCCGGCGACGGGGTGGGCGCGGCGCCCCACAAGTTCTCGTCGGGTTCCTTCACCGAGGGCCGTCTGGCCGCCAAGGCCGCCGTGAACTTCCTGGCCGACCACGGCGAACGGCCCGCCGTCAGCCAGGACAGCGTCCGGCAGCTTCAGGAAAGCATCTGGGCGCCGCTGGAGACCTTCGACAAGCACAAGGGCGCGTCCAGTTCCGAGGAAGTCAACCCCCACTTCATCAATCCCAAGCAGGGCCTGGTGCGCTTGCAGAAAATCATGGACGAATACGCCGGCGGCACGTCCTCCTGGTACACCACCAACGCGGCCACCCTCGAGCGGGGACTCCAACTGATGGAGATGTTCCGGGAGGACCTGAAACACCTGGCCGCCCGCAACCGCCACGAACTGCTGCGGTGCTGGGAACTGATACACCGGGCCTGGGTGGGAGAAGCCCACATGCGCCACCTGCTGTACCGGCAGGAGACCCGTTGGCCGGGCTACTACTACCGTTCCGACTATCCGGATTTGGACGACGCCAACTGGCGGGTGTTCGTCAACTCCCAGTACGACGCATCCAACGACCGTTGGGAACTGAAGACCAAGCCCTACATCAACCTGGTAAAGTAGCGGCATAGGGGAGCGGGCACGGTAAATCAAGGATCCCGACGTTGGCGGCGCCGTTAGCGGCGCCGCCAACCCTACTGCTGGAAAATTTCCCCCGGCAGTGAATTATCACCGGCCAGACAGCATGAGCCTCCGGGGATGCCTGTAGTATAATGGCCCCGTCCCTCATGTCCGAAACGGTCTCACGAGGCTCGCCATGACCAGCAGACCGGCGCCAAGAAAGCCGTCCGACCCAACCGTTACCCGGTTCACCCCGCCTCCGCGGACGCCGGTTGACCCGGGCGACGGCCTATTCCCGGTATTTCCCCCCAGGGGCGATATGCAGAACCCCATCTACCTACACCGTCCCGGGCATCTGGCCGCCCTGAGCCTGCACTTTGGATCACCCGAAACCACCTTGGTCCTTGGCGAGGTTCCCGTGGGCCGGGACCTGCACCAGCGCCGGGGCCTGCGGGTGCCTGACCTGATAATCGCTTTCGGCGTGGACCCCGCCGGGATTATTCACGACCGGGGCTATTCCATCGAGCGGTGGGGGAAGCCGCCGGACTTCGTGCTGGAGATAGCCTCCGACACCACCGCCGAGAACGACATCACGGGCAAGCCGGAGGACTACTCGGCCTTCGGGATCCCGGAGTACTGGCGGTTTGACCCGACGGGCGGCGAGCTTTACGGAGTGCCCCTGGCCGGGGACCGGCTGGCCTCCGGAGGCTACGAACCCATCGAGATAGTGCAGGTGGACGAGACCCACCTCTGGGGCCATAGTGACGTACTGAACCTGGACCTGTGCTGGGAAGAGGAAAAGCTACGCTGGTACGACCCGGCGGTACTCCAATATCTGCTGACTTTCGACGAGACGGAGGAAGCGCGAATCGCCGCTGTGAGAAAACGCGACGCGGCACGGCAAAGGGTCCGGGAACTGGAAGCCGAAATCAGGCGCCTCCGGGGTTAGGCGGGAAACCGCTCCCTTCAAGCCGACTGCCTCCAAACCTCTCTTGACAACCTCCGCCCCTGAAAATCCGCCCCCCGGACAAGAAACCCCCGCCCGCGAAGGCACTCCCCCAAGGCGCCGGGGACTCCAGACTTTTTCGTCGCTGCAAGACAACCCCAACTACCGCTACCTGTTCACCGGCGGCCTGTTCGCCAACGCAGCCCAATGGCTGCAGTTGATAACCATTGGCTGGCTGGCCCTCGAGGTCAGCGGCTCGCCGTTTCACTCCATCATGGCCGTGTCGGTGCGCGCGCTGCCCACGCTGCTCCTTGGACCCTGGGGCGGGGTGCTGGCCGACCGCTGGGACCGGCGGTGGCTGGCGATGGCGCCGCAAATCGGGCTGGCCGCGTCAGCATTGGTCTTTGCCTGGTTCGTCGGCAACGGCATGGTCACGTCGGTCTGGCACATCTACGTCTACACCCTGATTTCCGGCGTCGGGTTCTCCATAGTGCAGCCGGTGCGTCAGGCGTTAATCGCCAACACCGTCCGTCAGCCGGATATGGCCAACGCCCTGGCCCTCAGCGCGCTGGCGGTAACATCAATGCGTCTGAGCGGTTCGCTGCTGGGGGGAATCCTGATTGAGACGGTGGACTTCCAGTGGAACTTCTACGTCGAGGCTGCGCTCTACGGCGCCATGGCCCTGCTGCTGATACCGATGAAGACCCCTTATCAGGCAGATGGCACGGCCCGGCAGCACTCGCCGCTGACCAACCTGAAGGACGGGCTGGGCTACGTTATCGGCAACCGGATGATGCTGCGGCTGATGATACTGAACTTCGCCCGCACCGCCGTTTTCGGGCCGCTGCTGCTGCTCCTGCCGGCCTACACCGCAGGGGCGTTGGGCGAGGGCGCCGGCGTGGGCACGGCGATGATTGTCAGCATGGGCATCGGCGGGGTAACGGCGACGTTTATCATGTCGTCCTGGGGATTTTTCACCCGCAAGGGGCTGGTGACACTCATCACGATGTGCTCAGGGGCGGTGGTGGTGACCACTCTGGGCCTGTCCCAATGGGTCTGGCTGTCCGTGCCGATCATGGTGGTGATGGGTCTCTCCCAGAGCCACTTCATCGTTGCCAACCAAGTCTTGGTGCAGAACATCGTCCCCGACACGCTGCGGGGCCGGGTGTCCAGCGTGTGGCACTACGAGCAGGGGATGATTCCGATGTTTTCCGGCATAATCGGCATCCTGGCCACGTTTACCAGCATCTCCTGGGCCATGACCGGGTTCGGGGTCGCCGCGCTGGCCCTGAGCCTGTTCTTCCTGCTGACCTTCAAAGACGTTCGGGCCCAGGACTGACGCAGGGGTCCGCTCCACCGGCACCCACTCAAGCATCCTAAATTCAGGGGGTTTGGGGGATGAATCCCCCAACGTGCCCGCCTGTCTAAGCCCCCGGCATACTGATATAATTCCGGGCATCGAGTCCCGGCTTGCCGGCAGCGATGCCCGGAATCTGCGGCAGCCTGGATTTAATGAACCCGGAGCCAAGGAGCAGCAATTATGAAAGTCGGATTTGTCGGCTTGGGCAACATGGGCAATCCAATGGCGGCCAACCTGGTTAAGGCCGGTCACGAGTTGACCGTCCACGATCTGCGCCGGGAGGCGGCGACCAATCTGCTGGAAATGGGCGCCAACTGGGCCGACTCACCCAAAGACGTGGTTCCCGGCAGCGACGTGGTGTTCACGTCGCTGCCCGTGCCGCGGGACGTGGACGCGGTGGTGCTGGGCGAGAACGGCATCATGGAAAGCGCCACTCCCAACACCGTCTACATGGACCTGTCCACCAACTCGCCCACGGCCATCCGGCGGATTCACGACGTCTGCGCCGAGCGCGGCGTCCCGGTGCTGGACGCTCCGGTATCCGGCGGGGTCTACGGCGCGGCGGCGGGCACCCTGGCGGTAATGGTGGGCGGAGACCAGGCCATCTTCGACCGGATGAAGCCCACGCTGGACGCCATCGGCAGCCACGTCGTCTACTGCGGACCCATCGGCAACGGGATGGTCTGCAAAATCTGCAACAACCTGCTCAGCATGGGCATTGGCGTTCTGATGACCGAGGCCCTGACCCTGGGAGTCAAGGCCGGGGTTGACCTGGCCACCCTGGCCGACGTAATCGCCAACAGCTCCGGCGGCAACCGTCGGCTGGTGGAGAAGTTCCCCCGATTCCTGTTCAAGGGCAACTTCGAGCCTGGATTCGCCACCGCACTGGCCGCCAAGGATGTGCGTCTGGCTACCGACCTGGGCCGGGAATATGGCATCCCGATGGAGCTTTCCAACCTCATCGACCAGCGTCACGTCGAAGCCATGTTCCGCGGCTGGGGGCCGGAAGACTCCGACGCCGTATCCAAAATCCAGGAGGAAAAGGCGGGGGTGCAGCTGCGGCTGCCGGAGGCGTAGGGTGGAGTTGTTTTCGAGGGTGGGTTTCAAACCCGCCCTACTGCACTCCCCAAAGCGATTTCAACCGCTCGACGGTATAATTCCAACTAGCAGCGCGTGGTTGCGCCACAGTGTTCTGATTGCCGAAGAACCCACGTTCATCTACGGCTTCTTGACGACTGACCGTTTTAATCCAATTGACACCCACGAAGTATTCGCCATCGGCTTTTGAACTCCAGTATGAACTCGGGATGACTGATTTAACTTGGGACAACGGGATTGAACTGCCGTTCTGCTCGACATTGAATTGGTCATAATGAGTAGCCCCAGAAGTAACCACTCCAACCCCCACGTATCCGGTGCCGGGTATTTTCACCCAAACACGGCTGCCCGGTTGCAGGAATCTGAGAGTTCTCGAATACCAATCACCACCCCCTGCACTCACATAGCCATATTTTCTTGCGCTATCCCAATCTCTGTTGGTTCCATAGTTACAGTAGAACTCCCCATTCCATTCTCCTCTTGAACCTCGATGGGCTGGGGCTGAACCTCGATGAACTGGTGCCTCGGTGGAGATGATCCCTGGTTCTTTCAGCCAGGCACGGGTGAGATACTCCCGTTGGTCATCTTGAAAGGACCGGAAGAAGACGACGTTTATGTCAACTCCATGTTCTTCTTGTAGATAGGTAACGATGCGTTCAGTGGCAGGGTCGATTTCCCCGGCAACGATGACCATTCGATGCGAGGTATTCAGTTCATCGGGGACACTACCGAATCGTTTTAGAAGCGCATCATCAATGCCCTGTGGGCTGCCCTCCTTGAGAAATCCACGTTGATATTCAAGGAACGTTTCCGCGATCTCCTCGGTAGCCATGTGCCGAACCCAAGAAGCGTAATCAAGGGCCTGAGCCACAACTTCCCTCGGCGTCAGGGCCCGCTTCAACTCAACCACTACCAGGCTGCCATCGCCATCCATAGCCAATATGTCAATTCGGCCGCCGTAGGAAGTTGCCACTTCCCGACCAATCGCCATTAGCCCGGGATCAACGATAGAAATGTCGTCGGCGATGATTTGCTGAAGCCGCGATTCGTAATCAATCCCGCCGAAAGAAATCTGCTCAATCTTCCCGTCAATACGCCAAATCGACACTTCTACCGGCATACGAACTTACCTTCACGCAATAATCTGTGATACACCCCAGCGAGCAGGTTGCCCTTGATGGGTTCAAGGGTACGATTAACCGGCCCAATGCGCAAATCCTCCAGTAAAGCGGTCCGCAACGCCGGCGCCGCCTGGACGGTTGAGATTGGCGGGAAAGGTTGCTATTGTTAACCGGGCGGATTACCGAGTCGTTTCCAACTCTCACTCCCAACAACCCTTCCCAAGGTCAACCAACTGCCCACACCAAAGGAGTGTCCGAGATATGACCCAAACATCCCCAATGGAGCCCTTTGACCAGCCCGATGATCCCGTAGCCGACTACCGGCAGCAGGCCCGGCAGTTTCTGGTCAAGGGCCGGCAATACCTGGCCGAAGACGACCTGCACCAGGCCGCCGAAAAAGGCTGGGGCGCCGCGGCATGGATGGCCAAAGCCGTCGCCGAAAACCAGGGCTGGCAGTATGAAAACCACGGTCAGTTCCGACAGGTCATACGTCGAGCCGAGCAATTGTCCGGCGATGAACGCTTGACCTACCTGCCGGCTATCGCCAATGAGTTGCACGGCGATTTCTATACTCGCAAGCTGTTCCTGGACCCTGACGTTATTAACGAACAACTGGACCTGATTGCCACTCTGCTGGACATTCTCGAACCGCTTACCGATTTACCTCCAACCCGCAGTTGACCTTTCCAATCAACGTCATGCCCATGCGCAGCCCGCTAAATCGTTAACGGCGCCCAACGGAGAAAAGCGACCATGACTACCAGTCCCGAACGCTCCAACATCGTGGAGACCAGCGACACTATCGAGGCCATCGAGGAATGCTACCGCATGGGCTGGAGCGACGGCCTGCCGGTGGTGCCGCCCGAGGAGTACAAGGTGCGGCAGATGCTGGCCTACTCCGGCATGACCGGCGAGGAGGAACTGCTGTCGCTGGAAATGCGCCGACGGGTTCTTACGTCGGAAAACGCCGCCGCCAACGCGGTTATGGCGGGCTGTCTGCCCGAGTATTTCCCGGTGTTGGCCACCGCTCTGCGAACCCTGGACGAGGAAAAGAACTTCGTCCACATGGCCGCCGCGTCCACCAGTTCCCCCAGCATCCTGATGATTGTCAACGGCCCCATCCGTGACCAGATTGGCATTAACTCCAAGGACGGCCTGTTCGGGCCGGGGTTCCGGGCCAACGCCTGCCTGGGCCGGGCGGTCCGGCTGTGCTTTATGAACGGGTTCGACGCCTGGCCCGGCACCCTCGACCGGGGCACCCTGGGCAACCCCACCAAGTACACCTTCTGCATCGGCGACAACGAAGAGGACTCCCCCTGGGGGCCGCTGCACGTCAGCCGGGGGTTCCAGCCCGAGGACAGTTGCGTCACCACCGCGGTGGCCTACAACGCAATCACCGTCAACAACCGCTACAGCTATACCGGGCGGGATATCCTGCTGTCCATTGCCGACACCATCAAGTCCACCGCCCTTTCCCACCGCTTCCCCGCCGAGTGGGTAATCGTTTTTGGACCGGAACACGCCCTGGCCCTTCAGCACGACGGTTGGTCACGCCGGGACATTCAGGAGTTTCTCATCGAGAACACCGCCCGTTCCCGCAGCGAGTTAGTCCGTCTCGGCGCCAAGATGGGGCCGGAGCAGCCCGGCG
Organism: Dehalococcoidia bacterium; assembly: GCA_965263395.1. Classification (GTDB taxonomy): domain Bacteria; phylum Chloroflexota; class Dehalococcoidia; order Lucifugimonadales; family UBA3495; genus CATOSK01. The sequence continues at coordinate 2,499,324 of OZ253670.1, forward strand.
ACGACCGGCGGATGCTGCACTGCTCCCGGGAACCGGATGAAATCCTGATTACCCTGGGCGGCGGCGCCGGCGGACGCTACAGCGCCGTCATCGACACCACCGGCTTCAAGATTCGCACCCGGAAGATAGAAATGCCCTAACCCAGCTTTCCTGGAGAACCGTCCTGAAGACGTTGCCGCTCTGAATCAGTAATGATACCGAAGTTGCACGATGAAAAGGTCATCGCCTTCAACCCTGTAAACTATTCGATTCTTTAGGTTAATCCTCCGCGACCAATACCCCGACAATTCGTGCCGCAAAGGTTCCGGCTTGCCGATTCCCTGGCAGGGTGAACGTTGTATCTCTTTAATCAGGCCGTTGATTCGGTTCAAGATACTCCGGTCCGCCCCTTGCCAGTACCAATAGTCTTCCCAAGCGTTTTCCGAGAATACCAGGTTCACTCGATTAACTCTCGCGTGATCCCTCCGCCCGAATTGAACTCCGCCACCGATTCCATCAGCCTGACCGCGTTGGCCGGGCTTCCCAACAGATGGGCGGTCTCATCCAAAGCGTGGTAATCTTCCAAAGAGAACATTACCACCGCCTGCCCGTTCCGGCGGGTTATAATCACCGGGGAATGGTCGTCACAGACTTCATTCATAGTTTCAGCCAGATTGTTGCGGGCGTAGCTGTAAGTTATCGACTTCATAACAATACTCCGGAAACACTTGTCCGGGTTATTGTACAATTCCAGCGACCCGTCAGCAACCGTCAGGTCACCCCACCGCTGCACTCCGACAGGAAGGTTATCCATGGATTTCGGCATCTTTACCATGTTCACAGTCCGGGAAGGCGGGACGCAGGCCCAGGCGTTCCAGGAATGGTTCGAGGTTGCCCGGGCCGCCGAGGACTTGGGGCTGGACACCTTCTGGGTCGGCGAATCTCACTTCCGGCCAGAACGCGCGGTCATGGCCGCTCCCCTCATCGGGGCGAGCGCCATCGCCGCCCAGACCAACCGGATTAAGGTCGGCCTGGCGGTGCAGGTGCTGCCTCTGGCCAACCCCCTGCGCATCGCCGAAGAAGCGGCCATTGTAGACCACATCAGCCAGGGCCGGTTCGTGTTCGGCGTGGGACGCAGTTCGTTCCTGGAGTCCTACCAGGGTTACAACATTGACTACACCGAAAGCCGGGGGCGGTTCGCCGAGTCGCTGGAGATTATCCTCAAGGCGTGGGGCGACGAGCCGTTTTCCCACGAGGGCGAGTTCTACCAGTTCAACGACGTTGACCTTGTGCCCAAGACTTACCAGCGCCCCCATCCGCCGGTCCGCATCGCGGTGGAAAGCCGGGACACCTTCGCCCTGACCGGCAGCCTGGGCTTCCCTATTTTCATGCGTTACCAGATGGACATTCCCGAGCTTCAGGACCTGCTGGCCCAGTACCAGGACGCCCGCCATTTGGCCGGGTTCGAGGGTCCCAACGACGTGATATTGCAGGTGGGCGCCTATGTAGGGGAAACCGCAGAGCAGGCTTACAACGACCCGATGGACAGCGCCATGCACCGGGTACGGGTTATCCAACAGAACCTGAGCCGGACCGGCGACGAGGAGACCTACCAACGCCTGAGCCGCTCGGCGGGCTTGACCTACGACGAACTGCTGCCCCGTCTGGCCTTCGGCACCCCGGAAGCGGTGGTGGAGAAAATCCAGAGCTTCCGGGAAGACCTGGGCATCACCGGCATATCGGTGGACGTGAACCCCGGCGGGCAGATTCCCCACCACCTGGTGATGAACTCGATGCGGCTGCTGGCCGAAGAGGTGATGCCCCAATTCCGGTAGCATCACGGGTTCCGCCATCCCCGGGTTCGTCCACTATCAGGGATAGCAGAACATTCAATTGGTTCGTCTGAGGGTCTCGGAGGGCTTCCCGGCTTCTTTTCCCGCCCGCTCAACTGTGCGATAATGGGCGTCAAGTTACTCCGGCGCGGCTTAGGATCGGGGTAAAGAATCGCTTTTGCAGGTGCATTATGGCTGAAACAGTAACCATCCGTAACATGAGGCTGGTCAATCCCAAGGGTGTAGATTTGGATTCGGGGGAGTTTCGCTTGAATCAGCGGCCCAGCGACCTGAACGGCAAGCGCCTGGGGTTGATGGAAAACTCCAAGGACAACTCGGACAAGCTGCTCCACGAGTTGGGGGAAGTCCTCAAGCAAAAGTACGACTTCGCCGAGGTCAAGTATTTCAGCAAGCACCACGCATCGGTGCCGGCCAAACCCGAAGTCATTCAGAACGTGCTCGACGAAGTGGACGTGCTGATTACCGGCGTTGGTGATTGAGGGTCGTGCAGTTCGTGCAGTGTGCACGACGGCATTGAGATGGAGAAGCTGGGCATTCCCACCGCCTCCATAGTTACCCACGTTTTCATCAACACCGCCAACGCCATGACCAGGATGATGGGCGTACCCGGCTTCGATTACGTCGTCGCCCAGCACCCGTTGTCCAGCCTGACCGACGTCGAGGTCAAGGCCCGGGCCGAGGAACTGGCGCCGGAGGTTGAGCGCATCCTGCTGGGCAGCAACTCCGCCAAGTAGGGCCAACCTTCTTTCTTCACTAAAGCAGCGTCAGGGCGGCGATACCACCCACCACCATCACTATCGCCGCCACCTTGACCGCCAGCGTGGACCGGTCGAGGGGTTCATCCAGCAGTCCCACCGCCGGGATGCTGAATATCGTGCTGTAAATGAACACGAAAATGGGCCGGGTGGCGGTCACCGTGGCCACCAGCGACACCGGCCCCAGGCTGATGGCGGTCACGTTGAGCAGCACCGCCATCGGCGCCAGGCTGTATTCGGCCAGAAACAGCGTCAGCGCAGTCCTCCAGTTTCGCACCGCGGAAGCAAGCATCAGGAAGTCGCGGGGCCGGGTCAGCGACACCATCACAAACCCCATCCCCAGGTTCCGCAGCCCGAACACCAGCCCAACCGGCAGTTCCTCCAGGGCATACTTGCCGGTGACCAGCCCTAGAGCGGTCAGGCCGCTGGCACCCAGCAGGATGGGCAGGCTCCGGTTGAGCCGGATGGACATTCCGCCGGACGACCCCCACATGGAAATGGTGGCGGCCCCGGCTACCACCACGACAATGGCAACCCACTGCCCCGCCGGCAGGGTTTCCCCAAGAAACAACACGCCCAGGATGGCCACGAACACCGGAAAGGTGTGGATGATGGCCGAGGCGCGGGACGCCTCTTCCAGCTTGTAACCCCAGAACATCATCGACAGCGCGCCGCCCCAGAGCAGACCGGACAGCACGGCGGTCAACACCCGGATGATGCTGGCATCGGCGGGGAATCCGCTAATCACGACCGCGCTTCCGCCAATGACGAAAAGGGGGATGCACGAACCGGCGTAGAACGCGCCCAGGCTGGGCATATTGTAAGATGCCAGGCGTTTGTCCAGTACCGTGACCATGCCGAGAGTGCCGGCGCTGAGCAGGGCAACCCAGATGTAAAGGTGTTCCACGGTCAGGCCGGAGAGAAACCGGGGCGCGGAATATGGGGGCAGCCTGATGTCAAAGACAGGGTGGTCATGGGGATGCCATTATACCACCCAGGATACTCTGTACCGGGAGCGGGTTTGCGCGCGAACTTCACCAAACTTTGCCGCCATTCCGGGTAACTGTTCAGACTAAGGGTTTCCTGATTGTCCCTGCTGACACTTGCCCCTTGCCAATCCCGGTAACGCTGCCCTACCATAATCATCAATCATCCTGAGTCGGCCCCCCGCGCCGGAACTGCCAGCCCCGGCTGGCCCCGGATTTAATTGCGATTGCGGCGGAAAGACAAGCGTCCCAAAGTCCGTAAAAACCGGCACAAAAGTGGGACAAAGGTGACACACAATGACACAAAAAGACGCCAAAACCCGCCGTCAGGACCCCATCGCCAAGCGTAAATTACACAAAATGCCCCACTTCTTATTTTTTCGCGCTTAACACTGCCTCCCGTGGCTCGAATCCCCCAGTTTGAACAGTTACCATTACGGGTTTGCGTTGCCCGCCAATTCGGGTAATGGTATCCTTGGAAAACCAAACGGCGAAGCCCAACCCATTGGAACGGCCCATTCGCCCCGGGAAGAAGAGGTCAGGTTGCGTGCTGGCGTCCGTGGTTCCGGTGATTGCCCGGCCTAGTCCTCTCCGCTTAACCGGGGGTTAATCTGGGGCCTGCTCGTGGCACTGAGTTTGGGGTTGGCCGGCTGTACGGGTTGGCCGGCAGCCGGGATTGAAAACGGGTTGAGGAATCTTGGGAAGGCGGACAACGTGAGCGTAGACCGGATTACTTACGTCAATGCCGCCGGCGATGTGTACACCATCAAAGGCGACGGCAGCGACCGCCAAACGCTGACCCAGGGAACGCGGGTGGACATGGGGCCAGCCGGCCCGGTCATGGCCCAATCGCTGGACTTCGACAGCTTCCACGCCTGGCCCACCTGGTCCCCCGGCGGCGACAAAGTGGCGGTTTCCCGGGTCAGGAACTCCGGCGAACGCAGCGCCGAGGTGACGATTCAGTTGCTGGACGCCGCCACCGGCCGGTCGGAAACCATATACAGTAACGACTTTCCCGGCCTGGTGGCCGACGGTTCGCCCCATTACCTGTACTGGTCGCCGGACAACCGCTCGCTGTCGTTCCTCGCCACCACCCGGCAGGGGTTGAGGCTGTTCGTCCTCGACACCGAGAGCGGCGCCCCGCCGGTGTTGGTGGAAACCGGAGCGCCCCTCTACTACAGTTGGAGCGGCGAAGGAAGCTCGCTGCTCGTGCATATCGCGGACGACCTCAAGCTGTTCCAGGGTTCTTCCGGCTTCCTTTCCGGCCAGGCCCTCGCCACCGTCCGGGGCTTCCGGGTGCCGGCCTTTTCGCCCGACGGCCAATGGGTAGCCTACGTTGGACCGACCGATTCGGGCAGCGCTCTGTTCGTGGCCGGCATCAACAACCTGGGGCAGCCGGTCCCGCTGTGCGAGGTCAACGACTTTTCGGCGTTTATGTGGTCTCCCACCGGCGACGAGTTGGCCGTCGGAGACCAGTCCGGGCGATCCGTGGGTTTCGACCGCCTGCGGGTGGTCTCAGCCAGCGGCGGTTATGTCAATGCAGTCACCGACACGCCATCACTGGCCTTCTACTGGTCTCCCAACGGCCGCCGCCTGGCCTGGGTCGGACTGAACCGGGAGGACCGGAGCTTCCACTGGAACATCTGGAATGCAGCCTCGCCAACGTCCGCAGCCGGTGCGGGCGCCCAGTCCCTGATGACCTTCCAGCCGTCCCGGGATGTGCTGACCATGCTCAGCTACTTCGACCAGTACGCTTACTCCCACTCCCCCTGGTCCCCGGACAGCGGCCATCTGGTAGTGGCCGGCACTGAAACGCTTCCCTACGAACGGCGCAACGGCCACACTCCCACCGGCTCGCGGGTCTTCGTCATCGACGCGGCCGGCGGCGTTCCGCCCCAGGAAATAGCCGAAGGCACCCTGGCCTTTTGGTCGTGGAACTGACCCCCCAACCCAGCCCTCGGCCCCGGAGCCGCCCCAGACCGGCCGCCCGATTGCCGGGTGGGTTCCGTGCGTGGTTCCGACGGAGACCGGTAACCTGATGTCCCGGCTGTTTCATGGCTTGGCGCCGACGTCCCTATCGTTTCCTGGGACCGTATTTGCGGGCCTGCTGCTGGCCGTCTTGCTAACGGCGGGCTGCCGTTCGGAACCGACGCCCACGCCGGAACCGCCAATTGACCCCCGCGCCCTGCTGCGCCAATCGGCGGAGCGCCTGGTTGCCCTGCGGACGGTGGCCTTCGACCTGGACCACCGGACGGGCGCGACGGAGTTGATGCCGGGCGTGGAGATGACCCGGGCCTACGGGGAAGCGGAAATCGGTCATGGATTCCGGTTCACGGTGGAAGCCCGTCTGGGCAGTTCCTACTTCGAGGTTGACGCGGTGGTGTTGGGAGAACGGGCCTACATGACCAACTTCCTGACCGGAGGCTGGGAAGAGGTGTCGCCGCAGGCGCTGCCCTTCAATTTTGCCCACGTCGGGCAGTCTTTGGCCGCCGTCCTGGAGTCGGTGCGGGACCCGGAACTGCTGGGGACGGAGCTGCTGGACGGCCAAGAGACCTACCGTCTGCGGGGCCTGGCGTGGTCCGGCGACCTGGCGGTCCTGGTGCCCAACGCTGGGAAAGGTTACGAGGTGGAGATGGAGTTGTGGATTGACCGCGCTCACGGCGCCCTGGTCCTGGCATCAATGACCGGCCCAATCGTGGACACCGATGCGCCGGGAGTTGTGCGGACGCTGAGGCTCACCGGGATTGACACTCCGGTGGAAATCCGCGCTCCCGCCGGGTTGGAACGGTAGGCTCGCCCGGCCGGTATGGGCAGCGGTTCCGAAACGGACAACCCGGAGGGTCGAATCATGCCGGGGCGGGCCATGCCGGTGTGGCTCGTCTTGACCGTCATTGGGCTGGGCGCGCTGGTCACGGCGCTGGACCAAACCGTTGTCGTCACGGCGCTGCCCGCCCTGATGCTGGACTTGAAAGTCCCCTTCACCGAGTTGGACCGGGTTTCCTGGGTGGTGACGGCGTACCTGCTGGGCTACACCGTGGCAATGCCGCTGGTGGGACGGCTGGCCGACGTTTACGGATACGCCCGGGTCTATCAGGTCTCGCTGGTCGTCTTTATAGTGGGGACAACGCTGGTGGTGCTGGCGGGCAGCCTGGAATGGGTCATCGGGGCGCGGGTGGTGCAGGCTGTCGGCGGCGGAGCAACGGTGCCGGTGGGAATGGCCATCGCCGCGGGGCTGCTTCCGCCGGAACGCCGGGGATTGGCGTTGGGGATTGTCGGCGGAGCGGCGGAAGCGGGTTCGATGCTGGGGCCGGTCTACGGCGGGGCAATCGTCGAATGGCTCGGCTGGCGGTGGATATTCTGGCTCAACGTGCCGCAGGGGGCACTGCTGCTGGTGGCCCTGCTGTGGCTGCCCAACCGCCCCAATCGTCAAACCCGGGTGGACTACCTGGGAGCTGCCACGCTGGCCGCCCTGCTGTTGACCCTGTCCCTGGCGGTGTCCCGGCAAGGGCTGTTTACGCTGTCGTCGCCGGCGCCGTTCATCATTGGAGCGCCGGGCCTGCTGCTGGCCGTGGCCTTCGCCCGGCAGCAGCGCCGCTCGGCTGTCCCGCTGCTGCCGCCGTTTATGTTCCGGTCGCTGGCGTTGGTTACTGCCAACTCGACTCAATTCCTGGTGGGGATTGCGCTGATTATCGGGCTGGTCACCGTTCCTCTGATGGCCAACACCGTCATGGGCCGCGACCCCTGGACCGGGGCGCTGTGGCTGTTGCGCCTGACCGCCGCGATTCCGGCGGGAGCCGTGCTCGGCGGATTGGCGGTGGCGGCGTTGGGCGCGCGTACCGTCACCGTCGCCGGCCTGACGCTGGCCTCAGCGGGCTTGTTTCTGGTGGGAAGCTGGCCGTTGGACGTGGCGGAGCCGTGGCTGACCCTGCACCTGGCCATCGCCGGGTTGGGGTTCGGCTTGGTAATAGCCCCCATCGCGGCCCATGCCCTGGATGCGGTAAGCGGGGAATACCGGGCGGCGGCGGCCTCGCTGGTGGTGGTATCCCGAATGCTGGGAATGACCTTGGGGCTGGCCGCGCTTTCCGCCTGGGGAGTGGAGCATTTCCAGGCGTTGACGGCGGGGTTGGAGCTCCCGCTGCCCCACCCCGGCGAGCCGGCGTCCGAAGTTGCGCAACGGGTGGCCGAATACAACCAACGCCTGAACGCCGCCGGGCTGTCCCTGTTCCACAACTTCCTGCGTACCGCCGGGGTAGTCACCCTGTCAGCAACAATTCCGGCCCTGCTGATGCGGGGGGCAAATAACAGGCCGGGGTGACATGCCGACGCAGGCAAACTGTTACCTGTAATCGCCCTCATTGTTGAGGGTCAGATATTGTGAAATACCGCCTGTATCGGTTGCGATGCTATTGCATCCTGTGCAGGGCTGTCCATGACGTACCGGAAGCATTGTTCCACCGTTTTCAGGCCAATCCCTTTAACAGATGCCAATTGGCTTAGTGAATTGACTTTATGCTCCCATTCCAAAACGTCTCGAACTTTTCTCAACAGGTCTACTCGCAGACCCATGGCTTTTGCCACAGTCGCATCGTCCCCATTCGCTAATATCTTGCCGCGAAATTCCTCGTACAGGTCGTCCGTTGCTTCTGGGTCATACCGATAAATCTCTATCGTAATGTCGCACTTGGTCAAGTATTTCTGCATCACCGACAGAGACCTTTCCTCGTCAAGCCCGCCATTCTTTGATCCCAGCACGGGGAACGCGATTGACTTGACGCCGCGGCTTCGATAAACATCCACGAACTTTGCCAACCCCTCCTCCAGATACTCTATCTTTGAAGGATTTTTCCAATGGAGTTTGGTCGGAAAGTTCAACACCCAGCGCTGTTCTTTAGCATCAACCGGCGGTTTGTAAATCCACAGTTTGCCAATGTCAATCCGGCCTTTTTGGCAATGCTCGACGTACTGCTCGAACATCGCCGGCAGCCGTAACTTGAACTCCAAAGCAATTCCGGCGCCCATTACACCATCACAATTGATTGTGTTAACCAATGTTTGGCAATCGCTGGCAAAGATATTCCCCATTTTTACAGTGACATTAGTCGGCAAAATACCACCTCGGTTGAATCTCAACTTCGACGGGCCACCTTTCTCCAGTCTCCCCAATAGGTTGTGCTTGTAATACGTTTTCCAGGCGGCGCTTTGTTTGTTCTATTCGAACGATTATTCGTTGAATACTCTGGAAGGGGACCCCCAGGGGCAGCAGAACCTCAGCGCAACGTTTTCTCGTCCCATCCTCAAAGTTGACCCACCATTCGTCGCGGATACAATCCCAGTCCAATTTATCAACATCCTGTATCTCGGTGAAAAAAGAGGTCCCGCCACTGGCCGCATTGCCGTCAGTGAAAATGGCATCTTCCCTTAAGATAAGGTCAGGGTCCAAAGAAAGTATGGCGATGTCATCCTGGTACTTCTTGCGGGCGTATAGCATTGGGTTCTTGGGAGTGAAGTATAGTGGAACATAGTCGTGCAATGGCCTGCCAAATACTTCCCTGGTTGCCCGTCTTTCGTTTACCATCCGGTTCGATATGTCATTCGTCACATAATCACTTTGATGAGCTTGGTTGTGCGACAGAAGGCCATGTGCCCAGATTGATGTCATATTGTCCACGTGAGTGAAGTGGTACAGGTAGTTGATTTTGTAACGATCCATCATATTCATACTCTTCCCCCGACTTAATATCCGCAACAACCCCATTACATAACCTTCCGCCTACCCATTGCCCAAAAGCTGCTGCGGTGGCAAGATTAGCTGGGTAGGCGATTGACCGTCCCTCCCCGCAGCGGCGCAGCTTGCGGAGAGACTGATTTGATGGAACTGAAGCAGTTGGGCAACACCGGTGTTATGTTGCCGGAGATTGGCTTGGGTACCTGGAAGTATTCCGGGGGCGACGCGCCGCTGCGGCGGGGTATCGAGTTGGGGGCGTTCCTCATCGACACCGCCGAGATGTACCGTACCGAGGACGCGGTGGGCCGGGCGGTCAGGGGAATTCGCGACCAGGTGTTCATCGCCACCAAGGTCCTGGGACGCCATTTGAAGTATGACCAGGTGCTGCGGGCGGCGGAACAAAGTCTGCGGCTGCTGGACACCGGCTGCATTGACCTGTACCAGATTCATTGGCCCAACTCCCAGGTTCCCATCGGCGAGACCATCCGGGCGATGGAACATCTGGCGGATACCGGCATAGTCAAGCATATTGGCGTCAGCAACTTTTCGGTGCGGCAGTTGGCCGATGCCCAGGCGGTCATGTCCCAGCATCCCATAGTATCCAACCAGGTGCTGTACAATCTTCAACGGCGGGGCATCGAGCAGGAACTGCTGCCCTACTGCCAGGAAAACGGGGTGACGGTCCTGGCCTACACACCACTGGCCGATGGAGAGTTGGCCCCGTCGTACACTGCCGCATCCGCGCCAAGCCGGGGCCTGCGCCGGGCCGCCGGCCGGGTGATGGGACGCAATCGGCAGTTGGATACGCTGCGGACCGTGGCCGCCGAGTGCAGCAAGACCCCGGCGCAGGTGGCGCTGAACTGGTGTGTCTCCACGCCCAACGTCATCGCCATTCCCAAGTCCAACAGCATTGCCCGTACCGAGGAAAACTGTGGGGCATCGGGTTGGCGGTTGACCCCGGCGCAGTTGGAGCGGCTGGACCGGGCGTTTCCGGCATGACTTGAATCAATCAAAGAACGTCTCAAAGAACAGCGGCGCGGCTTTGGCAGATACGTCCGCCGCAGAACTGACCACTAGAACAAGCAGAGGTGAGGATTATGGATTTTGAGCAAGCCCGGCCCTTCCTGGAAAACAATCACCGCGCCGTGGTAACGACGTTTCAACGCAACGGCGCCGCCCAATCCAGCATCGTCGTGTGTGGGGCCTACGAGGACAACCTGGTGGTGGTTTCGGTAAGGGGACGGTCGGCCAAGGTGCGAAACCTGCGGCGGGACCCCCGCTGCACCGTGACCGCCACCGCCGCCGACTGGCGCAACTACGTGGTGGTCGAGGGACAGGCCACGCTGCTGGACTACCACAACACCGGCGCCGAGGAGATGCGCGTTAAGTTGCGGGATATGTTCCGGGCCTGCGGCGGCGGCGAGCATTCCGATTGGGAGGAGTACGACGTGGCGATGCGGGAGCAGGACGCGGTGATTGTCCTGGTCGCCCCCGACCGCGTTTACGGGCTGCTCAGGTAGCTCCCCGTTCCGTGGTGTCAGTCCGGTTTGAGCATATATACGGAGATTAGGGCATTTAATCTCCGCATCATTTGCGGCTACTCCTCACTTCAAAGGTGTTGGACTATTAGTGACAGGCCGCCGCATGACCGAAGTTCTTCACCTGCGGAATCGTATGGCCGGCAAACTCCCGACCCCGCGGCGGCGCAACCCCCTACGCCGTCCGCAGCGGGCGGAAGAACTCCCGGACTTCCTCGGCGAGAAGCTGCGGTTCTTCCAGCGCCGCAAAGTGGCCGCCCCGGGGCATCTGCGTCCAGCGCTGGATGTTGTAGGAACGCTCCGCCCATTCCCTGGGGGGACGGCTAATCTCGGCGGGGAAGGCCGCCACGCCGGTGGGGACCTGAATCCTCTCGTCCTTGCCCAAGACCCAGTTGTAGCTCTGGTTCTCCTTGTACATCCGGGTGGACGAACTGATGGACTCGGTGACCCAGTAGATGGTGATGGTGGTCAGCAGTTCGTCCTTGGTGAACCGCTGCTCCACGTCGCCGCCGCAGTCGCTCCAGGTGCGGTACTTCTCGACAATCCACGCGGCCAGACCCGCGGGGGAATCGTTCAGCCCGTAAGCCAGCGTCTGGGGCTTGGTGCCCTGGATGTGGGCATAACCGCCCTCGGCCTGCTGCCACTGCTCCCGGTCGCTGAGCAGCGTCTTCTCCGCCTCGTTCAACTCCCTGACTTCCGGGCCAAGGTAGGGAGTGGGCCGGGTTACGGATGTCAGGTGGATTCCGACGACGCTGCCGGCATGGCCATACCCCAGCCGGGCGGTGACTCCGGCGCCGATGTCTCCGCCCTGAACGGCGAAGCGGGGATAGCCCAGGCCGTGCATCAGCTTTTCCCACAGGACGGCGGTTTGGGCTACTTCCATGCCCCGTTCCGTGGCGTGGCCGGAGAACCCGAACCCGGGCAGGGATGGCGCCACCACGTCGAAGGCGTCCCCGGCATCGCCGCCGTGGGATGCCGGGTCGGCCAGCAGGGGAATAATCTTGTGCATCTCGAAGAAGGACCCCGGCCAGCCGTGGGTAATCACCAGCGGCATTGGGGCCGGCCCCTGCCCGCGCTCGTGGATAAAGTGGATGTCCAGGCCGTCCATGTCCGCCTTGAAGTGGTGGAAGGAGTTGAGCAGCCTTTCCTGGGCGCGCCAGTCGAACCCGGTGCGCCAGTACTCCACCAACTCCTTCATGTAGTCCAGGTTGGAGCCATACTCCCACCCCGTACCAGGCAGTTCGTCCGGCCAACGGGTGGCCGCCAGCCGCCGGTCAAAGTCGGCCAGTGTTTCATCGCTGACGTGTATCTCGAAGGGCTTCACTTCCATTGTTACACTCTCCCTCACGGTGACGCAGGCCCGGCTGTCCGGCCCTGCCCGGCAATCGGCGATTACTGCCCGCTGCGCTCGGCTTCCAGGGCCTGGCGAAGGATTTCCGGGTCCACGCGGACCTCGACGCCGGCCCGTTCTTCCTGCAACAGCATAGCGACGCGGGAATCCCGTCCGTCCCAACCCCGGTTCATCGCCTCGGTCATCTCGGCCAGGGTCACGTTGGCCAGCTTCATGGGGACGTCAAACTCCCGGCCCACGCCCACCGCCAGGTCAACGTCCTTGCGGGCGAGGCGCAGGGCAAAGTCGGGCGGGTCGAAGTTGCCGGGGAGCAGATGCTCGGCCAGCCCCTCGAAGGTTCCCCGGCGCCCCTGAGCGCCGCGGCGCACCGCCTGCCAGAGGGCCAGAGGCTCGACCCCGGCCTTGACGCCCATAGTGAAAACCTCGGCCAGGGCGGTTTGGATGATGTATCCGGCGCAGTTATGGACCAGCTTGGCCACTGCGCCACAGCCGATGGGGCCAACGTAGTAAGCCTTGTCGCCGATGGCGTCCAGCACGGGCTTGTAGCGGTCGAACAGCTCACGGTCGCCGCCAACCCAGATGGCCAGGTTGCGGGACGCCGCGCCCCGGGGGCCGCCGCTGACCGGAGCGTCCAGGACGTTAATCCCGCGGGCGCCCATGACCTCGTGAATCCGCCGGATTGCCGTGGGGGAGTTGGTGCTGAGGTCGAAGTAGGTCTTGCCGGCCTCCAGCCCTTCCATCAGGCCGGACTCGCCCAGCGCCACCGCCTCAATCTCCACCGGGCCGGGCAGAGACGTGAACACCACCTCGCTGGCCTCGGCCACCTCGCGGGGGGTGTCGGCCCACACCGCGCCGGCTTCAAGGTGACGGGTGGCCGACTCGCGGCGGAGGTCATGCACCACCATTTCGTTGCCGCCCTGCAAGCAGTTGTAAGCCATGCTGGAACCCATTGTTCCCAGTCCCACGAACCCTACCTTGGTCATTGCGTCCTCCAGGCGCCCGGCGGCGTCCAACTCCCGGAACCAGACTTGCGGGGAGCTGACGCCGTTGGGTTGCGAATTTCGGCCGCCAAAAATTGGCGGCTGCCGGTCTCCCGGCAAAGTTCCCTCATTATCGGGTAGGGGTTAGCGGGTTGCAAGAGTCGGGCGGTGTGGTTCGCACACCCCGTTGTCCAGGGGATGGCCGGGGCGGGTGAGTTTTTTACAAACTGTGTCATTTGTGTCATGTGCTATGAAAAAAGGCCATGTTCATAGAATGACGGGGCCGCGCTTCCTGGAAAACCGGACAAAAGCGGACATTTCCGGACATTTGAGCGTGGGGACTCAGGAGTTTTTGTCCGGATTTGTCCGGCTGAAGTCCGCTTTTGTCCCGCAAATGTCCGCCTTTTGTCCGGTTTTGTCCGCTAGATTTTGAGCGCCGGGGGAGAGGTTGGGATGGCTGGAACAGGTCATTTGCGTCCATTGTAAATTGCGGGATAGCGGCGGTTGTCCAAGGGCTGTTCCGACTGGTATTAACGTTAACGGGAATTGACGGCAACAGTCAACGGCGTACTGTCACAGGGGGTACGACCTCACCTGCTGGTGCGCGTGGGGTTCGCCCTCACCCCCGGCCCCTCTCCCGCGGGGAGAGGGGAGAATTAAAAGACCCTGGTGGGGAGCCGGGGACGGCTTGTCAAACTTTGGGGGTTTGGGCATACTTGGCTGGCGGGCCAAGCCCTTGAGCCGACAAGGGCGTTGCGCGGGCAATGGCGTTACGGGGCCGTTACGGGGTGTCAATGGAACAACCGGGAAGCGACCGGGAACCGGCCGTCAGCCGGGACAGACCGGCGAACATTTACAATCACCTGGCGCCGTCAGAGCGGCTGCTCAGCACCTTCGGCACGTTCTACGCCACCAACTACCGGGTGCTTCGGCTGGACCCTCCCAACGGGCCGAGCCGGGGGAATCTGCTGGAAATACCCTACGCCGGCATGACCTCGGTTGACATGGTGCGCCGCGCCAACCACCCGATGCTGGCGCTGGGTATGGTGATGGCGCTCCTGGGCCTGTTCATCATTCCGGTGCTGCCGGTGAGCGCCCTGCTGACGCTGCCCATCGCCGGGGTTATTTTGTTCATGGGCGCGCGGGGCAAGCCGGGATACTTTCAGATTTCGGCCCGGGATATGCCCCAGCAGGCCGAGAAGTATTGGCAGATAAAATACGATGGGTCGGGCAGCTTCGTGGCTACCCTGCGCAGCGCCATCGGCCAGATGCCCGACTTCTGACCAGGACAGTCCTTCGGGAGCCTCAAAACGAACGGGTTGAACCGACAGCCCAGCCAAGGAGCGGTCATGTTGGAACAGGAAGAGAAGCTTTGGGAGTATGACGCCGTTGAACCCGGGCAGGCGGGACGGTCAACCACGGTGAGCATCACTGCGGAGAACATCGCCGAGTACGCCGCCCTGTCCCAAAACCCGGACGCCCGCTTCCGAACGCCCGGCGCCGGCGCCGAGTTTCCGGCGGCGGCGGCCATGCCCACGATGGTCCTCAGCTACGCGCCGCTGCTGCGGGACGACATCGCCGACAACAACGGGTTCCTGGCGTTGGAGCAGTCCAAGACCGCCCGGCGGCAGACGCCCTTCGCCAAGTGCGAGGCCCGTTGGTATGCCCCGGTCGTGTCCGGCGACACCATCACCGGGAACCGGCGGGCGCTGGAAAAGTACGAGCGCCGGGGCAGCAGGTTTGTCACCTTCAGGGTGGAGTGCGGCAACCAGGACGGGGTGCGGGTGGCCGAGTACGACTACACCTGCATTTTCCACTACGCCGCCGGCCAGCGGGAAACGCCGCCGGACCGGCCGGCCTCCGACGCCGCAGCGCCCCCAACGCCGGAACCCACACCGGACGCATCCCCGAAATTCCTGTCCTTCGATGCAATCTCGGTGGGCGACGCGCTGACCCCCTTAGCCATTACCGAAAGCCAGGAGGTCATCAACCGCAAGAACGACTTCCGGTTGGCCGGCAAGCCCAGCGCCAGCAACATCCACACCGACGAGGAGTTCGCCAGACAGAACATCTTCGGAGGGACGGTCAATGCCGGACCGGCCACCATGTCCTACGTGGACCAAATGCTGGAAAGGTCATTCCCGCTGCGGGCCTTCTACGCCGGCGGCTCGCTCCTGATGCGGGCCATCACGCCCTTCCGGTCGGGGGATACCGTGGTCTTCGAAGGAGAGGTTACCGGCAAGCGCGAGGACGGCGGGCGCAGGCTGGTGGACTGCCGGGTCAAGGGCAACAACCAACGCGGCGAGTTGGTATGCCTTGCCGATGCCGCGCTGGTTATGCCGGGGTAGCGCGGGCCGGGGTGCGTTGGGGGATGCAATCCCCCACTCCCCCTGAGTTAGAAATGCCTTCTTTTTTCGCTGCTGCTAGACGGGGAGGGCGGGTTCGGTGTGGTCTTCGGGAATTTCCACGCCGAAGGCGTTGATGTTGAAGGCCAGCAGTGCGTAGTAGCCCATCAAGCTGGTCAACTCGGCCAGACCCCGGACGCCGAACTGGGCCAGAGCGGTGTCGAAGGTGGCCTGGCTAACCGTGCGGGTACGGAAGAGCTCCCGCCCGTAATCCACCACGGCCTGCTCTTGGGATGACAACGCCGACAGGTCTTTCTTGTCCCGCAGGCTGTCCACCAGGGCGTCGGTCAGACCCGCCGCCCGTCCGGCGGCGGCGTGGGCGTTCCAGATGTACTGGCAGTTGTTCTCCCGGGCTGTCAGGATCATGGCCAACTCGATAATCGGGCGGGGCAGGCTGGAGCCGTCGCCGCGCAGGTAGGCCCGCAGATGCTCGCCGCGTTGCAGCACGTCGGGGACGTTGAGCATCACCGACAGCGGCCCGCCGGTGGGGACGCCGCCGCGCTGCTCCACAAACTCGTCAAACGCCTCTAGCTGGTCCTGGGGAACGCTCTCTCGGGTAGGGGCAGGAATTCTAGCCAATTCAATCTCCTTAATGTGCTGACATCCTGAAAATGCCGGCCGCCCCGGCACGCCTTTAACCGATTGCCGCCGAAGCCAGCTTCTCCATCTCGGCCAACGCTTCGCCGCCGGCGTCGGCGGGAAGGGCCACGGTGACCCGGTCCGCCCCGGCGGACTCCAGCCGTCCGATGAGATCGGCGTCGGCGGGGACGTTGCACACCATCAGGCGGATGGACTTGGGGTCCCGGCCCGCCGTCTCCGCCAACTCGTCCAGGGTGGCCCGGCCCCTGCGGACCTGTTCCTCGTCGACGCGGACGGGCATCCAGCCGTCGCCCCACTCGACCACGCGCTTGAAGACGTTGGCGGCAAACCCGCCCAGGTATACCGGCGGATGCGGGTCCTGCACCGGCTTGGGGGAGCACTTGACGGCGGGGAAGTCAACAAAGCGGCCGTGGAACTCGGCTTCTTCCTGCGTCCACAACTGCTTCATGGCCAGGATATGCTCTCGGGTCTGGCCCCAGCGGTGGCGGAAGTCGCCGCCCATAATCTCGGTTTCCTCCTGAAGCCAGCCTGCGCCGATGCCGAACAGGAAGCGGCCGTTGGAGATGCGGTCCAGGGTGGCAATCTGCTTGGCGTGGAGCAGAGGGTGGTGCTCCGGCACCAGGCTGATGGCGGTGCCCAGCTTGATGCTGCTGGTGACCGCCGAGGCGCGGGCCAGGCCAATCAGCGGGTCGCCGATGTCGGCCATGGACGGCGGGATGGAGCCGTCGGGGGTGCCGCCGTAATGGGCGTTGGTGTTCACGGGCAGGATGGGATGCTCCGGCAGCCAGAAGGACTCAAACCCCAGTTCCTCGGCCCGCTTGGCCAGCGCCGCCGGGTCCACTGAGTTGGATGACACTCTTGCGGAAATACCAATGTCCATGCCAGGCTCCTTTTCTGGAATAGTTGGGTTGATACTACCACTCCCGGCGGCGCAGGTCGATGTTGGGCCAATGCGTTAACTGTTCAGACTGGGGGATTCGAGCCACGGGAGGCAGTTAAGCGCAAAAAATAAAAAGTGGGGCATTTTGTGTCATTTTCTGTAATTTACGCTTGGCGGTGGGGACCTGACGGCGGATTTTGGCGTTTTTTTTGTGTCATCATGGGTCACTTTTGTGCCACCTTTGTGACATTGTGAGCCGGTTTTGACGCACTTTAGGACGCTTGTATTTCCGCCGCAATTAAATCCGGGGCCGACAATTCCGGCGCGGGGGGTTGCCCTCTCCCCTGGCCCCTCTCCCGCGGGGAGAGGGAGGAATGAAAACCGTTGGGTAAACGGGACACGTTGGGGAATTCATCCCCCAAACCCCCTGAGTTCAGGGGTTTGTTATGCTTGGCAAATATGCCGGGGGGTTCGCCCTCACCCCCCAAGCCCCTCTCCCGCGGGGAGAGGGGAGGATGAAAACGCCCTGGGCCGGGCGCAGGACGATTGATGACTATGGTAGGGTGGAGTTACCGGGCTTGGCAAGGGGCAAGTGTCAGCAGGGACAATCAGGAAACCCCTGGTCTGAACAGTTACCCAATACGTGGCCGTTGGCAACTGTCCTCAAAAAGGTCCGGCATGGCCGGGTTGTCTCATGGTATAATTCCGCCCGGCGCAGCCGCGGCTTTTTATTGCCGGGAGCGCCCATATTTGGATGACGGGAGCCGCCCGCAATTGCCCGGGCAAGTTGCTGCAAAGGAATCTGAGTTGAACGAACCCCATGCCGCCAATCAAGTTCCGTTCGAGGGTGGGGCCGGTATCAACGGTCTGGATGTCCACTACCTGGATTGGGGCGGGAGCCAACACGCCGCCGGCGCGCCAACCATTCTGGCCCTGCACGGTCTGGCGTCGTCGGCCAACTGGTACTGGCGGCTGGCCGGCCGGCTGTCGGACCGCTGGCGCGTGATTGCCCCGGACCAGCGCGGCCACGGCCAGACCACGCAAGCCCCCACCGGGTACGACTGGCAAACCCTGGCATCGGACGCTGCCGCCCTGCTGGACCATTTGGGGGTGGAGCGGGCCGTCGTCCTGGGACATTCCTGGGGCGGTCATGTCGCAACGAACCTGGCCGCCCGGTTTCCTAGCCGGGTCAGCCGCGTGGTGATGATTGACGGCGGGTTCCAGGACGGACACCTGCTGGCCGATCCTACATGGGAGAATTTCCGCAGCCGGTTTCGTCCCCGGGACGTTTCCGGCACCAAAACCGAGTGGCTGGACAGTCTCCGGGAGCAGATGGCGGGCTGCTGGGGCGACGACTTGGAGCGGACGGTCCTGACGATGGTTTACGAGGACGACGACGGGCTGCTTCGCGACATTCTTCACCCGGACCACCACGCGCAGGTGCTGGAATCAATGTGGAACGAGCCTCCGTCGGTGGCGCTGCCCCGGGTCACCTGCCCAACCCTGCTGGTTCCAGCAGGCCCCCTCCCGGAGCGGGCCAACAGTGAATTCTCCCGGATGCGGGAGGTCATGGTGGAGGCGGCCGCACGGATTATTCCCACCTGCACGGTGCGTTGGATACCGGAGACGATGCACGACATCGGGTATCACAAGCCCGATGAACTGGCCGAGGTCATTGCCGATTTTATTCAGGATATGGGTTGACGGGTCTGCCGTTCACAGGCCGGACGGACGGAAAGCAGGGTCTTTCGATTCTCGACAAATCCCTTCTCCCAGAGGGAGAGAGTTAGGGTGAGGGCGTTCCGGACAGGAGCAACCGTTGCTGATGTGCGGAGTTCGCCCTCACCCCCGGCCCCTCTCCTGCGGGGAGAGGGGAGAATCGAAAGACCCTGGGCAGGAAGTTCCGCTCTTTTCCGGTGGGCCAAGTTGGGTTAAGATGGGGGCGGACATCCGGGCGCACCGGCCAACGCCGCGAGCCCGGAATCCGCTACAAACACGCCAGGAGAACAGGATGGCTGACGGATACGTCAAGGTATGCACACTGAGGCAACTGCGGGGGCGCCGCTGCATTCCGGTCAAACTTGGGGATAACACCATCGCCGTGTTCTACCACGACGGTAAGGTTAACGCCGTACACAACCGCTGCCCTCACAGCGGCTACCCGCTGGAAACCGGGTCGGTTATGGAGGGGGTCGTTACCTGCCTGTGGCACCAGGCCAGGTTTAATCTGTCCGACGGGACCAGCGTGGACGGGGAGTACGAGGACATCGACACCTATGGGGTGGAGATTGTGGACGACGAAATCTGGGTGTCTCCCGAACCGAACGAGGTTTAACCAGGCGCGCCTCAATTAACGGGCCGCCACCGGAAACAACCAGTCAGGTCGAAAGGCAGTCGCCGCCTCAACCACGTAGATTGAGGCGGCGACTATGTTCAGCGCTGTCGGCGGGCGCTCCAGACACGGGCCTGCAACGTTTTTTATAGGAAAGACCATTGCGATGCACCGCACCCACCGTCTTTCCTGCGCAGGCGGGAATCCACGGCGTTTTGGCGATGGAAGCCTATCCCGTCCTTGCGGTTTCTGGATTCCTGCCTGCGCGGGAACGACGAGTTTTCATGGTAAAGACGAGGGCCTGTCCGATGAAACTCGCGACTTTGGACACGCCCTGACGCTTCGGCCATGGGTTGGACAGAAACAGCAAAGGGGGATGAGACGTACTCATCCCCCTTTGCTGTTTCCGAGTTGCTCCTGTCCGGGCCAGCAGGCCGGAGGCGGCTGAATCGCCGCTAGTCGTTGTCGGCAGGAACCGGGACTGCTTCGCTCTCCGGGCCGCCGGACGCCCCGTTGGCGCTGAGGCCGTAGTTGATGGCGTACAGCCGGGCGTAGACGCCGTTCCGCAGCAGCAGGTCGTCGTGGCGGCCGGTTTCGACGATGCGGCCGTGATCCAGCACCACTATCTTGTCGGCGTTGCGGATGGTGGAAAGCCGGTGGGCGATGACAATGGAGGTGCGGCCGTGGAGCACCCGCTTCAGCGCCTCTTGAATCAGAATCTCGGTGTGGGTGTCGATGTTGGCCGTGGCCTCGTCCAGCACCAGGATGCGGGGGTCGCCGACGATGGCCCGGGCGAAGCTGAGCAACTGCCGCTGGCCCACGCTGAGGTTAACGCCCCGCTCGGCCAGAATGGTGTCGTATCCGTGGTCCAAGGCCATGATGAAGTCGTGAGCGCCCACCGCCTGGGCGGCGGCAACCACATCGTCGTCGCTGGCATCTTCGGCGCTGTAACGGATGTTGTCGGCGATGGTGCCGGAGAACAGGTAAGGCTCCTGCAACACCATGCTCATCTGGTTCACCAAAGACTGGCGCCTAACCTCCCGCAGGTCGTACCCGTCCACGGTGATGCGCCCCTGGGTAACATCGGCGAAGCGGTGAATCAGGGTGACCATCGTGCTTTTGCCGGCGCCGGTGGAGCCGACCAAGGCGACGTTCTCGCCGGCCTTGATGTCCAGGTTTATGTCTTGCAAAACGTCCACGCCCGGCACGTAGTGGAAGTGGGCGTTCTCGAACCGGACTTCGCCCTGGATCGGCGGCATTTCCTTGGCGCCGTCGGCGTCCTTGACCTCGGGTTCCAAGTCCAGAAGCTCGAAAATCCTGACGCCGGCGGCCATTGCCCGCTGAAGTTGGCTATACTGCATGGTCAGGTGGCGGACAGGCTCAAAGAACCGCTGTATCCAGAGAGCGAACGCGACCAGCACTCCCCAGTCAATGTCGCCGCGTTCGGCCATCAGGCCGCCGGCGAAGATTACCCCAAAGCCCAACCCGACGCCAATCAGCAGTTCCACCAAGGGCTGCAACCCGCCCGAGAACCGGCTGGCCTGAAGGTTGGCCGACAGGTGCTCGTGATTCAACTCGTTGAAGTGTTCGAGGTTTTCTTCCTGCCGGTTGAGGCTCTGCACCACCCGGACGCCGGTGATGTTCTGGTTGTACTCGCCGTTGACCATGGCGATGGCCCGCCGGATGCGCATGAAGGAGCGCCGGGCGAAACGCTGCCAGTAGCCCAGGATGAAGGCCAGCACCGGGATAATGCTCAAGCTGATGAGGGCCAATTGCCAGTCCACGTAGAGCATGATGGCGACAATGCCCACCAGGCTGAAGATGTCGGCCAGGCTCAGCACCAGCATCTCGAACAGCTCTTGCAGCTGCATCACGTCGCTCTGGCTGCGGGACATGATGCGTCCCACCGGGGTGCGGTGGAAGAAGGACGGGGCCATTGACTGGAGATGGTCGAACATTTGCGTTCTGAGGTTGTACAGGACGCTCTGCCCCACCTTGGCCATGAACACGAACTGAAGGTAGTTGGCCGCGAAGTGGACCAACGTAACTCCCAGGAACAGCAGGCCGATGAGGTGGATCCGGGAGTAATCCCCGCTGTTGATGCCCCAGTTAATCCCGTACATTATGAGCAGGGGAATGCTGACATTGGCAAAGGTGTAGACCAGCACCGCCGCCAGGGTGGACAGGGCATCTTTCTTGTAGGGAATCACGTATCTGAACAGGCGCATCACGACCTTGTTGTCGTAAACGCTGCCCAGCCGGTTTTCGTCGCTGAGGTTGTCGGCGTTGGGGGAATTCATACCGCCGGCATGCAAACCGCGCATACCGCCCATCATTCCGCCAAAGCCGCCGCCTCCTCCGCCTCCGCGCATTTAGACGTCTCCTCCGTCGCTCCCACCGCCAACGGCGGCATCCAGCAGCAACTCCTGCTGAGGGCGCAACTGCAACTCGTAAATGTCCTGGTAAATACCACCCTGCCGCACCAACTCGTCGTGGGGCCCCTGCTCCACGATTTTACCGTCCTGCAACACCATAATCTGGCCGGCTTCCCGGACGGTGCTGAGGCGGTGCGCAATCACGAAGGTCGTCCGTCCCCTCATCACCCCCACCATGGCCTGGTGGATTAGCCGCTCGGTCTCCACGTCCACGCTGGAAGTGGAGTCGTCCAGAATCAGGATGGGGGGGTCAACCAGCACCGTGCGGGCAATGGACAACCGCTGGCGCTGGCCGCCGGAAAGCGTGGTGCCCCGCTCCCCGACCCAGGTGTCGTACCCGTCGGGAAGGGATGCGATGTGGTCGTGAAGTTGGGCCACCTTGGCCGCCTCGATTACGTCGTCCAGCGAGGCGTTGACCACCCCGTAGGCGATGTTGTCGCGAATGGTCGCGCTGAACAGGAACACGTCCTGCTGCACGATGCCGATGTTCCGGCGCAGCGACTCCAAGGTGAAGTCCCGGATGTCTCTGCCGTCGATGGTGACGCTGCCCCCGGTGACATCGTAGAAACGGGGCAGCAGGTTAACGATGGTGCTCTTGCCGCTGCCGGGCGCGCCCAGAATGGCGGTTACCTGCTCGGGCGGCGCGTCAATGTCCACCCCGGCCAGGGCGGGAATACGGTTGTCGTAGGAGAAATGCACACCGTTGAACCGGACGTGGCCTTCGGCGCGGGCCATGACCGGCGCGGCAGGCTTTTCCACAACGGGCGAACCGGAGTCCAGCACGTCGAAGATGCGCCGGCCCGATGAGATGGCCCGGGAGAAGCTGTTGATAATCTGGGCCGAGGCGCGGATGGGGAAGGTCAACTGGTTAAGGAATAACACGAATTGGGTCAACTCGCCGGGAGTCAGGTCGCCCCGTAAGACCTCCAGCCCGCCATACCACATAATCAAGCCCAGCGCCAAGGTGAAGTACATCGTCATCCAGGCGCTGTTGGTGCCTTGCAGCCGCTCCGACGCAAAGTATTCCTGCCGCAGCTCCTGCGCCTTGCGGAGGTACTTGCGCTTTTCGTACTCCTCAGAGGCGAAGGCTTTGACGACGTGGATGCCCACCAGGTTTTCCTGGAGCACCGTCACCAATTCGCCGTTGATTTCCTGAACGTGCAGCCACATGGCCCGGAGCTTGCCGATGACCAGGGTTGAACGCAGCACCAAGAAGGGCACGAACACCAGGCTGATTAACGCCAGTTCCCAGTTCAGTAACATCAAGATGGCGGTGATGGCGATGGTCCGCACTACCACTTCCAAGGAGCGGACCAAGCCCATGTTGACGAACCGCCGGATGGCTTCCACGTCGGCGGTTGCCTTGGACATCAGGTTGCCGGTGTGCTCCAGGTCATGGTAGGCGAAGCTGAGATGTTGGAGTTTGTCGTAGATGGAGTTGCGCAGGTCGTATGAGACTAATTGGGAAAGCGAATCGGTGGTGTAAGTCCGGGCGAAGTCGCAGAAGCCTCGGAACAAGCTCGCCCCCAGCAACGCCGTCGCAAGAATGGCGAGTACCGATAGGCCGGGGTTCAGCGGGACAAGCTGATTGTTTTCGAACAGGACCAGCCGGTCAACGGATTCCCCGAAAATGCGGGGCACCAGCAGGGAAAATCCGATAGCGCCAAAAAAGGCAATGTACGCCACCAACAAGCGCATTCGGTAGCGGGCTGCCATTGCCGTAATTCTGATTAAAATTCGCATCTAATTCTTAGCGCCTAGCCTCCTAACTCAAGATTTGAGTCCCCGGCCGGAGCTTGGGACAAGTGCCGCAACCGCACAGTTTCGAATCAGGAAACCGGGTTGGTGGGGGTGAGCCGGGGGTTCGAAATTGTCGGCAAAGATAGTTGAGAAGGTTCATTGAACAGCAAGCGTATGATACGCCCTCAACCGCTGCATTTCAAGGGCGACGAATTACAAACAAGAGCAGAATAATCGTTGAAGCAGTATCGCAATCGGCGCCGGAGCAGCCAGCCACGTCTTGACCAAGGCCGGGGCTTTGCGTTCCAGCGACACATCCCGGCGAGAACCGCGAGTCTCCGGCCCGGGAAGCCGGGGCGCGATTAAGCGTTACATCCAAGCATCACATCTTTTGCGGGGCGGTCATGCCCATGAGATGCAAGGTACGCTGGAGGGTTATCCGGGCCGCGTCCACCAGCTTCAAGCGGGCCAGGCTTACGGGCAGGTCTTCCGGGTTGCCGGAGACGACCCGGCAACTCTCGTAGAACCAGTGGAAAGCGGTGGCAAGTTCCATCGCGTAATGGGGCAGGTGGTGGGGTTCCAGGTTGCGGGCCATCTGCTCGACCAGTTCCGGCAGCCGGATCATGGTGCGAATCAGGTTAAGCTCGTTGGGGTCGTTGAGCAGGGAAACGTCCCCCGATTCCCAGGCCAGGCCGCGCTCCTCGGCCAGGTTCAGGATGCTGACGATGCGGGCGTGGGCGTACTGGATGTAGTAGACCGGGTTTTCGGTTGACTCCTTCTTGGCCAGTTCCAGGTCGAACTCCATCTGGGTTGACGGGGCGCGGGCCAGGAAAAAGTAACGGCAGGCGTCGGCGCCCACTTCTTCCACCAACTCGCGCAGGGTGACAAAATCGCCGGTCCGCTTGGATGCGCGCACCGTCTCGTCGCCGCGTTTCAGCGTCACCAACTGGGAGATGAGGATGGTCAGCGCGTCCCGGTCGATACCCAGGGCCTCGACGGCCGCCTTCATGCGGGGAACGTGCCCCTGGTGGTCGGCGCCCCAGATGTCGATGACTTTTGCGAAGCGCCGGGCCACGAACTTGTTGTAGTGATAGGCGATGTCCGACGCGAAGTAGGTGGGTTCCCCGGATGACCGGACCACCACGTTGTCCTTCTCGTCGCCCAGCAGACTGGAGTTGAACCAAAGGGCGCTTTCCCGCTCGGACAGGAAGTTCTGTCCCCGCAGCCGGTCCATAGCCTGCTCGTAGTCCCCGTTTTGGTAAAGGGACCGTTCGCTGAACCAGTTGTCAAAGGCTACACCGATGGCCTCCAGGTCCTGCCGGATGGTGGCCACCATTTTTTCACGGGCCACGTCGCCGATTTCGGTTGCGGCCTCGCCGGCCGCCATGCCCAGAAAACGGACGCCCTCGTTTTCGCCGATTTCGCGGCCCAGGTCTCCGATGTAGTCGCCCTGGTAGCCGTTGGCCGGGAACTCGGCTTCGTACCCCAACGACTGGAGGTAGCGGGCGTAGACCGAGCGGTAAAAGACGTCCATCTGGTTGCCGGCGTCGTTGACGTAATACTCACGGCTGACCTCGAACCCGGCGGCGTCCAGAACGTTGGCCAGCGCGCTGCCCATGACGGCGCCACGGGTATGCCCGACATGGACCGGCCCGGTGGGGTTGACGCTGACGAACTCCACCATCACCTTCTCGCCGGCGCCCACATCCACCCGTCCGTACTCATCGCCGGCCTGGCGGATGGCTTCGATCTGGCGCTGCACCCACGCGTCTTCCAGGAAAAAGTTGACGAAACCGGGGTGGGCCGCCTCAACCCGGGCCACTTCGGCGCTGCCGGGCATCCGCTCGACCAGCATTTGGGCCAACCGCAAGGGGTTGATGCGGGTGGCCCGGGCCAAGCGCAGGGGAAGGCTGGTGGCGAAGTCGCCATGCCCCGGATTCCCAGGGCGTTCCATCAACACCTGGGGCGTCGTCTCCAATTGGACGACGCCTTCCTGCCGGGCCTGTTCGATGGCCTCGGACACCAGTTGAGAAATTCGGTCCCGAACCAATGGCGTTACCATTGCCGACATATCCTTTCGATTCCGCTGCTGGGTTCGCCGAGGGCGGTAAGTAGACAAGGAATGAGGGCCGCCCTCCCGCCTTAATCGCTGACGACCGAGGGCAACCCATTGGAATGTTACCACAAACGGGCGCGGGTGGGACTTGGGGCTGCGCCCAAGTTAGGGTCTTTCGATTCTCCCCTCTCCCCGCGGGAGAGGGGCCGGGGGTGAGGGCGAACTCCGCGCATCAGCAACGGTTGCTCTTGGCCGGGACGCCCTCACCCTAGCCCTCTCCCAGAGGGAGAGGGGATTTTTCGAGAATCAAAAGACCCTGGCCCCAGGTTCCGCACGGGACGATGCCCCGGCCAAGTGGGATGCGCCCAACCCCGGGAGCGGGTTAACCCTCGGCAATCTGGAAGGGGAAGCCCAGGGCGCTTTCCGGGTCGATGTTGGCGGTCATGTACCCCTCGGCGCTGCGGGACATGCCGTTCTCGCCCCGCATCTGGTTGCCCTTGTCCGCCAACCCGCGGGCGGCTTCGACGATGTTGTCCACCCCGAAGGCGATGTGGTAGACGCCGGGGCCTTCCTGCTTCAGGAATTGGCCCATTTTGGACTCCGGGTCCAGGGGTTCGGTGAACTCCAGGTTGGTCTGGCCGACCTGAAAGATGGCGTTCTTCATGCCCCGCTCCGGGTAGACCTGTATCTTCACCGGCTCCATGCCGAAGTTCTCCTGCATATACCCGGCCATCTCGTCGGCGTTGTGTACCAGAATCCGCACATGATGCACAAAGTTCAACATGACACCCTCCCCGCGCTCGTTTTTGAGTTCGCTTGCCCAACGGCGATTTGCGCCGCCGGACAAGGGAATTGACAGTAGCCGCATTCTATCCGGGGCAGTACTCCCGGTCAAACCGATGGGCGGCCCGATTGGGGAAGTCCTTTGAGCGCCTTGGGAAGAACGGGTTGGAAGCCGCGTTCATTTCTTCTCCACTCTGCTAAAATGGCCTTAATCAACACTTGATCCGTCAGGGGGCAGTCCCTTGGGCGGGTTGGAAGGAGCGCGGCGATGGCCGGTGTGTTCGGTTTGGTCGGCGGAGAAGAGTTCCGGGTTAGATGCGAGGACATGGACCGGGAAATAATGGCGGCGTCCGGCGCGGCTCCGGCCAGGGTGGTGGTGGTGCCCACCGCCGCGGTCACCGGCCCGGCCAAGGCAGCCAACGACGGCGTTACCCACTTCGCCCGGCTGGGGGGCGACGCCCATCAGCTTATGGTCCTGGACCGGGAGGACGCCTTTAACCCCGAATTGGTCCGGGGGGTTGAGGGCGCCGGAGTGATTTACTTCACCGGGGGCAACCCGGACCACCTGCTGGCAGCGCTGCGCGAATCGCCCTTGCTGGAAGCGATTATGTCGGCGGTGGAACAGGGCACGGTTTTGGCCGGGTCCAGCGCCGGCGCGATGGTGATGGGTTCGATGATGCGCCGTCCCCGGCTGGGCGGCTGGGTGCCGGCCCTGGGCATCACTCCGGGGATCGCGGCGCTGCCCCACCACGAGGGCCGCGACCCGGCGGAGACATCGCGGGAGTTGCAGGGGCAGCTTCCGGACGGGACGATTGCGCTGGGCATCGACGCCCGCTCCGGCTGCCTGGGCAGCGCCGGCAACTGGAAGGCAGTGGGTTCGGGCAACGTGACGGTTTACCGGGGGGACGAGTGGGTCGTGATTCGTCCGGGGGAAACTCTGCCCGATTGGGTTTAAGGTACGTTGGGGGAGGCATCCCCAAAC
Organism: Dehalococcoidia bacterium; assembly: GCA_965263395.1. Taxonomy (GTDB): domain Bacteria; phylum Chloroflexota; class Dehalococcoidia; order Lucifugimonadales; family UBA3495; genus CATOSK01. The sequence continues at coordinate 2,526,704 of OZ253670.1, forward strand.
CCCCTAAAAGTTATGCAGGCAATCCGCCGGGACGCTCGGAGCGAACGGGTTGGGTGGCTACCGGCGGCGGGCTTGCAGGGCATCCCAGACCGCGCTGGGCTTGACGCCGGACGCCGCCAGCAGCACCAGGGAGTGGTAGAGCAGGTCGGCAACCTCTTCCGGCAGGTGTTCCCGGTCGCCCTCAACGGCGGCGATGGCCGTCTCGCCGGCTTCCTCAATGACCTTCTGCGCCACCCGTCCGACGCCACTGCGGAGCAGGTCGGCGGTGTAGCTGCCCTCGGGCAGTTCCCGCTGCCGGTCCTGAATTACGGCGAACAGTTCTTCCAGTACGCCGGAGCCGGACTTGGTGGGTTCGTAGTCCTCGGGCAGGCCATCCATTGAGTTGAAGAAACAAGACGGCTCCCCGGTGTGGCAGGTGGGGCCGTCGGGCTCCACCTTGAGCAGAATGGTGTCGGCGTCGCAGTCCAGCCACGCCTCTTTAAGGTTGAGGTAGTTGCCGGAAATCTCGCCCTTGTGCCACAGGTCTTCCTGGCTGCGGCTGTAAAACCAGACCTGCCCGCCCTCGACGGTGCGTTTCAGCGAGCCGGGGTTCATGTAACCCAGCATCAGAACCTGGCCGGTGTTGATGTCCTGGGCAATGGCGGGGACCAAACCTTTGTCGTTCAGCTTAACTTTCACGATTGCAATTCCTATCTGTTGGCAGAGAGTTGGGCCGGCCCGGCCAGCCATTGGGGAACTTCCAGCAGGCTTTCCGCCCGGTAGTCGGGCGCCGGCAGGCTGGGGACGGCCTCGGTGTTGTCCCGGTTGATCCAGACCGAGTGCAGGCCGGCGTTGCGCGCGCCCTGTACGTCCTCGTATTGCTTGTCGCCGATGTACACCGCCTGCTCCGGACGGACATCCAACCGGACCAGCAGGGCGCGGAAAAGCTCGGGCCGCGGCTTGTAGCAGCGGGCGGCCTCGGAGGACACGGACGCCTCGAAGGGACAACCGATTCGACCCAGGCAGGTGTCCAGGACGTTGTCGTCAACGTTGGAAAGCACCGCCAGGCGGTACTGCCCCTGAAGCAGTCCCAGCGTTGCGGCGGTGTCGTCATGGAGCGGGCGCTGGCCCATGTCGGCAATCAGCAGGTCAACCGCCTCCGTTGGGTCGCCGTTCAACCCGAGGGCGGCGAAGGTGCGCCGGAAACTCGCCTCCCACGCATCATGGTAGGACTGGAACTGCGCATCGGCGGAGACGCGCCGCGCCCGAAAAGCGTTGTCGCCCGACGACCATTCTGTCCGCAGGGCGACGGCGGTAACGTCCAACCCCTGCTGGTCAATCACCCGCTGGAAGCTGGCAAGCCAAAAGCTCTCACCATCCTTGACCAAGGTGTTGAACATATCAAAAATCACCGTGGTAATGGGACTCATACCCCTGTTCATCCCCCTGAATCAGGATCAGCGTTTCGCCGAAAACAGGCCGCCGGCCGTCACTCCGGCAGGCGGCGCATGGGGACGCCGCGTTCTTCCAGGTATTCCTTGGCCTGGGCAATGGAATAGGCGCCGAAGTGGAAGATGCTGGCGGCCAACACGGCATCGGCTTGGCCTTCGGTGAACGCCTGGTGCAAGTGCTCCAGGTTGCCCGCCCCGCCGCTGGCGATGACCGGCACCGGCACCCGGCCGGAGATGGCCCGGGTCAGCTCCACGTCATACCCGGCCAGGTGACCGTCGGCGTCCATGCTGGTCAGCAAAATTTCCCCGGCGCCCAACTCCACGGCCAGCAGGGCCCACTTCACCGCGTCAATGCCGGTGGGGTTGCGTCCCCCGTGAGTGAACACTTCCCAGCGGGAGCCGGCGTCCAGTGCAATGTCGCTTCCGATGCCGAAGGCGCTGCCGGCATTGACCGGGGCTGCCTCGACCGGGGACGTCTCGACCCGCTTGGCGTCGATGGCCACCACGATGCACTGGCTGCCGAACTGGGCCGCGCCGGCGCGAATCAACTCCGGGTTGTTGATGGCCGCGGTGTTGACCGAGACCTTGTCCGCCCCGGCGTTGAGCATCCGCCGGGTGTCCTCGATGCTGCGGATTCCGCCCCCGATGGTCAGGGGGATAAACACCTGCTCCGACACCCGCTGCACCACGTCAACCATTGTTTCCCGGGAGTCGGAGCTGGCGGTGATGTCGAGGAACACCAGTTCATCCCCGCCCTCCCGGTTGTACAGGGCGGCCAGTTCCACCGGGTCGCCGGCGTCCCGCAGGGAAACGAAGCTGGTGCCCTTGACGACCCGGCCGGCGTCGACGTCCAGGCAGGGAATAATGCGCTTGGTTAGCATTTGCGTTAAACGACCCATTTCTCGATTTATGATGCACCGGGATGCGCCGGCAGCCAAACCGGCGCACCGAGTATACCATCAAGGGCGGCAATTTCTTACCCTGGCCGGGCTTGTCGATGGCTGGTCAATCGCGGTCCGGGTTGGCCCCAACCACGATTGGGGTTAGAATTACCCGACTCTCAACTTAACGGAGGTTAATCATGGCGATAACTTTGGATGAAGCAAGGCGGATTTTGGACGGCGCCATCGCCCAAGCCGAGGAGTTCGGCATCAAGGTCAGCGTGGCGGTGGTGGACAACGGCGGGCGGACTATCGCCATGAACAAGATGGACGGGGCGATCTGGGCCAGCACTTACGGGTGCGTCGGCAAGGCCATCGGGTCGTCGGCCTTCGGGCGCCCCACCGGAGAGATGCAGGACCGGGCCGACCAGCCTACCCCGCGGGGCATCAACGAGGCTTCCGGCGGCGGGATGATTCTGGGGCAAGGCGCCGTTCCCATCATCCGCAGCGGAACGCTCGAAGGGGCCTGCGGCGTGGGCGGCGGCACCAGCCAGCAGGATGAGGACTGCGCTCGGGCCGGGGTGGAACGCCTGTAGAATCCGGGCGAACAACGAGGCGCCGGCGGGACAATCCCGGGACAATCCAAGGAGTCGGCGCTCACGGAACCAGGGCCAGGACTGAGGCGGGGGAGCCGCTGCCGCCGCGCAACGGCAGCAGGCCGATGACCAAGGTGGCGCCAATTGCGGGCAGCAAGTCCAGGTTGGTCAGGTTTTCCAGGACGATGCGCGGCTCCTCCAGCACCAGCCGGTTGACGGCGAAGGTCAGGTCCAGCCCGCCGTCAACGCCGTGGGTGTCGATTCCGACGCCGGAGATGCCCCGCCGCTCCAGCAGGAACCGGACCGTTCCGGAGGCAAAGCCGGGGAAGTGGCCCACGCCGTGCCGGTCCAGGTTCAGGTACTGCTCCGGCGAGTCCCACTTGCCCTGCCAACCCGAGTACATCAGGACGACGCAGCCGGGAAGGATAGGGCCGTTCTCCCGCTCCCACGCCAGCACATCCGCCACGGTAGAGAGGTAATCCGGGTCAGCCGCGGCCCGTTGGGTCAAGTCCAGCATCACGGCCGGGAGCACCAGCGAGTCCGCCGGGTACTGCTCCACCGTGATTCCGTCCTGGTGGAAACTCGCCGGGGCGTTCAGGTGGGTGCCCGTGTGCTCTCCCAGGGAAATCCGTCGGAGGTAGAACCCATCGGGGCCGATTTCGGCATGGGGTTCCATCGCCACCGGCGGGTCTCCCGGCCATTGGGGTATCCCCGGATGCAGCGGTTGACTCAGACTCACCACCCGGCGGCGGGCGATGTTACCGGGCGAGACGTTACCCGGCGCTGCCATTTCTTCTTTGCCCGGCATGAATGCCAACCGTGGACGACGGTTTAGCTGCACGGCCCGCCTGTTCCCGCGAACAGGTGGGGCCACACCATCAAGCTGGCGGAGGACCGGCCGGCCACGTCCCGGTCAATCCATTCCATAGCCTGCCGCGACGAACCGACGGACGCCATCTCCCGACGGCCGGGGCGAACCCCGTAAACCGTGTAGCAGACCGCGCGGATGTCCTCGTTAATCAAGTACCCGCGGTAGTAGATTTTCTTTCCCGATGCCATCACTTCCAACATTTTATTTCCCCTCCTGTTTCAACAGTATCGAACATGACGTTACGGTTGTGTTACCAAAGACCGGGCCTTCGGTAAATTCGCCGGTCAACCCGTCCGCCGCCAGAGTTTCCACGGCAGCGCAACTGACGCACGTATGTTCTAACAAGTTTCAACCGGGGTCAAGGGGCAACTGTCATCAAATGGAAACGTCATCCCTCAGTCTGGGTCCCACCAGCGACGACCACTATCAGCGGAGGCCGCAGACTGCCGGTGTTGCCATTGCCGAGATAGACCGTCTTCGTCACCCGGGGCGGCGTTAAGGATGCGAAGGCCACGCCGGAACCACTACCGCCGGTGGGAGCAGCCGCCTCAAATTCGACTGACACCAACCGGAAGGGAGTTTTGATTGGCTCCCCCAGCGTACCGGCGGCGTACCCGACGTGGCCGAATTCGTTGTCACGGGAAGAGTGCAGAGACTCCGTTAGACTGTCTCCATCACGCAGTTTGACCACGCGGAACACCGCCGGGTCAAAGTCTATAAAGACCTGCACCCCGTCCACGGGATTGCCATTCCCGGCGGACACCATCACGTCCACGGTGAACCGTTCCCGCGGCTTTACCGTCGAAACATCCGCGGCCAGCGTCAGGTCAACCGTCCTGACAACCGGCTGGGGTGTCGGAGTAGGGACCAGCGTGGGCGTGGGCTGAATTGTCGGCGGCGGCGGGGTTGGCAAGGGGGGCGCCGGCGTCCGGTATGGCGTCGTAGTAGGAGCGGGCGTCGGCGACGGGCCAGCCTCCGGATCAGATGGGGATGGCCGGGGTTGTGCAATCGGAATACTCTCGGAAGGCCGGGCGGTGGGGGTTGGCGATACGTCATTGCCCAACACCGGCCCGGGGGTTGCCGTTGGTTGGAGCCATCCACCGGGGTTTTGGCCGGGACCTTGTTCAACGCCGGGCATTGCTTCGGAAACCGGCACGGCTGCCATTCCACCGGATTCGGAACCGGGGGATTCTGCCGGAACCTCGGACGCGGGCGGCCAATCCTGCGGTGAGGACAGACTTCCCGAAGGGGGAAGGTAAAGGCAGAGGGAGAACAGAGCCGTCCCGCCGACCAGGGCGGATGTCATAACCGTCTTGGTCACTCGGGATATAGGGGGTGGGGATGATGCCGCGTCCTGCCGGAGCCGGAACGCATGAGACCGCCGCGGAAACCGGCGGCGGACGGTAACGGTGGTTAGCCGCTTGACTCGTCGGAAAGCGCCGCCAGGAATTGTTCGGTTTTCACCGTGGTCTGGGATGAGTCGGCCATGTTGCGGACCATTACCTCGCCCCGCTGGATTTCGTCATCGCCAATCACGACGGCGTAGGCCACCCCCAAGGCGTTGGCCTGGCGCATCTGGCCCCGGAGCGCCCGCGAGCCGTTGCCCAGAATGGCCCCGGCCCCGGCCCGCCGCATTTTGGCGGCCAGCTCCACCGCCACGGGACGGGCCTCGGCGCCCACGTTGACAACCAGATACTTGGGCTTGGGCAAGTCGGGGACGTCGACCTCGGCGCGCTTCAGGTTCAGCGTTAACCGTTCGATGCCCGACCCGAAGCCGATGCCGGGAGTGGGCCGTCCGCCCAGTTGTTCCATCAACGCGTCGTAGCGGCCCCCGCCGCAGATGGTGGACTGCGCGCCCACGTCTCCGGGTTGAATCTCGAACACGGTCCGGGTGTAGTAGTCCAGGCCCCGCACCAGGCGATGGTCTACCGAGAAGGGTATGGCCATGCCTTGCAGGTATCCCCGAAGTTTGTCCCAGTGCCCGGCACAGTCAGAGCAAAGGTGGTCCACGGACCGGGGCGCCGACTCGCCCAACTGCCGGCAGGACTCGACCTTGCAGTCAAGCAGCCGCAGGGGGTTCCGGTCCAGCCGGTTCCGGCAGTCCTGGCACAGGCTGGGGCCATGTCCCGAATAATAGCTCTTCAACTGCTCAATGTACGCGGGCCGACAGGCAGCGTCGCCGATGCTGTTGACGAACAGGTTGATGTCGCTTAGACCCAGCGACTGCATCAACTGCCAGGCCAGTTCGATTACCTCCGCGTCAACGGAGGGGTCGGCGTCGCCGATGGCCTCAACGCCGAACTGGTGGTGCTGACGGAACCGGCCCGCCTGGGGCCGCTCGTAACGGAAGACGGGGCAGAAGTAATACATCCGCACCGGCTGGGGGAGGTTGTGCATACCGTGTTCCAGATAAGCGCGGCACACCGGCGCCGTTCCCTCGGGCCGCAGCGTCACGTTGTCGCCGCCCCGGTCCTCAAAGGTATACATTTCCTTTTCGACTATATCGGTGCCTTCGCCGACGGACCGGATGAACAACCCGGAGTCCTCGAAGACGGGGCTGTCGATGCGCCCATACCCGAAGCGATGAGCAATACCGGCGGCCTTTTCCTGAATGTACCGCCAATACTTCTGCTCGTCGGGGAGCAGGTCGGTCGTGCCCCGGGGCGCTTGAAACAAGACTCGCTGGTCTCCAGAATCAGGTTAGTTCAAAATAGGGACGCAAGTTCCCCTTAAGAACGGGTACAGAGTAATGGAACGGGAAAATTAAAGCAACCTTCGCCCGTTAAGAGAAAATTGCGAAACTACCCAGCTGAGCTTGCGGCTGCTAATTCGGGACGAATACCGTTAAAGTATTTGCCGAATCCCCCCACCCTGAATGGCCGACGAATCCTATTCACGCTATTATTCTTCTGGCCCTTCGGCAACTAAAGAGTTTCGCAATTTTCTCCGTTAAACCCAGGGTCTTTTAATTCTCCCCTCTCCCCGCGGGAGAGGGGCCGGGGGTGAGGGCCAACCCCACGCGCACCGGCAACGGTTGCCCTTGGCCGGAACGCCCTCACCCTAACCTTCTCCCAGAGGGCGAGGGGATTCGTTCGACAATTAAAAAAACCCGGCGTTAAACCCGTGAATCCCCATGCCGGCGGCAGTCTTCCGGCCAACCGGCATCGCCCCCTAAATCTTCCCACCGGCTTTCAGCTCGGCAAACTCGCCGGGGGTCAGGCCGCCGATGCTGCACAGGATGTCCTCGCTGTCCTGGCTGAGGAGCGGCGGGGCCACCGCCGGCGTGTCGGGGCAGCCGGTGAGTCGGATGGGGGTGTTGACGGTGCGGAACTGCCCGCCGTGCCCGTCGCCGCTCTCGACGAACATCTTGCGTTGGGCCAACTGCGGACAGTTGTCCAGGTCGGCGGTGTTCTGCACGATTCCCATGGAGAACCCACACCCCAGCAGCTTCTCGTTGACTTCCTGCTTGGGCAGGTTCTCTGACCAGGCTTCAATGGCCGGCACTACGCTGTCGAAGTAAAACCCGCCGGTGACGCCCACGCCGAGATAGCGGGAGTCTTCGATTAGCTCGTCCCGGCCAATCAGTGTCCACAGCGCCTTCCACTTCTCCACGTCGCCGCCGCCGGCCAGGACCACGTAGCCGTCCTGGGCGCGCAGGGCGAGCTGGGCGGTGAACATATTCTCCCGGGCGCGGCTGGTGACCTCTCCGGTGGCTTGGTAGTGGGGCATACTGCTGGTGGTGTGAGCAACCATGCAGTCGTACATGGCCATGTCCACGTGCTGCCCCAGCCCGGTCTTGTGGCGGGTTTGCAGCGCCATCACCACGCCCAGGGCGGTCCAGACGCCTGGGACCGAGTCGCCGATGTTGTCGCCGACCATTTGCGGAGCGCCGCCCGGCTCGCCGGTAATCTCCATCCAGCCGCCCATGCCCTGAACGCAGGGGTTGTTGGCCGGCCAGTTGGAATAAGGCCCGCGCAGACCCTCGCCGTCGCCGTACCCGGTGATGCTGGCGTAAACCAGGCCGGGGTTAATCTCCCGAAGGTGGTCATACCCCAGTCCCAGCCGGCGCAGCGCCCCCGGCCCCCAGTTGTCCAGCAGAACGTCGGACACCTTGACCATTTCCTCAAAGGCTTCCTTGCAGCGGGGGTCCCGCAGGTCGAGGGTGATGCTCTTCTTGTTGCGGTTAATGCCCAGGAAGCGGGCGCTGATGTTTTCGCCATCGGGGCCGGACACGAAGGGGTGGTTGCTGCGGGCGCGGTCGCCGGACCGGGGCCGCTCGATCTTGATGACCTCGGCGCCCATGTCGGCCAGAATCATGGCGCAGTAGGGGCCGGCCACAATGTGGGTTGCGTCCAGGACCCGAAGGCCCTCCAAAGGAAGGGGCAGCTTCTCGCCGTTGCTGGTCATTAAACCTCCAATACCAGAGCCAACCGGTCATGCCCCGGCGGGCCCGCTAAAAACTGAAAACATTTCCCCAAATATAAACCACATTCCCCACTCTGAAAACCCGGCTGCGAAATTCGCTCGGGGTTTTTCATTCTCGAAAGAATCCCCTCTCCTCTGGGAGAGGGTTAGGGTGAGGGCATTCCGGCCAAGAGCAACCGTTGCTAATGCGCAGGATTCCCCTCACCCCCGGCCCCTCTCCCACGGGGAGAGGGGAGAATGAAAAGGCCCCGGCGACATCCTTTTTCCGTCTTGACAGGGCAGGACAATGACCCTAAACTCGAATGGCGCTTCCACAGTGCGCGGCGCGGCCCGGTGGTGTAGCGGCTAACATACTGGCCTGTCAAGCCAGAGATCACGGGTTCAAATCCCGTCCGGGTCGCCAGATATACCATAAATTGTGCACCGCACAATCTCTAGCCCCAACATCTTGTACTTTATCGTTGGATGGAGGTTTTGCCGTGCCACGGAAGAAAGCTGCTGCATACAGTCTGGGTTTTGGGTCGGCTGTCCGGGACTTCTTGGGAGACATGACAGTCGCCAACTACTCTCCCGACACCATTGAGTCGTACCGCATACCCCTGGGCCTGCTGGAGCGCTGGCTGCCCGGCGGGAGTGAGACCCTCCTGGTCCAGGTTGACCGCGATGTCCTCCAGGAGTATTTCACCTACCTGCAGTCCAGGCCCAAGCGCTTTTCCACCAAGCGTTCGGCGGAGAAGATCTCCGGCGCCTACTACGAGACCCAGCACCGGCGCCTGCACCGGTTCTTCCGGTGGTGCTGCGAGTCCAGGTACCTGAAGGCTGACCCGATGAAGGGGTTCCAGCGTCCACGGGTTGAGACCCGTCTGGTGGATGTGGTCCAGGACGACCTGATCCAGCGCATGCTGCTCCTGACCGACCCCGAGATCTTCCACACTCCCTCCCGTCATTTCCGCGCCCTTCGGGACTACGCGGTGCTGCTCCTGCTGGTGGACACGCCGGTACGGCGCTCCGAGCTGGCCAATCTCCGGGTCAATGACCTGGACCTGGATGGGAAGTCCTTCCTGGTGATGGGCAAGGGCCGGAAGGAGCGGCTGCAGTACATCGGCCAGGCCTCGCTGAAGGCCCTCCGGGGCTATCTCCTGGAGCGGGCGGCGCTGAAGCCGGATACGGATGCCCTCTGGGTGGACTGTGAGGGAGAGGTGATGCGGAAGACCTGGCTGAACTACATGCTGAAGCGGCTCTCGGCCCGGGCCGGCTTCTCGGGGAACATTCACCCCCACCAGTTCCGCCATTCCTACGTGCTCCGCATGGTGCGGAGCGATGTGAACTTGGAAATCCTCCGGATCATGGGGGGGTGGACCCGCATCCCGGAGACCTACCTGCGCCATCTGCGCGACCCGGACACCCGCCGAGCCCACGAGCGGGTGGCCCCGGGGGACACCCTCATCCAGGAGAATGCCAAGACAAAACGGAAGGGCCAGCGCGCTTCCTGAGAACCTGCCGGGAGGGGCCGTCCAGCCTGGGCACGCCCAGGGACGGCCCCTCCGCTCTTCCTGGAAGAGCGGTGTTGGACTCAGGATGAATATTGAGGGCGCTGTTCCCTGGGCATGACCGTCCTCTCCTGGGCGGTTCAGGCCCGTTTCCGGCAGGAGCGGGCGCTGCGGTCAGACCCAACAGTGGGTCTGCGGTCAGACCCACTGTTGGGTCTGCGGTCAGACCCACTGTTGGGTCTGCGGTCAGGCTGTGGGGTCGGGGTTGTTCTGGTGGTAGTCCATGAGCCGGTGGGCGGCGCCCCGGGCAATGCCGTAGATCTGGGCCAGGGCTGTCTGGTCCTGGCTCTCCGTCCCGGCTGGGGGGTCGTTGGCGAGGGCGGTGTTGATGTTCTGGATGGCCTCGGGCTGGATGTCGATGAGATCGGGGGTGTTCTCCACAGCCCGCCGGACGGCTTCGAGGTGGGCGATCTCCCAGGGAGTCTGGGGGATTTGGCCCCCAATCCAGGGGCTGGAGGCGATCAGGCTGATGTCCCGCCGGGCCCCGCACAGGCAGAGTTCCTGCCTGGCCCTGGCTCCCTTGCCGATCTCCCTGGTCCGGTGCTGCTGGTGTTCGTGGCCCCCCGGGTCCTGGCTGGGGTCGATGTCCTGTACGACGGCTCTCTCTTGGGCAAACCTCTGCTCGAAGACATCCGGGTTCTTTCGAGCGTACTCCATGCCCTCTTCAGCGGTGTGCAGTATGGGATCGTATTCGGTGGTCATTTCTCTCATCCCCTTGTGGCAGGGCAGAATTGGGCCGCGCTTGGCGCCACTCTCCCTCGCGGTGCATTCCCCAGCTGTGCTGGTTTGATCGTGGTGGCCGATCTTGCAGGATGCTACCAGAGGCCGTGGTTCCTGGGGTTTGCATTTACCGGCCGGGGTTATCCACTCTCCGGCCCGGAGTATCCGGCCCAAAGAGGCCGGCCCGGAGTATCCACACTCCCGCTGGGGGAAGAGGCCGGCGGCCGGTCTGGTTTGGTCCGGGACCCTGGGGTTCTGCCGGTGTTGGCGGCATCCTCCGGTCCACATCACTCCGGTCCACATCCTCCGGCCCGATTTGGGGCTGGGATGGCCGTCCCAGGGTGGTGTTTCAGACCCATCAGTGGGTCTGCGTTCTGGAGCTGCTTTTCAGGCCTCCGCCAGCCCTTTCAGGCCGGGGCTTCCAGGTCCTCGAAACGAAATCGCCCTATATACTATAGGACGAAGTGGTATCTCCGGCGGGACCACTCGAAATCAGTAGGGGTAGAAGCCCTGGTCCCTTCACTTCTGGGCAACTCGTGAAGAAACCGCTGAATAACGGTGAATAACGGGAGATCCAATCCCGTTATTCACCAAGCCCATGGTTTGATGTAAGGTTTTTGTGCTCAAAAGAGCATCGTACCCCTCTTGGAAATCATGATGAATAACGGAATAACGTGAATAACGTACTTTTGTGTTGGTCTGGAGGAACCACTAGTCCCTATAGTATATAAGGCGATTTCGTTTTTCACGCTCAGCCGGTGGTTTCGGGGCTGGCTGAGACCCAGGTTTGGGGGGTGATGGCTGGCTGTCACGGATCTGGGGCGGCATTCCATCGGAGTGCCGAAAAGCGCCGTGGGTGGTGGGCTGCGAGGGTCTTCCTCAGATGCTGGTTTCCATCCAGGCCCGGTCCCTCCTGGTCCAGCAGTCCTGGGTCCGGTTGCCCAGGATCATGGCGGTCCCATCCCAGGATGACCAGTCGATTTTCTCCGCGATGTTCTCGGGGAAGAAGTCGACGGGTTTCACCTCGGCGTAGGCGGTCTCGCCGGGCAGCTTCAGCCTGAAGTCGGGGGCCCAGTTGCCGAATCCTCCGGGCTCATAGGCCCAGGGTATATTCATTGCGTCGAATCTCTGGGCCCAGGTGGCTTCCAACTGGCTTCGGAACGTGACTCCCTTGTAGAAGCTGATGCGGGGCTGTGGGGGCAATGTGCCTCCCTTGGTTGCGAGTTCCTGGTGATATCTCTGGGTCCAGCTGTGGAGCAGAAGGGCGTGGGTTTCTCCCAGGGGCTTGGTGCTTTCGCTCTGTTCTCCCGGGGTCTGGGCTATTTCCAGGAGCCGTTCCGCATATGCCGGGAGGTTGTCCATAAGCGCCTGGGATATTCCCAGGCCTCCGCCGGTCTTGTCCCAGATGGCCACGGCCTGATCGATCTCCGTGAGTTCCCCGCCCTGGCTGCTCCGGATATTCCGGTAGGAGGCGCGGATATCGGTGTCGTGTATTCCCTCCTGGGCGCACATGATGTCCCGGAGGGCTGTGGCCACCTTCTCCCGGGCGGTCTCGTCCTTGAACCACTCCTCCCTGATGATCAGGACGGTGGCGGTGGTCTTGGTGCGGGTTTCCACGTCCTGGATGCCCACATCCGCATAGTTGACCTGCTCTCCGGAGTACCAGGCATCCCCGCTCCAGATGGTGCATCCGGTGATTCTCTCCCAGGTCTGGGCATGCTCGTGGCCCAGGTATTCCAGGAGGCCCAGGCCTGGCAGTTCCTCTTGCGCCAGGGTCAAGTCGGCCCCGGTCTCTCTGGTGGGCCTGGTGTTCTGGTGGGGGGCCTGGCGGGCGATGATCCTGGTCTCGGCGCCCGGGTTGTTCTCCCCGGGTTCCTCCCATCGTTCGATCAGGTAGGACTGCTTGCCGTGGTGGTAGCTGGACAGTGGGTAGGCCTCCTTCAGGGCCTCCCGCCGGGTGGTTTCGTTGGTGAGGGTTGATTCCTGCCCTTCCCGGAGGGTCTGGATAATCCTGGCCTTGGGCTCGGTGCCGTCCCGGAGGCTGTTGACGTGGGGTTTCCGGGGGTCGCCGGTGGTGAAGCTGGGGTCATATTCGCTTGAGGCAAGGGATTGGATGGCGGGCAGCATGAGGTCGGTTTCCAGCCGGTTGGAGGCCTGGTTCTGTTCCTTCTCTTCCATGAGGCAGAGGTGGTGGGTGTTCCGGATGTAGGGATTGTCGGGGTAGAGCCTGGGAGCCTCGACGGGGCGGTTCCAGTATTGGTCCAGGGTGTTGCCGTGGAGTTGGAGGGCATAATCCGGGGCGACCATGATGAAGCGGCCCTGTTCCTTCCGGCCCACGCGTCCTGCTCTCTGGCGCATCCTCTGGTTGGTCTGGGGGATTCCCAGGTTGAGGCCGACGTTGAGTTCGGGCATGTCGATGCTCATCTCCATGGCGCTGGTGCTGACCAGGCCCCGGTACTTACCGCTTCTGAGCGCCTCTTCTATCAGGTCCCGGTGCATGAGGCCGGCCCGGTAGCTCATGGAGTTCTTGGCCTTCATGACGATCTCGTGCTCGGTGATTCCCTGGGCCGTCTCGATCAGGGCCGCGGTGCGCTCCACGAGCTGCCGGTCATCCATGAAGGCGATGTAGCGGTTCAGATCATTCTCCCCGATGATTTCCTGGATGACATCGGCCAGGTCCTCCCATCCGTTGTCGTACACGTCCCTCCCGGCGATGTGCTGTACGAGGAGTTCGGCCCTGGGCGCCCCGTTCTCGTGTTCGGCGACCTCCAGGAAGGGCTGCCCGGTCAGGGTTTCCAGGTGTTCCGTGGGGTTCCTGATGGTGGCGCTGGCGGCGATTATTCTCATCGGGGATGCCTGTGGGTTGAGCAGCATGCGCTTGTGCTGGAGTCTCTGGAACAGGTACATGCAGTTGGTCCCCATGGTGCCGTCGTGGGTGTGGGCTTCGTCGATGATCAGGATGCTGGCGTTCCGTATGAAGTCCCGTATGATGGCCTGGGAGTCCATGACGTCCTGGTGCTTGGCGCTTCTGGCGGAGCCCCAGGGCGGCTTGCTGTAACAGAGGAGCCAGGACTGGATGATGTCCGGCGTCATGATGACCAGCCGGGATTTTTTCAGGAGTTCCCGTCTTTCGGCATAGCCCGCGGGGTTGGGGTGGATATCCCCGTCGATCCTGTTGATGGTCATTGGGTCCATTCCAATGGTCTGGGCCATGTGGCGCCACTTGGACATCTGGTCCCGGGCGAGGGCCTTGATGGGGTAGATGGCTATCGCCCGGGCCTCCGGGTCTTCCATGAGCCGGTGGAGGGTGGCGGCCTGGAAGATCAGGGACTTCCCGCTGGCGGTGCCGGTGCTGATGACCAGGTTGTGGCCCTCACCCAGGATTTCCAGCCCCCGTGCCTGGTGTAGGTACAGTCCCTGTCCGCCGGTTTCATCCAGTACGGCGGGCCATACTGGGCTCTGGGTCAACCATTCCGGCGCTTCCTCCAACCTGGCTGCCTGGGCTGGAACCAGCAGTTCGCTGACTGTGATCATTATTCCTCTCTTGCCCTCGTTGAGCGCCGCTTCCGGCGCTTCTCGGGTTTGCAGCGCCCTCTGGCGCTGCTCTCTCTCAGATCCAGCACATTCCCTCGCACTCCTGCCGGTGGAGCTCGGCCCCGGAATGGGTTTGGTCCAGGTCCAGCTCCCGGAGCGGGATGCGCTGGTTGCTCAGGAACATTTCCACGCTGCTGATTGCCCGCAGGTTGGGCACGTTCCTGAGGGCCCAGTCCACGTTGGCCGCGTCCTCGAAGGAATCCGGGTCCTGGCTGCGGAGGTCCTTCCACTCGGCGTTGCTCCGGTAGGGGCATCCGATGCATGCTGACCGGGGCAGCTCCCGGCCGGGGTAGTTCCGGTGGAACCAGTCGATGAGCTGGTGCCGGCTGATGTCCATCTCCAGGAAGGGGTGGCGGTTGCTGATGTACTCCTCCCGGCTGGGCTTGGCCCGGTCGGCCTCATCGGTGGTGATGCCGATCCACATCTCGGCGTGCTTTCCCTTGGGGGCTCTCCGGCCCCGGGGTATCTCCAGGAGTTCCCTGACCTTCTGGAAAATGGGCTTCAGCTTGTATTCGCTGGTGCACTGGCGCTTCCCCATTCCCTCATGTCCGTCTGGGGACCGGGTGTGGACCGGGATGGCTATGAAGTCCTTCCCGGTGGGAGTGTGGCCTTCGAGGAGGTCGTCCCGAATGTTGCCGGCCGTTACCCGGTGGACCGGGAAGGAGAGTTGGGTCTCCAGCCAGTCCAGGTGTTGGTATACGGCGGGGGGCTCCCAGCCGGTATCGGCGAAGATGGCGCAGATGGGTTTCTCCAGTCCCTCGTATCCCTGGTCGGCCATGAGGGCCAGGCAGCTTGATTGGGCGCCGGCCCCCAGGCTCAGTATCTGCATGGGAGGGTGTCCCCTGAGCCGTGTGCGGTCGCTGACGTATCCGGGTATCCGCATCACCCGGTCCACCGACTGGCTGGTGATTTCCCGGAGGCTTCGCCGGCTCATCACGTCCAGGAGGCGGGCTCCCGCGGCCCGGTTCAGGTCCCGGGCGATCTCCCTGGTGCCTTTCCCCGAAACTCCCCGGGCGTCTTCCATCACCGCTTGGATGTAGGCGGCCATGGTGGCGGGGGCACGGAGTACGTGGAACTCGTTCTGGATGTGATAGGACTCGGTGTGGCCGGCGTAATGGTCCAGTACCTCCTGGGGAGTGAGGCACCCGGTGGCCCGCGCTGCCCTCCGGCTGATCTCCGACAGCCACAGGAGCCTTCCGGCAACGCTGGCGTTGCTCATCTCCCGTGCATCGCCGGAGAGAAAGTGCTGTAGGGCCCATCCCCCGGGTTCCCGGTTGCTGTGTATGGGCCAGCGGGCTATCCCGTAGGGGAGGAGCTTCATGCAGGAGATCCAGGCGAGCAGATTGGGGTCGGCCATATGCCTGGCTTCCATCCCTGGAATGTTGTTCCGGAACTCCAGGGCGCGCTGGTCGCTCATCTGGATGTTTCTGGGGTCCGGCTCCGGCATTCGGATGGGTTCCAGGGCGTTCAGGCCGGCGTCCTCCGTGGGATGTGGTACGCTCTGCTCCTTGAGGAGTTGGAGGAAGTCGGTTTCCGGGTCTCTCCAGTACTGGGGGTTCTCTTGGGCGAGTCTTCTCATGGTGATGAGGGCTTCGTTGGTGAACCGCTGCACGGTTATGGGCTTGCTCACTTCTCTCCCTCCCGGGGTCTCCGGTGAGGCTGGTTCTCATCCGTCAGTCTCCGCATGGGTCTTCCCATCAGACGCTGGGCGTACAGCAGTGAGTGGTCTCTCACCACCTGTTCGTCGGCGGTGTCGATCTGTTCCTGTTGCAGCCGGTTCCGGATGACCTCCGTCCACCGTTTGCCGGAGTGGTCGGGGCTGGCATTCTCCCTGACTGCCCTCTCAATGGCCTGGAGGTATATTGAGGGCCAGAGGAAGGTCTCTCTCTCTCCGGTCCTGGCCCGGTTGAGCTCGGTCTTGTACTCGCTGCTGGCCAGGATCTCTATCAGGTCCTCTTCCAGCCTTATTTCTATTTCGCCGTGGTCCAGGTGGCTTGCGGCGGTGATGACCACGCAGCTCTCCAGGGGCTCCGAGTCCCGGAGCCTGGCGGTGGTGGGGTCGCTGATGGCCAGGATGGCGCCCTCGGGCAGGGTGATGCCTCCCTCCAGGAACCTTCGTGTATCCGGTGTCCAGGATGGGCTCTGAAACCCGTTGGTCTCTCTTGCCAGGGTTATGAAGGACTGGATCTCCAGCTCATTGGGGTACTGCTGGGAGTCCAGGCTGATTTCCTGATGGTCCTCCTGGGTGCTGAAGCTTTCTCTGAGACGTCCGGCGCCGCTACTGACGGTGGTGGTGAACTGGGCTTCCTGTTTTTCGATCAGCTCCCTTAGGGACGGTTCGTTGAGTCGGTACTGGACCGCTATGACGAGCCGGTGTTCCTCTGGTGATTCTCTGATGTTCAGGATCTTTCCCTGGAACTCCATGCCGCCCTCGTAGTCCTGGAATATGGGCGCCAGCACTGGATGGGGGATGTTCCGGCGGTTGTGGCTGGTCATTCTGCTCCCTTCAGGGCCAGGCGGTAGCTGTGGTAGTCGGTGTCGTCTTCCGCCAGTCTCAGCATGATCTCGACCCCGGTGTTAGGGGGCGCTTCCACCACTATCTGGCCATCCTCCGCCCATGCGGTGGCGGTGATGTCCCCGACCTGCATGGCCTCCTGGACGATGATGGGTCTTTCCAGGCGCTGGTACTGCTCTCCGGCAGCCCGGAGGCCCAGCCGGATTTTCCCGCCTTCCCTGGGGGTGGTGAACCGCATCATGAGGTCTCTTTGACTTCCTCTCAGGATTCTTATTCCCCTGAGTTGGGCTGATGCCTTCCTGCTGCTGTCTCCTCGGCTCTTCTCGTTCCCGTCGTCTTCTCCCGGAGGCCCTCCTGACCCGGGGCTGCCCCCGGTGTTCTCATCTCCGTCGTCCATGATGTCGATGGGCTGGCCGTTGTTCTGGGTCATCTGTTTCTCCTGGATCTCCAGGTTCCGTCCCTTTGTTTTTCCAGTGATGGGGAAGAGATCGGCCAGCTCCTGGATGTTGTCGGTGTTCCTGCGGTTGGTCTCCTCCAGCGTGTCCCGTACCATCTTCCCGATCTGCTCCCTCTGCTGTTTCAGGCTTTCCCAGGCGGCGTCCTGCTGTTGCCTGCTGGGGAGCTGGGATGACTGGATGGCGTCATGTGCGGGTGGTTCCATGCTCCGGAGATATCGTTCGGTCTCATCGTCGGCCGCGGTTGTGACAGCGCACCAGGGTTGCCATCCGGTCCCGCCGCGGGGGTAGAGAGGGTTGTCGGCCTGTTCCCGGGATTGTGTGATCAGCATCCCTCTCCGGTTGACGTGGGCCAGCCGATGGGGCGCCTGGGGGTGGGTGGATATCCAGGCCTGGATGCCGTTGATTCTGCCGAACATGTCCCCGGCAGGGCGGGTGATCATTGGTTTTCCCTGCAGGGCTTGGTGGTAGTGCCATGTGTGGTTCTGTTCCCCCAGGGCCTGGATCTCTTCCGGCAGTGTCCGGTGGTCCAGGGTTCTGCTTCCGGAATGGACGGCCAGTTTTTCCTGCATGATGGCGGGGAAGAATCCCTCCAGTGCTGCTCTGATGATCCGGTCCTCCCATCGGGGGTGTTCCTGTTGGTTGAACCCGATCATGAAGACTCCGGTGCCCTTTTGGGTGAGTAGTAATGGCTTTGGTATATCGGGCTTTCTGATGGGAAGGTTCCACTCTTGTTCGTTCTCTTGGTGGACTGCCAGGAAGCCGGTTCCCTGGCTCCTTGTTTCCCCCGGGGGAGTGTGGGTGCGGAGCTGGGCCCTGCCGGCCATCTGCTCGACCTTGCCCTTTCTCCGGCTGAGGTATCGGGTGGAGTAGATGACGGCGCCGGCGCCGGCCAGGTTGAAGGGAGCGTTCTTGCCGAACCCGAAGCTCCCGCCCTTGGTCTGGCCCTCTCCCTTGGCCGGGACTCCCTCACGCAGGATGAGGTTGTCCCAGTTCTGTCCCTGAAGTCCGGTGGTGTTGGTGTCGATGACGGCCAGGCAGGGAATCTGCCGCAGGCGGAGCAGTTCCAGCATCTTCTGGTACCGTGCCTCGGTCTCGGGCTGGTCCTCTATTTCTTCCAGGCAGGCCAGGATGTGCTGACTCAGCCCCTGGGCCCCGATGTCCTCTGGGCTGACCTGGATGAGCTGGTAGCTGACCTCCACCGGGGGCAGGCCGTCCTCGTGGTGGTCCAGGGAGTTCTGGATGGTTTCCCGGACCATGGCGGCCAGGGTTTCCCGGGCGAAGTGCTGTTGGCCGGGGTTGTTGCCCTGCTCTGCCCCTCCCATGTTGGGGGCTGACAGGGGTATGTATGGACTGAAATTGGTCTGAGGGCTTGGAAAGCGCACGGGAATCCGGCATCTTGGTTGCAATGACGAAACCGGATGCCGGAGGTTTCCCATGCGCCTTCCCAAGGAATGCTGCCAGATGCAGCAGGTCATTGAAACGCATTTGCCTCACCTCAGCCGGTCACAATTGGCCGGGCTGGTCTTGTGGGTGTGCGGGACTATCCTGGCCGGGAGCGCCTGCCAGAATGCCGTCGCCGCCGCTCTCTCCACCAAGGGAAACTGGGACAATCTGCGGCAGCGCCTTCGGGAATGGCTCTACGACGGCGGCGACCGGGCGCGTCCCTGCCAGACCGAACTGGATGTGAGTCTCTGCTTCGCGCCGTTGCTCAGGTGGGTCCTTGCGTGGTGGTGTTCTGACCGGCTGGCCTTGGCGGTTGACCCGACGTTGAAAGGGGACGACACCACCGCCATCGTCATCAGCGTGGTCTACCGGGGTTGCGCGATTCCCGTGGCCTGGCGCATCCTGCACGCCAACAAACCTGGGGCCTGGATGGACCCGATAGTGGAACTGTTGCAGGCGCTGGCCCCGGCGGTCCCAGAAGACATGACCGTGATTGTGCTGTGCGACCGGGGCCTGGCCAGTCCGAAATTGTGGAAACAGATACTCGCTCAGGGCTGGCATCCCTACATGAGGTATCCGAAAAACGTCACTTTCTGCGCTGAGGGCGGTCGGCGGCTGCCCGCGCGCGCCTTCGTTCCCCGTCCGGATACCGCGTGGATCGGGAGCGGGACGGCGTTCAGCAAGGCAACAGTAAAACGCCGTTGCACCCTGCTGGCGGTCTGGTACGTTGAACAGGAGGAGCCGTGGATCATCCTGACCGACCTTCCGCCGGACGAAGTTGGGGTGAGTTGGTACGCGCTCCGCTTCTGGATCGAGTTGGGGTTTAAGGCGGTCAAGAGCTTGGGTTGGCAATGGCAAAAGACCCGCAGGACTGACCCGGCGCGGATTTCGCGGCATTGGTTCGTGTTGTCGGTGGCGACGCTGCTGACCCTGGCCTACGGGACCAGGGTGGAAGACGCCTATGACCGGAGGCTGGCCCCCGGCAGCTTGCGAGCGCCGCCCAGGGCGCTGGCGCCCACTCACCGCAGTAGCCGGGAGAAGCCGGGACGGACCGTCAGCGTAATCCGTTACGGCATTGCCTGGCTGAGGTGGTTGCTGCACCGGGGCCGGTTCTGGAGCCGGGTATGGCTGCTGCCCGAACCCTGGCCTGAACCCAAGTCCGACCTGGAGGTCACCCGCCATGCCCCTACATGAAACCCTATACATACCCCTGTCAGCATGTTGGGGGCGAAGCGCCAGTGGGCTTTTCTGGAATTCAATATTGTCTCCTGCTGTCCGGTTTCGTCTGCTCTTGGGAGTGTAGGGCTGGGGGGTTGTATCGGGTTTTTGCGGAATCCGGGAGATTGCTAAATCCGGGAAACTGCGAAACTTTTGGGGCAAGTGGTTGGACTAATCTGTCCTTCATGGAAGAGATCATCGCCATGGTCAACATGGCGGCCCGTTTTGCAGCTGTTCTTGGGGGAGCCCTGGTGGCGATCTTCGTCATCTATGCTGGGATTCTCTGGATCACCTCTGCAGGTGACCCCCAGAAGGTGATGATGGCCCGGAACGCCCTCCTGGGGTGCGTGGTTGGCGCCATCATTGTGGGGATGGGGATATTCATCCCGGGAGTCATCAGCCGCTGGATCATTGAGCCGGCGGGTGGGTTGGCCCTCGCAGATGTGATTTCGACTGACTGCGACCGGCTGTTGCGGGAGCAGCTGGTCTACCAGCGGAACGCTGATGATGCTGGGGATATGCAGCAGTTGGTCTACAAGGTCCAACTCCGGAACAGGGAGCTGTGTTCCAGCGAACAGTGGAGTCCGGTGATCCAGAGTGCAGCCGGGTTTCCCAATGGGTGTTACAAGGACCCTGTTTCTCCTGAGCTCTATGGAAGCATTGGTGGGATTGTCCTGCCGGCGTCGTTTTTTACTGCCAGTTACGTACTTGATATTCCCCGTGCAACCCAGCGCCGGGATGATTCCATAATTGTCATCTTTGAGCGGGATCTGCCGAACTTGGATCGGCAGCCTGCAGATGGTGCCATCTGCTGGTTCTACCATCCCGAGTTTGAGGCCTGGTCCTCTGGTTACCTTCTCAACATATAGGGGTTTCTTTCATTGGAATCTGACTTCTTGGTTTTCCAGAATGTTGCCAGGGTTCTGGCCCTGATCGGCGGGGGTCTCTCCGCCATCTTTGTTGTCTGGTCGGGAATCCAGTGGATGATGGCGGTCGGCGACCCTCAGCGAATGGCGCAGGCCCGGAACTCTTTGATTGGCACCGCGGTCGGCATCGTGATCATTGGAGCAGGGTTCATTCTTCCAGGGGTGATTGCAGACCTGATCATTTCTCCGTCAGGCGGTCTTGATATTGGACAGGATGATCAGGGGGTTGATTGCGATGGTATTTTCCGGAGCCGGCTGATTGTCAACCGGTCGGTTTCGACTGGCAGCCGGATGAACGAGTTGATTGGTCATATCCAGGGCCTTCATGATGCTTGCCGGGAGGAGATCTGGAATCCTGATGTCCGGCTGGATGTTGACGACACGTTCGTTGGCAGCACTGCTTGTTTTGACAATATTAGCTTCAACACGATTGCCCGGGTCCCCGTGCCCCAGTCCCTCAGGCATGGTGTGGGGGGTCTTGGGCTTTTTCGTTCTGGGCGTGATGCCCAGAACAACATCATCATCTATTTCCATCTTCTGACCGCTTCTGGTTCTGGGATTCCCCACAATGGGGCGTACTGCTGGATGTACATCAGTTACTACGATAGTTGGGCCTACGGCTACTGATGATTTTCCAGTTTCTAAAACCCCCTGAAACTGCGAAACTTTTTATGCCAACTGGAGGTCTAGGCTATAGGGCATTACGGGATACTGGGTGAACTTTCCGGCATGGCTTGGGGGTTGTCCGGGGCTCCCTTTTGTACGGCAGATTGGTTCCAGGATGGAGGAGAAATGACAGAACTCAGCACACTGATGGAGAACGTCGCCCGGTTGCTGGCCGTGATAGGTGGCGGGATCTCGGCGATAGCGTTCTGCTATGCGGGGATACTTTGGATGACGGCCAGTGGAGATCCTCAGAAGATGGGGCAGGCCCGGACGGCCATCTTTGGCGCGGTTGGAGGCTTGGTGATTGTGGGGGTGGCCTTCATGGCTCCCCGGATAATCAGCGAGTTCGTGATTGAGCCGGCGGGTGGTCAGGTGATGGCTGGTGATCAGGGGGTTAGCTGCGATAACCTGCTCCGGAGCCAGCTCCAGGTGCAGAGGGGCGCATCCACGGCTGCTAGGATGAACCAGGTGATCAGCCAGATCCAGGCCCAGAGGGAGGAGTGTCCGGAGGATACTTGGGATCCGGTGGTTGTTGACCTTACTACCGGGCCTCCTGACTATACAACTGCCCATGCTGACAAGTGCTGGAATACGGCATCTGCGGCTACTACTGGCGTTGTTGGTACTGGCGCAGCGGGTGCAGCGGGAGCTGTGGGTGATACCCGGGTGCCTAGCAGCCTCCGTCATGGTAATGATGATGGTGGATTGGTCCGTGCCCTTTCAGGCCGAGACTCGGAGAATAACATCATCATCTATTGGGAACGGGATCGGGCCAGTCGTCCCACTGACGCGGCCAAGTGCTGGCTCTACGTCAGCCGTCTCCGGACCTGGGACGAGAACTACTAAACCAAAGCCAAGGTGAAATGCGCAGATGGTGGGGGTCAACCGACGGAGCCGGGGCATTCTCCAATTACGGATGCGAGGGATTCGCCGGCGCAAGCCAACTGATCATCGCCACTTAAATGTATATCCCACCTTTGTTTAGGCTTATGGTTGGGGCTCTCTGGTCCTCTGGGCCCCAACCTTGATTCCAGGATGGAGGAGAAATGACGGAACTTGGCACACTCATGGAGAACGTGGCCCGGTTGCTGGCTGTGATAGGTGGCGGGATCTCTGCGATAGCGTTCTGCTATGCGGGGATACTGTGGATGACGGCCAGTGGAGACCCCCAGAAGATGGGGCAGGCCCGGACGGCCATCTTTGGGGCAGTTGGGGGCTTGGTGATTGTAGGGATAGCCTTCATGGCTCCCCGGATAATCAGTGAGTTCGTGATTGAGCCGGCGGGTGGTCAGGTGATGGCGGGTGATCAGGGGGTTAGCTGCGACGGTTTGCTCCGGAGCCAGCTTCAGGTGCAGCGGGGCGCTTCCACGGCTGATAGGATGAACCAGGTGATCAGCCAGATCCAGGCCCAGAGGGAGGAGTGTCCGGAGGATACCTGGGACCCGTTGGTGATAAATGAGGATCATGCACCTGCAGGGACTCCTGCTGGTACTGATCCTGCGGGTTGTTTCAGGACTGCTGTTGATGATGCGGACGGGGGTATTCCCCTTACTGCGGGTGACCAGGGGGTTGTTGGTGACACCCAGGTGCCTGCCAGCCTGAGGCTGGGGAATACTTCTACTGGTTTGGTCCGGGCCAATTCGGGCCGTGACTCGGAGAACAACATCATTGTTTATTGGGCAACGAATACGGCCCTACGCCCGACGGACTCGGCGAAGTGCTGGCTGTACGTGAGCCGTCTCCGGACCTGGGACGAGAACTATTAGTTTCCGGCTCCTGGGGTTCCTGCTTTTCATCCCATTCCTGGTGGGCTGCTCGGGGGGCGGTGAGTGGTGTTGCCACACTGCTCCCCGCCCTCTGCCTTGGTTGAGCAAGCCCCTGGTGGTGCTGGATGGGATGATGGAGGCGATTGAGCAGTCAGGCTCCCGCCTCCTTCTCTTCCGGATGACCGTGTTCTTCCCGGGTGGCCACGATGTACTGGCTCTGTTTGAAGTCCCGGCGGCTTATTTTCCCTTGTGACGCGCCACTTTCCGTTACCACTCCCCCGGCTTAGGCTCATCAAGATGAGCCGGTTCCGCTTTCTCCTCATCCCCGCGGCCCTTCTGCTCATGGGCTTCATGGCCTTTCGGACCATCCAGGACTGGGCTCCTCCAGGGTTCTTCTGGTGGGAGGAGCCTCCGGTCTACTATGAGGCTGGGGTTAGCTGTGACTACCTTCTCCGGAGCCAGCTCATAGTTCAGCCGAATGTCAGGGATGCGGCTGGCTTCATGCTGGTTGTGGATCAAATCAATTTGCAGCGCCATGAATGCGGCCCATTCTACTGGCGGCCCTGGCCGATTGCTCCTTTTGAAGAGGATGTTTCCTCCGCCTGCTGGCCGGGGGCTTGGTTCACCAACGAGGGCGGTTTCCAGGGTACCGGGGGTGATGATGGACGGATTGGGGATGGGTTGGCGCCGGCTGGTCTCAGGGCCGGGGGCGTGATGGAGGGTGAGGTCTTGGCCTGGTCCTGGAAGGATGATGCAGGGAACATCCTGGTCTACTTCTCTCCTGAAGCTGAATCCGGGCCGTATGACGGCGCCGCGTGCTGGGCTGTACGACCGGGCAGCCCGGGAATGGTATGAGGAGTATCCCTGATGCCCAGGTCCTCACGGCGTTCCCTGTTTGTGCTGTCATTTCTGGGCCTGGGCTGCTGGTTCTTTGCCCCAGGACTCTGGCCGGCGGATGAGCCGGGTTATCCGGTGGAGTGGCGGGAGGTGAAGGACTGCGATTCTCTCTTGCGGAGCAAGCTGACGTTCCAGAGGGGCGCCGACCGTTCTTTCGTGCTAACCGCGCAGCCCCGGGTCAACCAGTTGGGTTGAGTTCATCCAGTCCCATTATGAGTGCCGTGACCCGGCCTGGGGGCCGGTGGCGGGGTCCTTGGGGTTGCCTTCTGGCTTCATGTTGTTGAAACCCGCGGTTGGCAATATGGTCCCTACCGGGGTCCTTGAGTCTGGGCTTCAGCCGGATGTC
The DNA here is from genome assembly GCA_965263395.1 of Dehalococcoidia bacterium. Classification (GTDB taxonomy): domain Bacteria; phylum Chloroflexota; class Dehalococcoidia; order Lucifugimonadales; family UBA3495; genus CATOSK01. Next base: position 2,551,006 of record OZ253670.1, read on the forward strand.
ACTTCCCTCCTCTCCGGATGAGCTTGATGGCTACCGCCATCCCTGTGATTCCCAGTCCTATGAGGAACCCCAGGGCCCAGTAGTCCAACAGCATGGCGCCGGCCAGGCTGGGGATGTTGGTCCTTTGTCCCTGGAGGATCAGGCTGGTGGTGAAGAGAGCGAGGCTTCCGGTGGTGCAGATGGCTGCCGCGGCCAATAGGAGCCATAGAGCAAGGTTGGCTGGGTCCAGCCCTGGTTTTTCTTCCGGCATCGCCTTTCTCCCAGTGTCTCTGTTTGGGAGTTATACCCGGCCTGGGGTCAATGGGACAATCCCTTTTGGATGATCCTTTGGGCAAGTTCTCCTGCGTGCCGGCATCCGGGTTTCCGGGCGATGCACTCCGCGGCCTGCAGTCCCAGGCGTGGCTGGGCGGTGTTGATGGCGAGGAGGAGGGCGGCCAGTGCGGTGTCGTTGGGATTCGGGCAGTTGGTGAGTGTCCGTATCTTCTCCAGGGTCTGGGTTTCCAGGGGTCTGGACTTCCAGAGGGCCTGCAGCGTTGTGCTGAGGGCTGGTTGCCTGGCCAGGGCCTTCATGAAGGTTCTAGTTCCACAGGTGGTATTCAGGCTGGCGCTGAACTCCGCGCTCCCGATCTCTTGGATGGATTTCTGCCAGGCTTCGGTTGGGGAGATGTTGTTATCCCGGATGGTCTGGGACCTTCGGCCCAGGTCCTCCAGGTGGATGAGCCATTTTCCTGGGTGGAAGAGGGATGGCCGACACCCTCTTGGTACACTGTCAATCGGTGCAGTCGTGCTCGCAGCCCATCGGGCTGCTCCCCAGCCGTGGCAGGCGAGGGAGAAGACGGAGATATACCCGTTGGGGGTTGTGGCGGTGATGGATAGGTTGGGGGCGTAGGTGTCCAGGGCGATCTCGATTTCGGGGTCCTGGTAGATCCGGTACCCGCCGTGCTTCTTCTCCTGGTAGTGGACCGGCATCTCCCGGGCTACCAGGGAGGCCATCCGCGCCACCTCTTCTGGAGTTTTCATGCCGGTCAGGAGTTCTGGAGCTCCTGGAAGTGGTTGGTGAAGGGGCGCCAGGCCAGCCAGTCGTAGGTTGCGGCGCCCAGCCGCTGGAGCATGTGTTCCCGGGCGGAGATCTTCTCTCCGTCCGCTTCCACGGTGTAGGCGATTCCGTCGTCCCACTTGACCTCGGCGACCTTGCCCCGGACCATCTGGTTCTTCTCCTGGGAGAAGACCCGGACCAGGCTGCCGGGCCGGACGACCCTCCACCAGTCCGAAGTGCCGGGTCCGGGGATTTCCTGCATGAAGTTGAGCTGGTCTCCCCGGACCCACTGGAGGAATTTCTGGGCATTTTCCTGGAAGGACTGGCGGTTGTCGTTCCTGGAGCCGGCGTGGATCTGTTTCGCGTAGGTCTCCAGCTCCTCGAACAGGTCTCCCACCAGGTCCAGGCCGCCGTATACATGGTCGTAGACCAGGATTGACCGGTCGGATATCCAGTATCCCTGGGGCTGCCGGATGATGATGTTCTCCGTCATGGTGCCGATGTCCCGGATGTCGATGCTCTTCCGGTAGGCGAGGTGTTCCTGGAGGGCCTTGGCGATCTGCTGGCGGGCGTGCCAGGGGTTCTTGGTGCTGCCGATTGCCCAGCCCTGGTCGACTCTCAGGTGGAAGGCGGTGGTGGGGAAATCGAACTGCATCCTGGTGCGGCGGGGGTCTTGCTGCATGAGGTTTCGGTAGTAGAGTACTCCGTCCTCGGTGCTGGTCAGTCCCTCCACGGACTCCACGACGTTGATGAGGAGTTCGGAGGCGCTTCCCCTTGTGCCGCGGCGCTCTCCGGGATTGCCCTCCATGAGGTCCTCTATGAGGAGGTCGGTTTGCCGGAATCCCACCAGTTTCTCGGGGTCGGGGTCGATGACGGCCATCCGGCGGAGGACCGGCTTGGTCCGCTCTGTGGTGTGGGGTATGGGGGTGACCCTGACAAAGGGGCTCTTGGTATCGGTATGGCGGCGCCATTCCTCGATGCGGTAGGTCCGTCCCTCGTGCTGGTAGACCGCCTGGGGGTAGGCTTCCCGCAGCCCCTGGGGCACGGTGATGTCCCCCACCTTGTGCCCGTCCTGGGCGCTCAGGATATCCATGTTCTCCTCCCCGATGGAGCGTAGGGAGAAGGCCAGTTGGGGCTGCTTGTTGATGATGGCCGTGGCCAGGCCGGTCAGGTGGGGCGGCGGTGTGCCGTGGGTGTTCCGGAGTGCCTCGTCGAACCCCTCCGGCCAGTGGGCGTGTTCGGGAGGGGTCATGGTGTCCAGTTTGAACCGTCTCATCTCGTTCTTCAGGCAGTGGGCCTGCTGGAACTTGATGTACTCGTTGTCGTGGTAGAGGAGGGATGGCTCCACGGAGTTGTCGTAGTATTCCCGGAGGGTCTCCCCGTGCCGGCGGAACCGGTGCCGGTGGGCGATGATGATGAAGGCCCCTGGGCCGGTGCGTCCGATTCGGCCGAGCCGTTGGTGGAACTGCTTCCTGGTGGCCGGCAGGTCCATATTGATGCCGTGGGTCAGGCTGGGCATGTCGATTCCCAGCTCCAGGGCGGGGGTGGATATGATGGCGCGAATCCGGTTGTCCCGGAGCTTGTTCTCGATCTCCAGCCGGGCTTCGGGGAGGTAGCCGGCCCGGTAGGGGAGGACGTCGCTTCGTCCGCAGAGGTGAGCGACGTCCTCCACCCCCTTCCGGGAGTCGAGGAAGGCGATCACCTGGGCCTGGGGGTCGTTGTCCAGTATCCAGAGGATCAGCTGGGCCATCTGCTCCTCACGGGATCCCTGCATGTTCTCGATGGCCAGGTGGTGGATGGTGCGGGTGAACCTGGGGGTGCCGTTCTGGCTCTCGTCGATGGAGGTGAAGGGTTCCCCGGTGAGCATCTCCAGGTGTTCTGCGGGGTTCCGGATGGTGGCGGTGGCGGAGATGAACTGGATGGGGCCCTCGTTGCCGGCGAGGCGGGCGGCGCAGATGAGGCGCCGGAGGAAGTAGGACGCGGAGCTGCCCAGGGTGGTCTCGTAGGTGTGGGCCTCGTCGATGATGATGGTCCGGAGGTTCCTGAGGAACTTCTGGACCGGCTGGTTGCTGGCCCGGGAGACCATCCAGGCGTGGCAGCTGTCGGGGGTCATGATGAGGGCCCGGGCCTGCTCGATGATCCCGTTCCTGGTGTTGCTGGCCACGTCCCCGTCGATCTGCCCGATTACCTCTGGGGGCAGTCCCAGGGTCTGGGCCTGCTGCTTCCAGCGCCGGGCCTGGTCGTTCCCCAGGGCCTTGGTGGGGTAGAAGATGAGCGCGGTGGCGTCCGGGTCCTGGCTGGCTTGGTGAAAGGTCCAGAGCTGGAATACCAGGGATTTCCCGCTGGCGGTGGAGGTGCTGATGACGATGTTCCGGCCCTGCTCCAGCTCGGTGAGGGCATTGGCCTGGTGGAGCCAGAGGGCGCCGTTCTTGCTGAAGGGTTCGGCCATGGGCCAGGCGGCCCCGTCCCGGATCTGGGGCGGCGCCATGTTGAGCTTTTCCATGGTCATGGGTATTTCCACGGTGGTGACGGAGGCGCACCGGATGCACTGTCCCTGGTCTTGGTATGTGGGGTGGGGGCCGGCGGTGGCCGGTCCCCCGCACCGTATGCAGGCGAGCTTCTTGGTCTGGGTCATTTTTCCTCTCTGGGATTTTGCTTCCGGCCCAGTCTGGGGGCCAGGTTGATGGCGATCAGGCTGGCGCCTGCGGCGGTGAAGGTGACGGCCGAGGCCACGAGGATCAGGATTACCAGGGTGATGGCGTAGTTGATCTCCTGGGGGTAGGGGGAGTCCCACCGGTACCGTTCGGCCAATACGGTGATGATGATGAGGGCGATGGCGAAGCCGGTGGCGGCAGCCATGCCGGCGGCGGCTGATGCCCAGCAGGCCCGGGTGAGTATCCGGGCGGCTCTTTTGCTGGTCACTGGTCCTCCAGGTATTGGATCTGCCTGAGGCGAGTTTCCCGGCAGATTTTCTGCCAGGTTCTCCAGTGGGCTATGGGTCTCCGGTGCCGGGTTCTCCAGCCGTTCTGTTCCCATTCCTGGATGTGTTCTTGGACCAGGGCGGTCCGCACGGTCTTGTTCTGCACGAATATTTTGGCCTGGGCGCCGGCCGGCATGGCCCGGAGGGCTTCCAGGATGGCGGTGAGCTCGGTTAGGACGTAGGTTGAGTTCTCGACCTTCCCACGGATTGTGGTGTATCTCTCTCCCCGAAATATCTGGGTGACGAAGTCCCCCTGTTTGGTGGCCTTGTTGTGGGAGAAGATGCTGTAGACCTCCAGGCAGGCCGCCTGGGTGCCCAGGGTCGCCTGGGTGCCCAGAATCGCCTGGGGGATTGGTGTGACCGGGGTGGGGTTGGGTTTTTGCTCCATACCGGGAGTTTAGCCCCGGTTGTGGTTCCCTTGTTTTGGGAGTCCTGGGTGACTCACCGGGGTTCCATTACCGTTATCTCCACATTCTCCAGGTTCTGGAGGGTCTGGGTTATGAGTGAGCGGACCTTGGACCAGGGGAGTCCTCCCAGGCCGGCTCCCAGTGCGGGGATGGTTGCCGAGCGTATTCTCCGGTCCTGTATTTCCCGGGCGAGTTCGTTCAGTCCTTCCTGGATGTCCTCCAGTCTGGATTGGTCCCGCCAGTGCCTTTTGGTGGGGAAGTTGATGATGTATCGGGGGTGTTCCCCGGAGTAGGTCTTGTGGACCAGCATCTTTCCTGGCAGTACCCTGCCTTCCCGGCATGCCTGTGCGTACTCCCGGAAGTTGTCGGGAAATTTCTGCTTGAACTGGAGGGCGAGTCCCTTGCCCATCACCCCCACGCAGTTGACGGGGTTGATGATGGCCTCGCTGCTCTGTTGGAAAATGTCACCTTTCTGGAATTTCAGCATTGCTTCACCTCCATCGTGTTGTGGCCGGGTTCCGGCCGTCCCCCCGGGGCGGGTCCGGTCGTCCCGTGCCGAGACCCGCCGCATGGAACCGGGGTGCCGGTCATCGCCTTCTGGGGAGGTGTTGGGTTTCCTCGTCCTTGGATGAGGTCTGGGTGCTGTTTTTCTCCTTGGCTTCCTGGGTTGACCAGGTGGTGAGGGCAGCCGTGACGGCCCCGGGAATGATTGCGGTTCCCAGAGCGGTTTCCAGGCTGACTCCGGGAGCCAGCAGTCCCAGGCCGGCGGCGATGATTGTTGCTCCTGCGCCGGCTAGGATGGGGGTTGAGGCCCTTTTCATTGAGGATTGTCCCTTGGTTTTATCAACAAGTTTGGTCCTGTGCAACATTGGACTTTCAGGATCGGGCACGCCAACGCCGTAGTGGTGCAGACCGCATGGCAGAGCACCCGAATGTACCCCGGGGATGGTGTTATTTGGATTCCCTAAAGATGTCGTGGGTTGGAGCTTTCCTGTTTTCGAGCCCATTCATGATGTATCCCATTCCGAGACGATTGCAAAATTCGATTCATTTTTGCTCATCCGGTTGTTCCGATTCTGACCATGGCCCGGACATACCCGGGATTTCTCCGGACCAATCCGGCGGTCGCGGTTGGACCCGACGGTTCCCTGTCTTCTCTCCTGATCTTCACGCTTTTTCCCCTGTTGGCGATGACGGCCCGTCCGGTGATCGGTCCCAGCTTCTTGTGCTGGATGGTCGCGATGTCCCCGGTGGCGATGAGCTCCGGCCCGAAGTGGGTCCTTTTCCCCGCGTGTCCCGGGGTTGGCGTTCGGGATCGTTCCCGGGGGCTGAGCCGGCAGTATTTCTTGAAGGGATCACCTGCAGGGGTCCCGTTCTCGTCCACGTTGGCCTTCTGTTTGCTTCGCCCATTGCTGGGCCTGATGTGGGCTGCGAGCTCGGGCATCCCCGACAGGGACTGGCAGTTTCCGAGAATGGCTGCATCCATGCAGTGCGTTTTTGCCAGTTGCATCTGCTTCCGGTTCCATCCGGCTGTTGCTGCATTGGTCTGCTTGACCGGCATTTCCAGTCCGGTCAGGTCTTCCAGGATGGAGGGCATCATGGTGTTCAGCCAGGTTGCATCCCGGTAGGAACGTCTGGGGCTCTGGGCCAGGAGTTGCTGCAGCCGGTCCGGGCGGTCTGCCAGGAACTCCTCCGGGAGCTGGTTGCCCTTTTGCTGGTTGCACTTCAGACAGGCCGTGGTCAGGTTGGCCACCCGGCCGGTGCCTCCCCGGGACTTGGGGATGATGTGGTCCAGGGTCAGCCGCTTTCCCTCAGATAGGCATCGCGTGCGATGCCCCTTCGGTTCGCAGTCCCCACGGGGACTGCTCTCCTGTTCTCCGCAGTAGAAGCAGCGGTGCTGGTTCTGGTGGAAGACGTAGGCCCGGAGCTGCCATCCGTGGAGGGTGCCGCGCTGGTACTCCTCCTCCTGGATGTTGGGATTTTCCATCAGTTGAATATCGAACTTCGTGGTGGAGATCCTGATGCCGGTCACGGGGTAGAGTTGGGTCAGGGTATGGGCCCAGTTGCTGGTCTGGTCCAGGTTGTGCCTTATGGAAGGCGGCAGCCAGCCCTGGGGTTTATGCCGGTTGCTCTGGCGGGGTTTCCGGAACCGGAGCCGGGAGCGGCGGTTTCTCCGGTGGCCGGCTCTCTTCTGGAGCTTCAGGGAGATTGTATGCCCGATGTGCTCCAGCTCCATCACTTGGACCACCCTGCGTTCCTGGGTTTGTTCCTGGTCTTCCGTGACGGCGAAGCCCGTGACCTTCGACCCCGGGGTTATGCCCAGGGTCATTTCCGGGACGTTGGATTCGGCCCGGGTACGGTCGATCATCCTGATGGCAAAGTTGCCCTTGACCCAAGTCTTTATTGCTTTGCCCTGTTCCAGGAGAGTCCTGGCCCGTTTGGGCCGGCAGGGGATTAGTGGAAATCCGTCGGAGGAAATGACGGGTACTCTCGGTTGGTTTTCAGGTTGCATGTAAATGCGTCTCCTCGGAGTTGTTATCCTCGCCCATGTCCGAGTCAGGGGTGAACGGAACTCCTCAGTGAGTTCCGCCTGGGTTTCGGTGCTGGTCCTTGGGTGGCTCGCTCTGATTCCCAAGGGGCTTATCCTTGGCCCTTACAGAGTCACGGGACTGGATAAACATCCCGGAGTGCTATTGGCTTTCCTGACTGCGACGTAGCTGGTCCGGTTTCCCGGAGAGCGGCTGGGGCTGATAGCTTCCTGCATCATTTTGGCCCTGAAGTTGTCGTTGACTGCTCCCAAGCCTTGATTTTGCAATCGTCTACGAGCGTTTCGCCCAACAGGATCAGGTTCTCGCCGATCTGTTCGAGTTCGGCTTTCTGCCTGGCGACCTGGTTGTGTGTCTCCAGGTGATCCTTGGTCAACCTACCCAATTCGGTGTCTTCCATGCTCATTCAAGTCACCTCTTGTAGTTGTTTCCCATCACACAGTTTCTGCTGGTCCGGTTGTTGTAATGGGGAGGCGGCGGGGTATTGACGTTATTTCAATTGCTATTGAGTTTCTCCCGGTGCTGGATCTCTTTGCGGCATTCTTGGAGCACTGGGGCGCCGGCCTGCCGGAAGGCTCCGATGGTGTTGCAGCCCTGCAGCAGGCCGGGTCTTTGGACTGCCGTCAGGCTGTGTGGGCCCAGTGTTCCGGGTCTTGGTGTCTCCGCTTGGGTCAGGAGGTTCTGGGCCTGGTTGCAGGGTGCGTGGGCCAGGCAGTTTTCCACTTTCTCTCAGTAGGTCCTGGGGGGATTCTGGCTCTGCTCCCGGATCTTGGTCACCAGTTCTTCATAGTTCTTCCAGGTGATTATCTCTCCGTTGATGGCCAGGGTGGGAGTTCCCCTGACTCCCAGGGCCTCGCCGTACTGGCGGTCGGCCTGCACCCGGTCTTGGTGGAGGCGCTCCTGGGCGCAGGTGGTGAACTGTTCCATTTCCAGGCCGGAGTCCCGGGCTGCCTGGTGGAGGTTGTCGTTGGAGAGCCCCTGTTTGGTGGCGGTCAGCTGGTATACCCGGTCATGGTACTCCTTGAACAGCCCCTGGTCCCGGGCGCATTCCGACGCCTCGGCAGCGATGGTTGACTGGGGGCTCAGGAATGGGAAGTGGCGGTACTGGAACCGGATGTTTCCGTCCCGGAGCACATCGTGTTCCAGGGCTGGCAGCAGCTGCTGGGCGAACCTGGCGCAGTATGGGCACTGGAAGTCCCCGAACTCGATGATTGTCATCTCCGTGGCCTGGCCTTCGTCGGTTCTTATGTCCCCTTCCGGCGCCGGTGGGGGCTGGGTCCACTGCTCCTGGCTTGGGGTGGGTTCGGGCTTCAACAGGAGGGTGGCGATTGCGATGACGGTGATGATGGGAGCGGCGACCGCTATGGTGAGGGCGCCCCTCCAGGTGATGTTCTTCATGGTGCTTCTCCTTCTTTTTGGGCCTGGGTGCCCAGGTTCGCCTGGGGGTCCAGGTCGGTGATGATGCTGGTGATGAGCAGTTGGATGGCGATCCCGTACTGGCGGAGGAAGGATATCCGCATCGCGGCGTGTTCCTCATCCTTGAGCAGTTGGTAGTCGCTCCTGCTGACCATGTTGAGTGCATACTGCTCGAGGAGCTGGTTCAGCGGGGTGGTGATCAGCAATTCCGCGGGGATCTGGTAGGTGAAGTTCTGCATGAGTTCCAGGAGCTGGTTCTGTTTCTCCCGGGCCTCTTTGGCGGGGGTGTGGTGGCAGAGGCTGAAGGTGGCGCCGGCGTGCTGGATCTCGGGTGGGATGATGCACTGGCATTTTTCCATGTTGGTTTCTCTCCAAACTGTCAAAGCATGGGGCTTGGTTCTGATTTTAAGCTCCATATTGTGCGGCCCGTTTGGGTTGCTTGGAGCATCATCTGGGCAGTGGTTCTGGAGAGCTGTGCTCTCGGCGCCACGAACCGTGGGAGGGACTCTGGCAGTAGTCCCGGCAGGAGTCCCGAACCGGAGCAGTAGCATCCCTGGGGGATGTGTAGCGAAAGTGCGCCATTCTTGGTGCATTACGAGGGAGGTACTGGTTTGGCCAAGAGACTGTTTTTACTGGGGATAGTTTTGCTTCTGGGGGTCATGTCGCTGGGGTGCGAGACTTTGGGGCTTGGCAAGGTTGATGAGGAGCAGGAGCTGCTGGATCCGCCCACTGTTGCCAAGGTGTTCAATGATTCGGAGGACCTTGGCCTCTGCCCGGTGGATCTCCTGGAACGCCGGATGGATTCCGCGACCGCGGATCTGGCTGACCTCTACGAGGAGCGTAAGGACGATGCTCCCAATGACCGGGCGGAGGAGCGTCTGGACGCCCGTTTGGACCGTGCCCTGGTCCGGCTGGAGAACAATTATGACAAGCGGCTGGGCCGTGTCGTCGCCCGTCAGGATCGTGCTGGGCTTGATTGGCTGACTGATGATGAGATCGATGCGTGTCCGGATAGTTTCGCTGGCTGAGCAGGAATCATTGGGTCTGGTATTCCCCGTCCCCGGGGTGTTACCGGACCCCTCCGGGTGGTTATCCTCCCTCCCCGGAGGTTCACTTCCAGGAGGATGGGCCCGGGGTTCTGTCCCTTCTCCCACTGGTTGAGCCACCGGGTCAGAGGCGGGGAGTGCCGGTAGCTCCTGGTCTTCCGGCCGGCGCCGTCGGTTTCCACCGTTTTGAGCGAGAGGACCCGGGGGTTCTGTATGAGTCCCGATTCCCGGAGAGCCTGGGCCAGGGGGTTCTGGGTGGGGCTGTTGCGGAGTCCCTTCCGGAGGTGCTGGGCGGTAATGCTGAATTGGCGGCTCATAGGAGCAGCCGGATGAGGTCGTTCAGGATCAGGTAGATGCCGGTCATCCAGATGAGGCTCATCCCTCCCAGGACCAGTGCCTGTTCCACGCGGGGGCTGACCGGTTCCCCGTGCCGGACGGCCTGGAGGGTTTCCATCACCATCCGGAAGCCGTCCAGGGGCGGGAAGGGGATGAGGTTCAGGATGGCCACTCCCAGGTTGATGGTGGCTAGAAACCCGGACGGAAACCCCTTATTGGGAAGAGGGATTTGGTCAGTAAGGCCGATACGAGCAGGGTGAGGGTCCAAATTTGCCCGAGCCATGCGGTGGCGGAGTTGACCATTCCAGCGACCTGGGCGCTGCCGGCGCTGGGACCGGAGCCGGTTTCTCCGGTCAACCCGGCTTTGGCGGCCACCAGGGTCAGGTTGGCCACGGTGGCTGCCAGGTACAGCTGGAACCGGGTTTTGGCACGGCCGAAGTAGCGGGACTGGCGGATCCCCAATTGGACCAGCCGCGCCAGCCGGTGCTCCACCACCACGCGACGCTGCCGGTACTCGGCAAAGGCCTCGCTCTGCTGTAGGGCGCGGGCCTGCTGCAACAGCGCTTCCTGCGGGTGCAGTTGCACCGTTCGTCCCGTACCCGGTTTTGCCGCCACGCACTGGGACCGCAGGGGGCATACCCCGCAGACCGCCGCGTCGAATCGGAAGGCCTCCAAACGGTAAGTTCGACCCGTTTGGCCGGTGCGCCGTCCCGCCGGCACCATCGTCCGGGTAACATTCCCCGCCGGACAGGTGCAGGAACCCGCCTCCAGGTCAATATGGAAGTCCTCTTTCGGAAAGTGGGTTCGGTTGGGACGCCCCGGCACCCTGGCAATCAGAGTGCGGCCCGCGTCGGCGAAGGTTTGACGGGTACCGCCGTCGCCGTAAGCGGCGTCGCCCATGGCCTCCTCCACCGGCACACCGGTGTTGGCCTCACTCTGTTCCACCAGTTCCAGCGCCCCCAGGTTGTCGGGAGCGTTGCCGGGCAATACCTCCACCGCGGTAATCAGCTGGGAGTCGGTGTCCACCACAATCGCTGCCTTGTGTCCGTCGAACCGCCGGCTGCTGCTCTTGTGGCCGTGGCGCATCTCCGGGTCATGCACCGACATCATCCGGTCCCGGCTCACCCCATCCTTGAGGCTCATTCCCCCCTCAGCCCGTTCCACGTCCTGGAGCAGCAACTGCCCCAGCAGTTCCGCCGCCGCCACAATCCGCTGCCGCTCATCGCTGTCCTCGCGCAATTCCCCCTGCGCCTGCCGCGACAACTCCAACAGCCGGTCCGCGTCGGCCACAATCCCAGACAGCAGCGCCGTCTGCGCCTGCCGGTCGGACCAGTCGATGGCCGCTTCGCCCTTGACGCTGGAGCCCAGGTATCGGTGGTATCGATGGTATCCTTGACTCTTCGCCCATTCCCCGACGTTGATTCCCTTCAGCTGTGCCAGCGCCCGCAGCAGTTTGACGATCCCGTCCGCCAGCAGGTTGCAGGTGTCCTTGACTGCGCCACGCCCCAGGATGTTGGTCGTGTCCAATGCCACCCGCATCCCGCGCCCTTTCAGGAAGCCCGACTCCCGGGCCAGCCGCAGACTGGACTCGAATACCTCCCGCACCTTGCCGTGCAGGATCAGCTGGGCGCGAAACACCTGCAGCGTACTCTTGGCGAAGGGCCGGTCTTCCACCTCAATCCCCAACGCCACTTTCCACCGGAGGTCAAAGTCAGCCCGGGCCTTCGCCTCGGCGTCGCTGACCTTGTCGTGGGACTGCAACAGCAGCGCCGTCGCCAGCAGGCTGGGCGGCACGCTGTCCCTGCCGTTGTCGGGGCAGTAGAACTCGGCGAAATCGGCGTCCCGGAACAGCCGGCCCCGCAGCGACGCCAATACGCCATAGAAGCTTTCCCGCCCCACGTGGTCCAGGTACAGCCGGTCCGCTTCCCAGAGTCCCCTCTGGTCCGATCGCTCTCCCAGCATTCTCAGCCCTCGCTATGCTTGTTGACTCCAAGTATAGCCGCTGACCCGGCTGCCGCCACTTTCCGGCCAGATTTCTAGGGTGATGATCCATGCTTTTGGCCCCACGTAGTCGATTGCCTGTGCTGTTTCGTAAGCTCCCATGATGGGGCCGGTAATGACCGGCCCCTGTTGCTGTTCCTGTGATCCGATTGACACAGCCATGCTGTGGAGTGAGCGGATGTAGATCTGGCTGATGTTGGTGAACCGGCCGGCGATGCTGTTGGGATGGAGGGAGTGGCCCCTCGTCCTGGGGGCGGCGTGTCTCATCATTATGCCGATTGTGTCCCGCTGGTCCTGGGGTACGACCCTGGTGCGGATCAGCTCCCCTGCCCTGGATATCTCCAGGTCCATGTGCCGTTCCTTCTCCCGGGCCTCCCTGAGCTCATTGCCTATCCTTTCCGGCGTGATGCGGAGGGAGTTCTGCACTCTCATGATGTGGTCCCCTGGCTGGAGCCCGGCACGAGCCGCGGGGCTGCCGGGCTCCACGTGGGTGATGATGTAGATGCTTCCTTGGATGGTGGTTATGGGGAAGATGGCGAGGATGAGGATGGTCATCACCATGAGCCAGATATTGGCCATCGGGCCTGCGAGGGTGATGGCGAGCTTGTTCCGCCACCTGGTGTTGTTATAGGCTTCCGGGATGGTCCGGCTGGGGTCCTCGGGCAGGTGCACGCCTGCCATGAGGGGGATGGCCCGGAGGGACCACTCCATGTCGGCGATTATTAGCTGGTCTTCCCGGACCTCCCGGATCTTTCCGGCGATGCGCATGTGGTCCTGGTTGTGGCGGCGGATCTGCTGTTGTTCCTCCGGGGTTGTGGGCCATTTCCGGTTGTAGTTCAGGGTGGCGATGGCCTGCAGGCCGCCCTCTGGTCCGGGGGCGACGTAGGCGAAGATCAGGTGGCCTGGTTCCGGATGCGGGGCCTGGGCGTTCAGGCATAGGGTCTGTGGAGTCAGGATGACGGGGGTGCGGCCGGTATGGAAGGTGATGAGCTTCCAGGCGGCGCCAATCTGGAAGCCGCTGGTCTTCAGGCCGGCCCACCGGGCGAAGAACAGGTGTCCCAGCTCATGGACGGTCAGGGTTATGAGCAGGATTGGGATGAAGCTCAGGCTGTATAGGAAGATGTTCAATTATTCCGGCCTCGTTGAGCGCCGCCCAGCGGCGCTGCTTTTGCGGGCAATCTCCGGTCTGAGCTGCTCTCCGGTCAGGGACATCCTTCCAGGCTCTCCAGGTCGGTGGCTGGCTTTTTCCCGACCCGGACGCTCAGGGGTGTGGTGTGACCGTTGCCGCCGGCGCTGGAGGTCCACTCCCGTGCGGCGCATGCTGCTTCCCGGCCGGCCACATTCAGGACGGGGGGCCAGCGGAGGTTCTGGATGTGGACCTTCTGGAGCTGGGGCATTTGGGCAAAGATGCTCTTGGGCACCCGGCCATAGGACTCTCCCTGGCTCCGCTTGACGTGGAGGCGTATTTCCCTGAGGTTCCGGGTGTTCAGGAGGGCGGACTGGGTGACGGAGCTGATGTAGTTGATGTCCAGTTTTTCCAGCTCCGGCATACCCTGCATGATCTCGTGGCTCAGCTGGAATGCGGTCCAACCGTCTTCGGAGCTGACACTGAGGGAGCGCAGGCTGCCCAGCCCGCTGAAGGTGCCGGGCTGCAGGAGGTTTCCCCCTTGGGTGGGGCTCTTGATGGTGTAGATCTGGAGTTCCTTCAGGTTGTGGAGGTTGCTGAAGGTGCCGGGCTCCAGGGGCTGGGTCAGCCCGTCCACCAGGAGTTCCTGGAGGTTGAAGAGGTCCTGAAAGTCTTTGGGTCTGACCTTCTGGGTAGTGACCTGCAGGTGGGTTATTGAATAGAGGTGGTCGGGAGTGACCTGGCCGCACTGGTTCTGGCCCAGCTTCTCCATGAGTTCCTGCCGTATCTGGGTGCTCCTGGGGCAGATGCCGGCCCGGAGGTCCGGAGGCCTCTCGGTGGTGTTGGCGGCCGGCTCCGGTTTCTGTTCCGGCGTGCTGGCTTCCGGTGGGGTCAGCTCCATGAGCTGGGCCTGGAGTTCTTCCTGGACGATGCTCCGGATCTCCTCTCTGAGTTCATTCCGGAGCTCCTGGTTGAGCTCAACCGGGGTGATTGTCCCGCCGGGTCCAGATTGTTCTGGTTCCCGGCCGCATCCGATGGTCAAGATGGTCAGTACGGCCAGTGCGGCCGTGGCGATCAGCCTTGGGATCATGGTCTCCCCTTCTGGGTCTTCTTTGATTCAGCCGACGCTGGCGAGTCCGGTGGTGCTGGGATATTTCCCGATTATGGAAATTATGTCCCGGCAGTGCTTCAGGCTGTTGGCCAGGAGGAACTGGGCCGCGGCATCTCTGGGTTCCCTCCTGACGATCCGTTCCAGGGCTGTTTTCAGCGAGTGCTCGGTTTCCAGGTAGTGCTGGTGCCTGGTGTCGGCTTCCAGGATCTCCCCGGCGGGGGTGGTGGTGGCGTTCCGGCAGGTCTGCCGGACTGTTTCCCGGAGGAATCCCAGCTCTGCGTTATTGCCGATCAGGATGGCGAGCCGGTCGGAGTTGTTCCTCAACACGATGACATGGAAGCGGAGCATCTGTTCCGGATTGGGTGTGTGGGGTTCCATTCCTGTCCTCCTTCCTGTCTGCCCGGATTCTGGCACCTGTCCGTACCCCTTGGTTTTGTCGTAACCGGCAAAACTTTGCCGGGGTTTCGGGTTGCTATGCTTTTCCCGGATAGGAGGGATCATCATGCCTTTTCGTTTTCTGGGTTTCCTTGTGCTGTTTCTGATGCTCTTCCCGGCCGTTGCCTGCGGCGGCGGGAGTGAGGAGGGCGATGACCTGATGATTGACTTCGGGGATGGCCCCGCGCCGGACGTGGGTTACCAGGAGGCCCAGTCCAAGGGTGGTGGTGGTGCTGTGGGTCTGGCTCTTTCGGTCAACCCGGAGGTGCTGATTGAGGTGAGGTTCCTGTATGAGCAGCAGGTCCGCCTTGAGACTCTCCGGCGACTGCACCGGGATCTTGAGGGTCTCCTGGAATACAGCAGTCCGTCGGACGTGGACCTGGACTGGGTGATTGAAGTCCACGAGGTTACGGAGGAGGCGGACGAGTTCTTTCTGCTCCTGACGTCGCTCCGGGTTCCGGAGTACCTTCGGGGTAACTATGAGCATGTCTACATCTCGATGCTGGAGTCGGTGCAGGTGATGGGGCTGGGGCTGGACCGGGTTCTTTCGGCGGCGCTGACGGTGGGGCCGACGGGACGGAGCCTGCTGCACATGGATTCCATGGAGGTTGACGAATTTGAGACTCTCATGCGGGAGTCCAAGTTCTACCTCCGGGACTCGGAGCGCCTCTTGGACCGCCAGATTGACGGCATTGGGGATGCGATTGGTCAGATCAGGTTGAGGTAATTGATGATGGAGATGATCAACAGCTTGGTTTACCGCCTGCAGCGGGTTGACCGGCGTGTTGGCTTGGCGGTGGCTGGAATAGTTCCGTTGCTTCTGATCGGGGGTGCGGTGGTTCTGTTCTCCGGAGGGGGTGACGAGGAGCCTGAGCTGTCTCCGGAGGATGCTGCTCTCCTGCAGGAGGCTATGTTTTCGGAGAGCGAAGTTGACATCCGGGTGGCGGCGACCATTGAGGCGATACCGACGCCTGAGCCGACCCCGACGCCGGACATTGCGGCGACGGTGGCTGCGGAGCGGGCCACCAGCCGGGGGGAGGTGGCCCCGGAGATACGGATGAGCCAACTTGAGGCTCGTGGGGGCGTTCTGAACCCCTACCTGACAGCGGATGAGCGGCGTTACCTGGTGGATGTAGGTAAGCGGGTCTGGTACTACGTCAAGGTGTGGGTCCACCTCCGGGAGGTGACGGGTGTTGATATATCCGGTTGGGATGCCGGAGATTTTCAGTACCAGCTCTCGGAGGCCCAGCTGGTCCTGGAGGCGGCGCCCCAGCTTCCCCAGGGTGATAGTGATATCAGCGATGTGGTCCGGGACTATGTCCGGGAGTTGGATGATGGGATGAAGGAGGTGCGGGAGGCAGTGGTGCGGCTTTCGGATGCGGAGCCCCTGTTTGCTGAGTCTGGGGAAATTCCCCACGGGAACTATGAGGATGTTCAGAAGATACTCCGGGATGTGGGGAATCACCTTGAGAAATTTGATGCTGCCATGAGCCGCTACGGTTGCTCGATATGCGGTGAGCTGTTCCGGTTGGAGTTGAACTGATGATGAGCTCGCTGCTGGGACGACCGGACCCTGACCCGGATTCTGGCCCTGGCTGGGACAGAAGGCCGGAGGATCGCCGGGACATACTCCGGGAGGATCGTGAGCAGAGGGTGCGCCGGCGCCGTCTCTGGTACCTCTGGCCCGGCAATCTCTTGGTTGGGAAGTTCGGGGTGGCGGTGCTGGCGGTGTTCCTGATTGGGGGTCTGGGGTGGGTGCTTTACAGCAATGTCATGTCGGTTCTTGACCACCGGGTTGGGCTGGTTTCTGAAGGTTCTTCTCCTCATCCTGAGTCAGGCCGTCCTCTGACTGCGGGGGAATATTCCCTAGCGGTGTCCTTTGGTGAGCCCCTTCGTCTTGGGGATGGGGGCCTGCCGGTCATCCGGGTTCCGGTGACGGGGGATGTTCGTGAGATTACTCCAGTGGAGGTTGATTACGATGAGCCTGTTCCCTTTGTGTATTCCGGTTACAGGAATGCTGTTTGGGGGCCTGGGCCCAAGGGCTGGGGGATTTTCTGGAAGGATGACTCGGAGCTGCGTTCTCTTGATCCTGAGCTTCGCTTCACCCGTGAGGCTTGGCGGTTGAAGCAGGAGGATGAGTTGAACCGGGCTCTGGCCCGTTTCTCGGATGGGGTTGGGATTGCGTCCCTTGCTGATTTCGACCGTTGGCGGCCTGGGGTGGGGATGGCAGTCTACCAGGTTTCCCAGGAGATTGGGGGTTGGTATCCCCCGGTGGAATATGGCCATTGGGGCATGGTGCCTGATCTCTGGATTTGCGATGATGCAATGGAGTCTGCTCTGACTCAGGGAATCACCCTGGGGTGTCCGGATGCGGAGTATCTGACGAGCCTTGCTGATGTCTGGGTATCTCTGGGGTTGGTGGTTGAGCATCTTGGGACCATTGGTTTGTTTCTTCATGAGATGGAGGGGATGGATTCTTCTGGCCGGGATACTTCCGGGCTCAGTTTTTCTTTGCCCTATCAGGCCCAGGACATGATGCGTCTTCTGGATCGTCTGGATTTGGCGATGGATGCTCTCTGGCAGGTTAGTGCCACCGATGATTTGCCGATATTTTTGGAGGGGCCATGATAACTCGGTTTCTGCTTTTCTTTTTCCTTCTTTCTCTTGTGGCCTGCGGGGGTGTGTCTGAGGAGATTCCTCTTCTGGAGTTTCCTGATGATCCCGATGGGCTTGACCCTGCGGTGGTGCAGGCTTATTCGGTCCCTCTGACGAAGCAGGCCATGGAGCTTCGCCGTGTGAAGGACGAGCACCTGTCTCTCATTGAGTCGATACCTCCCACTGAGGGGCCCACTCCCACTTTTACGGTCACCCAGATGCAGTTGGTTGTGGCTGATGAGGTTGTCCGTTTTCCGGATGGTGTTCCTGTATCCCGCCCGGAGGACGAGGTTTGGTTCAACCCCAATCATGGCTTGGTGTTTTTCCGTACTTCTGGGGGGGACTGGAGTGACCGGGAGCACCGTGAGCAGAATCCCTATGCTCCGCTTTTCTATCAGGATTCCTATCCTGAGGGGGTCCGGCACTTTGCGGACGGCAGCATCTATCCGGCGATTGCCCGGGAGATGGCCTTTGAGGCTTCGGATGTCCTGCCGGTTCTGGGGGATCCCAATCCCGATATGGTGCAGGCTTTCGCGGACAACCTTGGGTGGGAGCTGCGCAATTCTGAGAGCCCGGTGATAAATGTCTGGACCGAGTTCCTGGTCCGTGACCGGCTGGTCACCTTCCGGTACTCGGTCGGTGGAGTGATGATGATGGGGATCAATACCTTGGGGGATGATGGGATGCAGACCCTGGTGCCGGGCCGGTGGCTGGGGCCGGTGGTGGTGGAACGTCTCCGGTGAGGGTTTGGTCTTAACGGATGGGGTTGCTGGTTCCACGCGGCTTGAGGTATCAGCTCATCCTTCCGGTTGGAGTTGGAACTCCGGGGATCTGCCAGTGCCGTCTCATATCTCCGGCGATAATCATCCAGTTGCGAAATTGTTTTGAGAAGCGGCTTACGCTTGCTGGATGGCGGGCCACGGTGTAAAAGAGCCCGGCCAACGCACCGATGATGAGAGTAAATCCCGCACCACCGGCTGCGAGCGTGGTGAGCGCGATGGTTGAGAAATGGGTCCCGATGGGGGCCATTCCCGTCTGTGCCATCACCAATGCCAGTATGTAGAGAGCCAGGCCCCATGAGGCCGTTGCCAGCAGTGATGTTATGCCCAGCATGATCATGCGCCCACGACCCGACCTTGGAGCCTGGTTTTCAGGTTGCTCCAATTCAATCCCTAGTTTGGCGGCAACCGAGCGGGCATAGCGATGGACCCATTTGGCTGCCAGCAGGGCGGTGTATCCGGTCAGCGTTCTGGAACCGATCAGGCTCAGGGCGAATATTCCGGACACGAAGGGCCATTCTTCGGGTGGGTACCCGGTTGCCCAAAGCAGGGGCAGCATAACGAGCGCGGCGGGAGAGGCCGAGATCAACACCCGAATCGGGAAGGGATATTCAGTCTTGGCCGTCTTCTTGACCAGGTTGCTCTGAGTCATGGTTGCTCCTCCAGTTACTTTTATAGTACCGCACGAGCTTGATTGCGTCACCCAACGCGAGAGCGAAACTGATAAGGATTAAGGTCACGAATATTGATCTGCCGGCGTAGGGTATGAGCCGCCGAGCTTTCTCGTCCAGGCCTACGATGACGGTCAACTGGTCCATGATCTCTCCGACAAATGGTGTCCCGCCCGGCCCCTCCTCGTCTCCACCGGGGCCGGGCGCCGCGGGCCAGATTTCCTGGAGATCGCCCGGGGGCCCCCGGGGGTGGGGTGGAAAGCCCTTGCCGGGCACTTGGGGTGCTGGACCGGGGTTGGAGCCCAGATCTGACCCGGTTCCGGGCCGGGACGCAGTTCCTTGGGGGCGGGTTCGGGGCCCGTTCCCCGAATGGTCAGTCCTGCCCGCGCCGCTCCAGCTCAGCCTCCAGTTCCCGGACCCGGGCCTCGGTGGCCATGCGGGCTTCCCGCTCGATGTCGGCGCGGGCTCTTTCTCTTTCGGCCCGGGCTTGGATATCCTCGTATCGGACGATGTGCAGCCGGTTTCCGGGTCGTGCCAGCCCAGCTGTCCGTGGTCCCACCGGATGAGGAGGTTGAGCACGGTGCTGTATCCCTGCAAGACCCCTTCCCCGACGGTCAGGGTGGGGACCGGTTCATATCTGCTGTCCACCAGCCGGTCTCCCGCCAGACGGGTCCCGTGGAACTCCCCGGTCTCGTCGAATCGCCAGTACTCAGGGATCCCCAGGCCGGCGTAGGCCGGCCTCTTCTCCACCACGTCGTGCTGGCCGGTGCTCCGCGAGGGGTTCTCCAGGACGAAGTCCGACGGCTTGTGTTGCTCCGATATGACGTACCCATTGCTCTCACGGTAGTTCTCAGGGTCGGCCCCAGGGTCGGCCCCAGGGTGATGGGCAGGTCGGGGGCCATCCGGCCTGCCGCCGGGGTACCCGGGGCCTGGGTGAGGTACCTCTCGTCGGCCACGATGGTGGTTCCGGGGTTGCCTAGATGCTGGGCGCTGCCGTTCAGGGTCAGGCTGCCCTGGTTTGGGTTCATTTGCTGAAGGTCTTTGGCTTTCCAGCCCGGTTGGGGATGCCCGGTGTTCCAGCCCACCGTTCCCCGCTGTTTCCCACAGCCGCCTCTGGCCTCATCTCTGCTCAGGCAGCACTGGGCGCAGCAGTGTTGTTCCTCCTCCTTGGTGGAGGTCCCTCTCTGTTGTCCCATGAGGGTTTCACCTGTTCCGCGGGCAATGTTGTACTCCCAGAGGTTCAATGGTACATTGCCGTCAAACTGCCCTGTGGGGGATTTTGCCCGTATGATTTTGCTTGGTGGTGGATTGAATGACAACCAGCATAAGGCTGAGATGTCCTTCGCGTACCTTTCCGCGCTTTGCGCTCATCTTGGTTATACCTGCCAAAGGGGTCCCCCACTGGATGAGGATAGTATTGATGCCACGGTTCGTGCTCTCGTTTCGAACCGGCCATTATTTGACGTGCAGTTGAAGGCGACCTCGTCGCCGGTTTGGCATCCGGACGGTCTGCATTTTCGGTTAAAACGAAAGAATTATGACGACCTGCGGGTGGAGAGGTCCGTGAAGGCCATCCTGGTGGTTCTTGAGCTTCCTCCGGACCCGTATCTGTGGTTGGATTGTGATGTTGAACAGCTCGTGATGCGCCGATCCGCGTGGTGGGAATGGCTTTTTGGCGAGCGGGAAATAACGACTGAATCCAAGGTAATTGTCATCCCCGAATCCCACCGGTTTGACCTGAACGCAATTCCAAGGCTCATGGAGAGGATCAGGAACGGTCAGCCGTTGAAGGAGTGAACTGTTATGGTCAGTTATACGAATGATTCGGTCTCCCTGTCAGCGGTGCCGATCCTGTCTCTGCGTGCCTATCTGGAATCGCAGGGATGGAGAAGTATGGAGAAATTTGGAGGTTCGGGATATGTTTACGGCTTGGATGGAAGTCCTGAGGAACTATTGGTTCCCATATCTCCACTGGCGGATTATGCCAGGAGGGTGACGGATATTCTTGAAACGTTGTCCAAGGTTGAAGAGCGGGATGATCGGGCTATTCTGCGCGATCTTTCCTTGGCCTATTTCGATTTGGTCAGGGTCCTGATGCCGGAGGATTCCGCAGACGGTTCGGTGTCCGTCTCCTCCGGTGTAACTGCTTTTCAGGAATCACGAAATTTACTGCTCGCAGCAGCCTGCTCAGCATCCCGTCCCCAGCGGGTGTTCCGTGCGGGAAGTCACCAGGAAGCTTCCGAGTATATGAACTCTGTGCGGTTTGGCCAGACCGAGATGGGTAGCTTCGTAGTCAACTTGCTCTCGCCGGTTCCTCCCCGTCTTGTGGGTCAGATTCATCTGGCAACCGGGGTTCCGACTGAACCGTTTCCTCGTCGTGCCGTCCATAAGCTTGTTTCGGGTTTGAGATCCTCCGGTGAAGCCGTGGCTTCGGTGAATGCGGGGGGTGACATTGATGCTTTTGAGCAGAGGGTGTCCGAAGGGGTGAGCGCCAATCTTTGCGATGCAGTCGCCAACCTGTTGGATTGCGCAAATCGGCAGAGTGTCGATATTTCTGTCAGCTGGTCTTTGATCCGCAGACCCTCTGAGGGACGGGCCCAGGTGTATTTCCAGGCATCGGACTCGTTGATCCTGAAGGAGGCTTCCCGGATACTGAAAGACCGTCAGGAACGTCCGAATGAACACCTGGATGGGTATGTGTACTCATTGACCAGGGGGGCGGCCCAGGAGAGGGGCCGTGTGATCCTTAAAGTGGTGATTGATGGAGTAATCAGCTCCGTTCGAGCTGATTTTGCATCAGAGGATTACAACCTTGTGACGGAAGCTCACAGCAGGCGGCAGGTGGTTTCGTTGGAGGGTGATTTGCGTCGCTACGGACAGCGTTGGGTTCTGGGCAATCCACGGGCCCTTGTGGTCCAGCCCGAAGAGGAGGACGAAGAGTTTGAGGATTCCATCCCTGATGGTGGCTGAGATGAGGCATTCGGGTCTGGTACGAAGCGGATGGTCGTATCTGGATGGGGAGTTGCACCAACACAATTCTCCGGGTTGCCGGCGAGCTTCCGACGAAGGCGTTGGCCGCGGTGCCGGCCAGGGTATTGAATGGGATTGTAAGAGGGTTTTACCTACAAGCATGGGGTTGTGCAAAATTGGGATCTGCCCCTGGATGAATTTTGCACACTTTCGGGTAACTCGGGTTGAACTGTAGCGATTCCCACACACGACAGGGTGTCGGTATCCAGGGTGATGAGGTCGGAGGCAGTGGGGTGCTGTCGGCGCTCCCGTCAGTCCGGGGCGGGTTTCCGAGAAGTCTCTCCATCCCTGGGTCTAGGTTTTCGGGGAGATCTGTTCCTTTCATGGGCGATTCCCTGTGCTGCAAGTAGCAGTCCCTCTGGGGACGATTGGGGCATACGACTCTCTCAGACTCCCGGAGGTACTCAGGACAGTGTTTTTCGTCCTGGAAGTCGGCATATTCGCCGTGGGTAAGACAGATCGGATGGCGCGCAGATGCTGAATGGTTCGTACTGCCGCCTCTCGGTTGGGGCGTGTGCTGGTAAGACTGCCCCAGCTTCTTGGTGTCGGTGAATGGTATCCCACGGATCGGAGTTTTGGGGTTTGTTGCCTCGGCCCTCCTGAGGCTTCCAGTTGAATCTGGCGACTGTGGAGTTAGACGATCCTGACCTATCGCGTGTTGGGTTTCTTGAAGGGGCGTCAGCGGCCCGAAGGCTGCCGGTCCGGGGCCGGAGCGAGGGTGTTCCGGGTCAGTGGCTCGGCTTTGGGAGTTCGTTGGGGCCCATCCAGGCCTCGATTTCATGTTTACTGAGGTCTGTAATTCGTGGATTCTGTTTGGTCGGGGCTTTGGGTAAAATCCCGGCATGCGATTTGGTGTCACCGGGGCCTAGAACATCCGGTCGGGTAAAACGCTAGGACAATCCCTTCTTATTGGGTGAGAGAGCGTACGGCCCCGGCTCTGATTCCATCGTTGGCCCTCTTCTCAATGTCCGCGCATTTTTCCATGAGATCTCCGAAGCTCTCGTCATCGTTGAGGAGCATTCCGCTTTCCTTCATCGCTTTGTAGTCTTTGGCCAATATCTCGTACGCATCTTGAGCGGGCACCAGTTGAAGATCGCCGGATACTGCCTCCAGGTAGTCGATGACAGCTCCGGTTGAGTCATTTTCTCTGAAGAACCATTTCTTGTGGGATGCGACTCTGATGGCAGTCTCGTGGTCATCCAATGCTTTTTCGGCATATCTGCTTTCGTCGAGCCTGACCAGGTCATGCCAGTGCCGGGACAGTCGGTCTCCCCGCCCTCGGCCCCGCCTGCAAAAGACGTGGGCGGCGGTCGCCTTTTCCCAGAATGTACGCTCGGCCAACATGACATGCGGTGTTGCCGTGGGGAATTCCAATCCCGGCAGGTGGGGAGCCGCGTCGCAAGCGATTTCAAACTTACTTCTAGGCTCTCCGGTGGAACGCGCTCCGAACTCCACCTTCACCTCGGGGCTTACGAAGCCGCTGCCCTTGAACAACGGTTTGTAGACCACATATATGCAGTCGTCGCCCGATTTCTGCTCTACGGAGACATCGAGTTCACACAAGCGGTCTCTGAGGGTCAGCACGGCTTCGTCGTCCAGCCATTTGCCCAAAGATTCTCGGACCTGGGCCGTCCATTTATCTGCCTGGTTGCGAGAAGCTGGAAGCGGGTCGGCGCCATGCTGGGTTGGCAGTCCGGGGATGAGCTTGCCGATATCGTACGTGATATCCAAGTCTTCGGAGAAACGCTGGATCACACTGTACGCTTTGGAAAGGGAGGTGCCTCCCTTGAAGGTCAGGTCACTGCCGAAGGGGGTATCAACGAGAGCCGCCAGGGTTTGGACTACCCAAATGTCTTTTTCTAACAAATACGGCTGGCGCCTGCTGCTTTCAGCAGCTTGCAGGAGGGCGTCCAAGCGTTCTCTGTCGCTTAGGGAGTGAAATGGGGTATCAGGCACTTATTGCCTTGGTGTTTACCGCTCCTGTGATCCACTCTGGCATCGTTTTACAGGACGCAACCAATTCCCTGAGTTCCTCCAGAGGAATGACCCGTCCCAACATCTCGATGCCCTCTTCTGCTTCCTCAGGTCCCAGCCAGGCCAAGGCCCGAACGGCGTTGCCTGCAGGACGGTGAGGGGCTACCAGTTCCCATTCCGGTGCGTTACGCAGTTCAACGGTCTGTCCGCCGAAGTTTAGCACACGATTGTCTCCGGAGGTCAGGTACACTGGACGCACCGGAACCTGGGTGGTCATTCCAAGCACGTTCGCTGCAGCGCCGCCGCACGGAACGATCGTTTCCCCCCAAAGCTTGGCTAGGTGGGGAATGACTTCCTCGAAATAAGGAGAGCGTGTGCCGAAGCGGGTCTCTACAGGTATCAGGAAAACGTCTTCCCAGACCCGTTTCAACATGCCTTGTTCGGCGAGGGCTGTCATGGCTTCGCTCACATCTTCTTTACTGCCCAAGTGATCGAGAGCGTTCGGCCACAGAGGGGTACCCTCGGGCTGGGTAGAAGCGTAAGCCATGATCTTGCTGGGCAGTTCTGCCCGGCCGTTTTCCACCGGTGAAGACGCGTTTCCGCCTGAGTAGGACCTATGCAAGTTCAGCATGGGGTTTCATCCTTCAAGGTGGTCGTAGGAATATACCATCCCGGTTGTTTGATGGCAAGGAAGCCTGCCGCTGGGGCGTCGTTCCCCTTTGGGGGCTAAAACCAGGGGGTAGGTCTTGATAAAGATAGAGCTTTCTAATGACTCCTTCGCCGACTGGCAGGGCGGGGGATAAGATGGTGGCATGGAACCGCATTTCAATAACGACATGACCAAGCCGGGGACTATTCAGCCTGCTCAATCATCCCCGTCTTCTAGACCATTGTCCCTTGTACGATGGCTCCACCCATGGACTTGGCGCAAGTGAGGGTCTGGGCCTGGTTCTCTGGTCTTGCGTCAATGTCCGCTTTTTCCACAGCCTGCCTGTGCGGGTAGCACGAGAGGCGCCCCGGCGCTCCCGGCGGATCACCGTTTCCAGCTAGTCGGTGTCTTGGGTGACGCAGGCCAGGGTCTCCGGCCTCATCAGGTTGAATAGGAACCGGTTGGAGGCCCGTACCGGTTGGGAGAATCGGTACGGCATCTGGGTTCGCGGTTTGGAGGACGGGCAATACCTGCAAACAGGTATTGCCCGTCCTCCTGTTGCGTTATTGGCAGTCCGCAGACTCAGCAGTCCGCAGACTCAGGGTGTCCAGGTCGTGGTTGGCGGTGTCCTGGAGGTTCTGGGGGATGCATCTGCTGAGGGTGTTGCCCTCTAGTACCGTTTCCACTTGAATATGCCTTATACCAGATACCCGTTTCGCCTGCCGGTCGTTCCCGCGCAAGCTGGAATCCACAGTTGGAAGTGACTTTCCAGTATCGACAAGACTATCTGGAACCGGTACTAAACCAAAGCCAAGGTGAAATGCGCAGATGGTGGGGGTCAAACGACGGAGCCGGGGCATTCTCCAAGTACGGATGAGAGGGATTCACCGGCGCAACCCAGCTGATCATCATCGCCACTTAAATGTACATCCCACCTTGGCTTTAGTTTAGGTAGAGGTGAGTGAGGTTGCTGAGGTCCTCCAGTTCCGTTGGGATGGCGTCGGTCAGGTGGTTGTCTCGGATGAAGAGGTGCTCCAGGCTGGTCATGCCGCCGAGTTCGTTTGGAATGGCTCCGGTCAGTTCGTTGCCGTCTAGGAGGAGCTGCCGGAGCCTGGTGAGATTGCCTGGTTCCGTTGGTATCTCCCCGGCCAGGCGGTTGTTGTATAGGAACAGGAACCTGAGGTTCCTGAGGTTGCCCAGTTCGGCCGGGATGTTGCCGGTAAGGCGGTTCTCTTGGAGGTGGATGTGTTCCAGCTTCTGGTGGCTGCCCAGTTCCGTGGGTATGGGTCCGGTGAGTTGGTTGTCGTCCAGGTCTGGACGCCTGAGGTCCTCCACTCTGGTCAGCAGGGCCGGGGAGGTTCCGGCCAGCCCCTTATCGGGGAGGATGATGGGGTGGACGTATAGGCCGGGGTTCTGGTCCAGGGTGATACCGTTCCAGGATGGCATCAGGATGTCTGGTAACCAGTTGAGGGTGGCGGTGCCGGCCAGGGAGTCTTTCGCGGTCAGGAGAGCTTAGGGATACTCTGAACAAGACCGGCCAGAGCCGGGGGTTGTGTTTGCTGAGGCGGTTTTGCGGAAATAATCAGGCCTCTGCCATTTTCGGGGATGTTTAGCCCTCTGATTTTGCTCCGATCGGGGCATCTGTGGGCTTGGATCGCCTCTGGCGGTGGATTCGGGCACAATTCTACCCCGTCAGGACATCAGGCGGCCCTCGGCCGTTAACAGGTTGCCCAGTCCCAGCAGCAGCGCCAGCCGCTGCGTGTTCTTCGCCAGGTGTCCCGCGTCAACTATATTTGCCGGTTGGCGTCAATTAGTTTTGCCGGCTCACCTCCTCGGCCTGGACGCGTTGCTGGGCGGCGTTGGTGCGGTAGCTGGGGACGTCAAACTCCAGGATGACGGAGTGATGGACCACCCGGTCAATCGCCGCGGCGGTGGCCATGGGGTTGGCAAAGATGCGCTCCCACTCCGAGAAGACCAGGTTTGACGTGATGCCCAACGACCGGCGCTCGTAGCGTTCGGCGATCAGGGTGAAGAGGACCTCGGACTCCTCGGCGCCCTGGGGCAGGTAGCCCAGGTCGTCGAGGAGCAGGAAGTCGAAGTTGTCCAGCTTGCGCAGCCGGCGGGGCAGGTCCAGGTCGCGCTTGGCGGCCAGCAGTTCCTGCACCAGGCGGTAGGCCGGAGCGAAGAGGACGGAGTGGCCGGCTTCCACCAGGCGGTGGCCCAGGGCGCAGAGGGCGTGGGTCTTGCCGGTGCCGGGCAGTCCGAAGGCCAGCACGTTGACGCCGCGCTCGACGAAGCTGCCCTGGGCCAGCTGGTCCAGTTGCTGCCGCAGCGCCAGGGGGACTCGGTTGTGCTCGAAGGTCTCCCAGGTCTTGCCCGAGGGCAGCCTGGACTCCCGGCGCAGCCGGTTGATGCGCCGGTGGCGGCGATCCTCAGCTTCCTGCTCCAGCACCTCCAGGAAAGTGGGCAGGGCGTCGCCGTGTCCAGCGGCGGTGAAACGGGTTACCGACTGGGCCCCCACCGTGGGCAGCTTGAATTGGCCGCACAGCTGGCCGATGCGGTCCTGCATCACGCTGGTGTCCGTCATGCGCACACCCCCGCCGCGGCCAGGCTGACCGTGAGCAGGCGGTCGTAGATTTTCAGGTCCGGCTTCCCAGACAGAGTCAGCGCTGGGGCCACGGGCACCTTGGGCTCAGCCAGGTCCCGCACCTCCGCGTAGTCGAAGGACTCGCCGGCTCCCAGCAGCAACGACAGGGCGCTATCCACCGTGGCTTCCATGGTGGTCGCCGCCAGGTGCAGGATGCGCACGTACTCCACGTCGGCCCGTTCCCCGCGCCACTCCCGGAGCGCGTCGTAGGCCAGCCGGAAGTGCATGGTGGGAAACAGCTGCTCCCGGAAGCGGTAGCGGGCAAAGGCTCCGGGCTTGCGCACCAGGGAGCCGATGACGTGGCGGTAATTGACGTTGGCTTCACCCTCGCTACGCACCCGCTCCATCCGTTCCACCGGGTGGCCCTTGTAGTACACTTCCACCCAGTCGGCGTACAGCCGGATCTGCACCTCCTTCCCGATGAGACGAGAGGGCACGCTGTAGCTATGTCCCGCTACCTGGATGGTGCTCCACTTGCGCACCTTGGACTGGTAGTTGACGTATTCCGGCACCGGAGCTGGCGGCAGGGAGCGTAGGCAAGGCATCTCCTGCTCCAGCTTTCCCTGTACCAGACGATTGCGTCTCTCCACCATCTGCCGGACGAAGTCGGCGTAGTCGTCGGTAGTGTCGAAAGCGCGGCTGCCCCGCAGGATGAGGGCCTGATCAATGGCGTCCTTGAGCCGGTAGTGGGCCTGTTCGGCGACGCCGTTTTCATGACTCTGGCCGCGATTGATGCGGGTGGACCGGAGGCCGTAGTGGTCCAGCAGGGCGGCGTAATTGTCGTTAAGCGCCCGGCCGCGGCTGCGTTTCACCTCGTGGGTGGCCGCCGAGGTATTGTCGCTGCGCAGTATCTGGGGGACGCCGCCCAGGGTCCAGAGGGCGGCCTGCAATCCCTGCTGCAACGCCAGGAAGGTCTCACCGGCGGCGACCTCAGCGTAGCGCCATCCCGAGTGGCTCAGTATCAGCTGGAACAGCAGGTGGGGGTAGGACTGTCCGGCGATGGTCACCCTGAGTTCCCCGCAGTGGGTGAAGTCGAACTGAGCCTCCCGTCCCGGCGGATGCTCCTGGGGGAAGTACACCTCCCGCTCCGGACCGTGCAGCGCCCTCCAATCCTGTAATCGTCGTTGCAGCGTGCGCAACTGGGATGCGCTGAACCGCCCGGGATGCTGCTCGGCCAGCCAGTCGATAATTGTCGTTGCCTTCAGCTTGCCAGTCGGATCATTCCCTAGTAGCGGCTCGATCTCATCCTCCCACACCCCGTCGAAGGGGTCGGGCCGGGTGCGCCACCGATGCTCCGGTTTCGCCTGCGACGGCAATGGGCCATTCTGCCACTTGCGCGCTGAACGCACGCTCATCCCAGCCTTGGCCGCTGCCGTTTCCTGTGTCTTGCCTTCCATACGTTTCTGCCTCAATAGCCTGACTTGTCGGTCTGTAATCAATCGGCACCTCCGTACCAATTGATTACCCTTTATCGACCGGCAAAAATAGTCGTCGCTACCGGCAGGACTAATTGTCGTTGATCAGCAGGCGGAGCTCATAGGCCCCGGTCCTCTCCCCAGGTTCCTGTGGGTGGGTCATCCGGAGGTATGACATGCAGCCCAGGATGAGCTGCTCGTAGGCGCGGAACAGTTCTTGGGCCGCTGATTGGAAGGTGCGGCGCGCGGTGGTGTCGGTGTTGAGTTCCTGTGGGAGATGGAAGGTGCCGGGTCCGATGACCTGGTAGCGGGAGGACTTCTCGGTGTAGGAGGCGAGGCGGTTGTCCTCCAGGGTGTCGCAGGCCAGCCGGGAGATGTTCTCGACGGCCATGTGGATGACGGCGTGCTCGGCGACGGAGCTGTGGCCGTAGCCGATGACCCAACGTTCGTGGAACCCGGCAGCCTTCTCGGCCGTCACCTCCTGGGCGATTTCGTCGAAGGGCTTTGGGTTCCGGGAGGTCATGGCGAAGGTGACGGCCATCTCCTCTTGGGTCATGCTCCCAGGGTCGAGGGGATATACCCTCGTACGGTTCCGGTCGGTCTGGTTCTGGGTCATATGGTTTCCTCTTCCTCTTTTTGGTTGGTCCTGACCATCCAGGACCGGTGTTCCGGCTTTTCATCCCATGCTTTCCGGTACTGTGCGGTGATCTCCTGGGCTATGTCCTGGATTTCCTGGCCGGCTGGGTGGTTCCAGGGCCCCTGGACCTGGGCGAGGTTCCAGGTGTTGCCTCCTGGGCCCCGGACGATCTCTGCGGTGGCGGCGTTTTTCCCGTTGATGCGGATGCTGAAGATGCGGATCCTGCCCTGGGCGGCCTGTTCCCCGTAGGAGTAGACGCAGTTGTTCATGGCTGCGGCCTCCTCCAGGAGCATTTTCTCGTCTGAGAGTGGGGTGACGGTTATGCCGTTCTCCATGCTCTCCCCGATCAGGGAGTTCCATGCATGGTAGCGGCCATCCTGGGCCTGGATGGTGTTCTCCCACCTCTGCCTGATTGTTTCCTCCAGGATCTGTTGGTGCCACCGGGCGCTCCGGCGGATGAGGCCCTGGAAGGTGCGGGACCTGATGGGGGTCTGCTCTTGGCACATGGCCATGCAGTAGTCCTCCAGGTTCTGGAGGCGGGTGTACTCATGGGTGAAATTGTCCCGGCCGATGTCCCCGTCCTCCGGCTTCCATGGGAAGAGACGTATCAGGGTTGCGATATTCCCCAGTTCCAGTGGAGAGTTGGCCTGCAGGTTCCTCCGGTCCATGATGTCCTTGAGGAGTTGGGTCTGTCCGTAGGATGGGATGATGCGGCCGGTACCCAGGATGTTCAGCGCGGTGGCGGCGGCGGCCTGGGCCTGCTGTTGGCTCATGGATGATTCTTCCAGGCCGAGAATTTCCCTCATGACGTTCAACCCCAGCCGGCGGGTGTTGCTCCAGTGGCGGGGGTTGACGCCGATCTGTGCCAGTCCCTTCCTGGCCTCTCGGATCACCTGTCCCGGGTGTTCCATATCCTGGGGTCCGGTCATCCGGAGCCAGCACCAGGCAAGGGCGCCCGGGTTGGTCTGGATCAGCCCGGTGATGTGTTTCTCTCCCAGGCAGGCAATCCGGTACTGCTGGAGGGTCACCTGGGACTGGTCCCCGGTCTTTCTGGCCAGCGCGATTGTGCTGGGGCTGAACATTTTCCGGAGCCCTCTCTGGAGCTCCTTGGTCATCTCTCTCTCCCGGTCGAGTCCCATGCTGGAGATGGTCTCCCGGCATATTTGGGCCAGTGCTTGCTGGCGGGGCAGGCGTGGTTCATCTGGGCCCCAGTTCTCCCTTACCCAGCTGGCGAGAATATTCCCGGCCCGCTGTTTCCACATCCCCCGGGTGGTCCATGCTGACCGGTTTCTGGGTCCCCAGAGATCGGGGATTACGGCGGTGTTATTCCAGGAGGAGGTTCCGCCCAGGGTTATTGAAGCATTGCTGTCTCCGGCGTTGTCTGGGCCCATCCGGAGGATGAGGGCGGGCTGCTCGCAGCTCTGTATTCTGAGGGTCAGCTCCCGTCCCGGGGTGGTATCTACCCGGATGGCGTCCCGGGTCAGGCCGGCCAGCTTCCGGGGGCCGGCCTGTTCCAGGAATGCCGCTATCCTCCAGGGGGCGGCGGTCTCCTGGCTGCTCTTGGATCCCGGTCCATCAGCCGGTTTCTCTTCCCGGGGTTCCAGCACCCTGGCGATCTGCTCCCATGGTGGGATTTCGTCATTCTTCTCCCGGGCCAGATGCTTCATCTGCCGGGTGCCTTGGAGTGAATTTGGGGAGGGCCATATGGCCTGACGGTATTCCTTTACGAGACGCTGCTGCCTTTCTCTGGGGGCGTGGTGGAGCTTCTGGCTTTCTCTGAAGAAGCTGGGAATTATGGCGCCTGCGGTCCGGCATCCGGCATCCTGTTGGGTGATGGCGGTCATTGCCCAGGGGTCGGGGGTACAGCCGGCCCTGATGGCGGCATGGGCTATTGCCGCGGCCAGCCAGTGGTTCATGCTGGGTGTTTCCGCAACCCCCTGGGGGTGCAGGCTGCAGAAGGTGTCCCAGGTTTGCTGGGGGTCCGGCCTGGCTTCCGGCGTCTTGCAGAAGAGTTCCTGTGCCTGCTGGACCATCTGGCCCGGGGGTGGAAGACGGTGTTTCAGGATTGGCGCCAGGCTGGGGTTCCGGACCCACAGGAGTGTGGCGTTTGGGTTCAGGCGATGGGCTTCCCGGATACCCTTGGTGTCCCACATGATTATCTGGTGTTCCCGGAGGGTGGCGTCTACCCCCGCGGCCCGCAGGGTGAGGCGGTATTGCTCATTCCCCAGGGTTTCCCGTGTGAGTCTCCTTCCCAGGGCTCCTGGTGTCTGGCCTCCCATATCCTGGAGGACGATCTGCTTCGCGGTCTTCTTGATGGTCCTGTTGACCACCACCCCGTGTTTCTGGTTCAGTTCCTGGTTAATTTCCTGGTCCCATTTTGGGAACTTATGGGAGAGCTGGTTTTTGATCTGGTTTGTGATGAGGTTCTCCCGGGATTCTGCCGCGGCCCAGAAGGGGCGTGGGTTCCTGAGCGAGAACTCAGCCATTCGGCATGATGCTTGGACCAGTTGTCCGTGGCGGTCGATCTCGACCGTCGTTTCCGGATTTCCGATTATCCGGCCCCCGTGGCGGACCGTCAGGGTCCGGCTGCCGTCCTCATTGGTCTGAATGGAGGCGATGGGATCCCGGCTCTGGTCCAGGATGGCGGGAGCTATCTCGTACCGGATGGTTCTGACCAGCTCGTTCTGGCTGGGGGTCATCGCATTCCTCACGGTTCTGACCAGCTCATTCTGGCTGGGCCTGATTGGTGTTGGCGGCCGGGGCGCCGGCTGGTTCGACCCAGGTTTGGTGCCGTTTCCCGGCCTGCCAGGCTTTCTGGTAGAGCCGGGCAGCCGACAGCATGGCGTTTTTGGCCTGCTCGGGGGGCCGGCTGTTGTCCGGCCCCTGGTTCTGCCGGTTCTTCCAGGCATCTCCATCCAGTGAGATCTCCCCGGTGGCGATTCTCCGGCCGTCCTCCTGGATGGAGAAGATCCGGGAGGTTCCCTGGATGCACCGGCCGTCGTAGGTGGCGCAGCAGTGCCGCATTGCCGACCCTTCGGAGATCAGGTCCAGCTGGCTGCCCAGGTGGTGGAGGACCAGCCCGTTCAGGGTTATTTCATTGCCGATGCAGGAGTCCCAGGCCCGCTGGGTCCCGCCCGACTCCCGGAGCAGTTTGTCCCGGGCGTTCCGGTTCTGGGCTTGGAGTCTTTCGCGGTGCCACCGTTCGCTCCGCCGCATCAGTCCTTTCCAGGTCCGTGCTGTCATTTCCTCCTGGTCCCGTTCCATCTGGACGCAGTAGTCGGCGGCGTGGCGTATCTCTATCCTGAGCTCCCTTTGGAGTTGGTCTTGGGGGTTCTGTTCCAATCTCCGCTGGCTCTCCTGGAAGGCCAGTTTGAGTAGGGCGGTACGCCGTTCTTGGCTGAGCCCCAGGTTCTGGGACATCCCAGCCGTATCCCGGAGGGTGGTGGGGGCCGGTTGGGCCCCGCTCTCGGCCAGGGCTTCCAGGACGGGTATCCCGTCCTGGTGCAGCCTTATGCTGGTCAGGGCGTTCAGCATGGCTGGGGGCTGGAGCCGGGTAATGCGCCGCCACATTTCGGGGCGCATCCCCGCCGCCAGCATGAGGGAGCGGGCGGCTCTGACCACCTGTCCGGGGTGTTGCACCGGCTCGGCGGGTTGGTGGAACCGGAGTACCCAGCCCACTGCCCCCGGGTTGGTTTCCTGCAGCTCCTGGATGTGCCGGCCTCCTGAATGGGCGGTGAGGTACTGCTCCTGCTGGGGGGTGTTGACGAACTTTCTCATGATGTGGTGGGCCTGGGGGTCGGTTGTCCGGATTATCTCCTCCACGGCCTGGTCCTGGCCCCAGCCCGGCATGACCTGGTCCCGGCATTCTCTGATTGCCTGGTTCATCCCGGGGTCCGGGTTCTTCCAGTTGTTCCGCCAGGACTCACAGGCCTTCCCCAGGATGTTCAGGCCGGGCCTCATTCCCGGCAGGGCGCCGTTCTGGAAGGCGTTGTTCATCTTGCCCAGGTTTGCCTGGAGGATGTCGCTGGTGTACTGGCTCCGGACTCCGGCCTGTACCAGGATGCCGGCCACCGCCGCCCCGAGTTCCTGGATGCTGATGTGTTCTGTCCCCATTGCGTTCAGCCTTTCCACTTCCCGTTGGTCCATGAACCTGAGGGCGAGGTCCAGGACGGTGGGGTGTTTCTCCCTGATCTCCCGGCGTCCGTCCGGGTCCAGGATGGCCAGGATGTTGTACTGCCGGACGGTGGGGATCAGGCTCCCTGGGGGAAACTGGCCGTCGATGCTGGAGTCGAAGAGGGACTGCAGGTGTTCCCTGAACCTGGGGGTGAGGGTGTCCACCGGGTTATTCTTCTCTTCCCGCAGGCTTCTCTCGGCCAGGAGGGCGGTCTGGCGGGCCTGGCCGGCGGTCATCCGGTTCTCCATTGCCCACTGTTCGCCGGCACGGCGCATCTGGCGGGAGCAGATCCTGATGGTGTTCCAGGGATGGTGCAGGAATTCCGGGTTGTTCCCCGGAATGGGAGATTCCTGGTTGGGGAGGTCATCCCGGTCGCTCCGGGTCAGGTTTTGGTCCCGGGGCGGGGTCCGGATGGTGATGAAGCCGTTGGGACTCCGGGTCACCTCCAGGAGGGGGTTGTCCAGCAGGGATGACTGGAGCTGTACTGAGCGGCCTGGCTGTGCAGCCAGGGATAGTGTCTCCTCCATTACCTGGGTGATTCCCATTCTGTACTCTCCCTGGATTGCTGGCGGGCGGCCCGGCCGTAGGCTTCTGCAACACGGCGGGCCAGTACCCAGAGCTCGCCGCTGACGGCCCTGTTCCGGAACCCCCGGACCTGGATGGGGGTCCACCCCCGGTGTTCCTGGATGATTTCCACTGTGGCGAGGCGCTGCTCATCCCCGAGGCGCTGCTCATCCCCGGTGATGGAGAAGATGCGGGAGCGGCCCTGGGCGCAGCGTTCTCCATAGTGGATACAGCAGTGGTTCATCCGAAGGGACTCCTGGTAGAGGTCCCACTCGTTGCAGAGGGGGCTGGCGGTCATCCCGTCGATGGTGATCGGTTCCGTGATGGCCATGGGCCAGGAGAGGTATTTCCCCTGCCTGTTCTTCATTATTTTGTCCCACTGCCGTTTCAGTTCCTCCATCCGGAGCCCTTGGCGCCATCTCTGGCTCCGCCTCTGCAATCCCCGCCAGGACCTGGCTGTTATGGGCTGCCCGCCGTCCTCCGCCGCTTCGACGTAGTTTCTTGTGGGAATGTTGGCGAATTTTACCCACATTGGGCAAAACTCAACTTCGTGATGTCTTTTGGACCGTCTGGCTTGCGGTTCCGGCAGGGGTCTCCCCTTGGGGATCACTCCATCTGGCCCGCGGGCCGTGCCAGAGGCCCTGTCATCTTACGGTCGCAACCGCGCGAGGGCTTTCCCTCGTACAGCACCGCAGTGCGGTGCACTCGGGTTCGCGGTCCCTGAGGGGACCACTCTCCCCGCCCCCGGGGGTTTCTCTTAGGCAGTCTCTTCCGTTTCATCCACCGGGTCAGGTGCCGGTACAACTGCGGGTTGGCCGCCCTGGCGTGGTTCATCGCGGCATTGCGGTCCGCGTTGTCCCGGTGGCCGCACCTTGTGCATCAGACCCATCAGTGGGTCTGCGATAGGAATTCCGCTTGGCTCTTGCGGTTTTCCCGGCTGGTGTGGCTGCACCTGCTGCAGGTGGTGCTGCTGTTGGTTGCCCTGACCTCGAAGTAGGCCGTGCCCTGTTGCTCGCAGGCGTTGGCTATTCTCGTCTTGACCCGTCCCCAGCGGCACCGGTGGATGCTCCGGTTCAGGCCTGACTTCTGGGCGACATTCCGGCCCGGGTTTTCCATTGTGCCCCGGGCTGAGCGCACCATGTTCTGGATCTGAGTCTTCTCGCAGGCCACGTTCCGGTGGGCTTGGCCCTTCTTCCTGGCAGCCTTGTCGGCGATGGTCCGGGCAATCCGGCACTCCTGGTTATTCCGGATGCCTTCGACTTTCTGGTTGAGGGCCTGGATTTCCTTCCGGAGCTTCCTGACCTGTCGGCTGCCGGGCCTGCTGGGGTTTATTCTCGTCAGCCTGGCGATGGCTTGGTATCGGTCATCCTTGGCTTGGCCGAGCTGTTCCAGCCTTTCCTGGGCTGGTTGGTCCATCTGGTGGACATCTCCGTCCGAGTCGGTGATCAGACGGGCTATTCCGGGGTCCAGCCCCAGGGTTTCCAGGGTATCTGTTGGCTTCGGGTCCGGCAGGCGGCGGTGAATCATGACTTGGTATCTCTTGTCGGCCAGGTCCCGGTTGTGCCTGGGCTTCTCGCCATTGCGCTTGGCTCTCCTCTTCAGCCTTGCTGGTCTGGTCTCGACCAGGGTTACTGCCCTGATGTCGGTGTCCGCCGGCACTGGCTTGGTCAGTCTCAGGGTCATGCCGCAGACGGTGATAGCTCTGGCAGTTTTGCCGTTCTGGTCCGGGATGAGACTGATTGCCTCGGCTTCGTCCACCCGCAGGTACTCTGGTTTCCGGCCTCTTTTCAGGAACAGTCTTTGGGAGTCTGGGTCTCTTTCCGGCCGGTTGCCATGCCGTGGTGGCCTGGCCTTTCCGGCTGTGCTGGAGGTCTTCTCCCGGTATCTGACCTCTCTGACGCATTCCCGGAGCACGGCGGCATCTGCTTTGTGGAATGCCTTTACGGCGTTGTATCCCTGTAGTAGGCCGGGCCGTTGGATGGCTACCCTGCTATGGTCCCAGCGTTCCGGCTCTGATTTTCTCCTCTTGGTCAGCAGGGCCTGGACTTGGTTGTAGGGTGCATTGGGGTGGGCGAGGCAGTGCTCTACTGCCAGGTTGTAGGCCTGACGGCGTGCGTGTGATGCTTGCCCGACGGCCTGGGCTGTTTCCGGGTTATGCACCAGCTTATTTCTGATCGTCCGTCTCATTTCACTTTCCTGCCGGAATTCTGCACAGAGCTGGGTAAAATTCGCCTACATTCCCTTTCTTGTCAGGATGGCCTCGCTCATGATTTCCCCCGGGGCCCCTTTGGTGCATTCGTTCAGGAGTAGCCGCAGGAAGAGTTCCATGCCGGGGGTCCTTTGGATTCTCAGCCTCCCTCCCAATATTTTCATTGCTTGGCCGACGTGATTGCGCTCTGGGTGTTGCTGGAGTTGGCCCAGGACGGACAGGGCCATATCAGTGGTCTCCGGGGCCTGGTCCGGTTGGGCGATGATCTTCATCGTGTTGGGGTTGGTCCGGGCGATTTTTCTCCAGCCGGAGGGGTTGACTGAGCGTTCTTGGAAGGACTTCCGGACCATTTCTATTACCTGTCCAGGGTGCCGGAGTTCCTCCTTGGGGTGTTCCATCCGCATCGCCCAGGTGATGATCCCAGGGTTGGTTTTGCGGAGTTCTCTCAGCGCATCTCGACCGATCCGCGAGATGCGGTATGCACTGATTGTGGCGAACCGGGCTAATTCTGAAATGTCCTTGTGCGCTGCCGGGTCCATGAGTTTTATCAGGGCATCGGGGAGGTGGAAGGGTATTGGGATTCTCTCGCCCAGGGATTGTTGAGCGGTCCTGACGGCGCCGGCCATTCGGTCTTGCCGGTCCTGATCTCCCTTGGTCCAGTCCCTCAGTGCCCCGGCCATTGTGTTGATGATGCCGATGTGTTCCGGGTTGTTCCTGAGGCTCTTGATGACGCTCCGCTGTATCCTGGTGGCGTACTCCAGGTTCTGCTGGTTCACGCCGCTCTTGGCCATGCTATCCCGGACCGTGGCGAGGAGGTCCTGGGGCGATGTCGCATCCTCCTGGGGCTTGAGGTACATGATGGCCCACTCCCAGGCCCCGGGGTTGTGCCGGAGGACTTCCCTCATCCCCTCCGGGCCGATGAGGCATATGTTGTGGTGGTGGATGCTGACCCGATCCGGGGCCTTCCGGGTGAGCTGCAGCGCCCTGGGGTTGAGCATGGATCTGGTGGTGTTGAATAGCCGCTGGTTCAGTTGGGCTGGGGTTGGCAACGGTTGGGCCGGATGGTGTATAATGACTGTGTATGGATGTTGTTAGTAAGCGCATCAGCCTGACGGCCTGGGGTCGACTCTACGGCTTCGACAAAGCCACGACCTCCCGGCTGCGCCGGGCCGGCAGGCTCCCCCCTGAGCTCAATATAGAGGAGCTTCCCAACGGGCGTTTCTACGTCATCGTGCCCCCGGAGCGCCCCCCGGGCTGCGTCCTCTATGCCCGGGTCTCCTCCGCGGACCAGCGGGATGACCTCGACCGCCAGGCGGGCCGGTTGGCCGGATGGGCTACCCAGCAGGGCCTGCTGCCTAGCGCGGTCGTCAAGGAGGTCGGCTCCGGCCTGAACGGCAGCCGTCCCAAACTGCTGCGGGTCCTGGCTGACCCGAAGGTGGGCGTGGTCGTGGTCGAGCACCGGGAACGGCTCTGCCGCTTCGGATTTGAGTATGTCGAGGCAGCCCTGCGGGCCCGGGGCGGCCAGGTCCTGGTGGTCGATGACCAGGAGTTGGAGGACGACCTCGTGCGGGATGTGACCGAGGTGATGACCTCACTTTGCGCCCGGCTC
This sequence comes from Dehalococcoidia bacterium, assembly GCA_965263395.1. GTDB lineage: Bacteria > Chloroflexota > Dehalococcoidia > Lucifugimonadales > UBA3495 > CATOSK01. The sequence continues at coordinate 2,588,459 of OZ253670.1, forward strand.
TACGGCCGGCGGTCGGCCCGGCGGCGGGCGGAACGGGCCCTGGCCGCCGCGGCCAACGGCGGGGTGGATTCCTGATGCAGTTCACATATCAGACCCGTCTGAGCGGTCATGGAGATGCCCTGTCGGCTTATGCCGGCCTGTATAGCCGTTTGGAACGGAGGCTGTTTGCCCGGGTCCGCGCCGGGGAGTCCAGGAAGGACCTGAAACGCGGGTTCATCCGGGACTTTGGGATTCCGGCCCGGATGTTCAACGCGATGTGGGCATCCCTGCAGGGCAAGATCAAGGGTGTCGAGAAGTCCCATGAGCAACATGCGGACACGCTGCGGCGCCGGATTGCCCGGGCGAAGAAGCAGTTGGCAGTCCTGGAACGCCGTGGGGACCGGTCCCGGGTCCATCACAAGCGCCGGCGGCTGGCCAGCCTGGAGGTTAGGCTGGCCGGGGTGGAGGCGGACCTGGCCTCGGGGGCAGTCCGGCTGTGCTTCGGTTCCAGGAAGCTGTGGAGGAAGCAGTTCAACCTGGAGGCCAACGGCTACGGCAGCCACCGGGAATGGCTGTTGGACTGGTGGGAATCCCGGGACAGCCAGTTCTTCGTGCTGGGGAGCCGGGATGAGACGGCAGGGTGTCAGCTCTGTGTGGCCAACGTGGCAGATGACGGCACGCTGAGCCTTCGGCTTCGGATGCCCGATTGCCTGGCGGGGGAGCACGGCAGGTATCTGGTCGTCGAGGGTGTGCGGTTCGCCTATGGGCATGAGGTGGTGCTGACGGCGTTGCAGGAGAATGCCGAGTTTACGGCGCATCGGCGGCAGCATGGTGAGAAGGCAGCCCGCGAGACTGACCTTGGTGAGGCGGTCAGCTACCGGTTCATGCGGGACAGCATTGGCTGGCGGGTCTTCGTCACGGTGGATGCAGTGCCGGCGCCGGTGGTGACGGACTGGCGCCGGGGGGCTGTCGGCATGGACCTGAACGCGGACCATCTGGCGGTGACGGAAACGGACTCTTCGGGCAACTGGCTCCGGTCCTGGCGGGTGCCATTGGTAACCTACGGGAAGTCTCAGCGTCAGGCGGAGGCCCTGATTGGTGATGCGGTGGCGGGGGTGGTGGAGCATGCCCGTGCCGTCGGCAAACCCATCGTGATCGAGAAGCTGGACTTCCGGGGGAAGAAGGCTGTCCTGGAGGGGGAGTCCCGGAAGTACAGCCGGATGCTGTCTTCTTTCAGCTACGGCAAAATCAAGGCGTATTTCATCTCCCGGGGTCATCGGCAAGGAGTGGAGGTCCACCAGGTAAACCCGGCCTACAGTTCGGTGATCGGCCGGGTGAAGTTCATGGAACGTTACGGGCTCAGTGTCCATCAGGCAGCGGCCCTGGTGCTGGCCCGTCGTTTGCTTGGCTGTTCGGAGCGCATCCCGCGCCAGCGGGTCTGTCCGCTGGACAATGGCGTTCGTATCGCCTTCACGGTACCCGTGAGGAAACGCGTGAAGCACGTGTGGACGTACTGGGGTGCGGTCTCCCGGCAGTTGAGACCGGCGCTTGCAGCGCAGCACTGGCGGGGAAAATCCCATCCGTCCCGGACGCTTCCGGGGGTTGATGCTCAGGCTGAGGCCCATGGAGGCAGTCTGGTTCTGGACCCGTTCGGTGCTCCCGGGTGAGATTCCCGGGCGGAGCCGCCCTGTACTGTTGGGGTGGCGGCATGGCCTCGGTCATGTCTTCAGAGAAGGATGATGGTGATTGTTACCAGGGTCAACCTTTTTTACAACGGTATCGGTCCCGCTCTCCCGGTGGAGTTTTAACAGCATCCCTCTGGCCTCGTCCGGTTCCATCCCGTGCTGCTGGAGCAGTATCTGGGCGTTCTTCTTCCAGACCATGCCGATGTTCCAGGACTCGATTGAACCGGCGAGGGCTCCCAGACTGGGCCAGTCTGATGATTCCGTGTTGGGGGCGGGCTGGCTCTCGGTCCTGATGGACCCATGGGGGGTGGTCCATATCCTCAGGATGGGGTGCGGCGTTCCCCGGATCGTGATGTTCAGTTCTCTCAGGGTCTGGTCCGTGTCTCTCTCCTCATGGAATTCCATGAGGTCTTGGAGCAGCGTTCTTGCTTCGGCCGGGGTCATTTGGGTATCTTCTTCCAGGCTTCGTTGTAGAGCCGTGCGGTTTCCTGGGCCGCGGCGTGCTCCGGCCCCCCGGTCCGCCGATTCATGGGGCCGCGGACCTGGGCAATGGTCCAGTTGCCGGTTCCTTCGTCCAGGACGATCTCCATGGTGGCGGTCCTTTTCCCGTTTCTCTGGAGGGAGAATATCCGGCTGGTCCCGGCCAGGCAGACCGGACCGTAGGAGCCCGCGCTGTGCCGCATCATGATTCCCTCCCGGACCAGTTGGTCCTGGCCGATCAGGGCCAGGACCGTGACGCCCTGGGTTTCCACCCGGTTGATCAGGGACTCCCATTGGGGCAGGGGTCCCAGCCCAGCCTCAAGTTTCCTGATGGCCAGGCCGGCCTGCTGCTCCCGTCTTCTTTCCGATTCGTGGCCTGTTTTGGTCATTGTTCTTTCTCCTCTGTGCTGGTCTCATTCCAGTCCCGGTGCCTGGCTCCTCTCTGCCAGGACTGGGTGTAGTCCCGGGCCAGCCGTTCCATGACGGATTCCAGGTGGGGCTTGACCCCGTTGTTGTGCCGGCCCCTCACTTGGGCTGAGCGCCATGTGCCTTCGCGGAGACGGATCTCTCCGGTGGCGATGTGTTTCTCCTTTTTCATTATGGAGAAGATGCGGGAGTTGCTGGTCCGGCACTGCTTGGTGTAGCTGTGGACACAGTGGAGCATCTCTCCCGACTCCTGAAACAGCTCTTTCTGGGATCCCAGGTGGGTGATGGTGAATTCTCCATCCTGCCTGGGGGTGGGGATGCAGGAGTTCCAGGCGGGATAGGCGTTTTCCTGGCGGGCCAGGGTTTTCTTCCAGAGTTCCTGGGCTTTCCTGATCGACATCTCCTGGTGCCAGTCATTGGACTTTTTCCTGATTCCGGCCCAGGTCCGGGAATTCACGGGCTGGTCATCCTGGGCCATGCCCTGGCAGTAGTCCTTGACCAGGGTGAACTGCATCTGCAGGTTTCTCTGCTGCTGGTCCTGGGGGTCCTTTTCCATCTGCCGGGCTGACTCTCGGATAATGAGCATGATGGCGCGCTGGTTCTGCGGTGTCTGTTGTTCCGGCATGTACTGGGTGGTGAGCATCTGGGCTATTCCCTTTCCGGGACGGGCCTGGGCCTGGTGGATGGCGGAGATGATGAGAGCCTCCCGTCCCGGGATCGGCCTGGTCCCGGCCAGGCAGATGGCTCTCATGAGGGGGCGGCTGGTGGCCGTCATGGTGCGCCATGTCTGGGAGTCGAATCCCTCCTGTTCGGTCTGTTGCCGGACCATCCGGATCAGTTGGCCGGGGTGTTGGATGGTCTCTCCGGGTTGGAGCCGGAGGTTGGCCCAGCTGAGGGCCCCTGGGTTGGTGCGCTCCAGGCTGCGCAGGTTCTCCGGGCCCATTCGTGCGATCAGCATCCCCTGGGGAGTGGCGGGCGACCCCTGGCGGCGGGCGGTCCGGTGGGCCTGAGGGTCGGCCAGGTGGAGGAGCTCGTCCTGGGCTTGGCTCTCATTCATCGTGTGCGGGGGGTGTTCCCGTATCCTTTTGGCGGCTTCCTGAACTGCCTGGGGGTCCAGGTCCTTCTCCTTGATTTCCTGGAGCTCGTGATGGATGGTCTTGATCGTCCGGGCCAAGCCGCCGTTTTTCTGGTCGGTGCGGAGCATCTTCCGCATGGGGGTTAGGCGTATCCGCTCCCCGGTGTGGGCCTCTGCTTCATCCAGGCCCCGGTGTTCCAGGTATGCGAGGAACTGCCGGCGGGCATCCTGGGGGGAGGTGATTTCCTGGAATCCCTGCTCCCGGCGCCACTGGGCATCCTTTCCTCCCTGGCGCCACATGGCCCAGCAGAGGGTTCCGGGATACTCATCCTTCATTTTTCGAAGGTTCTCCGGTCCCATCCGGGCCAGATTGTACCGGTGCAGGTTGACGTTCTTGCCGTTCTGGGCTGCGAGTTTCCTGGTGGCGGGGCAGGTCATCCCGGCGAGGGTTTGGTCCAGTCTATTCATGATGTCCAGCTGGCTGTTCCTGCTCTGTTGAAGGACCTGCTCCACGACCCTCTGGGCCAGGAACGCTGCCTGGGGTCTGGCCTGGTATTCGTGGGACTCGGTGCAGTCCGGGTGGTGCTCTTCCAGCCAGGACGATGCCTGTTCCTGGGCGGTCTGGTGGATGGTGTCCCAGAATACCAGCCAGTTCTCTCTGGTTCTCTCCGGAGGGCTGATGATGAGGGATTCGGGTTTGAAGTACCTGAGCCGGTTGGATCTTTCGTCCGGGTCCGGAGATATGTCTACCCTGATTCTCCCGTCGTCCTGGGTTTTGATGGAGAGGGCCGGGGTCCTCTGGTTCCGGAGGAACAGGTTGATGCTCTGCCCTCTCCGGATTTCGATTCTTGCTTTTTGGTCAACCCTCTGGGCAAGCTCCTTTCCAGCCGGTCCCTGGAGGGATTTCAGGACCAGTTTGAGGGCCTCTTCTTTGTTCAGCATAGGTGTGTCTTCTCGGCTCCTGCGGGCGGCTGCTGTGGTCTTGCACTCTACTCGTGGTTGAGGCTTCCTGGGTTGTGAATAAGGGGCCGGCTCATCGAGCCGGCCCCCCGGGGTGCTTGGGTTATTTCCGGGAGCCGTGATGGCCGGTGTCCGATGGGAAGGGCGGTGATTTGGTCTAATCCAGCGGGGCCGGGGCGTTCCTGACCAGGAATGATCGGTGTTCTGGGCGCTCATCCCAGGCCAGGGTGTAGAGGCGTGCGGTGGCCTCCATGGCCTCCTGCACTCCTGGGGGCGCCGGGTGGTTCTGGACTCCCCTGGTCTGGGCGGCGGTCCACCGGCCCTGGGCCTGGGTTATCTCTCCGGTGGCTATCCGCTTCCCATCCTCCTGTATGGAGAATATCCGGGATGAGCCGTTGATGCAGCGCTCGGCGTAGGTGTGGGCGCAGTGCTGCATCTCCAGGGACTCCTGGAATAGCTCTTTCTGGGAACCCAGGTGGGTTACTATCAGGCTGCCCTGCTGGGTGGCCGGGTTGATGCGGCAGTTCCATGCAGGGTAGGCTCCGTCCTGTTTCAGGAGGGTCTGGCGCCAGTCGGACAGGATGGATTCCCGGTTCCGGGCCCGGTGCCACCGGCTGGATTTCCTGGCCAGTCCCCGCCAGGTTCTGGAGCTGACCTTCAGCCCGTCCAGGGTCATGGCCCGGCAGTAGTCCCGGCAGGTCAGGGCCTGGAGGGCCAGCTCCCGCTGGGCCGCCTCTCCCTTTTGGGACTTTGCCCGGGACCTGCTCTCTCCAACGAGGAGGCGGAGCATGGCGTCCTTGTTGGGGTCCTGGGCGTGCCAGAGGCATATGGGCTGGAGGTGCCGGATTATCCGGGGGTCCGGCGCCGTTTGGGCGGCGCATGCCGCGTTGAAGAGGTCGGCGGCGACGGGGATGCCGATGTGACGGGCGATCTCATGCATGGTCCTTCTGGGTATCCGGCTGAAGGTGCGCCAGGCCCTGGGGTCCATCCCCATCTGCTCAACTTGGGACCTGACCATGCTGACCAGCTCTCCGGGATGACGGAGGGGCATTGCCGGTTGGGCATGCTGCATGGCCCAGGTGATGACTCCTGGGTTATGGTCGGCGAGCCTCTGCACCTGGTCGCCGCCCAGGCAGGCGATCCGGTATTGGTGGGCGCCGACCCTGGTTGTGAATCGTGCCGCGGTCTGGTGCTGTTCTGGCTGGGTCAGGGCGATGATGGCGTCGGTCAACTTTTCCAGGTTGGAGGGTTCCCCCTGGCTGTCCTTTCCCAGGACCTGCTGGAGGTCCCGGGCCTGCCGGTCGAACCACCCAGGGTCCAGGGGTTCTGACCTTGTCCATATCTGGTCGATGACCCCGATTGTCCTGATTGCCTGCAGTCCGGTGGAGGGTGACCGGTGAGTCTTCCGGCATATCCGGCGCGTGAGGGCGGGACCAACCCGGGCCATGGTGAGAGCGTGTTCCCGGGAGACCTGCATCCGGCCCATCTGGTCCAGGAATTCCTGCATGATCTGGGTGGCCGACTCTGGTGTCCCCGGGTTCTGGGCGCTCTCCAGCACCCAGGCCAGGGCTCCGGGAGACTGGGTCTGGATCTTTCTGATCTCCCTGGGTCCGGCCCGGGCCACGTTGTACCGGTTTATGGTCACGGGCTTTTTGAGCTGTTCCGCTTCCCGCAGGGTCTGGGGGTCCAGGAGGTGTTCCATTGCCTGCTCCATCAGGTGGTGCAGAGCTTCAGCTCTGTGGAGTTGGTGTGCCGGGTCCTGGACATCCTGGGATACTGGGTCTTTCGTGGATTCCAGCGTGGATTCCAGCGTGGATTCCAGCGTGGATTCCATGATGGCCCGGACGCGCTGTTCCGTGTTCCGGCTGCGTGGCCCCGTTTCGCCGGGGCCATCATGGGGACGGCTCATCCATTCCCGGGTGGCCCGGGCGGTCCAGATGGACTGGAGAGTGGTGAGGGGTTCCCAGTTTCTGCTCCTGGATTTGCCGGTCAGGGCAACCTGGTTGCCGATGTCCCAGTGGGCCAACTCCTTCAGGTTGCTCCTGACCTGCAGGTGACCGCTCTGGGTCTGGATGATGATCAGGACCGGCTGTTCCTGGCAGGCGCTGGTTACCCTGACCCACCGGCCCGGGATCTCCTCCACCTGGAGGGCGCGCCCCATATGGAGTTCCAGCACTCTCTGGTCTCTCCGAAAGTCATTTGTCCGGCAGGTTTCCTGCATCGTCATGTTGTTAATCCTGCGGGCCTGCTCTCTCAATTGGCGGCGCCTGGCCGAGGGCGGGGCCGCTCTCCCTCCATTTTCCGGGTCAGGCCCGGCAATTTCCAGCGGATCTGCTACCCATTTTCCCCGGTTTCTTCCGACCAGAAATGGTGGTCCGGGTTTTTCTCCCACTCCTGGGTGTAGCGTTGCGCCAACTCCTCCATGGCTTTGGTCTCTCCCTCTCCCGCGGGGTGGTTGTGGGGTCCCCGGACCTGGGCGGCTCTCCACCGGCTGTCATGGAGCCTTATCTCGCCGGTGGCGGTGGGGGTTTCACCTGACCGGATGCTGAATACCCGGGACCTGCCGCCGGCGCAGGCTGGGCTGTAGCTCCTTACGCAGTGCTTCATGTTGGTGGACTCATCCCAGAGCATTTTCTGGGAACCCAGGTGGACGATGGTGAAGTCCCCGATCTTCATGGGGGTTTCGACCAGGGAGTTCCACAGCCTCTGCTGGTGACCGGTCCGCGCCATTTCCCTTTCCCAGTCCTCTGCCTGGGTCTGCTCCAGGAGTCTCCGGCGCCATGCGGCTGAGCGCCGCTTCAGGCCTCCCCAGGATCGGGCCTGTACCGGAGATCCCTCGTTCTGCATGGTTTTCAGATAATCCATTATGTTGCGGGCTTCGCTGATGAGTCCTGCCTGCTGGTCCCTGGGGCCGCCGGCCGGCCTTCGTTCGCTTTCCCGCAAGCCCAGTTTCATGAAGGTCTGTCTTGGTTCCCCCTCCAGTTTTCCATACGATGTCATGAAGGTGAAGGACTGGAGGGTGTTGGGCTCCGGCCTGGCCCCGCTTTCCATCAGGGCATGGATGGTCCTCATCCTTTCCTCTCTGTTGGTGGTGGCGCTGGTGATGGCCATCACCAGGGGGATGGGGGTCAGGGTGAATTTCCTCCAGTGCCTTGGGTCCAGCCCGTCCTGTTCCAGCTGCTTCTTGACGGCCGTGATGATCTGGCCTGGGTGGGGCTGCTCCATTTCAGCGATTTCCCCTTCTGCGATGGGTCTTATCGGGCATCCGGGGTCCTGCATTGCCCACGCAATCGCGCCGGGGTTGTGGAGTTTCATTTCCTGGATTGCCGCTGGCCCCATGCTCATTATCAGGTGCTGGTCCAGCCCTCTTGAGGTGGTTTTGAAGCAGGGGGCCATCTCCTGGGCTTCCTGGTGGAGTTCCGGCTGGGTCATCCGGATGATCTCGTCCAGGATGCTCTCCTGGGGGCTGTGGACGAAGATGCTTTCCTGGAGTTTTTCCAGTGATGGGAGGATGTTATGGTCCCGGGTTCTGCAGTGCTTCACCCATTCCCGGCAGGCCTGTCCGGCCATGCTGAGGTGGGTGATGGCCCATTCGTGTTTCCGGTGCTGCCGGAGGATCTCCGTGAGGGCTCCCTGGCTCATCCTGGGCAGGTAGGGGAGGCACTCCTCTTCTATGCCTGATTGGGCCATGTCGTGCTTGACCATCTCAATAAGGCGCTGTCCGTCCCTGGGTTCCTCCTGAGGGTCCAGGAATCTGAATGCCCATATGACGGCTCCGGGGAACTCCCGGGAGGTCCGTGCCAACTCTTCCTCTCCGATGGTGGCTGTGTTGTACTGCCGCAACAGTTGACGGTCAGCGTTCTGGGCGGCGAGGATGCGGGTTTCTGCCCGGAACATCTCCCGAGCCCTCTCTCTGAATTCCTTCCGGAACTCCACGGGTGCTGCTGAACTGGCCGAGGTCTCCCGGTTCTGTTCTCCATCCTGTTTGTCCCGGTTCATGGCCCATCTGTTGATCTGCGTCCATATCCGGTCCGGTGACCACTCTGGGGGTGCGAGGGTGGGGAGTGGCCGGATGATGCGGGAATTGCTCCCCTGCATCTTCTGGATGCCCATGGGGTTGAGGACCGTGATGAACCCCCGGGGGGAGCTCCGGATTTCCAGGAGGGTCCGGTTGGTGCAGGAGTCCAGGATGATGATGGATTCCCCCGGGGTTCCGCTCAGTGTGAAGCGGGCTTCGGTCATTTCCGGTCCTCCTGGCTGCTGATCTCCCAGCTCCGGTGATCTGGGTTCTTTGCCCATTCCTGGTTGTAGCGGGTGCACACTTTCGTCATGGCTTGCAGGGCTGCTGGTGGCGCCGGGTGGTTGCGCTGGCTCTTGACCTGGGCAACAATCCATCGGTCTCCGCCCAGGCGGAGCTCGCCGGTTGCGACCCTCATTCCCTCCTGGGTGATGGAGAATATCCGGGACTCCCCTTTCCGGCAGGCCTGCCAGTAGTTGGCCACGCAGTGCCGCATCTCCTTGCCCTCGTCGAAGAGCTCTTTCTGTTCGCAGAGGGGGGTTACCCTCAGTCCCCGGTCCCGGATGGGTCCGGCCAGTGAGTTCCAGGCGTGCTGGATGTTGCCCTGCCTTTTCAGGGTGGTGTTCCACTCGGACCGGTTGTGTTCCTCCGCCAGGTCCCGGTGCCACTTCCGGGAGCGTTCGGCCAGGCCCCGGAAGGACCTGGCCCGGAGAATTGTGCTGCCCAGGCTGTTGCAGTAGTCCATGAGGTCGCCGGTCTGGCTCTGGAGGGCCTGTTGCTTCCGGTCCCTTGGGTTCCTGACCAGCCGGAGGGCTGACTCCCGGATGATCAGGATAGCTGCCTGTCTCTGGTTGGGGTTCCGCTCTGCATTGGAGTAGCCTGCCTTCATCCCGATGGTTTTCATGACGGTTGGCGCCGGCGCCGCCTGGGCCTGGGCGATCAGCTCCACGGCGGCGGCGGTTTCCCCGGCATTCCCTCCCGTGCGGATTATGTTCCGCATGAGGACTGCTGGCAGGGTGGCGGCGGTCCGCCACCTCTTGGGGTTCAGGCCGGCCTTCTGCAGCACCCTCTTGGCTTCCTGGATGACCTGCCCTGGGTGGTTGGGGGACTGGTTGAACTCTCCCAGCCCCATGGCGGCCACCAGCGCTCCTGGGTTGTGGCGTTCCAGGCCCCTGAGCTTCTCCGGGTGCATCCGGGCAATCAGGAACCGGTTGGTGTTCACTTCCTGGATGTGCCGCTGTGCCCACCGGTATACCTGGGGACAGGCCAGCTCCATGGGGAGGTCCTGGATGGTTTCCCGGATGTGTTTGGGGAAATGGGATGTTCCTTGTTTCAGGCGGCGCTGGGCGTCTTGGAATTCCCTCCGGTTCCGGGGGAGATGCTGCTGGAACTCCCGGGCGGTCTCGAAGGCTGTGTTCAGGTGTTTCGGGGCATCCTGGGACCACCTGAGCTGTTCGATGATCATCTGGATCCGCTTCGTGGGGAGTGTCCCCAGGTCGTCCCACCCTCCGGGCAGGAGCCCTTGCTGGCAGGCTTGGGCCCGTGCTATCCGGTCCAGATGCTGGGCGTCAAGGGGCATTATTCCGGGGTCCTTGGCGGTGAACGCCCAGGCGAGGGCGGCTGGGTACTTCTTCCTGGCGAGAGCTATCTCCTCTTCCCCCATGATGGCGAGGTTGTAGGCGTAGATGTTGATTTTGTTCTGGGGGCTGTAGCCGTGGGTGTTCTTCTCGGCTTCGGCCGCCAGGCTGGCGGTCCGCCGGTCCACCAATTCTCCTAGGTCTGCCCTGATTTCGAGTTTCCCCATAGCATGCTTCAGCAGTTTTTCGTCCATGGCCTCTTCCACCATGGCCCGGGCCGCGATTTGGATCTCCTGGAGTTCCTGCTGGAGTTCCTGTTCATCCGTGTCCTTGGGCTGATCCCTCAGGGCAGCCATCAGGATGCGGGTGTATTTCTTCATTTCCGGGTTCTGCATCCTGATGGCTGGCAGGATCTCGGCGCGGTTCTCACTGATGTACTCTGCTATGGCGCCGATGGCATATTCCCTGACATCCATGAGGCCGGCCCATTCCCAGTCCATGCTGTATGGGTTGGGGATGACCCTGTTGTTTATGTTCCAGTGCCGGAGCTTGAGGTCCACGGCCGGACGTTCTCTGTAGTCCGGAGTGATGACCTGCATGTGGCCCTCCGGGAGCCGTTCGATGGTTGCGGTGTCCCTTCCGGTCAGGGCTGAGGAGATGGTGAGGCGCTTTCCGGCATCTCCCCTGGCCAGGATCATTTTCCCGGCCATCTCACGGATCTCCGGTGTCATTATCCCGTTCATGAGTTCTGATCCCAGCACCGGGCCAGTGCCTGTACTTCCTGGCTGACCGGTATTCTCCTCATGTTGGTATTCTCCCTGGCGAGTCCGGCGAAGGTCATCCGGGCGGCTTCCTCATGGTCTATCCTCCCGCTCCTGATGCCGGCCTGGTTTCTCATCATTTGGTTGATGATGATGGCGATGTTCCGGCTCTCGGCTGCTGGGTGTTCCCTGATGGACTCCATCTGGCGGATCTCGCTGAGCTCCATTTTCTCGGCTAGACCAAGGGCGTTCTCGTTGACCCCGTGCTGGGTCATATCGGCGATGACGCTCTTTCTGAACTGCTCTCTCGAGCCGCACTCGGGCTGGGAGTCCATCTGGAGGGCCCACTCGACCAGGCCCGGCCCGTCGGTTCCGGTTTGGATGTCCAGCCTAGCCATGCAGCAGGCGTTGATGCTGTTGGTCCCGAACCTGGCTGTTGCATCCTGGATGCAGTCTTCTCCGATCACCTCCCTGGCGTGTTGCCACAGCTCTTTCAGGACTCCTGGCCGGTTGTACTGGTGTATCTGGACTGCCTCGTCCGTGCAGATGCCGGCCAGGATTGCCGGTGGGGTCCAGGTCATGTCCTTCCTCTCTGTGAGTGGTATCTGATGGAAGGTTTCCAGGGATGCTGTCAGGAAGAAGTTGTTCCTGGGGCAGTTTTCCCGGAGATGATTCTCCAGGGCGAGCCGGTTCTTTTTCTCCCATCTGAGAATCAGGTACCGGGTGAGCCGGGCTTCCAGGCTTGGTTTCGCCTGGCCTGGGCCGGGGATTGGTTCCCGGGGGCTGATTATCCCGGCCAGCAGGGGAGGTATGCCGTCGTCCTTCAGGCTGGTCCGGCGGATCTCGATGAGGTCGTCCTGCTTCTGTATGGTCAGCGCCGGGTCTGGGTGGTGCCGGTACATCAGGGATAGGCGGCCGGCCCCGTTCAGGTCCAGGTTCAGGTCCAGGTTCAGGTCCAGGTTCAGGAGATCCCGGGTGTGTTCCAGGATTTCCTGCCCAAGCCTTCCGGTCAGGACCGGCTCGCATGGCGGCTGGGCGGTCATTGGGTCTCCTGCATCTCTGCAGCCGGGGTCTGGGCGGCGGTCCGCCAACTGCCGGCCTCCAGTCCGGCCTGGATGAGAGTGGTCCTGGCGAGCTCTATGATCTGGCCGGGGTGGTGGATCTCTTCTTGGGCCCTGGTGTCGGCGGCCTGGGGTTGGGGCGGCGGGGTGGTGTTGCGCTGGCGAGGGTCGGTCCCCTGGGATTGTGAACCGGAAGCGGGCAGTTCTTCCGGGCTGTGGGTTGGATTTGAGACGCTCTGGGGCTCTTGGGAATGGCCCCCATGGGGGGCTTCCCGGAATTTCTCCCGGTCTCCGGTCTTGGGCATTTCTCCTCCTTGGATCAGGGGGAATCAGTCGGGATCGGGCGGTTGCCGGGGCCGGTTGGCGAGCGGCTTGGTTTCGTTGGCGTGTTGGATCTGGGTCCTGGCCGGCTCTGCCCCATGATTCTGTTGATGGTTGAGTATTGGTCACCGGTCATGCCGCTGCCTTCTGTCCACACTCGGTCTTTTGGGTGTTGCTGCCGGCCTGTCCGGTTTCCTTCAGGAGCTCGTTATTGGTGGTGCCGCACATGAGGCAGGCTAGGTAGTCGCCGTAGATGTCCTGCTTCATGGCCACGTTGCCGTTGCACTTCCGGCAGCGGTGGATGTTGGGGTCGAACACTTTGATGCTCATGGGCGGCGCCTCCTCCTCTTGGGATGGATGCTGGCCTGGGATGGATGCTGGTGTTGATTTTCCGTAGGAACGCCGTCCTTCCTATGGGGAGAGCGGCGTTCCCACTTGGGCCAGACTCCTGGGCGTTGGCCCTGGATGGGCCAGACTCCTGGGCGTTGGCCCTGGATGGGCCAGACTCCTGGGCGTTGGCACTGGATGGGCCAGACTCCTGGGCGTTGGGCTTGCCCAACGCATCTATGAGCAGGAGTCGTTGACAATGGTGCCGCACATGAGGCACTCCTCGTATTTCCCGTAGATGTCCTGTTTCAGGGCAATGTTTCCGTTGCAGACGATGCACCTGGTTGCGGGGTCGGTGATGAAGCCCAGGTTCATGCTGTATGAGAGGGATGCTTGGGTGTTCTGGATCTTGTTTTCCGCGTGCTGGGGGCTGTGGCACTGGCAGTTCTCCACCAGTATCCCGTTCTCCCGTTTGTCATAGCAGGGCAGGCACAGTTGGACTATTGGGGGTTGGGTCATGAGGGATATCCTCCCTTGTACGAGAAATCCCCCCGTACTCTGACGTGGACGACACGCCGCCCGGGGGGTCTCCGGCAGGGCGGCGGGCCGTCCTTCTTTGTGGAGAGACCCTTGTTGTGAAGGGGTTCAGGCTGGGCCTGGTGAGCGGCCCCACTGGGCCTGGTGAGCGGCCCCACTGGGCCTGGTGAGCGGCCCCACTGGGCCTGGTGTCGGATGTGAGCTGTCCGGTGGGTGGAGTCCCGGGCCGTTTGGGTCCGGCTCTGTGGGTGGCCCCGGTTGGGGGGCCTGTGGGTCCTGTGGGTCCGGTGGTGGCCGGAGTTTCCACATCCCTCCGGGGGGTGTGGTGGATGGTGGTTGGGTCTCTGGGCTGGCCTGGTTCTTGGCTGGAATCCCCGTGGGCCGAGTGCCCCGGAATGGCTGCGATTCTGTTCAGAACCGGGGTCCTGCCTGGTCAGAACCAGGTCCTCGAAATGAAATCGCCCTATAGACTATAGGACGAAGTGGTATCTCCGGCCGGACCACTCGAAATCAGTAGGGGTAGAAGCCCTGGTCCCTTCACTTCTGGGCAACTCGTGAAGAAACCGCTGAATAACGGTGAATAACGGGAGATCCAATCCCGTTATTCACCAAGCCCATGGTTTGATGTAAGGTTTTTGTGCTCAAGAGAGCATCGTACCCCTCTTAGAAATCATGATGAATAACGGAATAACATGAATAACGTACTTTTGTGTTGGTCTGGAGGAACCACTTCGCTCTATAGTATATAGGGCGATTTCGTTTTTCACGCTCAGCCGGTGGTTTCGGGGCTGGCTGAGACCCAGGTTTGGGGGGTGATGGCTGGGCGTCACGGACCTGGGGCGGGACTCTGGGCAGAGTCCCGAGCAATCGGTGGGTCTGGGGTCAGGGGGTGGATGTGGGCCGGAAGATCTCCCAGTACTCCTGGGCGATTTCGGTCCAGGACCGGCCGTCATGCTGCCACCAGGCCTCCTCCACTTTGGAGCCGTTCCAACTGAACTGGTCCATGGCGAACTGGAGGAAGCGGTAGTACCGGTAGATGTCCCAATCCTGGTGGTCCTGGGGGATTTGGGGACGGAGCCGCCGGTTTTCGAGGTAGGCGTTTATGCTCTCCACCATCTGGGGGACCTGTTTTCCCAGGGCCATGGCGGACTGGTCCCGGAATGCCTCGTTGATTGCCACCATGTGGTTGCGCTGGTCGAAGTATATCCCCGCTTTGCGGAGGATTTGTTCCACCTCTTCGATCCGGTTCACCGGGAGGTCTATCAGGTACTCTATCATGTACTCTATTTTTCTGTTCATGAAATGCCTGGTCCTCGACTCTTATCAGGTGGGTGGGTTCTGACGGAACGAAGGCTATCACCCGGTGGGGAGCCCCTGTTTTCGCCCTGTTGTGGCCGTTCCGGGGGTTCTTGGGCCGTTTCCGGGCTCCAAGCGCTGATTGGCCACAACGGGGGCGTTACGGTCATCCTGGGGCGTTCCTGGGGATTCAGCCGAACAGGTCTGGGTAGCGTTCGGTGGTCTGCTTCCACTGGCTGGGGTCGGAGTCGAAGCTGTCGTACCGTATCCTGAGGTTCTGGTCACAGCCGAACTCGTTGATGGCGAGTTTCAGGATCATCCGGCGCTGTTCCATTGTCCAGTCCCGGCCGGCGGGTATGGTGAGCTCGATGTTGCGGTCAGCTTCCAGGTAGCCGTTGATCTCGGTGATTATCTCTTCCAGCTGGTTGCCGTGGAAGACAGCTCGTTCCGGGTGTCCCTGGTTGATTACCAGTATGGACTCCCGGGGGTTGAAGTGTATGTTCCGGCTCTCCAGGAACTCCTGGACCTCGCCCAGTTGGTCTGTGGGTATGTTGACCAGGCAGGGCAGGGGGGGCGGTGTGGCTTGCGTCATCGGTTTCCTCCGTTTTGTGGGTTTGGGGTCCAAGCTTCTCCAGGTTTCCCGTCATCCTGGGGTTTCCCGTCATCCTGGGGTTCTGGTCCGCTGGCGTCGAACATGTCGTTGGTCTGGCCCCCCTGTGGTTTGGGTATGAACCGGGCATGGCCGGCGTCGATCAGCTCCCAGTTTTCGTCCTCCTTGGCCCGGTGCCGGAGGGTGTTTTCCAGGTTCTTGGGATTGCTCTTGGACATTCCGGCCATCTTGATCATTGTTGCCGCCCAGGAGAGCTGCACCTTGTTGCCGTTCTTCCGGGCCAGGGTTTCCAGCGCCTTGATCTGGGTGGGTGACTCCCGGAGCTCCTCCACCAGCTTGGCTTCCCTGCTGTCGGGCGGGGGTTTCCGGTTGCCGGTGAGGATGTCTCTGGCGATAATTTCCTCGGCATCCTGGATCCACCGGTCGTAGTGACGTACGATGGCAGCGTACTCCTCCCGTTCCTCCTTCAGGTCCCTGAGCCTCTTGGTGAGGGCTTCCTGCATCACCATGGTCACTCTCCTTTTTGGAAGACCTCCGGGAAGACCTCCGGGAAGACCTCTGGGTACTCGCTCGCGGTTTCATCCCAGGTCCGGCCGTCTTCCTGCCACCAGGCCTGGAGGACCTCGTTGTCCTGCCACTGGAATTGGTTGACGGCGAGCATGAGGAAGCTCTGGAGCCGTGGGATCTCCCACGCCGCGTGGTCCTCCGGCACCCTGGGCTCCAGGTTCTCCTGGTCCAGGAACCGGTTCATCCCCTGTACTATGTCGGGCACATGGTGTCCCATGGCGGTGGAGTTTTCCATGAAGGTGTCGTTGATTGCGGTTATCTGTTTCCGGGGGTTGAAATAGGCGTTGTGCTTTTCCATCAACTCCTCAAGCTCCGGGATGGCCTCCTGGGGAATGTCGATGGTGTAACGGATATTGGTCAAGGGTTTGTACCTCCTTTTTATGTTAGTCGGATGCTGGTCTCGAAGACGTTGGGGTTGTTCCGGGGGGTCTCGTCCCACTGGTCCTGGGCTGTTTCCCCATTGCTCCACCTGAACCTTGGAATTGCCATTTCCAGGAACTTCCGGAGCCTTTCCCGCCCCCCCTTCCAGGGGGTGTCCGGAGGTGGTGGGGGTCAGCCGGCGAACCGGCTGGCTTTCCACATGATCTCCAGTGCTATCAGCCAGAGGAACTTGGCTCCTTGGTAGCCGATCATCCCCAGGGTTACGCCCGCGGCGATGGTCAGGATGCGCCGTACTGTGGTCCGGTTTTCTTCTTCCATCCGGCCTCCCTGTGCTTCGGTTGTGGGGGGAGGCTATCAGGTGGGCTGGGAGTCCGGTTTTTCCTGGAATGGGCGGGGGTTGTCCTGGGCAGTCTCGCTCCAGGGGATCTGCTCATCCAGCCACCATGCTCCTTCCAGGCGGTTCTTTTCACTCGGTTCTTTTCACTCGGTTCTTTTCACTCGGTTCTTTTCACTCGGTTCTTTTCACTCGGTTCTTTTCACTCGATTGCGAGGTGCTGGAGCCAGTCGGCCATGGCCTTCTCGTTGGCTGGGTCCAGGGTTTCCTGCTCGAATCTTCCACATTCCTCGCAGCCTATGAAAGGGCCGTTGTGACTCTGGATTGAGAGGGCGACCGCGAGGCGCCGGTGTTCCAGGTGAGCTTCCAGGCCGTCCTCATCCAGTTCCTGCATGAGGTTGGTGGCGGTTCCAATGGTTGTCAGGTCTCCCGCGCTGGCTCTGGCGATTGCGGCCAGTGTTTCCCGGTTGGGCTGGATGCACCCCTGGTGGTGTGCTGGCATTTGGCGGTTGCTCATTGTTTCTCTCCGGGTTTCTCTCCGGGTTTCTCTCCGGGTTTCTCTCCGGGTTTCTCTCCGGGTTTCTCTCCGGCCATCCACTCGAGGAAGTCCTGGTAGACCTTTTCCAGTATGGCCTCTGCCTCTTGGCACCCGCTGTCCGGTTTGCATGGCCCCTCGCAGCCGCAGCCGGTCATTCCTCTGGACCGGCCGCTCCCGGCCCTCTGTTGGAGTCGGAGGATGTGGAACAGCGCCTCTTGGGTGGTGCAGGCCCAGATCTCGTTCTCCGGCCACCGCTCTCCGGTGTCCTCATCGAACAGGGAGCGGTCCCGTTCGTCCTGGCTGGTGAAGAAGGTGAGGTTTCCCATGGGGACTATGCCGTTGTAGAGGGCGGTCCAGTCGCTCGATATGTCCTGGGTGATGCCGGAGTAGGGTTCGTAGGTGAAGTGGAGGCTGGTTTCGTTCCGGTGCTGGTCCAAGAGCTGGTGCTGGTCCAGGAACCGGTTGGTGACGTCTTGGCGCCACTTCTTTCCGTTGCGCTGGCGGAACTGGTCGAGTTCCCTCCCGTCCATGTAGGACAGTGTGTGGAGCAGGAGCTCAGGGCCGGTGTGGCCTCTCTGGATTCCCCGCTCGATATTCATCCGCATGCCGTTGTCGTATGGGTCGTTCCTGAACTCGGGCAGGTCCGCATCCGGGATTCCCAGCAGTAGCTGGATCATCTCCTGGAGGCGCTGTTCCACCTGTGGGTTCTGGTTCATTCTGGTTCTCCCCTATTGCCTGGCGCTGTGCTGGAGATCGGCGCCGCCTGGGCCGGAGTCCTACGGACTGCTCTCCTTGGACCGGTGATGGCAGGCCTGGATCATGTCCCGGATCAGGGCGGTGTGGGCCTGGAGCCGTTGCTCATGGTTCGGCGCCGCCTGCTCCACCACTGAGTGGGCGGCGCAGATTGCCTGGTATATCTCAGGTGGTTGGCCGTTCTCCTCCCAGGCTGACAGCGCTGCGGTGTGTGCTTTCTCAGTAATGCCGGCCATGGTGGAGTTGGGGCTGGTTGACTGGTGGGCCTCCCGGGTGAGGCTGATGATCCTTTCTCTGAACTCCCGGGTCAGGTTTCCCAGGTTGTCCTGGGGGACACGGCTGATTGCCGATTCCAGCTCCTGGGCCAGTGGGTCCAGCCCGCTCTGCCGGAGCGCGGGGCAGAGGGTTTCTCTCATGACGTGGACCAGCATGGTATCGACCCTCACCGGCTCGCAGTGCCGGCAGTTGGCGGGGGCGAGCTCCTGGGCGAGGGGGATGAGTTTCTGGAGGGTTTCTTCCGGGAGGCCGTCGTTGGCCAGGGAGTGTGTACATTCAGTTCTGGTCACTTTGCATTTCCCGTCAGGGGTCTTGGGTAGGCAACTTTGTAGCCGTGGTTTCTCTCCAGGACAGTGGCTTGGTCGGCGTTTGTGCTGCGCCACCTGGGCTTCAGCAGGGCGACCTGCTGGTGGCTGATTGAGCCGTAGCCGTGGACGGTTGTGCCTTTTCCGGTGAATGTTTTCCCTCTGCCATGGTGGATGAAGGTCACGTAGTCTCCGGTGGCGATGTTGCCCACCCGCTTCGGGCGTTTCTTGTGGCTGGGGGTGGGAGTCACACGCTGGATCTCCCGCGGCAGGCGACTGTATTTCCGGAACTTGTCTCCCCTTGGGGTGCCGTACTTGTCCGGGATTATGCGTTGCCTGTTTCCTCTCCCCGCTGCCTGGATGGTTATGGGTGCATGGGGGATGTAGTTGAGCCCGTTGGGACATCCGGTAACTGCTGCGTCGCCGTGGTGGGACTTTTCGATGCCGCATATCCTCCGTCCGGCGGCGGTGGTGGCCGCGGCATGTTGGTAGACCTTCCAGCCCTGGGCATGTAGGTCCCTGATGAGCTCGGGGATGATGGTGTTCATGTGGGCCGGGTCTGCTAGGTCCTGCCCGAGCTTCTCTTGGATCTCCCTGAGTTTGGCTGGTCTGCGCTTGAGGAAGGCTTCCAGGCTCCGGTTGGACTTCTTCCGATTGCAGGTTGAACATGAGGTCACGAGGTTATCGTAGCGGTCTGGTCCACCCTGGGATTTGGGTATTGCGTGGTCCAGTTCCAGTTTCCCCTTCCGGCCGCAGTAGACACACCGGTTTTGGTCCCGGAGTCTTACCGCGGTCCGGAGGTTTGTCTGGTACAGGGGTCCCTGCTGGTACTCTGTCCCCTTGATATCCGGGTTTCTCAGGAGTTGGGGGTCGAAGGTGGTGGTCTCAACGTGAATATCCCGGGTGGGGAGTAGCCGGCTGAGGCGGTTTACCCAGGTCAGGGTGTTCTGCATCCTGGAGTGGATGCTGGGCGGAAGCCAGCCGTCGGGCCGGGTCCGGTTTTGGAACCGGGGTTTCCGGTACCGGGTCTTGCGGTACCTGCGGTTCTGGCGGCGTTGCCTGCGCTTGATGAGACGCTCGGTGATGGCCTTGCCTTGGTGGTGGATTTCGATGCCGATCAGGGAGGTCCTTGACCCGTCTGGGTTATCCCGGGTAATGGCGATCCCGGTGGTCCGGCTGCCGGGGTCGATCCGGAGACGGACCTTGCTGGAAGTCTTGACCTTGGGGATGTTGGTCCTGTTGAGGATGATGCAACGGATGCCGCTCTTATAGCGGAACCGGGCCTTGCCGGCTTTCACGAGGCTCTGTGCCCGGTTTGGGTGGCAGGGAGCCAGGGGTCGGCCGTTCCTGGTCAGGGCTGGTATGTAGTTCCCGTTCCGAAGGTTGTGTTGGGTCATGTCGTTCATCTTTTCCGGCTGTGGTCTGCCGGTGTTGTAAGTTCCTCTCGTCGATGTCTTCTGGAGGATGCTCTGCCCATTGGCGGAGCTGGGATCGGGGTTTGGGATAGTATCCGTCTAACTCCCGCCGTCCAGTTGATTGCGCGGCGCAATTTTTGTTCTGGCCGGGTATCCAGTGACTCTGCTCCCTCTCGGAAGTGTTGTTTCTGGACTGGTCCCTTGGCAGAGCCCGGAGCTGAGGCAGCACCCCGGGGTGCATGTATTGGTTCTCCTCCAGGAGACGTAGTTCCTGACTTTGGACTTGGTCAGGACTGGGGCTGCTACGTCGCGTGTTGACTGGTCATCCGCTTGGGCTGAATGTCAACAGGCCGTAGGGCTGGGCTGGTGCAGGATGGGTTGGCGTCATGTTCTTCCCCCGCCAGCCAGGCCACCAACTCCATCAGGCAGAGGCCGTCTCCCCGGCCGTCGTGGTGCCCTGGCTCCAGGTTTATGAGACCCAGGACTCGGTCCTGGGTCTTGGAGAGGAGCGCAGGCCTGCGCTCCTCCGGGGATGAGCTGAGGCCGGGTGCAAAGCCTTCTTCCATGCTGGTTTCTCCGTTGCTCATTTTTCCGGTGGTCCGGTGAATGCCTGGGGGTTCTCCCCCGTTATGTCGTGGACCATTTCCTGCCAGGAGTCCTGGTCCCCGCCGAAGTTGTCGCACTCGATCTCCAGCTGGTCGTCCCAGTCGAAGGCTGCCAGGGCCAGGTCGAGGAGAGCCTGCCGGTCATCCAGCGGCCAGGCGCCGGTGTATTTTCTGACCCTGGGGACTGTTGAGCAGGCTTCCAGGTGCGCGTTGATCTTCTCCACGATCCCCTGGAGCTCATTTGCGTGGAGGAATGTCCGGCTGGGGTGTCCTTCGTTCAGGGTGATGAGGCAGTCCTGTGTTCTCATTGTGATCCCCTGGATGTCCAGGAAGTCCTCCAGTCTGCCTGCCAGCTCGGATGGCAGCTCGATGAGTACTGCCAGGGTCTTTGGGCCTCCGGTCCTGATTGTGATGTGTCCGAAGCGGAGTGTTCCGTCGTCGTCCTGGCTGCAGGTGAACTCCTGGTGGAACTGGACCCGCCGGGTCATGCAGCGGTCCTCGTGCTGGGGCATGCCCGCTTCATCCGGTACGAGTCCGATTATTCCCGAGTCCACCGTGTAGGTGTTGCCGTCATTTCCGGTGTATTTCCCATCTCCCGATTTGGTGAAGAAGGCGGTTACCGGCCGGTTTCGGAAGGGCTGGCCATTATTCCATGATTCCAGGTATTGGCTCCATTCCTGGCCGGCTATGATGTATCCTGGGTCTCCCAGGCAGTAGTGCCCTGGGGGCAGTGTTTGGGCATGGTTGGTTTCTCGGTCCTGGGCCATCTTTTCGGTTCTCCTTGTTGGGGGTCAGCTTGTTGGCGCCTCGCCGGAACTCTCAGCCGTGGTCCGGCGGGCATATTTCCTCGTTGGTCCATCGGCCATCGGCGGCCATCTCGTGGGCCTCCCGGCCGCTGCAGTCCTGGAGTCCTGGCAGACCGGGCTGACGTCGTTGACCTGTCCTGGGATCAGCGCTTCGGCGTCGCCCAGTTGGGACTCCGTGAAGCTCCCGCATGGGGTATTCCTGCCTGACTTGAGTCAACTGCAGTTCTAGGTGCTGGAGCTCTAGGGTGATGCCGTTCTGGTTTGCTGTCTCCAGGACTTTCAGAGCAGAGTTGTAGAGCTCACCTTCTTGTTTGATGACCTGTTCGAGCCTCTGGCGATGGCCTTTGCCAGCTCTGGCCGTGGCTTTGATTGTCCAGTTGCTCCTGGGTTTACGCGGCATTCTGAATTACTCTCTTCAGGTTGGGAGTAGCGCAATTTTCTCATTTTCCTGAGCTTCGTAGATCCGGTAGTTCGACTGGTCCTCCGGTCTGGTCCTCCGGTCTGGTCCTCCGCTGTAGTGGGCTAGGTCGTTTCCTTCTCCGGTTGGGGGAAGGCGGCGAGCATCTTCTGCCAGGCCTCCGGCTGGGAGAGGTTGAACCGGTATTTCTCGAACTTCCAGCCGTCCTCCATGTATTCCTCGCAGGTGACGCGCCCGGTGCCGGCGGTGGTCGTCCGGTCGTCCTGTACGCAGATATTGAACTCGGCGGTCATGGTGTCCAGGTTCAGTTCCCCGTCCGAGTCGTTATCGGTGTCATGGGTGTTCAGCCGGATCATCATGAGCCGGTCTTCGTGCATGTAGAAGAAGGGCTGCTGCAATCGTGGCGGGTAGTTGTCCACGTAGGCATCGGCCACCCGGCCCGCCTGGTCCCGGGATAGGTCGTACCAGGCTGGGAACAGGTAGGAATTGTTGTGGGTGAGGCAGCTCAGGCAGTGGGGCAGGTGCATCAGCCACTCGGCCGTCTCCCTCTGGGAGATGAATGGCCTCCGCCGTACGATGTGGGTTGGTTTTCTGAACCGTTCACAGTTGAGCCGTTCCGGCCAGGCTTCTTCCCGTGTGGTGATATAGTGGCCGCAGCCCTCGCCCACGGTGCCGTGGCACCATCTCTTCAGGAGTCCTTCCTCGACTGAGAGGGTTGCTCCGATCATCTCTTTTCTCCTTGCGGTGTTTGGTGAAATTCACTGGGGGGGTTGGGGACTCTCATCCTGGATGTTATGGATGATGCCGGCACGGGTCTGGCCGTCGTTTTCCAGGATCAGTTTCCTTGATTCTTGGGGCAGTACCCGGTCGGGCATGGCGCGGATGATGGCGGTTGCGGTATCCAGCCGGGAGAGAGCCTGTGCTCTGTGTTGGCCCGACAGGCTGGTATGCTTTTGGAACATCTCGAGTTCCTGTCTTGTCTGCCAGTTGATGGTGCCGGAGGCGGCGACCAGGACGGCGTCGCGCTGTTCTTCGAGGTGAACGGCGCTGATGGTGGCGGCGGCGGCGATGATGTGGGCGTAGTGGGTCATGTGCCGGGCATGTTCCCTGTTGAGCCGCTCGAAGTCCTTGTTGCCAGGTTTTCCGTAGTCGTCGAAGTTGACGGCTTGGCCGAACCAGCTGTCGTACTCTCTCATGAGTTGGTGGAGGCGTTTGCAGAGTTGGTCCTGTTGGGTGATGGTGATGGTGGCCGCTGGGGTGATGGTGGCGGCTCGTTCCAGCCAGTTCGGGACTTCGTCCCTATCGTTCGGGACTTCGTCCCTGTCGTGGTGATGCAGGATGATTTGGTGTGCCGCCAGCGCCATTTCGTGTGCCTGTCTGGGGGTTAACTGGGGCGGGTTGGCCAGTGCGTAGAGTGGGTCGCTGGGCACGGCATTGAAGGCGCAACGGAGCGTGGACTCTCTTTGACAGGTTTCGTGGTTCTGGTTCCAGGCGTCGTTTATCTCGATTGCTGTTGGGTCGTCGTTGCTGAGGGTGTTTCGGGCGAGTGCCTCGCCCAGAATGGTTTTCGCGGTTTCCAGTGCTTTGAGGAGTCCGGTTTGGTATTGGAAGCGCCCCATCCGGTCGTGGCCCGGTACGGCTCTGTTCCTTTCTGGACGATGGTGGCGTCCAGAAATGTGCTCTGCGCCACGGTCCTCTGGTTCGCAGTCCTGTGGACTGTTCTCTTCTGGGTTGCCGGCTGACTTGAGTTCGCGGGCGGCTGTAGCCGTTGCGGCCTTGATGATGGGGGTCCAGGAGTCCTGGGGCATTCGGTCTCCGTGTTGGGTGCGTGAAACGGCCTGGGCCAATTCGACCATGTTGTGCTGTTCGCTCTTGCTGGCCTTTGCGGGGTCGGGCAGGTGGTTGAATGTTATATGGAGAGCTGCGGTGAACAGGGCTGCTTCCTGTGGGCTGTGTTTGCCCATGTTGTCCGCGGTCTGGCCGGCGATTTCTTCGAGGCAGCGGTGGGCGCCGTGGTAGGTGGGTTCGCGCATGAAGTCGATGTATGCATGGGCCCAGTGTCCGTGTTGGGTGGGTTTCCTGGTATATGGGAAGGGGTCTGGGACCATGGCGCGGTGGAAGTTGGCGACCTGTTGAGGCTCCATGTGGCCGCAGGACTGTTGGAGGGTTGAGGCGAGTGTTTCCAGCTGTTGCATGTTGCTGAGGTCTTTGGCGGCCTGCTGGCGGCGTGCCTGGTATTGGGTTACGGCGTTGGCGATGTGGGTGTTGTTGTTCATTATCTTCCTCGTCTTCCTATGGGGCAGAGCGCATGATTCCGCCCCCCTGCGAGACCCGGTGTCAGTGCTTTGATGGGTGGGCCAGCGCTGCGTCTATTTTCCCCCATTCCTCTTCCGGCACGATTGGGCCTCCTGGCGGTGGGGCTCCATCTCGGGGCAGCTCCTGAGGATGATCTCCCCTGCGGTTTCCTGGTGGTCCGGCCTTCTCAGGGACTCCCGGAGGGTGCCTTCGTACCTGGTCACTTTCCCTTCGTCTTGTCAGCGATGCCGTGTGGTGGGTGCTGGTTTTTCCTCCGTTTCTTCCAGCTCCATCAGGTCCTCCAGGTCGTTTTTGGGGATGAGCAGGAGTTCCGGGTGGACCGGACCGGTCCACCGGTTGCCGGCGAGGTAGAGTTCGTGCAGGCCGATTTCAGCCATTTCAGCCGGTATCTCTCCGGTGAGATTGTTGTATGCCAGGTCCAGGAGTTGCAGTTCGCCCAGGTTCACGATGCTCTTGGGTATTTCTCCCGTCAGTCCCATGCCGCTGAGCCACACTCCCATGAGGGAGCAGAGGGGGTTGATCTCCTCTGGAATCCCTCCCGTCAGGCTGTTATTCCGGAGGTCCAGTTCCAGGATGGTTGGTGACTGGAAGATTTCCGGCGGGATGGGGCCGGTGAAGTGGTTGTCGGGGAGGAAGAGGTAACGGAGCCTGGGCATCCGGGCGATCTCGGGCCGGATGGGTCCGGTCAGCCGGTTGCCCCGGAGGTCCAGCTGGACCAGCTCGGTCAGTTCTGAAATTTCCAGGGGGATCTCTCCCTGGAGGTTGTTCTCTGGGATGTCGATGCTGACCACTCTGCCCTGGGGGTTGATTCTTACCCCATGCTGTTGGCCAAGGGGCTTGGGGGTTAGCCAACCGTCTTGGATATGCCAGTGGGGGCCGCCGGTTCTGTGGTAAAGGTGTTCAAGTATCTGTCGGTCTTGCAATTTTTCTTTCTCCTTCGGCCGCGGGCTGGCCTGGGGGCGCTGTTCCTGTTGGTCTGAGGACTGCTCTTCTCTTCCAGTGTATCCTGGCCCAGGGTGATCTCGTCGATATTCCGGTAGGCGATGATGACGGCGGTGGTGATGATGAGGGCGGCGGCGATGATTGCCGGCGTCCTCATGGGTAGATTGGTGAACATGAGGATGGGTGCGGCGGCGATGGTGGCCCAGATGGTGGCCCGGGCGCATTCCATCGTTATCCTGGTTCTCCGTCTGACCGTGATGGTGGGGGTTTGGGCGTCTTGGACTTCCTGTTGCAGTCTGCTGGTGAGCCCCCTGCAGGGGGGCGGAGGTTTCGGTCTTGGTCCGGGGTCTTCGGGTGCTCTTTGCATTCTCCTCTTTGGTTCAGGCCTCGTCCCGGCGGGCGGTCATGGTCAGGTGGTTGCGTCCCTGGCTGTGCTGGTAGGTGACGGATTCCATCATGTTCTTGACCAGGTGGAGCCCGAACCCCCCGACGGGGGCGAACCTGGATGCCTCGTCGATCACGGGAGGCGGGGGCGCATCGGTCAGGGGGTTGAACGGCTTCCCGTCGTCGGAGACCTGGATGCTGATTTCCTGGTGGGTGGGGGTGATGTTGACCCATATGTTGGGGCTGGGTCCTCCCTGCTGTCCTCCGTAGGAGATGATGTTGATTGCCACCTCCTCCAGGGCGAGGTTGACCTTGTACATGGTTCCCATGTCCCATCCCTGCTGCTCTGCTTGGGACTCGATGGCGCTGGCGATGTTGTTCAGGACGGGGTTGAAGTCCGGAGGGCACCGGCCCTGGAATGTTAGGGAGATGGGCTGTCCGGCCGTGTTCGTCGTGTTCATGCGGTTCTTCTCAGTGCCAGGCAGGTGATGTCGTCGGCCTGGGGCATTCCCCGGGCAAACTCCCTGATTGCGTCCCGTATTCTGGTGCAGGCCTCGCCTGCGTCTTCCGGGGGGTTCTGCCGGAAGAGATCCATGAGCCTTTCCTCGCCGAACTCGTCGTCGTCCTGGTTTCGGGCCTCCGTTACTCCGTCGGAGTAGAGGATGAGGGTGTCGCCGGGCTGCATCCGGTCATTCTTCTGGTCATATATCAGTCCTGGGGCGAGTCCCAGCACGACCCCGTTGGTGTTGTCCAACTCACGGCAGTCTCCGCCGGCTGCTACGAGGAGGGGGTTGCAGTGTCCTCCGTTGGCGTAGGTCATTTCCCCGGAATCGGGGTTATAGGCGGCGTAGATCATGGTGACGAACATGGTGCGCCGGTTGTCTTCTTGCAGGGCCCGGTTGACCTCTGTTAAGACGTCGGCGGGCTGGTCCATGCCGATTGCTGCTCCCTTCAGGAGGGTGCGGCTGGCCATCATGAAGAGGGCGGCGGGTATGCCCTTGTCTGACACGTCGGCAACGGCTATGCCGATGTTGTCATGGCGGAGCCGGAATATGTCGAAGAAGTCTCCTCCGATGTTCCGGGCCGGCTCCATTGTGCCGTGGATGGTGAACCTGGGGTCCAGAGGAAACTCGATGGGGAGTATGGACTGCTGCATCTCGGACGCGGTTTCCAGCTCGTTCTGGAGGTTCCTGAGCTTGCTCTTGGACTCCTGGGCTTCCCGCCATTCCTCCATGTAGTTGGCGGTCCGTTCCAGGGTGATGCGGAAGTCCTCGAAGTCCAGGGGTTTCACCACGAAGTCGAAGGCGCCCCGGTTCATGGCGGTCCTGATGTTCTTCATGTCGCCGTAGGCGGAGACGATTATGGATCGGATGTTGGGGTCGATTTCCTGTATTTTCCCCAGCAGGGTGAGGCCGTCCATCCGGGGCATGTTGATGTCGGTCACGACCATGTGGACTTCCTTCTTTTCGAGGAGGATGTCCACGGCTTCTTTGCCGTCCTGAGCGAAGAGGAACTTGTAGCGCCCGCTTCGGATGTCGGGCCTCATCCTTCTCTCGATCAGGGGTTTGAGGTCGGGTTCGTCGTCCACCACCAGGATGTGGGTGGTGCGGATGCTCTTGGCCTCCGATGGGTTTTCCTCCGCGGCCCCGGTGGGGGTTGGGTTGGCCGTCATTCGGCCTCCAGGGCCTGGACGGCCTTCTGCTCGGACTCATGAATGGTGATGATCCGGTAGAGGCCGCTGGTCTTGAACACGGCGGTGACTGGCACGCTGGGGCTGCAGAGGGCGAAGCGGATGTTGTTGGCGGCGGCGTGGTTGTTGGTCATGGCGAATATCCTGAGCCCGGCGGAGCTGATGTAGGATACCTCGCCCAGGTTGATGATCAATGCCTGGTCATCCGGCTGTATCCGTTCCATGATGTCGTCCTGGAATTCCTGGGCGTTGGTGCCCTCGATCTTGCCTGTGGGTCTCAGGATCAGGGTTTGTGCGTTCCGTTCGGTCTCCATCTTGGTGTCATCTCCTGTGGTGTGTCTGCTTTTCCGGGAGTTTAACACCAGGGGCTGGACCGGATGTTTGGCGGTTTTGTCAATTGTCAGCCGGTGGTCCTTTGCAGAATGAGGCCGACCGCGAGCCCGATGGCGATGCCGGTTAACAGGCTGCTGACGAGCAGCCGGGGGTTGGTCTTCCAGAGGATGATGGGTGGAGGTCTGACTTGGGTGATTTCCAGGAACTGGGCGGCTGCCTCCACTCCTTCTTCCCTGAGCATCCGTGCGGCAACGGCGAACCGTTTCTCCTGGGCGGCGTCCATCTTCCCTACTCCTGGGTTTCGGGCGTTTTCTCAGCCTGTTCCCGGTCGAAGCGTTCCCGGTCGAAGCGTTCCCAGCACTTTTCCATCTGCTGGAAGGATGGGCATTTCGTGATGTCCCCGAACTTTATGCACTCGTCCCATTCGGGCAGCAGTTTGCTGTCGGCTCTCTGGTACCACCAGGTGGGGCAGTAGAACTCCCGGACCTCCCGCCCCGGGGACCGGGCGCTCTCTGGGTTGTCCAGCCATTCCTGGTAGCCGGCTCCTCCTTGGGTTAACTCGGGGGAGATGACGATGCCGGGGTTGACCTGGATTACCTTCCTCACGTTCTCCCTGGTCTTCCGCCCGGTGAAGGGGGTGTAGCTGATATCCTTCTGCCCGGTGCCCTCGCACTTCCCGCACACGACGGCGAGCCCATCCCGTTCTCCTATTCCGGTGTAGAGGCCGGTTCCCCGGCAGTCATGGCACTGGGCCTGCACGGTCTTGGTTTCTGTTCCTTCAGTCAATTTGTTCTCTCCTTTGGGCGTTTTCGTGTATGTTCTGGCCTTCCGGCTCTCCTGGGGTCAGGCTGGGCGGAATTGGCAGGCTGGCCTGCTCTCTTCCGGGCTGGGTTCGGGTTCTCTGCCGGTCTGGCTCAAATTTCATCTCTTTGCTCCAACGTGAGGGCCAGGGCGGCGTCGTCCATCTCGTCCTGGGCGGGTATTGAGATGGTGACGACGGTGTATATTCCTGGTTCTGACTCAACGATCAGGGTGCCGCGGTGTTCTCTCACGATGTCGTTGGCAATGGCCAGGCCCAGGCCGGAGCCCTGGTTGGCCGGCTTGGTGGTGAAGAAGGGGGTCAGGGCGCGCTCAATGACCTCCGGCTTCATGCCGGCGCCGTTGTCCCATATCCTGACCTCGGCGTTCCCGGTCCGGAGGCGGGTTTCGAGCATGATGGAGGGTTGGTACTCCTCCTCTTCGCGGTACCGGTCCCGTACGGCGTGGAGGGCATTCTCGGTTATGTTGATGATGGCCTGGCCCAGGCCGGAGGGCATTATCCGGACCTGTCCGGTCCTGGGGTCGAAGTTCTCCTCCAGCTCCAGGTTGATACGGGATGCCTCCTGCATCTCGCAGGCGGTCTGGGCGCATCTCCTGACGAACTCGTTGATGTCTCTTTCCTCGAAATTCTGGTCGCTGCCCCGGCCGGCTTCCTGCATCCGGGTGACGATGAGGTTGGCGCGGGCGCTGTGGTTCCTGATGTACTGCATGTTCTCCACCAGTTCCCGGACGGTCTCGATGTAGAGAGACTGTTCCTCCTCGTTCATGGGTGAACCGTCAGGCGGGACTATGGAGCTGAGCTGTTCGGTCAGGTCTCCGGAGGCCTCCGCGAAGTTCTGGATGAACTGGAGGGGGTTCCGTATTTCGTGGGCTACCCCGGCGGTTATATCGCCCAGCTCGGCGAGCTTCTGCTGGCTGACCATCTGGTCCTGGGTGTCCTGAAGTTCCCGGATTTTCTGTTCCAGTTGCCCGTTCCGTTTCTCCAGGTCATGGGCCTTCTCCAGGGCCAGGCCATTGGCCTGGAGTATTTCCGGGTCCAGCGGTTTCTCCGGTGTTGGTTTCTGCTGGGGGGGTGTGGCGGCCCGCTTGCTCCGGGCCTGCTCCATCCAGAGGTGGGTGCTGCTTGTTGCCAGGGCCAGCATGAGCAGGGCGAACAGCCACCATGGGATTCCCTGCCGGAGGGCTGTGGCTGTGATGGCCAGTGCGGCGATGGCCAGGATGGATATGCAGGGCAGAATAGTGTGAAGCTGTTTTCGGAGCTTCTCTTTCGCTCCGCAGGCGCCCGGTTCATCTTGGGGGATGTGGTTTTGCTCCACTGTCTTCTCTCTCGCGGTGCCGGAGAGCTATGCTCCCGGCATCACAATGCACTTTCTCCCGGCAGCCCTCTGGGCTGCCGCTTTCCCAACGCACCGCTGAGCGGCTCTGCTCCGGCCGGGACTTCTTGCAGGACTTCTTGGGGGAGTCTCTCCCCCGGTTAGCGGTTCCTCGCTGGGGCGGCTCTTCCGGCTGGAACCGCCACTCTCCGTGCGGGCCTGAACCTCTCCTGGCTGGCATGATTATCCCATTTTGCCGGGAGCTGTTATCTTGCGCCCTTACTGCTCGGGGTCCAGCCTGGTGGTGAATAGGATGCCGTCCAGGTGGTCCACTTCGTGCTGGATGATCTGTGCCAGGTATCCCTGGGCGGTCAGGGTGAACTTCCGGCCGTCGATATTGACCGCGGTTACCGTGACCTCCTGGGCCCTCTGGGTGTAGCCGCTGTGTCCTGGGATGCTCAGGCATCCCTCCCCTGCTCTTCTGGTCCCGCTTCTGGCTGTTATCCTGGGGTTGATGAGGATGATCGTGTCCTCTTGGTACGGGTTCTGGATGATGGCGATGCGTTCGGTTCTTCCGACTTGGTTGGCGGCCAGCCCGATTCCGTTGGCCTGGTGCATCGCACTCATCATCTGCAGGGCCAGTCCGGCCTGCTGGGGACCTGGGTTCCTGACCGGCTTGGTTGGGGCTGAGAGGATGGGGTCGGGTTCAGTCCTTATCCTCATTCTTCCCTCTCTCCTGGGTTCTTGAGCCATCCTATCTGCCAGCTCTCCAGCCACTGCTGGTAGAGTTGCTGGCAGCTCTGCCCGGTCCTGTTCCTGATGCTCTCCCTGAAGGTGATGTTGGCGGCCACGTCCTGGGCGATGGTCTGCATCACGTTGGGACCGTGCTTTTCCCTGAGGTGCTGGGTGAACTCGTGGGCCATGGTGTAGAAGCTCCGGCTGCTCCGGTGTCCCAGGCCGGGGTTGGGGGTACAGAAAGCCTGTGGTGTGGGGGAATTTCCGGGGGTGAGCCAGGCGCTCAGGCGCCGGGTGGCCCGGAGGGGTGTTCGGGCGGCCCCCTGGAATTCCAGGCTGGTGGCCAGACCCTCGTGGAACCAGGCGGGGAGCTCGGCATACTTCGCGGGGCCCAGTTGCCGGCACAGGGCGGCGTGGGTCATCTCGTGCAGTGGGGTTCTCCTCCCCCAGTTGGGGATGAGCCTGGGGTATGGCTCCAGGGGGATCACCACCAGTGGTCCCTGGGGGAGGCATATGGTGTGGCCTCCTGCTCCGGGGAGACCGGCGCCCTCCTGGTACTGGGTGAGGTTGGGGTAGAGTTGCAGGAAGATTGGGGGGGCGCCCTGGGCCGGCGGCCACTGTGTTTCTGCGGTTATCCTGCCCTTCTCCATCTCCTGGATGGTCCTGTTGACCTGGTGGTCCGGTGCTGCCAGGCGGGTCCGGTTGAGCAGTATCACCCCCTGGCTGTGGTTCTGTTGGGCCGGGGACTGGCGGGCCGGTTCATCCCCAGTGGATGCAGGCAGAAATGCAGGCAGAAATGCCAGCAGTCCCAGGGGGATTGCGGTCAGAGTTGCCGCGAGGATGGTTCGGGCGGTTTTCCTGGCTCTGGGGTCTGGGTGGCCGGTGAGGGCGAGGGTCAGGCCCAGGGCGGCGGCGATGATCAGGGCGGCGGCGATGGCGGGGTTGGTGCTGGGTCCCAGTGGGACTGCGGCCATTGCCGTCATGATGCCGATGGGGGCCAGTGCGGCCGAGTTCTGGAGCCAGGCCAGGCTGGTGGCCCGGTCCATTCAGGCTGTTGCGGCCTGGAGTTCGGGGATGGGTTCCCTGGCGTTGATCTCGTCCAGGGCGGCGTGGTAGCAGGTCTCCTGCTTCTTGTTCCCCTGGGTGCCCTTGGACCATATCCAGTTGATCTCCATTCCCTGGGCATTCTGGAGTATCTGCTCCCAGAGGTCCTGGTTCTTGACCTGCTCTCCCCGGTTGGTGAGCCACCCGTTCTTCTGCCAGCGCTCGGTCCACCCCTGGTTCATGGTTTCTATGATGTACCGGGACCTGGTGTGGACCCGGACCCGGGGCATCTGCCTTTCGGGATCTGCGGCCTCCGCCTGCTCCTCCTGGGTTTTCTGTAGGGTCTGGCTGATGGCCTGCAGCTTCATGCGGCTGCTGGTGGTGTTGGTGCAACCTCCTCTGACCATCTGGTCGGGAGCGCCCTGGGCTGAGATGACGGCGCAGTACCCGCCGGTCTGGGTATCCTCGTGGGTGATGCCTGATACGTGGATGTTGATGTTCATCCAGGTATCTGGACCAGTCTGGGCCTGGGTCTCCGCCATCTCGTCGGCCATGCGGTCGGCCATGTTGTTCCGGGTATCCTCGTTTCTTCCCCGCAGGGAAGCCCAGGTCAGTTCCAGTCCCTTGCTGAGTTCGAAGATCCGGTCCCAGGTCTGTGGGCCGGGGAGTTCCTCTCCCTTCTGGGTCTTCCAGCCGTTGGCCTTCCACCCCTTTACCCAGTTCTTCCCGAAGGCGTCTGCGATGTACTTGGAGTCGGAGTGGATCACGGCCTGGAGGGTCTGGCCGAGGCCTGCTTCCTGTTCGATTTCCCGGGTCATCTCCTGGGCTGTTTCCAGGGCGATCAGGACTGCCTGGAGGCTCATCTCCAGTCTCCTGGCCTGTTGTTCCTGGCCCTGCCGGACTCTCTTCTCTTCGCCGGGGCCGGTGATTATTGCGCAGTACCCGCCGGGACCTGGGTTTCCCTGGCAGGTCCCCGCGGTGTGGATGCTGATCTTTTGGGTCATTGGGTATCTCCTGATTTTTGACGGACTGGCGCTTCTGGCCTCATACCGCCGGTTTGTTATCCTCATCCCTCGTGGTGCATTGTCTCACAATGCACTGGGGTTCTCGGTGTCGAGAGCCGTGCTCTCTTCCTCGGTGAAGTGGTCGAAATCGGCGAAGAGGTCTCTCTCGAAGAGTTCCGGCAGTCTGTCTCCAGTCAGCGGGATGGCCTTCGTTCCGGTCCTCCCGTTGGTGATGAGCCAAATCCGCAGGTCTTCCTGGGGGGTCTTGCAGAGGGCTGCCATGATCACCCGGCTGCTCCGGGTGGTGGCCACGAAGGTGTTCTGCCTTCCCTGGTCCAGGCCCATCTGCTCGATGGCGGTCTTGAACTCCTCCGGCTCCATCTGGTCCAGGGGGTACTGGATGGCAGCCACCGGCTCCTGGTTGGTTTTCATGGCGGTGCGGAGCAGCAGGTTCCTGTCTTTTCTGAGTCTCTCCCGGTTCATCTTTCAGGCCCCAGTGTGAGCATGGCCGCTCTGGTTGTTGACATTGGGATGTTGCCCAGGGTCTGGACGGTGGTTGATGTACCCAGGGTGGCGGCGGTCGTCCGGGGGGAGGGTCTCTCAGTGCCTCATGGCTCGTTGGCGCCCATGCTCTGGTTGTCCTGGACGAGTCTGCTCCTCCAGGTGTCCTGCAGGAGTTCTTCAGGTGATGTTTCCCGGGCAATGTCGCAGACTGTCATTTCCCGGGTGGTCTCGTAGTTTGGCTTCATCTGGCAGGCGTGGACGGGGACTCCTCTCTCGCATACCCTGACGGTGATCATGGGGCAGAGGGTCAGGAGGAGCTCCTGGTCGGCGATGGTGAAGAGGTGGGTTTCTGTGTCTCTCGTCCGGGCCGATTCCTCCAGGTTCCGTACGGACTCTTCGAAGTCTCCCTCCCTGGTGATCCACACGCTCAGCATTGTGTCTCCTATGGTAGCTGTCAGGGAGTCCTGGTGGATGTTCCAGCCGTTTATTATCCTCCCCATCAGGGTTGCTCCGGCTGCCGCTCATCAGGGAAGCGGCAGCCGGAGCAGATCCCCTCCTCCTGGAAGCCTGGCATCGTCATGATGGTGGTGTTGTCTCCCTGTGCTGGTTCCCCGCATGCGAAGCATTTTTCCGGGGTCTCGTTCCGGACGCGGGTCCGGAACTCGTTTATTTCCTGGCTCATTTCTCGTTTCTCGCTATTTCGGGCCCGGTTTCAGGCGGCCCGGTTGGGGGTGGCCGTTCTGGCCCTTCCCCTTGATTTTGGTTTCGCTGTGGTCTTCTGAGCGGTCCTGCTCGTGTTCGGACTTCCCATAGGAAGTCCTCCTTGAGTGTTGTTTCCCTGGTGTCTGGGGCAGGGCCGGACTCCGGCGCCGCGCATGATGGCGCAGCCGCATTCGAGGATCTTCATGATGCTGTTCATCGGTCCCTTCATCGGTCCCTTTACCGGCTTTTCTCTTGGTTTCTCCGGGAGCCCTCTGGCCCGCTCTCACAGTGGTTCAAGGTTCCAGCACCGGGGGGCAGGCGGCGTCTCTTGGTCAGGCCCGCCCCCCGGTGCTGGAACTGGGTTATTCAGCCCTGGCTTCCTTTATCAGACGACTGCTGCGTTCTCCAGGGGTTCGTTCTCCAGGGATTCGGCCTCCGGAGATTCGGCCTCCGGGTCATGGCTTTCGGCTTCCTGCTCCAGTCCGGTGTTGTTCCAGAGGTCCTGGTTGCCGTTCGGCTGCCAGGGGTTGTGTTCCTGTTGGTTTTCATCTTCCCGGGATTCCAACTGGGAGTCCTGCGGGGAGTCCTGCGGGGAGTCCCCTTGGGATTCCGGCTGGTGATTCTCGTCCGGGTTTTCCTGGGGCCTGCCCCGGGTGAGCAGGCGGGCAGTGTTCTGGTCGATGAGCTCCCACTCGGGGGAGTCCTTGGCGCGGTGCCGGAGGTGGGATACGAGGGTCTTTGAGGGGCTCTTGGAGAGCCCGGCCATCTTGATGGTCCGGCTGGCCTGTTCCAGGTCCAGCGTGAGGTTGCTCATCCGGGCGATGGTCTCCATCGCCTTGATGTGAGAGGGGGCGTTCTGGAGCTTCTCCAGCACCTTCAGGTCGTGGGCGCTGGCGGCCTCATGATTTTCGTCCTGGCTGCTGATCTCTGCGATGCAGGAAACGGTCTCCTCGATGTTCTCCAGCTCGTTTTCGTAGTAGGCCCTGACGAGTTCAACCTCCCGGAGCTTGGCCATGACCTGATGGTGCCGGTTCAGGAGTTCCTCTTTCATGTTCGTGTTCTTCTGGTTTCCCATTCGTTTTCTCCCTTTGATTTGGTATTGCCGGTGGGCTTTGGGGTCTCCGGTTCTGGTTGGGGCCTCCGGTCCGGGGGTATGCCTACGGTCTGTTTGGAGTAGTAGACTTATGGTGCGCCGCCGAGCGGCGCCTCTCCGACTCGCAGTGCATGAGCGCTGCTCATGGGGTTGTTATGACGGTCCTTCGGCGCATCCTGAGCCCCCTTTCCCGTTCCCTGCGAGCCCAGGCGGTCCCGGAGCTCCTGGGCAGACTTCCGGTCTGGGTGGTTTTTCTGATTGCGATCATGCTGGTGCTGGCCGGCTTTTGGACCAGTTTCTGGTAGGTCCGGGACTGCTGGGCTTGGCTACCGGTCTTGGCGCCTGCCCTCGCCGGGAATTCCGGAGAGGTTCTGCTCAGGACCCCGGCGCTTGGCGCCGCTCCCCAGTGACTTTCCCAGTGACTTCCGGGATATCCGGAAGATCTCGCATAGGGCCTGTTCCTGCATTTCGTCACGGAGTTTGAGGATTTCATCCTCCTGTTCCGATGAAATTGTAGGTATGGCGAACTGCTTTATGTTGTTCTTCCCGAACCTCTGGAAGCCTCCGGACAGCTCCTGGCTGGTGGTGCAAGCGTAGTACTCCATGATCCTTGAGTTCAGGATGATCTGCAGGAGCTCGATGCTGAGTGGCCGGGCGAAGAGCTGGCAGTCGTTCCTGGGGGTGATGGAGTAACCGTTGCAGAACAGGCTGCCGGAGTCGTCTCTCCGGAACCTGGGTCCCTGGCTGTAGGTGGGGGTGAGCAGCTTGGGTCCGGGGGCGGTCATCCCCTGCTTTCTTCCCCAGAGATGGAAGGGGTGCCGGCCGCGGTCCCTTCTCTCCAACTGTTCCCTGAACTGGAGGAGGTGCCGGTGGGCTCTGGGGAACCGGCGCCGCATCTCATCTTCCTGAATGGGGACCCATTTCTTCTCTTCGTACCGGTAGGGTTGGATGACCATTTTGCTGTCCCACTGGGGAACCCTGATGATGGGCACGGTGATCTCCGGCTCCACCTCTCCCGGCCCGACGATGAAGGCCCGGTCCATGAGGGTGGCGAACCCTGACCTGATCCTGGCCAGGGATCCCAGGGGGGTCCCGTGGTGCTCCAGTGTTCTGATGTTCTCCCGGTGTTCCGGTGTGGTCAGTCTCCACTGCCGGGAGCCGGGGCCGGGCGGTTCCGCCCGGGGTATTGATCGGGCTTGGAGGAGTGGCATTTGCTCCGGGGTGGCGCGGGTGAACCTGGGCTGTTCCCGGTTATCCTTCTTCAGGAAGAGGAGGCAGGTGTAGGCGCTGGCTCCCTGGAATACCCTCTGGTGTCCGAAGTCGATCAGGGTGTGGAGGGCCTGTCTCTCTTGGATGAACTTCCGGGCTTCCTGGGCAGCCCGGCTGGTGGGGAAGTTGTTCAGGGTGATGCAGCCCAGTACCCCTCCGGGGGCGAGCATCTGGTACCCGGTGATCAGGAAGAGGGTGGCGGTGCTGAAGTTCCCCTGGGCGGCGTGGGGGTGCTGTAGCAGGAGTTGTGCACGGTAGTCCGGGCGAAGGTCCCTGGTCCTGATGTAGGGGGGATTGGTGGCGACCAGGCTGAAGGTGGAGCCGGGGTTTTCCAGTAGGGAGTCCCTCTGGTGGAGGTTCATTCTTCCTGGAGGCGGCCGGCCGCTCTCCAGGCACGACGCCTCCAGGGCTATCCGGGCGTGCTGTAGTGCCCGGGGGTTGATGTCGGCCCCGTGGATGAGGTCCTGGATGGTCTCCTCCAGGGGGATGTGGAACTCCTGTGAAATGATTTCCCCGGCTCTGGTCAGGAAGGCGCCGGCTCCGCAGGCTGGGTCGATGAGGCTGGGGGGAGACGGGAATATGCCGGCCTCCAGGGAGTACCGGATGATCTGGTCTGTGATTGGCCGAGGGGTATAGATTGAGCCGGTCTTCAGAGGGGAGTGGATTTCCTGGCCGATTTCCTGGCTGATTTCCTGGCTGATTTCCTGGAAGCACATCTGGAGGTCCAGTCCTCCGGTCAGGAGGCGCTCGGCCAGTCTGGGTGGGGGTTTTTCCTCCAGGGCTTGGAGGATGGCGGGAGCGTTGCTCCCCGGCCGGATGCCTTTCTGGATGCACCATGCCGTTACAATGGCGGCGCAGCAGCTCTCCGGACCGTATTGGAGGAGACAATTCCTTATGGCCTGGTGATTGCTGGCATGCCTGTCTTTTGGGGTCTTCAACTGTGGAACGGGTCGGACCCGGTTGTGCCGCCGGTGCTGGGGAACCACCGCCGGTCCCAGGGCCTGGGGGTCCTGGCGACCATCTTCACATCCGGGTCCTCATTCATGATATACACTTTTGCCTGTCGGATTCAACGTGATGCATCACGGGGCGGGGCGCAGCCTGCCTCAGAAACGGGAGGCTGCGCCGGTTTCATAGGTAGCTGCTGATGGTATCCCGGATTTCCTGCAGGAGTTCCTGTCCGATGAGGAGCACGGTGCCGGCTCCCAGTATGATGGTCAGGATTATGATGACCACCACTATTCTCAGTACCATTTCCTGCTCCTCTCCTGTCCCATTCCTTGGCCCATTCTCTGGCCTATTCCGGTTCGGTGTTCCTGTATGGCCCGCTCGATCTGGTCGACGGTTTCCTGCAGCCGTCCCTCATGGTTGACTATTCTTTTGCTGAAGCGGCGGCTTTCGATTATCTCCGTGGCAGCGGTTTCCAGCCGGGCTTGGATGCCGCTGGTCTCCGTCCTCTGCTCCAGGCGCTTCCTGAGTTGCCCGATGCCTTCGGGCATGATGAATATGTCCAGGGCGCTGGGATAGAGCTCCATCATCCTGGCGGCGCCCTGGACATCGATCTTCAGTACGACGTCCTGGTTTTCTTGGAGGGGGGTTTCCACCTCCGCCCTGGGGGTGCCGTACCGGTGTTGGTGGACCACTGCGGTCTCCAGGAACATTCCCTCCTGCTCCATCTGTATGAAGGTTTCCTTATTGGTGAACTGGTATTCCTTCCCCTGGATTTCCCCGGGCCGCATGGGCCTGGTGGTTGCGGTGATGGGGAAGTGCCGTGTCCCGTTTCTCAGCCGGAGTTCGGTCAGAGCGGCATCCTTTCCCACGCCGGATGGGCCGGCCAGAAGGGTCAGGACGGCTTGGTTGCGCTTCCGGGATGGGGTGGTGTCCATTGTTGATTCCCCTGTTCTTCCGGATTTCGGGGGTCAGGCAGATTCCGTGGGTCCGGCGTTGGCTAGACCGGCTTCGACCAGGGCGTTCCGGGTCATCTCTGCCAGCTCGTCCAGGTCTTCCGTGATGGATTCCAGGTGTTCCCTGATTCCCTGTCTGACCACTTGGTCCGGGGCCATGGGGCCGTACTGGTTGAGCAGGCCCGCGGGAGTTATGGAGTCTACGTTGAGATATTCCTGCATGGTCTGGAGGTTCTGCTGGTTGCTGCAGGGTTTCCCGGTGGCTGCTCCGTAGGCCTGTAGGGATGCTCTGACCGCGAGCCAGGCCAGGTTGCCGGTGGCGGGATCGGTGGAGCCCAGCCGGTCTTCCAGGAGGTTGAGGCACTCCCGGTAGTCCTGGGCAGACCGCATATGGTCCTGGGCGGCCCTTGCCATTTCCGTGGTGATCTGTTGAGTTTCCTTGAACTCCGTTGTCATGGTTCTCCTCTTTCGATTCCCCCCTTTCGGCATGATCCTCCAGTTTTGGGGGTCATCTTGTGAGGTTAACCAATTTTTCACCCGCAATGTTTTGCTGTTTTGAAATATTGTATCGTGGTTTGTGGGCGGATTCCTGTGGGAATGTACCGGATGTTGCATCGTGGTTTGTGGGTGGATTCTTGTGGGAATGTATCGGATGTTGCATCGTGGTTTGTGGGTGGAATGTATGGGGTTGTGTTCCTCTTACTGGAATGTTGCTGTGATGGCGGCCAGCGCCGCCAGGCCGATGCTCAGGAGGGCGGTGGTTTGGCTGCGGCTGCGGCCGGCAGGTGGGGCCGGCCCCTCTGATTCTGGCGGTGAGCAAAAGGGTGATGTGGGCTGACATGGCCGTGAGGATGAGGGGAGTCTGGATCTGCATCGCACCGGTTCCCGCTGCCAGGTTCGTGCTGCGGATCGTCATGGCGATCAGGATTGCGCAGCCCCAGGCGGGGAGGTGTAACCCGGGGTCCCGGGTGGACGTCCCGGCCATGATGATCATCAGGGCCGGCAGGTGGGCCAGGGCCTTGGCTGACGTGATTTGGATTCCCGGAACGTACTCCCTGCCGGGCATGGTCAGAGGGGCCGTTGTGATGAACATGATTGCTGTGGTGAACGCGATGACGGTGATGTCCCTGGTTTCCTGGGCGCGCCGGGGTCCTGGGCGCAGGATGGTGGGGGGCGTCGTCCAGAGAATGGCGGCGGCGGCGGTGAAGGTGGTGGTCAACAGCCTCAGTCCTGGGGCTGTTCATGAGGACCAGGATTTCATTCATAGGGCTGGGATGGTCAGTAGCGGATCCCGTCAGTAGCGGAATCTCCCTCCTGATTTTTGAGTGACCCTGCCTGTTGGTTCATGCCTTCTTCTCTGCTTGGCTCATGGCCCTTGTCCTGAGCCATTGGGCCCAGGTGTGCTGGGTATCATGCTGGTGCCGGTCCCAATCCCGCTCCTCCTGGGGGCGGCTCACCATCCAGCGTCCCATCCAGAAGGGGTGCAGCGTATTTCTCCGGAGGGCAGGATGCTCTGGATGTTCCGTTTCATGGTGGTCTCGATGATTATCTCCTGCAGGAAGAGATGCTCCCCTGTTGGCTGCTCATCCATCAGATTTCTGCCTTCTTCTGGGCCATGGAGCCCGGGAGTTCAGGTGCTGGGAGTTGCTGGTCTAGGACCAGTCCGGCCGGGTCCTGGATGGTCATCATCTGGGGGGCTGGCCTCCCATTGTTCATTCATGTTGGGTTCCTTTTTCCGCCTGGATTTCTTGGCTGGCGATCTGGCCTCCGTCCGGAGGGTTTGGCCGCGATTTCCTGTTTTCCCGCCAGGATTTTCTCCAGGCCCATGGGTCCAGCATGAGGGTGCAGACCCGCGCGGATTCTGTGGTGAATGACATGAGGGTGTGGTGTTCTCTGCCCACGGCTGTGTCTCAGCCGTTCACCAGAAGGGCGATGGGCGCGCTCGATGGGATCATTGGACGGAGCTTGCTCCAGAACTGTTGCCTGGTTATCTTTCAGGTCTGATCTATCGTGAGTGTCCACATTCCCTGGACGATGGGTTCGCCTTTCACCGGGCCGTTTTCACGGACGGTATCCCTGTATTTCCGGCAGGTCTCGCAGGTCAGGGCCTCTCCGGGCTGCACGATGGCGTTTCTTTCTTGGGGCATCCGGTGCCCGGTGTTGACCATCAACCCGCAGGGGGTTCGGTTCAGCCGGTACCTTTCTGTGTGGGCCTCCAGGTGGGTCCTGATGACGAAGGCGGATTCCGTGTGCCATTCCTCTGGGTGGTGCAGCTCTTCCCCATTGGGTTTGACCATCTCCTGAATTTTCTCCAAGGCTTCCTCCTGGGAATCTGCGGTGACGGCAACTGTGAAGGTGACCCTGCCGTTGTAGGTTGTCATTTCCTCTTCCTCTACCGGTATCTCTGTTCTTCCAGGTGGCGCTCCAGGCTCCGCTCGGCGTTCCCGGCGATTCCCTCCAACTCGGCTTTCCGGGCATTGCTGGTCTCTGTGTTGGTGAAGACCATCCCGGTGCCGGCCAGCCGGTACCCGGTCTTGTCCGGGCAGTACCCGGTCTTGTCCGGGGGCTGTCCGGTTGGTCCCTCTGGCTCATGCCGTGTGAAGGCGGCTCCCCAGATGTCCACGCCGTTTGCCAGGTCGGTCAGGACCAGCCAGGGCACTCCGCCCTCCTGCCCGTACTCGCTGGCCTCCCGGTCGAAGCGTCCGGGTATGACCTTCCAACCGGCCTGGGTCCGTATCCCGCTGGACTCCGCGGCCTGGTTGTATGCGTCCAGGATCTCCTGGCTGGTTCTCTGGAGGTCCTGCATGAACTTCAGGGCTCCCCGGTGGGCTTCCAGCATCTGATGATATGTGGGGTTGGGGGCGGGAGGGACTGACCGGTTGCTCTGCCCCCTCTGGATTGCCTGGGTGAACCGTTCAGTCCTCTCGGCCAGGCCGATTTTGGGGCCGGTCTGTCCGGTCACTTCCGGTCCTCAGTTGGCAGGCAGGTCCACATGCTCTGGACATCCTCCCACTCCTCCTGATCTTGGAATTCTGCTTGGGAGATCTTGCCCTCCTCCCACTCGAACTCGTTCAGGCACATCTCCAGAAACTCGGTGGCTTCTTTTGAATCCCAACTGTCGTGGTCCGGGTCGATCCGGGGGCTGAGCCCGTTTTCCTGGAGGTGCTGGTTGACCTGGGTGAGCATCCCGGGTATCTGGCTGGCGGTTGCATAGGAGTTTCCGTAGTCGGTCTCCCGCGTGGCCATCAACTCCTGTTGGGGGCAGTGGGGCACCATCTCGATGCCAAGTCGGCTGAGTGCTGTGCGGGCCTCCAGTATCTTCCTGCTGGGCACGGTGATCCGGTAGTTTTCAGTGATTTCGCTCATTGTGGGTCCACCTTCTTCTCTGGGATGTCCGGTTTTCCTGAACAGCTCTCTGAAGCTGCCGGTGATATCCTTCCAGGGCACGCCTTGGTCCAGCCACCAGGCGCCGGCGGGCTCTTGGGCGAGGTCCCACTCGAAGTTTTCCTGGGCCAACTCCAGGAACTGGTGGAGCGGTATCGGTGTCCAGGTATCGGGGCATCCTGGCGCCAGGGGGGTGGGCCCATTTTTCCCGGAGGTATTTGTTGACTGCCTGGAGTAGTTCGGGGGCTTCGTGTGCCATGACGACCTGGGGGGCATCGCCTGAGTTGCTCATCCTGATGGCCATCAGGCTGGGCTGGAAGTCCACGCCGCGTTCCTTCAGGAAGGAGGTCAGTTCTTCCGTCACTTCCGGAGGTACCGGGACCAGGTATGTTGGGTTGTTTTCCTGTTGGGTCATTCCTTCGCTCCGAACAGGATGGGGTGACGGGCCACTATCCGGGTCCATTCGTCCTGGTCCGATGGACTGCTGGAGCTGATCTGGTCCTGGTTCCAGCTGAGCTCCTCCAGGACTGTTGCCAGTAGGTCCTGGTGGCGGTCCCTGCTCCATCCGGGGTGCAGCTCCGGGACCGTTGGGGCCAGTCTCATGGACTGGAGGCGCCGGTTGGTCTTTCGGACCAGCCGTTCCAGGTCGGTGTCGGTGTAGTGGAAGCTTCCCTCGGGGGTGTGGCGTTCGGCCCGGATGGTCTCGGCCTCCGGGTACCGGGGTCTCATGGTTATTCCGCACTCTTGGAGGAGTTGCTGAACCCCGCCGGCTTGTTCCGGCGGGACTTCGATGAGGTACTGGTTGTCGGCGCTCTTTTCCATAATCTCCGGGGGTGGTCTCGTTTGGGGGGTGTTGATGTTAAAGATGGCAGGCTCATGTAGCCTGCCATCTTTCTTGGGCGGTCTGTTTGGACGGTTATTCCCATCATGGCGGGTGGTTGGTCAGGGTTTGGTTATGAACCAACTCCTTTTTCGTGCCGGCTCAACGAGCGGATTGATTCCAGTGACTCAAATACAGTTGGGGCCACCGATCACCGGGTCCTGTTCGTTGTATTCTTTGTTTTCATAGGCGGGGTCTTTTTTCTGAATTGCTCCCTGAACTTGTCAAATGACTGGGTTGTAGTTTGCCTGGGTTCGTTGCTGTCCCGGCCGTTCGTCATTGTCTCCTCCGTGAAATTCTTGTCTCCAGTTTGGGCTGGTGCCGTCTTGCCCCGTGGGTCAGCGCGTCGTCGCAGCGGTGCGCCTATTCGTATTTTGGGATCAGGCGGCTCCGGCCTCCCCGTTGTCCTGACTCCTGGGCATGGGTCCCATCACCGCGGTTATGGTGAGGCCATTCTGGGACTCCTGGGTGGGTTTTTCGTCTGCGCAGTCCCATGCGTACCGGCTGGCCCACCAGAGGAGGTTCCTCCGGTACTCCGGCCTGGCTGGGAGTTTCTCTCTGGAGGGCAGTTCCGGCACTCTCTGGAAGCTGGGCCTGGTCCTGTAGGGGGCCTTCAGCCGTTCGGCCAGGTCCAGCGCGGACTGGCGCCATTGCCGGGCGGCCTCTGCGAGATCCCTGACGGCTTCCTGGCCTTCCGGTGAGTTGGGGGTGATGCCGGTCCGGGCCATGCGCTTCAGTACCCGGGCTTTCTGGAAGAGGTTGTTGAGCGTGTTGGGGTTGGCTCTGGCTTGCTGCGGCTGCCTTGCCGGGGGTTCCGGGTCTGGCTGTGTGGTCATCTTGCTTCCTCCTGTTCTGGTTGCCGGCTGCCTGGGGTTTTCATCGGTCTCAGGGTTTTCCTCAGGCTCCTGATGGCCTGGATTATCTCAGGTTCCGGGGGGTCTTGGTGCAGAATGTCGGGTGGTATCCGGCCGGCCCTGAACCATAGGATGTCGGGGTTGATCTCCAGCTCCCGGGCTATCCGGCTGACCAGCCTGGCACGGAGGGGCCGGCGCCGGCCGTGTTATATGTCGCTCAGGTACTGGGCGGATATTCCCAGCCGCAGCGCCAACTCGTGCTGCCTGATGCCCAGCCTTTCCCGGCCCTTGGTGATTTCCTGTCCGAACCGGCCCCTGGGCTCATCCTCCTGGGCGTGGTTGTGGGATCTGACCCGGCCGCTCCAGTCCACCGCCAGCACGGCGTGGTCCCGGAGGTCGTTCCGGTGGTTCAGGAGGATATTCTGGAGCATCTCTATTCTTCTCTCCACCGGCACGTTGGGTATCTGGATGATGCCGGAGTGGGGTATGAGCCCCTTGTGGGCCAGCTTGCCGAACCCTTTGTCCCGGGTGATGAGGACGCGGCTCTCCTGGCCGGCCAGTTCCAGGATGGCATGGTCTCCGGGGTCGGGGATCATGGTCCTGACCTCGGTCACGTCGTGCCCCTCTTGGTTGAGCCACTGGGCTATCCGTCTCCCGGCGCACTGGTCGATGATGAACTTCAATGTCCTGTTTCCTCTGTTTCCGTCTGTTTCCGTCTGTTTCCGTCTGTTTCCGTCTGTTTCCGAGTGGGTGTTCAGAACCCTGGTCCGCAGGCCCCGTGGAATGACAGGGTTCCGGCCAGGACCAGGATGAAGGCCCCGGTTCCCAGGATTATCTCCCGGATTGTGACCTTCTCGGGGGCTGTTGCCGGTGTGGTCTGGGCTGGTTGCCGGCTCCCTCTTGGGTTTCTGATGTTCTGGGTTCTGCTGTTCTGGTTTCTTGCATTGTTCTCTGGCGGCAGGTTTCTGGGTTTCTCCTCCGGTGTGGTTACAAGGTGGTTCAGCTCCTGTCCCCATTCCTCCGGCGTTGGCCGGGGTCCGCTCCGGGTGGCGTCGGGGTCGAAGGCCCGGCGGAACAGGTGCCGGAGGCTGAAGGGTGCATTGATCCAGGCCTCCCGGTATGGACGGGAGGGCTGGTGCTCCGTGGGAGTTGTTCCCGACTCGTTGTAGGGAAAGTATTCCTGCCGGATCTTGTCGGCCAGGGTGGTGTTGCGTTCCTGCTCGGGGTCGGCGGTACTGGAGAAGGGGTGGACCCCGTTCATGGTGATCTTGAAGATCAGGACTGCCAGCCCGAAGGCGTCATCATCCGGGGTCCGGTCGTGGTCCCGGAAGGGAAGCCCCTGGAGGCGGGGGGGCGTGTAGTCGTCCCGGCCCTTGGTGCAGCGGAATATCTCTCCTTTCCGGTGGTCCCTGACCTGCATGGAATCGGTATCGACCAGGGTTACGGCAAGGTCGTTTCCGACCATTACGTTCTTCTCGCAGACGTCCCCGATCACGTGTCCTGCCTGGTGTATGGTTCGGGCGGCATCTGCCAGGTTCCTGGCGATCACGATGAGGTCCTTCCGGTCCGGTTTCTGGGCCAGCCTTTTCCTGGCCTCTGGGTTGAAGTACTGGAATACGCTCCGGTGGGACTGGGTGCAGAGGATGGGCATGGTGAAACCGATTTTGTTTCCGTCCTGGTCCAGGAGCATCTCGCTGGGCCAGGCGGCCTGGGGCTTCTCTGGGTTCTGGGGCTTGGGAGAACCCTGCCCTGGGATCAG
Organism: Dehalococcoidia bacterium; assembly: GCA_965263395.1. Taxonomy (GTDB): domain Bacteria; phylum Chloroflexota; class Dehalococcoidia; order Lucifugimonadales; family UBA3495; genus CATOSK01. The sequence goes on from OZ253670.1 coordinate 2,632,899, forward strand.
GTCCGGGGTATCCCGGATCATGATGGTCAGTTTGCGGGAGATGGTGTCGTTCCTCGTTTCCTTGTTCCACACCTTCGCGGCAATCCCGGCTGCCTGGTAGACGGTTCCCTCGGCCCCCTTCCCGATTTCCTGGGTGAGTTCCAGGGGAGTCCCATCCTCTCTGAATGCGATCAAGTCTGCTCCTAAATGCTGGCGGCTGTCATTGCAGTGATGGCTCCGGTGTTGATTCCAGCCATAACTGCGGCGGCCTCCATTTTCTGGCTGCTCAGTGGTCCTCTTCCCCTGACCTTCCCGGCGATCAGCAGTCCGGTGTGGGCCAGGATGAGGATGGTGGCGGTGGTCATTATGACCGGAGCCGTATCCGGATTGCTCCGTGCCATCAGGCTCCAGGAGATGAGGGCGGCAGTGGTGAGGGCGGTCCAGGCTGCGGGGTGGAGCCTGGGTTTCTTCCGGGTGAGGGTCAGTATGGCGGCGGCCAGGCATGGTATGGCCGCCATGGTCAGTGGAGTCCAGAACCCGGTCAGGCTTATCCCGGTCAGGCTTATCCGGGTCAGAGGGGTCTGGGATGCGATGAAGGCGATGGCGGCCAGGATGAGGGCAATGAAGCCTTGATGCATGCTGGTCTTGGCCCTGGCCGTCGCGCCGGGGTCTCCCGCAGCGGTGATCCAGATGAACCCCGCGTAGGCTATTGCGATGTAGGCGAGCCCGCCCATCAATATGCCGATAATCATCAGGATTTGGTTAAGCAAGTTCTCTGCTCTCTCTCAGGTTCGCCTTCTCAGATTACCGGTTTGGGGGATGGTCCTGTTTTCGGCCTTCTCAGCCCAGAGTTCCGGCGGACGCCGCGATGGTGAGGTTCCTGCTTCCATGCCAGTCATTGTTGCACTGGCCCTGAAGGCCTGCTTTTGGTCAGCCCCCGGCAGATGCCGTCAGCGCTATCAGGTATATGGCTGTACCTGCGTCCATTCCCAGGAGAACTGCGGCGTTTTCGGGCGTGACCGCTTGGGCTGGGCCCTGCCGGTAGATCCTGGCGTTCAGGATGGTGGCGGCATGGGCGCACAGGATGAGGATTCCCACTGATGTCACGGTCCTGAAGCTCCCCTCTCCGGGGGACATCGTGGCGCTGAGGACCACTGCTGCACCCAGGAGGGCGGGGACCCACGTGATGGTGTGGGTTGTGGGGTCCCTTGTGGAGAATATGGCGATGACCCCGATGTATGCCGGGGTCAGCTTGACGATGTTTGGGGTGTCGATGCCGGCCCCAAATCTTTCCGCGATGATGGGTCCTATGGCGGCGATTCCGGAATATGCCGCGATCAGGGTTGCTCCTGTTATGCTCCAGTTCCTGGCCTGCTCGATCTGCCATGGGCTCCGGGCCCTGATCCAGGAGTAGCAGATGTATCCGGTCGTCCCGGTGTTCATCGCATACCCGGTCACGCCGATCATCCTGATCATGGTCTCCAGCATCGCCAGGGCGAGGCTGTTCTCTGTCATATGTTCTGTCCTACCAGGAGCTCATCAGGAATAGCAGGTATGCTTCCGCTCCGGCGTCCATCCCCAGGAGGGTTGCTGCGTTTTCCGATGTGATCGCCTGGGCGGGTCCCTGCCGGCAGGCCCTGCCGTTCAGGATTATGGCGGTGTGGGATCCCAGGATGCAGGTTGCCATTATCGCTGCGATTCTGGTCTCGGCGCCGCCGGGGGTCAGGACGGCGCTGATGATCAGCATGAAGCCGAGCAGGCTGGCCCCCCAGGTTATGTTATGGGCCAGGGGGTCCCGGGCGGCGAATATGGCCAGTACCATGATGTATGCCGGGATCGTCCTGATGAAGGTGGGGAACCTGGTCTCCAACTCGTAGGCTCCCACCATCAACGCTGAGATCGTGGCGGCGATGCCGGCGATGAGTCCCATAATGGCCATCCCGGTTATGCTCTGTTTCCGGGCCTGTTCGATTTCTGCCTGGGTCCGGGCCCTGGCCCAGTGGTAGCAGGTGTAGACGGTGATCCCTGTGTTCACCGCGTACCCGGACATGTTCATCGTCCTGGTTATGATCTCCAATATCACCAGGATACTCTCGTACCCCACCATCTACCGGTTCTCCCTGAGGATGGCGGCCAGGATGGAGGTGTCGTCCTGGGTTCTGTCCCTCACCCTTGGGGACTGGAGGAGTCTCAGGACCTCCTTCCCGGCATCTTGGTGACTCTTCTGGCTCTCCAGCCAGTCGAAGAGCCTTCTGAAGAACTCCTGGTGGGGGATGGGCTCCGCCCCGGGCGGGTAGTCCAGCACCAAGCGTTGCATCCCGTCTGAGGTCATGAATACACGGTCGGTGTCCTGTGCCTCCTGGGCCGATACTTTCATTCGGCTCCGGAAGTCCTTCCCGGTCAGGAAGTTGGTCTCGTTGGGGTATCGTCCCTGCTGGGGCTGGTGGAGCATCCTGGCGTCTCCGCCAGGGCTGGCTGTGATTATCACGCCGTCCCCGATCTGGAGGGTTCCCAGGATGTTGCCGGTGTGGATGACGGCCAGGAGGGTGGTGTGGTACTCCTGGATTTCTTCCCGGCTGCTCAGGGCCTTCTCCTGCACAGACCTTCTGGCGGCCTCTGCCGCCTGGGTCAGGGCAGCCCGGGTTCCGTCCAGGGAGACTGGCTCCTGGGTCAGCAGGCTCCGGACGATGGTCCTTGCCGCGAGCCGGGCGCCCTCGCCTCCCCTGGCTGCCGAGCCGGCCCCGTCGGCCAGGGCTGCTGCCAGGGTGCCGTTGTGCTCACGGTGGTACAGGTGGTCCTGGCATGGGAGTTTCTGCTGCTGGTGCTGGGTTCCCGTCTGGGTTCCGGATGCGGTCAGCCAGGCCATTGGTATTGACTGCATCAGTAGTCCAGGAAGTCCGGGGCTGGGAGCCGGACGCGGTCTCCCGGCTGGGAGTGGGAGATCACCGATAGGGAGTTGGAGAGCCACCGGAATATGTCCTCGATGCGGGCCTCCTGGAGCTGTATGGGCGGCCGGTTGGGGGGAGCGATCTTGGCCAACTTCTGCAGGTCGGCTCCCTCGACTGCGAAGGTGAAGAAGACCAGGCGCCGGTCCTCCTCCTGGCCGGCCAGGTGTTTCGATATGCTGGCCAATAGTTTGGGGTCGTCGGTAGTGGGTTCGCCGTCGGTGATGAGGATGATGATGGGGCGGTAGTGTTCCACACCGTTGGTCCGGTAGGTCCGTTTCCGGTCCTCCAGCAGGCTGATGGCCTTGTGGATTGCGCCCGAGATGTTGGTGGCTCCTCCCGCCTCGATTTCCGGGGGACGGAGGTTGACCGCGGTCACGAAGTCCTGGATGGTGTCGATATGGTCGTTGAAGGCGATCACGGCGATCTCGGCCCGGCTGGCGGCGAGTTCGTCCTTCATCACGGACTCCTTGAATTCTGCCAGCCCGTTGTTGACGGCCCTGATGCGGTGGCCGGCCATGGAGCCGGAGCGGTCTACCAGCAGGATGCATGGGCACCTGGGCTCCGGGTTCTCGGCGAACTCCAGATTTTCCAGGTTGGGTTTGCCGCTTCTCTCCAGCGCTCTCATTTCTTCTCTCTTCGTTTATGGATTTGGGTACCGGTGGCGGCAGTGCCGGCCATGAGTTGCTGCCAGGCCGATGGAGACTGCTGTGGTTGTGAGGGACATCCGGATCCGGGGGCAGGCTCTGAGCAGGTGCTCCATTCGTACTCCTGGGCGATTCTGCCTGCTTGGGCTTCGGAGTTGATCTGGGTATGGGGGTCCCTGGTGGTCATTTCTGTTGTTCTTCTTTCCCGGCTGGTTCCAGCGCCCCGGGGCTGGCGGCCCTCTTCTCCAGGGACTTCAGGACTCTCCGGACTCCACGTTCGGACTCTGCCGCTGTCAGGAACCCGTGTATCCGGAGGTAGTTGATGGAATCGACGGCCTTTTGCTCTATCTTGACGAGCTCTGGTTCCGAGCCGATCTGCTCATGCAGGGGCGGCGCCATGGCGCCGATGCGGTATTCCATTTTTGGATCTCCTGGGAGTGAGGTTTACTGCGGAGTTTGAGCTGCCTCATGATGCCCCGCGGGGCGGGGTATCCGGTGTCGTTGTCCTACGGGGCCGCTCCACAGTGGGGGCAGGATCGGGGGTGGCTGTTCTTCCAATATTGGAGGTCGGTGCATCCATCGCAGAAGGTATCTTCGCAGCTCTGGCAGCGGTAGACCTGCATGCTGGTCTGCTCCCGTTCCTGGTCATTGGGTTCCCATTCTTCCGCGCAGTACCGGCAGACTGTCGTACCCAGTTCCTGGAAGGTGTTGGTTCCTGTCGTCATCTCTTATCCCTCTTGATTTTGTGCTTTCAGCATTTGCGCTGACAGCATTTGCGCTTGCTGCTCTCTGAAGCCCTTGTTTCAGGTCAATATGCCGGGTATATGGAAGAGGGTGTCTTCCTCCCGGTTCGGGGGAAGCTGGATGGGGTATCGGGCCACCTGCTTGCCTTCCAGGGTTTCTTTCAGCTGTCCCATCCGGTCGTTCTCGTTCAGGTACAGGAGGGTCATGTCGTTCAGTTCCTCCCGGGACTGCTCGATGCTGGGGGCCGAGCAGGTTGCGACGCCCAGCTCCAGGCACTCGCCCCGCCACTCGTCATCTTCCCGGACGAACTCCAGGTTCATCAGGAGGATTTCGTGGGGGCTCACGACTGAGTGGAGCGTTGTGGATCTGATGAAAATGGCGGTCTCCCGGACTCGGATGGTGCTTTTGCCAGTGGTGTTGCTCATTCTGTTTCTCCCTTCTGGATTACCCGCATGGTCTGTTCCATGTTCTGGGGTTCTCCCCACTGGTATTGTTCATGGTCGTACATGACCCGGCATGTCTGTTCCAGGAGGTTGTTGATCAGGCTCTGGGCTTCTGTGTCCCGCCAGTTGGTGTCGTGGTCGCACTGGTGGCGGAAGCAGTGGGCCGACTTGATGACCTGGACGAGGTCGTGGCGTGCGAATGCCCTCATGGTGTAGCCGGTGGGCTGGAAGGTCTCCGCCCCGGGTATGAAGTCGCTGATCTCACGGTGGGGATACAGGTGGCGGACGTTCTTCAGGTTGGCGTCCCGGAGCATCTGTCCGGTTTCCTGGAAGTTCTGCTCGGTGAGGGTCTTCGTTTCCCCGTCCGGGGGCTTCCAGGTGAACTCGTAGCCCTGGGCTTCCAGGCGGGCCGTCTCGATGGCCGCGGCGAGGAGGTATGCGATGTGGTTGTCGGTGCAGACGTTTGCGCTCAATTCTTCCCTCTTATTCTGGAGAGCGGCGCTCTCAGTGTTTCTCTTCCTGTTGTGAGGTTTCCCTCTGGAGTATCTGCTGGATGACCTCTTCCGGGCTTAGGCCCTCGAAGAAGGCCAGCTCCCCGATGGCGCGGGCGGTGGCGGGCCACCCGGGTTTGAGGTTCTTGCCGTTTCGTTCCAGGGCTGGTTCCAGTGGGGCCGGCGCCAGTATCTCCAGCACCTCGTCTCCTTGGAGTTCGTCCTCGCGCCATATTGTCCAGACATCGATCAGGTCCAGGACGGTTTCCTGGAGGGTCCAACCTGAGGCTTCCAGGTGGTTGGCCAGCATCCCCGTGGTAATCTGGCCCAGGTTTTCTACTGTTTCCCGGCTGGGGATCTGGATTGCCCGGGGCATGGTGGTCATTGTTTTCTTCTCCTTTGGTCGTTGGGAGTTCCTTTTGCCTGATGGACATTCAAAAAGGGCTTTTCTCGTTTGTTGCTGCCCTTTGGCAGCTCTTGCACAGGGTGCCGTCGGCATCCGCTTTCCAGAATTCATCGTTGTTGGATACCCGTGGGGATGTGGCCGAGAGCCTTCGGCCGCATGATGCCCTGTTGCTCTCAATGCCGGCGTAGTGCTTCTTTGGGGTGCTGTCCTTCTTTTTCATGCTGTCTTCCACAGACCCTGGCGGGCTGGTCCCACCGCATCCGGGGAGGACTCCGCGATGCGCGTGTAGAGTTCATCCCAGTCCACCTGGTAGAGGTCTCCGAACTGGTAGTCCCGGCTGTCTGCCATCATGAAGGCGATGGTGGACCGGGTCTCTTGGTCCAGGTCTTCCCAGGGACGGAGCTGGGGGCATTCTTCCCGCAACCGCTCGTCGTAGAAGACCTGGGCTTCGATGATCCGGGCCACCCGGTGGGTTTCACCCAGGATGACTTCCTCTGGGGCCGGCATTTTAGGGGCCAGGCTGGTCAGGGCCTGGTGCAGTTCCTCCGCCTTGTCGTTGGGGATTGTCACGATGTATCTTGCGGTCATTGTTCTTTCCTGCGGCATTGGGCGCCGTTGCGCCCGTCTTCGGTTCATTGTCTCTGGAGAATTTGCCGGTCCTGTTCCATGTGGTCCGACATGATCTCGTCGGCCTCATGGAGGGCCTGGGCCTCGCTCCAGAGATACTGGGTCTTGCAGGCAATCCTCCAGAAGGCGCTGCCCCAGTAGACCCGGAGGGTCTCGTTTCCGGTTTCGATCTTCTCGATTTCCGGGGCGGCTTCGGGCATCAGCATCCCGGTGAGCCCTTCCCGGGTCAGCTCCTGGCTGGGACTGATTATGGGTTCGCCCCGGTATTCCTCCCGGGCTTCCTGGGGACTTGGATGCTGCTCCATGTGGAAATGGCAGGCCGTTAGGAAATCGGTCCTGGGGGTCTGGTAGATATCGGCCCGGAGGGTGATGCCTCCGCTGGCGAGGATATCGCCCAACTGGAGGATTACCCTTCGCGCGAAGGCCTGTACCTGCTCAGGGGTGGCGTGGGTCCGGCGGCCCCGGTTCATGACGGAGTACTGGAACTGGTCCCTGACCTGTATCCGGTCCTGCCGTGATAGGCCGTAGATCTCCATGATCATCTCTTCCCGGGTGTCCCAATCCTCCTGCATAATCAGGTCCAGCCATCCCTCGTGGGCAGGGTCCATGATGTTCCTTGGCACCGGCAGGGGCGGTGGGTTGGGGGCGTTGGTCATGAATCCCCAGTAGCGTTGGATGCGTGAGCTGTGGAGGATTTCGAGCCGGGGTCCGGTGATGTCCAGGAGGTCCGGGGGCAGGTCCGGCTCCAGGGTGTATTCCGACAGCCGGCCGACCAGTCTCTGGTCACGGGGCATTGCCTGGCCGCTGGTCCTGATCATGTCTTCCTTCTCCCAATCCGGGCATTGCGGGGTCTCACGAATTCCTCGGCCTCTCCGCCCGGGCATTCATCCTGGCTTCCGGGCATTCATCCTGGCTTCCGGGAGCGGTATCGTGCCGGAGGGCCCTTATGAGCTACCGGGGCATGAGGATAAAAATTATTATGCGGTGCTGGTGGGTCTCGATGTTGTTGCCGCCGGGTTCCGGGCCGGTGTTCAGAGGTTCTTCTGGAGCATCTCCCTGCATGACATCTCCCTGTCTGGGGCTGGCCGGAACAGCTCTCTCAGGTCCCGGGCTTCTCCCTGGGGGTTTAGCCATTCGGCCTCTGCATCCGGGGCCAGGATGAGGGGCATCCGGTCGTGGACCTTCTGTACAATGCCGTTGGGCGGGGTGGTCAGGATGACGAATGAGCGTTCCACTCTCTCCCCGTGTTTCCTGGCCTGGTAGACCCCGGCCAGGGAGAATACCCGTCCGTCCTGGAAGCCGAAGTATTTGAGTTCCCGGTCTGGGCCGCGTTCGTAGAACCCGGTGGCTGGGATGAGGCACCGGTTGTGCCGGGCGAGTTCCCGGAAAGATGGCTTCTCGAATACGGTCTCGCTCCGGGCATTGATGATGGGCCGTCCCTGTCCCCAGCTGGGAGTTATCCCCCAGAGCATTCTTCCCAGTTGGCGCCGGCCTTCCTGGACTCCCATCACGGCTGGGGCCCTCCGTCCCGGGGTCATGTTGATGAAGGGTTCGAGGTGGGGCGGTATCCGGTTGAGCCCGAACCTCTCCATGAGGGTCTCATCTCCGGGGTGTTGCAGGGTGTAGTGTCCGCACATTCTTGTCTCCCTCCTGTTTGGGTCCGCTGGGGCGGGGGAAGGCCCCGGCAGCATCTCTTGGCTGCCGGGGCCTTCTTTTGAGTGCCGTTGTGCGCTCATTTCCCGGGATTCACTTCAGTTGAGGATGATTCTCAGGAGGGGGTCCCGGGCCTCCTGTGCTCGTTCTGGGTGATGCCGGAGGTCCAGGTATACGAGGACCGGCGGTACGGTGGTGAGGCCGTCCTGTTCCAGGGCCTGCTGTATTGCCGATGGGCTGGATGGGATGACCAGCCAGGTGTTGGCCCCTCTGGGTTCCGGCCGGAACTCCAGCTGTTCACGGTGTTGCCGGCCACCAGGGTCTGCCGCCCGTCGCTTTCCTGGACTTTCAGGAAAGCTGGGTCCATTGGAGTGGTGGTCCGCTCCATCTGTTCCGGGGGTGACGGCCAGGGTATCCTGACCGGCATCTCCTGGTCCCGGAACGTCTTCAGTTCACCCTGGAGTTCTGCAAGGTTCATGCCTGGTCTATCTTCGTTTCGGATATGATTCGGAAGCCGGTCCTGATGGCCTCTTGGACAAGGGGATTGGTATGCTCGGGAGGCTCATCCCCCTTCATGAAGATCTGGAAGGGGAGTTCTGCTCCGAAGTTCTTCCTGATGGCTTCCTTCATTTTGGCGCTGGCCTCGTCCCGGAGGATCTCCTCCTGCACGTTCTGGAAGTGCACGTGGCTTTGGAAGGGGATCATGATGGTCCCGTTCCTGATCTCCACATCCTCGCTGTTGCAGCCCCGGAGCAGTGCTCCCAGGTTGATGTTCTGGGACCCCTGCCGGCCCTGCTCCCGGAGGAACCGTACGGTTTCCTGCCAGTTGTACCTGGTCCCGCCGTCGGCGGTCTGGGTGGATTGCTGGAGCTGGGCTGTTTGGTCCGGAGGCGCCTGGTTGCCCTGGCTGGCGGCAGGTAGTTGAGGAGTTGCTGCTCCATCCTGGGTGTTGGGCTGGGTACTGGGGGTGGTCCCGCCATCCATGGCTGGAGTCCAGATGGTCTCCATTGGTCTCTGCATGCTGCATATCTGGATTGCTGCGATCTCCAATGGCAGGGTGCTGGGGGCATCGTAGCGGAGGCTGGCATCCCCCCATATCCGGGCGGTCTCAGTGAGCCGCCACCTTGGAGTTTTGGCGACGGTTTCCCGGATGGTCTCCCGGACATGTTCGGGGAACTCGGTCTGCTGCTCGTCGCTCCCCCATCCCAGGAGCATGGCTTCCCGGAGGAGGTCCAGGGTGTTGCGGTGTTGCTGGCGGGGGTCCGCTCCGCCCCAGGCGGCCTGGTTTATGCTGGACAGCGCGGCCTGGGTATCCCCGTCCAGGAGTTGTTGGGCCAGGTCCAGCCATGCGTCCTGGTTCCCCACTCCCAGGATCTCATCCACCTTCATGAGCGACACGCTGGAGCCGCCGGACAGCACCATCTGTTCCAGGAGGTTCTCGGCGTCACGGAGACTGCCCTGGGCGTGGCGTGCAATGGTGCGGAGCGCCGGGGGTTCCGCCGATACCTCTTCGGCCTGGCAGATTTCATCCAGCCTTTGGAAGATGATGTCGCCCGGAATTCTCCGGAAGTCGTGGCGCTGGCACCGGGACACGATGGTGGGGAGTATCTTCTCGGCCTCGGTGGTGCAGAGGATGAAGATGACGTGGGCGGGGGGTTCCTCCAGTGTCTTCAGGAAGGCGTTTGATGCCTGGTCGGTGAGCATGTGGGCTTCGTCGATGATGTAGATCTTGCGGCGGCCCTGTACGGGAGAGAAGTTGACCTTTTCCCGGATCTCCCGGATCTCGTCGATTCCCCGGTTGCTGGCCGCGTCCATCTCGATGATGTCCATGAGCCGCCCATCGTTGGCGGAAACACATAGGTTGCAGGCGTTGCAGGGGTCCCCGTCCCGTGGGCTGAGACAGTTGACCGCCTTGGCGAGGACCCGGGCGGTGCTGGTCTTGCCGGTGCCCCGGGGGCCGCAGAACAGGTAGGAATGGGATATCCGGTCCTGGCTGATGGCGTTCCGGAGGGTGTCCGATACGTGGTCCTGTCCGGCCAGGCTGGTGAAGCTGGATGGCCGCCATTTCCGGTAGTAGACCTGTGTTGTCATTTCTCACTCGCTGTGCCGTGTTTCTCTGAGGCGGGGGCTGGTTCCGGCGCTGCTCTGGAGGCGAGGCTCTTTCTGATCTCTTCTCGGCCGATCAGCTGGGACAGGAGCCTGGGGTTGCGGGTCTCCCTTCTGATCCTTCCGGCGACAACCGCTGGGTGGATCCCCATCTGGTGGGCTGCGCTCAGCACCCTGGAGACGCTGGCGCTTCCGTCCAGGCCGGATTGCTCCCATTCCCCCTGGGGTGTGAGGCTCTCCTGGGCGAGGCGGCCGGCCTCTCTCTCCTTCTGGTCTTCCTGCCGGGGGTCGATTGGTCTCATGCTTGAGTCGTCCAGCATCACTCCCCCGGTCCTCCTGGGGATGTGGAGCCAGAGGTGGGAGAGGGCATGGAGCAGTTGTTCCCAGAAGTGGTCGATGCGGTCATCCCGGAGGGTCATGGCTATGACCGGCCGGTTTCCTGGGACCAGGATGGCCCCGGTGTCCAGTCTCATCCGGGGCATTATGGCCGGAGTCTGGAGCCCAATGCCCCTCCGGCTGAGGATCTCCAGGGCCCGTTGGGGTCCGTTTGGCCAGGCGCTGGCCTGGGCAACCTGGCGGAGGAACTCTCCGTCTATGGGCAGGTATTCCTGCTCGTTCCCCGAGCTCCGCTCCTGGACGAGGGCCTGGAGTAGCCAGGCCCTGATGGCCCATTGGTCAGAGGCGCCGTTGAGCCCGGGCTGTTGCCCCAGGTTCATGATTATTGCCCAGGCGGGTGGGCCGCCGGCCCTTTGGATCAGGTCTCCGGCCAAATCGGCGGCATGTTGCTGGAGAGGCTGGCGGTCTTCGATCCAGCCCTCCCGGGCCATCTGCCGGAGTGGGAGTTGGATGAACGCGCCCATCCGGGGCTGGTCTGAGCTGGTGCAGCTCCCCTCCGGTTGGAGGAGCACTTCGGCGGGGATGTGGAGGTGCCGGTTCAGGGCCCGTGCAGCGCTCATGGTGAGGCGGGCCTGGCCGGAGAGGATTGCCCTGACCTTTTGGGGAGACCCCAGTATTGGGGTCAGGTCCCGTTCGGTGAGGTTCTGTTGTTCCATGCGGAACCGGATTGCCTCCGTGATTGTGGGATACGCCATGGGGTGGCGCCGGTTCTCGTAGCTCTCCAGGAGGCTGGTGAGGATGTCGCGTTCGTCTCCCTCCGGGGTTCCTGGCTCGGCCTGGAAGATCCGGTCCACCCTGTCGAGGGCTTCCTGATATTCTTCCTCGTTTCTGATCGGCCTGACCTGGTTCATGGTTTTTCTCCTTCTTTCACGGATGGCCGGGCACCCCCCGCCGGCCGGACGAGGGTGTGCTGTTCAGGTGAAGCAGTGGCCGGAGTCGCAGGGGATGTCTCCCAGATCCATCTCCATCTGGATTAGTCCCTGGTCCTCCGGGATCCTCACCGCTTCTTCCAGGGGTTTCCGGGCGTTGTGGACGAACAGGTCCAGGGTGTCGCGCCGGTTCCTGATGTCCTGGTCGGCCTCTTGGGCTTTCTGCCAATCGGGTCCGTTCTCGCGTTTCATCTCCTTCCACTGGGCGGCCCGGTGATAGGGACAGAAGACGCAGGCGCTCTTTGGGGGCGCCGGCAGTCCCTGGGTGTTCAGCCAGGAGATGCAGTCCTGGCGGGTCATGCGCATATCGACCAGAGGATATTGATGCTGGATATAGTGGACCCGGGAGTCCTTCATGCGCCGCCACTCGTCCAGGCTTATTCCCTGGAGGGAACGGGCGGCTTTGTCCCTGGGCTGCTTGTTGCCGTATTTTTCACGGAGTAGCTCCCTGACCCGTTTCTAGATGGGCATTATCTTCCATTGGCGGGTGCACTGCCGGTCGATCATTCCCTCGCTGCCGGTGGTCCGATTCAGGGTATAGGCAGGTATCTGTATGGAGCCGATGCCCCAGTCGGTCCGGACCACCCGGTTGTCGCTGGGCATGAGGGTCTCGATCCGGAGTCCCCGTTCGGTCAGCCAGGGGGTCCAGGCGCGGGCATGCTCATAGGTCCCCTGGGCCTCGTGGCCGGTGTCGGCGTGGATGGCCAGGTCGATCATGGGCAGTTTGCCCAGGGCGATCATGCAGGCGAGGCAGAATGACTGCACTCCCCATCCCAGGGAGAGGTAGGTCAGGTCCGGCTTCATCTCTTCTTGGTTCAGCAATGCATCTCCATTGAGGGATTGGGGTATCCTCTGGTGTTCCTGGAGGTCAGGGGCGATCTCCGGCCGGGGTTAGGCAGGGGGCTTGTTGGCTTGGGCCAGGGTCTTCCTGTTGGGAGGTTTCTCCATGCCTGGCCGTCCCTGGGGGTTGGTGCTGGGGGTTTTGTGGCTGTTCCCTGGGTTTCCTTTTGGATTTTCTCCGGGCTGACTTCCGGCTTCTCTGCCGGTTCGGTCTCTGGAATTTCAGTCTCCGGAAGTTCGGTCTCCGGAAGTTCGGTCTCTGGGAGTTCCTGCATGAGTTCGGCCAGTACATTCTGGGCCGCGGCCATCCGCTCTTCGGGGTTTACCCTCTGGGTGTCGGCCTCTCTCTGCTGTTTGAGCAGGCGCCGGCAGAGTTCATCGAGGGCCTGGTCTGGGTTGTCGCAGAAGCCCCATGGGCTTTCAATTCCCTGCCCGGGGTCCCGGTGGCTGGCCGGGATGGGAATCCACCCGAAGGGCCGGCTGGGGTTCCACTCCTTTCTGAGCCCGAAGTACCCGGTCTGTTCCCGGTACTGGACCTTCACGGCCAGTTGGGAGACCTGCTCCAGGATGAATTCCTCTCCCTCCAGGGAGTAGCTCCGTGCTTTCATGCTTGATTTCCTGCTTGCCGGATGAATTGGGCTGGGTCCAATTGTGCCGGAGAAGGCTGGTCTGTCGTTTATGAAGGTGGGCATTGGTCCGGCCCACGGGTTTCCGTGTTTCTCCCGTGTTTCTCTTCTGGAGGAAGGAGCGGGTGAAAGAAGAAGCGGGCCCGAAGGCCCGCCTGTTTGGCTCGGTGGTTTCTGCCGGTTCTCAGCGCCGGTTCTCAGCGGTTGTTGGCCGGGTGTATCCCGGCGGCAATGGGGCTCAGGGTGATACAGATTCCCCGCATCGTTCTGGGCCCTTGGTCAGACGTCCAGGTTGGTCACGCTCCGGGCGTGGGCCTGAATGAAGTTCTTCCTGGGCGCGACCTCGGCGCCCATGAGGGTCTGGAAGGTCTCGTCGGCCAGGACGGCATCGTTTATGTCGACCTTGAGCATCTGCCGGGTCTCGGGGTCCATGGTGGTTTCCCAGAGCTGGTCGGGGTTCATCTCCCCCAGACCCTTGTAGTGCTGTACCTGGATGCCGCGGCGGCCCTCGTGCTGCTTCAGCAGATCGACCTTCTCATCCTCGCTGTAGGCGTAGTCCGCCTGCCGGCCCGACTGCACGCGGTAGAGCGGCGGCTGGGCGATGTAGAGGAACCCGGACCGTATCATCTCCGGCATGCGCCGGAAGAAGAAGGTCAGGATGAGGGTTCTGATGTGGGAGCCGTCCACGTCGGCATCGGTCATGATGATGATCTTGTGGTATCGGATCTTGTTGGGGTCGAAGTCCTCTCCCTCACCCGCTCCCAGGGCGGCGATGATGTTCCGTATCTCCTCGTGGCCCAGGATCTTGTCGGGCTGCTGCAGCACCCGCTCCACGTTCATGATCTTCCCCTTCAGGGGGAGGATTGCCTGGAAGGCGGGGTTGCGCCCCATCTTTGCCGAGCCGCCGGCGGACTCTCCCTCTACGATGTAGAGTTCTGACTTTTCCGGGCTGCGTTCGGCGCAGTCGCTCAGTTTCCCGGGTAGGGCTGAGTGGTCCAGTGCGTTCTTCCGGATCACGAGGTCCCGGGCCTTTCGTGCGGCTTCACGGGCGCGCTGGGCGGTCATGCACTTGTCCATGATCTGCTTGGCGTCCTGGGGGTTGTCGGTCAGGAAGATGGTCAGTCCTTCGTGCACCGCGGATTCCACGACTCCCCGTATTTCGGCGTTGCCCAGCTTGGTCTTGGTCTGTCCCTCGAACTGGGGCTCGCCCAGTTTGACGCTGACCACCGCGGTCAGCCCCTCCCGGACGTCCTCCCCGGTGAGATTGGGTTGGGCCTCTGGGATCATCCCGGACTTTCTGCCATAGTCGTTGATGCACCGGGTGAGGGCGGCCCGGAACCCGGTCATGTGACTTCCTCCCTCGGTGGTATTGATGCAGTTGGCGAAGGACATGATGGTCTCGCTCTGTCCGTCGTTGTACTGGATGGCCACCTCGGTGGCTGCTTCATCCGTGACGGTTTCTTTGTAGAAGATATTCCTGTGGACGGTGTTGCGCCGCCGGTTGATATTCTTGACCAGGCTGGCCACACCGCTGTCGAATATGTAGGTCCGCTCGATGTCCCCTTCGCGCTGGCCCATGTGCCAGGGGCTGATGAACCGGATCTCCAGGCCCCGGTTGAGGAAGGCCACCTCCTTGAAGTGGTTGGTCAGGATTTCGAAGTCGTACTCCATCCGGGGGAATATCTCCGGGTCGGGCCGGAAGGATATTCTGGTGCCATGCTGTCTGGTTTTCTGAGCGCGGGTTATGTCGGTGGAGGGGAGTCCCCGTTGATATTCCTGGGTGTAGGTGTAGCCGTCCCTCTGGACCGTGGCCTCCAGGTGTTCTGAAAGAGCGTTGACCACGGAGGCTCCGACGCCGTGGAGTCCTCCCGAGACCTTGTAGGCGCCGGAGCCGAACTTCCCGCCGGCGTGGAGGGTGGTCATCACCGTCTCCAGGCCGGATTTGCCGGTTCCCTGGTGGGTATCGACCGGGATTCCCCGGCCGTTGTCTTGGACGGAGATCAGCCCGTCCTCGCCGATGCTGATATCCACGGTGTCGCAGTATCCGGCCATGGCCTCGTCCACGGAGTTGTCCAGCACCTCGTAGATGAGGTGGTGCAGGCCCCGTTGGTCGGTGGTTCCGATGTACATTCCTGGCCTGACCCGGACGGCTTCCAGTCCCTCCAGCACCCTGATGTTATCGGCGGTGTATTCCTGTTCCGCCTGCCTGTTCTGCTCAGTTGTCATTCTTTCCCGCCTCTCTCTGGTACTTCTCTGCGGCAAATGCTATCTCCTTCAGCCTTTCGTTTCTTTGTTTGATCGGGGGCGCTGTCCTTATTCCCCTCTGGTGGCGGGGAGCAGCGGGCAGGTTTCCCAGCGGCGTCTCCAGTGTTCCGTGGTCTGGACGTGCCCGGCCCGGACGCTCTTGCATACGTTCAGCGCGAAGTCCTGGGCGGGGAAGCTCCCGGCGGTGCGGATCACCACTCCCTAGCCGGCGCTGCTGAGAGGCGCTATTTTCGTACGCAGCTCATGGGTCTGCTGCTCCGGGATTTCTCCCAGGGCGCTCTTCTCCCGGTGTGCTGCCTGTATGAAGCCATTCAGTTCCGGGATGCGGCCGAATTCTCCCTGGAATAGGAGTGGCACGGTGGGTATCCCGAGTCCCTGGGTAAATTTGGTGAGCTCGTCCCAGGATGCGAATTCGCCCATCCTGAGCATGGCGAAGGCATGGAATGTCCGGTCCTCCGGGATTGGCGCGTATCTGATGGAGTGGACGGCCTGGAGGTCCTCTCCGTATAGGAATGTGTCCGGTCCGGTGATCTTCCAGGCGTGGTGCTTCCGGACCATGCCCAGCCAGGGGGCCTGGCTGGGCGCCCCGGCGGACCTGGGGTGGGCCTGGCCCTGGTGGAGCAGGGTTGATGCGCCGTCCAGCTTCTCGGTGATGACGATTTCGCGCTGGACGAACCGCTCCGGGCATTCGGTCTGGCGGTCCCCCCGGGGGGTGCTGGGACTCCAGGGCCAGCAGGGGGTCCTGGGATATTTGGGGATTCTCATTGGCTGTTGGCCCGGTATAATATGCACCTCTCCGCTCCGTGCCACATGGCTATCTCCTGGATGTCCCGCTCCGGCCCATATTGGATGGGATGCTGGGGCATTTGGATATGGGTCCTCCACTCAGGAGGGGCGGCGATGGCGGCAAACACCCTGTGCAGGGGTTCTCCTGCTCCCATCAGGTGGACCTCCAGTCTGGAGCAGTTGGCCCATGCGGGGTCCAGGCCAGTCCATTCCTGACTCTGCCGGACCATGGTGATCTTGACGCCGGCGTTCCACGGCCTGTCTCCGCCCTCTGGGCGGGGCATTATGGCGGCCAGTCCGGTGTAGTTCTGCCGGTTGGCCCTCGTCATGACCCGGTATATGATGGCCAACTCGTTCTGGGGCGGTACGAAGACCTCCTGCAGCTCCTCATAGGCCCAGGTCCGGAACTCCTGGATCTCCCTTTCCTGGTCCAGGATGGCGGCATCCAGGTATTCCTGGACATGCTCCCGGTAGTTCCTGAGGTGGCGTCGGATCAGGTCCTTCATGCCGGGTGGTTTCTGGAATACGGCCAGGAGGTTCAGGGCCTTGTCGAGCCGGCTCTGGCCCGGTGTGTGGGGCCAGCCGGCCATCCTCATGACCTCATCCTGCATGGCTCGGATCTCTGGGTGGTTGTACTTGCTCATTTCTCTGCTCATTCAGAATGGAAGCTCGGGGTGGCTGGCCATTGCCTCCAGCACGAGGTTGCGGTCTTCCCCGTCCGGCTCTGCCGGCATGACCGGGGTTGTCCAGCACTCGAGGGTGGTGACCCACCCGCCGCTCATGTCGGCGGCGCTCTGGATGCCGGATGTTTCGCCGTCTTCGGCCTGCTTCCGTGCGGCCCTGACGAACTCCTCCCGGTCCGTGGTCCCGGGGACATCTTCACCTGGTGAGTACAGCGTCCTGGGGGCGGCCTCGTGCCGCCGCTCGCTCTCTGAGGGGAAGCTCTCCAGGTCTTCCGGATTCCCGATCGTCCACATGTCGAAGCTGGTCATCTTCTCCGTTGCTTTTCAGGGCCGGCCGCTGCCAGTCCAGGGGAAGCGGGGCCCGGACTGGTCGGTCCAGGATGCCTGGGCATGGGGATTGATCTCAGCCTGTCTCTCCCTGGGAGCCGTTTTCCGGTTGACGGTTCATCCTCTGGAGGGCGTGGTGTGCGGCTCCGGCGGCGGCCAGGAATGCGGTGATGGTCAGGCCCAGGTGAACCAGGGCCTGGATGGGTCCGTTGGATTCCTGCCCGGCCAGGAGGGATACTCCGGTGATTGCGGGCAGGGTCAGGATGGCGGCAACTGTGGCGGTGATTGCTCCTGCCGCCAGGGCGATGCCCAACTCCCGGGCTTCCCGGCGCTTCATGACAGCGGCCAGTGGAATGACCATGAGGAGTATGACCAGCCCCCCGATGGGGGGAATGATCCAGATGGCGGTTGGCCGCTGCAGAACCTGCAGCCTCCAGTCCAGGAGCCCGGCCTGCTCTCCCATCATGATCACCCAGGCTGGCATGGAGAGGGCGCACAGGGCGGTCCCGCCCAGATAGGCCATCAGGAGAACCAGGGATATTCTGGTTCTCTGGCTCATCAGCGCCTCCGGTCCGGCGAGGACTCGGGAGGTGTTTCTCCCGTTTGGCTCATGTCGTCCAGCACTTTCTGGACGAGCTTGCTGATTCCATCCATGGCCTCCGTGGGGGTTGGGGCCAGCCGGCTCAGGCTGGGGAGCTTCAGGCAGAGTCCCACGTACTCCTGGTCTTCTTCGTACCGGTTTATGCGGCGGCAACTGTAATGATTATGGGCCATGATGGTCTCTCCTTGCTGCCGGATATTGTTCAGGTTCATCCAGGAATTTGGTGTGGATCCCACTTGGCCATATGGATCATGGCTTTCTCGGCTTCATCCCGTGAATCCATGGTGAACTGGACATTTATCCCGGCTTCTATCCTGAACTGGGGCATCTTCATCTCCCTTTTTCTGTCTTTGCGTAGTTCCCGGGTGGTTCCACTTGGTAGAAGAAGCTGTGCTGGATCAGGGGCGTTGTCCCCTGGGGTCCGGCCAGGTGGAGCTGGAGGGTGTAGACTCCCGGTCCCCGTTCTTTGAGGAGCCGGTCCACCCTGGCTTCAATCCGGAATTCCCTGTCTTGGGCGGTCCACACCTGGGCTGGCAGCTCCATTATGGTCAGGGGTCTGGGTGCGCCGATTTCGGTCTGGTTCCAGGCATCCTGGGCCAGCCGGTCGATCTCGGTGGTGGTCCTGGCGGCCGGCAGATTGGGGTCCATCCGGTAGGGGTCCGGGCATGGGTTGTCCGGCACCATGACGGTCCGGTTCAGGTTGTTCCGGCTCTGGCCGGTTTCCCGGTCCGGCTGGGGGAGGGTGATGATGGCCGCCATCTCCCCTTGGCCATAGCATGAGGTCCTGGCGACCAGGTTTTCCCCGATGGGTTTGGGCGGCGGGTCGTAGGTGATTATTGCGGCCAGGTCATGCCGGCCCCGGAACCGGGGGATATTCAGGGTGGTCCCCTGTATGCTGAGCAGCCCATTCTGGAGGGCCGGTATTCCATCCGGAATGGCGTGTTGGGAGTGGAAGTGCTGCACCACGTTGAAGGTCTCCGGCCCCCAGGCGATGCCGGCGCTCATGTGGGTGGCCTGGGGGTCCAGGATGGTTGCCCGGTGCCCCGGGGACTCCATCAGCCATTCGATGGCTTCCTGGACCAGATTTCTGGGTTCCTCACCCATTTTCCAGAGGGACTGGTTCCCGCAGGAGGTGGTGTTGTACCAGTTCTCGCGGTTGGGCTGGTGGCCGCCCGCCAGGGTGTGGCGCATGTAGGGCTTGAGCCCGTGCCGGTCCCAGTGGCCTCCGGAACACCCGTCTGCGGCGTCCTGGGCGTGGAGCTGGGCAGCGTTGTTGCCGCCCATCTGGACGGGCGTGAGTCCTGACTGGGCGCGGACTTGGTTGACCAGTTCCAGCATGTGCTGCTTGATCTCCAGGTTCCTCTGGTGGGGTGGGTTGCTGGTGTCCTGCCGGGGTGGACGGTCCATGATTCGGACGGCCAGGATGAGCAGCGCTGCGGCCATGAAGATGAGGCTCAGGACGACCGTTATTCTCCCGGGGGTTCTCATCCCCGGTCCGTTCTCATGCTGGCTGGTGTCTTCCCGCCCATTCCAGGCCTCCCCTCCATGCTCGTTCCGATATTTCATGTGTCCAGCGGCACCAGATGGGGGTTGTTGTGGTTCCCCTGATCCCGGCTGCCTTTATCTGGGTGCCGGCCTGGGCGGGGCATGTCAGTGTCTTGGCCCTGGAGTTGATCCGGAGGGTGTTGCCGGGGTGCTCGGGGCAGGCGATCTGGTTCTCCTCCTGCCACTCCCGGATTCTGAGGGTTCGAACTTGGATATTATAATGCCTGGTGCACATCGGGAGTTCCCGGGTAGCTGTTTTGGTGCAGCGGTTGCTCCCGTGCCGGGGAGAGTGGTTCCGGCTGGAGCCGCTGCATTTCGGGTTGAGGGCTTCCTTAATTTCGTTGGTCTGCATTTTCTGCCTGTCTGGTTGTTGATTGCGCTGATGGGTGGTGCTGTGCGGCGGTGTTTCGTCCCGTGATTCCTCTTCTTGGATTTCCCCCAGGAGTCTCATGGCTTGGTCCTTCTGGTCTTGGTTGAGGGCTTCCAGGTTGGCGCTGGTGGACACGGATAGGAGGGAGACCCAGAGGGCCCGGCCGTCCGCGTCCACTCCCATATGGGTCTGGTCGTCGATCATGACGGTACGGTGGAATTCTCCATCGTGCAGACTCAGGTGCGCCGTGTCTTGGCTGGGGTAGCTGTTCAGGAGCATTGTTCTCTTCTCCTTCTTTTCAGTCCTGGGCGTCCGGGATGACCAGTGCTGGGGTTCCTTCTCCGCAGTTGGGGCAGGATTTCAGCTGCTTGGGTTCTCCCACCCTGGTTCCCAGGATGGTGATGGGGGTTCTTATGGCGGGTCTCCGGGTGGTCTTCCGGCAGCTCTGGCACCGGTATTCCTGAATGATCCCGGAGGGTCCGGCGATCTTGGGCACCAGGGTATTTGCCCTGGGCTCCGGTTTTCTCTGGGGTTTCTGTGGGAAGGCTGGGGGCTTGTGGTTTTGTCTTTTTCTCTTACTCAAATTTGCACCTCGTACTCTGCCCCTATTTTGCAGCAAAACGCTGGCGCTGTGCTTTCCGTTAGGTTCTATCCCAACGGTCCTGTTTTGTGAGGTCTATATGTCTGAATTTTCAACGTTGTTTGAGAATTTATCCCGGCTTCTGTTCCTGGGCTCTTTTTTGTTTTCCTTCGTATTCCTGGTTTTGTGGGTTGTTTCCAAGTGGAAGAGCTTGGGCCGCTCCAAACTCTGGGCGTGGGGGATGGCGGCCTGCGTTCTCCTGATGGGCCTGGCCTTCATGGCCCCCCGGGCTGTTTCTGAATTTGTCATTGAGCCGGCAGGCGGCGCGTTAACCAGCAGCGGATCTTCCTACGACCGGCCGGGGCCGGTGTTGCCTCAGAGTCTGCCGAAGCGTCCTGCCAGGGCGCCGTCGGCGGCTCCTGCCGGGGGTGGCCCGCCTCCTTCTGAGCCGGATCGGCGTTGGTCGAGTCAGAGGCGCTGGAATCCCGAGCGGGGCGCCGATCCCTTTGTGGATGCCCAGACCGATAATCTCTCCACCTTTGCGGTGGATGTCGATACGGGTTCCTACACCCTGACCCGTTCCTACCTGAACTATGGCCGTCTTCCGGACCCATACGGGGTCCGGGTTGAGGAGTTCCTGAACTATTTTGACTATGACTATCCGAAGCCGGGCCGGGGGCGTTCCTTCAGCGCGGTGATGGAGGCTGCTCCTACTCCCTTTGGTCCCAGGGATTCGACGCTGTTCCGTGTTGGAGTCCGGGGCCGTTCCGGCTCCGATGATGATCGCCGGCCGGTCTCTCTCATACTGGTGATGGATGCCTCGGGATCAATGGCCCAGGGCGGCCGGATCGCGGTGGCGCACCGGGTTGCGGAGCTCTTGGTGGATTCTCTCCAGCATCCTGAGGATCGGGTGGCGGTGGTGGCCTATGACACAAATGCCTGGGTTCCGCTCCATCCGGTATGGGCCAATGAGGGCCGGCGTATCCGCCGGGCTATTGATGAGGTCCGTCCGGACGGCAGCACCAATGTTGAGGAGGGTCTTCAGGCCGGCTTCGACCTGGCTGATGGGGAGGTGGATGGGCGCCGCAATGTGCGGGTGGTGTTGATCTCCGACGGGGTGGCCAATGTGGGCAATACGGACCCGGCGGGTATCCTCCGTTCGGCCCGGGAGTACTCTGTACGGCGGGTCTACCTGTCCGCGGTTGGCGTGGGGTTTGGGGACTACAATGACGTGCTCCTGGAGCAGTTGGCGGACAATGGGGACGGGAGCTACCGGTATGTGAACGATATGGATGAGGCGGAGGATGTCTTCCGAGAGGGGATCCCTGGGATTTTGGAGGTGATTGCCCGGGATGCCAAGATCCAGGTGGAGTTCAACCCGGCGGTGGTCTCCCGGTACCGTCTGATAGGCTACGAGAACCGGGAAGTGGCGGATGAGGACTTCCGTCAGGATGATGTGGATGCGGGGGAGATTGGGGCCGGCCACTCGGTGACAGCCCTCTATGAGCTGGAGCTCAGTCCCGGCGGCAGGGGCCTGTTGGCAACGGTGCAGCTCCGTTATGAGGACCCTGAGAAAGGTGGGATTGTCGAGCTGGCCTGGGACTTCGACCGCTCGGAGGCCGGCGGCCGTTTTGAGAAGGCTTCCCCGGAGTTCCGCCTGGCGGTGGTGGTGGCCCAGTGGGCCGAGCTCCTCCGCGCCAGCGACCGTATTGGGAGCAGCCGGGGCTGGTCGGAGCGCGGGAGTTTCTCCGGCATCCTTTCCTATGTGGATGATATCCGTGATGACCTGGGCCGTGACCGTCGGGTCCGGGAGTTTGCCGGCCTGGTGGAGCGGTCGGTGGAACTGGTGGGGGAGCGGCGGCGCTGACAGCTGATGGAGTCCGGGCTGATGGAGTCCGGGTATTCGGTCACCCGGATGTCCGGGTTTACTGATTGCTGGTTTCACGGGTCACTGGGTTCACGGGTTGCTGTGGTATCTGGATCGTCTGGGGCTCCTTTCTGGCCTCCAGGTGAGGGAGTGCTGGCCGGTACCGGTTGAAGTTCTCCGCGGTCCGGATGGCCCGGTCCAGGTGGCCCTGTTCCGGCTCCAGGTCCAGGAGGGCCAGCACGATGCTGGCCTCGCAGTCCTCCTCGGCGAATTTCGGGTTCAGCATGGTCTCCCTGACCTCTTCGGGCAGGGCCATCCACCTTTCTGTGGTCAATGATAGGCCGCCGTGTCCGGCGGCGCTCAGGTAGGCAACCCCCGGGGCAATTTGCTCGGCATGCTGCAGGGGTCCCCAGGGAGTTCTGCTGTTCGTCATTTCTTCTCCTCATTTTCATCCGGTCTCAGGGCGGTTCCGATGATGTCCTGGATGCCGGGTGTGCCGGTCTCCTCCAGGCGCTGGGTGATCTCGTCCAGCACCCGGATGGGGGCCTGGGGGTCGGCCAGGCAGGCTGAGCCGATCTGGACCGCGCTGGCGTCGGCCATTATGTACTGGATGGCGGTTGGGCCGGAATTCACTCCTCAATGCCGGATATCCCGGGTGTCCGGTCCAGCTTCCCGGCCATCTGGGCCAACTCGCTTTCAGTCTCCCCGGCAATGCTGATTATCACGCTGGTCTGCCAGCGCTCTGCCCAGCTGGGAATCTCCGGCAGCGCCGCGGCCAGTCCGGGGTTCTCCAACCCTATGGAGTTGAGGTATGCTGGGGCGTGTTCCCGCTGTGCCTGGCGGTATGACCCTGGCCACCTTCTTGGCCATGGGTTCCCCGTGCGGGGTCTGGGGGTGAGGGTCTTGGGGATGACGGCGCCCAGCCGGTGGAGCTCCAGGTCCGGCGGGAACCCCTCTCCGTACCCGTCCTGGCCCAGGGTTCCGGCGGCGATTATCACCGGGCTCCGCAGGATGAGGGGCGCCCCTTGGTTTTGGCTCATCGAATCGGGCCTTTCATCTGGGTTTCTCTCCTTTCAGGGACGTTGCCTTCCCTGTACCATCCGGTCCAGTACTCTTCCAGACCCCTTCCTGCACTCCAGCTCCAATACCCTGAGGGTCAGTTCCATCAGGCTGCTGAGGAGTTGGTGGTGTTCCCTTTCCCCGGTTGTCCCGTGCTGTAGGTCCAGTTCCATCAGCTTGGCGGCGTGCCGGATGAGAAGGAGGGCGTATTGCCTGGACCACCGGCCCGGTCCAGGGCCAGGATCCTCGTTGCCGTCGATGTAGGAGCAGACGGCCAGGAGTGACTCCCTGGCTTTGGGACTCATGGGGGTCTCCCGGAGGACTCCGGCGGTTAGGAGGCAGGCCCGGTTGACGGCGGCGGCTGCCCTGAGGATCTCCCGGTCAGCCAGGCTGGTCTGTTGGGATCCGAAGGAGATCATGGGAAGGGGTTTTCCGTCATGGTCAGTTCCGCCATCTTCTCTGGATGGATCAGCATGGTGTGGTGCAGGTAATTCTCCGGTCTTTCCGTGTCGAACCGGAGGGGACACCAGGGACAGGCGATGTTTTTGGCGCCGGCTATTTCGCCCCGGTTGGGGTGCTGGAAGTTCCAGTGGCGGATCATCATGGACCGTTCCACCCATCCGCCGCAGTAGGGGCATTTCAGGGTGCCGGGCTGAGCGGTCATCTCTCATCCTCATCATGGGAGTCCGGTTCCAGGTCATTCTGCTCCAGGGCCTGCTGCAGAGCCTGCTGCAGGGCTTCTCTCTGTTCCCTGGGGATCAGTTCCAGGGCCCTTCCGGTCAGGTATTCATCCTCGGAATCCAGCATCATCCAGATGCCCTCGGGCGGCTCGTACTCATCCATGAGCTGCTGGATGACCTTCTCCAGGCCTGGTGCGGTCTCCAGTGGGTTGACCCCCCGGGTTTCCCCCATTGGGTCGTTGGTGTTGTCGAAGGCCGTGATCCTGGCCTCGGCAGCTGCCCTCCGGAGGATGGACCTGCGGCTGGGCTGGGGGATGAGGGGTGCGTCCCCTCCCTGCTCCGTCATTTCTCCTGGAATGCCCGGATCAGGTTATCCCGGTGCTCTACCGGGATTTTCCTCATTACCTCCCGGACCATGTGGGTCTGTTCCTTGTCCAGGTCTTCCATGAGCATCTGGGGCAGGTGGTATTCTTCCATTTCCTTCTGGATGACATCCATGATGCCCGGGGCTGCGGCAGTGGTCTCCGCCAGGTTCATCCATCGGCCGTCAGGGTCCAGGTCTCCTTGGTCCTTGGCGATCAGTTGGAGGATGGTCTCCCTGATGGACTCGTTGTTGGGCCATTTGATCAGTGGGATGACCGGTGTCTCTTTGCTCAATTTCCTCTCCTCGTCCTGCAGTTTCTGTTCTGGAGCGCTCAGTGGGACTCTGCCCCAGGGTCTTCTGATGGGCTTGCTACCGGTCCTTGCCGTGCACCACGTCGTCCAGGGCGTTGCCGGCAGCGTTCAGCGCCTGGGTGGTCTCATCCTGATTTTGGTAATGTGCCAGGCGCCACATCTGGTGGGCTGACCTGCTCATTATGTCCATGACCCTCTGGTCAATGATTTCGTCAAGCTCCTCCCGGTTTTTCGGGAGTCCGTTTGGGTTGGGCATCTTGCTCCTTATAGCTGTGATTGGTGACGGATGTCCTATCACGCAAAGTGTGAATCTGGGGTCTGAATCCGTGAAGGGAACGGAGCGATTTGAACTCGCACTTGTTTATTTCGATCCTGGGCCTGTCTGCGTCTTTTGGAGCGCCCGGCGGGGGTTCGTCTCAGTTCCACCGGTGAAACAGGCTCCACCTGCGGGGCCTGCGCTTTTTGGGATTGACGGTGGCGAGGCAATGGCAGCAGGTCCAGCACCGTCCGTACCGTGCCGCCGCACGGGATCGGTGTTTGAATGTGGCGTACTCGACGTCGTCCCATTCCCACCGGTGAAAGTGGTTCGGGTTCCGGCGGATGCTGTCGAGCATGTGCGCGAGGCTGGATCCGTTCCATTTCTCTCTGAGCTGCTTCAGCATTGTCTCTTCGTTCTCCGGGGTGATTTTATCCCCATCACCAATCCCGGTGTTTTTCCAGGGTTGCGGCCACCACGCCGTTCACTGTTCTGCTCCCCGGAGGGCATGGGCCATACGCTCTTCCAGCGGGACCGCATTCTCCTCCAGTTCCATCCACTCCTTCCGCGCCGGCTCCGTCCAGCGGCTTCAGTTGTCCCTGAGACCGTGATGGCCAGCGTCGCCGCCACCGCGAGCGTTGCTCCGATGAGGGTGGCTGCCTCCGGCGTCTCTTTCTCTCAGTCCACGTGCTGCTCGTAGTCTTCCCTCTGCAGGTTCCTCAGTCCCATCACCCAGCGGGCGAACTCATCCTGCCCCTCCGGCGCCGTCCCATGGTGCGTGATGCAGAGGGACGCGCACAGCAGCATGGGCGGGGGCGACGGGTTCATGCAGTACCAGGTCTCGATGGCCCTCTCCGGGCATTCCGGAAACTCGCAGTAGCCGCGGTCCGGCAGCCCGCCCATCTCATCGCCGCTGGAGAGCCCCTGGGTCTGTTCGCTGTCGCTCATGCGCGGCCCTCCTCGTGCTGCTTCCTTCTCCGGGGCATGATGCCCCGTTCCGGGAGTGCCCCGCTTTGGCGGGGTGCGCATCTGCACGGGCTGGTGACGGGGGATTTCAGATGGGTGATTCCCGCCGGTCGCGGGACCGTTTCGTCCGTCTTTGTCCGGGGCGCCGGGCAGCGCGGTCCATCCCCGCCGGTGCGGGGTCTGCAGGTATTTTCTCTGCCATCGCGGTTGTAGCGGTCCATCCCCGCCCACGCGGGGTCTGCCCATCCACGGCAGAGGGATGTCTGATATACCCCGGGTCCGGTCTGGTCCATCCCCGCTGGCGCGGGGTCTGATTGAGGTCGGGCTGGTGATGTTCCCAGGTCAGCGGTCCATCCCCGCCAGCGCGGGCACGTTGGGGGATGAATCCCCCAACCCCCTGGATAGAGGACGCCGGAGGGCCGGAACAGAACCGCCCCACCGCATCCAGGCGTATACCCTCCAAGCGTTCCTTGTTTCGCAGAAGGATTTGGGGTATGTTCCTGACATGAAGATTTGGATGTTGCTCCCCCTGTTGGTGATTTTGGCGGCGGTTCTGGCAGCGTGCGGCAGCGCCGCCCAAGAATCTGCCAGGTTTTCGGAGCTTAGTATGGACGAGCCCGCAGCGTCCGCCGCCGCTGCCGCGCCCACCCCGGCGCCCGCCACCGCGTCCGATGCGATGGCGGCGCCCGCCATGGCCGAAGATTTTTTCAGCAGCACAGACCAGCTGCGGGGCGGCGACCCGGTGCCGTCTTTTCAAGAAGTGCAGGCGTCGGTGGCGGCGCAGGAGCGCATCATCGTGCGCACCGTCAGTATGTCGTTGGTCGCTTCCGACGTATCGCAGACCGTGGACCAGATTGGCGCCGTGAGCCGGGAGTTGGGCGGCTGGGTGGTCACCACCGACCGGTCTTCCAAGCACTACGGTTTCGTGGCGATTCGGGTGCCGGCCCAGGTCCTGGATGACGCGGTGGCGCGGCTGCGGCGGCTGGCGGTCGAGGTCGCGTCGGAGTCTTCGACCAGCGACGACGTGACCGACGAGTACGTGGACAGCCAGTCCCGCCTCAAGACCCTGCACGCCACCGAAGAGTCCATGCTCCAACTGATGCAGCAGGCGGCCAGCGTGGAAGATACGCTGCTGGTCCGGAAGGAATTGGTCGAGATACAGGCCGAAATCGAAGTGCTGCTGGGACGCATCAAGTTCCTGGAGCAGACCGCAGCGTTTTCTCTCATCAACGTTGACCTGAGCCTGGCCCCGGCGAGCATGACAGTGGATGCCGGACTGGACCAAACCTTCAGCGTGGGGCAGGCCGCCCGGTTTCGGGCCTACTTCATGCCGCCCGAAGGCATTGAAGACTTCACCTTTACCTGGGATTTCGGCGACGGGACCCCGCCGCTGTCCGGCAGCGGCACCGCGCCGACCACCGAACCGGGACAGCGGGTTACCGCCACCGTCAACCACGTTTACGCCGATGATCGGGACTCGCCCTACATCGTGCAGTTGGAGATTACCGGAACCGGGACTGCCGGGCTGGTGGAAGGTTCCGACACGCTCATCGCCACCGTCACCAAGATTCCCTCCATCGCCGTATTCGCCGGGGAGCACCGGACTGTCGAAGAAGGCGAAGAACAAGAATACAGCGGCTCCTTCACCCGTCCCGAGGGCCTGTGGGACATTCAATACCGCTGGACCTTCGGCGATGGTTCAGCGCCGGTGACGGGCATCCCGGAAGACGGGAACACCAGGGCCGTGACGACCCACGTCTACGTTGACCATCGCCGCGAACCCTACATTGCCACCCTCACGGTGACGGCCCAAAGCAGCGCCGGCCCGGTCGAGGACTCGGCTTCCATCAACGTGCGGGTAACCGAGTCCAAGGGCATCATCATCGCCGGGTGGAGCGCCGGCAGCACGGCCAAAACGGCGGCCCGCACCCTGTCCGCCGTAGTGCAGGTGGCCGGGATCGTGCTCATCTGGCTGGCCATCTTCACCCCGGTGTGGCTGGTCCTGGCCGGAATCGTTTACGGGTTCATCCGTCTGCGGCGCCGCTGGCGGCAACGCAACGACTTCTACGGCGGACGCCCGCAGCGGCCCGAGCCGGCGCCGGACCCGTCACCGCCGGGCGCGCCCGACCAAGAATAAGCCGTCCAAATCAAAATCCAGGGGGTTTGGGGGATGAATCCCCCAACGTACCCCGTCTTTAATCCGCGTGTGTCGAGGAACTATGGACGCCAATCAAGACCAAGCACTGGGATTCCTGGCCCGGCTGGGCAGCCATCCGGCCACCGCGTTCTACGAGGTCGGCGTCGTTGCGGAGGTACGGGCCATCCTGGACAGAGCCGGCGTCGGCTGGACTGCCGACGCCTTCGGCAACATCATCGCCAGGCTGCCGGGAACCGAGCCGGATGCGTCCCAACTGCCGCCGGTGGCCTTCGTCGCCCACATGGACCACCCCGGCTTTGAAGCCGTGGCCCGGAACGGCGATTTCCTGGTGGGACGGGCGGCAGGCGGAGTCCCCGCCGGCAGCTTTGCGCCGGGCATTCCCCTTCAGGTGATTACGGCCGGGGGCCAACGCCTGCCCGCCGTCACCGCCGGCCCCTACGGAGACGCCGCCCAACGGCAGGCGCTAATCCGGCTGGAGGGCCACTCCCCGGCGGAGGTGGAGCTGCCCTGCTCGGTGGTGTTCGACCTGGTTGACTTCGCACTGGACGAGGGCGTCATCCGAATGCGCGCCCTGGACGACCTGGCCGGTTGCGCCGGCACGTTGGCGGCCTTGACCACGCTGGCCCAGGAACCGCCGCCGGGCCCGGTCTACGGCGTGTTTACCCGCGCCGAAGAAGTGGGGCTGGTGGGCGCGCGGTTGATGGCCGAAGCGGGAACGCTGCCCCGGGATACGCTGGTGGTGTCGCTGGAATCCAGCCGCACTCTGCCCGGGGCGGAAATCGGAGGCGGGCCGGTCATCCGCGTCGGCGACGCCGGTTCCACTTTCAGCGCCGAGGCCGAGTCGGTGTTAATCAAGGCGCGGGAAGTCCTGCTGGAGCGGTCGCCGGGGTTCCGGGTGCAGCGGCAGTTGATGAGCGGCGGGGTCTGCGAGGCCAGCGCCTTCGGCATCCACGGCTACCGCAGCACCGGCATCGCCTTTCCCCTGGGCAACTACCACAACGGCGCGCCGGAGGACCGCATCAAGGCCGAGTACATCGACCGGGAGGACTTTCTGGGCGGCGTGGAGCTGATTCTGCAAGCGGCCCGGTCGGTCCCGGAGCGGGGGGATACCGTGTTCCAGCGGCGGTTGCGGGAGTTGGACCCGGAGTTGCGGCGGCGGTTGTTGGGTTAACAGGGTGCGTTGGGGAATTCATCCCCCAAACCCCCTGGATTTAATGGCTGGTTATAGCTCTGACAGTATCTGCTGAGCGGTTATGCCGATGTCGGCGGGGGTTGGGATGATTACTGCTCCGGCGTCCCGCAGGGCGGCTATTTTCGATTCGGCCCTGGCGCCCACGCCGGTAATGATGGCCCCGGCGTGGCCCATGCGCTTGCCCGGCGGGGCCGTCGCTCCCACAATCAGGGCGCACACCGGCTTGGTCATGCGCTCCTTGATGAAGGTTGCGGCTTCCTGCTCCATGCTCCCACCGATTTCGCCGATGAAGACCACCATGCCGGTGTCCGGGTCGTCGTTGTACAGCCCCAGAATTTCCGAGAAGCTGCTGCCGATAATGGGGTCGCCGCCGATGCCCACACAGCTTGACTGACCGATGCCCAGCGCGGTCAGTTGTCCCACCGCTTCGTAGGTGAGGGTGCCGCTGCGGGAGACGACACCCACCCGGCCGGGCAGGTGGATGGCTCCGGGCATGATGCCGACTTTGCAGCGGGCACCGGGGTTAATCATCCCCGGACAGTTGGGGCCGATGAGACGGACCGGCTTGTCCTGGATAAAGCGGGACACCCGCACCATGTCCTGCACCGGCACGCCCTCGGTGATGCAGGCGATGAGAGGAACCCCGGCGTCCACCGACTCGACCACGGCGTCAGTGGCGAAGGGCGGCGGCACGAAGATAAGCGAGACGTTGGCGCCGGTCTGGGCCACGGCCTGCTCCACCGAGTCGAACACGGGCGCCTGGTCGTCAAAGAGTTGTCCGCCCCGGCCGGGGGTAACGCCGGCGACGACGTTGGTGCCGTAGGCCAGGCAGGCGCGGGCGTGGAAGCTGCCCTCCCGCCCGGTGATGCCCTGCACCAGTATTCGCGAATCTTCGTTTAACAGAATGCCCATTCAGGGATGCTCCATATCTCCGGGAGTTTCGTGGTTCACGCTTTGGAATCGGCCAATATGCCCTTTCCCTAAACCGAATGGTTACTCTGAGCACAGATGTCTTAGCTCAACGCTGGCATCCTGGGACAGCCGGTGTAAAGTCGAGCGACGGTCTAGGTTTCTCCGCGCATAACTTTGAGAAAGGGTGTCTCTGGCAACCTGGTATAACCATTCAACCTGGTGAACATAGTCATTCCCCCACTCATCATAATGAGGGCCCAGCTCGGCAGGAACCAGTAGAGACCGGATAATGCCTATGTGATAGGTACGGCTCCGAGGTTCGTATGTAGCGACGGCATCCCCCACTTCCATGTCCTGATTGAATTCTCTGATTTCACGCGCCCATTTACTCAGAGTTCCGGGCCTCTGATACGGATTGTATGCCCTCAAGCGACCGGCGATTTCATCAATGGAATCATCGGGTCCCAATGGGCCAATTCCCCAACCCATCTCGACTATGCCATTTTCCAGGAAGTAATCGGCCAGTGCGTTGCCGAACTCGGCACGGACAAACCATATAGGGGAATCGGGAAGTTGGGTACTGTTCCTCCCCCCCGCCCGCTTGATGGCCTCCGCCGCCTCGGTGAGGGTGTCGGCGAAGGTTACGTTCAGGCCCGACTCGGCCAGGATGGACTTGCCCTCTTCCAGGTTGGTGCCCAGCATCCGTACAATCAGCGGCAGTTGGGAGCTGCGGCGCTGGTAGGCCAGGACAATGCCCCGGGCCGCCACGTCGCAGCGCAGGATGCCGCCGAAGACGTTGACCAGCACCCGCCGCACCTTGGGGTCGGACAGGATTACTTCCACCGCCTGCGCCACCTTTTCGTCGGTGGCGCCGCCGCCCACGTCCAGGAAGTTGGCCGGCGCCGCGCCCGCCGCGTTGGTCACGTCCAGGGTGGCCATCGCCAGGCCCGCCCCGTTGACCAGGCAGCCCACGTCGCCATCCAGGTTCACGTAGGCAATGTCCTGGTCGGCGGCCTCGGCTTCCAGTTGGTCCTCCTGGGTGCGGTCCCGCAGGGAGAGGAGATCTTGGTGACGGAACATGGCGTCGTCTTCCAGGTCCATCTTGGCGTCCAGGGCCACCACGCCGCCGCCGCCGGTGATTATCAGGGGGTTGATTTCCACCAGCGAGCAGTCGTGGTCGGTGAAGATTCGGTACAGCGAGGTCAATATCTGGGCCGCGGGACGGGCGGACGCGCCCTCAATGCCCAGCCGTTCCGCCAACCGGCGGGCCTGGAAGGGCATCAGCCCCAGCCCCGGGTCGATGGGTTCGGTGTGGATGTCTTCGGGACGGGTGTCGGCGACTTCCTCAATGTCCATGCCGCCGGCGGCGCAGACAATCATCACCGGCCCCCGGAAGCCGCGGTCAATGGTGATGGCGGCGTAGAGTTCCTGCTTAATGTCGGCCAGTTCCTCGACCAGCACCGAGTTAATCGGCACACCCTCCGGGGCGGTCTGGTTGGTGACCAGGTTCTGCCCCAGCATATCCTGGGCCGTCTGGCGGGCGGCTTCGGGGGTTTGGGCCACCTTTATGCCGCCGGCCTTGCCCCGGCCGCCGGCATGGACCTGGGCCTTGATGACGGCGCGGCCGCCCATCGACTGGGTGGCGTCCCGCGCCTCCTCGGGGGTATTGGCCAGCAGCCCCCGGGGGATGGGAATGCCGTAGCGGGCGAAAATTTCCTTGGCCTGGTACTCGTGAAGCTTCACAAGGCTCCCTTCTCAAAAAGCTCCCTTGTCTACGGGGCGCCGGTGGGGCCGGACAGGTATCGGAACAGCGGGGCGTCGGAGCCCAGCACGATGGTATCGTTCTGATTGAGCATCGACTGGTAGGCCGTCAAGCTACGGCGGAAGGCGAAGAAGTCCGGGTCCTGGTTCAACGCCGTGGCCAGAATGCGGATGGCCTCGGCTTCGCCTTCACCCCGTATCTGGTTGGACTCCCGGTCGGCCTCGGCCACAATGATGTCCCGGTTGCGGTTGGCCACCGCCCGAATCTTCAGGTCTTCCTCCTCACCCTCGGCCCGGAACTTGGTGGCGATGCGGTTGCGCTCGGCCCTCATGCGGGTGAAGATGCTGGCGGTCACCGAGTCGGGGAAGTCGGCGCGCTTCAGGCGCACGTCAATAATCTCGACGCCGAAGCCCCGCTCCACCACCTGGCTGCGGACCCCGGCCAGGACTTCCTCGAGAATCTCGCTCCGCGTATCCCGGCCCTCGAACAGGGGCAGGCCGTCATCATCCTCCACCGGGTTGCCCGTATCGTCCAGAATCGGCTCGGCGCCAATTATCTCGAACCGGTCCCGCAGCGCTACCCGGTCGCGCATGGTCGAGTTTACGATGTCGGCCAGCCGGTTGCGCCCGTTAATCTCGGTTTGCAGGGTCTTGCGGAACTGCACCGGGTCGGTGATGCGGTAGCGGGCGTAGGAGTCGATAATCAGGTTCTGTTTTTCCTTGTCGGGCATGGCCTCGGGCGGCGCGTCGATGCGCAGGATGCGCTTGTCCAGCCGGATGGCCACGTCCACAAAGGGGGCCTTGACGTAGAGGCCCGGATTCCTGGTTACGGACAGCACTTCGCCGAACCGGGTGATGATGACCTGCTCGGTCTCATCGACAACATACAGCGACTGCCGGCCGACAATCAGCCCTATGACGATTATTGCCAGGAGTACGATTAAAGCTTTCATTCATGTTCTCGCAAAGTTTCTCTCAAGATTCTCTGGGGTCAGGCACACCGGAAATGGCTGCAACGGGCGACTTTATGGCGATGGGCCGAAAGGCACCGGCGTCAGCGAACCGTCGCCGCCCAGAATCAGCACCGTCTCGGTGCCCGGGGCCAGCACTATCTTGGTTATTCCCGGAAGCACCTGCTCCATGGCTTCCAGGTACAGCCGCTGGCGGGTAACTTCCTGGGACTTTTCGTACTCCTCCAGCACCGAAGTGAACTGATCGGCTTCACCCTGGGCACGCGCGATGCGGGCCTGCCGGAAGGCTTCGGCGCCCTCCTTAATCCGTGCGGCGTCACCCTCAGCCCTGGGGATGATGTCGGCCTCGAATGCCCTGGCCTGGTTGATGCGGGTGTCCCGCTCCTGGCGGGCACGCAGCACGTCGTCGAAGGCGTCACGGACTTCTTCGGGGGCCTTCACGTCCTGGAGCTGCACCGCTTCAATGTTGATGCCGGTGGTGTAGGCATCCACAATTTCCTGGAGCCGCTCCTTGGTGCGCGCCTCCACCTCTTCACGGTTGCGGACCAGAATGTCGTCAATGGACCGCTGGCCCACCACCAGCCGCAGCGCGGCCTCGGCCGCGTCCTTCAGGGTGCGTCCGTCGGGACGCCCGGCGGGAATCGCCCGGGTGTCCTCACCCGGGTCGTCCACCCGGAACAGGAAGTTGGTCAGGTTTTTGATGTTGTACTGCACCACCATCTGAACGTCTACGATGTTCAGGTCGCCGGAAATCATCAGCGCTTCCGTGGCGAAGGGGCTGGTAACGCCGGTGGCGTTGCTGCGGAAACCCAGCTCCATGCGGCGGGTCTCGGTGACCAGCACCACGTCCTTCTTGCCGATGGGGGAGGGCCACCACCAGTGCAATCCCTCTTGAGTTACCGGGATGGCCTGCACCGCGCCGAACAGGCGCAGCGCGGCGTTCTGGCCGGGGTTGATGGTGTAGACGCCGGTGGCCAGCCATACAACGGCGATGATGCCGATGGCCGCCAGCAGCAGCAGCCCGACGCTGCCGCCGCCGAAGCGTCTGCCGATAGATCCGAATCCGTCCCTGAACCGGGACAACACCTGGTTAAAGTCCATTTCGGGTTGTCGTGGGCCGCCGGGTGGGTACATTTTGCCGTCCTTTTGCCCATGAGTCACGCCCACGGGATGATGTGATTACGATAAACGGGAACCACTCGTTTGAGTTTAACACTAACCGGCGGTTCCCGTCTGTTTCGTTATGTTCAGCACAACGGTATGCGGGCAGGGACGCATCATCAATCCTGCCCCCATCAATCCGTTCCACCGGCCTGTCCGCCCTTCGTCCTGTGGGCCTCCGGGGTAGTCCTTAACTGTGTTGGCATTGTCGTAAATCCGGCGCATTCTTCGTCAATCCGCCGCCCCCTTCGTCGTTCCTGCGAAGGCAGGAATCCACGGTCCCCCTTGTCAACAGCAGCCTTAGCCGCCCCAACCCGCGTGGATTCCCGCTTTCGCGGGAAAGACGAGGCTGTCCAGCATCCAGGGTCTTTCGATTCTCCCCTCTCCCCGCGGGCTGACAGGGGTATGTATGGGGTTTTCAGGCAGGGGCATGTCCGGGTGACCTCCAGGTTGAGGTTGGGCTTGGGTTGGGGCCAGGGTTCGGGCAGCAGCCATACCCGGCGCCAGAACCGGCCCCGGAGCAGCAACCGCCTCAGCCAGTCGATGCCGTGCCGGATTACGCTGACGGTCCGTCCCGGCTTCTCCCGGCTGCTGCGGTGAGTGGACGCCAGCGCCCCCCGTCTTCACGGGGGCAGGCTCTGGGCGGCGCATGGGAGACCTCCGGCGTCCGGTTTCGTCATTGCAGCCAAGCTGCCGGATTCCCGTGCGCTTTCCAAGCCCTCAGACCAATTTCAGTCCATACATACCCCTGTCAGCTCCCCGCGGGAGAGGGGCCGGGGGTGAGGGCGAACCCCGCATATCACCTTTACCCTTTCCCAGAAGAGCCTGCCCCTGTGAAGACAGGGGGAGAGGGATGTCTCTAGGATCGAAAGATCCTGGTCCGGCATCCAGGGTTGAAGCTGTTATACTTGCCCTTGCCAAAAATGTTGCCCTTTGGCGGCGCCCAGTCATCAGACACCTTTCGGAAGCAACCGAAATTCCCGGTTGAATTTACCGCCCCCGCCGCCGCACGACCGGAACGCCGCGTGAGCCTTCCGCCGGGACGAAGGGCAATTGGAGGGACGATATATGCCGGAGTCCGGCTTGACCATATCCCCCGGCGCAGACCTGACGCGCATTCAGGTGACCTGCCCCCACCAGAGCGGACTAATCTACGTGGTGCCCGCCGACCGCAGTTGGGTCTGCTCGACGGAGCAGACGCCGTCTCACGCCCTGGCCGGGTTTTTCCGGGAGCTTTCGGAGTTGCAGGACCCGCGAGTTGCCGAGCTGATGCAGTCCTGGGGAATTTACTACCGGCAGCTTCCCCTGGAAACCGCCGAACAGGAGTAGAGGCCGGGGAAAACCGGGGGCGCATCCGGGGACCGAATGCCCCAAGACCACGTACAACCCGCTCCGATTGCGAACCGGAGCGGGTTGTACGTTTCGGGCTGCGCATTCCTGAAGAGACCGGCTCCGCAGGTCTAGCTGTCGGGGTCTCCTGACATTGTTTCACCGGGAGCATGGCTCCGGCTGGACAGCGACGGCGCCGGGTGCGGCATCGGCGGCTGCGATGGACGGGGCGCATAAGGCGTCGGCGCATCCGGCGGCATCACCGGCGTACCGGTGTCGCCTTCGGCGCCGGGGTCTTCCAGGTTGAACAGCCGGGTCAGCAAATCGCCGGACACCGCTTCGTGCTCAATGAGGTATTCGGCCACTTGCACCAACTTGGGTTTGCAGTCAATGAGTATCTGCCGGGCATTCTGGTAGGCGTGATTGGTCAACTTCTTGACCTCGACGTCGATTTCCTCGGCCACGTGGTCGCCGTAGTCCCGCTCCTCGCCGATCTCCCGCCCCAGGAACACCATCTCCTCCCGCTTGCCGAAGGTGCGGGGACCCAGTGCCTTGCTCATCCCGTACCGCTTGACCATACCGAGGGCGATCTTGGTCGCCTTCTCCAGGTCGTTGCTGGCGCCGGTGGTAACCTCGTCGAAAATCAACTCCTCAGCGATCCGTCCGCCCATAGTAACGGCCAGCATATCCTGGAACTGGTTCTGGGTCCACAGGTAGCGGTCTTCCTCGGGCAGCAGCGTGGTATGCCCGCCCATGTTGCCGCGGGACACAATGGAAATCTTGTGCACCTTGTCGGCGTGGGGCAGCATCCAGGCCACCAGGGCATGACCCGCCTCGTGGTAGGCCGTCATCTCTTTTTCCCGGGCGTTGATGACGCGGCTCTTGCGCTCAGGGCCGGCGACGACCCGCTCCACCGCTTCTTCGAACTCCGGCATGGTGATGGTCTTCAGGTTCCTGCGGGCCGCCAGCAGCGCCGCCTCGTTGACCAGATTGGACAAATCGGCGCCGCTGAACCCCGGCGTCTCCTTGGCCAAGGTGTCCAGCCTGACCTCGGCCGCAATGGGCTTGCCCGCCGAGTGGACGTTGAGGATGGCCTGCCGTCCGACCACGTCGGGCAGGTCCAGGGTAACCCGGCGGTCGAAGCGGCCGGGCCGCAGCAGGGCCGGGTCCAGAATGTCGGGCCGGTTGGTGGCGGCGACGACGATGATGTTGGTGTTGGTCTCGAAGCCGTCCATTTCCACCAGAATCTGGTTCAGGGTCTGCTCCCGCTCGTCGTGCCCGCCGCCCAATCCGGCGCCCCGGTGACGGCCCACGGCGTCGATTTCGTCAACGAAAACGATGCACGGCGCGTTGCGCTTGGCCTGCTCGAACAGGTCCCGGACCCGGGCCGCGCCAACGCCGACGAACATTTCGACAAATTCGCTGCCGCTGATGTGGGAGAAGGGCACTCCGGCCTCTCCGGCCACCGCGCGGGCCAGCAGGGTCTTGCCGGTGCCCGGCGGTCCCACCAGCAGCACACCCTTGGGAATGCGCGCTCCCAGAGACAGGAACCGCTCCGGGTACTTGAGAAACTCGACGACTTCCTCCAATTCGGCCTTGGCTTCATCCACGCCGGCCACGTCGCCGAAGGTAACCGAGGGGCGGTTGATGGACATCATGCGGGCGCGGCTGCGTCCGAAACTCATGGTCTGGTTGTTGCTGCCCTGGGCCTGCCGCATCATAAACAGGATGAGGCCGCCGAAGAAAATCAGGGGCAAAAAGTTGAGCAGAATGCCGAAGAAGCTGCCCAGGCCGCCGGAACCTTTGAACACCACCTGGACGCCCGCCGGTCCGATGGCCACGCCGTTTTCGGTCAGCAGGCTTACGATATCGGTCTGGTCACCCATGCGGCTGGTCACCTGGTTGCCGCCGGTCCCGCCGGTGACCCTGGGAATGACCGTCAGCTTCTGTCCTTCCACGATAATCTCGCTGACCTCGTTCCGCTTGGCCCGGTCAATCACCTCGGTAATCGGCACCGGGTCGCTGGCCCCGAAGGTCGGGATGAGGGTGTAGAAGACAACGATTACCCCGACAATTATCAGGAGGTAAACCAAGCTGTTCCTAAGCCACCGATTGCTGCCCATACCTGCCTCAGCCCTTTGCCCATTCCGCCTTTAACTGCGTTAATTTATATCTTAATGGAGCAGGCCGGAAAATGCAAAAACGGGGCCTTGCCGAGGCTGGGCAATTTAATTCTCCCCTCTCCCCGCGGGAGAGGGGCCGGGGGTGAGGGCGTACCCCAATGACACTCATCCGTTGACACAGCCGACGCTCCCTCCTTAACGTTAATACCAGCCGCCAACCACCCCTCTCCCCTCGGGAGAAAGCCTGCCCCTGCGCAGGCAGGGGGCCGGGGGTGAGGGCGTACCCTGATGACAGTACGCCGTTGACGACCGCCCTCACCCTCATTTAATGTTAATACCAGCCGGTAAACATCTCTTTTCCTGCGGAAGAGGGCTTGCTCCCGTACCAGGTGAAGGGCGCGGTCAAGTGCCACCCCTCTCCCCGCGGGTGAGGGGCCGGGGCGGGATAGGCAAGTCTACCCTGTTTGATGCCACCCCTCTCCCCGCGGGAGAGGGGCCGGGTCCCCGTCACCGGGGATTGATAAACCGTGCTGCCCCCTCTCCCCGCGGGGGAGGGGCCGGGTGTAATCGACGTTGAAATGGACCGCCCCGGCGACCCCTCTCCCCGCGGGAGAGGGGCCGGGGCGGGATAGGCAAGTCTACCCTATTTGGTGACACCCCTCTCCCGCGGGAGAGGGGCCGGGGCGGGATAGGCAAGTCTACCCTGTTTGATGCCACCCCTCTCCCCGCGGGAGAGGGGCCGGGGGTGAGGGCGTCCCCCCGCGACAAAAGCGGACAAAAGCAGGACATTTCCATGACAAAACCGGACATTGACCGGACATTTCAGGACAAAATCTCCCCTGGCCCACGCTCAAATGTCCGGAAATGTCCGGTTTTTCAGGGACGCTGGGATAAGGCTCCTCCGGAATATCGTATACTGAGCGGCGGGCGGCGTCCCCCGTCCGGCTTTCCGGCCAACTCACGGCTGACTCCCAACTAACTCCCAACTAACTCCAGGAGGCGCTCATGGCCAGCAACAGTCCATCTAACCTTCCGCGGGTCTACGTCATCGGCACCGGCGGCACCATATCCACCGTCGGCGACTCCCGCAACGATTATATGAATTACAGCTACGGCAACCGGCATCTGTCCATCCAGGAAATGCTCGACCGGGTGCCCGAGGTCAACGGTTTCGCCGAGGTC
Organism: Dehalococcoidia bacterium; assembly: GCA_965263395.1. Taxonomy (GTDB): domain Bacteria; phylum Chloroflexota; class Dehalococcoidia; order Lucifugimonadales; family UBA3495; genus CATOSK01. Next base: position 2,671,180 of record OZ253670.1, read on the forward strand.
GTGCCGGAGCAGTTGATTAACGTGGGCAGCACCGAGGTGGCCCCGGAACACTGGCTCCAACTGGCCCAGCGGATTAACCGCATCTTCGCCGGCGACCCCCAGGCCGCCGGTGTCGCCGTTACCCACGGCACTGCCACACTGGAGGAGACGGCCTACTTTCTGAATCTCACCGTCCGCAGTTCCAGGCCCGTGGTGGTCACCGGGGCCATGCGTCCGGCCAGCGGGCTGGGCACCGACTCCGACGTCAACCTCATCGACTGCGTTCGGGTGGCGGCAGCGCCGGCGGCGGCCGGGCGGGGTGTGTTGACCGTCCTGAACAACGAGATTCAGGCGGCTCGCGACGTGACCAAGACCAACAGCTACCGCCTGGAGACCTTCCGCTCCAACGAGCTGGGTTTTCTGGGTTACGCCGACTCCGACGAGGAAGTGGTGTTCTACCGCACACCCACCCGCGCCCACACCGCCGCCGCCGAATTCGACGTGGCCGGCGTTGCCGAGTTGCCCCGGGTCGACATCGCCTACGCCTACGCCGGCGCCGACGACGTGATGATTAAGGCGGTGGCCGACGCGGGCGCGCCGGGGCTGGTGGCCGCCGGCCTGGGCAGCGGCGGGTCTTCTCCCCAGTATATGCTGGGGCTGCGGGAGGCCCAACGGCGGGGCGTCAGGGTGGTGATTGCCAGCCAGACCGGCAACGGACGGGTGATGCGCACCAAGCGTTTCACCGAGGAAGGGTTCGTCGTGGCCGACAACCTTTCGCCCAAGAAGGCGCGCATCCTGCTGATGCTGGCCCTCACCATCACCAACGACCCCGGCGAGATTCAGCGGATGATGCTTACTTACTGAGGTTGGGCCGGGGCAGTCTCCGGGGAGATGGGGGTAGATGAAAGGAATCTATAACCAATTACCCGAGAGCGGGGTGTTCAACATCTGAGAATGGAACATGAGAACCTGCTATTCCTGCAATGAAACACTGATCGGGAACTACTGCAACAGGTGCGGTTACAAACTCCCTAACGAACCTTTGCGCAGGGAAAACGAACGACGATGGATTGTCCGGGCAGTTAAGAGCGCCCTGATATGGTTGGTATGTATTGTGTTCCTGGCACCGTTTTGCGGCATGTTCGTTCTGGGAGAGGATTACGAACCCAAAGGAGGATGGGAAGAGCTTGTGCTCATCTCGGCCATTGGGTTAGTAGTGCTTTTGGCAGGGGTCGCAATATACACAGGCTGGGATATGACAGGAAAGTTGCTGAAGGTTTGCTGGCGCATAGTTAGGTCCCACCCATTGCCCGCTCTCACTCTGGCTACCGGATGGTGGCTGTATGCCATCATCAACGAAATGATAGAACATCCGTCAGATTTGGGCTTGGTCCAAAGAATGATTCCCGGCGCAAATATCATCGTGGAGCCGATGGCGACATTCATGATGAATCTCTTGGAAAATCCGAACGAATCGGGCGGTCTTCTCACTTTGTCGATGGTCACTATGCTGATCATCATGTTGATTCTATCCTTCGGACTTTTCCTTGTTGTACCGACAGCCTGGGGATTTCTGCTGGTCCGATGGACTTGGCAACGATGGAAAAAGCGGTCAGGTGCATAAGTTTCCAAAAGAGCAGGAGCCTCCGTTGCGGAGGCTCCTTCCTGATGCCGGTGGGGTTGGGACTGGCGGTCTATCCCGGGATTTCGTCGTAGTGGTGGGCCGTGCTGACGACGTTCCGCTCGTACAGGCCGGCGATCTCATCTTCGGATAAGCCCAGCAGTCCGCTGAGGACTTCTTCGTTGTGCTCGCCTACCTGCGGGGTGCTGCCAATCTGCGTCGGGGTGCGGCTGAAATGCCAGTAGTCGCCGGACACGGCGATGCTCCCCGCCAAAAAGTCGGGGACCTCGACCATGGCCCGCCGCTCCCACGGGTGCGGGTCCTGGGCGGCTTGCGCGATGGTGTTCACCGGCGCCGCCGTCACGTCGTGGTGGGTGAAGTGGGCAATGGCATCGCGCATCGTCATGTTGGACAGCAGTTCCCGCATGGCCTCCTGCACCACCGCGCCGTTGCTGCCCCGCTCGTGGCGGGTGGTAAAGCGTGGGTCCTCCAGCCATTCGGGCTTGCCCAGCGCGTTGCAGACCCGGTGCCAGTGGTGTTGGTCTCCGGCCGAAATCAGCACCCAGCCGTCCTGGCAGGGGTAGGTGCCGCTGGGAGGCGCCGCCGACTCGCCCCGCCTGGGCTCGATGCCCGCGCCGTGGTAGGCGGTAACGGGAATCTCGGTGTAGCTGTACCCGGTGTCGGCCAGGCAGACGTCAATGGTCTGGCCCTCGCCGGAGGTCTCCCGCTCGTGCAGCGCGGCCAGAGTGCCGATGGCGGCGTGGAGGGCGGTGGTCCGGTCGATGATGGGGACGCCGGCGCGAATTGGGGGCATTCCCTCTTCGCCGGTGACCATGGCGATGCCGGACATGGTCTGGCCGATGGGGTCGTATCCAATCTGGTCCGAGTAGGGGCCGAACTGACCGTAGGCCGAAACGTTTACCATGATGATGCGGGGGTTGAGCTCCTTCAGCACGTCGTAGCCGAACCCCATGGTGGCGATGGTTCCGGGCCGGAAGTTCTGGAGCAGCACGTCGGAAATCCGCACCAGCTTGCGCAGGACTTCTTTGCCCTCTTCCTTGCGCAGGTCAATGCTCAGGCTCTTCTTGCCGCTGTTGTACTGCACCCAGTAGGCGCTCTGCTTGCGCACCCAGGGAGCGTGGTAGCGGGTCTCTTCGCCGCCCAGACGCTCCACTTTAATGACCTCGGCGCCCATGCGGGCCAGCACCTGGGCGCACCGTGGCCCTGCCTGATGCCGGCCAAGGTCAAGTACCCGGATTCCATTCAAAGGGCCGTTTGCTTCAGCCATACGATAATCTCTCCTCTCGACGTCCGCGGCGGAACCGCAATCTGCCAGGCGAATTTGGGCAAATTTTACGACTAAGCCCGCCAAAGAGCAAGCCGGGCATGGCCGGGGGCTCACCCCGGACTGGATGGGGAACGCGGAGACGGGGGTAGTTTAACAACGGAAAGCAGGGAATAACCGGGATAGTCGGGAAATCCGCCAGCATCCGTACTTATCTTCATTTCGGGTATACTACCTGCACCATGACCACGCTGCTGCGCCGCATTGCCGAAGAACCGGAGCCTTATTCCCGTGAACCTTCCGGGGGAAAGGACAAGCCGCCCCTGCCCGAAAGCCTGCTGGCCCGGCTGTGGCAGCGGCGCGCCGCCCGCCAGGAGTGGTTCCGAACCAGCCAGGGCCGCCGGGTGCGGGTGCTTTATCCGGGCCGTCCCGGACGCACCGCCGGCCCCGACTTCCGCAACGCTTTGCTCCAGTTCGAGGGCGAGGGTCTGGTGCAGGGCGACGTGGAAATCCATCGGCGCCAGCAGGATTGGTACGCCCACGGCCACCGCGACGACCCCAACTACAACGGCGTGGTGCTTCACGCCGCCCTCGACCTGTCCCCGGCGCCCACCCACCGGCACGGCGGAGGCGAAGTCCCCGTAGTATCCCTGGCTCCGCTGCTGCCGGCGGAGCAGGACGGCAACGGCGAAAGCCCGGACGTTGACCCGTCGGCGCCCCCGGCAGTCAACGCCGAAGAAGCGCTCTCCGGTGCGGAAGCGAACGTGCTGGTCTGGACGGTCCTCGCCCGGTTGGGCTACCCGCCGCCGGACAGCCCCGCAGCATTGGCGCAACTGCTGGACCGGGCCGGCGACGCCCGGTTTACCGCCAAGAACGCCCGGTTCCGCAAGTACCTGGCCGAGCAGTCCCCGGAGCAGACTCTTTACGAGGGTCTCATGGAGTCGCTGGGCTACCGCCAGAACCAGCAGCCCTTCGTCACCCTGGCGGGCCGCGCCCCCTGCGCCGTCCTGGAACGCGCGTCGGCGGAAGTCCCACCCGATGCCCTGGCCGCCACCCTGGAAAGCTGGCTGCTGCAATTGTCCGGCCTGCCTTTGGACGCCGCCACGGACATCGTACAACTCCCCCCGCATGGGTTGGGCAATCGCATGGACGGGCGGGAGTGGCACTGCTTCCGGGTGCGTCCCGCAAACCACCCCCGCCGGCGCATCGGCGGCGCGGCCCGGCTGCTGGCCCGTGCCTTTGATGGCGGACTGAAAGACAGACTGGCCGGCGGGCTGATCGAGGGCCTTTCCCTTGCCGTCCGGTCCAGCCAACCCCGCCAGTTGACCGCCGCGCTGACTGTCGCCGGCGGCGGCGTCACCTGCGTCGGCGCGGCGCGGGCGAAGGAGATGGCAGTCAACGTGGCCCTGCCCTTCCTGCACGGGTTGGCCGAGTTGCGGGGCGATGCGGCTATGGCTGCCGACTGCCTGGCCGTGTATCATCGTTACGGCAAGCTGCCGGACAACGAGGTGCAGCGGGAGATGACCTCCCAGCTTTCCCGACCCGGCTGGAAGTTGTCCTCCCTCAACGCCCGGCGGCAGCAGGGGTTGATTCATTTGCAGCGGTTGTTGAGCGGGGCTTCCAGTTAGACGGAGATAGGGGTGCGTTGGGGGATTCATCCCCCAAACCCCCTGGATAAAAGAGCCGCCCGCAGTTGGCGGACGGCTTTGGTGGTTCCGGGGTGGACCAGTCCCGGGTTAGCGGGTGGGGTTGGACAGGGGGACGGCCAGGGAGATGCGGAAGTCGTCGCCGATGCTGCGGGCGATGTGCCCGTGGCCGGTGATGTCCTCGGCAATCAGCACGTCGCCGGGGGACAGCCGCGCCTTGCTTCCGTCGGCCACCTCGAACTCGGCGGTGCCGGCCATGTTGACCACGTACTGGAGCCGGGGCGCGTTGTGGTAGTCGGACTCAGGGCCTGCCGCCCGGGCGTTCAGGTTGATGGCGCCCTCGCCCACCTGGTTCGCTATCTCCGCGAACTGCTCCGGCGTCACGTCTTCAAAGTGGGACTCGCCGTCGTCCCCGGAATATACTCGCACTATCTGCACCATGTTATAGCCTCCTTGCTTAAAATGGGTTGCCTGATGATTCCCTGTCGTGTCTGCCATTCTAACACGGTGGGGTTTAGGGTTGGGACTTGGGGGCGTAAAGCCAGCCTTCCAGGCTGGCAGTCTGCTTTTCGCCCTCGGTGGGGCAACGGAAAATGCTGCGGTCGCGATGCCACATCGCGGCTGCCACCGCAGCGACGATGGCGTCGAGGCAGTCGTTGAAAACCAAACATTCATCTCGAAACTCGTCCAATCCGCATACGTGCAACTGCTGAGGGATCACCTTCAGACCGTGTAAGATTTTGCGGCGGTTCTCCAGAATAGTCAAAGGGTTCTTACTGGACTCCTTGTACCCATAATGAGGCAACCCCAATGCCTTTAGTACTACCCCTGGCATGGTTTCCAGCAGCGTTGACTGTGCCGTTGGCGAATCATCACAAACGGGGGGCAATGGTGGGATATGAAACCCGAACTTTCTGAGTTTGTGAAGCATGTGCATCCCGTAAAACGTCATCGGGAACATTTCAGGACCGGCGGGATTGAGTGGCGAATATGATCCCGGGAAGTTAGCATCCCCCTTTCTCTTGAGTTTGCTGTACTTCTTTAAGTCCCCATTGCGAAGCCGATCGCGCAATTCTGGAATGTACTTTGGCAAATTTAATTTATCATGAGTGTATTTCCATACTTCTGGCATTTTGGTGGCATTCATGCCCAATTCTTCGCGGATAAAGCCGCAGGGAAGGCCAAAAGGAAAGTCCATCGCCACAATGACTGGTTCTTTGATGTTCTTTAGCTCATCCGTCAATTGCTGGCGGGAAATAGGAGCGCAGTGGGTCAAGGTTAGACAACCCTCATGTAAATTCCCCGTGGCCACCCAAGTCTTGCCTTCCTGCACAGCCCCGCTAAAATCCACCCCAATAATGTCCATACTTCCTCCACGCCCAAATTCAGGGGGTTTGGGGGATGCATCCCCCAACGTATCCTTCTCGTCCGCCCCCCTTCCTTGCAACCGTTAACCGCCGGTAGTATATTGCCCACGCTTGGCAATTTCAGCTTTGCCGCCGATTGCCTTCACCAAACAACCTTCAACGACGAAAGGAGCAGCATGAATCTTACCGAAAGGCGCGAGCGTTACCGGGCCATACTGGACGGAGACAAGTGTGTACATCCCGGGTCGGTGTTCGACCCCATATCCGCCAGAGCGGCCCAGGACGTGGGCTTCGAGATTGGAATGTTCGCCGGGTCCATTGCGTCGGGCACCGTTCTGGGCGCGCCCGACCTGATTGTACTGACCCTGTCCGAATTCGCCCAGCAGATTCACCGCATCTGCCGGGCCAGCGACATCAGCCTGATGGTTGACGCCGACCACGGCTACGGCAACGCCCTGAACGTGCGCCGCACCGTCGAGGAACTGGAGTCAGCCGGCGTGTCCTGCCTGACCATTGAAGACACCCTGCTGCCCCTGAGCTTCGGCGCCGGCGGTGAGGGGCAGTTGATTTCCCTGGACGAGGGCATCGGCAAGATGAAGGCCGCCCTGTCGGGACGCCAGGACCCCAGCCTAGTGGTGGCCGGACGCACCAGCGCCCTGCGGAACGGCGGGGTGGAAGAAGCCATCAAGCGGGTCAAGGCTTACCAGGAAGTGGGCGTGGACGCGGTCTTCCTGGCAGGCGCCCAGACCAAGGCCGAGGTTGCGGCGGTAAACGCCGAGGCGAAGATTCCGCTGCTGCTGGGCGGCGCCGGCGGGGAACTGGCCGACCTGGAATTTCTGGGCGCCAACGGTGTCCGGGTGGCGCTGCAAGGACACCTGCCCTTCCAGGCTGCGGTCAAGGCGGTCTACGACACGCTGAAGGCATTGCGCGACGGGGTGGCCCCGGCCGACCTGCGCGACTCCCTGGCGTCGCCGGAGCTGATGGGCCAGCTTACCCGCCGCGGCGACTACGACGCTTGGGTCCAGGATTTCCTGCGGTAGGCATGAGAGGGACGATGGGGGTAGATTGGAGGATGAATCCCCCAATCTACCCCCTGAATATAGCGGCATTGGTCCGGCTTTGAGAGGATGGCATGAACGCGCTTAATGACAAATTCCAGGATTCTCTCGGATCCGCCGCGGGGCGGGTGAAGACGGCAGCGCAGGAAACGTTGGATACGGCGAGGGGCCTGGCCCAGAGCGCCGCCAGGACGGTTGGGAATGCCGCGGCTTCTTCGGCCGGGTTGACGCAATCGGCCTCACGGGAGCTTCTGTCCGGCACGGCGGCCCTCGCCACTCAGTTGGGGCAGCTCCCCGCCGATGTTGTGGACAAAATGTTCCCGGAATGCCCGGCACCACTGTTTATCCTGCCTACTGGCCCAGACCGTGAGGAGTACAGTACTTCATACTCTTCCAGTTGGAAGAGTTGTTCGACAACCTGAAGTCGGGAATCTTTGTGCGGCCCAAGATTGAAGCTTGGGCCGCCAGGGACGATAGGTGGGACCTGGAACATCTGGGCGGGGAACTTGAACGGGAGTTCAACCGGCAGTTCAACGAGTCCCGGGACCAGCTGGTCAAGTCCGGAGAGCTTGATATAAAGAAACTGGAGTCCAACCTGGACCGGCAATCCAGGGAAATGTCCGGCAGTTTGGGAGAAGCGGCATCGTCGTTGGCCAAAGTGCCGATCCAGCTTGGCGTGGCCGGTCTGGCTTTGAACCCGCTGACCGGAGCATTTACTTGGCCGGCCGGGCTGTTATTCTTCGGCCTGGCGATGAATAACACAAACAACGTTGTCAGCCAGTCATCAAATTTCTTGGGCGCAAGGGCGAAGCGGGGCGAAACCAATCGGGAGTTGAGGCGGGGGGAAAAGGATTTGGACGAGATGGAGTCCGAGTTCAACGGCAAGAGCGACACCTTCCAGAAAGCCGTCGCCAACCTGGACGTCAGAACCCACCCCCAACTCCAGGAACTCCACCGGCTGATTTGCGAAAAGGCCGGGGTGAACTGGCAGCCCAGCACCCCCGGGACTGATGCCGGGGCTGCCCAGGAAGCCCGCCCTTACCTGGACAACCGGGACTATCGCAAGAAGCTTCCGAGAAGTTACCGGAAGCTGCCAGACCTGGTGTAGCAGTCCGTTGGGGGGATTCATCCCCCCAACCGTCACACCCCTTGCTGTGCCCTCGAAAGCTTAGGATGAGCAGGGCGAGCCACGCTGTTCGACCAACCGGGTCTTGCCCTTGGGGTCTCAATTATCACCCAATCCCATCCTGCCGGTTAAACCGTCAACCGGAGTCCCCCTGAATTACCGCCGCCGCCGGAAAAATCGCCAAACCAGGGAACTGAAGCCGGGCAGCAAATTCCCACCGTCAACATTGTCATCCTCACTCAGAACCACCGGCTCCCCGCCGGGCAAGTAGACCGTAACCGTGGAGTGTTCCGGGTCTGCCACCCAAACCTGACGGGAACCGCAGCTAAGCCACATCATTGCCTTGGCGGCCATCTCCAGGTTGGAATTGCTGGGCGACTTGACCTCCACCGCCAAATCCGGGGCAAATGGCGGGTATCCCGCAAAACCCTCCGGTATACGTCCGCCGGCGATCCAGGCTGCGTCGGGAGCGCGCACCGTGTCCGGTCAGTATCCAGCCGGCAGCCGGGGTCCCCGGCTGCAACGTGGCCATAATCGTTGGCTTCGGTGTAGTTCGCCAGGGCGGCACTAATCCGTGTCACCACGATACCGTGGGTATGTCCAGGAGCCATTTTCTTGACCAAACCCCCCCGGATGATTTCGTACCGTCGGAAGCCGCTGTTTGGCATCAGCAGGAATTCGTCGGCAGTAATCAATCCACCTACCGCAGTCTGTTGTTGGGCAGTCATGTCAAATCACACCGGCCAGTTAATATAAACATTCCCACCACGATTATGCGCCCCGGCTGTCACTCCGGCTCCAACCCCTCGAAGAAGTTGGCGGGGATGGACTCGCCGGGCGGCACCGGCGGCCAGCCACGGATGTACCACTCCCGCCCCAGGTTGTGAGCCGTCACCTCACGGGGGACGGTGTAGTAGGGCCAGTCCGTGGCGGTCTGGGTCCGATGACACAGGATGCAGGCCAGCTTGGCGTCCAGGTGTTCCCCGATGTCCAGTTCCAGGTGAATCTCCCCCGGCGGAACGCCGTCGTTGACCCGGTCCGGGTCGGGCAGTGGAAAGTCCACTCCCGCCGCCCGCAGCTTCAGGGCCATGTCGGTACGGAACCCCCGGGGCCGCGCGCTGTAGAACAGCCGCTGCGGTTCGTGGGGCGTCAGTTCTCCGGTCAACTGCTCCGGGAACACCGACAGGTCGCCTGCCCTGTGGAAGGCGCGGGTGGCGTGGCGGCAGATGGCGATGTGGTCGGGATGCCCGTACAGCCCGCCGGGTTCGAAGGTCAGCACGACCTGGGGGCGGAAGCTGCGGATTTCGTACACCAGCCGCTCCACCACCGGCCCCGGCTCAGCGTTGACGAAAGCCTCGGGCCGCCGGTTGGGTTCGGTGCCCGCCATGCCCGAGTCCCGGTAGTGCAGCAGGTCGTGGCTGTCCAGGCCCAGCGCCCGCACCGAGTCGGCCAACTCCCGCTCCCGCACCGCGCCGATGGTCTCCCGGGTGGCCACATCGGGCTGACGTATTTCTCCCTCTTCGCCCCGGGTGGCGGTGACCAGCCGGATGGACACCCCGGCGGAGGCGCAGGCTGCCAGCGCGCCGCCCACCGGGAACGCTTCATCGTCGGGATGGGCGAACAAGGCCAACAGTCGATAGCCGGACATGGGCGGCTAACTCTGGATTTCCAGGACTTCCAGGCAGACCCCCTGGGGGCCTTCAAAGAAGCAGACCCGCCGGCCGCCGCCCACCTGGGTTTCCTCCAGAATACGGGCGCCGCCAGCCTTGAGCGACTCCACCGTCCCGTCAATGTCGTCGGTGTCGATGGCGATATGCTCGATGCCGAAGACCTGGTCGTGGGTCTGGCTGTCAATCTTGCCGGTGACGTTCAGGGGCAGACCGTGCAGGTCCAGGCGGAACCCGCCGTTGGCGGTCTCGGCCACCACCGTCGCGCCCAGGTTGTTGACGTAGAAGTCGGCGGTCTCTTTGGGGTCCGGACTCTTCAGATGTACGTGGTTCAGCTTGAATGCCATGACCAACCCTCCCCTAGTTTGAATGGCGGTATTCTAGCACATGGACCGAGTGAAGTTTCGGGGCCGGATACAAAGATGGCCTCACCGCTGCCGGCGAGGCCCCGGTTGGCCGGAGATTCCTGGATTTTCTACTGGGGCATCAGCGCCACCCGCACGTTGTGGTCCTGGGCGAGTTGAGACCTTTCGTCGTCAATTTGGGTACCTACGACGGCCGCGATAACCGGATGGTCCAGGGCGCGGCCCAGGATTTCGGCCCTGCGGGAAACCCTGATGATGTCTGAGCCGCCGATGGTGATGGACGTCTCGATGGTGGCGTAGGATTCGGGATTATGGTCCAGCCCCATTCCCCGGAGAATGATGTCAACCCGGAACATCTCACGGTATTCGTCCGGGGTGATGATCCCGTCCGTCCTTGCCTGTTCGAGGATATCCATTGGGGCGTCCAGGAATCCGGTGTTGGGGCCTTTCCATATCCTGGCCCGCTCGATGTTGAGCTGGTCTTCGGCGATGCTCCGGATGTCCTTTTCAATTTTGTACTCGTAGCTTCTGCCGAGCGCGTTGTCCAGTCTGCCGTTCATCTGGTTCATCCTCCGGTTCATTGCCCGCAATTCCTCGTCCATCCGGTCCAACCGTCCGTGGACTGCCTCGAACTGCCGGTCTACTGCCTCAAACCGCCGGTCTACTGCTTCGAACCTCTGGTAGACTGCCTCGAACTGCCGGTCTACGGTTGCGACGAAGGCGGCAAATTTCTCCGGGAGCTCCAGCAGTTCCCGGCTCAGCAGGACTCCCCGGAGGGTTTCTGCCCACTGGGGCTGTTCCTGAATTATTTTGACCAGGTCGCTGATGTCGTTAATGGTGGTCATGCAATGCTTTCCTCAAGCCATATTTTACACCCGGCAGCGTTCCTTGTCGTGGATGTTTTGCCATTGGAACTGTTCAGACTGGGGAGATTTGGGCTGGGGAGATTTGAGCTATGGGAGGCAGTTAAGCTCTCAAAAATAAAGGAATGGGTTATTTTGTGCCATTTTCTGTAATTTACGCTTGGCGGTGGCGCTACGATGGGGGACTGACGGCGGGTTTTGGCGTCTTTTTGTGTCACCGTGGGCCATTTTTGTGCCACATTTGTGCCGGTTTTGACGCACTTTCCTGCGCTTGTCTTTCGGCTAAATCCGGCCTGGCAATTCCGGCGCGGGGCGCCGGCTAAGGATGATTGATATTTATGGTAGGGCAGCGTCACCGGGATTGGCAATGGGCAAGTGTCAGCAGGGGCAATCAGGAAACCCTTAGCCTGAACAATTACGTCATCGACTGCTGCCGTTACCAATACCCCGGTTGGTGGTATATTAAGGGACGCCCGACGAACGGGCGGGCGTTGTTCAATCCGTCACCCGGCGGGTATGACACAGCAGGACAAGGATGAGCGAATGTTGGCGTTTCTGGGCGGCACCGGACCCGAGGGGAAGGGACTGGCCCTGCGGCTGGCCCTGGCCGGCGAGGCGGTGGTCATCGGCTCCCGCGACGCGGCCCGGGCCGCCGCCGCCGCCGGAGAGTTGACCGAGTTGGCCCCTGGGTCGGACATCACCGGCGTCGAGAACACGGCGGCGGCGGCCCGGGCCGACACCGTGTTCCTGACCGTGCCTTACGAGGGACAGCGCCCGCTGCTGGAGCAGGTGGCCGGGGAGTTGGCCGGCAAGGTGGTAGTCAACGTCATCGCGCCGATGGGCTTCCGGCGGGGACGGGGAGCCTTCGCCGTGGACGTCCCGGCAGGTTCCGCCGCCGAGGAAGCCCAGGAGTTGGCGCCCAAAGCCCTGGTGGTGTCGGCCTTCCAGAACGTCAGCGCCGAGGAGTTGCAGCAGCCCGGCGTGTCCGTTCCCGGCGACGTGGTGGTGTGCTCGGACCACGCCGAAGCCAAGCAGCGGGTGATGGACCTGGCACGCCGCATCCCGGACCTGCGCCCGGTGGACGGCGGCAGTCTGGCTAACTCCCGCTACGTGGAGCAGATAACCCCGCTGCTGGTCAACATCAACCGTATCTACCGGATTCACGCCGGCATCAAAATCGTGGGCGTCGAGGACTGATACCCCACCGTATCTGCCCGTACCAAGCCGGTCGAACCATATATTTCCGGGGGTTTGGGGGATGCATCCCCCAACGTACCCTCGTACCACACGGGCCGCAGCCCCAAATAACCAGAGGAGGAGTGAATTATGCCCAGAGCAATCATCAACTTGCAGGACCCGGCAGACCTGGAGCAGGTCAACGGAGTCTGGCGTTTCGCCGGCGGGTACGTCCCCGGACAGCCCAACGAGGGCATCGTGTCCCAGGCCGAGGGCAGTCCGGCCCGCCTCCCCGATTTTGACGACTCCGGCTGGGACGTCATCGACGACCTGACCAAGTGGCACTCCCAGGGTGTGGCCTTTGCCTGGTACCGTATCAATGTCACGGTGCCGCCGTCGGTGGGCGGGCGGGACCTGGCCGGCGGCCGCTGCCTGTTCGAGACCTGCGTTGACGACTACGGCGAGATTTGGGTTGACGGCGACTGCAACCGGGACCGGGGAACCATCCAGGGATTCAACGTGCCCCAGCGGGTGGTGGTTGACGCCGAACCCAAGGCCGGGGACCAGCACACCATCGCCGTTCTGGGGGTCAACGGGCCGTTGGGCGCGCCGGGCGGCGCGGTGTTCGTCCGCTACGCCTTCCTGGCCTTCGAGTGGCGGGAAGTCCCCCTGTAAACGCCGGAACCGGACAAATTGTTTGACTCAGACGGAACGGAGCGGGAGAATGTCCCGCCCCGTTCACTGTTGCCCGTTCGTTGCTATCTGACGGACTAATCCCCGGCACCGAACTCGGCCCGCAGGTCTGCCACCGCCTCCGGGGTGCGGCGCTGGCCGCCGGCCGCACGTTCCTCCGGCAGCCGGATGTCGGGGATAACCTTGGCGGCGACGAACACCGGGCCTTCCTGCGCGAAGACCTCCTCGGCGCGGGTGACGAAGTCTTCCAGGTCGTCGAAGCGGTAAGTGTGGGCGTAGCCTGCCGACGCGGCCAGATCGGTGTAGTCGGCGACGCCGACGCCGGGCACTTCCTGTCCGCCGGTGGTGGCGTAGACCCCGTTGTCCATGACGAAGTGGACCAGGTTCTTGGGGCCCTTGTTGGCTATGGTCACCAGCGAACCCAGGTTCATCAGCAGGCTGCCATCACCGTCGAATAGAATGACCCGAGTATCGGGCTGGGCCAGCGCCAGGCCCAGGGCCACCGACGAGGCCTTGCCCATCGCACCCCCCACGGGAATGTCCCGCTTGACGTTGCTGGTCACCTTGCCCCATGCGCCGTTGGCCCGGAACACCGGCACCACCACCGCATCGCCGCGGAAGCGCTCGATGGCCCGCATCATTTCTACCTGGTCAATCATGGTCTTGCTCCTGACAGTAAAGTTGCGCCTTGGGAATGTGGCTGGGTAAGGCCCGGGAAGGAAGTCCTGCAACGTGGGCAGGGTACGTTGGGGGATGCATCCCCCAAACCCCCGGTATGTTGGGACGGTCAGATTTCGTTGACCGGGCCCAGGTCCGAGACCCGGAAGATGGTCGGCAGGTCGGGGCGGAAGACGAGGCGCCAAGCCTCCATGCCGTTCTGCACGGCGGTGCCGCCGGCCCATCCGCCGGCCATCTTGATGACCGAGTAGATTTCCTCGGGGGTGGCCCCGGCCTGATGGGCGGCGTGGACGTGAATCTGGATGTGATAGACCGGGTTTCTCATGCAGACGTACCCGGCAATGCGTATCAGTTCCTCGGTCTTGCGGTCCAACAAGGACTGCCCGCCGTGGTCGCGCTCCCAGCCGTTGTTGCGCGCCTTCAGGGCGTCCAGGTCCACCTCGGAGAGAAAGTCGTGCATTCCAACCCGGAAGCCGCTGTTCTGAAGTACCCGGTCACGTTCCGCTTGCTTCTCGCTCTCGGTGGGCATGATATGTCCCTCCTCGTTTGAATTGCGCCGGTGAATTGCGCCGGATTACGGGGCCATCTTTGCCCGTGTCCCGGAGTCTACCAACATAGGCGGGGCCGCGCAAGGAACCCAACTCCCCCAGCCAGGGTCTTTCGATTCTCGATAAATCCCCTCTCCCTCGGGAGAGGGTTAGGGTGAGGGCGTTCGGGGATTCCCCTCACCCCCGGCCCCTCTCCCGCGGGGAGAGGGGAGAATCTAAATGCCCTGACTCCCGCAGTCTTTCCCCGGTGCAAACGTCACGTAAACAGCGCGTCCTTAATCGTCAAGACGCTCTGGCGCAACTGCCGGTCTTCGTTAATCTCGCCGTTTATCTTGCCGGCGCCGTGAATCACGGTGGCGTGGTCGCGCCCGCCCAGCAGCCGCCCCACCTGCGTGGGCGACATCTCCAGTTCGTACATCAGCAGATACATTGCCACCTGCCGGGCCTGCGCGACCTTCTTGGTGCGCCCCTTGCCCAGCAGCTCCGGCACCGTGACCTTGAAGTGGCGGCCCACCTCTTCGATGATGCGGTCGGGTTCAATGGAGTGGCGCGCCGTGTCCGCGGTCAGGTCGTTCAGCATCAGCGACGTGGACTGCACGGTTATGGGCTGAGACATCATCTTGGAGTGCAGCACCAGCCGATTCAGGCAGCCTTCCAGCTCACGCACGTTGCGCTGCACCCGCTTGGCCACCAGTTCGATGATGCTGTCGGGCAGGTCCATCTCCAATTCCTCGGCCTTGGCTGACAAAATGGCCATGCGGGTTTCCAGGTCCGGCGGCTGAATGTCGGCAATCAGTCCCCACTCGAAACGGGAGCGCAGCCGGTCTTCCAGCAGGGCCAGCGCCTTGGGCGGACGGTCCGAGCTTATGACTATCTGGTGCCCGGAGTTGTGCAGGTCGTTGAAGGTGTGGAAGAAGCTCTCCTGCGTCTGCTCCTTGCCGCTCATAAACTGCACGTCGTCAATCAAAAGCACCTGCACCCCCCGGTAGCGGCGGCGGAATTCCTCCGTGGTGCGGTTGCGGATGGCCGTGATGAACTCGTTGGTGAACTGCTCCGATGTGACGTACAGCACCGACATCTGCTGACGGGCGCAGGCGTGGCCGACGGCGTAGAGCAGGTGGGTCTTGCCCAGGCCCACGCCGGAGTACAGGAAAAGGGGGTTGTAGCTGTTGCCGGGAGCGTCGACCACGGCCCGGGCCGCGCTGTAGGCCAGGTGGTTGGACGGCCCGACGATGTAGGAATCGAAGGTGTACTTGGGGTTGTGGGCAAAGACCGGGGCGGGAGGCGCCGCAACAGCAGAACCGTTCCCCGTCCCGGCCGGAGGCGACGGTTCTGCCAGGATCCGGCTCTCGTCGGGAGGAGTCCCGACCGGAGGAATTTCATCCAAGGGTTCCGGCAAGGGTTCTGGCAAGGGCAGCGTCAAGGCGGAGACGGACGGGAGACTGCCGGGCATCGAGTCCAGCGGCGGGGTATCCGCATCCGGTTCGCTCCGGTTGACCTCGAAGCGGATTTCCAGGGCTTGCCCGGTGACTTTCTCCACCGTCTTCTGAATGTCGGCGTACATCCGCCGTTCCAGCCAGGTTACGGCGAAGGCGGTGGGAGCGGCCACCAGGAAGGACGATTCGTCACAGGCGACGCCGTCGGTCTGCTTGAGCCAAGTATCGAAGGTGGGCCGGGGAAGCTGCAGCTCCAGTTCGCCTAAAACGGCGCGCCAAGACTCCCGGGCCGAAAGGTCTTTCATTGCCCAAACTCCCCCGTCCGCTGGTGGCAGATATAATAACAGCAAATCCCAGGGCCGGGGATAGCCCGCCCGCCCCAATCCCAACCCGGCATCCCGTCCCCGTGCTTGGGCCGCCGCTGGTATAATCCACCCAGCGCCAATTGGCCGGGAGCTAATACCCCGGCCCCGGCACAGACCCGGCAACCCCACCTGCCCCGGCAGGTTATGGACCAGCAACGTTGGATGACGAACGCCCGGCTCCACCGGAACAACTCAAGCCCTGGTACTACCAGTATTGGTTTCTCTACCCGGTGGTGGTCTTCTGGCCCGTCTGGGCGGTGCTGATTATCCGGTCTCCCTGGCACAACAGTCTTTGGTCCGGCGCCGTCGCCTGGGCCATGCTGTTCACCGGCGGCTATCTAATTGGATACCGGCAACTTTACCTGAACCGGGACCTCAACGACTTTACCATTACCATCCTCATTCCCGGAATCATCCTGACGGTGGTGACCCAGGCGTTCTGGGTACGGGACCGGACGCGGGTCAGGCGTTTGGCTTCGACAATCATGGCAGACCCGGGCAGCCCACCGGCGCCCGATTCAACGCCGGAGGCCGGGAGCGGACGCAGCCGAAAAAGGCCCCGACGCCGCGGCGGTTCGAGGCCCCGGCGCCGCTGACCTATCCTTGCCGAATTACATAAGATTTGTTGATAACTAGGGAAATTTGGTTGATAACTGGCCTTTCGTGTGGACAACTGGCCCTTCATCGTTGCCCCGCCGGACCAAAACGTGGTCAACTTCGGGACAATTTCGGCCCCAAATACCCGCCGGAAACACCTCTGAGGATTGTCCACGTCACTCACTGAGTTACCCACCAAACCGGGCAACTTGTCCGTGTTACAATGACGGTAATTAACACGGCTCCACGGTGAGTCAAGCAGAGTTATAAACCCTGTCAACATCCTTATTACTGCCATTGTCCTTTCTCTTAAAATATGATTGATACAGTTAGATTGAATATAAAAGCCGGGAATGGAGGAAATGGCTGTGTCAGCTTCCTGCGCGAAAAGTTCCGGCCCAAGGGCGGCCCCAACGGGGGGGACGGCGGCGACGGGGGCAGCGCCTATATCGTCGGCGACCCTTCCCTGAACACCCTGCTGCACCTGAAGTTTAACAGCACGTTCTACGTTGACCGTGGCGAGCATGGCCGCGGCAAGGAACAGCGGGGGGGCAACGGCTCCCACACCTACATCAAGGTTCCCGTCGGCACCGTGGTCTGGAGAATGATTCCCCGGTCCGGCGGCGAGACGGAGCTGCTGGCCGACGTCATTGACGAAATCCCGCACCTGGTGACCCAGGGCGGCCAGGGCGGCTGGGGCAACACCCACTACGCGACCTCTACCAACCAGGAACCCCGGCTGGCCCAGCAGGGCGAGGAAGGCGAGGCCGTGACGCTGCTGCTGGAGCTGAAGTTGCTGGCCGACGTGGGCCTGCTGGCCAAGCCCAACGCAGGCAAGTCCACGCTGCTGTCCCGCTGCTCCGCGGCCAAGCCCCGCATCGCCGACTATCCCTTCACCACCGTCGAGCCCGCTCTTGGCGTGGTTAACGCCAAGGGACGGGACTTCGTGATGATGGAGGTGCCAGGACTGATTGAAGGCGCCCACGACGGCGTGGGTTTGGGCGACGAGTTCCTGCGTCACGCTGAGCGTGCCCGACTGTACATCCACCTGATAGACGGTCTGGCACCGGACCCGGTCGCGGACTTTCGTATGATTAACAACGAGTTGCTGATGTTCAACCCGGACCTGGAGCGCAAGCCCCAGGTAATCGCGGTGTCCAAGATGGACGTGACGGAGGTACGGGAACGCCGGGAAGAACTGCGGTTTGTGTTGGAAGAAGAACTTTCCGATGCCTCCGGCGCCAAGCCGGTCATCTTCTTCATCTCTGCCGTCAGCGGCGAGGGGATAGACAACCTGCTGGAATACGTGGTTGATGCCCTGGATGCCGTGGTGGACGAACCGGCGCTTCCGGTCGAGACGGCCACTGCCGGGAGGCATTTGTCTTCGATGCCGTCTTCCCGAGGGAATACGTTTCACATGGACGGCGGGGTCTTCGTGGTCGAGTCGGAACACCTGGAGCGGTTGACCGCCATGGCCGACATTCGGGACTACCGGGTTCTGCTCCAGATATGGCGCGAGTTGACCCGGCTGGGCATCGCCCGCGGCCTGACCGGGGCCGGCATTGAAGCGGGCGACACCATCCGCATCGGCAGGGTGGAAATGGAATGGTTCTGACAGACTATCCCACCCAGTTAGGGGGTTTGGGGGATGTATCCCCCAACGTACCCCGGCCCCTCCCGGTTGCTCCCAACACAGTCGAAGGATTCCCTTCGTCCACCGGCAAGGTGCAGCAATGGAGCGCGTAGGCATTCTGGGCGGCACTTTCGACCCCATCCACTTGGGCCACCTGATTGTCGGGGAAGCGGCCCGCGAACGCCTGGCCCTGGACAAGCTGGTTTTCATGCCCGCCGGCAGCCCCCGCTTGAAAGAAGCGGAGCCGTCGGCCACGCCCCGGCAGCGGCTGGAAATGGCGCAGTTGGCGGTTTCGGACAACCCCGGCTTCGAGGCAGGAACGCAGGAGGTGGAACGCGCCGGTCTGACCTACACCGTCGATACCCTGGAAGAACTGTGCCGGGGTTTGGACCCGGACGCAATCCTGCACTTCATTGTTGGGATGGACGCGCTGGAGCAGTTCGACCGCTGGAAGGACCCGGAGCGGCTGCTGGAACTGTGCAGCCTGGTGGTGGTCAACCGGGTGGGTCATCAGCGGGTCGACGTCAACGATTTCGTGGGCCGCTATCCGCAGGCAGGCCCCGGCCTGACCCTGCTCAACGCCCCCCGGGTCGAAATCAGCTCCACCGACATCCGCCGCCTGGTCAGCGAAGGCAAGTCAATCAAGTACCTCACCCCCGCCCCGGTGGAGAACTACATCCGGGACAATGGGCTGTATTTGTGAGTTCCCAGCTATCCGGGAAAAGGTTCGCCGAATTGACTAGGATGGAAGTATGCCTTAATATCCTAGCAATTTTATTCTTATAATTGGGTTGATTCGCCCCACCTGCACTACAGTTAAATGTTAGTGCTCATTTTTCAATCCCTACGAAAGAAGCAGGTATTTCGACCATGCTAGAAACCGCGGTTAAGGAAACTGTCCACCGTGATCCAGTGGATTTATTGGAGGACGTTGGAGCATTGCTTTGGGGGAATTACAAGTTGGCTTCCGGAAGGTGGTCGAAATACTACTTCGATTCCAAAAAACTCACTCTTCATCCTGAAGGGGCTCGTCTGGTGGCTTCTCAGCTGGTCGAGAAACTAAGACGCGAGGGGATTAAGTACATCGGCGGAACTGCCTATGGGGCCATCCCAATAGTTTCGTCGATCGCGCTTTACAGTGAGATGACGGAAGGGCCCTCCATTCAGGCCTTTTATCACCGAAAAGAGGCTAAAGAACACGGGACTGAAGCCGACGCTGAGGGGCAAATTCCCCCGAAAGGCACCCGAGTCGCGATACTCGAAGACGTTGTCACCACTGGCGATTCACTTCTGAAGGCTATAAGCCTAGCCGAGGGTCTGGGCCTTCAGGTTACGGATGCTATCGTCCTTGTTGACCGCAATGAACGTGGCCGGGAATCAATCGAGGATGCGGGGTACAAGTTCTGGTCTCTATTTACCATGAACTTTGATGGAGACGAAACTGTAAACGTATTGTTTAACGGCTGGTGATACCGCGCCGGTTTCGGGAATGTCCGTAGCCTCGATCCTCGATAGCGCGTACTTCCACGCCGGATTCGGTTCTGGTGGAAGTTAAGTGCCGCAACGCCATGAAAGACGCGCTTTTATCAACGCTCCGTGACCGGGACACCGGCCCTGCCGACTTTCGCCGGGCATCGGACCAACTGGCCGCGCTGCTTTGCGCCGAAGCCCTGGCCAAGCTACCGGCGGTGCGGGAGACCATCGAGACGCCCCTGGGGACAGTCGAAGGCTCCCGAATGCCCACGGAAGTGATGCTGGCGCCCATCGTGCGGGCCGGGCTGGCGCTGCTCCCGGCTTTCCTGCAAGCCCTGCCCGATGCGCCGGTGGCGGTGGTGGGGATGCAGCGGGACGAGACGACAGCCGAGCCGAGGCCCTACTACCAGAAATTCCCCCGCCGCCTGCCGGGCCGGGCGATTATCCTCGACCCCATGCTGGCCACGGCGGGGAGTTCGCTGCTGGTGGTGGGCCTGCTGGAAGGAATGGGATACCGTCCCGAGGAAATCTACCACGCCGGGGTGCTGGCGTCGGAAGAGGGGTTGGCGCGGCTGAGCGGTACAATTCCCCGGCAGAACATCACGGTAATGGCGGTGGACCCCGGTTTGGACGAACGGAAGTTCATTTTCCCCGGCTTGGGTGACTACGGCGACCGTTACTTCGGTACCTGACGTTCTCCGGGGGACTTCTCTACACAGGGGGCTTGGGGGAGGCATCCCCCAACGTACCCCGGTCTCTAAAACTGCCCAGGGCCAAAAAACTGGGGCAACCCGGTAATCTCGGCCCAATCCTGCCCTGCGTCATCCCCGATTTCCAGCCGAGTCCCCACTTCCGCGTGGGCCGAGCGGACGTAACCCAAGCCGTCGGTCTCTCCCGTGGCCGGGTTGGCGGCAGCCGAAGTCACCACCCCCACATCCTTTCCGTCAGACCGCAGAGATGCTCCGGCAGCCCCGGCGGGGGGAAGCCGCAGGGCAACCAGCCGCTTCTGCACCTTCTGGTAGGTGTCCAGCCGGGCGATCACCTCCTGCCCGATGTAGCACCCCTTTTCGAAGTCAATGCCGCCGATGAGACCTGCTTCCAGCGGATTGTAGGCGTCGCCCATCTCCCGTCCGTACTCGGGAACGGCGGCGCTGATGCGGGCCGACTCGTAGGCATCGCCGTCAATGGGCATGGCTCCCGCGGCGCTCAGGGCGTCCGCGGCGGCGCTCAGACCATCGGGCGGCGTGATGACGTCAAAGCCGGGCAGCGTTCCCTGGGGACGGTTTACGATGACTGCGGAGTGCCCGGCGACTTCGGCCGCGGCGTAATGGTAGGGGGACAGCTCCGCCGCGGGGGGTCCGATGGCGTCCTGCACCGCTTGGGCGGCAGTGGGGCCCAGCACGGTCAGCATGGCCGTTTCCGCGGTGATGTCGGCGATTTCCAGGTCTTCCATGATGGTGTACTTGTCCAGCCACTCGATGACGGCCTGCTGGCGCCCGGGGCTGGTCAGCAGCAGAACGTAATCGCCCAGGTTGACCACGCCCAGGACGTCGAGGATGCGTCCCCGGTTGGTGGTCAGGATGGTTGGCGCGCCCTGGCCGGGTTGCAGGTCAAGGACGGCGTTGGTGGACATCCGGTTGAGCAGGTCCAGGGCGTCGGCGCCGGTGGCCTTCAGCCGCCCGGCGTGGGAACTGTCGTAAAGGGCGGCGGCTTCGGTGGCGGCCCGGAATTGGGCCAGGGTATCGGCGGCTGGCGCGGTCATGGTTAACTCCGGTTCAGAGTGAATGCGCGGTGATTGGGAAAGGCAGGTGTTTGCTGCGGGTTACGGTACGAAATTATACCAGTTGTTAAGCGCAAGAGTCTTGATTTGACCCGTTCTTGCTGAGGCCCCGAGGAACTCCGGTACAGGATACAGGGGGTTTGGGGGATACATCCCCCAACGTACCCCCGGCCAGGAGCAACCGTTGCCGGTGCGCGTGGGGTTCGCCCTCACCCCCGGCCCCTCTCCCGTGGGGAGAGGGGAGAATCGAAAGGCCCAGCCCCGGTCCCGTCCAATTTGGCGGAAGTTGAAAGAAAAAGGCGCTGCCATTGACAATGGCAGCGCCTCAAATGCGCCGGTGGGTTGGCCGGGGCTAGACGCTGAAGGAAGTCCCGCAGCCGCAGCTCTTCTTGGCGTTGGGGTTGCTGAAGACGAACCCCTTGCCGTTGAGACCGTCGGAAAAGTCCAACTCGGTGCCGACCAGGAAGATGTAGCTCTTCTTGTCGACCATGACCTTGACCCCGTACTGCTCCACCACCTTGTCGGTGTCCCGCTCCTCGCCGGTGATGGTCAGGTCGTAGGTCATGCCGGAGCAGCCGCCGCCCTTGACGGCGACCCGCAGGCCAACGTTATCGGCAATGCCGTCCTTGTCGGCGAAATACCGAATCTTCTCCGCAGCTTTTTCGCTGATGGAAACGCCCAGTTCCACTCCATCCATGGTAATAGCCATAAATCCTCCATCGTGGACGATTTTGTTTGTCGTTAAGGTAATGATATGCCAGTCAAGGCTATTTTAGGGTTCAACGCGCCGCGGCGTCAAGGCCGGCGGCGCGGGCAATTGACGCCGTGACAGTGATGCAATTAGTATTGGCTGGCTTAATGCACTCAGTGCCCTTACCGATTCGAACTGGTGAACATAGTGGTTTCTTGGAACTGGACCGCAGATTTCCCGGACGATTGTCCTCCTCAACAGGCTCCCCCGGCTAATGGAACCTACTATCGAATTGTCAAAACCGACCGGCCCGAATCAAGCGATTTTGTCTCTGTGTACCGCCAAGACCGAACCCGAGCTGAGAACGCCATCAAGCGCGGGGGTAGAACACAGTGCGAAACGATGGGTCTCTCAGTCTTCGCAGACATAGACCACGCAATCCAATGCGCTGGCCGATATAGGAACATAGGAAGGACAATAGCGAGCGTAACTCTTACGCCCAACTCAGGGAAGGCACTTCAAACACCGAGTGAGTTTCCTTCCCACCATACGTGGTGGAAGGATTCGATCCAACCCAGCACACTCAAGTTGTACGCAACCTATAGAGACCTGAGGCACTCGTGCCATGTTGCCTGAAATAGAAGGAGCCAAGCTCCCCAATTTTCCATGGAACGCCTTCGTATTTGAGCGTGTGCTTGAATACTACGACGGGCCTCGCCTTCTTCTGCAAAGAAGCCAAGCCGGGCAATTGTACCTTGCCTGGTGGAATGATGCTGATGAATCCATCGATAGATGGATATACCTGCCCGTTAGCGAGCCGCGTCTCCGTGACATTCTTTCAGGAAGCGTGTCAGCCTTAGACGCCTTGAGTAACCCCGCAGACGGGAATTTATTGGTGGTGGATATAGATGCGGACATCCAGACTATCGTGACGACTGTGGCATCTTTGCCCCAGGACTCACTTCCGCTTGAGTGGTCCAAACTCAGTATATCTATGCCAGAGGAAATTAGCGGTGTTCTCAAGAAACTTCGTTGAGTACAGCTTCATTTAGAATGAAATGCGCTTGCCAATGCAGGGCAAGCGCAGGTGACACGGTTTTGGGAGTCCCAACTGCTCCCTGTATTCAGTTGGAAACCACTGGAGTCCGGCGCCGCCCGCGTCCTACCATTTCTGAATTTCCGGCAGGACCTCCTTGCCGAAGAGGCCGATGTTGCTCATGGTGGCTTCGTGGGACATCCGCGATTCCTGGCCGTAGAAAATCAGGTGCTCCATGCCCAAGCGGTCGTGGAGGTACTTGATTTTCTCCAGCACCGTGTCCGGGGTGCCGGCGACGATGTGGTAGTTTTCGTTCAGCTCTTCGTAGGACTGCTGAATCAGCGGACGGGTGGCGCGGCGGGCGGCCACCTGCTCGCCGGCCTGAGTGCGGTAGCCCACCGGGTTCATGTACTCCCGGGGGCCGCGGGTGGTGGTGCCCATGCGCCACATGAAGTTCCGGGCCTCTTCGTCGGCCTTCTCCTGGGTCTCGGCGACATAGCAGCAAAGCAGGTAGCCGAAGTTGTTGGGGGACGGTTCGTACCCCGTCTCGGCGGCGGTGTCCCGGAAAATCTGGAACAGGTCCTCGGTGACGTCGAGGGGCGTCAGGAAGGCGACGTAGGTGTAGCCGTGGCTGGCGGCCCACTGCGCCGTCTCCGGGCTGGCCGTGCCGGGCACCCACACCGGCGGGTGGGGCTTCTGAATGGGCACGACCCAGGGGTTGACCACCCGGAAGTTGTAGTGCTTGCCCTCCCAGCGGAAGGGGCCGGGGGTGGACCAGGTCTTGATGACCAGGTCGTGGCACTCCTCGAACCGTTCCCGGTTGTGGATGGGATTGCCGTTGGTGGCCAGCGTCTCGACGCCGGTGCCGCGCACCATGCCGGAGATGACCCGCCCGCCGGAGATGACGTCAATCATGGCGATTTCTTCGGCCAGCCGCACCGGGTTTTCGTGGATGGGCAGGATGTTGCCCAGCAGCAGAATCTTGGCGTTCTTGGTGATGCGGGCCAGGACCGCGGCGGACAGGTTGCAGGAGGCGTTCATGCAGGACGGGGTGTTGTGGTGCTCGTTGACCATGATGCCGTCGAAGCCCATCTCGTCCACGTAGACGCACTCGTCAAAGTAGCGTTGGAACAGGCTGTTGGCGGTGACCGGGTCGTAGTAGGTGTTGGGAAAGGTGAGGCGCAAAGACGGGTACTTCTCGCCCTCCTCGTCGGGGTACTCGTGGTAGGGAAACTCGCTGAAGTAGTAGACTTTCATGGCGGCTGCGTCTCCTCGGGACTCTTTGGTGGAAATTTCTAACGGTACTTATCGAGTAACTCCTGCAAGCCGGTGCGGCCCAGGCCGGTCTGCTTGACGCTGAGGATAGCCCCCAGGGTGGTCTGCGGCAAGGGTTCCGACTTGTCGGGAATGACCGTGGAGCGTGGGAATCGTTCATTGGGGAAGCTGCGGGAGTAAAAGACCCCGTGAGTCCGCCGGCCGCCCTGAGTCCAGCCGTCAAGCTCAAGCAAGCGTATAAGGTCTCGCCCGGAGACGTTCAAGCCGGGCTACCGTATGCCAGTAGCGATGGCGAAACCGGCCGGCTGAGAATCGGAATCCGGTCCGATGGGTACAATCTGGACGTGGTTTTCCTCCAGGTAGTCTTGCACTTGAGTCAGGCGGTCCAACTCATTCAACTGGAGTTCCACGGCTTCGTGCAACTCCAACCGGGCCTGTTCCAAGTCAATGGAAAAGGCCGAAGTCCCCAGTTCCAGACAGGTCCCAACCCACTGGTCCTTTTCCTGCTGGTACTCAAAAGTCAGGACAACCACATAATCCGGGGAACCCTGACCGTTCCGATGAATAACCGTAACTGTATCGCGCATCGAAACCACCCTCAGTCAGACTGCTTTCTCCTCGATTCCTGCCAGTTTTGCCAACTCCGGCATATCCGGCCGGGGCAGCGGTTCGATGTTGCTTAAAACGTCCGCTTCGGCCTTGACCGCGTGGTACAAGTCCCATCTAAGTTGAAGATTCATCCAAAACCCTACCGACATACCCAGATACCTGGTCAGCCGCAGGGCGATGGCCGGCGTGACCGGGCGCCGCCGGTTGACAATGGCGTTGATGTGCCGGTAGGGCAGGTGGATGTCCGCGGCCAACTGCCGCTGGGATATGCCCAGGGGCTTCAGAAATTCTTCGAGAAGCATCTCCCCCGGATGGGTTGGGGGCCGGTGAGAAGGGACATTGACGAAGCCCAGACCCGCGAGCAGGTCTTCGGCATTGGTCGGCATCTTGGGCGGCCGGCCGGTGGGAACGGTCACAAACCCGGCTTTGATGGCGCCCAGCTCATAAAGGTCGCTGGTGGGGTCGTGGGACTGGATTGTGCCTTCATGCGTGGTAGTCGACAATTTGCACTCCGTCGGGGCCATCATCAGTCCGCTGGAAGATGATGCGCCATTGGTTGTTTATGCGGATGCTGTACCAGCCTTCCAGATTGCCGCGCAAAGCCTCCAAGCGGTTGCCGGGCAGATTCGACAGTTGGATTAGTTCACTGGACTGGTCAAGCAAGTCCAGTTTGCGCATGGCCACCGGCCAAATCCCCACCGGGCAACACCGCCTGGCCGCCGGACTGTTTATGCCCCGAAAAATATCGCTGGCGCCCCGGCTGCCAAACCCGACAATCACCCAAACAGAATACCACGGCTGCCCCTGGCCTGGCCGCCCTCTACTTTGGGCAGATTAACGTTTACGTTTGGCTATAGACCGGGCAGTTGGCCTTCCCAGTACGGCTCGGTGACGCGCACTCCCTCAATGGGAGCGTTTTCAAAGTGATGCGAAAACCCTTTGTCCCACACGAGCAATGTGTCGCATTGCCACCAGATGGCCGTTGACAGGTGGATAGCGTCAATGGCGGTAATTCCGTAAGTTGCCCCCAATTCCTGGGCTTTCTCGGCAATCTCGCGATTTACGTCGATAGTCGCAATGTATTGGTGTTGAAAGAACTCCCGGACCAGCTGAAGCTCGTCTTGGCGGAGAGGTTCGCCCTGTCTCCTGGTACGCCTGACCTCGGCGATGGTGGCTGTTGAAGTGAAGATGATGTATTTACCTGATTCCGCATCGTTGAAGATGCGTTCGGCTATCTGCCAGCGTACCAACCCGCCGGGGCATGGTATTTCCTCCCGTTTGACCAAAGCAAAGAACACCGAGGAATCCAGGTAGGGCTTGTTGAAAGGCTCAGCCATCCCGCAGGCTCCGGACGTACTCCTCGGTGGTCAGATTGCCGGTGATGTCCGGGGCGGCCCCAATCATATCGGCAACGGAAGGGAGTTCATGTTCCTCTTGCAACACCCGCAGGTGGTCCACGTCGACGCTGATAGGCTCGCCGAGCGCGTTCTTGGACACGATGCCGGAGACCACCACTCTTCGCCCCAAGCTGTTGATAACTTCCGACTCGATTTCTTTGGGGAGATTGCACTTGATGGCTTTTTGGGTTATGGCGTGATAGACGTTGAACCGGCGGCTTCTCGGGTGGATCGAGATTAGCTGCAAGTTGCCTTCCACCGAGCCGATGCCCTTGCGCTGCACTCTTGCCAGAGGCCTTAATTTGGCGCCGATCTCGCCGGACAGCTTCACGGGCTCGGGCGCGCGGGTAAGGTCCGGGGCGGTTATCTCCAGCCCGGAAGCGCCGTTGTTTCCGAAGGAGCGGACTATTTTGTTCAGAGAGCGGATGCAGTCCTGGGAAAACAGGGGGGGAGTTACGCCTTCGTCCTGGACCGTGCGAATGCCGTCCACAAAACGCTCAGCGACCTGAAAACCGAAGTCTTCCTTACCGATGACAACCCGGCTTTCGGCCTCCACCACGGCGCTGCCTTCCCTCAGCCCGGACACTACCCACTTCAGGGTGCCTTTGGCTTCCCGGGATACCGCCCGGTCCAGTTCCTTGAGAATCGAAAGGGACTCGCCCAAGGCCAACAAGAAAGTGTCCAGCGGAATTTCGCCGGACATCCCCTGGACTTTCAGCGTTACACGGGCCATGCTGCCCCCGGCTCTCCTCAGGCGTTGGTGTCGAACAGGTCTAGCGTGGGGACATTATACACAACGGCGCCCGGCGGGCTTTCGGCCAGCCTCAGTTGAGCTTGAGCCAGACGGCGGCGGGGTCTTCGTTGAAATGGGTTAGCAGGAACTTGGCGTTGTTTGCTGTCTGAGGAGCAGGGTTTTTCGTCTCAAGGAAGAGCCCGTTCGATAATAAGTGAACGTCCCCGAAGGCTTGACCGTCTTTATGTTGGCGGCGGGAATGCACTATATTCCGTCGTGGGCCATTCTCTACGGGGCACTTATCTGCGGTCAGTTTGCCTATCCTTATCAAGTACTCGGATGCTTCGATGAGTATATGTTTCTGGTATTGAGAGGTTCTTTCCTCCCCATTAGGAAAGCGAATTGCTGATGGGGACTGTGAGCGGGGCCTTGGCCGATAATCAACGAGGGATGTCCAACCTTCACTGATAGATGGCACCGGCTTCTCTATTGCAGGCGTTAAGGTATCGACAACCGGTTCTGCCGTGGTAGTGGCATTCATGGACATGTCGAACACTGGCTCGCTCGCCGCAATGGGTTGACCCGACGCCAGATTCGGCCGCCAGAGCAGCAGAAGTCGAAGAGCAAGTTGGTGGGCAGGATTGCCGGCAAGGGTTATATCCAAGGTGCGCCGGTCTTCCAGTTGGCCCCTCTGGAACACTTCGTACAGTTCCCATCGGTTGCCGTCGGTCAGGCCGGCGTATTCGACGCCTGAGGCGTTGGAGTAGTTGAGCATCTGCATCCGGTGGGACTCCAGCGATTCACCCAACTTCTTGGCTTCCACGGTGGCCGCAGGATGGCCATCCGGTTTCAGCAGGGCGTAGTCGGCCTTCCGTCCACTGACGTTGTACTCCGGCGTCACCAGCCCCGGGTCGGCGGTGTCCCACCCCAGGGCTTGCAGCAGCGGGTCGATTAACGCCATGCGGGTACGGGTCTCGTTCTCCCGCAGCGATGCGCCGTGGTCCCGGATGCGGTCTTGTATGGTTTGGATTACGCCAACCAATTCATCCAGCAACATTACGCTTGCCTCGACATTATCTGAATCACGCCGCCCGGTCTTCGACCACCAGTTTACACCCCAATACCTACTGTGCCTTGGTTGCCTTCGGCGGCGGGCGTGATGCCGCAGGGATGGGTTATTGCATTGTTCAGAACTCCAGGCGGTTTATGTTGAGGTCTTTCAACGTTGAAGCCAAAAGTTCCGGGTCGAGATCGTGGTCCGGCAAGGTTACGGCGTGGTCGCCGACGCGCAGCAGACAGACGCCTTCCTCGTCGGAGTCTGTATCATCATCAAAGGCTGTATCTTCGATGCGCCATTGCAAATCGTTAGCCAGGGCGTAGCGGCGGACTCGCCGGATAAACTCTGCGTAGTCCATACTCTGGGCGCCGTAACTTGAAGCGGGATAGCAAAAGTGAGTCCCACCATCCGCCGGCCGGTCTTCCAACACCAACCGCCTTCCCACCACCTGAAGCGCTCTGAGTACCTGGCTGATGGGAGAGTTGCAGTCGGGATCCAGCAACTCGCTAACGGTGGCGGCGCTCAGGCCCAGACGCTCGGCCAAGTCTGCGTGGCCGATGTTTTGTTCCCGTATAGCAGTGTAGAGGGACAGCTTGGCAGCCAACAAGGGGCGTACAACTACCAACTCCTGCCCTTCGGCGGCTGGGCTGGGGGCGGGGATTTCTTCATTGTCCTCAACATAGGACCCCAGCACTAACTCCAGGACTTCTTCCGCATTTTCCAGGGCTTCCCCCCGGCCGTTTCCGCAGGTCAAAGCGCCGGGCAGGTCGGGAAAGGAAACGTTAAATGCCCCTTCAAAGCCTTCCTCTGCTTCGGGTTCCAGGACACAGGGATAGGCATATTGCATTGTTCAGAACCTCCTCCGGTCAATACTGGCCTACCCCAAAATCTCTGATACTTCCAGCGTTATGCCGGGGAAGGCTTGGGGCGATGCCGTGTCCCCGCGCCGCCGCCGCGTAGATTCCTGATAAGAGGCGCCCTCCGGGTGGCGGTACACCTCGACAGTATCTTCGGCCAGGTTGACTATCCAGAACTCGGGGATGCCGTTCAGGGCGTAGAGGGGGAGCTTCACGGTGTGGTCGTAGCGGAGCGTGGTTTGGGAGACTTCTATCAGCAGCAGGGCATCGCGGGGAGTGGGAAGGTTAGAGCGGTAAAAGTCGGCCCGCGGCCGCAGCAGGGCCACGTCGGGCTCGGGTTCCGCGTTGCCAGGAAAGGTTATCGGGCATTGGGCCCAAACGAATGCCTCATCGTCCCCGAGCATCCGGTTCAACAGGCGGACGAGGAAGTTGGTCACAGAAGCGTGCGGGCTGTTCATTGGCGGCATTAGCACTATCTCCCCATCAATCAACTCCACCCGGTCGTTTGGGGTCAGGATGTCCGTCTCCCCCATTACGTGATATTCCTCTACCGTGTACTTGTGGATGTGGCCC
This sequence comes from Dehalococcoidia bacterium, assembly GCA_965263395.1. Taxonomy (GTDB): domain Bacteria; phylum Chloroflexota; class Dehalococcoidia; order Lucifugimonadales; family UBA3495; genus CATOSK01. The sequence goes on from OZ253670.1 coordinate 2,700,764, forward strand.
TCGTCCTCATCGGTCAGTCCCGCCGCTTCGTTCAGGAAGCGGGTGACGCCGCCGTTGAGCATGGGATGGCAGCGGTTTCTCACGAGGGGAGATTGGTCCCATACCACGCCGCTGTGGAGTTCCTGCCCCTGTCCCCAGGGCAGAATGCCAACATCCGCCATCTTGTAATACTGGTCTACGTTGAACTTATAGCGGGTGATTTCCGTCTGTTTGGCCTTGTTTTCCATTTCCCACCTCGCATCGGGATATTGGCCCCCCTACTCCTCCAGCGTCGTAATGTCCCCCGGGTCCAGGCCCAATTCCTGGGCTTTGAGCAGGCGGCGCATGATTTTGCCGGAGCGGGTCTTGGGCAGCGTGGGCGTGAACTCGATTTCCGACGGGACGGCGATGGGGCCCAGCTCCTGCCGGACGTGCAATTGCAGGTCGTTGATCATGCGGTCCGACGGGTCGTTGCCGACGCGCAGGGTGACGAAGCCCTTGATGGACTCGCCCCGCAGCTCGTCGGGCTTGCCAATGACCGCCGCCTCCGCCACCGCCGGGTGGGACACCAGAGCACTCTCCACCTCTGCGGAGCCGATGCGGTGGCCGGCCACGTTCAGCACGTCGTCGGCCCGGCCCACCACCATGTAGTAGCCGTCGGCGTCGCGCAGGGCCACGTCGCCGGTGAAGTAAACGCCGGGGACGGTGTTCCAGCTTTCGGCGTAGCGGTCCGGGTCGCCATAGACGGTGCGGAAGAAGTGGGGGAAGGGCTTCTTGATGACCAGGATGCCGCCCTTGTCCGGCTCCTCAATGGGCTGTCCCTCCCGGTCAACGATGTCCAACTCGGCGCCGGGCAGGGGCTTGCCCACCCGTCCGGGCTTGGACGTCATGTTGGCCAGGGTGCCCAGGCAAGGGCCGCCGGTCTCGGTCTGCCACCAGTTGTCCACCATGTAGGCCCACTCGCCGCTGCCGCAAATATGCTCGTAGGCCCACTTCTGCGCCTCCGGGTTCAGGGGTTCGCCGGCGCAGGTTAGGAAGCGCAGCGAGCGCAGGTCGTACTGACCGGGCAGGTCGTCGCCGAAGCGCATCAGCATCCGCACCAGCGTCGGGGCGGTGAAGATGACGTTGACGCCGTACTTCTCGATTATCTCGTAGAAGACGTGGGGGCCGGGGAAGTCGGGCGCGCCCTCCCGGAAAACGGTGGTGGCGCCGGCGATAAGGGGGGCGTAGACGATGTAGCTGTGGCCGACCACCCAGCCGATGTCGGACATACACCAGAAGACGTCGTTGTCCTTGACGTCCCAGAAGTTCTTGAAGTGGTAATAGGTGCCCACCATGTAGCCGCCGTGGACGTGCTGCACCCCCTTGGGCTTGCCGGTGGTGCCGCTGGTGTACAGGATGTAGAGCGGGTCTTCCGCCTCCATGACCTCGGCGGGGCAGTCGATGCCGCCCTGGCTCAGCAGGGTGTCGAAATCCACTTCCCTGGGGCCCAGCGGCGGCTTTTCGTCCTCGCGCCGCCAGACGATGATGTGCTGGAGGAAGTCCAACCCGGGAGTGGCGGCGTCGGCGATGCCCTTCAGGTCCACCCGGTTGCCCCGGCGGTAGCCGGCGTCGCCGGTAATCAGCGCTTTGGCCTGGGCGTCCACGATTCGATCCCGCAGCGCGCCGACGCTGAATCCGGCGTAGACGACGCTGTGGATGGCCCCGATTCGGGCGCAGGCCAGCATGGCGATGGCCCCTTCGGGCGTCAGGGGCATATAGATGACTACCCGGTCGCCTTTGCCTACGCCCAGCGACTTGAGGCCGTTGGCGAATCGGTTGACCAGTTGGGCCAGGCGTCCGTAGGTGAAGACGCGCTCTTCGCCGGTCTCGCTCAGCCAGATGAGGGCGGCCTTGTTCTTGGTGGGGGTGTTCAGGTGGCGGTCGAGGCAGTTGTAGGTAATGTTGCACTGGGCGCCCAGGAACCACTGGAAATTGGGGTAGTCCCACTGGAACACCTTGTCCCAGGGCTTGAACCACTCCAACTCCTGGGCGACGCCGGCCCAGAAGCCCTCCGGGTCCTCCATCGAGCGTTGGTAGGTGGCCTCGTAGTCTTGCAGGGTGGCCTGCCTCGCGACGTGGGGCGGAGGCGGAATGGAGCCGGTTTCCTGGAGCAAGTGGTCGATTTGTCCCTGCTGTACCATGATGCACTCCTTTTGGGGATATGTGATGCGGTTGTTATTGCCGGCCTATTCTGGGGACGGACAGCCGGCGGCAAATCTGGTGAGCCAATACGTTTTCAATCTCTACGTGCCTGGGTATGGCCTGAGTTTCGCCGGTCTCCGGATTGGCCCACATCGAGTGCGAGCGTCCCTCCCGCAACGGTTCGCAGCCGTACCTCTTCAGGTGACGCAGCAAGTCATTGCGTTTCATACAACATAGTCGGCCCCGTCGGGAAGGGCATCGGGCAGGACTATGGTTTCAGGTTTGGCGCCGTAGGGCACACCTTTCATCCCGCTTTCCCGGCGGTGGGTAAGGATAAGGGCGATGGCTTCGGCCAGGTTGGTTTCGCACTCTTCCTTGGTCTTGCCCTGGCCGTTGGCCCCCGGGATTTCCAGGCAGTAGCCGATGTACCAGTCCTCCGTCTTTTCGTATATGACGGTAAATTCGTTGCGCATCGCGTCCACCTCCTGAACGAGTAATCGACTTCTCCGACGTGTGAGTAACCAGTCAGGGCACCCGCGCCACCGCTTCAATCTCGATCAGAAACTCGGGGCGCACGAGTCCGGCGACAACCACGGTGGAGCTGGCCGGTGGACTGTCAGGGAAGGTCTCGGAACGGACCTGGCTGAAGGCCGGATAGTCGTTGATGTCGACGAGGAAGGTGGTGGTCTTCACCACGTCCTGCATGGTGGCGCCGGCAGCTTCGACAATGGTGCGGATGCGGGACATGACCTGCCGGGTCTGGGCGGTACAGTCGCCGACGCCGACGGTGTTGCCGTCGCCGTCCTGGGCCACCTGGCCGGAAACGAACAGCAGGCCGCCCACCTGCACGGCCGGCGAAAAAGCGGGGTTAGCGGCAAGACCTTCGGGAACAATGGGTTTGCGCTCGGACATGGGTTCCTCCACAGGGAAAAGATTGGGGCTGGACGGATGCCGTTGGATGGATGTCTTGGGAAAATACTAACGGTTGCCGTGGGAAAAGGCCACCGGCATTAGCATAGATGGGGGAAGATTGAAAAGTCATTTTGATAGGGAGGCCCCCTGTCTTCACAGGGGCAGGCTCTTTGAGACGTACAGCACACATCGTCTTTCCCCCGTGGAGACGGGGAATCCAGAAATCGCGAGGAAAGGCCGGCCTTCCCTTGCCAAACCGCTGTGGATTCCTGCCTGCGCAGGAAAGACGGGGCCACTGTCCGATGAAGATAGGGACTTTGCAATTGTCCTGGCACGGACGGGGAAAGAAGCTGAGGCGTCCGGCGAACTCCCGTATCGACCCGCTATTGACCCAATCAGGCCGGGTGGAGGCGGGGACGGCGGGAGCCGTCAGGCTTTGGCGGGGGTGGGGGGAGAGCCGGAGCGGACCCGGGTTACCGACGTGACGCCCCGGACCCCTTCCAGCTTGGAGAACAGCTTGCCCAACTGCTCCAGCCCGGTGGTGTGCAGGGTCAGCTCCATGGTCGAGGTGCCGTCGTTGTTTTCGGTGGTCACCACCGAGGCGATGTTGACCTTTTCTTCCGACACCACCATGGTCGTGTCCCGCAGCAGGCCCACCCGGTCGTAAGCCTCCATGCGCACCCGCACCGGGTAGAGTTCCCGGATGGACCCCCACGAGACGTGGACGATCCGCTCCTTTTCATCTTCGTTGCGCATATTGGGGCAGTCGCTCTTGTGGCAGGTCACTCCCCGGGCCCGGGTCACGTAACCCAGAATGTCGTCGCCGGGGATGGGGTTGCAGCACTTGGCCATGCGGGTCAGCAGGTCGCCGACGCCCAACACCGACACCCCGGAGTTGGGGCTGGACAGCGACATTTTGGACTTGTTGGGGAAGGGGTCTTCCCGCTCCTGTTCCTGACGGGCCTGCGACAGCCGGTAAGCCGATTGGGACTCGGTGATGCTGCCCGACCCCAGGCTGGCCAGGAAGTCGTCCATTGTGTCGTACTTGACCAAGGAGAGAATTTCCGCTTCGTCCAGCTTCAGGTTAAGCCGGCGCAACTCCCGCCTCAGCAGTTCCTTGCCCCGGCTGATGTTGCTCTCCCTGGCCTGGCGCCGGAACCACTGGCGCACCTTGCCCCGGGCCGTCACCGAGCGCACATACCCCAGGTTGGGGTTGAGCCAGTCGAGGCTGGGGCCACGGTCCGACTTGGACGTCATTATCTCTACGGTGTCGCCGTTCTTCAACTCCGTGTCCAGGGATACCAGGCGGCCGTTGACCTTGCCGCCAATGCAGCGGTTGCCCATCTCGGTGTGAATCTTGTAGGCGAAGTCAACGGGCGTGGACCCGGAGGACAGCTCGACAATATCACCCTTGGGCGTGTAGACAAACACCTGGTCGTGGAAGATGTCCTTCACCGACTCGATGAATTCGTCGGTGCCCGAGGCCTCGCGCTGCGACTCCAGCAGTTGCCGCAGCCAGGCCATCTTGGCCTCAAAGCGCTGGTCGTTGGTCTTCCCTTCTTTATATCGCCAGTGGGCGGCCACGCCGTACTCGGCAATCTGGTGCATTTCACGGGTCTTTATCTGCACTTCCAGGGGTTGACCCTGCTCGCACATAACCGTGGTGTGCAGGGCCTGGTAAAGGTTTTCCTTGGGGTTGGCGATGTAGTCGTCGAATTGGCCGTGAATGGGACTCCACAACTCGTGGACCACGCCCAGAACGTTGTAGCAGCCGGCCTTGTCCTCAACCAGCACCCGCAGGGCGTACAGATCGTAGATGTCGCTGAGTTCCTTGCCCTGGGCGGCATATTTTTCCATCTTCTTGTAGATGCTGTAGATGCCCTTGGGACGCCCGTGGACGTCGGCCTCCAGGTTGAACTTTTCCAACTGCTCCAGCAGCCGGCCGGACACCCGGTCCACGTATTCTTCCCGCTCGGTGCGGCGGGAGGCCAGCAGCTTGGAAATTTCCCGGTACTTGGGTTCGTTCAGGTGGCGGAAGGCCATGTCGTCAAGCTGCCACTTGATTTCCCAGATGCCCAGGCGGTGGGCCAGCGGCGAGTATATGTCCAGCGTTTCCTGGGCTATGCGCTTGCGCTTCTCCGGGGGCAGGGCATCCAGAGTGCGCATATTGTGCAGGCGGTCGGCCAAGCGAATGAGCACCACGCGGATGTCTTCGGCCGTAGCCACCAGCATCTTCCGCAGGCTCTCGGCATTCAGCGTCACCCGGTCCGGTTCCTCGTGCCCGTTGCTGTACCCGGCGCCATTGGAAAGATCCAGGCCGGTAACGTGGCCGGCCGCGGAATCGTAGTCCATGCGGGTCAGCTTGGTCACGCCGTCCACCAGCTTGGCGACTTCCAGGCTGAACCGGGATGCAATCTCCTTGAACGTCACTCCGCAGTCCTCAATGACGTCGTGGAGCAGGGCGGCCATAATGGTGTTGGCGTCCAGGTGCAGGTCGGACAGGTAAACCGCCGCCGCCAGGGGGTGGACGATGTAGGGTTCGCCGGACATACGGGTCTGCCCCCGGTGGCTTAACTCGGCGAACTCGTAAGCCTGGAGGACCTGTTCAATCCGGTCTTCGGGGAGGTATTGGGAAACCCGCTCGAGCAGGGGCTGAACGCCCGGGGCAGCTACCCCATAGTCATTCCCTCATTCACGGATTCTTTAAGCGGTGGGTTATTCGGACGATTGCCCGGACGGATTATTTCAACGGTTTGATGGCCGCTCCGGGTTGGTTGACCGGGTCTGTTGATAATGATGATAAGCGGATTGCCCGGCAAAGTCCATAACCCCCGCTGCCAATATCCGAGACCCCTCGGCCCCTTTCGCATGTCCCCTTCGCCGTCAGGTTTTGGAAGGACTTCCTTCAGGGCCTTTCAATTCTCGAAAAATCCCCTCTCCCTCTGGGAGAGGGCTAGGGTGAGGGCGTCCCGGCCAGGAGCAACCGTTGCTGATGCGCAGGATTCCCCTCACCCCCGACCCCTCTCCCGCGGGGAGAGGGGAGAATCGAAAGACCTTGGTCAAGGGTGGCATCACCGGGGCAACTGTTCAGACTGGGGATTCGAGCCAAGGGAGGCAGTTAAGCGCTAAAAAATAAAAAGTGTGGCATTTTGTGTAATTTACGCTTGGCGGTGGCGCTGCGATGGGGACCTGACGGCGGGTTTTGGCGTCCTTTTGTGTTATTGTGTGTCACCTTTGTGCCGGTTTTGACGCACTTCGGGACGCTTGTCTTTCCGCCGCAATCGCAATTAAATCAGGAGCCGACCGGGGCCGGCAATTCCGGCGCGGGGGGCCGACTCAGGATGATTGATGATTATGGTAGGGCAGCGTTGCCGGGCTTGGCAAGAGGCAAGTGTCAGCAGGGACAATCAGGAAACCCTTAATCTGAACTGTTACCTTCCTTGAACCGATTTGACACCCGGTTACGCCCCGCTTAAAGTCTGTTGGCGACCCGGAGCCGGGCTGTCCTGGTGTCTGCGCCGGGCCCGCGCCCGGGCCGGAGTATGCCCCGGTAGATACTGTTTAACGAGGGTAGTAATGGCTAACGAATATGACGTGCTGGTGGTCGGCGGGGGCCTGGCCGGGCTGACCGCCGCCATGTACGCCGCGCGCTATGGCCTCAGCGTCGCGGTGGTCGAGCAGATGATGGGCGGCGCCCAGATTATCAATCTGGAGAAGATCGAAAACTTCCCCGGCTTTCCCGAAGGAATCGCCGGCGCCGAGTTGGGGCCGGCCGCTCAGGAGCAGGCCATGAACGCCGGCGCCGAGTTTGTCATGGCCGAAGCAAGCCGTGTGTCGCTGGACGGCGATTACAAGGTGGTGTCCACCGACGCGGGCGACCTGCGCGCCCGGGCGGTTATTGTCGCCGCCGGGTCCACCCTGCGCAAGCTGGGCATCCCCGGCGAGGAGGAGTTCTACGGGCGCGGGGTTTCCCACTGCGCCACCTGCGACGGACCCATGTTTATGGGAGAGACCGTAGGTGTGGTGGGGGGCGGGGATTCGGCCGCCGATGAGGCGTTGACCCTGACCGACTACGCCGGCCGGGTGGTCCTGTTCCACCGCAGGGACGAACTGCGGGCGCAGCAGGCCCTCCGGGACCGGCTGCTGGGCAACCCCAAAGTCGAGGTCGTGTGGAACGCCGGCGTCCAGGAAATTCTGGGTGAGGACACCGTCACCGGCGTCAAGTCCCGCAACATAGCCACCGGCGCCGAAGAGGTGGTGGGACTGTCCGGCGTGTTCGTCTACGTGGGTCTGGAACCGAACTCGGCCATGGTGCAGGGGTTGGCCAACCTGGACAACTCGGGCCATATTGAGGTTGACTTGTCCATGGAAACTTCGGTGCCGGGCCTGTACGCCGTGGGCGACATCCGGCAGCGGTCATCCTCGCAACTGGTATCGGCGGCCGGCGACGGGGCCACTGCTGCAATCGCCGCCTACAACTACATCCGGGCCAAAAGCAGGCAGGGGGAGAGTTAGCAATACGACGCCTATGATTAAACCCCAATCCACCGAAGGAGGGCGTGTAGCAGGGTCCTGAAGAGACCAGAAAGCGCTCCTGTGCATCTGGGATAATGGTTTTCGAGACAGAAAACCAACCAGAAACAAGGAGCACCCAATAGATGCTACCACGCAACCACCCCGACGGCATCCACATCGCCTTCGACGACCATCGCCTGGTCAACAATGCCGGGCTGATCCTTCCCGCCACGTTGGCCTTGCACCTGGGCCTGCCCCAACTGGTTGACCGGCACCTGGACCTGGGCCGCGCCCCAGGCCGAGCCAACACCGGCGATAAGATTTCGACTCTGGTGACCTCGGCGCTGGCGGGCGGCGACTGCATCGACGACGCCGATGCGTTGCGCACCGGCAGGACGGCCTGCACTCTCGGCTGCGTAGTCAAGGCGCCCTCCACCTTGGGCACTTTCCTGCGCAGCTTCCGGTGGGGCCACGTCCGTCAGTTGGACCGGGTGAGCCGCGAGCTGCTGGCCCGGGCCTGGCAGGCGGGGGCCGGACCCGGCGACGCGCCATTCACCATCGACCTTGATTCGACGATCTGCGAGACTTACGGACTGGCCAAGGAGGGCGCCCGCCACCACGGCTATACCGGTGCACGGGGCTATCACCCACTGCTGGCCGTCGCCGCCGGCGCCGGCGACGTGCTGATGGCCCGCCTGCGCGAGGGCCGGGCCAACACCGCCCGCGCCGCCGCCCACTTCCTGCGTGAGACGGTGAGCCGGGTTCGCTGCGGCGGGGCCAGCGGGCAGCTCACCATGCGGGCTGACAGCGGCTTCTATACCCACGCCGTGGTCGCCGTCTGCCGCCGGATGGATGTCCGCTTATCCATCACCATCCGCCAGCACAAAAGCCTGCACAATCTCATCAAGGCGATACCCGAAGATGCCTGGACGCCGATTCCTTACTGGATGGACGGCGCCGCCGATGTGGCCGAAACCACCTACACCCCCTTCCAGAGTGAGCCGGATGCCGCGCCGGTACGGCTCATCGTCCGGCGGGTGAAGCCGGCGCCCGGTTCTCAACTGGCTCTCTTCGCCACCTACAGCTATCACGGCTTCATCACCGACCGGGACGGAGAGACCCTGGAACTGGAGGCCGGCCACCGCCGCCACGCCGAGATCGAGAATGCGATACGCGACCTCAAGTACGGCGTCGGGCTGAACCATCTCCCCTCGGGCCGCTTCGCCGCCAACGGCGCCTGGCTGGCGGTACAGGTGATGGCCCACAACCTGGCCCGCTGGACAGCCCGCATCGGCCTGGGTGAGCGGATCGTGACCACCAAGACCCTCCGGCGACGGGTCTTCGCCCTGGCCGGACGGCTCACCCGCTCCGCACGCCGGCTCACCCTGCATCTGCCACAGCGCTGGCCTTGGGAAACCCAGTTCAGTCGCGCCTTGGCCCGGCTGCGAGCGATTCCACTCCCAGCTTGACGACCCGTCTGCAACTGACCCGCCATCCTGTCAACTGAACGTCCCCGCCAACTCGCGCCAGCCCGGTCCGCGAGCGCCTCTCGCCGTGTCCTATCCCGCCATCTCGCTGGCCACAGCCACTGCAGGCCGCCATCGGCGCCCCAAAAGCGCCTGCAGACCGCCCGCCAACCTCCCGTCTACCCGAATTCGAGCCCGAATCATCGCGCCTGTAACTCCCTCACGCCGTCCATCCGTGTCCATCGGTGGATTCGGGTTAAAGAAGCGGCTTTTAATTCTCGGTAGCCGCTGAACAATCCGGTATGTATGCCAAGCATAACAAACCCCTGAACTCAGGTGGTTTGGGGGATTCATACCCCAACGTGTCCCGTTTACCCAACGGTTATCTTGGACAATTAAAAGACCCTGCATAATAAAGAAGCGGCACCGACCGGTCGATGCCGCTTCTACAGGATACCAACCTAGCGTGGGCCGAAGCGGACACCAGGGAAAATAACGATGGGAGGATATATTGTTGGCAACGTCCTGTCAACCCTGAACCGCTCGTCCTGCGGCCCTCGAAAGGACTTCCTTATCGCCCCCTTCACACCGGCGGCCCGCAACGGTATCATTAGCGTGGCAGCGCGGATTGCCAAATCCCACCTTCAACAACCGAGGACTTGCCCATCATGCCCAATATCCTGGAAGACAAAGTCGCCATCGTCACCGGCTCTGGCCGGGGTGTCGGCCGCGGCGTCGCAATGCTCATGGCTCGCGAGGGCGCAAAAGTCGTGATCGTGGACCCCGGCGTCAACGTCGACGGCTCCGGATTCGACCAGTCCATCGCCCAGGTCGTGGCTAACGAGATAATTGAAGCCGGCGGTTCTGCCGTCGCTTGCACCGAATCCGTCGCGACTATGGCCGGCGGCGAAGCCATTGTCCAGACCGCCATCGACAACTTCGGCAAGCTGGATATAGCAGTAACCTGCGCCGGCATCCTGCGCGACCGGATGGTCTTCAATATGTCCGAGCAGGAATGGGACGACGTTATCGCCGTTCACCTCAAGGGCACCTTCACCGTGGTGAAGAACGCCGCCATTCTGTTCCGGCAGCAGCGGTCGGGCCGCATCATCACCTTCAGCTCCGAATCGGGCTTGGTGGGCAACAGCGGGCAGGCCAATTACGGCGCCGCCAAGTCGGGCATCGCCGGGTTTACCAAGGTCGTGGCCAAGGACATGGGACGCTACGGCGTCACTGCCAACGCCATCGCGCCCCGTGCCACCACCCGCATGATTGGCTCCATACCCGACTCGGCGGCCGAAATCCGCGCCCGCGGCGGCGTGGCGGCTATATCCGGCGACGACCAGATACGGGACCTGGACCCCGACGGCATTGCTCCCTTCGTGTGCTTCCTGGCCAGCGACTACGCCGCCCGGGTCAACGGGCAGACCTTCCTGGTCTACGGCAACACCGTCTCCCTGATGTCCCAGCCCCGACCGCAGAAATCCATCTTCACCCCTTCGGGGCACTGGACCATGGAGGAGTTGGCGCCCCAGGCCCGGGACGTGCTGACCAGCGAAGTGCAAAACCCGGCTCCGGCGCCCAACTAGGCCGCGCTCAAGGAGAGCCTGTCGAACCCCCAATATCGGGGGTTTGGGGGATTCATCCCCCAACGTGCCCCACCCGGCAACCCCGCTTATGGAGAGCCTGTCGAACCACCTTTAACCAACCATCCGCAGCAAAACCGAGGACTTATTCATCATGCCCAACTTGCTCCAAGACAAAGTCGCCATTGTTACCGGCTCCGGCCGGGGCGTCGGTCGCGGCGTCGCAATGCTCATGGCCGAAGAAGGCGCGAAGGTCGTCGTCGTGGACCCCGGCGTCAACGTTGACGGTTCCGGTTACGACCAGTCTATCGCCCAGGTCGTGGCCTCCGAGATTAACGAAGCTGGTGGTTCCGCCGTGGCCTGCACCGAGTCCGTCGCCACCATGCAGGGCGGAGAGGCCATCGTCCAGACTGCCATCGACAGCTTCGGCAAGCTGGACATAGCAGTAACCTGCGCCGGCATTCTGCGCGACCGCATGGTGTTCAATATGTCCGAGCAGGAATGGGACGACGTTATCGCGGTTCACCTCAAGGGCACCTTCACCGTGGTCAAGCACGCTTCCATTTTGTTCCGGCAGCAGCGGTCGGGCCGCATCATCACCTTCAGCTCCACCTCCGGCCTCTACGGCAACAGCGGACAGGCCAACTACGGCGCTGCCAAGGACGGTATTGCCGGGTTCACCCGGGTGGTGGCCCGGGACATGGGACGCTACGGCGTCACCGCCAATGCCATCGCCCCCAGCGCGTCCACCCGCATGACCACCAGCGTCCCCGACGAGGCTCGCGACCTGCGCTCGGCCCGAGGCATCACCGGCGGCTCCAGCCTGCTGGGAGAGGCCGACGACGTCGCCCCCTTCGTCACCTGGCTGGCCTCCGGCGAGTCCGCCCACGTCAACGGGCAGGTTTTCCACGTCACCGCCGGACTGGTAACGCTGCTCAACCAGCCGGAGCCGGTCAAGACCATCCAGAAAGCCGAGCCCTGGACCGTGGAAGAGCTAATCCGCGTCTTCCCCGCCACCATCGGAATCGAGCTGTACAACCCCGCCCCGCCGCCTCCGCCCAGCGCCTAGCGGCGGGCGGGGCGCGGTGATAATAGGTTCAATTCGACACCGGGGATTAAGGCGGTTCATTGAAAGCAGCGATCCAAGGTTCCTTCCGCCACCCTTAGTCAGACGGGTACGCGTCATCATGGCAGGTTTGGCCGTAGCGGACGATATGGACAGCTTTATGGATGCCGCGCCGCCCGGTTGGCGCGTTCACCGGCTCACCGGCAATCGTCAGGAAGAATGGAGCGTTTCGGTGACGGGCAATTGGCGGATTACGTTTGAAGAATCGGATGGTTATATTTACCGATTGGACTTGGAGGATTACCGCTAATGGCACGAAAAGGCATCAAAATAAAAATGGCCCCTCCTCATCCCGGGGAATTCATCCAATTGGAAGTCATTGAAGAACTGGGTTTGACTCCTGCGGAGGCCGCCGAGGTTTTGGGCGTATCCGAGGCGGACCTGTCTCCCGTCCTCAATGGCGAAGCTCCCATGTCGCCGGAGTTGGCCCTGCGGGTCGAGAAGGCATTTGGTATCGGCATGGATATGCTGCTGAAGATTCAGGCATGGTACGACGCAACCCAGATGCGCGCCCGCTCCGACGAGATCGCCGTTCAACCCTACACCCCCGCTTGACCCGGCTCCTGCCCGCGCCCGGAACCGTCTCATCCTGACCTCTCCGTCCCGCTGATGCCCTCGGATTTTCCCACTCCGGCTCTGCCCCCGCATTGACAAAATCTGGCCTGCCCTTGTAGCATCCCATTACCGTTACAGGCTATACTCCGTGCTGTGACTTCGGCCCTCCGCCGGCCCAATGGCAGCGGCATTCACTTCATACCGGAACGTCCGGGCGGGGCCTGCGGGCAAACTCAACCGATAAATCGAGGACAAGCTGATGATTCGTGGTTTCAGCGCTTCTTACGCCGGTCACGTGGTAGACGACAACCTGGGGTTGCAGGGAACCCCGGCCAACGACCGCCGGTACTCCAACGACCAACTATCCCAGGCCCTGAACTGGGCCGTGGACATCTCCCAACACCTGGACCGGCTGGGGTATGAGGAGTTCTGGATGGCCGAGCACCACTTTCAGCCGGAGGGGTACGAGTGCATCCCCAACCTCTTGATGATGGGGCTGTACCTGTCCACCCAGACCAAGCAGCTCAAGTTCGGCTGTGGCTTCAACATCGCCCCCATGTGGCATCCCCTGCGCCTGGCCGAGGACTTCGCCATGGCCGACATTCTCTCCAACGGCCGGGTCATCTTCGGCGTGGGCCGCGGCTACCACTCCCGCGAGGTGGAGACCTTCGGTTCTCCCATGCTGGACGGCGACGCCAACCGCGAGCTGTTTGAAGAACAACTTGAAATCATCCAGCGCGCCTTCAGCGAGGACTCCTTCTCCTACCACGGCAAGCATTACCAGATACCGGCCCAGGTCCCCTACCGCGGCTACGAACTGGAGAAGCTTACCCTGGTGCCCCGGCCCACCCATCCGGTGGAAATCTGGCAGCCCCTGGTCAGCGGAAATCCCAGGGGCGTCGACTTCATGGCGCGCATCGGCATCAAGGCTCTCATCGCCAACACCCCGGAGCCGGCCCTCAGCGACCGCATCACCATGTACCAGGAAGCCGCCGCCAACCACGGACGCACCCTGCAGCGCGGCGAGGACATTGCCCTGGGCTACCGTTTCTTCATCGCCGAGACCCAGGAGAAGGCTATCGAGGAAGCCCGGCCCTATTTCGAGGAAGCCATGAAGTTCGCCGCTCCCCTGGGCTTGATGCGCCTGGACCCGGAGCAAATCGAGGCGGTGGCCTACCCCGGCCGCTCCCGGGGCATCGAGCTTCCCACCCTGGAATCCGCCGTGGCCAGCAAGGCGTGGCTGTGCGGTCCGCCAGAGCTGATTGTCGAGCACTTCAAGAGTGTTGAAGAGCAGTTCCCCGGCGTCGAGCGCATCAACCTGGGCTCGGTCATGGGAATGCCCCTCAACGTCTTCAAAGACCAACTGACTAAGTTCGCCGAAGGAGTAATGCCTGCCTTCCAGAACTGAGGCCGTGTCGGCCATATCGCGGCTGGAACGGTAGCGGGGTGGGCAGGGTCTTTCGATTCTCGAAAAATCCCCTCTCCCCCTGTCTTCACAAGGGCAGGCTCTCAGGGTGAGGGCGTCCCGGCCAAGAGCAACCGTTGCTGATGCGCGGAGTTCGCCCTCACCCCCGGCCCCTCTCCCCGCGGGGAGAGGGGGAGAATCGAAAGACCCTGGCGGGGTGGGGGCCTGCCTAGTCAGGGTCCGGCGGAGCTTCTCCGGCTTCGTCCGTTTCCACCGGAGCATACTTCGGATGGGTCAGGTGATGCCAGGTCCAGACGCCCCGCATCCCTTGCAGGAACAGGTAGGCCGGAATGACTTGCAGGATGGCGAATTTGACGATTTCGCCGTAGCCCCCCAGCCCGATGGCCCCGGCGGCAATCCAGAAGACCCGGCTGGCCCAGAAGTAGACGAACAGGGCCGCCGACGGCGGTCTGCCCCGGCGCATCACCCCGTAGGACAGGAACGCCACCACGCCGACTTCCACCACCGCCAGGATGAACAGCGTCAGCGGCAGCCGATCTTCGGTCCCCGGCGCCAGGCTCCAGATGCCGGAGGCTACTCCGATGAAGCTCCAGCCGGCCCACAGGAACCCGAACAGCCAGCCGTTGCGGACCCGCTTGCGGGCTTGCTCCAGGTCGCGGCCCACCAGCAGCCCAAGGACGATGCGGGCCACGGCCTTCCCGGTGGATTCGTCCCGGCTCATTCCTGCGGATGGCCCGGCCCTGCGTCCGGGCTAGGGCGGCGCGGGGAGCCGGACGATTGCCCGGATGCCGGAGAACGAACGGGCAGGCTCACTCTTGCAGCGGAATGCGGCCCCAAACGATGTCGTCCCCGCTGGCCGCCAAACCCTGCTCCTGGGCCATGCTCCTAATCTCCAGCAGAGTGGCGTTCACCTCGTTGGTCAGCATGACCCAATCGGGCGCTTCCGGTATCCAGTAAGGCGAGTTAATCCGCACCACCCGGTTTTCCCGGGCGTTAAGATAGATGCCAAACTTGTCCATTTGCTGCATATCGCTGATTAACTCCTATACGGCGCCGGAACCAGGCGATGAATGTCAGACGATGACCGGCTCTCTCACGATGGTCTCCTCGCGGCTGGGGCCGGTGGAGACTATCTTCACCGGGCAGCCCACCAACTCTTCGATTCGCTTCATGTAGGCCACCGCGTTTTCCGGCAGTTGGTCCATCGTGGTTGCGCTGGCGGTGGGGCTGTCCCACCCGGGCAGCTCCTCGTAAACCGGCTCGCATTGTCCCAACCGGCTGGTGTTGGAGGGGAACCGGCCTACGTCCTGGCCGTCCACCCGGTAGCCGACGCAAATCTTCACCGATGGGAACCCGTCCAGAATGTCCAGCCGGGTCAGGACCAGACCCGTGAACCCGTTGACCATAACGCTGTAACGCCCGGCCACCGCGTCGAACCAACCCACCCGGCGGGGGCGGCCGGTGGTTGTCCCGTACTCGTGGGCTATCTCCCGCAGTTCTTCGGCAGCATCGCCTTCCAGTTCCGTCGGCATGGGGCCGCTGCCGACCCGCGTGGAGTAGGCCTTGAAAACCCCCAGCACGCTGGCGATATGGCCGGGGCTGAGACCCAAGCCGGTGCAGGCCCCGCCGATGGACGGGGAGGAAGAGGTCACGTAGGGGTACGACCCGTGGTCCACGTCCAGCAGAGTGCCCTGGGCGCCTTCCAGCAGGACCTTCCTGCCCTGTTCCATCATGTCCTGCACCAACTGCTCCGTGGGCTGGACATGGGGGGCAATCCATTTGGCCCACTCCCGGCACTTGTCCATCACGTCGTCCATTGCCACCTTGGAGCCGCCGTACACCTTGGAGAACAGCTTGTTCTTGAAGGTCAGCGCCTGCTCCACCTTGGGGACCAGGGTGTCGGGTTCCAGCACGTCGCCAACCCGGATGCCGATACGTCCGACCTTGTCCACGTAGGTTGGCCCCACGCCCTGCCCGGTGGTGCCGATGGCCGAGGCCCCGCGGGCCTCTTCTTCCAGCCGGTCCTGAATGATGTGGTAGGGCATAATCACATGGGCGCGTTCGCTGAGGAGAACGTTGCTCACGTCGATACCCCGCGACGACAGGTCGTCCAACTCCCCGCGCATCACGTCGGGGTTGACCACCACGCCGTTGCCGATGATTCCGTAGACCCCGGGCCAGCAGATTCCCGATGGTATCAGGTGAAGTTGAAAGGTGCCTTTCTGGTTGACTACCGTGTGACCGGCATTGTTGCCGCCGGCGTAACGGATTACCGCATCGACGCCGCCAGCCAAGTAATCGATGATCTTTCCCTTTCCTTCATCCCCCCACTGTGCGCCGATAACGGCATAAGCCGGCATTGCTGCCTCCGCAAAAAGTAATACACACAAAAGCAGTCCGGCCCGCGCCGGACAAGGAAGCAGTATAACAAAACCCCACCACAATGGAAAGGCCCCGAAACCGGGGATATTCCCTGCCGGTGGCGGCGTTGCCGTTAACCAGAGCCGTTACCCCGGTATTCACCAGGGCCGGGACCGCGCCGAAGCCTGCGCCGGTTAGCCGCTGTTGTCCAGCAAGGGTTCCATCTTATCAACAAACCGCTCCACGGCAACTATCCCCAATTGGACCCGATACAAACTAAACCAGTTCTCGTAGAAATTGCGGTGAAGTTGGGCCGCGGAATCAAACAAGCCGGCCAGTTCGCCGTCCCTGGTTTCATCTACCAACTGGTTAACGGCGTCCTGTAATTCCCGATGTCCCCGATGCGCCCAACTCTTGTCTTGAGCAATTGCCTTGACAATCGCCGCCGCCGCCCCCCAGCCCTTTTCAGAGGCTTGCTCCAGGTCTCCGGCGTCGAGTTCTGCCCTCGCTTTAACGAGGAAATTCCTGCTCCGCTGCCGGTATGTCTGAGTTTGCTGCATCGTTCAACCTTCCGGAGTTTTTACCAAATGACCATACCCGCCGCCCCGGTTTATCCTGTCGCCGAGCCGGACTCCACGATTTGGCACCCACCCCGGAGCCGGGGCTACCCGTTTCGCGAGGGAAGGGCGACGGTGGCCGACCCGGGGGTTGTGTTCTCGCCTTGGGGGTTCTCCAGCCAGATTTCGCAGTCCACCAGGTTCCGGCCATCCTCCTGGTAGACCCGGGAGACGGTCCCCTTGGCGGTAATTGGCTGGCCGGGGTAGTCCATGCCCCGGTACTGGCAGGTCAGCCGCTTCAGGACGCCGCCGGGTCCGGCCCAGCCGGTTACCAACTGCCCCAGAAAGGCGTTCTTCAGCGCGCCGTGAATGATGACGCCGGTCAGCCCGGTGCCTTGGGCAAAGTCCTTGTCGTAGTGAATTTCGTAGAAGTCACCGGAGGCGCCGGCGTACTGCACCAACTGCCGGGTGGAGGGTTCCTTGACCAGGGCGGGCAGTTCCGTCCCTTCGGTTACGTCTTCCCAGAAGAGTTGGCCGGCCATGTTAATACTCCGTCATTACTTTAGTAAGGGTTGCGGCGAAGATTCCAGGCAATAATCTGAACATACCCGACGCCGGGGGCGTGGGCAGAACGTCCGGCCCGGATAGACGCCGCGCCTGATTATCGTTCTTAATAGCGGATGGAGGTGTTGGTCTGGGTGGCGGCCACCTCGCCAAACTGGTTGGTGTAGGTGATTTCGGTGGTGAGGAACAGCATCAACCCCAGGCGGCCGGTGCGTTCCTGAATGCTGGTAATCCGGGCCACGGCGGTTATGCGGTCGCCGGCCCGCACCGGCTGGAAATACTGCCAGTCGCTGCCACCATCCAGAAGCCGCTCGAAGGGGATGTCGAAGGGCAGCCTGGGCCGCACCTCGCGCATGGAGCGCAGGAAGGTCGGCGGCGCCACCAGGGAGCCGGATGGCAGCTTGCGGGCGGCCGCCTCGTCGTTGTACACCGGGTTGGGGTCGCCGATTGCCTCGGCGAAGCGCATAATGGCGCCCTTCTCCACTTCCAGGGTCACCGGCTCGCTCTCAACGCCGACGGTATGTTGCCGCATCTCGTCAGTCAGAAATGAAGGGGGTGTGGACAAGGAATGCCTCCCTGGCAGTCGTGAAGTTGGCCGGGCGTAACAGCCCAAGCATAGCAGCAAAGCGGTGGGGAACGGTCTCCGCCCGGCCTGAGTCTACCGGCGAGGCTATTTAGTGTCAAGCGTCGGCGCGCCGACTCCAGGACGATTGCGTCTTAATTGCGGAGGGCTTCCTTGCAGACCGTCCCCTTAACGCAACTCCCCCGCCTCCAGCCCGTCAACCGCTTCCAATAGCCACCTGGCCAGCGCCAGGCGGTGGCATGGCTCCCCGGACGGCTCGAAACACAACAGCGTAAAATCGCCCAGTGACGGAACGGAACCCATCCAGGTGTGCAGGTCTCCCGAACTGGAATCGTTGTCGCTGGAAACGATGCCGTAGCGGGCATACCGTTGCTCCAGCCCGGCCCGGTAAACCTCGCTGAATTCCTGGAACGTCAGGACGCCTTCCCGGTAAGCGCGCAGATGTTCCCGCTCCGGGTACAGAAAGGGCAAACACTCCCATTCCACCCGCCGCCCCCGAGGGTGCTGCCGGGAGACGCGAAAAGGTTTCCCAACCCAGTGGTCCCGAGCGTAAAAACTGGCGGTGTAAAGCATGGTCATGTCCCAACGCTACAAGACGATTGCGAAGTCCGTCGCAATTGTCCTGGCACCCTGCCGGCGTATGCCGCTACAAATTTCTCATGGATATACTACAATGGGAGCTCGTTGGCGGTCTGTCGGATGGCTTGAAACAACGGAGGAGGGGCGCCCATGACTATGACTGCGGATGTATCCGGCATATTCGATGATGCTCGCCAAGTCCATTCCGATGCCCTGAAGATGTTGGACCAAGGCGATACCCGGGATGCGGCGGAAAAGGCATGGTGCGCCACCAAGCGGGCGACCGATGCCCTGATACTTGCCCGCACCGGGCAAGAGCCGCAGAAAACCCCGCTGACGTCCCGGCTGTTGGACCAATTGGCCGGACAGGAGGCAAGAGTCAAGGTACTGGTAGGCCGGTACTACTCCCGCCAAAGCCGTCTGCATGGGGACTGTTTCTATATTGGATTGTGCAACGAACCGGACACGGAGCGGCGCATCAGGGAAACTGCCCAGTACATCCAGGACGCCGAGACCCTCGCTGCGTCATAATCCTTTCAGAAGTTCTCGGTGATCGGGACTGGAACAGTTGTAGTTACAGCGGGGCCGGCTCGTTGCATCATTATATGGCTGCTCCGGCGCCGGACTTCGGCGAACCCTTGCGAGGCGAGGATATGGCAGACTTCAACCCCGGATAGGACCCGGAGTCCAGGCGACTTTTACCTCCACCTGGGTCAGATATACTTCGTTGTTGAGCCGCTGTTGGACTTCATCGGCAGGAGCAGTTTCGAAGAACAGTTCCAGCGCTTCTATCAGGTTGCTGCGGGCCTGGGGAACGGTGTCTCTCTGACTTGCGATGTCCAACTCGGGGCACAGGGCAACGCAACCATCCTCTTCCCGCTGTATGATTGCAGTCAACTGCCGAGTCATAGACGGCCCCCCGTTTGCCGATTTGTTGGTATCCGGGACGTCCCTACCGCACTTCCCTGGGCAAAGAAAAGGACACATCCTCGTCGGCAGTGCTGACCAGCGTCACCTTTTCCGGTCTCAGCGACTCAATCACGCTGTCCACCAGCACCTCCGGGGTGGACGCGCCGGAAGTTATGCCCACCTTGGCAACGCCTTCCAGCCAGGAAACGTCAATCTCCTCAGGGCTGTTGACCAGGTAGGCGGGAACCCCCCGGGCCTCTGCCACCTCCCGCAGGCGGTTGCAGTTGGAGCTGTTGTCGGAGCCGATTACCAGCACCAGGTCTACCATGCCGGCGATTTCGGTCACGGCCACCTGCCGGTTGGTGGTGGCGTAGCAGATGTCGTTGCGTACCGTCGCACCCGGAAACTGCCCGCTGATGGCGTCAATGACCCCGGCGGTGTCCCCCACCGACAGCGTGGTCTGGGTCAGCACCGCCACGTCGGAGCCTTCCTCAAAGTCGGGGATTTCGCCTCCGGCGCTGTCATCCACCAGGGTCATCGGCACCTGTCCCATCGTGCCCCGCACTTCCTGATGCCCCCGGTGGCCCACCAGCAGCACCTTCTTGCCCTCCCGGTGGTACTTCTTCGCCTCGTTATGCACCCGGGTCACCAGCGGGCAAACGGCGTCAATGACCCGCAGGCCCCGCTTTTCCGCCTTCTCGAAGTCCTCTGGCGGGGAGCCGTGGGCCGAGAACACCACCAGCGACCCCGGCGGCACGTCCTCAACCTCCTCGACGGTGACGGCGCCCTTGCTCTCCAACTCGGCCACCACGTAGGGATTGTGGACAATCTGATGCTTGACGTATACTGGCGGCCCGAACTTTTGCAGGCAAAGCTCCACCACGTCAATCGCCCGCACCACGCCGGCGCAAAACCCCCGGGGAGAACTAAGCACTACTTCCACTGGAAAACCTCCTCCTGGCCAAACCCGCTCGTCCCGATGGACTCCCATATATTAGGGGGTTTGGGGGATGCATCCCCCAACGTACCCCGTCCCATCCATCTCAACCCGCTAAGCCGAATCCCTGATCAAGTCCAGGTACTTGTACCCCGATCCCGTGTTCAGCAGCACGATGGTCTCGCCGGACTGCAAAAACCCCTGCTCCAGCAGCCGCTTCAACCCCACCAGCGTCGCCGCGCCCTCGGGGCAGGCGATGATTCCCTCGGTGGCGGCCAGTTCATACATGGCATCCACCATTTCATTATCCTCCACCGCCAGCGCCGTGCCGCCGGTCTCGCGGATGGCCTGCAAGATGAGATAATCGGCGAAGGGGCCGGGCACCCGCAGGCCGTCGGCAATCGTGGCGGCGTTGGGCCAGGGTTCCGCTGTGTCCTTGCCCTCGTTGAACGCCTTGACGATGGGCTGGCAGCCCGACGCCTGCACCGCGATGAATTTGGGCGGCGTCCCTTCAATCCAGCCCAACTCCAGCAGTTCCTGAAATGCCTTGTACATCCCGATGATGCCGGTGCCGCCGCCGGTGGGGTATACGATGGCATCAGGCATTCGCCAACCCAACTGCATGGCGATTTCCAGCCCCATCGTTTTCTTGCCCTCGGCCCGGTAGGGTTCCTTCAGCGTGGACAGGTCGAACAGGTCCTGTTCCTCTGCCACCGCCACGGCGATGCGGCCGGCGTCGCTAATCAGCCCATCCACCAGGTTCAGCTCCGACCCGGCCATAACCGATTCCTTCTTGTTGGCCGTCGGCGCGTCCTGCGGCATGAAAACCTTCACCGGAAGGTTGGCCCGCGCCCCGTAGGCGGCGGCGGCTCCGGCGGCATTCCCCGCCGAAGGCATGGTGAACCCGGTGACGCCCAGCTCGTGGGCCTTGGACACTGCGGCAGAGATTCCCCGGGCCTTGAAGGTGCCCGTCGGATTCAACCCCTCTTCTTTGACGAACAGACTCTTCAGCCCCAGCTTGGCGGCCAACTGCCGGGTCTCCAGCAGCGGCGTCCCGCCCTCGCCCAGCGTCAGGATGTTGTCCGGGCTGCCCACCGGCATCAACTCGGTAAAGCGCCAAATGGATGAAACCCGGTCCTGCCAGGCGCTGCGGTCCACCTCCCGGCGCATCCTGGGCAGGTCGTAGCGGGCGAACAGGACTTTTCCGCAGCAGCCGCTGATTTTGCTCAGCCGGGTGTGGGGAGATGTCTGCCCGCACTGAGTACATTCCAGGTGGTCAATGTAACTGAACATAGGCGCTTTCCTTGCTGAACTCTTCTGGTTTGCCGGCCCGTGAATCCGGCGGCTCATACATGATACCCCAAAACCCCGCCACGTTGCCCGCCCGTCCTGAAGTATTGCAGAGTGCCTTCAACCCCGCGTTCGCGTCAAATGCCGTACTTACTGACATGGGGTCTTTCGATTCTCCCCCCTCCCCGCGGGAGAGGGGCCGGGGGTGAGGGCGAATTCCGCGCATCAGCAACGGTTGCTCTTGGCAGGGACGCCCTCACCCTAGCCCTCTCCCAGAGGGAGAGGGGAGAGTCTAATGCTATATTTACTGACACCCGCCCCTTTCCAAATCCGGCAACCCTCCCCTGCCATAGTAATCAACCATTCTGCAGGAATGAAAAGCCTTGGCCTGTCGAACCGTAGAAATACCGGATGACTCAAACCCCGCCGCCGGAACCCAATCACAGGGAGGCGGCCAGGCGTAAATGACACAGAAAGTAAAAATTGCACCCCCGCTACCGGCTCCGGTCCAAATGCGAATCCCCGGAACCTGCGCCTTTTCATCCCCACCTCTCTCAGGGAGAGAGGCCGGGGGTGAGAGCCTGCCCCTGCGAAGGCAAGGGGCGTCCCCCGCGACAAAAGGCGACAAAACCCGGACAAAACACGACATTTCCACGACAAAACCGGACATTGAGATGACAAAAGGCGACAGTCGCCATGCTCAAATGTCATGAAATGTCGCCTTTTGTCGTGTTTTCCAGCGTGTCCGCCCTTCAGGGTGTCAAATCCGGGCTTTGCGCTGCCTCATCCTTGGCTCTGGCCTTGTTGAGTCCACCGGTATGTTCCTCCGGCAGTCCCGGCCAGCCCTGGAACCGGCGCCCATCCCGGTTGCCCCAAACCCCGGCACGGGCTATCATGCGTCAAGCAACCCCGGCGCTGTCCGCCGAAACGGCCGCCGGGAAATTAAAGACGGGAGAGCAATTCGACGACTCTTAGGAGACCGGACCCCACCTTCTACCCGTCAGCGAGGCTGGCGGAGGCTGGCGATGGATGCTCCCCTGGAATGCTTGGCCTAAGTGCCGCGTTCAACCCCCATTCCGGCGAACCCGCTGCCATGACCGTGGCCGATTGAGACTCCAACCGGCGTCGTATGCCCAAGTGGTTCACCCCGCCGATGCGCCACATTGACGAAGAATTGCGCCACTTTCGTATGCCAGTACGCAGGATTAAGTGGGACCAAAGGAGTTGGAGAATGGCGAAAAGAATCGGCATCACAGCCATGTTGACCCTGTTGGTTGCCGTGGCCGCCCTGGTGAGTGTGCCCCATCCCGCCGTGGCTTGCGGAGGGTTCTTCTGCATCAGTTCGCCGATTGACCAGAACGCGGAACGGATAATCTTCACCCAAAACATGGATGGCACGGTTTCGGCCTACATCCAGATACAGTACACCGGCTCCGCTCCGGACTTTTCCTGGATTCTTCCTCTGCCCGAGGCCATCGCTCTGGAAGACATCGAGGTTCCCGATGACGCGATGGCCGCGTTTACCGAGTTGGAGGTCGCCACTGACCCGGTGTTCATTCCCCCGAAGCTGCCCCGGTGCGCCGCCGACGCCATGGCGTCGGCCGTAGTCGCTGAATCCACCGTCGCTTTAGCTGCGCCAGTTGAAGTGTTCGCCGCCGGTGAGGTTGGGCCCTATGGGTTGCACGTCATTGGCTCCGAAGACCCGCAGGCTTTGATAACCTGGCTCCTAGAGCACGGCTACCGGGTCACCAAACCTATGGAGCCGTTGATTGACGTTTACGTGCGGGAAGGGTTTGCTTTCCTGTCCATGCGTCTCCTGCCGGACCAGGGCGCTCAGGACGTGCAGCCGGTGAAGGTCACCTACCCGTCAGAACGCCCCATGATTCCCCTGCGCCTGACCGCGGTGGCCGCCAACCCGGACATGGCGGTCATGGTATGGTTCTACGCCGAGAGCCAGGCCGTGCCGGAGAATTACGCCAGCATAGAAGTTGCCTATACCAATTTGACCTTTTTCACTTTTGGCGGCAGCAGCAACTATCGTCAATTGATGGGCCAAGAAGCCGATGCGCACGACGGGCAGGCGTTCATCACCGAATACGCCGGTTCATCCCGGAAGTTGGCGGTGGGCCACCCCATATTGCGGCAGTTGAGAAGTCAACATTCCTACGTGACCCGCTTGAACACCGTCATATCGCCGGAGGAAATGACCCTCGACCCCGTGTTTGACTACGACCCGCAGCTGAAGGACGTTTCCAACATACATGACTTGTCCGGCATGGTTGGCCTGTTCGATTGCGAGCGGGAACTTGGCATCCCTGCGGCCAACCGCGTCGTCAGCGCAGGCAGCGCCGGGCGCACCGGCCCGACCTCGGTCGGACAATCCCAAATCCAGGCCCCATCCGGCGGCCAAGGTCAACCGGACGGAGCAGCAGTTGTCGAACCCGTCGAGGCTGTTCCTGAAACTCCCGAAACTCCGCCGACCGAAGAACCCAAGGCTGGCGTCACGTCCCAATCCACGGCATGGATTAGCGGACTGGTGTTATTGGCAGTGGCCGGTCTGGCGGTATCAGCGGCAATCATGGGCCGACGGGCCAGGGGGGCTAACCGTCCGGCCTGAGCGCCTTCGGCCTGGCCGTTTGAGGCCCCACTTTTTGGTATCATGGAGTCACGCTATTACTAGACCAAGCCTTACGGAGCAGCCAATGACTACCGCCAAGCTGGAAACCGGACTGACCGGGCAGCGGCAAACCCTGGTGTGCGAGCACAACGTTGCCGGTCATGTGGACAAGTTCAGCACCCCATCCATGATCAGCCTCATGGAGCGCGCCGCCATCGCAGCGGTGCAGGACTGCCTGGAGGAAGGGCGAACCTCGGTGGGATTCGAGGTCAACGTGCGCCACCTGGCTCCGGCTGACATCGGCGACACCATCACCGCCCATGCCGAGCTAACCGACATCGACCGCAACCGCCTTACCTTCGCAGTGGCGGCATACCGGGGCGACGAGACCAAAATTGGCGAAGGCACCCACCGCCGCGCCATCATCACGTCCCAGCCGTAACGTCCTGCCTGGTCACCCTTCCCAACCGCGACAAGGCAGCCGGTATTTCCGGGGTTTGTTGGGCTGGCGTTAGTTGGGGATACAAGAAAGCCCGGCGCCGCATAACGGCGCCGGGCTTGACGGTTCGGGGGTTGAAACCGGGGTCTAAAGGTTGAACTGGGGGTCCTGGTAGGAGTGTTCCTTGATGTAGACCTGCAAGCGGCCCCGCTGGGTGTCGCAGACGACCAGCCGGTTGTTTTCCACATCAAAGGCGCAGCCGGTGGGGAGGCGGAACTTCCGCTGCTGCTCCACCTGGTCCTGGACCTGGTTCCGGCGCTTCACCATGTCCGGGTTGGCGTCCAGACCCATCTGGCCCCACTTGGAGACCTCAACCGCATCGCCGTAGAGGTAGGTGATGGGCTTGGAATCTTCGTCGTAAATGACGACGCGTTCATTGAGCCAGTCCACCACGTAAACATCCCCGTCGCCGTCGATGCACACGCCGGTGGGGTGATTCAGGGAGCCGGCGCCCTTGCCGCCGTGCCCGAAGGTCATCAGGAAGTCACCGTCGGGGGCGAACTTCTGCACTCGGTGGTTGCCCCAGTCGGCGACGTAAACGTTGCCGGAGCCGTCCAGCGCGATGCCGTAGGGCTTGTTGAACTGGCCTTCGGCCTCGCCGCTTTCGCCGAACCCGCCCAGAAGCTCGCCGTCCTTGCTGAACTTCTGCACCCGGTCGTTGTTGGCGTCGACAATCCAAAGGTTCTCATCGGCGTCAAAGGCGATGCCGGCGGGGCCGTCCAACTGTCCTGGATCGCTGCCTTTCTCGCCCCAGACCTTCAGCATATCGCCTTCGCTGTCGAAGACGGTAATCTGGCTCTTCCACTCGTCGGAAGTGTAGACGTTCTCCTGGCTGTCCAGCGCCACGCCGGTTAGCCAAGTGAAGTGGTTGGTCCCGCCCCCACCGTAAGCCGGCCCGGTGCGGCCGAACTCGGTGAAGAATTCCTGTTCGACGTAGTTTACCTTGCTAATCCGGCTGCTGGGGTTCTGCTCCCCCGAGCGGTTGGCAACGTAAGCGATGCCGTTGGCGGCCAAGGCCACGCCCACCGGGTTGCTGAAACCCATGCCGGCCCCAGCGTTGCGGCCAATGTTGTGGCTATACAGCCAAGCGCGGCCGGCAGCTATCGTGTTGAGCGCCATATTTTTGCCTCCTCGTTAGAGATGCCGGACATTGCCTTCCGGCTCTGCGAAAGGGCCAGGCTGCTTCCTCACAGGAGGGGGTTGGCCCGGCCCTGAACGTTGTCCAGCCTTGTTTGTCCGCGGCGCATCCCGCAAGCTTAATGCTTACGGTGGATTTACTTCTTCAGCCAGTCCAGCTTCTCGAAGTTGCCGTTGACGATGGGGGTGGCGTCCATGCCGAACCAGTCTTCCACGATGGTCGAGTAGGCGCCGCGGAAGTCATAGTTGGGGACCAGGTCGCCCTGCTCCAGGTCCTCGGCCTTGGCCGACGGATACTGGCCATAGAGCCCGCCCTTGACCGCGTCGCCGATGACGAAGCCGACGCCGGCGGCGCCGTGGTCGGTGCCGGAGCCGTTGTCATGGACCCGGCGGCCGAACTCGGAGAACAGGTACATGATGATGTTGTCGCCGGTGTCATGGGCCTTCATGTCCTCGAAGAAGGCGGAGATGCCCTCGGAAACGTCCTTCCACAGGACCGGGTGGCCGCCCATCTCGCCGGCGTGGGTGTCGAAGCTGGCGTGCTGGGTGTAGAAGATGCGGGTGCCCAGATCGGCCAGGTAAACCTGGGCGATGTCGCGCAGGTGCGTGGCGATGGGCGAATTTGGGTACTCGACCGGGGAGCTGTACATCTCCGGGGCTACCTTCACGATGTCGGCGCCGACCATGGCGTCGGTGCCGGTGGAGCGCAGGTAGTCGGTGACGAAGCTGCCGCCGACGGTGGGGGAGTACATGCGGGAGAACAGGTCCAGAGCCTTTGCCCGCTGGGACTGGTCGCTGATGCTGGTCAGCAGACCGTAGGTGCCCAGGTCGGCGATGGCGGCGACGGGAACGCCGGGAACCGCCAAGGCCCGGGGCAGGCCATGACCGAAGTTGATGGCCGTCAAGACGTTCTCTTTGTTGGGGTCCATTTCGCGGGCGACGCGGCCGGCCCAGCCTTCCGTCCCGACCTTGTCCGGCTCACAGGTGTGCCAGATGTCCATGGAGCGGAAGTGAGAGCGCGGGGAGTCCTTGTAGCCCATGCCGTGGATGATCGCGACCTTGCCCTGGTCGTAGAGCTCCTTGATGGGGCCCATGGTGGGCATCAGGCCGACTTCGTCGTTGATCTGGATGATGTCGTCCCGCTCGTACTTCACAACCGGGCGGTTGTCGTAGTAAAGGGGGTCGTTGTAGGGAATGACTGTGTTGTAGTAGTCGTTGCCGCCGGTGAGCTGCAATACCACTATGACCGGGTCTTTCTTGGTCGAAGTCATGCTTTCGTCTCCTTTCATTACCTCGTGAACGCCGGGTTCTCCTGGGATGCCGGGCAACTGCCCCGAAACCGGGTGGGCGCCGGGGCAGTTGCCCGTTCAAGTCTGTGGGTTTAGCCGAACTGGTACTCGGTGGTGGCGCCGATGAGAGCCATGGTCTCGCCGATGCGGCGGCCGGCGGCTTCCTCGTCGCTCCAGTCCAGGTTTCCGCCGGACTGGGCGTTCTCGATCAACTGCTCCAGGGTCTCGCCGCTGAGGGAGACAAAGCCCATGTGCTCGGCGGAGGCGGCAATCAGCTGCTCGGGGGTCTGAACGCCCTCGGACTTCATGTGCTCGATGATGCTCTTCACGCCGGGCAGGTTGGTGTCGGAGACCCGGTCGGCGACGAAGTTAACGCGGGCCAGCAGGGAGCCGCTGTTAATCCACTCGGTGCCGGTCTGCCAGCCTTCAACGCTGGGCGGGTCCAGGATGGACTGGCCCATGTAGGTGGGCTCTTTGCCAATTGCCAAGACGCCGGGGTCGGGGTTCTGGAACAGGCCCACCATGCGGAGGGTTCCGGCCACGACTTCGGCCGGGCTCTTAATCTTGGAGAACCGGGCGTTCTTGAAGAACTCCGAGTTGAACATCATGTGAAGCAAGGGCTTGACTTCGTAGTTGTTCTCTTCGAAGGTCGCCATCATCATGTCCAGCGCTTCTTCGTCCCGGGCCGGCTCGATGGTCCAGGCCGGAACCTGAACTTCGTCGGCGACGAAGAAGTTGTACAGGTGGCGGCAGATGAACCGGGCGGTGGCGGGCTGGTTGACGACGATATCGATGATTTCTTCGCCGCCGAGGTTGCCGACTTCGCCCAGGAAGGTCTTTTCGCCCTCGTCGTGGTCCTCTTCCTTGTACTCGAACTTCCAGGGATAGCGGCCATAGGGCTGGCGGGGCAGCTTGGGGCTGATGGTCCAGCCGGTGAAGGCGCGGGAGCACTCCCGAACGTCAACCTCGGTGTAGTTGCTGACGCCCATCGAGAACAGTTCCAGAAGCTCGCGGCCCCAGTTCTCGTTCACGGCGTCCCGGTGGTTCTCGTTGTTGTCCAGCCAGAAAATCATGGCCGGGTTCTTCGACATCTCTACCAGCAGTTCCTTGTAGTTGCCAAGGCCATTCTCGCGCAGCATGGCAATCTGCTCCAGCAGTTGGTCACAGTTGTCCACCTTAGAGTTGCCGGTGGCGAAAACGTGGTGCCAGAACAGCGCAATCTTCTCTTCCAGGGGCCGGTTGGTGCTGACCATCTGGTACATCCAGTTGGCCTGACCGGAGAAGGGAGTGCCACCGGGAAGCAGGAAGCTGGGGTGATACCGGAGCATCAGCGCCATCTTGCCGCCTTCAACCTCTTCCGGCGGATTCAGCAGTTCTTCGACAGTGGCTTCGTACCCTTGAGCAACCCTGCGCTCCAATTCCTCACGAGACGCCCCGAAACCGGCGCGGCGCATCAGGTGAGCCATCAGAGCCAGGTCATCCTTGTGCGACATTCGTTGCCTCCTTCCAATAACTTGCAATACCATGTGATGAGGGTTTTATGTTCCCTCTAAGCTGTGTTTAGACTTAATAAATCATATTCCGGCACACCAGAGATGTCAACAGTTTCGGGGCAGTTTTCCAAGGTTGGATAGCTTTTGATAATGGTTATAACCTGAAAATGGCACCCAAAACCGGGACTCAGCCCGGCCCCGGGAGCGTCGTGCCCGGCCCGCTAATCCCGAAATTCTCCAACCCGTCCGGCTTCAGCTTAACTGCCGCGTCCGTCCCGTGGCCATCGAAGGACTTCCTTAGTAACTGTTCAGACTGAGGGTTTCCTGCTAAGGGTTTCCTGATTGCCCCTGCTGACACCTGCCCCTTGCCAAGCCCGGTAACTCTACCCTACCATAATCATCAATCACCCTGAGTCGGGCCCCCGCGCCGGAATTGTCGGCCCCGGCCGGCCCCGGATTTAATTGCGGCGGAACAACAAGCGTCCCAAAGTGCGTCAAAACCAGCTCACAACGGCACAAAAGTGTGACCCACAATAACACAAAAAGACGCCAAAACCCGCCGTCAGGGCCCCATCGCCAAGCGTAAATTACAGAAAATGACACAAAATGGCCCAGCTTTTTATTTTTGAGAGCTTAACCGCCTCCCGTGGCTCAAATCCCTCAGTCTGAACAGTTACCTTCCTTAATATGCTATACCCTTGTATCCCGGCGGCGTGTTATGCTGGCCCCAGACACCCGGACGGCGCAGCCCAGCGAGCCGGTTCCGGCGCCGGACGGGGGAAACACAGAGGGACACCATGAAGGCATCGTATCTCGGCGCGATGGGTTACTCCCAGCGGTATATGTTCCCCGCGACCTGGCCCGTTCCCCCCGCGTATCACGACCCCGAAACCTCGGTCCGCAGTTACCAGGAGGGCATGGACGAGTGCGAGTTCGCCGAGGAGATGGGTTTCGACTGGATTAGCTTCTCCGAGCATCACTACTCGGGCCGCATCGCCACCGGCAACCCGGCGGTCATGGCCGCGGCGGTAGCGGAGCGGTGCAAGAAGGTCAAAATTGCCATGCTCGGACAACTGCTGCCGTTGAACAACCCGGTCCGCTGCGCCGAGGAACTGGCGATGCTGGACAACATGACCAACGGCCGCGTTATCGCCGGCTTCCTGCGCGGCACTCCCAACGAGGACCAGACCTACGGCGTCAACCCCGCCGAGGGACGGGGCCGGCTCTTCGAGGGCATGGACCTGATTCTCAAGGCGCTGACCGAGCCGCAGCCCTTCTCTTGGGAAGGACGCTACCACCAGTTCCGCACCGTGGCCGTCTGGCCCCGCCCGGTCCAGCAGCCCTTCCCGCCGGTCATTGTGGCCACCCGAAGCGATGACACGGTGCAGTACGCCGCCGAGCACCGGCTGGGGCTGGGCGTGTCCTTCGTCCCGGTCGAGCAGATGGGCGCCATTACCGACAAGTATTACCAGTGGTGCGCCGGCGCCGGCTGGCAGCCCGAGCCGGACCAGGTGGTCTACCGTGGCAGCATCTACGTGGCGGAGACCGACCGGCAGGCCGAAGACTGGCTGGCCGGCCAACGGATTGGGGGTCCGGTGCCCGGCGGCATTGTCATGCGTCCAATGGTCTCCCGGGCCATCAGCGCCGCCCGTAGCGGTGAAGAGTTCGACCTGCGCAGAGTCCTGGCGGGCAGCCCGCAGGGGGATGTCGTGGGAACGGCCCGCGGCCTCAACTTCATGGGCAGCCCCGACACCGTGGTCAAGCAAATCAAGGAGTTCCGCGACCGGTGCGGCGCTGGCGTGGTGGACCTGTTCTTCCAGCAGGCCACCCTAACCCATCGGGAAGTTATGCAGGAAATCGACCTGTTCGGCCGGGAAGTCCTGCCCGCCCTCCGGGAGATTTAGCCCCGGCGGCACGGACTTGGGTTATCCTGAGCAAATTCAACCATCCACAAACCAGGGGTTCGATATGACAACCAGCCAAGGTCAGGTTGAGGTGGGGGGAACTCCCATCCGTTTCCGGGAGTCGGGCAGCGGCAGCGTGGCCGTCATCCTGGACGACGGCGTATGGGGAATTGCCCCTCTGCACGAACCGCTGGCCGCCCGCTGCCGGGTGGTGCGGCTGGACTTGGCCGGGTTTGCCGGTATGTCTCCCGAATCCGCCCCCAAGTCCGCCGGAGACTTGGCCGCCCTGGTGGCTCAAGCCATCGGAGAAATCACGGCGGACAAGTACACCCTCATCGGTGCATCCTCCGGCGCCACCGTCGCCCTTCGGCAAACGCTGCTGGCCCCCGACAGCGTTGAAGCCCTGGTGCTGCTCTCCCCCATTGCCGTCCTGCCCACCGGCGACTCATCCGCCGCTGGGAACCAGGACGCCGAGGTAGAAGCCCGCATGGAAGAGATTGCCTGCGCTACTCTGGCAATGTTCGGCGTAAACGACCGGATGGCTGCACCGGAAGCGGCCCGCGTCTACCGGGAGCGCATCCCCAACAGCAACATTTCCTTGGTCTACGACGCCGGACACGCGCTGCTGTCCGACCGCCCGGAGGCCGTCATCGGCGCCGTAACCGACTTCGTAGAACGCCGAGAAACGTTCATAGTAGGCCGCGAGTCGGGGGTGATTAACCCGTGACTGACCCCAATTTCCAGGACTGAATAAATCAGGGGCCACCGGGCATCTAAATGCCGGTGGCCTCTTCCAGGTCAGGAATCCGTAAGCCAAGGTTTGCCGGCTCCGCCCGCCTAATTGTCGGCTACGCCGGCGGGTTCTTCCAACTGGCGGGGGAAGCTGCCCTCGAAGAGGCCCTTGCCTTCCCGTCGGTCCCACTGGGCGCTGGGCAGTTCGTAGTAGACCTCAATCTCGTTGTCGTCCGGGTCCAGCAGGTACACGCCCATCGACAGGCCGTGGTCACCGATGCGCCGGATGCGGACATCGTTCTCCTTCAGCCGCAGGTACAGCTCCTGCAGGTCCTCGAAAGTCTCCATCTGCCAGGCCATGTGCGCCTGCCCAATCTGGGAGTGGTCGGGACCCTCGGCATCCATGCCGAGGGCGCGGATGGCCAACTCATGGGACTTCTCGGTGTCCGCCGACATGAACACCGTCCCACCGGCGGTCCGCTCCATGACGGTCAGGCCCATGACCCGGGTGTAAAAGTCCAGCGAGCGCTCCATGTCCCGCACCCGCATTACCACATGACCCAGCCTCATTGGTGTGTAACCCATTTTCGTCCCTCCTTTGTGTGTATCCCAGCCGATTAACCCGTTCGTCCCGCGGCCATCGAAGGACTTCCTCAATCCCACACGGCCCTCTCCGTACCCGCCTCTTGGTCTGCCCGTTCCAGTCTATGGATTGGATGACAACAAGACTTCCACTTTGGTCACAAACCGCGCAACATCCCGAAGCCGCGATTCCACGAATGTACGAGGATACCAATTCTCGTAGAAGTTGGTGTGCAGGTCGCCGGCGACGCCGAACAAAGTGCCCAATTCGGTGTCGCCGGTTTCGTTCTCCAGGTTGTTAACGACGGCGTAAAGGGAGCGGTGGCTCCGATGGACCCAGCCTCGTTCAGCGGCCACGGCCTTGACAATGGCCGCGGCGGCCCCCCAACCCTTTTCGGAGGCTTGCGCCAAGTCCGCGTCAAGTTCTTCGGAAGCTCTGGTTAGAAACTCCCGGCTTCTTTCCTGATATGTATCCGCCTGCTGCAAGGGCTGGCCGCTCCTTCCGTTCCGGATAACTGCGAACTTGAGCCCGCCAGAGTCCCCATCCCTAAAGCGTCATCAAAGCGTCATCGCTGGAGCAATTGTACATCACACCGGTATGAGTCGGCGCAAGACCATCCCGCCCGTTACTCAACCAGGTCCAGGAACTCGCGCACCTTTTCCTTGAACGGCTCTTTGTCGTAGTTGGTGTACAGGGCCAGCGAGTTGCGGACCGGGTTGCCGCCGAACATCCGCTCGTACAGCACCTGCCGCCCGCTGAACGCGCTGCACGAGGCGTCCCAGGCCAGGTGGAACAGCTTGGCCCGGTCCCGGGCATTGGCGGTGTCGGTGGCCAGGTACCGCTCCACCTCGGCGGCTATGTCCGTGTCGAAGTCGGCCTCGGCTGGCAGGGCCATCAGGCTGCTGGTGCCCAGAAGCTGGATAATCTCCACCATGCGGGGGTAGATGGACCGTCCGAACAGGGTGCGTCCCGCTCGGATTGCCGGCAGCGCCGGACTCATCACGCCCCAACGGTTGGGCGCCGCATCGGCCTCGGCGGCCCGCAGGCAGGCCCGCAGCGTGTCCCGCTGGGTGATAAGCTCCGCCACCTGTTCCTGAACGTGGGGAATCGTCCCCGACCCCAGCGTGTCTACGATAAGATCGGCCAGCCCCAGCATGAACTCGGCCTTGACCAGGCAGCGGGTCAGGACCTGGTGCCCGGTGTGGGCGTCGGAACTGGTGCCCTGGGCGTAGCCGTTGCAAAGCTCCACGTTGCCCAGCAGGAACACCCGCTCCCACGGCACGAACACGTTGTCGAAGAACACCACCGAGTCCATTTCCTCGAAGCGGGACCCCAGCGGATGGTTGAAGTGGGAGCGTCCCAGGTCGAAGCTCTCCCGGCACAGGAACTTCACTCCGGGTGTGTCGCAGGGGATGGAAAAAGAAAAGGACTGCCGCCCATCGTCGCCGGCCAGCCGGTGGGACGCCACCGGGTAGATGGCGATTTCGTCGGAAATCGGCCCCAGGGTCGCCAGCACCCGGCTGCCCTTGACCACGATTCCGGCGTCGGTCTCCTTGACCAGGGTGAGCGCCACCTCTTCGCTCAGGGTATCCGCCGGGTTGGACGTGCGCCGCCGCTGCAGGTTGACCAAGGCGTGGGTCAACGCCATGTCGTTCTCCCGGAGAAACTCGTGGTAGTTGGCCACGTTCCGCTCGAACTCGGGCCGGTCCTGCGCGAAATAGCCGGAAGCCCCGGCCCAGGACGAGAATATGACGTTGAGAAAGTCCGGCGAGCGGCCCATCATCCCGCAGGTGGCCCAGGCCCACTTGGTCATCATCTCCCGGCGGCGCACCAGGTCCTCCACCGTTTTGGGGACCAGGTAGGACAGCCCCACCGGGTCGCCGGTGGACGGCGAAGCGAAGGTCATCTCCTCCCGCAGCGCCGGGTCGTGCTGCATGTCGTACAGGGCGGCCACCGACTTGACGCCGTTCTTCAGCGCCGGATGGGTGGTCACGTCCTGCACCCGCTCCCCGTCAATCCAAACCTCGCGGGGGTGTTCCCGCAGGCCCTTGATGTACTCTGCTCCGGTACGTGCTGGCATTGCTCTTCACCTCAGCGCAACGACTGTTCCGCCCGTTCGTCCCAAGTATGTAGAAGGACTCCCCGTACCCGACAGTATAATACAGCCTGTCCAGCGGCGCGCCGGCAACCCATCATTACTTTGGTGATAGGGGGTTTGGGGGACGCATCCCCCAACGCAACCCACCCCGCCGTCTCACCCACGCCCCATCCGGGGAGCATTAGAGTACAATAGCGTCGGTGTCACGGAACAACGCTGTGTGCGCCTTTCGACAGCTTCCCCGCAACGCCCGCACGGAGAGACATCACGTGGACCTGGATGAATTGGAACCATCCGTAAACAGGATGCGAGGTCGAGTCCTGACTACGGCATTCATCATTATGTCAGTGTCGCAGGTAGTTGTCGTCGCCGTGAACCCGCCGCCGACATTCATCCGGATAGTTGCCGTCCTGGGGCTGTTTCTGGCCACCGCCGGGGTTTTCTGGCTACACAAAAAGCGTATCTTCGAGACCCGCGTGTCCCACGCCATTCTGGCCGGAGCGTTCGTGGTCATGGCCTTGGCGCGAGCCTCCACCATCCAGGGCCGCCCCTCGTGGTTCGACCTCGCCATCATCATCGGGACGCTGCTCATAACCCTGATGCACACCGTCTTCTTAATGATGAAGAGTTCCCAACCCTGGAAGTAGGAGGGTCAAGCATGAAGGCGTCATATTTCGCTTGCATGGGCTACGCCGGACGGCACGAGTTCCCACCCAACTGGCCCGTGCCCGCCGCTCACCAGGACCCGCAGGTCGCCATGCGCAGCTACGACGAGGGCATGGCCGAGTGCGAGTTGGCCGAAGCCGTTGGGTTCGATTGGGTCAGCCTGTCCGAGCACCACTACTCCGGCAACCGCATGACCCCCAATCCGGCGGTCATGGCCGCGGCCGTGGCCCAGCGGTGCCGCCGGGTCAAAATTGCCCTGCTGGGCCAGTTGCTCCCCATAATCAACCCGGTCCGCGCCGCCGAGGAAATCGGGATGCTGGACAACCTCACCGGCGGGCGGCTGGTGGTGGCGTTTATGCGCGGCGTCCTCAGCGAGGACCAGGTGTACGAACTCAACCCGGCCGAGGGCCGGGACCGCCTGACCGAAGGCATGGACCTAGTAATCCGTGCGCTGACCGAGCCTCAACCCTTCTCCTGGGAGGGCCGCTATTATCGCTACCGCACCGTGTCGGTGTGGCCCCGGCCCGTCCAGCAACCCCTGCCTCCCGTGCTGGTCGCCACCCGCAGCGACGATGCTGTGCGGTACGCTGCTGCCCATCGCCTGGGCCTGGGCGTTTCCTACGACCCGGTGGACGCCACCGCGCGGGTTGCGGACCGGTACGTGGAACTCTGCCGAGAAGCCGGGTGGGAGCCGTCCTCGGACCAAATCGTCTACCGGGGCGGCATCTGCCTGGGCGAGACGGACGCCGAGGCCCAGGCCATCATGGACGGACTGGAAGACCGGGGTGTGCAGCGCGGGCTGGCCGTCGGCCCCACGCTGACCTGGGCGGTGCAGTCGGCCCGGGCCGGTGAGACCTTCAACGGCAGCCGCGTTTTTACCGCCGGAGGCGCTGCTCCCGGCCCAGGCGGACGCAGTATGCGGGGGATGGTCGGGTTCGTCGGCGGTCCCGACACCGTTGCCCGGCACTTGGAGGCCTTCGGTCGGCAGTGCGGCGTGGGCGTGGTTGACTTGGCCTTCCAGCAGCCTGGCATCACCCACCAACAGGTAATGAAAGGAATCGAGCTTTTCGGCAAGGAAGTGTTACCCCGGATTAGGAAGTTCTAGCCATCGCTAACCCGCTCATTCTGAGGGCATTGAAGGGACTTCCCCTGACTGGTTCAGGAACCGTCTTGGTCTGTTGAATCTGGTTCGTTCCGAAGCCGCCGAACAATTTCCTTCCTCATTTGCCGGACAACAATCTTGAGGGATTTTCGTAGTGCGAACGTCCGTCGGCGGTCTCAGGCTCCGGTATCCTCCAGCAGCGCCAGCTTTTCCCGGAACATGGTCATGGCCCGCTTTTCCGGTACGCCGATGAAGAATCTCAGGCCCTGCATATACTCCAGGACCTCCCTAGGGAGCATGAACAGGTCGTCGCGGGGGCCGGTGGCCTTGTAAAGATTGTTCATCCAGTCTTCCTGCCCGACGAAGAGGGCATCTTCCAGCACCACCCGCTCCTGCCGCTCCATGCCGGCGGAGACCATCCAGCGGGAAAAGACGAAAGGCAGCCCGGTCCACGCCTGCCATTCGTCGCCCAAGTCGTAGCGGTGGGGATAGCCGCGAAAGCCCCGCCGCCGGCGCAGCGCTGGATTTCCGGTCAACAGCAGGGCGTCGTGGTCTTCTCCCGCCTCGACGAACTCCCCGGGGTGGACGCCGTACCTCTGGGCCAGCAGCACCCGCAGCAGGGCTACCGAAGCGGTGTCGGCGCCGCCCACGACAATACGCCCGCCGGTCAGGGTTTCGACGGGTTCCTTGCAGTGCAGTACGCTGAACGTGGCCCGCGTGACCGATGCCACGCAGAACCCGAAGATCGGGTTGGCCTGGGCGGCAAGCATCGGCGTGTCCACTATTGGCACCGGCCCGGCGCCGACTTCGCCCCGTTCCAGCGCCCCCGTCACCGCGTTGGGATCCAGGTTCACCAGTTCGATGCCGCGGCGTTCCATGTCGTAATAGAACGCTTCACATTCCAGGTTGGGGATGCGGGCTACCTTGATGGACATCGCTTAGGGCGGCTCCTGAGTAGGATTGCCGGTTAGGAGTCAGCGGACCGGCGGGCCGAAGGGGGAGGTTCGTTGAAGGGTTGATTGTTGGCCATCGCTTCGTCGCGGCGTTTAAGCCAAGCTTCCCACTCGACGTCCCGCTCACGGCGTCCTTCCTCCCGGGCTTCCTTGAAGCGTCTTGCTCTAAATCTCTCGGCGAAAACCATTATTGCCTCCCGGCAGGCCAGGATTGCTAAAGTCACCGCGATTGCCGGCCCCACCCACCGGATGATGGCGGCGGCGGTTTCCAGCGGGGAATCTCCGTCCCTGAACCAGACTTCGTACCAGACGGCGAAGGGCATCAGGGCCGTGACCAACAGGACGGAAGCGATAAGGTATGAAGTCTCGTGGTCTCTGAACAAAGTGATGATAGTATAGGTTGACCGTGCGTATATTGTACAGCAACCGTGCGTGACGGGATCGGAAATGAGCAGGCCCCCGAAATTAACGGGGGCCTTCCCAAAGTCTAACGCCGTTGGCGCTTACAGCCGCGGCCCCATGAAGGTGGCAGGCTGCTTGCGGTAAACCTGAATGCGGTTGCGGGGACCTTCGCAGACGTACACCGTGTTGTTGTCGTCCACGACCACGCCGCTGGGGGCCCAGAAGTCTTTCTCCCGTTCCATTCCCTGCGCGCGCTCCCGCTCTTCCCACATCTCCGGGTTGGCGTCCAGCTTGTCCTTGGCCCACTTGGAGACGGTGGCGTCGCCGGTCTTCATCGCCGCAAAGTTGCCGTCCGGGTCGAAGACCTGCAGGCGGTCGTTCAGCCAGTCGGCGACGTAAATGATGCCGTCCTGGTCCACGGCTACGTCGGTGGGGCGGTTCAACTCGCCCTCTCCGGAGCCGGAGGACCCGAACTTCATCAGGAACTTGCCTTCGCTGTTGAACTTCTGGATGCGGTCGTTGCGCCAGTCGGCGACGTAAATGTTGCCCCGCTTGTCGATGTCGATGCCCCAGGGCATATTCAGCTCGCCGTCTCCGTCGCCCAGGATGCCGAACTGGGCCAGGTATTGGCCGTCCTTGGTGAACTTCTGCACCCGGTGGTTCTGGCTGTCGACGACCCAGACGTTGTCGTCCTGGTCGAAGGCCATGCCGGACGGATGGCTCAGCTCGCCGTCGCCGCTGCCGGTGCGCTCTTCCCACTTGCCGACGTACTCGCCGTCCTTGGTGAAGATGGAAATGCGGTTCAGCCACTCGTCGGAAACGTAGACGTTGCCTTCGCCGGAGATGGCGACGCACATGGGCCAGACCAGGGAGCCGTCATCGAAGTTGTACTCGTGGGGTCCCTGCTGAGGGACACCGCGGGCAAAGGCGTTGACGTATTCCTCGCCGGTGGTGCATACGGCGATGCGGGTGCCCTCGGGCCGGTACTCGGACGACCGGCAAACGACGTACATCAGGTCGTCTTCGGCCCGGGCCAAGTGGACCGGATAGGTGAAGCCGGGTCCGAACTGCTCGCCACGCCCGATGGTGTGGCTGTATTGGAGTTGTACATGGGAAATTCTGGTTGGGGTGACCATATATTCACCTCATTATTAGTTGGGGGCGGCAGTCGCAAGGCGATTTCTCTAAACGCCGCCGCCCTCGGGGTACGCGAGTTGACTAGATGAACGCCATCTGCTCGAAGGCGCCGTTGACGATGGGCTGGGCGTCCAGGCCCATCCACTTCTCCAAGAGGGTGGAGTAAAGGCCGCGGAAGTCGTTGTTGAAGTGCAGGTCGCCCTCCAGCAGCTTGTTCTCCTCCAGCGAGGGGTACTCGCCGTAGAGTCCGCCCTTGACCTGTTCGCCAACCACGAAGGCCAAGCCGCCCGAGCCGTGGTCGGTGCCGGACCCGTTGTCGTGGACCCGGCGGCCGAACTCGGTGAAGACCAGCAGCACCACGTTGTCTCCCGCGTTGTGCTCCTTCAGGTCGTCGTAGAAGTCGGCGACGGCGGCGGAAGTCTCGTTCCACAGACGGGTGTGGTTCATCAACTCGCCGGCGTGGGTGTCGAAGCTGTTGTAGGGCGCCGTGGTGTAGAGCACCCGGGTGCCCAGGTTGGCCAGATGCACCTGCGCGATGTTGCGCATGTACTGGGCCACGGTGTCCCCGCCGTACTCAATGCTGGAGGAATACATGGCCGGGGCAGTGCTGAGAATGTCGGCGCCTTCCAGGGCGTCCAGGCCGGTGTGGGCGAAGTAGTCCAGCACCGGGCCCTGGCCGATCATGGGCGAGTAGACCCGGGAGAAGACGTCGAGGGCCTTGCTCCGCTGCTCTTCAATCTCGATGCCGGTCAACACGCCGTAGGTCTCCAGGTTGCCCACCGAGGCCACCGGCACACCGGGAGCCACCAGGGAGCGGGGCAGGCCGCGGCCGAAGTTGACGCCGGTCAGCACGTTTCCCTTGTTGGGGTCCAGGTCGCGCACGGTGCGGCCCAGCCAGCCCTCGTCTCCCACCTTGTCCGGCTCGCAGGTGTGCCAGATGTCCATGGAGCGGAAGTGGGAGCGGCTGGGAGTGGGATAACCCACGCCCTGAATGATGGCGACCTTGCCGTCATCGTACAGCCGCTTGATTGGGGTCATGGCCGGGTTGAAGCCGATGCGGTCGTTGATGGGCATTACCCTGTCGTTCTCGATCCTGACGTTAGGCCGGTTGTCCACGTACAAGGGGTCGCCGTAAGGCACGATGGTGTTCAGGCCGTCGTTGCCCCCGGACAACTGAAGCACCACCAGCACCGGGTCTTTCTTGGTGGATGTCATATCTCTTTTCTCCTTTCGATCGCCCGTCGGTCGCCTGCCGCTGCAAGGTTGGGTGGCGGCAGGCTCAGGGGCCCGTCAGTCGCTCGCCGCCGCAGGCTGGGTAACGGTTCACCGGCGGCAAGCTAAGCGGGCCCGCTGTTGTTATGCGAATAGGTACTCGGTGGTCGCCACGATGGACTGAAGCATCTGGCCGACCCTGGGACCGAACTCCTCGGCGCCGGTGTTGACTTCGCCCCCGTTGCGGGCCAGTTCCACCAACTCGTTGCGGGTAACGTCGGCCAGCTCGTAGGCTCCCAGCATCTCCAGGCAGCCGTCGACCAGCCGCTCCGGCGAAATGGCAGCGCCCTCGGACCGGAGCCGGTTGATGATGGACTGGATTCCGGGGTGGCTGGTGTTGCCCACGGCGTCGGCGGTGAAGTTGATACGCTCGACCAGGGTGCCGCTGTCAATCCACTCGCGGCCCGTATGCCATCCCTCCACCGTCGGCGGGTTCAGCAGGTCCTGGCCCATGTAGCGTATGGTCAGGGCCATGGCGTTCAGGCCGGGCCTGGGCATATCGAAGTCGCCGACCAGACGCATGGTCCCGACCACGGTCTCCGTGGGGCTCTTGACCTTGGTGAAGCGGGCGTCCTTGAAGAAATCGGCGTTGAACAGCACCCGCAGCATGGAGCGGACATCGTAGTTGGTGCGGAAATACTCGTCTTCCAGCATCTTGATGGCTTCCGGGTCCCGCGGCGGCGTGTCCTGCCAGGCCGGGACCTGGGGCTCGTCGGCGACGAAGAAGTTGTACAGGTGCCGGGCGACGAACCGGGCGGTGCCGGGCTGCCGGGCGATAATCTTCACGATGTCATCGCCGTTCCAGTTGCCAGTCTCGCCCAGGAAGGTCTTCTCTTCGTAGTCGTGGTCCGACGGGTCGTAGATGAACTTGGCTTCATACTTGCCGTAGGGGTACCGGGGGATGGAGTTGGTGACCGTCCAGCCGGTGAAGGCGCGGGCGCACTCCTTTACATCGTCCTCGGAGTAGTTGGCTTCCCCGTCCATGCCGACGCCCAGGGAGAAGAGCTCCAGAAGCTCGCGGCCCCAGTTCTCGTTGATGGCGTCCTTGTGGCTCATGCAGTTGTCCAGGTAGAACAGCATGGCGGGGTCGCTGGCCAGGCCCATCAGCAGTTCCTCGAAGTTGCTCATGCCCTTGGTGCGGAACATGTCGAACTCAAGCTGCTGCTGCCGGGGATACTCGCACTTGGCGTGGCCGGTGCAGAAAATCTGGTGCCAGAAGAGGGCGATTTTCTCCTCCAGCGGGCGCTTGCTGTTAATCATGCGGAAGGTCCACTCTTCCTGTTGGCCTTCCAGTCCTGCCTGAGAAACCCACTGGGGCTGATACCGCATCAGCAAGTCGCGCTCGATGTCGGGCTGCGTGTCGGGATTGAGCAGTTCGTCCACAGTGGCCTCGTAGCCTTTGGCGGCACGAGCCTCAAGTTCTTCATACGTCGCCCCAAAACCGGCGCGGCGCATCAAGTGGGCCATTAAAGCAATATCCTTGTCTGCCATTCCTATCCTCCTATAGCATCTCCTGGGTTGGTTGCTGACAACACCCTGGTGATTACGTTTTCCTAACACACCTCCTTAACACTGAGGTGATAGTCGCCAATATCTTCCCGGTCCGCGCCCCGATAACAAGCGGGGGCCACGACAATTATGCCAGTCACGGCACCATCATATTCCCAACGACAAATCACGTCAAGATTGTGCGGCATTTCACTCGTGGAAGGTTGGCTCAGCAGCGAAGCCGGAGCCTTTTCGTGGGATGCCGTCAGGTCCGTTGCGTTCTCCCCTCTCCCCGCGGGAGAGGGGCCGGGGGTGAGGGGGAATCCCCGGGGCGGCCTCACCCTAATCCTCTCCCAGAGGGCGAGGGGATTTTTTAGAATCGAAAGACCCTGGGCCGCCGCCGTCAACCGGGTTTGCGCCGGTACGCCTGTCGGCATAATATGGAGAGTGGCGTCCGGCAATCATCAAACGCGTTAACAAGGACGCGTTAAGAAACGTTAAGCGTTAAGAGGAAGTCATGGCGATGCGAGGCACACTTGGCAATGACTCGGCGGCACCCGGCCCCATCGGTTTGAGCTACCTATTCCATCGGATGGTCCACCCGTTCCGCGAGAGTGTCGTCAAGCGCGCCCTCACATTTCGGGACCGGGTTTCCGCCAATGCCCGCGACACGCTGAGCCGGTCCGTCAGCAAGTCCGTCGCCGTCGCCGGGTTTCGCAATGCGGGCCTCGCGCCGGCTGCCAGGCTGCTTGATCCGTTGATGAACGAGGTGATGATTAATTCCGAGTTGGCCGCCGCCGTGCTGCGGGTTTGGGCCGAGTCCCACGAGGAGTTGCGGGAGTTGGTCAGCAGCCATCTGAAGACCCGTGATATTGCCGTTCAAGACTTCGACTTTCCCGGCCACACCATTCGCTTCCCCGACGACGACCGGCCCCTCGTCGAGGCATTCGATGCCTTTGAGGACTTTCCCACGGAAGCGCATGAAGACGAAGTGACCCTCTTGATTGAACTCTTGACCGGAACGGTTGTTATGTGCAGAGACCCGGAGGATGACGGCCACGATGACGAAACCCCCTTGAGCACGATGCTGGAGGACACCCTGGAAATCCTGACCATTCTGCCTCCCGACGCCCCGGAGTGGGAGGTATTGATTCCTGACTTTGCTGCCAAAGTGACCGCGCTGCTCGAATCCAAGGAAACCGAGCGCAAGCTGTCAACCATCCTGGACAACCTGCTGGCCGAAATCTGCGAGCAGTACGCGGAGTTGGCGCTGTTCTTCGAGTGGAACACCAGCCGATGGTTTGCCGGCAACGTTCTCACCGGTGTGGAACTGCGGCAGCCCTATGATCTGGCGGTGCAACTCCAGGAACTGCTGTCCCAATATGCGCCCATCCAGGAGCGGGCGCAGTCAGCCGCTGAGGAAATACGCCGGACCGGACGTATCGTGGAACTGCTGCCCCGCATCATCGGCGCGGGGGCGTCACTGGACGACCTGATGAAGCAGGACGGCAGCCCGGATGAACCCCGGCCCGGTGATGGTGGGGCCGGTGACGGGTCTGATGATGAAGGGAGCGATGACGATGGCCCGGAACCCGCCCGTCTCCCCGGCGGCAGTCCCGACGCCGGACCTGCCGCCAACATCCCGGCGCCCGAAATTTCTCCCTCTGCGCCGGAGACCGGGCCATCGGCAGAATTTCCCGGCATCCCGGAACCCCCGAAACCTGCCGCCGCCGGGGACG
Organism: Dehalococcoidia bacterium; assembly: GCA_965263395.1. Lineage (GTDB taxonomy): Bacteria > Chloroflexota > Dehalococcoidia > Lucifugimonadales > UBA3495 > CATOSK01. The sequence goes on from OZ253670.1 coordinate 2,743,404, forward strand.
GCAGGCCCCCCGAAGGGCGTTACCCGGGCGCACGTCAACCGGAAGCGCCCAACCCCGGCGACCGCTTCACTGAAGTCCCGCCCTGCCAAATCGAAGACTATCTGCTGCTGCGGCTGGAGAACCTGGACCTGGAGAAGGAAACCGACGACCTGGAAAAGGAAGTGCAGTCGCTGAAGGAGCAGTTGTTTGAGAGCCGCAGCCGGGGCGAAGGGCTGCGGCAGGCCCTGGTAGGCCAGGGCCTGCCCCCGGCTGGAACCGGGGACAACGGCCCGGCCATCGCCGTCCCCGGGGAAGAGGACGGCGAAATCGAAGATGTGAACTCGGCGGTCGAGTTGGCCAAAGCCAGGTTCGCCGGCCAGATGCTGTTCCGGTTCAACTCCGAGTCAACCATTGAGGACAGCTCCTTCAAATGGCCGGAACGGGTCTGGAGAGCGCTGGAATGGCTGGGCACCAGCTATTACGAGTCCCGTGTCGGTCTGGCCACCAACCCGGACCTGGACGGGTCATGCCGCCTGGCCAGCGGAATGTGGTACAAGACCAGCCAGCATGATACCACCATGACCGCCTACCGCAACTCGTACACCACCCGGGTGGACGGGCGGCTCATCTGGCTGCGGGAACACATCGGCAAAGGCACCGGGTTCGACCCCCGCCGCACCATTCGCATCGGGTTCGACTGGGACCGCACCCTCCAGAAAGTCATCATCGGCTATCTCGGCCAGCACCAGCGCACCGCCGCCTCGTGAAACGCGCCGCCCCACGCAGCAATCGGGCCACAACAGGGATACCATCATGTCTGAGGTTTGACCGTTGGCTGCACAACAGGTAAACGAACACATTCGATATGAACCGGAGGACAACCCGCCCGCTCCGGTGGTCATAGGCGCCGGCCTGCAGGCGGCGATTCTGATTGTTGCTCCGATAGTCTTGACCGTGGTTATCGTGGCCCGGATTGCCGGGCAGCCCCAGGGCTACCTGTCGTGGGCCGTATTTGCGGCGCTGCTGGTCTGCGGAGTCACCACCATTGTTCAGGCGGTCCGGGTAGGGCCAATCGGGGCCGGGCACGTGCTCATCATGGGCACGTCGGGAGCATTCATCGCGGTCTGCGTCGCGGCCCTGACGAAGGGCGGCCCGGCCACCATGGCAAGCCTCATTGTCGTCTCGTCCCTGTTCCAGTTTTTGCTGGCGGCGCGCCTCTCGCTGCTGCGCCGCATATTCACGCCGGTCGTCTCGGGCACCGTGCTAATGTTGATTCCGGTCACCGTGATGCCGATTGTGTTTAAGACGATGACCGACGTGCCCGAAGGGACGCCGCCGGCTGCGGCGGGGGCGGTGGCCCTGGCAACCATCGTCACCGTGGCAGCGCTGATCTTGCGCGCCCCGCCGGTATGGCGGCTGTGGTCGCCGATTATCGGCATAGCGGTGGGCTGCGCGGTGTCCGCCGCTTTCGGGCTGTACGACGTGCAGTATATCCTGGACGCCCCCTGGGCCGGCGCCCCCTTCGGCGATTGGCCGGGATTGGACGTAACCCCGGGTTTGGAGTTCTGGGCGCTCTTGCCGGCTTTCGTGGTGGTTACGCTGGTGGGCGCCATCGAGACCATCGGTGACGGAGTCGCCATCCAAAGGGTTTCCCGGCGCAGGCCGCGGGCCACCGATTTTCGGGTCGTGCAGGGCGCGCTCAACGCCGACGGCCTGGGAAATTTGCTTTCCGGCCTCGCCGTCACGCTGCCCAATACAACCTACTCGACCAGCGTGGCCCTTGCCGAGATCACCGGAATATCCGCACGGCGAGTCGGCGTCGTTATCGGAATCGCCTTCCTGTCCCTGGCGTTCTTCCCCAAGTTTACCGCCTTGCTGGTTGCCATTCCCGGCCCGGTCGCGGCTGCCTACATCATCGTTCTTTTGGGTCTGCTCTTCGTGCAGGGTATGAAGCTAATCATTCAGGACGGGGTGGACCACAAGAAGGCCACCGTCGTAGGGCTGGCGTTCTTGATTGGCGCCGGCTTCCAGAGCAAGGCAATCTTTCCCGACCTGCTGGGAGACGGGTTCCTCGCCCTGCTCTTGGGCAACGGCATGACCTCCGGCGCCATCGTCGCGGTCATAATGACGGCATTCATCGAGGTTACGTCCTCAAGGCGCCGGCGTCTGCGGGTTGCCCTGGACACCGCCGCCCTGCCCGATATAGAAGAGTTCCTGCGCGGGTTCGCGTCCCGCAGCGGATGGGATGTCCCCTCAACCGAGCGTCTCGTCCTGGTGGGAGAGGAAACACTGTCCAGCCTGCTGCCCGATGCCGCCGGCCCGGAGTCCGGAGAGCCGGACTCCGATGCTCCCCGCCGCCTGGCTGTCACCGCCCGCCCCGTGGGAGGCGGCGATGCCGAGTTGGAGTTTATGTCGTCGTCGGGCGGTGAAAACCTGGAGGACAGCCTCGCCTACCTGGAAGAAACGCCGGATGCAACCGGAGAACGGGAAATATCCTTCCGTCTGCTGCGGCATTACGCCTATTCGGTGCGTCATCAGAAGTACCACGGGGTTGACATAGTTACGGTAAACGTCGCCAGCCACAGTTAGCCCCGCCCCCGCCAACCCCTCTTTCAAGACCCTGATCTCTCTCCGGGCAACGGTCTGAAACTAGCCCGGTTGTGTTATCGTGTGCAGTGCATTCAGCGGTGCATAACCAGGTCCCGGTCAATCGAGTCAGGGAGACAACTTTGGCGGCAGCACTTCCCCAGAACCCGCGCTACGAGGCCCACGAGATTCCCCCTTTCCTGGCCTCTGTCGGCTACGGCTAGTTCAGTCTGATAGCGTCCGCCACCCTGCTGGTAACGCCGGTTATCGTGGCCAAGGCGTCGGGAAGGGACGAGTCCTATCTGGTATGGATGGTCTTCGCCTCTCTGGTGGTCGTCGGGGTGTCCACGCTGTTGCAGGTGCGGCGGTTGGGGCCGGTCGGGGCCGGCGCTGTCATGCCCATGTTCACCGCCGCCTTTTCCATCCACTTCTGCATTACGGCGGTGGTGGACGGCGGCCCGGCAACGCTGACCACCCTGGTCCTGGTAACCGCCGCTGCCCAGATAATAATTTCCCGGTGGCTGTTCATTCTCAGGAGAATCGTCACCCCCACGGTGGGCGGCACCGTGATGATGATTCTTTCCGTCACCCTGGCGTCCGTTGTGTTCAGCTTGCTGGACGAAGCGGCGGCAACCGAGCCGGTGGCCGCCCCTTTAACCGCCCTGGCTAGGCTGGTCGCCGCCGCCGCGCTCATCCTCCGCGGCTCGGCGGCGCTGCGGCTTTGGGGGCCGGTGGCCGGCATAGTCGTCGGCTGCGCAGTTGCCGCGGCGCTGGGGATTTACGAAGTTGAAAGGGTGCTGCGGGCGCCCTGGGTGGGCCTTCCCACCAAATGGCCGGGGTTGGGGCTGGACTTCGGCATCCCCTTCTGGACGCTGCTGCCGGCGTTCCTGTTCCTCGGCGTTATCATCTCGATTCAGGCCAACGGAGAGGCCATCGCCATGCAGCGGGTCTCGCGGCGTCAGGAAAGGGCTGTGGATTTCCGGCAGGTGCAGGGTACGCTTTTGGGCGCCGGAGCGTCCAACCTGTTGGCCGGCGTGGCGGGCGCGGTGCCCAACATCATTCATCCGGGCATCGTTTCTTTCACGCAGATAACCGGGGTAGCGTCCCGCCGGGTCGGGTACTGCATCGGCTTAGCGTTCATCGCGGCGGCGTTTCTGCCCAAGGTGTCCGGGCTGCTCAGCACCATTCCGGAGCCGGTGATGACCGGATACCTCATCATGGTAACCGGAACCCTGTTCGTCGACGGCGCGCGCACGGTGATTCAGGCCGAAAACAACCGGCAGAAAATTGTCGTCGCCGAGGTGTGTTTCTGGATTGGCGCCGCTTTCCAGTTCGGTCTGTTCGCTCTGCCCGACCTGGGGCCGGTGTTGGGAGCGATGCTCAAGAGCGGCATAACCACCGGGGGATTGGCCGCCATTGTGATGATTCTGTACCTGGAATTTACCAACCCGCGGCCCATGCGTTTCCGGTCGCGGCTCCACATCGACGCCCTGCCGGAACTCAACGAGTTTATTTCCAGGTTTGCCGCGCGCCGGGGCTGGGACGATGCAATGAGAGAGCGGTTGTCCGCGGTGGCTGAAGATACGCTCCTGACCCTGGCCCCCCTGGACCTGGCCGATGAATTTGGCGGGGATTTGGACGGAGAACCGGAAGACTCCCCGGAAACGGGCGAAGGCGCCCCGTCCGAGCGGCAGTTGGTTGTTCTGGCCTCCAGCGAGGGCTTGATGGCCGACCTGGAGTTCATCGGCGGCGGAAACGATGAGAACGTCGAGGACCGGGTCCGCCAGCTCCAGCAATACGACTCGGAGACCCCGGCGGAGCATGGAATCTCGCTGCTGCTGCGGAGTTATGCCTCGTCCGTCCGGCACCAGCAGTACCACGATACCGACATCATCACCGTCCGCGTCAGCCCTCCCGGAACGTGATAACCACGAACGCGATAACCGGCCGCGTCCGGCGTACCAGGGGCGTCCTGTCCCGCGGCCGGTTCACTCCGTTTCCGGGGAGCGCAGCCACAGATACAGGAAGCCGGCCATCAGCAGCAGGACCGCCGCGCCGATGGTCAATACCGTCCAGGGCGACAGCAGCAGGAGGAAGTTCATTCGGGCCAGCGCCGCGCGCCCCCGGACAGCAGCCGGAACAGAAAGCCCTTGCACCACTCCACCGCCTGCACAGGGTCTGGTTGGGCGGTCCGGCCTTGAACCCGGTCAGCGTCTTGGTCAGCCGTTGAAACTGCTTCTGCCCCACGTCGGGCGTAAGGATGCCGCTGTGACTGTTGTAGACATAGGTGCCCAGGGTGCAGCCGCAGGCCAGGTAATACTGGGCAATGCTGCCGGCCGCCTCGGCCGCCTCGGCCGCCTCGGCCGCCTCGGCCGCCTGGTCGATCAGCCCGGACAGCGAAGCCCCCACGTCCATGCAGCCGGCGCCGTCCAGAAAAATCCACACCGCCTTGCGGCCCTCGGGCTCGTACTGGTTGACCAGCAGGGGGCTGCCGCTGCCCGAATTTCGGGCGCTGGCCTTCCAGTTAATCCAGCGCATCGGGTCGCCGGGGGTGTAGGGACGCAGCTGGGTAAAGCCGGTGGTGGACACCCCCAGGGTGGCCGCGTCTTCCTGGGGAATGGGACTGTACGCCCGGCCCCGCACCTGGTTGACCCTTCTGATGGCCTGGGTGCGCGGTACGACGGAAAATTCCAGGGGAGGCCCGGCCCTTCCGTGCAACCGCCGGTGCAGCCCCAGGGGAGCTTCGGACTCCCACGCCGTCTCGTCCAGGGTGTATATCACCCGCTTGGGGCAGGAAATCCGGTACGACAGGTCGTAGGTCCTGGCGCCGGGCCACTTCCAGACCACCCGGAAGTTGTTGCTGTCCATGACTTTAACCTCCGGGGGCAGCCGGTCGTGGACGTACATCGGCCCGATGCCCCCACCGGCCTCCACCTTGCGCTCCACGTCCAACTCGCGTCGGCCCAACACACCATCCGGGTCATCTGCCGGGTGACGGAGATTCGGTCGGGGGCGGTCAAAGCCGCGCCCAGCAGCGCCACCAGCAGGGTGAACACGGCTCCCGCCAGCAGGATGAGGTTGCCCATTGCCAGGGCGAGGGCCAGCATATTGAACCCCAGGGCCAGCCACGACCCGGACAGCGCCGAAAACATTAGTCCGCCGGCCGGTGTCCCAATTCCGTCGGAACCGGGACCTGACTGACTACTTCCTCGACGACGTCCTCCGGTTTCACTCCTTCCAGAATGTCCTCAATGTTCAGGATTACGCGGTGCCCCAGAACATCGGAGGTCACCATCTTAACGTCGTCGGGGACGACGAAGTCTCTCCCGTGAATTAGGGCCATGCTGCGGGATACCCGGTGGACAGGCGGAACAGGAAGCGGTCGAGTTGGGCCTCCGGCAGCGGGTAGGTGCCCTCCTGCTCAATGGGGTTCTGGGTTGCGATAACCAGGAAGGGCGGACTCAGGGGCAGCGTGTCGCCGTCAATGGTCACCTGCCGCTCTTCCATCGCCTCCAGCGGCGCCGCCTGGGTCTTGGGCGAGGCCCGGTTTATCTCGTCGGCCAGCAGTATGTTGGTGAACACCGGCCCCTGCACCAGTTGAAACTCCCCGGTGTTTTGTCGCCATACGCGCGTGCCCACAATGTCGGCGGGTAGCACGTCCGGGGTGAACTGGACCCGCCGGGTCTCGCTGCCGATGGCCTTGGTGAACACCTTGGCCAGCAGGGTCTTGCCCAGGCCGGGGTAGTCCTCGAAAAGAACGTGGCCGTTGGCCAGCGAAGCCGCCAGCAGTTTCCGCAGCAGCAGCCGGTTGCCCACGAATACCTGGGCAACCCGGTCGATAATCGAGTCGCAGACCTGGCTCGCCTCTGCCACGTTAAATTCGCTCATGCCCTAACCCCTTCCCTTCATCCGGCGGTGGGCACGCCGGCGCCGGGCGTCCCCACGTCGATTGTAAAGACTATCAAATCGTTCGTACCGCGGCCGTTCGTCCCGCGGCGCTCAGGGGATTTCCCGGCTGACCCGCCGCCGGTTCACGAACGATTGGCTCCACCCGAAGGATTGACTCCAGAGCGGTGTAGCTGCGCCGTTCTTCTCCCGGACGCAGCAGGAGTTGGCCGCCGGCCCCGCCCAGGACTTCTGCCGCTTCACCCCGGGGAATCCTGAACTGGGCGCTGCCGCTGCGGTTCTCGGAAACCGCGGTGTCCCGGCCCAGAATCGCCACCGGCAAGTCCTCAAGAGAGCCGCCTCTGAAAAGGTGGGCCGAGGCCCCGTCAACGAACCGCTGCCGCCGTTCCCGGTCCCAGCGCGGATGATTCTTGCGGAAGACGGCCCTGGCGCCCTTGCGGAGCCATTTCATCGCCCCGCCGCCAAAATCCGGGTCGTCCACCAGGGTCAGCAGGGGGAACCACAGCGCCGCCGTCGTTCCAATATCGGCTCCCCGCTGCCAGTAGGCGGCGGTAAGCGTCACCGCCAGCCGCTCCGGGCCGGCGCCCTGTTCGACAAAAGGCGCGCCGGCTTCCCGCAGCCCGGCTTCATTCACGGGAACCGGGAGTTCCGACGGCAGAGACAGGGCCGCTTTCGCCCGGCTCATGGCAGCATCCAGGGTCGCTTTCCGCCGCTGTCTCGCCGCCTTCTCTTTGCGCTTGCCGGACCCGGAGGGTTCCAGGAAACAGCGTCTCATGGGTTCAAACACCTCGGCAATGCGGGCCGGATGCACCTCGTTCTGCAGCAGCAGCCCCACCAGGTAACGCCATGTCCGTGCCCATTCGTCCGTGTCGATGAAGCGTTGCTGAATAACCAGCAGCCCGGCCATCCGCGGGTCGCTTCTATCATCCCCCTTTTGCTCGTGGCGGGACCAGGACTGCCAGTAGGCGGGGGGAACGTTGGCGGGGGCAATTTCGGCGGCCACCCCTTCTTCATCCGTCGAATCGCTCCGGCGGAGAATGCCAGGACGACCAGCCACTCGTATATGGGAGCGAACCTCATAGCGTCGTAGGACAGGGGCCGCAGCAACAGGCCGTACACAATCAGCGATGTTGCCAAAAGGAAGACCCGGAAGGACGATTGGGACAGCCGCCGGGCGGCGTCGCCGAAGGCCCCGCGGGTGGTGGCGACGCAGCATCGGACCAAAAACGCCGCCGCCACCGCGAACAGCCCGCCGCCGGCGGCGGCTCCCATAAGCGCATAGCCGTGACCCAACGGGGACATCACGGCGGCGGTCAGCCAGACCATGTACCCGGTCGCCCGTAAGCGGCGGACTTGATTAAGGGCAGGCAGGTTACACCGGCGACGGCGTTCTGGGGGGTGGGAATAGTTATGGCGGAGATGACTGCCAGCGAAAGACCGGCCACCAGGTTCCGGGTTTCAAAAACCTGGCTCAGGTGGATTAGGCGCGCCCCTCCCAGCGGGAACTCCGGCCCCGGTCCAGAATCACCGCGTTGATGTTTGGCAAAACGCTGAGCGTTCCCCAGACAACCACCGCCCAGGCCGCGCCCCGGCGCCGTTGTGCCCGGCGGACAGGCCGACGGTATTGCGCAGGGCATCGCCCAGCCAGCTCACTACTACCGCCGCCGTCAGCGTCGGCAGCAGCGGAGAGCCGGCGAACCCGTAGACGGTCAGCGGTTGCTGCCGTGCCAGCAGGTAAATTACCCCAAGTCCCACCAGCCGCCACCGGGGAAAGGGGAAAATGTCTTCCACCGGAAAGGGAATGCCGGCCGTGCGGAGCGCCACCAAAACCGCCAGCGCAACCCCGGCGCCAACGATAAAGCTGTCGTATGCCCGCGGCTCGGCTTGGGTATCGGCCAGGACTGCCAGCGCGCCCACGGCCAGCGCCGACCATGCCCCGCCCCGCAGCAGCCGACGGAACATCCACAGGCCCAGGGCAGTCAGGGGCCGGAATTTCGGGGGAAGACGCAGCGCCGGCCCCAGCCGGGTGCGCTGCAACGCGAAGGCCAGGTCCACCAGAAACGCCAGTGCGGCGGCGGCAGCGACGGGCCACAGCAGGTAATCGAGCGCCAGGCTGCTTTGTGGAATGGGAGTATCCACCGGCCCCCACAGGGCGGCGGCGACGGCGGCTATCAACGCGGCGTGGAAGAAGTCGGACGCGGGATGGACGTCGTTGATCATGCCCGCCTCACTCTCCCAACTCCCCCATTATCGTGCGGCAGGCCCGGAACATCGCCTCGAACCGGGGCCGGTCGATTTCGTGCAGGCTGTAATCGGCTTCCTCGAACCGGGAAATCAGCGCCTCCAGCGCCCGTTGGTCCAACCCCATGCCGCTGCCGACGATTATTTCCTCGATTTCCCGGGGAGTGGCCTGCTCCGAGACTGCGGGCGCTCTCTCGCCTACCCACTCCAGGAAGGAGTTGTAGCGGCGCACCACATCCTCCCGGAATTCAACCACCTGAAAGTCCCGCTGCGCCGTAGACGGCAGGTAGTCATCGTCTCCGGCGAAGGACGCTGCCACTGAATAGCCGCCGGGGGCGGACGGGCGCCAGGCGACGCTGCACTGTCCGGCGGGGTTAGTCACCAACTCAACCGGCTGTCCCGTCTCCCCAATATCCGCAATCACCAGACGGCCTTCAACGCCCGCCCCCGATTCGTCCAGCAGCGCGAAATCCATTTGGATCCGCTCGCCGGTTCCCCAAATGTCGGGGAGGTCTTCCGCCGGCTTGACCAGCGTAATTTCCAGGATGCAGGGCGCAGGCCCACGCAGCCGGAAATCCTCGGAGGCGCTGCCCGGCAGGTAGTCGTCGAAACCGGCGAAACCGGCGGTTACGCGATAGGCGCCCTGCTCTTCCCCGGACCAGACGCTGGCGCACCGGCCTTCCCCGCCGGGGGTCAGCCGCTGCGGTTCTTCAGAATCGCCCCAATCAAATTCCACCGCAGCATGGGCTATCGGTTGACCCGATTCGGTGGTGAGGACGCACAACAGCGCTGCCTGTCCCCCCCGTGCGCCAGACTTTCTCCCCGTCCGGCGGCAAGTCCGGGAAGCTCAACTTTAGCCGGGCAGGAAGGGACCGTCACCTTCCCCTGCAGGCATCGTCGGGGCCGGGGCTGTGGGTGCGGGTGGCCGAGCAACGGCTCCCCGGCGGGACAAGACCGGCGCGGCCAGCCCCCGCCTTCCGTCCAGGCAGGTCCCGCCGGAGGCAATAACCGCCGCCGCCGCCAGACCCGCCCACAGCAGCCAGCCAAACCCGCCGGTGGAGACCGGCACTCCAACGAAATAAGTCAGGGGAAGGTTCGACTCGTCGCCTTCAAACCTGAAGGTCAGCGGGACGGCCAACAGGCCATCCTCGTCCGGGACGGATACCGTCAGCATCGCAACGCCGCCGGGTCCGGTGTTGACCGGGGCGTCCTGACCGTAGTGGAGCGCGGCATTGGGAATGCCCGCTCCCCGGTCGTCCAGCAGGCGCGCTTCCAGCAGCGCCGGACGCCCCGGCCTGACTCGTTCCAGTGGCACAACGATAATGCTGGTGGTGGACCTGACCGGGACCGTTACCGTGGTGGCGGTTTCCAGGGCGAGGGCGGACAGTTCCAGCGCCATGTCACTCAAATCGGCGTCCGTCGGAATGGGGCAGCGCAGCACAAAGGCCCCGGCGCCGTTGGTGGTCGCCGCCAACGTCTCACCGGCTTGTTCCCCGCCTCGCTCCACCGCGACGTCCAGGTCTACGTTGGTCGCTGCCCGGCTCCCCAGGACGACGACCCACCGCAGTGTGAGGGTATCGCCGCGGGCGACCGGCGCCGGGCTACCCACCACAATCTCCGGCGCGGCCACGGTGACGGGCCACAGGGTTTGGAAGGGATCCAGTTCGTTGTTGCCCTCAAACTCGACCTTCACGGTGGTCTCGGTGTCGGTGTCGAACACGGTCTCCCAAGTGAAACCGCTCTCGGCGTCGGTGACCACGGCACGGGGACTCTCCCCGGAAACGGTCAGTTCCACCGTCTGCCCTGTCAGGGGGTTGCCCCGGTGGTCCTTCAGGACGCTGCTAACCGGAAGAGTGGCGCCTGTGCGCGCCTTCAGCGGCATTTCTATGACCAACGTGCTTGGCATTGTTGCCGTAACGTCCAGATTTACGGTGTTGCCCAGCAAAAAGTCCGTTGGAGCCAACTCGACCTTTATCGAGTGGTCTCCCGGTTCATCAAAGCTGACCTCGAAGCTGAAATCTCCCCGCTCGTCGGTCGTAACCGGAGCGTAAGGGTTTCCGTCAACGGCGATACTGACTTCCTGGCCGGCGAGAGCGCCGCGGGTTTCCTCGGACAGCCTTCCCCGAAACTCCGCCGCTTCTTCCACCGGCATCCTGACCGGGCCGCTGAACTCCAGACCGGTGCCGGAATAAACGAGAATCTCCGGGTCGCTCCATGACTCGGCGTAACCGGGGGCGGCCATCGCGTGGGCGATTAGCTGGTAACTGCCCCGGGCAACACTGGCGGGCATTTCCAGGGCCAACGAAAATCGGCCCTGCCGGGTTACGGCAGACCCCACCTTCAGCCCGCCGTTTTCCTTCTTCTTGTTGACAAAGACTTCCACGTAGCCCCGTCCAGCGGAACGCCGGACGCGGTTACGGTCCCGCCGACCGATATGGGCAAGCCCAACCGGGTCTCGGCCGGCCAATCGGTAATCTCGGTCACCGTGTCCCGGATAGCGGGGGTGGCGGACTTCTGCGGGGGTTCCTCTGCGGACAGATCGCCGCTCCGGGATGGCGCTCCGGGATGGCGCTCCGCCCGACGCGGTGGGTTCAAACGTCACCCACCCCAGATCCTGGAAAGCCACCTCTGCCCACTGGTGGGCCTCGTTGGGGAAAACGGTGCAGGTCTCCCCGCCGCTGCCGACGGACCAGCTGGATACGACGCGGGCCGGTATATCCACTGCGCGGGCCAGCACGACGAAGGCGCTGCTGAACTGTCCGGCCGTCCCTTCCTTGCTTTCAAACAGGAACCACTCCACCGGGTCAGCGCCGGGCGGGGGTTGACCGGCCTCGGCGGTGGCAAAGGCGTAGGTGTACTCGTCGCGCAGGAACGTTTCCAGCACCCTGGTGGTCCTCGGTAACGCATCGGGCCAGTTCTGCCACTCGTTCCGGCAGGTTGACGGGCAGTTTCCGATAGGTGACGTCGGACTCGGGGACGACCCTCATCAGTTGTTCTTCGGAGAACTCAGGGACGTAGGAAACCCAGGCGCAGACCTGGGGGGCGTCGTCGGGAACGAAGGCTGCGCTGAAGGGGCTGTAACTGCCGCCAGTCCGTATGTGGTCCAAGTGCAGGGAAATAGTCGCCGTCCCCACCGGCAGGGACACACCGGGAGAATGGGGGGAGATCGTGATTTCCTGCCGGCGGTACTCTCCAGTGGTTTCGGCGTGGTCCCGGGCCAGCAGCGCCGCGAAGCAGTCCCAGGCGCGGGGCGAACCGTTTTAGGAAAGGCGGCATGAACCCATAACAGCAGACCCCGGCAAACCAAGAGTCGCAGCATCGGCTTCACCCGGCCAGGGAACCGCTCTGAAAACCACAGAAAACGTTCAAGGGTTGGCAATCGTTGCGGCTGGTATTCCCTGCCTGTGCTGGTGTTACCGTTAATCCGGCGCCCTTTTCGTCATTCCTGCGTAGGCAGGAATCCACGGCGTCCTTGCCAATAGCATCCCTTGCCGCCCCAAACCGGCATGGCTCCCCGCGTTCGCGGGAAATACGTTCCTACCGCGACTTTGCAATCGTCCCGAGTTTTTTGCCTGTCCTTACTGCGGCCAGGTGCGTTAGGATGAATGCGCAATAGTATGTATTGCCAAGAGCGGCGCCGGGAAACGATGCGGCGAAGGAATCGGGAAAATACATGAAAGTCAAAGACCTTCCCGCGCCCCAGCGGAGAATCATCCGCGCCTGGTGTATGTACGACTGGGCAAACTCGGCGTTCGCGACTTCCGGCATTGCCGCCATCTTTCCTGTCTACTTCGTTTTCCTGTTCAAGGAAGCCCTGGGCGAAAACGCCGCGTTCCTTGGAATCACCTTTACGGGCAGCTCGATGTGGAGCCTGGGCGTCGCCATTTCGACCGCAACCGTCGCCATATCCAGCCCGATTTTGGGCGTAATCTCGGACCGGGTTCCCATCAAGAAGGCCCTGATCTGGACCTACGCCGGCGCCGGCTCCCTCTTTACCGGGCTCATGTTCTTTTCGGCGTATACGTCCCAACCCTGGGCGTGGCTGCTGGGAATGTTCACCCTGGCCAACATCGGCTTTGCCGGGTCCCTGGTCTTCTACAACTCCTTCCTGCCCCACTTGGGGCCGAGAGCTTTGCTGGACGACATCAGCAGCCGCGGGTTTGCCTACGGCTACGCAGGGGGCGGATTGCTCCTGCTGGTCCACCTCGCCCTGATCCTGTCAACGCAGGACTCGGGCATGGCCGACCTGGTCACGCGGGGCGCGATTGTGTCGATCGGGGTCTGGTGGTTCGGGTGGAGCATCTGGACGCTGCGGGTAATGCCCGAACCCCCCAACCGCCGGACGGTTGGGGGGCTGACGGCGGTATCGGCGTTTTCGATGGGGTTCCGCGAGTTGAGGCAAACATTCCGTGAGCTTGCTCACTTCCGCGTGATGCTGGTGTACCTGTCCGCCTACGTCCTGTTCAACGACGGCGTTCAGACTGCCCTGGCCATTGCCGGAGCCTTCGCCGCCGACACCATCGGGATACCCCTGGCGTTCAACATGGCCACGATTGTGATTATCCAGTTCGTAGCAGTGCCCGGCGCCAAGGGATTCGGCTGGCTGGCGGAACGAATCTCCACCAAGCGGGCGTTGATGACCGCGCTGACCGGCTGGATTGTGGTCGTCCTTTTCGGCGTCGGAATCGTCCCATTAACGCCGAGGGAACACGGCGACTTCGACTTTCAGCTCGGCTACCGGCCGGCCACCGGCGATTACGTCGTCAACGCCGCGCCGGAAATGCCCGACTCCGGGTTTGAGCTGCGGGCTGGAGACCAGCGCTGGGTCTTGAAGGAAGGAGCGGCGCTGGAAGCGGAGGCGGTCCGCCGTCTGCCGGAGGCGGTGCGGGATTCCGACGGGGCGGCCTACAGCCTGTCGGTACGGGGCGGCGATCTGGACGGACAATCCGCCGTTGGCCCCGGACATCCTTCCGTGCTGGGCAAGGGCCCGCTGGACTGGTGGCCGTCGATTGTCCGGGCAGCCCTTTGGGAGCCGCTGGGGCTGGACGCCGGATACCAGTGGCTGCTGCTGGGGGCATCGGTGGGGTTGGTCATCGGCGGCAGTCAGGCCCTGGCCAGAAGCCTGTTCGCCCAGATTACGCCGCAAGCGCGCAGTGGCGAGTTCTTCTCCTTCTTTGGCTTTATGAGCCGGGCGTCCTCGGTGTTCGGGCCGACGCTGTACATTTTCTCCACCGCGCTGTTCGACACCAGGGTCGCGGTAACGTCCATCCTGCTGATTATCGTCGCGGGTACGGTCGTCCTGTACTGGGTGGACGTGGCAGAAGGCGCCCGCGTCGCCGAAGCCGAAAACCTGCGTTCCCAAAGCGGCGACTGAAAGCCTCTTGCCCCGCCCGTCAAAGGCTTTTCAATCTCCCCTCTCCCCACGGGAGAGGGGCCGGGGGTGAGGGGGGATCCAGCGCATCAACAACGGTTTCTCTTACTTGGAACGCCCTCACCCTCTCCCCGAGGGCGGGGGGATTCTTTCGAGAACGAAAAGACCCTGCCCCACCCATGCCGGGACTTGCGCCAAATTTCTATTTCTTGTAACCTTTGGACTGCCAAACGTAATCGAGGAGGACGCTCACTGATGTTTAACCCGCTCCGATGGTTGCAAGTACAGAAGGCTCAAGCCCACTGTGACATCCCATGCGGAATTTACGACCCCATCTCGGCGAAAATCGCCGCCCAAACCGTGCAGAAAATGGTGCTTCGCATTGAGGCTCTGGAGCACGGCCATGACGCCGCTACTGCCAACACCCTGTCCCGCTACGTTGCGGTAAAGGAGCAGCACGCCGAGCTGTGCAAGCACGAGTTGCGGGTCCTCTGGGCCGACTACACCTGGCCCGGCACCGACGCCAACGAGATTGCCGCCAAGTTCAACGCCGCCCTGAAGCTGGCCGGTCAGTGCAAGCAGACCGTCAGCATGGAGAACGCCGAGAGCCTGGTCGCCGCCTGCGATGACATCGCCACCGTCTTCTGGGGCACCAAGGGCGTCGAGTACAGCGACCCCAACGCCGCCGTCCGCTACGGCGCGTAAGCCCCCCACTGGCTTAACCGCAACCCGGAAACCGCGAAGGGCCGACGTGATGCCGGCCCTTTTCGCTTCGGCTCCGTTTGTTCACGCAAGATCGGCTTTAGTAAAATGGGTGGGTAGTACAAAGGAATGTCGGAAGCGCATCGTTATGCTCAACGGGTGATGTCTAACCCACATCCGTATTACACAAACGATGTCCTGGTCAATCACCCGGAAGTACGGACGGAATGGATAGAGCAGGCGTTGGTCAATCCGTATCGCACAGAGAGACAAGAAGATGGCCGGGTGCGGTACTACGTTTACATTCAGGGTGTGGGAAAGTGTTTGCGAGTGGTGGTGGATAACGACAGGCTCTTTAATGCATTCCTGGATACCGGTGAAACGAATCGGTGGAGGAGAGATCAGAATGGGCTCTGAACATGAAACACCCATGGCGAAGGAGAGGAAGTTACAGATTTATTACGATGTAGAGTCGGATACTTTGTCACTCCGCAACGGGTTGCCGGCGAGCCACGGTGAAACTATTGCCCAATATTTTACGCTGGAGACGAATGCCGACCGGGACCCTAATGGCGTTGTCCTGGAACACGCCGCCACGCTGCTTCGTCCTTACTTGTTTCCTGAAACGGCGCCTCAAGGTGAGCGCCAAGGGTAGCAAGATCAAGATGGGAGCCTCGGCACAGGTAACTTTGGATCTTTCGACAAGTGCAGGATGCGTTAAGAGGGCGTTTTGATGGCAGATAGCCTGTGGCTTCTTAGAGCCTATCCTAATAACCCCTTTTCCGTGCGGGTATTACCCGTTTTTAGGATAGGCTCTTAACAGCAACCCTGGAAACCGTTAAGGGCCGGAGCGATTCCGGCCCTTTTGCTTTTGGATTAGTTCTGCGAAGACGGCCCTGTTCCTAGACTAAACCCTCAAGACCCCGCGAACTCAAAAACGTCCTTGTACTTCCGGTAACAGGAAAGACACAAAGGTTTTTCCATAGACGCAGTAGATTCGTTGCTGCACATGTGGCAATACTTTTCCTCGTAATCCAGCTTTTTGTACCGATTCCATGTGGCGAAGCAACCTCCGCAATAAGGCCGGAGCGGGTCGGCGGGTATTCCGGCCTTGCAGCGGATACAATAACCGCTCTTCGGTATGCCAACAGTTGCCCGTTCTCGGCGCTGTCTTGAGGGTGCAGGTACATCATCGGCAGGTTTGACCCTAGCAATCGGTACGTGGATTTTTTCGCTTACTTTCTCAATCCGCTCGGATTCTTCAAGAATCTTGCCGTACAGTCCGGGATCCTTGTCTCGGGATACGAGCAGACCCATTTCGTAATTGTTGACTTGGGAGAACTCGTAGAGGTTCATTGAGGTCAGGAGAGCTGCGTTTTCGTTCAAATAACATTTGGCGTGAAGAGTCTCGCAAGAACTGGTCTTAATCGAAGTGGATTCAAGCCATTTCTTTTCTTCATCGTGTATCTTTTTATAGATTACATGGATGTCGATTCGACGCCGGTCTACTTCCTTCAGGTGCCCTTTAATTCGGTCGGCGATGCGAAGAAATGGGGTGATGATCAACAACCGTTTATTGGCTTGGTTGATAATGACATTCGTAAGCCTGTCGTTGATAGCATCTGTGTTCAGAAACTCAGCCATGCCCGTTTGCCTTCCTGTCCAAGTGTTATGGGGACTGGAGACCCAACTCCCCCAAAGCAGTTGGCGTGTATTGTATCACAAGGTACTTAATCCCAACTCCCCCGACGCCCTACGCCTCCTCCGGTAAGAACGGGGGCATCGGCGGCGGCAAGTCAATCAAGGGGTCGGCCACAGCCTCTTCCTCGCTTAAACGGAGCCTGTCAATTGACCGCTGCTGTTCATGGGACGGGACAAAATCGAGGTTCGGTCCCTGCTCTCGCATCTCCAGCAGGAACTCCAACAGTCCGGTCACGTCAGCCAACTTCAACCTCAAGTGCCAGTCATGCAACCGGTCTTCGTAGAAGTTGCCATGTAATTCATCGGCGTACTGCTGGAGGATCGCCAACGCCGGATTGCCGTACTCGGCGGCCATCAACGCCATGATTTCCCGCCGCAGGTTGTGGGAGCCGTGCCGCCACCGCCGGTCTTCGGCTATGGCTTTGATGGCGTGGGCCACGGCTCCCGCCGCCTTCTCGGACGCCTGGACTCGATCTCCCTTCTGTTCCAATTCATAGTTGGCCTGTTGTATCAGGCGGCGGCTCATTTCTGCGTGACGGCTGGCCAATTCGGTAGACATCAGGTTCTTCTCACCATCTTGCCGGATTTACGCCCCTGACGCCCTACGCCTCCTCCGGTAAGAACGGGGGCATCGGCGGCGGCAAGTCAATCAACGGATCGCCCGCGGCTTCTTCCTCGCTCAAGAGGAGCCGGCTGATGGAACGGTGCTGGTCAGCGGACGGGACGAAATCGGGGTTGTGGCCACGCTTCCGGACTTCCAGCAGGAACTCCAACAATTCCGTCACTTCGGCCAACAATTCCTTGAGCCGAAACTCGAAAAGAAGGTCTTCATAGAAATTGGCGTGGAGGTCATCAGCCGCCCGTTGCAGATATTTCAGATCCTGCCGGTGGTACTCATCCGCAATCAGGTTAATAATCTCCCGCCGCAGGTTGTGGGAGCCGTGCCGCCACTGCCGGTCCTCCCCGAGGGCTTTGATGGCGTGGGCCACGGCTCCCGCCGCCTTCTCGGACGCTTGGACTCGATCTCCCTTCTGTTCCAATTCATAGTGGGCCTGTTGTATCAGGCGGCGGCTCATTTCTGCGTGACGGCTGGCCAATTCGGTAGACATCAGGTTCTTCTCACCTACCCCAAATCCCCCAGCGACTGCTCGGCCGCCGCTATCGTCCGGTCGATATCCTCTTCCGTGTGGGCGGTGGAGACGAAGCCCGCCTCGAATTGGGAGGGCGCAAAGTACACGCCCCGCTCCAGCATGGCGTGGAAATACCGCCCATACCGGGCGGCGTCCGATTGCTCCACCTGCGCCAACGCCGCCACCGGCCCGGCGGTGAAGAACCCGGTGAACATGGACTGCACCCGGTTAATGCTGCCGGGAATTTCCGCCTGCCGGAACACTCCGGCGACGCCCTCGGTAAGGCGTTGGGCCAGCGCGTCCAACCCCTCGTAAGTCCCCGGCTTTTGCAGTTCCTTCAGCGTGGTAATTCCCGCGGTGACCGCCAGCGGATTGCCCGACAGCGTGCCCGCTTGATACATTGGTCCCAGCGGCGCCACCTGCTCCATGATTTCCCGGCGGCCCCCATAGGCCCCCACCGGCAAGCCCCCGCCGATAATCTTGCCCAGGCAGGTAATGTCGGGCGTAATCCCGTACAGCGTTTGCGCTCCTCCGTAGGCCACCCGGAAGCCGGTAATAACCTCGTCGAAGATTAACGCCGCCCCATGTTCTTGGGTCAACCGCCGCAGACCCTCCAGGAACCCGTCGGATGGGAGGACGACGCCCATGTTGCCGGCCACCGGCTCCACGATGATTCCCGCCACGCCGTCGGGGTATTCCTCGAAGAACCGCTCCACCGATGCCAGGTCGTTGTAGTCGGCCACCAGGGTTTCCCGGGCGTAGGATTCGGGGACTCCGGCGCTGGTGGGCACCCCGTGGGTCATGGCGCCCGAACCGGCCCGCACCAGCAGCCCGTCGGCGTGGCCGTGATAGCATCCGGCGAACTTGATAATCTTGCTGCGTCCGGTATAGGCGCGGGCCAGCCGGATGGCGCTCATGCACGCCTCGGTGCCGGAGCTGACCAGACGCACACTGTCCACCGACGGCAGGGCCTCGCAGATGATTTGCGCCAGCTCGACCTCGCCCTCGGTGGGCGCGCCGAAGCTGGTGCCGTTCTCGGCGGCGGCCTTCAATGCCTCCACCACCGTGGGATGGGCATGGCCCAGGGCCAGCGGCCCCCACGAGCAAACGTAGTCAATAAACTCGTTGCCGTCCACGTCCCACACCCGGCTGCCCTTCCCCCGGGCAATGAAGGGCGGCGTCCCCTCGACTGCCCTGAAGGACCTGACCGGGCTGTTCACCCCGCCGGGGATAACTTGCTGGGCCAGAGAGAATAGGCGTTCAGAATTGGGTTGGTTCATGATTAAAATCCTGTCTGGTGTTGGCGCTGCCTACGCACAGCCTCGGACTAGCGGCGTCGGTAGGTGCGCTCATTTCGGGGGACTATATCATCAATCACAACTACCCGGTTAAAGTAGTCAATTGAGTAAATTATCCGGTAATGCCCAACCCGAATACGGTAAGCCCTGTCTTGTCCCCGCAGTCTTATTGAGCCGACGGGTCTGGGGTCCACTGTCAGGGCTGAAATCGCCGCGAGGATTCTTTGGGCATCGGTTGTTGGAAAGCGGTCGAGGTCTCGCTCTACTCGGCGGCTCCGGTACTCAATTTGGAAGGGCATCGGCCGGTTCGGAGGGAGAAGGGTTGAAGGGGACCGATTCATCCTCCGTATCACGCCGGTCCACAGCCAACAACATCAGCAGGATGTCCTCCAGGTCTTCAAACCCTTCTGGGGAGTTCATAAAGCGGCGGTAATATTTGAAATCCGTCATAAGTTCCCACCTGTTGCGAAAACCAAGGAGGTAGTCCCACAAGGGTTGATGGAAATACTGCTTGCTTTTCAGGGCAAGGTTGAGCTTCCGCAGGCCGTTCCTGGCAGGGTCGGTCGAGTAGGCCCAGAAGGACATCGACGGAAACACCCAGGCGATGGGAGGAGACTCAGATTCGTCGAACTCCACGCAAACGATGAACCGCCTCTTGTCCGGCGTGTAATCGGGAACAAGGAAGGACCGCGTTTCTTTTCCGCCCCGCGTCTCCGGCAACAGGACCGTAAGCTCAAGGATGACTCCTTGCGGGGTCTTCAAAAGCACTTCGCCGCCGTCGCCCGTCACTGGCAGATAAGGAAATCCCCCCCGCTTGAGCAGTTCAGCAACTACGTGATATTCGGCCCGCTTGGCCGCGACTCGTTTCGCGGCCGCATCCGCTGCCATACGTATAACCCTTCCCCCTACTCCTGCAGCCAGCGGGCCACCTGCTTGGCGTGGTAGCTGATGGTGATGTCGGCGCCGGCCCGGCGGATGGCCGTCAGCAGTTCCAGCGTTACCGGCTTTTCATCCACCCAGCCCAACTGCGACGCCGCCTTGACCATCGAATACTCCCCGCTGACGTTGTAGGCGGCCAGCGGGTAATCGAACCGCTCCCGGGCCTGCCGAATCACGTCCAGATAGGCCAGGGCCGGCTTCACCATCACGATGTCCGCGCCCTCGGCGATGTCGGCCTCGATTTCCCGCAGCGCCATGCGGGAGTTGGCCGGGTCCATCTGGTAGCTGCGCCGGTCGCCGAATTGGGGCGTCGAGTCGGCGGCCACCCGGAAGGGGCCGTAGAACGAAGAGGCGTACTTGGCGGCGTAACCCATAATTGGCACGTCCCGCTCGCCCACCGCGTCCAGCATTTCGCGGATGGCCCGCACTTGCCCGTCCATCATTGACGACGGCGCCACCATGTCCGCTCCTGCCCGCACCTGCGCCAGGGCAGTGCGCGCCAGCAGTTCCAGCGTCCGGTCGTTGTCCACCTTCCCGCCTTCAATGACCCCACAGTGGCCGTGGTCGGTGTACTCGCAAAGGCAGACGTCACCGATAACCATCAGCCCTGGCACGGCCTGCTTGATGACCCGAATCGCTTCCTGAATGATGCCCTCCGGGTCGTAGGCGCCGGAGCCGACGGCGTCCTTCTCCGGCGGCAGCCCGAACAGCAGCACCCCCGGAATGCCCAGGGCGGCGATTTCCCGCGCTTCTTCGGCCAGCAAGTCCAGCGACAGGTGGAAGCATCCGGGCATGGGTTCAATGGGCAGCTTTATCCCCTCGCCGTGGGTGACGAACAGGGGATAGATGAAGTTGGCCGTGGACAAGCGGGTTTCCCGCACCAGCGCCCGCATCGGCTCCAACTCGCGTACCCTTCGCAACCGTATGTCGGGGAAACCTAACATGACGTGGTTCTCCTATGAGTTCTACGACTGAATCCATTAAGACCGGAGGTCCGGCAAACGAACGCACCGCAATGCCGGCGGGCTGTGCGGACAGCTTGTCTTGATGCTGCCTTAAAGAGGGGTTGACGCCGGCGCCGCGAAATATCCTGCCAGCGACTCCACCAGCCCCTCTACCGTGGACTGCTCGGCCATCAGGTCCACCCGCAGGCCCCGTTCTCGCGCCGTCGCGGCCGTGATGGGGCCGATGCAGGCGATGCAGGCAGCGTCTAAGTATTGCCTATCCCCGTCCAGAATGTCCAGCAGGTTGTTGACGGTGGATGAACTGGTGAAGGTAATCACATCCACCCCGCCGGACAGCGCCCTCTTTGCCCGCTCCGCCGCGTCTGGCGGGGTCAGGGTGCGGTAGGCGGCGACCCGTTCCACGCGAGCTCCCAGCCGGGTCAACCCCTGGGCCATCGCGTCCCGCCCGATGTTGGAGCCGGGAAGCAGCGCCGGCACGTCTTTCCAATCGTGAGACGACAACTCCTGCACGACCTCTTCGGAGACTGACCGCGCCGGCACGAAGTCGGGGCTGATTCCTCGTGCCTCCAATGCCCGCTGGGTGGCGGGGCCAATGGCGCCGATGGTGATTCCTGCCAGGGCACGGGAGTCTTTGCCCATTGAGTGCAGGCGGTCGAACACCGACTCCACGCCGTTGACGCTGGAAAGGATGACCCAGGCAAACCCGTCCAGCCGTTCCAGCGCGGCGTCCAAGGCGGAAAAGTCCTCCAGTGGCGCAATTTCGATGGAAGGCAGTTCTACCGTGTTGGCGCCCAATTCCTCCAACTGGCTGCGGAGGTTGGACGCCTGGGTGCGGGAGCGGGTAATCAGGACCTTCTTGCCGAACAACGGGCGGTTGTCGAACCAACGCAGCCGTTCCCGCAGGTTGACCACCGGGCCGACGATGGCGATGACGGGCGGTTTCAGACCGGCGGCCCGTCCCTTCTCCACCACGTCGGTCAGGTTGCCGGTGACGGTCTTCTGCTGAGGCCAGGTGCCCCACTGCACCAGCGCCGCCGGCGTCTGCGGGTTCATGCCCTTGGCTTGCAGGGTTTCCATGATGGACGCCAACGCCGCCCATCCCATCAGCACCACCAGGGTGCCGCCGGTGTTGGCCAGAATGTCCCACGGGATAACCGACTCGGGCTTGGACGGGTCCTCGCTGCCGCTGACCACGGTGAAGTAGGTGGAAATCCGGCGGTGTGTCACTGGAATGCCCGAATAAGCGGCGGCAGCCACGGCCGACGTGATGCCGGGGACTACCTCAAAGGGAACCCCGCTTTCGGCCAACGCCAGCGCCTCTTCGCCGCCGCGCCCGAACACGAAGGGGTCGCCGCCCTTGAGGCGCACCACCGACTTGCCGGCCTGGGCCTGTTCCACCAGCAAAGCGTTAATCTCGTCCTGGGTCAACGCCTGCCTGCCCCGCTCCTTGCCGACGAATACCTGCTCCGCCGCCGGAGCGGAATCCAGCAGCGACGGGTCCATCAGCCTGTCATAGATCACCACATCGGCCTGCTGCAAACACCGCATCCCCTTGACGGTGATTAAGCCGGGGTCGCCGGGACCGGCTCCAACCAGGAAAACTTTACCTGCCATGACTGTTGCGATTATTTCCTCAACTTCTCTAATGCGAGGCGATCACACTGAACCGAGGAGCGTGATAGGACTTCGGCTTGTCCATGCCTTGCCAAGACCGACACTTATAAGTTGTGATTCTTCTGGATCCCCGCGCTGCAGGATATTCTGTAAACGGTAACGCCCCATGTTTCCACTTGGCCATAGCATCTAAGGCGTTTGGCAAAGTGTCTTGCAGGCGATGACTTACGAACACCTTATAAGAAACCCGAAGGCCCGTGGGTTGCGGATCATTGTTCGGACGTTCGATCAAATTTTCGAAGTCATAGACCTTGACGAATTGGACACTGGTTGGCCGGCATTCACCGTTGTTGATTTTCTGTAAGGCGTCGACTGTCTCTCCCGAGAATGACTTGTCTCCACAAAGTTGGCACACGGAAGCGGGTACGTTTTCCACGATGAAGGGAGTGGAGGCGTCACAGGCACAGAATCGAGTTGTTCCTTCTTCGATAGTTTCAACGCCCTTGCAGTAAAAACAATTCATGCGGGTCCTCCTTTCGCGCGCCTGCGGTATTTGTCCTCCCACTTGTTGGGATAGGTCTCCGCTGGGAAATAGGCCGTAATAACTCGAGAATCAGGTGGGTTAGCGCAAACCACGTGGCCTATCCGACCATCGTTGTCCGTTGTCCCCCAGATGAGGCAGCAACTGCCCCTGGGGTCTTGGGGATAGTCCTCTATTACTTGTGCGTGGTCTTCGCAGAGAAGGAATTGGATCTGATGCTTATTTGGCGTGGGACGTGATATCGATTGTTCGGTGTAGTGTTGGCTGTACCGCATAGAACCGGACGTCGCATCAAGACAAAGCCCGGCAATGCGTAGCCCATATGCCCTACCACTCATCGGCCGTAAGGCCAACGGATTCGCTAAATCCAGCCGGAATAGGAATCGCTCCAAAATCCTTCTCGTAATTTTTCAGAGCCCGTCGCAGCATTATAGCGAACATTTTCGCATTCTCTTGGTGCAGGCGCACTATTGCCTTCAACGCAGTTGGCATCTCGGGTTGGGATTCGGTTTGCCCTGATTCCGGCGATACCAAATCCAACGGGCTGATAGCGCGGAACCCTAAAAATACACCCAATTCGCCGGTGGATATGTGAACGAAGTCCGCATAAATTTCTGGAACACCAAGGATCTCTGGCATTTGCAAACTCCTTACGGCGGCGCGAGGATTAAGAAACTATCTCAAAACACTTACCTTGGCCTCCTCTCCCTGGATCGGCGAGGATTTAGGTGAGGGTGACTGATATAATCCCCCTCATCCTAACCTTCTCCCGCTAGAGGAGACAGGACTTTTGAGATAGTTTCTAAACCATCAGCGCATGGCTTCGGTGGTTTGTAGTGGCGGGAAGCCTATCCTCATTGGCTTGGTCAGCCAAGGGCGTTGTCTACCAGTGTCGTTCCTATGCCCATTGCATCGCTCCAACTTGGTTGTTCCTCACCCATCCGCCCCCAACAACCGCCCCGCCCCCTGCGCCGACAACTCCCGGAACGCCTCTTGCGCCAGCCGGATAGGGTCGTCTGCCGGGCCCGATTGGGTGCAGTGAAACGCCGTGTCCCCGGACGTTGACGCCACAAATGCTGTTAACTCCAGCGAATCCCCCTGACAGGTGGCGTAGGCGGCCACCGGCGTTTGGCATCCGCCACCCAGCGCCTCCAGGAAGGCGCGCTCGGCGGTGACGGCGCAGCGGGTGGCCGGATGTTCCAGTACGTCCATCAAGTCCTGCATCCGCCCGTCGCCGTCCCGGGTCTCCACCGCCAGCGCCCCCTGTCCCGGAGGCGGGACGAACAGGGTCGGCGGCAGATACTCCGTGATGCGTTCGGCCAGACCCAGCCGGGACAGGCCGGCGGCGGCCAGGATGGCCCCGTCGCATTCGCCCCCTTCCGACTTGCGCAGCCGGGTTTCCACGTTGCCCCGGATCGGGACGACATTCAACCCCGGATGGTTGCGCCGCAACTGCGCTGCCCGACGGGGGCTGCTGGTGCCGATGCGGGAACCCTGGGGGACTTCGGACAAGGGGATGCCCCAACGGTTGACCTGCACGTCCCGGGGGTCTTCGCGCTCCAGAACTGCACCGATGGTTAAGCCGGGCGGAAGTTGGGTGGGCATATCCTTCAGGCTGTGTACCGCCAGGTCGATCTCCCCGGACAGCAGCAGTTGTTCAATCTCTTTCACGAACACCCCCAGGCCCATGCCGGCCAGGGGAGCGGTGGCGTTGGCGTCGCCGTGGGTTCGCACCACCATAGCGGAGAACTCCAGCCTCGGAAAAGCGGGGCGCAACAAGTCGAGGACCTGCTCGGTTTGACGCAGGGCCAGGGCGCTGCCGCGAGTGCCGACGCGGACGGCGTTATTTGACGCCACGCCTCCTCGAACCTCCCTCCAGGTTGAGAATCTGCCGGGCCAACTGCTGATGATTCACATCCCGGTTTTCCTTCAGAAACCGGGTGGGCTGGTGCAGCAGCTTCTTGACCAGCGCCGCGGTCATGGCGTCCAGGTATTCGGCCAATTCCTCCGGATCCCCTGTCCAGCGCCCAGTGGTCTTGGCCAGCGTCTTGGCGACTTCGGCCCGCCGCATGGACTCGGCCTGCCCGCGAATGGAGGCGATGAGAGGCACCACGTCCAGGGAGTCCCACCAGTCCCGGAACATCCCGGTCCGTTCCTCTACAATCTCCTCCGCCACCCTCAGTTGTTCCTTGGCCGTGGCGGTTGAGGTTTCCGACATCAGTTGCAGCGAGTCAATGTCGTGCAGCAGCACCCCGTCAATTTCTGCGGCGGCGGGGTCAATGTCCCGGGGCACGGCGATGTCCACCAGCAGCAGCGGTTGGCCCCCGCGCTGCCGGGCCGCATCCGCCACCATCGCCCGGTCCAGAACGTATCCGGGGGAGCCGGTGGAACTGATTACCACGTCGGCTTCGGACAGGTTCAGGGGCAAGTCCTCAAAGGGGGACGCGACGCCGCCCAACTCCCGGGCCAGCTCTTCCGCCCGCCATTGGGTGCGGTTGGTCACGGTCATGTTCCTGACCCCGGCGTCGGCCAACGCCTGCGCCACCAGCCTTCCGGCGTCTCCCGCGCCGATGACCAGCGCCCGCTGGGTGGACAGGCCGCCCAGGATTCCCCGGGCCAACTGCACCCCGGCCTGGCTGACCGACCGGGAATGGCTGCCGATGTTGGTCTGGCGGTGTATCTGCCGGGCTGTCCGCAGCGCCTGGTGAAACAGGCCGGACAGTGGGCCGCGCACATAGCCCAACTCGCTCGCCACGCTGAATGCGGTGCGCACCTGCCCCAATATCTGCCGCTCTCCCACCACCATTGAATCCAGCCCGCTGGTCACCCGGAACAGGTGCCGCGCGCATTCGCCGTCGTGCTGCTGGTAAAGATGGGCGTCGAGTTGGTGGCCGGGAATGCCGGAGATGGCGCTTAGAAAATTGCCGGCGTAGGCGGCCAGCCCCATTCCCTCAAACTCCCGGTCGTCGGCGTAGGCGTAGACCTCCAGCCGGTTGCAGGTGGACAGGATGACGCCCTGGGGGATGTACTCGGACAGCATCTCCAGGGCCTGGGGAAGTTGGTCTTTTTCGATGGACAGCCGCTCCCGCACGTCCAGGGACGCGGTGCGGTGATTCAGCCCGAGGGCCAGCAGGCTCAACTCACCTTCTCCTTGACCCGGGTCTGGGAGCGCGCCGGGCAGCTTTCGGGGTTGCACTGTTCCAGGCTGGAGCACAGGTCCGGCTGCTTGGGGTCCAGCAGACGGGCCAGCAACTGCTCTACGGCGCGGTCCGGCTGGCCGGACTGGGCCAACTCCAGCAGGTCCTCGGTAATGCAGCACTGCCACCGCTCCGGGTCCACCACAATGCGCCGCGCCTTGATGTCCTTGCGGGCCTCGGCCAGAGCCGGGGCCAAATCGGCCCAGCGCAGATTGGGGTCGCCGGCCAGGGTTTCCCGAATCTTGCGGGCCAGGGCGGGGCTGGCGCCGCCGGTGGAAATGGCCAGCGTCACCGGGTCGCGCTTCACGATGGACGGGGCGATGAAGCTGCACAGGTCGGGGTCGTCAACCACGTTGAGCAGGACGCCCAGACGCTCCGCCTCCTCGAAAATTTCCCGGTTGACATACCAGACGTTGGTGGCTGCCACGGCGATGAACGCCCCTTCCAGGTCGCCGGGTTGATACTTGCGGGCAATCCATTCCACGTCGCCCTGCTCGGCGGCGCGGCGGATGCCCGGAGTGGCGTCGGGGCTGATGACGGTTATGCTGGCGCCGGACTGCCGCAGCGTGCCAATTTTGCCCTGGGCAATGCGGCCGCCGCCAAAGATGACGCACCGCTTGCCGGCCAGATTCAGATACACGGGGTAGTATTCGGGCATGGTCTCCTTTAGGTGGTTACTCCTTCCAGGATATTACTGGATACAAAACTGTCGTACCCTGTTGTGGAATCGAGGTTGCCAAGCGTTAGCGCGGCAATTCGCCCCGCATCCGCAGGGCCCGCAGGCGGTTCTGGGCGGCGGTGGCCGTCTTCCGGCTGACCCGCCCGCTGTTGGCCCGCTGCCAGGTGCGGGCCTTTTGCTTGCGTTCCACCGTTCTGTATGCGCGTTGACCGTTCATGGCTGGTTTCCCCTGAAATGGCTCCTTACGAAATGGGTTCTCAGTTGTCGCCGGCGGCCAGGGCCGGCTGTTCCTCTTCCCAGAACTGCTCGTAGTCTTCGACGAAATACTTGACCCGGGTCTTCTTGTACTCCCGGCTGCTGTACAGCATCAGGTTGTCGGTTATGCCGGTGGCCCGGCTGATTTCCCCGGCTATCTCCTCGCAGCCCTCCGGCTTGGTGGCGTGGACCATGGTGAAGTGGGTGTAGGGCCAGTCGGGGAAGGTGGGCCGCTGGTAGCAGTGCGTCACCGCCGAATGTTCGGCCATGGTCATCCCCACCTCTTCCGACCGCTCCTCCGGCACCCGCCAGACAATCATGGCGTTGGCCCGGAACCCCGACCGCCGATGGTGCAGCACCGCGCTGAAGCGGCGCATAATCTTCCGGTCCTCAAATTCCTGGGCCAGGGCGAACAGACGGGCGTTGCCGATGCCCAACCCCTGTGACATGGCATCAAAGGGCCGGACGGTCAGCGGCAGGTCTTCCTGCAACTCCCGGATTACCGACTTTTCGTACTCGGAAACCGGGACGGCCTGGTTCCAGTCCGGGGCGGGGGTGCGCTGGGCTGCTCCGTCGGTCTGCCCTTCGGGACCGGCGTCCGGGTTGTAATTGTGGGCCGAGCTTTTCCGGTTAACCATGTCAAAGTTGACGCCAATCTTGAAGAAGCGGATTGTCGGCATAACCCGGTAGTTCTGCGCTCCGGTCTGCTCGGCCATCCAGATTATCGTGCTTTCCAAGTCCCCGTCGGGCGGAACAGCAATGGTGAACCAAAGGTTGTAATAAGAGCCTTCCCGGGCGTAGTTGTGGCTCACCCCCGGGTGGCGGTTGATGAACAGCGCTCCCTGATGCAGTTGCTCCGGCTCGTAGGCGAAGGCCACCAGTGTGGTCTTGTACCCCAGCCGCCGCGTATCGAAGATGGCGCTGATTTGCCGCACGACGTTCTGCCGCTTGAGCTCGGTCAGCCGGTCAATTACCTCCTGCTCCCCGATGCCCAACTCGCCGCCGATTTCCAGGTAGGGCCGGTCGGCCAGGGGAAACCGGCTCTGGATGATGTTCAATAGGTTGCGGTCAATAAGGTCCATTTCCGACGTGGTCTCCTCAATGGCTCATAGCCGGTTGATTCGCCGGTTGGTTTGGCAGGTTGTTTTAAGTAGCTGATTGGTTAAGCCACCGGAGTCGCCTCGTTCCGGTCCAGCCGCTTCTGATAAGACTCCACGATGCCCACCAGCACCCGGTCGGCGATTTCCAGGATTTGTGCCCAAGAACCGGCGTTGGCCGAGTCCAAAACCATGGTGCGAAAGAACACGAACGCTTCCACCGTGTCCTTGAGCAGAACCGCCCGGTCGGCCATCTCCGCGCCGTACTCGTGCCCCAGCATCACCGCTTCATCCAGCGTTTCCTGTCTGCGGCGGCGGCGCTGCGATTCCTGAAGCAGCAACGACAGCAGCCGACGCCCGAACAGCCGCATCCGGTCCCGGCCTTCTTCCTCGACGCTCTGGTACCACGACTGCCGCACCACGTCCTCGTGGGTCAGCCGCCGCCGGATGCGCCGCAGCGCCGACCCTTCCAGCCGGTCCCGGCTGTCGGACTCCGCCGGAGCGGCCGTCGGCTTGGCGGGCTGCTTGGTCAGGCTCAGCACGTCTTCCCGGGCGAAGCGCCGATGTCCGCCGGGCGTCCGGTAGACCCGCAGATGCCCCAGGTCCGCCCAGTGCCGCAGGGTGCCTTCCTTCACCTGAAGCAGACGGCAGGCCTCGCCCAGCGAAAGCCACTGCCCCTGTTCCGCGGATGCGTGTTCGGCGGGTTTCAGGTCAACCATGTTGAATTATACCGGAATAAACCTGTGCAAATCTATCAAAAACTGCAACAACAACCATATTTCGACGGCCCACCAGAGACTATCACAGGATGGGTTTAGCGTCAATCGGTTTTGCCCCCAGTAACTGTTCAGACTTGATGAGGCGAATTGGGCGAAAGCCGTTTGATAGCCGTCAGCCTGAGCGTCAACAACGGGGGTTCGCACCCGATTTTCGCCCTTCAGACTCTCGGATCCCCTCAAGTCTGAACAGTTACTGCCCCCAAGGTCAGGACGATTGCAAAGTCAGGAGGCTAGTCCGTAGAGGCGATTGATGGTCTGGGTTGGGCGAAAGGCGCAGGTTTTGGCTCGCAGGGGCAAGGACATCCGGGGAGGAAACCAGCCTTCCAAGCGCAGGGCGTTCAGCCCGGTGTTGACCAGGGTGGCGAACACCTCGCCCAACCCCGGGCGGCGAAGTGTGTGGACGTCCTCATCCCAACTGCGGTCCTTCACGCGATGCAGGCTGTTCTCAACGCTCTAGTGGTTGCGGAACACTCGAAGCAATTTTGTTAAGCCGCACTGCCGGGAACTCAGGCTGGTCAGCAGATACCAGCGCTCCCGGCTCACCTCCCCGTTGGCTATATCCATCGTCTCTTGCTCCAACATCGTCCCCTGCTGCGCCCCGGGAAACCCCAACTCATCCCGGATATAGCCGTCCAGTGCGCCATCAGTCCAGATCCGCCGCCGCTCGATCACACCCGTTTTTTCCCAAGGTCTCTGCTTGCGGCTCCTCCAGTTCCTCCACTTCACTGTCTTTATAAACTCCCCTCCCTAGCAATCGTCCTGGGGGGATGCCGGCGTACTCTTTGTTTCTGGGGCGCAATCCGATATGCTTGATGGGTTGTTTTTGCTGCCGGTTTTGCTTATGCCGGAATCGGAACATTCTGCCTTAACGGAGTTCTAAGTCATGGTCCCACCAGGCGACATTTTCGGGGTGATTCCGATCTGGGTTGGCGTTTATCTGGCGCTGGCTGCCGCCATGTCCTTGTCCGGCTACATGATATACCGGCGGGTGTTCCGGCTGGTCTTGCAGGGCAAGCCGGCGCTCCGGTTCGACCGTCCCTTGGTGAGATTCACCGGGGCCGCCGCCATCGTCCTGGGGCAGCGCAAGGTGCTGCAACGGGTCGGCTCCACCGACCCGCGCAGCCGCAAGCTGGACCTGGCGGGCCTCGGTCACGCTTCGATATTCTGGGGGTTCCTGTCCTTCACCCTCAGCTATGCCATCTTCATCTTCGGCAACTCCCTGTGGCACCCCCTGGCCGAGACGCTGCTGACCACCACCGGCGTCCGGGTGTTCTCGATTTATCTCGACATCTTCGCCGTGGTCATTCTGGCGGCGCTGCTGTGGGGAGTGGCCCGCCGCTGGGTGGGCAAGCCCCACCGTCTCAGCTTCGACCTGACCCGCAACATGGATGCGGTGGTGGTGGTGGCAATGACCGCCGCGCTGATGGTCGTGACCCTGCTGGTCCATGCCCTTTACGCCGCTCAGGGCAGCGACGGGCCAGAAGCCAGCGTAATCGTCGGCGGCGTCATCGGGGGCTGGTTCAGCGGCATGGGCCTGTCCGCCGGGGCTGCCGGAACGCTGCAAGGGGTATTCTGGTGGGTTCACCTGGGAATCATCCTGGGGTTCGCCGTTTATATCCCCTTCTCCAAGCACATCCACATGGTAGCCGCTCCGCTCAACGCCTACTTCCGGTCGCTGGAACCGCGGGGTACGCTGGAGGCCATCGACCTGGAAAACGCCGAGCGGTTCGGCGCCGGCCGGGTGCAGGACTTCACCTGGAAACAACTGCTGGACGGCTACGCCTGCGCCGTCTGCGGACGCTGCACCGACGCTTGCCCCGCCAACTTCACCGGCAAGGTTTTATCGCCGATGCACATTGTGGAGAACCTGAAAGAGCACATGATTGCCATTGGCCACCAGGGGCCGCGGGACCCGGAGCACGTTGAGCCGCAGCCCATCATCGACCACGCCATCCCGGAGCAGGCCATTTGGGACTGCGTTTCCTGCGGGGCCTGCATGGAGGAATGCCCGGTTGTCGTGGAGCATGTCCCGACCATCATCGACCTGCGGCGCAACCTGGTGCTGGAAGAATCCAAGATTCCCGAGACGGGCATGAACGCCCTGCTGAGCATGGAGCAGCGGGGCCACCCCTGGCGGGGCACCCAGTTTTCCCGCACCGACTGGGCCGAGGGTCTGGACGTTCCCACGATGGCCGAAAACCCGGAGGCCGAGGTCTTGTTCTGGGTGGGCTGCACCGCCGCGCTGGAGCAGCGCAGCCAGGGAATCGCCCGCTCGATGGTCAAGGTGTTGAAGTCCGCCGGGGTCAATTTCGCCATTCTGGGCGAAGAGGAGACCTGCACCGGAGACCCGGCCCGGCGCATGGGCAACGAGTACCTGTTCCAGATTCTGGCCCAGCAGAACGTGGAGACAATGAACGGGTACAACGTGCGGACGGTGGTGACCATCTGCCCGCACTGCTTCAACACCATTCGCAACGAGTACCCCCAGTTCGGCGGCGATTATGAAGTGCTGCATTACAGCCAGTACGTTGACCGGCTAATCCAGCAGGGCCGGGTGAAGCCGGTCAGGATGATGAACACCACGGTGGCCTACCATGATTCCTGCTACCTGGGCCGCCACAACGGCATCTATGACGAACCGCGGAACGTGGCCCGAGCCATTCCCGGCCTGAAGCTGGTGGAAATGGAGCCGCGCTGCCGGGAGCGGGGGTTCTGCTGCGGCGCCGGCGGAGGGCATATGTGGATTGAAGAGAGCCAGGGCGAACGCATCAACCACGTCCGCACCGACCATTTCCTGGAGACCAAGGCCGACACCGTGGGGGTTTCCTGCCCATTCTGCCTGCAAATGATGACCGAGGGAATTCAGTCCAAGGGCGAGGACGCCACCAAGCAGGCCAAGGACGTGCTGGAGATTCTGGCGGATAGCTTGGGGGATTAGGGGATCTTTAATTTTTGACTCAGAGGACGTGATGACAACATATAGCATCGGTGACCGTTGGGTAGAGTTATGGGACGTTGCTGAGAAATTGAAAGCAGCATCCGAGTGGCAGCAAGATTGTGTATCAGCGCTATGCACCATGTCCGGTGCAGGCACTTGGGAAATCGACGAAACCGGG
Organism: Dehalococcoidia bacterium; assembly: GCA_965263395.1. Lineage (GTDB taxonomy): Bacteria > Chloroflexota > Dehalococcoidia > Lucifugimonadales > UBA3495 > CATOSK01. The sequence continues at coordinate 2,775,500 of OZ253670.1, forward strand.
CGGATGGTTTATCGCGCTTCATATGGAGGCGCCGAACAAGCGCATCTCACAGAAACCGGAGTGCCCCCGGTAGAATTTTATGGGCCGGGCGACAATGCAATTCCAACTAAAGTCGCCCAACACTTCGGCCTTGGAGAGTTGGTGGTCTGCCGAAACGCCGGAGATTTTTTGCAAGGAGAGACCATTATTGAACGCAGGGTATACCAGATGAAGCAGAATGAATCCGGTACTCCCGCAATCTCGGAAACCACCTTGCGCCAAATACTGGAAGAAGATGGGGACGAAGATTATTGGTGGAAACCCCTGGAATGGAGACATCTCCAATCCGTTGTGGATTCGGCCGGGGGTCAACAGGATAGGTTCATCCTGCTGTCGGAGATTCTGCATCGGATAGCCGGTGCAGAGATGGACGCTGAAACTTTCGTACCATACGGCGATCAATTCGCAGACTCGGACTTTGTGGACTCAATTTAGACCAGACAGTCCCAATCCCACGTAGGTAATTCCAATCCCACGCCGGCGGCATGGCGTACAACGGCACCATGCGGGGACTGGAAATGTCGGTGGAGAACCTGGAATCCTTCGTCGCCGGCAACCCGGTCAACGTGGTGGCGTCCAGGTTCCGGCGACAGCCGGGGGAACCGCTTTTCGGGGGTCTGCGCCGGTTATGGACGTTTCCAGCATGGGCAAGTTGCTAATCGTTGCCGGGATACTGTTGGCGGTCACAGGTGCGGCGCTGGTGTTGGGGGCCAAGCTTCCGCTCTTGGGACGCCTGCCGGGAGACTTGGTGGTGCGGCGCGAAGGGTTCACCCTGTTCTTCCCGATAGTGTGGATGCTGGTTATCAGCGTTGCGCTGACCATCGTTATCAACCTATTCTTCCGTCTGTTCCGGTGATGATGTTGTCATTGGGACCCTCGCCGCCGGAGCCTCTGCCGTGGCCATCAAAAGACGTCTTGGCGTCCAAACCCTGCTGTCGGCGTTGTTGGTGGGGGCGCTGCTGGTGAATTTTTGGGAACACCTGGAGCGGCGGTTTGTGTTCTTTCCGACGCAAGAGGTGGCGCTGACCCCGGCCGACGCCGGGTTGTCATTCGAGGACGTTTACTTCACCACTTCCGACGGCCGGCGGCTCAACGGCTGGTACATTCCCGGAGCCGGGAATACGACGTGGCTGTGGTTCCACGGCAACGGCGGGGACATGGGGCACCGGGTCGAGGAACTGGCGCTGGCGCATCACACCCTGGGCGTCAACCTGTTCATCTTCGACTACCGGGGCTACGGCAGGAGCGCGGGGCAGCCGTCGGAGCGGGGAACCTACCGGGACGCCCGGGCGGCGCTGGAATACCTCCGCGGCCGGGCAGATGCCGCCGATGACCGGGTGGTGTACTTCGGCCGGTCCTTGGGGGCGTCGGTGGCCGTGGAGCTGGCAGCGGAACATCCGCCTGCCGGGATGATCCTGGTGTCCCCGTTCGCGTCGCTGCGGGATATGTCCCGTCTGGCCATGCCCCAACTGCCCATCGCCGCCTGGCTGGCCGGAAACCGCTACAACTCGCTGGGCCGCATCGGCCGGGTTAATTGCCCCGTTCTGGTAGTCCACGGGGGGCGGGACAACATTGTTCCGCCATCCCAGGGACGAGCGTTATACGAAGCTGCCAACGAACCGAAATCCCTGCGGCTGCTCCCCAACGCCGGCCACAACGACACCTACTCGGCCGGGGGAACGGTCTACTGGGACGCCTTGCAGGAGTTTATGGACTCGCTGCCGTAAAGAACGCCGGGACCGGGAAATCCGGGTCACACTCCGGATATGTCCTCGGTGGACAGGCTGAGCAACGCTACGTCGGGGCGGGTCTCTTCAACAAAGTTGGCCACCTGGGACAGCGTTTCCCGGGCCTGGTTTGCTTCGTTGCCGACGACAGACACCACCAACGTCAGGCTTTGCCAGCGATTGTTGCCGCCTTCCTCAGCCACTGAAACGTTGAACCTGCTGCGGATTCGCTCGGACAGGGAACGGGCCACCTGCCGCTTGTCCTTGAGGCTGTGGGACATGGGCAGGTGGATGTCCAACCGCCCGACTGCTACGTGCAAGGCTGCCTCCTTGTGACGCCTCTATGACGACCGGGGAAAATCAAGCTGCGCTCCTGAAAAGGGTCTTTTAATTCTCCCCTCTCCCCGCGGGAGAGGGGCCGGGGGTGAGGGCGAACCCCGCGCATCGTCAACGGTTTCTCCAAGCCGGAAGGCCCTCACCCTAACCCTCTCCCAGAGGGAGAGGGGATTCTTTCGAGAATTAAAAGGCCCTGGGTTCCTGAACGCTTAGGGTTGACCGCTCAATCGGTACAATATAGATTATATGCCAACATTTCCGAACCGGCATTGGGCGTAATACGTGTCCTGAGTGCCATCTCAAAGGCTTTTCGGCATCCCGCCCGCTTGACCGGCCGCTCCACGATACAAGGAGGCGTATTGGCCTATGGCGAATAGCTCTCCCGAACAGTGGGACCAAAATAACGCCGTTCCCGAGGTGGTCGTGACCCGGCTGCCCCAGTATGTACGGGTCTTGAAGGAGTTAATGGCCCAGGGCACCGAGGTAGCCAACTCCCAGCAGTTGGGCGAGCATCTCCAGGTGACCCCGGCCCAGATTCGCAAAGACCTCAGCTACTTTGGAAGGTTCGGCAAGCAGGGCCGAGGGTACATCATCCGCCGCCTGCTGGAGGAACTGCAACAGATTCTGGGACTCAACGAACAGTGGAACTTGGCCGTGATTGGCGTCGGGCGGTTGGGCAAGGCGATTCTCAGCTACCCCGGTTTCACGCCCGACGGGTTCCACATCGTGGCCGCCCTGGACAGCAACCCGGACCTCATCGGGCAGGAGGTTGAAGGGGTGACGGTGCGGCCAATCGAGGATCTGGCGCGGGTGGTGCAGGAACACGGCATAGAGATTGCGGTGGTGGCGGTGCCGAGCCGGTTCACGCAGACGGTAATCGAAAACCTGGTGGAGTGCGGCGTCCGGGCCATCCTGAACTATGCGCCGATTGCGCCGCAGGTGCCGCCGGGGGTGAAGATACGCAACATAGACCCGGTGCTGTCGCTCCAGTCAATGACCTACTACTTGACCAACGGAAGGGACGAGTAGGCTACTGGCCGGGGGCTTGAGGCTGGCCCATACCGCCAGGCCCGGCACCGGTCCGACGGCGCCGGCGGGCGATTCCCACCCGCACCTGGGCGCGCCGCAATGACCGCAGGGCATCTTCCAGTTGTCCTTCCGCCCCCCGGTTTCTAAGCTGTTCCTGGGCCAGGTCCAGCGCCTGCTGGGCGCGCTGCTCGTCAATCTCGTCGGAGCGTTCCGCAGCGTCGGCCAGGACCGTGACCTTGTTGCCCAGCACTTCCATGAACCCGCCAGTCACGGCCAGGAAAGTTTCATCGCCGTCCTTGCGAATCAGCAACTCGCCGGGTTGAAGCGCCGTCATCAAGGGGGCGTGGTGGGGCAGGATGCCCAACTGCCCCTCGATTCCGGGGGCGACCACCGCGTCCACTTCATCGGAATAGACCTGGCGTTCCGCCGTGATTATTTCCAGCAGCATGGGAGCCATGTTCACTACCTACGCCGTCGTCTGCATTTGTTCGGCTTTTTCGAGGGCTTCGTCGATGTCGCCCACCATGTAGAAGGCCTGTTCCGGCAGTTCGTCGTGCTTGCCGTCCAGAATCTCGGCGAACCCGCGGACGGTTTCCCGCAGCGGGACGTACTTGCCCGGCTGGTTGGTGAAAGTTTCGGCGACGAAGAAGGGCTGGGTAAGGAAGCGCTGGATGCGCCGGGCGCGGAACACGGTCATCCGGTCTTCTTCCGAAAGCTCTTCAATTCCCAGGATGGCGATGATGTCCTGAAGGTCCCGGTAACGCTGGAGCACCTGCTGCACTCCCCGGGCCACCCGGTAGTGTTCGTCGCCGACGATGCGGGGTTCCAGGATGCGGGCAAAGGATGCCAGCGGGTCCACCGCCGGGTACAACCCCTGGGAGGCCAGGGAACGCTCCAGCGACACCACCGCGTCAAGGTGTCCGAAAGTGGTCACGATGCCGGGGTCGGTGTAGTCGTCGGCAGGCACATAGATGGCCTGGAAGGACGTGATAGAGCCGGACCGGGTGGAGGTAATCCGCTCCTGGAGCGCGCCCATTTCGGTGCTCAGGGTCGGCTGGTAGCCCACCGCCGAGGGCATCCGGCCCAGCAGCGCCGACACTTCCATGCCCGCCAGAATGTAGCGGTAGATGTTGTCCACGAAGAGCAGCACATCCTGGTGTTCCTCTTCCCGGAAATACTCGGCCATAGTCAGGCCGGTCAACCCGATGCGGGCGCGGACGCCGGGGGTCTCGTTCATCTGGCCGAACACCAGTACGGTGCTGGACAGTACGCCCGATTCCCGCATTTCGTGCCAGAGGTCGTTGCCTTCCCGGGACCGTTCACCGACACCGGCGAACACCGACACGCCCTGGTGGACGGCGCCGATGTTGCGGATTAGCTCCTGAATGATGACCGTCTTGCCCACACCGGCGCCGCCGTAAGCGCCGACCTTGCCGCCCTTGGGGAAGGGGGTAATGAGGTCGAAAACCTTGATGCCGGTTTCCAGCAGGTCAATGGTGGAGTTCTGGTCCTCGAAGGCGGGTGCGGGCCGGTGAATAGGCCACAACTGCCCGGCCTCCACCGGTCCCAGGTTATCCAGTGGAGTGCCGGTAACGTCGAACAAGCGGCCGAGGGTTTCCGGCCCCACCGGCACCGAAACCTTGGAGCCGGTGTCGGTAACTTCGGTGCCGCGGGAAAGGCCGTCGGTGGACCCCAAGGCGAGGCACCGGACCCAGTTGTTGCCGATGTGCTGCTGGACTTCCAGAATCAGCCGCTCACCGTGGTTGTCCAACTCCACGGCATCAAACAGGTTGGGCAGTTGGTCCGACGGGAACTCCACGTCCACCACGGTGCCGATAACCTGAACTATCTTGCCAACTGCCATTGTTTGACCTCCACCGGACCGGCGGCCGCGTCACCCTTCCATGGCGGCTTGTCCGCCCACCAGGTCCAGAAGTTCGTTGGTAATGCTGTCCTGCCGCAGCTTGTTCATAACCAGGGTCAGCTCTTCGGCCAGGGAATTGGCGTTGTCGGTGGCGCTGCGCATGGCCACCATGCGGGCCGACTGTTCGCTGGCAATCGCTTCCAGAATGGCGTGGTACACTTCCATGTCCACGAACTGGGGCAGCAGGGTTCCCAACACGGTGAGGGTGTCGGGTTCGTAAATGTACCCGGAACGCTGCGACGCATCCAAAGACGCTGGGTCCACGGGGAGCAATTTCTCGACCACCGCCTGCTGGGACATGGTGGATATGAACCGGGCGTAGACCAGGTACACCTCGTCAACTTCGCCCTGTTCGTAGGAATCAATGACCATGCCGGAAATGGGGGTCGTGTCGGTTAGAACGGGACGGTCGCCCAAGTCGGTAAACACCGCCTGCACGTCCTGGCCGGAGCGGACCATGAAGTCCCGGCCCTTGCGGCCTACCACCACCGTCCGCACCGGAGCCTCTTGCCGCAGGATGAACTGGGCCACCTGGCGGTTGACCGTCGAGTGCAGGCCGCCGGCCAAGCCCCGGTCCGGGGTGATGGACACCACGCCGATGCGATGCACCGGCCGGACCTGCAACAGCGGGTGAGTCGCGCTGGCGTCATCCCGGGGTTGGGCCGCCAGGTCGGCGATGACCTCGCGAATCTTCTCCGAATAGGGCCGGCCCTCGACCACTGCGTTTTGGGCGCGGCGCATCTTGGACGCCGCCACCAGCGACATGGCGTTGGTGACTTTGCCGGTGTTCTGGACGCTACGAATGCGTCTTCTTATGTCTCTAACGCTGGGCATTAGCTAATGCTTGCTTCCATTCCAGATATGGGTCCCACCATAGATAGCGGTTCTGCCTTGCCGGGGACGGTCAGCGCCGCTAGGCATCGGCGCTGAAGGCCGCCTTGAATTCGGTAATGGCCTGGGTCAAGCCCGGTTCGATTTCCGGGGTAACGTCCCGGGACTCTGCAATGCCGGCAACGATGCCGGGGTGGGAACTGGAAACGTACCGGAGCAGTTGAGACTCAAAGGCAGTGCAGCGGTCGAGCGGCACATCGTCCATCAGGCCGGCGTTAACCGCGAAAAGGATGACCACTTCCTGTTCCAGGGTTAAGGGCTGGTACTGGGGCTGCTTCAACACTTCGGTGGAAAGCTGGCCGCGGGCCAACTGGGCCCGGGTCCCCGCGTCCAGATCGGCGGTGCCGAACTGGGCAAAGCTGGCCAACTCCCGGTACTGGGCCAGGTCCAGACGCAGCCGTCCGGCAACCCGACGGATGGCCCGGGTCTGGGCGGCACCGCCTACACGGGAGACCGACAGGCCCACGTTGACCGCGGGGCGGACGCCGGAGTTGAACAGTTCCTGCTCCAGGTAAATCTGGCCGTCGGTAATGGAAATGACGTTGGTGGGAATATACGCCGACACGTCGCCGGCCTGGGTCTCGATGATTGGCAGCGCGGTCAGCGAGCCTCCGCCCAACTCGTCGCCGAGACGGGCCGCCCGCTCCAGGAGCCGGCTGTGCAGGTAGAAAACGTCGCCGGGGTAGGCTTCCCGGCCCGCCGGACGCCGCAGCAGCAGGGACATTTGCCGGTACGCCCAGGCGTGCTTGGTCAGGTCGTCGTAGACAATCAGCACGTCCTTGCCCTGGGCCATGAACTCCTCGCCCATGGCGCAGCCGGCGTAGGGGGCGATGAACTGCAACGGGGCCGGGTCGGAGGAACCGGCGTTGACCACGATGGTGTGTTCCATGGCGCCGTTTTCTTCCAGGGTGCCCACCACCTGCGCCACCTTGCCCTGCTTCTGGCCGATGGCGACATAGATGCAGATGAGGTCGCCGCCCTTCTGGTTGATAATCGAGTCCAGGGCAATGGCGGTCTTGCCGGTGGAACGGTCGCCGATGATTAGCTCGCGCTGGCCGCGGCCAATGGGAATCATGGCGTCGATGGCCTTGATGCCGGTCTGCACCGGGGTATCCACCGACTTGCGGACGACCACGTTGGGGGCCACCTGTTCCACCGGGCGGGTGGACGCGGTGTTGACCGGGCCCTTGCCGTCCAGCGGGCGGCCCAGAGGGTCTACCACGCGGCCGATGAGGGCGTCGCCCACCGGGACCTCGATGATTTGCCCGGTTGACCGCACCCGGTCTCCTTCTTTGACGGCGTTGGGGTCTCCGAGGATGGCTGCCCCGACCATGTCCGATTCCAGGTTCATGGCCAGCCCCAGAACGCCGTTGCCGAAGTCGATCAACTCGTTGGACCGGACGCCCTGCAAGCCCTGGATGCTGGCGATACCGTCGCCAACCTGCACGACCGTACCCACGTCGACAAGGGTAAGGTCTCCGCCAAATTCCTCAATCTGGCGCTTAATCAGCGAAACTATTTCCTGACCCCTAATTGCCATAGAAGTCTCCTTATTCCTTTAAGAGCCCGATTGAACGATGCCGGTTCTAATCTGACGGCGCATCTCTTCCAGCCGGGTACGGGCGCTGCCGTCCAGCAGTTGGTCTCCGATTTGGATGATTATGCCGCCAAGAATCGATTCGTCGACTTCGGCGGACACCACCACTTCCTTGCCGGTGAGGCGGGCGGCGAAGGCTTTGACCCGCTCCAGTTCTCCGTCGTCCAAGGGCACCGCGGAGGTTACCCCCACCCTCTGCCGACCCAGACGGGCGTCCAGCAGGCGGACGTAGTTCTGGTGAACGGCGCCCAGGGAGTCGGCGGCCCGGCGGGCCACCAACAGCGAGACGAGGTTCTTGACCAGCGGGTCCACATCCTGCAAGACCGCGTCCACCGCGTTGGTCTTGGTCTCCAGCGGCACCTCGGCGTGGGACAGGAAGGCCCGGAACTCTTCGTCCTGGAGCACCTGGCTGGCAAACTGCAACTGCTCGCCCCAGGGTTCCAACTCCCCGCGCTCCACGGCCAGCTCAAACATGGCCTGGGCGTAGCGTTGCCCGGCAACCTCTTGCGGCATGGGTTAAGAGTCCTGCCGCATGGCGCTGCCGGTCTCGTCCAGCACCTGCTCGATCAAGTCCCGGTGGGCCTGCCGGTCTACGGTGCGGCGAATAACCCGCTCCGCGGCGGCAATGGCCAGGTCGGCGAATTCGACGCGGACTTCTGCGACCGCGGCATCCCGCTCTCGTTGAATGTCGGCGCGGGCCCGCTCGATGAAGTTTTCCGCCTCCTGGCGGGCGCGTCCCATTTCTTCTTCCCGGTACCGGTCGGCTGCTTCCCTGGCCTGGTCCAGCAGCCGCTGGCCTTCCCGCCGGGCTTCGTTGAGCTGTTCCTGAATCGCTGCCTGGGAACTGGCGGCTTCGGCCTGGGCCCGGTCCGCGGCGGCCAAGCTTTCCCGAATGCGTTCGGAGCGCTGGTCCATGGCCCGCAGCAGGGGCTTGTAGGCGAAGACGTAGAGAACTCCCAGCAGAATGCCGAAGTTCACCAAGTAAACAATTAGCGTGGGGAGGTTAACCCCTAGTTGCGTCACTGTGACCCCTTATGGCGTTGTGGATCGGGGAGCCTAGACCACGAACAGCAGGATGACCGCCACGATCAACGCGTAAATTCCCAGCGCCTCGGCGAAAGCGATGGCCAGAATCATGTTGGTGGTGATGGAGCCGACCGCCTCGGGGTTGCGGCCGATGGCGTTCATTGCTCCCGCCCCCAGGATACCAATACCGATACCCGGGCCGATGACGCCGATGCCGATGGCGAGTCCCGCTGCTAGAAGCTTGGCCGCTTCGCTGGTGAACGCCTGCAAAAGAACCATATCCATTTGTGCCACGCCTCCTAATGTGTAACCGAAATCCTGGATCGATTTAACGTCTGTTTAACGTTGTCTGTTCAACGTTTCTGCTTTAATGCTCTTCGTGGCTCACCGCCACCGACAGGAACACCAGAGTCAACCCCGCGAAGATTACCGACTGTATCAGACCCACCAGAAGCTCCAACCCGTAGACGAAGTTGGTCGCCACCAGCGGGACCAGGAAAGTTATCATCACCACCAGAATTTCCCCGGCGGTCATGTTGCCGAACAACCGGAAGGTGAAGCTGACGACCCGAATTAGCTCGCTGAGGAACTCCAGGACTCCAACGAAAACGTCAATGAGTCCCTGTAACAAGCCTTTTCTGAAAATGCTGCCGAAGGCGAAGAACTTCTTCAAATAACCGAACCCATGCGCCTTGAAGCCCCAAACCTCAACAAACACGAAGGAGACCAGCGCCAGCGCCAAGGGCATGTTCAAGTCGGTGCCGGCCGGACGCAGCAGATGCACCTTGATCAGGTTGTCATCTCCAACGAACCCCAGAAACTGGTAGAAAGGCAACAGACCGAGCCAGGCGTTGAACAGAACGAAGAAAAAAATCGTGGCGACGATGGGGAAGGCTTTGCGGGCCATGTCCTGGCCCAATACGCCGCTGGAGAAGTTGAGGATTGCCTCGAAAAGCGTCTCAATGACGCTCTGGAACCGGCCGGGAACCAGGCTTTTGCGCCCCGCGCCCAAAACGAAAAACAGGATGATGACGATGCTGGCGAACCAAGCGGAAAGCATTGTGTTGGTTACGGCGAAATCGGTGATGCCCAGCGGGGTGGAGTGGGGTTTTTCCTCTGCGCTTTTATCGCCGGAACCCGTTTCGGAACCGTGATTGCCCGCAGCCGCCGGCTCTTGCTGCTTGGGTTCAGCGGAGTGGCTGCCCTCCACTGTCAGTCCCAGATGTTTTTCTCTCAATGAGGCAGGAAACACGGGCTGCGGAGGCAGGTGAATCTCCGGTCGAGGAACCAGGCTGTCGGCGCCGAGGATAGCCGACCCAATGGCTCCTCGCACCAGTCCCACCAACAGGAGCGCCACCATAACTACGCCAATTATGACAACCAGACGTTTGGCCGCAGCGCCAGCGAGCACTACCCGTCCCTCCTGTCCTTGTCGCTGCCCTCGTTGGGCATTTGACGGTTAGCCCCGTAGAGAACCGGCAACACCATTTTATAAACACCCCAGAATGCGGTCACGCTGCCGCCGACAGTACCGGCCAGCGTGAAAATCGGCAAGGTTCCCAGCCAACGGTCAAGCAGCACACCGCCGGCGACACCAATCACGATGCAGGCTGCGACGTACCAACCCAACCCGGTCAGTTTGAGCGCGGTCGCCCACCAAGGGGAGCCCGTCACCAAACCTCGTGGATATTATCACCAGGGTTTTCAAAAGTCAATTTAAGCAAATTGCAACGAAACCAGGCCATATTATTGCGAAAAAGCCCCAGCGTCTTGAAAGCTGGGGCCGGTTCGAGCAAAACTATGGGGCCATGACTAACTCATGCTCCCCCGCCTTGCCGTCTGCCGAAATCTTCCAAATCCAGGTCGTTGATAAAGTCCGTGAAGGCGGACATACGCTTCAGCTCTTCCTCATCAACCGGGGCATCTTCGGTTTGACCCGGACGCTCCGGGACGATGGGTTTGCCGGTGTCCTTGTCCAGCAGGACGCCGGCTTTGTCCAGGACCGCCTCCTCGGCGAAGATGGGCACCTGGGTCCGCACCGCCAGGGCCATGGCGTCGCTGGGACGTGAATCAATTTCCTTCTCGTCGCCGTTCATTTGAATGACAATCTTGGCGAAAAAGGTGTCGTTCTGCAGGTCGCTGACCAGGATGTGCTTGACCTGGCCGCCCAGGGTGTCGATTACCGTCCGCAGCAGGTCGTGGGTAAGCGGCCGGGGGACGCTCAGGTCCTGCAACTTCACGGCGATGGCGTCGGCTTCCGCCGGGCCAATCCATATTGGCAAATAGCGGTCAGACTCCTTTTGCTTGAGTATGACCACCCGCTGGTAGTTCATGGGACTCACCCGTATGCTGTCGACGCTCATTTCCAGCATCAATCTGCCTCCACTCGCTGTCTGACCGACAAAAATTGTATCCCCCACGGAAAACCCGTGTCAACCCGAACAAAGGCGCGTTGGCAGGCCGGGTTTAGGGAATTGGGGTTTTGACAGGAGCAGGGGCGGCGCGGCGGAGGCCAGGGAATGGCATTTTTAGTCCAAAATAGCTTTTGCCTTGCCGATAACTTCAAGGGTCACCCGCTCTGCTGCATGACCCTCGAAGCGGGCTTGCCTGGCTCGCCAATCCAGGCTTTTAAGCTGGTCTGCCAGCGCCACACCGGACACTGTCCCGGATGAATGGAGACCTGCTTCAAAAGGATAGCCCTTGACTTGGGAAGTGATGGGGCAAACTAAGGCCAAATTGGTCTTCACATTGTACGAGTGTGGGCTCAAGACCAATGCGGAACGGTGACCGGCTTGTTCGTGTCCTGCCTGGGGGTCAAAGTTGAGCCAAATTATGTCCCCTCGCCGCGGAACATAGTCATCGTCTACCATTCCTCGCTGCCTTGGGCCGAGCCGGTGTCCTGTTCGGTGTGAAGATTCTCGGGAGTGACCCGGGCCAGCAGTTCGGCAAGGTCGTAAGGTTTTTGGGACAGAACGATATGGCCATCGTGGGCAGAAATATCGATGGCCGACCCTTCCTGAACGCCGCACTCTTCGGCAATTGCCTTGGGAATACGCACCGCCAGGCTGCTGCCCCACTTGGAAACGTAAGACGTTGCGCCCATACCATCACCTCAGATTGAGTATATCTATTATAGATACTCCAATCCGGCATTGTCCACAAATCGGGCAGGCAATCAAGGGCGGCAGCAGCGTGAGGGCGCGCAGCCCGCGGCGATATGACCGGGCAGTGGGCCGGCGTTTTTCAAGGATGAGGGGCTTCCGGGACGCTCCCGGAATGGCGAGCTTGTCGAACTGCGGAGCGGTGGCCTTGCGACAAGCTCACGTTTCCGGGGGCAGCGGCAGGATTTTAACAAGGCCGGGCCGCTAATCCTCGTAGAGTAAGTTGACGGAGGCCGCGCTGGCTCCGTTGCTCACAAGAGCGTTTCCGGCCAGCAGGTCGATGCCCTTGCGAACGGACGTGTTGAGGCTGTTCAACTCGCGCTCAAAGGCCCGCAAAGCGCGCAGGGCGTAGGCGTCGGCCTCCATTCGCTTGGCTTGGCACTCACTCTCGGCCTGCTCAATAAGACGTTCGGCGCGGTGCTCGGCTTCCCGCAGCATATCGTCGGCCCGCTTGCGCAACTCGTTCTGGTTGAGCTTTTCGCGGAACTCGTCCTCGGCCTTGACCTTGGCCCGGCGGGCCTCGATCATTGCATTGTTGATAATCTGGTCTTTCTGAATGAGGACTTCCTCAGCGGATTTGACCTCTTGAGGAATTTGCATACGCAGTTGGTCCACCAACTCCATGACCTTCTTCCGGTCAATCAAGGCATTGTTGCCCATAGGCATTACCTTGCTGGTGTTTACCAGGGTCTCCAAGCGGTCGACAACATTTATAATATCGATGATGTCCTCCTTTTCCGGCCGTTCAGTTTTGGGTGGCCGGCTTACCGTATTGTGAATACAACGCGTCCGCCACGTGAGGAGGCACCATGCCGGTAACGTCCCCACCTAACCGGGCTACTTCCTTCAAGAGACTGGAACTGATGAACATATAGTCCTGCGTCGTCATAAAAGAGACCATGTCCACCCCGGGCGACAGCCGGCGGTTCATCGACGCCATCTCGAACTCGTACTCGAAGTCCGAACCGCTGCGCAGCCCCCGCACAATTACCGCCGCTCCCAGATCCTGGGCGCAGCGCACCACCAGACTATTGAACTCCCGCACCTCGACGTTGGGCAGGTGTTGAATGGACTGCCGGAACAAGTCCACTCGCTCGGCGGTGGTGAACAGCAGGCTCTTGGACGGGGTTGAGTACACCGCCACGATCACCTTTTCGAACAGCGCCGACGCCCTGGAAGTAATGTCCACATGACCCATGGTCACGGGGTCAAAAGTCCCGGGATATAACGCAGTTACCATTAGCGACCTTCTCCTTTACCCTTGCGAGTAGAACTCCACCACGTTATCCCCGTAACGGCGTCGAGATTCCCGCGACAAGGGGCCATATCGGGGCAGCAATTCCAGGTGTCTTGAGTGTCCCACTACCACAATCCCCGGTTCGGCGACCAGACCCGGCGCCCGGGAAATTTTCTCCAGCACTTCCCCCAATTGGGTCAAGCGGTAAGGAGGGTCCAGCATGACCAGGCAGTATGGGCCGTCGAGGGAGTCCAGAACCTTGGCAGCATCGGCCTGAAACACCTTGGCCTTCCGATGAAACCCGGTATTTTCGAGGTTGGAACGAATAACCCCGCATTGCTTGCGGTCGCGCTCCACAAAATCCGCCCACGCCACACCCCGGCTTAACGCTTCAATGCCCAGGCTGCCGGAACCGGCAAACAGGTCCAAGGCTCTTTCGCCTTCATAGAAGTCCGGCGAAAGGATGTTGAAAATGGCGGCCCTGACCCGCTCGGTTGTGGGACGCGCTCCAGGAGCGATGGTCCCCTGCAGCCGCAGGCTCCTTGCGGCGCCGCCGACAACCCGCATTGAAGTTCTGGGTGGCATTATACCTCTGGCCCCCCCATCCATTTCCATAACAAATCGGGGCGGGTTTTGGACATTTTTGCGACTTCCTATCCCCGGCAGGCCCACCGGGGCCGCCGCGGGCTGGGAGTTGTTGGATTTACTGCCTGTATTCTAGCCCGAATCGGCTGCATCTTTCGAGGACGGGTTCCCGGTCATTCCAGGCAATCTTCTCACAAGTCCACCCGCCGGGCCGTGACTCGATTCGATCCCTGTTCGTACCCTCCAACCCGTTCGTCCTGAAACCCCGGCGCGAACGGGCCGAAGGAATTCGCTCCCGGCGGGCAGCAGGGTCTTTTAATTCTCCCCTCTCCCCTCGGGAGAGGGGCCGGGGGTGAGGGCGAACCCCGCGCACCGGCAACGGTTGCTCTTGGACGGAACACCCTCACCCTCTCCCAAAGGGCGAGGGGATTCTTTAGAGAATTAAAAGACCCTGCGGTAGCCAGTGGCGCAACTTCCCTATTGTTGGCCCAACCTTTACAATACTGCCAGATAAATCCGCCAAGGAACAAACCCAGCATGAGCTTTCGCCGAGTATTGGCCGACGCCGCTCCCGACGGGGAAACCGTTCTTACTATTGGGGTCTTCGACGGAGTCCACCGGGGGCACCGGCACCTGTTGGACCGGCTGATCCGGCGTTCCCGGCCCGGCTTCCGTTCCGCGGTCGTCACGTTTTCCAACCACCCCTCGGCGGTGCTCCGCCCGGACCATCCCGTCAGTTTCCTTACCACGCCCGAAGACAAAATGGGTATGTTGCGGGAACACGGCATTGACTTGGTGATTCCGCTGGAATTTACCCCGGAGCTGTCCCAGGTAGGCGCCGACGAGTTCGCCCGGCTGCTGGTTGACTCCCTGAACATGAAGGGCTTAGTGGTCGGCCCCGACTTTGCCTTTGGCCGCGGTCGGCAGGGCAACGAAGCCTATTTGACGGAGGTTGGCCGCGAGTTGGGGTTTTGGGTCGAAACCGTGGAACCCCTGTTGGTGGATGGAGGGCCGGTCCGCAGCCGGCGCATTCGGGACGCGGTTTCCGGCGGCGGCCTGGCCATGGGCAACCTGCTGCTGGGCCGCAAGTTCCAACTGGCCGGAGAAGTCGTCCGGGGCGACGGCCGGGGCCGGGATCTGGGCTTTCCCACCGCCAACGTCAACGTTCCGGGGGGAATGCTGCTGCCCGGCGACGCCATCTACGCCACCTGGGCCCTGGTTGACGGCCAAAGGCTCCCCTCGGCCACCAGCATCGGAATACGCCCCACCTTCGACTTGACCGAGCGGTTGGTGGAGGTCTACATCATGGACTTCGCCGAGGACCTTTACGGTAAGACCATCGGCGTCGAATTCGTGGAGCGGCTGCGGGAGCAGGAAAAATTTTCGGGAATTGACGCCCTTATCCACCAAGTTAACCAGGACGTGGCCGACGCCCGGCGCTCGTTGGCCGCCGACGAAGGGGTGCGAATTGGTTAGCCAAGCAGTCATCGACCAGGTTACCCACCGGGGAGTCCGGGACATAATTTCCCGCCCGGAATTTGAGGAGATGCTGCGGGCGGGCCAGCCGCTGCGGCTGAAGATGGGCTTCGACCCCAGCCGCCCCGACATTCACCTGGGCCACGTTGTCGGCCTGCGCAAGCTGCGTCAACTGCAAGACATGGGCCACCAGGTAATCCTTATCGTCGGCGACTGGACCGCTCAAATCGGCGACCCCAGCGGACAATCGGTCACCCGCCCGATGCTGACCCACGCAGAAGTTGTCGCCAATGCCGAGTCTTACCTGCGCCAGTTCTTCCGTGTGGTTGACCGGGAGCGTACCCAGGTCGAGTGGCAGAGCCAGTGGTTCGGGGACTTTACTCTGGCCGATGTTATCCGGCTGACCAGCAAGTTCACTCTCGCCCAATTCCTGGAGCGCGACGATTTCGCCAACCGATTCCGGGAGCACCGCCCCATCGCCATCACCGAACTGCTCTACCCGCTGCTGCAAGCCTATGACTCGGTGGCCATCGAGTCCGACGTGGAGTTCGGCGGCACCGACCAGCTGTTCAACCTGCTGGTGGGCCGGGAACTTCAGGAAATGATGGGCCAGAAGCCCCAGCAGTGCTTCCTGATGCCTATTCTGCCGGGCACCGACGGGGTGCAGAAGATGAGCAAGAGCCTGGGCAACTACGTGGCGGTCGAGGAAGAGCCTGCCGATATGTACGGCAAGCTGATGTCGCTGCCGGACAGCCTGATAATCCCCTATTTCGAGTACCTTACCGACTTGCCCGACGCCGACCTGCTGGAAATGTCCCGGGCTTTGGACGCTGACGCGGTTAATCCCATGGAGTTCAAGAAGCAGTTGGCCCACCGGATTACCGCCGCTTTCCACGACGGCGACGCCGCCGACGGCGCCCAGCAGAACTTTGAGCGCGTGGTGCAGCAGCGCAGCCTGCCCGAAGATATACCGGAGTTCCGGCTCGACCTGGATTCCGAGAGCGCAGACCGTTCCCTGAGCCGGCTGCTGGTGTCTGCCGGAATGGCCTCCAGCAACAACGAGGCCAAGCGGCTGATTAGCCAACAGGCAGTGCAGCTTATCCCCGCCGACGGTCAGACCCGTGCCTTGACCAGCGACTCGCTGGATGAAGGATTGCAGCCGGGGGACGTTCTGCGGGTCGGCCGGCGCCGCTTCCTGCGCCTTATCCGGTAGGCTTTCCTGCAATACCTGAACTCAGGGGGAATAGCCTGAACACTGGGGGTTTGGGGGATTCATCCCCCAACGAATTTCGTCACCAACGAATTTCGTCACCAACGCACTTCGTCCCCAACGTTCTGGCAATCCCAAACCCTTGGGAGATGAACGGTGAATTCCCCACGACAACCCCAGGACCCGGAGCAGTCCCGCAGCCAATGGCAGGAAAAATCCGATGCTGCTCCCCAGCGCAAGCCGGCCTACAAGACGCCATCCCAGATTCCGGTGGATGCTCTGTACACCCCGTTGGACTTGAGCGGGCCGGATTCATCGTCTGCCAGCGGGGATTCCATCGGGTATCCGGGTGAGTTTCCCTACCTGCGCGGCATCCACCCCACCGGATACCGGGGCCGGCTGTGGACGATGCGGATGTTCGCCGGGTACGGCCTGCCGGAAGAGACCAACTCCCGCTTCAAGTTCCTGCTGGACCACGGCCAGACCGGGTTGAGCGTCGCCTTCGATATGCCCACGCTGTACGGTTACGACACCGACGCGCCCCAGGCCGAGGGCGAGTTCGGCAAGTGCGGCGTGGCGATTTCATCCCTGGCGGACATGGAAACGCTGTTCGACGGCATTCCCCTGGACCGGATAACCACGTCCATGACCATCAACAGTCCCGCCGCTATCATCTGGGCCATGTACATCGCCGTCGCCGAAAAGCAGGGCGCATCCCTGGCCGGCATGGGCGGCACCCTTCAGAACGACATCCTCAAGGAGTACCTGGCCCAAAACGAGTACATCTTCCCGCCGGAGCCGTCAATGCGCCTGGTGGTGGACACGGTGGAGTTCGCGTCGCGGCACATGCCCCAGTGGAACCCCATCAGCATCAGCGGCTACCACATCCGCGAGGCCGGAGCCAACGCAGTACAGGAATTGGCGTTCACCCTGGCCGACGGGTTTGAGTACGTGCGGCACTGCATCGACCGGGGCCTGGATGTGGATGATTTTGCCCCCCGGCTCAGCTTCTTCTTCAACGTGGACAACAACTTCTTTGAGGAAATCGCCAAGTTTAGGGCCGCCCGCCGCATCTGGGCCACCGAGATGCGGGACACTTTCGGCGCTCAGAACCCCCGCTCCCACTGGCTGCGCTGTCACGCTCAGACTTCGGGGGCGGCGTTGACCGCGCAGCAGCCGGACAACAACGTGATGAGGGTGGCGATGCAGGCGTTGGCGGCAGTTTTGGGCGGCTGCCAGTCGCTGCACACCAACTCCAAGGATGAGGCGTGGGCGCTGCCTTCGGAGGAAGCGGCGCTGCAAGCCCTCCGCACCCAGCAGATTCTTGCCCACGAGACCGGCGTGGCCGATACGGTTGACCCGCTGGGCGGCAGCTATTTTCTGGAAACCCTGACCAACCAGGTGGAAGCCGCCGCCTACGAGTATTTCCGGCGGGTGGACGACATCGGAGGCGTGATTCCGGCGCTGAAGACCGGGTTTTTCCAGCGGGAGATTGCCGAGTCGGCCTACACGGCCCAACTGGAAGAGGACCGGCGGGAAAAGATTACGGTGGGCGTCAACCAGTACACTTCCGGCGACACTGCGGAAATCCCCCTGCTGCGGGTGGACATGGAAGGGGAGCGCCGGCAAATCCAGCGGCTCAATGAGGTGCGGCGCACCCGGGACGACCGGGCCGTGGCGGCCAAGCTGCGGGCACTGGAACAGGCGGCGCGGGGTTCGGAAAACCTGATGCCGCCGCTGCTGGAAGCCGTCAAGTCTTACGCCACGCTGGGCGAGATGATGGGTGTCTTCCGCAACGTTTTCGGCGAATACCAACCCGGCTGGGGGTTCTAAACTAAAGCCAAGGTGGGATGTACATTTAAGTGGCGATGATGATCAGTTGGCTTGCGCCGGTGAATCCCTCTCATCCGTACTTTGAGAATGACCCGGCTCCGTCGTGTGACCTCCACCATCTGCGCATTTCACCTTGGCTTTAGTTTAGTATACTGGCAAAGGCAAAGCGCCCGGGCCGCTAACAGCGTTCCGCCAGAGACGCCCAAGGAAGGGACATATGGTTACTGGAAAAGCCAAGGTCCGATTCAACTACGAGGACTATTGCCTGTTGCCGGAGGACGAGCGGTATGAGCTAATCGACGGAGAGTTTTACGTGGTTCCAGCGCCCAGCTACCCGCACCAAAACGCCGTTGGCAAATTGTTTCGATTTATGGCTGACTTTGTAGAACGCAACGGTCTGGGCATAGTCGTCATGGCTCCCCTGGACGTAATCATTACCGGCGAAGACACGGTGCAGCCCGATATCCTGTTCGTCTCCGAAGAGCGGCGGGGGATGCTGGCGCACCGGGGTTGCGAGGGCGCCCCCGATCTGGTGGTGGAAGTGCTGTCTCCGTCTACCGCCCAACGGGACCGGGAAGTGAAGCGCAACTTGTACGCCACCCACGGCGTGCAGGAGTATTGGCTGGTGAATACGGAAGCCGCTTCGGTGGAGATTATGTCGTTGGGGGACAATGATTTTATTTCTCAGGGAACTTACTCGGGGGAAGACGGGTTAATTTCGCAGGTACTTCCAGGACTCGCTCTTCAAGCCAGCCTTATATTCGCGAGAATGTAAGGGCGCTGGTCATCCGATTAAGCTTGGCATCCGCAACGCAACGCAAGCTGTCACCTTCCAATGACGGACGCTTGCGAACCTATCGGTCATTCCCTGGCAATAGAAACGCTTAGGAGAGAGCTCTTGCTGGACTGGGGTTCATGGCTTTTCATAATGTTCATATTCGGAGCCTTCGTGGGTCTGGCTACCCCGGTCCTCGGCGGAGCATTTGTCTTATATCTGCATTTACGAAGAGACAAAGACCCTAACTGGAAGGCCATCCTGATTGTTCTCAGCCTCACCCTGGTAATTTTACTGATAGCATCAATCAGATGCTTCACCGAGATTACCCCATGGGCCAACTGACCACCCAAGCCCTGCGCCCGCGCAGAAAAGAGCAACGACAGTGATCCACAAGGTTTACCGCCACCGGAGCACTTGAAATAAGCACCTATTCCCGGCGGACTATCTCATGGTTGCCGATTGGGCCAGAAGCGTCCGCCTGGCCCAATCGGACCGGTTGCGCTCGGCTTGCTCGGCCATGCGGTCCACACGCCTTTATCTCCCCGTCGCCATGTGGTACATGGCAATCCCGACGGCCGGGACCTCCGCGCCCCCACCGATGATCACCTTCCACATCATCGCCTGCCTCTCTTCGATCCGCGCCAGCCGATCCGCCAGGTCGGTCTCATGCCTCTGGTGAGCCGCGATAAAGTCGTCCAGGCTGCGGAGTATCTTCCCCTGGCCCGCGTCGTCAATTGCCATCGCTTTCGCCCTCCGTTAAGAAGCCCTTGCAGATGCGGCCTGTTCTGAACCACGTCAACCGCCGGAAAACACAGCACCGGGGAGTACCGATTGTCGGTACCCCCCAGCAACGCTTGTCTCTTGAGCCGAACGGGGAAGGTTCCACGAGCCCGGTCCAGGTCAGGCTACGCCCGATCTTCCTCGCGGGACCGCTTGGCTTCTTCGACCACGCGCTGCTCCAGGTTTTGGGGCACCGGGTCGTAGTGGTCAAACTCGAACTGGTAGCTGCCGCGGCCCTGGGTCAGCGACCGCAGGTCCTGGGCGTAGCGCTGCACTTCCGAGTGAGGGACCTCCGCCTCAATCACGGTGCAGCGAGTCTCCGGGTTCATCCCCAGAATGCGCCCGCGCTTGCCGTTCAAGTCGCTCATCACGTCGCCGGTGTAGGTGTCGGGGACGTTGACGGTCAGCTTGACGATGGGCTCCAGCAGGATGGGGTTGGCGTCGGTCATGCCCTTTCTGAGGGCCTGGGAGCTGGCAATCTCAAAGGACATTCCTGAAGAGTCAACGTCGTGGTAGCTGCCGTCATAGATGACGGCTTTTATGTCCACCACCGGGTAGCCGGCCAGCACTCCCTCTTCCATGGTCTTGACGATGCCCTTTTCCACTGCGGGGATGTACTCGCGCGGCACCCGTCCGCCCACGACTTCGGAACCGAACTCGAATCCCTGGTCCCGGTCCTTGGGTTCCAGACGGAGCAGAACATGACCGTACTGTCCATGTCCGCCGCTCTGCTTCTTGTGCCGGTACTCCGCTTGGGTAACCTTGCTGATGGTCTCCCGATAAGGCACCCTGGGGAGCCTGGTTTCCAGGTCGGCGCCGAACTTGCGCTTTATTTTCTCGACAGCGACGTCAATCTGGGCCTCCCCGAAGCCGGTTAGGACCATCTGGCTGGTCTCCACTTGCCGGGAGAGGCGCAGGCTGGGGTCTTCTTCCACGATACGGGTCAGCGAGGTGGACATCTTGTCCAGGTCGGCCTTGGTGGCAGGGTTGACCGCAACGCTGTAGAATCCTTGGGGAAACTCGATGCGGTCGAAGGAGACCTGGTTATCCCGGACGCAAAGGGTGTCGCCCGTGACGGTGGCGGCCAGCTTGCCGATGGCGCCGATGTCACCGGCGGCAACTTCCGATGTGTTCTCCTGGGACTTGCCCCGGGGCAGGTAAAGCTGCCCGATACGCTCCGACTGGTTGCGGGCGCTGTTCCAAACTTCCGAGTTGCTGTTGATGGCGCCGCGGAAGACACGGAACACCGAGAGCTTGCCGACGAATGGGTCGGCAGTGGTCTTGAATACCAGGGCGGCCAGTGGCCCGCCGGCATCGACGTCGAACTCCACTTCGCTGCCGGAGGGGTCCTTCATGGCAGGGCGCTGGCCCTCCAACGGCGACGGCAGGAACTCCCGCACTGTTTCGATAAACTCTTCGACTCCAAGGTTACGGGTTGCGGACGTGGCCAGGATGGGCACCAGGCTGCCCGAGGCGACGGCCTTCCGCACACCTTCAATCACCTCGGCATCCGTCAACTCTTCGCCTTCAAGGAACTTGTCGGCCAAATCATCGTCCGCCTCGGCCACGGCCTCGATGAGCCGCTCCCGAGCGGCGTCGAACTCGCCGGCAGCCTCGGCAGGGATTTCCGCAGGGGGGTGGACCACGCTGACTACGCCGGAAAACTCGGCCGCGTCACCCAGGGGCAGTTGAAAGGGGACGCACATACTGCCGAAGGTGCCCTGAATGTCGGCGACGGTGCGGGCAAAGCTGGCGTTTTCCCGGTCCATCTTGTTGACCACAAACACCGCGGGCAGCCCGATCTCCCGGCTCAGGTTCCACGAACGCTCGGTGCCGACGTCCACGCCGGACGGCGCCGGCACGAGAATAACGGCGGATTCGACCACTCGCAAGGCGGACGCGACCTCACCGACGAAGTCCTCGTAGCCCGGGGTGTCCAGAAAGTTCACCTTGTGCTGACCGGAGGAACAGGCAATCAGCGTGGTCTGGACGCTGCTGCCCCGCTTGATTTCCTCGGGTTCATAGTCGGAAACGGTGTTGCCGTCTTCGATGGTGCCGATGCGGGTGATGGCCTTGGCGTTGAACAAGAGGGACTCGCACAGGGTCGTCTTGCCCGCTCCGCTGTGGGATAGCAATGCAACGTTTCTAATGTTGCCCGGGTTGATAATGGCCATACGAATTCTCCCTTTCCCTCGGTGTAGTCCCGGTCAAAGCCGCAGAACCGGTCAGCCACCGCCGCCGGAACCATCGCACAATCGACCGGGGAGCAACTTGATATTGTTTGCATTTTATAGAGCGACGCCCAACGTTGCAACACGCACGGCCACACGCACGGAGCGCGGAGGTCTTGCGCAGCGTCAGCCGGGCAGCAAGGTGGCCGAGCCAGCGCCGCAGGATTAACGGATTCCAGTGGGCGGCTCCTGAGCATCCCCGCGACAATTGAAAGACCTTTGCTTGTGAAAGACTCGGCGCAACCGCCGCTCCGGTTTGACACCCCGGCGGCGGGGGATATAATTGGGCCATCCCAGCCACCAGCTATCACTCCCCTCAATGGACGGCAACGGCGGACGATAATGGCTTGGCGGATATTTCAATAAACGCAGGCGGTTATGGCACGGAAAGAAGTTATCAACTCGGCAAACCTGTCCCCGGGAGCGGCGCCGCTGTCCCAGGCGACCCGGTTCGGCAATCTCGTATTTGTGCAAGGCTGCACCGGACGCCACCCCGAAACGGGTGAGTCGGGGCAGGACATTCGGGAGCAGACCCGTTACACGTTGGAGCGCATTCGAATTATTCTGGAAGAAGCCGGAACGTCGATTGACAACGTTATGACCAACACCTGCTATTTGGCGCGGCAGGAAGACCTGGCCGGATTCAACGAAGTATACGCCGAATACTTCCCGGACAATCGTCCGGCCCGCACCGCGATAATCGTCGCTTTCGGCGCTGGCAACAACCTGGTGGAAGTCACGTCTACCGCCTGCATCCCCGATTAACCCCCGGCATTTCAGGCGGATACTGGGGAGGAGACGCCATGTCAGCAAAGGCGTTCATCTTGATTGAGGTGGCGGTCGGCCGGACCAACCATGTAACCCAAGCCCTCCGCACCATCCCGGAAGTGGAGTTCGCGGAGGTTATCACGGGGCCGCACGACGTTATCGCGTGTATCGAGGCCCCGGACATGGCCGCGATGGCAGAAACGGTAACCGGCCGGGTACAGGGCATCCGAGGGGTGCTCAAGACCATAACCTGCGTGGCCGCCGGTTAAGAGCCTATCCTAATAACCCCTTTTCCGTGCGGGTGTTACCCGTTATTAGGATAGGCTCTAAGCCGGGTCGCCCGGTTGACGCATCCGTCGGTGATGCCGGACGAGAGTCTTGGGGAAAGGCGCCTACAGCTTCTTGAAAATCAGGTGGGTGCGGTTGGCCGTGTGGGGCCTGATTTTCGTCGGCCAGTCTCCCTTTTCCGACCCCGCCAGCCATCCGTCGCTGACCGGCACTTCCGGCGAGTCCACTTCGTAGACCGCCGCATATCGCGCCACGCCGTCCACGTCGGCGGAAACCAACTGATACCGGGTGCAGCTATGCACTCCGGGGGCGTTGCAAATGTTGGGCACGTGCTCCGTGTCGTAGACCCGGTTGAACTCGGCCTCTTTGTCCGCCGGAATGTCCATTTGCACCAAGTAAATGTAATCAGCCATAACCTTATCTCCTGCCGGAATGGGATTGCCTGGTATGCGGGGGCCGGGGGTGGGGGTGCTTCAAGTCGGCGCAGTCCCGGAAAGTGGTTCAGCCCAATACGACCCTGTTCAGAGGGCCAGGACGCGAGGGTATTTTCATTCTCGAAAGAATCCCCTCTCCCTCTGGGAGAGGGTCAGGGTGAGGGCGTCCCGGCTAGGAGCAACCGTTGCTGATGCGCGGAGTTCGCCCTCACCCCCGGCCCCTCTCCCGCGGGGAGAGGTGAGAATCGAAAGACCCTGTTCAGAGCGCCGCTTGGGGTTGACCGCCGCCTGCGGGTGACGTAAAATTGAATCCTCAGCGACCGGCAGTGAGCCGCTCCTTCAGCGGTTCCCCTCTTCGGAGGCCGGCCGCTCCTTTTTGGGTTTTTTCTGCGTTTGAGCGAACGGTCCCCGGCGGAGGGTTTGTTCGCTAGTAGGTAAGGGCGGAAACCACACCTTCGGGAAGCTCCACATCCAACGCCTGCAGGGTGTGGGCCAACCCGTGGTAGTAGGCCACCACCACCAGAACGTCGATAACGCCGGCATCCCCGACCAAAGAGCGCAGTCCTTCGAAAGACGCGTCGCTGACCCGATGCTGCCGCAGCAACTCCAGAACAAACTGCACCACCGCGGCATCCTGGGAATTCAGACCCGCCGGGGCGCGGTATTCGTGGATAGCCGCGATCACGTCGTCGGAGATGTCCGCTTCCCTGGCGGCGCGCTGGTTTACGGTCCAAACGTAGTGGCCGGAGGCTTCCCGGGCGGCGGTCAGCACGGCCAAGGCTTTGATGCGCGGGTCCAACGGGGTTTCAAACCGGGCGTACCCGCCCAGGGTTGCCATGTACTTGGCAGCCTGGGGGTTGTTCAAGATGGCAGCGTAGTTGCGGGCAACACCGCCGCGGCTGCTTTCAATCTCGTCCCAAACTTCCTGCCCAGCCGGGGTCATCGTGTCGCGAGTGGCCAAAGGCACTCTAGCCATTTTTCTTTCTCCGCTTGCTGTCAAAATTACCTAATGGGTTCCGTCCTGGCTGCCGCTGCCGGGCGGCAGCAATGCTCTGTATTTCCAGTGCTGCGCGGTCAGCGGCCCACACTCCGGTCCTGATACCGGTGTCCGGGATGACGCCGGACACCCAGGTCAACCTAGTCCGAAGCTTGCTGTTCGGACGCTCCGTCCTTCTCCCACAATGCTTCCAGGACGGCACTGGGCGACATGGGCAGGCGCTCCATGCGGGTGCCCATGGCGTCGTGGATGGCGTTGGCAATGGCGGCCATGGGAGGCACTATGGGAACCTC
This sequence comes from Dehalococcoidia bacterium, assembly GCA_965263395.1. Lineage (GTDB taxonomy): Bacteria > Chloroflexota > Dehalococcoidia > Lucifugimonadales > UBA3495 > CATOSK01. The sequence goes on from OZ253670.1 coordinate 2,800,140, forward strand.
GCCAACCCCCCGCACTCCGTAGGGGTGGCCCGGATTGGCAACCTCCACAATCACCGTGTCAATCATGGGAAGGTCGAGGCTGGTGGGCATCCGATAGTCCAAGAAGCTGGAGTTCACCATGGAGCCTTCGTCGCTCATAAAATACTCTTCGTTGAGCGCCCAGCCGATTCCCTGGACGACGCCGCCCTGCATCTGCCCTTCGACGTAGCTGGGGTGGATGGCCTTGCCGGCGTCCTGAAGGGCGGTAAATCGGAGGACAGTGACCTTACCCGTCTCCGGGTCGACTTCCACGTCGGCGACGTGGGTGCTGAAGGCGCCGCCGGCCCCCTTGGGGTCAACGCTTACCTGGCTGGATATGGGGCCGCCGGTGCGGTTGAGCTGCCCGGACAGTTCCTTGAAGCCCATCCGCAGCTCAGGCTCCGACTTGTGCTGGAAGGCGCCGTCGACCAACTCTACGTCCTCGGCGGAAACGTCCCAGATGCTGGCGGCACGGCCAATCATCTGCCCCTTGATGTCCTGGGCGCATTCGTAGGCCGCCCATCCGCTGGCGAAAGTGACGCGGCTGCCGCCGGTCAGGAAGGTGTAGCCCACCGAATCGGTGTCGCCGACGCTGGGGTGAACGTCCTCGGCGGGTATGCCCAGAACCTCGGCAGCCTGCATTGCGATGGAAGCGCGGGTGCCGCCGATGTCGGTGGAACCCTCAACCAGCGTGACGGTGCCGTCGGCGTTGACGCCGATGCTGCAACTGGAGGGCATACCGATGTTGAACCAGAACCCGGTGGCGACGCCCCGGCCCCGGTTCGTACCGGTAAGCGGGGTGTTGTAATGCTCGGTGCTGCGGGCCGCTTCCAGGGTCTCAACGTTGCCAATGCGAGGGTAGACCGGGCCGTCGACCCGGCGGGTTCCTTCCTTGGAAGCGTTCTTGAGACGGAACTCCAGCGGGTCCATGCCCACCCGGCGCGCCAACTCGTCCACCACCTGCTCGCCGCCGAAAGCGGCGATGGGCGCTCCCGGCGCGCGGTAGGGAGCAACCTTGGGCTTGTTGTCCACCACGTCGTAACCCTGGGAGCGCACGTTCTCGATGTCGTAGGGGGCGAAGATGCACTGGGCGCCCATCGTCACCGGAGACCCGGGGAAGGCCCCGGCTTCCATCGCAATGGTCGCTTCGGCGGCGGTAATCCTGCCGTCGTTGGTGGCGCCCATCTTTATTTTCATCCATGCCCCGGAGGTGGGGCCGGTACTCTCGAAAACGTCGATGCGGGACATCTGCATCTTGACGGGTTGGCCCGTCTTGCGGGACAGCACCGCCGCCACCGGCTCCAGGTATATGGGAATCTTTCCACCGAACCCGCCGCCGATTTCCATGGGTACGACGGTGATTTTGGACACCGGCAGGTCCAGCACCTTGGCCAGCGATTCCCGGGCGGAGAACGCTCCCTGGGTGCTGGTCCAGACCTTCAACTGCCCGTCGGAGTTCCACAGGGCGGATGCGTTCTGGGGCTCAATGTAACCCTGGTGGACCATGGTGGTGGTGAACTCGCGTTCCACAATCACGCCGGCCTGGGCAAACCCCTTTTCCGTGTCTCCCAATTCATAGCTGAAGTGAGTGGCAATGTTGCTGTGGTTCTCGGTTGCCTGGCCCAACTCGCTGGTGGTCATATCTTCGTGAAGCAGGGGAGCGCCGTCCTTCATGGCCGACTGCACGTCGGTCACCGAGGGCAGCGCCTCGTACTCGACCTCAATCAACCCCACCGCGACGCCGGCCACATGGGGGTTGACCGCGGCTACTCCCGCGATGGGATGACCCCGGTAGAGCGCCTTGTCCCGGGCCAAAACGTTGTCGCTGGCGTGGCGCATTCCCTGGTCCGGGTTTTCCATGCCGGAAATGGGCAGGTCCTTGACCGTGACCACGGCCTTGACGCCGGGGTAGGCTTCCGCCTTGCTGGTGTCGATGGACTTGATGCGGGCGTGGGCGTGGGGGCTGCGCAGCACCTGGCCGTAGAGCAGCCCGCTCATCTGGAAATCAGCGCCGTACTTGGCCCTGCCGGTCACCTTGTCAGCGCCGTCGTGACGCACGGGACGGGTCCCAACGACGTTGTAATCCGTGTTGGACAACACAATATTCGCCATAACCAACCACCTCGTTTTCGGGACTTGGGAAGCCAGTGAGAAACACTCGGGAATTTGGGCCGATTGTAACACAGGGGCGGGAAAGGTATCTAACCGTATTGGTAGAGGGGGGATGGAAATACAGGGGGAAGATTTACTGCTGCACTTCCCAACGGGCTAGGTAGCTATCCAACCGTTCTTCTAACATCAAGCGAGCGTTGGGGTAGTTTGCGGCTATCCTACTTGTAGGCCGACGGTTATGGGCGACGCAGTTTCTCATTCTCTCGATTGGACTCAGAACCTCCTTGAGACCGATGATGAAGTTAGCGTCTTCTTGATGCTTAACCGGAACCCGTAGTATTTCTTCACGCAAATCAAAGTATTGTTCTGCATCGCGTATTAGCTTGAATATATCGGCTGGACTAAACTGTGGGCGTTGGTTTAGGTTTATGTATTGGCCAAAGGTGAGATGGAAGAATTGATTTTCATTAGCCGCCTGCATCTGATTTTGTCTCGGGTTACCAACCGGCTGTTCTATCTCTTCACTCAGGAGATTGAAGGGGTCTCCCTCTTGATTGGTGTGCAAGTAGATAATTGATAACACACGGCGCAATTTCATTTCCAGGGCAAAAATCTCAACGGCACGTTCGGCTAGTTCTGCCTGTAGCAGGGGATCCTCGAACTTCACTGCGTGGAAAATCGGCGATGTCTCCGCCAAAGACCGGGAGAAAGCGCTTATGACATCCACGCTGGCCTCGGTTGAATCAGGCAGTTCCAAGACGAAATTTATGACAGTGTGACGGTTTGGTATATCATCATTGTTTGTGACTTCTTCACCGGAGCGTTGATAACGCAGACGTATCATCCTAAACTAAAGCCAAGGTGGGATGTACATTTAAGTGGCGATGATGATCATCTGGATTACGCCGGTGAATCCCTCTGATCCGTACTTGGAGAATGACCCGGCTCCGTCGTCTGCCCCTCACCATCTGCGCATTTCACCTTGGCTTTAGTTTAGTACTACTTCCAGATAGATTTACAAGAATATGAGAAGGCAGCCATACTTGGGTATGATCTTTCTGTGGGGGAGTATCCAGACATGGCTGCCATCAAGTATAAAGTCAAGCTGGCTGAATCCGAACGAGCCCGTCTCGATGAGGTTTCCCACCGGGGCAAGCTGTCAGTCCGCACCGTCAAGCGGGCGCTGGCGCTGCTCAAAGCAGATGAAGGACTACGGGACGGTGAGATAGCCGGTGTGCTTTTGATCAACGCGGCCACCGTTGCCAGAGTGCGGAAGCGGTTCGTCGAGGAAGGACTTGAGGCCGCCATCAATGACAAGCCACGGCCGGGCCGGGAGCGCAAGTTGGACGGCAAGCAGGAAGCGCACCTGGTTGCCATCGCGTGCAGCAGTCCACCCGAAGGACATGTAAACTGGACGCTCCATCTGCTGGCGGACAAGGTGGTGGAGATGGAGTTTGCCGGGAGCATTTCCCTGGAGACGGTGCGCCAGATACTCAAAAAAACGAACTCAAGCCGTGGCGGAAAAAGGAATGGTGCATCCCCAAGCTGAGCGGGGAGTTCGTCGCCCGGATGGAGGAAGCGCTGGACCTTTATCACGAAGAGTACGACCTGGAGCGTCCGGTGGTGTGTTTTGACGAGTCCTCCAAGCAGTTGCTCGGGGATGTGCGGCCTCCCATTGAGGCCGCTCCTGGACGGGTGGAGCGCTATGACACCGAGTACCAGCGGAACGGGACCCGGAATCTGTTCATGTTCTGTGAACCGAAGGGTGGGTGGAGGCACGTCGAGGTGACTGGGCGCCGGACTGCTGTGGACTTCGCTCAACAGATGAAGTGGCTGGTGGACGAGGCATATCCTGACGCCACAGAGATCCGGCTGGTGCTGGACAATCTCAACACCCACAAGCTCGGCTCGCTCTACGAAGCGTTTGCACCGTCCGAGGCGCGCCGCATCGCCAAACGCCTGGAGCTTCACCACACACCCAATCACGGAAGCTGGCTGAACATGGCTGAAATCGAGTTCAGCGTCTTCAGCAGACAGTGTCTGAACCGCCGGGTCGGCGATGAAGCGTTGCTGAGACGGGAGGTCGCGGCGCTCGAACGCGAACGCAACGAGGCCGCCGCCATCATAGACTGGCGGTTCTCCACCCAGGACGCTCGCAGTAAGCTCAAACATATCTATCCAATAGATTTAAATTGAAACGGTACTAGCTATTTCGTCATCAGCGAAGTCGTTTTGGTTTTCAGACAGGACTCTAGCGAGCAATTCGGTTAGGGCCCGTCTTATTTCCGTCAAATCTGCATCGCCGCTTGTGCGGCAAGCGATAATAAACTCAAAAGTCATGACGCGGCAGTGGAACCCATAAATTGCTCTTCAAACCAACGTTGGGCTTCCCGTTGGATAGCTTCGGCCTCAGCTCGTAGGCTGCGGACTATTTCCCGGCGGCGGCGAACTTCGGCGACAATTCCATCCTGAACCTCGACCCCCGGAACCGGAATCTTGAGGCTTGCTACGTCGTCAAGAGTGAGGCGCGGATGAGTATTGCCGGTCATCATGTGAACAGTCTGGGCAAGCACTGTCTGACTACGCAGGACAGCCGCGAGGTAGTCGGGTAACATCTCTTCCCTGTTTTTTACCCTGAGCACGTAAAACTCTGTGGTGCAACAACCGTCCATTTCAGCTCGATAGACCTTGTTCAGATATGGCCGCAGCCGCGCAAAGAGAACGTCATCAACCCGAAAAGTGTAGCAACTACCCAACGCCCTATCCGCCGAATCGGTCAACTCTCCTGTGCCGCTTTCAACGTGCGCCAAGCTCAAGTAGTTTTCTCCCGGAGTGTCAATGAGACTTCGTTCGAAGCTCACAATTTCTGCGAGTCTGACAATCTTTATGTGCTTGGACGCAGACGTTAGGGTATCAATAGCTGACGTGCGTTCCGGGTGGTAGTAATCTGGGTTGAGCTTTCCGTCAATATCATCCCGTCGCACCGCAAAACTCTGGGTTGGTTTAGGTTTATCGGGGCTTACGGAAAAAGGCGTCGGGTCTTTCTGAAACTCCCTGTATTGCCCCACCAGTCCGGTGTTGGAGATGATTTCCCGGCGGCGTTCGCTCCAGTCACCTTCCCCTGAACCGTTTCGGCTCCATTCGTAGAACACCCGGTAGTCGAACAGGTCGCAACTATGCCGCTCTACTTTACTGACGCCGGCGGTTTCATTCTCAACGGTTACGGCAAAGGTTTTGCGTCCGGTGGCGTCGTAACCTATATTGTCGGCCAGGGCCATGAAGATGGCTTGGTCGTTGGAAACGGTTTCACCCTCGGCCAGGCGGCGCAGAAAGACGATGCTGGCCTTGACGCTGGCGTCGTAGTGGCTGAAGGCGGATTGAGGCAGGCTGACCACCGCCAGCAGTTGGAAATGGTTGAGCAGCCAATGGCGCACTCCCTGGAGCGAGGAGTTGGTGAGGATGCCGTCGGGCAGCACCACGGCAGCCCGTCCAGTCCCGGGTTTCAGGAAGGAGTGCACCCGCTCCAGGAACAGGATTTCCGTCTTGATGCTGGTGCGTTCTCTTACTGTCCTTGCCCCTTCTTTCGCGCCGGACTCCCTTCCATCGCCGGTTATTTCGGCATAGACGGGGTAATTCTTGCTCAGGTAGCGCCGCAGGTCGAACTGCTCCAGGTAGCCGTCGCCCTTCTCGTTACGCCGGATGGTTGAGCCGAAAGGCGGGTTGGTGAGGATGAGGTTAAACTTGCCCTGGGCGACGCCGCGGTTTTTGACTTCGATATTTTCCAGAAAATCAAGGGCGTCGTGGCCGACGATGTTGGTATGGCCGTCGTCGTGGATAATCATATTCATCTTGGCGACCCGGGCGAGTTCGTCGTTTATCTCAATGCCGAAGAGACGGTGCTGGGCAAAGTCGTGCCAGTATTGGAAATGCTGGATGGTGCCCGGCGTTTGCCGTTGGCCTGCCTCCCGGCGCACATGGTCAAGGGCATAGAGCAGGAAGCCGCCGGATCCGCAGGCCGGGTCCAGCACCAGGTCGTTGCGTGTTGGCTGCATCATTTCCACGGCGAAGGCGATCAGTTCCCGGGGCGTGAAGTATTGGCCGAAATCTCCTTTGAAGAAGCTTCCCATAAACTCTTCGAACGCTACCCCTTTGGTATCCAATTCGGTGCGGTCCAGGGAAATTCCCTCCAGGTGTTCCACGCATTGGGCCAGGATGAGCGGGTCAATGTTGATGCTTTCGGTGAAAACATTCGGCTCTTTCGCCTGCTCGGCGGCGTACAGCCGGTTGATGCGGTTGGCGAGTTGGGTGGCCGTCTCGCCCTCCCGCCGCTGGAAGTTGTAAGGTTGGCCGTCCTCCCGTTCCAGGTCTTTCTCGTCCCGGTGTTTGATGAATACCAGCTTGCAGAACTCACCGAAGGCGGCAATGGGGCTGCGCTTTCCACCCTCCCAGAGGGTTTGGTGGCACTTGCGAATGGCGGCGCGCAGTTCCTCCCGGGAGACGGCGGCCAGGTCGCGGCCTGGCCGGTTTTGGAGAAAGCGCCACGGAGGAGGATTGCCGTAGTTTATGGGGATGTCGGTCAGATGATTGCGATCCCGTTCCCCCGGCGGGAAGCGGTCGAAACGCAGCAGGCGGCGGGTTCGTCCGGCAATGGCCCCGCAGTATTTAGCCCCCAGGCTGGCCCGGCAGCCGCAAGCCTGTTCGATAGACTGGTTAAAAGCGGCGTCGGACAGGTCAGGCCGCTTGCACTCTAAAACGAAGTAGGGCGACTTCAGATCGTCATCTTCATAGATAACCAAGTCGGCGAAATTGCTGGGGGTCCGGCCCGGAACGCTGACCTCGAAGCCAATCCGTTGCGGTGGGTACTCGTACTTGTAGATGAGTTCCGCCCAGAGCTCGGCGCGTTCCTTCTCCTCCGGGTCCGCCCACCGTTCCGAATGGCCGGCAGGGATGTAACGGATGCGTTCGTTCCGGCCTTCGCCGGTGATTTCGGCATATCCGTCGGCGATGGCGCGGTCGAGATAGGTCTGGCCAATTGGTTCTTCCGGCATAATTTTCACCGTGTGATAGTGTTGGAAATCATTCTATCATCAATGACCGGCAGTCCTGGGCCGGCATCCAACAGCCTGGCCGGGGTCGGGGAATGCGGGGTTGTTGAGGCCATTGTTGTATACTGGGGCCACTCCGCAGGGGGTTTGCCTCGGTTTTTTGACGGGAGGGAAGTCATGCAGCCATTGAATGATATCCGAGTGTTGGCCGTTACGGTGTTCCTGGCCGGGCCGTACCTAAGCATGAACCTGGCCCGGATGGGCGCCGAGGTCATCAAAGTCGAAATCCCCGGACGGGGCGACCCGGTTCGCGGCAACGGCCCCTTCGCCGGCCCCGAGGGTATTCACTCGACGCCCCAGACCAAGCAGGACATTTCCACCCGGTTCCTCAAGCGCACTCAGGGAGTCAAGAGCGTCACGCTGGACTTGAAGAACCCGGAAGGGCGGCAGATGTTTCTGGATATGGCCGGGCAGTCCGACATTGTGTTGGAGAACCTGGCTCCCGGCTCCATGCGCCGGTTGGGGTTGGGTTATGACGATGTGAAGCAGGTCAACCCCGGCATCATCTACTGCTCCATCGCCGGTTACGGCCAGACCGGCCCCTACGCCGAGCGGCCCGCCCACGACCCGCAGATTCAGGGGATGAGCGGGTTGATGGACATTAACGGCGACGCCGACGGCCCGCCCACCAAAGTCGGGTTTTACATCGGAGACCTGGTAACGCCCCTCTTCGCCGCCTACTCCATCATGGGCGCGCTGCGGGAAAAGGAGCGCACCGGCCAGGGTCAACATCTGGACGTTTCGATGATGGACACTCTCGCCGCCCTGATGTTCATGGAAAACCTGGAGGAAGAGGTGGAGTTGGGCAACCCCCTGCGCACGGGCAACACCAGCCGCGGCGGGCCCACCGGCCTGTACCACGCCGCCGACGCCGACCTGATTATCACCGCGGCCAGCGACGACCAATGGCGCCGGCTGTGCGGCGCTCTGTCTGCCCCGGAACTGCTGGAAGACACCCGGTTTACCAATTATCAGGCCCGCATGGTCAACGTCGTGGACGCCCGCGCCGAGGTACAGCAGCGAGTGGGCGAGATGACGCAGGCGGAGGCCCTGAAGCGGCTGGAAGAGTCCGACGTTCCCTGCGGGCCGGTCCGCACCATCCCCGACATTATCAACGACCCCCACTTCTATGAAAGGGGTACGCTCCAGCCCATGCGCCACGGGGCCATGAACGACCCGGTGCCAGGCATCGCCTCAGGGTTCCCCGTGGTCTTTTCCGGCGGCCCGCTGCCTACCCTGCCCGGCGCGCCTACCCTGGGAATGCACAACGGGGACGTATACGGCCGCCTGCTCAGCCTGGATGCCTCACAACTGGAGCGGCTCCACGCCGACGGCGTGATTTAACGGTTGTAAGGACAATGCCTGATGTCAACGCTTGATTGGTGGGCCGAGGGCGACTTGTTCGAGGGCTGCAACTGTAACGTGGTGTGCCCCTGCCACGCCGATTTCCGGCAGAACAGCACCCACGAGACCTGCGACAACGTTTGGGGCATCCACCTGGACGCCGGCGAATACGGGATCATTGACTTGGGCGGTGACCTGGGCGGCCTGAACGCGCTGGTGGCGGCCTACTGTCCGGGGCCCAGTATGTTCGCCGGAAATTGGACCGTCCTGGTATTTATTGACGACCGCGCCACTCCGGAACAGTACGACGCGCTCAACGCCATCCTGTCCGGGAACGCCGGCGGCCCGTGGGAGCGGATGGCCCAATTTTTCGCCGGCAACGCCCCCCGAAGCTGCCAGCCCGCCGCCATCACCTTCAGCAAGTCGGACCGCGCCCGGACGCTGGAGGTATCGGGGGAAACCGTCCGCCTGGCTTCCCTTCAAGTCAACGCCATCCGCGGGGCATCCCGTGACGAGCCGGTAACGATAACCAACCTGTACAACGTCATCCACGGCCCGGAACACGTCGTCGCCCGGTCCCAGGTTGCCCTGGACGCGGCGGGCATGAAGTGGGACAGCAGTGGGACTCACGGCCTGTACAGCCGTTTCCGTTGGAGCAATCGCTAATCCGCGGAATCACCCGGTAGAAATACCCCCATCCTGGAGGCAGACATGAGGTTCAAGGCCAAACCTTTGCGCTCGGTGATGTTCGTGCCGGGCAACAAAGAGGACTGGATGCGCAAGGCCCCCCAATACGGCGCCGACGCCCTAATTCTGGACCTGGAGGACTCGGTCCCGGAAGACGAAAAGGATACGGCCCGGGTCCTGGTTGCCAGGATGGTCAACGAGTTGGGACAGGCAGGGCAGACTCTCTTCGTCCGGGTCAACCGGCTGGAAACCGGGCTGACCGGGTTCGACATTGAGGCCGTGACCAGCCCCAACCTTTACGGAATCCTGCTGCCCAAGGTGGAAAGCCCGGACGACGTGGTGGAGGTGGACATCCTGCTCCGGTTCTTCGAGCGCAAGGCCGGAATGCCCATCGGCTCCATCTGCATAGACCCGTCCCTGGAGACCGCCCAGGGCATCCGGCAAGCCTATGAAATCGCCACCGCCTCGGACCGGGTGGCCCACATGGGCGGCAGCGGAGGCAAGGGCGGCGACACCGCCCGCTCAGTTGGGTTCCAGTGGACGCCGGAAGGAATGGAAACCCTGTTCATCAAGTCCAAGGTGTTGGTTGATTCCCGGTCGGCGGGCATTGAGTTTCCCATCAGCGGCGGCTGGTTCGACATCCGGGACCTGGACGGCTTGCGTCGCCTGGCCGAGCAGTTGAAGCAGTTGGGCTACACCGGAATGAACCTGATTCATCCGTCCCACGTCCCGGTGGTCAACGAGGTCTTCACTCCCACCGCCGAGCAAATCGCCCACTGGCGGGGCCTGCTGGAAGCTATGGAGCAGCAGCGGCAGGACGGCAGCGCCGTCGTCACCTACGCCGGCGACATGGTGGACATTGCCCACGAACAGACCGCCCGCACCATGCTGGAAATGGTCCGGCAGTGGGGCATCGCCGCCGGCGCCTAGCCAAGCTGACCGTGAAGCTGACGATGATCAAACCGGCGCCGGCAATGGGAGCCTTATGACCGACGACAACGGGACCAACGGCGGCAACCCTTACTCTGCCTACCAACACCTGCTGGTGGAGCGGCGGGACGGCGTGGCCCTGCTGACCATGAACCGGCCCGAGGTGATGAACGCCACCAATGCCCAACTCCACTACGAGCTGAGCCGGATCTGGGTGGACCTGGGCAACGACCCGCAGGTCCGTTCCGCCGTGATTACCGGGGCCGGCAGCGCCTTCTCCGCCGGCGGCGACTTCAACCTAATCGAGGAATCTCTGGGCAACCCCGAAATCATCGGCCGCACCATCAAGGAAGCCGGCGATATTGTCTACAACCTGCTCAACCTGGACAAACCCGTCATCTCGGCCATCAACGGCGTGGCGGTGGGCGCGGGTCTGGCAGTGGCCCTGCTCGCGGACATTTCAATTGCATCGGAAACCGCCCGCATCACCGACGGCCACGTCCGGCTGGGCGTCGCCGCGGGAGACCACGCCGCCATCATCTGGCCGCTGCTGTGCGGCATGGCCAAGGCCAAGTATTACCTGCTGACCTGCGACTTTCTCGACGGCAAGGAGGCCGAACGCATCGGTTTGGTCAGCCTGGCAGTGCCGCCTGATGAGCTGATGCCCCGGGCGATGCAGGTGGCCCGGCAACTGGCCGACGGACCGCAGCCGGCCATCCGGTTCACCAAGCGCGCCCTGAACCAATGGCTGCGGCAGGCGGGCCACACATCCTTTGATTATTCCCTGCTGGCCGAAGCTCTGGGGTTCTTCGGCGACGACGTGCGGGAAGGACTGCAAGCCGTCCGCGAGCGGCGCGCCCCCCGCTTCCCGTCGGCCACCCAGGACGGCCCATCCGAGCGACCCCCGTTCATTTAACCCGTTAACCCGTTCGTCCGGGAGCGCTTGAAAGACTTCCTCACGGCCCAACGCCAACGGCAAGATTGAACCATTACCCATAGCCAACGGAACATTCAACGGAACATTCAACGGAACATTGGCCCAGCGAAAATTGCGGAGGAACGATTATGGCCACGCAGACCCGCACCGGCGCCCTCATCGACTGGATTGACGCTACCGGGTTCGACGCCCTGCCGCCGGATGTCCAGGACATAGCCCGGCTGGCCCTGTACGACGGGCTGGGCAGCATCCTGGCCTGCTCCATGCTGCCGGTGGCGCACCGTTTGATGGAGTTCGTCAACATCTCCGGCGCCGCCGCCGATTGCAGCGTCGTCGGGTTTCCCCGCCGGACCTCGGTATTGAATGCGGCCCTGGTCAACGGCACTCTGGGCCACGCCGACGAGGTGGACGCCATTGACGACTTCAGCACCCGGGGCAGTCACGTCCTGGCCGGCTGCATGGCCGCCGCCATGACTGCGGGCCAACTGGCCGGAGCGCCGGGGCCGCAGGCGCTGCGGGGCGTGGTCCTGGGCTACGAGGTATCCAAGCGGGTCCACGCCGTGGCGGCCCGGGTGCAGCGGGACACCGGGCGGGACGTCAGCCCCTTCGACGAGGGCAACACGATGGGCGCAGCCGTGGCCGCCGGGGTCGCCCTGGGGCTGCCGCCCGACGGGATTAACGCGGCCCTGAGCCTGGGCGCCCACCTCGCCTGCGGCATCACGCCCTTTGCGCGAGAGAGCCGTCACATGACCAAGTCCTTCACCCGGGGCGGCATGGGCGCCAAGAACGGCGTCACTGCGGCGCTGATGGCCAAGGCCGGCTACGACACGCCCCGGGACATCCTCGAAGGCCCCGGCGGTTTCTTCGACAGCTACCTGGGGGTAGAGGACCCCGGGCCGGAGTTCGTGGCCGGGCTGGGCGGAGAGTTCAGCATCCGGGGGCTGATTTTCAAGCGGAACAGCTCCGGCGGCGGCCTGCAGGCGCCGCGTCAGGCCATACGGGAACTAATGGATGAGCACGGACTGACTGCCGGCGACGTGGCGGACGTGCAGGTGGAGATGCGCCCGTCCGACATCCAGAGCTACTTCACCAGCGAACGCCACCCCGCCGACTGCGGGGATGCCCTGGCAATCGCCATCATCTACGAGGGCATGGGATTCAAGGAAGCGCACCAGGAACGGCACAGCGGCAGCTCCGAAGTCCGCGACATGCGGGGGCGAATCCAGGTCCAGCCCCGGGAAGACTGGGCTGACGCTGCGTTCCGGTGGCACACCGCGGTCACCATCGGAACCCGGGACGGCCGCAGGCTTTCCCGGGAAACCGACTACCGGCGCATGACGGAGGAAGACCTGGACGCCAAGTTTTCCTACCTGGTGGGCCTGCGGGCCGGAGCAGCCAAGGCCGCCGAGTTGGCCGGGGTCTTGAAGGGACTGGAGGCATCTCCCAACGTCGCCGAGGTAATGGCCCAACTGGAACTCCCGGCGGCCAGCATTGAGGACGTTTAGGGGGTTCGCTTCCCACTGGACGGGGAGGGCTTCCTGGAAAACCGGACAAAAGCAGACATTTCCGGACATTTGAGCGTGGGGCCTCGGGGGATTTTGTCCGGTCGATGTCCGGTTTTGTCGGGGAAATGTCCTGGGTTTGTCCGGTTTTGTCACGGGGAACGCCCCCTGCCTTCGCAGGGGGACGCCCTCACCCCCGGCCCCTCTCCCGGTGGGAGAGGGGAGGATAAAAGGGCCTGGCTGAAGGCCGTGGTTGTCTTGACGATGAGGGACGGCGGGACTCTCTTCCTGGAAAATACGGCTAATATACGACAAAAGGCGACATTTCATGACATTTGAGCGTGGAACCGGAGGCCGTTTTGTCGCAACTTGTCCGGTCAATGTCCGGTTTTGTCGTGGAAATGTCGCGTTTTGTCCGGGTTTTGCCGCCTTTTGCCGCAGGGAAGTTGGACGACTGGGGCATGATGGAGGGAAGGGTCAGCAGGTTGTAAGCGGTCATTGTCCTCCGTGGTCAATTGTGACGTAGACGGAGATGGTCTGAGGGAGTATTTGCCGTCTGAGATTAACGGTAGAGATCGCGCCTCGGGGTTGTCAATGGGGGTGTGTCACCCGGGGGATGCCCTCACCTCCGGGTACGCCCTCACCCCCGGCCCCTCTCCCTGGGGGAGAGGGGAGGATAAAAGACCACGGTATCCGGCGGGCGGGAATTTAAGAATTTTGACAGAGGAATGCTGGCCCTTCCTTGGGATTTCTGGACCCTGCTTTCGCAGGAATGACGAGTTTTCACCCCTACGAGTTTTCACGCCTGTAAGAAATTATCTCAAAACCAAAATTCGGAGGTCCTTGGAGGACAGGGTTACGTTGGGGGATTCATCCCCCAAACCCCCGATCCAACTATCTCAAGACGGGATGAAGGCCGCTTCAAGTTTTGAGATAGTTTCTAAGTAGTCTCGGAGGGCCATGCAGGGGGGTGAAAACCTGCCGGTAAGAAAGTCCTTCGAGGCGATTCAGGACGAACGGATTGGATGGCAGGTGAAGTCCACGGCGACCTGTCCTGAGACCGGCGGGGCATCGTCCGGCTCGGTGATGTCCCGGTCAAAGATGCGGACCGGGGAGTTGCCGGCCAGGTCTTCCAACTGCGGCTCCACCATTAGTTGGTGACGGCCCTCTGCCCAGAGTGACGCGGGGGTGAAGCGCCAGCCCTTTTCGGCAGGGCCGGTGGCAGCTTCCCCGGCAACTACGGAAGCATCAGGGCCGCTGAGCCATAGGCTGTGCTGCAAGAGGGCATGGTCCAACGGACGCTCGAACTCGACGGACAGCGGTTCGAGAGACGCGGCGGTGGGGATGTGCAGCCGCCACCTTTGCGGGTCAATCCGCTGCCTCACCGCCGGGCCGACTTGGTAACACCGGTCGGCGCCGGACTGCAACGGGCGCCCCTTAGCGTCGCGGAAGTTGGAGTCTATGAACAACCGGAAGGGGACGCCCTCGGTGAGTGGGTAGCCCGCTTCCAGGTTGGGGACGAGGCCGCGCTTGATGCGGCCCGGGTCAAGCAGCAGGGTCAACCGCTGCCGCTGCCGGTCCCATAGCTCCGGCTCCATTGGCAGGAACACATCTTCCAGGGGTTCCAGGGTATCGTCCCGGCAGACCCGGACGGCCCGCTGCGCCCAGCCTTCGCTCATCGGCTCGGAGAACTGGACGTAGAGCTTCAGCAGGTTGACCGGCACTTCCCCGCCGCCGGGATAAATGGCGACGACGCTGGCAACGGGCTCCGCGTCCTCCGCCGGGCGTTGGATGTTCCAGACTTCCGGCGGCGTCTCGGCGGCGTCTGCCGGGTTGCGGTGGGCCAGCAGGGAGTAGCGCATTCCGGCCACGAAGGGGAACCGGGGAAGGAAACAGACGGAGCCGTCGGACAACTCGAACCGTCCGGCGATAGGCGGGACGGATTGGGCGCCGCCGCCGGGTTCCACGGCCTCGGCGGGCATTAGGGCCAGACGCCGGCCAAGCCCGGCGGCGTCCAGCCCTTTCAACTCGTCAAGTTCCGCTTGGGTCCAACCGCTGACGCTCAGGGCGCTTTGTCCCTGATGTTCGCACCACGCCAGCGTCAACTCCGGCCGTTGGGTCACAACTCCCCAACGCCGTAGGTGTGCAGGTGGGAATTGCCGTCCCCGTCCTGCTGAAGCATCAGCACACCGCTGCCGTTGAGGTTGGCCATGCGCCGGACGCCGGGATGGAGGAGCAACTGCCGAGGAACGCCGTTGGGCGGAGTTACGGGATCGGACGGGCTGTTGTCCAGAGCCCGGTCCGGCACGGTCAGCGACTCCTGCCCGTCAATGTCCCGGCAGGCTATCTTGATGAGCGGGTGCCGCTCGTTGCACACCAGCAGGTACTCCCCGCCGTCGTGTTCAAACGAACACAGGTCCAGAGGGCGGTTGTGGGCGCCCAGCTCGGCCACCGTCTTGCCGTGTACGTGCTTGCCTGCCTCGAAATCGCCCAGGGAGAACTGGACCACCGGGGTGCAGGTGTAGCTGGCCAGGATGCTCTGGTTCCCCTGGTAAGGCACGAAGGCGCGAATGGGCGCAGCCGTCTCGTACTGGCCGTGGGAAACGTGGAAAATCTCCAGGGAGTTGGACTGGGCTGCACCGTTGAAGGGGAAGGGAATCCGCCGCAGAGTGGAGGAGAACTCCTCGTTGGAGGTTCCAGCCACCATCAGCAGCCCGTCCACGTAGTTCATGTCGGTGATGGTGACCGTCCGCAGCTTTTCCCGGGAGACCAGGCGGGGGTCGTCTTCGTCGGCGGCGTCCTCGATGGCCGTCCCGGAGAAGCAAACGTTTTCCATAGAGACGTCGGAAATGCCGCCCTCCGTGTCCACCCGGACGATTACCGGGACCGCCGCGTCGCCGCTGCCCCGCATGACCGAAAGATAGACGTTCTGGGAATAGGGATGGACCGCCATGTCCTTAATCTGAACGTCTTCGCGGGAGCAGCCCAAGTAGGCCGCCAGGGAAGCGTCCAGGTTGTCCAGGTCAACCGGCCTCAATTCGCTGACTTCGGCGGTGTCGCCCACGTCGATGGCGTAAATGGCGGCGCCCGCGTTGTCGCCGACAAACAAGATGCCTTCCGGCCCGAAGGCCAGGGGGCCGACGGACTTTATCCCCGGCGTACCGGACGCCAAACCGAGGGTTTCCAATGCCGTGGCTGTGCCGTACTCAACCATCATTTCCTCCTGCGCTCTGGCCGTTTCATATTGGCCGCTTTCGGGTTCCGCGCTTGGGGTTGGGTCTTTGGGGTATAAGCGAGGTTTCACACTCGGCCAGTTTAGCATTGCCGCCCGGTCTGCGCCACCGTGTTCCCGACAGGACGATTACAAAAACCCGTTCGTACTGGATATTTTGAGGGGTGCCGCCCCCCGTCTTTCCTGCGCAGGCAGGAATCCACGCCGTTCTGGCAAGGGAATCTGGTCCTCAACTTGCCTTCATTCAGCCAGCCTCATGCACTGCTGACAGCCCCCCGTTGACACCGCCGGCGCCACCTCTTTGATAATACAACAGGAAGCGTGGCGATGGCCCATGCCGTTGGTCTGGTATAATCTGCCGTGATTCGTCCCCGATTTCCGGCCGTCCGGCGCTTCGGGCAAAATATGGTCAGCCAACCAGGCAGGTGCAGTTTGAAGCTGGGTTTCTTCGTAACCAACCAGTACGTCCCCGGGGAATCCATGCCCCGGAAAATTCAGGAAAGCGCCGAGCAGGTGCGGGCGGCGCGGGACGCGGGTTTCGACCTCATCTGCACCGGCCAGCACTACCTGGCCGCGCCCTACCAGATGAGTTCCAGCTTCCCCCTGCTGGCCCGCATGGCCGCCGAGGCCGGCGGCATGGAAGTTGCCGCCACGGTCATCCTGCTGCCGCTGCACAACCCGGTGGAGTTGGCGGAAAGCGTGGCAACCATGGACGCCATCTGCAACGGCCGGTTCATCCTGGGCATCGGCCTGGGCTACCGCGACGAGGAGTACACCGCCTTCGGAGTGCAGCGGGGCGAGCGGGTGGGACGAATGCGTGAATCGCTGCGGGTGATGAAGCTGCTGTGGGAAGAAGAGGAAGTGGAGTTCCACGGCAAATACTACCATGTTCCCCGATCATCTCCGGCGACCCGTCCGGTGCAGAAGCCGCATCCCCCCATCTGGGTGGCGGCCAACAACGACGCCGCCATCCGCCGCGCCGCGCGCTGGGGCTACCCGTGGCTGATTAACCCCCACGCCACCATCCCCATGGTCGCCGAGCAGTGGGACAGTTACAAGGACAGCCTGGAGCAGGCCGGCAACCCTCTCCCTGACGCCCTGCCGATGATGCGGGAGCTTTACGTCGCCCAGGACCGGGAGACCGCCTTCCTGGAAAGCGAGCCGTACCTGGCGCCAAAGTACCAGGCTTACGCCGATTGGGGCCAGGACAAGGCCCTGCCCGGGGAGGAGAGCTTCAGCGTCCCTTATCAGGAGTTGGCCAAAGACCGGTTTCTGCTTGGCTCGCCGGACGAGGTGGTGGCGGAAATCAAACGCTGCGAAGAGGAGTTGGACGCCAATTATCTGATTTTCCGGATGCAGTGGCCCGGCATGGACCAGTCCCAGGTCCTGAAGCAGATTGAGTTGTTAAAAGAAGAAGTTATCCCCCGCGTCAAGTGACCTGGCTAAGAGAGTAGGGCCTTATAATTCGTGCCTAAATCGTGGGCGCCAAGCGGGCGTCCTCAGAGTAGACGATTTGGCCGTCGGTCATAACCACCCCGTCCTCGCAGAGGCATTCTACCTCGCCGCTCTGGAACTGCTGGTGGTACAGGTTAGCGTACAGCCCGCCCCGGTCCACCAACTCCCGGTGCGTTCCCTGTTCAATGATGCGGCCGTGGTCCACCACGAAAATGACGTCGGCAGCCATAATCGTGGAAAGACGGTGGGCGATGGCCAGGGTGGTCCGGCCTTTCATCAGCGGCTCCAGCGCGCCCTGCACCAGCCGTTCGCTGGCTGTGTCCAATGCGGAGGTGGCCTCGTCGAGAATGAGAATCCTGGGTTGGTGCAGGATAACCCGGGCAATGGACAGCCGCTGGCGCTCGCCCCCGGAAAGCCGGTAGCCCCGCTCGCCAACCACGGTGTCGTAGCCTTCCTCGAACTCCACAATCCGCTGGTGGATGTTGGCCGCTCGGGCCGCGGCCTCCATCTCCTGGTCAGAAGCATTGGGACGGCCGTACAGCAGGTTATCCCTGATGGTGGCGTGGAACAGGTAGCTTTCCTGGGAGACGTACCCGATGATGCCGGCCAGGGACTGCTGTTTGACCTTGCGCACGTCATGGCCGTCAATGCTCACCGTCCCCTCGCTGGCGTCGTACAGACGGGGCAGCAGGTAGGAGATGGTGCTCTTGCCGGCCCCGCTGGGCCCCACGAACGCGGCCAACTGGCCGGGCTGGATTTGGAAGCTGACGCCGTCCAGCGCCCAGTGCTGCTGCGGCACATCGCCCGTTTCCGGTGGATTGTCTGCATCCGGCTCCGGGCGAGGATGGTTGTCGTAGTTGACCCGTACCGAATCGAACCGCACCAACCCCGCCACCTGCTCGGGCGCCAGCTCGACCGCGTCCGGCGCGTCGACGATATCCGGCTCCGTGTCCAGGTATCCGAAGATGCGCTCGAACAGGGCCAGCGACGATTGCAACTCCACCGACACCCGCAGCAGGGTGCCGATGGGGAAGTACAGCCGGGATTGCAGCGTGGTGAAGGCCACGATGGTCCCGGGGGAGATGCCCTCCCGTCCCAGGCCCACCAGCAGGTGGCCGGCCAGCACGTAGATGACCACCGGCGAAATCGAGAAGAACGCCTGCATGATGGCCCAAACCACCTGTCCGGTCATCTGCCGGCGGATTACCAGGTCCGAAAGCCGCTGGTTCTCGTCGTAAAACCGCTCCACCTCGTCATCCTGGCGGCCGAAGAGCTTGGTCAACATAACCCCGGAAATGGACAGCGTTTCCTGGGTTATGGCGGTCATTTCCGCGGTGGAACGCTGCACCTCGGCAGATATGGCCCGGCGTTTGCGCCCTATCCGCTGGGTAACTATTGCAAAAAAAGGCACCACTCCGATGGCCACCAGAGTTAGCTGCCAGGACAGGACGGCCATGGCGATGGCGGTGCTGAGCAGGATTACCACGTTGGAGATTACGTCGGTAACGGTGGTGGTCACCACGTTCTGCACGCCGCCCACGTCGTCGGACACCCGGGACTGGATTTCCCCGGTGCGGTTGCCGGTGAAGAAGTTCAGCGAGAGGCTTTGCAGGTGGCGGAACAGGCGGTTCCGCAGGTCCCGCATCACCCGCTGCCCTACGGTGTTGGTCAGGAAGGTCTGGATGATGCCGATTCCGCTGGTGACAACGGTTACGGCTGCCATTGCCCCGGCCAAAACCCACAGCAGGTCCAGATTCGGCCCGCCCTTGACCGGGAACAGCGCGTCGTCAAACACCACCCGTATCAGCAAGGGGTTGGCCACGCCCAACCCGGCGGACACCAGGATCAGAATCCCAACCGTAATTACCTGCGGCTGGTAGGGCTTGAACGACCGCGCAATCCGGCGCACCAGCCCCCGGGATGCGATCAACTCCGGCCTGGCCGGTTGACGGCCCGGCGGCTGCCGATTGGCCGATTGGCGTCCGGTTGGTCCCCGGTTCGTTGCTTCCATAACCCTATTATACCAACCCACACCAACGTGGCGGCCAACCCCCCAACTCTCAGGGTCTTTCGATTCTCGAAAAATCCCCTCTCCCTCTGGGAGAGGGCCAGGGTGAGGGCGTCCCGGCCAAGAGCAACCGTTGCTGATGCGCGGAGTTCGCCCTCACCCCCGGCCCCTCTCCCGCGGGGAGAGGGGAGAATCGCAAGACCTCCCAACTCTGCCGCATTGTCGGCGGCAACCGTGGCTTCCCCTACGCCGGGGGGTGTTCAGTCTGGCCCCGGAGCGTGGGCCGCCGGGAGGTCATCAACAGCAGTGCGGCCGCGACGGCGACCAGCGCCAGGGTTAGAAAAGCCCCGTGGTATGTTCCGGTCCGGTCGAACACGACTGCCGAACCCAGTGGCCCCACCGCAAAGCCGACGACCTGCGCCGCCCGGCTCAACCCAAAGATGCTGCCCAGCGTCTTTCGACCGTAGTAGTTGGCCCACATTATCGGGGCCAGGGTGTTCACCCCGCTGCCCACCAACCCTTGAAG
The DNA here is from genome assembly GCA_965263395.1 of Dehalococcoidia bacterium. Classification (GTDB taxonomy): domain Bacteria; phylum Chloroflexota; class Dehalococcoidia; order Lucifugimonadales; family UBA3495; genus CATOSK01. Next base: position 2,819,996 of record OZ253670.1, read on the forward strand.
AACGGCGAACAGGTAGGTCTCGGGCACAGTGTCGGCCCGGATGAGGACCAACATGCTTACTGCGCCAAGCAAGTATGCCAGGACCAGCAGCAGCTTGGCGGGCGCTCTCTCGGACGCTACTCCCATTGCCAACGCCGACAACGCCCCGGCGACCGACATGACACTCACCGCTCCCACCGCCGCGGCCGGGGTCAGACCTTGCTGGGTCAGGTGGGGCACCAGGTGCAGTCCAATACCCGAGGTTGCAGTGCTGACCAGGAACAACGACGCCAGAATTAACCAGAAGGCGGGAGTCCTGATTACCTCGGACAAAGAAGCCTGGGGTTCATCCATTGGCAAACCGGACGGGTCATCGGGCTGGGTCTGCCTGGGGGCGCCGTCAATGACCAGTCCCAGGTCCTCCGGCTGCCGCCGGATGATTAGCGCGCAGGGAATTACGCCGACGCAGAACATTACTCCGGCCAGCACGACCCACGCGGCCCGCCAGTCCCAATAGGTGATAACCAACTGGACTATGGGAGCCATTACGATTACCCCGCCGGAACCGGCGAAATGTACCAGGCCTATGGACCTGCCCCTATACCTTTGGAACCATTTGCCCACGGTAACCGAGGCTCCGATTTTGACCAGCCCCTGGTCGGCAATCCTGATTAGGGTGAAGGCGGCGTAGAACCCCAACAGGGTTTGCGCCGTGGAAAGGTACAGACAGCCCAAAACGACTATCAACCCGCCGGCAACCAGAATTATCCGGGCGCCGAAACGGTCTACCAGCCACCCGCTGCCGGGGGCCAGCGCGGCGCCCAAAACCGCGCCCAGGCTGGTGGCCCCGGCCACTTCGGTGCGGTTCCAGCCAAATTCCTGGCTCATGGGAAGGACAAAGATGGTGAGAATGCCGATGGCGGTGGCGGCGTTGGCAAATTCGATGCCCGCAGCGGCGGCGGCAACCCACCATCCGTAATAAACGCGCCCGTGGTAGAAGCGCCAAGGAAGGATTTTCATGCAGCCGCTCTTGTAACCGTCATTCCAATCCCGCCCATTCCCATGATGTGAGGTCCGGTATGTTGATGATAACAGTATCTCAAAATGCCAGGCAGGAAGCGGTACTCAGGGGACTCCATTCTGTCCGTTTGTCCGGCAAGCGGTTTGCCGGTGCGCGGGGTTCGCCCTCACCCCCGGCCCCTCTCCCGCGGGGAGAGGGGAGAATTAAAAGCCCTTGGGTGGGCCGCAGCCCCGGTTGCCCTATATTTGCCCAGTAGGTAAACTATCCCCTTGAACACAAAGTAAAATTCAAGGCAACTCCGGGGCAGTCACGACTCGGCAGCCCCGGTCACGCCGCCAAACCGTTTAGGAGGAAGCAATGGCTGATTATGCACACCCGGACTCGCTGGTGGATACCCAGTGGGTGGCCGACCACGGAAGCGGCGCCAATGTCCGCTTGATTGAAGTGGACGTGGACACGTCCGCCTACGAGCAGGGGCATATCGCCGGAGCGGTGGGTTGGAACTGGCAGAGCCAGTTGCAGCAGTCCGTCCGCCGGGACCTGATTTCCAAGCCGGAAATGGAGGAACTGCTCGGCGGTTCCGGCGTCGGCAACGACACCACCGTCGTGCTGTACGGCGACAACAGCAACTGGTTCGCCTGCTGGGCTTTCTGGCAGATGAAATACTACGGCCACGCCGACGTGCGGATTATGAACGGCGGGCGGGCCAAGTGGGAAGCCGAAAACCGGCCCCTGACCACCGGCGAACCATCCGTGTCGCCCGCGTCATACCAGGCCCAGGACCCGGACGAAAGCATCCGCGCCTACCGGGACCAGGTGCTGGCGTCGGTCAACTCCAGTGGCATCTCGCTGGTGGACGTGCGCTCCCCCGACGAGTTCAACGGCGTCCTGCTGGCCCCCGCCAACCTGCCCCAGGAAGGCTCCCAGCGGGGCGGGCACATCCCCGGCGCGGCCAACGTCCCCTGGGCGCAGGCCACCAATGAGGACGGCACCTTCAAGTCTGTCGGCGACCTTCAGGCCCTCTATGGCGGGCGGGGCATCGACGGCAGCCGGGAGACGGTGGCCTACTGCCGCATCGGCGAGCGTTCGTCCCACACCTGGTTCGTGCTGACCCAACTGCTGGGCCACGGCAGCGTCCGCAACTACGACGGCTCCTGGACCGAGTGGGGCAGCATCGTCGGCGCGCCCATAGAAAAGTAACCCCACCCGGCCTTTAACCGCCGGTTAAGCGGAAAGCAAAGCCCTACCTGTTGGAACCCAACAGGTAGGGCTTTAACACTCCAAAGCTCCCTCTCCAGCCGGGATAGGGCTGGGGTGAGGGCGTTGCTACGGCGCCGGAATCAAGTCAAAGCCGGTATAGGGCCGCAGCGCCTCCGGTATGACCACCGAGCCGTCGGGCTGCTGGTAGTTTTCCAGGATGGCGATGATGATGCGGGGCAGCGCCAGCCCGGAGCCGTTGAGGGTGTGGACGAACTGAGGCTGTCCCCCCTGCTCCCGCCGGAACCGGATGTTGGCCCGCCGCGCCTGGAAGTCGGTGCAATTGGAACAGGAACTGACCTCCAGCCATTCCTGGCAGCCGGCGGCCCAGACTTCAATGTCGTAGGACTTGGCCGAGGGGAAGGACATATCCCCGGTGCAAAGCTGGAGGATGCGGTAGGGCAGCCCCAGCCGGCGGCAAACCTCCTCGGCGTCGGACAGCAGCCTTTCCAGTTCATCGTCCGACGTCTCCGGCTCGACGAACTTGTACATCTCCACCTTGTTGAACTGGTGTACCCGCTTGATGCCCCGGGTGTCCCGTCCGGCGGCGGCCTTTTCCCGCCGGAAGCAGGGGGTCTGGGCGACGTAGTAGGCGGGCAGAAACCCCGGCGGCAGCACCTCGTCCCGGTGCAGGTTGGTAAGCGGCACCTCGGCGGTGGGCACCAGCCAAAGGTCGTCCTCTTCGTCGTGGTACAGGTTGTCGGCGAACTTGGGCAGGTTGCCGGACCCTTCCATGATTTCCCGCTTGACGATGATGGGCAGCGCGACCTCGGTGTAGCCGTGTTCCCGTCCGTGCAGGTCCAGCATCCAGGCGATGGCGGCGCGTTCCAGCCTGGCGCCGTAGCCGTACATGGCGTAGAAGCGGCTGCCCGATAGCTTGACCCCCCGCTGGAAGTCGATGATGCCCAACTGCTCCGCCAGGTCCCAGTGAGGCTTGGCTTCAAAGCTCAGAGCGGGAATGTCGCCCCAGGTCCGGGTTACAATGTTCTCTTGTTCGCTCAGTCCACGGGGAACGTCGGCGCGGGGAATGTTGGGCAGTCCCAGCAGAATCTCCTGGGTCTGTTCCTCTACCTCCCTGGTCTGCCGTTCCAGTTCGGCGATGCGTTCCCCGACCCGGCGCATCTCGTCGATGACATCCTGCGGGGGCGGCTGCCCCGACGCCCGTGCCTGGCCGATGCTGCGGCTGACCTCGTTGCGGCGCGACCGTAGCTGGTCGCCCTCGGTAATGGCCTGACGCCGCTGCGCGTCCAGGGCCAGCAACTCGTCAATGGGGTCGTCTTCCCCGCGGGCGGCGAGGGCTTGGCGGACGACATCAGGGTCGCGGCGAATTTGGTCTATTGAAAGCATTATGGCAGGTCTGTCCAGTTAGTTGGTTTGTAGAATAGACGATTGACCGGAATTGACTCCGGGGAATAGTTTGTCGAATAATTTGACAACATCGGTGGCTTTCTCAAAGCGACCGATGTTAATTCTGCGTGTGTTTCCCTTTCCCTTCTCGTTGCCCAGGTCAAGGCGTTCTGTGGGGCATTTTCCGAAAAACCGGTAGCATAGTTTAGCGCGCCCTTGGACATTTTCGTAGAAAATCCAGATGACACAACCACCCGGTTTTTCCGCCAGTTTAATGTTTACATCCTTCCACCCTGCTCTACCACCTGACCTAGAACCTTTTAGCTGAATATATCGGCAAATTCCTCTAAGCTCCAACACCAAGTCGTAGCCGGCGTTGTCTACTTCGGGCCTCAGTACCTCAGCGGTCTGACCTCGAACCAGCCAAGCCTCCTGCAAGATTTCTGCGAGGAATATATGCTCCAGCATCTTCTCTCGGAAGCTCGAATCCCGGTAATCATCATCCTTGGTGGTCACTCCTATACCGCCTGTTGTCCATCACCCGTTTGCACCGCCCGCATCTGCGGGAACAGCAGCACGTCGCGGATGCTGGACTGGCCGGTCAGCAGCATCACCAGCCGGTCAATGCCCATGCCCAACCCGCCGGTGGGCGGCATCCCGTACTCCAGCGCCGTCAGAAAGTCCTCGTCCTTCCGGTCAACCTCGTCGTCCTGGTACTGGCGGCGGATTTGCTCCTGGCCCTCGAACCGTTCCCGCTGCATCTCCGGGTCGTTTAGCTCGGTGTAGGAGTTGGCGATTTCCATGCCGGCGGCGTAGGCCTCGAACCGCTCGACGTAGCCGGGGCAGTCGGGCTTGCCCTTGGCCAGCGGCGACATATCCTCCGGGTAGTCCAGGATGAACGTCGGCTGGATCAGGTGGGGTTCAACGAAGGTGGACAGCAGCTTGTCAATCAGCCGCCCCCGGCTGTCCTGGGGGGCGGTGTCCAGACCGAGTTCCGCCGCCCGCCGGAAAAGTGAGGCGGTGTCGGGGAAGTCGTCTATGTTGATGCCGCTGCGGTATTCAAGCTCTTCCCGGAGTTGGACTCGCTGCCACGGCGGGGTGAAGTCAATGACCGTCTCGCCGTGGGGGACCCGGCAGCTTCCCGTAACTTCCGTGGCTACCGACGAGACCAGCTCCTCGACCATGGCCATTACATCGTTGTAATCGGCGTAAGCCTCGTAGCTCTCCAGCAGGGTGAACTCCGGGTTGTGGTCCTGGTCAATGCCCTCGTTGCGGAAGACGCGGCCCAACTCGTAGACCTTGTCGAACCCGCCGACAATGAGCCGCTTCAGGTACAACTCGGTGGCGATGCGCAGATAAAGCTGCTGGTCGAGGGCGTTGTGGTGGGTGACGAAGGGCCGGGCATGGGCGCCGGCGGCCACCGGCACCATGATGGGCGTGTCCACTTCCAGAAAGCCGCGCTCGTCGAGGAACCGGCGGATGCCGCTGACGATGCGGCCCCGCTGGGCAAAGGTGGACATGACCTCCGGGTTGGCGATGAGGTCCAGGTAGCGCTGGCGGTAGCGAATCTCGGTGTCCCGCAGGCCGTGCCACTTCTCCGGCAGCGGGCGCATCCCCTTGGATAGCAGGCAGACTTCCCGCACATCCACCGTGACCTGACCCGTCCGCGTCCGCATCATCCCACCGGAGACGCCGATGAAGTCGCCGATGTCCAGGTCTTTCAGGATTTCGTAATCGTCGTTAAGGACGTTCTGCCGCAGCAGGGCCTGAATCACGCCGGAGCCGTCCCGCACGTCGAGAAACGTGGCCCGGCCCATGCCCCGCATGGACGTGATGCGCCCGGCCAACGCAACCGATTGCCCCGGCGCTTCTGAGCCGGCGCCGGTTTCCGACGTCTCAAACTCCGCAATGGCGCCGGCGGCCGGCCCGGTGCGGCGAAACCGCGGCGGGTATGGGTCAACGCCCCGTTGGCGGAGGCGGTCAAGTTTCACTTTGCGGCTGCCGAGCAGTCCGTCGTCTATATCGGGCATAATCCGTCAAAGGCCGGTTTGGAAGGGTTGGGGCCGGCCCCGGTTCGGGACGCCGGGCAAGGGCGTGTGCCTGCCGGAACCCGTTGGGAATTATCGCTAACTTGGCATTTATTTGCAAACTCATTGGACGCCGCAGGGTCTTTAGATTCTCGAAAAATCCCCTCTCCCTCTGGGAGAGGGCTAGGGTGAGGGCGTCCCGGCCAAGGGCAACCGTTGCTGATGCGCGGGTTCGCCCTCACCCCCGGCCCCTCTCCCGCGGGGAGAGGGGGAGAATCGCAAGACCCTAGACCCCGCAGTGCGGGTCTGGCTCATTTGAATCGAATTCCACCGGCCACTGGAAGGCCGGGGCCGTCCTGATGAGGATGCCCTACGGTGCGCGCTCCATTAAATTTACGGGAGAATGTGCGGCGAATGTGGGATAAAATGGGACATTTCGGGACATTTGAGCGTGGAACCGGAGGCAATTTTGTCCCACTAACGTCTCACTTTGTTCCACAAATGTCCCGTTTTGTCCCGTCAATGTCCCGGGTTTGTCCCATTTTATCTCAGGGGGGCGCCCCTTGCCTTCTCGGGGGCAGGTTCTCTCGTCCGCCCCCCTCTCCCGCGGGGAAATGGGTGTTTTCCGGCTGACATCAACGTTAAAGAGGTTTGGCCGGATGTGTCAACGGCGGGGTGTCACGGATGTGCCCGCACGGGAACATTTCGGGTATGGATTCCCCGTCATAAACCCGTCAATGCCCGCCGCCAAATCCGTACCAACATCAAAGCGCCGTGTGGTATCATCCCGGCATCCGGCCCAATGCTGTTCGCTTCGCCAAATCGGGGATGTTGGAGATTTGGTCTACGGAGGTGCTGAGAAGCCGATGAATATATTGCAAAGAATGGTCGGCGCTGCCACCTTGAATCGAAACACTTTCGAGGAAATCGAGCACGATCGCGGCGCAATGGTTCAGGCTTTGATTGTAGTCGTGCTGGTGGCGGCAGCTATCGGCGTCGGTTCGCTGCTGAAAGGCGATGGCGACTTGGTTCAGGGTCTACTCTTCGGCGTGTTGCGGGGTGTGTTGTCCTGGGCCGTATGGGCGTTGGTGGTTTGGATTGTCGGGTCCAAGATGCTGAGAACTTCCGAAACCGAGGCCAGTTGGGGGCAAGTGTCCAGGTGTACCGGGTTCGCCCAAACCCCCGGACTTTTGGTTTTCTTCATTTTCGTGCCTGGATTGGGGGCGATTTTCGAGATTGTCCCCCGGTTGTGGCAATTCGCAGCCATGTTGGTTGGTGTGCGCCAAGCCCTGGAGTACCAGTCAATTTGGCGGGCATTTTTTGTGGTTGCAATCGGTTTTATTCCGGTCATAATCATCAACGCGATACTTTTTGCGGTGCTGCAGATTGGAGGGCCGGAAGTAGTCCCCCCCGTCAGCTAGCCGGACCGCAACGCCGGTTGACTCTTACCTGTAACCGAAGGCAGACAAATGCGAGACAAAGACAGCATCCGTGAAGAAGTCTGGACCGCGCTGGAGCAGGCCAAGGTGGCCCGGGCCAAGAGCGTCCACGACAAGATTCCCCATTTCAAGGGCGCCGAGGCGGCGGCGGACCTGGCCGCCAATCTTGAGGTCTGGCAGCGGGCCAGGGTGGTGAAGAGCAACCCGGACAAGGCCCAGCGCCCCCTGCGGCAGCGCGCCCTTGAGGAAGGCAAGACCGTCTACATGGCCGTGCCCCGTCTCCGCAAAGAGCAGTGCTTCGTCGAGTTGGACCCGGCCCGGCTGGACATTTCACCGGCCAAGGCGTCCACCATCAGCGGCGCGGCCCGGGCGGGACGGCCGGTTTACGTGGAAGAGATGCGCCCGGTGGACTTGGTAATCTCCGGCTCGGTGGCGGTCAACCGGCAGGGAGTCAGAATCGGCAAGGGAGGCGGGTTCGCCGACCTGGAGTACGGCCTGGCAGTGGCGGCGGGCGTGGTGGCGCCGGGGACGCCGGTGGTCAGCACGGTTCACGCCATGCAGGTGCTGGACGAAGACCTGCCCATGACCCACCACGACGTCCCGCTGGACTACGTGGTTACGCCGGAGGAAGCCATCCGCTGCGCCGGCGGCATACCCACACCCACCGGCATCTACTGGGAAGATCTGGACCAGCGGAAAATCGCCGAAATCCCCCTCTTGCAAAAGTTGCTGGCAGCGCGGGACGACTAGCCGGCGGCGGCTTCTCCAAACCAGAAAGCAGGAGCTGGGGTTGTCCCAGCCCCCTTTTAACCTCTCCGGACGGCCTATGCCGATACCCGCCTTGACTCACCGCCTTACGCCAACTAATATGCCGGTAAGGAGATTATCGTGATCGTAAAAATCACTTCCAAGCGTCAAGTCACCCTTCCTGCCAGTGTCCTCGACGAGATGGGGGTTAAGCCCGGGGACCAAATCGAACTGACCAAGGGCCCGGACGGCTACTTGCTGCGGGCCAGGCGCATCGACTACTCGCGCTTGGGAACCCTGAGGGACAAGATACCGCCTGGGCATCCCGAGTTCGACATCGACAAGTTCCGGGAGCAGCCCTATGATCCGTCCCTTCGGGATTGACACCTCAGTCCTGGTAAGGTTGGTCACCGGGGAACCCGAACGAGACTTTCAGCACTGTGTCGAAGAACTCCGTACCTTGGTCGAGGACGAAGGTAACGAAATCTTCGCCTCGAACCAGGTCATAGGCGAGGCGTATGTAGCGTTGCAACACCATTACAGGATATCGGACTCGGACGCCCGGTCCGCCCTGACTGACGTATTGACCAGCGGGTTGGGTGCCCCGTTAAACGGGCAGTCTGTCATCCTCGCACTCCAGACTCAGGGCGGCCCGGGCCTGTTCGACAAACTGATTGCTGACGGCTACTCAAGTGTTGGACTGGATACGCTGACTCTGGACAGGATGATGGCAACGCTGCCCGGAGTGCGGAGACTATAGCCGCTCCGCAAGAAGCGTTTGCGGATGATGCTAATGGGCGCCACACCGGCTTCGTGACAGCCGCATCCCGGGTTATTAAAGAAAAACGCTCTTTTTCTTTAATAACCCGGTCCGTTCTAAAAATGTTCTTTAATAACTGCTGGAGGTGAACAGTCCCCCTAACCGGGCTGGCCCACCGTCTCGGCCACGCCCAGTTCCTGCATCAGGCCGGTTATCTGGCGCCAGGTCTCGTCTTCCACGAAGATTCCCTCGGCGCGGCGCTTCTTTTCGGTGAGGTGCTCGATTTCGCCGGGGTAGAGCACTTCGCTGAACCCGGTGGCGGGAGGCGAGGTCTTGACGAACTCGGCGAATTCCTTAACTTCCTTCTTGAAGTCGGCCAGGGGCCGGAACCGCTCGACGTCAAAGGCAACGACGAACACGCCGTCGTTATGCCGGGCCTGCGGGTCAATTCCGAAGCCCAACCCGGTGAGCAGGCCGGAGAAAATCTCCACCATGAAGGACAGACCGTAGCCCTTGTGTCCCTGGTCGGCGCCCACGGGCAGAATCGCGCCGCCGGCGGGGTAGTCGTTGGGGTCGGTGGTGGGGTTGCCGTCCTTGTCGATAATCCAGCCCACCGGCACCGGCTCGTTGCGGTTGCGGGCCAGGCTAATCTTGCCGGCGGCGACGGCGCTGGTGGCCATGTCCAGCAGCACCGGGCCTTCCAGGTCGCTGGGAATGCCCATGCAGATGGGGTTGGTGCCCAGCCTCCGGGCACGGCCGCCGAAGGGGGCGACGGCCTTGGGACCGGCGCCGGAGTCGGCAGTAATCATGCCGATCATACCCTCTTGCAGAATCATGGTCGGGTAGTCGCCCAGCCGTCCGATGTGGCTTTGCAGGTGGACGGTGATGGCGGCGACGCCCTGGGTCCTGGCCTTTTCAATCACCATGCGGGTGGCCCGCTCGGTGACGACGAACCCGAAGCCCCAGTTGCCGTTAATGACGGCAGTTGAGGGCGTGTCATCCTCCACCACGAAGGGCGCGCCGGGGACGATATGGCCCTTGTCGATGCGCTCGCAGTATTCGGGAATGTGGATGACGCCGTGGGAGTCGTGGCCGGTCAGGTTGGCCTTGACCTGATGCCTAGCCACGACTTCCGCCTCGGCTTCGGGGGTGCCTTTGGCGCAATAAATGTGATAAGCGACCTTGTGGAGATACTCCGGTGTGAAAACGGGCATTGACGAACCTCCTCAACCCTTTAGCGACCTCAGTGTTGTACCGAGCTTTGCAGACGCCCGGAAATTTGCCGGAAATTTTGTATGCAGTCTATTATTCCCCACCACCTTTGTCCACCGGGCCGCAGGGCCGCAGGGCCTTTCGATTCTCCCCTCTCCCTGCGGGAGAGGGGCCGGGGGTGAGGGGTGACACCGGGGCCGTGACGGATGTTGACATGAGCCGGGCGCACGAATACCCTTGTGGCAAATTCGCGGAAAAGGAACGTCCCAATATGGCAACGCTGGATGTACTGACCTACGGATTCGCGCTGAACACCGACCAGGGTTCTTTCGGTTACTCCACCAATTCCCTGCTGCGGGTGGGCAGCCACAACATTCTCATCGACACCGGCCCGTCGTCGCGGCGCGCCTTTCTTTACCGGGCATTGCAAGCCCGGGATTTGAGCCCGGAGGACATCGACATCATCATCCTGACCCACATGCACTGGGACCACTGCCAGAACACCGACCTGTTCCCCAACGCGCGGGTGGTGGTGAACCCCACCGAGATTGACTACGCCCGCAACCCCAATCCGTGGGACCTGGCGGTGGCCGGCGCGATGGCGGACATGATGCGCAACATGAAGCTGGAAATTGTCTCGGAAGGCGACACCATCGTCGAAGGGGTGAGCGTCATTGAAACGCCGGGGCATACCAAGGGGCACATGAGTGTGCTGGCCGAGGTGGACGGTGAGAAGGTGTTAATCGCCGGCGACGCCATGCCCGAAAGCGGGACCGTGGCGCGCGGGCTGCCCTACAACGTCTTCTGGGATGTGGACGACGCCAGGGAAAGCGTTGAAAAAATGGTGGCCTCGTCCCAGGTCTTCTACCCCGGCCACGACCGGCCCTTCCGGGTAGAATCGGAAAAAATTCACTACCTGCACGGCCCCGACAACATCCACGTCATGGACAGCACCGAGGGGGGCGGGACCGCGTCGCTGACCTTCACCGTCCACGCCGAACGGACGGTGAACATAGACATCGTGCAGAAGCCTCGCTGACCTCGAGTCCGGCCTGCGGCGGCGCGCCATGCCTGCCGCGCCCGTCCCGCCGCTGCTAGGGAAGCCTCGCCCACCGGGCCAGCGCCTTCTCCGGGGCGGTAATCTCTTCCACCGAAGTGTAGTAGTAGTCCTGCCAGCCGTCCTCGGGCAGTCCGGTGAACAGCATCAGGTTCAAGGGGTACTCCCCGCTGTCGGTGGCCCGCCGGAAGTCGTCGCGGAAGAGGAAGGTGGGTTTGCCCAGGGCGATGGCCATGCCCAACTCGACCATCACGCCTTCATCTGGAGGGACGCCGTTGACGACGGCGAAGATGGCATCCGAGTCCGCCACGTCCCGGAAATCCTTCCGGCCGACGCGGTAGGCCCATCCCGGCTGCATAAAGTCCACCTGGTTATTGCGGGCAAAAGGCTCCCGGACCTCCAGCCCCAGCGTCTCCAGCGCCGCCACAATCGGCGGCAGCAGGGTTGCCTTCTGCTGGGCGGAGAAGCCGTAAGGGTTGGCGAGGTAGATGGTCTTGGGCATGGGCTGCGTCCTGCTGGTTAAGGTGGCCCCAGTGTGTCACAGGCAAGACGCCGATTCAAGGAATGATGCCCGGGTTTCCTCCTGACGGAATGGGCAACGTCTTTTTGGTTGTGAGTCCTAGGTCAAAGCCTCCCGCGTTACCTCTTTCCTGGGCAGGCTTGAATCCAGGGATGTTGCCGGAAGGCGGCAAGATTGGTTGATGCCGCTTCCGGATACCCGCAGCCGCAGCTAATGCGGAGCCGCCCCGCACTTGACCGGGACAGTTCAATTCCCACGGGATACCCGCAGCCAGGATTTCCTGTCCAAGGCCGTGTCTTACCCGTAACTCGTAGCAATGTGGGATATTGGTGACGGCTTGCGACAGCATGGTTGCTCATTTTCCTGTAATTGGTTTTGACAACTTGACAGGGTTGCGAGTTGCCAATTAGCATAGGCCCGGCTATTCAAGGGAGTGGTTTTCGGGAGGTTATCTATTATGCGTCTGTCCAGAATTGCTGCGGTTTTCAACGGCCAGATTTGGTGGATTGCGGGGTTATTTGCGGCGCTGCTGTTAATGGCGGCCTGCAGCGGGTCGTCTACCCCGGCAGCCCAACCTGCGTCGGCTGCTCCGGCAGCCCAACCCACGTCGGCGCCTGCGTCCCAGCAGGCTGCAACCCCGGTGGCTCAGGCAGCCAACACCCCGGCTCCGGCGGCGCCATCGGAAATAAGCCGGCCTCTGACCATCGTTACCTTTGCGGAAGAACAACATCTCGACTACATGGACGGCAACTCCGGGGCCGGCGGGGAGCATTTCAGAAACAGCTTTACCGAACCCCTGACCCAGCGCATTATCGGCAGCAGCGAACTCCGGGGGCTTTCTGCAGAAAGCTGGGAGGCTGTGGATGGCGACCCCTCTCATTGGCGGTTCAAGATTCGCGAGGGGATCGAGTTCCACAACGGCGAAACGTTTGATGCCAATGCTGCCGCGGCCGGCATCAACTTTATCAAGCTGCCAGAACGCGGGATGATTTACAGTGAATCGTTGGGTGGCCCCCACACCGCTGCCGCGGTGGACGACTATACGCTGGACATAATTTGCGACGTAGCGTGTCCCCTGGCGCCCACCGGGGCGCGCTTTACCCATTTCGCGGCGCCGGATTGGTACACCAACGCCTCTGAAGAAGAACGGCGCAGCCAGTTCATTTCCGTCGGCCCCTTCAAGTTTGTGGAATGGCAGAGGGGTGTGAAGATTGTCACCGAGCCTTACGAAAACTATTGGCAGGGCGCCGTTACCGCTTTTCCCGAGGTCACCATCGTTTGGCGGGCGGAAGACACCGTCAGGGCGGCGATGGTGAAGACCGAGGAGGCCGAGTGGGCATTCGCGATTGGCCCCCAGAACTTTGACGATGTTCCCAAGGCGGTGGTTGGAGAATCTTCCGAGGTGGTGCTCCTCAAAATTAACTCCAAGAACCGGGAGCCTTTCCAGGATGCCAATGTGCGGCTTGCCCTGAGACACGCCATTGACTGCGATACGCTCAACGAGCAGCTTTACCGCGGGCTGGGAACCTGCCGTGGTTCGCCCTTCAACGACAAGCTGACCGGCAGCCGCGACGACATTCAAGTGCCTCACTCCTATGACCTGGAATTGGCCCGCAAGCTGCTGGAAGAAGCCGAATACTTCGACAAGTGGCCCGACTTCGAGTTCAAGATTACCACTCGAAACGGACGTTTCCCCAGGGACGTGGAAATGTTTGAAGCCATCGCCGGAATGTGGAACGAGGTTGGCTTCGACGCCGGCGTCAACGTCGTAGAAAGCTCCATATATTCCAACCATTCCAACCAGAACGACCCCGCCAGCCCATTGTTCGGCGTGGGCGCAGACATCATCAGTTGGCCTCACGGCAACGAGACCGGCGATACCTGGTTCTCTCTTCGCAACATCACCTGCAATCATCGTTCCGGTTACGGATGCGATGATTTCCTGGAGATGGAAATTCAGCCCGCCGGAACGTTGAGCGGCGCGGAACGGGAGGCCAAGCTCTACGAGTTGTGGAAGTATGTATACGACACCGGGCTGCTTCCGGGTGTCCTGGAACTGCCCATAGTTTATGGAGTGTCGGACCGCTTGGACTTCATTCCCAGGGCGGAGCGCGAGGTCCGTTGGAACGAGCAGATGAAGTGGCTCGAATAGGACGGGGCAGTCTTGGTTAAACGCCAGTAGGCGCTGGCGGTTCCCCGGTATAACGGCGCAGTTTCCTACTTTGGCTGCGCCGTTACCCGGGGGCGGAATGGTCATGGGCTTCGTGGCCGTCATGGCCGGAATGGGCGCCGTGGTCGTGGCCGCTTTCCCCGGATTCTTCACGGTTCACTGCCCGTTGGTCATTCAGTTGCCATTGGGTTACTCCCTTGCCGGGGCAGTTATCTGCGTTAACCATTAGCTCTTGTTCGCTATGTCCAGCGTCAACTTGGGCCGGTCTCCGTTCAGGGTCTTTCGATTCTCAAAAACCCCCTCTCCTTCTGGGAGAGGGTTAGGGTGAGGGCGTCACGGTGAAGAGCAACCGCCGCTGATGCGCGGAGTTCGCCCTCACCCCGGCCCCTCTCCCGCGGGGAGAGGGGAGAATAGAAAGACCCTGGCCTCCGTTCCGGCCGCGATTGCCCCGGGTTGGCAATACCCCGATTGGTCTTGTGGTAGTATTTGCGTATCAGATGGGAGGGGAGTGATGAGCACGTTTGAACAGGGATTCGCCGCAACGGAGAAGGCGGCGGATTCGGTGTTGAAAGCCCTGGCTGATGTTTCCAAGCTGAGTAGGGACCTGCGGAAGGCAGCGCAGGTCGGCAACATAGCCGCCGTGAGAAGGACGAGTGAGCGGCTTCAGGACGGCCTTGCCCTGATCCAGCAGGAGGTTTCCAACGCCGCCGGAGCCTGGCCGTTTACACCTGACCAGGAACGGGAATACCTTCAGGACCAGTACGCCGAGGAACTGAAGCAGGAAGCTCAAAAGAAGGGCCTCCAGGTTTTTGACCGGGACGGCCGGTTGATTGCCCACCCGTCGGTGGTGCGGGTGATGCCGGGAGAACGGGCGGTGCAGATTAACCGCCGTCAGACCTCGACCATCCGCCCAACGAAAATCGTGGCGGACCTGGAGAACTTGCAGAAGCGCGCACCCCGGTTCAACCCGCAGCAATTTTTGGAATCGCTGTACCGGGCTTATATCGCCCTCGCCCGATCCGACACCGCGGAACGGCTGGGGCTGGGAGAGGTTGGGCAGGTGGTCCAATTGAGCCGCATATATGACCTGTTCACGGGCCTTCCGGGTGCTGACCGCGAGTATAGCCAACTGGATTTCGCCCGGGACCTGTACAGCCTGGAAACCAGCGGTGTCCGGGAAGTCCGCGCCGGGGCGCGGGTTTCCTTCCCCGCATCCACCGGCACCAAGGGGACGCGGGGCACTATCTCCTTTGTTGGGCCTAACGGAGAAACCGTCCTCTACTACGGCATTCAGTTTACTGGAGCGCGCCAATGACCGACACGCTGCCAGTCCAGGAATGGCTGGACGTCATCAGGAAAGAGTACCTTGACGGGTTCGTAAGGGATGGCGGCTCTTCCATAAAATTCGCTGTGCCCATTAAGGAAGACCTGGCCCCCCTGTTACAGGATTCTTTCAGCAAGATTGCTGCCGACCTGGGTTACTTGATTGCCAGGGTGGATGCTGGCGAAACCCGGGTACACATGCTCCAGGACATTTTCTTCCGCATCGCCGAGCAGATTGATTGGCGGCTGCTGGCCCGCAGGGTAGTGCTCCGGTTGTGCGGGGACCTGCCTTATCGTACTGACGGCATCGCCCCCGGGGGCGAGACACCGATTCTTGAGACCATTGGCGCCGCTAACGACGTGTCGGAAAACCAGGTAGCCTTGGACCTGCGTCGGGTCCTGCCTCAGGCCGTCACCCAGAACCGGAATATGTCCCGTGAATTCAGACTGGCGATGACCCACCTGTGTCTCACGGAAATGGGCGGGTCGGGTCAGAACCTGGAGGCCGTGCCGTTAATTGAATGGTTGACTGGCCGCAGCCGTCGGGTCTCCAATGTCCGAGCCTACCTCATTTACAACAGCATAAACCGCACCAACGCCCGGCATTTCCTAGAATCCCTACTGTACTGGGTTAGATTTGCCGGGTACTCTGGCACCGTGGTACTTCTGAATGATTCCCGGTTGATGTTGGGGCGAAACCCGCGGGACGGCCTGCGGTTTTACTCCCGCGCGGCAGTTATGGACCACTACGAACTGATGCGGGAACTTATTGACAGCACTGACCGGCTGGAAGGGTTCTTTATGATGGTGATGGCGAACGAAGACTTCCTGGTCGAGGATCGCCGCCGGAAAGGGCTTGCGATATATTCTGCCCTCCAGTCCAGGATCTATGACGAGGTCAGAGACCGCAACCAGACCAACCCCATGTGTACCCTGGTCCGTCTGTAGGATGGGCCCGGTAGGAATTGTTGCCCGGCAGGAGTTATCGGAATGATAGACAGCGCCAATAATCGGAGCTTGAAAAACCGCCGCGCTCTGGAAGCCCTCCGCAACGGGGTGCCCAACGGGGACGCGGTTGCGGCCTTGGGTTCCAACCAACCGGCGGTGGAACAGGACTTCCTTTCCCTGCTGTCCCGCGTATCGGATGAGTCGCAGGCGCCGGAATCGAGCGTGGGAATGCTGGTGGCAGGGGACTTCGGCTCTGGCAAGTCTCACCTGCTGGGCTGCCTGGAAGCCGAGGCTCTGGCCCAGAATTTCGTGTGCAGCCGGGTTGTTATCAGCAAGGAAACACCCCTGTTCGACCTTGATAAGGTATTCAGGGCGGCCGTGGAAAACGGGCGGGCGCAAGGGATTACTGGTCACCTGGTGGAGGAGATTGCGCAAAAGCTGGACTACAACTCTCCTGAATATGCCGATTTTTTCATTTGGGCCAACCGGGAAGATAACGAACTGCATAGAATTCTGCCGTCCACCCTGATGGTCTACGAAAAGTACGACGACCCCGAGTTGTTGAATGAAATAATATGGTTCTGGTCTGGTGAAAAGATTCCCCTCAAGTCGGTGCGTGACGGCCTGCGGCACGTTGGGCAAATCCAGTCCTACCCCTTCCGTGCGCCGGTGGCCAGGGATATGCCCCAGCAAAAGCTGCGGTTCATTCTCGAGTTAATCAAGGCCGCCGGGTACAGTGGCTGGGTCATCCTGATGGACGAAATCGAGTTGGTCGCCAACTACAGTGTGTTGCAGCGGGCCAGATCCTACGCCGAGCTTACCCGCTGGATGGGTCAAGCGTCCGAAGAAAAGTACCCGGGGCTGGTGGTGGTCGGAACCGTTACCGAAGACTTCGCGTCCTACGTGCTGGACCAGCTAGAAGACCGGGACAAGGCGGCGCCGCGCCTGAGAGCAAGGCAGCGGGATGCGGACAACCTGGCAGCGGCGCGGGCGGAGACGGGGATGCGGCTTATTGAACGAGGAGTGCGCCTTTTGGCCGGACCCGACGACGAGATGCTGTCCAACCTGTATGACCGTCTGAAAACAATCCACTCGGAAGGATACGACTGGGACGCCCCGGACATCGACCACGCCATCGGGGCCGGGGGGCGCCGCCGCATTCGCTCTTTCGTGCGGCGGTGGATTAACGAGTGGGACCTGCGCCGTCTGTACCCTGAATCCACCCCCGACATCGAGGAGACCGAGTTGCAATTCCGGTATGAAGAAGACCCGACGTTGGAGCGTCCGGCTTCCGACGACACGGAATCTGGCGCCATCAGGGAAGGCGACGGGCTTGCCTACAACACTGAGACTGAGCCCGGCACGGATTAGGAGCCGCCGACGTGCCGATACCGTTTCGCGACTTGGGGGAAGACGGGCCTGCCGGCGTTGCCGGTTATCTCCGGTTCGTTGAGGAGCCTGACGGCAGGGGCATCCGCGGCGCCCTGTTCATAATGTCCACCCGCGGCGAACCCCTGGAGTTCAACTTTACCCGAATCGACGTTCCCTCCAGCGTACTCTGGCGGCCCGGGCAGGCGAAAAGCAGGGCTGTGTCCCGGTTAGCCAAAGCGTTGTTTCAATCGGCCGACCGAGTGCCTGACGTGGCGCTGGCCCTGGCCCAAGAGACGCCGCCAACGGTGTTTTCCGAGGAAATCGGGTTGGATGCGCCGCTGTGCCGGGTGGCGACGGAAGAGTCGATGCCGATGGCGCCCACGGAGACCGCCCAACGTATTTCCGATTCCATTACGCTCTACTGGATAAACGGTATGCCCTCACCCGGGACACCCTCTGCCGCAACCCTGGAACTTCTCGTTGGGAGTCAGTTGCTGGATGAACCGTTCGACCGTGCCGCCTTGGGAATCGCAGAGGCTTTTGCGTCGTGAGGTTACTGCTGCCGTGGTTCAACAAGTCTTTACCCCCCCACCGCCGTACTTTGTTGCAGCGGCGGCGCCAGCCCGAACCGGATACGGCGCGGCCGCTGCTCTTGCCCGCATTTCACCCAGCCGCCGTGGGCAATGTAGATTGCGCTGTCGGACTGCCCGCCGCTGTTGACTCGCTGCCGTTGGCCCCGATTGGCGCCCTGGAGTTGGTCACTTCGGTCGCGTTCGACGCGGCTTCCGGCCCTGCTTCATCCAGGTCGCCCACTTCCCGAAGCGATAACCGCTCCCCGTCCTCCGCAACCGGCCGTCCCCGGGGTTCCCGGACGGGAATCGAACGCTCTTTGGCCGACCGGCTGCGGCTGGCGCTGGCTCCACCCCTTGACCGCCTGCTGCCGGGGCCGAACTCGGTCCTGCCGTGGCCCGGCGAGTTGATGCCCTTCCAGTCGGAAGGTGTCCGGGCCTTAATCGAACGGGACAAGCTGCTGCTGGCCGACGACATGGGCCTGGGCAAGACCATTCAGGTCATCGCCGCCCTGCGCGTCCTGATGGTGCATCGGCGTGCCGACACGGCTTTGATTGTGGCCCCGGCGTCGGTGCTGGACCAGTGGCGGCAGGAACTGCTCAAGTGGGCGCCCGAACTGACGGCGATGGTTATTCGCGGCAGCCCCGCGGACCGGGCCTGGCAGTGGGCCGCGGACGTTCACGTCTCCATTGTCAGCTTCGAGACGCTGCGGGCCGATTTCAGCGACAACCTCCAGTCTCCCCTCCGCAGGAAGACCTGGGACGCGCTGGTGGCCGATGAAGCCCAGCGCGTCAAGAACCGCAATACCACCAGCGCGGCGGTCAAGGGACTCCGGCGCCGCCGCTCGTGGGCGCTGACCGGCACGCCCCTGGAGAACAATGAAGATGAGCTGGCGTCCATTGTGGAGTTCGTGGACCACGGCGAACTGGTTTCGGATGCCCATTACTCCCCCGGCCTTGAGCTGCGCCAGCGGCACCGGGAACTCCAACTCCGGCGCAAGAAGTCCGATGTGCTTAAGGACCTGCCGGATAAGTTGGTCACCAAGCGGGAAATCCCGCTCTTGCCTAAGCAGCGGCAAAGCTACGACCGGGCCGAACGCGAAGGAATCGTGCATCTCCGGGAGTTGGGGGCGGACGTTCGGATACAGCACGTCCTGGAGTTAATCCAGCGGTTGAAGCAAATCTGCAACGCCGAACCGGAGACCGGGCAGTCCGGCAAGTTCGAGGACATTCGCCAGCGAATCGAGACCCTGGCCGAACAGGGCCACCGGGCCATCGTGTTCTCCCAGTACACCAGCAGCGGGTTCGGCGTCGATGCCATCGCCGGCGTTCTCCAGGAGTTCGACCCTCTGACCTTTACCGGCAGCCTGAGCCTGGAAGAAAAGCGGGACGTCATTCGCCGGTTCCGCGCCGATGCCAGGCACAAAGCCCTGGTCGTTTCCCTGCGGGCGGGCGGCGTGGGCCTGAACCTGCAAGAAGCCTCTTATGTGTTCCACCTGGACCGTTGGTGGAACCCGGCGGTTGAGCGGCAGGCTGAAGACCGCAACCATCGTTACGGCCAGACGGTCCCGGTCCACGTCTTCAAGTATTCGTGCATCAACACGATAGAGGAACGCATTGACCGGATTCTGGAGCAGAAGCAAGCGCTGTTCGATGAACTGGTGGACGATGTATCGTTCGACCTGTCCGCTTCTCTGACCTCAGACCAGCTATTCGGGCTGTTCGGGTTGGAACCCCCTGCCTCCGTCGGGCGCAGATAGGGCGCGCCCAGGGGTGAGCGGCCTCCGGTCCGCTCCGTCCAACCCGGCGCCGGAAAGTCGCCGGTGTTGTGGCTTTTGTAAACGCAGGCCCTTTCGGTTCTCCCCTCTCCCCGCGGGAGAGGGGCAGGGGGTGAGGGCAAATCGGCAGTCCGCGAAGCCGTTTGTGCTAGAATGGCTCAACTCAAAGATATGCTCGTCCTGGGTTATCGTCCGGCCGGGATCCGTCCACTACCGCAACTCATCCACAAGTCCAGCGCGGGCGTGGGTTCTGCTCCGGTCAAGGCGCGCTCGGACGGCATCATCTCCAACGCCGCAAGGAGGCATTTATGGCCGCAACCAACGACCCAACCGCCCGGCTGTGCCAGTGGGTGGGCGAAACGGGATACCGGGACATTCCCGAAGGAGTCCGCCGGGAAACGGTCACCCTTCTTTACGACCAGTTGGGCGGCATGATTGCCAGCGCCCCGCTGCCATCCTGCCGTCCCGTCGCGGATTTGGCGGCCAGGCTGGGCGGCGCGGGCGAGTGCAGCATCGTCGGCCTGCCCCTGCGCACGTCGGTTACCAACGCCACCCTGGCCAACGGGACCATTGCCCACGGCGACGAGGTAGACTCCACCGGCCAGCAGGGCACCGGCCACTACGCCGCCACCACGGTGCCCGCGGCAGTGTCGATGGCCCAACACGTAGCCGCCACCGGGGAAGACTTCATGCGCGCCCTGACGCTGGGTTCGGAGGTGGCGGCCCGTTTCCAGAGTGTGCTTGGCAACTATGGCGCCCGTCCCCAGTTTGCCGGCAGCGTCGGCGGGACGATGGGCGCGGCGGTGAGCGCCGGGCTGCTGCTGGGTCTGAACGCCGACGAAATGGAAAACGCCCTGGCATTGGCGGCGTCGGGAGCCTGTGGGCTTTCCAGCCACCATGAGGACGCTACCCACCAAATCAAGTCGTTGAACCACGGACGGGCCGCCGAGGCAGCCGCGGTTTCTGCCCTGCTGGCCCAGCAGGGCTACCACGGCCCCCGGGAAATTATGACCATCGAGCACGGGTTTTTCGATGCTTTCCTGGGGCTGCCCAGCGCGGGGCATGACGTGATGGACGGCCTTGGCGACGAGTATTTGATGCGGGAAGTCGCCTACAAGCGCTTCCCGGTCGGCGGGCCGGACCAGACGCCCCTCTACGCCTTTCTTCAGTTGATGAAGAGCAACGAGTTCACCGCGGACGACATCGAACAGATTGAGGTCTCGGTTTCCGAGTCGGCGTTTCACACGGTCAAGACCAACCACCATCCATCGGTACACATGGAGACGGTGCTGACTCTTGCCGCCGTCTACGGGGAGATTACGTTTAACCACATTCACGACCCGGCCTACTTGCAAGACCCCCGCTGCCGGGCTTTCCAGGAAAGGGCCCGAATCATGATTATCCCCAGGGCCGGCAGAGCGAGCCAGAGGGCAAGGCTGGAAATGGGCATTACCGTCCGCACCCGCGGCGGTGAATCAGTGCGCCAGGACCTGCGTTACCCGTTGATGACCGAGGACGAGATACAGCAAAAGTTCCGCGCCCTGGCCGGTCTGCGAGTCAGCGCGGACCGGGCGCTGGACCTGGAACGAAAACTGTTAGCTGTGGAACAGGAAGAGAACGTGGCGACCTTGTTCCAGGAACTGGAAATCGACGTTGCCTGAGACCGGCAAAGTGTCTCAATCAGGCTCTCGACAGCGCGGCCCGACGGCAGTTAGCCCATGCCAACCCGCCGCCGTGTTCCCTGAACCAACCTTCGGGTTTATCGTATAATAAATGGGGCATTGGCCTGCGAGGCTGAGGCGCCGGATTTCCAAGGAGGCAACAGGAGGCAGTTTGGCTGATTCTGAACACATCGCTCTCGCCAAGTCCGGCCCCAACGCCATATCCCGGTGGCGGGAAAGAACGTTTTTGGTGCCCAACGAAGCGCTGACCGTGTACAGCCTGAGCTACAGCCTGGGCGACCGTTCCGCCGGCGAGACGTTCGAGCGGGAAATGGTTCCCGGCCGCGCCCGGCTGGACCTGTCCGGGGGCTACCTGAGCGGCGCGAAACTGGCCCGGGCCGACCTGGCCCACGACGACCTCAGCGGGGCCGACCTGACCGGATGCAACCTCCGCATGGCCGAGCTTTCCGGCGTCAACCTGACATCGGCCATTGTGTCGCGGTCCAATCTTGCCCACGCCGATTTCACCAGGGCCAACATGATGGGCTGCTCCCTGGTGCGAAGCGACCTTTCCAGCAGCACACTCCGCCTGGCCCAATTGGCCGGGGCCGACCTGTCCTCCGCCAATCTACGTTACGCCAACCTGCAGGATGCCAACCTGTCCGGCGCCAACCTGTCCTACGCTGACCTGTCCTGGGCCAACCTTAGCGGCGCCAACCTTCGGAACGCCCGGCTGCATACCACTGCCCTGACACTGGCCGACCTTAACGGGGCCGACCTGCGCGGCGCCGCTTTTACCAACGCCGATTTGGAAAGCGCCATTCTGATGAATGCTCTGTTCGGGTTGACCAGGTTCGTCAACTGCGACCTGAGCAACATTATCGGCCTGGATTCGGCGCGTCACTCCGGGCCCAGTACCCTGGGGTTGGATACCGTCGCCCGGTCCCGCGGGATGATGCCGGTCAAGTTCCTGGAGCAGGCCGGCGTGGCCGCGCCGCTGCTGGCGGCGCAAGATGCGATGCGGGGCGCTGCCCGGTCTTACCCGACCGTTTTGATTGTCGCGTCAGCCGAGGACTGCGAGTTGGCCGGACGGCTCCGGTCGGGGCTGGTGGCTGCGCAGATACCGAGTTGGGACATCGCCGCCGACGATGAATTGGCCACGCGGTCCGGCGCCATCCTCCTGGAACACACGCCCTACTACGACCGCCTGGTCCTGCTTTGCACTGCCCAATCCCTGGAAAGTTCCAAGGCCAGCACCTACTTTGCTCAACTGGCCGGCGGCCGGCGGCCCGAAGCGGGGCAGGCCATCGTAACCCTGGCCGCAGACGACATCTTCTACCGGAGAGAAGACCATCTTTGCAACACTCTCAGGGAAGGGCCGGTACTGGATTTCCGGGGCTGGGAAGATGCCAACGTCTACGGAGACGCCCTAGCATCCCTGGTCGATATTCTTACCAGGAAACGTTTCTGAAGACGGGATCGCCCGCTCCCTGCAGTGTGACACTCTTTCGTCCCAAGGGTATTTCAGGGCTTCCCTTCCGGCTTGAACTGTCGCTGGGCGCGGCCTAACCTGCATCGCCGCGACTTCCCCGGTCAACTGAGGGTGTCGGGAAGTCGTGGGTGTCCTGCCGTGCGGCCCTCCGCCGGGGGCGGCGGCGCGGACCGGCGGTGTTTGTCTCCGGCCTGACCCCTCCCGGCGTTCCATTGGGCGACCAATCCGAAGGGAACTGCAACTTGCGCATCGGGTAGTTGATGACTATTCCTTCTTGAAGCAGCCGACTGTGCAGGTTTTGCATCAACTTGGTCCGCAGTGTGAAGCTGGCCAGCCGGTCCCGGGCCTGAACGAACAGCCAGAAATCCACGTTGGACTCGCCAAAACTCTCGAACCCGAACCATCCTCCGTACTCCTTGATTGCATCAGGGTCGGTGTCCAGCAATTCATTCATCACTTCCTCGCACACCCGCTGCACCAAGTGCAAATCGCTGTCGTAGCTGACCCCGCAGGTCAGAAAGACGTTGACCGCCGGTTGAGGGCGCTGGTAGTTGGTGATGATGGTCTCGGCGAATTTGGCGTTGGGGACTACCACCAGATTGTTGTACCAGGTGCGGAGACGGGTGCTGCGCCAACTGACGTCGATGACGTATCCCGCGATGCCGTTTTCCAGCTCGATGTAGTCGCCCGGCGCCACCACTCCTTCGGTCATCACGTAGGTTCCGGCGAAGACGTTGGCTAGGGTCGGCTGCAACGCCAGCGCAACGGCCAGTCCGCCCAGGCCAAGTCCGGCGATGAGCGGGCTGATGTTTACGTTGAGCTGGTCCAGGACCAGCAACCCACCCATCACGACTACCAGCGCCGACGCCACACGCCGCATCAATGGGAGCAGGCGGTCGTCCAGGCTGGAGCCGGTGCGGGGCGCCACCGTGTCTATGTACCACTGGAATGTCTCCGAGATCGCCTGGGCCCCCGCCCACACCAGGATGGCGATGCCGACCAGCCTGCCCGCCAGGTGTACCAGCGTGTCTTGTTCCGGAGAAAGCGGCAGGGGAATCTCAACCGCCAGGTAAACTCCCAGCGCCAGCACCGCCACGGTGAGGGGCGCGCGGATCGCGCCGACCAGCCGCGCGTCAACGTTGGTGGGGGACAGGTTGGTCAGGCGAATGACGAGGGGGAAAACGGCCTTGTGGACGATGAGCGCCAGCAAGAGGCCGACGACAAGAATCGCCAGGGAAACGGCAGCCCCTCCCAACGCACTGTTCAATCCCAGACTTTCCAGCAACCCTGTCATTGTTCGATTCGCCCCCGCCCCGGAGCAGTAAGTTGCTCCGGGTGGCCGCCCGGACCACGGCCCGCAGTAAATTATAACATCGCAGATAAAAGGCCCTGGCCCGGGGGTCTATGCAATCGGGGCAACCGTATTGGTACAGGAGCAGCCCTGACCGATACGAGAAAACATGGACAGTACCGCTGCCCTTTCGCCCTCCCGTCGCTGTAAGGGGTCGTTCCCGAGACCTCAGAGGACCGTCTTGCCGTCAGGGTCGTTGATGCACTGCCCGCCGGAGACGGTGAAGTATGCCGCGCCGCCGCCCAGGTGCTCCCGCATGACCTGCGGGTCGGTGGTGGTTATCAGCACCTGCTGGTATTGTGTCAGTTTTTGCAGCGCCCGCTGCCGCCGGGCGGCGTCCATTTCCGAAAGCACGTCGTCCAGCAGCAGCACCGGCTCATCGCCCCGGGCTTCCCAAAGATAGGACGCTTCGGCCAGGCGCAGGGACAGCGCCAGCGTCCGCGCCTCTCCCCGGGACGCGAAGGTTCCCATGTCCAGGTTGTTGACCAGCAGCCGGAAATCGTCCCGGTGCGGTCCCACGACCGTGGTGCCGGTGGCCAGCTCGCGTTGTCGAAAGGCCGCCAGCGACTCGCGGAATCGCGCCTCGGTTTCGGCCAGGTCGCCGCCGCCGGCGACGCTGGGACAGTATTCCAGCTCAAACTCGCTGCCGCTCTCACCCAGTTGGCCGTGGTGCTCCCCGCCCAGCGCCGACAGCCGGTTCATAACCTGGTGGCGCCGCCAGGTTATCCACGCCCCTTCCCGCACCAATTCCTGGTCCCAAAACTCCATCTCCCCGCATCCGGCGCGGCCATCCCGCACCATCCTCAGCAGTTGGTTGCGCTGCTTCACCACCCGCTGGCACCGCTGCAAGGACTTGATGTACCGGGTGTCGGCCTGAGAAATGAGAATGTCCAGGTAGCGGCGGCGTACCGACGGCGAACCGTAAACCAGGTCTATGTCGGCGGCGGTGAACAGCGTCGCCCCCATCATGCCCACCAGGTCGGCGGCGGTGCAGCGTTGGCGGTCGACCCGAATTTGCTTCCGCACCGAGTACCCCAACCCATCCCGGACGCTTGGGGCGGCGCCGGCGGGGCCGATCCCGCCCCCGGCAACGACGCTCTGGTAGCCCACGTTGACCGTCAGCCGGCGGTCCCTGGTCTCGACAATGCCCCCGACCAACGCCTGTTCCCCGTTGATGCCCGCCTGGAAGTTAATGACCTCGCGTTCGTTCTCCGCCCGGAAGGACCGGGCAATGGCGAGGATGTAGGCCGCCTCCAACAGCGTGGTCTTTCCCTGGGCGTTCCCGCCGGAAAGCGCCACCACTCCCAACGGCAGGTCCAGGTCCAGTTGGGAAAAGCTGCGGAAGTTAATCAGGTTAAGCTTGGAAAGGTAGGCCACGGTTGACGGCCCTCGGTTCCGGCGCCGGTTTCGGAAGCAGCCGGGTCATTCGGCCTATTGTACCAGCGTTTCGGGGACGGGCAGAGTCGAAAAGGGACAACGCCAATTGCTGTGGCGGGGGCGCGGGAAACTTAGGGACAGCCGGGGAGGAGACAAACAGAGCGAAGGCTAGGAACCCCGTTCCGGGTTGCACCCAGAGCACCAGCCATAGAAGTCCACCCGCTGCGAGGAAACCTGAAAATCGGTCTCGGTGGAGACCAATTGCTCCAGTTCCGCAACGATGTCCTGCCCGACCTCGGCGTCAATGACCGAGTCGCAGCCGATGCATACCAGGTTGGCGTGGGGGGACAGGTTGGCGTCGTAGCGGGAGTGCCGCTGGAAGGGCAGTTCCCGGACAATGCCGCACTGCTCCAGCGTGGCCAGGGTGGAGTACACGGTGGCGATGGTCACGTAGGGAAAGAAATCCTGCACACGGTCGAAAATTTCACGGACGGTGGGATGGTCCGCCGAGTTAATCACAACTTCGGCGATGGCCAGCCGCTGGGGCGTTAATCTGATGCCCAAGGGCTTGAGCAGGTCCACTACCTGGGATTGGCTGGTCACGAGCGTCCCTCCCATTTCGTGCGTGGAAAGTGTCATTGTACCATGAAACGGCGGACATGGACGAGCGGCCGCGGAGCGGGAACCGGGGATTTATGTCATGCCCGCCTCCGGCAGGTTGGGGCGTCATATCAAAAATCGGTCCGCCCATCCTTGTCTCCAAGAATGGGCGGACCGTTTTCGGTTGCCTAACCGGGTTGTGTCATTCTAGCGGGGAATGTTCCCCGCGCCGGGCCTACAGGCGGCCGCTGGCTCCCCGCTCGCCGGGACCGAAGAACAACGGGTACTGCTTGTGGAAAATCTGGATGCGGGAGCGGGCCGATTCTACGACGTAGACGCGTCCCTGCTCGTCGCACTCGACGCCCACCGGGCCCCAGAAGTCCTTCTCCCGTTCAATGCCCTGAGAGATGCTGCGCTCGTGCCACATCTCCGGGTTGCCGCCGTCCAGCTTGTTGGCGCCCCACTTGGACAGGGTGCCCTCGCCGGTGGTGTGGGTCAGGTAGTTGCCCTCGGGGTCGAAGACCTGGAGCCGGTTGTTGTTCCAGTCGGCGACGTAGATGTCCCCGTCCGGGTCCACTGCCACGTCGGTGGGCCGGTTCAACTGGCCTTCACCAGAGCCGGTGGAGCCGAAGGCCAGCAGGAACCGGCCGCCGGAGTCGAACTTCTGGATGCGGTCGTTGCGCCAGTCGGCGATGTAGACGTTGTCGTGCTTGTCTACGGTGATTCCCCAAGGCATATTCAACTCGCCGTCGCCGCTGCCTTCACTGCCCCACTTGGCGATGAAGTCGCCGTCCTTGGTCAGCTTCAACACCCGGTTGTTGCCGCTGTCCACCATGTACAGGTTGTCGTTCGAGTCGAAGGCCAGACCCGAGGGCTTGTCCCATTCGCCGTCGCCGCTGCCGGAGCGCTCCCACTTCCGCAGGAACTCGCCTTCGCTGCTGTAAACGGAAATCCGGTTAATTGCTTCGTCGGCGACGTAGACCGTGCCTTCGCTGTTGATGGCAATGGCGGTGGGCCAGATGATGGCCCCATCCATGTCCGTAGGTTCGCCGTCGCCCTGCGTGGTGACGCCGCGGGCGAACTCGCCGACGTAGTCCTCGTCAATGGTGCAGATGGTAATCCGCTTGCCGTCGGGACGGTAGTCGTAGGAGCGGTTCAGGACGTACATGGTCTCGTCTTCGGCCAGCGCCAACGCCACCGGATTGCGGAACCCCGGCCCGGAGAACTCAGCCCGGCCGATGGTCTTGTCATACTGAAGGGTTACACTCAGAGTCTGAGTAGTCATTCTCACCTCGCGAAAGTGCAGGTTCCCGTGGCCTTCCCCGGTCCTGACGGGCCGGGGAAGGCTTGGTGATGTGGGTTAGATGAAGTCGAACTTCTCGAAGTTGCCGTTAACGATCGGCTGAGCGTCCATCCCCATCCAGTTCTCCAGGATGGTGGCGTAGGTGCTGCGGAAGTCGTTGTTGTAGCGCATATCGCCTTCCAGCAACTGGTTCTCTTCCAGCGAGGGGAACTCGCCGTAGAGGCCGCCCTTGATTTGCTCGCCCACCACGAAGGCGACGCCGCCCGAACCGTGGTCGGTGCCGGAGCCGTTGTCGTGAACCCGCCGTCCGAACTCGGTGAAGACCAGCAGGACGACGTTGTCGGCGCCGTTATTCTGCTTCAGGTCGTCGTAGAAGTCGCCGATAGCGTTGGATGTGTTGCCCCACAGCGCCGCGTGGGCCATAAGCTCGCCGGCGTGGGTGTCGAAGCTGTTGTAGGGGGCGGTGGTGTACAGAATGCGGGTGCCGAAACCGGCCAGGTGTACCTGGGCGATGTTCTTCATGTACTGGCCCACCACGTCGCCGCCGTACTCCACGGTGGAGGAGTAGGACTCGGGGGCGGTGCTCAAGATGTCGGCGCCCTTCAGCGCGTCCATGCCGGTCTGGGACAGATAGTCCACGACCATGTTGCGGCCGATGGTCGGGGAGTAGATGCGGGAGAAGACGTCGAGGGCGTCGGCCCGCTGGTCTTCGCCGTCAATGCCGGTCAGCACACCGTAGGTGGCCAGGTTGCCCACCGAGGCGACGGGAACGCCGGGGGCGGCGAGGGCGCGGGGGAGTCCCCGTCCGAAGTTCACGCCGGTCAGCACGTTCTCTTTGTTGGGGTCGATTTCGCGGATGGTCCGGCCCAGCCAGCCCTCGGTTCCCTGGGCTTCCGGCTCGCAGGTGTGCCAGATGTCCATGGAGCGGAAGTGGGAGCGGTTGGGGTTGGGATAACCCACGCCCTGGATAACCGCCATCTTGCCTTCGTCGTACAGCCGCTTCATGGGACCCATGTTGGGGTTCAAGCCGACCTTGTCGCTCAGCTTCAGCACCTGCTCTTCGGGGGTGCGTACCGCGGGCCGATGGTCGTAGTACAAGGGGTCGCCGTAGGGCACCAGCGTGTTCAGAGCGTCGTTGCCCCCGGACAACTGAAGAACTACCAGTACCGGGTCTTTCTTGGTAGAAGTCATGTCCTGCTCTCCTGTGTTTTTTGGAGTTTCCGGGTTTGGCCGGGGCGCCTTAGGCGAACTGGTACTCCTGGGTCGCCACAATCAACTGGAGAATCTCACCAACGCGGCTGGAGTATCCTTCGGTGCCGGGACTGACGGGGCCGCCCTTGGCAGCATGGTCGATCAGGTACTCGAGGGTCTCGCCGGCCAACTGATAGCCGCCCACCATTTCCAGGCAACGGTTTACCAGGCCCGAGGGGCCGCTGATGTTCTCGGAGGCCAGCCGGTCCACGATGTCCTGGACGCCGGGCAACCCGGTGTTGCCGACCTGGTCGGCGGTGAAGTTGATGCGCTCGACCAGTGTGCCGCTGTCAATCCACTCCTTGCCGGTGTGCCAGCCTTCGACCGTCGGGGGGTTCATCAGGTCCTGTCCCATGTAGCGGATGTTGTTGGCGAGCGGTTGCAGGCCAACCTTGGGCGACGTGAAGTCCTTGACCAGCCGCATGGTGCCGATGACCACCTCGGTGGGGCTCTTCACCTTCTCGAAGCGGGCGTTCTTGAAGAAGTCGGAGTTAAGCAGCACCTTGAGCATGGCGCCGACGTCGTAGCCGGAGCGGAAGTATTCGTCTTCCAGCATCTTGATGGCTTCAGGGTCGCGAGGCGCGGTACGCTGCCAGGCGGGGACCTCTACTTCGTCGGCCACGAAGAAGTTGTACAGGTGGCGGGCCACGAAGCGGGCGGCGGAGGGCTGCTTGCAGATGATGTTTACGATGTCGTCACCATTGAAGTTGCCGGTCTCGCCCAGGAAGGTCTTTTCGTCCTCGTCGTGGTCGTAGCGGTTGTAGATGAAGTTGGACTCGTAACGTCCGTAGGGATAACGGGGGATGGCGTTGGTGATGGTCCAGCCGGTGAAGGCCCGGGCCGCTTCCTTGACGTCGTCCTCGCTGTAATTGGCCTCGCCGTCCATACCCACGCCCATGGCGAAGAGTTCCAGCAGTTCCCGGCCCCAGTTCTCGTTAATGGAGCCCTTGTGGCTCATGCAGTTGTCCAGGTAGAAAACCATCGCCGGGTCGCGGGCCAAGCCGCGCAACAGTTCGTCGAACTTGCCCATGCCCTGGTCTCGGAACATGTCCAACTGCAACTGGACTTGCCGTCCGTGCTCGCACTTGGAGTTGCCGGTGCAGAAGATGCCGTGCCAGAACAGGGCAACCTTTTCCTGAAGCGGCCGCTGGGTGTTAATCATCCGGTAGGTCCAGTACGCCTGGTTGATTTCGAGGGCGTTCATTTCCTTCCAGTCGATGAACCGGCGTTCCAGCACGTCCATTTCCAGGTCGGGCTGGCTGGTGGGGTTCAGCAGTTCCTCAACGGTAGCTTCGTACCCCTGGGCGGCCCGCCGTTCCAGTTCCTCATACGACGCTCCGAACCCGGCGCGGCGCATCAAGTGAGCCATTAAAGCCAGATCTTGTTCTGCCATTCGGTTCCTCCTTTTGTATTTTCCACTGTCGGTTGGTTTGGGACGGGCGTTGTTCATCGGTAATCCGCGGTCCGGCTCAAGCCGGGCTTCCCGAAGGGGATCCGGCAACTCCCGTCATCACTATTCGAACCTGGACTAACGGGGCGCCGCCGCGTTTTTCGTAAACGAAGCTAACGAATGCGGTTTTTCGCTGCCACCTCCGTGCGCTATTCGTAAACGAGTTTTACCTTTGAATGATTATAGGAGAATGATACTTACACCAACTCCGGATGTCAAGATTTGGCGCGCTTCGCCAGAGCCTTTAGGTTCTCCCCTCTCCCAGAGGGCGGGGGGATTCTTTTAACCCCACGGATTCCCGTCGCGAGTCTAGTTAGCGCCGAACCGGCGCTTGTGCTGGCGAAGGGTTCAATCATCCATGACTACCGGGATGCCGGCAGCTTCGGCCTTGGCGGCGGACACCTCATCCACCACGCCGTCCTGCATCCAGATGTACTTGGCGCCCACTTCAATGGCCTCGTCGACCACCGGAGCCACCAGTTCCGACCGGCGGAAAATGTCCACCATGTCTATAGGCTCCGGTATCGACTTCAGGTCGGGGTAGCTCTTCTCGCCCAGGGCTTCCTCAATCATGGGATTCACCGGAATTATCCGGTATCCCTGGGACTGCATGTACTTGGAAACGCCATAGCTGGGACGGTCCGGGTTGTCGGACAGCCCCACCACGGCGATCGTCTTGCTGTTGTCAAGTTGTTCCTGAACGATGTCCATGCTTGCCTCCTAATCTGGTGTTGGGTCTTGACTCGGGTCTTGATGCCGGGGTTGGGACGCGCGGGATTGGCGGGATTGGGATGAGGGCGGATTGGCCCGAGTGTCCGGGGATGGCCCGCCCAGCCGGTAGGCGTGTCTTATCGTCAACACGATTACCGCCCCGAAACCCAAAAGGGCCAGGGGCAGGATGAGCCGGATGTTGAGTCTGAACCAGCCCAGGTTGAAGAACAGGACCGCCACGCCCAGCGCAACCAGGGTTGAGGACTTCCAGCCGAGCTTGAATCCATCGGCGGCGAACTGCCACAGGCCAAAGACGATGAGCAGGGTGGGCCAGAATGTCCGCAGGAAGCTGGAAGTGGAGAAGGCCCCGCCCAGGTAGCCGACGTTGCCCAGCAGCAGGATGCCGCCCAAGGCGACCAGCACGGCGGCGGCGACGGCTCCTGAAACGGCGTTGTTGGTCATTGCTGCTCCCTGGGACGGTTGGTCTGTTGAGATTGCGGCGCTGGTGAACGACATCAGGACTGACTCACGGCAGTCTCTCCAACAACGTAAAGCCCTTGATTAAAAGCCTTCGATTAAAAACCCACGGTCTTGCCCGGCGTCACCGTGACGACGGCAGCGTCTTCAGCACAAGAACCAGCCCCACGGCTATCAGCGCCACCGGCCACATAGATCCCCAGGACCAGTCCCACAGGCACAGGTTGGACAGCAGCAAGACCACCCCAGACAATACCAGCGCCGCCGGCCACCAGCCGGGCTTGAAGCCGCTGCCGGCCCAGGCCCCAACTCCCGCGATGATGAGCAGCACCGGTCAGCAGGTTGCGAACAACCCGCCGATGCCGAAGTTTTCGGGGATCAGGCCCAACTCCCGGAGCAGGAACACTCCGCCCAGCGCCACCAACCCGACGCCTGCCCAGGAAATTGCAGACCGGCCGCTCTTCAACTGGTTTGCTCCTTCGGACCTTCCCGGCTAACCGATACCGGGTGAACCGCCGTAGTCAACCACCGTCCTGCAACCGGGGTTCGAGACTGGGGGTTCGATAATGGAATGCCGCCAAGCGCCGATTGCAGCCGCGGGCGCCTGGCGCAAAGTCCCAAGCGATGCCTGTAACGGTTGAACGGGCAGCCGCTAATTTGGAAAGCGGTTACCTGGGTATTCCGGTAATGGTGATGTGGGCCATGGACGAGTCGGCCCGTGCGCCGTGCCAATGGTTCTCGCCGGGGAGTATCTGGACGACGTCGCCCACGCTGACGTGATGGGACTCTTCCTCGTTGGCGACAATGCCGTTGCCGCTGGTAATCACCAGAAGCTGGTCGGTGGCGTGGGTGTGCCAGCCGGTGGTGCAGCCCTTGCCAAAGTTGACCACGCTGCTGCTGAACCATTCGCTGGCGCCGTCGGGCAGCAGGGGCTGGCGGGTGCGGGCAACCTCGCCGCCGGTCCAGCCCTCAATGGGCGTGGCGGTGGCAACGGGTTCGTGGTCGATGCGAGAGAGTCTGAGCAGTTTCATAACGTCCTCCGTTACTCCATGTTGAATTTAGGGGCGGCTTCAGGCAACCGTTGTCGTTGGCGGCCTACCGCAGGTTTGATATTACCACTTATTCCCAACCCCCCGCCGGCTCATTACAGGGGGTTGGGGGGATGAATCCCCCAACGAACCCCGGCCCACGGTCCGTCCTCGTTCTACCGCCCCGGCGCCGGCGCCGGCACTCCGGCCACGTTCACCGCAATGCTGCCCAGGGTGTTGCGGGTGGTGAAGTACAGCGTCTTCCAGTCGCCGCCCCCGAAGGCCATGTTGGTAGTCCCGGCGTGGCCGTGGACGACGGTGCCCAGGTGCTCGCCCGAAGGAGACATCACCCAGATGCCGCCGGAGCCTCCGCAGTAAACGTTGCCCTCGGTGTCCACCTTCATCCCGTCGGGGTTGCCGCTCCGCTCGCCGGTCAGGCCGCAGAATATCCGGTCGGTGTAGAGTTGGGGCATTCCGTTGGGCTCCAGGTCAAAGGCCCGGATGTGCCCGCGGCGGCTGTCGTTGATGTACAGGATACTTTCATCCGGCGAGAAGGCCAGACCGTTGGGGCGGGTGAAGTCCCAGACGATAAGGGTGATGGCGCCCAGGTCCGGGGACACCTGGAACACGCCGTTGAAGTCCAGGTCCATCCCCGGGGTGGGGAATCCGGGGTCGGTGAAGTAGATGCTGCCGTCGGACTTGACCACCACGTCGTTGGGGCGGTTCAAGCGCCGGCCCCGGTAATTGCTGGCGACGACGGTGGTGCTGCCGTCGGGTTCCAGCCGGGTCACCCGGCGGGTCAGGTGCTCGCAGGCCAGCAGCCGGCCCGACGGGTCGCGGGCCAGGCCATTGGCCCGGTCGGTGGGTTCCCGTAAGACCGACAGGGCGCCGCTTGGTTCGTACTTCATGCGGCGGTTGTTGTGGATGTCGCTGAAGAGCAGATAGCCGCCTTCGCTCCACCACACCGGCCCTTCGGCGGGACCGTTTTCGCCGCCGAACCCGTCGGCCAACTGGTGGATTTCCGCGTCCGGGGAAACCAGACGGTCCAACTCGGCAGAAATTTTTTCGATGGGCATGTTCTTTCCCTCCTCGAAGATTCGGAGCCGGTTAGCGGTCGGTGGGCGCCGGAATCCCGGCGATTTTGCACTGGACGCTGCCAACCGAGGTCCGGGTGGTGAAGAACAGGGTCTTCCAGTCGGCGCCGCCGAAGGCCAGGTTGGTGGTGGCCGGCTGGCCGTGGACCACCGTGCCCAGGTGACGCCCGCTTGAGTCGAGAATCCACAGGCCGCCGGACCCGCCGCAGTAAATGTTGCCTTCAACGTCCACCTTCATGCCGTCGGGGACTCCCGGCTGCGGGCCGGTCAGGCCGGCGACCACCCGGTCCGTCGACAGGTCCAGGGTGCCGTCGGGCGCCACGTCAAAGGCGCGGATGTGACCCCGGCGGCTGTCGTTGACGTACAGGACGCTCTCGTCCGGGGTAAAGGCCAGGCCGTTGGGCGTAAGGAAGCCGCCCACCAGCAGGGTCAGGGTTCCCAGGTCAGGGGAGACCCGGTACACGCCGGAGAAGGTCAGTTCCCACTGTTCCCGGGGGCGGCGGTGCGTCCAGGGGTCGGTGAAGTAGATGCTGCCGTCGGACTTGACCACCACGTCGTTGGGCCGGTTAAGCTGCCGTCCCTGAAAGCTGTTGGCCACCACGGTAAGGCTGCCGTCGTGTCCGGTGCGCGTAACGCGGCGGCTGTCGTGCTCGCAGGCCAGCAGCCTTCCCTGCAAGTCCCGGGTCAGGCCGTTGGAGCGGTTGGTGGGAGCGTGGGCCACGGTCATGCCGCCCTCCGGCGACCACTTCATGCGGCAGTTGTTGTTAATATCGCTGAACAGCAGATAACCGTCCTCGTGCCACCACAGCGGCCCTTCCGCCGGCCCCTGCTCTCCACCGAACCCGGCGCCCAACTCGGTAATCTCCGCATCGGACGAAACTATCCGCTCCAATTCGGGAGCCATTTGTTCAATCGGCATAAACCCTCTCCTCGGCTGGTTGTAGTGCGTACTCGCGATCCCTGATTGAAATCCGTGCTTCTGATACGACATGGGAATTATAACCCGTAGCCTCCCAATTGGGGGAGACGAACGCTTTACATAACAGAGCAGGCGCATCGCCGAGGGATGTTGAAGGATTGGACAGCGCCCATAATCGTCAATACCTGCCGGAAAATCCCTTGAACCTTGGTAAAAGGATACGGTTTAATTTTACTTAACGAGTTCACGATGTCTGCGGCGCCCGGTTAACCGGCGGGCAGGCTGGCAATCCGGGCCAACTCAGCGTCAAAGGCTCGTTCCCGAATCCTTTTCCTGGCAAGGGTCCGCAGCGGGTGGATGTGAAGCGGCGGTGGAGAAGACCCGAAACAAGGGGCTTGGTCAATGCGTCCGCGATAGCCCGTCCGGCAAAGTGTCTGGCCGGAACCTTGGGAGCCGGCTTGCCCCGGACAGCGCTCACGCCGGCCTCCCCTGCGAGCAAATCGCCGAAATCCCGCGTTTCCGTTTACGGTCTTGGACTGAGGGCGTCCCCCAACTTGCCCAACACCGCGACATGGCTCTTGAAGGCTCCCCCGCCCTTCGGGCCGGCTCCGGTTTGGGTCGTCCGGAGGGTGATGACGAGAGGAAGTGGGGTCAAGGCGCTTCGGGGACTCATTCGCAGGCGAATGTCAGAACGCGGCAGAAATTTCTACGAAACCTGAAGGAGACAAACGTATGGTAGACATAAACGCAACGTCGCTCGAGGAACAACTGCGGCGGGCCGAGGAAGCCGCACAGGAAGTCAACCGGCTGGAATCGCTGGCTTCGCAGGCTCCCCAACTGCGGGAGAAGATTGCCAAGATTCAGCGGCAGGAAGAACGGGAACGCAACCGGAGCAATGCCCTGGAACTGGCCCAGCAGGAAATTGCGGCCGCCTCGGAAAAGCAGCTTGGCGTCCCTGCGAACCTGGACACGGTGGCCAAGCTGGTCTACTCGCTGTACACCGTCCTGAAGGAGATTGACGGCCACCGCAAGCAGGCTTACCAGGCCATGAGCGTTGTGGACCAGATGGACTCAGAGCAGGAATTGGAAGAACTGGGTGAGCAGCAAAAGGAACTGGGCCGCGACCCGCAGAGCGTCGAATACCTGGTTGCCAGCCGCCACGGCCAGACCCGTATCAAGCAGCTGGTCGACCAGTTGGAACCGGAGTTCAACTACCTGCGGGGCTGCGACCTGGACGAGCCGCTGCGCCGGGACGTGAGCAACTTCATCCTGGCCCAGGTGGTAACCCCGGACAGGCTGTCCGGGGAACGGTCCAACATCCTGCCGGCCCCGCAGATGCCGCCCAAGCCCAACGGGGCCAGCAACGGCCAGTCTTACCAAGACCTCTCTCCCCTGTAAGGCCGGCGTCCCCGGGGAATACCGGGCGCCCTATGGCAGTAGAAAAGCCTCCGGGTCAACCGGAGGCTTTTCTACTGCGGCTGGCGTAAAAACACGGACGTCCCCGTTCTGGCCGGATCGGGTGAGTGTCCCCGCAGGCCGGGTTAGAAGGCCCGGGCCGGCAGCGCCCGGCGGTAAACTCCCGGCGACCCGGGCGCGTGGCCGTAGGCGCCGCCGATGAACTCGTGCATCCGGTCCTCGCCCCGCCTTTGATTCCAGATCGCGGTCTCCGGCACCTTCTCGTGCTCAAACTCGTAGATGGTGGTGTACTTGGGGGCGCCGTCTACGACCTGGTAGCGGCGCACGGCGATGCAGCCGGGTACGTCCAAGTTGGCCGGCGTCCGTACCGTGTCGTAATACTCGTTGTACTTTGCTTCAATATCCGCCGGAACCTCCATGCGGCCAACCTGAAGCGCCGGGGCCATGCCCCTGCCCGTCGAGTTGGGGTCAATTTCCTGCGGGTAAATCTGGGTGCAGACGTTGCGGACGTAGCTGCGCCCGTTGACCGACAGGGACATCTTCTTGGTCCACTCCGACGGCTCGTGGCGGAATTGCAGGTACTCGGGTGTTTGCAGGGCATCCACCGATTCCAGCTCATAGCAGGCCAGGTAGCGAGGTCCCCCCTTCAGGGCCTGGTAGCGGCCGGCGTTGAGAAACCCGGGCATACTGAGCAAGTCACCGATGTGCTCCTGGTCGTACCAAGCGTTGAAGTCGGCATCCATATCCGCGTCGATGTCCACGAAGACCATCATCACCGCCGAGCCTTTCTTGGCCACCATGGTGCGCCTCCTGAAAATAAGTGTTGGGAAAACAGGGTCCGGCAGCCGGAGCGTCCGGCGCCGGGACCAACTCCGGGAATGATAACCACGCCCGCCGGTTCTGGCAACATTGCCCCGGCAGGGGGCAGCGTCTTGGCCGCCGCTTCTATTGCCGCCGGGGTTAACCTATACTTGGCTGAATCAGCGGCCAGGGGGCAAGAAGGAGGACGGCATGGCTGACCGGGAACGATTGGTCCGAACTTTGATGGACTTGATACGCATCGACAGCCCCACCGGGGAAGAAGACGACATGGACCGGGAGGTGTCCTCCCGTTTGACGGCCCTGGGCTGCACCGTAAAGCATGACTCCTTCAACAACGTCATCGCCACTCTGCCCGGCCGGGGAGAGCCGGTGCTGCTGTCGGCGCATCTGGACACTGTTGAGCCGGGACGGGGCATCAACCCCATCGTGGACGGCGAAGTCCTGCGTACCGACGGCAGCACCATCCTGGGCGGGGACTGCAAGGCCGGCGTCAGCATCGTCATGGAGGCGCTGACCGCGGTGGTGGAGTCGGGGAGGCCCCGCCTGCCGGTGGAAGTGGCCTTCAGCCGCGCCGAGGAAGGCGGCCTGAACGGGGCGCACAACATGGACTTCAGCCTCCTGTCGGCCCGCCGCGGCGTGGTGTTCGACGGGGAAGGCGCGGTCAACCGCATCACGGCAGCTGCCCCGTCCCAGAACATCGTACAGGCCCATATCAGGGGGCGGGCGGCCCATGCCGGCCTGGAACCGGAGAAGGGCATCTCCGCCCTGGTCATAGCCGGGCACGTTTTGACCCGGCTGCCCCTGGGCCGCATCGACGCGGAGACTACTTCCAACATCGGCCGGGTCGAGGGAGGGCTTAAGCGGAACATCGTCCCCGAGGAAGCGTTCCTGGACGGGGAAATTCGCAGCCGGGACTGGGATAAGCTGGAACGCTGCACCGAGGAGTTCCGGCAGGTGTTCGCCGGCGTGGGCGCCCAATACCCGGAAGCGGAGATTGGCCTGGACATCCGGAACGCCTATCGGTCGTACCGTGTGGACGAGTCCCATCCCACGGTGGTCATGCTGGCCCGTGCCCTGGCCGAAGCCGGGCTGGGGCCGGTACTGGAGGGCAGCGGCGGCGGCTCGGATGCCAATGTGTTTTTCCAGCACGGCATTGCCGCCCTGCCGGTGGGCATCGGCGTGCGGGGGTTTCACACCAAGGACGAAACCGCGTCAATCCCGGAGGTCTTTCAAGCGGCGGAGGTGTGCGAGCGCATAATTGCCGGGGAGTAATCAAACCGGACGATCGGGGGCAATCAAATCGTTCGTCCTGAAGGGCGTTGCGTTGAAGGACCACCGTATCACTCAGGTCAAACGGGGGTAGTCCTCGAAAGGACTCAGAACGAACGATTCTATCGGGGTTAGCCCGCAGTTAGCCGCCGCCGAACCGGGTTAGGAGTTCCTGGACTCCAACTTGGGTCTGGCGGCGCAGTTCACGCGAGGAGCTGCGTTCCTGGTCGAAGGCACGGAAAGCGTCGGTGCTGAACGGGCGCCAGTTGTAGCTCAACACCCGCATGGCTTCCTGTTCCCGCTGGACTGCCTCGATTAGGGAGGCGCCCATGGGCCGCAGGTAAGATGCCCGGGGAAGCCCCCGCACCTGACCGGCCAAGCTGCTCAGCGTCTCGGAATACCCGGCCAAATCTTGCGACACCGCGGCCCGGTCGCAGCCGCCCTCATTGGCGCGCCAGCGTGCGTAATCCGCGTGGAATTTGTCCCACGCGTTCACCAAGAGCAGGTACTCCCCCTCGAACTCCTCAACCTTTTCCAGGTCAATGTCTACCGCGGCGGCCGGGTTTTCCAGTAGCGCTTCTACTTCCGCCTGGGTATCAGCCAGAACTTCGCCCGAGCCGGCGGCGGCGGCATCCGCGTCCTCGAAGGAAGGAGGTTCCGGGGCCGGTGGATCGGGTGGCAATGGTTTGTCGGAGTCGGGATCATCGCCCGGCTTGGGTTCTTCGCCATCGGGAGGAACAATGAAAATCGTCAACTCCGGCGGGGTGGGAGTAGGGGTCGGCACGGGCGGGACCGCTGCGGTGGATGCCGGGCTTGCTGGTCCAGCGGCTCCGGAAAACTGCTCTTGCAAGTCCTCCAAACTTTCGGCCTGGCCATCCAGAGCATCCAGCAGGTCCTCAATCAAGCCGCCGGTTGCGCCCGACGACGGCAGTTCTTTAATCGCTTCCCGCAACTTGGAAAACCCTTCCAGCAAATTGCCCAAATCTTCGGCCGATTCCTCTGCGCCCCGCGTTTCCTGACCGTCCCGTATCTCGGCGTACTCTTTCTGCAGAGCCTCCCAATCCTCAAGGATGGATTCGAACTCCTTTGAGAAATCCTTGATGACCTCCTCGCTGTCCGGGTCAATGGTGGTCAGGTCTTCCAGCCCGTCCCTCACCGCAATCTGGGCGCTGAGGGACTTGGAGCGTTGTTCCGCCACCGCTTCGAGAAGGGCGGTGTTGCCCGGCTGCCACTGGTCGCTGAGCCGGCGCAGGGCGGCCTCTTCCGCCTCGGCGGCTTCAACCAGCATATCTGCCAGGTCACGGACATCGGAAGAGCGGGGCAGGCCCCGGGCCTGTCCCGAAATGGCCGAGGCGCCGGAAGCGAACTTGCGGAACGCGGTCGCGGCTGCGTCGCGGCTGCACGAGGTCAGGCCGGACCGCCACCGGTCGAAATTCTGGTGATAATCGTCCCAATCCGTTTCAATCCGGGCCTGGGCAGAGGCAAATTGTTTGGCCGTCGTTACCACTCCCGCAGGCACCGGGGTCGGGGCGGCCGGCTGCCGAGGTTCCGGCAGAGTTGGGGCGGAATCCGCCGGGGCCGATGGGCTGCACGCCGCAGCTAAAAGGGCGATTGCTCCGGCGGCCATCACCTGCAACAGGCACGTCTTCAGTTTCATTCAGTCTTGTACACCCCTGTGGAATCATTCACCAGACCTTCCTTGAACTCGCCGGAAGTCAGCCGGGCAACGGCGCCGGAGAGCGCCTCGCCGGAGTCGCCAAGAATGACCAGGACCTGCCGGTCCTGGCTCTGAGCCAGTGCGATAATTGCGGCGCCCTCCCGCGGAATGTCAGCCGCCCCCGGCAGGCTGATGCCGTCGTCAACACGGATGCCGTTGGCTTCCAGATAACCCGCGACCTGCTCTGCGTCGTCGAACAGGCCCAGGAACACCGTGTCCTCGGCAATGTCTTCTTCCTCCCGGATTTCTGCCGGAATCTGGAGCTTCCCCAAGTTGTAACGAAGGGACGCCCCGACATTGATGATCGACGAGTCACTCAGAACGATGTCCACGTCTCCCTGGAAAAAGTCTGGGAAGTGGGTCAACTCAAACCGCCGCGCTCCCCCGGTCAGGAAGTCGGCTAGGTTGGAGACCAATTGGTTATTGTCCGCCAGAAGATTTTGCGGGGGCACCATGAATGACAGGTCGTACACCCCTACCACGCTGCGGCTCTCGCCGGTGGCGATGGGCGACGCGCCGGAGCCTTTGCCGAACAGCGATGACTCGGTGTTGGCGTCGGTAAAGGCCAGGCCGGAGCCGGTGGACTTGAGCGAGCCGGTGGTGGAAAACACCAGCTCGTTGAGGCCGCCGGTCAGCGCGTCCGGTTGAAACTCCCGGACGATAATGTGCTGGAAGTTAAGGTCGTACTCGACCAGATTGAACAGGTAGTCCGGTTGGAACTCCAACCCCAGCGGCCCGGCGACGCTGTTAATCCGGTGCGGACGGCCCGGGTCGGCCACCAGCAGCGCCCGCCCGCCCCGTTCCAGGAACCGCTGCACCACGAACACTTCCGCCCCGGTATAAGGCAGCAGTGGTGAGACTACCAGCAGGCTGTTCGCCCGGTCCAGTTGGGTCTCCAGCGCCACCGCCGGCTCGTCGCCCTCGGGAGCACCCATAAATTCCACGCTGTAACCCCGGTCGGCGACCCGGGAAACCAGCGTCGTCAACTCGCGTTCCGAAAAAGCGTTGCGGTGGGCCAGGTCAACCACCAGTGTGCCCCGGGTGGACGGCGCCTTGGGCACGTCGACAAACTCAACGGGGCCCGAAAGCGGCGTGGCCTCGGTTATCTGTGCAAAGGGGAACAGCGCCGTTTTGGGAGGGTTGTAGCTCCGGCCATCGTACACATAGATATACCCGGCGAGGAAGACCGCAGCGGCCGCCGCCACCGGCAACAATAGATAGGCCAGGGGTTTAAGGAGTTGCACCGGCATTCGACTCCGCGGGATAAGGCTGCCCGGCGTATTCACCGGCGTAGATGTAGTAAATTTCAGGCTGTTTGATTTCCAGGGGGAATCCGGGCAGCGGGTCCTCGCCGGCGGTGGTCAGCGCGCCGGTTATAGCCAACCGCTGCAACTCTGCCAGCGTAACCGGCTTGTTGCGGCCTGCGCCGTTTGCGGAGGCGTTCACCGTTCCCGCGGCATCTTGCGCCTCAATGGGAAGCCCCAGCACGGCGGGCAGAATTGCGTCCAACTCGCCCGACTCCGACTCGGCGAATATCCGCCGGATCTTCTGGACGAAGATCCGGTTGACCTCGGTGTTTACGTCCAGCAGTTCGTAGTTGCCTATTCCGGCCATGCTGGCGGCCCGGTCAATGGCGGCGCTGTCGTCGCCGATTTCGTCGGCCAGCCCCAGACGGACCGCTTCCACGCCGGCGTACAGCCGGCCTTCGGTCAACTCTGCCTCGGTGATCTTCAGCTTGTCGCCGCGCTCGGCTATAACCATTTGGGCGAAGCTCTTCTTCAGCATATCCACCAGTCCAATCCACTCCCGGCGGGTTGCGCCGGACAGCTTGGACGGGCCGGTGACGACTATGAACTCCGGCGGCACAAAGGGCAGGTTGGGGTCCGCTCCGGCGATGACGCCCACGTTCCCTACCAGGGAAGAGGTCTTGACGTAGGTGTGGCTGGCGCCCATAGCCATCATGTAGCCGCCGCTGGCGACCAGGCCGTTCATCACAAGCACCACCGGCTTCTCGTCCCGCAGGCGGCGGGTTTCCAGATACAACCGCTCGCTGGAGGTGGCCCCGCCCCCGGGGCTGCTCAGCGAAATCACCACCGCTTTGATGCGGGGATTGCGGCGGGCGTAGTCGAGATAGCTGGTAATGACAAAGGAGGAGTCTTCGTTGATGACGGTAAAGGGCAGAGTTATGACGCCAATCTGCGGCTTTGCGGGCACGTAGAAACTGTAGACGTTGATAAAGAGGAGCGCGCCAACGACCGCCCCCACCACGGTGAGGAACGGGAGCATGACGTAAGGTTTCGTAATCGCTGCGCCGACGCCGTACAATGCGTTCATCAAGTTGTTGGCATTCCCAAAGTTGTTATTAACCGGCCGCGCAGCGAACCCGTTGGGGGCGTTCCGGAGCCTGGAAGACCCGCCGGAACCGCGAAGGGATAAGGAATGGTACGTTGCGTCCCCGGTGTATGTCAATCAATACGCACAATACGCAGCCGGAGAAAATTGCGAAACTCTTTTAGTTGCCGAAGGGCCAGAAGAATAATAGCGTGAATAGGATTCGTCGGCCATTCAGGGTGGGGGATTCGGCAAATACTTTAACGGTATTCGTCCCGAATTAGCATTCGCAAGCTCAGCTGGGTAGTTTCGCAATTTTCTCCAGCCTGGTAACTGTTCAGACTGGGGGATTCAAGCCGCGGGAGGCAGCCAAACCGCCCGAAAAATAAAAACTGTGGCTTTTGTGTCATTTACGCTTGGCGGTGGTGCGAACATGGGGCGCTGACGGCGGATTTGGGACGGGTATTGGCGCCTTTTTGTGTCATTTTTGTGCCGGTTTTGGAGCACTTGGGGACCCCGGTCTTTCCGCTAAACCCAACGCCGCCAAACCCAACGCCGCCAAACCCAACGCCGCCAAACCCAACGCCGCCAAACCCAACGCCGCCAAACCCAACGCCGCCAAACCCAACGCCGCCAAACCCAACGCCGCCAAACCCAACGCCGCCAAACCCAACGCCGCCAAACCCAACGCCGCCAAACCCAACGCCGCCAAACCCAACGCCGCCAAACCCAACGCCGCCAAACCCAACGCCGCCAAACCCAACGCCGCCAAACCCAACGCCGCCAAACCCAACGCCGCCAAACCCAACGCCGCCAAACCCAACGCCGCCAAACCCAACGCCGCCAAACCCAACGCCGCCAAACCCAACGCCGCCAAACCCAACGCCGCCAAACCCAACGCCGCCAAACCCAACGCCGCCAAACCCAACGCCGCCAAACCCAACGCCGCCAAACCCAACGCCGCCAAACCCGGTGCGGGGCGCCAACTCAGGATGATTGAAGATTATGGTAAAGCAGAGTTACCGGGATTGGGAAGGGGCAAGTGTCAGTAGGGGCCATCAGGAAATCCTTAGCCTGAACAGTTACGCAGCCGGCCGCCAGGGTTTTTCGATCCTCCCCTCTCCCTTTCTGACAGGGGTATGTATAGGGTTTCATGTAGGGGCATGGCGGGTGACCTCCAGGTCGGACTTGGGTTCAGGCCAGGGTTCGGGCAGCAGCCATACCCGGCTCCAGAACCGGCCCCGGTGCAGCAACCACCTCAGCCAGGCAATGCCGTAACGGATTACGCTGACGGTCCGTCCCGGCTTCTCCCGGCTACTGCGGTGAGTGGGCGCCAGCGCCCTGGGCGGCGCTCGCAAGCTGCCGGGGGCCAGCCTCCGGTCATAGGCGTCTTCCACCCTGGTCCCGTAGGCCAGGGTCAGCAGCGTCGCCACCGACAACACGAACCAATGCCGCGAAATCCGCGCCGGGTCAGTCCTGCGGGTCTTTTGCCATTGCCAACCCAAGCTCTTGACCGCCTTAAACCCCAACTCGATCCAGAAGCGGAGCGCGTACCAACTCACCCCAACTTCGTCCGGCGGAAGGTCGGTCAGGATGATCCACGGCTCCTCCTGTTCAACGTACCAGACCGCCAGCAGGGTGCAACGGCGTTTTACTGTTGCCTTGCTGAACGCCGTCCCGCTCCCGATCCACGCGGTATCCGGACGGGGAACGAAGGCGCGCGCGGGCAGCCGCCGACCGCCCTCAGCGCAGAAAGTGACGTTTTTCGGATACCTCATGTAGGGATGCCAGCCCTGAGCGAGTATCTGTTTCCACAATTTCGGACTGGCCAGGCCCCGGTCGCACAGCACAATCACGGTCATGTCTTCTGGGACCGCCGGGGCCAGCGCCTGCAACAGTTCCACTATCGGGTCCATCCAGGCCCCAGGTTTGTTGGCGTGCAGGATGCGCCAGGCCACGGGAATCGCGCAACCCCGGTAGACCACGCTGATGACGATGGCGGTGGTGTCGTCCCCTTTCAACGTCGGGTCAACCGCCAAGGCCAGCCGGTCAGAACACCACCACGCAAGGACCCACCTGAGCAACGGCGCGAAGCAGAGACTCACATCCAGTTCGGTCTGGCAGGGACGCGCCCGGTCGCCGCCGTCGTAGAGCCATTCCCGAAGGCGCTGCCGCAGATTGTCCCAGTTTCCCTTGGTGGAGAGAGCGGCGGCGACGGCATTCTGGCAGGCGCTCCCGGCCAGGATAGTCCCGCACACCCACAAGACCAGCCCGGCCAATTGTGACCGGCTGAGGTGAGGCAAATGCGTTTCAATGACCTGCTGCATCTGGCAGCATTCCTTGGGAAGGCGCATGGGAAACCTCCGGCATCCGGTTTCGTCATTGCAACCAAGATGCCGGATTCCCGTGCGCTTTCCAAGCCCTCAGACCAATTTCAGTCCATACATACCCCTGTCAGCCTCTCCCTTTGGGAAAGGGGCCGGGGGTGAGGGCGAACCCCGCGCATCAGCGACGGTTGCTCCTGTCCGGAACGCCCTCACCCTCTCCCGCGGGAGAGGCTGACAGGGGTATGTATGGACTGAAATTGGTCTGAGGGCTTGGAAAGCGCACGGGAATCCGGCATCTTGGTTGCAATGACGAAACCGGATGCCGGAGGTTTCCCATGCGCCTTCCCAAGGAATGCTGCCAGATGCAGCAGGTCATTGAAACGCATTTGCCTCACCTCAGCCGGTCACAATTGGCCGGGCTGGTCTTGTGGGTGTGCGGGACTATCCTGGCCGGGAGCGCCTGCCAGAATGCCGTCGCCGCCGCTCTCTCCACCAAGGGAAACTGGGACAATCTGCGGCAGCGCCTTCGGGAATGGCTCTACGACGGCGGCGACCGGGCGCGTCCCTGCCAGACCGAACTGGATGTGAGTCTCTGCTTCGCGCCGTTGCTCAGGTGGGTCCTTGCGTGGTGGTGTTCTGACCGGCTGGCCTTGGCGGTTGACCCGACGTTGAAAGGGGACGACACCACCGCCATCGTCATCAGCGTGGTCTACCGGGGTTGCGCGATTCCCGTGGCCTGGCGCATCCTGCACGCCAACAAACCTGGGGCCTGGATGGACCCGATAGTGGAACTGTTGCAGGCGCTGGCCCCGGCGGTCCCA
Organism: Dehalococcoidia bacterium; assembly: GCA_965263395.1. Taxonomy (GTDB): domain Bacteria; phylum Chloroflexota; class Dehalococcoidia; order Lucifugimonadales; family UBA3495; genus CATOSK01. Next base: position 2,864,938 of record OZ253670.1, read on the forward strand.
GAAGACATGACCGTGATTGTGCTGTGCGACCGGGGCCTGGCCAGTCCGAAATTGTGGAAACAGATACTCGCTCAGGGCTGGCATCCCTACATGAGGTATCCGAAAAACGTCACTTTCTGCGCTGAGGGCGGTCGGCGGCTGCCCGCGCGCGCCTTCGTTCCCCGTCCGGATACCGCGTGGATCGGGAGCGGGACGGCGTTCAGCAAGGCAACAGTAAAACGCCGTTGCACCCTGCTGGCGGTCTGGTACGTTGAACAGGAGGAGCCGTGGATCATCCTGACCGACCTTCCGCCGGACGAAGTTGGGGTGAGTTGGTACGCGCTCCGCTTCTGGATCGAGTTGGGGTTTAAGGCGGTCAAGAGCTTGGGTTGGCAATGGCAAAAGACCCGCAGGACTGACCCGGCGCGGATTTCGCGGCATTGGTTCGTGTTGTCGGTGGCGACGCTGCTGACCCTGGCCTACGGGACCAGGGTGGAAGACGCCTATGACCGGAGGCTGGCCCCCGGCAGCTTGCGAGCGCCGCCCAGGGCGCTGGCGCCCACTCACCGCAGTAGCCGGGAGAAGCCGGGACGGACCGTCAGCGTAATCCGTTACGGCATTGCCTGGCTGAGGTGGTTGCTGCACCGGGGCCGGTTCTGGAGCCGGGTATGGCTGCTGCCCGAACCCTGGCCTGAACCCAAGTCCGACCTGGAGGTCACCCGCCATGCCCCTACATGAAACCCTATACATACCCCTGTCAGAAAGGGAGAGGGGAGAATCGAAAGACCCTAATGGCGCGGCGGCAGTAGGCAGTGGAGTAAAGCGGCGATTCAAGATATGATGAGGCTCCAAGCAACCGTCAATAGCAACCGGCAATCAGGAGGCGAGAGCGAGTTATGGCCGAGTACATACCGTCAACCAGAGATTGGGTGCGTGATCAGGTGGAACTCTACGATGGCAGCGGGGGTACAGAGGGAACGACGCTGCGCGATACCGGGCTGCCGGTCATCATCGTGACCAACCGGGGGAACCGGACGGGGGCGGTCCGCAAGACGCCGCTGATGCGAGTGAAGGACGGCGGCAACTACGTGCTGGTAGGTTCCCAGGGCGGCGCGCCGAAGAACCCGGTGTGGGTGTACAACCTTCGGGCCGACGCCAACGTGGAGATTCGGGACGAGGCTGAGGTGTACACGATGCGAGTACGCGAGGTTGAGGATGATGACGAGCGGGCGCGGTTGTGGAGGCTGGCCGTGGCAGCCTTCCCGCCCTACGAGGAGTACCAAGGCCGGACGGCTCGGAGGATTCCCGTGTTCGTGGCGGAACCGGCGTAACGGGGGGGTGGCTTAACCATCGCATCGCACTGAGCCACGGCATACCGCCGCCAATATCACCGGAGACATTACCATGCAAGCGTCCCCCGAACAGCCCCCGCGTTAAAAATGTGGGGGCTGTTCTCATCCGGTTCTCCCAGCAGCGCCGCCGGGAGACCAAGTTTCGCCGTTTTCTCGGTGCGTTGTTCGGAGACCCGGAATTGCCGGGCAGGTATAATAACCTTGTGTCTGCCCAGTTAACTATGCGAGGTGAGTCAATGAAAATGCTGTCCTGGAACATCAACGGCATCCGGGCGGCCCAGCGGAAAGGGTTCGTGGACTGGTTCGCGCAGGAAGCCCCGGATGTGCTGTCCGTTCAGGAAACCAAAGCGTCCCCGGAACAGCTTTCCGCCGAGCTTACTGAAATTCCTGGCTACCACGTCTACTTCTCCTCGGCCCAGCGCAAGGGTTACAGCGGCGTCGCCACCTACACCAGGGTCGAGCCGGTGGACCTGGCCCACGGCTTCGGCATCGAGAAGTTCGACAGCGAAGGCCGCATTCTCCGCATGGATTACGGGGATTTCCTGCTGTTCAACATCTACTTCCCCAACGGCAAAAGCTCCGACGAGCGTCTGGAATATAAAATGGAGTTCTATGACGCCTTCCTGGAACATCTGGACCAACTGCGAGGCCAGGGACGCGAGATTGTGGTCTGCGGCGACGTGAACACGGCCCACAAGGAAATTGACATTGCCCGTCCCAAGCCCAACGAGAAAATCTCCGGGTTCCTGCCCTCGGAACGGGCCTGGATGGACCAGTGGATTGACCACGGGTACGTTGATACGCTGCGGATGTTCAACCAGGAACCCAATCTGTACACCTGGTGGGACGCGCGGGGCGGCGCCCGGACCCGCAACGTCGGATGGAGGATCGACTATTTCTTCGTCAGCCAGGGACTGACCGACCGGGTCAGCAACGCCTTCATCATGCCCGACGTAACGGGCTCCGACCATTGTCCCATCGGCATCGAAATCGCATCCTGACCCGCCCACAGCGGCAAAGCGTCGAGTCCTGTATGGACTTGACGGCGGGCAACGGGCCTGAAATTCCCCGATGTTATATGATATAGTCGCTGGAAGAATATATAATCGGTCCTTTTTCTGCAAACCGGACTCGGTAGTTGTTGCGCAGGACTGGCATTTCTGTTGCCGGAACGTCCGAAGGGAAGTCCTGATAATCCAGGAGAGGTGGTCCCTATGGCTGAAGAGCTTTTCGTGTTGAATGAAAAACCGGCGGCCAATTACCTGATCGCCGGTTGGCGCCGCCAGTGGTCCAACGGCGGCAGAATCTCAAGCCGGCTGCCCCGGTATCTCATCGACAAGCTGGGCGCCCGCAAAATTGGCGAGATGAGCGACGAGGTACACAAGCTGTGCTACCCCTTCCAAGTGGCCGGCACCCACGACGTTTACCGCCCCAGCGCCGCCTTCCGCGACGGCCTGCCCTCGGAGCCGATGCGCCGGGAAAACGAGTGGTTCGACGCCGGCAACGGCTTGATAATTTTCCTCGGCGAGGAACCCTGGAACCGTCTTGACCTGTACGGGGAGAGTTTCTTTCAGGTTATCAAGGAACTGGGAATCAATCAGACCGTGGCGGTGGAAGGCGTCAACGGCCCCGCGCCGCCGGACCTGGAGCGCCGGATCACCTGCACTTACAGCCGCCCGGAAATGAAGGAAAAGCTGGAACGCTACGGAGTCCAGTTCTCGAGCTACGGCAGCGACGGGCGGCGGGGCCCGACCATCGGCATGGCGCTGGTGTCAATGGCCCACTTCCAGTACCCGGACGTCGAGATGTTCCGTTTCGGGGCAATGGCGCCCATGTACCCCTTCGTTGCAGGTTCCAACCAGCAGCTTAACATCACCACCGACCGGAAATCTTTTTACGACATCATGCGACGGCTCAACGCGATTTTCGACCTGGACATCGACTTGTCGGAGTTGAGAACGCGGGGCGAGGCGGAGTCGCAGGAACTTCTGGCCACCCTCGAACGCATCGGTTCATCCAACGCCGAGGCGAAGAAGATAATCGACCAGGTGCGGGACGATTACACCTTCACGCCTTTCGAGCAGCCCGTGGAGCTGGACCCGGCCCTGGACCAAACCCTGGAAGATATTCTCCGCAACGCCACCGACGACCCGTCAAGCTGAGACGATTCACGCAGCAGCCGTGGTCTGCCCGGACCGGGGCGCTCCCGCCGGGTCCGGCAAACAGGCTCATTGACGGAAACCGCAACCGCGGATTGCGCGGTGGACGACCGTTAACGGGGTTGTGGCGAGGCTGAACCGTACGGGGATTTGCAGCGCACCGGCGTTGTCCGCCGAAACTATTAGGGGGAGAGGTTTTCATGCCTCTCCCCCTTACTCAGATCAAACACCCGGACAGGCTTTCATGTCCCGGTCTCAAAAGGGGGCCGGTGTGCTATTATTTGGCGGGATGCGCTTGGACCCCGTGTTTGGCCGTTCCGAATTGTACCCAAGGCATTGACCGCAGTCTCCAGTTCGCCAGCCCCTTCGGAACTGCGGAAGATGCGCTGATACTCTCAGCGGGCCAACGCGTCCTTTGTGCCTCTGGCGGTTGTGGCACAGGCCCTCACAAAGCCGGTATAATCTCATCGCACAGCAGGGACATGGCCTCGTCCACGTCCGGGCCCAACTCGGAAAACATCAGTTGCCCAAAGCCCTGCTGCTGCGCGGTATCCTTTACCTCCAGCATCCGCTCCAAGCAGTCTCCGGGCGTTCCGGCGATGAAAATTGCGTCAACCATGGAGTCCGTGACCAGGGAGTCGAACTCCTCTGCCGTTGCGCCCTTCTTTTCGCTCTGGTCCAGCCGTTCGATGTCGGAAATGGCGACCCACAGCCGCTCAATGTCTTCGTGGGTGTAGCCCTGCCGGTACATATTCAGCACTCGATTGCCGGCGCTCTCCCTGACAAATTCCCGCGCCCGGTCCGCGTCTCGTGCCAGGGAAATCTTGATTTCCACCACTTTGGGAACGGCAACGGGGTCCTTACCGGCGGGAACGGAACGGTCGAAGATCTCCAACTTTGGAAGCATCGCAGCGATTGGGTCATATTGATGCCGGCAAAAAAGGTGACCGTAGTCGTGGAGGATGGAGGTAAAGTACAGGCCAGAATGGCGGTCAACTTGACCACAGGCGAGGCAGCCTACCCTACGACGGGTATTCCCATAGGCCAGTGGGAGGCGGAAATCTTGGGCAGCGTGGAAGAGTATTTTCGTGTTCAGGAACGCCATCGAAACCGTCCTTTTGTTCTTGAGGAGTGGGATTATCTCGGAACCGGGTATGGAATCCATAAGGGCGGAGAGCAGGGCAGAGCGGAGGCTTGAAAATGATTAGCATAAAGTATCTGGTTTTCATCCTGGCTGGTTCCCTGATGTTGCTTGGTGGGGCGCGCACTCCGTTGAAGCACGAGGTGTTTCTCCTTCGTCCCAGGACCACGAAGTGTGTAACCGATAAGCCCGGTTTGTCCCATCTGGAAGCACCATAGATTGGGGTGTTTCAGTTCTCTGCTCCTCGGGAGTTAGCTTCATCTACGTGCAGGGAACCCTACAGTGTTACGCACCCGGTATAGACTGGTTCGATGTGGATTTTACCAACAAGACTTGCTACACCAACTGGTGAGCAAGAACCTTGGATTACTTGGATGCTGATGACGGAGGGTATAGAATCAGGCATTGCTTCTCGGCCAGTTCATCTGAATCCGATTGGCCGTATTCTTGCGAGTACAGATACTATACAAACTGACCAGCGGAGTCCGGACCCACACAAAAATCGGGCGTCGCAACTGCGACGCCCGATTTAATTCTACCGGAACGTACCTTACAGCCTTACCACGAATCCGCCGAAGGAGGACGATACGGCAGCGGAGAAAAGGTCCTCCATGACCGGATTGCTTAGTCCGGCCCCCTTGAAGGCGGGGGGCCGGCTGCGTTCCTCCAGCCGTTGCCACGGGATCAGCCCATCCATGCGCTCCAGAAACAGCTCGCGGCGGGTCTTGCGCTTCTTGCCCTGGAATTCCAGAGCCTGCCCTCGGCCACGACCGGAGGGCGGCAAACGTAGGCTGGTCCATCTGGTCTCATTCCTCCACTGGCATCGGGGCTTCCAGCCTTACTATGCCATATCGCCGCGGACTGATTTAGAGTATCCTTAACACTCCTGATACTACAAAAATTAAAAACCGAAGTTGCGCATTCTGTCTTCATCCAGATGGCGGTTCCCCGGCCCGCCGCCACGTATAGATGAATGCAGGATGCCAGCAATCTAAGGAGTACGCGTCATGGCAAACAAGATCCGCCTGGGGTTTGTGGGTGCGAACGTAAACTCGACCTGGGCCTCTCAGTCGCACTTCCCGGCGCTGCTGGCCAGTCCGGATGTCGAGTTTACCGCGGTTTGCACCACCCGGCCCGAGAGCGCGGAAGAGGCTCGCCAAGCCTTTGGAGCGAAGCTCGCCTTCCATGATTTCCGAGCAATGGCAGTGTCGCCGGAGATCGACGCGGTGGCCGTGGTTGTGCGGGTGCCATCGCACTATGAGCCAACGAAGGCCGCCATCGAAGCTGGCAAGCACGTCTACACCGAGTGGCCGTTGGGACGGAATACCGCCGAAGCCGAGGAACTTGCAACCTTGGCCCGGGGCCAAGGAGTGCAAACCGCAGTGGGTCTGCAATCGCGAGTTAGTCCCGCATTGCTGTATATCAAGGAACAAATTGAAGCCGGCTATGTGGGCGAGGTGCTCTCGTGTCATGTGACCACTATGCGCGATGGCACGTTGGAACGCCCTTCCATCCGCACCTGGCAGCGCGATGCCAGCATGGGCGCAAACACCCTGACCATCGCCAATGGACACGTCATTGACGCCCTGCGCTTTGTGGCTGGCAACTTCGCCCGGGTGGCGTGCATGGTCAGCACCCAGGCAAAGCAATGGTACGAGACCGATACCCAGCAGTTTGTGGAAGTCACATCCCCGGACAATGTGCGAGTCAGCGGACAGTTGGAGAGCGGCGCGGCAGTGTCGGTCCACGTTGGAGCTGTCCCCTGGGCCGGCAGCGGCTTTCGAATGGAGATCTACGGGCGGGAAGGCACGCTGGTCACCACGGGGAGTGTCTCGTCGCAGCGCGGTGAGATGCTGCGGGTGCAGGGCGCGCGGGGAAGCCATGAGCTGCAGGACCTGGATATACCGGATCGTTTCGTTTACGTGCCGTCCGACTTCCCCCGCGGCGACCCCTTCAACGTCGGGCAGATGTATGCCCTGTTCGCCGAGGCGGTCCGAACCGGACAGAACCGCCTGCCGACGTTCGATGTGGCGGTTGACCTGCATCGTTTCATCGATACCATCAATCAGGCGTCGGACACGGGCCGGGAGTTGCCGGTTGCCTGAGGCGCCATTTTCTCAAAAACCGGAAACGCGCTGGCAACCGATAACCATAGGCAACCCGGAACTTGCGTTAGACCCGCAGCCTGCTGTCGGCCCGGGTCACGCCGCATTTTTGAGCAGGACCCGTGAACTGAACTAGAAGCTGATCTGGCGACGAAATTCGAAGGCCCCGCCACTTCTTGGTATCACCCGTTGATGACAGGAAGCCGGCGGGGCCTTAATAGGTTTAGCGGTACGGAGTCATCACACTGTCGCGGTTGCCGGTTCATGGGTCTTGAGGAAACGGCGGGCGTGGGCTACGGCCTCGTCGATGTGCTGCTGCGTGTCTTTCCAGGGGTAAATGGTCACTTCGGAGTTCGGAGCGAGGCTGGCAACCTCCATCGCGCACTCGTATGGGTGCGCCGGCACATCGTCGGGCGCTATCAGCAATGGCGTCTGCAAGGCACGCACGAAATCGCGGGAAACGGTGAAAACGAAATCGGCGCGGTTGGTGTACATATTGGTCAGGAAGTCATGGACCATATCCATTGTGATTTCAGGACGCTTCTCGCAAAGGGGCGGCCCCCACCCCGTTATATTGTTCTGGTAGAAAATATCCGGCGTCTCCGGCCTGAACCCGCTGGGTTGCATCAACGCCGCCGCCACAACACGGTCCGAGGCCAGCCTGAGCAGGTTGTGGATCAGCGGCCCGCCGATGCAGAAGCCCATGACCAGGAACTCCCTGATGCCGAGATGGTCCATCAGCCCGAGTTGGTCATCAGAGTGGGCATCCCAAGGGCGGTCGATCTCCAGCGGGCCGCTGGATTGGCCCCCATTAGCATTGCGCAAGTCGGCGGCGATACAGCGGAAGTCGTCTTTGTAGGTCTCCATAGGGTTGAAGGGCACCGACCTCTGCAAGGAGGCCACGGTGGAATTAAGTCCGCCACCCGGAATGATCAGCAGGGGGAATCCCGAACCGGCCTCTTCGTAGTAGATACGGTTGGGGCCTCTTTCGTAGAACGGCATGGCGATTTTCCTCCATACAGCGAGTTGCAAAGCTAACTTGATGTCTAACGAGCAGGCAGACCGGAATTTGCGGCACAACATCCGGAGGCGGCGCGTTGTACGGGATTATGCTTCGTCTGCCTATTCCGGCGTTGACTCTAACCCAAGCCGGCTCAAGCGGTCAAGACAACGGCCAGGAGGTAATTGTTCAGACTGGGGGATTCAAGCATCGGGAGGCAGGCACCCCCCCCGGAAAAATAAAAACTGTGTCTTTTGTGTCATTTACGCTTGGCGGTGGTGCGAACATGGGGAGCTGACGGCAGATTTGGGACGGGTCTTGGCGCCTTTTTGTGTCACTTTGTGTCACTTTTGTGCCGGTTTTGGAACACTTGGGGACCCCGGTCTTTCCGCTAAACCCAACGCCGCCAAACCCGGTGCGGGACGCCAACTCAGGATGATTGAAGATTATGGTAAAGCAGAATTACCGGGATTGGGAAGGGGCAAGTGTCAGTAGGGGCCATCAGGAAATCCTTAGCCTGAACAGTACGCACGGAGCGCCCAGGGCCTTTTAATTCTCCCCTCTCCCTGCGGGAGAGGGGCCGGGGGTGAGGGCGAACCCACGCGCACCGGCAACGGTTGCTCTTGGACGGAACACCCCTCACCCTAACCCTCTCCCAGAGGGCAAGGGGATTCTTTCGAGAATTAAAAGACCCTGAGTTGCGGGTCTGGGAATCCTCTGGACAAGTCGGGAACGACGGCGATCCTCTGTTGGAATCGTGCTTAGCTAAGGCGTGGTCTGGGGCAATCCAACAACTTATTTCAGAGGTTTCCTATGACCGGCGGCCCCGGCCCTGGCGTCGAAGACCAACACCACCACGGGAGCGGTGTTCATCAGGGTCTCCTCATCTTCGGCGGTGAACCTCTGGTTCTTCTCGCCGGCGTAAATGGCGTCGGCCCGCTTACCCTGGTGGTGGACCGGCCCGCTGCAAGTTCAGCGCCAACAGACGCTCCAGGATAGCGGCGCCGGCCAGGCCGGGAGGCCAGCCGTAGGCGGCGGCGACGGCGGCATCCAGGGTTTGGTGGGCCAGTTGCAGCCAGGTGGGACGCTGGTTGTAGAGGTTGGTCAGCGTCCGTTTCTTTAGCTCCGGCGCGGAGGCATTGGGCGGATTCAGCCAGCCATTCCGCAGCTTGTCCAGTTCCTGCGCGGCGGCGGCGATGGCCTTCCGCTGTTCCTCGGTGGGTTCAGGGAAGGGGAAGGTTTCAAAGCAGGTGGTGGGGGTGTATCTTGGGCGGGATTCAAGCTGAGTACCCATCTGGAGCGCCCACAGTTCATGGGGATGAGAGTGCAACACGCCAAAGGTGTAATCATCATCGCGGGCAATGGCGATGATAGCGCTGTCTGGTAATATATCGTTCCGAATCCAGGCGAAAAGCCGGTGCTTTGATATCCGGGGTGTAACGATATAACGTTCGCGGCCTTGGAGAGCTTGCCGCATACCGGGCCTTGGTTCCATGTGCATCCACCAGTTTTTGGCGTAAAGTTGGCGCTTGCTGTTTGCGCGAGACGGCCTTACGTGGGTATTCACATACTCAAAAGGCGATTCATACAAGGCGGCCTGCTCTAACGGCTTGTCGTTAAAGTCAATTATCCACATTTCTCTGGAACGGTCGGTAATATCCCGGCCATTGATCCAAGGCTTGACGACTTCCGAATTGCTTTTGCTGTGCGGGTTTGGGCTGTCGAGCATCTCTTGAGCCAGCGAACCGGGAATGTCAAACGGCCCGCCCTTGGTGTCTCCCATAAAAGCGATGCCGAAATTATCCTTGAGGCGTACTGCCTTGGTGAGGTCGGCCCCCACGGTGAGATTGGCGTTGATTGATGCAACCGGACTGCCGTCCAGTTCCCGGTGCGACTCCGAGCCTTCGTCGAAGCCTACTATGGATATATGAACGGCCGCCCCGTCGAGAACCCAGGGGTGGTCAGACCATGCCAGGAAGATGTCGCCGGTTTGTTTAATGTGCTGTAGTACCCTCCGATTGGCGCCGCCCCGGATGCCCTGGGTCGCCAGCAATCCTACCCGCTTGGTTTGCGCCACGGACAGCATAGTTCTCGCCTTCTCGAACCAGTAGCATACCAGGTCAGCCTCGGCTGGCACCCGTCCGTCATACAAGTTGAACAGGGCGTCAACGTATGCGTCTCCCAACTGAGTGCGCAACAATTTTCCGCCCAAAAACGGCGGGTTGCCGATGATGAACTCCGCCGGGGGCCACTCAGGCTCCCGGGGGTCGCTGGTATCCCCATTGGCCAGAATAGAATCGGTCTGCCGGATTGTCACCAGCGGGGTCAGAATCGGGTCCTGGTGGTAAGGAAACCCGTTGGACTGGTGCCACTGGATATAGCCAATCCAAAGGGCGGTGCGGGCCAGCCCGACGGCGTAGTGGTTTATCTCCAACCCCAGCATCTGGTCGGGCTTGACTATCGGCGCCAGGTCGTGCCAACCATGCTCGGCGGCGAAGTCGATGACGCTCTTTTCCAGGTCCAGCAGGGAGCGCAGGGCCAAGTACAGGAAGTTGCCGCTGCCGCAGGCCGGGTCTAGGACGGTAACGTCAAACAACCGCTGTTGAAACGCCCCCAGCCGGACGCGGGCCGTGTCCGAGTCGTCTTCGCTCAGCAGGTTGAGCGCCTCGCCCTGGGCCGTTTCCCACTCGCGGCGCAGCGGCTCCATCACCACCGGCTCCACCACCAGCTTGATGTCGTCGGCCGCGGTGTAGTGAGCGCCCAGTTGGGACCGTTTCGAGGCGTCCAAAGCCCGCTCGAACAGGGTGCCGAAAATGGAAGGTTCGATGTTCCGCCAGTTCATTTCCGAGGCCTGGACCAGCAGAAACAGCGCCGGCCCGCTCAATTCCACCGTATCCACGGCGCTGAACAGGTCGCCGTTGAAGTAGGGGATGTCGTCGGCCCCAAACAGGCCGCCGCTCGCCATTTGGGTGAACAAGCCAGTCACGGCCCGGTCGAACAAATCGGGGCGGCGAAGGTGCTGCCTGGCGATTTTGCTGAACAGGCCATTGGGCAGCAGGCCGGCGTCCTCGGCGTAAAGACAGAACACAATCTGGTTGAGATAGCGGGCCAGCTTTTCCGGGTCCTGGTTGCGCTGCTCCATGTCCGCGACTATCTTCCCGAACAAGTCGGCAGTTTCCCTGGTGACGTCCTCCAGCGACCGGTTGGGGCGCAGTTCGTCCGGGGCAAAGAAGGCGTTCCTCAGCTTGGCCAGGTTTTCCGGCTGGGACAGTCCCGCAACCGGAATTTCGTGCAGGACCGTTTCCATTCCCGGGAAATTGGTGCGGATTCGTATCGTCTTGAAGGACGATACGATGAGCAGCGGCGGTGTTTTCAGATATACCTGATAGCGAAGCAACTGGACGAAGGCGCCGTCCAGCTGGTCGTCGCTGCCCTTGAACTCCCAACCGAACCGGCCTTCAAGGTAGGCGTCGGCAAACCCGCCGGGCACCCATTTCTCGAACGTGAAGGTTTCCTTGTCGCCAACATCGCCCGGAGTCGGGTGCCCGGCGAGACGGCAGATGTCCAGGAACATTTCCTGGGATGCCTGTTTCTCGCCGAAGCTGGTGTTGCTCCATTTCGCGATAAACTGTTCCGGCCTGATGTCCGGTTCCATGGGTGTCATACTGCCCTCTCAATAGTCAAGCCTTGGCCGCACGGGTGGGGCTGAACGCGGTTGGGGGATTTTTGTCCCATTTGGCCGGGCAGAGGCACGGCCGTGCGCCCGCTGACCCTGGAGACCTTCAGGGTGAGTGGGGGCAGGAATTTTTTAGATTTGCGTCATTTCGTGTCATTTCCCCGTTCCGGAGACTGGTCCGCGCCCCTTATCCGGGCTGCGGTTATGGTGGAGAAGGATTGCCGGGGTTGGCAAGGGGCCGGTGTCAGTAGGGAAGTCCTTCGAGAACGTCAGGACGAACGGATTAGGTAAGGAAGTCCCGGGCCACTTGCGGCTCAAGCCCGCCGGGGGAACCGGCGGGCTTGGCAAGACCCTGGTTTCCAGCATGGAATTTCCATGCACTGCCGGTTATTGGCGGCTGGGCTGGTCCCTGTCTGCGGGAGACGGCTCATTGAACTCCTTGCCCTCAGCAAGGGCGGTATCCCGGCGGCGGGTCCAATCAAGCCATTCGGCGTCCCGCTCCTGACGGCCCTCCTGACGGCCCTCCTGTCGGCCTTCCTTGAGTCCTTCCTCGCGATATCTTCTGGCAGTTACCATGTCGAAAGCCTCCCATAGATGGAATTTCCATGCACTGCCAGTTATTGGCGGCTGGGCTGGTCCTTGTCTGCGGGAGACGGCTCATTGAACTCCTTGCCCTCAGCAAGGGCGGCATCCCGGCGGCGGGTCCAATCAAGCCATTCGGCGTCCCGCTCCTGACGGCCTTCCTGACGGCCTTCCTGACGGCCTTCCTGACGGCCTTCCTGACGGCCTTCCTGACGGCCTTCCTGACGGCCTTCCTGACGGCCTTCCTCGCGATATCTTCTGGCAGTTACCATGTCGAAAGCCTCCCATAGTATGAGTATTGCCATTGTTGAAGCGACCGCCACGCTAATCCACTTAACAATCGCAGTGATTGTTTCCTCAAGGGAATCAGTGTCCCGGTAGTCCACTTCATACCACGCTGCCACCAGCATGAACACTACAATGAAGATTGCTGACGGTAATATGTAGCGGGTCTGGAAATCCTCGAATGGTGACCCATTACGTTTCCGCATTGGTTACAATATACCCTTGGTGTAACGGTATATCAACAAAACCCCTGGATTCCCGCTTGCGCGGGAAAGACGAGAAATGGCCTGCCCCTGGCCGGGAGGAGGGGTCAACGGAACCTAGTTGCCGACGGGTACGGGGTCCTTTGCCGGTGTGGGGGTGGCGCCGTTGCTGGACAGCGCTTTTTCGAGGTAGAAGCCGGTGTGGGACTCGGCGATGCGGGCCAGGTCTTCGGGGGTGCCGGCGGCGATAAGCTCGCCGCCCCGGTCGCCGGCGCCGGGGCCAAGGTCGATTATCCAGTCGGCGTTCTTGATGAGGTCGAGGTTGTGCTCAATTAGCAGGACGGTGTTGCCGGTGTCTACCAGGCGGTGCAGCACCCGCAGCAGGGCGGCGCAGTCCTCAAAGGACAGCCCGGTGGTGGGTTCGTCCAGCAGGTACAGCGTCTTGCCGGTGGCGCGCTTGGAAAGCTCGGTGGACAGCTTGACCCGCTGGGCCTCGCCGCCGGAAAGGGTGGTGGCCGGCTGTCCCAGCCGGATGTAGCCCAAGCCCACGTCCCGCAGCGTCTCCAGCTTGGGCCGGATGCGCGGAAAGTTCCAGAAGAAGTCCAGGGCCTGGTCAACGGTCATTTCCAGCACGTCGGCGATGCTGCGTTCGTGCAGCATGACCTCCATCGCCTCACGATTGTAACGCCGTCCGTGGCAAACCTCGCAGGGCACGGTGACGTCGGGCAGGAACTGCATCTCAATTTGATTGTAGCCCTCTCCCTGGCAGGCTTCGCACCGGCCGCCCTTGACGTTGAAGGAGAACCGGCCCGGCTTGTACCCCCGCACCCGGGCTTCGGGCAGGTTGGAGAACAATTCCCGGATGGGCGTGAACGCACCGGTGTAGGTGGCCGGGTTGCTCCGCGGGGTGCGCCCGATGGGGGACTGGTCGATGTTGACCACCTTGTCGATGTTGGCGATCCCTTCCACGGCGTCATGCTCGCCGGGGCGCTCCCTGGCCCGGTTCAGTTCCTGGGCCAGCCGCTTGTACAGGATGTCGTAGACCAGCGTGCTCTTGCCGGAGCCGGACACGCCGGTGACGCAAACCAGCATTCCCAGCGGGATGCTGACCTCGATGCCCTTGAGGTTGTTTTCCCGCGCGCCGGTGATGGTCAGGGTCCCGCCGTTGCCGGGGCGCCGGGCTTCGGGCAGGGGAATTTTCTTCGCGCCGCTGAGGTACTGTCCGGTCAGCGACGCCGGGTTGTCCATGACCTCGTAGACGGTGCCGGTGGCGACAATCTTGCCACCGTGCTCCCCGGCGCCCGGCCCCAGGTCTACCACGTAATCCGACGCCCGCATCATCGCCTCGTCGTGTTCCACCACGACCACCGTGTTGCCCATGTCGCGCAGGCGGGTCAGGGTGTCGATGAGGCGGTGGTCGTCGTGGGGGTGCAGGCCCACGGTGGGTTCGTCGCAAACGTACAGCACCCCGGTCAGTCCGGAGCCGATTTGGGTGGCCAGCCGCACCCGCTGGGCTTCCCCGCCGGACAGGGTGCGGGCGGTGCGGTCCATGGTCACGTAGTCCAGGCCGATGCCGTCCAGGAACCGCAGCCGTCCCTCGATTTCCTTGAGGATTTGGTTGCCGATGGTCTTCTCCCGCGTGGTGAGGGTCTGGCGGCGGCCCTTCCGGGGCAGGTCGGGGTCAATGCGCTGCACCCATTCCAACCCCTGGCCAATGTTCATGGATGAAACGTCGATGATGCTAAGACCGCAGACCTTGACGCCCAACGCCTCGGGGCGCAGCCTCTGTCCCTGGCAGGACTGGCAGGGGCGGGCGGACATATAACGCTCGATTTCGTGGCGCACGTAGTCGGAATCGGTGCGGCTGTACCGGTGTTCCAGGTTGGGGATGACTCCCTCGAAGTTGGTGTCCCAACTGTAAGTCTGGCCCCGGCGGGTGCGGTGGCGCACGGTAACTTTCTTGTCGCTGTTGCCATACAGGACCAGATTCAGGTGTTCTTCGGACAGGTCCTTCACCGGCGTCTTTTCCGAAAAGCCGTTGGCTTTGGCCACCGATTCCACCATGCTCAGGTACCAACCGCTGGATGCGCCGGCCTTCATCCAGGGAGCGATGGCACCCTCGGACAGCGACAGGTTCTTGTTGGGAATGACCAGCTCCGGGTCCACCTCCAGCTTGTATCCCAGGCCGGTGCAGGAAGAACACGCGCCGTGGGGACTGTTGAAGCTGAAGGTGCGGGGTTCGATTTCCGGCAGGCTGATGCCGCAGCGGACGCAGGCGAACTGCTCGGAAAACACCAGCTCTTCGTCCGGTTCCCCGTCTTCGGCGGCATGGCGGAGGGCCAGCACCACGCCCTCGCCTTCCCGGACGGCCGTCTCCACCGACTCGGCAACCCGGCTGTGCTCGGTGTCCGGGCGGATAATCAGCCGGTCGATGACCAGTTCGATGTAATGCCACTTCTGCTTGTTCAGGGTCAGGTTGTCCAGGTCGTCCATCTGGTGAATTTCGCCGTTGACCCGCAGGCGGACGAAGCCGGCCTTGCGGGCGGCCTCGAAAACGTCCTTGTGCTCGCCCTTCTTGCGGCGGATTTTAGGCGCCAGCAGGGTTATGCGGCTCCCCTCCGGCAGCGAAAGAATGGCGTCCACGATTTGCTGCACGGACTGGCGTTCCACGGGGCGGCTGCACTTGGGGCAGTGGGGATGGCCGACGCGGGCGAACAGCAGGCGCAGGTAGTCGTAGATTTCGGTGACGGTGCCGACGGTGGAGCGGGGGTTGTGGGAGACGCCCTTCTGGTCGATGGAGATTGCTGGCGAAAGACCTTCAATGTAGTCCACGTCGGGCTTGTCCATGCGGCCCAGGAATTGGCGGGCGTAGGCGGAAAGAGACTCGACGTAGCGGCGCTGGCCTTCGGCGTAAATGGTGTCAAAGGCCAGGGAGCTTTTGCCGGAACCGGAAACGCCGGTGATGACGACGAGTTTCTCCCGGGGAATCATCACCTCGACATTCTTGAGGTTGTGTTCCCGGGCGCCTTTGACGTGAATAAATTCCTGGGGCATAGGCGTGTTTCCTGAGGTGATATTCTTGTCCGGGATTGGAACTGGGGTTATTTTACCATTTTGCAGGGGAGTGGCGGTGATTGGGATATGGCAGATTAACCGGATGAAGGGCGGCAGAAAGGTTCGCTTATGCGGTTGTCATCAGCAACCCTTCTCTGGCGGCGGCTGAACCGAGCCGTGTTTCCAGTGTTGTCAATTCCACGTTGCACCGCTTGGCAAATTCCAGATAGAGGGCATCATACAATGAGAGATTATGCAGCCGGGCAAGGGCCAAAGTCACGTCAAAATCAGGTTGGGAATCGGTTGCGACCAGGATGTTGTTCAGTTGTCCAAACGATTCTTCAGTTTCTGTCGGGGCTGTCCGGCCTCGCCGTTCTGCCTGATATAACGCGTTGCGCACTTCCGGGTGCCAAATCTGAGGAACGATGGCACCATCTCGGCGGAGCCTTTCCAATGCAACGTCTGCTCTTGGGTCGTCCTCATCGGGCAACAGCCAACAGATCGTCACCGAGGCATCCAAGACTATGATGGCCACGTATCGGAAACCTCATGCCGCCAAGCCATCAATTCTTCCAGCGTCGCGTTTGGGGGTTGTCGCTGTTCCAGAAATTTGTCAAGCGCTTTCTTGCGCGCGGCAGGGTCGGTGATTCGGGTTGGTACGAGGTGAGCGATGGTTTCGCCGTTGCGGGCGATGGCGATGGTTTCCCCTCCTTCGACGGCTTTCAGGAGGTTGGCTAACTCGATTGTGGAATCGCTTACGTCGAATTGGCGCATGGTTTGGCCTTTGCTCTTGCTGATTATGGACATTTTATCATGGGCGGCTCTGGCGGAGTTGATGACTGTTGCTATTCCAGTTCCACCAGCGGGTCGTCGGTGTTGACCGAGTCCATGGGCTGAACGTGGACCGTTTTGACCACGCCGCCGCGGGGCGAGCGGATGCTCTGCTCCATCTTCATGGCCTCCACGACGCAGACTTCATCGCCTTCGGCCACCGGGTCGCCGGGGCGCACCAGGATTGACATAACCCTGCCGGGCATAGGAGAACGCAGGATGTTGCCGGAGAAGGCGACGGGATGTGCGGCGGGTTCCGGAGGCGGAGGCTGGGGCGCGCCGGCCCGGGGACGGTTGCTCAGGGGTGGGCGGTTGGGTGCGGTGGGTGGCCCTTCAATTTCACCCGATCCTTCGATTTCTACCAGGAAAGTCTCGCCGTCAACGGTGACTTCGAACGGCGATTGGCCGAGGTCGCCAACGGCCACCGTGTACCAGGTGTCGCCGACCTTGACCCGCAGGGTGGTTACTGCCAACCCCGGCTCCCCAAGGTTCGGGAGAAAAATTGCTCCTGCCGGGCCATTGCCCGCCAGCGTGGGTTGGGCAGGGCCGCGGCGGGTTGGGCGCGGGAATTTCGCATAGCGATGACCAACGCCGCGCCGATGGCCGCAGCCGTTTCTTTTCCTGCCGTTCCGTTTCCTTTTGCGTTCATGCCGACGTTGACTCCCGGATCATGCCGTTGGCGCGCCGACACCAGGGCGGGCAGGGTGCCGGTATGGTGGGCGGCCCGGACGAAGTTCGGATCGGCGATAATCTCGCGCAACAGCGGAACGTTGGTCTTCACCCCTTCAATCCGCAGCTCCGTGAGGGCTTGGTCCAACCGCTCAAGGGCCTGCGCGCGGTCCGGTCCCCACGCCATTACCTTCGCCAGCAACGGCTCATAGTGTAGCGTGACTTCGTACCCTTTGCAAAGAGCGGAGTCGATTCGGATGCCGGGGGATTCGGGCAGGCCCAGCCCGGTGATTTCGCCGATGACGGGAAGGAAGGTCTCCGGGTCTTCCGGGTAGACCCGGGCCTGAACGGCGTGGCCTTCCGGCTTTACGTCCTGCTGGGTAATGGGCAGCGTCTCCCCGGCGGCGACCCTCAACTGCAATTCCACCAGGTCAACGCCAGTGACCATCTCGGTGACGCCGTGTTCCACCTGCAACCGGGTGTTCATTTCCAGGAAGTAAATCTGCCCTTCCTGGGAAAGCAGGAACTCCACGGTTCCGGCGTTGGTATAGCCGATGTGTTGGGCCAGCTTGACGGCCAACCGGCATATCTTGTCCCGCACCCTGGGGTCCAACTTAACTGCCGGGGTTTCCTCCACCAGCTTCTGGTTCCGGCGCTGCATGGAGCAGTCCCGCTCGTGGAGGTGGACCAGGTTACCGTGCTGGTCGCCGATGAGTTGCACCTCAATGTGCGAGGCGTCCTTCAGGTAGCGCTCGAAGAACAACCGGGAACTGCCGAAGGCGTTGGCGGAGACTTTGCGGGTCCGTTCCACCAACGGCATCAGTTCGTCTATTGACTCGATGACGTGAATGCCGATTCCGCCGCCTCCGTCGGCAGCCTTGACCATGAGCGGGAACCCCAGGCGCCATGCCTTGTCAACGGCGTGAGCGTCATCCACCGGGTTGGTGGTGCCGGGCAGGACGGGGAGGCCGGCTTTTCGGGCCAGCTTGCGGGCGCGGAGCTTGTCGCCCATCTTTCCCATAACGCCGGGGTCGGGGCCGATAAACCGGATGCCCTCCTGCTCGCACCGCTGGGCGAAAGCGGCGTTTTCGGATAGGAACCCGTAGCCGGGATGGACCGCCTCGGCGCCGGAGTCCCGGGCGGCCTGAAGAATCTTTTCCACGTTGAGGTAGCTCTCCGGCGGCGGGGCCGCGCCCAGGAAACAACTTTCGTCGGCCAACTCGACATAAAGGCTGCCGCGGTCCGCTTCGGAGTACACGGCAACGGTCCTGACTCCCATCTTCCGGCAAGTCCGGATGATGCGGCAGGCGATTTCTCCCCGGTTGGCAATTAATATCTTGCTAAACAACGGCTGCGCTCCATCTGGGACGAAAGACGGCTGTGGAACGGGTAACCCGCGGCGGCCTGATGTTTATGGGACTGCTCCGTCCCGGTTTTCCTCTCCGCAACCCAGCCATACGCCCCGAAGTTGGTTACAAAGTTACTCCAGCGTTGTGGCTGCGCTCAAGCAGTTTCAGGAACGAGTTAGACCGGATTTCCTTGCCCAGCCAAAACTGGGTGGAAGCGCCGAGGACGGCGGTAACTTCGCGGAACAGGGCGGGTGATGTCTGGAGGTCGGGCAGGTCGTCCAACCGGCAGCGGTGCAGCAGGCGCAGAACCTTCAACGCCCGCAGGGACAGGGGGCGAATCTGCACGCCGACGGGAGAGCAGTCCGGGCACAGGGTCCCGCCGCTGTCCACGCTGAAGCGGTGGCGGTCCGGCTCCAGCGGGCGGCGGCACTCAACGCAGGCGAAAAGCTCGGGCATGAACCCCGAAACGCGCAGCAGGTGAAGCTCGAAGTAGCGCAGGTTCAGGTCTTTGGACGGCTCCCGGTCAATCGCCCGCAGCGTTTCCGTGGCAAGGTCGTACAGCGGGGGATTGGCGTTGTCCTCGGAGCCGAACCCGTCCACCATCTCGGTAACGAACAGCCCCTTGGTCATGGTGGCAAGGTCGGACCGGATGGACGGGAACGTCCCGGCGACTTCGGCCTGCGCGATGGTGTCCAGGGTGCGGCCCCGGGCCAGCGAAAGCCGGGCGATGGTCAGGGGTTCCAGGTGGCCCACCAGCTTGCTCTTCGTCCGGCGGGCGCCGTTGGCAACCACCCTCAGCTTCCCCCACTCCCGGGAATACAGCGTCACCAGCAAGCCGGCCTCGCCCATAGGAGAGTTCTTCAAGACCAGGGCTTCGGCCCGGTACGTCCTGGGGACAGGCATATTCAGGCTTCCTGGCGTCCGTTGAAGGCGCGGCTCAGGGTTATTTCGTCCGAGTATTCCAAGGAGCCGCCCACGGGCAGGCCGCGGGCCAAGTGGGTAATCTTGATGTGGGCGCCCTCCAACTGCCGGGTAATCAGCATGGCGGTGGCCTCGCCGTCCAGGGTTGGGTTGGTGGCGATGACCAGTTCGGACACCGGGTTGGCGGACAGCCGGGTGAACAGTTCCTTGAGCTTGAGATGCGCCGGCGTGACGCCGTTCAGCGGTGAGACCGCGCCGTGCAGGACATGATACAGGCCCAGGTAGCAGTTGGCGCGCTCCAAGGCCAGCACGTCCAGCGGCTCTTCCACCACGCAGATTTGGCCCCGGTCCCGTTGGGGGTTGGCGCAGATGCCGCAGAGGTTGGAATCGGTCAGGTTCTGGCATTCCTCGCAGAACATAATGTTGTGTTTGACGGCGTTGATGGCGTCCGACAAGTCGAAAGCCTCCTCGTTGGGGAGGCGGATAATGTGATAGGCCAGCCTTTGGGCGCTCTTGGGCCCGATGCCCGGCAGCTTGCTCAACTCCTGAATCAACCGGGCCAGAGACGGGGCCGCCGATGGCATACGTTCGGAAGTCATGGGAATGCTCTACGGACCAGAGTTGGGTTTGCAAACAACGGCCGGGCGCCGTTGGAAGGGCGGTCCGGCCGGGCTAAAACCCCAGGCCGGGGATGTTCATGCCGCCGGTTACTGCGCTCATCCTGTTGGCGGCGACTTCCTGGGTCTTGGCGAAAGCGTCGTTGACGGCGGCGGCGACCAAATCCTGGAGCAGGTCCACGTCTTCGGCGGCCTCCGGGTCTATGAACACCGTCTCCACCGTCTGCTTGCCGGTCATGGTAACTTTCACCACGCCGCCGCCGGAACTGCCCTCGACAGTAAGGGTTTCCAGTTCATCCTGGACCTTCTGCAACTGGGCTTGCAGCTTTTGGGCCTGTCTCATCATGTTGCGATTCATTCCGAGTGCTCCTCTACGATTCTGGCGCCCATTCCCATTGCGGCGCGCACCAAGGGACTTTGCTGGGATGTACGGCTGGGGGCGTTGGACCCGTTATCCGCCACCAGGGTCAGCCGGAACTGGTAGGGCGTGCCGAAGAACTTCTCCACCGTTTCGTTGACCATCTTGCGGCTGTTGGGGTCTTCCATTTCCTTTTGCATCCGCTCCAGGTTGGAGCTGTGGCTGAAGGCCAAAACCAGCGTGTCGCCTTCAATCGTGACGCTTTCGGAGCGGCAGTCCCGCAGCAGCGCCCCCAGGTTGTACTCCTTGCCCTTGCAGCGGCCCAGTGCCTTAACCGTCCCCATCCAGCGGGAGCGCACGTCGTCGCCCATCCCCTGGCCGGCGGGATTTCCGCCGGGAGCCGGGGCTGCCTGGCTCTGCGGGGGCTGGCCCGGGGGCGGAGCGTTCCTGCCGGACTCCGGCGGGGGAGTTCGACCGGATGCACCCGGCGGGCCGCCGGGACTGCCGCGCGCCGGGGCGCCTTCCCGGGGCGGCGCGGCGGGGGCGGGCTGCCGGGCTGCCGGGGCTTCCTGGCTGCAAATCTCCACCGACGCCAGTTCCAGCGGCAGGGTGGATGGAGCGTCGTAGCGCAGGCTTACGTCGCCCCAGATTTTTACGGCCTGGATGATTCGCCACGACGGAAGCTGGTTAACCAACTCGCGCAACTGGCCCAGCAGATGGTCGGGCAGGTCGAGCCGTTCGCGGGAACCCCACTCCAGCAGCATGGCGGCCCGCAGCAGTTCCAGGGTTTGCCGGTGCAGTTGGCGCAGGTCGGTGCCGTCCCAGGCGGCCTGGTTAATCGCTTCCAGGGCAAACGGGGTGTTGCCGGTCAGCAGCGACTTGGCCAGTTCCAGCCAACGGTCGCCGCGGCCCAGCCCAAGCAACTCCTCCACCTGGCCCAGGCCGACGCCGCCGTCGCCGGACAGTACCAGTTGTTCCAGCAGGTTTTCCGCGTCCCGCAGGCTGCCGGCGGAGAAACGGGCCACGGCCCGGAGTGCTTCGGGTTCAGCCGTCACCCCCTCGGCCTCGGCGATTTCGTTCAGCCGCTCGTAAACGACCTCTCCCGGCAGCCGCCGGAAGTCGTGACGCTGGCAGCGGGAAACAATGGTCGGCAGAATCTTCTGCGCCTCGGTGGTGCAGAGGATGAAAATAACGTGGCCCGGCGGCTCTTCCAGCGTCTTCAGGAAGGCGTTGGAAGCCTGGTCGGTGAGCATATGGGCTTCGTCGATGATGTATATCTTGCGGGACCCTTCCACCGGCGCAAAGTTCACCTTGTCCCGAATGTCCCGAATCTCGTCGATGCCCCGGTTGCTGGCCGCGTCCAACTCGATAATGTCCATTAGGCGGCCCTCGTTGGCCGAAACGCACAGAGAGCAGGCGTCGCAGGGATCGCCGTCCTGGGGATTCAGGCAGTTGACCGCCTTGGCCATCACCCGCGCGGTGGTGGTCTTGCCGGTGCCTCGCGGGCCGCAAAACAGGTAGGAGTGGGAGACCCGGCCCTGCAAAATGGCGTTGCGCAGGGTGGTCGAAACGTGTTCCTGCCCCACCAGGCTGCTGAAGCTGGAGGGGCGCCACTTCCGGTAGTAGACCTGTGAGGAGGTCACGGCTGCGCCTCCTGGGGCTGCGGTTGGGGTGGCCGTGGTTGGGATGGGAAAATGCGCTCCAGGGCCAGCCGTTCCCTAGCCTGCATCAACTCCGTTTCGGCCTGTTCCAAGTGGTCGTGGCCCACCAGGTGCAGAACGCCGTGGACGACCAGCAACGCCAGTTCCCGGCGGTAGCCCCAGCCCTTTTCCGCCGCTTGCCGCCGAGCTTGCGGGCAGGAAATGATGACCTCTCCCAGGGGTGCGGAATGGCCGGGGGGCAACACGAAACCCACGGCATCCGCTCCGCCGTCTCCCTCAACCATGAATCCGGGGTCTGGCGGGTCGTCTTCTCCCTCCCAGTGTCCGGGGAACTCGGCGGAGAAAGACAGGACGTCGGTGGTCTCGTCCAGGCTCCTGAAGCGGAGGTTCAGCCCCCGCACCGTGGCGTCATCGGTGAACAACAGGCTCACCTGACCGGGGGGATCGCCCGGCAGGGCGGCGGCCAATGCCTGTTCCGCCACCATGCGGGTCCATTCTTCGGACAAGTCATCCCGATGGGTGGATTCCAGCTCGGAATCCACCGTAATGTCGATTTGCCAAGGGTTGGAATCGTCCACGGAGATGCCCTCCACAAGCCCGGCCCCGGTAGATGCCGCTCCAGGGACGGTGCCATACGCCGACGCTGCGCCGGTACGATGAGGGAAGAGGTTCACAGGGTCTAAAGAGTACAAGGGAATGATAGCATGGGCTACTTGGGCCAGCAAGGAACGGCAAGGCCGGAGTTTCGCCAGTCGTGCGGTCTCCGGCCCTCGCACCGGGTCCAATGGACAAGGTACATGCACCGGGTCCATGAACCGGGTTCATGCGGGCAATGGACCGGCGTTAACCGTGCTAAAATAGGTGCCGGCGCCACCTCAAATATGCGCACACGCCCGTTTTCCGGCGTCCTGCCGGGTTCGAGCGAAGGAGTTCCCGCTGATGGTCGATGACAACTCCCCTTCGATACACGAGGAGTCCCCCGAGTTGGTGCTGCCCGAACCGGGCGTGGTGGACCTCACCGACAAGCTTACCGAGTATATGACCGAGATTGAGCTGGGCGGCATGACCGACATTATCGGCCAGGTGCTGGACGACTTTATCGACCAATCGGGCAGTATGCCGGAAGACCTGGGCGACGCCGACGCGTTCGAACGCATAACCTGCAACCAATTGGCCGTAACCCTGGCCTACCAGTTGGGACGGCTGGAAGGGCGCTCGCCGCAAATTGTCCGCCGGTTGGTGCAGGAAGCCGTCCAGAAATGGGAGGCCAAGCCCGTCGCCGATTCCCTGGATATTTCCGACAGCGATATGCTTCGTCCCAAAGAGATGGTCTATCCCCGGCTGCGCCGCCTGGAGTACGCCGATACCGACGAGGACTTCCTGGAATAGGCCGGGACCGGACAACACCGGAACTCCGGGGTCGGCGCTGCCCGTTCCCGGAGTGGAAGAGGAGAAACGATGACCAGCGCACCATCCGGCTATGACCTGCTGCTCAAGGGCGGCAGCCTGTTGGACCCCGGCCAGGGAATCGACGGGAGACGGGACATCGCCTTCCGGGGCGGCAAGGTGGCGGCGGTGGCCGAGCGCATTGACCCGGCGGAAGCGGCCAGCGT
Organism: Dehalococcoidia bacterium; assembly: GCA_965263395.1. Classification (GTDB taxonomy): domain Bacteria; phylum Chloroflexota; class Dehalococcoidia; order Lucifugimonadales; family UBA3495; genus CATOSK01. The sequence goes on from OZ253670.1 coordinate 2,888,493, forward strand.
CGTGGACGTGACCGGCAAGCTGATTACGCCGGGATTGATCGACCTGCACGGGCATTTCTATCACGGCGGCACCGGCAGCGCCGTCCACGCCGACCGGGCCTGCCTCTCCTCCGGCACGACCACCGGCGTTGATGCGGGCAGTTCCGGGTTCCTCAACTATGGCGCCATGCGGGACTATGTGTTTCCGGCCCACCGCACCCGGCTGCTGGCCTTCCTGCACATCGGGGCTGTCGGTCTGGCGGCCAACCGCGTGTTGGGCGGCGGCCTCCACGATATGCGGGTTATCGACGTGGACGAGACCGCCGGCGCCATCAAGAGCAACCCCGGCTTTCTCTACGGCGTGAAGGTGCGGATGCACGTTGACGCCGTGGCCTACTGGAACGCCCGCGCCGCCATGCAGCACGCCCGGGCGGCGGCGGACCGGTCGGGCAGCCGTTTGATGGTCCACGTCAGCGGGACGCCCATTCCCCTGCCCGACGTGCTGGAGTTCCTCGGCCCGGGAGACATCTCCACCCACGCCTTCAACGGCCACCCGGAGAATATGCTGGACCGCAACAACAAAATCCGCCCCGAAGTCCGGGCGGCCGCCGGCCGGGGCGTCATCATGGATGTGGGCCACGCCGGGGTGCATTGCGATGTCGCGGTGGTCAAGGCCGCAATGGAGCAGGGACTTCCTCCCGACACCATCAGCACCGACATTCACATTGCGCCGGCGGGCCGCACCGTCTATCTGATGAACGACCTGGTGAGCAAGTTCCACGGCATTGGCCTGGAGCTTAAAGACGCCGTGGCCGCCGCCACCAACCGGCCCGCCCAGGTCCTGGGGCTTCAGGACACTATCGGTTCGCTGGCCCCGGGCATGGAGGGAGACGCCGCTGTGTTCGACCTGCGGGAAGGCCGATTTGTCTGGCACGACATGGCCGGCCACAACGTTGAAGGCAAGGTGCGGCTGGATACCTACCTGACGGTGCGCGGCGGTGCGGTGGCCTGGCGCGAGGGCCGCTTGACGGATATAGGCGAGTGCTAGGGAGGGTGGGGGCTGCTGAGGGTCTGACATGGTTGTGGAGGGGTTAGAAGTTTAGGGATACTCTGAAAAAGTCTGGCGGGATATGGCATATTAAGGCTGGAAGCGCCGATGCCGGTGATGCTGCGGGTCCACTGTGCGCAGTTGTTCTACAACCTCAGTGCCCCGGGCATGGAGGACCTGCTCTACGAGGGCGAATCGGTGCGGCGTTGTCTTGATGGCTATCGCCTATATTGGGGCTAGGTGTGCCCGATTACCCCAGGATAGGTGAGGGGATGTATTGCGCAAGTTGTGGGAGTCTGAACTCCGCCGATAGCCGGTTTTGCATCCGGTGTGGTCTGTCCTTGCAGAGCGGCCAAGCTCCGCAACTCCAGCGTCAGACTTCTACAAGCCAACGCCGAAGGATTCTGAAATGGGTGGGCATTGTATTCGGTTGTCTGCTGGGGTTGTTTGTCTTACTGATCATTTTGGTCGCCGTGTTCTCTGACAGCGGTGGCAACCAATCACCTAGGACAGCGAGGCAAATACCATCTGCTCCCTCCCTCACGGCAACGCCGACGCCGACGCCGACGCGACACCCGACCCCCACTCCAAGACCAACGCCAACTACCTATAGTGGTGACCGCCAACGCACTTGAAAGAGAACACGAATCTAACGAAGTATCTTGGGAGAGCAAATACGTCGACAAGTATGTGTTGATTACGGGATCCATAAGTTCGATTCATGATGCAGGCAGCGAGTACGACATTAAACTGAACACTGACAACTGGGTGAACATTGTTTGCAAAATAAGCCAATCTAACAGGTCGTCCGTTCTTGAGCTTGCGAAAGGAGAAACTGTAACTGTCTATGGTCTAGTGACTAATGACGGAATAATTGACATCGTTGTGAAGAATTGCAATGTCAGACCGCCACATTCTATCCAAGCGAAAGATAGGGATCAGTCGTCTATCGCCACACCGAGGACAACTATCGGACAGGGTATTGCACCGACTATAACAGCCCCACTTCACCCAACCGTTACGCCTACACCGACGCCAACTATCACACCGGTCCCGACACCGACGGTGGTGCCAGATAGACTTGGTAGGGTTGTCATTAGCATTAGCCAATCCGCGGGTAATATGTTGCTGCGAGCTAGTTTGTCAGACCCGGACGGAGAAATCAGTATCGAGAGGTGGAGTTGGCAACGAGCAACGCATCCCACAACCGGGTGGACAACCATTCCGGGGGCAACTTCCTCTAAGTACATTCCCTCTCGTCTCGACTGGGGAAAATACATCCAGGCTACGGTTGTTTACTCTGATGGACATGGTCCAAATAAAAAGGCAGAAAAATTCCTGGAAGGAGAAGGGATATGGTTACAATAGCTGCGTCGGTGAGGGACTGGCACTGGTTGCCGTGTCGGTTTAGACGGTATTGATGTATCGTAAGCTCAATCCATGGGATTGGTCCAACCGGGTTATTTGGATGGGCCATGATGGGGTTTGGAGAAAATTGCGAAACTCTTTAGTTGCCGAAGGGCCAGCAGAATAATAGCGTGAATAGGATTCGTTGGCCATTCAGGGTGGGGGGATTCGGCAAATACTTTAACGGTATTCGTCCCGAATTAGCAGTCGCAAGCTCATCTGGGTAGTTTCGCAATTTTCTCGGGTTTGTTGGAAGGTTGCAATCGGTTAGGGATGGTGTCAAACTGTGACCATGCGTATCGGGCAGTTTGAAATAACGGAACCGGCGCCGGATTTGAAGGACCCCCACCTTATCGCCGTGCTGCGTCCGTGGATTGATGTGGGCAGCGTGGGGACCCTGGCCTTGAACCGGATCGAGCGCCATCTGAGGGCCAAGGAACTGGGCCGCCTGGCCCAACCCGGCATGTTCTACGACTATACCCGCTACCGGCCCCGGTCCTACTTCAACGAGGGGCGCCGCGAGGTCAGCATCCCCAACACCGTCGTCAGGTACGCCGTGCGGGACGAGGCTCCCGACTTGGTGATGATGCACCTGCTGGAGCCGCACCTCTACGGGGAGGACTTCACCGAGGGGGTGGTGGAGCTGCTGCGCCATTTCGGCGTCCGGCGGTATTCCATGGTGGGCGCGATGTACGACATGGTTCCCCACACGAGACCGCTCCTAGTTTCGGGGGTTGGCGCCGGAGGCGACGCCGAGGGCGAACGGCAGCGGGCCAAGGTGCAAACCAGCGACTATGAAGGGCCGACCACCATCACTTACCTGATAACCCAGGAAGCCATCAAGCTGGGCATTGAGACCCGCACCTTCGTCGTGCATCTGCCCCAGTACCTTCAGGTGGACGAAGACCTGACCGGGACGGCGCGCTTGATGGAGATTCTGTGCTCCTTTTACGGCCTGCCGGAGCGGTTGATTGAGTCCCAGCGGGGAACGGAGCAGTACCTCAAGCTCCAGGAAAAGGTGGATGATAAGTCCGGCTCCGCCGCGCTTCTCAGCCGCCTTGAGGAGCGGTACGACCGGGAGCATCGGGAACGTCAGGAGTCGCAGGAAGAATCATCTCCGGACCTTCCCCCTCTTTCTCCCAACATCGAAGAGTTCCTGAAAGACCTGGACCAGGGGTTTAACACCCCCAACTAATCCGGCTTTCAACCTGTTCGTCACCGAAGGCCCGGAATGGCAGGGGGTTTCGGTTGCTGGAACGGGGTTCGTCCGGGCGTGAACGCGGTGGATTGGCTGGTCTGAGACGACAATAGGCGGGCAAGGGTATATTAGAGCCGGATTACGTCGAATTGGGAATCGCCATGTCCGGGTGGATTGACTGGCCTATGGGCTTGTGATAGATTAAATCATTCTGATAAATGGGCTTCGGCCAGGTTTCGGAGGTAGAGCATAGCTAGGCAGTACAAAGTCAATGAGCAAATCCGTTCCCATAACATTCGTCTCATCGGTGAAAACGGGGAACAGTTGGGGGTCATCGCCACCGACAAGGCGATACAGATGGCCCGTCAACAAGACTTGGACCTGGTGGAGGTGGCGCCCAACGCCGATCCGCCGGTGGCTCGGCTTTTGGACTACGGCAAACTGCGCTATCTGTACGCGAAGAAAGAACGAGAGTCCAAGAAGAGCCAAAAAAGCACCGAGTTGCGTGAAGTCCGGTTCCGGCCAAACATTGGATCCCATGACCTGGAATCCAAGATGCGCAAGGTGAGGGAATTCATCGAGGGCGGCTCCAAGGTCAAGCTGACCGTGCGGTTCCGCGGACGGGAAGCGGTGCATCAGCAGTTGGGCCTGTCGGTTCTCAAGAGAGTCGCCGATGACCTGAAGGATGATGTGCGCTTGGAAAAGCCCCCGTCAATGGAGGGCCGGGCCTTGTCGATGATTCTCATTCCGGGCCTCACCAAGAGTGACAAGGCGGAAGATTTAGCAGATGCCAAAGCTTAAGACCCACAAAGGCGCGAAAGCCCGTATCCACATTACGGGTACGGGCAAGCTGATGCGCCGCAAAAGAATGAGCAGCCACCTGCGGCGGAAGAAACCCAAGAAGGTTACCCGCAAGTTCGGGGACAAGCTGTTGGTCGACCATAGCGACATCAAGCGTTTCAAGAGATTGCTTCCCTACGGATAGGCGGGGGATTCTAACACTGGAGATGCGGTTTGCCCAGAGTTAAACGCGGCGTTACAAAACACCGCCGGCACAAGAAAGTGATGCTGGCGGCCCGAGGGTTCCAGGGGTCTTCACACCGGAATTACAAGTGGGCCAAAGAGGCCCTCTTGCACGCTTGGAGCCACGCCTACCGGCACCGGCGCGAGCGCAAGCAGGAGTTCCGCCGATTGTGGATTGTCCGCATCGGCGCGGCTTCCCGCCAGTACGGTATGCCCTACAACCAGTTCATGCACGGGTTGAAGCTGGCCGGGGTTGAGATTGACCGCAAGGTCCTCGCCGACCTCGCCGTCAACGACGAACCGGGCTTCGAGAAACTGGTTGGGGTAGCCAACGGCCAGCTTAGCGGATGACGGTACGGCCCTGCCGGAAAATCCAGGCCGGGAGGCACGGTAGATAGTCATAAGGACCGGAAACCAGAAGGGGTGCGGCTTGCCGCACCCCTTCTTCGTGTTGTCAGGGCTGGGATGGAACCCATCCGGCAGCGCTAGTCCGCTGCGGACAGGCCGTCGTGGCTGAACCCGTAGTAGTTGTCCTGGTCCAGGATTTTAGCGAGCCCCGACTCGGTCACGTTGATGGGCCGGAGGGATGTTGACCACTTGCCGGTTAACTCTTCGTGCAGCTCCCAAAGCGGCGCCGGGCGGTTGCCGCGGGCCAGCAGCATACGGAATACAATCTCCTTGATGGGCATATCCGAGCGGATGAAGTCTTCTTCCTGCGGGCCAAACTCCGCAATCTCTTCAACCAGCGCCTGGGGGTCGGTCAGTTCGTGGTCTTCTTGGACCATGGAAGGGGACATGGGCACGCGCCGGGCGGCCAACACCGCCACTGCCGACCGTCCGAAGGCCGCGACACGGGCGAAGCTGATGTAATACCTTGGCGAGACGTCCGCCTCGGAGGATGGGCCGGATGCCGGGGTGGTCATAGGTCAACCTCTTCGTTCCAGTTCAGCATGATGATTTTGACTTGTTCCCCGGCAGCCTTGCCGGTCTCGTCCGCGGGGCAAATTGCCAACCCGTTGGCGCGGGACATGGAAGTCAGGATATTGGAACCCTGGGGGCCGGTGGGGTTGGCGTAGTATACGCCATCCCTGCGCTCGACCTCGACCCGGGCGTAAACCCGGCGGCCGTCGGTGTTGTAGATGGGGCCGGTCAGCACTCCCTCCACCGACGGGCGGGCCGGGGACCCCCGGCCCAGCATGGTCATGATTGCCGGCCGTCCGAACATCTCGAAGGCCACCATTGCGCTGACCGGGTTGCCCGGCAATCCCAGCAGCGGTATCCGCGCGCCGCCGGGATAATCCAGGTGTCCGAAGGCCAGGGGCTTGGCCGGACGCATTCTTACGGACCAGAAGTTCATGTCGCCCCGCTGGGTGAGCACGTCCTTCACCATGTCGTAGTCGCCCTTGGATACGCCAGCCGAAGTAATCAGCAGGTCGGACCCGGCCCCTTCCCCCAGCTTCTGGTGTAATGCTTCCAGGTTGTCACGGGCGATGCCCAACACGCGCGGCACACCTCCGGCGGCCAGCACCGCCGCCGCCACCCCGGAGCTGTTGCTGTCGTAGATCTGTCCCGGCCCCAGCGGTTCTCCCTCCGCCATCAACTCGTCGCCGGTGGAGAGAATGGAGACCACCGGACGCCGGATAACGGTGGCGTGGGTCAGCCCCAGGGATGCCAGGACCGCCACTTCGGAAGAGCGAATCACCGTGCCGGCTTCCAGCACCAGGTCGCCTTGCCGCACATCTTCCCCTGCTGGGCGAACGTTGCAGTAAAGGGGCAGGTCGGCCATGACGCCGATTTGGTCCAGGGGTTGGCCGGACTCCCGCCGGGCCACCTCGTCGGTTTCCTCAAAGGGGACCACCGTATCGGCGCCGTCGGGCAGCGGGGCGCCGGTCATTATCCGGATGGCGGCGCCCTCGGTAACGCATTGGGCTGACACTTCCCCGGCGGCCACACGCCCGATTACCCGCAGTTGGCGGGGAGCATCGGCGGACGCGCCCTGAATGTCCCGCTGCAGCAGGGCGTAGCCGTCCATTGCGGAGTTGGCCATCGGCGGCAGGCTCAGGGGCGAATGCACGTCTTCTGCCAACACCTGCCCCAGGCATTCCAGAATCGGCTTTTGCTCTGCGGAAAGGGATCCGAAGCATTGGATTATTCGGTCGAAGGCGTCTTCGACGGTCAGCATATCCTCGGCCACATGGCTGTGCCCGTGTTCGTGGCCCTGACGCTGGTGGCGGTCGTGGGAATGGCCGTGTTCGCGGCGCTGCTGCATAACAATCCTTGTTGGCCTACCCGAAATTTAGGGAATTATATACTTGTGTACACATTTATGCCGACTCTGAGGCCGACAGCGGGGCATTCCCACCCGCCAAACTTCTTCTCAGGATGTTGACAGCCGCGTTGTGGTCAGCATCATCCTTGAACCCGCAGGCTGTGCAGCTAAAGTCCTTTCCTTTTCTACTAGCGGAGTCAATCACACCGCACCGGGAACAAGTCCGGCTTGTATTTCTGGGGTTAACTTCCACAAACTCCCGTCCGGCCCATTCTGCCTTGTAGGTGAGTTGCTGTCGGATGATACCCACGTCTGAGCCAATATCTCCCGGTTCAACCCCGACTTGGCCCCCACGTTGGTTCCCGGCTCCTCAAGCGTTCCCGCCGCAGAGCGGGTCATGTTCCGAATCGTAAGAGCCTCGACACCGATATGACCAAACCGCCGGACTATATCCGTGGTGATTCGGTGACACTCATTGCGGTTGCCCATGCGTTTCCGGCTGTGCGCGTTTGCCAGAATCCTGGACTGTTCCCTGAACCGACGGCTTCCCTTATGACAACGGGACAACCTGCGTTGCTTCCGTGCGATGTCTGCAAGGGATGCCCGGGAACACGGCCTGCGCCGACGCCGTTTGGCTGCGAAGGAGTCGGGGGACTCCGCTACATCCGGGGCCACCCTGCATTCCGGGCGCGGTGCGAACCCATGATAAGGGGACTCCGCTACATCCGGGGCCACCCCCAGGGAGAAGAACCCCAAGGAGAGCGGGCAGGGGGACTCCGCTACATCCGGGGCCACCGCTTCGGCAGTAATAGCAGATATTGGTGTCCCAGATATAGGGATTTCTGCCGTGTCAAGCACGGCGGCGGGAATGTCCCCACCCGCCAGAACTACCTCGCCGGTGGATAACACCATCCGGTCGGTAACTCCCATGTCTATGCCCACGCAGACCGGGTTGTGCGGCAGCGGGTCCCGCTCAACCGCGTAACCCAGGCTCACCGTCACCCTTCGTCCTGCGCGGGTGATTCGCAAACTCTTCAACTGCTCGGACGACGGCAACTCCCGCTTGGATGGTATCCGAATCGGGGGCAGTCCCTTGATTTTGACCTGCCCATCCCTGACCATGCTGGCACGAACCATTGCCATCTCTATCGTCCGCCACCGCCTGCCCGACTTCCATCGGGGGTAACCGGGCGTCTCTCCAGCCTTCACCCTGCGGAAAAAAGCGTTCTTGGCCCTCTCCAACCGTTGCAGCGCCCCCCGCCCGATGTTCATGTCCAGGCTGCGCCAGAACTCATCATCGGCCCGTATGCCGGAGAACTCCTTGAGTTGGCCGTTGTAGGTGACAGACTTCCCATCGGGCCGCTTGTCCCTGGCTTCGACATACACCCAATCGGAGTCGTCCCGCTTCCTCACCCGCTTCTGCTTTTGGGTCTTGGGGTCTTGCTCAGTGAGGTGACGGTAGCCAACATGACGAGAGTACGCATCCCACCACTCCTGCAACCCCGCGTTGTACAGGCGGGCGCAATTCCTGAGCACATCGTCCAGGCCGGCATAACCCTGCTTGGACAGATAACCCCGCAGTTGATAAGTTGTGTTAATAGTTGCCATGCCGATATTCCATACAACTACTCAAGATTTTCAACCAGCGATGTACACAGGCATATAATTCCCAAAATTTACTATACCGGCCGGGAAGCGGCAAGAGGGTCACGAGGTTGGCATTGAAACTCCCGCTCCCTTCCTGTCATTCCTGCGGAGGCAGGAATGACGGAGGCCAAGTTGTCGAAATACGTCCGGGTTCAGCTGCTCCGCAATGTTGCGCCCGTTTCCCGCTCCAGGTTTCGCAGCAGTCCTTCCAGGGCCCGGTTGACCTCTTCGTTGGTAAGGGTTTTCTGGTGGGACTGGAAGTAAACGTGCAGCGCCAATGACTTGGCGCCGGCGGGGATGTTCTCGCCGGTGTATACGTCGAAGAGGGAAACGCGCTCCACCAGGCGGTGACGGCTCAGGATTGCTTGTACCTGCCCTGCCGGAACTTCCGCTCCCACCAGCAGCGCCAGGTCCCGGGTGGCTGCCGGGAATCGAGAGAAGGACTTGAAACCTTCCGGGTTTCGCTGCCCTGCCTGCAATACCCACTGCAAGTCTATCTCGAAAAGCGCGACCGGATAGGGTCTCAGGCCGAACCGCTCGCGGATGTCGGGGTGAAGCTCCCCAAGTATGCCCAGGTCCACGCCGCCCGCGGAGATTTTGGCGCAGCGGCCCGGTTGGAACGTTGGGTCCGACGCCGGCTGGAAATCGGGGGCCAACGAAAGCCGTTCCAAAGCCGCGGTAAGCGCGCCCTTGGCGTCAAAAAACCCCAGGTGCCCGGTCTGCTCGAGCCAGGACGGCTCGGTGCGAAGACCGCACACCACTCCGGCGGCCATTTCCCGTTCTTCGGGCAGGCCGGCTTCCCGAGGCAGGAACACCCGGCCGGTCTCGAAGAACCGGAAGGGCATATCCAGCCGCTCCTGGTTATACCGGAGGGTTTGCAGCAGACTGGCCCTCAGCGTGGGGCGGAGGTACTCCTGGCCGGCGCTGATGGGGTTGGACACCCGCAGCGGCGGCCGGCTGTCGTCCAACTGCTGCACCGATTCGAGGCTGTCCCGACTCACCAGGGGATAGCTGATAGTCTCCTGCAGCCCCGCCGACGCCAGGGCTTCACTCACCCGCGCCTTCAACTCGGTCATGGGCTCGGGACGGTGGTACGGAATGGGGGTGGACATCATGGTGGTCGGCACGGCGTCGTACCCGATAATCCGCACCACTTCCTCGATGAGGTCTTCTTCAATGGCGATGTCATTGCGCCAGTAGGGGACCGCCGCCTCCAAGCGGCCCGGCCCCGTGGTCTCGGTGACGAACCCCAGGGATTGCAAGACCGCGGCGGCGGCGTCCAATTCCAACTCCATGCCCAGCACTTGCTTCAGCCGTTTCAGGGTCAGCGGGACCTGGGGATAGGGCTGGTCCCCGTCCGGGAAGATGTCGATGATTCCCCGGGCCGCTTCCCCGCCGGCCACCTGCCGGATCAGTTGGGTGGCGCGTTTCAGAGCGAGGGGAGCCAACTCCGGGCGCAGGCCCTTCTCGAACCGTTGGGTGGCGTCGGTGCGCAGCCGGAAGGTCTCGGCGGTCTTGCGGTTGTTGTAGGCGTTGAAGGTGGCCGACTCCAGCAGGACGGTGGTGGTGTCCGGCCCGATTTCGCTGTTGGCGCCGCCGATGACGCCGCCCAGCCCCACCGGGTCATGGGCGTCGGCGATAACCAGGACATCCGGGTTTAGCTTCCGCTGCACCCCGTCCAAAGTCTCCAGCGTCTCCCCCGGGGCGGCCCGCCGCACGATTATCGTCCGGTCCTTAACCTTGTCCAGGTCGAAGGCGTGGAGCGGCTGGTTGAACTCCAGCATCACGAAGTTGGTCACGTCGACGACGTTGTTGATAGGGCGCAGGCCGGCGCGGGTCAGACGGTCTTGCAGCCATTGGGGCGAAGGGCCGATTTTCAGGCCGTGGATGACGCTGCAAGTGTAGCGGTGGCACAGGTCTGGGTCGGCGACGGAGACCGCGGCCAGGCCGTTGATAGGCGTATCCCCCTCCGGGTAACCAAGGTCCGGTTCCCGCACCGTTTTGCCGGTGATGGCCGCGACCTCGTGGGCCACGCCCAGCATGGAAAAGCAGTCGAGCCGATTGGGGGTCAGCTCCAGGTCAATGACGGTATCGCCCATGTAAGCGTCCAGGTCCATGCCCACGGGCGCGTCCTCGGGCAGCACGACGATGCCCTCGTGGGCGTCTCCCAGGCCCAACTCCAGCTCGGAGCAAATCATCCCCTCGGAAACGACGCCCCGGATGCGGGCCGGCTTGAGGTTCTCGTGCTTGCCGCTGTGGGTGTTGTAAAGGTACGCACCCACCCGGGCGAAGCAAATCTTCTGGCCGGCGGCGACGTTGGGCGCGCCGCAAACGACCTGCATTTCCTCGTCCCCGGCGTTCACCCGGCACAGGGAAAGCCGGTCGGCGTTGGGGTGCGGCTCGACGTTGAGCACCTGCCCGACACAGCAGCCAGTCCAGCCGCCGTACTCGGTGATGTCCCCGGCCTCGACGCCGGCCATGGTCAGCCGGTGGGCCAACTCTGCCGTGGGCAGGTCTACGTCAACGTACTCTTTCAACCAACTCAGGGGTATCAGCATAAATCCTTAAAGCGGCGTCCGGTTCCTTGAGCAGAGTATTGCTTGGGGGCATGAAGCGTCGGCCCGGTGGTCCAACAGCATTGAATTGACGGGATGAACGCCCTCACCCCAACCCTCTCCCTCTGGGAGAGGGAACTATTGAATGAAAGACCCTGGGCAGTCACGCTAATCTCAGCAACTCATCGTTTCAAAAATTTCGGACTACTGGTGGTCCAACAGCATTGAATTGACGGGATGAACGCCCTCACCCTCTCCCGGAGGGATAGGGAACTATTGAATGAAAGACCCTGGGCAGTCACGCTAATCTCAGCAACTCATCGTTTCAAAAATTTCGGACTACTGGTAGTCCAACAGCATTGAATTGACGGGATGAATGCCCTCACCCTCTCCCGGAGGGATAGGGAACTATTGAATGAAAGACCCTGGGCAGTCACGCTAATCTCAGCAACTCATCGTTTCAAAAATTTCGGACTACTGGTAGTCCAACAGCATTGAATTGACGGGATGAATGCCCTCACCCCAACCCTCTCCCAGAGGGAGAGGGAACTATTGAATGAAAGACCCTGGGCAGTCACGCTAATCTCAGCAACTCATCGTTTCAAAAATTTCGGACTACTAGTACTACTTCCAGATAGATTTACAAGAATATGAGAAGGCAGCCATACTTGGGTATGATCTTTCTGTGGGGGAGTATCCAGACATGGCTGCCATCAAGTATAAAGTCAAGCTGGCTGAATCCGAACGAGCCCGTCTCGATGAGGTTTCCCACCGGGGCAAGCTGTCAGTCCGCACCGTCAAGCGGGCGCTGGCGCTGCTCAAAGCAGATGAAGGACTACGGGACGGTGAGATAGCCGGTGTGCTTTTGATCAACGCGGCCACCGTTGCCAGAGTGCGGAAGCGGTTCGTCGAGGAAGGACTTGAGGCCGCCATCAATGACAAGCCACGGCCGGGCCGGGAGCGCAAGTTGGACGGCAAGCAGGAAGCGCACCTGGTTGCCATCGCGTGCAGCAGTCCACCCGAAGGACATGTAAACTGGACGCTCCATCTGCTGGCGGACAAGGTGGTGGAGATGGAGTTTGCCGGGAGCATTTCCCTGGAGACGGTGCGCCAGATACTCAAAAAAACGAACTCAAGCCGTGGCGGAAAAAGGAATGGTGCATCCCCAAGCTGAGCGGGGAGTTCGTCGCCCGGATGGAGGAAGCGCTGGACCTTTATCACGAAGAGTACGACCTGGAGCGTCCGGTGGTGTGTTTTGACGAGTCCTCCAAGCAGTTGCTCGGGGATGTGCGGCCTCCCATTGAGGCCGCTCCTGGACGGGTGGAGCGCTATGACACCGAGTACCAGCGGAACGGGACCCGGAATCTGTTCATGTTCTGTGAACCGAAGGGTGGGTGGAGGCACGTCGAGGTGACTGGGCGCCGGACTGCTGTGGACTTCGCTCAACAGATGAAGTGGCTGGTGGACGAGGCATATCCTGACGCCACAGAGATCCGGCTGGTGCTGGACAATCTCAACACCCACAAGCTCGGCTCGCTCTACGAAGCGTTTGCACCGTCCGAGGCGCGCCGCATCGCCAAACGCCTGGAGCTTCACCACACACCCAATCACGGAAGCTGGCTGAACATGGCTGAAATCGAGTTCAGCGTCTTCAGCAGACAGTGTCTGAACCGCCGGGTCGGCGATGAAGCGTTGCTGAGACGGGAGGTCGCGGCGCTCGAACGCGAACGCAACGAGGCCGCCGCCATCATAGACTGGCGGTTCTCCACCCAGGACGCTCGCAGTAAGCTCAAACATATCTATCCAATAGATTTAAATTGAAACGGTACTAGTGGTCCAACAGCATTGAATTGACGGGATGAACGCCCTCACCCCAACCCTCTCCCTCTGGGAGAGGGAACTATTGAATGAAAGACCCTGGGCAGTCACGCTAATCTCAGCAACTCATCGTTTCAAAAATTTCGGACTACTGGTGGTCCAACAGCATTGAATTGACGGGATTAACGCCCTCACCCTAACCCTCTCCCTCTGGGAGAGGGAACTATTGAATGAAAGACCCTGGGCAGTCACGCTAATCTCAGCAACTCGTCGTTTCAAAAATTTCGGACTACTAGTTCCCAACCTGTTGGGGTTCACCCTGCGGTGTATTCCATCAGCCGCGGCCCCCTAAAACTGGCGCAGGAACCGGAGGTCGTTGGAATAGAAGTGGCGGATGTCGTCGATGCCGTATTTCAGCATTGCCACCCGCTCCGGCCCTACGCCGAAGGCGAAGCCGGTGTACTTTTCGGTGTCGTAACCGGCGCCGGCCAGCACCTTGGGATGGACCATTCCCGCGCCCATGATTTCGATCCAGCCGCTGTCCCGGCAGATGCGGCAGCCGTTCCCCTCTCCGTGGCATGAGAAACAGTCGATGGACATATCCACGCCGGGTTCCACGAAGGGGAAGTAGTCGCACCGGAAGCGGACGCGGCGCTCCTCGCCGAACAGGCGGCGGGCAAACTCGTACAGCGTACCTTTCAGGTCGGAGAAGGTGATGCCCTCGTCCACGGCCAGGCCCTCGATCTGGAAGAAGTGCCATTCGTGGGTGGCGTCGGTGGCTTCGTAGCGGTAGCACTTGCCGGGCACCACCACACGCACCGGAGGCTGGGAGCTTTCCATAACGCGCGCCTGCATGGGCGAGGTGTGGGTGCGGAGCAACATGGGCTGCTGACCGGCCTCGTTGCGGTAGTCAATCCACAACGAGTTCCACATATCCCGGGCCGGGTGGCCTTCGGGGATGTTCAGCATCTCGAAGTTGTAGTGGTCCCACTCCACCTCCGGGCCTTCCACGATGCTGAAGCCCATGCCGGCGAAGGCGCCGGTTATCTCGCGCACGATTTGGGTGGTGGGATGCAGACGTCCCAGGCCGGTGGGCCGGCCGGGGAGTGTGACGTCGATGCGGTCCCGGGCAAAGGCGTCCGCCTGTTGGGACCGGGTGATTTCCTCCGTCCTTTGGGCCAGGCGTTCTTCCAGGTCACCCTTGGCCCGGTTGCCCAGGGACCCCAGTTCCCGGCGCAGGTCAATGTCCAGACCCGCCAGGCTGCGCAGGATGTTGGTCAGGCTGCCGCGCCGTCCCAGATAGGCGATGCGCCATTGGCCGAGGGATTCGGCGTCGCCGGCGCCGTCCAACTCCCGAATGGCCTGCTCGGTCAATGTTTGGATGGATTGAGCTGAAGGTTGGGTCAAATCTCTGCCGCCTGAGCAGTTTATAGTTGCCGGACTCCGGCGTGTTTCGCAACCCCATTATAGGATTCGTGCCGGGGCCTTTGCAATCTCCGGGCCGGTCAAGGCGGCAGGCGTGGCGGTAACAGGGCGATTGCAAAGTCGCCGGCTGCATCGGGACTGGGGCATCGCTGCTGATATGCGGGGTTCGCCCTCACCCCCGGCCCCTCTCCCGTGGGGCGAGGGGAGAATCGAAATAGGCTGGCCCCCGGCGTGGCGTAACTGTTCAGACTGGGGGATTCGAGCCGCGGAGGAGGTGTTAAGCGCTAAAAAATGAGAAGTGGGGCATTTTGTGTCATTTTCTGTAATTCACGCTTGGCGGTGGGGACCTGACGGCGGGTTTTGGCGTCTTTTTGTGTCATTGTGGGTCACCTCTGTCCCATTTTCGTGCCACTTTTATGCCGGTTTTTACGCACTTTGGGACGCTTGTCTTTCCGCCGCAATTACTGATACGTGAATGAATAGCTAAACTGCCCTTCACCTCTCCCTTGGATTCCCGCCCCGGCCTTCGCGAGGGTGACGTTCCTTCGCGGGAAAGACGGAGGGGCAGGGACCTGTTTAGCAAATCGTTCACGCATCAGTAAATCCGGGGCCGGCCGGGGCCGGCAATTCCGGCGCGGAGGGCCGACTCAGGATGATTGGTGATTATGGTAAGGCAGCGTTACCGGGGTTGGCAAGGGGCAAGTGTCAGCAGGGATAATCATGAAACCCTTAGAAACTATCTCAAAACCAAAATTCGGAGGGCCTCGGGATGACGGGGTTGCGTTGGGGGATTCATCCCCCAAACCCCCGATGCAACTATCTCAGGACGGGATGAGGGCCGCTTCAAGTTTTGAGATAGTTTCTTAGTTCAGAATAGATAGGCACGGCGGTGTATAATGCCGCAACCCGACCCTGGGAGGTTCAGGTCCGCCGGCAGCGGACGCCTATGATTGGAGCAATCAACCGTTCATTCAAACGCAACGTCAAACGCAAAGTTCACTACGGTTGGGTGATTCTCGGCCTGACCTTTACCAACCTGATGATTGAGGGCGGCGCCAAGAACGTCCAGCCGGTGTTCCTGGTGGCCTTTCGAGACAGCTTCCGAAGCAGCACCACTCTGGCGTCAGCCATCTTCTCCGTTTCCGGCCTGGTCGGGGGAGTTTCCGCTCCCTTCCTGGGGCGGCTGCTGGACAGGTTCGGGCCGCGGGTCATGTTCCCCATTGCCGCCACCGTGATTCTGGTGGGATGGCTGGCCAGCAGCATGGCCGGCGAAATGTGGCAGTTGTTCATCTTTTACAGTGTCATTGCCACCCTGGGGCAGTTCACCATATCGTCGTTCTCGGCGACGGCGACGCTGGCGCCGTGGTTCCCACGTTCCAAGGGCATTGTGCTGGGGATGGCCGATTCGGGCAACCCGGCGGGGCAGGCGATAGTTGTCCCGCTGGCCCAGTTGATTGTGACGACGATGGGTTGGCGGACGGCTTACCAGGTTTTCGGGGTGGCGTTCTTCCTGTTGGGGGCGCCGCTGAACCTGTTGTTCCAGCGCCGGCCTCCGGACGCGTCGCCGGACGTTGTTGAGGAAACGGAAGGGCCGGGAGAGGCGGCCGAGGCGGCTGCGCCGGAAGCAGAACCGGAGGCACCCAACCGGATCCCGATACGGGAGGCGTTGTCATATCCGCCGGTGTGGTTTCTGCTGAGCAGCAGGGCGGCAGGTTCGGTGGCCAATCAGATGACGACGGTCCACATCATCGCATTCCTGATTTTGTCCGGGTACGGGGCGCTGGATGCGGCGGTGGCCCTGGGCGCAGCCGGTCTGCTGGGGATTGGGGCGAGGCCCGGGTTCGGCTTGTTGTCCGACGTATGGGGCCGGGAGGTTGTCTTTACCGTCAGCATGGCGATGCTGGTTTCTGCAATCCTGATGGCGCTGCTATTTGGCGGCGGCGGGGTTTGGTGGGCGCTAATGTCGTTTGTGGCCCTGACGGGATTGAGCGACGGACTGAACGGCTTGCTTATTGGCGCCAAGGCGGCGGACCTGTACCCGCCCCGGATGCTAGGCACGGTGATGGGCGTGGTGGAGGCTGGCCGTGGAATAGGGATTGCGGTCGGCCCGGTTCTGGCCGGGGCGCTGTATGACTGGCAGCAGGACTACTTCCTGGCCTTCAGCGTATCCATTGGGCTGACGGCGGCGGCTACGGTCCTGTTTTGGGGCGCGCGGTTGACCCAACGGGAAGCGCGCTACTGACCCTGGTTCGGGCTGAGCCTCGTCCCACACCGCCGTCAACCTGAATCCCGATGCTAAATTCCAGGGACTGCCTGCCTCTTCAATGCAACTCCGTCAGGGCGGCCCCGTCAGGGCGGCCCCGTCAGGGCGGCCCCGTCAGGGCGGCCCCGTCCGCCGGAAACCCCGGCCAGGGGTCCAACAGCATTGAATTGACGGGATGAACGCCCTCACCCTCACCCTCTCCCGGAGGGAGAGGGAACTATTGAATGAAAGACCCTGGGCAGTCACGCCAATCTCAGCAACTCATCGTTTCAAAAATTTCGGACTACTAGTGACGCAGGGCCTTGTCATTCTCCCCTCTCCCCGCGGGAGAGGGGCCGGGGGTGAGGGGAATCCTGCGCATCAGCAACGGTTTCTCCTGGCGGGAACACACGCACCCCCGGCCTTCGCAGGGGCAGGCTCTAACCCTCGCCCTCTTGGCGAGGGGATCATCCCGAGAACGAAAAACCCTGGTTGGTGACGGCCTGCGGTTGTAATAGAACGTCTGTTCTGTTACGCTGGTTGCAGGTCGGCGCCGGGCGAGATTGTGACGGCAGCCGCCGGACGGGGAAGGGAGCTTGTCCGTCCGGCGGCTGCCGGGATTGCTGGGGGGTATTTTGGGTAACTCTCGCCTGCGCCGTCCCAATTTTATGGAGCGGCCGTCCCGGATAACCGGAGTCCCGGCCCTGCCGGGTCTGCTTAGCTGGGGGTGTCCGCGCCAAATTTGTGGGGGGGCTTTGCCAAAGTTCCGATTTAAGGCTTGCACCAAATGCGGCGGCGACCTGGCGTTGGACGATGGGGACTGGATTTGCCTGCAATGCGGCACCTACTACTACGTGGGCCTGTACCGGCCCTCGGAGCGCGGCCGGTATCCACAGGCCTGGCCGCCGCCGGAAACCAAGGGCGTCTGGAGCGGTGGACGGTATGACGGCGGATGGAATGACGGCGGCTGGTTTGGCCGGGACGCGGTTGCCGCGGTTATCCTTGGCCGAAGGAACCTCGCCGCATGAACGTCCCTGCCAACGGGTTGAATTCCGGACAACCGGCTCTGCTGGCGCTGAGCGCCGGGGGGCGGGCCGTTGGTTGGGCCGCATTCGTCCGAAGGGAATTGAAGGCCACCGGACGCATTGCGCTGCCTGACCCTCGCCGCCGGCGCTCCAAAGACCCGGCATGGCTGCTGGACCGGAGCCTGGATGAACTGGCGGCGCGGTGGCTTCCGCAATCGGTGGCCTGCTGCCAGGCCGCCGGAGTTGGGCCGCCTGCCCCCGGCCTCAAGCTGCTCGGCTCATCGCTGGGGTGTTGGCAAGACCTGAACCGCTTTTCGTGGAACTCCTACACCGTCCGGGAAGTGCGGGCCGCGGTGGAAGGGCGTCCCAACGCATCCCGGGACGCCCTGGCCCACGCGGTGATGATGGCCGTAGGGCTTATCGGCCATACCAAGACCACCCAGGAATGGGAAGCCGCCGCCGTCGGCATTTACCATTTGCAGCAGCATCCCAATTGACCAATCCACCCCACGCCGGGGACAGCCACGGGCCGGGCACGTTGAAGAACTGCCCGGCCCGTGTATAATGAACCCCACTAAGGTCAACGGGCGTCCGCCCCCGGCGGCCAGGCCGGTTTATCCGGATTTGCCGGGCGCTGCGCCATCCCCGGACAAGGAGCCGATATGCCAATCATCCAGCGTCCCTACGTTCCCCCGGAAGACCAGGTGCCCCAGGAAGATTCTTACGTGAATCCCGGCGATACCCAGGCCCAGAGCGGCGAAGCGCCGGGCGAGCCGATTACCTTCTACGCCGACTCCATGCACATCTTCAGCAGTCTTTACTCCGCCGTGCTTTTCTTCGGCGAACAAATGGAAGAGCGGGAGCCCATCCTGCGGACCAGGATTAAGGTCAGCCCGCAGATGTTGAAGGCTATTTCCGTGTTGACCACCAAGCACATCCGGGAGTACGAGGCGGCAGTGGGGCCGATTAGCCTGCCCGACCAGGTGTACGATGCTTGGGAGGTAAATTCCGAGGAGCTGGAGAACCACTGATGGCCTCGGAGAAAGACCGCATCATCGCCGAAGACTTTGCAATCCCGGTGGTCGTGGAGCCGGGGGTGGACTCGGCTTTGCCCGAGGATATGGTCTGGCGGTTGGTGGGCACCTGCCAGCCCAACCGGGCCACCTTCCACATCAACCACACGGACGTGACGCAGGTCAAGGTGGACATGCTGCGGCCCTCGGATATGCCGGCAGACGGGGCGTTTGTCCTGATCAAAGAGCTGCCGATCATCGTCATTGACAGCCTGGACAAGTTCTGGGCCGGCGAGTCCAGGGCTGCGCTGCCCTTGAACGGGCTGCGGGTTCCCATCGAAGGAGACACCCTGGCTGAGGCGAAGCAGAACCTGGCCCGGGACCTGGCGGCCCAATTCCGGCTGCTGCTGCTGCTTTCGACGACCCGGCAAGGCGGCGTGGCGCCGCCTCTCATGGAAAACCTGCGGCTCTACCAGTCAATTATGGCCCCGCCCGGGAGCCCGGCGTCCGGTTAGGCCGGTCCCGCCGGAAGTCTCTGGGCAAGGGCATCTCCGACGTTTTCAGGGCGGATCACTCTCAGGTCAGGTCTTGCAGCCATTGAGCCGCGGCGGCAGCGGCTTCCCCAGCCGGAACCTGCTCCGCATCGGCTGCGGTTCGGCCCTTCAATTCCACCATGCCGTTGGCCAGGCTGCGCGGGCTGACTACAATCCGCAGCGGCATGCCCAACAAGTCCGCATCATTGAACTTGACCCCCGGCGCCTGGTCCGGGCGGTCGTCGTACAGCGTCTCCACACCTATGTCCCAAAGTTGCTGGTATAACTCGCCGGCGGCTTGGGACACTTCCGTCCGATTCAGGTTCAGGCCGATGAGGTGGACCTGGTAAGGGGCGATGGGGGCCGGAAACACCATGCCCTTGTCGTCGTGGTTCTGTTCAATGGCGGCGGCCAGCAAACGCCCGATGCCGATGCCGTAGCACCCCATAGTTATCGGCTGCTGCTGCCCGTTGCCGTCGAGGTAGAAGGCTCCCAGGGACTCGCTGAAGAAGGTGCCCAGCTTGAAAATGTGGCCGACTTCGACGCCGCGGGTGCCTTCCAGCCCGTGACCGCAGTGCGGGCAGAGGTGCCCCGGTTGGGCCAGAGCGATGTCGGTCAGCAGGTCTACGGCGAAGTCGCGGGGATAGTTGGCGTTGTTCAGGTGCTTGTCGGGGCGGTTGGCGCCCACGGTGAAGTTGCCGCCGCTGGATATGGACGGGTCGGCGACGTGGTGGATGCCGGTCAGTCCCACCGCCGAAGCCGAGCCGGCCACCAGTCCGGCGGCCTGCACTTCCTCGTCGTTGGCCAGTCTCAGGTCCCGGGCCTGCAGCGCGTTCTTCAGCTTGATGTCGTTGACTTCCAGGTCGCCCCGTATGGTGACCAGGACCACCCGGTCGCCGGCCCAGTAAAACACGGCCTTCAAGGTCTTGGACTCGGGTATGCCGAGAAACTCGGCCAGGGCGGCGATGGTCTTGATTCCGGGTGTGGAGACCTCTTCCAACGGCAGTTCCGGTTCGTGGGGCAATGCGGGATACTGACCGGTGGCCTTCTCCGCGTTGGCGGTGTAGCTGCAGGACGGGCAGGTGATTATGGTGTCCTCGCCGGTGGGGGTGGGCAGCAGGAATTCGTGGGAGTCCTTGCCGCCAATGGCCCCGCTGTCGGCTTCGGCCATCAGCACGGGAAGGCTGCAGCGCCGGTAAATGCTGCGGTAAGCGCGGGCCATCGCCTGATAGCTGTCGTCCAGACTGGCGTCATCCGGGTTGAAGGAGTAGGCGTCCTTCATGGCGAACTCCCGCACACGGATGAGACCGGCCCGGGGCCGGGGTTCGTCACGGAACTTGGTCTGAATCTGGTACAGGATGACGGGCAGGTCCCGGTAGCTCTGGACGTTGGCCTTGACGATGTTGGTGACGACTTCCTCGTGGGTGGGGGCCAGAACCATTGGGCGGCCGCGGCGGTCTTCCAGGCTGAAAAGGTTGTTCCCGAAAGCGGCCCGCCGTCCGGTCTGCTCCCAAAGCTCGGTGGGCTGAAGGGTGGGCATCAGCAATTCCTGGCTGCCGGCGGCGTCCATCTCATGGCGGATGATGTTTTCGATTTTCCGCAGAGAACGCCAGGCCAGCGGCAGGTAGGCGTAAACCCCGGCGGCGACCTGGTGAATCAACCCGGCTTTGAGCATCAGCCGGTGGCTGGCGGTTTCGGCTTCCGGCGGGTCTTCCCGCAGAGTACGCGAGACCAGTTGGGTGAAGCGCATACTTTATGCAATGCCTCCGGTGTCCCAGGGATTGATTACGTGGATGCGGCAATCCATGAAATCTGCCACATTTCGGGTCGCTACTGCCGCGCCATAGGAACGGGTAATCGCCGCAATCTGACAATCGGGAGGGGTAATCGGACGTCCGATTGAGCGGCGTCCAGCCCGTATGCCGGCATATTCGCGGGCGGCTGCGCTGTCGAAGGACAGGGTGCGGCCGGAAAAAGTGTGCCGAGCATGGTTTCAATAGATTGGGCCAGGCCGTCACGTCGTCGTCCGGCCGGCATTATGGCAACCCCATAGCGCAGTTCCGCTTCGGTTATCGCAGTGACAAACAAGTCGTCGTCAGTCTGGCTGTTCCACCAGGCAAGGACTTCCGGCTGGGGGCGCTTCCGCGTAAGTTCCGACACTACATTAGTATCCAGGATAATCGTTACGCCGATTCTGATTCGTCAACTTCAGGCGGGTTGCAGCAGGGGTCATTACTGCCGCCGCTACGCGGGGCCAGTTTGAATTCAGATTCAGTGAGGCCCAAAGGCTTGAACAGCTCATGGATAACCGTTCCCAGGTTTTGCGGCAGCGGCGGCGCCGCCGGCTGGGGCTTAATCAAGACGGCGCGCAGGATGTTCCGCACCTCTTCCTCCATAGAGCAACCGTGCTGGGATGCCCGAACACGCAACCGCTGCTTCAGGTCTTCGTCAATGTTGCGAACCGTTATACTGGGCATATCAGTGACTCTTGCTAATCCCCCGCTGAGGCCGAAGTGTTTTCAATTTCTTCCATCAAGGCGGTGAGCATCTCGGCTTCGGGAACGACGCGGACCTTCTGCCCTTTGCGGAAGATTACCGCCCGGCCGGCCCCGGCGGCGATGCCGACGTCGGCGTCCTTGGCCTCGCCGGGGCCGTTGACTTCACAGCCCATAACTGCCACCTTGATGTTCTTCTCGCTCTTCTTGACCAGGGCATCGACCTCGTTGGCCAGCTTTACCACGTCCACGTCGGCGCGGCCGCAACTGGGGCAGGCCACCAGCGTGACCCCCTTGTCCCGCAGGTTCAGGGACTTGAGAATCTCGTAACCGGCGGCGACTTCCTCGGTGGAGTCGCCGCTGAGGGACACCCGTATCGTGTCGCCGATTCCCTCGTAAAGCAGGACGCCCAGACCGACCGCCGTCCTGATGGAGCCGGCCTGGACCGTTCCGGCTTCGGTGATGCCCAGGTGCAGCGGGTAAGGCACCATTGCGGCCAGCCGGCGGTAGGCTTCGACAGTGGTTGGAACGTCGAAAGCCTTCATGGAAATCTTAATCCGGTCGAAGTCATGGCGCTCCAGGAAGCCGATTTCCCAAAGTGCGGTGGCCAGCATGTGGTCTACAATGCTGTACTCGCCGGCGACGGCATCGCCGGCCTTGGGCAGGCGGTTCACCATGTCCAAGTGACGGGAGAATCCACGGGTGCGCCCAATGCCGCCCACTGGAGGCAGACTGCCGAAGTTGACGCCGATGCGGATGGGTATGCTGCGCTCCCTGGCTTTTTCCACCACCTGCTGCACCTGGTCTTCGCTGCGCAGGTTGCCCGGGTTCAGGCGCAGGCAGTCCACGCCGCTGTCGGCGCATTCCAGGGCCAACTGGTAATGAAAGTGGATGTCGGCAATGAGGGGGATGTGGATTTGCTTCTTAATCTCCCGCATGGCCTTGGCCGCTTCCATGTCAGGAACGGCGCTGCGGATAATCTCGCAACCTGCCTCCTCCAGCTCGTGAATCTGGCGCACGGTGGCGGCCACATCCCGGGTGTCGGTCTTGGTCATGGACTGCACGGTAATATCGGCGCCGCCGCCAACCTTGACTCCACCCACGTAAATCGGTTTGGTTACCCTGCGCTTGGCCATGCAATTGACCCCCTTCTGATGAGGCTATTGGACCGGACCCGTCAACCGGCGTTGGGCCGGGTGAAAATTGGGAAAGGAACACTGGCGTCATCCGCCCAGAGGGCTGACGCCCTGAATCAGGCGGTTGACGTCGTTGGCGCTAATCAGGATTATCAGGCCAATCAGGACCACAAATCCGATGAGGTGGACCAGCCCTTCCTTTTCCGGGGGCACCCGCTTGCCCCGGCGGACCCATTCGATGGCCACGAACAGCAGGCGCCCGCCGTCCAGCATGGGAATAGGAAGGATGTTCAGGATGGCCAGGTTGATGCTCAGCAGCACTGACAACACCAGCCAGCCGTGGATACCGCCTTGCTTGCTGATTTCGCCGGTTATCTGGGCGATCCCGATGGGGCCGGAGAACTCGGGCGAACGAGACCCGGTAATCCAGCCGGAAATCTCCTGCTGAAGCAGTGTCAGCATGTCCCAGGTGTTGGTGAACGCCAGGCCGACGGCATTCCAGGGAAGCTCGGAGCGGGTCTCAGAGCGGACACTCTGGAAGTCGATGGCAATTCCCGTGGGGCCCTGGCCTTCCGGCGGGTTTTGCCGCGGGGTCAAACGGAAGGTTTCCTGCTGGGAGCCGCGGTCAACCACCCATTCGATTTCGGAGCCGGAGTTGCGGGCCACCGACCGCAGCAGGTCGGGAGCGTTTTCGACCTGTGCGCCCGCCGACTCCAGGATAACATCGCCCGGTGCAACCCCCGCAGTGGCGGCAGGCGAATCCGGTTGTACTTCAGCAACGACGACCCGGCCGACGTCGACCTGCTGGGGAATCATGAACATCAAGGTGAACAAGACGATGGGAAGGACGGCGTTCATAAACGACCCGGCCGCCAGCACCACCGCCCGCGGCCCGACGCCTTTGCCGGCCAGGCTGCGGGGCACCGCCGGATTGTTTTCGCCGGCCAAGCGGACGAATCCTCCCAACGGCAGCAGGTTAAGGGAGTAAACCATGTCGGCCAGCACCAGGGAGTTCCCGGTTACGGCGCGCACCCGGCCCTCGTGGGCAAGGTAATCCGCGCTTCCCATCTCCTGAAGCGTCTGCGGGCCCTTCACGCGGGAGCGCTGGGGCGCTTCGATAGACCGGGCGACCAGATTGCCGTTAAGGTCCTCCGTGGACTGGACCTTGACCAACCTGCCGGTGGTCAGCTCGCTGAAGTTCTCCATGTTGACCAGGCGGGTGTTCCGGTCCAGCAGAAGGGTGGTCCGCCCGGTGTAGATGCCGAAAACCTTGGGCGGATAGCCAATGCCGAACTCCAGCACCTTAACGCCATAGGCCCGGGCGGTAACAAAATGCCCCAACTCATGCACCACCACCAGCACGAGCAGCATGGGGACAAAGGTAACCAGGGCGAAAAAGACCGTTTCCATGCTTGGGTTATCCTACTGCCGCGGCTGCCCGCTCGCCGGCCCAAGAGTCGGCGGCCAGCAGTTCATCAACGCGGTCGCCGTGGCCGGGCCGGTGTTCGGACAAAACCTGCTCGACGACCCGGTATATTTCGGTGAACTTAATCTTGCCATCCAGGAACGCGTTAACCGCCACCTCGTCGGCGGCGCTGAGCACTGCCGGGTAGGTGCCGCCCTTCTTGCCGGCGTCGACGGCCAGCTTGAAGCAGGGGTAGCGGTCCTGGTCCAGCGGCCTGAAGTCCAGGGAGTAAGCGGTGTTGGTGGGCAGCTTGGGAATATCGTCGTTGTGCATCCGGTCAGGATAGAACAGGGCGTACTGAATAGGAAGCCTCATATTCGGGGGGCCGAGTTGGGCTTTGACCGACCCGTCGGCGAACTCCACCATGGAATGGACCATGCTCTGGGGATGTATTACCACTTCAATGTCGTCCCAATCGACGCCGAACAGCCAGTGGGACTCGATTACCTCGAAGGCTTTGTTCATCATGGTGGCGGAGTCTATGGTTATCCTGCGCCCCATTTGCCAGGTTGGGTGCTGCAGGGCCTGCGCGGGGGTAACTGCCGCCAGGTACCCGACCGGGGAATCCCGGAAGGGGCCGCCGGACGCGGTGATGATGAGCCGGCGAATGGACTCGGCTTCGCCTTGCAGGCACTGCCAGATGGCAGAGGGTTCGCTGTCCACCGGGCGCACTGCCCCGCCATGCTCCCGTTCCCACTTTTTGATAAGGTGGCCGGCCATAACGATGGGTTCCTTGTTGGACAAGGCCACCGTTTTGCGGTTCCGAAGCGCGTTCAGCGTGGGGCCAAGGCCCACCGCTCCCGTGGTGGCGACCATTACCAGGTCAACCTCGGCAAGACAGGCCATTTCTTCCATTGGAGTCACTGCAACGCCCGCGGGAAGGCGCCGCGGCGGTTCGATTGCCCATACATGACGGGGCTTGAACTCGGCGACTTGCCGGTCCAGCAGGCCCAGGTTGCGGCCGGCGGCCAGGCCGACCACGCGGAAATGGTCCGGAAAGGCGCGAACCACATCCAGCGTCTGGCAGCCGATGGAGCCGGTGGAGCCAAGCACCACAATGTTTTTCATGTTTTGATTGTCACGGCTTGACCTCCGGGATTACCCGGTAACCCCGCAGTCGGTCATCAACAGGCCCAGGCAGTACACGGTGGGAATGGACAACGAAAGGCTGTCCAAGCGGTCCAGGACTCCACCGTGTCCAGGAATTATTGTACCGGCGTCCTTGACTTGGGAGAAACGCTTGAGCTTGGACTCCGCCAAGTCCCCAATTTGGGCCGCTATTCCCACTGTAGCACCAACCAACCCCTGTTGCCAACGGGCTACGCATAAATCCAGGGTGAAACCCAGCGTCAGGGAGACCAACACCGCCGCCGCGAACCCGCCCACCGCTCCTTCCCAGGTCTTTCCGGGGCTGACCGACGGGGCCATGCGGTGGCGGCCAAACGCGCGCCCGGTGAAGAACGCTCCGGTATCGCAGGCGAAGGTCGCCAGCAGCGCCAGCAGCAGCCAGTTGCGGCCCAGGTCTCCGGGCGCGCCCAATTCCCGCAGCGCGAGGGCGTGGGCCAGAATAAGCCCGAGGAGGGCCGGGCCGAGAATCAGAAAGCCGGCGGCGGCCAGCGGGCGGCGGCCGCGATAGGCGGCGATAAGCCACAGCAGGGCGGCAAAGGCGCCTCCGAGGAAGACGGCCAGAGATGCTGCCAGGAAACCGGCGGTTTCGGACGACATCCGTTGGGCCAGCAGGAATGCCAGCGCCCAGACGCACCCCAGAATCAGCGGCAGGGATGCGTCGTCGGAGTCGAACAGCCGGTAGAACTCCCGAACGCCGCCAATCACCACCACCGCCAGCAGGAGGGTAAGCCAAGGCGTTCCGAACCAGACGGCGCCGAGCGTGACCGGCAGGCCGACCAGCGCGGCGAGCAACCGGGGCAGCATGGTCAGCCCGGGGAGTCGGTGGTGACTTTCCCGAACCTGCGGCGGCGGTTTTGGTACGAGGCGAGGGCCTGGTCGAGTTCGGCGGCGTCCAGGTCCGGCCACAGTACCGGCGTGTGGTAATACTCGCTGTAAGCCGACTGCCACAGCAGGAAATTGCTGAGCCGCAGCTCGCCGCCGGTGCGAACGATAAGGTCCGGGTCGGGAGTGCCCGCAGTGTAGAGGTAGCTGCGGAAGAGCTCTTCGTCGATGCGGTTGGCGGGGATGCCGTCTTTGATGATGTTGCGGCACACCTGCAAAATTTCGTCGCGGCCGCCGTAGTCGAAGGCTACATTCAGGGTAATTCCGGTGTTGTCCTCAGTCAACTCCAACGCCCGTTCCACACCCTCGCGCAGTTGGGAGTCAATCCGGGTGGCCCGGCCCAGGTGCCGTACCCGCACATTGTTCCGGTGGAGTTCATCCACGAACTCGCCCAACCCGTCCTGAAGGAGGTCCATTATCCACTGCACTTCCTCGGCGGGGCGCTCCCAGTTCTCGGTGGAAAAGGCGTATACGGTCACGAACTGCACACCCTTGCCGCGGAGGTGTTGGATCACGCGCTTGATAGCTTCCATGCCGGCCTGATGCCCGGCCCGGCGGGAAAGGCCCCGGTTGACGGCCCACCGGCCATTGCCGTCCATGATGAACGCCACATGACAGGGGATGCCGGGGGGGGGCGGATTGGCGGTTTGGGAAGGGCCGTGCTGGTCCGGCACGGGCTAGACCTGCATTATTTCGGCTTCTTTGGCGGCGCCAATTTCGTCCATGGACTTGGTGTGGGCGTCGGTGGCCTTCTGGAGTTGGTCCTGATTGCGGCGGTTTTCGTCCTGGGAAAGGGTCTTGTCCCGCTCCATCTTCCGCAGGGTGTCCTGGGCGTCCCGGCGCACGTTGCGCACCGACACCTTCCCGTCTTCGACCTTGCGCTTGAGCAGCCGGACCATTTCCTGGCGGCGTTCCTGGGTCAAAGGGGGTATCGGCACGGTGATAACGCTGCCGTCGTTGGAAGGATTAAAGCCCATATCCGACTTCATCAGGCCGCGCTCAATGTCGCGCAACGCCTGCCGGTCCCAGGGTTGGACCAGAATTGCGCGGGCGTCGGGAGCGGAAATGGAGGCCAGTTGCTTCAATGGAGTGGGGGCGCCGTAGTATTGGACTGACACGTTCTCCAGGAGAGACGGAGCGGCTCTTCCGGTGCGCAGGGCGGTCAACTCCCGGCGCAGGGCGTCAATGGCCCCATCCATGCGGTGGGATGCGCCGGACAGTACCGCCTCGGGTGTTGGCTGGGAATCACTGTCACTGCTGTTCGTCATGGTCACGCCCTCCCGGTAATTAAAGTGCCCACTTCGTCGCCGCTCAGGATGCGGCTCATGTTGCCCTTCTCGAAGATGTCGAACACTACGATGGGCAACTTGTTGTCCATGCACAGTGAAACCGCGGTGGAGTCCATTACCTGAAGCCGCCGGTTCAGAGCATCCATGTACTCAAGGCGTCCGAACCGTTTGGCGTCGGGGTTGTGCCTGGGGTCTGAATCGTAAACGCCGTCAACGTTGTTCTTGGCCATCAACAGCACCTCGGCGCCGATTTCCAAGGCCCGCAGCGCCGACGCGGTGTCGGTGGTCATAAAGGGGTTGCCGGTGCCGCCCGAGAAGATAACCACCCGGCCCTTTTCCAGGTGCCGGATGGCCCGGCGGCGGATGTAGGGCTCGGCTACGGCCTGCATCTGGAGGGCGCTTTGGGTGCGGGTAACCATGCCGCGCTTCTCCAAAGCATCCTGAAGCGCCAGCGCGTTGATGACGGTGGCCAGCATTCCGGCGTAGTCGGCGGTCGCCCGATCCATTCCCTGCTGTTCGGCGTCCTGGCCGCGCCACAGGTTGCCGCCCCCAATAACGACGGCCAACTCTACGCCCAAGCTGATGGCTTCGCTAATCTGCTGGGCCACATAGTTGACGGAAATCGGGTCAATACCGGCGGGGGCAGAGCCTTGCAGCGACTCCCCGCTGATTTTCAGTAAAACGCGGCGGTAACCTGGTTCGTTCATGCGTTCGCGATGAACTTACTCTTCAAGGGCCAGTCTGGTGAACCGGACGACCCTTACGTTTTCGCCGACCTTGGCGGCCAATTCCTGCACGATGTCGCCCACCTGCTTCGAGGTTTCCTTGATGAAGGGCTGGAGCAGGAGGGTGACCTGTTCCGGTGGACGCGAGTCGTCCTCGGACATTTCGGTGGCGGAAACGTAGGCCGGGGCCATGGCCGCGACTTGCATTGCGACGTTGTGGGCCAGTTCCCGGAACTCCGGCGTCCTGGCCACGAAGTCGGTCTCGCAACCCAGTTCCACCAGCGCGCCCACGCGCCCTCCGGTGTGGATGTACGCTTCGACCACGCCCTCGGTGGTTGCCCGGTCCGACCGTTTGGCAACCTGGGCGAAGCCTTTCTCCCGCAACGCCTCAACGGCCCGATCCTGGTTGCCCCCGGTCTGTTCGAGGACCTCTTTACATTCCATGATGCCCGCTCCGGTCAACTCCCGGAGGGCTTTAATCTGTTCAACGGTGGCTGGCAAGGACTTGTCCTCCTTGTTTTGGTCAAAAACCCGGCGGGTTGGCGATTGCCGCCGCCGGGAGCATTTTCAGTTCAATCGGCCGGTCAGGCCCGGGTTTCTCCGGCGGCCTGCTGCATCAGCGCGCCCAACTCTTCCAGCGGTATGGAGTCGACGGCGACCTGCTCCATTTCCTCTTCGGACAGGCCCTCTCCCGGAACTTCGTTCTCGGCCTGCTCCCGGTCCAACTGCTCCTGCATTAACGCCTCCCGCTGGGCGGTGCCTTCCAGGACGGCGTTGGCCATGCGGTTGGTAATCAGCCGTATGGAGCGGACCGCGTCGTCGTTGGCCGGGACGGCGTGGTCAATAAGGTCCGGGTCGCAGTCGGTGTCGACAATCGAGAAAATCTTGATGCCCATGCGGCGGGCTTCGGCGATGCAGAGGTCCTCTTTGGCGATGTCCACCACGTACATTGCCTGGGGCGGGGCGGTCATGTCCCTGATGCCCAGGAAATACTTTTCCAGCTTGGCCAGGGTCTCGTCCAGCTTTACCGCTTCCTTCTTGGGCAGCGCCCTGAAGAAGCCCTGCTCCTTCTTCTGCTGGAGTTCCTGCATATACCGGATGCGGGTGCGGATGGTCTGGAAGTTGGTCAAGGTCCCGCCCAGCCAGCGCTGGTTGACGTACCACATACCGCAGCGTTCGGCTTCGCTCTGGACGACTTCCTGGGCCTGCTTCTTGGTGCCGACGAAAAGCACCTTGCCCCCTTCGGCGGCGACCTGCACCATGGCGCGGTAGGCGTCGTTTATCATGCCGAGGGTTTGCTGGAGGTCGATGATGTGGATGCCGTTGCGCTGGGTGAAGATGTACCGCTTCATGCGGGGGTTCCAGCGGCGGGTTTGATGCCCAAAGTGAACGCCGGCCTCCAACAGGGACTTCATCGTCAAGTTTTCCCTAACCGGGGGCGTTGGGGGCGCTGGGCGCGCTATTGGTTCTGCCGGTCGTTCTGGCGACTGTACCATAAGTCCTGCCTTTCAATTATCTGGTAACGGGTCTCCGGCGGTGTCCTGCGATAAATCCGCCCACATATTACCACACCCGGAGAATTCAGTTGCGGCTGAGGCGGTTGGAGACCGTTACCAATAAGCGCTGATTACGATTGGGGTAATTCTAACATAGCGGCCGATTGTCGGGCAATCGGCGTTTTTCACCGGGACGGACGATTGCAAGTCCCGTGCAAGCCCCTTGGAATGGGCGGCAGGGTGGATTCCCGTCCGTTAGTTGAAGAACAGCAGGCGGACAACGTTCAGCAGGATGGCCCCGTAGACGCCCACCAGCAGGTCGTCGGCCATGATTCCGATTCCGCCGTGCAGCGATTCCAGGCGCCGGGCCGGCCAGGGCTTCACCACGTCCAGGATACGGAAACAAACGAAGGCCGCCGCCAGCCAGAGCAGGTCTTTAGGCAGGAACAGGCAGGTGGCCCACATTCCCACGAACTCATCCCATACCGCGGCGGAAGGGTCCGGATTGCTCTCGGTGGACAGGACGCCCGTCGCCCAGATTCCGGCCAGGAAGCCGAGGCCAACCATGAGGAACAGGGCGATGTGGGAGCCGTGAATGGGCAGCGCCCAGTAAACCGCCACCGCCACGAGGCTGCCGGCGGTGCCGGGGGCCACCGGGGACAACCCCGAACCGAACCCGCACCCGACCAGCCGGCCCAGGCGGTCCAACAGTGCGTTGACCGGGGAAGGATTGGTCAAGGGGCGGGGTTACCCGTAACCCAGACGATGCAAGGCGTCTTCACTCAATCCCAGGTAGTGGCCCACTTCGTGCCACAGGGTCACCCGGATTTCCTGCATCGCTTCTTCGGGGGTGGCGCAGCTTTCCAGAATCGGACGGCGGAAGAGGATGATGCGGTCGGGCAAGGGCGGGCCGATGCCTTCCCGCTCGGTCAGGGGGATGCCGGTGTAGAGGCCGAACAGAGTGCCGGGAGAATCCAGCAGCGACAGGTCTTCGGGGGTGGGCCATTCCTCGACCGAGATGTCAACGTTGTCCAGACATCGGCGGACATGATGCGGCAGTCCCCGGTAAGCCTGCCGCACCAGTTGCACGAACTCCCTTTCAGATATGGCGACCAATCCGCAACTACCCGGCGGCGCCAACCCGACGGCGGATGTCTTTCAGCAGGTCTACGTTGCGCCGGTCGGGGCCTTTGCCGGCAAAGCCGGGGACTTCCAGGAAAAATGGCGCTTCCCGGAATGCGTCGTGGGCCATGATGGCCTCGAACCCCGCCTCGCCGATGAGTCCTTCGCCGATGTTGTCGTGGCGGTCAACGCCCGAACCGCAGGGCTGCCTGGAGTCGTTGGCGTGAACGGCGGCCAGCTTGTCAACGCCGATGGCGGCGTCGAACTCGTCCATCATGGCGTCCACACCGGAAGGGGTGGTGAGGTCGTAACCGGCGGCGAAGCTGTGCTGGGTGTCGAGGCATATCCGAAGCCGGGGGTTGTCCACGGCCCGGATTATCCGTCCCAACTCGTCGAACTTGGCGCCGATGTGCTGGCCCATGCCGGCCATGTTTTCCAGGCACAGGAACGGCCCTTCCGGGGAGCCGGCCAGCACCCGCCGGATGCCGGCGACGGCCTGCTCGAAGATGCCTTCGTACCCGACGCCCTTGTGGCTGCCGGGGTGGAAGATGACGCCGCCAGCGCCGATCTCGGCGGCCAGCGTCATGTAGTTCACCAGCGATTGGATTCCCTTATCCAGGTTGGTTGGGTTGGGTGCGCCCATGTTGATGAGGTAGATGGCGTGGAGGAAGGCGGGCGCCATTCCGGTTTCCTGCGACCGCCGCCGGAAGGTCTCGATTTCCGAATCGGCAACGGGTTTGAATGCCCAGCTTTGGGGCGATGAGCCGAAAATCTGGATGGTCTCGCACCCGATTTCCAGGCCGCGGTCCACGGCTTTGCTGATTCCTCCGGCGGTGGATACGTGGGCGCCAATTTTCATCGGTTGACCGGCTCCTCTTGAAGAGTGGGAGTGGGTTGCAGGGGCGGGCGAACCGGCGTTCCCCGATGCCGCGCCGTTGGGCTATTTGCCAATCCCTATTTGCCAATCAGGGAAAGCAGGGCCGCGCCCGTAGCGGCCGGCGCCCGGCGCATCCACTTGAAGATGTTGCCGAACTCCCGGCGGTCCCAGATGACCAGGAACTGCGCGGCGATGAACACCGAGCTGTAGGTGCCGACAATCACGCCAATGGCCACCACCAGCAGCAGGCCGCGGATGCTGGGGCCGCCAATCAGGAGCATGGACAGCAGTACCAGGAACGTCGTAAAGCTGGTGTTAAGGGAGCGGCCGATGGTCTCGACGATGCTCAGGTTGACCAGGGAGTCGAATGGGCGGTCCGGGTGACGGATAACGTTTTCCCGGATGCGGTCGAACACGACGATGGTGTCGTTGACGCTGTACCCGGCCACGGTGAGGATGCCGATGATGAAGGTGGAGTTGACCTCCAGGTTAATCACCCGTCCCAGAATGGAGAAGATGCCCAGCACAATCAGCGTGTCGTGGGCCAGGGCCAGGACGGCGCTGATGCCGTAGCGGTAGGCCCGGGGCGCCCGCCGGAAGGCGTACCAGATGTACAGCAGGATGAACACCGACGCCGCCAGCAGGGCCAGGAAGGTGTTTCGCACCGTCTCCTGGGCAATAATTGGGGATATTGAGTCGAAATCGATGGACTCGATTGCCGCCACGTTGTCTTCCAGGTCATCCTGAATCCGCTGGCGTTCCGACACGCCGCCGCTTTCGGCTTCGCTCAAGACCTTGGTGCGGATTAACGCCGAGCGGCTGCCGGTGCTCTGGATTAACGCTTCGGAATGTCCCATCAGGGTGAGGCGGTCCTGGATTTGCGCCTGCGTGACCGGAGTCTTGAAGGTGACGTCCATCACCGAACCGCTGGTGAAGTCGATTCCGGGGTTAAGCCCGGAGTTCAGGGTGGACCAGCCGGGCGGAATTATCATCGAGACCAGGCCGGGCAAAATTATCAGCGCGGAAAACAGAAAGTACCAACCGCGCTTTCCCACGATATTCAGCATGACTATCGGCCCCCTTGCGCGGCTTGAGGTCGTCCCGGCGTCGCCGCCTGCCGCTGGACCTTTTCCGGTGAAAACAGGTTGATGCGTCGGGCTAGTCCGGCCCAGGCCATGACTTGCAGCACGTTGCGGCTCAAGACCACGGCGGTGAACATACTGACCAGCACGCCGATGAGCAGGCTCAGGGCGAACCCGTTAATCAACCCGCCTCCCAGCCGGCTGCCGAACCAGAGGAGCACGCCGCAGGTAATCAGGGTTGAAACGTTCCCGTCGCGAATGGCCGGCCAGGCCCGGTTGAACCCGACCTCCATTGACGATGCCAGGGTGCGGCCCACGCGGATTTCCTCTTTCATGCGTTCAAAGATGAGGATGTTAGCGTCCACGGCCAGGCCGATGGACAGGATGAACCCGCCGATGTGGGGCAGGGTCAGCGTCACCGGAATCATCTTGAATATGGCCAGCACGACTATCGAGTAGAACACCAGGGCCGCCGTCGCCACCAGTCCCGCCATGCGGTAGTAGGCCAGCATGAACACCATGACCAGCCCCAGGCCGATCAGTCCGGCCAGCAGGCTTTTTTCCAGCGATTCCGAACCCAGCAGGGCGTCCACTTCTTTTTCCTGGATTAGCTCCAGCGGCACTGGCAGCCGGCCCGATTCAAGTTGGATGGACAGGGTGCGGGCTTCTTCCCGGTCGAAGTTGCCGGTAATCTGGCTGCGGCCGTCCCGAATCCAGGCCCGGGCCACCGGCGCAATCAGCAGTTGGTCATCCAGGAAAACCGCGATGCGCTTGGTGTTATCTCCGACAATACGCCTGGTCAACTGCCCGAAAATATCGGCGCCCCGGTCGTTGAACTGAATGTTGACCGTCCATTCCCCGGTGTCCTGGAAGATGGAGGCGTAGGCATCGGTCAGGTCGTCGCCGCTCAGGTTGAGGTCGGCGTCGGTGAACTCGGCGCAAGTTTCGTCGGTGCATATCCGTTCCCGGAAATCGAGCAGGGCCGTTTCGCCGATGACGGCTCTGGCGGCCTCGATGCCCCCGGTGACGCGGTAACTCTCTATGGCGCCGATGCTGCCGGCCAGGACGAATTCCAGGTCGCTCCGTTGGTTGCGGTCCAGCGACACCGGAATCCTTATCCGGTATCCCCGGCCGCCCCTTGGGGTGACGGTGTAGTCGATGAACTCCATGTCCCGGAGCAGGCCGTTGATGTCCTCCGGGTCGGCTGATTCCACAAACTCTACGTCAATGACCGCTCCGCCGGCGCCCGGCAGTTGGACGATAATCCGGTCGTCGCCGAACTGCTGAATGATGGGTTCTTCGGTGCCGAAGAGGTTGACGCGGTGTGAAATGATGCTGATGACGCCTTCCATGTCGTCGGCATCCGGCGGCGGGGTGTCAGTGACCCGGAATTGCTCGATCGCCCCCTGGGAGTCTTCCAGGGCCGTGCGCAGTTCTTCACGGACATCTTCATCCAGCAGGCCCGTCTTGATTTCCAGTGTCAGCGGATTCAGCGGATTCAACAGGCGGGTCTGAAAGTCGGCGATACCGGCTTCGTCCATCACTTCAGCTACCGCCTCGTCGGCCGCAATCAGGTCAACCGGCTCGGCGAAAGTGGCGCGCAGCTTGCTGCCGACGTCGGCCTGGTAAACCAGGTGGGCGCCGCCGCGCAAGTCCAGCCCCAGCTTCAGCCCCAACGGGCCGCCGCCGCCGCGGTTGACCTCGGGAAAGCCGGGAATGTCGATGTTGATTTCCGAAAAGGCCAGCGATGCAATAGAAATGGCAACGATTGCCAGAATGAGAATCGTCAGCCGAATGCTGCGTCCCCGCATGAATTTTACTCCTGGCCGCCTGGATTGCCGGTCCGGCCGTTGATGAATGCCGCCGCCATGTCCAAGGCTTCCTGCCGGGTGGCGATTTCGCCGGCAGCGTGGGCTTCTTTAATTCGTTCGAGCATTTCGCCGATTACCGGACCGGGCCCGAGCGCGAACTCGCGCATCAGGTCGTGGCCGGTAATCAGCCGGACGGGCCGCTCCGCCGAGGGCTGCTCGGCGCCGGTTTGCATAATGTACAACATAATTTTAGCATGGCGGGCCCAGTCGCCGTGTATAACTTCCGGGCCTTTTGCGGCCAAATAATCGGCCATTGCCAGGTAAAGCGTGTCGATGGCCACGTCCTGAAGGTCGCGGAAGTAGCGGTAAACGGCCCGGCGGGTGGGCATATCCGTGCCCTGCTGCATGGTGGCGGGCCGCAGATGCTGCTCGACCATCTTGGACACCATGGCGATGCCCCGGGAGCTGAACCGCAGTTGTCCCAGCCGGTGTTCGACCATCTCGGCGCCCAACTCGGAGTGTCCCAGGAACCGGGTGCGTCCGGTGTCGTCCCTGGCCTTGGTCTGGGGCTTGGCGATGTCGTGGAGCAGGGCCGTCAGCTTGAGAATTGTCCGGCGGGTGTGGCCGTCGCTGACCGTTTCGTCGAAGCGCCGCTTGTGCTCCGGCGTCCACGGGACCAGCGAGTATATGGCCGAGTTCTGATGCCCCTTGGTGACCAGTTCGGCGGTCTCGACGGCGTGGATGGAGTGCCCCCAAACGTCCCAGTAATGGACCCGCGGCTGGTCCACGCCCTTGGTGATGCCCAGCTCCGGGATAACCCGGCAGAGCAGGTCCAGGCGGTCCAGCACTTCCACGGCGGCCTTGGCGCCATCGGCGGCCAAAATCGCCAGCAGTTCGTCGCGGACCCGCTCCGGAGATACGCGCTCGATGCGGTGGGCGTGGCGCCGGATGGACTGGGCGGTGGCCGGCTCCAACCGGAAGTTCAGCCTTGCAGCCAGCCGGACAGCCCGCAGCAGCCGCGCTGGATCGTCGGGGAACACGCCGTCGCCGGTGGCCCGGACCCGCTTCGCGGCCAGGTCGGCAACCCCGCCGGTGGGGTCGATGACCCGGTCGGCCCACCGCTCGGCGCGCCACTCTGATACGGGCAGCGCCAGGGCATTGATGGTAAAGTCCCGCCTCCGCAGGTCCTGTTCAATGCCGTGCTGAAACCCGGTGATGTCGATATGGAATTGGCCCGCCTGGGAATCGGCGCCCCCCGCGTAGTCCGTCCCGTCATCCGTCAGGTTATCAACCGGGTTGCCAACCACGATGCGGCAGGTGTCGTGCGCCGGCCCGATGGGAACGAAGGTCCCGGACAGATACCGGGCCAGCGTCCGGCCGATGTCCTCCGGGTTGCCGGCCACTGCCAAATCCAGGTCGCGGCCGGGCCGGGACAGCAGGGCATCGCGGATAAATCCGCCGACCAGAAACGTCGGCTCGCGGGCTTCCTGAAAGAAAGCCGCCAATCGCGTCGGCAGGTCGGGGTACTCGTCCGTAGCGCGCAATGCAGGAGGGCTCAACCGGCAAGCATGGCGACTAAGGCGGTTGGAAGGCCATCCGGCGAAAATGTGGAACGCGTACAGGTCAACACATGGTCCGGGTGTGGGCGCAGCGGAATGCGGGGCGTGGTCATTCCTGCCCTGGGTCCGAGGGTCCCGGCGCGGCAACGGCTGATTCCGCCGGGGAGCCGGACTCGTCACCGTTCTCCCCGGAGTCGCCGCCGGTGGGGTCGCAGCCAACCCTCCGCAGGCTGTCCCGGGAAACCAGGTGGTCGATGTACAGGATACCGTTGAGGTGGTCGGTCTCGTGCTCCAAAGCCTGGGCCAGCAGTCCCTCGGCCCGGATGCGGACGACCTTGCCGTTCAGGTCCAACGCTCGGGCCCGCACCCGCTCGGAACGCGTGACGGTGCCCCGGTAGCCCGGAATGCTGAGGCAGCCTTCCTCGATTTCCCGCTCGCCTTCCCGCCGGACGATTTCCGGGTTGATGAGGACAAGGGGTTCGTCCCAGTCCGGCAGTTGGATAACCGCCACTTTTTGGAGCGACCCAACCTGGTTGGCGGCCAAGCCCACCCCGTTTTGGGAGTGCATGGTTTCCACCAGATCCTCGGTGTATCTCCGCATATTAGCCGGAATCTTGCCAATTTTCTTGGCTTTTTCGCGCAGGATGCCGTCCGGCACCAACCGCATGGTCAAAAGCGACACGTTTACTGGCCTCTCGAAAAGGGTTAGCCATTAAAGGTTTTGACAGTAACGAGCAATTATAGCCAGCCGGTTTTGTGAGTGTAAAGCTGGGTGCGCCGGGGAATGGCCGCAAAGCCCGGCAATTCGTTCGCCCGGAAGCTGTCAAAGGGCCGGGCCGGGCGCATCGAGGGGACTTCCGCATCAACCCGCCCGGTCCCAAATATCCTATCTATATCACCCGAAACCTAAACCACCCGAACCGGGTCAACGTCCACCGTCCAGGCCGGCGACAGGGTTGTGCCTTCCAGGAATCGGTGCAGATTGCGCCCCCGCAGCGTGATATGCCAGCGGAAGTTTCCCCGCACCCGCTGGGGAATGCCGGGGGCCGGGCCGACGACTTCCACGTCGGTCAATCCCTGGGCGGCGGCCATTTGCCGGAACAGCACGGCGGTGGCGTTGGCCTGGCGCTGGCAGGCGGTGGCGTTGGTGTCCTGGCACACCAAATGGACGAGACGGTTGAACGGCGGGTTGCCCTGCTCGCGGCGCGCGGAGATTTCCTGCCGGTAAAGCTGGCCATAGTCCTGGTTGGCCGCGGCGGTTACGGCATAGTGCTCCGGGTTGTAGGTCTGGATGATGACCCGGCCGGGAGCCGAGCCGCGGCCGGCCCGCCCCGCCACCTGGCACATCAACCCGAAGGCGCGCTCACCGGCGCGGAAGTCCGGCAGGTTTATGCCGATGTCGGCCAAAACGACGCCAACCAGGGTTACGTTGGGGACGTCCAGACCCTTGGCCACCATCTGGGTGCCCACCAGCACCTGGGTCTCGCCCGACGCCAGCCGCCGCATCATCTCTTCCGGCCCGTCGCCGCTGCGGGATGCGTCCATATCCCAGCGCTCAACCTGCGCATCGGGGAGCATTCGGGCCACTTCCTGCGCCACCCGCTGCGTCCCGATGCCCAATTGCCGGATGCGGTTGCCGCCGCATTGCCGGCAGGAGCGGGGCATCCGGCGCCGGCGGTTGCAGAGGTGGCACAGCAGCCGGGCATCCCTGGCGCCGTTTGCGCCGTCCGCGTCCACGGAATGGTAGGTCAGCGAGACCGAGCAGCCGGAGCACGACACCACGTACCCGCAGTCCCGGCACTGGACGAAAGGGGCGCTGCCCCTGCGGTTCAGGAACAGGATGGCCTGCTGCCCCCGGCCCACGCAGTCCCGCAGCGCGCTTTCCAGGCTGCGGCTGAAGATGCCCCGGTTCCCCTGCCGCAGTTCTTCCCGCATGTCGCATATCTCGGTCTGGGCCAGGGCCATCGGGCGGGCGGCATCGTCCGGGCTGATGCGGTGGGGCAGCTCCAGCAGCCCATGCCTTCCCTGCTGCGCCAGGTGGTAAGATTCCACGTCCGGCGTTGCGCTGCCCAGCACTACCACCGCGCCTCCCAGCCGTCCCAACTCCAGGGCGGTGGTGCGCGTGTGATACAGGGGTTGGCCCTCTTGCTGCTTGAAGGTCGTCTCGTGCTCCTCGTCGATGGCTATCAAGCCCAGGTTAGGCAGCGGAGCGAACAGGGCGCTGCGGGGGCCGACCACCACGTCGTACCGTCCGTCGCGGATGCCCCACCACTGGTTGAACTTCTCCGCCGGTTTCTGCTGGCTGTGCAGCACCGCAACCCGTCCGGGAAAGCGGGCGCTGACCCGCTCGACGGTCTGGGGGGTCAGGCTGATTTCGGGTACGAGAAAGATGGCCTGCCTGCCCTGTTCCACCACCCGCTCAATGGCGCGCAGATAGACCTCGGTCTTGCCGCTGCCGGTGACGCCGTGGAGCAGAAAGCTGCGGGGCTGCCGCTCCGGGTCGTCAATGGATGCAATGATGCCGGCGACGGCCCGGGCTTGGGCGAGGGTCAGCGTCGGCCCGGAGCGGTGGTTGCCGGGTGCTGGCCTGGGATGTTGAGCAGAGCCGGCGCGGATCCATTCCAGCCCAACCAAGCCCCGTTCCAGCAAGGTATCCACGGTGTAGGGTCCGAATTCCTTTCTGGCAGTGGTCAGCGAAAGGGGTTGTTCCCCGTTGGCCGCCGCCATCAGGCCGGACTGCCGTTCGTTCAACCCATCAGCGGCCATCGCGATGCGGCCCGGTTCCTCTGCCGCAATGACCTGGCAATCGTACCGGAACCGTCCGGGATGAGGCAGGGCCACGTTGCGCCGCACCAGGCGGCGGTCCACCAGCCGGTTGACGGCTCTGATGCCGCCCTTGCCCAGGGCTTTGGTGAACTCGGACTCCGGCATTTTCCTGGCAAGGCCCAACGCGGTCACTGCGGCCACGGTTTGGTCGAGCGAGGTCTGGCCAAGGGAAGGAAGTCCTTCGAGAGCGTCGGGACTGACGGAGAACGCGTCGCCGGGCGTTATGGTGGAACTGACGTGGGCCTTGAACGCCGGGGGAAGGAACAGGGAGAGGGAATCGAACAGACCGGCAAGATAGTAGCGGCTAACCCAGCGGCCCAGTTGCAGGGCCAAAGGCGTCAGCAGAGGCGAGGGTTCTACTGCTTCAAGGATGTCTTTGGTGACTTCAACCTTGGGCGTTGGGGCCAATTCGACCACGATTCCCTGAAGCGTTCGCCGTCCGAAAGGCACCCATGCCAACTGGCCGGGTTCAACCGGAAAATGCCTGGGGATGTGGTAGGAGAAAGTGCGCGATGACCCCACCGGGGCATCGACCGCGACTTCTGCGTACTCCATAAATCAGCCATCGGGTGACGGCTGTGCGCTGCCGGATTTGGGTGGAGTTTCCGGTTAATCCTGTTGGGGACGCTGGCGCCGGGGCATGGGCTTTTCCTTGATACGAGCCGCCCGTCCCTGCAACCCCCGCAGGTAATACAGCTTCGCCCGCCGCACCTTGCCCTGCCGCGTGACCTCTAACGAATCAATCAGCGGCGAGTACAGCGGGAACACGCGCTCCACGCCTATGCCGCCCCCGGCAATGCGCCGGACGGTGAAGTTGGCCGCCGGGCCCTTGCCGTTTTGCCGCCGGATGATAACCCCCTGGAACGCCTGAATGCGCTCCCGGTCACCTTCTCGGATGCGGAAGTTCACCCGCACGGTGTCGCCGGGACCGAAGTCCGGGATTTTGGGGTTAGACTGCGTGGGAACCAGTTGGGAAGCATCCATGCCAATGGCCTCTGTCATCGTTTAACGCCGCCAACGTCCGTCGGGGCCCCGGTGGGCCACGGCCACGGTGGCTCCGGCTGAAGGCGCGTTGAGTAGAATAACACAACCCCGACGGTTTTGGTATTGGCAGCCGTCAGCAAACCAGGACGGTTGCGTCTTAATTGCGGAGGACTTTCAGCAGGTAGTCCTCGTTCCAGCCGGCCTGGAGGCGTTTCCCCTGGATGCCCACCTTCAGGCTGGTTTCGTTCTTCAGCAGATTGTGGGCCGTCTGCCTTAGCGTGGCTATGTCCGTGGCTATGTTCTGCGGTTCGTGGCCCCCCGTTTTCACGATGGCAGGCTCTTCCGGATCCGGCACTGGTCTTCCCCGAAGGTCACATCCAGGCTCCAGTGCAGCTGGTTCTCGATGCTCCAGTGAGTGCGCACCACCTCCAGTAGCCGCTCCGCAGGGACGTCCAGGCTGCTGATGTGGTACCTGGGTGGCACCGTGGCCCCCTCGGATGTCTCCCGGCGCCCACCACTTTGACCACCGAGCGCAGGCCGGGCCAGTCCCGGCCGGCGCGCAGGTATTCCAGGCAGGACGGGCCGCTGATTGCCCAGCACTCCCGCCGTTCTATCCGTCCGTCTTGCTCTTGCCGAACAGTTCGATACAGACCCAGGAGCCGGCCCCGCAGATGGTGGCGCAGATGGCGATGATGTCCAGCAGCTTGTGCCGCTTGCTGCGGTCGATCCTGGGGTCCTCCAACGCCTCGAAACAGTCCATAATGGACGCGCTCTGCAATCTACTCATCATCACTCCCCATCCTCACAGCACTTGCTCCAAGTTTAACCCACACCCCAGCCACTATTTAAGACGCGATTGCCCTGCGCGCCGACCCCAAGACGATTGCAAAGGCCGGATTTGCTCCCCGGAAAGGCGGGCGTGCTGGGAAAAGCGGACAAAAGCGGACATTTGAGCGTGGGCCACCAGCAGGTTTTGTCCATTTTTGTCCGGTCAATGTCCGGTTTTGTCTGGGAAATGTCCTGGTTTTGTCCGCTTTTGTCACGGGGACCGCCTCACCCCCGACCCCTCTCCCACCGGGATAGGGGAGCGCGTCCACTGTCCATTGCGAGACAGCGGCGGACGGCCGGAGGATAGGCACCAGCTGGTATTAACGTTAAAGGGGCTTGAGGGCAGGTGTCAACGGCGTACTGTCACGAGACCAGGACGATTGCAAAGTCTTTTTAGCAGGGAAGTCCCATTGCGAGGCGCCGCACGCATCGTCTTTCCTGCGTAGGCAGGAATCCAGAAATCGCACGGAAGGGCCGACATTCCTTTGCCAAAACACCGTGGATTCCTGCCTGCGCAGGAAGGACGATTTAGACGATTTAAGGGTGTTTACCGGCTGATATTAACGTTAAAGGGGATTGTAGGGTGTGTCAACGGCCGGGTGTCACCGGGAGGACGCCCAACAATCCGCCTGCGCCGCCACCCCTCACCCCCGGCCCCTCTCCCACGGAGAGAGGGGCCGGGGGTGAGGGGCCGGGTCTTTTAATTGTCCAAGAAAACCGTTGGACAAACAGGACTGTTGAGGGATTCATCCCCCAAACCCCCTGAGTTCAAGGGTTTGTTATGCTTGGGATACATACCGGATTGTTCACCGTGAACGGATTATCCAGCGGTTACTGAGAATTAAAATATCCTGACGGGAGAGGGGCCGGGGGTGAGGGGACGTTGACGCCGGGGCAATAATGGTTGGACTCTGGTATACAAGTCTGAGGCAGAAATTTGGGTTGGCAGACTGATGACAACGTTGGCGGCGAAAACCGCCGGCGCAGTTTCGGAGCGGGGCCAGGCATGGCCGCGGCGCTGCGGTGGGCCGCCCGTCAGATGCGCCGGGCCGCCGCGCTGACGGGCCTGTTCTGGCTGCTGTACTGGTGCGGGCTGGCTGAGTTTACCCTTACCCCGGTGGAACTGGCGGTGACGCCTTACCGCTACAGCATCGTCGATTGGGAGACGAGCCATCTGCCCGACAAGTGGCTGCGCCGGGTTAACCGTGGGCTTGGCCGGGTGTTCGCGTCGGGGCCGTCCGAGAAGGAAGAGGTAGGGCGGGCCCGAGAGTTCTTCCGGCTGCGGCTGGAACTGAACGGCATTGAGCGGGAGTTGCGATTCCCTGAATTGCACAACCGCGCGGCGCCGGCGCATTCCCCTCCCGACGCCCAACAGGCGCGGGCGATGGAGCTGCGGAGGGGTGAAATCCTGGAACGTCTGGCCGCCCTGCAAGGCGAGGTTGAGGAGACCATCGAGAGCCGCGTAAGCCGGGTGGCGGCGGCGCAGGGAGTGGACACATGGGCGGGCGTGTTCCCGCCGGTGGACGTGGTGTTTACCAGTTCGCCCCACCTGCTGGTCATGTCGCCCCGGGACCGCATTGTCCGGCAGCGGGAGTTCCTGCTGGAGCCGGGACTCGGCGATGACGGCAAGGAATCCCTGGAGCGGCGCATTGGGGCGGAAGAACCCGATATGTCGGTCTACGTCGCTGACACCGGCGGGCTGTCAGTCTATCCGGCGGTGGTGTCCGGCAGCCACGGGCTGCGCAACGCGGTGGAGATTACCGCCCACGAATGGCTGCACAGTTGGTTTTTCATCCGTCCGTTGGGCCGCAACTTCTGGACGAGCGGCGAGATGGCGTCGTTGAACGAGACCGTGGCGACGGTGGCGGGCGCGGAGTTGGGGGGCATTGCCTACGCCGCGCTGACCGGAGAGCCGGTGGAACTCCCGTCTGCTGCCCGGCCGCCTGCCGAGCCGTCCCTGGAGCCTCCTCCCTTCGACTTCAGGGCCGCGATGCAGGAAACCCGAAAGCGGGTGGACGCGCTGCTTGCGGAGGGACGAATCGAGGAAGCCGAGGCATACATGGAGAAGCGGCGGCAGGTGTTCGCATCCAACGGCTACCTGCTCCGCAAGCTGAACCAGGCCTACTTCGCCTTCCACGGCACCTATGCCACCAGCGCGGCGTCGGTCAGTCCCATTGGTGGCCAGGTCCGGGAGCTGCGGGAGCGGAGCGCCTCGCTGGGAGAGTTCCTGCACACCGTGGCAGGCTTTGGGTCCTACGCCGAGTTCGTAGAGCACCTGGAGGGGCTGAGAGGGGCCGGTGGGGGATAGGAAACAAATTGCGTTTGGGATGTTGCAACAACTCAACCGTAATTTACTGACAACAGGGGGTTGATATCTCAACTGGTTGCATCTATCGTTCAACTGTCTTGAGTGATTTCCCGGGTCCAATGTTAGGTTCTGTTGACATTTTGTTATAATGAAAATATGGCAAATCTCGAACTACCTCCAGGGCAATGGGCCAGGATTCTCGATTTCTTGCGTGGCCGCGCCGACTTGTATGTCGGTCAGGAAGAGGGATGCAAACGTTTCATAGAAGCCGTCCTGTGGGTTGACCGCTCCGGCGCCCAATGGCGGCTCCTCCCGGCCGAGTATGGGAACTGGAACAGCGTCTACAAAAGATTTGCCCGCTGGAGCGACCGGGGTATCTG
This sequence comes from Dehalococcoidia bacterium, assembly GCA_965263395.1. Lineage (GTDB taxonomy): Bacteria > Chloroflexota > Dehalococcoidia > Lucifugimonadales > UBA3495 > CATOSK01. The sequence continues at coordinate 2,932,068 of OZ253670.1, forward strand.
GGCGCTGCTGCATCAACACTTCGCCGATGCGCCGGACATGGAATATCTCATCATAGACAGCACCGTGGTCCGGGCCCATCCCTGCGCGGCGGGAGCTCCCCAAAAAACGGCGGCCAAGCAGCCCAGGCCCTGGGCCGCAGCCGCGGCGGGTTCAGCACCAAGGTCCACGTGAGCGTGGATAGTCTGGGCAATCCCTTGCGCTTCATCCTGACCGGAGGACAACAGCACGACATCACCCAGGCCGAGGGGCTGATAACCGGCTATGACGGTGAGTATGTGCTGGCTGACAAGGGGTATGACTCCCAGGGGGTTTCGCCAGCACATTCTGGAGCGGGGCATGACGCCGGTGATTCCGCCACGCTCCAACCGGAAGGAACCCTGCGGCTACGACGCGCATTTATACCGGGAGCGTCATCTGGTGGAATGCTTCATCAACAAGATAAAGCACTATCGCCGGATCTTCTCCCGGTTTGAGAAGCTGGACACCAGATACCTTGGCTTCCTTCATTTCACTGCGGCTCTCATTTGGTTGCGGTGAAATGTCAACACAACCTAGTAGTCAGTCATGTTTGGAATACAAGGGTCATTTTTGAAGTTTCTTCGTGTGTCAACATGGCGCGTCTTCCAAGGAGCCTTTCGGAAACTTTCATTCCTGACGTGACTGACTACTAGGGGTTTCTTTTAAGCGGCAGACGGAGCGCTCAGGATGGGCCGGTCACAACCACGGGCGGCTTTTGGAGCGTTCCTTCTCCGAGGTGTAGGTGGGGAGGCCCCGCTGTTCCAGGGTCTCAATGACCATTTGCTGGAACAGCCGCCGGTCCAGGCCGTTGATTACCGCCTGCTCGTGGGCTTCCGAGATGGCCACCGGGTATCCTTGGCCCTTGCTGCACTGCTGCACAATCATGCTGTGTCCCAGGGACAGCAGCCGGGGATCCTCGGCGGCCCACTGCGGGACCTCGACCCGCGCAATCTCCTGCCCGGTGTTCAGGTAGTAGAAGCAAATGCGCTGCCCCTCGGGGTACTCCCGGATGGCATCGGGGTTGGTGCGATAGACGGGTGAACGGCACCCGGGGCCGAGGGTCTGCTGGAAGATTTCCCGGTCCAGAAAGTCGTTGGCCGAGTCGCAGGGCGGCAGGGTGGAACGCCGGTTGTTGCACGATTGGCCGCACCGCCGGGCGTCGTAGGGACACAGGCAGCAGCGGATGGCGTTGGAGACCTCGGTGGTGCGGGGCAGCGACACGTAGGCGGCCAGGATGACGGGCCGCTGTTGGGCCAGCCGCCGCAGCCTTTCCAGCGCGGGCAAAAACCGTTGGTGCAGCAGGGCGTTGCGGACAAAGGGCCGGTAGACCCGGCCAGCCAGCCCCCACAGCACCAGGGTGCCGTCCAGCAGCGCCAGGGTGGGCATTTCCGCAGGCATATCCTCCAGAATGTCCGCCAGCCGCTCCAACTCCTGAATGCTGCGGATGATGCCCAGCAGTTGGCCGGTGACCGGCTCTTCGTCAATGGGGTTCGACTCATCGGCCAGGTAAAGCTCGGCCCGGTCCGTGGCCAGGTGCGGCTCGTTGAAGAACACCGCGTCCGGTTGGGAGCCGTAGGTCAGGATGCACCCGCCCAGGTTGACCAGGTGGCACGGAATGGGCAGGTGCCGGTCCACGTCGATGTGGGAGCCGTCCACCGATACGGCGCGCCAATCGTCCGGCGGGTGCGGTGGCGGAACGCTGCCCATCAGCGCCTCCTCCACCTGCGCGGCCAGGTAGGGACGGGATGCGGCGTCGGCGGTCATGCTGCGGGCGGTTTGAGGGTCAACCCGGCGGGCCCGTTCGATAAGGGTAGTCAGCCCGTCCTGCCGGGCATTCATCGAGCGTTGCAGGTTCTCGGCCCCCCGGTCCAACTGCAAAACGGTCTTGCCAAGGTCAAGAGACATGGGGTTTCACCTCTGGGCAACGGAAGCCATACCGAGTTCATCCTTTGTAACTGTTCAGACTTGAGGGGATATACCGGCTAACCAGCCTGTCAAAACCGCAGGTTCAAATACGGGATTACCAACCCCGGCCAAGTTCAGTACCCTAAGTCTGAACAGTTACCATCATTTCGGATGCTTGACACACGTGTCCAAGTTTGATAGCCTTCTCTCAGAGCCGGTCGGGATTCCTTGCGGGAATCACATCTGGCTCTTTATTTCCCCTGACCTTTTCCAAGAGTTCCCTTTTATGATGCGTTACCACCGGCGGATGTGAAAAGGGCTATTCCGCATCGCCAAAATCCTCGTCAAATTGTTCTGGGGAATCGTTGTCAAGGACAATCTGGAGATTTAGGACGTAAGGGTTTACCACGTCTTTGAACTTGAAGAGATTTGGGACAGTCCAATCTAGCACTCGTTGCAACGTTTCTTGGCTGTCTGTGATGGTTACGGCTTGGTTGTAACGGAGGTAGATAAAGCTGGCTACTTTGTCATCCAATCGTGCCCATTCCAATTCGGTTCCTAGCTGGCTTTCTATCGCTTCTTGATGAGCACGAAGGCTATCAAAGGCCCTTTTATTCCTTCCGTAATCTCCCGTGTCTATATAAAGCTGGATTCGGAACCCACCGCCTTGTGAAAAAGCGAGAGCAAAAAAGAATCCAGCTCTGCCCAACGGTATATCGAGGGAGCTCTTAAATTGTACTTCTTTACGCCTTGATATATTGGGCCTCTGTTCTTTAATTTTGTCCAATAACTCTTGGAAGAATATTTGATAACGTTTCGAACGGTCAGTAGCGGTGTCGCTCGACAGAGGCGATTGGAGATGGGTGTGGGCGTTGGCGTTGGGATAGTTGCCTTCGGTGCTACGACTACCTTGAACGCAGGGGCTTTTAGAGGGGATCCCTCTATCTGCCAAACTTCCAGTTCCACCCCAAAGAAGTCCAGATTTCCCCTGGTAGCATCATTAAGCCATTCCAGCGCAGTGCGATGTTCCGGACGGATTTCTGGAGAAACCCAGATTATTACGCCACCATCTTTACCGGCGGCGTAGGTCAGCAGTTGGCCCAAATGGGTATGGTTGGTTCTCTCCAGTTGATTTTCAATTACAACCGGACGGTTTTGCCCAGGTTCCTCACCCACTAGGTCCACGGCAAAGTCCCCGACGGCAACCTCTGACTCCACTAGTTGAATGTCTATGCCAACGGCCTCGGCCAGGTAATCAATGTTGTCCCGTAACCAGGGGGTGAAGTTTATTGCTTCATTAGCCCAAACTTCACGAGGATTTGCTCGTACTAACTTGCCGAGTTGTTCTACCATCCCTCTATATCTCCGATATTCAGAAAAACACGCTTTATCGCATCTACCCTACCGCAACACCCGCTCGTCGCCGACCCGGCGGGTTATGCGCTGCTGGTCCAGGTATTCCAGCAGGGGCAGCACGTACTTGCGGCTGGAGTTGAACATGGTGCGGGCCTGGGCCACCGTGATGGCTCCCTCGTCGTGCAGGTGCCGCGTAATTTGCCCGGTCATGGACTGGTAGGCGGATGCGGTGAACACCACCGAGGCGTTGACCTTGACCGCCCGGCCCTGGTCGATTAGCGCGTTGAGCAGTTCGCCGTCAATCGCCAGGCCGGCGGCGGGCGAGTAGGGGTCGCGGTCCAGGTCTTGCAGGTATTGGGCGGCCTGCCCTTCCTGCTGCGGAGTCAGCGTGGGTTGATGGCCGGGCAGCCGCAGGAACTGTCCTTCTTCGGCCAACTGCCCCTCGCCGGACAGCCGGGCGACGACCCGCAGGTATACCGGCTGGGACAACCCCAACCGGCTGCGGATTTCCTGGATGGGCGCCCCGCGCCGCAGGGGATACTGGTGGTGGTAGCTTTGCAGGGCCCCGGTCAGCTTGCCCCGAACGGCGGCCCACCCGGCGCGCGAGTAGGCCACAGCATCCGCTTCGGCCGCCAGGTTGCCCAGGACAACGATGTCGCCGGTCTCGGCCAGTTGGTCCAGCCGGGCCAGCGCCTCATCGGCGGACAGGTTGGCCCGCTGGGAAAGAGTGGTCAGATTGCACGGCCCCCACTGGTCGGCGATGCTGATCAGAACATCCTCGCCCGTGCCCTGGTCCAGCATCAACAGGCGTTCGATGACGTCTTCGTCGAAGCGGCGATAGCGGCGCCGGGGACTGGGGTCCACCACCTGGCCGCCGCCCAGGGTGTCCTCGGCGGAGCGTATGACGAAGAAGTCTCCCTTGACCATCGGTATTGCGTCATCCAGCAGGATTTGCACCCAGCCTTCGGCGCCGGCAGCCAGGCGATCGGTGTCCAACAGCCGCACCCTGGCCGTGGTCTCGCTGGTGAACAGGTGAAAGGTAATGCCCATGTTGTGCCGCAGCGGGTGGGGCGCGCTGGGCACCATGCGGACCCGCGCGTCCAGCCGCCGGGCCGGCCCCAGCCAGCCAGGGACGGTCAGGATTTCGCCGCGCAGGGCCTCGCTGCGGGCCACGCCGGAAAGGTTGACCGCCAGCCGCACGCCGGGGTCGGTGTAGTCCACCCGCGACTTGTGGCTTTGCAGCCCGCGGATGCGGCACCGGACGCCCGACGGTTCCAGTTCAACCTCCTGCCCCACCGACAGCCCGCCGTCAATGAGCGTGCCGGTTACGACGGTGCCGAAGCCGGAAATGGAGAAGCAGCGGTCGATGGGCAGCCGGGGACGTCCCAGGTCCCGCCGCGGTTGGGTCTCGTCCAGGGTGCGGTCAATAGCCTGTTTCAGCTCTTCAATTCCGGCGCCGGTGTAGGACGACACGCCGATCATGGGACTGTCCCGGAAGGACGTGCCTTCGAGAACATCCTGCACCTCGGCCTTGACCAGCTCTTCCAATTCTTCGTCCACCAGGTCGGTCTTGGTGATGACGACCATTCCCCGGTGGATTTGCAGCAGGTCCAGAATGGCCAGGTGTTCCCGGGTCTGCTGCATGACGCTTTCGTCGGCGGCGACGATGAGCAGGGCCAGGTCGATGGCACCGACGCCGGCCAGCATATTCTTGATGAAGCGCTCGTGGCCGGGCACGTCGACGATACTGACCTCGCGGCCGCTGGGCAGGGTCATCCAGGCGAAACCCAGGTCCACGGTCATCTCCCGCTCCTTCTCCTCGGGGAGACGGTCGGGGTCAATGTTGGTCAGGGCTTTAACCAGGGTAGACTTGCCGTGGTCAACATGACCGGCAGTACCGATAACGTACATAGTGGCGGCCCTCCGTAGAAGACTATAACGGGCGTGGTGGGCGCATTATAAGGGCAGCACCGATGGGCTGAAAGAGGCGGGTTGCGGCTCACGGCAGAGCCAGTGGGACCGGATTGGACTAGGATAGCATCAATCTCGGGACTGGCGGTAGTGAGGTTGCGGCCGAGGGTGGAGGGTGTGTCTCAGGCAAGCTCAGGGTGCTTGCAACGAGTGGTTACTCCAAAAACCGGGTAAACACCTGGTTGGCGATTAAGTAGGCATCGGGGGTTAGCCGCAGGTTGACGCCGTTGCGTTCCAGCAGGCCCAGGTCTGCCAGATCGCTAATCTGGGACCGGTACTTGCCGGCCAGGTTAGCGCCGGTGGCGGCAGAAGCGTCGGACAGGTCCATGCCGTCCAGCAGGCGCAGCCCCAGGAACATGGTCTCCGCGGCGGCCAAGTCCGGGGTGATGTACTCGCTGCCGCCGACGGGCGGAATACCCTCCAGGACTGCTTCGCCCTCCGCCGAGTCCAGCCGGTTGCCCAGCCGTTTGATGAAACACGGCTGCTGTCCGGCCCACTGTTCCACGTTTGCGATGTAGGTCCGGGGCGAGCTTACCGTCCAGAACCTGTGACTGCCCAGCCGGGAGTGCGCCCCTGGCCCTACGCCCAGGTAGGGTTGGTTCAGCCAGTAAGCCATGTTGTGGCGGGACGCGCGTCCGGGCTGCGCCCAGTTGGAAATTTCGTAGTGATGGTATCCGGCGCCGGCCAGCAAATTCCGAGCGTACTGGTACATATCGGCGGCCAGGTCCGGGTCGGGTTCCGGCAGGCGGCCCTGCCGCACCCAGCTTTGCATCGGCGTCCCTTCTTCCAGGGTCAGGCAGTACAAGGATATGTGAGACGGTTCCAGCCCGGCCAACCGCTGCGCCGTGTCCGTCCATTGAGTAATGGTCTGGTTGGGCAGCCCGTACATCAGGTCCAGGTTGATGTTGTCGAACCCGGCGTCGCGGGCGGTGGTAAAAGCGTTGATGGCCTGCTGCGCCGTGTGGCGGCGTCCCAGCAATTGCAGCATCCCGTCGTCCAGGCTCTGGACGCCAAAGCTGATGCGGTTGACCCCGGCGGACAGCAGACGGTGGCATAACTCGGCGGAAAGGTCGCCGGGGTTGGCTTCGATGGTAATTTCCGGGGCAACCTCCAGGGCGTTTTCCGGGACGGCCCCGTCGTCCAACGCGAAGGATGACCGGATGGCATTCATTATGCGGGCAATGGAATCATCCGGCAGGTAGGAAGGCGTGCCGCCGCCGAAGAAGACGGTGTTGACTCGTGGGCGGCCCAGGCATCGCCCCCACAGTTCAACCTCGGTGACCAGGGCGTCCAGATAAGGAGCAAAGAGGCTTTCTATGCCCTGGTAGGTGTTGAAGTCGCAGTATGGGCACTTGGTCTGACAGAAGGGAACATGGATGTACAGCGCCATGCCAGAAGGCGGGACGGCCCCGGCAGGGTCTGTCCGCCCGTTGATGCCCCCGGCGTCCTCAGCTCGCGCCATTTTACTGATACCCCTGGAACGCGCCGGACGGCGCCGCTACTCGTCCACCGGGCGGGATGAGCCGTCAACGACGTTGTTGGGGTCCGGGTCGGCGACCTTGGGGGGATTGCCCAAGTGCTCGTCAATAACGTGGCGGGGGGCCAGCTTGAACAGGAACAGCAGGGCGACGCCGGTGATGATAAAGTCGTCGAACCGGCCGATGATGGGCAGCCGGTCTTTAACCAGGTCGGTGGGCAGTATGACGTAGAGCAGGGCAATCGGCACCAAGGCCCGCAGGAAAATGCTGACCCGCGGGTCAAAGGTCAGCCGCCAGACGGCCATGGCATACTTGAGCAGCCTGGGCAAGAACCGGGGCAGCAGCATCATGAGCAGCGGGTAGGCTAATCGGTGCACATTGTTCACGGCTCCCGTTTGTTGACTTCGATTATACCCCAAGAAGGCCGCATGGCGATACGCAAAGCGCGGTGGGGCAAACTGGCAATCGCAAAGGCTTCCCTATCAATAAAGACTTGGCAATCCCTTGAGTCCCTCAAGATGACCGGCGCCAACCGGAAAGGAAAACCCCGGCGAGTAACGGTGTGCTAGAATTGAACCGTGCAGAGGGAGACAGTTCCAACGAATGCTGGGTGACGCCGGCAGCATAGCGAGCTTGGCCGGTCTGGCGGTAAGCCTGGGGGGACTGGCTATTGCCATCTGGCAGATAATGAAACTGCGGGGCGAGACCCGGGCCGCCGCCGAAGCTTCGGCGGAGACCAGCAGGTTGTTCCGGCGTGAAATAGCCGGTCTTAACCTCACCCGAGTCAACGAACGTATCGAGGCACTGAAGGAACTGCATCGCACAAGACAATGGGACCGGGCTTTGGACCGCTACCGCGCAATTATCGATATGTTGACCGAGGCCAAGAACCGCCACCCTGAAATATCGGATGCACATACGGCAACTCTGCAAGGTGTAATTAGCATTCTCGGAGAGATTCAAGCCGCAATTCAAGGTAGAACTGCCGCAGATCCCCAGGAAAGCCCGGGTGAATTCAACCGAAAACTCTCCTACGCTCAATCACAACTGGACGAAGTCCAAAGTCAATGGCGGCAATCCCCTTAGCGGAGAATGCAAATGCAGCAATCAAAGATGATCGAATTGGCTAATCAACTTCTGGAAACCGCGCAGGCAGGCAAAGTGATGTGGGGCGAAGGACTTAACAGCGACTCCTACCGGGCGGACCTGCCGAACGTATCCATCGTTATAACGAGGACACAGCCCGATCCCGAGGCTTACAGACTCGATTTAATTGACGGTAAGGGCAGGAAAATCGAGTCCCTGGCCACTGACACCTTGAGCTACATTGATTCTATCCCCCAACGTCAGGCTTTGCGACAAATCCACGATATTGCGCGCCGCCACGTCCTCGACATTGACCAAAACATCGAAAAAGCCCTGGAATATCTTCGCCGGGCCTAAACTCCATGCAATACCTCAAGAACCAAACTAGGGAGCGTTGACAATGGCTGCTGCACCAGCAATTAACACCTTGGGCGAACTTCGCGACAGCGGGTATCAAACGCTGCCCGTCCGCGAGGAGATTCGCCGCAACCTCATCGGCAAAATCAGGGCCGAGGAGATCGTTTTCCCCGGCATTGTCGGGTTCAACGACACGGTGATTCCCCAGCTTGAGAACGCCATTCTGGCGGGCCAGGACGTGATTCTGCTGGGCGAGCGGGGGCAGGCCAAGTCTCGGCTGATTCGCAGCATGGTCAACCTGCTGGACGATTACATCCCCAAGCCCGCCGGCTGCGAGATTAACGACGACCCCTTCCAACCCATCTGCCTGGCCTGCCGCGAGAGGGCCGCCGAGGCCGGCGACGCCCTGCCCATCGAGTGGGTGTCCAAGGATGATCGCTACTCGGAAAAGCTGGCCACGCCCGACATATCCATCGCCGACCTCATCGGCGAAATCGACCCCATCAAGATCGCCGAGGGCCGCTACCTGTCCGACGAACTGGCCATCCACTACGGCCTGGTCCCCCGCACCAACCGGGGTATCTTCTGCATCAACGAGCTGCCCGACCTGGCCGAGCGGATTCAGGTGGGCCTGTTCAACCTCATGGAAGAGCGGGACGTGCAGATTAAGGGCTACCGCATCCGTATGCCCCTCGATGTCTACGTGGTAGCCACGGCCAACCCGGAGGACTACACCAACCGGGGCCGCATCGTCACGCCGTTGAAGGACCGCTACGGCGCCCAGATTCACACCCACTACCCCAAGGCCATCGCCGAGGAAATCGCCATCATGGACCAGGAGCGGTCCCGGTTCCCCGACGAAGAGAACCTGGTCACGCCCCAGTTTATGAAGGAAATCCTGGCCGAGTTGACGGCCCAGGCCCGCGCCAGCAGCGAAATCAACCAGCGATCCGGCGTCAGTGTCCGGGTGTCCATCTCCAATTTTGAGACGCTTTTGAGCAACGCATTCCGGCGGGCGATTCGCCACGGCGACGCTGTGACCTGCCCCCGGGTCAGCGACCTGCCCTACATCGCCGCTTCATTTGGCGGCAAGATAGAATTGGAGACCTTCGAGGAAGGCCGGGAAGGGCGGGTCATGGAAGACCTGACCAAGCGGGCGTCGCTGCGGGTGTTCGGCTCCTACTTCGATGTTGCCGAGTTGGAGGACACCGTAATGGCCTTCGACCTGGGCAATTCCGCGGAAACCGGCAGCGAAAAGCGGGCATCCGAGTACCCGGAACTGGTGCAGCGGCTGGACGGCCTGGCCGAAGCCGTGGCCAGGCTCACCGGCGACACCCGCCCCGAGGTGGTAGCCTCCGCCGTTGAGTTCGTGCTGGAAGGTCTGCACCTCAACCGGAAAATCAACTGCGCCCGCACCCCAATGGGGTATCTGTACAACCGCTAGGCGGCGTCGATTTTCGATATCCCTTACCTGTATTGGCAATGCCAGGCAGCCTCGTCTTTCCCGCGAAAGCGGGAATACATGCGGGTTTGGTGCGGCAATGGTTGCTACTGGCAAGGGGGCCGTGGATTCCTGCCTGCGCGGGAATGACGAAGAGGGCGCCAGATTAACGGCAACACCCAACGCAGGTAGAGAATACCAAATGTCCGGCGGGGTCTTGGTCAACCTTTCACCCCGGCTCCCCCACCGCCCGCCCTGGTAGCCTAGTACCGGTTCCAGATAGTCTTGTCGATACTGGAAAGTCACTTCCAACTGTGGATTCCAGCTTGCGCGGGAACGACGGGCAGGTGAAACGGGTATCTGGTATAAGGCATATTCAAGTGGAAACGGTACTAGTAGTCCAACCGCTTTGAATTGATGACTAAAGAAGTTGGAGTTTAATACGTGAACACCACCGCCCAAGTATTGCTGGGCAATCATGCCAATCTCGGTTTACTCTTCATTTCAAAGATTTCGCCTACTAGCAGGAGAGTGTAAACTATGCCCAGACCCGACTTGGCGCACCCCTCCAACGCGGCAGGGCCGTGGTATGTGGACAATCGCTGCATCCGGTGCGACGCCTCCCGCAATTGGGCACCCGGGCTGATTGATGCTGATGTTGCGGGGCGTTCCTATGTGGCCCGTCAGCCAGAAGGGAAAGAGCAACTGGCGGCCATGTGGCGGGCGGCGGCAGCCTGTCCCTCCAAGTCCATCGGAAACTTGGAACACCACACGGAGCCGCCGGGTATATTCCCCTACCAGCTTACCGATGGAGTGACGGCCCTGGGCAACAACGCGCTGTCATCCTTCGCCGCGCATTCGTTCTTGGTGGAACGGCCTGAAGGAAACCTGATGGTTGACTCTCCCCGCTATAACCGGACACTGGCGGAAAGCGTTGATGCCCTGGGCGGCGTGGCTCACATCTTGCTGAGCCACCGCGACGACGTGGCCGACGCCGACCGCTGGTCGGAGCGTTACGGCTCAAAGGTGTGGATTGGCGAGGCCGACCGTGACGCCGCACCTTATGCGACTGATGTAACGGCCATAGACGCTGTGGCGGCTATATCCCCGGGTGTGCTGTCAATTCCCGCGCCGGGACATACCGAGGGCCATGTCGTGTATCACGTTGACGATCGTCTGCTGTTCACTGGCGACACCCTGCACTGGAACCATCGCCGCGGTGAGCTCGACGTTTTCCCCAAGCAGACGTTCTACTCGTGGGCAACGCTGGCCGATACCATGGATATGCTGGCCGGGCTGCCGGTGGAGTGGGTGTTTGCCGGCCACGGAATGTGGCACAACATAGGCGCACAGGAGTGGAAGCGTCAGATGACTGCCCTCGGCCCGGCGATGCGGGAGCTTGGGCAGACGCATTGGTCGCAGAGGCCGGATACTACCTATGGATGGTACTGATGGATGGCGTTTTGACACTCGGGGATACGCCTCATCGCATCCATCCGGGAGAGGCAACCAAGTCCATTAGGGCCGAGTCATCACCACTGCCAAGGCCACTACTGCCAGCACCAGCAGCAGGTTGACTCCGGGCGTCCCCCCGGCCCATTCTTGAGCGGGTTTGGCCTTTGGGCTATACTAGCGGGGCTTCGAGTGCCGGAGCGCCGCAGACTCCAAAAGCCAGACACGCAGCGCCGGGGGGCAGCATGGACCTGGGACTCACCGAAGTCCAACAGATGTTGAAAAACAGCGCCCGCGAGTTCCTGTCCCAGGAATGTCCGTTGACCCTGGTGCGGGAAATGGAAGGGGACCAGCGGGGCTACACCGACGCCCTCTGGCGGCAGGTGGTCAACCTGGGCTGGCCCGGACTGGTGTTCCCCGAGCAATATGGCGGCACCGGCGGCGATTTTATGGACTTGGCCGTCCTGTTGGAAGAGACGGGCCGCGCCCTGTTGCCCGGGCCGCTGGCATCCACGGTAGTCCTCGGAGGACTGACCGTCCTGGACGCCGGTTCCGACGCCCAGAAGCAGGAAATTCTGCCCGGCATTTGCAGCGGCCGCATTCTGATGACCTTGGCCCTGACCGAGCCGTCGGCGACGCTGGAACCCGCCGGAGTCGAGACCACCGCCACCGCGGACGACGGCGGCTACCGTCTCAACGGGACCAAGCTGTTCGTGCCCGACGCCCACGCCGCCAACCTATTGCTGGTGGTGGCCCGCACCGCGCCGGCGTCCGGTCCGGCCTCAGATGACGATGCGGAGCAGGGCATCACCGTCTTTCTGGTGGACGCCGGCAGTCCGGGCGTGAATATCAACCAACTGAACAGCATTGCCTCCGACCGCCTCTGCGAAGTCACCCTGGAAGACGTGCGGGTCTCCGCCGGTTCAGTTGTCGGAGCGGTGGACCAGGGCTGGCCCATTGTCCGGCGGGCGGTGCAGCGGGGCATAACCGCCCAGTGTGTGCAGATGGTGGGCGGCGCCGATGCGGTACTGGATATGACGGTGGAATACGTGAAGCAGCGCACCCAGTTCGGCCGTCCGGTGGGCAGCTTCCAGGCGGTGCAGCACCATTGCTCCAACATGGCTACCGACGTGGATGGAAGCCGCCACGTCGCCTATCAAGCCGCCTGGCGTCTGTCCCAGGGCCTGCCGGCAGACCGGGAAGTCGCCATGTCCAAGGCCTGGGTCAGCGGCGCGTATCAGCGGGTCTGCGCCACGGCCCACCAGTGCCACGGAGCCATTGGTTTCACCAAGGAACACAACCTTCAGCTCTACACCCGCCGCGCCAAGGTGCAGGAATTGAGCTACGGCGACGCCCATTTCCACAAGGAATTGGCGCTCCAGCATATTGACGATTAAGGAGGACGGTTAAGGACGATTGCCCCAACCTCGGCCAACCGTCCCGCAGCATGGGCCACAGGGTCTTTTAATTCTCCCCTCTCCCCGCGGGAGAGGGGCCGGGGGTGAGGGCGAACCCCACGCGCACGGGCAGCGGTTGCTCTTGGACGGAACACCCTAACCCTCTCCCATAGGGCGAGGGGATTCCTTCGAGAATTAAAAGGCCCGCAGCGTGGGCCATCCCTTTGCTGTTATAGTGGGACGGTAAAGACCCGCGAACGGAATGAGTCGAGGGGAGTTATGTTTAACAATAAGGTGTTCTGGAGCCTGATTGTCCTGGGGTGCGGAATCATGGTCCTGGGATTTCTGTTCCCGTTCCCCAATCCGCTCATCGGACTGTCATTGCTCGCTGCGGGAGCGATAATTGTCCTTGGCATGATGACCTCGAAAGTCCGGGGCCATCGCCGCGATAATGCGGACAAGATTCTGGCAAGAGCGGCCCAAAGAGGCGATCATTCCTTCTTTGATGACTCGTTCCGGCATTAACCCGTTTCGAGGCCCCGGTTCCTGAATCGTGACCATCCTTTACACCAACAGCGCCCGGAGGTAACTACACCGTGACCACCAGTTCATCCGTTTTTTCCGACATTGCCCGCGACCCTCTGCATCCTGCCCCCATCTACCGGGACGACCAGGTCATCGTTCTGCGGGACATCAACCCGCAGGCCCCGGTGCATCTGCTGATAGTCCCCATCATGCCCCTCACCAGCCTGGCGCAAATCGGCCCCAACCAGGAGCAGCTAATCGGGCACATGTTCGTCGTGGCCGAGGAGATGGCCCGGCGGGAAGGCGTCACCGGCAGCGGCTTCCGCTTGGTAGTCAACCAGGGTGACGACGCCGGTCAGGAAATCGCCCACCTGCACCTGCACCTGCACCTGCTCGGAGGCAAGAAGCTGGGCGGGCTGGGCGCCTCGTAAACGGAGGCCGCCGTTGCACCAATTGACCACCCGCGTCGAGAAGCGGGCCGAATCACTGCCCAAGGGGTTGCAGCGGCACCTTTACCGGGTTTCGGAAATCGCGGTCGAGTTGGCCCCGCTCCACGGCGTTGACCCCCGGTTGGCCCACTTGGGTTCCATAGCCCACGACATCGCCAAGGCCATATCCGACGAGGAAATGCTGCGGCAGGCCGCCCGGTTCGGCCTGCCGGTGAACCCGGTGGAGCGCAACAACCCCGGCCTGCTCCACGGTGCGGTGGGCGCGGAGTTGCTGCGCCACGAAGAAGGGCTGGAAGACCAGTCCATCTACCAGGCAGTCTGCTGGCACACCTTTGCCCACCCCGACCTGGACCCGCTGGGCAAGATAGTGTTGCTGGCCGACAAGCTGGACCCGTCCAAACTCCGCCGCTATCCCTTCCAGCCCTACCTGATGGAACTGGCGCGGGAAAACCTGGACCGGGCGGTGCTGGAGTTCGTCACCCGCCAGATCGTCGCGGTCATTGAGGCGGGCCGGATGGTGCATCCGCTGATGGTCGAAGCCCGCAACCACCTCATCGCCGCCGGCGTCAAATCCGAACGCCCGTCAGCGGAGACGGCCCGGCCCTAAGCCTTCGGTGCCCCATCCAAACCTGTTCGCCCCGAAGCTCTTAACCCCGGTTGTTCCTGTCGGCCCGTGTCTTTTCGATTCTCCCATCGCCCTCCGGGAGAGCAGGGTCTTTTAATTCTCCCCTCTCCCCGCGGGAGAGGGGCCGGGGGTGAGGGCGGCCCTCCCATGGTGTACAATTACCACACCCCCCGCAACCATCAGGAGGCGCCCCAATGGCAACCACCGAACAGCGCCTGGACCGACTGGAAGGAGCCTACGAGCAAGTAGACGCGCGCCTGAGCGGCCTGAACAATCGCCTTAACGAAATGAATGGCCGTATCAACACCATGATAGCGCTTCTGGGCGCGGCTTGGATATCAATAATGCTCGCCATCATCGGCCTCTACTTTGCCAACTAACCTCACCCATCCCCCCCAACCCCTTTAACGTTAATATCAGCCGATAAACACCCATTTCCCCGCGGGAGAGGGGCCGGGGGTGAGGGCGCGCTCCCTGCGGCAACAACCCCCGGCATTGTCAACCCACGGAGCAAATCCCGGAATTCCAAAGATGCCAGAGGAATCATGAAATTCGGTCTGAATCTGGGCGGGGGCAACCTCCCCACCGAGTCGCGTGAAGAGGCGTTGGACGGCCGGTTCATCATCGGCAGCCCGGATGAATGCGCCGCGGAGATAGAGAAGTACCGGGAGCTTGGCATCGAGGAGTTGGCGCTGCGCTGCCAGTGGCCCGGCATGAGCAACGAAGACTCGCTGCGGGCGGTGGAGCTTTTCGGCCAAGAAGTCCTGCCCCGGTTCGCCTGAACCGGGGTATTGTCCCGTAGTATGGTCCCGTCCAGCCCGCTCGTCCTGATGTTCTTGAAGGACTGGTTGGTTACCTGACCAGGGGGTGGCCGACCAGTCCCCAGTAGGGGATTACCAGGGCGAACAGCACCCCGATGGCCACAATGGTCATGGCCACGCCGAAGCGGAAAATTTCCGGGTTCGGTATGTTGGCCCGCTGGAACACGAACACCGCCGAGGTGCCGCCGGCCCCGTAATACACCGCCGAATCTCCCACCACCACCGCGGCCAACCCGCACACCAGCGGGTTCAATCCCAGCGATTCCCCGCTGGCCACGGCCACCGGAATCACCAGCGCCAGGTAGCCGGCAATGTTCGGCATAAACAACCGCGTGACCGCAAAGCAGACGCAAAGCGCCAGCAGGACCAGCAGCGGTTGGTCCCGGAATTGGGCCGCCCCGCCCACCAGGGCTTCGGAAAACCACGCGGCGGCCCCGGTGGTCACCAGGGCGTGGGCCAGCGACAGCGACGTCGCAATGACGAAGAAGTTGGTCCAGCCGACGTTGCGCTCGAACTCCCGCCAGCCCAGGATGCCAAAACGGGGCAGCAAAATCAGAGTCAACGCAATCAACGCCGGCACCGACGGATGCAAACCGTGGGCGAAGTCGGTGAACCACAGCAGGGCCGTCAACATCACGATGGCCCCCGCCCGGTATTCGATTGCGGTCACCGGCCCGGACTCCGGCTGCACTGCTTCCCCAATTCCTTCCAGCCTGAAACCGGAGCGGTAAAACAGGTACAGAACGGTCCCGCCCACGATGAGGTTGGCATAGAAGGGTACGCTCATCAGCACAAACCACTGGGTCCAGGAGAAGTCTCCCAGCAGACCCGACGCAACCACCGGCGTAATTCCGCCGGCCAGCAGGGCCGTGGAGCCGAGCCGGTTCAGGCTGCCCAGCGCCATCATCAGCGTCTTGTAATAGCGGTGCCCCTGGGACACGCCCCAACGGGACAGCACCTGCTCGTAAACGTGGACCATGATTGCGCCCCTGGTGCTGGCCGAGGGCAGCGCAAAGGTGAGGGCGGCAAAGGAGAACAGCATTTGGATGTATAGAAAGCGGGGCTTCCCGGCGGCGCCCTTAATCAGGAATGCCGCCATCCGCTCCGCCAAACCCGACTGCTGCACCGCCAGCCCCAGCGTCAGGATGCCGATGAGAAAGTAAGCCACGGGCTGGGAGAATCCGTACAACCCTGCGGCCATGTCCGGCACCGCGCCCAACAGCGTCAGCAGGACTATCCCGCCAATGCCCGTGACCGGCACGGGAAGGGCCTCGGTGGCCCACAACACCACCGCCAGCGCCATCACCGCCAGCGCCCGCTGCCCCTCGACGGACAGGCCCTCCGGCGTTGGCATCAGCAAAACAACCAGGAACAGCGCCCCCGCCGCGCCCAGCTTGAGCGCAGTCATCCAGTCCGTAAGCACACGGGAAAGCGAGAAACCGGCTCGCGAAAATTCGTCTTGGGTCATAAGCAGAAGCGTCCCGGTCGACATTAAGGATTGTGGAGGATGGTTGCAAGTCTGACGGCGATTCCGCATCACCAGAACCGGCGGGACAGTCCTGTTCTGGCCTGTCAGGGAAGCCGGGGCGGTTAGGGAAAGATAGACTGTCCGGACCCGTTACGCAAGCGGCAAGGCGCGGGGGCATCCCGAATTTGGACACAAACGCGGGCGGTTAAATCTCGTACAATTCGCCGCCCCGCCTCGGTGAATCGGGCTTCCAATACACGCTCGCTATCCCGATGACCGAGGGATTAAGGAATTTGTAGACTATCCAGAACTCTCCGCCGGTGAACCCGAAGGTTCCCGGAGAGTGCGGAAAGAAGTCCAGGGCTACTTTAGAAAAGCCGTCCGGATTCGGGTCTCTCAGGAGGTCATCGAGCGCCCAGAAAAACTCTACCCGCTCAAATTCGCTCAGGGATTCCAGGAAGGACCGGGCACTAGCGGAGATTACCGCATCAAACGCTGCCAAGAGACTTGCGAACGTCCTCAAGACTGGAATATCGACCTGCTGCCAGGTCGGCTAATCCACGTTCGGTTATTGCAATGAACTCAGTGTCATTAGCCATTTGGAGGGCCAACGACGGACTTTCCGCGTCTCCGATCTCATGTTGATCCCAAGTTGGCATAGTCTCCGCCGGCGTCTCAAAATAGGTTCGCATCTTCTGATGCGTAATTGACGCCCTGTCAGGGGTGCCTTGCCAGGGCGGTTCTGTGTGGGTCATGTTTCGCAATTCCCAGGCAAATAAGCGCCCGTAAGTCTTAATCACGAAATCCAGCACTGACCTGGTTTCGGAATCAAACACCTTGAAATCTTTGGGAAGCTCCGGTGACGGTATTGGCCTTTCCCCGAACTGCTTGTACTCCCGCCACAGGGCAGGAACTACCGGACCCTGTTGCCAGTGTTCGATGTCTTCAAAGAACAGCGGCCTTCGTAGTTTTGCTAGAGTGATCCCCTGGGCATAATAGCAAAGCTTCTGAAGCTTCAGGTTAGTAATGGGTTCGCCGGCGCTGGCTGGGTCTTGCTTTGCTAAAAAATAGCGGGCGATGTCTGCTGCTCTCAAAATAGCCATAAAATCACTCCGCCATTAGTTGAAGGGGATTATAGTCAGCGTCGCCGTTCTTGGTCAATGCGGCATTGGCATAGGCGGAGGGTCTTTCGATTCTCCCCTCTCTCTATGGGAGAGGGGCCCGGGGTGAGGGCGTTGCAGGGTACAGGCTCCAACCCTTTGCCAGAGGGCGCAGGGAGACTTTCGATTCTCGAAAGACTCCGGTCATTGGCGTTCCCCGCAACAGCAAGGGGGGGCAGATCATTGACCTGCCCCCCTTGGAACCTTGGTCCAGGGATGGGTTCGAGCTTCAGTACAGGTGGCAGGAAACCCAGTGCCGGGGTTCCAATTCCCGCAATTGGGGTTCTTCCTCCGAGCAGCGGTCCATGACGAAGGGACACCTGGGGTGGAATGAACAGCCCGGCGGCGGGTTCATGGGCGACGGGATCTCTCCCGACAGCACCAGGTCCTCCCGCTGAATGTCAGGGTGGGCCGGCAGAGACGCCGCAATCAGCGCCTTGGTGTAGGGGTGCATCGGGTTGGCGAAAAGGTCCTTGGTGGGGGCTTCCTCCACCAGCTTGCCCAGGTACATAACCCCGACCTGGTGGCTCATGTAACGGACCGTGGCCAGGTTGTGGGCAATCAGCAGGTAGCTGACGCCGTAGCGGTCCTGCAAGCTCTTCAGCAGGTTCATAATCTGCGCCCGAATCGACACGTCCAGCGCCGAGACCGGCTCATCCAGCACGATAACCTTGGGTTGCAGCGACAGGGCGCGGGCAATGGCGATGCGCTGACGCTGTCCGCCGCTGAACTCGTGGGGATAGTAATCGGCGTGGAAGTTGTGCAGGCCCACGTCCATCAGCAGCCGCTCCAGGTTTTCCCGGGCCTCTTGCTTGCTCAATGTCTCGTTGGTCAACAGGGGTTCCAGGATAATCGACCCCACCCGCATTCTGGGGTTCAGGGAACTCCACGGGTCCTGGAACACCGCCTGGACCGAAGAACGGTAAATCTTGCGGTCGGCGGAGGTGAACTCGGCCATGTTCTTGCCGTTGAACCGGATGAGGCCGTCGGTGGGGGTTTCCACCTGCAGCACCATCTTGGCAGTGGTGGTCTTGCCGCAGCCCGATTCTCCCACCAGGCTGTAGGTTTCCCCTTCGCGAATTTCGAAGGAGATGCCGTCAACGGCCTTGACCTGACCGATGGCGCGGCGGATGACCAACCCCTTGGTAACGGGGAAATACTTCCGGCAGCCTTCCAGCCGGATAATTGAATCGGTCGATGTTTCTGCGGCCGTTGTCATATCAACTCCCTTTCACTGGCATACGCCCGCCGGCGCAAGGTTGGGGTGTGGCACTCCGGCGTCGGGCTAGGCGGAATCCGCTTTCAGATTCCAGCAGGTGGCCGTGTGTCCCGACCCCACCTGGACTATATCGGGAAACTCCTGGGTGCAGCGCTCGAAAACGTAGGGGCAGCGCGGAGCGAAGGTGCACCCCGGCGGCAGGTTGTCCAGGGCCGGCGGCTGTCCTTCAATGGAATACAGAAATTCCACGTCGTCGTCCACATTGGGCACCGAACGCATCAACGCTTCGGTGTAGGGGTGGGCCGGATGATTGAACAGGTCCCGCACGTCGGCAATCTCGGCCACCTTGCCCGCGTACATCACCGCCACCCGGTCGCACATCTTGGCCACGATGCCGAAGTCGTGAGTGATGAAGATGATGGACATACCCGTCTCTTCCTGCAATTCCTTCAGCAGGGCCAGATACTGGTATTGAATGGTCGCGTCCAGCGACGTGGTGGCTTCGTCGGCGATGAGGACCTTGGGAGCCCCGGCCATGGCGATGGCGCCCACCACCCGTTGGCGCATTCCCCCGCTCATCTGGTGGGGGAAGTTGTGGAAGCGGACTTCGGGCGAGGCGATTTTCACCTTTTGCAGCAGCTCAATCGCCCGGTCTTTCAGGGAATGGGCCCGGTCGGGCGCCCCCTGCCGGACGGTCTCGATGACCTGGTTGCCCACGGTGAACACCGGGTTCAGCGAGGTCATGGGGTCTTGCAGAATCATGCAGATGTCCCGGCCGCGGATGTGCTGCATCTCGCTCTGGGTCTTCTGCACCAGGTCGTCCCCTTCAAAGAGGATCTTCCCCTCCACAATCCGGCCCGCCGGCTGGGGGACCAGCCGCATCAGCGACAAGGCCGTCATGCTCTTGCCCGAGCCGGATTCGCCGACAATGCCCAGAGTTTCGCCGGCGTTGAGCGTGAAACTCACACCGTCCACCGCCTTCACCACCCCGGTCCGCGTGAAGAAATAGGTCTTGAGCCCTTGAACGTCTAAAACAGGCGTTTGTGCCAATTTATCAACTCACCAGTCCGGATTTCTTACTCGGGTTTCGCTCGGGCTTCCCCATGAATTAAGTCCGCCGCAGCTTGGGGTCCAGGGTGTCCCGCAGCCAGTCGCCAAACAGGTTCATGGCAATGACCACCGACGTAATCGCCAGGCCGGGCAGCAGCGACAGCCACCACACGTTAATCAGGTTGTTCCGCCCCTCGGCAACCATAATGCCCCAGGCCGGCTCGCCGGGAGGAACGCCCACGCCCAGGAAGCTCAGTGACGCCTCCAGCAGAATGGTCTGTCCCACCAACAGGCTGACCACAATCAGCACCGTGTTGACCACGTTGGGGAAAATGTGGCGCGCCATAATCATGTGAGCCGGAACGCCGGCCACCACGGCAATCGTCACAAAGTCCCGTTCCTTCAGCGTCAGCACCTCGCCCCGTATCTGGCGGGCGAACCGCGCCCATACGGTGGCCATGATGGCGATAATCACGTTGAGAATCCCGGCGCCCAGAATGG
The DNA here is from genome assembly GCA_965263395.1 of Dehalococcoidia bacterium. GTDB lineage: Bacteria > Chloroflexota > Dehalococcoidia > Lucifugimonadales > UBA3495 > CATOSK01. The sequence continues at coordinate 2,952,348 of OZ253670.1, forward strand.
CCACGATTATCAGCGCCAGCAATATCGTCGGGAACCCCATCACGCCGTCGCACAACCGCATGATGAAGGCGTCGGTCTTGCCGCCGAAATAGCCGGATGCTATGCCGACGGCTGTGCCCACCGCGGCGCCGAACCCCAGGGAGATCAGGCTGATGAAGGCGGAAATCCGCGCCCCGTAGATGAGACGGCTGAGCATATCGCGGCCCAGCATATCCACCCCCAGCAGGTTCTCGGTGGAATCAAAGGGCGCCACCCTGCTGACTCCTTTCAGCACATCGATTCCCTTGGGGTCGTAGGGCGCCAGCAGAGGGGCGAAAACGGCGCAGATGATCAGCACCGACAAAATGGCAATGGGAATCCACGGCAGACGCAGGTCCGACATCTGCTTCATGGTTTTACCGAATCGGCCCCCCCGATTAACGGTGATATTGGTTTCAGTGGTTGCAGTCGCCAAGTCTATTCTCCGCTTGAGTTGTTCGCTGCACAACCGTTTTCAGAGCATCAGGACCAACGGAAACACGGTCTTGCGCGCCGGGTTTTATAACAGGTCCGGCTACCCGAACCGGATTCTCGGGTCAACGTAGGCGTACAGTATATCAACAATGGTCGCCATGACAATGTACAGAAGGCCGGAGGTCAGAATGGTCGCCATAATGACCTGCGTGTCCCGCTCCCGGATGCTATCCAGCATCAACCGGCCCAGGCCGGGCCAGGCGAACACCACTTCAATGACAATCGCCCCGTTGAGCAGCCCCGCAAAGCTGACGCCGCCGAAGGTCAGAATGGGGATTATGGCGTTTTTCAGCGCGTGCTTGTAAATCACCATACGCTCGTTCAACCCCTTGATGCGGGCGAACTTGACGAACTCGCTGTCCAGTATTTCCAGCATACTGGAACGGGTCAGCCGCATGAAACCGGCCATGATGAACAGGGAGATGGTGATTGCGGGCAGAATGAAGTGGTCTATCCCCCCCTTGCCGTGGGTGGGCAGAATTTTCCAGTAGGCCGCAAACAGCATAATCGACATGATGGCGATCCAGAACTGGGGCGCCGACATACCGACTATGGCGAAAATCTTGGCGAATTTATCAATGAGGCTGTCGCGGTTGATGGCGGCAATAATGCCTAACGGTATTCCCACAAACATTGCCACCATCAGCCCTGCCGCCGCCAGTTGCAGGGTGGCCGGCAGCCGCTCGCCCAGCATTTCAATCACCGGCCGCCGCTTGACGCCGGAGTTGCCCAAATCGCCCTGGAACAGGTTGCCTAGGTAGTTGATATACCGTTGGTAGGCCGGCTTGTCCAGCCCCAGCTTTACCCGGAGTTCTTCCAACTCCGCCTGGGTCGTGTCCGCCGTCGAAAGCACCAGCGCCAAGTCTCCGGTTTGCTCGGCGCCGAAGAACACCACGGCGCTGAGCGCCAGCAGCGTGAAAATGGACTGAACTATTCGAATTGCAATGAACCTTTGCATTACTCCCCTTGGTATGGCAGCCCCGGTTGATATGGCCCCGGTATAGTGACCCCGCCGTCCTCACTTTGGCCGCGGGGCCGCTTGCCTTGTTGTTTCTGGGGTGATTATTTAAGGTCTGGCGGCTAAAGTCAAGGAAGACCATATATGGTCTTCCTTGACGGTGTGCGCCGATGCGGTTCCGGGCATGAGTTTCAGACGGACGGACGCCGCGGAGCTCGCCGCGGCGTCCTGCTTGGGCCTAATTGAACGTCATCGTCCACAGGGCGCTGGGATACGGCGACAGGGGCCACGGATCCCAGGACACGACGCGGCCGCTCACCCCGTAAGGCTGGTTAAGGTATCCCGGGCTGAAGTCATAGTGTCTGTCAAACACCGCTTTCAAGGCAGTGTGATACGCCTCGTGCCGCTCCTCCTGGGTACCAATGGTGGCCAGAGCTGGTTTGATGATGGTGTCGGCCAGTTCCGCGTCCTGTGCGATATAGCCGTCGGCACTGTAGCGGCCCAGCATCCGGCGGCCGCCGTCGAAGGTGTTCTCGTTGGTGCGTACCAGGTACTGCCCGGCAATCTTGCCGGCGTACTGGATTTCCTTCATCGAGACTTCTTCACCGACGTTGACCTCGCAGTTGATGCCCAGGGTGGTCTTCCACATGTTGCAAATCAGTTGCGAGACCTCAACCGTGAGGGGCGCGCCCGCGCCGGTCCAGGTATGGATGGGGAAGACCCGGCCGCCGTTGAAACCATCGCCGTTGGGGTAGCCGGCCTTGGCCATCAGTTCCTGGGCTTTCTCCGGGTCGAAGGCCAGCGGCGCGATGTCGTCTTCGTAACCCAGGCCGGACGGGCTGGCGATGCCCTGGTATCCGGCAATATTGAACACGCCTTCTCCGCCGTACAACTGCTGCACCACCGTCTTGTCAATGGCGTAGTCCAGCGCGTACCGGACGTCCTGGTCGTAGCACATGACGGGCTGACCGTCGTTGTCGGTCTCGCGGTCGCAGCCGTTGGCGTTAATCCAGATGTGCACCGCCTCTTCGACATACATCACCCGGCCGTCGTTGCTTTCAATCTGGTCGATGACGGTCAGGTCGGCCTCAATCAGGTCGGCGGAGCCGGATTGCAACGCCGCTACCCTGGTGGAGAGCTCCGGCACCAACTTCAGTGAAATCTGCTTGAAGGGGTAGGGCCGCTGGTCGGCCAGGAAGTAGTCGTCAAAGCGTTCGTAGAGAAACTCGGTCGAAGGCAAGTGTTCGATGACCTTGTAGGGCCCGGCCAGCCCCGGGGTGGGGTCCTTCTCGAACTCGCGGAACCGGGCGCAAATATCCAACGGTGTACAGTTTTCCTCTAGTTGACCCTCGGGCAGGCTCTTGTAATAGTCCACGTTGTTAATCGTGCCCTGGGTGGTGTTGTCAATCTCCGACCAAGCCGCCCCCAGGTTGCCCAGCGGGGTCTTGGTGGAAACCGCGAAGGTGTTGGGGCCGGTTATCTCACGGCCGGTTATTTCCCGGGCCACCCGCACCGTCGAGACGCCACTGGATTCTTCGGAGACGTTGAACGAGTTGCTGAACATCAGGTCGTCAACGTTTATGAACGAGCCGTCGTGGAAGGGTATGCCGTCCCGAACCGTAAACTCCCAGGTCAGTCCGTCGGCGGAAATGCTCCAATCCCTGGCGATGCTGGTAGCCGGATCGATGACCAAGCTGCCTTCCTCCAGGTTGGCGCCCAGCAGCCAGGCCTGGCTGAGACGCTGCCAAAGGTTGTTCTCACCTGATGAATACTTGTGGGTGAAGATTTCGTTGCCCTGGCTGGTAACCATAATGGTGAACTTTTCCACGCTTTCAGAAACCGGCTCGATGGCTGGGGCATCGGCAGCAACGGCAGCGGGAGTGGGAGCAGTCACCGCCGTTTGGCCAGACCCGCTCGCATCAGACGCCGCTGGCGGGGCAGGTTCTTGCGCCGCCGACGCCTGTTCCTGGGCTGCCGACGCAACGTCTTCGGTTTGTGCGGCCGATCCGCAGGCCACCGCAACGGCCATTAACAAGAGAAAACCGAGGCTCCAACAGAGCTTGACTCCGGGTTTTAGCCGATTCCAATAGTTCACTTTCGTCTCCTTCCGTGCCTGTTTTTAGTGGGTGCTTACTGGGCCCTCCCAGCAGTACCGTCCCCAAATGTCATGCCGGAGCAAACGCTGACGGTATCCCCGTGCGGACGGGCGCAAACTAGCACGGTTGATATGTCTTGTCAAGATTATGGGGCCATATACAGGGCCTTTCCATTCTCCCCTCTCCCGCGGGGAGAGGGGCCGGGGGTGAGGGAGAATCGTGCGCATCAACTACGGTTGCCCTTGGCCGGAACGCCCTCACCCTGACCCTCTCCCAGAGGGAGAGGGGATTCTTTCGAGAATGAAAAGACCCTGGCCATATACTGCCCAAATATATGTGTGATTATCGCTGTGATTCCACCCCGTCGTTGCCATGAAAACAGACCATTTTCATGCCCATACATGGCCTCGAATGCTGCCTGCCCTTGCCGCGAAAACGGGAATCCGGGAACCGTAAGGACGGGCCGGCATTCCCTTGCCAAAACGCCGTCAATTCCTGTCTGGGCAGGAAGTTCGGATGGCCTCCGGATGCTGCGTTTGGGGATGAAAACTCGTCATTCCTGCGCAGGCAGGAACCCAAAGCATTTGAGAGTAGTCCGGCATTCCTTTGGCAAGAGCGCATAGATTCCCGATTTCGCCGAAAAACGTCAGACCCGCCGCTTTGCAGCCGTCCTGCCCGCCGGATACCGGGGCCTTTGCATCCTCCCCTCTCCCCTTGGGAGAGGAGCCGGGGTGACAGTACGCCGTTGACACCTGCCCTCAAGACCCATTAACGTTAATACCAGCCGGTGCATACCCCCGGCCGTCCGCCGCTATTCCGCAATGGACAGTGGACGCGCTCCCCTATCCCGGTGGGATGGGGGCCGGGGGTGAGAGCGTCCCCCGCGACAAAAGCGGACAAAACCAGGACAAAACCGGACATCGACCGGACAAAAGGGGACAAAACTCCCGCCCCTTCACGCTCAAATGTCCGCTTTTGTCCGCTTTTGTCCGGTTTTCCCAGCGCGTCCGCCTTCTCAGGGGTCAAATCCGGACTTTGTGGTGGCTCGTTCCAGGCCCCGGCCTCGGCAGGGGGTTCCCACAAACCGTTCCTTTGGATAAAATATCCACCAAATGTCTATTAAGCCATCGACCCAAATGCCGGGATACCGGCGGACAATGCCAGGCAGGGGCCGGTAACCGATGCCACTGCCCTTGCTGCTGATACCCCTGGCCGTGGCGGGTGTTTCCGCCCTGGCCCAGACCGTCGCCAAATTGAAGGCCCACAGTCGGCTCAACGCGCTGCGGGCTGAACTGGAGCAGTTGGAATCGGACCACCGGGAACAGATACAGCAGCACTACGACCGGCAGGTCGAGCTATGCCGCCGTCTGGACCTGCCGGAACCCGAACTGCCCCCTGCCCTGCGGGAACCGGACCCGGCAGAGGCGGTCGTGAGGCCCGTCCCCCTGTGGCGCCGCCCTCTGCAACGCCGCCGCCGCACCCTGGCCGACGGCCCGGCCCAATCCCGGCGGAACATCGTAGGCCGCCACGCCGCCAGCTTCACCGCCGGCACCATTTGGAAAACCTCGTCCACCAACATAATGAACCTGGCCAGCCCGGTCACTGGCCGGCTGCTGACCCTCGTGCCCCGATTCGCCTCGGTCGGCGGCGGGGCCGGCGGCTCCATTGCGGCTTCCACCGGAATACGGTTCGCCCTGGGCGCCGTCAGCGTGGTCGGCATCGTCTTGGGGCCGGCCCTCGCTGCCGTATCCATCATCCGGGAAATCCGAACGGTCAGAAAGGCCCAACGGGAACTGGAATCCACCCGCGCACAGCGCGAATCTGAACTATCATCCTTCGCCGCCCGCACCCGGCAACTCCAAAGTCAACTCGACGAAGCGGCGGCGCTTACTCAGGCAGTCATATAGTGTTCCGGCCCGCCGTGGTATTATGCGGGCACCAAACACCCCAAAGGAGGACGCTATGGCTGGAGGCCTGGACTGGCTGGCCCAAACCCCTGAAGAGACGCTGGAGCCTGAGATTCCCATCTGCGACCCCCACCACCACTTCTGGGTTTCCCGGCCCGAACCCGTTGACTATCAACGGTATCTGCTGCCGGAGCTGACCGGCGACGTCAACAGCGGCCACAACGTCCGCTCCACGGTCTTTATCGAAGTGCGGTGCCAGTACCGGGAGAGCGGACCGGACGAAATGAAGCCGGTGGGCGAGGTCGAGTACATTGAGACCATCGCCGCCGAGAGCGCCACCGGAAATCACGGCCCCACCCGGGCCGCCGCGGCCATAATCGGCCACGCCGACCTGAAATTGGGAGAGGGAGTGCGCCCGGTCCTGGAAGCCATGCAGTCGGCCAGCCCCACCCGGTTCCGGGGCATCCGTCACTCGGTGGGCTGGGACGAAAGTCCCGAGCTGGCCAACCGGGAAATCAGGGGAGTCCTGGCCACCGGCGGCTACCGGGCCGGCGCCGCAGTCCTGGCCGACATGGGCCTGGTCCTGGAGAACTCCATGTATTTCCACCAGCTATCCGAGTTGGCGGAATTTGCCCGCGCGGCGCCCGGCCTGACCATCGTGTTGAACCACATCGGCGGGTTGTGCCGAATCGGCCCCTACGCCAGCCGCGACGATGAAGTCCTGCCCGCGTGGCGGCAGGGCGTGGCCGAGGTTGCTCAATGTCCCAACGTTGTTATGAAGCTGGGCGGCGTTGGACAACTGCGCTACGGCTTCTACTGGGACCAGCGGGAAACGCCCATCGGCTCCGAGGAATTGGCCCAGGCCCTGGGCCCCCTCATGGAACACTGCATCGAGCAGTTTGGCCCGGAACGGTGTATGTTCGAGAGCAACTTCCCGGTGGACAAGCCATCCTACTCCTACAACGTCCTCTACAACGCCTTCAAGCGCCTTTCCCGGGGATATTCGGCAACGGAACGGGTGGCCATGTTCCACGACACCGCCGCCCGGGTCTACAACATTAACGTCTGACCCGGACTCCCGAACCCGAACGCCGGAGCCGGCAGGACTGACCTGCCGGCTCCGGCGTCCCAACTTTCCCCAACCGGCGGTCACGCCGCAAAAATATCCAAAGGCAGGAAAGCCGACACCACGAAGTTGGGAACGTCGACCACTTCGCTGACCTTCAGGTCCACCGCCACGCTGCAAATGCAATAGGCTTGCTCCCGGCTCCAACCCCGCTCCATCAGCAGGTGAATCATGTTCAGCAGGGCTTGGCGCGAGGCAAGGGTGGCGTGTTCCGATTCGTTGACGCCGCCGGCGATGCACATACCCGTGGCGGCCAGGAAACGGCGGGGAGCGGCCATCTCCGGAGCGGTGAAGTAGTCGTCGCGCTCGAAATATGGGAAGTTGATGCCCCGGCTCGCGGCCTCCCCCTTTCTCACCTGGAAGCTAACGTGCAGGGTGCAGTCCATTTCGATGGCCGTGCCGCAGCACTCCGAATCGCCCTGGGCGTAGTGGGCGTCGCCGGCGGAGAAGAGGGCGCCGGGAGTAAAGACGGGCAGGAACAACCGGGTGCCCGCGGTCAACTGCTTGATGTCCACGTTGCCGCCGTTCTCCCGGGGCGGAATGGTCCGCAGCCCCTCGGTGGCAAAGGGTTCGTGGGCCGGGACCGCCCCCGCCGGAGTCGGCCCGACCACCATGCCGCCCCGCCGGAGCAGTTCGTCCTCCCGCAGCAGGATTTCCTGGCGCAGCGTCCTGGACGGGGCAACGCCGATGGTGCCCATGAAGGCCGCCTCGGGCACCCGCACTCCGGGAAGCTGCTCCGATTGGGCAAAGCCGTCCCGCATCTCCCAGTGGACGATGTAGGGTTCGGTGTATAGGTCTCGCAGGAACCCGAAGCCGGGCAGGATGGTGGTAAACCCCCAGCCGGCGGGTTCGATGTTCAGGATGTTGATTTCCAGGAGGTCTCCAGGCTCGGCGCCGTTGACGTACACCGGCCCGGTCAGCGGGTGTACCAAGTTCAAATCGGCGTTCAGCAGGTCGGCGGCCTGGGATGAAGGGGTAATCTGCATATCGAAGGCGTTGCGGGTCTGCATCACCACCTCTTCCCCCGGATCGGCGGTCACGGCAGGCGGGATGTCCGGGTGCCAACGGTTATGGCCCTTGTCCGGCTCATCGCCGCACTGCTTGGTGTAGTCCAGTTCGATGGTCTTCACGGCCTTCCTCCCGGCATTTCTGCGTACTCTTGAGGATTGTTGAACGCCGGCAGTATATCATTTTCCTTGTGGCTGGCCGGGGCCGTCGGCGGATGGCAGGGAGCCTTTTCATTGTCCAGTAGAACCGCTGGTTCGATGGGGTACGTTGGGGGATTCATCCCCCAAACCCCCTGAATTTATATGTCTGGCCGGGGCCGGGGGCGGATGGCTAAGGGTCCAGCCGGTGGATGCCCGAATTCTGGGACAGGATGTACAGCGCTCCTTCCCGGTCTTGGCCGAAAGATGCAATCCTCAGCCCGGTGTCGGCCAACAGGAGGAATTCGGTTATTTCCTGTCCGTCGTAGCGGAACGCCCATATCTGGCCGGAGCAGTAATCGCCGAAGACGTAGGCCCCATATAGCGAAGGAATCCTCTCTCCCCGGTAGACGTAACCCCCGATGACCGAGCAGGCTCCGCCCGTTGGGTACTCCCAAACCGGGAGTACCGTTCCACCGGGGCCGCATGAGGCGCGGGGTGAAAAACACCGGGTCCCCTCCAGTGTGTTCCAGCCGTAGTTTCCGCCCCGTTCCACCAGGTCAACCTCTTCCAGGCGGTTCTGCCCCACGTCGCCGGCCCACAGGTGGCCCGTTTCCCGGTCGAAAGAGAACCGCCAGGGATTGCGAAGCCCGTAGGCCCATATCTCCCCCCGGGAATTTGGGTCCCCCAACAGCGGGTTGTCCGGGGGCAGGGTGTAGCGGGAGACGGCGTTGGATTCTGACGCGTCGATGCGCAGGATTGACCCCAAAAGGGTGCCGGTGTTCTGGCCGTGGCCCATCGGGTCGCCCGCCGCCCCGCCGTCGCCCAACCCGATGTACAGGAACCCGTCTGGGCCAAAGGCCAATTGCCCCCCGTTATGGTTGCCAAAGGGCTGCTCGATTTCCATAATCGGCAGTTCGCTGTCCGGGTCGGCCTGGCCGCCCCCGCCGCTCAGCCGGAACCGGGAAACCACCGAGCGGCGCGGCCCGGAAGCGGAATAGCAGACGTAGAAATAGCCGTTTTCGTGGAACCGCGGGTCGAAAGCCAAGCCCAACAGCCCCTCCTCCGACCCCGAGTCGTTCACCCGGTCCTGAATGTCCAGGAAAACCTCGGCCTTGCCGGTATCCTGGTTGTTGGCGAAGGCCAGCAACCGGCCGGACTGCTCTGCCGCAAACAGGCGGTCATCCCCGGCGGCCGGCTGGACCAGATTGGTGAGACCGCGAAAGTCCAGGTTCTGGAACGCCCTCGTCACCGTCAAGGGCCGCAACTGCGGCGGCGCGGGCGTGGGCGTAGCCGTGGCCGCAGGCAAGAGTGCAGGCTTGGGCGTGGGTGCAGCCGGGACTACCGGCGGGCTGGGCGTGTCCGCGGGATTCGGCGACGCGGCGGTGTGGGGTACGGAGGTTGGAATTGGAACAGGCGCGGCAGGGACCGGAGCGGCGACCTGGGATGATGCTGGTCCGTCACACGCTGCGCTAAGGGAGGCGATAACCAAGAACGCCAGTGCCGCGAACAATTTTCGCATCAACTAATCCCACCCCAGGGCCTTTTCATTTTCCATAAGAATCTCTGGAGGGATGGGGTTGCGTTGGGGGATTCATCCCCCAAACCCCCTGAATTTTCTGCCTGCGCTGGAACGACGAAGAGGGCACTGGACTAACGGTAACACCAAAACAACTAAGGAATACCAGATTCCCTGTAATCCTGCTGATGCTCGGCCAGGGCTTGTGGGTCGCGCTGGAGGGCCGCCAGCGTTTTGAGGGCGGTCAGCAGTTCTACGGGTGTGATGCCGGTTGAGGCAGCCAGAACCGGGGTCCCCCCTGGCATCAGGTGGGCCAGCGCCACCGGCTCCGGTTCCCACCAGTGGGATAGCTCCACTGCCACCGGCGCATGGTCAATTTCGACGGTCAGAAGCCGACGCCGGGCGATGCTGAGCCGCAGCGTAGTCCAATCCCGGTGGATGTTGCCTCTGCGGAGGTACTCATCCCTGAGCTTACCGGAGCCGTGATTCGTCACGATGCCGACGATGGCCTGCAACTCGATCAGGAGGCGGTCCTTGATGGATTCTCCGGGAAGGCCGGCGCCCTGATTTAGAAGGACCGCCCCTTGCCGGCCGGCCGTCCCTTCCGCAGCGTAGCGCAAGCTCACCCGGCCTATGGCGCGCCGGATTCCTCTGGCCTTCCAGTCCAAGTCCCGCAGTTCCAATCCCAAGGGACGTCCCTTGAGGCCGTAGACCACCGGAGCATCGGCCAGAAAGCGTGGAATGTCAATGCGCCCCTCGGCGTCCTCGTATCGTGAACCGGGCCGCCGGGAGCCGGTGAGTCCGGTCACGCCGGCCGACTGCTCCTGGCACCAGCGGCAAAAAATTTGAGAGTCGCGCGGCGTAAAGGCAAATTGCCTACGGAGCCGTTCGAGCTGCCGGCGTGGGTCCTGTGGAATTGGGGTGCCCCGGCCCAGGGTGTGCTGTAGCGTTGAACCAAACCCCAACGAGTTGCCGCAGCGGTGGCAGCGGACATTGGCAACAGACCCAGGCATTTTGGAGTAAGAAAACCAAGGCATGAACTCTCACCTCCCTCAAAGCCCCGACTTGGCGTAAGGATGTAACTTGCGGGAACGTCCAGACCAAGAGAACGCAGTTGGCTGATAGCGCCTCTGGATTCCCGCTTTCGCTGGAAAGACGAGATATGGTAACTGTTCAGACTGGGGGATTCGAGCCACGGGAGGCAGTGTTAAGCGCTAAAAATAAAAAGTGGGGCATTTTGTGTAATTTACGCTTGGCGATGGGCCCCTGACGGCGGGGTTTGGCGTCTTTTTGTGTCATTGTGTGTCACCTTTGTGCCACTTTTTACGCACTTTGGGACGCTTGTCTTTCCGCTGCAATAGCAATTAAATCCGGGGCCAGTCGGCCCCGGCAGTTCTGGCGCGGGGGCCGGCTCAGGATGATTGATGATTATGGTAAGGCAGCGTTACCGGGGTTGGCAAGAAGCAAGTGTCAGCAAGGACAATCAGGAAACCCTTAGAAACTATCTCAAAACTTGAAGCGGCCCTCATACTGTCTTGAGATAATTGCATCAGGGGGTTTGGGGGATTCATCCCCCAACGTAACCCAGTCCCCCAAGGCCCTTCGAATTTTGGTTTTGAGATAGTTTCTTAGTCTGAACAGTCACGAGAAATGGCCTGCCCCTGGCCGGGACGAGGGGTCAACAGAACCTAGTACTTGCGGGAGGGCGGCAGCGGCGCGCCGATGAGCAACCGCCGCGCTGCCGAGGCCAGCATGGTCAGCGCCGACTTGACCGCCTGAGTCTCGGCGCCGATTACCTTGATGCCCACGCCGCAATCACCGGGCAGGCAGGTTGCCCCGAGGTTTAATTCCCGGCTGATTCCCTCGCACTTATCCGCAGCGGAATTTATGACCTTTCGCAGCTTTTCCGCCAGTTCCGGGGCAGGGATGATGCCGGTTACGATTAGCAGGGAACCCAGGGTGGGGGCGTCGAACTTTCCGAGAACGGCGGATGTACGCAGGCGGCTTGTCCGCGGTTCCAGCCGGTAAGCCTCATGGTACAGGGGGACGCTGCAAAAAGGTTCGACGTCAGAGGGTCCGCCGCCGGGTCTGGAAACGGTCAAACGGTTTTCCAGGCAATCATAGTCCAACGCCTCGCCGCGGGCCACCCGTCCCGGAGCGGTGATGTCGGCGTACAGCAGCGTGCCGGTGTCGGACACGGTGATGTGCGTTTCCTGCCTGAACCGGGAACCCCGGAAGGGAATCAACGGCTCCGGCAGGTACTCAAGGTAGGCGTTGTCCGCCACCGCCAGGTTGGTATCCTGGGACGCGGACGAATCCGGCATGGCATGAATCTTGCTGGCTGACTGATTGGTGACGTGAGCTTTGGCCCCCGGCTGCACCTCAACCGTGATGCGCTGGCGGTCTCCCTGAAAGATTCCTGCCGTGGGGTTGGCCAGAAAGACGAAGGCCATGCCGGGCAGAAGGTCGTCCAGGTACAGGGCCCGCTGCACCGCCAGCGGCGGGCGGATGCGGCTCCTGACCAGCCGCGTCCGCCCGTCTCTGACCGCAAAAGTCAGGCAGGCCGAGCCATTGAGCGAGTCCGGGAACGAGTCCGGGGACGCGCCGGGCGCGGAGCCGCTTTCAGGACTGAATTGGGGAACATTTTGCGGCAAGGCCGACGCCCTCCAACACATACTCCAGCACCCGGTCCAGGCCGTCGCCGGTGCGGCAGTTGGTGAACTCGAAGGGCTTGCCGCCCCGGGCCAGGCGGGCGTCCCGGCTCATAACTTCCAGACTTGCGCCGACGTAGGGGGCCAGGTCGGTCTTGTTAATCACCAGCAGGTCGGTTTGGGTGATGCCTTGCCCGCGTTTGCGGGGAATCTTGTCGCCGGCGGCAACGTCTATGACGTATAGCTGGTAATCGGCCAGCGCCGGGCTGAAGGTGAGGGTGAGGTTGTCGCCACCGCTTTCGATGAGGATCAAGTCCGCGTCGGGAAACTCATGCGTAAGTTCCTCCACGGCCAGCAGGTTCAGGGACGGGTCTTCCCGAACCGCCGAATGGGGGCAGGCCCCGGTCTCCACACCCCGGATGCGTTGGGGGGAAAGGACGCCCGCCAGGGCGCGGCGCGCGTGTTCGGCGTCTTCCCTGGTGAAAATGTCGTTGGTAATTACCAGCGGCCGGCGCCCCAGGTCAATCAAACGGGGGACCAGACGCTCAATCAGCGCGGTCTTGCCTGACCCCACGGGGCCGCCCACTCCTATCCGGGGGATTCTCTGGTCCATTGATACTTCCTCTGCTGGTTCCGCCGATTTATTCTATTGGCTCATTCCGTTTTCAGGGGTTAGCTGGCGAACAGCCGCAAATCGTCGGTCTCGTGGGCCATTGACCAAATGTCCAGCGCCGGCGTGAAGGATGTCATATTTTCCCACGATACGCCCTGTATCTCGTCAATCATCCCCGGCAGTTCTCCGTGCAGACGCCCCAGGATGTCCTGGGCATTGGTGTGGGACAGGGGAAGCAGCCGCATGGCGGCCCCCAGCGCGGATACGGCGTGACTGTGGCAGAGCACCAGCAGCGCGTTTTCCGCCGGAATTCCTCTGGCCTGCGCGACCACCCCCAGCGCCACCGCTCCGTTGCCGGGGGTCTCGTTGTGCTGCGTTTTCTCCGCATAGGCCGCGTGTATCCGGTGGCTCCCCAAGGCGCGGGCGGTCTCGGACATGAGGCGCCGGCCCAACTGCCCGGAGGCGGCTCTCAGCTCAGCCGGCAGCTTCAAGGCCCACAGCAGCCGGTCGATGCGGACAATCAAGTCCAGGTCTCCGGCAACGGCGGCGGCATGGGCGTTGAGCAGGGCGACGCCGTCCCCCGGCGCCACCGACCAGGCGAATTGGTCAGTCAGGAATTCGGCCACGTCGTCCACGGTGGCGACCAACCCCCGGCTTACCATTGGCTCCAACCCGTGGGAATGGGCGTACATTCCGGTGGGGAAGAAGGAGTCGGCCAACTGAAGGGCGCTCAGGAAAGCCTTAACGTCAAGCATCACGCATCCGGGTGGCATTTTCGCTCTCCCCTCTCCCCGCGGGAGAGGGGCCGGGGGTGAGGGAAATCCCCCGGAACGCCCTCACCCTCTCCCAGAGGGCGAGGGGACTCTTCCGGGGACGCAAAAGCCCTGCCGGAACTGCAACGGGGGTTACACCAGAAAATACAGCTGGGCCAGGCTCAACCGCTCCGCCGGCGGGACCGCCGCCAACTCGCCGTCCACCCGCACCTGATAGGTTTCGGGGTCAACCTCGATATGGGGCGTCCGGTCGTTGCGTATCATCTGGCGCTTGGTAATCGTCCGGCAGTTTCTGACGGGTTCGATGATGCGGGTCAGGCCCAGCGCCTGATGCACTCCGCGGTCGTGGGCTTCCCGGGAAATGAAGGTGGCGCAGGTGCTCGCCACCGCGCGGGCGTGGGCCCCGAACATGGGCCGGTAGAAGGTTGGCTCGACGGTGGGAATGGAGCCGTTGGGGTCGCCCATCAACGCCCAGTTGACCATGCCGCCCTTGATGACCATTTTGGGCTTGGCCCCAAAGCTGGCAATCGGCCACAAAACGATGTCGGCCAGCTTGCCGGGGGATATGGACCCGACGACGTGGGAGATGCCGTGGGCGACGGCCGGGTTGATGGTCAACTTGGCCAGATACCGCAGCACCCGGAAGTTGTCGTGTTCCGCCGCATCCTCCGGGAGTTTGCCCTTCATTTTCAGCATCTTGTCCGCAGTCTGGAACAGGCGGGTAAAGTTCTCGCCGACGCGGCCCATTGCCTGGGAATCGGAGGAATAAATGCTCAACACTCCCAGGTCGTGCAGCACATCCTCGGCAGCCATGGTCTCGGGGCGGATGCGGCTTTCGGCGAAGGCGACGTCCTCGGGGATGTTGGGGCTGAGGTGATGGCAGACCATCAGCATATCCATGTGTTCGGCCAGCGTGTTAACGGTGTAGGGACGGGTGGGGTTGGTGGATGACGGAAGCACGTTCAGTTCGCCGGCCATGCGGATGATGTCGGGCGCATGACCGCCGCCGGCGCCCTCGGTGTGGTAGGTGTGAATCGTCCGGCCGGCAATGGCGGCGATGGTATCCTCGACGAAACCGGCTTCGTTGAGCGTGTCGGTGTGGATGGCCACCGGCACGTCGTAGGCGTCGGCCACGCCGAGGCAGCAGTCAATGGCCGCCGGGGTGGTGCCCCAGTCCTCGTGCAGCTTCAAGCCGCTGGCTCCGGCGGCAATCTGCTCCGCCAACGGCTCCGGCGCGCTGGCGTTGCCCTTGCCCAACAGCCCCCAGTTCACCGGCAGGCCCTCGGCGGCCTCCAGCATCCGTTGGATGTTCCAAGGGCCGGGGGTGCAGGTGGTGGCGTTGGTGCCGTCGGCGGGGCCGGCGCCGCCGCCCAGCATGGTGGTGACGCCGTTGGAAAGCGCGTGTTCGACCTGCTGGGGCGAAATCATGTGAATGTGGGCGTCGATGCCGCCAGGGGTTGCGATGAGATGCTCGCCGGCGATGACTTCGGTGCCCGGCCCCACAATCAAGTGCGGGTCAACCCCGTCCATTACCCCGGGGTTCCCCGACTTGCCAACCCCGGTGATGCGCCCATCCTTGACGCCGATGTCGGCCTTGATGATGCCCAACAGCGGGTCCATGATGATGGCGTTGGTGATTACCAGGTCCAGCGCGCCGTTGCGGTTGGTGACCCCGGAAGCCTGCCCCATGCCGTCGCGGGCGGTCTTGCCTCCGCCGAAGACCAGTTCGTCGCCGGGAGTTTGCAGGTCCTGTTCCACCTGGCAGATCAGGCCGGTGTCGGCCAACCGGAAGCGGTCGCCGGTGGTGGGGCCGTACAGGTCGACGTACTGGCGGCGGCTAATCTCGGTCATGTTTGCCATTCGGCGGGGGTGGCTCCCCGCCGGGCTGAGTGGGCAGGCTGCGAAAACCCTGCTGGGACAGCTTCAACACGGCCAAGGTTCGGGCGTTTGGTCCATCCACGCTGCCGTTGGTCAAACCGTTCAGTCCGGTAACGCGCCGGGAGCCGCCGATAGGTACCAGCGCAACGTCCTTGCGGTCGCCCGGCTCGAATCGGACGGCGGTTCCCGCCGGAATGTTGAGCCTCATGCCAAAAGAGGCGGCCCGGTCAAATTCCAGCGCCTTGTTGACTTCAAAGAAGTGAAAGTGAGAACCGACCTGAATGGCCCGGTCCGCGGTGTTGGCGACGCTGAGCTGGATGGACTGCTTGCCCCGGTTAATCTCGACGGGCTGGGCCGACAGCAGATACTCCCCCGGTTCCCCAAACATCAAAACCCCTTCTGGTCTACCGTTGCTATTTGGTAAGGCTAGGCGCTGGGGGTCAGCAAAGGTTCCACCTTGTTAACAAACCGCTCCACGTCATCGAGCCTGTCCTGAACTGACCTGGTACGAAAGTAGTTTTCGTAGAAATTTATGTGCAAACTGCTTGCGAGATGAAACAGCCGGTTCAAGTCAGAGTATCCAGTTTCGCTCACCAAATCGTCTACAATATCGTAAAGTGACTTATGACTTCGGTGGTCTAAACTGCGTTCCTCGGCAACGGCCTTGACAATCAAGGCCGCAGCCGCCCAGCCTTTCCCAGAGGCTTGCTCCAAGTCTCCGGCGTTGAGTTCTTCCATCGCCTTAACGAGGAAATTCCTGCTCCGTTGCCGGTATGTCTGAGTTTGTTGCATCATTCAACCTCATAGCAATTTGTCCCACCAAGATTATACACAACCAGCTTGATTGTTAACAGTTCTGCCAGAAACTCGGACGGAAACCCCTTGTTGGGAAGAATGATTTGGGCAGTAATGCCGGCGCGAGCAAAGTGAGGGTCGTAATTTGCCCGAGCCAGGCGGCGGGGTTGGCGATGCCAGCGACCAGGGCTCTGCCGGCGCAGGGAGGGGCCGGAGCCGGTTTCTCCGGTCAACCCGGCTTTGGCGGCCACCAGGGTCAGGTTGGCCACGGTGGCGGCCAGGTACAGTTGGAACCTGGTTTTGATGCGGCCGAAGTAGCGCGTCTGGCGGATTCCCAGTTGGACCAGCCGCGCCAGCCGGCGCTCCACCACCACGCGCCGCTGCCGGTACTCGGCGAAGGCTTCACTCTGCTGCAGGGCGCGGGCCTGCTGCAATAAAGCCTCCTGCGGGTGCAGTTGCACCGTTCGTCCCAACCCCGATGACCCGGCAACGCACCGGGACCGTAGCGGGCATACCCCGAAGACCGCTCCATCGAACCGGAAGCCTTGCAGCCGGTGAGTTCGACCCGTGGGGCCGGTCCGAGTCCGAGAGGGCCGGATTCTCCGGGTAACATTCCCCGCCAGACAGGTGCAGGAGCCCGTCTCCAGGTCAATACGGAAGTCATCCTTTGGAAAGTGTTTCCGGTTGGGGCGTCCCGGCACTCGGGCAATCAGCGTGCGGCCCGCACCGGCGAAGGCCTCCCTGGTGTCGCCGCCGCCATAAGCGGCATCGCCCATGGCCTCCTCCACCGGCACACCGGTGCTCGCTTCGCTGGCCTCCACCAGTTCCAACGCCCCTAGTACCGTTTCCAGAAAGTCTTACAATCATAAGGGAGATCAGGTAGGCTTGAGTAAAATCCTTTAGTGAGGCCGTACCTGACATGCCTGTCTCCAAATACAAAGTCGAACTGACCCAATCCGAACGCTCCGCTCTGATTGAAACATCCGGCCGTGGCAAGCCGTTAGCCCGCACGGTAAAGCGGGCCCTTGCGCTGTTGAAAGCTGACGAAGGACTCTCAGACCGTGAGGCGGCTGAGGCGGTTTCGATCAGCGCCGCCACTGTTGCCAGAGTGCGCAGACGGTTCGCCGAGGAGGGAGTGGAAGCCGCAATCAACGACCGGCCACGGTCAGGCCGGGGGCGCAAGCTGAACGGCAGACAGGAGGCGCACCTCGTCGCCATCACGTGCAGCAATGCGCCCGAAGGACACGCGCACTGGACGCTCCAGCTACTTGCTGACCAGGTGGTGGCGATGGAGTTTGCCGGGAGCATCTCCCTGGAGACGGTGCGCCAGATACTCAAAAAAACGAACTCAAACCATGGAAGAAGAAAGAGTGGTGCATCCCCAAGGTGAGCGGGGAGTTCGTGGCCCGGATGGAGGATGTCCTGGACCTGTACCACGAAGACTACGACCCAGAGCGTCCCGTGGTGTGTTTCGACGAGACCTCCAAGCAGTTGATCGAGGACGTGAGGCCGCCCATCAAGGCCAAGCCCGGACGGGTGGAACGCTATGACACCGAGTACCAGCGAAACGGGACCCGGAACCTGTTCATGTTCTGTGAGCCGAAGGGAGGATGGAGACACGTCGAAGTGACCGGGCGCCGCACTGCTGTGGACTTCGCTCACCAGATGAAGTGGCTGGTGGACGAGGCATATCCTGACGCCACAGTGATCAGGCTGGTGTTGGACAATCTCAATACCCACAAGCTGGGCTCGCTCTACGAAGCATTTGGAGCGTCCGAAGCGCGTCGTATAGCCAAGCGCCTGGAGTTTCACCACACTCCCACCCATGGAAGCTGGCTGAACATGGCCGAGATCGAGTTGAGCGTCTTCAGCAGACAGTGTCTGAACCGCCGGGTCGGCGATGAAGCGCTGCTGAGACGGGAGGTCGCCGCGCTCGAACGCGAGCGCAACGATGCTGGCGCCGTCATAGACTGGCGGTTCTCCACTCAGGATGCCCGCAGTAAACTCCAACATATCTATCCATCAGGATTAAATTGAAACGGTACTAGTACCGTTTCCACTTGAATATGCCTTATCCCGAATCCACCGATGGACACGGATGGACGGCGTGAGGACACTGGAAGGGGGGGTGAGGGAGTTACAGGCGCGATGATTCGGGCTCGAATTCGGGTAGACGGGAGGTTGGCGGGCGGTCTGCAGGCGCTTTTGGGGCGCCGATGGCGGCCTGCAGTGGCTGTGGCCAGCGAGATGGCGGGATAGGACACGGCGAGAGGCGCTCGCGGACCGGGCTGGCGCGAGTTGGCGGGGACGTTCAGTTGACAGGATGGCGGGTCAGTTGCAGACGGGTCGTCAAGCTGGGAGTGGAATCGCTCGCAGCCGGGCCAAGGCGCGACTGAACTGGGTTTCCCAAGGCCAGCGCTGTGGCAGATGCAGGGTGAGCCGGCGTGCGGAGCGGGTGAGCCGTCCGGCCAGGGCGAAGACCCGTCGCCGGAGGGTCTTGGTGGTCACGATCCGCTCACCCAGGCCGATGCGGGCTGTCCAGCGGGCCAGGTTGTGGGCCATCACCTGTACCGCCAGCCAGGCGCCGTTGGCGGCGAAGCGGCCCGAGGGGAGATGGTTCAGCCCGACGCCGTACTTGAGGTCGCGTATCGCATTCTCGATCTCGGCGTGGCGGCGGTGGTCAGCCTCCAGTTCCAGGGTCTCTCCGTCCCGGTCGGTGATGAAGCCGTGATAGCTGTAGGTGGCGAAGAGAGCCAGTTGAGAACCGGGCGCCGGCTTCACCCGCCGGACGATGAGCCGTACCGGCGCGGCATCCGGCTCACTCTGGAAGGGGGTGTAGGTGGTTTCGGCCACATCGGCGGCGCCGTCCATCCAGTAAGGAATCGGCGTCCAGGCATCTTCGGGTATCGCCTCGATGAGATTGTGCAGGCTTTTGTGCTGGCGGATGGTGATGGATAAGCGGACATCCATCCGGCGGCAGACGGCGACCACGGCGTGGGTATAGAAGCCGCTGTCAGCCCGCATGGTGAGCTGCCCGCTGGCCCCGCCGCAGCGAACCCGGCTCACCGTCTCACGCAGGAAGTGGGCGGCGGCGCGGGCGGTGTTGGCCCGGCCCTCGCGCAGGCGGGCCATCAGCACGTCGCCGGCGCCGGCGGCGACGGCCAGCAGTGGGTGATAGCCCCGTGCACCGGTATAGCCGTGGTGGCGGGCGCCCTCCTTGGCCAGTCCGTAAGTCTCGCAGATCGTCGAATCAAGGTCGATGGTGAATGGCGCGTCGCCGGGTCCGGCCCCCGCCTGCCAGGCCCGGGCCAGCAGCTCGCGGCTCACCCGGTCCAACTGACGGACGTGGCCCCACCGGAAGCTGCGCAGGAAAGTGCCCAAGGTGGAGGGCGCCTTGACTACGCAGCCGAGAGTGCAGGCCGTCCTGCCGGTGCGCAACGCATCGGCGTCGTCGATGCAGTCGCCGCCCGCCAGCGCCGAGGTCACCAGAGTCGAAATCTTATCGCCGGTGTTGGCTCGGCCTGGGGCGCGGCCCAGGTCCAGGCGCCGGTCAACCAGTTGGGGCAGGCCCAGGTGCAAGGCCAACGTGGCGGGAAGGATCAGCCCGGCATTGTTGACCAGGCGATGGTCGTCGAAGGCGATGTGGATGCCGTCGGGGTGGTTGCGTGGTAGCATCTATTGGGTGCTCCTTGTTTCTGGTTGGTTTTCTGTCTCGAAAACCATTATCCCAGATGCACAGGAGCGCTTTCTGGTCTCTTCAGGACCCTGCTACACGCCCTCCTTCGGTGGATTGGGGCTTATACCAGATACCCGTTTCACCTGCCCGTCGTTCCCGCGCAAGCTGGAATCCACAGTTGGAAGTGACTTTCCAGTATCGACAAGACTATCTGGAACCGGTACTAGTGGTCCAACAGCATTGAATTGATGGGATGAACGCCCTCACCCTAACCCTCTCCCAGAGGGAGAGGGAACTATTGAATGAAAGACCCTGGGGAGTCACGTCAATCTCAGCTACTCATCATTTCAAAAATTTCGGACTACTAAACCAAAGCCAAGGTGGGATGTACATTTAAGTGGCGATGATGATCAGCTGGGTTGCGCCGGTGAATCCCTGTCATCCGTACTTGGAGAATGCCCCGGCTCCGTCGTTTGACCCACACCATCTGCGCATTTCACCTTGGCTTTGGTTTAGGTTGTCGGGAGCGTTGCCTGGCAGTACCTCCACGGCGGTGATCAGCTGGGAGCCGGTGTCCACCACAATCGCCGTCTTGTGTCCGTTGAAGCGCCGGCTGCTGCTCTTGTGGCCGTGACGCATCTCCGGGTCGTGCACCGACAGCATCCGGTCCCGGCTCACCCCATCCTTAAGGCTTACTCCATCATCAGTGCGCGCCACGTCCTGGAGCAGCAACCGGCCCAGCAGTTCCGCCGCGTCCACAATCCCCTGGCGTTCAACGCTTTCCTCCCCCAATCCCCCCTGCGCCAGCCGTGACAATTCCAACAGCCGGTCGGCGTCAGCCACAATCCCAGACAGCAGCGCCGTCCGCGTCCGATGGTCGGACCAGTCGATGGCCGCTTCGCCCTTCACGCTGGAGCCCAGGTATCTCTCATATCCCCGGGCCTGGGCCCATTCCCGGGCCGAGGCCTGCTCCACCGCCGCCAGCGCCCGCAGCAATTTGACGATCCCGTCCGCCAATAGATTGCAGGTGTCCTTCACCGCGCCCCGGCCCAGGATGTTGGTCGTGTCCAGCGCCACCCGCATCCCGCGCCCTTTCAAATACCCCGACTCCCGGGCCAACCGCAAGCTGGACTCGAACACCTCCCGCACCTTGCCGTGAAGTATCAGCGGGCGCGGAACACCTGCAGAGCGCTCTTGGCGAAGGGCCGGTCTTCCACCTCAATCCCCAGGGCTACTTTCCACCGGAGGTCGAAGTCGGCTCTGGCCTTGGCCTCGCTCACCTTGTCGTGGGACTGGAGCAGCAGCGCCGTCGCCAGCAGGCTGGGCGGCACGCTGTCCCGGCCGTTGTCGGGGCAGTAGAACTCGGCGAAATCGGCGTCTCGAAACAGCCGGCCCCGCAGCGATGCCAATACGCCATAGAAGCTTTCCCGCCCCACGTGGTCAAGGTACAACCGGTCCGCCTCCCATAGCCCTCTCTGTTACGATCGCTCTCCCAGCATCCTCAACCCTCGCTATGCTGGTTGACCCCAAGTATAGCCAATTGCCCGGCTCCCGCCACTTTCCGGCCCGATTTCTAGGAATCCTCTGAACAAGTCGGGTGGGATGTGGCATAGTAAGGCTGGCAGAGCCGACTGCGGCCAGGGGTGAGATGAAATGGACCAGACAACGTTCGCCGACCTGGACTATCAGAACAAGAAGAGGAAGACTCGTCGGGAACTATTCCTGGAGCGGATGGACGGCCTGATTCCCTGGGAACGGCTGGAGGAGTGCATCCGGCCGGTCTACCCCAAGGCCGGCAAGGGCCGCCGGCCTTACCCATTGCCGGTGATGCTCCGCATCCACTGCGTTCAGTTGTGCTACAACCTGAGCGATCCCGGCATGGAGGACCTGCTTTACGAGTCCGAATCGGTCAGGCGGTTCGCTGGGCTGAGACTGTCGGACGCTCTGCCCGACGAGACCACCATCCTCAACTTCCGTCATCTCCTGGAGGAGCACAGCCTGGGGCAGGGCCTTCTGGAAGAAATCAACGCTCACCTGGAATCCCAGGGGCTGAAGCTGCGGGAGGGAACCATCGTGGACGCCACCATCATCGAGGCGCCGTCCTCCACCAAGAACCGGGCCGGGGAGAGGGACCCGGAGATGCACCAGACCAAGAAGGGGAACCAGTGGCATTTCGGGATGAAGGCGCACATCGGGGTGGATTCGGAGACGGGCATAGTCCACAGCATGAGCGCGACGGCGGCCAACGCCCACGACGTTACGGAGGCGCACAATCTGTTGCACGGGGGCGAGAAGGTGGTGTGGGGCGACGCCGGGTATCAGGGGGTTCACAAGAGGGAGGAGAACCTGGGGCTGGAGGTGGAATGGCGGGTGGCGATGCGTCCGGGGCGTCGGCGGAAGCTGGAACCCGGGAGCGAAGAGGCGCTGGCGGAGCGGGTCAAGGCATCGATGCGGGCCAAGGTTGAGCATCCGTTCCTGAAGACGAAGCGGATGTTCGGCTATGCCAAGGTGCGCTACCGGGGCCTGGCGAAGAACACGCAGCGGCTGGCGCTGCTGCTGGGACTGGGCAACCTGTTAACGGCCGAGGGCCGCCTGATGTCCTGACGGGGTAGAATTGTGCCCGAATCCACCGCCAGAGGCGATCCAAGCCCACAGATGCCCCGATCGGAGCAAAATCAGAGGGCTAAACATCCCCGAAAATGGCAGAGGCCTGATTATTTCCGCAAAACCGCCTCAGCAAACACAACCCCCGGCTCTGGCCGGTCTTGTTCAGAGTATCCCTAGGTGACCTTCGGGCCTAGTCCGCCAATGGCACGGTCGCGGACAGACGGTCGCCACCGACGGTCCGGCTGGTGTGTCCCTGGCCCGTTAGGTCTTCGAAGAGCGCCGCGTCTCCGGGTCCGAAACTTCTCACCGTGCCGTCGCCGATGCCTACTTCCATCTGGCCGCCGGACATGAAGATGGCGTACTGGCGGCGGGGGGCGTTGTGGTAATCGTGGAAGTAACCGTCGGGGGAACGGGAAAAGGATAGAAGGGCGGCCGCCTGCTCCGCCGACCTCTGGACGCCGGCGGGCAGCAGGTCCAAATCTTCAAAGTGGGACTGCCCGTCATCCCCGGTATAAACCCGAACAAATGCCATGGGGGTCCTCCTCTCCGACCTCGTTTCCATTGGGGAAATTAGTTGTCCGCGCTGACCGCCTGGGCGGAAGCCAGGGCTTTGCGTTCCTTTTCCTGGAAGTGGGGAATCACGTACTTTCCAAAGAGGCGGAGGGAGTTCATCACCTCTTGATGGGTCACTGAGCCCACCTGGAGGGTCACCACGTATTCGTCCACCCCCAGTGCCTCGAACTTCTCGATAAACTCGATGCACGAATCGGGATTTCCGACGCAAAACCCGCCGGATTCCACAATGTTCTCCGGGGTTATTTCGCTCTGCTGGGTTGCGCTGCGCTTGTAGCGTTGGTAGTGGTGCTTGTATTCCTCGGGCACGGAGTCTTCGGAAATGCCCGCCCAGAACCGGCCAAAGCTGGTACTGTTCTCGCGTTGGTGCTCGGCGGCGGCTTCGGCCCCGCGTTCCCGGGCCCGCTGGCCGTTCTCATCGCAGAAAACCAAGGTATCGACGGCTACGCGGTCGTGAATAAATTTGCCGACGGGATTGGCGGTTTTGATGGCGCCGCGGTAGACGTCAACCAGGGCGCCGACTCGCTGGGGCCCGGCCCTGCCGTGGGTTATGAAGCCGAGGCCCTGCTCTCCGGTCATCCGGCTGGTGTCTTCCTGGTTGCACGCCGCCCAAATGGGCGGGTGGGGCTTTTGCCGAGGCTTGGGAACCACTTCCCGGGGCGGCACGTTGTAGTATCTTCCCTCGTGGGAGAATACGTCCTCGGTCCAAATGTTGGGCAACATGCTGATGGCCTCGTTCATCATGCCCCGCGTATCTTCCAGCGCCACGCCAAAGGGGGCCAACTGGTGGGGCGACGAAGCGCGGCCGATTCCCAGGTCGACACGGCCGTTGCTCAGGAGGTCCAAAGTAGCGACTTTGGCCGCCACATGGAGGGGATGATGGATGGGCGACAGTACCACGGCGAATCCCAATCTCATCTTGGAGGTGCGCTGGCTGATGGCGCTGAGGATGGTTTCCGGCGCGCTGGCGACCAACCCCTTCTCGAAGTGGTGCTCGGTAAGCCAGAGCCCCTCAATGCCCATCTCTTCGGCATAGGTTATCTGCTCTAGGACCTGCCAGAGAAACTCGAACTCCCTTTCCGAGGACCAGGGTCCCGGAAAGCGCAGGTTGTAAAACATCCCAAATTTCATCCTCTATCCCTCCTCGTTGGCGATTCTGCGGGAGTTTGCCGCCCAGAGTGGTTTTGGTACGGGACCACCGTCTGGTTTAGATGGGCAAGAGGGGTTCGGTCCTCTCGGACAGCAGGTCGGTATCAAAGGCGTTGCAGTTGAACGCCAAGAGGGCGTAGTAGCCCATAAGCATGGTCAACTCGACCAATCCCTGGACGCCCAACTGTTCCTGGGCCGCCTGGAAAGCGCCACGGCTAACGTGATGGGTGCGATAGAACTCCTGGCCGTATTTCACGACGGCGGCCTCATCGGCGGGCAAATCCGGCAAGCTTTCCTTGTCCCGAAGGGCGTCAACTAAGGCATCGCTGAGACCGGCCCGGCGTCCCGACCCGGCGTGGGCGTTCCAGATGTGCTGGCAGTCCAGCTCCCGGGCTACCACCAGCATGGCCAACTCTTGAATTTTCGAGGGCAGGGTGGACTCGTTCCGCAAGTAGTTGGAGAGTTGGTTGGCGAGCCGGCCGGCCTCGGGAACGTGGACCATTACCGAACCTGGGCCATTGCGGGGGACAGTTCCGCTTCGCTCAACCATTGCGTCGAAGGCGGCCTGTTGGGTCTCCGGAACACTTTCCCTGGTGGCGATTGGTATCCTGGCCATAGCATCCTCCTTGGGCCGGATTTCCCCCATCAGCCCGCAACCCCATCTCTCCAGCGCGTCTTCCGTAATGGCCTAAAGTTACTCCCGGGAAGCGGGAGTGTCAAACGGTATCACTGGATTTCGGCGCCAGACCTTTGAAATTGGGCACAACGGTCCCTAAAGATCCAAGTTGGGTGGCATGAAACGCCAAAGTTCGGTTTGGACCAGGGGAGATTCAACTAGCGGGGTAACAGCCGGAAGATGTTTTGGCGCAGGGCGGTATCTGGTGGCGTGCGGGGAAGAAGGGGAACCAAGAATTGCAGCGGCCTCGATAACCGGAGCTAGGGTGGATAGGGTACACTGGCCGTAGTCCTTCCACACTGCCAATTCCGCTCCGCTTGGCTGCGGCGAGCCGGGCACTGGACAATGAATTGAATCTAACCGGCACCCTACGTCGGGCAACCGTTCCCCTGAGCATATTCCGGCAGCGGAATTTCAGTCTCCTATGGACTTCCATGACCCTGGTGGGTATGGGAAACCAAATGGAGCAGGTGGTGTTGGGGTGGTACGTCCTCACCCTGACCGACTCTCCATTCCTGGTGGGTCTGGTCGGTTCGGCTAGAATGGCCCTGAACTTCCTGGCTCTGTTCACGGGGGCGATAGCGGACCGGGTGCCTCGGCAGCGGCTGTTGGCGGGGGTGGAGTTCTCCATGGCCCTGCTGGGGACGGGGATGCTGGTCCTGATCATCAGTGACCGGTTGGAGGTCTGGCACATCTATGCCATAACACTGTTGGGAGGGGTCATACGGTTGTTTCAGATGCCGGCGGCCCAGTCGATGGTCGCCGATACCCTGAGCGAGGACCGCATTCCCAACGGGGCCGCGCTGACCAATATGGGGCGGAACCTGACCACGGTGGTTGGGCCTTTGATCGGCGGGGTTCTGTTCCAGAGGCTGGGGCCTGAGGGGGCCTTCATGGTGGTGGCGTCGCTCTATTTCTGCGGCGGGATTTCCGCTTTCGCCATCGGGAACATTGGGAGCGCCCGGAGCCGGGAAAGGGAGTCGCTCCTCCGGGACATTTTGGACGGATTGAAGTACGTCAAGGGCCAGCAGGCGCTCTGGGCTATGCTGATTCTGGCGGTAATCATCAATTTCACCGGCTGGCCCCTCCACACCACACTTATGCCGGTGTTCGCCCGGGATGTACTGGGAACCGGCTCCACGGGCCTCGGGATGTTGATTTCCGCCTTTGGCATTGGGGCTTTGCTGGGTTCAATGGCCTGGGCTTCGGTGCCCAATTTGAAACACATCGGGATATTCCTGGTCCTGGCGGTGGTTCTGTGGCACTTGAGCATGGTGGTTTTCTCGGCTTCCACTTCGTTGTATCTGTCGCTGGCCATCCTTCTGTTCACCGGAGCGTTCTTTTCCTCGACCCAAGTTTTGATGCTGACACTCCTGCTCAAGACGACCCGTCCGGAGTTCAGAGGGCGGGTGCTGGGGCTGCGTTCTTTTGCCATTTACGCCTACACCTTCGGGAGTTTGAACTCCGGAGCTGTGGCTAGCATTTGGGGAGTGCCCTGGGCCGCCAACATGAACGCCGTAATCGGGATAACGATGGTGGGGGTTCTGGCCCTTGTTGCACCCAAGTTCCGGCGGTCGTAACCGCCAAGAGCCGGGAGCCCGCGTTTAGCAATCCGAGGAGGTCAAAGGAAGCAGTTTTAATGGGCCCGGAATTCTGGGGCCGCAATACTGCACTGTCCCAAGGGGAGTTGGCTCTGAGTCGGGAGTTGCACCGACTATAATACGGCCACTACATTTCGGTACTGGGACCGTCCAGAACGGGTGGACCGGCCCAAGATACGGAGGGTTGTCATGAAGATAGGAATGTCGCTAACCAGCAGTTACTCGATTGAGCGGGACAGCTCGGATCTGCTGGCCAGTTTGACGGACCAAGTGAAGTTGATGGCGGGCCTGGGGTGCGATTCGCTGTCGTTGGGGGACCATCACCTGACCCACGACCACTATATCCAGGTCATGCCAACGATTTCCAACATGGCGGCCTTCAGCGGAGACATGCAATTGCTTCCCCTGTTCCTTTTGCCCTTCTACAACCCCATCTTGCTGGCTGAGCAGGTGGCGACGTTGGACGTGATCACCGGGGGCCGGACCGTGGTGATTTGCGGGTTGGGCTACGACCCGGCGGCGTTCTCCGCCTTCGGAACCTCGCAACGGGTGCGGGCGCCCCGGTTTGTTGAAACGTTCCGGATCATGCGGGCTCTCTTTACGGGAGACGATGTGACTTTCCGGGGGCGGCATTACAACATCGACGAAGGAGTCCGTATCAATCCCAAGCCGGTGCAGCAGCCGTTGCCGATGTGGATTGCCGGAGGGGCAGACCCCGCCGTGCGGCGGGCGGCCCAAATGGCCGACGGCTGGGTCATTGCGCCGGGGTGGGATCGATCCACCATTGAGCGGGGGTTACAGGTCTACCAGAACGCGCTGGCCGAGTTTGGCCGCGAGGATGAGGGGAACGAGGTGGTGCTGAGACGGGATGTGCACCTGGCCGGCACCAATGAAGCAGCGCGGCGGGAGGCGGGGCCTTTGTTCGAGAACGGGTATCGGGGCATGAGGGGGGCCGACCTGGAGGAGTCCCTGTTCGTGGGCGGTCCGGGGGAGTGCGTCGAGTATTTGAAAGGGTTGGAGGGTCTGGGCGTTGACCGGGTTTTGTTCCGGTGCGCTCTGGACGAGCCGGAACAGGCGGCGCAGACGATTCAGGTGCTGGGGGAAGGGGTTATTCCCGCGTTTAGGTAGGGGGAGGGTGCCTTCGGCGGGGCGGGAGAGCCCTTACCGGACGACCCAGTGCTGGTGTGCGGTTCCGGGGCAGCCAGTCGCTGTTCTATGGACCGGGGCGGGCTGCGGTGAAATGCCCGAGTGCGGAAGGAACCACGCCATTGTGGTCGGTGGGTGAGGTGGACCCAGGAAACTTGACAAGTGGCTAAGCGAGGGTCCTGCTCCTAAACTGAAGGCAGTGGTTGCTGCCAAGGAGGAGTGGGAAATGTCCAAAGGACGGAGAAAGCACAGCCCGGCTTTCAAGGCCAAGATGGCCCTGGAGTCGGTTAAAGGCGAGGAAACAGTGGCCCAACTGGCTGGGCGGTACCAGGTCCACCCCAGCCAGATTCAGGCCTGGAAGAAGGCCCTCACCGATGGCGCCGCCGGCGTCTTCGGCAACGGCCAGGACCAGAAGGCCGAGAACGACCCTGCCCTGACCGCCCGGTTATACCAAGAGATCGGCCAACTGAAGGTAGAGCGGGATTTCTTGGCAGAGAGGTCCGGTTCATGAGCCCGGCACGTCGGCGTGGGATAACGGTAGGGATTTCCCAGTGGGCGGAGCTTAGGGAGTGTCGTCAAAATAATCTGGTCCAAATTACCAGCGCTCGGATTTGGCAAATGGTCAGGAAGGACGCTTCGTTTTTGGCATATCGAGTAACTGCGGCACGCCATTGTTTGAAGTGCAGGAATGAATTCTCCACTAAATGACGCAGTTTATACAGCGGCCGGTCGTAGTACCGGGGTTCCTTGCGGTGGCTCTTCGGTGGAATCACCGGCTCCATTCCCCGGGCCTCGGCTTCCAACACGATGGCGTTGGTGTCGTAGCCTCGGTCGGCCAGCAGATATTCGGCTGCGATATTTGCGATCAGCGAATGGGCCTGGGTGCAGTCCGCCACCGTGCCTTCGCTCAGGCTCAAGCGCACCGGCATACCGTGGGAGTCCACCGCCAGGTGCAGTTTGCTGTTCAGCCCCCTTTTGTGCGGCCTATAGCTTGATTGCCTCCCCGCGCTCCAGTCCCATGGGGATGTACCTTGATGTAGCTGGCGTCGATCATCAACCACTCAAAGTCCGGGTCGACGATGACCGTATCCAGCAGTTGGTCCCAGACGCCTCGATCCCGCCAGCGGCAAAAGCGGCGATGGGTGTTCTTCCAGTCCCCGTAATCCGGCGGCAGGTCCCGCCAAGGATCCCCAGTACGCAGAATCCAAAACACCGCGTTCAGAAACAACCGGTTATCCCGAGCCGGTCGACCCCTTTTGCCTCCGGCCCCAGGCAAAAGGGGTCGCAACCGTTCCCAAACCTGGTCCGAAATATCGTGACGCCGATGCGCTGTTGTCATACCCCCACCTCACACACTCACACGCTCCCCAGTAATCTACCATCATGTTGCCTTTTTGACGACACCCTCTAGGGTGCGCAGGTCGGCCCTCGTGGCTACGTGGCAAACAAACGAGTCGTCCGGGGGAGCATCTTGTGCCACGGCGACTTCGACTGCCTCGAGTACGGAGTCGTCCCAAGTAGCCTCGTCGAAGACCAAGACGAGGCGTAACAACTGGGAAACTGGGTCGCACTGTACATTGCGCGATATAGGCGTTCATATTCTTCGAACCGTTTAGCCTCGAACAAGCGCTCCGCAGTGAAGTGCAGTATCTCCGGTGTCTTCTCTCGCCAAGCCTTCAGGAGGTCTTTGTAACCCTTGGCACCCACGTCGGTGGCTGGGGGGGGCGTACCAGCCTTCACCTCGCAATACGCGAAGCTAAACCAAAGCCAAGGTGAAATGCGCATTCGAAGGATACCCGGTCACGGGGACTGACTGACTTCAATGTGTGGACGGGAGAGCTTTACTTGGCAGCGCTGACCTGCCCTCATCACCTCAAAAATGTAGATCCCACCTTGGCTTTAGTTTAGTAGTCAGTCAACCGTGGCATCGAAAGGGTAGAGGCGGTGGAGTTTGGTTCGAGCATCCTGGGTTTTGAACCGCCAGTTGATACCAACTCGGGCGGCGTTGCGCTCCCGCACCAGTGCCTGGACTTCCCTCCCGAGAGCCTCCTGGTCGGGGAGCCGCTGCTTCAGGCAGCAGCGGGACAGCACGCTGAACTCGATTTCCGCCATATTCAACCAACTCCCGTGCTTCGGGGTGTAGTGGAACTCCAGCCGTTTCGCAATCCGCCGGGCCTCGGCCGCTGGGAACGTCTCGTACAGCGGCCGAGGCCCGGCGGGTGTTGAGATTGTCCAGGACCACCCGCACCACCGGGGTCTCCGGATAGGCTTCATCCACCAGCCAGCGCATCTGGTGGGCGAAGTCCTGCATGGTGCGCCGCTGGGTCACCGCCACCTGCCGCCACCCGGCCAGCGGCTCGCAGGCCAGGAACAGGTTGCGGGCGCCTTCCCTGCGGTACTCGTAGTCCTGCCGCAGGGGGCGTCCCGGCTCGGGCGGCAGTGAGGGCCGGGTCTCCGCCAGCAACTGGGTGGAGGTCTCGTCAAAGCAGACCACCGGACGCTGGGGGTCATACGGTTCGGCGTACAGGTCCAGCGCTTCCTCCATGTTGGCCACGAACTCGGCGCTCACCTTGGGGATGCACCACTCCTGCTTCTGCCACGGCTTGAGAACGTTTTTTTGAGACGCTTACGCACTCCCTCGTGGGACATGGAGGACGCCAGCCCCAGTTCCACCACCTTGCCAGCCAGCAGGCGCAGGGTCCAGTGGCCGTGGCCCTCCGGCGCTGGACTGCAGGCCAACGCGATGAGGTGGGCTTCGCTCCGGTCATCCAACTTCCGATGCCGGTTGACCTGGCGCCGGTCCCACAGGGCCCCGTCCAACCCTTCCTCGGTAAAGCGCTGCTTAATCCGGTACACGGCGCCCAGCGCCACATCCAGCGCCTCGGCCACCTTGGGAGCGGCCCAACTGCCGCCGCTCTTGAGCAGAATCCGCGCCCTGGCGGTCACTCGGGCCGAGCTTTTCCCAACGCGAATCAGATTCTGGAGTTCTTCCCGTTGTTCCGACGCCAGCCCCACGGCGTACTTATCCCTGATCATCACTGCCACCCCCGCCATCAGAACTTCATCCCAAGCAGTATACGGCTATCAGCCAGTTTCCTGTATGCCTTTCAACATCAAAGTTTAGCAGCCGAGTCGGAGCCAGGTGGCCAACCACCCCGGGGGTGATGCTGTTCTAGGGTTATTTCGAACCCAAGATTGACTGACTACTAGCCCGGGACACTGCTTCAAGAATGTCCGACTCCGTCCGGTTGATGTCCATTGTCTTGTTGGCGGCAAGCAGAGAGGCAATGTCAACGCGCTCCAGCAGTTCGCCGATAATGTCCGTTTGAAAACCGTCCCGAAATTCGGAGCTGACTTCCACCATATCCCGAGCGATGGTGAAAACACGCTTCAACATCATGCTGAGGGCCCTGTTATCGAAACCGTCGTCAGCCATCAGGTTGAATACGATAACCCGCTCCTGTTGGCCATAGCGGTACAACCGGCCCGCCCGCTGCACCAGGCGTCCGGGGTTCCAGGGCAGGTCGTAATTTACCATCACATGGCATTGTTGGTGCAAATTGATCCCTTCGCCGCCGGCCTCGGTCGAAACCATGAACTGGGAGCTTTCGTTAAACTGCTTGATGTTCCCTCTTTTCTCGTTCAGGGACATGCTTCCGTTAATTTGGGAGATTTGGCTGTTGGGAAACCGCGCCTCCAATGCACCCACAAGATACTCTTGAGTGGCGCGATACTCGGTGAAAATCAGCAGCTTCAACCCTCCCGCATACAGCGGGGAGACAATCTCCGAGAGAAATTTCTCCAGTTTGCGGTCCATTCTCTTCACTTCGGCTGCATCGGCCAGCAACCTGGAAATTTGCATCTGCTCACCGGAGAAGAAGGGGTTGACTCCTGCAACGGACCCTGCAACACCATCTGCAACGCTTTCCAGGTCGTCCTGACCGTCCGTTCCTTCCCAAAAAGCCTCATCAATTTCGGAAAAGTCCGGCGCAGGGCCATTCGCCGCTTGATTCCCGGCGCGGCCCTCCAGGCGAGCTATCCGGCGTTGCAGCGCCCGCTCAATGGCGGCAATACTGGAGGACGCCAGTTTGCGGTACGTGGTCATTACGAAGCCAATGGCGCGGCCGGTGTTGCCTCCCGCCTCAGAGGCAGCGTAGCCGTGGCGCAGATATTCTTGCAATTGATGGTCAAATTCCCTGGCGGAATCCGACAACGGCACTTCTACCAGGTGAGTATCTTGTCCCCGGAAAAGAAAGTTGCCGTTGGTGTCAGTTGCCAGGCTCTTTTGGTTGCGCAGGACCACTTCGGCCACTACCGATGGGTCGGTGAACGCGGTGGCAAACCTCCGGCTCAAGTCGGGACGCAGCAAGAGCAGCAAATTGATGAATTGGACCGTGTTTCCCTGGTGTGGTGTCCCGGTCAGGAAAATGAAAGCGTCGGTCTGCCGCCGGAGGGCCTCCGACAATTGATAACGTTGAGTAACCGCCTGCCCTTCTATCTTGCTGAGATGGTGCGCTTCGTCGAAAACGATTACGTCCCACTCGCCCGAATCTCCGAAAATAGCGCTGTGGCGGTCCGTCTTGGCGCGGTCAATTGACACGATGACCTTTTCGTACCTAGACCAGAGGGAAGGCTAGTTTATGCTGAAGTCGGAACCGTATATCAGAAACTCCTCGTTGAATTTGTAGCGCATTTCATCCTGCCATTGCCGGACCATTCCCGCCGGACATACCACCATTACCCGGCGCGCCTGCCTGCGGCGTTTCATGGCTGCCAGCAGGAGACCTACCTCAATGATCTTGCCCAAACCCACGTCATCGGCAATGAGCCAATTGGCCTGGTCGGAAGTCATAATCCGGTGCACCAGGTTAATCTGGTGCGGCAGGGGATCAACGTCCAGACGGTCCAATGCCCCGGTAACCTGATTCCATGAATCCAGCGCGTAGGCCAGAGCCTTGAGGCGGAACCGTTCTCCATGGTCCGGTTCGGGCGCCTCGGCATGTTCATATTTGATGCCGGCATCCCGGAGACGCACCAGGTTTTCATAGGGAAGCCACCGGGTCTCGCCAGTGTCGTGGAGTTGCACCAGCACCAAGTCTCGTCCCGCGACCTGCCGGGTGGCCCGAACCGTGCCGGTTCCCAGCGTCCTGCGGGTATTGGAAACAGGACGGTCCTGCACAACGTGGCCAGTACGAAACCCATTCCGAAGCTCGGCGGCAAGATGTAATTTCATTGCCCCACTGGCTCCCCAGCTTACTTGCACATAAGATGTTTGGTGTTCAATTTTGTGGCCTACCAAGACGCCCAGGCCATTTTCATCCTCGTGGGCTACGAAGCAACCCTTTCCTGGAATCATAGCAGGTGCCTTTGGAACTTCACCATGTTAGAACCCCTTGGTTCGTCTCTGCGCATCATTACCAGCCCAGCCCATCATGCCATTCAACCGGGTCGTACCAGTCCTGTTCATCAAACCAGAACACTTGCCTGAACTTATGGTGCAATTGGGCCTTTAGCGGGTCGTCTGACCTGACATCCTCGGATTCCTGACTGCTTTCAGCAGAGTCACCGTATTGAAACCGGTCAACGTAACTGCGCCAGTCTTCGGAGTCGGCCAAGCCAGCGCGAAACAAGGCGAAGTCGGCGAATGATTCATAACCTTGGCCCCACAAGGCGAATGTTTGCCAATCATCGAGCCATGCTTTGTTTATTATTTCCGCGGCGGGGCAATCCATTCTCTGCCGGACCAGATCGAATTGGTTGTCTCGCGAGAGGTTGTAACGACTCCAGGTTGGTTGCCAGCAACGGATGCGGGCGTCCCAAAAGGAAGCCTCCCACAATTCCGGGTTTTCGTCCCAATAGGCGCGAAACTGGAGGAACCGCAGCAAGGACTGGCCGGACCATTGTTGCCCACGCAACCAAGGCAACCATCTACGGAGGCGCTGTCTGCTGAAATCCCGTAGCAACTCGGCGGTTTCCCGGGCCTCTGCATCGCTAATCTCATCAATACTGGCAACCCACTGGTCAACCTGGACTGCCCCGGGCAAGTCTGGGATGTCGTAATCCAGTTCATACAGCGGCTGCCCCAATTCACCGTCGTATTCCGCTAGCGGCAAGGTCCCAAGCAGGTATGAACCGTCCACCTCGGTTTCGGCAATGGCTTCGTGACTGGCAGGCCCTGCGCCGTTGAACTGGACTGTATCCCACATCAGCAAGGCCGACAACTCCACAAGCGTTGCGCGGTCGTGCGGCTCGACGTCACCAAATTGGACGTCGTCCCAGTAATCGGCATCTTCTTCGTCTACGTCGACGCCATCTACTGAGTCGATTTCTGAAGGCTCGTCTGGGGTTGGTAGCGCCGCTTCCTCCTTGGCCGGAGGACTACTGGCGGAGGAATCCGAAGCCGTCTCAGCCGCTGCTGACGGCATCTCCCATGGGTCGTCTTCTGCGCGTTTGGGGCCGGGTGGTTCGGCTAAATCCTCCGCGGTCCAGCCCGCAGAGTGATTAAGAGTTTTGTCGTATCTCATCGTCAAGGTCCATTGTGGTGCTCTAACGTCGGTTCCATGACCGGACGCTTCGGATTTACGGTGCCATAGTACACCATTGGGTAAACTTTACGGAGTCAACTCAGGAAGTCGGGCAGATTGAGGCGGTGAAGTTTTGGGCTTGGGCTGGGGAGTAAGACCCCAGGCTATGGTGCCTTTAGCAACAGCGCAATGCTGTATCCGGCATATTCCCCGCCGCAGCCTCTCTTCGACGGGGAGATCCGACTGGGCGCAAATCGGATGACTTATATAGTATAAGTGTCATGGTGGTGGAAAACGGGTTGCGAGGTGAGGAGGTATGCGGAAGCAGAATGCCGTAACTGACGACGACTGCCGGATTCCCGAGGAGATGTGGACTCGTATTGAGCCCCGGTTTCCACGGAGGCAAGCTCTTTCTGCCAACTGAAGCGTCCCAACCCAGGGAAAGCTACCGCTCCCGGCACTTGGTGGAAAACTTCTTCGTGGACCTGAAGCAGTTCCGGGGGATCGCCACCCACTACTGCAAGCTGGCGGAGAGTTACGTCGCCTTCATCAACCTGGCCGGGTGGTTTCTGGACACCAAGGCTACCGGGAGAACTCCGAGGATGGAAGTGGAATCGGGGTAACCCGGCTGGTATAATTCGGGCCATCTTAATAAAAGCGAAACCCCAGTGTTGACGCACCGGGGTTTGGCGGGGGTACTGGAGGACCGCTTTTGCAAGTCCGATGGTATCAGCCTCAGTTGGACTTTGTCAACGGGCTTTCCGCCTTTCGCTGGCGGAGGCCCCGTTTATGTCATAACAAGATATTCCCATCACGATTCAGGATATGGATGGGGCTCTTGGCCTCTTTGTAAACGCGCTAAGTGTGCTCTTTGTAGAACTTGTATGGAGGTGATCCACAAATGTAACTCAATTGCGTGGTGCCTCCAGCGCCTCCGACAGGAAGTGGACAGGACCACTTGGAGGAAATCTATTGTCCTCTGAGGGCTCCGTTGTTGCTCTTCGCGCGTACGTTGTAGCTTTGGAGAAAGCGATCCACGATTTTGAGGCATAGTCATATCTTGAGAAGGACAACTACCAGAATAATTATAGCCACAATTATAGCCGCAAATCCCTAGGCCAACATCACTTGCCCATTCACAGCCTTCTGTACATTCAGTTGAGCTTTACCCACTTCTTGTTTCAACTCGGTCAAATTACCTTGCGTCACAAAGTTGGGAAGCATACCATTTATGGCCGCATCAAAGTTCTGGCA
Source organism: Dehalococcoidia bacterium (assembly GCA_965263395.1). Taxonomy (GTDB): domain Bacteria; phylum Chloroflexota; class Dehalococcoidia; order Lucifugimonadales; family UBA3495; genus CATOSK01. The sequence continues at coordinate 2,987,528 of OZ253670.1, forward strand.
CATCTGATAGATCCTGCGGTAATCCGTGTTCTTCAGATGTAGTTCCAAAGCGGTTGCCTGTTCACGGGTTGGAACCGTGTTATACCAGGCCAGGACGGGATTCTTTCCTGAAGTCGATGGGGTTTCCCCTGCCGGATGTTGTGCGAGACGGCGGCGCAGGTTGTTGGTCTGTCCGAAATACAGGGTTCCGTCATCCAGTCTGAGGATATAAACATAAAACTCGGTGATGCCCCGGTCTGAACGACTCCATCGCCGCGGATCTTCTTCCACCAAATCGCGGCAGTTGTAGCAAGAATGATACCGGCTCTCCTTGAGCTTAAAGCAACGTGGGCACCGGTCTATGCGGCCATGGCGGTATGCCGCCAGGTGTTCGGAGCAAAGGTCCTGCCGGTTGTGACCAATCGGGTTGTCGCAGAAGTCCATTCTGCATGATTGCCCCCTCCCGACCATGGGCGCCCCCTTGCAGCAAGGTTGTGAAGATGAACATGTGTGGGACCTCTACCAGGTCACCATATCGATGCAGTCGGAGCTTGCCGGGCAGTACAGGCGATGCCCCTGAATGGTGGCATTCTTGTTGACCACCACGAAATAGGGCAGGCCTTCCCTGAGAACAGTCAACGTCTGCTGGTTTTTGTTCGAGCGGACGTATCCTTTCCAGAACTGGCCCTGGTTATCCCTGTACCAAATTTGGTCCAGGGCCGAATGTGTGCTGAACAGCTTTTGCACTTGGGTTTCGCCCTGCTTGGTCGGGGCAGGGTTGGGGTGAGGGGTAGGAGTAGGGGCAGGCTTGGGAGTGGGTGTCGGGGCGTTGGGCTTGGGGATTTTGACGCGATGAGTGGCCGACCAACTGCTCCGAGGGGAATGGTTATCGGCAACGAACCCCACACGAATCTTGTAATTCATCCCGGCCTTGATGAAGCCTTTCGGGAAGGGCTGGTAAATACCCGGTGGATCACGGTATTTATCGAGGCAATCCCGTGTTAGAACTGCTCCGGTATCGCTGACCGTGCAACCAAACCGCTCCAAGTGTTGCTTTTCATACCGAAGCCACAGGATTTCGGTGCCTCTGACGTTGTTGTTCCGGGGCCGCTCTTGACCGTTCTTATCGTAGATTTCAACGCCGATCTCTTTAACAACGGCCGACGGAGCATTCCAAGTCCCCCACAAGTAAGGCCCTGGGTCTTCAGGGTCACTTGTATATTCGAAGTCACCATGCCAAGATACTCCAGCCGGGGTGGGCGCTGGAGGAAGGGGTGTCGAATAAGCAGTAGCGCCTTGGGCGTAAGCGGAAGAGCAGGCAGTCAAGAGGAACAATATCAAGAGCAGAATAGCTCTCATAATGGTGCCCCCGCATGGCAAGGATGTTGGCTCTCTGCACGGACTACCGCGACCCGCTTGTTCCACAAGGGAGCATTAAAACATCCTTGTCCTTGGACAAAGGGGTACCAAGCTCGCTCAGAGCGCCCCTATCTTATTTTGCGGGCAACTATGTGCTAGTACCGTTTCCACTTGAATATGCCTTATACCAGATACCCGTTTCACCTGCCCGTCGTTCCCGCGCAAGCTGGAATCCACAGTTGGAAGTGACTTTCCAGTATCGACAAGACTATCTGGAACCGGTACTAGTAATGTACGCTGTGAATGTCCACAGGCCCTCGTGCTTGGTGCAGGGGGGTGCAGCGGTTTGGTCTGGCTGGGGCAGGTGGCGACGGCAGTTGGATGGTGGACGTGGGGTTGCCGGCCTGAGCCGGTGGACGAGGAGGCCGGGGGCTGGGTTGGAGCTGGTCTGAGGATGTCCCCGGGAGGTCCGGCGGCATAGATGACCCTTTTGCGGTGCAACCGGGGGTCTGAGGGCGACAGCCGAGAACCGACCGCTCAGGGCATAGGCAATCTTCCTCATCCTGCTGTGGTGTTGGTGCCGCCGTGCGGGGGTTTTTGGTGTTTTGTGATTTGGGTTTGAGACTCGCTATGCACATTGGGGCCGCTTTTAGGCCGGGATGCCAGAGTCAACCGTCCGGATGGAGGCAGACTCCCCGGTTCCGGACTCTTGGGGCTGACGGTGGCGCCGCTCTTCCCGGTAGACCAGCCAACTCTCTTGGTCCCGGGATTCCACCGTGATTTCCCCGGTCAGCCTCATCCCGTCCGCTCCCTTGGCCTCAAGAAAGGAGCGGACGGCCATGGTTCGACCTAGGGTATTGAATCCTCATGCCATCCGGCAGCGAAAGCCGGTGGTGCAGGGCAGTCCGGCAGGGGTGGAAGTCCTCACCGCAGGTATCCAGGCCTCGTGCTCGACGGGTCCGTCCCGACATCAGCAGTGGATGACGCCGTTCGTGCCGGGGCTTACGCTGCGGTCCGGTGCCGGTCAGTCCCCGGATGATGAGGTTTTCTGAGGCGCTATACCGCTTGAAGATCACGCAGTCCGCCTGTGTGTGGGCCGTTTTTGTGGTCCGGGCCATACGGTCGACTAGGAAAAGGACGAAGGCGCAGGCCGCTGCTTGAAAACGAGCCAGCGCCGCGCCCCGTTTTCTTTGCGGAGAGTTCCTGGGTATGGGGCCGACGGTGACGCCGGATCGTCTCAACGTGTTGGATGTTCCTTTGATGATCTCGAGAGTATGCACTCTCTGGTCTGGGAAACGTGGATCAGTATCTTCGGTCCGCCCGGGGCGATGGCGGGGAGCGCCTCCTGGCGGCAAGTGTCCCCCTGGTTGATCCTTCGGTTGACGGACTGCCTCCGGCGTTCGGGTTATGGATGGTGGAGCGGCACGATGATCGCCGGGCGCAATAACCTGACGTCGATCAGTTCCCCAGTGGGTGATAGGCCAGATTACCCGGGCGAAGGGCCGGGGCGCCGGGGTTCGTTGAGGTGGTACAAGGAGATGCCAAGGCCCGATAGTCCGCTCGGCATCAGTATTCCGGCGGCTTGATCCTGTTTGGGTCAACCGCGGGGTGCCCCATTCAATTATGAGCGGGGCCGGAGGCACCCTCGGGCATCTCCCGGCTGGAGAAGCCGTCCCGGGCCGTTATGGTGAAGGGACGGTCCATTCCCGCCGATCCCGATCCGCCAATTCGTGCTTCCGGCGGCTCGGTTTGAGGCCGGTTTTTCCGTGTTGCCGCACCCGATACTGGCGGCGGACCGGGTGGGCCGCTCTATGGAGTCGTTTGAGGAACTGGGCCGTGATTTCAGCCATTGCCGCGGTCCGGCCCGTCCCGGTTTGGAACTGCTGCAGGCAGTGATGGTCTCTTTATAAGGCAGCCGATGGCCCTGCTCGATGATTTTCGGTTGGCCTTCCAGAAATACCGGCCGTCCCTTAACCAGGGAACCTCTGAACAAGTCTACAAGAGACGGCCTGGGTGCATAGTTTCGTTCCTAACATTGCCGTGCCATGCCGCATCCGCGGACTTATTCAGAGTATCCCCAGGCTTAGGAGAACATACGGTACAAGGCAACTGCTACAACTCCCAGGAATATCAGCCAAATGAGGACCACGAGGAGGATGCAGCCCGGCGGTGTTTTCCATCCCTTTTTCTGACCACGATCCCATGTTGCCGTGGAGTTTCGGGTAGCCCCTGCTTCCGCACCAACCCCCTGGGGCGAGTGCGTTTGGCGTCGGCCTGCTGGCACTGGGCTGGCGGTACGGGGCTGCTGGGATGTCTTGCCTACACCCCGAGGTGGTGGTTCGGGCACGCCGTCCGGCCGCGCTCCCCGGTTCCGCTGGACTCCCCCTGCCTGCCGGCGATCGGATGATCCCCTCACCTCCGGCTGCTCTCCAGAGGGTGGGCGCCCGGTAGTGAAGAGTCGAAGAAGTAGTCGGCCAGACCGCCCTTGAGGTGTGGGAAGTCTTCAGGGGCAGGTGCTTGAAGGCATCGATCATGCCTCGACGGCCTTGAGCAACTCGGCGCTGCGGGCTTGCGGGATACTCTTCACGCCCGAGTGGGTCTTGAAGTTGGCCAGGGTCAGCTGGAGCATGGTCCAGGAGACGTTGAAGCCAAGCTCGAAGGCGCCGTCCTGGTATGTCCAGCCGTCGTGGTAGTTGGAGGCGGTGACGTTGGGCGCGATGGCGGCCAGGTGCGGCGGGCTGGCTGGTGGCGCACAGCCACTGGGTAGCGCCCGCGTAGGACGCCCCGATCATGCCGACGCTCCGCGGGCACTGTCCACAATGCCTGATCGACATCAATCTCGCTCCAGACCGCGCCCCGCGCCTCCCCGCTTCTCGCTGCCGTCAACACCGTGAATCTAAGACAAAGCTTGGTGGAAATCGACGCGTGAGATGCCTCTACTATCTCGATAGCCGCAGGGACCTCCTGATAAGGCAACGCTCTCAGGTGAGCCTTGATCTTGGGCATAGCCGGCAACGCCCCCTCGATGGCTTCTCCCGCCGGGTTGTTCTCGACGAACCCGTGGGCCATCGCCCACCGCATCACGGCCCGGATTCGCTGCCGGACCCGCCGCGCCGTCTCGGGCCGGGTACCCCATATCGGCGTCAGAACGGCCAGAACGTCCGCCCGCTTGATCTGGTCGACGGGCATGTTGCCGAAGGCAGGAAAGGCGAACCGCTCCAGGGTACGGATCCAGGCAGCGGTGTGCTTCCGGTTACGCCACCTGGGGAGGTTGGCTTCGTGGACTTGATGGGCGGCTTCCTTAAAGGTGGGCTTCGGTGGTCTCCGTTTCTCCGCCACCGGGTCCCGTCCTTCGGACACCCCGATGCGGTTCCCGGCCGCGTGGCTCCGCGCCTCGGCCAGCCCGACGGTGGGGTACCCGCCGAGACCGATGTCGCGGCGGCGGCCGGAGACTACAATCCTCTGGACCCACGATTTCGACCCACCCTGGGCAACGTTCAGATAGAGCCCGGCGCCGTCACCGTACCGGCCCCGGTTTGGTGACTGCCTTGACCTTGGCCGCAGTGAGTTGAGACATATCCCGCTCTCGCTTATCCCACAATATTTACCACAGGATTTCTGGGATTGTAAGGGACGTTATGGGAACTTACAAGACCAACTTATGGAACTTCTAAGCACGAAAACGGAGCTTATGGGGCGTTACTGGATGTCTTGGGACAAGTAGGTGGCGGAGGGAGTGGGATTCGAACCCACGATACCGAGAAGGTATACCGGTTTTCAAGACCGGCGCAATCGTCCGCTCTGCCATCCCTCCAAACCTGAAATTGAGCACGAATCAGCGGCAAAACCGCTGTTGATGTGCCCTGATTATTCGACTTGTAAATCCTTTTGTAAATCCAAGCCCGCCAGAAGGTCGAACTTTTCATTCAGTTGAACTGCTGCCTCCCGCTGGATAGTCGGTGCGACGTGGGAGTACAGGTCCGTGGTTATCTCAATCCCCGAGTGGCCCAACCGCTCCGATACCACCTTCAAATGTACGCCTTCACCCAGGAGCAGGGTGGCATGGGTATGGCGCAGATCGTGAAACCGGAGCCCCTCCAGACCGGCGCTCCTGACCATCCTCCCGAAGGCCTGGGTCACCGTGTTTGGCTTTAGCGGCGCCCCGCCCAGTCCTCTCCATCCCGCCGGTTAATTCTAGCATACCGGAGAGGCCGTCCACGGCTTGGGCCGGTAGCGAGACCGCCCGGGATCGGCCCGATTTGGGAGGGCGGGTCTCCACCTTTCCCATGCGGAGCTTCCCTAAACTAATACCAAGGTGAAATACGCATATCGGGGAAGCCAATCGGCGGCATCGGACCGCTCTCCAAGTACAGGTGGAAGATCCTAACCGTGGCGCCTAATCCAATCTTCATCGGCTTGGATTTCTGGTGGCCCTGCCGGTCACAGCGATACAGGCCGCGATCTCCCAACTGCCGGAGTCCCTGCACCTAATCAGCCCAGGTTCGTGGTTCCTCACCGGGACCACCGTCCTGGCGAACTTCGGTTCGTGCTGGCGAGGACACAAAGGGACGTGATGGACTCCGGCGCGCCCTTCTGGATCGCTGTGCTGTTCTCCGTGATCACCATCCTGTACTACACGTTCCCGCTGGTGACAGGGACGGCCGTGGGCGTACTCTCCGGCATCCTCTTGCGGACGCTGCCCGTATGGCGGGCCGCGCTGCTGGGTTTCGGATTCGGGTTGCTCGGAACCGCAATAGGCGTCGCGTCCCTAAAGTTGTACGGCTATTATTGGGATTACCACGCCGGGTGGTGGAACACCCAGGGATGGACGCGCGAGGCCACGGTCTCGGTGCCCTGCGTGATGGCCGTCCTGACCCCGGCGGCGATGCTGCTGGGTGCGGGACATGGCTGCTCCGGCGCCGGGTGGGCGCGTGGGCAATCCCGGTGTTCGCACTGGCTGCGGTCGCGTCCCTCGGCGTGGTCAGCATCCTAACCGCGTTCGCCCTGCCGGTCGGACATAATCATGGGTGCCTGTGGTTCTGCGAGATTCCGCCCCACCAAACTCGACAAAATCGAGAGCCCTCGTATTAAAGTTAAGGTTGGTCTTATAGCTGCCAGGCTTGCGCCTCTTTCACGTGGTCTCCGCTCTAAAACCGCCCGGGCCTGGTGGACGTAAAGCAGGTTGTAACTTCCCCTTAAGACAGCGAGATGGTACATCCCTGGGCCAACGTTTTCATCCTGATCGTGGGCGGCATTTCCCTGTTGACCGGCTTCTTGGGGCTCTTAGGAAGCTCCCCCGACTGGGCGATTGCCTTCGACGTGCACCGCATTTCCGGGTTTGCCCTCGTGGCGCTGCTCCTTTGGAAGGGCCGCAATGTCCTCATACCGCTGACCAACAAGGGCATGTGGAAACGAAAACCTGCCCTGCTTCTTAGCTCCATAGCCATATTTCTGTTGCTGCTTGCCGCTCTTACTCTGGGAATGGGTTGGAGTTACGGCGGTTACTTCGCATACCTGGGAATCAGAGGGGTCAGCTGGCACATATACTTGTCTCTATTGCTTGCCCCATTCGTGGCGTGGCATTCCTTCACCCACTCCTGGACCCTGAGCCCCCGTTTCTGGGTCGAACGGCGGTCCTTTATGAGACTCGCCGGGCTCAGTATTGCCGGCCTCGCCCTGTGGCGCGCGGGGGAGCTTGCAGCCGGTGTCCTGGAGCTTCCCGGGGAGAACAGGCGATTTACCGGGTCATACGAGCGGAGAAGCTTCGCCGGCAACGCCTTTCCAACCACGTCCTGGTTGAACGACGACCCGGACCCTGTGAATGGGGATGTCTGGCGCTTGAATGTTTCTGGACTCGTCCGCCGTGACCTGGACCTAAAGCTGGCAGACCTGAACCGCAGCCGTGAAAAGGTCACCGCCGTTCTGGACTGCACCGGAAGCTGGCATTCCACTCAGGAATGGGAGGGAATGTCCTTGAAGGACGTCTTGCAATCCGCAGGAGTGGAGTCCGGTGCGGGCAGCGTCACCGTGCGCTCCGTAACGGGTTACCAGCGAAGGTTCTCACTAAAAGAAGCCGGCGAATACTTGTTGGCCACCCACGTCGGCGGTGAGCCAATCTCTCATGGACACGGATTCCCGGTGCGGTTGGCGGCCCCCGGCAAACGCGGTTTCGAGTGGGTGAAGTGGGTGGACTCCATTTACGTAAACGATACTGGGAAATGGTGGCAGCCGCCTTTTCCTCTTACGTGAGCCGGGTTATACCTGCACATTGGCCGTTGGCGCGTCCGAGCCGACGGCCTGGGGGTGGCCAGGGGGCAATCCAGGGGACCTTTCCCCAGAAAACTGGTCCAAGATAGATGTTAGTCTTGGACAAATGGTCTTGGCCCATTTTCTGTACCAGGCTTGGTGCGAGTCTTGCGGGTCAATCCGCCGTTTCAGCCAATGCGGCAAATTCCCTGGGGGACAGGTTCCCCAGCGCGCTGTGGGGTCTTTCACCATTGTAATGTGTCCGCCAAGATTCCACTTTCTCTTCGGCGTCCTCCAGGGAAAGGAACCAGTTCTCGTTCAGGCGCTCCTGCCGAAAGCGTTCGTTGAACGCCTCGATGAAGGCGTTGTCTGTGGGCTTCTCCGGCCGGCTGAAGTCCAACTCCACTCCATGCGGGGCAGATCACTCACATGGCATGTCACCCGAGACCCCTAAGCTGGACTTAGTACAAAACCTAGACAAAAATAAGAACAGGATAAGATAACCAAGCCAAACTTCGACGAAAGGCCAAGTGATGCTTATCCTGCCCGAAACCATTGTACCGATAATCGATCCTTTCGCAAGGCTGTTTCAGCGCCGGACTTGGGCGAAAATTCCGGTGCTCCTGTTTGGCGGGGTGCTGAGCCCGGGGCAACGCACCGTGGCCTCGGCGCTCCGCGTCATGGGACTCTGCGAGGACCGGAACTACGCCCGCTGCCATCAGGTGCTCAATCGGGCGGCGTGGCCGCCTCTCCAGGTGGCCCAGGTCCTGCTGGGACTGCTGGTCCAGCAGGACCTGGGCGGCGGCCCGCTGGAGTTCGGCATCGACGACACGTTGGAGCGGCGCAGCCGGCAGATCAAAGCCAGGGGAATCTATCGCGACGCAGTGCGCTCCAGCGGGAGTCATTTCGTCAAGGCCAGCGGCCTGCGCTGGGTCAGCTTGATGTGGCTGGCCAACATAACCTGGGTCCGCCGGACTTGGGCTTTGCCTTTTCTGACTGCCCTGGCGCCCTCGGAACGGTACTATCGGAAGCTGGGACGCCCGCCCAAGAAGCTTACCGGCTGGCCCGTCAAATCATCCTCCAACTCCGCCGCTGGCTGCCCCACCGGTCCCTGGCGCTGGTGGCGGACCGCAGCTGCGCCGTCCTGGACTTGCTCCACTTCTGCCAATCCTTGGCTGAACCGGTTACCCGGATCACCAGGTTGCGTCTGGATGCCGCGCTCTACGCGCCAGCCCAATCAGAACGGGCTTCCCCGGCTCAAGGGCCAACGTCTGCCCGTGGTGCTGAGGGAACTGCTTGATCATCCCAATGGGTCCTGTGGCTCCTGGGCAGGGGCGCCGGTGGCCTGGTACGATGGTATTACTCGCACGGTGGAACTCACCTCGCAAACGGCGGTCTGGTACCATTGCGGCAAACCGCCGGTACCGATTCGCTGGGTCTTGATTCGAGACCCTCAAGGCCAATTCGCCCCCCAGGCTTTGCTGTGTACCGGCCTGACGGTGACTCCGGAGCAGATTTTGGGATGGTTCGTCTTGCGCTGGCAACTGGAAGTGACCTTCCAGGAGGTGCGCGCCCACCTGGGCGTGGAGACCCAGCGCCAGTGGTCTGACCGTGCCATCGCCCGCACCACGCCAGCCTTGATGGGTCTATTCTCCTGGGTCACCCTGGCCGCGCATCGGTTGCAGCAGCAACATCCCTCCACCCAGCGTACCGCCGCCTGGTATGCCAAGCCAGCACCCACCTTCGTCGATGCCATCGCCTCATAGACCCCCTGGCCTACGCGGCTTGATCGTACAAAGTCCAGCTTAGGCGCCCCATCCAATCCGCTAAGCTGAGGACCGCTCAACAGGACGATTGCCAAGTCCGTGAAACCGCCGGTCCTGGATCTGCCGATGATTTCCGGTTGACCCGCCCGCGATGGGATTTTCGCTGCACCGGCCCAACATTGGCGGGCTGGTGCAGGCTTTTTTAGCCGTCCAGGACGTAAGCTGTCTCAAGATGCGGTCCCGTCAATACGGGAACTCCTCGGGGACATCACGGAGAACGGATTTAACGGTTGCCCCACGCCGGCAAGCGGACTGTTGGGAAAGCCTGTCATACCCGCGACGGTTAAACCCGGTCGCCCGCAATTGTCCGGCGCAGATAGAGCAGACCGGCGGTGGAACCGGCTATCAGGGCGAAGGCTCCCGCAGCCGCGGTGGCTGCCACCCTCAGCGTGGCGTCGAACCAGAACCCCAGCGGAAACATGATAAGCAGGTAGTCGCGGCGCGGGTCCAACTGCCATAGGTCGTTGGCGAAGCTGAGTTGGTGGAAGGTCAGGAAAAGCCGGTCAAACCCGGCCAATGCCATTGCCCCAAACGCAGCTAGGAATAACAGGGTAGCGGCTCCGCCCCACAGCAGCAGCCAGGCCAGCTTTCGGGAAAACGCCGTCCCGAAACCGCAGAATCCCCCGACAATCACCCCCAGAACATAGACCAGCGCCCCCCCGCCAAGCAGGTAAACGCCACGCACCAGCGCCTTCACGTCCCCCATGTGCAGCACTTCCCGGCGGTTGAATATCTCCCGCTCTTCACCGTAGACCTGCGCCGTCACCAGCAGCGGTTCACCGGCAGAGTTGAAGTAGCCGCGGATGGCTGCCCCGGCCTCATGGAGACCATCCGGGGTGATGCCGGTAGATCGCGAGACGTTGTACTTCTCGAACCCGCGATCGTACAGTCCCAGGTCGTTGACCGCCCAGGACACGCCGGCTGCTATCAACAGCAAAACAACCCCTGGCACAAACAAAATGCCCAGGGCCAGGTGGCATCGCCGCCACGGGTCGCGCCGTTCCATGTACACTCCCATGCCCAATCCAAGTTAGCATTGTGCCGGTTGTTCGGCAACCACCCCGACGCCTATAATGCGCCCATGACAGAAAAAGACGCACCCGAAAAAGCGCTCCCCGAAAGCGGCCTGGGCGAGTTTCAAACGCTGCTGGACATAGTGGAGCGGCTGCGGGCCCCCGGCGGCTGCCCGTGGGACCGGGAACAGACCCACGAGTCCTTGAAGCGCAACCTGGTCGAAGAAACCTACGAGGCCGTGGAAGCCATCGACCAGGGCAGCCCCCAACTGCTGGCCGAAGAGTTGGGCGACCTGCTGGTGCAGGTTGCTTTCCACTCGGACATCGCCCGCGAAGCTGGCGAGTTCCAGGCGTCCGATGTGCTGACCCACATCAACCGCAAGCTGGTCCGGCGCCATCCCCACGTCTTCGGCGACGCCACCGTCACCGACGCCCGCGAGGTGGAACGCAACTGGGAGCGCATCAAGGCCCAGGAGCGCCAGGAAAAGGGCGGCCGGCAATCCGCCGTTGACGGCATCCCCAGCGGCCTCCCGGCCCTGGCCTATGCCCAACTGATGCAGGAGCGGGCGGCCCGAGCGGGTTTCGATTGGGAAGACATGGGCGGCGCACTGGACAAAATCGCCGAAGAAGTCCAGGAACTGCGGGAGGCCGGCACCCCGGAAGAAATGACCCACGAGTTGGGCGACCTGCTGTTTGCTATGGTGAACTTGGCCCGCTGGCTGAACATTCAGGCCGAGGACGCCCTGCGGCAGGGCAACCGCCGCTTCCGCTGGCGCTACACCAAAATGGAAGAGTTGGCCCAACAGCGCGGTCTGGACTTCCCTTCCCTCCCCCTAGACGACAAAGAAACCCTCTGGCAGGAAGCCAAGCTCCTGGAGAAGGGGTAAGAAATTACCAGGAGTCCCCTGGATGTAATGGCAGGCCGTTCTAGGGCGGGTTGACATTTCCCCGTCTTTCTCGCGAAAGTGGGAATCCAAAGGCGCTATCATCCGGCAGCGTTATCTTTAGCCTGGACGTTCTTGGATTCCCGCCTTCGCGGGAAAGACGAAATGGAGTATGCCGAACCGTCTCATATCGCAAATGTCAACACACCCTAATGTAGATTCCGGCGTCGCCTGCCCAAGCGTGAGTCGGTCAGGATGGTCAGGGTTGCCGGCGGCGCTGGAGTTCCGCTGCTAGTTCCCGAACGCGGGCCTCAGCTCTATCGGCCCGCTCCCGCTCGTCTCTGAACCGGACAATGTGCCGTCCGGCGGGGTCGTACCAGCCCAGCCTGCCGTCCTCCCAGCGCAGGTGCAGGTCCAGCACGGCGCTGTATCCCTGGTGGGTCCGGGCGTCAATCCGTTCAATGAGGATGGGCTGGTAAACGCCGTTAACCAAGCGGTCGCCGGCCAGGGGCGCGCCGTGGCGCCGCCCGCCGGAGTCGTCAAAGCGCCAGTATTCCGGGATGCCCAGGGCGGCGTAGCCTTCGCGCTTTATGGTGACGTCCCGGCGGCCGGTGCTGGGCGAGGCAATCTCCATTACGAAGTCCGGAGGCTTGCCCTGCTCCGAGATGACGTAGCCGTTGCGGTCGCTGCTGGCCGCCGGATTGACGTTGAAGGCGATGAGCAGGTCCGGGTGGAACAGACCATATCGGCTGGAGGTCGGCTCCCGGCTGATGTAGGCGTCGCCGATGATGATGGTCGTGTCCTTGTTGCCTAAGTGCTCCGCAAGGTGATGGGTGTTGCCCGGAGCATGGAGAAAGATGTAGTTGTTCATATCCTCGGGCTCAGGTGGGTCCGGGAGCCGGACATAGCCAGTGGCCTGGGACGCCTGGACGGCTCGCTTGGTGGTCATGTTGGACCTCGTGGGCTGGACGTTTGGCGGCGGGTTCTCCGGCCGGGGAACTGTGCGGCTATTACACGGCATCGGGGCAGTACAAGACTTCAGGAAGAGACTCGTTCAACCCCAAGAAGCCCCGCACTCCAATACGTTCGTGACGCTCGTGCTGAGGCTCTCGAAGGACTTCCTTTTCCCAACACCCTTGGCTACGTTCCGTGGCAGCGCTTGTACTTGCGGCCGCTGCCGCAGGGACACTTTTCGTTGCGCCCGATCTTGCGGTTCTGGTCCCGCTTGATGAACTTTTTCTCTTCGCAGGCGTTGCAGGTGCAAGCCGGCGGATGTTCCGCAGTCCAACCTGGTCTGACCATATTTCCTCGTTTTCGGTCAATCTCGGCGGTCGGTGTTCTTGACCCGCCGCCGGGGAAATCGCGTTACGTCAACCCCGGCAGTACCGCCGGGACCTTGTTGGCTTACCAGTGTTCTCCCGGCATCAACGACGGCTCCATGTAATACAGGCCCCCGGCCATCAAGCGGCGCAGCTCGGCGGCCAGCGGACCCATTCCCGTCTGACGGCTGTCGCCCCGGCCCATCATCCGATCCGAAAGCGAGCGGTGGGGCCTCACCCAGCGGGGACGCGGACGGGTGTTGCCCTGCTGAGCCGCCAACTCCAGAGCGCGGTCAAAGTCGCCCAACTCGTCCACCAACCCCATCTCGTGGCCCCGGCGGGCAGTATAGACCTCGCCGGTGGCAATCTCCAGAACCCGGTCCCGGTCCAGGCCCCGGTTCTCGGCCACCACGTCCACGAAGGTTCCATACATCTCGCCAATCAACTGCTGCGTCTTGGCCGATTCCTCGCTGGTGGGACTGCGCCAGAAGCCGGTCATGTCCTTGAGGCGCCCTTCCTTGTACACCGACATTTCAATGCCCACACGTCCCAGCAACTGCTCCAGGATGGGCCGCAGGTAGATGACGCCGATGGAGCCGACGAGGGCGGTGGGCAGGGCTACGACGTGGCTGGCGGCGCAGCAAAGGTAATAACCGCCCGAGGCGCTCATCCCCCGCACGTAGGCCACCACCGGCTTGTGGCGGGCGACCTTCTTGAGGTTGTGGTACAGCAGGTCCGAAGCCGTGGCCGAGCCGCCCGGCGAGTTTATGTCCACCAGCAGCGCGCGGTGCTGCCGGCTGTGGGCAATGGAGTCGAACAGCCGGGAGTACACCGGCTCCCGGATATGGGAACCAATGACCCCGTGAATTTCAACCACCGCGACATCGGCTTTCCGGCGGAAGACTAACGGCATAAATAGCGCTCCTGCATCCGGCCCGCCCATCCTGCGGCCTTGCCCAACCCTTCGTCCCCCGTTTCCACGGGGGCAGGCTCTGAGGACATGGAATGGCCTGCTGCGGCTGCCAGGCGGGACTGTAATGACCGTTATTGTACCCCATCCAACCAACCCGCTCATCCGAGACCCTCGACGGACTCCGTATCAACCCGTTGGTCCTGGGCTGAGTCGAACCAGCCACCTTGCCGCCCGCCTGCGCTATAATTCCCCGCATGGGCACGCTTTACGTGGTGGGGACACCCATCGGCAACCTGGAAGACCTGACCCTGCGGGCCTGCCGCGTGTTGGGCGAGGTTAGCCTGGTCGCCGCCGAAGACACCCGCGTCACCCGCAAGCTGCTCAACCACCTGAACCTGAACACCAGGTTGGTCAGTTGCCACCAGCACAACTGGCGGCGCAAGCTGCCGCTGCTGCTGTCGGCGCTGGAGTCGGGAGACGTGGCGCTGGTGACCGACGCCGGAATGCCGGGAGTCAGCGACCCGGGCAGCGAGGTCATCGCCCAGGTTGCCGCCGCCGGGTTTGACGTTGAGACGGCGCCGGGGGTGTCGGCGGTTACCGCCGGGCTGTCCCTGTCGGGGCTGGCCGGAGACGCTTTTCTGTTCCTGGGCTTTCTGCCCCGGCGGGGCAAGGAGCGCCGCGCCCGGCTGGAGCAGGCGGCGCTGTCGCCGGACACCCTGATAATCTTCGAGTCTCCCCACCGGCTGGCTGCTACCTTGAAAGACCTGCGTGAAGCCCTGGGCGACCGGCGGGTTGGCGTGGGCCGCGAGTTGACCAAGTTCTACCAAGAAGTGTTCCGGGGCAGCCTGGAAGAGGCCGCCGCGCATTTCCTGGCGCCCAGGGGCGAGTTTGTCCTGGTAGTCGAGGGAGCCGGGACGGAAGCCCCGGTACGGCAAGACGACGAAGACGATGCGGCATCCCTGGAATCCATATCCAGGGAACTGGCCGAACTCCGCCAATCCGGCGCCAAGGCTAAAGAGGCGGTGGCGAAAGTAGCCGCATCCTCCGGCCGGTCCAAGCGGCAAATCTACCGGCTCTGGCTGGACACCGCCCCTTCAACCCCGGCGTCCTGAGACCCTGACAAACTGCTTAACCCGGCTTCCAGTACACCATCTCCATCGGCAACCCCTTGCAGTCTGTCTGCTGGTCCTTGAGCAGGGTTGGGAGTTGGTTAAGCCCGAATCCACCGATGGACACGGATGGACGGCGTGAGGACACTGGAAGGGGGGGTGAGGGAGTTACAGGCGCGATGATTCGGGCTCGAATTCGGGTAGACGGGAGGTTGGCGGGCGGTCTGCAGGCGCTTTTGGGGCGCCGATGGCGGCCTGCAGTGGCTGTGGCCAGCGAGATGGCGGGATAGGACACGGCGAGAGGCGCTCGCGGACCGGGCTGGCGCGAGTTGGCGGGGACGTTCAGTTGACAGGATGGCGGGTCAGTTGCAGACGGGTCGTCAAGCTGGGAGTGGAATCGCTCGCAGCCGGGCCAAGGCGCGACTGAACTGGGTTTCCCAAGGCCAGCGCTGTGGCAGATGCAGGGTGAGCCGGCGTGCGGAGCGGGTGAGCCGTCCGGCCAGGGCGAAGACCCGTCGCCGGAGGGTCTTGGTGGTCACGATCCGCTCACCCAGGCCGATGCGGGCTGTCCAGCGGGCCAGGTTGTGGGCCATCACCTGTACCGCCAGCCAGGCGCCGTTGGCGGCGAAGCGGCCCGAGGGGAGATGGTTCAGCCCGACGCCGTACTTGAGGTCGCGTATCGCATTCTCGATCTCGGCGTGGCGGCGGTGGCCGGCCTCCAGTTCCAGGGTCTCCCCGTCCCGGTCGGTGATGAAGCCGTGATAGCTGTAGGTGGCGAAGAGAGCCAGTTGAGAACTGGGCGTGGGCTTCACCCGCCGGACGATGAGCCGTACCGGCGCGGCGTCGGGCTCACTCTGGAAGGGGGTGTAGGTGGTTTCGGCCACATCGGCGGCGCCGTCCATCCAGTAAGGAATCGGCGTCCAGGCATCTTCGGGTATCGCCTCGATGAGATTGTGCAGGCTTTTGTGCTGGCGGATGGTGATGGATAAGCGGACATCCATCCGGCGGCAGACGGCGACCACGGCGTGGGTATAGAAGCCGCTGTCAGCCCGCATGGTGAGCTGCCCGCTGGCCCCGCCGCAGCGAACCCGGCTCACCGTCTCACGCAGGAAGTGGGCGGCGGCGCGGGCGGTGTTGGCCCGGCCCTCGCGCAGGCGGGCCATCAGCACGTCGCCGGCGCCGGCGGCGACGGCCAGCAGCGGGTGATAGCCCCGCGCGCCGGTGTAGCCGTGGTGGCGGGCGCCCTCCTTGGCCAGTCCGCAGGTCTCGCAGATCGTCGAATCAAGGTCGATGGTGAATGGCGCGCCGCCGGGTCCGGCCCCCGCCTGCCAGGCCCGGGCGCCAGCAGCTCGCGGCTCACCCGGTCCAACTGACGGACGTGGCCCCACTTGAAACTGCGCAGGAAGGTACCCAGGGTGGATGGCGCCTTGACCACACTGCCCAGGGTGCAGGCTGTCCCGCCGGTGCGCAGCGCATCGGCGTCGTCGATGCAGTCGCCGCCCGCCAGCGCCGAGGTCACCAGCGTCATCATCTTGTCGCCGGTGTTGGCTCGGCCTGGGGCGCGGCCCAGGTCCAGGCGCCGGTCAACCAGTTGGGGCAGGCCCAGGTGCAAGGCCAACGTGGCGGGAAGGATCAGCCCGGCATTGTTGACCAGGCGATGGTCGTCGAAGGCGATGTGGATGCCGTCGGGGTGGTTGCGTGGTAGCATCTATTGGGTGCTCCTTGTTTCTGGTTGGTTTTCTGTCTCGAAAACCATTATCCCAGATGCACAGGAGCGCTTTCTGGTCTCTTCAGGACCCTGCTACACGCCCTCCTTCGGTGGATTGGGGCTAAGGGAGAGACTTCCAGCCTTATGGCCCTGTCGTTGTAAAGGTCCAATATGTACTTCAAGAGGCCGGTACCGATTCCTAGGTCGCGGCGTTCCTTCTTGACTATGAGATAGTCTAAGTTGACCGGCGTGTCGTCCTCAACTTGCAAAATATCGAGATGGTCCACACTAATCGCTGCTCCCGCCACCAAATGATCGCCCTCTCCCATGCCAATGGAACCGTCATCAACAGCAAAGACACCGTAATGCACGTGCGCGAGACGTTGCATGGTGTAGTTCGGATATTGTTGAGCTATCAGGTCGTAGAAAGCCGCTATCTCATCGTAGGTTCGTATTGTTCGAATTTTCACGTGGTTGATCTCCTTTTGCTACTCGATTTGCTTCAAACAATGGTTGTTACGTTGACCCGACGGAACGAATGTTACGTGAACCACCATTTCGCAGAAACGGTCACTCAGATCAGGTCCAGCTGGCGGTCGGCCTTCTGTGCCCTCCACCACGCCTTCGCTCCGGCGAGGATGTGGGCGTAGTAGATCTCCCCGTTGACCTGGCCTCGGCGCTGGGCATACCAGACCTCAAAGTCGAGGGCCTGCTCCTCCGCGGTCCCTTCCGGATCCACCTGGCCGATCTCGACCAGGTACTCCATCAGCAGGCCTGTTCTTCAGCTGTCATGGCGCCTCCTTGTAGCTCTCCCGCGCCTTTTCCAGACGGCGGTGGATGGTCCGGACAATTACCCCCTCATGGCAGGCCAACACTCCGGCGGCTCCCATAGGGGTAATGCCTTGGGCAACCTTCGGGTTGAAACGCCCCCCAGGAGCCCGAGATCGCGCACCCGGTTGACCTCCACCAACACCTCCAAGGGCGGGCGGTCATGCAGGCAGTCGGTGAAAGGACAGCTGAAGCAGTCGGGATGATGGCTGCAGCCGTTGTCATACCGGCTTATCGTCCTGGTGTAGCCCATGCCTCACCTCCTTGCTCTCCATCTCGACAGGTTACGTGAACTGGCATCGGTGGAGGTGCCACGGGCTGTAAACCTCCCCGCACTCCTCGCAAACCTTCCTACAACATCTGTTATGTGAACTGTCCGTCACAACTTTTGGTGCGGCTCCTGTGGGCCCCGCTCAACTTAGAGCCTATCCTAAAAACGGGTAACACCCGCACGGAAAAAGGGTTATTAGGATAGGCTCTTAGCCTGAGCGACCTCGGCGGTGATGGTGCCACCAGGCCCCAGCTTGGTGCATCAATTTGCTCCGAAGTCACGCACCAGGCCTGAAATCCAGCTCATGGCCTCGGGATACTCCTGCAAGTCCAGGACGAACTCCTGGCCTCGGCCCACGCTTTGGAGATAGGCGTTGGCATTATCGCGCTGCCAACGCTTGGTATCAGGGTGGTAGGTCAGCGGAGTCCTGTTGCCATCGGGATAGAACCAGCGGGGAAGCCGCCATTGGGACACCGACCCACCCGGTTTCGTCAGGACCAGCCGCTCATCGAATCGGGGGAACACCCCCGCTCCCGGGACGGTCAGGCTATCACCCAGGTCCAGCTGGTGGGTTGCCACGTACAGCGTGTTCCCCGGGTCGCCACGCCAGCTGAAGTGACAGTGATACCTCGCCCAATCGAACCTTCCATCACCCCTTATCTCATCCACCTTGCAAGCCTGTTCAATCTGGAGCCAACCCCACAGGATGTGCTGTTGCGGTTCGCCTCTGATGAACCGCCAACCTTCTCGGGTCTCCTGGACGCGCCGGAAGAGGCCGAAGAACAGGAACACATCCCCGGTCCCCACGCCCTGCTTCTCCAAATGCCCTTCCGGAGCGCCGGTCTGTCCGAATATGCCCCGCCATCCGTTGTGCCGTCGGATGGCATCCTGCCGGACATCGGGGTCCAGGTGAACTCCATCTCGTGCGTCCAGGCGACCTCCGGTAAGGTCTTCAACCACCTGCCCGATATTGACGTTGCCGTGATGCAGGTCCCCGTAGTGAACTGCCGCGTAGTCATCACCGGGGATGGGCAGCGAATAAATCGTGCCATCGGGGAAAATGGGGCTGGGCCAGCCTCCATAAGAACTGTCGAACCCTTTTCTGCTGAGAGATAATTTCCGTGGCTTCATCTTCCCTCGTCGGGCTACGGGATAATCACCGTAGCGAGTTTAACGGCAGCCGCAAGGAGAATGACGAGCGCCCACATGACACCGTGATCATACTGAGCCAGGACGCCGACTTCTCCCATCACGAGGGATGCCTACTCTCTCTGCGCCGCTGCTTGGACCTGGGACGGCGGCGGCGACTGGGCCACGCGGACGCTTCCCAAGATCTGCGTCTCCGATGCTCCTCTGCACCATTACACCTAAGCACCAGGGAGCCGCCGCGGCGGCCTAGCGGCCTCTCTGCTGCAGCCCCGCTTCCAGAAAGGCAATCACCAAGGCCGTGACGCTGGTCCCCTCGTCGACCATGAGATGACGCAGCCTCCGGTGCAGTTCCGTGGGAATCCGGCAGTGCAGCACGGTGACATCGACGGCAGCCGCCTGCTCTCGGAAGGTCTCCCGCTGGTCCTGGTTGTCCCCGGTTTCAGGCCTGCGTGAGAAGGTCATGACACATCTCCTCTACCTCGTTGCGGATGGCGATGATCTCGGCCCGGGCCAGCCGGTCCCGGCCCTCCATCACAGACCTGCCCTCGCCTCCGGCGACCGCGTAAGCCTCCCGCTCGGTGGTGCGTCCCTGCAGGATGGGCATCCCCAGCTCCGCCAGCGCCGGTCCGATGCTCCGGCTCAGCCGGGTGCGGGGGCGTTCCATGCTGATCACGAAGGCGGCCCTGGGCCATCCCCGGTTGCCGGCCTGCCGGAGCTTGACCGCGTCCACGATGTCCTCGCAGGCCCACACATCCCACACCCGGGGCTTGCAGGGAATCAGGACCACGTCGGACGCCCGTATGGCCTCGGCGTTCACCCGGGAGATGCCGGGCGGGCAGTCGATGACGACCCAGGCGTATTCCCCGGCGGCGGCCCGCGCCTGGCGGACCAACGTCCCCGCATCGGCGCTCTGCACCGCTGGGTTCGGGTCCGGTTTGGGGTCCAGGTTGGCCCATCCCAGCGCGCTGTGCTGGGGATCGGCGTCCAGCAGCAGCACCCGCCCGGTGTCTGCCAGAGCGGAGGCTAGGTTGGTGGCCAGAGTGGTCTTCCCGACCCCGCCCTTCTGGTTGATGATGGAGACCACCGGCATGGGTATTCACCTTCCTGAAGTACCGGATCACCTGTATACCCATGCACCATACCACCAAAGCACCTTTGCGTGCCATAGGAGGAGGCTGCAGTTGCCGCGATTTTACCGGCCCGGGTGCGAATGGTGCGGCGATCACAGCCGGGGCATTCGGGGCTGCGGAGTCTGGGATCTGCTGACCCGGCGCCATCGCCGCGGCTGACGCCGGGGGCGGGGGTTACAATGGCCGCGAATCGAAGCCCGGAGGAGGAACGCCCCATGACCACTGCCGGCGACCCCAACCTGATCTACTGCGTCAAGTGCAAGGCCAAAACGGAGTCCTCGGACCTGAAGGCAGTCACCATGAAGAATGGCCGCGCCGCGGCCCAGGCCACCTGCGTTGTCTGCGGCGCCAGGAAGATGCGCTTCGGCGCCGTCCGCCAGCAGTGAACGCCGGGCCGGTTGTGGGCCCATCGCGTCTGATGCCGAAGGTGCTAACGGGCGCATCAGCGCATTGTGGGACGATGTCCGCCGCGGGTTGGATGAGAACGTTATTCCAGGAGCCAGCCCGCCGCCGGTTTTCCAGGAAAGCAGGAAAGTGAGCAGAGCCGACCGGCTGCTCTTGCCGCATGATAGTAGCGGGATGGCGACATCGTGCGTCTTTTCTTCTCGGGCGTTCAACGCTTACCCGCAGGCTGGCAATCCCATTCTTCTGCCAGGTTCCGCTTCGAAATTCCGGCCTGCTTCTCAGGTTGCCAATCACATTCGATGACGGCCTCATGAGTGAGGCATCCCAGCGGCGAACCTCTTTCCTGCCATCGCGGTACGACACCTCAATCCACGCTTCCCTGGTCAGTAGCAAAGCGTCCAGGAAGTCTGCGGAGTTCGGCGGGTCCAGGGTGATCGGAAGGGTGGGGCCCTGCCTGTCCCAGCGGGTTCGCTCCACCGGAGGAGCGTTGGTTCCCCGGGATGGCACCGGCAGGGGGCTCCCATCAAGTGCATCGTTCAGGGCCTGGACTCGCTGCAACAGAAATTGCTCCACCAACTCCGTTTCCGGCTTGAACCCGCAGATGCGCTCGGTGGTTTCCGAGATCAGGTCAACCAGGAGCTCATCGGGAGCTTCGATGATCTGGGTCCAGGCGGCAGCGATGGTTTTGCCGATAATCTCAGCCCGTTGCTGCGATTCGACCAGGGCTTCGGCATCCCCAACCGCCTGTCCGCTGCCCACCCTTTCCGGAGAAAGGTACTCCAGGAACCGGTGTTCCACGACGCTGGGTTCCTGAACCTCGAGGTCGATGGTCAGGAACCGTCTCTGTTCCCAACTCCCCGACTGCAGGGGCCGATAGAGCCCCAGGTACGCCCGTTGGTCAGCACGGCCAGCTTCACCCCTTCCTGAAAGCAGTACTCCAGCAGCTGCTGTTGATGTCTTTCCAGGTTTTCGCCGGGGCGCTTGACCTCGATGAATACGGCGTTGGGTGTGCCTGGCCTGAGGGCGTAGTCGACGCGGCGGGTCCCAACCGTGTATTCGGGTACGACCTGGGCAATGTCGAAGGTGTCCCATCCGGCAAGGCTGAGCAGCCTGAGCACCACTCCCTGCTTGGTGGCGGATTCGTCCAGGACACTCAGGGATACGGTGTTTCTGATTTGCTCAACGGCTTGGGCAATCATATCGGTGAATCCCTTGTTTCTACAGAGTAATGAAGAGAGCAGTCCCTGTTCGGTGCCAGGTGCGCCCAGTGTACTCCAACTTCCCATGAAGCTCGCCCGGTAGGAGCTGAACCAGCGGCGGCCAGGATCAGGCACCGCCGACGGATGCGCTTCTGGTCCAGGACGGGATCAGGCCCCAGCGCCGGTACTCCAAATGAATGCGGTGGACATCCGCCGCCAGGCGCATCAGGAGGCAGTGGTGCCTTCGGGAGAGTCGGGCAAAACTCTCAATCCCCTGGGCAAATATCGTGGGGTGATTTGTGGAGCTACGGACCGTCGATGCGGAATACCGTGCGCTGGTCAGAAGGGGGCCAGACGTGCCCGATGTGGTCCCGCGGGACTTCTGTCCCCGTCCATCGCACCCGACGCCGGTGGCGATAATCCAATGACCCCCAATACTCATACTCCCCAACCACAACACCATGCGCCACTCTATGCCCGCCGAATGCCTTTCGCGGCATGACGATGGTGTCCCCCAACCCAATATCATCCCGGAACCTGAGGACTTGATTCAGGTAGAAAGTGACCACTCTCTTTACTGCTGACTTGTTGACTGGTTCACGTTGCTCCCTCAACAGGTCGGTATAAAAATCCTCTATCTCCGAGCGCAATTCCGCATGGCTCATCTTGCTGATGTTTCCGTCAGCCCCGAAGTAAATGCCGACCGACTCACTTTGCAGGAAGTCCTGTTCGGCATCTCCCAACCGACTTCCCCCTCGGACAATCCATATTGCCATTCATCCCACTCCTTCTGGCCCGGCAAACCATCATTTTTGCGTGGTCATCTCACGGTGATACTGGGCCAGCCGCCTCCCCGTCAGCACCGCCTGCCTCTCGTCCAGCATCACCCCCGTGGCCACGTTGTCGGCCCGCAGCTCCGCCATCTTCAGCCGGTGCCCGTCCCTCCCCCTCGTCCCCTTCACCCGGTTGCAGTAGCCGCACAGCATCTGCAGGTTCCTCTCCTCCGTCTCCCCGTCGTCGGCCAGCGCCACAATGTGGTCGACCTCGAACCGCAGGAAGTGGGGCAGGTATATGCCGCAGCCCGGGCAGATGCCCCGCTGCACCGCGTAGAGGGCCATCCGGACCGGCTCCGGCGCCCTCTCCCGCCCGGGCACGGAACGTCTCCCCCGCGGCGGCCGCTTCTCGTACACCTCTGTCGGCTCCAGGTACTCCCGCACCAGGGCCAGGTCCATGGGAAGCTCCGGCTCCCTGAAGATGTAGCGGCCGCGGCCCACCCGGGCCAGCAGCCGCGGCGTGGGCTTGCCGTGGGACTCGGGGCTCATGCCGGCCAGGTCGGAGAGTTCCCGGTTGACCAGGTTCCGGTCGCGCTTCGCCTCCGGATCGAAGCCGTCCACGCCCGAGGCGGCCACGTGTTGATAGATTTCCGTGGTGGTGAGAGGGCGCACCCGGTGGGCGGCCATCACCCGCACGATCTGGGGCCGCAGACTGTTCGCTGCCATCGCCGCCTGCCTCCGGTGCGGTATCCGTGGGATGGTCCGATTGCCAGTGGTGGCATTATAAGCGACGCCGGCCCGGTTGCCGCCGCTTCCCTGGGACGGTTTCCTGGGGGAGACCTGGTTGATCTCCTGCCGTACCACAGCACCGGTATACCGGTACACCATGCCACCCAAGCACCGTTGCCGGGGTTTTACCCGTCAGGGTGCGGCGGGCCTCGATATCCGGAGTGACCTATCAGGTGTTCCACATCGCCCCGCTGCCGGCACCGACTGAAGCGCCAACCCGGGGGCGTCTTCACATACGGGTGACCGCGCTCCGGCACTCTCCCTGATGCCGGGACGGCGGAGTGCTTCCTCCGGTCGAAGACGGAGCGGTCTCCCGCGCTGAATACCTCCACGAGGGTTGAGGTGGGATCTGGAGGTCCGGCCCTGCCGCTCTCCGGACCTGCTGCGGTTGTAACAGAAACACCTGTTTTTGGAACATCGTCCTAAACCTAGGGTTTAGGGCAGGGTCCACGCTGTACCAAAACCCTCGCATTTCTGGGCAGGGGCAAAACCAATGATTTACGGCTATATCCGCACCTCCCGCGCCGCCGTCGACGGCCAGGCCGGCATGCACCCCGAAACCCAGCTCCAGGCCCTGGCCGAAGCCGGCGTGGAGCCGGCCAACATCGTTTCAGAGGTGGGCATCTCCGGCTCCGTCCCGGCCGGCGAACGCCCGGGTTGGACCGGACTGGACGCCCGCCTGCTCCGCGGCGATACCGTCACCGTCGCCGCCCTGGACCGGATCAGCCGCAACCGGGTTGAACTGGTGACGGTCGTGGAGTCTTTGCACCAGCGCGGGGTGGGCATCGCCTCCCTGGCTCCCGCCGAGTCCTGGCTCCACCCCCTCGGCGCCAACCCCACCGAGGTCGAGCGGATGATGGGCGAGATAGTCCTGCGGGTGATGGCCTGGGCGGCGCAGGCGGAACTGGATTCGATCAAGCGCCGCATTGAGGCGGGAGTGAGGCGGGCGGCTGAGGAAGGCCGGTTCCCGGGCCGTCCCCGGGCTTTGACCCCCGATCAGACCGTCGCCATCCGGCTGCCGCGCCGCAACGGGCAGTCCCAGTCCGCAGTGGCATGGATGTCAAGGGCGGCGACAAGATGTACCACTGGGGTGCTAAGCCCGAATCCACCGATGGACACGGATGGACGGCGTGAGGACACTGGAAGGGGGGGTGAGGGAGTTACAGGCGCGATGATTCGGGCTCGAATTCGGGTAGACGGGAGGTTGGCGGGCGGTCTGCAGGCGCTTTTGGGGGCACGGATGGCGGCCTGCAGTGGCTGTGGCGAGCGAGATGGCGGGATAGGACACGGCAAGAGGCGCTCGCGGACCGAGATGGCGCGAGTTGCGGGGACGTTGGGTTGGCTGGCGGGTCAGTGGCAGACGGGCGCCGTCAGGCTGGGAGTGGAATGGCTCGCAGCCGGGCCAGGGCGCGACTGAACTGGGTTTCCCAAGGCCAGCGCTGTGGCAGATGCAGGGTGAGCCGGCGTGCGGAGCGGGTGAGCCGTCCGGCCAGGGCGAAGACCCGTCGCCGGAGGATCTTGGTGGTCACGATCCGCTCACCCAGGCCGATGCGGGCTGTCCAGCGGGCCAGGTTGTGGGCCATTACCTGTACCGCCAGCCAGGCGCCGTTGGCGGCGAAGCGGCCCGAGGGGAGATGGTTCAGCCCGACGCCGTACTTGAGGTCGCGTATCGCATTCTCGATCTCGGCGTGGCGGCGGTGGCCGGCCTCCAGTTCCAGGGTCTCCCCGTCCCGGTCGGTGATGAAGCCGTGATAGCTGTAGGTGGCGAAGAGAGCCAGTTGAGAACTGGGCGTGGGCTTCACCCGCCGGACGATGAGCCGTACCGGCGCGGCGTCGGGCTCACTCTGGAAGGGGGTGTAGGTGTTTCGGCCACATCGGCGGCGCCGTCCATCCAGTAAGGAATCGGCGTCCAGGCATCTTCGGGTATCGCCTCGATGAGATTGTGCAGGCTTTTGTGCTGGCGGATGGTGATGGAGAAGCGGACATCCATCCGGCGGCAGACGGCGACCACGGCGTGGGTATAGAAGCCGCTGTCAGCCCGCATGGTGAGCTGCCCGCTGGCCCCGCCGCAGCGAACCCGGCTCACCGTCTCACGCAGGAAGTGGGCGGCGGCGCGGGCGGTGTTGGCCCGGCCCTCGCGCAGGCGGGCCATCAGCACGTCGCCGGCGCCGGCGGCGACGGCCAGCAGCGGGTGATAGCCCCGCGCGCCGGTGTAGCCGTGGTGGCGGGCGCCCTCCTTGGCCAGTCCGCAGGTCTCGCAGATCGTCGAATCAAGGTCGATGGTGAATGGCGCGTCGCCGGGTCCGGCCCCCGCCTGCCAGGCCCGGGCCAGCAGCTCGCGGCTCACCCGGTCCAACTGACGGACGTGGCCCCACTTGAAACTGCGCAGGAAGGTACCCAGGGTGGATGGCGCCTTGACCACACTGCCCAGGGTGCAGGCTGTCCCGCCGGTGCGCAGCGCATCGGCGTCGTCGATGCAGTCGCCGCCCGCCAGCGCCGAGGTCACCAGCGTCATCATCTTGTCGCCGGTGTTGGCTCGGCCTGGCGCATCGCCCAGGTCCAGGCGCCGGTCAACCAGTTGGGGCAGGCCCAGGTGCAAGGCCAACGTGGCGGGCAGGATCAGCCCGGCATTGTTGACCAGGCGGTGGTCGTCGAAGGCGATGTGGATGCCGTCGGGGTGGCGGCGTGGTAGCATCTATTGGGTGCTCCTTGTTTCTGGTTGGTTTTCTGTCTCGAAAACCATTATCCCAGATGCACAGGAGCGCTTTCTGGTCTCTTCAGGACCCTGCTACACGCCCTCCTTCGGTGGATTGGGGCTAAGACGGAACCCGTTGTAAGCGGTCACCGCTGCGGATAGGGCGTCGAGAACGTCGTCAAAGGCAACGTCTATCTTGCCCATACTATTTTGGTAGGAGCCGCAAACCTTGGAACAAGCCTTCTCGAATATCTCGGTAGCGTTGGAATCGACCTTTTGAAGAATTGACAGGCGTTTAGACTTTCCGTCCAGCGTGTGTTTATTTGACTGCAAGCATTCCCCACCGTTCAATGCCCAGAAACAAAGCTCCGGATGTACCTCCCTCACAAGCGGTTTCTTCATCGGGTCACGTACCACCATAATGTCATCGACTTCGGCAGTCTGACGACCGATCCCATGAGTTTGGCTGCTAATTCCCAACCCTTTTTCAAACTTGAGCCCGCCTTGGATTTTTTTGCCATCACTCGGGTTGGTGCCTGGAATACGCTTGGCCAACGTGGCCCGATTTTCCTTTTAGCCTTACTGTCGCAATTGCGCCATCCCGGCACTTCCGGCAACCCAATCGGGATATCCACCAGAATCAGCTCAGCTTTCTCGTAGTGTTTCAGCAACTTGCCGAATGCCTTGAATACTCTGGAATCGCAGAGGCTCCCATCATCCCCTAGTCCTATGCTGAACCACCCGCCTTTGCAACCGTCCACTCCAACATATTTACTCGGTGCCATGCGTTGCACCTCCCGAATATGATGAGGAGCGCATCAAGCGCCCCTCTAACCGTCTTTGGATGTATGAACCCCGCAGTCTACTTGAAAACGGCCATGCACTTGGGGGCGTTGAAGGCCCAGGTTTCGGCCCATTCCAGGATGTTGGCTTGCCTGCCCAGTTCGGACATGGCCCCCACCAGGCAGAACCAGTTGAGGATTTCCTGCTGGCCGGACTCTTCCAGCTTGCTCAGCTTGACGTCCTTCCACTTGGCAAAATCCCCGGAGCGCAGGTGGGACAGCAGCTCCCGGTCGGCTTCCAGGTCGGGGTAAGCCCAGTGGTTCTTTGCGGTCAGGAAGGCGTGGGACCAACTGGAGGACGCCATCAGGACGACCCGCCACGGGCTTTCCTGAATCGCCCTGGCCGTGGCCTGGCCGATCTCGAAGCAGCGGCGGGGCGAAGGCGAAGGCGGGTCCGGCTCGTTGGTGTGGTCTTCCGAACCGCCGCGCATCCGTATAACGTTGCTGCCGTAGCAGTTGACCGCGATAGGCACCACCGGGTAGTCGAACCCCTGCCGGTCCAGGTCCAGGAACAGCAGCGTGTTGGCGAAGGCATGGCCCAACCCCTGCTCGTGGAGGGGCTTGTAGGCGTAGGACATATCAATGCCGTCTTCCAGCAGCCGCCGGGCCACGAAGCGCGCTCCCTCGTGATGTCCCTTGCTGGTGAAGACCTTGTCCTCGGCCTCGCCCCAGATGTTGGGCCGGCCGCCCAGCCGGTGGAAGGGCGTGAAGTTGAATTCATCGTAGGCCAGCACGCAGAAGGGCGGGATGATGTCCTCTTTGAAGTTCTCGTACTGGTCGTCGCCCCAAATCAGGATGAAGTCGGGGTTGAAGGCGTCAATCTCCTCCCGAATCTTGCGGAAGGCCTGAAACACCTTGGCCCGGTGGGCCTTGTGGGACGTAATGCCCTCGTCGTCGCCCCATTCCTCGCGCATCGGCGCGGGCCAGTTGGCCGGGTCCTTCATGTGTTCGGGGATGCGGTCTCCCTTGAGCATTCGCGCCAGGGGCCACGGCTTGTACTCGTCGGGAACCAGACCGGGCGGATAGTGGGTAGCGCCGATTCCTAGTATCTCTCCCATGATTCGGCCTCCTTAGTTAATGGGCGACCGGGCGTTGTTGCCAGGTCGTTTATCACCCGTGACGGCGGCGTGCCACCGCCGCTGAAGTTGCCGGAATTATAATTGGGCGCCCGGTGGCGGTCAAACGCCGGGCAGCGGGCCGTCCCGGTCTTAATCCTCGGGTGTAATCAGCGATTCCGGCGGGTTTCCGCCCAGGACACGCTTGATGTTGCCGTAGGCGAAATCGGCGGCCCGCAGGTCGGTCTCGCAGCTCGTGCCGGCCATGTGGGGAGTAATCACCACGTTTTCCAACTCGAACAGCGGGTTGTCCACCGGCGTAGGCTCCTGCTCCAAAACGTCCAGACCGGCACCGGCGATAACGTTGTCCCGCAGGGCCTGATACAGCGCCTGCTCATCGACCACCGGCCCCCGGCAGGCGTTAATCAGGTAGGCGGTGGGCTTCATGGCGTGGAGTTCGTCGTGGGAAATCATTCCCCGGGTGTGCCGGTTCAGGGGAACGTGCAGTTCCGTTTGCTTTTGCGTGGTGGTGCTGTTAGCATACTTGCAGGCGAGGATGAAATCAAGGGGAAGGGGATTGGATGGCGATAAACGAAAGGACGATGAACGGGTACTTGGCGGAAGCGATGGAGCGTCAGGCCCCGCCCAGATACCGGGTGGTGGCCGAGAATACGGGGCAAGCCCGCCGGGGTTCGACCACCCCGGGCATAGTGGTGTCCATGCCCTACGACCTGCGGACAATCGTTGAATCGGAATATGGGTCACCGGCCATCAAGGACGCCACGGAACGGTTGGGATACCAATTCCGGGACTACATCCTGCCGATGAAAAGCGTAATCGCTCTGGGGATACCGGAAGAGTTGGGGGGAATGGGACACGCCGAGCGAGCCGAAGCGTTGTCCAGTGGTGATGCCTAATTCCTGCTTCAAGTCGTGACCGGGGAATCTCCTGATGACAAAGAGCGCATCATCACACCCGAATCCCCGGTGAAGGCATCCCTGAGCGACATCGTGCAGTTTGCGTGGCTGGTGGCAATTCCCGAAGCCTACGCCGCCGGGATAGTCGGGATAGTGGTGAGGGAGTTGACGGCGGCAAAGGACGAACTGGTCCGGCGGCTGGAAGGGCTGAACAAGCCGGCGCAAGCGGGATTACTGGCCCGTTACGGCAACCATGACAGCAGGAATGGCATGGCAAGCGTGGCCGGAACCGTCGTGGGAACGCTTGCCAGCATGGTGCAACTCCACGCCAACCTCAAGGCGTGGGGCAATCTGTCCGGTGTGCTGGAAATCTCCGACCCGTCGCTTTGGCAACCAACCGGCAACGGGGACGCCATTCCCCACCGGATAGCCGCCGAGTGGCGGAAGATCGAGACGGTGGACTACCGGCCCCTGTCCACCATAGCTGCGCAGATACTCGAGGACTCCGACCTGGGCGCAAGGTTAGGCCCGACCATGCGGCTTATCCACGACACCATCACGGGTTACGTCAGCACGGGCATTGGCGTGACGACCAACGTGGCGGCGGAAATCTGGCAGTCCATGATTCCCGACCGGGACCAGCGGGCAGCGTACTACACCAAGCCCATAGTGGCCGAACTGCTGGCCGGTCTGACAGTGGCAAGGCTGGAACATCCGGCGGAGGCCCGGTACAACGAAATATGCGCCGGGACTGGTACGTTGGCGAGGGCCACGGAAGAACATATCCGGTTCCGGCACTACGCGGCCGACGGGAACAAGGCGAGCATCCACGCCCGCCGGATGGAAGGTTGCATCCAGCTTACCGACCTGAACCAGCAGTCAATCTCGGTGGCGACAGCCAACATGACATCGCTGGAACCGGAAACCGCCTTTGACTCCAGCGCAATCTTCGCCATCACCGCCAACGGCGGGGCATTGAACTTCCTGAAGCCGGAGGGCGTATCCAACCTGATTGACCAGATAATCGGGCGTAACGGGGCGCAGGGGGAGATGCTGGGGTTGGAGCCACTGTCGGCGGGTATCTGTTGCAACAATGACCCCTACTTCCGTCCTCGTGGCGGGGTCAAGAGTCCGATAGACAGTCAAGCCATGAAGTCCTACCGGACTTTGGCGGACAAGCGGGTGCCGGGGGTAGCCAACGGGCAGGCAGGGTTGGCTACATTCATGCACGTCATTGAACACGCCCTGTTGGACTACGGAAGTCCGCACGGGAAGGTGTTGCCGCTGACCGCCGCCCACGCCGAGACCTACCGGGGATTCCGCCGGAACATCGAGAACGAATACCGGGACGTGGTGGCAATATGCACGTCACCCGGCGGCGGTGAGTCGATGTCGGCGGACACGGCGATACAGGAAATGTTGCTGGTAGGCACCAAACGGCCCGATGCCCGAACCCTGGGCGGTCAAGCCGTTGCCTGCATCAACCTTACCCGAACCTTTCAGACCAAGCTGGAAGCCAAAATGTTTGCTGACGCCATCCGGCGGGAGTTGGCGGAAGGGAAACCCAACGGGGAAATCCACGTCGGGGGCATAGTCGGCACCTACTACCGGATGGAAGGCTTGGGGGAGGGCAAACCCTGGTCCGCCCTGGGGAGCAGCGGGGACTTCACCATCCTGACCGGCCACCTTACCAACGGGCGGGCGTGGGATGCGGCCACGGGGCAGATTACCGAGTTTGCGATGCCGATGACGACGCTAAGTGGTGTGTCGGCCAAGGGGCCGACACACGACTTGCTGGGATGTCTCCCAGCAAGTCGTGACCCCCGGGGCGCCTTTGTGATGCACCCTGCGGGGGAGAGCAACCGCCGGAACAACCCGTCCCTCTGGGAGTGCCATGCGGACAAGCAGGTGAGCCTTACGGTGGAACCGACGCACTACGGGGAGTCCCGTGGGGACGCTGGCGAGGCGTCCCGGATGCTGGAAACCGCCGGAAACTTCCACCTGTGCCGCAACCTGCGGATGAGTTCTCAGAAGGTGGCAATGGCATACACGGAAACGCCCTGCATGGGCGGGCGTTCTTGGACCACCATCAAGGCGGATGGGGGCGTGGCCGAGGCGTTGGCGATATATCTCAACAGCACCTATGGGATGGTGGTCAGGGTGGGCTACGGCAATTCGACTATTGTAGGCCGTGCTACCTTGCAGGTGCGGGCCATAGACGCGCACCCCGTCCCGGACTTTTCCGACGGCGGGAAGGCAGGACAAACCGCCCGCCGGATTGCACGGGAGAACTTCGACAAGCTACGCCGCCTGAACCTCGACCGGGTTGCCATGAGTGTCCTTGACCCCCACCGGGCTGAGATAGACCGGGTGGCGACGCTGATGCTGGGGTTGCCCTGGAACATCGGGACGGAACGGATGCTCCACGAGTGGCGGCGGTTGTTCTGCGTAGAACCGGCGGTGAACGGCGGGAACAAGGGCGTGTTGGCGGCGTTGGACAAGGCCGGGTTGAAATAAGGAAATTTGACCAATGGCTGAATTTACCGTCACCCATACTGTCAACTGCCCGTACTGCGCCGGTGCGGACGTAATCAAGTACGGCACCCGGAGCGGCTATCAAGTGTTCCGGTGCAAGACCAAGGGTTGCGAAAAGCGGTTCAACTCCACCGGAACCACTCACGGGCGCAAGGTGCCGCCCGAATACATCGGGGCCGCTATCAGGATGTACTACTCCGGCATGAGCTATAAGGCGATTGCCGAACAAATCCGGGACGCCTACGACATCCCCGAACCATCCAAGGCAACCGTCTACGAGTGGGTGCGTGACTACACGCAAGCGGCCCTGGAAACCATGAAGGATTATCCCGCCCATACGAGCGGCCATTGGGTTGTTGATGAAATGATGCTGGACGTGGGCGGCGACAAATACTGGAATTGGAACGTGATGGACCACGACACCCGGTATCTGCTGGCGTCGTACCTGTCCAGCGAGCGGGACCAGGTATCGGCGGAAGCCATGTTGAGGAAAGCGGCGGCGGCATCCGCCAACCCGCCCCAGAGCATCAACACCGATAAACTCCCGTCCTACGTCCCCGCAATCAAGAAGGTCTTTCCCGACGCCAAGCATATCCAGTCCGAGGGACTGGACTCGGAAACCCACAACAACCGTTCTGAGCGGATGCAGGGGACGTTCCGGGACCGAACCAAGACGCTGAGGGGGTTGGATAACCGGGCGTCGGGCCAGCGATACCTTGACGGGTGGACGTTCCATTACAACCTGTTCCGGGAACACGAGGCGTTGGGCCACCGGACACCGGCGGAAGCGGCAAAGGTCGATGCGCCGTTCCGGGAATGGGCGGACGTGACTAGGGGAACTGCCAGGGCGCCATCCGAAACCGAAGCCAGGGAAGTCAAGGCACAGACCACGATAGGCCAATGGGCAAGGGAACACCGGGAGAGGATACACGGCTACCGGCGCAGCCACGATGACCTGACATGGAAAGCCATACCCGTTGCCGAAGTGATGAACAACCCGGAGAAGCAGAAGGTACGGCAGTCCCGCCCCGCTCCGGGGTTGCGCCAGGGTTCGCGGTACTACGTCATGCGGATGCAGGACGGCAAGTTGGCCTGGGTGCGGGTATCCAACCGTTGGGGGACATTGCCAGCCGTGGAAGGCAAGGGCAAGTCCGGCGGGTTGCCGGAACGCCGCTGGGAACTGGAGGGCGGCAAGCTGACCCGGAAAGGGGAACCGGCCCGGACTTCACAGGCGGGTTATATTCTGGTAGCCGAGGATGGGACGCTGGAATCCTCGGCGGCGGGAAGAGCATCCCCAAAAGGGCGGGAGCGGTTACTGGATGATGCGGCCCCGGTGCCGGACAAGCCCAAGGGTGGCGGGAATCGGGAGCGTGTGACGGATGATGCGGACGTGCCAACGGTGGCGGTCAAGGCACAGGGAGACAAACCAGGACGAACCATCACACCGAAGACCAAGACGTTATCGGGCCATTCGCCCCGGCGGAGATTCGGCAGCACCAGCGGGCCGTCAGACACCATGACGGGCCGGGCCGCAACCGTCGGCAGAGCGGGGGCAAGACCAGGGTAAACATCGCGTTCCGGCGGTGATTTGCGGCCACCACGCACAAGCAAACGGAACCCTTCCATGAGTGGGAGTGTAATGAAACTCCAGCCGTTTAGCGATGCGCCGGGCTTCGGACGGCTCAAACGCTTCGGCTCAAACGCTTCGTAGAGCGAGCCGGGCTTGTGGGTGTTCAGGTTGTCCAGGACCAGCCTGATCACTTCGGCGTCAGGGTATGCGCCGTCCACCAGCCACTTCATTTGATGAGCGAAGTCCACGGCAGTGCGGCGCCCGGTCACCTCGGCATGCCGCCATCCACCCTTCGGCTCCCAGATCATGAACCGGTTCCGGGTCCCGTTTCGCTGGTACTCGGTGTCACAGCGTTCCACCCGTCCGGGGGCAGCCTTGATGGGCGGCCTCACATCCCCGGTCAATTGCCTGGAGGTCTCGTCGAAACACACTGCCGGACGCTCTGGGTTGTACTCTTGGCGGTACAAGTCCAGCGCCTCCTCCATCCGCGCCGCGAACTCCCCGCTCACCCTGGGGATACACCACTCTTGCTTCTTCCAGGGCTTGAGTTCATTTTTTGAGTATCCGGCGCACCGTCTCCAGGGAGATGCTCCCGGCCAACCCCATCTCCACCACCTTGTCCGCCAGCAACCGGAGTGTCCAGTGCGCGTGTCCTTCGGGCGCTGCGCTGCACGCGATGGCGACCAGGCGCGCTTCCTGCTGCCGTCCAGCTTGCGCTCCCGGCCCGGCCGTGGCCGGTCATTGACGGCGGCCTCAAGTCCTTCCTCGACGAACCGCTTCCGCACTCTGGCAACGGTGGCGGCGTTGATCAAAAGCGCATCAGCTATCTCACGGTCCCCAAGTCCCTGGTCAGCTTTGAGCAGCGCCCGCGCCCGCTTAACGGTGCGGACTGACGGCTTGCCCCGGCGGGAAACCTCATTGAGACGGGAGAGTTCGGATTCAGTCAGCTTGACTTTATACTTGATGGCAGCCATGCCTGGATACTCCCCCACAGAAAGATCATATCCAAGTATGGCTGCCTTCTCATATTTTTACATATCTATCTGGAAATGGTACTAAACCAAAGCCAAGGTGAAATGCGCAGATAGTGGAGGTCAAGCGGCGGTGCCAGATCATTCTCCAAGTACGGCTGAGAGTGTTTTACTGGCGCAACCAAGCTAATCTTCATCGCCCATCGAATGCACATTTCACCTTGGCTTTGGTTTAGTAGTCAGT
Organism: Dehalococcoidia bacterium; assembly: GCA_965263395.1. Lineage (GTDB taxonomy): Bacteria > Chloroflexota > Dehalococcoidia > Lucifugimonadales > UBA3495 > CATOSK01. The sequence goes on from OZ253670.1 coordinate 3,021,257, forward strand.
CAACCTTGATGTTGAAAGTCATTCAGGAATCTGGCCGATAGTCGTATACTGCTGGGGATGAAGTGCTGATGGAGGGGGTAGCAGTGATGGTCCGGGATAAGTACGCGGTGCGGCTGGCGCCGGAACAACGGGAGGAACCCCAGAATCTGATTCGGGTTGGGAAAAGCTCCGCCCGGGTGACCGCCCGGGCGAGGATTCTGCTCAAGAGCGGCGACGGTTGGGCAGCTCCCAGAGTAGCTGAGGCGCTGGATGTGGCGCTGGGCGCCGTGTACCGGATTAAGCAGCGCTTTACCGAGGAGGGGTTGGAAGGGTCCCTGTGGGACCGGCGCCAAGCCAACCGGCACCGTAAGTTGGACGACTGGGGCGAAGCCCACCTCATCGCGTTGTCCTGCAGTCCGGCGCTGGAGGGGCATGACCACTGGATCCTGCGCCTTCTGGCCGGCAAGGTGAAGGTGGTGGAGTTGGGGCTGGCGCCCTCCATGTCCCATGAGGGGGTACGCCAGCGTCTCAAAAAAACACCCTCAAGCCATGGCAGAAAAAGGAGTGGTGCATCCCGGCGGTGAGCGTCGGCTTCGTGGCCAACATGGTGGCCAACATGGAGGAAGTGCTGGACCTGTACGCCGAACCCTATGACCCAAAGCGGCCGGTGGTCTGCTTTGACGAGACCTCCACCCAATTGCTGGCCGAGACGCGGCCGCCTCTGCCAGCCCAGCCGGGGCGTCCGCTGCGTCAGGACTATGAGTACCGCCGGGAGGGCACGCGTAATCTGTTCCTGGCCTGTGAACCGTTGGCTGGCTGGCGGCAGGTGGCGGTGACCCAGCGGCGCACGATGCAGGACTTCGCCCATCAAATGCGTTGGCTGGTGGACGAAGCCTATCCAGAGGTCCCAGTGGTGCGGGTGATACTGGACAACCTGGACACCCACCGCACGGCGTCGCTGTACGAGACCTTCCCGGCGGTGGAGGCCCGGCGGATTGCGAAACGGCTGGAGTTCGACTACACGCCCAAGCACGGCAGTTGGCTGAACATGGCGGAAATCGAGTTCAGCGTGCTGTCCCGCTCCTGCCTGAGGCAGCGGCTCCCCAATGAGGAGGCTCTTGGAAGGGAAGTCCGAGCCTTGGTGCGGGAGCGCAACGCCGCCCAGGCCGTCATCAACTGGCGGTTCAACACCCAGAATGCCCGATCCAAACTTCACCGCCTTTACCCTTTCGATTCCAAGGTTGACTGACTACTAGCGCGGGCGTGGGATTTGGGGAATGATACCCTCCGGTTGATTGCGTGACAAGGCTGGGGGCCCCTCACCCCCGGCCTCTCTCCCTCTGGGAGAGGGGAGAATGAATAGAACCGGCAGGCCCGTTGGGGGATGAATCCCCCAACCCCCCCCCTGAATTTTTGAGGTTGGATATGCATTGGCTATCTTACAAACCGGCACTAAAATTCGGCAACCAGACGCCTCATGCGTTCTTCCCACCGGCGGGCCAACTCCACTTCCCGGTTCCGGTGCTCGTAGCCGTCGGAGTCCGGGCCTCGGTAATGGTCCCGGTACCAGGCTACGGTGGATGCCACCCATTCCTCCACCGGGGTCGTGATGATGCCGATGTCCCGCCGCGCCCGGCTGCGGTCGTGGATGTTCGACGCCGGACGGGTCAGCGGGGCCGCGTAGCCGGCCAATCCTTCACTCTTGCCAATGACCGCCTGAGAGACGTAGACCACTTGGGGCCGATGTCCGGCGGCTTGCCAAATCAGTTCCGCCCACCGCTCCGGGGTCAGAATCTCGGGCATTCCGATGAAATAGACGCCGCCAATGGTATCGGGAGCGTCCAGGGTTCGGATGAAGTTCGCCGCCGCGTCCGCGCTGTACAGCGTCCTGAACGCGCCCCGCATCCCATCGGCGACGACCACCGGGCCGCCGTCCAACGCTCGCTGCACCCACCACCACATTCGCCCGGTGGGGTCCTCCGGTCCCATGACCGCCGGAATACGGATGATGGTGTAGGGGATGCCGCCGCCCAGTTGGTTGCAATAGGCCAGCAGCCACTTCTCGCAGTGCCGCTTGCCGACGGCGTAGGGGTCTTCGCCCTCCGGGTAGGTGTATTCCAGCGTACTCCATTCCACTGCCGACTCGTCGTAGGGACAGTGGCGGAAGAAGTCAACCTTGCCATCCAGGTAGACCGAGCTGGTGCTGACCAACAGGTAACGCCCCACATTGCCCCGCAAGGTTTCCACCGCCGATTGCACGTCTTCCCAGCGGTAGGCTTGGGTGTCCACCACGGCGTCGAAGGACAAAGCCTTCAGCTTGGCGTTGAAGTCGGCGGCATCGTTGCGGTCGCCGGGGATGTGGGAGACACGACTCCACCAGTCGGGACGGATGGTTCCCCGGGAAAACACGGTCACCCGGTCGCCCCGGTCCAGCAGGCGCTCCACCATAATCTTGCCCATGTACCCGGTGCCGCCGATGACCAGAATATTCAAACCTGAATCTCTCCTCGAACGGAATCATTTCCTGGAATCCGCCTGGCTCGCCGCAGGGGAACCGCCCGTCCCTCTCCCGCGGGAAGAGGGGAGAATGTAAAGACCTGCCTTTCCATGTCACTCCGCTAACGCGCGGTCCACCCACCATCGACAATCAGCAGGTGGCCGGTGGTGGCGGCTGCCGACGGACTGGCCAGGTAGACCGCCGCCCCGACCAATTCTTCGGGACGCATCCGGCGGCCCAGGGGCATGTAGGCCGCCAGGTCCGCCTGCAACTCATCGTCGTCCCGCGTGTCGGCTTCCAGAAGGCCCGGCGTTTCGGTGGGGCCTGGGCCGATGGCGTTTACCGTGATGCCGTACCGAATCCACTCCAGGGCGAGAACCTGCGTCAGGCTGGCCACGCCGCCCTTGCTGGAGCAGTAGGCCGCCCGGTCCTCGCCGGCCACCACCGCCAACTGCGAAGCGATGTTGATGATACGCCCCCCGCCCCCCGCCCCCGCCGATGGACGTCGGCGTTGAGACAAGTTACCTTGCGGCGACGCCCGATGGCAAAGAATCATCACTCGTGCCGCCGCCTGCGCGCAGAAGAACGTCCCCTTCAGGTTGGTGTCGATTACTGCATCCCAGTCCGCTTCGGTCACTTCCAGCGCCGGGCTGCGCCGCCGGATGCCCGCGTTGTTGACCAGGATGTCCAGACCGTCAAAGTCCCGGGCAACCTGCTGCACTGTTGACTCGATTTGTCCCACGTCCAGGACATCCAGCCCGTAAGTCCCGGAGCCGCGGCCCAAGCCTTCTATGCGCTGCCGCGTCTCGTCCATACCCTCCTGATTAGCCGGCAGGTCCGAGACGGCCACATCGGCCCCGGCCTCGGCCAGCCCGATTGCCAGCGCCGCGCCGATGCCCCGCGCCGACCCGGTGACCAGCGCGACCTTGCCTTCCAAGCTCAACCCAGGGTACGCCATCGTCAACACCCCCGCTCATATGCGTTCGTCCCCGGCTGCCACGGAGCCCGGTTCCGGGCTAATCGCAGGACTTCCCTACTCTCCCGGCTCCAACCGCTGAGCGGTCGCACACCCGGCGGCAATCCGTTCCCAATCATAGTGCATCGGCACCATTTGCACCTGCCGCCAGACCTCGCTCTGGTCGGCGTAGTGCGGGCTGCCCGGGTGACCCGAACTGCCCAGGGGAACCGCCCAGAGGCAGTTGTTCCAGTCGGCCAGGTCGTAGGAGTAGCGGGCCACCGAGAGACTGGCGACGGTGGCGAACTGGGCGGGGGCGTAGGAGCCGGCCAGCGGCGTGTCTCCGTCCCCGGACATGGGGATTGGCGGCGGGTCCAGCAGATAAGCCAACTCCGGGAAGGCCGGGGACAGCTTGTGCGCCGGACGGGCTTGATGCACTTTGCCCCACTCCCACCCGCTTGTGTCTTCGCCGAACCGCTCCCGCAGCATGGCCAGCCCCTGGGCCAGCGACTGCGCGGCCAGCTCCGGCCAGCCGGCGCCGGGGGGAAGGAGGCCCGGCGATTGAAGTCCGGGGCGGCTTTCCACCGAGGTGGCCGCCAGGTTCTTGAAGCGGGTCAGGAACACCCCGGCGCCCCGTCCTGCCGGGTCCAGCGCCTGCGCCGCCAGGTCGTCCCCCAGGTTGTGCCGCAGCAGACGTTCCAGCAGGGCGTCCCGCATGGCGTTGAAGACCGTGGGCGCGACCAGGGCCGCGTCCATTTCTCCCGCCCAGTCCAGCAGCAAGTCCTTGGCCCACGCCGATGGTTCATCCAGAGGCTCCACGTCCCGCAGCAGCTTGAGGAACACTTGGGCCGGGATTGACCTCCGTTGGGCGTGGATTTTCGCCATGTCCGCGGCGGTGGGGCGGTCGAGATCGCGCAGGGCCCGGGACACCGACTCCACCCGGTAGCCGGGGGAGAAGTCCACGCCGATGCGGTACGGGTAGCTGTCGTCCACCGGCCGGTTGTTGGCGGTGGCGAAGTACCCGGCTGCGGGGTTGACCGACCGGGGCATTTCATCGAAGGAGATGCGGCCCGTCCATTCGTGCTCGCCGGTCCAGCCGGGCACGGGCAGCCAGGAGTTGGCCCCGGCGCGCAGGGGAATCTCGCCCCGGCAGAGGTAGCCGATGCTGCCCTCGACGTCGGCGAACAGGAAGTTGTTGCAGGGGTCAACCCATTCCCGCATCGACTCGATCAACTCGCCGCTGTCTTGGGCGGTCAGCATTGGGCGGAGGGTGTCCGGCCATGCGGATGGGCCATCCGTGGCGGTGTAGCGGAGAGCCAGCCCCACCCCGGCCTCCGGTTCTCCGGCGATGATGGGGCCGTGATGGGTTTGCCACACCGTTACCGGCACGTCCTCGCCGCCCCGTACCTTGATGGTCTGCTGATGGACTTCGGCCCGGCGCCACTGGCCTTTCCACAAGTAGTAATCGGGGTTGTCCGGCTGAAACCGCTCGATGTACAGGTCCTGGCAGTCGGCCCAGGTGTGGGTGACGCACCAGGCCACCCGGGGGTTGTGGCCGAAGTGGGGAAAGCCGGGCACTCCGGGGAAGGACAGCCCCACGACGTCGAACTCCGGGCAGGCCAGGTGGTTCTGGTAGTAGACGTTGGGCGTGTCCAACGCCCGGTGGGAGTCACCGGCCAGGATGGGCCGGCCCGACGCGGTGCGGCTGCCGGACAGGACCCAACTGTTGCTGCCCAGGCCGGTCTCGTTCAGCCAGTTCAGCGCCGCCGCGCCCCGGGAGAGTTCCTCCAGGCCGGTTTCCAACGCGCCCCGGCAGCGCTCTCCCGGCGGCAGGATGAGCAACTGTCCCGGCTCGAATCCGGGAAAGACCTCGGCGGTCTTTTCAGCTCCCAATGCCTGAACCAACTGGGCCCGCAGCGCCTTGGCCTCAAAGGCCCCCATGAACAGGTGCCGCACCTTGTAGACCACCAACCCGTCCCAGGGCTGCCAGGGTTCGGGGGTGATTCCGGCAATCCCGAACTCCACCGGCAGGCGCTCTGCCGTGGAAATGAAGGCGTTGACGCCGGCGGCGTAGGCGTCCAGCATCGTCCGGGTCTCGGCGCCGGCGGCTTCGTAGTCGGCCCGCGCGCTGCGTTCCAGCAGGCAGCGGCGCATCAGCCGGTCCTGCTCCACCCCGGACGGCCCGGCGGCCTCGGCCCACCGCCCCAACCCGCGCCGCCGGTCGTACTCCATCTGCCACAACCGGTCCTGGGCCGTCACAAAGCCCTGGGCGTAGAAAGCGTCGGATTCGCCGGACGCTTTAACGTGGGGGATGCCGTACTCGTCCCGGTAAACGTCCACCGGGGCGTTCAGACCGGGCAGCCGTACCGTGCCGGCAAGGTCGGGGCAGGCCCGCCGCAAGTCCTCGGCCGTTAGCTTGAGAGTGTTGGTCAATGCTGCACCTCGGAAACCCGTCCCGCAGATGAGACAGGCTAGAAATTGCCCCGGGGTTCCAGTCCCAGCAAGCCCTGTCCGGCCGTCTCATAGTGGGCAAAGCTGGCCTGGGTGTGCTGGGTTATGACGTGCATATCCTGGAACCGCCGCTGGATGGGGTTGGCGTCGAAAATAGCGCCGGACCCGCACAGGTTGTAGCTGGTGTCCACCACCTGGGCGGCCATGCGCAGGGCGTGGGTGGCGGCGACCCGGAGCTGCAGCCGGTCCTCGATGCTCAACACTCCCCCTGATTGAAAACTCTTGCAGGCCGACTCCCAGACGGCGGCCACGCTGTCCCGCAGGAAGCACTGGGCCGAGCGGTGGACGGCGTGGGCTTCGCCGATGAGCCGGTGGGTGGTCTGGTGGTCCCGCAGCAGAGTCCGGGAGCGTCCCGGCGCCCGGCTGGAGGCGGTCTCGATGGCGATTTCCAGGCTCTTGCGCGCCACGCCCAGCGCGACGGTGGCGAACCCGGAGCCGAACAGCAGGGTCCTGGGTATGACGTACAGCGGCCCGCCGGCGTTTTCAATAGACGGGGACTCGCCGGACGGCGGCGCTCCCTCGGATTCGTAGGTGCGTTCCTCCGGGATGAACATATCGTCAATCTGAAAGCTGAAGCTGCCGGTGCCGCGCAGCCCGTGAACGTGCCACAGGTCAACGAACCGCACGTCCGCCTTGGGCATCAGCAGCATCCGGGCGCCTTCCCGGTTCCGCGCCCCGTCCAGCGCGCCTGCCCCGGCTGGCCGATGGGCGCCAGGGCGGCGATCCAGGTAGCATGGTCGCTGCCGCTGCTGAAGTTCCAGTGTCCGGTGAGCCGGTAGCCGCCGTCCACCGGCGCCGCGATGGATGTCGAAGTGGGCGGCCCGTTGGTCACCACCCCCCGCGGGTCGGACCAGATTTCCCGGGCGGTGGCCGGGTGCATCCTGACCGCGCTGGTGGAGAAGACGTTGTTCTGGTTGAGACACCAGGCCACGCTGGCGTCGACGCCGGCGAAAACTTCCAGGATGCGCAGAAAGTCCGGGTGCGCCAGCTCCGCGCCGCCCAGCGATTGAGGCAGCAGCAGCCGGAAGAACCCGGCGTCGGCCAGGTTGTGGGCCAGTCCGGTGGGCATCTGCCGGTCCTGGTCAATGCGGCCGGCCAGGCTTGCCACCTGCTCGGCCAGCGGCCCGGCGGCATTGATGTAATGGTCGATGCCGTGCCCCCCGGGGATGATGTCAGATAGGTCCGCGCCGGTGGTTTTAGCTTGTTGCATCAGAAAAGTCCTCGCGCCTGCCCCGCAGGGTTTAAATGCCCTTTGGCGTAATTTGTGGCCGGGCCACAACCCGGCCGCGCCGGGACTGAAACCGGCGGCCGGCGGCTTATGGCAAGACTCGCAAGTTACCTGGCTTAAATTACATTGTTAACGGCGCCAGTGTCAAAGAAGGGCAGCCAGAGGATTCCCCTCACCCCCGGCCCATCTCCCGCGGGGAGATGGGAAAGACGTTTGCCACGCGGCCCTGCAACCGTCCGGCCCGGTCTACGTCTCCGTGGCAGCAGCCAAAACCATTTACAGACTGTCCCTGCCCGTCCATGATGTAACGTAGCGAAGTAACGCAACGGGCCGTCCCCGACGGGGCGATTCCTACACCGGGCCAAGAGACAACCGCAGGAGACAATATGTTTGAGGGATTCGAGCAGCTCAAGGTGGAAACTACCGGCGCTACTATCAACCTGGTCAAGGGGGGCAGCGGGCCGCCTCTGCTGCTGCTCCACGGTTACCCCCAGACCCATACCATGTGGCACAAAATCGCCCCCAGGCTGGCCGAGGACTTCACCGTCGTCGCCGCCGACCTGCGGGGTTACGGCGACAGCGGCAAGCCGGACGGCGGAGACCGCCACGCCAACTACTCCAAGCGGGCTATGGCCCAGGACCAGGTGGAGGTAATGGAGCAACTGGGGTTCGACTCCTTCCTGCTGGCCAGCCACGACCGGGGCGCCCGCGTCGCCCACCGGCTGACCAAGGACCACCCCCAGCGGGTCCAAAAGCTGGCCACCTTGGACATCATACCCACCCGGCGGATGTTCCAGATTGTCGACAAGGACATGGCCACCAACACCTACCACTGGTTCTTCCTGATTCAACCCTACGACTTCCCGGAGCGGGTCATCGGCGCCGGTGCCGACTACTTCATCCGCTCCCGCTTCCTGCGCGTTCCCAACGCCGAGACCGTGTTCCCCGGCGAAGCTATTGAGGAATACGTCCGCTGCTTCAACGACCCGGCGGCCATCCACGGCGCCTGCGAAGATTACCGGGCCGGCGCCAGCATTGACCTGGAACACGACGAGGCCGACTTTGACCACAAGGTTACCTGTCCCCACCTGGCGTTGTGGAGTTCCACCGGCTACGTCGGCCGCACCCAGGACGTGCTTCAGGTCTGGCGCGGCTACTCGACCAACGTCCACGGGCAGGCGCTCCCCTGCGGCCACTACATCGCCGAGGAACTGCCCGGCCAGGCCTACGATCTGCTCCGGGAGTTTTTGTCCGACTGAGAAACCATCCCGGGTCTTTCGATTCTCGAAAAATCCCCTCTCCCTCTGGGAGAGGGCTAGGGTGAGGGCGTCCCGGCCAGGAGCAACCGTTGCTGATGCGCGGAGTTCACCCTCACCCCCCTGCCCCTCTCCCGCGGGGAGAAGGGAGAATCGAAAGATCCTGAGAAACCATCCCGGAAGGGCTTCCTTATCAAGAAGGACGGTGCGGCACGATTAACGATCCCTCGAACTCCCACCGCCCGTTGACGGTTTCACAAGTTGCCCTGCGTCAACGGGGGGCCTGATGAAAGAATTGCTGGCCAGGTTTCGCCTGCTGGCCAGCGGGGTATGGGATGAGGAGACAATGCAGAGGATAATTGATACCCTAGCGCGGCTGGATGAGTTGGAATCCATAACCGGGTTGGCCGGGCTGCTGTCTGCGCCAGCGCAGGAGGGTGAGGACAAGCGCATGACCGGAGCACTTGGTCGTTCCTGCGCAGGCAGGAATCCAGAGAGTCCCGGAGTGGGCCATCATTCCTACAGCAAGGCCGTGTGGATTCCTGCCTGCGCAGGAATGACGGATTGCATTTCGCTGTCACGCAAGAGAATGTATACCCCCTGAGTAAGGAAGTTCTTCGTAGCAACCGGAGCTTGTCCAGAGCCGGGACTTTCCCGTTTGTAGAATCGGGGTTGTTGGGCTAAAATCGGGGCGTACCCCGGATTCATGCCCAAGAGTCTTATCCAACCAACGAATCGGAGCCAGACATATGCCCGGCAGCCTGATAACCGAAGAAATTGCGGCGCTCATCGGCCGGGAAACCGAGCCGGAGCAAAACCGCTTCCCCATCAGCGCGGAAATGGCCTATGACGTGGCCGACAGCATCGAGGACTACAACCCTCTTTACGTTGACCCGGACTACGCCCAAAACAGCCGTTTCGGCGGCCTCCTCTGCCCTCCGCTGGCCGCGTGGAAGGACATCGCGCCCCCCATCGGCTACTTCGGCGCCGGGCAGGAGTGGCATTTTGAGGTCCCGCTGCCCTTCAACAGCTATGGACTGAACGGCGGCAGCGACTGGCAGTTTCTCGCCCCGGTCTGCGTCGGCGCCTGGATTACCCGCCGCTTCCGCGTCATGGACATTTTCGAGAAGCAGGGCCGCTCCGGGCCGCTGGTCTTCATCGTCCGGCAGGAAATGCAGACCGACCAGCACGGCCAAACCCTGAGCCAGGCCCGCCGCGTCAGCATCCACCGCGCCTTGCCCGCTGGAGAGCAGCCCAACCAGGTTGCCGCCGTCTCCGACAGCCTGACCACCGTTGCCGTAGCGCCCCCCGACCCGGAGATTATTCTCCCCAAGCCGCCGCCGTCGTCGAACCGCCAGCGGCACTACGAAGACGTGGCAGCCGGCATGGAACTGCCTCCGGTGGTCAAGGGGCCGATGACTACCACCCACCTGATCCGCTGGGCGGCGGCCAACGGCAACTACGCCCGCATTCACTGGGACCTGCCCTTTGCCCAACTGCACCAAGGGCTGCCCAACGTGGTGGTCAACGGCTCGCTGAAGAACCAGTATCTCGGCCAGTTGCTCCTGGACTTCGCCGGGGAGGAGGGCTGGTTCAAGCGGTTTTACGTCGAGCACCGGGGCATGGACTCCCCCGGCGACACCCTCACCGCCTTCGGTACGGTCACCGGCAAGCGGGAGGTCAACGGCTTCGGCTGCGTCGAGTGCGAAGTCGGTCTGCGCAATGACCGGGGTCATCAGACCGCATCGGGGACGGGAATCGTCGTGCTGCCCAAACACGGCCAGTCCCTTCCCCTGACCTGGGAAGCGGACCCGTGGGTATCTTAAGAACCGGGCCCGGACTGCTGGACGGCGTCCGCGTCCTGGACCTGGGCGGAGATATTTCGGCGCCCTTCTGCACCCGTCTGCTGGCGGACTACGGCGCCGATGTCATCAAGATTGAACCCCCGGGCGCCGGTGACCCGGCCCGCCGCACCGGGCCGTTCGCCGGAGACGACCCTCACCCGGAAAAGAGCATCCCCTTCCTGTACCTGAACACCAACAAGCGGGGCATAACCCTTCGGCCCGACACGGCCACCGGACAAATGCTGCTGGACAAGCTGCTGGCAACCGCCGACGTGGTGGTCGAGAACAACCCGCCGCCGCAACACGGGCAGGCGGCCATTGACCCGGCGGAGCTGGCCGATACCAACCCGGACCTGGTCGTGACCTCGATAACCCCCTTCGGGCAAACCGGCCCGTACCGCGGCCTGGCCGCTACGGACATTGTGGCTCTGGCCTTCTCCGGGTTGATGTACCACTCCGGAGACTCGGACCGGGAACCTCTCCGCAACGCGCTGGACCAGTCCTTTTACGTCGCCGGGATCAACGGCGCGGTGGCGACGGTCGCCGCGCTGTTCCAACGCCTGACCACCGGACGCGGCAGTCACGTGGACGTTTCGGTGATGGAATGCCTGGCTTCCCATCTGTGCCAGGCTGTCCCGTATTACAGTTGCATGGGGGCAATAAAGGGGCGGCGTCCGGTGCGCGGGTCGGGGTTCGAGGAGTTGATGCCCGCCCGGGACGGCTACGTCATCCCGTCGGTGCAGGGTTCCCAACCGTGGGCGGCCATCGCTGAACTGATTGGCGTGCCGGAGCTTCAGGACCAGCGTTTCGCCTCCGGCTCCGGGCGCATTGAGTTCGGCGAGGAGTTGAAACAAATGCTGCTCGACGGCCTGGCCCAATGGGACCGGAAGCCGCTGTTCCAGGCATCGGGGGAACGCCGGCTGGTCTTCGGCATGGCCCAGGACGCCGGCGACCTCTACGAATGTCCCCACCTGCGGGAGCGGGACTTCTTCAAGACGGTCGAGCACCCGGAAGCCGGCGCGGCGGACTACCCGGGGCTGGGCCCCAGGCTGTCCGGGATGCCCTATCAGGTCCGGCGGCCCGCGCCCCTGCTGGGTCAGCACAACGCCGAGGTGTATATTGACGAACTGGGCTTTACCACCGCCGATTTGGTCCAGTTGAAAGCGTCGGGTGCAATTTGAGCAGCAACTTGAGCCGGAAACCGTTGGAAGGCATCCGGGTGGTGGACCTGAGCCGGGTGTTCGCCATGCCCTACTGCGGGGCATACCTGGCCGGCATGGGCGCCGAGGTCATCAAGGTGGAGACCCACCACAACCAGTTTGTGGACACCACCCGCACCCTCAACGGCCCCTACCCGGACAACGTGCCCGGCCCGGATTACTGGGAGCGGGGCGGCACCTTCCACACCCTGAACCGGGGCAAGCGCAGCGTTACCCTGGACCTGCGCTCCGACGCCGCCCTGGCGGTGCTGCGGCGGCTGGTGGCGGTTTCCGACGTGGTGCTGGAGAACTTCACTCCCCGCGTGATGCGCCGGTTCGGGCTGGACTATCCCAACCTGAAAGCGGACAAACCCGACCTGATTATGGTGTCCAACACCGGCTACGGACACAGCGGCCCGTGGAGCGGCTTCGGCGCAATGGCCACGGCGCTGGAACCCACCCACGGCACGGCGGCTTTCATGGGATACCTGGATGTTGCCTCCGACGGACGCTCGTCCCCCGGTACGGTCCCGAACAAAATCGCCAACTCCTACACCGACTTTCTGGCCAGTTGGAGCGCCCAACTGGCAGTGCTGGCCAGTCTGTTCCACCGGGCGCGCACCGGGCAGGGGATGTGGATTGACCTGGCCATGTACCAGAACGGCGTCTCCTTCGTGGGCGAGGGGCTGCTGGACTTCGCCTTCAACGGACGCCGCACCCGGCGCATCGGCAACCGCCATCTGGCTTTCTCTCCCCACGGGTGTTACCCCTGCCGGGGCCAGGATGAATGGGTTGTAATCGCCGTGCGGGACGATGCCGAATGGACGGCGTTTTGCGCCGCGTTGGGACAATCCGATTTGGCGTCGGACCCCCGCTTCGCTGACCCCATCGACCGCCACCGCAATCAGGACGAGTTGGACGCGATAATCTCCGGGTGGACCTCCGGCCTGTCCCAGTTTCAGGCAATGGAACTGCTTCAGCAGGCGGGCATCCCGGCCGGGCCGGTGCTGGACGGCAAGGGCCTGCTGTCCAACCCCCACCTGCGCGACCGGGGCTACTTCGAGCAGGCCGAGCACCATCCCGACACCGGCCTGGGACGCCGGGAGTATGTAAGCCGGGGATGGCGGATTTCCGGCGCGGACGTGGGCATCGGTAAGGCGGGCCCGATGCTGGGCGAAGACAACCGTTATGTGCTGTCGGAAGTCCTGGGCTTTTCCGATGATGAAATCGCCGGACTGGAAGCCGCCGGCGCGGTGGGTCAAACGCTGCTGGGCGCCAGCGAACCGGCCTCCGTCCCCCTGGACCGGCAGGTGGAATTGGGCTGGACGGTGGACTATGATTCAGACTACAAGCAGTTCGCCGGTGGCTAGTAGGCGAACATCTTTGAATTGATGGGATGAACGCCCTCACCCTAACCCTCTCCCTTTGGGAGAGGGAACTATTGAATGAAAGACCCTGGGGAGTCACGCCAATCTCAGCTACTCATCGTTTCAAAAATTTCGGACTACTATTACACAGTCAACCGTGAAATCGCAGTATCCTTGGAACAGCGTAACCCCAGAGTGGTTGTCCAACCGGCCTTGCCGGGGCCGCCGAACCCTTCGATTCCAAACATGACTGAGCACTAAACCAAAGCCAAGGTGAAATGCGCAGATGTGGAATTCAAGCGGCGGTGCTGGATCATTCTTTAAGCACAGATGGGGGAGCTCCACTGGCGCAACCCAGGCAATCTTAATCGCCCCTCGAATGCACATCCCACCTTAGCTTTAGGTTGTGTTGACATTTCACCGCAACCAAATGAGAGCCGCAGTGAAATGAAGGAAGCCAAGGTATCTGGTGTCCAGCTTCTCAAACCGGGAGAAGATCCGGCGATAGTGCTTTATCTTGTTGATGAAGCATTCCACCAGATGACGCTCCCGGTATAAATGCGCGTCGTAGCCGCAGGGTTCCTTCCGGTTGGAGCGCGGCGGAATCACCGGCGTCATGCCCCGCTCCAGAATGTGCTGGCGAAACCCCTGGGAGTCATACCCCTTGTCAGCCAGCACATACTCACCGTCATAGCCGGTTATCAGCCCCTCGGCCTGGGTGATGTCGTGCTGTTGTCTTCCGGTCAGGATGAAGCGCAAGGGATTGCCCAGACTATCCACGCTCACGTGGACCTTGGTGCTGAACCCGCCGCGGCTGCGGCCCAGGGCCTGGGCTGCTTGGCCGCCGTTTTTTGGGGAGCTCCCGCCGCGCAGGGATGGGCCCGGACCACGGTGCTGTCTATGATGAGATATTCCATGTCCGGCGCATCGGCGAAGTGTTGATGCAGCAGCGCCCAGATACCCCGGTCGCTCCAGCGGGCAAATCTTTTGTAGACGCTGTTCCAGTTCCCATACTCGGCCGGGAGGAGCCGCCATTGGGCGCCGGAGCGGTCAACCCACAGGACGGCTTCTATGAAACGTTTGCATCCCTCTTCCTGACCGACATACAAGTCGGTGCGGCCACGCAAGAAATCGAGAATCCTGGCCCATTGCCCTGGAGGTAGTTCGAGATTTGCCATATTTTCATTATAACAAAATGTCAACAGAACCTAATAAGGAGATACAACTGTGGCTGCTAAACGAGTGTTCATCAGCTTTGACTACGACCATGATGAAGAACTCAGGAATGCTCTGGTCGGTCAAGCACGGTATCCCAATTCACCGTTCAGCATTGCGGATTGGTCTGTGAAGGAGCATCTCTCCGGAAATTGGAAACAAAAGGTTCGGGGACGCATTCGCAGGACCGACCTTGTCATCATCATCTGTGGCGAATACACCCACACAGCGACTGGTGTAGCAGACGAGTTAGCCATTGCCAGAGAAGAGAGCAAGCCGTACTTTCTCCTGAAAGGACGCCGAGAAAACAACTGTACTGTACCCAGGAATGCGCACGTGGGCGACAAGATTCACTACTGGACCTGGGAGAATTTGAAAGGGCTGATAGAAGGTAAGAGCCCGGTTGAGAATGCTCTGGAAGTCCTTGCTTGCGTAGAAGTAGGCATTCTGGGTATGGCAATTCTTACGCGGTGGATTGAGGATCAAGGTAATCGGAGAGAACGATTCAGGTCGGGAGGATTTAGGATACCGCACCGGGAATTGACAGCATTAGGACGGGCAGAACAGTGGCCGTGAAACGAGTTTTCATCAGCTTCGATTACGACCACGATAACGACCTTCGAGGAAACCTGGTCGCGCAAGCCAAGAATCCTGAAGCACCTTTCAGCATCACGGATTGGTCGGTGAGGCATCGGATAGAGGAGAACTGGAGAAGGGAAGTTCGCGACCGTATTCGTATGGCCGACCTTACGATCGTGATTTGTGGTGAGCATACACATGATGCGCCGGGGGTAGCGGCTGAAATCACCATCACCCGTGAAGAGGGTAAGCCGTACTTTCTGCTGAAGGGGCGGAGGAGGAAGACTTGCACCAAACCGGCAATGGCCCTTAGCACAGACAAGATATACAAGTGGACCTGGGATTATATGACGCAACTGATTTCGGGAGCAACGTAGTTGATGTCTGGCGAATCGGGCAACAGTGGCAACAGTATGGTTCAATTCACGGGAGAGACCTACGACGGCTCATTTAAGGCCGACCTGTTGGAGCAATACAAGCTCTACGTGCAGTCGGCGGAGAACGTTAGCGCCCGGCGAGTCCAGTCAAGTCGTTACCTACTGACACTTAATGCCGCCTTGGTTGCTCTGTATGGTTTCCAGTCGGCGGGCTTCTGCCAGAGTTACTGGGCGCTGGTTGTTCCAGTAATAGGGATACCCGTGTCTCTGCTATGGTTCCTGATCATAAAGTCGCATGCAGACCTCAACCGAATAAAGTTTGACGTTATCCATGAGCTTGAGCAGCACTTGCCAGCGGCAATGTACAAGTACGAATGGCGATTGGCGGAAGATGGCCGGGGCAAGTCCTATCGCGCCGTCACCACTATAGAAAAATGCATTCCGATCCTGTTTGCCGTCCTTCATGTGGTTTTGGGAATCGTCATTATCCTCTCACTAGTGGGTGTCAAGGGCGATGGGATGTTGGGCCAGTAGGGTGTTGACGTTCAGCGAAAGCGTCCTCGCTAACTGGCCAGCAGAAATGTCACATTCGCCCCATGGAGAATGTGACTTTGACTCAAAAAGAACAGGCAAGAATTCAGGTCCTGAACAGTTTGCTCGCTGAGCACATGACACTGGACCAGGCAGCCACGCTGATGGGTGTCACCACTCGCCACACCAGGCGCATCCTGGCGGCTTATCGAGAGAAGGGCGTTGCCGCCGTCGCTCACGGTCATCTCCTCTGCGCCCACTGCAACCGCGTCAAGGGCAACCGGCCCCAGGAATACCTGGTCGCCCGCCTGCGGGAATTGGACATTGCTTCGTGATTAAGGACCTGTGATATGGAACAAGTTGACGGACCCCAGGGCCTGTTCCCAGGATTGAATACACTACAGGACCGATTCACGATTGTCGCGAGCGACGGTGCCCAATATCTGGCAGACCCACTGAACGTGCAGAAGGCCGAGACTTTCGCCCGTTCCGCTCATATCCTGGCTGAATGGGTGGCTAATGAGTCCGCTGCCTTCGGATACCTAAGCCTGGGGGATTGTAGAGAGGCCATTTACAAACGTTGTCCTGACCTAAAAGCCATCCGAGATTTCAGCAACATGGCCAAACACGCCGGGAAGCTGGAAGAGGGCCGGACCCCCTACTTCACGGCTGCGAAACTGCACGGAGGAGCCTTTTCACAAGGTTTCTCCAGAGGCTTCGACATATCCAGACTGGTGCTCGTGATGCCGGACGGAACAGAGCTCGATTACCAAGATGTTGTAGCGAGGGCCGGGAGATTCTGGGAGGAGTTTTTCGCTTCAGACCTTTCGCCCGAACCATGAGCCATCACTCAATGTTGGTAACGTCCCGCGGTGTAACTCACCAACAATCTCCGCCAGCAGGATGAGAGGCCCCAGCCTGAGCTGCTTTCAGTTTAGGAAGGCGAACAATGTCCAGCGGAAAGGCTCGGTAGGGGAAAGGCCATTAAGCGCAAAAAGGCCAGACCGTATACCCCGTCCGTCTTTCCCTGTTTTACCCACCGGCCCTCGGCGTCAAATACTACTGGCCCTCGGCAGTCTCCGGCATCCGCAGCCCAGCGATGGGTCCTAAACTAAAGCCAAGGTGGGATGTACATTCGATGGGCGATGAAGATTAGCTTGGTTGCGCCAGTAAAACACTCTCAGCCGTACTTGGAGAATGATCTGGCACCGCCGCTTGACCTCCACTATCTGCGCATTTCACCTTGGCTTTGGTTTAGCCCTTAAATTACCGTTGACTGAGTACAACGATAGGGCTTCGGGGATACAAGAAAAAGAACTATAACCCGTAATTGCGAACAGGAACGCAGGGGGGGAACATGGGACAATTTCACGGTGAATTCGGTGAACTCGAAACTCTTATCTACGGGTTGGGCTATAAGGGCCAGTGGGTGGACGACAACAGCAAGAAGGTCTTTCGGAGTGAAGATAAGGCTATCCTTAACTGGTGGCCATCAACGGGCTCCTTATGGGTTCAAGGGCCGGCGGCACCCAAGATTCAGCTCGAAGAAGCTGTAACAAAAGCACTATCCGGCGACCTATCCGCCTCGGTGGTTTGGACGCCAAATTCACCTGCAGTCGTGGTTGACAAGCCATCGGCACCCACCGCTCCCGCAGATGTTTATGACAAGGTGTCCGCAAGGGTCTTCGTAGTGTACGGACACGATGAAACCGCCCGGGAGCAGCTTGAGTTGGTTCTGCACCGTATGGACCTGGACCCCTTCGTTCTTGGAAATACCTCGGACAGCGGTCTCACGATTATTGAAGCCCTGGAGAAGGAGATCCTGTCCCCCACAGAAGGCAAACGGTTCGGAATCGTGTTGTTGACCCCGGACGACATGGGATATAAGCAGGGTGAAAGCCCAGAGAACGCTGAACCCCGCGCCCGGCAAAACGTGGTCATGGAAATGGGGATGTTGATCGCCGCCTTCGGAAGAAGTCGCGTTGCCATCCTCAGGAGAGGCCATGTGGAGGTCCCCTCGGATGCCAGCGGGATTATCTACTTGGGATTCAACAACCACGTTAAGGAAACGGCGGCGAAGCTCTATCTACGACTTCGGGAGGCGGGGTTCGAGCTTAGCCACGATGCTATCGCCAAGGCGTCTGCCTAATGCCACCGAAAAAACACGTTACTATCTATACCGACGGAGCCTGCACCGGCAATCCGGGTCCGGGTGGGTACGGGGTTGTGCTGATATTCGGGGACAACCGCCGCGAACTAAGCGGTGGCTATCGACGCACCACCAACAATCGTATGGAACTGATGGGGCCGATAAAGGGACTTGAAGCACTGAAGCAAAGCTGCCGGGTTAGCCTACATAGCGATTCCCAATACCTAAACTAAAGCCAAAGTGGGATGTGCATTCGATGGGCGATGAAGATTAGCTTGGTTGCGCCAGTAAAACACTCTCAGCCGTACTTGGAGAATGATCTGGCACCGCCGCTTGACCTCCACTATCTGCGCATTTCACCTTGGCTTTGGTTTAGTAGAGGGCATCGAGAAGGGCTGGGCCAAACGTTGGCGGGGCAACGGTTGGATGCGCAACAAGCGGGAACAGGCTGTCAATCCCGACCTGTGGGGGAGGCTTCTCGACCTGTGCGACACCCATGAGGTCGAGTTTCGATGGGTGCGGGGACACGCGAGTGACGTTGAGAACGAACGCTGCGACAAACTGGCCGTGCAGGCCGCCCATGCCGAGGACCTTCCGGTGGATGATGGGTATGAATCACCAACGGTAGTGCAGCGGAAGCTGTAGCGGCGGCAGCGGACTGTGTAAACGGCGGAGATAAAGTGGGCCGTGTGGGCGGAAGATTGCTGACTTATCGGCGACTGAATACTGTACCGCCTGCCATCATCCATAGGGTTGTATCCAACCCAATGGATGGTGTGATGGATGTACAAGGTGGACGTATATCTGCGGGTCCGCAGGGCGGTGATGGTGGATGGGATGAGCATCAGGGAGGCATCCCGGGTGTTCGGCCTGCACCGGGACACGGTGCGCAAGATGACCAACTACTCGGCCCCTCCGGGCTACCGGCGGCAGAATCCGCCCAAGAGGCCCAGGCTGGAGCCCTTCACCGGCGTCATCGACCGGATACTGGAGTCGGACCTGAGCGCCCCCCGGAAGCAGCGCCACACAGCCAAGCGGATCTTTGAGCGGCTGCGGGACGAATATGGGTTCGACGGCGGTTACACCACGGTCAAGGACTACGTAAGGGAGCACCGTCGGCAGGCCAGGGAGATGTTCGTGCCGTTGTCCCACTCCCCGGGCCACGCTCAGTGCGACTTCGGCGAGGCTCTGGTGATCATCGGGGGAGTGGAGCGGAAGGTCCTGGCAACCGGAGCCGCCCTTGCCATGCCTTCTTCTTCACCCCGAGAGCGTCATTTAAACGCCCCTTTACATGCCTGTCACACAACTGTCATTCCCCCATTGCGCCAGCCCGTCACATAAAGGTATAGTCCCGGCATGACGACTTACGGCTACATCAGGACCAGCCGGCAGCGCATCCAGGGAACCGCCGGCAGCGACCCTGAAGCCCAGGCCCACCAACTCCGTCAGGAGGGGGTCCCCGAGGCCAACATCTACCGCGACGTGGGTGTCTCGGGAGGCACGGGCACCAACAGCCGGGCCGGCTGGCGGGCCCTCGACGCCAGGCTGGTCTCAGGAGATATTCTGGTGGTGGTGGCCATCGACCGGATCGGCCGCCGCTGGATGGACACGGTGAACGCGGTGCGGGACCTGCGCACCAGGGAGGTCAGGATCAGGTCCCTGGCCCAGTCCGAAGCCACCTGGGTCACGTACCTGGCCTCGGAACCGGACACTGCCGAGGCGGTGATCGGGGATATACTGACCACCTTCATGGCCTGGGCGGCGGAGCAGGAGCTGCAGGCGGTGAGCCGCCGGACCAGGGCCGGCCTGGAGCGGGCCAGGGCCGAGGGGAAGACCCTGGGACCGCCGCCCCGGGTTGACGACGACCAGGTGGAGGCGATGGCCAGGCTGAGGCGGGAAGGGCAGAGCTTCCGGTCCATCGGCAGGATCTTCGGAGTATCGCGCACCACGGTGCAACGGCGGCTGCAGGAAGCTGTGAATCTTGAGGATTCCCAGACTGCTTAGAAGAAGGGGAAGCAGAGGCGGCGGGGTCCAGGGCCTGGCGGCGAGGTCAACGAAAAACTGGTACGGAACGCCCTGAAGGCGGGACCGTGAACATTGATGCAACCGCGGTTACGCGAACCAAACCAGGGGAGACTGAGACAGGGGGGAACATGACGAACAGGAACGTGCTGCTGGGACGGTCCAAGCTCAGCGAGAAGCTGACCAAGGAGGAGATCGCCGCCCTCGACACGGTGACCGTGCCTCCCGTGCCGCCGGCGAAGCCGCCAGGGAAGAAGGGCGGTGCTCCCCAGCGGATGGTCCGCAGGGACCTGCTGAAGTTTCGCTGGAGCCTGGAGTGCCCCGGTTGCGGCTTCAAGGTCAACGGCGATGGCCAGCCCCAGCCCGGGCAGCGTCTGGCGAGGTGCGGCCGCTGCAAGCTGACCCTCGTCCTGGGCAAATGAGCCCATACCCACCAGGCGACCGGCATCCCGGACCGGGGAGGGCTGGTCGCCTCACACCCTCGCCCAACGCGCCGCCGCCCACCTGGGCCTGGAACCTGGACAGGAGCACCGGCTGTTCCTGGAGCACTGGGAGGAAGTCCAATGGCGTCCAGCCTGGGCTGCCCCAAGAAGGGATGGGCCATGACGCGGCCCTCGTGCCCGGGCACCGGCTGACCTTCAGCCACAAGGAAACGCCGTCGACGCCTGCCGCAGGGACCTCAGACCCATCAGCATCGTTGACGGCCTCAGCCCAGGTCGTCTAACCTGAAATCACAGACAACGGAACGGAGGCAACGACCGTGGCCATAAGAAGCAACTGGCGGGCGGAAGCACCCGACCTGATCCAGATCGAACTGCAGCAAAAGCTCCGCAACGACTTCGACATCGTCAAGGCCGAACCCGATTCGTTCTTCCACGAAGGGCAGGAAATTCGCTACGTGACCGTGATCTTCAAAAAAGGCCACCCCCGCATCGACACCCGGCGGTTCAACCAAATCGAATTCGACATTTACAACCTGCTGGAGGAACGGGGTTTCGACCCCGTGCCCACCATCGACTACAGAGACGAAGGGCCGAACGGCGATTGAGGGGCTGCTGTTGCTCTACCGGCAGCACACCCGCACCTGAGAATGAGACCGGCGCATCGGCCCGGGCACCTGCGATCCCTTGGAGCACCGTCCAGCGGAGGAACTGCAGGGCTTGGCGCAGGCAGTATGAAGGACCCGTCCCCGGGGGACGCCCCGGTTTAGGGGTGTCCGGCACCCCCGGGAAAAACGCCAAGGAAGATGATCAACGGGAGAATGAAGGAGCAGAAAGCTCAATGACCAGCAACGTATACCACGTTCACTTCATGGACGACCAGTTGCCCCCGGACCCCGAGGGCAAGGCCAGGTTCGCCCGGGAGTACTCCGAAAGGATGACGGACCTGAGCACGGAGGAAATGACCTGCCTGATCCAGCCCCACAACCACGACGCCAGCTGCCGCGTCACCATCACCGTGCCCCAGCACCACCGGGAGGCCATCCGGCGGATCGAGGAATCCGGGCTGGAACCCGCCTTCAGCGAGCCGGAGCAACCCATCCTGGAGGGCAACGCCTGCATCCTGCCCAGCACCTTCCAGATTCTCCACTTCGGCGGGGAGATCAACCCCCAGTCCGTCCAGGACCACCCCGGAAGGCTGAGCATCATCGTGGACACGCTGGCCGAACACGTCCCCGGACTGCCCCCGGCGGCCCGGGACTTTCTCAACTGGATTGGGATCGAAACCGACGAGCAGACCGGCACCGCCCGGATATCCTGGAAAGAGGGATAGCCCCCGGCATGGCACCCAATGCCGGAGAACCTGGAAAGAAACATCAAGCCCCAGGGGTCCAGCCAGCAGTCTGCCGAACAACAGAAGGAACATGCAATCATGCCCACTGACAAAGCCCACGCGGAGGCCGTGGGGCGCGCCATCTACCAGGAAAAGATACGCGGCACCCTGGAGCCGGACGACCAGGGCAAGCTGGTCGTCATCGACACCGCCAGCGGAGACCATGAGATTGACGCGGACCACATTGCGGCGTTGCTGCGCCTCCGCCAGAGGCGCCCCAATGCCCGTACCTGGACGGAACGAGTGGGCCACCCGGCAGCCTATCACATGGGCAGCACACTCCCATCCCAGCTGCCGTGATGCACTGACGTGATGCATGGATCCCTTCGAGGGCGTGCCGCCGCAGAGCCGGCGCTCAGCAAACCCCGCGAATGACCTATAATGGCAATGTTGCCCATCCGTCCCAGACGGCCCACGAGGAACGCCATGACCAGCAAGCTGACCCACCAGACGACGGACTCCGGAACACACGAGAAATTCCCGGACTTCCCTCCCAGGGACGATATGCAGAATTCCCTTCACCTGGACGACTCCGCCCACCAGTCAACCCTCCGCAACCACTTCGGCAGTGACAACAGCATCATCGTCCTGAGCGAAATCCCGGTACGACAGTACCCCAGCCAGCAGAAGGGCCACCGCATACTCGACCTGCTCATCGCCTTCGGGGTGAACCGGACGCTGGCGGTTGAGCAAAAGGGCTATTCCATCAGCGCCCAGGGCAAACCCCCGGACTTCGTGCTGGAAATAGCCTCCGAGACCACCGGGAAGCAGGACTACACCGATAAGCGGCAGGACTATGCCGCCTTTGCAATACCCGAATACTGGCGGTTCGACCCCTCGGGGGGCAAGCTCCACGACCTGCCGCTGGCCGGTGACCGGCTGGTGGATGGAACATACCAGCCAATCGAGATGGTGGAGCTGGGCCCGGACCACCTCCACGGGCACAGCGAGGCGCTCAACCTCGATCTGTGTTGGGAAGACGGGAAACTGAGATGGTGGGAACCCGCAACCCAGAGTTACCTCATGAACTTCGACGAAGAGCGCGACGGCCGCATCGCCGCCGAGGCCCGCGTCAGAGATCTGGAAGCTGAATTGCGGACCCGTCAGCAAGGCTAACCCGGAGCGGCACGCCGGCCGCCACCCATCTCCGACGAGGTGCCCGAGCCGGCCCAGGCATGCCGGGAAGAGTGGTTCCAGCAGGAACCCAGCACCCAGACCTCTCCCCCAGAGAGATCCAGCATCGCGGCATGGCGCCGTTGCCCGCATGGCGCCGTCGCCCGGCATGGCTCCCAACCCCCGGAACCACCCCACTGCAGCCAAAACGCCAGGCGGGGGCGGGCTGGTAACCTCCACCCAAAACCGTGCGCCGGAGCGCGCTCCAGGGGGAGGGAGCAGCATGGCCGGAAGCGAGTACGGGAACAACTACCGGGGCAGGGAACCGGTCCAGTACAGCGTGGAAATGGTGGAACACCTGGACAGCCGGGAGATCCTGGAGGCTTACCGGGACCCCTACGTGCAGCCCGCCGAGGACGTCGGGTACCAGGGCGGACGGAGAGACATCTGGAATCGGAGCTGGGAGAAGCTGGCCCTGGAGGGCCGGCCCGGCCACCTGGAGCACGGGCCCAGCAGCATCAACGAGGACCGGCTCTACACCGGACAGTACGGCGAGAGCCACCCGCGCGCCATGAACTTCGCGCTGGACCTCTCGATGAAGGCATCGGTCGAAGCCCAGAAGGACTTCCTCGAGATCCAGCAAGCCCTCCACCCCGAAAGGGCGCTGGCCCGTTGGGAAGACCTGAAGCGGCGCGCACCAGATGCCTTCGGGAAGGACTGGGACCCAGCCGAGATGGCCGCAAGAAAGGAATCAGAGCGCCCCCAATTCTCCATGTCGGAAATCATCGACACCATGGGAGAGGACTTCGCCCGCCGGACACAGGAAGGTGCCCAGGGTGGATGGCGCCTTGACCGTGCCGCCCAGGGCGCGGGCGGTCCCGCCGGTGCGCAACACATCGGCGTCGTCAATGCAGTCGCCCCCAGCCAGCGCGGAGGCCACCAGCGTCATCATCTTGTCGCCCGTGTTCGCCCGGCCCGGGGCGCGGCCAAGGTCGAGATGGTTGTGGACCAGTTCGGGCAGGCCCAGGCGCCGGGCCAGGGTGGCAGGAAGGATCAGCCCGGCATTGGCCACCAGGCGGTGATCGTCGAAGGCGATGCGGATGCGATCGGGGTGGTGGCGTGGTAGCATCTGTTGGGTGCTCCTTCTCTGGGGTCGGTTTTCTGTTTCAAAACCATTATCCCAGAAGCACGGGAGCACCTTCTTGCCGCTTCAGGGCGCTGACCCGACGCCCCTCCTTCGGTGGATTCGGGCTTAGGCGTCTATCCAACAGAGTGGACTAGCCACCCATCCTTCGGCCGCCAGGCGCTCCATGACCTCGTAGCCGGCGGCAAGGCTAGTGAGGTTCATCCGACCTAGGCCATCCGATACTTCCTGGTTAGCAAATTTCCCAGACGAGCGGCAAAACTTCAGCAGCATAGCGGAGGCAAGTATGGCATCTCTCAGCCGGCAACTTGCGCAGTGGGTCGTAGGGCTGCGCTATGACGATCTCCGGCCCGCGGTGGTCGATCGCGCCAAGGGCGTCACGCTTCACAGTCTCGCCTCCGTGCTCCTCGGCTCTCAGGCGCCGGGAGGCCAGCAGGCCGTGCAGCTCATCACCGCGGAAGAATCTGGTGTGGGCCACGGCGCCACCATCATGGTGGACGGCGCCAGGGTGACCAAGGGTGGAGCCGCCTTCAGCAACGCGGAGATGGCCATGGCGGGCGGCAAGCTGGATTCCTTCCGCATGCTCACTCATCCGGGCACCAGCATCATCCCGGGCGCCTTTGTGGCTGCGGAAACCGCCGGCGCCTCCGGCCGGGACTTCCTCACCGGTCTTGCCGCCGGTTACGAGGTCATGGAGCGGATGGCGGCCGACTTCATTCCGACGGTGATGGCGCGGGGCTTTCACGCTGGGCCGGTGTTTGGCATCTTTGGCCCAGCCGTCGCTGCCGCCAAGATCCTGAACTTTACTGAGGATCAGGTGAATAGCACCATCGCGCTCTGCGTGCACCTGGCGGCAGGTAATCTCGAAGGGCCTCGGAGCGGCGGCCGCGCCCTGCGCGAGGGGGCCGCGGTACGCAACGCTATGCTGGCAGTGGCGCTGGCGCAGCAGGGACACGTGGGCGGCGAGACCGTCCTCGAAGGCGACGCGGGGTTCTATCACGCCTACGCGGGCAACAACCAAGGCCGGCTCACCTACAGCTTTGTCGGCGCCACCCAGACCAGCCTGGACAAAATCACCACCGGGCTGGGGCAGGACTGGATGTTCCTCGAGACGCTCTACCGCATCTACTCGACGGCCGGCTACAACATTGCCCATGTCGACGTCACGGCGCAACTCTGTGCCGAGCACAACATCCGATATGAGGATGTCGAGCGCGTCGAAGCCGTGGTGAACTGGCTCGAGACCCAGTATCCCAGCCCGGCCTTCCCGAGCCGGCGGGAAGACGCGGCCCCGCAGCCGGGAAGCACGCCGTACTACACTGCCTACGGCGTTGTCCAGCGCGGCTTCCCGGTGCTACCGAGCCAGCGGGGTGACGCCAACGACCCGCCCGAGGTTCTGGAACTAATGCATCGGGTGACGCTCATCCCGTCGCATGAGATGACCCTCTTCGGACCACGCATCACGATCTACACCAGAGACGGCAAGAGCTACACGAAGCAGGCCACCGGGCGCGAATTTATGTGGGACTTCGACGAGGAGGCGCGCAGGATTCGCGACGTTATCCCGGGTCTGCCGATCCCAGCGGCGCAGTTCGAGGATATCATCGCGACCTGCCGCGACCTCGACCGGCAGGACCGGGCCGACAGGCTCATTCAGCTCACTTTGAAGCAAGGGTAGCCGGCGGAGCAATGGGCGCAGCACCCTCGCCTGGTGCTGCGTTATAGCCGCGGGCTTCTAAACTAAAGCCAAGGTGGGATGCGCATATGGCGGAGGTCAAGTGGAGGCAACAGGCCGTCCTGTGAGTACGGGAAGAATATCTTCACCGGACGAGCTGGGCTAATCTTCGTCGCTCCGCAAATGTAGATTCCACCTTGGCTTCAGTTTAGGTTTCATGTGAACGGTCTAGGAGGGAGAGATGCGAGTTGTAAGGATTAGCGAAGTCCAGGAGGAGCCCATGCCGACGAACATAAGTCCGGTTCCGGGGTGGACTGGCGGTGCAGTGACCCGGACAGGCCAGCAGATTCTGCCGCCGGGCATGTCCGAGCACTTTAATTGCGGCTGGCGGAACTTCAGCCGTGGGGCAAGGGAAAATTTCCATACTCATAGCACTGACCAGATTCTGATCATAACCGCAGGCATAGGCATCGTGGCCACGGAGCAGGAAGAGCGAGAGGTGACTGTGGGCGATATCGTCTACCTTCCGGCCGGTGAAAAGCATTGCCACGGGGCCACGAAAGATTCGTACCTGTCCTACATCAGCGTCACCCGCCCGGGCAGCCAGGCGGTCTTTGAGTAAGGGGAAAAGACCGGTTGATACACACTGACAATCCGATGTATCAGGAAGGGTTAGGGTCGAAGCAAGGCGCTTAGTACTACAGTCGCAGATTAAGGACCGGTAGAATTGGGGCAGTCGATCAGTGGTGAGGAGAGGCTGTGGCTGTTGGGATAGAAGGGGTGGCGGAAGTAGCCCGGTGGGCCGAGGGCATTGATCAGGTACACCGATGCATAGCGGGACGGTTCCGGCGACCGGAGCCGCGCCGTCGGGTTATGGACTATCTGCGAGGACTGTTGAGTCCGGTTGAGCGCAAGAACGGCTGGCAACTGGCGGAGCAGGCAGGCGACGCCACTCCCGACGGGGTTCAGCGCTTGCTGTCCACTTATGTCTGGGATGCCGACCTGGTCCGCGACGATCTGGCGGGGTACGTAGTGGAGCATCTGGCCGACGCTGAGGCCGTTTTGATGGTGGACGAGACCGGATTCCTCAAGAAGGGGGAGAAGTCGGTTGGGGTGCAGCGTCAGTATAGTGGGACGGCGGGCCGGATCGAGAACTGTCAGATTGGAGTATTCCTGGCCTATGCCAGTGCCAAGCAACTGTCTTGAAAGTCAATAGGAATGGGTGAGGGACTTGGTGGCCGGGTGGTTCCAGGACGAGCCGTACTTGAGCATGGAGTTGAGGATTATCAGCAGCTTGCGCATACAGGCGGTCAGAGCCAGCTTTTTCGGCTTGCCGGCCGACAACAGGCGCTGGTAGAAGTCCCTTATGACCGGGTTGAAGCGGCTGGCTGCCAACTCCCCCATGTAGAGGGCTGTGCGGACCTTGGCCCGTACACCCCAGACGGTGCGTTCTCACCCTGCATCTTCCCCGGCGCTGGCCCTGGGAGGAGCAGTTCAGCCGCGCCCTAGCCCGACTGCGAGCCATTCCACTCCCAGCCTGACGGCGCCCGTCTGCAACTGGCCCGCCATCCGGCCAACTGAACGTCCCCGCCAACTCGCGCTAGTCCGGTCCGCGAGCGCCTCTCGCCGTGTCCTATCCCGCCATCTCCCTCACCACAGCCACTGCAGGCCGCCATCGGCGCCCCCAAAAGCGCCGGCAGACCGCCCGCAACCTCCCGTCTACCCGAATTCGAGCCCGGATTATCGCGCTTGTAACTCCCTCACTCCCCTTCCGCTGTCCTCACGCCGTCCATCCGTGTCCATCGGTGGATTCGGGCTAAACTAAAGCCAAGGTGGGATCTACATTTAATTGGCGATGATGATCAGCTGGGTTGCGCCGGTGAATCCCTCTCATCCGTACTTGGAGAATGACCCGGCTCTGTCGTTTGACCCCCGCCATCTGCGCATTTCACCTTGGCTTTAGTTTAGGTCGGGACTCCGAATCCGAGCGGGACATAGCCCAGGCCAGAAACCCCGCTATAACCGTCCAAAGTTCCAAGTGTGTATAATAATGGCCTCACACATCAGCTAGGAGGACGCATGGCTATAAAAAACTGGGATACTAAGACATCCCGCATCGTATACCGCCGCTTGGAAGCGGGGGAATCACTTATTGAAGGCCTCGAATCCTTGGCTCTTTCGGAAGGCATCCGTGAAGCCGCCGTAATCTCCTGTATAGGAAGCCTAAGCCAATTAAAACGTCGTAATCTTTGCAACCGCGAAAGAGAGCATGAGAGGGAAACAATCAACGAAATTCTTGAGTTGGTAAGTGCAGAGGGTTACGTTCAACCTTTGGAGGAGGGTGGAATACGCGTTCATATACACATCGCCGCTGCACGACCTTCAGGCGAAATTGTCGGCGGCCACTGTGAAGACGCTACATGCTTTACCGGCGCATACATATATCTCCAAGTCATAGAAGATACACGGAGCTGAAACGTTCCGCCTGAATATCTAAGAGCCTGTTTACAATCTCTTCAGGATTAGCGCGGCAAAGGCAAGCACGACCATTTGCAGGCTGGTATCGAGCTTTCTTTCGCAGTTCTTCCAGAGTCGGCGGCGCTTTTCCAGCCAGGCGAAAGACCGCTCCACCACCCATCGCTTCGGCAGCACTGCGAAGCTGTGCATCTCATTGCGTTTCACCACCTCCACCGACGCTCCCAGCAGGCTCTGCACCCCAGCGGCAAAGGGCTCCCCAGTGTAACCCCCGTCCACCAGCACGTTCTGCACCAAGCTGAGGCCGTCCCGCCGCTGGTCAAACATCGCCAAAGCCCCAGCCCGGCCGGTGACGTTCGCGGTAGTCACGTGGATCGCATGGGGCAATCCCTGAGTATCCACCGCGATGTGGCGCTTGATTCCAGACACCTTCTTGCCCGCGTCATAGCCCTTCTGCTCGGCGCTGTCCGTGTTCTTGACGCTCTGGGAGTCCACGATGCAGAAGCTGGTCTGCTCTTTCCGGCCATTGCTTCTCCGGGCCGCGCCAACCAATTTTTAAGACCCGCTCCAGAATGGACTCTTGCTCCGGGTCAGGCCGCTCGCTCCATTGCTGGAAATACTTGTAGCAGGTGCCCCAATTGGGGAAGTCCGCAGGGAGCATCCGCCACTGGCGCCCGCTTTTCAGGAGATAGAGCACCCCGCAGAAAACATCATACAAGTCCACGGTGCGGGGCTTGGTACGGCGGCGGGCCGACTCCAAATCCGGCAGAATCCGGATAAATTGCTCCCGGCTGATGTCGCTGGGATAGGAATGAGACATGATTACCCCTCCCTTGGTAATAGTCTCAACTTATCATATTTTATAGATCGTAAACAGGTTCTAAAAGATTAGGTTGTGTTGACATTTCAGCGTAACCAGATGAGAGCGGCGGTGAAATGCAGAAAGCCCAGGTATCTGGTGTCCAGTTTCTCAAACCGGGAGAATATCCGGCGATAGTGCTTTATCTTGTTGATGAAGCATTCGACCAGATGGCGATCCCGGTACAGATGCCGGTCATAACCGGCGGGTTCCTTCCGGTTTGAGCGGGGCGGAATGACCGGAGTCATGCCCAGGGCCAGGATGTGCTCGCGAAACTCCTGGGAGTCATATCCTTTATCAGCCAGCACCTGCTCTCCAGCGTAACCGGCGATCAATTCCTCCGCCTGGGTGATGTCGTGCCGTTGCCCTCCGGTCAGGATGAATCGCAAGGGGTTGCCCAAGCCGTCCACGCTCACGTGGATCTTGGTGCTGAACCCGCCCCGGCTGCGGCCCAGGGCCTGGCAAGCCTGTCCCCCGTTTTTGGGGGCGCCCCCGCCGCGCATGGGTGCGCCCGAACCACCGTGCTGTCAATGATCAGGTATTCCAGGTCCGGGTCGCCGGAGAAATGTTGAAGCATCTGTTCCCAGACGCCTTTGTCAGCCCAACGGGCGAATCGTTTATAGACACTGTTCCAATTCCCGTATTCGGCCGGAAGCAGCCGCCATTGGGCGCCGGAGCGGTTAATCCACAGCACAGCCTCGACAAATCGCTGGCAATCCTCTTCCTGACCGACATACAGGCCGGCGCAGCCACGCAGGAAATCGAGAATCCTGTCCCATTGTTCTGCTGGAAACTTAACATTTGACATACAAGCATCATAACCAAAATGTCAACACAACCTAGTTTAGTACTGTTTCAATCTGGTCTTGTCGGATAGATATGGTGGAGCTTACTACGAGCGTCCTGGGTGGAGAACCGCCAGTCTATGATGGCGGCGGCCTCGTTGCGCTCGCGTTCGAGGGCCGCGGCCTCCCGTCTCAGCAACGCTTCATCGCCGGCCCGGCGGTTCAGACACTGTCTGCTGAAGACGCTCAACTCGATCTCAGCCATGTTCAGCCAGCTTCCATGAGTGGGAGTGTAATGAAACTCCAGCCGTTTAGCGATGCGCCGGGCTTCGGACGGCTCAAACGCTTCGGCTCAAACGCTTCGTAGAGCGAGCCGGGCTTGTGGGTGTTCAGGTTGTCCAGGACCAGCCTGATCACTTCGGCGTCAGGGTATGCGCCGTCCACCAGCCACTTCATTTGATGAGCGAAGTCCACGGCAGTGCGGCGCCCGGTCACCTCGGCATGCCGCCATCCACCCTTCGGCTCCCAGATCATGAACCGGTTCCGGGTCCCGTTTCGCTGGTACTCAGTATCACAGCGTTCCACCCGTCCTGGGGCGGCCTTGATGGGCGGCCTCACATCCCCGGTCAATTGCCTGGAGGACTCGTCAAAACACACCACCGGAGGCTCCCGGCCGTACTCTTCGTGATAAAGGTCCAGCACGTCTTCCATCCGGGCGGCGAACTCCCCGCTCAGCTTGGGGATGCACCATTCTTTTTTCCGCCACGGCTTGAGTTCGTTTTTTGAGTATCCGGCGCACCGTCTCCAGGGAGATGCTCTCAGCGGACTCCAACTCCACCACCTTGCCGGCCAGCAACCGGAGTGTCCAGTGCGCGTGTCCTTTGGGCGCTGCGCTGCACGCGATGGCGACCAGGCGCGCTTCCTGCTTGCCGTCCAGCTTGCGCTCCCGGCCCGGCCTTGGCCGGTCATTGATGGCGGCCTCAAGTCCTTCCTCGACGAACCGCTTCCGCGCTCTGGCAACGGCAGCGGCGTTGATCAAAAGCGCCCCGGCTATCTCACCGTCCCCAAGTCCTTCATCTGCTTTCAGCAGCGCCAGTGCCCGCTTGACGGTGCGGACTGACGGCTTGCCCCGGCGGGAAACCTCATTGAGACGGGAGAGTTCGGATTCAGTCAGCTTGACTTTATACTTGATGGCAGCCATGTCTGGATACTCCCCCACAGAAAGATCATACCCAAGTATGGCTGCCTTCTTATATTCTTGCAAATCTATCTGGAAATGGTACTAGTACCGTTTCCAGAAAGTCTTACAATTATAAGGGAGATCAGCTAGTACCGTTTCCACTTGAATATGCCTTATACCAGATACCCGTTTCACCTGCCCGTCGTTCCCGCGCAAGCTGGAATCCACAGTTGGAAGTGACTTTCCAGTATCGACAAGACTATCTGGAACCGGTACTAGAACTCTGACTGGCACTTTCAGTGTGTGGTTCTATAACTCGTATCAGGTCTTAGCTTTCTATAGGCCCTTGGTTGGCAGAAGTTGGTTTATACCGATAACCCCTGGACCCATTAGAGGCCCGCAAAGTCGAGTCTATGGCAAGGCAACTGCCTGCATACAGTTCAGAAGAAGCATGTATCATCAGCTCATTAAAGGCGGTGATGACCTCCTCTCGGACTTCCTGATGTGACGGCTCTTGGCAGCGTAGTAGAGACGCTTCGGGTATCTTGATGAAACTTATTCGCCCGACTGAGCGATTCACCTCAATGGGGCCAAGTATCTGTCCCATAGGACTCTCGGAAGTTAGGGACAACCCTATTGATGGAGCGAGTGGAAACCAGACAAAGATTTCTCGCTGCTTAGATTCAACTTGGCCAGCGTAAATTATCTTGTCCGATGTCATGAATGACCACGGACCAGTCATCAATAAAGGACGCAGTACGTAATGAGTCAATATTGGTGAAACGCTGTCCACAAGGTCGCCGAAAATCTCGAGGTCTTGATGCGACGTCAGACGTCTGTACTCCTCTTCCGCTTGGGGTTGTGTGAGCAACGAGGCTCGCCAGCATTCTCGCACCATATGTTCAATTTGGATACGACATGCCTGAGAACGCACATAGTGCATAGCGATGAAGTCGTACGTTTCCCTACCAACGTCCGCCTTGGCGAATTTTCCATGACTGAAGCGGTCAAGAGTTTCTTTGAAGCCGTTTTCAAGGTCGGTTATGTATTGGTCGACGCTGTCGGAACAAGCGACTTCAAAGAAACCTACCCCGTAGATAGATCGCGGTTCAGGTCGATAACTATTCTTCCTCAGATGCCAAGTCACCCGTGAGTTCATCTGACGACCCTCGAAGGAAAAATTGCTTAGTATCTGTCTCTGTATTCGGTGCTGCCCCATCACCACTCCAGTGAGAGTTGCGCTCATGCCCTGCACAGTCCATAGTATTACAATGATGGCTTTAACCGGCGACGCTTGCGGCTTCGCATCGGAGGGGGCAAAGCCATCTTGATGTGAGCGTCGCTCGCGTTCGCCAAGGACCAAAATCTGGGTCCGTTCTGGTAACCCGTCGTTTTAATACTAGAAGTCTGGCCGGAAAGCCATTGGCCGAGTTTCGCGCTACGCCAATCAGACGGATTACAGTTTTATAGGGCATAATAGTGTATGTATTACGTTTCATAATCTCACTATTACATCAATAATCGGCGTTAAGAAAACGATGGCTTGGGGAGAATCGGGGTTTCCGTCCGAGTTTCTAGGGTGCAAGATAGTGCCTGAATTTCAAAAGCTGGGTCCGGTTAACAGCGAGATTTCATCTCGCCGGTGGCTCTAGGTCAGGCAAAAATCTCCTGGCCAGGGACTGGGTTCCGCTAATCAGGAAGGATCCTAAAACTAAAGCCACGATGAAATCTACATTAGTGGGTTCCCAAAGATCGTCTTACGTTCCACAGTGAAGCTCTTCCACCTGTACTTGGACGACGGTTCGGCACCGCTGCTAGACCTCTTCCAATTGCACATCCCACCTTGGCTTTAGTTTAGGCGGTTACCGGAGAGCCATGACCGGACATGCTGTGTACCTGACTTTTGGGCCGCCGGATCGAGGGCTTACACCAACCAGAGGAGGACTTATGAAGAGGAGCATTCCCCGGATTCTCACCACCCACACCGGCAGCCTGCCCCGTCCTGAAGGTCTGGTGGGGATGCTGGGCGCGGTGTCCCGCGGGGAGCCGGCGGACCAAGCCACGCTGGATGCCGCGGCTGACGAGGCCACCGCCGGAGTTGTCGCAGCGCAGTTGGCGGCTGGGGTCGATGTCATCAACAACGGTGAACAGTCCCGCATCAGCTTCTCGACATACGTCACCCAGAGGATGTCCGGTTTCGGCGGGGCCTGGAGCAGGCGGGGCCACCGGGACCAGAATGAATTCCCCTCCTTGGCACGGCCCCGAGTGGTTCAGCTGAACCGGGACGTTCCCACCTGCGCCGGCCCACTGGCGTATGAACGGCTGGACCTGGTCGAACGGGAATGCCGCCAGTTTCTTGATGCGGCCGGTGCTGCTGAAGGGGAACCGGAAGATTTGTTCATGACCGCGGCATCGCCCGGCATAGTCGCCCTGACCATGGCCAACCGCCATTACGCCAGCCACGAAGACTACGTGTTCGCGCTGGCCGAGGAACTGCGGAAAGAGTACGAGATAATCGTCGCCAACGGCCTGACGCTCCAACTGGACTGTCCCGATCTGGCCATGGAGCGGCATGTTTCTTACCAGGACGAACCGCTGGCGGCCTTTCAGGACCTGGCGGCCATGCATATCCGGGCCATCAACCATGCCTTGGCCAACATTCCCCGGGACCGGGTGCGGCTGCATGTGTGCTGGGGCAACAGCGAAGGACCCCACATTTATGACGTGCCGCTGGAGGAGATCCTGGGCCTCCTTTACGAGGCCAGGGTAGGGGCGCTGGTGATGGAAATGGCGAATCCGCGCCACGGCCACGAGCACCGGGTGTACCGTGGTATCCCGCTGCCCGAAGGGATGATGCTGGCAGCCGGCGTCATAGATACCAAGACCAACTACGTGGAGCATCCCCGGCTGGTGGCCGACCGGCTGCATCAAGCCGTGGCTGCCGCCGGAGGTGATCCGACGCGGGTGCTGGCTGGGACCGACTGCGGCTTTGACACCTCCGCCGGTTCCAACCGGGTGGAGGCGGGCATGGTCTGGCTGAAGCTGCGGGCCATGCGGGAAGGGGCCGATATCGCGAGCCGGGAGCTCTTTTAGGAGATTGTTGGGACAAGGAAGTGGGTAGAGAACAACGCTGGCCGGCTTTCCAATTGCAAGCAGCCTGACGATGGGGCAGCGAGCCCAAGGCTGCCGAATCCCCCGTACCCTTTCGTCATGCCAGCCGTAGTCCGCCAGCTCTTCATTCTCCTCCCTGGGAATCCGGCTGACAGCATCAGCAAACCCTTTATCTGCGAATCGCGGCGATAATAGAACCAGTGATCGCCAGGGACAATGGTACACCTTGGGCGCGGGTGAATTGGCCTTCTATCAGATTGCAGTTGGGGAGTCTCACATCCTCCATGCCCAACAACTTCCGGTGTGGGGACAACCGTTCCCGGTAGCCAATATTACAACGAGGGCTTGACGCGTTGCTTCGGAACCCCTACGTACCGCAGAGGCTGCAACACTGGCTGGAGGATGTACATCTACGAAGGGATTGGGCGAGCATCTGGTGTCCCGACCTAAATCCGTCGTTGTAATACTAGCGTTTGTGGCTGTGGTCTATCTGACGATTGTGGTGTGCCCACCCCATCTTGCCGAACTATGGTGGATGCCATGCTTCTGAGTTCCTCGCCCCCGCGAATACCCTGCACCGTTGATTCGCGTAACGGCGATCCCGTTAAGTCAACGTAACAACGGTTACGCGAACCAAACCAGCGCATCACGAGTTCAAGGAGTAGAGGTTGCATGGAACTTGGGTGCTGCCGGTTGTGGATGATACAACGCCCCACCACGGAGCAAACCAATTAGCTCGGCCGCTCCTTCTTCCAACCAGAGTTCCTGTTAGGCCGCGGCCACTCACCAGGTCTTGGCTTCAGCACCACGGCGTAACGCCAATGTGACGGTGAAGCCGCACACCAACAGCACAGCGACTGTCTCACCGGCGCCAACGTGACGGCGGGCGTTCGCCACGTCTACCGGGTGAAGGCCATCAACGCCGCCGGGGTGGGGCCGCGGTCCAACTACGTCCGGGCGACGCCATAGGACGAGATCACTGGGCAGCAAGCAATAGCCGGAGGCAAAACCGGCCCGGCACAGGGTAGAAAAGGAGATAGGCCTGACAAACTCCGGGCCTTGCCTTTGCCACCAACTCTACGAAGACCACTAAGAGCCTATCCTAAAAACGGGTGAAACCCGCTGAGTAGTGAATGGGGAAGGAGGCGGAGGAGCGGCTAAGCTTGGGGAATGACGAAAGCGAAAGAACCCAAACCGCCTCGACCGCCCCGCGCCGGCCCAGCCACTCCGACCAACCCCACCACCGGCTCCTTCCAGGTATCCGAGGAGCTGTGGGAGGCGTCGGCTCCACTCCTTCCCCAGCGGGTGAATACCCATCCCTTGGGCGGAGGCCGCCCCCGGGTCCCGGACCGGACCTGCGCCAACGGTATCTTCTACGTGCTTCGCACCGGTTGCCAGTGGAAGTCCCTGGATGCCACCGGCATTTGCTCCGGCTCCACCGCCCACCTGCGCTTTCAGAAATGGGCCGCCGCCGGGGTGTTCCTGGAGCTATGGCGGACCGGGCTGGAACGCTATGACGAATTGAAGGGTTTGGACTGGAGTTGGCTGAGCATGGACGGGGCCTTGACCAAATCCCCCTTGGGCGGGCTGACAAGGGTATGTAAAGGCTGAATTGGTCTGAGAACTTGGAAAGCACACAGGATTCCGGCATCCTGGTAGCTGTGAACAAACCAGATGCCGGAGGTCTCCCATGCGCCTTCCCAGGGAATGCTACCAGATGCAGCAGGTCATTGAAACGCATTTGCCTCACCTCAGCCGGTCACAATTGGCCGGACTGGTTCTGTGGGTGTGTGGGACCATTCGGGCCGGGAGCGCCTGCCAGAACGCCGTCGCCGCCGTCCTCTCGACCCAGGGAAACTGGAACAACCAGCGCCAGCGCCTGCGGGAATGGCTCTACGACGGCGGCGAACGGGCGCGTCCCTGCCAGACCGAACTGGACGTAAGTCTCTGCTTCGCGCCGTTGCTCAGGTGGGTCCTCTCGTGGTGGCGTTCCGACCGGCTGGCCTTGGCGGTTGACCCCACGTTGAAAGGAGAAGAGACCACCGCCATAGTCATCAGCGTGGTCTACCGGGGATGCGCCATTCCCGTGGCCTGGCGCATCCTGCGCGCCAACGAGCCAGGCGCCTGGATGGACCCGGCAGTCGAACTGCTGCAAGTACTGGCCCCGGCGGTGCCGGAAGAGGTTACCGTGATTGTGCTGTGCGGCCGGGGCCTGACCAGTCCGAAATTGTGGGACCAAATACGCGCTCAAGGCTGGCATCCCTACATGAGGTATCCGAAAAACGTCACCTTCTGCGCCGAAGGGGGCCGCCGTCTTCCCGCGCGGGCCTTCGTTTCCCGACCGGATACCGGGTGGATCGGGAGCGGGACCGCGTTCAGCGTTCCGAAGGTAAAACGCCGTTGCACGCTGCTGGTGGCCTGGTATCCTGAGCAGGAGGAACCGTGGGTCATATTGACTGACCTTCCCCCTGAGGAAGCCGGAGCGAGTTGGTACGCGCTCCGGTTCTGGATAGAAGTGGGCTTCAAGGCGGTCAAGAGCCTGGGGTGGCAATGGGATAAGACTCGAAGATCTGACCCGGCGCGAGTCTCCCGGCATTGGCTGGTGCTGTCGGTGGCGACGCTGCTGGCCTTGGCATATGGGACCAGGGTGGAAGACGCCTTTGACCGGAGGCTGGCCCCCGGCAATCTTCGAGCGCCTCCCCAGTGCTTGGCGCCCACGCACCGGAGCAGTTGGGACAAGCCGGGACGGACCGTCAGCGTAGTCCAGTACGGCATCGGCTGGCTGACCAAGTTGCTGCACCGGGGCCGGCTGTGGAGCCGGGTGTGGCTGCTGCCCGAACCGTGGCCGGAACCCAAGCCCAACCTGGAGGTCGCCTGCCATGCCCCAGCTTGAAACCCCATACATACCCTTATCAGCCCCTGCCCCCCCAGTCCGGACGGCGCAAATATTCCCGACACTCCCCACGCTCAATCCCCGCAGGCCAGGCGGACATCAGGGGACCTGCGAAAATTCCAGCACGGATCTGGGTTCGGCCAGCCCAGGTCCAAACGGCCAATCCCCGGGCCAAAATTCCTCCTGTCCCCCACGCTCAACAAGCCCGATCCCTATATACCCCATGGGCAACCGGGAGAGGCCAGCCAGACAAGCTCGACCGCTTCATCCAGGCCCAGCAGGAGACCAACCGCCTGACCGGCGAGAGGCTCAACTCAATCGAGGGGAAGCTCGACAACCTGGAGGTAGGACAGCACGAACGGACCGTTCGCACCAGGGCTCTAGGCCGAGGCTGGGCCTTGGGGCGCCTGCCTCGGAGGTTTTCGATGGCGTCCTCCACCAAAAAACAAGAGGATGACAACATAATTTTCCCCAACCTCAGCGCTTTCTACAGCAACAGGGGCGGCGAGACATCGAGGGAGACAGCCTTCGGCCAGATCAGCTACGAGCAGGTCCCGATCACGGTCCGCTTCGTCCACGACATGCGCGACGTTTACGCCCTAGCCCCCAACGGCCTCGTGGACCTCGTGGGCGCCGTAGACGCCGACGCGCCTCTGGAGGAGCTGCTGCCGTGGTTCTGCGACGACGACTGGCCGCTGCGGAGCCTCGAGGAGGTCCGGGCCCGGATCAGCGAAGTCAACGAACGATTCGCATTCGAAGAATTTCGCCGTGGTCTGCCCCAGGCCGGCCCGCGGGCGGTATGCGCGGACTGCGCCAAAAGGGCCCACAGGGTCTACTGGGGGACGGCGTTGTGTGATGATTGCCTCTGCAGGCGTAGGGGCGGGCCGTGACGCCCCTTCCTGGGATAGGGGGCGGCCGGGGGGGCAGCGGTGACCGCCCCCTGTCCCAGGGAAGGATATAATCAGCACAGGAGGGGCCCAGCATGACCACCGTGAACGACATCTCGGACATCGTCCGGATCCTCCAGGGCCAGCCCCAGTGGGCCGAGACCCTCCGGGGAGTGCTGCTCAGCCGGGAGCTCCTGGAGCTTCCCAAAACGCTGGCCGACCACCAGGAACTCATGAACCAGACTCTCGTGGCCATCGGAGGCCGGCTCGACCACATCGATCAGAGGTTCGATGGCATTGATCACCGGCTGGACAGCATGGACCGCGCTTTGATCAACTGGACGGACGCATCGACAACATGGGCGGCAGCGCCTACGAGGGCCGGGTCAGGAAGAACCTAAGGATACT
Source organism: Dehalococcoidia bacterium (assembly GCA_965263395.1). Taxonomy (GTDB): domain Bacteria; phylum Chloroflexota; class Dehalococcoidia; order Lucifugimonadales; family UBA3495; genus CATOSK01. The sequence continues at coordinate 3,059,329 of OZ253670.1, forward strand.
CTGAACAAGACCGGCCAGAGCCGGGGGTTGTGTTTGCTGAGGCGGTTTTGCGGAAATAATCAGGCCTCTGCCATTTTCGGGGATGTTTAGCCCTCTGATTTTGCTCCGATCGGGGCATCTGTGGGCTTGGATCGCCTCTGGCGGTGGATTCGGGCACAATTCTACCCCGTCAGGACATCAGGCGGCCCTCGGCCGTTAACAGGTTGCCCAGTCCCAGCAGCAGCGCCAGCCGCTGCGTGTTCTTCGCCAGGCCCCGGTAGCGCACCTTGGCATAGCCGAACATCCGCTTCGTCTTCAGGAACGGATGCTCAACCTTGGCCCGCATTGATGCCTTGACCCGCTCCGCCAGCGCCTCTTCGCTCCCGGGTTCCAGCTTCCGCCGACGCCCCGGACGCATCGCCACCCGCCATTCCACCTCCAGCCCCAGGTTCTCCTCCCTCTTGTGAACCCCCTGATACCCGGCGTCGCCCCACACCACCTTCTCGCCCCCGTGCAACAGATTGTGCGCCTCCGCAACGTCGTGGGCGTTGGCCGCCGTCGCGCTCATGCTGTGGACTATGCCCGTCTCCGAATCCACCCCGATGTGCGCCTTCATCCCGAAATGCCACTGGTTCCCCTTCTTGGTCTGGTGCATCTCCGGGTCCCTCTCCCCGGCCCGGTTCCTGGTGGAGGACGGCGCCTCGATGATGGTGGCGTCCACGATGGTTCCCTCCCGCAGCTTCAGCCCCTGGGATTCCAGGTGAGCGTTGATTTCTTCCAGAAGGCCCTGCCCCAGGCTGTGCTCCTCCAGGAGATGACGGAAGTTGAGGATGGTGGTCTCGTCGGGCAGAGCGTCCGACAGTCTCAGCCCAGCGAACCGCCTGACCGATTCGGACTCGTAAAGCAGGTCCTCCATGCCGGGATCGCTCAGGTTGTAGCACAACTGAACGCAGTGGATGCGGAGCATCACCGGCAATGGGTAAGGCCGGCGGCCCTTGCCGGCCTTGGGGTAGACCGGCCGGATGCACTCCTCCAGCCGTTCCCAGGGAATCAGGCCGTCCATCCGCTCCAGGAATAGTTCCCGACGAGTCTTCCTCTTCTTGTTCTGATAGTCCAGGTCGGCGAACGTTGTCTGGTCCATTTCATCTCACCCCTGGCCGCAGTCGGCTCTGCCAGCCTTACTATGCCACATCCCACCCGACTTGTTCAGAGGATTCCTAGACACCCATATCGCCCAGCAGCTCGATCTCCTGACTCCCACCATCCTCAAGGGAGACGGGACCGACCCGGAGTTCGCCGAAGACCTGGAAAGGGCCGTGACCTCTGACCGGATAACCTGGGAGGAGCGCAACCAACTTCTGGCCGCCGACCTAATCTCCAGCTCCAGGACCAGGGATGGGAGAGAGAATGTCATGGTCGTTGCCGAGATCAGCATCACCACAGGCGACGACGACATCGACCGGGCCAAGGCCCGCGCCCTCATCCTCGCCAGGGTACAGGACTGGAGGACGATACCCGCGATAATCAGCGCCAGCATCGACCTAGACAGGGCACGGATGGCCCAGGATGCGGGGGCGATCGTCATGATGGTGCCCGCCCAGTAACCCAGACCGGCCCCTCCTGCCGGAAGTTCTACGAGATGCGCTTGGTCAGTCATCCGGAACGGGCCGTCTTCGCCATGATGGACCGCGACGGGCGTCCCCTGAGCCCGGAGCGCGTCTCCTGGAGGCCGGAGGACGTCGACTAGGACTACCGGGTGCTCCGGGAGATCATCGAACCGTCCGGGACAACCGGCTGCCGGACCAGCCCTACCCCCACGGCTCCAACATCTGTGGGTACTGCGGCTACCACACGGAGTGCTGGGGCAGCTACAAAGCCTCCGCGGAGAAATCCCCCCGGTCCTGACCAACGACACCAGTGTGGTCGACGCTGCCGAGACCTGGATGAGGGCCAAGCCCCAGGTGCTCCAAGAGGCCTGCGGCCAGGTCGACCAGAACGACGTCATCCCCGGGCTGGTCCAGGCCGGCTACTTCGAGCCCCGGGACAACTGGGTCTGCAACAGCACCGGCAGCGCCCTGGCCGCAGGCATGGGCAACTCCAGCACCGGGTGGCTCGGGCGAATTTGGACACTCACTTTGCTCGCGTCGGCCTCACTGGCCAAATCCTTCTTCCCAACAAGAGGGTTCCGCCCGAGCTTCTACGCAAACGGTACAGCGTCGGCTGACCGGCAATTCCGAGATGGGCCTGCGGCAGGGCAGGTCCCTCTTCCTGTGGAAAAAGGCTTGGAATCCTCTGAACAAGTCGGGTGGGATGTGGCATAGTAAGGCTGGCAGAGCCGACTGCGGCCAGGGGTGAGATGAAATGGACCAGACAACGTTCGCCGACCTGGACTATCAGAACAAGAAGAGGAAGACTCGTCGGGAACTATTCCTGGAGCGGATGGACGGCCTGATTCCCTGGGAACGGCTGGAGGAGTGCATCCGGCCGGTCTACCCCAAGGCCGGCAAGGGCCGCCGGCCTTACCCATTGCCGGTGATGCTCCGCATCCACTGCGTTCAGTTGTGCTACAACCTGAGCGATCCCGGCATGGAGGACCTGCTTTACGAGTCCGAATCGGTCAGGCGGTTCGCTGGGCTGAGACTGTCGGACGCTCTGCCCGACGAGACCACCATCCTCAACTTCCGTCATCTCCTGGAGGAGCACAGCCTGGGGCAGGGCCTTCTGGAAGAAATCAACGCTCACCTGGAATCCCAGGGGCTGAAGCTGCGGGAGGGAACCATCGTGGACGCCACCATCATCGAGGCGCCGTCCTCCACCAAGAACCGGGCCGGGGAGAGGGACCCGGAGATGCACCAGACCAAGAAGGGGAACCAGTGGCATTTCGGGATGAAGGCGCACATCGGGGTGGATTCGGAGACGGGCATAGTCCACAGCATGAGCGCGACGGCGGCCAACGCCCACGACGTTGCGGAGGCGCACAATCTGTTGCACGGGGGCGAGAAGGTGGTGTGGGGCGACGCCGGGTATCAGGGGGTTCACAAGAGGGAGGAGAACCTGGGGCTGGAGGTGGAATGGCGGGTGGCGATGCGTCCGGGGCGTCGGCGGAAGCTGGAACCCGGGAGCGAAGAGGCGCTGGCGGAGCGGGTCAAGGCATCGATGCGGGCCAAGGTTGAGCATCCGTTCCTGAAGACGAAGCGGATGTTCGGCTATGCCAAGGTGCGCTACCGGGGCCTGGCGAAGAACACGCAGCGGCTGGCGCTGCTGCTGGGACTGGGCAACCTGTTAACGGCCGAGGGCCGCCTGATGTCCTGACGGGGTAGAATTGTGCCCGAATCCACCGCCAGAGGCGATCCAAGCCCACAGATGCCCCGATCGGAGCAAAATCAGAGGGCTAAACATCCCCGAAAATGGCAGAGGCCTGATTATTTCCGCAAAACCGCCTCAGCAAACACAACCCCCGGCTCTGGCCGGTCTTGTTCAGAGTATCCCTTGCAATCCAGATACAGTGCCACCCATCTCCTCACGCACTATCCCACATATTGACCCAAATTCGCATTCAGGCAGCAACGTCACATCCGACGGCTTGTTCCCGGCTCCAGGAGGGCATAGAATCTAGCCAGTCAACCTAGCTGGAGACGAACATGACTGACTGGTCCCTGCAGGACGCCAAGAACAAATTCAGCGCCGTGGTCGATGCCGCGCTGGCTGGCATCCCCCAGCGGGTGACCCGTCGGGGACAGCCCGCGGTGGTCGTCCTAGCGGTGGAAGAGTACGAGCGCCTCTGCCGCCTGGAGAAGGTCAACGCCCCGAGGCTGGCGGAACTGCTGCTGGACATCCCACAGGACGACCTAGAATTCGAGCGTATGCTCCTGCCTACCCGACCCCTCGACCTGTGATGTTTCTGGTGGACACCGCGTACTGTCGGCACTACGAAGGCGGGACCGGCATCCCGAGGCGGCCCGGTGGCTAGCCGCCCAGCAGACGAATGACCTTTACCTGAGCGCGGTGACCGTGGGAGAAATACAAAGGGGAATCGTTCAGCAGGAGCGGCGGGACCCGTCCTTTGCCCGCGAGCTGGCGGTCTGGCTGTCCAAGGTGCTCTCTTGGTACGGCGACCGGATCTTGCCGTTCGATGTGCCCGCAGCGCAGCGGTGGGGGCAACTCTCCGGTTCCCTGGGGCACGACAGCGTGGACCTGATGATCGCCGCCACGGCCCTGGAGCACGGGCTCGCCGTGGTGACTCGCAACGTGAGGCACTTCGAGCCGACGGACGTCCAAGTATTCAATCCCTTCAGTGACCAGGAAACGCCGTCGGCGTAACGTAAGCAACCTCGACCGGTTGGATGAAGCTGGCATCGGTCTTGGTCGTCTCCTCCTGATTCCGAGATGGCGGATGGTGCTATTTGCAAATTCTACTTACAAAATACACCACTCTCTAAGATCAGGACTGAGCCGATAGGTTGACAGGAGCCGCTCGAGACATAACATAATAGGGAAACAGAAAAACTCCGGCCTACCAGCCGGAGTTTTTCTGCCCACCGCCAATTCTTGAGCTGGCGGAGGGGGTGTACACCGTTAGTATTACAACGATGATTCAAGGAAGGAGGTGCGGGGAGGCGCGAAGGGCATCTCAGCGCTTGGCATGGGAGCGGTTAGCCCGTTCGGTACTCTCCTGCGTATCCTCGAGCCACCGCAGCAGCTCATCCGGCCCGGACCGTTCTCGGGGCAGCACTTCCCGCACCACCCGGTAGACCTGCGGCCTCGTGATCAGGGGCATCTTCCCCCAAGCCTGTTGCAGGCCCAGGAGCAAAGCTCCGGCCGGCAGGTACAGGGCCACGTGGTGATGCCAACCCGCCCGGAGCCTGCCCCGTACTTATGCGGGGTGCGTATCTCGTACTCTTCCAGCCCAGCGTGGTTCTTCTCCGTCTCGAACTCCGTTTCTATACGCCACCGGGAGCCTCCCAAGAATGCCAGGGTCTTCAAAGGGGTATCCTCCGGAGCGTTGGACAGGTAGTGGCGGCGTTCGCTGCCGTCCAGATTCCGGCGGTAAACGGCCCAGTGGATTTCGCCGGGCTTCCGCCTGCTGGTTGGACGCACCCTCTGAGCGCTGAACCGGCAGCGGCGGGGACCCTGGCTTCCCTCGGCCACCGTTATCTCCCGCCAGGCCCCCTCCGGCAATTCATCACTGCGCTCCGCCATAGTGCGCCGCTGCCCGCCCACCAGCCTGGGCTTGCGGGGACGCCCCCGGTCTTGATATGCCGGACTGGTCCACTCGGGTTCCGGCGGCCACGCCGTTAAAGCCCGCCGGAACGTCCAGGACGCGGACGTAACGCATCCCCAGGGCCGCCAGTCCCTCACGGAAGGACGGCGACATCCCGAAGGCGTCGTCCCCCGCAACCCATCCGGCCCTCAGATGTCCCCGCTCCAAGGCCCGCTCCACCATCTCCAGCGCCAATTGGGTCTTCGACCGGTAGCCCTGCCTCTCCTCCGGAACCCCCGCCGCCTCACACCGGTCTTTGTCCGAGGTCCAGCTCTCCGGCAGATACAGCCGTTTGTCCACCAGAGCCCGTCCCAGCGGGCTGACGTAGGCCAGGAACATCATTCCGGCCTGGCAACTGGCCACCTTGCCCAGTCTCCCGCAGTACTGACGGGCCACTCCCACCGACTTCCTGCCCTGCTTCAGGAAACCGCTGCCGTCCAGCGCCCACACCGCATCCGGATGTCCAAGCCGGGGTCCCAAGTACTCTTGAAGGCGTCCTATGACTGTGTCGTCATCCCAGGGGGATTCAGCGAGAAACCGCTGCATCACCCGGGCTGACGCCGGAACCGTCTCCGACAGATTCTCGGCGTTGCGCCGCTCCCCGGACTGTACCAGGAGAGCCTGGAGATAATGGCGGCTGTGGTCCCGTGCTTCCCTGCGGCCAAACAGCGGACCGAAGTAAGCGTGAAAATCCTGAAAGGCCCCGTACACCTGCTCGAAAACCGCAGCATCCACTTCCCTGCCTCGCCTGCCCAATTACCCTGTCATCCCATCATGCCAACCGTCGTTGTAATACCAAGTGTTTGTCCTTCCGACCAGCCGCACAACTTCTCTTCCAAGTGCAATTGCAACTCGTTGCTCCACCGCCTGGAAACCCTCGTTTCCGGTTAATTATTCCGGCGCTAAATCCCCAGGGGCCATCAACCGGCTCTGGTGTCTACTCCTCAAAGGTCCCTTCGCTCTCCGGCCGACCAACCGATTCCCGGGAATGCGCTATTGCTGCCATCCGGGACCTCAGCACCTGAGACGGATGCGCAAGAGTCAGGAACTGCCCTGTTACCAGGCTTCCGTTCCCGCTGCTATTGGCGCGGAATAGTACGCGGATACCTGAGCTTCCTGAGTTTTCCCATATCCGTGCTTCACCGCGGCATCTTACCTGCTTCAATCCCTGCTTTGGGCCGGAAAGAAAAGTTATCCAAAGTGCCAAAGCGAACGGCAATCGTCGGCGTGCAAAATCACATTGAGTTGGCGCCCAGCCCCGTTGTCCATCGACTCGGCCCAGGATGGGTCAGTTGGATCCGGGACGTCGATACTGCTCCTATACCCGAAAGGCTTCTTCAGGAATACATACGCAGAAATGAGCACGGATAGGAACCCAAATTCATTTCCGCCCGAGGTGCGTGCCTTCCTGGAGGAGGTGGCCGAGGAGCTGATGGAGCAACTTGCCAAGAAACGCAAGGAGCGTCGTACAATCCCGCAAAATAAACAAGACGGCGAGGATTCGCATGAGAGCAGCTGGATATTTTCGAGTCAGTGACGAAGACCAGGTCGAAGGCTACTCCCTGGATGCTCAACGACGAGCATCCAGGGAGTTTTGCCGTGGCAAGGGTTGGGAACCTGTGGAAGAGTACAGCGAGGAGGGCCGCTCTGCTTGGGTGGAGTCAATCGCAAAACGGCCTGCCTTCCGCCAGATGCTGGAAGACGCCCAAGCCAGGAAGTTCGAAGTTCTTGTGACCCACACTCTCGACCGGTTTCCAGAAACTTACGGGTAATGTTGGATGCCTTCGATACCTTTTCTCAAAGTGACGTTACCTACATTTCCATAACCCAGGAAATTGACTACTCGAAACCGGAAGGCAAGTTGTTCATGACCATGTTGGGTGCGTTCGCCCAATATTTCTCCGATGCTCTTTCCGGCCACACGAAGAAGGGGATGCGCGAACGTGCACAGCAGGGCTTATTCAACGGCGAACCTCCTTTTGGGTACGAACGATGCGATGCTGACTGCCTTGGTCTGGACGATACTCACCCTGGTTGCCACGCCGAGCCGGAAAAGGCGTCAATAGTGGTACAAGCTAAGGGGAAGAGAAAAGCTGATGTCTTCGGGAAATTGGTAGGGGTCGAAGGCCGTCACTTCACTCACTGGAGTATCCGAGACATGCTGAAGAACCCTTTCTACGTTGGCAGAGTCCGCCACAAAGAAGAGCTGTTTGATGGCCGCCACCAAGCCATCGTTACTCAAGACCTGTTCGACGGCGTACAGGAGCAGATAAAGAAGAACCGCTCCCGCAAGACCGCATCACGAAACGGCAACAATCAAAACCCTCACCTGTTGACAGGGCTAGTACGTTGTCACGAATGCGGTACGGTCCTTTGGTCCCAACAGCAAGGAACTCAACCCGGAACCTACTACAAGTCGCCTGACAAAGGTCTAAGCCAATCCTGCAAGCATAAAGGGCACTCTTTCTTGGGGCGTGACTTCGATGCTCAAACGAACCAGTTGTTCAGTGGTTTCACGCTGCGGGACGATTGGGTGGACTGGATAATCGAAAACCATGTGCGTGAAGCTGACCCTCAAGCTGCACTGCAGAGGCGGCGGTCCATAGAAGAAAAGATTGAAAGGGCGCGCCATTTGTACGTGAATGGCGACCTTGCTTGGCAAGGATTCACGAAGATCAAAAACGAGGCGGAGGCCGCTCTTGTCAGCATCTACATTCCGGAGTTCGATGATACGGTAGAGGCTGGCAAGCTCTTGAGTGACTTCGGAACGGTCTGGGAAACCGCTTCGGTGGGGCGAAAGAACCGTCTGCTCAAGTCGATGTTGCATGCTATCTATGTGGACCTGGACGCGAGAGATGTCGTAGGGCTATTGCCCAAGAAAACCTTCATGGCTCCGATCATGGCGATGGCAGACAGAAGCGATGTCGAGGTTTTGGACGCCTCAAGGAAGTGTTTTAGAAAGAATGGTGGAGACGGGGGAGGGTCGAACTCCCCGTCCAAAAGGCCCTCTAGCTAGATGTACTACAAGCTTGTCCGGCGATTTAATAGTCGCTCCCGGCAGCTTACGCCGGCATAATCTTTCGGGAGCCAGCCGATTTGGTCTTTAGCTGCGGATTATCGGCATCGCCGCGAGCTGCATCCCGGACTTGTGGCGCCCACATCCCAGCCTCCGGGAATAGCCGGGAGTGGACGTAGCCGTTGTTAGGCGGCTAGTGCGAATTCACGTTCGCCAGTTGTGTTTTGCCACCGGTTTAACGAGGTGGATGGCACCTCGGCTTGCAATCCGCCACAGGACGCTCCTGTCGAACCCACGCGTCCCCATGCGTTCATTATGGCATGGCTTGGGCAGGCGGGCAACCCCGTTTCGTCAGGGCAAACGGGTATGTGCCAAGTTGTGGGGGCAAGACGGCAGGCCGCAGTCTTCCTTTTTTAATGGCATTGCGTATATAAAGGAAGACCTCAGTGCGGCCCGTTCGTCCTGGGCGCCCAAAGAACTTCCTTAGTGACACCGGCGCATTCCCAACTCCGGCGACCCATTCCTTACCACAATCATCAACCGCCCTCAAATAGTCCGAAGGCTGAGCCGCCGGGACCGGGCAAGGCGATACGCCCCGGAGCGGATCGAAACGCATCCAAATCATCCATGTTGGCCCGAAACAGGCTCCCCACCCTTGCCAACGATAACCGACATTGGTGTTAGGACTCCCAACACCAATGTCGACTCCGGGCAAACCATGCTGGGGTGATCGGCAAATTGAGCTGGTCCCGGCGGAATCGGGCGGTTTGGGGTCAAATTGGCGGAAATTGCCCTGGGTAAAGGGCAAAATGCCCCTTGACACCCACCAAATAGGCTTTTATACTTGCCTAGCTGTCCCCGAAGGGGGGTGGCGCAACGGCACCTTAACAGTTGAATAGTGGAAGGAAGTAAGGAAACTCGTTTAGAGAGTTTGATCCTGGCTCAGGGTGAACGCTGGCGGCGCGCTTAATGCATGCAAGTCGCGCGTGCTCGTGGCTTCGGCCACAATGGGAAAGCGGCAGACGGCTGAGTAACGCGTGAGTAACCTACCCTCTGGTGGGGTATAGCCGCGAGAAATCGCGATTAATCCCGCATAAGATCTTCAGGCCTTGGTGTGGAGATGAAAGCCTTCGGGCGCCGGAGGAAGGGCTCGCGTCCTATCAGGTAGTTGGTGGGGTAAAAGCCCACCAAGCCGATGACGGGTAGCTGGTCTGAGAGGACGACCAGCCAGAGGGGGACTGAGACACGGCCCCCACTCCTACGGGAGGCAGCAGCAAGGAATCTTGGGCAATGGGCGCAAGCCTGACCCAGCGACGTCGCGTGGAGGAAGAAGGCTTTCGGGCTGTAAACTCCTTTTCCAGGGGAAGAGTAAGGACGGTACCTTGGGAATAAGCTCCGGCTAACTACGTGCCAGCAGCCGCGGTAATACGTAGGGAGCGAGCGTTACCCGGAATTACTGGGCGTAAAGTGCGCGTAGGCGGCTTGGTAAGTCTCTTTTGAAAGCTCCCGGCTTAACTGGGAGAGGTGAGGGGAAACTACCTGGCTTGAGGGCAGTAGAGGAAAGCGGAATTCCCGGTGTAGCGGTGATATGCGTAGATATCGGGAGGAACACCAGTGGCGAAGGCGGCTTTCTGGGCTGTACCTGACGCTGAGGCGCGAGAGCGTGGGGAGCAAACAGGATTAGATACCCTGGTAGTCCACGCCCTAAACGATGGATGCTAGGTATAGGGGGTATCGACCCCCCCTGTGCCGAAGCTAACGCGATAAGCATCCCGCCTGGGGACTACGGCCGCAAGGCTAAAACTCAAAGGAATTGACGGGGGCCCGCACAAGCGGTGGAGCGTGTGGTTTAATTCGATGCTAAGCGAAAAACCTTACCAAGGCTTGACATGTTGGTAGTAGAAGCCCGAAAGGGTGACGATCCGGGGGTAACTCCGGAAGCCATCACAGGTGCTGCATGGCTGTCGTCAGCTCGTGCCGTGAGGTGTTGGGTTAAGTCCCGCAACGAGCGCAACCCTCGTCGCTAGTTACACTCTCTAGCGAGACAGCCTCTCACAAGGAGGAGGAAGGTGGGGACGACGTCAAGTCATCATGGCCCTTATGTCTTGGGCTACACACACGCTACAATGGTCGGTACAACGGGTTGCCAAAGCGCGAGCTGGAGCCAATCTCATCAAAGCCGGCCTCAGTTGGGATTGCAGGCTGAAACCCGCCTGCATGAACTCGGAATCGCTAGTAACCGCAGGTCAGCATACTGCGGTGAATACGTTCCCGGGCCTTGTACACACCGCCCGTCACGTCATGGAAGCCGAGAACGGTTGAAGTCGCTGAGCTAACCCGCAAGGGAGGCAGGTGCCGAGGTCGGGTTCGGTAACTGGGACGAAGTCGTAACAAGGTAGCTGTACCGGAAGGTGCGGCTGGATCACCTCCTTTCTAAGGAGCCACGGCCCAACCCATTGCAACGGGGGCAACCCCTAAGCGGGGGAAGGGTCCAACTCCCAGGTCGTTCGGTGGATGTTCCGTTTCTCAAGCTAGTTGGTTGAGCATTGCTCCCCGGTGAGAGTGACGGTTCCCTGAGAAAGTCCATCGTCACACTGCTAAAGCAGTAAACTATCTACTCCCTTCCACTATTCAGCAGTTAAGGCGCATGAAGGGCCGGACGTTAACGTCCGGCCCTTCATTTCGGAAAATCTCCGATTCGGCCTCCAGGAGACGAACCCCATGCCGTCACCCTCCGGGAAAGACAAGATTAGCCTCCAGGAAATCTTGGTGGTCCTGCGCCGGGAGATGCCCAACCTAGAGGAGAAGTACCACGTCAAGAGTCTGGGCGTGTTCGGCTCCTACACCAAGGGGTCCAACCGGCCCCGCAGCGCCTTGAACCTCGTGGTGGAATACCAGCGGAAGGGGAAAATCTATGAGCTCCAATTGGAAAGTCCTCGACAATGGCCCTAATTCAACTTTTAACAACCAACGAACTATTACCGTTTCCACTTGAATATGCCTTATACCAGATACCCGTTTCACCTGCCCGTCGTTCCCGAGCAAGCTGGAATCCACAGTTGGAAGTGACTTTCCAGTATCGACAAGACTATATGGAACCGGTACTATCACCATTGGCGCAAGAGATCCTGTCGCCCCTGCAAGTGGTTAATGGTCCGGTTTCGGGAACTGTTCTTGGAGTTATGGGTTGATTGGAATATGGAGATAGGGTACTCGGTCTCCCCCTAAGTTGGTTGGAAGATTGACGATAGGCCAAGACGGCGGAGGCGTGGATGGGGCTTATCCAGTAATCACCAAGCGACGTTTATGCCGGAAGATGAAGTGATGGACATGGTTCTTGCTTTGTCTGATGCCGATGTGCTTTCCGTCCAGGTTCACCCCTTTGGCAGGAATCCCATAAGTGCGTCTTTTCGGGTTAGCGGTTTCGCGTCGGCGGTTGAACCATTACTAGAAGCGTTGCGCCAAGCGGAAAGGTGAATCGAGGAACGGGAACGCGAGTCCATTAAGAGCCTATCCTAATAACGGGTAATACCCGCACGGAAAAGGGGTTATTAGGATAGGCTCTTAATTGTTTCTTGAAGGTTGAATCATTGAGGAGGAATATGGCCACCGATTTTATTGACTGGATTTGCAACCTCAGCGCGGATGACAACCCACTGGGTGACTTTATCAGAGACACGCGGGCATTCAAGGCTCGTGGAGGTCAAGACGATCAGCTTGAGGCTACAGTGTTTGCGGGTGTCCCTAAAGCAGGAGAAATTTATCACATGTTCCGCGACCAGTTCCGTGGGGAAAACCCAGAAGCTACTGCGTAAGGGGATAATAGTCCCTAGCACCGGTTATAAGGGGACGGGTCTCTACGACGGTTCGACCTTTTCTTTGCCTCCATGCTGGCGGTATTGATACACTTGGAAAAGCAACCAACGAACTCGGACCGCAGTGTCGTACTCTATGAACGAAGCCAACCTGTTAACCAGAATCACCGTCAACCCTGACATCTTCGGAGGCAAGCCCATCATCCGCGGTCGTTGCCTTGCGGTGGAGCAGGTCCTGGGGGATGTTAGCTGCGGGTGACTCTCCAGACATTATCCTCAGCGGCTATTCCTGGTTGGAGCCGGAGGATGTTCAGGCTTGCCTGCTCTACACCCGCAAGGGTAATAATATGGCGAGAACGGATTGATTGGAGCCAACTATGTCCGTAGACACCGCTTACATAGCCCAGGAGTTCGGTCTTACCGAAGAAGCCCTCGCCATAGAAAGCCTGCGGGTGTTTCTGGGGGAGCATTTGCGTTTGTTGGAGGCTGACCGGCAGGCCCGTTGCGCCAAGTTCGGCGTCGACAACCTGTCGGACATGGAGAAGATTATCCGGCGGGGGGAGGTTGAGCAGGATGCGATTCTTGATGACTTTCAGGAAGTCGCCCATCTGACCGACCGCATCCAGCGGGTTAACGCGATGCTTGAGGACTTGCCTCCGCCGCCCAAGGACCCGCTACTAACCCTGGATGAAATCCGGGAAATCCTGAAAGCCGAGATGCCCGCCTTGAAAGAAAATTACAGCGTCAAAAGCCTGGGCATCTTCGGGCCATACGCTACGGGCAAGGCCCGGCCCTACGATAGCGTGGGGGTGCTGGTGGAGTTCTACAAAACTCCCGGCCTGGCGTTCTTCGGGCTGCAACGGGAACTCAGCGAAGCTTTGGGAGTTCGGGTTGACCTAGCCACAAAGAAATGGTTATGGCCCAACCGGGCCAAGCAAATCATGGGCGAATTGGTTGCCGTTTGACCCGTCCCCTCGATCTCCCAAACTACCTTGCGGATGTCGTGTATGCGGCTGGAAAAGTTCAAGAGTTCACGGATGGGATGGACTTTGCGGCTTTCACCGCCGACGATAAGACAGCCTACGCGGTCATCCGGGCGGTGGAAATCATGGGTGAAGCTACCAACCGAACCTCAAGGGACGTTTTGCACCGCTACCCCAGTATCCCCTGGGGCAACATCGTGGGGATGCGAAATATCGTGATTCACGATTATGACCGCGTTGACCTAGACGCTGTGTGGCAGGTTGTTGTCTGCCACGTTCCCAGGTTGATTGCCATTCTTGCAACAGATCAACCTTAACATTACCCGAACCCATAACGGAAGCAACCCTCGAAGGAACCCCCAATGCTATAATTCCCCACGCGATGCTTATCAAAGACCTTGGCGAATTTGGCCTTATTGACCTGCTTAACCGGATGGTTGTCGAGGAACGCGCCTCGCCGGGCGGCGCCGCTGCTTCCGGCGTGGAGCTGCTGGTGGATACCGGCGACGATACCGCCGCCTGGCGCGCCGAAGGAGCCACCGAGCTTTTCACCACCGACACCGTGGTCGAGGGTGTCCACTTTACCCGCGAGACCACCCCCTGGCGCGATCTGGGCTGGAAGTCCCTGGCATCCAACATCAGCGACATCGCCGCTATGGGCGGATTACCCACCTATGCGCTGGTGACGCTGGGGATGCCGCCGGAAACCGCCGTGGCCGATCTGCAGGAGCTTTACCGGGGAATGCTAGAAATCGGCAACCAATTCGGGGCATCTATCGTCGGGGGCGACATGGTGCGGTCGCCGGTCGTCTTCATCACCGTGGCGCTGGCCGGAGTGACCCACGGCTCGTTCATGTTGCGGTCCCACGCCTGCCCCGGTGAATTGGTGGCCGTCACCGGGTACTTGGGCGACTCCGCCGGGGGCCTCAAGCTGATGCTGGAAGATATACCGGCGTCGCCGGAGGCCGCCGAGCATCTCAAGGATGCCCACCGCCGGCCCGTTCCCGACGTGGACGCCGGGCAGGTCCTGGCCCGTGCCGGAGTAGCCACCGCCATGGACATCAGCGACGGCCTCTGCGACGACCTGGGCAAGCTGTGCCTGGCCAGCCGGGTCTCGGCGCAAATCGAGTCCGGCCACATCCCCATTCACCCGCTGCTCAGGGAGACCTTCCCCGACGAATGCTTGGCAATGGCCCTCAACGGCGGCGAAGACTACAAGCTGCTGTTCGTGGCGTCTCCGGCTCAGTTGGAAGAAGCCAACGCCAGTCTGCCGCAGCCGGCGGCGGTGGTGGGCCGGATTACCGTCGGCGAGCCGGGCCGGGTGACCGTGGTAGACCCGTCCGGCGCCGAAACCCCCGCCAACCGCCGGGGCTGGGACCACTTCGCCCCATGACCACGCCGCCGCTCACCATCATCACCGCCTGCGCCGGGGAAACCCAGCGGGTGGGGCGAATCATCGGGGAGCAAGCCCGGCCCGGCGACGTGTACCTGCTGACCGGGCCGTTGGGCGCCGGCAAGACCTGTCTGACCCAGGGGCTTGCCTGGGGCCTGGGCGTGACCCAGCATCCCCGCAGCCCCACCTTTGTCCTGATGACCCGCTACCAGGGCAGGCTGACGCTGCACCACATGGACCTGTACCGGGTCGGCGACCCGCTGGAAGCCTGGGACCTGGGGCTGGAGGAATACCTGAACGGCGACGGCGTTTGCGCCATCGAGTGGGCCGACCAGGCCGAGGAAGTCTTTCCCGACGATGCGTTGTGGATTGACCTGGACTACCCGCCCGGCCCGCCACCGGGCCAACCGTCCGATGCCGCGTCCGCCGGAGATGCCGGGCCAGATGCCGAGCCGGACGAGAATGACCGCCGGGTTATAACCTTCCGGGACCCGCCGCCGCGGTTCGAGTCGCTGCTGAGGAAGCTGTCGGAGACATTTCCGGCGGCAGAGGAGACTACCTGAATGCTGCTGGCCATTGATACATCCACCAGGTACGCCGGGGTGGCCGTCGCCGACGGTGACCGGCTGCTGGCAGGCCGCTCCTGGTATTCCACCAGCAGCCACACCTCGGAGTTGATGCCCGCCGTAGCCGGGCTGCTTCAGGGATTGGGGCTGGCGCCCCGGGACCTGTACGGCATCGCCGTGGCCCTGGGGCCGGGAGCATTCAGCGCGCTGCGGGTGGGCGTCAGCGCCGCCAAGGGTCTGGCCCTGGCCACCGGCAGGCCGCTGGCCGGACTGCCCACGCTGGACCTGGAAGCCCTCCCCTACCTCAACTCCGGGCTGCCCGTCTGCGCCCTGCTGGACTCGGGCCGGACCGAGGTTGCCGCCGCTTTCTTCGGCGCCGACGGCGAGCGGACGGGGGAAGACCGGATGGGCCGCCCCGAGGAAATCATAACCGGGGTGGCCGAGCCAACCATCTTTTGCGGTGAGGGCGTCCGCAGTTGGGGCGCGCTGATTAAGGAACGGTTGGGGCCGCAAGCCGTCGTGGTGCAGCCATCACCGGCGGCCCGTCTCTGGCCGCTGGCGGAGTTGGGCCGCCGCCGGTTGGACCGGGGCGACACCGACGACCTGGCCCTGCTGCAACCCCACTATCTGCGGATGCCCAGCATCGGCGGCCCCAAGCGCCGCGACCGCACACCCCAGCAATCCTGAACGGGCCGAGCCGGGTTCAGAAATTCTCCAACCATAAGCCAACGGGGACGTTCGCGGTTGGACGGCAAAGGCAGACATAACTTATACCTCAATACCCATTGGGTAACGGGACACGTTGGGGGATTCATCCCCCAAACCCCCTGAGTTCAGGGGTTTATCATGCTTGGCAGACATACCGAATTGTTCACCGTGAACGGATTATCCAGCGGCTACCGAGAATTAAAAGACCCTGCCCCAACCGTTTTTGAGCGGCACCCGGCCGTCACACCCCCACCGCTCTTACCCGGTGGTTGTTGCTGTCGGCGATGTACAGCGTTCCGTCGGGGCCGATTCCGCAGCCGTGGGGGCGTTCCAGCCCCGCAGCTGTGGCCGGCCCGCCGTCGCCGTCACCGCCCAGGTGTCCGCCGGCGATGGTGGTGACGATGCCTTCGGCGTCTATTTTGCGGATGGCGTGGTTCTCGGTGTCCACCACGATGACGTTGCCGGCGGCGTCGCAGCGGATGGCCTTGGGCGCGCCCCAGGTGGCGGCGATGGCCGGGCCGCCGTCGCCGTCGTATCCCCGCTCGCCGGCGCCGGCCACGGTGGACATGATGCCGTTGGCGTCCACCTTGCGGACGCCGTTGCCCTCGCGCTCGGCGATGTAGGTGTTGCCGCTGCCGTCCATGCAGACGGCCCGGGCGCCCAGAATAGACGCCTGCGCCGCGGGCAGACCGTCGCCGCCCCGCACCTTCTCGCCGTTGCCGGCAAAGGTGTTGATGATGCCAGTGGCCAGGTCCAGGCGGCGAATCCTTTGGTCCTGAATGTCGGCGATGAGCAGTCCGCCCCGTCCGTCAAGGAAACAGTCGTTGGGTTCCCGCATCTGCGCCATGGTCCCAGGCCCGGCGTCGCCGCCGTAACCCGGCTCGCCGGTGCCGGCCACGGTGGAGATGACGCCGGTGGCCGCGTCGACCTTCCGCACCGCGGCGTTGAGACGGTCCACGATGTAGATGTCGCCGTTGTCGTCCACGGTGAGGCTGTACGGCTCGTTGAGCCGGGCCTGAGCCGCCGGCCCGCTGTCGCCGGAGTAACCGGCCTGACCGCTGCCAACCAGCGTGGTGACGACGCCGGTCTGAGCGTCGATACGCCGGACGCAGTGGTTTCTGGACTCGCTGAAGACCAGGTTCCCCGCCGGATCGAAGGCGCACATGAACGGCTCGCGCAGGGTGGCGCCGGTGGCCGGCCCGCCGTCGCCGGAGTAACCGGCCTCCCCGGTGCCGGCAATGGTCTGAATGATGCCTGTCGGAATTTCCCACATTGTCATCCGCTCCTTCAAGCAATTGGTTCAGCCGATTATATACCCGGTTGCCCCCAATCCGGCACTCCCGCGCGGTGGGCGGGGTTTGCCCTCACCCCCGGCCCCTCTCCCACGGGGAGAGGGGAGGATAAAAGTCCTGTTGCGGGGTTGGGTTTTTTTATAATTTGTCCAATTTGTCCCATTTGAGCGTGGAACCGGGGGTTTGTTGTGCCAGAAATGTCCCGTTTTGCCTCAAGAGTGTCTCATTTTTGTGCCAGGAATGTCTCATTTTATCCCCGGGAAATCCGGGGCCGAGAGCCGGCCAATGACAAGGATTGACCGATTGCAACCGGTCATTGGACTCACCACTCTGTTGTTAAACGGCCCCCTCACCCCCGGCCCCTCTCCCGCGGGGAGAGGGGTGCGTATTGGAAGGGATCCGCTCCTGAAGGCTGCCCGGCCCCTCTCCCGCGGGGAGAGGGGAGGAGGAGTGTTTACCGGCTGACATTAACCTTAAAGAAGTCGGGCCGGATGTGTCAATGGCGAGGTGTCACACAGTCCCCTCACACCCTGACCCTCTCCCGCGGGGAGAGGGTCAGGGTGTTCCGTCCAAGAGCAACCGTTGCCGGTGCGCGCGGGGTTCGCCCTCACCCCCGGCCCCTCTCCCGCGGGGAGAGGGGAGAATTAAAAGACCCTGGGGTGGACCAGCAGGACCCTCAATATTACGAGGAAATACCGTTATAATCCAACATTAACATGGCATATCCAACTGGTAAGGAACCGACGAGATGCAGCCCAACTGGAAAAACCAAACTTTGTGGACGGGCGACAACCTGGATGTCATGCGAGGCATGAACTCCGAGTCCGTTGACCTCATCTACCTCGACCCACCCTTCAACAGCAACCGGAATTACGCCGCGCCCATCGGCAGCGAGGCGGCGATGGTGGGCTTCAAGGACACCTGGACTTTAAGTGACGTGGACTTGGCCTGGCACGGCGAGATTGCCGAGTGCGAACCTGCCCTCTACTCCATCATAGACGCCGCTGGCCTCTCTCACGGCAAAGGCATGAAGAGCTACCGGCCGTCCGCCTGCTGGAAATGCGCTGCATTCTTAAGGAAACGGGCAGCATCTATATCCATTGTGACGACACCGCCAACCACTACCTTAAATCTGTCATGGACGCTGTGTTTGGCGCTTCAAATTACAAGAGCGAAATTCCGTGGAAGCGCACCAGCGCCCACAGCGACAGAAGGCAGGGACGCCGGCAGCACGGCAGAGTCCATGACCTTTTGCTCTACTACACCAAGGGGAACAGTTGGACGTGGAACCCGGTTTACACCGACTATGACCCGGACTACGTTAGCCGGTTTTACCGCCATGTCGAACCGGGAACCGGGCGACGTTATCGCCTTGACAACTTGACCGGACCGGGAGGCGAGGCTAAAGGCAATCCCCGGTATGAAGTGATGGGTGTTACCCGTTATTGGCGTTACAGCAAGGAACGGATGCAGGAACTCATTGACGAAGGGAGAGTTGTCCAAACCCGACCGGGTGCCGTTCCTGCTTACAAGCGTTACCTTGACGAAATGCCGGGAGTCCCGTTACAGGACTTGTGGGCCGACATCAACCCGGTTGCTTCCCGCTCACCGGAACGCACCGGCTACCCAACCCAGAAGCCGTTGGCCCTGCTGGAGCGGATAATCCAGGCCAGCAGCAACGAGGGCGACATGGTGCTGGACCCCTTTTGCGGCTGCGCCACGGCCTGCGTGGCGGCGGAAAAGCTGGGGCGCCAGTGGGGCTCCGTTCCAACTTGGAGCCTGAACTCTTGAAGGCCAACGCTGACATCCAACCGGGGTTGTTGGGGTCGTGGTGTCTGGAGGTTTGGGGGGCCTAGAGAGCGTACAGTGCGGCCTTGCGGATTTTTAGATACAAGCAACCTCGTGAAAGGACAAACAGGAGATGACAGTTTCCCGACGACGGCCTAGCCCCGTGTTGGCGGTTCTCTGCCTCTCCGTAGCCACCCTGGTGCTCGTGTTCGCGGCCTGCGACTCGGAGGCAACACCCGAACCGGACCGCAGGAGCGGACCAGCATCCACGAAGGCCAAACAACCAACTCAGGAGCCCACGTCCCCTGCAGCGGCGCGGGATGCCGTCGGACAAACGCCGGCCATGCCGTCGCCGGCCCCATCCCAAGAAACCATGGAGCAGCCCGTAATACCGACGCCGGCCCCATCCCAAGCGGCCACGGAGCAGCCCGAAGTCACGACCGCGGCCAGACCGGCCCGGCGCTCCAGCATTCCATTCATTCAGGTCTCCGCTGGCTTCCACCACACCTGCGGGCTGCGGGCGGACGGAAGCATCATTTGCTGGGGTGCGAGCGGGGAGGACGAACGCCTCATAGGGGCCACCGGGCTCATCGACTCCCCGCCCGGCAGCTTCTCCCAGATTAGCGCCGGGGACCTCCACTCCTGCGCTCTGCGCCAGGACGGAACGGTGGAGTGCTGGGGCAAAATGCCTCTGGAGGGTGATATACCGCCTGAGGGAAAGGCCATGATGGAGGCTATGCTGGCACCCCCCGAAGGGCGGTTCAAATCGGTGAGCGCGGGGTTCCTGTTCTCCTGCGGAGTGAGGCTCGACAACAGCGCGGAGTGCTGGAGTACCATGGCCATCGCCTCGGACGCGCTGACCCCGCCGGAGGGAAAGTACACCTCCGTTAGCGCGGGTGGCTTCCATGCCTGCGGAATCCGCATCGATCAGACCGTCGTCTGCTGGGGCGGCGATCTGGGGTTAGACGGCGATTTTCTGGGCCAGGCGACGCCGCCGGACGGCCCATTCGAGGTCATCAGCGCCGGGGTCTACCATACCTGCGGGTTCAGGCCCGACGGGGAAATCAGGTGCTGGGGGAGCATCGTGGGAAGTGGGGACCTCCAGACCTGCGAACCGCAACCCGACGGCACCAGCCGATGTTGGGTGCCCGAGAGAGAGAATACGGACTACAAGGCGTGGGGAGGCGGGCCGGACGATGCGCCGGACGGCGACCTCAAGGCCATGGACAGCAGCAAGGGCTTTTCGTGTGCGTTGTGGGACGGCGGCTACATAGGGTGCTGGGGGTCCGGCGGTATGAATGACTCGCCGCCACCGGGCATCTTCGAGGCGGTTACCGTTGGCGACGATCACGGCTGCGGACTGCGGCCGGATGGCAGCATCGAATGTTGGGGAGACGACGCCTTTGGCCGGGCCAGCCCGCCATAAATGCGCCCACCCGCTTAAGCAACCTTTAGAGGTTCAGGCTCCAAAGTGGAACGGAGCCGTTTCCCGGGGTTCAACCCAAGCCACGGTTGAAGTGGTACACTAAAAAGACCATCCGTTCATTTCAACCCGAAAAAGTCAATGCAACAAGGAGACCGTTTTGCCACCCCGCAACATCGGCCCAAAAGTTTTGTCCTGGCTGCCCGAGGAACAGATTGAGGAGTCGGCGCTCCAGCAGATTAAGAACCTGGCCGAGATGCCCTTCATCTTCAAGCACGTCGCCGTCATGCCCGACTGCCATTTCGGTCTGGGCGCCACGGTCGGCTCCTGCATCCCCACCATGCGGGCCATCATCCCCGCCGCGGTGGGCGTCGACATCGGCTGCGGCATGATTGCCGTCAAGACTCCGCTGTCCCTGGGCGACCTGCCCGAGGACCGTTCCGACATCCGGAAAGCCATCGAGCACCAGATACCGCTGAGCGCCGGCCACTATAACCGCAGCGTCAAGAAGACGGCCAAAGCCCGCATTGAGCAACTGGAATCCCAGGCCGCCGAGTTGGGACGCCTGGAGTTCTACGACAAGATTGGCCGCAACTGGCGCAAGCAGCTTGGCTCGCTGGGTTCGGGCAACCACTTCATCGAAATCGTGCTGGACGAGGAGGATTGCGTCTGGGCTTTCCTGCACTCCGGCTCCCGCGGCATTGGGAACCGGCTGGCCGATTACCATATCAAGATTGCCAAGGCATTGATGGAGAAGTGGTACATCGACCTGCCCGACGCCGACCTGGCGTACCTGGTCGAGGACACCCCCGAGTTCGACGAATACCTGACCGACCTGCTGTGGGCCCAGGACTTCGCCAGGCTGAACCGGGAGGAGATGGTCGAGCGGGTAATGAGGATTCTCCAGCACCGGTTCGGTGAGTTCGGCGAAGTGGAACGTATCCAGTGCCACCACAACTTCACCCAGCGGGAACACCACTTCGGTAAGAACATTCTGGTGTCGCGCAAGGGGGCCATCGAGGCCAGGGAAGGGCAGTTGGGGTTAATCCCCGGCTCGATGGGAACGGCGAGCTATGTTGTGCGCGGGAAGGGCAGCCCGGCGTCCCTGAACACGGCTCCCCACGGCGCGGGCCGGCGGATGAGCCGGAGCAAGGCCCGCCAGTCCTTTTCCATGACCGACTTCGACCAGCTAATGGAAGGCATTGAGGTACACCGCTCCGAGTCCTTCCTGGACGAACTGCCGGGGGCCTACAAAGACATCGACCTGGTTATGGAACAGTCCCGCGACCTGGTTGACGTGGTACACACCTTCCGCCAAATCGTTAACGTCAAGGGAGCGTAGCCCAGGGTCTTTTAATTCTCCCCTCTCCCCGCGGGAGAGGGGCCGGGGGTGAGGGCGAACCCCAAGCGCACCGGCAACGGTTGCTCTTGGACGGAACACCCTAACCCTCTCCCATAGGGCGAGGGGATTCTTTCGAGAATGAAAAGACCCTGGAGCGTAGCCAAGGCTCGCTCCCCCACTCCGGGGACGGTAGATAAACCCACCCAGGCGCACCAGGAGTTTCTGCTGATGAACATTCAGACTTTAAGCCAATGCCCGCAGAACCACCGGGGCGGGCAGATTTCTCATTTGCTGGTGGCTTCCGGCCAGTTCGGCTCCAAGAACCTGGCCATCACCTGGGTCGAAGGCGAACCGGGCAGCGAACAGACCGTACACTCCCACGAAGGGCGGGAGCAGGTGTACGTGATCGTCCAGGGACGGGGCGCCATGAGAGTTGGCGATGAGGTGGAGGAAGTCGGGCCAGGCACGGCCATCCTGGTGCCGCCCGGCACGGACCACTCCATTCGCAACGTCGGGGAGGAAAAGCTAATCTACGTCTCCTCCACTTCCCCGCCCTTCGAGATTACGCCGGACAGCACCGGCGCTGCGTTTGCTCCGGCGCGTTAGTCTTCCACCTCTACAATCATCTCTATCTCGACCGGCATTCCCCCCGGCAGGGTGGCCATGCCTACGGCGGACCGGGCATGGCGTCCCCGCTCCCCGTAGAGGCTGACCAGCAGATCGGACGCGCCGTTGGCCACTCTGGGCGTGTCGCCGAAGTCGGGGGCGGCGTTAATCATGCACAGCAGCTTGACCACCCGCTTCAGCTTGTCCAGGTCGCCAATCTCCCCCTTCAGGTTGGACAAGAGATTCAGCATGGTCTGGCGCGCGCAGTCGTAACCCTGCTGGATAGAAAGGTCAGCCCCCAGCTTGCCAACGTGCAGCAGGCCACCCTCCGGAAGGCCGGGACCTGCGCCCGACATGTAAACCAGGTTCCCCGTTCGCACCGCCGGTACAAAGTTCCCAACCCCCGACCGGCGAAGCTCCGGCAACTCGCAGCCCATTTCCTTGAGCTTGTTCTCAATCTCCGGCATTACAATGCTCCCTGCTTTGCGCGTTGGCAGGGCGGGGCATCCTTGCCCCGCCTTTTGGAATCCTGGCAAGCCCGGGTCCGGGTTAACCGGGCAGTTCGGCAATGGAAATCCAGGCGGGCCGGTTGCCCAGGGGTAGGGTGTCCTGACGGGTCAACTCTCCCGATTCCTGGTTGACGCTGAAGGTGGCCATGTTGCCCGATTCCTGTCCGGCGGAGTAGAGGAACTTGTCTCCCGGCCCCAGGCACAGGGCGTTGGGTATCGGCTCGGCTGGGACGATGCCGTTGGCGGTCAACTCCCCGGTCGCTCCGTCCACCGTGAAGCAGGCGATGCTGTTGTGGCCCCGGTTGGGAGCGTACAGGAACCTGCCCGACGCGGCGACCTGAATCTGGGAGCAGGTGTTCCGCTCGGTGAAACTTTCGGGAATGGTGGCGATGGTCTGGAATTGGGACAGGGTGCCCGCGGCGGTGTCGAGGCGATATCCGCTGACGCTGCAACCCTGCTCGTTGGAGAAGTACAGAACATCGAGGGAAGGGTGGAAGCAGAAGTGCCGGGGGCCAAGGAACGCATCCGGCTCCACCTGGGCCGGGGAGTTGGGGGTAATGTGCCCGGTGTTCTCATCGAACCGGAATTGGTAGATGAGGTTGGGGCCGTTGCCGGCGATGTGGGGGACGAAAGCGTAGCTGTTGGTCGGGTCGGTCTGCATGGCGTGGGCGCCGGTGGCCGTCTCCAGCCATACGACGGGCGCGCCGCCCACCGAGCCATCCTCGCCGATGGGATGGACGCCGACGTGCGCGCCCTGGTAATAGGCCGACAGGACAAACCTGCCCTTCCGGTCGGTGCCGATAAAGGTGGGGTTGGCCTCCAGAGCGATCATTCCGGTCGGGCTGAGACTCCCGCCGGCCTGGTCAATTTGGAAGCTGAGCAACTGGGGAACTTCCCGGCATCCGACGTAAAGGTGGTTCCGGTCCGGGCTGAGCGCCATGGTGAACGGCCCGCCGGAAACGTCCATGTCACCCTGATGAGTCAGCCGGCCGGTTTCCGGGTCTACGGTGAAACGGGATATTTTGTCATCCTCCTGGACGGCTGCAAACATATAGTAAGGCATCGTTTCCTCCTTCCGATGGTTGAATCCGGTTTAGAGTCCACGGGACGCCGGATTTTAATAAACGTCGGCGTCAAGTAACGGGCATTAATCCTCAGCCCGGCGGGTTTTAATTCAGAGCGAGAAACTCCCTTATCTGGGCGACGCACCACTCCGGGTAAATTGCGTTGATGCCGTGGCCCAGTCCGGGGTAGACCACCAGCCGGGAGTTGGGTAACTCGCCGGCCATGAATTGCTGCTGCTCCAGGGTGGAGGTTGGCGACTCTTCGCCGGTGAGCAGCAGCGTGGGCGTTTGCACCTCTTTCAAGTGGGGGCTGAAATCCAGGGTGTCCAGGTAGGCCTGGAGCTTGCGGCCAATGGCGGAAGAGGTGCGGTCCATTTCGGAGATGTACCACTCCTTCATGCCCGGCGGCGACACCCGGGTATCCAGGCGATTGTTTATGGTTGCGGTGGACCAGTCCCCGATGCTCCGGCTCATGGCGGTGTCCCAGTCCCCGTCCGGGCCGGTGCGCCCGCGGCGGGGCAATCGGCAGGGGGTGTTGCACAAGACCAGGGCGCGGACCAATTCGGGGTGGGCGTGGGCGAACTTCAGCCCTATGATTCCGCCGAAAGACTCCCCCACGTAAACGACCCGGTCTATGCCAAGATGGTCAAGGATGGCCCGCAGGTCATCAACGAACAAGTCCAGCGAAGGCTCGTACTCGTCCTCGGACATCGCGGACTCACCCATACCCCTCATGTCGGGGCGCAGGACCCGGAACTCCCGGGACAGGAAGGGCACCCAGTTGTACCAGAACTTGCCGCTGCGGGAGAAGCCGTGCTGCAATAGAATGGCGGGGGCGGGCCGCCACGGGTCGGTGAAATCGTCGTCGTAATAGTGCAGTTCCAATCCGGGGTTAAGGCGCAGCGCCGCCATAAAACCTCCATCTGAAAGCTCTGCCGAAAGCCGGCTCTGGTACTGGGGAGATGCAGGCAGTATAACAGCGGGGGCGTTGAGCGTCAGCATGGGCCGGACACGTTCCGGGCCTTTTCATTCTCCCCTCTCCCCATCGGGAGAGGGGCCGGGGGTGAGGGCGAACCCCGCGCATCGGCAACGGTTTTTCCAAGCCGGAAGGCCCTCACTCTAACCCTCTCCAAGAGGGCGAGGGGATTCTTTCGAGAATGAAAAGGCCCTGGTCACGCTTACGCCGGACGGGGTATGGTCGGGTAAGTAAGGTAGCGTTTCGGGGATCCTGGCGTGGCGGATTAAAGACGGCATCAGGGGGTTGGGCTACAATGGACAGCAGAATTTCCACTCCAGCGAAACCCGGGGCGGACCGAGCCAGACGCATTATGTTCCACAAGCCAATACCAATTGCCGATGGCGTGTTCCAGTTCAGGGCCATTGGCGCCAGGGTGACGGTGCTGGTGGAGGACGGCGAGGCGCTGGTGGTGGACGCGGGGCTGCCCGGAAGCGCGGCCGTTATTCTGCGGGGCCTGAAGGGGTTGGGACTGGGGCCGGAGCAGTTGAGCCGGGTTGTCCTGACCCACTATCACCCGGACCATGCGGGCGGACTGGCCCAACTGGTGGACGGCAGGCCGGTGGGGGTAGCGGTGCATCGGCTGGAGGCGGACATAATCGAGGGAGTGGAACGGCTGCCAGGCCCCTTCGCCGAAGGGAAGTTCGCGGGGATGACTCAGTCAGTGATGGCCAAGCTGATGGGCCAGCCCGTGCCAGTGGATGACCGGCTGGAGGACGGCGGCGTCATTCCTTTCGGCACGGAAGTGCGGGTGGTCCACGTTCCGGGGCACACCGGCGGGAGCATTGCCCTGCATCTGCCGTCCAAGGGGACGCTAATCGTCGGGGATGCCTTGCAGTACAAGCTGGCCCGCAAGCTCAGCCCGCCGATTGTGCGGGAAACCCAGAGTCTCCGGCGGGCCATCCGGTCTTTGGCAAGGCTGGCCGGCCTGGACTTTGATACCATTTGCTTCAGTCATTTTCCGCCCCTGCGTAGGGAACCGCGGGAGGCGCTGCGGCAGCTTGTGGCGCAATATGACGGGTGATTGAGAACGAAGTCTTTCCGGCGTCCTTGGAGAGACTTGGGTAACGGGGTTAGGGCAGCTTCAAGTTTTAAGGTGGTTTCCAACGGGTGAATGGAGGCGGCGATGAACCAGGCCAGCAAGTCCGGCGGCGCCATTGGCGATACCGTGGTGGAGTTTCTGCGGCGGGCGGTGGACCATTGGGGTCCGCGGGACGCTCTGCTGTTCAAGCCCGCCTACCGCTACCAGCGTTGGAGTTATGACCGGCTGTGGCAAGAGTCGGGACAGGTGGCAGCCATGCTCCGGCGCCGTGGGCTGGTCAAGGGAGACCAGGTAATCCTCTGGGGGCCCAACTGTCCCCAATGGGTGCTGGCCTTCTTCGGGTGCATGAGAGCGGGAATTGTCGTGATTCCCCTGGACGTCCGCAGCGCGCCCGATTACGTGGCCAGGGTGGTCTCCCGGACGGAACCCGTGCTGGCCTTCACGTCCCGGTTCACGCCCAGGGAAGGGGCGGACCTGGGCGTCCCGGAAATAACCTTCGAGGAACTGGAAGAGGCGATTCAGGGACTGCCCCAGCCGGAGGACGTGGACATTGGGCCGCATGACCTGGCCGAGATAATGTTCACGTCGGGCACCACGGGCGACCCCAAGGGCGTGATGCTCACCCACCGCAACCTGCTGGCCAACATCGAGGGAGTCTGCCAGTACATCGTCTGCCCTCCCGACAGCCGGCTGCTGTCCATCCTGCCCTTGAGCCACATGTACGAGCAGATGGGCGGGCTGTTCATCGCCCTCCGTTCTGGGGCCAGCGTGACGTACCCCACCAGCCGCCAGCCGACGGTGCTGTCCCGGACGATGCGGGAGCGCAAAATCACGATTATGCTGCTGGTCCCGCAGGGGTTGGAACTGCTGATGAACGGCATCGAGCGGGAGGTCAGACGGCAGGGCAAGGCAGCCCTGTGGGCCAAGCTGCTCAAGATTGCCGAGAAGACGCCGTTTTCGATGCGGCGGGTCCTGTTCCGCCGGGTCCACAAGCAGTTCGGCGGCAAGCTGGACTTCATCGTTTCCGGCGGGGCGGCGCTGGATTACGACCTGGGCCACAAGTGGGAGCTGCTGGGCGTCAAGATTATCCAGGGTTACGGCACCACCGAGGCATCGCCGGTCATCAGCAACCACACCATCAAGGAGCGCCGTTTCGATTCCACCGGGCGTCCCCTGCCCAACGTGGAGGTCAAAATCAGCGAGGACGGGGAAATCCTGGTGCGGGGCGACAACATCACGCCCGGTTACTGGCGCGCGCCCGAGGAGACCGCCGCCGTCTTTGACGGAGACTGGTACCTGACCGGCGATCTGGGGTTCTTCGACGACGAGGGGTTCCTGCACGTCAAGGGCCGCAAGAAGGATATGATTGTGCTGCCCAGCGGCCAGAACGTCTTCCCCGACGACATTCAGTCCGTGCTGACCAAGCATCCCAAAGTCACCGATGCCACCGTGGTGGGGCTGACCCGGGGCGCGTCGGTGGAGGTCCACGCCGCCCTGATTCTGGAAGACCCTGATGCGGCGCAAGAGGTAATTGCCTGGGCCAACGGCCAACTGGCCGAGCAGCAGCGGGTCCGGGGCTTCACCATCTGGCCGGACGAAGACTTCCCCCGCACCCACACGCTGAAGGTCAAGAAGCCGGTGGTCATTGATACGATTCTCGGCAACGTACAGGCGGAACCGGCGGCGCCTTCCGGCAGCGGCGGCTCGGCGGGCGGGCCACGGGGGTTGGTCCACATCATCGCCGAGCTAAGCCGGCGGAACGTCGGGGAGGTAACCGGCGGCGCCACCCTGGGCGACGACCTTAACTTGGACTCGCTGGGCCGCGTCGAGCTGCTGGCGGCAGTCGAAACCGAGTTGGGCGTCTACCTGGACGAAAGCCAGTTGACCCCGGAGACGACGGTGCGGGAGTTGACGGCGCTGGTGGAGCAGGGGTCGGCCAACCCGCCGGCGCTGAGCTTCCCCGCCTGGGGAATGCGCTGGTGGTGCCGGATGGCCCGGGGGTTCCTGCAGCGGGCGGTGATTTTTCCGGCGACGTGGCTGGCCTACGGGCTGAAAATCGAAGGGCGGGAGAACCTGCAAGGCATTGACGGCCCGGTACTGTTCGCGTCGAACCACAGCCTGGGCCTGGACAATCCGCTGATTATCAAGTCCATCCCCCCGCAGTGGCGCCGCCGCATGGCCGTGGCCGGCGCCGCCGAACTGTGGAGAAACCCGGTCTGGTGGACGTTGAATCCGCTGCTGGGCAATGCCTTCCCACTGGCCCGGGAAGGCGCGGTGCGGCCCAGCCTGGAAAACATGGGCAAGATTATGGACGATGGCTGGTCGGTGCTGATTTACCCGGAAGGCGAGCTTACCATCGGCGGGCCAATCAAGCCCTTCATGCCCGGCACCGGGCTGGTCGCCGTCGAGGGACGTATCCCGGTCATCCCGCTGCGGCTGCATATTGACCGTATGGGGTCGCCGGCGAAGTTCCCCATCCTGCGGCGGGGGCGGGTGGCTATCCGTCTGGGACCGCCGTTGGTGTTCCCGGCAGGTACGGATTACTTGCAGGCAACGGCGGCGATTGAGGAAGCGGTAAAGGGGTTGTGACGGGGGATGGGCCTAATCTGGATACTAAAATAGCAGGGCCTTTTAATTGTCGGTAGTCGCTGGATAATCCGTTCACGGCGAACAATCCGGAATGTCTGCCAGGCATAACAAACCCCTGAACTCAGGGGGTTTGGGGGATTCACACCCCAACGCGCTCCGTTTACCCAACGGTTTTCTTGGACAATTAAAAGGCCATGCCCTGAGAGCCTTTCCGCCTTCCCTTGTCCACCCCCAACCCGCCGGGTTAGAATTAGCCAAATTTAATGCTGGAGATGACGTAATGTACAGCAAACCCATGCTCAGCCTGGAACAAACCCAGAACGCGATTAACGCCATGATTGCCAAGGCTGCCCAGGAACCCGACCGGCCGGTGGCGATGGCCATTGTTGACGACGCCGGCAGCCTGCTCAGCTACGCCCGCATGGACAACTGCCGTCCCAACCCCCAAACCTTTGCCATCCGCAAAGCCTACACCGCCGCGCTGTCCGGGGTGGACTCCGCCGTTTACGCCGAACGTCTGAAGAGCCAGGGCCGCTCGGTTACCGACTTTGGCAACCCCAACCTGGTGTCGGCCCAGGGCGCGGTGGTCATCATAGACCCGGCATCCGGCGCCGTGCTGGGAGCGATTGGCGTCAGCGGCCTGGCCGCGCAGGAAGACGAAGACCTGTCGCGGCTGGGTGTGGAGAGCCTGGGCCTCTAGCCCCCGCCGGCCGGTCCCAACGGCCTCTGTGTGCCCCCTTGCCGCCGGTCTCTGCGCCGGCGGCGAGGCAATCTGTTGTCCTGGAGCGACTATGGCCAATCCACGCGCCGAATTTTCGCCGCTGTTCCACCGGGAACCGCTGAAGCTGCCCAACAACGCCCGCGTCGCCGTCTGGCCCGTCATCAACGTCGAAGAGTGGGACATCAACCAGCCCATGGCCCGCACGGTTCTGCCCACGCCGCAGGGGGTAACGACCATCCCCGACATTCCCAACTTCGCCTGGTTCGACTACGGGATGCGGGCCGGATTCTGGCGGATGAAGCGGGTGCTGGACAATCACGGCATCCGCGCCACCGTCAGCCTCAACGCCTCGGTGTGCCTGTCCTACCCGCAGTTGGTCCAGGAAAGCCTGGACTCCGGTTGGGAGATGATGGGACACGGTTTTATCCAACGGGTGCTGAACCAGGAACCCGACGAGCGCGCCGTCATCCGCCGCACCATCCAGACCATCAAGGACTTCACCGGCGCAGCGCCCCGGGGCTGGATGGGACCCGGCCTGGCCGAGACCTTCGACACGCCGGACATTCTGGCCGAGGAGGGTATCGAGTACGTCTGCGACTGGTGCAACGACGACCAGCCCTACCCCTTGAAGGTGAAGAGCGGCAGCCTGACATCCATTCCCTACACCGTCGAGCTTAATGACATTCCCATCTACCTGGTGCAGAACCACCGCTCGCCGGAGCTTTTCGACCGGGCCAGGGACCAGTTTGACCAGCTCTACGAGGAGGGGGCGGAGAGTGCCCGGATCATGGCAGTTTCCACCCATCCCTACATCACCGGCGTGCCCTACCGCATCAAGTATTACGACCAGATTTGGGAGTACATCCGCAGCTTCGACGACGTGGTGTTTATGACCGGCAGCGAGATACTGGACTGGTATCTGGGGGAGAAGGCGAAGTAGGGTTGGCAATCGTCCTGGTCCTACCCAGGGTCTTTCGATTCTCGAAAAATCCCCTCTCCCAGAGGGAGAGGGCTAGGGTGAGGGCGTCCCGGCCAAGAGCAACCGTTGCTGATGCGCGGAGTTCGCCCTCACCCCCGGCCCCTCTCCCGCGGGGAGAGGGGAGAATCGAAAGATCCTATAACCCTACCTCAATCCCATCGCCTTTAGCTTGACCAGAAATTCCTCGTTGGAGACGGCGCCTTTGACGGAGTTGCAGGCGCCGCAGAGCAGTTGCAGGTTGTCAACGTGGTCGGTGCCGCCCCGGCTGGCCGGAATGATGTGGTCAATGGTCAGGTTGCGGAAGGGGAAGGAAATGAGGCAGCCCTGGCATATCCCCTCGAACTTGCCGAACAGGGTGTGCTTCTGCGTCCGGTAGTGGGGGATGGGGCCCAGGTCGGTGCGCTGGGGGATGTCGGTGCGGTGGGTGACGCCGAGGGAAAACAGCCCAAGCTCGTTGCGCAGCCGGTTGTTGACCTGCACCAGGGCGTTGGGGGAAATGTCGATGCCTGCCCACTGTCGGCTCCGTTCCACTTTGGAGCCTGAACCTCTAAAGGTTGCTTAGGCGGGTGGGCGCATTTATGGCGGGCTGGCCTGCCCGAAGGTATCGTCTCCCCAACATTCGATGCTGCCATCCGGCCGCAGTCCGCAGCCGTGATCGTCGCCAACGGTAACCGCCTCGAAGATGCCCGGTGGCGGCGAGTCATTCATACCGCCGGACCCCCAGCACCCTATGTGGCCGCCGTCCCACAACGCACACGAAAAGCCTTTGCCGCTGTCCATGGCCTTGAGGTTGCCGTCGGGCGCGTAGTCCGCGCCGCCTCCCCACGCCTTGTAGGCCGTATTCTCTCTCTCGGGCACCCAACACCGGCTGGTGCCGTCGGGTTGCGGTTCACAGGTCTGGAGGTCCCCACTCCCCACGATGCTTCCCCAGCACCTGATTTCCCCGTCGGGCCTGAACCCGCAGGTATGGTAGACCCCGGCGCTGATGACCTCGAATGGACCGTCCGGCGTCGTCGCCTGGCCCAGAAAATCGCCGTCGAACCCCAGATCGCCGCCCCAGCAGACAACGGTCTGATCGATACGGATTCCGCAAGCATGGAAGCCACCCGCGCTAACGGAGGTGTATTTCCCCTCCGGCGGCGTCAGCGCCCCCGAGGAGGTGACGGCCATGAGGCCCCAGCACTCCGCGCTGTTGTCGATCCTCACTCCGCAGGAGAACAGGAACCCCGCGCTCACCGATTTGAACCGCCCTTCGGGGGATGCCAGCATAGCCTCCATCATGGCCTTTCCCTCAGGCGGTATATCACCCTCCAGAGGCATCTCGCCCCAGCACTCCACCGTTCAGTCCTGGCGCAGAGCGCAGGAGTGGGGGTCCCCGGCGCTAATCTGGGAGAAGCTGCCGGGCGGGGAGTCGATAAGCCCGGTGGCCCCTATGAGGCGTTCGTCCTCCCCGCTCGCACCCCAGCAAATGATGCTCCCGTCCGCCCGTAACCCGCAAGTGTGGTGGAAGCCAGCGGAGACCTGAATGAATGGGATGCTGGAGCGCCGGGCCGGTCTGGCCACTGTCGTGACTTCGGGCTGCTCCGTGGCCGCTTGGGATGGGGCCGGCGTCGGTATGGCCGGCGTTTGTCCGTCGGTACCCTGCACCGCTGCTGGGGACGTGGGCTCCTGAGTTGGTTGTTTGGCCTTCGTGGATGCTGGTCCGCTCCTGCGGTCCGGTTCGGGTGTTGCCTCCGAGTCGCAGGCCGCGAACACGAGCACCAGGGTGGCTACGGAGAGGCAGAGAACCGCCAACACGGGGCTAGGCCGTCGTCGGGAAACTGTCATCTCCTGTTTGTCCTTTCACGAGGTTGCTTGTATCTAAAAATCCGCAAGGCCGCACTGTACGCTCTCTAGGCCCCCCAAACCTCCAGACACCACGACCCCAACAACCCCGGTTGGATGTCAGCGTTGGCCTTCAAGAGTTCAGGCTCCAAGTTGGAACGGAGCCCGGAAAACAGGACGATTGCAAAGTCTTTATTGATAGGGAAGCCCCCTGTCTTCACAGGGGCAGGCTTTTTGCGATGCACCACACACATCGTCTTTCCCATGTCTCCACGGGGGCATGCTCGGCGAAAGCAGGAATCCCCAGCCTGCTTGCCAATAGCAGCCATTACCGCCCCAAACCCGCATGGATTCCTGCTTTCGCAGGAAAGACGAGGAGAATCTGCCCCCGGCTTGGACCAGGGAGCGGACTTTGCGATCGGCATGGGCATTCGCGAAGGTGTTGACTGCCAGCTTGACTTCGACGAGGCCGTCCGGCTGCACCGCTTCGTCGACAAAATCCGGGAGGCTTCGGAACAGGAGCGCGCGGCTGCCGTCGTCTAGCCGGGGATGTGGGACAGGGGAAACCTAATCCCCCGTCCATTCAAAGCCCAGGTTGGCGTAGCGCACATGGACCGCTCCGCCCGGCGCGCCCAGGGGCCCGTTGATTGCCAGTATCGCGATGGTGTGTTTGGCCCCCGGTTGAGCATCGCCGGTTACGATAACCCGCTGGGGGGTGTTGAACCCCTGGATGCACCCCCGTTCCCGGTTGCATTCGCCGTCAACCCAGACTTCGGCGTAATCGTCAACGCAGGTCTCAAACTGCACTCGCATCCCCTGAGTTGAACGCCCGGCGATCGTTTCCGGCACGGTAACCGTGGCCCGATACCAGACAAAGCTGAATCCGCTGGAAATCCTTTGGGGAAGATTCGCGCATATCTCCCATTGAGAATCGTCGTAGTCCGGCAGCCGGGCCGGGCTTCCTTCGCCCTGGGCCACCAGTCCCTCGTTGTCCTCTCCGGGAACGTAACCCCTGGCGTATTTCCAGCTGTTGCCGGCGATGGCCTGTCCTTCCGACTCACCGATGTTTACCGTTGCTCGTCCCATAACTTCACCTGCTGCGCAATTTTGGCCCGTCGGCTCGCTCCGCCAACTCCCTTCCGTCAACCCCAGAGTCTTTCAATTGTCCGCAACAACCGCCGGGTTAACGGGGCACATTGGGGGATTCATCCCCCAAACCCCCTGAATTTATGGAAAATTACAAAGTGGAAAATTACAAACCGGGTCACATGGCCGGGTGCAGTTCCCGCCAACCGGCGAACTGCTGGTAGGTGTAGGCCGCCTGGATTACGCCCGGCTCGTCGAAGGGCTTGCCCGCTATCTGCATACCGATGGGCAGGCCGCTTTCGGTGAAACCGCACGGCACCGAGATGGCCGGCAGCCCGGTGACGTTGAAGGGCGACGTGAAGCTCTTGCCCCGCGCCGTCGAGGTTGGGTCATAACCCTCGAAGGCCGCCGCCGGCTGGGTCATGGTGGGCGTCACCAGAAAGTCCACCTTTTTCAGGACATCGGCGAACTCCCGCCGGGCCCATGTCCGCACCCGCTGGGCTTGCAGGTAGTCCGACGCGCTCAGCAGCCCGCCGACGCGGAACCGGCCACGGACAATCTCCCCGAAGTCCTGGGGCCGGGTCTTCAGGTTCGGCTCGTGGTAGGCGTAAGCCTCGCTGACCATAATCACCGAGTTGGCGGCCCGAACATATTCCAGGCTGGGCAGGATCACTTCCTCAACCTGCGCGCCCAGGCTTTCCAGCGCAGCAACCGCCTGCTCGACCCTGGCGACTACTTCCGGGTTGACGCCGGGGTCGTCGTCGAAGAAGTAATGCCGGGGCAGGCCAATCCTGATGCCACGAATGTCTTCCCGCAGCGACAGCGAGTAGTCCGGCACCGGCGCCCGGCTGGAGGTCGGGTCCCTGGGGTCGTGACCGGCGATGGCCTGGAGCATATAGGCGGTGTCTTCCACGGTGCGGGTCATCGGGCCGGCGTGGTCCTGGGACCAACTGAGCGTCACCACCCCGAAGCGGCTGACCCGGCCGTAGGTGGCCTTGAGTCCCACGATGCCGCACAAGGACGCGGGGCCGCGGATGGAACCGCCGGTGCATGACCCCAGCGCGCCCAGGCACTGGCCCGAGGCCACCGCCGAGCCGGAGCCGCTGCTGGAACCGCCGGTGATGTGGGCCAGGTTCCAGGGATTGCAGGCGGGCTCAAAGGGGGTGGTCCAGTCCGGGCCGCCCAGGGCGAACTCGTGCATCGCCAGCTTGCCCAGCAGGATGCCGCCGGCGCCCTTCAGCCGGGCCGTGGTGGTGGCGTCCTCGGTAGGCACCCGGTCAATGTCCACCCGCGAACCGGAAGTGGTGCGAATCCCGGCGGTGTCGTACAAGTCCTTGAGCGCGAAGGGGATGCCGTGCATCGGCCCCTTGTATTCGCCCCGCAGAATCTCCGCCTCGGCAACGCGGGCCTGCTCCAGGGCTTCGTCGGCCAGCAGCAGGATGAAGGAATGCAGCCG
Source organism: Dehalococcoidia bacterium (assembly GCA_965263395.1). Classification (GTDB taxonomy): domain Bacteria; phylum Chloroflexota; class Dehalococcoidia; order Lucifugimonadales; family UBA3495; genus CATOSK01. Next base: position 3,093,785 of record OZ253670.1, read on the forward strand.
CTCGTCGGTATCCTGAATGCGGTCCAGGCAAACGCGGGTCAACTCCACAGGGGAAAGCTCCCCCTTCTGCATCAGCTCCCCGGCTTGCCGGATGGTCAGGTAATGAAGTTGGGTGTCAGATGTAACCATAGGGGCATCCTCTCCTTAACCGGGATCGGCCTGCGATAACCCGGAACTCCCGAGCCTGTCCCCGTTGAGACAAGCTGCCTTGCGGGGGCAGGCGCAGCTCAGGTCCATAACCGAGGGGTCAGCTCTCCGGCCAATCCGGGTGAAACTCCACCACCATTTCCTCGGCGCCGAAGCTCAGGGTATGCAGCTGCCGGGCGTAGGCTGCGTAAAGCTCGTAGACGGGTTTGAGTTCCTCAAGTTCCTGTGCGGCCATGCCCAGCCCGGCGCGGCCGGCCATCAGCTTGAACTCTTCCATAGAGACTTCAGATACTTCAGGAGACATATCACCTGCTCCAGGCATTGCCAAACCTCCGGTTCCTGCAAATGGATAATGGGCGGAAATCTAAAGATGGACTGGGAACGGCTTGACTATACATCGCACATAAGACCCGTTGGCCTCAAGGCTCTTGAGGGACTCCCCGATCCATTCAGGGGGTTTGGGGGATTCATCCCCCAAACATGCTCCGGCCCCGGCCCATTTTCCCCGTTATCCCCAAGACTCTCAAAGGACTGCTTTATCGTCAGGGCCGCCAGTGGGGCGGCAGGCTCGGCTCCGCCAGACCAAAGCGGCGGCTCACCCATTCTTCAATGAAAACCCCGTCCTTGAACCCGGAGTTTTCCGACTTGTGGACTTCCACTTTACCCCGGATCGCTTGCGCCAGCGGGTCAAGCGCGTCGGAATCAAGGGCCGTTCCGTCTGCCCCTGACACCAGCAGGGTTTCGGCGTGGACTCTGGGGGCGAACCAGCGCAGGTCGAAGTAGGACAGGGTGTTCTCCACCTGTTCCTGCCGGGACGGGTGGAGTCTCAGATAGTCGTTGATTTCCTCCAAGGGGTAGGCCGTGGTGCGCCGCGCCAGGCCGGCGGTGCGAAACAGCAAAGTGGGAGTGGAGACCAGGTGAGTCACCTGCGGAGAAAAAGCCGCCGCAATCAACGACAGGTCGGTGCCGACGGCCGCCACTCGCGCTGCATCCACTTCCGGGCGGCCGGCCAGGTATTCCAGTCCCCGGCAGCAGTCGGCCACGATGCCCCGGTAGACGCAGGATGCCGGGTCAGTGATGCCGTCGGTCAGCATCCCCGGAAAGCTGGCGGCATAGGGCTGGTCCGCACGTCGCTGCCCGCGAGCGCAAACCGAAAAGGTCACGTACTCCCGCCGCTGCCCGTTGGACGAACCCTGCGGCACAAAGTCGACCACGCTCCCGTAGCGGGGCAGGAAGCACTTGGCTGGAAACGGCCCGACACCCCTGGGAACGCTCAGGTAGGCAAAAATCCGGTAGGGGCCGATGGATGTGAGCCGCACGCCGTAGGCAGTAGCAAAATCCGTTGACCGGAGGGGAATCTCCTCGACTTCGGGGGCAGCCGGGACCTGTGCCAGTTCGTCCCGGACTGCCTGCCAGTAGCCGTCGAAGCCGTCCGGTTGGTTGTCCACGGGTGTCGTCATATCATCAAGTCCGTCAGGGTGTAAGGTGTTCGGCGAGGAAAGCGTCGATGATGGCGTCGTGCTGGCGGTTGTTGGCGTCGTGCCCGTGACCGTCGTAGGCGTACATCCGCTTGTCGGCGCTGCCGATGGCGTCGAACGTGGCATAGCCGGTCTCCGGCGGGCAGGTGCTGTCCTGCAATCCCACGCTGACGATAATCGGGCACCTGATGCGCGGGGCCAGGTTGATGCCGTCGAAGTAGGCCAGCGTGTCCTCCACCTGCTGCCGGCTCTCCGGGTTCATCCGCAGGTAGTCGGCAATTTCCTGGTAGGGATAGGAGTCGGTCAGCTCTATGGCATCCATGAACCCGCAGAGATAGGGCGCGCCGGCCGCCGCCGCCTTGACCGTTTCCGGCCGCAGCGCAGCGGTGGTCACGGTGAGGCCGCCGCCCTGGCTGTGTCCGGTAACGCCGATTCTGCCTCCGTCCACCTCCTCCCGGCCGAGCAGGAAGTCCAGGCCCCGGCAGGCGTCCATGTAGAAACCCCGGTAGGAATAGGTGTTACGGTCCACGATGCCGTAGGTCAGCAGGCCGGGATAGCCGGGGTTGAACTGGCGGTTGCTCCGCAACTTGCCCCTGGGCGCAACGCTGAACGCCGCATAGCCCTTCCTGGCCCAAACCTTGGGAATCGGTGGCTCCATGCTGTACCCGGGAACCTGGAGCAGACCCGGCAGAAGGCCGTTGGACTGCCTGGGCCGGGCGTACCATCCGGCAATCCGCACCCCGTCCAGGCTGTCGTAGAACACCTCGTAAACGTCGATGTCCTCCGTGGACCTCAGAGGATCAAGCCGGACTTCCGGTTCGAGGGGAATTTTGGCCGTCTCTGCCAGCACTTCATCCCAGAACCCGTCGATGTCGTCCGGGCGTTTTACTTTAGAAACGTACTTGTCTACTGCTAACCTGGGCATATGTCAACCTGAAAGAACCCCTCGAAAATTAGAACGCCGTCATCAACCCCTCCGTCCCGAGGCAGACGAACGGAGTTGATATTGAGAGGGGCTGCTGTTTCGGCTAGTTTACGTGCGGGGCAGGCTTCGTACAAGCCCCCGATGCCATGCCCGGTTTCCGGGGGGCACATGGCAAGGCCAATGCTTTAGCCGGATACGTTTTGCCGCAACGGTACGTTATCCCCCAGCGGAGCGTACTGGAATTGACCCTATTCGCCGCCAGTGATAGCATTGGGACAACCAACGGCACTGACCTTAATGCACATTCAAGGAGGAGCGAACATGGATTTCGGATTGTTCACTACTTGGAACGCCGTTTACGAAGGCGACAAGGTTCCCTGGGACCCTGAATACCAGGGCGGAAAGCTCCTTGAGGCCGCGGCCTACAAGCAGAACTTCAAGGAAATCGAATACATCGAGGACTCTGGATGGGACTACGTCTGGTTCGGCGGCGGTCACTTCTCCACCCAGGGCAGCATGGACCCCCAGTCCCTCATGTTGTCCAGCGTCATCGCCAACCACACCAAGAACATCAGGATTGGCACCTCCATCCACCGCCCGACCCTGCGGCTGCCCGGTGAGACCGTATCCCCGAGGGCGCTGCCCCACGAACGCTACGCCTTTGACAACCTCCAGCCGGAGGACCCCTTCCAAGTCGCGGAACAGGCCGCCATCGTCGACCAGATCAGCGAGGGCCGTTTCATCTACGGCGCCGGAGCCCGCACTCGCGGCTCCGACGAGCGCCGGGAGTACTTCTTCGAGTACTTGGCGCTCCTCAAGCAGCTCTGGTCCGAAGACAGCTTTTCCGGGTTCGAGGGCAAGTACTTCAACTATCCCGGCTTCTACGAAAACTACATGAGCATCCCCAAGCCCGTGCAGAAGCCCATGCCCATGCTGCTCCCCGTTGACAGCCAGGAGAGTTTCGTTCCCATGGGTGAGCAGGGCTACCGCATCGCCATCGGCGCCGGCAGCTCCCCCCACAACCTGCGGGGTTCCGCCGTCCTCCGCGAGGACGTTAACGCCTACCGCAAGGCATGGAAGGACGCCGGGCACGAAGGCGATCCCAGCACCGTCGTACGGGTGCCCACCTTGGTCGCCGACACCCAGGAAAAGGCCGACCGCCGGGTCGAAAACCTCATGGACCTCGCCCGCATCTACTATGCCGGACGGGTGGGTATCGGCAGCACCGACGCCGGCAGCGCGGGCCCAGAGGCTACCGAGGAAGTTAACCTGTTCGGCACTCCTGAAGAGGTGGTCGAGAAGATTCACATCTTGAAGGAAGCCTTCACCACCGACGAGATCATGTTCGAGTGCAACTGGACCTCCTCCGTTCCCCGCGACGTGGTCATGGACACCTTGAAGTGCCTCACCGAGGACGTCATCCCCCACTTCAAGTAACCCGGGCGTGGTCCAAAGACGCCGCCGGTCACGCGGCGCCAACCGTACCCAAATCATCAGGGGGCAGGCTTGAAGCCTGCCCCCTGATGATTTGGGCGCGACTGAAAGTGGTTGGTCCCGGAAATCACAAGGAAGGGCCACCCTCTCCCTTGCCAAACCTGCATGGATTCCCGCCTGCCGGCCCCTCTCCCCGCGGGAGAGGGGCCGGTGGTGAGATCCCGCCCCTGCGAAGGCAGGGGGCGTCACCTTTCCCCGGACACCGGCAGTTCAAAGCCGACGGTGGCGCCATCCTGTCCGGGGCTTTCGGCCCACACCGCTCCGCCGTGGGCCTCCACCAGACGTTTGGCGATGGTCAGTCCCAGGCCCACGCCGCCGGTGGCCCGCGAGCGGGAAGGGTCCACCCGGTAGAACCGCTCAAACACCAGGGGGATGTCCTCCGGCGGGATGCCCTCGCCTTCGTCGGCCACCGTAACGGTTATTAAATCGGCGCTGGCCAGGCCGGGAGCGGGCGCCGCTGCTTTGGCCATGACATCCACCGTCACCCGGCCCCCGGCGGGGCTGTGCTGCACCGCGTTGTCCAGCAGGTTCGAGACAACCTGGGCGATCCGGGTCCGGTCCATGACCGCCAGCACCCGTTCCTGGGGAGCCGCCGCGTGGTTAAAATACAGGGCCAGCGACACGCCGTTGGCTTCGGCCCTGGGCCGGGCGGCCTCGACCGAGCGGGCGACCACGTCGTCCAGCGAGTCCAGCTCCATATCCAGGTGGAGCGCCCCGGCCTCGGCTTGGGCCAGCAATCGCAGGTCCTCGACCAACCGGCCCAGATGCAGCGCCTGGCCGTGAATGGTGTCGATGGTCTCGGCGCTGGGTTCCAGCAGGCCGTCTTTGATCGCTTCCAGGTATCCCTGAATGTTGAACAGGGGCGTCCGCAGTTCGTGGGCCACGTCGGCCGCCAGGCTGCGCCGCTGCTCCTCGGCCGCTTGCAGGCTGCCCGCCATCCGGTTGAACGAATGGGCCAGTTCCTTAATCTCGGTGGGCCCCGAACCGGCAGCCCGCTGGGAGAGGTCGCCGCACCCCAGCCGGGATGCCGCCGCGCCCAGGGCCTGGACGGGCGCCAGGAGCTGCCGGGATACGAGGGACACCAGCAGCAGGCCGCCCAGCCCGGCGGCGAGGCCAGTCCACAACAGGTAGGTGTTGATGGACGACACCAGGTGGGAAATCCGGGGTTCGTCCGGGGCCGCGCCGGGCGCAGCCGGACCAGGTTCCGTGCCAAGTCCCGAGCCAAGTTCCGGCCCGAGTTCACCGAGTTCAATGAAGCCCACCTGCCGGTCGTCAACCACTATCGGGTAACTGTGGTCTCCCCGGTCACGGTCACCCCGGTTGAGGCGGCTCCAGGGAGGAGCCTGGCGCCAGTGAGAGTCGCCGACAACCTGCCCTTCCTCATCCCGGACGACTATCCGCCGCCCAACCAGCGGCCCCATCCGCTCCAGGGTTGACTGAAGCTCCCGCCGTTCCCGGTCGCCGCCCGTTCCCTGGGCCGCATACGTCCGGGAGACGAGGCGGTGGATGCGGCCCAGGCGCACCGTTTCCTGTCGGCGCTCGAAATTTTCGCCTTCCCGCTCCGCCGCGCTGGAGATGTACAGGCTGACGCTGCCCAGGGCCGCGGCCAATATCAAGCCGAAGCCTAGCACCAGGCGGAACCACAGACTCAGCAGCAGTCTACGCATCGCCCAGCCGGTAGCCCACTCCGTAGACTGTGTGGATGTAGCGCCGGCCCCCGGCCGCCGCATCCAGCTTGCGCCTCAAGCCGGATACGTGGGAATCCACGGTGCGGTCAAAGCCGTCGAAGTCGTACCCGAACACCCGGTCGATAATCCGGTCCCGGGTGAAGGGCCTGCCCGGTTCCCGGAGCAGCAAAGTCAGCAGGCGGAACTCGGTGGGGGTGAGCTTCAGCGGCGCCCCGCCCACCGACGCCGTCCGGCCCTGGGTGTCCAGGGAAATTCCCCCGTAGGTGAGGGCGGCTGGGCTGCGTTCCGCCGCGTCCTGGGTGGTACGGCGGAGGACGGCCCGGACGCGCGCCGCCAACTCCCGCAGGCTGAAGGGTTTGGTAACGTAGTCATCTGCGCCCAGTTCCAGCCCGGCGATCCGGTCTTCCTCTTCCACCCTTGCGGTGAGCATGACGATGGGAATGTTGGACTCGGCCCGCAGTGTCCGGCAGACCTCCAGCCCGTCCAGGCCGGGGAGCATCAAGTCCAGCACCACCAGGCCGGGGCTGGACTCCCGGAACAATTGGATGCCGGACAACCCGTCGGAAGCGGTCAACACAACGTGCCCGTCGTTGTGCAGATAGAGCCGTACCACCTCCACCGTGTGCGGGTCATCTTCCAATATCAAAACAGTGCTGGTCACGTCAAAAACTCCACGGGTGGGCCGTCCCCCGCAAACCATATCAAAGGGACGGCCCACCCGGAAGGGTCTGCTGCCGGTCAAGATACTATCTCAAAACTTGAAGCGGCCCTCATCCCGTCTTGAGATAGTTTCTAAGCCGTTGGTTGCACCCGTTGGTTACTGTTGGCTGCTACGAAGACCCGTCGGCGTCGGTGTGGTCCATGTCATCCGAATCGCCGCCGCGCCTGCCGTGCTTGAACCTGCCGAAACCGGACCTTCCGTCGTGGCCCCGCCGGAACTCCCCGCCGTGGAAGGACTGCCGGCCTCGTCCGTATTCCGACACGACGCTGTCCGGCCGGCCCTCGAACCAGGTAAAGCGGGCGTCGGCGTCTTCCTGGGTCAACCGTCGGTTCTCCACCATGCGGTCCAGCCTGCTGCGGTAGGCGGCGTCCTCTTCCGCCCGGCGGGCCTGGGTGAATGCCGACTCTACAGTGGCCTCTTCCAGCCCCAGAATCTCTGCGACGCGGCCGGCGAAAGTCTTCGCCGGGCTGGTCTCGCCGTCTCCGCTTTCCTGGGCCATGACCACGCCGGCGGTCAGTCCCAGGACCAGAACCGCCACCGCCGCCAACAGGGTAATCTTGCGCTTGCTCAAGGTTCGTGCCTCCCTCTTATATTATCGTCCCCGCGGGACAATTTGGATGATAACCAAAGAGTTTGGAGAAAATATGAAGAACCCGGCGGCGGCTGGCGGCACCGGGCGATGGCATTTGGCTGACTGCGCCCCAGGTCTTTCCTCCGCCCTTTCCCCGGCAGCGGGAATTCAGACCACTCTCCGCTTGGGTAAGCCCAACCATTATTCATCAAACCGCTGTTTATCAAATCGCCGGTGGGTTCCTGCTGCCACAGGAATGAGGATGGCCTCGTCCGGGCCGCGTATGGAGTATGAAACCTCCAAGGCGAGGAAGCCTTTCAAGCCCCCGGGATGAACGGGTCCAGTGGAGGCTCCCTAATTTCATAGCAAAGAGGTTGCCCGAGTCCCTCGCAGGCCCAAGATGAATGGGAATCTGGGCCGCTCCCATCCAAGTGCGATTGCCCCCGCCGGGCCTGGCCCAAGGGTGGGCAGGGGCCGCCGGTAATGTTATAAATATGCAGAGCAAACCCTGTGAGCCGCACCAACGGAGGAATTCATGTCCCAAGTTATGACCGGAAAGCAGGCCCTGCTGGAGATGTTGAAGGCCGAAGCGGTGCGCAGCATCTTCGGCAACCCCGGCACCAGCGAAGGGCCGATTATCGACCTGCTGGGCGATTACCCGGAGTTCCGGTATTACCTGGCCCTGCAGGAGAGCGTCGCCGTCGGCATGGGCGAGTCCTACGCCCGCGCCACCGGCACGGCGTCCTTCGTCAGCCTGCACGTTGACAGCGGGCTGGCCAACGGCATCGCGCTGATGCTGGACGCCTACAACACGGGCACCCCGATGGTTGTGACCTCGGCCAATTACGACGTGCGCAAGATTTCCGAGAACAAGACCGACCTGGCCGATCTGGTGCGTCCGGTGACCAAGTGGTCGGTGGAACTGACCTATCCGGACCAGATTCCCGCCGCCATCCGGCGGGCGTTCAACGAGGCCAACAGCCACCCACGCGGGCCGGTCTACGTCGGTCTCACCGCCAACGCTTTGGAGGGTTCGGCCCCGGTCAACATCGTGCCTTCCCGCCCTATGTATGACGCGCCCCGGCCCAGCGTGGCGGGCATCGAAGCGGCGGCGTCCCTGCTGCTGGAGGCCAGCCGTCCGATGATGATGGTCGGCGACCGGGCATCCGACGACGACGCCAACGACCGGGCGGTGGAACTGGCCGAGCTGCTGGGGCTGCCCGTTTACCAGGCCCGGGGCGCCGAGGTCGCCTTCCCGACGGCCCACCCGCAGTTCATGGGCAGCCACTCCCTGCGGGTGGCGGCGCAGCGGGCGGCGCTTCAGGACGTGGACCTGGTGCTGGCTGTGGGCATGGACGCCTTTGACGAACTGTTCTACTGGGGCGACCCCATCCTCAAGCCTGAAACCAGGCTGGTCCACATCGACCCCAACCCGGGGCGGGTGGGCCGGAACGAGCCGACGGACGTGGGAATCGTCGCCCACTGCGCCCTGGCCCTGTCCGACTTGACCGCCGCTGTCCAAGAGCGGCTGTCCCCCGGGGACGAGGCCGAGATTGACCGGCGCCGGCAGGCCGCAATCGAGGAAGCCCGGCTCAACCGGGAGTCCTTTGAGGAAGCGGCGGCCGAGCGGTGGGACCGCGACCCCATCAGTCCGGGGCCCATGAGTCCGGCCCGCATGATGTACGAGTTGGCCGCCGCCGTGCCGGACAACGCCGTCATCGTCGACGACGCCATCAGCAACCGGGCGGCACTGCGCCACTACTTCCACGCCCAGAAGCGCGGCGACCTGCGGGGCGTCCGGGGGCAGTCCATCGGCGGCGGCATCGGCGCAACGATGGGGACGCAGTGCGCCAACCCGGACCGGCCGGTGTTCGGCATAATCGGCGACGGCAGCGCGATGATGACTGTCCAGGGCTTGTGGACTGCCGCCAACGACAACATCCCCTGCATCTTTGTCATCTGCAACAACGGAATGTACCGGGTGCTCAAGGTCAACTTCAACATCTACCAGAAGGACGTGCTGGAACTGCCGGAAACCTCTGGCGGCAAGCTGCTGTATTCCGATTTCGGCACCCCCTTCGACATGGCATCCATTGCCAACAGCATGGGCGTCCACGGCGAGCGCATCGCAGACCCGGCGGAAATCAAGCCGGCGGTGGACCGGGCCGTGGCCCTGGCTTGCAGGGACCGCAAGCCGACCCTGCTGGACATCGTAATTGACGGCGCGCTGTGAGCGTGACGGATTCGCCGGTCAGCAAGTTCGTCACCGCCAACGGCGTCCGGCTACATTACCTGGAATGGGGTCAGCCCGACGCGCCCGCCGTGCTGATGCTGCACGGCATCGGATTGTGCGCCGAAATCTGGAACTGGACCGCCCGCCGGTTGGCCAGGGATTACCGGGTGCTGTCCTTTGACCTGCGGGGCCATGGCGAGTCGGAAAAGCCCGGCTACGGCTACACCTTTGAAGAGTTGGGACGGGACCTTGCCGAGGCAGCCATAACTCTAAAATTCGGGTTGGGGCTGGAGAATCCCGCCGTCGTGGGGCATTCGGCGGGCGGCTCGGCGGCGGTCATTGGTCACGCGTTGGCTCCCGGAGCGCTGGGGCCGACGGTGATTATTGACTCCCGCGTTGGCGGCAGCCGTGCGCTGTCCTCCCGCCCCGATATGCGGGACCGGCCAGCCCGCACCCGCCGCAAGCGGACGATTTGGGACAGCCGCGACGCCATGTTCGCCGCCTACCGGGAGCGCCCTGTCTTTCGCACCTGGGACGAGGACATATTTGCCGACTACATTGACGGCGGAACTCGGCAGCTTGCGGACGGGCGGGTGGAACTCAAATGCCCGCCGGAAGTGGAGGCCGTCTTCTACGAGCAGCGCGCCGTCCTCAATACGTCGCCCTACGTCAAGGGGCTGCGGGGCGACTTCCTGCTGCTGCTGGGCAACTACCCCGGCGCGCAGACGCTGGATGATCCCGGCATCCTGGAGTTCGTGCGTGAGACCGGAAGCGCGCAGGTGAAAATCGCCCCGCAAGGCTCCCACTTCCTGCCTATGGAGCAGCCGCAATGGGTATTGGATGAGATACGTAAATACTTTGAGAGTTTCCAGATTGCTGACTGAAGCGGCGCCGGGTTCTTCGGTGGACCCTAACATGACCTGGGCTGATGCCACGGCTGATACTACAACGCTCCCGGTGGTTACGCCCGAGACCGAGACGACAACACGGACTTTACAGGAAATCCTGCCTCCCTATTCGGTGATCCTGCACAACGACGACGACCACGCCATGGACTACGTGGTGGCCGCGCTGGTCAAGAGCGTTCCCAGCCTGGAAGCGGCCGATGCGGTGCAGATTATGCTGGAAGCCCACAACGAGGGCAGGGCGGTGGTCATCACCTGCCCGTTGGAACCCGCCGAACTGTACCGGGACCGACTCCGCAGCTTCGGGCTGGGAGTTACCATCGAAAAAGCCTGAACCCGAAAAGCCTGGACCAAACCCCAAAGCATCCCTAAAAAGGAGCGTCTATGAAAACCAACACTACCAAAGCCAAGTTGAACGACGGCCAGGTCGTTTTCGGGGCGATTATCACGCGCTACGCCCCGGATATGGTTGAAATCTTCGGCGCCATCGGCTATGACTTCGTGATGATTGACTGCGAGCATGGCCCGGCAGACCTGGACCAGGTTGAGCACATGGTGCGCGCCGCCGAGTCCTTCGGAATTACGCCCATCGCCCGCATTCCTGACCATGCCGAGTCAACCATCCTGCGCTACCTGGACCGGGGGCTGCAAGGGGTAATCATTCCCCACGTTAACACCGGGGAGCAGGCCGCTGCCGTGGCCCGCGCCGCCCGCTACCACCCGGAGGGCTACCGGGGCATGGGCGGGGGCCGCGCCCAGGACTATGGCATCGGCGTCTCCCGGGACGAGGCCACGTTCTGGGTCAATTCGCAGGTCCTGGTGATTCCCATGGTGGAAGACATCGAGGCTGTCGGCAACCTGGACGACATCCTGGCGGTCCCCGGCGCCGACGTGCTGCACGTAGCGGCCAGCGACCTGGGCCAGAGCCTGGGCAACCCCGGCGTTCCCGAGGTGCGGCGGGTGATGGGCGAGGTCATACCCCGGGTCCGGGCCGGGGGCAAGAACTGCGGGGTCGGCGGCAACAATCCGGCAGACACGGCGGGCGTGGCCGAGTTTGTCAGGCTGGGCGCCAACTTTGTCACCGTGTCCGGCTGGGGCCTGCTGCGCATCGGCGCTGAGGACTTCCTGCGCAAGGTCAACGACGCCCTGTAACGACGCCCGACCGGGGCCGGATGACCGCAGCCCGGTCTATGGTAAAGTAAGCGGACTCCCCCGGCTGTGTCCGGGGATTCCAGCAGGTCAAAGCAACAGGAGGATTATTCCATGACTATTGACGCCGCCACCGGCATTGCCCGGATTCTGAAGCAGGAAGGGGTCGAGTGGGTCTCGACCTTTCCGGTCTGCCGGGTCAACAACGCTCTCGGCAGGGAAGGCGTGCCTATTGTGATGATGCGCGACGACCGCTACGCCGTGGCGGTGGCCGACGCCTACTCCCGCATCACCGCCGGCAACCGCATCGGGGTATGCACCTTCCAGGGAGGGGTCAACGCCGCCGGGATGCAGTACGCCTACGCGGGCATGGCTCAAGCCTTCGAGGACGGCTCGCCGGTGCTTTGCATCACCGACGGGGTGCCCGCCGGAAGTTCGGGCAACAGCCAGTTCGACGTGGTTTCCAGCATGAAGACCGTCTCCAAGTGGTTCGGTTACATCGACCGGCCCGAGCGGGTGCCGGAGTTCATGCGCCGCGCCTTCACCCTGCTGCGGAGCGGACGGCCGGGGCCGGTTATCCTGGCGGTGCCCAACCCCACCGGGACTTACGACGAAGACGCTGACCCCTACGTGCCGGTCAAGGGCTGGAAGGCTGCGCCGGACCCCGCCGACGTCAGCCTGGCCGTTGACCTGCTGATGCAGGCCGAAAAACCACTGGTCTACGCCGGCGAGGGCGTGATTTACGCCGGCGCATCCGATGAGTTGAAGGCCCTGGCGGAGCGGGCCAACGCGCCGGTGGTGACCACGCTGAAGGGCATGGGGGCGCTGGCTGGCAACCATCCCTTGTTCGTGGGCGTGCGGGGTGAGCAGGTGACCAAGTACCTGACCGACAGCGACCTGATTCTGGCGGTGGGAACCAGCCTTTCGCCAGGGCGGTTCAGTCACGCCATTCCCAACGCCGCGTCCAAGACCATTGTTCACTGCGCCATTGACGAACTGCACGTAAACAAGGTCTACCCCACGGCGCAGGCGGTTATCGGCGACGCCAAGTACATCCTGCAGGCGATGGCCGACGAGGTTGCCGGACGCCTCGGCGGGCCGAAACGTTCCGCCGAGGACGTGGCGCTGGAGGTGAAGGCCGAGCGCGACGCCGCAATGGGCCAGTACCGGGAAGCGATGGCCTCTGAAGAGCAGCCCATTAACCCTTACCGGGTATACGCCGGGCTGATGGACGCGCTGGACCCGATGAACTCCTTCATCACCCACGAGTCGGGCAACACCCGCGACCAGCTCAGCACGGTCTACGACACGCTGACGCCGCGGGGATTCCTGGGCTGGGGCAACGTGTCCACCCTGGGCTTCGGGTGGGCCGCCGCCGTCGCCGCGCGGCTGGACGCCCCGCAGCGTCCCTCGGTGGTGGTCACCGGCGAGGCCGGCCTGGGTTATATGCTGGGCAACCTGGAAGTCGCCCTGCGGCAAAAGCTGGGCGTGACCGTGGCCCACATCAGCAACGGTGGGTTCGCCGGCTACGGCCCCGGCTTCTGGGGTCCCGGCCACGACCCCTTCACCCATTCGGTCCTGGGTTACGACGAGGTGGACATGTCCCGGGTCATCGGCGAGTTGGGTTTCCACACCGAGCGGGTCCGCGAGCCGTCGGAAGTGGTCCCCGCCCTGAACCGCGCCCTGGCCGCCAACGAGAACAACCAGCCAGCCTACATCGAGTTCATTTGCAGCCAGTTTCCCATCTACGGCCAGTGGGTCGGGCCGCACGCCTGATTGTGGCGCCAATTGGAAGTTTATGGAAAAGGAACCAAGAGGGTTCGTGACATCGGCGACTGACAAAGCGCCGTCGACGGGTAAGGAATTCGTCGACGCCATCCGCGCCCGCTTCGAACCCTATGGCGGTGTCGAACTCGAAATACCACCCCGTGGCCCCATGCGCCAACCAATCAAATAGGGAAGTGGAATGGATGATGTTCAATTAACCCGCGCGTTGCAATTGATTGGAAAAGAGTGCTTCGTAACCTATTTCTCCAGATTTAACGATCCCTCATTGACTAACCAAGACTTGCGTGAAATTCTGCTCAACGAAAGAGGTTATCGACCGAGCGCTTGTTCCACACGTGTCAGCAACTCTCGCCGCATTATCAAGGCGGGTTGTGCCAAGGACGCCTTGATGATCGTTACTGAGTCCAATGTAGACGAGCGGACTCGGGGATTGGCGTCAGAACTGGTTGCGCAATTGGAAAATTGAGAATTTTGCCCAAGGAGTTTCACATGACCACAGTTGGCTCAGGCGCCTACACCTACGAGTTGATTCAGGACTGGCCCAAGCTGCCTCCCGGCGAGTCTTTGGGAGTGGTCAGCACGGTAGCCACCGATTCCCAGGACCGGGTATACGCCTTCCAGCGGCAGGACCCGCCCGTCATGGTGTTCGACCGGGACGGGAATTACCTGGACCACTGGGGAATCGGCGCGATTTCCGACCCCCACGGCATGACCATCGTGGACGACATCGTTTACGTCACTGACCGCTCCGACCACGTGGCGGTCAAGTTCACCCTGGACGGCAAGCCGTTGCAGGTCATCGGCGAGCGGGGCGTCCACTCGGATACGGGCTGCGAAAAGCCGGGCGACCTTTGCCCGCGGGCGGCCGGGCCGTTCAACTACTGCACCGAAATGGCGCCGCACCCGTCGGGGGACATCTACATTTCCGACGGCTACCGCAACGCCCGCGTCCACAGATTCACGGCATCGGGGGAATTGGTGCAGTCCTGGGGCGAACCCGGCAAGTCCGAGCCGGGGCAGTTCCACCTGCCCCACAGCCTGTTAATTGACCCGGAGGGCAAGGTCTACGTCTGCGACCGGGCCAACCGGCGGGTCCAGATTTTCTCCCCCGACGGCGAATTTATCACCATGTGGACCGGCATGGGCGGCCCGGACAACCTGGTGCGGGACAAGGACGGCATCTTCTACATCGCCGAGCAGGCCGACGAGACCGGCCACTCCCATTGCAGCGTCTGGGACGGCGACGGCAACGTGCTGGAACGCTGGCCCATCCGCCACGCCCACGGCCTCTGGGTGGACTCCCACGGCGACATCTACCTGGGCCTGACCATCGAGCAGAGCGTGGACAAGTACGTGCGGCAGCGGTAATTCCGAGTCCGCGGCCGTCTCCCATTTAATCTGCATCTACCCGACAGAGGTACGACCAATGGCTTCCACTGACGTTACCGGCGACGTTACCGGACAACTGGCCCGTTACATGGCTGGAGTACAACGGCAAACCCTCCCGCCGGATGTGGTCTTGGCGGCCAAGCACCGCATCCTGGACTCCCTGGGCGCGGTCGTTTCCGGTGGCCGGCTGAAGGCCGGGGAAATGGCAATCAAGTACGTTAGGCTGCTGGGCGGCGTCCCGGAGTCGTCGGCGCTGACCACCGACATCCGCACATCGGCGGTGAACGCGGCGCTGGTCAACGGGATGTTCGGCCATGCCGACGAGACCGACGACTTCGAGCCGGTAACCAAGTCCCACCCCGGCTGCTCGGTGGTGCCGGCGGCGCTGGCGATGGCCGAGCGGGAGGACAGTTCCGGGATGGACTTCCTGCGGGCGGTGATCCTGGGATACGACCTGTGCTGCCGGTTCCTGCTGGCGCTGGGGCCGGACCTGGTCCGGGGCGGGCACCGCAGCGCCGAGGGAACGAGTTCCACGATGGGGAGCGCGGCGGCCGCCGCGGCGTTGGCCGGGCTGGACGAGACGGGGATGCGCTATGCCCTGTCCTACGCCGCGCAGCAAGTGTCCGGTATCTGGAGTTGGCCGCGGGACGCCGAGCACGTCGAGAAGTCTTTCGACTTCGCCGGAATGGGCGCGCGCAACGGCGTTACGGCGGTGACCATGGTGCAGGCCGGGTTGTCCGGCGTGTCCGACGTTTTCGAGGGCGAGCACAACGTCCTGAATGCCTTGTCTCCCGCGCCCGCGCCGGGGGAAATGGTGGCCGACCTGGGCCGCCGCTTCTACGTCACCGAGACCGCCATCAAGCCCTACCCGGTGGGCTACCCGATTCAGGCGGCGCTGGATGCCTTCTTCGCGCTGCACCAGGCCCACGGGTTGACCGTGGACAACGTGGAGCGCATCGTCGTGCGGCTGCCCACCGACGGCGCGGGCATTGTCAACGACCGGGCCATGCCCGACGTCAACTGCCAGCACATGATTGCCATGTCGCTGGTGGACGGCGCCGTGACCTTCGAGGCTACCCACTCCTACCAGCGCATGGCCGACCCGGCGGTGCTGGCGGTGAAGGAGCGGGTGGAGTTAGTCCCGGACGCGGCACTGATGGACCCGGAGGCGCCCCGGGGCGCGCGGGTTGAGGTGACGCTGCGGGACGGGCGCACGGTGGAACACCACACGCCCCACGCCTACGGCACCAAGCAGAACCCGATGGACACCCCAACGGTCAACGCCAAGGCACGGGCGCTGCTGGAGCCGGTCCTGGGGCAGCGGCGGTCCGACGCAGTGATTCAGGCGGTCAACGGCCTGGAAAGCCTGGGCAGCGTACGGGACCTGATTCCCTCGTTGACGCTGGAACCCGGCGAGATGGCCAACCTGAAGTTCACCCACTGACGGCCGGCCGACGCCGGACGGCCTACGCTTACGGCAGAACGGTGTTGACGAACCAGCGTTCGGTCTTGGCGATGTATTGGGCCGGGTCGGGGTCCAGCGCGGCCCGCTCCGGCGAGCCGTAGTAGGCGTCCTGCTTGGCGTCCCAGTCTTCGTCGCCGTCGTAAGACACTTCCCACACGAACTCGCTGCGCTCGGGTATGACGCCGGCGCGCTCAATCTTGTAGCCGTGCTCCAGGTGCAGGGGATAAACTCCCTCCAGCCACCCCTTGACGAAATCATCCATCTTGCCCTTGTTGATGGTGTAGATGCGAAGCTGCCTGATCATGTAATTTCCTTCTCCGATTTGGTGTGTTCCGATTGGTGGGTTTCGGTGGGACAATGTGGTCTTGACAACACAGCCTGCCGCCTTTCCCCAACAGGTGAGAATCCACGGCGTCCCGGAGTATGCCCACATTGATTGAATGCGGGGAATGCGGGGAATGCGGGCTGAGTATACTCCAACTGGGCCGCCCGGTTCCGCCCGCCGGGCCGGGGGGTATTAAAAGACGCGCCAAAGACACGCCAAAACCCCCGATTAAAGCGGCTAAATCGGCGGCAACATTGACAGCCGCTCTACACCAGGTCTATTCTGCGAAAGGCTCTTGGAGAGCGGCAGAATGCCCCGCAGTCTCCCCACGGGCGTCAACCACATCCAAACGGAGCGCGAGGGAGCGGTAATATGCCAAAGGTTATCCCGGTTGCAGACGATCTGAGCAAGCCGTTTTGGGACGCCGTTAACGAGCGGCGCCTGCTTTTGCAGAACTGCGCCGGTTGCAGCAAACTTCAGTACCCACCCCAGGCGGCTTGCCGGATTTGCGGCTCGGCGGACAACCTGGAATGGAAAGATGTTGAAGGCCGGGGCCACATTTCCACCTACATAGTTATCGAGGACGGCAGGCTCAACCGGCGGATGCCCGACCAGCCCTACAACCTGGCCCTGATTACCCTGGACGATGACACCTCGGTCAACTTCTACTCCAACCTGCCCGGCGTGCCTCCCTACGAGGTCCCGGTGGGCGCGGCGGTTGAGGTGATGTTTGAGGAAGCCGCCCCGGACCAGCTAATCCACGAGTGGCGGGTTGTGGCGTAGCGGGCCGCTGGACCGCGCAGTATCACCCCTCTCCCTGGGGGAGAGGGGCCAGGGGTGAGGGCGGACAGTTGCCAAGTCTTCGGAATGCTTTTCAGAATTTTATGAAAGGAACCAAGTGAAACAACCGCATGACTAATCAAGACCAGTACCGGTGGCGCCGGGACCGCGACGGCCTGGGAGTTTGGGAACATCGCGGCAAGGTGGCGGTGGCGGGTGTCGGACATTCTCCGGTGAACCGCCGTTGGGACGAGGTGTCCATGGACCAGACGCTGGGAGCCTACACCATCCTGGCCTGCCAGCAGGCCATGGACGAGGCCGGCGTCACGGTCGACGACGTGGACGGGATTCTCGTCTGCCAGAGCCACATCGCCGGCGCCAGCGGCGGCTCAGCGTCCCAATGGGCGCCGCGGCCCTACTTCGACCCGCCCTACGACTCGGAATGGGGCCTCACGCTGATTAACGCCCAGTGGCTCATCCAGCAGATGGGCTTCCCCAACATCAAGTACGCCCCCGACAACGTGCCGACCATCGGCGAAATGGTGGGCTGGGCGTCGCAGGCGGTGGGCGACGGGCTTTGCAGCACCTGCCTGGTCATATACCCCACCGGCAACCTGGAAGGCAGGTACCGGCGCGGCGGCGAGAACGCCGACGATTACGCCCGGGGAGCGCGCCAGTGGACGGTGCCCTGGGGCAACCACGGCGGCAACGATTTCATCAACATCTTCCCCCACAACCAATACTGCCTGAGGTACGGCGGGCGTCACGACGACCTGGCCCCCTTCATCATTAACCAGCACCGCAACGGGTTGATGACTCCCTGGGGGTACAACGCCAACCACGGCATCGACATGATAACCGTCGAGGAGTACGAGTCGTCCCGGTACATCCTGAACCCGCTGCGTATCTGGGACTGCGACCGTCCGGTCAACGCCTCCGCCGCCTACCTGTTCACCACGGCGGAACGGGCCCGGGACATGAAGCAGCCTCCGGTGTACGTCCTGAATCACTCGCAGCACAACTTCCGGCAGCGCACCACGCAGCCCGACCTGGACGAAATCGAGGAATGGACCGACCGGACCGCGGCGCGGATGTACGAAGGGGCAGGCCTGGGACCGGCGGATGTGGACATCTTCAACCCATACGACGGCTACGCCACGATGAGCCAGTTCTTCCTGGAAGCGTTCCAGTGGCACGGGGTCAAGCGGGGCGATGCCCTCGCCTTCTACGCCGGGGACATCCGGGTCGAGGGGCCGCATCCCTTCAGTTCCAGCGGCGGCAACCTGGGCAACGGGCGCACCCGCACCGCCATGTACACCGACAGCATCCAGCAGCTTCGGGGCGCCGCCGGCCCGCGGCAGGTGCAGGTGCGGGCCGAGACGGCGCTGGCCGCGTTCACCACCCCGTCCAGCGGCGGTTGGATAATGTTGAGCAAAGAACCTAGTTAGTCCGCAAGCTCGGCAACCCCGGAGAATCATTTTGGAGGGCTTTTCTTGGCCAAGTTGATCAGTTTCGACATAGACGGAACCCTGGAGGTGGGCGACCCGCCCGGCCCGCTGACGATGGACATGGTGCGGGCGGCCCGCGGCCAGGGCTACATTATCGGAAGCTGCTCGGACCGCATCGTCCGCAACCAGCAGCGTATCTGGAGCGACCACGAAATCCCGGTGGAGTTCACCGTGTTGAAGCATCAACTGGACCAGGTGAAGTCCGAATTTGACGCCGATGCCTACTACCATATCGGCGACACCGAAATCGACCGGCAGTACGCAGAACGCAATGGTTTCGAGTTCTTCTGGCCCGCCGCCGCCGTGGAAAATTTCTGGACGGAAGAATAACCCGGCATCATAAACCGCACAATAACCCCATGATAACTGCGGTGGCCGGACTCCCGGGGTCTTTTAATTCTCCCCTCTCCCCGCGGGAGAGGGGCCGGGGGTGAGGGCGAACCCCACGCGCACCGGCAACGGTTGCTCTTGGACGGAACACCCTCACCCCCTGCCTTCGCAGGGGCAGGCTCTCACCCTCTCCCAGAGGGCGAGGGGATTCTTGCGAGAATTAAAAGGCCCTGGCCGGACCCCCGAGCCTGCCCCCGTTGAGACGAGTTTCCTTGCGGGGGGCAGGCTCGGCTAAATCCAGGCCGCCAAGGGCCGGTGTTGCCATGTCGGAACAGGACCGGATCAGGTGGGACGAGCGTTACCGCTCCGGTGACGGCCCAATCGCGTCGGCAGGCTGGGTGCCCGGCTGGCTGGAAGAAATTGATGGGCTGTTGCCAACCTGCGGCCCGGCCTTGGACATTGCGGCCGGCACCGGGCGCGTATCCAGCTGGCTGGCCCGGCGGGGATTGGACGTGACGGCGGTGGATATTTCGCCGGTGGGGTTGGCACAGGCGCGGGAAGCGGCGGCCGCCGACGGGTTCCGGTTGACCACGGTGGAAACCGACCTGGAGAATCAATCTCTGCCCGCCGGTCCGTTTCAAGTGATAACCTGTTTCCACTATCGGCAGAAGGACCTGTTTCCGGCCATCCGGGACTGTCTCGCGCCCGGCGGGGTGTTCATCGCCGAGATTGCCACCGTCGCCAACCTGGAACGCCACGAGCGTCCTTCCCGACGGTTCCTCGTCGAGTCAGGGGAGTTGGAGCAGGACATCCGGCCGCTGGAAGCGCTGTACTACCGGGAAGGATGGTTCGACGACCGGGCGTTGGCGCGGGTGGTGGCCCGGAAGCAGCCGCTTGCCGGCGGGGACGGCGCCCGGGACTGAAACCAAATATCCGGTCGAATGCCGGTCTGATAAAGGAGCAAGCGATGAAGTGGTGCCGGTACGAACATAACGGAACAACCAGCTTCGGCATCGTCGAGGACAACGACCAACAGGTGGCGGAAGTTGCCGGGCATCCGCTGGGCGAGCATCAAGTCACCGGAACCCGGTTGGCCGCCGGCGATGTTAAGCTGCTGCCGCCGATAATCCCGCCCATGCTGTACGCCGCCGGCCCCAACTACCGGGGCCACGTCGAGGGCATGGCCGCCCGCCGGGGCGCGCCGCCATCCTACCCGGCCATCCCCGAACCCAACTTCCGCTCGGTCCACGCCCTAATCGGGCCGGAGGAGAACATCGTCGTCCCCAAGGACAGTTCGGGGGCCGTGCAGCCCGAGGGACAGTTGGCGGTGGTCATGGGCAAGCGGGCGCGGAAGGTCTCCAAGGACGAGGCATTGGACTGCGTGTTCGGCTACACTATCGGCAATGACGTCAGCCAACGCGTCTGGCAGTCCAACGACCGGACCATGTTCAGGGGCAAGAACTGCGACACCTTCAAACCGCTGGGGCCGTGGATTGTGACCGGCCTGGACCCGATGGGCCTGCACATTACGGTGCGGCACAACGGCGACATCTGGGAGAGTTTCTTCTCCCGCGACCAGATTTGGGACACGGCCACCTGGATTCAGGAAATGAGCCGGTACACCACGCTACACCCCGGGGATGTCCTGATGCTGGGAACGCAGGGCGCCGACGGCGATATGTTCCCCGGAGACACCGTTTCGGTGGCAATCGACGGCATCGGCCTGCTCCGCAAATACATCGTCGCAGAGGAATAGCGGGCTGGGTTAGCCGGATCAGATAACGCGGGCGGCGCGCAGCAGCCCCAACTCCCGCAGTGACAGTCCCAACTCACCGCCCAGGATTTCGGCGTTGTGCTCACCGAGCCGGGGAGCGGCGCGGGTGGTCTCCATCGCGTTGTCGCCGTCGATGAAGAACCCGGACCCGGCGTATTGCATCGGCCCGACTTCCGGGTGGTCCAACTCGACGAAAAAGCCGCGCTCGGCCAGGTGCGGCGACTCCACCACCTGCTGCGGGCTTTGCACCAAGCCGACGACCAGGCCCCGGGCCATTGTCTCCCTCATCAGGTCCAGGTTGTTCCACTGGGCCAGCTTGGGCGCCACCAAGTCGTGCAGGTCGTGCCAGTGCTCCATTCGCCCCTGCCGGCTGGCAAACCGGGGGTCCAGCAAGCCGGGTTCTTCCAGGAACTCGGCCCATGCCTCCATAGGACGCCCCCCGGTGCCGGCGGTGGTCAGAGTAACCTCACCGTCCAGCGTGGGCAGGTGCATCCCGTCCATGACGTTGCCGTCGCTGCCGCCCCGGTGGGGGCTGCGGCCAGTGTAGGTGTAGGGATGAATCAACCCGGACGGGGTGCTGACGGCGGCTTCCATCACCGAAACGTCTATATGAGTCCCGCCGCCGGACTGCGCCCGCTTCATCAGGGCGGCCATGACGGCGATGGCCCCGTTGCGGGCGCCGGTGATTTCCATTTGCTGCAAGGCGGTGCCCATCGGGGGCTGGCTGGCCGAGCCGGTGACGGCGTAGAGATAGCCGCCCATCGCCTGCGCCACCAGGTCATCGCCCTGATAACCGGCGTAGGGGCCGTCCTGCCCGAAGTAGGAAATGGACACCAGAATCAGGCGGTTGTTGGCGGCGGCCAGCGTCTCGTACCCCAGGCCCAGGCCGTCCAGCGCGCCGGGCGGGCGGCTCTCGCCCAGGGCGCCCGCAGGGGGCAAGCCCGTTTCAATAACCACGTCGGCGGATGCGGCCAGCCGCAGGAACAGGCCGCGGCCCGATGCCTGGGCCACGTCCAGCGTGACGCCCCGCTTGTTGGTGTTGAAGGCCAGGAACGCCGTGCCCCGGTCGGGATGAGGCTCGCCGCCGATGAAGGGCGGCTCGTGGCGGGCCTGGTCGCCCCAGCCGGGCGGCTCCACCTTGATGGTGTCCGCGCCCTGGTCGGCCAGCAGCTTGGCGCAGAACGCACCGGACGGCAGATGGGTCAACTCCAGTACCCGAACGTCTGACAGTATTCCGGACATGGATTCCTCCGTTTTTGGGTATGCCCGGCGGCCGGGGTTATTAAATAGCCGAGGATAGCCGGGCCGCTGCCGCCGATGGATATGGCGGTCAGGGGTCGCGTTCTCCGGGCTTGGGCGTGTCGAAGATAACGCCGCCGTCGGACAGTTCGTCGATTTCGGCGTCGGACAGTCCCGCAATCTCCCGCAGCACGTCCTGGTTGTCTTCGCCCAGCCTCGCCACCCGGTTGATGGTCATGGGGACTTGCGGGTCCCGGAAGGGCCGTCCGGCGAAGACCCGCGGCCCGACGGCCGGGGCCTGGGGGTTTTGGTACTCCCAGAGAAAACCCCGCTGCTGCAAGTGGGGGTCGTTGGCCAAGTCCTGCGCGGTCATGGCGGCGCCGGCGCTGACGCCCTGCTGCTGGAGTTCACGGGCCAGCTCCAGGTCGTCGTGGCCGACAGTCCATTCCGCAACCAATTCGTCCAGATCGTGGCGGTTTTCCCAGCGGGACAGGGCCGTGGCGAACCGGACGTCGGCGGCCCAATCAGGCGAGCCCATAGCCTGTTTCAGACGCTCCCATTCAGCGTCGGAAGAGACGACGATGGCGATCCAGCGGTCGCTGCCGCGGGCTGGGTAGACGTTGTGGGGCGCTTTCCACCAGTGGCCGCAGCCCAGCCGCTCACGGGTAATTCCATGTTGGGCTTCCAGGACGGCCGGGCCGATGGCGGAGACACCGGTTTCCTGCATGGTCAGGTCGATACGCATTCCGCGGCCGGTCTTGTCGCGCTGGTACAGGGCCAGCAGCAGGGCATAGGCGACGTTGTTGCCGACGGAGTGGTCCATGTAGTTGTTGCTGGCCCGCATGGATGGGCCGCCCTCGTAGCCGGTGAGGAAGGACAGGCCGCAGGCGGCGTCCACGGTCCGGGCGCGGGACCCGGCCCGCCGCCAAGGGCCGGTGTAGCCGTAGGCGGTGCTGCTGAGGGTGATGATGCGGGGGTTTATTTGGGACAGGCTCTCGTGGTCGAACCCGAAGCGCTGCATGGTGCCGGGGCGGAAGTTGTCGGTCACGATGTCCGACTTGGCCACCAGCTTCAGGAACACTTCCTTGCCCTGGGGGTTGGTCACGTCGAGGCACAGGCTCCGCTTGTTGCGGGTGCCGAAATAGACCAGGTTGCCGCCCTCGTTCCACCACTCCTCGCCGGGCTTGCCCTCGGGGAAGGGACCGGACTTGCGGTCCTGCAAGTGGTCGGCGCTCTCCACCCGGATGACATCCGCGCCCAGGTCGGCCAGGAAGCCGGTGCCCCAGGGCAGGGCGTGGACCTGCTCCAGGGTAAGGACTCGTACACCGTCGAGAATCCCTTGCTCAGACATTGCCTACTCCTATCCAGTACCTAAACTAAAGCCAAGGTGGGATCTACATTTCCGGAGCGGCGAAGATTAGCCCAGCTCGTCCGGTGAAGATATTCTTCCCGTACTTACAGGACGGCCTGTTGCCTCCACTTGACCTCCGCCATATGCGCATCCCACCTTGGCTTTAGTTTAGTACCGTTTCAATTTAATTCTATTGGATATACATGTTTGAGCTTACTGCGGGCGTCCTGGGTGGAGAACCGCCAGTCTATGATGGCGCCGGCGTCGTTGCGTTCGCGTTCGAGCGCCGCGGCCTCACGCCTCAGCAACGCTTCATCGCCAGCCCGGCGGTTCAGGCACTGTCTGCTGAAGACGCTCAACTCGATTTCAGCCATGTTCAACCAGCTTCCGTGCTTGGGTGTGTGGTGAAGCTCCAGGCGTTTGGCTGTGCGGCGTGCCTCGGACGGTGCAAACGATTCGCAGAGGGAGCCGGGCTTGTGGGTGTTGAGATTGTCCAGCGCCAGCCAGCTCACTGCGGCGTCAGGATATGCCTGGTCCACCAGCCACTGCATCTGTTGAGCGAAGTCCACAGCAGTGCGGCGCCCAGTCACCTCGACGTGCCTCCACCCACCCTTCGGTTCACAGAACATGAACAGATTCAGGGTCCCGTTTCGCTGGTACTCGGTGTCATAGCGCTCCACCCGTCCAGGAGCGGCCTCAATGGGAGGCCGCACATCCCCGAGCAACTGCCTGGAGGACTCGTCAAAACACACCACCGGAGGCTCCCGGCCGTACTCTTCGTGATAAAGGTCCAGCACGTCTTCCATCCGGGCGGCGAACTCCCCGCTCAGCTTGGGGATGCACCATTCCTTTTTCTTCCACGGCTTGAGTTCGTTTTTTGAGTATCCGGCGCACCGTCTCCAGGGAGATGCTCTCAGCGGACTCCAACTCCACCACCTTGTCCGCCAGCAGATGGAGCGTCCGGTTTACATGTCCTTCGGGTGGACTGCTGTACGCGGTGGCAACCAAGTACGCTTCCTGCTTGCCGTCCAGCTTGCGCTCCCGGCCCGGCCGTGGCCGGTCATTGATGGCGGCCTCAAGTCCTTCCTCCACGTACCGCTTCCGCACTCTGGCAACGGCAGCGGCGTTGACCAAAAGCACACCGGCTATCTCACCGTCCCCAAGTCCTTCATCTGCTTTGAGCAGCGCCAGCGCCCGCTTGACGGTGCGGACGGACGGCTTGCCCCGGTGGGAAACCTCATTGAGACGGGAGCGTTGGGATTCAGCCAGCTTGACTTTATACTTGATGGCAGCCATGTCTGGATACTCCCCCACAGAAAGATCATACCCAAGTATGGCTGCCTTCTCATATTTTTACATATCTATCTGGAAATGGTACTAGTGCCCAGTTACTAGCCACCGGCGAACTGCTTGTAGTCTGAATCATAGTCCACCGTCCAGCCCAATTCCACCTTTTATCCGTCGCCAACCCCTGCTCGCCTGCGGGCGGGGGTTGCCTGCCTTATCGCCTCCGGCGGGTGGCCCTAAAGGGCGGGCAACCATGTCGGCCGGCAGGGCGCGGTGGATGCTGACCCGCCGAGCCTGGCTCAAGGTGGTCCCGTTCTGGCCTGTCTGGCCGTAGACCCAATAGGTTGGCCGGACGATGAAGACCAGCGGCCCGGAGCGGCCCTGATTTTCGAAAATGTCCATGATGCGGAACCGGCGGGTAATCCAGGAACCGGCGTAGACCGGGGCGAGAAACTGCCAGTCGCTGCCGCCGTTCAGCCCGTAGCTGTTGAAGGGCAGCGGGACCTCGAAATGCCACTCCTGCCCGGCGCCGAAGTAGCCAATGGGTGGAGCGATGTCCTTCCACGTCGCCAAGGGAGGGCAGAGGAGGCCGCCGAACCGGCTCTTGTCCGCGTAGTCCGGGTCAACGTAAAGGGGTTTGTAGTCCTCGATGCTGTCGGCCACGTCGCAGGCCCGCGGGTTTAGATAGACGGCGCTGATGGGGAAGCGGTTGCGCTCCGGCTCGGTCTCCCGGCCGATTAGCGCCGCGGCTTCTTCGGTTATCAGGTTGCCGGGCATAGGACTGGCTCCGATTCGTTGGTTGGATCAGACTCTTGGGCATGATTCCGGGGGCCTGCCCTCGCGAAGGCGAGGGACGCTCCGATTTTAGCCCAACACCCCCGATTCTACAAACGGGGAAGTCCTGGCTCCGGACAAGCTCCGGCGCCCACGAAGAATTTCCTTACCCATGGGGTTACATTCTCTTGCGTGACCGGGAAATGCAATCCGTCATTCCTGCCTGCGCAGGAATCCACGCGGCTTACCGTAGGAATGAGGCCCACTCCGGGACTCTCTGGATTCCTGCCTGCGCCGAGCCTGCCCCCGTGGAGACGGGGGAAAGACGAGGCAGCGCCCCCCAGAAAGGACTTTCTTCCGCCCTTCTTTGACACTGGCGCCGTTAACAATGTAATTTAAGCCAGGTAACTTGCGAGTCTTGCCATAAGCCGCCGGCCGCCGGTTTCAGTCCCGGCGCGGCCGGGTTGTGGCCCGGCCACAAATTACGCCAAAGGGCATTTAAACCCTGCGGGGCAGGCGCGAGGACTTTTCTGATGCAACAAGCTAAAACCACCGGCGCGGACCTATCTGACATCATCCCCGGGGGGCA
The DNA here is from genome assembly GCA_965263395.1 of Dehalococcoidia bacterium. Taxonomy (GTDB): domain Bacteria; phylum Chloroflexota; class Dehalococcoidia; order Lucifugimonadales; family UBA3495; genus CATOSK01. Next base: position 3,119,695 of record OZ253670.1, read on the forward strand.
CGGCATCGACCATTACATCAATGCCGCCGGGCCGCTGGCCGAGCAGGTGGCAAGCCTGGCCGGCCGCATTGACCAGGACCGGCAGATGCCCACCGGACTGGCCCACAACCTGGCCGACGCCGGGTTCTTCCGGCTGCTGCTGCCTCAATCGCTGGGCGGCGCGGAGCTGGCGCACCCGGACTTTCTGCGCATCCTGGAAGTTTTCGCCGGCGTCGACGCCAGCGTGGCCTGGTGTCTCAACCAGAACAACGTCTTCTCCACCAGCGCGGTCAGGATGCACCCGGCCACCGCCCGGGAAATCTGGTCCGACCCGCGGGGGGTGGTGACCAACGGGCCGCCCACTTCGACATCCATCGCGGCGCCGGTGGACGGCGGCTACCGGCTCACCGGACACTGGAACTTCAGCAGCGGCAGCGACCATGCTACCTGGATCGCCGCCCTGGCGCCCATCGGCCAGCCGGGGCAGGCGCGCTGGACGGGGCGCGGAACCGGGAAGGCGCCCGGATGCTGCTGATGCCCAAGGCGGACGTGCGGTTCGTTGACCTGTGGCACGTTCACGGGCTGCGCGGCACCGGCAGCTTCAGCTTTCAGATTGACGATATGTTCATCCCGGAGGAACGCACCTACGAATCCGAGGGAGCGCCGCCGTCCGGCGAGTCCCCGTCTATTGAAAACGCCGGCGGGCCGCTGTACGTCATACCCAGGACCCTGCTGTTCGGCTCCGGGTTCGCCACCGTCGCGCTGGGCGTGGCGCGCAAGAGCCTGGAAATCGCCATCGAGACCGCCTCCAGCCGGGCGCCGGGACGCTCCCGGACTCTGCTGCGGGACCACCAGACCACCCACCGGCTCATCGGCGAAGCCCACGCCGTCCACCGCTCGGCCCAGTGCTTCCTGCGGGACAGCGTGGCCGCCGTCTGGGAGTCGGCCTGCAAGAGTTTTCAATCAGGGGGAGTGTTGAGCATCGAGGACCGGCTGCAGCTCCGGGTCGCCGCCACCCACGCCCTGCGCATGGCCGCCCAGGTGGTGGACACCAGCTACAACCTGTGCGGGTCCGGCGCTATTTTCGACGCCAACCCCATCCAGCGGCGGTTCCAGGATATGCACGTCATAACCCAGCACACCCAGGCCAGCTTTGCCCACTATGAGACGGCCGGACAGGGCTTGCTGGGACTGGAACCCCGGGGCAATTTCTAGCCTGTCTCATCTGCGGGACGGGTTTCCGAGGTGCAGCATTGACCAACACTCTCAAGCTAACGGCCGAGGACTTGCGGCGGGCCTGCCCCGACCTTGCCGGCACGGTACGGCTGCCCGGTCTGAACGCCCCGGTGGACGTTTACCGGGACGAGTACGGCATCCCCCACGTTAAAGCGTCCGGCGAATCCGACGCTTTCTACGCCCAGGGCTTTGTGACGGCCCAGGACCGGTTGTGGCAGATGGAGTACGACCGGCGGCGCGGGTTGGGGCGGTGGGCCGAGGCCGCCGGGCCGTCCGGGGTGGAGCAGGACCGGCTGATGCGCCGCTGCCTGCTGGAACGCAGCGCGCGGGCCGACTACGAAGCCGCCGGCGCCGAGACCCGGACGATGCTGGACGCCTACGCCGCCGGCGTCAACGCCTTCATTTCCACGGCAGAGCGCCTGCCGGTGGAGTTCGGGATTGCCGGAATCACCCCCGAACCCTGGCAGCCCTGGGACGGGTTGGTGGTCTACAAGGTGCGGCACCTGTTCATGGGGGCCTTTGAGGCCAAGGCGCTGCGGGCCCAGTTGGTTCAGGCATTGGGAGCTGAAAAGACCGCCGAGGTCTTTCCCGGATTCGAGCCGGGACAGTTGCTCATCCTGCCGCCGGGAGAGCGCTGCCGGGGCGCGTTGGAAACCGGCCTGGAGGAACTCTCCCGGGGCGCGGCGGCGCTGAACTGGCTGAACGAGACCGGCCTGGGCAGCAACAGTTGGGTCCTGTCCGGCAGCCGCACCGCGTCGGGCCGGCCCATCCTGGCCGGTGACTCCCACCGGGCGTTGGACACGCCCAACGTCTACTACCAGAACCACCTGGCCTGCCCGGAGTTCGACGTCGTGGGGCTGTCCTTCCCCGGAGTGCCCGGCTTTCCCCACTTCGGCCACAACCCCCGGGTGGCCTGGTGCGTCACCCACACCTGGGCCGACTGCCAGGACCTGTACATCGAGCGGTTTCAGCCGGACAACCCCGATTACTACTTGTGGAAAGGCCAGTGGCGCCGGGCCGAAGTCCATCAGCAGACCATCAAGGTACGGGGCGGCGAGGACGTGCCGGTAACGGTGTGGCAAACCCATCACGGCCCCATCATCGCCGGAGAACCGGAGGCCGGGGTGGGGCTGGCTCTCCGCTACACCGCCACGGATGGCCCATCCGCATGGCCGGACACCCTCCGCCCAATGCTGACCGCCCAAGACAGCGGCGAGTTGATCGAGTCGATGCGGGAATGGGTTGACCCCTGCAACAACTTCCTGTTCGCCGACGTCGAGGGCAGCATCGGCTACCTCTGCCGGGGCGAGATTCCCCTGCGCGCCGGGGCCAACTCCTGGCTGCCCGTGCCCGGCTGGACTGGCGAGCACGAATGGACGGGCCGCATCTCCTTCGATGAAATGCCCCGGTCGGTCAACCCCGCAGCCGGGTACTTCGCCACCGCCAACAACCGGCCGGTGGACGACAGCTACCCGTACCGCATCGGCGTGGACTTCTCCCCCGGCTACCGGGTGGAGTCGGTGTCCCGGGCCCTGCGCGATCTCGACCGCCCCACCGCCGCGGACATGGCGAAAATCCACGCCCAACGGAGGTCAATCCCGGCCCAAGTGTTCCTCAAGCTGCTGCGGGACGTGGAGCCTCTGGATGAGCCATCGGCGTGGGCCAAGGACTTGCTGCTGGACTGGGCGGGAGAAATGGACGCGGCCCTGGTCGCGCCCACGGTCTTCAACGCCATGCGGGACGCCCTGCTGGAACGTCTGCTGCGGCACAACCTGGGGGACGACCTGGCGGCGCAGGCGCTGGACCCGGCAGGACGGGGCGCCGGGGTGTTCCTGACCCGCTTCAAGAACCTGGCGGCCACCTCGGTGGAAAGCCGCCCCGGACTTCAATCGCCGGGCCTCCTTCCCCCCGGCGCCGGCTGGCCGGAGCTGGCCGCGCAGTCGCTGGCCCAGGGGCTGGCCATGCTGCGGGAGCGGTTCGGCGAAGACACAAGCGGGTGGGAGTGGGGCAAAGTGCATCAAGCCCGTCCGGCGCACAAGCTGTCCCCGGCCTTCCCGGAGTTGGCTTATCTGCTGGACCCGCCGCCAATCCCCATGTCCGGGGACGGAGACACGCCGCTGGCCGGCTCCTACGCCCCCGCCCAGTTCGCCACCGTCGCCAGTCTCTCGGTGGCCCGCTACTCCTACGACCTGGCCGACTGGAACAACTGCCTCTGGGCGGTTCCCCTGGGCAGTTCGGGCCACCCGGGCAGCCCGCACTACGCCGACCAGAGCGAGGTCTGGCGGCAGGTGCAAATGGTGCCGATGCTCTACGATTGGGAACGGATTGCCGCCGGGTGTGCGACCGCTCAGCGGTTGGAGCCGGGAGAGTAGGGAAGTCCTGCGATTAGCCCGGAACCGGGCTCCGTGGCAGCCGGGGACGAACGCATATGAGCGGGGGTGTTGACGATGGCGTACCCTGGGTTGAGCTTGGAAGGCAAGGTCGCGCTGGTCACCGGGTCGGCGCGGGGCATCGGCGCGGCGCTGGCAATCGGGCTGGCCGAGGCCGGGGCCGATGTGGCCGTCTCGGACCTGCCGGCCAATCAGTCGGGCATGGACGAGACGCGGCAGCGCATAGAGGGTATGGGCCGCGGCTCCGGGACTTACGGGCTGGATGTCCTGGACGTGGGGCAATCTGTTTGACAAGGGACAAACATGATTACCTTACATACATTCTTATATGTCAACGCACAAATGTCATTGGCCAGGGGCTTTTCATTATTTTAGGATGGGGCCGGCCGGCGCGTCAGCAGGGCAAGCGCGTTTGTGGCAGAATCAGTAGAGAGGTCCGGAAAGTCCTTCGCGAAGACCATAAGATGAAAGGGCGGGCCCCAGCCTTGTCACGCAATCAACCGGAGGGTATCATTCCCCAAATCCCACGCCCATGCCCGGCAAGGCGGCAAGGAGCGGTTATGCCTGAATCCCGGGTAGATACGGTTATCGTTGGCGGGCAAATCGTCACGTCGTCCCAGGTTTACGAGGGGTCGATTGCCATCGCGGGAGAGAAGATTGCGGCCATCGGGCCGGAGTCTCTGCTGCCGCCCGCCGACAACTACATCGACGCCTCCGGCAAGTTCGTCCTGCCCGGCCTGATCGACAGCCACGTCCACCTGGACGGGCACGACAACTACGCCCTGGGTTCCCTGGCGGCTGCCCACGCCGGCCTGACCACCCTGGTTCCCTTCGGCACCTACAACCTGGAAGGCGATGAAACACTCCCGCAGGCGGTACACCGCACCCGCGAGCAGGTTGAACAGAACGCGCTGACCGACTTCGGGTTCCACTTCATCCTGCAGAACCGGCCTTCCATTCTGGCGGGCCTGCCGGATGCCATCGGCTTGGGCGTCAAGTCCTACAAGATGTTTATGACCTACAAGAAGCGCCCCTACCGGATGTGCGACGACGATTACATCTGCCAGGCTATGGATCTGGTTTCCCGCGGCGGTGGGGTGCTGCAACTGCATTGTGAAAGCGGCAACATCATCGAGTACCTGGAAAACAAGCTCATCGCTGACGGCCACACCCATCCCACGGACTTCCCGTCGGCCTGCCCGGACTGGGCCGAGGAAGAGGCCATCAACCGGGCGGTGAAGACGAGCGCCGCCACCCGCTGCCCCGCCTACGTCGTCCACCTGAGCACTCAACTGGGTTTGCAGCGCATCCAACAGGCCCAGAGTCTGGGGCAGGCCATTTGGACGGAAACCTGCCCCCAATACCTGCTCCTGTCCGACGCGCAGATGGCCGAGTACGGCCCGCTGGCCAAGATTGGCCCGCCGTTGCGCCCGCAGGACGGGCCGGACCGGGACTCGCTCTGGAGCGGGCTGCGGCAGGGTTCAATATCCATTGTGGCCAGCGACCACGCTCCCTACCCGCAGGAACTCAAGCAAGTGGGGTGGGACAACATTTTTGTGGACTCCAACGGGGCCTCGGTGCCCTTCGGTTCGCCGGGGGTTGAGACAATCGTGCCGTTGATGTACAGCGAGGGCGTGGTCAAGCGGGGCCTGCCCATCTGGTGGCTGGCGCGGGTCATGTCCGAGAACCCGGCCCGCATCTTCGGACTGTTCCCCCGCAAGGGAATCATTCAGGTGGGTTCGGACGCCGATTTCCTGATTCTCGACCCCAACGGAGACCGGGTAATCACTTCTCGGGACCACCACAGCAACGCTGGTTACACCCTTTTCGAGGGCTGGCAGGTCAACGGGCGCCCGTGGATGACCATGCTGCGGGGCAGCGTGCTGCTGAATCAGGGCGCGCTGGCGCAGAAGCCGGGCTACGGCCGGTTCCTGGAAAGCGGTCCGCCGCGCCCGCCCCTGGGTGGAGCGGTCAATTAAGGACGCCCTGCGGGGTTCCCGGTTCGGGGTTATCGGTTCGATGTTGTCAGCCAACCGGGGTCCGAGCCTCCGGCGCGGGCCGGGCAGGAAGGGGGCGGGGGTTTTGGCGTCACGCTGAACGAAGAGTTGTTGCAGCCGCCGGGCGGGAGTGGCCGGAAATTGCCCCGGTGTACCTGATTCGCTGTCGGTTTAACCGTCCCTGTTATATGATTGTGAGGGCTTCTCCCTCTCCCCCCGGGAGAGAGCCTGCCCCTGCGAAGGCAGGAGGGCCGGGGGTGAGGGATATGATTGTGGCGCGAGGTGAACAATGGCAGACGCTGCGAAGGAATCGGGTCAAGAACAACGGCCCCAAGAGGAGTCGAGGATAGGGTTCTTTCGCCGCATCGAGCGGCATGTTCAGGGCATGACGATCGGCGGGTTGATGGAGCTGGTGCCGCTGCTGGTGACCGTTCTGATCCTGGCGTTCCTCATCACCAAGGCCGACAGCTTCGTGCGCCCGTTGAACTTCGTTAAAGGGCAGCCCTGGGACTTTACGGGGATCGGCCTCATTTCGTTGATTGTCATCTTCTACGCCGTTGGACTGGTGATTAACACACGCTTCGGACGTGTGGCCATGGACTTCAAGAGCACCGTGCTGAACGGTATTCCCGTGGTCGGCACAATCTATGGTGTGACCCAGCAGGCGACTTCTGCCATGGGCTCCCAGTACAATTACAGCCGGGTGGTCTTCCTGGAGTGGCCGCGGGAGGGAATGATCGCCCTGGGGTTCTTAACCGGGCGGGCCCTGTCCGCCATCACCGGCGAAACTTTAGTCGTCGTTTACATTCCCACGGTGCCCAACCCCACCTCGGGCAACATGGCCTTCGTTATGGAGGATGACGTACTAGAAACCGACATGTCCGTTGAGGACGCGATGAAGATGGTGTTTTCCGGCGGCATCGTGCTGCCGGAGTCGCTGGCATTCGCCCGCGTGCCCCGGGAACCGGTTCCTAACGAATTTATTGGCCGATTCACTGCCGTTTCCAAATAGCGGCAGTCCCCGCCGATCTCACTCCCCTCACCCCCGGGAGAGGGGCCGGGGGTGAGGGCCGCTCCCAGGCTGCGCCGGCCGGTGGCATCAGCGGCTGAACCGGTGATCCGCAGGGACGGGCAGTTGGGGATGGGGAGACGGAGATGATCAGGCTTGTCGCTGTTGCTGGAGCGTTGCTGTTGATGGCGCTGGCTTGCGCGGTGGAGCTGGAAAAGCCGGATGTCCTGCCCCCCGTCAACATCCCCGGCCGGGCGCCGCCGGCCCTTCCATCAATCGGTGGGGGTCTCCCGTCCGCCGGGCCGGCGGCCACTGCAATTCCCGCGATGATAGTGACAGCGCCGGTTCCGGCCCCGGCGCTTTCGTCAGTGTTTTCGTTAATCGTGGCCGAACCCCAGCCCGGGGCGCCCAGGTACGACCGTGGTGACTGGCCCCACTGGGTGGACGACGATGGCGACTGCCAGGACGCGCGGCAGGAGGCGCTGGTGGCCGAATCCACGGAGCCGGTGGCGTTTGAGACACCGGAGCGCTGCCGGGTTGAATCTGGCAGGTGGACCGGTCCCTACACCGGAACGGTCGTCACCGGCCCCGCCGCCCTGGACGTAGACCACATGGTGCCGCTGGCCAATGCCCACCGCTCCGGCGGCTGGCGGTGGGACCGGCCGCGTAAGCGGGCCTATGCCAACGCTCTCGACTATGCCGGGCACCTGGTCGCCACGACCGCCGCGGCCAACCGGTCCAAGGGCAGCGACGGCCCGGAAGACTGGCGCCCCCCGGACGCAAGCTACTGGTGCGTTTACGCCACGGACTGGGCATCCATCAAGAGCCGCTGGGGTCTTTCGGTCACCGCCGCCGAGTTGGCAGCCCTGCGTGAAATGCTGGATACCTGCGCCGAGCCGGTGGGGATCAACGTAGACGGCACCGTATCATCCAACCCGGTGACCAGCTCTGTCACCAACCCCGGCGGCCTTTCCGTAAGCCCCGGGGAAACCACGCCGGCGTTGACCCCGGCAGCCCCGGAGCATGACCCGGAGGGTCCCGACCGGGACTGCGGCGACTTCGAGACCTGGGATGAAGCCCAAGCGTTCTTTGCCGATGCCGGAGGGCCGGACGTGGACCCCCACGGTCTGGACCGGGGCGGCGACGGCATCCCCTGCGAGTCATTGCCGGGGGCACCCTAGCGGTTGCGAAGGATGGGGTTGCGTTGGGGGGGTCTTTCGAGGGTGCCAGGATGAGCGGATTGGTAAGGGGATAAGGGATGCTGAACCCTGATTTGGTGGAGCCGATTCTGGAGAAGCTGGGGTTGCGGTCCCGTCCTGCCCCGGACCTGGCGGGGTTGTCCGAAGTGTACGGGCGGTGGTCGCGGGTTGTTCCCTTTGACAACATCCAAAAGCGGCTGTTCTACTCAGGGGCTGCCGTTGGCCCGGTGCCGGGGCACAACTCGGACCACTTCTTTGAGCAGTGGCTGGCCCACGGGACCGGAGGCACCTGCTGGTCCAACAGCCATGCCATACACGACTTGCTGGAAGCTCTGGGGTTTGCGGTGGAGCGGGCCGCCGGGACCATGCTGTCGTCCCCGGACGTGGAAGGCCCAACCCACGGCTCGGTGGTGGCGGCGGTTGAAGGCCAAAAATACCTGGTGGACGGCTCTATGCTGACCCGCCGTCCGGTGCCGGTGGAGGATGATGGGACCCTGCCGTCGCCGGAACATCCGGCGGAGCGGGTCCACGTCGAAATGAAGGACGGTCTCTGGCACGTCCTTTGGCACCCGGCCCACCGTCCGGAAGGGATGTGGTGCCGGTTTGAGGCCATTGGCGTCCCGCTGGCGCAGTTCAACGAGTACCACGAGCGCACCCGTACCCACAGCGGATTCAATAACGCGCTTTACATCCGGCAAAACCGGCCCGGCGGCGTGGCGACCCTCGCCTTTGGCGAACGAATGAATACCGCGCCAGACGGTCAGGTTGACCGCAGCCCGGTATCCCACCCGGAGGCGGTCCAAGCGTTGGTTGAAGAGTTTGGAATCTCCGAAGAGGTTGCGTCGCAACTGCCGCCGGACGTGCCCGCGGCGTCTTAAAGAACCTGTCCCAATCTAACCCGACAAGTTCGGGGCGGTCCTTCGAGAGCCTCGGGGCGAACGGGGTTGGACCGGGTTACGTTGGGGGATTCATCCCCCAACCCCCTTGAGTTGTCAGGGCGGCCTACCGGCTCAGAACCACGTCAATCAGGGCCATTCTGCCTTCCTCCACTGCGTTGAGGCCGTTGCGGAGCGCCGGTCTCAGGTCTGCCGGGTCTTCCACGCGCTTGCCATAGCCGCCGAAGGGTTCGACCAACTGGGCGTAGTTGGGGCCGGGGATGAACACGCCGTGGTAGATTCCCGACTTGGCGGCGTCCCCGTCCGGGTAGTAATGCAGGTGGTTCCGCCGCATGGCTTCGTAGTTGCCGTTGTTGAAGATGATCGTCAGGAAGGGCAGGTTGGCCTCGCGGGCCACGCCGAAGCTCTGGGTGACCGGGTTGTAGAGGAACCCGCCGTCTCCCATCAGGGCCACCACCGGCTGATCGGGTTTGGCCAGCTTGACGCCCAGCGCCAGCCCCAAACCCTGGCCCAGGCCGCCGTTGGGGTGGAAATACCTGTGGGGGGTTTCCCACCGGACGTGGTTGGAAATTGCGCCCCGGTGGGACGTGACCTCTTACACATAAACCGCATTTTCCGGCATAACGTCGCTGATGGCGGCGCATAGCTCGATGGGGTCTATCGGTTGCTGCGGCCGGGCTGCGTCCCGCGCGGCCCGGTTCCGTTCGGCTATCCGGTCATGCTCGGCCCCGCAGTCGGCGAGCCGGGCCTGTATGTCGTCGGCTTTCCGTTGGGCGGCGGGGCGGAGCGCGTCGGTCAGCAGGGCCAGGGTCAGGGTCAGGTCGCCTTCGACGTAGCGGTCGGCCAGCAGGTTCTGGTAGGCCATCTGACCCTTGATGGGACTCTCCCCCATTGCGACCACGGTGGCCGGGTTGTTGTAATGGGAAGGCCCGGCGTTGGGCGGGTACCACGGCGACCGGCTGCCGGCCAGCAGCACCAGGTCGGTCCGCTCCAGGAATGGGCCCGGCTCGAATCCCAGGTGCAGCGGGTGGCTCTTGGGGAAGTTGGCATACGTGGCCGCGCTTTCGACGACCGGAATCGAGAACAACTCGGCCAGTTCGACCAGGTTGTGGAAGCCCTGGACTTCCCGCCCGGCGCAGTCGGTGATAATCAGCGGGAACTTGCTGCCCTCGATTAACCCGGCCAACTCCTCCACGTCGCCGGCGGTGGGCCGGGTCCGGGGAGCGGGCGCCACCTGCCGCAGCTTTTCCGGCGGCGCCCAGGGGTGAATCATCGTCTCGATGGGAATGTCCAGGAAGGCCGGCCCCATCGGGACCCGCTGGGCCAGTTCCCCGGCCCGCACCAACTGCTCGTAAAGGGTGTACGGGCTGGTGGCCTGGCCGCTCCACTTGGCGAATTCATCGGCGAAGCGGTTGGGGCCGCCCACCACACTCAGGTTGCGGTACCACTGCCCCTGGGGGTCCAGCTCCGGGTTCTCGCCGTAGCTGTTGGCCTCGCCGGAGCAGACAATCACCGGCACCTCGCCTAGGCCGGCCCCGTGGATGCCCATGCTGCCCTGCAGCAGCCCCACCCCGGCGTGGAGCAGGACGGCTTGCAGCTTGCCGGTGACGCGGGTGTAGCCGATGGCCATGTCCACGGCCAGGGTCTCGTGCCAGCAGTTGATGTAGCGCGGGCCGGGCGTCTCGTTGACCTGCTGGCGGGCCAGGGCTTCCCACACCGGCGCCCACTCCGAGCCGGGTGAAGAGATAATGTAGTCCACGCCCAGGTTGCGAAATGCTTCCAGAATGGCCTCTCCGCCATCTTGGTTCGTGGCAGCCATGCTCCCCCCCTTTAGTGACTGTCTGTGATGCAGCACGCCCCCTGCCTTCGCAGGGGCAGGCCCTCTCCCGCGGGGCAGAGGGGAGAATTAAAAGACCCTTAATTGTCGGCGGCCTGGGGTTGCTTGACCCGGGCCGTCAGCTCGTCGTAATGCTCCGATGCCTGTTCGGATATGAGTTCCAGGTCCTCGGGCAGGATGTATCCCTGGTTGACCATTCCCTGAGCAATCGTGTTGATGCGGGACAGGTAATCGTCACGGGATGCGTACCTTTCTTCAATGGACCGGCGCGGGTCTCCCGATGCTTCCCGCTCGGCGCGGGTGGGGGGGAAGGGTATGGACGAACCGGACAGGGTGCCGCCGGTGGCGCCCCCCGAGGAAAGAATCTGCCCTTCGCCGCCGATGCCGGCGTGGCGCAGGTTCCAGCCGGTATGGGTGGCCAGCGGCGCCTGAATCAGGGGCATACGAATGCCGGTGACTTCGTTGCCGTCCTGGTCCACTGCACTGACCAAGTTGGGAAAAAGTGCGCCGAATACCGCCGGGACTTTAGCGGCCGCGCCCCTTTGCAGCCCATCAGTGAACCCGAAGTCCAGCCGCCGGAACCGGCGCAGCGGGTTGGGAAAGTTGACCCCCGGAATGGCGGCAAAGGTGGATGCAATTTCGCCCGGCGCAACCGCCGTCCCGGCGGCGATGCGTGGGCAGCTGCTGGGCGGCGGCGCATCCCCGTTAGTTACCCAGCGGTCCAGGTTTACCAGGGCGGCCCGGAGCAGCGGCCGGTAGTCCGTGCAGTTGAAGGGCTGCTGGCCCCAGTTGCCGTTGGCCGGGTCGTAGTCCCGCAGGTTCGGCGTCCCCAGCGGGTGCTGCGAACTGCCGAAGACGTAGACCCGCACCTGCTCCGGTATCTCCAAGTCGGAAGCGCCGTCGAGGGAGACGTGGACCATCGAACCGCCGCCGCCCCAATACTCCGAGGAAGTGTAGGTGTACATGACCTTGGGCACCTGGCCGGTTTCCAGAAGCCGTGCCAGCACCCCGTCGGTGACGCCCGTCTCCGGGTCGGTCTGGGCAATGTCGCTGAAGGGGAACAGGTTGTTCGGGCTGCGGCTGGCCTGGCTGGAAGGCTGGGCGAACCGCTGGTTGAACTCGCCGTGCTTGGCCCCCGCGACGTGGGGAATCAGGCCGTCGAAGACCACGCGCCCGTCCTCGCCGGAGTTCATGCTCAGGTGCAGCAGGTCCCGCAGAAACCGCCCGCTCTGGGACGAGCCGAAGGTGTACACTCGTTCAATGTCTCCGGCGCAGGGATTCCCGTCGGCGCTGTCCCCGTACCGCAGGAAGGACGCCAGGTCGCGGGTGGCGGCCAACCCAAGGCCGACAATCGGCGCGCCGGTGGTGCGGTAAATCACCTGGTAGACCTTGCCGGGCTCGAACCCGTCCGCCATATAGATGTACGACGAGTCGTGGGTTGCCTGCCCCCCCACCATGCGGGCGAAGGACCATTGCTGCCGGGGGATGACGGTTTCCGGGGCGTCCTCGTGTTCCTGGACGGTGAGAATCGCCTCCGGGTCATTGACGTCGGCGGCGGGGTAGGGGCGGTGGTTCCGGTCGGACAGAAACTGCTCCGTGATGGGCGCGTTGGGCTGGAAGGTGACCACCAACCTTCCCGAAATCGGGTTGCCGTCCGCGTCCAGCGCGCCGGGGGCATTGAGCCGCATGATGCCCGGCGCATCCGGCGCGTCGTGCTGCCAGCCGCACCAGACCACGGTGTAGCCCTGGCGCATCAGGAAGCCGTTGCCGGTATCGAGGGGCTGGTCGGCCGGAATGTCGGGGGCGTTGTTAAAGTTGCGCAGGGCGGTGCCCCGGCCCCGGTTGAGGATGTCGAAGAAGATGCGGTGGTTGCCCTGCTGCGGGTTCTCCGGCCTCAGGATTCGGAAATCGGCGGAGAAGCGCACCCGGCCCGCGTCGTCCCTTGGCGCCAGCTTCAAGTCCGTTATCAGGTCGTTGGCGGGGTGCAGCGGGTCCACCGAGAAGTGGGCCGTGCCGTCGATTTGAACGTACCGGCCAACGCCGTCAAAGGTGTGGCCGCCGGCCAGAGGCTGTTGGTTGGTAATGTCCAGCGAAACTACCGGCATAATCGCCTCCATGTTAGAGGTTCGGTTAGAGGTTTGGAACAGGCTTGGCGTGGTCTGCCCTAATGTTGGCACGAACCGGAGCGGTTGTCCAATGGGGGCAGGTTCACTGCAGGGTCTTTTAATTCTCGGTAGCCCCTGGATAATCCGTTCACGGTGGATAATCCCATATGTCTGCCAAGCATAACAAACCCCTGAACTCAGGGGGGTTGGGGGATTCATCCCCCAACGTGTCCCGTTTACCCAACGGTTTTCTTGGACAATTAAAAGACCCTGAGGTTCACTGCAGGGTCTTTCGATTCCCGAAAGAAACCCTCTCCCAGAGGGCTGACAGGGGTATGTATAGGGTTTCATGTAGGGGCATGGCGGGTGACCTCCAGGTTGGGCTTGGGTTCCGGCCAGGGTTCGGGCAGCAGCCATACCCGGCGCCATAACCGGCCCCGGTGCAGCAAGCGTCTCAGCCAGTCGATGCCGTGCCGGATTACGCTGACGGTCCGTCCCGGCTTCTCCCTGCCGCTGCGGTGCGTGGGCGCCAGCGCCCGGGGCGGCGCTCGCAAGCTGCCGGGGGGCATCTTCCGGTCATAGGCGTCTTCCACCCTGGTCCCATAGGCCAGGGTCAGGAGCGTCGCCACCGGCAACACGAACCAATGGCGCGAAATCCGCGCCGGGTCAGTCCTGCGGGTCTTGTGCCATTGCCAACCCAGGCTCTTGACCGCCTTGAACCCCAACTCGATCCAGAAGCGGAGGGCGTACCAACTCACCCCAACTTGGTCCGGCGGAAGGTCGGTCAGGATGATCCACGGCTCCTCCTGTTCAACGTACCAGACCGCCAGCAGGGTGCAACGGCGTTTTGCGGCGGCTCCGCCGAAGGCGGTCCCGCTGCCGGTCCAGGCGGTATCCGGACTGGAAACGAAGGCGCGCGCGGGCAGCCGCCGTCCGCCATCGGCGCAGAAAGTGACGTTTCTCGGATACCTCATGTAGGGATGCCAGCCCTGAGCGAGTATCTGTTTCCACAATTTCGGACTGGCCAGGCCCCGGTCGCACATCACAATCACGGTCATTTCCCTGGGGACCGCCGGGGCCAGGGCCTGCAGCAGTTCCACTATTGGGTCCATCCAGGCCCCGCGCTGGTTGGCCCGCAGGATTCGCCAGGCCACGGGAATCGCGCAACCCCGGTAGACCACGCTGATGACGATGGCGGTGGTGTCGTCCCCTTTCAACGTGGGGTCAACCGCCAGCGCCAGCCTATCGGAACGCCACCACGCCAGGACCCACCGGAGCAGCGGCGCGAAGCAGAGACTTACGTCCAGTTCGGTCTTGCAGGGACGGGCCCGGTCGCCGCCGTCGTACAACCACTCTCTGAGATACTGCCGCAGGTTGTTCCAGTTGCCCCGGGTGGAGAGGGCGGACGCGACGGTATTCTGGCAGGCGCTCCCAGCCAGAATGGTCCCGCACACCCACCAGGCCAGGCCGGTCAACTGTGGCTGAGTGAGGTGCGGTAAATGCGTTTCAATGACCTGCTTCATCTGGCAGCATTCCCTTGGAAGGCGCATGGGATACCTCCGGCATCCGGTTTAGTCATTACAACCAAGATGACGGATTCCTGTGCGCTTTCCAAGCTCTCAGACCAATTTCAGTATACATACCCCTGTCAGCTCCCAGAGGGAGAGGGTTAGGGTGAGGGCGTTGGAACCGGGTCCAGGAAGGGTCAAGCCGCCGTTGCCGGCTCCGGTTCGGCGGCCCGCCGCAGCCGCAGGGCGGAGACGAACATGGCCGCCAGCAGGACGCTGACCATGGTCAGGTAGGCGTACTTGAGGCCGGTGGTGAACGCCTGCTCCACCCCGGTCCCGGCCTCGGTGCGAATGGCGTCCAGGCTCGGCTCGTAGCCCAGCGATCCCATTGTCGAGGCGACGATGGCGGTGGCCACGCCCACGCTGACCACGTTGCCCGCGTTGCGGACCAGGTTCAGGAACCCCGAGACGACCCCGTGGTGTTCCCGGCCCACCGCGCTGAGTATCGAGCTGGTGTTGGGGGAGTAGAAAATCCCCATGCCGCAGCTCTGGAGCATCAGGGCGGGCACCACCAGGAACAGGCTGGAGTCTTCGGAAAGGCGGGACAGAATGGCTATTCCGGTGGTGGAAAGCGCCAGCCCGCCCACCGTGAACGTCCTCCACCCGAACCGGTCCGACAGGTGTCCGCTCAACGGCCCCAGAAACGCCATGCAGCAGGCGCCGGGGACCACCACCAGTCCGGCCACCGACGGGCGGTATCCCAGCACGTTTTGCAGGTAGAAGGGCATCATAAACATGACGGCGGAACTGCCCAGGAACATGAGAAACGCCGCCGACACTCCCTGGGAAAAATTCCGGCTGCGGAACAGTCTCAGTTGGAGCATGGGGTAGGGGTATCTTAGCTCCCACCACACAAACGCGGTCAGCATGACGGCGAAGGCCGCCGCCGCTCCCAAAATCGGCGGCGAAGTCCAGCCCAGCCGGTGGGCGTTGCTGATGCCGAGCAGCAGGGAGAGCAGCGCCCCGGACGACAGCGCCGCCCCCAGCCAGTCGAAACCGGGCTGCCGCCGGATTGAAGGAACAGCCTTGCGGGCGCCGGTTCCGGAGGTCTCATCGGTCAGCACCGCCAGGCTCATCGCCACACTGAGCAGCACCAGGGGGATGGCGCCGAAGAACACGGCCCGCCAGCCCAGGGCGTCCACCAGGAACCCGCCGGCGGCCGGGCCGGCGATGGCGCCCGTGCCGACCATGGTCATAATCAGTCCGATGGCCTTGCCCCGCTCGTTGGGCGGGAACCCGCCGATTACGATGGCCATGCCGGTGCCCTGGGTCATGGCCGCCCCCGCACCCTGAATAATGCGGGAGAGAATCAGGACCATCAGATCGGTGGATGTGCCCGCCGCCACCGAGCCGGCGATGTACACCAGCGACCCGATGACGTACACCTTCTTGAGGCCAACCAGGTCCGCCAGCCGTCCCATGGGCAGCAGCAGGGCAATGATGGTCATGGCGAACCCGATAATCAGCCATTGCACCGTGGGGATGTCGGTCTGGAAGTGACTGGCGATGGACGGCAGCGCAACGCTCACGCTGCCGTGGTCCACCACCGACGCGAAGGTTCCCACCGCCATGGCGGCGAAGGCGTACCATTTGTAACGGGGGCTGCGCCGCCATCTAACAACCGTCTGGGCAATCAACCCGGTCCCTCACTGCAATGGCAATTCAGATACCGGGCGCCCGCCAGCCCACGGCGGGAATAATTGGTTGAATTGCCAGGATAACAGGAACCGTCGGCCCCGCCGGACCGCATTATCCGGGGTTGGGTCATTCGCCCTCGAAGAACCGGCGGGGGTTCTCCACCGTTATCTGTTGAATGTCGGCGTCCGACGCGCCCAGCTCCTTCAGCCGGGGCAGGACGTACCGGGGAATGAAGGTGTAGCCGTCCGGGTTGGCCCGCCGCCGGGCTTCCTGCACGCCGGCGCCGTGCCGGGCCTTCGGCACCGAGTAGTCGTGAGAAAGCATAATCCGGTGGGTAAAGCCGGCGTCCATCAACTGCTTGGCCACATCGGTGCGCTGCTCCCAGCCAGGGGTGCCGGGTGTCAGGCCGCCGGGGTAGCGGTCCAGCCCCAGCCAAACACCCTTGTTCAGCAGGCCCAGCAGGTAGTCCAGGTCGGTGTCGTCGTTGCTGTGGCCGATGTAGACCCGGTTAAGGTCAACGCCCTCGTCCTCCAGGATGCGGACCTGGGCCTCGCCCACCCGGTCCGGCGACCAGGTGTGGGTCGAGATGGGGACGCCGGTGGCTTTCTGGGTCCGGGCCGCCGCTCGCAGCACCACTTCCTGCGGGGGTGTGATGCCGCCCCGGTCACTGGCCACCTTGATGATGCCGGCCCTGATTCCAGTGCCTTCGATGCCTTCTTCGATTTCCTGGATGTACAGGAGGGCGATGGCATCCGGGGAAACGTCTCCGAAGGGGCGCGGCACGGCCAGGTGGTTGCCGGTGGCGACCACCACCTGCATTCCGCTGGCCTCGGCCACCTCGCGAATCAGATTAACGTCCCGCCCCAAGTCGAAGGTGCTGACGTCAATAATCGTGCGGACGCCGTCCTCGTAGACCGCCTTCATCGCCGCTACGGACTGTTCCTTGATGCCCTCGCGGTCGATAAACTGGGGGTAGGTGTGGCGCAGGCCGGCGGCGTTGGTGCCGACGTGCTCGTGGCTCAGGGTGAACCCGAAGTCGGCGGTGTCCACCGGCCCGGTGACCGTCTGTACCTTAAACCCCAGGGTTGACATGGTTCATCCTCCTTGTTATGCGGGTATGCGGTATGCGCTGGTTGTCCCGGAGCGACAGATGCCGGAGCCATATCCGCCAGTCCCAGAGACCGAGGGCAAAGGCGTTTCGCTGCGGACTGCCGCCCCGGTATTCCGGTACGGTATTCTAATATGGATTCGGGCATATTGATACCGGCGTCCCCGCGTCCCCAGGCCCTTTCTATTCTCCCCCAGGGAGAGGGGCCGGGGGTGACAGCAAGCCGTTGACGGCCCAAAAGGCGCCGCCTATACTCGGCCCACGTTCCATACAATCGGGAGCCGCAAAACAGCCTTCAAGGACGGGAGGAAACTATGGCCATTCTGGTATTGGGCGGGACGGGCTTCATCGGCCCCCGGCTCATCCGCAAGCTGGTGGCGCGGGGCAACGACGTGGTCTGTATGGACATCAACCCCGGCGCCGCTTCTTTCCCAGGCATGGAGGATAGGGTGCGGGTTATTCGCGGCGACGTTACCCAGTTCGAGGATGTCGTCCACGCCGTCACCGTCGCCCAACCCGACCGGATAATCAATCTGGCCTACCTTCTGGGCGGCGGGGAAATCAACCCTCACCTGAATATGCGCCTCAACATCCTGGGAATGGACAACTGCTTTGAGGCCGCCCGCTTGCTGGGGGTCAACCGGGTGGTGTACGCCAGTTCCATCGCGGTCAGCGGCCAGCAGGGCAACTTTGGCGACCGTTTGGTCAACGAGGACGACGCCGTGTTAGGCGCCAGCCAGTACGCCACCCACAAGATTTTCAACGAGTTCCAGGCCAAGATGTACATTCAGAACTACGGGTTGTCCATCACCGGAATCCGCCCCGCCAACGTCACCGGCCCAGACAAGGTGCGCGGCTCCACCGACCACGTTCAGTGCATCACCCTGCCCGCCCGGGGCGAGCCGGTCAGCTTCCCCTACAAGGAGATGATGCGGCTGCCCATCCATGTCGAGGACATCGCGGAGGTGTTCGCCCGGGTGCTGCTGGTGGACTCCAGCCACTACCCCGTCTACAACTCCGGCGGCCACGCCATCAGCTTGGGCGACCTGGCCGGGATGGTGCAGGAGTTCCTGCCCGAAGCGCAGATTAGCTTCGACCACGAGGGCGGGCGGGAGCAGTCGGGCAACTACCTGGTGGACAACAGCCGCCTGCTGGACGAGTTCGAGATTCAGTACGCCCCCTTCCGTCAAAGGGTGCTGGAGATAATCAACGACGTGCGGGAAGAAGAGGGGCTGCCGCTGGTTTCGGGCTAGTCCAACCCCGGCAGCCCCAAGTTGAATACGGGCACGGTTGCCGCTATCATACGGCTATACTTTGGAGGATCAAACGGAACACCCAACGGTTTTGCACCGAAAGGAGGATGTACCAATGTCCAAGGATTATACGATTTTCGTAGGCAGCGTCGGCGGCGGACTGTCTTACAGCCCCGACGGCGGCGATAGCTGGAACCGGGTCCGGGACCCGATGCCCTCGGAGTGCAACGTCCGGGCTCTGCACGTCTATCCCAACGACCCCCACCGGGTCATCGCGGGTTCAGACCTGGGAATCTTCCGCAGCAACGACAACGGCGGCAGTTGGGAACACATCGAGTCCCCCCTGGACGACAACATTCAGACTTGGTCCGTGGCCGTGGACCCGGAGGACAGCGACACTATCTTTGTCGGCGCGCGGCCCGACGCCTACCGCTCCCGGGACGGCGGCAATTCCTGGGAACACCTGGACCTGGGCGTGACCATCCCCTGCCCGGTGGGAATCCCCCGCACCACCAACGTCATCGTCGACCCCCGCGACCACCGCACCATCTGGGCCGGCATCGAGGTTGACGGCGTGTACAAGAGCCTGGACGGCGGCGACAACTGGGTGCATCTGCCCGACCTTGGCCCCGACCCCTTCCACGGCGACGTTCACGGCATGGCCATCAAGCCCGGCCGCCAGACCTCGGTATACGTCACCAGTCCCTTCGGCATCGCCACCAGCACCGACGAGGGCGAGAGCTGGGACTATCACGAGTTCCCCAAGTTCAACGAAAACGACACCCGCTCCTACTGCCGCGGCGTGGCTCTGCTGCCCGGCAACCCGGACACGATGTTCGTCGGAAATGGCGACTTCATCCCCGGCGTGACCGGAGCCATCCGCCGCAGCAAGGACGGCGGCCGGAGCTGGGACGTGGCCCCGCTGCCGGTTGACCCCAACTCGGTGGTCTACTGGTTCGGCACCCACCCCGAGCGGCCCAACGTCATCGCCGCCGCCAGCATCTACGGCTACGTCTACGTCAGCGAGGACGGCGGGGAGTCCTGGAGCAAGCTCAAGAAGGAGTTCGGCGAGGTCCGCACCCTGGCCATAACCCCCAACTAAAACCGCGCTGGAAACGGCGCCGGTTGCCTGTGGCTGACTCTGCGGTGGTGGGGGTGTTCCTCCACCACCGTTAGGCTTGCGGCGGAGCGAGCGGCCTGCCATTGGCAGCCACTCCGGGGTTGGATTCAGTAGAACCCATCGGGAAGATGATAAGGAGTTGTAGTCGTGAAGCTCGTGTTTTTTGATGATTTCAAGCTGGGCGTGGTCAAGGGTGACTCGGTGGTGGACGTTAGCTCCGCCATCGGAGACATCCCCCACACCTCGCCCCAGGACCTGCTCAACCGTCTGGTCGAGAACTTCGGCCAGCACCGCGGCGCATTGGAGGCGGTGGCCGCAGAGCAGCCCGATGTACCGGCCAACCAGCTCAGGCTCCGCTCCCCGGTGCCAAAGCCCAACAACATCGTAGCAATGGCGGTCAACTACATGGAGGACGGCACCCGGGCCGAACCCGCCCCCATCAACGCCTTCCACAAGTCCGGCAACGCCGTCATCGGCAAAGGCGACACGATGGCGCTGCCCGACGTTCCGGCCACCATTTTCGAGGGCGAGGCCGAGATGGCCTTTGTCATCGGCAAGACCGCCAGCATGGTCAAGGCCGAGGACGCCTACGACTACATCTTCGGCTACCTCAACTTCATTGACGGCTCGGCCCGCGGCCTGCCCCCGGCGGGAAACACCTTCTACCAGATGAAGTCCCGGGACACCTTCGCTCCTATGGGGCCGTGGCTGGTCACCGCCGACGAGATTGCCGACCCCATGAACCTGCAAATCCAGCTTACCGTCAACGGCGACGTGAAGCAGAACTTCAACACCAACGACATGGCCCACCACATCCCCCGCGTGGTGGAGTGGGTGTCGGCCATCCACACCCTGCACCCCGGCGACGTCATCGCCACCGGCACCAACCACCGGGGTCTCAGCGCCTTCCAGGACGGCGACGAGATTACCCTGAGCGTCGAGGGTCTGGGCACCCTGAGCTTCAACGTCAGCGACGACCTGAAGCGGACCTGGGGCCGGGACACCCGCCTTGACCGCATGGACCAGGGATTGGAGGGGACTACACCCCAACTTACCGGCAAGTACGCCTAAACACCTCAGTCCAAATCCTGCCGCGCAGCCCGACGTGCCCAACCCACCGGCAAAGCTGCTGACGGCAACTTGGCGGGATTTGGCAGTCCTGTCCTACGAAGTTGACCCCGGCGCCCTGCAAGAGCGGCTGCCCCGGGGTCTTTCGCTGGACCTGTGGCAGGGCAAATGCCTGGTCAGTCTGGTGGGGCTGCGGTTCCTCAACTCCAAAGTCCATGGGGTTCCCCTGCCCTTCTTCGGCAGCTACCCGGAGGTCAACTTCCGGTTTTACGTCCGCCGTGACGTTGGTTCAGAGCAGCGGCGGGGCGTCGTGTTCATCCGGCAGTTGGTCCCGTACCGCCTTACAGCATGGGCCGCCCGGCTAATCTACCACGAGCAGTTCGCCGCCATGAAACTGACCCACTCCTCCGGGCCGCATCCGTGGGGAACCGGCGAAGGACGGGGGCGGTTGTCCCGCGTTGAATACGGTTGGAGCGACAACCGGAGCCGGGGACACATGGCGGTTTGGGAGTTGCAGCCGCCGACGTTGCCGGAACCGGACTCTATCGAGGAGTTCGTGACCCGACGCCATTGGGGTTACGGCGCGCAACCCGGCGGCTCCACCCTGGAATACCGGGTCTCCCGGCCGACGTGGCAGGTCTGCCGCGCCGGACAATGGGAGTTGGAAAGCTTCGGCGTTCCAGTGTTCGGAGAGGAATTTTCGGCAACCCTGGGCGGGTCTCCCGTGTGCGCCCTGTACGCTCAAGGCTCCGAAGCGTCGATACATCGGGGGGTTAAGATTCGTTAGTAGCTATCACTGGCGCGGTTTATTACCAGCATCCGGTCCATTTGGGCCAAGTCCTTCTCCACCGAGATTTCGGCGTCGGGGAACAACTCCTGGGCCGTTTGGGTGACCGGGGCAACCTGTTCCGGGTCCAGCTCGAGCAGGATGATTCCGTGCTCCTTGAGCTTGCCTTCGGCTGCCTGCCGCAGCATCCGGTCAATCAGGTCCAACCCCTCCGCGCCGCCGTCCAGGGCGCTGACCGGCTCCCACTGGATTTCCGGCTGAAGCGTTGGAATGCGCGCCGTGGGCAGGTAGGGCAGGTTGGCCACCACTAGGTCCACCGGCTCGGGCAGCGGCTCCAGCAGGTCGCCTTTCAGCAGGGTAACCCGGTCGGCGACGTTGTGGGACTGCACGTTGTAGCTGGTCACGTCCAGCACCGGGTCGCTGGTGTCGATGGCGTAGATGCGGGCCGCCGCCAGGTGAATGGCCAGGTTGACGGCCACCGCGCCGGCGCCGGTTCCAACGTCGGCGATGACCAGTTCGGGGGTCTCCATACCCATCAACGCCATGAAGAGGGCGTGTTCGACCAGGGACTCGGTTTCCGGTCGGGGAATCAGCACGTCGGCGTTGACCAACAGGTTGATGCCGTAGAACTCCTTGTACCCCAGGATGTAGGCTAGGGGTTCACGCTGCATCCGCCGTTGAATTATCTGGGAGAGGGCTTCTTCCTGGGCGGGGGCAACCTGGGATTCCTGCTGGGAGAACAGGGCGGCCCGGGGCATCCGCATCACGTTCATCACCATTACCTCGGCTTCCAGCCGGGCGTCGGGGATGTCCTCGGCTTCCAGGGTGCGGTGGGTCTGCTGGATGACCTGGCGTAGAGACGGCATGACCGCAGCTAGACGAGGGCCTCGCCCAGCAGTTGGGTCTGCTCGTGGGACACCAGGGCGTCGATAACGTCGTTCAGGTCCCCGTCCATCACCCGCTGGACGGGGTGGAAGCTGGACGAAATGCGGTGGTCGGTGATGCGGTCCTGGGGATAGTTGTAAGTGCGGATTTTATCGGAGCGGTCGGCGCTGCCAATCTGGGCCTTGCGGTTCTGGCTAATCTCGGCGTCGTGGCGTTCCTGCTCGGCCTCGAAGAGCCTGGCCCGCAGCATGGCCATGGCCTTCTGCTTGTTCTTGTGCTGGGAACGCTCGTCCTGGCAGACCACGACCAGGCCGGTGGGTTCGTAGACGATGCGGACGGCAGTAGCCACCTTGTTGACGTTCTGCCCGCCGTGGCCGCCGGCGTGGAAAATGTCGATGCGCAGGTCTTCGGGGTTGATTTTCAGTTCGACCTCATCGGCTTCGGGCAGCACCGCGACGGTGGCGGTGGAGGTGTGAATCCTGCCCTGGGCCTCGGTGTCCGGCACCCGCTGGACCCGGTGGACGCCGCGCTCGTACTTGAGGCGGCTGAAGGCGCCCTTGCCCTGAATCTCGAACACAATCTTGTTGAACCCGCCGAGGTCGGAGGGGTTGGCGTCCATGACCTCGACCTGCCAGTTCTGGAGTTGGGCGTAGCGGGAGTAGAGCCGGTACAGGTCGGCGGCAAAAAGGCTGGCCTCCTGACCGCCGGTGCCGGAGCGGATTTCGACAATCACATCCCGTTGGTCGTTGGGGTCCTTGGGCAGCAGCGCGATACGCAGGTTTTGGGCCAACTCGTCCAGGGAGTTGTCCACCGTCTCCAACTCTTCCCGGGCCATTGCCACCAACTCAGGGTCGCCGCCCTCGCCCACCAGGGCGCGGAGGTCCTGCTGTTCCTGGGTCAGGGCCTCGTAACGGCGCGCGATAACGGCCAAGTCCTCCAGCGAGGCGCGCTCTTTGGCCAATTGCTGGACTTTCTCGAAGTCGACCGCGACCTCGGGCCGGCCCATTTCGGCTTCGATTTCCTCGTGGCGGCGGACGATGGGGGTTAGCTTGTCGAAGATGGAACTCATGGCTGTCGGTGCGGGTTGCCGAATCAAGATTTGGATTCATGGCGGCAATCCGACGTTGAGCTAAGTTTATCCCATTATACGGTTGGCAACAATAGGAACGATGATAATTGACCGCCCTTTCTATTGACAGAGCTTACCGGGCCCGCCCGTCACCGGGACTTCGGGCTTGACGCCACATTTGATGCCATAGTGGAGAGCGACGGCACCGAATCCCAGAGACAGGAACCCGACGTCCACGAGGCCGGCTTCGCGAAACAGTCCGGCCAGGCGGTTGGCCTCAAGGAAGTAGTCCACCGATTGGGGCAGATAGGTGTAGGCCGTGCGGTCTCCGGCAATCAACTGTCCCATGAGGGGGACGAGGCCGTGAAAGTAGAGCCGGAAGAAGCGGGCGCGCAGTCCCCGTCCCATTGGCGTGAGTTCCAGGGTGGTCACCCGTCCGCCGGGACGCACCACCCGGACCATCTCGGCCAGGGCTTGAGGCAGGTCGGGCATATTCCGCAGGCTGAACCCGGCGGTGGCGCAGGCGAAGCGGCCGTCGGGAAAGGGCAGGGATACGGCGTCGCCGGCCACCAGCGTCACGCGCCCGTTCAGGCCGCTGGCCCGGGACTTGAGCCGTCCCACCGCCAGCATCTCCGGCAGCAGGTCTACGCCGACGGCGTGGCTGACCTCGGGCCGACGGGCCAACGCAAAGGCCAGGTCTCCGGTCCCGGTGGCGATGTCGAGCGCCAGTCCTTCCTGCCCCTGGGCGGTCAGGGCGGCGGTCTTGCGTTTCCAGCGGTGGTGCATTCCCCCGGTTATCAGGGTGTTCATCAGGTCGTACCGGGGAGAAATGCGGGCGAACAGTCCGGCCACGTACCGCTGTTTCTCCTGGCCTTTCAACTGCGCCATGATGCCAACTCGACCAACCTGCGGCTAAGCATCGCTGCGGTCCTGGTATCGAAGGTCCTCGGGCAGTTGGCCGGACACGCCCAAGGACACCAGGATTCGCTCGACGAAGTAGCGCACGATGTCGTCAACCGATTGGGGATGCAGGTAGAACGCGGGAACGGGGGGAAGCATGGTTACTCCCATGCGGGAAAGGGTCAGCATATTTTCCAGGTGGATGCTGTGGACCGGCGTTTCCCTTGGCACCAGCACCAGGCGGCGGTTTTCCTTAAGGCAAACGTCGGCGGCGCGGAGCAGCAGGTTGTTGGAAATGCCGTGGGCCAGGGATGCCAGGCTGTTCATGCTGCACGGGGCCACCACCATGCCACCGGTGGCGAAAGTGCCGCTGGCAATGGGCGCCCGCAGGTCGTTGATGGGATAGTAGGTGAAGGCCGGGTGTTCCACCCACTCGGCTAAAGTGTCGTTGAACGACTCGCCCAGTTCATCCTGCCAGACCAGCTTGCCGCCGTTGGAGCAAACGCAGATGGTGGGGATATCCCGGAGCAACAGCTCGTCCACGGTGCGGCGGGCCAGGATGGCGCCGCTGCCCCCGGAGATACCGACGATGATGGGCTTGACCGTGTTTGGCATCTGCCTGTGACTCCAGCCGCAACGCCGGGACGGGTTGCGGCAAATCTGCCGGCGGGAATCTTCCCGGCGGCGGGCCGGTGATGGGCCGGTGATGGGCCGGTGATGGGCCGGTGATGGGTCGGTGATGGGCCGGTGATGGGTCGGTGATGGGCCGGTGATGGGTCGGTGATGGGTCGGTACTGACCGGCGGGGATGGTCTGGGACAAGCAAACGCCCCGACGCATATCGCTAGTCGGGGCGTTTTGGTGGGCCGGTAGAAATTTAGTCCAGAACCAGTTCCCGGTTCTGGCGATTGTGAGCGCCCATCAGGGCCAGACCTTCTTCGGCTTCGGCCTGGTTGTTGCAGAAGAACTCGATGCGGTTGCCGTCGGGGTCGAAGAAGTAGATGCTGGAGGTCATGCCGTGGTCGGTGTTGCGGTCCAGGTTGACGTCCTGGTCCTTGAAGTTGCTGTATACCTCTTTCAGGGCTTCCAGGTCCTCGACCTGCACGGCGAAGTGGTTCAGGCCCAACTGCCCCTCGGTCACCGGCAGGGCGCCTTCGGGGGCCTGGAACAGGGCCAGGTCGTGGTGAATCTTGCCGCAGGTCAGGAATGTGCCGGTGTTCCGGGAGAGGGAAATTTCGAACCCCAGAACCTCAGTGTAGAATTTGGTGGAGGCTTCCAGGTCCTTGACGTTCAGTACCAGATGACCGACTCGCTTGGGTTTCGCCATTTGGTTCCTCCTGATTGGGTGACAATGGGCCGGGCGGGCCTTGATGACACCATAAATTTACTACCGAGTATACGCCGGAAAGCGCCGGTTGCCAATGGGGTTTGAAGTTGCGGCGTAACTGTTCAGACTAGGGGTTTCCTGATTGTCCCTGCTGACATTTGCCCCTTGCCAACCCCGGTAACTCCACCCTACTATAATCATCACTCATCCTGACTCGGACCCCCGTGCCGGATTTGCCGGCCCCGGCCGGCCTCGGCCGCCCCCGGATTTAATTGCGATTGCGGCGGAAAGACAAGCGTCCCAAAGTGCGTCAAAACCGGCACACAATGGCACAAAGGTGACACAAAAAGACGCCCAAACCTGCCGTCAGCGCCCCATCGCAACGCCACCGCCAAGCGTAAATTACAGAAAATGCCACAAAATGCCACACTTTTAATTTTTTTACGCTCAACCGCCTCCCGTGGCTCGAATCCCCCAATCTGAACAGTTGCGAAGTTGCGGCGGTGGGGGGACGCCCTCACCCACGGCCCCTCTCCCACGGGGAGAGGGGAGGATGGAAACACTCTGCGGCGGCGGATATGGACAGGATTGCGGATTTGCCGTAGATTCAGAGTACATTCCTAGAGTACATTCTTGGGGAAAGCGCGTCCCCGGACGGAGTTCATGCCAGACAGGGCAGGGTCTTTTAATTCTCCCCTCTCCCCGCGGGAGAGGGGCCGGGGGTGAACCCCGCGCATCGGCAACGGTTTCTCCAAGCCGGAAGGCCCTCACCCTAACCCTCTCCCAGAGGGAGAGGGGATTCTTTCGAGAATTAAAAGGCCCTGCCGGACAGGGTACGTTCGGACAGGGTGCGTTCCGGGAACAGGAGGTCAGCGTGCGTATCGCCATCGGGTCCGACCACGCCGGATTCGCTTACAAGGAGAGGATTCGGGAGTTGCTGGCGGGGTTGGGCCATGAAGTCCAGGACATGGGGACCTACTCCGAAGAGGCGGTGGACTACCCGCTTTGGATCAGGCCGGTGGCCCAGGCGGTTGCCGGCGGCGAGTATGACCGGGGCATTGTGCTGGGCGGGTCCGGCAACGGCGAGGCCATTGTCGCCAACAAGGTGCCGGGCGTCCGCTGTACCCTGTGCTGGAGCGTGGAGTCCGCGGAGTACGCCCGGCAGCACAACGACGCCAATGTCCTCAGCATGGGGCAGCGGCTGGTGGACGAGGAAACGGCCCTGGAGATTGTGCGGGTCTGGCTGTCCACCGGCTTCGACGGCGGCCGCCACGAACGGAGGGTCCGGCAGATTGAGCCGTGAATCAGAGATGCCTTTTGAGAACCGCAGGAACGGCGGGGCGCGATGACCACCGCCGCTGACGCTTTCCTGAACCTTGAGCCGGGCCGCTACCTGAGCCGGATTCGGCTGGAGCGGCTGCTGGCCAGACTTGCCCCGGCGGACGGCGCCGAAGTCACCTCGCTGTACCTGCGGCCCGGTGGGGGTGACTTTCTGGCGGCGGCGCGGCGGGATGAAACCCTGGGCGATGCCGCCCACCGTTGGGCCGATGCGCTGGAAGAAACCGGCAGTCCGGTCGTGGAATCGGGCGCCGGCGTCGTGGGCCTGCAATCCGGAGAATGCCGGCTGCTGGTGGTCCCGCCCTTTCCGGTATTGGAAAACCGGCTGGTTCTCCGCTGGGAAACCGCCCCGCTGCTGGAACTGCTGTCCGCCCGTTACACGGTGGGGGTGGTTCTGCTGCGGCTGGGCCGGTTCTCGGTGGCGGTCTACCGGGGAGAAGATTTGCAGTCGTCCAAGACCGATGCCCGCTACGTCAAGGGCCGTCACCGGGCCGGCGGGTCTTCCCAAAAGCGGTTCGAGCGCATCCGCGAGGGGCAGATGCGCCTGATCTACGACAAGACCTGCGCCGCGGCCCGGGCCCAACTGGAACCCGTGCTGGCCGATTTGGACTTCATCGTTCTCGGTGGGGAGCGGATGACTCTCAACGGGTTTCTCAACGTATGCCCGTTTATGAAACAATTTGAGGGGAAAATGCTGTCCCGCCGGCTGAACATCCGAGACCCCAAGCGTGATACTCTGGAAGCGGTGGGGGAAATGCTGACGGAAAGCCGGGTGTATCCGGTTACTGCTGCCGTTCATCCTGAGCATAACCTCCCCCGTTCGTGGTGAGCCTGCGAATGGGATGGCCATGAGTGAAACTTGTCATAATCACCAGACGGTTTTGGGAGACTTGGACGCCCCGTAATGACTGCACCTGCTCAAGGACAATCCGGCTTTAGCCCCATTCCTGCCTTTGGCGCCGCTCCCGAGGAATTGGGCGGGGCCGAGCGGGCCATGCCTCTGCTGGAGTTCGACCAGATTCGGGAGCGGCTGGCCGGGTTTACCCGCACTGTCACCGGGCGGGAGCGCGCGCTGGCCGTCACCCCATCCCGCGACCTGCTGGAAATTGCCGTGCGGCAGCAGGAGACGGCCGAGGCCCGCCATTGCCTGGATTTGGGCGCGATGCTGGAGTTCGGCCCCGACGAGGACCTGCGGGAGTTGGTGCAGCGGGCCATGCTCGACGGCGTTCTGCGGGGCGAGGAACTGCATACCATTCAGGGGTTCGCGGCGGCGGCCGGCCACAACCGGCAGCGTTTGTCCGGCGAGGCGGACCTGCCCCTGCTCCAGGGCATCGCCCAGACCATCCCAGACCTGTCGGACATCGAGCGGGCCATAGCGGCGGCAATCAGTCCCGCCGGCGAGATTCTCGACCATGCCAGCCCGGCGCTGCGCCAACTGCGGAACGACGCCCGCTCGGCCTACAACCAGCTTAACGATACCCTCCAGCGCAGCCTGCGCCGCTTCCAAAGGCGGGGCGTGCTTCAGGAACCCCTCATCACCCAGCGCAACGGGCGCATGGTGCTGCTGATTAAGGCCGAGATGAAGTCCCAGACCCCGGGCATCGTCCACGACGTTTCCGACAGCGGCGCCACGGTGTTCCTGGAACCCATGCCGGCCATTGAGCTGGGCAACCGCTGGCGGGAGTCCCGGCTGGCCGAGGAGCGGGAAGAAGAGCGCATCCTGCGCCAACTGTCGGCCCTTATCGGCAACGCCGGCGACGACCTGCGCCTGGCCCTGGACCAGATGGCCCGGCTGGACCTGTCCATTGCCAAGGGCCGCTACTCCATCGCCTGCCGGGGCGTCGCGCCCGTCATTGTGAATCCCGCCGCCAACCGTTCCGCCGGAGACGTTCAATCGGACGCCGCGCCGGAAGCGGCCCCGCTGCGGCTGCTGGCGGCGCGCCACCCGCTGCTGTCGGGCAGCGTGGTGCCCATCAGCCTGACCATGAACCGGGACTCGCGGGTGCTGCTGATTACCGGCCCCAACGCCGGGGGCAAGACCGTGGCCCTGAAGACGGTGGGGCTGCTGGCGCTGATGGCCCACGCCGGCCTGCACGTCCCCGCCGACGAAGCCCAGTTTCCCCTGTTCGACGGCGTGTATGCCGACATTGGAGACCAGCAGAGCATTGAGCAGTCTCTGTCCACCTTCAGTTCCCACGTCCAGAACCTGTGCCGGATTATGGAGCAGGCGACGCCCCGCTCCCTGGCGCTGGTGGACGAGTTGGGGGCCAGCACCGATCCGGAGGAAGGCTCGGCCCTGGCCGCCGCCATTCTCGCCTACCTGCACCGACGCGGAGCGCTGACCGTGGCCACTACCCACCATCGGGGCGTGGCCGCCTACGTGCAGGAGCAGCCCGGAATGCTCAACGCCAGCGTGGACCTGGACCCGCAAACCCTGGAGCCGACTTACCGGGTGACAATGGGACTGCCTGGGCGCAGCTACGCCATGACCATCGCTTCCCGGTGGGGCATGGCCGCCGAGATTGTGGAACACGCCCAGGCCCTGATGTCCCCCTCTCAGCGGGCGTCGGAAGACCTGCTTCGGGAACTGCGGGAGCAGCGGCTAATCGTGGAGCGGCTGCGGCGGGAATCGGAAGAAACCCTGGCCCAAACCCGCGCGCAGCAGGCCGAAGTCGAGGCGCAGTTGGCCGCCGTGGAAGCCGCCAAGGTGGAGATGGTTGAGGAAGCCCGCTATGAGCTTCAGCAGCGCATCGCCGACGTGACCGAGGAGTTGCAGCGGGCCGAACGATCCCTGGCCCGTACCCGCCACGTCCCGTCGGCAACCCCGCAGTTGTCCGGGGAGTTGCGGGAGCGCCGCGCCGCAATGGATGAGACCCGACGCCAGCTGAGCGCGCGGGACTGGCAGCCCATCCCACTGCGCCGGGACCGGGACAACGGCGATGAGTCCGACGGTGAATCCGTCGGCGTACCTTGGCAGGAACGGCTGGACAGCGGGGACCGGGTGTTCATCCGGGGCATTCCCCGCCCGGTGGAGGTCATTACCCCGCCGGACGACGCCGACCGGGTGGAGGTGCTGTTGGGGACGATGCGGGCCAAGATTCCGGTGTACCAACTGGAGCGTCCCGCCGAACCGGGCCTGCTGGACGGTGAGCCGGTCAGGACATCCAATCCCAGCGGGTTCCGGGCCGTGCCGGGCGGGGGAGTCTTTTACCGGCGCCCCGCCGCCAACCGTCCGGCCAACACGGAGTTGAACCTGCACGGCCACCGGGTTGAGCCGGCCCTAGACCTGGTGGAGGACTTCCTGAACGATGCCGCGCTGGATGGGGCTAGGCAGGTGCGCATCCTCCACGGCAAGGGCACCGGAGCCCTGCGGCGGGCCATACGGGAACACCTGACCGGCCACCCTCTGGTAGCTTGGTTGGGGCCGGAAGAAGGCCCCTCCGGCGAGGGCGTGACAGTAGTTACCCTCCAGTAACAACCGTGCCAAGCCGGTCGGGAACCGATAAAGCACACGGGAGGACCATATCATGTCACAAATGTCTGTCCCGAATGACAACGACGAAGCCCAGGCTGCTGTCATCGCCAGCTTGGAACAATTCGAGAAGGATACGATGTATCTGAACGCCAACCTGCCGGAATGGACTGACAGGTACCCTGACCAGTGGGCGATAGTCTACTGCGAAAACCTGGTGGGAACTGCCAGGACTCCAGAGGAAATTATCGACCTGGCGAAAAAGAAAGGCGTCCCCAGATCGCGGATGGTCGTGGAATACCTGACCACTGAGCCCGTCACAATGATTTTGTGAGTGAATTCGTGTCAATAGAAGGCTATTACCCGGTTTATACAAGCGGGAGACGTGAGCCCCCACCAATGGTAAAGGCGCGCGTCCAGTTGCCACGGTTGGGAATTGCAGGTGAAATCAATTTTCTGGTTGATACCGGGGCGGACCACACTTCCATCCTTCCTGGCGATGCCTCAATACGTCTTGACGTTTATGCCGATTACAACAAGCTGGCCGGGGCCACCCCAGTGCGAACTGTCGGAGTAGGGGGTGGGCAACGATACTGGCTTGAAAACGCGCGTTTGACGTTTGCGGCCTTGGACGGTCATACCCTGTCCTGGACAAACGACATCCTCGTCTGTGACAGAATCGATGACACAGAGTTGTTTGAGACCATGAAGCGGTTGCCATCCCTCCTGGGCAGAGACTTCATCAACTTATGCGACCTTCATGCTAACGCAATTAACAACCAATTCACCCTGAACCCTGTTTGTATCGAAAACCAAGACATTGTTCGGCCTTGACCTGCCTTTATCCGGTGGTGGTTCTCTGAAAGGCCCGGCGCCCGGTCTAACCGCCGCGACGCAGAAACCCCGCCGGGGAATGCCCGGCGGGGTTGGTTCGTGCTTTAAGGCGCCGTTTCGGCTAATCCAGATAGGCGCTGCAATCATCCCGGGAAGTGCCGTTCTTCGGGCACTTGGTGTCGTTCCAGATGACGCCGCCCAACTTGTCATCATCCATATCCGCGCCCTCCAGGTCGGCATCGGTAAAGTCCACGAACCGAAGGATGGCTCTGCCCATGCGCGCATCTTTCAGATTAGCGTCGGACAAGTCGGCCAGGGTAAGGTTCGCATCTCGCAGGTTGGCTTCCTCCAGCTCTGCATCGTGCAAATTCACCCAGGTCATGGTCGCCCCGTCAAACTCGGCCTGGTCTCCCTTTATGGATTCCATGTCGGCGCTGACCAGGATGGCGTCGGAGAAGTTAGCTCCTTCAAGCCTGGCCCCCTCCAGACTGGCGTTGGTCAAATCCGCTCCGGACAGATCGGCATTTAGCAGATTGGCCCCCTCGAGATCGGCTCCCACCAGGATTGCGTCCTTCAGGTTGATCCCTTCCAGGTCCGCCCGGGATAGATCGCAGCCCGCCAAGTTGGCGCCGGCCCCCCGGTCGGTGCAGTCCACCGATGCGGAACCCGATGTGGAACTAGCCACCTCGTCGCATCGAATGTTTCCGCTGCTGGAAAACCCGGTCACGACCTCATCGCCGGAGCAGCGTTGGCCGGCCAGGTTGCTTTCGGCATCGCCGGCGGGGCCGGCCGGGCCCATTTCACCTTGGGAACCATCGGGTCCTGGAGGCCCGGCGGAGCCGATTTTGCCGGCGGGACCGGCGGCGCCCTTGGGACCGGCCGGGCCAGTCATGCCTCTGGATCCCCGGGGGCCGGCCGGGCCAACATTTTTAGCGTTGGCTGCATCGGCCTTATCGCCGTCGGTGGCGGCATCGGTTTCGGCGAAGTCGATGGGCGCCGCAACCCCATCCACCCCGGTCTCGTCCGGCTCGGCGGCGCTGTTGCAGGCCGCCATGATGATGGAACCTACGACCACGATTCCCACGAGTAATCCGATAATCAAGTACTTATACACACACTCCTCCCATCCGTTCCACGTACTTCCCGGGCCTGGGACTCGGCCTGGCGCAGGTCCAGATTAACCCGGCGTCTGGTGAGACTCTCCGGCTGCCGGTTCGTCTGGTTTACATTTTATGGGGCAAGACGGGGGCCATTCTATACTGCCGGAAACCAATTTCCACGGGTTTTTGCCATTTTATGGAAAGCTCCTGGGCGAAGGGGGATTTTCGCCCTCACCCCCGGCCCCTCTCCCGCGGGGAGCTGACAGGGGTATGTATGGACTGAAATTGGTCTGAGGGCTTGGAAAGCGCACGGGAATCCGGCATCTTGGTTGCAATGACGAAACCGGATGCCGGAGGTTTCCCATGCGCCTTCCCAAGGAATGCTGCCAGATGCAGCAGGTCATTGAAACGCATTTGCCTCACCTCAGCCGGTCACAATTGGCCGGGCTGGTCTTGTGGGTGTGCGGGACTATCCTGGCCGGGAGCGCCTGCCAGAATGCCGTCGCCGCCGCTCTCTCCACCAAGGGAAACTGGGACAATCTGCGGCAGCGCCTTCGGGAATGGCTCTACGACGGCGGCGACCGGGCGCGTCCCTGCCAGACCGAACTGGATGTGAGTCTCTGCTTCGCGCCGTTGCTCAGGTGGGTCCTTGCGTGGTGGTGTTCTGACCGGCTGGCCTTGGCGGTTGACCCGACGTTGAAAGGGGACGACACCACCGCCATCGTCATCAGCGTGGTCTACCGGGGTTGCGCGATTCCCGTGGCCTGGCGCATCCTGCACGCCAACAAACCTGGGGCCTGGATGGACCCGATAGTGGAACTGTTGCAGGCGCTGGCCCCGGCGGTCCCAGAAGACATGACCGTGATTGTGCTGTGCGACCGGGGCCTGGCCAGTCCGAAATTGTGGAAACAGATACTCGCTCAGGGCTGGCATCCCTACATGAGGTATCCGAAAAACGTCACTTTCTGCGCTGAGGGCGGTCGGCGGCTGCCCGCGCGCGCCTTCGTTCCCCGTCCGGATACCGCGTGGATCGGGAGCGGGACGGCGTTCAGCAAGGCAACAGTAAAACGCCGTTGCACCCTGCTGGCGGTCTGGTACGTTGAACAGGAGGAGCCGTGGATCATCCTGACCGACCTTCCGCCGGACGAAGTTGGGGTGAGTTGGTACGCGCTCCGCTTCTGGATCGAGTTGGGGTTTAAGGCGGTCAAGAGCTTGGGTTGGCAATGGCAAAAGACCCGCAGGACTGACCCGGCGCGGATTTCGCGGCATTGGTTCGTGTTGTCGGTGGCGACGCTGCTGACCCTGGCCTACGGGACCAGGGTGGAAGACGCCTATGACCGGAGGCTGGCCCCCGGCAGCTTGCGAGCGCCGCCCAGGGCGCTGGCGCCCACTCACCGCAGTAGCCGGGAGAAGCCGGGACGGACCGTCAGCGTAATCCGTTACGGCATTGCCTGGCTGAGGTGGTTGCTGCACCGGGGCCGGTTCTGGAGCCGGGTATGGCTGCTGCCCGAACCCTGGCCTGAACCCAAGTCCGACCTGGAGGTCACCCGCCATGCCCCTACATGAAACCCTATACATACCCCTGTCAGCCCGCGGGGAGAGGGGAGAATGAAAAGGCACTGGGTCGGCGGCAGGCCACGTTGGGAGATTCATCCCCCAAACCCCCTGAATGGGCTTGAGCGGAGCTTGGGGTAAGGACAGCGGGCAAGGGGACCGTGGATGCTAGTGGCCCTGGAACCAGGGCTGGCGCTTGTTGGCGAAGGCCCGGATGCCTTCCTGGAAGTCCCTGGTCAGCGCGATGCCGCTGATGGCGCCGGTCTCGGCGTCAAGCTGCTGGCTGACGCTGTTTTCCCAGGACTGGTTGAACAGGGCCTTGACCCGGGCGTAGGCGGCGGTGGGGCCGTGGGATAGTTTGACGGCCAGTTCCAGCGAGTGGCGGTCAAAATTGGGGGCGGGAATCACCTGGTTGACCAGCCCCATATCCAGCGCGTACTCGGCGCTCATGGGCTGGGCGGCGGTGTAGATTTCCATTGCCTTGCCCATTCCCACCAAGCGGGGCAGCATATAGGTGGAACCGCCGTCGGCAGTGCAGCCGATGTTGGCGTAGGCCATGAAGAACCGGGCATTGCTGGATGCCAGCCGCAGGTCGCAGGCCAGGGCCAGGCTGAACCCGGCGCCCGCCGCAACGCCGTTGACCGCGGCCACCACCGGCTTTTCCAAGTCGCGGATTGCCAGAATCACCCGCCGGTGCAGGTCGCCGGCCAGGGACTCCAGATGGGCGGACAGGGCTTCTCCGCCGCCGCTTTCCAGGGTGTCGGAGAAATTCTTGACGTCGGCCCCGGAGCAGAAGGCCCCGCCGGAGCCGGTGATGAGCAACGCGCGTATGTCGGGCCGCCGGCACTGTTCCAACGCGTCGCCGAATTGCTGGATGGTCTCAGGCGCCAGCGCGTTGCGGGACTCAGGGCGGTTCAATGTAATTACCGCCAGCGAGTCTTTTCTGGTCAGGATAACCTGGGCCGTAGAGGGGTTTTCGATCATGCGCGTTCCCCTAAAACCCCTGCCAGACGCGGCGGCCTTCGTGCTGGACGAACTTGCCGAATCCGGGATGGGGGAAGTGGCCGGCGGAGACGGTGATTCCCTCGGCCTCCAGGTGGTCCAGCACTGAATGACGGGTCTGCCGGGCGATGCCGGGTTGAATGTCGAACACCGGGTTCCAGTCGGTGTAGTGGGCCTGGGCCGGACTGTGGGCCACGTCGCCCAGAATGTACCCCCGTTCCCCGGCAGAGGAGATGACCAGGGAAATATGCCCCGGTGTGTGCCCGGGCGTGTCCACCGTGGTCAGTTCGTCGGTGACGGCGCAGCCCCCGTCAATCAGGTCCATGAGGCCCAATCCCTCCAAGGGCACGACTTGATTGATTACGTGGCCGGAGTCGGCCAGGATTTCCGGCTGCTTCCAGTATTCCCAGTCGGCGCGGGGCACCAGGTAACGGGCGTTGGGGAAGTTGGGCCGCCCGCCGGTTAGGTTCCAGCCGACGTGGTCGGGGTGAAGGTGGGTCATTAACACCAGGTCGATGGCGTTGCGGTCGATGCCCTTGGCCTGCAAATCCTGGAGCAACTGGCCGTCCGGCCCCTGCAAGCCGGTGTCAACCAGGATTGTCTTGCCGCCGGTCCGCGCCACCACCGAACCGTAGCGGGGGTGCAGGTGTCCGGCGTCGTCCAGCAGGCCGGCGTACTCCGACTGCCAGATGTCCGCAGTGCTGTCGGGGAAAACGAACGTCGGCTCCCGGTCGCCGAGGCCGTCGCTCAGGGATACCAGTTCAACGTTGCCGATGGTTATGGTGTGGCTGGGCATGGCTGCTCCTTTCGTCGGTGAGCCTGGTAGGCGAACAGCTTTGAAATGATGGGATGAACGCCCTCACCCTAACCCTCTCCCAGAGGGAGAGGGAACTATTATATGAAAGACCCTGGGCAATCACGCCAATCTCGGCTACTCCTCACTTCAAAGCTGTTGGACTACTGGTCCGTAAGCCGTTGAATGCTCGTTAAATCTTGGGTCTTGAACGCCGCTGGCGCTGCCTCACTCTCCGGCAATCAGCTTGAGGAAATCGTGGCGGGTAATGACACCAACCAGTTGACCATCCTCGGTTACCGGCACCCGGTGGATTTCCCGGTTGAGCATCAACTCCACCACCCGCTGGATGGAGGTCTCGACGTCCACGGTGGAAACGGGGTGGTGCATGACCTCCCGCACCGTCTTGCTGCCCACCTGTTTTGAGACCTCGGCAATGTGCGCTGGGGTGGTGGCCGTTCCCAGCATCAAGTAGACATTGTGCAGCATCGGCCGGTACTTGGGATGCAGGCCGAAGTCGGTGTGGGTGAGAATGCCCACCACGCGACGCTCCGGGTCCACGACCGGCAGGCAACTGACGTTGGTGGACAGCATCTTTCTGGCAGCGTCTCTGACGCTGGCTCCCTGCTCAATGGTGACCGGTGGGGCGCTCATGATTTCTCGGGCATTCATAGAACGTACTCCCTCCATCAAGTGCCGGCCGCTTGGACGTTCGGGCCGATGACCGTCCTAATGGCCGTGTTCCGACTCCGACTGCCAGGCGCGGGCCACGGCGTGGGCCACCGCTGGCACTACGTCCCGATCCAGCGACCAGGGGATGATGCGCTCGGATGTGGGTTCGGCGACCAGACCGGCCAACGCCTCGGCCCCGGAGATCTTCATCCGGTCGGTGATGCGGGGAGCGCGGACGTCCAGCGCGCCGCGGAACACGCCGGGGAAGGCCAGGCTGTTGTTGATTTGGTTGGGAAAGTCGCTGCGGCCAGTGCCGACCACCGCGGCGCCGGCCTCTCTGGCCAGGTCCGGCATTATCTCCGGCGTGGGATTGGCGGCGGCCAGCACGGTGGAGCCGGGGGCCATGGACCGCACCATGTCCTGGCTTACGATGCCGCCCACCGACAGCCCGATGAACACGTCGGCCTGGGCCATGGCGTCGGCCAACCCGCCGGGTACGTTGTCGGGGTTGGTAATGTCCAGCATTTCGGTCTTGACCGAGTTCAGGCCGGTACGGCCCCGATGCACGATTCCCTGGCTGTCCACCAGAATAATGTTCCTGGCCCCGAATTCGTGGAGCAGCTTGGCCGAAGCGATGCTGCCGGCGCCGGCGCCGGAGAACACAATCTTGACTTCGCTGATCCTCTTTTCCACCACTTGCAGCGCGTTGATGATGGACGCCAGAACGACGATGGCGGTGCCATGCTGGTCGTCGTGGAAGACCGGGATGCCCAGGTCCTGTAACGCGGCCTCAATCTCGAAGCAGCGCGGCGCGGCGATGTCCTCCAAGTTGATGCCGCCAAAGGTGGGCGAGATGTTCTTGACGGTTTCGATGATGGAACGGTTGTCCTGGGTGGCCAGGCAGATGGGAAAGGCGTCGATGTCGGCTAGGCCCTTGAACAGGATGCACTTGCCCTCCATGACCGCCATTGCCGCTTCCGGCCCCACGTTGCCCAGGCCCAGCACGGCCGAGCCGTCGGTGACCACGGCCACGTTGTTTCCCCGGTTGGTCAGGGCGTAGGACTCCGACTTGTCGTGGTGGATGGCCATGCTCACCGCAGCCACCCCGGGGGTGTAAGCGATGGACAGGTCCTCCATAGTCTCCACCCTCATTTTGGAGGCGATGCTGACCTTGCCGCGGGTGGCGCGATGGCGGGCGATGGCTTCTACTCCGTAATCCATATCTTCTCCTCAGAAACCGCTGCCGGCGGGCAAATGTCGCTTAGCGTTGGTAATGAAACGGTTGGAAGGCCGGCTACCCGGAATGACGCAAATTATATTCCTGAGCGCCGGGCCAAAACAAGGGAAGGGGCGTCGGGTAATTGTTCAGACTGGGGGATTCAAGCCGCGGGAGGCAGCCAAACCCCTCGAAAAATGAAAACTGTGGCTTTTGTGTCATTTACGCTTGGCGGTGGTGTGAACATGGGCGCTGACGGCGGATTTGGGACGGGTCTTGGCGCCTTTTTGTGTCACTTTGTGTCACTTTTGTGCCGGTTTTGGAGCACTTGGGGACCCCGGTCTTTCCGCTAAACCCAACGCCGCCAAACCCGGTGCGGGGCGCCAACTCAGGATGATTGAAGATTATGGTAAAGCAGAGTTACCGGGATTGGGAAGGGGCAAGTGTCAGTAGGGGCCATCAGGAAATCCTTAACCTGAACAGTTACACGGCGGGTTGACGGTTTACCGCCGTTTGGGGGCCTTTCCGCTTCCCAACGGGAAGACCCGGTTCGTTAAGGGTAACCCGCAGGGCTTCCTGTCCGGTAACGGAAGTCAAACACTTCTGCCGGCCAACGGCGCCCTTGGACTACCTGCCCCGGCCCTGCCGGGCGATGCGTAGTTCCACCAGACGATGAGGGGCGTAATCAGCAGGGTGGGGAGTATCCAGGTTATACATGCCGGGTTTGTGTTCACGTTGACCACCAGCACGGCGGTTACCGTCGCGATGGTTCCGGCCAGCATATTGGTCAGGTGCCTGGAAATTCTCCGGTAGGACGGCGCCGGCCGGGCCCGGTAGAAGAGAGCATCGGCCAGGCTGAGACCCAGGGCGATGGCTCCGAAAATGGTCAGAGTTATCCATTGGGAGTCTCCCGCCCGGGCCAGCAGGACGGCGTATCCCCACATTCCGGCCCCGGTCAACGCCATAATCGCCACGGCGCCCAGTCCACGGGTTGCGGGCGCCCCCGGCGGTTGCGGGCGAAACGCCAACCGGCGAAGACCATGTAAAAGCTGAAAAACGCGATGAACAGCAGGAATATGTCGGCCCCCAGCATGGCCAGAGGCACGGCGGTAAGGAACACTGCGGGTAAGGAACACTGCGGTCATTCCGGCGGCGTAAACCCGTCCCGAGCGCACGTGGTTGGCGCGGCCTTTCGCCGTGACCAGGGCAACCACGGCGGCAAGCAGGGCAAATTGACCCTGCCCCAATATGAATGGACAGCAGGGCCAGGCTAAGCATATCTTCCGGTGGCGGCGAAAATTGGAATGCCAGCCGGTCGGATATTAGGGCTTACCCGGTAACCGCCCCTTCCGAGGCCGAGGACACCAGCTTGGCGTACTTGGCGAAGACGCCGGTGGTGTAGCGCGGCTCAAGGGGATGCCAATTGGCCCGGCGGCCGGCCATTTCCTCTTCGGTCATGCTCACGTCCAGCCGACGGTTGGGAATGTCCAGGGTGACAATATCCCCCTCGGCCAGCAGACCGATCGGCCCGCCGTTGGCCGCTTCGGGCACGACGTGGCCCACCATAGGGCCGTGGCTGGCGCCGGAGAACCTTCCGTCGGTGACCAGCGCCACCGAGTCGCCCAACCCCTGGCCAATCAGCGCGCCGGTTACCGCCAGCATCTCCCGCATACCGGGGCCTCCCCGGGGGCCTTCGTAGCGGATAATAACAATGTCGCCTTCTTTAATTTGGCCTTCCTGAATGGCCCGGAAGGCCGGCTCTTCCTGCTCGAACACCCGGGCCGGCCCCTGGTAGACCTTCTCCTGATGGCCGGCCACCTTGATGACCGCGCCCTCCGGGGCCAGGTTGCCGTAGAGGATGGCCAGCCCGCCGGTGGGACTGCGGGGAGCGTCGGGATGATAGATGATGTCCTGGTCTTCGACCGTGGCGGAGCCGGCCACGTTTTCGGCCAGCGTCTGCCCGGTGACGGTCATGGCGCCGCCGTGGAGCAGGCCGGCCTGCAACAGCCGCTTGGCCATCAGCGCGACTCCGCCGTGACGGTGCAGGTCGGCCATGACGTACCGGCCGCTGGGACGCATATCGGCGATGTAGGGTGTGCTGCGGCTGATGCGGTCGAAGTCGTCCAGCGAAAGCTGGACGTTGGCTTCCCGGGCAATGGCCAGGAGGTGCAGGACGGCGTTGGTGGAGCCGCCCATTGCCACGACGGCGGTGATGGCGTTCTCGAAAGCCTGCCGGGTCATAATGTCCCGGGGGCGCACGTCCTCTTCCAGCAGGCGCATGACGGCGCTGCCCGCCCGCCGGGCCTCGTCGGCTTTGGCGGGGTCTATGGCGGGAATGGATGCGTCGCCGGGCAGCGACATCCCCATGATCTCGATGGCGGTGGACATGGTGTTGGCGGTGAACAGGCCGGCGCAGGAACCCTCGCCGGGGCAGGCGCGGCATTCCAGCTCGCGCAGGTCGTCCAGCGACATATTGCCCTTGGCGTAGGCGCCCACCGCCTCGAAAACGTCCTGAATGTTCACGTCGCGGCCCTGGAAAGTGCCGGGCATGATGGTGCCGCCGTAGATGAAAATGGACGGCACGTTGAGACGGGCAATGGCCATCATGCAGCCGGGCATATTCTTGTCGCAGCCGGCCACGGTAATCAGCCCGTCCATGCGTTCACCGAAGGTGACTACCTCAATGGAGTCGGCGATGACCTCCCGGCTGACCAGCGACGCCTTCATACCCTCGGTGCCCATTGAGATGCCGTCGCTGACGGTGATAGTGCCGAACTCGAAGGGAGTGCCTGCCTCTTGCCGGACGCCTTCCTTGGCGGCAGCGGCGAACCGGCCCAGGTGCACGTTGCAGGGAGTAACGTCGCTGGCCAGGTTGGCGATGGCGACGAAGGGCAGGTCCAGGTCATCCTGCGTCAGACCCATAGCCAGCAGCATGGCCCGGGCCGGGGCGCGCTCCGGGCCCTCGGTGATGTCGCTGCTGCGGTGCTTCATCCGCAAATTCTGGGCGCGGGTTCTGGCGCCGGTTGTGGTTGTGCTGGTGGCAGCCACTGGGGGCCTCCTGTACGGAAATGGATAAAACCGCCAAGGCGCGGCGTCCTGGGAACGTGGCGAATTATATTCCTCTTGGCATTGCCGGCACAAGAAGCAGGGGGAAGCCGGCAGGGTCTTTTAATTCTCGAACGAATCCCCTCGCCCTCTGGGAGAGGGTGAGGGTGTTCCGTCCAAGAGCGACCGTTGCCGGTGCGCGTGGGGTTCGCCCTCACCCCCGGCTCCTCTCCCGCGGGGAGAGGGGAGAATGGAAAAGCCCTGGATACGAGAAAATTGCGAAACTCTTTAGTTGCCGAAGGGCCAGCAGAATAATAGCGTGAATAGGATTCGTCGGCCATTCAGGGTGGGGGGATTCGGCAAATACTTTAACGGTATTCGTCCCGAATTAGCAGTCGCAAGCTCAGCTGGGTAGTTTCGCAATTTTCTCGATACTTGGGCCGTTGACTTGCTTTATCGGCGGCGTGTGATATTTTAAGTTGAACCGCCATCCGGCCCGAATGTCCGGTTTGTCCTGGCCGCGAACCCAACCGTCCCAGGAGATATTAAGATGAAGTATGATGTGATAGTCGCAGGCGCCGGTTCCGCCGGGTGCCCCCTGGCTTCCCGCATTTCCGAAGACCCCAACCTTTCGGTGCTGCTGCTGGAAGCGGGGCCAGACTACCCCGACTTCAACGCCCTCCCCGACGACCTCAAGTACGGCCATACGCGGGACGGAGAACTCGAGGGCGCTCCCCACAATTGGTCGTTGGCCGGAACCATGAACGACGCCCGCGGCGAAATCCACGTTGCCCAGGGCCGCGTTGTCGGCGGCTCCGGCGCCATCAACGGCCAGATTCTGCTGCGGGGCATCCCCGAAGATTACGACCAATGGGCCGCGTGGGGCAACGACCAATGGTCTTACCTGAACGTTCTGCCCTACTTCCGCAGGATGGAGACCGACACCGACATTCACGACGACTTTCACGGCACCGAAGGTCCGGTGCCGGTGATGCGCCGTCTCGGGCAAAAATGGGCGCCGATTCAGAACGCCTTCTACCAGGCCTGCGTCGCGGCCGGCCACCGGGAAGACCCGGACATGAACGGCCCGGACACCGGCGGCGTCGGCGTGCTGCCTATGAACAACCCGGAAGGCATCCGCATGAGCACTGCCCTGACCCACCTGAGCGAGGCGCGCCACCGGCTGAATCTGACCGTCCGGCCCAACGTCCACGTCCGGCGGGTGATGTTCGAGGGCACTCGGGCGACCGGCGTGGAAGTGGAAAGCGACGGGGAAGTCTTCGTCGTCGAGGGCAACGAAATCGTCCTGTCTTCCGGTGGTCTCAAGTCCCCGCACCTGCTGTTGCTGTCGGGCATCGGGCCCGCGGAGCAGCTTCAAGCCCACGGCATCCCGGTGGTGGTGGACTCTCCGGCGGTGGGCCAGAACCTGCGCAACCACCCCTCGGTCAGCGTCAGCTTCCGGGTCAAGGCTGGAGTAGAGCTTCCCGCCGAGGTTGGGGCGCGGGTCGCGCTGCGGATTACTTCCGAAGGCTCCGACCACCCCAACGACGTTATGATTCAGACCAACAGCCTGTTCGTCACCCTGAGCGGCGAACCCATGCCGGCGGGCCACGTCCGCATGACCTGCGCCTTGGAACTGCCCTACGGCTCCGGCGAAGTGCGGCTGGCGTCCTCAGACCCGTTGCAGCAGCCCCAGTTCAACTATCGTTACCTGGAACACCCCGACGATCGCGCCCGCCTGCGCGCCGCCGTCCGCCTGTGCCTGGACCTGCTGAAAACCGGCCCCTACCAGGACATCGTGGCCGAGGTCCTCGAACCCACCCCCGAGACCCTGGCGGCCGACGACGCAATGGACGAATGGATGGTCCGCACTATGGGCACGTCCCGCCACGTCTCCGGCACCTGCAAGATGGGGCCGGACGACGACCCGACGGCGGTCGTGGACCAGTACCTGCGGGTCAAGGGCGTCCAGGGGCTGCGGGTGGCCGACAAC
Source organism: Dehalococcoidia bacterium (assembly GCA_965263395.1). Lineage (GTDB taxonomy): Bacteria > Chloroflexota > Dehalococcoidia > Lucifugimonadales > UBA3495 > CATOSK01. The sequence continues at coordinate 3,162,084 of OZ253670.1, forward strand.
TCCATCATCCCCTACGTTACCCGCGCCAACACCAACGCCACCGCCATAATGATTGGCGAGAAACTCAGCGACTGGATCAAGGCCGGCGTCTGACCGACAATTCCAACCGGGCGTTACTAAACCGGGCATCAACACCTTCATGGAGCAGAAGCATGAGCGCATCCGAAACCCTGGCCCAATTTATCGTAGACACCAGATTCGACCGGCTGCCGGCGGCGGTGGTCGAGGCCGCCAAGGTCGCCATTCTGGACGGCGTGGCCAACGTGGTCGCCGGTTCCACCCAGGAACTCGCCGACATCATCGGGCAGTACACCCGGGAGCTGGGCGGCGCCGATTCGTGCAGCGTGGTGGGCTGGGGATTCAAGACCAACGCCCCCGCCGCGGCATTTGCCAACGGCGTGTTCGGTCACTGCCTCGACTACGAGATACAGGGGTTCCCGCCCACCCACGGCACCTCTTCGTGCCTGCCGTCGGCGCTGGCCTTGGGAGAGATGGGCCGCGTTTCCGGCAGGACCATCATTGAAGCCTACGTGCTGGGCTGGGAAATCCAGGGCCGGATGCGGGCCGCGTCCGCTCCCGCATCCAACCCGGCGTTTCATCCGCCCGGCATGGTCGGCCCCCTTGGCGGCGCCGCCACCAGCGCCAAGGTGCTGGGGCTGGATGCCGGTCAGACGCAGATGGCCCTGGGCATCGCCGCGTCCCGCACCGGCGGCGTCACCGCCAACACGGGAACAATGGTCAAGTCCACCCACCCCGGCAACGCCGCCCGCATGGGCGCGGAAGCGGCAATCCTGGCCGGAATGGGCTACACCGCCAGCGAGGAAGTCTTCGAGTCCCCGGTGGGCTACGCTGCCGCGCTGTTCAACGGCAACGTGGACTGGGATGTCCTCACCGGCGGTTTGGGGGAGTCCTACCGGCTGGTTGACCCGGGCTACGACATCAAGCGGTTCCCCGCCCAGGTCTATATGCAGAACCCCATCGAAGCCGTGCTGAACCTGCGCCAGGAGCACCAACTGGAAGCCGGCATGGTTGACCGCCTGGTGGTGCATCGCCGCGGCCGGGGCCACTCCGGGCCGGTGCCGCAGAGCGGTCTCGACGGCAAGTTCAGCGTCGAATACTGCGCCGCCGCCGCCCTGCTGGACGGCCGGGTGGTTATCGACAGCTTCACGGACGCCCGCCGTTTCGCCGCCGACATGGAGGAGACCCTGGGCAAGGTGCAGGTGGACGCCGAGGCCGACGACAGCGCCGGTGTACGGGTAACAGCCTATCTAAAGGATGGCCGCACCGTCACCGCCGAGTGCCGCAGCTTCAAGGGTTCGGCGGGCAACCCCATGACCCGCGACGAGCGCATGGAAAAGGTGTGGGACTGCATCGGCCGCGCCCTGCCCCAACAGGACGCGCAGCAGGCCCTGGACCTGCTGGAAGACCTGGAAAACGTGGAGGATATTTCCGTCCTGATGGAGATTTTGGGGCAGAAGTCGCCGGGGAGGGGTTAGGGAAAGACTCGCCCGGCACATCCAATCCATAAATTCAGGGGGTTTGGGGGATGAATCCCCCAACGTACCCCGGCAACTCAACGGTTTTCGTGAACAATTTATCTATCTGGCGGGTGTTGTACCACCGTGAAGTGACCTTCCATGCACCATTCGCTTTCCTTCAGAGCTTCGATTCGTTGGTCAAGGAACGACTTATGGTAAGGTTGGGGAATAATGAAGTAGAAGCGGACCAGGTTACGGTTCCACCGTACGACCCTGGGTGGGTCGGGCAAATAAAGCCAGGCCTTGAGACGCTGTGAAACCCTGTAGATCTGCGCCTGAGTGCGGTTTTGTTGTTGGTAGATGATTAAGCTTTTGCCTCTATCATCATAAAAACGCTTCAGTTCAGCAATGGATACGTGCTTAGGTCCGGCGTGGTTGGCATTCGAAGAAATTCCGTTGTCAGGGTTGATGAACACCACATCGGCTCCAACGACTTTCTCGAGAGCACCATTCACCCAATCGTTGTCAGCCCTCCGCATAGTGGCCCTGGGCAAGGGACGATTATAGAAAGGTGTGCCGTCGGGCAGCATCCCCGCTTTCCTGAGAGCCTTTACGGTGCGTTGATGCGAAATGACCAAATGCTCTAACTTGTCATACAGGCGCCAGTCGCAGTTCCGAAACCTATTGAGGTTGTCTACTGTTCGCACTAGATAACCAGTAGTTCGACCATCTTCAGAGGGCTCCCGCCCCGTCCCGTCGTTCAGATACGAAACGACACCCAACTTCAACGGGTCCTCCACAGTTGGGGCACCGGGACACCCGAAGATATGCCGCAACAACCCGTTATTCGCGAAGTCTCCAATATCGCCAACGTAGCTGTCTTTCATTCTGTGACCTCCACTGGAATTTGGATACCCCGAAACCGTTCATCTGAGCCGGTTTCGGGGCTAATTTGCCGAGGGACCGGGTTGCTAGATAGGCAGCTTTGGCTCGTCGCCGTCGGGGACGTCGATTAGGAAGGTGTTGGCGTTGAAGGCCAGCATGGTGTAGTAGCCCATCAGGGTGCTAAGCTCGGTGACTCCCAGCGGCCCCAACTGGCCGATGGCCGCCTGCCAGGTCGCATCCGCTACCCGGTGGTTCTGGAAGACCTCGGTGACGTAGTTGACCACGGTCTGCTCGTCCGCCGGCAGCTGCGGCAATGGCTTGCCGTCCCGCAGGTTGTCGATGAACTCGCCGCTGATGCCCTGCTGCCGGGACCGGGCGGCGTGGGCGTGCCAAATGTACTGGCAGTCCATGGCGCGGGCGGTCAGAATCATGGTCAGTTCCTGGAGCTTCTTGGGCAGCGACGACTCGTCCCGCAGGTAGTTGACCAGAGCGTTGGCCCGGCGGCGCATCTCGGGGCTGTGAATCATAACCGAACCGGGGCCGGCTTCAATCACCCCGCCGGTGGCGGCGGTTTCGGCGTCAAAGGCGTCGCGAAGATTTTCAGGGACCTGGTCACGGGTAACGGTGGGCGTTCGGGGCATGTAGCACCTCCTGAAATTGCTGAAATTGAGCGCATCGGGGAGTCGGGCAGCGATTGACGACGAAGTTTGTGACGCTCCGTTTCCCCCTCCCCGCTGGCCAGCATCATAGCCCGCGCAACCAAGGGTGACAAGCGGGGGCGCCCCTGACCCAGGGCCTTCTAATTGTCTAAGAAAACCGTTGGGTTGTGCCTGGCAGAGCTTGCCCGAGGATTCACCGTGAGCGGAGTATCCAGCGGCTACCGAAAATGACAAGGCCCTGCAACATCTGGTCAACAATTTACCCGACATCAGGCATTTATAATACACTGAGAGAGTTTTCCATCCTATTATGTACCATACGCCTTGCTGGGGAGCGCCGGCATCGCATGGGGGTGCATTGTGGGATGACGTAACGGAGAACCATGCTTGACTTGCTTATCAAGAACGGTCAGGTTATTGACGGCAGCGGCAGCCCGGGCTTCTATGCCGCGGTATCGGTGGAGGGGGAACGCGTCACCATTCACCGGGGCGACGTGTCCCACCTTGAAGCCATCCGCACTATTGACGCCGCCGGATGCGTCGTCTGTCCCGGCTTTATCGACCTGCACTCTCACGCCGGGTTGACCATCCTGGGGGAGCCGCACCACGACCCCAAGGTGCGGCAGGGCGTTACCACCGAGTTGGTCGGCATTGACGGCATCTCCCACGCCCCGTTCAAGACGCAGGAGGAACTGCACCGCTACATCTGGCTGGACTCGGGTCTGAACGGGTACCCGCCCATGCCCGCCGACTGGCTGACCGTCGCCGACCTGCTGGGCAAGTACGACAACACCGTCGCAATCAACATTGCCTACATCCTGGGCAACGCGCCGGTGCGAATCTGGAGCGTCGGGTGGCACGACCGGCCGTCAACCCCGGCGGAGTTGGCCGACATGAAGTCGGTGGTGCGCGAGGCGATGGAAGAGGGAGCGTGGGGGTTGTCCACCGGACTGGACTACCCGCCGGGTTCCTACGCCGACACCGATGAACTGGCGGCCTTGTCCGAGACGGCGGCGTCCCTGGGCGGCATCTATCACACCCACACCCGGGCCAGCCTGCGGGCCAAGGGGGTGCTGGCGCCCTGGGAGGAGGCGGTTGAAATCGGGCGGCGCAGCGGCGTTCCGGTCCACCTGACCCACTACCGGCAACCGGCGCAGGGCGTCGGCAGCCACCTGGATTTTCTGGGGTTGGTGGACGATTCCCGCGCCGAGGGGTTGGACGTTACCTTCGACTGCTACACCTATCCCTACTCCGGCACGACCGTGACCATTGGCCTGCCCCACTGGGCCAAGGACGGTGGGCCGGAGCGGTTGATGGCGGCGCTGCGGGACCAGGACGACCGGGAGCGCATGAAGCGGGAACTGGTGCGGGACCGGCTGGAAAACAACTGGCTGACCAATTTCACCCAGCCGCAAAACCGGCAGTACGACGGGCGGCTGATTACCGACATCGGCGAGATGCGGGGCCAGGACCCGGCCGATGCTCTCTTTGACCTGCTGTTGGAGGAAAACCTGGGCCTGTCCACCGTCGGGCTGGGGACCAACCCTCAAACCCTGCCCGCTTTTGTGTCCCATCCCTACGGCATGATTGCCAGCGACGCCATCCTGTTCGGCGAGTACCCCAACCCGCGCACCTACGGCTGCTTCCCAATAGTTCTGGCCGAGTTCGTCCGCGCCGAGCGGCACCTGAGACTGCCCGAAGCCATCCGCAAGATGACGTCTTTCCCGGCGCAACGGCTGGGCATCCCCGACCGGGGGCTGCTGCGGGACGGGTTCAGGGCAGACATCGTGGTGTTCAACCCGGACACGGTGAAGACCCACGCCACGCGGGAGGACCCGAAGCATTACCCGGTGGGCATCGACTACGTGATAGTCAACGGGCAGGTGGTGATTGACCGGGGCGAAAACACCGGAGCGCTGCAGGGAAGGGCGCTGCGGCGGGGGCGGGCGGACTAATTGGTCTATATCGGATGCTGGAGCGGGAACACTATGCGACAATAGCGCAAGTCGGGCCCGAGGAATAAATACATCTGAAAAACCAGAGAACCAGGCGCAATTCCTCCGGGGAATCACATCTGGCTCTGAATCAACGCTAATCGTTCAACTGTAATGTGTCAACAAACCCCAATGAAGAGAAAATTGCGAAACTCTTTAGTTGCCGAAAGGCCAGAAGAATAATAGCGTGAATAGGATTCGTCGGCCATTCAGGGTGGGGGGATTCGGCAAATACTTTAACGGTATTCGTCCCGAATTAGCAGTCGCAAGCTCAGCTGGGTAGTTTCGCAATTTTCTCAATGAACCAATACCGTTTCTGCCCCCTTTGCGGCGCGACCCTGGAAATGCGGGACCGGGGCGGGTTGCCGCGCCCGACTTGCGCTGCCTGCGGGTTTGTCCATTACCGCAACCCGGCCGTCGGCGTGGCTGTCGTGCTGGTTGAGGACGGGAAAATTCTGATGGGCCGCCGCTCCCGGGGCGGGTACGAGGGCCATTGGTGCATCCCCTGCGGCTACGTCGAATGGGGCGAGGACGTTCGGAACGCCGCCCGGCGGGAGTTCCTGGAAGAGACTGGGTTGGAGGTCGAGTTGGGGCCGGTGTGCGCCGTCCACTCCAACTTTCATAATGCCCAGTCTTTGACCGTGGGCATCTGGTTCTGGGGGCGGGTTACGGGAGGCAGGCTTCAGGCCGGCGACGACCTGGACGCCGTTGGGTACTTTCCCTTGGCCGAGCCGCCCCAACCCCTGGCGTTTCCCACCGACTTGCTGGTGTTGGAGCAGTTGCGGAAATCGCCATCACCGCCGGGGGAGTGGTCATCGTGACCCGCGCCCTGGTTATCCAGCATCACCCGGTAGAGACGTTGGGCGGCAACTTCGCTTCCGTTCTGGCCGAGCGGGGAATATCCGTGGAAACTCTGCCCGTGTACGCCGGCGCGCCGGATTATGACTCCTTCTCCGCTCCGCCGGTGGAAGACGTTGGGTTAGTCATCGCCCTTGGCGGCCCGATGTCGGCAAACGACGGCTATCCGGCGCTGCATCAGGAGCGGCAGTACCTGCAGGAAGCCATGCGGCGGGACGTGCCGGTGTTTGGCGTATGCCTGGGGGCGCAGTTGATGTCGGCTGCCCTGGGCGGAGTGGTGCGCCCCACGGGCGGCTACCAGTTCGGCCTGCGCAAGATTGACGTCACTGCTGACGGCGTAACTGACCCGGTGTTCGGCAAGATTGGGATTCCGCTGGTTCCCACCCTTCACGGCGAATGTTTCTCCCTGCCCGACGGGGCGGTGAAGCTGGCGGAGGGTTATATGCTGCGGCGCGACGGGCGTTACCGGAAAATAAATATGGCCTTCCGCTGCGGCAATTCCTACGGCTTCCAGTTCGAACCCCAGTTGACGTTGGCTGACCTGGAAGTGTGGGACCGGGAGCTTTCCGGCGACTACCGGCTGATGGGCAGCCGCTTCGACCCTGCCGAAGAGGCCGTCCGAAACCTGCGGGAGTTCGCCAGGTATGCCCCGGTGTACGAGGCCCAAATGCGGGAATTGCTGTGGGCTTTCCTGGACAACGCCGGGGTGGTTTGACACTAATTTCCGCTGGTAGTAATCTGCAAGCATCAGCTTCCAGCTGACATAAACGCAGGACAAGAACAAATTGCCAAGGAGGAACAACCCAATGCCTTACAACGGATTGATAGCCGAGACCATCAACATGAACGGACACGAAGGCGACCAGATCGACGCCTACCTGGCCCGTCCTTTGGGCGCAGGCCCCTTCCCCGGCGTGGTGCTGATTCACCACATGCCCGGCTGGGATGACGCTTCCAGGGAAATGGCGCGCAAGCTGGCCTATAACGGTTACGCCTGCATTTCCCCCAACCTACATTTCCGCGAGGGTAAGGGCAGTTCCCAAGCCAACAGCGAGAGCGTTCGCGACGCCGGCGGGATGCCCGACGCCCGCACCATGGGCGACGTGGCCGCCGCCATCAGCGTTCTTCGCTCCCTGCCCTATCACAACGGCAAGGTTGGCATCATCGGTTTCTGCTCCGGCGGACGCCAGGTCTACCTGGCCGCCGGCACCCTCTCCGGCATCGATGCCGCCGTGGACTGCTGGGGCGGCGGCGTGAACCAAGTCCCCGAAGGAGCACTCGAACGCTCGCGCCAGCCTGTTGCCCCCATCGACTACACGGCGAACATCAGTTGCCCAATCCTGGGCCTGTTCGGCAACGAGGACGCCCGTCCCTCTCCGGCCGACGTGGACGAATTCGCGGCGGCCCTCCAGCAGCATGGCAAGAACCACGAGTTCCACCGCTATGACGACGCCGGTCACGGCTTCTTCGCGGTGGACCGGCCCAGCTACCGGGTTCACGCCGCGGTTGACGGCTGGGAGAAGGTCTTCGAGTTCTATGGCCGGCACCTGAGCGCCGAAGTGCGGGAAGCCGCCGGCGTCGCCGACAACTAATCCCCGCCGGGCTGTCCCGGCGCCGAGAAACCCTGGCTTCTCTGTTGCAGCCCTTTTGTGGGCTGCAACTTTTTTCTGTCCCAATTATCGGCCCGTGCTATAATTCGCCAGCGTTTTCCCGGGCAATTTGGCCGGGACGCTTCATCCCGGAGCACTTCATCCCGGAGCACTTCATCCCGGAGCACTTCATCCCGGAGCGCTTCATCAATAACAGGCGGTGAGCATGGGAACTACTGAAGACATTGCCCGGTACGTTGTAGAATGCGGTCCAGACGGCATTCCCGACGCCATCATCCACGAAGGCAAGCGTTGCCTGATTAACTTTCTGGCCGTCGCCCTGTACGCGTCCCGCGACCCGTCGCTGGACATCCTGCTGGATGTGTTTGACGTAGAAGGCGGGCGCGGTCTGGCTTCGGTTGTGGGCGCGGGAGCGCGGACCAGCCTGCAAAACGCGGCCCTGGCCAACGGGTATCTGGGCCACCTGGAAGACTACGACGACACCCACTTCCCCACGGTCATCCACCCGTCATCGCCGGTGCTGCCGGCGGCGCTGGCCCTGGGAGAGCACACCAACGCCAGCGGCCGGGACGTGCTGGCGGCGGCGGCGCTGGGCATGGAAGTCTGCTGCCGCATCGGAATGGCCGTGCATCCCTACCATTACGATGAGGGTTGGCACATTACCGGCACCTGCGGCGTGTTCGGGTCGATAATCGCCGCCGGCAAGCTGGCGGGGCTGGACCTGGCGCAGATGACCCACGGATTGGGCATCGCCGGAACACAGGCGGCGGGAGTGCGGGAGGTCTTCGGCTCGATGACCAAGCCCTTCCACCCCGGTCGGTCGGCTCAGAGTGGGGTGCTGGCATCCCTGCTGGCCCAGCGGGGTTTCACCTCCACCACCTCGATTCTGGAAGGACGGCGCGGCTTTGCGGCGGTGATGTCCGAGGACAGTCACCTGGAACGCGCCACCGACGGCCTGGGCGAGTCTTGGGAACTGACCATGAACGGGTTGAAACCCTACGCCTGCGGAGTGGTCAACCACCCGTTAATCGACGCCATGATTGCCTTGAAGAACGAGGCGGGCATCAAGCCGGAAGATGTGCAAGCCATCGCCGCCCGCGTGCATCCCCTGGTGCTGGAGTTGGTAGACCGGCCCAACCCCCGGGTTGGGCTGGAAGGCAAGTTCTCCTATCAGCACAGCATGGCCGTTGGGTTGGTGGACGGCGGCGCCTTCCCGGCCCAATACTCGGACGCTCGTGTCCTGGACCCGGTGATTGCCGGACTGCGGGACCGTATCGAGGCGACTATTGACGAATCAATGGCCGAAGACGCCACGGAAGTGACCATTACGCTGCGGGACGGCCGGGAGTACCGCCACCGGGTCGAACACGCCACCGGCGCGCCGGAAAACCCGATGACCGACTCTCAGCTTGACGAGAAGTTCCGCGTCCTGGTGGGCGACGTTCTACCTGCATCGGAAGTCGAAACGCTGTTGGCCGCCCTGTGGGACCTGGACCGGGCGGACGACGTTGGCGACGTGTTGAATCTGACCCGCGTCGCCAACCGCACGGTCAGGGACTGACCCGTGTTCTTGCGGAGGTTGTTGAAAAGGCCACGCTGAACGGGTGAATGGCTTAAATCGCGACCGCCAGAATGGTGAAGAACAGCAGTTGTACCGAGATGTAGCTGTTGACGCGGAAGAAGGCTACGCCAACCTTGGAAAAGTCGTGGGGCTTGACCAGGCTGTTTTCGTAGACCAGCAGCGCCGCGGCAATCGCCCACCCGACGTAATAGAGGGGTTCCAGCCCCAGCCAAATGCCCAGGGCCAGCAGGGCGGCCGCGGCCAGGACGTGCATTCCCCGCACAATCCAAAGGGCGCCGGCGATGCCGAACCTGACCGGCACTGACTTGATGCCGTTGGCCCGGTCGAAGTCGTAGTCGGTGCATCCGTAGATGATGTCGAAGCCGCCGGCCCACATTGCCACTGCGAAGCTGAGCAGCACCGCCGGAGGGTCCAGGCTGCCGGTGACGCCAACCCAGGCTCCGGCCGGGGCAATGGCCAAGGCCCAACCCAGCATCAGGTTGCAGGCCCAGGTGTAATACTTGGCGTAGGAGTACAGCACCACGTAGGCCGCGGCCACCGGCGCCAGAATCAGCGCGAGGGTGTTGAGCTGGTAGGCGGCCACTAGGAATATCGCCGCCGCCACGGCCATCATCCCGATGACCTCGGCGGGGGTCAGGATTCCCTGCGGCAGGTGGCGGCCGACGGTGCGGGGGTTCAGGGCGTCTTCTTTGGCGTTGATGACCCGGTTGCCGGACATGGCCAGGGTGCGCGCCCCGAACATGGCGACGTTTATCCAGATGAAGGCGTACCAGCCGGGCCAGCCGTCCGCCGCTAGGACTATGCCAATGTAGGCAAAGGGCAGGGCGAACAGGGACTCCCAAATGCGGATGGAACTGAGGTAGAGCGGGACCTTGCCGATAACCCGGCGGGCCAAAGATTGGGATGCGGCGTCGGCGTTCATTGGAGTCTTTCTCCGGGGAGTCTTTCTCCGGGCGCTTCCTGTAAACCCTACTCGGCTAACCCATACTCGGCCCAGCGGCGGTCCACCAGGGCCTTGACCTGCGGCGACATTTCGATGTCCGGCGGCCAACCCCGGTGGTAGCCTTCGCCCGGCCCCTTGCGGGTGGCGTCGATGCCCAGCTTGCTGCCGAACTTGGCAGTGGCCGAACCCACGTCCAGGTCATCCAGCGGCCCTTCCACCACCACCAGGTCCCGGCCCGGGTCCAGGTTGTTGGTGACCCGCCAGGCGACTTCCGAAGGGTCTTGAACGTCCACGAAATCGTCAACCACCACAATGGTCTTGGCCAGGCTCATCAGGCCCAGCCCCCACAGGCCGAACATGACCTTGCGCGCCTGCCCGGGGTATTCTTTCTTGATGGACACAATCACCAGGTTGTGGAAGATGCCCTCTGCCGGCATATTGATGTCCACCACCTCCGGCAGCATCACCTTGATTAGCGGCAGAAAGACCCGCTCCGTGACCTTGCCCATCCAGTAGTCCTCTTTGGGCGGGCGTCCGACGAAGGTGGTGGGATAGATGGGGTCGCTGCGGTGGGTGATGGTGGTGACGTGGAACACCGGGTAGGGTTCGGCCAGGGAGTAGTAGCCGGTGTGGTCTCCGAAAGGCCCCTCGGGGCGCTCTTCGCCCGGAATGACATAACCCTCCAGGATAATCTCGGCGTTGGCCGGCACCAACAGGTCAACGGTCCTGGCCTTGACCAATTCCACGCCTTCCTCTCGGATGAAGCCGGCGAAGGCCATTTCGTCCATGTCCGGCGGCAGCGGGGCCGAGCCGGCCCAAATCGTTGCCGGGTCTCCCCCCAGGGCGACTGCGACTTCCATTTTTTCCAGCCGGCCGCTCTGGCTGCTGCGGTAGTGCTGGGCGCCGACTTTGTGGGTCTGCCAGTGCATTCCGGTGGTGCGGCCGTCGAAGACCTGCATCCGGTAGATGCCGTAGTTCTGGACGCCGGTTTCCGGGTGCTTGGTGATAACCAGGGGCAGGGTGATGTAGCGGCCCCCGTCGTCGGGCCAGCACTTGATGATGGGAAACCGGAAAAGGTCCACATCTTCGCCCTGAAGGATTACCTGCTGACACGGGGCATTCCGCACGGTTTTAGGTTGGAAGGAGCCCAACTGCACCAATTGGCCGAGCGTCCGCAGCTTGTTCATCAAGCCTTCGGGCGGCCCCTGCATCAATTGGAGCAGTTGGCGGATGCGCTGGGCCAGTTGGTCCAGGTCGTCTACCCCCAATGCCCACGCCATGCGCCGGTCGGTGGTGAACAGGTTGATGACGACGGGGGTATCGTACCCCTCGACGTTCTCGAACAGCAGGGCGGGCCCGCCGGATTTGACGACCCGGTCGGCAATCTCGGTGATTTCCAGGTCCCAACTGACCGGGGCGGCAATGCGGCGCAGTTGGCCCTTCCCTTCCAGGAAGGCGATGTAATCCCGAAGGTCGGAGAAGTTCATCAGTTTCCAGGCCGGGGCTGGGTGGAATCAAAGAGACTCGAAGGCTTCTCAAAGCGAATGCCATTGTATCGGCGGGGCATTGAGAAGTCCAACCCGGAGAGGCGGCGGGCAGGGCTATGGCAAAGCCGCTCGTTTCATAGGACAAGGGCCCCGTCGTTCCCACGCCTCTGTGGAGTAGGCTCTGCTCAGGCAGGAATCCACGGCGTTTTGGCGAGGGAATGCTGGCCCTTCTTTGGGATTTCTGGTTTCCTGCCTGCGCAGGAAAGACGATGTGGGCGGTTGTTGAGGGGTTTGGGATGAGCGGCGCAGGGCCGGAGCGCACGGGTGGGTATCCCGGCTGAGGTCCCGGCTGAAATGGGAGAGCCGGGGGCCAAGGCAGGGGTCGTGGCCCCCGGTGTCAGTTGCAGAGAGGTTGACCGGTTAGAGACCGGCGTTGCGGGCGTTGCTGAAGCAGTCGCTACAATAAACCGGGCGGTCGCCGCGGGGGCGGAAGGGCACCATGGCGTCGGCGCCGCATTGGGCGCAGACGATGGGGTGCATTTCCCGGGGAGCGCCGTCGAAGCCGCCCCCGCCGCCGCCGCGCTGCTCGGCGCGCCGACCCGAGCGGCAGGTCTGGCACCGCTTGGGGTCGTTTACGAAACCGCGGGAGTTAAAGAACTCCTGCTCTCCCACTGTGAAAACAAACTCTGCCCCACAGTCCACACATACCAGAGTTCGATCGGAAAGCGCCACTGACTGACCTCCTTGGTCTTGGTGAAATTTACGGCTCAGCAGGTCAACCAGCACCGGGAAGGAACCCTGGGCTTGGGTACGAGAACATGGCCCGCGAAACCTTGCTATGCCGTGTTCAATATATACTGACGCCCCGATAATTGCAACATTTGGGTAAAAAGCCGAAACATATCCTTATTTCGTAACCAATGCCGATTTGGGGGAACGATATGGTACATGGGCAATTGCATTGAACTAATGGAAAATGGCGGGTCATGCGGAAGTGGCGCAATCGGGGCCGTAGGTCCGGCAAAACAAGCCGTCCGTGGCAGCTGCCGGACAGCCCGGCAATCCCGGAAACAGCGTCCCGGCCCTCAGCGCGGGCTACTATTCGGCTATTTGCGGGGCACCAGCGTGGGCGTTGGGGTAAGGAATCCCGCCAGGGTCGGGATGGGAGCGGCTACACCGGCAGAGGCGGCTCCTCCGGGTCGTCGGGCAGGTCCAGTTCCACGGCGTTGGCGTTGAAGGCCAGCATGGTGTAGAACCCGTAAAGGGTGGTCAGCTCAACCAAACCACGGTCGCCCAGAAGATCATGCACGGCCTGGAAAGTCTGCTCCGTAACCCGGTGGGTGCGGAACATCTCCATTCCGAAATCGAACACGGCCTGCTCGTCGGGGGCCATTGGCGGCAGGTCGTTTCCGTCGCGCAGGGCATCAACCCAAGCGTTATCCAGGCCATCGGCGCGGGCCATGGCGGCGTGGGCGTGCCAGATGTAGGGACAGTCCATCGCCCGCGCCGTGGTAATCATGGCGAGTTCGCGCATCTTTTTGGGCACGGTGGACTCGTTGCGGACGTAGCCGAACAGGGGAATGGCGCGGCGGGACATTTCTGGGCTGTGCTTCAGGACCGACATCGGGCCGGCGCCGACGCCGCCGGGTCCGGCGGATACTTCATCGAAGGCAGCGCGCAACTCCTCGGGCACCGATTCCCGGTTAACCTGGGGTATTCGCGCCATGCTGCACCTTCCCGTGAGGATTTGGTTGAAAATTTAATGATGCGTGAATGATGCCTAAACTCCTAACCCCAACCACTCTGGATTCCCGCCTTCGCGGGAAAGACGATGGGGCGGCGGCCGGTTTAGAAAATCATTCACCTATCAGTATCTGAGGCTGGCCCGGCTCGGCCGGAGTTGACGCCGAAGGTGGGGTTAAAGCCCCGCCGCCGCTGCCGATTCCCGCATGGTCTTCAGGTAAGGGACGCTGGAACTCTGGAGCAGTGTGCCCACGTTGCTGTGGAAATACTGTACGCCCAGGTCCAGGAACTTGGGGACCAGGTTGTCCGGGCAGCTAACGCCGGCCATGCGTCCGGCGTCCCGGATGATTTTGACGCCCTTTTCCATTTGTTCCTGCACTTCCGGGTGGGTCTGCTGGCCGGGGTATCCCATGGACTGGGAAAGGTCGCCGGAGCCGATGAAGTAAACGTCCACGCCGTCGACGGTGACCAGTTCCCCCAGGTTGTCGATGGCTTCCACCTCTTCCAGCATGAGGCAGACCAGGGTGTTGTCGTTGGCCTTGGTCACGTAGTCCTGGGTCGAGCCGGTAAACCCGTAGCCGGCGGGACGGCTGCGGCTGAAGATGCCCCGGTGTCCCAGGGGGTAATACTTGACGGCGTCGACGCTGGCCCGGGCTTCTCCGGCGGTGTTGACGTGGGGGACCTGCACACCCCAGGCGCCACGGTCGAGGAAGGGGGCGATAATCTCGGGCCGGTTGCCCACGGGCCGGACGATGGGGGCGATGCCGGTCAGGTCGGCGGCGCGCACCAGGTCTTCCACGTTATCCACGGTGATGTTGCCGTGCTCGTTGTCCAGCAGCACCCAGTCAAAACCCAGTTGGCCCAGCATCTCCACCACCGGAGCCGAGGGAAAGGTAATCATTACCCCAAACACCGCTTTGCCGGCGGCCAGTTTCTGCTTCAGCGTGTTCTCTCGCATGAGAACCTCCTTTTTTGTGCCGGCCGCAGCGCAGCCGGGGTTGCCCAGGGTTCGCGGCCGGGGCCGCGGGACGGGTAGGGCCGGGTCAAGACCGCCAGGGTCAGGACGCGACCGCCAGGACCGCGCGCCGCAGGATGAATCCGGTGAAGACGCCGGCGACGGCGCCCATGAAAGCAACCGCAGCGCCGGACATTATCCCCAGGGGAACCGACGTGATGGCCTGCCCGTCGACGCTGGCCATCTGCAGGACGGCGAAGTTGCTGCCGAAGAACAGGGCTAGGGCAACGCCGATTCCGCTGCCGAGAATCAGGCCCTTATTCCGGCCGTAGAAGCTCTGGGCGTCGGGAACGGTCCTGACGGACTCGCCGATGATGGTGGAGACGGCGCTGATTAGAAGCCCGAGAATGGCCCAGCCGACGGCCTCGCCCATTATATCGGCGGGCGGGTGGCGGGGGTTGGGCTCGATTCCGAGAATCAACAACCCGGCGTTAGCCGCCAGGGGAACCATAGCGACGCAGAGGGAAAGAATCAACAACCCGATTACCGTTTTGCTCAAACCGTTCAACTTTTCCCTACCTGGAATAATGGCCCTTGGCCTTTATTGCGTCCCTCTATTTTAGGAATGGTTGGATGCAGCGTCAACCGGCACAATGTAAGAAAATCATTCGATAACCTCGGCACGGATGGGTTGTTGATGAACGGGGAGATTAAATGGTTCGCCATGAGCGTAGTCGAAGGACTTTAAGGATTTTCCTGTCAAAAATGGCTTGAGGCATACCCTTAAATCGTCATTCGCATATTTCGCATATATTGAGTCGATTTCAAAAATAACTCGGAGGGGTGAATCTCCGCTCAGGTGACGGATTCAGACAGCTTGGTGTCGCGTTGCGCAGATAGATACGATGGACGGTCATCTGGCCTGATTACGGCAGGGTTAGCGAAGTTCGTTCACGGAATCGGAATTCGAGACTTGTGCCGGCAGGGGCACGGCACAAGTGAAAATTCGTCTCCCGTACACCTGTGAATGCGGGAGTGCTGACATAGAAATGAGTCCAACTGCGTGGAAGTTCCACTACGTTCGGTCTCGATTGGTTGGCAATCTAGGGGTCGGCGATATGAGAGCTTGGGTAGCTCGAATTTATGCGCCGCTACGCGCGCTAGAACCGACTGAGGAATGAAGCGGAGTGGTCATGCCCCAATCGGGCAAAAGCCCTGCTGTCCCCACCATTTGGAGGCTCGGCTGTTGGGCATCAATAGGTCGATCTCTTTTGCTTTTCTGCCTCCCCGGCCATGGTGAGCTGAAATCCCAGGGTAAGGAGCGGTCGTGTGCCGCACAAGCAGTTGCCGGTCAGGCCAAGTTCTTCTGAGTGCTGCGATACACATTTCCGAAGTCCGCCCTCGTTGGTCACTGCGTACGAGAATCGCCGCGCCCCTTTTCAGATGCCTCTTGGATTCTTCTAGAACGCCAGTAATCAGTTCTTGGTATTCCCTTTGGTTTTCGAACCGTGCCGATTTGCGCCAGTTCTTTCGAAATGAATATCCAAGCATCCACAACCTAATCCAGTGGTCGTTCCAATAGTCGGTGACACCACAGTAAGGAGGTGATGTCAGTAACAGTGCTGCGCCTGCCGGGGTTCGATGTTGAAGTTCTTGGCGTGAATCGCCAAGCACGGTTACTCCTGGAGCTTGCGTTGGTAGCCCGAATGCGTAGCGACGTTGGATTTTGTCTTCCAACATCGCTACAGGATCTACGTCCGGCGGTTTGAGTAGTCCCTTGTTAGTCCACCACTTGACTGCATAGGTGGGGGAATATGCGATAGTTGGAGACATCGAGTTGGACAGTCCACCGCCCGGTTTATCTTGCATATGCAGCGTTATGAACGCCATCAAAGTACGGTCCACCACGGAGTTTCTCCAATCGAGTTCACGACGGGCAGCTTTCAGGAGTGCACGGACCTGAGGTGCCCACGCCATAACTTCAAACTGGTTACGGCCGCGTCGGTCGGTCGGTCTCCGCGCTTTGGCTACTTCGGATAGCCGCAATGTGACCTCTTCAGGTGTGGCAGCTGGCTGGAGCTTGGCCGTTGCGAAAAGCCATGCAATTGGGTTGACGTCGATACCTAGCGCAGGTCTGCCCAGGACTGTGGCGGTAAATGGGCCATTCCCTCGGCCACAGAACGGGTCCAAAACAGTTTCTCCTGGCTTAGTCAGATTAGCGATTGCGTCATGTATGAACGACTGCGGAAACATTGCGTAGTATCGCCCGAATCCGTACCATCGCCCGGCGGCTGAGTTACGGCGCCACAGGCTTTGGGGATCGCCTTGCTGCTGCATCTCCCGCATCATGCTACCAGACTATGGATGAGGTCCGTACCGGCCTTGAGTGGAATAGATGCCCAGCGGTGCGCTCTACGCAGCGCGAGGAACTGGTCGCTCCCTAATCCCAAGGGGCCAGCAGTGCTAATTGCGTCTCCCAGAACGCGGGGTGCTCCCCGGTCAGTGAGTGGGGGGGCAACTTCTGGTTGTGCTATGTTTAATACCAAGCGTTGCCCGTTTCGAGTCTTGAGTATCAATGGGCGTCCGTAATGGGTTAGCTCTCCCCATGGCGCCGATTCGGCAGATTGGCCGGCGATGATGTGGTCTCTAATGTACTGGTTATTGGGTAACCAGTAGTTGTTGACGGAGATTCTTTTGTTAGGTGCGGGAGCCCGGTCTAATTCCTCTGTATGATCGACGAAAGGTCCGCTTTTGACGCCAGACATAACAAGTAACTGGGCGTCGGGATACCGGTCCTGTAGCGCTTTTTGAATGGCCTGCAATTCCTTCCGTATTGCCTGAGCCAACACTGCAATAGTCCCAAAAGCGGCCAATTGACCGTCCATGACGAATGCAGTGTTGGATATCGCCGTTAACCCTTTCTCCGAATTAGCCAAGTGGCGCAGGCTGTTAATGAGGGCCAGCATTTCCAAGGATTGCATCACTCTGATGTGGCACTCCTCAGCGGACTGGTTCTCAATGAATTGTTCGTGGACTCTGAGAGCGTCGGTCGTCAGGATTGCTGTTCCGCAGGATGTGCAGGATCCCTGATTGCCCGGCGAAGGCATGGCCAGGTTTCTGGCATTGCATTCAGGGTTAGGACATTGCCTAATCTCGTGGTCGCTGCCAAGGATGTGGTAAAGGGTTTCAGCAAATGTTTCTCCTCCCAAGGAGGCGCTGTTTAATGTGTCGTTGAAGCGTTGGCGAAACCAGTCCCGAGGACTCAGCCCGTCCACGGTTCCCGCGTTGCTGCCTGGCAGGATTGCCGCTAAGCTCTTTCCATCTTCCGTTTCCCTAAGTTCTCTTGGGTCTACTGACTGACTGGAAGGTAGCCTTGGAAGCGACGCCAACTTTTCGAGATTGATAACCACGAGGCCGAGCGATACGACTCCGGCTTGGGTGTCTGGAAGCCTACCAGGGAAGTGATCGTATACTTGGGAACCATCTATGGCTACTAAGTGAGTTCGCTGCCGGCCGGCCGGGCTCGGCCTAAAGAGCGGTAGGCTTAGCACCGCGTCCGGGCTTGGAGGTTGCAATCGAGCGCGGAAATCTTCGAATTCGTCGCTGTCGGCTAAAGCCTGTATGGCAGCCAGTCCGGCCCTTTCATCCGCGTAAGGCATTGGGTCTCCTATTCGTGAACACGGGCTTACGGTAGCCCGTTGGTCGTTTGACCGGCCTGGCCTGGGGCATCGGTGATCTGAAACCGGTCCAGCTGAACCGGGACTGTGTATGCTTGGGACAAGGTCCTGATACGGACAAACCCCTGTTCGCTGACTTTCCCAATTTGGTCGACGAAATCGGCGAAATCCATGTAGTCCGCTATCACGCGACGTTCAGAACCGGAGTTGAGATACGATAGAACCCAGTTATCGGTCTCCCTGAGTATTTCCGGCATGACCGAACTGGGAGCTTGGGTCGCCAACACCATTCCAATGTTGAGTTTGCTACCTTCTTTTGCGGCCCTAGTACTACTTCCAGATAGATTTACAAGAATATGAGAAGGCAGCCATACTTGGGTATGATCTTTCTGTGGGGGAGTATCCAGACATGGCTGCCATCAAGTATAAAGTCAAGCTGGCTGAATCCGAACGAGCCCGTCTCAATGAGGTTTCCCACCGGGGCAAGCTGTCAGTCCGCACCGTCAAGCGGGCGCTGGCGCTGCTCAAAGCAGATGAAGGACTACGGGACGGTGAGATAGCCGGTGTGCTTTTGATCAACGCGGCCACCGTTGCCAGAGTGCGGAAGCGGTTCGTCGAGGAAGGACTTGAGGCCGCCATCAATGACAAGCCACGGCCGGGCCGGGAGCGCAAGTTGGACGGCAAGCAGGAAGCGCACCTGGTTGCCATCGCGTGCAGCAGTCCACCCGAAGGACATGTAAACTGGACGCTCCATCTGCTGGCGGACAAGGTGGTGGAGATGGAGTTTGCCGGGAGCATTTCCCTGGAGACGGTGCGCCAGATACTCAAAAAAACGAACTCAAGCCGTGGCGGAAAAAGGAATGGTGCATCCCCAAGCTGAGCGGGGAGTTCGTCGCCCGGATGGAGGAAGCGCTGGACCTTTATCACGAAGAGTACGACCTGGAGCGTCCGGTGGTGTGTTTTGACGAGTCCTCCAAGCAGTTGCTCGGGGATGTGCGGCCTCCCATTGAGGCCGCTCCTGGACGGGTGGAGCGCTATGACACCGAGTACCAGCGGAACGGGACCCGGAATCTGTTCATGTTCTGTGAACCGAAGGGTGGGTGGAGGCACTTCGAGGTGACTGGGCGCCGGACTGCTGTGGACTTCGCTCAACAGATGAAGTGGCTGGTGGACGAGGCATATCCTGACGCCACAGAGATCCGGCTGGTGCTGGACAATCTCAACACCCACAAGCTCGGCTCGCTCTACGAAGCGTTTGCACCGTCCGAGGCGCGCCGCATCGCCAAACGCCTGGAGCTTCACCACACACCCAATCACGGAAGCTGGCTGAACATGGCTGAAATCGAGTTCAGCGTCTTCAGCAGACAGTGTCTGAACCGCCGGGTCGGCGATGAAGCGTTGCTGAGACGGGAGGTCGCGGCGCTCGAACGCGAACGCAACGAGGCCGCCGCCATCATAGACTGGCGGTTCTCCACCCAGGACGCTCGCAGTAAGCTCAAACATATCTATCCAATAGATTTAAATTGAAACGGTACTAGCCCATACGGATGTCAAGTTGTCGCGGGCGTTGGCACGGGGCAGCAGGTTGTGAGCTTCCTCGATGTAGATAATGATGTGGCCTTCCGTTGCCTGGTTCTCATCGGGAGGCGCAGTAGGGTCGTACTGGGCCAAGACGCTTCTGAACCGCTCTTGTTGGGACCGGAAGATGCGCCACATGACGCGTTCCGCAGCAGCTTGATTCTGCACTGGGTCCCCGGCCGATTGGTCGATGATGACCAATTTGCCTTCCCTGAGGTCTTCTACGACGGCTTCGGCAAAATCGGTCGCGGTGTTGGGGTCGTGTTGTTCCTGTGCTATTTGGAAAGCTCTCGGCCCATTTCGAGATTGGAAAATGGGTAGGATGGCCCGGAACCTAGGGTCTGCCCAAGATTCATGGCTCGTGCTATTAGCGATATAGTGTTGCTCAAAGGCTTCGAACTGACTACTCTTGTCATCGACGAATTTAGTGATTGCGGAGAATACTGTGAGCAGTTGTGCCCAAGTTATGGCAAATTGGTTGTTTACAGAGGTTTCCAAAATCGCGGCGGCTTGAATGTAGTCTGTTTGGTTGGCGCTCTTGCTATTGTTAGCGTGGCGCAAAGCAGCTATCAGGTCTTTTGAGAACAGAGAATGTTGTCCCGGTCCCTGAATTGTCGGCTGCCAGTTGGGCAGCTGAAGACCAGCAGCCGCCAGCGCAGTACGGTATGCCAGTACAGCCCGATAATATCGGGTCTTGGCACTCATGTTCCCAGCCGCGCTCGCTTCGACCGTTAGGTCCGCATCGCGAAACGCGGTGGTATAGCGAGCGGACTCGTTGGCCATGATTTCCCTGATTATTTCTTTGCCTGCGAGCATTTGGTCGAGTGATGCCTCGACGGCAATGGTGTCTTGCTGAGTCTGCCAAGACCGCGGAATCGGGTCCCCGAAGAAGTTGAGCTTCATGATTTTGCGGTCCAGGTCCCAGGGAACGGCTATGAGCCCGTAAGTAGCTACTTCGGGTTGCCTGGGCAAGCCCAGAGTTTCGTGGACTCGGTGTAGGCCTCTGCCGTCCTGATAGTTGTCCTGAGCGTATTCGCCGCTCAAGTCGAATATGATCTGTCCGACGCGATGCGCTGGATTATCTTCCCGTATCCGGTAGATGTTTTCCGCCACGATTTTGAGACCATTGGACTTGCCAGACCGCGACATGCCAAAGTAAGCGGTCCGTCTTTTCATTATGTCCGTCGGGTTGATTCTAAAGTCGGCCTTAGTCGCGTCTGAGGGTTCAGCGGCTGCAAACCTGGTGCGCCCTATCTTGGCCTCCTTTCGGGCTACTGGTATGTCGTTGGTGCGGTGTTGGTGATTTACTATCAGGTCGAGCGATACCGCATCTGGTTTCCACACCATCAACTGGTTGACGGCGTAGTAGTTGTCGATGTCCTCGGCATACCGGTAGCTGCCGTCAGGCTCACCTATAAATGTTCCTAGAACCGAACATTCCAATCCGTGCAAGGACATTTTGTCTCTGACCCAATCGGGCATCCTATCCGACCAGTGGCCCTGGTTTCCCGAGTCCTCGATGCTTTCTTGCCTGGTCTGGTCGTTAGCTGCAGCTGACGGGAGGCGAGCCTCCTTTTGTATCCTGAGCAGGACAAAAGTCTCGTCGCCTTCGGGTTTGGCTGCTATGAGGAATGTACTCTTGGGCAGGCCGCCGGCTTGCTCTCTATCGTAGTCGTATACAGCGACTATGGCATCCGTGTACGAGATCGTATACACAGCACCAATCATTCGAGCACGCTCGCGGAACGGCCTCGTATCTGGTTTTCCAGCGCTCTGGATAAGGTTGTCGATTACCGACGCCATAGGTTTAACCCCTCCGCTCTCGATGATTGCTGGTACTTCATTTGGGAAGAGATTCGAGCACGCACGTTCGCTCGAACTGAATATTACGGGCATCATAACATTACTATAGCACTATTTGGGATCTCTCGTAATACGGAGTGATTGCCGCAATGGTGTCGCTCAGATGTCTTATTTGGCAGGCGATGGCTCTCATGGTCGCGATGTCGTTATTCGGGCTCCGGGCCGTTAAGAAAGTCGTCCGTGGCGGCAGCGGGCTTGTTTGTGGACGGAATTTCCGTTCGTTGAACGGTTTTATATTGGAGTAAGGAAGAGGAAATTGAATGGCCCCGACCCATGTTTAATTAGCCTTACCAAGGCGGTTTAGCCGGGTGGGGGCCATTCAGAGCGGGCTTTGCCGGGGCCGGGGTTACCAGAAGCAGGGGTGTTGGGCCTGTGGAGCGCGAGCAGTTTGCAGATCCGGACTTATGCCGAGGCTTCTTTGCCTGGATGATCAGGCCTTATGTACGGTCTTATCGGTTTCGTTTGCTTATGGGGTATGGCTATATGACCAATTTCTCTTGTGTGTTCCCAACCAGGGAACGAGGGTCTACCGGCGGCAACTTGGGCCGTTCCCCTTTCAACAGAATGTCTTGTACGCTCAAGACCTGCATCACCGGATAATCAACGGTTCCTTCTTCGTTGGTGGTGATGCTCACCCGCCCTTGTTCGGTAGCGAACACTCGCAGGCTGTTGGGTGGCGGGTACAAGCTGACCATCAGGGACATCGGTGCATGAATCCCACGATTGGTCATCGCTGTCTGCGAACCCAACAGCCGGTCCATGTCGGGTCTGCCCACCGAGGAAGAATTGCGGTGCATCTTGACTTGTATCGGAATTACCACTTCCTTCTTCCGATTCAGGTCTACCGCCCCGTAGTAACGGGCGTCAACGCCGCCGTCTCCAACCTTGCGTTCATTCGGAACGGCGTTGAGCGATGCCGCTACCCTGTCTTCTGCCCATGCCCATCCGGGAACCCCGTCTTCGGCATCATCCCGGCTCCGCAGGGCCGTCCGTTCAAATTCTTCCCATTCGTTGTCAGACCATTCCAGTCCATAGACCACCGGAGCTACGGATTTGCCCCGTGATTGCAACCGTTGTTCCATGACCCTGACGGCTATCCCGCTTACGTCAACCCCCAGGTATTTCCCCCCCAAGCTGGCCGCCGCATCCGCCGCCGTGCCGCATCCGCAGAACGGGTCAAGCACAAGGTCTCCGGGGTTGGATGACGCCTTGATGATTCTCTCCAACAATGCCAACGGCTTCTGTGTCGGGTAGCCAACAGTTTCGGGTTGGTTGCCTCTCAAAGCCGGAATGTCCCAAACGTCCCTCATCGTAACCATTGTGTAGAATCCCTGGGCGTCTTCCAAAATCTCGACGTTGGAAAACCCGTACTTGTGGGAAAGGTAAGATTTCTCTTTTTGAAGATTGAGAATGTACTTGTTGGATTTGGTGTAGAACAGAACCGTATCATGTTTTCTGCTAAACCACCGTTTGCTCACCCCCCCCAGTTTTGTAGAACCAAACCACTTCGTTCCTGAAGTTGCCGGTTCCGAACACGGTGTCCATCAGAATCCGAAGGTATGCGTTGGCGTGGGGGTCGCAATGGAGATAGATACTCCCCGTCGGCTTCAACACCCGGCGCAACTGCTCTAACCGGCGGGCCATGAATACACAATAAGCCGCCATTTTTGATTTATCACCAGCCAGCAACCGGATGCCCTTCAGGGCGTCCAGCAACTTCCCGTGCGGCAATCGTTGGAAAGTGTTTTCCGTCTCTACCGTCCACGTCCATACGTCCCTGAGTTGTTGCTTCACCATCCCCTTGTCGCCAAAGGCGGCGACGTAGAACTGGTTGGAATTGAAGGGTGGGTCCAGGTAGATAAGGTCAACGCAATCTTCGGGCAGTTCCTTGAGTACGTCGATATTGTCACCGTAGACCAGAGCGTTGCCTGCAAGGTACGAATGCGCCGGAACCGTTGACCGGGCAGGGCGCGCGGGGGATGCCCGACGCTTCCTTGTGGTCGTAGTGGCCGCTTTGGTCGTGGCCTTGGGATTCTTGGTTGTCGCCTTCGTCTTAGGTGGCATATTCACCTGCATCTGTCCGGTCTCATGCGATACCGAAATGTTGGAGTAGCTTCACCACGTTGGACTCAAGGTCAATCACGCTGTTGTTCAAGAGATTCATGGAACCTTCAATGCTTCCCATCCGTTTTTCCAAGGATTCCATCCGTTGGTTCATGCTACGTTCCAAGGCGGTAAGACGACTCTCTATCGCTTCCAGCCGGGGGGCAATCCTGTCGAGCCTCGCTTCAAGAGCGTAGACCCTGCTCTCCAACTGGGTGATTCTGGTGGAATCTGGCAGTACCATACGTCCCCCTGCTTGTTTATGTGTTTCTTATACCAAATTCGCATAATCACAGTAAAGGGGTTCAGGCCGGAGTAGCGGACGGCTCAGGCGGTAAAATGCCATACCCTATAAGCAAACGAAACTGATACCATGACTGATAATTAAGGCGGCAAATCTGCCGCCACCTGTCATAAAACCGATACATCCGATACAGGAGCAGAACTGACGATGCGGACCATAGACATCCACGCCCATATTTCGCCCCAATCGTGCTTCGACGCCATGCGGGCCGGACAGGATTGGCACGGCCTTTCCCCGTCCCAAATCAGGAGCGGTCACTACGGCAACCCCCGCACCCTTTGGACGCCGGAGCAGCGGTTGGAGGACATGGACTCCCTGGGGGTGGACGTTCACGTCCTTTCCACCGGGGCGTTCTTCTACGGCTACGAGCGGGACGCCGCCCAGGTCGCCGAGATGGACCGGGAATGCAACGACTACGTGGCCCAACTGACCGGCGAACACCCGGACCGGTTCGCGGGACTGGCCAACCTGCCAATGCAGGACGTGGCGGCGGCGGTGACGGAGTTGGAGCGCGCCGTCAAGGAACTTGGGTTGAAGGGCGCCATGATTGGCGACCACGTTAACGGCAAGACCTACGACGACCCTGAGTTCCTGCCCCTGTGGGAGGCGGCCGAGTCCCTGGGCGCGCTGCTGCTGATTCACCAAGGCGGCGCCACGGTGGTCAGCTCCCGGTCCGGCAAGTACCACCTGCCCAACACCATCGGCAACCTGGCCGACCGGGCCATCACCTTCGCCGCCTTCGTCTTCGGCGGCGTCATGGACCGGTTCCCCAACCTGAGGGTCTGCCTGTGCCACGGCGGGGGATACACCTGCTACGGCATCGGGCGGATGGACCGGGGCTGGCAGGTGCGGCCCGAGGCCAGGGAGCATATTCAGCAGCCGCCCAGCGCCTACCTGGACCGCTTCTACTATGACTGCCTGACCCACAGCGAAGAGGCCCTGCGCTTTCTCATTGACTCGGTGGGGGCGGACAAGGTGCTGTTCGGCACCGACTGGCCCTTCGATATGTGCACCGACTGGCCGGTGTCCTGGGTTCTGGGTCTGGAAAGCCTGAGCGACGCCGAGAAAGAGGCAATCCTCTGGAAGAACGTGGAGACGTTGCTGGGGGTGTGACCGGCAAGGCAGTCCTTTGTTCCGGGGCCCTGAAGGGTCAGGGAGAGCGATTGGCCTAGGAAGACGGGGGGTGGGGCGACGTTGGGGGATTCATCCCCCAAACCCCCTGAATTTTTGGGTTCGACAGGCTCAAGGTGAACGGGCGGCTTTCTCGCGGGCTTGCTGCCACATGCGGCAGAAGGCACAGATTTCGCCGGTGGTGGCCTGGCCGCAGATGTTGCAGTCCCGCAGGTCGAAGTCTTCCTGGGACGTTTCCATGATGGGCCGGATGCGGTCTAGGAACACCGACACGAAGCCTTGCTTGGTGCCGGGGGATTTGGCCTCGATGTCGTCAAGGGCGTTCTTATAGACGATGGAACGCGCCCCCACCGAGTTGGGGCATTCTTCGTCCACGTAGTCGATGCCGCGCAGGATGGCATTGGCGGCGACCTCGCGCTCGGTCATGGTGTACAGCGGCTTGACCCGCTTGACCAGCGTGTCCCGGTTTGACGGCAGGGCGGGGAACTGGCGGGCCAGGCTGCCCACTTCCCAGTGCAGGACGTTGCCCATCAGCGTGGCGGCCTCGTCGTCCAGGTTGTGTCCCATCGCGACCACAGTGAAATCCCGGTCGAAGGCTTCCTTGTTGAGGATGTACCGCTTGCTGAGGCCGCAGCCAGAACAGGGCACCCGGCGCAGCGCGTTGGACAGTTCGGGGACGCCCATGCCGTAGGACTCGGCCAGGTTTACGGTGATGAGGTCGGCCTGCCGCTCCTCGGCGAACCGCTTGGTGCGCTGGCAGGATGTGTCGGAGTAGTCGCCGATGCCCAGGTGGATGTGCAGGCCGGTGGGGTGATACCCGTTCCGCAGCAGGTAGTCCCAAAGGGTGAGACTGTCCTTGCCGCCGGATACGCCGACCAGGATGCGGTCGTCGGGGGAGAACATCTTGTAACGGCGGATGGCCCGCTCCACCTGACGGTCGAAGAACTCCAGGTAGTGGGGCTTGCAGAAGGCAGAGTGGTGCCGGCGCAGCTCGATGGACGCCGTGGCCTTGCACTTGGTACACCTCATCGAATCCCCCCGGCCGTCTCCCCATCCTTGCCCAGGTCAATTCCGCCGCTGATGGCGGTGACAATCTCAACCGTATCGTCGCTGCGAACCACCACGTCACGGGTCAGCAAGTCGTCGTTGCGGACGACCAAGACCTGCTCCGGGTTCAGGTCCAACTCCCTCAGCAGGGCGTCGACCCGGCGGCTGCCTTCCAGCTCAAACTCGCGGCGGCGGGGATTCCTGATTATGACTTTCATAGCCCTATTGTACAGCCCCGGCTTGTCTTGTGCCGAGATGAAAGGCTGTGTGGGGCAGGGGCTTTTGATTGTCCAAGAAAACCGTTGGGTAAACGGGACACGTTGGGGGATTCATCCCCCAAACCCCCTGAACTCAGGGGGTTGTTATGCTTGGCAGACATACCGGGTTATTCACTGTGAACGGATTATCCAGCGGCTACCGAGAATTAAAAGACCCTGGGGCAGGAGTCCACGGCTTTTTGGCAAGGGAATGTTGGCCCTTCCTTGCGATTTCTGGATCCTGCCTACGCAGGAAAGACGGGACCTTAGCCGGATGAAACCAGCGACTTTGCAATCGTCCTGCTTCCGCATGGTTCCGAAAGGTTGGCGTATTGGGCGTGGGCCGGCTACTCTCCTTCCAGGTCGGAAGTGTCGTCGCTGTGGGAACCGCGGAGGACGCAATGCCCGCATCGGCGGCACACAGGATGCAGGTTGTTGTACTGGGGATGCCGGATGGTGCAGAAACCGGCGTCCGCATCCTGGCAGCGGGGACATCCTTCGCAGTACCGCCCGCCGGTTCCCTGGGAGAGCCGGGTCTCCTGTTCGGGCAGCGTGGTAACGTTGCTTGCCGGAGGGTTTGGCCGGACGCCTGCCAGGTTTTCCGGCAAGTCCGCGGGCACTGCATTATTCAACGACGACTGATTCATCCAGCAACACACCCCCATCGCGATAGACCTGGGAAATCGTATCCCTCAGCAGCGCCGCCTGCACCAACTCCACGGGAACCGTCCGGGGAGTCCCCGGGACCGTCACCCGCCGCAGCGCGTGACGCGGGGCCACCACTCCCTCGGCTGCGTTGCGTTGAGCATCCCCCCGCTGTCCGGCCCGGGGCAGGGCCAACTCCACGGTGAGCAGCGAGTCTCCGGCGGCGCCGGACGGGAGCAGGCGGCTCAACGTAGTGGCGGTGGACGCGGCCCAACCGGCCTGGGCCAACGGAAAGGGCGGCGGCACCCATCCTTCGGAGCTGTGCCCCGCCAGCATGATCCACCGGCTGGGGCGGGTGAGATTCCCGCACTGTATGGACACCTTGACCTCGCCCTCGGCTTCCATGCCGCCGCCGGCGTTGTATTCCTTGGTATCCAACAGGTACTGCCCATGCACCGACCCGGCGGGTATCGGCGGCAGGTTACCAGACAATACCGCCCCGCCGGTTTGAGCAACCCCTGATGGCGGCAATGCGGTTATCTCCCCGGAACTCCATTGGACCTCGTCCTCAACCGCAATCGACCCCTTGGTGAGGGCCTGCCCCACCGGGCAGAAGCGGGCGGCGCGTTCCAGACGCAGACGCTCGGTGTCCGACAGGTTTCCTTTCAGAGTGACCAACTCCCGGACGCCGAAGCCGTGGGGACGTTCCACCGGCTCGACTTGAAAGTCAACCTCGATGTCCTCCAGGGGAATGCCACCGCGGTAGGCCACGCCCACCAGCGTGACGACGGTTCAAGCAGCCCACGCCGCCACCGACAGGTAGGGCGGCGGCGGTCCGGCCATGTCTGCGCCGCCGTTTGCGATGCCGGTGACCACCGGCCACGGCCCGCGCGCAACCCCGATGACCGTCATCACCGACTGCCCGTTCAAGACCGTTGAAACTATATTCCGTTCCGGCAACTCAGCCATCAACTCCTCCATTCATCCTGAGACGCCCAGAGAATCCTCAAATTATGGGGTCTGGGGGATGAATCCCCCAAGCGTACCCTATCACGACCGCAGCCCCACCCGCTCCAAGCGCGGCAGCACTTCATCCCGGAAGTAAGGAAAATGCTCCAAGTAGTTTACCAGCCCCACCGCCAGCGCGGATATGCCCCCCTCGGACAGCTTGCGCATGGTCTCGGCCACGTCGTCGGGGCAGCCGATGATGGGGAAGGCGCCGTTGCCACCGGCGGCGCGGCGGCGAATCTGCCGCTTCTCTTCCCGAGACTGTCCGGGTTTGTTCAGGCCGCGTCCCTCGACCATGTTCTCCACCGCGTCGACGTCGGCGTTTTCCACGGCGTAGTAGTGGAAATAATCATCCGCATCTTTACGAGACGGACGGCACACCACCGCCACGTTGGTAAACACGCCGATGTCCCGTCCGTATCCGGCGGCCATCCTGCGCAGGGCCGACGTGTTGGCGTGAACGTCGTCCAACCCGGACCGGATGTTGGTGAACATCATGTCGGCGTTGCGGGCGGCGAAGCCGCGGCCGGTGGGCGAGTTTCCGGCGCACACGATTATGGGACGCTGGTCCCGGTAAGGCTTGGGCCGGATGTCGGTGCGGCGCACCTGGTAATACCTGCCCTCATAGTCGAAGGCTTCCGGGCAGGACCAGGCCCGCGTCACCACGTCCAGCCATTCCTGCCCCTGGGCGTAGCGGTCATCGTGCTGGGCCAGGTCAACCCCCAGCATCTCGAACTCGTCCCGGTTCCAGCCGCAGACTAAGTTAAGGGCGAAGCGTCCCTGTCCAATCAGGTCGGCGGTGGCAATCTGCTTGGCGGCCACCACCGGGTTGAACAGGGAGACGTGGACGGTGCCGAAGGCCATAATCCGGGACGTGGCGGCCAGAATCCCCGAGGCCCAGGTCAGGGTCTCAAAACTGGAGCCGTTGTGGTCCGTCTCGCCGCCGTAGCCTTTCCAGCGGCTCAGGGGCAGCATGAAGTCCAGGCCGGCCTCATCGGCCATCACCGCCAGACGCCGGTTGTTCTCCCAACTGGCGTCCCACCGCTCCGGTACGGTGGTCACGGCCAGCCCGCCGGAGCAGTTGGCCCCGAACAGGCCGAGGCTGAGGGTATGGCGGTCAAGTCGTCTCATTCAACCCTGTTATCAAACCCGTTCGTTCTGAGGCGGCTCGCAGGACTTCCCAATCCAGGGGGTTTGAGGGATTCATCCCCCAACGGTTCCCCCGAAGACCCGAAGGACTTTCTTACGAACCGGGCTTGCAAGAAAGTCCTTCGGCCAACTCAGCAGGAAGGGCGGTGCGCCCTAGCTCCGCGCGTATTCCGCAATTTCGGCGTCCCAGGGACCGGACAGGCGGCCCTTGGGCGCGCCGCCGATGACGTACTCTCCCTCGGCGTTGCCCCACTCGCTGCTGGGCATCTCGTAGGAAAGCTCAATGCCGTTGCCGTCCGGGTCGTGGATGTAGATGCCGATGGAATGGCCGTGGTCGGAGATGCGCTCAATCTCGATGCCGCGCTCCTTAACCCGGTGGTACAGCTCCTTCAGGTCGTCCAGGCTGTCCATGTACCAGGCCATGTGGTTCAGACCGACCTGCCCCCGCTGCGGCCCCGGGGCGTCGTCGCCCAACTCGATGAGGGCGATTTCGTGGGAGTTGCCCGGGTCGGCGGTCATAAAAGCGGCCCGCCCCAGCGTGAACCCGTAGGTAGTGAGACCCAACAGGTCCTCGTACCAGGCCCGGGAGCGTTCGGCGTTGCGCACGAAAAGGTTGATGTGGCCCAGTCCACGCGGTTTGTAACCCATAATCTACCTCCTTAAACTTCCGGTAAGACAAGATTCGTCCCGGAAACCCGCCATGTGGCTGCAACGGAGATTATCACACCGCCCGCCCCGCTAACAAGAAGGGGTTGTTAGGGGGGCGGATTTCCCCTCACCCCCGGCCCCTCTCCCCGCGGGAGAGGGGAGAATAAAAAGGCCTTATTAACCGACCGTCCCTAATCCGCCGGCTGCGCCATGCGCGCGCCCCGGAAGGCTGGCATCACTTCCTGGGCGAAGCGGGTCATCTGCTCCCGGAACTGCTGGACTGTCGCGCCCATGGGGAAGCCGATCATTACCTGCTCCAGCCCCGGGTACTTGTCCTCCAACTCCTTCAGGTACTCCACCGTGTCCTCGGGCGTACCCGCCCACCAAGCGCGCTTCTGGATGACGTCCTGGAAGTCCGTTCCGGCGGCGATGTGACGGGCCGCGCCGCCGGGCCCCGTCGCCTGCATCTGCCGGTCGTTGTACCGGAGCATCCCCAGGGGAGCGGCGAACTTGACGTGCTCCTCGAACATCGGCTCCAGTGCCTGCCGCGCTTTGTCCCGGCTGTCGTCCAGGTAGGACCAGATGCCCAGGGCCAGGTTTTTGCCCAACTCCATGTCGCGTCCCTGCCGGGCGTTGGCCTGCTGGAAGCGGTTAATCCAGTCGTCCACGTACTGCTCGCCCGTGCCAAGAATGACGCCCTTGATGCCCCACCTGGCCATGAAGTCGAAGGCGCGGTCGGTGCCGCTGACCACCGGCTGCCAGACCTCCACCGGCAGGTTCAGGGGGCGGGGCACCAGCGTCACCTCTTCCAGTTCGTAGCCCCGGTAGGGGACGTTGGGCGGGATGGAGTAGTGGCTGCCCCGGTGGGTGAAAGCGTCCTGATTGAAGGCTTTCATTATAATCTCGAACTGCTCCTCGAACAGTTCCCGGTTGGCGTCGCCGTCCAGCAGGGGCGCGCCAAAGCTCTCGACCTCGCGGGTGTGATACCCACGCCCGACGCCGAAGACGACCCGGCCGCCGGTGAGGATGTCCACCATGGCGAAGTCTTCGGCCAGCCGGATGGGATGCCACATGGGCAGGACGTTGAACCCGCAGCCGAACTTGATGCGCTTGGTGAACTGGGACAGGTACTGGCTCATAATGAGCAGGTTGGGGATGCACTCGTACCCCTCCCGCTGGAAGTGGTGCTCGGCCATCCAGAGGATGTCATACCCCAGGTCTTCCATCAGGATGGCGGCTTCTTTGGCGATGTCGAAGGCTTTAATCAGCCGCTCGTTGGGATACCAGCGGTCGTCGTGGGGCGTGCCGGCGAAACCGACGCCTTCGCCCTCCAGCACATGACCGGCATACAACGCCGAAAACGTTTTAATCATGACATCCCCCAATTTCGTTAAGTCAAAAGTGATGGTAGAGTATCATTAACTCCCGGTGGGGAAAAGAGTTTCCACAAGGATGTGGTGATGGCCGAGCCGAACTTTGTCGATAAGACCATTTGGACCGGCGACAACCTTGACGTCCTCCGCGGGTTAAACAGCGAAACGGTGGACCTCATTTACCTTGACCCGCCGTTTAACTCCAACCGCAACTACTCGGCGCCGGTGGGCAGCGCTGCGGCGGGCGCAGCGTTCAAGGACACCTGGACACTGTCAGACCTTGACGTCGCCTGGATGGGCTTGATTGCCGACGAACACCCAGCTATCTACAAAGTGGTGGAAGCTGCTGGGATAGCCCACGGCAAGGGAATGCAATCTTATCTCTGTATGATGTCGGTCCGTTTGCTGGAAATGCGCCGGGTGCTGAAGGATACCGGCAGCATCTACCTGCACTGCGACCCAACCGCCAGCCATTACCTGAAACTGGTAATGGATGCTGTGTTCGGGCCCGCACAGTTTCGCAGTGAAGTTGTCTGGCGGAGAAGCAACGCCCACAATAAACTGTCCAAGCAATATGGCCCAATACATGACATCATATTGTTCTACACCAAGGGGCAGACATTCACCTTCCACCCTGGCCGACGACCCTACACCTCAACATACGTTAACAGTAGTTTTCCTCAAACTGACCAACGAGGTGCTTACCAATCGAACGTACTCACTGGGTCTGGAACCCGTAACGGTGATAGTGGGGAGCCATGGCATGGGTATGACCCGACACATCATGGGCGTCATTGGGCAATTCCGTCCAAAATCCAGGTGGAGGTCAATCCTGAGAATAAGGCACTATCGACCTTGGAATTGCTCGACGCAATGGATGCATCGGGGCTAATACTGCATCCCAAGAAATCAACGGGAATGCCCCGGTATAAACAATACCTAGATTCTTCCCATGGCCTTCTCCATCAAGACATTTGGGCATTTCAACCGGGTACACAGGGGACGTTATGGAATTCTAAAGAAGGCGTCGATGAGGATGTAAAATGGCTTGATAATGACAAAGAGCGCATCGGATATCCCACGCAAAAGCCGTTGGCCCTGCTGGAGCGTATCATTCAGGCCAGCAGCAACCCCGGCGACATGGTACTGGACCCCTTCTGCGGTTGCGCCACCGCTTGCGTGGCGGCGGAAAAGCTGGGCCGCCAATGGGTGGGGATAGACCTTTCCCCCAAGGCAGTTGAACTGGTCAACATCCGGCTGCGGGATTTCATGGGCAACCTGTTCCACAACCGGCTGGTGACCGCCCGCATCGACATACCGCAACGGACCGACGTCCAGACTCCGCGCTGCCTTACCGCCAGAACAAGCACGTCCTCTTTGGCCAGCAGGAAGGGCGCTGCAACGGGTGCCGCACCGAGTTTCCTTTCCGGCAGTTTGAGGTTGACCACCTCATCCCAAGGGCCCGGGGCGGGACTGACCACCTGGACAACCTGCAACTGCTCTGCGCCCACTGCAACCGTACCAAGGGCGACCGACCGCAGGAATACCTAATCGCCCGCCTGCGGGAGTTGGAGATAATCTAGGGGAAAGAAATCGCCACATGAAACCCACTCGCTCAAGAGTCCCGTTGTGTATGATGGGCCGTAACTAACCCTGGCGCTTCTCGCCGGTGAGAATCCTCTAACCCCTAACCCCGTTGGGGTCCGCTTCCTGAAGCTAGGGGGATCGGGCCAACAGTGGCTCCACCTTTGCCACGAACCTTTCCACGGCCTCAATCCCCGCTTCGACTTGCCTGGGACGATGCCATCCCTCGTAGAAGTTGATGTGCAGGCCGTTGGCTACGCCGAACAGGCTGTTCAACTCGTTGTCTCCGGTCTCGCTGACCAAATCGTCGACCGCATCGTGAAGCCAGCTATGTCTCTTGTGGTTCCACCCCCGCTGTTCGGCAATGGCCTTGACCATCAGGGCTGCGGCGCCCCATCCTTTCCCGGAGGCTTGAGTGAGATCGCCTTCACCGAGTTCCTGGCGCGCCTTCGCCAGATTTTCCAGGCTTCGTTCCCGGTATGTTCGAGTTTGCTGCATTTCGTCCCCAACTGTTCCAGTTCAGATTAAAAAGGTAAGGCTATACCAAAGGCGTGTCAACTGGCTCCAACATCATTTCCGCCTGCATCCCAATCCTGCTCGCCTTGGCTCATCGCAGTAAGGAAGGCGAGGCAATCTTCAGGGGATTGGCTGCCGTCCTGTTGGCCCGGCGGTTCGCGGTTTATTTTGGCGGGCCTTATTGGTATTATTCGTCTTAAAACCGGATGGGGTTGGGGGCCGTGACGTGGTTGCCGCTCCCAGCGCCGGAATCCTGCCGGTAAGGAGCGATTTATGGTTAATTATGCACATCAGCCGCAAGCTAATGGCTCCGTGCCCTCCGATGAGGTCGAGCAGTTTGACGCCATAGTAATCGGCGCCGGGGTTACGGGGCTTTACCAATCGTATTGTCTCCGGCAGCTTGGCCTCTCGGTGCGGGTGTTTGAGGACGGCAGCGGCGTCGGCGGGACCTGGTACTGGAACCGCTATCCCGGGGCGCGCTTCGACTCGGAGAGCTACACCTACGGCTATTCCTTTTCCGAGGAACTGCTCCAGGAATGGGACTGGAAGGAGCTTTACTCCGGGCAGCCGGAAAACGAGCGCTACCTGAACTATGTCGCCGACAAGTTCGACCTGCGGCGGGACATCCGGTTCAACTCGCGGGTCGTCTCAGCTTCTTTTGATGAAGGGAGCAATCTCTGGCAGGTGGATATTCAGGACGGACACCGGGCCCGGGCCCCGTTCCTGGTGACGGCGGTGGGCCTGCTGTCGGCCTTCTACGTTCCCGAATTTGAGGGGCTGGAAACCTTTCAGGGGGCGTGGCGCCACACCGGAAGGTGGCCCAAGGAAGGCATGGACCTGGCCGGCAAACGGGTGGGGGTAATCGGCACCGGGGCGACGGGCGTGCAGTTGATTACCGAAATCGCCAAGGAGGTCGGGCATCTGACCGTGTTCCAGCGCACGGCCAACTACTGCGCCCCGCTGCGGAACGGCCCCATCGACGACGAGATGCAGCGGGAGATTAAGGCCAACTACCCGGAGATTTTCAAGAAGTGCAGCGAGACGGCCGGTTCCTTTGTCCACCAGTTCGATCCCCGGTCGGCCCTGGAAGTCTCGGAAGAGGAGCGGCGGGAGCAGTACGAAAAGCTGTGGGCGGAGCCGGGCTTCAAGAAGTGGTTGTCCAACTTCTATGACGTGATGATGCCCGGCGAGGCCAACGAGGACTACGCCGAGTTCGTCCGCAACAAGATTCGCGAGCGGGTCCATGACCCGGTGACGGCGGAGATGCTGGCGCCCAAGGACCACATGTTCGGCTCCAAGCGTCTGCCCTGCGAGAGCGGATATTACGAAGTATACAACCAGGACAACGTGCTGCTGGTTGACGTCAAGAAGGCGCCCATCGAGCGCATCACCCCGACGGGCCTCAAGACGACGGATGCCGAGTACGAGCTGGATGTCATCATCTTTGCCACCGGGTACGACGCCGTAACCGGGTCGCTGAACCGCATCGACATCCGCGGAATCGGCGGTCAGTCGTTGAAGGAAAAATTCGCCGGTGGCCCCCGCACCTACATGGGGATTCAGAGCGCCGGTTTCCCCAATATGTTCACCATCAACGCCGCCTCAGTGGGCAACTTCGTCCGGGCCGCCGAGCCGTTGGTGGATTGGGTGACAGAGTGCATCCGCTACGTGCGGGACAACGAGTACGTCCGCATATCGCCGACCGTGCAGGCGGAAGACGATTGGGTCAATCACGTCAACGAGCAAGGGTCCAAGATTCTCCGGTCCCAGGCTGATTCCTGGTTCGTGGGGGCCAACATTCCCGGCAAGGCCCGGGCATTGCTGACCAGCCCGGACACGGCCCCGGTCATGCGGGCCAAGCGGGAGGACGTGGCAAAGAACGGCTACGAGGGGTTCCTGCTGGAATAACGCGGCGGTTTTCGGCGGCGGAGTCCGCCCCGCAATTGAGCTTTGTGCCGGACGCCGTGTCAACGCGGCGTCCGGTTTTGGTTTGTCGTCGGCAGGGGAGGCTGCATCGGGGTCTCTTACTGATACGTGAATAGACGCCTCTGAACTACTGTCCCCCACCCTTCTGGATTCCCGCTTTCGCGAGGAAGGCGATGGGGAGTTGCCGGTCCAGTACATCTTCACGTGCCAGTAGTTGAATGGGATGTAAATTGCCAAGCGGTTTCGCTGGGCAGCCCTGCGGTTGGCTACGAAAGCAGTACGTTGCTTGCCTGCGCCGCTTCAATGTGCCTCTGGACGTCGGCGGGAAGAAGGAACCGCTGCTTTTCGAGTCGTTTGGCTGCCTCGGTGACCGCCTCCACGTAACCGTCGTGGTCCCGGTATCGCTCCTCCAGCGACAGGCGCGGATCGCCTGCTGCCAGGCGCTCGGCTTTGGTGGTCTTGAAGGGGATGTGCTGGCCGTCGGATTCGCCGCCTTCATTCTCGCCGAAGCCGGCGCGGCGCAATGCCCATCCGGTGGTGGTGGCGACCGGCGCTTCCACCTGCGGCAGTCGGACCCCGGCCACTTCGTTCCCGTCTTCATCCACTCGGGATACAAATATGGGGTAAGTGGGACGCCCGGCAAGGGAGGGCGGATAGTCGGACAAAACGCCTCGGTTAAATTCCGGCCCAAAGTCCAACAGGTACCGGGTGGTGATTAGTCCGTTATAGGTGACGGCCGGAATGGTGGGCCAGCCCAATTCCTCTTGCGGCACGAAGCCGGTCTGAAAACCGGGCCGAGGCACGGCAAAGACCGCGTTATCGGCGCCGCGCGGCACCCGGCTCTCTGGCGGCGCGATGCCCTGGCTCACCCACTCGTCCAGCGCAACCAGAAGCGCGCGATGGGCGGCATGGGGAGCCACTCCGTTGGTGAACTGCTGGTTCTTCTTCCTGTCGGCAATGTTTCCAACGCTGTGGGACAGGCCGGACAGAAGGTAGAACCGCACGTTTTCCGGGTCGGGTAGGTCATGCCCCTGGGTGTCGGTGTGCAGCAGCGAAGCCGCCTTGCACCAGTATTCGTTGGAAGTGTTGACCTCGAATCGCTTGGGGCAGGTGTTGGTCGCCATGCACCGCTCGCTGCGCCCGGCGGTCTGGCCCATCAGGTGGTTGGTCAACACCTGATGGGCCAAGGGGAAGACGGCTTCCGGGTACAGGTGATTCTGGCGGTTGCGCTCGGTCCGGTCGGTCTGACCGAACCGAAAGTTAATCTGGTCGCCGCTGCCCCCGCCGGTATGGCTCAGGATTCCGTCGAAAACCCGCCGGCCGTGTTCGTCCTCGTTGAAGCCCAGCCTTTGGAAGTCGTTCAGGACGCGGGATGGCTGGGAGATGGAATAACTGAAAGTGTACTGGACATCGCCGGCGAGGGGATTGCCTTCAGCGCGGTCAGCGTTTCGCAAGAAGGATATAAAGTCGCGGGTAGCGGCCAAGCCGATTCCGGCCACCACGGGGTCTTTGGCCGTGTAGGTGAACTCGTAGACGTGGCTTTGCCGGAAGGGTGTTCCCTCCGGGTGCAAGCGGATTGCCTTGCCGTGGGTCGATGTGTAGTCCCAGCCGGCCGCTGGGATTGTGGTTGGTTGGTCATCCAGGCGCTCCCGGACGGTGAGCTTGGCTTGGGACTTGTCCAGAATGGCTGCCGGGTAAGCTAGTTCGCTGGTCAGGGTGGCGCCGTCGTCGAAGACGATGTATTCGTAGGAAGGGCCGGTGATGGTTGCTCCGTCATTCGTGGCCACGGGGACGTTAATCTTCATTGAATCGACGCCGCTCGCGCCAAAATCCCACCCATTTGATACCACGGTGCAGCCCTGTTCCATAATGAAACCGGTGCCGGCATCGGCGGCCGTGGCCGGGTTGTTGGTGGGGGATGCGCCGTTGAGCAGGCACACCCGCATTTGGCCGCGATTGTTGAAGTCGAAGAGCAGGCGATGGTTGCCGGCGCTCAGGTTGATGGGCTTGAGGATGAAGATGTCCATTGAATACTCGACCATGCCGCGGGAGTTTACCGGCGCCAGGCCGATGTCGGTGATAACCGCGTTCCGCGGGTCCGATGGGTCCAACTCGCCGTAGGCGGCGCCGCGAAGTTTCTCGTACTGCCCGACGGAGCCGAAGGACAGTCCGCCGAAGGTGGGAGACTGGGACCGGGCGGGGTCGATGACGATGCTCCGTATTCCCGGAACAGCGGCGGGCAACCGGGTAAGCTGGGTTTCCCTAATAAGTCCTCCCTAACAGCAATGGGTTCCAAGACTTCCCAAATCCCTGGGGGAAGGCTGGAATACCCGGCCGATTGATTGTTGACTAAAGGGATGATACGGACACCGGGGAAGGCCATCAATCGCCATTATCCCCAGGCCAGGGTCTTTCTATTCTCCGCAACAATCACCGGGTTAACGGGGCACGTTGGGGGATGAATCCCCCAACCCCCTGGGTTCTATGAGGTTCGATCCGCTGGTTCAGGGTTTGCTGGAGGATTGACCGTGCATCGGATATGGGTTTTTGGCAAAGAAGAAGCCGCCTAAAAGGGCGGCTGACCGTGCCCATCTGAGCTTGTTCGTGCCTAAATTGGCGTCCCAGGCAGGATTCGAACCCGCGACCCGCTGCTTAGAAGGCAGCCGCTCTGTCCCCTGAGCTACTGGGACGCGATTTGCGGGAGCGCCCGCGGTGTCGGCTCCCGACGCGACCGGCGGCGGGGCACTGGCCTCACCCCGGCCGGGTTGGTTGGGTGATTATATCAGGCGTCCCCGCAGAAATCATCCAACCCGCCGGTGTCCTGGGGATTTTTCATTCTCCCCTCTCCCGGAGGGAGCTGACAGGGGTATGTATAGGGTTTCATGTAGGGGCATGGCGGGTGACCTCCAGGTTGGGCTTGGGTTCCGGCCAGGGTTCGGGCAGCAGCCATACCCGGCGCCATAACCGGCCCCGGTGCAGCAAGCGTCTCAGCCGGTCGATGCCGTGCCGGATTACACTGACGGTCCGTCCCGGCTTCTCCCTGCCGCTGCGGTGCGTGGGCGCCAGCGCCCGGGGCGGCGCCCGCAAGCTGCCGGGGGGCATCTTCCGGTCATAGGCGTCTTCCACCCTGGTCCCATAGGCCAGGGTCAGGAGCGTCGCCACCGGCAACACGAACCAATGGCGC
Source organism: Dehalococcoidia bacterium (assembly GCA_965263395.1). Taxonomy (GTDB): domain Bacteria; phylum Chloroflexota; class Dehalococcoidia; order Lucifugimonadales; family UBA3495; genus CATOSK01. Next base: position 3,200,271 of record OZ253670.1, read on the forward strand.
GAAATCCGCGCCGGGTCAGTCCTGCGGGTCTTGTGCCATTGCCAACCCAGGCTCTTGACCGCCTTGAACCCCAACTCGATCCAGAAGCGGAGGGCGTACCAACTCACCCCAACTTGGTCCGGCGGAAGGTCGGTCAGGATGATCCACGGCTCCTCCTGTTCAACGTACCAGACCGCCAGCAGGGTGCAGCGGCGTTTTGCGGCGGCTCCGCCGAAGGCGGTCCCGCTGCCGGTCCGGGCGGTATCCGGACGGGGAACGAAGGCGCGCGCGGGCAGCCGTCGTCCGCCATCGGCGCAGAAAGTGACGTTTCTCGGATACCTCATGTAGGGATGCCAGCCCTGAGCGAGTATCTGTTTCCACAATTTCGGACTGGCCAGGCCCCGGTCGCACATCACAATCACGGTCATTTCCCTGGGGACCGCCGGGGCCAGGGCCTGCAGCAGTTCCACTATTGGGTCCATCCAGGCCCCGCGCTGGTTGGCCCGCAGGATTCGCCAGGCCACGGGAATCGCGCAACCCCGGTAGACCACGCTGATGACGATGGCGGTGGTGTCGTCCCCTTTCAACGTGGGGTCAACCGCCAGCGCCAGCCTATCGGAACGCCACCACGCCAGGACCCACCGGAGCAGCGGCGCGAAGCAGAGACTTATGTCCAGTTCGGTCTGGCAGGGACGGGCCCGGTCGCCGCCGTACAACCACTCTCTGAGATACTGCCGCAGGTTGTTCCAGTTGCCCCGGGTGGAGAGGGCGGACGCGACGGTATTCTGGCAGGCGCTCCCGGCCAGAATGGTCCCGCACACCCACCAGGCCAGGCCGGTCAACTGTGGCTGAGTGAGGTGCGGTAAATGCGTTTCAATGACCTGCTTCATCTGGCAGCATTCCCTTGGAAGGCGCATGGGATACCTCCGGCATCCGGTTTCGTCATTACAACCAAGATGACGGATTCCTGTGCGCTTTCCAAGCTCTCAGACCAATTTCAGTATACATACCCCTGTCAGCCCGGAGGGAGGGGGGCCGGAGGTGAGGGACAATTCCAGGCGCAACTTTGGGAACAACTCAGGCGGGGAACTTGGTCGCTGCGGCGCAAGTTGGGGTACAATGGGTGCATTGCTTTGGCTAACGCTGGGCAGGGCAAGACCGTTGTTGCGAGACCTTTGCAGATGGAAGAAACAAACCCAATCCGAGTTCTGGTGGCCAAGCCCGGTCTGGACGGGCATGACCGGGGGGCCAAGGTGATTGCCCGCGCGCTGCGGGATTCCGGCATGGAAGTAATTTATACCGGCATCCGGCAGACCCCGGAGATGATTGTCCATGCCGCCGCCCAGGAAGACGTGGGCGTGGTGGGCTTGAGCATATTGTCCGGCGCACACCTGGAAATCGTCCCCAGGATAATCGAGCTGCTGCGGGCCGAGGGCATGGACGACGTGCTGGTGGTTCTGGGCGGTATCGTTCCCGAACAGGACCGGGAGCAGTTGGCGCAAATGGGCGTGTCGGCTGTGTTCGGGCCAGGGACATCCACCCAGCGAATCGTTGATTACATAAAATCCAACCGGACGTCCACCGCCGTATAACAGGCAATAGAAGCCGGTTTGACGTATCCCGGATTGCGGCCGGCATCGGCGATGCCGGACTCCCGGTGGCGAAAACTGTTGCAATCCGTCTCCAGGGTCTTTCGATTCTCGAAAGAATCCCCTCGCCCTCTGGGAGAGGGCGTTCCGTCCAAGAGCAACCGTTGCCGGTGCGCGCGAGGTTCGCCCTCACCCCCTGCGAAGGCGGGGGCCGGGGGAGAGGGGAGAATTAAAAGACCCTGAATCCGTCTCCGAAATACTTGACACCCCAAAGGTTGCTTCTTTTATAATCCTTACGAATCAACCTCCGGCGTCAGGGGCGGCATCCTGCCTGTTCCCTTTCCGGCAGGGGTTGAGGCTTTAACATAACGCGGTGCGATAAATGCGGTACAATGTAGCGCAACTGCTCAAGGAACCGATCGGCTCCACCAGAGACTACCGGCTGGACGAACGGTTCACGGGAGACGACCGGTTCGCCGACGGCGCTGTCGGTACGGTGCGGCTGATGAAGACCCACCAGGGCATTCTGGTGACCGCGGACTTGGCGGTGGCTGCCTTGGTCAGTTGTGTCCGCTGCCTGTCCGAGCATACGGCAAACTTGGACTTGAGCATTGAAGAGGAATTTTATCCCCTGGTGGATGTCCAGACCGGGCGGTGGTTGCAGGCCCCACCAGAGTCGGAAGGCGCTCGGATCAACGCAGCGCACACGCTGGAATTGTCCGAGATGCTGCGGCAGTACATCATCACCGACACGCCGATGAAGCCGTTGTGTCGTCCCCAATGCCAGGGCCTGTGCCCGGGCTGCGGAGTAAATCTGAATGAATTGGAGTGCCAGTGCGGCCGCCCTGCGATTGATCCCCGCTGGGGCAATCTGGCCGGTTTGCTGGGACCCGCCGATTAACCGAGGAGTCTCATGGGTGCAGTACCAAAAAAGAAAGTAACCCGGGCGCGGCGGGGCCGGCGCCTTACCGCTTACAAGCTCAAACCATTGAATCCGTCCAACTGTTCCAGGTGCCGGAGCGCCAAGTTTCCCCATACCGCCTGTCCCAACTGCGGCTTTTACCGGGGCCGCGAGGTGGTAACGGTCAAGGGTTAGGGATGGTCAAGGGAGGTTTGGGGGTGGTGATGGCGGCGACTGCTGGGTTCATGATTACTTGGTCCGGCTCCGACGACGCGTTGTGGTGTGCGGTGGCCGTGGCTGGAGACTCGGAAAGGTGGTCAACCGGGTTCAACGGACCCAACGGGTTCGCCCGGCGGTTGACGGTTTTCTGTTAAATGGCAACGAATAACGACATCCAGAACGCGTCCCGGTATTCTTACGTTTTCCCGGGCCAGGGGTCTCAGTCCGTCGGAATGGGGATGGACTTGTTTGATTCATCCCGTGCCGCGCGCGAGGTCTTTGAAGAAGCCGACGACAACCTGGGGTTCCACCTGTCCCGGTTAATCTTCAACGGGCCTGCCGACGAGCTTCAGGACACGATTAACTCCCAGCCGTCCATCATGGTGGTCAGCATCGCTTGCTGGAGGGCGTGGAGCGAGTTTCTGGGCCACCGCACCCCCGCGCCGGCTGCGGTGGCCGGGCACAGCCTGGGCGAATACACCTCCCTGGTGGTGGCCGGCGTCATCAGCTTTGGCGACGGTCTGCAACTGGTGCGGGAACGGGGCCGGCTGATGCAGCAGGCGTCGTTGGACCGCCCCGGCAGCATGGCCGCCGTTTTGGGGTTGGACGAGGATGTCCTGGAGCATATTTGCGCCGAAACCGGCGTGGAACTGGCCAACATCAACTCGGACGACCAGATTGTCATAAGCGGCGAGAAGATTGCCGTGGCCCGGGCCATGGACTTGGCGGCGGCGAGGGGCGCCCGCAAGACAGTTCCCCTGTCCGTCAGCGGCGCGTTTCACTCTTCGCTGATGGGGCAGGCGCAGGCAGGACTGACCGAGGCGGTCCAGGGGGTGCAGTTCCACGACCCGCTGGTCCCGATTATCGCCAACGTCAGCGGCGAACCCCTGACCACCGGGGAACAGATCCGAAGCGAGCTAATCAGCGGCCTGTGCCATTGCGTCCAGTGGCGGAACTCCGTCCGGTTCATGGTCGAATCGGGCGTTTCGCAATTTGTTGAGTTCGGCCCTTCCCGAGTGCTGGCCAGCCTCATCAAAAGAATCGACCGGGGGGTCCAGGCAGCCACCTTGTCCGACCAGAACTCCATCCAGAAACTTTCCGCAGCCATTGTCTAGTCCACTTAGCCCTTGCTGTGCTAACCTATGACCATTGCTGGCGGGGTTGACCCCAGACGAAAGGCCAGGATGGCTACTCTCCAGTGCCTCTTCGCCCTGGATGTGCGAGAGTGGCCCGCCGAAGTCCCGTGGGACTGGGTGGTTCAGGAAAATCCCCTGCCCAGCGAGGCCAATGAATTTGCGCGGTCCCTGGTGGACGGCGTAAGAGAAAGCCTGGCCAACCTGGATTCGGTTATCCATGCCTACGCTCCTGCCTGGCCGGTGAGTCAATTGGCGGTGGTTGACCGGAATGTACTCCGCATCGCTTTGTTCGAGTTGCTGCACCACGCGGACACCCCCCGCAAGTCGGCGGCGAACGAGGGGGTCGAGTTAGCCAAGGTCTTCGGAAGCGAAAGCTCGGCCAGGTTCGTGAACGGAGTGCTCGGTTCAGTTATCAACGACCTGGAATCCGGGGCATTGTCCGCGGAACAATCTGCGCGGGAAGGGAGAAATTAGTTGCCCACTGTTTATGATCGTGTAAAAGATATTGTCGTCGACAAACTGGGAGTCGAAGAAGGCGAAGTCCAGGAATCGTCCTCCTTCGTCGACAACTTGAGCGCCGACTCACTGGACCTGGTGGAGTTGATAATGGCCTTTGAGGAAGAGTTCTCCACCGACGACAACCCGGTGGAAATCTCCGACGATGACGCCGGCAACATCAACACCATCCGGGATGCGGTGGCGTACCTGAAGGAACACGGTGTTAGCGACGGGTAGACCGGCGGGCGGTCCGGTTCCGAGTTTCGGCCCCGGCTCCGTCATCGGAGCCGGGCAAGACCCGTCCGGCATTTCCCTCGGATTATGGTGCGCCCTGCCGCCAACCGGACCGCCGCCCGGTATTCGCCGGGACTGCGGCCCCCGCCATGAATAACCGGCGCATGAGTGACCGGCGGTAGAGGCGGCATGGACACCCTGGGCGAAATCGCTCAACTGGTCCGGGTCTGCACCGATTGCGAACTGCACCGGGAGCGCACCAACAGCGTCCCCGGCGAAGGCGACCCCGACGCCAGCCTGATGTTCATTGGCGAAGGCCCCGGATTCCAGGAAGACCGGCAGGGAAGGCCCTTCGTCGGCCCGGCGGGGCTGTTCCTTGAAGAACTGCTGGCGGGCATCGGGTTGACCCGCCGGGAAGTCTTCATCGCCAACATGGTCAAGTGCCGCCCTCCGCAAAACCGGGACCCGTCTCCGTCCGAAATGTCGGCCTGCGGCAAGTATCTGGACCGGCAGATTGAGCTGGTAGACCCAACCATGATTGTCACCCTGGGAAGGTTCTCCCTGGCCCGGTTCTTCCCCGGTGAGACCATTGGCCGCGCCCACGGACGTCTCCGATGGCATAATCAGCGGGCCATTTTTCCGATAATGCACCCCGCGGCGGCCCTCCATCGGGCTGCGCTGCGGGATACCATCATTGAGGACTTTCAGGCCATTCCCGGGCTGCTGGAGCAACTGCGGCAGTCTCCGGTTCCGCCGGAACCGGAGGTCGTCGAAGACACCCCGCCGTCCGAACAGTTACCTTTATTTTGAAATTTCGAGGATTTATTGGCAGATTTGAACCCAAAATTACGCGTCATTCCCCTGGGCGGTCTGGGGGAGATCGGCAAGAACATGATGGCCCTGGAGTGCGGCGACGACATCGTAGTCGTCGACTGCGGGGTCCAATTCCCCACCGAGGATATGCCCGGGGTTGACCTGATCATACCCGACATCTCCTACCTGGTCGCCAACGCCGACCGGGTGCGGGCCATTCTCATCACCCACGGTCACGAAGACCACATCGGCGCACTGCCCTTCGTGCTTCCCAAGCTGGACGCGCCGGTTTACGCCCCCAAGCTGGCCCACGGCCTTATCAGCGTCAAGCTCAAGGAGCGGGCCGTGTCCCGGGGCGCCACCGCCGTGGCGGTTGAACCCAACGTCGAATACCGCTTTGGCGACAGCTTCACGGTAAGCTGGTTCCGGGTCTGCCACAGCATTCCCGACGCCATGGGACTGGTCATCGAAACCCCGGTGGGTACGGTAATCCACACCGGCGACTTCAAGATTGACCATACCCCGGTGGACGGCCACACCATTGACCTGGCGACGCTGGCCGACCGGGGTTCTCAGGGTGTCCTGTTGCTGTGCTCCGACTCCACCTACGCCGAACTGTCCGGGTTCACTCCGTCGGAGCAGATAATGGGCGAGGCGCTGGACCGGGTAATCGGCGAGGCGGAGGGCCGGGTCATGGTGGCCACCTTCGCCTCCCTGATTTCCCGGATTCAACAGGTGATACATGCCGCCCACAAGCACGGCCGCAAGGTTGGCATCGTTGGCCGCAGCATGGTGGACAACGTTAACATGGCCTGCGAAATGGGTTACCTGCAAATACCCGACGGCGTCCTCGTCTCGCTGCATCAGGCCCGGAGCCTGCCCCCGGAAGAGGTTGTGCTGATGACCACCGGCAGCCAGGGCGAACCCACCTCGGCCCTGGTGCGCATCTCCAACCAGGAACACCGGGATGTCGGCATTCTGCCGGGCGACACCGTGATAATCTCGGCTACGCCGATTCCGGGCAACGAGATTCACGTCAGCCGCACCATTGACAAGCTGCTGCGGCAGGGGGCCGTGGTCCTGCACGACCGGGTGGCGCTGGTCCACGTCCACGGCCACGCCAGCCAGGAAGAGCTGAAGATGATGCTCAGCATTGTCCGGCCCAAGTTCTTCGTGCCGGTTCATGGCGAATACCGGCACCTGGTCGCCCACGCCCGGCTGGCTTGGAACATGGGCGTCGCCGAGTCGGGAATCTTCGTCCTGGAAGACGGCGACGTCTTGGAGTTGTCGCCGGATGCCGGAGAGGTGGTGGATACCGTCTCCGCCGGCCCCATCTACATCGACGGCCCGACTACCCACGACAACACCAGCCAGGTGCTCCGCGACCGGCGCGCGTTGTCCCGGGACGGAGTGGTAACCGTGGTGGTCTCCGTGGACGCAGCCGCCGGAACATTGATCGGCGCGCCCCGGATTGGCGCCAGCGGCTTCATGGAGCAGCCGGACGCCGGCCTGGTGTTCGAAGCCCTGGGTTCCGAGCTGGAGCGTATGTTCGCCGACGAGCCGGACCTGCTGTACGACGGAGACGAGGTGAAATACCGCGTTCGGGACCTGAGCCGCAAGTTCCTCTACTCGGAGACCCGCCGCCGGCCCATGGTGCTGCCGGTGGTGCTGGAAGGCTGAACCCTCGTCCAAACCCATCGTTTTCCGAAGCCAAATCGCTACGAGCCAAGCTCGTGGCCGCCGTATAATCTCCCTAAACCGTATATCGCCCCGCCGAGCCGGCAGTCCGTGGTGGACTGTCGGCCCGTCCGGGTTTGCGTCTGCGGGAACACCCGCAGCAGATAATGGGAGACTGCATGGCAGCGTCTACTAAGCAAGTCCGCCGTTCTGCAACCCCCAAAACCGGCAGCGGCCCCCCTGTCCCGCTAGGGTTCATCGTTGACCTGACGGTTCTGGTTGCCGCTGCCGTGGCGGCCGGGTTGACCCTGGTCCTAGCGCCCAACGCCGTAGAGTGGTTGTACGAGACCCTGGCCCTGGGCTGGGTCCCGGTTGCCGCGTGGACGCTGGGCACCGTGGTCATGCTGCGGTACTGGCCCAAAGTCCTTTTCCGGGGCTGGAACTGGTGGCTGGTGTCGGCGGGACTGACGGCCATCGCCATCGGGACTCTTTCCTTCTTCCATCCCGGCTACGGCATATATTCCGAGGTCAGCCTGGGAGGCGCCTGGGGCACGGTATTGGGCGGCTCTCCCCTGTGGCTGGGTGTTGCCAAGCTGCTGGCCATCGCCGTGGTTCTTCCGTTGCTTGCCTACCCGCGGCTGGTAGGCGCCGGCTACCTCAAAGGGGGGCGCTGGACCGGCGCCCGCGCCGGGTCCGGGGGTAAAAAGGCAGGCAAGGGTGCGTACAACGGTCTGAAGGCGTCGGGCCGGGGGATGGGCCGGCTGTTCCGGTGGTGTGCCCTCCGCCGTCCCTTCCGCAGGGCTGGCGGGAAGTCCGACGGGCTTGTTTCCGAGCATGGCGGCGAGCTTCGGGCAGTGGACCCAGCGGGAGACCTATCCGCCGGCACGGATTGGGACCCAGGCCAAAGTCTGGACGAGTGGCTGGCGGGGAGCAACGCCGAACCCGGCGAGGATTCCGATGACGGCGGAACCGCTCTGACATCGGCGGTCAAGTCGCAGTGGGGCCTGCCGTCCATGTCGCTGCTGTCGCCGCCAGAGCCTTACGCGGCCCCGGAAGAGCCGTTGAAGGAGATGGCCCGCCACATTGAGGAAACCCTCTCGGACCACGGCGTCATGGTTCAGGTCGAGGGCATCAAGGCCGGGCCCCGCATCGTACAGTTTGGCCTGGTTCCCGGTTGGGTGCCCCGGCGGGGCGGCGACTCCCGCCGGAAGGACGGGGACGAGCCGATGGAGCGCAGCCGGGTCAAGGTGCAGAACATATTGACCCGCGAAAAGGACCTGGCACTGGCCTTGAAAACCCCCTATCTGCGGATTGAAGCCCCGGTTCCCGGCGAGGCGCTGGTGGGGCTGGAAGTGCCCAACCCGTCGCCGGCCAAGGTTCCCCTGCGGCAGGTCATGGAAGACGAGTCCTTCACCAAGCTGGCCGCCAAGGATGGGCTGCCCATCGCGATGGGTGAGGACACTGGCGGCGGGGCCGTGGTCATGGACCTGGCGGCGCTGCCCCACATGCTCATCGCCGGCGCCACCGGCAGCGGCAAGAGCGTTTGCACCAACACCATCGTGGCATCGCTGCTGTTCACTAAGCCGCCGGACCAACTGCGGATGTTGATGGTTGACCCGAAACGGGTGGAACTGACCCCCTTCAACGGCATTCCCCACCTGGTGGCTCCGGTTATCGTCGACGCCGAGGATGTCAACCCGGCCCTGCGCGCCATGATGCGGGAGATGACCGCCCGCTACAAGCTGATGGAAGAGTCGAGCACTCGCAACATCGCCGGGTACAACGCCAAAGTCAAGGAACGAATGCCCTACCTGGTGATAATTGTGGATGAGTTGGCCGACTTGATGATGGCCGGCGGGTTCGAAATCGAGCAGAACCTGGTGCGGCTGGCCCAACTGGGACGGGCGGCGGGCATTCACCTGGTCCTGGCCACGCAGCGGCCTTCGGTTAACGTCGTCACCGGGCTGTTGAAGGCCAACATCCCGGCCCGGGCCGCCTTCGCCGTCGCCTCCCAGGTGGACTCCCGGGTCATCCTGGACAGCGTGGGCGCCGAGAAACTGATGGGCCGCGGCGATATGCTGCTGCTGAACAACGACTCCCCCAAGCCGCGGCGGGTCCAGGGTACGCTGGTGCTGGACGAGGAAGTGGATAAGGTGGTCGAGTATTGGCTGAACCAGAAGGGGCCGCCGCTGCCGGTGATTTCCCTGGAGGAAGTTGACGAAGAAGAGGAGGCCCACACCAACATTGACGCCGAAATGATGGATGTGGCCCGCGACCTGGCCATGCGGAACCCGCACCTCACCCCGTCCTACCTGGAGCGGCGGCTCAAGGTTGGCAGCTTCAAGGCGCAGCAGATAATCGACGACCTGGAAGAAGAGGGGTTGATAGTCCCGGAGTAGGCGCGGTTGTGCTGTTCCGGCCCAATGCAGGGGACTTGGGAGATTCATTCTCTCAAGTCCCCTGTCTTTTCGACAAGCTCAGGGTGGCCCGGTCAGGTGTCCATCAGGTGGTTGAAGCGCTGGATTGTCCAGGGTCTTTTAATTCTCCCCTCTCCCCGCGGGAGAGAGCCTGCCCCTGCGAAGGGAGAGGGGCCGGGGGTGAGGGCAACCCCACGCGCACCGGCAACGGTTGCTCTTGGACGGAACACCCTCACCCCCTGCCTTCGCAGGGGCAGGCTCTAACCCTCTCCCAGAGGGCGAGGGGATTCTTTCGAGAATTAAAAGACCCTGCTGGATTGTCCGGCAAATTTCCCAACACCCCGCTACATTTGGTATTATCTTCTGATAATGCTTAACGCCGGTTGCGGTTGTCACTTTTTTCTTACCTTGCTTATTGACCTGCACACCCACTCTTACCCCAAGTCCGACGATAGTTTTATGGACGTTGACGGTCTCATTGACCGTTCCAAGCAGCTGGGGCTGGATGGTGTGTGTCTCACCGACCACGACGCCTTTTGGACGTGGGACGAGACCCGGGAGCTGGGGAAGCGGCACGACTTCCTGGTGTTGCCCGGAACCGAGGTCAACACGGACTCCGGCCACGTTCTGGTCTTTGGCCTCGACCGCTACGTCTTCGGGGTACACAAGCCCGATTTCCTGCGGCGGCTGGTTGACCGCAAGGGTGGGGCAATCATCGCCGCGCATCCCTACCGGCGGCGCTTCCTGCCGGAGCCGGCCCAGGACCCGAAGGCCCGCCGGGAAATGCTGGCCAAGGCAGCGGGAGATGAGTTCTTCGGGCAATGCGACGGCCTGGAAGTGTTGAACGGGCGGGGGTCTGACGCAGAAAACCGCTTTTCCCAGGACTTGCTGGCCGGATTCCAGGGTCGTGGCGTTGCCGGCAGTGACGCCCACCGGATTGAACAGTTGGGTACGGCGGCGACCCGGTTCACCCGGCGGATCTCCGGTTTGCAGGACCTGATTGCCGAGCTCAAGCGGGGAGCTTGCGCTCCGGCCGACTTGAGGAGAGACTCACCCCAACCCCCGGGTGGCCGGAAGTTGAACACCGGCGGGTAGCAATGGGTTGCAGCGCATAACCAGCCAATGCCGTGGAACGCTTGGCGCTTTACCACGGGCGGGAGGCTTGGATGGCCGAAATTCTCAGGGTCGAAGACCTGCACGTCCACATCGACACCAACGCCGGCAAGGTGAAGGCGCTGAATGGCGTCAATATCGTGCAGCAGCAGGAGCAAGTATTCTGCCTGGTGGGGGAAAGCGGCGCCGGCAAGAGCACCCTGGCCCTGGCCATCATGGGGCTGCTGCCGGAAACGGCCACCGTCCCCGCGGGCCGCATCGTGTTCGACGGCGTGGACCTGCTGCGGGCGGGACAGCAGCACCTGCGGAGGATTCGCGGCAAAGACATTTCACTGGTCTTCCAGGACGCGCAGGCGGCGCTAAACCCGGTCCAGCCGGTGGGACAGCAGCTTCAAGAGGTCATTCTGGCCCATAGCAACGTGTCGCGCCGGGCCGCCACCGGCATTTCGCTGGAGATTCTGCGGGAGCTGGGTCTGCCCGAACCCACGCACATTATGAACCAGTACCCCTTTGCCCTTAGCGGCGGAATGTGCCAGCGGGTCATGCTGGCCATCGCCCTGGTAATGCGGCCCAAGCTGCTCATCGCCGACGAGGCCACGTCCGGGTTGGACGTGACGCTCCAGGCCGAGATATTGGCCCGTCTGAAGAGCCTTTGCCAGGACTTCGGGTCGGCCATTCTGCTGATTACCCACGACATGGGTGTGGTGGCCCATATGGGGCACCAGGTAGGGGTCATGTACGCTGGGACGGTGGTGGAGTCGGCGGAGGTCGTGCCGCTGTTCCAGGAGCCAAGGCATCCCTACACTTGGGCGTTGATTCAAGCCCTGCCCCGGCTGGACGACACGAACAAGCGCCTGCAGCCGCTGCGGGGGGTGCCGCCGGACATGGTGAATCTGCCGGAGCAGTGTCCCTTCCTGCCCCGGTGTCCCAAGGCCGTTAACGATTGCCGGGTGGAGCACCGGCCCCTGATTCAGGAAATGGAGCCGGCCCACTACGTGGCGTGTTACAACCCGGTCATCCCGGAACTTTAGCGGCGGTGCCCGGCGCCGGCCAGGTCCGCGACCATTAACTCCAGCGCAGCGTCGGGTTCCTGCCGGCCCCGCTTGATGGCCAGGTCGGCGGCCAGCAGGCGGCGGTAGCGCCGGTTCAGCTCCTCCCACGAGAGGCGGCGGGACTGTTCCAGGGTCTTGCGGAGCGGGTACTGGGCCGTCACCCCAATCTGGCTGCCGATGTCGTTGGGCGCCATTCCCTGCTGGGTCAGGTCCTTGGCCAGGGCAATCAGCCGCAGTTGCCGGGCGACCATGGTGATGATGTAGGAAGGGTCCCGTCCATCCCGGGCAAGCTGCCGCAGCAGTTCCACCGCCGTTCCGGGATTATTTTCCAGGATGGCGTCCACCGCGCCGAAGATGCTGGCTTCCCGTACCTGCGAAACCATCTCCCGGACATCTTCCTCTTCTATGGGGCGACGGCCGCAGTACAGGGACAGCTTCTCCAACTCCCGGTCCAGCGTCCAAAGGTCATTATTGACCAGGTTGGACAGGGCATTGACCGCCTGGGGCGCAATGGCCGCCCCCTTGTCCTCGGCCCGCTTCCGAATCCACACCGACAGGTTTTCCCGCGTGGGGGCGTTTTCGGCGTGGACTTCGCAGAGGGGCTGCAGCAGTCGCAGCAGGACGTTGTTCTGGGACAGCGGCCCGTCTACGAACACCAGGCAGGTGGTGTCGGGCATATTGGGGATGACCTCGGGCAGGGCGGCCCAATCCCCGGCGCCCCGCTGGGTCTGTCTGCCGCCGGTGCGCCGGCCCGCGGCTGCGCCGGTCCGGGTCTCGAAAGTCCCCAGCAGGCCCTCGACGACGATGAACCGCAGCGGGTCCAGGAAGGGCATGATGTTGCAAAGGCTGACCAACTCCGGTGGGTTGGTCCGGTTCCCTGCCAGCCGGTGCAGGTTGGCGTCCAGCAGCGGGGCGTCGGTCTGTTCGGTCTCCAACTGCTTGAGCCGCTCCCCAACCAGGAAACTGTCACCGTATAAAACGTGCGCCGGCAATTGATACTCCCGAAAAAGTTGTCAAGGCAGTCTTTGAGGTTCCGGAGATGGACGCGACGGCGCGGCCCACCGGCTATTCGGGGCCGGTTTCCACCAGTTCGGTCAGCACTCCGAACACCGAGGCGGGATGGATGAAGGCGATGGTCCCGGACAGGCCCTTCCGTGGTTCGCGGTCAACCAGCCGGATGCCGTTTTCCTGCAACACCCGGAGCTTGCCGGCGATGTCGTTGACGTTCAGCGCCAGGTGGTGCAGCCCTTCCCCCCGGCGTTGGATGAACCGGCCCACCGCCGATTCATCGGACAGCGGCTCCAGCAGTTCCAGCCGCGTCTCCCCCACCTCAATCAGGGTGGCCCGCACACCCTGGTCTTCCAGGACGTGAACTTCGGACGGCGGCGCCCCGAACACCGTCTGAAAGACTTCCAGGGCCGCGTCAATGTCCTTGACCGCTATTCCTACGTGGTCGATGTGGTTGAAGTTACAGGTTTTGGCCACCACGCTTTCTCTCTCCTCCTGTGGTTTCCTGCCGCGCCGCCGCTAAACGGGGTATTGCTGAAGCACTTGCCGGGCGATGACCAGCCGCTGCACTTCCGACGTGCCTTCGTAAATGGTGGTTACGCGGGCGTCCCGGAACAGCCGCTCCACCGGGGAATCCTTGAAGTAGCCGTATCCGCCGTGGACCTGCAACGCCTGGGAAGATACCTTAACGCACATCTCCGAGGCCAACAGCTTGGCCATGGACGCCTCGTTGACGAAGGGCAGGTCCTGGTCTTTAAGGGTGGCCGCCATCATGGTGGCGGTGCGGGCGGAGTGGACCTCGGTGGCCATGTCGGCCAGCATGAACTGGATGGCCTGGTGCTGGGCGATGGGACGCCCGAAGGACTCCCGCTGCTGGGCGTAGCGCACCGCTTCTTCCAGCGCAGCCTGTCCGATGCCGACACACTGGGCGGCGATGATGATGCGGCTGGTGTCGAGGATTTCCATGGCGTAGCGGAACCCGCGTCCCTCTTCGCCGAGCAGGTTCTCGGCCGGGATGGGCGTGTCCTGGAAGACAACCTCGTTGGTGCTGGAAGCCCTCATGCCCATCTTGCCGTGCTGAGGGGTAATCTGCATCCCAGGCGCGTTCTGGGGGACGATGAAAGCGCTGATGCCCCGGTAGCCCTGGGAACGGTCCTGGGTGGCGAACACCACCATGGACTCGGCGATTTCGGCGTTGGTGATGAAGTGCTTGGTGCCGTTGAGGAAATAGGCCCCGTCCCGCCTGGTGGCGGTGGTGCGCAGGGAAGCGGCGTCGGAACCGCCGCCGGGCTCGGTCAGCGCCCACGCCGCCACACCCCTGCCCGAAGCCAGCGACGGGATAAACCGCTGCTTCTGTTCCTCGTTGCCGTAGCGGTACATGGTGGAGGTGCCCAGGGACAGGTGGGAGATGAGGGTGACGCTGGCCGACGAGTCGCCCCGGGCCGTCTCCTCGGCGGCAATGGCAACCTGCCGGTAGCCGCCGCCGCTGCCCTCGTAGGCTGGGTCAATGCCGATGCCGGTCAGACCCAGGCGGGCCATGCCATGCCAGTTGTCCCACGAAAACTCCTCGTCTTCGTCCAACTGGCGGGCGCGCGGCTTCAACTCCCGGTCGGCGAAGTCCCGCACCAGGTTTTGCAGCATTCGTTCTTCTTCGTTAAGGATTTGTGTGGTCACCAAGTAACTCCCAGCTGTCAAATTTCGTTAACGCCGTCACGGGATTTGTGAGACTCTCCCGCCCACTGCGCCCCTTCCTTCCCGTCCTACCGGCGCAGGCGGGCCCGTTCCTTCACGATGTGGGAGAGCAGGACCTTATTGATAGCTTGACCGAGGGTTTTCCCATCGGGTTGTCTTGTCTTGAACCATTCGATGACGCACTCGTCCAGGGAGAGGGTGACTTCCTGCTTCACGGGTTGATACATCGTCCCGCGCTGGGCCGTAGACCAGTCGATGGGCCGGTCCGGGATGTCGGAAAAGTCGATGTCCTCTTCCGGCATCTCCTTGAGGGCTTGAAGTTCCGCCTCTTGCGCTTCGGTGAGGTCTGTCATATTCCCTCTTCGTGCGCTCTTCTTTCCTGTCTGCTTGCTTTTCTGGCGCTGATGATGCGCCCCGTCCCACCGGCTTCTTCCGTCCGCGTATATATGACCGTGACCAAGGTTTGCCGGATGAAGCCTACGGCTCTCCAGCGCTGTTCAAACGGATAGGGGTCTTTGTCGATCAATACTCCTGGATCCCGGAATACAAGCCGGGCGGTCTGAAAGCTGATGCGATATTTCTGCCGGTTTATCCTGTCCTTCTCGGGGTCCCATGTCCAGTGCAATTTGCTTGTCCCTCAATGGCTGCCGTCGGTCTACCTTCCAGCGGAACCGCGCGCCGAATGGGACCAATATCCCGGGAACATTTGACAGCTATGCCATCCTCCACACTTCAAGTATAGACGGCTCCTCAGAACCCTGCCGCCTCCCTCTGCTCCCCGAAAATGCCCCGGAACACTTCGCATATCTCCCCCAGGGTGCAGTAGCTTTCGACGCATTCCAGTATTGCCGGGACGGTGTTGGCGTCGCCTCGGGCCACATCTTCCAGCCGGGACAGCGTCGCGGCAGCCTGGGCGCCGTCCCGCTCGCTCCGCAGACGGTTCAGGCGGGCTATCTGCTGGCGGGCGGCCTCGGCGTCAACCCGCAGCAGGTTGTCCATCGGCGGGGTGTCGGTGACGTAGCCGTTGACGCCCACCACGATGCGCTTCCCGGAATCCACTTCCTGCTGGTGACGATAGGCCGACTCGCCGATTTCCATGACCTGGTAGCCCTGCTCGATGGCGTTGACCGCGCCGCCCATTTGGTCGATGCGGTTGATGTACTCGAAGGCGAGGGACTCCAATTCGTCGGTCAGGTTCTCCACGAAGTAGGAACCGCCGAGCGGGTCAACCACGTCGGCCACGCCGCTTTCGTGGGCGATTATCTGCTGGGTGCGCAGGGACAGTTGGGCCGATTCCTCGGTGGGCAGCCCCAGCGCCTCGTCTCGGGAGTTGACGTGCAGCGATTGCGTACCCCCCAGCACCGCGGCCAATGCCTGCACCGCGCTGCGGATGAGGTTGTTGTCCGGTTGCTGGGCGGTCAGGGTGACGCCGGCAGTCTGGGTGTGGAACCGCAGCATCATGGAGCGGGGGTCTTCGGCGCCGAACCTTTCCTTCATGATTTTGGCCCACATCCGCCGGGCGGCGCGGAACTTGGCCACCTCTTCAAACAGGTTGTTCTGGGCCACGAAAAAGAAGGACAGGCGGGGCGCGAAGTCGTCAACGTTCAGCCCGGCGTTGGCCGCGGCCTCAACGTAGGCGATGGCGTTGGCGAAGGTGAAGGCGAGTTCCTGCACCGCGGTTGCGCCGGCCTCGCGCATGTGGTAGCCGCTGATGCTGATGGTGTTCCACCGGGGTACGCTCTCGGCGCAATACTTGAAAACGTCCACCACCAGCCGCATGGAGGGCCGGGGCGGATAGGCGTAGGTGCCGCGGGCGATGTATTCCTTGAGGATGTCGTTCTGCAGGGTGCCGCTGAGCCGCTCCTGGGCCACGCCCTGACGCCGGGCGGCGGCAATGTACAGGCACAGCAGGACGGACGCGGTGGCGTTGATGGTCATGGACGTGCTGACCCGGTCCAGGGGAATGTCCTTCAGCAGCAGTTCCATGTCCTCCAGGGTGCAGACGGGAACGCCCACCTTGCCGACCTCTCCCTCGGCGTAGGGATGGTCGGAGTCGTAGCCGATTTGGGTGGGCAGGTCGAAGGCCACCGACAGGCCGGTCTGCCCCTGTTCCAGCAGGTAGCGGAACCGCTGGTTGGTGTCGGTGGCGGTGGCGTAGCCGGAATACTGCCGCATGGTCCACAGGCGGCCCCGGTACATATTGGACTGGACGCCGCGCGTGTAGGGGTATTCGCCGGGGAACCCCTGGCCGGACCGGTAATCCTCGCCGGATTGGGGAGCGTCTTCCGGGGTGTAAACGGTGTCTATGGGCAGGCCGCTGCCGGTCTGGAAGGTTTCCTCCCGCTGGGGAAACCGCCGCACCGCCGGGTCCAGCGTGTTCTGCCGCCATTCGTCCTTGCTGTTGGAACTCCCGCTTGTGGACACCCGATCCTCCCGTAGTTTCAGGTCCGCCTCACCGGGCGGGAGCGCTGCGCTGCCGGACGCCTTCAATCCCGGCCCACGGGTATTGTAGCCCGAAGGGAGTGATAATAGTAACCCCCGGAGTTGCGGAGAAGTACCATTGCCAAGTCCTGCCGGCCACCAGAGTTATCGCACATGGATTTTTGGGCGGGTATCCCTTTGACACCCCTCGCCCCGTGGGAGAGAGCCTGCCCCTGCGAAGGCCGGGGGCGTCTCCCTTTGTGACAGTAGGCCGTTGACGGCTGGTATCACGCCCATTTAATGTTAATAACAGCAATAACAGCAATAACAGCCGGTAAACATCCCTCTGCTTCAGGGAGGGGCTTGCTGCCGTACCAGTTGAAGGGCGCGGTCGAATGACTCCCCTATCCCGGTGGGAGAGGGGCCGGGGGTGAGGGCGTCTCCCCTGCGAAGGCAGGGGCCGCACCACCTGCGGCAAAAGGCGACAAAACCAGGACAAAGCGTGACATTTACACGACAAAACCGGACATCGACCGGACAGAAGGCGGCAAAAACCCCGGGGGTTCCACGCTCAAATGTCGCGAAATGTCGCCTTTTGTCGTATTTTCCGGGAAATGCGCCCCGTCCCTCCTGCCCGTCAGGCTGGCGCCCAGGGTCTTTTAATTCTCCCCTCTCCCCGTGGGAGAGGGGCCGGGGGTGAGGGCGAACCCCACGCGCACCGGCAACGGTTGCTCTTGGACGGAACACCCTCACCCTAACCCTATCCCAGAGGGCGAGGGGATTCTTTCGAGAATTAAAAGACTCTGGATGGCGCCGGTCCGGTTTGATGAGCAATCCCCCGGCCTGTATACTGTGCGGTGGTTTGGCGCCGGGGCATGGGCAAGCGATTGGCGAGAGACCGCACCGTCTGCCGCCCTCCGGGCCTAGCTTACGGGTCTGCATCTTTCAGGAGTGACGCGCTATGGAATTTAACATCGCCGTGCTGGGCGGCGACGGCATCGGCCCCGAAGTTACCGAGGAAGCCGTCAAGGCGCTGCAAGCCGTGGAGCGGGCCTACGGTCACAGCTTTAATCTACAGTACGGCGACGTTGGCGGAATCTCCATTGACCGGCATGGCGCTCCGCTCCTGGACGAAGTGCGCGAACTGGCCGGCGCATCCGATGCCGTGCTTTTTGGCGCGGTGGGCGGCCCCAAGTGGGACGACCCGGCCGCGGCCATGCGCCCCGAGGACGGGCTGCTGGCGCTGCGGGCGCAGCTTGGCGTTTTCGCCAACATCCGGCCCGTCCGGATTTACGGCAACCTGGTTGAGTCCAGCGTACTCAAGCCGGAGGTGCTGGACGGCGTGGACATGGTGGTCGTCCGAGAGTTGACCGGCGGCCTGTATTACGGCGAACCCAAGGGCCGCACCGAGACGGCCGAGGGCTGGACTAGCGTCGACACCATGTACTACACGGAAGGCGAAATCGAACGCATCCTGCGGGTGGGTTTTGCCCTGGCCCAAGGGCGCCGCAAGAAGCTGGCTTCGATTGACAAGGCCAACGTCCTGGAATGCTCACGGCTGTGGCGGCAGGTCGCTACCCGTCTGGCCGCCGAGTACCCCGACGTTGAACTGGAGCACGTTCTGGTGGATGCCTGCGCCATGCAGCTTGTCCAGCGTCCCAGCCGGTTCGACGTTATCGTGGCCGAGAACACCTTCGGCGATATTCTGACCGACGAGGCGGCAGTGCTGGCGGCGTCAATGGGGCTGCTGCCGTCGGCCAGCCTGTCGGACGTGCCGGTCCCGGGGCGCAGGACGCAGGGTTTCTACGAGCCGATTCACGGCACCGCCCCCGACATTGCCGGGCAGGGCATCGCCAACCCGGTGGGGTCGATTCTCAGCGCGGCCCTGATGCTGCGCTACTCGCTGGGACTGACCGAAGAAGCCGCCGCCATTGAGCGGGCGGTGGAGACAGTCCTGGACCAGGGCTGCGCCACCCCGGACATCGCCGCCGCAGGCTCTCAGCGGGTTTCCACCGTCGAAATGGGACGGCGGATAGTGGAGGCGCTGGAAGCCTAGAGACCGTCTCAAGAGTCCGTCGGCCGGGGCCATGTCTTGAGACAGTTTCCCGGTCCGCGGGATGAGCTCGGTGGGCAGCCGGCCCCGAATCACTGTCTGCCCTGGGTTCTCGCTGGACCAGGATGACCCTTTCCGTATAACCCTTTAAGGATGGAGCCATGTTCAACCTGTTGGGAGAAGTCGGCCTGACCGCCGCAATTCTGGTATTTCTGGGCAGCGCGGTGGCCGTCATCTTTCTGGGGATGCTGCTTGCCAAGTACGGCGACGCGCTGGCGACCCTGACCGGCTGGGGGCGGCTGTTCGTCGGCAGCATCCTGGTGGCGCTGGCAACGTCTTTGCCCGAGTTGTCCAACAACATCACCGCGGTCCGAATCGACAACCCGCAGCTTGCGCTGGGCAACGTGGTTGGCGCCAACATGGTCAATATGTTCACCATGGCCATGGTGGCCCTGCTGTTCGGCGGAAAGCGGTTCTTGCAGCGGGTTGCCCCGGAGCAGGGCTATCTCATCGTCCTGGCCGTAATCCTGACCGGGCTGGCTGTCCTGTTCGCCGCATTCAAGAACGGCATCAACATCTGGCAGATTGGCCTTTCCTCAATTATCCTGCTCATCGTCTACGCCATCGGGATGAAAATTGTCTACGACCGCCGCCCGGCGGAGGTGGAAGGAGAGGAGGAAGAAGACCCTGGAATGACGATGGCCAGGGCCTGGACGATGTTCAGCCTGGTATCGTTGGGCGTCATCATCGCCGGGGTGTTTCTGGCCCAGAGCGTTGACCGGGTGGCCGGCCTGACCGGAATATCATCCGGCGTTCTCGGCATCTTGGCTGTGTCCATCGTGACCACCATGCCCGAAGCATCGGCCGCCGTTGCGGCGGCCCGCATGGGAGCGGCGGACCTGGGCATCGCCGGGCTGTACGGAAGCTGTGTCTTCAACGTGACGATTCTGTCCTACGCTGACCCCTTCTATCGCAAAGGCATCGTGCTGAACAACCCGGAACCGGAGCATTTTGTAGCCGGAATCATCGCCGTGGTGTTAATCATCCTGGGGGGTGTAATGCTCTGGGGCCGCAACCGCTTCCCCCAACCGCTCATCGTCCTTGGGCTGTCGGTAATGGCCGGCGGTTACATTGTGGGCGCCGTCTGGGTAGCCCTGCTGGGCGCTCCCGGCGCCGCAATGGCCTCTATTCTGAACCTGCTTCCGCTGGCGTCGTAGCAACCCGCCCCTTCGTCATTCCTGCGAAGGCAGGAATCCAAAGAGCCTTGCCATGAAAACGGGATAGATTCGGTCCAATCTGTTCGTCCCGTGGCATACAAAGAACGAACCTGTTGAACCCGTCCCTAAATCTCCGCCCCTGCGAACCGCGCAATCTCGACGAACCCGTTTTCGTCCTCCGACCAGTCGAACAGCGCGGCTTCCACCACCCGCTGACCGTCGATTCCCACCACCAACTGCTGCACCGGGTAGGCTGGCCCATCCCCCCACGGGCTGGCGGCGACGCTGCGGTCGGTTTCCGAAAAGTAGGCCATGCCGTTGGGGTGCGAGTGGTAGATGATGCGGGCCGGCTGGTCTCCGTCGAGACTCTGGTTCAACTCCAGCAGGTCGGCGGCGGTCAGGACGTAGGCACTCTCAGCCGTGCGCTCCGGCTTGGATGGGTGGCCGCCCGACGTCTGGTCGTTGACGCAGGGCCGCAGCGTCGAAACCGCCGCGCCGTCCCGGGG
Organism: Dehalococcoidia bacterium; assembly: GCA_965263395.1. Classification (GTDB taxonomy): domain Bacteria; phylum Chloroflexota; class Dehalococcoidia; order Lucifugimonadales; family UBA3495; genus CATOSK01. The sequence goes on from OZ253670.1 coordinate 3,220,796, forward strand.
GCCCGACAGCCACCCGCAGCACTCGGCGGGGAACGATGCCCGGGCCTGCCGGTAGACTTCTTCAAGAATGGCGGGCGGGATTTCCAAAGGCGCCGGCTGGTTGGTCATGGTTTGCTCCCTTTGTCAGAGTTGCGGGTGCCAGGGTTTCAGGATGGGTGCGCCGGTTCCGCGGACGGGATGAATCCAACAGGTGGAACGTTCCGTAAAACCGGGCATAAGGCAAAAGAAACATTCGGGCCAATTACGGGCAACGGGATGTTGGCGCCGATGGTGGGGGTGATAGACATGGTGGCGCAATCCGGCAAGAGTGCGGTGGCGAAGAGGCTGGCGGCGGCGCGGGACGCGTGGGCGCGCTTCAACCTGAAGTCTTGTCCCCGGTGCCGGGGCGACCTGTTCCTGGAGTTTGAGGACCAAATCTTCTTCGCCAAGTGCTTGCAGTGCAGCCGCAATTATGAGGTCGGCGGGGACCGGGAACTATGGCAGTTCCTCCAGGGCAAGTTGTCGGAGCAGCCCGCCGCCTAGCGCCGGTCAGCCCCAGAGATACTCGTGATACTGCCGCACCGCTTCCTCCTGTTCCCGGTTCTGGATTGAACCAGGACGCAGTTGGCGGACGTATTTGATGGCATCTTCCGGCTTGTAGCCAACTTTTACGAAGTAGCAGGCCAGTATGGTGCCGGTGCGGCCCAGTCCGGCGGCGCAGGTCACCACCACCGGGCGCTCCCAGGTCTCCATTTCCTCTTCAACGAAGGTGACGATGCGGTGAATCTGCTCCATGGAGGGCGCGGTAAAATCCCGCACCGGCTCGTACATCTCCACCATCTGCCAGGGTTCGGTGGAGATGGTGTTCTCCTCCATGCGAACCACGGCCTGAATGTCCTGGAGCTTCAGGAAAGTGATGTCCCGGTGGTTGGTGGGGCCTTGGGCGCCGGCCAGCGACCCCTCCAGAATCCAACTGAAGTTCATGTAGGCCACGTTTCAAACTCCGTGCGCGGTGGTTGAACGCCGTTCCCGACTCTGCTCAGCTAAGAGCGTCAGACGTACCGGGAACGGCTTCATTATACGTTGGTATCCCGCCAGTGGCTATCCGGGGCAGGACGATGTTCATGGCCAAGGCGGGGAAAGCTCCTTCACGGTGACGCCGAAGTTGCCGGCGGCGATGCTGAGGTCCAGGATGTCGATGCGGCCGTCCCCGTTGGAGTCCCCGAAGGATAGCGTCAACTCCGGGACGGTCATTGCCTCGCTGATCCCCAGCCTGACGCCGGGAACCCGCGCCGAAACGTAGCCCGGCGCCGAATGGCTAGGTCGTAGACGCCCATCGGAACCATGACGTTGCAGTTGCGTCCGCCTCTTCCACTACGGCGTTAATTGCGTCCAGCAGGACAATGTTGATTGTGTCCAGGGCTGGGTTTTCCTCGTCCACCCCCCGGGCCTGCCAGGCAGAGGAAGACTGTTCATCCTGGAGGAAGTAGGCCACCACCCAGCCATTGCTGTCGTAGTAGACGTTTACCTGGTGGTGGTCTGGCCGATGTTTTTGACCGGCAGGGAAACGACGGAGTGGGCGGCGCCGATGTCTAGGTATGGCGGCTGAATCAGTATCGTGTTTTGGCCGACCCAATGGCGGTCGGATGCGGGTATACGAGACAGTCCTTCCAGTGTCTCAGGACCATGGAGCGGGGCAAAAAGGGCAGAGGTGTACGCCCCCAATTGGTATCGAAAGGCGGTTACCCAGCGGCAATTTGCCTTGACTTTGAGGGTGGCACTTCCTAAAATAGAGGCTTCGGAGACGTTGTTTCCGTATAGCGGCACATTTGACGGAAAGGAAAGAAAGGTATGTTGGGTTTAGTCATTTTCCTGTCCGTCCTGGCGGCCGCAGGGATAGTGGGATCTGGCGTCGCGGTGTGGCTGATTGTCAGGTCGAGGGTTGACGGCAAGAGGTTAAAAGAAGCGAATATCCAAGCCACCGGTTTGATCGCCCAGGCTGAGGAGGAAAAGCGGAAGATTCTCCTGGGCGCGCAAGAGGAGGTGCTGACGCTGCGCACTTCCGGCGAGCAGGAAATCAAGGAGCAGCGACAGGATCTCAACCGCCTGGAACGGCGTTACCTCCAGCGGGAAGAGCAGTTGGAGCGAAAGGGTGAAGCGTTGGACAAGCAGCGAACTGTCTTGTCCGAGAAGGAACAACAAATTCAAGAGGCTTTGCTGGAAGTAGACACAGTCAAAACGCAGCAATTGTCCGTTTTGGAAGAAATATCCGGCCTCAGCGTCGCGGAAGCCCGGGAATTGGTTGTGTTGAGAGGCCAGGAACAGGCCGAGCATGACCTTTCTCGTCGCTACTACGAGTTGGAGAAGGAATTCAAGACCAGGGCCAACGATAACGCCCGCCGGATTATTACTCTCGCCATAAACCGTCTTGCCACCGACGTAGTTTCTGAAACTACCACCTCCACGGTATCCCTGCCCAATGATGAGATGAAAGGGCGTCTCATCGGCCGCGAGGGGCGGAACATTCGAGCATTGGAAGCCCTGACGGGGGTCGATATCGTTATCGACGACACCCCCGAGTTAGTGACCGTATCCTGTTTTGACCCGGTACGGCGTGAAATCGCCAAACTCGCGCTGGAAAAGCTTATCACCGATGGGCGGATTCAGCCGGCCCGCATTGAGGACATGGTAAACCGGGCGCACACGGAGATTGAACAGACAATTTGGAAGGCCGGGGAACAGGCGACCTTCGACTTGGCCGTGTCTGGCTTGGACCCAGAACTGGTGCGGTACCTTGGCCAACTGAAGTACCGTTACAGCTACGGGGAAAACGTTCTTAAGCACTGTATCGAGGTCGGGCTGCTGGCCGGCATGATGGCGTCTGAACTTGGCGCCAACGTGCAGTTGGCCCGCATCGGTGGTCTGCTGCATGACATCGGCAAGGCGCTGACCCACGAGGTGCCCGGTCCCCACGCTGAAATCGGTGCCGATTTGTCGGCCAGGTACGGCGTGAACGTCGCAGCCTGTGCCTGCATCAAGGAACACCACGATGACGAGCATTCGTCCATCGAGTCCTTCTTGGTGGCGGCGGCGGATGCCATCAGCGCCGCCCGGCCGGGGGCCCGCAAGGAGTCCCTGGACCAGTACGTTCAGCGCCTGCGGAAGCTGGAAGATGCGGCCACGAGCTTTGAGGGCGTGGAACGCGCATTCGCGATTCAGGCCGGCAGGGAAGTGCGAGTCATGGTCAAGCCGGGGGATGTGAACGATGTCCAATCGGCAGGGTTGGCCCGGGACATTGCCAAGAAGGTGGAAACCGATCTGGTTTTCCCGGGGCAAATCAAGGTCACGGTTATACGCGAAACCCGCAACACCGAGTTTGCGAGATAGGGCGGCCGTCAGGGAGCCGGATTACTCCGGCCTGCCGCTGGCAGCCGCAAATCGCCGGGTGGAACTTTTTGAGGGTCCAAGGCCGGAGCTACCCGGGGTTGGACCCTCTTTACTTTCAGTGTTCCAGGATAGGTTGACTTGCGTATCTTGATGATTGGGGACATTATCGGCAGGCCGGGACGGCAGACCATCAAGGCCATTTTGCCGGGGTTGCGGCAGGAGTGCGGCATTGACCTGGTGATTGCCAACGGTGAAAACACCGCCGGCGGGTTCGGCATAACCCTGGATACCGCTTACGAATTGCTGGACAACGGGGTGGATATTCTGACCTCCGGCAACCACATCTGGGACCAAAAGGAAATCATCTCTCACATGGACGAAGGGCTGCCGCTGCTGCGCCCGGCCAACTACCCGGACGCGCCGGGCCGGGGCTACCTGGTCTACGATGGCGTGATGGTGTTGAACCTGATGGGCCGGGTGTTCATGCCGGCGCTGGACTGTCCCTTCCGCACCGCGGATGCGATCCTGGAAGAGGTGGCAGGCGCCGAAAAACCCCGGGTGATTATCGTGGACTTTCACGCCGAGGCCACGTCCGAGAAGCAAGGGCTGGGCTGGTATCTTGACGGCCGGGTCAGCGCCGTGCTGGGTACGCATACCCATGTGGGGACGGTGGACGCCAAGATTCTGCCCAAGGGCACCGCTTACCTCAGCGACGTCGGGATGACCGGTCCCACCAACTCGGTTATCGGCAGCAACGTCAGCGACGTGCTGGAAAGGTTCCTGACCGGGATGCCGCAGCGGTTGAACGTGGCCACCGGCCCTTCGATTATGAACTCGGTACTGCTGGACATCGACCCGGAAACGGGCCGCGCCTCGGACATCCAACGGATAGATAGGACGGTCGATTAACCATGAGCGCAGTTGTAGACCTTCACTTGCACACCACAGCCTCCGATGGGCGGCTCAGCCCGACGAAACTCATCGAGTTGGTGGCCGGCCAAGGACTGCAGGTGGTATCTGTTTCAGACCACGACACCACTGCCGGGTTGGATGAAGCCAATGCCGCGGCGCAGCAGTTCCCGGACTTGAGGATAATTCCCGGCATCGAACTGAGCACGGACATACCCGGCGACGAAATCCACATGCTGGGATATTTCTTCAACCGGGAGGATGAGGATTTCCAGGACATTTTGACCCGGTTCCGTCTGGGCCGGATGGACCGGGGCCGGGCGATGGTCGAGAAGTTGGCGGAGTACGGCCTGTACGTCGAATGGGAGCGGGTTCAGGAAATTGCCGGAGAAGGCGGCGCCGTGGGCCGGCCCCACGTCGCGTTGGCACTGGTGGAGAAGGGTTACTTCAAGGAACTCAAGGATGCCTTCGCCGAATACCTGGGCCGCAACGGACTGGCCTACGCCGAGCGGGAAAAAATGACCCCGGAGGAAGGCGTTCAGATGTTGGCCCGGGTTGGTGGGGTCGCGGTGTTGGCGCATCCGGCCCAACTGCCGGACCTGGATGAAAAATGCGCCGCGCTGAAGGCGGCCGGGCTGGTCGGCATGGAAGTCCATTACCAGATGTACACCCCGGACACCATCGCCCGCTTGCTGGCCGCGGCTAACCGGCACGGTCTGATTCCCTGCGGAGGCAGCGACTACCACGGCTTGGGCAATACCGGGGAACAGCTTCCCGGACTGCTTGGTCCGCCAATGGAAACGGTGGAACGCTTGGAGGAAGCGGCCCGGAGCATATCGCCTGCGGCCAAGGCGCCCGGCATGGGTTAAGACGTTCCGATGCTGGAAATTGCGGGACTCTACGTATATTCCTACTTGGTGGGGGCCGTTCCGACCGCCTACGTGCTGGGGAAGCTGGCCCGGGGCATAGACATCCGCAGGTACGGCAGCGGCAACGTGGGAGGCTCGAACCTGGCGCAGTACGCTGGCCGCCGTTGGGTTGCGGCGCTGCTGGTTTTTGACATTCTGGTTAAGGGCGCCACGCCGATGCTGGCCGGGGTTTACCTGGCCGGGTTGGACCGTGGTTCCTTCGCCCTGATAGTTGCCCCCCTGTTGACCATCGCCGCGCACAACTGGTCGCCTTTTATGAAGTTCCAGGGGGGGCGGGGAATTTCGATTGTGGCGGGGACACTGCTGTCGGTCAACCCGGTGGCGCTGGTGGTGTGCTTGGCCGTCATTGGCGCAGGCAAGAAGCTGACGAAGAGTTCCGCGTTGTGGGTGCTGGGCTGCCTGGTTGCGCTGCCGGTGTGGGCCTTCGCTTTTGACGACCATGCCCCCGCTACGGGGGTCTTATTCCTGGCCCTGCTGGGGTTTGCCATCCTGAAACGGGTGCTGGGCAACACGGTGTCCCGGCCCGGGGGGCAGACGCGGCGGCGGGTGCTGACGAATCGTCTGCTCCATGACCGGGACGTTGACGAGCGGGACGATTGGGTGCATCGGACCCCCGCATTACACGAGATGTGACGGCGACAATTGGCAGATTCCCAGTCGGATAATTCGGGCCAAACTCTCACCGGACGGTGCCACTGGCATCCGGACGCAGAGACCGGGCTGTCCTGCAGCCGGTGCGGCAGGGATATCTGCGCCAACTGCATGGTGCAGGCTCCTGTCGGGATTCGCTGCAAGGAATGCGGCAAACCGGAAAGGATGCCCACCTACGACGTTGGGACCATACACTACACCAGAGCGCTGGGGGTGGCGCTGGCGGTCGCGGCGCTGGGCGGCGTACTTTGGGTGTTGGTAAACCTGTCACTGGGCGGGCTGCCCTTTGTGAGCGGGTTGTTCGGGTTGGGCTTGGGGTACGGCGTCGGCGAATTGCTGGGCCTGGTCGTCAACCGCAAACGCAGCTTCGTTCTGGCGTTCTTTGCCGGCGGGGCTGTGACAGTTGCTTTTTTGATTAGCTCATTGTTCGGCCCTTGGCATTACGGCCTGTGGGACCTGGGGCTAGTCGTCATCGGGGTTGCCTTGGCAGTGCAGCGAGTTCGTCCCTAGCTCTCCCCAGAGTTGCTCGACGGTTGCCCTGACCACGCCGCCGGTGAACCCCCGTCGTTGCAGGTGGGCCGATAATTTCCCCCGGAATTCCTTCTGGGATACGTTGCGCGCGGCCAACCGGCGGGCTACCGTTGCCGCGGCCCGGGCGGCGTTGGCCTCTTCGTCAAATTCAATCAACGAGTCCTCGATTAGATCCTGGGGAACCCCGAGGCGGCGGAGTTCCTGCTGGACCAACCGGCTGGCGCGGGGACGGAACCGCTCCCGGCTGGCGCGCCACTGCCTGGCGAAGCTCAGGTCGTCCACTAACTTCTGACGGCGCAGGGATTCGATTACCGCGTCAACCACGGTCAGCGGGTACTTGGCAGTCAGCCGGCGGCGCACTTCGGCTTCGCTGCGGGCCCGGTAGGACAAGAACCGAAGGGCGGCGTCTTTGGCGTTAGTGAAGACGGTGGAGGTTGGGGCGTCTCCACCGTCTTGGGTTGTTGCAACGGGTGCCATTATGAAAGGCGTCCGGCGCGTTATTCCGACGGTTCGGGGATTGCGGCGGCGAGGGACTCGTTGGAGTCTCCCTCCGGGGGTTGGGCGCCGTTGCTGGAAGGCGTTTCGTCGGTTGCCTGGTTGCTGCGGATACGCGCTTCCACCGAACCGGCAATCTCCGGGTGCTCGGCGAGAAATTGCTTGGAGGCTTCACGGCCCTGGCCCAAGCGGGTGTCACCGTAGGAGTAGAATGATCCGGCCTTTCGGATGTGGCCCTGGGCGACGCCGATGTCGAGGATGTCGCCCATCTTGCTGATTCCCTTGTTGAACATGATGTCAAATTCGGCGACGCGGAAGGGAGCGGCGATCTTGTTCTTGACAATGCGGGCGCGGACCCGGTTGCCGACAATCTCGGAACCCTGCTTCAAGGACTCGGTGCGGCGCAGGTCGATGCGCACGGAGCTGTAAAACTTGAGGGCGCGCCCTCCGGGCGTCACTTCCGGGCTGCCGTAGACCACGCCGATCTTTTCCCGCAATTGGTTGATGAACACCACGGCGGTGTGGGAGTGGTGAATGGTCGAGGTGAGCTTGCGCAGGGCCTGGGACATGAGCCGAGCCTGGAGCCCGATGTGGGTGTCCCCCATGTCGCCTTCGATCTCCGCCTGGGGCACCAGGGCGGCTACGCTGTCAATGACCACGGTGTCGATGGCGCCGCTGCGTACCAATTGCTCGGTGATGTCCAGGGCCTGCTCGGCGCTGTCGGGCTGGGAAATCAACAGGTCGTCAAGAACCAGGCCGCAGTTGGCGGCGTAGGTCGGGTCGAGGGCGTGTTCGGCGTCAATGTAAGCTGCCAGGCCGCCCAACTTTTGGGTCTCGGCCATGATGTGAATGGCCAGCGTTGACTTACCGGCGGACTCACCCCCGTATATCTCGGTGACACGGCCCCGGGGGATGCCGCCTGCGCCCAGGGCAATGTCGAGGCTGAGCGACCCGGTGGGAACGACATCGGTTACCAGCCGCTGGGCAACCTCTCCCAGGCGCATAACGGCGCCTTTGCCGTGGTCTTTCTCAATGCGGCTCAAGGCCGTTTCCAAAGCGTTCAGCTTGTCTTTGTTGTCGGTCGGCATGGTGAAGCCCTTCCCTCCCCCGATTTGATGGATGAATCCTAGCACAGGTCCGGGGGCGCCAACAACGGGCAACTGTCAGTAAAAAATTGGCCCAAAAATGAGTTTTGCGAAGGCTTCAGACCCAACGGGATGATGCGCCTAGTGGCCCAACATTGTTGAATTGACGAGGTGTAGCCAAGGTGATGGGATTTGGAAATTCGCACCCTGTCGTTCCTCATCTCCAAGGGACAGGAATCCATACTATCTTCCCAAGTGAACATTGGAATTTCCGGGACCTTCCTGGATTCCTGCCTTCGCAGGAACGACGATTTCCCATCAACACAAAGCTGTTGGACTACCAACCGAACGGGTGAAGGACTTGGTAATCGTCCTGAGCAAGGCTGGGCCGGGATTAACCGGCGGGGTTTGGGTGAAGACGACCGTCTTTGGTTAGAACTCTCAATTGCCGCCCTTGAACCCGATGCTGATCTGGCCGTTTTCGACGATGACCGGCGTGACTCGTTCCCCGTTGGTCAGGGCGAGCAGGTCGGAGATTTTGTCGGGCTGCTTGGAAACGTCCACTTCCGTGTAAGCAGTTTTGCTGCGCCGGTATTCCATTTTGGCCGCTGCGGAAAAGGCGCAGTCGGGATGGGTATAAATTGTGATTTCCGCTTGGCTGGATTGTGTCACGATAAATCCCTCAAGGTTTGACAGGATGGCCGGCGAGCGTAGCCGCATGGCCCATTGTAAGAGCCAACGCCCAAAAATTCAACGAGGGGCTACCGGTTCGAGCAGTACGATTGCAAAGTCTTTATTGATAGGGAAGCCTTTTGCGATGCCCCGTCCCGATGAAGCCAGCGACTTTGCAATCGTCCTGGAAAGTGACGGTTGCTTGTCGCCTGCCGCTTGCCGGCGTGATATTCTATAAGCGGCCGCGAGGCAGGAGTTGGCCGAATGTGGCGGAAGAGGTGACGAAATGGCGAGAGTCCCCTATGTTTCGAGGGAAGAACTGGATGCCGACGGGCAGCGCATTTACGATCAGATACGGCAGGACCGGAACACCGACGAGGTGGGGTTGCAGTTTCGCGCCTTGCTGAACAGTCCGCAGGCGGCGGGACACCTTACTTCTATGGGGGCGCAACTGCGGTTTCAGAGCGCAATGCCCGACTCGCTGAAGGAGTTGGCGATTATTTTGGTTGCCCGGGAGTGGAACAGCGGCATCGAGTGGACCGGGCATTCGGCAGCGGCGGCGCGGGCGGGCATAAGCGACGAAGCCATCGAAAGCATCCGAACCTGGCAGGCTCCCGAAGGTCTGAGCGGAGACGAAGCTACCGTCGCCCGGTTCGTCCACGAATCGCTGCGGGACAAAGAGGTCTCCGACGAAGCGTTTGCCGCCGCGGAGGAATTGTTGGGCGTTCAAGGCGCGGTTGACTTGACGCTGACCGTCTCCTACTACACTGCCCTGGCCATTGCCCAGAACGCGTTGAAACCCGAAATGGGCTCGGGCAGGGTTTCCACCCTTTAATGCCGCCGATGGACCCGACGCACGAGCTTAACCTACAGCTGACCGAACTGTTGCTGGAATGCGGGATCGGCGACTCCTACGTCACTCCTCCGCCCCGGGGCGCAAGCTTGACCGGCATCAACAAAGAACGGGCGCTGGACTTGGTGGATTCCATTGACCGGCGTTCGGGAGTGGACCGGGGCATGGTCTACGCCAACGGCTGCTTTGCGGTGGGCCGGTATTCAGACGCCGCCGGGGTCTATGCGGCGATGCTGGATGTGGATGCCGGGGATACTGCGGCCCGGTTCAACCTGGGTCTGTGTTGTGTCCGGTTGAGGAGGCCCGATGAGGCCGTGGAGCATTTCGAGCGGGCGCTGCAACGGTTGGATGCCGGGCACCCCGCGCTGGCGCAGGTTTACTATCAGCGCGGCAACGCTTACGACGACCTGGGCCGGGGAGACTTGGCGGTGGCCGATTACTCCGCCGCCATAAATCTTGACCCTGGTTATCTGCGGGCCCACTACAACCGGGGCGTCGTGCTGGGCAAAATGGGCCGGCACGAAGAAGCCGTGGCCCAATTCGACCTGGTTATCGAGATGAGGCCAGACCTTTCCAATGCGTTCTTGAATCGAGGGGCGTCACTGGACGAACTATCGGAGCATAAAGCCGCTATTGGCGATTACAGCCGGGCGGTGCTGCTGGACCCGGACAACGCCAACGCGTGGTTCAACCGGGCGCGCACCCGGTACTACCTGGGCCATGTTGAGGAAGCCGTGGACGATTACTCGCAGGTAATCGCGCTGCGGCCCGACGACGCTGAGGCGTGGAACAACCGGGGCCTGGCCTACGATGCGCTGGGGGACTATCGCCGCGCTCTGGACGACTACGGGGAGGCGGTGGCGCTGCGCCCGGATTTCGCCGAGGTTTTCAGCAACCGGGGGGCGGCGCTGGAGGCGTTGGGCGATGATGAGGGTGCGATGCGGGAATACGCCGAGGCGATGAGAGCAATGCCTAACTTCTCCGTTTCCTACTTCAACGCCGCCCGGTTGTGCTCCAAGCTGGGCCGTCTGGACGAGTCGCTGAAGTATCTTGAAACCGCGGAAAAGCTGGAGCCGGGTTGGCGGGACGAAGCTGCCAAGGATGAGCAACTCAAATGGGTGCTGGGTCTGGACGAGTTGAAGCGGCGGAAGCCCAGGGGTTAGGCCGCAGTCGGTTAAGGCTTTTCGGGTACGGTGGACTCCAAGTCATCGTCCACGCCAAGGTCTAATTCGAGGTCGTCCAAGTCGTCCCGGGTTATTATTCCCGAAGTTGCCCCCCGCCGGTGGACCACAATGTTATGAGTCAGCACCAGAGCGGCCAGAACGGTCAGGCCCATGGTCAACTGCTGGTCCCGCTGCCAAATCACCAGGCTCAGCAGCAGAATCAGGGTGTAGCAAACGGCGATTCCCACGCCGGACCGGTAATGGGACTTCCAGGCCAGCACCACGCTGGCGACTCCCAACGCAATGCTGGGCAAGGCCATAACCGGGATCAACGTAACGCTGATCCCCAGCAACGTCGCCATTCCGTCGCCGCCCTTGAACCCGGTGAACAGGGACTTCCAGTGCCCCAGCACGGCGGCGCCCCCGGCAATTACCAGAATGGGGACGGGACAGTTTATTTGTTGGGCGATGAATACGGCCAATGAACCCTTGGCCACGTCGCCGGCGAAAACCAGGACGCCGACCCGGCGGCTGACGTTCCAGTACACGTTGGCAGTGCCGGCCCTGCGGTTGCCTGTGCTGAAGATGTCCACGCCTTTCAGCCGACCCGCCAGGTGCGCGAAGGGCACCGAGCCAAGCAGGTATCCCACCAACAGGGAGAAGGTCAGCTTCTGTAACAGTAGAAAGTCTTCGCTACCCATCAATCACATCCGGCATTGTTGGGGCCAACGGGAACCGCCATGAAGGAGTCATGTATATCATACCAATCTGTGGCGATAGAATATAGATAACATAACGGGCTTTTCGTCCGTTTTAACCAATCCGGTCCGGGACAACTCCCATCGAACGGGATGCATGACGACCGGAGCGCTCGGCTTCATCCGATTCAGGCGGGTTTCCGGGCCGTGAACAGCCAGTATCCCAACGCTCCGGCTTCCACCAGCCCGCGCAGGCGGTTGATAATCCTGGGCGCGGCGTCCAGCCAATCGCCGCTCACCGGCAGCGTTCCAGGGGCCAGGGACTGCCAGGCCGCAAGTACCCCCAGCTTTCCCTCCAGGTCGTTCAGCAGGTCGGTTATCGCGGCGGATGCGTCTTCGCACCGGCCCACAACCAACCCGGCGTCCGTGATAAGGCGGGTATAACCTTCCGGTTCCAACGCTCCGGTCAGGCACAAGGCCTGCCCCACGACACCGGGCAAGTCCTCCGGCAGGCTCCCTGGTTTGACGGTCACGTCGCTGAAACCCAACGTCCCGCCGGGACGGAGCATCTGCGCCGCCTGCCGGACGGCCCCAACCCGGTCGGCGAAGATGCTCATGGAACACTCGCAGAGTACGGCGTCGACGCTGGCCGGTCTGACCGGCGGCAACTCGGCGTCGGCGTTGACGAAGAACGCGCGGGCGGGGACTGCCGCCTGCCGCGCGGAGGCGTGGGCTTCGGACACCGCCGCGGCCCCGTACTCGATCCCGGCGACTCTGCACCGGAAGGTACGGGAAATCGCCAGGTCGCTGACTCCCCGGCCACAGGCCAGGTCCACCACCCAGCCGCCAGGTTGTATGTCCATTAGCGAGCCGAGCCGGTGGGTGAGCCGCAGCCCTCCTGGATGCAGGGAATCTCCCAGGAGCAGGCGCGCCAGGTCCGACTGGTACAGGTCGGCGCAACAGGCTTTGGCGTCGGCTTGAGCGTTAAAGTCTTGCTGCATAGTCGGGCGGCCCTTCCGTTTACCGGGCCGGTTGGACGCCGGGCAGGGGGCGGGGCTGTTCACGGGTAAGCTGTTCCCGAACCTGCTCCCGGTAACCGACCGAGTTGTAAGCGCAGAAGGGAATGGCCCGTCCGTCCGGCACCAGGACTCCCACGCAGCACTTCATCACCTGCTTGACGTTGAAGGTGTAGGGGTCGAGGAAGTCCTTGATGGCGATTTGGAAGACGTGGTCCTTCAGATGGGTCAGGTCGGCGGGCAAGTCCAGTCCGGGCCCGCAGGCGCACTGGAACTTTTCCGCAGTCGTCTCGGCGCCGCCCACCGCTGACGCCGACCAGAGGCCCTCCAGCGCCTTCTGTATGGCGGCCGCGTCCGGCAGCCGGGGCAGGGCGCGGTTGGTGATGTAGTCCAGGTAATCTTCGACTTCCAATAGGCGGGGCAGCGGCATGACGGTATCGCCGTCAACGAAAACGTAGGTGTTAACCTGGCAGGTTGGAAAGCAGCAAGGCACCGGAACGAAGTCTTCCAGGACGAACCGTTCGCGGGTCTGCTCGACAATCCCGTGGATGACGTCAGGGATGGTGACCCGCTGCATTGGGTCGAAGTCCGGGTGGCGGCCGGAGTGGGTAACCGGCTGCATCACGACGCCCCGGACCGCCGGGTGCTGCAACCCGAACTCGACCAGGGCGCCAACCTCGTCAACGTTCACGTCCCGCTCGATGGCCGCAACCAGCACGGCGGTCAGGCCGGCGTCGTTCATCCGGTCCAGCGCCAGGAGCTTGAGGTCCAGCAGGTCCTCGCCCCGAATCGTCCGGTAGGTGGATGACCGCAGACCGTCGAATTGGAAGTAGATTACCGGGTCCAGAGATGCCAACTGCTTCAGGAACCGGCCGTCTCTGGCGATGCGGACGCCGTTGGTGTTGACCATTACCTGCCGGATGCCCCGGTCCTTGGCCGCCTGTATCATCTCCAGCAATTGGGGGTGAATCGTGGGTTCGCCGCCGCTGAACTGCACCACCTCCGGGTCTCCCTCGGTTTCCAGCAGGCGGTCCAGCATCGACTCAACCTGGGGCAGGGTCAGACTGTAGCCAACCCCGGCGTTGGCGAAACAGACCGGGCAGTTCAGGTTGCAGGCGGTGTTGACCTCGATTAGCGCGAGGCACATGTGCTGCTTGTGCTCCGGGCAAAGGCCGCAGTCGAGGGGACAGCCCTGGTTAACTTCGGTGCTGAATTCCAGGGGAATAGTCCCGGGCTTGTTGAACCGGACCGAGTTGACGTACATCTCCGCATCGGAACTGATGATTGCCTCGAACCAACCGTGGGACGGGCAGCGCTTCCGCATGAAAACCCGGTTGTCGCGGATGATTATCTGGGCGTCAATAACCGCCTTGCACTCCGGGCAGATGCTCCGGGTCAGCTCGTGGAAGATGTAGTCGGCATCCCGTTTAACCCGGGGCCGGTTGTCCGGTTTGATAGGAGAGTTCAACAATCGCCTCGCGGGAATGGCTGACCGGCCCGGCATGGGTTTCGGGGTTTGCCCGGGGCCGCTGCGGTGGTTTGCTAGTTATACCCCGGAGCGGGGGATTGGTCAACGGGACCGCGGAGTTCGTCCTCACCCTAACCCTCTCCCAGAGGGCGAGGGGATTCTTTCGAGAATTAAAGGACCCTGGGGTGTCCCTGTGGTTGAAGGCCGAGGCCAGACTCTTCGGCGGCGGCGCCGGTTCTGGTAGACTTTAGGCGCCGATTTTGGCGGATGGTGATGCGATGACGATACCCAATGGCCCTCTGGATGGCATGGTGGTGCTGGACCTCACGCAGATTATGGCCGGCCCGGTTTGCACGATGATGCTGGCGGACCTGGGCGCAAACGTCATTAAGATTGAGCGGCCCACTGGCGGCGACGATACCCGGCGGATGGGGCCGCCCTTCGTCAAAGGATGGGCTGCCGGGTTCCTGGCCCTCAACCGCAACAAGCGGAGCCTTGCCCTGGATTTGCGGGCCGACGCCGGCCGGGAGGTGTTCCTGCGGCTGTTGGATTCGGCCGACGTGGTGGCGGAAAACTTCCGTCCGGGAGTTATGGAACGGCTGGGCCTCGGGTACGAGCGGCTCAGCGGTATCAAGCCCAGCCTGGTGTACTGCACCATATCAGGGTTCGGCAGCACGGGGCCATACCGGGACCGGGGCGGGTTCGACCTGGTGGCCCAGGGCATGAGCGGGTTGATGAGCATTACCGGGTTTCCCGGCAGCCGGCCGGCCAAGGTGGGCGTTCCCATCACCGACATTTCCGCCGGTCTACTGGCGGCCAACGGAGTTCTGGCGGCGTACATCCACGCCCTCAAGACCGGGCAGGGCCAGGTGGTTGACACGTCCCTGCTGGAGGCCGGGATTGCCTATACCATCTGGGAATCCTCGGGCTACTTCGCCAACGGGGAGATTCCCGGCCCGCTGGGTTCGGCGCACCGGGTGTCGGCGCCGTACCAGGCCCTGCGCACCAGGGACGGATACATCAACCTGGGGGCGGCCACCCAGCCAACCTGGGAGCAGTTTTGCCGGGCCGTGGGGCTGGAAGGGCTGATTGACGACGCCCGGTTCAAGGCTCCGGGCGACCGCAAGGCCCGGGAAGGGGAGTTGGCCGCGCTGCTGGAGGAGACTCTGGCGACGCAGGATACGGCCTACTGGATGGAGTTGCTGTCCGCGGCGGGGGTGGTCGCCGGGCCAATTTACGACATGGCCCAAGTTTACGCCGACCCGCACGTTCAGGCCCGGAATATGCTGGTGGATCTGGAAGACCCGGCCCTGGGAACCGTGCGCCACATCGGGGTGCCGGTGAAGCTGTCGGAAACGCCCGGGAGCGTCCGCCGGCGCGCCCCGGCTTTGGGCGAGCACAGCAGGGAGGCGCTGCTGGAGTTCGGGTTCGATGCCGCGGAGATAGATTCGCTACTGCGGGACGGCGTCATTAGGGAGTGATGTCCGGCGGTTGTCCACTGGGCCGCGAAAACCGGGCCGGTTATTCCCGCCAGGCCATTCCGTCGGTGGCTTCCAGGAACTTTTCCACCAGGCGGGGGCTGGCCGCGATGATGCTGGGGGTGAACAGGTTGGAAGGCCCGCCCTGCTTGTCCACAATGGCCCCGCCGGCCTCGGTCACCAGTAGCAGACCGGAGGCCAGGTCCCAGGGGGACAGGTGATGGTGGAAGTAGATGTCCAGGCGGCCGGCGGCGGCGTAGGCCAGACCCAAAGCCGATGAACCCATCAGCCGCATACTCTGAAGGTTGGGCCACAACCCCCGCACCATGTCCAGGGCCAGCCCCGCCTTTTCGTCCACGTAGCCAAGGTCGAACCCCATTACAGACTCCGCGATTTCCTGCCTCGGCGAAACGGACAGGCGTTTGCCGTTGAGAAAGGCCCCCTTGCCCCGCTCGGCGGTAAACATCTCGTCCACCAGCGGGTCGTAGGTAACGCCAACCACGGTTTCGGGGCCGCGGGCCAGCGCCACCACCACGCAGTAATGGGGGATGCCCTCGGCGAAGTTTCGCGTCCCGTCGATGGGGTCCACGACCCAGGTGTAAGCGGACTCGTTGATGACCGGCTCGGACTCCTCGGAAAGGATGCTGAAGCCGGGGAACTCGGCGGTCAGCAGCCCCAGGATGAGCTTTTCCGAAGCCAGGTCCACATCGGTCACGATGTCGTTCCGGCCCTTGAAACTGACGGCCAGTTCGGTCTGGAAGCGGCCGCTAATCAGCTTGCCGGCCTGCCGGGCGGCGTCGATGCAGACTTCCAGCACGGTGCGGCCGGATTGGGACAGAGGCAGGGGGTCGTTGATGGTTTCAGTCATACAATCCTTTAGAAATTGTCTCAAAACCAAAATTCGGAGGGCCTTTGGGGGGACGGGGTTACGTTGGGGGATTCATCCCCCAAACCCCCGATGCAAATATCTCAAGACGTGATGAGGGCCGCTTCAAGTTTTGAGATAGTTTCATAGTCCTTCATACAATCCTTTAGCGACTATCTCAAAAGCCCAACTGTTGGGGATGAAACGGGATGGGTCACCGGGCAAGGTCAATGTAGGGGCCCAATCCCATCTTCTCGTAGACCTCGTTGAGGGTTTCCCGAGCGATTGCCCGGGCCTGTTTGCCGCCGTGTTCCAGGATTTCCTTGACGTAATCCGGACGCTGCTCGAACTCGCGGCGGCGTTCCCGCAGCGGCTCCAGAAACTCGTTGATGCTGGCTGCCAGGTGGCGCTTGCAGTCGACGCAGCCCCGGGACGCCTCGGTGCATTCCTGGTAGACGGCGCTGGCTGCGGCGGCCCCGGAGAAGGTGCGGTGCAGTGAGTAAACGTTGCAGACTTCGGGCCGGCCGGGAATGTTGCGGGTGGTGCGCTGAGGGTCGGTGAAGGCGGTCAGCACCCGCTTGGAGGTCTCGTCGGGGGTGGCTGCCAGGTCGATGTGGTTGTCCAGAGACTTGCTCATCTTCGACTGGCCGTCCAGACCGACAATCAGCGGGACCTCGGTGAGCTTGGCCTGGGGTTCGGGGAAGGTGTCCCCGAAGCGGTGGTTGAACCGCCGGACAATTTCCCGGGCCAGTTCCAGGTGGGGCAACTGGTCCTGTCCGACGGGCACCGTGTCGGCCTTGTAGAGAATGATGTCGGCGGTTTGCAGCACCGGATAACCCACGAGACCATAGTTGACGCTCTCCTCAGTCTCGTCCATCTGGCGGACCTTCTCCTTGAAGGTGGGCACCCGCATCAGCCAGCCCAGGGGCGTGACCATGCTGAGCAGGGTGTGAAGGGCCAGCACCTCCGGGACCTGGGACTGGACGAAAATAGTACACCGCTCCGGGTCCAGCCCTGCGGCCAGCCAGTCCAGCACCATTTCGGCGATGTTGGGCTGAATGTCGGCCACATCCTGCGGGGTTTCCAGCGTGGTCAAGGCGTGAACGTCCACCACGGTGTAGATGCAGCGGTAGTCCTCTTGCAGGTCCACCCAGTTTTGCAGCGCTCCGAGATAGTTGCCCAGGTGGAGCCGGCCGGTGGGCCGCATTCCGGAGAGGATTACACCCTTTTGGGTGGAGGGCTGGTCGCCGGACGTGGAGACGGCTGGTGTGGCCATGAGTGCGTTCCTCAGTGAGATTACGGAATATGCGGGGGCGGGCGGCAGGCGGTCTGCCGGTTCGTCCTGAATGGCAGTCTAGCACGGTGCGCGGGAATGCTTCAAGACGGGGGAGTTAATTGGGGCAGGGCTATCGTATTTGGCCGGGTGTGCCGGTTGGGTGGACGCCCTCACCCCCGGCCCCTCTCCCACTGGGAGAGCTGACAGGGGTATGTATAGGGTTTCATGTAGGGGCATGGCGGGTGACCTCCAGGTCGGACTTGGGTTCAGGCCAGGGTTCGGGCAGCAGCCATACCCGGCTCCAGAACCGGCCCCGGTGCAGCAACCACCTCAGCCAGGCAATGCCGTAACGGATTACGCTGACGGTCCGTCCCGGCTTCTCCCGGCTACTGCGGTGAGTGGGCGCCAGCGCCCTGGGCGGCGCTCGCAAGCTGCCGGGGGCCAGCCTCCGGTCATAGGCGTCTTCCACCCTGGTCCCGTAGGCCAGGGTCAGCAGCGTCGCCACCGACAACACGAACCAATGCCGCGAAATCCGCGCCGGGTCAGTCCTGCGGGTCTTTTGCCATTGCCAACCCAAGCTCTTGACCGCCTTAAACCCCAACTCGATCCAGAAGCGGAGCGCGTACCAACTCACCCCAACTTCGTCCGGCGGAAGGTCGGTCAGGATGATCCACGGCTCCTCCTGTTCAACGTACCAGACCGCCAGCAGGGTGCAACGGCGTTTTACTGTTGCCTTGCTGAACGCCGTCCCGCTCCCGATCCACGCGGTATCCGGACGGGGAACGAAGGCGCGCGCGGGCAGCCGCCGACCGCCCTCAGCGCAGAAAGTGACGTTTTTCGGATACCTCATGTAGGGATGCCAGCCCTGAGCGAGTATCTGTTTCCACAATTTCGGACTGGCCAGGCCCCGGTCGCACAGCACAATCACGGTCATGTCTTCTGGGACCGCCGGGGCCAGCGCCTGCAACAGTTCCACTATCGGGTCCATCCAGGCCCCAGGTTTGTTGGCGTGCAGGATGCGCCAGGCCACGGGAATCGCGCAACCCCGGTAGACCACGCTGATGACGATGGCGGTGGTGTCGTCCCCTTTCAACGTCGGGTCAACCGCCAAGGCCAGCCGGTCAGAACACCACCACGCAAGGACCCACCTGAGCAACGGCGCGAAGCAGAGACTCACATCCAGTTCGGTCTGGCAGGGACGCGCCCGGTCGCCGCCGTCGTAGAGCCATTCCCGAAGGCGCTGCCGCAGATTGTCCCAGTTTCCCTTGGTGGAGAGAGCGGCGGCGACGGCATTCTGGCAGGCGCTCCCGGCCAGGATAGTCCCGCACACCCACAAGACCAGCCCGGCCAATTGTGACCGGCTGAGGTGAGGCAAATGCGTTTCAATGACCTGCTGCATCTGGCAGCATTCCTTGGGAAGGCGCATGGGAAACCTCCGGCATCCGGTTTCGTCATTGCAACCAAGATGCCGGATTCCCGTGCGCTTTCCAAGCCCTCAGACCAATTTCAGTCCATACATACCCCTGTCAGCACTGGGAGAGGGGAGGACGAAAAGGTCCTGGAGTCGTCTCAGAGTCATGCAGGGTCTTTTAATTGTCCAAGAAAACCATTGGGTAACCCCCAATCCACCGAAGGAGGGCGTGTAGCAGGGTCCTGAAGAGACCAGAAAGCGCTCCTGTGCATCTGGGATAATGGTTTTCGAGACAGAAAACCAACCAGAAACAAGGAGCACCCAATAGATGCTACCACGCAACCACCCCGACGGCATCCACATCGCCTTCGACGACCATCGCCTGGTCAACAATGCCGGGCTGATCCTTCCCGCCACGTTGGCCTTGCACCTGGGCCTGCCCCAACTGGTTGACCGGCGCCTGGACCTGGGCCGCGCCCCAGGCCGAGCCAACACCGGCGATAAGATTTCGACTCTGGTGACCTCGGCGCTGGCGGGCGGCGACTGCATCGACGACGCCGATGCGTTGCGCACCGGCAGGACGGCCTGCACTCTCGGCTGCGTAGTCAAGGCGCCCTCCACCTTGGGCACTTTCCTGCGCAGCTTCCGGTGGGGCCACGTCCGTCAGTTGGACCGGGTGAGCCGCGAGCTGCTGGCCCGGGCCTGGCAGGCGGGGGCCGGACCCGGCGACGCGCCATTCACCATCGACCTTGATTCGACGATCTGCGAGACTTACGGACTGGCCAAGGAGGGCGCCCGCCACCACGGCTATACCGGTGCACGGGGCTATCACCCACTGCTGGCCGTCGCCGCCGGCGCCGGCGACGTGCTGATGGCCCGCCTGCGCGAGGGCCGGGCCAACACCGCCCGCGCCGCCGCCCACTTCCTGCGTGAGACGGTGAGCCGGGTTCGCTGCGGCGGGGCCAGCGGGCAGCTCACCATGCGGGCTGACAGCGGCTTCTATACCCACGCCGTGGTCGCCGTCTGCCGCCGGATGGATGTCCGCTTATCCATCACCATCCGCCAGCACAAAAGCCTGCACAATCTCATCGAGGCGATACCCGAAGATGCCTGGACGCCGATTCCTTACTGGATGGACGGCGCCGCCGATGTGGCCGAAACCACCTACACCCCCTTCCAGAGTGAGCCGGATGCCGCGCCGGTACGGCTCATCGTCCGGCGGGTGAAGCCGGCGCCCGGTTCTCAACTGGCTCTCTTCGCCACCTACAGCTATCACGGCTTCATCACCGACCGGGACGGAGAGACCCTGGAACTGGAGGCTGACCACCGCCGCCACGCCGAGATCGAGAATGCGATACGCGACCTCAAGTACGGCGTCGGGCTGAACCATCTCCCCTCGGGCCGCTTCGCCGCCAACGGCGCCTGGCTGGCGGTACAGGTGATGGCCCACAACCTGGCCCGCTGGACAGCCCGCATCGGCCTGGGTGAGCGGATCGTGACCACCAAGACCCTCCGGCGACGGGTCTTCGCCCTGGCCGGACGGCTCACCCGCTCCGCACGCCGGCTCACCCTGCATCTGCCACAGCGCTGGCCTTGGGAAACCCAGTTCAGTCGCGCCTTGGCCCGGCTGCGAGCGATTCCACTCCCAGCTTGACGACCCGTCTGCAACTGACCCGCCATCCTGTCAACTGAACGTCCCCGCCAACTCGCGCCAGCCCGGTCCGCGAGCGCCTCTCGCCGTGTCCTATCCCGCCATCTCGCTGGCCACAGCCACTGCAGGCCGCCATCGGCGCCCCAAAAGCGCCTGCAGACCGCCCGCCAACCTCCCGTCTACCCGAATTCGAGCCCGAATCATCGCGCCTGTAACTCCCTCACCCCCCCTTCCAGTGTCCTCACGCCGTCCATCCGTGTCCATCGGTGGATTCGGGGTAACGGGGCACGTTGGGGGATGAATCCCCCAAACCCCCTGAATTTAGGGGGATTTGATGTGCTTGCCAGGACTTGCCGGATGATTCGCCGTGAACGGACAATCCAGCGCTACGACAATTAAAAGACCCTGCGGCGTCATGGGCCGGTTGGGGCGGTGGTGATTTACGGGTGGTATACTCGGCGGGATGAGCAACAAACGGGAAAGGCCATTGGTGGGGGTGGGCGTGGTTTTCGTGCGGGCCGGACGGGTGTTTCTGGCCCGGCGGCAAGGTTCGCACGGCGCGGCCACGTGGGCATCGGCGGGCGGACACCTGGAACTTGGAGAATCGCTGGAAGAGTGCGCCCGCCGCGAAGCCCGGGAAGAGCTGGGGCTGGAAGTCGGCAACCTGATATTCCTCTGCGTCAGCAACATCGTGGCCTACGGGAAGCATTACGTTGACGTGGAATTTTTGGGAGACATCGGGCAGCAGGAGCCACGGCTGGTCGAACCGGGCAGTTTTTCGGAGCAGGGATGGTTCGGGTTAGACCGGCTGCCGGAGCCGCTTTTCGACCCGGTAAAGTATGCCCTGGACAGTCTGAAGACCGGCCGCTACTACTACCCAGATGCGTCGGCGTTGGAGGCGTTGGAACCCATGCCACCGGACGGGTGACCCGGGTCAGTAAGGTCGTCCTTACCGGCCCTGAAACGAAAGGCATCACGGGCGTTGCAATGGCACCGATTTGAGCGTCAAAACGTGAGCGTAATTACCGTAATTTTGGTACAATAGAGCTGTGATAACGCGGGTAAAAAATAGGGCAGCACGCTGCCTTATTTTTGTTTTCCCGTCGGCAGAGGACGAGTCATTTTGTCCAAGAATGATTGCAGGAATGATTAATTGATGCAACAGGAATTGTGGATCGAAAACACGGCCGGTTATACCTCCAAGGACATTCGAGTCCTGGAGGGGCTGGAAGCGGTGCGGGTGCGGCCGGGGATGTACATTGGCAGCACCGATCAGCGGGGGCTGCATCACCTCATATACGAGGTGCTGGACAACGCCGTAGACGAGGCCATGGCCGGATACTGCACCAAGGTTGTACTGTCCATTGACGAAACCGGGCTTATCTCGGTCGCCGACAACGGGCGGGGAATCCCGGTGGACACCCACCCTTTGACCGGCAAGTCGGGCCTGGAAACGGTGATGACCACCCTGCACGCCGGGGGCAAGTTCGGCGGCGGGGCCTACAAGGTCACCGGCGGCCTGCACGGCGTCGGCGGGTCGGTGGTCAACGCGCTGTCGGTCTACCTGCGGGCGCAGGTTAAGCGCGGCGGATACACCTACGCCCAGGAATACGGCCAGGGAGAGCCGACCACGGCCGTCTTCAAGTCGGGCCGGACATCCGACCACGGCACGACTATTTCCTTCCGGCCCGACCCGGAGATTTTCCCAATCATCGAGTACGACTTCGACAGCCTGATCAATCACTTCAAGGAGATTGCCTTCCTGAACAAGGGTCTGGAGATCCAGTTCACCAGTCCCTGGCATCTTTCGCAGCGCAAGGGAGATGTTGAACGGACGTACTTCTTCGACGGCGGGATTGCCAACCTGGTCAGGAACGTTAACCGTAACCGGAAGGTTGTCCAGAAGGACCCCTTCTATTACGAGAAGACCGCTGACGACACCGCGGTGGAAGTGGCGATCCAGTATAACGACAGCTTTACGGAGACGGTGTTTTCCTTCGCCAATTGCATCAACACCCAGGAAGGAGGCAGCCATCTGACCGGCTTCCGGTCGGCCCTGACCCGGGTTATTAACGACTTCGCCCGCAAGCAGGGGTTCATCAAGGATGACCAGGCCAACCTGATTGGAGAGGATGTCCGGGAGGGCTTGGCGGCGGTCATCAGCGTGAAGCTGACCGATCCCCAGTTTGAGGGCCAGACCAAGACCAAGCTGGGCAACGCCGAAGTCCGCAGCATCGTCGAATCGGTGGTGGCCGAAGGGCTGAGCCGTTACCTGGAAGAGAACCCAACCACGGCCAAGCCGATGATTGAGAAGTGCCTCACCTCGCAGCGGGCCAGGGAAGCGGCCAAGAAGGCCCGCGAGTTGGTGATTCGCAAGAACGCTCTGGATGGGTCGTCCCTGCCCGGCAAGTTGGCCGACTGCGCCGAACGGGACCCGGCCAAGTCTGAGCTGTACATCGTTGAGGGAGAATCCGCCGGCGGGTCCGCCAAGATGGGACGGGACCGCAGTTTCCAGGCCATTCTGCCGCTGAAGGGGAAGATTCTCAACGTGGAGCGGGTGCTGCAGCAGCCCGACAAAATCCTGGGCCACGAGGAAATCCGGTCCATGATCGCCGCGGTGGGGGCCGGCGAAGGCGACGAGTTCGACCCCGCCAAGGTGAGGTATCACAAGATTATCATTATGACCGACGCCGACGTGGACGGGTCCCACATTCGGACCTTGGTGCTGACCTTCTTTTACCGGCGGATGCAGGAGCTAATCAACGCCGGTTATCTGTACATCGCCCAGCCGCCGCTGTACCGGGTGCAGGCCGGCCGGCAGGTTGATTACGGCTACACTGAAGAGCAGAAGGAGGCGCTGCTGAAGCAGTACGAAGGCCGCCGCGGTGTGCAGGTGCAGCGTTACAAGGGTCTGGGGGAGATGAACCCGGACCAGTTGTGGGAAACCACCATGAACCCGGAAACGCGTCAGATGCTCCGGGTGGACATTGAAGACGTAATAGAAGTGGACAACGTTTTTTCCACGTTGATGAGCGAGGCGGTGGCTCCTCGCAAGAGCTTCATTCAGGCCCACGCCCGCAGCGTGAAGAACCTGGACGTTTAGAAACGGCCCGTTGGCCCATCTAAACGTGCCCGCGTATGGTTCAGGGTCTTTCGATTCTCGATGAATCCCCCTCACCCCCGGCCCCTCTCCCGCGGGGAGAGGGGCCGGGGGTGAGGGCGTCCCCGAGCAGGATGTAGTTGCTGATACGAAAGAATCCACCCTCACCCCCAACCCCTCTCCCGTGGGGAGAGGGGAGAGTTGAATGGCCTTGGCAGGTGGTTGGCCACGGTTGGAATCCCGAAATGATTGGTCTATAATGGGCGTAACGCCAACGGAATCTTGGAATGAATAATCACAGGAGGAGCCCTTGCCCGCCCGTAAAACCGCCCGCCAGCAGATTAAACGCTACCAACGCAACCACAGCCTGCGCCGCGCGACCAGAACGGCAGTGGCCGGCGCCAAGAGGGAGGTGGCCGCTGGGAATGCGGACTCGGCCGAAGCAGCGGTTCGCGCCGCGTCCAGTACGCTGGACAAGGCGGTGAAGAAGGGAATCCTCCACAAGAACAACGCTTCCCGCAGCAAGTCCCGGTTGGCGGCCCGGCTTAACCGGATGACTGCGGCAAGCTGACCGCCGGGTCCGGCCCTGCGCTGGATTCAGCCGGTCCCGAAACGAGCCTGTCCCTTATGGGGACGGGCTTTTGTTTTTGCCGCCTATTCCTGCCCGTTTATCCGGGCACAAGAGGCCGGTTTGGGATGGTTGCCGCAGACGATTCAGGATTGGCGGGGTTATCGGCAGGGAATTTCGTTACTGATGACACGAGCCGGTTGACAGGAGGGGCAGCCCTTGGTAGCCTGATTGACAGAACATAAGTTTTGGGTGGGGAAATGGTTACAAGAAAAAAGATTTCAGCCCGGGGCCAAAAAATCCTGGATTTCGTACAGGGGTTTTTGCAGGAAAACGGCATACCGCCGACGGTCAGGGACATTCAGGCGGCCTGCAACATCAGCTCAACCTCGGTGGTGGACTACAACCTGCGGCTGCTGGAACGGGACGGCTATATGCACCGGCGCCCGGACGTGGCCCGGGGCATTGAGCTGTTGGATGGGTCGGGGAATCCGGTGTCCAACTCGCCCCGGGTTGCCATTCTGGGACCGATTGCCGCCGGTATGCCGCTGCCGGTGTTCTCCACGGAGGGGGCTGCCTCCAACAGCGATTTCGACACCATCGAAGTGTCCCCGGACCTGGCCCGGCGCTACCGGGGGCTGTTTGCCCTGTCGGTGAAGGGGACGTCGATGATTGACGCGTTGGTGGACGATGGGGATGTGGTGGTCATCCAGCCCTGCCAGCAGGCGGACAACGGCGAAATGGTCGTGGCGTGGCTCAAGGGCGCGGAGGAGGCCACGTTGAAGAAGTTTTATCTGGAGGGGAGCCAGGTGCGGCTGCAACCGGCTAACTCCACGATGGACCCCATCTATTGCGACGCGACGGATGTGGAAGTTAAGGGGCGGGTGGTGAGCGTCATACGCAAGTATTAGGGGAATCTTTCGAGGTCAACAGGATGAACGGGGTGGAATGGGCGGCACTGATTACGGCGTCCATTAGCGCCTGTTATTGCCGGCTGTTGGTGAGCGCCCCGTAAGTTGCTACGATGAAGGGCACACAGTAGGTCAAGGGAATCTTCCAGTACAGGGTGTTGTTCCACTGGCCGCTGAGTATGGCGTCGCCCTGGTTAAGGGCGGTGAGGACCGTTCCTACGACCAACGCAGCGACGAGGGACCGCTTGAGCATTGGCCGGTGCAGCAGGGCGCATTGCAGGCACTTGGCCAGTTGCGCCGATGGCCTGAGATCCGGGGGCCGTCCGGTTGCGGGCGGTTTGAACGCAAATACCCGTCCGGCCCGCAGGTCTTTGGCGCAACGCGCGCACCGAGTCCCGGCATCCTCGGATTGGGGTTGACCCATCCCGGATTCGGTCATCGGAGGGAGTACCGCCGGGTGCCTCGTCCGGTCACGTTAAACGTGGGGGACGGTTGGGGCGTAGGGTGAGGGAGCATCCAAGTGGAAGACTTTGAGTGGCTTCCAGGTATTGCCGGTCAGGTCACAACTGGCCAGGGCCAGGAAGCATCCGTCTTCGCTGTACAACCGGAACTGTTCCAAATACCTGGCATCACGGGCGAACCGCCCGACCCCGATTGGTTGGCCGTCCCGCAGATACTTTTCCGCTTGGGGGGAGACCGTGATGCTGCGCAACCCAACCAGTACGGAGTCGATGGGTTGGAGGTGTTGCAGCCACCCGTCCGGTGCGGACGCAACCGACTCCTCAAGCATTTCGAGTGTCACCCCGTCTTCGATGGAAAAACCGCCGCTGTAGGAACGGACCAAGCCGGTTACAAAGGCCCCGCAGCCCAGGGCATTGCCCAGGTCAAAAGCCAGGGAGCGCATGTAAACGCCCTTCCCGCATTCAACCTCCAGGGTAAGATAGGGGAGATCCAGGCTGACCACGGAAATGTCGTAAATCTCCACGGTGCGGGCTTCCCGCTCAACCTCCACGCCGGCCCGGGCCAGCTTGTACAGCCGCTGCCCATTGACCTTGACCGCACTGTACATGGGCGGGGTCTGCTGAACCACACCGACGAAGGCGGGCAGGGCCGCTTTCACGTCCTCCAGGGTGATGCCGGAAGGGTCCCCGGACGTGACAGGTTCGGCTTCGGCATCAAAGGTGGCGGTGGTCTCACCAAGCTTCATCTCGACGCGGTAACGCTTGGCGCCGCTGAGCACGTTTTCCATCAGCCGGGTCGCTTGTCCGAAGCAGATGGGCAGCACCCCGTGGGCCAAAGGGTCCATAGTGCCGGCATGGCCGACTTTCTGGCGCTGGCCGGTTATGGACTTGATGCGGCGCAAGGCGTCCATCGACGTAATACCCAACGGCTTGTTGAAGTTCATAAATCCGGTGTGCACCGGAGCAGATTTACGGCGTGTTGTGTTCATGCGAAGCCGAAGGGGAGTGAGGCGGTTGGCTGCCGCGAACGGGGCGGGAGCCGGAATCTTCCCCGGCTGCACCGGCGGGCGCGTCCGGCTGCGTTTGCATTTGGTCCATCAATCGAATCAGGGCATCGGCGTCTTCCAATGAATCGTCCAACTCGAATTTCATAAACGGCACGTACCGCAGCGACAAGCGGTCGCGGAGTTCGTGGCGCAGGAAGGTGGCGGCGGACTCGATACCGGCCAACGCCTGCCGCTTGGCGTCGTTATCGCCCATGACGCTGACGTACACGCGGGCGTTGCGCAGGTCGGGGGAAGTCTTGACCTGGGTGATGGTTATCACGCCGTTGATGCGGGGGTCCTTGGCGTGGCGGGACAGGAGTTGGCTAAGCTCCTGACGCAGCAAGCCATTGATGCGGTCTACGCGTCGCGACATTGGGCACCCCCGGGGTGAAAATACGGCCACCGGCGGGACATGAGCGGGCTAACTTTGGACCCGTTCCTGCCGGTGGGCTTCGAGAACGTCCCCGGTCTCGTATTCGTTAAATCCTTGCAGCACGATACCGCATTCGGTGCCAGTGTTAACGTCGTTGACTTCATCCCGGAAGTGGCGGAGGCTGGTTATGCTGGCTTCGGCGATGGCTTGAGTCCCGCGCATCACCCGTATGGAGGCTCCCCGGGTGACCCGGCCGTCAAGGACCCGGCAGCCGGCAATCTGAACGCCCCGGCGGGACGGGAATATCTCCCGTACCTCGGCTCGGCCCAAGGTAACGTCGGTGAAGGTCGGCTCGACCATGCCGTGGAGGGCTTTCTCGATGTCCTCGATGAGGCGGTAAATGATGTTGTAGTGGCGGAGTTCCACTCCGGCCCGTTCCGCCGCCCGGTCTACGCCGGGCTCGTCTCCGACATTGAAGCCGATGATGATGGCCGCGGAAGCGCCGGCCAACAGGACATCGGATTCGGTGACGGCTCCCACGGCGGTATGTAGGATGCGGACCCTGGCGTCGGCATCGGTGAGCTGCTCCAGGGAATGACGCACCGCCTCGACGCTGCCCTGAACATCGGCTTTCAACACAAGGTTTAGCTCTTTGACATCCCCGGCGTCGATTTGCTTGACCACTTCCTCCAGCGTAAGTGCCCTGGCCTGGGACTGCTGGGCGGACTTGGCGCGTTCCCGTTCTGTGGAAATTCTGCGGGCTTCCTTTTCATTGGCGGCCACTGCGAACAGATCGCCGGCCTCGGGGAGGATGCTGAAACCCAGAACTTCGCCGGGCTGGGCTGGGCCGATTTCCCGGACCGATTCTCCACGGTCGTTGTTAATCGCCCGGACCCGGCCCCAGACACTGCCGGCGACGACATGGCCCCCGATGCGCAGGGTGCCGGTCTGGACGAGAAGGGTGGTGGTTGGCCCTCGCCGCCGGTCCAACTTGGTCTCGATAATGACCCCGTGGGCGGGCCGGTCCGGGTTGGCTTTAAGCTCGGAAATTTCGGACAAAGCCTGAATGTTTTCCAACAGATCGTCGAGACCGTCGCCGGTGCGGGCGGAAACGTCCACGGAGATGATGTCCCCGCCCCAGGACTCGACGAGCAGGTTTTGCTCGCTGAGCTGGCGCTTGACTCGCTCGGGGTCGGCTCCGGGGAGGTCCATCTTGTTGATGGCTACAATCATCGGGACTTCGGCGGCCTTGGCGTGGTTGATTGCTTCAATGGTCTGGGGCATCAGTCCGTCATCCGCGGCCACCACCAGCACGGCGATGTCGGTGACCCGCGCTCCCCGGGACCGGATGGCAGTAAATGCTTCGTGGCCCGGCGTGTCAAGGAAGGTTACCTTCTGCCCTTCGCGTTCGATTTGATAAGCGCCGATGTGTTGAGTAATACCGCCAACTTCGCCCTCGGCGACATTGGCATTGCGGATGGCGTCAAGAAGGCTGGTCTTGCCGTGGTCGACGTGACCCAGGATGGTTACCACCGGAGGACGGGGCGACATATTGCCGTCGTCTTCGCCGCCGCCCCCAAAGAGGTGCTTGCCGGACTCGGCTGGGTCGGCGACGCGGGTGCGGATTCCGAAAGCGGATGTGACCAGGGCGGCCACTTCGTGGTCAATGACCTGGTTCATGGAAACCATAATGCCGTTGCGCATCAACTGCTTGATAACGTCAATCGGGGTCTGGTCCACCAACTCCGACAGGTGTTTCACCGTGAGGGTCTGGGGCAAGACGAGGACCCGAGAAGGACCGCGCCGTGCTTCCCGCCCTGGCCGGGCCTGAGGGCTCCGCGTTTCTACCGCGGTTCGTTGTCCGTCAGAGGTCATTTAGTCGTCTCCGATGGGTTTGAATTTGAGAACGATGGGGCGGAGGGTAATTGGCCACCGAAAAAGTCGTACAGGGCGTTCTTGTCGTGGGCCGATACGGGGGAACGGAGACCCCGCTCCAGTCCGCCCCGCTCCAATCCCTGCCGCCAGCAGGAGTTGCCGTGGCAAAGGTAAACGCCGCGCCCGGGCAGTTTGCCTGATTCGTCGAGAGTTATATTGCCCTCGGGGGAGCGCACAATGCGGACAAGCTCGGTTTTCGGCAGCTTGCGCCCGCAACCGATACAACGGCGTTCCGGCTGGTGCCTGGGTCTGGGCAATTTGTCCTCCCCCTCCCCACGGTTGGGCGATGCCTACCGGCGGGGACCCGGACGATTCCCGCCCCGGGCGGCGGCCCCACCACGCCGGGATCTCCGGGCGCCGCGGCCGCCGCCCCGGTGTTCCCCAACTATGTCTTCGGAAAACCGGATCTTGCCCGCGTCGGGGGTCAGGACCAAGGCGTCCGGAAGCGGGTCGCCTTCTTCCTCTTCAACCGGCCCTTCGTCGTCCACGATGCCTTCCAAGGTGAACGAATCCAACTCGTCGACGCTCAACCCAAGAGCAGGTTCCTCGGATTCGGCCTCAGCGGTGGCTTCTTCTTCCTTGATAAGCGCTTCCAGCAGGGCGTCCTCGTCGACGACTTCGGCGGGAACGGCTTCCACTGCGTCGGCCACCGCCTCCGGGGCTGCCTCGGGCACAGCAGCCACTTGGGCGACCGGCTCAACGGCGGGAACATCCGCGGCAGGGCTGGCGGCTTCACCTTCGACAATGGCCTCGGCCGCGGCCACCGCCGCTTTGGCTTCGGCGGTACGCCGCTCGGACTCTTGCTGGGCGGCCAGACGGTTGCGCTGCGCCTGTTCCTTCTGCCGGACTTCCTTGATTGATTCCCACTCGGTCAGGCCCTTGATGTCCAAACGCCAGCCGGCGAGGCGCGCGGCCAAACGGGCGTTTTGACCTTCTTTGCCGATGGCCAGGGACAACTGGCGGTCGGGTACGACCACCGTTGCGGTCTGTTCCTCCGGAGCCAGGTCAACGTGGACGACCTCGGATGGACTCAGGGCCTTGCCGATGAAGACCCGCGGGTCCTTGTCCCAGGCTACGACATCGATTTTCTCGCCCTGGAGCTCGTTAACGATGCTCTGGATGCGATTGCCGCGGATTCCGATGCACGATCCCACTGGGTCAATGCCCTCCTGGGTCGAGCTGACCGCAACCTTGCTGCGGAGGCCGGCATCCCGAGCGATGGCCTTGATTTCCACGACGCCGTTGTAGACCTCGGGAACCTCAATTTCAAACAGACGCTTCAGCAGGTTCTTGTTGCTGCGGGAAACCAGAATCTCCGGCCCCTTGCTGCTGCTGCGGACATCAAGGACGTAAACCTTGACCCGCTGACCCTTCCGGTATCGCTCTGTGGGCACCTGCTCATCGGGCGGGATGATGGCCTGGGCGCGGCCGAGATCCAGGGAGACGACGCGGCCGGGGTCGATTTGCTCCACCACGCCGGACACGACGTCGTCCTTGTGCTGAACGAACTCCTGGAACAGCCGCTCGCGCTCCGCCTCCCGCAACCGCTGAAGGACCACCTGCTTGGCGGTCTGGGCGGCGATGCGGCTGGCGTTGTGGGGCAGAGGCTCGGGCGAGGCAATCTCATCGCCTACGACCGCCGTTTCCATGATGATTTGGGCGTCGCTCAGGCCGATTTCCCGGTCGGGGTCTTCAACGTCTTCCACCACGGTCCTCAAGGCGAACACATTGACGTCGCCGGTGTTGGGGTTGAGCTTGACCGTGATGTTCTGACCCGACGCCGGGTTGTCCTTCTTGAAAGCCGAAGCCAGGGCAACTTCAATGGCCTGAAGCACCTGTTCTTTGGGCAAGTGCCTTTCGGCGGCTAGCTGGGTTAACGCTATTAAGAAATCACTTTTCATTGCGCATTCCCCCGTGACTGTGGGCCCCTCAGGACCTGGCCCGGCCCCTCAAGCAAGAAAGCGGGTTTACCCCGCTTTCCGGCCAGATTATTCAACAGCAGTATACCATTGGGCATTGCCGGTTTCAAGTTACAACCACGGCGAGAAAATTGCGAAACTCCTCGGCTGGGCTTGCTACCGTTGATGGAGGACGAATACCGTCAAAATGTCAGACGAATTCCACTTACCCTCAGTGGCCGATGAATCCTATTCACGCTATTTTTCTTCTGTCTCTTCGGCCACTAAAGAGTTTCGCAATTTTCTCCACGGCATAGGGTCTTGCAATTCTCCCCTCTCCCCGCGGGAGAGGGGCCGGGGGTGAGGGCGAACCCCGCGCACCGGCAGCGGTTGCTCTTGGACGGAACCCCCTCACCCTCTCCCAGAGGGCGAGCTGACAGGGGTATGTATAGGGTTTCATGTAGGGGCATGGCGGGTGACCTCCAGGTTGGGCTTGGGTTCCGGCCAGGGTTCGGGCAGCAGCCATACCCGGCGCCATAACCGGCCCCGGTGCAGCAAGCGTCTCAGCCAGTCGATGCCGTGCCGGATTACGCTGACGGTCCGTCCCGGCTTCTCCCTGCCGCTGCGGTGCGTGGGCGCCAGCGCCCGGGGCGGCGCTCGCAAGCTGCCGGGGGGCATCTTCCGGTCATAGGCGTCTTCCACCCTGGTCCCATAGGCCAGGGTCAGGAGCGTCGCCACCGACAACACGAACCAATGGCGCGAAATCCGCGCCGGGTCAGTCCTGCGGGTCTTGTGCCATTGCCAACCCAGGCTCTTGACCGCCTTGAACCCCAACTCGATCCAGAAGCGGAGGGCGTACCAACTCACCCCAACTTGGTCCGGCGGAAGGTCGGTCAGGATGATCCACGGCTCCTCCTGTTCAACGTACCAGACCGCCAGCAGGGTGCAACGGCGTTTTGCGGCGGCTCCGCCGAAGGCGGTCCCGCTGCCGGTCCAGGCGGTATCCGGACTGGAAACGAAGGCGCGCGCGGGCAGCCGCCGTCCGCCATCGGCGCAGAAAGTGACGTTTCTCGGATACCTCATGTAGGGATGCCAGCCCTGAGCGAGTATCTGTTTCCACAATTTCGGACTGGCCAGGCCCCGGTCGCACATCACAATCACGGTCATTTCCCTGGGGACCGCCGGGGCCAGGGCCTGCAGCAGTTCCACTATTGGGTCCATCCAGGCCCCGCGCTGGTTGGCCCGCAGGATTCGCCAGGCCACGGGAATCGCGCAACCCCGGTAGACCACGCTGATGACGATGGCGGTGGTGTCGTCCCCTTTCAACGTGGGGTCAACCGCCAGCGCCAGCCTATCGGAACGCCACCACGCCAGGACCCACCGGAGCAGCGGCGCGAAGCAGAGACTTACGTCCAGTTCGGTCTTGCAGGGACGGGCCCGGTCGCCGCCGTCGTACAACCACTCTCTGAGATACTGCCGCAGGTTGTTCCAGTTGCCCCGGGTGGAGAGGGCGGACGCGACGGTATTCTGGCAGGCGCTCCCAGCCAGAATGGTCCCGCACACCCACCAGGCCAGGCCGGTCAACTGTGGCTGAGTGAGGTGCGGTAAATGCGTTTCAATGACCTGCTTCATCTGGCAGCATTCCCTTGGAAGGCGCATGGGATACCTCCGGCATCCGGTTTAGTCATTACAACCAAGATGACGGATTCCTGTGCGCTTTCCAAGCTCTCAGACCAATTTCAGTATACATACCCCTGTCAGCAGAGGGCGAGGGGGTTCTTTCGAGAATTAAAAGACCCTGCACGGCAGGTTCGGCGGGAGCCGGACATAAACGGTCCGGTGGTGGGAATGCCGGAACCCGGGTCACCACCAGATTTTGCCCTTGGACTCGGCTGCCAACTGCTCGTAGTCTTTGGTCCAGAGACTGGTGCTGAGATACTTCCAACCGCCGTCGGCCAGCAGGCAGACGACGCTGCCCTGTTCCATGCGCTCGGCCTGACGTATAGCGGCGTAGACCACCGAGCCGGAGGACACCCCGGCGAAGATGCCTTCTTTCTCCAGCAGGTCCCGTGTGGTGCGGAAGGCGTGGAAACTGCCGACCATGATGCGGGCGTCCAGCAGGTTAAGATCGAGAATCGGCGGGATGAACCCGTCTTCCAGGCGGCGCAGGCCGGAAATGAAGTCGTCCGGCTCCGGGGCGACCGCGACCACTTTGATTTCGGGGTTGTGCTCCTTCAGGCGGCGGGCGACACCCATGAGGGTGCCGCCGGTTCCCAGGCCGGCCACGAACATATCCACGTCGGGGAGGGCTTCCGCAATCTCCCGGCCCGTCCCTTCGTAATGGGCTTCCGGGTTGCCCTGGTTGCCGTACTGGTACATCATCAGGTAATCGTGGGGCCGCTTGGCGACGACTTCGTGGGCCATGTCAATGGAGCCGTTGGTGCCCAGCGCGCCGTCGGAGTAGATGATTTTGGCACCGTAGGCTTCGAGCAACTGGGTGCGTTCGCTGCTGACGTTCTCGGGCATCACCACCGTCACCTTGTAACCCTTGACCCGGCCAATCATGGCCAGGGCGATGCCGGTGTTGCCGCTGGTGGGTTCAAGGATGGTGCGGTTGGAAGAAATTTCTCCGTCCCGCTCGGCCCGTTCAATCATCTTCAGGGCGATGCGGTCTTTCACGCTGCCGGTGGGGTTCTGTCCTTCCAGCTTGGCGTAAATCCGCACCCCTTCCTTGGGGCTCAAGTTCTGAAGTTCCACCACCGGGGTGTTGCCGATGGTGGCCAAAATGCCCTTGTAGGTCGGGTTTGCAACCATACTGTTACTTGTCTGCCTGAAAATCCGTCGTACTTTAGGGTAACGCCGGGGCTAGTCGTTGGCGACGCCGATGCCCTCGGGTTCAGCCACGCCGCAGAAGATTTCGTAGTCGATAAGCTCGGTCACCGTGGGATTGTCACCGCAAAGGGGGCAGTTGGGGTTGCGCTTGAGCCGCACTTCGCGGAAGTTCATGGAAAGCGCATCAATCAGCATCAGCCGCGAGCAGAGGGACTCGCCAATGCCCAGGAAATACTTCAGCGCTTCCGTGGCCTGAATGCTGCCGACCAGCCCGGTCAAGGCTCCCAAAACGCCGGCTTCGGCGCAGTTGGGCACCATGCCCGGCGGGGGCGGTGAAGGGAAAAGGCAGCGGTAGCACCCCTGGCCGGGGAGAAACACCGTGGCCTGGCCGTCGAAAATGAGGATGCTGCCGTCAACCAGCGGCTTGTTCAACAGGTAGCAAGCATCGTTGACCAGGTAGCGGGTGGCGAAGTTGTCGGCGCCGTTGACCACCAGGTCGTACTGGCTGATGATGTCCATTGCGTTGTCCGACTCCAGCCGGACCTCGTGCATCACCACGTTTACATCGGGGTTGTAGGCGTGGATGTTGTCTTTGGCGGATGCCAGCTTGGGGCGTCCCACGTCCGGGGTGTGGTGAAGAATCTGGCGTTGCAGGTTGGAAAGCTCAACCACGTCGAAGTCCACCAATCCCACCGTTCCCACGCCGGCCAGGGAAAGGTAAACCGCGGCCGGCGAGCCGAGGCCCCCGGCGCCGATGATGAGGGCTTTGGACTGCATGAGCTTGCGTTGTCCGACGCTGCCCACGTCGCCCATGATGATGTGGCGGCTGTACCGCTTGACCTGGTCGGGAGTCAAAACTATGGGCTGCTGTGTCATTAGGTATCGACCTCCTTCGGGGCGCCGGTGTCCGGCAGGGATGATTCATTCGGGTTGACGCGCCCAGATTTAGTTATTGCATACGAAGAAACCGGGCGTACAAAAACCTGCGCTTCCCCGGTTGGGGAGTCGGAATCTACGGGCGCAGGCTCCGCTCCTCTTACAGGTTATATTATACAACCACTCATTGCCAGAGTTCTGCGTTTCTATCCGGGCCGGCGCCGGGACATTCCAGCCGTCCGGAACCGGGCCGGAAGTACATTGGCAGCGCCCCGATTCGCTAAATTTGGTACATACCCTGGCCGCTGAGATAGCTTTGGCGCTGGGCGATGTGGGCCAGGGTGGTGTTGCTGAGGACGCTGTGAATCGAGTCTTCCACCGACTTCCACACTTCTTGCTGGGCGCAGGACTCGGCGAACATACAGTCGGTGGGCGAGGTGAAGCAGTCCAGCGGTGAGGAGTTTCCTTCCAGGGTGTGCATAACCATGCTCAGGGTGATTTCCGACGGTTCCATGCCCAAGGTGTGGCCGCCCTGGGGGCCGCGGCGGCTGCGCACCAGCCCAAACTTGTTGAGAGTGGTCATCAACTGTTCCAGGTAAGGCTCCGGGATTCCCTGCTTGTAGGCAATTTCCGATGTTTGAACCTGGCCCTCGCCGAAGTGCATTGCCAACTCCACCAAGGCCCGTACCCCATAGTCCACCTTCATGGGGATTCGCATCGTCCCCACCTCCAAAGCGTTAACCCTTGACGCCGATTATAGCACCGCCGCGCTTGCCTTGCCATGATGGGATAATTGCCGGCCGGGGTTTTCATTCTCCCCAAGAGAGGGTTGGGATTAGGGTGAGCGTGTTCCGGCCAAGAGAAACCCCTGCTGATGCGTGGGGGGATGCCCTCACCCCCGGCCCCTCTCCTTGTAGTACCACGCCCTCGGCCCCTGCGTCACTGGGACGCCCTCACCCCCGGCCCCTCTCCCCTGGGGAGCTGACAGGGGTATGTATGGACTGAAATTGGTCTGAGGGCTTGGAAAGCGCACGGGAATCCGGCATCTTGGTTGCAATGACGAAACCGGATGCCGGAGGTTTCCCATGCGCCTTCCCAAGGAATGCTGCCAGATGCAGCAGGTCATTGAAACGCATTTGCCTCACCTCAGCCGGTCACAATTGGCCGGGCTGGTCTTGTGGGTGTGCGGGACTATCCTGGCCGGGAGCGCCTGCCAGAATGCCGTCGCCGCCGCTCTCTCCACCAAGGGAAACTGGGACAATCTGCGGCAGCGCCTTCGGGAATGGCTCTACGACGGCGGCGACCGGGCGCGTCCCTGCCAGACCGAACTGGATGTGAGTCTCTGCTTCGCGCCGTTGCTCAGGTGGGTCCTTGCGTGGTGGTGTTCTGACCGGCTGGCCTTGGCGGTTGACCCGACGTTGAAAGGGGACGACACCACCGCCATCGTCATCAGCGTGGTCTACCGGGGTTGCGCGATTCCCGTGGCCTGGCGCATCCTGCACGCCAACAAACCTGGGGCCTGGATGGACCCGATAGTGGAACTGTTGCAGGCGCTGGCCCCGGCGGTCCCAGAAGACATGACCGTGATTGTGCTGTGCGACCGGGGCCTGGCCAGTCCGAAATTGTGGAAACAGATACTCGCTCAGGGCTGGCATCCCTACATGAGGTATCCGAAAAACGTCACTTTCTGCGCTGAGGGCGGTCGGCGGCTGCCCGCGCGCGCCTTCGTTCCCCGTCCGGATACCGCGTGGATCGGGAGCGGGACGGCGTTCAGCAAGGCAACAGTAAAACGCCGTTGCACCCTGCTGGCGGTCTGGTACGTTGAACAGGAGGAGCCGTGGATCATCCTGACCGACCTTCCGCCGGACGAAGTTGGGGTGAGTTGGTACGCGCTCCGCTTCTGGATCGAGTTGGGGTTTAAGGCGGTCAAGAGCTTGGGTTGGCAATGGCAAAAGACCCGCAGGACTGACCCGGCGCGGATTTCGCGGCATTGGTTCGTGTTGTCGGTGGCGACGCTGCTGACCCTGGCCTACGGGACCAGGGTGGAAGACGCCTATGACCGGAGGCTGGCCCCCGGCAGCTTGCGAGCGCCGCCCAGGGCGCTGGCGCCCACTCACCGCAGTAGCCGGGAGAAGCCGGGACGGACCGTCAGCGTAATCCGTTACGGCATTGCCTGGCTGAGGTGGTTGCTGCACCGGGGCCGGTTCTGGAGCCGGGTATGGCTGCTGCCCGAACCCTGGCCTGAACCCAAGTCCGACCTGGAGGTCACCCGCCATGCCCCTACATGAAACCCTATACATACCCCTGTCAGCCCCTGGGGAGAGGGGAGAATGAAGACTCGGACGAATGGCCGTGATTGCCGGGTTACCCCAGCAGCGCATCGGACAGTTCCAGGAAGTCCTTTACCTCCAGGTCGGGTTGATAGTCGTACTCTTCGGTGGGCAGACCGTAGCGGTTGACGTAGGCTCCCCGGAAACCGCAGGCGCGGGCCCCAAGGATGTCGAAGGAATGGGCGGCGACCATCATGATCTCGCCGGGCGCCGCTCCCAAGACCTGCGCCGCTTTCCGGTAGACCGCAGGGTAAGGCTTGAACGCCCCGACGGAATCGACGGAAATGATTTCGTTGAACGGCACCTTGATGTTGTTTTCGGACAGGTGCTCCAGGAACCATTGCTCGCCATTGGACAGGGCCACCAGCGAGTAGCGTTCCCCCAACCGGCGCAGGCCGTCCACCGCATCGGGGTAGGGCCGAAGGTCCCGGTATACCCGCATAAACTCGTCAACGTCGTCGTGGCGGAAGTCCACGCCGTGCAGCTTGAGGCAATAGACGAAGGCGCGGCGGCAGGTCTCCAGATAGCCGCTGTGTCCCAGCAGCAGCAGGTTGTCCTGGTACTGCTCAATGCGCTGCCGGTTGCGCCAATCCTGCCAGAAGGCGGCTCCGTCGACGCTGGAGCCGCAGCCGCGCAGGAATGACTCGGCGGGCGCGGCCAGGCTGCCCGATAGGTCCAGGACGGTGCCGAATATGTCAAAGGTCAAGGTATGGATGTTGGCCCAAGGCTGTTGGGGTGGGGTTCCTGAAGACAAAATCGCTCTCCCTTGTCTGCCGAAATCCGGCGTTGGCCGGTGCCAATGCCGGTGGAAGCGATTATAATTCATGCGGCAACAATGGGCGGGAACCATGCCCGGCAAGGCAGCAGCCGGGTTGGTAAGTGAGCTGCCAATTCCGCCAAGGGAGGCACGATGGTTCGGGGACTGTTCGTTGGGGTGGGAATCATGTTAGCTTGCCCGCTGATACCGGTGGCGCACTTTGTCCTGGTGCCCGCCAGTCCGTTTATCGCCGGGTACTTCGGAGTTAACCGTGCCCGCGCAGGTGCCCACTCCCACTCGGCCCTTTCATTGCAGTACGGGGCGCTGCTGGCCCTGGTGTTTCTGGCCCTGTTGGGCATCCCCGCCGCGGTTTACACGGTCTGGTTCGACCCGCCTGCCAAAATCCTGGCTGTGATGTGGATCGGCGTGTCGATTTTCACCCTGTACACCGGGAGCATGGCTTCACTTGGCGCCATGTTTTCCCGGCTGAGGCGAGAGCGCCGGGAGGCCGCCGGCCCGGGATTGACCGACTGACCGGGCGCGTGGCGGGCCATGCGGCGGGCATTGCACGGGCATCGCACGGGGATTGGGGGATTGATTGACATACCCCACGGCCGCAGGTACTTTAAGGCCAACGAGCAAGATAACCCCCGGTTCATTGGGGCGGGTCGCCTCGGTGCCGGGCGGGAATGTAAGGAGGCCGGGACATGGCGGTAGTTGACACCCATTGCCACGCATCGCCCTACTGGTTCGAGCCGGTGGAAGTTCTGCTGGACGAAATGGCCCGCAACGGCGTTGACCAAGCGGTGCTGACCCAATTCTTCGGCGTTTACGACAATTCCTACCTGGTTGAGTGTATGCGCCGGTTCCCCGGCCGGTTCTCCGTAATTGCCCTGGTCAACGTCGAAGACCCGGCGGCGCCGCAGCAACTGGCCGACCTGAACGCGCAGGGCGTTGAGGGGGTAAGGTTCACCGCCGGGATGCGTTCGCCGGGGGACGACCCCCTGGCGGTATGGCGGGCGGCTGCCGATCTGGGAATGATTGCCAGCGTGATGGGGCCGGTGGAAGGATATGCCGCGCCGGAATTCGAGAGCATCATCATGGAGCTGCCGAATCTGAAGGTGGTCATCGAACACTTGGGCGGCGTCGGCGCCTTCTGGGGTCCCGGCCGGCCCGACCGGGAAATCCCTTACGAGCCGTACCGGGCAGTGCTGGACTTGGCCAAACACCCCAACGTCTTTATGAAAATCTGCGGGTTGGGGGAGTTTTGCGCCCGTCCCATGCCGTTTCAGCAACCCTATCCCTTTGCCGAAGTGCCTCCGCTCATCG
Source organism: Dehalococcoidia bacterium (assembly GCA_965263395.1). GTDB lineage: Bacteria > Chloroflexota > Dehalococcoidia > Lucifugimonadales > UBA3495 > CATOSK01. Next base: position 3,259,729 of record OZ253670.1, read on the forward strand.
AGATGGCCGTGGCCGCCTTCGGCGCTGAGCGTTTGATGTGGGGCAGCGACTTCCCCCCGGTGGCCAACCGGGAGGGATACGCCAATGCCCTGCGGTTTGCCCGGGAGCGGGTGCAGGCGCGGAGTCAAAGCGAGGCGGACCTGGTGTTTGGCGACGCTGCCGCCGGTATGTGGAATCTTGGCCGGTGAGCCACCGGCAGTGGCCGAGTTGGGATACGCCCTCACCCTAACCCTCTCCCAGAGGGAAAGGGTTAGGGTGAGGGGACGCACGGATTGAAAGGTTGCTGCCTCCGGTGTCGAACTTTTGCGATGGCTTCCAGATAAGCGGTGGAAAAGTAACTGTTCAGACTAAGGGTTTCCTGATTGTACCTGCTGACACTTGCCTCTTGCCAATCTCGATAACGCTGCCCTACCATAATCATCAATCATCCTGAGCCGGCCCCCGCGCCAGAACTGCCGGGGCCGGCTGGCCCCGGATTTAATTGCGATTGCGGCGGAAAGACAAGCGTCCCAAAGTGCGTAAAAACCGGCACAAAAGTGGCACAAAGGTGACACACAATGACACAAAAAGACGCCAAAACCCGCCGTCAGAGCCCCGTCGCCAAGCGTAAATTACACAAAATGCCCCACTTCTTATTTTTTAGCGCTTAACACTGCCCCCCGTGGCTCGAATCCCCCAGTCTGAACAGTTACGTGGAAAACAGGAGGTTGACAGATGCCCAGATTTGCGCTGGACCTGAACAGTGACTCCGGCCGGCAAGCGGCCAACGCCCAATGGAAGGTTGCGCCGGGGTTGGTTCCCGGAGAGGATAACGAAGGGTTGACCGCGCGGCTGCTTTCAACGCCGGCCCGCTTGGCCGACTACGATGATTCGTCATGGGACGTTTGGACCAACGTCCGGGAAAGCCTGTCCGAGGGGTTCACCTTCGCCTGGTACCGGATCACGGTGGTGATTCCGCCGTCAATTGACGGGAACGACGTCACCGGGTCCCGGGTGTTTTTCGAGACCAACTTCGACAACTACGGCGAAATCTGGGTAAACGGCGAGATTGACCGCACCACGGGTTCCATCGCCGGCCTGAATGCCCAACACCGGGTGGAAATCAGCGGCAGCGCCCAGCCGGGTGAAAGCTTCGTGATTGCCTGCCTGGCGTTGAACGGGCCGCTGGCCAACCCCAGGGGCGGAATTTTCATGCGCTACGCCACCTTGGCGTTTGAGTCCTCCAACTGACGGACAGGTTAGGGCGGCTCCACCCTTTCGAGGACTTCAGGACGAACGGGTTGGATATTGGCGCTGGCCGGGCTGACCCAAACTGATTTAAGGGGTGGAACATGGTACCGAAATTTGGCATCAGCCTGTCCAACCGCTCGGTGTTGCTCAACCGGGCGACCATGGACGACTTGATTCAGGCTTCCCGGACTGCCGAGGCGTCCGGGTTGTTCGACAGCGTTTGGGTGGGCGACAACCTGCTGTCCAAACCGCGGATCGAGTCGGTGGTCACTTTGTCGGCCATTGCCGCCCACACGGAGCGGGTCCGGCTGGGGACCATCTGCCTGGCCAGCTTTCCCCTGCGCCACCCGGTCTTGTTCGCCATCCAATGGGCCAGCCTGGATGTTCTGTCCCAGGGCAGGACCGTGCTGGCGGTCTGCAACGGCGGTTCGGAGACATTCGGCCCCCAGTTCGCCACCGAGTTGCAGGCGATGGGGGTACAGTCCCGGGAGCGCGTCGGCCGGGTGGTCGAGGGCATCCAAATCCTGCGGAAGCTGTGGTCCGAAGACCGGGTATCCCATTCCGGGCGGTTCTACCAGTTTGACGGTGTGGAACTGCTGCCCAAGCCGGTGCAGCAGCCGGCGCCAATACTTATCGCCGCCAACCCCAAGCTGGGGCAGGCCGACGAGGCCACGGTGGAGCGCATCCTGCGGCGGGTGGCGCGTCATTCCGACGGCTGGCAGACCGATGCCACGCCGGTCGAAACTTTCCGGGACCGCTTCAGCCGTATCCAGCATTACGCCGCCGAATTGGGCCGGGACCCGGAGGAGTTGGACTCGTGCCTGCACCTGTACGTGAACATCAACGACGATGCGGACCGGGCCTTCGCCGAGTCGGTGGAGTTTCTGACGGAGTATTACGGGGCAGGGGCCATAACCGATGAACGCTCGAAGCTGTGGCTGGCGGTGGGGCCGCCCGAAGCGGTGATCGAGAAGATTCAGGCTTACGTGGCGGCGGGGTGCAAGACGCCCGTGTTGCGGTTTGTCGGCCCCCGCCTGGACGAGCAATTGGCCCGGTGCATCGAGGAAGTGCTGCCGGCCTTCCGGGTGGCGGAGCAGGCAGCGGCCGGGCCGTAGCCGCCTTCCCCGTCCAGCCTTATTCCAGCCCCACTTTGTGGATGAGGTCCAGCAGTTCTTGCTTGGTTTCCTCGGTGATGCCGGGGCCGGGCTGCCGGACTTTGGGTGACTTTATCAATCCCCGGTGGAACAGGGCCTGCTTGCGTATGGCAACGCCGATGCCTTCCTGAAACTCGAACAGGAGAAGCGGCAGAGTCCGGTAGAACACATCCTCGGCCCGCTCCCGGTTGCCCTCGGCCATGCTGCGGTAGATGTCCAGCAGAACCTCCGGGTAGGCGAACCCGGTCATGGCTCCCGCCGAACCTCGGGTCAGTTCGTCCAGCAGGAACACGCCGCCCAGGCCGCCGAATATGGCCATCTTGTCGCCAATCAGGTTGCGGATAGCGGTAATCTTGGTGGGAGTCGGCGGGTCCTCCAGCTTCAGGTATTGGCACGCCGGGATGGACTCGGCCACCTGCGCGATGAAGGCCGGGGACATGTGTACCCCCGAGGTTTGGGGGTAGTCCTGCACCACGATGGGGATGTCCACCGCGTCGGCGATGCGGCGGTAGTGGTTTAGCAGCGCCTCCGGGTTGGGCTTGCCCATAGTCGGGGCGGATACCATCACCGCCGCCGCTCCCAGTTCCTGGGCTTCCAGGCTGTAGTCAATGGCCGCGCTGGCGCTGTTGGCCGTCGTGCCTACGGTGACCGGCATACCGTTGGCGGCGGCGATTACCGCACCGGCCACTAGGGAGCGTTCCTTGTCGGTCAGCCGGGCGACCTCCCCGGTCACGCCCAGGGTTACAACCCCGTTGCAGCCCGTTTCCTGCGCTTTGCCCACGAGCCGAGCAGCCGATTCCAGGTCGGGGCGTTCGTCGTCGTCAAAGGGGGTGGCCAGCATCCAATGGACGCCGGTGAACCCGGCGGCGGTTGAGTTGGTCATGTTCCGTCCTTAATGTCCCGGGCCTATGCGGCGGTGGTGATGCCCAGGAGGTTGAGGGTGGCGTCGCTGCTGGAGGGCAGTTGCAGGCCCCGGCCGGCGCTGACGGCGAACTTGCGGTTTAACTCCCGGAGCAGGTGCGCCCGTGGCGGGTAGCCCTGTCCCAGGTGTCCAGCCAGGTCGTCCAGCGTGTTGTAGGCCTGATCTACGTTCCAGTAGAAGGACAACAGCCAAGCCAGCTCCCGCTCGCTGGTTGGAGCTGGAATGTCGTCCAGGTCCAGCAGGGCGTCGGTGACCTTGGTATAGCGCAGAATGCCGGCCTTGTCGCCGGCGTCCTTCCCGTAGTAGCGGCGCTGGCTCAATTCCTGGACCCGCGATTGGTACTCGGCTTCCCCGTAAATGTTGATGGGCAGCCACTCCTGGCGCAGGTCCATAACCTCGCTGCCGCCGGCGTCCACAATGGCGACGGCGATGTCGGAGCCCAGGGCCACGTCGTACTGGAACTTGACGGCTTCCCGCAGCAGCGCCTCTTGCAGCATCAGGGTCAGTTCCCGGGGAATCTTCTTGTACTTGAGGCCGCTGGCCTGGTCGTTGGTGTCGGCGCCGACACCGCCGGTGTTGAAGACATAGTAATAGTGGGGCAGCCCGCCGCGTTCCATTTGCTGCAAAATGTAGTGCATCAGGTTGGCGTTGTCGTCCTCCAGCCCGATGATGAACGGGTCGGAGAAATACTCGACGTAGGGGCGGCCGATGGCGCCGACGGCGGCGCCCATCTGCACGGCCTCGCCGTACATCAGGACCCGGATGTACTGTTCCAGGTTCAGGCGGCGCAGCGGAGGAATGACGGTGTTCTGCCGCATTACCGCCTGCCAGAAGACCCGGTCGGTGTAGCGCATTGGGACGTGGACCGAGTCCCGCACGGCGCCTTCGGTGATGTTTGCCACCAGTTCCTGGGTGCCCTTGCGGGCCAGCAGGCGGGAGCGGGACAGAATCATCCGCATATTCCGCACCGGGTTTTCCAGGTAGTTGGGGGTGAAGTCCTCGATTTTGACCGGGACATTCTCCAGCGTTTCCTGTGGATTGGGTTCCTCCGGCGTTCCCCGCACCACGTCAAAGGTTATGGGGTCGTCGTCGCGGGTCAGGCCGAAGGGCATGGCGTAGAAGTTGTTCTCGGTGCCGTCGATGCCGTGGGTGATGCGCAGCCGGTGCTCGCCCCGGATGGTCTCAATGGGTTGGTCCAACGGCTGAATCAGGACGATGTCGTCGTTCATGGGGTAGACCCCTTCCTCGGGGTCTTGAGGGAGTTTCAGCAGTTTGGCCAGATCGCTCCCGGCCAACTCAATCATAATGGTCAGAGTGCTCTTGCCGTGGAGAGAAGGGCCGATGGTAACGATGCCGGTGTTCTGATAGCGGCCGTCCAGGGTCTGGGCGCGGGCCATGCTGAGCGCGGCCTGCACTGCCAATCCGTTGTTTTGCTTGACCTGGAACATGGCAATGGACAGCGGCCCCATCTTGTGTTCGCCGACGTAATCGAAACCGAGGTGAAGCGAGAGGCCCTTGGTTGGCGCCTTGAATATCAACTGGGTCAGCCCGGCCTCAATCAGCCGCTCTTTAAGCTCCGGCGCCAGGTCCAACTCGTTAAGCCAATCGGGTATGGAGACTTCCAGGATGTCCGGGGACTCCTGGAATTTTGACTCGGGAAGGTCGAAGGTCAACTGACGCCACATAAACGGGGCTTGCAGATACCGGATGCCGAACAGCAACTGCCTGGCGTGGAACGACCGGTCGGGAGTGTCGCCAATCTGCCGGTCGGTCTGGATGATTCCGTCGCCGGAAGCGAAGGAATCATGCATCCGGCGGACGATGGCCTCGAAAACGCCGCTGAACAGGGCCTGGTCGGCTTCGGAAAAGGCTTCGGCGTCCCGATTGCGCTCGAACCCGTCAATGAAATACTTGGTCAGGTCGGGCCGGCGGACGACCCCCAACTGGCTGAAGAAGTCCAGCCCGTTGTTGTCCAGCCGCACGACGGCTTCGGGCCAGACCTTGGTGGCGGCGCGGCCGGCGGCGTTGGCCTCTTCGGCTTCCTGCCGCAGGCTCTGGACTTCCTGGTAAATTTCCTGCTGCCGGTCCTCCGGCATATCCTGCAAGACCGGCATCCGGCCCACCAGCCAATCTGCGGAAGGGTTGTACAACTCGGAGTCGGTGCGTTGTCCCTGCCTGGCGGCGTTCACCAACTCTTCCAGCGCACGGCTGAATTCAGGGTTGACCGCAGGACCGCTCAAATGGGAACCTCCCCTATGCCGGTCCTGGGGCTTGTTTTCTTCGTCTGACACGCCATCCCCCTAAGAGTCCATCCGGCTGTGGCGACGGAAATCGCCGTTGTTTGCCGGGGTTGGAAATCGAAATTATGCTACATGGTTGCGCAATCTCTGTCAAAGTTGAGGTGATGCCAGGGTCTTGCGATTCGCCCCTCTCCCCGTGGGAGAGGGGCCGTGGGTGAGGGCGAACCCTCCGGTTCCGTTCGGTACGGTTCCGGGGGTTGTATAATATGCTGAGCCATAATTGGATGGAACAGGTGAGATGACAACAGTGCCGCCATTGCCGGAACCAGGGTTGCAAAGCTCCGCAGACCGTCAGCAAATAAGCCGGCGGTTCATCCAACACGCACGGGAAGAACTGGAAAAGGGCAACCGTCTGCAAGCAGGCGAAAAAGCCTGGGGAGCGGTCGCTCAATACCTGAAAATCATCGGGGAGCAAAGAGGGTGGAGACATACATCCCACCGGCAGCTTGAAAGCATTGCTCATCACGTCAGGGCCGAATATCCAGAGTATAACTCTGCACAATTTACTGATGCCCTATGGTTTGCCTACCGTAATGGGCATGAGAACTTTTACGAAAACCATCGGAATACCGATGAGGTTAAAGAAGCGATAGAAGGGGCCGAAACAGCGTTGCCAGTGCTGGAATCTTTGATCGACGAGGCTCCCCGGCCTTTCACCATCACATCCAACAGCCAACTGCGGCGGCTGAAACAAGTGACCGGGAACAACGAATTGCAGATAGGCGATACGTCAGCCGTAGGATTCTCCCTGCGCCACTGACCGAACGGCGGCGTAGGGAACATTCCGGCCAGCCCTGTACCCCTGCGCAGGGTCTTTTAATTGTCGTAGCGCTGGATTGTCCGTTCACGGCGAATCATCCGGCAAGTCCTGGCAAGCACATCAAATCCCCCTAAATTCAGGATGTTTGGGGGATTCATACCCCAACGTCCCCCGTTACCCAATGGTTTTCGTGGACAATTAAAAGACCCTGTACCCCTGCGTTTCCGCCTTGACACTGTTTGCCGCCGCTCGCTACCATTTCGGCACCGCCGCATCTGCGCGCTGGAACGGCGCTGGCGCACGTTAGCCGCACGTTAGGGGTTCCCCGAACGATGAATTCCCCCGACCTTCGCCAATACCTGGCCGAGCTTCAGGCCGGCAGGAAGACCGTGGAAGAGGTGCTGAACTTCCTCCGCGACTATCCCTATGAAGACTTGGAGTTCGCCAAAATCGACCATCACCGTCCCCTCCGCACCGGGTTCCCGGAGGTGGTGCTGGGCCGGGGGAAGACGCCTCATCAGATATCGCGAATCGTCGCATCCCTGGCCGGGCGCGGCCATCCTGTGCTGGTCACCAAGACCGGGCGGGAAGCGTTTGAGGTGGTGGCGGAAACCGTGGCAGGCGCGGCGTTCAACGAACTGGCCGGGGCAGTGGTTGTGCCGGGAGACGCACCCATGACCCAAACCGATGGCGTGGTGGTGCTGACCGCCGGTACGGCGGACCTGCCGGTGGCGGAGGAGGCGGCGCTGACTGCGGAGTTGATGGGCTGCCGCCCGGTCCGGGTCAACGACGTTGGGGTTGCGGGACTGCACCGGCTGCTGGACGTCCGGCCCACCTTGCAGGCGGCGCGGGTCATAGTCGTGGTGGCCGGCATGGAGGCGGCGATAACCAGCGTGGTGGCCGGGCTGGTCTCGGCCCCGGTCATAGCGGCTCCGACCAGCGTCGGCTACGGGGCCAGCTTCGACGGTCTGGCCGCGCTGCTGGGAATGTTGAACAGTTGCGCTCCGGGGGTGGCGGTGGTCAACATCGACAACGGGTTCGGCGCCGGATACCTGGCTGCCCAGCTTAACCGGATGGGCCCGGCGGCGGGCGCAGGCGCGAACCCGCAGTTGGGGACGAGTTGACCGGAGGGCCGGGTTGACCGGCCGCCGGTTCCTGCTGCTGGCTTTGCTGGCGGCGGCTTTGTTGGCCGGTATGGCCGCGTATGGCGACTTTCAGGACGTGGGACGCCGTCTGGCCGACTTCCCGGCGCACTGCTTCCTCATCGCTTTGGCCCTGGCCGCGCTGAACTTTGCCCTCCGGCTGCTGCGGTGGAACTGCTACCTGAAAGTCCTGAACATTGAGGTTGCCGCGGGGCTGAGCATTTTGGTGTTCCTGAGCGGCTTGGCGTTGTCCATTACCCCCGGCAAAGTCGGCGAGTTTGCCAAGAGCTATTATCTGGGGAACCGGGCGGGGGTCCCGGTCAGCGCGTCGGTCCCGGCGGTACTGATGGAGCGCGTGACGGATTTGATAGCGGTGGCCCTGCTTGCGATGTCCGGGCTGTGGGCCATTCCGGGGGCTGTCCGGTGGGGCCTGCTGGGACTGTTGCTAGTCTGCGTCCTGGCGCTGGCGCTGCTGGTCTCGCGCCGGGGCGAGGCGCTGCTGCGGTTGCCAGGTCTGCGGCGTTGGCGTGGCGAGCTTTCAGACTCGCGCCAGGAATTGCGCCGCCTGGCCGCGCCGAAGGTACTGGCCGCCGGGGTTGGCCTGGCGGCGCTGGCCTGGGCCAGCGAGGGGCTGGCGTTTTGGGTGGTTGTCCTGGGCCTGGGATTCAACCCCGGCCCGTGGTGGGCCATGTCCGCCTACGCCGCCGCAACCATTGCCGGGGCCGTCACTGCCCTGCCCGGAGGTTTGGTGGGCACCGAAAGCGCGTTGACGGCTTTGACCCAGCAAGCCGGGGCGGCCAAGGATACCGCAGTGGCGGCCACCCTGTTGATTCGCTGGGCGACGCTCTGGTTTGCCGTGGCGGTGGGAGTGGTTGCGTTGACGCTGCTGCACCGGCGGAAATGGTCGGAGCTTTCACGTTCTTGACCGCGTTCTTGGGCCACCGTTGCGCTTAAATCTGCGGGCCTTGAACCGGGGCGGCAATTAACCGAAATGGCGATTATCCGGAAACTGGTGGGCTGTTGAAACGTTTGAGAGCTATTGTCCAGGCTCTGAGGCCCAAGCAGTGGGTGAAGAACGGCCTGGTCTTTGTCCCGCTGTTGTACGCGGTAGACCAGGCCTGGTCGGTGGAAGACCTGGCGCCGCTGCCGGGGCTGTTGCTGGGTCTGCTGGCCTTGTTCGCCGGTTTTTGCCTGATGTCCAGCGCGGTCTATCTGGTCAACGACCTTTGGGACCGCGGCAGCGACCGCGTACACCCAGCCAAGAAGCTGCGGCCCATTGCGTCCGGCCGGATGTCTCTCCCGGCGGCAATCGCCCTGGCGTCAGTCTTGGGAATTGTTGGATTGGGCCTGCTGTTCCGGCTGGGCCCGCTGCTGGGGGCCGTCGGCGTCCTCTACATCGCCATTAACCTGGCCTACTCCGCCGGATGCAAGCGCATACCCTTGGTTGACGTCTTCATCGTGGCCGGCGGCTACGTGCTGCGGGCCGGGGCGGGAGCGGTGGCCGTGGGCGTTGCGCCCTCTCCGTGGCTTTACGTCGTCACCGCCGCCGCCGCGCTGTTCCTGGTGCTGGGACGCCGTTACGCGGAGCTTCGGCTGGCCGGGGACGACCAAATCGCCCAGCGTCCGGTGTTGGCCTACTACGCCGGGCCGTTCATCGGCCAACTGCTGAACATCTCAGCAACCACCGCGCTGGTCAGTTATACTCTTTACGCGATAGAAGCGGAAAACCTGCCCGGCAACCACACCATGCTGCTGACCGTTCCGGTTTTTGCATTCGGCCTGTTCCGGTATCTGCACCTGCTGAACCACAGCCCGGAGGCCGAGTTCCCGGAGCAGTTGGTGACCCGGGACCCGCAGTTGGTGCTGGCAGTGGCGGGTTGGCTGGTGGTCGCCGCCTTGGTCTTGCTGCTGAACCAGTGACCAACGCCGGCTGACACCGAGCGGCGCGTATGCAACCCCGAACCTGGCAAGAACACAACCGGGAGGCCTGAATGACTAGCGGCCAAGTCCCAACTGATGAACACGCCGGAACCTCCCCTCAAGGACTGCCCGGCGCCCCCGCGCAACGGCCCGGCAGTCCGCCGGTGGTTGCGGTGGTGGCCACGCAGCCGGAGACGGTCCTGGAGGACTTCGGCCGGGCGATGGCGCTGGCCGGGGCCGACCGTCATCTGAGCCCTGACCGCTCGACGCTGTTGAAAATAAACATCTCCTGGCAGCACTGGTACCCCGGCTGCTCCACGTCGCCCTGGCAGTTGGAGGGTGTTACCCGCGCCTTGCAGAACCAGGGGCACCGGGATCTGATTGCCGCGCACAACGGCACCGTCGTCGTCGACTCATTCGAGGGCGAGGAGAACAACAAGCACAAGGTGGTGCAGGACCGCTGCGGCCTGCCCACGGTGCATCTGGACACGCCGCCCAACGTTTGGATTGACTACAAACCCAGGGCGGAAATGCTGGTCCTGGACGACATCTTTCCCGAGGGAATCCAGATTCCCGAAATCTTTCCGGGCAAGGACATCGTTCACCTGCCCACGATGAAGACCCACGTCTTTACCACCATGACCGGCGCCATGAAGAACGCCTTTGGCGGGCTACTGCACCGCAAGCGGCACTGGACCCACTCGGTAATCCACGAGACGCTGGTTGACCTGCTGGCGATACAGCAGGAGATTCACCCCGGCATCTTCGCGGTAATGGACGGAACGTTTGCCGGTGACGGCCCCGGCCCCCGGGCGATGCGCTGGCACATCAAGGACCGGATTCTGGCCGGGGCCGACCAGGTGGCCGTCGACGCGGTGGCGGCGCACATGATGGGCTTCGACCCCATGAACATCCGGTTCATCCGCCTGGCCCACGAGCGGGGCTTGGGCTGCGGCGACATCTCCCAAATCGAGGTGGTCGGCGAGGACATCAGCGGCGTCAACTGGGGATTCAGCGGCGTCGAAAACACGCTGGCCAGCCGGGGTCAAAAGCTGATTTACTGGGGGCCGCTGAAGTTCATGGAAAAGGCGCTGCTGCGCAGCCCGCTGGCCGGGTGGTCCTTCCTGGCATCGAACCTCTACCACAACGGCTACTGGCTCAACACCCACGGCCGCCGCCGCATCAACGCCGCGTTGAAGACGAAGTGGGGGCGGTTGTTCGAGAGTTATTGAGCCGTCAAACCCTTGGATCAGCTCAGGAGATACGATCATGCACCTGACCTGGCTTGCAGTCCATTGGAACATGCCGCCGTTAACAAATGATGTTCCTTTCACCCTAGTACCGGTTCCAGATAGTCTTGTCGATACTGGAAAGTCACTTCCAACTGTGGATTCCAGCTTGCGCGGGAACGACGGGCAGGTGAAACGGGTATCTGGTATAAGGCATATTCAAGTGGAAACGGTACTAGATGTCAGCCTGAACAAAAAGGTGAATTTGTTCATCGGTCCGAATGCGTCCGGGAAAAGCACCATCTTGAGGGCGATAAGAGATGCGTGTTCCGTTACGTTTCGGCACAACGAAACCGACGGGGATTTGCTGCTATCGAGTTTGGTCGTGGGATTGAGCGATGATTGGTCTGCCGACTGGCCGAGAGATAGTGATGGCGATTTGACGAACGAAGAGACCCAACTTGATAGAACAGTACCCGTTTTATACATACCCGTGATCAGGTTTAGCTTACCTGTCAAGCACCTTTTTGGGCCAACTCCTACTGATGAGGATGATTGGCCGTTGACTCCGAACAAGAGTCTTTCGGATTATGAATTTTCTTACTACGGTGTGTTTTATAGTGAATTTGTAGAATCGACAATAAGTTTTCTTCGTGAGGAAAGAAATTTTAACCGGAGCCAACAGAACCAACTGCGACGAGCTTTGGAAATCGGCTACTCCTGTGCCAAGAGTATTTGTACTGAAGTAATACAAGACGAAGTTCCGCATACCTACGTTGACGTTGACGTTGACCACGATATATCTGATACGGGCAGGGTTGTTAGTTATGGCATGGGGATAGGAACCAGCGATAATGTTCTTGGAGAACCACTTTATGCCGGCGTCCTAAGTTCCGGCACCCAGGGAACCCTCCTATGGATATACGCCCTAGCTTTGAAGATTGCCCATCATTATGACTGGCAAGAAGGCTGGGAAAAACGGCCCGCCATTCTGCTGATTGACGAGATAGAGAACCATTTGCACCCCACTTGGCAACGACGGGTCATTCCGGCGTTGCTGGAGCATTTTCCGGGGTTGCAGATTTTCGCCACCACCCACTCCCCATTCGTGGTGGCAGGGTTGAAGGCCGGGCAGGTGCATCTCCTGAAGCGGGACGAGAACGGGGTGGTCACCGCCACCACCAACGAGCAGGACATCATCGGGTGGACGATGGACGAGATTTTGCGGACGATGATGGGGGTGCCGGACCCAACGGACGAGGATACCGCCAAAGCGGCCCGGGAGTTGCGGGAACTGCGCAACGCCGGTCCGGCAGCCACGGAAGCCGAGGAGCAAAAGCGGCAAGAGCGTATCCGGGAGTTGCGGCAAAAGGTGGACCGGGACCTGCTGGCCGGGGGGCCGATGGCGGCGCGCCGGGAGGAATTCAAGAAGAACTTGGCCGAGATACTTGAAAGACACCGCCGGGAGCAATCCTTGAACCAGGAGAACGGTTAACGTGCGTGCAGTTCCGCGTTCTCTGGAACCGGATTTCTTGGCCCAAATTGCGGCGGTTTGTTCTGAATGGAGAGAACTGAGATCTGAAGACCGGCGGATTATCCGAGACGCCTTGTGGGAAGATTTCTCCGGGTGTTGCGCATATTGTGAGGCCCGATGCACGGGAAGACCGGGCGTTTCCGCCCAAGGAGAAACTATTGACCATTTCCGGCCCCGGAGCAAGTTCCCAAATGATTGGCTAAACTGGCTTAATCTGATGTACGCCTGCACCCGTTGCAACGAGACCAAGGGCAATGCGTGGCCCGAGGACGCAGACGCCACGAATCAGCGATTGTCCATAATCAATCGCTACCGCCCGGTATCCGCCTACGTAACTCCCAACGCAATCTCGGCACAGCGCCCTGCCCAGGAGTTCTTTGCTTACAGTCTCGAAGACGGCACGATTGCCGCCGCCGGCCATCTCACAACCGATGAGTGGTCTCTGGCTTACCGGACTATTGATGACCTAGACTTGAACTCGGACCGTCAGGCAATCGGCGACTCGTTGCCCTACCTGCGGAAGGAACACCTTGATTTCGTTATTTCGTCTATTGGCGACCCAGCGGAAGACATAGATTGGACGATGCTTATTTTGGGGGAGCATTCCCGGCCTGACCAACCCTTTTCCGGTTACATTGCGGCCTATGCCGAGTCCTTTGGTTTCTAGCGCCGGTATCTGCATGCCCATGCCCAAGCGTCGGCCAACTTCCGACAGATCCGCCCCGTCCCGCTAACCCTATCCCGCATTCGGAGCATCTATTGACCGTCCAGAGCATTAGCGCCGTTACCTTGGCAGTCCGGGATATGGGCCGGGCGGTGGAGTTTTATGAGGACAGGGTGGGGCTGGAGATGCTCTATGGCGGCGGGGACACCGGGTTTACCAGCTTTCGGGTGGGCGGCGGTTACCTGAACCTGATCCTGGAAGAGGACCACGGGGTCAACTGGTGGGGACGGCTGATTTTGTACGTGGATGATGTCGATGCCATGTATCTGCGTCTGGTGGATGCCGGGTTGCAACCCGATGCTGCGCCGCAGGATGCGCCCTGGCGGGAGCGGTACTTCCATATCAGCGACCTGGACGGCCATGAGCTGAGCTTTGCCAAGCCCATCCCATAGTTGGGAATGCGGCGTTACTGTACTCCTGTGACTAAAGCTGCTTGACGAAGAACTGCTCGGTCATGGGGCCGTAGGGTGCCTGACGAGTGGGCTTGAACCCGTAGGCGGCGTACATCTTCACTGCCGGTTCCAGGTGGATGACGGTGGACAGGGCGATGCGGGAATAGCCTTCCCGGCGGCAGAACTCTTCTACGGTTTCCAAGAGCCGGCGGCCCAGCCCCTGACGGCGTGCGTCGGCCGCCACGCTCATCCGGCGCAGTTCGGCCTCGGAGTCGTCCACCCGCTGGACGCCGACCGTTCCCACAATCCGTTGGTCTTGCTCGGCCACCCAGAACCTGCTCTTGGGGCGGTCCAGGTAGTTTGCGGGTATGTCGGACAGGTCGGCGGCCAGGGATAGCTCGATGTAACGCCGGACCTCGGCTTCCAGGGGAGTGCCCTCGGCGAAGTCCAACTGTCCGCGGGCGAACAACGCCCGGACTGCATCGGTGTCGGCGGATCTGAAGGTGCGGATGTTGGCCATGTAAAGAAGCCCTTCGAGCGTCTCAGGATGAACGGAGGGGGCACGTTGGGGGATTCATCCCCCAACCCCCTGGATAAAGAAGTTCTGCGAGGGCCATAGGACGAGCGGGGTTAGACGTTAATCAGGAAGTGGATTACGTCGCCATCGCGCACCGGGTAGGTCTTCCCTTCGGAACGCAGGACGCCTTCCTTGCGGCCCTGGGCCAGGCTGCCGCAGCGGGTGAGGTCTTCGTAGGGGATGACCTCGGCGCGGATGAACCCCCGGGAAAAGTCGGTGTGGATGGTCCCGGCCGCTTCCTGGGCCGGCATTCCCTGCTTGACGCTCCAGGCCCGTACTTCGTCTTCGCCGACGGTCAGGAATGACACCAGGCCAACGGTGGCGTAGCTGACCCGTATCACCTGGGAAAGGGCGGACTCTCCCAACCCCAGGTCCTGCCGGAACTCGTCGGCTTCTTCGTCGGACATCAAGGCCAGTTCCCCCTCGAGTTTGGCCGACAGGGAGACCTCTCCGATGCCGACAGTCTGACCTGGTGCGACACTCAGGTCAGATATGGACACACCGTCGTCGGACTCGCCGGTGTTGAAGGCGGCGACGACCGGCTTTCCGGTGAGAAGCTGGTAGTTGACCATGAACCCGGCTTCTGATTCGGTCAATTCCAGGTGGCGGAGCGGTATGCTCGCTTCCAGACCGGCCTTGACCTTGTTGACCGTTTCCAGATGGCGGGCCACCCGGGGGCGCTCGTCGGGTTTGGCCTTCTTGATGCCGTCTTCCAGGCGGGTGACGGCCCGGTCCATGACCTCCAGGTCGGCCCAGGCCAATTCCTCCAGCATGGCGGCCAAGTCCCGGGACGGGTCAACACTGCCGGCGGGATGAGGCACGGCCGGATGGTCGAAGGCGCGGACTACCAGGAGAAAGGCGTCGGCGGTCTGCAAGACGTTGCGGTGCCGTCCGGTGATGCCGCCGGACTTGCCCTCGGCGGCCGCTCCGGGGATGTCCCAATACTTGATTTCGGCGGAGATGACCTTCCTGGGCAGGTACATATCGGCGAGGACGCCCAAACGCGGGTCGGGGACTTTGACCACGCCGACGTGGACTTCGGAGCCGCTGCCGGCGCCGGTGGCTTCGGCAGAGCCACGCGTGAGGGCGTTAAATACGCTGGTCTTGCCGCTCTGCGGCTGACCGATTATGGCAATGTCCATGTTGGTATACCCCGGTTGGGTTGAATGAATGGGCTGACGGTTGGCGTTAACGGATGGGTCTAGCCGGTGGCCAGAACCACGGTGCCGGTGGATGACAGGGAGCCGCCGGTGCCGTTGACCACCGACAACTGCGCCGGTTGGCCGGAACCGTTGCGGCGGTTGACCTGCCGGGCGCCGCATTCACCCCTTAGCTGCCGGACAGCTTCAACCAACAGGAAGCTGCCGTACATGCCCGGGTGGGTGTAGGACAGGCCGCCGCCGCTGGTGTTCAGGGCGAAATCGCCGCCGGGAGCAGTGCGCTGGTTGGCCACAAAGTCGGGGGCCTCGCCCGGCCCGCAGAATCCCAGACCTTCCAGGGTCAGCATCACCGTGTAGGTGAAGGAGTCGTAAATCATGGTCAGGTCCACGTCGCCGTGGGTGACGCCGGCGCGGGACATGGCCTTGGGGCCGGATTCGCGGGCAATCAGTGACGTGTAGTTCGGCATGGTACTGATGAGGTTGTGGTCGTGGGCCTCGGCGGCGCCCAACAGCCACACCGGCTGCTTGCGGCAGGACGCGGCTTTCTCGGCGGTGGTGACGATGATTGCCGCGCCGGAGTCGGTTACCAGGCAGCAGTCGAACAGGTGGAAGGGCCAGGACACCCACCGGGAATTGTGGTAATCGTCGAAGGTCATGGGGGTGTCGTGCATCGCCGCCTTGGGGTTCAGGTTGGCCCACTTGCGGGTGGACACGGCGAGTTCGGCCATTGCCTGGCGCGTGCGCTCTTCGCCGTACTCGTGCATATAGCGGGTGCAGGCCATGGAGTAGTTGACAGGCTGGCCGACCAACCCGTAGGGCGCTTCGTACTGGGCGACGGGAAGGTTGGGGTCTACCGGCACCCGGGCGCGGGTGGATCGTCCGGCCTGACCGTGGGTAATCAGCACGGTGTCGCAGTAGCCGGCGCGTATGGCGGCGGCGGCGTGGGCGACGTGGATGACAAAGGACGAGCCGCCCACCGAGGTGTTGTCGGTGAACCCCGGCTGGATTCCCAGGTACTCGGCGGTGGCCAGGGTGGAGAAACCGGCGGTAAGCAGGCCGTTAATGTCGCTCTTGGCCAGCCCGGCGTCTTCCAGAGCGTTGTAGGCGGCCTCGGCATGGTGCTGCAGGGAAGACTTGTTGGGGACGGTGCCCATTTCGTCGGACTCGGCGACCCCAACGATGGCGATTTCCCGGTCTCTGAAACTGCTGGATGTCATTTAGGTGCCTCCGCACAATTAAAACGCTCGGCGCTCCACGCCCTGAGTCTGGGTGATGTTACAACAACCGGCCAAAATGGACAACGGTTTTGGTTTGACCGACCGGGGCAACCCCTCACCCCCGGCCCCTCTCCCGCGGGCAGAGCTGAGAATCGAAAGGCCCTGGTTCGTGGGACCGGGCGGTTTTAATCCGATGGGGGTGTTGGTAGAATGGTTGAAAAGCTAAACTAAAGCCAAGGTGGGATGTACATTTGATGGGCGATGAAGATTAGCTTGGTTGCGCCAGTAAAACACTCTCAGCCGTACTTGGAGAATGATCTGGCACCGCCGCTTGACCTCCACTATCTGCGCATTTCACCTTGGCTTTGGTTTAGGACGCTTGACCGGTCTTGGCCGCGTTGCATCCTGGCCCCAATGGTCCACCGAGGTTACCCAATGCCCCGAAATTTTTGGATGGTAATTAGCAACGAAGAGAACTTCCAAATTACCCGGGACCTGAACTTCACGGTACAAGGGTTGAAGGCCGAACACCGGCGCAAGGTGCAGCGGGTGGAGGCCGGCGACCGGATTCTCTACTATGTGTCGGGCATCCGGCGGTTTGCCGCCACCGCGACGCTGACCTCGACGTACCGGGAAGAGGAGACGGTGATTTGGAAGAATGAAGGCAGCGTGGATTGGCTGTACCGCATCGACATCAAACCCGAAGTGGTGCTGGACCACGCCGACTATATTGACGCCGGGCTGTTGGCCCACCGGCTGGACTACATCCGCCGCTGGCCGCCGGAAAATTGGTACATGGCCTTTCAGGGCAACCTGCACCTGCTCCCGAAGAACGACTTCTTCTTGATTGAAGGGGAGATGAAGAGGCTGAAGTTCGGCCCGGGCTATGTCGTCGAGGCGGAACCTCCGCAGGAGAAGAGCAAGCCCCGTTCCCGGCGCAGCCGGGGCGGTCAGAAAGGGCAGGGCAACCCGGCCAACGGCGCGGTCAGGGCTGCGAGCCAGCCGGAGGGTTCGAGCGAAAGCTAGGCTGTGTTGACATTTGCGATGTGAGACGGTTCGGCCTACTCCATTTCGTCTTTCCCGCGCAGGCGGGAATCCAGAGGCGCTGTCAGCCAACTATGTTCTCTTTGCCTGGACGTTCCTGGATTCCTGCCTGCGCAGGAAAGACGAAGAAAGCCCCGGGACGGCGGGTTTAGGGCGATGTTGGCGGCCGAGATAATGCTGCCTGGATTTCACCCAGGACTTCGGGTTCCGTTTCGGTGGATGCGGCTTGTTGGAGGGCTGCCCGCGCCGTCTCTCCGCCGATGCAGCCCAATGCCCAGGCAGCGTGGCTTCTGACCAGGGGTTCGTCCCCGGTGACCGCTTCCGCCAATGACGGGACGGCCCGAGGGTCGTTCAGATTGCCCAGGGCGACGCAGGCGTTGCGTTTCAACCCGGTCAGCTTGGCCCGCATGATGGGCGTTCCCTGGAACCGGCGGAGAAATCCTTCCGGGGTCAGGCGCAGCAACTCGATGAGGTCCAGCGTTGACAGGCTGACGTTGCCCAGTTCTTGATTGCGGGTGGGCTGCGCCTTTCGATTGACCGGGCAAACTTCCTGGCAAATGTCGCACCCAAACACCCAGTCCAGCATCAGGGGCCGGAGTTCCACGGGAATCGGGCCTCGGTTCTCGATGGTCAGGTGCGATATGCAGCGGGCGTTGTCCACCACGTAGGGAGCGGTGATGGCCCGGGTGGGGCAGGCGTCAATGCAGCGGACGCAGCTGCCGCAGGTCTTGGCCACCGGCGGGTCGGGTTCCAGCGCCAGGTCGGTGATTATCTGGCCTAGGAACACCCATGAGCCGAGTTGGGGCGTAAGGATGTTGGTGTTCTTGCCGAACCAGCCCAGCCCGGCCCGGTTGGCGGCGGCGCGGTCCAGCATCGGCCCGTCGTCCACGTACCAGCGGGCGGCAACCTCGCGCTCCAGGCATTGGGACAGTCCGGCCACGCAGTCCCGCATCCGCTTCTTGATTATCCGGTGGTAGTCCCGGCCCCGTGCATAGCGGGCAACCTTGCCGCGGGGCTGCGGTTGGCCCGGCGGCGGCTCGGGTTCTTCCGGAAAGTAGTTCAGGCCCAGGCAGATGATGGAGCGGGCGCCGGGCAGGAGTTGTTGGGGGCTGCTGCCCCGGCGGACGCGCTCCGTGGTGTACCAGGGCAGGCCGTCCATCAACCCCGATTGGATGCGGTCCAGGGCGATGTCCCGGTCCGCGGCAAATTCGTCTGCGGAAGCGATGCGGACGAGGTCAAACCCGCACTCGGCCGCATATTCCTTGACGATGGCTTTGAGTTGCGATCCTTCCGTCATGGGGGATGGCTTTTGCTCCGGCCCGGCCTGCTCTTGGGATGATTACCCGTCGGCGGGCAGGTTTTCGTTCAAATTTTCGTTCAGGTATGCGCCGGTGTAGCCCTGCTCGGTGGGCCGGTCCAGCGGGAAGAACACCAGTTGGGCCACCCGCGCTCCCTGCTGGAGCCGGTAACCCTGGGGGTGATGCACCACCATCAACGCCTGGAGGCGTCCGCGATACCCGGCGTCGCCGACGCCGGTGTGGATGCTGACGCCGCTGCGCAACAGGCTGGAACGGGGGTAGGCCAAGGCCATGAGGGAGCGGGGCAGCGCAACTTCTTCCTGGAAGGTTATCAGAAAGTGGCCCGAGGGGAGGTCCAGCCAGCCCTGAGGGTCAAACTCCAACGGCTCAAGCGCGGAAACCTCGCGCTGGTCCGGGTCCCGGCCCATGCTGCCGGGGGTTAAAAGACGATGCACCTCGGCCACGGTCAGGTCGAAGCCGTTGGGCTGGAGTTGGCCGGTCAGCGACCGGAACCCCCGGATGAGCGGGGGATGCCCCTGGATTAACCCGGCGATGGACTCTCGGCTGAGCAAGTGTTCTCTCCCGTGCGATGGCCGGCAAAATTAAAGGCCCGAACCGGAGTTTACAGCAAAACGGTTCGGGCCGAAGGGGACCGGACTGGCATCCTGCCGGTTAGTCGTGCATGAAGTCCTGAATGTCGGCCGGCAGGGGTTCGTACTTGGGAATGTCGGAAACGACCGCTTCGGTGGTGAGCATCATTCCGGCGACGCTGCCGGCGTTCTGCAGGGCGGACCGGGTGACCTTGGCCGGGTCGATAATGCCGCGCTGCACCAAGTCGGTGTACTCGCCCGCTTCGGCGTCAAACCCCCAGGCGCCTTCGCTCTGCCGGATGTGTTCCAGCACGACCTGCCCGTGGTGTCCGGCGTTCTCGGAGATTAGCAGCGCCGGAGCGCTGAGGGCATCCCGGACGATGCGTACACCCACCGCTTCATCGCCGGAAATCCGGGTCAGCAGGTCGTCCAGAACTCGCTCGGCGCGGACCAGGGTAACGCCGCCGCCGGGGACGATGCCTTCTTCGATGGCGGCGCGGGTGGCGGCCAGCGCGTCTTCGGCCCGGGACTTGCGCTCGTTCAACTCAGGCTCGGTGGCCGCGCCCACCTTGATGACTGCGACGCCGCCGGCCAGGGATGCCAGGCGTTCCTGAAGTTTTTCCCGGTCATAGTCGGACGTGGTGTTTTCAATCTGGACCCGCAACTGCTCAATGCGGTCGTAGACGGCCGTTTCATCCCCGGCGCCTTCAACGATGGTGGACTCGTCTTTCAGGGCCAGCAAGCGGCGGGCGGAGCCGAGGTGGGACAGTTCGACGCCCTCCAGACTGAGGCCGGTGTCGTTGCTGATGACGGTGCCGCCGGTGAGGATGGCCAGGTCTTCCAGCAGGGCCTTGCGGCGATCTCCGAATCCGGGCGCCTTGATTGCTATGCCGCCGATGGTGCCGCGGAGCTTGTTGACGACCATTGTGGCCAGGGCCTCACCCTCAACGTCTTCGGCGATGACCACCAACGGGCGGCGGCCGGCCTCGGCGACTTTTTCCAGGGTGGGGACGATGTCCTGGGTGGAGCTGACCTTCTGGTCGGTAATCAGGAACAGGGGCTGCTCCAGGGCTGCTTCCATGCGTTCGGCGTCGGTGACGAAGTGGGGGGACAGGTATCCCCGGTCCAGGCGCATACCCTCCACCACGTCCAGGTCGTCTTCTATGCTCTTGGACTCTTCGACGGTGATGACGCCTTCGCGGCCAACCCGGTCCATGGCTTCGGCGATGAGGTTGGCGATGCCTTCCTCGTGGGCGGACAGAGCGGCGACACGGGCGACCTGCTCCCGGTTCTCGACGGGGACGGACATCTTGGCAATTTCATCCACCACGGCGTCGACGGCCCGGTTGATGCCCGACTTGAGGCTCATGGATGATGCGCCGGCGGCCACGACTTTGAACCCGTTGCGGACGATGGAGCGGGCCAGGACGACCGAGGTGGTGGTGCCGTCGCCGACGTCGTCGTTGGTCTTGGACGCGGCTTCCTTGACCAACTGGGCGCCCATATTTTCGTAGGGGTCGGGCAGCACGACTTCTTTAGCCACGGTTACGCCGTCGCTGCACACCACGGGCAAGGCCCAGACCCGGGCGAGGAGAACGTTGCGGCCACTGGGACCAAGGGTCAGGCCGACGACTCGTCCCAACTCGTCGACGCCGCGCATCAGGCTGGTGCGCGCCTCATTGCTGAATGATAGCTGCTTCTCCGGCATGGTTTGATTCCTCCAAACAGTTTTGCACTGGTTGTTTTGGTTCAAGAGTTTTTGGGTGGCGCGTAGCATTGGAATTGCCCCCGGCGCTAGACGGGGGTTTCCAACTAATAAATATGGTGTAGGGCGGGCCGGTTGTCAAGACTGGCGCGTTTGACCGCAGGGTATGGGCAGAGTCTGGTTGATTAAGAAAGTCCTTCTCCTTCGTCCTTCCCCTTCAAGGTAAGGCCGGCGGCGGGCGCCAGAGCTTGACCCCTTCTGCGCCGTCAACTTGGTGGGCAAGACTGGCTATGGCGCGGCCCGTAACGGGGTGGTGGAGGTCGGGAGCGAGTTCACGCAACGGCGCCAGGACAAAGGCCCGCTCGGTGAGTCGGGCGTGGGGTATTTGCAAGTCGGGGTCGTTGACGGAGACGGTCTGTTGTCCGTAGAGCAGGATGTCCACGTCGATGAGACGGGGGCCCCACCGGAAGTTTTCCTGCCGCCCGACGGACTGCTCCACGTATTTCACTAACTCCAGCAGCGGGACCGGCGGCAGGGTAGTCTGGGCTTCTACGACGCAGTTAAGGAATCGGGGCTGTTCCGTGTAGCCCCATGGTTCGGTCTCGTAGACGGACGAACAGCGCGACAACTCCATTCGAGGGGATGCGGCCAGCCTTTCCAGGGCTTGGGACAGGTTGTCCTCCCGCCGGCCCAGGTTCGTCCCCAGGCCCAGGTATATGGTTACCGGCTCCAACCCGCCGGCCTCCAGTCCCGGATGATGGCGTCGGTCATGCGGCACACCCGGACCATCTCCCGAACGTCATGCACCCGCACAATGTCGGCGCCGCCGGCCACGGCCAGGGCCACGGTGGCGGCGGTCCCTTCCAGCCGCTCATCCACGGGCAGGTCCAGCACCAGCCCGATGGTGGACTTGCGGGACGTGCCGACCAGCAGCGGAAAGCCCAGGGCGCGCAGTTCGCTCAGCCGCCGCAGGGCTTCCAGGTTGTGGTCCGGGGTCTTTCCGAAGCCGATGCCGGGGTCAAGGATGATGTTTCCGGCAGGAACCCCGTTGTCCTGGGCCAACCGGCTGCTCGTCCGCAGGCTGTCCGACAGTTCGGGGATGAAGTCTCGGTAAACCCGGGTGGCCTGGTTGTGCATCAAGACCAGCCCGGCGCCGGCCGCGGCGGCGACTTGGGCCAATTCGGGGTCGGCCTTCAACCCCCAGATGTCGTTGACAATGACCGCTCCGGCGGCCAGGGCGCGGCGGGCGACTGCCGGTTTGCCGGTGTCGGCGCTGATGGGCAAGTCCACGGCGGCGGCTACGGCTTCCAGGGCCGGCATGAGCCGCCGCAGTTCCTCGTCGGCGGACACGGGTTGGTGGCCGGGACGGGTGGACTCGGCGCCCAGGTCGAGAATGTCAGCGCCCTCTTCCCGGAAGCGCAGGGCCTGGTCGACGATGGCGGGGATGTCCGACCCTAACCCGTCGCCGGAGAAGGAGTCTGGCGTCACGTTGATGATGCCCATGATGTAGGTGCGGCGGCCCCAAGCCAGGGTCTCGCCGCCGGATACCGTGAGATTGTCAAAGATGGGGGACGATTGAGACATAATGACGCATTTGATTTTACACCCAATCGGGGTTTAAGAAAGCGGTGAGGGGTGACTATATCCTGAGCGTACAACCAGGCTCTTTCGATTCTCCCCTCTCCCCGCGGGAGGGGGGCCGGGGGTGAGGGCGAACTCCGCGCATCAGCAACGGCTGCTCTTGGCCGGGACGGCCTCACCCTAGCCCTCTCCCAGAGAGCCTGCCCCTGTGCAGACAGGGGGAGAGGGGATTTTTCGAGAATCGAAAGACCCGGCGTACAACAGGTAACTGTTCAGACTGGGGGATTCGAGCCACGGGAGGCGGTTAAGCGCCAAAAAAATGAAAGGTGTGGCATTTTGTGTCATTTACGCTTGATGGCGGCGCCCTGACGTCGGATTTTTGTGTTATCGTGTTCCATTTTTGTTCCATTGTGTGTCATCTTTGTGGCACCTTTGTGCCGGTTTTGACGCACTTTGGGGGGGTTGCCTTTCCGCTAAATCCGGGGCCGACGATTCCGGCGCGGGGGGCCGGCTCAGGATGATTGATAATTATGGTAGGGTGGAGTCACCGGGATTGGCAAGGGGCAAGTGTCAGCAGGGATAATCAGGAAACCCTTAGTCTGAACAGTTACTACAACAGCCTGGCCTTGCGTGGCGGTTGCGGCCTCTGCTAGAGTGAACCGGATTTACGGACTCGGCCGCGGGATGTTGGTTATGGCCCTGGAAAAACGGGCAATTGACGAAAAAATCGAGGCGCTCGGCCGGATGCGCCAGCAGGGGCAGTTGGGCGGCGGCCAGCAGCGCGTCGACCAGCAGCACGCCCGGGGGAAGTTGACCGCCCGGGAGCGGCTGGGCAAGCTGATGGACGAGGGGTCTTTCCAGGAAATCGACTCCTTCGTGACCCACCACGCCACCGAGTTCGGTTTGGGAGACCGGACTTTTCTGGGGGATGCAGTGGTCACCGGCTACGGCTCGGTGGACGGGCGCAAGGTCTTCGCCTACGCCCAGGACTTCACCGTATTCGGCGGCTCACTTTCGGAGGTCGTGGGGGAGAAAATCTGCAAGGTCATGGACCTGGCGGGCAAGGCGGGCTGGCCCGTAGTTGGCCTGAACGACTCGGGGGGCGCGCGCATTCAGGAAGGGGCGTCCAGCCTGGCGGCATACGGCGATATTTTCCTGCGGAACACCCGATACTCCGGCGTGGTGCCGCAGATTTCGGTGATTATGGGGCCGTCGGCCGGGGGGGCCGTCTACTCGCCGGCCATTACCGACTTCGTCTTTATGGTGCAGGGCATCGGCCAGATGTACATTACCGGGCCGGACGTGGTGAAGGCCGTCACCGGGGCCGAAGTCACCCACGAGGAGTTGGGCGGCGCCGACTCCCACGCCACGCGGAGCGGGGTGGCCCACTTCGTCTACCCGTCGGAGGAAGAGTGCCTGGAAGAAGTGCGCCGCCTGCTCAGCTTCCTGCCTTCCAACAACGTGGGGGACCCGCCGGTCTACGCCACCGGCGACCCGGGGGGCCGGGCCGACCCGGAGTTGCGGTACATCGTCCCGGACGAAGCAAACCGTCCCTACGATATGCGCGACATAATATACCGGCTGGTGGACGATGAGGAATTTATGGAGGTCCACCAGGACTATGCTCCCAACGTGGTGGTCGGGTTCGCCCGGTTCGGCGGCCGCTCGGTGGGCGTGGTCGGCAACCAACCGGCCCATCTGGCCGGGGTGCTGGACATCAACGCATCGGCGAAGGCCGCCCGCTTTGTCCGGTTCTGCGACTGCTTCAGCATTCCCCTGGTTACGCTGGTGGATGTGCCGGGGTTCATGCCGGGCGTTGATCAGGAATACGGCGGGATTATCCGCCACGGCGCCAAGCTGATTTACGCCTATGCCGAGGCCACCGTTCCCAAGATTAGCGTCATCACCCGCAAGGCCTACGGCGGCGCCTACATCGTGATGAGCAGCAAGCACCTGAGCGCGGACATCAACCTGGCGTGGCCGTCGGCGGAGATCGCGGTGATGGGGCCCGACGGCGCGGTCAACATAATCCACCGGGAACAAATCGCCAAGTCGGACGACCCCCAGCGGACCCGCCTGGAGTTGGCCCAGGAGTACCAGGAGAAGTTTACCAATCCCTACGTGGCCGCCAGCCGGGGCTACCTGGACGACGTAATCGACCCGTCCCAGACCCGGGGCAGGATCGTCTCGGCCCTGGACGTGCTGCAGGGCAAGCGGGACAGCCTGCCGGCGAAGAAGCACGGGAACATCCCGTTGTAAGAGGTTCTCGTGGATATGGCGGACGGGGTACGTTGGGGGATGTATCTCCCAACCCCCCTGATTGGAGGACTGCCTCGATAAGGAAAGTCCTTGAAGAATCTCAGGGTGAGCGGGTAGGTCAGCAAGAGCGTGATAGTGGGGAAATTCAATGGAATTTGGACTTTTTGATCAACTGCCCTGCGCGCCGAGCCAGGATGTGGGCGCCAGGTACAATAACATAATCGCCCAAGGGCAGTTGGCCGACCGGCTGGGGCTGGACGCGGTATGGCTGGCCGAGTACCACTTCAACCCCAGGTTTTCCGTTATGCCCGCACCGCTGCTGGTGGCGGCGGCCATTGCCCGCTGTACGGAGCGGGTGAAGGTGGCCACCGCGGTCAACCTGCTGCCGCTGCATCAGCCCGTCCGCCTGGCGGAAGAATGGGCGACCCTGGATGTGCTGTCCGGGGGCCGGGCGGTGTTCGGCATTGGGCGGGGTTCCAACCCGGAGCACTACCAGGGAATGGGAGTCGCCACCGAAGAGGGCCGGCCCCGGTTCCTGGAAGCCCTGGAGGTCGTCATCAAGTGTTGGACCGAGGAGCGGCTGGACCACCGGGGCGAGTTCTTCCAGGCGGAAGACGTGGCAGTGGTGCCGAAGCCGGTGCAGCAGCCGCACCCGCCGATCTACGTCGCTGCCAACAGCGCGGACACCTTCCCGATGGTGGGAACGCTGGGCCACAACCTGCTGGTGACACCGCTGATAATCACCTATCAGGGGGTCAAGGATGGCCTGGCCGCTTACCGGGAGCAGTTGTCCCAAAGCGGGCATGATCCGTCCAAGGTCAAAGTGCTGCCCACGCTGGCCGCCTGCGTCGCCGAGAGCCGGGAAAAGGCGGAGGCGGTGCTGCGGCCAACCATCGACAACTACCTGGGCGTCCTGCGCGGGGGACGGTCCCGGGGTTCGGGCCGGGCGGCGACCATTACCACCGACGAGTTCCTGAAGGATTACGCCATCGTGGGCGACCCGAAGGAGTGCATCGAACAGATTGAGGCAATCCGGGAGATGTTAGACTGCCAGGGGATAATTTTCTGGCACAACATCGGCGGGCTGGTGCCCCACGAGCAAATCACCAAGTCGCTGGAGCTTTTCTCTGACAAGGTGCTGCCCCATTTCCGGTAGGCCAATCGGCCACGATCTTCGCTTGGTGAATTCACCTAAACCAAAGCCAAGGTGAAATGCGCAGATGGCGGGGGTCAACCGACGGAGCCGGGGCATTCTCCAAGTACGGATGAGAGGGATTCACCGGCGCAACCCAGCTGATCATCATCGCCACTTAAATGTACATCCCACCTTGGCTTTAGTTTAGTAGTCCGAAATTTTTGAAACGATGAGTTGCTGAGATTGGCGTGACTGCCCAGGGTCTTTCATTCAATAGTTCCCTCTCCCAGAGGGAGAGGGTTAGGGTGAGGGCGTTTATGCCATCATTTCAAAGCTGTTGGACTACTAGGGAAAGCGGGCGGTTAATGACGGATATGCCGCCCAAGGCGTTCCATTGACGCTTTTTGAGCATGACCGGCAGGAGCGGGCGTTATCGCTGGCCCCGCTGCCGGAGCGGATGCGGCCCCGCTCTTTCGACGAGTTTGTCGGGCAGGAGCACGTGCTGGGGCCGGACCGGGCGCTGCGCCGGGCCATTGACGCCGACCGGACGCCTTCATTCATCCTGTGGGGGCCGCCGGGCAGCGGCAAGACGACGCTGGCCCGGTTGGTGGCTGGGGTGACCGAGGCCCACTTCGAGCCGATCAGCGCGGTTGCGTCCGGCGTTGCCGACCTGCGGCGCATCGTGGCCGAGGCCCGGGATCGGCAAGGGCTGTACCGGCAGCCGACCATCCTGTTCGTAGACGAAATTCACCGCTTCAACAAGGCGCAGCAGGATGTGATTCTGCCTCACGTCGAGGATGGCACGTTCACCTTTATCGGCGCAACCACCGAGAACCCGTCCTTTGAGGTCAACGCTCCGCTCCTGTCCCGCTGCCGGGTCGTGACCCTGCGCGCTCTGGACCCGGAAGAGATGGGACAGGTGATTGGCCGGGCCTTGGCCGACGCGGAACAGGGGCTGGGCGGCTGGAACGTTCAACTTTCCGGCGAAGCGCTGGAACACTTGGTAAACATTGCCAACGGGGACGCGCGGGTGGCGCTGAACGCCCTGGAAACGGCGGCGGTGGCCGCCCCGCCGGACGCCGGGCAAGGCCGGCGCATCGGGTTGGACGCCATCTCCGACGCTTTGCAGCGGCGTTCTCCCGTGTACGACAAGGCGGGCGACAGCCACTACGACACCATCTCGGCGTTCATCAAGTCAGTGCGGGGGTCGTCGCCCGACGGCGCCCTCTACTGGCTGGCCCGGATGCTTGAATCGGGCGAGGACCCGCTGTTCATTGCCCGCCGTCTGGTAATCCTGGCCGCTGAGGACATCGGGTTGGCCGAGCCGCAAGCCCTGCCGGTGGCGGTGGCGGCCCAGCAGTCAGTCCATTTTATCGGGATGCCCGAGGGACGGATTCCGCTGGCGGAGGCAACCGTATTTCTGGCGGCGGCGCCCAAGAGCAACGCGGCCTACATGGGTTTGGAGCAGGCCCTGGAAGACGTACGGGGGCTGCCCAACGAGCCGGTGCCGCTGCACCTCCGCAACGCCGTGACGGGATTGACGCGGGACCTGGGATACGGGAAGGACTACCGTTACTCCCACGACCACTCCGGTCATTTCGTGCGGCAGGAGTTTCTGCCGCCGGGTCTGCGGGGCCGGCGGTACTTCCAACCATCCACCGAGGGAAGGGAGCCGGAGATTGCGGAGCGGCTGCGCGGTTGGTGGGGGGATGATGGGGAAGAACCAGCCGTGTAGTAGTAACTATGTGCCGCTGCGCCGAACACTTTGGAGTAGTGTATATGATGAATCGTATCATCTACGGGTTCGAATTTGTAGAAGTAGGGTCCATACGGTTGGACAGCGATGATGAAATGCCCCAATCTCGTTACCGTCAAGCTGCTCTTATCCCTCTGCACAAATTCGGCCAAGGGCCTTTCTGCCGTTTCAGCGTGGCTAAAGGATGGAGAAAAGGGGGAGTTTACGCCCTAATGGGGGGAGACCATGAGCTTTATTTTGGTCAATGTCAAGACTTGGAAACCCGTTGGGGTCCAATGGGTTATGGCGCTATTCAACCACGGAATTGTTTTAAAGGCGGGCAAGAGACCAACTGCAGAATCAACAACCTCATTCTCAATGCTATCAAGAGGAAAACAGAGATGACCCTCTGGTTTCTTGAGGTTGGGGGTGGAAAGCAGGAGCGGCTGGCAATCGAAGGCAGGTTAATCGGATCTCTCAATCCACCCTGGAACAGGTAGATCCTCGATGCCTACCGGGCTGGACCGTGGAATCTCCAACTAATCCCCGGCCAAGGCTTGAATTACCTCGGCGGACTGCACCACGTCGGCTTGGCGGGGGAAGATGCGCTGGGTCAGGAAGTCGTGGACTTCCGGGTCGGAGTCGGAGCAGCAGTCTTCGACGATGATGATGCGGTAGTCGGAGTCGGCGGCGAAGCGGGTGGTGGACAGCACCACTCCGCTGGTGGCGTACCCCAACAGGATGATGGTCTGGATGTTGTTGGCCCGCAGGGTCATGTCCAGGTCGGTGCCGTACAGGGCGTTGACCCGGCGCTTGCCAACCACCACCTCGCCCTCGATGGGGGCGACGCCGGCGTGGATGACCTGAAGCGGGTCGCTGACCGCGGGCGCGCCGGATGCCTTGCGCTGGCTGAAGGTCTTGTTGCGGCCGCTGATTTCGACGTAGCCGGGCCGGAACACCGTGGCGGAGTAGCAGACCAACAGCCCCGCGTCGCGGGCGGCCCGCTGGAGGGCCTGCGTCTTCTCGACCACGCCCCGGTCAACGGCGTGGGGAAGGGAAGTCATCATATCGGCGTAGAAGTCGGCGATCAGCAGCGCGGTGGTGGGCTTGTCCAGTGTTACTTCGGGCATGGTCAGTCTCCTGGTTTGGGTTTGGCCGGGTTGCGGGTTTTCCGGCATGGTGCGCAGCTAACTAACCGGCGGACTTCAATTCTCTGACCGTTTGCGCGGTGCGGGTGAGGGCCTCATCGACGTCGGCGGAGTCAACCTCCCGGTGAGTTACCATGCGGATGGAGTGGGGGCCGGGTGAGCTTACCAGCACGTCCTGTTCCAGCAGGGCTGCGATAACGCCGACGGCGGTTCCTACGGATTCGTCAACGTCGAAGATGACGATGTTGGTGTAGATGCTGTCCGGGTCAACGGTCAGTCCGTCAATGTTGGCCAGACCGTGGGCCAGGCGGCGGGCGTTGGCGTGGTCATCGGCCAGCCGGTCAACCATGGTGTCCAGCGCCACCAGGCCGGCGGCGGCCAAGATGCCCGCCTGACGCATTCCACCACCGACCATCTTGCGCCAGCGAAGGGCTTCACCGATGAACTCCCGGCTGCCGCACAGGACCGAACCCACCGGACAGCTGAGGGCTTTCGACAGGCAGAAGGAAACGTCGTCCACGTCCTTGACCAGCTCGCTGGCCGGGACCTCCAGGGCAACCGCGGCGTTGAACACCCGGGCGCCGTCCAGGTGGACCTTTGCTCCGGCGGCGTGGGCCACGTCGGCCACGGCCTTCGTGTCCTGGGGGGTCAACACGCCGCCGCTGCAGCGGTTGTGGGTGTTTTCCAGGCAGACCAGCCGGGTCGGGGGCATGTGGACGTTGCCCGCGGGCCGGATGGCGTCCTGCAAGTCGGCGGGGCTGATTTCACCCTGGGGGCCGTTGGGGACGAGGCGGATTTGCGCCCCGGCCAACGCCGAGGCGCCGGCGGACTCGTTCCAGAAGATGTGGGCCTGGTCTCCCATGACCACTTCGTCACCGCGGTGGCAGTGGGACAGCACGGCCACCAGGTTGCTCATGGTGCCGCTGGCCATCAGCAGCCCCGCTTCCTTGCCCAGCATTTCGGCGGCCCGTTCCTGAAGGCGGTTGATGGACGGGTCTTCGCCGTAAACGTCGTCGCCGACTTCGGCGTCGGCCATGGCGCGGCGCATGGCGCCGGTGGGCTTGGTAACGGTGTCGCTGCGCAGGTCAATAACGGTCATGGTCTACCTCTCGGGCCGGTGGTTGGAGCGGAGACGCGCCCCGGAAACGGCAAAAATCTGCCCGGTATTCTAGCAGTATTCCTTGCCAAACACTACCGGGTTTCCTTAAGATTAGGGCAACCCGGTAGCCAGGCAGCGCGGAGGGCGATTTATGCGGCAGAGCGCAGTGACCTTCAAGGCCAAGGGCCTCAACTTCGAAGGGGTTTTGGCCACGCCGGATGACGCCGGAGGCAAGTTCCCGGGCGTGGTCATTTGTCACCCGCATCCCCTTTTCGGCGGCAACATGGACAACAACGTGGTGTTGGCCGTCTCTTTCGGGCTGGCCCAACAGGGAATCGCCACGCTGCGATTCAACTTCCGGGGCGTGGGCAACAGCGAGGGCGAGCACACCAAGGGAGAGCAGGAACACCACGAGGCGCTGGCGGCCATTGAGCTGCTCAAGGCGTGGCCGGACGTGGACGAAAAGCGCATTGGGCTGGCCGGGTATTCCTTCGGGACCAGGGTGGTCTGCTCCCACCCCGAACTACACAAGACGCCCAAAGTCTTTGCCCTGATTTCGCCGTCCTTCGAGGCTTTGGAGACGGCGGAACTGAAGAAGAACAAGCAGCCCAAGCTGGTCATCACCGGAGACCGGGACAAGCTGATTCAGGCCGAGAATCTTCAGCCGGTGCTGGAGTCTTTTGCGACTCCGCCGACTTTCAAGCTGGTGCCCGGCGTTGACCACTTCTGGTTCGGCAAAGAAGACCTGCTGGTGGACGAAGTAGGCCCCTTTTTCTGCGAGAACCTGGCCTAATGATGGTTGATCCCCCGCCGCCGGCGGAGCGGGAACCTTCCCGATGCAGGCCCATATATCTGGACTTCAACGTCCTGCAGTTGGTTGCCCTGGTTTTCCTGTTGGACCAACTGACCAAGTACGTGGTAATCGAGACGTTGAGCCAGGGGATGTCTTATCCCTTCCGCGGGTTCTTCCGGTTCACCCACGTCCACAACACGGGCAGCGCCTTCGGCATCCTGCAAGGGTTGAACACCCCGCTGATTTTCGTCTCCTTCGTCGGCATCATCATTTTGGCGCTCATTTACCGGAACCAGCCCCGGCCCAGCAACCTGCTGCGGTTGAGCCTGGGCCTGCAACTGGGGGGAGCCTTCGGCAACCTGATAGACCGGCTGCGCCTGGGGTTCGTCACCGACTTTATAGATATTGGGCCGTGGCCGGTGTTCAACATTGCCGACGCCGCAATCGTCACGGGCCTGGTAATCCTGGGTTGGGTTTTCACCCGCGGCGGCGCATCCAAGCCCGAGCCGGATCAGCCTCCCCCGGAATCCGGCCCCGAGGCCAAGCCTGACGGCGTTGCTGGCGTATGCCTGGAACCCGGCTCACCAACCGTTTCAGAGGAAACCGGAGACCCCGCCACCGGAAAACCTTTCGGTCCGGGCAGCAGTCCGGCCAACAATCCGGTCCTGGGCGACACTCTCGCAGCGCCGCCCGCGCCCTCGAATCCCGCATCTACTGAAGCGTCCGAGGCAATGGCGGAACCGCCCCCGGCTCGCGAGGAACCGGCGCGGCCGGCGCCCGTCCAGCTGAGGCCGGAGCCGGGAACACCCAGCGCCGGACGGGAAGGGCAGCCGTGACCGCGGCCGCCGGCAAAGCGCGCCGGTGGAGCCTTGATGTGAATCAAGGTCCCATGCGGCTGGACCGCTATCTCGCCCAACACTTGGAGCAACTGACCCGCAGCCGCTTGCAGGCGCTGATTGGCGAGGGCCATGTTCTGCTGAACGGCGGGGCGGCCAAACCATCCCAACAGGTGCGGGTAGGTGACTCGATAACCGTCACTGAGCCTCCCCCACGGCCGCTGGGCATGGCGGCCGAGCCAATTCCGGTGACGGTGGTCTACGAGGACCATGACATCGTTGTGGTGGACAAGCCGGCCGGGCTGGCCGTGCATCCCGGTCCGGGACACCCCAGCGGAACGTTGGTCAACGCCCTGTTGTCGCGCTGTCCGGGGATTCAGGGCGTAGGCGGGGCGCTGCGTCCGGGGATTGTGCACCGGCTGGACAAGGATACTTCGGGACTGATGGTGGTGGCCAAGAACGACGCCGCCCACCACCACCTGTCGGAGTCGCTCAAGTCCCGCCGGGTGGTTAAGGTATACGTGGCGCTGGCGGAGGGTTTGTTGGCCGACCGTGATGGCGTAATCGACCTGCCCATCGGCAGGCATCCCCGCAATCGGAAAAAAATGGCGGTGGTTGAAGGGGGCAAGGCGGCGCGGACCCGCTACCGGGTCATCGAAGACCTGCCGGGCCGGACGCTGCTGGAGCTGAACCTGGAAACGGGCCGGACTCACCAGATACGGGTCCACCTGGCCCACCTGGGACACCCGTTGGCGGGGGATGCGGTCTACGGTCGAGGTGACGTATCCCTGGGTCGGCAGTTTCTCCATGCCAGCCGGCTGGGGTTTGAGCATCCGGTCACCGGCGCGTTCACCGAGTTTCAGTCCGAGTTGCCCGGCGACTTGACCGAAGCCCTGGCCCGCTGCCGGGGTTGATGAAGCAGTCCCCCGGGAGTCTCAGGGTCAACAGATTCCAACCGGGTCTACATCAACGTTAGCGGCACGGGGTTGTGCTAGAATAACCTGGAGCTGAACGCCCGGCCAACAGAAACCGGCAGTCAGGGGGTTCAGGGGAACCTTTCGCATACCAACGCAGGACGGTGATTTGGGACAATGACGGCGGGTCATCCACTTTCTTCCACTGATTTTATCCGCGCCAAGATTAACGAGGACGGGGACACCGGCAGGTACGGCGGCCGGGTCGTAACCCGATTCCCGCCCGAACCCAACGGCTATCTTCACATCGGCCATGCCAAGTCCATCTGCCTGAACTTCGGCGTTGCCGAGGAGTACGCCGGGGTTTGCCACATGAGGTTCGACGACACCAACCCCACCACCGAAGACGTGGAGTACGTGGACTCGATACTGGAGGACGTGCGCTGGCTGGGCTTCGACTGGGGCGAGCATCTGTACTACGCCTCGGATTACTTCGGCCAACTGTTCGAGTTTGCGCAGGAACTAATCAGGCTGGGGAAAGCCTACGTGGACAGCCTGAGCGCCGAGGAAATCCGCCAATACCGGGGGACTCTGACCGAGCCGGGCCGGGACAGTCCCTACCGGGACCGCTCCATTGAGGAAAACCTGGACCTGTTCCTGCGGATGAAGGACGGGGAGTTTGAAGACGGCGCGCACGTTCTCCGCGCCAAAATCGACATGGCCTCGCCGAACATCAATCTGCGCGACCCCACCCTTTACCGCATACGCCGGGCCGAACATCACCGCACCGGGGACAAATGGCAAATCTACCCCATGTACGACTATGCCCATGCTTTGTCCGACTCCATCGAGCGCATAACCCACTCGCTGTGTACGCTGGAGTTTGAAGACCACCGGCCGCTGTACAATTGGTTTCTTGACTCGCTGGACGTATACCACTCCGAGCAAACCGAGTTCGCGCGGTTGAACCTGAGCCATACCGTGATGAGCAAGCGGAAGCTGAGGGCGCTGGTTGAGGGGGGCTTGGTCAACGGTTGGGACGACCCGAGGATGCCGACTATCTCCGGCCTGCGCCGGCGCGGGTATACGCCGGAGGCGATACGGAAGTTCTGCGAGACGGTGGGCATCGCCAAGCGCGACACCGTGACCGAGCTTGCTCTCTTGGAACACTGCCTGCGGGAAGACCTGAACCAACATTCCCCCCGGGTGATGGCGGCGCTCAACCCGTTGAAGGTGGTGCTGACCAACTACCCGGAAGGGCAGGTGGAGGAGTTCGCGGCGGTTAACAACCCGGAAGACGCCGGCATGGGCACCCGGCAGGTGCCCTTCTCACGGGAGATTTACATTGAGCAGGATGACTTCCGGGAAGACCCGCCGAGCCGGTTCTTCCGGCTGGCCCCGGGCCGGGAAGTCAGGCTGCGTTACGCCTACTACATCACTTGCAACGAGGTAATCCGGGACGAAGAGACCGGCGAGATTAAAGAGTTGCACTGTACCTACGATCCGGAGTCGCGGGGCGGGTCAAGTCCTGACGGCCGGCGGGTCCGGGGTACGCTGCACTGGGTATCGGCCCAACACGCGGTCGCCGCCGAGGTGCGCCTCTACGACACGCTGTTCCTGAAGGCGGACCCGGATGACGGCAGTCTGACCGAGGGGCTGAACCCGGATTCGCTGACGGTAATCCCGTCGGCGCAGGTGGAGCCAAGCCTGGCTGTGGCGGAACCCGGCAGCCGATACCAGTTCGAGCGGCAGGGGTATTTTTGCGTAGACCCGGACAGTTCCGGCCCTGACCGGCTTGTTTTCAACCGGACGGCGCCGCTGCGGGACTCGTGGGCCAGAATGCAGCAAAACCAGGGAACGCAATCCGTCTGACGCCGGCCCCGGTACGGCTTTGATTGCGGCCCTGAAGCGGTCTCGGATGACAATGGGCTTTTCACGGTTTTGGGCGTCCAATGGCGGTCCCACCGGCGTTGCCTGCCACCGCCGCACATTCGTTCCCGGAGGGTTTTGACTTGGCTAACGCCGGCGCCGACACAGCACCCAAACCCATCGAGCACTGGGCCGACATCGGGGAACTGCGGATGCGTTACCTGGATTGGGGCGGGGACGGGACTCCCGTTCTGGCCCTGCACGGGCTGGCGTCGTCGGCGCACTGGTACGACCTGATAGCGCCGCGGCTGCATGATAGTTTCCGGATAATCGCCCCGGACCAGCGGGGCCACGGTCAGACCACGCAGGCCGCCACGGGGTACGATTGGCAGTCCCTGGCGGGCGACGCCGCCGGTCTGCTGGACCACCTGGGGATCGACCAGGCTCCGGCGCTGGGCCACTCGTGGGGGTGCAACGTCAGCATAAACCTGGCGGCCCGGTTCCCGGAACGGGTCAGCGCCCTGGTGATGATTGACGGGGGCGCCGCCGCCGGCGGAACTCGCTCCGGCGAGAGTTGGGAACAGGTCAGGACCCGCATCCGGCCACGGGATGTTTCAGGGAACCGGGCGCAATTCCTGGACCGGCTCCGCCAGCAGATGTGGTTCTGCTGGAACGACGAAATCGAGCGTATCGTGCAAACCATGGTCTACGAGGATGGACAGGGCCAGATTCAGGACATACTCCGTCGGGAAAATCACCTCCAGGTGATGAAAGCCATGTTTGAGGAACCAACGTCGATGGTCTGGGCGCAGGTTCAGTGTCCGGTGCTGCTGGTTCCCGCCGGGCCGCGTCCCGAACGAGCAGGGACGGAACGGGCGCTGGTCAAGGAAGAACGCGTCGCCGCCACCGTCGCGGGAATCGCCAACGCCTCGGCGCGCTGGATTCCCGAAACGGTCCACGACATCGGCTACGACAAGCCGCAGGAATTGGCGCAGGTCATCCGCGAGTTCCTGTCGTAAGTCCCCGGCGGCGCAATAACCCGCGCCTGGGCCAACGCGGAATATCCCGATAATCCCTGATTCATCCCCGGAGCGGCCCGGGAGAAACACAACTGGAGGCACCGTGTCCGACAACGTGAGAGTGAGGTATGCTCCCAGCCCTACCGGGTTCCCTCACATCGGCAACATTCGCACCGCTCTGTTCAACTGGCTGTTCGCCCGGCGCCACGGGGGACAGTTCATCGTTCGGGTGGAAGACACCGACCGGGAAAGGCTGGTCCCCGGGGCGGTGGAGAGCATTCTGGACGGGCTGGAGTGGCTGGGCGTCGACTGGGACGAAGGCCCCAGGGTTGGCGGGCCGGTCGGCCCTTATATGCAGTCGGAGCGGCTGCACCACTACCACGAGGCGGCGGAGCGGCTGATTGCCCAGGGCAGCGCCTACCGCTGCTACTGCACCCGGGAACGGCTGGCGCAGGTGCGGGAGGAACAGCAGCGGGAGAAACGGTCTATCGGGTATGACCGCCACTGCCGCTCGCTGACCGATTCCGAGCGGGAACGCCTGGAGGCCGCCGGCTCGCCGTCGGTGGTGCGGTTCGTCATGCCCGTCTCCGGCGGCACTGAGGTGGACGATCTCATCCGGGGCCACGTGGAGTGGAAAAACGAACTGGTGGACGATTTCGTCCTGATAAAGTCGGACGGATTTCCCACCTATCACCTGGCCGTGGTGGTGGACGACCACCTGATGGGGATCAGCCATGTGCTGCGGGCCGAAGAGTGGCTTTCCAGTACGCCGCGCCACTTGCAGCTTTATCGGGCGCTGGGCCATTCGCCGGCCCAGTTTGGACACTTGCCCATGATTCTGGGGCCTGACCGGGCCAAGCTGTCCAAGCGCCACGGGGCCACGTCCATAATGGAGTACCGGGACGCCGGATACCTGCCGGAAGCCCTGGAGAACTTCATGGTGCTGCTCGGGTGGTCGCTGGACGACCACTCGGACGTGCTGCCGCTGGAGGTGGTCAAGGAGCAGTTTTCGCTGGAGCGGGTGGGCAAGCCCGCGGCCATCTTCGACATCGACCGCCTGGACTGGATTAACGGGGTGTACATCCGCCAGCTCACGCCGGAGCAACTGGCGGAGGAAATGACGCCGTTTCTGGAGCGGGATCTGCCCACGGAATATACTCCGGTGGACTTGGAATACCTGCGGAAAATAGCGCCGCTGATTCAGGAACGCCTCAAGGTGTTGGGAGACTCGGCCGCGATGACCGCCTATTTCTTTGCCGGTGAGTTGGACTACGGCGAAGCGAACCTGGTGCAGCGGGGCATGGACGCCGACGGCGCAATTGCGGCGCTGGAACGAGCGGGGCGAACCCTGGCCGAGGCGGAGCCGTTCACCGCCGAGGAATTGGAGCGGGCGCTGCGGGCCGACGGCGAGGAGCTGTCGCTGAGGCCCCGTGAGTTCTTTGGGCTGCTGCGGGAGGCGGTTACGGCCCGCTCGGCCACGCCGTCGCTGTTCGGCGTCATGGAGGTCCTGGGACGGGACCGGACGCAGGCCCGAATCCGCGCCGCAGCCAACTATTTGCGGTCAGGCTGAGCTAACACAGGCCATCCCCGTCTAGCATTGACCCCCGGAAGGGCGTGGACGAGTCCGACGCCCTTCCGGGGGTTTGTCGTTTCCGGTGAACCAGGCGCTGGGGGTACTGCCGGCGTTGACGGTTTTCCTTTGGCGCCGGGGTTGTGGCGCCGGGGTTGCGGCCAACCCCGGCGCCGACTTGCCACGATCCCAGCGACACTGCCCTACATTGCCGTTTCCGTCCCGGGCCGCTTGGTGACCGTGGGCATTCGGCAGCCTGCCGCCACCGATGGGCCGGGTCATGTCTTCGGATGAACATATTACGTCCCGGACCGGCTGCGTGACAATTTTTGCATTGATTTCGTCCTGAAACTGCTCCAAGTTGTCAGAAGAGTTCTGTCATGGCTGCGCCGGTGTCAGGAACAAGCGAGTGACGGCGAGGGATGGGTCAGATTCCGTTAGGCAGCGCAGCCGGAACGATTTTTTAGGTTTCCAAAAATTCTATAAAAGTCAGACCAATGTTATACCCAACCGCCTTGACAGGTTCGTATGGGCGCAGGGTTACAGTTGCGTAGGGACATTGTGACAAAAAGTTCACAATCCGGGTCGAGCGGACATGACAGCCTGGGGCCGAATGGCCGTCCCTCCCAAGAAATCTGGACGACCAATCTGCGGGTCCGTGTCTTGCCATCGGCAGCTTGAGGAAACCGTAGGGTTGGGCGCCAAGAATTATTGAAAACCCAGGATTTTTCTTAACGATTAAGGTCTTCGGAGGGAGTGAGTTTATGTGGGAGGTGAGCGCTCGATGATGGTAACTCAAGCCAAGGTGATTAGCGACGGTGTCCTGAAGCTTGACGGCGGGGCGATATTCGGGCAAGTGCCCAAGACTGTTTGGGAGACTTTGGAAACCACTGACCGGAAAAACCGGATAACCCTCGGTTTGACCTGCCTGGCCCTACATGTGAACGGAAAGAACATTTTGGTGGACACCGGGATGGGTTCAAAGTACAACGACCAGGACAAGGACAACCTGGGGCTGGTGCCAAGCCGGTTAAATAAGAACCTGCGCAGCGTGGGTCTTACGCCCAAGGACATCGATGCCGTCATTCTTACGCACTTGCATAACGACCATTGCGGTGGATGCACCAGACTGGACCGGACCGGCGACCTGGTGCCAACCTTTCCCAGGGCAACCTACTACGTTCAGCGGGAGTCCTGGAACGACGCCAACAATCCCAACGAGAGGTTCCAAAGCGCCCATCGCAACGACAACTTCGCGCCCCTCAAGGAACGCGGGCAGATAGAACTGCTCGACGGCGACTCCGAGATATTCCCCGGACTGAACGTTATCGTAACCGGCGGCCATTCCCCGGGGCACCAGATATTGTTCTTCAACCACGGCGGCGAGCGGCTGGCGTTCCTGGGAGACCTGGTCCCCACCCACCACCACCTGAACCTGCCGGTCATTTCCGCTTTCGATTATTCCCCGGAAACAACCTTGGACCAGAAGCATGAGATTTTAGATTTTGTCCATCGAAAGGGAATGATGCTGGTTTTCGGGCACGGCCACAGCGTTAAGGCCGGATACATGGAACGGCGGGGCGAGACGACATATCTAACCCCGGTAAACATGGACGACTTCTCCAAATCCCGCTAACCGGACGCCATCCGCCGGGTCCTGTTCCGGTGGGCTGCTGCATTAGGTCCGGGAGCGTCGGAACGCTCCCGGACCTAACCCCCAATCCCCATGAACGCGCCTCGGCCGGAAACTCCCGGCTCAGCAGGCGATTGTTGGTCTGAGCAGAGCCGCTACGGGATGGTCCGGGCCGTCACGGTGTTTCCCGAGGTTTCGCCCAAGCGTGCGGAGGTGATGGTGTTTCTGAGGTTTACCGAGGACTCTGCCGAAACTCGGATGTAGTTGTCGGTGAGACCCGACCAGACCACGGCGTCATCCTCGCGGCGTGACGACTCCCAGAGGACGGGGCGGACCTGGCCGCTCTGCCCGCAGCGGAAGGCCAGGAAATGCCGGCGGGCCAACGCCAGCATCTCGGCGGCCCGGGCTTGCTTTTCCCGGGCCGGAACGTGGTCTGCCAAGAAGGCGGCGCCGGTGCCGGGCCGGACCGAGTAAGGGAAAACGTGGGTGTCGCTGAAACCCAGCGCGTCGGCGGTGGCCAGGCTTTCCGCAAACTCAGCTTCTCCTTCACCGGGGAACCCGACGATAATGTCGGTGGTGACGCCGACGCCGGGAACGGTATCCCGCACCTTGGCCACCGCCTGGGCTGCCTGTTCCGAAGTGTAACGCCGCCGCATGGCCCGCAGCGCCCGGTCGCTTCCGTTCTGCAAGGGAATGTGGAAGTGAGGGCACAGCCGAGGGTTTTCCCAAAGGCCCAGCAGTTCGCCGCTGATTTCCTGGGGTTGCAGCGACGACACCCGGACGCGGGGTATTGTGGTTTCGGCCAACACGCGGCGCAGCAGGCGGACCAAGTCTGCGTCCGGCAGGTCGAAACCGTAGGAGCCAAGCTGAGTGCCGGTGAGCACGACTTCCTGCGCCCCTTCCCGCCACTGGCGGTTGATTTCCCGGACGATTGATTCCGGGGCAATGCTGCGCTCGCGGCCCCGCACCTTGGGCACAATGCAATAGGCGCAGACCTGATTGCATCCTTCCTGAATCTTGACCATGGCCCGCAGCCGGCTGCCGGGCGGGTTGCCCCAGACCACCGGGACCGGCTCCGAGGCCAGGTTCTCAGGGTCCGTGGCTTGAATTGGCGCATAGTCGCCGCGCCGGGACCCGGCGTCCTCCAGCGACTTGCCGACCAACTCAACCAGCGACTCCTTGCCCGTGTTGCCGACCACCAGAGAAACGGCGTCCATTGCCTCCAGGTCCGCCGCCGCCCGTTGAGAGTAGCATCCGGTGGCGACAATAAAGGCGTCCGGGTTGCGGCGCCGGGCCGCGCGTAGGGCCTGCCGTGCCTTGGCGTCGGCGGTGGCGGTGACGGTGCAGGTGTTGAGGACGAAAACGTCGGCATCGGCCGCAGGCGCGACAATCTGATAACCGGCCTGTCGGAAGAGGTGCGCCAGCCGGTTGCTGTCGGCCTGGTTCAGCTTGCAGCCGTGGGTATGGATGGCAACCGTCGTGGGACGGTGGTGGTTGGCGGTCATTTCGCGGTCATTTTACGGTTATTTCGTCGAAGCCATATCGGTCAGGAAGCGGAGGCGCCGGAAAAGAAATCCTCGCCCGAGGGGTCGGCGGGAAGCGAGGCCAACTCCCACATGCGCTCGATGGCCGCGCTGATGTCGTCCAATTGAAGGAACAGATAGTCCAACCGGGTCCGGGAGTCCCGCACCCGCTCAACGGTGTCGGCGAACCCGGACAGTTGGTTGAAAGCCTCCCGGATGCGGCGGTCCCGGTGTTCCCGTCCAAGACGGCGGGCGTATTCCCGGACTTGGGAATCGCCCTCAAGTTCAACCCCGCGGCTCAGGGCCACGCCCTTGACGGCCAGGGTCAGGCTGCCCCATATCAGTTCTTCGGTGCGGGACCAGCGTCCGCCGCGCAGTTCGCGCAGCGCATCGTCCAGCAGCCGGAGGCTTTGGCCGCGATAACGCAGGAATCGGTCGGTGGATGCTGGCCTGGTCATGGGACACTCCTTCAACGTTTCCGGCAACGCTG
Source organism: Dehalococcoidia bacterium (assembly GCA_965263395.1). Taxonomy (GTDB): domain Bacteria; phylum Chloroflexota; class Dehalococcoidia; order Lucifugimonadales; family UBA3495; genus CATOSK01. The sequence goes on from OZ253670.1 coordinate 3,300,231, forward strand.
CGGGTAACGAACCATTCCGGCAGCATTGGACGCAGCGGGGTTCGATAATGCCCGCTATGCAGTTAAGTCAGGCCGGGGTGGCCGGGCCACAGGGCCGTGCCGGTTTCAGTATACAAGGCATCCCGCAAACCCTGCCAGTCTTCGGCTTCGGCGGGACTGTCCCAGTCGTCGAAGTGAACCAGTTGGTCCAACGGCAGGCGGTCCCGCCACCCGACGGTTTCCAGCACGGGCTTGGGCGGAAACTCCTTGGGGTAACCCAGGCACAGGTAGGCCACCGGCACGATGTGATGGGGGATGCTCAGGATTTGCCGGAGCTGCGGCAGTTTCAGGATGCTGACCCAGCCGACGCCGATGCCCTCGGTTCGGGCGGCGAGCCAAAGGTTCTGCACGGCGCAGCAGGTGGAATAGACGTCGGTTTCGGGCATGGAGTTGCGGCCCAGGACCACCTCGGCGCGGGTGGGGTCGCAGGTTACGCAAAGGTTTACCGGGGCCTCCAGGATTCCCTCCAGCTTGAGGGAAAGGTAGTCGGAGCGTCTTGGCTCGTCGAAGAAGCAGGCGGACGCCTGCCGCTCCCGCTCGAACAGGTCTTTGACCTTCTGGCGCCGGTTGACGTCGCGAACGACGATGAAGTCCCAGGGCTGCATGAATCCCACCGACGGGCCGTGGTGGGCCGCTTGAATCAGGCGGGCCAGGGTTTGGTCGGCAATGGGTTCGTCCCGGAACTCTCGGATGTCCCGGCGCTGGTGAATTGCCCGGTACACGCCCCGGCGTTCATCCTGGGAAAACGGCTGCCCCGGCGCGGGAGGGGCAACGCTGGCGGTCGGCTGGTTTTCCTGAGTCATGGTTGATTCTCCTCGGGCAACTGCAATTGGGCCGCCGGGGTTTAACGCCGGGGGTGGAATTTGGTTGACAGGCTGGCTAACCAGAACGAAAACAGCCCCCGTTTCCTGATGGCGGGGGCTGGTGACAAGCCGATGCTCCCGCTCAATCCTCGAAGCGGTTTGGACGGCGCGGCAGGTCTCCTGACTTATGGATTATCGCCTTTCGCGGCCTTCCCGTCCCGTTGAAACCGGGACAGTGGCTGCCTGTCGGCGGGACGAAAGGCTCCCCAAATACAGTGGCGGGCCCGTTCCGGACTGGCACCGGATTCCCTATTCTCCCCAAACCTGGGGCACCGCGCATTATTCTGTTTCCAAAGCCAACCTATCACGGCGGTTAACGACGGTCAAGGGGCGGGCGTCATAGAGAAAATTGCGAAACTCTTTAGTTGCCGAAGGGCCAGCAGAATAATAGCGTGAATAGGATTCGTCGGCCATTCAGGGTGGGGGGATTCGGCAAATACTTTAACGGTATTCGTCCCGAATTAGCAGTCGCAAGCTCAGCTGGGTAGTTTCGCAATTTTCTCCGTCATAGGGGCAGAGCTTTTCATTCTCGCAGGGATCCTCTCGCCCAGAGGGTTAGGGTGAGGGTGAGGGCGTTCCGGCCAAGAGAAACCGTTGCTGATACGCAGGATTCCCCCTCACCCCCGGCCCCTCTTCCCACGGGAGAGGGGAGAATCGAAATGCACTGGGGTTGGGGGAATTGCCAAAGCTGCGGATGGATGGCAACATATGGGACGGTTCCGGTGCCGGTAGTGGCCGGCGGCGAGTCCGACCGGGTGACCCACGCGGGAGGCAAGCAGGATGAAGTACGATTACGTGATTATCGGAGCAGGCTCGGCCGGGTGCGTCCTGGCCAACCGGCTCACCGAAGACCCGGGAACGTCGGCGCTGCTGCTGGAAGCGGGGCCGGACTATCCCAACTTCGAGCAGGTGCCCATTGACATTAAGGACGGGTACAACGTCTGGCGGTCCGCCTACGGGCCGCACAACTGGGGATACACTGCCACGGCCACGCCGAGGCAGCCGGAACCGATTCAGATTCCCAGAGGACGCACCACCGGAGGTTCCAGCTCCATCAACGGTCAGGTGCTGTTCCGGGGAGTGCCCGAGGACTACGACAATTGGGCCGCCTGGGGCAACGGCGAGTGGGCCTTTACCGACGTTTTGCCCTACTTCCGGAAGTTGGAGAACGACCTGGACTTCCCCGGCGGCGACTTTCACGGGAACGAGGGGCCGATTCCGGTGCGGCGGTTCAAGCGGGAGGAACTGCTGCCCACGTCTGCGGCTTTTTACGATGCCTGCGTGGCCCTGGGCTTTCCCCGGGACCCGGACCAGAACCATCCCGATTCCGACGGCATCGCCCTCCGGCCCTTGAACAACATCGACGGGGTGCGGATGAGCACCGCGCTGACCTACCTGAGCGCCAGCCGCCACCGTATGAACCTGACCTGCCGGGGCGGCGTGACCGTTCACCGCATCCTGTTTGAAGGGCGGCGCGCGGTGGGAGTCGCTGCCGAAAGCGGCGGGGAGTCCTTCAGCGTGGATGCTGAGAACGTTCTGCTGAGCAGTGGGGCGATCGCTTCCCCGCAGGTGTTGATGCTCTCCGGCGTGGGGCCGGCACAGCACCTTCAGGGGTTGGGAATCCCCGTAGTGCATGACCTGCCGGGGGTTGGGGAGAACCTCAGAGACCACCCGGCGGTCTTCACTCTGTTCCGGGGCAGCGGTGAACCGCCGCCGGAAAATTCTCCCAGCATTCAGGTGGGGCTGCGGTACAGCCCTGCGGACTCGCCGACGCGGGCCGACATTCAGGTAAGTCCGATTCTGATGACTAGCGAGCACCGGCCGGCCAGCGTAAAGATAGAGTCTGACGACTTTCACTTCGGGTTCAGCGCGGCGTTGCAGAACGCCAGCACCGCCGGGCGGCTGCGGCTGCAGTCGGTTGACCCTCATATCCAGCCGGAGTTGAACTATGATTATCTTTCCGACGCCGGGGACCGTGCGCGGATGCGGGACGCGGTGCGGCTGGGTCTGAGCCTGGCCGGCCACCCGCTTTTCAAGGACATCATCGCCGAGCGGGTGAATCCGACCGACGCCGACCTGGCTTCGGACGAGGCGCTGGACGACTGGCTGCTGCGGAACGCCTACACCCAGCACCATTCCTCGGGCACCTGCAAGATGGGGGGCGCGGACGACCCGATGGCGGTGGTGGACCAGCATTGCCGGGTCTACGGACTGGAAAACCTGCGGGTGGTGGATGCGTCGGTGATGCCCGACGTGATACGGGCCAACACCAACGCCACCACGATTATGATTGCGGAGCGGGTGTCCGACTGGTTAAAAGAGGGAAAGTAGAACCTGGAGTATTGGGAGTGTGGATAGACGGTCAGAAGGTAGCCGAGTGTCTGTACGCTGAGTTTGGCCGGAAAGAGTTTCTCACCCGACAGATTTCGCCTGATACGATGGCTCGGTTGGTCGAGCTGCTGGAGGTCAGAGCCTCTGAACCCCGGGGCCGCAATACCCAGGTGGGTAAGGCCATCGGTTCGTTGGACGGGACAACATACCCTCTCGACTCCGGTCACAAGGTTAAAATTAGCGTAGAGCGGCCCGAAAACCGGCATCTGCCCCGTCGTTTCCGGTTGGTTGACCTGACATCGGTTAACGACGAAGTCTTGAATCAAGGTGGTGGCGTTGAAATCGCGGGTGCTGGGACGACCTACGCCGTGGTGCTAATCGAATCCCAATATGGCTACTCGGTAAGTTGCCCCGCCCTGCCGGGTTGCCACTCTCAGGGTGAGGACCGGGCGGAGGCACTGGAAAATATACGTGAAGCTATTGCCGGATGGCTGGAGCGCGAAGCTAGGGCCGTTGAGGTCCGCGCACGGGCGATGGTGGATGATTACTTGGCGGCGGGATATGCTGTCACACTGGTTAACCTCAACGTAGCTTAGATAAGCCCCCGTGCCGCCTTTTATCAACGGCGTTTCCTTTGCCGACGCCCTTGCCAGGTTCAGGTTAGTAGGCTGGAGAGACGATGGGCAAGGGGGTTCACATCATTATCTAACCCACCCCAACTTACCCGGCGTCCGGCTCAGTTTGCCCGACCACCGGCGGCGGGATGTGGACCCGCTGACGCTGGGCCGCTTGGTGGATCTGCCGGTCTGACGCCGGCCAAGTTCGGGCAGTTGACCGGTGGCGGACATCGCGGGTATGCTCGCCGGATTCGCCGGGAAGTGTACGGGATGTCCGATTAGCGCAATTGTTTGCGTAATGCTCCAAGCCCGGCATCTGGGCTTGGAGCATGATACTCAACCTGTCTCAAGGACGGTACAAAAGGAATGACTACCAGCGAACCTAACGTAAGAATCGAACGCGACTCCATGGGGGAAATGGAGGTGCCTGCAGATGCCCTTTACGGCGCATCGACGATGCGGGCGGCGCTCAACTTTCCGATCAGCGGCCTGCGGTTTCCCCGCGGCTTCATCCGGGCCTTGGGGTTAATCAAGCAGGCCGCGGCCCAGACCAACATGGGACTGGGGGTGCTGGACGAGCGCATCGGGAACGCCGTGGTTGCCGCGGCCCAGGATGTTATTGACGGGAAGTACGACGAGCATTTCGTGCTGGACGTGTTCCAGACCGGCTCAGGGACTTCCACCAACACCAACGCCAACGAGGTCATAGCCAACCTGGCATCCCAGGTTCTGGGGGGCGGCCTGGGATCGCGCATCGTCCACCCCAACGACCACGTAAACCTGGGGCAGTCGTCCAACGACGTGATTCCCACGGCCATCCAACTGGCCGCCTTGATTGGGATTAAGGAGGACTTGATTCCCGCCCTGGAGAACCTGCGGGGAGAACTGCAAAAGAAGTCCGACGAGTTCTGGCCTATCATCAAGACCGGCCGGACCCACCTTCAGGACGCCACGCCGATCCGGTTGGGGCAGGAGTTCCTGGGGTTCGCCGGACAGGCGGAATATAGCGTTCAGCGGCTGCGTCGGGCGCAGGATGCGCTGGCCGAGGTGGCCTTGGGCGGCACCGCCGTCGGGACCGGGGTCAACACTCACCCGGAGTTCTCCCAACGGACTTGCGAGCGTTTGTCCCAGGTGACCGGGGTGCAGATTCGAGAGACGGCCAATCACTTCCAGGCGCAGGCCACGCTGGACGCCACGGTGGAGGCCAGCGGCCAGTTGAAGACCATCGCCATCAGCCTGTACAAGATAGCCAACGACATCCGGTTCCTGGGCTGCGGGCCGAGAGCCGGGTTGGGCGAGATTATCCTGCCGGAGGTACAGCCGGGCAGTTCAATTATGCCGGGCAAGATTAACCCGGTAATTGCCGAGTCGGTGGTGCAGGTGGCGGCCCAGGTGGTGGGCAACGACGCGACGATAACCCTGGCCGGCCAGGGGGGGTACTTCGAGCTGAACATGATGATGCCGGTGGCCGCCTACAACATCCTGCAATCCATTGCTCTGCTGGCGGCTTCGGCGGACAACTTCGCGGTGCAGTGCGTGGCCGGCATTGAGGCGACCGCCGTGGGGCCGGACATGGTGGAGCGGGGTCTGATGCTGGGGACGGCGTTGTCTCCGGCCATCGGCTACGACGCGGCGGCGGGCATCGCCAAGCAGGCGGCCGCCACCGGCAAGACCATCCGGGAGGTAGCGCTGGAAGAGACCGGACTGTCGGACGCCCAGTTGGACGAACTGCTGAACCCGGAAGAGATGACCAAACCCAGCCTTGAGGTCCGGGGAGGCGGCGGCTAACCGGGAGAGCGGGTTGGTAAGGAAGTCAGTCCCCCGAGGGTATCACTGCGAGCGGGTGGTGATGCCCTCGGGGTGGATTTCCGGTTTCAGAACGAATGGATTGAGTGGATGTCTTGCTATTTTCATTGCAATGGCCGCGGCTCAGCGCGGCAGCGAAACACCCGTATTGTGACAGTTGCCGGTATTGACATCCGGTGCCGATTGTGTACAATGATTGGTTACTGGTTTATGCCACTTCTACTTACCTTTTTCACTTCCCGAAACCTTCGAAGTCCCTAGCCCCGTTGCGCCCTTTTCCCGGGCGCGCAATCGCCGTCACCCCATCTTATTCTGAGGAGAATGCAGTATGAGTATCTCTCCGGAGAGCAACGGCCTTCCTGTGCCAGCGTCTCGTTTGGCAGCGTCTCATTACAAGTCGTACGCGCGCATCCCGCAGGTGCTCGAAGTTCCCAACCTGATTCAGAGCCAACTGCAATCGTACGATTGGCTGAAAACCGACGGGTTGACGGAGGTCTATCGGGAGATCTCTCCCATCTCCGACTACATGGAGAAGAAATACGAACTGCATTTCCACGACCATTACTTCAGGGACCCCAAGTATTTACCCATCGATTGCAAGGAGCGGGAAATAACGTTTTCCCAGCCCCTCTACGTCAAGACCCGGCTGGTAATGAAAGAGACCGGGGAAATTAAGGAACAAGAGATATTCATGGGCGACATACCCATGATGACCGGCAACGGCACGTTCATCATCAACGGCGCGGAACGGGTCGTGGTCAGCCAGTTGGTCCGGTCGCCCGGAGTTTACTTCAAATCTGACAAGAACATTTCCAGCGACCGCAATCTGGGCACTGCCCAGATTATCCCATCCCGCGGAGCTTGGTTGGAGTTCGAGACCAGCAGCAAGGATATTCTCTCGGTGAAGGTGGACCGCAAGCGCAAGGTTTCCGTAACGGCCTTCCTGCGGGCGCTGGGCATCGCCACCGACGAAGCAATTATCGCACGGTTTAACGATGTGGAAACCGACCCGATACATCAATATATCCAAGCAACGCTGGAACGGGACGTGCCCCCGGAACCGAAAGACCAGAACTTCCGCTCTGATGACCTCAAAAAGATGTGGGACTTGTTGCACCTCGATGAACGGTACGAAGAGTACGATGTTGAGATGGCCAAGCGGATCGGATGCGCCCAAATTGAGGTTTACCGCCGCCTGCGGCCCGGCGAACCGCCGAGTTTAGACAACGCATCCAAGTTGGTCTATGACCTGTTCTTTAACGTTCGCCGTTACGACTTGGGACGGGTAGGCCGGTACAAGTTGAACCGGCGTTTGGGTTTGAAAGACCGCGCCGCAGAACACATTCTGAGCATAGAAGATGTTGTGGAGGTAATCCGGACTCTTATCAAGGTCAACTGCGGTGAGGACCACCCTGACGACATCGACCATCTGGGCAACCGCCGGGTGAGGGCCGTCGGCGAGTTGGTGCAGAACCAGGTGCGGGTCGGCCTGCTGCGCATGGAGCGCATGGTCAAGGAAAAAATGACCTTGGTGGACCCGGAAATCGCCGCGCCCCAGGGGTTGGTCAACATTCGTCCGGTGGTGGCGTCGGTGCGGGAGTTCTTCGGAGGCTCCCAGCTTTCCCAGTTCATGGACCAGACCAACCCGCTGGCAGAGTTGACCCACAAGCGTAGGCTTTCGGCGCTGGGTCCGGGCGGGTTGTCACGGGAGCGGGCCGGTTTCGATGTGCGGGACGTTCACTTCTCCCACTACGGGCGCATCTGCCCAATTGAGACGCCGGAAGGGCCGAACATCGGCCTGCTGAGTTCGCTGGCGTCCTACGCCCGCACCAACCCCTACGGGTTCATCGAGTCCCCCTACCGGCGGGTGCTCAAGCAACTGCCGTCGTCGTCTCCCGACTTGGGAGGCCGGTTCGTCACCGAGGCCGTGCTTGATGAAGAGGGCAAGACCATCGTGGCCAGGGGGAAGCCCATTCCCAAGAACCGGGTATCGAGAATCAACAAGCTGCCGGAAGGCACCGTCGTTCACCTGCGGCCCTTTGTGGCCGGCGGAGAGTCCGATGTGCTGTATCTTTCGGCGGACCAGGAAGAAAACTATCACGTCGCCCAGGCCAACTCTTTGCTGGACGATTTGAACCAGTTCGTGAACGACCGGGTGGAAGTCCGGGTCGGTGAGAACTACATCGAGGAATCGCCCGACGTGGTGGACATGATGGACGTTTCGCCGATGCAAATCATGAGCGTTTCGGCGGCGTTGATTCCCTTCCTGGAACACGACGACGCGAACCGCGCGCTGATGGGTTCCAATATGCAGCGTCAGGCGGTGCCCTTGCTGCGGCCCCAGGCCCCCCGGGTGGGGACCGGCATCGAAAACCGCGTGGCACGGGACAGCGGCCAGGTGGTGCTGTCGGAAGCGGACGGGGTGGTGTCCTCGGTCAACGGACGGGAAATCAAGGTGGTGGACCAAGAGGGGAACGAGCACGTTCAGCCGCTGGTAAAGTTCTCCCGCACTAACCAGGGCACCTGTTTCGACCAGCGGCCAATGGTCTGCAAGGGCGACGTGGTGGCCGCCGGGGATGCTCTGGCAGACAGTTCTTCGACCGACAACGGCGAGTTGGCCCTGGGCCAGAACGTGCTGGTGGCCTTCATGTCCTGGGAGGGGTACAACTACGAGGACGCTATCATCCTCAGCGAGCGGCTGGTCAAAGAGGATATGTTCACCTCCATTCACATTGAAAAGCACGAGATGGAGGCGCGGGAAACCAAGCTGGGCCCGGAGGAAATTACGCGGGACATTCCCAACGTGGGCGAGACCAGCCTGCGGGACCTGGACGAGCTTGGAATCATTCGGGTGGGCGCCGACGTTGGCCCCGGGGACATTCTGGTCGGCAAGGTGACCCCCAAGGGCGAGACCGAGCTGACGGCGGAAGAGAAGCTGCTGCGGGCGATCTTCGGGGAGAAGTCGCGGGACGTTAAGGACACTTCGCTGCGGGTGCCTCACGGCGAGCGGGGTAAGGTCATCAATGTCAAGGTGCTGAACCGGGCCAACCGGGACGACCTGCCTCCCGGCGTAAACGATGCCGTGCGGGTGTGGATTGCCCAGACCCGGAAGATCTCCGTCGGCGACAAGATGGCAGGGCGCCACGGGAACAAGGGCGTGGTGTCGCGGATTCTCGCCCAGGAGGATATGCCCTTCCTGGAAGACGGGACGCCGGTGGACATTATCCTGAATCCCATTGGCGTGCCTTCGCGGATGAACCTGGGACAGGTGCTGGAGACCCACCTGGGCTGGGCGGCGCGGGGCCTGAACTTTCACGCTCAGACCCCGGTGTTCGACGGCGCCAACGACGACTCTATTGAGGATGCGCTGGGCCGGCTGTGGTTTGCCGAACAGGCCAAGGCCATTGATTACAGTCCCACCGCTTCCGAATCGCCCGTCATAGACTTCAGGGAGGTTGACCGCTGGTTGGCTGAACGGGGTTATGATGCCGACCGCCTGTTTGACGACGGCGTTTTCGGCGAGGCCAGGGAAGTGTGTCTGCGGCTGTGGCTGAAGGACGTTGCCAGGGTGGACCCGGAGGGCATGACCTTCAGCGATATGCACCAGGCAGCCCTGAAGGTGCATCGCGACAAGCTGATTGCCCCGCCGACCTTCGGCAAGTTCCAGTTGTACGACGGCCGGACCGGAGACCCCTTCGACCAAACGGTTACGGTGGGCAGCATTTATATGCTGAAGCTGATTCACCTGGTCGAGGACAAAATTCACGCCCGCTCCACCGGGCCCTATTCCATGATTACCCAGCAGCCCCTGGGCGGTAAAGCCCAGTTCGGCGGTCAGCGGTTCGGCGAAATGGAAGTCTGGGCGCTGGAGGCTTACAGCGCAGCCCACAACTTGCAGGAGGTGCTCACCGTAAAGTCGGACGACGTGGCCGGACGGGTCAAGACCTACGAGGCCATTGTCAAGGGTGAACCCATCGGGCAGCCCGGCGTACCGGAGTCCTTCAACGTGCTGTTGAAGGAACTGCAAAGCCTGGGTCTGTCAGTGGAACTGTTGAACGAAGAGAACCGCAGCTCGTTGGGCGCCGGCGCGCGGGACGAGTCTGAACTATATCAACCACTGGAGGCGGATTAAATGGTTAGGATGGCCGATCGTGCGGAAACCCCGGCAACCGATTTCAACGCAATAAAGATATCCGTCGCCTCCCCGGAGCAAATCCTGAACTGGTCTCACGGCGAGGTGACCAAGCCCGAGACCATCAATTACCGCACCCTGCGCCCGGAGAAGGACGGCCTGTTCTGCGAGCGGTTGTTCGGGCCGACCAAGGACTGGGAATGCTTCTGCGGCAAGTACAAGAAAATCCGTTACCGGGGCGTCGTGTGCGACCGCTGCGGCGTCGAGGTCACCCGGGCCAAGGTGCGCCGGGAGCGGATGGGACACATCCTCCTGGCGGCGCCGGTGGCCCACATCTGGTTCAGCAAGACCACTCCCAGCCGGTTGGGCCTGCTGCTCGACCTTTCTCCCAGGAACCTGGAGCGGGTGCTGTACTTCGCCCAGCACATTGTGGTGTCGGTGAACGAGGAAAACCGGCAGGAAGCGCGGGAGCTGAAGCAGAGCGAGCACGACTTCCAGGTGGAAAAACTGGAGCGCGAGGCGTCAGTGAAGTCGGCCGAGTTGGCTGCCAAGATGGATGCTTTGCCGGAAGATGGAGAAGACCCGGCAGCCGACACGGAACGCAACGCCATCCAATGGGAAATCGACGGAGTGAAAGACCAGTTGGACAAGGATGCGGGGCTGGCCAGGGATGCCCTGCAAGCCTTGATTGACGAATTGGCTGACCTCCGCATTCACCAGTTGGTCGCCGACTCCCGGCTGCGCGACCTGAAGGGAAACTATGGCGACGTCTTCCAGGCCAAGATGGGAGCCGAAGCCATTCTTGCCATCCTGGACACCATTGACATGGAAGCCCTGCGGGAACAGTTGGCCCAGGAAATGCGGACCACGTCCGGCCAGCGCCGGAAGAAGGCAATCAAGCGGCTGAGGGTTGTCGAGTCCTTCCGCAAGAGCGGCAACCGGGTTTCCGACATGATTCTCAGCGTCCTGCCGGTGCTGCCCCCGGAACTGCGGCCCATGGTGCAGTTGGACGGCGGACGTTTTGCCACCAGCGACCTGAACGACCTGTACCGGCGGGTGATTAACCGGAACAACCGCCTGAAGAGGCTGATGGACCTGGGGGCGCCCGATATTATCATTCGCAACGAGAAGCGGATGCTGCAAGAATCGGTGGACGCACTGATCGACAATGGGCGCCGGGGGCGGCCCATTCAGGGCAGCCACAACCACAAGCTCAAGTCGCTGTCCGACCTGCTGCGGGGCAAGCAGGGCCGCTTCCGGCAAAACCTTCTGGGCAAGCGCGTGGACTACAGCGGCCGTTCGGTTATCGTCGTCGGTCCCGAACTGGCGATGAACGAGTGCGGCCTGCCCAAGCGCATGGCGCTGGAGCTGTTCAAGCCCTTCGTGATGCACCGGCTGGTTATGCTGGGCACCGCTCCCAACATCAAGAGCGCCAAGCGCATGGTGGAACGGGCCAGGTCCGAGGTTTGGGGCATTCTTGAAGAGGTAATCAAGGACCGGCCGGTCCTGCTGAACCGGGCGCCGACGCTGCACCGGCTGGGCATCCAGGCGTTCATGCCCAGGCTGATTGAAGGCAACGCCATTCAGATTCACCCGCTGGTCTGCTCGGCGTTCAACGCCGACTTTGACGGCGACCAGATGGCCGTCCACGTTCCGCTGTCCCGGATGGCGGTCAACGAGGCCAAGGTTGCCATGCTGAGCACCCACAATATGCTTTCGCCGGCATCCGGCGAGCCGTTGGTGGCGCCCACGCTGGACATGGTGATGGGGTGCTACTACCTGACCCACATGCAGGGCGGGGCCTCGGGCCAGGGACGCGAGTTCTACGACGCCGAAGAGGCCCAGATTGCCTACTCCTCGGGGTTGGTGGATCCGGAGAACCGGCTGGATATGCGGGCCTGTATCAAGGTGCGGAAGGTCAAGGGAGTCGACGCCGATGAGTGGACCGAGACCACGCTGGGCCGCCTCGTGTTCAATGATATTCTGCCGGACTCCATCGGGTACAAAAACATCAGGATGGACCGGGTGGCCATACGCGCCCTTACGTCCGAATTGTACCGGCAACTGACCAACGAGGAAACCGCCGAGGTGCTGGATGCCATCAAGGACTTGGGCTTCCGGTACGCCACGACGTCAGGCATTACCATCGCCATCAACGACATTCAGGTTTCGCCCATGAAGGCGGGTATTCTCCAGGAAGCGGCGAGCCTGGTCAGCAGCTACGAGGACCAGTATCTGTCCGGTCTTATGACCGACGACGAACGGCACAAGCTGGCGGTCGAGGCGTGGACCAAGGCTTCGGACCAGACTGAAGACCTGGTCCGGGATGAACTGGACAACTACGGCGGAATCGCGATAATGGCCCAGTCCGGCACCAAGGGAAACATTTCCCAGATTAAGCAGATGGCCGGGATGCGCGGGCTGATGAGCAAGCCCATGAGCAAGACCACCAGCCGGGACACCTCGGTCCAGGGCATCATCGAACTGCCGGTGAAGTCCAGCTTCCGGGAAGGTCTGACCGCGCTGGAGTATTTCATCTCGACGCACGGGGCGCGGAAGGGTTTGACCGACACCGCGTTGAACACCGCCAACAGCGGCTACCTGACCCGGCGGTTGATTGACATTGCCCAGGAAGTCATCGCGCTGGAGCACGACTGCGGCACCTATGACGCCTTCTGGGTGGTGACCCGGCCCGACGACATGAACCCGGAGGACCCGGAACGGTCAACCCTGGTAGAGCGCATCGACGGCCGGCTGGCCGCCACCGCCATTGCCCACCCGCAGACCGGGGAAATCATTTTGGACCGCAACGAGGAAATCGACGACGCCAAGGCCCGCATGATTGTCGCGGCAGGCATCACCGAAGTGCCGGTGCGCTCGCCCCTGATCTGCGAAGCCCGCCGCGGGGTGTGCCAGTTGTGCTACGGCCGGCTGCCGGCTACCGGAGAGCTGATCGAAAAAGGCCAGGCCGTCGGCATCATCGCCGCCCAGAGCATCGGCGAACCGGGCACCCAGTTGACCATGCGTACCTTCCACACCGGCGGAATTGCCGGCGTTGACATCACCAGCGGTTTGCCCAGGGTCGAAGAACTGTTCGAGGCCCGGATTCCCAAGGGCGTTGCGGGTCCGGCGCTGCTGGCCGAGATTGACGGCGTGGTGGAAGCGATTACCGATGAAGACGGCGCCCGGCGCATCCGGGTTGTCAGCCGGGAGGAGTTCCGGGAGGACTACCCGCTGCCGGAAGGGACGCAGGTCCTGGTGGCTGACGGGGAGTTGGTGGAACCCGAGATGATCCTAGCCATTCCCGCTCCGGCTGAAGACGGAAGTGCGGCCGATGGAGACGATGACGGGGAAGCCGCGGCCGGGCTGGTTGCTCCGGTTGAGGGGCGGGTCGAAATGACTCCCTTCGGGTTGTCCATCGTCTGGGAAGACGTCGAGATCTGGGAGCGGCCGGCAGCCCCCGGGGCCAGGATTCTGGCGAACGTGGGGGATGAGGTCCGAGCCGGAGCCCCGTTGACCGAAGGCCCGTTGAACCCCCACGACATTCTTAACATCCGGGGCAAGGACGACGCGCAGCGGTTCCTGGTGGACGAGGTGCAGAAGGTGTACCGGTCCCAGGGAGTCGGGATTCACGACAAGCACATCGAGATTATCCTGCGGCAAATGCTGCGCCGGGTGCAGGTGGAGTCCACCGGGGACTCCGACTTCATTCCGGGCCAGATGACGGACAAGTTCGAGTTCCAGGAAAAGAACTCCCGCGTCTTGGCCGAGGGCGGGGAACCGGCTACCGCCAAGCCAATTTTGCTGGGAGTCACCCGGTCGTCCCTGCTGACCGACAGCTTCCTGGCGGCGGCGTCCTTCCAGGAAACCACTCGGGTGCTGACCCAGGCTGCCGTTAGCGGCGCCCACGACTGGCTGCTGGGGCTGAAGGAAAACGTCATCATCGGACGGTTGATCCCAGCCCGCCTGGAAAGCCTCAGCGTAATCGCCGAACCGGAACAAGAGCCCCAGTTGGAGATCGGGGATGTTCTGGGTGCGGATTGGCTGGAAATGGCCAGCGAAGCCGCCTCCGGGTTCCCCTTCATCCAACAGAGCGAGGAGCCGGCCGCTGATGCCGGGTTCTCCGTTGAGGAGGCCGCTGAGACCGGCGAGGAGGCCGCCGCCGACGACGATTTCGACGACGACGGTGATGATGATGAGGTGGAGGCGGTCGTTGAAGAAGTGGTTGACGACGGCGTAGCCGAAGACGTCGTGACCAGCGCCAGCCATATCTTCTCCCCTCTGGACGATTAAGCCCGGAATAACTGACCACATCTGGGGGCGTCATGGGACAATACCCGTTCTTGAACCTGGCGGTTGACCTGGCGCCCCAAAACCCCCACCATCTCAGGCTGGCCAACCCGGTTATGATTGCCTCCGGCACCTTCGGGTATGACGGCTACGGCCGGGGCATCACCCCGGATATGCCCCTGGGCCGCTTGGGAGCGGTCATTCCCAAAACCATTACCCGCCATGCGCGGGAGGGCAACCCGGAGCCGCGTTGGTGGCCCCCTTCCTTCCGGGAGGCGTTGGATGCCGGTGAACCCGTCTACCTGAACTCCATTGGCCTGACCAACCCTGGCATTGAAGCGGCCCTGACGGAAATGGTCCCGCGATGGCACGAATGGGATGCTGCGGTGTTCCTCAGCCTGTCGGCGGAATCGGTGTCCGAGTTCGGGGAAATGGCCGCCATGACCCGCGGCGTTCCCGGATTCAAGGCGGTGGAGCTTAACCTCAGTTGTCCCAACGTCGAAAACGGCGCCCTCTTCAGCCACGAGGCCGATTCCGCCGCCGCCGCCGTATCCGCAGTGCGGGAACACATCGATCTGCCGCTGCTGGTGAAGCTGGCGCCCAACATTCCCGACATCGTGCCCATCGCCAAAGCCGTGGTGGGCGCCGGGGCCGACGCGCTGACCATCTCCAATACGCTGCCGGCAATGGCCATTGACGTGGAGCGGGGGAAGCCGGTGCTGGGCAACGTTACCGGCGGGCTGTCCGGCCCCGGCCTGCGGGCGGTATCGCTGGCCCTGGTCTACCGGGCGGTGCAGGTCGTGGACGTTCCGGTAATTGGCGTTGGGGGCATCTTCACCGCCGGGGACGCGCTGCAATACCTGATGGCCGGGGCTGCCGGGGTGCAGGTCGGCAGTGCCAACTTGGCCAACCTGCGGGCGCCGTTCAACATTTTGGAGGGTTTGAAGACTTACCTGCGGGAGCGGGAGATTTCGGACATTCACGAGGTCATTGGCGCAGCCCAACCCTAGCCGCTCCAATGGCGCACTTCCAACCGGACAGGACCGGACAAGGCACGGCGGCGCGTTTGAGCGTCGCCGTGCCTTGTTGGGAATTGCCCATACTGAGATCAGGCAGGGAAATCTCTACACTGCCTGGGCCATGACCGGGGTCCTGGCCGCCGGAGTTTTAATCAATTGCAGGCCGGCCTCGCTGCTGTCCACCAACACATGGTCGCCATCCTCAAACTCGCCGGACAGGATCCCTTTGGACAGAGGGTTTTCCAGGAACCGCTGGATGGCCCGGCGCAGGGGCCGGGCGCCATACACCGGGTCGAATCCTTCCTCGGCCAGCCATCGGCGGGCGGCGGCGGTCAACTCGAAGGTGATGCCCCGGTCCTGGAGGCGTTCCTGGACCTCAGCGGCCATCAGCCCCACCACCTGGACTATCTCATCCTGGGTCAGGGGCCGGAAGATAATGGTCTCGTCGATGCGGTTGAGAAACTCCGGGCGGAAGGTCTTCTTCAACGCTTCGTCCACCGAGGAACGCAGCCTCCGGTCGCGGTCGCGGTCGCTGCTGCCGTCGGTGCGGAACCCGTAGGGTTGGCGGCCCATATCTCCGGTGCCCAGGTTGCTGGTCATAATGACCACCGTGTTGCGGAAGTCCACGGTGCGGCCGTGGCCGTCGGTCAGGCGGCCGTCCTCCAGGATTTGCAGCAGTACGTTGAATACGTCGGGGTGGGCCTTTTCAATTTCGTCGAAGAGGATCACCCGGTAGGGACGCCGGCGCACCGCTTCGGTAAGCTGGCCGCCTTCCTCGTAACCGACGTAGCCCGGCGGGGCGCCGATGAGCCGGGAAACGGCGTGCTTCTCCATGTACTCGGACATGTCGATGCGGACCATGTTGCTTTCGTCGTCGAAGAGGAACTCGGCCAAAGCCTTGCAAAGCTCGGTCTTGCCCACCCCGGTAGGGCCGAGCAGGATGAAGCTGCCAATGGGCCGCTTCGGATTGCTCAGGCCCGAGCGGGAGCGGCGGATAGCTTCGGACACGGCGGAGACGGCTTCCTCCTGACCGACGATCCGATGGTGCAGGGCTTCTTCCATGTGGAGCAGCCGGCCGGCTTCCTTTTCCAGCAAGCGCCCGGTGGGAATCCCGGTCCAGCGGGAGACAAGCTCGGCGATGTCGGTCTCGTCAACCACCATGTCCAGTCCACCAGCGCCCTGGAAGCTGCGGCGTTCCTCGTTGTACTGGGACTCCAGCCGCAGCCGCTCCATCTTGTGCTGGGCGGCCTGCTCGTAGTCGGAGCGCTGGGCGGCGGACTCTTCCTGGTCGGCCAACCGGCGGATGCGGGTCTCCAGCGATTGCAGGTTCCCGGGCAAGGTCTCGGCATCGATGCGCAGCTTGCTGGCGGCTTCGTCAATGAAGTCGATGGCCTTGTCGGGGAGCTGCCGGTCGCTGATGTACCGCTCGCTGAGCCGGGCGGCAGCCGACAGCGCCGAATCGTCGATGGTGACCTTGTGGTGGGCCTCGTACTTGGGACGCAGCGCCCGCAGAATCTCCACCGTTTCATCCAGGCTGGGCTCATCCAGGTATACCGGCTGGAACCGGCGCTCCAGGGCCGTGTCCTTTTCAATGTACCGGCGGTATTCGTCCAGCGTGGTGGCGCCGATGCACTGGAGTTCGCCCCTGGCCAGCGCCGGCTTGAGCATATTGCTGGCGTCGATGCCGCCTTCGGCAGACCCGGCGCCCACCATGGTGTGAATTTCGTCCAGGAACAGGACAACTTCACGCTGGGCCTGCTTCACCTCATCTATGACGGACTTGAGCCGCTCCTCGAATTCGCCCCGGAACTTGGAACCGGCGACCAGGGACCCCATATCCAGGGCCAGGACCCGCCGGCCCTTCAAGGATGAAGGGACGCTGCCGGCGGAGATTTGGGAAGCCAGCCCCTCGGCGATGGCAGTCTTGCCCACGCCGGCTTCCCCGATGATGACCGGGTTGTTCTTCTTGCGGCGGGTCAGGGTTTGCATGACCTGGCGGATTTCGGCGTCCCGGCCGATAACCGGGTCCAGCTTGCCCTCGGCGGCCAGCCGGGTCAGGTCAACGCTGTACTTTTCCAGGGCGCGGTAGCGGCTCTCGGCGCGGGGGTCGCTGACGCGGTGGCTGCCCCTTACCTTCAGCAAAGCCTGGTACATCAAGTCCCGGTTGACGCCGAACTCGGCCAGGACCCGGGCCGAATCCCCCTGGGGTTCCATTGCCGCGGCGACAATCAGGTGGTCGACGCTGATAAACTCGTCGTTGAGCCGCTTGGACTCTTCCAGGGCGTTTTCCAGCATCCGCTGCACCCGGGGCGTGGCATAGATTTGCGCCCCGTCCTGCACCATCTTGGGCGCGGCCTCCAGGGATTGATGCAGACGGGTCTTCATGGCCTCAACCGAAACGCCCAACTCCTCGAAAATCTGGGCGGAAACGGCGTCTTCGGCGCTTACCAGGGCCAGGAGCACGTGCTCCACGTCCCATTGGGTGTGCTTGTAATTGCGCACCAACTCCTGGGAGCGCTGCAACACCTGCTGCGCCTGGTCGGTGAACTGTTCTGGTCTCATTACCATTTGCTGCTTCTCCTTGAGCGCGCCGGTGGCATAACGGCCGGCGCGGCATATCCGGGTAGGTGGAACCGGCAGCCGGGCCGGTTCGCAGCGTCGGTCAGTCTGGACGGTTAGCCGTCTGCCGCCGATTTTTGGCAGTGGCCCGGGCCCGCTCCAGTTGTTGGTGCAGCGACCTGACCTCTTCCTCCAGTTGCTCAATGCGGTCAACCAGTTTCAGGGCGACTTCGGCGCCGGCCAGGTTCATGCCCATTTCCTCGGTAAAGGTCTTAATCCGGCGCAGGCGGTCTACGTCTTCCTGGGAATACAGGCGCTGCCTCCCCTGACTGCGGGATGGCCAGACCAGACCGACGCGCTCGTAGTAACGCAGCGTCTGGGCGTGCAGCCCCACCATGCGGGCGGCGATGCTGATAACGAAGCATGGCTCGTTCTTGGGGTGTTCTTCGTAAACCATCGCTACCTCTTCGCGCTGCCCTGGAGGTCTTTCAACTTCTGGTACAGTTCTCGCTGTTCTTCGCTCAGGTCGCTGGGGAGCCGCACCTTGACCGTGGCGAACATATCCCCCCTGGAGTTGGGACGCCCCAGGGTGGGCATTCCCTGGCCGGCCAGCCGGAACCGCTGCCCGTTCTGGGTTTCGGGCGGAATGGTCAGGGCCACCCGGCTGAACAGCGTCGGCACGGTTATTTCGGTGCCCAGAACGGCGTCTTCCACCGGAATTTCAACATCCCGCAACAGGTTGCGGCCCTGGCGCTGGAACACGGCGTGGGGCTGGACTGAAACGGTCAGGTAAAAGCTGCCCTGGCTGCCCTGGCCGGCAGGGACGTGGACCCTGGAGCCGTTGTCGACGCCGGGGGGAATCTTGACTTCCAGACGGCGGCCGTCGGACAGGTCGATGAGCCGGGTGCCGCCCTGGTACGCTTCGTGCAGAGTTACCTCGACGGGGCACTCAGCCGAGCGGTTCTGTTTAACGTTCCCCCCGAAGTTGCGAAACAGGTTTTCCACCACATCCTCGGTCTGGCCGGAGAACCAGCCGGAAGAAGGCTCGTCGGCGGCGCCGGGGCGGTAGAACTGGGTCCTTTGTGTGCGGGTTCGGGCTTCGGCTTCTTCAATCTGGTCGGCCTGTTCCCATCGGTCGCCGTACCGGTCGTACTTACGGCGCTTTTCCGGGTCGGAAAGGACGCTGTGGGCTTCGTTGATAAGTTTGAACTTGTCCTCGGCGGACTGGTCGCCCGGGTTTACGTCAGGATGGTACTGCCTGGCCTTCTTGCGGTAAGCCTGGCGAATCTCGCGTTCCTGGGCCGTCCTCGGGACTTCCAGCAGTTCGTAATAATTCGGCATCCTCTCACCCGCGAACACTTTTGTTGGGCATTATTTTACCTGAGTTAACAGCCTCACGCAAGTATAGTTGACAATAAATCTATCCCAATACATAAGTTAGTTAACAGCAATTTACTTGATAGTAAACAATAAAGTTTATATAATCTGACTTGTCAGATTGGACCGGCGGATTGACCCACGAAACGGCGGCTTGACACAACATTGCGAAACTTAACACAGGGAGGCTAACGAGTATGTATCTGAGGAAGTGGGAACCTTTTGCCCAACTGCGGGAGATGCAGCGTGACCTGGACCAACTGTTCCGTGGCAACCACCCCGTCCATGAGGACGTCCATGAAGACGAGGGCCGGCCGGCGGACCGTTGGCGGATTCCGCTGGACGTGGTGGACATGGGCAGCGGCTTCGTGGTACACGCCTCGGTGCCCGGAATGGGCCCGGAGGACATTGACGTGACGGTGGAGAACAACATCCTCACCATCAAGGGGCATACCGCCACCGGGCGGGAGCACAAGGAAGGCGGCTTCGTGGTGCGCGAGCGGCGCAGCGGCAGTTTCCATCGGGCGGTGCGGCTGCCCGAGACCCTCGACGTGGACAATGCCTCGCCACGTTGCAGCAACGGCGTCCTTACCATCACCTTCCCCAAGATTGAGGCCCGTCAGGTGAAGAAGTTGACGGTATCTCCGGAAGGGCCGGCGGTTCCCGCCGCCTAGCCGGATTGGCGCCCATGCCTTGCACGGGGGAGCGTCTCAGACGCTCCCCCGTTGTTGGTTGCGGCGCCGCGTGACCCCGGGGGGCGGTGTCTGGGGTTACTGTCAATCCGGTGCCCCTCGTCTTTCCTGCGTTGGCAGGAATCCACGGCCCCCTGCCAACAGCAACCGTTACTGCCCCAAACCCGCATGGAATCCAGCTTTCCCTGGAAAGACGAGTTTGCCTGGCATTGACGGCGCCCGTAGGGAATACCGGGCTGTGTAACTGTTCAGACTAAGGGTTTCCTGATTGTCCCTGCTGACACCTGCCCCTTGCCAAGTCTGGTAACGCTGCCTTACCATAATCATCAATCATCCTGAGCCGGCCCCCGCGCCGGAATTGCCGGCCCCGGCCGGCCCCGAATTTAATTGCGGCGGAATGACAAGCGTCCCAAAGTGCGTCAAAACCGGCACAAAGGTGACACACAATGCCACAAAAAGACGCCAAAACCCGTCGTCAGGACCCCATCGACAAGCGCAAATGACACAAAAGCCACACTTTTCATTTTTAGCGCTTAACACTGCCTCCCGTGGCTCGAATCCCCCAGTCTGAACAGTTGCCGGGCTGTTCCGTGCCTTGTGGGTAACGGCCGGAGGTGATAAAATCGCAGGCGTTGATGCGCAGCCCCGCGCATTGCCTCATTCCCCAGTAGCTCAGCGGTAGAGCGGGCGGCTGTTAACCGCTAGGTCGCAGGTTCGAATCCTGCCTGGGGAGCCAGGTAAATCATTTCTACCCCCTCTATCCCAGCGAAAACCCCTCTGGCGCTTTCACTTTTTGCTCGTGCCTGCGGTGCCGTTGCCGCTGGTGTTGTCATGCAGCCGTTTCCGATTGTCTCCCAGGGTGTCTCCATGTGTTTGGACTAATCCGGGTTGGAACGGTCAATAAAGAAGTCCTTGAAGATGGGACGGGCGGGGTTGAATTGGCGGCGCCTTGTTGCCTTTTGGCCGCCGCTTCTGCCACAATACGCCCACACTCCGGCGAGGCCGTCTACCTTCCGGCGCCGGTAGCTATGGAGGGGTTAACGTTATGGCGGACAACATCAGCATTCTGGTAGGAACCGTCGGTCAGGGAATCATCCGCAGCGGCGACAACGGCGAAAACTGGGGGCGCGTGGGCATCAGCGCCGGCCTGCATTCCGATGCGCTGGTGCGGTGCGTCGTCAACCATCCCAGCCGCCCCGAGGTGGTATTCACCGGCACCGACAAGGGGCTGTACCGCAGCGGGGATGCCGGGCAGAACTGGGAATTTGTGGACTCGACGTTGAATGGCTTGTGCGTATGGCAGGTGGCCGTCAATCCGGCGGACCCCGGCATCATGTACGCGGGGACGGGCACTCCGATTCCGGCGGCTATCTTTCGGTCCACCGACGGCGGGAAGACCTGGGAACAGCGTCCGGCGGAAGTGGCCGAGGAATGTCCGGCGGTGGGCACGCCCAGAGTGACGGGCATCGCCATTGACCCGGACGACCACGACGAGATTTGGGTCGGGCTGGAAGTTGACGGGGTGCGGCACAGCGCCGACGGCGGCGAGACGTGGAATAGCATCAACGGGGCCATCCCCAACCGGGACGTTCACAACGTAGCAGTGGCCGCCGGGCCGCCCAAGACCGTGGTGGTCGTAGTGAACAACGACGTCTGGACCAGCACGGACGGCGGGGAGAGTTGGGCCGCGGTGGGGGCGCGGGAAGTCTTTCCTATGCACTACCCGCGCGGCATTCAAGTGCAGCCGGGCAATCCGAAGACCATCTTTCTGACCCTGGGCGACACGACGCCGGGCCGCACCGGCGCCGTCATGCGCTCGAAAGACACGGGCAAGACCTGGGAAAGCCTGCCCCTGCCGGTGGAGCCCAACACCGCCATGTGGGTGGTCAACGCTCAGCCCTTCGACCCGGATTTGCTGTTCGCCGGCAGCCGGTACGGATACCTGTACCGCAGCGACGACGGCGGGGACTCGTGGAGCAAGCTCTGGCGGGAGTTCAGCGAAATCTCGTCGGTGCTTTCGATTCCCAACTAATCCTGCGGCGAATAATCCGGTTGGATGGACGGGGAGGTTTTGGCAATGTCCCAAGCGCGAGAAAATTTCCGGCAAGTGATTGGCCGGGACGTCTGCAACCTGGCGGCAAACATCTTTGACCCGCTTTCGGCCCGCATCGCCCACATGCTGGGATACGAGGTTTGCGTTTTGTCCGGCTCGGTGGGCAAGGTGGCCAACCTGGGCGTGCCGGACATTGTGCTGTCCAATATGTCCGACGTTGTGGACCACTGCCGCCGCATCACCCGCATCGCCGAGGTGAGCCTGATGGTTGACGCCGAGGACGGGTTCGGCAACGCGGTCAATGTTCATCGCACCGTGCGGGAGTTGGAGGCTGCCGGGGTCTCGGCGATTGAGGTCGAAGACAACGTGGTCCCCAAGCAGTTCAACATGACTGACCCGGGGCTGGTATCCACCGCAGAGCAGGTGGGCAAGCTGCGGGCGGCGGTGGCGGCCCGCAGCGACCCGGCCACGGTCATCGTGGCCCGCTCCGCCGCCTTCGGGCAGGGTTCAGTGGAAGACGCGCAGGAACGCTTGCGGGCGTATTCGGCCACCGGGGCCGAGGCGGTGATGCTGACCGGAATTCGCAGCCGGGAGCAGCTTGAAGCGGCCCACGAGGCAACCGCCCTGCCCCTGTGCATCCTGGCCCCGCCGGCGGACGCCCGGAATGACCCGGCGTTTCTGGCGGCAAACGGCGTTCGCATTCTGATGCTGGGCAACCCGGCGTTTGCGGTGGCGGTGAAGGCGATCCACGACAGCCTGAAGCATCTGCAGGACGGGGGCGCTTTGGAAGACTTGGCCGACGCCCAAGCCTCTCCCGAGTTGCTCAGGAACGTCAACCGCACCGGCGAGTTCATGCGATTGCAGGAAGAGTTTTTGCGCTCCTGAACCGGCGGCCGAGTCAGGGTTGTTTCTGCATCAAATCTCATCTTCGGAGGAATGTTGTGAAGTACGACGTTGTGATTTGCGGCGCCGGGTCAGCCGGCTGCGTGTTGGCGTCCCGGTTGTCCGAAGACCCCAACCGCTCGGTCCTGCTGCTGGAAGCAGGACCCGACTACCCGGATTTTGAGAGCTATCCCAACGACCTTAAGTACGGGTACAACCAAATGGCCTCGGCGGTGGATGCTCCTCATAACTGGGCGTTCGACGGCTACGCCACGCCGGAGCAGGGGAACACGATGCCCGTGCCCCGGGGCCGGGTGGTGGGCGGTTCCAGCGCGATTAACGGTCAGGTGCTGCTGCGGGGCGTCCCCGAGGACTACGACAATTGGGCCTCCTGGGGCAACGACGAATGGTCGTTCATCAAGACGCTTCCGTACTTCCGCAAGCTGGAAACCGATACCGACATCCACGACGACTTTCACGGATTCGACGGGCCGATTCCCGTCCGCCGTCACAAGCGGGATACGTGGCTGCCGGCGCAGGTCGCCTTTTTCGAGGCGTGCCGGGCCGACGGATACCCGGAGGACCCGGACATGAACCATCCCGAGTCCACGGGCGTGGGGCCAATCCCCATGAACAACCCGGACGGTATTCGTATGTCCACGTCGTTGACCTACCTCAACCCGGTGCGGCACCGTCTGAACCTGACCGTGCGCTCCGGGGTGACCGTCCGGAGCATTTTGTTCGAGGGCAAGCGGGCCACCGGCGTCGAAGTGCAGAGCGGCGAAGAAGTGTTCGCGGTGGAAGGCGAGCAGATAATCTCCTGCGGCGGCGCCGTGGGTTCGCCCCAGCTTTTGCTCCTTTCCGGGGTTGGTCCGGCCGGGCATTTGAGCGAGATGGGGATCCAGGTCCAGCACGAACTGCCGGGCGTGGGGCAGAACCTGCGGGACCACCCCAATGTGCGGATTCCCATTCGGGTCAAGGATGGCTTTCCCCTGGACCCGGAGGCCCCGCGGACGCAGCTTGCCCTGCGGTACACCGCCGAGGGTTCCACGGACCGCAACGATATGCAGATTCTCCAGTCGTCTTTCTCCTCGCCCATGGGCGGCGACCCGCTGGAGGGCGAGGGAATCCGCTTTACCTGCATCATCGAATTGGCCGTTGGAGCGGGCGAACTGAAGCTGCAATCCACCGACCCCAACGTGCAGCCGTTTTTGGACTACCGCTACCTGGAGGAGGAGTGGGACCGGGCAAGACTGCGGGAAGGGGTGAAAATCTGCCTCGGCCTGCTGGATCACGAGTCCTACCAGGAATTTGTCGAGGAGTGCATCAGCCCCACCGCGGAAGACTTGGCTTCGGACGAGGCGCTGGACAGTTGGCTGCGGCAAAACGTCACGACGACGCAGCACATTTCCGGCACCTGCAAGATGGGGCCGGAGTCGGACCCTATGGCGGTGGTTGACCAGTATTGCCTGGCCCACGGGCTGGAAAACCTGCGGGTGGTGGACGTTTCGGTGCTGCCCGACTGCATTCGCGCCAACACCAACGCCACCACCATAATGATTGCCGAGCGGGTGGCCGATTGGATGACCCTGCGCTAGGCGTCCGGGGTTCGGCGCCTGTCGGCTTTGGACGCGTCTGGAACCGTCCGGCGGTCAGCCGCGGCGGGCCGTGCGGCGACATGACACTGAGAGACTGAGAGGATGTAGATGAAACTGCTTACCTACGATACCGTCAGCGGCCCCCGCTGCGGGGTTTTGCAAGATGACCGGGTGATTGATGTGACCGCGCTCATCGGAGCCGACCGCACCCTTAGAGACGTTCAGGCTTTGCTGGAGTCGGACCCGGCAGCGGTGCAGCGGGTGGGAGATGCGCTGGCCGGCAGCTCCGCCGCGCCGGGCGTACCTCTGTCCGGGGTGCGCCTGCGGTCGCCCCTGCTGCGTCCGCCCACCATTCGCGACTTCATGATTTTCGAGGAACACGCTACTCAGCAGGGTACGCGCGAACGGGAAGAGGCTTGGTACCGGATGCCCATTTTCTATTTCTCGAACCCGCTGTGCGTGTACGGCCCGGACGACACCATCCCCTTCCCTTCGGCGTCGCAAATGCTGGACTACGAGCTGGAGTTGGCCTGCATCGTCGGCAAGGAAGGCACTAACGTTGCCGAGGCGGACGCCCTGGACTACATCGCCGGGTTCTGCATCTTCAACGACTGGAGCGCCCGCGACCTTCAGCGGGACGAGAGCGCCGTGGGGCTGGGCCCGGCCAAGGGCAAGGACTCGGCGTCGTCGCTGGGGCCGTGGATTGTCACCACCGACGAACTGGCGCCCCTGCTCAAGGATGGGCGTCTCAACGTCAAGTGCTCGTGCCGGGTCAACGGCGACTATTGGGTCAAGGACAGCGACGGCAGCGTTTCCTACCACACCTGGGGTTCGCTGATCGAGCGCGCTTCCCACGACAGCCGGATTGTCCCCGGGGACGTGTTGGGGTGCGGGACGGTGGGCGGCGGCTCGATTGGCGAGGCCATCCGCAAGGGAATACCGCAGGCCCGGTTCCTTCAGCCGGGAGACGTGGTTGAGATGGACGTGGAAGCCCTGGGTGTGCTGCGGGCAACGATTGGGGACAAACCCGCCGCCGATCCCAACTATCGTTACCCGCCCAAGGAGCAGCCGGCCCTGCCGGAACGGGGCGCGGCCCAAGGCTACCGCTACGAGTTGAAGCTGCGTTAGCCAGGCTTTGTTCGACCCGGCGGCTGCGGGGGGCGGCGCAAGGTAACTTGTCTTGGCATCGCCCCCTCTTGCGGTGGGTTCCGGGGGCGGGGACGCTACCCGTCGGCTAGTGGCCGCGGTCCCAAAGTCGCGCCGTTGCCGGCGATGGCCTGATGCAGTGCCGCCACCGCGGCGGCCAATGCTTTGAGGTCGGCGATGGCCTGCGGGTCGGTTAACCGCCCGGACTCGAAACTCCGTGATTGCAGGTACGCCGTCGTGGGGACGAGATGCGCCCCGAACCAGCCGAGCACGGGCCGCAGTTGGGTGTCAACGGCCAAGTAATGATGGTCCGTGGCCCCCATTCCTATCAAGCCGCACACCTTGCCCACCAGGGCTTCCACCGGCAGCAGGTCCAGGAGATTCTTCAGCGCCTCCGTGTACGACGCTCGAAAGATGGGCGTTGCAATCAGGAGCATATCGGCGGACGCGACCCGCTCCACAACGGAGCCGGTGTCATCGGGAAAGTCGGCAGGCGGGCGGCCGTCGGCGAAGGACAGCGAGTAGTCGCCCAGATGCAGCAGTCCGGCGTCCACGCCGTCAGCCTCGGCGGCGCTGTCCAGGGCCAGTTGAAGCGCGTGGCTCAGGCGGCCCGGCGGCGTCACCGCTCCATGGATGCCCAGCAACGTCGGCATGATGGTCTCACTCTCCTCCTGATGCTGCGCCGACGTTAGCCGAGCACCGCGATAACTTCCAACTGCACTTCGACTCCCGGCGGAAAGCCGTCGTACTGAATGGCGTGTCGGGCCGGGCGGGCCTCTTCGTCCGGGAACATCTCCAGCCAAGGACGGTTCACCGCATCCCGGCGGCCCCGGTCCCGCATGTACACCTTGACGGAAGCGACGTCGTCGAGGGTGCCGCCGGCGTTCTCCACCAACGTCTTCATGTTGGCAAAGGCGTGAATGCACTGTTCTTCCAGGGTTGGGGGCACTTCTCCGGTAGCCGGGTCAATGCCGCCAATGACGCTGGAAAACAGCATATTCCCGACGACCGCGCCCATTGGTATCGGCGCGCCGTGCTGGAGTCCTTCGACGTGAATTGACCTTCTCTTGTTGGGCATGATTCCTCCTGTTGGGATTGGGGAGTTGGTGTTTGGTAACCGGGCACGTTGAATCGTCTCAGGGCAGCGGGTACAATCATGCAAGGTTGGATGTTCGGGGATTAACTCCCCAACGTCCGGCTGATTACTCACCTGAAATTGCAATGAGCAACCGAGACAACCGAATCATAGAGGAGGCGTACCTAATGGCGTTTTTCCGATTGTATACCGGCGATGACGGTCTTTCTCACATGGAGGAGTTGGACCTGGGTTCTACCCCCGACCTTACCACGCTGCACGATTCCAAGCGCATCGTCTTCCGGGCCGCCGAGCCGGGCCACTTCAGCGATTGGCACAACGCGCCCCGGCGCCAGTACATCATCACCCTCTCCGGCGGCGCGGAGATTGGTTTGCGGGACGGGACGACTCAACGCATCGGCCCCGGCGACGTCAACCTGGCCGAGGACATCACCGGCAGCGGCCACACCACCCGCATCGTTGGAGACGCTCCCCGGGTGACGGCCACCGTCCACCTGGAAGACTAACCAACAAAGGCATTTGCCGATATGCTGGCCTTGTTGCCCTGGGTTTGCCCAAGGCAACAAGGCGCGTCAACCCTTCTAAGCGCCTAGCGAGACGCCTCGGGATTGCCCGAGGCGTCTCTTTTGTCACGGTGCTTGTTCCGGTGCTCGATTGACCGTATTATTCCGGCGCTTCAGGGAGCTTTAATCCTGAGTAGCAAGGCGCCGAGGGCAGGGTCAGTGCATCGGCGAGAACGCGGCGGGAACCAGGACTTTGTTCTCCTGGCGGACCATGGACTCCCGGTAGGCGCCCCCCGGAGGCCAGGCGCCGGAAGCGCGGCTCTCGGTGCGGACCCGGTCCCGTTCCGCCATATTCTCGTAGGGCCAAATGTGGACCCATTTGTTCAGCCCGCCCAGCTCGGTGAACATCCCGGCGGCCAAGGGCGAATACTCCTCCCGCGCCGGAATAGCCTTGCCCCAGCTTTCCACCAGCGACGGAATGGCGCCCGGAAGGAAGGTGTAGCTGCGCATCTCGTAGACGTTGCCCAAGGCCTGGTCGCCGCCCATCGGCCGCATGAACGGGGCCGGAATGTAAATCTCGGTTTCTTGTCCGACGATGAGGTCGGTGCCCCGCATCCGGGACAGGTCTTCGTCCTTAGCCATGGCATCCCGAACGTTCTGCCGGTGCTGCAAGTCGTCGAAAGGCCAAACGTGCACCACCTGGTTCAGCGTCCCGAACTCAGTGTGCCAGAAAGCGCCCAGCGCTGAGTGCTTTTCTCGGAAGGGCAGCCGCTTGGCGAACCGCTCTTCAAACTCCGGGACCGCTCCCGGCTTCAACGTGTAGGTCCTCAATTCGTAAATCATGCTTCCCCTCCATGTCCTTTATATGGGCCGATTTGCGCCGCGATGGATAATGTTGGCTGCCGCTGGGGAAAGTACGGGGTCATGCCGGGCAAGTTTACCAACGATTGCGCCTGGTAACAATCGGCTGCTGTTACTCCCGTCTCCAACGCGGGCCGGAATCCACGGCGTTTGGACAACAGAATGTCCACTCTTCCTTCCGACCGATTTCTGGATTCCTGCCCGCGCAGGAAAGACGGTGCCGGTAGTATGTCGCAAAGAGCCTGCCTCTGTGAAGACAGGGGGCATCCCAATCAATAAAGACTTTGCACACACCCTGGGCTGGTGACAAGTTCCGGTTGACACCGCTTGGGGGGCGTCTTATAGTCGGGCCATCTCGGGTGTTGGGTTGAACGCCGGGTTATGCTGGCCCGAACATAGTCGTGGCCGAAGGTAAGCAAGGGGGAGTGGACGTGCCAGGAGCGCTAGAGGGAATCCGGGTTATTGACTTTGGGCATTACATCGCAGGGCCGCTGCTGGGAATGCTGCTGGCGGACCAGGGGGCCGACGTCGTGAAAGTGGACCCGCCGGGCGGGCCGCGGTGGGACACGCCGGCCAACGCCACTTGGAACCGGGGCAAGCGCAGCATCCTTCTGGACCTGTCGGCTGCCGACGACCTGACGACGGCCAAGAGCCTGGTGGAAACCGCCGACGTGGTGGTGGAAAACTTTCGCCCCGGCGTCATGGACCGGTTGGGGTTGGGGGCGCAGGCGATGACCGAGGCCAACCCCCGCCTGGTCTATTGCTCGATTCCGGGGTTTGCGCCCGACGACCCCCGTTCCGCCATGCCGGCCTACGAGGGAATCGTCGGGGCAGCGGCGGCCACCTTCCGCACCTCCGGCAAGAAGGACGAGCGGCCCGTTTACACCGCCATCCCCATCGCCTCGGTTTACGCGGCTTTTCAATCGGCGGTGGCCACGGTGATTGCCCTTTTCGCCCGGGAACGCACGGGTGTGGGGCAGTCCATTGAAGTGCCGCTGTTCGACAGTATGTTCCAGTCCATCGGCCGGTTCGGGGTGCGGGTGCATAACGCCCCCAGATCCGTGCCTACCCTGGGCGAGCTGTGGGGCGGCATTTACCATTGCAAAGATGAGGAGTGGGTGCGGTTCGGCGGGCCGGGCAACCAGAACTTCCGGCAATTTGTCGAACAGGCCGGGATAACCTCGTGGGACGGGGATGGTCTTACGGACTTGGACCGGCCCCTGGACACACCGGAGTTCACCGCCGAAGCCCGCCGCCGAATCGAGGAGTTGTTCCTGACCCGCACCGCCCAGGAATGGGAAGACCTCATCGCAGAAGCGGGCAGCGAGGGGGCGGTGTGCCGCACCAGCGCCGAATGGTTCGACCATCCGCACGCCCGTGCCGCCCAGATGGTTGCGGAGGTAGATGACCCGGTGTTGGGCAAGATGCTGCAAACCGGAATCAACGTCCGTATGTCAGAAACGCCGGGCGCGATTCGACGGCCCGCCCCGTTGCCCGGCCAGCACCGCGCCGAGATCCTGGCAGAGTTGGGCCGTCCGGCGAAGGCGTCCGCTGCGGCTCCGGTGGAGGAAACCCTGAAAGCCGCCCTGGACGGGGTGAAAGTCTTGGACCTGTGCATCATCCTGGCGGGTCCGACAATGGGCCGTACCCTGGCCGAGTACGGGGCCAACGTCATCAAGATTGACAACCCTCGCCGGGGTTCGACGGTGGCCCGGCATAACGACATTAACCGGGGCAAGCGCAGCATTCTGCTGGACCTGAAGTCCGACGCCGGGCGGGATGTGTTCTGGCGTCTGCTGGAAGATGCGGACGTGGTGGCCCAAAATTACCGGGCAGGCTCGTTGGAAAAGCTGGGCCTGGGTTACGAGGAAGTCCGCAAGCGCAAGCCCGACATTGTTTACGCTTCGCTCAACGCCTACGGACATCTTGGTCCCTGGGCTGAGCGGCCCGGTCACGAAGGGTTCGCGCAAGCGACCGCCGGAATGACCCGGCGCTTTGGCGGCGACGGCCACCCCGAGTCCCAGCCCAATCCCGTGAATGACTACGGCACCGGGTTCATGGGCGCCTACGGTGTCGCCTTGGCGTTGCTGCACCGGAAGCTGACCGGGCAGGGCCAGCACATCGACTCGGCGTTGGCCTACACCGCGATGACGCTGCAATCCCCGTTCATGCAAATGTACGAGGGCAAGCGGTGGGACGAGACCAAGGGGCAGGACGCGTTGGGCAGCGGCCCGCTGCATCGGGCTTACCAGGCCAGCGACGGTTGGTTCTTCCTGGGGGCTCAGGAGGCGGACTTGCCCAAGTTGGATGGGGTCGAGGGCCTCTCCGGTATCAAGACCCTGACCGGGCCGGGGTTGGCTTCCCCGCTGGAAGAGAGGTTTTTGGGCAGCGGCGTCGCCGACTGGGTGGCGCGGTTGACTGAAGCCGGAGTGGGCGCCCAACGGGTCATCACCGACGTTGGCGAGTTGATGGCTGACCCGTGGGTTATCGAGCATGGCTTGAGCGTTACCCGGGAACACGACGAGATAGGACTGGTCACGACCTGCGGGCCGGCGCCCCGGCTGTCCCGCACCCCGGTTAGGCCAGGCCGTCCGGCGGCCAAGCCCGGCTCCGACGTTGAATCGGTGTTGGCCGAACACGGCTTGGGAGCGCAATACGGCTCTCTGGTGGAAAGCGGCGTCGTCCTCATAGACGGGGTGGCTGCCGGTTAGCGCCCCGGTGCATCCCGGCTTCTGGGGCCGGGAAAGCGGCGCCCGCACTGCGTCCGGGTGAGGGTTGGTATGGGTCTATTATGATAAAGCCAGGCGGCTTGCGGCTGAGCATCCTGGACCAAAGCCCGGTTCAGGATGGATGCACCGGCGCGGAGGCGCTGCATCGCACCATTCAATTGGCCCAGGCCGCGGAGCAGTGGGGCTACCACCGTTTTTGGGTGGCGGAACACCACAACTCGGATAGCTACATGGGTTCGTCGCCCGAGGTGTTGATTTCCCACCTGTTGGCCAGGACCAGCCGCATCCGGGTTGGGTCCGGCGGGGTGATGTTGCAGCATTACAGCCCCTACAAGGTGGCCGAAAACTTCAACGTCCTGGCATCGTTGGCGCCCGGGCGGGTTGACTTGGGCATTGGCCGGGGGCCCGGCGGGCTGCCCCGGTCCACGCGGGCGCTTCAGGACGAGTTGGCTGCGGAAAAGAAACCTTTCCAGGATAAACTGGCGGAGTTGGCGCATTGGCTGGGCGGGTCGGAAACGCTTGACGGACCAACATCCGGGGTTCGGGCCAAGCCGGTCCCCCCGGAGCCGGCCGGCGTCTTCCTGCTGGGAACAACCGCCGCCAGCGCGGAAATGGCCGCTGGCTTGGGGATGCCTTACGTCTTTGCCCTGTTTCTCAACAACGACGAGAACGTTATGCGGGAGGCGGTGCAGATTTACCGGGATAATTACGGCGCAGGCAGAAGCCGTCCAGCAGAGGTGATGCTGGCGCTGCCGGTGATTGTGGCCGACACGGACCGGGAAGCGCAGGAATTGGCCGCGGACATCAAGGTCGTGAGGATTACCCTGTCCAGCGGCAGGACATTCACCGTTGGTTCGGTCGAGGCGGCGGCAGAGTTCGGGCGGCAGGCGCAGGAAGAGTTGACCGTTGAGGTGTCGGAGGGCAACGTCGTCCACGGTTCCCTGGACACCGTGTCGGCCAGGCTGGCCCGTATTCAAGAGCGGTATGGGGTCGCCGAGATTGTCGCCGTTACTGCGGTCAAGAACTTTGACCGGCGGCGGCGTTCCTACGAATTGTTGGGCCGGTTGATTCCGGGTTGACGCCATTGCTTCGACGGGAACGGTTTGCGGGGCTTTCCCGCCGGCGCCGTTTTTTGCGGTTGGGTTTGTACGATGTCGCGGCTGACAAAGTGTAGGTGCTTATGAGTAGTAGGCGGAAGATGCGGCTGGGCGTGTTCCTGGCCGGTACTGGCAGCAACATGGCATCCTGGCGGCACCCGGATGCGGTGGCCGACGGCGCCATCAACCTGGAATACTACCGCGGGCTGACCCGGAAGGCCGAGGACGCCAAGCTGGATTTCGTGTTTTTTGGGGACGGGCTGTACATCAGCGAAAAGTCCCACCCCAACTTTCTGAACCGCTTCGAGCCGTTGACCCTGCTGGCGACTCTGGCGGCCCACACTACCCACATCGGGCTGGCGGCCACGTTGTCCACCACCTACAGCGACCCGTTCACCGTCGCCCGCCAGTTCGCGTCAATCGACCACATCAGCAACGGCCGCGCCGGTTGGAACATCGTCACGTCGCCGTTGGAAGGCTCGGCGTTGAACTACAGCCGGCCGGAGCATCCCCAGCATGACCTGCGTTACCGCATGGCCGACGAGTTCCTTGAGGTGACCAAGGGGTTGTGGGACTCCTGGGAAGAAGACGCCTTCGTCCGCAACAAGAAGAGCGGGCAGTTCATTGACCCGTCCAAAATGCACCGGCTGGATTATCAGGGCGAGTTTTTCTCGGTCCAGGGGCCGTTGAACATTTCCCGGTCCAGGCAGGGGCGGCCGGTGTTGATTCAGGCCGGCTCGTCCGAGGCGGGCAAGAACTTTGCGTCCTGCCACGCCGATGTGATTTTCACCGGGCAGTCGAGTGTGGAAGACGCCCGGCGGTTTTACGACGACGTGAAGGAACGGGCTGCCCGGCACGGCCGGAACCCGGAGGAAATCCTGATTCTCCCCGGCTGCGCTCCGGTGGTGGGGGAGACCGAAGCGGAAGCCGAGCGGAAGTATCAGGAAATCGCGAACCTGGTCGATATTGAGGATGCCCTGAACTACCTGGGCCGGTACTTCAACGACATGGACTTCTCCCAATACGGCTTGGACGAACCCTTTCCCGAACTGGGAGATTTTGCCCGCAACGGCTGGGAAAGCGCCACCGACCGGCTGAAACAAATTGCCCGCGAGGAAAAGCTCACCCTTCGGGAGATGGCTTTACGGACCACGACGCACCGGAGCGTGTTTACCGGCACGCCGGACAGGGTGGCCGATACGATGCAGGAGTGGTTCGAGGCCGGAGCGGTGGACGGGTTTATGATGAATGCGGCCGTGCTTCCGGTGGGGTTTAACGATTTCATCGATATGGTCTTGCCGGTTCTGAAAAACCGGGGCTTGTTCCGCACCGAGTATGAACACGATACGCTGCATGAAAACCTGGGGTTGGTCATTCCGGCGAACCGTTATTCCAGGAATGACGATGAATTGCCGTCCCTTCGGGAAGAGCGCATTAAGGGATGATGTTTCCCGGGTGAATCCCTGGCAAGGAAGTCCTTCAAGCGCATCATAACCAGCGATTGAGGCCTTGAGGCCTTGAGGACGAGCGGGAGCAAGGGATTTGGCGACCTTGGCGGCCACATGACACATTCCGGTTGACGTTGACTGTGGCCGTTGCTACACTCCACCGCAGTTAGCATTGGCGTTTTGCGGCTAAGGCGGGGCCCGGTATTACTCAGCATTGGTCTGAGCCGGGCGACCGATTATCAAGAGAGGCTCTAATGGATTTTGGTGTGTTCCTGGACTTTTCAACCAGGCGAGGAGTCAACCAGACGCAGGCGTTCCAAGAGGCGTTCGAGTTAGTGGACCTGGCGGAAGAGACTGGCCTGGATACCGTGTGGCTGGGGGAAACCCACTTCAACGCCAACCGGCCCATCTCCGCCCCCATCGTGGTGGCGGGGTCCATTGCCTCCCGCACCCAGCGCCTGCGGGTGGGCATGGCGGTGCAGGTCCTGCCCCTTATCAACCCCCTCCGCATTGCGGAAGAAGCCGCCACCGTGGACCAGATAAGCCAAGGGCGGTTCGAGTTCGGCGTGGGCCGCAGCGGCAACGAGCGCGCTTACTACGCCATGGGAATTCCCTATGAGGAGAGCCGGGAGCGGTTCCAGGAAGCTCTCGACATCATCCTGGAAGCGTGGAAGGGCGAGCCGTTCTCCTACGAAGGCAAGTACAACCATATCACCGACGCCGTGGTCAGCCCGATGCCCTTTCAGCAGCCGCATCCCAAGGTGAGGCTGGCTTCCACCACCGAAGACAGCTTTGCCCGGGTGGGCCGGCTGGGGTTTCCGATTTTCCTCTCCATGCGGGGAATGGATGTTCACGATCTGGAAACCAACCTGAAGGACTACCGCAAATCTTGGAGCGAAGCCGGACATCCCGGGTCGGCCGGGGACATATCGGTACGGGTTCCGATGTACCTGGCCCCCAACGAAGAAGATGCCGTGGAAGAACCCAGGGAGTCGTTGGAAGCGTTCTTCGCCAGGATGCGCGCCCGGTACGAACAGGGCCGGGACGACGAAGGGACGGGAGCGATTGGCCCGGAACGGGCGGCGGTGCTCAGGGCTAGGGCGGAGCGTTTGGCCAGGATGAGCTACGAAGAGATTCTGGATACCAAGGTCATTTGCGGAACGCCCGAAGGTGTGGTTGACCGCTTGAGCCAGTATCAGGAAACATTGGGCATAACCGGGTTTACCGCGGAACTCAATCCGGGCGGGCTTTTGCCTCCCGAGGCCGTGAGGCGCAGCCTGCGCCTGTTGACCGAAGAAGTTATGCCGGCCTTCCGATAGGACCGGCGCATAGATTCTTCGTCGCGGAAACCCAACTGGATGGACTCGAGGTCCAAAGTGAGTTCTTCGGGAGTGGATTGACCCGGGTCCAATTGATGCGCCGCAGGGATGACCGGCGCCAAAATTAAGGAGGAGCATACATGGTAGAGCAGCAAGCCGCCGTTCTCAGTCCCCAGGCGTTGCTTGACGAGTTCGAGAAGAACGGCGTCACCCACATCGTCACCATCCCCGACAGCGAGACCAACTACCTTTACGAGCTAATGATGGAACAGCCGTGGCTTGAGGTCATTCCTTCCGCGCGGGAAGGGGAGACCTTCGCCATTGCCCTGGGGTTGATTATCGGCGGCAAGAAGCCGGTATGCTTGATTCAGAACACCGGTATGCTGGAGTCCGGGGACTCCATCCGCGGCATGGCAATCGACTCCGGCTTTCCTATGGTGTTCGTAGTCGGGTACCGGGGCTGGACCCGGCACGGACCCATCTCCGACTCCGTGGCCCGCTACACCGAACCCTTCCTGAACGCTATGAGGATTAACTACTACCTGGTGGAGCAGGACCTGGACAGTTCCCGGATTTCGATGGCTTTTGACGAAGCCCAGAAGTCGCAGCGCCCGGTGGCGGTACTCGTTGGCGACGAGTACCACGGCTTCAACCGTTAGAGACAAAGACGTCCCCCGCCGGCCGGGGCCATGTCCGGTTTCGAGGCGTCTGACCTCTGCCGGGGCGGGGACGGTGACAAATTTAAGTTGAACGGAGCAAACCGATGATAGAACCAGCCGAGGTGTTCCGCGTTTTCCAGGAACATCGCAACGAAGCCATTGTTATTCCGACCGGCACCTCCGGGCGCTTCTGGGCAGACTACAGCACCAACCAAAAACGGGACCTGAACATAGGCGGGGCTATGGGGCAAACGACCTCGGCCGCGCTGGGTCTGGCCTTGGGTTTGCCGGACGAGAAAGTGGTGCTCTTCGACTCGGAAGGCGCGTTGACCATGAACATGGGCATTCTGGCGACCATTGCGGGTAAGAAGCCCGGCAACTTTGTGCATATCCTGTTGGACAACGAATGCTACGCCACCACCGGCGGGCAGCCGGTCCCCAACGCGCAGGAAATCAACTACGCCGGCATGGCCAAAGAGGCGGGTTACTGTTCAGCCTACAACTATGACAACCTGGAAGACCTGGCAACCAACCTCGGCTCAATTATGAACGAGACAGGACCGGTGTTCGTCTCCATCAAGGTGGTGCCCAAGGTTGAGAACGAACCCATTGGCATGAGAGAGCGCCGCCCGACGCGCAGCCGAGCGCAGACAATTGTTGACTTGCAGGCAGAGTTGGGCATAACCGTGGCGTAATTCATCCGGCGAGCCGGTGAGGAGGGAGACATGAAGTTAGCGCGTTTCCGGGTAGACGGGTGGGAAAGCTATGGGGTGGTGGAAGATGACCGGGTCCGGGTGATTCAAGGCAGCATCTTTGGAGAACATCGCGTCACCGATGCGTCGTATCCCTTGGATCGGGTGAAGCTGCTGCCGCCTACGCAACCGACCTGCTACTGGGCCATCGGCCTGAACTACGCGGCCCATGTCGCCCACCAAGAGGTGGCGTTGGACGCCGAGCGAATCCGGCGGGACTCCCAAGGGTTCCGGCCTTGGAACAAGGGCGCCAACTGCATTATCGGCCCCAACGACGAGATTGTTTTGCCGTCGGACTCGGACTATGTTCATTACGAAGGGGAGTTGCTCATCGTCATCGGCAAGCCGGCGCGGCAGGTCAGCGTGGCAGACGCGCCCAATTTCATTTTGGGTTACTCCTGCGCCAACGACGTGAGCAGCGAAGGTTCGTGGCACGATGATTCCTCCAACTGGAGAAAGAAGTGCTCGGACACCTTCGGCCCCGTTGGCCCCTGGATTGAGACCGACGTGGGAGACCCTCACCAACTGGACATTATCACCCGCCTGAACGGTGAAGAGCAGGACCGGGGAAGCACGTCCGGCATGACGTTCAACTGCTATGAAATTGTCAGCGGCATCAGCCGGTACATTACGCTGCGGCCGGGCGACATCATCCTTACCGGCGCGCCGGGGGCGGTGGACCAACTGAAACCCGGCGACGTGGTGGACATCGAGATTCCCGGCATCGGCACTTTGAGCAACCCGGTGGTCGGAGAGACATAACCGGCAGGGCCGCCACAGCCTTGGGCACCGTTTTGTCCCAGGGCGAGTTCATTTTCAGACAGCGCGCCGGGCGTAGCCAATCTGGTTGAGCCGCCCGGCACATTCCGCCCGGCACTGCGGTAAAGGCTATGAATCCGGGCCAAGCAAGAAGGAGAAACGTTATGGCACGAGTACCCGAGGTTACCCGAGACGGGTTGCCGGAAGAATTTCGGGAAGCGTTTGACGAAGTTCTGGAGGCCAACGGAGGCCGGGTGAGCGGCCCCACGTCGATTACGGTGAACAGCCCGGAAATGGCGCGCCGCCGCGGCCATCTGACCAGCTACCTGCGCTACGAAACCAGCATCCCGCAGAACATTCTGGAGCTGGCCATTTGCACCGCCGCCCGTGCCATGGACTGCGCCTATGTATGGAACGCCCATGCTCCGGCGGCCCGGCGCGCGGGAGTCAGCGACGCGGTTATCGACGCGCTGCGGGAAAAGCAACCCCTGCCGGCCATGAACGCACAGGAATCCGCCATCGTCAGGTATGGCCAGGAGTTCTACGCCAACCACAAGGTCAGCGACGAGACCTTTCAGACTGCGTTGGCCCAGTTTGGGACCCAGCACCTGGTCGAGTTGACCGCGCTCATGGGACACTACGCCCAGACCTCTTTTGTCCTTAACGCCTTCGACGTTGCGCTGCCGGAAGGCGCCACCGAGTCGGCGCTGCCGGTCTGACTTGGGATGCCCTGCACCGCTGCCCGGTAGTTGCTATCCGGTGGTTTCTGCCCGGTTACTGGCGGTGGCGGAGCGGTCGTAGTTTCCAGTTCCCGTTCTGACTTCAGGAGTTGCCTGCGTGCGGACCATTGACATACATGCCCACTTGATGCCCCAATGCTTTTGGAACGCGGTTAACGGTGGCGGCGATTGGTACGGGATGACCTACGAGCCGGAACCGGGGAACGGCGTTACGGTCAGCAACGGCAAGCGCGACGGCGTGACCAACCCCATGCTCCGTTCCACTCCCGAAGAGAGGATCCGGGATATGGATCGGCAGGGGGTTGACGTTCAGTTGGTCTCCGTGGCGACGCCTATGTTCGGCTACCATCTGGCGGCGGAACATGGGTTGCGATTGGCGCAGGAAGTCAACGCCGAGATCGCGTCCATGACCCGTCAGTGGCCGGAACGGTTCGCCGGACTGGCCACTTTGCCCATGCAGGATGTGCCGGCGGCGGTGGCCGAACTGGAACGGGCCGTGACCGTGCTGGGGTTCAAGGGCGCAGAACTGGACACCGTGGTTAACGGCAAGACTTGGGACGACCCCGAGTTTCTGCCCCTGTTCAAGGCCGCCGAAGAAATGGGGGCGGTGTTATTCTACCACCCGCAGCCCAACAACAACCTGGTGATGGAACGATACCCGAAATTCGCGATGGGCAACAGCTTCGGGGTTCCCCTGGAAGACACGCTGGTGGTGGCCGCCCTGATTTTTGGCGGCATCATGGAAAAGTGCCCCGACCTTAAGGTGTGCATCGCCCACGGGGGAGGCCCGGCCTGCTTTGGAATGGGCCGGATGGACCGGGGTTGGCAGGTGCGGCCCGAGGCGCGGGCCAACATTCAGCGCCCGCCCAGCCACTATCAGGACCGGATTTACTACGACTGCATCACCATGAGCGAGCGGTCCCTGCGTTTCCTTATTGATTCCGTTGGCATCGAACGGGTCGTGCTGGGCAGCGACTGGCCCTACGTTGCCTGGGACCCTTCCCCGGTGGCGTGGGTCAACAGCCTGGAAAGCCTTACCCAGTCGGAGAAAGAGCGCATCCTCAGCAAGAACTTGGAGGAGCTGCTGGGAATTTGACGGCCCGCCTCGTCGATTCCCGATCAGTTCCGGGTTACCCCTTTGCCTTCAGGGCCCGCAACACCTTTTCCGAGGTTATGGGCAGGTCGGTTATCCGCACCCCGACTGCATCATAGACGGCGTTGGCGATGGCACCCGCCACCGGCGTGTTGCTGCTTTCGCCGATACCCTTGCTCTGGAAGGGCGCGGGGCCGGTGCCCGGTTCCAGCAAGACCGTTACCAACGGCGGAACGTCCGGCATGGTGGGCAGCTTGTAGTCGCCGAGACTCAAAGTGGAAACCTGCCCGTCCTCGTGCGCCATTTCTTCCATCAGCGCATAGCCCAAGCCCTGAACGACGCCGCCCTCTATCTGGCCCTGGTGGGCCAACGGGTTGAGCACCGTTCCGACGTCATGCACGGTTACAAACTTGGTCACCCGCACCTGTCCCGTTTCCGGGTCCACCTTGACCTCGGCGGCCTGGGCGCAGTAGGCGGTCTCTTCCGCCGGCGGCGAAGTGTAGTCGTGGCTGCCGCTGACGGGCTGTCCCGTGGCCTCGATAACCCTGGCGGCGACTTCGGAGATCGGCATGGACCGGGGCGAACCGTCCGGAGCGTTAAAAGAGCCTTCCCGCAACGCCAGGGCGTCGGCTGCGCAACCCATGTACTCGGCGGCCAGCACGGTCAGCCGGTCCCGCAGGTCAACTGCCGCGCCCAACGCGGCCTGTCCGGCGGTGTAGGTCACCCGGGTCCCGCCCGGCCCGGACTCGAAGGCCACTGCGTCGGTGTCGCCTACCTTCAGCGCAACCCGGTCCACCGGAATATCCAGGGTTTCGGCGGCGATTTGGCGCATTACGGTGTGGGCGCCGGTGCCCGTGTCCCAAAGCGACATCATCAGGAGCACGTCTCCCTGTTGGTCGATGGTCGCCGTGGCCGAGGACTGCCCGGAACCCTGGGGTTGGTCGCCCATTGACAGGCCGCGGCCTACGTTGGGCCGGGGCTTGGGGTCCGTCCAGCCGACGCCGGCGGCGGCCCGCTCCAGCGTTTCGGGAGCGCGGATGTTGTGCCAGCTCTCCCCGACGGGGTCCACGTCGCCGGGTTGGAGGACGTTAATGCGGCGAAATTCATAGGGGTCGATGCCCATTTCCCTGGCCACCATATCCATGTGGGACTCGACAGCGAAAGCCACTTGGGGCTTGGCGGGCGCGCGCATGTGGCCGCAGGGAACGTTGTTGGTATAAACCATGTAGCTGTCGATTTGGACGTTGGGAATGCGGTAAGGCCCGCCGCTGTGGTCGGCGCCGCGAAGGTGTACCCGGGGCTTGAACGCGCCGAACGCGCCGCTGTTGAACACCACGCGGGCCTCGCGCGCCCACAGGCGTCCGTCGCTCTTCAAGCCGCTGCGCAGGGTGATAACCCCGGGGTGGCGGGGATTGCCGGCCATCAATTCCTGGATGTAGTCCATCACCATTTTGACCGGGCGGCCCGAATGCAGCGCCAGATAGTAGCACAGCGGCACGTCCATGAATGAACCCTTGCCCCCGAAGTCGCCGCCGATGCTGCACGGATTGACGCGAATCCGCTCCTTGGGCAGTCCCCAAACCGCAGCCAACTGCTCCCGCAGCATGAACGGCCCTTTGTTGTTGGACCAAATCTGGACCCGGCCGGCATCGTCAATTTCGACAACACACGCGTGGGGTTCAATGTATCCCTGGTGGGCCAACTGGGTCGTGAAGGTATGCTCGAACACCAGGTCCGATTCCTGGAAGCCCTGGCCGGCGTCTCCCTTGGCCCAGGAGTTGTGGGCGAAGACGTTGTTGACGCCCGAAATCGGTTGGGGCAGTCCGGCGTAGGAGGCCATGCCTTCGTGCAGGACCGGGGCCTCCGCCCGCATCGCATCCTCCGGGTCGAACACCGCCGGCAGTTCTTCGTATTCCACGTTGATGCGCAGCAGGGCTTCGTCGGCTAGTTCGGGACTCTCCGCGGCCACGGCGGCCACCTTGTCGCCGATGAACAGCGCCTTGTCCCGCGCCAGCACGGGATGGTCGCGGAGCAGACGCCCCACCCTCCGGTCGGGAAGGTCGGCGCCGGTGACCACGGCATGGACTCCGGGAATGCTCAGGGCATCGGCGGTGTCGATGCTGACGATTCGGGCGTGGGGATAGGGACTGCGGAGCGCCTTCCCCCACAACATGCCGGGGAGCTGAACGTCGGCGGCGTAGAGCGCGCTGCCCGAGACCTTGTCGGGACCTTCCGCGCGAGTCACCGACCTTCCGATTGCCGAGTAAGTCGTCATAACATCTCTCCAAAGCCAAACCGGCGGCTGCAAGCTGGCCCGCTCAAGTATAACCGGGGTTGGTTTCCGAGGGTAGACCGGCGGGTCAACAGCCTGGGATTTCGCAGGGATTTTAATGACTATTCTGATGACAATTCCGGCTTGCCAAGCAGGGACTAGGCGGGCATACTTGGCGTTGCGGCGGAAATCGCCGGGCAAAAACTCATGACAATCGATACCGGGGAGCGGCGAATGGACACTGGGTTGGCAGGCAAGGCAGTTCTGATTACCGGGGCCACTCGCAACCACGGCCGGGCCAGCGCCCTGGCTTTTGCGCAAGAAGGAGCGGACCTGCTTCTGTGTACACGGCAGAGCATGGATCGCCTGGAAGAGACGGCGCACCTGGCGGCTGCTTTTGGCGTGCGCGCGGTGACTAAGCTCTGCGACGTGACCGACGAGGCGCAGGTCGGAGCGTTGGTGGAAACCGGGTTGGCCGAGTTCGGCCACATAGACGTGGTGGTCAACAACGCCGGCTGGCGGGCCCGGGGCCAACTGCTGGACATTACCGCCGAGCAGTGGGAAGCGGCCCTGGCAGTGAATGTTCACGCGCCGTTCCTGATGTGCAAGGCCGTGATTCCTGGCATGAAGCAGCGCCGGTGGGGGAGAATCATCAACTACTCCGGCATCGCTCCTTTCCGGGGCGCATCCGGGCAAGGTACGCTGAAACGTGCCAATGAAGGGCTGACCAGGGCCATTGCCACGGAGTACGGGAAGTACAACATTACCGCCAACTGCATTGGGCCCGGCAGCATCGCCGTGGAGCGCACCCAAGGGCAGGAATCCGGCGGCGAGTCGGACCGGGCAATGGCGGGCGTGCCGGTGCCGCGTCAGGGGACGGTGCAGGAATGCTCGGCAACGGTGGTCTTTCTGGCCAGCGAACAGGCATCGTACATTACCGGGCAGACCTATCTCGTGAACGGCGGGGCCCATTATCTCTGAATCTTTGACTTTTCCCATGCAAAGCTATTCCCGGCGCCGTTGCCCGTCTGACCGTCCTTGGCGGTCGTCCGTAAGAGCCGAAGGGCTCAACGTTGTAGAAGAGAGGAAACTTTAAGTGGAGAGCCAACTTGCCGGCAAGACCGTGCTAATCACCGAAGCGGCGGGAAAATTTGGTGGACCAACCGCGCTGGGGTTTGCCCGCGAAGGAGCGAACCTGGCGCTGGCAACCGGCGGGTCGTTGGAATCGCTGGAACCTGCCGCCGCGGCGGCCCGGGAATTGGGGGCGGCCGTCATCACTGGCGCTTGGGACGTGGGTGACGCGGTGCAGGTCAGCGCGCTGGTCGGGCGCTGCGCCGGCGAGTTGGGCGGGGTTGACGTTCTGGTCAACAACACCGCAGTACCGCTGCCGGCCGGCTCCCTGGAAACGATGCCGTTTTCCGAATGGGAGAGAAAGCTGCGGGCCGAGATTACCGGCACGACCTTCGTCTGCAAAGAAGCCCTGCCGGGGATGATTGACCGGAAATGGGGCCGAATCATCAACTACATCGGCCTGTCCGCGTTCCTGGGCACCAATGCCCCGGACAGCGCCGTCGAACTCGGCTTGGTCGGCCTGGCCCGGGGCATTGCCCGCGATTACGGGAAGCACAACATCACCGCCAACTGCATCGGCCTGGGCGGGATTGAGTCGTCCGGAGAGCTGGGGGTCCTGCCCTTTCCACCGTCCGGCGACGACCCGGTGCCCCGCTGGGGTAAGCCGGAAGAAGTGGCATTTCTGGCGGTGTGCCTGGCTAGCGAGAACGCCGGGTACGTGACCGGGCAGTGCCTGTTGGCCAACGGGGGCAAGTATTTCCTTTAGGCCGGCGGGCGCAGCGACAGAAGGCCGGCGCCGAATAGTTCAGGAGACTTAACCGTGGAAAATCATTGGTCCGAAAACGAAACCCGGGGCATGGACGAGCTGGACAAACTGGTTTACATGAGCCGGTTAATCGGGTCTGATTCCTCGCTCGTGGTTTGGGGCGGGGGCAATACGTCCATCAAAATCGTGGAACGGGACTTCAAGAACCAAGATGTCCCGGCCATGTGGATAAAGGGCTCCGGTTCGGATATGAAGTCTATGGTCCGCCGGCAGTTTCCCCGGTTGAACCTGGACGATATTTTGCCCCTGTTCGAGCGGGACGCAATGTCGGACGAAGACATGGTGGCCTACCTGGAGCACTGCCTGATGGACCCCGGCTCCCCGCGCCCGTCCATCGAGACCCTGCTGCACGCCTTCCTGCCGTTTATGAGCGTCGCCCATTCCCACGCCGATGCAGTGGTGGCGTTGACCAACAATCAGGATGCGGATTCGGTCCTGCGCCGGGTGTACGGGGACGATGTGGCGATCGTTGACTACTTCCGGCCGGGCTTTCACCTGTCCAAGCTGGTGGGGTTGGCCGTCAAGGAATCGGCCGGGCTGAAGGGCGTGGTGCTGGTGAATCACGGGTTGTTCACCTGGGGGGACGACACCCGGTCCGCCTACGGCCAGCACATCGACTTGGTGAACCGCGCCGAAGCGTTCATCCAATCCGGTTCCAACTCCGTCTTCGGCGGATGGGCCGGAAACCCTCTGGACGCGGAGGAGCGCAGGCGGGTGGCGGCGCGATTGGCGCCGGCCCTGCGGGGTTTGGTCAGCCGCCAGCAGAAAATGGTCCTTCGGTTCGACGATTCCGCCGACGTGCTGGAGTTCATCGGAAGCCGAGACGGTCGGCGGCTCAGCGGAATCGGCCCGGCTACCCCGGACCACCTGATTCATACCAAGCGGCGACCGCTGTGGCTGGACGTGCCGGACGCGGGCGATGTAGAGTCCGTCTCCGGGCAGTTGGAAGGTTCCCTGGCGGAATATGCCGAGGACTACGCCGCATGGTACCAGGCCCACACTTCCGGGGAACACCCCATGCTGGCCCCCAGCCCCAGGGTAATCCTGCTGCCCGGAGTCGGGATGTGGACCACCGGCAAGGACGCCCAAGCGGCGCTCATCACCGGGGACATCTACCATCATACCATCAGCGT
Source organism: Dehalococcoidia bacterium (assembly GCA_965263395.1). Classification (GTDB taxonomy): domain Bacteria; phylum Chloroflexota; class Dehalococcoidia; order Lucifugimonadales; family UBA3495; genus CATOSK01. The sequence continues at coordinate 3,343,993 of OZ253670.1, forward strand.
CATGGGGTCGGCTCAGGCCAACAGCGAGTTCACCTCCCTGACGGCGCAGGACGCCTATGATGCGGAGTATTGGCCGCTGGAGCTTTACAAGCTGACGCTGGCTCCACCGGAGAAGGAGTTGGCCAGAAAGGTTGCGCTGGTGACGGGCGGAGCCAGCGGCATCGGCAAGGCCATCGCTTTGCGGCTGGCATCGGAGGGCGCCCACGTCGTGGTTGCGGACGTTGACGCCGAGGGCGCCAAGGAAGTATCGGAAGCCATCAACGTCGCCAACGGGCTGGGCCGGAGCGTCCCGGTGTTTATGGACGTGGCTTCCGAGACGGAAGTCGCTCGCGCGTTTCGCGAGGTGCGGTTGGCCTACGGCGGGTTGGATATTCTGGTTTCCAACGCCGGCATCGCCCCGGTGGGAGCTATTGATACCCTTAAGCTTTCGGAATGGCAAAAGGCACTGGATATCAACACGACCGGCCACTTTTTGGTTGCCGCCGAGGCGGTGCGGCTGATGAAAGAACAGGGCGGCGGGGGAAGCCTGATTTTCATTGGTACCAAGAACGTGCCGGCGCCGGGGGCAGATTTCGGCGCTTACAGCGTTTCCAAGGCCGCGGAAGTCCAGCTCGCCCGGGTGCTGGCCCTGGAGACCGGGCAGTTCGGGATGCGGGTCAACGTGGTGAACCCGGACGCCATTTTCCAGGGTTCACGGCTGTGGTCGGATGACGTGCGCGAGGAACGGGCTTCGGCCCACGGCGTTGCGGTGGGTGACCTGGAGCATTTCTACCACCAGCGCACACTGTTGAAGACGCAGGTCAGGGCCGAGGACGTGGCGGAAACGGTGCTTTTCCTAGCTTCGGAGCGGTCATCGCGCACCACCGGGGCCATGATTCCGGTTGATGGCGGGGTTAGGGAAGCCTTTCCCCGGTAACCCGGTGATGGTTCACCACCGTACCGTCGGCGGCGTAAATAGAAGGCAAGGTGTGCAGGGGAGGGACCGGTGTTCCAGTCCGTGGCTTCGCGCCGGTTCGGAAGCGGCGCCCGTCCTACCCGACGAACAGGGTGTAGGTCGCGCCGGAGTTGTGGGTCAATGTCTTGGGGTTCAGGATGCTCTTCTCGGCGGATAGAGCGCGTTCCGCAACTTCCAGGTTGATGGCCGGCACCTGCTCCAATGCCTTGATTTCTTCCAGTGTGAAGAACCCGGCCCGGTCCACTTCGTGGTTGTCCGGTTGGGGGTTCATGCCCAGCGGGCTCAGCAGCATCACGATGTACAGACTGTTGTCCACGTCCGGGTCGTAGCGGTTGCGGACCCCCAGTACGCCGCGGACCTCGGTGTTGACCCCGGCCTCCTCCATGACTTCCCGGATCACCGCCTGCTCAATGGTCTCGTTCGGCTCGATAAACCCGCCCGGGACCTGCCAGTTGCCCCGCCCCCGCCGGGAAGATCGCCTGACCAGCAGCAGCCGGTTTTCATGCACCACTGCCCCGCCGACTCCCACGTTGTATCCCGTGTTGTACCTTTCAGGCACGGGCATGGTCTTCCCTCCCGGTTGAAATGTGGAATCGCGTTGTCCGGCCCCCGGTACCGGGGGAACGGCCGGACCTGGTTCCGTGGCTTGAGGCCGCCCCCAATTGTACTCCACACCGGCAGGTCTGAGAACCGGGCCGAATTTGGGAAATTTCCGCCCCCCGGTGGCCGGCGATGACGGAGTTGCCTGTCATCGCTCTGAAGCCGGTCTGACGAGCGGCCTCGGCCACCGGATATAAGGCAATGGTGTTAAGCTGGCAGGGGCGCAATGGCCTTGCCACGCCTCCAGGATGTGAACTTGATCGAAATTCTGCAACGGGTGAACCCGATCAGGCACGCTCGCAAGCCGTTCTACGGCTGGTGGCTGTCGCTGCTGGCCGCGTTTGTGATGGTCATTGGCACCGTCCCACTGTTCCAGGGAATGACCGCCTGGTTTGTGGTGTTTGAGCAGACCTTCGGGTGGAGCCGGTCTCAACTGTCGCTGGCGTTTTCCCTGACCCGCGTTGAAGGCTCCATTACGGGCCCGGTCGGCGGATTTTTGGTTGAAAAGCTGGGCGCCCGCCGCATGGTGCTAATCGGGATGATAGTCCTGGGTATCGGGTTTGTCCTGCTGGGCCGGGTTCACCACCTCTGGCAGTTTTACCTTGCGTTTCTGGTGATGAGCTTCGGCGCCGGCTTGGGCACCTGGATGCCGATGATGACGGTGCTGAACAGTTGGTTCCAGAAACGGCGGTCGACCGCTATGGCTGTCGCGATGGAGGGGTTTTCCCTGGGCGGCGTCGTGTTGGTGCCGGCGCTGGCCTGGGCCATTGACCCCGACGGGTTGGGACGCCCCGGCTGGCGGCTGACTGCCATCGGGTTGGGCGTGTTCATCATGCTCGTGGCCTTTCCGCTGTCTCGGCTGGTGCGTAACCGGCCGGAAGACTACGGCGAAACCCCCGACGGGGCGCCGCGCAGCCCTTTGGCCGCGCCTTCCGGCAGCGGCGGCGCAAGCCTCATGGCGGAATACGGGTACACCTGGCAGCAGGCCATCCGCACCAGGAATTTTTGGCTGATTACCTGGGGACACGCCTGTTCGTCCACGGTGATTGTATCGGTTATGGTCCACCTCGGCCCCATGCTCACCGACCGGGGGCTGACGCTGCAAACCGTGGGGTGGGTGGTTTCGGTTATGACGGCGGCGGGCGCGGTGGCGACGCTGGTCGGCGGATATCTGGGTGACCGCATACCCATCCGGGTGGCCCTGTTCGTTTTTTCCGCCTTGCAATCGGTGGCGGTGGTTATATTGCTGGACGCCGGGTCGGTGGGCGGCTCAATAGCCTTTGCGGTGGTTATGGGGGTGGGGTTCGGCGGACGCAACCCCATGACTACCGCCATCCGGGGCGTTTACTTTGGCCGCCGGGCCTTCGCCACCATTACCGGGATTTCTATGGTGCCAATGAACGTGCTGCTGTTGGCCGCGCCGTTGTTTGCCGGTTATATGTTCGACCGCAACGGCAGTTACGTGCTGCCCTTCCTGATAGTGGCGGCGGTCAGCCTGGTGGGGTCAGGGCTGTTCCTGCTGCTGGGGCCTCCGCCGGCCGAGACCCTGCCCCGCAGGTCTGTCCGGTAGGGTGGGGGATTGCGCTGGTGTTCCCGACGCAAAGGCTGGCAAGAAATCATGCCTTTGACGTATTATGGGTTGGAACTGGCTGAGAATGGCGAACCCGCCGGGGCTGGTACTGGCCCATTCAAGCCGATTTGGGAGGATTTATGGAAGTTCACGTTTACACCAACCCTGGTTGATTCAGTTGCCGGACGTTGGAGGAATTCCTCACGTCGAACGGTGTTCAGTTTGAGCACCACGATCTGGCCACCGATGAACCCGCCCGCATCGACCTGGAAAGCCGCGGAATCAAGGCCGCACCGGTCACCATCATTGACGGGTCGGAGGTTATCATTGGCTACTACCCCAAGAAGCTGATTCCCGCCCTGGACCTGAAGACAACCCCGGACCACGGCAGCCGCACCGCCTGGATGGCGGAGAAGTACGACAAGATTTTGGGGGCAACCATGCGGGCCACGGTTCAGTTGTCGTCGGAGCAACTGCTGATTCAGGTGCCGTGGCGCCCGGAGCGGATTCGGGACACTATCGTACACATCATGTCCTTCCCCGAGCTGGCATGGCAGAGCCACGAGCACGGCAGCATGAGCACCGACGATATGCGCGCCTGCCGGGAACGGCTGACGGACGTGATGACCGCCGGCCAGATAACCGCCTATGGGGAAAGCGTGCGGGCCGACCTGGTCCGTTTCCTTAACAGTGGGAACACCGAAGGCTTCGAGCGGGTTGTCCCGGCCCACTACGGCGGCGAGGTAACGGTGCTGGAACTGCTGAACATCATCCTGAGCCACAGCACCCATCACCTGAAGCAGGTCTATTGGTTCATGGAGACCGAACTCGGAATAAAACCGAAGGACCGGGCCACCGAATCGGACATGGAAGGCATCTTTACCCCGGCCCAGCTTATCTGACGGGCCGGGCCGAAGGCCCTTATAACGAAAGCCTCAACGGAGACTGTTCTCCGCTGAGGCTTTCCCGTTATGACGGGTTGCCGCGTCTAATCGACTAGCTCGTGGATGAACTGGCGGTAGTTGCCGCTGCCGGTACACCGTATCTCCGGGCGGTCGGACACTTCGGCGTCGCCGATGTCTTCCAGCAACTCGACGTGGGCGACGGTCTCGGCCATCGCAGCCCGGAGGTTGGTCCCATCCAGTTGGCGGTGGGCAAAGATTTTGCGGGTTAACTGCTCCAACTCCACCGTCTGAGCGCCGATGGCTTCCAGGACGTCGGCGAGGCGCTCGCCGTGGTGCTCAATAATGTCCCTGGCCCGAAGGGCGTTGATGAAGTTGAACTTGGCGCGGTTGAAGTAGCGGTGGGCGGGCAAAACCTGGGTGTCCCCGCCCATGTCGGCCACGATTTTGAGGGACTTCAGGTAGGTGGCCAGCCCGTACCAGTCCGATTCCGTCTGGTATACCTGGGGCAGGCGCTCTTTGATTTCCGGGGGGAAGGACGCCTTCATGGTGGGGTGCGGTGAAATTTCCGGGAGGACGTGGTCGCCGGTGAACACCACGTCGCCCAGCTTCATGCACAACTCGTCCGGAGAGTGGCCCGGGGCATGAATCAACGTCATCTGCCCCAACTGTTCCCCGGGATGGATGGGGTGGTCGATGGTCAGCTCTTTGCGGGCATCGATGTAGTTTTCGCGCTGGTCCGACTGAGGGGGAAAGGCGTCATGGACCTCGGACAGGCGGGCAAACTCCTCCTGCAAGGGAGACGCGGAGCACCGGAAGATAGTTCTGGGGTCGTACTTTTGCAGATGGTAGTAGATCTCGTGGGCCCAGACTTCTGCGCCGGTGGCGTCCACCAACTCGGCCACCGATCCGTCGTGGTCCTCGTGGCCGTGGGTGATGATTACCCGTTGGATGTCCCTGGCGCGGAACCCGGCTTGCTTCAGTCCTTCGTCCAACTCGTGGAAGGACCCGAACTCACCCGAGTCTATCAGGGTAAGGCCCTCGTTCTCGAAGACGTAAGCCCATGTGGGGCCGGTGTAGGAAAACCCGGCGCGGGGCACCGAAACAGCGTGGATGACCGGCGCCTGGTGGGGAACGATTCGGAGGATGGTCCGGTCGCCGTTGGATTCACCGGCCCGGATAATGTCTAATTCCTTAAAGTTATGGTCCATTCAAAAGCTCCTCAGCATATCCAAAATGAAGCCTATGCGCTGGTGGCGGCAATGTCAAATTCCGGGGGTTCGCCCTCACCCCCGGCCCCTCTCCCCTCTCCCTCTGGGAGCTGACAGGGGTATGTATACTGAAATTGGTCTGAGAGCTTGGAAAGCGCACAGGAATCCGTCATCTTGGTTGTAATGACTAAACCGGATGCCGGAGGTATCCCATGCGCCTTCCAAGGGAATGCTGCCAGATGAAGCAGGTCATTGAAACGCATTTACCGCACCTCACTCAGCCACAGTTGACCGGCCTGGCCTGGTGGGTGTGCGGGACCATTCTGGCTGGGAGCGCCTGCCAGAATACCGTCGCGTCCGCCCTCTCCACCCGGGGCAACTGGAACAACCTGCGGCAGTATCTCAGAGAGTGGTTGTACGACGGCGGCGACCGGGCCCGTCCCTGCAAGACCGAACTGGACGTAAGTCTCTGCTTCGCGCCGCTGCTCCGGTGGGTCCTGGCGTGGTGGCGTTCCGATAGGCTGGCGCTGGCGGTTGACCCCACGTTGAAAGGGGACGACACCACCGCCATCGTCATCAGCGTGGTCTACCGGGGTTGCGCGATTCCCGTGGCCTGGCGAATCCTGCGGGCCAACCAGCGCGGGGCCTGGATGGACCCAATAGTGGAACTGCTGCAGGCCCTGGCCCCGGCGGTCCCCAGGGAAATGACCGTGATTGTGATGTGCGACCGGGGCCTGGCCAGTCCGAAATTGTGGAAACAGATACTCGCTCAGGGCTGGCATCCCTACATGAGGTATCCGAGAAACGTCACTTTCTGCGCCGATGGCGGACGGCGGCTGCCCGCGCGCGCCTTCGTTTCCAGTCCGGATACCGCCTGGACCGGCAGCGGGACCGCCTTCGGCGGAGCCGCCGCAAAACGCCGTTGCACCCTGCTGGCGGTCTGGTACGTTGAACAGGAGGAGCCGTGGATCATCCTGACCGACCTTCCGCCGGACCAAGTTGGGGTGAGTTGGTACGCCCTCCGCTTCTGGATCGAGTTGGGGTTCAAGGCGGTCAAGAGCCTGGGTTGGCAATGGCACAAGACCCGCAGGACTGACCCGGCGCGGATTTCGCGCCATTGGTTCGTGTTGTCGGTGGCGACGCTCCTGACCCTGGCCTATGGGACCAGGGTGGAAGACGCCTATGACCGGAAGATGCCCCCCGGCAGCTTGCGAGCGCCGCCCCGGGCGCTGGCGCCCACGCACCGCAGCGGCAGGGAGAAGCCGGGACGGACCGTCAGCGTAATCCGGCACGGCATCGACTGGCTGAGACGCTTGCTGCACCGGGGCCGGTTATGGCGCCGGGTATGGCTGCTGCCCGAACCCTGGCCGGAACCCAAGCCCAACCTGGAGGTCACCCGCCATGCCCCTACATGAAACCCTATACATACCCCTGTCAGCACGGGAGAGGGGAGAACCGAAAGGCCCTGGCGGGGCGTCCAGGATGATTGCGATACCGCCGGTTTCACCGGGCAGGGCACCCGTCTTTCCTGCACAGGCAGGGATCCACGGTGTACTTGCCAACAGCAGCCATTGGCGCCCGCAGACCTGCATGGATTCCCGTGTTCGCGGGACAGACGAAGCGGACGTGACTTTGCAATCGTCTTGGGTGTCAACCAACAAGTCCTTCAGGGTCTTGAAGGTGAAGGGTTAATGGGACGGGCCGGACGGGGCGGTTGAATTTCACTCAGAACGCTGCTGCTGGAAGTGGGCTATGACCGGAGCGGCCATCCGTTCGTTGACCCGCCGCCGGTCTCGCAGCCGGAAGGTTATCTGCTGGATGATTGCGGACAAGCCGGTGGCTTTCAGTTCCCAGGTAATGGTCCAGACCGTCCCGCCGGGGCAGGGGTCGAAGCTGTCGTAACGGTTGGACCAGGTGGAGTCGGTGGCGCGCATGGCCCGGCCCTGCGGCGGGTCGAAGGTGCATTCCCACCGAATGCCGCCACCGATGTTTTCCAGGAAGGTGTAGACGTTCCCGCTGCTTTCCAGCAGACGCCCATGCCTGCTTTCCATGACGGCCACGTCGGGGCTGCCGCTCAGTGGATAGGCCGTAACGTGCTCAAAAACCGGGCCCGGTTCCCCCTGAACAAAGTTGCTCACTGAAATGCTGGGCATTGCAACACCATGAAATACTATTGCCTAAACACCGCCGCCGGCCGGATTCAGCTTCGGAACGCGGGCATGACTTTTTGGGAGAAAAGCTCCATCTGCCGGTACAAGTCCTGGGGGTTGCCGGACAGGAAGCCGAAGTTGAAGTCTCTGACTCCCGCGTCGATGCGGTCTTCCACGGCGCGGACGCACTGCTCCGGAGCGCCGGTGACGCACAACGCCTGGGCGATGTCCTCGGCGCTGCGGTCCGGGGTAACGTACCGCTGGCCGACGTGGGCGACGGCGGCGGCCATTGCTTCACCCTCGTCCTCGGCGATGGCGGTGGGCTGGTTCAGGCCCCAGTGGAACCCGGACAGGTCCCGTCCGGCGGCGTCGGCAATGCGCTGAATGGCTTCGTTGGTGGCTTTGAGCCGCCGCACGGTGAACAGGTAGGGATACCAGCCGTCGGCGCGCAGCGCAGCCCGCTCCATGGCGGCGTCGCTGCGTCCGGCAATCCAGATGGGCGGATGGGGCTGCTGCGCCGGTTGGGGCAGCAGGGTAACGTCGTCAAAGTTGAAGAACCGGCCGTGGTGGGAGACGCGCTCTTCAGTCCACAACCGCTTCATCACCGCCAGCATTTCATCGGTGCGGCGCCCGCGGGTGGTTACCGGGATTTCCAGGGCGTCAAACTCAACCCGGGTGCCCCGTTGCCCGCTGATGCCAATGCCGAAGTCCAGGCGGCCGTTGGAGACCACATCCACCGTCGCCACCAGCTTGGCCAGCATTACCGGATGGTAGAGGGGAGCGATGACGATGCCGGTCATTACCCGCAGGCTGCGGGTTGCCCCGGCGGCCGCCGCCATGGCCGGGAGAGTCAGCATCGTTGGCCGGGGCGGGTTGCCGTCCATAATATGCTCGCCGGTGGTGATGCGGTCAAAGCCGAGTTCCTCGGCTCTGCGGGCGAACTCGGGCACGTCCCAATAGTCCTCCACCCCCAGGTTGCAACCGAAGGTAATTGCTGGTGCGGCCATATACTCTCCTTAACGGGCCTGTCTGAAACGGCCCCATCTGAACGGCCCTGTCTGTGGACAGGTTGATGTCATCTGGCATTTTAGAGGGACGGCAACGTTGTGGCAACGGCGGGATTTGCCCTCACCCCTCTCCCCTCTCCCGCGGGGAGAGGGGAGAATTAAAAACCCTGCCCGGTCGGCAAACATCGTCTTTCCTGTGCAGGCAGGAATCCACGGCGTCCTTGCCAATGACATCCATTGCCGCCCCAAACCCGCATGGATTCCCGCTTTCGCGGGAAAGACGAAGATGGCGCGCCTTTGCAGCCGCCCTGCGTCATCAATCACCGGGCGGTGCAGCCCTGGATTTTCCAGTTGCCGGGCTATTGGGCCAGCATTTCATCGGTGATTTCGGCCAGGGTTTCCAGGCCCAATACGCCGGACCATTTGCGAAAAACCTCGCCCTCGGGAGTGATGAAGACCGTGGTGGGCATGGTGACCACGCCGTATTTCTTCATTATTTCCCGGTCTCCGGTGAAGCCGGTGGGATAGGTGATGCTCAGGCTTTCCAGCAGGGCGCGGGCCTCCGGTTCGCCGCCCAGCATGGTGAACTGGCCCACGTCCACGCCAACCAACAGAGCCTTGTCCTGATATTCCTGGTGAAACTGCTGCAAGTCCGGCATCTCGGCCCGGCACGGGGGGCACAACCCGGCCCAGAAATTTAGCACCACGGGACGCCCCTGAAGGCTGGACAGGGGCAACTCTTCGCCGCCGACAAACTCGGCGCCGGTGTACATGGTGAGGGCCAAGCCGCCGTAGGGGTCGCCGGCGGGTCCCGATGATTCGCAGGCGGACGCCAGTACCGCGAACGCCACGGCCAACGCCAACCAGGGCAGAAAGGCCCCGCGCCGCAGTAAGCGGGGAGGCCGGCGGGCGGGCGGGTTGTCGGGTGTCGAGCGGGGGGCGGGGTGGTTCATGGCTGCTCCAGACCTGGGTTGACTGTGTTTTGGGCTTCCGGTCATCGGATTGTGGGAAGCTCGTGCCGGCGAAAACGCATCCAAGTATAATACCCTACGCCGGACACCGGGCTGCCGCATTGTAATCTAATTCCCCCGGCGGCCCGGCGGCCGGGGCATCGTACCGGGGGGGAACGATGGGTCGCGTTCCGTGAAAAAGGCGACAAAAGGCGACAAAAGGCGACATTTGAGCGTGGAACCACCGGAAATTTGTCGCCTTTTGTCCGGTCGATGTCCGGTTTTGTCCTGGGAATGTCGTGGTTTGTCCGGGTTTTGTCGCCTTTTGCCGCCGGGGGTTCGCCCTCACCCCCGGCCCCTCTCCCGAAGGGATAGGGATGGTTGCCGACTTATATTGCTGGTATTAACGTTAAAGTGGTTTGGTGGGGTGTGTCAACGGCGGAGTGTCATAAATTGGATGCCCTCACCCCCTGCCCCTCTCCCTGTGGGAGAGGGGAGACGCCCCAAATCCGTGTTGGATGGTTCCTACGCCGGGCAACGGCCTTTTAGTTGTCGAAGAAAACCGTTGGGCAAACGGGACACGTTGGGGGATTCATCCCCCAAACCCCCTGAGTTCAGGGGGTTGTTGTGCTTGGCAGACATGCCGGATTATTCACCGTTAACGGATTATCCAGCGGCTACCGAGAATTAAAAGACCCAGTGCGCCGGGCAACGGCCAACGGACTTTCGCGGGCGATGCGTGTATACTGCGGAATATCATGGTCTTTTTGGTCCAAACCAATCCCCGGCTCCGAGGTGGCAATGGTTCAAGAGATGCGTTCGGCTCGTGCCCGAGAAGACCTGTCGTTGATGGCCCACCTGCTGCGGCGGGCCGGGTTTGGCGCAACCCGCGAAGAACTGGACGGCTACTGCGCCCAGGGTTACCGGGCCACGGTGGAAGAACTGCTGCACCCGGAACGGGCGGCGCCCATCGACGAAGACGTTATCCGCCGCTACCACGTTGACCAGAACAGCCTGATGCTGATTGAAAGCTCTCAGGCGTACTGGCTGTACCGCATCATCAACACCAACGCGCCGTTGCAGGAGAAAATAGCGCTGTTCTGGCACGGGCTGTTCGCCACGGCTTACGGCAAGCTGAACCACGCCAAGGCCGTGGTCAACCAGACGAACACCTTCCGCCGCCACGGGTTGGGCAGCTTCCGCACGCTGCTGCTGGAGCTTTCCCGCGACCCGGCGATGATATTCTGGCTGGACAACAAGGACAATCACAACGGCGCGCCCAACGAGAACTACGGCCGGGAGTTGCTGGAGTTGTTCTCAATGGGCATTGGGAACTACTCCGAAGAGGACGTCAAGAACTGCGCCCGGGCGTTCAGCGGGTGGACCATCAACAACGCCGATTATATGAGCATCCGCGCGTCGCGCGACTCCATCTGGCCCCACGGCCGGCTGGACTGGCAGTTCCGCTACCTGCCCGGTGACCACGATGACACGGACAAGACCTTCCTGGGCGAAACCGGGCGTTTCAACGGCGAGGATATGATCGACATCATCTGCCGCCAGCCGGCTACTGCCTGGTTCATCGCGAGCCGGCTGCATCAATTCTTTGTGGCCGACCAACCCGACGAGGGGCAGATTCAGACCCTGGCCGACGAGTTCCTCGCAACCGGCGGGGACATTGGCGCGGCGCTGCGAACCCTGTTTCTTTCCGACTTCTTCCGGGCGGGCGAGACGCGCCTGGCCCGGGTGAAAAGCCCCACCGAGTTGGTAGCAGGCACGGCCCGGCTGGCGGGCAGTCACCGTTTCCCGGAGTGGAGCATTGTCAACCTAGCGATGGACGTGAACTTCATGGGGCAGGAAATCCTCAATCCGCCCACCGTCGAGGGCTGGCACACGGGCCGGGAGTGGATTGACACCGGCAACCTGGTGGAACGGGTGAACGCCGCCGGTCTGGAAATCGGCGATGTCAACCAACCCGGCGTCAGGAGCATCGTCGAGCGTCTGCGGGACGCGGGGCCGGTGTTAACGCCGGAGCAGTTCGTGGATGTGTGCCTGGACGGAATGGGGCAGTTTGAGACATCCGCGCAATCGCGGGACGGTCTGGTCAAGTACGCCGAAGGGCTGGGAGAGCTGCGTTTCGACCGGCCTGACTCGCTGGCCTGCGCGGAGCAGCGGGTGGGGGAGATGCTGCAATTGATTACGGCTACCCGCGAGTACCAGTTGGCCTGACGGGGAGATATGCCATGCCGGTTGACGCCGTATCCACCGACTTCACTTTCCAATACAGCCACACCATCGGGTTCATGGCCAACCAGGGCCGGGGGTTCAACAACCCCATTGACTTGGCGTTTGCTCCATCAGGGGAGCTTTACGTCCTGAACCGGGCCGGGCCGGAGGTGGGCATCCGCCTGCCCTACAAGCGGGTGACCATCTGCACCGCCGACGAGGAGTACTTGGGCGAGTTCAGCACCGGCGGCACGGGCGACGGACAACTCTGGTGGCCCAGTGCGCTGGCTTTCGACTCGGAGGGGTTGCTGTACGTCGCCGACGAGGCGCTGAACCATGTGTCGGTCTTCACCGGTGGGGGCGCTTTCCTGCGGAAGTGGGGGACCGGAGGCGGCAGAGACGGGGAGTTGAACCGTCCGTCATACATCGCTTTTGACGGCAACAACGACCTGATTGTATCGGACAGTCAGAACCACAGAGTGCAGAAGTTCACCAGGGACGGCGAGTTTCTGGGGTCCTGGGGGCGCTTCGGCGCCGGGCCGGGCGAGTTCAATATGCCCTGGGGCCTGGCGCTGGACCGGGAAGGCAGCGTGTACGCCGCCGATTGGCGGAATGACCGGGTGCAGAAGTTCGACCCCAACGGCGGGTTCGCCGCGCAGTGGGGCGCTCCGGGGGGCGGCAACGGACAGTTTTACCGTCCCGCTGCGCTGGCCGTGGATGATGACGGGCTGCTGTACATCGCCGATTGGGGCAACGAGCGGGTGCAGGTGTTGACCCCGGCGGGGGAAGTTCTGGCTGTCATCCGGGGAGATTCGGAAGACTCCCGCTGGGCCGCCGACTATTTTGCGGCCAACCCGGAGGAGGGGGCGGCCCGGCTTGCCGCCGACCTGGAGCCGGCCATCGCGCCCGCGTCGGAGCGCGACCGGGAAGAATCGGCCAACGTGGAGAAGCTGTTGTGGGGGCCAACCGCGGTGAAGCTGGACGGCGAGGGCCGAATATTCATCGTGGACAGTTGCCGCCACCGCGTTCAGGTGTACCGGAAGACGCCGGCCTCCTAAGAAACTATCTCAAAACCAAAATTCGAAGGGCTTTGGGGGACTGGGTTACGTTGGGGGATTCATCCCCCAAACCCCCTGATGCAATTATCTCAAGACAGGATGAGGGCCGCTTCAAGTTTTGAGATAGTTTCTAAGCGCCGGCGGGACGCCGATATGACGGGGATAGCGAAACTCCGGCCGCTGATAACGGCCGGAGTTTTTGGTTGCGCGGTGGTTCCGGACGGAAGGCGCTAGACCGTGAGCAGCGGCTCGCCGCGCTCGGGGAGCAGGTCGGTGTCGAAGCTGTTGATGGCCAGGGCAATCATGCTGTAGTTGCCGATGAGCATGGTCAGCTCGATGAGGCCCTGCTTTCCGAACTGTTCCAGGGCGGCCTGGTAGGCTCCCCGGCTGGCGTAGTGGTCGCGAATCATCGCCCGGATGTAGTTGAACGCCGCTTCCTCGTCCTCGGCCAAGTCTTCCGGGTCGCTGCCGTCGCGCACGTCGTCAACGATGTCGTCGCGCATACCGGCTTCCCTGGCGGAGGCAGCGTGGGCGTTCCAGATGTGCTGGCAGTCCATTTCCCGCGCCGTTACCAGCATGGTAAATTCCTGGATTTTCCTGGACAGGCTGGAGTCGTTGCGCAGGTAGTTGTTGAGGGCTGTCGCCCGCTTGGACAGCTCTGGTACGTGGGCCAGAACGGAACCGGGGCCGTACTGGGGGGCTGGGCCGCTGCCGAACAGCTCGTCGAAGACGCCCTGCTGGTTGGCGGGTACTGTGTCTCTGGTCGCTACTGGAATTCGAGCCACTGTGTCCTCCTTTGTACTTCCTGGGTGGTGCGGATTGGGGATGATTTCCGGCAGCCGTAGGGCGCCGGTTGCGGCGGCGCCCAGCATAACTGGAACGGGTTGAGTGTAGCCCAGCGGCAGGGGAGCGTCAAACGGGCGGGATGAAGCGGGCCGGGCCTTTCGAGAATCGAAAGAGTCCCCGTTGCTCTCCGGGATTCGCCCTCACCCCCGGCCCCTCTCCCGCGGGGAGAGGGGAGAATTAAAAGGCCCTGAGGGGCGAGGTGGTTCAAGGCGGCAGGACTAACCGGATTGATGCCGGCCCCTATGGTGGCCCTTGGAGAACCTCGGGGTGAGCGGGTTAGCGGACGGGTTTCTTGCCGGTCTTGCGCTCGAACAGTTCCCAAGTCAGGTCGTTGAAGGGGTAATACTTGCCGGGGGAGCATTGTTCCTCGGCCAGTTGGGCCTTGATGACCTCTTCGACCTCTTCCCGCTGGTGGGCAATCTCGACAACCTCGTCCACCACGGCATGGGGGACCACGACCACGCCGTCGTCATCGCCGACAATGGCGTCGCCGGGGCGGACCAACACGCCGCCGCACTGGATGGCGCCGTTGACCTGCCAGGGCCAGAACTCGGCGGGACCCTGCTTGGCGGTCCTGGCCGCGGAGTAGACCGGGAACCCGTACTCCTTGAGGGAGTTGCTGTCCCGCACCGCGCCGTCGGTGACCAGGCCGCCCACCTGCCGCTGGTAAAGGCGGAAGAACTTGATGTCGCCGCCGATGGAGCTGTACTGCCAGCCCATCGCGTCGATGACCAGGACCTCGCCGGGGCCGCAAAGCTCGAAGGCCACGTATTCGGCGGACTGGTCGCCCTTGGGTTTGTCCTGGACCAGGTCGGGCCGGTGGGGGACGAACCGGAGCGTGACCGCCCGCCCCGCCATGCTCTGCCCAGGCTGAAGGGGCAGGGCGCCTTCGATCATGCTCATGGGCCAGTTCTTGACCCAGAGGGCGTCAATCAGGGTTTGGGTGGGAATCTGGCGGAGGGCTTCCAAGGTGGCGTCGGAGATGGGCGCGGGCGTGGTCATGCTGAACCTCGAGGTTAGTGATGGGTGGGAAGCCGCCCGGTATTATAATCGGATGGGGCAGGAAAATGAAGAAGGGCGGCCCTTCGCGGGCCGCCCTTGAAACTTTGGGTCTGAGATGCCGGTTCCCCGTGGGGGGCGGGTACGGGAGGTTATTCGTCGGGCCAGCCGTCTGGGGTTTCGTTGTTGCCCAGGGCCGCGTTGACCGCGGCGGCGGCTTCAGGGGTCACCCAACCACTCCACACATCGGTGTTGCTGTTGAGCCACCAAAGAGCGGTGTCGTTGTCGGTGGCGTCCGGGTTGCCGTCCCGCCACCTGACCACTGCCTTGTAGATGTCGATGTTGAAGTCCCACTTGCGGAGCATGGCGATGACATCGGGAGCGGCGGCGGGCAAGTCCGGGTTCACCGCAATCAAGATGGTCGCGTCTTTATAGGCGCAAGCCTTGGTGGTAAACCAGCACTGGTCGCTGTAAGCCGGCTCTTCCAGGCGTACCAGGTCTAGCTTGAGGGCCGGGTCGTTGGTGCCCCACTGGTAGCCCAGCCAAGGCTCCTGCCGCTCGTAAGCGCCGTTCAGGTCGGCGTTGAGGGTTGCTCCGTCGCCGGGGTTGATAATCTCAATGTGATCGCTAAGGCCGTAACCTTCGACTTGCTTGGCGTTGACTTCCTCGCAGGCCCAACCGATGACGCAAGAAACCAGGCGGGCCTTGTCGCCGGTCTCGGCGGTCTTGAACAGGTCCTTGTACTGCTGCTCCTTCAGGTCCTCCACGCTGTCCAGTTCGGGGTATTCCTCCTGGAGGTAGGCGGGAATGACGAAAGAGGACTGCCAGTCTTGGCCCAAGCTCTTGCCGACGGAGAGGACAGCGCCTTCAGACCGGGCGGCTTCCCAAGCTTCGTCCTGGTTGGGCAGCCAAATCTCCATGGTTACGTCGGTGTCGCCGCGCTTGAGTCCCTGGAACAGGGGCAGCGTGGCGCCCAGCTTGACTTCGGTGGGGTAGCCGTAACCCTTTTCAACCAAGTACTGGGCGATGCGGTTTTGGATTAGCGCGCTGGACCAGTTGAGGTCTCCGAAAATGATGGTCTGTTTCGGACCTTCGGGGGCCATCACCTCAACGATTTTAGTCACTTCGACGGGCCGGTCAACAATTTTTTCGACAACCTTGGTTACCTCAACCGGACGATCGACCTGGACCTCCACGACCTTGGTGACTTCGACCACTTTGGTCACTTCACGGATTTGCGTTTGCGGCTCAGCGGCCGAGCAAGCAACCAGGGCAAATAACGCCATCAATGCCATCGCGACGATGGGTAATCTCCATTTGGTAAACAAAATCAGTCCCTCCCGCATAATGCTAGAGTGCCGGTCGATGCCGACTTTTGGGAAACAGCCTGCCCATTTATATCAGCGATATTTGCCGCTGTCAAACTACGGATTACGCCAATTGACATAATAAGAAGTAGGGAATCCGTTTTCTACGTGAACGGGTGCAACAGCAACTCATTATTGGCCGGAAGCGTTGGCGGAACACATTCCCTGGATAATCGGGAATCCATGCCGGCTTCGATTCAAGCAAGGTCAACTGTTACCCGCCTAACCGTCGGTGGATTCCTGCTTTCGCAGGAAAGACGAAGGCATCGTCCTTCAAGACCCGCTGGAAGATGGGACTGAATTGACGCGTCAATTCGGCGGTTAATGCTGAGCGTTTAGGGACTCCTGCCGGCGGCGGGCGACGGCCTGGGTCAGGCGGTCAATGACGATGGCCAACAAGACGATGGCTACGCCGGCGATCGCGCCGTTGCCGGGCTGGTTTTTCTGAAGGGCGCGCAGGACGTTGTCGCCCAACCCGCCGGCGGCCACCATGCTGGCAATGGTCACCATGCCCAATGCCAGCATGGTGGTCTGGTTGATGCCGGCCATGATGGTCGGCAGGGCCATTGGCACTTGTACCTTGGTCAGGATTTGGAAGGGCGACGCACCGAAGGAACGGGCGGCTTCGACCGTTTCCGGGGACACCTGCCGGATGCCCAGGTTGGTCAGGCGGATGACCGGCGGCACCGCATAAATGATGGTGGCGAAGATTCCCGCCGGCTTGCCCAGACCGAAGAACAGGATGCCCGGCAGCAGGTAAACGAAGCTGGGCATGGTTTGCATTGCGTCCAGGATGGGGCGCATCAAATTGTCGGCCAACTGGTTGCGGGCGCCCAGGACTCCTAGGGGCAGACCGATAGCCACGGAAAAGGCCACCGCCACCGCCATCAGGGCGATGGTATCAATGGTGTTAGCCCATAAGCCCATGACCCCTATGTATATAAGAGCGGCCGTAGTAAACGCCATCAAAAGCCAACGCCCGACGGCGTAGGATGCCAGCGCCAGGAAGACAATCATGGCAGGCCAAGGCACCCACTCCAACCCCTTTTCGATGTAAATCAGGGCATAAGTCACGGTGGTGCTGAGGCCATCGAACAACCAGCTCGCTTCCCGGGTAATCCAACCAACGCCGGTGTCAATGGCGTTGCCCGTCACCTGGCGGACCGTCTTTTCCAGCGTGATGGAGTTTCCGCCCTCGGTGGGCACCTGGGAACGGGACACGGTGGTGGGAAAGTCCATCCCCGGCCCCCAAGCCAGCAGGCTGACCACTAACGCTATCCCTATGACGACGATTCTGGCCAGCCAGCGGTAACGGTTCAGGGTTGCGCCCAGAGTCATGCTCTCGGGCGGACCAGCCTGGGCCGCTATTGGTTGAGCAGCCTGTGGTTGGGAAGCTGGGTTCTCGCTGTCGGCGCCGGTTATCGCAGCCATTTCAAGACTCCTGTGGATTGGCAGGGCGTGTTATCAGGTTGCGTCAGTTAAGCCCCTGGAACGGGGCTCGATTATGGTCATGGCTTCAAGGCGAGGGCCAATCTTGCGTTCTCCCGTAGTCCTGTGCGGCTTAGAAACTATCTCAAAACCAAAATTCGAAGGGCTTTGGGGGACTGGGTTACGTTGGGGGATGAATCCCCCAAACCCCCTGATGCAATTATCTCAAGACAGGATGAGGGCCACTTCAAGTTTTGAGATAGTTTCTTATCCTTCCCCGGCGGTCCCGTCGGTTGGGGCGGGGCCGCCGGGGAAGGTTTCGGCGATGGCCTCGGCCATCGCGCTGCGGTGGACTTCACCGACCAGAACGTTGTCATCGTTGACCACCGGAATGGGGTAATCGCTACCCATAGCCTGGGGAATCAGCCGGTCGAAGGTGGTGTCAGGGGACACGGCCGGATAGTCCCGGTCAATATGCTCCCAAGCCTGGTCCAGCCGCTTCACACCCCCGCGAAGGGCTTGCTGGGCGTTGGTGATGGACAATAGGCCAATGTAGCGTTCCTTCATGTCCACCACCCAGGCGGCGTCGCCGTCGCTCTGCCCGATGGTGTGCAGGGCGGCCCGTGGCCCCTGGTGTCCCATGACCGTGGCCTTGGGCGTTACCATTATCCGGTTGGCGGTCAGAATGCTTTCCAGCCGCACGTCCTGGGTGAAGTCGCCGACGTACTCGTCCTCGGGGCGGAGCACAATGTCCTCGGGCGAGCCGATTTGGGCGACCTGGCCGTCGTGCATGATGGCGATGCGGTCTCCCAGCTTGAGGGCCTCGTTCAGGTCGTGGGTGATGAAGATGATGGTCTTGCGCAGCTCGGTTTGGAGACGCAGCAGTTCGTCCTGCATCTGGCGGCGAATCAGCGGGTCCAGGCCGCTGAACGGTTCATCCATCAACAGGATGTCGGTGTCCACTACCAGGGCGCGGGCCAGACCCACCCGCTGCTGCATCCCGCCGGAAAGCTGACGGGGGTAGGCGTCCTCCCAGCCGGACAGACCCACCAGGTCCAGCACTTCCTGAACCCGCCGGTAACGGATTTCCCGGCTAACACCCTGGGTTTCCAGCCCCCAGGCGGCGTTGTCCATGACGGTGCGGTGGGGCATCAGCCCGTGGTGCTGGAAAACCATCGCAATCTTGCGGCGGCGGAAGCCGTTCAGTTCCTTGTCCGACATGCGGGTGATGTCGTCCCCCTCAATGACAATCTCGCCGGACGTTGGCTCCACCAGCCGGATGAGGCAGCGCACCAGGGTTGACTTGCCGCTGCCCGACAGTCCCATGACCACGAAGGTTTCCCCGCGGGCCACCTCGAAGTTCACATCCTGAAGCGCAACCACGCACCCCAAATCGGCCAGAATCCGGGATTTGTCCTTGCCTTCGTTTTCAGGATCGTTAATCCGCGCGGCGTTCTTGCCGAACACTTTCCACAGGGACTTGACGGTGATGTAGGGGCCGCCGTTTTCCGAAGAACCGGCGGAATCCCGGGGGGATTGAGACTGAGGAGAAGGGGTTGCGATCGCGTCGTCAGAGGTTGCCATGCTGCGGCCTCGGTGGGGGCTTGGTTGACAAGCCCAGCTTGGGGTCTGGGCATAAACACCACCCCCAACACGTTTAGTACCGTAAGCCTTTGCCGTGGGGTTTGTCAAATTGCCGAGGACGTTTCGCAAAGGACATTCCAGCGCGGGTTGCGGGCGGTCTCAGGGGGTATCCGAGCTCTCAGAACGCATGGGTAAACCGCAGGGTCTTTCGATTCTCGAAAAATCCCCTCTCCCCCTGTCTTCACAGGGGCAGGCTCTCTGGGAGAGGGCTAGGGTGAGGGCGTCCCGGCCAAGAGCAACTGTTGCTGATGCGCGGAGTTCGCCCTCACCCCCGGCCCCTCTCCCACCGGGAGAGGGGAGAATCGAAAGGCCCAGGGGCAAACCGGGCTGCCGGTTTCCCAAGGAAGAGCTTTAGTGTAAGATAAACTTCTAACAGCCATTCTTGGAACCGGCGCCTGCGGGGCGCTGGCCTTGGGGAGGATGCAATGCCAAAAGTAGCCATTATTGGTACGGGCCTCATCGGAACATCACTCGGCTTGGCATTGCGTGAGTCGGCCTTGAAAGATCTGGAAGTAGTGGGCACCGACTCGGAACACCGTGCCCGCTCCACCGCCCTAAAAAAGGGGGCGTTTCACAAGGTTTCGCCTCGCCTGTTTGACGCCGTGGAGGATGCCGACATTGTGGTTCTGGCCACCCCGGTCATGGCCATGAAGGACTTGATGGAAGCCATCGGGGAGGGGCTGCCGGAGGGCTGCGTCGTAACCGACGTCGGCAGTTCCAAGAGCGTGGTGCTGCAATGGGCCGACGAGTACCTGCCCGAGCGCGTTGACTTCGTGGGCGGGCATCCCATGGCCGGAAAGGAGACCTCGGGGCCGGAGGGGGCGGAGGCCGGGCTGTTTGCCGGTCGGGTTTACTGCATTGTACCCAGCCCACGGACCGGCGAGCGCGCCGTGGGCGACGTGACCACGCTGGTCGAGGCCATTGGCGCCAAGCCTTACTTTATCGGCACCGACGAGCACGACAGCTTTGTGGCGGCGGCCAGCCACCTGCCCTTCCTGCTGTCCACGGCGCTGGTTAGCTGTACGTCCAAGAGCACCAACTGGGAAGATATTGCCCAACTGGCCGCGTCGGGCTACCGGGACATCACCCGCCTGGCCGCCGGCGACGCGATAATGCACCGGGACATTTGCGTCACCAACGCCAAGCCCATTGTCGCCTGGATTGACTCCTTCATCCGGGAGCTTCACGACTTGCGCCAGGTTCTGGACGTCGAGGACGTGCCGGATCCGGCAGCCGTGAAAGCCGTTTTCGACGAAGCCAACGACGCCCGGGCCAAGTGGATGGCCGGGGCGGTGACCCTGGAGTCCCGGGGGTACAGCCCTCATCGGGAACTGCCGACTTTTGCCGAGAGCATGGGCGAGATGTTCCTGGGGCGCCGGGCGCTGGACGCCAAAAAGCTGTTGACCCGCGGGTTCCGGGGCGGCCGGAAAGAGTAGTATATTACCAACCCCAGGCACTCCCCAGTCAATCCCACCCAAGGCGGTCCAGTTGCAGGACATCCCGGAAGCCAGCCCCGCACTCCCCATTTTGGCAGTCCTTTCCGGCCCTTCCGGGGTGGGCAAGGACGCCGCGCTGGCCGGACTGCGGCAATTGGACCGGCCGTGGCACTTCGTAATCACGGCCACCACCAGGACGCCCCGGCCCGGAGAGCGGGAGGGGGTGGACTACATTTTTCTGGACACCGAGACTTTCCTGAAGATGCGGGAGCGGGACGAGTTCCTGGAGACCGCCGAGGTCTATGGCCGGTGGTACGGGTCTCCCCGCGCCCAGGTGCGCAAGGCCCTGAAGGACGGGAAGGATGTTATCCTGAAAATCGACGTCCAAGGCGTGGCGGCGGTCAAGAGGATGGCGCCGGAGTCGGTGGGCATCTTCATCGTGCCGGAGTCGATTCAGGAACTGCGGCGGCGGCTGGCCGGGCGCGGCAGTGACGCCGCCGGTGACGTGGAGGTCCGGCTGGCCGCCGCGCGGGAAGAACTGGCGCAGGTCCATCTTTTCGATTACCGCGTGGTGAACCGGGATGGGCAGCTGGAGCAGACCGTCGCAGAAATCGACGCAATCATAACCTCTGAAAAATGCCGCGTGATGCCGAGAGTGGTCCAACTGCTCTGAATTCCCCGGCAGCCGCGTTCCCCAAGGAGTTTCGTGTCAGACCTTCCGACCAATGACCAGACCCGCCATTTGCCCGTAACCGGAACCGCCTCTGCCGGGGTTGACACCGGGCCCATCCGCCCCCGGCTGCCCGATTGGTTGAAGGTGAAGATGCCGGGCGGCCCCCGCTACATGGAGTTGAAGCAGTTGATGCGGGGAAACCGGCTGCACACGGTTTGCGAGGAAGCCCATTGCCCCAATATCGGGGAGTGCTGGGAGCGGAGCGCCGCCACCTTTATGATTCTGGGCGACATTTGCACCCGGGCCTGCCGCTACTGCGCCGTTACCACCGGCCGCCCGGATGGGCTGGACTTGCTGGAGCCGGTGAGGCTGGCCGAAACGGTCAAGATGATGGGGCTGCAATACTGCGTGATTACCGCGGTCAACCGGGACGACCTGCCCGACGGCGGGGCGTCGGTTTTCGCCGCCTGCATCAACCGGATTCGCGAGCAGGTTCCCGGTTGCAAGGTGGAAGCGCTGATACCGGACTTCGCGGGTTCCTGGAATGCGCTGCGTGAGGTAATCAAGGCCGGGCCGGATGTGCTGAACCACAACATCGAGTCCCCCCGCCGGGTGTTCCGTCTGGTGCGGCCCAGGGGGGACTACGACCTGTCCTTGGAGTTGCTGGCCCAAGCCAAGGCGATGGAACCGGAAACGGTAACCAAGTCGGGGATAATCGTCGGGATGGGCGAATCCACGGGCGAGCTAATCGAGACCATGCGGGACCTGCGCGCCGTGGACTGCGACCTGCTGACCATCGGGCAATACCTTCGGCCGTCCATCAAGCACCTGCCCATTGACCGCTTTTACACCCCCGCGGAGTTCGACGAACTGCGTCAGGCAGGGGAAGGCCTGGGGTTCAAGCACGTCTCGTCCGGCCCGCTGGTCCGAAGCTCCTACCACGCCGACGAGCAGCACTCCGCCGCGTCCGGCCCCGTCTAACCCGCGCTCCGGGCCTCCGGGTGGACCATGATGGCCCGGTTGGGAACGAGGGCCAAGTCGATGGAGAAGGCGCTGCCGGAATAGTCCAGGATGCCGGTGAACCTCAGGGTTGGTGTGTCAGCCAGGCACTCAATTTCGCAAGAAACCGCCGGGTTAATGGGGCACGTTGGGGGGATGAATCCCCCAAACCCCCTGAATTTATGGGATTAGATATGCCTGGCAGGGCTTGCCGCAGGATTCACCGTGAACGGAGTATCCTGCGGCTACCGAGAATTAAAAGACCCTGGGGGAGGTCGGGCGCAATCCACGCCGACGTTATATTGACCAACGCCCGGGTGTTGACCCTGGACCCGAAGCGGCCTCGGGCGCAGGCGGTTGCCGTCGCCGGTGAGACAATCCTGGACGTGGGCATGGCTACGGCGGTTTCCCCGCGGGCCAACCGGCGGACCGAGGTAATCGACTGCCGGGGCCGGACGCTGCTGCCCGGCTTCAACGACGCCCATTGCCACCTTTTTGCCTTGGCCGCATCCCTCACCGGCGTTGACTGCGGCCCGGCCAACGTCGAGTCAATCGCCGTACTCCGGGACAAAATCAGGGCGGCGTCTGCCAGTGTAGCCGAAGGCCGGTGGGTGCGGGGGTTCGGCTACGACGAGCGGGACCTGGCGGAACGGCGTCACCCGACCCGGTGGGATTTGGACGCCGCCGCGCCGCTCCACCCGGTGCGGGTCCACCACCGAAGCGGGCACGCGATGATCCTCAACAGCCGGGCGCTGGCACTGGTTGGCATACACCGGGGAACCGAGGACCCGCCCGACGGGGTTATCCAAAGGGATGAGGCGTCCGGCGAACCCACCGGGGCGCTTTTCGAGATGGCCGGGTTCATGCGGGAGCGGTTGAGTTCCGACGGGGTGTCCGGCGTTGATGCCGCTGCCAGGGATGAAGGGATTGCCCGCATGGGCCGCAAGCTGCTGGAGTGTGGCATCACGTCGGTACAGGATGCGGGGCCGGGCAACGGCTGGCAGCGTTGGCTGGCGTTTAAGGGGTTGGTTGACTCGGGCCGTCTGGCGAGCAGGGTGACCATGATGACGGGGGCAGCGCGCGTCCCGGAGTTTGCCGGGAGAGGAATGCGGTGGGGCGGCGGGGACAACCGGCTGCGGTTGGGTCACGCCAAGCTGATGCTGACCATGACCACCGGAGGCCTGCTGCCGGGGTTGGCCGACCTGTCCGACGCCATTGTCCGCGCCCACTCCCAGGGGTTTCCCGTGGCAATCCACGCGGTGGAAGCGGAAGCCGTTGCCGCCGCCGGCCGGGCATTGCAACAAGCTGGCGGCGCTGGCGGCGTCGGCCCAACCGCGGAGCGTCCGGGGGCCACCCCCGACCGGATCGAGCACTGCTCGGAAGGGTCGCCGGAGATTATCGAGCTGGTCAAGCGGAGCGGGGCAGCGGTCGTCACCCAACCGGGGTTTATCTACTGGAACGGAGACCGCTATCGCAGGAACGCCGCCGCAGACCTGCTTCCCCACCTTTACCCGATGGGCCGCCTGGACGGGGCCGACGTGCCGTTGGCCTTCAGTTCCGATGCCCCGGTGGTTGACCCCAACCCCTGGCCCGGGATTGCCGCCGCCGTTGCCCGGACAACCCGGCTGGGCTTTGAGATGCCCCAGCCGGGCGAGCACGGATCGGACCAGCGGTTGACGATAATGGATGCCCTGCGCGCCTACACCCACGGCGGGGCGTTGGCCGAAGGACAGGGCTTGACGAAGGGGATGATTCGGCTGGGGATGCTGGCCGATTTAGTCCTGATTGACCGGGACCCCATTGACGCGGCGCCGTCTGAACTGGCGGCGGTAGAAACCGTGCTGACGATGATTGGCGGCAGGGTGGTTTTCAGGCAGGGCGATAGCCCAAGGGGTCAGCGGTAGCGTTCCCGCACGTACTCGGCCAACGCCTGGAGGGAGCGCGTGGCGGGGCAGGACGGCAAGGACTCCAGTTCCCGCAGGCCCCGGGCGCAGTAGTCCCGCACTTCGGCGTAGCAGTCGGTGACGATGCCGGAGTTGTTAATCATTTCCAAGGCGCGGTCCAGGTTCCCGGTGTTTTCCCGGTCTCTCAGAAAGGCCGCGACCGGGTTGTCGGACGGGCAGCGTTCCAGCAGCATAATGCTGGGCAGGGTCAATATCCCGTGCATCAAATCGCTGCCGACGGGCTTGCCCATTTCCGCCGGATCGCCCTGAAAGTCCAGCAGGTCGTCCACTATCTGGAAGGCGATTCCCATGTTGTAACCGTAGCTGCTCAGCGCGGCAATGCCGGCCTCACCCCCCCCGCCGAGGATTGCCCCGCATTCGGCGGCGGTCTTGAACAGCGATGCCGTCTTGCGCGAGATGCGGTCGTGGTAAATCTGCCGTGTCTGCTCGGGGTTGTAGCAGTTGAAATACTCGCCGATTTGCCCGGTGGACAGTTCCCGCAGGGTCTCGGCAAAGCGGCAGACCACCCGAAGGTTACCAGTGTCGCAAACGGTGGTGGCCGATGCGGAGAAGACGTAATCGCCCAGCAGCACCGCAACATGGCCGCCCCAACGGTTGCTGACAGTCGGCTTGCCCCGCCGCATCGCCGAGTCGTCCACCGTGTCGTCGTGGATGAGCGTGGCCAGGTGGAGCAGTTCGATTCCCACCGACATGGTAATCGGCGTCTCCGTTTCCGGGCCGAAGATGTCGGCGGCCAGCAGCGTCATGGCCGGGCGAATCCGCTTGCCGCCGGTGGACAGAACGTAGTCCAAGAGGCCGCGCAGGCCGGGTACGGTCGCTTCGTCCAGGCTCCTGAGACGAGTTTCGACGATTTGGAGGCGGGATTGAATGGGAGCGTAAATCGAGAGAGTCCGCTCATCAAGTCCGGGGAGCAAAGCTGCCTTTAGCCTCCGCTGCCGGCAAGGCGCTGGGTTTCCTGCTCCACCACCTCGGGGTCCAGCTTGGTATACAGGGGTTGGGGCTGACGCATGGGGGCGCCGGCCTGCACCTGCTCGATGCAGTTGGCGAAGTCCCAAGGTTCCTGGGAGACCGACCCGTCAAAACCCAGGAAGTGATGCAGCCGGTCGGCGCTGAAGGGAAGGAAGGGGGCCAGCACAATCTTGAGGGTGTTGAGCACCCGGATGGCGTTCCAAAGAGTGGTGGCGGCTTCCTGGCGGTCAGTCCTGATGGCCCGCCAAGGGGCCTTGGTGTCCAGGTAACGGTTGGTTTCCTGGGCCAGGGCAAAGGCTTGGGTGATGGCCGCCTTGAACCGGCATTGGGAGAGATTTTCGCCGACGCGTTCCCATGCGGCGCGGGCGGCGTCGATGATGTCCAGGTCCGGCTGGGTCAGGTCGCCGGGGGTGGGGACCAGCCCGTCAAAGTTGCGGTAGGTGAAGGACAGCACCCGGTTCACCAGGTTGCCGTAGGTTGCCACCAGTTCCTCGTTGTTGCGCCGGACAAACTCGGACCAGGCAAAGTCGGCGTCCCCGGTCTCCGGCATATTGATGGACAACAGGTAGCGCAGCGGGTCGGGATCGTAGCGGTCCAGGTAGTCGGGCACCCACAGCGCCCAGTTCTGGCTGGTGGAAAACTTGCGGTTTTCCAGGCTCAAAAACTCGTTGGCCGGCACGTCGTAGGGCAGGTTGAGTCCGTGGTCGTAGGCCATGATGATGGCCGGCCAGATGATGCTGTGGAAAGGGATGTTGTCCTTGCCGATAAAGTAGTAGGAACGGGTTTCCGGGTCCTTCCAGAAGTCGTGCCACCGCTCCGGCGCGCCCTGGGATTCGGCCCACTCCACTGCCGCCGACAAATACCCGATGACCGCCTCGAACCAGACGTAGATGCGCTTGTCGTCGTAACCGTCCAGCGGCACCGGGACGCCCCAGGACAGGTCCCGGGTGATGGCCCGGTCCTTCAGGCCGCCTTCCAGGAAGCTGCGGGTGGAGTTGGCGACGTTGGCGCGCCAGTGGCTTTGCTGCCGGACCCAGTCCAAGAGCGGCTCCTGAAAGGCCGACAGCTTCAGGAAGAAGTGCTCGGATTCCCGGAAGTCGGGGCTTTCTCCGCTGAGGATGCAACGGGGTTCAACCAGGTCCTGGGGGTCGAGGGTGTGCCCGCAGGCATCGCACTGGTCGCCCCGCGCCCGGTCGTTGGCGCAGTGGGGGCACCGGCCCTCGACGTAACGGTCGGGCAGAAACCGCTGACACCCGGGGCAGTAGGCCAGCATCATCTTGTCCGGGTATATGTAGCCCTTCTCCAGCAGATCCAGGAACATCTCCTGTGCAACGCGCTGGTGGTTGGCGGTGTCGGTGGTGGTGAACAGGTCGAAGGAAACACCGAGGCGGTCCCAGGTTTCCAGGAATTGGGGGTGGTAACGTCCCAGCACCTGCTCCGGGGTTATGCCTTCCTGCTCGGCGCGGACGGTGATGGGGGTGCCGTGGGCGTCGCTGCCGGAGACCATCAGCACTTCGTTGCCGCGCATACGGTGGTAGCGGGCGAAGATGTCGGCGGCCAGGTAGCAGCCGGCGATGTGGCCCATGTGCAGCGGCCCGTTGGCGTAGGGCCAGGCGACCCCAATGAATATGCGCTCTGACACCGGCGGTTTTCCTTCAGGCAATTCGGCCAGAGATTCGGAGTTGAACCGGCGCCGCCCCAAGCAGGGGCAGTCCCGGCCAGCGAGTCCGGTTCGGCTGATATTCTAGCACAACAACCCTTGCCGGGGTGGGAAATTACGCAGGGTTTCAAGGAGGAACGACGGGGCGTTTCCTGGAAAGGCGGACAAAACCGGACATTTTGGGACATTTGAGCGTGGGCAGCGAGAGATTTTGTCCTGATTTGTCCGGTAAAAGTCCGGTTTTGTCCTGCCAAAGTCCGGTTTTGTCAGCGTTTTGTCCGGTTTTGCCACGGGAGATTTGGAGTGCCTGAGTATGCCGGAGAAGGCTGGAATGGGTCATTTGAGCCTGTCGTCAATTGGGAGATAGACGGTGTTTGGCCGAGGGGCATTAACCGTCTGCCATTAACGTTAATGGGGCTTGAGGGCAAGTGTCAACTGCCTACTGTCACCTGGACAGGGTATTTTCGTTATCCAAGAAAACCGTGTCCAAGAAAACCGTTGGGTAAACGGGACACGTTGGGGGATTCATCCCCCAACCCCCTGAATTCAGGGGGTTGTTATGCCTGGCAGATATGCCGGAGTATTCACCGTGAACGGATTATCCAGCGGCTGCCGAGAATTAAAAGGCCCTGACCGGCGCGCAAAAAACATTGACAAATCTGGCAATGGTTGTTAAAGTCAGATGTTACTTAATCCCGCGTGGAGTGGGAGTAGTACGGGCACCCTGTCCCCAGAGAGTCGGCGGCTGGTGAAAGTCCGGCGGCAGTCAGGCCCGGAACTCGCCCAGGAGCGGCCCGCCTGAACCTGAGTAGGGCGCGGCGGTTGGCCCCGATACAGGCCGTTAAAGTGTCCCGGAACCCCGTTAGGCTTACAAGCAGGGGCACCCGGGGAAGAAGGGTGGTACCGCGGGTCATTGTAAACCCGTCCCTTTGCTGGGGATGGGTCTTTTTTTGGCCTGTAAGCGAGGACGGAAATGGATTTTGCCGCGGAGTTGACCGGGGCTGAAATAGTCTGCGAAAGCCTGCTTAAAGAAGGGGTGGAGGTGGTATTCGGTATTCCCGGCGGGGCGGTCCTGCCCTTCTACGGGGCAATGCCCAAGTATCCGGCCCTGCGTCACGTGCTGGTGCGGCACGAGCAGGCTGCCGCCATGGCCGCCGACGGGTACGCCCGCGCCACCGGGCGCGTCGGCGTATGCACTGCCACGTCCGGGCCGGGCGCCACCAACCTGGCGACCGGAATCGCCGCCGCGCAGATGGACTCGGTGCCGATGGTAGCCATCACCGGACAGGTGCCGCGGGCGGCCATCGGGCGGGATGCTTTCCAGGAAACCGATGTGACCGGGCTGACTCTGCCCATTACCAAGCACAACTACCTGGTGATGGACGTTAAGGACATCGCCCCAGCCATCAAAGAGGCGTTCCACATCGCCCGCACCGGCCGGCCCGGCCCGGTTCTGGTGGACATACCCAAGGACGTTTTGCTGGGGGCGCGTACCCGGTTTGTCTGGCCCGAAGAGGTCAACCTGCCGGGGTACAACCCGCCGGGCGCGGCGGACCCGGAGCAGATTGCCAAGGCCGCGGCGTTGATTGCCCAGGCCCAGCGGCCGGTCATTCTGGCGGGGCACGGCGTGATAATTTCCCGGGCGTTTGACGAACTGCGGGAGTTGGCCGAGAAAGCGCAGATTCCGGTTATCACCACGCTGCTGGGTTTGAGCTCCTTCCCAACCGAGCATATTCTCAACGTGGGGATGCCGGGGATGCACGGCATGGCCTACGCCAGCCTGGCAATCGACCGGGCCGACCTGCTGATTTCGCTGGGAATGCGGTTCGATGACCGGGTGACGGGACGACTGGCCGACTTCGCCCCCAACGCCCGCATCATCCACTTCGACATCGACGCCTCGGAGTTCAGCAAGAACGTAAAGGTGACGGTGCCGGTGCTGGGCGACCTGAAACAGGCGCTGCGGCAGTTGTCGCCGCTGGTGCAGAAGACCGTCCGCATGGACTGGCTGCAGGAAATTGACACCATGCGGGCCGAACACCCGTCGCTGCAAATCCGGGAAACCAACGAGTTGCTGCCCCAATACGTGATGCAGCAGTTGTCCGAAGTCACCAACGGCGAGGCGCTGGTGGTGACCGGCGTGGGCCAGCACCAGATGTGGGCGGCGCAGCACTACCATTTCAAGGAAGCCAACACCTGGGTTACTTCCGGCGGGTTGGGCACGATGGGGTTCGAGGTGCCGGCGGCGCTGGGGGCCAAGCTGGGACGGCCCGACAAGACGGTCTGGTCGGTGGCCGGCGACGGCGGCTTCCAGATGACGATGTGCGACCTGGCGACGGCAGTGGAGAACAACATCGAGGTCAAGTTTGCCATCCTGAACAACGGGACGCTGGGCATGGTGCGGCAGCTTCAGGACCTGTTTTACGACACCGGGTTCGTCGCCACGATTTACTCCGGCAACCCGGACTTCGTGAAGCTGGCCGACGCCTACGGCATCACGGGCATTCGGGTTACGGACAAGGCGCAGGTGGCGGGCGCGATACAGAAGGCGATGGATACTCCCGGCCCGGTAATCGTGGACTTCATCGTCAAGCAGGACGAGCACGTCTTCCCGATGATTCCCGCCGGCGAGTCGGTCAACGAGATGCTGGAGGAACCGGCGCCGGAGCGGGTGACCAGATGAGCGTCCACGGCGAATTTCACACGATTATTGCCCTGGTAGAAGACAAGCCGGGTGTCCTGACCCGGGTGGCCGGGCTTTTCCGCCGCCGTGGGTTTAACATCCGCAGCCTGGCGGTGGGGCACAGCGAACAGCCGGGGCTGTCCCGGATGACGTTTGTGGTTGAGGGCGACGAGTACACGGTGGACCAGTGTACCAAGCAGTTGGACAAACTGATTGACGTGGTGAAGGTCTCCAACATCACCGAAGAGGACGTGGTGGCGCGGGAGTTGGCCTTAATCAAGGTGCGGACCAATCTGGAGACCCGCAGCCAGATTATTGAGATAGTGCGTTTGTTCCGGGCCAAGACGGTGGACGTGGGCGCGCAGTCGCTGGTGATTGAGACCACCGGCGAGGAGACGAAAATCGACGCCCTGCTGGACTTGCTGGAACCCTTCGGCATTCTGGAGATTATGCGCACCGGGCGCGTCGCCATGGTTCGCGGCAAGTCGGACGGGCAGGTCAGCGACGATTTCGGCATCAGTTACCTGGGCAACGGCAAGGCCAGGGTGGAAGCCAGCGAGATTGGCTCTTATTAAATTGGCTTGTATCAGTCAGAATCAACCCGACTCCGGTACGGCGGTGAGAACGGCCGGCCAAGGGATTGGAAGAAGAGGATGGAAGAGAATGGTCACGGTTTACTACGACAACGACGCAGACCTGGCGGCGCTGGAAGGCAAGACCATCGGCATGGTCGGGTACGGCAGCCAGGGTCACGCCCACGCCCTGAACCTGCGGGACAGCGGGCAGAAGGTGGTGGTGGGGCTGTACCCGGAGAGCAGCAGCCGCGCGGCGGCCCAACAGGCCGGCCTGGAAGTCGCCGACGTTCCTGAAGTGGCCAAGGTGTCCGACGTGCTGATGATGGCGATTCCCGACCACATTCAGGGAGAAATCTACCGGACGCAGATTGCGCCCAACCTGCGGGCCGGGTCGGCCCTGATGTTCGCTCACGGCTTCAGCATCCACTACGGAGAGGTTGTCCCTCCGCCGCAGATGGATGTGATGATGGTGGCGCCCAAGGCCCCCGGCCACCGGATGCGGGAGCAGTTCATCGAGGGCATCGGCGTTCCGGGACTGCTGGCCGTGCATCAGGACGCCACCGGCAACGCCCGGCAAATCGGGCTGGCCTATGCCAAGGGCGTCGGCTGCACCAGGTCCGGCGTGCTGGACACCACCTTCAAGGACGAGACGGAGACGGACCTGTTCGGGGAGCAGACCGTCCTCTGCGGCGGTATTACGGCGCTGATTAACACCGCCTTCGAGACGCTGGTCGAGGGCGGATATCCGCCGGAGATGGCATACTTTGAGGTTCTCCACGAGATGAAGCTGATTGTGGACCTGATTCAGCAGGGCGGCTTCAACTATATGCGCTATTCGGTCAGCGACACCGCCGAGTACGGCGACCTGACCCGCGGCCCGCGGGTCATTGACGACCACGTCAAGGAAAACATGAAGAAGATTCTGGCCGACATTCAGGACGGGACCTTCGCCCGGGAGTGGATTACCGAGAACCACGAAGGCCGCCCCCGGTTCCGGCCGTTGCGGGAGGAAGCCCGCACCAGCCAGATTCACGAGGTGGGCCGCGAACTGCGCGCCATGATGCCCTGGCTGGACCCGAAGGAAGTTTAGGCCAACCATGACCACCGCCACAACCGAAATGCCCGATGGAGAGAGATTAGCCCGAGTAGAGATTCGAGTCGAACACCTGGAGGGCCAAGCAGCCGAAATTAGAGAAGACATCCGGGACATCAGGTCCAAAATGGACAGGCACTTTCTGTGGATTTTGGGAGTTATCATCACGATGTGGCTGTCCTTGGTCGCCATGTGGATAACAACAATGCTCACGGTTGTGAATAAACTTGGGGGGATAGCGTAATTCCTGAACCTGCGAGGGCTTGGTTGCGAACATGACAACTACCACAACCGAAATGCCTGATGGAGAGAGATTAGCCCGGGTCGAGATTCGGGTCGAACACCTAGAGGGCCAGGCAGCCGAAATTAGAGAAGACATACGGGAAATCCGAACGCACATCAGAGACGTTAGGTCCAAAATAGACAGAAACTTGCTGTGGATTTTGGGAGTTATCATCACGATGTGGCTGTCCTTGGTCGCCATGTGGATAACAACAATGCTCACCGTGGTGAATAAACTTGGGGGATAGAACCCATTGCCCGGTCTCTAACCTGGAATCCCGGCATTCATTCAAAAACACCCAAAGGGGGCGAAATCTTATGCAGCAGGTGATGTTTAGAGCAGTTCACCATCGCACGCTGGTCTTGGCTGGGCTGGCTGCGGTGGACTGCGTGACCCTGCGGCCCGCTTCTCCTCTGAACCCGTCACAGGCAATTTAACGTCGAACACCGAAAGAGGAAGGTAGCAATCATGGCTAACAACCGAGTGAGATTCCTGGACACCACCCTGCGGGATGGTGAACAGTCCGCGGGCATCGGCATGACCGTGGACGAGAAGATGGAGATTGCCAAGCAGTTGGAGCGGCTGAAGGTGGACATCATCGAGGCGGGTTTCGCGGCCAGCTCTCCGGGCGACTTCCGCGCGGTCAACAACATTGCCCGGGAAGTCCGCGGGCCGGTCATCGCCTCGCTGGCAAGGGCCCATCCCAACGACGTTGACCAGGCATGGGAGGCCATCAAGGTGGCCGAGTCGCCGCGGATTCACGTATTCCTGTCGTCGTCCGAGATTCACGTCATGCACCAGCTCCGCAAGAACCGGGAAGAGGTCATGGACATGGCGGTGAGCATGGTGGAGCGGGCCAAGGGGTATTGCAGCGACGTCGAGTTCTCGCCCATGGACGCCACCCGCACCGACCCGGAGTATCTCTACCAGATGCTGGAGGCGGTCATCCGCGCCGGCGCCACCACCATCAACGTGGCCGACACCGTGGGGTACGCCATTCCGTCCAACTTCGCCCAACTGCTGAAGAACATTCAGGAGCGGGTGCCGGGCATGGATAACGTCACCCTCAGCGTTCACTGCCACAACGACCTGGGGCTGGCGGTGTCCAACAGCCTGGCCGCCATCGAAGCCGGCGCCCGGCAGGTTGAAGGGTGCATCAACGGCATCGGCGAGCGGGCGGGCAACGCCTCTCTGGAAGAGATAATCATGTCTCTGGACACCCGCAATGACCTGTTCCAAGTGGACATCGGCATCGACACCACCCAGATTTACCCGACCAGCCGCATGGTCAGCCGCATCACCGGCATGGCAGTGCAGGCCAACAAGGCCGTCGTGGGCGAGAACGCCTTCCGCCACGCCTCCGGGATTCACCAGGACGGCGTACTGAAGGACCGCTCCACCTACGAGGTGATGCAGCCCGAGCGCGTCGGCGTTCCCGGCAACAGCCTGGTGCTGGGGAAGCTCAGCGGACGGGCCGGCCTGCAATCCCGGCTGGAAGCCCTGGGATTCTCCCTGGACCGGGAGGAAATCACCAAGGTCTTCGAGTCCTTCAAGGCGCTGGCCGACAAGAAGCGGGAAGTCACCGACCGGGACCTGGAAATCCTGATGGACGAGGAGAAGCGGGAGGCCACCGAGCCGGTGAGCTACGCGCTGGACCAAGTGCATTTCTCCAGCGGCGACCATGACATCCCCACCGCCACGGTGCGGCTGATTGGCCCCGGCGGCGGCATTAGCACCGACGCTTCCACCGGCAACGGTCCGGTCGACGCCGTTTGCAAGGCCATTGACCGGGTGGTGGGCTGCTCCTGCAAGCTGTCCGAGTTTAACGTGCAGGCGGTCAGCGAGGGGCTGGACTCGGTGGGAACGGTCACGATGCGGGTTGAAAACGCGGGCCGCACCTTCTCCGGCCGGGGCGCGGACACCGACATCATTGTTGCCAGCGCCAAGGCATACCTGAGCGCGGTCAACCGGATGCTGGCCGTCGATGAAGAGGCGAACCTGCCGGCAGTGGGGACCACCCCGGATTAGACAGTCTGGTTAACCAAGGCTACGGGAAAGGGGCGGGTGCGTAACGCATCCGCCCCTTTCCCGTTTGGTTTCAGAGACTCAGATAGGGGATCAGGGGAGATTCCAAACGTTGCTCAATACGGCCTTGACTGCCGGCCAGTGCCGGGAACGCTCGGTTATTTCGGTGACGGTCTGAATCCCAAAGACCATATCGGGGAAGAAATGCTCCTTGATGTTGTCCCAACGGACGGGGAGAAAGTTGGTATGGGTGGTGAAGTCTATCCCCCTTCCCCTCCTTTCCCATTCTTCGAGAGAATAGTACGGTCGGCCTTGCACGGTACCTAACCCAATTATTCTCTTTCGCCCGGCGCGAGCGATTATCCGGTCTCCCGGTTGGATCTCTTGCCAGAACTTCAGAACTTGGTAGAAGCTGTTTGGATCCTCATCCGGAAATTCGTCCTCGTACCGCATTCGGATTGCTTCAACTGAGAGGTTGGAAAGGTTGCCCAGGTTCCACCCGATGGCTATGACGCCGTTGTTGCGGTCATAGTGCCAGCATTGGTCGAATTCCTCGGGCCGGTAGTAGTGATAAGGCGTAATGATCCAATATCTGACCATGATTACCTTCTCCTCCGCTAAACCAGCTTCATCTGGAACCCGCCGTTGTCCGGCAGCCCCTTCCCGTCCAGGTGGACTGCCGGGCAGCCCAGCGTGCGCAGGTGGGCTGCCAATTCCGGGAAGCCGTTGACGGTGTAGACCTGCCTGGGTTGGACTTGCTCAACATAACCCACCAGGTCGTTGAAGTCAGCGTGGTCGCTGAAGGGCAGGCTGGCGTCGCCGGAACGGCCCCAACCGCGGCCACCCTGCGCCCACCCGGTCAGGCCCATGACCCGCTGGTTGCGAAAGGCTCCCAGGACCCGGGCGGCGCTCCGTCCCGGCGGGCAGATTACAACTTGACCCTCGGGCCAATCTCCGTCCAGGGGCCTGAAATTGCCGGGAAACTCTATATTCCCTTGTTGATATGCTTCGGCGACGCGGCAGCAGCCGTCTTCCAACGCCACGTCGAACCCTTCCCGCAGCAGGTGGTAGAGGATTTCCTGCGCCTTGCCCAACCGCCACGCCCGCACGACGGGCCGGTATCCCTGGGAAAGCCACAGGCGCAGGGTGTTGAACGCGGTCTGCAAGACCTGTTCTTCCGGGGGGAACACATACTGGGGGCGCCCGTAGGTGGCCTCCATAACCAGGATGTCGCACGGGACGGGTTGCAGCGGCTCGTTGACCGGGCTGGGCCGGGTCTTGAAGTCGCCGGTATACAGCAGCCTCTCCCCGGTGGCTTTGGACTCCACCAAAACCTGCGCGGAACCGAGGCAGTGGCCCGCGGGAAACATGGTCATGATGTAACGCTCGGTGTCCAACGGTTCCCCGTATTCCAGCACGGTTGGGCTGGACTTGCTGAGATAATCAGACAGGAGCAGCAGGGTGTTGGGCGTGACCACCGGGCGGTGGTGCCGGGCGGTGTGGTCGGAATGGGCGTGGGAAATTACGCCCGAATCCTGGCGGCGGCGGGAGTCCAGCCAAAGCTCAAGTTCCGGCAGGCAAACTCCCCGGTCAAACCGAACTTCCACGCTTCCCACTCCCGCCAGACAACATTGGGCCAGTATACCAAAGGAAGCCCTTTGCGGGGCGCCGCACATCGTCTTTCCTGCGGAGGCAGGAATCCAGAAATCGCAAGGACGGACAAACATTTCCTTGCCAAAACGCCGTGGGTTCCTGCCTGTGCAGGAAAGACGAGGACCTGTCCGATGAAATACCGACTTTGCAATCGTCCTGGCCCCAGGGTCAGGGCCTTTCGATTCTCGATAAATCCCCTCTCCCTCTGGTAGAGGGTGAGGGCGTGTCCGGACAGGAGCAACCGTCGCTGATGCGCGGAGTTCGCCCTCACCCCCGGCCCCTCTCCCGCGGGGAGAGGGGAGAATCGAAAGACCCTGCACGTGGTGCCAGGGCCTTTTCATTCTGGAAAGAATCTCCTTGCCCTTTGGGGAAGGGTTACGGTTAGGGGCTTCCAGCCTGGAGAAACCGTCGCTGATGCGCGGAGTTCGCCCTCACCCCCCGGCCCCTCTCCCGCGGGGAGAGGGGAGAATCGAAAGACCCTGCACGTGGGGCAGAGGCAGGTTACGTCCCGGCGGCGCGGGATAGTATAATCAGCGTGTTGGCTCCGCAGAGGGGGCCACCGCAGTCTGTATCGAGGAGATGATATGCCCGCAGAAGTTGGCGACGCAGCCCCAGATTTCACTCTTGCTTCGGTTAGCGAGGGTGACGTTTCGTTGGGCAACTACCGGGGTTCCAAGAACGTAGTGCTCTCGTTCCACGTTCTGGACTTCACCGGTGGTTGAACCGACCAGGCAACCTCATTCCGGCGGTTTCACAGCCAGTTTGAGGAGAATGATGCCCAGGTTCTGGGCATAAGTTGCGACCATGTGGCAGCCCACCGGGCCTGGACCACGTCCATGGGCGGCCTGCCCTACCCCGAGTTGTCCGACTGGCATCCCAAGGGCGCCGTCACCACGGCCTACGGTCTGTGGAACGATGAGCGGGGCGCCGGCACCCGGGCGGTGATAATCGTCAACAAGGAAGGCGTGGTCACCTACCGGCAGACCTACACCCCCGGCAACCTGCCGGACCCGGCCGAGATTCTGGCGGAAGTCCAGAAGCTGAACTAAACCAAAGCCAAGGTGAAATGCGCAGATAGTGGAGGTCAAGCAGTGGTGCCGGATCATCCTCCAAGTACGGATGAGAGGGATTCACCGGCGCAACCCAGCTGATCATCATCACCACTTAAATGTACATCCCACCTTGGCTTTAGTTTAGAAACGGCTCTCCGGTTGGACAAACGGAAGCCCCGGCCCGTAACCGGCCGGGGCTTTTGCTTTCCTGAAAGCTGATGCTGTGGGAAACGCGGGCTAGGAGCCTATCTTCTCGACGGTGTAGTGCAGCGTTCCCTTGGGCACGGAGATGGAAACCTGGTCCCCGACAGTCTTGTCTAGCAGAGCCTGGCCCACCGGCGACGCCGTGGAGATTTTGCCGGCGGCAACGTCGGCCTCCCGAACATCCACCAGCGTGTAGTTTACGCTGCGGCCCGAGGATCCGTCTTTGAGGGTGACTTTGGCGCCCACCACTATCCGCATGGTCATCCCGCTGCCGGAATTCTGGCCGATAATTTCGGCATGGGTCAGGCTGGACTCCAGTTCCCGAATCTTGGACTCGATCATACCCTGTTCTTCTTTGGCCGCGTCCAGAGGCGAGTTTTCCCGGAAGTCTTTGTCCTCCATTGCCCGCTTGATGTCTTCCGTGACACGGACCCGGTCCCCTTTCAGGTCTTCCAACTGGACCTTCAAGCGGTCATACCCTTCTTGACTCAACTGGGGCCGGGAACTGGCGGTGGAGGATGACTTGCTGCCGGCGGTGGTCTTGCGGGTGCGGGGGATGCGGAGGTGGGGGGCTAGGCTGTTATCGACCATGCCCTGGTCCTTGAGGAAGCTCAGGAACGTCTTGACCGGTGCGAGCCGCAGGGCGGATTCGGAACCCCCCGACCCTGCGTGCTGAGCGTAGTCGGCCACTTCGGACGGGGACAGTTCGCGAACCATTCGCTCTCGTCCGAACCAGGTTATAAACCTTCGAATTTCCTGCTGCCCCTCCAGTGGCTTTTTTCCGTTCTTCTTGGCGGCTACGAACTGGGTTAGCGCCTGGGAAAAAGAAACATTGGCTGGCGTCACCACACTTAAGCCTCCTTAGGTTCGGGAATGGGCGCCGTCGCCCAAGTTTCGCTGCCGTAATTTGCTGACGGCCGTGCCGTTCGCAACGTACAGCCAACCAGCCAATCATAGCATTTTCCCAGTATCGCCGCAAACCGGATTGGGCGTCTAGTCAGGGGCTTTCGATTCTCCCCTCTCCCCGCGGGAGAGAGCCTGCCCCTGCGAAGGCAGGGGGGCCGGGGGTGAGGGCGAACTCCGCGCACCGGCAACGGTTGCTCCTGCCTGGACGTCCTCACCCTAACCCTCTCCCAAAGGGAGAGGGGATTTTTCGAGAAGAATCGAAAGACCCTGGGCCGGCTGACGTGGGGGTCCAATAAGGGAGTTCTTCAATGACCTGGGGACGAACGGCTTGACCTGGTGACAGTCCGCCGTTTTCCGTGCCGGTGGTTCTGTGTATACTACGGGCAACTCCCGCCGTCCGATGCTCTGGCAGAAATGTACTGTAAATCAACGGGCGGGAACACTGTTTTTGCGAGAACGTAAAACCTGAAAGAGCGCTGCACAAAGCCGTAAATTAAACATGGAGGAATGCAGGCATGAAAGCCGTACAGATTACCGAATATGGCGGCCCCGAGGTTATGCAATACCGGGACTTGCCCGACCTGTCCCCCGGGGAAGGGGAGGCCATGGTGCAAATGCAGGCGGTGGGCGTGAACTTCACCGACACCTACAGCCGGTCCGGGGTCAATCCGCCGCCCCTGCCCTGGATTGTCGGCGTTGAAGGCGCCGGCGTGGTCCAGCAGGTGGGAGCCGGCGTCACCCATCTGAGCGAGGGCGATGTGGTTGCCTACTCCAGCGTCGCCGGGTCCTATGCGGAGCAGGCGGTCGTGCCCGCGTCGAAGTTGGTGAAGATGCCGGAAGGTCTGGACGCACGGGACGGCGCCGCGGTCATGCTGCAAGGAATGACCGCCCATTACCTGTGCCACTCCACCTACCGGGTGCAGCCCGGCGACCGGGCGCTGGTCCACGCCGGGGCCGGCGGCGTGGGTCTGCTGCTTATCCAGATGGTCAAGCGTCTGGGCGGCTATGTCTTTTCCACCGTTTCCACCGAGGCCAAGGCCGAACTGGCCAGGGGAGCCGGCGCCGACCACGTAATCTTGTACACCCAGCAGGACTTTGCCGAAGAAATCAAGAAGGCCACCGGCGGCGCCGGGCTTCAGGTGGTCTATGATGCCGTGGGCAAGACCACCTTTGACGGCAGTATAAGCTGCCTGGGACGCAGGGGGCACGTGGTCCTGTACGGCCAGGCCAGCGGCGCCCCCGACCTGCTGGATGTAAGGCGGTTGGGGAACGGCTCTCTGTACCTGACCCGCCCCGGCTTGGGCGACTACACCGCAACCCGGGAAGATCTGGAGCAGCGGGCCGGTGACGTTCTGGGCTGGGTCAAGTCCGGCGAACTGAAACTGCGTGTCGAGCACGTCTTTCCGCTGTCCGATGCGGCGGAGGCCCACCGGCAGTTGGAGTCCCGGGCCACCACCGGCAAGCTGCTGCTGATTCCCTAGCAGCCCGGCAGCCGGCAGTCCGGTGGATTAGCAAATCCCTCGGGACCGTCCACCCTTCCGGGTTGACGGTCCCGGTGATTGTTTTCGCATCCGGCGGGACTTGCGGAGCGTTGCCGGGCGGTCAACAGGACGATTGCAAAGTACATCAACCTGTTGTCCCCCGTTAACCTGTTGTCCCCAGTTTCATCGGAACCACCGTCGCCGCAAGGGCAGGCAGCGGCCTTCGGGACAGCAGTTGCGGGGGTACGGTTGTGAGCCATTTCGGAGACGCCGGCCCCGTCTTTCCTGCGAAGGCAGGAATCCAAAAACGGCTGTTCGCCGGTCACGTTCCCTTACTTCAACATTCCTGGATTCCCGCCTTCGCGGGAAAGACGTTGACGATGCGGCTTTGCAATCGTCCTGGGGAGGGCCAGGGCCTTTTAATTCTCCCCTCTCCCGTGGGGAGAGGGGTCGGGGGTGAGGGCGAACCCTACGCGCACCGGCAACGGTTGCTCTTGGACGGAACACCCTCACCCTAACCCTCTCCCAGAGGGCGAGGGGATTCTTTCGACAATTATAAGACCCTGGGGCGGGCAACGCATCGTTGACCTTGCAACCGGGGAATGTCTATACTGGAAGCAAGCAACCGTGCAGGAGGTACTTATGACCCAAGCAGTTAACCGGGACGAAGTTTACGCGGCGCTCAAGACGGTCTTCGACCCGGAAATTCCGGTCAATGTCGTTGACCTGGGCCTTATCTATGACGTGCAGGTGGATGACCAGAACGATGTCTTCGTGCAAATGACGCTGACCTTCCCCGGCTGCGGCATGGGCCCCCACATCGCCCAGCAGGCCGAATGGGCCATTCAGGACGTGGAAGGCGTGGAAGACGTCAATATCGAGCTTACCTTTGACCCTCCCTGGAGCCCCGACCTGATTAGCGAAGAAGCCCGCGGTCAGTTGGGAATTTAGCCCTCGGTCCTTCCAGTTGCCGCGCGAACGGCATCCGGCGGATGCGCCGCCAATTCAGCCGAATCGTTGCGGCGTTTCGGTGGAGGTTGTATGTCTACTCCTCAGGAAAACGCCCGGCTCGAACAAATCAAGCGCACCTGGCAGCAGAAACGTCAGATAACCGAGCGCATGGAGGGAATTACCACCAAGATTGGGGTTTACAGCGGCAAGGGCGGCGTCGGAAAGACCACGGTCGCGGTTAACCTGGCCGCGACCCTGGCCCAGTCCGGCAGCAAGGTCGGCCTGCTGGATGTGGACATCGACTGTCCCAACGTCAACAAGGTGCTGGGCGTCACCGAACCACCGGACTACGTTGACGGCGAGATAAAACCCGCCGAGAAGTGGGGCGTCAAGGTGGTGTCCATGGCCTTCTTCCAGGAAAAGGAAGACGAGGCCATCATCTGGCGCGGGCCGATGATTCACAACGCCATCAACCAGTTTCTCCAATCTACCGCTTGGGGGGACCTGGACTACTTGGTGGTTGATCTTCCTCCCGGCACATCCGATTCCCCGCTGACGGTGATGCAGACCATCCCAATGGATGGGTTTGTGGTGGTCAGCACGCCGCAGCAACTGGCCAACGTCGACGCCAAGCGCTGCATCAACATGATTCGCAAGCTCAATCTGAACATCGTTGGCGTGGTGGAGAACTACACCGGGGACATTTTCGGTCAGGGCGGCGGTGAAGACATGGCCGAGGACGTCGGCGCGCCGTTCCTGGGCCGCATGGCGCTGCGGGCGTCCTACCGCAACGCCTCCAAGCCGACGGTGTTGTTGGACGACGAGGTGGCCGAGGAGTACGAGACGGTGGCCGAGGCAATGAAGACCAGCCTCAAAGCCCTGGGCCGGGAAGCCGCCTAGCCCAATCTGTTCTACCTGCCGGTACGGGCCCCCGGACGCCGGATGACCACGGTATCGCAAATCATGTCGTGCAGGGCGCGCTTGTCCTCACGGAAGACGATTAACAGGCAACCGGCACCCGAATTTTCCCGGCTCTCCATCGGCGAGGACGGGAGCCGGACCTGAACGGGCCGGTTCCTATACCCCCGTTCCCACAGGGTGCAACCGCAAGCCGGGCAGCCGGGGGCTTCCGGGTCGATGGGCTGGCGGCAACGGGGACATGGAAGGGAACTAACCGGATCCGGCGCCAATGCTCCAGCCCCCCACGTTTACGGCTCAATGCCGTGATGCCCCGGTAATCCCCAACCCAACGGCAGGGATATCCGCCGTTAGCGGATGGAACCCGCCAAGCCGTTGGTCTTGAAGCCCTCGAAGGCCATCCCAAGCCGCGCTAATCCGGGGCGATCACCGCGGCTTCGGTGCAGGTTTCCTCCGGCGTCAGCTTGTCAACGTCGGCAACGGCTGGTTGCTGAGCAATGTTCAGGAGCATCTCAACTTCATGGTTCATCGCTTCCTGCGAGAATTGGCTCAGCTCACCCATCCTGCGGAACTTCCGGTAGCGTTCCTGCAGCAGCTTGCCTGAAGACAGCTGCGTCACCCGGGCAAATTCCTTGACCAACGCTGTCCGCAGGTACTCGGCCGCCTGCTGCGGTTCGGAATGGGCGCCGGACGGTGGTTCGGGCACCACGCCGTCCACGATGCCGAGTTCCAGGCAGTCGCCGGCGGTCAACACCATTGCCTCGGCAGCCTCCCGGTCCAACGCCCGGCCGGGATGCGGACCGCCCAGGGTGTGATTCAACGATACGGGAGAGAAGATGGCGTTCTGCTGCATCAGCACCCGGTCGGCCATCCCCAAGGCCAGGGCGGCCTCGTTGCCGCCTTCGCCGATAATCACCGATACCACCGGCACGGGCGCACCGGCCAGCAGGGACAGGGTGTTGGCGATAGCATAACCCATCCCTTGCTCTTCGGCCTCCAGCCCCGGGTCCGCTCCCTGGGTGTCAATCAGGGTGACGATGGGAAGCTGGAAGCGGCACGCCGCCTGGATGATGCGCTGGGCCTTGCGGAGGCCGTTGGGGAAGGTGTGGTAACGGCCGCCATCGGCGAGAGTCTGCCGCTGCTCCCCGATAACCGCAATCGGTTCGCCGGCGAGGAACCCGATGCCGCAGATGACGGAGCGGTCATCGCCGCTCACCCGGTCGCCGTGAAGCTCCACGAATTCATCCACGATTGAGCGGATGTACGCCGATGCGGAAGGACGCCCGGGGTCCCGGGATAAGGCCACGGCTTCCCACGCTTCGGGGCTCGGGCCGGGCTCCACCGGAGAGTTGAGCAGGTCCTTGTATTCGGGGGCGCCGCGTTTCTGCTGGGTCAAGAGCTTCAGCAGCGTGGCCAGATGGTCCCGCAAGTCCTCCCGGTCCACGATGTCGTCCAGCAGGCCGTGGCTCAGGTGCGATTCGGCGGTGTGGGCGTCGGAAGGCAGGGGCTTGCCCGAGGCTTCCCGCAGCGTCCGCAGGGGGGACAGGCCAATCAGGGCGCCCGGCTCGGCCAGGATGACATCGGCTAGGTTGGCAAAGCTGGCGTAGGCTTGTCCGGTGGACGGGTTGGCCAGCGTCACGATGAACGGTTTGCCCTTTTCGCGCAGGCGGTTGGCCGCGGTGACGGTCTTGGCCATCTGCATCAGCGCCAGGACCCCTTCCTGCACCCGCGCGCCGCCGCCGGAGACCAGCGCCACCGTGGGCAATTCGCTCTTGGCCGCCGCTTCCAGGCCCAGGGCGACCTTCTCGCCGACCACGCTGCCCATGCTGCCGCCCATGAACCCGAAGTCCAGCACAATCAGCATAACCTCGGTGCCGTCAATCTTGCAGCGGCCGGTCACGGTTGCTTCGGTCAGGCCGGTACGGTTCTGGGTACGGGGCGGATACTTCTGCCGCGAGCCGCGGGTGGAAAACGACATCGGGTTGACCGAACTGAGGAACTTGAAGGACTCCTTGAAACTGCGGGGGTCGGCGACCAACCCGATGCGCTGGCGGGCGGTCAGGGTGTAGTGGAACCGGCAGAAGGGGCAGACCCGCCACTTCAGATAGGCATCCGAACTGCTGATTTCCTCATCGCAGAGCAGGCAATGATCATGGGACGCGGACAGATAGCTCCGGTTCAGGTTGTTATTCCGCCCGAAGAGATGGACCAGCAGGTGTGCCAAGTTCCTCAATTGAGTCTCCCTGTGAGTCTCCGCGTGGGTTTCCATGCCTGATTCCGGGTTGCACTCTTTTGTCGAGAGAAACGGCATTCGAGCCGCAATGCGCTGCTCATAGCCAAATTACACTATACAGCCCAAAATACCCGGTTGAAAAGGAAATTGTGCTGGCGTTCCAGGGTCTTTTCATTCTCCCCTCTCCCACGGGGAGAGGGGCAGGGGGTGAGGGGGAATCGTGCGCATCAACTACGGTTGCCCTTGGCCGGAACGCCCTCACCCTGACCCTCTCACAAAGGGAGAGGGGATTCTTTCGAGAATGAAAAGACCCTGCCGGGCGTTCCAGGGTAGTCGCAGAATCGCATGGTCAACGTCATTACTTATGAAAAAAGACCGTTTTGATAAGTA
Organism: Dehalococcoidia bacterium; assembly: GCA_965263395.1. Classification (GTDB taxonomy): domain Bacteria; phylum Chloroflexota; class Dehalococcoidia; order Lucifugimonadales; family UBA3495; genus CATOSK01. The sequence continues at coordinate 3,387,054 of OZ253670.1, forward strand.
ATGACGCGGCCGGCGTCTCTCGAATGGCTCATAACCGGCCCCGGTGGAAACGTGGGACGAAAGGGCTTCAGAAGGCGGCGATCAACTCGGCTCTTCCATAAACTCCATCCGGAACGTCATTCCGCCACCGCCTTCCGGGACGACTTTGGCCCAATCGGCGATGCGGCAGCCTACTACCCAGGCGATGCCCCGCGGGGTGACGACCAGGGGAATGCAATCCCGCCAGGCCGCGGGAACCTTGGCGTCGGTTAAGAAGTCCTGCAATTTTTTTTCGGCGGCCATGCCCAGGGGTTGAAACCGGTCTCCGGGGACCCGGCCGCGCACCACCGCCGGCCCCGCCAGGGATTCCGGCTGGAAGAAGGCCACCTGTGGCCCCTGATTCCACGCCGCCACATCGCCGGTCAGGGCCACCAACCCGGCGGTAACACGCCATCCTCCAATTGCCGCGCTGGTGGCGGGTTGTCCTTCGGTTGGCAGCCGCAGCGGGTGGCTGCCGGTCAAGGGCGGCAGGGGACATGGCAGCTTCTTGGCGGTGGTAAGGACCAGCCGGCCGGATGCGGCGTGGAGCCACCAGCCCCGGGGGAGTTGGAGCGCATTCCCGGCGGATGTTCCCTGGGCCAGCGCGGCCATGCCGGACAGGTGGGTTTCCTCCAGCCGCCGGGCATCGCCCGCCACCGTGATGAAGGCCCGCCGGAGGGCCGCCCGCTGCAGGGCAGGGTGAAGTGCCCGTAACGCTTCCCGGTCAAGGACGATGCCGCCGTCCCCGGCGTTCCCAGAGTCGCCGGACGCTGGGCCGGACGCCACCAGAGGCCATATCCGGTTGCATTCCTGCTCCAGAAAATCCACGTCTATGGCGGCGTTCCGGGACAGCCTGACCAGGGCATCCGCCGCCCTGGGGTTGTACTCCGATGCCAGGCGGGGCAGCAGGTCGTGACGAATCCGGTTGCGGGTAAACTTGGGCGAATCGTTTTCGCTGTCCCGGCGGAAAGGGCGGCCCAGCGCCTCGCAATAGCCGGCGGTCTCGGACTTGCCGACCGCCAGCAGGGGGCGCAGCAGGGCAACGCCGTCAGCCCCGGTGGGCCAGGGCCAGGGAGCGGTCTCGGTCATGCCCCGCAGTCCGTGGATGCCGGAACCCCGCAGAATGTGCTCCAGGACGGTCTCGGCCTGGTCGTCGCGGGTGTGGCCCACGGCAACCGCCGCCGCGTGGTGTTCCAGGGCAACGGTCCGCAGGAAGTCGTAACGGAGTTCCCTGGTGGCCTGCTCAAAAGACGAGATGCCCCGCTGCCGTTGGTATTGCAGCGGGGCGGCCCGTTGGATGGTTGCCGGCAGGCCCAATTGTCCGGCAAGTTCGGACACGAACGCTGCGTCGGCCTCGGTTTCCGCCCCCCGCAGGTCGTGAATCAGGTGGGCGACGTGCAGTTGGAGTCCGAGCCGCTGTCCAACGCGATGCAGGGAGTGAAGCAGGGCGGTGGAATCGGGGCCGCCGGATACGGCGACGACCAGCGTCGTCCCGGCGTTGTCGTATCCTGACCGGGCCAGCGCGTCGGCAACCTGCTGCTCCAGCCGGCGGACTGCCCGCGGTACGGTCATGGCGCGGCGTGTCGTACGGTCACTCGGACCGGAGGTCCGGAGGCAGGTGGTGGGTGGAGTTGTAGCCGAGCAGACGCCAACCCAGGCCGCTCCGGTGGAAGACTGACACCGATGCCAAGTTCAGGTAGAGGCGGTGGAAGTGGGTCAACGGGATGCCGGCCAGTTTGCCGCACAGGGCGCGAATGGCGAAGTTGTGGGAAACTACGATTACGTTGTCCGCTTCGGCGTGGGCCGTCTCAATGTCCAGGAAAGACTGCCAGACGCGGTCTTCCAGTTGGACCAACGACTCTCCGCCGGGCATGGCCGCCAATTCCGGGGAGTCCCGCCAGACCTCGTGTACATCCGGCCAGCCGGAGCGCATCTCGGAACCGCTCACCCCTTCCACGTCGCCCAGGTCCAACTCCTTCAAGCGTGGGTCGGGAATGATGGTCAGGCCGGTCAGATTGGCGATTTCCCCGGCGACCTGCATCGTCCTGGCGAGAGGGCTGGAGTACATCGCCGTCGCTCCCCAGGCCAGGGATGCCCTGGCGGTGGCTTTGGCCTGGGCCTGGCCCTTGTCGTTGAGCGCCACGTCAACCTGGCCCTGGAACTTGCCCAGCCGGTTCCAGTCCGTCTCGCCGTGTCGCACCAGGTAAAGTTTCAAGTTGGCGTCCCGTTTGCGTCCAAAAATGGGGCCGGGCCAAGCAGTATGTTCCAAAGGATGATAGCATTGGGTGGTTGCGCCGGTAAAGTTGACCCGTGGCCCTTCCGGTTCTTATCATCAGAGGGGGCGCGCCAAAAAGGCCCCGTCCGCCGGGCCGCCGGGGAACGGCGATTTTATGCCAACATCTTTGCCAACGAAAGTTATGCCATGAAAATTCTGGGAATCGAAACATCCTGCGATGAGACCGCGGTGGGAATCGTCGAAGACGGCAGGCGTATGCGGTCTAACGTCATCGCGTCCCAGGTAGAACTGCACTCCCGCTACGGGGGAGTGGTGCCGGAAGTAGCCTCGCGGCAGCATGTCCGGGACATGGCGCCCGCGCTGGAAGAATCGTTGGCCGCCGGCGGGTCAAGCCTCAAGGACATCGAAGCCGTCGCCGTGACTTATGGGCCAGGACTGGCCGGGGCGCTGATTACCGGGGTCAACACCGCCAAGGCCCTGTCCTACGCGCTGGATGTGCCACTGATTGGCGTCAACCACCTGGAGGGACACCTGTACGCTTCATGGCTGATTGACACCCCCGCCAGCCCGGCCGAGTCCCCCGGGTTTCCGCTGGCCTGCCTCATCGCCTCCGGAGGTCACACCGACCTGGTGCTGATGGAAGGGCATGGCGTCTACCGTCTGGTGGGACGCACCCGGGACGACGCTGCCGGGGAAGCCTTCGACAAGGCCGCCCGCATTCTGGGGCTGGGGTTCCCCGGCGGGCCGGAGATTCAACGCGAGGCCCAGCAGGCCGACCGTCTATCAACCGGGCACGCCCTGCCGCCGCTGCCCCGGGCGTGGATGCGGGACACGCTGGACTTCAGCTTCAGCGGCGTCAAGACCGCCCTGCTGCATTTGGCCCAGGCCAAGGGGGTATACCCGGCCGGCAGCGGAGGATTGTCCGACGACGAAGCCAGGTCGTTGGTCCGGGAAATGGCCGCCATCTTCCAGGAATCAGTGGTGGATGTGATGGTGGTCAAGTTGCTGGCAATGGCCCGCCTCTACCACGCCAGGGGAATACTGCTGGGCGGCGGTGTGGCGGCCAACGCGCTGCTGCGGGAGAAAGTCACGCACGACTCGCCGCTGCCGGTGATTATCCCGCCTCCGGTCCTCTGCACGGACAACGGGGCGATGATTGCTGCCTGCGCCTATTACCAGTACCAGCGGGGCGAGCAGTTCGGTCTGGAGCTGGACATCGACCCGGCCCTACCGCTGGGTTAGCGGCTCCTGCGGGGCGCCCTGAGCCTGGGGGCCGTCTGTCCCGGAACCCTCTGCCGGTCCCGGCTGCCGCCACGCATCCCTGGCGGCGAACACCACGTTTATCAGCCGGAAAACGTCTCCTTCCGGGCCGCTGCCGGCGAATGGAAAGGACAGGGTCCAGTTGCTGCCGTGCAGGGTTATAGCGCCCTGTTCCCGCCTGAAGTATTGCTTCGCAGCCAGCCAAACGCCGCCCAGCACGGCGAACAAAACCACCAGCGGCCCCAGGTCTATGTTGATAAAGGGCACCGATGGGCCGGTGACGTGGCCGGTGAGCCAGTAAGAAACGACGATGTATACCAGCAGCCCCACGGCAATGGTCGCCAACCCCTGCACGAACGACACGCCGCCGCCGGACCCCGCATCGACCGTAACCCCGGCGCATTCCTTGATGGGAGCCAGAAACGTCTCGTCTCCCTCCCGGCCCCCGGCAAAGGAAACAATGCGCCGGTTGGTGGCGACCAGCAGGCGGCCCGTCCCGACGGGTTCGGGAATAACGCCGTGTTTGGACGCAAACGAACACAAGGCTCGTTCATCGGCAAGTAAGGGAAGATGACGGATGCGGGTCAGGTAGCTTCGGGGAGAGTCGAGGTTGGTAGACAAGGCAGGCCTCCGTGAAACATACTAACACACCGCCCGATTATCGGGCATCACAGCGGCGGACCAGGGCCAGGACGATTGCAAAGTCGCTGGTTTCATCGGACAGAGGCCCGTCTTTCCTGCGGAGGCAGGAATCCAGAAATCGCAAGAAAGGGCCAGCACTCCCTTGCCAAAACTCCGTGGATTCCTGCCTCCGCAGGAAAGGCGAGTTGTGCGGTGCGTCGAGAAGGGCTTCCCTATAAAAACCGTGCAATCGTCCTGCGCATGGGTCGGTGTCAAACCAATCCGACGCAGCATGAATGGGTTGAATACCGGCCCACCCGGCGGGTCGGCTTTGGAGGAAGATTCCCTGCCCAAGCCGCCACATAGGAGAACCCGGAGAGGACAATATGGATCGCCTTACCAGTGAAGACGTGCAAGCATTGGGCCGCGCCGTCGGCCTGGACATTCAGGAGCAGGAACTGGCCCGGGTCGGCAGCGGCTTGAACGCTATCCTGGAGTTGATGGCTGAAATAGACGTGCCCGGCGCCAACCTGGTAGAACCGCTTCCGCTGATTCTGCCGCCGCAGGAGGACCGGCATGAATAGCTCGGAACTGCCCTTCCTGACCGCCACCGAATTGGCTGCCGAGATTCAGGCCCGGCGCGTCTCTCCGGTGGAGGCCGTGGATGCTTACTTGGACCGCATCGAGCAGGTCAACCCCAGGCTGAATGCCTACATCACCGTCACCGGCGAGGCGGCCCGGGATGCCGCGCGACAAGCCGAGTCCGAAATCGCCCAGGGCAATTACCGAGGGCCTTTGCACGGCGTTCCGGTGGCAGTGAAGGACCAAATCCACAGCGCCGGAGTCAATACCACCGATGCTTCCAGGGTTAGGGCCGAGTTCGTCCCGGCCGAAGATGCCACGGTGCTGGCCAACCTGAAACGCGCCGGGGCGATTCTGCTGGGCAAGCTGAACATGAGCGAGTTTGCTCTGGGAGACCCGATTAGTTCCGCCTTTGGTCCGGCCCGCAATCCCTGGGACCAAGAGCGCAGCCCCGGTACGTCCTCCACCGGCTCCGGGGCGGCCACCGCCGGGTTCCTGTGCGCCACCTCCTTGGGCGAGGATACCGGGGGTTCCATCCGCGGCCCGGCGGCCAACTGCGGACTGGTCGGTCTGCGCCCCACCTGGGGCCGGGTCAGCCGTTACGGTGTGGACGGGGCCTGCTGGTCCATCGACACCATCGGGCCCATTTCCCGCAGCGTGGCCGACTGCGCCGCCACCATCGGCGTCATTGCCGGCTATGACCCCAATGACCCATACACCCGGCAAGTCCCCGTTCCCGACTACTCCCAGGCTCTGACCGGGGATATTTCCGGGCTGAAGGTGGGGCTGGTCACCGAGTTTCTGGACCCGGAACAGGTCGGCGTGGACGCTCAAACCCGGGATGCGGTGGCGGCCGCCGCCGGTCTGCTGCGGGAATTGGGCGCCGAAGTCAGGGAAGTGTCCCTGCCGCTGGCCCGGCACACCGGGGTCATCATACGCACCATCACCCACGTCGAGCGCGTCAGCCTGCACCCGGAGTGGCTGCGGCAACGTCCCCAGGACTTTCACGCCAACACGCGGGTGGCCTTCACGACTGGCAACCTGATTCCGGCCCAGGTTTACTACAAGGCCCAGAAGCTGCGGGCGCTGGTGCGGCGGCAGGTGCTTGATATGCTGGAAGACGTGGATGTTCTGGTACAGCCGACTTCCGCCGGGCCGGCGGCGATGATTAAACAGGCTGGGCAGATGGACCCCGGAGACGGCGCCGTTGAGCAGGACAAGGCGGCGCTGGTCGAAGGCAGTTTCCGGGGAATCTACAGCCTGGCCGGTGTGCCGGCTTTGTCCATCCTGTGCGGCTTCACCGATGACGGGCCCGGCGGCCTGCCCCTGGCGCTGCAAATCGCCGGGCGTCCTTTCGACGAAGCCACGGTCTTGCGGGTTGCCCATGCCTACGAGCAAAACACGTCCTGGCACACGCGGCGTCCGCCGGTGTAGCCCTGCGGCCTGCAATTCTTAATCAGGTCTCAGTCAACCAAAACTCAGAGAGGTGAACCCATGACATTGCCCAACCCAGGAGCCTGGCAATCCGCAATCCAGGAAAACGCTCCCCAACTCTTCCAGGACGTGACGGCGGTGCGGGACCACGTGCTGACCGACGGCGCGCTCCCGTTGAAGGTCAAGGTCCTGATGACTATGCTGTGCGATGCCCTGCTGGCCCACGACGACGGCGTCAAGAACATCGCCGACCGGGCCCGGGCCGTGGGCGCCACGGAAGAAGAAATCGCCGAGACGGTCGGCGTCGCCTTTGTAATGGGCGGCACCCCGGCCCTGGTCACCGGCGCCAACGCCTTTCGTTCCTGACGCGGCCCGGAATCTCCTAAATGGCCCCGCGCCGGCATATCAAACCCCATCATTTCAGGGAGTTTGGGGGATGAATCCCCCAACGTATCCCGTTTACCCGGCGGTTTTTGGGATAACTGAAAGACCCTTAATGACCGCGCCATTGCCCTTGACACCGCCGCCGCTAGGTGTTAACTTGCCGGGGCAAAGGCATTGATGGAGACGAGTAGGCAAGCCGATGCTTACAGCGAGCCTGGTATGGTGGAAGCAGGCACCCTGAATCTTGCCAAAAATCCCTCCGGAGCCGCCAGTTGAAAACCCCTGCCGGGGGTTAGTAGGCCGGGCCGGGGTCGTCGCCCGTTAGCAGCGACGGGACATGTTGGTGTCCTGCTAGAGAGGCCCGGACAACCGGGCAAATAGGGTGGTACCGCGGGAAACGATTGAAGTCCCGTCCCTATGTGTGGACGGGACTTTTTTGTGCCCTGTAGCGGCTCTCCCGAACTTTCTCGGCAGGAGAAAGTCTGAGCTTCCGGAGGCTGCGGTAATGTTGAAAGGTTCTGAAATCATCTGCGAGAGTTTGCTGCGGGAGGGTGTGGACGTCATCTTTGGGCACCCCGGCGGGGCCATCCTTCCCTTTTATGACGCTCTGTGGAGCTACCCGCAACTGAGGCATATTCTGGTGCGCCACGAGCAATCGGCCGCCCATGCCGCCGACGGCTACGCCCGCGTTACCGGCAGGCCCGGCGTGTGCGTCGCCACCTCGGGCCCCGGCGCCACCAACCTGGTCACCGGGATTATGGGCGCGCGCGCCGACTCGGTGCCCATGATTGCCATCACCGGGCAGGTGGCCCGCGCGTCGTTGGGGTCGGAGGCCTTTCAGGAGTGTGACATCTGCTCCATTGCGGCTGCCTGCACCAAGCGCACCTACCTGGTAATGTCGGCCCTGGACCTGGCCCCGACGATTCACGAAGCCTTCCGCATCGCGGTGGAAGGCAGGCCCGGACCGGTGTTGATTGACGTCCCGCGGGATGTGCAGTTGGAGTTGGCCGAGTTTGACTACCCCGAAATTCCCCGGCCGGAACTGCCGCCGGTCTCGCCCGAGACGCTGGAACAGGTGCCCCTGGCCGCCCGGCTAATCAATGAGGCCGAGCGCCCGGTCATCATCGGCGGGCACGGTATCCTCACATCCGGGGCCAAGGATGAAGTCAAAGCCCTGGCCGAAGCCACCGGCATTCCGGTCATCAATACGCTGCTGGGACTCGGAGGCTTTCCCAGGAACCACCCCCTGAGCCTGGGGATGCTGGGGATGCACGGGATGTATTGGAACAACATGGTGATAGACCAGGCCGACGTGGTGGTGGGGCTGGGAATGCGGTTCGACGACCGCGTTACCGGCAAGGCCGACACCTTCGCCCCCCATGCCCGCATCGTGCACCTGGACATTGAGCCGTCCCAAATCGGGCGCAACGTTCCGGTGGAAGTGCCGCTGGCGGGCGACGCCAAGGCCGTCCTGCGGCGGTTGCTGCCCCTGGTTGAGCGGGTCGAGCGGCCGGACTGGATGGGCTACATCTCCGGCCTGCGCTCAGGCCATCCGTCTCTTACTATTCCCCACGCCGACGTTTTGCAGCCCCAACAGGTGTTGTCCGAACTGAACGAACTGTTGCAGGAAACCCCGGACTCGGTGGTGGTGACCGGCGTGGGCCAGCACCAGATGTGGGCCGCTCAATTCCTGTTCTTCAACGAACGCAACATTTTCGTGTCGTCCGGCGGATTGGGCGCAATGGGGTTCGAGCTTCCCGCGGCGATGGGCGCGCAGGTGGGGAAGCCGGACAAGGACGTCTGGACGATTGCCGGCGACGGCGGTTTCCAGATGACCCTGCAGGAGTTGGCCACGGTCGCCCAGGAAAAAATGCCCATCAAGATTGCCCTGTTCAACAATGGTCACCTGGGAATGGTCAAGCAGTGGCAGGAGCTCTTCTTCGAGAACCACTTGAAGGAAGTGCCAATCCCGGGGCCGGAGTTCGTAAAGCTGGCCCAGGCTTACGGCATCCCGGCCCGACGGGTGACCGAGCAGGAAGATGTCATGCCCGCCTTGCGGGAAGCGCAGGACTGCGATGGGCCTTACCTGGTGGAGTTTGTCGTAAACCCGGCGGCCCACGTTTACCCGATGGTGCCGCCGGGCGGGTCGCTGGCCGATACGCTGGAGGACCCGCTGCTGGCTTCCGCTATCTAGCCGGTTTGGGCTAAAATTGTCCTGTCTGGCTTGGGACCGCGGGCCGCAAACCCGCGGCCAATACTTGGGAATAGCCGGCGGAGGGAAATATGGGGGCATGGGTTTCCATAATTGAAGCTTCACGGGTTTTGAACGTCTCGCAAGGCGTGGTGCGCCGCTATGCGCGGGAAGGACGCTTGGCGTCCAGGAGAGAACAGGCCGCTCACGGGGGGACTTACTGGGTCATTGAGCTGCCGGAGGAGGGCTGGGAGGACGACTTCAAGGACCGTGTCCACGGCATCGCCCAGCAATTGACTCCCTGGTGGTGGCCGACCAAGGAAAAATCCGGCGAGGTCCATTACGTGGATGGGTTGGGCGTTGAAGAAATCGAGGCCCTGTTCATGTGTGGTCTGATGACCGACAACATCTGGGCGGCGGTGGGGCATGACCCCGCACTGCGCTGCCCGGAATGTATGGCCGAGGTGGAGCGGAGAGGGCTGCCACTGGAAACCCGGGAGTAGCTCTCTCTGGGTCTTTTCGATTCCCGCCGCCGGGCGTCCCCTTTGGTGTCCCCAGCACGGGCGGGGTCGGCAGGAAGTCCTTCCAGGTTCATACGAGGGACGGATAATTCCAATAGCCTTGTGGCTTCTCATCCCGGTTGCAGCAAAAAAGCCTTCGTTCACCTGAGCGAAGGCTTCTCGCTTGCGGGCGTGGGACGGGTTCAGGCTACTGTATAGACCCAGACCCGGTGTACCACTTCGGGCTCGCCTTTGGGCAATGGCTGGTATTCGCCGCTTACCTCGACCAGCTTCCACTTGTTCCCGGCTTCCAGCTCAGCCAGCTTTTCCTTGAACCCGTTTTCCTCGTAAGTCTCGTTGCGAATGGTGAACACGATGTGCCCGCCCGGTTTGGTCACCCGCACCAATTCGTCCAGCGAACCGGCGGGGGCGTGTCCGGCGGTGAACACGCCGACGGTTATCACGGCGTCGAACCGGGCAGTGAGGAAATCCAGGCGCTCCCCCAGAGCCATCTTGTGGAACTCCCGGTAGACGCCCTTCGTCTCCGCTTCGTCCAGCATTCCCTGGGACAGGTCCATTGCCACCAAGTTGACGTAGCCCATTCCGGCCAGAGTCTCCCCCACCAGCCCGGTGCCGGCGCCGGCGTCCAGGATCAGCGCTTCCTTGGGGGAATGCTTGGACAGGAACTCCGAGGCCATCCTCGGGGAAATCCAGCCGAACTCCACGTCAAGATCCCGGTCATACTCCCGGGCCCATTGGTCGTACCGTTCTTCGAGTTCCTCGGCGCTGGTGGATGAATACACCCATTGAACGCGCTCGTGTGGTTCCAGACTTGTCATACTGTTCCTCGCGGGGACCAGGTATTACTTCCGGCAGACGAACATGGCCCAGCCCAGTTCCTGGCGGGCAACGGCCACGGCGGTTTCCCGGTAGGCCTCCTCCAGGTATTGAAACCGTTCCCGGTGCTCGGGATGTTCGGCGTCGGCCTGGGCGGACAACTCGGACAGGCATTCGTAGCTGGTCTTGAGGTGCTCCGAAAGGTCGTGGGCTTCGATGATCTCAAACCCGGCATCCCTAAGCGACTGCTGGTAGGAGCCGAAGGAGAAGTCCGTGTCGTACAGCAGCCGCTCGTACACGAACTTCTGGGCCGCCGCGCTGATATTGGATTGAGGCTTGGTCAGGTCGTCGAAAACGAAGGCGCCGCCGGGCTGAAGCACCCGGTACACTTCCCGCAGCACGGCTTCCTTGTCCGGCACATGGTAGACGGTCGCCTGACTCCACGCGTGCGTGAAGGTGTTTTCCGCAAAGGGCAGGTCGGTAGCCGACCCCTTGTGGAACTCCGTGCGGCCCTGAACTTCGGCGGATTGCGCCTCCAGGGATTCCTGGGCGTTGGCGATTCTCACCCCGCTCAGGTCGAGACCGGCCACCTGGCAACCGAATTCCCTGCTCAGCCACATGGCGGTGGTCCCGCTGCCGCAACCGACGTCCAACAACTTGCTCTGGGCGTCAATGCCGCCCTGCCGGCTCATGAAACGGTTGAGATTGCCGCAGGCCTGAAGGAAATCCCGGCCGGTGCTGTCGTCGAAAAGGCCCCAGTGAACGCTGCCTTCCTTATCCCACAACGCCCGGTAAACTGCGTCCTCGTGGTCGTAATACTGTTCGGTTTCGGACTCAGCGTACCTGTGCAACATTGGGCGCGCCCTCCAGGTATTCTACGAACCGGTTTTCGCCGTCGACCAGAACCGCTAGGGCGTTGACGGGAACGTCGGTGGTCTCAAAGGCCATGATGATGACCTTGTGACCGATGGCGCTCAGCTTGGCCGCTGCGCCCTGAATAGATATGTCTCCGTTGCCGCGCGGGCCGGGAATGACGTAGGTCTCGAACCGGTTGCCGTTGTCGATGTCGCAAATCAACACCTTCTCGTGGTTCCAGATGTCCACCTGGTCCATGAGGTCTTGGTCAACCACGATGCTCCCGACGTAGTCTTCGTTGCAGTTCGTGACGGTAGCGCGGTGTATCTTGGATCTCATCAACTCTCGCATGTGCGGGTACTCCTCCTGAAAATTGTTTGGAAGGTCACAAGTCCGGTACGCAGATAATTCCGTTCCGGCGTGGCGCCCGGCCAAAACTACTCCCGGCGTGGCGCGCCGGGGCAAAATTTGCGGGACCCAATTCGGGCGAAAAGACCCGGAAACCGGGAAAAGGTTTGTCTGGAGACGCTAAGGCTCGCAGGGGAGGCTGTGCTTGATGCGGCCGCGGACCAGAGTTTCGAGGGGGATTACAACGATGGGGGAAAGGGCGGCGCCCAGTTCTTGCGGATAAGGGCTTCGGCAACTCGTAGAGTATGAGTAAAGCCCTAAGGATACAGGTTTAATCATCTAGCTTCCTCCTCTCAACACATTGACACGGCCATACGGGAGAGCGACCCATCGCTCCATCTTGGCCGGATGTCCAATGCGGCGGCCGAAAAGCCAAGCCCAAGCCCGCCGGTTGCCCAGCGAACCCTTCAGTTTGTTCCCCGGCTAAATCCTGGCGCCAAGACGCCATTTGGCGTCTGCTTGGGCAGGTCTAGTCAAAGCAACCCGATATTATCGGTATTTCCGGCGATTGTCAAATGTCAAAAACCTGTACCCAAAACCTATTGACAACCGCATAAAGTTGCCAATGTACCGTACACAGACGTATTCCATCGCAAATCGCGAGTATTTTCTACTGCTTGAGGTTCATGTATGATGTTCTTAGGCGGTTGCGGCCTTGGGGTTTCCGGTGGGCCGTCTCACGCACGGGTTTGAGTTGGGAAGGAGGAGCATGGCAGACCTGTTGATTAAAGGCGGGCGGGTAATCGACGGCACCGGGCAAACCTGGTTTCGGGCCAGCGTGGGCGTCACCGGCGATACCGTCAGCGTGATGCGGGACGACGTTTCGGCGGTTGCCGCCGGCCGGGTTATCGATGCCGAGGGGTACGTGGTCTGCCCCGGGTTCATCGATATGCACTCCCACTCAGACCTGATTATGCTCAGCGAGCCGGACCACGAGGCCAAGGTGCGGCAGGGCGTGACCACCGAGGCCCTGGGGATGGACGGCCTGTCCTACGCCCCGGCGTCGCCGGCCAATCAGGAAGCCTTGTTCCGCTATCTGGCGGCGGTAAACGGGATGCCGCCGCAGGATGTCCGCTGGGGAAGCGTCAAAGAGTTTCTGGACCTGTTCGACGGACGGGTTGCCTGCAACGTGGTCTACTTCGTCCCCCACGCCGCGATTCGCGTTGAAGCGATGGGCTGGGACGACCGGCAGCCCACCGGAGCGGAGCTGCGGCGGATGCAGGAGCTGGCCCGGCAGGGAATGCGCGACGGCGCCTTCGGGTTCGCCACCGGGCTGACCTATCCGCCGGGCGCCTACAGCGACACCGACGAGCTTTGCGCCGTCGCCGAGTCCATCGCCGGCCTGGGCGGGTTTTACATGACCCATGCCCGCTATACCCTGGGCGACGGTCTGTTGGACCCCTTCCGGGAAGCCATCACCGTGGGACGCAGGTCGGGGGCGCCGGTGCATATTTCTCACTACCACAGCCCGGTGGACGGTATGGGCGAGCGCATGGTGGCGCTGGTTGACGAGGGCCGCAATGAAGGGATTGACGTTACCTTTGACCAATACCCATATCCCGCCGCCAGCACCCTGCTCCATTCGCTGCTGCCCTACTGGGTGCATTCCGGCGGGCCGGGCGCGCTGCTCCGCCGCATCCAGGACCGGAACATCCGGGGCGAGATTGGGGACTCGGTGACGCCGCAATGGGGCGCAACGCTGGAGCATTACATCTTCAGCCACATCAAGACCGAGCAGAACAAGGAGTGGGAAGGCCGCTCGCTGACCGACCTGGCCCACGCCCGGGGCGGGACCATGGTTGACGCCATCTGCGACCTGCTGATTGAAGAGGACCTGGAGGTCGCTTTCGTCGCCCGCACCGGCAACCCGGACAACATCCGCACCATTCTCAAGCACCCGGCGCAGATGGTTGGCTCCGACGGCCTGCTGACCGGCGGCCACCCCAACCCCCGCAGCTACGGCACTTTCCCTTACGTTCTGGGGCAGTTGGCGCGGGAAGAAGGAGTGCTCCGGCTGGAAGAGGCGGTGCGGAAGATGACCGCCATTCCCGCCCAGCGGCTGGGCCTGAAGGACCGGGGTATCCTGCGCGACGGCATGAAGGCCGACATCGTGGTCTTCGACCCGGAGCGGGTGGAGGCGACGGCGACTTTTGACGACCCCAAGCAGTTCCCGGTGGGCATCGGCTACGTGATAGTCAACGGGGAGGTTGTAGTAGATAATGGCGTACACACCGGAGCTTTGCCGGGCAGGGCGCTGCGGTCGCAATAACCACTGGAAGAGGTAACAAAATGGCTCTTTCGTTGCAGAGAACTATTCACGCCGTCATTGAAGAACACGAGGGGTATTTTGTAGCCTCGTGTCTTGAGGTGTCCGTCGTGACCGATGGGCCCACTTTGGACGAAACAGTGGCCAACCTTCGGGAAGCCATAGAGTTGCACCTTGAGGGAGAAGACCCGACGGAGTTCGGTTTGATTCCAAATCTTGGTGTGACACTCATATACGATATGGGGTTGGTAGGTGCCAAGACTTAGGCGTCTTTCCAGCCGCGACGTCATCGGTATCCTCTCGCGATTCGGGTTTCGAGTGCATTCTCAGCGGGGCAGCCATATCAAGATGCGCAGAAGGTCGTCCGCCGGTGCAACACAGATGTTGACAGTACCACGGCGTCCGCAAATAGAGACGGGTACTCTTCATGGCATCTACCGACAGGCTTGCCAATACATCCCGGAAGAAGAACTCCGGTAGTACTTCTACACCGACTAACCCGGAGGGACTATGGACTTTGAACCGCGCTATACCCCGGAGCAGGAACAGTTCCGCCATGAGGTTAGGGGCTGGCTGGAGGAAAATGTCCCCCAGGATATTTTTCACCCGGCGGACCCGGCAGACCTGACTTGGGAACAGTACCAATTGCGGCGGGACCTGGGCCGCAAGCTGGGAGCCAAGGGATGGCTCTGGCCCACTGCGCCGGCGGAGTTCGGCGGCGGCGGGTTGGACGTGGACCACGCCGTGGTAATCGAGGAAGAGATCGACGCCTACGGGTTGACCAATCCCCCTTACTACGATTCCGGCGGCCGGTTGGGCGGGGCATCCATCATGGTGTGGGGCACACAGGAACAGAAAGTGGCGTTCTTGCCCGAAATCTTCACCGGGGCGGTGCGGACGTGGCAGTTGCTTTCCGAGCCGGAAGCCGGGTCGGACCTGGCCAACGTCAAGACCACGGCCATCAGGGACGGGGACGATTACGTCATCAATGGGCAGAAGATTTTCGTCGGCAGTTCCCTGGGCTGCGACTATATGTGGACCATTACGATGACCGACCCGGAGGCCAGGCGGCACGAGAACCTGGGCTGGTTCATGATTCCTTCTGACCTGCCCGGGATTACCGTTCAGCCGATGGACCTGCTTATTTCAGGGGAGAGTCCGGGGCCGGGGCCGGGATCAAGAACACGGTGTTTTTCGACGACGTGCGGGTGCCGGCATTCAACCTCATTGGCGGCGAGAACCAGGGCTGGAAGGTGGCAACCACCCACCTGGAGTTGGAGCATGGCGCCGGCGGCAGAATCGGACGGAACTGGCTGGTGGACCGGCTGTTCGAGCATTGCCGCAGCAACACCCGCCGAGGCGAGCCGATGACCAAAGACCCGGACGTGCGGGAACGGTTAATCGACGTTTACGTGGAAGGGGAGATTGTCCGGCTGCTTAACCTGCGGAACTACTGGATGCGGCACAGCGGCGCCGACATCACTTACGAAGGCCCACAGGCGTCGTATCTGAGGAAGACGGCGGGATTGAGAATGGCCGGGGCGGTGCTGGATATCCTGGGCCCGGCCGGACTTACCCACGACCCGGAGTTGGGCGCGGCGGAAGGGCACATGGAGGCCCATGCCCGGGCGGGAATCGTGGCAATTCACCCCGGTGGAACCACCGACATTCAAAAGGTCATCATGGCGCGGCGCATCGGGATTGGAAGAGAAGTCCGGGAGAAAGCAGGGGCCTTGTCGTGAGCCGGTTGTGCCCGGCATGGAATGAAACGCGCATTGGGAGCAACATGGACCTGTCATTGAGTGCGGAACAAGAGATGCTGAAAGCGGCGGCCCGTCGGTTCGTGCAGCGGGAGTGTCCCAAGGAAACGCTGTTGCAAATCGCCTCCCCGGACGACATGACGCCCCTGGAGGTCTGGGCCCGGCTGGCGGGAACGGGATGGCTGGGGATTTTGATTCCGCAGGAGTACGGCGGGGAAGGCGGGGCATTCACCGACGCCGGAGTGCTTTTCGAGGAGTTGGGCCGCGGGCCGGCACCCGGACCCCACCTCAGTTCCGGTGTCCTGGGCGCGCTGTCAATCCTGGAGGGCGGTACGGAGGACCAGAAGCGGGAATGGCTGCCGCGCATCGCTGGCGGGGAGATGCGGCTGGTCCCGGCGGTTACTGAACCTGATTACGGGTGGTACGAAGAGGACGTCAGGATGACGGCCCGGCCGGACGGAGACAATTACCGGCTGAACGGGGTTAAAGCCTACGTTTTTGACGGCGGTACGGCTTCCCATTACTTGTGCGCCGTCCGGTCGGAGGCCGGCAGCGAAGTCGGCCTGGCGGTCGTGCCGGCGGACGCTCCCGGGGTCCGGTCCAGGGAGTTGCCCGGGTTCGCCTGGAACACATCCGAGGTCCGGTTTGAAAACGTGGAAGCCGGCCCAGAAAGCATCCTTGGCGGGTCTTTGGCGGGCGGCTGGGAAAGCCTGGAAAGGGCGATAGCCAAGGCTGTTCCGGTGTTGTGCGCGTTTCAGGTGGGCGGATGCCAGGCAGTATACGAACTGTCGGTGGATTACAGCCGCACCCGAGTCCAGTTCGGGACGCCCATCGGCCGGTTCCAGCGGGTGCAGGACCACGTAATCAACCTGGTGAACCAACTGGACGCGGCGCGTTGGACGGCCTACGAGGCGTTGTGGAAGCTGGACACGGGAAGGGACTGCGCCGACAGCGTACACCTGGCCAAGGCCGTGGGCAGCGAGGGTTACTATCAAGCCTGCAACTACGCCCACGAGGTCCACGCCGGGGTGGGGAGCATGACCGAGTACGGGCTGACGCTGCACACCGCCGCGTCGCGGACGCTTTACCACTACCTCGGAGACCCCAAGTTCCACCGCCGCAGGTTGGCGGATGCCCTGGGTTTGTAGGATGATTCACCCCACACCAACCCTTTCCTGACAGGGGAGGAGAGCGGCGTCCATCTGGCAGGGGCGAGATATTCCGGCCCCTGCACCTTTGGGGGACGGCAAGCTTGGGTTAGCGGCCTTTCCAGACCGGGGCGCGCTTTTCGGTGAAGGCTTTGACGCCCTCGGCGGCGTCTTCCGTGTGCAGCACCACATCCCGCTTCATCTGGGCGAAGGCCACCCGCCGTTCCAGGTCCATGGCGGCGCCCATAATTGAGGACTCCTTGATGGCTGCCAGCGACAGCGGGGCGTTGGCCACTATCTTGCGGGCAATCTCCTCGGCCATCGGCATCACGTCTTCCGGTTCGGCTACGTGGTTGATCAACATCAACTCGTGGGCCCGGTTGGCGTCGATGAAGTCTCCGGTGAACAGGATTTCAAAGGCGATGTTCTTGGGCAGCACCTGGGCCAGCAGCGCCGGGCCGCTTACCGACGATATGCCCCGCTTGACCTGGGGCCAGCCAAACTGGGCCTGGGTGGAGGCGATGCGTATGTCGCTGCCCAGGCCCAGCCCGCATCCCTGGGCCAGGCAGATGCCGTTGATGGCGGCGATGATGGGCTTCCAGATGTTGGACTGCACCACGTACAGGTCGCCGGTGCTGGGGCCTTCGTTGGCCCGGTCGTTGGCCATCGCGACCAGGTCGTGGCCGGTGGAAAAGGCCCGCCCGTTGCCGGTGACAATGGCGCAGCGGACTTCCGGGTTGTTCTTCACATCCTGGAATGAGTCCCACAGAATCCGGCGCATGGGCGGGTCAATGGCGTTGAGCTTCTCCGGACGGTTCAGGGTAATGTAGGCAATTCCGTCTTTGATTTCGTACAGGGCTTCAGCTTCGGGCAAGGTGTACCTCCACAATTGGTTGTCGGTTTTTGGTCGTTTTGCCGTTTAATCTTGGATTCATGGGTTTACGGGTGGTCTTGGGGCGATTGGGGTAACTGTTCAGACTGGGGGATTTGAGCCACGGGAGGCAGTTAAGCGCAAAAAAATAAAAACTGGGTCATTTGTGTCATTTTCTGTAATTTACGCTTGGCGATAGGGCCTGACGGCGGGTTTTGGCGTCTTTTTGTGTTATCGTGGGTCACTTTTGTGCCATTTTTGTGCCGTTGTGAGCTGGTTTTGACGCACTTTGGGACGCTTGTTGTTCCGCCGCAATTAAATCCGGGGCCGGCCGGGGCCGACAATTCCTGCGCGTGTTCCCGACTCAGGATGATTGGTGATTATGGTAGGGCAGCGTTACCGGGCTTGGCAAGGGGCAGGTGTCAGCAGGGGCAATCAGGAAACCCTTAGTCTGAACAGTTGCCGATTGGGTTAGTCATTGACTGCGGTTGGCCTGGGACTCGTAACGCTTCAGCAAAGGCAGGAGCAGTTCAGCGGCATGTTCGAGGGTGAAGCCGACTACCTCGCCTTGGGCGTTGGAGTTAACGATGAGATTCTCGGAGATATCCGCCCCATACCCGGCGGGGCGTCCGCTGCCGATGTCCAGTGTATCAGTCTCTTTGCAGTAGAAGACATCGAGCTTGTTTTTCATGGTATTCCCCATCTCCTGGGAGCGTTTCGGTCCAGGAAAACATTGTGGACTCGTCCGTTCTCAAGAATGACGCGAACCCAAGTTCCTGCTTCCTCGATATAACCCCACAACCTGACCCGTCCATCGTCCTGAGTCTCGGTATGGGTGGGGTTCGCTAGTATGAAACGGACCCACTCTTCCTTTACTTCCGGGTGGTTAAGTTTTGCCCGTTCGTAGTATGGAGTGGTTGCCAGGGGATAATGATTCAATTTTAGATCTTACCGCCCGGGTTCGCAGGCAGGCCAAGGCATTGCCAAGGTGGGCAGATCGGCAGTCGCGGGCTTCAGATAATCCGCGACCCGGTGGGCTTGGTCCCGATGACCCCGTCCTGTTCCAGTTGGTCGATTTCTTCGGAGGGCAGGCCCAGCAGTTCCCCGTAGACCTGCCGGTTGTGCTGGCCCAGGGTGGGCGACGGCCAATGAACCTGGCCCGGCGTTTCGGACATCCGCCAAGCGAACCCCTGGTACCACTTGGGGCCGACCTGCGGGTGGTTGACCTCGTTGAACGTCTGCCGGTCCCGATAGTGGGGGTCTTCCAGCAGGTCGGGGCCGCGCAGCACCGGCCCGGCGGGGACTCCGGCATCCTGGAGCAACCGGGTTACCTCGTATGCGTCGCGGGTTGCGGTCCACTCGCCGATGATTCGGTCCAACTCCGGCTCGTGCTGCCGTCGGGCGTCAACGGTGGCGAATCTGGCGTCGTCCAATTCAGGGTGTTGGATGGCTGCTGCCAGCCGACGCCATTCGTCGTCGGTGGTTGCGGCGATTGTCACCCAGCGGTCCTCGCCGCGGCAGGGGTAGGTGTTGTGGGGCGCGAAGTAGGGGGAGCGGTTGCCCCGCCGTTCCGGTTCCTCGCCGGTCATTTGGTAGGCCAGCACGTCGCCGCCAATCAGGGACACCGCCGATTCCTGCTGGGAAACGTCCACAAACATCCCCTGCCCGGTGCGCTTGCGGTAGCGCAGCGCGGCCAGGATGACCCCGGCGGCGTGGGAGCCGGTGATGGGGTCGCCGTGGTTGATGCCCGACTTCATGGGGCCTTCGCCGGGGTAGCCGGTCATGTGGGCCATGCCGGAAAGCTGCTCCTGACCGATGCCGTAGGCGACATAACCCCGCCACGGGCCGCTGTTGCCGAAGGCGGGCATGGAAGCGTATATGATGTCGGGGCAGATGCTGCGGAAGGTCTCGTAGGTGTACCCCAGCCGCTCCAGGCTGCCCTGCCGGAAGTTTTCCATCACCACGTCGCTGATGGAAACCAGGTCCTCGAAGACCCGGCGCCCTGCCTCGGTGGTCAACTCCAGGGTGATGCCGTGCTTGCTCATGTGCAGGCAGTTGAACCAGCCGTTGCGGTTCCAGGGCTCGTCGCCGGCCTCGGCGTCCGGGTAGGCGGCGATGCCGGGCGCGGGACTAACCGGACCCCGGTGGGAGTCATACACGCGCATGGACTCCATCTTGATGACCTCGGCGCCCATGTCGGCCAGCAGTTTGGTGCAGTAGGGGCCGGCCCAGATACGGGACAGGTCGAGGATGCGGAAGTTCTGCAAAGGTTGGCGGGCGGGCATTAAACTACACCTTCCGACTGCATGGACTCAAACTCTTCCCCGGAGTAGCCCAGCCGGTCCACGATGACGGCGCGGGTGTGCTCGCCCAGCAGCGGCGCCCGCCTGTACACCCAGGTCGGAACGGGAGCATGGGGGCTGATGGGCGGCCCCGGGTAGCGCAGTGTGCCCGCCACCGGATGGTCCAGTTCCTCAAAGTAGCCCCTGGCTTCCAGTTGCTCCATATCCAGCAGGTCCTGCATGGTCGAGACGAAGGAAAAGCCCAAGCCGTGCTCCTGCCCCGCTTTGAAGATGGCCACCTTGTCGTTGTCCAGCAGCCAGGGCAGCATCAGCGCGTCCACCTCGTCGGCATGGAGCAGGCGTCCCTGGCGGGAGGCGTACCGCGGGTCGGCCAGAGCCTCCTGCTCCATGATATTGGCGACTTCGGGCCAGTTCTGGTCAGGGCCGGCGATGATGCCGACGTACCCGTCCTGGCAGGGATAGATGCCCCAGGCGGCCCGGCCGTAGCCCCGGTTGCCCACCCGTGAATACTCCTGGCCCGAGTAGCTGTACTGCATCAGGGCGTTTTCCAGGACGTTGGTGGCGTACTCGGCGATGGACAGGTCGATGTGCTGGCCGCCAGCGTGATTCAATGTAGTGTCCTCAGCGTACATCAACCCGGTCATGGAGGCGGCGAAGGCGTTCTGCCCCGCGCCCAGTTGGGCCAGCGGCGCACCCTCTTTCAGGGGTTCCTGCTCCGGCTCGCCGGTAATGTTCATCAGCCCGCCGGCGGCGTAGAGGTTTAACTCGGTGGCCTTCCAGTCCCGGTATGGGCCGGTCTGCCCGTAGTTGGAAATCGACGTCATCACGAGAGCGGGGTTGATTTCCCGCAGCCGGGCATATCCCAGCCCCAGCCGGTCCATCACGCCGGGGGCGAAGTTCTCCACCAGAATGTCCGCCGACTTGACCAGGTCCAGGACAATCCGGCGGCCCCGCTCGGATTTCAGGTCCAGGGTGACGCTCTGCTTGGAAGTGTTGAGGTACAGAAACCATGCCCCGGCCTCAATGTCCGGCTCGGGGGTGGCAAAGGGGCCAAACCCGCGCATGGGGTCGCCGGTGGCGGGACGCTCGATTTTCACCACGTCTGCGCCCAGCGTGGCGAGCAGCTTGGTGCAATAGGGGCCGGCTAGGTAGTGGGTCAGGTCAACGACCCGCACCCCGTCAAGGAGACCTGGCATGGTGTTCCAATACTCTGAGACTTTTCCGGCATTGGCGCTTTGGGCGGATTCGGGAACGAAATCGTCCAAGACAATTGCCGAAATAGGCATCACGGCGTTACGTTGGAACCGCCGTCTGCCCATTCGTCAACGCTCGGCTATTGTGTCATTGGCCTTGGGGAATTGCAAGCAAGAGCAAAGGTGAGGGGCAACGACCGTTGGTGACAATTGCTGCGGGCCACCTCTGAAACACTGTGGTAAACTCCCGTAAAAGGCGCAGGCGTTGAAAATGGCAGTTAACCGGGACAAACCGGACAAGTGGAACAACGACATCAAGCGTTCGGTGGACAAATATAACGCTTGGTTCATGCAGTTTGCGCCAGAGGCTTACCGAACGACTAGATTGGAAACTACGAAGCACGTAGCGGATACGTTAACAGCGACCGACAATTTTGCAGACATTAGCGGGCCAATGCTCAAAGCCAATCCCCGTTCTTTGGCGACATTGCGAATGTCTACGTGCCCTCCGCTTGCCATTGACAGGTTGATAGGGCTTTCGGGCGTTCCTGCCAATCTGATTAAGACAATGGAAAAGAATGGCGGTCTTCCGGCGCGTATGTCTGATCGGCAAGTCAACACTTCGCTGCGGAAGATTTCATCCGTGATTCAAAGGCTGGCGGACCCGATCATCTTCGTTTGGCTGGAACGAGGGCGTACCCCTTCCAACCGGGACATTCATCGGGCGGCAACCATTATTGCTGACCGTTTATGTGGCGCAGCGGCCAACCCGATTATCAGAAACGCCCAGGAACTCCGTCAGCTTGGGATCATAGCACGGTGGTTGGTTGGAAGGGGTTACGCGGAACTTTCTTCGGAAGAACGCCCCAGCTTTGATGAAATGCAGCCCGGCACATTTTCGTTCCGAATGAACGTCTCAGGCTCCCAGGCAAGCGGCAACAGACAGATCAACATCCCAGTGGACGCGGTAGTTATGCCCAAGGCAACCAAGTCGATTAGGTCGCCATTGTTTATTGAGGCAAAGTCAGCCGGGGATTTCGCCAACGTCAACAAGCGCAGAAAAGAAGAAGCCGTCAAGGTGGACCAATTGCGCCGGTCCCGAGGGCAGAACGTGCGGTACATCCTGTTCCTGTGCGGCTACTTCGATGCTGGCTATCTGGGATATGAAGCGGCTGAAGGGATTGATTGGGTATGGGAACACCGAACCGGAGACTTGGCAAAGTTTGGACTGTAAGTTGGCAGTATGTTGAGATATTTTGAAGACCGCCGGCTGGCCCTGCAGGCTGAACTGGATGCAGAGAAAGACCCTGCGGAACGCAACCGGATGGGTCAATTCGCCACGCCGACGGGCCTTGCCGTGGAAATGCTCCAATATGCCAGACAACATTGGTATGAAACCGAGGCTGTGCGTTTTATTGACCCCGCAATTGGGACGGGCGCGTTCTACTCGGCGTTGTTGAACGTTTTCAACACGGTACGGGTGGATGGCGCCGTCGGGTACGAAATCGACCCCCATTACGCGGAACCCTCGGCGGACCTCTGGCAAGGAATGGACTTGGAGATTCGCCTTGAGGACTTTACGCGCGCCGAGCCTTCAGGCGATGGTGACAGGTTTAACCTGTTGGTCTGTAACCCTCCTTACGTCAGACACCACCACATTCCCAGCAGCGAGAAACCCCGATTGAAAGCACTGATTCGAGAAGCTTGCGGTGTCGAGGTCAATGGGCTTGCCGGGCTGTATTGTTATTTCATAGGCTTGTGCCATCGGTGGATGCGGGACGAGGGATTGGCGGGTTGGTTGATACCGAGCGAGTTCATGGATGTAAACTACGGCGCCTCAGTTAAGTCCTACCTGCTCGACGTGGTTACTTTGCTGCATATCCACCGTTTCCGTCCGGACGATGTGCAATTTGGAGATGCCCTGGTTTCCTCATGTGTTGTTTGGTTCAGGAAACAGCCGCCACCACCCGGTCACAAAGTGCGTATGACCTACGACGGGTCGTTGCAAAGACCGGCCCTGGAACGCATGGTGCCGGTCGATACATTGCGCCGGGACCCAAAGTGGACCAACTACCCTAAGAAAGAAACTTATCAGGACAAAGATACGCCGCGCTTGTCCGACTTCTTCCACGTCAAGCGCGGGGTGGCGACTGGAAATAACCGCTACTTTATTTTGTCGGCCAACGAAATCAAGCAGCGGAGTCTGCCCTCTCAAGCGTTCCGGCCAATACTGCCAGGTCCACGGTATCTGCCAACCGACGAAGTCTCCGCCGACGCAATGGGCAATCCCGTGTTGGAGCGCAGGTTATTCCTTCTGGATTGCCGGTTGCCCCACGAGGAGATGAACAGTCTTTATCCAGCGTTGGGACAATATATCGAAGAGGGGCAGGCTCAAGGCGTGGCCGATCGTTACTTGTGCCGGCGCCGGGAACCCTGGTATGCCCAGGAACACCGTCCGGCGCCGCCGTTCCTTTGCACCTACTTGGGCCGGGGTAACAAGAAAAATGGACGTCCATTTCGCTTCATCTTGAATCATTCCCTGGCTACCGCCCACAATGTGTATCTGTTGCTGTACCCGAAAAAGGCTTTTGAACGGGAGCTCAGTGAAACCCCGGAAAACAAAAGGGTGGTTTGGGAGTTCCTGAACGGTATATGCACTGAAGAGTTGCTGAGCGAAGGGAGAGTATACGGGGGCGGGCTTCACAAGCTGGAGCCGAAAGAATTGGGCAACGTTTCTGCGGCGGCCTTGGTAGAAGCGCTGCCCCAATTGGCGTGGAATGGAAGGTTGACCCTCACCTGAGGGTCAGGGTTTAGGGCCTCAATGGTCCCAGGCCACGGTTGCGGCCAGCCAATCGCCACGGGACAGGCCCGGCCACGGGGTTTGGCCGCGCCGCCGGGCCTGTCCCCCTGCCGCGGCTAAGCCTGCCCCACTGCCGGACAACATTCTCTTCAGCAACGCCCAGAGGTTTTTCATTCCGTTGCGTTCCTGCCGCTCCGCCTGTATTCGATAGGGCGTTGGGGTCCCTGCCGTTCCTTTATGCCTTAACTACGAACCGGAAACGCTCCCGGTTCCCTCATCGCCGGCTTAACCCGGTTGGCTCACAACCCGACAATCTCTCCGTCCGGCGTTACGTCCATGTCCAGCGCGCGGGGGCGGGTGGGCAGACCCGGCAGCGTCTCGATGGACCCGGCCAGAGCGTACAGGAACCCGGCCCCAACCGAGGCGCGAATGTCCACCACCGGGAAGGTGTAGCCCGACGGCCGGTTCCGGCGGGATGCGTCATGGGAAATTGACAGGTGGGTCTTGGCCATGCAAATGGGAAGCTGTCCCCAGCCCTGGGCTTCAAAGACCCGGAGCTGCCGACGCGCCGCCGGGCTCCAGCTCACGGCGTCGGCGTTGTACACGGTCTTGGCCAGGGCCAGCGTCTTCTCCTCGGCCGACGCATCCAGCGGGTAGGCGTAGGTGATATCGGGAGACCCCCCGGCGGCGGTCATCACCTGCTCGGCCAACTCCGTTGCCCCGTCTCCGCCCTGGGCGAAGCCGTCGCATTCGGCGGCGGAATCAGCCCCGGCGGAAAGCGCGATTTCCTTGACCGCCGCCAGTTCCTCCGGCGTGTCGCTGTAAAATCGGTTAATCGCCACCACCACCGGCAGGTTGAAGCTCTTGACGATGCCGACATGATGGGCCAGGTTGGCGCCTCCGGCGATTACCGCCTCGACGTTGGGCTGCTCCAGGTTCCGGCGCAGCGCCCCGCCGTGCCACTTCAACGCGCGTACTGACGCAACCAGCGCCACGGCGTTGGGTATCAAGCCGCTCTGCCGGGCCTTGATGTGCATGAACTTCTCGAAGCCCAGGTCAGAGCCGAAACCGGCCTCGGTGACCACGTAATCGGCGTAGCCCAAGGCCATGCGGTCGGCGATGATCGAGTTGCATCCGTGGGCGATGTTCCCGAAGGGGCCGGCGTGAATCAGCGATGGCTGCCCCTCCTGCGTCTGCACCAGGTTGGGCATGACGGCGTGGCGCAGCAGGGTCAGTAGCGCCCCGGCCACTCCGAGGGTATCCACCGTCACCGGCTCTCCGGCCCGCGTCCAGCCCACCACCAAGCGGGACAGCCGCTCCCGCAGGTCGTCCAGGTCCGACATTAGCGCCAGGATAGCCATTATCTCTGAGGCGGCGATGAAGTCGAAGCGCGTCTCCCGGAGGGGGCTGTTGTTGCTGCCGCCAACGCCGGTCACGATGTCGCGCAGGGCGCGGTCCGAGGCGTCGGTGACCCGGGACCAGCGGATTCCGGTGGCGTCCATGCCGCCGGCGGCGCCCCGGAACACGGCGTTGTCCACCAGGGCGGCCAACAGGTTGTGGGCCGAGCCGACGGCGTGGGCGTCGCCGGTAAAGTGAATGTTTATCTCGTCGTCGGGGACGACCGTGGCCCGCCCGCCGCCCGTGCCGCCGCCCTTGATGCCGAATATCGGCCCCAGCGACGGTTCGCGCAGCGTGACGACGGTGTTCTGGCCCAGCTTGCCCAACCCCTGTGTCAGCCCGACGGCGGTGGTGGTCTTGCCCTCGCCGGCCGGGGTGGGAGTGATTCCGGTGACGACCACCAGCCTACCCATCCGCTGCTCCGGCGGCTTCATGGCATCCAGGGAAATCTTGGCCTTGTAGCGGCCATAGGGTATCAGGTGCTCATCGGCGATACCCAATCCCTCGGCGATTTGGCTGATTGGTTGCATGGCATTCTCCGCGTATCGTAGATTGGTGGTATCAAAGGACTCCGGTTATCCTGTGTCGCCGACGGCTTCGGGGAATAGACAATAGCCTCTGATTGCGCCTGATTTTAGCACGGTAAGCCCAGGTTTGTAGCCGTTTGGGAGAATTGGCAAGGGTTGGTAGTCTTGCATTTTCCGTTGCGTATGTGTATGTTATATATATGACATACGCATACGGAGGCTTGTTAATGCGAATTGGTATTAACGTTCCCAACGAACTGCTGAAGCGGGTTAAAACCCTGCAACCCGATGTGAATGTATCCCAGGTTTGCCGGGAGGCGATTGAGCAGTTGGCGGCCAGGCAAGAAAGGGTAACTGATTGGCTTGCCAGCGATGGGTCGATAGAGCGTGTCCTAGAGTTTGCGGAATCACACGAGCAACTTTATCGAGAACCTGATTGGGAACGTTACGGCCTGGATGACGCACGGGAATGGGTTAGCACAATTTCCCAGAAAGGGTGGGACAGATTTCTCTATGAGTACAAATGGCTGGAAACTCGGGGGCGGGATGATGTTGAGTTTCTTGTGGAAGGGAACTACTATCACCCAAACGTAAAAGGTTTCCATTATCACGAGCGAGAGAATTCTGATTGGCGTGAGCGTATGTACAACTATGAGGATGAGCATGGCGTAAGTACCGGATTTATGCAGGAAGCCAGACGAAAGTACGAAAAGGCTTGGCTTACTTACGTCAAAGAGGTCAGGCGTAGGTATTTGGAGCATTTGCAGGCGTTACGGGAGAGATCTCTGGCCGAGCGAGAAAAGGCTTTGCGCGCCCGCCCGGCTCCGAAAGTGCCGCGGCGGTTGTTGGCATGACCGGCGGCGCAGGATATGGCTGGCGCTCCCCTACCTTTGCGGCACGGCCAGCGTCTGCTCCAGCCGCTCAATGTCCCCTTCGTCCAGCGTGAAGTATTTGGCGTCGGGGTGGTGGAACACCAGCGCCGACACCGAACCCTCCGGGTCCATCATGCACCCTTCGGTCAACTCCACTCCGATGTTGCTGGTCACGTCCAGCAGCCGGAAAAGTTGCTCCTGGTCCTCTAGACGGGGGCAGGCCGGGTAGCCGAAGGAGTACCGGCGGCCCCGGTACTGGGTTCGGAACAGGTCCGGGTACGAAATCCCGGCCGGGTCGCCGAAGCCCCACATCTGCCGGATTTGCTGGTGCAGCAGCTCGGCGAAGCCCTCCGCGCACTCCAGGGCCAGGACTTGCAGGATGTGGGAGTTGAGGAACTCGCCGGCGGCCTTCCACCGCTCGGAAAGCTCCCGCACGCCGGGGCCGACGGTGGTGGTGAACATGGCCGCGTAGTCCATTACGCCAGAGTCCTTGGGCATGGCGTAGTCGGACAAGCACAAGCCATCCCGCTGGGACTGCCGGCCAAAGTAGAACCGCTCCAGCACCTGGCTCCCGTCCGGGCTGTAAATCAACAGCCACGGGCCGTCGGACTGGCAGGGGAAGAACTTGAACACGGCGCTGGCGTTAATCGTCGGGTCGGACAGGATGGCGTCTTCCACCCGCCGCACCGAGTCCCGCAGTTCCAGCGCGGATGAGTCCCCGGCGGCGAGGGCGTTGGCGAAGCGGCCCTTGAAGCCCAGGTGCCTCACATAGAGCATCTGCGGGTTGATGTAGGGGAATATCTTTTCCAGGTCGTAGTCCTTCAGGACGTGCAGCCGCAGGTCCGGCGGCGCGGGAATGGGAAAGTCGTGGCGGACCTGCGCCGGGGCTACGTCCTGGACCGGGACGGATGCGGCGGCCTGCCGGTTCTGGTCGGCGGTCAGCAGATCTTCCGTCTCAGTTTCCACCGCCGCCGCCAACTTCTGCCGCTCGTCGGCGTCCTGCAGGGTGTTGGCCAGGGCCAGGCCGGTCATGGCGTCCTGTGAGTAGAGCACCAGACCGTCGTATTCCGGCGCAATCCGCAGGCGGGTGAATCGGTTGGACAGGGCCGCGCCGCCCACGAGTATCGGGGCGTCAACCCCGGCCTGCCGGAAGTCCCGGGCCGTCTCTACCATCATCTGCGCCGACTTGACCAGCAGCCCGGACAGTCCGATGATGTCCGGCCGGTGCTCCCGGCAGGCGTCAATCAAGTCCTGCGGCGGTACCTTAATGCCCAAGTTCACTATGTTGTAGCCGTTGTTAGACAGGATAATTTCCACCAGGTTCTTGCCGATGTCATGGACGTCGCCCTTCACCGTCGCCAGCACGACCTTGCCCTTGGTGGCGCTGTCCATGCGGTCCATGTGCGGCTCCAGGTGGGCCACGGCAAACTTCATAGACTCGGCCGATTGCAGCACCTCGGCGACGATTAGCTGGTTGGCGTTGAACTGCCGCCCCACTTCGTCCATGCCGGCCATCAGCGGCCCGTTGATGATTTCCAGCGGCTTCCGTTCCTGCATCGCCTCGTCCAGGTCGTTGGCCAGGCCCTCCTTGCTGCCTTCGATGATGGCCAGTGACAGCCGCTCGTCCAGCGGCAGGCTCAGCCGTTCCTCGGCGGTGGCCTTGGGGGCCTTGTCGCGGAAGTGGGCTACGAAGGACGCTACCGGGTCGTCCCCCCGGTACCAAATCAGGTCTTCGGACAAGCGGCGCTCTTCTTCGGGAATGGATGCGTACCGCTGCATCAACTCCGAGTTTACGATGGCCAAGTCCAGCCCCGCCTGTACGCAGTGGTACAGGAACACCGAGTTGAACACCTCCCGGCCCGCCGGCGGCAGCCCGAAGGATACGTTGGATATGCCCAGGATGGTCTTGGTGTTGGGCAGGTTTTCCTTGATGAGCCGCAGGCCCTCGATGGTCTCGGCGGCGGACCCGACGTAGTTGGCGTCGCCGGTCCCCGCCGGAAAGACCAGCGGGTCGAAGATGATGTCCTGCTCCGGCACGCCATACTTCTCGGTCAATAGCTGGTGGGAGCGCACCGCCACTTCCAGCTTGCGCTGGCGGGTGACGGCCTGGGCCTGTTCCTTGTCGTCGTCGATGCAGCCCACCACCAGGGCGGCCCCGTACCGCTGGGCCAGCGGTACCACCGTCTGGAACCGGACCTCGCCGTCTTCCAGGTTGATGGAGTTGATAATTGACTTGCCCTGGAGCCGTTTCAGCGATTCCTCAATGACGTTGGCGTCGGTGGAGTCAATCATTATCGGGGTCTTGACCTTCTTGGTTACATGGTCAAGAAACTGGATAACGTCGCTGAGTTCGTCCCGGTCCGGGTCCTGCAAACAGACGTCCAAGATGTGGGCGCCGTTGCGGACCTGCCGGCGGCCAACTTCCGATGCTTCCTCGAAGGCGCCGCGCCCGATCAGGCGGCGGAAGCGGCGGCTGCCCAGCACGTTGGTCCGCTCTCCCACCACCACCGGGCGGGTGTCCTCGTCCACCACCAGGGCTTCAATGCCGGAGACGCGGGTCTCGGTGGACTGCGCCGATTTCCGCGGGGCGGCGTTGGATACCGTCTCGGTTAATCCGGTGATATGTTCCGGCCCGGTGCCGCAGCAGCCGCCAACCAGGTTTAGCCAGCCGGACTGGACGAACCGGCCGATGGTGGCGCTTAGCATCTCGGCGGTCTGGTTGTAGTTGCCGTTTTCGTCGGGCAGACCGGCGTTGGGGACGCAGGCAACGGGGAACCGGGACAGGCCGGCCAGGGTGCGGATGTGGTCGGTCATAAAGTCGGGGCCGGTGGCGCAGTTGAAGCCGATCCAGAGCAGGTCCCGGTGGGCCAGCGACGTGTAGAACGCCTCGGCGTCCTGTCCCGCCAGCAGGGTTCCCATTGGCTCGATGGTGCCCTGCACCGCCACCGGAACGCTGCGCCCCAACTCGGCGAAGGCCCGGTCCACGCCTTCCAGCCCTGCCTTCACGTTAATCGTGTCCTGACTGGTTTCCAGCAGCAGCAGGTCGGCGCCGCCTTCAATCAGCCCGGCGGCCTGCTCCTGGAACGACTCCGTCAGTTCTTCAAAAGTGATGCCGCCGGTAACGGAGATAGTCTTGGTCGTGGGGCCCATTGAGCCGGCCACAAACCGGGGATTCCCGTCCTGAGCGGCGGCGTCCGCCGCTTCCCGGGCCAGCCCGGCCGCCACCCGGTTGAGCCGGCGGGCTTCCGGTGCCAGGTCGTACTCGGCCAGCACCACCGGCGTCGCCCCGAAGGTGTTGGTCTCGATAATGTCTGCGCCGGCGTCAAGATAGCCGCGGTGGATGTCGCTGATGACGTCGGGACGGGTGACGACCAGGTACTCGTTGCAGCCCTCGTACTCGGCGCCGCCGAAGTCCTCCGGCCCCAGGTTTCTCGCCTGAATTGCGGTACCCATCGCGCCGTCAATAACCAGAATACGCTGGGACAACAGCGTTTTCAGCGCATCACCGCGTTCGTTTTCAACCATAAATCGCAACCTGAATTGAACTTTAACTTGAACCCAAGGCTAACGATAAACCGGGATGATGTCAAACCGGGTGCCGGGTGAGGGAGTGTTTCTTTGGAGAAAGGCAACTCTTTAGAATACGCCGCAGCATTTAGAAAACGGACGCAGGTTTGGGACAAACCTGCCCAGGGTCAAACGCGGGAAGGAAGGCAAGGATAGCTTGCGAAGTCGCACCCGTGAGATTCGGGACACAACCAAGGGTACTCTGAATAAATCCGTGGTTACTCTCCCATAGCCGCGTGGGAAGTCACCACCCACGGACTCATTCAGAGTACCCCTAACGCCTCACGCTGATTGAGGAATAACCCCCCAACCGCTTGAACGCCCGGATACCTCTACCCGAACCGCTCCGCCAACACCCCCCGGTTTTTCTCCACCCAAGTCGCGTTCAGCCGGATGCGTTCCAGGGCCTGCCGGATGGTGCGCTCGGCTGCCGGCGTGGGGTGTTCCTGGAAGAACGTCTCCACCTCGGCGTACCGGCCCATGTCGGTGAAGGCGTTGCAGATGCCTACCAGCCGCATCAACCCGAACCCGCCGCCGCCGTAGCGCCGGTCGAACTCGCCCCAGTTGTCCCTCACAAAGTCCCAGGCCGGGCCGCGGCCCCGAATGTTGCCCGCCACCGCCGCCACCACGGTGATGGTGTCCTGCGAGCGGACATCATCCGTCAGGGAGCGCCGCAGCGTTTCCAGCAGCAGTTCTTCCTGGGTGAACCGGGCCACGCTGATGAGGATGCGGATTTTCTCTTCCTGCAAGTCCGTGGCGCGGGCCAGGTCCCAAAGCTGGCCGTAGGTGGTCTCGTCGCCGGCCTGGGCGGCCAGGCTGTACACCACGCCCCGAAGGTCGGGATGCACCGATGCGGGGTCTTGCAGGTAGCCGGCAAACCTCTGGGACGCCTCCGCCAGAACGTCCGCGTCCTGGTAGTTTCCGGCCTGGCTCAAGACCGTGCTCCGCAGCAGGGAGTCAAGATGTCCTTCCCCCGTGCGGGGGTCCCAGCCGATGCGGGCCGCCGCCGGGCCGAACAGGTCCCTGGCGAACTGCCGGAAGGCCGGGTAATAAGACTCGTTGGCTACCAGAATCTCGATTTCCCGCAGGTTGCTGGCCAAGTCGCTCCACACCGAAGCGTCGGTCTCGTTGCGGTAAGCCTGGGCCAGCGACAAAAACTGGGTTACCGGCAGCAGCCCGGCCCGGGACAGGGCGTAGGCGTCGTTCTGAATGCCCAGACGGTCGGTGGCCGGCAGCGTCAACGATTCAATGGCCGGAATCAGACGCTCCCAATCCTCCGGAGTGTAGTTCACCCGGAAGAACCCGGTCTGCTGCGGGTTCACCTTGAACCACTGCCCGGTTTCCGGTCCCAGCGCGCCAGGGCCAAGGTTCAGGCTGGCGCTGCGGTCGTTCATCACCATGAACGCTTGGGACCCGGGCTCCGGCCCGCCCACCGAGACCCGGACCGGCACCTGCCAGGCCGTGTCCTCGGGTTCCCCTTCTTCCAGCAAGCGGTCGTAGACGAAACGCTGCTGGGAAAGGGTCAACTCGGTGTCGTCTCCGGCCTGACGGGTGGCCACGTCCAGCACCGGATAGCCCATCTGCCCGGTCCAGGTGCCCATGATGGACGTGACCGGCTGCTGCGACGCTTCTTCCAGGGCCGCCCACAGGTCCTCGGTCTGGGCATTCTGGTACTGGTGGCCGGACAGGTAGCGGTGCAGCCCCTGCCGGAAGACCTCCGGCGTGAGGAACTGCTCCAGCATCCGGATTACCGAAGCCCCCTTGCTGTAGCTGATGGCGTCGAAAAGCTGGCTGACCTCCGCCGGGTCCTTGACTTCCTGCTCAATGGGATGGGAGTTCTTCAGCCCGTCCAGGCTGAGGGCGCGGTTGGTGTCCATGTTGACGAACTGCGTCCACATCTCCCACTCGGGGAACAGCCAGTCCACCGCCTTGGTGCCCATCCACGAGGCGAAGCTCTCGTTGAGCCACAGGTCGTCCCACCACTGCATCGTCACCAGGTCGCCGAACCACATGTGGGCCATCTCGTGGGCCACCACCTCCGCCACCCGCTGCCGGGTGCCGGCGGACGAGTTCTGGCCGTCAACCAGCAGGGCCGTCTCCCGGTAAGTGACCGCGCCCCAGTTTTCCATGGCGCCGGCGGCGAAGTCGGGAATGGCGATGTGGTCCAGCTTTTCCAGCGGGTAGGGAATCCCGAAGTAGTCGTTGAAGAAGGACAGCAGCTTGACTGAAGTGTCCAGCGCGAACCGGCCCTGTTCTTCCTTGCCGGGCGTGGTCCACACGCCGACCCGGGTGCCGCTGGCCGCTTCCTTTTCGATGTGGGACAGGTGGCCCACGACGAAGGCCAGCAGGTAGGTGGACATAACCGGCGTTTCGGCGAACCGCACCGCCTTCAAGCCGCCGCCCGCCGGGGTCTCCTCAACGATAGGGGTGTTGGACAGGGCCGTCAGGTCTTCCGGGACAACCAGGGTAACGGCGAAACTGGCCTTGCGGGCCGGCTCGTCCCAGCAGGGAAAAGACTGCCGGGCGTCGGTGGCCTCGAATTGGGTGGTCGCCAGGTAAGCCGTTTCGCCGGATTCCGTGGTGTACTGGCTGCGGTAGAACCCGCGCAGCTTGTCGTTAAGGACGCCGGTAAAGTTGATGCTCAGCTTGGCCGGCCCCGCGGATGCCGGTTCCGCCAGCGTCAGCGTTACCGCCTCGCGCTCCTTGTCGAAAACGATTCCGCTGACCGGAATGACTGCGCCGCCGGATTCCAATTGGGCGGACTCAATCTCAATCTCCGATGAGTTCATCATTATCTCGGTAATCGTTTCGCTGATGTCCAGGTCAATGACTTCCTCGCCGGAAAATACAAACTTTTCCAGGTCCGGCCGCAGCCGCAACGTGTACTTGCTGGGGATAGCATTGCTGGGCAAAACCACTGCCTCGCTTGCGGACATTTGCTGACTCCTGAATTTCAAGGTTGTGGGGAAGGTTGCTGGGTCGGTGTTAACTCCATCCTTTGCCGGATGCGGTCCCGCCGGATGCGGGTCTGGGATGAGGCCAACCATTACTGGATGTCAGTTTACCACCAAAGGCGGCGCCGGTCTGCCGTGAACCCGGCGCTAGTAGGGTCTTGCGATTCTCCCCTCTCCCCGCGGGAGAGGGGCCGGGGGTGAGGGCTAACCCCGGCAAGCTGTCAACCCTCAACCCCGATGTTATAATGGGCCGCAAACAGCCCGGGCCCCTTTTCCGCGGCCCGGTGAGGAGAAAATCCATGCCCCCCAAGACCATGTTTGAGAAGATTTGGGACTCCCATGTGGTGCATCAGGAAGCGGGCCAACCGGCCATCATTTACATTGACCTGCACTTGATTCACGAGGTTACGACCCCTCAGGCGTTTGAAGGACTGCGGCTGGCGGGCCGCAAGGTGCGCCGCCCCGGCCGCACCGTGGCCACCGTGGACCACAACACCCCCACCTGGGACTTGTCCCTGCCGGTCACCGACGAAATCTCCAAGCGCCAGTTGGACGCCCTGGAAGAAAACCTGGAAGGCACCGGCATCGTCTTTTACGACCGTTACAGCCCCAACCAGGGCATCGTCCACGTCATCGGGCCCGACTTGGGCTACACCCAGCCGGGCATGACGGTGGTATGCGGCGACAGCCATACCTCCACCCACGGGGCCCTGGGCTGTCTCGCCGTCGGAATCGGCACGTCCGAAGTCGAGCACGTCCTGGCCACCCAAACCCTGCGCCAGTTCAAGCCAAGCACCATGGAAGTTCGGGTCAACGGCCCGCTGCCCGCCGGCGTCGAGGCCAAGGACGTGATTCTCGGAATCATCGGGCAAATTGGCATCAACGGGGGCATCGGCCACGTCATCGAGTACACCGGCGAGGCCATCCGCTCCCTGTCCATGGACGGACGCATGACCGTGTGCAACATGAGCATCGAGGGCGGCGCCAGGGCCGGCATGATTGCCCCGGACGACACCACCTTCGAGTACGTGCGGGGCCGGCAGTTCGCGCCCAAGGGAGACGAGTTCGACGCCGCGGTAGACAGGTGGCGGCAGTTGCCCACCGAAGACGGCGCAACCTACGACAAGCTGGTAGAAATCGAGGCCGCCGACCTGGAACCCTTCGTCACCTGGGGCACCAACCCCGGCATGGTGACCCAGGTGACCGGCCGCGTCCCCGACCCGGCCGGGTTCGAGCAGGCCGCCGAGCGCGAGGCGGCGGAACGGGCCTTGACCTACATGGGACTGGAACCCGGCACCCCGATTCAGGACATCAAGATTGACCGGGTGTTCCTGGGAGCCTGCACCAACAGCCGCATCGAGGACCTGCGGACAGCGGCCAACGTGGTCCGGGGCAAGCGGGTCAACCCCAACGTCTACGCCATGGTGGTGCCGGGTTCGGCCCGGGTCAAGATGCAGGCCGAACAGGAGGGTTTGGACCGCATTTTCGCCGACGCCGGTTTCGACTGGCGGGTCGCCGGGTGCTCCATGTGCCTGGGCATGAACCCGGACATTCTGGAGCCGGGCCAGCGCTGCGCCTCCACGTCCAACCGCAACTTCGAGGGACGTCAGGGCAAGGGGGGCCGCACCCACCTGGTCAGCCCGTCAATGGCGGCGGCGGCGGCCATCGCCGGCCACTTCGTAGACATCCGGGAATTGTAGCAATTTCGGTAAACCCGGCAGCGCCGGCTGCCGGATGGGAAATCTGGTGAACGATAGGGGATCGACGAGAAGTGATTATGGAAACCTTTGTAACACCAACCGGTGTTGCCACCCCCGCCGAACGGCTGGACGGCGCCCCAGGCTTACCGAACCCTTTGCTGCTGGACGTGAGCTCGCTGGCATTGACCGACCTGCAACTGGAAAAAATCAGCTCCGACAACGATAACCTGAGGTTGGAGCTTACGTCGAACGGGGAGTTGGTCATTATGCCGCCAGCGGGTTCCAGGGTGGGTTGGGCAGAGAACGAGCTGTCATTTCAAGTGACTTCTTGGGCCAAACAGGACGGCACCGGCGTTGTCTTCGGCCCGTCCGCCGGGTTCCGGCTGCCCAACCGCGCCGTAAGAGCCCCGGACGTTTCCTGGATGCCTCGTGAGCGGTGGGAGGCTTGGCTCGCCGAGCAGGAAGCAAGAGCGAACGACGACGAAAACGAGGAAGACGAAGAGGTTTTCGCCCGCTTCTGCCCCGACTTCGTTCTGGAGCTTCGTTCTCCGTCGGACACTCTGATAAGCCTTCAGCGGAAGATGCAAGAGTACATGGCAAACGGGTGCCGGCTGGGGTGGCTCATCGACCCGGTACAGAAGCGGGTGCATATCTACCGTCCGGGGGAGACCTCCGAAGTCCTGGAAGACCCGGAGGCGGTTTCCGGCGAACCGGCGCTGCCCGGGTTTGAACTGAACGTCCAGGAAATATGGTGAATCATTCAGTAATCGAGAGGAGATTATGGAGCCCTTTGTCAAGCTAACCGGCGTCGCGGCGCCCATCGACCGGGTGAACATTGACACCGACCAGATAATTCCCGCCATCCACCTCAAGCGGATCGAGCGCACCGGCTATGGCCAGTTCCTGTTTTCCAGTTGGCGGTTCAACGAAGACGGGACGCCCAACCCGGACTTCGTGCTCAACGCCCCCGGCTATCAAAACCCCCGCATTCTCGTCGCCGGCCGCAACTTCGGCTGCGGGTCCTCCCGCGAGCACGCCCCGTGGGCTTTGGAAGACTTCGGCATCCGGTGCGTCATAGCCCCCAGCTTTGCCGACATCTTCTTCAGCAACTGCTTCCAGAACGGCCTGCTGCCGGTGGTTCTGCCGGAACCCGAAGTCAGGCGCCTGTTGGATATGCTCAAGGACAACCCCGGCACACACCTGAACGTTGATCTCGAAGCCCAGCGGATTTGGGACGACCAGGAAGAAATCGCGTTGAGTTTCGAAGTTGATCCCTTCCGCAAGTATTGCCTGCTCAATGGCTTGGACGAAATCGGCCTGACCATGCAGCACGATGACCTGATTGCGTCCTTCGAGTCCGGCCGGTAGCTTCAACGAACTTACACCGGCCCCCCTCAACTGCCCGGTAGGACAACCCTCACCTTGCGGGGAGGGTTGCCGGCCGGTTCTTTCAGCCCCCCTTATCCCGCAGCCCCGCTTGTGGCGGGCCTGTCGAACCGTTCTCCGCCCCGTCCCTGCCGTTTCCCGCGTCCTGGCCGGTGTTATACTCAGCCGACAACCGGCAGCCGCCGGGTTCCTGACCCGGGCTGACGGCTAACTAAGCAAGAAGGTGCGCTAATGAGAACCATTGACGTCATAACCGAGATTCTGAAACGCGAGGGCGTGGAGTACCTCAGTTGCTTCCCCACCACGCCGGTTATCGAGTCGGCCGCCGCTGCCGGTATCCGCCCGATTGTCTGCCGGCAGGAACGCGTCGGCGTGGGCATCGCCGACGGGTACAGCCGCGTCACCAACGGACGCAAGCCCGGCGTGTTCGCCATGCAGTACGGGCCGGGAGCCGAAAACGCCTACGCCGGCGTAGCCACAGCCTACTCCGATTCAACCCCCATGCTGCTGCTGCCCCTGGGACACCCCCGCTCCCGGCAGGGCGTGTTCCCCCTCTTTTCTTCCATGAGCAACTACGCCGGCGTCACCAAGTACATCGAGCAGATTAACGCCGCTGACCGAACGTCCGAGGTCATGCGCCGGGCCTTTGCCGCCCTTCACCAGGGCCGGCCGGGCCCCGTCATGGTTGAAATTCCAGCCGACATCGGCCTGGAAGAGGTCAACGAGGAAGCGTTCTTCTGGGGGCAGAAGATTCGGAACACCGCTTCCCAGGGCAACCCGCGGGACATCGAAGCCGCGGCTCAAGCCCTGTGCTCCGCTCAGTACCCGGTCATTCATGCCGGCCAGGGTGTGTTGGCTGCCGAGGCTGCCGCCGAGTTGGTGGAACTGGCCGAGCTGCTGTCCGTCCCCGTAATGACCACCCTTTTGGGCAAGAGCGGCTTCCCCGAAGTCCACCCTCTGGCTCTGGGCAGCGGCTCCGGTGTCATGTCCGGCCAGTTGCTGCACTTCATGCGCCGCTCGGACCTGGTGTTCGGCATCGGCAGCAGCTTCACCAAGCATGGAATGTCCATGAACATCCCGCCGGGCCGCACCTTGATTCAGGCCACCAACGACCCGCGGGACCTGCACAAGGACTACGAAATCGACCACCCCATAATCGGGGATGCCAGGCTGGTGCTGCGCCAAATGATCGAAGCCTGCCGGGAAATTGTCGGTGATACACGGAAGGATAACCCGGAGGTGCCGGTAGAAATTCGCTCCCAGCGGGACAGTTGGCTGGCCCAGTGGAACGGCAAGATTACCGACAACAGCCGTCCCATCAACCCCTACCGCGTCATCTGGGACTTCATGCACACCGTCCCGCCGGAAGACGCCATCGTCACCCACGATTCCGGCAGCCCGCGGGACCAGATAGTGCCCTTCTACCAGACCAACGGCCCCCGCACCTACCTGGGCTGGGGAAAGTCCCACGGGCTTGGCACCGGGTTGGGCTTGGTCATCGGGGCCAAGCTGGCCGCCCCGGAAAAGATGTGCGTCAACTTCATGGGCGACGCCGCCTTCGGCATGACCGGCCTGGACTTCGAGACAGCCGTCCGCTCCGGTATTCCCATAACCACGGTGGTCCTGAACAACTCGACCATGGCCGTGGAGACCCACGCGATGCAGACATCCCACGAGTTGTACGGCAGCCGGGACCTGGGCGGAAACTACGCCGACATGGGCCGGGCTATGGGCGGGTACGCCGAGCGCATCGAAGATCCGGCGGAAGTAACTGCCGCGTTCCAGCGCGCCCGCCGAATGAACGAAGAAGGCCAGGCCGTTCTGCTGGAGTTCATCACCTCGGCGGAAACCGACTACTCCAACCGCCGGGCGTTTTAACCTGGTTTTTGATTAGCCGGGCATCTTAATCGAAATACACCGGGGGGCGCAACCGCCTGCGCATCCCGCTTAGGAGGCGAGTCATGGCCCAACGCTCCAAGTACCTGATGATTGCCAGCATGGACGTTGACCCGTCCCAAGAGTCGCTGTTCAACGAGGTCTACAACACCGAGCATTGCCCGCTGCTCTCCCAGGTGCCGGGCGTGATTTCGGTGGCCCGGTTTGAGACGGAAAAGCTGACCATGATAATCGGAGGGCGGCCCCAAACGCTGGTCATTGAAAACCAACCCAGGCACCACGCCCTCTACGAAATCGAGGACCCGTCGGTGTTGACCGCCCCCGAATGGGGCAACGCCGTAGACCAGGGCCGGTGGCCGGAGCAGGTGCGTCCCCACACCTTCAACCGCCAGCACCGCCTGTTGCGGCTGACCTACCCGGAGGGGTAGCCAGCCATATTACGCCCAGGGCGAGTGGTGTGTGGTGGGAAACCGGCGGGCGGGCTGCAACTCAGGCTATGGCTTATGGGTTGCCCAAGTGCCGGAAATCGTCTTTCCTGCGAAGGCAGGAATCCAGAGGGTTTCAGTGGATGACAACGTTCCCGCCGCAAGACGGTGTGGATTCCTGCCTCCGCAGGAAAGACGGGTTAGGCGGGGCTTCATCTCTACCCCCGCCCCTCCGCCAACCCACGCTCAATCCGCTCGGCCCAGGGCTTGAGCAGGCCGTAGATGGTGTCGTTTACCGGGGTTGGAACCCCGGCTTCCCGGCCCATGCGGACAATGGTCCCGGTCAACCCTTCCAGTTCAACGGGACGGCCCTCCAGGAAGTCTTTGGCCAGGGACGCCCGCCCCTCGGCCGGAAAGTTGTCCAGGGCGGTCATTGACCACTCCATTGAGTCGTCCTTGATGGGCGCGCCCCGGGCCCGGGCCACCTCGAATCCTTCGGCGATGGCCCGCTGAATAATGTCGCGGGTTGCCGGGATGGACCGCATCTCCCCGATGGTCGAGTTGCTGGCGGCGCAAACCCCGGCGGAACCGGCCAGGTAGGCGAACTTCTTCCACAGCATATCCACCATGTTTTCGTGAAGCTCCACCTGCCAGCCGGCTTCCTGGAAAATCGCCAGCAACCGCTGCCCCCGGTCTGTGACGCCGGGTTGCAGTTCGCCGAAGTTGGCCCGGCCGGGGCCTCCCTGGGTCACCACGCCCGGCTCGGTGATGCGTCCCTCCAGCATCACCGAGCCAATCATCACCCGTTCTTCTCCGAACGCCTCAACCAGTTGGTCGCCGTTGTCAATGCCGTTTTGCAGAGTCATAACTATGGTGTCCGGGCCAACCAGCGGCGTCACCGCTCGGATGGCTTCCTCGTTGTGGTACATCTTGACGGCGAACAGCACCAGGTCCTGGAAACCGGCATCGGAAGCATCTTCTACCGCATAGCTCTGGACGGTGAACGTCCCGTTGTTGGCGCTCTCCACCCGCAGGCCGTTGGCGCGCATGGCTTCCAGGTGCGGGCCCCGCGCAACGAACGTCACGTCATGCCCGGCCCGCGCCAACAGACCGCCGAAATACCCGCCCACGCCCCCTGCGCCCATCACTGCGATTTTCATTGTGACGCTCCTTTCCTCAATGCCGATATGCCGGTCAAACTACACCGTTCAGGCGGACTACGCCGGTGTACCGAATTGTTCCCGCAGGTCCCGTTTCAGGACTTTGCCCATGATGTTGCGCGGCAGTTCCTCCACGAACACCACCGATTCGGGGCGCTTGAAGCTGGCCAGACGCTCGTGGCAGTATTCGATTAACTCCCGCTCGCCCAACTCCCCGCCGGCTTCGGAGCGCGGCACCACCACCGCCCGAACCTGCTCGCCCCATTCCAGGTCCGGGACGCCGATGACTGCGGCATCATCCACGCCAGGATGGGACATCAACGTCTGCTCCACTTCTTCCGGCGAAATCATCTCGCCGCCGCGCTTGATGAAGTCCCTGGCCCGCCCGGACAGGTAAATGTAGCCGTCTTCGTCGCGGTAACCCAGGTCGCCAGTGTAGACCCAGCCGGACCGGATGGTGTCGCCGGTGGCCGCCTCCTGCTGCCAGTAGCCCTTCATCATGCGCGGCCCGCGGGCGACGATTTCCCCGACCCCGCCCGCGGGGGTGGTCTCCCCGTCCTCGGAAACGATGCGGACTTCCACGTCGTCCAGCGGCAGGCCAATCGAGGTCAACCGCCGCAGCTTGCGCTCGATTTCCTCCGGGCTTCCCTCCAGAACATGGTCTTCCGGGGGCAGCATGGTAATGGTCGAGGCCGTTTCGGTCTGGCCGAAGGCGTTGACGAACCGCGCGTTGGGAAACTCCCGGATGGCTTGGCGGATGACCGGCAGGGGCATGGGAGCGGCCCCGTAGGTGATGACGTCCAGGGAAGACAGGTCGTAGCCACCGAAGCCGGAATGGTCCATGATCCGCTTCAACATCGTTGGCACCAGCATCGCCCGGTTGGCCCGGCGTTCCTGTGCCAGGGTCAGCCACTCCACCGGCTCGAACTGCCGCATCACCACCAGCGTCCGTCCTCCGTAGACCGCCGCCAACGCCGCCTGCAATCCGGCGATGTGGTAGAACGGCACGGTCAGCAGGTTGGTCTCTGAGACATCCGGATCAGCCGGCTCGACATTGGACAGCAGGTATCCGGAGAAACTCTCGTGGGTCAGCATCACGCCCTTGGGCGCTCCGGTAGTCCCGGCGGTGAACATAATCACCGTGGTATCCTCGTCGTCCCCTTCCGGGAACAATGTCTGCTCCGCCTCGCCCGATTCCAGGAGTTCCTCGTAGCCCTGAACGCCCTCCGGGGCGCCATCCGAATCCGAGCCGTCCAGCAGGATTACCGATGGAGAACCTGCCCCGTCCGCCCCGATTCCCTTGACCAGCGGCAAGTAGCGTTCGCCGCAGAACAGCGCCTTGGGTTCGGCGATGGCCAACATCTGCTCCAGCTCTTCGGCCTTGGCCCGGAAGTTTATGGGGACGTAGATGGCGTCCAACTGGGCGGCGGCGAAGTAAATCTCGATGCTCTGGTTGCAGTTCACCTGCATGATGGCCACCCGGTCGCCGGTGCCGACGCCCTGTTGGGACAGCGCGCCAGCGAGACGGTTCACCCGTTCCTGCAACTCGGCGAAGCTGAACTCCCGCCCATCGAATACCACCGCGGCACGGTCCGGCACGATGGCGCTGGCAATCATCAGAAACTCGGCAGTGTTCATCAAGCGTTACCCACGTTCCTCGAAAGTGTGTCGTCAGACGTATCAACGTATATTGTTGGGACTTCAGCCCAGGCTCAGCGCGGCCAGTCTGGTTTCCAGGCGCATCCCGTCCCCCAAGGAAAGATCGGCGCCCTGTTTGACGGCGGCCCGCAGCGCCGCCACGCGCTCTCTTCCGGCTGCCGCCAGCGATTCGGCCACCGCCATCGCTTGAGAGAACAGTTCGTCTTCCGGAACCACCCGGGTCACCAATCGGAGCCGCAGGGCCTCGGCGGCATCAAACCGGCGTCCGGTCAGCAGCAGGTCCAGAGCTTGACTGCCCCGGCAAGACCGGGCCAGGGTTTGCGTACCGCCCGCCGCCGGAATCATGCCCAGCCGCACTTCCGGCATGGCGAATACTGTGTCTGCCGCGGCGAGGCGTAGGTCGCTCAGCAGGACCATCTCCAGCCCGGAGCCGATGCAGTAGCCATGCACCGCCGCCACCACGGGCTTGCTTAATTCCTGCCACCGCCCCCAAACGTCGCGTTCCCAGCGGACGCCGCGGGCGATGGCCGGCGACGGGGCGGAGCCGAACTCGGTCAAGTCGGCGCCGGCGCAGAAGGCCCGGCCCTCCCCGGTGACCAGCAGTGCGCCCACGTCAGGGTCGTCTTCCACCGCGGCCAGAGCCTCCCAAACGTCGTCCCGCATCTGCACGTTGAAGGCGTTGAGAACCTCGGGCCGGTTGAGGGAGATTCGGGCCACCCTTCCGTGCTTGGAGTATTTCAGCGTCGCGAACCCGTTCATGTTGGTCCGTTCGTACTATGATTCCAACCGTTATAGTCCCGACAATCCCATAAATTCAGGGGGTTTGGGGGATGAATCCCCCAACGGTCCCCGTCAACCCGGCGGTTGGTCCAGGAATTAAAAGACCTTCCAGACATCAGTCCAACGGCATCGCCCGCCGGTACAGCTCCTCCAGTTCAACCTCGGTGTGGCGCAGACCGATGTTTTCCAGGTTGTGAGCGTCGCTGACCTCGAAGGTCATTAAGTCATAATCGGCGGCCACCTGCCGCACCTGGGGCTTGCGAATGTGCCAATTGTGGATGTAGTTGTCGATTTCGATGCCGTGGACGTCTTCTTCAATGATGATGTTGGGCGTGTAGTAGCCGGGGTGGCAGTAGGTGCGGAACAGGCCCCCCTGGGGCAAAAACAACTCCGCAACCTGGTATTCGTCGAAGGGACTGTGTACCGGCCGGACCTCGATTTCCCACCCGGGGATGATGACCACCTCTCCCGGAAAGTGCTTCTCGACCAGGTCGCGGAACTCAAAGGCCCAGTCCTTGTTATGGTGGTCGGTAATGGCGATGCCGTCAATTCCGCTGGCTTTAATCTGGGCAATCACCTTCTCGGCAATCTCCAGCGACGGCGGCTGGAAGTTGAACGCTTCCCAAACGTGGGTATGCAGGTCAAGTTTAAGTTTCATCTGAACCGTTGCCCCGGGGCCGTCAAAGACCCGTCCGAGATTCCAATCCATTATACGGGGTTTGGGGGATTCATCCCCCAAGCCCCGTCCCCCGCTCCCCACAGCCCCCCGGCGTCACCGCCCCAAAAACGTTGGCGGCCGTTTCTCCAGGAACGACTTCAACCCCTCCGCCCGGTCCTCCGTCGTTTGCAGCAGCACGTTCAGGTCCGCCTCCAGCCGCAGCCCTTGACTCAATGCCAGGTCCAACCCGCCG
Organism: Dehalococcoidia bacterium; assembly: GCA_965263395.1. Classification (GTDB taxonomy): domain Bacteria; phylum Chloroflexota; class Dehalococcoidia; order Lucifugimonadales; family UBA3495; genus CATOSK01. Next base: position 3,429,956 of record OZ253670.1, read on the forward strand.
CCGACGGCTTCCCTGGCGTAGCTGGCCGCTATCGGGGCGGCGGATGCGATCCGTTCCGCCAAATCGGCGGCGGCCTGCGCCACCTGCTCCGGCGGAACGACCCGGTTGACCAGGCCGATTTCCAGGGCTTCCGCGGCGGTGACAACCCGCCCGGTCAACAACATATCCAGCGCCCACGCCGCGCCAACCAGCCGGGGCAGCCGCTGCGTACCGCCGTCGGACGGGAACCGTCCCGGATGGGCCAGGTCGGTGAATCCCAACCCGGCTTCCGACGAGCACACCCGCAAGTCGGCGGCCAGCGCCAACTCCAACCCGTGGTCCGCAGCGTCGCCGTTAATCGCAGCAATCACCGGCATCGGCAGGGCGGCCAACTCCGAAGCGACCTGCAATTGGCGCAGCCACTCGCTGCGTTCAGCCGGCCCGGCCTGCTCAGGGTGAACGGTCAACTCGTCGGGAAGCGGCTCCCGTCCCACCGAAAACACCGCACCGGCGCCGGTGACGACCACCACCCGCACGGTGTCATCATCCCGGGCCAGGCGGCAGGCGCCGCGAAAGTCCTCGGCCATACCGGGGTCAATGCGGTTGCCCTGGTCCGGCCGGTTTAGCGTGATGGTGGCGATGCCGGAGCGGGTCTGGCAACCAACCCGGCGGTCTTGATGCGTGAATCGGAGGGCGATGTTTTTCGTCCTGTGTAGTCTTTGGATGTGTAGTCTATGGATGGGAGACCCAAGCCCGGCGCCGCGTTTGGCCCGAACCTGGATAAATGGTACGTTGCAAACCCCTTCTTGACAATAGCAGACGCCTTGATTACGATGAATTGTCGTATCGATGTCCATGTTGACAAGCGGACGTTGCACAAAATACGCACATACGGCAGCAAGGAAAGGAGGAAACAGGTGGTAACCAAGGTAAACATTCAACCACTGGGCGAACGAATTGTTATCAAGCCCATTGAGCAAGAACAGACGACCAAGGGCGGCATTTACCTGCCCGACACGGCCAAAGAGAAGCCGCAGGAAGGCGAAATTGTCGCCGCCGGCCCCGGACGGATGACCGACGACGGCACCCGCATCGCCATGGAACTGTCCGTGGGCGACAAGGTCATTTATTCCAAGTACGCCGGCACCGAATACAAGGACGGCGACGACGACTACCTCATCCTGCGGGAAAGCGACGTCCTGGCCAAACTTTCGTAACCAAACCCAAGCATCTGAACAATTAGGAGGATAGGGAATGCCCGCCAAGAAACTGGCATACTCGGAAGAGGCGCGTCGGACCCTTCGTGCCGGCATCGACACTCTGGCCGACGCGGTTAAAATTACCCTGGGACCCAAGGGCCGCAACGTGGTCCTCGACAAGAAATTCGGCCCCCCCCTGGTTTGCAGCGACGGCGTGACCATCGCCAAGGAAATCGAGCTCCCCGACGCCTTTGAGAACATGGGAGCCCAACTGCTGAAAGAAGCAGCCACCAAGACCAACGACGCCGCCGGCGACGGCACCACCACGTCCATCGTGCTGGCCCAGGCCATCATCAACGATGGCTTCAAGAACGTTACCGCCGGCAGCAACCCCATGGCCATCAAGCGCGGCATCGAAAAGGCCGTTGACGCCGTGGTGCGCGAACTCCAGGGCATGGCCCAGACCGTGGAGACCCGCGAGACCATCGGCCAGGTTGCCAGCCTTTCCGCCCACGAAGACGCCATCGGCGAGACCATCGCCGAAGCCATGGAAAAAGTGGGCAAGGACGGCGTCATCACCGTTGAGGAGTCCAAGGGCCTGTCCGACGAGATTGAGTACGTCGAAGGAATGCAAATCGACCGCGGCTACATCTCACCCTACTTCATCACCAACTCCGACCGCATGGAAGCGGTGATTGAGGACGCGACCCTGGTTATCACCGACAAGAAGGTCTCCGCCGTCGCCGACTTCCTCCCTGCCCTGGAGAAGCTGCTTCAGGTCGGCAAGAAGAACGTCATCGTCGTTGCCGAGGACGTTGACGGCGAAGCCCTGGCCACCCTGGTGGTCAACAAACTGCGCGGCACCCTGAACGTTCTGGCCATCAAGGCCCCGGGCTTCGGCGACCGCCGCAAGGCCATGCTGGAAGACATTGCCATCCTCACCGGCGGCACCGTCATCAGCGAGGAGACCGGCCGCAAGCTGGACTCGGCCACCGTCGAAGACTTCGGCGTCGCCCGCCGGGTCAGTTCCACCAAGGACGAGACCACCATCGTTGAGGGCCGCGGTTCCGAAGAAGGAATTCAGGCCCGCATCAACCAGATTAAGACCCAAATCGAAGAGACCACCTCCGAGTTCGACCGGGAAAAGCTGCAGGAACGCATGGCCAAGCTGTCCGGCGGCGTTGCGGTCATCAAGGTTGGCGCCGCAACCGAAATCGAGCTCAAGGAGCGCAAGGCCCGGGTCGAGGACGCCCTTTCCGCCACCCGCTCCGCGGTGGAAGAAGGTATCGTCCCCGGCGGCGGCGTCGCGCTGGTCCGCGCCTCCCGCGCCCTGGACGGCCTGGGCGCCCTGGCCGGTGACGAAGCCGTGGGCGCGGCCATCATCCGCCGCTCCCTGGAACAGCCCCTCAAGCTCATCGTCGAGAACGCCGACGCCGAGGGCGCGGTGGTGCTGAACGACGTGAAGCAGCAGGCCGACGACTACGGCTATGACGCCGAGGTCGGCGAGTTCGGTCCCATGCTGGAGCGGGGCATCGTTGACCCGGTGAAGGTCACCCGCTACGCCCTGCAGAACGCTGCCAGCGTGGCCGCCATGGTGCTTACCACCGAGTCCATGATTACCGAGATTCCCGATCCCACGCCGGCCGCCCCGGCCATGCCGCCGATGGACTACTAGGCGACCCAATCGGCTGGTTCGAGACCTAAAAAGGGACCCAAAGCGGCCGCCCTGAAATTTCAGGGCGGCCGCCTTTTTGGTGCCACCGAACCACAGCCGCTGGATAATCCGTTCACGGTGAATCATCCGGCAAGTCCTGCCAAGCATATCAATCCCTCCATTCAGGGGGTTTGGGGGATTCATCCCCCAACGGCCCCCGTCAAACCAGGGTTTTCTTGGACAATTAAAAAAGACCCTGCCCGCCCCGCCGCACTCTCTTCACCTGCTCGAGGTTTACTGGTAGAATTTGCGGCGGACGGAGCGGACGGATAGGAGGTCTGCCTTGCCACGGGAAAAAGTATTCGCATCCTGCGCCGCCGTAGTAGCCGACGTTTTCGACGGCGCCACCGTGCTGGTCAGCGGGGCCGCCGGTTGCGGCATCCCGTCGGGGCTGGTTGCAGCTCTTTCCCAGACCTCCGCGCGGGGCCTGACCTGCGTTTACTCACCCTTGGGCGCGCCTTCTTCCGAATCCCAACAACTTGGGCCAAGCGGCATCGACGCCCTGGTGTCCAACGGCCAAGTCGTCAAGCTGGTGTCGGCTCTGCCCTTCCTCACCGGCGGCAGCAGCGTTACCGAACAACGCTGGCGGGATGGGACGCTGGAAATCGAAATCGTCCCACAAGGCACACTGGCCGAGCGGCTGCGCGCCGGCGGCGCCGGGCTTGGCGGCGTGTTCCTGCCTACCGGGGCCGGCGCCCGGTTTGCCCAAGGCCGGGAAACCCGCGTGTTCCCCGATGGGCGCGAGGCCGGATTCGAGCCTGCGTTGAAGGCCGACTTTGCGCTGGTCCGGGCCGCCGCCGCCGACACCCTCGGCAACGTGGTCTACCGGGGCGCCGGCCGGAACCTGGGTCCCGCCATGGCCATGGCCGCCACCATCACCATCGCCGAAGTTGATATGGTTTGCGAACCGGGCGGCATCGACCCGGAAGTCGTCATCTCCAGCGGAATCTTCGTCAACCGGGTGGTCAAGTCCCCGGATGCCTAGCCCGGAATCCACCGCCCCTGGTACGAAACGATTGGTACGGAATGATTGGTATGAAACGATATGCCTGAACCCGGCAACCAAGCAGTCCGCCGGGCCGTGCAGCGAGTCCTCGGGGAACTGAGACCGGGCGACGTTGCGCTGGTAGGCTCCGGCCTGCCCTCCGAAGTACCCGCCCATGCCGCCACCGGCTCCGGGGTGCAGTTCCTCACCGAAACCGGCCTGCTGGGAGAATTGGCCCCCTCAACCTCCGGCGGCGCATCCGGCTGGGTGGACTCCGCCGGGCAGCCGGTTGCCCTTTACGGCGGCGGTTCCGTCGTCGCCACGGTGGACGTCGGCGCCATGCTGCGGGGCGGCCACGTTGATGCAGCTATCTTGGAGCCGTTTCAGGTGGATGCGCGGGGCAGCTTCACCCACTGGACCACGGCCGCCGGCGCCGGGCTGCATCCCCCCGGTTGGGCCGTGGATGCCGCATCTGGCGCCAAACGGGTCATTGCGCTCATGCCCCACGTCCATCCCGACGGTTCCCCGCGCATCGTGGGCCAACTCTCGGCCCCGCCGGACGGCGTCGGGTGCGTGGACCGGATTATCACCGGCCTCGCGGTCATTCGCGTGTCCGAAACCGGGTTGATCCTGGCCGAATTGGCCCCCGGCCGGTCGGCGGACGATGTTGCGGCGGTCACCGGCGCCCCCTTGACGATTGCCCCCGACCTACGGGAAATGCAGCCCGGCGCTTCCCCGTCCGGCGCGCCCGGCAAGTTGTTCGACAGCGGCTTGGCGTCGGTGAGCGACATTCCCGACGGCGCGGTGGTGATGATTGACGGGTTCGCCGGACCCGGCGGCACTCCCCATTACCTGCTGACCTCGCTGCGGGACCACGGCGCCAGAGGGCTGACCATCATCAGCAACACCGCCGGAATCGCGCGGGTGGTCAACTTTGGCACCCCGCCCGGCAAGCAGGCCATCGACCACACCATCCTGATTGACAACGGGCAGGTACGGAAGGCCGTTGCTTCCTACCCGGTCTCTCCGTCGGCGTCCCGGCCCACCGCCTTCGAGTTGGCTTACCGCCGGGGAGATGTGGAGCTGGAATTGGTGCCGCAGGGGACCCTGGCCGAACGCCTGCGCGCCGGGGGAGCGGGCGTGTCGGCCTTCTACACCCCCACCGGCGTCGGAACCCTCATCGCCGAGGGGAAGGAGACGCGGGTTATCGACGGCAAAGAATATGTCCTGGAACAGGCATTGCGGGCCGACTTCTGCATCATCCGCGGCCATCAGGCCGACACTCTCGGCAACGTGGTCTACAAGGGTACTTCGCGAAACTTCAACTCGGTGATGGCCCCGGCTGCGGCGGTGACCATTGTTGAAGTCGATGAAGTGGTCGAGCCGGGCCGGTTGACGCCGGAACAAATCGTAACCCTCGGGGCCTACGTGGACCGCATCGTTGTCCGTCCGGCCGACTTTTCCCCCTACGAGTAGGCGCGGTTTAACCAACTGTGTTACCAACTTTCATTCCAGAGCATCGGGAGGGGCGCCGTGTTTGAAGACAAAGAGCGGCTGGACCGGGAAATCGTTGCCATGCGGGTGGCCAAAGAGCTGCCCGACGGTGGCTACGTCAACTTGGGAATCGGCATTCCCACCCTGGTTTCCACCTTCGTTTCCGACGACAGCGTGGTCTTTTACCACAGCGAGAGCGGTGTCCTTAACTGCGGCCCCCTGGCCGACGAGGACGAGCAGGACATCGACCTGATTAACGCCGGCGGCCAGTTTTTGCAGGAAGTGCCCGGCATGGCCTACTTCAGCTCGGTGGACGGGTTCGCCATGATTCGCGGCGGCCACGTCGACGTGACCGTCCTGGGCGCCCATCAGGTTTCGGCCACCGGCGACCTGGCCAACTGGATGCTGCCGGAGCGCGGCGTCGGCAACATCGGCGGCGCCATGGACTTGGCCGCCGGCGCCAGGACCGTCATCGTCGCAATGGAGCACACCGGCCGCCGGGACCAGCCAAAGATTGTCGAGGAATGCACCTACCCCATTACCGGCAAGGGCTGCGTGTCCCTGATTGTCACCGACATCGCCGTGATGCAGCCCACGCCGGAAGGGCTGGTCTTGAAGGAGTTGGCACCGGGCTGGGAGGTTGAGGAAGTCCAGCAGTTGACCCAGGCCCGGCTGATTGTGTCCCCCGACCTGAAGGAGTACGAACTTTAACGCATCCCCGGCCCAGTGGGATTGCCGTGTCCCAACGGCACGGAGAAGGTTGGCGTCTTTTGGAAACGGTTGAACTGGTCCAGCGCATTGCCGTAATCGTCCTGGCAGTCTCCGCCGCCGCCCTGTGCGTTGCGGTCACGGTTGCGCTGGCGGCGCTGTTTCCCCGCCTGCGCCGCATCGCCTTCAACCTGGAGCGCACCACCGAGTCCACCGCCGAAACCGCGGCCAACACCGCCGTAATCTCGCAAAGCTTCGCTGACCGCTCCGACGAAATTGCAGAGAATCTGTCTCAGGCCGCCGCCAACGCCAATGCTGCCTCTGCGGACATGGCCCAAACCATGAAGAACACGGCCTCCGCGTCCCAACTGCTGGGGCCGGCCGGAGCCGTCGCCGACTTTGCCGCCGCCGCACGGGGTCATATCCCCGAAATCGTCAACGCCGCCAGGTCTGCCCTGGAAAACGAAGAGACCGTCGGCAGAATCCGAAACCCGGCCATCCGCCGGGCCGTCGAGTCCATCCTGGGAACCTTCCGCAGGAAGGACGCCGGTTAAACCGTTCATCCTGAAACCCCAAAGGACTGCCCTGTTGATCGGCCCAACCTGCGCTTGCCGGGCCGCTGTAACTGTTCAGACCAAGGGTTTCCTGATTGACCTTAGTGTCTTTCGATTCTCCCCTCTCCCCGCGGGAGAGGGGCCGGGGGTGAGGGCGTTCCCCCTAAGACCCGGAAGTTGCTGCCCGGTTGACCGGCCCAACCTGCGCTTGTCGGGCCGCGAGTCACGTTGACTTCCCCTGGACGCGGTGCTAAGCTTCCCCGAATACTGTTGCCATGAAATTGGTTCTGACGGGAGCTTGGGTAAGCCAGGCTGAGAGGGTGGCCATTGACCGCCGCCGACCGCCTGTACCTGATCCGGGTAATGCCGGCGCAGGGATACGAGAAGTCATTACTTGCAGCCGCCAGGAACATTCCCTGGCGGTTTTTTGCACCGAACCCGAAATAAGGAGACATCGTTATGTCGGATGATTTGGTCATCGCGGGCAAACATTTTACTTCCCGGCTGATTGTGGGCACCGGAAGATACCGGTCCATGGCAGACCAAGTTGAAGCCTTGGAGGCTTCCGGTGCCCAGATGGTCACAGTGGCCATCCGAAGGCTGGACCTGGACAACCCCAACGAGAAAACCATCCTGGACTACATCGACCTGAATCGTTACAGCATTCTCCCCAACACCGCCGGCTGCCAAACGGTGGAAGAGGCGCTTTTCGTGGCCAGGCTGGGACGCGAGGTTGCCCAGACCAATTTCGTCAAGCTGGAGGTCATCCCCGACCCCAAGTACCTGTTCCCCGACCCCAAGGGAACCCTGGAAGCGGCGGAGCAACTGGTCAAAGAGGGATTCGCCGTCCTGCCCTACATCCACGCCGACCCGGTGCTGGCCAAGCGGCTTGAGGAAGTGGGCTGCGCCACCGTCATGCCTCTGGGCTCGGCCATCGGTTCCGGTCAGGGAATCCACACCGTTGAAGAAGTCCGAATCATAATCGAGCAGGCCAACATCCCGGTGGTCGTGGATGCGGGCTTGGCCGTGCCTTCCGACGCATCCAAAGCCCTGGAAATGGGTGCCTCGGCGGTGCTGGTCAACACCGCCATCGCCCAGGCCGAGCGTCCGGGGTTGATGGGCGAGGCGTTCAAGGATGGCGTGGCAGCCGGACGGAAGGCGTACCTGGCAGGAAGGATCCCGTCCCGGAGCCATGCCGCCGCCAGCAGTCCCACCACCGACGTGCCCCAGCCGGCTCCGGCCGGACGGTAACCCTTGCCCCGGCTGCCTGAACCCTGCCTTTGCTTGGTGACCGGCCGCCGGATGGTCGCCGCCGGAGAACTGGTCAACCGTATTACTGACGCAATTGCCGGGGGAGTCAACTTGGTCCAACTTCGGGAAAAAGACCTGCCCGGCGGCGAGTTGCTGGAATTGGCAGCTTCGCTGAAAACCGCGATGGCGGGGAGCGTCCCGTTGCTGGTCAACGAACGGGTTGATGTGGCTAAAATATGCGGCGCCGCGGGGGTCCAGTTGGGCGAAGCCGCTTTACCCGTGGCGGCGGCCCGGCAAATTCTGGGCAGCGGCGTGGTGGTTGGCCGGTCAGTCCATTCGGTAGACGGGGCGTTGCGGGCCGAGGAGGACGGGGCCGATATGCTGCTGGCCGGGACCATGTTCGCCAGCGCGTCCCATCCGGGTGAGGAACCCTCCGGGCCGGAGCTAATCAGCCGCATCAAGGCCCGGTGTTCCCTGCCGGTTATCGGCATCGGGGGCATCACCGCCGCCAACGCCGGGCAGGTCATGGCTGCCGGCGCCTCCGGGGTGGCCGTCATTTCGGCGATTCTCGCCGCTCCTGATACCCGTACCGCCGCCCGGCAACTCAAGCAGGTTGTTGAAGCCGCCCACCGCGGCAGTCCTAAGGAGGATTTCGTCCACCGTGATTAACCTGAATGTTAACGGCAAGCCCCGCGAGGCTGAAGACGACGTGAACCTGGAGCAGTTCCTGTCCACCATCGACGTCAACCTGCGCTTCGTGGCGGTGGGGTACAACGGGGATGTTATCAAGAAGGAGAGCTTCCCCGGCATCACCCTGTCCAACGGGGACACCCTGGAAATCGTCCGTCCCGTGGGCGGGGGTTAGCCCGCCGTGTCCCAACCCAACGCGCTGTCCGTCGAAACCCTGGACCCGCTGCTGACCGGGGTAATCCGGGAACACCAGGAAAAGGTCGTCGGCTGGATGCGCGACGAGCCTGGCTGCTGGGGATTTCTGGCCGGTCAGTCGGTCACGGCCTGCCGGCGGCACCTTGACCGCCCCCTGGCAGAGGCCGAGCGCCGCTTGGTCTGGAGCCGTCTCTGGTGGTGGCTGGAGAACATCAAAACGAGGGTTGCCGAGTAGACAACCTCAAATGCGACGCACACTCCGGGTCGGCGCCCCTACGGGACCAGAATCACCTTCCCGCGGGTTCCCCGGTTGGAAAGATGCTGGTGCGCCTGCCCCACTTCCGACATGGGCAGCACCCGGTCTACCACCAGCTTGGCCTGCCCGGCGGAAATCATGGGGAAAAGCTCGGCCATCGCCGCCTTGTGGTCCAGCGAACCCACCGGCGACCGGCCCATGCTGAACCCGATGATGGTCCGGTTGGCCGAGGTGAAATCTCCCGACGGAATGTTGGCCGGCGTCCCCGAAGCGTTGCCGTAGCTGATCAGCCGGCCGTAGGACGCCATGCACCGGACGCTCTTTTCCAGCACCGGGCCGCCCACGCACTCCAAAACCAGCTCGACGCCCTTGCCCTCCGTCAGTTCCAGCACCTTCTCTTCAAAGTCATCCTCGGTGTAGTTGATGGTCACGTCGGCCCCCAGCGTGCGGCTCAGCTCCAGCTTATCCGGGGTGGAAGCGGTGGTTATCACCCGCGCGCCCCAGGCCTTGGCCAGTTGGGTCGCCACGGTGCCGACGCCGGAAGCCCCGGCCTGAACCAGCACCGTGTCGCCGCTCTGCATCCCGCCCCGGCTCTTCAGCAGGTGGTAGGCGGTCAGGAAGACGATGGGCATTCCCCCGGCCTGCACCGGATCGGTCGTCTCCGGGTAGGGGAAGACCAGGTTGGCGTTGACCGTCACATATTCGGCGTTGCCCTGCGGCCCCATTGCCATGACCTGCTGCCCCACCGTCAGGCCGCTCACGTCCGCGCCCAGTTCCTCAACGGTGCCGGCGGCTTCCAACCCCAGCGTTGACGGAAGGTTGGGGCCGGGATAGCCACCCTTCCGGCGCATGATGTCGGCGTAGTTGACCCCCGAGGAGTCCACCTTGATTAAGACCTGGTGGGGGCTGGGCGTGGGAACCGGCGCGTCCTCCCACCGGAGTACGTCCAGGTCGCCAAACTCGTGAATCCTGACTGCTTTCATGGTGAACTCCTGTTGCCAAAACGAAAACTTGGAATGGAATACGCGGCTCTGCGGGCAGGGTCAGCTTTGCGGGCCGCGCAGTTGCGCCGTATCCAGAACGTCCGGATTGAGCATCCGCACCGGCTCCCCGGCGGCGAAGGCCCGGATGTTTTCGACGACGCCCCGGTAGTGTCCCAGGTACGCCTCCCGCGTCACGTATCCGACGTGGGGCGTCAGGACGGTGTTGTCCAGCCCCAGCAGCGGGTGGTCCGGGGGCAGCGGCTCCACGTCGAAGGTGTCCAGGCCCGCCCCGGCAATCTTCTTGTCCCGGAGGGCGGCCACCAGCGCCGCTTCGTCAACGATTGGCCCGCGGGAAATGTTGACCAGGTAGGAATCGGGTTTCATCAGCGCCAGCTCGGCGGCTCCGACCAGTCCCCGCGTCCGCCCGCTGAGACGGACGTGGACGGATACGATGTCCGAGTCCCGGAACAAGGTCTCCTTGTCCACCAGCGCAGCCTGACATTCCCGGGCCCGTTCCGCGGTGAGGTTCTGGCTCCAGGCGATGACGTTCATATCGAAGGCGTTGGCGACGCGGGCCACCTTGGAGCCGATGTTTCCCAGACCCAGCAGGCCCAGCGTCTTGTCCTTGAGGCCGATGCCGATGTGAACGCCCCAGCGCCCTTCGCGGGTCAGCCGGTCTTCCAGGGGAATCTGCCGCAGCATGGCGATAATCAATCCCCACGTAATCTCGGTGGGGCCCTCGCCGGCGCCGTCGGTCCCGCAGACCGTTATCCCCAACTCGGTGGCGGCGGACAGGTCGAAAACCGCATTGCCCCGGCCCGAGGTAATCAGCAGCCGCAGGTTGGGCAGCCGTTCCAGCAGGGTCCGGGGGAAGGGGGTGCGCTCCCGCATCCCCATAACCACGTCGTAGTCCCGCAGCCGCTCGGCCAGCTCGTCCTCGTCGGCCAGGTGGTCGTGAAAAAAGCGCAGGTCCGAGCCGGCGGGAAGCTCGGACCAATCGGTCATATCCCCGGCTGCCGCCTGATAGTCGTCCAAAATTGCGATATTCAAGAAAGGACCTCCCTTGGATAGACGGAATCTGGTGGGTGGGCACAGCGGCCTGAACGACCGAATACTTAATCGTTCAGGCCGCTGCGGACGGCTATTTGAAGGCGGGCATTACCTGGTGAGTGAGGATTTTCAGGCTGCGCTGCACGTTGTCCACCGGAATCAGCCCACCGGCGTTCAATTCGGCTACGATGCTGTTGACGCCCAACTCTTCTTCCAGGTAGTGGAACCGGTCCACCAAACCCTCGGCGCTGCCGAAGGCCACCTTGGTTTCCAGGATGTCGCCGTAGGACAGCGCCGCCAGCCGATTGGCGCGGTCGCCCCGCAACTCGGTGGCATCGATGCCGGCCTGCCCGGCCGATTCCCGGTACAGGTTGCCCATGCGCCCGAAATAGCCGCGAATGCTCTCGAATGGCTCGTCAACGGCCTTTTCCGTGGTCTCTCCGGCGTACACCGGGATGCGGAGAGATACGTCGCCCCGTCCGGCGTGGCCGGCTTCCTGCCAGGCCAGGCGGTACTGCTTGATGCACCGGCTGAGTTCGGGAATGTCCATGCCCCGCAGCCCCACAAAAATTGGATTCCCCTGCTGTCCCATGTAGGGGAAGGTTTCGGCGGTGGTGGCGGCGATGCGGACCGGCGGGTGCGGCTGCTGGTAGGGCTGCGGAGTGACCATCACGTCTTCAAACTGGTAGATGTCTCCGTGGTAGGAGAACGGCTCTCCCTTCCACGCCTCTTGCAGCACCTCGAAGGTCTCCCGGAACCGCTCGCGGCTCTCGTTGTAGGATATGCCATACATATCGTAAGCGCGGGCAAACCCGCTGCGGCCGATGCCGAACTCGAAACGGCCCTCGCTGATTTGGTCAACCGTGGCGACTTCCTCGGCCACGCGCAGCGGGTTGTTGAGGGGCAGGACGTATACTGCCATGCCGATGTGCATTCGCTTGGTCCTGGTGGCGATGGAGCTGGCAATGGTTATCGGCGACGAAAGCACCGAACGGGTCGGGTTGAAGTGAAGCTCGGCCAGCCAGGCTCCGTCCAGTCCCCACGCTTCCGCGGCGTCTACCAACTCGAACCCTTCCCGGAAAGCCTCGGCCTGGCTGCCACCCTGCCGGATTCCGAATTCCATGAACATACCGAATTGCATACAGCGTCCCCCGAAAAATGGATGCCGGCCCCAGCGCCGGGTACAGTGGGGTCAGTTAATCACAGCGCCCCCGGCGGGTCAATAAGCAAGCCATTGAGAGAGAACGGCCTCACCCTCTGGGAGAGGGGTTTTACGAAAACTACAAGGCCCTGGCTCCGCGCCGCCCGGATTCGGACAGCCGGATTTAACCAACGGATTCAAGCGGTCTCCGGAGTTACGCGTCGCGCTTTTCCACGTCTACCTGCGCGATTCTGACACCTTCCATTTCCTGAACGGTCAGGGTCAGTCCTTCGTGCTTAACCCAGTCCCCAACGTCGGGCACCCGGCCCAGCTTCTCCAGAATGAAACCCGCCACGGTGTTGTACTGACCCTCCGGCAGGTTTAGGTACAACTCATCGTTGATTTCGGCAATGGGGACGCCGGCGTCCAGCCGGTAGACGTTCTCCTGCACCTGGGAATACGAGGTTTCGGCGGCGTCGCCTTCCTCGGTCACGTCGCCGACAATAACTTCGAGGAGCCGTTCCAGCGTTACCAGGCCGGCGATGCCGCCGAACTCGTCTATGGTCAGCACCAGGCCCTGCCCTGCCTCCTGCATCTCCGCAAAGGTCTCCCGCACCGGCTTGGTTTCGGGCACAAACATGGCGGGGCGCGACAGGGTCGTAACCGAGTCGTCGGGGCCGAGTTGGCCCTCGCCCATGGCCGACAGCAGGTCTTTGATTGATATAATGCCCGTCACGTTTTCCGTGGTGCCGGTGTAGACCGGAAACCGGGTGTGCCGGTACTGCCGGTAGGTACCCAGGAACTCGCTGAGGGTGGTACCGTCTGGCACCCAGATTATGTCGGGCCGGGGGCTCATGATTTCCGTCACCCGTTGGTCGCCGAACCGGAACACCTTTTCCAGCAGGGCGGCTTCCGACGCCTCTACCTCGCCGGCCTGCGCGCCGACGGTAATCAGGGTGCGAATTTCCTGCTCGCTGTCCCGGGGGATGGCCCCGTGGATTCCGGCAAGCCTCGTGAACAACATCGTTATCGCTTGCAGCAGGTGGATGGCCGGGGACAGCAGCCATTGGACCAAGGACAACGGGCGGGCAAAGGTCATGGAAACGCGCTCCGAGCGTTTCCATGCCACGGTCTTGGGAAGCGTTTCGCTGAACACCAGGAGCAGGAAGGTGACGGCGAAGGTGGATACCAGTACCGCTATGGTGGAGTTGTCGATCAGGCTGATGGCCAACGCCGTGCCGAGGGACGCAGCGGCGGTGTTGACCAGGTTGTTGCTCAGCAGCACCGTGGCCAGCAGCCGCTCTGGGTGTTGAATTAGCCGGGCGGCAATTTTGGCCTTGGAGTTTCCTTCGTTGACCAACTGCATCAGGCGCGGCCGAGGCAGGGCAATGAAGGCGGTTTCAGACGAGGAGAAGAAGGCTGACAGGACCAGGCAAACCACGAAGAGGGCCAATTTCCATAAGTCTGCGGGTTCCATGGCGGATGTAATCTATCCCTCCCAAGTTGGGCGAATTTGGAACTTTCCGGCGGAAGTGGTTTCCAAAGCGGTTTCTATTGTAACTGAAAGTGCAGCCCCAGGTTGCACGACAGGTTCGCCAATAACGGTTGCTTTCCGGGGCAATCACACCGGGATTGAAACCGCCGGACAATTGCCGCGTCTAGCCAGTCTTTGCCACGAAAACCTGCCGGCCGGCGAGTCCGTTAAGGCGCCCAGGACGCACAGATGTCCCACGGAGTTGATACCGGGCGGCGGGCCGTCCCCCGTATGGTACTATAATCCTAGTCATGCCGTGGGACCACGTGGGCCTGTGAAAGACCGGCCGGCGGACGGCTCCCAACGCCCGGAGGTGGAAATGGAGTCCCGAGATTACGACGTAGCGATAATCGGCGGCGGCATCCTTGGGCTGTCCACCGCCATGCAGTTGGCGCAAAGGCTCCCGTCGGGCCGGGTTGCGGTGGTGGAAAAGGAACCGGAGTTGGCCACCCATCAAACGGGCCACAACAGCGGGGTTATCCACTCCGGCATCTATTACCGGCCGGGGTCCTGGAAGTCCCGGTTTTGCGTTGCGGGAGTCCAAAAGCTGGTCCAATTCTGCGACGAAAACGAGATTGAGTACGAGCGATGCGGCAAGGCCATCGTCGCCACCGGCGAGTCGGAGTTGGGCCGGTTGCAGGACCTCTACGACCGGGGCGTCGCCAACGGCGTTGAAGGACTGGAAATCGTCGGGCCGGAGCGTCTCCGTGAGATTGAACCCCACACCCGGGGCGTCAAGGCATTGTGGGCGCCCAGGACGGGCATCGTCGATTACGTCAAGGTTGCCAGGGCCTATGCCCACCGTTTCCAGGAGGCCGGGGGCGATGTCTTCACCAGTGCCCCGGTGCGGGCAATCCGCCAGTCTTCCGGCCAAGTTGCCATTGAGACCGGCGCCGGAAACCTGAACGCCAGGCACATAATCAACTGCGCCGGGTTGCAGGCGGATTTGGTGGCGGAAATGGCCGGCGAGAACACGGGCGTGCGGATTTTGCCCTTCCGCGGCGAGTATTTCACCCTGCGGCCGGAAAGCCGGCGCCTGGTAAAGGGGTTAATCTACCCGGTTCCCGACCCCCGGTTCCCGTTCCTGGGCGTTCACTACACCCGCAACATTCACGGGCAGGTTGAAGCCGGCCCCAACGCAGTGCTGGCCTGGGCGCGGGAAGGCTACACCAAGCGCGACATGAATCTGTCCGAAGCCCTGGGAACGCTTGCCTACCCGGGGTTCTGGAAGATGTCGATGAAGCACTGGAAGACGGGAATGGCCGAGATGCACCGTTCCTACTCCAAGAAGGTCTTCGTGCGGGACCTGCAGCGGCTCATCCCGGAGATTCGCGCCGAAGACCTGGTGCCCGGCGGGTCCGGCGTACGCGCGCAGGCCGTGGCCCGAAGCGGCGCCCTGCTGGACGACTTCAGCATTCTGACCGGCCGCAACGCCATCCACGTTCTCAACGCCCCGTCTCCGGGAGCCACGTCTTCGCTGGCCATCGGCGAACACATCATGGAACAGGCAGTGCAGGCTTTCGGGTTGCCGTAGCTTCCCGCCGGTCCTGCCGGGCCGCGTCGGTCGGTGAACCCGTCAAACTCGATAGAAGCGGATTTGCCCGTTATTGCTGGCCGGGCAAGCCAACCTTTATAATCGCCGTCAAACGCCGGAAATCGTCGTCGGCATTTGCCCGGCGAAACCAACCGTGCCGCGTGGGAAGGGCGAGTGACACCGCAGGAATTTGAGCTTGGGGCATGGCACGTCACCGAAGACTGGGTGCGGCAATACGTGGATGCCGTGGCCGATTGCCACGGCGATTACCTGAAGCACGGCTTGGTGCCCCCGTTGGCATTGACCGCCTATACCCTGAGCGCACTGCTGGAAAAACTGGAACTGCCCAACGGGGCAATCCACAGCCTCCAGGAAATGGAAACTTTGCACCCGGTTACTATAGGCTCACGTATTACGGGTGTGGCGACGTTGGAGCGGCACCGGGAGCGGGGAGGGTTGATGTTTACCACCGCCGGTTACACGCTGACCAATAACCGGGGCGTCGCGGTCCAGACTGGGAAGACCACGGTGCTGCTTTCCGCCGAAAACCCCGGCGAATCATCCGGCGGCGGGCGGGCATGACGGCCGACCTGCCCGCGCTGGTCAAGACTGTCACGCAGGAACAATTGGACCGGTATTCCGAGGCGTCCGGGGACCGCAACCCCCTGCATTGGGACCCGGAATTTGCCGCCGCAACCCGGTTCGGCGGAATCATCGCCCACGGAATGCTGACCCTGGCGTTCGTAGCCGAGATGATGGCCGCCCGCTTCGGCCGGCCTTGGCTGGAAAGCGGGTCCCTGAAGGTTCGGTTCAAGGGGGCGGCCTACGTCGGGGACGAGGTCGAAACCTGGGGAAAGCTGACCAGAGAAGAACCGCAGGAATCGCAGCGCCGCGTTACGTGCTCTGTGGGTGTGCGAAACCGCCGCACCGGCAGCGAAATCATCAGCGGCACTGCCACGGTTAACCTGCCGCCCGTCCCAACGGGTGCGCCCGGCTCGGATGCGCCGGAAGGTTGATTACTGGAACCGGGCCCCGCCTGGCCCGCCGCCGGTGAGCCACCACCCAACCCTGCGGCGGCGGGCGCTATGGCAACAAGGATGACAATTATGCAGCGAAACGGACAATCAGCCCCCGTTCGCGTCGTGGTAGACGCCATGGGCGGGGATTTCGGCCCCCGGGAAACGGTCCGGGGCGCCCTGGAGGCATTGGATAACCCGGAGGAACTGCACGGCCCGGGTCTTGAGTTAATCCTGGTGGGAGACCGAGACGCCGTGGAAGCGGAGTTGGCCGGCCTGAACACGGCAGGCAAGATGATAACCGTCGTGCCGTCGGTGGGCAAAATCGGCGACGACGAGCACCCGGTACATTCCCTGCGCCACAAGCCGGAAGCATCCATTGTGGTGGCCACCAAGCTGCTGAAAAGCGGCCGCGGCGACGTGCTGGTGTCCATGGGTTCCACCGGCGCGTCAATGGCCTGCGCCGTTATGGTTCTGGGGTTAATGGAAGGGCTGGAGCGGCCCTGCATCGGCGGCCCCTTCCTGGGGCTGGCCCCCCGCACGATGATGGTGGACATGGGCAGCAGCGTGGACTGCCGCCCGTCGCTGCTGCTCAGCTTCGGCGCGCTGGGGTCGGTGTTTGCTCACCGATTCCTGGGCATCGACAACCCCCGCATCGGGCTGCTGAGCGTTGGCGCCGAGGAGGCCAAGGGCAACCGGCAGGTACAGGAGAGCTACCACCTGTTTCAGCAGAGCCGCCTGAACTTTGTCGGCAACGTGGAAGGAATGGACTTCTTCAGGGACAAGGCCGACGTGATAGTCTGCGACGGGTTCGTCGGCAACATCCTGATGAAGTTCACCGAGGGCCTGGGCAGCGCCTTGGTCGAGTACTTGCAGGAACGGCTCGCCCCGGTCCTGTCCGCAGACGGCGCCGGTTCCCTGATCGACGACCTGTGGACTTCCATGAACCTGCCGAGGAAAATGGGCGGCCCGCTGCTCGGCGTGAACGGCACGGTCATCCTGGGCCACGGCTCGTCTCGTGCCGACGGCATTGCCGGGGCCATACGCAACGGGGTGCGCTGCGTGTCCGTGGACCTGGTGGGTGAAATGCGGCATGAACTGGCCGGCCTGACTAATCGGAGCTCCAACTTGGCGGCCCACCCTGACTGAGCGGATGGCTGCCGGGGAACTGGCAGGACAGGTAGCGCTGGTAACCGGGGCGTCCCGGGGAATCGGCGCGGCCATTGCCCTGCGTTTGGCCGGGAGCGGCGCCAAAATCGGCGTCAACTACCACACCAACCGGGACGCGGCCAACGGTGTGGTGGAGGCCATCGCCGCCGCCGGGGGGGAAGCCATCGCCATCGCCGGCGACGTTTCCCAGGAAGAGTCCTCCGAATCGGTGGTGAAGCAGGCCACGGAGCGTTGGGACCGCATCGACATCCTGGTCAACAACGCGGGCATCACCCGCGACCGCCTGCTGCTGCGCATGACCCTGGAAGACTGGGACCAGGTGCTGGACATTGACCTGCGCAGCGCCTTCCTGTGTACCAAGAACGTCATGCCCCAGCTTATCAAGCGCCGGGCAGGGAGGGTCATCAGCATCTCGTCCGTGGTGGGCATCGGGGGCAACCCCGGTCAGGCCAACTACGCCGCCGCCAAAGCCGGGCTGATTGGCTTCACCAAGGCGGTGGCCCGCGAGGTCGCATCCCGCAATGTCACGGTCAACGCCGTGGCGCCCGGGTTTATCGACACCGGCGGGATGGTTGACCAGCTTACCGAAGATGCCCGCAAGCAGATAATGGGACGTATCCCTATGGGACGCTTTGGCAGCGGGAAGGAAGTCGCCGAAGTGGTGGCCTTCCTGGCCAGCCCCCGGTCCGGGTACATCACCGGGCAGGCCATCACCGTTGACGGAGGACTCATCGCCTAGTTCCCGGCGCTGCCGGCCGCGTTGACCCAGGGTCTGTTAATTCTCGGTAGCCGTTGGATAATCCGTTCACGGTGAATAACCCGGTATGTCTGCCAAGCACAGCAAACCCCAGAACTCAGGGGGTTTGGGGGATGAATCCCCCAACGTGTCCCGTTTACCCAACGGTTTTCTTGGACAATTTTCTTGGACAATCAAAAGACCCTGCACATTGACCCACGCTCCCGTCAGTACCTATCCCCTGCTGTTACAGTGGGAATTTCAGAGGTGGACCGAATGAGCGCCACCGCCGCTTTTCGAGAACTGCTTAGGAAACCGGGAATCATCGTCGCTCCGGGAGCGTATGACTGCCTGACCGCGAAGATTATCGAGCAGGCCGGGTTTCCCGCGGTCTACATGACCGGCGCCGGTATGTCCGTCGCCCGGCTGGGATACCCCGACCTGGCCCTGGCCACCATGACCGAAATGACCGCCCACGCCGCCGCTATGGTGGAAGTGGTGGACGTCCCGGTAATCGCCGACGCCGACACCGGCTACGGCGGAATGCTGAACATCCAGCGGACGATACGCCAGTACCAGCGGGCCGGCGTGGCGGCAGTCCACATCGAGGACCAGGACTTCCCCAAGCGCTGCGGCCACCTGGACAACAAGCGGGTCATCGCCCCAGAGGAGATGTGCGGCAAAATTCGGGCCGCCGTGGACGCCCGCACCGACCCGGACTTCTTCATCATCGTGCGGACCGACGCTCTCGCCGTCACCGGCTGGGACGACACCATGCGCCGTTGCGAGCAGTACGTCCGGGCCGGGGCCGACGCCCTGTTCGTCGAGGCCCTGCGGTCGCCGGAAGAAGCCCAGCGGGTGACCGCCGCCTTCGATGTCCCCCTGCTTTACAACT
The DNA here is from genome assembly GCA_965263395.1 of Dehalococcoidia bacterium. Classification (GTDB taxonomy): domain Bacteria; phylum Chloroflexota; class Dehalococcoidia; order Lucifugimonadales; family UBA3495; genus CATOSK01. The sequence continues at coordinate 3,449,040 of OZ253670.1, forward strand.
TCGTCGAGAGCGGCAAATCGCCCCTGATTCCTGCCCCGGAACTGGAACGCCTGGGGTTCAAGATGGTGATTTTCCCGGCCAGCGCGCTGCTGGCTGCCTGCCACGCCGTCGCGGGGTTGATGCAGCGCCTGAAGTGTAACGGCACCACCGAGCAGATGATGCCCGGCATGGTCACGCTGGCCGATGCCTTCGAGACCGTCGGGTTGTCCCAAATGTTGTCCGCCGACGCCCGCTACTCCGAAGCTGCCCCGGCTGTGGGCCAGCCATGAGTCCCCCGGCTGTGAAGCCCGCATACCAGGAAACGGTCAACCCGGAGACGGAATAGTGGATGATGCGCCGCTTCCGGCTCGTGAAGCCGACTCCAGGTTTCTGACCCATCTGCCCGCCGAAGTGCGGCATTGGGAAGAAGCCGGCGTCATCACGCCCGAGCAGGGCCGGACAATCCTCGACGGGTACGAGTTCCACGACGCGGCGCAGCAGTCCCGCAGCCGCTTGGTGACGGTGCTGGTCATCCTGGGCGCGGTTCTGCTGGGCCTGGGCGTAATTCTTTTCTTCGCCGCCAACTGGCAGGGGATACCCGCGCCGGCCAAGCTGGGAATGATGCTGGTGGGAGTCCCCGCGGTCTACGCGGTGGGGTTCTGGCTGCGTTACCTGCGTGGATACCCTCGGGTCGGCGCCGCCATCATCCTGCTGGGCGCGATTTTCTACGGGGCCTCGATACACCTGATTGCCCAGGTATATCAGGTTCCCGTTGACAGCCCCAACCTGGTCCTCTACTGGTTCCTGGGGGTCTTGCCGCTGGCCTATGTGGTCGGGGTGGAACCGCTCATGGTGTTGGCGTTGGTCCTGGGATTGGCGGCCGTAGGGTTTCGAGGGCAGGAATGGCTGCTGGACACAGAGCATATACCTTTCCTGGCCTTCCCGCTGTACCTCGTGTTGGGGCTGACGTTGGTGGCGTTGGCCAAGCTGCAGGGGGTGTTCCCAACGACCCGGAGCTTTGCCAGGGTCTATGAAATCGTTGGCCTCTTGACCGTGTTCGGCGCGGTCTATTTGCTGGGGTTCCAACGGGTGTGGTCGGAGTTTCGCTGGAGCGGGGGCAATGGGTACGTGCTTCCTGTAACCGCTGAATTCTGGGCCATTGTCGGGGTTGCGGTGGCGGTCGCCGTCCTGGCCTGGGTACTGACCTTATTGGACGCTTCCCGGAAGGGCCGGACTTGGGGGATTCTTCTAAACGAGGGCTTGGCCTCCCTGTCGCTGCTGGCGCTGGCCGGCGTGGTGGTGTTCTTGGGGGAGACCGGGACGGCGTTCCTGTTCAACCTGGTGTTGCTGGCGGGCGTGGTCGGGTTGGTTTTCCTGGGTTACGTCCGCTCCCGGGAATTTTTGATTAACCTGGGCATTATCTTCTTCTGCATCGGCGTGTTTACCAGGTACTTCGAGTTCGGATTCGGCCTGCTGGACCGTTCGGTGGTCTTTATAGTGGCCGGCTTAATCCTCATTATAGGCGGGTTCCTGGTGGAACGGGGCCGGCGGCGGGTGGTTGACCGGATGCGTGAGCAGGGAGGGACCGGAAACCCGGACCCGTCCGGCGAGGTGTCCCATGAACCCTAGATTCATCGCTTACTGGCTGATTGTCGCCGCTCAACTGGCGCTGCTGGTGGGTATGGCCGGTTTCCGGGAAGCCGCCCAGAATACCGGGGCCGAGGTTATCCTGCAAACGGGTCCCGTAGACCCCCGCTCCTTGATGCAGGGCGACTACGCCATCCTCACCTACGAGATCGGCATCCGCGGCCGGGTCCCGAACGCCAGGCCGGCTTTGACCGAGGGCCTTCAGAGGGGGGCCAGAAGATACGTCACCCTGGAGCGGCAGGGTGACGTTTGGCAGGCCACCGGCTACCACCGCACTCGTCCTCGCCCGGGCGAACTTTTCATAACTGGTCGCGCGGATGACACCGGCCGCTTGGACTTCGGCATCGGCACTTACTTCGTCCCGGAAGGCGCCGGGCATATCGTCGAACGGGCCGGAGACGTCAAGGTCGTGGCTCAGGTTGACCCGGATGGGAACGCGGTCATCACCGGCTTGCTGGTAGACGGGGTATCCTTCGAGGAAGCGCTGAAAAACGAACAAAGGAATCGCTGAACCGAAACAATGCGGAATTGTAACGGAATTGCAGAGGAGGGGACGGCGCATGGCGAACGTAGTGCTGGTGGTTGACATGGTGCGCGGATTCCTGGAACCCGGCCATAACCTGTATTGCGGCGAAGAGTCCCGGGCGATTATTCCTAATGTGCAGGCGCTTTTGGAGCGGGAGCGGGCGTCCGGCTCGGAGATCATCTTCGTCTCCGACCACCACCTCCCCGATGACCTGGAGTTCAAGATGTTTCCCGTCCACTGCGTCATCGGCACCGAGGAACCCGAGGTCATACCGGAGTTGTCCGAGTACGTCACCGAAACCAACGTCATTCCCAAGAACCGTTACAGCGGGTTCTTCAACACCGGCCTGGAGCTGCGGCTGGCGGCAGAGAGGCCGGACAAGGTTATCATCTGCGGCGTCTGCACCGACATCTGCGTCATGCACACCACCAGCGACGCCCGCAACCGGGACTACGCCGTCGAGATTCCCGCCGACTGTGTGGCCAGCTTTGACCCCGACGCCCACCAATGGGCGCTGGGCCACATCGAGAAGATCCTCGGCGCACAGGTCGTCTAGTAGTCCGAAATTTTTGAAACGACGAGTAGCTGAGATTGGCGTGACTCCCCAGTGTCTTTCATTCAATAGTTCCCTCTCCCTCTGGGAGAGGGTTAGGGTGAGGGCGTTCCGTCCAAGAGCAACCGTTGCCGGTGCGCGTGGGGTTCGCCCTCACCCCCGGCCCCTCTCCCGCGGGGAGAGGGGAGAATGAAAAGGCCCGGACTACTGACACTCCCCGGTTGACACCGCCGGCGCCCCCGCGTTAACGTCAATATCAGCCAGTAAACATCCCATTCCCCCGACGGAGAGGGCCGGGGGTGAGAGCCTGCCGCTGCGAAGGCAGGAGGCATCCACCCCGCGACAAAAGGCGACAAAACCACGACATTTGCACGACAAACCCGGACATTGACATGACAAAAGGCGACAAAACCACCTGCGCATCCACGCTCAAATGTCATAAAATGTCGCCTTTTGTCGTGTTTTCCAGCCTATCCGCCTTTCCGTGGGGCAAATCCGGGCTTTGCGGCGGCTCGTCCCAGTAGTCCGAAATTTTTGAAACGATGAGTTGTTGAGATTGGCGTGACTGCCCCGGGTATTTCATTCAATAGTTCCCTCTCCCTCTGGGAGAGGGTGAGGGTGAGGGCGTTTATTCCATCAGTTCAGTGCTGTTGGACTCCCATGCTCCGGGCCTGTTGAGTCCACCGGAACTCCCCGCGGCATTCCCTTCCAAATGCGATAGCCCACGGCCATCGCCCGCCCTAGCCGCCCCCGGCCAGTTGCGGTATAGTAACCCGGCAATACTCATTGTTCGAGGAGGACGGTAATGGCAGCCTCATTCGACCGGAAGAGCATCACTTTGGAAGCGGCCCAGCAGGCCGCCGCCGCCGCCGCGGTCAAGGCGCAGGAAATCGGCGTTCCTATGGCCATTGCCGTGGTTGACCCCGACGGCACCCTCAAGGCGTTCAGCCGCATGGACGGCGCCGCTCTGTTGGCGGTGCGAATTGCCCAGCAAAAAGCCTGGACCGCCATTTCCTTCGGGCTGCCCACGCTGGGCCTGTGGGAGTTCATCAAGGACGACCCGCCCCTGCTCCACAGCCTGCCCCACCAAGAGAATATGATCCTGTTCGGTGGCGGCAGTCCCATATCCATAGACGGGCAGATGATTGGCGGCATCGGCGTGAGCGGCGGCCATTATTCCCAGGACCAGGAATGCGCCGACGCCGGTCTGGCCGCCCTGGGCGCCGGCTAACTTCCGGCAGCCCCCACTCGAGACCCCCATGTCAGCCCTTGCCGGGGCGCTCCGCCGCCGGCCAAGTTGAGGCCATCATGCTGTTAGGCTCGTACCGTTACAGTCGTTGGGACGGCACCCAGTCGATTTTCGACGTTGACGCCAACGACCTCATGGACCAACTCTCCGAGGAACTGCTCAAGCAGGGCGATGTCATGCGGGCGCTGCGGGAAATGTTCCGCAACGGCGTCCAAAACCAGGAAGGCCAGCAAATGCCCGGCCTTCGCGAGCTGATGGAACGCCTCAAGAACCAGCGCCGCCAGCAGCTTCAACAGCACAACATGGACTCGGTGGTTGACGACCTGGCCCGCCAGTTGGAAGAAATCCTCCGCACCGAGCGCCAGGGAATCCAGCAGCGGTTGGACCAGGCGCGGGAACAGGTCGCGTCAACCCCGGAGGAAGACCGGCCCCAGCAGGAAGACCTGCTCAAAATGCTGGAGCAGCGCGCCCAGCGCAACCTCGACACCCTGGACCAACTGCCGGAGGGTCTGGCCGGGCAGATTCAGGAACTCATGGAGTACGACTTCATGGACCCGGACGCCCAGCGGATGTTCCAGGAGTTGCTGGACCAGCTCAAGGGACAGATGGCCCAGAACATCTCCCAGCAAATGCGCCAGCAGATTCAGGGAATGTCCCCGGAAGACATGGCCGCCATGCGGGAGATGATGCGCGAGCTTAACCGCATGATGCGGGACAAGATGGCCGGCCGCGAACCGGACTTCAACGGCTTCATGGAGCGGTTCGGCCAGATGTTCGGCCCCAACCCGCCCCAGAGCTTCGATGAGCTCATGGAGATGCTTCAGCAGCAGTTGTCCCAGATGCAGTCCATGATGGAGAGTATGTCCCCCGAAGCCCGGCAGGAGTTGGAGGACGCCCTCAACGCCGCCCTGGACCCGGAAACCCAGCGGGCAATGGCCGAGTTCGCCCAGTTAATGGGCCAACTGATGCCCATGGACGACCTGCGCCGCCAGTACCCCTTCCTGGGCGATGACAGCCTCACCATGGACCAGGCCATGGAGATGATGCGCCAACTGCAAGACCTGGACCGCCTGGAGCAGTCCATACAGGACGCCATCCGTTCCGGCAAACTGGAGGACATTGACCCGGAAAAGTTGGCCGAACTGCTGGGCGAAGAGGCCCGGCAGTCGTGGGAGCAACTGGAACGGTTGCAGCAGCTATTGAAGGACGCCGGGTACATCACCGGCGAGGACGGGCTGGAACTGACCGCCCGGGGAATCCGGCGCATCGGCCAGAAAGCCCTGAAAGAGGTCTTCGTCCACCTCAAGAAAGACCGGATGGGCAGCCACGACATGGACCAACGGGGCGCGGGCGGCGACCTGCTGGGCGACACCAAGTCCTACGAGTTCGGCGACCCCTTCCTGCTGGATATGCAGGCAACCATCAAGAACGCCATCCTGCGGGCCGGGCCGGAAGTGCCGGTGCGGATGACTCCGGCCGACTTTGAGATTCACCGCGAGGAGCACATGACCCGCTCCGCTACCGCCGTCCTGCTGGACCAGAGCCGGTCAATGGGCCTGTTCAACAACTTCCAGGCCGCCAAGAAGATGACTCTGGCCCTGTTTGCCCTGATTCGCACCCAGTACCCCCGTGACTCCCTCCACGTCATCGGTTTTTCCGACTACGCCCGGGAAATCAAGGAAGAAGACCTGATGAAGGTCAACTGGAACGCCTGGGTTTCCGGCACCAACCTGCACCACGCCCTGATGATGTCCCGCAAGCTGCTGGCCAACGAAAAAGGCGGTTCCCGCCAGATTCTGCTGATAACCGACGGCGAGCCGACCGCCCACCTGGAAAACGGCCAGTCCCATTTCAGTTACCCGCCCAGCTACCGCACCGAACTGGAAACGCTGAAAGAGGTCAAGAAGTGTACCCAGGAAGGCATCGTCATCAACACCTTCATGCTGGAAAACAACTACCAACTGGTCAACTTTATTGACCGGCTGACCCGCATCAACCGGGGCCGGGCCTTCTACAGCAGTTCCGAAAACCTGGGCGAATACGTCCTGGTGGACTACCTCAACAACCGCAAGAAACGGGTATCGGCCTAGTAGTCCGAAATTCTTGAAACGATGAGTTGCTGAGATTGGCGTGACTACCCAGGGTCTTTCATTCAATAGTTCCCTCTCCCTCTGGGAGAGGGTTAGGGTGAGGGCGTTCATCCCATCAGTTCAAAACTGTTGGACTACTAGCGCCCCGTCATTCCTCACCGCAGAAATGGGCATGGGCTTATCGTTCCGTCGTTCCTGCGGAGGCAGGAATCCACGGTGTCCCGGAGTAAGCCAAAGTCCTTGTGGCGAGACTGCATGGCTTCCCGCCTCCACAGGAATGACGAAAAGGGCGCCGGATTAACGGTAGACCAACACGGGTTGGTGATAACCCGTCGCGTAAACCCTTTGTTTGTCGGGGGCGGTTCTGGTAATATAGCTCAGGTACAGTTGAATACTTTAGGGTCGTAGGGCCGGGCGTGATCTGAGCGTCGGCCTTGCTTTTAAGGCAGTCCCGAGAGACTGGCAAAGTATGCGCCCAATTTCCAGGCTAGGACGTCCGTCAGGAAATGTCCGGAGCATAATCCCTTGCCGGTTGTTGGTAAGGGATTTTTTTGTGGAGGCCATTCGAGGATACCAAGACGGACGGAACTAAACGGGGCAGTTGCGAACATCGCAGGCGTTGGAAGCATGACCGAACACCAGGTAATGAACCGGGAAGACATACGCCGCGCCCTGGCCCGGGTCTCCCACGAGATTCTGGAGCACAACCGGGGCAATGCGGACCTGGTATTGGTCGGAATCCAGACCAGGGGGGTTTTCCTGGCCCGCCGGTTGGCCGCCAACATCGCCGAGTTCGAAGGCAGCCCGGTCCCGGTGGCCGAGTTGGACATCAGCCTGCACCGGGACGACTTGGGACGGCGGGAGCGTCCGGTAATCAAGCGCACCAGTATGCCGGTGGACATCCATGACCGCAACGTGGTCCTGGTTGACGACGTGCTGTTCACCGGACGCACGATTCGGGCCGCGATGGATGCCCTGAACGATTTTGGCCGTCCCCAGCAGATTACTCTGGCCATCCTGCTGGACCGGGGCCACCGTCAGCTTCCTATCCGCGCCGACTACGTTGGTAAGAACGTCCCCACCAGCCTGCGGGAGCAGGTCAATGTCCGGCTGGAAGAGTTCGACGGGTTGGACGAAGTGGCGATTTTGCGGGACGAGGACTGATGGCATGAGCATCGCCCACACCTCCGGCGTTGCCGCCGCCGGCGACATTCCTGCGGAACGGTCGGCGTCCCGGCAGCATGTCCTGGACCTGGACGACTTCAGCCCCGGAGAAATCGCCGCGGTCCTGGACAACGCCCACGCCATGAAGGACATACTGCGGCGGGACATCAAGAAGGCGCCAACACTGCGGGGCCGGCTGGTGGTCACCATGTTCTACGAGGCCAGCACCCGCACCCGCGTCTCCTTTGAGGAAGCGGGCAAGGTGCTGAGTGCCGACGTCATCAACGTGGGCGCCACCGGCAGCAGCGTCGAAAAGGGCGAGTCGCTGCTCAACACCGGCCTGACACTTCAGGCGATGGGCGTGGACGTGATTGTCGTCCGGCACCCCCACTCCGGCGCGCCCAACTTTCTGGCCCGGCATCTGCCCCAAGTCAGCGTCATCAACGCCGGCGACGGCCTCCACGCCCACCCCACCCAAGCCTTGCTGGACCTGTACACGGTGCGCGAAAGATGCGGACGCCTGGAAGGGCTGAAGGTCGTCATTGTCGGCGACGTGCTGCACAGCCGGGTGGCCCGGTCCGCGTTGTGGGGGTTCGCCAAAGTCGGCGCCGGCGTGACGCTGTGCGGCCCGGCCACGCTGCTGCCGGTGGAGTTGTTCGACCCGCAGCGGTGCCTTCCCGAAGGCCACCCTCTGGCGTCGGTGAACGTGGACACCAACCTGGACCGGGCGATGGCCGGGGCCGACGTGGTAATGGCTCTGCGGCTGCAAACCGAGCGGCAGACCGCCGGGTTCTTCCCCAGCCTGCGCGAATACATCCGCCGTTGGCAGGTCACCGAGTCCCGGCTGGCGCTGGCCCAGCCCGGCGCGCTGGTGATGCACCCTGGGCCGATGAACGAAGGAATCGAAATCAGCACCGGCATCGCCCACGGCGAGCGCTCCGTTATCGAAGAGCAGGTCACCAACGGGGTGGCGGTGCGCATGGCGTTGCTCTACCAGGTTTGCGGCGCGGCCCGTCGCCCGGCGCCGGAGCCGGCAGCGGGACAAAGGTGACCGGCGTGTTAGATATGGAAAAGGTTCTAATCCGGGGTTCGCGCATCTTGGACCCGGCCCGCGGCGTGGACCGGGTCGGCGACCTGCTCATTCAGGCAGGCGTCATCGTCTCGGCGGGAGAACCAGTCCCCCCCGGCAGCCTTCCGGGATCGGTGCGGGTTATTGACGGGACCGGCCTGGTTACTGCGCCGGGGTTCATCGACCTGCACTGCCATTTGCGCGAGCCGGGGTTCGAGTACAAGGAGACCATTGCTTCCGGCACGGCGGCGGCGGCCCGGGGCGGCTTCACCACGGTCTGCTGTATGCCCAACACCGAGCCGGCCATCGACAACGCCGCGGTCGTCGAGTTCATCGGAAACCGGGCCGCCGCCGAGGGGTTGGTCCGGGTGCTTCCCATCGGCTGCGTCACCAAAGGGCGGCGCGGGAAGGAACTGGCAGATATGGAAGAACTGGCCGCCGCCGGAGTGGTGGCGTTCAGCGACGACGGCGATCCGGTGTACGACGACAACCTGATGCGGCTGGCCCTGACCTACAGCCGGGACCTGGGCCTGGCCATCAGCAACCATTGCCAGGAACATTCTTTGTCCCGCAACGGTGTCATGGCCGAGGGGTGGACCGCCACCCGGCTCGGGCTGCCCGGCATTCCCGCCGCCGCCGAAGAAACCATGATTGCCCGGGACATTTCCCTGGCCGCGCTGAGCGGCGGTCGCCTGCACGTCGCGCATCTGAGCGCCGCCGGTTCGGTTGCCCTGGTGCGGGATGCCAAGGAGCGGGGCATAGCCGTCACCGCCGAGGTGTGTCCTCACCACCTGACCATCACCGACCGCTGGGCCTTGGGCAACCGCGGCGGCGGCGCCGACGTTGCCGGTGCCGGCAGCTACGATACGTCCACCAAGGTTTACCCGCCGCTGCGGAGCGATACCGACGTTGATGCTCTGGTGGATGCCCTGGCCTCGGGCGTTATCGACTGCGTGGCCACCGACCACGCTCCCCATGACACAGCCAGCAAACAGGTCACCTACGAGGACGCATCCTTCGGCATCAGCGTGTTGGAAACGGCGCTGGGCTCGCTGCTGAGCCTGGTGCATCAGGGACGAATCGGTCTGCCCGCGCTGGTTGAACGGCTGACCGTCGGGCCGGCCCGGGTCCTGGGTGACGCATACGCCGGTCTGGCAACGCTGGAGCCGGGCACACCCGCAGATGTGGTGGTCTTTGACCCCAACCGGGCGTGGCGGGTGAATCCCGCCGAGTTCGCATCCAAGGGCAAAAATACGCCGCTGGATGGAACGACGCTGGTGGGCAAGACCGTGGCCACCCTGTCCGGCGGCAGGATAGTGTTCGAGGATCCCAGCTTGGGGCATTCCACTCCGGGGGATTTCAATACCGAGGGACAGGACCGTTAGTTGATGAATCAGAGTTTGGGCAACCCGGCTTACCTGCTGCTGGAAGACGGTTCCGTTCACCGGGGCGAGTCCTTCGGTGCAGACGTTTCCACCTGGGGCGAAGTGGTCTTCAACACCAGCATGACCGGCTACCAGGAAGTTTTGACCGACCCGTCCTACGCCGGTCAGGTGGTGGCGCTTACCTACCCGTTGGTGGGCAATTACGGCATCAACTCCGAAGATATTGAGTCCCGGCGCATTCAAGTACGCGGCCTGATTGTACGGGAGCACTGCGACCGGCCCAGCCACGGCAGCAGCCGCATGACCATCCACGAATACCTGCGCTCCCAGGGCATTCCCGGCATCAGCGGCGTGGACACCCGGGCCATTACCAGGCGGCTCAGGACCCGCGGTGTGATGATGGGCCTCGTGACCACCGAACCGCCGGAGCAGGCCAAGGCAATGCTGTCGGACGCTCCCCGGTACGATGACCTGGACCTGGTAAGCACCGTCACCACCGACCGCCGGTACACTTGGGAGGGCGCCGCTGCCGAGGGTACTTCTGATTGGGAGGGAACGCCGCGCCACCGGATTCTGGTGACTGACAGCGGCCTCAAGTACAACATCCTGCGTCTGCTGCGGCAGCGTGGCTGCGAAGTTGTGGTAGTGCCCGCGTCCACCACCGCGGCGGATGTGATGGCCATGCGTCCCTCCGGGGTGCTGGTTTCCCCGGGGCCGGGCGACCCGCAGCTCCTGGACTATGTGACCGAAAACGTCAGGCAGTTGGTGGGCCGGGTGCCCATGATGGGTATTTGCCTGGGACACCAGCTAATCGCCCGGGCTTTGGGCGCGCGGACTTACAAGCTGAAGTTCGGGCATCGGGGCGCCAACCACCCGGTCAAGGATCTGGCCACGGGCCGTGTTTACATCACCGCCCAGAATCACGGCTATGCGGTGGACGCCGACTCCTTGCCCGCTAATCTGGAAGTCTCACTGCTCAACCTGAACGACAACACCGTCGAGGGGCTGACCCACCGCGACCTGCCCCTCTTCAGCATTCAATATCATTCGGAAGCCTCGCCGGGACCCAAAGACAACGAGTATATTTTCGACAAATTCCTGGCAATGGTCGCCGATGCCAATGGCTCTTAGCTCGATGTCCCCCATGTTCCGTTTGATTTGGGGACAGTCGAAATCTCTGTAGAAGGAACTACGGATATGAAGACACGGCAAGATTTTCTGACAGTCAAAGAACTGGTTGAACTCAGGAAGTACAACTTTATGGCTGCTAATCCTGAGTATCAACGTGGAGCAGTGTGGACGCGTGACCAGCAAATGAAGTTAATAGACTCTGTAATGAGAGGTTATCAGTTGCCGATCATTTACCTCCACGATATCACGTTGACAGTGGCCGGCAAGACACAAGAGCGATACGAGATAATTGATGGGCAACAGCGGATTAACGCCATGTATTATTTCGTAGAAGGTGCTTACCCCCTATACAACGTGGAGGATGAGAAAGCCAAATTTCCCGCTTTCTTGAAGATCTACGAATGCCCTTGGGGTGGGAAAAATTTCCAAGGCATGTCCACTGACCTTCAAGCTGAATTGTTGGATACCAAACTTCCTGTAGCGTTCATCAAAACCGACGACATCAACGAAGTTAGAGACTTGTTCGTGCGTCTCCAATCAGGATTTCCTCTAAATTCTCAAGAGAAGCGTGATTCTTACCCAGGCGAATTCACTGACTTTATTCTCGAATTGGGCGGGAAACCTGATATACCCAAGTATCCTGGTCACAGCTTTTTTCAGAAGGTTCTGAAGATGAAACCCGGTCAGGACCGTGGGAAAACTCGCCAATTGGCAGCGCAGATTTCCGTCCTGTTGTTTGAGAGGTTCAGAAATAGTCCTGACCATTTCAGTGATATCAACGCGCATGCGATTGATGAATACTACTATACCTATCTGGACTTCGATTCTTCATAGGCTGAATCCAAACGCCTCCGTAGCATACTTGACCAACTAGATAACCTGCTGGGCACTTGGAACGGACCTAAGTTGCAGGCCCATAACGCGATACACCTTGTTCTTTTCTTGGATTCTATTTGGGACGACTACACAAAGTCTTGGGAAGAGAACTTAGCGGAGGCCCAAAAGAAGTTTTCGAAAGTCCTTGCTGATGCCACGCTTGCGAACAAGAACGGCCAGCCAACTGACGCTTGGGCGGAATATGGTCAATGGGCTAGGACCAATTCTGACATAGGAGAGAGTATTCAGCGCCGCCATCGATATTATTCCGCCCGTATGGTTGAGTTCATGGGTGGGTTGGTTCCCAAAGACCCGAAGAGGGCATTTAACTCTCTGGAACGGGAAGTTATCTACTGGAGAGACAGGAGAAGATGCAGGGTTCCTGAATGTGGATCCCCAGTTGACTGGAAGGACGCCGAAATTCACCACATCGTAGAGCACCAACATGGAGGAAAAACCGTGTTAGAAAATGGGGCATTGGTACATAAGCAATGTCACCCGAAAGGTGCTGCAGCTGTAGAATTCGCCAAAAAATGGGGGTTTTGACAGAGACCTAATGGTGCGTGTTTTGGGAGTTGAACCTAAGTGGGCAGGGAGACCGTTTGCCATTAAGTGAGGTAGTTTCTTCGGACTGCCACCGGTCCTTCAATAATTACAAACGGCGCTTAGCTGGATTTCTCTCCAACTGAAAACTGGGGTTCCTCCCAAAGTCCGGTATCATCTTTTCTTGGGTCATCGGAGCATTATTCTGTAAAGTTTCATCATTATCGCACTATTCATTGTTCATCAGGAGTTGTTCATGTCGTCTTTTAGCATGGTGTTACTGGAAGAAGGGGTTGAAATGGAGCTCCCCATTGATTTGTCGGGGGCGTTGGGGATCCTGGACGAGGTGGTGCCCACCTTCAGTTGCGAACGGTTCGGATACCAGGTGGCAACCGTCACCCGGGCCAAGCTGGGTTCCAACTGGGACCTCTGGGTCAAGATAGTGGACTCGCAGACCGGGCATGTTTTCCCGGAGCCGGTGGGCTGCATCGACCTGGAGAAGATTGACAACTACACCACCAACTTCAAGGTGCCCGCTCGGGTGAACCAGGACTTCCCCGGAATGGAAATGCTGGACCGCGACGGCCGGCTCTACGGGTCTTTCATCTACCAGATGCTTAACCAACTGTACGAACGCAAGCTCATCCAACTGCCGGGGCTGCTGCCCACGGTCTAACATTCGGGCTAAAATTGGGGCAGCCGGCGCTGCCCCAATGGAGTTGAGGGCGCGTCCAAACAGGACTCGCCTTGCAAAGGAGTGGTTGAATCGTGATTGATGGGCCAGTAAAGCCGGGGAAAGTTCTGGTAATCGGTTCCGGCCCTATCGTCATTGGGCAGGCCGCCGAGTTCGACTACGCCGGAACGCAGGCGTGTAAAGCCCTGCGGGAAGAGGGCGTGGTGACGGTGTTGGTCAACTCCAACCCGGCCACCATTATGACCGATCGGGACGTGGCCGACAGCGTTTACATCGAGCCGCTGACCGTCAGTGTGCTGGAGCGCATCATTGCCCGGGAGCGGCCCGACGGCATCCTGCCCACCCTGGGCGGCCAGACCGGGTTGAACCTGACCGTTGCGCTGGCCGACGCGGGCGTGCTGGACAAGTACGGTGTGCGACTGCTGGGGACGTCCCTGGAGACCATCCGGAAGGCGGAAGACCGGGACTTCTTCCGGCAGTTCCTCCACGACATCGGCGAGCCGGAACCGCCCAACACCACGGTATCCTCCCTGACCGAAGCCTGGTCCTTCGGCATGGAATTGGGGCTGCCGCTGGTGGTTCGCCCGGCCTACACCTTGGGCGGCACCGGCGGCGGCATCGCCAACACCTGGGATGAGTTTGAGGCCATCGTCCGGCAGGGCCTGGCCATGAGCCCCATTTCCCAGGTGCTGCTGGAGCGGTCGCTGGTGGGCTGGAAGGAGATCGAGTACGAAGTCATCCGCGACGGGGACGACAACTGCATCACGGTCTGCAACATGGAAAACCTGGACCCGATGGGCGCGCACACCGGGGACAGCATCGTCGTCGCCCCCAGCCAGACCCTCACCGACAAGGAGCATCAGATGCTCCGCAGCGCCAGCCTCAAGATAATCCGCGGGCTTGGCATCGAAGGCGGGTGCAACGTTCAGTTGGCCCTGCGTCCCCACCCGCTGGTGGAGCAGGATATTGCCTCCGAGTGGGCGCCCGACTCCCCCTACTACGTCATCGAAGTCAATCCACGAGTCAGCCGCAGTTCGGCCCTGGCCAGCAAGGCCACCGGATACCCCATAGCCCGCGTTTCGGCCAAGATTGCGGTGGGCAAGCGGCTGGACGAAATTCCCAACGCCGTCACCGGCAAGACCGGGGCCGCTTTCGAGCCGGCCCTGGACTACTGCGTGGTCAAAATCCCTCGCTGGCCCTTCGACAAGTTTCCCAACGGCGACCGCCGCATCACCACCCAAATGAAGGCCACCGGCGAAGTCATGGCCATCGAACGGTCCTTTGAGGCTGCCCTGCAGAAGGCCACCCGCTCCCTTGAGCTGGGCAGCCGCACCCTGATGTGGGAGTCCCCGGAATGGCGGGAATCGGCCACCGGCGGCTTTGACCTGGAAACCCTGCCGCTGTATCCCAACGACCTGCGGCTTTGGGCCATCGCCGCGGCCCTGCGGCGGAATGTACCCTCGGAGTCCCTGCGCCATAAGACGTTCATTGACCCCTGGTTCATCAACGCCCTGGCGCGGATTGTCGAAATGGAACGGCGGCTGCTTGCGGAACAGCTTACGCCGGAGTTGCTGCTCCGGGCCAAGCGGCTGGGCTTCTCCGACGAGCAGGTGGGCACTCTGGCCGATATGCTGCCGGAACAGGTGCGGAACCTGCGGCGGGACTGGGACCTGAAGCCCGTTTACAAGATGGTTGATACCTGCGCCGCCGAGTTTGAGGCGGTGACGCCCTACTACTACAGCACTTATGACCAGGAAAACGAGGCCCTGCCCCTGCCCGGCCGCAAGGCGGTGGTCATTGGCAGCGGCCCCATCCGCATCGGCCAGGGAATCGAGTTCGACTATTGCAGCGTTCACGCCGCCTGGGCCCTGTCCGAAGCCGGCGTCAGCAGCGTGATGATAAACTCCAACCCCGAAACCGTGTCCACCGATTTCGACACCAGCGACCGGCTCTACTTCGAACCCCTGGACGAGGAGGCGGTGCGGGACGTCATCGACAACGAGACCATCGACGACCGGCCGCCGCCGTCGGTGGTGCAGTTCGGCGGCCAGACCGCCATCAACCTCTCCCAGGTGTTGGACCGGGCGGGGTTGCCCATCCTTGGCTCCAGCGCGCAGGCCATCGACGTCGCCTCCGACCGGCACAAGTTCGAGGAGTTCCTGTCCCGGCTGGGCATTCCCCAGCCGCCCGGCGCTTCGGTGGAGTCCGTGCCCGACGCCCTGCGCATCGCCCAGAACATCGGGTATCCCGTGGTGGTGCGGCCCAGCTATGTTTTGGGCGGCCGGGCCATGGAGATTGTGCAGAATGCCACCGAGCTTATCCGGTACTTGACGGTGGCTACCCAAGTCTCTCCGGCCCAGCGGGTGCTGGTGGACCACTACATGGAAGGGAAGGAGTGCGAGGTGGACGCCATCTGCGACGGCCACCAAGTGCTCATCCCCGGCGTCATGGAGCACATTGAGCGGGCCGGGGTCCACAGCGGCGACTCAATGGCTATCTATCCCGGCCTGAACCTGTCGGCGGCCGAGGTGGAAACGCTGGTGGACTACACCACGCGCATCGGCCTGGCGCTGGGCGTCAAGGGGTTGATGAACATTCAGTTCGTCATCCAGGGCGGCAGCGCCTACCGCAGCCCCAACCTGCCCAGCCGCGACGGACAGGAGACCACGGTTTACGTTCTGGAGGCCAACCCCCGGGGCAGCCGGACCATCCCGTTTATTTCCAAGGTGACCGGCGTCCCCGTGGCCAAGCTGGCTACCGGGGTCATGCTGGGCCGCACCCTGGACGATATGGGATACCAGGGCGGGTTGTGGCCCAGGCAGAAGCTGGTCGGCATCAAGGCGCCGGTGTTCTCCATGGCCAAGCTGGTCGGGGTGGACTGGTATCTGGGGCCGGAGATGAAGTCCACCGGCGAAGTTATGGGCGTCGACAACGACTTCCCCAACGCACTGTCCAAGGCATTGCTGGCCGCCAACCTGAACCTGGAGCGGGGGATGGGGGTGCTCCTGAGCATCGCCGACCAGAACAAGGCGGAGTCGGTACCGCTGGTGCGGGAGCTTTTGCGCGCCGGCTGCCGGGTCTACGCCACCGAGGGCACGGCAGCGATGATCGAGGCCCTGGGGCTGCCCGTCACCCTCATCGCCAAGAAACTGGGCGAAGGACACCCCAACGTCGTGGACGTAATCGAGGATGCCAGCGTCGGCGCCGTGGTCAACACCATCGGCGGATCGTCGTCGGTTATGCGCGACGGGTTCGAGATTCGCCGGGCCGCGGTGGAGCGGCGCATCCCGTGTTTCACATCCCTGGACACGGCCCGGGCCGCGGTGGAAAGTTTGCTCATGCCGCAGGACAACTACAACATCCGCCGCACCGACGAATACCTGACGGGACGGGCAAGGTAGTCCTGCGGCAAGCTCGGGACTAACGGATTGGATTGGGCTGCTCCGGCGGCAGAGATTGAGGCAGTCCAGTAAGGCGCGGTTGGGATGAATTGCCCAAATTGCAGAGCCTTGGCGCCGGACGGCGCCGATAATTGCCCTTCTTGCGGAAGTACGCTCCCGGTGGAGTGCGGTTCGTGCGGCGCGGCCAACGAGCGGGCCAACAACTTCTGCTTCCGATGCGGCTCCCGTCTTCTGGAACCGGAGCGTTTGCCGGAGTCACCGGCGCCCGCCCCTGCTGTCCCGGCGGCGGTGTGCCCCCGATGCCATCAATCCAACGAACCCGGCGCCGCCTACTGCTACTCGTGCGGTCTCCCGCTGTCGCCCGGGGGCAGACTCCCCGGCGCCATAATGTCGGACAGGCCGGACGCTCCGGCCTTTTCCATTGGCCGCCCCGCCGGGTTCTGGATTCGCCTGGCGGCCTTCCTGGTTGATGTGTTGCTGGTGGTGGCCGTTTTCCTGGCCGCCTGGCCCTTGTTGTCAGGGCAGACCTTCACGGAAGTCAGCGAGTCCTTCCTGTACTCCGAGGAACCAATCACCATTGAAGACCTGGCCAGCATAGTCCTAAACATCGCTTACTTTACGGTAGCCGTGGCGTTATGGGCAACCACCATTGGCAAGCGGGTGTTTCGGATGTACGTGGTGCGCAGCGACGGCTCGAAGGTCGGGCCCGGACGGGCGTTGGCCCGTTACTTCGCCTCTCAACTGTCGATGTTGATTTTCGGCGTGGGCTTCGTAATGATTGGGGTGCGGCGCGACAAGCGGGGCCTGCACGACCTCATCTGCGACACCGTGGTGATAATCCGGCAGCGGTAACCTGCCCGGTATGCCGCCCATCATCCGTCACCACTCCATTTCCTGACCCAATCCGGCGGCCCTGGCGTTGTCGTAGGCGAGCTTGGCCGCGGCGACGTCGGCAACGCCGGTGCCCATCAGCTTGGCGTAAATTATCTCGCCGGGATTGGTCCGTCCCGGCGCCGTGCCCGCCACCACCTGCCGCAGTTCCACCAGCCGGCTCCACTGGAGCAGCCCCCGGTCCGCGGCGCTGGCCATGTCCCCGGCTTCCACCGGGGCCTGGTCCACCGAGTCAACCACGATGCGGTCAGCCCGGGTCAGCGTGGCGTCGTCCACTTCCCGCGCCCGCCACGTCGTGGGGCCCGCACCAATGGCCAACGCCCCCGGGGACAGCCATTCCCCTTCCAGCACCGGCTCCATGGTGGCGGCAATGCAAATCACCACGTCGGCGCCCCGCACGGCCGCCTCGCCGCTCTCGGCCGCGGCAACCTCGACTCCCAATGCCCCGGTCATGGATTTAGCGAAGGCTTCCCGGCGCTGGGCGTCCCGGCTGTACGCCCGGACCTGCTTGATGCCACGGACCCGGCAAACCGACTCCAACTGGGTTGGGGCCTGGTAGCCGGCGCCGATGATGCCCACCGTGGCCGCGTCGGGATTGGCCAGGTGCTTGACCGCTACGCCGGTGGTCGCCCCGGTCCGCAGTTGGCCCAGCCGGTTGGCCTGGGTGTAGCAGAGCAGCGCGCCGGTTTCGGCGTCGTACAGGCTGACCTGAAAGGAGTATTGTCCCCGGACGACGGTGTAGGTCTTGACCCCCATGACGCCGTCATAAAACAACCCGCCGCCCATGACCGACAGCAGGCCCCCGGCGGCGACTATCTTGCGCCGGGGCAGGTTGCAGGCTTCACCCATTCCGAAGCGCGCCTGCATCCCCTCGATGGCGTCCAACATACCGGCCATGTCCACGCATTGATTTACCTCTTCATCCCGCAAAAACAGCGCCATTGTCCGGTGCTCCTTCTTCAACTGACCATGTGTGCCAATATCCGGGGCGGCGCAGACCGCCGGCGTCCCGGGCCGGTAAACAGTTTAGCCCGCCCCAAAGGGTGTGGCAACGGGCCTGACGGAATGCAACTGTTCAGACGGTTTCGTTTGCTTGTGGGGTATGGCCTCATAGCCTTCCGTCCCGGGGTTGACTCGCCTAATCATCCGGTATGAAGCGGGTGGCCCAGCCGGTCACGAACGCGCCCGCAATGGCCGTGACCTGGGACTGGAGAAAGAGAACTTTTGTGAACGGCTGGGGAGCCAGTTCAAAGAAAAAGAAGTGGCGCGGATTTTGCGACAGTTCACCAACCACCAAGCCCGCAGATATAGACACAATCATCGTGGCAACGCCAATCAACGCTCCCCGATGTTGGCGGAAGAACGCGCCGACCGCAATAGAGTACCCCACCGGGGCAACCAGCCAGTTGTAAAATATCCAGAAGAGAATCTCGTTCCAAGTCATACTTGCATACCTAAGAGCGGACACTCGTGAAGCGTCAGCGTTTGCGCCGTATCAACCAGCAGATGCCAACTGTCACCGGCACGTCAATGAACCAAAAGGAAGTTCCTGCCAAGGAAGGATTCTCAGGCGGCAGGATAGCAATATACACCAATGACGCTATCACCGCAGGGATGGCGACCAAGCCTCCCACCAGCAAGCCGGAACGGGGCGAAATGCCCTTCATCAAGTTCCCCGCGATAAACCCCGCTATCAAGGGCGACGCGGCTCCAATTACTACGGTTATCCCCATGATGACCCAAGTCAGGTTGGCTATCATCGCCATACCCTATAAGCAAACGAAACTGTTCAGAATGGGGGATTTGAGCCACGGGAGGCAGTTAAGCTCTCAAAAATAAAAACTGGGTTATTTTGTGTCATTTTCTGCAATTTACGCTTGGCGGTGGGGCTGCGATGGGGCACTGACGGCGGGTTTTGGCGTCTTTTTGTGTCACTTTTGTGCCATTTGTGTGCCGGTTTTGGCTCACTTTGGGACGCTTGTCTTGTCCGCCGCAATTGCAATTAAATCCGGGGCCGGCAATTCCGGCGCGGGGGGCGACTCAGGATGATTGATGATTATGGTAGGGCAGCGTTACCGGGCTTGGCAATGGGCAGGTGTCAGCAGGGGCAATCAGGAAACCCTTAGTCTGAACAGTTACGACGGAATACGGCATTGGGAGACATCCCACGAGAAAGGGCCGTCAACCGACGGCCCTTGAAGACTCGATACGGGTCCCGTGCCTGAACGGGCGGGTAAGTCTGCCGGGCTAGTCGTTGCCGCCGGCGGGTTGAGGCTCAGGCTGCGGCGGGGTTGGGGTGCGCCGCTGCATTCCTTCGGGCATCTTCTGGAAGATGGCCGCCAGGCTGCCGGACAGCATTGTGCCCACCACCGCCAGGGCGGCGAAGGCGAATCCGGCTCGGTAGGCCGACTGAGACTCCAAAAGCGGCAGCAGCGCGATACCGACCGGCAGCACCAGGCCCAGTACCGTCGCGCCTACAGTGGCGCCTATGGTGTGTCCCATCTGCCGGGTGGTTTCCAGCATCCCCGAAGCGAAGCTCCGGTTTTCCGGCAGGGTGTTCATCACGAGGGCGTTGTTGGCCGTGTTGAACAGGTTGGAACCGATGTACGTCGGCATCATGAGCATGGGAACGCCCCACCAGGCTACGTGCTGGGAAAACCCTCCCAGCAGCAGGAACCCCAGGGCAATGCCGGCCAGTGCCCCCGGCCGCAGCCATTTCGGGTTGTAACGGTCGTAGACCCAGCCGGCCAGGGTGGGCAGAAACAGCCCCAGCAACTGGTTGGGCAGCAGCACGAAGGTCACGAAGATGGGCGACTTGCCCAGGCCGTTTTCGACCATAATCGGGATCAGCGTGGTAACTGCGAGCATCGAGAAATGGAAGGTGGTGTTGGTGTAGAGCGCCAGGGAGAAATACTTCTGCTTGAAATGCCGGAAGTCCACGAAGGGGTCGGAAGTGCGGCTCTGCACCACGATGAACAGCCCCAACAAGGCAATGAACAGCCCATGCATAGGAAGGTGGTACTTCAACGCGTCGGAGGTGGTGAAGCTGTCGGGGCCGCTGTGGATGTGCAGGCCCGACAGGACGAACGTTCCCAGGGTGACGACCATCAGCGCCGCGCCAAGATAGTTGATGGCGATGGGCTTCAAGTCTTCGGCGAACTGCTGGGCCTGGTACCGGAGCAGCGGGTACGCCATCTTGAGGGCCAGCAGACCGATGGGCAGCGAGGTCAGGAAGACCAGTCTCCACCCAACCAGGCTGGACAGCCCCAACGGCCAGGATGAAACGTCAACGAACCCAGCTGTCGGCAGCCACAGGAACAATCCGAAGAGGACCAGCCCGACCAGCGTCCCGAACCGGGCGGACACCACCGGGACCGAAAACGCCCGGCCCCGCTCCTGCGGCTCGAACATGATGGCCAGTATCGCGTTGGAGTTGGCGGTAATCAGGGCGCCGCCCACGCCGACCAATCCGCTCCAGACCACCAGTTGGGTGATGTTCATGGACGTGGCGGACAGCACGCTGCCGACGCACATTACGATGGCGCCCAGGTAAAAGACCCGGACATGGCCGAACTTTTCACCCAGCCGGGCCGACAGGAACACCGTGCTGCCGAGCATCAGCAGCCGGATAATGACCGTCCACGCGGCCTGGGCCACGTCCACGTCGAAATGGCGGGCCACCGAGGGGATGGTCATGGCAATGGGCATACTGGACAGTTGGACCAGCATTTGGGTGGATGCGAGGGCGATGAGAGTCTCCCGGCGCTGCCGGCTGGTGCCCAATTCCCGGAACGTGCTCAGGACGTTCATGCGTTGGAGGGTTTCGGCCAGAAGACTCATTGACGCTCCTGCGGGGTTTGTCGTGAGAAATGCAACAGAAGGGGCCGGGCACATGGCCCGGTTCGAGGAGTTGCAAGCGGTTCCTTACAGCCGGACCGCTCTGGGTGGGCGCACAGCATGGCACTTGGCGGGACGGGTCGCCGTCCGGTTGCCGGTTGTGGCTACTTTTTGTAGTAGTCCCGGTTCTTCATAATGAACGGACGCCAGTTTGCCGGCACGGTGAACTCGTCGAAAATCGCGTTGACCGGGCAAACCGATTCGCAGTAAGCGCAGTCGATACAATCATCGGGGTTGATGAAGTACATAGTGTCATCGTCGGTCGTGTGGATACAATCGACCGGACACACCGTTACGCACGAAGCGTCTTTTACGTTGATACAAGGCTCAGTAATGACGAAAGCCATTTTGCCATCTCCATCATTGCCTTCCGGAGCCGGGACCCTGCCCCATTAGGCCTAACCGTTCACGCCGGCTAGATTAATGGACGTAAATCATTCTCAATTTCCGCCCGTATTTTGTCAAGTGATATTATATGATATATTATATCGAATTATACCAGCCGATGCGATAGCCGCCTTTCGGAAAATCGGCCCCGATTTTGCGGAAAGCATCAGGACGGCGGCCGCAAACCCCACCGGCGACGGGCAAGAGACCCTGGGTTTAGGAGGCATTCTCATAGAACTGCGCGAGATTATCAGTTTTTACCATGCCGCCCGGCTGCGCAGCGTGTCCAAGGCGGCGCGGCGGTTGGACCTCGGCCAACCGACCGTTACCACCCACCTCCGCAAGCTGGAAGACGAGTTTGCCATAACCCTGTTCGACCGCATCAAGCGGCCCATTCAGCTCACTTCCGAGGGCGGCATCTTCCTCGAACTGATTACCCCCATCGTTGATTCGGTGGATACCCTAAAGAACCAGATGGACTACTCGGAACGCCGCGGTTCCTTTGTCGTCGGCGCCTACCCGGACCTGGTCCTGCACCACCTTCCCAAGCCGATTCAATTGTTCCGGGCCATCTACCCGGACGTGCGGTTGAGGCTGATTGCCCGTCCCTACGGCCCGTTGATGCAGTTGGTCAAGTCCGGCGAGTTGGACCTGGCCCTGTGCTCTGCCCCGCCCGCCGACGACCCTTCGCTGGAGTTCGTCGGGCTGTTCAGGTACAGCGCGGTCTTGATGACCCCGCCCAACCACGAGCTGCTGTACAAGCAGCCGATTCGCCTCCAGGACGTCGTGGAGTGGCCCCTGATTCTGGCCGGCCCGGAGAGCCTGACCCGGCGCACCGTGGAACAGGCGTTGAAAGAGCAGGGCGTTGCCTACGACATTGTGCTGGAAATGGACAACACCGAGCTAATCAAGCGTTACGTCGAAATCGGGTTGGGGATCGCCATTGGCAGCGACTTCACCCTGCACCCCGATGACCATGACAAGCTGGGCGTGGCCAGCCTCGACCACCTGTTCCCGTCCTTCCAAATCGGTATGTGTACCCTGAAGGGCAAGTTCCTGGGCAAAGCGGTGCGCAACTTTATGGATGCACTGACCGATGAACTCGCCGGTTTCCATCAGGAGTTGACCGACTGGAACAACCCACGGAACATATACAAGCAAGCGGAGGCGGTCGAAAACCTGGCCGGCTGAACATCCTTCAACCCGGCCATTAAACGCGCCCGCCCCGGGTATGAAAGAAGCGCGGCCCCGGGGATTAACTCGGCTCGTCCTGACTGCCCCCTATGGACTTGCCGGTTGCCGGCCCAACCCCGGAGCTTGCCGGATGTGGATGCCGGGTGGTTTCTCAGCCGCCGGGCGCCCCGCGTTCCTTCTGCGGTTCCTGCGCCCGTCGGGCGGCAGTCTCTTTCACCAGCAGCATAACCCCCAACGCCGAGATGCCCAGAAGAATGGCATCCACCCGCAGCGACCAGGCAAACCCGGCGAGGTCGGCGATGCCCCCCAGCACCAGCGCGCCCACCACCGAACCCACTCCGCCAAAGGTGCGGAACAAGCCCATCGTCACGCCTTCCATCCCCGGCGGGGCGATGTCGGCGAAGAAGGCCACGCTGGGCGGACCGGCCAGTCCTTCGCCCAAGCCCAGCAGCGCCCCGGACAGCAACAGCAACAGGAAGGTATCGCCCCGGATGAACAGGATGATTCCCGCGATAATCAGCGCCACGGCGGGGATTATCGGAAACTTGCGTCCGAAACGGTCGGACATGAACCCGGACGCCATGGTGGTGAAGAACTGGGGAATGTGGGTGACGCTGATGAACGCCCCCAACTGGTCGGCGCGGAACCCCTTGGCTTCCCCGAACAACGGCATTACGCTGAAACGCCCGCCCTGCCGGTTGGCCACAATCATCAGGCTGAACAGCCCGACGAATATGAACGCCGGGCTGATGAGCAGCCGGGTCAGCGGCCCCCGTCGGGGGGCTACCACTCCTGCCTGGCGGGGTTCGGAGGTCGTTTCCGGCACGAAGGCGAACAGCACCGCCAACGCCGCCAGAATGAACCCCGCCTGCAAGATTAACGGCATCCTCAATCCCAGGTGTTCCCCGATGTACCCCCCGGCGTAAGGCCCCACGCTCTGGCCTACCAGGATGCTCATTTCGTGCAGCGACAGGAACCTGGCCCGCGTTTCCGGCGTTGCCGCGTCCCGCAGGTACAGCGAGACCGCCAGGGTGTACAGGCTGGCTCCCAGGCCCGACACAAACCGCCAGGCAATGAGCCAGGGAAAGCTGAAGGACAGGGCAACCATGGATGCGCCCAGCAGGTTGATCGCGGTGCCCAGGTTCAGCGTGAACCGCCGTCCGTAACGCTGGACCAGGAATCCGGCGGGCAGGCTGGAAAACAGGCGGGCCATCCCGAACAGCCCGACGGCCAGGCCGATTTCGGTCCGGGTGACGTGGTATTCCCGGTCGGCGAACAGGGGCAGCACCGGGGAAATCATTCCCATGCCCACGCTGGTAATGAAGATGGTCAAACAGAGGAATGCAACTCCGCGATGATCGCGCAGGACGTCCTTTAGCGAGGCCGCGATCAAAGAGCGGCGCTTTCCGGGCCGGCGTCCGGGCGGGTTTTCGTCCCGGTTTCGCTACCGGGTTCCGCCCCGGCCTCGTTCCGGGCCAGGACGGCCTTAACCCGCCGTTCCAGGTAGGGGCGGGCCAGCATGACATAACGCCCGCACTTTTGGCACACAATCCCGATGTCGGCCCCCAACCGGGTAACCTTCCACAGGCGGCTGCCGCAGGGATGCGCCTTTTTCATGCGGACGACGTCGCCGATGTGCAACTCTAGGGCCATCCCAGTCCTGCCCCTTCTAGCTCGCGGTTGATGGCATCCCACAAGTTTTGGGCCGCCCGGCCCGCCGCTTCCTCGAAGTCCGGGCCTGGAGAAGCGTAGATGATGCCGCGGGATGAGTTGATGATTGCCATCCGCCCGGCCCGGTTTACCCCGTTCCGCACCGATGCTTCCAGGCTGCCGCCCTGGGCGCCTACGCCGGGAATCAGGAGCGGCATATCGGGGCAGATGCTCCTGACATCGGCCAGTTGCTCCGGCGCCGTTGCGCCGACCACCAGGCCCAGGTTGCCGTTGGCGTTCCACTTGCGGGATTCCAGGGCCAGGCGCCGGTACATCGGCAGAGACTTGCTTCCCGACTTGGCCTGTCCTTCAATCGTCAGGTCCTGCAGGTCGCCGGAGCCGGGGTTTGACCCGCGGCACCAGATGAACCCGCCCCGCTCCGCATCGGTCAGGAACGGTTCCACGCTGTCGCGTCCGCCCCAAGCGTTCAACGTCACGGCGTCGAACCCCCAGACGCCGAACATGGCCCGCGCGTAAGCCTCGGCGGACGGGCCGATGTCCCCGCGCTTGGCGTCCCCGATGATGACGGAGGAGGGGGCAAGTTCACGAATCGACGCTATGGTCGATTCCAGGGCGCGCCATCCATCCATGCCCAGGGCTTCGTAGAACGCCAGGTTGGGTTTGTAGGCGCAGGCCCAGGGCGCGGTGGCTCCGACGATGGCCCGGTTGAACTGCGCCACGTCCCCAACGGGCAGCAGCGCCGGGTCCGGGTCCAGACCCACGCACACCAGGCTTTGGGTGGCGGCGCAAGCGGTTTGCAGTCGTTCAACGAATGTCGGCATTGCGTTGGTTAATCCTGGTTGAAGTTGGGGGCCGCGGCCGGCGATTGTTGCAGTCCCGGTATTCCGGCTGTCGGACATTCCGGTTATTATATCCCCGACAGCGGCGGCGGGCCATTGGCGCCCACGCTTGGCTAGGGTCTTTCGATTCTCCCCTCTCCCCGCGGGAGAGGGGCCGGGGGTGAGGGCGAACCCAGCATATCAGCAGCGGTGGCTCTTGACCGGGACGCCCTCACCTTTACCCTTTCCCAAATGGAGAGGGGATGTATCGAGAATCGAAAGACCCTGTACGCTTGGCCCCCAGCAATACTACCCCGCTCATCCTGAAGCCATCGGGAGATTTTCTTAATCCACCATGAAATTCACCACCGACTTGATCGAGGGGAGATTCGTCCGGCGGCTCAACCGCTTCGCCGCTCTGGTTGAGGTGGACGGGCGGGAGGAGATGACGCATCTGCCCAACTCCGGGCGGCTCGGTGAGCTTCTGGTGCCCGGCTTCCGGATGCTGCTCAAACCTGTCCCAGGAGAACACCGGAAATGCCCCTACGACCTGGCCTTGGTGGACCTGGGATTCACCCTCTGTTCCGCCGACGCCCGGCTGCCCAACGCTCTGACCGCGGAAGCCATTGCCGAAGGACGGATTGCTGAGTTCTTGGACTATTCCAGCGTCCGCCGGGAAGTTACCTACGGGGACAGCCGGCTGGACCTGCTGCTGGAAGGCGGCGGGCAGCCCTGTTTTGTCGAGACCAAGTCGGTTACTCTGGTCGAAGACGGACGGGCCTGGTTCCCCGACGCGCCGACAATCCGGGGCGTCAAGCACCTGAACAGTCTGATGCGCGCCAGGGTGGAGGGGTATCGCGCCGTAGCCATGTTCGTAATCCAGCGGAGCGACGCGAACGATTTCACGCCTTACGACGAGGCCGACCCGCTGTTTGGTGAGACTTTGCGCCGAGCGGTTGATAACGGCGTTGAGGCGTTGGCCTACCGCTGCCGGGTCACCCCGGAAGAAATCGTCCTCTCCGACCGGATTCCGGCGCTGTTGTGACCGGCCGTTTTATTCTGGCATCCGGGGATTCCGGCGATGCGGATACGTCGGCGGTGCTGTTGGAATTATACCAACGCCTTTTCCGCCGGTACGGGCCCCAGGGCTGGTGGCCGGGCGACGGTCCCTTCGAGGTGGTGGTTGGGGCCATTCTCACCCAATCGGCGGCGTGGCGGAATGTTGAGCTGGCCCTGGCCCGCCTGAAGCAGGCCGGTCTGTGGTCGCTGGACACCATACACCGTTGCCCACAGGAATACCTGGCAGAGGTTATCCGGCCCAGCGGATACTACAACGCCAAGGCCCGCAAGCTCAAAGCCTTCGCCGCCCATGTGTTCGAGGAACACGGCGGTGACCTTGACCATTTCTTGCGGCAGGATATGGACGAACTGCGGCGGCAGTTGCTCTCCATTTACGGCGTCGGGCCGGAAACTGCCGATGATATTCTGGTATACGCCGCCGGTCTGCCGTCCTTCGTCATTGATTCCTACACCCGGGTCATCCTTGACCGGATGGGATTGGCTCCCGCCGCCGGCTCCCACGGTTACGAATCTTACCAGGCACTGTTTCACGCCGCCCTCCCGACGGACGCCCCACTGTTCAACGAGTACCACGCCCTGCTGGACCAACACGCCAAGCAAACCTGCGGCAGGAAGCCAGCCTGCGCCGGCTGTTGTCTTCAAGACCTGTGCCGGACCGGGCAGAAGGGACAAGACTCCAACGACGCATAACCCCCCGTCTTTCCTGCCTACGCAGGAAAGACGGGGGGTTCGGATGAGATGACGCTGTTGTGTCCACGCGGTCAATTTGACGTGGTTCGGGGCCGTTGCTATTATTGCGCTGCCCGGCAGCATCGGGCCGCGAGTTTGGCGTAAGTGCAGGAGACCGCAAATGCAGGTAGTCAGGGTATACACCGGAGACGACGGCGAATCTCACTTTGAAGAGCTTGAGCTTCCTTACGAGGCGGTTGCCGGGGCGCAGCGGACCGCCATACAGAGCGCGACGGGCATCCAGTTCCGCCGGGCCGAAGTCGGCAATTTTCAGGACTTCCACGTCGCCCCACGACGCCAGTACGTCATAACACTGGAAGGGCAGGCCGAGATTGGCCTGGGCGACGGCACCAAGCGCATCTTCAACCCTGGGGACGTGCTGCTGGCCGACGACCTCACCGGCCGGGGCCACACCACCGGGGTAGCGGGCAACAGTTACCGCGTTTCGATAGCCATACCGCTGGTTGACTAACCGGAAGCCTCACCGGGTCTATCCAAACGTTCATCCCGGGGCCCTTGAAGGACTTCCTTACCGAATCCGAAACCAGGAGGCAGGTCATGCCCATCGCTCAGCTACCCGGCGGCCTGGCAATGTACTACGAGGACGACGACTACACCGATCCTTGGCGTACGCCGGACACCATCGTCCTCCACCACGGCAACGCCAAGAGTTCGCGGCTGTGGTACGCCTGGGTGCCGTTGCTGGCCCGCCAGTACCGGGTAATCCGGGTGGACGCCCGCGGGTTTGGCCGCTCCAGCGTCCCGCCTCCGGACTACGGCTGGTCCCTGAGCGGTTTCGGGACGGACTTGGTGAACCTGCTGGACCAACTGGGAGTGGAACGGTTCCACTACATCGGGGAGACCATCGGCGGCACCATCGGGCTTCAGTTCGCCTACGACCACCCCGATCGGCTGCACACCGTCACCGCCTCGTCCAGCTACGGGGAAAACCGGCAGTTGATTATCGACCAGGGCATCAACGCATGGGTGGACCGCACCTCAGACCAACGCCTGGAGCCGGGCTACTCGGACCCGGCCCATCACGACTGGTATGCTCAGCAGATGAAGAACACCGAGCCCCGCGTCGTCGTCGAGACCCTGGGCTATCTCGCGACGCAGGACCTGACTCCGATCCTCCCGCAAATCCAGCCCCCGGCCCTGGTAATCGTGGGAGCCAACAGTTCAATGAACACCGCCGACCGCGCCCAGAACATGGCAGACCTGCTGCCCAACGGCCGGTTGGTAGAAATCCCCGGCGGCACCGGCTACATCCAGCACTCCGACCCGGAGGGATGCGTAAACGCCTGGCGGGAGTTCATCGGAACGTTGAGCCACGCCTGACGCGTCTATGCCGGGAATAAGTTAAGGCAACAGATCACAACACCGGCCGGAACCCGTCGTTCAGGGTTCGTGGGACGCATCCCCGACGCTGGGCGGAGCAACCCCTAAAACAGCGACTTGGACTGCCCGCCGTCCACGTTGATGCAGGCGCCAGTGATGAGGTTGGCCCGGTCCGACGCTAGGAACGCCACCGTCTCCCCGATGGGTTCCGGCCAGCCGAAGCGTCCCATAGGCAGATTGCGGTTGATAAACTCGTTCACCGTGTCCGGCGTTTCGGCCCGCTGGAAACGGTCCCAGGTGCTGCCGGGGAAGTCTATGGATCCCGGCGCCACGCAGTTCACCAGCACCCCGGTCGGCGCCAATTGCAGGGCCAGGTGCTTGGAAAAGGCAATCAACCCCGCCTTGCCGGTCATGTAGTCAATCGACCCGCCGTGCTCCCGCCCGTAAATCGAGGCGATGTTGATGATTCGCCCCCAGCCCTGCTCCTGCATGTGGGTCAGCGCCAGCTTGGACAGCCGCACCGCGCTGACCAGGTTCACCTCCAACCCGTCCATGAACTGCTCCATGCTGGTCTCGTCGAACTTGATGGAGCCGCGCCGTCCGCCGACGTTGTTGACCAGAATGTCCGGGTGACCCATTTCCGCCACCGTTTCCTGGTGGAAGCGGCCCGCATCCTCCGAGTTGGTTACGTCGGCGCCGCTGCCCCGGGCCTGCCAGCCCTCGGCGGCAAACTCGGCTACGGTGTCCTGGACCCGGCGGGCGTCCCTTCCGCAGATGGAAACCTGGCAGCCCTCCCGGGCCAGCGCGCTGGCAATCTGCCGGCCCAGGCCCCGGCTGCCACCCGTAATCATGGCGACTTTGCCCTCCAACGACAGGTCCATCGCTGCCTCCCTTTTCCGAAATATCGAGCGTCGGCATTGAGTTCCGGTTTCTTGGCCCACCCAAGACCGCGAAGAAAGGCAATTATATCCGTTGGCCGCCAGGTATGCACGGCGGCAACCGGCCACGATTCAACGCCGATCATGCGGGGGTAAAGGCAAGGTGAACCGGAGAGAGGAGATTGTTGGGTTGGAATGTGTGGTGGAGCTGGCGGGAATCGAACCCGCTACCTCTTCAATGCCATTGAAGCGCTCTCCCAAATGAGCTACAGCCCCACACAAAGAGGAACGGCGCCTATGGACACCGCCGGTGCAATATATCAGACTCCAGGCTTTACCGCAAGGGCCACAGGCCAAGAGAAAATTGCGAAACTACCCAGCTGAGCTTGCGACTGCTAATTTGGGACGAATACCGTTAAAGTATTTGCCGAATCCCCCCACCCTGAATGGCCGACGAATCCTATTCACGCTATTATTCTGCTGGCCTTTCGGCAACTAAAGAGTTTCGCAATTTTCTCGGCCAACAGGTAGCGTTCCGCTTTAGGTGGTTTGGCCATTCGGCTACGGAAAATCTGATGCTGGCCGTGCTAACAATGGCCTGTCATGCCGAACTAAACCACCTAAATTGCAATGCTGCCAGGCTACCCGTTGGGGCGATTGCAAAGTCTTTTTTGATGGGGACGCCCTTTGCGATGTACCGCGCACCCCGCCATTACTATGAAAGTGGTCTATTTTCATAGTAATGGCGGGGGCGAACGGATGCCAACCGCAGTGAACATGCCCGTGGCGCCACGGGCGGCAACGAGCAACCGTTCGTCAGTCCTGACCGTACCAGCCTGGGTGGACCGCCTGAATGCCCAACTGCGGCCAGGCGGCCGGGGCGCTGCATCGTTCCAGCCGCTCCTCCAATGGCAGAGCGTCGTCCCAGTGGTAGGCGATGATGCGCCGTCCGTTCCAGTAGCCGGCGTCGTCGGAAGCAATCCAGACGACCGGGGATTGCATGACTTCGGGTTGGATGAGCGTGCTGCCGCTCGTGCCATCCGGCGGCAGCACCATATTGGTAGCGGTCGCGCCGCCGGGCGTCAGCACGTTGGCGGTGACGCCGGTTCCCTCCAGGTCCTGGGCCATGATGGCCACCAGGGCTTCGTGCCCGGCCTTGGAAGGCCCGTAAGGCGCGCCTCCCTTGCGCCACATGGTGTCCATGCTGGTCGTCACGCTGATGATGCGGCCGAACCCCTGCTGAATCATGTGCCCGGCCACGGCGTGGGACATGATGAACGGCCCGCTCAGGTTCACGGCGATAACCCGCAGCCACCCTGACGGGTCGATGTCCCAGAAGTCGGTCCGTCTGCCGGCAACGCCGGGGGCGGTGAATCCGCCGGAACGCAGGTTGATGCCGGCGTTGTTGACCAGAATGTGAAGTCCGCCCATCTCACTAATGGTACGTTCAACGGCCCGTGAGGCGGATTCCGGGTCGGTCACATCGGCGACGATGGGCAACACGGCGTCATCACCGCCCAACTCCCGCATATCGTTGGCAGTTTGGTCCAGCCAATCTTCGTTGATGTCCAGCATGGCGACGCGGGCCCCGGCCCGTACGAGGGCGGTTGTGATGGAACGGCCCATTCCGATGGGGCTGGCCGCGCCAGTCACGATGGCGATTTTGCCTTGCAGCACTTCCGATGACATTGTCATTGCCCTACTCCATCCGTTCTACGCTCAGACCTCGGGATGTCCTCTCGAATGCCGGCAGGAAAGAGGGGACGCTCGCCATTATACGTGGCGGCTCTATCGGCAACAAGGAAGCCCTAATCCTGGAACCGGAGTGGCAAGCAAGGAAGTTCTCGAGGGCAACGGAAAAGGCAGGTTAAAAGCGCGGCAACCGGGGGCTGGATCGCTCCAGCCGCTCCTCAAGCGGTAGCGCTTCGTCCAATGCGCTGCCGGCATGTAAGCCGATGTTACGCCGTGCGTAACTGTTCAGACTTGAGGGGATCCGAGGGTCTGAAGGGCGAAAATTGGGGGCGAATCCCCGTTGCTGACGCTCAGGAGGACGGCTATCAAACGGCTTTCGCCCAATTCGACCCACCAAGTCTGAACAGTTACCGCCGGGCGTTCCGCTGGACATGGCAACCGGACAGGCCCTATAATTGCCCTTGCGGTTAGACTTCACCCTTGCCGCCGGATAATGGATTGGCCAAGGGTTTTCAATGTGCTTGGTCTGCAAGTTTCCCCTTAATCTTGGAGAGGTGCCGGAGTGGACGAACGGGCGCGACTGGAAATCGCGTAGGGGCTAACCGCCTCTCGCGGGTTCGAATCCCGCCCTCTCCGCCAGGAATACTCTTGAAACAAACCTAATTATCTCAATTTACTCCCATATCCGTGTTCATTCAAGTCTCAATTAGCCCCATTTAGTGTCTTGTAACGTCCACCGGCATCCGCTACAATCCACCAAGTTTAGGTATACAATTAGGTATACCAGTTTGGGGGTGCCGGATGCCTCGAAAAGTACCGCAGCAAGCCCTCTCGGCCGTCTTGGTCCGCACCGTCGCCAAGCCCGGCATGTACCCCGACGGCAACGGCCTGAACCTGAAGGTAGTGCCCTCCGGGGCCAGGCGGTGGGTGCAGCGGGTCACCGTCGGGGGGAAGCGCCACAACATCGGCTTGGGAGGATATCCCGGCGTGTCCTTGGCCGAAGCCCGGGAACTGGCTGCCGAGAACCAGCGGCTCATCCGCCAGGGACGGAATCCCTTGGTCGAGAAACGCCAGGCCGTGGAAGAGCTGCGGAGACCCTCCATCCCCACCTTCGCCCAGGCTGCCGAGCAGGTGATCGAGATGCGCCGGCCTACCTGGAGCAACGCCAAGCACGCTTCCCAATGGACCAATACCCTGCGGACCTACGCCCATCCCGTCATCGGGCGCAAGCCGGTGGACGAGGTCACCACCGGGGACGTGTTGGCCATTCTCACCCCCATCTGGACCGCCAAGCCGGAAACGGCCAGCCGGGTGCGGCAGCGCCTGGAGACGGTGTTCGACTGGGTGATCTTCCAGGGCTGGAGAATTGACAACCCGGCGGGCAAGGGCATCCTGCGGGTCCTGCCCCGGGTATCGCGGCTGAAGGGTCATCACACCGCCCTGCCTTACAACCAAGTTCCGGATGCGCTGCAGCGCATCCGGGAGTCCACCGCCGACCTGGTTACGAAGCTGTCCTTCGAGTTCCTGGTGTTGACCGCGGCCCGGTCCAGTGAGGCCCGCCTTGCGAAATGGCAGGAGGTCGATGTTGAGGACGCGACGTGGACGGTCCCGCCGGAGCGGATGAAAGCCCGCCGGGAGCACCGGGTCCCGCTATCCACACGGTGCCTGGAAATCCTGTCCCAAGTCAACGAACTGGAAGGTCAGGGCAGCGGGCTGATCTTCCCGTCCGGGAAAAACGGAAAGCCGTTGTCGGATATGGTGTACACGGCCATGCTGAGAAGGCTGGAGATCCCCGCGGTGGCCCATGGATTCCGGAGCAGCTTCAAGAAGTGGTGCATGGAGACCAAGGGTTCCGACGCCACGTGGTTGCCCAGTGAAGCCGCGCTGGCCCACAACCTGGGCAACCCGACGCAGGAAGCCTACATCCAGCACACCGACCTGCTTGAGGTCCGAAGGCCGTTGATGGAGGAGTGGGCGGAGTTTTGCAGGGGGACGGCCTCGCCGAGGGACGGGCACCATCCCGAGTAGGTTCAAGAGTGAGGTCGTTGGTTCGAGTCCACCCAGGCCCACCTAACTGGACAAAATCAAGAACCTTTCTGTTGAGGTTCCTTCTGGACCTGTAATCAAGGCCCTAAACTCGTCTGGAGCGGTCAGACCCGCCGCAATGGATGAGGCGGTAGGCTCCCCGGTTGCGGACTGGAGACATTGGGGGTCCTTGCAATTGTGGCAGGTGCCCCCAATTTGTTAGCGTCTCTCCCCGCCTACCCGTCGTGCAAAGGCAGCCCGAGGAGCGCTCTGCCGGACAATGGCGCGGCAACACGGGTCAGAACTGACCCACCAGACTGTTGCTTACCGATTTGGCCAGTCACAGTATTTGCCCGCCAACCTCCACCTGGCGTTGGGGTTGGCAGTCGGTGGGAGGCAAACAGCCCGGCTTGCCGTTTCTCGCCGAACCGGCAGTTCTCCCCGCGGAAGTTGAGCTCGTGGTTCTGGTGCAGCAGGCGATCCAGAATGGCCGGAGAGATCACGGTTTCAGGGTTCATCCCACTCGCTAGTACTACAGTTGCAGAAATGTGGTGAGGAGTTTCAGGCGGCGTCGGTAATGGCAGCGCCGGGCCGTTGCCTGGTGCCGCCGTCTCCACCGGGACCACCGCAGCACTGATTCGTCCGTAGGTTGATGTCTCCATATCAGCCGGTAGAGCAACCGCCGGACCTCGGGCACCGTCAGGGGTATCAGCTTTTCGTCCAAGCTGGGACAGCCCCCTTTTCTCCCGGACCTCCTTGTTCCAACGCCTGGTGCCTGACCACCGCCAGGCAGGCGTGGGCCAGCATCGCCAAGGTGATGTGCCGGTACCAGCCATCCCATTTCCGGACTTCATACTGGTCCAGACCCACCTCTCCCTTGGCCTCCTCAAAGCATTCTTCGATGGTCCAACGAGTTCCGGCCACCCGCACCAGTTCCTCCAGAGTCGTACTCTCCGGGCCGAAGCAGACGTAATAGGCCAACTCCCCGGGCTGGGCGATGCTGCGCCGGACCAGCAGCCAGTACCCCTTGCCCGGCTCCTTCAGGGGCCGGATCTCCACCCGCGCCCAATCGTATACCCGGGGTCCCTTGGCGCCGTCGCCCGCGCTGCGCCTCACCCAGCCGGGTTCCTCCACCCCAGGCGCCAGCCGGTCCGCCCGCACCGGTCGCCATCCCCGGTCCGTCTCTGCCCACAGCTTCTCGTTGCTCCTGACGGCCAGCACGTGGGGAACGTCTCGCCGCTCCAGCCACAGCCGCAGGCGGCGGTCGTTGCCGTAGACCTCGTCCCCAGTGACCCAGCCGAAGGGCACTCCCGATTCCAGCGCCCGCTCCAGCATCCGCCGGGCCAGTTGCGGCTTGGTGCGGAATGCCACTTTCTCAGGCACCCCAGCCTCTCGCCTCCGTTCCCGGTCCTCCGTCCACACCCGAGGCAGGTAGAGTTCCCGGTCCAGCAGGGTCCTCCCCTGGGCAGAGGCGTAGGTCAAAAATACCCCGATCTGGCAGTTCTCGATCCGCCCCGCCGTGCCGCTATACTGCCGCTGCACCCCAACGGACTTGTTCCCCTTCTTCAGAAATCCCGTCTCGTCCACCACCAGAACTCCATGGACGTCGCCCAGATGCTCCACCACGTAGTCCCTGAGATCGTCGCGAACCAGGTCGGCGTCCCAGACGTAGGTGG
Source organism: Dehalococcoidia bacterium (assembly GCA_965263395.1). GTDB lineage: Bacteria > Chloroflexota > Dehalococcoidia > Lucifugimonadales > UBA3495 > CATOSK01. Next base: position 3,483,626 of record OZ253670.1, read on the forward strand.
ACAGCAGGTGCTGCACCCCATAGGGGGTGGCGTCCCCCGCCTGCTCCGCCAGTTGCCAGCCGTTCTTGCGTTCCACGGGACTGAGCAGCCCCCGCAGGTAGTCCAGCGCCCGCCTACGCGGCTCGGGACGCCGGAATCGTCCCGCAATGCACTCGTGTACCCCTTCGATTCCCTCGGCCCAACGGGCCACCTCCGCCACATCTTCTATCACACCTACCACCGCCTCACCTACCACCGCCTCACCTACCACCGCCTCACCTCTCCAGCCCTTGACTGCCTTGATTCTACCCGCCTTTGTTCTGCAACTGTAGTATTAAAGCCCTTTTTAAGGTGAGACTGATGCTGCCCGGTTCGTACCGGCCCGGCGTCAGGGTGAAGAAGGCGGCCGGCAGCCGAATTCGTCCACTATGAGCACTTTGAGAGCGAGGCAGACCTGCATCCGCCGGCCCGGGTTGTGCTTGCCCCAGGCTTTCCTGGGGTCATCCATCGGTCGATGGTCCAACTATCATAGGGTGTGTCTCCACGTCTCCCATCAGCGCAAGGGAAAGTCCGGCATTCACGGACCGCCGGGATACGTCCGTCTGACGGAGCCTCCGGCGCTCAGCCCACTTCCTCGATTATCCAGTTTCCGCTGCTCTCTTTGCTTGCGACGAAATTGTACCTTACATTGTTTATGGTCGTTCTTAAACTTATCTTGGAGCCATCTACGAAGAACAGGAAGCGCCCTCTACCATGTAGTACGTCCCTGCCGTGGCTGGTGCGGTCAGGCGGCTGATGGACTCGGGGCTGCTTCCCGACGCGGCGAGGCCATTCACCGGGTCCGTGCCAACCTGCGTGTTGCTTGATGATATGGACGAGTCGGCCGAGCGGTAGTAGCGCAGGGTGGTCACGGCCGACGGGCCGTCACCCCGGTTGCGCACCGTGGCCGGGGTAGCGGTGGCGACGTTGGACGCCGGGCCCGTCCCCGCCGGGTTGATAGCCGACACCCGGTAGTGCCTAGCGCTCCCTGCCGTCATCCCGGTGTGGGAGTAGCTGGTAGCGGTGGAGCCAATGTTGGCAACGAAATCGATCCAGGATGAACCGTCATTCGAGACCTCAATCCGGCAGCCCGTGATGGCCGTTCCCCCGTTGCTGGCGGGGGATCTCCACGACAGGCCGGTCCGCGTCTGCCCGTTGGCCGCCGCCGTCAAGTTCCCCGGACGCCTCCGACTGCTGTGACGCGGGCGGGCCAAACAGGTAAAGGTTTATCAGCATGATCACATCGGCCCTGCTGATGGTTTGATCTCCCTCGCCAAAGAGGTAGTCGTTGATGGCCTTTATGACCTCGCTCCGCTCAATCGTCCCGTTACGGTTGTCGTCGTACCGGGTGATCAGCGGGTCCCCGGATGGGCAGAAGGGCAGGCCAAGCTGGGCAAAGTCGTTGTCTTCCACATCTCGCCAGCTGGCCGGCACGCACCCGGTCAGCTGGTTTCCAGCCAAATGCAGCACCGTAAGATTCGTCAAACGGCCCAGTTCGGCTGGTATCTCCCCGGTCAACTGGTTGCCGTCGAGCCGCAGGTGATCCAGATTGGTCATGCTGCCCAGTTCGGCTGGTATCTCCCCGGTCAACTGGTTGTTATAGAGCCGAAGCCGTTCCAGATTGGCGAGACTCCCCAATTCCGGCGGAATCTCCCCGGTCAACTGGTTCTGATTAAGGGACACCCACTCCAGTTTGGTGAGGTTCCCTAGTTGGGCTGGAATCTCCCCGGTCAACTGGTTGCCCCCGAGGAACAGGACATGGACCCGTCCATTGGCATCATTCGTGACACCGTACCATTCCCTGATAAAATGTTCCTCGCTCAGCCAGTTGTCGCTGTTCGTCCAGTTAGCGCCGCCCGTTGCGTTGTGAATCTGGACCAACACGGCTCGATCCTCCGGCGAGTCCGCGGCGCACATGCTGCCATGTACGATGGAAATCCCCCTCAGCCATGTCTGAAATGCGTCATCGACCGGCGCACAGAGACCAAGGTTGTTGTAGAAGGTAAAGCGCTCCAGCTTGGTCAGTCCTGCCAAGGTTGGAAGAACCACTCCGCTCAACTGGTTGTCCGAGAGTTCCAGGCCTGTCAGGTTAGTCAGGTTGCCCAACTGGGAGGGTATCTCTCCGGTCAACTGGTTGCCCCATAGGTACAGTCCTTCCAGGTTAGTGAGGCTGCCCAGCCAGGTCGGAATAGTTCCGGTCAACTGGTTCCCGCCAAGGGCGAGAATCTCCAAGCTGGTCAGGCTGCCCAACTCTGCCGGGATAGGTCCGGTCAACTGGTTCCTCGTGAGGGACAGAAGTTCCAGGTTTGAGAGGCTGCCCAACTCCGAAGGTATCTCTCCAGTCAACTGGTTTTCGTAGAGGGATATCTGCGATATGTTGGTCAGGCGAGCCACTTGGGACGGTATTGAACCGCTCAACTGGTTCCTCGACGCGAACAGCCGATCCAAATTGGCTAGATTGCCTAGTTCTGCCGGTATCTCCCCGGTCAACTGGTTGTCCGAGAGGGACAGAAGTTCCAGGTTGCCCAGTTCCGCCGGAATTTCCCCGGTCAACCGGTTTTCAGAGAGCCAGAGTTCTTTCAGCTTGGCGAGGCTGCCCAATTCGGTAGGTATCGTGCCGGTCAGCTCATTCTCCCAGAGGTACAGTTCTTCCAGGTTGGTGAGGTTGCCCAGCCAGGTCGGAATAGTTCCGGTCAACTGGTTCCCGCCAAGTGCGAGTATCGTCAAATTGGCTAGGCTGCCCAACTCCGCCGGTATTGTCCCGGTCAACTGGTTCCCCGTGATTTGCAGTTGCACCAGGTTGGCGATGCTGCCCAGCGAGGTGGGTATCTCCCCGGTTAGCTGGTTGTCGTTGAGGTCCAGCACTTCCAAGCTGGACAGGCTGCCCAGTTCGTCGGGTATGCTCCCGGTCAATTGGTTGTCTGCGAGGTCCAATCTGGTGACACGCCCGCTGGCGTCGGTGGTAGCGCCGTGCCATTGGCCGATGGGCGCGTCGGTCAGCCAGCCGTCGTTGTTCGTCCAGTTGGCGCCGCCGGTGGCGTTGTAGAGGGCGACCAGCGCTTCACGGTCCGGGGACGGCAGTCGGGCGAAGCCGTGCCCCCAGGTATTGTTGGGGTCCGGGGTTTCCCGCTGCTGCGCGTGGTCTTTCAGGTAAGCGGCAACCTGGACCGGGGTATAGTCGGGGAACCGCTGCCGCACCAGGGCCGCCAGGCCAGCCACGTGGGGCGCGGCCTGGCTGGTGCCGGGGAACCAGCATTGGTTTTCGTCACGGGGACGAGGTGAATACGACGCTGTCTCCGCACAGGCGGTTCCGACGATGTCGGGCTTGGGCTCGGCCCGTTCGTCGGGCGTGGGTCCCCGGCTGCTATAGGATGCGATGGTATTGGTGTCGTAGTAATGGGCCGCGCCCACCGCCAACAGGCCGGGGTTGGCGCTTTCCCCTGGGTTGGTAATGCTGCTTTTGCCCGTGTGGTATTCAATGTCCCCAGCACCCCAAACCATTACCTGAATCCAATCGGGTATATCGCCTGAATAATGACCTATCACGATGCCATGAGCATTGCTGTCACCATCAAGAGTAAACCAAAAGCCTTCCAGCGGTACTTGCCCTATTTCACCCGATTGTTCATCCTCGCTCTTTGCACGAGTGAACATGCCAGTGGCGATATTGTACAAATATAAATCTAAATCTGTGGCCGCACCATCCCAGTCATCCTCCCATCGCAACTGGACTGTAACACGTTCCCCCTCTTTAACATCCAAGCCGACAAACTCGATCTCCGGCTCTGCAAAGCTGACAAGACCATTTCCGTCGGTGTCTGAGTAGGGACCGAACCAGGTCTCCTGAGCGCTGTTACCCGCTGAGTTAACCCAAATGATTCCGCCGTCCACCGCCCGGTCCACAGCCTTCAGTGGACTATCGCTATATGGGGAAGTGCCATCTCCGGGGCCGTCAAATCGAGAGCTTTCTGAGCGGATGATGACCTTTACGCCCTGGGATAACATCCATTCAACCACATTGTGAACATCTCCCCTTGTAAGTGGGCTGGCGATGTACAGGTCCACCTCTGGGGCGATGTCCATGACCGCCTCCGCAACTGCCGTGCCGTGTACACTGCCCTTTTCCGGGTCTTCGCAGTCGGACAGGATAGCGGTAACCACCCCGAGTTCCGGGTAACATCTGACCCCGGCAGGTGTAGGCAGCTCGGTCCCCATGAGGCTCCTGAAACTTCTAAAGCCAAAGTAGCTGTCAATTACCCCCACCTTGATGCCCTGGCCGCTGTACCCGGCCTGGTTCCAGGCCGCCGAAAGGTGGGCCTGGACGCCCTGGCTGGTGAAATCGCCGTACTCATCCTGTGGCGGGATGATTTCCCGCACCCGGAGGACGCCGGGCTGTTCCGAGACCGGCCCCAGCAGGGTCACCGGGACGTAGGCTTCGATGTAGTCCTGGCCCACGTTGCGCGGGTCGCCGCCGAAGTCTTCCAGGAACTGCACCACATCGTCCACGTTGCCGGACAGGTAAATGGTCACCGCCACCGATTCTGCCCGGTGTACCGGGGCGTCCCCGGCGGCGTCATCCGCCGTGGCTTCTCCCTCCTCAACCCGGGCCACCAGTTGGTCGAGGCTGGAGCCCAGGTTAGGGTACTTCAGTTCGGCCTTTTCCGGGATAGTGAACTGGTCTTCGTCACCGTCGGCGGCAGCGCCGGGCGTGGTCACTGCCAGGGGAATTAACAGGGTGAATAACGCGGCGAGTACCAGTAAGCGGAACAATCTTTTGCCGGGCATGGGCGTCTCCTTCACTATTTTGCCAGGGGCGGGGGAGTTTTAATTGGCCGCAATAACCGCCGGGTTGGCGGGGTACGTTGGGGGATTCATCCCCCAAACCCCCTGAATTCAGGGGGTCCGGCGGCGCAGGGTTTCCGGTGCGGGGAGAGCGTCACGGAGCGGATAGGCCGATGGTTGGCTAGCCGCCCCCGTCCGGCTGCGGGTGCATAATTTCCCGCACCCGCAGGACGCCGGGCTGTTCCGAGACTGGCCCCAGCAGGGACACCGGCACGTAGGCTTCTATGTAGTCCTCGCCCACGTTGCGGGGCGAGCCGCCGTGGTCTTCCAGGAAGCTCACCACCTCGTCCACGTTCCCCGAAAGGTAAATGGTTACGGCCACCGATTCTGCCCGGTATACCGGGGCGGCGGCGGCGGCGTCCTCCGCCGTGGCTTCTCCCGCCTCGACCCGGTCGGCCATTTGGTTGAGCATCGAGCCAAGGTTGGGGTACTTCAGTGCGGTCTTGGGCGGAGGCGTGAACTGCTCGCCGCCGGAAGATTCGGACGATGCCGGCTGCGGCGGCACGATGGCCCGCACCCGGAGGACGCCGGGCTGTTCCGAGACTGGCCCCAGCAGCGTCACCGGGACGTAGGCTTCGATGTAGTCCTGGCCTACGTTGCGCGGGTCGCCGCCGTTGTCTTCCAGGAAGCTCACCACGCCGTCCACGCTGCCGGACAGGTAAATGGTTACGGCCACGGACGCTTCCCGGTGCAGCGGGGCGTCCCCGGCGGCGTCCCTGGCCGTGGCTTCCCCAGCCTCGACCCGGGCGGCCAGTTGGTTGAGCATGGAGCCCAGGTTGGGGTACTTCAGTTCGGTCTTGGGCGGGGGCGTGAACTGCTCGCCGCCGGAAGATACGGACGATGCCGGCTCCGAGAGGACTGGAGTATCCTGGGTGAGTTTCTCGATGGGCTTAACTTGATCTGGGGGTATGTTCGGTTTTTCGCTGGCCGCCCTGGCCGCCGTCAATCCGGCAGCCGCGCCGGCTCCAACCAGCAGAATCAGGGCGGCAATGGGGATCAACCATGTCCTTTTCATAGGCCACCTCAATAGCGACTGGGGTTTCATTTGGGAATTATATCCAATTTTACCCAAGGGCATTGGATATAATTCCCAAAGTTTTCCTGGGCAACTGTGACCTGATCACTCTGTAAATCTCAGTCATCTTTTCCGTAGGCACCCGTTACGTGGGTTACTCCCATTTCATACTGACCGGCTTCAAGTCAATTGCGGCCATCTTCAAGCTCGTCAACGTATGTCCCATCGGCCTTCTTCCAAACAACTCTACCGTCCTTGAACACAGCTACGGCCCCGATGGTCTCGAAAGCATGACGGCGGGCGCGTTCGGCAGCCCGCCGCATCGCGATTTCAGCTCCAACGAGGTCCGGGTCACGGGGCTTCCGGGATTTCTCGGAAGACTCTGGATCATTCGGCTTTTGCGTGGTCATGGTCGTCTCCCCTCTTTCAACAGAATCGGGCTGTCCCCCGAGCTATCATACACCGCCCATTCATCTACCAGGTCACTATAGAGTTGTTGGAAATTGTTCCATCCGGCAAGAAACCGGCGGATGATCGGTTCGGGCACGTCGTGCCCGCCACCCATAACGCGCTGCCTGACACGGGCGACGGCCATGTCAGGCGTTGGCAAACGTAAAAAGAAGAGCTTGATCCGGTAATCCTGTTGCTGCCAGCCAGGGATCATACGGGCGTAGCCTCGCCCGCTCAGGGTAGTCTCGAAGGCGAAGCTCTCTCCCTTTTCGACATATTCATGAATCATGCTTAGCATCAGCCTGCCGGCCCGAATGTCGGCCAAGTTCGGTCGAAAAGGGCTGAGGCCGGCAGCTATCAGGTCTGCGTTTATGAAGGTTGGGCAATCCGCTTCGTTTAGCAGGAAATCCGTAGCGAAAACGGTTTTCCCAGCGCCGTTGGGCCCCGCAATGATCAAAATCCTTTTTGAGGCCATCATGCTCGCCTCCCCATCCGGGTCCGATGCCTCAAGCAGCGGCCCGGAAGTGATCGTGTAGGCTGTTGACCACCTGTTCCTAGCGACCAATTCGCCGGAAAAATCGCGGACCCTCACCTATTTGGGATGGAACATGGCGCAGTCGAAGATGAAGTTGAGCCAGTCGTTATCTCGAGGAATTATATACTGTGTTCCCCAAAGCTATATTGGCGCGCACACCGGCATCGGGGCCGGTACTACATCCTGCGGCGCGCCTGGCCGACATTCCCACGCCAGCCGAGGCTTGGCCCCGGCACAGAATGTTGATGGTTGGGGAATTACATACCCAATTGCACAAGGCAAAGAGACTCTGGTTCTGAGCCAAACCCGCAGGCTTAACGGCTCCGGGGGGACGCCTTCACCCCCTCGTCTTTCCTGCGAAGGCAGGAATCTACGGCGGGGCAGGGGGACGCCCTCACCCCCGGCCCCTCTCCCTTTGGGAGAGGGGGGACGTACCTTTTGATTTTCCCTCTCCCAGAGGGAGAGGGGGACGCACCTTTTAATTCTCCCTCTCCCCAAGGGAGAGGGTTGGGGAGAGGGTTGAGGTGAGGGCGTCGGGCCACGGGTGCGGCCCATGTCCCCCCAACCAAAAAGGGCGCCCCCCGCAAGGGGGGCGCCCGTCTGCTTGCCGCAGGGTTTGGGGTGGGTTGCTTAGCTGGAGCGGCTCAGGTACCAGATGCCGCCCGCGCCGGCCAGCGCCACGATGGATATTACCAGCGCAATGATGCTAAGGGTGCTGCTGCTGGCAGGACCGGCAGAACCCATCTGTCCGGCAGGACCGACTCCGCCGGCGGGACCAGGCTCGCCCGGCGCGCCCGCAGAACCGGCAGAACCGGTTGCTCCCGGAGGTCCGGCAGAGCCGGCTGCTCCGGCAGATCCCGCCTCGCCCGCTGCGCCCGAAGATCCGGCAGGACCCCGAGGCCCCGCAGGTCCGCGTGCGCCCGCTGCGCCCTGACCGCCGGTCATCATCATGGTGTCATCACCGGCCATCAGGTCCATTTTCGTGGCGCCGCCCTGCATCCATTCGCCTTTCTCCATGACCGACATTTCGCCGACCATGAAGCTGACTTCAGTGCCGTTGCCCTGGTTCACGGGCACCGTGTACATCCCGTTCATCACGGTGCTCATCCCCTTCACTTCCTCACCTACCATGGCGATTACCTCCGTGCCGTCCGCCGGCTCGTCCCCGTCCACCATCACCATGCCGGTGAAGATGTGCGGCGGCACCGACTGGGCGTAGGCCACCGCGGGCAGGGTGAGCAGCAAGGCCAGCGCCGTCAGCAAGGCCAAGACTCTTACTTTGCTCATAGATTCTCCTCTTATTTCGGAAGTCCTTCAGGGGCCTGGGGATGGACCGGGGGCGCTGCGCCCCTTGCCCATCCTTCAAACTAATCTACGTCGAGACTTCCGTCTTGGTTTCCCTGTTGGGCCTGGTCCCCGGGGGCCCGTTCCCCTGCCCGCCCTGGGGCGGGCAAGGGGCTGCATGGGCCCCGGAAGACTTTGCCTTGAGTCGTACCGGGGCTGAATCTAACCGTTAGCCCGAACCTACGGTATGGTAATCGTGTTCCAGCAGTCCTCGGTCTCGGTGCCTTCGTTGATGCAGGTCAGCGCGATCGAGGTCCCCAGGATGTCCACCGTCATGTCCTGGGTCACCTTGATGAACACCAGGTCGCCGGAGGACAGGCCGGCCAGGTTGTTGCTGGCGGCGAACGCCGGGTCAGCGATGTACCACTCCCAGGTCTTGGTGGTGTTGTCGAACCGGAAGATCCGGTCCAGCGCGCCCTCGCTGATGAGGTTGGCCAGTACCGTCTCCACCGAGGCGTCGGCGGCACCGGAGCCGGAGACCACGGTGAAGGTGCTGGTGGCGACCACTTCCTCGATCTCCACCCGGATGATGTAGATGCCGGGGTCGGAGCCGGGGATGCGTATGTCGAAAGAGCCGTTGCCGTTGGTGTCGGTGCTGGGCTTCGGGGACGGGGTGATATCCCGGTCGTCGAACTCAATCAGGCCGACACTGGTATACCGGGCAAAGCCGTTGGCCGTGATGGTCAGGATGCTGTTCTCCGCGCCGCTGGCGGTGCTGAAGGAGACCTTCCCCTGGGGAACCCGGTGGGTGAAGGTGTCCAACACCTGGGAGTCGTCGTCTTCGTGGAACAAGACCTTGACGGTGTTGTCCGAGGGAATACCCGCGTCCTCCGGGACTTCCAGAATCACCGTGAAGTTGCCCACAGCGTCGGGTTCGACATCATCGTCGTCGTCCTTGCCGATTGTGGCGTCGTAGGTCACGGTAACTTCGACGTCCGAGCCATCATCGTTGCGCACCGGGAAGTTCTTCCCGCTGATGACGACCTCGGTGCCGACGCCGCCCTCCTCGGGGGTCATGGTCACCTTGCGTTCGGCAAAAGTCAGATTGATGCTGGCCTCGCCGCCCTCGCAGTCGGTAATCTTGAGTACCCGGTTACCGGCGACCACGGTGGAGGAGTTGACGGGCAGGTCGATGGTCGCCGACCAGGTCCCGCCGCTGGTCACCTCAATGGCTTCGCCGCCGTTAATCCGGCCCCACGGCACCTCTTCTCCCCCAAGGAATACGGAACCAATGCTGGTGATGGCGCCACTGCTGTTGACCGGGCAGCTGTTATTCTCCCGCCCGGGGTTGCCAATGTAAGCGGGAGCCCGGTTGGCGCTCTTGGTGAAACCCGAGGCGCTTACCGAAATCCGCTGGTTGGGCAGGACATTGGTGCTGGACAGTTGCAGGTCGCCGGCGCCGACGATAAAGGTGATGTTGTCATCGCCTCCGACGATGATGTCGTTGCCATCGGCATCTTTTCCTGTTCCTCTGGTCCAAACCTTCAGGTCCTGGGACCCGGCGCCGATGTCGTTTGGAATCTTGAAGCTGAAGCTCAGGTTCCCATTCTCGCCCACCGCTCCTCCGGGGCAACCCTGGCCCGAGTCATTGGCATCGCCACAAATGTAAATGGAGCGGGCGAACTGTATGCGAGTAACGCTACTGCCCGGATGGAAGTCTCTCAACTGGTAGTTGATGGAGTCGCCCGGGTTGCCCTGCGGGGGGGACACCGACAAGGATGGCTCCAATTCAATTTGCTTCAGTTCGGCGGTCCTGCCAGTTTCGCCGGCCTTAAGGTTGCGGCCGTCGACGGCGTTGATGTAGTTGTCCGCCTTGCCCGGCCTGAAGGGCGGGTTACCCAGAGTGAATTTGCAGGTGGCGATGTCGTCCCCGTCCGCGATAGCATCGCACAACTCGGTTTCATTCAACCTGGGGTCTGGATTATTTTCGTCGATCGTCCCGTTCCGGTTCTTGTCAATCCAGAACGTGGTGGTGGTGCCGTTCTTGAACCCCTTGCCGATGACGGTGATTTCCTCACCGCGGGGGTCGGCGTAGGAGCTAAGGTCGATGGTCCAGGGGACGTTGTAACTGCCGATCTCCGTCGTGGCAGAAGAACTTCCAGTAGTGGCGGTGAAGAACGACCAGTCATCCGAGCCACCCTCGGTGCGGTTGGTGAGGCCCGCGGTTTGGCGGAACACGACAGTTGCCTTGCCTGCGGCCAAGCCGTCTTCGGTGGCTTCGTCGGCAGCGGTGCTCATGTCGCCGATGAACACGGTTATCTCGTAGGTCTCGGCGGCCTCGTCCTGCTCAACGATGACTCCACTCGGCTGAGCGGTCTGGGAAAGTTCGGCTATGGTCCCCATGCCAGTGATGGAAATGGTATTGGGGTTGATGGTACTGGGTACGCCCATGTCATCTTCGACCACGAAGGTAATGTACTGATCAATCTGCAAGTCCGTAGGGTTGTAGAACTTGAGAGTAATCTGGGACGGATCCCCAGGGTCGTCGGGCCTGGCCTCGACCGAGAAGGGAGACGCCCCCACTATGGCTGTCGTCGCCATCATCGCGGTCTTGCCGGAGCCGCCGGTGTCGGTGTACATGGCCGTGGCCATCAGGTAATAGCCAACGTCCGCTGCCACCGGCGTGTACATGGCGGAGGTGGCTCCATCGATGTTCATGTAGCCGCTGCCCATGGTCATGGACTTGGACCACTGCCAGGTTGCGCCGGTGACGCCGTCCGGAGAGTCCGGGTCCGTCAGGGAGGCGGTTATCGCGGCGCCAACCATGGGACTCATGCTGGACAGGGTTACCACGCCCATCCGGTCCGTGGCGACGGTTACCTCGGAGGCGCCGCCAACATCAGAGGTTACTGAAGGTGCATCGTCAGCGTTGCTAGCCTTAGCCGTCAGTTTACCGGAGAAGGGATGTGGACCTTCGGTAACGCTACCGGCCACGGTAACAGTGTACCTTATGGTACCCGTACCCGTCGAAATGAAACGACGCCCACCATTGGTATCCGCTCCAGTAGTGGTGGTGAACCCTGCAGGCAGCGTCTCCGTGACTGCCCAAGGTAGAGGTAGGTCAGAGCCTGCATCGACAGGGTTGTCGGCGATGGTGATGGTGACCATAACCTCCCCGCCCGGCGCCACTGTTACCATGTCGAAGGACCTAGTAGCACTGGGGGCCGTCTGCGCTTGAACGTTCTGAACGGCACCGAAATTGAAGATGCCGAACGTTCCGGCAAGGGCCAGGGTGGCGAAGACTGCCACTCCGACCAATATTTTCAGTTGTACATTCATTTTGCAATCCTCGTAAAGATACCAAAGTGACCGGTGGTAAACCCGGCGGCCGTCCCGCCGGATTCGGGCCTGTCGTTTGCTACATGCGCTTCCCCCTCCTGAAAATGGTGTCTCACCGATTAGAACTGACCAATCTTTGGTTCGGGGGTTCCGCCTGGTTCTTGCGGAGTTGGCGTTAGCCGCCGCGCCAAGCGGAACCCCTTCCTTTAGTCTTGTGATTCCCCTGGACTACCCGGTAGGAAACAGGTAGAGCTCTATGAGCTTGATCACGTCGGTCCTGCTGAGGGCATCGGCCCCCACACCAAAGAGGTAGTCTTCGATGGCCGCGATTATTTCGCTCCTCTCAATCGTGTCGTTCTTGTTGGCGTCGTACTTGATAACCAGCGGGTCTCCGGTGGGTACCGCAGTCACCATGGCCGTCGTCGTCGCCATTGCTTCCTTGCCGGAGCCGTGGCCGTCGATGTACATGGCCTTGACCATCAGGTAGTAGCCGACATCGGTTGCGCCTTCGGTTGCCACCGGCGTGTAGGTCATCTCGGTGGCTCCCGTGATGTCCATGAAGGTTCCGTCCATGGTCATGGACTTGGACCACTGCCATGTGGTGCCCATGATGCCGCCGTCCGCGTCGGACAGGAAGGCGGTTATCGCCGTGCCAACCATGGGACTCATGCTGGACAGGGTTACCGTGCCATCCTGGTCCGCAGTCATGGTTACCGGCCCGGACGTTGTCTTCATCGCCATCTTGTTGGCGCCGTGGCCGTCGGTGTACGTCGCCGTCGCCTTCAGGTAGTAGTCCACGTCGGTTGCCACCGGCGTGTACATGTCGGTGTTGGCTTCCGCGATGTCCGTGTAGTTCCCGTCCATTTCCGTGGACCTGGACCACATCCACGATGCGGTGCCTTCCGTCACCATGTCCGGGTCGGTCAGGGTTGCGGTAATCGCCGTGTCAACGCTGGGCCGCATCGGCATCAGGGTTACCATCCCCGTCTCATTCTCGTTGGTGACGGTGACGGTGACATCCACCATATCCATTTCGCCGCCGGCCTCGGCCTTGACGATGACCATGTAGGTGTTGGTGTTGGTGTCACTCATCGCCTGGCCCCGCGGCATCTCGTAGTCGGGGGCGCTTGCGAACTTGAGCATGCGGCTCATGCCCGAACCATCGAGCATGAAGTGGCTGGCGTCATCGCCTTCCAGCATCCACGTCGCCATGTCCGCCATCGGGCCGTCGGCCATGTAGGTTCCCACGGCGTCCATGCCGTTCTCCATGTAGCTGGGGCTGTCCGGACCGGAGAGCATCCCAAGTTCTGCCACGTCGGTGACCATCACGGTCACGCTCTGCATGGCCATGTTGTCGCCTTTGCGGGCCTTCACGGTGACCATGTAGGTGTTCGTGTTGGTGTCACTCATCGCCTGGCCCCGCGGCATCTCGTAGTTGGGGGCGCTCCTGAACTTGAGCATACGGCTCAAGCCTGAACCCTCGAGCCTGAAGACGCTGGCGTCGGCGCCCTCCAGCGACAGGGTGGCCCCGGCAGCCTCGGTGCCGGAGACCGTGTAGGTATCCACTTCGTCCGTGCGGTTCTCGGCGTATCTAATGGAGCTTCCGGCAATACCGGATACTCCCAGGCCGCCCTCCATGATTTTCGGCATTTCGTCCACGTCGGTGACCATGATGGTGACGGGAATGGATGCGGATGTGCCGAGGGGGTCCCTGGCCATCACTGTGACCATGTAGGTGTCCTTGGTCTCGTGGTCCAGCATGGTCCCGGCGGCCACCTCGATCTGGCCGTTGTCCCGCACCCGGAACATGGCCGCGTCGGCCCCGCCCAGGGTGTAGGTCAGCGTTTCCTCGGTGCCGTCGGCCTTGGTGTCGGTGGCCGTGACCGCCCCGCCCACGTTGTCGGCGGAGGCGTCGTCGTCGGTGCTGTCGTCGGAGGCGTCGGCCTCAGTGTTCTCCTCCACCTTCCGCATGGCCGTGTCGTTCTGTACGCCGTCCATGTCCGGGTCCTCGTCCCCGAACACCGGCGGCTTGTTGCGGCTGTCCAGCTCCACGGTGTTGCCCGCTTCTTCATCAGCCGTCTTCTTGACGGTGGCGTCAGGGGCGCTATGTCCGTCAAAGTACATCGCCCTTGCCCTCAGCATATCGCCAACGTCGTCGGCAACCGGCGTGTAGGTGTCCGAGGTGGCGTCTTCGATGGCGTTCTGGGTGAGGTCGCCGGTGCTGATAGCGCCGTCGTACCACTGCCAGGTGAGCTTGGAGATGCCGCCGTCGGGGTCGGTGAGGGTGGCCTTCACCGGGATGCCGACCACCGGCTGCGCCTCGGACAGGGTCACCACCCCGTCCTCCTCCGCGTTCTCGACCGTTACCATGACCTTCTGCATGTCGGTCAGCCTGCCGTCGGAGGCCTGCACCGTCACCTCGTACACGTTGTCCTTGTTGGCGTCGGTGGGCTTCTCGTAGTCGGGCTTCTTCTTGAACTTGAGCTGGCCGTCGGCGCCGCCGGTCTCATTGCCGATATTGAACTTGCTCCCGTCGGCGCCGCCCACCGACCAGGTGGAATCCGGAGCGCCGGTATCCGGGTCTGTCGCCGTGTAGGTGTGAAGCGCCGCGTCTATTCCGCCGTCGGTCTCGTCGAAGGTCGCCGTGGCACCTCCGGACACCGCCGGCGCTTCGTTCTTGTCGGTTATGGTGATGTTCACCGTCACGGTGTCGCTGTTGTCGGGCTCTGCGGTCCCAGCCCCGGGTATGCCCGCCGGGTCCGTGGCCCGCACCATGACCTCTAACTGAAGGCCATCGGTACCGTTATCGCGGTCGGTAAGCGACGAATCTCCATTCTCTGCGTCCAGCTTGGTCTTGGTCATTATCTGGCCCGTGGCCCAGTCGATGTCAAAGTGCCCGGCATCGTTGCCGGTGAGCGTGTAGGTCAGCGTGTCGCCGTCATCGTCCGTGGCCATCAACGGGGAGCCGACGGTCTTGCCGGCCTTGGTGTTCTCCGCCACAGACCGCGCCGCGTCGGCCTGGTCTCCGGCCATGACCGGGTCCTGGTCGTCGGCGAACTCGGGGGCGTCGTTCTGGCCCCGTCGAGCCTGCACCTGGAAGTCGGACTTCATCATCGCCGACTTGTCCTCGCCCTCATTGTCTTCGTACATGACCGTGGCGCGCAGGTAGGAGTTTATGTCGGCGTCCATCGGTGTGTAGGTCTCCGACGTGGCGTTCGCGATGTTGCTATAGGAGCCGTTCATGGAGCCGGCCTTGGCCCACTGCCACTTGGCGTCGGCTACGCCGCCGTCGGGGTCGGTGATCATCGCGGTGAAGGCGGTGGCGGACTGGGGCCGCCGCGCCGACAGGGTGACCTTGCCATCCTCGTCGACGTTGGTCACCTTGACCATCACGGTCTTCATGCCCATCATCCTCGTCTCGTCGGTGGCCTTGACCATCACCTCGTAGGTGTTGGAAGTGGGAGGATCCGCCGTGCCGCCCGCGGGCTTCTCGAAGTCGGGGGACTTCTTGAAGCTGAGGACGCCGTTCTCAATCATGAAGTCGCCGGCGTCCGTGCCCTCCAGCGACCACATGACCATCGCCCCCTCGGGGTCCATCGCCGTGTACGTCGCCACCGGACCCGTGCCGTTCTCGGCGTAGTCATGCATCTCATCCCCGGTCACGTCCGGCATTTCGTCCACGTCGGTGACCATGATGGTGACGGGAATGGATGCGGATGTGCCGAGGGGATCCTCGGCCATGACCGTGACCATGTAGGTGTCCTTGGTCTCGTGGTCCAGCATGGTCCCGGCGGCCACCTCGATCTGGCCGTTGTCCCGCACCCGGAACATGGCCGCGTCGGCCCCGCCCAGGGTGTAGGTCAGCGTTTCCTCGGTGCCGTCGGCCTTGGTGTCGGTGGCCGTGACCGCCCCGCCCACGTTGTCGGCGGAGGCGTCGTCGTCGGTGCTGTCGTCGGAGGCGTCGGCCTCAGTGTTCTCCTCCACCTTCCGCATGGCCGTGTCGTTCTGTACGCCGTCCATGTCCGGGTCCTCGTCCCCGAACACCGGCGGCTTGTTGCGGCTGTCCAGCTCCACGGTGTTGCCCGCTTCTTCATCAGCCGTCTTCTTGACGGTGGCGTCAGGGGCGCTATGTCCGTCAAAGTACATCGCCCTTGCCCTCAGCATATCGCCAACGTCGTCGGCAACCGGCGTGTAGGTGTCCGAGGTGGCGTCTTCGATGGCGTTCTGGGTGAGGTCGCCGGTGCTGATAGCGCCGTCGTACCACTGCCAGGTGAGCTTGGAGATGCCGCCGTCCGGGTCGGTGAGGGTGGCCTTCACCGGGATGCCGACCACCGGCTGCGCCTTGGACAGGGTCACCACCCCGTCCTCCTCCGCGTTCTCGACCGTTACCATGACCTTCTGCATGTCGGTCAGCCTGCCGTCGGAGGCCTGCACCGTCACCTCGTACACGTTGTCCTTGTTGGCGTCGGTGGGCTTCTCGTAGTCGGGCTTCTTCTTGAACTTGAGCTGGCCGTCGGCGCCGCCGGTCTCATTGCCGATATTGAACTTGCTCCCGTCGGCGCCGCCCACCGACCAGGTGGAATCCGGAGCGCCGGTATCCGGGTCTGTCGCCGTGTAGGTGTGAAGCGCCGCGTCTATTCCGCCGTCGGTCTCGTCGAAGGTCGCCGTGGCACCTCCGGACACCGCCGGCGCTTCGTTCTTGTCGGTTATGGTGATGTTCACCGTCACGGTGTCGCTGTTGTCGGGCTCTGCGGTCCCAGCCCCGGGTATGCCCGCCGGGTCCGTGGCCCGCACCATGACCTCTAACTGAAGGCCATCGGTACCGTTATCGCGGTCGGTAAGCGACGAATCTCCATTCTCTGCGTCCAGCTTGGTCTTGGTCATTATCTGGCCCGTGGCCCAGTCGATGTCAAAGTGCCCGGCATCGTTGCCGGTGAGCGTGTAGGTCAGCGTGTCGCCGTCATCGTCCGTGGCCATCAACGGGGAGCCGACGGTCTTGCCGGCCTTGGTGTTCTCCGCCACAGACCGCGCCGCGTCGGCCTGGTCTCCGGCCATGACCGGGTCCTGGTCGTCGGCGAACTCGGGGGCGTCGTTCTGGCCCCGTCGAGCCTGCACCTGGAAGTCGGACTTCATCATCGCCGACTTGTCCTCGCCCTCATTGTCTTCGTACATGACCGTGGCGCGCAGGTAGGAGTTTATGTCGGCGTCCATCGGTGTGTAGGTCTCCGACGTGGCGTTCGCGATGTTGCTATAGGAGCCGTTCATGGAGCCGGCCTTGGCCCACTGCCACTTGGCGTCGGCTACGCCGCCGTCGGGGTCGGTGATCATCGCGGTGAAGGCGGTGGCGGACTGGGGCCGCCGCGCCGACAGGGTGACCTTGCCATCCTCGTCGACGTTGGTCACCTTGACCATCACGGTCTTCATGCCCATCATCCTCGTCTCGTCGGTGGCCTTGACCATCACCTCGTAGGTGTTGGAAGTGGGAGGATCCGCCGTGCCGCCCGCGGGCTTCTCGAAGTCGGGGGACTTCTTGAAGCTGAGGACGCCGTTCTCAATCATGAAGTCGCCGGCGTCCGTGCCCTCCAGCGACCACATGACCATCGCCCCCTCGGGGTCCATCGCCGTGTACGTCGCCACCGGACCCGTGCCGTTCTCGGCGTAGTCGATGGTGGCGGAGTCCTGCGCCTCTGTGGCCTGCCCGGCGTTGAAGGCGAGGATGCCGATCATCCCCGCCAGGGCCAGCACGGCAAACAGGGCCACACCGACCGGTATATTGAATTTTGATTTCATAACTCTTCTCTCGCTTGTAGCAGGGTTGACTGAAGTCTGGCTCGCTTGCCGGACCGGGAATAAAGTTCCAGTTGCTACATAAGCTCCTCTCCATTGCTGAAATGTTGGTTCATTGTTGAGTTTCGAACTAGGGGCAGGATGCCATGAAAAGAATTACGCGAGTGTTACGGATGGACTCCGCCCCAGAGTGATGATAAAAAAACGCCCGAGGTTCCACCAGGATAGTTTTTCCGGTTTCAGCCGGTATGGGACGGGCAAAACCCGAACACAACACGGGGACGGGGAAGCCGTTGAATCCCGCCCCCGTGACGTAAGCAAAGCTGTCCGCCATGTTCTGCCGCCGCCACCTGCCTTCCTCACGGGTGCAGTGCGCCACCGGAATATACGCCGCTCCTGGTTGCGGCTGCATTGGGGTTTTCCGGCGGGTTTCGGGGAGTTTGTCAGGGGTCCCTGGCGTCGTTCCAACTCCGCCTCCAGTTCCCGTACCCGGGCCTCGGCGGTGATCCGGGCCTCGCTTTCTTCATCCGGGGTGAGCAGGTGCCGCTGGGTTTCCCGGTCATACCAGCGCAGGCGGCCGTCGTGCCAACACGGGTGCAGCCCCAGCACCTCGCTGTATCCGTGAAGGTGGCCCGGTTCCACCTCCTCGATACCCACGGCGTGGTAGATGCCGCTCACCAGCCGGTCTCCCGCTATTGCTACTCCGTAGTAATCGCCTCCGGTCGGGTCGAACCGCCAGTATTCCGGTATCCCGAATCCAGCGTAGTCATCCCGCTTGTCCGTGTAGTCCTCCTTAGCCGTGCTGGAGGATGCTATTTCCAGCACAAAGTCGGGCGGCTTCCCCTGATCCTGAATGGAATAACCATTTTGCTTCACCGCCAGTGCCCGGTCCACATCGAAGGAGATGAGCAGGTCCGGTATGCGGTGTCCTTCCTGTTGGCTCGGGGTGCTCCTGACCGGGATTTCGCTCAGAACGATGGTCGTTGGGTTGTTACCGAAGTGCCGCCGAAGGATTGCCTGGTGGGCATCGTCGTCAAGGTGAAGGGAGTTCTGCATGTCGTCCCTGGGCGGAAAGTCCGGAAACTTATCCAGAGTCCCGGCATCGCTGGCGTCTCGGATCGGCCTGCTGGTCATGGCGTCCTCTCGGGTTGGCTAGAGGGAATGGGCACCCTCTTAGAAACTATCTCAAAACTTGAAGCGGCCCTCATCCTGTCTTGAGATAATTGCATCAGGGGGTTTGGGGGATGAATCCCCCAACGTAACCCAGTCCCCCAAAGCCCTTCGAATTTTGGTTTTGAGATAGTTTCTTATTATAGGGTATGTCGTCGGCGATTGTGCTGCCGGCGTGATGGTGGTTCGGGCCAGGAAGTTCAGCGTTTTGTTCAGGCCTTGCGTTGGATTGCCTTGCCATCTCTTTCCGATTCCTTTTCGCTAACAAACACCAAGTTGGTGTTCGCCGTCGATGCACTCCTGCGTAAGTTTGCGCAGGGCGGGGAAATCTCCCAAAGCCCGCAGGAATATCCCGCGAGCGCCATTGATGTCGCGTTCCAGCGATACGCCGTCGCTCCCGCGCACCACCTTGCGACCGCCCAGGTTGGCGATTATCTCACCGCTCCAGCTACAGGTCTTGCTGGTGTACGCTTCGTTCACCACCAGGACCTGCTTCCCGGTCTGCCAGGTTTTCCAAATCAGGAATTGCCGGAACCGGAAATGGGCGAAGGTCAACATCATCCTGACTGACTTGGAGCGGAGCTTGCGCTGTCCACGCTGGGCCATTTCCGAAGTCTCAAAGCTGGGTATCAATATCAGGTCGAAGTTATCGACCAGCCACCGGGCCGATTGGTGGTGCAGTTCGTCAATCAGGTTGCCAATCCTGACCCGGGCCCGGGCGTCCGCCGCGTAGAGGTTGCGCTTCCGAAGCCGCAGCTTCTCCCGCTTGGCTTTTGACAGCAGATTGTCCAGGTGGGCGCACAGGCGTTGAATACGGCCGAAGTCATTCTTCCCAACATGCCCGGTGGAAGTTTCCGAGAAGTAGGTCAGGAAAGACCTGATGCCAGGGTCCAGGGCAACGATTCTGCCTTGGGTCTCGGCTGTGGATTGTTGCGCCGGATGCGGGACTACCAGGTGATACTGGCCGTTTTGCGAGGTTATGCGGCTGTCGCCGTGCTGGGGCGGCAAAGCCTCGGCCATCCTCAGCCCGCCCAGCATGGTGTGGTATGCGCCGAGGGGCGACACACCCGAAGCCGGGATGAAGCAACTCTGCCTGGGGTGCTTCCGGCTTCGGAACGAGGCTGCTCAAATGTGTCTCCCCCTTGAGCAATCAGTTACACTATCCCAGTTGCATCCGGTCCACGGGCTGGATGAGGATTGAAACCGTAACCGGTTGTTTTACAAACCGTTGCAGAAGGTTGCCGCCAACGACAACCTTTTGCAACGTGCGGCACCTTGGAACAGCAACGCCGTCTCGCGGGGCGATAATCAGGAAGGTGTGAAGGATGCGGCCAGCGCGGGACGGCCCTTCAGCTTTCCCGGTCTCTTCGTTCCAATTCTTCCTGCAGCTCCCGTATCCTGGCCTCGGCCCTCTCCCGAGCAACCCGTCCAGAGTCGGCCCGGGCCTGCTCCGTCTCAAAGTTGCTCAGGTATTCACCGCTCTCCGTGTGGTAGAACCGGAGCATCCCGTTTTCCCAGCACAGGCTGAGCCACAGCGCCGGGCTGTATCCCTTGAGGATGCCGTCCGGTTCGCCGCTCAACGGCACCGGTTGGTAGGTTCCGTCACCCAGCCGCTCTCCGGCCAGGGGTGTCGCCCGGACCAGGACCGAATTGACGTTGGTGCAGGTTGCCCGGCAGTCAGCATGGTCCGGTGGTCTTACGACTGCATCATTTGGTTCCCCATCCCCCGGACCTGCTCCGAGATATCTTCGTCTGTCACGCCTGCGGTGTGAAGGTGGACCGAGACCTGAATGCCGGCGGTCAACCTGCCGCCCATGGCGAGAGCTTCCCGGTGAATGGACGTGGAGGCGATGCAAGCCCGAGTTGTCCCCAGGACGTCTCGGCGGCGGCCGTGAAGCGTCAAGAAACGGCTGCCGGACATGATCGTGGATGTGGATTATCGAAGAATGGTGGAGGTCGATAGGAGGGGTTTTTACCACACCGGCCGGCGACCCCCGGCCTCCAGGTCCAGCCGGAGCCGGGCGCCCACGCCGAACGGTCTTCCCGGCCTTGCGTTAAGTCCATAATTTAAGTAACATTAGATAACAATGGCTAATAGCAGTTACATACGATTAACCCATTGGGCAGCAAAGCATGGCATGCACCGTATGACCGCATGGCGCCATTACCAAGCAGGAACCCTACCCCCAGAACTGCAACCCCAAAAGATCGGCAACATCATCTATGTCCTGGCCAACCCAGGAGCTCCAACCGGGCGCATTGTAGGATACGCCAGGGTGAGCAGCGCGGAACAGAAGCCCCACCTGGAACCCCAGGCCAACCGTATATGGGCATACGCAGGAAAAAACGGGCTCTTCCTCAGCGAAGTTGTATCGGAAGTTGCCAGCGGATTGAACGACCGCAGACCCAAACTCCGGAAGCTATTGAGTGACCCCGCAGTTCACACGCTGATTGTAGAGCACCGTGACAGACTGGCCCGATTCGGAGTCGGAATGGTGGAAGCAATGCTCCAGGCCAGAGGCGGGGCCCTGATCGTGATTGACGATACCGAAGTCCCTGACGACCTGGTACGGGACATGACCGAGATACTCACCTGCTTCTGCGCTCGCCTCTACGGCAAACGCTCAGCCGCCAACAGAGCGCGAAGAGCGATGGAGCTCGTCAGTGAGTGAACTCAAAGGCAAGAAACGGAAACAACCCAGCTCCTGCCCTGAAGGCTGGACCCCAGACGCCATCGTGGTGCAACTCGAACTGACCTGCAGACAGGAACGCTACGCCAAACGAGCCGTTGGAATCTCACGCTTCGTCTACAACCGACTGGTCGCCAACGACCAGGCCGGACGAGACGCAGGCCTCTGGCTCTCCCCTTACGAACTGGAGAAGGAATTCAACGCCGCCAAGAAAATAAACGACAACCTGGCCTTCGTCACCACCGTCAGCAAGTTCGTCGCCCAGGGCGCCTGCCGGAACTACCGCGAGGCCCATTACAGGTGGCGGGACAAGAGCCTCAGGGCCCGAAAGCCCGTCTTCCACAAGAAGAGAATCACCGGGACCGGCTCCTTCCTCGCAGCCTCGGGGATGAACCTCATCTGCCACGACGGGCACAGACGCATCCGCGTCCCCTATCTGGGCAGCATCAGGACCACCCGAACACTTCCGAAGGGAACCCCCTACCAGGTATCGGTCAAAAAAGAGAACGGACGCTGGTACGCCAGCATAGCCTACTGGAAGCCACCGACAGCACCACCCTGCCGAGAAACTCAATCAGCAGGCGGCGCCGACGTAGGCATCAACCCCCTGGCTGTCGATACCGGCGGAGACCACCCAAACCCCAAGGCTCACTACCAGCCCACTCAGGGCCAGGGCGGACAATTCCACTATCCAAACCCAAGGGGATATACAAAAGTCCTGAGAACCCTCAAACGCTCGCAACGTGCCCAAGCACGAAGGACCATCAACAGCCGGGGTTGGTGGAAATCCCAACGACGCATCGACCGCGCCCACAGACGGGCCAAGGGGCTCAGGAACAACGCCCACCACCACACCAGCCGGGCCCTGGTACACAAGTACCACACCCTGGGGATCGAATCCCTGAACGTCGCAGGAATGATCAGAGCAGGACTCCAGCCCAAGGCCCTCTCCGATGCTGCCATATCAGAACTGCTGCGACAGATCCGCTACAAAGCCCAGCGGTACGGCACCACCATCGTGGAAGCAGACCGGATGTATCCCAGCAGCAAGACCTGCTCCGACTGCCAGGCAATCAACACAGACCTGAAAAGGGAACCCAGTTGGACCTGTCCCAACTGCGGCACACTCCATGACCGGAACGAAAACGCAGCTCGCAACCTGCTTAAACTGGCGCTACTCGCGGTGGGCGAGAATGTCATGCTCCTGGACGGGAAAGCTCTGGCCAGCGGTCAATCGACCGCTGGTGAAACTGACCCGGATGAAGGGAGAACCAAGCCGAGGGCGACGATTCCTGACCGGCTCATGCTGGTCTCGTAACCGTTGTTACTCATTTGGAACACCCTAACCCAAGGACAAACCTGCAGGCGTCAAGGGGAAAAGCGGCGTCAACCTTCGAGCCGGGTGAGGGAGATGCCATCGGGGAGACTGTTTTCGTCCAGCGCAACGGTGTAATCCCTGAACTTCCGCGGCACCTCAATTCCTTCTTTTCGGCTCACTGAGACTCTTTCCAGGAGACGATGCGCCGGGGCATTGCCAAGGGGACTGGCGTGGCTGAATACGAAAAGCCCCCGGCAGGCCATCAACCCCTTGGCCGCGGACCGGTCCAAGTCCCACATGTTAACCAGGGCGGTCCAGAACAGTTCAAGGTCATCGGAAGTCGCACCGGTGCGCTGGGCGAAGTTCGGGTTGAAGAACCCGTAGCTCAGGTACAGCCCGTAGGGCACCGTCAATTTCCGGCCCAGGGTCCCATGTCTTGGAGGTTCCAGAGCGTCATTCTCCCGGCCCTCCGGCCTTTCCCCACGTTCCAGGGCCACCCTGGCGATGCTGGAATCCAGGGGAACGATGGGGTCGATCGAGCGGGCAAAGGTCAATTGCAATGGTCCCCGCACCTGGCCAGCGTTGTATTCCCGCATGTTCATCACCGCGCCAAACATTCGTATGTCGAAGAACTCCTGGCACATCCATTGCTGAGCTTCCGAGAAATGGATCCCCTGCCGCCCCTCTGACCGTTCGCCAAACACCCGGCCCCGGGTGTCGGTCAGGTAAGACTCTCTCTGGACGTATATCTTGTACCTGGCCTGGTCTAGGCCGGAGGCGTCCACCCAGTCCCGGACCTTCCGCTTCAGAGCAACGTCCGTGACCAGGCCTTGCATGGTTTCGGGGTCCACCCGGGGATGATTAGCCGCGTCTGGGTCGCCGTTGGGGTTCCCGTCCCGGACGTCGAAGAGCAGTACGAAGTCGTGCCGACGCTGAATGTCGTTATGAACCTGTGCTGTCGTGGCCATGGTGAACCTTCCTGTCCTGTCGTGGCAAATCTGTGAGGAACGAATCTCCGAATGGAGTTGGGCGGCTTTTCTACCCATCCCCTGTCTCAGTTCCAATTCTCGCATCCCGCTCGCGCCGTTGGCCGGTTCGGTTCCAAAGCAGGGACTGGTCTCGGTCGTGAGACCGTTGATGATAGTAGCCCAAGGCAAACATACCCTGCTGTTCCGGGTTCAGGGTATTGGGGAAGGCATTCAGCCCGGACATTACCTCATCCATCTGGGTTTGAATTGCATAATAGCCGTCTCTGTCCACCCTTGAAATGGCGGACAGATGGAACCGGACTCCTTTCAGCAGCCGGGCAAAAACCGGCTGAGGCGCGGTGGATACGGTGCTGTAGAAACGGTCCACGATGGTGGAATTAAGGTTCCTGATAGCCCCCTGTTGGGCCCGTTCCAGCAAGGCCAGGAGTCGGCCGCAAAGATAGGCCGGCTCGACGTTGCCGGAATCCAGTTGGACCAGGTAATCCTCGCCGTGGTCGTTGCTCTGGCTGAGCAGGGCCAGTTTGATCAGGGAGGCCCGCGGACGGTTTACCCCCTGCTCGGCGCGGTTCCGGCGCACCGCCTGGTACAAAATTTCCCTCGGCAGGGGAGCGCCGGTCACCGCGGTACGCATCAAAATCCGAGGCGTGTTCACCGGCAGGTCGGGGGCTTCCGCCACTGTTCCGAAGGCCAGAGCCCGCACCCCGTAGTACCGTGGCGCATCCCCGGGCCAGGTGGTGATGTGCTGTCTTTGGAACCACAAGGCCAGGTTCTGCTTGGCGAGTCCCACGGTCGTATTCAGCCAGTCCCGTACCACCGCTCTTGCGCCGCTGGCGGACAGCGAGAGCGCGTAGAAGGGTTCATCGTCTGTGCCAGTCCATCGGCCGGTTCGGACTGTTTCCAGCAGGGCCTGTACCTGAGATGGGTCCGGGTCGTCAAGGGCGTCCAAAAAATTGAACCCCGACTCGTCCCGGGTCCAGAAGACCAACACGGCGCTGCCTGAGATCAACCTGTTTTGCTCCCTGGACAGGAGGGCATTCAGCCCTCTGCTGAATCCTTCCCCACAATTGGGGCAGGTGGGAGCGATCAGCGATGCACGGAGCCCGTACGACTCGAACGAATCGGAGTTGGCCGAGATCAAACTGGTGCCGGCCGTCTGTCCGCCGGGTATTCCCCTGATCTTGGCCTGCATGCGGTCCAACACCGGGCGGTGATTGCCGCACACCAGGCATTGCATCGTCGGGGCGCCGTTGGCGCCGGCCGCGTTTACGGACGCCCAAAATGCCTGCACCGCCGGATTATCAACGGTGATTCTGTCCTCGACGCTAAAGGTGATAATGCCCGAGGAATCGAAGGTCCGGTCCGGCCGAACCTGTCCCAACGGGTCGTTCCGAAGGAACCTCAAGACAGCGTGAACATCCGGATCCCCGGTTTCAACGGCGCAGAGTTCCACCAGGTCCACATAGGCTTTATGGCGGTACCGTGCTCGCTCCGCCCCCTTCTGGTCCCCGACGTAACCCAGGGTATAGTCGGCTTTGTCAGCCATCAGGAGCGGGCGAATAGCGGAGGAGCGTTGCACTTGCGGCAGGAGACGGCGCTGGCCCCGCCTGGTCCGGGGGCTTGAAGGGTCCCCGGTGTCAACCACCGGCGGGACAAAGCCTCCCCGGTGGTCCAAGTTTATAAGATACCTTACTGGCACTTCGCTGTAGAGGATCGGCGGCGGGTTCGGCAGCCGTTCTGAATACTCGTTGAGTTTTCGCAACAACATGTCAGCCCTCCCTTTCGGGCCCCCTGGGAACTGTCAGGACTCCCCCGTCAAGCCGGGCATTGAAGAAGTGGGGAGTGGCACTGCCGGATCCATCAGGAGCGTATTCCATTTTCAGCAGCATACTTCCCAGGTCCTCGCTGATTACCTCGGGTTTCTCATCACCGTCCGGGACGGAAAACCAGGCGGAGAACTCTCTGCATCCCAGGTAGGGCGTGGCGAAGCACCGGCCCGCCTTCACCCGGCGCCGGAACTGGTCCCGGTATCCGGCCTCGGCCTGGTCAGCTCCAGGTTTTACGACGGCCTGGGCCCTGATGATGTAGGACACGTCCCTGAGTGCCAAGGTATGGCGCTGGGCTCGGTCGTCCGCCGCGCTGAACCCGCCGCCGTTCCTTTCCCACCCTTCGGCGATCCTCGCCGTTTGACGGGAGTTGAGTTCGTTGCGCAGAATCGAAAAATACCTGATGGGCTTCAGTACACGGATCTCTTCGACTTCCCAGTAGAATTCCGGTTTCCAGAATATCGCCTCCAGCACGCCCCTGGCTGCGGACGGGGTCATGACCGGATAACTGACCCGCTCCACCTTCATTTCAGGCCGGGTGAAACACGCAAAATCACCCCATACTTTGACCTCCAGCGGATTCCACTGAGCTGACTGCATGGTTGGGTTCCGATTCCTTTTCGCTAACAAACACCAAGTTGGTGTTCGCCGCCGATGCACTCCTGCGTAAGTTTGCGCAGGGCGGGGAAATCTCCCAAAGCCCGCAGGAATATCCCGCGAGCGCCATTGATGTCGCGTTCCAGCAATACGCCGTCGCTCCCGCGCACCACCTTGCGACCGCCCAGGTTGGCGATTATCTCGCCGCTCCAGCTACAGGTCTTGCTGGTGTACGCTTCGTTCACCACCAGGACCTGCTTCCCGGTCTGCCAGGCTTTCCAAATCAGGAATGCCCGGAACCGGAAATGGGCGAAGGTCAACAGCATCCTGACTGACTTGGAGCGGAGCTTGCGCTGTCCGCCCTGGGCCATTTCCGAAGTCTCAAAGCTGGGTATCAATATCAGGTCGAAGTTATCGACCAGCCACCGGGCCGATTGGTGGTGCAGTTCGTCAATCAGGTTGCCAATCCTGACCCGGGCCCGGGCGTCCGCCGCGTAGAGGTTGCGCTTCCGAAGCCGCAGCTTCTCCCGCTTGGCTTTTGACAGCAGATTGTCCAGGTGGGCGCACAGGCGTTGAATACGGCCGAAGTCATTCTTCCCAACATGCCCGGTGGAAGTTTCCGAGAAGTAGGTCAGGAAAGACCTGATGCCAGGGTCCAGGGCAACGACCCGGCCTTGGGTCTCGGCTGTGGATTGTTGCGCCGGATGCGTGACTACCAGGTGATACTGGCCGTTTTGCAAGGTTATGCGGCTGTCGCCGTGCTGGGGCGGCAAAGCCTCGGCCATCCTCAGCCCGCCCAGCATGGTGTGGTATGCGCCGAGGGGCGACACACCCGAAGCCGGGATGAAGCAACTCTGCCTGGGGTGCTTCCGGCTTCGGAACGAGGCTTCTGCCAGTCCGTCCGCTTGGCTCCGGCCCTTGTTCCGCCTTCGGACCTGGCTCATAGCCCGGCAGGCGTCCCGCACCGCTATGCTCCTGACTTGGTACGGGGCAGCTTGCAGGCGTTCTGGGGCGGCGTGAATGATGGGCGTCTTTATCTTCTTCCACGCTGCCGGTTCCCCGGTGGCTTTCAACCGGGCGATGGTCTCGTTGTACGTCCACCTGGCGGCATCAAACCACAGCCGAAGTGTCTTCTTCTGTTCCGGTGTTGGGTATATCCGAATCCGCTTTGATTGCGTCTTTGTACCTGCGGAGTCCATGCAGCCGGCAACTGAAGGTATGGAGGATGGCGAGAATATCCTCGGTGAGTTCCCGCTCGGGGCTGTACTCCTGCTTACCGAGAACCAGGACGCCGCCGCCGTTTTGCTCGGCCAGCCATTGGATAAGCTCGAATCCGAACCGGGCAAGCCGATCCTGGTGGGCAACCACAATCGTGAGCTTATCTCCGCCGTGTAGTCGCTCCAGTAGGGAGACAAGCCCTTTGCGTCGCCAATTGAGTCCACCACCAACGTCGGTGATGATGTCCGCGCCTGGGTACTGGTCGCGCATAAATTGGACTTGGCGTTGCAGGTCGTCCCGTTGTTTGGAACTGCTGACACGACAGTAGCAGACAAGGGCAGGGTC
Source organism: Dehalococcoidia bacterium (assembly GCA_965263395.1). GTDB lineage: Bacteria > Chloroflexota > Dehalococcoidia > Lucifugimonadales > UBA3495 > CATOSK01. The sequence continues at coordinate 3,511,046 of OZ253670.1, forward strand.
TCCGGTGTCTCTGATGTAGGAATCAACGTCATAGCGGCGCTGACCAGATGCTGTCTTGATTGCTTTGATTCTGCCTTCATCTGCGTACTTCCGAAGTGTGTTCGGGTGAAGTCCCAATGCTTGCGCCGCTTTCCGGCTTGGCGTGTATCTCATTGCGACATAATGATAAGAACGTTAGCATTTGTCAACGAATGGTGGTCTAGTCGTTAGCCTTCGCCGCTCTTGATCGCAATGCAACTTGCTATCGCATTAGGAATTATATACATATGATCAAGCCCAGCTACGGGCCAACCAGGACTACATGAACGCCATCAGATTGGCAGATGAACAGTTCAGCCGGGAGATGGAAACGACGTGCGCGTAACACCGGAACTCGACCAATGCAGGGGCGATAATCAGGAAGGTGTGAAGGATGCGGCCAGCGCGGGACGGCCCTTCAGCTTTCCCGGTCTCTTCGTTCCAATTCTTCCTGCAGCTCCCGTATCCTGGCCTCGGCCCTCTCCCGAGCAACCCGTCCAGAGTCGGCCCGGGCCTGCTCCGTCTCAAAGTTGCTCAGGTATTCACCGCTCTCCGTGTGGTAGAACCGGAGCATCCCGTTTTCCCAGCACAGGCTGAGCCACAGCGCCGGGCTGTATCCCTTGAGGATGCCGTCCGGTTCGCCGCTCAACGGCACCGGTTGGTAGGTTCCGTCACCCAGCCGCTCTCCGGCCAGGGGTTCACCGTAAAATGTCCCCCCGCTCCGGTCGAAGCGTCAGTATTCGGGAACGCCGATCTACGCGTAGATCGGCCGCTTGCCGGTTACGTCGTGCTCCGCCGCGCTCTCCGAGGCGATTTCCAGCACGAAGTCCGGGGGGTTCCCCACCTCCCAGGGCAGGTACAGCTTGGTCCCTTCGATGGCCGGGGCATCCATGCCAAAGGCAAAGTAGAAGTCGGGGCCGAGTCTGACGTTCAGGTCGTAGCAGATGAAGGTGTTGCTATCGTGGCAGACCTCTTCCCGGGAGCATAGCCGGTTCAGTAGATGGGCGCCCAGGATGGGGAGGATCTGCAGCAATATCGGATACTGATATATGGCCTCCCGCAGGGGCTCGGGTTCGTCAGGATTGAAGGACAGACTGGCGTAGTCGATGTCTGGCCGAGGGACGCGGGCAAGTCTTGCGTTGGTCATTTCAAGCCCCTGAACGGTTCAGCAGAAGTCGGCCCAACCTCTTGGTTCCACCGCCCCATCCAGGGGGCGATGGACCTTGGGTTCCTGCTATCTCATCAGTTCCTCCAACCATCCTGTAGCGGATGGGAATTCCAGGTTAATCGCAGTCACGGAGTGCCCCCCTGTTGTTGAGTTGAAACCGCCGGTTGCCGCCGCGTCCGCCGCCGCCCCTAGCCCGCATAATCCGACGTACGACCAGGGCGATGAAGCCCAGGACCACCAGAGCCTGCCCCGTACCGGATGCGAGGCTTAGGAAGAAAGTTTCGCCGCCGGTCCCGGGAGCAGCGCAGCGGCGATGAACCGGGCAACGGAGACCGCAATGGAAGCCTGCTTGTGCCTACTGATGAAGCCGCCAACCCCTACGGCCTTGAGTTGGGTAAGTCTGCCATTGATGCGTATATGCACCTCCTCTGCTTTGTGAAAGACGTTGGGAAACGTTCCTGCCGCCTGGCGGCGGACGCACTCCGCCCTGGGTCTGGCCCCACAACGGAGAACGTCGGATTGGTGGGTTGGCGAAAGGCGCAGTTCGCCCAGGGTCGTGTTCAGCACGACGGGCAACCCCCCGGCGCAGGACGCACTACGGGCAGGGTGGCGCGTCGCAACGGAGAACGCCGGAGGGGGTAGGCGAAAGACGCAATGCGCCCAGGGTGGTGTTCAGCGGGTCAAACCAACCCATCCCGCGCAGGACGCACTTCGCCCTGGGTGTGAAATGCGCAACAGAGAAAGCCGGTTGGGAGGTTGGAGAAAGGCGCACATCGCCCAGGGTGTAGGTTCCTGGGAAACTGCCAGGTGAGGGAAAGGAGAGGAACGCTGTCGGGCCAGCAGCCACGTTGTCAGCTACCGTGCCAATGGAAACTGCGTTGCAGTGTTAAGCGTCCGGCCTGTTCCTGCTGGACGACCAGAGCATATCGGATCTGCGGATCGGCTACGCTTGTTCGGTAGCTACGCCGCAGTCGTGGTAAAACGGCCAGAGCTTGTTATCCGCTCCAACCGCAGTGTGAAGATTGCGAAGCAGGTCACCGCTCCGCAAGTGAGTCCGACAGGGAAAGGGTTGACGGGGACGCCGTGCTGAGCCTCGCTGACACCTCCTTTAGTCAATCCGCGGGGTAGGGATACCGCCTTGGGTTGGGATACCTGATGAAGCGCACCGTGCGCCTCGGAAACTTCCCTCGCAGACGCCCATCGGGAGAGCAAGGCTCATCCTTTTGGTCAATCCGGCATGGGCGGCCGTTCGGAGAGCAGGGCTCGATCCTATGCGGCCAATCCCGGGTCCAGAGACGGGACCATCCAGTTTTCTCGGCTAGAAACCCTGGAAAAAGCCTGACTACGTAATCCAGTATCAGGCACCGGGGACGCCGGCGCAAGGGTCTTGCCTACAGCATTCCCAAAGTGCTCGCCAAGTGTTGCCTTTTTGGGCCAAAACTCTAAGCGCAGTTCCGGCGCCGGGGTCGTCCACCTCCTTCTGTCAGTCCGTGGGGCAGGGATACCGCCTTTGGTTGGGTTGCCGTGCGAAGCGCGCCGTGCGCTTCCGTGGGTTGGGATTACCGGCTGCGGGCGAAGGAAACGTCACTCCGCACTGGCAGCAATTCCCTCGTGGGCGCTCCGGGGAGAAAAGCTTCAATCCTTCGGAGCAGGCCCGGGCGGACAGGGAGCACGCCCCCAGGTTTCTCGGCAGTGGAAACGCTGGAAAAGCCAGACAACCCATTCAGTATCCGGCCCCGGCAGGCCCCTGGCAAGGGTTTTGGGGCGGTCCCGCACGAAGTGTTTCCAACAGTCAGCCAAGAATCAGCCAAGAATGGAACAAGAATTGACCGACTCGACAGCGCACCCCGACGCCCACGACGACATCGCCCAGGACTTTGCTGCCCTTATCGTCCCCCACGTCGTCGTCCACCACGACGCCCATCACTACTTCCCGCTGTCACCGGCACTGGCCGACAGGGTCCAGTGATTGAGCTTCAGCAGCCGGGCCCCGCCCTGACGACCCCGCTGGTGCGCCGAGACCATAACGCGCCGATGGTACTGGTTCACCACGCCGCCATCGCCACCATCGCCGGCGGCGTCGGCCATCCCACCTGCGTTGCCGTCCCTGCGCTCATCCCTGTCGCCGACAAGTTCACCTTCCGCCACCACGGACCCGACCCCGCTGGCCCCGCCGTCCAGCCACTGGCCGGGGCCAAGGCATCCCCTGCCCGGCCCACAACCAACCCGACGACCCCAGCTAACCCCTGGGAGTGCAAAATGTACTTCTCCAATAGGGGCCTTGTCCCCCTGTCCCGATTCCCAAGGGGTACAGTAATGTACCTTTCCAACAGGGCCGATGTACCCCATCGCCGGAACCTGCCCTGGAATCCAACTGTTCCCTGCCATTGACCTGTAATGCGACATCCCACCCCACTTCAGCTACGAATCCCTTGCCATCCACAATGCAACCCAGGTCCAAATTCCTGTACACGTCCCTATCATCAAGCCCGATTCCGCATATCCCGCGCCCGGAAAGGGGGGGTGTGAGATCCCCCCACCTGGCGCTACGGGAGGTATACCATCTGCCGCCGCCCGCAGGCGGGCCGGGCCGGGCCGTGGCAACCATCTCCCGGCCCTCCCGGACGGATCATCCGGCCCGCCGCTCCCCGGTGGGGCAAAATGCCCCATCTCCAATAGGGCCGTGCCCCATCGCCCCCGAAATCCCCATGTTCCAAATGCCCCGTTTCATAGCTGGCCCTGCCCCATGGCCCTGGAACCCGCCCTTCCCGGAAAGTGCTGCCTGAATTGGCCCCAGGACCCCCGACAACCCCCGATTTCAGCTACGAAACTGCCCTTCTGCGCCGTCCTGCCCCAAGTCCAAGTCCCTGTACACGTCTCTGACATCACCACCGGGGCGGGGCGCCCCAAACCCTATAGGGTGGTTCGCGCATGAACCAGGGTTCACAGATGAACCACCCTATAGGGGGTTCCGGTTTGCAACTGCGTGCTTCCACACTGGACGGCAGAGTACGGGTCTGGCGGCCAATTGACGCCGGCAACCAGGGGAGGGAACAGATGCGAAACAACAAAGACAAGCCCCACAGGAACCGGACCGGCAGGGGAACCGCCAACGCCCTTGCCGATTCGCCGGTTTGCACGGCGGATCAGCGGCCAACGGTGCATCAGGGGCTGCGCATCCTGGCCAGGATCATCGCCCGCGCCCACCTGCGGCGTCAGGCGGAACGGAGCAGCGCTGCCGCGCCCGGTCCGCCGCCGGCAGGTGAATCCCGGGATTGAGCCATCCCCGCAACCGGCGCGCCGGTTGCGCCGAAACGCCCGTCCCACCAGAGGGTGCCTGCCAGTCCCCGCCCATACCACCAAATTGCCTCGAAAACAATGTCTTGCAAGGCATTACGTGCAACCAATTTCTCCTGGACAATGGACTGTTAGGCCACTGCCACGGGAGGAATGAGAATGACAACCACCGAGACTGGAACGCCAATTCCGGTAGAGAATGAACCGGCCGACGACGACCTCAACTACGCCATCCGCGACTACGTGCACACCTACGCCCGGAGGCACGGTCGCCAGAAGACGATGGAGACCTTCGGCGTCTCGCGGTACACCCTCTGGCGGTTCCTGGACCGGGGACACATGGGCCGCGTCTTGCCCAGGGCCGTCCTGGACGGCGTGGGCGACAGCATCGAGGCCATCGACGCGGCAACGTGGGCCACCGGGGAGGCCGCGGAGCGCATAATCGCCAACGCCAACCGTTCCGCAAGGAACAGATGCGCAGCGGCTCCCGCCCTGCGCCGGGGGCAGGAGGACGCGCTGCTGCAACTGTGCGCCGCGCCGCTGACCACCGTGAACGAGCTGGCCCGCTTCAACCGGGTGCCCGCCACCACCCTGCGCGGCAGGCTGGAAAGGCTGGCGGAACTGGGAATGGCGGATTCAGTGTCCCACCGCCTGGGCGCTCTCGGCCCCAAGCCCCAGCGCCGCTACTTCCCCACGAAGAGGGGCATCCACACCGCCGCAGCGTTTGAGTGGGGGACCAAGAGCTTCCTGGAAGACCACCCGGTGTCCCGCCAGTGGTTCCGCATCCTCACCGAACGTCTCGACGCCGTGGCCGTGCTGTATCACGTCGCCGCCCTCATCGCCGACGCCGACCCGGAGGAAAGCCCCGTCCGGGTAGACCACTACCGCCAGGGGCCCTACGACCTGCTGATTACGCTGTCGGGAGGCCGCTCCGTGGGCGTCCTGCGCCAGGGGCCGACCCTGCCGTCGCCCAACCTGCGCTACCGCCTGAGAACGGTGGAGAACCTGCTCTGGAGCCAGAGGCCCACGTGACCCTGGTGATCACCGGCTCAGACCAGGCCACCCGCCGGGCCGTGCGCACCCTGGGCCACACGGTGGAGCACCAGACCTTCTTCGTGGCCACCGAGGGGGAGCAACTGGCCGGGGACCACCGGGCCGTGGCGTGGCAGCAGTGCGGCCACGGGATGGGGGCCCAGGTGAAGATAGTCCCCGTTCTATCCCTGGACAACATCGTCGCCTCCATCGGCTGGCTGGTGGACCGCGACGCCTCGGACCGCCTCGACAAGACCCCGCCGGCCAGGTGCCAGGCCACACCGGACCCGGACACCCTCTACCCCACCCACCTGCGGGCCGCAATGCCCGACCCATCCCAGCAGGTCAAGTCCTGTCTCGCCGCCCAACTCACCCGTGCCGAGAAGGACGCCCTGGACCTGCTGGCCGCCTGGCCCCTGTGCACCACCGACCAACTGGCCGGGCTGATGGGCGGCGTCACCCGCCGCCGGGCCAACCAAGTGCTCCGGTCCCTGGCAGACCGTTGCCTAGTCCACCCGGAAAACCAGCGCCACGTCCTCAGGGACGGGGGGCTGCGCTACCTGGCCCGCCGGGACCGGGCCGCCGTCAGGATCGCCCTGGGCCGCTGGAGCGCCCGGTGGCGCCGCCGCGGGGGAAAGGCCCAGGTCTACGCCGGCACCGCCCTGCGCGCCCTGGACTCCCAGCAACATCACCAGAACGCCATCAACACCGTTGTAGCCTCCCTGAGCGCCGAGGTCGCCCGGTCCAATGACCACCACCTGCTGGAACTGCTGCCCACCTCCCGTTCCAGCATCGGCTACCGCTACTAAGGAGACGACTACGTGATCCACCCCGACGCCGCCTTCTGGCTGTCCCACCGGGGCGACTGGCGCCCCTACTTCTTGGAGTTCGAGCGCCGCGCCGTCACCCCCAAACGGGTCCGCGCCCGGCTGAAGAACTACCCCCGCTACTTCGCCAGCGGATGGGCCGACGTGGACCACGCCGGGCAGCTGCCGCTGGTGTTGTTCGTGTTCGAGACCCACGGCGCAGAGGACGCCTTCCTGCGAGCCGCCGGAGCGCACCGGCTGCCCATATGCACCTCCAACCTGGAACTGATCAACGGCCTTGGCGTGTTACGCGAGGTGTGGCGCTGGCCGCCGCCGAACGCCCCCGACCGGCTGCCGCTGCACCGGCTGGGAGAGGGTTACAAAAATGTCACTTCCCGTTCCAGGCATTTCCTGTAGGGGAGCTATGGCCAAAGGTGATTTTCAGGGTACCAACCTTGTCAGACCCCCAAGGCCCGGAGCGGGGACATTTTGTTGCAGAACCAGCGCCCCGGAATCACCGGCCAACCATAGGGCACCCAACCGCAAGGCCGACGACGTCGGGTGCTTGAAGTGTATGACACGTCAGAAATGACACGTAATGAGGTGTAACCGAACCGTGACGATCCAGAGGAAAGCAAGGAGGACGACCATGAGAATGTTGACCAAGGCGGAAGCCTGCCGGGAGCTGGCGGTGTCCCTGTCCACCCTGGACCGGCGGATCGCCACGGGGGAGGTTCGCACGAAACGGGAGCCGCGCGGCAGGCGGCACCGGGTGTACGTGATGCTGGACGACGACCCGCCGAGCGCCGCCGAACCCCCGCAATCGGAGTTGGTCGCGGCCCAGAAGCGGATACTTGGGCTGGAGGAACAGGTGGCATTCCTCCAAGAGCAGCTTGACCTGGAGCGGCAGCGCAACGCCGAGTTGGTCAACCAGTTGAAGGCCGTGACGGTACAGCAAAAGCGCTGCCGCTGGTGGCGGTTCTGGCAATCGTGAAGGGAGATGCGCCCCTTGCCGCCGAGTTGCGATTTGGCGATTTCCAAGGGCGGCACTGTCCGATAGGAATGGAAGGAGCCAACCGGCGAAGATACTGACGTTTCCCGCTTGCGCATAAGGTATCCGTTGCGATACCATAGTGCGGTATGGTTCAAACTCACGACGGCGAGGGAGCGGCAATGGGCAGCACCGAAGCACAGGCAGAGTACCCGGCAACCCATGAGCACTTGACGGCTGCCATGAACGCCGCCCTGGAAGCGAGCGACTTGGACCGCATCATGGGCACCCTGGGGGAAATGACCCGCGCCCACCGGATGCGGCGGGTGGCCCGGGAAACCGGCTTGGGCGAGAAAAGCCTGTACAAGTCCATGCGGGCCGGAGCCAGCCCCGAGTTCAACACCGTACTCAGGGTGCTGCGCTCCCTGGGCTTCCGCCTCCAGGTCCATCTCGTCGCCGGTTCAGCCGACGAGTAGAGCAACCCATCCCAAGCCAAGCAGACGCAAGGAGGACATCGTGATGAAGCAGCAGTACCAACCCCTCACCCCGGCGGCCCTCTACACCCGGGTCTCCAGCGACCGCCAGGACGTGGACCTCTCCGTCGCCGCCCAGCTTCGGGCCTTGCGGGACTACGCCAGGAACAACGGCTACACCGTGGCCCGCGAGTACGTGGACGAGGCCGAGAGCGGAAGAATCGCCGACCGGCCCCAGTTCCGCAACATGATCGACGAGGGCGGCAAGGCCACGGCCCCTTTCCAGGTGATATTGGTCTGGAAATTCTCCAGATTCACCCGCAAGCGGGAACACGCCGTGGCCTTCAAGTCCATGCTGCGGCGCAAGGGCATCAGGGTGGTCTCCATCACCGAGCACGCCGACGACTCTCCCACCGGCAAGCTGATGGAGGCCATCATCGAGAGCGTGGACGAATTTTACTCGGGAAATCTTGCTCAAGAGGTTGTCCGGGGTATGCGGGAGTCGGCGTCCAGGGGCTACTTCCTGGCCTCCAGGGCGCCCTTCGGCTACAACCGCATCAAGGTCAGCGACGGGGTGAAGGACCGCCCCACCCTGGAGGTGGACCCGGTGGCCGCCCCCATCGTCAAGGAGATATTCGAGAGTTCCCGCCGGGGCAACGGGCTGAAGGAGATCTGCAAGGAGCTGAACGGGCGGGGCATCACCAACCGGGGAAGGAGCTGGCAGAAGAACGTGGTCCACTACCTGCTGACCAACGAGGCCTACACCGGCACATCGGTCTGGGGCGTCAAGAGCAAGGACGAGAAGGCGGGAGAGCCGGTGAGGGTGGAGAACGCCTGGACCGCCCTGGTGTCACGGGAGCTTTTCGACGCGGTGCAGCAGGGATTGCACGAGCGGGCGCCCACGGTGCAACGGCCCGCACGGGTGGGCAGCCAGTATCTACTCAGCGGTTTGCTCCGCTGCGGGGTGTGCGGCAAGCTCTACTCGGCCCAAGGAGCCAACAGCGGACAGTTCGCCTACTACATCTGTGCGACCTTGTACCGCGAGGGCGCCGGGGCCTGCACTGCCAAATACCTGAACGCCACCAAGGTGGAGGACCTGGTAATCGAGAAGGTCAGGGAGCGGATTCTCACCGAGGAGACCATCACCGAACTGGTTGCCCTGGTGGCCGAGGAGATCGACAACCTGGCCGGAGAGGTCAACGGCAGGCTGACCGCCATCAATGCCGAACTTGCCGACGTGGAGACCCGGTTGGAAAATCTCTACCAAGCGTTGGAGACCAAGCAGTGGCCCATCGAGGCGCTGTCGCCCCGCATCCTGTCCCTGAAGGCGCGCCAGGACCAGCTGACGGCGGCGCGGGAGGAGGCCGAGGGCCAGTTGGAGCAGCGAAGGGCGGAGTTGCCCACGACGAAGGAGATCAAGGGGTACGTGGCGGACTTCCGCGAGTTCCTCCAGGAAGGGACGTTTCCGGAACGGAAGGCCCTCATCCGCAACTTCGTGCAGGGCATCGAGATCATGGAGAACGAGGCCGTGTTGACGTACACTATCCCCATGCCGTCGGACGGGGTGACGTCGGAATCGGCCCCGGTTCTTGATTTCGTCCAGTCCGGCCCACCAAACTTCCTTGCGTCCTTCAGCTTTGCTTATAATAGGCTCGTCTCCATCCCATCGACCGGCACGTACTCAACGTCGGCAACCGGAGGAACTGAGATGGTAAGCGCACAATCTCATCACAACCTCGAACAGGGTGACATATCTCTGCCCGCCACCGGCCGCCCGGTGGTGCGCTCCACCGAGGGGATCATCTCCTCCGGCCACTACCTGACGTCCATGTCCGGTATGCGAATGTTGCTGGCCGGCGGCAACGCCTTCGACGCGCTGGTGGCCGCCGGATTCGCCGCCGCTGTCGTCGAACCCATCGCCTCCTATTCCCTGGCCGCCGAGGGCGTCTTCATGCTCTACGATGCTTCCAGCGGAGACCTGCTGTCCCTGTCGGGACAGGGCACGGCGCCCGGCAATGCCACCGCCGACTTCTACCTTTCCCGGGGCCACCAACGCATTCCCACCGGTCCCGGGAAGGATGCCCCCCTCTCCTTTACGCTGCCCGGCATCGTTGACGCATTCATCTCCTTGCTGGAACGCTACGGGACCATGGAACTGTCCGACGTCATCGCTCCGGCCGTCAGCTATGCCGCAGAGGGAATCCCCAACTACGAGTACATGCTGGAGCGACTCCATTCCACTTCCGGTCAACGGCAATTCGATAACTTCCCGCCCGGCGGATGGGATGTGTTCTACCATGACCGGGAAGTGCCTCCCGCCGGTTCCCTGTTGGTGCAGCCCGGGCTGGCCACCACCCTGCAGACCCTGCGCGACGCCTCGGCAGAAGCCCCGGGCGACCGCTCCCAGCGGATGCAGGCCGCCCGCGACGCCTTTTATCGCGGCCCCATTGCCAGGCTGATTGTCGAGTGTTCGGAAAAGGTCGGCGGCATCATTTCCACGGAGGACCTCGCCTCCTACTCCAGCCGGTTTGAGACTCCCGTCGGCAGGAGCTTCCACGGTTACGAAATCCAGGGCCAGGACTCGTGGAGTCAGGGCCCCATGCTCATGCAAACCCTGAACATACTGGAGAATTTCGACCTCAAAGCGATGGGCCACAACAGCCCGGCCTACATCCACACCGTGTCCGAGGCGCTGAAGCTGTGTTTCGGCGACCGGGAGGCTTTCTACGCGGATCCCGACTACGCCACCGTCCCGGTGGACGGCCTCCTGTCGAAGGAATACGCCGCCGAGCGCGCCCAGTTGGTTGACCCCGAAGGCGCGTACCCGGCCCAACCTCCGGCCGGAGACCCCTGGCGCTTCTCCAAACACCGCGGCTCCACCCCGTCCCCCGTCATGTCGGAGCCGTCGCTAGCCACCGCCGATCCGTCCGCTGACGACGGCACCACCCACGTTTCAGTCCTTGACCGGCATGGCAACCTCGTATGCGGCACCATCAGCGGCGGTTCCTTCGCTAAATCCGTGTTCTTCCCTGAGCTGGGTTGCGCCCTGAGCACACGCATAGAGATGTTCAACTGCGAACCCGGCCATCCCAACGTCGTCGAACCCGGCAAGCGTCCCAGGACCACCCTGGTAAACTACATCATCTCCAAAGAGGGACAACCTCTGATGACCGTCGGATGTCCCGGCGGCGACAATCAGGTCCAGGCCAACGTGCAGCTGATGCTCAACTCCCTCGTTTTTGGAATGGACCCCCAGCAGGCCGTGGAGGCGTCCCGGTTCGCCACCGCCAGCAATGTCAATTCCTTTTATCCCCACGTCTATTATCCGGGCCAACTCGACCTGGAACCGGGAATCCCCGATTCCACCGCCGATGCGCTGCGGGTTCTGGGGCACAAAATTGAACGGACCGCCAACTGTGGCCTGGGAGCCACTGTCTCGGTCCGGGACGACGCAGCCGGCTCTCTCAGCACCGGCGCCGATCCGCGGCGGGCCTGCTACGCCCTGGTCCTGTAGGAATTATACGGCGGGGCAGCGCGTTCCAGCCAACCCCCAACTCCCCCAAAACAACGACGTCCGAAGCTTAATGGCGCCAGCCTTTGCACTGCGGCCGACCGCGGCAGCCTGAGTTCCAGTCCTGCACCACCCCACCAAACTGGACAAAATCAAGAACCTTCGAGTTAAGGTTCGTCTTGGAAGTGTAATCGGGCTTGCGGCCTATCCTTAGCCCGGGCAGATTCGGCGAGCAGCCGACAGGTAATGTGGACCCCTCTGCTGCTTCGGCAGGAGCGTCTGTTTCCCGCGACGGACTTGTGCCTTTTGCGAGAGATGGTCGGACCGGCGGAAAGTTCCCCTTCCGATCCCTTCCACGCTCGGAAGGTTCGCCGCCCGGTCCGTGCCAGACCAGGACCGCAGCGGGTGTGACGGTGTCGAAGAACCCTTCAACCGCCTCGATGAGGTCGTTCTGAAACCCGGTCCGTGCGTTCTATTCTATGGGTGGTCAACCGCAGCGCGGACACTTTTGCTGATATCCCCAATCCTTTGCTCTGGCGAGGCTCGTCCGGCCCGCCAGGTTGCTCAATCGCTACTGGTCCAGGTAACGCTCGCCCCACCGGTCGAGGAAGACGACGTCGGACAGGGAGCCTCGGCGTACCGGACCGAAGTTGCCCATTGGAAAACCGATGGGCAGGATGGCATAGGAGTGGACACCCTCCGGCAGGCCCAGGATGGTTTCCACTTCCTCCTCGAAGCGCAGGTGGCGGGTGGTGAGGGTTGCGCCCAAACCCAGGGCGCGGGCGGCCAGCAGCATATTCTGGACCGCGGGGTACACGGATGCGCCGGAGGATCGGGTGGGCGGAGTTTCCCCGTGCTCCTGGCAGACGATGATCCAGACAGGAGCCTCGTGGTAGTGCTCGGTCAGGTACTCGACAGCGTCGTGCTGCCGGCGGTACCGGCCCGGGCTGGAACCGGGAGGCGGCGCGCTGTTCCGGTATCGGGGGCCGACCATCTCGTCAAACGCCTTCTGATACCACTTCTGCACCTGTTCCTTAATGCTGCGGTCCTTGACCACAAGGAAACGCCACCGCTGGTTGGCCCCGCCACTGGGGGCGCAGGCGCCGGCCTCGAGGATGCGCCGCACCAGCTCATCGGGCACGGGATCGGGCTTCAAACGCCGCATGGCGCGGGTCGTGTGGATGATGTCAAACAGATCGTTTCCTTGGGTCATATCGCTGCTCCCCATGTCCCTGTTCGGATGCTTTTTCGTGACAAAGACCGGGATGGTCTGGTCAACCGGACTATAAGTGGGTTGGCGGGGTTGGGCAACACAAGACTCCCCCCAGACGGGTCATCCCCGGTTCGCGTTTTCCCCGACCATGCCTTTGGGCCGATTGGGGTGACCGGGGAGCCTGGTGTCCGGCAGTAATGCGTTCGCTAGCGGGGTAGCTCGATTCCACCCCGCGATTTTTTGCTCAGGTCAGAGGGCTTGTTGAAAAAGTCCGACGGTGGGTGACCGATTAAATCCAGGTTGCGAATATCGCAAATCTTATCGGTTGTTTATTTGCGACCAGAACATCATCCAACCTTGTTGTCTCGGCTTTCGGCTCCGGTGACCCCACTAATTTGCCCTGTAATCCCTGGACCTGACTTTTTTAACAAGCCCTTCTCGGCGGCGTTGACTGAGGTGGACCCGGAAAACTGGACAGGTAGCTAAGAAACCTCTGAATAAGTTGTTGGATTGCCCCAGACCACGCCTTAGTTAAGCACGATTCCAACAGATGATCGCCGTCGTTCCCGACTTGTTCAGAGGATTCCTAAGTGGGGATCCTGCTCCTAAACTAAGGGCAGCAACAGCTGTCGAGGAGGAGCGGGAAATGTCCAGAGAGCGTAGAAAGCACAGCCCGGCCTTCAAGGCCAAGGTTGCATTGGAGGCAATGAAGGGCGAGCAGACGGTGGCTGAGTTGGCCGCCCGGTTCGAGGTCCACCCCAAGCAGATTCAGACTTGGAAGAAGGCTCTGGTCGACGGCGCGGCCGCCATCTTCGACCGGGGCAACGGGACCAATAAGGGCAGGGAGCAGAAGAGCAAGAGCAACGACGCCCTGGTGGCTCGCCTGTACCAGCAGATCGGCCAGCTCAAGGTGGAGCGGGATTTCTTGGAGGAAAGGTCCGGTCCATGAGCCCAGCACAGCGGCGTGAGCTGGTCGACCGGCAGCACCGGTCCCTGTCCATAGCGCGGCAGTGCCAGCTGATGGGCGTCAGCCGCTCCAGCCTCTACTACCGTGCCAAGGGGACATCTCAAGAGGACCTGTCCCTGATGCGGGAGCTGGACCGCCAGTACCTGGAAACCCCTTTCTACGGTTCCCGGCGGATGAAGGCTTCGCTGGAGCGGCGGGGCATGCCGGTAAGCCGGAAGCGGGTGCAGCGGCTGATGAGACTGATGGGGCTGCGGGCTATCTACCGGCAGCCTCGCACCAGCCAACCGGCGCCGGAACGCTGGGTCTATCCCTACCTGCTGAGGGATCTGACTATCACCAGGGCGAACCAGGTATGGGCGGCGGACATCACCTACCTGCCCATGGCCCGGGGATTCCTGTACCTGGTGGCCATCATGGACTGGCACAGCCGGTACGTGGTGGCCTGGCGATTGTCCAACACTCTGGAGACCGGCTTCTGTGCCGAGGCCCTGAACGAGGCCCTCGACCAATGGACGCCGGAGGTGTTCAACACCGACCAGGGGAGCCAGTTCACCAGCCGCGAGTTCACGCAGATACTCCAAGACCACTCGGTGAGGATCAGCATGGACGGCAGGGCAGGTACCAGGACAACATCTTCGTGGAGCGGCTGTGGCGGACAGTGAAGTAACGAGGAGGTCTACCTGAAGGCCTATGCCAACGGCCGGGAGGCCCGCCGAGGGCTGCGGGAATACTTCCGGTTCTACAATGACCGTAGGCCGCATCAGGCCCTGGGCTACCGGACGCCGGCGGAGGTTTTCTGCGGGGAACCTGTAGAAGAGGAAGAGGATCTGAAGGAAAGGAGGTGCTCGGACCAACCGGACTTGGTATCATAGCCGAGGAGTGCAGGAGTCCCACTTAATTGTGGCCTAAACCTGTCCAACCAATGGGGTCCACCTCAGACAGCAGGACTCTCACTTAGCTACTTGTCCGGTTTTCCGGGTCCACTTCAGTTCTGGAAGGTATAATTGATAAACATGGCAGGTGAAGCACAACTACGAAGAAAAGGAACTTGGGAATGAGAGTCGGAGTTGACGAGAGGGGTCTTGTAATTGAAGCGATTGCAACCCTGGCATACCGCAAATCGGATATGGTGAACTTTGTTTTGAAGCCAGCGGGAGTGCCAATGGAAATATACCGACCTCTTTCCAATCAACGAGATGACTTCACTGGACGACGAATAACCAAGAGACAAACAGCGCCCTTGATTCTTGATGCCTTGGAGAAAAGAGACGCCTATGCCGATATAGTCGGAAAAATTATCGCGATCGCTGCTGACTGGGAAACATTTGAACTCTCCGGCAACGAATATCAGGCCCGAGCAGTGAAGGCCAAGGCTCAAGAGATATTAAAAAGGGATCAGCAGTTCCAAGCCGAAGAAGCTGCTCGTGATGATGATGCAAGGCAGGCACGAGACAAAGAGTATTTGTCGGCGAGGAAGAGGGAGCTAGGACTTCTTCTAGCGATGTTCGATGAATGGACCCGCCAAGATCAAAATGCTCAGGCGAGAGGCTATCTTCTCCAGGAGCTGATGAACAGGCTCTTTGTTGCGTTTGAAATCCCCGTGCAGCGGAGTTTTATCCGCAACGATGGTGCTGAGCAGATTGATGGAGCTTTTCAGATCAATGGACGGTTCTTCCTTATGGAATGCCGCTGGCGTCGGCGACTAAGCGATACGAGAGAAGTGGACGGCCTCGCAGGGCAAATTTTGAGGTCCGGGGGCCAACCGATGGGATTATTTCTTTCCATAAATGGGTGGTCGGAGAATGTCCCCGGGTTGCTCAAACAAAACCCCCATAAGGTGATTATCCTCATGCAGGGCTTTGACCTGCGTACGATTTTTGTCTGAGGAAGTCGACCTACGTGACTACATCCTAAACTAAAGCCAAGGTGAAATGTACATATCGCTAGACCGCATTGTCGGTGGGCACCCAGGTTGGGGCCTAAGCCCCAATCCACCGAAGGAGGGCGTGTAGCAGGGTCCTGAAGAGACCAGAAAGCGCTCCTGTGCATCTGGGATAATGGTTTTCGAGACAGAAAACCAACCAGAAACAAGGAGCACCCAATAGCAACTGTCTTGAAAGTCAATAGGAATGAGCGGCGACTGGCTGAGTCATATCGCACCAAGAGGAGCCATGTTTGAGCATGCCGTTGAGTATAACCAGCAGTTTGCGCATGGACGCGACCAGCGCCACCTTTTTCGGCTTGCCAGCTGCCAGCAGCCTCTGGTAGAAGTCCCGGATAGCAGGGTTGTGGCGGCTGGCTACCAACGCTCCCATGTAGAGGACGGCCCGCACCCGGGAGCGTCCGCCCCAGACGGCGCGTTTGCCCCGCAGGGTGCCACTGTCCCGGTTGTAGGGGGCCACGCCCACAAGGGCGGCGATCTGCCGGCGATTCAGCGTGCCCAGCTCCGGCAGATTCGCCAGCAGAGTGAGGGAGAGCTGCTCTCCGACACCGGGAACGGTGCGGAGCAGGTCGTCCTTCTCACGCCACACCGGACTCCGGCGCAAAGTCTGACGCAGCCCCTTGTCCAAGTCGTTCAACTCTTGTTCCAACCACGCGATGTGGGCTTCAATGCGGGGACTAACGGCGCCGATGGCGGAACCCAGCCGGTTCTTCTCGGAGACCAGCATGGTCATCACCTGGCGCCTGCGGGCAGTCAGCGAGTTGAGGACCTGGGTCTCGTCGTCCTTGAGGGGGCGCACCTCAGGACGGACGGCGTCGGCGAAATGGGCCAGGACCCCCGCGTCCAGAGTGTCGGTCTTGGCCATCGTTCCGGTGGCCTTGGCGAAGTCCCTGACCTGGCGTGGGTTGACCACCACCACCGGCAGCGCCGCAGCGGCCAGGGCGGCCACCAAGGGCAGTTCCAAGCCGCCCGTAGCCTCCAACAACACCAAGGCAGGCTCTAGGAATCCTCTGAACAAGTCGGGTGGGATGTGGCATAGTAAGGCTGGCAGAGCCGACTGCGGCCAGGGGTGAGATGAAATGGACCAGACAACGTTCGCCGACCTGGACTATCAGAACAAGAAGAGGAAGACTCGTCGGGAACTATTCCTGGAGCGGATGGACGGCCTGATTCCCTGGGAACGGCTGGAGGAGTGCATCCGGCCGGTCTACCCCAAGGCCGGCAAGGGCCGCCGGCCTTACCCATTGCCGGTGATGCTCCGCATCCACTGCGTTCAGTTGTGCTACAACCTGAGCGATCCCGGCATGGAGGACCTGCTTTACGAGTCCGAATCGGTCAGGCGGTTCGCTGGGCTGAGACTGTCGGACGCTCTGCCCGACGAGACCACCATCCTCAACTTCCGTCATCTCCTGGAGGAGCACAGCCTGGGGCAGGGCCTTCTGGAAGAAATCAACGCTCACCTGGAATCCCAGGGGCTGAAGCTGCGGGAGGGAACCATCGTGGACGCCACCATCATCGAGGCGCCGTCCTCCACCAAGAACCGGGCCGGGGAGAGGGACCCGGAGATGCACCAGACCAAGAAGGGGAACCAGTGGCATTTCGGGATGAAGGCGCACATCGGGGTGGATTCGGAGACGGGCATAGTCCACAGCATGAGCGCGACGGCGGCCAACGCCCACGACGTTGCGGAGGCGCACAATCTGTTGCACGGGGGCGAGAAGGTGGTGTGGGGCGACGCCGGGTATCAGGGGGTTCACAAGAGGGAGGAGAACCTGGGGCTGGAGGTGGAATGGCGGGTGGCGATGCGTCCGGGGCGTCGGCGGAAGCTGGAACCCGGGAGCGAAGAGGCGCTGGCGGAGCGGGTCAAGGCATCGATGCGGGCCAAGGTTGAGCATCCGTTCCTGAAGACGAAGCGGATGTTCGGCTATGCCAAGGTGCGCTACCGGGGCCTGGCGAAGAACACGCAGCGGCTGGCGCTGCTGCTGGGACTGGGCAACCTGTTAACGGCCGAGGGCCGCCTGATGTCCTGACGGGGTAGAATTGTGCCCGAATCCACCGCCAGAGGCGATCCAAGCCCACAGATGCCCCGATCGGAGCAAAATCAGAGGGCTAAACATCCCCGAAAATGGCAGAGGCCTGATTATTTCCGCAAAACCGCCTCAGCAAACACAACCCCCGGCTCTGGCCGGTCTTGTTCAGAGTATCCCTAGGTCCACTATCTGGGGGATCAGTCCCTCAATTCCGGTCTGGTCGTAGGGCAGGGTCCATCGCTTCCCCGTAGGCCGGACAGCAACGTCCAACTGCGCCTTTGAGACATCAATGCCTACGAACCTCGCTTCTCCTGCCATCTGTACCTCCTCTTTCAGTGTTGACCCTTCCTTGCACGATGCGGGCTCGATTGGCCCAGGCAACTGTCCGGGTTCTACTGTTGAGGAACGCGGCGACCCCTGCTATTGGACGGTCTACCATGACCCAGATGCTACCGGTCTGCCGCGCTCCGGACCGCCACCTATGAGCTATTGTCGCGGGCCAAAGTCAGGATACAAGATGCTGCCACGCCACCACCCCGACCGCATCCGTATCGCCTTCGACGACCACCGCCTGGTCAACAATGCCGGGCTGATCCTTCCCGCCACGTTGGCCTTGCACCTGGGCCTGCCCCAACTGGTTGACCGGCACCTGGACCTGGGCCGGGCCCCAGGCCGAGCCAACACCGGCGACAAGATGATGACGCTGGTGGCCTCGGCGCTGGCTGGCGGCGACTGCATCGACGACGCCGATGTGTTGCGCACCGGCGGGACAGCCTGCACCTTGGGCAGTGTGCTCAAGGCGCCATCCACCCTGGGCACCTTCCTGCGCAGCTTCCGCTGGGGCCACGTCCGTCAGTTGGACCGGGTGAGCCGCGAGCTGCTGGCCCGGGCCTGGCAGGCGGGGGCCGGACCCGGCGACGCGCCATTCACCATCGACCTGGACTCCACCATCTGCGAGACCTACGGACTGGCCAAGGAGGGTGCCCGCCACCACGGCTATACCGGTGCACGGGGCTATCACCCACTGCTGGCCGCCGCCGCCAGCACCGGGGACGTGCTGATGTCCCGGCTGCGGGAAGGCCGCGCCAACACCGTTCGTGGCGCCGCCCACTTCCTGCGTGAAACGGTGAGCCGGGTTCGCTGCGGCGGGGCCAGCGGGCAGCTCACCATACGGGCTGACAGCGGCTTCTATACCCACGCCGTGGCCGCCGTCTGCCGCAAGCTGGACGTGCGCTTCTCCATCACCATCCGCCAGCACAAAAGCCTGCACAATCTCATCGAGGCGATACCCGAAGATGCCTGGACGCCGATTCCCTACTGGATGGACGGCGCCGCCGATGTGGCCGAGACCACCTGCACCCCGTTCCAGGCCGAGGCGGACGCCGCGCCGGTACGGCTCATCGTCCGGCGGGTGAAGCCCACGCCCGGTTCCCAACTGGCCCTCTTCGCCACCTACAGTTATCACGGCTTCATCACCGGCCGGGACGGAGAGATGCTCGAACTGGAGGCTGACCACCGCCGTCACGCCGAGATCGAGAATGCGATACGCGACCTCAAGTACGGCGTCGGGCTGAACCATCTCCCCTCGGGCCGCTTCGCCGCCAACGGCGCCTGGCTGGCGGTACAGGTAATGGCGCACAACCTGGCCCGCTGGACCGCCCGCATCGGCCTGGGTGAGCAGGTGGTAACCACCAAGACCCTCCGGCGGAGGTTCTTCGCCCTGGCCGGACGGCTCACCCGCTCGGCACGCCGCCTCACCCTGCATCTGCCACAGCGCTGGCCTTGGGAAACCCAGTTCAGTCGCGCCCTGGCCCGGCTGCGAGCGATTCCACTCCCAGCTTGACGACCCGTCTGCAACTGGCCCGCCATCCGGCCAACTGAACGTCCCCGCCAACTCGCGCCATCCCGGTCCGCGAGCGCCTCTTGCCGTGTCCTATCCCGCCATCTCCCTCGCCACAGCCACTGCAGGCCGCCATCGGCCCCCCCCCCAAAGCGCCTGCAGACCGCCCGCCAACCTCCCGTCTACCCGAATTCGAGCCCGGACCATCGCTTCTGTAACTTCCTCACCACCTTTCCGCTGTTCTCGCGCCGTCTATCGGTGTCCACCGGTGGATTCGGGTTAAGGTCGCCCCTCATCCCCCGGAACGGTTGTGGTGGCCAGTTTACCATTGACGTAGCCGCGTAGCCGCTTTGGCCTTTCGCCCCAGGGCGTGTTTGCCAATATGCCCTCGTTCCTTCACCGCTGCCAGGATATCCCGGGGTTCAATCCAGCGGCCCGCGGTGATGTTGCGGTGGAATTGTAGCGCATGAATCTTGGCCGGTCATTCAGGGGTTGGCATTGGCCTCAATCGCTTCCAGGTCCACCGGCACTATGTAGACTCCTTTGGCCCGCGGCAACAGAGAGCCTTCGTAGTTGAAATGGGTCTGGACGGCAACCCGGAACCGGGTGTCGCTCAAACGCTGCACTGCAAAGGGGACGGGGTTCCAACCCACCATTTGCAGGAGCCGCTCCTGGTATAGAATCGACGACTCCAGCCCGGGGTCCTTTACGCGCAGGACGTTGGCGGTCATGGCGAAGTCGCCGGCCACTTCCTTTCCGATCATAAACAGGTGGAAGTGGGGTAATGGGCCGTCATCCTCGCGCTCCAGCTTCATCCAGCTCAGGGTATGGTCCCAGGCGACAATCCGGGCGAACAGTTCGGGACGGTTGTAATAGTCGTCCACGGACAGGACCGGCAAGACTTATTGTCGTTAATCACACTCGACCCGGGGAGCAAAACTCTGGGGAGTGCCGGTGAAATCCTTGCCGCACAAACGCGGTTAGCCGCTCCCGTTCTACAATATCAGGAACGCTAAACGGAGGTGGCACCCATGGGCACCCAACAGGAATACCCCATCCATCCCCTGGCGAGAATCTTCCCCCCCTTGACCCCGGAGCGGTACGCCGCCCTGGTGGCCAGCATCGCGGCCCTCGGACTGATCGACCCCATCACGGTCTGGCGCGGCCAGATCATCGATGGAGTACACCGACTGCGGGCCTGCGCAGAAACCGGCGTGGAACCCAGGTATGAATTCCTGGACGACGCCGCCGACCCGAGGGAGTACGTGATGGCGAAGCACGGTCCTCGCCGGGATCTGGACAGCAACCAAAGGGCGATCGTTGCCTACCGCCTCTCCCAGTGGTCCACACCGGGACGGCCCAGGGGAGAGGACGAAAACTGTTCAAATTTGAACAGTTTGACTCAAGTCCGGGCGGCCACGGAGTTCGGAGTCAGCCGGACCCTGTTGAGCTATGCCGGCCGGGTCCTGTCCCTCGACAGCACGGCGGTGCCGGAATTGCGGCAGGCGGTGGATGACTGGGAGGTCAAAGCCCACGATGCAGCCAAGGTCGTGAACCGGTCCCCTGAGGTCCAGCGGATGGCCCTGGACCTGGTGTTGACAAAGAAAGCCAAAACCATCGTCGGCGCGGTCCGGCAGGCGGAACGGGAGATGGCTCAGGCTGAAGAAGCCGAGGTTAGGGAGTCCAACCTGGCTCTGGCTCTGGGTGAAACCATCACCCTCCACACCGCAACGGTGGCCACCCTGCAAACGATGGTGGCGCCGGGCAGCGTCGACGCCATCATCCCCATCCGCCCGAAAGGAGCGAATTCCTGCCCACCTTTTCGGACCTGGCGCCCTTCGCCGCCCATGCCCTTGGGGACTCTGGCGTGCTGGTGGTCGTGGGCGGCGCCCTGTTCCTGCCCTGGATCCTGGAGAACCTGAAGCATGACCAACTCCGGTGGGTCGCGGAGTTGGACTTGGTGCATCGCGGGCAGCCAGGGAATTCCGGGACTCCGCGGTTCATGCGGCTCCACCGCCGGCCGGTGCTGGTCTACAGCAAGGGGACGTTCCGGACGAACGAGATGCACGACCTGTTCGAGGTCCCGCCCCCGGGGGCATTGCCAGATGGACTGAACGAGCAGGAAACGGCCATGTCGCTGCTGGTGGAACGGCTGGTCCGTCCGGGCCAGAGGGTCTGCGATCCCATCATGCTGGACCGGGCGGGAACCGCGCTGGCCGCCCGCCGCCACGGCTGCACCTTCATCGGTGCCGACAAGACCCAGTCCTGTGTCGACCGGATCCGGAAGCGGCTGGAGGATGCCGAATCCGACAGTAAGGAACACCCCAACGCTGGGTCTACCAGCGAGGAGGGAACGGACGAGTAGCGGCTCAATCCAACCCGCTTGGATACGGACGCAGGGCGAGGGGCCGTTGGCCCGGTCCCTCCTTATCACCGGTCAGGCCGGCCCCAGCGCGCTTGACGGCCCCTCGGGAGGTCTCGCGCGGAACATCCCGCGAACGGATGAGCGACCAGAGGCCAGGCGGGAATGCCCCGGGGGACTGTTATGGCGTCAAACATCGGGACGACTTGCAATGCCCGGGCCACCCGGTGGGGAGCGTTATCCCAGGAAAACCGGTAAGACGGCATCTGGGGAAGCAAAGGCAACGGCGCTGAACTGGATTGAAAGCAACCGTCAGTGGCTTTCCGGCTTCCACCAGAAGATCTGGCGCAGCGCCCTGGGCTATTTCGCTCGTTTTTACATCGGCGGCAGCCCAGGGCATCCCTCCGGTCAGGCTGGCGAACCATCCCCTGCGCCCAAACCCTCCTAACCCGAACGACGGAACAGTCTTGTGGGCGGTCCCCTTGGTTCAGGGCTCCGTCGCCGCCCGCCAACCGCCTGTTTCACAGGCACATCCAGATACCTGGAACTCAAACTCACGAGAAGGAGCAAGTTGTGAAAATACACCCTGAATTCCCGCGGCACCGCTTGAAAGACCCGAAGCGGCAGGCAGAAAAGAAGCTTTACGACCAGTTGGCCCAGAGCGACGTCCCGGGCTACACCCTCTATGAGGCCTATCCCGGCGGCGGGGCGCCACAGCTGGACCTGGGCGTCTGGCTGGAAGCTGTGGCCAGGATCGCTGCCCAATGCAAAGGCGGTGAATACCGCATCCAGCTGGGAGAATGGCAACTCCGTACCAGGCAGGGCTGGAAGCGCATACAGTGCTCTCCGGTCACGGAAGCGCGTGACTCGGCCCTGGCCCTGCGGGACCTCATCGAACGCGGGGCCGGACTCAGTGTGTTCGTGATCGCCGCGGTGATCTTCCCGGACATGCAGTTCAACCAGTTTCTCGCGGACCGGGCAGCGGAGCAGAAGGTGCATGCCCTGTTCGGGTACGAGGATTTGGTGGACCGGTTGATCGGACTGACCGATACCCAGAAGATCCTCTATCCTCCCACCCACCGGCAAATCCTGCAGGAGGTGGAGCTCGTCATGCCGGGGCTGGGGCATCCCGCCGAGAAGGAGCCGGCCCGCATAGTCATCCGGCACGTGGAGAACCTGAACCTCTACGTGACCTCCGACGATGTGATGACCGGTCTGCTCGACCTGCCCGGCACCGGGTAACCAGACGAGGCGTTCCCGCCAGGTACCCCCAGGGCGGCGACGGAGCTCCGCGGGGACGCCCAACCTGACTCTAAACTCCGCTGGTTCGCATTGACGCGACGCTTAAAGGGCACGGAAACGAAATGAACCAATACGGGGCAGGGAGCTGAATTCCCCTGATTGCTTCCCCGTCAATACCCCGGGGATGAATGGAACATCACGATGGTGGCGGGCTGGCGGTCACCCCGCGTCGTTACGGTGAAATGCGGCGATGGAACCTCGTCTTCCGTCGGCGGCGCGATGACCACCGGTTGCAGTCACGGAGGAGTGAAACACGGACCCCGTGGTTGGGCTGCAACCTGCAGGTCTCTGGGGTTGGGTCATGCCGGCAACAGTCCCAGGCGGTGGGCGTCGGCTGCGGACTGGGTCTGCTGAACCACCACGGCCGTTTAAGTGGTGCCAGGCTATCCATGTGTCTGGGAATGACTGCCACCGTTCTGCCATCTGGGTTTGGCAGTTCTTGCCGCCCCCGGAGTCGGCAACACGGCTGGGGTACGCTATCATCAGCGCCGGCCGCATGGTCCTGGGGCACATCCCCGACGTCATGGCCATGTTGGTGGGGACGCCGGTTGGCCTGGTCCGGTTCAAGCCAGCGGCGAATAGCGCGGACCCTACTCAGAACGGCGCCGGTATTCCGGCCGCCGGCTCTCCTCAAACCAACGGCAGAACGGCATGTACCGGGCCGGCAAAAAGATTGGCCGCCTATATCCACCACCCTGGCGGCAAAGGGAACCAAACATGCCCAAACGGGATCGAAGGCCTGCAGGGTGAGGCTCGTCCTACCCATCCGGCGAGAGTGAGTGGTCCGTGGCGTTGGCGAACACGCAAGGATCCCTTCAAGGGCGTTTGGGGGGACGTACTTGTATGGTGGCAGGGTGAACCGGAAACTGCGGGGAATGCGCTGATGGCGAGATTGCAATCGGAACAACCGGATAGGTTCACCGAGGCACAGCCGCAAATCATGCGGCCCAATGTGAAGGAATGGCGCGGCCTTATGGCCAAAAAACTGGTCTACGGTGCCACCGATGAAGATTCAGCCGGACACAATGGATTGCCGAAACTGGCGCTGGTTGGAGCGGGTCCCAGGTGCTGAAGTTTCGGTAACATTTTCTGTTAAGGCAACATGGCGGCAGATCTTATCGTCGTTGATCATGAGGAGGAGACCGATGCGAAAGGCGTATCCGCCAAGGGTGGAGGCGGTGAAGGGTAACCAGTTCACCCTCGTTGCAGCGGACGCTTGCGCAGGCCCAGCAAGCTCGCCGGGAGGCGGTATCGCATTCCAGCGAGCAAAGACTTTCCCTTCGGGCCATCGCCCGGAAGCTCGATCTGTCCAAAGGGAACCGCGAGAAAGTACGCCTTGGCGCAGAGTCCGCCCAACAAGAAGCTTAGCGACGGGAGCGCGCGAGGGCGAAGGTTCTGGCCCAATGGATATGGCCGCCGACTGACCATGACGACATTCTCGCTTTCCATTTAAGAGGGCAGAATCGCCGGACAACGCCGGTTGCTACAAAGGATCATCGTCGGAAACGTCCTGCCCACCAATGAGGCGGTTGTGCTCTTCCCACACCTCCAGCGCCTCCGCGAGTTCTTGGAACGGGACATCATCATCTGGTTCCCGCTCCATCTTGGCGATCTCTCGCAGGTAGTAGATATCCAGACTGACCGGTTTCTTGCCCCGCAGCCGGGAGATTATGCCCCTCCACCCCTTGAAGGGCCAGAGGCGTTGAGGTTCTATGTCGCGAAGGCGCCGTTCCCGAAGCCGGATCTTTTGCTGCCTACGGTCCGAGCCCCAAGGTCCACTGTCATGCGGAACCGCCTCGTTTAGCTTGTTGATCAGCACCCATTCGATGTAAGTGACAAGCCCCAAGGCGAGCAGTTGGTCACGGTCGTCCGTTCCCGGGAGATGCTTCCTGCAAACGGCCTTCTTCCAATACCGCCACCACCGCATCTTCTCCCGGGCACGCGGATCAGATTCAGAGAGTTCTGGTAACCACGGATCACGGGTGCGCTGACGGTCTCCCTTACTCGGCTCCACTGGTGCCGGGACAACGCCCTGGGAAGGCGGCACCCGGTTGGGATCTGCATCCTGATGGTGCTCCGGACCCACGTCAACCGCAGGGGTAACAACATCGTCTCCGACGGTGGCCCCGCCAGTTAGCCCTGGAACTGGCGAACCGCTGCCTGGATCTTCCGTCGAGTCCACCGGCGGCGGCTCCGGAGAATCATTCGAGACCCCGAGGATGTCTTCGAATTCCCTGCCATCCTCATTTTCGGCCTGCCCCTCCCCGATGTCCTCGGGCAACGAGCGGTCCAGGTCGCGGAAGAGCAGCTTGAAATCCTCATCGCCCAACATGCGCCTCAGGTATTCACGATCCCGCTCCAGATCGAATCCCTCGAAACGATCAGCCATGGCTTTCCTCCTGCGGTTCTATTCGCGGGGCCCTGGCACCTTTGTTCCTGGCAGTTCGGTGGGCCAACACCCCGCATGCCGGATTTCCGTTTTCATTGTCCGTCCTCATGACCGGCGGTTTGATCGCTGCGGGACGGTCACCACAGCCGCAGGCTTCGAAGAACGGCCCAAACGTGAATCATTGCAGGCCTATCATGATCCCGTTCCTCGCAGGGTCACTTCGAGACCAGCCCCCGAACATTGCAGGGCAAGGCGAAGCCGGCATTCCAACGTCCCGCGGCCCCTATGGGCCTGACCGGTAACCCCGCCGGAAGACCGGCACGACCATCCGGTTCGGTACATTACCGTTGGCAGATCCACCCTCGATATCGGGCGGACGGGTCACGCCCGTTGGTCCAGGAGGGACTCGGAAAATTCATCCCCGAATTCCCGATGCGCGCCCACAGATTTGAAATAGCCCTGCCGCCCTGGCAGAGGAAGCGTCCCGGAAGTCCTTCTCCGTAAATTCACTGCCCGAATCATCCTGGCACCCTGCGGGGGAGGGGAGTCCGGCGGTCGACCTGAACCCTTGCTTTTCCCTGAAAATTTCCCCGCCGATGTGGATGCGGATCCCGGGAAACCGGCCCTCAACCCCCGGGACGGGCAACGGCTGGAAACGGTGCTCGAAAGTTTCCTGCCCACCTGACGCAGGGGGTTGTTCGTGAAGCGACCTGCGAAAATCCATTGCCACCATCCTGGTCGGCCCTCGCTCCTAGTTATCTCCCCTGGTGTCCTGTTCCGACCGGCCATGGGTTGGTCGGCCAGCGGTTCGGGTCCAGGAACTCGCCGTCTTAGGCCAGAGGCCTGTACTCCAACATCCGGCCGACGGGTAGCCTGAAGTCGTCCCGGTCACACAGGTTCAGGAGAAAGGCCGCCGGCACCCGTTGACCCCGCCAGCACCATATGGGGCCGGCCGGCGAGTTCTTGATCACCTCGTCAAACGATGCGACCAGCATCGGGAGGTCGTCTCCCAGTTGGGCGAACCGATCAGCGGCCGCTGCGGTGCCCGTTACGAAGAAGGCGGGACACGGTTCACCGGCCTCGGACTGCGCCCGCCGGTACGGGGTCAGCTTCTTTGTTGCCGCCTCGTCTTTCTGGGCGGAAAACTCCACCTCGACCGCGGCAAACATGACGCTGCCGTCACCGCGGGGAAGTGCGCACCACAGGTCGCTCTTGATCTGGGTCAGGCCGGGGTAGTTCACCACCAGTCTCCGGCCCGTGAAGGGGGGCATCCCCGCTTCTTGGAGCGCAATGGCGGCGTCGGCCACTCTACGGTCGTGCCGCCGCTGCTGGGCACGGTATTGCCCTTTTTCGTCGATGTACGTTGAGAACCGGGCTTTCGCCGTATTTGGCGACTCCCGGTCCCGCCGGGCAATGAACAGGATACCGGCCTCGCCCAGGTAAAACCCGGACTCCAGTTCCCGCGCCAGGTCGTGGAGAATCATGAGGTCCAGCGCCTCCCGCACCGCACTGCGGCGGAGTCTCACTCCCCTGGCGATCTGGGTGATCAGGCTGCCGGGGTAATGCTCAACCCAGCGGAAAATGCGGTTTGTTTCGACGCTGCCCAGGGCCTGCGCGTGGGGGCTGCCAGATAACCACCCCGTGGTCCCGTCAGAGGCCCGCTCCCGGCGGCCCGCCGGTTGGTCGAGCACCCGGAGCCAGCCCCGGGGAGGCAACGGGCGCATCACCTCCGTGACCTCTCCGCCGGCGGTGATCACCGCTTTGGGAATGCCGGGAGCATATTCCCTCCCCACCCGTAGGGCCGCCAGATGATCAGCGCAAATGACCACGATCCCTGGCGGGGTTGGCGGAGGGGTGTTGGCATCGGCCGGATGTCCCGAGTCCTGCAGGCCGAGGAAGACCTCACCAAGGTCGCCGAGGTTTTCCGTGCCGTGGAGGGAGCCGTACCATATGAAGGGAACGCTTGCCTGTTCCCCGTCATCGGTCACGTATTGGGCGATGGCGTGAACCGGGTTCTTCCCCCGTACCTGGTTGTACCGGACCCAAATGAACCGGTACATCCGGCAGGCTTCGTCGAAGATAATCTCTTCGTCACGGTCTGGATCGGGGCTCCGGTGGTACCGCAACGGGATCGCCGCGTTTGACCTCCACAGCCGGGGCGCCAGCGGATAAACCAACTCGAGAAACGGCATGTAGCGGCTGATCCGCTCCAGGCCCGCCTGCGTCACCTGCCATTCCAGTTCCCACCCGAGGCGCTCCCGCACGAAGGTGACGCCTTTCAGCGTCGGGACGTACCGGCTCTGGCGGGATTTGGTCGCTCCCTGGTTGCTGGTGATCAGGTGCCCCCCGTTGCGCAAGCCGTCGAGGGTTTCGTATATCCTCGCCTGAGGGATCACCGCGTGGGCCAGCAGGTCCCCGGGGCTGGAGCAGGGCTGTTGCCAGACCCACACCATCACGAGCAGTTCCTCCCAGAATCGGCGTTGGCGTGGTCCGAGCGCGCGGACTGCGCCCATCGACCTGATGTGACTCAGGTAGTCTTGGGCTTGCATGAGCGCCTCCCCTGAAAGATTCGGTTAACGGAGCCCATCTGGTTGGAACTGACGAAACCCGCATCCTCCAGCCCAGCCAAAATACCGCACACATCCGACAGGTCCAGTCCGAGTCGGGATGCCACGTTTTTCGCGCTGGACCACGGCCACTCCCACAACACATCAAGCACCCGGTCCTCATGTGTTGATGTTACTTCCGGCCGCCCATCACCGGGATCGGGCGGACCGGGATTATAAATGCTGAACATGCCAACCTCCTTTTGTTATCGTTTTGATATGGTTCCACAGTCACGTCTTTGACCAATCAGTCTGTTGGGTTTGATCCGATGACGGACGTGACATTGCATCACCGGGATCTAGCGAGTCTTCATGGGTTGAACAGCGATTTGGAACAGCAACCGCCGAAATTCTGGCGGAAGGTGAGGCCAGAGCCATGGCTTGCGGCAGGCTTCTTGTTCGGGCCGGCTCCCCGGGGAGCCGGCCCGAACGACCACTCCTATCGCAGGTTCGACAGGGTGGCTCGGGGCCGCGAGCGTATCCACGCGTGGACTTCGTGCTCAAGCCACCGGACTATACGTAACCCGACCCGGAGACCTCTCGGGAATAACCCCCGTTCAATGAGGTCATAGATTAGGCTTCGCGATAGACCGGTCAAGAACATCACCTCATCGAGGGATATCAGACGGAGCCTAACCGGCCCGCTTTCTTGATGCTGTTCCATACTGGCTGTACCTCCAAAGAGTCCCCTCATCCGCGGCTTAACTGACGTGGAGGCGATTTGGCGCCGCACGGCGTCCCTCACGGGAGGCCGGCGGGCATAAATGGCGTGGGACGATTTGGCGCCGCGCGGCGGTCCTTACGGGAGGCCGACGGGCATAAATGGCGTGGTTGAGGAGTCAACGGCTTCGGTGCAAATGTGACGGGCCGCTGCCCTACATTTTCGAGCACCTCACGCCGCTCAGAGCGCTTCGCTCGGTTCTCAGGCGTAGACGACTCCGTCCTGTGACGGGCCGCTGCCCTACATTTTCGAGCACCTCACGCCGCTCAGAGCGCTTCGCTCGGTTCTCAGGCGTAGACGACTCCGTCCTGTGACGGGCCGCTAGCCCTGCATTTTCGAGCACCTCACGCCGCTCAGAGCGCTTCGCTCGGTTCTCAGGCGTAGACGACTCCGTCCTGTGACGGGCCGCTAGCCCTGCATTTTCGAGCACCTCACGCCGCTCAGAGCGCTTCGCTCGGTTCTCAGGCGTAGACGACTCCGTCCTGTGACGGGCCGCTGCCCTACATTTTCGAGCACCTCACGCCGCTCAGAGCGCTTCGCTCGGTTCTCAGGCGTAGACGACTCCGTCCTGTGACGGGCCGCTAGCCCTACATTTTCGAGCACCTCACGCCGCTCAGAGCGCTTCGCTCGGTTCTCAGGCGTAGACGACTCCGTCCTGTGACGGGCCGCTAGCCCTGCATTTTCGAGCACCTCACGCCGCTCAGAGCGCTTCGCTCGGTTCTCAGGCGTAGACGACTCCGTCCTGTGACGGGCCGCTAGCCCTGCATTTTTGAGCACCTCACGCCGGTCAGGGCGCTTCGCTCGTTTAACATCTCTCAGTGGCATCGATCCATAATGCTTTGAAACCTACTGATAAGATAGCGATTCTTGAAACCCACTTATTCGGTTTTTGTGTCAGTAACCTCCACGGATAAGATCCCTGCAATGGTAGGCGGTCGATGAACTCCCGTCAAGGAGAAAATTGCGAAACTCTTTAGTTGCCGAAGGGCCAGAAGAATAATAGCGTGAATAGGATTCGTCGGCCATTCAGGGTGGGGAATTCGGCAAATACTTTAACGGTATTCGTCCCGAATTAGCAGCCGCAAGCTCAGCTGGGTAGTTTCGCAATTTTCTCCGTCAAGTCATAAAAATTTG
Source organism: Dehalococcoidia bacterium (assembly GCA_965263395.1). Taxonomy (GTDB): domain Bacteria; phylum Chloroflexota; class Dehalococcoidia; order Lucifugimonadales; family UBA3495; genus CATOSK01. The sequence continues at coordinate 3,540,848 of OZ253670.1, forward strand.
TGTAACTGTTCAGACTGGTTCAAACCCGAGTGAGGGTCACGAATAGAACGACATAACAATGAGGTAGGCTAAAACCATGAGCCTGCCCGTGGATTTAGCCGCTGCCACCCGTGAAGAGTTGATTGAAGTTGTTGGGCAACTGCTCAGCTACACTGCTCAGATACATTGGTACGCTCGAAGCACGCATCGCTGAGTTGGAAGGGCAGGCAAAGCCTCCAACCGACGGTATGAAGCCCGGTCTGAAACAAGGGACACCTCCCGCTTGGGTCAAAGCCAACCGGCCAGCCCGCGCCAAGAAGGAACGCCGGAAGCGCACCCACGGCTTTGCCCGGCGCAGGGAGGAGCCCACCCATAGAGTAGAACACGTCACGGCCAGTTGTCCCGATTGCCAGATACCCCTTCAGGGAGGGATGGTGCGCCGACGCCGGCAGGTGATTTCCCTGCCGCGGGTGCGGGCAAGGGTGACGGAGCATGTGGTGCTGGAACGGGCCTGCCCCAAGTGCCGCAAGAGGTGGGCCCCAAACCCGGATTGGAGCGCCATCACCATGGGCCGCCAGCGGTTCGGCATCTCGGTGCAGAGCGAAGTGAGCGTGCTCCGGGAGGAGTGCCGGCTTCCCTTCAGGGTGATACAAGGCTACCTGAAATGGCGTTTTGGACTGGGCCTTAGCGTGGGTCAAATAGTGGCGTTGACCCGTGGGGTAGCGCAGCGCGGCCGGGAGGAATACGCCCGGTTGCAAGAAGAGATTCGAGCCAGCCCAGTGGTGTACGGGGACGAGACGGGCTGGCGGGAAGATGGCCTGGGCGGTTACCTCTGGAGCTTCAGCACTCCCAAGGTGCGCTACTTCCTACACCGCTCGAGCCGGAGCAGGCACGTGGTTGAGGAGGCGTTGGGTGATAAGTTCGAGGGGGTGCTGGTCAGCGACTTCTACGGAGCCTACAACGTGTACCAGGGGCCGCACCAAAGATGTTGGACCCACCTGTTGCGGGACATCCACCAACTGAAGGAGCGGTTCCCGGAACATGAAGACCTGGCCCAGTGGTCCAGGAGGGTGCGGGAAGTATACGACCAAGCCCAAGCCTACTCCGGCCCCGACCCGGGACTGCCGGAAACGGTGCGCCGGTCCCGGCGGGTGAAGCAACAGCGGCGGTTCCAAAAGCAACTATGGTCCATCTGCCAACCCTACCTGGGCGGCGATACGCCCATGAGGGTGCTGTGCCAGAGGGTGGAGCGCTTCCTGCCTGAGCTATTCACCTTCATAGTTGAGCCACGAGCGGGAGCGGACAATAACCCGGCGGAGCGGAGCCTGCGTCCGCCGGTGGTGAGCCGCAAGATCAGCGGCGGTACCCGCTCCGCACAGGGCAGCGAGACCAAGAGCATCATGGCTTCCTTGTTCGGCACCTGGCGTTTGCAAGGACGCAACCCTTACCATGCTCTCAATTCCATCCTCTCCCAACCCATATCTGCTCCAGTCTGAACTGTTACAAATTTGTGTAACTGTTCAGACTTCGGGTGTTGAATTGGCTGAGGGTCTGTTGATCACGGCTGGTTTGAGCGTCCACTAAGCTGGGCTAACCCCTTGGATATCCTGCGTCAGACACTCGGATCCCCTCAACTCTGAACTGTTACAAATTTGTGTAACTGTTCAGACTGGGGCGAGCAGGGGTTGGGCGAGGATGGAGTTCAGGGCATGGTAGGGGTTGCGGCCCCGCAGGCGCCATGTGCCGAACAGGGAAGCCAGAACGCTCTTGGTGTTGCTCCCCTCCGGTGAACGGGTCCCGCCGCTGATCTTCCGGCTTACCACCGTAGGGCGCAGGCTGCGCTCCGCTGCGTTGTTGTCCGCCTTAGCCCGGGCCTCGGCGACGAAGGTGAACAGCTCCGGCAGGAAGCGTTCCACCCGCTGACACAGGACGCTCATGGGCGCATCACTGCCAAGGTAAGGCTTGCAGATGGACCATAGCCTCTGCTGACACTGCTGTTGCAGCTTTACCCGCTGGGCCCGCTGCACCGTTTCCGGCAGCTCCGGGTCGGGACCGGGACAGGCTTGGGCATGGTCATACACCTCCCGCACCTGTTGGGCCCATTGGGCCAGACCCTGGTGTTGAGGGTATCGCTCCTTCAGTTGGTGGATGTCCCGCAAGAGATGGGTCCAACATCTCTGATGCAGCCCTTGATGCACGTTGTAAGCGCCGTAGAAGTCACTGACCAGCACCCCGTCAAACTCATCCCCCAACACCTCCTCAACCACTTTGCTGCCCCGGCTGCCCCGGCGGAGGAAGTAACGCACTTCCGGATTGCTGAAGCTCCAGAGATACCCGTTGCGGCCATCTTCCCGCCAGCCTGTTTCGTCCCCATACACCACCGGACTGGCTCGAATCTCCTGCTGTAGCTGGTTGTACTCATCCTGGCCTAGCCTGGCCACTCCACGCACCAAGGCCACCAGTTCCCCCACGCTAAGGCCCAGTCTGTAGCGCCACTTCAGGTAGCGTTGAATCACCCCATAGGGAAGCCGGCACTCCTCCCGGAGCACGCATACTTCCTGCTGGACTGAGATTCCCACCCGTTGCCGACCCACCACGAGGGCGCTCCAATCCGGTTCGGGGGACCACCGCTGCCCGCACTTCCGGCAGGTGCGCTCCAGCACCACGTGCTCACTCACCCGCGCCCGCACCCGGGGTATGGATATAATCTGGCGGCGTCGGCGCACCCTCCCGCCGAGCAGCAGTGTCCCGCAGTCCGGACAACTGGCCGTGGTGTGCTCCACCCGGTGGGTGGGCTCCTCCCGCCGCCGGGCAAAGCCGTGGGCCCGATTCTGGCGTTCCTTCTTGGGACGGTCCGGCCGGTTGGCCTTGGCCCAGGAGGGCGGCTTCCGCTCCTTCCCGCCCTCTGTTGGAGCCTTTTGCCGGCCTTCCAACTCAGCGATTCGGGCTTCCAGAGCCTGATTATGGCTGAAGAGGTGACCAATGAATTCAATCAACTCTTCGCGGGAGGCCACAGCTAAATCCACAGGCAGGTCCATGCCTGTAGTCTACAGATAATTTAGCCAGTCTGAACAGTTACTCGCGTGCAACCCTCTGGGCACGACGGCTATACTGGGTCCAATGGCGGCCATGGCAAACCTGACGACGGTGAAGGTGGTACCCAGGATGCCCCGGACACAGGGCCAGCCAGGAAATCTCTGGGAGAATGCAACGGCGGCAAGCCGACGGTGACACTGGCTTGGTCCTAGCATTTCAGGAGGATCGAGAGTTTTGCCTATCTGTCCTTGCCTGGAGTTGACTTGCACTATGAGGACACCGGTGGACCCGGGATCCCGGTGGTCTTCCTTCACGCGGCTACGGGAACCTGCGATAGCTGGGTCCACCAGTTGCCCGCCTTCACCTCCGCTGGCTACCGCTGTATCACCTATGACCGGCGCACGTGGGGCCGTTCCAGGATCACCGGCGCTGAGCACCAGCCCGGGTTCGCCCCCAACGACCTCCACGCCCTGTTGGACAGCCTGTCCCTGGAGCCGGTACATCTGGTGGCAACGGCAGCGGGAGGGATCACCGCCCTGGACTACGCCCTCACCCACCCCCGAAGGGTTCGCAGCCTGGTTGCCGCCAATACCATCGGAGGCGTGCAGGATGAGCCCTACCTGGAAGTGCAGCGCCGGCTCCGGCCTCCGGAGATACAGGATCTCCCGGTAGAACTGCGTGAGCTCGGCCCTTCCTACCGCGGCACAAACCCCGAAGGAGCGAGGCAATGGCTGGAAATTGAACAGGCCAGCAGGCCCGACGGGGTAGTGCCCGCACAGCCGATCCGCGAGCCGATCACCTACCCCCGGCTGCACAGCATGCAGGTTCCCGCGCTGGTGCTGTCCGGAGGAGCTGATCTCCTTTCTCCCCCAGCGCTCATGCGGATGTTGGCGGCACACATTCCAACATCCCAGTTCACCTCCTTACCTGATGCGGGACACGCGGGATTCTGGGAAAGGCCCCAGGTCTGGAACGGCCTGGTGCTGGAGTTTATCGGGCAGCACTGAAGTGAAGAATGGATGAATCGCTCATTTGCGTGGATGTCCAGCTTCCAATTTGGGGAACCCAGCCGCAAGGCACAGGCCCAAGTCTAAAGGCGTGGCGATGTCCCCGAACCCGGCGGGTCGGAGAAGAACTAATGTCAATAACTTTGGAGGGACAGGACAGGAACGTCGGTGGGTCGCGCCGTACATCGGGTCCTCCAGCCAATAGACCTGACGATCGGCCAGGAGGATCGAAAGACCACGTCAAGGTTGGAACGATTGAACCGGGAGTTCAGGCGGCGGGAAAAGACGGGCACCGTATGGTCGACCCCCAGATGATGGCGCTGCTCCAGGATCGGGGCCTCGTCAACCAGATTGTCCAAAAGAGAACGCTACCGTTCCGTTTTCAACGATCTCAGCGCAGGGTATGATATAGGTCACACGCTGGATGCGGCCCGCCACACAGGTTATAAGGGGAGTTTCCGTAAGCAAGTCTACTGGGAAATCCACCGCGAGACTCGGACTCTTGATCCCTCAACCGTAGCACAGCCGGTGGCGAGAGTGGAGGATGCCAGATGAGTACGACCAACGCGCTAGGTGACAGGTTCGACGATGCCGAAAGGAGTCTGGAATGGCTGGAGAAGCTTGAGGCCTTGCAGTCACGCTCTGCGTCTGATCAGGCTGCCTATGAAGTCGCGGAATACGTCATGAAACTGCGGGCAGCAGTGACCGAGTTGGCCGGAGACCGCACCGCCTCTGAGCTGAGTAAGGCCGTGGGAACGGAGACCGCGCAGTTGGTGGAGGAACTGCGGCAGGCAGGCGACAGCGACTACTGGAATACAAGGGTCCGTCCCGCCCTTCTGAAATCGGACCCCTGACAAACCGCAGTTTGAATCCGCGGCCGGCTTGGGTGGTTATTGGGCCGGCGTTGCAATTAAGGCATCCATTCCTGGCCCCAACCGTCGTTCCCGCGGAAGGAGGCCTTTGTGTAACTGGTTGTTTTTATGATGGTCAGGGAGAATCCGTGCGTGATTTTCCCAAAATATTCGGGTTGCGTGTACAGAAAGGGGGGGTAGCAAGCGCTTCCCCGACTGCCATCCCGGGAGGTACCAACACATGGGTGAGGCCAACAAGACATGGCCGGTTCGAGTCCCCATGGCGGATTAGGCCACTCCGATGCTATATTTCAGGCATAGAATGATGGTATACGTTTAGGTATACGGTGGGCACTTTAGGTCTCAATACGGCCTATTTGACGCTTATTTCTTGTTGTGCTTTTACGGACGCCCTCTCCGCCAGACGTAAATCCCATGAAGTCCGATAAGGCCCCATAAGCCCCGTTTTCACGCTCAGATAGCCCTTAAGTTGGTCTTGTAAGTTCCCATAACGTCCCTTACAATCCCAGAAATCCTGTGGTAAATATTGTGGGATAAGCGAGAGCGGGATATGTCTCAACTCACTGCGGCCAAGGTCAAGGCAGTCACCAAACCGGGGCCGGTACGGCGACGGTGCCAGGCTCTATCTGAACATCGCCCCAGGCGGGTCGAAATCCTGGGTTCAGATGATTGTAGTCTCCGGCCGCCGCGGCATCGGCATCGGCCTCGGCGGGTACCCCGCGGTAGGGCTGGCCGAGGCGCGGAGCTTGGCGGCCGCCGACCGCATCGCGGTGTCCGAGGGACGGGACCCGGTGGCCGAGAAACGGAGACCACCGAAGCCCACCTTCAAGGAAGCCGCCCATCAAGTCCACGAAGCCAACCGTCCCAGGTGGCGCAACGCCAAGCATGCCGCCGCTTGGATCCGGATGCTGGATCGGTTTGCATTCCCCTGCTTCGGCAACATGCCCGTTGATTGCATAACCAGGGCGGACGTCCTGTCCGTCTTGACCCCGGTCTGGGGCAGCAGGCCGGAGACTGCGAGGCGGGTGCGCCAGCGAATCCGGACCGTCATGCGGTGGGCGATGGCCCACGGGTTTATCGAGAACAACCCGGCGGGAGAAGCCATTGAGGAGGCGTTGTCGGCTATGCCCAAGATCAAGGCACACCTAAGAGCGTTGCCTTATCAGGAGGTCCCCGCGGCTCTCGAGATAGTGGAGGCATCCCACGCGTCGATCTCCGCCAAGCTCTGTCTTCGGTTCACCGTGTTGACATCGGCCAGAAGCGGGGAGGCTCGAGGAGCGGTCTGGAGCGAAATTGACGTGGACCAGGCATTATGGACGGTGACGGCGGAGCGGATGAAAGGTGGCTTCCGTCACCGAGTCCCGCTATCCGGGGCGGCCTTGGAGGTGCTGTCAAAAGCCAGGGAACTGCACGACGGGTCGGATTTGATTTTCCCTTCCCCAACGCGACAGGGCCAACCACTTTCGGACATGACGCTGACCAAGATCCTGAGGACCACCGGCTTGGCCGAACGGGCCACGGTTCACGGGTTCCGGAGTGCGGTCCGTGACTGGGGTTCTGAAACGGGGGCAGGGAGCGACCGAGTTCTCGAACTTGTGTTAGCCCACCGGCCGGGGAATGAGGTGGAACAGGCCTACGCCCGCAGCGACCTTCTGGAGCTTCGGAGGCCGTTGCTGGAGGCGTGGGGGGAGTTTGTTGCTGGAGGTTCGGGAGAGGATAGTACGCAATCGACTTAGAGCCTATCCTAATAACCTCTTTTCCGTGCGGGTGTTACCCGTTATTAGGATAGGCTCTTAACGGAGAGTCAGTCATTCGGTGAGAAGCGGTCTTCGCGATATGGTGTGAAGTAGACCGGGCACCTTGGCGGAGGACGGTCGGCCAATGAAGCGTCCCTGTGCATTGCACCTGCGTTCGCGTCCACTACGGTGGGCTTGACTTGACGGTGGACAGTACCTCATTTGAGTTGGGGATAACCCTTTGCTGATGCGTGAGTCATTAACTAAACATCCCGATGCCAGCCACCCGTCATTGCCATGAAAATAGCCGATTTTCATTCCCTTACGTTGCCTTCACAAGGCCATAGCAATCCCCGCTTTCGCGGAAATGACGGAATGTTTAGTTCTCCGTTCACGCATCAGCAAGTCCTCAAGGTCCACTACTACGTCCCTAAATGCAGTCATTCCAAGAGGTCGGAGTGGGTGAGACAAAACCACCTAAGCGAATGGCGCATCTAACTACCAACGCAGGGAGATGGATGGCGATGGCAGTGGCTTCTCGATTGCCTAGTATTCCGGCATATGCAGGTGACCTTCAATGGTCTCATCCCACTGACCTCCAGCTCCTCTGGATTTCGGATTTGGCGGTCTTCCGCATTCTTGATGGCGAGCTGTGTCGGAACCTGTTATGCTTTCTCTTACGTTCCAACGCGCAGGAAATTGAAGCATGAAAATCCCTGATAATGTGCCCTGGCGTTCAGTAGGTAAGACGTTGGGCAGCGGTGGCTAGGGTGTGGTGGAGCTCGTTACTCGACTACACGAGCCGGACGGTCCCAAATACGCTCTAAAGGGACTCCGCAATGTCGGGTCAAGCCAAGCCCAAGATAGATTCCGCCGCGAAATCAATGTTGTGAAAGGGATGACTCACCCAGCCATTGTACGGGTGATTGACCAATCCAACGAAGGGGATGAATTTCCCTATTATGTGATGGAATATCACGAAGGCGCCGTGACCCTCGCTAGGGTGATCTTTTCACCATCAAATCCATTCTATGGCCATGTATTGCAGAGCCTTGGTTTGTTTGAGCAAATCAAATCAGCAATCAACGGGTGCGAGACTTTTACGCCCCGTGTTGTGCACCGAGACATCAACCCCAAGAATATCCTCGTTCTTCCAGATAGTACGATCCGTCTAATTGACTTTGGAATCTGCCAAGTTCAGGACGGAACGATGATCACCTTGGCTGATGAAGATGTGGGGAGCCGCAACTACACGTCACCTGAATGTGAAGCCGGCACCGACTCCAGGATTGGGATTCATTCTGACATCTATTCGTCCGCGAAAGTTCTATGGTCAGTGATCACTTCACGGCATGCATTCGCTCGTGAAGAACCCGCCTTAGATAGTCTGTCAATGCAGAAATTGTTTCCGACACAACCAGAGATCTGGCACATACCTTTGAAAAAACGATTCGTAGAAGACCGGAAGACCGGTTCCAAGGAACCGGGGACGTCCTCACCCGAATCCGTGAGGTACGTTATATAATTCAGCAAGGATACCCACCACTCGAAGAGGTTGCGACTCGCTGCCCTTCATGTGGCTGGAAATACCTCATAAACTTCCCACAAGGACACGCAGTGTTTGGGAATCCAAATCCGCTGGGAGTTGTCTGGCTAAAGTGTGACTTTTGCGGCTTCGGCTTTGTCCGCGATACGGACTTGTTGTTGCAAAGCATCAGGAGGATGCAAAGCCTGGATTGAACGAGTTGACCAACTGTCTGACACTTGTCCACCGTTCACCAAAGCACGCTAACAAACCTGGTCAGGGTCTATGCGATCCCAAACCTGCGTAAGGTGGAACGGGGATACTGGGATTGGTCTAGTAACGTGGTGAGCTAGTTCCGCGCCCGTCTCACCGTTGCGGTTGCTGACGACCACAGCTGCGATGGAATCACCGGTAGCTACGCGAATAACTCCCGCCAATGCGTCATCAAGAAAGAGATCCTGCAGATACCCGACCATAGCTCCGCTCTTCATACCCTTCCTATAACCATGGCCCACCAAACTGGACAAAATTAAGAACCTTCACCTTGAGGTTCGTTCTGCACCTGTAGTTGAACCGTGAACCTTGTGGCGGGAAGGCGAAGTCGCAAAGAGGGCACGCACTACAGCCGTTCCTATGACGGAGCCACCACGGCCCTTGCTTGTCGAACTAACACAAACTGGATGGTACACTCTCTCGGAAAATGCGAAGGTGTCCTCCCAACGTTCCAAACCACGGACGAAGCCGGGAGGATGGGCATGACGAGGCTTCGGCAACCAGTTGGGTTAAACGATACAACCTTAAGTATTCTTGTAGCGAGCGATGATGGCACGAGTTCCGAATGATTATGGACTCTCGCCGATGCACTCCCGAGCGTCGGAGAATTGTTTGTGGTTGCTCCCGACCGCAACCGGAGCGGCATTCCGGCGGTGATGACGCTGCTGGACGAGGTCCGGGCGCCCGATTAAGCTTGACCGTGCACGATGTCGAAGCATATGGGATTCAGGATACGCCGGCGGACTTCGTGCTTCTAGCGCATGAGCCGCTATTTGGTAAGCCGTTCGGAACGCCGTACAGGGTGCGGGATTCACGACGCCCAGCGTCACTGCCGCGTAGATGCCTCGGATGTCCTCCTAAACTAAAGCCAAGGTGAAATGTACATATCGCTAGACCGCACTGCCGGTGCCCACCCAGTTGGGGCCCAAAGGGTAATATGATTTGCCGGGAGTCCTTTCGGTCGTCGTCAAGACCCCCGAAATGGGGATCAAGGATCGTCTTGAGCGCCTATTTCACAAGACCGGATCAACCTATCGTGGAGTATTCAGACCGCGCCTTTGGAGTTGCTCTTTCCAATCACGCCGATTTCTTAAGCACTTTGGAATAGGTACGCAAATCAGGAGCAAAATTTGTTGTCACAGACAACACGCGCGGAGGCAAGGGGTACGAACTCGCAACGGAAATTACTCGAAGACTCGGGATTCCCGCTAGGCCTTCGACAGCCATTGTATCCAAAGGTTGGGGGCACTAACTCAGACTGGTGCAATAGTCTGACAATGCAATGTGACTCGAAGAGTTGCTGATATTGCGCGCACTTTCTTATCCTCAGTGGTTTCTACAGGGAGCAACCTAAACCAAAGCCAAGGTGAAATGCGCAGATAGTGGAGGTCAAACGACGGAGCCGGGTCATTCTCCAAGTACGGATGACAGGGATTCACCGGCGCAACCCAGCTGATCATCATCGCCACTTAAATGTACATCCCACCTTGGCTTTAGTTTAGTACCGTTTCCAGATAGATTTATTGGGGAATTATACGCCTGATTACCCAAGCTCCCCGCGCCGTCACGCCTTGGTGGTCTTGGCGCAACCTTCGCAACGATTGTCGTTGTTCATTACTTCGGGGAACGTCACTTCCCGACCGCAATCAACGCAACGATAGGTGACGCCCATTTCCTCAAGATACTTCCAGCTTTGCGGAGGCGGGGTGTTCAACACCATCCGGGCTATTTCTTCCGCACTGGCGTCTATCCGGGGTGGCAGCGCGTGAACCACCGGACGCCCTCGGTTATTCTTCTTTCGTGCCATGCCTTCTCCTAACTCGCCATCGCAAACCGGGTCTGCGTGTCCCCCACGAAATACCGGGGGTCTACGGGCGGCAACTTGGACCGGATTTCCTTGGTCAGCATTTCCTGTACGCTCAACACCTGCATCTTGGGGTATTCCACCCCCTGCACTTTCACCTGCCCCTGTTGCGCCGCATACACCCGCAAGGTCTCCCGGGGCGGGTACAACGTCACCATCAGAGACATCGGAGCGTTGACCTGCTGGTTCTGCCATTCTGTCTGAACCCCAAGGAGCTTCTGCATTTCAGGGCGGCCAATCTGACCTTTGTACATTTTCACCTGAACCGGGATTACCTCTCCCTTCTCGGTGTAGTACCGGGCGTCAACCCCGCCGTCGCCAATCTTCTTGGAGTTGGGAACGGCGTTCAGCAACCCCGCCACTTTGTCTTCCGCCCATGCCCAACCCGGCAGACCGTCTTCGGCGTCTGACTCGTGCATCAACGCCCGCCGCTCAAAGGCTTCCCATTCGTAATCTTCCCATCCCATCTTGTAGACAACGGGGATGGCTTTCCCGCCCCTGCTGGTCAGACGTTGCTCCATTACCCTTACAGCAATGGCGCTCACTTCGATGCCCAAGTAACCACGCCCCAAGCTGGCGGCGGCATCCGCCGCCGTGCCGCATCCACAGAACGGGTCTAGCACAATCCCACCACTTGGAGAAGAGGCGGTGATAATGCGCTCTAGTAAGGCCAGCGGCTTTTGGGTGGGATACCCCAGATTTTCGTCGCTTTGGGAATGCATGAATGCAACGTCATCCCAAAAATCACTGACTGGCACACCCGGATTGTCTTCCAAATAGTATTTCAACCGGGGGACACCGCCTGTCTTTTGCGGCCATGCTATTCGCCCGTCTTTTTCGTAGGCGTTGAGATTATCAGGTGTAGTAACCCAGTGCATCCCATTCTTGCCCCGCTGGTTAGGGTCAACCCCATACCACACTTGTCCAGTTTCCCCATTCCTCTTTCCGCTGACGAGTACCGGCACCAGTTGATAGTTCCCCCGTTCATCAACATGGTTATAAAGGTTCAACGAGGCTTCGGACAGGCTCTTATAGGAAATGTTGAATTTGTACTTTGCGCTCTTTCCACAGAACAGAATGGTGTCGTGCGCTTTCCTAATATCGACGGCTGATTGAAGAACGGGTCTGGCTACGCAACCAAGAGATTTCGTTGATGAAGTTGCTGGAGCCGAAAAGCGAGTCCATCAACAATTTCAGATAATGGTTTGCCGTAGAGTCACAGTGCAGATAGATGCTTCCAGTTGCCTTGAGGACTCGCCGCATTTGCTCCAACCGTCGCCCCATGAAAACCGAGTACGCCGCCATTGGGGAGTTATCACCGCTAACCAGCCGGACGGCGTTAACCGCATTCAACAGTGGGCCATGCAACAATCGCTGGTTAGGAGTTCTCGGTCTCCAGCGTCCACCGCCAGATGTCCCGAAGCTGGGCGTCCACGCTTCCCTTGTCCCCAAACGCCGCAACATAGTTTTGGTTGCTGTTGAACGGCGGGTCCAGGTAGATAAGGTCAACGCACTCGTCGGGCAACTCCCGCAGAACGTCAAGGTTGTCGCCGCACACCAGAGCATTGCCCGCCATGTACGGATGCGCCGGAACGGTCGGCCATGCGGGAGACACCCGACGCTTCCCTGTGGTAGTGGTGGCCGCCTTCGCAGTATCCTTGGGTTTCGTCTTAGCGTTTTTGGATGGCATATTTACCTGCGTCTGTCATGGGGTGGCAACTTAGTTGGTTACCGGGTCAGGTATATGACATGGTTGCAATCCTATGGGTGGCTTCTGACCCATTCCAAGACTTCGTTCAAGTCGGTTCTCAGCCCATCGTACCGCTCGTTCATTTCACCCAGCCGCTCCCCAAACCGCTCGTCCATCCGGTCTAGCCGACCGTTCACTTCGTCAAACCCCCGGTTCATTTCCGCACGAAGCTGAGAGACGCTTTCTTCCAATCTGTCGAACCCTGATTCCAGCGTGTAGCCCCGGTTCTCCAACTGGGTGATTCTGGCTGAATCTGACTGAACCATTGGTTGCTCCTTACAGGGATATTGATGTGTATCTTATACCAAATCCGTATATCACAGTAAAGGGGGGTTGACCTTATCCCTTGGCGTTGGTAGTCTTCGGGTTGCGACAGTAGTGACCCCTTACCCCTTAGTTGTACGAATGCACGGCCTTGTGCGAATTGGGCCTTCGTGCCCCCTTCCCGGCCTGCATTCGTGAGAGGGACGGCTACTGTCGCAGGTGCCCAACTCTGCCGGAAGGGGGTTCCTTTATGACACCACCAGTAGCACGTTTCGCCGCCCGTGTCCAGGTCGGAATTGCTGTCGGCACCCTCCCCGCCGCCATCGGGACGGGGGTACTCATAGCACCGTTTGACTGGCAAACCGCTTTTTTTGTTGCCATCTACATAATGGTTTCTGCCATATTCCTGTCCGCCCTCTTTGTTCCTATCGCTGGCCTTGTCGTCAGTTGGATGGGGTTCGGCAAGGGGAGCAAGGTTGAACGGCAAATCGACCATAGCTAATCCGGCTCCCCCACCAGCGTTGCATAGGTCAACCGCTTCCCGCCGGTGCCCCGAGCCATCGCCGCCATCTGGTCTATCGTGTCCATCGGGCGGGCGTTATGCCGCCCGCTAAATTCGTTCACGTACCGGTCAAGGTGCTTGAAACTGACGTGGTGGTAAACCCCGTCAATCCCACGCTTCATCAACGCCCAGTGGCTCTCTATCCCGTTGGTGTGCGCCTGCCCCTTCACGTATTCTTTCGCACTGTGCTTTACCACTTCATGGGGACGGGGGATACCGGCGTATGCTCTCGCTTCGTCCGTGTAGACCATCGCTCCCGGTTCCGTGTGGTCTACCACGAATCCCTGAAGGGTCGGGGCGTCAGTCTGTTTCACCACCCGGGCCTTGACCTTGTTGGTCTCCCTGTCTTTCACTCCGGCCACCGCCGCCTTGCCCACCGTTCCACGTCCGGCCTTCAGCTTCTTGCTCTCATGCTTGTTGGCCTCTTTCCCGCCAATGTACGTTTCGTCGGCTTCCACCGGCCCGGTGAACACGGTCGCCCCCGTCCCTTCCCGGTAGGTCTCCCGGATGCGGTGGGCCAGATGCCACGCCGTCGCTTGGCGGATGCCCAAGTCCCGGTGTAGCTTCATGGAGCTAACGCCCTTCAGGTTCGTGGAAATCAGAAAGAACGCCATCGCCCAGGTGTTCAGGGGCAACTTGGAATCGTGCATGATACTCCCCGTCTTCACCGAAAAATCTTTCCGGCAAGTCCGGCACCGGAAGGGCTGTGGCTTCCGGTTCGCCCGCTCGCTGACCTCTTTGCTCCCGCAAGCGGGGCAGGCGACTCCGCCGGGCCAGCGGTTCGCCACCAGCCACGCTTCGGCCTTGGCCTTGTCCCCAAATTGTTCCACTGCTTGTATCAGGGTGATGCCCTTCCGATAGGATTTCCCCGGGCCACTACTCTTGGGTTTCGTTGCGCCGTTGTTGCTCGCCATAACCACCATACCCCGTTGTTTCATGCTTGATTTATACGAGTATTGTACCCAAACCAGCGTCACGATTGCAAAAAGAATTACATCGGCGTTTTGGGTAATCAGGCGTATAATTCCCTTTTGTTATTAAACGTGACGCCGATTCCCCGTGTTATTTTGAGCCGGATTAGTGAGACCTATTTCTCATCATCTTAATGGGGTGGTAAAGGTGCGGTCCTTCCACGAAACGCCCACCGGAACCTCGGTCCAATCCCGTTACCACATCAGAAGCTTGGCAGCAGGTGCTGAGACGCTGCTCCCTGCCGTCCGGAACCACCGGAGCACCGAGAATCCTTGGACTGGCCTCGGCGCCTGACCTTATGAAAAGACCATTGCCTTATCCACGGGGACCATGCCCCAGAAAACATAGTCCTCCCCGCCAGGTCACACCCTGAATCTACGCGAGAGGGAGAGTATCAAAGCCGGTATCAAGTGTAAATGGCTCACGCTGGCGTGCGGGAAGACCACCATCACCAGGTTCTCCGCACTTGAGACGCGATTGTCCTGTCCGGACAGTTGCCATTGTTGACTCGATACTAACACAATGTTATAGTTGTGTCATGATTCCACCGTTCAACACCGACGGTAATCTACCTCACGGCATTCATTGGGCCACATGGGACGAGGTTGTCAACAGGTTTGGGGGCACCCCGTGGCGGCGTCATCTTCTGACCGGACTTCGGGCTGCCTTGGACGAACTACAGCGCGTTGGCTGCCAAGCGGTTTACTTGGATGGGAGCTTCGTCTCCGACAAGTTAGCACCCGGTGACTTCGATGGGTGCTGGGAAGAGGCGGGAATAGACTTTGATTCCCTTGATCCAGTGTTGCTTGACTTTGAAGGAAGCCGTGCTGCTCAGAAAGCCAAATTCGGAGGGGAGCTGTTTCCTGCGTTCGCGGTAGCCGACCTGCAGGGATCCATTTTCTTGAATTTCTTCCAAATGGACAAGGACACGGGGAGTCAGAAAGGGATCATCGCCCTGGATTTAGGAGGGCTCAGATGATTAAGAACGAAAGGCAGTACAGAATAACACGAGCTCAAGCTGATCGTTTCTCTCAGGCATTGCATCAGTTCGAAGACGGGGACTCCAACCCTGAAGGATTACATCCTCTCTTGCTGAAAGCCAGGGAGGATGCACTGAGAAGTCAACTCGCCGACCTTGAGCACGATCTACGCGAATATGAATCACTGAAGGCGGGTGAATTCAAGTTTGATCAACTCAAGACCATCACGGAGTTGCCCAGCCTGCTCATCCGGGCACGTATAGCGAGAGGACTAAGCCAGCGAGACTTGGCTGAGCATCTAGGACTGAAAGAGCAACAAATCCAGCGCTACGAGGCATCGGACTACGCCGCCGCGAGCCTCACCCGAATCAGAAACGTGGTGGCGGCTCTAGGCGTGGACGTAGACGATTCACTGCTTCTGGAAGAAAACGGAGTCTCTTTCCAGGATCTTCTGAACAGAGTCGCCGAGACTGGTTTCTCGGTTGAGTTCGTTCACAAACGCTTAATTCCCCGTCAATGGTGGCCATTAGATCTCAAGGCCGATGGGGAAAAGGAGGCAACCCTAGTCCGCGCAGCAGCCGAGACCATTGGCAAAGTTTTCCAATGGTCCCCTCAGCAGTTGCTGCGCGGGGATGCGCTGGATATAGAGCCGGCAATCGGTGGTGTTCGCTTCAAAGTTGCCGCGAGCGCTCGGCCTGAACGGGTTAATGCGTATGCTGTGTACGCACATTACCTGGCGCTTCTTGCAGTGCAGGCTTGTTCGGATAATCCAATCAGGCCCATACCAACCAGCCCGCGCGAACTCAGGACCGCGGTTGAATCCACCTATGGCTCCATGAGTTTGGGTTCTGTTGTCAACTACATCTGGGATTTGGGTGTCCCGGTGCTGCCTCTCGACGACCCTGGATCTTTTCACGGGGCATGTTTCAGAGAGGATGGACGAAACGTGATAGTCTTGAAACAAAAGACATCATCAGAATCCCGGTGGGCATTCGACCTTTTGCATGAATTCTGGCACACTGGCCAGGAACCTGGTCTGCCTGAGCGAACTGTGCTGGAGGAGGACGAGGGCGCAGCGGATCACGGGTCGTCAGCCGAGGAAACAACCGCGAGTAGCTTCGCTGGAGCAATCCTCCTCAATGGGAATGGGCAGGAACTAGCGGAGAAGTGCCTGGCTATGGCGAGGAATGATATGCGCCGACTCAAAACTGCGGTACAACGAGTCTCCGCACAGGAGGACATCCCAGTCGACTCCCTCGCGAACTACCTGGCATTCCGTCTATCTGTGGAACAGGATGAGAATTGGTGGGGGACAGCGAACAGCCTTCAACCGATTGGCAACCCGTGGGCCGTCGTTCGCAATGTATTCTTCGAGCGTGCTGACTTCACCAAGCTCGCCGAGCCTGACCGGGAACTTCTGGCGCAGGCACTCGCTCCCTGGGAGGAAGTCTCTCATGGCTAGCATGGAAAACTGGAATAATGAGAAGCCGCTCGCGAAGGTTACCTGCACCAGCCACGACTGTGAGAAAGACCTGCATTCCTTCCTCCGCATCAGACCCGGGGACCAGTCGTATCGAAGCGAAGAATGTCGCGCCTGCGGTGCCGAGTTGATTGACTGGCAAAGGCTAGACCGGCACGACCTGAGCGACGTGGTAAACACAGTTGCATCCTTGGAGCGGGAGTTGATTCGGCATCAATATTGGCACCAATCCATCGACGAAAGAGCCCTGAACCATGCGAGGCGTAAGGGCCTCTCGGGCCTGCAGGAGGCGGCTGAGCACCGGTTACGGAAGTATGTCGGCCCCCCAAGAGCAGAGCTATTTAGAGATGGATTCCAGACTCCGCTGTCAGGGAATGCCATCTACTACGCCCAGCATGCCACCGCCACATGTTGTAGAAAATGCATTGAAGCCTGGCATGGAATTGACCGAGAGAGGCCCCTCACCGGCCAGGAACTCGGATATATGACCGACTTGGTGATGCACTACATCAAGAAGCGAATGCCGGACCTTCCGTTGGAGGGGGCCAAGGTGGCAGGCCGATGATCGAGTGTTCCGAAACAGCCTAAACTAAAGCCAAGGTGAAATGTGCATACGTATATAGGCAAAGGGGAGAGGTCAAACGGCGATGCCGGACGGTCCTCCAAGTGCGGATAGAAGAACTCCCCTGGGGCACCCCAGCCAATCCTCATCGCCCCATAAATGTACATCCCACCTTGGCTTTAGTTTAGTAGTCAGTCATGCTTGAAATGCAAGGGTCATTTTTGAAGTTTCTTCGTGTGTCAACATGGCGCGTCTTCCAAGGAGCCTTTCAGAAACTTTCATTTCTGACGTGACTGACTACTAAACTAAAGCCAAGGTGGGATGTGCATTTGCCGTGGGTTGGGAATGGGGCTGGGAGTCCCGCAGTAGCCCTTCGGCCCTTGATTGCAGGACGGTGCGGCAGCGGCCTTGACCTCCTCCTTCCTGCTGGACAGCCCGTGGAGGAAGTTTCCGACTCTCTCCTGTACCAGGGCCTTGGTTCCCAAGCACAGGTTTCCGGTGGCTTCCTCCCTCGCCCAGCCCCAGACTGCCTCATCGGCGTTGAAGTCCGGGCTGTACCCCGGCAGGTTCACCAGCCTCAACTCCAAGCCCGGCGTCCGCAGGTATTCACGCACCGCCTCCCCGCGGTGCGCCGGCGCGTTGTCCCAGATCACGTCTAACGGCCCGGAGTGCTTCTGCCGCAACCGGTCCAAGAAGGCGGCCGAGGTTCCGGAGTTGCTGTTGCCCTCCAGTTCCATCCATTCCACCTCGCCCGTCTCCAGGCACACCGCTGAGTAATAGCTGGCCTTCTCGCCATAGCGCGGGCTGGTCGAGTCCACCAAGGCTGGCTCTCCCTTGAGCATCCACTTGCCCCGCAGCTCGGCGTCCGCCCGGAAATGGGCCTCGTCCGCGAAGAATATCCTGGCCCCAGACCGCCCTGCCTCGTCCCACAGGGCGGCGTACTCCGCCACGAAGGACTCCCGCTTCTGCTCGTCAGCCTTGAGCAGACGTTTCTTGGGGCGCTTCAGGCCAAACCCCAGACGGTGGAGATAGTTCAGGCAGCTACTGCGGCTCAGGCTGACGCCCCATCGTTCCCAGACAAACCGATGCACCACCTTCCAGTTCCAGTTGGCCAGTTCGATGCCCGACTCGGCGGGCAACCCCTGAACCGCCGCTCTCAACTCCCCTTGCTGCGCCTTGCCGAGGGCGGGGGGGAACCCCCGGACTGCTCGAATATCAAGGCTGCCGGCCCGCCCTCGCCGAAGGTGGCGGCCCATCGGCCGATGGTGTGGGGGTCTCGTTCCAAGGCCTCGGCCACCGCCGAACCCGTCCAGCCTTGGGCCAGCAATAGGAGGGCGTACCACCGTTCCCGCTCCTGGGGCGTCGGCGACCGAATCATCCGCCGGCGCAAATCCGTGACGCCCAGCTGCCATTGTTCCAGAAACCGCCCTATCTCCCTCACGCCCATCATCAACCCGCTCCCAGCTCCAACACACGCTAACCCATTTCCTCCATAACTCTACCCCATATTTCTGCGCATTTCACCTTGGCTTTAGTTTAGTAGTTGAACGTCATTGAATTGAGGCACAACTGGTGTATTCTACCGGCATTGGCGGATTGTATCCAAGGAGAGGGGTCGTGCCGGCTAAGAAGTACCGTATCGAACTGACCACGGAAGAGCAACAGGAATTGAAGGCCCTGGTTTCCAAGGGACGGGCAGCCGCGTACAAGCAGACCCATGCACGCATCCTGTTGCTGAGCGATGAAGCGCGGAAAGACGGAGGCCTGACGGACGAAGAGGTTGCCCGGTCCCTCGAGATCGCCAGCGCCACAGTGGAACGGATACGCCGCCGCTGCGTAGAGGAAGGGATCGAAGCGGCCTTGGGGCGTAAGGAGCAACAACGCCGCCGGCCAAAGAAACTGGATGGCGCTGCGGAAGCCCACTTGATTGCGTTGGCCTGCGGGGAACCGCCGGAAGGCCGGGCCTGTTGGACGCTGAGATTATTGGCGGACCGGCTGGTGGAGTGGGAGATAGTGGAGAGCATCCACCCCGAGACGGTGCGCAAGACGCTGAAAAAACGAACTCAAGCCTTGGCTGAAAGAGTGTTGGTGCATCCCGCCGGAAGGCAGTTCGGACTTTGTGTGCGCCATGGAAGACGTGCTGGAAGTCTATCACCGTCCCCTATGAAGACAATTGAAGACAATGAAGTCCTGGTGTGCCTGGACGAAACCAGCAAACAGCAGGTGAAGGAAACGCGCCTGCCGCGTCCGCCTCGCCCCGGATTGGCAGTTGCGTATGATTACGAATACCAGCGCAACGGGGTGAGCAACCTGTTCATGCTGTTTGCGCCGTTGGAAGGGTGGCGGCCGGTCGGAGTGACGGACCGGCGGACGAAAGTGGACTGGGCGCACCAGGTGAAGAAGTTGGTGGACGAGGACTACCCGGACAAGGACCGGATTGTGCTGGTGATGGACAACCTGAACACCCATCATCCGGCCTCATTATACGAGGCGTTCGAGCCTATGGAAGCGCGGCGTATCGCCGAACGTCTGGAGATTCACTACACCCCCAAGCATGGGAGTTGGCTGGATATGGCCGAGATTGAAATCGGAGTGCTGGCCCGGCAGTGCTTGGACCGCCGGATTCCTGATCAAGAGGCGCTGCGCCGGGAAGTTGACGCCTGGCAGGACCAGCGCAACCGGGACATGGTGCGAGTGGACTGGCGCTTCACCACCGATGACGCGCGCATCAAGCTGCGAACTCCAAAGACCAGCAATTCAAAATAGCTGAACTACTAGTACCGTTTCCACTTGAATATGCCTTATACCAGATACCCGTTTCACCTGCCCGTCGTTCCCGCGCAAGCTGGAATCCACAGTTGGAAGTGACTTTCCAGTATCGACAAGACTATCTGGAACCGGTACTAGAGGTAAACAGCAATGGCCAAACTCATAAACACCGATAAGTGGTCGAGCCATTGGAGACAAGCCGGGATAGACCTGGAAACCAAACGTATCCTGGTCACGAGCTTCCTCGACACAGAACAGGAGGCCGACCTAAGTGAGCCGCCAAATTGCGAGGGCTTTGGGCGAATACGCCACTTTAGACGGGCGACCAGTCCTGGATGGCCATCTAATCCCCTGCCCATCGATCCTGCATGCAAATTCCTGGGCACACCGGCGGAAGACGTAGCCCGTGCCCAAGTGTTCCAAAATGCTGTTTGCAACTGGCGTTGCTGGTATTGCTTCGTTCCCTTTGAACTTCTTTCGGCCAACCACAAACACGCTGCTTGGATGTCAGCCGCGGAGTTGCTGGACCTGCATTTGGACCAGCCTGAACCGGCTGGAGTGATTGATCTGTCCGGAGGCCAGCCGGACCTCACTCCGGAGTGGGTGCCTTGGATGATCCAGGAGATCCAATCCCGCGGACTTGAGCGAGAAATATACCTTTGGTCCGACGACAATCTGAGCACCGATTACTTTTGGAGGACTCTATCAATCCCAGACATCGACCTTGTTCGTGGCGCCAAAAACTATGGGCGTGTGTGTTGCTTCAAGGGGTTTGATGAAGGGTCGTTCTCCTTCAACACGCTCGCTGACGGAGCCCTCTTCTCCCAGCAATTCGACCTTTTTCGACGTTTCGTAGACCTGGGCATTGACGTGTACGCCTATGTCACGCTAACTTCGCCAACCGATGAACGTATTGTCGATCGTATGCGGTCGTTCGTTGACAAGCTGCAGACTGTCCATGAGAACCTTCCACTGAGAACAGTCCCTCTGGAAATTCAGATGTTTGGGCCCGTACTTCCCCGGGCCGGGGACGAACAACGGGAGGCTCTCAAAAATCAGGAGATCGCCATAGAAGCTTGGAGCAGGGAAATTGAAGACCGTTACTCTCTGAACGAGAGAGCTTTACCGATCACCGACATCTCGTTAGCGAGGTGAGCATCACGGCGAGATGGGCGATGAATGACTCCTGCTTAGCCCGGTACGACAGCGATCTCGATCGCTGGATTATTGCCGCCGTCCAGTCGGGGGTCAAGGACTTTTGGCAACTCATCTCGGTGCTCCCGGGAGTGTATCCGACTGTCGCGCGCGAGGCAGTCGACCGCCTGGTCATCGAATCGAAAATTCCGGCGGATGTGGCGGCCGAAAGTCCGCCACCCATTTCAACTAGGTTGTGTTGACATTTCACCGCAACCAAATGAGAGCCGCAGTGAAATGAAGGAAACCAAGGTATCTGGTGTCCAGCTTCTCAAACCGGGAGAAGATCCGGCGATAGTGCTTTATCTTGTTGATGAAGCATTCCACCAGATGACGCTCCCGGTATAAATGCGCGTCGTAGCCGCAGGGTTCCTTCCGGTTGGAGCGCGGCGGAATCACCGGCGTCATGCCCCGCTCCAGAATGTGCTGGCGAAACCCCTGGGAGTCATACCCCTTGTCAGCCAGCACATACTCACCGTCATAGCCGGTTATCAGCCCCTCGGCCTGGGTGATGTCGTGCTGTTGTCCTCCGGTCAGGATGAAGCGCGAGGGATTGCCCAGACTATCCACGCTCACGTGGACCTTGGTGCTGAACCCGCCGCGGCTGCGGCCCAGGGCCTGGGCTGCTTGGCCGCCGTTTTTTGGGGAGCTCCCGCCGCGCAGGGATGGGCCCGGACCACGGTGCTGTCTACGATGAGATATTCCATGTCCGGCGCATCGGCGAAGTGTTGATGCAGCAGCGCCCAGATACCCCGGTCGCTCCAGCGGGCAAATCTTTTGTAGACGCTGTTCCAGTTCCCATACTCGGCCGGGAGGAGCCGCCATTGGGCGCCGGAGCGGTCAACCCACAGGACGGCTTCTATGAAACGTTTGCATCCCTCTTCCTGACCGACATACAAGTCGGCGCGGCCACGCAAGAAATCGAGAATCCTGGCCCATTGCCCTGGAGGTAGTTCGAGATTTGCCATATTTTCATTATAACAAAATGTCAACAGAACCTAGACGATCAAACGCGTTGCTGTTGAAAACATCCAGATCCACCGCTGTATTGAAGGGTGCCCCGTCGGACGCGAAGTAAATTTGATAAGGTATCAGCTGGCGACGCTGGCGACTGATTACAGCCACCTTGCCGGGGTATACAGTATTCCGTACCAAGTCCGTCACCAGAGCCAACCGCTCACTAACACTGTCCGTTCTCTTGACTTCAATCTCCGCCGTATCCGCTCCCTCGGCAGCCTTAACCCGCTTGAAGACGCGGTTCTTGTTGTTGCTTATGAGGCGCCCAAATACTGCTCAGGGTGGAGGATATACTCTGGAGTTGCGCCGCGCCATTCGAAGATGGCCTGATCATCGTCACCGACGATAGTCAGGGTTGCCCGGTGCCTCTGGGCTATCCCCTTTATTAACGCAATGTCCAAAGGATTTATGTCTTGGAATTCATCCACCATTATGTGGTCATAACGGGCTGCCCCAGCGGGCCCGGTCGGGTCCTGCCGTCGGCAGCATCGGATTCAATATCCAAGTAGTTCCAGTATTTTTGGCCCTCGAACGTGAAGGTCGATTCTTCCAGCAGGCGAGCAGTGGCTTTCTTCCAGAAAGTGAAAAATCGATCATAAAAGTCGCGGCGATTAGTCGATGGCCCTTCCGTGTCCCCGCGCTTGGGGCGGTCGAGCACTCCAAGGTCGGTTAGCAACTCGAACTGCTCATCTATCCGCCAAGCCAATCCTTGTTGGGTCAACGCTTCAAGGCGTTCTTGGTAGAGAGACCGGTTGACGTCCCGGGTGTGGACGAACCCCATTGACTTCAAGTTGTCCATCACCGTCATCAAGGTCCTTGCCCCGCTACCTGGTTTGGTAACAACCGGCTCTAGATGTTGGGCGCCTACCCATACGGGATGAAGCTGGTTCTTCATTGCGAAGAACAAGTCGTTGGCGGTTGTAAGCAATCTGGGATTACTGACTCGGCTTAAATTTCTAATTCTATTCCACCCCCAAGCGTTGAGAGTGGTGATATTGGCCTTCCCCCTGACGGTTTCAAAATAGGGATCGTGTTCAACCCGTTCCTTTAGTTCCGCAGTGGCGGTCTTGGTGAAGGTGACTATCAGGAACCTTGGTTTGCGGTCTGCCCGCTGGATTAGCTCCCGGCACCGGTGCAGTAGGGACGCAGTTTTGCCACAACCGGCAGGTGCAAGCAGCCGGATATTCTGCGAATCGGATTGACAAAACTCCAACTGAGACCCATCCAACACGATGCCAGGAACGTGATTACTCATCTGTGCAACCCTCAAGTACAGCGTGACCTGTTGCCAACTGAATCCTGCTAGCAGAATGATAAGAGGTGGGAAGAGGCCAGTCAAACGCCTCCTATCTGTCCGGTCATCCAGGCCAATCCGATGCTCAGCTGACGGGTGTTATGTTGACGACACTCCCATTTTGCTGATTGAGGTGGACCCCATTAGTTGGACAGGACCGGGATGGAATTAAGCGAGAGTCCCGCTGCTCCTGTAAACGATACCAGAGCCGGGTGTGATGAAGAATCCCTGGCGGGCTAAACTCTGCCCACCAGGCTCTGCAGGAGGGCCCTGGTCCTGGCCACCGACACCTGGGAGCCGTCCACCGGGAAGATCGTGGCCAGCAGGTCGGTGGCGCCCAGTTCGGCCAGTTGTCGCAGTTGCTCCTCCACCGCCGCGCTCCCCACGATGGCGATATCGCCGGGGCCTTCGACGCCTTCCCGTTCCAGCATGGAGCGGTAGCTGGGAAGGGCGGCGTAGTGCTGGAAGAGGCGGTTGGCCCGGGCCCTGGCCCGGCAGGGACGGTCGGTGACCGCCACGGGCATCCCGACGCAGATGCGCGGCGGTGGATTGCCGGCGACCGCCTCCTCCTCCTGCAGGCGAGGGACCACGTGGTCCCGGAGAGTGTTGGGGCCAGTCATCCAGGTGACGGTTCCATCGGTCAGGCGGCCCGCGATCTCCAGCATACGGGGGACCAGCGCCGCTATTACCACCGGGCAACTCACCATGTCGGCATCCGGTATCTGCAGCTGGGCCGAGACCCGGAACTCCCGTCCCTGAAAGTCCACACAGCTCTCCTGCAAGAGGGGGCGCAGGACGGAGAAATATTCCTCGATGTGCCGGACTGGATGGGCGTAGGGAAGGCCGAGCCAGTCCTCGATGGTGGAGCGGTGGGAAACGCCGATGCCCAGGGTGAGGCGGCCCCCGACGGCCACCTGGGCGGTCAGGGCCTGCTGCGCCAGAGCCACCGGGTGGCGCGGGTAGGTGGGGACGACGGCGGTGCCCAGCTCAATGCGGTGGGTCTGCGCATGCCGGCCATGGCGATGACGGTGAGCATATCGGCCCCGAAGTGCTGGGGCAGCCAGTAGCTGTCGAAGCCGTCTCTCTCGGCGTCGGAAATGCGGTGCAGACGCTCGGCCACATCCCGCATCAACGCCAGGGCACCCACAAATAACCCGATTCGCACGCCGGCAGACTCCTTGTGGTGGAATCGTTACCCCAACGGCACCGGTCATCCCTGCCGGAGCGGGCAGTTGCCAGTCTAACACGCGGGGCCGACCGGGGAGATGGGGGCCTCGACCTCCCGGGTAACGCCGCGGCCGGTGCTGCCTGCCGTGAGCGCCACATGGTTCAGGGTACTTCCCACCGGTCCCAGGGCTGCGTTAGCCGGGATCAGAGATCCTCATTCCGTTTCCTGGGCGCCATTTCCCTTCCCATCGGCGCGGGCGAAACCGGGTCAGATCTCCGTCGGCGTTGACCCCTGAAAGGAACTGCCCCATTCCCCAATGAGCATGGGATCCAGCCTGGTTACCCCCGGCAGGCGGTCGAAGTCGGTGTCCGCCGAGATGATGTGCTCCGCCCCCAGCCGGTGCATGACGGCGGCATGAACCAGGTCCCGGGCTCTTATCCCAGGATGCCGGTCCGCCAGGTCCGCCCCGGACAGGATGTCCCCGGCGTAAACCGGTTCGATCCGGTCCTGCATCACCAAAGCGAAGGTCCGGAGGACCTCCCTGCCCAAGGCCCATCGGTCCTGAGCCAGATAACGATGAACCAGCTCCTGGAGGACCTCTGCATCAGTCACGAATGACATGGGATTCTCCACCACTAGCCGGAGGGTGTCCGCGCAGGGATCCTTGTGGGGATGCTCCCGGCCTGCAGCATAGATGGGGACGTTGGCATCAATGAAGGCCACCGGGCTCATGGGCCGCCTCCAGCTCACGGCACAGCGCCTGGGGGTCGGGTGGGTCCTCCACACCCAGGCTGATCAGGTGATCAACCGCCTTCCGCCGCCGCTCCCGCAGGATGCCATCGTAGGCATCATCAATCAGGCTGCGGATCACGTCGGAGATGGGGACTCCCAGGTCCCGGGCCATCTCCTCCAGACGCTGCCGGCGCTCGGGATCCAGCCGAACATCCAACCGACTTGCCATACGAGTCTCCGTGTGGGAGTTACTGTCCGTACATGATTATGCGGCTACAGGTGGCCTTGGTCAATCGCCCAGGCCGCCCGAGGTGAGGTGGCCCACCTGCCCGGCGCAGCTGTCACCACCATGACCATTTGCGCCATCGCTCACTACACGATATAATCGGCAATGGAACAATTATTACACACGTATAGTTGCATGAGACCATGGAGGCAGGGGACATGACAAGGGACGAAATTAGTGTTGCGCTAGGCATTGAGATCCTAGAGATTCAGCGGAAACCGCAGCCACGCGGGAGAGGGCAGGATGGCCCGGTATGGGTCCTGGTCACGCCGACAGGTACAGTCGAAATGCCTGGGCGGACCCGCAGCGAGCCGCTACGGCGACAGCTAGGTCAACCGGGCTGGTCATCAATTACTCGTTGCCTCGGGTATGGCGGCAGATAGCCCAGGCGATCACCGAGGCAGCGGTTCCCCTACCGGGAGATGGGTTGACAGACGGCCAGATCCGGAAATGGGTGGGGGATTTCATGGAGAGCCACCCCACGGAAACGACAATAGAGGCCGGGGTCGAACACGGGCACCCGTTCGAACATAAGGGGGCTGTGTGGTTTCGGAGCAGTGCTTTGCGCGCATCAGTAGCCGCAAAATACGGTATTGACCTCTCCCAGCCGACCCTATCGGGGGGGCTCAAACGGGTCGGCTTCAAGCGACAAAGCCTGAACGTGAACGTGTCTAATGAGGGCACGGATTATAAGGGGGAGCGGAGGACCCAAGTCTCTTGTTGTCGGGTGGGAACTGATGGGGATCTGCCAAATTGACCCTTTCGAGGGTTCCAACTGTACCAGATTGGGGGCCGGTTTCCGCAGCACAGCCAGTTCCTCTGGGCAGTTGTCCTTCCGGTTTCGGGGCTGGTCCTTGTTGAACACCACGCCCCAGACCCTGTGCAGCCTGCTCTCGTTGCTCCATCGGTCCCGTGCGACGTAGTTGAACCGCTCCGGCGGAAAATGCCCGGCTCAACAGATATTACCGGCACTCCAAGCTGAGATGGCCTCGCTGCTGCCGGACGGCGGTTATCTTCCCCACCACCGCCAACCCGGACACCGATTTTTGTCCTGCGGCCTCTCCACATCGTCGTTTACCCTGGCTGTCCCGGTTTCGATGCGTCCGGTGTCCCTTGTTGGCATGGGTTACCTGAGCCAGGGGCGTGCCGGGTCGTCGGGGAATACGCACATATCACCGTTAAAGGACCCCTGGTTGCCCTTCAGGGCCAGCGCATAATCGGACCCTGATCCAATGCCTGCTGCGACAGTTGCCTCCGGCGATGCATTGCACCGGCAGTCACCACCCTTCTAGGCAGGGCCAGCACCTCCAGCAGTCTGGGCATTGGAGTTATCCCGTTGGACTTGCGGTCCACGGCCAGTTGGCGCACCACGAGGCGTTGCTCTACCGCCCAGGCGCTGAACATGTGCAGAGGCGACTTGGCCTCCGCCCGGTGATAGGAGCGGCGCAGCGTCTTGGCGGCCAGGTGTAGATTTCCAAGGACGGGCTTGTTGAGAAACTCACCTCGGCGCCAACCATCCTAACGGAATGAAATCCAGAGGTTTTCGCTCAGCCACGCTGGGTCTGGTGGATGAAACCCATGAGCACGGCCTCCTGATTCCCATGATGGAACAGTCGGAGGAGACCACCGGGACCAGAACGGCCATGACCTTGGCCGACTCCGGCTATTTCGCCGGCAGCGCCCTGGAGGAATGCTGCAAGCGCGGCCAGCAGGTGGTGGTGCCGGAAAAACGGGAAAAGCATCTTGACGACGACCCGTATCACAAGGACCGGTTCGTCCATGACGAGGCCACCGACACCTATACCTGCCCCCCAAGGGCAGAGGCTCCACTTTTTCTGGATGCAAGTTGTAGGTTTGGTGGGGATGTTCCCCCAAAGGCGCGGTGCCGTTAAGCGACGGGAGCAGGTAAGTGGGTGCCAACCCGGGATGTCCGGGTCAGGGCCACTAGACTAGGGGAGCGCCGATCCGGAACTTTCTGGTCCCGCAGACGTTGCACTTGCAAGCCGTTGCTGGTCGCCCGTTCTTCATCGTGATGGCCTGCAGGTCCGATGATCCGGTCTTCTCCCTGCACTTCACGCAATATACCTGCACTGGAGTATCTGGCATGGTGTCATCCTTCTCGTTCCCGGGGTTCAACCCTCGATTTCTTTTGCTCCTCCTACTATACACGGTCACGTAGGAGTAACTCTTGTGACTCGCAGGTAGGGACTGACTGCGGTTTCCAGTTGACAGCTTGCTGCGACCCACACCCTTCATACTAAAACTGACGAAGGGACACATCCGTCGGGGATCCCCCAAACAATTCGGCCAACTTGTCTTGATGATTCCATGTGGGCGATGCCGCCCCAGACTCCCAACGCTTGACAGTAGCCGGGTGAGTCCCGACAATTCCGGCTAGTTGGGCTTGGGTCAATCCTAGACCCTTCCTTTCGTCCCTGATAGAGGATTCGCCGCCAGGGGCACACCACCAATTCCCCTTGAACTCCAACCTGACAGGCATAACTGGGGAACCGGGGGGCGCGGCCTCCCCCGTCTCCACCATTCCTTCTAAAACATCCGTCGAAGTATCGATAACCGCGATATATCCTCTTGCTCCGCCGTCGCCAGAATCGGCCCCAGGAACGTCTTCTTCGGCAACAGGCCAATTATCTCTCTCTTTCCGATGTCCACATAGATCGCCTGCAGCGTCGACTTCAGCATCCGGTTTCTCTGCTCCACCGAAGCGGATTCCCACAGGGCCCCGAATTCGCTTAGCAGTCTGCCTGCCTCTACCGCCTCGTCGAACTCCGGTACGTGGATGCTCACCAGAGCGGATTCGGCTTCGTTCTTGATCCTGGAGTACTCTTTCCAGGTGATGTCGCCGGCGATGTACAGGTGGTCCGCCCGTTCCAGCTTCCCCTCGATTTGCCGGCGCGCTCGTAGAGCCGCCTTGGGGTCGGTGTCCCGAAGGTGGTTGTCCAATACCCAATATTTCTCACACACCCTCTCAGAAACTCGGACGGAAACCCCTTATTGCGAAGGGGGAATTTAGCAGTAAGACCGACGCGAGCGAAATGAAGGGCCCGATTTGCCAGGGCAATCACGTTTTACTGATACGTGAATGAATCCCTAAACTGCCGTTCCCCTCACCCCTGGATTCCCGCCCCGCCCTCGCCTTCGCGAGGGTGACGTTCCTTCGCGGGAAAAGCCTGCCCCTGTGAAGACAGGGGACGAAGGGGCAATGACCTGTTTAGCAAATCGTTCACGCATCAGTAATAAGACTTTGCAATCGTCCTGCTACCCGCCGGACTTGCGGTTTAAGTGACCATTGCCCTTCCCCCCGGCCAATGGCGCCCCAACCCTTGGTTTGCTAGAATGTCCTCATTCCGAAACCATTGGCAGAGAGGATGTTTATGCCACTCCACTACGACGGCGAAATCAGGATTACCAAGATAAACATGGGCCCCTACAACAACAACGGCTATATCGTCGTGTGCCCCGAAACCAACGAGGGCGTGATTATCGACACTCCCGCCGAGCCGGAAAAGCTGCTGAACGAGATTGGCGGCGTTGACATCAAGGCCATCCTCATCACCCACGGCCACCAGGACCACCTGCTGGGGTTCGCCGAAATCACCGGCGCGGTGGATGCCCCCGTCTCGTCCGGCGAAAACGACGTCAAGCTGCTGCCGTCTCCGCCCGCCCGTCCCCTCAACGACGGCGACGAAATCAAGTTCGGCAACCAGACTATGCAAGCCCTGTTCACCCCGGGCCACACCGACGGCTCGACCTGCTACCTGTTGGGCAATCACCTGTTTTCCGGCGACACCCTGTTCCCCGGCGGCCCGGGCAAGTCCCGCTCTCCCGATGCTTTGCGGCAGGAATTGGACAGCATCACCCGTAAGCTGCTGACCCTGCCCGACGAGACCGCCGTCTACCCCGGCCACGGCGATGACACATCCATTGCGGAGGCCCGCCGCCAATACCAGGTCTTCGCGTCCAAGCCCCACCCCGACGACCTCCACGGCGACGTTTCCTGGTTGGAAAGCTGACCCGCCAACGCCCTCATACGGGCAGCCCACGCCCCGGAGAGTATCCCGAAACCTGTCCCAAGCGCTCCCAGGCCGACAACCTGGGAGTGCCCTTGCACCCAACCCGGGCAGCAGCCAATTACCAACTACGAGGTGGCATGTTCCAACGTACCGTTCTCGACAATCAACTCCGCGTCCTCACCGCAACAATGCCCCACGCCCTCTCGGTTTCCATCATGGTCTGCGTCGGCGCCGGCTCCCGGTACGAACCCAAAGAACTGGCCGGCCTTTCTCACTTCCTGGAGCATTTGCCCTTCAAGGGCAGCCGCCGCTGGCCGTCGGCGCGCGCCATCAGCGACGCCATCGAGGGCGTGGGCGGGTTGATGAACGCCAGCACCGACCGGGAAATGACGGTGTTCTGGTGCAAGGTGGCCAAGCCGCATTACCGCCAAGCCTTCTCCGTGGTGCTGGATATGCTGCTTCACCCCATCATGGACCCCGTGGAGATGGAGAAGGAGCGCGAGGTGATTCTGGAGGAACTCCGGTCCACCAACGACTACCCCGCCCAACTTGCCGACCTGCTTATTGACGATACGCTGTGGCCGGACCAGGCCATGGGCCGCGATGTGGGCGGCGGCCAGGAGACGGTCAAAGCGATTACACTGGACGATGTGCAGCGTTACATGGAGCGGCAGTACAACCCCGCCAACACGGTGGTGGCGGTGGCCGGCGGCATCACCGAGGCGGAAGCGGTCGAGTTGATCAGCGAGGCCACACGATCCTGGGTCCCGGCCCCTTCCCTGGACTGGGAGCCCGTAACCGAGGCCAGCCCCGGCCCCGAGGTGCGCATCGACCAACGCCGCACCGACCAGTCCCACCTGTGCCTGGGACTCCCGGGGTTGTCCCTCACCGACCCGGACCGCTACCCGCTGGCGATGATGAATGGGGTGCTCGGCGACGGGTCCAGCAGCCGCCTCTTCCTGAATCTCAGGGAAGACCAGGGATTGGCTTACGACGTGGCCAGCTCAATCAGCAACTTTCGCGACTGCGGTTCGCTGGTAGTTTACTGTGCAGTGGAACCCAAGAAGGCGCGGGATGTGGTGCAGGCAATCGTCCAGGAACTTCAACAAATCCGGGAAAATGTGCCTGAACAGGAGTTGGACCGGGCCAAGCAGTTTTCCAAGGGACGCACCCTGCTGAGGATGGAAGACAGCCGCTCGGTGGCGGCATGGCTGGCTTCCCAGGAGTTGCTTACCGGCCAGGTGACCACGGTGGAAGATGCCGTGACCCTAATCGACCGGGTTGGCCCCGACGACGTGGCGCGGGCGGCTGGGCGAGTCGTGGACGAAAACCTGCTGAAGCTGGCGGTGGTTGGGCCTCACCGCAGTTCCGAAGCGCTGCTGAAGCTCCTCCACTTCTAGCCAAGGGCCGGATTACGGAGCGTCGCGCGCCAGCCAGCAGACTTCGGGATTAGTGGCTACATCGCTGAGCTGTCGAACTCGGCCTCCACCGGGTTGGCCAAAACGCCGATGCCCGGGATGTCCACTTCCACCACGTCCCCCGGATTGATGGCGGTGGTAATGCCCGTGGCGCCGGAAAACACCAGGTCCCCCCGGCGCAACGTTGCGTGCTGGCTGATATAGCTGACCACTTCCGCAAAAGTGAAAAGCATATCGGAGGTGCTGCACTGCTGGACCTGTTCGCCGTTCACCCGGACAATCAGGTCCAGGCTCTGGGGGTCCACCTCGGTATCAATCCAGGGGCCGACCGGCGCGAAGGTATCAGACCCCTTGGCCCGCCAGAACGTCCAGTCCTTGCCCTGCCAGGCGCGCTCGCTGACGTCGTTGCCGCAGGTGTACCCAAGAATGAACCCGCCGGCCTGGGCCGGGCTGACCCGCCGGCAGTTCTTGCCGATGACTGCCACGGCCTCGCCCTCGTAGTGGACCTCGCCCTCGCAGTCTTTGGGGATGATTATGGGGTTGCGGCAGCCGGTCAAGGCGTTCCGGCCCTTCCGCCAGGGTTGAGGATGAGCCGGCACCGGCGGAGTACCCTGCCCCAACACCGAACCGGCATATTCCAAGTGGTCCAGAAAGTTCAGCCCCGGACACCATATCTCCGGCGCTTCGGTGGGCGGGAGCAGGGTAACTTCCGAAAGGGGATGGCGGATGTCCGCAACCCGAAAGTTGGCGTAGATGCTGCCCTTTATCTCAAAGACCTCGTCACCCTCCACTACAACGTGAACCGCCCTGGGATTGCCCCGCCTTCGTACTCGCGCAATCTTCATCTACCCCCCTTCCCCACCCGATGAGTTTACCATTTCATCCGATTCTACTGGTTCCCCGGTTGGCCTGCAAGACTTGACAGGACGATTGCAAAGTCCGCCCCCTGGTCCCGGCCAGGGGCAGCTTCTCCTCGTCTTTCCCGCGAAAGCGGGAATCCATGCGGGTTTGGGGCGGTAATGGCTGCTATTGGCAAGCAGGCCGGGGATTCGTAACTGTTCAGACGGGAGGGTTCGAGCCACGGGAGACAGTTAAGCGCTAAAAAATTGATAAAGTGTGGCATTTTGTGTCATTTACGCTTGGCGATGGGTCCCTGACGGCCGGTTTGGGAGTCTTTTTGTGTTATCGTGTTCCACTTTTGTGTCACCTTTGTGCCGGTTTTGACGCACTTTGGCGGGCTTGTCTTTCCGCTAAATCCGGGGCCGGCAATTCCGGGGGGGCGACTCAGGATGGTTGATGATTATAGTAGGGTAGAGTTGCCGGGATTGGCAAGGGGCAAGTGTCAGCAGGGACGATTCAGGAAACCCTTAGTCTGAACAGTTACGGGATTCCTGCCTGCGCAGGAAAGACGATGTGTGCGGTGCATCGCGAAGGACTTCCCTATCAAAAATTGACTTTGCAATCGTCCTGTAAGACTTGATTCAGGGTATGACAGTTCCGAATTGCCGGGCGCGCCTGCCCCGGACAAAGGGTTGGGCAAGCAGCATTGCGTACCCATGCAATGATTTTGAAAGCCTCAGCACGAAGGTTTCAGGAAATCCTTCATTACGTGCAAATCTTACTTTTTGTGCGAAGTTCCTGGTTTAGCCTACTCCAGTTGCCGCACCTGTCGGAAGAAAATCAGCTGCAGGAGCGTCAGAACCACCGCGGCGGCGCCGATGACGGTGAACACGCCTTGCGGGTTCCAGAAATGGACGAACACGCTGATGAGCAGCGTCGCCAGGGGAGTGAACCCGTTGTCCAGGAAGTAAATGCTCATCACCCGCCCCCGCAGGGCGTCGGGCGTGATGGTTTGGAGCAGGGTGCTGTTGCCCACCCGAAACATGTACTGGCAGAATCCCAGCCCGCCCAGCAAAAGCATGGAGGCGAGGAACCACTGGGACTGGGCAAAGAGCAGCACGAATACGCACCCTCCCACCAGTCCCAGAGCGGTGACCATGCCCTTGCGGAAGACATAGCCGATGCTGGAGACGATGATGGCGGCGATGATACCGCCGCCCCCGACGGCCGCCGCCAGCAGCCCGCCGGAACCCGGACCCCGGTGCAATACCTCGGTGGTGAACACCGGCAGCAGGAAGGCCAGGGGTTGAAACACGAAGTTGGGTATCAGCGACATGACGATGAGCTGCAGGATGCGCTTTTCCCGCCTCACGTAGTTCAGCCCTTCACCCATGCTCCGCAGCACCGACGCCGGCCGCCGGTTGGTTTCCTCCCGGTAACGGAGCTTCACCGGCAGCATCAGCAGCACTATCCCCAGGTAGGCCAGTCCTTCCAGGAAGAAGTTCCACTTGAATCCCAGCGTGGCGATTAGCAGCCCGCCCAAGGCCGGACCGGCAATGCGCATGGATGGATGGGCCATACCGTTCAGGGCCAGCGCGCTGGGCAGGTCGTGGCGGGGAACGGTGTTGGCGACCAGGGCCTGCCGCACTGGCTGAATTACCGAGTGGGCTACGCCGGCGATCCCCATGTAGATGAAGGCGTGCCACCACCGCAGCGGCCCGGTCACGGGTTCGGCGTCCAGGTCAGAAGTGATAACCAGCACGGCGAAAATCGACGCGGCCACCGCCATGACGCCCTGGGTAATCATTACAATCTTGCGGCGGTCGGCCCGGTCGGCCAACACTCCGGCCCAGGGGCCGATGGCCAGCACCGGCAGGGTGCGGACGCCAACGACGGTGCCGGTCAGGAAGGCGTTGCCGCCGGTGAGATGCAGCACCAGCCACCCGACAGTCAACACCTGTATCCACTGGGCGCCGACGGTGAGGAAGTTCCCCATCCAAAGGTAGCGGAAGTCCGGGTACTGCTTGACTGCGTGAAAGCTGCTGGCCCGGTTGATGCGGCGCCGCCGGGTCGGGGGGCTGCCGGCGTCCGCACCGCCAGAGGAAGCAGGAATATTTTCCGGCGCGCGGTTAGTCATGGGCAAGCATTAAGGCAAGCTCCGGCACGTGCGGATACCGCCAAGCCGTCACTTGGGCCGGCCACTGCCCGCTGTCATTGCCATGAAAATAGCAAGTGTCCGCCGCATTCAATAACGCAGGAACACCGGGGACGCGCTGATCGGCTACCGGGCCGGGGACTTCTGCCAGAAACGGTCATTCGCTATGTCCTCATCTGTTGCGGGCCGCGCTTGCGCCGCCAAGACGCCGGCGATAGCCACCGTATACCCATCCGGCTCCAGAAACTCGACCATGAAGGCTTCTCCCCCAGGATGGACGTGAACGATGGTACCTACGTCGCCAGGCCGCAACCCCTCCCTTTGGTCGTCATCCTTCCGCAGTGGACTGCCCTGCGGAACGTCGAAAATGCGCTCAAAGGGTATATGGCCCGTCAGTGCGATTAAGTCCAATTCCTTGAACATCCTGCCTCCTTACCGCGTGGGCCGGGCCGTGATGAATCTGGGAAAGTCCTGCCCGTTGTCGATTTGCCAGAATGGGATGGACGGCGTCCGACGGCATCCGTCACGCTGCTCCCGCTTCCTGTTCCGGCGTTTCCTGCCCCGCCGAGTATTCACCGGACGTTTCCCCCAACCCCGGCTGACGCCCCTGGCTGCGCCGTTGACGCTGCGCCGGCTGGTATGACGCCGTCCGCGGCGGAAGGTCAAACCCCTGGCCGGAAAGCATCTGCCCGATGGTGCGTATCTGTATCTTGGGATATTCGCGGTTCCACAAGTCCGAGTGGAACAGGCCGCCGCCGTTGGCTTCTTCCAGCATGGGACGGGTTGGCTCTGCCAGGCTGATAAACAGCCCCATCGCCGCCTTTTCCCGCTCCACCACGCCTTTCAGGTCGCGGACTTGCGGCGATGAGACGTGCCCGCCCTTCACCTGTATCACGATTTTTTGCGCCGTCCGCCGGGGGCCGTCGATGAAGTGCATCACTCCGTCAATGCCCCGGTCTGCGCCGCGCTTCTGCTGGTCCTGGGGCTGCGCTTCCAGCAGCGACACGGCCCAGAACTGGAACTGGTAGGGGTCTTGCTCCCACAACGCCCGCGCGCTGCCCGCGTCCTGCGGTTCGCCAACGACGGCATAGTCCTTGCCCGGCTCCAGTCCGAAACCGGTCTTGAGACGGCTTTTCATCAGCGCGACGGCCAGATGGGTAACGTCGATCCCCAGCCATTGGCGGTTGAGTTTCTGCGCAACTGCCACTGCCGTCCCGCACCCGCAGAAGGGGTCCAGCACCACGTCGCCCTCGTTGGACGACGCGTTAATGATGCGCTCCAGCAGCGCCTCGGGCTTTTGGGTCGGGTAGCCAAGGCGTTCGTGTGATTGGGACGCAACCGGGCCAACGTCTGTCCATAAGTCCTGCAAAGGAACGCCCGGCATCTCATCAAGGTAACGCTTGTACCTTGGAACCGCACCTGGCTTTGCTTGAATAATCCTGCCATCGTCTATGAGTTTCTGCATCCGTTCTTTGCTGTAACGCCAGTAACGGGTAATACCCATAAGTTCATAGTGAGGATTGCCCTTAGACGCACCACCAGGAGCCGTTAAGTCCCCAAGTGTATAACGGCGACCTGTTTCAATCTCTACGTGCTTGTAAAAGTCATCGACATATTCCGGGTCGTATTCCGTGTAAATTGGATTCCACGTCCAACTGTTGCTTTTGGTGTAAAAAAGCAGAATATCATGGATGCGGCCATGCTGTTGGCGTCCCTGTCTGGTATCGCTATGGGTGCTGGTACGTTTCCAAGTTATTTCGCTCCGAAAGTTCTGCTTGTCAAAAACCGCGTCCAGCAGAATCTTCAGGTAATGGCTGGCCGTCGGGTCGCAGTGCAGGTACAGGCTGCCGGTGGGCTTCAGGACCCGGTGCAGCTCCACCAGGCGGGGGGCCATCATCACCAGGTAGGCCATCATCGTGTTCTGGCCGATGAACTGGCGGAAGGCGGAAATCATGTCCTTGACCGCCGATGGGACGGCCGGGTTCTGGACAATATCCAGTTCGTAGGTGGCCTCGGCCTCCGCCGTCCACTGCCAGGTATCGCCAAACGCCTTAATCTGGGCGGGAGACTCCTCGCCCGACTGCTCCCGGAACAGCACGTTGTAAGAGGCGTTGGAATTAAAAGGCGGGTCAAGGTAAACCAAATCCACCGAGGCGTCGGGGATATATTCCCGCATCACCGGCAGGTTATCGCCGTAATAAAGGGTGTTAAGCATAGGTAGTCCTTCCGGGCCCCTACCCCCGCTGCACCAGTTCAATCAGCACGTCGTCGGGGCCTTCGATGTAGGCCAACCGCGTCCCAGCGGTAAACTCGGTTTCCGGTAGAACCACCTTCACATTTGCCGCTTCCAGCCGGGCCAGGTCTCCGGTTATGTCGTCGGTGTGAAACCCGAAGTGTTCCAGGCCCAGCCGGTTTAACTCGGCGGCGGGGCGGGTGTCGGGGGTGCCTTCCTGCTTGGACGATATATTCAGCCGCGTGGGGCCGCCGACTTCCAGGCTCAGGGTGATTGTTCCGGGCATCACCGTCCGCTCCGAGACCAGCTTGGCGCCGAAGTGCTGCTCATACCAGGCCGCTGACCGGTGGGGATCGGCCGAGCGAATGTGTACGTGGTTGATGCTGTAAGCCATGCTTAATCCTCTCCAGCCTGCGCTCGCTAAAATCTATGGCCCTGAAACCAACCGCTCATACGCAGTAGTCCGGGCCAAGGGTTAGTGTACACTTGGCGGCGTCAAATGCAACCTGCGGCCATTGGAAAACGACAGGGAAACCGCCGGAATGCGCCGCGCCGCTGCCCCGTCAATGGGACTGCTAAGCGGTTAATCAGAGTCGCCGGCACGGGTAGAGGCTCCCTTCAACCGTCCGGACAGCAGTAAGGCGCCGGCGGCGATCAGCCAGACCAGGAAAGACACTCCCGAAGCCCGGTGGGCGGAGGTGGCAGCATCCCACCAGATAAATTGCATCGCCAGCCCGATTACCGCCGTGAGCGCGACTAAGACCCGGCCGGTCCCGGTGGCAGTTCGCCAATTCCAGGACACGGCCAACAATCCCAAACCCGCCAGGGCGAATCCCATCTTGCCGGTCAGCCCCCGCATTTGGGCGAGGGCATCCATGAAGGAAAGGGGTTCGGTCAGGACGCCAACACTGCCGGGGCCGGGCAGCAGCGCCGCCAACGCCAGCGCCGAGGCCCCGGAGGCGGATGTGAAAAGCGACGATGCGGCGAATATGACCAACATGACCGTCCAACCCGGCGGGCGGCCTTGGTCGAAACTGCCGCTGCGCCACCAAAACCAGGCCGCTAACAGAAGGCAAATTCCCGAAGCAACCCGCGCTGCCGCCGCCAAAGAGTACAAGCCCTGGTTTGCCGATATGGCCAGCAGAGTCTGCATCAAGTCGGCACGGTCAGCGTCGGCGGCCACCCGGGAAGCGACGGATACGGCGGTGGCCCCGGCGGTGACGATGAGCAACAGCCCGGCGGCTTTGGCCGCCGAGCGCCGGGATGAATTGGCCTGGTGGATGGGCGGAGCCGGTGAGTTCATGCAGTTCCAAGCCGGCGGCGAAAGGATTGTTGGGAGTGTTATGCAAAGCCGTGAAAAGGGCATCCGGCCGCGACACGGACGGGATTTAAGACGATAATCTCTGCCTTGACCGGGCAGCGTACTTTAACCAACTGACCTTGACCGGTGCAGGCCGGAAGTTGACCCTTTCATGTTAGGGAAACCAGCGCAGCCGGTCAAGGGCGGTATCACCGGGCCAGGGTCTTTTAATTCTCGAAAGAATCCCCTCGCCCTCTGGGAGAGGGTTAGGGTGAGGGTGTTCCGTCCAAGAGCAACCGTTGCCGGTGCGCGTGGGCGCGTGGAGTTCCCCCTCACCCCCGGCCCCTCTCCCGCGGGGAGAGGGGAGAATTAAAAGACCCTGTCACCGGGCAGTTCCATTCGGGTGCCCCAACTTTCCAGGAATCGACATGGCAGGAAGAGGGCGCCCATTCACAACTTTGTCCGGCCCGAGGCTGTCGCAGGACTCCCAAGCGTCAACCGCAACAACTTTGCAACCTGTTGGAAACCGGCCGTTAATACCGCTGACGCATAATATCAATCGCGCCACCTCACCAGCCTCAGCAATACAAGGTCACGGAGTGAAGTACGATTCCCACCGTCAGTTTCCCCGGGACATCCGTTAGCGAGTACCTCGATGGCGCCGGGGGAGTGCAGCCGGTCTACCAGGCCATGATGGAGCTGCTCGACGGCCTTGGCCCCGCCACGATGCAGGAGCGTTGGGTGCAGGCCAAGCGGCAGGTCACGCTGGACGGGTTTTCCTTCATGCTGGAACCCAAGACCTTCCGGTCCGTCCCCACGGACTGGATTCCCCGGGTCATTCAAAAAGAGCAGTGGGACCACATCGGCAAGGGCGTGGAGCAGCGGCTCAAGGCCATCAACCACTTCCTGAGCGACCTGTACGTCGGCACCCAAACGATCGTCCCCGACGACGTTATCTACACCTGCCAATACTTCTACCCGGAGTATCAGGGGTTCCGCCCGGCCAAGGACGTTTTCGTCCACATCTACGGAATCGACCTCGTAAACGTCGGCAACGGGGAATACGCGGTGCTGGAGGACAACCTGCGCATCCCTTCAGGAATCGCCTACCAGTTGAAGACGGTGGACATCGCCCAACGGGTGCAGCCCGAGTTGGCCGACGCATACGACATTGTCCGTTACGACATCAAGGACGCCTACCTGGACCTGTTCGCTTCTCTGTGCGAAAAGGAGTCCCCAACCTGCGTCATTTTGACCGACAGCAAGTTCGGAGCGGCTTTCTTCGAGCATCGCTATCTGGCCGACCTGCTGGAGATTCCCCTGGTTGAAGGGTTTGACCTGTACATTGGCCCCGACGGCAAGGTCTACGCCAAGAATCTGGATGGCGACGTGGAGATCGACCTCATCTACCGCCGGGTGGAGGACCTGGAAATCTTTGTCCCCGGCCTGACCGAGGCGTACCTGCAAAACAAGGTGGTGATGGTCAACGGCATGGGCACCAGCGCCGACGACGACAAGCTGGTCTTCCTGTGGGTGCCGGAGATGATCCGCCACTACCTGGGAGAGGAACCCATCTTGCAGCAGGCCACCAGCTACGACCTGAACCACACCGAGAGCCTGCGATACGTGCTGGA
Source organism: Dehalococcoidia bacterium (assembly GCA_965263395.1). Taxonomy (GTDB): domain Bacteria; phylum Chloroflexota; class Dehalococcoidia; order Lucifugimonadales; family UBA3495; genus CATOSK01. The sequence goes on from OZ253670.1 coordinate 3,579,781, forward strand.
AAACCTAGACCGGCTGGTGCTGAAAATCCGCCAGGGCTACGGCGGTTTGGGCGTGTACATCATGCCCGACCTTGACCTCAGCTACCGCAGCCGCATGGCCCGCAACATCATTGAGCAGCCCCGGGCCTACATCGCCCAGGAAACCCTTGACTTTTCCAAGCACTTGATATTCGATGAATCTACCGGCTCCTTTGAGGAACGGTATGTGGATCTGAGGGTGTTTGCCATCCAGAACGGCCGGGGAGAGGCCCACGCCTTCCCCGGTGGCCTGACGAGGGTCGCCAACGCCAACAGCCGCATTACTAACAATTCATCCGGTGGATTATGCAAACCGACGTGGGTAATTCGTTAGGGAAGCATCTACCTGGCCGCCCAGGCTGTGTATAATATCGGCATGGCAACAACCCACACAACTTACCAGCTTAGAGGCTACTGCACCCGCACCGGTTATGCCCAACTGGACACCGTAATGGCTGAGTGCGCCACTCTGTACAATGCGGCGTTGCAGAACTGGCGGGACGCTTGGAAGCGGCGTATCGAGGTCAAGTCCGCCGACCCCGGCAAGGGTTGGGTGTTCAACGGGTCCGAATGGGTCAAACTGGACGGTGGCGACGAACCGGGCGTTTGGTTCAATGGGGGACCCGGCGCGCCCGCGGGCCCCCCGAAATCGTCGGCCACCGCCCGCCGCCAGCGCACGGGGACCCGGCGCGCCCGCGGGCCCCCCGGTCAACCTCTACGGGCAGTTTCGTCAGTTCACCCAGATAAGGAAGGATGCCCCCGACGGCTGGGGAAGCCGGTCTGTCGAGATAGGCCGGGGTGTGCTGCGCCGTCTGGACCATGCTAGTACCGTTTCAATTTAATCCTGATGGATAGATATGTTGGAGTTTACTGCGGGCGTCCTGAGTGGAGAACCGCCAGTCTATGACAGCGCCAGCATCGTTGCGCTCGCGTTCGAGCGCGGCGACCTCCTGCCGCAGCAGCGCTTCATCGCCGATCCGGCGGTTCAGACACTGTCTGCTGAAGACGCTCAACTCGATCTCGGCCATGTTCAGCCAGCTTCCATGGGTGGGAGTGTGGTGAAACTCCAGGCGCTTGGCTATACGGCGCGCTTCGGACGCTCCAAATGCTTCGTAGAGCGAGCCCAGCTTGTGGGTATTGAGATTGTCCAACACCAGCCGGACGACCCTGGCGTGGGGGTACGCCTCCTCAACCAGCCACTTCATCTGGTGAGCGAAGTCCACCGCAGTGCGGCGCCCGGTCACTTCGACGTGTCTCCATCCTCCTTTCGGCTCACAGAACATGAACAGGTTCCGGGTCCCGTTTCGCTGGTACTCGGTGTCATAGCGTTCCACCCGTCCGGGCTTGGCCTTGATGGGCGGCCTCACGTCCTCGATCAACTGCTTGGAGGTCTCGTCGAAACACACCACGGGACGCTCCGTGTCGTGGGCTTCGTGGTACAGGTCCAGCACATCCTCCATCCGGGCCACGAACTCCCCGCTCAGCTTGGGGATGCACCACTCTTTCTTCTTCCATGGTTTGAGTTCGTTTTTTTGAGTATCTGGCGCACCGTCTCCAGGGATATGCTCCCGGCAAACTCCATTGCCACCACCTGGTCAGCAAGTAGCTGGAGCGTCCAGTGCGCGTGTCCTTCGGGCGCATTGCTGCACGCGACGGCGACGAGGTGCGCTTCCTGCTTGCCGTTCAGCTTGCGCCCCCGGCCTGGCCGTGGCCGGTCGTTGATTGCGGCTTCCACCCCCTCCTCGACGAACCGTCTGCGCACTCTGGCAACAGTGGCGGCGCTGAGCGAAACCGCCTCAGCCGCCTCACGGTCTAAGAGTCCTTCGTCAGCTTTCAACAGTACAAGGGCCCGCTTTACCGTGCGGGCCAACGGCTTGCCACGGCCGGATGTTTCAATCAGAGCGGAGCGTTCGGATTGGGTCAGTTCGACTTTGTATTTGGAGACAGGCATGTCAGGTACGGCCTCACTAAGGGATTTTACTCAAGCCTAGCTGATCTCCCTTATAATTGTAAGACTTTCTGGAAACGGTACTAGGAACGCCTTTTACCGGCGAGTCAAGGCCGGGGAAAAGCCAGGGTATCCCAGGTTCAAGTCCCGCCGCCGATGGCGGACGATCGAGATTAAGGACCCCGAGGCTTCAATGGTGAAGCTCACCCCGGGTGGGGATTTCCCGGGTCCGGCCTTGAGCCGGAAAGAAAATCCGTTATCTGACGGGCACATACCTGGTATCGCCGATATGGGGGTTGCCCCGCAGGTGGCGGAATCCCCAACCTGGGACGGCGCCTATCTCCGTGTCGTCGAGGTTGCCCCGCAGGTGGCGGAATCCCCTCACGAATGGATGGCATTACATTTCTTATCGACGGTTGCCCCGCAGGTGGCGGAATCCCCCACAGCCGAAGCTGGAGGGAGAGCGTTCTAGGCGGTTGCCCCGCAGGTGGCGGAATCCCCGAATGAAAGTTCTAATCGCCTGTGAGTATTCCGGGTTGCCCCGCAGGTGGCGGAATCCCCGGAATCGCCGGTTTTGGTGGACGCTACGGATGCGGTTGCCCCGCAGGTGGCGGAATCCCCTGTGGCATTGAGTAGTTTTGACCCGGTGGCAAAGGTTGCCCCGCAGGTGGCGGAATCCCCCGCATGGCTAGACTGCGGAACCTCGGAAGCGAAGGTTGCCCCGCAGGTGGTGGAATCCCCCGAAGCAGGTCACGTGCGGCCCGGAGTGCCGGTGGTTGCCCCGCAGGTGGCGGAATCCCCATGCTCCAGTGAGTGCGCACCACCTCCAGCAGCGGTTGCCCCGCAGGTGGCGGAATCCCCTTTACCCGGAGAGAGCGGACAGCATCCTCGTCCGGTTGCCCCGCAAGTGGCGGAAATCAGGCTCCAGGTCCGAATAAAGGGCCTGCCAACGATCCGGTGTCTTTCCAATCGTCCGGTTCCCCCGTCGGAAGACTTGAAGGTGCTGACCATCAACCGCAAAGGACGACGCCTTTACGTCAACCTGACCTACGAGGTGGAGGTTCAATCCCTGCCCCCAAGTACCGCCGCGGTGGGTATCGACATGGGCATCACCGACCGAATGGCGCTGTCCAATGGCGAAGCGGTCGCGCGCCGGGAGTTTGACCGGGAGCGGATAGAGGACCTGCAACAGCGTCGGAGTCGGTGCAAGAAGGGCAGTCGCCGTTATCGGAAGCTGTCACGGGTGCTGTCCAATGCCCAGAGCCGCCAACGGGTGAAGAACCGGAACGAATGTCATAGAATTACGACGGCCTTGGTGGGGCATTACGGGGTAATTGCGATTGAGGACTTGCCCATCAGTAACATGACCCGCTCGGCCAGGGGAACGGTCGAGGAGCCGGGCCAGAACGTAGCGGCCAAGAGCGGGTTGAATCGCTCCGAATTGGAGCAGACGTGGGGATTGATTCGGCAGCAACTGGCTTACAAGGCTGAGAGGGCCGGTAGGCGTCTGGTGCTGGTGGACCCCAAGTATACGTCGCAGGTATGTTCGGATTGCGGGGTTACGGACGCGGCCAGCAGAAACGGCAAGGTGTACCAGTGCCGTCACTGCGGGATGCGTATGGACGCCGACCACAACGCCGCTAAGAACATCCTGCGGAAAGCCGTGGCGGGTGGGACTTCCCCGCCGTCAGCCTTAGGGTTGACACCAATGTTGCCTTTTACTCTGGCTCAGGTCGTTGGGTAATCAGGTATATCAGTCCCATAGGCGACGGCGGTATAGTGGCCAGTTATACCTACGCCGCCCGGTATCGTTACTCCGATACTGTAGTACAGAACGACAACTTTCTCCGACTCACCGCCTGCGAGGACGCGCGGCAGACCCCCTTGAGCTTTTCGATGATGACTGCCCCTCAGACCCTTCCGGCGGGGTTCACTGACGGGTTCGGCAACTTCACCCACCGGGTCCGGCTTAGCGCGCCCCACCAGGAATTCACCATCCTGTCCATCGGCGTGGTGCGCCTGGCCCAACCCCAGCCGGTGACCGTCGACGTGGCCATGCAGTCGCTGGGTTACGACCTGTTGGACCAGCAGTATCTGGTCCCGTCGCCGCTCGTAGCTCCGGAACAACTGACCGAGGAGGCCCGCTATATCGCCGGCGGTGCGGCCAGCCTGATGGAGTCGGTGGGCCGGGTGGTGGATTGGGTCTACGCCAACATCGAATACCAACCGGGAGCCACCAACGTGGCGACGACTGCCGAGCAGGTAATGGCGGCGGGCCAGAGGGTTTGCCAGGACATGGCCCACCTGACCCTGGGCCTGCTGCGCGCCCTGGGCATTCCCGCCCGCTACGTCAGCGGCCTGCTGGCGACCCAGGCCGGGGATACCCACGCCTGGCTGGAGTTTTTGCATCCCCAACTCGGGTGGGTTGCTTCCGACCCCACCCGGGGCAAGGCGGTGGTTGCCGAACCCGACCTGGTCAAATTTGCCGTGGGCCGGGACTACTACCAAGCCTCTCCGGTGGAAGGCTCTTTCGTCTGCAAGGGCTACGGTTGGCTGGAGACGGTTATGGCCCAGGTGCTGCTGCACGAGGAAACGGTCTCCTTTGAAGATGCGAAGGGGCTGATTGCACGTGGCTAATCGGGGATGTCCTGGTATGGGAATGACGAGGACTGCGCCGGATTAACGGCGAGATCAACACGGATTGAGAATACCGGGAACAGAGACAAAAGGGGAGTTGAAATGACTGAACCAAGGTCGATTGCCATGGCCCAGGACCGTTGGCTGACCGATTCCCGGGTGTACAACCTCATCTGGTTGGGCCGGTGGCTGGAGCGGGCAGAGAACGCCGCCCGAACCACCAACGCCGCCACCCAGCAGGTCCCGCCGACAGATGCCGGAGGCCGGTTGTTGGCCACGGCCATGAGCGGTGTTGCCGCCACGCTGGGTATTTCGGCTGATGATTGCCCCGACCTGACGCGGGAAATCCTCTTCGACAACCCGGTGTCGTCGGTGCTGCAAAGTGTGTACAAGGCCAGGATGAATGCCACCCAAGTAGCGCCGGTGGAGTTGGTGCGGGCAATTTCCGAGGTGATTTTAACCCTGGAGGAACACGACCCGGGGACACTGACCACCGCCGGGGCGTGTCCCAACTCGCCCAGGCGGTAATGGACGGTCTGGCCAAAGTCGGAGAGGAAATCGAGGACAACTGGTTCGGCCGCGAGTCCCTCACCAAAGAAGAGGTTTACCACCGCTTCGTGCAGTGACGGAGAGAGGCGTTGGCGGAACAAGCCGACCGCAACAGCCACATCCGGGTTTGTAACTCGCCGCCGCCCACCGAATTGAATTTCCGGGAACCAGACTGTCAGGCAGTTCCCTGGGACGGCGGGAGCTCGTCAAAGGGTTGGTTATTCGCTTCGGCATCCAGCCGGCGCTGATTCCACGCCTCCCATGCGGCGTTGGCTTTCTGAATACCTTCCGTATGTCCTTCCCGAAGCCCTTCCTGACGCCCTTCATCAAGTCCTTCGTCGCGCCATTTCTTGTGCAGTTCTTCTCTTTGTTTCCGCAGTTCTTCTCTTTGTTTTTCTACCTTATCTCGCAACCAGCCTACCGTAACCATAGCGTATGCCCCAACCTCCACGATATTGACCGCGTTAATGGCTGAAGTAACTCCCACCACCGACATTCCCACTATCATTGCCATGACAGTCTCGAAAGGGTCGTCGTTAACCTTCCAAGATATATTGTACCAGACTACAAAACCGTCCCCCACCATCGTTTGCACGATAAATAAACCGAAGTACCAATGGCGTACCCGTTCCGGGATGCTCCATATCGCCCCGCGTTCAGCGGGTTCTGGAAGTTCAGGGTCTGAACGTGCGCTGCTCAATTGACTCAACGGCTGTCTTGCATTCCTGTTATGGTACTTCTCCGCCTCGGTTGGGTAAGCCTGCGGCGGTTAAGTGTTTCCGGGAGGGGACTTCCATTCTTCACGCGGCGGGGCGTCCTTGGAACATCTCAGCAGGGCCCGGGGCAGCTACTCCTGTTCCAGAAACCCAGTCACCCAGTCCGACATGGGTTGCCGGTCGAACAACGTGTACATCAACGCCGCATTGCTCTGGGCGTCGCCGCCGAAATAACGCTCGTAGAGGACCTGCCGTGACCCAAACGAGCTGCAACAGACGTCCCAGGCCAGCCGGAACAGTCGGACCCGCTCTTCGGCAGTAGCCGTGTCGGTGTCGAGATACTTGGCGATGTCCTCGGACAGTGGGCCGCTGAGGTCTGCCTCGGTCGGCAGGGCCATCAGGCTGCTTGAACCCAGCAGATGCAGAATCTCGGCCATGCGGGGATACATTCGGATCATCATTCGCCGCGCCACCAGCAGGGGCATGTAGGGCGGGCTCATTATTCCCCACTCGTCTACTTTAGCCTCCACTTCCGCCGTCCGCAGGAGCGCCTTCGTAACTTGCAAATTTTCTATCACCTCGGCCACCAAAGCCTGCACCTGCGGGTTCTGTCCTGAACCCAAGGTCTCGACCATCAGGTTGGCCAGTCCCAGCATAAACTCGCACTTGACCACGTTCTTGGACACGACCTGATGGCCCGTGTGGGTGTTCCGGTTGCTGGCCGCGCCCCAGTTGTTGGCCAGTTCCACGTCGCCGTAGAGGAACACCCGCTCCCAGGGAACCAGAACGTGGTCGAAGAAAACAATGGCGTCCATCTCCTCAAAGCGGGACCCCAGGGGGTGGTCGAAGTGGGAATGGCCGGTATCGAAGCTCTCGCGGCACAGGAACTTCATGCCCGGCGTGTCGCACGGCAGAGCGAACGCGAAGGCAAACCGCTCCGGGGCGTTGCCGGGCAGGCGGTGGGTGCGGGCCGGATAGACGATAATCTCGTCGGACAGCGGCCCCAGCGTGGCCAGGACCCTTGCCCCGTTGACGATGATTCCGTCGGCGGTTTCTTCCACCACGGCGAGGGCAACGTCCGTCCGGTTCTCCAGGGGGCTGGCCAGCGGAGCGCGGTTGCGCTGGAGGTTGACCAGCGTGTGGGTAAGGGTAAGGTCGTTTTCCCGCACGTATTCGTAGTAGTTGACCACGTTGTCCCTGAAGCCGGGCCGATTGCGTCCGCAGTACTCGGCAGCCGCGGCCATGGACATCAGCGCGACGTTAAGGAAATCCGGCGAGCGGCCCATCATGCCGCAGCTTACCCGGGCCCAGCGGGTCATCATTCCCCGCCGGCGTTCCAGGTCTTCCAGCGTCCGGGGCATGATGAACGACAGCCCCACCGGGTTGCCGGTGGTTGGCGACGGGTAGGTCATTTCCTGTTTGACCGCCGGGTTATATTGCAAGTCGTACAATTTGGCGAGGGTCTGCGCCCCGTTGCGCAGCGCAGGATGGGATGTAGGGTCCTTGACTTGCTCTCCGGCCAAGTAGACTTCAGCAGGGTTGGCCCGCAGATGGTCCAGGTATTCAGCGCCGGTTCGTGCTGGCATGACAACTCTCCATCAACGGATTCAGGGCAGCCGCCCCAGGGCGTTGGCTTTAGGATTCAGCCCGGGACGGCGGTGCCGTTAGTTTACACCACCTCCTGTACAGGCAGGCGCCCTTCGCTCGCCGAAGGACGAAAGGTTATGCGGATGGGAAGAAGGGCTTGGAGAGCAGGGGAGAAAGTTACGGGTAAGAATGCTCGAATGGGTAAGGCGATGTTGGGCAGTGGTCAAGGGCATGGGTTCAACGAAGGCTGGACAAATATCCAGCGTAGAGTTTACTACCGAATCCCGTATCATGGCGTTGCCGCGGAAGGAACCAGGTGGTCGACAACTGGCAGGGTTAAAAAGATCCGGGATTTTCTGCCTCCCGGCTCAGAACGCGCCGGTACGTGTCGCCGCCTGACACCCCGCTTGCCCCGGACAGTTGTTCCTAATGCAAACCGGAACCGGGGCATAATGCTCCGGTTCCGGTTCCGCTTTGGATGGTATTCCAGGTGTCCTCACGCTCGCCGGAGCTTCGGGTCCAGCGTGTCCCGCATCCAGTCCCCAAAAAAGTTGAACGCCAGCACCACAATGGTAATCGCCACGCCAGGCAACAGCGACAGCCACCACACATGCAACAGCACCGTGCGGCCTTCTGACACCATGATTCCCCATGCAGGGTCGCCCGGTGGCAACCCCAGACCCAAGAAGCTTAACGATGCCTCCAATAGAATGACCTGGCCTACCTGGAGGCTAGTGATGACTAACAGGGTGTTGATGGTGCTGGGGAAGATGTGACGCACGATAATCATAGTGGTAGACACACCGGCAATCTTGGCGAAGGTTACAAAGTCCAACTGCTTTATGCCCAAGACATCCCCTCTGATCATGCGGGAGAACCGGGCCCACACGGTTAACGCGACCGCCAGAATGATGTTTTCGATGCCTGCCCCCAGCAGGGTAACGATGATCATCGCCACCAGAATCGTCGGAAATCCCAGAGCGGCGTCGGCGGCACGCATGATGAGGTTGTCAACCCAACCCCCACGGAAACCGGCGATAAGTCCCAAGACCGTACCGACAAATGCCCCTGCGCCCAAGGCGACCAGGCTGATGAAAACGCCGGTGCGGGCTCCATAGATGAGGCGGCTGCTCATATCTCGGCCCATGACGTCGGTTCCCAATGGGTATGCCCAGTTTTCCCCAGGTGCCAACCGGGCATTGCTCATGCTGATTTTCGCTGGGTCATATGGGGCCAGCAAGGGGGCGAATATCGCGCAGATGAGCAGGACTGCCATAATTGCTAAAGGAATCCAGGGCAGCCGACCGCGCTGAGTAGCTCCCATGAGCACCCTCAACCGGCTCACCCTGCGGTTGGATACAGTTAGTGTTGACGCCACGGACTCCTCCCGGGTTAGTCGTACCTGATTCTAGGATTTACGTAGGCGTAGAGGATGTCAACTAGCAGAGCGGTCACAACGTAGAAGAACCCGGCGGCTAACACCGTGGCCTGCACCACTGCAAAATCTCGGGTCTGGATGCCCTGTAACATGAGTTGACCAATGCCAGGCCAAGCAAACACCACCTCCACGGCCACGGAACCGTTTAACAGACCGGCGAGAGTCAGCCCCGAGAAAGTCAGCAAAGGGATGACCGCGTTCTTCAAAGCGTGTTTCCAAACCACCATTCGCTCAGCCAAGCCCTTGACCCTGGCGAACTTGACGTATTCGCTGTCCAGCACTTCCAACATACTTGACCGCCCCAAGCGCACCATACCGGCCATGGCCGACCAACCCAGCACAAAAGCCGGGAGGACGAAATGTTCGATCCCACCTCTCCCATAGGTAGGCAACCATCCCAGAATGGCTCCAAACAGCATTATCAGCATTATGGCAACCCAGAAATTGGGAGTCGCGATGCCCATGACGGCGAAGAGCTTGCCAAAGTTGTCGAGAATTCCATCCCGCTTCACTGCCGATAATATCCCCAATGGAACTCCCACCACAACGGACAAGGCGAAGGCGGCGCCGGCTAACTGCAGTGTGGCGGGCAACCGGGCCATCAGGATGTCACGGGCCGGTCGGCCCTTAAGGAAGGAAGTGCCAAAGTCTAACCGCATGATGTCGGTCAGGAAATCCCCGTACTGCACAATAAGGGGGCGATCAAGCCCAAAGTTCTTCTTTAGTTGTTCATAATCCGCTTCCGTGGTTTCCGGCCCCAGCAGATAATCGGCGGTGTTGCCCGTCAGGTGTACGCTGAGGAAAACCGCCAAGCTCAAGATTAGCAAAGTAATCATGGCTTGGAGAACCCGGGTGATTACGTAACGTTGCATGAATCATCCTTGACTAGAAAGGCCGATAGGCCGGCGGGTAAGGGGACCGCTTGTCCCTTTACCCGCCGTTCCGGGATTACAAGCTCCCGTGCCGAGCGGATTCCCGGCTACTCAACGGGACCAGCAGCGGCCGCTATTGGTCCGCCAACTGGATGGTATGGTACGCCGATGGGTAGAACGCCAACGGCAGAGGCTTCCAATCGGTGATGCGGGGACCTACTCCCCACTGGACGTGGACGTACCCCATTGCCATTTCGTAGTGCTCGTCCCTGAGCCTCACGAATACATCGTGCCAAACCTGATCGATTTGGTCAGGGTCAAACACCGACAGGGCTTCCTGCACCTGGTTTACGATCTCCGGCGTGTGGCTCCAGTTGCCGCCCTTGGAACCGTCCTTGGGGGCAGTGCCATAGCTGGAGCGGGCTGCGCTGCGGCCGTCCCGGCGCGCTTCGTTGTCCCGCCATAGAATCTGGCCGGCCAGCGGGTTCCGGGCCTTGGTGGCCTTCTTCAAAGCGGTCTCGTCGCCTACCCGTACTTCGGTGTCGATACCCAGCTCGTCCTTCCAATAGTTGGCAGCCAGTTGCGCGGATTCCGGCAGGAAGGGAACAGCCCGAGAAGACCAAGTATTAACGATGAGCTTGCCGAATCCCTCGCCATTGGGGTATCCGGCTTCAGCCATCAACTCCCTCGCTTTATCCGGGTCGTAAGGGAAGGGGTCCAACGCCGGGCTGTAACCGATGGAACTGGGTGTAACGTGCGCCCAACCCTTGGCCTCGAACACCTCCGATCCGCCAAACAGGTCGTCGCGCAGCGCGTCTTTGTCGACGGCGTAACCCAACGCCTGCCTCACCCGCTTGTCGTTGCATGGCAGGTTGGGGTAGTAGTCCCACCCACAACCGATGAACATGATACGCAGGTAAGAGGCTTCCTGTCCTATAATGACCTTTCCGCCTCCGGCTTCGACCTGGTCTTTGGTAGCCAGGCTGACCGGAGCGATGTCCGCTTCGCCAGCTCGCAACGCGGCGGCCCGGGTGGACTCTTCCGATATCTTGCGCAGGTCTAAGAACTGGAAGGGGACGCTGCGGTCCTCAGCGTAATACTGGTCGAACCGCTCAAATGACATGACCTCGTCCTCGACCTGTCGGGTCATCGCCATGATGCCGGCCCCAATGGGATTCTTATCGTAGGCCACCATGGCTTCAGCATCGTGGATCGTTGCCATATCTCCGGCGGGCCGGATAATGCCCTGGCAGGCACCACTGGCGTCGGAAATGAAACCTTCAAAGCTGGAGTCGATGTTGATATGGGTGATGCTGACCTGCTGTGGGCCAACCTGCTCAATCAGTTCCACGTTGGCGGCCATGTTGGTTGCGCTGGAACTGGTGGCCACCTCCCGAGCGCCGGGCCCCCAGGCTTGCAGCCAAGTGAACAACAGGTCCTCGCCCGTAACCTTGCTGCCGTCGTGGAAATATCCGTCGTCCCGAACCGTTGCGGTCCAAGTGTGGCCGTCTTCCGACAAATCCCACGATGCAAGCATTCCGGGAATGGAGGCCCGGTTGGCATCGGTACGGATGAGGAAGTCATGGATAACGTTGTAGTGGTTGTGGCAGTTTGTTCCATGTACCGGCAAGAACCGGTGCCCCCAACCTCCCACCATCACCGTCAGCGTGATGGGGGATATCTCAACCTCCATCATGGCTGAATCCGTTTTGTCTGTAGCCTGCTGTGGCATGGCGGTCGGCACGGTTCCACCGGCCGGCGCTGATTGCACCTGTTGCACTTGCGCCGGTTCTTGCGGCGTGTCTGCCGGTGCAGCCGCAGAGCCACAAGCAACCGCCAACACAAGCGTAAACGCCAAGACAGGAATCAACCACGCAATGGGTTTCGTTTTATGCCCGTACCAATATCGCATAATTTCCTCCTAAATTCTGGAGTAATGCCTCGTACATTCTCGACCGATATACGGTTCTGGCGGCAAAGCCTTGGCTGGATTCGCATTCGTCATAATGCCAGCGATGTATACCAAGCCGTGTTGCGACCTATATCGAACGCTGTAAAGACGTACATTGCAGTGGGAGAACCATTCGCGTTGCCGTCTCCTACTAGCCACGGTCGAGAGGTGTCAATACCCTAGCACTAGTAGCGAAGAGTGTCAAATAATACGATCAGTTTATCGCTAAATCGCCCCATATTGAGTATTTATGCACGGATTGCGTTTTATACACAACGATTTTAATTGTCCGGTATCATACACTGCGCCGACTATCGTCAACCGCCGTGAACCGGCTATCCGGCCGGTGAAGGGGGTGGATCCGGGAATCGGGCTAGAGAAAGTATTGGCTACCCTGACATGAGGGGTCCTCACGCCTGGGTAGCCAATAGCCAAACTCCGCCGTTGGAGAAGTTCCTAAGTCCGGCGGAGCTTCGGGTCCAGGGTGTCCCGCATCCAGTCCCCGAAGAAGTTGAACGCCAGCACTACGATGGTAATTGCCACCCCAGGAAACAGCGACAGCCACCATGTATCCAGGATCACCGCCCGTCCTTCGGACACCATAATTCCCCAAGACGGAGCGCCGACCGGCAACCCCAAGCCCAGGAAGCTCAACGAGGCTTCCAGCAAAATTACCTGGCCAATTTGCAGGCTGGTGATGACCATCAAGGTGTTGATGGTGTTGGGGAATATGTGGCGGGCGATTATCGTCGGCGTCGACACGCCGGCTATTTTGGCAGAGGTTACAAAATCCAACTCCTTTATGCCCAGCACATCGCCCCGTATCATCCGCGCAAACCGTGCCCAGACGGTAACGGTTACCGCCAGGATGATGTTTTCTATGCCTGCGCCCAAGATTGTGACGATAATTAACGCCACCAGGATGGTCGGAAAGCCCAGAGTGGCATCGGCGACCCGCATTATCAATATATCCGTCCATCCGGAGCGGTAACCGGCAACCAAGCCCAACGCAGTGCCCACCAAGGCCCCCGTCCCCAGAGCTATCAAGCTGATCAAAACGGCGGTCCGGGCCCCGTAGATCATGCGACTCAGAATATCCTGCCCCAGGATGTCGGTGCCCAGAGGGAAAGTCATGTTTTGCCCAGGCGCCAACTTGGCGTCCAGGATGCTGATTTTGGTGGGGTCGTGGGGCGACAGAAGCGGGGCAAAAACGGCGCAGACCAGCAGTATGACCACTACGGTCAGGGCAATCCAAGGCAACCGGGCTTGCCTGGCTTTCCTGGGTACGCTCAGCAATCGGTCCATTCTGCTGCCGGTGGCAACGTTCAGCGACGCCATAGAACCTCCCTTTCCCTGGTCAGTCGTACCTGATCCTGGGATTTACATACGCGTAGAGGATGTCGACCAGCAGAGCCGTGATGACATAGAAGGCCCCGGCAGCCAGCACGGTGGCCTGAACAACCGGGAAATCCCGCTGGTTAATGCCCTGGAGCAACAGGCGGCCGATACCGGGCCAGGCAAAGACCACCTCGATCACCACCGAACCGTTGAGCAGCCCGGCCAAGGTCAAACCACCGAAGGTCAGCACCGGGATAACGGCGTTTTTCATGGCGTGCTTGTAGATCACGATTCTTTCGTTAAGGCCCTTGATTCGGGCAAACTTCACGTACTCGCTGTCCAGCACCTCTAACATGCTCGAGCGGGCCAGGCGCACCACACCGGCCATTCCCGCCCAGGACAGCACAAAGGCGGGCAGAATAAAGTGGTCTATCCCGCCCCGGCCGAAGGTGGGAAGCCAGCCCAATATGGGGCCGAACAACAGGATCAGCATGATGGCAATCCAGAAACTGGGGGTGGCAATCCCCAGGACGGCAAACAGCTTGCCGAAGGTGTCCCAAAAAGTGTCCCGTTTTACCGCCGATAAAATTCCCAGGGGTACGCCTATTAAGACGGTCAGCAGGAAGGCGGCGGCGGCTAGCTGAAAGGTGGCGGGCGCCGCCTGGAAGAGCAACTGCCGCGCCGTACGATTCATGGTGTGCGACCGGCCGAAGTCGCCCTGAACAACCTCGCCCAAGAACACCGCGTACTGCACTGCTAAGGGCTTGTCCAAGCCAAGGTTTTTCTTCATTTGTTCGTATTCTGCCACTCCATCGTCGGGGCCCAGAAGGTAAAGAGCGGGGTCTCCGGTCAGGTGTGAACTTAGGAAGACCGCTATGCTGAGCCCGAGTAGCGTTATTACCGCCTGGACTAATCGTATCAAGATATAGCGCTGCACGGGCTACCTCCTTGCAGAAATCGGTTGTCCCAGTTGTTAATTTGAGGCCCCACCCTCCAGCCAGAAGTTGGGAGGGTGGGGCCAGGTTGACTTTTTAAGCCGCCTACTCGGTGAAAGCGGCAGCCTGGGGCGCCAGCGGCTACTGCGGTATGGTTATGGTGTGGTAGGCGCAAGCATACTCGCACACCGGGAATGGGTCCCAGGACAGGATGCGGGGGCCAACACCCCAGGGAGCATTGACATAGCCGAGAGACAAGTGGTAGGACTCGTCCCGCATCCGTTGGTAGGCCATGTTCCAGTCTTGCTCAGCCGTCGGCCCACCGGTTGAAAGCATAGTTTCTGTCAACAGGTCAAAAATCTCCGGGTCGTTGTGGACCCGAGTGTTAGGCTGGAATTTTGCGTTGGCAGGGCTTTCCCTCTGGGGAGTTATCGCGACCGCCCGCGTAATTCCCGCGCCATCCATCCTAGTATTTTGGGCCACCCACACGGCCTGCCCGGAGAAATCCTCTGGGGAATTCGTGCGGATTTTGCCATAAGTAACTTTGTCCATGACCCGCACTTCCACTTCCAGCCCCAACTCTTCCTCCCAGTCTGCGGCGGCCAGCCTGGCCGACTCAATCAGGTTGGGGAGCAACGGGTCTGGATAGGTAATCAATACCATTTGCCCGAAATCTTTTCCGCCAGGATTGTCCGGGTTCTTGAAACCCGCTTCGGTGAATAGCTGGCGGGCTTTAACCGGGTCGAAGGCGAATGGGTCCAGCTCGGAGCTGTACCCGATGGTGCTTTCGGTGACAATCCAGAACCCGTTTATCTTAAACACCTCTGGCCCAAAGAGCCCGTCCCGCAACTGCTCCTTGTTGATGGCATAGTTGAGAGCCTGGCGTACACCCTTGTTGTTACAGGGAAGCGCGGGGTCGTAGCACCCGAACAGGTAAGACTCGATAATTACCGATTCCGGGCTTAACACCACACGCCCGCCGCCGGATTCGACCTGGGAGAAGGTCGACTTGCTAACGCGGCCGATGTCTCCCTCCCCAGTCGCCAAGGCCGCCACCCGGGTGGCTTCCTCGGGGACCAGGGTCATCAACATTTCACTGAATTGCATCCGCTTATCAGTTGGATAACCGTTGGCGGGTTGGTAGTAGAAGTCATCGAACCGCTCGAAGAGCATCGACGTCTGCGGGATGTGCTCAACCAGGTCCAGTGGACCAGCGCCGACCGGGTCGAGGTTATAGGCGTCCGACTGTTCTTGACTGTACAGCAAAGGCCGCTTGGGCATGACTTGGCCAGACGAAGCGCCGCCTTCATTCTCCGACCAGTAAACCGCTACGTCAGGTATGGGAACCTTGGCAGTCACGCTGACCTGTCTGGGTCCCGGCCCCATTTCTACCTTTTCTGAAATCCGGGAGAACGCAATGGCTACGCTGCCCCCGTAGTCTCCGGCTTGCGGTCCGACGGTATGCTGGAGCGTCCATAAAACATCGTCCATGGTTATGTCCGCTCCGCCGTGGAACTTGCCCCCTTCCCCTATGGTGTAAATCAGGGTCTTGCCGCCGTTGGCCATTTCCCACTTTTTGGCGATGCCCGCGACAATCTCCATCTGCCCATCAACACGGTCCCAGGAGGTCAAGCTTCCGTGGAGATGCTTCCGAGGTTCCTTGGCCAGGTTGCCAATGGTGTTATCGAACACCTCGGCGCCAAAACCGCCTAACATCAAAGTCACCCTGCCGGAACTGATTGTCGGCATGGCGTCGGGTGCGCCAACGGCGGCCGGCATTGCAGTGGGCTGTACCTGCACCGCCGGAGGCGCGGCCCCGGAAGTGTCGGCCGGTTCGGCGTCGGTGGTCTGCGCCGCCGAGCTGCAACCGACGCTGAAAGCCAGAACCATGACAAAAGTCAGAATCAGCCAAGTCCGAAATATAGCTGGCTTGCGAACAATGGTCCCCATTTTAATCCCCCCTTGTTACTTTGGGATGCCCCGGTTGGGTTGGGTTCCTAGGAGTTTGGCAACTGGTTGAGATTGCGCCGATAACGACGCCCGTGCCGAAAGTTTGCGGGAGTCTAGCATCCATAATCCGTATTGTCAATAAATTGGGCAGCAATATGATGATACTTCCATTATTGGCAAGGATGGTATATATGATTTTCGTTGGAATACATCACAAGATGGGCACCAACAGGCATTAGGCGCACCATCGCGGTCAGTGTAACAACGGGATTCGTAACTCAATCCATGTTGGTTTAAAGGCAAACGCCGCTTAACGGGTCACGAAACCCGTAATCGGCGTCCTGTGGAGGTTGTTGGGGGGCTTAGTTGGAAGGAGTGAGATCGTCGGCCCTCGAGGGGACGCTTGTCGCCGTCATGGAGGTTAACCGGGCACGGGATTGGGACCGGTGCAGGTCCACAGATTGTTTGGTTATGCCAATTACCGCGGCGACGACCGTGCCGGCGACGGCTGCACTTATGTGAATTGTAGTGTCCAGGGCAAAACGGCTCCACCAGTACGTGGTGTCGACGCCCGGCCCATAGGCGTAGCCCATGTAAACGCCCACGATGGCGGCAGCGCACACCACTGCCCACATGCCCAGAGACCAGTATCGGCTCAATCCCAGGTTAATCCATCCCAGTTGCGCCCCAATTCCCGCCGCCAGGCCAATGGAAACCAGTTGCATCGTGAAATGCACGTCTTGGTGCCAAGGGTACCCCAGCAGCAAGTTCACCACCCGGCCACCAATGTCGCCAACGAAGGTCAGCACTATTGCGAAGGCAAAACCGGCCACGATCCGGCCGATCCAAACACCGTAAATTCCCATACTCGTACCGTCACCACTGTGCAAACGTCCGCCGGGAACCTCTCAGCGAGTCCGGTTATCCGACCTGCTGATTCACCGAGAAAAGCCTTGTTAGGAAAGTAACCGCCTCCGGCGCCGGGGAGCATCATGTCCCGGCCCCAAGACCCATCCAGGAACGGCAGGGCGGCCCATTGATAATCCTTCTTTTGGTTTGATTCGTCGGCGGTAATTGATGATATAATACACCACCGAAGGCGCAAGGAACACGCCGAAACTTTTCACCAACACCATTGAAGGAGGTCATGCTCTATGCAGCAACGCAACCGGGAGAGATTTCAGGCAGGACCCGTCACGATAATCGTGCAGCACGAGCTTTGGGACGGCAACATTCAAGACCACTCCGACCAGGGCGTAGCCGTTCTGGTTCAGGGCGATATCGGCGGCAACGACACCACCTTGCTCCGGTTCAACTGCTTCGACATTGAGCGCAGCTACGTCTACGGGCCGGAAGGCAAGAACCGCCTGTGCCGCATGGACCCCACCGTTGACGGCAACCCCATCGGCTGGTCCGTCACCCAGATGCGGGACAATCTGCCGGCCATGCTGACCGAGGCCGGTTACGAGGACATCGCCAAGACCGTGGACGCCAGCCAGTCAGCCAGTGTCCTGGGCGAAGTTGACGCCAAGGCCCGAGAGCTGTTCGCCACCGGCCGCAACACGGTAAAGCACAACCGCGGTCACGATATGTTTGAAGCCGGTAACTTCCGGTTTGGCCTGGAGATGCGGAAGCAGGCCGGCGGCGATGGCGGCTTGGCCATTCACGTCCTGGCCGACTTGTCTGGCACCCCCGGCCGCACCTACATGGAAGAGACCGAAATGCTGGCCTTCGACTGCTTCCGGCTGGACCCCCACTATCACTACGGCCCCCGGAACAAGAACCACCGGATTTTCTGGGACAAGACCATCGTCACCGACACCCTGGAGTGGACGCTGGAACAGTTCCGGACCGGCAGGCTGCGGGACATGATTGCCCGCGCCGGCTACCCCGGCGTGGCCGCCGACTACGACCAGCGCGTCGTGGACGAAATCTTCCCGGCCCTGTCTGCCCGCGCCCGGGAAATCCAGGCCCAGCCGCTGCCGGAAGAACCCACCCCCAACCTGGTTCCCCGCTAACCTAGCCCTTCCGACGGAAGGACAGGCTACAAGCAAACCCAGGGGGCGCCAATTTTGGCGCCCCCCTCTTCGTGACGTATGGTGCGCGAAACCAGAGTTTCACCCTGATTCGAGGGCGCCGAAAGGAAATCCCCGTCGGCAGAATGGCCGGCGGGGATTTCCAAGTTGCAGTTGACGAAAGTTTCAGGCAGGGTTCGCATCCCTACGCCGCTGCGGGTTTGAAGAAGGGGACGCTAATCCGGTCAGTTGCCTGAACGAAGGTGACTTCAACCGGCATCCCGATGGTAACATCGCGGGGGTTGCACTCCACGATGTTGCTGAACATCCGCACCCCCTCTTCTAATTCAACCAGCGCCAGCACGTAGGGAACTTCCTGAGCAAACCCCTGGGTGCGGTTCTGGTAGGTCACCGTGTAGGTCCACACGGTGCCACAGCCGCTGGCCTTAACCCACTTGATGTCGTTGGACCAGCAGTTGGCGCAGATTCCCCGCGGGTAAAACTGGTACTCGCTGCACTTGTCGCACCGTTGAATCACCAACTCGCCCCGGCGGCACGAGTCCCAATACGGCTTGGTCTCGCCGACAACGGTGGGTAACGGCTTGTTCCATTCAGGCATGGCCTAGTCCCTCCCAAGAATTACGGTGCCGCCGCTGTGCCGCGACCCAAGGGCGCCGCCGGTGCCGTGGCACAGCGCCACCTGGCAGTTTTCAACCTGGCGGGGCGTCCCCTCAAACTGGCGCCGGAGTTGGCGGGTGGCCTCCAAAAGCAGGAAGATGCCCCGCATCCCCGGGTGGTTGGACGACAGGCCGCCGCCGTCAGTGTTGATGGGAAGTTCACCGCCCACCTGAAGCCGGCCGCCGGATACGAACTCTCCGCCCTCGCCCTTCTTGCAGAACCCCAGGTCTTCCAGCGTCTCCACCACGGTAATGGTGAACGAGTCGTAGACCATCGCCATGTCAATGTCGTCGTGGGTCACGCCGGCCATCTCAAAGGCGCGGGGCGCGCTCTGGTGCGCGGCAATGTACATCAGGTCGCGCCGTCCCGCTCCCTGGTGGGCAATAGCCTCTCCGGTCCCCAGCACCCACACCGGACGCTGCCGGCAGTTGCGGGCCACCTCGGGCGAGGCCACCACCACCGCGCCGCCCCCGTCGGTGATGACACAGCAGTCCAAGAGGTGCAGCGGCGATGAAATCGTGCGAGCGTTAACCACGTCGCCCACCGTTATGGGAGTCCGGAACAGGGCTTCCGGGTTCATGGAAGCGTGTTTCCGCACCGCAACCGAGACCTCCGCAAGCTGCTCCGACGTGGTGCCGTACAGGTGCATGTGCCGCTGGGCAATCATGGCATAGAGTCCGACAGTGGTCAGGCCGTAAATCTCTTCAAAGCTGTCGGGCGAGGGGTCCAGCCGGGGATGCCCGTAGCGGCCCACGCCGCCGGTGCCCACCGACACGCCTCCCGAACGGGCCAGGCTGCTGTAAGTGATGACGGCGCAGTTGATGCGGCCGGCGGCGATGGCGGTCAGGGCGTGGGACAGGTGAAACTCGAAGGAGCCGCCGCCGACGGTCGTGTTGTCGACGTACTTGGGGTACATATTCAGGTAGTCGGCCAGGTTCATACCGCTGTTGCGGATGCTGCTGGAAGCGGTGAAAAGCCCCTCGACGTCGTCCTTGGTCAGGCCGGCGTCTTCCAGGGCCTTGATGACGCTCTCTCCCTGAATTTGCAACTCGCTCAGGTCGGGGGCGTAGCGGGTGACGTGCTCGTGGATGCCCACAATGGCGGCGCCATGACGAAGACTAACCATGCAAAAGATTCCTCCACGGCGGGGTGTAGGGTACAACCGAGTTCGTTAAAGCTGCCCCATTATGCCACAGATAAGGAAAGGGGGGTAGCGCAGGTTGAGGCGCCGATGGACTATGTTTCGGATAACCCAGACCAGTCGAGACCCAGGCTATATAACGTCATAGATTCCGGTAGAGCGGGAACGTTAACCCCCCGGATGCCGCTTTGCAACAGCGGTTTCAACCGTCGCAGTATCTATTATCTTGCTGGCGTCCAGAATCTCGAAAGCAACAACCCGCCCGTCATCATCAAAATCCACGATTACGTCGGGCAGAATCTCTGCGGACTCCTTGACGCGTTTGGATACCAAAATAATGGACAGAACATCCACAGCGGCATCGTAAGCAATTTGCACCATCGGTTTTATCTCCTATTTTAGACACTGAACCTTGAGTCTATGAACGCGGTTACGATGGTTTCACCGTCGGCGTCAACAACTACACGGATGTAGCGATTAAGCTCGTTGATGTAACCCCAATATCGGGTTCGCCGGTCTTCTTGGGTCAGGATGTGGACCGGGTTATCTACCACTCTGGTAGCTTGTCCCAGGGTAATGCCCCGGTTTTCCATACGGAGGTTAATATAGTGTTCACTAAACTTCAAAAGCCAGTCAATACTCTTTCTACCAAGCGGGGGTCACGCCCCGTTCTTGACAACATTTTGGTGCTTGGGCCGCAACACTATCCCATCAATCCCCCCTTCCCAGCAGTTGCTCCGGTACGCTGTCCAGCAGGGACTCAATCTCCGGCATCCCCTCCCGGTGGGACAAGTCCAACTGCAACGGAGTGATGGAGATGCGGTTGTTCTTGAGCGCCCAGGCGTCGGTGCCGTCGCCGTTGTCGTTGTGGACCGGCCGGTTGCGGGAAATCCAGTAACGCTGCTGGCTGCCCGTTCCTTCGGAGCGCACCGACTCGCTGTAGGAACGACCCGACAGCCGGGTGACCTGCACCCCGGTAATCTGCGCCAGGGATACGCTGGGCACGTTGACGTTCAGGAAGAAGGGTTTGGCAGGAATGCCGGGCCCGACCCGGGCGGCGGCCAATCCCAGAAACCGGGCGGCAGTGTCGAACTGCGGGTTGATTATCGACCCCACCGAGATGGCGATGGTCGGGTAGCCGCGAACGCAGCCCTGAACCGCCGCGCCCACGGTGCCGGAAACCATAATGTCCCAACCCAGGTTGGAGCCGGTGTTGATGCCCGAAACCACCAGGTCCACCTTGCCTGACAACTGTTCCAGGGCCAGTACGCAACTGTCCGCGGGCGTCCCCTCAACGCTGTAGGCAGTCACCGGGTGCGCCGGCGCCCCGCCTTCCGAACCGGCCAACTCCGGGCAGTAAGCGTTCACCGGGACCTGGAGCGCCTTCACCGGGCGGTGCAGCGTCAACGACGCCCCGGTGCCGCTCTGCTCCCGGTCGGGCGCCACGACGCAGACCTCGCCCACTTCACTCAAGGCCCTGGCCGCCGCCCACAAGCCGGGGGCGTGGATTCCGTCATCGTTGGTCAGCAATATCTTCAGCGCATCATCTCCGGGGGAAATCGTTCCAAGCCCGGAGATTATATCAGGATGCGGTTGAATTATTGCCCGATGGGAGCCGGGCGGCCCTGGGTTGGAGACATCCTCAGCTTGTCCAAACAACACCCGTAGCCTATGATATGGTTGGTCTGCCAGCCCGTTGCGGCGCGGCGGCCAGTGTCCCATTCCGGCGTCAATCCGGCGCTACTGCTAAGAAGGTCTGAGATATGTCCCTCCGGAACGTCCTGCCCGACACTGCCCAGATCAACGCCGATGGTCAACTGTTCATCGGCGGGTGCAGCGCCTTGGAGTTGGCCCAGGAGTACGGCACCCCGGTTTACATCCTCGACGAGGCCACTATCCGCAACCGCTGCCGAGAGTTCGTGGCCGAGTTCAACCGCCTGTACCCTGGTACGCAGGTATTGTACGCATCCAAAGCCTACATCAACCCGGCGCTGGCCAGAATTTTCAACGAGGAGGGGCTGGGGTTGGACGTGGTTTCCGGCGGAGAGTTGGCGGTAGCCCATGTTGCTGGCTTCCCCTTGGATTGGGTCTATTTCCACGGCAACAACAAGACGCCGGAGGAACTGGAAGAGGCCGTCAAGCTGGGCATTGGCCGGGTAGTGGTGGACAGCTTTCACGAGTTGGACCTGCTCAACCGGATTGCGTCGGACGCAGGGAAGACGCAGGACATCCTCATCCGGGTGTCGCCGGGCATCGACCCTCACACTCACGCCTACACCACCACCGGGATAATTGACTCCAAGTTTGGGTTTTCAATCCAGACCGGCGACGCCGCCAGCGCCATCCGTCAAGCCTTGGCCGCGCCCAACCTGAGACTGCTGGGTCTGCATTTCCACCTGGGGTCGCCCATCTTCGAGTTGGAACCTTACCGGGCGGCCACCGATTTAGTGCTCCGGTTCGCCGCCGGGTTCCGAGAGGAAGGGTTTGAGATGTCCGAGTTCAGTCCCGGCGGCGGCTTCGCCATTGCCTACACCCGGGACCAGCGGCCGCCCACCATCGCCGAGTACGCCGGCGCCATTGCCGATACAATGGAGGCGACTTGCAACGAACTAACGATGTCAAGGCCGAGGCTGCTGGTTGAGCCGGGCCGGTCCATCATCGGCCCGGCTGGCGTGGCCCTGTACCGCATCGGCGCCATCAAGGACATACCCGGCGTGCGCAAGTACGTCAGCGTGGACGGCGGGATGGGCGACAACATCCGTCCGGCCCTGTACCAGGCATCTTACGAGGTTATTTCCGCCGGCAAGGCCAATGCCGACGCCAACGAAATGGTCACCATCGCCGGGAAATACTGCGAGTCAGGGGACGTTCTGGCGTCGGACGTAATGCTGCCTACCGCCGAACCGGGGGACGTCATCGCCATCCCCGCCGCCGGGGCCTACTGCCCGTCCATGGCCAGCAACTACAATCTGAACCCCCGCCCGCCGATGGTGTTGGTCAGCGACGGCGAAAGCCGACTCATCCGGCGCCGGGAGAGTTACTCGGATTTGATGCTGTGTGACGTGAACTGACCCGGCCCATGAATCTACTCTTTCGAGATTCAGGACCAACCCACGGCAACGCACGGGACCATGTGGAGCGTTGACGGCCAGGACCATATCCTCCGGCAGTTGGAGCCAAGCCTGCGGCAGGGGCGGCTGGCCCATGCCTACCTGCTGACGGGGCCGCCCCGGGTCGGCAAGCTGACCCTGGCGATGGACTTGGCGCGGTCAGTGAACTGCCTCCAGGGGCCGGGCGTTCCCTGCCAGGAATGTGTCCAGTGTTCCCGCATTGCCGGCGGTCTCCATGCGGACGTGCGGGTCATCCGGGTGACCCAGCGGGACGAATCAGGGCCGACCCGCACCGTCATCGGCATCGGCGACGTGCGGGAGGCACTGCGACAGACCAGCCTCAAGCCTTACGAAGGCGCCAGCATCGTTATCATCTTCGACGGGGCGGAGTTGATGAGCGAAGAAGCGGCCAACGCCCTGCTCAAGGCCCTGGAGGAACCGCCGCCCCAGGTGTTGCTCATGCTCTTGACCACCGATGCCGACGCCCTGCTGTCAACCATACGGTCCCGCTGCCGCCTGCTGGAGTTGAAGCCGACGCCCAGGGAACGGATTGCGGAAAAGCTGGCGGCGGAGTATGGCGCGGAGCCGGAGTTGGCCGAGCGGTTGGCGCTGCTGTCCCGGGGCTGCCTGGGGTGGGCCATCAACGCGCTGCAAACCCCGGAAGTCCTGGAACAGCGGGAAGCGGACATGGAGCAGATTTCCGAGGTCTGCCGGGCCGGTCTGTTGCAGCGGTTCAACTACGCCAACGAGATGGCGGGATGGTTTTCCCGGGACCGGGCCGCGGTGAAAGACCTGCTGTTCCTGTGGCTCCAGTGGTGGCGGGACCTGGTTTTAATCAAGGAAGGCTGCGAACAGTTCGCCGGCAACCCGGACCTGCTGCCCCAACTGCGCGCCCAAGCCAGCGGAGTCAGCACCCGGCAGGTGGTGGACTTTCTGAAGTCGCTGCACAACACGCTGGATGCTTTGGACAGCAACGCCAACCCCCGGCTGGCGCTGGAAATGCTGATGCTGGACCTGCCCGCCGCCTCCCCGGCCCGGCTGTGACGCCGGGCCGGGGAGGCGGCGGGGTGCCGGTCAGAACAGAATGGGGTTACTTTTTGGGGGTATTATTCCCTCTTCCGCTTCCTGAGGGTTTGCCGGTCGTGCTGGGATAATTGGGGTTCGACGAACCCTGCTTGCCGCCTCCACCCCTGCCGCCCTTGCCGCCGCCGCCTTTGTCTCCACCACCCTTAGCCATCATTGACAACAGTGACATGACTTTCTCCTTATTGAAGTTAGCAGAGAAACCGTTGCTGATGCGCAGGATTCGCCCTCACCCCCGGCCCCTCTCCCGCGGGGAGAAGGGAGAATGAAAAGGCCCTGCTTCAGAGGGACAAGGGCTTCCAATTGTTCCCTCTGTCTCCGGGGGAGTGCCTTCCCGCACAGTAAAACCATTGCCGGTTAGCCGGTAATGCTCCAGGGGACGTAGGGGCGCCACTCGTCCTGGATGACGTAGTTTTGCAGCATCCGGTAGGGGTTGGGTTGGGGCGCCTTGGGTTGGCGCATCAGCCGCATATTGGCTTCCGCGGGAGTTCGCCCCGCCTTCCGCAGGTTGCAGCGGGAGCAGGCAGACACCACGTTTTCCCAAGTGTGGGGGCCGTGCTGACGGCGGGGCACAACGTGGTCCAAGGTCAATTCCTGGCTCTTCTTCTGGCAATACTGGCAGGTGTACTGGTCCCGCAGGAAAATCTCTTTCTTGGACATCTTGCGGGGGGCGTAGGGCCGCTTGACCAGGTAGACCAGCCGGATGATGGACGGGACATCGAAAACGGCGCTCACCGTGCGGACCTCGCCCTGATGGTTCTCCAGCAACTCGGCCTTGCCCTTGCTGACCAGAACGATGGCCCGGCGGGACGTGCAGACGTTGATGGGGACGTAGTTAAGGTTGAGCACCAGCACGGGATGGCTCAAAACGTTCGGCGCGGTGGAACCGTCAGAAGACCCAACCGTGGTTGTATCAGGCTCTTCTGACACTGGTTGACCATTGGATGGTACTTTAGCCACCTGCTCGGCACCTCGATTAAGTTATGCCGTCTTCTCCCAAGGGATTATATCTCAATTTGGCCCAACCCGCCCATTATTCGACTTGTCGTTTCGTCCCCCGCCCCGTCAGACGCCCTTGGCCGGACTTTGTACCAAACCTGCGAAATGTCAAAGCGGCTTCAGGATGCCAGGTACTCAGCCGGGTCTTTCCACTCATCAACCAGCAGGGCGTAGAGCAGCGTATCCCACCAGCGGCGCTTGAAGTATTCGTTCCGGCGCAGGCGGCCTTCCTGCCGGAAACCCAGGCGTTCCAGGACGCGGGCCGAGGCGGTGTTGTCGGCGATGCACCAGGAGGATATGCGGTGCAGCCCCAGGTCCCGGAAGCCGAAGTTAACCATCGCCCGGGCCGCCTAGGTGGCAAAACCCTGTCTCCAGCAGTCCGGCGCCAGTTCGTAGCCGATGCCGGCCTCCCAGTCATTATCCGGTTTGCGCCTGATGCCGCAGTTGCCAATGAGCCGTCCGTCTGAGTGCAACGTGACGGCAAGCTGGAACCGGCGCCGGGCTTGCTCCCTCTGCTGTTCCAGGAACATCTGGACGAAGGCCCGGGCGCCGGTCTCGGTGCGGTCGGCCCACGGGTAATAGCGCAGGCAGCGGGGGTCTTGCTGGCAGGCCAGCACCGCGGGCCAGTCCTCGGAAACAAACTCCCGCAGGCAGAGCCTTTGGGTCGTCAACTGCATAGCGTCAAGCGGGCTTCTCCGGCATCAGCAGAGGATTGAAACGCCCGGTCACCGGCAGGCCAAGGTCGCGACGGGTCTTCCCACCCCAGGTTGTCCTCCGCGCCGGTTGAGTTCTTCAGCGCTTCCAGCTTTGACGGGATTGCGATGGTCCGGGTCCAATCCAGCAGCTTGTCGAACAAATTGTAGTCGTTGACCACCAACCCGGCCAGGCTGGAGTCCCCGGTGGCGTTTTCCAGGGAGGACCGGAATTCGCCGGCGGGAAGTCTTTCGATTCCAGCCATGACTACCAGCAACAACATGAACCCCAGCACAAAACCCACGATGCCGCCGCCGACCCCGTTGACAAAGCCAACCAACGGAATCCAGTCGGTAACCGGCTTCCAGATAGTCGTCACAACCTTGACGGCGGCCATTTCCAGGGTGAAAACCACGACAAACCCGGCCATTGTCTCCACCGTTGCGTTGGTGGGCAGGAAGGTGAACAAGCTGCCCACCGGGCCGGCCAGGAAGCCGGCCACGATGAACGCCGCCAGCGAGCAGACCATCCCTAACACGCCGATGCGGTATCCCAGGAAGGCGGCCGATGCCCACACTATCAGAATTACCCAATCAACCCAATTCATACAACCTCAATTCCAAGATAGCTGACCTCTAACCGATTAGAAACTATCTCAAAAGACCGCCAGCCGGGGCCTCATTCGATGCGTTCGTCAGAACCCGCTAGTCGCGAGGCCGCTTGAAGGACCTCCTTCCATGCTCCCCCGGCCCAACCGCTGCCGGAGCCACGCCAATTCCACAAGCGCCACGCCACCGTACAGCCAGCCGCCCAGCACGTCGCTCGGCAAGTGAACACCCAAGTAGACCCGGGACGCACCCGTGACCAGCGCCAGCAGAGCCATGCCCAGCCCGACGCCAACCTTCACATCGCGGCGGGCCGCCCATTCCGCGACGAACATTATGGCCAGGCCGCAGAAGATTGTGGCAAAGACGGTGTGACCGCTGGGAAAGCCGGGCAGCCCGCTACTGGCTGCCTCCAGCAGATACTCCGGCCTGGGACGGCCCACCACCACTTTCAGGCCGAGGCTGAGGACCACCAAGCCGGCCCCCGCCGACGCCACCATGAACCGGACGCGGCCCCCGTACAACCACAGGAGGGTCAAGGCGGACAGCGATAATCCGGCCGCAACCGGCAGCCAACCCACGTAGGCCAGGCCGACCCCCAGGCCGGTCAGCCAGGGGTTGTGCAGCATCGGCATCTGTTGCAGCGCCCACCGGTCGCCGGGAAAGGTGGGGAACATTGCCGCCAGGACAAACACCACCGCCACAACCGGCGGCCCGGCCACCCGGACCCAGGCAGTCCAGTCAAACGCAACCTGACGGCGAGCGGCCTTCCAACCAATCATGGCCTCCAATTATAACGGGCGGCCTGCCGGACCGGGCAACATGGGATCCGGGGCCGGCAGAGGAACCGGATTTGGGAAACCGTGGGCCGTCTTTTTGTCTCGACAATGGGGAAGGGATCTCTTCCAACTTTCGGTTCCTGTTTTCATGGCAAGCGATACACAGGGCGCAGCATGTCGTACAAAGTCTTTCGATTCTCGAAAAATCCATTCCCCCTTCGGGAGAGGGTTAGGGTGAGGGCTTCCCGGTCAATAGCAACCGCTGCTGATGCGCGGGGTTCTCCCTCACCCCCTGCCCCTCTCCCGCGGGGAGAGGGGAGAATCGAAATACCCTGCATCTGCGCATCCAACCCGGGAGTACAGCATTGCAGCAATGGTATAATTTGCCGGTGACAATAACAGGAGGGTTTGTGCCGCACAGAGTCAGTGTAATTGCCATTGACGGGCCGGTGGCTGCCGGCAAGACGGTAATCGGACGGGAACTCTCCCGCCGGTTGGACTTCAGATACCTGGACACCGGCGTTATGTACCGGGCTATGGGCTGGCAGGCCAGGGACAAGGGCATCCTGCTGGACGATGAGGCCGCGCTGGGTCAACTGGCCCAGGAAATCGTCATCCGGCTGGAAGATGGCGACAGCAGCCGGGTAACGGTGAATGGGCGGCATCTCAGCGGCGCCGACCTGGAACATCCCGACATCGGGCGCAGCGCATCCCTGGTGGCCGTCGTGTCCGCCGTGCGCCGCGCTATGGTCGCCCAGCAGCGGGCCATCGCCACCGAGGGCAGCATCGTGGTGGCCGGCCGCGACATCGGGACAGTTGTGCTGCCCGATGCAGACTTGAAAGTGTTCCTCACGGCATCGGTCCGGGCCAGGGCCCGCCGCCGCTGGCGGGAAATTCAGGACCGGGGGCAGGAAGTGGACTTTGAGCAGGCGCTGCAGGAGACCATCGCCCGGGACCGCCGCGATTCCACCCGCGCCGATTCCCCTCTGGCGGCAGCGCAGGACGCGGTGACCGTGGACACCGGCGGGTTGACCATCGAACAGTCGGTGCAGGCTATCCTGGATTTGGCAGCTTCGCGCGGGACGCCATGACATATCTTTACCCACCCGGCAAAATGCTGACCCGGTTCTGCTTCGGCGCCCTGGGCCGGTTGGAAGTAACCGGACGGGAGTGCGTCCCGCCCTTTGGTCCGTTGATTGTGGTGGCCAACCATGTTTCGTACAACGACCCGCCCGCGCTGGTGGCCAGCATTTCCCGCCCGCTGAATTTTCTGGGCAAGAAGGAGCTTTTCGGGAACCCGGTGGGGCGGTTCCTCATGCCCAAGTGCCGGGTACACCCGGTAGACCGGGCCGCCAGTGGACTGGATGCGATGCGGACGGCCATGAACCTCCTGAGCCGGGACGAGGCGGTGGTGATGTTTCCCGAAGGCCACGTCAGCTCCGACCACGCCATGAACCCGGCCCTCGCCGGCGCCGCCCTGCTGGCCATCAAGACCCAGGCTCCGATACTGCCGGTGGGCATCTACGGGACCGAAAAGTTCTCCCACTGGCGAATGCCGATACCCATGTGCCGGTTCCGCGTAAACATCGGCCAGCCCTTCACGCCGCCGGTGCTGGAGGGCAACGTTTCGCGGAATGCGGTCAACAGCGTCCTGGACCTGATAATGGGACGGGTGGCTGCGCTGCTGCCCCCGGATTACCGGGGGGTGTACTCCCTGGACGTCAGACGGGCTTCCCCGGCGGGCCAGTCCTGACTCTTCCGGCGCCGGCGGAGCCGGTCCAACAGAGCCAAAGCCCCGTCTCATCTACCGGACAAAGACGGGGCTTTGTGGCGGCCGGCGGGTATTCGCCGGGGTGGGCAGACGGACTATGCGGACGCTACCACCGGGAGGTCGATTTCGTAGCGGGAGACTATTTGGTCGATTTCCGCGGCGGTGGCCTCGTCCGGGGGGACGAGGGGCAGGCGGGGGCTGCCGACTTTGAGGCCCGCCTGGTTTACTGAGTGCTTCACGGGGATGGGGTTGGATACCACGAACAGGCCCTTGAATATGGGCATCAGGCGGTGGTGTTCCGCAGCCGCCTGCTCAATGTCGCCTTCCAGCAGCAGGCCCATCATCTGCTTGATTTGCCGTCCGACCAGGTGGGAGGCGACGCTGACGATGCCGTAGCCGCCCATGGCCATGATGTAGAACGTTTCGTTGTCGTTGCCGCTCCAGACCTTGAACCCGCCGGGGGCGCCGTCGATGATTCGCTCTATCTGGTCCAGGTCGCTGCTGGCCTCTTTGACGCCGACGATGTTGTCCACCTGGCTGAGGCGCAGGGTGGTCTGGGACGTCATGTTGATGCTGGTGCGGCTGGGCACGTTGTAGAGCATACAGGGGATGTGGACGCTTTCGGCGATGGCCTTGAAGTGCTGGTACATACCTTCCTGGGGCGGTTTGTTGTAGTAGGGCACGGTCAGCAGCAGGCCGTCGGCGCCGACGTTCTCGGCTTCGCGGCTCATCTCGATGCTCTCGGCGTTGTTGTAGTTGCCAGTACCGGCGACGACTGCGCCCCGGTCGCCGATGGCCTCTTTGATCTCGGCGAAGAGGCGGATTTTCTCGTCGTTGGTCAGCGAGGGGGACTCTCCGGTCGTACCGGACACCACGAGGCCGTCGCTGCCGGAGTCCAGCAGGGCGTTGGCCAGACGCTTGGCTTGGGCGTAATCGACCTTCCCCTCGTCATCGAAGGGGGTAATCATCGCGGTGATAAGCCTGCCTATCTCAGTCATGCTGAACCCTCCCAAAATTCGTTGCCGTATTATACACGACAGGGAAGGCGGTGGGGGAATTGCGAAAGGACGGCGCCCTTTGATTCTCGGAAGAATCCCCGCTACTTCTGGGAGCACCCCTGCTGATGGGCAGGGCTCCCCCTCACCCCCTACCCCTCTCCCGCGGGGAGAGGGGAGAATGAAAAGGCCCTGTTGGGCTACAATTTTGTAGTCCAAGGGAGGAGGGTGTGGAGGAGGTCTTCGGGGTGGGGCGGTTCTTTGTTTTGGAGGCAGCGGTCCAGATGGTTGTGGGCGGCGGCGAGGGTGGGGAGGTAGAAGCCAAGCCGAAAAACCCTTTGGATGAACTGGCGGGGTTCGGGCAGGCCGCGGCCGGTTGAGGCGGCGGCCTGCCATTCGTCGTAGAGGTCGTTGCACAGGTTCCGAAGGTCGGATTCGGCGCATTCGAGAGCCATTTTCTGCCGGAGATTGCGAATTTGGGAGCGCATTGGCCGTTGTCCTTGGAGTGTACGAGTTAATTTTGGCAAGGCCACCCGGAGGGGGCAAGAATCCTTGCCGTCTTCCCACGGGAGCGATGAATTTCCTGAAACTTTCTGGATTCCTGCCTTCGCAGGAAAGACGGTCTCCCGTGAATACAAAGTTGTTGGACTTCTAGGATGCGCCGGATTTACGGACAGCCCAAAGGGGCAGGGCGGCGCTGATAAGGTCGAGCTGCTGGCTGAGTTCGTGGATTTCGTTGGATTTCTGGGACATGGCAAGGGCGGCGAGGGCAGCGCGGAGACGGATGCTGGAATTGGGGTCGTCGAGGGATTCGCCGAGGACAACGGCGGCCTTGAGGGAGAGGCCGTTAAGTTCGGCACGGGCGATTTCGTTGGCGGCTTTCCGGAGACCCTCGTATTCTTCGCGGAAGTCCGGGTTTTTGAGCCAGCGTTGCAGGGTTCGAAGAGTGACCTGTGCGTGGCGGGCGGCCTCGGCAAGGGTGGGGCATGAGACAAGGTAGGGCAGGGCCTGAATTTGACGCCTGGAGAGACAGGCAGGCCCAGAATCTACGACAAAAGGCGACATTTCACGACATTTGAGCGTGGATGGGATGGAGATTTTGTCCTCGTTTGTCCGGTTGATGTCCGGTTTTGTCATGGAAATGTCCTGGTTTTTCGCGGTTTTGCCGCCTTTTGTCGCGGGGGAATCGTCGTCGTGGGGCAGGACGGTGGGGATGGTCAGCAGGGTGGAAGTGGTCATTGTCCTCCAGGGTTGGTTGTGGATTAGACGGGGTTGGGCGAGGGGGTATTTGCCGTCTGGGGTTAACGGTAGAGATGGGGCATCGGGGGTGTCAAGGGCCGGGTGTCAGGGGTTTGGGGGGGCTTTTAATTGTCCAGGAACACCGTTGGGTAAATGGGGCACGTTGGGGGATGAATCCCCCAAACCCCCTGAGTTCAAGGGTTTGTTATGCTTGGCAGACATGCCGGATTATTCACAGTGAACGGATTATCCAGCGGCTACCGAGAATTAAAAGACCCTGACTACACTCAGAGTTGGACAGCCGTTTGGACAGCCGTGTAGAGATTATGTATATTGGCGTACACAAGGAAATACACAGGCACACGCTGAGGGGTTACGATGAACGACCCTATACTCAAAGCCCTATTTGGGTCTCATAGCGAACCAAAACAACGCAGTCGGCCAACCTTCAAGGACGCGGATAAGGAATTCCTCTACGAAAGGCAGAAACATAAGTGCGCCGGGTGTGAAGTTAAGTTCCTAATGCGTAATCTGACCGTTGACCACATAAGACCCATTGCAAAATCAGGAGAACCTGACAACAGACCCTCTAACCTGCAACTGCTGTGCGCCTCTTGCAATTCCATGAAAGGCACAGGCACACAAGCCCAGCTGAAGAAGCGCCTCGCCGAACAAGGGATAACCAAAGGGACAGCCTCTAAAACCACAACGACCAAAACGGCTACCAAGAACGTCCCGGTCGTAACAGGATTTCTCGGCAAGAGAGTTAGTGACTTCTTTTCCGACACGGTTGAGCTTGCATGGAAGTGCTCGGGGACGTCCACCGGAGTTACAGGTTATCAACTCCAGTGCCAGACGAGCGAAGATGGCGGGCCCTTATCGGCGTGGAGGAACACGAAGACCCAACCAAAAGGTACCGCTACCGAGTGTAGTTTCGAAGCGCCCAAGAACGTCAGGGCTAAGTTCCGCGTCAGGGCCAAGAACAGTGCCGGATGGGGGGCTTGGAAGGAGCTCAAATAGAGGTCATCGACTGCCGAAAGGGTTGGCATACTACGGTGTAGTCCTAAAAGACAGAGACCCGCTCTATGCGGGTCTCGGCCCTGCCGCCTAAGCGAGAGGGGGAGTATGCCTATAATTTATACGCGCCGGGCCGACTTGTCAATGTACTGATGGTGGTTGCCAGTCTCGAAAGAATCCCCATTGCGCTCTGGGAAAGGGTGAGTGCGTTCCAGGGGTTCGGCCCTCACCCCCGGCCCCCCTCTCCCCGCGGGAGAGGGGGGAATCTAAAGGCCCTGTGATGGCTCCACGGGGCCTTTAGATTGTCCACAAGAATCGTCTAGGAAAACCGCGGGGTTAACGGGGCACGTTGGGGGATTCATCCCCCAAACCCCCTGAGTTTATGGGGGTTGATTATGCCATGCGCTGCCATGCCAGGTTTTCGACGTTGGTTATGTATTGGGCGGCGCCGTGGATGAGTGTTATAACCTCTTCGGAGTCGCAAGGGCCGTTGTAGAAGCATTGGCCGTGGAGACGGTAGATTGAACGGTAGATTGATTGGTAGTAGTGGGGCTTCATAGACCGGACTTCATGGGCGGTCCGAGCCAGGGCGTCCAACTCGTCTGACGTGCGGGCGGTTGTTCCCGGCTCCTCGCCGGTGCGGGCCATTACCAGCGCGCCGGTGGCGCGCTTGGTGGCGCACCAGGCTTTTCCGGCGGCGTCCCGGACATCGCCGGCCTCCAACCTTTCGAGGGCCGATTGGTGAAGCTGCCGGGCGCCGGTGAAAATGTCCTGGACTTCTCTGGTTATGGTCAACGGGTTGTCTCCTGCCGGGTCAGCTTTTGGCGGGGGTTTTAGGGTTGAGGCGCCCCCGGGCGACGAGTTCTTCGGCGATTTGGATGGAGTTCAGGGCGGCGCCTTTGCGGAGGTTGTCGGAGACTACCCAGAGGACGAGGCCGTTGGGGTTGGAGGCGTCGCGGCGGATGCGTCCGACGAAAACGTCGTCGCGTCCGGCGGCGCCGGCGGGCATGGGGTACAGTCCTTGCTGCGGGTCGTCCAGCACGGTTACGCCGGGCATCTCGGACAGGACGGCGCGGGCCTCTTCCGGGGCTACGGGCCGCTCAAATTCCAGGTGTACCGCAGCGCTGTGGGAGACGTAGACCGGCACCCGGACGCAGGTGGCGGAGATGGCGATTTCGGGCGCGTGGAGAATCTTGCGGCTCTCGTCAATCATCTTCTGCTCTTCCCGGGTGTAGCCGCTTTCCAGGAAGTCGTCGATGTGGGGGAAGACGTTGAATCCGATGCGCTGGGGCAGCGATTCGGGGGCGGCCTTCCCGCCGTCGAGCAGGGTGCGGGTCTGGTCCCGGAGTTCTTTGATGGCTGCGCCGCCCGCGCCGGATACGGACTGGTAGGTGTCGGCGACGATGCGGACGATGGGGCTTATTTGCCGCAGGGGGTGGGCCGCCATCACCAACGGGGTGGTGGAGCAGTTGGGGATGGAAATGATTCCCTGGTGCCATTCCACGTCGGCGCCGTTGACCTCGGGCACCACGAGGGGGACGGTTGGCTCCATGCGGAAGGCCGAGCCGTCGTCGATGACCACTGCGCCGGCCGCCACCGCCGCCGGGGCGAACTGCCGGCTGACCGTGGCGCTGACCGAGATGAAGGCGATGTCCACGCCCCGGAAGGACGCCTCGGTGGTTTCCTCGACGACGAGGCCGCGTCCGTTGACGGTGATGGTCCGGCCGGCGGAGCGTTGGGAAGCCAGCAGCTTGAAGCGGTGGGCTCCGGGGTGCCGCTCCGCCATGATGCGGAAGAATTCGGAGCCGACGGCTCCGGTGGCGCCGACTACGGCGATGGCCAGGTCTTGCATTGTGCTGGTAGACAAGTTAAAAGCTCCCGATGGGGTGGGGATGCGTTTGGGGGGTGCATCCGCCAAACCCCCTGGATAGGGGGGCGGATGTTACAGGCCGAGGATGTTTTCCAGGCCAACGACCAGACCGGGATTCTGGACGGCGTGACGGATGCAGCGGATTACTCCGGGCATGTAGCAGTCCCTGCCCAGGGTGTCGTGCCGGAGGGTGATGGTCTGTCCGGCGGCGCCGAACACCACCTCGTGGTGGGCGCTGCGGCCGGGCATCCTGACGCTGTGGATGGTGACGCCGTTAAGCTCGCCGCCCCGGGTGCCGGGCAGGTTTTCCTTTTCGGTGACGCTGCGGTCGAACTGCTTGCCCGCCCCCAGGCTCTGGGCCAAAGCCACGGCAAAGCCGGAGGGGGCGTCAATTTTGGCCTCGTGGTGGGACTCCACGATGTCCACGTAGTCGAAGAAGGGGGCGGCCTGCTCGGCGAGCTTCTTCAGGACCACCGCGCCGAGGGCGAAGTTGGGGGCGACGATGATGCCGATGCCCTGGCCGTTGGCGAGCGCGTCCAGATGGTCCAGGTTTTCGCCGGTCAAGCCGCTGGCGCCCAGGACGAGGTTGGCGGAGAAGCCCGCGGCCAGCGGCACAGCTTCCATGCAGGCGGCGGCGTTGGTGAAGTCCACCAGCACGTCGGGGCGGGCGCCGGCCAGCAGCCGCTCCAGGTTGGTTGACAGAGGGACGGAGCCGCCGCCGGGCAGGGCCAGGCGGTCTCCCCGCTCCTGCCGGCAGGTCCCGCCGACCAATTCCATGCCGTCCTCGCGGGCAACGGCGTTCACGGTCTCGATGCCCATTTTGCCGGTGGCGCCGTGTACTACAACTTTGATGGGTCCCATGTCAGCCGAGGCCATCGCTTTCCCCCTTGCCGCCGCAAGCGGCGGATTTTGCAAGGTTGATATTAACACGGGCAGGCGGGGCGGGGTACTCTCTACGACGGCCGGGGCGGGGGACGCCCTCACCCCCGGCCCCTCTCCCGCGGGGAGAGGGGAGAATGCCGAGGATGCCGCCGCCTGGGTGAGAACCCGGCCCCTCTCCCGCGGGGAGAGGGGAGAATGGCAGGATACTGGGGTGAAGGGGAGGATACTGACGGTCTGACCGGGGTGATTGTGAAGTGCCTTTAACCGTGGTACGAACGTTTCCGCGGGGAGGCTTTGAGGCATTCGAGAGACGCCGACCCCGCGTTTCCTGCATAGGCGGGAAAGACGGGGACCTGTCTGATGAAACCAGCGGCTTTGCAATCGTCGTGACGCCAGGGGCGGGGTACGCCCCTCACCCCCGGCCCCTCTCCCGAGGGGAGAGGGGGATGTCATCGTGGACCAGGGCGCGCACCCGCACCCCGGCCCCTCTCCCCTCGGGAGAGGGGAGAGGGGCAGGATACTGGGGTGAAGGGGAGACGGTTTGACACCCGATTGCCGCCCTACTATCATCGAGTTATCCCAAGCAGCCCGGTGCGTGTTGAGGGTCCAGCGTCGGCTATCGGCAGTGGTCGAAAGGACGGAAACTAAGGAGCGGTGATGTACTCGAAGATCGTGGCGCCTCTGGATGGGTCGGAAAACTCGGAGCGGTCGCTGCCCCACGTCCAGGAGTTGGCCAAGTCCCTGAACAGCACGATTCATCTGATCCAGGTGATTTCCCGCTCCGAAGAACTCCAGATGATGAGCGGGGCCGAGGGGACCTTTGGCGTCTCGGCCCAGTACCAGAGCATGGCGGACCAGCTAATCAGCTCGCGCATCGAACAGGCGGAAGCCTACCTTGCCGAGGTCCAGGGCCGCCTGGAAGCCGACGACGTTTCCGCAATCAGCGCGGTAGTGGAAGGCGCGCCGGCGGAGAAAATCGTCGAGTATGCCGCCGCCGAGGGCGCAGACCTGATTGTGATAAGCACACGGAGGCAGGGCGGAATCCAGCGGTTCCTGCTGGGCAGCACCACCGACCGGGTGCTGCGGTCGGCGCACCTGCCCGTCCTGGCCGTGCCGCCGGAGGACTAGATCGCCGCGGTGACCGCGGCCGTCTTTCCCGGCCGGACCACCACCGGCAATCCGTAACGCAATCCGTTGATGCTACCGTGGCAGACCAGGCTGGCCCGCAGGACTCCCTTCTATTATGGGTGGGCGGTCTTCGGCGCCGCCGTGGGCGTGGGTTTCTCATCCAGGGCATTGCTGGCCGTGGCCACCCTGTCCGTGTTCGTCATTCCGATGACCGAGGAATTCGGCTGGTCGCGCACCCTGTTTTCCGGGGCCGTGAGCATGGGCGGTCTGGCGGCGGTGGCGATTTCTCCCCTGGCCGGGCGGCTCATCGACCGACACGGTTCCGGCGTGGTGGTAGCGGCAGCGTCCGCGGTGGTGGGCGCAGGCGCGTTCGGTCTTTCCTTCATTGGTCAACCCTGGGCCTTCTATGCGCTGTACGTTCCGGCGCGGGCCGCCTTTGCCGGGCCGCTGGAATTGGGGACGGCTACCGTCCTGAGCAACTGGTTCATCCGCCGGCGGCCATTCGCCCTGTCCCTGCTGAGCGTGGGGCAGGGGACGGGGCTGGCGGTGATGCCGCTGGCGGCGCAGTTCATCATCGGCGGCTGGGGGTGGCGGACCGGATGGGCCTGGCTGGGCGGGTTGGTCCTGGCCGTGGGAGTCGTTCCCGTCTGGCTGCTGATGGCGCGGCGTCCCGAAGACCTGGGGCTTGCCGCCGACCCTCACTCCGCGGCTTCGGGGGAAACCGGGGCATCCCCGGCAGCCGGGGGCGGCTCCCGGTGGTCCCGGGAAAGCAGCATCGAGGTTAACCTGACCGTAGCGGAGGCCCTGCATACCCGGGCCTTCTGGCTGCTGGCGCTGTTCTCGGTGGCAGGATTCATGGTGCAGGCCGGGGTCACGCTGCACCAGGTCCCCCACTTCATCCAACAGGGGATGCCAGCGGCATCGGCGGCGCTGACGGCGGGAGCGTTCGCCATCGCGCAGTCCATTGGCGGCATCCTGTGGGGGGCGTTGACCCGGTGGGCGCCGCTAAGAGTTCTGATGTGCTTGGCCGGATTCACCGGAGCGGCGGGGACGCTGGGAATCGTGGCGAGCTCAACGCTGGGGTGGGGCATCGTGGCGGCGCTGGTGTTGGGGGTTGCCGTGGGCGGGTATCATCTGCTGCTGCGACTGGCCTATGCCGACTACTACGGGCGGCAGTACCTGGGCAGCATCCGCGGGTTGACGATTGGGGCGCAGATTGGCGGGCAGGTGGTTGGGCCGGTGCTGGCCGGGTTCATGTTTGACGTGACCGGCTCCTACTGGCTGCCCTTTCTTGGGTTTGCCGCAGCCGTGTCGGCGGCGGGAGTGGCGGCGCTGGCGGCGACGCCGCCGGGGAGGGGGTAAGCTTGTTCAGCAAGATCGTCTCAAATTCAGCGCGTTGAATGGTTCTGGCTGCCAAAAGTTTGGGAATTATATACTTAATGACCCAAGACCCTTGACTTTGCCCGTCCGATCGGGTATTACACTCCAAGTCATCCGGGGTAGATATGGCTAACAGTGGACCGGGCAAGATATACCGCAAGGGCATGACTCTAGGGGATAATGGCACGGGGCGCAGCGGGTAAACAACTCCCGTATTCTACGCTTATCGGGCCGCGCTAAGCCCGAAATCCGAGGATGCTGTAGAGGGTGTGATGGTTGCAGTAAGCACTC
This sequence comes from Dehalococcoidia bacterium, assembly GCA_965263395.1. GTDB lineage: Bacteria > Chloroflexota > Dehalococcoidia > Lucifugimonadales > UBA3495 > CATOSK01. Next base: position 3,617,396 of record OZ253670.1, read on the forward strand.
CTATCGGAGAAATTGTACAAGCGGACTCTCGCCAGTTTCTAGCGGAGATTCCTGCTGACAGCATCGACCTTAGTTTTTGGTCGCCACCTTACTATGTGGGCAAGTCTTATGAGCAGGACATAACGTTCGAGGAATGGTGTGGCCTGATATCGGACGTTATTCGCTCCCATGCGAGAGTCGTCAAGCCCGGCGGGTTCATGGCCATCAATATCGGGGACATCCTCTGCTTTCCCGACGAGAGTATGCCGCGCTTCCAAGCCGATAATATTCGCCGTAAGAAAGTGCTGGTTACCAGAGACGATATCCTGGCAGTCAAATCAGCACATCCCAGCGCCAATCGCTACCAGTTGGCGGCTTTACTCGGATGTAGCGAGCAAACCATCCAGAGAAGGATGGAAGATAACAACGTCCGGGGAGGGAAAACCGCCACTCCAACTAAAGTCCTTCTCACAGGATGCATGGTGTCAAATTGGGCGGAAGAGGCGGGTTTCTACTTGTACGATCAACGGATTTGGCACAAGGACCCATGTTGGGTGAACAGCAAGTGGCATTCCAACTCTTACCGTGCTGTTGACGAGTTTGAGCATATCTATGTCTTCTGGCGTCCTGGAATCACCGAATGCGACCGCGACCGCCTCAATAGCCAGGAATGGGCCGAATGGGGGTCAAGAGGAGTTTGGAGCATTCGTTCGGTGCGCCGAAATGACCGACATGAAGCTGAATTCCCGGAGGAGCTGGCCTGTCGGGTGATCAAACTCCTCTCCCCTGTAGGCGGTGTGGTGCTCGACCCGTTCGTGGGGACGGGCACGACAACAGCCGTCGCAAAGCGCTTGGGTCGAAAGTGGATTGGAATAGACATAGACCGCGATAACGTCGCTATGGCTCGTGAGCGTACCAATGACTCTTGATGAATTAGAGCGACTTGAGCAAACCGCGATGGCTATGGTGGTGCAAGCGTTGATGGACTATCGGGAACAGGCCGTGACCATTTTCAGGGAAGAAACAGACTTGCCTCAAGACATTGCCGAGGATGTGACGCGAGAGGCACTGGAGCTGATGGGTGTCTCCGGTTGGAATGAGCGGCTCTACGGCAAGGTGGACTTCAAGAAGGCCATGTACATCTTTCTGCCGAGTGCATATCCGGTAGCATTGATGCTTGACTCTAAAGCGGAGAAGCCCAATGGCGATAGAACGGCAACCATTCAGATGTCTCAAACTTCGATGCACGTTAGAATGCGCCGGTCCAGCGTTGAAATGGATGTACCCGGTGGATTGGAGCAAGTCATTACGAGGGGCGGGCGTTCTCTCTATGTGGTCACCATAATCGCCAAGTATGTCTACGAGGAAACTAGCGGAGCACAGGAACTTAGGCGCCTCATCATATCCTGCATCCCCAACGGGTTGTTGCAGCAACGCTATAACCCGGATTCCAACAACGGAATATGGCTTGCTGGTAGAAATGCCCCTTCACGCGGAGAAGACTTTCGGGTGCGCTTGAGTTATCGCCACTTGTCAGAGAAAGCGGCTTGACGTGTGCAAGAAATTGCTCTACGGGAGGGCATTGGATAACGCCACGGAAGCGGAAGGAACTAAACTAAAGCCAAGGTGGGATGTACATTCGATGGGCGATGAAGATTAGCTTGGTTGCGCCAGTAAAACACTCTCAGCCGTACTTGGAGAATGATCTGGCACCGCCGCTTGACCTCCACTATCTGCGCATTTCACCTTGGCTTTGGTTTAGGTCGGCCCAGCGCGTCCGTGGCCGCCTCGGATTGACGTTACACAAGTATATAATTCCCTTTGTTTTGGGTAAGCCGGCCGGCACTCCATCTCAAGCAATCCAATGCTTTGCCCGGCAACTTGCTCGTCAGCCAGCATCTCCTTCCTCCGGGCCTTTGCGGGCCATTACTACGAAGAGGGGGTCGCCGGGTGGGGCTTCATCGGGGTTGGCGAGGCCGCCCTTGACGTCGGAGAAGTTGCCGGCGTATTCCATGCAGGACGCCACCAGGTCGAGGTGTCCCCGGTCTCCAACGCTGCGCCAGACGCGCACGGCCTTGGTGGGAAACATACGGTTGGAGAAGGTGACGATGAATATGCCGCCGTCCTGAAGGATGCGGTTGACTTCCTGAAACGTGACCACCGGGCTGGTCAGGTACTGGACCGAAACCGTGATCACCACGGCGCCGAAGGTCTCGTCGTCAAAGGGCAGGACCGGGTCGGCATTGACGTCGTGGACCACGTAGTCGTCCAGGTCAGGGTTGTCGGCCATTTCCTCGGCGTTGAGGCCCAACCCCGCCAAGCGGCTCTTGGGGTGTCCCGCCGGCCAGTGGGAGCGCCAACTGCTCATCAGGTCTAAAACGACGGAACCGGCGGGCACGAAGTCCCGGAACAACCGCCCCACCGTGGCGATGGCCCCGTCGTCGATGTGGACAACTTTGCGGGGGCTGGAGTAGAAGATGCGGTCGTTGGAATCGTCTTCCCGTTGAAAGGAATTGGGAGAAAATTGCTGCTCCATGGCGTCACCTCCTGGAAATTTGAGTCCGTTCGTACTGATGTCTTTGAAGGACTCGTGTGTTGACCCGGCGGCATCAACACACTCAAGGCCGGTTTTCGGCGATAATCGCAAGACTAGGGGAGGGGTTAGCCCTCACCCCCGGCCCCCCCGGCCTTCGCAGGGGCAGGCTCTCTCCCGCGGGGAGAGGGATGAATGAAAGACATTGGGGCAGAGACCAGGGTTTTTTAGTTGTCCAAGAAAACCGTTGGGTTAACGGGACACGTTGGGGGATGAATCCCCCACCCCCCCTGAGTTCAGGGGTTTGTTATGCTTGGCAAATATGCCGCGGAGTTCGCCCTCACCCCCGGCCCCTCTCCCGCGGGGAGAGGGGGGGATAAAAGGCCTGGGGCAGAGGTGGCGGCCCGTGCCTGGAAACGTTGAAAAGGGTACAATCGCAGGGCAGGGCCGTTTAACCGGCAAAGCAACACTGCCACCCGGAACATCCAAGCTGGAGGACAGTTATGTCTACCGACGAAGCCCGGGCCTTCCTGGAACAAACCTCGGCCAACCGGGGCTACACCCTGGAGATGCACCGCATTATGGCGGAGGCCGACCTGGAATGGGCGCAGAAGTACAACGCATTCATCGAGGCAACCTACACCGGTCAGCGCACCCTGGACCGCAAGACCAAGGAGCTGCTGCAAATCGTGGTCGAAGCCGCGCTGCGGGCCGACGTGGAGCAGATTCAGGCCCATGTGCGGGTTGCCCTTCAGGAAGGAGCGACGCCGCGGGAGATTCTGGAGTCACTGCAAGCGGTCATCGCTCCGATGGGCGCACTGGCCTTCCGCCGGGGTCTGCAAGCCTGGGCCGCGGAAACCGGCTTCGACTCGGCGTAGGGCGTTCCCGGCCGGCCCTCGAGAGGTTCAGGACGGCCGGGCGCGCCGGTTCTCCGGGATGCACGGGTCAGGCGGGGCTTACTTCTGCCACTGGACCGGGTTGCTCAGGGTGCCGATGCCCTCGATTTCGATGTCGCACACATCGCCGTCTTTCATGTTCTCCGGGGCGCCGTCGGTGCCCATCCAGATCACATCGCCGGGATACAGGGTGAGGTATTGGCTCATGCGGCTGATGTACTGGCGGAGGCTGAATATGGCACCGGACAGGTTGTACTTGCTGATGAACCTGCCGTTGAGGCTGATGCGCACTTCGCAGTTTTCCGGGTCGATGCCCTCGGTCTCAATCCAGGGACCCATAGGCTTGAAGGTGTCGGTGTTCTTGGCCCGCCACATGGTGCGGTCGCCCCGCTGCCAGGTGCGCTCGCTGACGTCGTTGCCGACGGTGTAGCCGAAAACGCAGTCCAGGGCTTCCTCTTCGGACACATTCTTGCACTGCTTGCTGATAACGGCCACCAGTTCGCCCTCATATTGGAAGACTTCGGTGGCGTCCTTGGGAACGATAATCGGCTCGCCGTGGGCGGTGAGCGCGTTGTTGGCCCGGTATCCGACGTCGGCGGCGGGGGGGAACTGGGGTTCTTCGCCCCGCTTGAGGGCCATCTCGGTAACGTGCTCCCGGTAGTTGATGCCGGCCGCGTAGAAGGTTGCCGGAATTACGGGCACCAGGAGCTTAACTGATGCCAGGGGTTGGGTGTTGCCGGTCTTGCTGTACTCTCCGAAGGGGCTGCCCGAAACCTCGGTTACGTTGCCGCCCTCGATGATTCCGTAGGAAGCCTGGTCGCCATTCTGAAATCTGCACCACCTCATGCCGGATACTCCTTGTCGATGCTGCGCAAAATTTGTGGTCCCCTGTTTTCACAGGGACAGGCTCAACGCAGGCGCCGGACAGTTGGTACGACGCCGGTGGGCCAATTCTGGCATCAACCGGCGGGGCGGTCAAGATGGGGGGCGGCCTCACCCCCGGGTTTTTTAATTGTCCAAGAAAACCGTTGGGTAGACGGGACGCGTTGGGGGATTCATCCCCAAAACCCCATGAGTTCAGGGGTTTGTTTGCTTGGCAGACATGCCGGATTATTCACCGTGAACGGATTATCCAGCGGCTGCCGAGAATTAAAAGACCCTGGCCCTCACCCCCGGCCCCTCTCCCGCGGGGAGAGGAGGATGGAAAAGGCTGTCCCGAAGCCCTGATAAGTTCAGACGGCTGGACCGTTGGATGCGGGCCGCTCTGTGTATAATGGCCATACACCGAAGAGAGGCGGTAAAGGGAAATGGCCAGAGTCCAGTTTACAATCCCCGATGAAGAACGGGATCGCTTGGTTGAGCAGGCGCGGCTTGAAGGAATGACGCTGAGCGCCTGGCTCAGGGCGGCGGCCCGTGACCGGCTTGCCAGGCGGCGGCTGGTCATTCCCTTGGACACGGTCGAATGGGAGGATCCAGTCGAGCCTTTCAATTCCCTTATTGACGTGACTCCGTTTTTCGAGGGGTTACCCCCAATGCCGGATCCTGATGACAAAACAAGTGTGGGCGATTATCTGGATGCCCTTGCTGGGAAGGAACGCCCCAAACCTGTAGAGTCGTATGAAGAGGCCAAGGCGTTTTTCGAGGAAATGGACAGGAAATTAGAAAACTCGCGCGGTTCCGGGACTGAACCGGATTGGGATGAATACAAGGCCGCTATGAGTAAATCGCTGCTTCGGCACCTGCCCAATACGTGATTTTCGTCGATTCCAACGTCTTCATGTACGCGGTGGGCGAGCCTCATCCACTCAAAGCACAATCCCAGGAATTCCTCGCAGAATCCAAACGTGACGGGACTCGCTTGTTCACTTCGGCAGAGGTTTTGCAGGAACTCTTGTACGCATATCTTCCGGTAAGGAGGCTGGACGAACTCGCAGCAGCAGTTCCACTGCTGCTTACCTTCAACGTGGAAGTGTGGCCGCTGCTGCAAGAGGATGTAAGGCGTGCCCGGCAACTTCATGAACAGCATCCAACGCTGCAAGCACGGGACCTTTGCCATCTGGCGAGCTGCGACAGGCGGGGCATCACTACAATCAAAACCTTCGACCGTGCGCTGGCCGCGGCCGCAAACCGGAACTTCGGCAACTGGCAGTAACCTTCAGCCAATCAAGTCAGGCCAAGGACGGCCAACGGGAGATAGGGAATGCGCCTTAAGGGAAAGACCGCCATGATTACCGGAGCCAGCCGCAACATTGCGCGGGAGGTTGCGCTGACCTTCGCCCGCGAGGGAGCGGACTTGATTCTCAACACGCGGGCCAGCCAGCCGGAGCTGGAGTCAGCGGCCGCCCAGTGCCGGGAGTTGGGAGCCAATACCCACACCGTTATGGGCGACGTTACCGACCCGACACGGGCGCGGAAAATGGTGGCGGAGGGCATTGGCGCGCTGGGCAAGATTGACGTTCTGGTGAGCAGTGTCGCGATACGGCCCCATAAGCCCATTCAGGAAGTGTCGGACGAGGAATGGGAAACGGTGATGCGAACCAACCTGTTCCCCGCCTTTTATCTGGTCAAGGCGGCGCTGCCGGGCATGATGGAGCGGCGCAGCGGCAGCATCATCGCCCTGGGCGGGCAGTCGGCCATCACCGGGAGGCCGGAAACGATTTCCGTCACCAGCGCCAAGCATGGCCTGTTGGGGATGATGCGGGCCGTGGCGGCGGAGATGGCGCCCTACAACGTGCGGGCGAACATGGTCAATCCCGGCTCCATTGACACTGAACGGCTTAACCCGGAGTGGTATCCCGAGTTCCAGGACGTGGGGCGGGGTTCAGCGGAGCACGTTACCGGCATTCCGATGGGCCGGCAGGGAACCGTGTCGGACATCGCCAACGCCTGCCTGTTCCTGGCCAGCGACGAGTCGTCCTACATTACCGGCGACCGGCTGAACGTGGTGGGCGGGCGGTACATCGTCTAGCCAGCCCACCCTTCATTCTCGAATCATTCTCGAAAGAATCGCGCCGCCTGCCGGAATATGGTTAGCCCTCACCCCCGGCCCCTCTCCCGCGGGGAGAGGGGAGATTAGAGGGTTCCGGGCAGGGTCTTTTAATTGTCCAAGAAAACCGTTGGGTAAACGGGGCACGTTGGGGGATTCATCCCCGAAACCCCCTGAGTTCAGGCGTTCGTTCTGGTTGGCAGACATGGCGCGGGGTTCGCCCTCACCCCCGGCCCCTCTCCCGCGGGGAGAGGGGAGATTGAAAAGACCCCAAGGGGGGGGCTTGGAGAGAGCGGCGGGGCCGCTGCTGGTCAGCCGGTGGCCGGCATTAACCCCAGTTGCTGCCAGGCCAGGCTGGCGGCGCCCACAAGGCCGCTGGTGTAGCCGAGGTTGGTGGCGACCAGGCTGAAGCTGCCGTGCCGCGGACTCATAGCCAACTCCCGCATCCGGTCCTCGATTACTGCCAGCAGCCCGCCCTGTCTCAGGCTGTCGGTGACGCCGCCGCCCAGGACGATGAGGTCCGGGTTGAACAGGTGCAGCAGGTTGGTCAGACCCAGAGCCACCGACTGGGTAACTTCTGCCACCACCTGCCCGGCCAGAGCGTCCCCCCGGGCCGCAGCGTCGAAGACCGTCTGCGGGCCAATGTCGTCCCCGGCCATTTCCGCCAGCACGGAACCGGCGCCTGCCGCGGCGACACGCTCGCGGGCGATGCGGGCGATGCTAAGCCCGGAAGCCAGCGCCTCCAGGCAGCCGCAGCCGCCGCACTTGCATTGAGGAGCGCCGGGGCCGCGCTCGATAATCATGTGGCCCACCTCGGCAGCCATGCCCTCCGCCCCCAGGAGCATACGCCCGTGGTCAATGACCCCACCGCCGACGCCGGTGCTGAACGTCACGTAGACCAGGGTTCGGACCTGGTTTCCATGCCGACGGGCGTCGTGGCCCGCGCCGAAGTAATACTCGCCCAGCGCAGCCAGGTTGGCGTCGTTGCCGATGAACACCGGAAGCCCGAACCTGGATTCCCACAGCGCCTTGAGAGAGACCCCGTCCAGCACTTGCAGGTTGGGCGGAGCGTGGAAGGTGCCGGTCTCAACGTCGATGGGGCCGGCGGCGGCAATGCCAATCCCGGCGATTGGCCGGTCCTGGCCCCAGCCAATGGCCTGCTGCAGCACACTCTCGGCGCCGTCCAGCAATTGTTCACGGCTTCCGCCGGGCACGTTGGGCTGGCGGGTCTCCCACAGCAGTTGGCCATTCTGGCCGGCCACCGCCCCTCGGACCCAGGTGCCGCCCCAGTCCATTGCGACCACCACCGGCTCGCCATTTCCAACCATTGCCGCCTCCAGATTCAGGCCAGACGTCCGCGCCAATCAGGGTCTTTTAATTGTCCAGGAAAACCGTTGCCCGGATTTTAAAACCACGGGGGACACGTGGGGGGATTCATCCCCCAACCCCCCTGAGTTCAGGGGTTTGCTGTGCTTGGCAGACATGCCGGATTATTCACCGTGAACGGATTATCCAACGGCTGCCAGAATTAAAAGACCCTGCCGCGCCCATTGCCACGCAAGCCGGTCGGGTTCGCCGCCGGTATTATCCCGGAAATTTCCCGCGCGCCCACGGATATGCCCAAGGTGGATCGCGCCCAACCCCGGCTCCGGGTGTTGGAGACCCGGGGACACAGGCCAACCGGGATATCCTTCAACCGGATTGGTGTGGTGGACGCTCAGGGAGAGAGGATTAAAGAGACCCGGGCTGCCGGTTGCGGGGCATTCGCCATTTCCGCCAGAACCTCGTCCAGAACGTCCTGCAGAAGCTCGGCGGTCATTGGCCCGACATACTTGCGGAGCACTTCGCCGTTGGGGCCGATGAAGTATTTTTCCGGGATTCCCCGTACACCGTAGTCGATCGCAATGGCGCCGCTGTGGTCTGAGCCGTTGGGGTAAGGGACGCCGTAGTCTTCCAGATGCCGCTTGGCATCGGCGGGCCGGTCCCAGATATTTACCCCGACGAACTCTACGGAATGGCTGGCATATTCCTGGTACACCTCGGTCAACATTGCCGCTTCCTGACGGCAGGGGCCGCACCACGATGCCCAGAAATCCACCACCACGACCTTGCCGGTCTGGTCGGCGAGGCGCAGCGTTTCGCCGTCGAACAACATCAAATCGAAACCCGGAGCCTCCTTGATGTTGACGTCCACTTGCCCGAATTCCTGGTTGACGCCAAGTCCGCCGGTGCCTTCAAACGATAACAAATTCCAAAACAACAAGGCCAGAAACGCCGAAATCGTAAACCCGGCGGCCAGCATCATCCAGGCCCGTGGCCCCATGCTCTTTTGGGGGTTCCTGGTCTGAGAGTTGTACAATAGCCTAATCCACCTCCCCGCGCTCAGCTGGTTCCGGGTTGCGCTCAATGGTACGTCTGATAGTACGCTGCGGCAAGCCTGCCGGATGTTTTGGCAAGGCATCAGCGTCCAGGATTTCTTCCCGGAGGGCTGCCCGGCGGACCCGGTAGTCTTCTTCCGGCAGACTGCCATCCTCAAAATCCCGGTCCAGAAGCGCCATTTGGCGCACCAGCCGCTCCCGTTGGGACGACGCTCCGGTGGGCGGCGCATCCGGCGGGGCATCCATGCCGGGGCCGGCCGGGACGCGGGACGGCCTCAGCCCGCCATACAAGAGGGCTGCCGCCAGCGCCGCCGCCAGCGCCGCGGGGATGGCAACCCGCCAGAACCCGGTGTTGGTTACTGCCTGCATCCAGCGCTCGGCCAACCCGGGTTGGGGAAGGTTGGAAAACTCCAGGGTCACGCCCTGCCCCGGCGGGACGTCCGACACCTGCCACACCGCATACGACACGCCTTCAACCTCGATGGGCGGTTGGGCCGGAAGGGTTGGCACCCGCACTCCGCCGAGGGACTGCGGGACCAGCACCCGGTATATCTTCGCACCCTGCAACAGGTTCTGCCGGTAGGAAATCCCCGTGCCTTCGTAGGGGAACCGGAAGGAAAAGGTTACGGTGTGGCTGCCCGGCGCGACCGGAGCGGTCACGGCGAAACCAGTCCCCACCGGGATAATCTCTCCGCCCAGCAAATCGGACTGTATATCGAATCCGGTGGCTCCCGGCGGAAGGGAGAACCGGAGAAAGCTGAACTGTCCCGGCCCGGCGTTGGTCAAGTCGGGGACGAGGGTCCGGTCGCTGACGTTGGACAGTCCGACAACCTCGACCGCTTCGACGATCCGGCCGGTCTCATTCACGGCGGCAATCACCATGGCGTGGCTCTCCACTTCAATCACCGACACGTCCTGAGTTGACTCGTACACCGCTAACGTTAAGGGCTGCGTCAAGTCATCCCGCGCGACCGGAAGGCTGTAACTCTTGCCGGCGTAGTCCGCGCTCAAGGCATAGCCGGACCCTTCGGCGGCGGCGACGCCTTCAAAGCGGAACTCCCCGCCGGGTCCGGTGGGCGTTTCCAGGGTTTCAACCCCCTGCAAGCCGGCGGAAAAAGAATGCAGCGAGACCTTCAAGCCGGACGGGGCGGCGGCGCCGTCCGTCCCGTTCACCACAAGCCCGGTGACGGTGACTGATTCCTGGGCCTGGACAGGGTTGGCCATCGGCGCCGACAGCGTGACTGCCAACATTCCTGCCACCAGCAGGACGACGGCTGCCCGGCCTGCCTTTGCGCCGGGGAAAAGCATCATTCCGTGGAATCTCCCACGGGGGAATCCGCCCGGCCTGGGGAAGGGCGTCCGGTCAGTTCGGCGGTGCATTCCGGGCATTGGGACCAAACCAACTCGAATACGGCCCCGCAGTTGGGACAGACATTGGCGCTGACGTTGGCGCGGGCCAGCGCGGCGCGGGCCAGGCCGACCTCCTGCTCCAGCAGCCAGTCCACGTCCTGGGCCGCAGCTTCGGCCTGACGCCGGAGAATCAGGGCCGCCTGCACCCGGTAGTCCTGCAATTGCTCCCGGTACAAACCCAGGGGAATGCTGCCGAGGCCGTGTTCCAGTTGCAGGGTGCGGATGGCTTCGTAAGCCGCTTGCAGATCGGCCTGCAAGTCCGGTTCCGGGTCCGCATCCGGGGGATACGGATTGGCGGATTCGTCCGGCGGCGCTCCCAAACGCCGCTTCCAGAACGGGTAGACCACCACGCCAACGCTGAGCAACGCCAGGGCCATGCCAATGATGATGGCCACGGGTAAGCCCTAAGCCGCCGTGGGGCGGGGGCCGGCGGGATTGGGCCCCGTGGGATTGGGCCCCGTGGGATTGGGCCCTGAGCTGGACGCAGGAACGGGCAGCGGCGTCCGCATTTGATTCGCCCCCAGGACGGCGGGCTGCCGGACGGACTGGGGCCACAGGGCGATGACCGTCCCCAACACCAGCACCGGCCCGGCCACCCAGATCCACCAGATCATGGGGTTAATCAGGATGCGGAATCCCACCGCGCCATCGGCCAGGTTTTCGCTGGGCACCACGTAGAAGTCCTCGACCGGCGTTGACCGGATGGCCGCGCGGGTGGAGGCCATGTTGAACGACGGATAAAACGTCCGGCGGGCGTCCAGGCCGGTCAGGGGCTTCCCGTCTCTGGTGACCCGGACCTGGGAGACGAACTCAGTACGATCGCTGAAGTCCGTGGCGACGGTGCCGACGTACTCCATCCGGTAATTCTCCACCTCTACCGAACCGCCGGGGGACAGCACCACATCCCTCTGTACGTTGAAGAAGGACGCTCCCAGTACGCCGAGCGCAACCATCACCACGGCCAAGTGAACGATGTACCCGCCGTAGCGGGGCCGGTTGGCGGCCAGCAGCCGCAGGAAGGCTAGGGGGTAGCTCTCGCCCATGCTGCGGCGGCGGGAGCGGGCGCCCCGCCCCCACTCGATGACAATGCCGGAAGCGGCGAGGGCGCACACTCCGAACCCCAAGAGGGGATAGGGCTGGCGGACGCCCAGCGCGGCAACGACCGCTACGACCAAGACGGCGGCGCATACCGGGAACAGCAGCGCCCGGCGCAGGGAGGCCAGGTTGGCCTTGCGCCACGGCAGCAGCGGCCCTACGCCCATCAGCAGCACCAGGCCCAGCAGCAGCGGGCCGTTTACCTGGTCGTAGAAAGGCCGGGCGACAGTGATTTCTTCCCCGGCGCCGGCCCGGGACAACAGCGGGTAAACGGTGCCCCACAAGGTGACGAAAGCGACGCCCAGCAGCAGCAGGTTGTTGAACAGGAAGGCGGCTTCCCGGGACAGCATGGAGTCCAGGTTCTGGGCGCTCCGCATCAGGTTGAACCGCCAGAAGAACACGGCAAAAGGCACGATGGTTCCCACGGCCAGGAACAGCAGGAACACCCATCCCAGGTTTGACGCTCCGAAGGAGTGGACCGACGGCACCGGGCCGCCCCGGTTCATAAACATTCCGTACAGCGCCAGCCCGAAGGCAACGTTAATCAGGACCATGTTCCACATTCGGAACATCCCCCGGCGCCGCTGCACCATGATGGAATGGACAAAGGCCGTCAGCGCCAGCCAGGGCATGAACGCGGCATTTTCCACCGGGTCCCAGAACCAGAACCCGCCCCAACCCAGGATGGTGTACGCCCACCAGGACCCCAGCAGCAGCCCGCAGGCCAGCAGGGCCCAGGTGATGATTCCCCAGACGCGCCCGGTGTCCACCCACTCATCCCGCGTCTGCCCGGCCAGCAGCGACCCGATGGCGAAGGAGAAGGGCAGGGTTATGCCGATTAGTCCTGCCATGAGCGCCGGGGGATGGAAGAACATTCCGAAGTGGGTCAGCAGCGGGTTGATGCCCTGTCCGTCGGGGGGCACGATGGGAAGGGTGGCGAAGGGGTTGGCCATGAACGCCATCACCGCGAGGAAGAAGGTCTGCACCAGCATCAGGGTGGCGGCGGTGTAGGGCAGGCTGGCCCGCAGCTGCGGCGGGGCCAGGCGGAGGGCGATGGCCGACATGACCGACAGGACAAAGGCGATGTATAGGAGCGAACCCTCGTTGCCCGCGTAAAACGCAACCCAAGTGTAAACGTCGGGCATGGCCAGGCTGCTGTGAGCGGCGACGTAGGTTATCTCGAAGTCCCGGTTGATGAAAGCCGTCACCAGACTGAGGGTAGAAATCAGCAAGACCAGGGCCACCAGGTAGACGGCCCGCCGGGAGCTTTCGACCAGCGCCGGCGCGTGGCGCAGTTTACCCAGCGCAGATCCCAGGCAGGCATAGGAAGACAGCGCCAGAGCAATCCACAGGGAAAGGGCTCCCAGGTCAGCCATGACGGTCTCCGTCAATTCCGGATCTGGTATCCAGTCCGGGGCCGGGGCCGTCCGCACGGCCAGGCAAATCGGCGCCGGAATCCGGCGGGCTGGCCGTGGATTCCGATTGCGGAGCCACGGTTTCCCGGTCAACCAATTGGAGGTAGGGTTCCAGTCCCGGCGGGTTCACCGGACCCGCGTCCGACGCAGCCGCAGCAGCCTTCCTGCCGGCGGACATGGACCGCAGAGACCATGCCCCACCCAGCAAGGCCAGGGCGACGGCCACCGGCGGAAGCACCCAGGCCACGAGGTTAACGCCGGACTTGGGAGGGGCGCCGATGATGCTCTGGCCATAACGCTCGGCGAAGAAGTCGAGGATTTCCTGCCGGGTTGCGCCTTCGGAGAGTTTCTGTCGGACGATGGCCCGCATCTGCCGGGACAGCGGCACCTGGGCCTGGTCGATGGTCTCGGCGGGGCAGACGGGGCACATAATCATTCCATCAATGGCCTGGGCTTCGGCTTCGTCGTAGGGCAGACCGCCGGGGGGTTCGGCGGTTTTGGGGGTAACGGAAGGTTCGGGCGTCTGGGCGTGGGCAGATTGACCGAAGGTCAGCCACCACACTGCCAGCAGGACCGCCAAGGGGAGGATTCGCGCGTTGCCGCAAGTCGCCATTTCTATCCGGCTCACCCAGGAACGGCACAGGCTTTCTTGGAAACGTGGGTTTTTTGGAAACGTGGGTTTTTTGGAAACGTGCCGGCCGCCATTCGGCACAACTATTGTCACACCGTTACGGGAGGATTAGCAACCAGGAATGCCATGCGGGCAGGGTCTTTTAATTCTCGAAAAACCCCCTATCTCTATCGGAGAGGGTTAGGGTGAGAGAATTCCGGTTAGGGGGAACCGCTGCTGATGTGTGGAGTTCGCCCTCACCCCCGGCCCCTCTCCCGCGGGGAGAGGGGAGAATCATTTGGAAACTCCTGTTGGGATTTGGCAAAGAGCCCTTTCTCGTGGGGAGAATCGAAAGGCGCTGCCATGCGTGGCATCCCGGTTCAAGGGCACGCAGCATTGACTCCGATGAATCGACGGCCCAAGAGGAGTTGCAGCGGGCGCAGGAACGGGAACAAGCCGACAGGGCAGGGTCTAGCACGCTTCGAGCCGTGTTCCTTGCAGGCAGTTGACCACGTACTCGGCGGTGACACGCATTTCGTCTTCGGTCAACAGCTTGGAGAAACTTGGCATCACCGTAATCCCGGCGCTGACAAACCCCTGGACGCCCACCACGCCCAAGGCCCGCACCGTCTCGCTGGTCAGGTCGGGAGTGATGGCCGGGGTGTACCCGTAGGTGTCCATCATTTTGTTAATCACCGGCCCGTTGCCCTGACCGGCGGGGCCGTGACACATGGAGCAGTTGACCTCGAACAATTTCCTCCCCTCATGCGTTGCAGGCACTGTCGATTCCGGCGGCGGAAACCAGGCCACGGCGGTGTCGGGGACGCTCAGGCGGGGCGGCTCATGGGCCTTGAACGACTTTTGGTAGTGCATTTCATAGAAGATGTCCAACGGGTAAGAACCCTGGGCGCAGCCCAGTGTCAGGAGCAGGCCCATCAGTAGAAGGCCGCCCAGCAGCCAGAGTTTGCTCCGGCGGGGCGTTGCGGCAACGGTCAATTTGGTTATGTCAGCCAGCACGTTTCTCATGTACGTTTTCCGTGTACGTTTCTCAGGTACGTTTCCCGGAAGTCCGGCAAGGCAGCCGGGGGCGCCTGTTTTAATGATTCTTCTAATGATTCTCGGGCGGAACCGGAATGTCTCAGGCGGAGTTCCCGCGTTTAACCTCCACGGCCCCGGCCTGGTCCAGCACCGCTGCCAATTGGTCGTGCTGGTTCTCTTCGGCGTTGACCAGGACCCCGATGTACCCTTCAGTGATCCGGGTGTCGTACAGCCCCATCTTGAGCTTGGGCAGGCGGGACTCGAAGATAATGCCCAGCACCGTGAACAGGATGGCCCCCAGCATGGTGCCTTCGTAGCTGACCACGGCCATCGGCGGCAGCGACAGGATGGGCTTGCCGCCGGTGACCAGCGGGTAGGCGACCTGGGTCATGGAGGTCAGCAGAATCCCGGAGGTCAGGCCCAGCAGCGCGCCGATGAAGGGGAACAGGTACAGCCGGTGCTTCTCCTCCCGCTCGCCGAAGGCCCCTTCCGGGTAGGGGGCGTCGGTCAGAAAGTCGTAGTCATCCTCGGACACGCCGCCGGCTTTGAGGCCGTCGCCGGCGTCGGCGGCGGCGTTCGCGTCCTGAAATAGTCCAAGTATGGGACGTTTTGCCATGTTGTCTTCCTCTTTAGTCCGTATGATTCCTCTCGCCCGGGGACGCCCTCACCCCCGGCCCCTCTCCCAGAGGGAGAGGGGGGATTAGGCCCTCTCCCCCCGGGTCAGTCTTCGCGGAAGGTGACCGGCGCCGTCCGGTGGCCTATTTGGACCTGGGTTCTTCTGTATGGTCCCTCTCGCCCGGGGACGCCCTCACCCCCGGCCCCTCTCCCAGAGGGAGAGGGGGGATTTATGCCCTCTCCGGGCGGGTTAATCTTCGCGGAAGGTGGCCGGCGCCGCCCGGCGTCCGATTTGGACCTGGGTTCTTCTGTATGGTCTCTCTCGCCCGGGGACGCCCTCACCCCCGGCCCCTCTCCCGGAGGGAGAGGGGGGATTTATGCCCTCTCCGGCCGGGTTAGTCTTCGCGGAAGGTGACCGGCGCCGTCCGGTGGCCTATTTGGACCTGGGTTCTTCTGTATGGTCCCTCTCGCCCGGGGACGCCCTCACCCCCGGCCCCTCTCCCGGAGGGAGAGGGGGATTAGGCCCGCTCCGGCCGGGTTAATCTTCGCGGAAGGTGGCGGGGACGGCGCGGCGTCCGATTTGGACCTGGGTTCTCAGGAATTCGCCTTCCTTGATGTCGTACAGCGGCACCAGGGGGAACACGCGGCTGAACAGGAGCATCAGCATGGACACGAAGGCGAAGGTTGCCCCGACGATGATCATTTCCGCCGGGCTGGGGACGTAGCTGGCCCAGGTAAAGGTGAACATGCCGCGCTTGGCCAGCCCCGGCACGATGATGATGTACCGCTCCAGCCACATGCCGATGTTGACCGAGATGCAGGCCGCCGACATGATCCACAGGTTGCGGCGGGCGGCGCGGGTCAGCCACAGGGCCACCGGGATGAAGTAGGTGGTGACCACGAACACCAGCGTCCAGGCGTTGATCGGCCATTCGTTGAACTGCAGGTTCCGGACGGCGATTTCGTCGGCTTCCCGTCCGTAGATGCCGAACACCACTTCCATGACGAAGAAGTAGAACCACCCGGTCGCCACCACGATGAGCAGGCGGCCCAGGGCGTCGATGTGCTCGTGGCGGATGTACGCCTGCCACCCGTAGATGTAGCGCAGGAGAATCAGGGCGAAGGCCACCGCCGACACGCCGGAGTGGACCGCGCCCACCACGAAGTAGGGGGCGAAAATGGTGGAGTGCCACGACTTGACCGCCACCGCCATTCCGAAGTCCCAGGACACGATGCTGTGGACCGAGACGAACACCGGCAGGATCAGCGCCGACAGCAGGATCCCGGAGAGGATTTGCATCTTCCACTGCCGGGGGTTGCCCTCCCAGCCCATCGCCAGCAGCGAGTAGACCCGGTGGGCGATGCCGGTGGTATGGTCCCGCAGCACGGCGAAGTCGGGGACCAGGGCGATCAGCACGAACAGGGTGCTGGAGGTCAGGTAGGTCAGAATTGCGCTGGGGTCCCAGATCAGCGGGGTGCGGATGTTGGGCCAGATGCCCCGGGCGAAGTCGTAGGGGAAGGCCCAGTAGAGGATGCGCCAAGGCCGGCCCGTGTGAATGATGGGCATGGTCATGGCGGTAATCAGCGAGAAGATGGTCAGGACTTCGGCGGCGCGGGTCGCGGGCCGCCGCCACTCGGCCTTGGCCAGCCGGAGAATGGCGGAAAGCATCACTCCGGCGTGGCTGATGCCAATCCAGAAGACGAAGTTGGTGATGAAGAAGCCCCAGACGATGGGCCGGTTCAACCCGGTGATGCCCAGGCCGCGGTCAATCATCACGCCGATGGTGATGGCGGCGATCAGGACGATCGTTGCCAGAAACCCCACTACCGGCCAGAACCACTTGGGGGTATCCAGTATCGACCGCAACAGGTCCCGGTTAATCTCCGCGGGAGATAAGGCTCTACCTTCCTGCATGACCGGCCTCCTTGGGGACGGCCTCACCCCCGGCCCCTCTCCCGGGGGGAGAGGGGGGGACGGCTTGCCGGGGCGAATGCCCGACCTGCGTGACCGAAGGGGCTGGCGGGGCGCCCGCCCGCGCTTCGCAGGGACTGGTGTTTGCGCCTATGTTGGTAATCGTTTGCATTCTCAGGTCTGTCATTCAGTTCAAATCAGTGGATTTGGTTGCTCAGGTTCCAGTGCCCGGCCTGCGTAAGCAAAATTAAAGGCGGGAACGCCGGATTACTCCGGTTTGGCCAGGACCAGGTACTCACCGCGGAACAGCCGTTCCTTGCTCTGGTACAGGGCGCCTTCCTTGACCTCCCAGAGGGACATCAGGGGCAGGAGCTTGGCCGTCACCAGATATATTAAGGCCGCCAGTCCGATTCCGCCAATCACGATGAACAAGTCCCAAACGTCCGGGAACACCGGCGGCGGCACCCGGCTCAGCCCCAGATCGTAGATGTCACCGGAGTTAAAGGCCGCCACGAACATCCGTATTTGGAACATCAGGTTGCCGCACAGGATGGATAGTCCAGCCAGGGCCGGCCCCCAGTCGCTCTTGCGCAGCGGGTTCCAGATCAGCATAAAGAAGGGTATGAAGAAGATAAGGAAAACGTTGGCCCAGAAAATGCCGGTGTAGGACTCGAAAATCAGGTACTTGAGGAGGTTCTGCTCGACCTCCAGCCGTCCGTACCACATGGTTAGAAAGAAGGCGAACAGGTGGTAGGTCCACAGCAGACTCAGCCCCAACTGCACCTTGCTGGCCGACCAGAAGGGCGAAATGCCGATGTACTGCCCGTACCCGCCCCACCTTCGCATGACGAAGGCGATTATCAACACCAGGCTGATCGCCGACTGGAAGCCGGAAATGGTGTACAGCGGGGGCAGGATGGAGTCTTTCCAGCCGGGAATCAGGCTCATCGCGAAGTCGCTGACAATCAGGAACTGCACGAAAATAAGCATCATAAAGTAGAGCGCGCCGACAATCGCCAAGCTGGCCTTCTGGTAGAACCATTGCCGCTTCGTGCCGAACCAGTGGCCGGAAAGCAGGCGGTACAGCGACCCGCGGAACCCGCCGACCGACCCGCGGGCTTCGGCCATATCCGGCACCGCGGACAGCCACAGGACGGCCAGGCTAGTCACCGCCAGCGCGATGATGCCCAGCAGGTTCCACCAGTGGGGCGCGCCGATGGGCACTTCCATCCAGATGGTGCGCCGAATATACAACTCGCCATGCACGCCGGGGCCGAAGTTGGGGTTGGCGATGGGCGGCAGGGCGTAAATCAGCGGAATGTACAGAATCACGTTGAGCACACCCAAGACCGCGAACAGCTCGGCGATGCGGGAAATCGGCCGCCGCCAGTGGTTCTTGGTGATGCGGAAGGCGATGGCGAACAGGGGGGCCGAACTCGTCACCAGGAAAATAAACGAAAAGACCGCGGCATAGTAACCCCACGGGCCATGCTCGGCAAACCCGTCGGAGGTTAGGCGAATCGCGAAACCGGCAACGCCCAGCGCCGCCAGGACCGCCGTGACCGCCAGCGCCAGCTTGTACTTGGAGGGCATGGCGCGGGTCTTGGCCTCTATGTCCCCGGTCATCTGCCGGGCGTTGGGAAGGACCCACATATCCGCCGGGTAAGGAGACGATTCGGAATGCTCAGCCATTGTTTATCACTTCTAACATCGCTCGCCGTTCCGCAAGGCAACTTGTCTAAATGTCACGGCCTCGCTCCGCTGCGCGAGGGCTTTTGGGGCTACTTATCCAAAGGGTATTGATCAACTTTCTTCAGGTAAATTATGCTGGGCCTGGTGTTGACCTCTTCCATCAGACGGTAGCCGCGGGTGGTCCGCTCGTACTCGTGATGGATGTCGTGCGCGTTAACGTCCTCGAAGTAGGGCCGGATTCTCGAATGGGCGTCGTTCTGGTCGCCGAACATCAGGGCGTTGGTCGGACACGCATGGACGCAGGCCGGGCCGTAGTTGCCTTCGTTCAACTTCTCGTCGTTGAGCCGTTCTCCGCCGGCGCGCTCCACCTGAAGCTCGCCCCGGCGCAGCCGCTGGACGCAGAAGGTACACTTTTCGGTGATTCCCCGGCTGCGCACCGTCACATCCGGGTTTAGCTGGTTTTGCAGCCGCTCGGGCCAATTGGGGTGCCAGAAGTTGAAGAACCGCACCTGGTAGGGGCAGTTGTTGATGCAGTAGCGGGTGCCGACGCAGCGGTTGTAAACCTGTACGTTCAGGCCGTCCGGGTTGCGGTAGGTGGCATACACCGGGCAGACCGGCTCGCAAGGAGCGTTCTCGCAGTGCTGGCAAAGCACCGGAATGAACCGGGCCTTGACGTTGGGATATTCGCCTTCCCAATACCGCTCGATGCGAATCCATTCGTAGGCCCGCCCTTGAAGGTAGAAGTCCTTGGTGTTGATGGGCAGGTTGTTCTCGGCCTGGCAAGCCACGACGCAAGCCTGGCAGCCGGTGCACTTGTCCAGGTCCACCACCATGCCCCATTTGTGGTCGATGCGATTAGTTACCATATATCTCCAAAATTCCCTGCAAGGGCTTCATGGCCCCTGCCCCCTTGGCCGTTGCGCCGCCGGCCTGCGCCGGCGCTAGTGAGACACTCCCGGCGTGGTGGTCTTGATGACCTCTTCGCTCGGGTTGTTGTCAATCTGGTTGCCCACTTCCCGGTTGGTGAAGGAACCCTCGAACTTGGCAATGCGGATGCTGCGCCCGGTGGCGGTTACCCGCACCCGGTTGGCGGCCCACGCCAGCCCGCCGGCCCCATCCACCTGACGGGTGGACAGGACGCTCAGCACGTTGGCGCTGTCGCCGTCGCGGCCGGCCACCGCATAATCGGAGCCGTGAATACGGCCCTGTCCCAACGGGACGCCGACAACGTCGGGCGGCATTCCCGGGTTGGGGTACACCGGCGCGGTGATTGATCCACCGGCTGCCGAGACTTGCAGCAAATCACCCTCGCGGAAGCCCCGGCGGTTCATCTCGGCCTCGTTCATTTCCACCCAGGTCTGCCAGGTGATGGTGGTCATAGGGTCGGGAGCGGCCTGCGTCCAGGGCAGGTGGGAGTTCCGCCCATCCAGCAGAGTGTTGTGGGAGAAGGGCGCCAGGTAGAACCCGTCCCCGTCGAACTCCGGCGGCGACGCCTTGGCGGCGACGGCTGGGTACAAACCGGCGGGCGCGGAAACCGCCGGACCGTCGCTGTTCTCATCCCACCATCCGCCCTGCCGCAGCAGGTTATTCCAAAACTCCAGGGCGGAAGCGCCTGCCACCGAACCCCGGTTCATGGCGAACAGGGCGTCGGAGGTCTCACGCAGCGCATCTTGCATACTGCCCCAGGGCAGGTCATCGGCTCGGCCCGATTCCTGAGCCATGCTCAGCAAAATGTCGCCGAAACTGCGCGGGTCCAAGTCGCTCAGCGGGTTCACCACCGGCTGCTGAACGCCCACCATCTGAAAGCCGGGCCCCGGGTTGGGAATATCGCTGCCCCAGTCTTCCAGGTAAACGCGGTCGGGCAGAATCAGGTCCGCCATCGCCGTCGTCTCATCCATGAAGGGCGAAAAGCTGACGACAAAAACGTCTTCGCGGTTGAGGGAGTTCAGCACACCCACCGAGGCGGGCAGTCCGTAGACCGGGTTGGCGGAATGAATCATCACCATCTTGGTCTGGCCGCTGTTGATGCCGGAAAGAGCCGAGGCCCAATCGGCCAGGGAGCCAACGTTGGGCTGCGCCGGCAGTTCCGGGAGCGGGCTGCCGGGGTTTGGCTTAATGCCTCCCTTTTGGCCCACGCTGCCCACCAGGTAATTCAGGGCGTAAATGGCTTCGAGATTGAACAGGCCGTTGCTGTGGGCCGCGGTGGTATCGCCGCCGATGGCCAGCGACGGGCCATTCCCGGCAAAGTTCCGGGCCAGATCGCGGACGTAGTCCCCGGCCGATGCGCCGTGGAGGATTCCCTCGGGAATCTCCAGCATCGGGCCAACGGTGTCGGGGTTGAACGCAGACAAAGCCGCGGCCCCCTGCCCGCCGGTCAATGCGTCAACGTCCACGCCGGCAGCCTGCAACTCCTCGGCCAGAATCACCTGGGCCAGGCTCAAAGCCAGATAGCCTTCCAGTCCCGGCTTGATGGGAAGCCACTTGTCGGCGGCGGCGGCGGTCATGGAGAAGCGCGGGTCAACGTGGATGTGGGTCCCGCGGACGGGGCGGCCGGCTCCCTGGCGAAACTCGCCGTACCCCACCGACCAGCGGGTGGGCGACACCCAGGTGGACAGGAAATCGGCGCCGAAGGACAGCAGGCAGTTGGCGTTGGCGATGTCCAGGTCGGGCAGCAGGTCCTGTCCGTAGACGTTCTTGACCGCCCGCCGGTATACCCCCTGGTCGAGAGGCTCGAACCCCAAGTGCCTGCCGCCAAAGGCTTCGGCAAAGCGGCCGGCGATCATTCCCAGATGCGGTCCCACGGGTTCGGTCATCAGCAACAGGCCATCGCCCTTGCCGGAGAGTTCGGCGGCCAGCGAGTCCAGCCCACGCTCCCAAGTAATTGGGGTATATTGCCCGGAGCCGCGGGGGCCGGTGCGCCGCATGGGGCCGGCCAGGCGGTCGGGGTGATACAGGGCTTGCAGACCGGCGTCGCAGCGCGCGCTCTGGCGGCCCTGGTTCAGCGGATAGGCCGGGTTCCCCTGGACTTTCTTGGCCCGCCCTTCCATTACCCGCACCAGGACGCCTTCACTGGAAGGGCACTGCCGGCAGAGGGTGGCGTACCAGTTGTCGCGTCCTTTAACCAGGTCTTCCGGTTGACGCGCGGGGCTTTGCAGACGCAGCTCCTGTCCTTCGCTGCCGAATATGTCACAGCCGACGGCCCCCACCGCGGAGAGGCCCGCCCATGCCAGGAAGTTGCGCCGAGTAAACTTCATAATTCGATGATGCCTTTAACTACTTGTCCCGTCCGTTGGTAAAACCCGCGGGGTCACTTGTGGCAGATTGTGCAGTCGGTGGCGGCGTTGTTCTGCCGGTGGCAGTCCACGCAGGTGCCCATCTTGAGCGACTGCCCGGCCTGGGGCTGAACTTCGGTCATGGCGGCCACGTCGCCGTGACACACCGAGCAGGTCTCGCCCACCGCCAGCGGCAGTTCCGTCGGCTCCGCCGGGCCCATCGGCAGCGTGACCATGCGCTCCGGCCCACTGGTCAGGAAACGGATGTGGGCCTCGTGTACAAACCGAACGTGGTCGGGAAGACGATGCACCCGCTCCCAGTCAATGGGGTTGTCGTCGTGGAAGCGGTCAACCACCCTCTGGACCTCGGCAAGGTTTACCTGGGTCGTCCCAACCTGGTTCGGGTCTATGTTCTCGGAGTTTATCTGCCCGTGGCAGAAGAGACAGTTTTCCACCGCCGGCACGGTTGCGGCGGCTCCCTTGGTCACGTTGCGATGGCAGAACTCGCACTGTATGCCCATGCCGCCCTCATCGGGCGCGCCGGCGTGGACGGTGTGCGGGAAGGCAATCGGCTGCGGGGGAGCGTTGCCCAGTCCAAAGGGAGGGCTGGAGAACCAGGAGATTGCCAAAACCGCCACCAGAAAGCCGACGATGGCCGTGACAATCAATCCCACTATTGCCAGGGGCAGTATGTTTATGCTGGGCAGCATGTACCGTTTGTACCTATTCCTAAGCTAGTCCGGCCCGGACCTGAACCCGGCCCCATCCACGTAATTTGCACGCTGCCGGTCATCAAACGAAGAACCGATTCCAGAACATATTGAACATGTGTGGAGTCAGGAACGACGCTGAGATGAACAGCGCCAGAGCAACCGTTATCGCCAACAGTCCGATAATGGTCAGCGGCAGCCGGAGACGGCTGAGCGCCGGAGGGAAGTGCCCGGTCATTACCCCCGAAGGAATGAATGCGTGGGCGATCATCATGCTGAACGCAAAAGTAATCACCAGAGGAAAGAAAATCCAGAGCAGGGTGAGCCAGTTATGCAGATTGACCCAGTCGGCGCTGGTTAAGGCATTGGGGTCTGTAAGAGGCATCTTATCGTCAGTGGTTGCTCGTCAGAAGTTGCCGGGTTCGCTTCACTTACCTTGGCATTTCGGGTCGGCTCAGACCGGCAAATTGGGGGCCGGATTCAAGCCTAGTGAAAATTATCACAACGTCTAATGGGTGTCAAGGGTAATTTTGGCGGGAAAAGGAAACGGGGGGTCCGCCCTCACCCCCGGCCCCTCTCCCGTGGGGAGAGGGGCCGGGGGTATGTAAAGGCTGAAATTGGTCTGAGAGCTTGGAAAGCGCACGGGAATCCGGCAGCTTGGCTGCAATGACGAAACCGGACGCCGGAGGTCTCCCATGCGCCGCCCAGAGCCTGCCCCCGTGAAGACGGGGGGCGCTGGCGTCCACTCACCGCAGCAGCCGGGAGAAGCAGGGACGGACCGTCAGCGTAATCCGGCACGGCATCGACTGGCTGAGGCGGTTGCTGCTCCGGGGCCGGTTCTGGCGCCGGGTATGGCTGCTGCCCGAACCCTGGCCCCAACCCAAGCCCAACCTCAACCTGGAGGTCACCCGGACATGCCCCTGCCTGAAAACCCCATACATACCCCTGTCAGCGCGGACACGGGGGGCAAACGGGTTTGACCGGCTTCAGACGCCCCTGGCCTGGAAGACTTCATTGGCCTGCTCCAAGGCGTCCTCGACGCAGGGCCAACCCCGGTACCAGCCGGCCTGGGCGAACACCTCGCAAATCTGCTTCGGGTCCAGGCCCGCGTCCAGGGCGTAGCCGACATTGCGCTTTAGCTGGCCCATGTGGCCCCGGCACATCAGCGCCGCCAGAATGCAGACCATCCGCTCCTTGGGGTCCAGGTCGGCCCGCGCCCAAACCTGCCCGAAGTGATAACCGTCCACCAATTCGGCAGCCTCCGGGACCATCCGGCGGGCCAGCGACGTTTCGATTTCCTGGTTGGCCTGCTCTCCCCAGTGTTTAACCTGCAACGTCTTGCCCTGCTTGAGCATTTCCTCGATGGAGTCGAGCCATTCCACGTCCAATGGAACGTCGTCGGATTTCCATTCCTCCCGTTCGTTGATGACTTCCTGGGCGATGCGCAGGCCGAAGACGGTGGCCGGAACCCCGGCGTAAAACAGCAGTTCGATGAAGATGCCCTTAATCTGCCGGGCCGTTATCCCGACGGTCAGGCCGGTCCTCACCTGATGCTCCACGCCGAAGTCGTAACCGTTGACGCATTGGGCCGTGATGGTCGCTAAGCTGCGCAGCTTCAGGTCCAACCCATCCACCAGCCAGACCCCGCCCCACATCAGTTCGTGCTGCACCCGCACGAAGTCGGCCAGGACCGGCGTGGGCCGGGCGTAGGGCAGGTGCTGGTCGAAAAAGGCGCGCAGCTTGGCGGATTTTTCCTGCAACTCGGCTACTGTGGTCATGGCAAACTCTCCTATCGGGTTGAAGTCCGAGTCAGACGATCTCTTCCGCGAAAACGGCCTGGGCTTGTTCCAGGGCGTCTTCGACATGGGGCCATCCCCGGTACCACCCGGCCTGGGAGAAGACCTGGCAAATCTCTTCCTGGGTGAACCCCATGTTCAGGGCGTACCGGACATACCGCCGCAGTTCCTTCCAGTGGCCCCGGGACATGAGCGCCGCCAGGACGCAGACCATCCGCTCCTTGGGCGCCAGGTCCGCCCTGGCCCAAACTTCGCCGAAGTTGTACCCGTCCACGATGTCCGATGCCTCAGGCGTCAGCCGTTGGGCAAAGGATCCTTCGATTTCCCGGTCAGCCTGCTCCCCCCACAGATGGCGGCGGATTTCACTGCCCCGCTGGAGCTTTTCCTCGACGGTATCCAGCCAGTCCGCTTCAAGGGGAACGTCGCCGGCTTTCCACTCGTCCCGCTGGTTGATAACTTCCTGGGCCTGAAGCAGGCCGTGGACCGTGGCCGGGATGCCGGCGTAAAACAACAACTGAATGAATATGCCCTTGATTTGCCGGGGGGTAATCCCCATCGTAAGGCCGGCCCTAATCTGGCGCTGAAGCCCAAAGTCGAAGCCGTTGACGCACTGGGCGGAGATGGTGGCAAAGCTGCGCAGCTTCAAATCGAGGCCCGCCGTCTGCCAGATCCCTCCCCACGTCAGGGGCGATTGGATGCGGGAGTAGTCGGGAGATATTGCCGGAATATCGCTTTGGGCCGGAAGGTACTCCCCAAAATCCCGGGCCCTTTGGGCTAATTCATCCGGAGTCGTCATGGGCTGCTACTCCTGGCAGGGTTGTCCTGCCAAACCCTCCGCTACCGAAAACCACTAACGCCAATTCTATCTTAAATGCAGTTGGAAAACGCAGATGGATGCCACGCCAGAATTGCAATCGTCCCGGTTAACCGGGTATTCAACCGAAGCTCCAACCGGCCGGGGTGTTACAATTCAGACCCGGTGTAATTCCCTGCCCGGCAACAAGTCAGGTCCCCGAAATTAACATCAAGAACAAGCAATGGAGGGATGTTATGTCCGTTGGATTGGTAGTCCCACTGCCCGCCTACACCCTGGACCCCGCCTTTATCGCCAAAAAGGCCGAAGACCTGGGTTTCGAGTCCCTTTGGTACCACGAGCACCCCATCCTGCCGGTGAGCAGCGCCAGCCCCTTCCCGGCCACCGGCGGCGAAATTCCCTGGACCTACCGCCATTTCTCCGAGCCCTACATCGCCCTGGCAATGGCCTCCGCCGTAACCGAGAAAATCAAGCTCTGCACGGGCATCACCCTGTTGCCCGAGCGCAACCCGTTGATTCTGGCCAAGCAAATCTCGGTGCTGGACCACCACAGCCAAGGACGGTTCGTCTTCGGCGTCGGCGCGGGCTGGAACCGGGAAGAAACCACCATGATGGGAGGCGATTTCGACCACCGCTGGACCCAGGCCAGGGAGGCGGTGCTGGCCCTCAAGGAGTTGTGGACCCAGGAAGAGGCCGAATATCACGGCCGGTATTACGACTTCCCGCCAGTCTATATGTACCCCAAACCCTTCCAGAAACCCCATCCGCCGGTCCTGCTGGGCGGCAGCGCCCGCAACGTCCTGCAGCGGGTGGCGCGCTGGGCCGACGGCTGGCTCCCCAACCGGGTCGCCCCCGAGCGGGTGGAAGAGGCCCGCAAACAACTCGACGCGCTGGCCGCCGAGCGGGGCCGGGACCCGGAGTCCATCACCATATCCGTGTTCGGCCAACCCCCAGAGACCACCCGCGAGCAGGTTGACTCTTTCCTGAATGCCGGGGCGCTGCGGGTGTCGGTGTGGGCCAACCACTGCGACACCGAAACCGAAATGGGCGAACAGTTGGAGCGAATGTCCGAAGCGTTAGTACGCTAACCTGAAAACACGCACGGCAGCGCTTCTTTCGCAGCCTTTACCCCGCCAGTCCAGGCCATTTCAATATCTCCCCTCTCCCAGAGCTGACAGGGGTATGTATGGACTGAAATTGGTCTGAGGGCTTGGAAAGCGCACGGGAATCCGGCATCTTGGTTGCAATGACGAAACCGGATGCCGGAGGTTTCCCATGCGCCTTCCCAAGGAATGCTGCCAGATGCAGCAGGTCATTGAAACGCATTTGCCTCACCTCAGCCGGTCACAATTGGCCGGGCTGGTCTTGTGGGTGTGCGGGACTATCCTGGCCGGGAGCGCCTGCCAGAATGCCGTCGCCGCCGCTCTCTCCACCAAGGGAAACTGGGACAATCTGCGGCAGCGCCTTCGGGAATGGCTCTACGACGGCGGCGACCGGGCGCGTCCCTGCCAGACCGAACTGGATGTGAGTCTCTGCTTCGCGCCGTTGCTCAGGTGGGTCCTTGCGTGGTGGTGTTCTGACCGGCTGGCCTTGGCGGTTGACCCGACGTTGAAAGGGGACGACACCACCGCCATCGTCATCAGCGTGGTCTACCGGGGTTGCGCGATTCCCGTGGCCTGGCGCATCCTGCACGCCAACAAACCTGGGGCCTGGATGGACCCGATAGTGGAACTGTTGCAGGCGCTGGCCCCGGCGGTCCCAGAAGACATGACCGTGATTGTGCTGTGCGACCGGGGCCTGGCCAGTCCGAAATTGTGGAAACAGATACTCGCTCAGGGCTGGCATCCCTACATGAGGTATCCGAAAAACGTCACTTTCTGCGCTGAGGGCGGTCGGCGGCTGCCCGCGCGCGCCTTCGTTCCCCGTCCGGATACCGCGTGGATCGGGAGCGGGACGGCGTTCAGCAAGGCAACAGTAAAACGCCGTTGCACCCTGCTGGCGGTCTGGTACGTTGAACAGGAGGAGCCGTGGATCATCCTGACCGACCTTCCGCCGGACGAAGTTGGGGTGAGTTGGTACGCGCTCCGCTTCTGGATCGAGTTGGGGTTTAAGGCGGTCAAGAGCTTGGGTTGGCAATGGCAAAAGACCCGCAGGACTGACCCGGCGCGGATTTCGCGGCATTGGTTCGTGTTGTCGGTGGCGACGCTGCTGACCCTGGCCTACGGGACCAGGGTGGAAGACGCCTATGACCGGAGGCTGGCCCCCGGCAGCTTGCGAGCGCCGCCCAGGGCGCTGGCGCCCACTCACCGCAGTAGCCGGGAGAAGCCGGGACGGACCGTCAGCGTAATCCGTTACGGCATTGCCTGGCTGAGGTGGTTGCTGCACCGGGGCCGGTTCTGGAGCCGGGTATGGCTGCTGCCCGAACCCTGGCCTGAACCCAAGTCCGACCTGGAGGTCACCCGCCATGCCCCTACATGAAACCCTATACATACCCCTGTCAGCTCTCCCAGAGGGAGAGGGGCCGGGGGTGAGGGCGTCCCCCCGTAGGCAGCAACCTTCCCCAATGCCTGCACGCCCAACAACTACCCGCGGAACAGCGGCATGACCCGTTCGCTGAAAAGCCTCAGCGACGCCCCGGTCTTTTCGGGGGACATCAGGCCCCGGTTGGTGAGCATCAGGTTGCGAATGCCAGCGTCGCGCATTTGGGCCAACTGCTCCGCGACCCGCTCCGGCCCTCCAATCACGTTTTCCGAGGCGTCCGGGTCCGGTGTGGCGGCGTATCCCTCGCGGGCCATCGGCGGGGCCTGGCGTTCCATGGCGTATTCGGCCGGATTCCAGCGGGTCCGGTAGTCCTGCATTCTGGAGTAAGCGGCGTGCTGGGCGGGGAGAAATTCGTTCATGGCCTCGTCGTCCGTCTCGGCCAGGTGCATTTCCCGCCACACCCAAATCTGGTCCAGATTGCGCTCAATGGCCGCCTCGTCAAACCCGGCTTCCGCCATGCTGTCCCGGTACAGCCGGATGCTGGCGGCGGTGGAGTTGGTGGAGCGGCCCCGCAGCAGGATGGGACGGCCGATGCGCCCCATCGCTTTTATGGATTCATCGTTGAGGCAGGCCCGGGCCAGGCGGGGATGAGGTTTCTGGTAGGGCCGGGGCCGCACCGACGGAAACGACGCCTGGTAGTGCTTGCCCTTGAATTCCAGGTTGTCGGTGGTCCATGCCTTGACCAGCAACTCCTCGGCCTCTTCCATCTGCTCAACGCCCAGTTCGGGGTTGGAGCCGAACCCGATGTACTCGTAGGCGTTGTAGTTGGAACCTTTGGCCGTCCCGACAATCAAGCGCCCCTGGCACAGGTTGTCCAGCAGCGCGGTCTGGATGGCCACCCGCACCGGGTTGTGCAGGGGAAGTTCCAGGATGCCGAATCCAATTTCGATGCTCTTGGTCTTGACCGCCAGCGCGCCGGCGAAGACCAGCGGGTCGCCGTATACGCATTCGCCGGTGAAATAATGCTCGGCCAGCCAAATGGCGTCGAACCCCAGCTTTTCGACCAGCTCCGCCTCCGCCAGACACTCCTGAATGGCCTCCTCGTCGCGGGAGTCGTCGAACTTCATGGGATAGAAAAAGTGACCGAAGCGCATCCTGCCCCCCGCCGTCGCCCGGGCATCCGGACCACGGCTCCGATTTACCCAACTGTGCGGCGAGTATATCTTCGGCCCCAAAGGGATTCAACCGATGCCGCCGCACACCCCAGGGCCTTTCGATTCTCGAAAAATCCCCTCTCCCTCTGGGAGAGGGCCAGGGTGAGGGCGTCCCGGCCAAAAGCAACCATTGCTGATGCGCGGAGTTCGCCCTCACCCCCGGCCCCTCTCCCGCGGGGAGAGGGGAGAATTAAAAGACCCTGGCGGCCCCTCTCCCGCGGGGAGAGGGGAGAATTAAAAGACCCTGGACGCACACCCCGTCTTTCCGTCGCAAGTCATGCAGTAATCTGGCCGACAGTCGCGGCGGTCAGGTTGCTTCCGGCGCCAAATCTCCCGCAATTTCCTCCAGTTGCTCCAGGGCGGCGCGGAGGTCTTCCAGGATTTCCCCGGTTATGACGTCCGGCGGCGGCAGGGCGGCCGAGTCTTCCATGCTTTCGTCGCGCAGCCAGAAAATGTCCAGGTTGGCCTTGTCCCGCTGCATCAGGCCGTCGTAGCGGAAGCGGCGGAAGCGGTCCGTCTCCGCGCGCTGCCGGCGGTCGCCGGCATTGTAGCAGGATACGAAGTCGTCCAGGCCGGAGCGGGTCAGCGGGTTGGTCTTCAGCGTGAAATGCCGGTTGGTCCGCAGGTCGTAAATCCACAGGTCCCGCGTCCACGGCGTCTCGCTGGCCGGCTTGCGGTCGAAGAACAGCACGTTGGCCTTGACCCCCTGCGCGTAGAACACCCCCGTGGGCAGCCGCAGCAGCGTGTGCACGTCGCACTCGGACAGCAGCCGGCGCCGCACCGTCTCCTCGGCCCCGCCCTCGAACAGCACGTTGTCCGGGACCACGATGGCCGCGCTGCCCCCGGTCTTCAGCAGGGTGCGGACGTGCTGGAGAAAGTTCAGCTGCTTGTTGCTGGTGGCGGCCCAGAAGTCCGGACGCTCCACCACCAGGCTCTCCCGCTCCGGCTCGCCCCCGGCGGTGACGAAGGTGAGGCTGGACTTCCTGCCGAAGGGCGGATTGGTCAGCGCCAGGTCGTAGTTGACGCCGGGATGCGCCCGCAGGCTGTCGTCAACCTTGATGTTGGTATCGCCGCCGCCGATGCCGTGCAGATACAGGTTCATCACGCACAGCCGGGCCGCGCTGTCCACAATTTCCCAGCCGTAGAGCGCGCCGTCCCTCAGCTTGGCCAGTTGGCCCTGGTCCATCGCCGGATTGTGCCGGACAATGTAGTCGTGGGCCGCCAGCAGGAACCCGCCGGTGCCGCAGGCCGGATCGCAGATAGTCATGTCCGGCCCGGGGCGCATGACGTCGACGATGGCCTGAATCAGCGGGCGGGGCGTGAAATACTGGCCGGCGCCGCTCTTCACGTCCTGGGCGTTG
Organism: Dehalococcoidia bacterium; assembly: GCA_965263395.1. Classification (GTDB taxonomy): domain Bacteria; phylum Chloroflexota; class Dehalococcoidia; order Lucifugimonadales; family UBA3495; genus CATOSK01. The sequence continues at coordinate 3,647,603 of OZ253670.1, forward strand.
CGCTCCAGCAGCGACTCGTAAGCCTCGCCCTTCACGTCGGCGCTCATCGCCAGCCAGTTCTCCTTGTCGATAAGCTCCTTGATGAGCCGGGTCAGCATCGCCGGCTGCTGAATCCGGTTCTGCGCCTTGGCGAAAATGACCCCCAGCGTGCCGGGCTGGCGGCCCAGCGTCTCCAGGGTGCGCCGGTAGTGGACCTCCAGCGCGTCGCCGTCCCGGGCCAGCAGGCTGGGCCAGCCGCAGCCTTCGGGAATGGGCGGCGGACGGTAATCGTCCAGCCCGCTCATCTCATACAGGGCACTGGACTCGTGCATCATCTTCAGGAAGATGAGGTAGGTCAACTGCTCCAGGTAGTCGCCGTAGGACAGCCCGGCGTCCCGCAAAACGTTGCAGAAGCCCCAAAGCTTGTCCCCGATGGATGCCCCGGTGGTCATGTTACGCCCTCACCCCAGCCCTCTCCCGAGGGGAGAGGGAGATTGGTCCCGTTCCCCGCGGCTCGCTCCGGTGGTACGCCCTCACCCCGGCCCTCTCCCAAAGGGAGAGGGAGATTGAGCCCGTTCCCCGCGGCTCGCTCCGGTGGTACGCCCTCACCCCGGCCCTCTCCCAAAGGGAGAGGGAGATGACCTCTTTCCCCCACCCTCTTGCCCTGGGATTCATACCCAGAGACAGACATCTGCCCCATCAGGCACCCCTCTCCCCGCGGGAGAGGGGCCGGGGGTGAGGGCGTCCCCCCGGGAATGAATAGCCCGCAGAATCGCATCAAGGACACCTTCCATGTCTTGGTCAACCTCTTCATTCTTGAAGAACAGCAATTCCACTCTCATTTGCTCGATTACTTCACGCCGGACCGCGTCATATTCTCGTTGCTCTTCCTGGCTGTGGATGCCACCTTCAAGCTCCACTCCCAGACCCAGCTCATGGCAGTAGAAATCGGGGATGTAGCGCCCCAGCGGATGCTGACGGCGAAATTTGGCGCCACCCAGCCCACGGTTCCTCAAAAAGGTCCACAGCGCATCCTCGTGAGCAGTCTGCCTTCTACGAAGCCGCCGCGCAATCTCCGTCATGTAGAGGGGACTTTCGGGCGTTTCCATGCAGCGAGCCGCTCCTTCATCCAACTATTCCTCCTGGGATATGGGGGTACGCCCTCACCCCGGCCCTCTCCCAAAGGGAGAGGGAGATTGAGCCCGTACCCCCCGGCTCGCTCCGGGGGGTACGCCCTCACCCCGGCCCTCTCCCAAAGGGAGAGGGAGATGACCTCTTTCCCGCGGCTCGCTCCGGGGGTACGCCCTCACCCCGGCCCTCTCCCAAAGGGAGAGGGAGATGACCTCTTTCCCCCACCCGCTTGCCCTGAGATTCGCGCCCAGAGACAGACATCTCCCCCATCAGACACCCCTCTCCCCGCGGGAGAGGGGCCGGGGGTGAGGGCGTCCCCCATCCGCCTTAATCCGCGCCAGCAGCGCCGCCGCCGGTTCGTCCCCTGCTTCCTGCGGCGCCAGCCGGCCGGAGAACGCCTGCTTGAGGATGCTCTGGCGCAGCCGCTCCGCCCGTTTCAGGCTGGCCCCGACGATTGCCTCGGACTGCTGGACAACCGACAGCCGCCGCTCCACCTCGGCCACAATGCGCCGCTGCTCGGCCAAGGGAGGTATTGGCACCACACAGGCCGAGAGGTCACTCTGATTGACCTTGAAGATACCCGCTGTCGTCTTCGCTTTTGGCTCAAGCCGCACACGGATCGTCCGTGAGTTCCACACGTGGGAGAAGAACGGTCTGCTTACATCGTTGGAGAGACGGAACCGGATCATGGTGTCGGGGTAAGCTATCGGGGCCTTTACTGACTCTACAAGTCCTCCGATGCCAACAAGCCGGAGCGACCCACTGCCGCGGGATACCAAGAAATCGCCCTCTTGTATCAGGAAGCGCCCTGCTTCCTCGGCAGTCCATGCTCCGATTTTACGTTCGTTTTGGTCTATTACGCCGCCTCGCAGTGAAGTAAGTCGAAGCACGGGAAACCCCTCGTCTGCTCTTTTCACCGACCTACCATTTGTAAGCGGCCTCACCAATAGTTGCTCAACCGTCGCCCACACCCACCCCTCCGGCAGCGCCGGCAGGCCGGACGCATCCGGCGGGGAAGGCTCCTGGTACTTGCCCCGACGCTTTTCCTGCGACTCCCAGCGGATGCGGCGCTCCGACAAAATGCGCTCCAGCAGCAGTCCGGCCGGCTCGTAGTCCCGGCCCTCGGCGCGGGCCAACTCCGCCTCGGTGGGCGCCAGCGCGCCCTCGCAGGCCGACTTGAGGACACTGGCCCGGCACCGCTTCAGATTAACCTGCGCCCGCCGCAGCGCCGCCACCGAAGCATCCAGCCGCGTAAACTGCTTCTCAATCTCGGCCACAATGCGGCGCTGCTCGGGGAGGGGGGCGAGGGGGAAAGGAATACTCTCAACGTCAGATTTCCGGACAGATGGCACCGTAGTTGCTCGCGATATATCTCCCAACCTAACCGTACACATGAAATAGAAAACAATCTTGGACTCTAAACCCTCTACCGTAGGGTGTATACCCATCACATTATTATCAACCAAGGAAGGCTCCGAGAGAATTGCCCTACGGTTCAGAGCAATGGCCGCTCCAATTTTGGCAAAGACCGTAGTATCCCGAGGCAGGGGGTTAGCGTGTATTGAACTGGCTTGATCGTACGTCAGGTAGTTATTGGCTTGACTCAGATAGGTACGGCTCTGTTTCCAAGCCTCCGAAATATCGCCTACTTTGAAGAAAGGGAAGTCTCCCCCTCTTTTGCCTTGCATATCTTTGGGAAATCCATATCCGGCGAACGTGTCACATACATCGCCCATCCGTACCCACACCCAAGAGGCAGGTATTTCCCAAGGTTGGGTCAAGCTAATTGCCGGTCTCAACGATGGCCTTTGGTGGAGTTGCGGGAAGCTCAACTTCCACCTCAACCGCCGTGCAAGGCGGCTCCGGGATGGTCTCTCCGTCCTCGGCCATCCCTTCCAGGTGGAAAGCGGCGGCTTCCTGGATTAACTCCGCTGTCTCGTCGAAAGTATCCGCGGCGGCGATGCAGCCGGGCAGGTCCGGCAGGTATGCCGAATAGCCGTTGCCGGTTTTTGTGATTAAGGCCACCAATTTCATCGCAATTCCCTCCTATCGATTCCTGCCTGGTTCAAAATACTGTGCCATGTTTTGGCATCCAAGTCCTTACCCGGTGGGCCCGCAATCGTCACCCGCCCATGCTTCTCGGGGTGCTTGTACTGACGGTGACTGCTCCGGGTACGCACCCAGTACCAACCGTCCTGCTCCACCAACCGGATTGCCTCCCGCACTTCAGGCATAAGAGATTTCTGGCATCAAGTTAGTCTCCAACGGTTATGCTCCCGTCTGTTGCTGAGTCACCCGAATTGACCGGGGCGCTTCCCCCTCATCAAAGTGGCACAGTACAGCGTCCCGCATCATATATTTCAGGTGTTCCCAATCATCGGCCTCGGTGAAGATGCTGTAACCAACGGCCCGGGCTTCGTAACCGCCATCGGAGGATTACCGCACTTCACAGACTATTTCGTCGGCAGGCATCTCAGTTCTCCCTTTTCTATGGCCGTCAGATCTTCCGCTTTAAGAAAGTCCAGCCTGCCGGCTGCTGAATCCTCTTCAATCTGCCGGTCCCACTCCGCCCCCTCCAAATCATAAAGCCACTCGATTATCTCGGCGTATTCGGCTTCAGGAAGGTTTAGAATGGCCTGCTGGATTTCCGCAACGGTTGACATTGCTGTTGCTCCTTTTAACCAAAAATCAATCGCCGGTCTCAACGGCGGCCTTTGGGGTAGTGGCGGGAAGCTCAACTTCCACCTCAACCGCCGTGCAAGCCGGCTCAGGGATGGTCTCGCCATGTTCGGCCATAATCTCCACATGGTATCCGGCGCCCTCGCGGATTAATTCCTCTGTCTCAGCGAGAGTGTCCCCGGCGGCGATGCACCCGGGCAGGTCGGGCAAGTATGCCGAATAGCCGTTGCCGGCTTTTACGATTATCGCCACGTATTTCATCGGACTTCTCCTCTGCCCTACCCACTCCCCGAAAGGGGTTTGACGTGTTCTTCAAGCCAGGATTTCAGCTCGGCAAACCGGAAGGATTGGGTGTCGAAAAGCTGCATGAAAAACGAATATGCTTCGCGGCTGTCGCAGTCGATAAACCAGCCGTTCAGCCTAACGAAGACCGCCGTCGCGAAGAAAGCAACCCGCTTGTTCCCGTCCACGAAGGGGTGATTCATAGCCAGGCTTTCCATCATTGCGGCGGCTTCTTCAATCAGGCCGTCGTAATACCCCATCTGCGGCCGCATGAGCGCCGACTCCAAGGCTCCCATGTCGCGCAAGCCCATCGAACCGCCGAACTGGTCAATCTGGTCCTCATGGATGGTAATGACTTCCTCAATGGTCAGAAAGCTGTTGGTCATTGAGCCAACAACTCAGCCAGCAGCCGGTTCTTTTCGACGCTGGCCCGATAATGGGCCATTACCTCGGGGCGCACCTTGGCCTGGGCCTTGCTCTCGATATAACTGCTCATGGCATCTTCCAGTACCGCCTGGAAATGACGGCCTTCTTTGCGGGCAATCTCACGCATTCCGGCCAGCAACTCCGGGGATGCCTGGCTGGAAAACTTCTCTCGTGCTGCAACCATCGTTAATACTCCATGCAAGTATTCTGTAATTATGGGAAAGCGCCCCAGCCATGTCAATAAATATCTTGATGATGCAGGGTCTTTTAATTCTCCCCTCTCCCCGCGGGAGAGGGGCCGGGGGTGAGGGCGTAACCCAAGCATGTGCAAAGTCGCGAGTTTCAAAAGGACTTTGCACACCCCCCCATTGTGACAGTTGGCCGTTGACACCTGCCCTCAAGCCCATTTAACGTTAATGACAGCCGGTGCGTATGTCCCGGCCTGCCGTCGCCACCCCGTAATTAACACCCGCAATTGACAGTGTACGCAAATGACCTGTTCCAACCAAACCCATCCAGGCAAGACCGGACGCTCAAATCCCCTGCGGACAAAACCGGACAAACTGCGGACAAAACCGGACATTCGCAGGACAAAACCGGACTTTAGCCGGACAAATCAGGACAACACCGCCCCCGGCTCCACGCTCAAATGTCCCAAAATGTCCGGGTTTGTCCGCTTTTTCCGACACTTTTCGGACTTCAATCCTCCGTTACGGCCAAAATGGCAGTAAACCAAGCTGCCAGCCAGATACCGGGACCGGGGTGTGAGAGGCATGGCCTTTTCATCCACCCCTCTCCCCGCGGGAGAGGGGCCGGGGGTGAGGGGGAATCGTGCGCATCAGCAACGGTTGCTCTTGGCCGGAACGCCCCAACCCTAACCCTCTCCCAGAAGGAAAGGATATTCTTTCGACAACCAAAAACTCCCCTCGCCCTTGGGAGAGGGGCCGGGGGTGAGGGCGTGGGGCATCCCCCGCTACGCCGCCAACTCCAGGTTAAGCTCTTCCAGCAGCGGCCGCAGCCCTGTCCCGAACAGAGCCGCGGCCCGCGCCAGCCCGCCATCCTGGACAAAGGGAGCATACCCGAAGGCTTCCAGGTTGATGCTGACGCTGCCGGCGATGTGGTCCTTGATGGCATCCAGCCACCGCCGCTGCTCATCGGTGAAGGCCCGGCCCGCCGTCTCCTGCATCGCCAGCCAACCCCGGTAGCGTTCTTCCACGCTGTCGGAGAACGGCGCCAACTCATCGGACTGCCCAATGGCGCGCCGCACCAGCGAAACGATGTCCGACAGCGTCCGCCGGCCGGAGCCGCGCACCCGGGAGCGGTCCAGTTGACGGTAGGCTTCCCACAGCCGCCCGGCCGTCCACGACCGGGGCGGCTGTTCCAGCGCATCGGCCAGCGCCTTCACGTCGGCGAAGGTCAGCCGCTGCCGGTAGGGCCGCTGGTACAACACCTGCAGGGCGGCGATTTCGTCCCGGTTCTCGCGGATGAACTCCTCAAAGGACTGCACCGTGGCCCGGGCCTGGTCGTCGGTAAAACCGGCCTCAATCAGCCGGTCGGCGTTCACCACGTCAATAATCTGCTCGTAGGACTTGTGCAGGTTCACCAGCACTTGCCGCAGGTCCGGGTTGGCGGCGAAGGGACGGGCTGCGTCTTCCAGCAGTTGCCGCTGCGCCTCGGCCACCGCCGCATCCGGCGGGCCGTCCTTTCCGGTGGCCCGCTGCGCCGCTTCCAGGGCCGCGTCCGGGTCGTCGGCATTGACCAGGCCGGAAATCAAATCGTGGAGCGGCGTTCCGTGGGCCTGCTCTTCGACGCTCCGCCGTTCCTGCGGCGACAGGTGCCGGTCCAACCGGGACAGCCGGCTGGCCAGCGACGACAGCGCATCCGGGTCCGGGTTGCGGCTGCTCGTGGCCACCAGGTCCAGCAGCTTCTCGAAGGATACCGCCGGTTTCCGGTCCAGCGAGTAGGAATCGGACTGCCCGCCCTCGGTGACGCCCACCGCGTCGACGATGACGAAACGGTCCTTGTTGTCGGCGTCCGGCGTCACGTTGTTGAACTCGGTGGGGGTGGTCATCCGGACGCCGCGGCCCTTCATCTGCTCAGGCTGCGCACGTTGCGCATGAAGAAGACCACCTCCACCGGCTTGATGTCGGTGCCGGTGGCAATCATGTCCACGGTCACGACGATGCGGGGGTTGTAGGCGGTGCGGAAGGCGTTGATCAGGGCTTCCGGGCCGGCGCCGGTGGTCTTGTAGGTAATCTTCTGGCAGAAGTCGTTGCCCTTGCCGAACTCCTCCCGCACCGCGCGCACGATGTCCTCGGCATGGCTGTCGTCCTTGGCAAAGATGATGGTCTTGGGGACCTCGGTGCGGCCGGGGAAAATCTTGGTAAAAAGGGCGTCCCGGAAGGTGCGGATGACGGTGCGAATCTGGTCCTCGGCCACCACGTCCCGGTCGAGTTGGTTGGGCGTATATGAAAGGTCGTCCTCCAGTTGCTCCCAGCGCATACGCCGGGTCCTGCGGTCCCGCCGGTCGGCGTAGTAGCCGGCTTCCAGCGTCGCCCCCTGCTCCGTAATCTCGGTGCGGATGCGGTAGGTGTCGAAGTCCACGTTGACCCCGTCGGCCACCGCCTGCGCGTGGTTGTACTCCATGACCAGGTTCTGCCGAAAGAAGCCGAAGGTCTGGGCCGACGGCGTGGCGGTCAGCCCGATGATGAACCCGTCGAAGTATTCCAGGACCTGCCGCCAAAGGTTGTAGATGGAGCGGTGGCACTCGTCGGTGATGATGAAGTCGAACTCCTCGATGGGAATGTCCGGGTTGTACTCCACCGGGGCCGGGTCGCGCCGGAACGCGTCCCGGTCAAACCCGGAAATCTCCTCATGCTCCGGGTCCAGGTCCTCGCCCCGCAGCATGGAGTAGACCCGCTGGATGGTCCCGATGCAGACCCGGCTCACCGGGTCGATGCGCCTGGATTGCAGCAGTTGGACGTTGTATAGCTCGGTAAACTTGCGTCCGTCGTCGGGCGTGGTGAAGCCCTGGAACTCCCGCAGGGTCTGGCGGCCCAGGTTGCTGCGGTCCACCAGGAACAGCGCCCGCCGCGCCCCGGCGTACTTGATCAGCCGGTAGACCAGGTTGCAGGCCATGAAGGTCTTGCCGCTGCCGGTGGCCATCTGCACCAGCGCCCGGGGCCGCCCGGCGGCCAGCGACTCTTCCAGGTTGCCGATGGCCCGCGCCTGCACCGTCCAAAGGCCCGACGCATCCAGGGGCGGCATGGTCGTCAGCCGCTGCCGCAGGTTGTACGGCAGGACGTAGCTTTCGCCGCCGCCGGCCACCCGCCCCAGCTCCGCCGGAGCTTGGGATGTTGCGCCGCTCCACTCGGCCAAAGTCTCGGGCCGGTGAAAGTGGAAGACCGGGCGGCTGCGGGGTTCCGGTTCCAGCAGATTGGTGAACTGGGTCTCCGCTCCGGTGCTCTCGTACAGGAAGGGCAGGGGACGCTGGCAGGCGGGCAGCGCATCAGGCAAACCGGCGCTGTACTTCCCCGACTGGGCCTCCACGCCGGTCAGGGTGTGGCCCGCGGGCTTGGCCTCGACCACCCCCGCCGCCGCCTGGTTGACAAAGAGCAGGTAGTCCGCCGTGCCGTGCGGGGCCTTCAGGACAAACTCCCGCGCCGCCACCCCGACGCCGGCGTACAGGTTCACGGCGCCCCGGTCCTGGACAACCCAACCGGCCTGCTCCAGCATCCGGTCAATGTTCAGCCGTGCCTGTCCTTCGGGAGTCATCACGCTTGGCCGCCAAGTTTACGGATTCGGATACGAAGTTCCCATTCCGGCAGGAAACCCACATCCATGCCCCAAGCTCGGGGACTGAGGCATGATTGGAGTAACGGTATTGTCTCACGATTCCACGCTAGAATATCCCTGCCCGGTTCAGGCGGACCCGGTACGGACTTGCCAGCATCGGAGAACCTCCAAAATAAAGAGACGCCGGCTAAAACCGGCGTCCCATTGCCTGGCATAGAGCGTAGCCCGGGCCTATGTTATTGCGTCACCCTCGGAACTGCGCTCCCGGCATTGCCGGAAAGCGCAACCGACAATTCCCGTCTCAAGTCCTCTAGTCGGCAGCCCTCGCGCACACGACGTTGACGCTCAATCGCCAACTCGCGGCCACGGGGACAATCTCCTTGGCTATGGCAATCCACTCGCCGGTTGGCTCTCCGGTGAGCGCTGCCGGGAACACACCCACAATAGCAACGCCCGCGGGTATACTGGCGGCGGTGTTAGCGTTGGATGTGGCGCCCAGGATACGCGCTCCGCCGCCTACCGCCACCTTTCCATCGGCACAACGGGCTGTCAGTTCCTTGTCCTCGCTGCTGGGTAGGCTTGTTACGACCAGGACTCTCGCCTCGCTGATGCCGGCAGGCCCTCGGGCCCCTTGTGGGCCATGAGGTCCCGCTTCACCCTGCGGGCCCACAAATCCTCGCGCTCCGGTCCGGCCCTGATCCCCTTGGGGACCCTGGGGGCCTTGAGATCCAGTGAGTCCTTGGGGGCCTTGCTCGCCACGGTCGCCGGGTTGACCCTGAGCTCCTTCGGGACCCTGGGGACCCGGAGGTCCAATGAGTCCCTCGGGGCCTTGCTCGCCACGGCCGCCGGGTTGACCCTGATCTCCTTGGGGACCCTGGGGACCCGGAGGTCCAATGAGTCCCTGGGAGCCTTGTTCGCCACGGCCGCCGGATTGACCCTGCGGCCCCTGTGGCCCTTCAGGGCCTTGTGGTCCCGCGGGTCCTTCAGGGCCTTGGGGGCCGGTGTCGCCTTGTGTGCCGCGTTCTCCGACGGGTCCCTGCGGTCCGACCGGTCCTTGGGGCCCATGTGGTCCAGGAGGTCCGCCCGGGTCGCCTGGGGATCCGGCAGGTCCTTCGGGACCGACAGCTCCGGTAGCTCCGGTAGGACCACCGGGTCCACGAGCACCCGGTTCCCCTCGGTCGCCTTTAGGTCCCTCCGGTCCCGGAGGACCGCCCGGTTGACCTGGGTCACCTTTTGAGCCCGCTACGCCTTGGGGCCCAGCCGCTCCTTGAGGGCCGGCTACCCCGACCTCCCCTTGAGGCCCCGCGGTCCCTGCCGACCCTGATGGGCCCAACGGTCCCTCAGGCCCCGCTTCTCCCTTCGTCCCCGCCGGTCCCAGAGCGCCCTGCTCCCCCATCGGTCCCACGGCTCCGGCACATCCCGCGATCAATAGCATTGCTGCCATCAACAGCGCCAGGGCCACGAAGCCAGTCTGCTTACCAACCCAACTCATGGACATCCAACCCTCTCCTGATCCATGTATCTATGTTTTGAAGTAGCCGACATAACTTAACAAATCGTGTTGGTGGCGTCAAGACAATCCGACATCGTGCCAGCGTCTTTCGGTTTTCGCCGCAGCGCCGATATCACCGTTCACCCTGAGCTTGTCGAAGGGCTGTCCGCTCATGGTTCGACAAGCTCACCATGAACGGACTTACGGGCGGCAAGGGAAAACTGAAAGACCCTGGACATCGTGCATAGCTGTTGTTAGGCACATCCGAACCGACTTTCCCGTTGCGAGGCAACTTTTAGGACTCGGAGGAAGCGAGAAGATGAAATCAGGCAGCCACGAGCCCACAGCGTCCTTGCCAATAGCGGCAACGCCAACATACGCCGGGAATACCGCCTTCCCCAGGAACTACACAGCGGGCCGCTCCCTATGTTATTGTTGGGGCGTTGGGCGCGAGGATTCATCGGCGATTCTCCATGTTGGGAATCGTTTCTTGCAACCCGATACAACCGGGTTGCCCTGAATGCTCTCCGACGGTGTTCCAGCTTTGTTTTGCGATTCTCCTTGGCGCCCAAGCTAACGAGATTGCAGGTTTAGAAACTGTCTCACAAGTCGGCTCGTCGTGTCGGGCCGTGAAGGACTTCCCTGCCGACGGTTCCGGGAGGAGCTTGGCGGACCCCGTTCTGAGACGGTTTCCTGGAGCCTGCCGGAGCGGTTGCATGGCTGTGATTACGTTGGATTCCGGGACAACGTTTCAGGTTGCGGATGTCCTGTTCGATTTCATGCGGGACGAAGCCTTGCCCGGCTCGAAATGGACACCGGAAGAGGCGTTCCGCGCGTTGGGCCGCCTGGTTGAGGAGTTCGGCCCCCGGAACCGGGAGCTGTTGACCAAACGCGATGACGCGCAGCGGAAGATTGACGACTATTTCATAGCGAAGCGGGCCGGCGGGTGGCGCCCCTCCGAAGAATCCGCCGGGGCCGACGCCCTGGACCTGGAGCGGTTCCTCGTGGAGATTGGCTGCCTGGAAGCCCAACAGGACACGGGCTTCACCATGACCACTCCCCAACTGGACCCGGAAATGGACCAGAACGGGCCCGAGTTGGTTACGCCGGTGACCAACGCCAGCATGGCGGTGGCCGGCGCCAACGCCCGTTGGGGCAGCTTGTACGACGCCTATTACCTCAGCGACATCCACCCGGAGATAGACCGGGAAACCCAACAGCCCGCGCGCCTCCGATTGACCGTTGAGGAGACCAATCGGTTTTTGGACCATCACGCCGCCCAATGGGAGGGCGGCGCAGCTATCGGCGATTTCGTCTCCTTCCAGGTTGTGCCCAACGCCGGGGGAAGATACGAGCTGCGGGGCATGAGCGCTGCCGGTGAAGAGGCCGGCTTGCGGGACCCGGTGAAATTCGCCGGCTTCAACTGGGACGAGAACCGTCAACTGACCGGGTTTCTGCTGGAGAATAACGGGCTGAAAATCGAGTTCCTGCTGTATGAAGGCGGACGGGTAAACCCGGACAACGGCCAGTTCAAAGACTTGATTGTCGAGTCGGCCGTTACCAATATCGTGGACTTTGAGGACTCGGTCGCGATCGTCGACGCCGAAGATATGGTCGTGGGCCTCCGCAATTACCTGGGACTGGCCAAGGGGGACCTCAACGCCATCGGCTCCCGTGGAAATCTGAGGACAATCAATTCGGACAAGACTTGCCTGGACCCTCTCGGCAACCCCAAGACCTTCAAAGCCACCAGCCTGATGTCGGTCAGAAACGTCTCGCTGCATATGTACACTGATATGGCCCAACTGGACGGTCAGGAGATACCGGAGAGGATTCTCGGCGTGTTCCTGACCACGTTAATCGCGTCCCTGCACGACAACGGCTCCAACGGAGAGCCTCGGCCCGACGGACAGGAAGCCGGTCCAATGCCGGTGCGCGGCCCCAACAGCGGCCTGGGCTGCATTTACCAGGTGACGCCCAAGCTCCAGACCCGGGAAGAGGTGGCCGAACAGGTGCGGTTTTTCGAGGCGGTGGAGGCCGAGTTGGGCCTGCCCGCCGGCGTTATTCTCATCGGGATTATGAATGAAGAACTTGGCATGACGCTTCAGCTTGCCGAGTCGCTCCGAGCCGCCCAAAGCCGCACTTTCTTCATCAACACCGGGTTCCTGGACCGGACGGGTTCGCAAATCCGGGTGCAGATGCAGGCGGGGCCGGTTGACCTGCGGGATGACCTGACCCAGAAGACCTACAACACCAGCTACGAACTGCACAACGTGGACGTGGGGATTCAGGCCGGCGTCCATAAACACGGCAAAATCGGCAAGAGGATGCAGGTCCGAAACCGGGCGATGGCCGAAATGCTGGAGCGTAAGATTGACCATCCCCGCAGCGGCGGCAACACCGCCTGGGTTCCGGCGCCGTATCCCAGCGACATTCACGCCATGCACTACCACATGATTGACGTTGACCAGGTGCAGCGGAGCATGGAAGACTCGCCCCCCCGCGACGTATCCCGGCAGGCGCTGCTCACGTTTCCGCTGCTGGACCGGGCCAAGCTCGACTCATCCGGGGCCAGGCACAATTTCCTATTACGCTACGTCCACAGCATGATGGCTTACGTGGCGCCCTGGGTCCACCGGGGAATCGGTTGCAGCGGGGTGCTCAGCTTCGACCAAATCGAGGAGATGAAGGACCGGGCCACCGAAAGAATCGACAGCGCCCTCATCGCCAACTGGAAGCTCCACAATGTAATCACGCAGGAAGAGATCGAGGCCGCCGTCAGAGAGGCGGCCCGGATTGTGGACGAGCAGAACTCGTCCAACCCCGGCCATTGGGCCATGACCGGCACCCAGGACCAGCGGGACAATCTGCTGGACGACCCGGCGGCGATGGCGGTCTTGCAGATAATCGAAGGCGCCCTGTCCTCATCTTCCGCCTGCGTCGAACCGGCCCTGTTCGACAACCGCCGCAGGTTCAAGGCGCGCACCGGATAGGGGCTAAGAACAAGGCTAAGAGCCGTCACAAACCGGGGGACGCCGTGGCACCCCCCCGTTGCTTTATCCGAATCCCCCGCGAGCGCTCGATTAGCGCCTAATTGGGGACCCACACCATGGCTCCCACCTCGCTGAACTCCCGCTTCAGCTTCCGCCAGGATTCACCGGCATCGTCGCTGGAGTAAACCTCACCCAAGAGGCTGGAGGCGAGAACGAAATCCGGGTCGGCAGGGTGAGTCGCAATCGACCAGATGTTGGAATTTGGCTCCACCGGCAGGGGCCGCGTCTCCCAGGTCTGGCCGGCGTCCCGGGAACGTTGGATGGCTCCGGTGCTGCCGATGGCCGTGTCGCCGGTGGCGGCGAAGATTACGGTGGGGTCGTCCGCTTTAATGGCAATGCCCCGGCTGTAAGGCAGGGAAAACCGGTCGGTTGTGACCACGGACTGCCAGCTTTCGCCCATGTCGGTGGTTGCGAAAATTTCGCGGGGGGTGCTGGCCAGCACTTTGTTCGGCTCCACCGGGCTGATGGCCATGCCGTGAATGTCAGGGTGTACGCCGCCTTCGACGTGGGTCCAAGTATCCCCGCCATCCAGGCTGCGGTACACGCCGTCCACCTCGACCCCGGCCCAAACGGTGCGGTGGTCGTGCGGGTCAACCATCAGCATGGTCACCATCGGGGGGCCGATATGGCATTCCTGGGCCATTTGCACGGACAGCTTGGTCCAGCTATTGCCGCCATCCCGGGAGCGGAAAAGGGCTGCGGGTTTGATTCCGACGAATATGGTCTGGGTGTCTTCCGGGTCAATGGCCATCGACCAGATTGGCATTCCATCCATGGGAGACCACAGCTTTTCCCAGGTGGCCCCCCTGTCTTCACTCCGGTAGACGCCGTGGTCGGACCCGGCGAGAATGCGGTTGGGGTTATCGGGATAGACGACCAGGCTCCTCACCTGGGTTCCCAAGGGAAATGGGTCTCTGATCCGGCTCCAGCTTTCACCGGCGTCCGGGCTGTGCCAAACCCCGCCGCCGAAACCCACGGCTCCCACGCAGATACTATAGTCTTTCCCCATAGCAATAACCGCCTCTCAGCATAAATTTCCCCTTCCCGGGGGCAGCGCAAAACCAATTATCCAGCATTATACTGGATTTCCCTGCCCAAACCCAGCATCAACCATTTGCAGGCCAAGGCTATTGCATTTGAATAGGAATGCCGGAAGGGAGTACCAGTGGCCCCAACCAGACCGGAGCCGGACGAGCCATCCCAAAGCCCGGATTTGACGCTCTGAAAAGCAGAAACGCTGGAAAACACGACAAAAGGCGACATTTGAGCGTGGATGGACTGGATTTTTGTCGCCTTTTGTCGTGTAAATTTCCGGTTTTGTCGTGTAAATGTCGTGTTTTGTCCAGGTTTTGTCGCCTTTTGCCGCAGGAGTGACGCCCGCTTCTTCGCAGGGGCAGACTCTCACCCCTGACCCGTCGCACCGAGGGAGAGGGGTGTTTACCGGCTGGTATTAACGTTAAACAGGGAGCGTCGGCGGTGTCAATGGGGAAGTGTCAGCAGTCGGGGCGTGGGCAAAGCCGCGAGTTTCATCGGACAGGGGCCTGTCTTCCCCCCGTCTTCACGGGGGCAGGCTCTGCACAGGCGGCAGGACTACAGAAACCGCAACGAAGAGCGAGCATTGCCTTGCTAATACGTCGTGGATTCCTGCCTGCGCAGGAAAGACGATGAGTGGGGTACATCGCAAAGGGCTTCCCGATTCAGAACCGCCCGATGGGGATTGGGGCGGAGCAATTCAGAAACGACGTTGGTGTCAAGCAAATACAACGGTTTACTCGAACTGCACCGGGCCGCGCAGGCGGAGTTCTCGTCTCGCCGGTGTCAGCGTCTCCGTGCGCGCCTCGGGCGCCAACAGCAAATCTTTCAGGTCCGGCTTCGCCATGCTCTCCAAGCGACGCCATTACTCAATGGGATCCACAATCACTCACCACTAGCAGCGGACGGCAGGGCACGGATAGTCTCCCCCACTTGCCGGTCAGCAGCAGCCAGGTCAAATTGGGTCTGAAGATTCATCCAAAATTGAGGCTCTATCCCAAACCAGCGCCCCAACCGCAGGGCGGTGTCGCCGGTTATAGAACGCTTCCCGGCGATGATTTGGCCGATGCGGTTGGGCGGCAAGTCGATCTGGAACGCCAACGTCGTCGGGGTCACACCCAACTCGGACAGTTCCTCTCTCAGAATCACGCCGGGATGAACGGCTCGCATAAACATATTTCACGCTTCCTGATTGCTAGTGATAGTCCACAATCTCGACGCCGGATGGCCCAATCTCTTCATCAGACCAACTGAAACAGATACGCCATTGCCGGTTTATCCGTATAGAGTATTGCCCCGACCTTGTCCCTCCAAGGACTTCCAAACGATTGCTGCGTAACCCTCTCAAGGTCGCCAACGACGACGCGGCGTTCAGAATAGACAGACGCCGCTCCGCCTGTGCTTCAAAACTTTGGAAGGCTGGTACGAATTCTCCATAGGCAAACGATTCGGTCTGCCCGTCCCTAAATCCAAGAATCATATCCGAACTTAGATTACTTGCTGTTGACAATGGACGTCAAGCGTACATCACAGATGAAATCCGCTGCGCCGTTATGGGGACAGGCTTGGCGCCCCAGTCACCCCTCGAACTTGAACGAGCCTTGAATGGCGTTGTGGTCCCGCAGGTCTATGTCCCAGCCCAGGTGGGCGTTCTGGGCGCGCCAGCGGGTGGCCTTGGCGACGTAGGCCGGGCTTCCGGGGATGGTCGAATAGATGCTTTCGTTCAGGGTCGTGACCTCTCCGCTGGGGCCCCGGTAGGGTTCCACGTCGGCGTACACCGACTGCCCGATGCGCAGGGTTCCCTTCCCCTTCTCCACGGCAAACTCAATGGGCGCCCGGTCTACCGCCACCACCTCGCCAATGAGCCGGGACATATCCTTGAGCGGCCCGCCCAGATCTCCCCGCCACGCTTTCAGCACCGCCGCTTCCTGCTCCGGCGTCGCCCGGTCGTCCATCACCACCACCACGCGGAAGCCACCCTTCAGGACGTTGCCGGGAATGTGGGCAATCAGCCCCAAGGTCAGGCCGGATACGTCCACGCCTTCGACTTCCCCACGGTCGAAGTGGTAGGCCAGCACCGAGTCACAGGCGCCCTGGTCCGGGTCCTCTCCAATCCAGCAGGGACACAGCACCTTGCAGCTGCACACTTCCAAAATGCTTCCTTCCAGTTGGTAAGACAATTTACTTCCCTCCGGTGGCGGTTATTGCAGTACCGCCGGACAGGTTGTCCGGCGGCGCTATGATATCGACCTGCAGGAACGGCCCTTCCGGCCCTCCCTGCGGGATGTTTCCGCTTGGCACCCAGTATCCATGTTCAAGACTTCTTGCTTTTCGTTCAGGTTTTCGGTGGGTGCGATATCCGGATTCGTCCGCCCCGTATTGTAATTATGGCACGGTCATCCAGCGCTTGGCGGTGACGTCCGATTACTGCGGCAACCAGTACGATTCGTTGCTCCGCCGGAACGTCGGGCAAGCGTACCAACCCGGTGTGCGGGATGTCGTGCAGGTAAATGAGTTCCCCAAAGTCAGTGTCTATTGTAATCAGGACTCGGTTCGCCGATTCTGCAAGTTCCAGCAAGGCCCGGTCCCCGGGATCCGCGCCGAGCGTCCAAGATTCGAGCACATCATGGCCCTCGCTGCGCAGCCATTCGGCCAGGCGGCGTCCGGCGCATCGGTCCACCAGAAACCTCATGGTTCGGAAACCGAAACCGAGGCCAGCGTGTCCCCGGCAATGACCGCGTGGGCGTAGGCCGTGCAGGCGCGAATGTCGTCCAATTCCAGGCCAGGGTAATCGTCCAGAATGCCTTCCGGCGCAACCCCCTGGGTAAGCAGACTCAGTACGAGTTCCACCGATACCCGCATATCCCGGATGAGCGGCTTCCCGCCAAATACGTCCGGCCGGGCGGTGATGCGTTTTAGAAGTTCGTGGTTGGTGGACATGGCTTCCCTCATGAACCGGGAACAGGATGAAATACGGATAGATTCGTATGCGGAATTATGCAGGTCCCACTTTGGCCTTAGTTCAGACGCCATTCAGGTGAGCGCCAACCGCCAGCGCAACCGCCCCGGCAATCAACACCACCCCCAGCGGACGGCTCATCCGTCTTCCCCAGGGCAGGTTCTTCTCGGCGGCCATCACCGCCCCCAGCGCCAGCATCCAGCCGATACTGCCCGCGCCCACCACGAACATGAGCAGCATCAGCGGCCAGCAGCAGCCCGCGCAGTAAACCCCGTGGTGCAGGCCCAGCCGCAGCGCCTGCACCTTGTAACCGGAGCCTGTCCACCGGCGCATGATGAAGCTCCACGGCGACCGGCATTGGTCCAGGCAGTGATACTTCAACTTGCTGAATTGATAAGCCCCGGCGACGGCCAGGATACTCGCGCCCAACGCCCAGGAATTGCCGTCGAGCCAGGCGTTCCGGTCGGCCAGCCAGTGCAGCAACAGGTCTCCCAGGTGGGCCGCCAGGCCAAACCAGGCCCAGACGCCGATGTATCCGGCAATCAGCAGGCCGGTCAGCAGCCGCCCGTCGGAGCGGTCCCGCGTCATGGCGTAAAACAGGGCAATTAGGGGTAGGCTAGTGGGCAGCATCATGGCAAAGACCATCAGCGTCCAGCCGACGACGAAGAACACCAGCAACCCCAGGTCCGGCCCGGTAAGCGCCGGCAGTTGGCTGTGGTCGAGAAACCGCCCGTAGGGAGACCGCCCCCAGAGCCATAGCCCCACCCAAGCCGCAGCCACCAAAAAGAGTAGCAGCCCCAGGAACAACCGGCGGTTTTCTACCCTAACCATCGTTATAAGCTGCTGGGTTCATCGGACAAGTCACCGTCTTTCCTGCGAAGGCAGGAATCCAGGGATGTTGCCGGATTGGAACGTCACTGGCCAATAGCGCTGCTGGATTCCCGCTTTCGCGGGAAAGACGTAATATGCGAGTTCTGCACAAGCCCTTAGCCGGCGCCGGACGATACTGGAATGTATGGCGGCGCAGACCAGAATGAGGCAGCAGGTTCAGTGGACATTACCAGCGGTTCTCGGATAACGTCGTTTCCCTCGATGCGCTCCTTGGCCAGCGTCCGATTGGCTTCCAGCACCAGGACGATGGCTTCTTCCAGGTTCGACCGGGCCTCCTCCAGCGTGGCGCCCTGAGTGTTGGCCCCGGGCAGTTCCCGACGAACCCGATGTAACCTTGTGGAACTTTCTGAAAAACGGCCGTCAACGTTATCTTCATAAATCACCCCATCCGGTTCTGCCGGCCGCTCCTACTCCGCCCGACGCCAGCGCAGGTTGGGCTGACGGGCGGCGCGGGCCTCGTCCAGGCGGGACACCGGCGTCGTGTGCGGAGCGTGGCGCACCAGGTCCGGGTCGTCCGTGGCTTCCCGATCGATTTCCCGCATCGTCTCGATGAAGGCGTCCAGCGTGGACATCGTTTCCGACTCGGTGGGTTCGATCATCAACGCCTCGTGGACGATGAGCGGGAAGTACATGGTGGGAGCGTGGAACCCGTAGTCCAGTAGCCGCTTGGCCACATCCAGCCCGCTGACGCCGCGCTCCTTCTGCCAGTCTGCCGAGAACACCACCTCGTGCATACAGCGGCGGTCGTAGGGCAGATTGTAGATGTCCTTCAACGACTCCAGGATGTAGTTGGCGTTGAGCACGGCATTGCCGCTGATGGACCGCAGCCCGGCGGCCCCCAGCGTGACGATGTAGGTGTAGGCCCGGGCCAGCACTCCGAAGTTGCCGTGAAAGGCGCTAATCTTCCCGATGGTCTGCTCCGGGTTAACCAGCCGGAAACCCCCGCCGTCGGACTTGGCAACGATGGGCGCCGCCAGGTAGGGCGCCAGCGCTGCGCTGCAACAGACCGGCCCGGCTCCGGGGCCGCCGCCGCCGTGGGGGGTGCTGAAGGTCTTGTGCAGGTTCAGGTGGGCCACGTCGAAGCCCAGGTGTCCCAGCTTGGCCCGTCCCAGCAGGGCGTTCATGTTGGCGCCGTCGCCGTAGACCAGCCCGCCGGCCTCGTGGACCACACGGCAGACCTCGACAATATGCGGGTCGAACAGCCCCAGGGTGCTGGGCAGGGTAATCATCGCGCCGGCCAGGTCCGGGCCGGCCAGTTCGTGGAGGGCGTTCAGGTCGGTGTTCCCCTGCGCGTCCGACGGAAGCGTCACCACGTCAAACCCGGCCATCGCCGCCGACGCCGGGTTGGTGCCGTGGGCGCTGTCGGGAATGGCTATCTTGGTGCGCTGCGTGTCGCCCCGGGCGTGGTGGTAGGCCCGCATCATCAAGACCCCGGCCAGTTCGCCGTGCGCCCCGGCCAGCGTCGCCAGGCTCACCCCGTCCATGCCGGTAACCTCGGCCAGAAACCCTTGCAGGCGGTAGAGCAGTTCCAAGGCCCCTTGCGACGCCGCTTCGGGTTGCAGCGGGTGGATGTTGGCGAACCCTGGCATGAAGGCCACTTCGTCGTTGACCTTGGGGTTGTACTTCATCGTGCAGCTTCCCAGCGGGTAGAACTGGGTGTCGATGGAAAAATTAAGCTGGCTCAGGTTGGTGAAATACTGCACCACCTCCGGCTCCGAGACCTCCGGCAGGTCCAGGCTTTCCCGCAGCAGCGCCGCGTCGGGCAGCGGCTGCGGCGGCACGTCCGACGCCGGAATGACCGCGCCAACGCGCCCCGGCACGCTCCGCTCCATCAACAGTTGGTCGGTGTTGCGATTCCCGCCCTTGTTCATGCGCTAAACTCCCCCAAACCCGCTACCAGCGCGTCAATATCGTCTTTCGAGTTCATCTCCGTCACGCACAGCAGCATCCCCTTGTCCACCTGTTCCGGCAGAGGGCCGCTGTAAGGTGGGACGCTGATGTCCAGGCCGCCCAGGATGTTCCGCTCCAGCAGGCGGCGGTTGATTTCCCCCGGCGCCGCCGGACACTGCACGACGAACTCCTGGAAGAACGGCCCCCGCTTGAAGGGCAGCGAGTACCCCGGCAGTTCCTCAATCCGGGACGCCGCGTAGTGGGCCTTCTGGTAGCAAAGCTCGGCCACTTGCCTCAGTCCCTGCTTGCCGGTGGCCGCCAGATAGATCGTCGCCGCCAGCGCGTACAGGGCCTCGTTGGTGCAGATGTTGCTGGTGGCCCGCTCCCGCCGGATGTGCTGCTCCCGGGTCTGGAGGGTCAGCACGTACCCGGTGCGCCCCTGGCTGTCCACCGTCTCGCCCACCAGGCGGCTGGGCATCTGCCGGATGTACTGCTGCTTGGCGGTGAACAGGCCCAGGTAGGGGCCGCCGTAGCTGCTGGGAATGCCCAGCGGCTGGCCTTCGCCAGTCACGATGTCGGCGTCGCAGCTGCCCGGCGGATTGAGCATCCCCATCGCCAGCGGGTCCGCCGACACCACCAACAGCGCGCCCTGGCCGTGGGCGCTTTGGGACAGCGGCGCCATGTCTTCAATGCCGCCGTAGAAGTTGGGATACTGCACCACCAGGCAGGCGGTTTCCCCGTCAACCCCCGGCTCCCAGTGCCGGGCGGTGCGGATTTCGATGCCCTGGGCCTGGCAGTACGTCCGTATTACCTGAAGATAGGCCGGCGACACCGTATCCAGCGCCGCCACCTTCTGCCGCCGGGTCACCCGGCAGGCCATCAGGACGCCTTCGGCCAGGCTGGTGGCGCCGTCGTACATTCCGGCGTTGGCAACTTCCATGCCGTACAGGTTGGCGATGAGGGTCTGGAACTCGTAGATGACTTGCAGCGTTCCTTGGCTGACTTCGGGCTGGTAGGGCGTGTAGGCCGTCAGAAACTCCCCCCGCGTCATTATCGCTTTGACGACGGACGGGATGAAGTGGTGGTACGACCCGGCCCCCAGAAAGGACGGCCCGCTGCTCATCGGCCGGTTGCGGGACGCCAGCGCCGAAAGCTCCCGCTGGACTTCCAACTCCGACAGCGGCGCCGGCAGGTCCAGAGGAGGGTTGCGAAACTCCGCCGGGATGTCCCGGAAAAGGTCGTCCACAGAATTCAGGCCGAGGGTGGCTAACATCTCGGCCTGTTCGCGCTCGGTGTTGGGGATGTAGTGGGACTGGAAATGACCGTTGGAGGTCATGCGGTTCGGTCTCCTTGGCAGCATATCCGGCTTAAAGTGGGGGGATGGAATGCCCGCCCAGGTCTGCCGGACGGGATTGCGGAAGGCGCAGGGCTACAAGCCGCCGATGTAGGACTCGTACTCTGCGGCGGACATCAGGCCGTCCAACTCCCCGGGTTCGCTCATAGTGATGCGCAGAATCCAGCCCTGGTTGAAGGGGTCTTCGTTGACCAACTCGGGCTGGTCGGCCAGGCTGGCGTTGACCTCGATGACCTCTCCGCTCACCGGGCTGTACAGGTCCGACACCGCCTTCACCGACTCCACTTCCCCCATCTTCTGCAGGGCGCCGACGGTGTCGCCGGGCTGGGGCAGGTCGAAGTAGACCACGTCGCCCAACTGGTCCTGGGCGTACTCGGTGATTCCCACCAGCGCCCTTCCCGTGGCGGCGTCCTCCACCTGAATCCACTCGTGTTCCTTAGTGTACCTGCGATCGTCGGGATTCAATTCGCCAAAAACTCCTGTTGACCAACTCCGGTTAATGAGACCCCCGGTCACGTGCTAAGGGCTCTGGAATAGAAGGGCAAAGACACAATCTCGGCGGTGGCAGTGCGCCCTCGAATGTCGACGTCCACCACCTGCCCCTCGGCGGCGTAACGCCCCAAAACGTAGCCCATTGCAATGCTGATGTCAAGGGTAGGCGA
The DNA here is from genome assembly GCA_965263395.1 of Dehalococcoidia bacterium. GTDB lineage: Bacteria > Chloroflexota > Dehalococcoidia > Lucifugimonadales > UBA3495 > CATOSK01. The sequence continues at coordinate 3,669,228 of OZ253670.1, forward strand.
GTAGCTGCCGCTGGTGATGCTGCCGATGTTCTCGCCCTCGACACTGACCGGATAACCGGCCCGGGGAGCGCTCCGGCCCCGCAGCTTTAAGCCAACCAGTTTCCGCCCTGTTCCAAACACCCGCTGCTGTTGCAACACCTTTTGCCCAATGAAATCCAAATCCTCCGGCACCGAGTCAACCAATCTCGGATACCCCCCGGGCATGGCAGGGCGAGGCGTCGGCTTTCGCACAAACCTCTCCAACCACGCCTCGATGGGGGTAATCGTCTGGTCGATTTCATGCCCGTGCAGGGGCAACCCCGCTTCCAGCCGCAGCACGTCCCGCGCACCCAACCCGCAGGGAGTTGCGCCCGCTTCCACCAGAGCGTTCCACAGGCGTTCCGTGTCCCCAGCGTCGGACACCATCTCGAACCCGTCCTCGCCGGTGTACCCGGTGCGGCCCGCAGTGACGCCAATCCCGGCAACCGACCGTCTCCGGTGGGAGTAGGAGCGCAGGCTTGAAAAACTGTTGCCCCCGGGCCCCACCAAGCCATCCAGCAAAGCCTCGGCCCCCGGGCCCTGAACGGCGATGAGGCCGGTCTCCATTGTCCGGTCGTCCAGCGTCACGCCTTCGGGGAATTTCCCGGCCAACTGCTGCCCGAACCAGGCGACGACTTCATCCCGGTTGCCGGCGTTGGGAATGAGCAGGAACCGCTCTTCGGTCAGCCGGTAGAAGATGGTATCGTCAATGACGCCGCCCTCCGGGTTGCAGATGAAGCAGTACCGCGCCCGTCCCACCCGCAGGCCGGACGCCGAGCCGGTCAGCGCCCAGTCCAGGAAATCGGCGGCCCGTGGGCCTTCGATGTACAGACGCCCCATGTGGGAGACGTCGAAAATGCCGGCGGCGGTGCGCACCGCCTTGACCTCGGCCAGAATTCCCGCGTATTGGACGGGCATATCCCAGCCGCCAAAAGGCACCATGCGCGCGCCCATCGCCACATGGGTTGAATGCAGTACGGTTTTCAGTTCCACGTCAATTCCAGGTCCGCAATTTCTGCCGTTTCGAGTACGCCACCAATCCTACCATCCACGGCACAAACGCCGCCACCGCCCCGTACCAAGACCCGCATAAACCCACCCGTTCATCCTGAGGAGTCGAAAGACCTCCCGGCGTAACAGTACAGGGTTGACGGGGAGCAATGTCCCCATCTACGCGCCCTATTTGGCCCGATGCCGTATAATGGGCGCACAGCCCCACTGGCCGGAGAACCCGTCACCAAACACACGGCCCACGAGGTCCGACATGACCACCAAACCCACCGTCCAGGCGTCCCACACCGCTGGATACGTCCGGCTCCCGGACCCACCTGAGCCCGAGGACATGAACAACTATCTCTTTCTGCACTCTCCGGGTAACTCCCACTATCTGGCTTTGCACCTGGGTAACGAAGACACAACCACCATACTAGGGGACTCCTACATCAGCCGGGCGCCGACCTCCAGCCGCGAGGGCCTGTTCCACCCGGACCTGCTCATCGCCTTCAACGTCAACCCGGCAGCCAGCCAGGACCGCAACGGCTACGTCATTGAGGAGCAGGGCAAGCCCCCGGACTTCGTAATGGAAATAGCCTCACCCAGCACCGGACGCCGGGACGTGACCGTGAAGCGGGGCGGATACGCGGCCCTGGGCATCCCGGAATACTGGCGCTTTGATGACTCCGGCGGGCGGCACCACGGCGCGCCCCTGGCCGGCGACCGCCTGGTTGACGGCGCCTACCAACCCATCCCCATCGAACGGATTGACGACCGGACCCACCAGGGTTACAGCGCGGTCCTCGACCTGTACCTGCGGTGGGAAGACGGGAAGCTGGGTTGGTACGACCCCGCCACCGGACGGCACATACCCAGGTTCAGCGACGAGCGGGACCGGGCCGACGCTGAGCAGGAAGCCCGCATTCAGGCCGATGCTCGCGCCGCCAACGAACGGGAAGCGCGCATTGAAGCCGATGCCCGCGCCGCCAACGAACGGGAAGGCCGCGTGCAGGCCGAAGCCCGTGTTCGGGAACTCGAAGCGGAACTCCGGCGACGCCAGCATCCCTGACTGCCTCTCGGGGCCTTTCCCAGATAAACCCCTTGTTCTATAATAAGCGCCGTCGGGCGGTGAAAGCCCGGCCCGAAAGCACAACCACAACGGTAATCTCAACGGTACTGGGAGGAGCGCAGATGGCAGACGGGGATTTTGTCAAGGCAGCAGAGGTCGGTGAAATTTCGCCCGGCGACATGAAGCCGGTCGATGTAGGCGAAGAACAAGTGTTGCTGTGCAACGTCGACGGCGAGATTCACGCCATTGATGACGTTTGCACCCACTCCTACGCCTCGTTGTCCGAGGGAGACCTTGACGGGGAAGAAGTCGTGTGCCCGCTGCACGGCGCTCTGTTCAACGTGACCACCGGAGCGGTCATTACGCCCCCGGCCGACCGGCCGCTGCGCGTGTTCCAAGTACGCATCGACGGCGGCGACATTCTGGTTGGCCCCGAGGTCGAGGCCGCGGCGGAGTAGTCTGGCAGTCCATCGGGCCGGGACTTCATCGACCAAGTGAACATAAGGACACGCTGCGGCGCGTCCTTATGTTGAAACCCTGTGTTCAACCCTCAGTTGAGTATCCCCCAGTTGGACAGGGGCCAGTAGACCATCCACACCTTGCCCAGGATGTCGTCTTCCGGCACCGGCCCCCAATTGCGGGAATCGTTGCTGCCCCGCCGGTTGTCCCCCAGCACAAAGTATTCCCCATCTCCCAGTTCCAGCGGCTCCATCCCGGAGGTGCCGTGGGCCGTTATGTACGGCTCGTCCACCGCTTGACCGTTGACCAGCACCGTACCCGCATGAATCTCCACCCGGTCTCCCGGCAGGCCGATAACCCGCTTGACGAAATCGCGGCTGGGGTCTATGGGATAGTGGAACACTACCACCTCGCCCCGTTTCGGCCCCTGCGAGGCAAACGACCGCTCGGAATTGTCAACCTTCCAGAAGGGAACGATGCGCGACCACCGCTCCGGGTCCACCTGAAAGTAGACCAGCTTGTTCACCAGCAGGTACTGACCTCCCTCCAGGGTGGGGTGCATACTTGAACCCTCGACCTTGAAGTTTTGGATGCTGGTCTGGATTGCCACGAAGACCACCAGGGCCAGAACGATCGCTTCTACGAACTCTCGGAATATGTTGGACACTTTGCTTGCGACTCCCTGAATCCCAACGAAAATGCCCCTGCCCCATTCCATCCGCCCGTGAAATTATACCACCCCCAACCACCCTTCCTAATCAGAGTATTTTCACTCTCCCCTCTCCCGCTGGGAGAGGGGCCGGGGGTGAGGGCGTCCCCCACGCGCACCGGCAACAGTTGCTCTTGGACGGAACACCCTCATCCTCCCCTCGCCCTCTGGGAGAGGGGCTGGGGGTGAGGGCGTCCCTCATCCTCAAGTTGTCCGGCCTACCTCCCCCTGCTATAATCGCCCAAACCCCATTTCAGCGTCGATTGCGTTAATCAGGAGCTTACAATGAGTTGGCAGTTCCAGTTGATAACCAAGCCCTACGGCGGCGTTACCGAAGGACCGGCCTGGGACGGCGAAGCCATCAACTTCACCCACATCCCCACCAGCCGCATTATGAGATACGACCCGGCATCGGGCGAGCTGACCACCGGCCGGGAAGGGACCAACCACACCAACGGGCTGGCCTACGACACGCAGGGACGGCTGTATGGCTGCTGCTCCGGCGGGCGGTCTATCGTCCGGTTTAACCCCGACGGCGCCACCACCACCGTGGCCGACCGGGTGGACGGGCAGAAACTCAACACCCCCAACGACCTGGCCGTTGACCGCCGGGGCCGCATCTGGTTCACCAATCCCTGGAACGCCGGCAACATCGACCCCAGCGAGGTAGAAGAACTGGACAACCGCTCCGTCCTGCGCGCCGACCCGCAACCCGATGGGTCTTATATCACCACCCGCGTCACTTTCGACACCACCATGCCCAACGGCGTTTTGGTTTCGCCGGACCAGAAGACGCTGTACGTGGCCGAGAGCAACAGCGAGCGGCTGGACTTGGACCGGGAACTGCGCGCCTACCCCATCAACGGCGACGGCAGCCTCGGCCCTTACCGAATGCTCCACGCCTTCGGCCGCGACGCCAACGCTGTCCACCGGGGCATTGACGGAATGTGCCTGGACGCCGAGGGCAACATCATCGCCACCGCCGGGTGGGAGTTGGGCGGCCCCGGCCCCATGCTCTACGTCTTCTCGCCGGCGGGACGGGTCATCGAGACCCACCCCATCGCCGCCAACCGGCCCACCAACTGCTGCTTCGGCGGCCCCGGCCTGACCACCATTTTCGTAACCTCCACCGACGGCCACTTCTACCAGGCCGAGACCAGCCGACGCGGCTGGGCGCTCTACCCGTGACCAACGAGCGGACCGCCCTCGTTAAGCCGGGACACTTTGGGGAGACCGGGCAATGATAAACCGAAACCTGGGCGATTACGGTTACAACCGGCGGCAGTTGCGGCAAGGCGGCGGACGCGGCAACGGCGCCGACCACGTTGAAGACCTGATGGGCAGCACCGATCTCTACATCTACCAGACCCCCAACCGCCGCGTCACCGGCTACGAAAACCTCAAGCTGTTCATCGAGTCCCAGCAGTGCGAAATCATCTTCACCGCCGACGCTCCCCCGGAGCTAAGCAACTACGAGTCCATGCGCATCACCCACCGCCGGGGCGAAAAAATACCCGACGCCGTGGTAAAACGCGCCCACTCGTGGGCCCACAACCGAAACTTCCTGCACAGCTTCTTCAAACCCCTCTACCGCTAACAATGGCCCGTTCCGAAGCCGCGGGTTCCAGGGCCCGATAAACCGTTCGTCCCCCGCCATATTAAACCCAACCGCTTAAACCCAACCGCATATATGGCGGTGGCGGATGGCAGCGCCAACCCGGACGAGCACAGGGTCTTTTGATTCTCCCCTCTCCCCTCGGGAGCTGACAGGGGTATGTATACTGAAATTGGTCTGAGAGCTTGGAAAGCGCACAGGAATCCGTCATCTTGGTTGTAATGACTAAACCGGATGCCGGAGGTATCCCATGCGCCTTCCAAGGGAATGCTGCCAGATGAAGCAGGTCATTGAAACGCATTTACCGCACCTCACTCAGCCACAGTTGACCGGCCTGGCCTGGTGGGTGTGCGGGACCATTCTGGCTGGGAGCGCCTGCCAGAATACCGTCGCGTCCGCCCTCTCCACCCGGGGCAACTGGAACAACCTGCGGCAGTATCTCAGAGAGTGGTTGTACGACGGCGGCGACCGGGCCCGTCCCTGCAAGACCGAACTGGACGTAAGTCTCTGCTTCGCGCCGCTGCTCCGGTGGGTCCTGGCGTGGTGGCGTTCCGATAGGCTGGCGCTGGCGGTTGACCCCACGTTGAAAGGGGACGACACCACCGCCATCGTCATCAGCGTGGTCTACCGGGGTTGCGCGATTCCCGTGGCCTGGCGAATCCTGCGGGCCAACCAGCGCGGGGCCTGGATGGACCCAATAGTGGAACTGCTGCAGGCCCTGGCCCCGGCGGTCCCCAGGGAAATGACCGTGATTGTGATGTGCGACCGGGGCCTGGCCAGTCCGAAATTGTGGAAACAGATACTCGCTCAGGGCTGGCATCCCTACATGAGGTATCCGAGAAACGTCACTTTCTGCGCCGATGGCGGACGGCGGCTGCCCGCGCGCGCCTTCGTTTCCAGTCCGGATACCGCCTGGACCGGCAGCGGGACCGCCTTCGGCGGAGCCGCCGCAAAACGCCGTTGCACCCTGCTGGCGGTCTGGTACGTTGAACAGGAGGAGCCGTGGATCATCCTGACCGACCTTCCGCCGGACCAAGTTGGGGTGAGTTGGTACGCCCTCCGCTTCTGGATCGAGTTGGGGTTCAAGGCGGTCAAGAGTCTGGGTTGGCAATGGCACAAGACCCGCAGGACTGACCCGGCGCGGATTTCGCGCCATTGGTTCGTGTTGTCGGTGGCGACGCTCCTGACCCTGGCCTATGGGACCAGGGTGGAAGACGCCTATGACCGGAAGATGCCCCCCGGCAGCTTGCGAGCGCCGCCCCGGGCGCTGGCGCCCACGCACCGCAGCGGCAGGGAGAAGCCGGGACGGACCGTCAGCGTAATCCGGCACGGCATCGACTGGCTGAGACGCTTGCTGCACCGGGGCCGGTTATGGCGCCGGGTATGGCTGCTGCCCGAACCCTGGCCGGAACCCAAGCCCAACCTGGAGGTCACCCGCCATGCCCCTACATGAAACCCTATACATACCCCTGTCAGCCCCTCGGGAGAGGGTCGGGGGTGAGGGCGATCGGGATTCTTTCAATTCTCGAAAGATCCGTTCTTTTGCATCGCCGGCCGTAGAGCTGTCAATGCAGGCCGTGATAAGCTTTGTCACCAAGTTGCGGCCACTACCCGAAACAACCGGCGCCGCAACGGTTAGGAGGAGAGTATGTCTGTCCTGATTCGCGTGGCGGCGGCCTACCTGCTGGTGGTGGCCGCGTCGGTTGCCGTGCATTTCGTCATAACCCCCCTGTACCACCCGGGCGGTGATGCTCCCTTTCCAGTGTGGGAAATCCACAACTGGTTCATGGGCGTGGGAATGGTCATTGCGGTAGTCACTGCTTACCTGGAAAAGCGGCGGGTGGACGCCAACGGCTCGGCGGACCTGAAGCTGTCCCTGGAGGCCAACACGGTCTTCTACGCCGCGGCTGCCCTGTTCCTTCTGTTTTTCTGGAACTGGTTCAGCAACCTGTCTCCCACCAATGAAGCCGACGGGCAATTCTGGGCCGTCATTGACGCTTCAATGCCCATCATCATGGGCGCCGCCGGCTGCCGCTTGTGGCGCAGCGCGGCCGATTAAGCCAGGCAGGAACCACGCCGCCGGGCCGGGACGGAGCGGGCCGCCGGGCGCGCGCTTACTCCCACCTCGGCGGCGGGGGCGCCTCGGATTCGGCAACGCTCCGCGGGTCGGGGCCGAAACGGTTGGGGCCGGTCTGCCCCTGCCGGGACATCCAAAGTATGACCCACAGCAGCACCCCAAGTTGGACGAACACCGTGACCAGGCCTCCGCCTACCAGGAGCCAGCCGGTGCCTTCCGGCGCGGCCCCATCGAAGAAGCCGAGCACCGCAGCAAGGACAATTCCGACAACCAGCGGTATCAAGCCGAGGAAGGCCACTGCAAACCACAACAACTGCCACCAGCCCGTCTTGCCGATGTCGTGCAGACGCCGGGCGCTGACCGCCAAGCTCGGCAGCAGCGTCGCCAGCGAAAATATGCCGTTCAGTGGACTGAATGCGCCTGATTGGTCAATCAACACAAGGATGAATGAGTCGACGGTACCCAGAATTGCCCCGGCAATGACCGTCGCCAGCACCCACCACCAGTATTCAGCACGGGTGGCGCGGCTGCTGAAGTCCGCGTACTTGCGCAGTGCCTGCTTGACGGCCTCGGGCAGCGTCATCATCGGGCCGGGCTGGGGAATCGGCGAGGTTTCCCGTGAGGTTTCCATGGACAAGTTCCTTTCCGGCTTGTGTCTGGTCTGTATCTTAGACGCCTGCTTGAATTATAAACGTATGATTCAGCGGTTGCCCGGCCTATCGGGCAACGAAATAAATCCGCCCAGGGCGTGTGCAAAGTCGCAGGTTAAATCGGACAGGGCATCGGCATCGCAAAGAAATTCCCCTTTGAAGACATGGGGACTTTGCACACACCCTGTAAATCCGCCATTGCCTCTGGCAAAAAGTCCCGGCCTGCGGTAAAATTTTATGTGCGCCGCAGGAGCGTAGCTCAGTCTGGTCAGAGCGCTGGTCTCCAAAACCAGTGGTCGGGGGTTCGAATCCTCCCGCTCCTGCCAATTCCCCCTGAACCAAAGCCCCCCGCAGCCGACTCCAGCAACGCCCGGCATGACACCCACCGGCCTAAACGTCCCCGTCCTGCGAAGCCTCTTTCAGGCTGCCGTCGGCCATTTCCAGGACCCGGTCGCACATGGCGGACAGCGTGACGTCGTGGGTGGCGACAATCACCGTCACGCCCCGCTGCCGGGTTATGTCGCGCAGAATGGACGAGATGGATATGGCCGTGACCGTATCCAACTCCCCGGTGGGTTCGTCGGCGAACAGCACGTCCGGGCCGGTGACCAGGGCCCGGGCGATGGCCACCCGCTGCTGCTCTCCCCCGGACAGTTCATAGGGGCGGTGCTTGGCCCGGGGGCCCAGGCCCACCATTTCCAGGGTTTCCAGGGCCCGCCGGCGCCGTTCCCGCCACGACACCCCTCCAATATGCAGCGGAAGTTCCACGTTCTCGAAGGCGGACAGCAGGGGAATCAGCCCGAAGGACTGGAAAATAAAGCCTATGCCGTGCCGCCGCAGTTCCACCAACTGCTTTTCGGACAAACCGCTGAGGTCGCGTCCCTGAAAAACCACCTGCCCTCCGGTGGGTTGGTCGAGGCCGGCCATGAGGTTGAGCAGGGTGGTCTTGCCCGAACCGGAACGGCCCACCAGGGCCAGGAACTCGCCGGGGACGACGGATGCGGTTACCCGGTCAACGGCGGTGACGGCGTGTTCCCCTGCGCCGAAGACCCGGCTGACTGCGCTGGTGGCGATAATTGGTCCGTCCCCCCTCACCCCCGGCCCCTCTCCCAGGGAGAGAGGGGTGATATTGCTTCCCCGACGGGCAGGTTGTTGAGGTGCTGTTGGTTGATACTGGGTCATGGACGTCCTTTCTTAGTGTGGATTCTACCCTCACCCCCGGCCGCTCTCCCAGAGGGAGAAGGGTGACACGACTATGAGGACGGACGGGCGAACAGGGACGGTGCGGGGGAGTCGCCGGCGGCCGTCTGCTGGGGGCCGGTCACTGGCGGCTGACCACTGGATTGCGGCTCTGGGTCGGCCTTGGTGATGATTACTCGGCCCTCTTCCACTTGGGCCACCGCCAGGCCGCTCAGGCCCAGGTCGGCAACGCACTCCTGGGGCAGTTGCAGGCGTCCGGCCCGGTCGATAACCAGGTATTCGTTCTCGTACTGATGGGTCTGGTCGGAGCCGGGGCGCTGGAAGGTGGACTTGAGGTAGCTTTCGGAGCTGATGCGGCCGTCGCGAATGTGTACGACGCGGTCGACGTGCCGGGCGACGCCGGGGTAGTGGGTGACGATGACGACGGTGACGCCGAAGGCCCGGTTCATCTGTCCCAGCATATCGAAGACTTCGACCGCCATCTGCGTATCCAGTTCGCCGGTGGGTTCGTCGGCCAGCAGCAGGGGAGGCCGGTTGGCCAGCCCGACGCCGATGGCGGCGCGCTGCTGTTCGCCGCCGGAAAGCTGGTTGGGCAGCCTCCGGGCCTTGTCTTCCATGTGCAGCGCCTCCAGAAGTTCCAGGCTGCGGGCGCGTCTTTCCCTGCGCCCCACCCCGGCAATCGCCTGGGGCAATTCCAGGTTTTCCTCCACGGTCAGGTAGGGCACCAGGTTGCGGGCAGTGGCCTGCCAGACGAACCCAACCTCGGAGCGCCGGTAGCGCACCAGGTCCCGGGGGGTGATGTCCAGCAGGTCCAGGCCGCCGACCCGCACCTGCCCGGCCGAAGGGCTTTCCAGCCCGGCCAGGATGTTTAGCAGCGTGGACTTGCCGCTGCCACTGGCGCCGACAATGGCCATCAACTCGCCGGGGGCAATGTCCAGGTCCAGGCCCCGCAGCGCGACAACTTCCAGGTCGGCCGGCTTGAATATCTTGAACAAGTCCCGGCACTGTATGTAGGACTCAACCCGGACGCCGGCGGCGTCCGGCGGTTGCCCCGCGTTGGCTCCGGCGGAATACTGCGAATTTACCAACCTGCTCTCCCTTGCTCCGTGTTGTTTTGGATACACCCGTGCCGACTGATATACAGCACGTTCTTATTGATTTGTCACCCTGTTGATTATCGCCCCGCCGTCAATCGCCTGGAAGACAACTCCCTTCACGCTCGGACTCGCCTCGGTGACTGGCGACTGGTGACTGGCGGCCGGCAACTGGTTTACTTGGTGGCTTCCCCGGCCCGCAGCACCTGGTGAACTTCCATTCGCGAGGTCAACCAGGCCAGCCACAACACTGTCGCCAACGTGACTGCCGCCAGCACCAGGTAGGCCCCGGCCAGCGTGAGCCAGTTGGTTTGCAGCGCCATCGGCGGCGTGATCCGGCTGCCCCCTTCCCCGATTTCCAGGATGGGCAGAATGCTGGCGCCGATTTGCTGGCCGGCCCATGTTCCCAGCCCAATGCCGCAGACGACCACCAGGAACAGGCTGAACCACACCACCCCGTTGACCTGGTTGCGGGATGAACCGATGGTGCGGAGCAGGGCGAACTCGGTCTGCCGCTCCCGGATGTCCATGTAGGAGAACAGGACCACCCCGGAGGCGCTGGCCAGAACCAGGGCCAGGAACATCAGGACCAGCAGCCCGCCCCAACTGGCGTTGGTCAATGGCTGGCTTGCCCGCTCCTCAACCAGCGTCCAGGACTCCCGCGCCTCCTGCACCCTCAACCCTTCCTCGTCCAGCACCCGGTAGATATCCTCCGATATTTCGTCCGGATCAAGCGGGACTGCCGCGCCCTCGTCCGCCTCTCCCAGGCCAAAGCTGACCCACAACTCGTTGGGGCCGCCCACAACCCGTTGATTGTGGCGGTTGGCATAATGGACAAACCAAGCCAGATCAGTCACCAGGAAGGGTGTTTCCCGAGGGTCCAGCGTGGGGAAGAAGTCGGACACCGCCGCCACCCGGACCGGAATCGCAAAGGTGGACGCGCCAATGGACAGCGTATCCCCCAACTCGGCCTCGGCGGCCTCCAGCAACCCCATGCTCACCACCGCCGGAATTGGCTCCTCATCCGCTCCGTAGCGGATTCCCAACAGGCCGGTCCCGCCGGGAGACCAACTGAACCGGGTGGATGCCTCGCCGCCGTCCCGCACCACCGACCGGCTCAGGTCCACGCTCTGCAAGCCCGGCCGCACCAGGTCCGGCACCGGCTTCCATCCTGAATCCTCGCCGCCGGCGGTGCGGAAGGACTCGATGCCCCGCTCTCCGCCGGGGGTCAGGGCGGACAGGCTGTCCAGGAATATAGAACCGGCGCCCCCCGTGCCGCGGCGTCCTGAAACGTGCAGGGTCAACAGAGTATACGGAGGCTCCAGTTCGCCGGCGGATGTGGGGGCCAGCCGGGTTTGGGCCGCCGTCAGCCGTGGCGGAGCAATCTCGGCTTCCAGTTTTTGCCAACCCCGCTGTTCCAGAACGCCCAGCTCGACGTCGAAATAACGCCCGCTGGCATCCCTCAGCCGGGCGGCCAGAATCAACCGGCTCTGGGGACGGTCCGGGTGCGCCCATACTGACAGGCCGGTGGCATCCGCGGGCAGGGGCAGACCGTCATCGGCAAACCGCGGGTCGGCAGGAGCAATGGCGCGCATCAGGTCTGCCAACGTTTGCTTTCCGGCAAAGTCCGGACGAAACCAGCCCACGTCGGCGAAGGTTGCGGTGTCAATGGCCAGCGCGGTGGCCCGAACCGTGCTGAATCCCTGGGTCAACGGGCGGGCGTTGACCCGGCGTCCCTCGGCTGAATTAACCGCCAGGCCCCGGTCCGCCAGCCGGGATTTTACGTTCCTGGGCAGGTCCGACCCGGCCCTGGGGACGATGCTCCCATTGTGCTGCAGCCAGAGGTCGGCGCCGGCTTCGTAAAGGGCCCGGTCCCGCTGGCTGCGGTCGAGGGTTGCGCTGAAGGCACTGCCGATTACGCCCAGGGCCGTCGCCAGCATCAGCAGGATAACCAGGCTGCCCGGCGTCACCGGGTCCCGGGATACGCGGCGCAGCCCCTGCACCAGCCAGGCCGGCCCCAACGGCTCCATGACCCGGGCCAGCAGCCCCACCGCAATGGGGAAGAACCGCAGCACCAGCAGGCCCAGCGCCAGCAGGCCCAGCGCCGGCCCCAGCAGCAGCGAGTAGTCAATGGACAAGTCCTGCGCCCCCGTGGGCCGCACCAGGAACGAACCCCGGGTCTGGGTCTGCCACCACATCACCCCGATGAGCGCCAGCAGCAGCACGTCGATGTAGTATCGGTGAAAGAAGGGCGCCGTGCCGGGACGCGCCCCGCCCTGGCGGAACTCCACGATTCCCCGGCGGGCCGCCACCAGCGTCGACAGGGTCAGCACCGTAACCGCCAGCGCCGCTCCCCCCAACCCCAGCAGGAAGGCCCCGCCCGAAACGCCGAACCCCAGGCCGGCCTCAACTTCGAAGAACAGCCCGCCCAAAGCGCGGGCCACCGCCGGGGAAACCAGCGTACCCACGGCGACGGCGGGAACGGCCAGCAAAATTCCTTCAACCAGCGCCAGCAGTCCAATCTGCCCGGTGGTGGACCCACGGCTGCGGAGCATGGCGATTTCCGCTCCCCGCGAACGGACGGTCAGGCCGGCCACCAGCGCCAGATAGTAGGCCAGTATTCCGGTGACCAGGAAAACCATGAGAAACAGCGGGATTCGCGCCAGCAGAAGCTGCTCAGCATACCGGTCCAGGAGCCGGTTCAGCTTGATGGACACGCCGCCGTTCCGCAGGTTGGCCGCCACGTCGGCGCGAATAATTCGCAGGCCGCGCTGAATTTGGTCAACCTGCCCAGCGCCCACGCCCGTCCGGTCCAGGTGGAAAATCCAGGTGGTGTTGGTGTGGCTTCCCGGAAACGTGCGGCCCACACGCTTCAGCAGAGCGGTTTCGTCGGCGAACAGCGGCACAATCGTCCACCGCTCGTTCCGGTAGCTGAAGTCGTTTTCCAGGCCAACCCAGAACTCCCCCTGCGGGTCGATGCGGCGGAAAATCCCCACTATCTCAACCCCGATGGATTCCGTGGCCTTTTTCCCGGTGGCCGGCAGCACCTCCAGCGTGTCGCCGACGCCCAGTTGCAACAGGTCGGAGCCGGTCTCGTCGACCACGACCTTCAGCCTCCCCCCCGAGGAAAGAGACTCCCCCGGCCAGACCCCTTCCACCAACTCGGTGCGCCGGGGGGCGTTCAGGGCCGTGGTGTGCTGGATTTTGCCCCGGGGCCGCAGCAGGTCGTCCAGTTCCAATTGGGGATGGCCCGCGAAATAGAAGGTGGAAGTCTCGAACAGGCGTATGCTGCTGGCCGTCACTCCCTCCAGCCGGGGCGCAACGCGTTCGTCGACGAACCGGACGCTGGTCTCGTAGCGGGACGCGCGGCCCTGCACGTCCGGGTCGTCCAGGTCGTTGAACACGCGCACCCAGATGTTGGCCTGCTCCGGCGTAGCTTCTTGCAGCGCACGGCGCAGGGCGGCCTCGGCCAGCAGGTCCGAGAAAACCACGCTGCTGGACAGCAGGGCCACCGCCAGCAGGATGCCCAGCAGCAGCGCCAACTCCAACTGCCAGTTGGCGGTCAGGCGTTTGCGGGCTATAACGTATGCCAGGTGCAGCAGCGACAAGGAAAGTCCTTCAAGTCCTTCGCGAGTCTCAGTATGGACGGGTCCGGGATTCGGCGGTCAGCGGGTCCGGGATTCGACGGTCAGCAGTTCCGGGAGATGGCGCAAAAATCCTTGCGAAATCCATTGGTCCACGGTCATTTACTCGGTGTTCCGCAGTATATCAGAGGGCCGCAGCCGGCCCGCGGCCCAGGCCGACAGCGCCACGGCCAGCGCGGCGGCAAATGCCAGGCTTGCCGCCGTCACCAGGACAATGCCCGGATGCTGGGTGAAAATTACCGGCGGAATAATGTCCCGCCCGGTGGCGGTGGTATCCAGAAAGCCCAGCGTCCAGCGCGACAGCAGGTAGCCAACCACGCCGCCGGCCACCAGCCCGACCACGGTCACCACCAGCCGCTCCAGCGCCAGCGACAACAGCAGCTGCCCCCGTGAAAACCCCAGCACGCGGGTCACCGTCAAGTCCACGCGGCCATTCCGCACCCCAACGACGGCGTGGGTTCCCAGGGCCACCGCCACGGCCACGGTCAGCGCGGCCACGCTGAGGAAGGTCAGACCGTTCCAGGAGCCGCCGGCCAGGGGGTTGCGGCGGGCGTTGTCCACCCGCAAGGCCCGGTCCTGCAGCTTGGCGTATCTGGGCAGGGCGTCTCGAAGCGCCGCGATAACCGCGGGCCGGTCCACACCGTCATCAAGGGCGATCCAGAACTCGCCAGGACGCTGCACGTTGCCGGTGGTGCGGGCCAGGTAGCCGTTGAATTCTTCCAGCGAAACAATCAGGAAGCGGCGGTTGGTTGAGGTCATGGTGGGAAAGTAGTCGGTGACGCCGCCGATGCCCACCGGAACCAGGCTGCGGCCCATGTTGATGCGGACCAGTTGCCCCCGCTGGAACCCAGGCCCGCCGATGGCCGGCAGGGGATAAGGGCCGGGCGGCGCCAGAATGCCCCGGGAATCGCCCCCCAAAGCGTCAATCCAGCCAAAGCGCAGACCGGCGCCGCCGCTGCGGGCCGCTTCCGGGGACACCGTGACCCGGTCCGGCTCGTCCCCCGAATGGGGCAGGGCCACCCACCGGCCGGGACCTTCAAAACTTTCGATGACCTCCCCTTCCGCCGCAGCGGAGGCTTCCGCGGGAAGGGCGGTAACGTCGTCGATGTCGATGCTCCCCGGGGGCATCCGGGAAACCGTGGGGCCGCTGGCCGTGACGGACACCAGGGTCAAGGGGCGATCAACGAACAGCTCTTCCGGAAGTTCGGCCTCCAATCGGAACCAGCCGGGGGTGCGGTCGAGGCTGATGGGAAGCTCGCCCAGTTCCAGGTTGCGGTGCCGCCCCCCGGCGCCCGCCACCCGCGCCCACAGCCGGGGCGGCTGGGCCAGTCCCTGGGCGCTCATGTTGTCGGCGTTGACCCACAGGCCGACGCGTCCGGCATCGTCCGGAATCGGGACGCCGGCGGAGGTTTCCCAGGCAAAGCCGGGCAGGGCGGCCGAACCGCCGCGCAGGGGAGTCAACAGTTGGGAAAGGGTGTCGCTGCCGCTGGAAAAGTCATCCCGGAACCAAGCGGCGTCGGGCAGGGTCAGCGACTCCACCGCCAGCAGGGTAAGGGACCTGGTAACCGAGCCTTCCACCGGACGCACGGAGTCGCGGAACACGGGGCTGACCGAGGACACTCCGGGGATGCCGGTCAGTTCCTTGACGCGCTCTTCCAGCCGGGACTCGGCGAAAGAAAACCCGGTGGCCACCAGGTCTCCCCCGTAGCGGTAGAGGGCCTGCTCTTGCTGGCTTCGGGACAGGGTGGACTGGAAGGCGGCGCCGAACACGCCCAGCGCCGCCGCCAGCATGACCAGCACGGCCAGCGAGCCGTGAGACAGGGGCGCGCGGGACATTCGCACCAGCGAAAACGTTACCCAGGAAGGGGCGGCCCAGCCGGACAGCCAGGCCAGGGCGCGCACTATGCCGGGCAGGACCCGCAGCAGGATGAAGGCCGCCGCCAGCAGGGCCACCGCCGGCCCCAGCAGCAACGTCGGGTCCAGGTCCAGCCGGGTCCCCGAAAGGGCCCGGCCCACCAGTCCGCCGCGGCCCTGCGCCTGCCACAGCAGCAGCCCCAGCACGGCCAGGGCCAGTACGTCCACATAGTAGCGGTGCAGCAGCGGCACCGTCGCCGGGCGGGCCCGGGCGCGCAGAAACTCCAGTATCTCCATCCGCGCCAGGCCGACGTTGGAAATCAGCAGGGCTGCCGCGCTAAGCAGCCCGGCAGCGGCGGACATGGCGAACATATCCCAGGAAAGGCCGACCGGGTTGCCCAGTCCCGTACCGTCGCTGCCCAGAGGGTTAATCGTGCCCAAGAGCCATTGTTCGGCCAGGACGAGGGCCAGAAAGGGCGCCAGCGCTGCGGCCAGCGCCGCGGCGATTCCCTGTCCCAGCATCAGCAACCCGGCCACCTGCGGCACCGTGGCGCCCCGGCTGCGGAGACGGCTGGCCTCGTCGCTCCGGGTCTGGGCCAGCAATCCTACCACCACCGTCAGAAAGTAGAGAGTGACCAATGTCACCAGGGACAGGAACAGGAACACGGGGACGCGGGCCAGCGTCAGGTCGCGCTGGTAGGTGGTGAGCAGCCCCGTTCCCCGGCTGTTTTCCAGCAGAGTCAGGACGGTGGACCGGGGAAAGCGCTTGTTGACGTCGGTTTCCAGGCCGTTCAGCGCGTCCCGGGTGGCCTGCACGTTGTCCACGGTAATGACGCCGGTGTCGACGAAAATGAACCACTCGTAGTCGCCCACCATCCAGGGGTAGCGCGCCCCCATCCCGTCAAAAAAGGATTGCTCGTTGACGTAAAAAGGCACCAGCGGATTGTCGCCGTAGTTCTGGAGTGAGAAGTACAGGGGCGAACCCATCCAGTAGTCGGCGTTGGGGTCCAACGGCTCGGCCAACCCGACAATGGTAAGGAAGACCCCCTCGGTTGGGTCGTCGCGGAAGGGCGCCACCAGCACCCGGGACCCCACCGGCATATACAGCAGGCGGGACACCGATTCTCCCACCACCGCTTCCAACTCCACTCCCTTGTCGTGGAGCCTCGGCTCGGCCTCCGGCCACCGGCCTTCTAGCAGGCGGGTGTTTTCCTGAAAATCGGTAAGGAAGAAGGGCCGCCCCACCGGCCCGCTGGGAACCGGGGGGTCGGCGTCCGGGGCCAGTATCAGCGGTATGTCCGGCTGGCTGCGTCCGTGGCGTTGAATGCCGGTTATGAGATAGTCTGCGTGACCGTAGAGCGTATCTTCCATCGCCGTCCGCAGGCTGGTGTAGTCGGCGCCGCCCAGGGGACGGTTGAGGACGGTAAGCCGGATGTTGAGGATGCTGGGAGAGGTGGATGCCAAGGCGTGCTGAAGGCCGCCTTCCGCCAGCCCGCGCGAGTAAATGGCTCCCACGGCCATTAGAGTGGCGGCGGCCAGCACTCCGACGAAGATAATGGCCAACGCCACCCACGAGGCGCGCAGGTGGTGAGGCAGCAGCCACAACATAAGGGTAGCTTTAGCCATTGACCTCAACCGGACAAGAGGACCGGAGATTGAAGCGGGACAAGCGCATGGTAAACAAGTCTACCGGCAAAACCCAGGTTTGGGAATAGCGTCCCGGCCAGAGCGCGTTCAGGCCGGTTTGGTGGGAAGGAAGTTCTTGACGGCCCTCACCGCGAACGGGTTGAATTGGCAAAGATGCGAACGAAGCCAGGGAAGTTGAGGGAGACCTGCGGACTGCCTGACGATGGGAGCTTGCAGGGAAGGGAGAGCGGCCGGGGTTGGTCACGAATTTAGAAAAACTTAAACCATGAACACGGGGGAATCGTCCCGGTTGACGCGGGTTTCCTGTTCAATGCCTTCGCGGACGAACCGGGGCAGGTTGAACATGGCGGCGTGAGTCTCGCCGTCATAAAACCGCAGAGGTTTGCCAATTCGCTCGGCAACTGCGGCGTCAACGCTGGCTGAATCAATCAAACCGGACAGGCCGGCGTCGGTGGCGAGGTTGAACCCCCAAAGGGTATGAAACGCGGGAACGTGCACCTGCCAGGGCAAGGCGTGGTTGAACACGCGCTTCAGCGTGTTGTTAATGGTGGTAAAGCACTCTTCCAGTGCCAGCAGTCCGGCCGGTCCCGATTGAGTCACCAGAATGCCGCCGGGGTTAAGCCTGGCCTTGGCAATGCGGTAGTATTCCTCGGTGTAGAGCAGGTAAGCCGTGCCGCCCTCCAGAGGGTCTACCAGGTCCATGATCATCACGTCGAACCGTTCGCCGCAGTTCTCCAGGTACGCCCTGGCGTCCTGATGCAGCAGCGCCAGCCGAGGGTCGTCAAAGCTGCCCTGGTGGTGCTGGGGTAAATAGCGGCGGCACAAGTCCACCACCTCCTCATCCAGGTCCAGCATTACCACCCTCTCCACCGAACGATGGGCCAGCGCCTCTCGCAAGGTTCCGCCTTCGCCGCCCCCTCCGATAAACACCGTGCGGGGGTTGGGGTGCAGCAGCATGGCCGGATGCACCAAAGATTCGTGATAGATGTGCTCGTCTTTCTCGGTGGACTGGGTCTTGCCGTCGAGAATCAGGCTGCGCCCGAAAATGTCGGACCGCACGACCTCAACTTCCTGGTACTTGGTCCTGCCCGAGTAGAGCACTTCCTGGACCCGCAGCATAACCACCAGGTCGGGGAACACCGTTTCCAGATACCACTTGCCGGAAATGTCATCCATTACGCGCTCCGATACCGCCTCTACCCGACCACAACCTTGTCCAGCAGACCCCGGTGAACCTCGGTAATGTCCTGGTCTTTGGACTCCAGCAGTTTAATCAGAATGTCGGCAGCGTCACGAGGCTGGAAGGACGAGCCGCAGGTGAATATGTCGGCGGCGGCGTAGCAAAATTCCGGCCAGGTGTGGATGGAAATATGGGACTCAGCAATGGAAAGGATTCCGGTAACGCCCTGGGGACTGAACTGGTGGAAAGACTCCCCCACCACATGGGCGCCCAAGTCCTCGGCGGCCCGCCACAATGAGTGACGGATATGTTCCACGTTATTGAGAAGCTGGGGGTTGCATTCCTTGAGTTCCAACAATACGTGCTTACCTAGTACATTCAATCACCCGCCCTCCATTTCGTTTGGGTTGCGGCCGCTGGCCGGCATTGCATCCGGCCCGAAGCGGCGGCGAACCCTAATTCTATATGCACACGCTTGGCGAATCAATACCCGTTCCAGTTCCGCTAACTGTTCAGACCCGTTGAATCGCATTGGCCGCAAGCCGCTGGATGACCGATGAGCCGGGCGCTGGCGCAGAGGGAGAGTCGGTCAGGGTTGCTGGCGGCGCCTGATTTCCGCTTCGAGTTCCCGGATGCGCGCTTCGGCCTGGGTGCGGGCTTCTCGTTCGATTTCTGCCCGGCCCTCGGCACGGATGCGTCCTTCCCGTTCGTCGCTGAACCTGGGTATGTGCCTTCCGGTGGCCGGGTCGTACCAACCCAGCTTGCCGTCTTCCCAGCGCAGGTCCAGGTCCAGGACGGCGCTGTATCCCTGGTGAGTCCGGTCGTCAATCCGTTCGATGGGGATGGGTTGGTAAACATCATCAACCAGCCGGTCGCCGGCCAGGGGCGCGCCGTGGTGCCGTCCGCCGGAGTCGTCGAAGCGCCAGTATTCCGGGATGCCCAGGGCGGCATAACCTTCCCTCTTTATGGTTGCGTCCCGGCGTCCGGTGCTGGGCGATGCAATCTCCATCACGAAGTCCGGGGGCTTGCCCTGTTCCGAAATGACGTAACCGTTGCGGTCCTGGCTGGCCGCCGGGTTGACGTTGAAGGCGATGAGCAGGTCCGGGTGGAACAGACCCTTGCGGTAGGAGGTCGGAACCCGGCTGATGTAGGCGTCGCCGATGAGGATGGTCGTGTCCTTGTTGCCCAAGTGCTCGACAAGGTGATGGGTGTTGCCCGGGACGTGGAGAAAGATGTTGTTGTTCATATCCTCGGGTTCGGGGGGGTCCGGGAGCCGGACGCAGCCGACGGCCGGGGGCGTCCGGACGGCTCGCTTGGTGGTCATATCGGGCCTCGTGGGCCGGAACGTTTGGCGGCGGGTTCTCCGGCAGGGGTAATGTACGGCTATTATACGTCATTGGGTCAAGGCGGAGAGCCGCAAGGGCGTCCGTGTCTGAGGACTTGCTCACCATTAAATCTGAACTGCCTCAACGACCAGGGCCTTTCAATTCTCCCCTCGCCCCGCGGGAGAGGGGCCGGGGGTGAGGGCGAACTCCGCGCATCAGCAACGGTTGCTCCTGGCCGGGACGCCCTCACCCTAGCCCTCTCCCAGAGGGAGAGGGGATTTTTCGAGAATCGAAAGACCCTGCCCCAACGACAACCGTCCGTTGACTGGGTACACCTGCCCCGCTACAATTGGGGACGATTTATGGCCCGCTTGTTCGATCTCCACATTCACACCACCAAGGGCAGCGCCGACAGCAGCCTTACGCCAGAAGACCTGATTCTCGAGGCGGAACGCCTGGGTCTGCGCGGTTTGTGCATCACCGAGCACAGCGGTCCCTGGGACCGGCACGAGTTCGAGCGTTTCGCCGCCCGGCATAACGTGGTGCTGGTCCGGGCGATGGAGGCCGACACCGATCTTGGTCACATGCTGGCCTTCGGCATCGACCGCTACCAGTCGGGGTTTCACGAGGCCGCCACCCTCTGCAAGGCCGCCAGAACCGCCGGCGGGTTCGTAGTCAGCGCCCACCCCTTCCGGGGCGTCTTGGGCAAGCACATGCGGGAGAGGCCGTACCTGTACCGCACCCTGCCGGACCCTCTTCCTCAAGCACCCGAAGAAGCCCTGGAACATCCGGTGTTCCGGCTGGCCCACGCCGTCGAGGTGGCCAACGGCGGCACCGCCGACGAGGAAAACGCCTTCGCCATGAAGGTGGCCGGACTCTTGAAGATGCCGGTAACCGGCGGCAGCGACGCCCACTCCACCCACGGGCTGGGCAAGTTCGTCACTGCCTTCAGGGATGAAATTCGCAGCGAGGCCGAGTTTCTGAAGGCCCTGCACGAGGGTTCGTTTTACCCGGCCGTGGGTTTGAGAGAGGGCAGGCTGCGGCCCTACACACCGTAAGCCGGGCCAGAGCGCACGGAGCCGTTCGACAAACTCAGGGCCGCACAATCAATCCGGGCAGTCAGTTACGAACGGATTAACGGCGTCTCACCCCGGCGCATAGACCTTCGAGATAGTCGCTGGCAAGTGTGGCCGGCCTGGTCTGGTTCACAATTCAATCCGGAATCGGGGCAATCCTGGGACGGGGAAGGTGGCGGGATATGGCGCGGAACGAGTCGGCAACCACCGATACGGCGGCTACCACCCCGGCGGAGACCGCCGGGGCAGTCTTCCGCCAGACCTTCGTTGCGCTGGACCTGGAAACCACCGGGCTGGAATCGGACAGCGATTCCATCATCGAAATCGGAGCCGTCAAGTTTCGGGGCGGCCAGGCCATTGACACCTTCCAGACCTTCGTTAACCCCGACCGTCCCATTCCCGAATTTGTGCAGCGTCTCACCGGCATCTCACCCCGGCAGGTGCAGCGGGCGCCCCGCTTCAGCGCGGTAGTCGGCCAGTTGTCCGACTTCATCGGAAGGAACCCCGTGGTGGGACACAACATTTCTTTCGATATGCGGTTTCTGGCCAGCCACGGCCTGAGCCTGCCCAACCCCTCTTATGACACCTGGGACCTGGCCTCGGTGTTTCTGCCCACGACGCCGGAATACTCGCTGGGTTACCTGGCCAACTTGCTGCAAGTTGAACACGTCAACCCCCACCGTGCCCTGGATGACGCCCAGGCCACCCGCGAAGTGTTCATCGGCCTGCTGCGCCGCGCCGCCCAGTCCGACCCCGGCCTGCTGGACTTCATCAACACGCTGGCCGGCAGCAGCCGTTGGGGGCTGGCGTCATTGTTGGCCCAGAGCCGGGACGAGGGCAGGCAGGGGAAGGTTTCGGGGCTGACCGGCCTGGACCAGGAACGCTTGACCGCCCGCCTGGCCCGGCCCCAACGCCGCCGCTCCGCCGTTCGTACCGATGCCACCGAAGGACATTCCGACACCCAGACCGGCGACGACGATTTTGCCCAGGCGCAGGTTCTCGGCCTGCTGGAACCCAACGGCGCATTCGCCAGGACCTTCCCCGGTTTCGAGCGCCGGCCGGAACAGGCGCAGATGCTGTCCCAGGTTGCCGAGGCCATCTTCCAGGGGAACCATCTGGTAGTGGAAGGCGCCACCGGGGTTGGCAAGTCCGTGGCCTACCTGCTTCCGGCGGCCGTGTTCGCCGCCACTCAGGGCCAGCGGGTGGTCATATCCACCAACACCATTAACCTGCAAGAGCAATTGGTCCGCAAGGACATTCCGGCGGTCATCGAGGTGCTGGAAGAGGCCGGCCTAATTGAAGAAGGCCAGCTCCAGTCCGCGCTCCTGAAGGGCCGGGCCAACTACCTGTGCCTGAACCGCTGGGGCAACCTGTCCCGCAGCGGCAGCCTGTCGGTGGAGGAGGCCCGGCTGCTGGGCAAGACGGCGGTATGGCTCCAGGACACGGAATCTGGAGACCGGGCCGAGGTGAACCTGCCCGGGCGCGATTCCTTCAACTGGAACCGGGTTTCGGCGGGAGACCGGGGCGGGTGCTTCACTTTGCGTAACGGCGGCTTGTGCTTTTACCGCAACGCCCGGGAACGGGCCGAGCAGGCCGATATTGTCGTGGTCAACCATTCCCTGCTCCTGGCCGACCTGGCGCGCGGCGGCGGTCTTATCCCCGAGTACCAGCATCTGGTAATAGACGAGGCCCACAACCTGGAAGAGGAAGCCACCAAGCAGTTGGGGTTCGAGATTCTTCAGGACCAGCTTGCCGAGAAGCTGGAACCTTCGGCCCGGCTGGCCGCCGAGGCCCGGGCCGCCCTGCTCCAGCCCGAAGTCCCAGCCCAGGTCATGCAGGACGGCGTAGGCGCGGCCGGGGAGTTGGAGTCTCTAGCCGCCCGCTTGGTAGACCTGTGGGAGCAGGTGTGGGCGGCGGCGGCCGGTTTCCTCAACAGCCAGCGGAGTCAGGGCGCCGAGTCCGGGCAGTGGCTCATCACCCCGCCCATGCGCCGGCACCAGTCCTGGAAGGATCTGGCCCTGGCCTGGGAGAACGTCGACGTTGCGCTGGGGCATGCCGTCAACCGCCTGGCCCAACTGCAAAACATTTTGGAACGCGCCAACCTGCTGCCGGAGGGCGACGCCAACCCGCTGCACATGGAAGCCGCCACCGTCCAGGAAGAACTCAACGGCCTGCGGGAGCAGCTTTCGAAGGTCATCGGATCCCCGGATGATGGGAGCATTATCTGGGTTGCCCAGGACCAGTCCAAGGGGGAACTGTCACTGCATTGCGCCCCGCTGGGCGTTAACGAGTTTCTGGCCGAAAACCTGTTCGGACGGACCAGGAGCGTCGTCTTGACCAGCGCCACCCTCAGCAGCCAGGGCAATTGCAGCTACCTGCGGCAGCGGTTGGGAATCGACGAAGATACGCCCGAACTGCTGGTGGGGTCTCCCTTCGATTACCAGCGGGCCGCTCTGCTGTTGATTCCCGAGGATATGCCCCGTCCCAACGCCGACCGTTACATCGAGTCGGTGTCCCGGGTCGTGGCCGACTTGGGCCGGTCTCTGGACGGGCGGACAATGGCCCTCTTCACGTCTTACGCCGCCTTGCGGGCGGTGGCCAACCAGGTGCGGGGCAGGCTGGTTGACCAGGGGGTGCAGGTGCTGGCCCAGGGCGTCGACGGATCGCCTCAACAGCTCATCCGCCGCTTTATCGGCAACCCCAAAAGTGTGCTGCTGGGCACCAGCAGCTTCTGGCAGGGCGTGGACCTTCCCGAAGGCATATTGAAGGCGCTGGTGTTGGCCCGGCTGCCCTTCCAGGTACCGTCAGACCCCATCGTCAAGGCCCGGTCCGAGCAGTACGACGACGCCTTCAACCAGTATTCCATACCCCAGGCGGTGCTGCGGTTCCGCCAGGGGATTGGCCGCCTCATTCGCCGCAAGACGGACCGGGGGGCCATTGTGGTGCTGGACAGCCGCATCACCGGGAGCAATTACGGCCACGCCTTCATCCGGTCCATACCGCCGTGCAGCATGAAGCCCAGCAGCCTGGCGTCGGTGGGCGGCTTGGCCTCGGAATGGGTGGACCGGAGTAATTAACTGACTGCCCGGCAACTCCCCATGAAACTTGCCGTACAACAACCCTTCGACCTGGAAGCCACCCTGGTGGGCGGGCAGGCCCACCGCTGGCGCGCCGACTCGGAACTTTCCGATGCCGACGGCGACTGGTTCTCTGGCGTAATCCGGGGCAATTTCGTCAAAATCCGCCAGACTTCCCAGGGAGTGGAGTTCATCTCCGGCCCGGCCCCGGAAGCCGACATGATTCCCGTGCTTCAGGACTACTTGCGGCTGGACGACGACCTGGAGCAGGTCTACGCCGAGATATGCCGGGACGACCGGGTCGCCGCCATGGTTGACCGCTATCCCGGCCTGCGCATCCTGCGGCAGGAACCCTGGGAATGCCTGGTGGCCTACGTGTGCTCGGCGAACAACAGCATCCGCCAGATTCACAACAACATGGAGGCGATGGCCGGCAGCATGGGCGAACCCGTTTCCCTCGGCGGAGACGTGCGCTGTACCTTCCCGTCGCCCGCTCAACTTATCGAGGCCGGAGAGCAGGGGCTGCGCGACCTGAAGCTGGGCTTTCGCGCTCCCAACGTCCACCAGGTCACCCGGCGGGTGCTGGAGCGGTCCCTGGACCTGGACGAACTAATCGCCATGCCCTACGGGGCGGCCAAGGAAAAGCTGATGGAAAGCCGGGGCATCGGGGCCAAAATCGCCAACTGCATCCTGCTGTTCTCGCTGGAGAAGTCCCAGGCGTTCCCGGTGGATGTTTGGGTGCGCCGCGCCCTGGCCGAGTGGTACTTCCCCGGCCAGAAGCCCCCCACCAACCCGGTGCTGGAACAATGGGCCCACGGCTACTTCGGCAACTACGCCGGCTACGCCAACCAATACCTCTTCCACGGAAGAAGGTTGGCCAAGTAGGTGGCGCCGACTGGGATTTCCTCAACTCAGGGGGTTTGGGGGATTCATCCCCCAACGTACCCCGTCCCCGGCAGGCGTCACGGCCGCAGCAGCAGCTTCCCGAAGAAGTTGGTCTGCTCCATTTCCCGGTGGGCGTCGGCGGCTTCGGACAGGGGGAATACCCGGTGGACTACCGGATGAATCACGCCCCGGTCCAGCATCCGCACAATCTCCCGCATATCCTCGTTGGTGCCCATGAACCCGCCGTAGATTTCTACCTGCTTGGTGAACAGCAGTCCCAGATGCAGCTCGGTCCGCAGGCCGGTGGTGGCCCCGCAGATGGTGTACCGGCCCCCCGGACGCAGCGAGCTGAAGGCGGCGGCGAAGAACTCGGCCCCCACGTGGTCCACCACCACGTCCACGCCCTGCCCGCCGGTGAGAGTCTTGACCCGCTCGGCGATGTCCTCTTCCTTGTAGTTAATTACCTCGTCGGCGCCCAGACTGCGGGCCTGCTCGGCTTTCTCGGCGGTGCTGGTGGTGGCGATGACCCGCGCTCCCACCACGTTCTTGGCGGTCTGAATCGCCGCCGTCCCCACGCCGGCGGAGGCCGACAGCACCAGCACGGTTTCCCACGGTTTGAGCTGGGCCCGCCGGACCATCATGTTCCAGACCGGCAGGAAGGTCGTCGGGGCGGCGGCGGCCTGCTCAAAGGAAACACCGTCGGCAATGGGATGAGCGTTGACCGCGGGGACTGACACATATTCGGCGTAGCTGCCGTCGGAGGCGCTGCCCATGAACCGGGGCGCCGGGGGTGCGGCCTCGGGCGGGAAGGCGCTCAACTGGCCGGGGTCAATCAACGGATTGACCACCACCCGGTCGCCCTTGGCCAGCCCGCTGACGCCGCTGCCCACCTCGACGACCTCGCCGGCGCAGTCGCCGCCCAGAATCAGCGGCGGCGGAAACTCCCGGCGCAGCCCGCGGCCCCCCTCCCGGGTGTACAGGTCCAGACGGTTCAGAGCGGCGGACCGAACCCGTACCAGCGCCTCGCGGGAGCCGTACTCCGGTTCGGGCCGGTCACCGTAGATCAACACTTCCGGGCCGCCGTGGGCCTCAATGTACACCGCTTTCATGGGCAGCTAAACTCCTTTTCCGGTTATTCTCAACGTGGGTTGGCAGCGCCGGACAGCCCCGTCGTTACTATGAGGATAGACAATGTTCATGCCCGTACTTGGACTTGGGATGGCTTCGTCATTCCTGCTCAGGAATCCACGGTGTCCTTGCCGATAGCGACGTTTGCCCCCGCAGAGACTATGCATTCCTGCATAGGCAGGAATTACGATTCCCCACCAATACAAAGCTGTTGGACCAATAGTAGTCCGAAATTTTTGAAACGATGAGTTGCTGAGATTAGCATGACTATCCAGGGTCTTTCTTTCAATAGTTCCCTCTCCCAGAGGGAGAGGGTTAGGGTGAGGGCGTTCACCCCATCAATACAAAGCTGTTGGACTCTAGGCTTGCCTTCCCTGGTAACAATCGTTGCACATAAACACGATGGCCAGAGTGTCGTCGTGGCTGCCGATGCGGCCGCAGTGGGGTATGCCGCTGTCCTGGGACCAGGGTTGATGAAAGGACCCGCCGCACATCTGGCAGGCCGTTTGATTGAACCCGTCCAGAGTCCCATCGCAGATTACGCAGGACTCCCTATCCAGTTCCGGGTCATCTCTTTGGGTCACAGCCGCCCCTCC
This sequence comes from Dehalococcoidia bacterium, assembly GCA_965263395.1. Taxonomy (GTDB): domain Bacteria; phylum Chloroflexota; class Dehalococcoidia; order Lucifugimonadales; family UBA3495; genus CATOSK01. The sequence continues at coordinate 3,695,524 of OZ253670.1, forward strand.
TTCCCATGAAATCCCTCACCCCGATTTCCCCGGCAAGCCGGTGGGTCAATCGGTGGTGAATCAACTTAACCGTTCGGCCATGAAATCGGCCACCAGCGCCCGCTCTTCCGCTTCGGACCGGGCCAACCCGTCCAACCTGGCCGCCCTCAGCCGGCGCAGCAGCTCCCCCACCGCCGGACCGGGCGGCACCCCCATAGCGACCACTGCATCGCCGTCCAACATCGGGCGCACCGACCGCGCATCTTGCCGGAATCCGGTCAAACGTCGGACCGCCGCCGGATTGCCGGAACTCCGGGCAACGGCATTAAGGGCAGTCTCGTCACGACCGGCCAACAGGTCAAAGACCTGTGACGCGGGCACCCCCGTATCGGCCAGCCGGGATTCCAGGTCTCGGACCTCGATGGTGTCGTCAGCTATTTTCTTCCACCGGGCCGGAGCGTTCAAGCGGCGCAGCAGCGCCGCCGCCTGCCCGTGGGTCAGCGGATAAACCAGCGCGGCCCACCAGTCCGCCATCGGACAACCCGGCGGGCCCAGGGCAGGCCCGATTTCGGGCAAGGCCGACACGGATGCCACGCCCAGCGCAGGATTGATCGCCGCCAGGATGCCCAACTCCGCGGCGCGGCACAGCGCCGGAACCGGATGCTCCTCGGCAAAGATGCGCTCCAATTCGTGACGAAGCCGGTCGCCGCTCACCGGGTCCATGCGTCTTTCGGCCAAGGCTGCCCGCAATTGGACCGCCGTATCCGGTTCCAGCGCGAAACCGAATCTCTGTTCGTACCGGACGGCGCGAAAGATGCGGGTCGGGTCGTCAACAAAACTGCCGGCGTGAAGGGTACGGACCAACCCGCGCCGCAGGTCGTCCAGCCCTCCATGCCAATCGAGAACGCCGCCCTCCGCCGGCTCTCCGTACGTCCGTTCCCCGTCCGTCGATTCTGAAGTTCCTGACGGACTGCCCAGGGGCAGGGCCAGCGTGTTAATCGTGAAATCGCGCCGGGCCAGATCGTCGGCAATGCTTCCGGGAACGACCTCGGGCAATGCCCCGGGATCCGGATAGCTCTCCCGGCGGGCCGTTACCAGGTCGATTCGGGACGTGCCATGCGACAGCGCAGCGGTGCCAAAACGCCGGTGGAGCGTCAAGTCCCAACCCGTTTCCGCCGCCATCGCCTGAGCCAACCCCACCGCGTCGCCCTCCAGCACAAAGTCCAGGTCCCGGACCGGGCGGCCCAGCAAAGCGTCACGCACCGGGCCGCCGGCCAGGTAAAGCGGCAGGCCGTGGGTGTCCGCTCTCTGACGCATGGCCCGGAGGAAGACAAAACTATCGGCATCGAGCGAGGTCTCGATGGACTGGAAAAGGTGGTGGGTATCCCGCAGTTCCAGCGTGGGAAGAAGGCCTCCTGAGTGTTGCCCAATTATAGCACAGGGCAGTTATTGCATAGGGCCGGGAAAATCCCCCCGAGTCGCTGGATTGACGGCCGAGACTGACCAGGACTTTTTTATTTCTCCCCTCTCCCCGCGGGAGAGGGGTCAGGGGTGAGGGCGTCCCCCTGCCCACTGACACTTGCCCCTTGCCAATCCCGGTAACGCTGCCCTACCATAATCATCAATCATCCTGAGTCGGCCCCCGCCGGCCCCCGCCGGCCCCCGCCGGCCCCCGTCGGCCCCGGATTTAATTGCGATTGCGATTGCGGCGGAGAGACAAGCCCGCCAAAGTGCGTCAAAACCGGCTCACAATGGCGACAAAAATGGCACAAAAATGCGATAAAAGTGACCCACGACAACACAAAAAGACGCCAAAACCCGCCGTCAGGGACCCATCGCCAAGCGTGAATTACAGAAAATGACACAAAATGCCCCACTTCTTATTTTTAGTGCTTAACACTGCCTCCCGTGGCTCGAATCCCCCAGTCTGAACAGTTACCGGCAGGCAGGGCCTTTCGATTCTCCCCTCTCCCCGCGGGAGAGGGGCCGGGGGTGAGGGCGAACCCCACGCGCATCAGCAACGTTTGCTCTTGGCCGGGACGCCCTCACCCTAACCCTCTCCCAGAGGGAGAGGGGATTTATCGAGAATCGAAAGGCCCTGACCGGCCGGGCAGTCGGTTGGCCCGGCAAGGCGCCTGTGCTACAATCACTTCAACTTGGCCGACCGGATACGGCGTTATCCAACGCCGTTGGTCCCACCAGGCTGGCAACCGGAATCAGTTAAACAAATTGCGAGGAGGTGCGCCATGGCCGAAGCCAATTTCACCACTTATTACGACTTCCGTTGACCCTTCGTTTACAACGCAGCCGTGTGGCTGTCGAAGGTACGGGAGACCACCGGGCAGACCGTTGAAGTAGACTGGCAGCCCTTTTCCCTGGCCCAGGTTAACGCTGGGCCCGACGCTGAAATGAAGGTCTGGGAGCGGCCGGAGATTATCGACGGCTCCGACAAGACCCTGCTGGCCCACCAGGCCGGTCTCGCCGCCAAGCGGCAGGGCAAGGAAGCCTTCGAGTCCTTCTTCATGTCCCTGCTCCGGTCCCGCCACGAGGAGAAGAAGGACCTCAACGACCCCGAGGTCATCGAGGAAGCGGTCATCCGCTCCGGCATCGACATGGGCCAGTTCAAGGAAGACCTGGCCGACCCCGACCTGCTGCGGATAATCGCCGAAAGCCACACCAAGGCCGTCGAAGAATACGGCGCCTTCGGTGTGCCCACCTACGTTTTCCCCGACGGCGGTTCGGCCTTCATCAAGATGTTCATTCCCCCGGATGAAGAGGCCGGCGCCATTTATGACAACCTGACCACCATGGTCTCCACCCTGCGCCACGTTGGCGAGGTGAAGCGGCCCCAGCCGCCGTGGCCCCACGGAGTCATCTAAACAGTGACTCTGCCCGCCGGGGAACTGGGCGATGCCCTGGGTTTTTCCTTTAATGACCAGGGCCTGTTGCGGCAGGCCCTGGTTCACCGTTCCTTCCTGAACGAGCAGGACAGCGAATCATCCTTGGAGTCCTACGAACGCCTGGAGTTCTTGGGGGACGCGGTGCTGGAGTTGGTGGTCTCCACCGAGATTTATGACCGCCTCCCATCCCTGCCGGAAGGAGAGTTGACCAAAATTCGCTCCCAACTGGTGTGCCGGGACAGCCTGGCCGACGCCGCCCGGTCACTGGGCTTGGGCGACTTTGTACTGCTGGGCAAGGGTGAAGAAGCGACGGGGGGCCGGAGCCGCGACACGATTCTGGCCGCCGTGTTCGAGTCCCTGGTGGCTGCGGTGTATCTCGACCAAGGCTACGCCGGCGCCCGCGCCTTCGTCCTGGAAAAACTGGCCGGCCCGGTGGATGAAGCGTGCCGCTTGGGGGCGCCCCGGGAAAACCCCAAGTCGGCTTTGCAGGAGCTTCTTCAGGGGCTGGGCAAACCTGCTCCAACCTACCGGCTGGCGGCCTCAGCCGGGCCCGATCACCGCCCGGTCTTTACCATTGAAGCCGTCATGGACGGCGAGGTAATTGGAGCTGGCGAGGGCGGACGGAAAGCCGACGCCGAACGCGCCGCCGCCCAGGATGCGATGCGCCGACGCCGAGTTCCCGCCGAGCGGGCACAGCGTTGTGACGAGCTGCCTTGCGCCGGGCCCCAAGTGCGATAAGCCTGCCGCTCCCTGATTCTTCCATACCAGTACGGGTACAGCCTTTATGTTTGGCATCTTCAAGCGCGACCGCGCCGAAAACCGAAAGCAGATGGACGAGGGAGTCCGGCGCAGCCGCTCCCGCTGGTTTGGCCGCGTCCTCAACCTGCTCCGCTCTTCCAACCTGGACGACGAGTTGTGGGAAGAACTGGAGGAGATTCTGATTTCCGCCGACGTTGGCGTGGAATCGTCCTTGCGCATCATCGAGGAACTGAAGTCCCAGGTCAGGGACGGGGGAATCACCGACCCGGACGCTGCCTTTGAGCTGCTGAAGGAATCGTTGGCCAACAGCCTCTACTCCGAGAACGCCGCCAACGTTTGGCTGGAAACCGATGACGCCGCCAAGCCCTACGTGGTGCTGATGGTGGGGGTCAACGGCGTGGGCAAGACCACCAGCATCGCCAAGCTGGCCCACCACTTCAAGCAGGCCGGCAAGTCGGTCGTGCTGGGCGCGGCGGACACCTTTCGGGCCGCCGCCGAGGAACAGTTGGAGATTCTGGGCCAACGGGTGGGTGTGGACGTGATTTCCCACCGGCCCGGCGCCGACCCGGGCGCAGTGGCCTACGATGCGTACCAGGCCGCGCAGGCCCGCAGCGCCGACGTGCTGATTATCGACACCGCCGGACGGCTGCACACCAAGTCCAACCTCATGGAAGAGTTAAGGAAGGTACACCGGGTTATCGCCCGGCTGGACGAGAATGCGCCCCAGCAGGTGCTCCTGACCCTGGACGCCACCACCGGCCACAACGGCATCGCCCAGGCCAAGTCGTTCAAGGACGCGGTGGGCTGCACCGGCATCTTCCTGGCCAAGCTGGACGGCACCGCCCGCGGCGGCGTGGCCCTGACCATTCAGCAGGAACTCCAGGTCCCCATCCTCTTCGTCGGCACCGGGGAGTCGCTGGCCGACCTGGCCCCCTTCGACCCCAGGGAATTCGTGGATTCCCTGCTGGCCCCCGTACAATAACCGGCGCGCTCGGGCGGGCGGATTGACCGCTGAGTACGCTTCGGCGACGCTGGACCCACGGATGCAGCGCTCCCCAATGGCAGATTAGCAACCGCCGTGGCGCAACCTATCATCTGGCTCGCCGCCCTGGAACTGCTGGGGCTGCTGGCTTTTCCCCTTGCGTTCATGCTGTTCCGCCGGCTTCCCGGACGGGGATGGGCGTTCGCCAAGCCGCTGGCGCTGGTCTTGACCGGCTACTGCTGGTGGCTTCTGGGGCACGTCCCAGCCGTACCCAACTCGCCGTGGACCATCGGCGCCCTGCTGCTGGCCGGCGCCGGAGTTTCCGGGTGGCTGGCCTGGCGGCGCCGGGATGAATTGCGGGCGTTTCTCCGCTCAGAGTGGAAGACGCTCCTGGCGGCGGAGTTGGTGTTCCTGGGCTTCTTCGCCTTCTGGTTGGCCGTCATATCCGACGTCCCGCAGATTAACCACACCGAGAAGCCCATGGACTTTGCCTTCTTCAACGCCGTCCTGGTTGCGGATGTCTTCCCGCCGGAGGATCCGTGGCTGGCCGGTCATTCCATCAGCTACTACTACTTCGGCCACCTGATGATGGCCCTGGTGGCTAAGCTGACGGCAATTGCCTCGCCGGTAAGCTACAACCTGGCCGTGGCCACCATTCCGGCGCTGCTGGCCGCCGCTGGGTTCGGTCTCGTCTTCAGCCTGGTCCGGCTCTCCGGCGGGACCCGTGCTGCGGGAATCGCTTTCGGGTTGGCCGCGCCCGCGCTTCTGGTATTGTCCGGCAACCTGGAGGGCGGACTGGAACTGGCCCACGCTCTGGGCTGGGGCGGCGAAGGGTTTTGGCAATGGGTGGGCATCAAGGGGCTGGATGGCGGCGGGCTGGATGGCAGCGGGGGACAGCCGTCGTTTTTCCCGGAGCAGCGCTGGTGGTGGTGGCGCGCCACCCGGGTAATCGACACCCTGGCCGACGGGCGCAGCCTGGACTACACCATTACCGAGTTTCCCTTCTTTTCCTTCCTGCTGGGGGACCTGCACGCCCACATGATGAGCCTGCCCTTCCTGGTCATGTTCCTGGGGGCTGGCCTGAACCTGTCCCAGAGCAGGACGCCGGTGGGCATCCAATGGCTGCGGCGGCATCCCGTCGAGGCGGCCGCGCTGGCCCTGCTGCTGGGAGCCTTGGCGTTCATCAACACCTGGGACTTCCCGGTATTTTCGGTCATCCTGGGAACCATGATTTTCGCCAAGGCATTGGCGGAACCGGAGGGCGTCAATTCCAGTTGCGCCGGGCCTGATAACGCCGGGCCGGGCGCTGCCGTCCCCGGCCCGGGAGTTCACCGCCTTGGCCTGGCCGCCGCGCGTTCGCTGGCGATGCTGGTTCCGGTAGTCATCGCGGCGGCGCTGCTGTTCCTGCCCTTCTACGCCGGCTTCAACAGTCAGGCATCGGCGCCTCTGCCGGTCACCGGGCCGGGCAGCCGGCCCTTCCTGTTCCTGCTGGTCATGGGGCTCCCCGGCCTGCTGGCCGCGGCGTTCTGTCTCCGGCAACTGCCCGGCGCGGGCCGCCCCGGGCGGGCCGACGTCCCGTCCGTTGCGTTGGTGGCCGTGGGTTGTCTGGCGCCCCTCGTCCTGTGGGGCATTGGGTTGGGACTGGCCGCATGGCTGGTTGGCCCGGAACACCTGGGCAACCTGCGCGCCGGCCACCGCCTTCTGTTGACCGGGGCGCTGCTGGCCCTGGCCGCCATCGCCGGGTTCTCCGCCCTGCGGCGGGTGCGGCTTGACCGCTGCCCGCCGGTCGGGTTTCCCTTGCTGCTGGCGGCGGCGGGCTTCGGACTGCTGGCCCTGGCCGAGCTTTTTTTCGTGCTGGACTTCTTCGGCAACCGCATGAACACGGTGTTCAAGACCTACTATCAAGCCTGGCTGCTGCTGTCGGTCGCCGGGGCCTGCGGTCTTTACTATTGGTGGTCCCACCGCCCACGGCCTAATCGGAAGGCCGGCAGCAGACCCGCCGCGGTTGGACAATGGTGTGCCGCCGCGGTTTTCGTCGCGCTGCTGGCCGTATCCCTGTATTATCCGGTGGGGGCGATTATGGACCGCACCGGCATCGGCAGTCCCGGATATTCCTTCACCGGCAAGACCCTGGACGGCCTGGCCTTCCTGCATCCCCGAGATTCGGGGGAGTACCGGGCCATCGCCTGGTTCCGGGATGAAGCTCCGCCCGGTAGACTGGTGGAAGCGGTGGGCGGCGGCTATACCGGCCACGGACGGGTCTCTTCCAGCACCGGGCGGGCCACCATCCTGGGTTGGCCGGGCCACGAACACCAGTGGCGCGGCTCCACCGGACCGCTGGAAGGACGGGCCGAAGACGTGGAACGGATTTACACCGCCCAGGACTCTGAGGAAGTGACCCGCTTGCTGCAAAAGTACGGCGTCAGGTACGTTTACGCCGGACGCCGGGAACGGGCCGCCTACGGCGAGGCGGGGTTGACGAAATTTGGCAGTTTCTTGGAAACCGCTTTTGCATCCGGCAGCGTAACAGTCTACGAGCTTCCGCGTGACTCCGCGCCGGACAGCGGCGCCGGCGGCACGTCCCAATGAGCGGACTTTTGAGATATGCCCTTACAGGTTGAACGGTATGCCCGGCGCTGATTATCAAAAACCCTGGTGGCGCGGCCGGATCGGGTGGCTGGAAGTCAGCTTCCTGGTCCTGCTGGCCGTGGCGATGGGGCTGCGGTTCTGGGAACTTGGCGGCCGCGTCATGCACTACGACGAGGCCATACACCTGCACTACGCCTGGCGGCTTTCCAACTTGGAAGAGTACGTTCATTCGCCCTGGATGCACGGCCCCTTCCAGATTGAAATGGCCGCCTTCATATTCTGGGCGCTCGGCGACTCCGACTTCACTGCGCGGGCCGGGTATGCCCTGTTCGGGACGGCCCTGGCCGGGCTGCCCTACCTGCTGCGGCGCAGCCTGGGCAGTACCGGAGCGCTGTTCACGGGCATCATGCTGGCGGTGTCGCCGGCCCTGCTTTATTTCAGCCGGTTCGGCCGCAACGACATTCTCATGGCCGTGTGGGCCGCCCTGCTACTGGTTCTGATGTGGCGGTACTTTCGGGAGGGGAAGAACCGTTATCTCTACCTGGCGTCGGCGGCGCTGGCGGTGATGTTCGCCACCAAGGAAACGGCGTTCTTCGTCGCCGCCGCGATGGGCGGGCTGGCCTTTCTGTTGGCGATACCTCAGTTCGCGCCGCTGCTGTTCCGGCGGGAAAGCCTGCGCAACCTGGCCGGCCCCGCCGGGTTCTTCCTGCTGATTGTCACCCTGACCCTGCCCCAATGGTCGGCGTTGACCGCGCTGTTTCAGGAACTCGCCGGGCTGGACCTGATAAACCGCGGCGCCGCCACAACCGGGGTTACGGGAGCGCCCGTCTGGGGCGGGCCGATGCTGCATCTGCCGGTCATCCAATACCCCCTCTGGGCTGCGGGTACGACGCTGGCGGGACTGACCGCGGGGCTGGTGGCGTTGAACGGTATCCGCCGGGCCAACCGCAACGGATTGCTGGGTCTGGCAGCGTCCCCAATCCTGCTCTCGGCGGCGGCGATTTTCGTGTTGTTCCGCCCGATAGGGTACGCTCTGGACCCGGGCAGCCCGTCCTGGACGGCAGACCTGGTTGCCGCCGGCCTGTCGGTGGCAATCGCGGCAGCGCTGCTTTACCTGTCCCGCCCTTCCCCGGCAATGCTGGCCCGGCGGGTGGCGCTGGTCACGGCGTTGGCCGCCGCCTACGCCGTGCTGGCTGCGCCTCTGGTCAACGTTGGTGTTGCGGTCAATGCCATGCTTCCGTCCGGCGTCAGCGTCGATGCTTCCGCCAATGCCGTTCCGTGGAACTACGTGGCGGCGGGGGCAGTGGTAGCCGCGGCCCTGGCCGTTTCGGTGGCGCTGGGTACGGCGTGGCGCGGGCGGACGTGGCTGCTCTGCGCCGCCATTTTCTACCTGGTGTGGCTTTTCCTGTACACCACGGCGTTCACCAACCCGGCCGGGGCATTCAGCGGCGTGTGGCAGGGGATGGGTTACTGGGTTGCCCAGCAGGATGTGGCCCGGGGCAACCAACCCTGGTACTACTACCTGGTCGGCCTGTCCGTTTACGAGACCTTGCCCCTGGTGTTCGGAGGGCTGGGAGCGGTCTACTTCTTCCGCAAAGGCGACGTATTCGGGGTCGTGCTGGCGCTGTGGGCGGGCATGACCCTGCTTGCCTACACCCTGGCCAGCGAAAAGATGCCCTGGCTTCTGGTGAACATCACTCTCCCGTTCATATTCCTTTCGGGCAAGTACCTGGGCGAGTTGGCCGAAAGCGTCCGCTGGCGCGCCGCCATTCGTAGCGGCGCGTTCCTGCTGCCGGCGCTGGCCGGGGCCGTCCTGCTGGGCATGGTGTACCTGCTCCACGGTTATGTCTCCGGCGATGCGTCCCTAACGGCGGAGTCTTGGTTGGCAGCGTCCTGGCCCTGGTTGGGGGTGGCTGCCCTGGCCCTCGTGGCTGCCCTGGCGGCGTTTCAGGTCCGACGCGCTCCCCGTCCCCAGGGGGCCGCTCTGCTGGGCCTGGGCGCGGCGGCTGTGCTGCTGGGCTTTGGCGCCTGGGGCGCAGCGCAGGCAGCCTACACCCACGACGATTCAAGGGTGGAGATTCTGGCCTATGCCCAGGGCAGCGCCGACCATTTGCCGGCCACCCGCGCCCTGGGCGAAAGGGCCCAGCAGCCCGGCGCGGCGGAGAATCCGGCCCTGGTTGACTACGACATCTGGTACCCGATGCAGTGGTACGTCCGGCACGAGACCGAGGCGGGTTCCGTGCGGTATTCCTGCTTCAAGGAAGAAGGCGAATCCGGCTGGAGGGCCGATTGCGTCCAGCCGGACAAGACAGCGGCCCCGGCGCTGCTGGTCAGCAAGTCCAACAGCATTGACGACCAACAACTGCCGGATGGCTACCAAAAGTCCGGCCCGCACCGGGACCTGCTCTGGTTCCCGGAGAGCTACCGGCGTCCCGGCGAAAACCGGCAGGACGAGGGGCCGTGGGAGGAATTGACCCTGGACTTGGCCTTCTTCGCCGAGGCCGCATCCACCCGCGAGACCTGGCGGGAAGCCCTGGAATATGCCTTGTTCCGGGACCTTGCAAGCGGCTGGTACAACTCCGAGTACCACACCTATTCCCAATAATGCGGCCAGCGCCGCCATGAAATGCGTCAAGACCCGGCCAATATCGTATCCGCAGTGCGCCGTTACTATGGGATAATACAACCATGCGGCTTGCTTACAAGGTGGGGCGAAGCGGGTCCAGGGTCTTTCGATTCTGGGAAAATCCCCTCTCCCTCTGGGAGAGGGTTAGGGTGAGGGCGTCCTGGCCAAGAGCAACCGTTGCTGATGCGCGGAGTTCGCCCTCACCCCCGGCCCCTCTCCCGCGGGGAGAGGGGAGAATTAAAAGGCCCTGGTTGCACGTCGAAAAGGAAGTCCGTCAGCCCCAACGGGGTTTAGGATCCCACAGGAATAACGGGTTGAATGAGGAGATTGAATGGGCGCTTGCCCCTGGGAACCGGTTCTGTTAGATAGCTTCCAGCCGTGAGGATTAGCGATTGGCGTTTTTGGGTAAGCCTCGGGACCGGCGTACTGCTGCTGGCCCTGATGCTCTACTACGCCGACATCGGCAAGATTACCGAAGCTCTCGCCGGCGCGAATTACTGGTACGTGGTACCGGCCATCGCGTTGTACTTCGCCGCCGTGTATTTCCGCTCGTTTCGCTGGAGCTTCCTGCTCTCGCCGCTGGCCCCGATCAAGGCCGTCCGGCTGTTCCCCGTCGTTTCCGTCGGGTACATGGCCAACAACCTGCTGCCGGCGCGGCTGGGTGAACTGGTCCGGGCCTACGTTCTGGCCAGAAAGGAGCGTGTCAGCGGAAGCGCGGCGGTGGCAACCATTGCGGTGGAGCGGGTGTACGACGGCCTGACCCTCATCGCCCTTGCCGTGGTGACCGCTCCGGCGCTGCTGCTGCTCGGCGAACTGGACTCGGCCGACCCGGCCTACCGCACCACCGGCATGGTGGTTGCGGCCCTGCTGGTAGCGCTGTTCCTGGGAATCGGGGCCATACTCACCCTGGCAAACTTTCCCTGGTTCGTCAGAGGGGTGGACCGGGTGGTCGAATGGGCGCCGAGGCGGTCCCGTCCCTGGCTGCGGCGCATGGCGCTGGGGTTCATCGAGGGGCTGGCGATTCTGTCGTCGCCGAAGAAACACCTGGTCCTGTTCATCCTGTCGCTGCCCGTGTGGCTGCTGGAAGGCGGAACCTACCTCCTCATTTGCTACTCCTTTGGGATCGACCACTTCTTCGATTCGTTCCTGGTCCTGGTCCTGGTGGCGCTGCTGCTCACCGCCACCTCCAACCTGGCCGCCGCCCTGCCGGCCAGCATCGGCGGCATCGGCCCCTTTGAGGTGGCGGCGCAGCAGACGCTGGTGGCGCTGGGCGTGGGGGCATCGGTGGGAGCCGCCTATGCCGGGTTCCTGCATCTGGTCGTGCTGTGGCTGCCGGTCAACCTGGTGGGGTTGGCCTTCTGGTGGCGGCAGGACCTGTCTATGGGAGAGCTGATTAACCAACAACCCGCTGCGGAACCCGCGTCCGACGATGTTGGGCCGGTCGAGGGACGATCAATGAGCGGGGCCGGGGCTCCAGGAAAGGAAACGCCGTGAATTTCGGAGTAATTGGCGGGGGAGCGGCCGGCCTGGCCGCGGCCTACGAGTTCTCCCGCAGCGGCCACCATGCTGACGTTTACGAAGCGGCCCCCATGCTGGGCGGGCAGGCTTCAACCTTCAACCTCGGCGGCGGCCAACTGGAACGGGGATACCACCACCTGTTCCGCAGCGACCGGGCAATGGCCGAGCTGATGCGCGAGCTGGGGTTGGGCGACCGGCTGGGCTGGTACACCTCCAAGGTGGGGCTGTACCACGGCGGGAAGGTGTGGAACTTCTCTTCCCCCACCGACCTGATGAAGTTCTCGCCCCTGCCGCTGAGCCAGCGTATCCGCGTCGGCCTGTGGAGCTTTCTGCTCCAGAATACCCGGTCCTGGCGCAAGTTTGAGGACATCACCGCCCGGAACTGGTTAATCGGCCACATGGGCGGGGAGGCGTACCGGATTATCTGGGAGCCGCTGCTGCGGGGGAAGTTCGGCGAATACTACGATCAGGTCAGCATGGCCTGGCTGTGGAGCAAGTTCCGCCTCCGGGTGTCGTCCCGGGGCAAGGGCTGGCAAAAGGAGCGCCTGGGCTACCCCATCGGCAGCTTCGGCGAGATATTCGACCGGGTGGCCCAACGCATCAAGGAGCAGGGCGGGCAGGTCTTCACCGAGGCCGTCGTGGAACAGATAGAGGTCAACAACGGCGCCGCCACCGGCCTGACGTTCAGGTCCGCCGAGTTTTTCCGGGAGACCAAGGAGTACGACGGCATCATCGCCACCACCCCGTCCTACATCTTCCCCTCGCTGATTGACGGGCTGCCCGAGGACTACGTGGACCGGCTCAGGGCCACCCGCTACCTCTCCGCCGTTTTGATTGTGCTGGCCTTGGACGAACCCCTGTCCGACGTTTACTGGATGAACATTGCCGACCGCTCAATACCCTTCCTGGGAGTCATTGAGCACACCAACATGATTGACCCCTCGCACTACGGGGGCCACCATGTCGTTTACATCACCAACTACCTGAGCCGGGAAGACCCTTTGTACTCCCTCAGCCCCGGCGAACTGCTGGCCGAGTACCTGCCCCATCTGAAGAGGATTAACCCCCGCTTTGACCTGGGCTGGATTGTCGAGTTCCACTACCACAAGGTGGACGGGGCGCAGCCGATTATCGGGCGCAACTACGGAGCTGGGATTCCCGACCACCGGACGCCGGTCCGCAACCTGTACCTGGCCAACACCACGCAGATATACCCCGAAGACCGGGGCACCAACTACTCGGTAAAAATGGGCCGGGAGGTAGCGCGGCTGGCAATGGAAGACCTGGCGTAGGGCCGCCGCGGGGGCTGAACCACGCTTGAAGACAGTTCCTAATCTTCAGAAACGCTACCAATGGTTTCCAAGCCGTTGGCCTCCAGGTAGGCGTCACGGATGGCGGCCAAGATATTATCCAAGTCAGAGTCAGATATTTTGGATAATCTGCGGTAACGTATCCCGCTGTTTGACTTGGCCTCACCAATTAACTCGTCAATTCGGAGTAGGGAATTGGGAGCCAGGCCATCCCCATTCGGCCAAAAAGTTATCTCGCCTCCCCGCTCGTTTCCATTCCAAAGAAGGTTGTTGAACGATACCAACTGCTGGTCTTTGCCCGGGACTAGGAGATTCAGTCTGAAATAATCCCTTTTGCCGGCGATATCAGTGGACAACTCGACAATTCCTTTCCTCTCCAAGTCTGATGCCAAATCATAAAGGCACTTCAATCGCGGCTGGAATTTCTCCGGGGCGTGCCCAATGCTCTCCTTGAAGGTGTCGTGTCCCTGGGTGTGTTGTGGCCTTCCAGAAGGCTGTACCCTTGTCTCTTGCTCCCGTCGCCCAAGTTGCGTTTGATAGGCCGACGCTTCGGGCAAAGGAATTACTACGCTGGTTTCTATCAGGATTTCACCTCCATTCTGATGCGGTTGCAAACGGATGCACTTGATTTCCTGGCCCGCGTTCCTCAACCAAGAGTCGTTCAGCCACATCACACAGGTAGTAAGTTCCTTGCTAAAGTTCTCTGAAGCCAAAATGATTCGGGGTATTTCGGTACGAATCGCTTGGGCTTCTTCTTCCGTGGTTTCCAGATGTTCACGAATGAAGTTTTCGGCGGTATCTTCCTCAACAGCTTTGCCCTCGTCACGGGCTCGCTTGTCCAGATAGGCTTGGTGTGCATCGACGACCTGTTCCAAGGTCATATTGGCAACCATCGCAGCGTACCGAATGGCTTGCAAGTCCATGTGGTTGCCCGTGTCACCCCGCTTGAGCTCAACCACCACCAGACGCCCGGCTGAATCCAGTCCCAGCAAGTCGATTCTCCGATTGGAGTCTTGCCAATTACCGAACTCTTCAGAAATTATTAACAGCCCTTCCTCCAATACTTCAGGTTGGTCGCGCAGTATGCGTTGCAAATCCGCACGTTCCAAGACCCCCTCTTTACCGAAAGAAGTCGAAGTAACCTTCTCCAACCGATCCTTATCCCCCACCATCTTGTATATAGCCATACCAACCCCTCTGCGGTGAAATTCCCCTTACTGGTAAACCTTCCGCGGCCCCACCGTCTTCAAATATCCTTCATAATTCCGGCGGGTTTCGGGGATGGAGTCGCCGCCGAACTTTTCCATGAACGCCCCGGCCAGCACCAGCGCAACCATCGCCTCGCCGATTACACCGGCGGGCGGGACCTGGCAAACGTCGGACCGCTCGAAGTGGGCCTGCACCGGCTCCCCGGTGTCCAGGTCCACCGACGGCAGGGGGTTGTGCAGGGTGGCGATGGGCTTGATGGCGAACCGGGCCACCACGGGCATCCCGTCGGTCATGCCGCCCTCGACGCCGCCGGCCCGGTTGGTCTGACGCTGCCAGGGGTGGTCCGGGTCGGTCACCGGGTCAATGACATCCTGGAATTGGGAGCCCCTGCGGTCGATTATCTCCCAGCCGGGGCCGATGGACACGGCCTTGACCGCGTTAATCGACATCAGTGCCTGCGTAATCAGCCCATCTATTTTCCGGTCCCAGTGAACGTGGGAACCCAGGCCGATGGGAACGTTGTCGGCGATTACTTCCACGGTGCCGCCGATAGTGTCGCCGGCGTCGCGGGTGGCGTCGATTTCGGCCATCATCCGCTCTGCCGCCTCCGGGTCGGCGCAGCGCACCGGGGATTCTTCGATGGCATCCCAGTCTAAAGACTCCGGGGGCTGGGCCGTAACCGGCCCGATGGATACGACGTGGCTGTGCAGGGTGATTCCGAACTCTTCCAGCAGGCGCATGGCAATGGCGCCGGCGGCCACCCGCGCCGCCGTCTCCCGGGCGCTGGCCCGTTCCAGCGAGTTGCGCACGTCGTCGAAGCCGTACTTCATGGTGCCGGGCAGGTCGGCGTGGCCGGGGCGGATGCGGGTCACCCGCTGGTTGCGGCCTTCCTGGGACGGGTTTTCCACGTACTCGATGGCCATTGCTTCGAGCCAGTTGGCCCAGTCCCGGTTTTCGATGGTCATTCCGATGGGGCTGCCCAGGGTGCGCCCGTGGCGGACGCCGGACCCGATTTTCGCGTGGTCCTGCTCAATAAGCATCCGCCCGCCCCGGCCGTACCCTTTCTGGCGGCGGCCCAGGTGGACGCCGATGTACTCTTCGCTCAGCGGCAGGCCGGCGGGAATGCCCTCCACGATTATCAGCAACCCGGGGCCGTGGGACTCTCCGGCAGTGAACCAGCGGATCATGCTCAAATTTCCTCCAAAAGAATGGAAAAATCCGGGAAATGTCCAGTCAACCGGGGCAGGAGCCAGGGGCTTGCGATTCTCGATTAAAACCCCATAAATTCAGGGAGCTTGGGGGATGAATCCCCCAACGTGCCCCGCTAACCCGGCAGTTTCTGCGGACAACTAAAAGACCCTGGGGCAAGAGCGGGGAACGGGCGTCTTCAGACGTTTTCGGGTTGAGACTTGGCGCGCATCGCCTGGGCCGCGGCTTCCAGCATCACCGGCACCGGGGCGGGTTGGCCGGTCCACATTTCAAAGGACGCCGCGCCCTGGTAAACCAGCATCTGGATGCCGCCCAGGACTCCGGCGCCGGCCCGCGCCGCTTCGCGCAGCAACGGAGTTTCCAACGGATTATACACCAAGTCGTAGACCAGGGACGTTGGGGGAATCTGGTCCGCCAACAGGGGCGTGGCCGCCTCCGCCGGGCCGTGGGTCATGCCCAGGGTAGTGCAGTTGACGATGAGGCCGGACCGGGCGGCTGCCTGGGACAGGTCGCTCCGGTCCAGGGAAATTGCCTGGGCCGGCACCCCAAGGGAACCCGCCAGCCGCACCAGAGCCTCGGCCCGCTGTTGGGTACGGTTAGCCACCAGCAGTTGGGCGACTCCCTCCCGCAACAGGGCCAGGACCACGCCCCGCGCCGCGCCGCCGGCCCCCAGCACCAGGACGCTGCCGCCCGCCGGTTCAAACCGTCCGCCTTCGCGCAGCGCCCGCAGAAAGCCTGCGCCGTCGGTGTTGTGTCCGGTGAGACGGCCGTCACGGTTGACGATGGTGTTGACCGCCCCGGCTTCCGTGGCCCAATCGTCAACCTCGTCCAAGTGGGGAATGACGGCTTCCTTGTGGGGGATGGTGACGTTGATGCCCAGAATCCCCGGCCGGCGCAGGCCCTGGACAAACCCGCCCACGTCGCCGGGCGCAACTTCCCAAGCCCGATAGGCGGCCGCGATGCCGCAGTGGTCCAAGGCCGCCTGCTGGAACACCGGCGAAATGGAGTGGCCGATAGGATAGCCAATTATGCCCAGTTCAGTAATCAACTTGGCGTCGGTCAACTTGGCGGCCTCTCTTTTGCAGCCGTAGCGGGTTGCGGTAACGAGTATTCCCTGCCTGTGTCGGTGTTACCGTTAATCCGTCACCTTCTTCTAACTCGGCCCTCTCTTCGTCATTCCTGCGCAGGCAGGAATCCACGGCCCCTTTGCCAATAGCAACCGTTACGGCTCCAAACCCGCATGGATTCCCGCTTTCGCGGGAAAGACGATGCTAACTGGCATTGCCAACACACGTATAGAATACCCGGCAACGGTTGCCCGGTAGAATGCCGGTAAACCCATCGGCTCGGCGGCAAAGACCGGGCCGATGGATTATGTCCCCTGCCGCTTGCTACCTGGCCGCGGTCAAGGAAACCTTGGAGCTGTCGCCGGTTTTGGTGGTAATCGCCGGTTGAGTTGCTGCGAAACCTCCAACCATGAATGTCACCATTTGGTCCGGATACGGCACCAAAATGGTGGAGAACTTGCCGGTGCCGTCTTCCACCGTCCCCGACCCTGCCTCGAAAGTCCCGATCTTGGCGGTTACAACGGTGCCAATCGGAGCGGGAGAGCCGTCAAGCATGGCCGTCCCGACGATAATGTGCGGGGGACGGGTGCTCGGCCGCAATGTGCCGGTGGACTGCTCCGGGGTTGGTTCCGCCGTTGGCGCCGCCGTCGGCGCTACGGTAGGAGCCGGTGCCGGCGTTGGCGCCGGCACCGGCTCCGCCGTGGGTTCCGGGGTTGGCGTCGGTTCCGGCGTGGCCGTCGGCTCCGGCGCCCGCGTCGGGGTCGGTTTTGGCGTCGGCAGAGGCTCCTGAGTCGGCGCCACGGCCGGTATCGCCGTGGGCATCGGAGTGGCAGTTGGTTCCTCCCCTCCACAACCTGCTATGAGTCCCACAGCAAAAATTCCCAATATAACCAGTGTTGCCAATCTCCATCCCATCCTAACCACTCCGCTTCACTCCTTTTGCTTTTCGATTCTGCTTTTGCCATCCTCGCTCGAACGGCAGTGTTCCGCGTGATTTCACAGCCCGCAGTCTGTCCGCTAGGCGCCCAAGTCGGACAGTATTTGCTCCAGCCGTTGGGTCTGCTCGGTCAAAGACCGGAACCGATCTTCCTCGTTCTCCACCACATCGGGCCGCGCCTTGGCCCGAAAGTCGGGGTTGGAGACCAGCTTTTCCACCCGTTCCAGGTTCTTCCTGACGCCGGCCAGTTCATCTTGCAGCCGCTGCTGCTCTGCCGACAAGTCTACCACACCCTCCAGCGGCAGCCGCACCACCAGCTGGTTCACCACCAGGGTCACGCCTCGGGACGTGGCATTTCCGCCGCCGGATGCAACGATGCGCAACGGTTCCACCCGGGACAGCGTCCGGATAACGTCGGCCTCTTCCTCGATGGCGCTTTGCCAGCCGTTGGCTTCCACCACCGCCTCCAATCGCTGGTTGGCGGGGATGCGCAGTTGCGCCCGGGTGTTGCGCACCGCTCGAATCGCCTGCATTACCAGGGCAATCTCATCCTCGGCCTGCCGGTCCCGCCGGGACGCGTCGGGCTGGGGATAGGGGGCAGCCATTATGGACGACGGCAGGTTGCCTTCCTGCGGCAGCCGCTGCAACAGGTTTTGCCACACCTCTTCGGTGATGAAGGGCATGAACGGGTGCAGCAGCCGCAGCGTCCGTTCCAGGACGTGGACCAGCGTCGGCAGCGGCGACGGGCCAACCCCGGAGCGCAGCCGTATCTTGGCCATTTCAATGTACCAGTCGCAGAAGTCGTCCCAAACGAACTCGTACAGCTTTTGCTGGGCCTCGCCCAACTCGAAGGCTTGCAGGGCGACGTTGACTTCCGCCGTCACCCGGTCCAACCGGGTGACAATCCAGCGGTCTTCCCGGTGCTCCACACCGGTAAGGTCGTGCCAACCCCGCAACTGCTCCGGTTCGGGCAGGCTGGTCATCACATAGCGGGCTGCATTCCAGACCTTGTTGGCAAAGTTGCGGGAGGACTCCAGCTTGCCGTCGGTAATCCGCATATCGTTGCCCGGCGCTGTCCCCGTGGTTAGGGCGAACCGCAGGGCGTCGGTGCCGTACTGTTCAATCAACTCCAGCGGGTCCCGGGTGTTTCCCCGGGTCTTGCTCATCTTGGCGCCGTGGGCGTCCCGCACCAAGCCGTGCAGGTAGACAGTGCGGAAGGGGATTTCCCCGGTGTTCTCAATGCCCAGCATAATCATGCGGGCAATCCAGAAAAACAGGATGTCGTACCCGGTCTCCATCACCGCGGTGGGATAGAAGTAGGCCAGGTCCGGATCGTCGCCGGGCCAGCCCAGGGTTGAGTGAGGCCACAGGCCGGAGCTGAACCAGGTGTCCAGCACATCCGGGTCCTGCTCCAAATCGGCCGAGCCGCAGTTGGGGCATAGGTCCGGGTCGTCCACAGTCGCAATCGGTTCGGGACAGTGAGCGCAGTACCAGACCGGAATGCGGTGCCCCCACCAGAGTTGGCGGCTGATGCACCAGTCGCGGATGTTCTCCAGCCAGTTGAGATATACCCGGCTGAACCGGTCGGGGACAACGGTGATTTCCCCGGTGGCCACGGCGGCGTGGGCCTTTCCGGCGATGCTGCCGGGTTGGTCGTGGCGGCCCACCTTCAGGAACCACTGCAAGCTGATCAGCGGTTCCACCACCGAATCGCACCGCTGGCAGTGGCCGACGGAGTGGCGGTAGTCCTCCACTTTTTCCAGCAGGCCGAGAGAGTCCAACTCATCCGAGACGGCGCGGCGGGCCTCGAACCGTTCCATCCCCGCGTACTTGCCGCCGGCGGCGGTCAGGTTGCCGTCGAAGCCGATGACGTTGATTATTTCCAGGCCGTGACGTTCGCCAATCTCGAAGTCCAGCGGGTCGTGGCCGGGTGTCACCTTGAGGGCGCCGGTGCCGAACTCCATGTCCAGAGCGTCATCGGCGACGACTGGGATGGGCCGCTCCATAATCGGCAGGGTCACGTACTGCCCGATTAGACCCTGAAAACGCGGGTCGTCGGGATGCACCGCCACGCCGGTATCTCCCAGCATCGACTCCGGGCGGGTGGTCGCCACCGTGATGAACGCGTCCCCCTCGCCGTTGGTTGAAGACGCCAGCGGGTACTTGATGTAGTACAGTTGGCCGTCGGTTTCCTCGTACTCCACTTCCAGGTCCGAAAGGGCGGTGGAACAGCGGGGACACCAGTTGATGATGCGCTCGTGGCGGTAGATCAGGCCCTTGTTGAACAGGTTGACGAAGGTGGTACGGACGGCCCGGGCCGGTCCCGGGTCCAGCGTGAACCGCAGGCGGGACCAGTCGCAGGACGCGCCCAGCCGCTTGTGCTGCTCGTCAATGGTGTTGCCGTAGCGGGCGACCCACTCCCAGACCCGCTCCACGAACTGCTCCCGTCCCAGATCGTGGCGGCTGATGCCCTGCTCGGCCAGCAGCCGCTCCACCACCCATTGGGTGGCGATGCCGGCGTGGTCCTTGCCCGGCAGCCACAGAGTCGCGTCGCCCATCATCCGGCGCCACCGGCACAGAGCATCCTCGATGGATGCGGTCAGGGCATGGCCCAGGTGAAGCTCGCCGGTAACGTTGGGCGGGGGCATGATGACGCAGAAGGGCGTCTTATCCGGGTCAACCTCCGGCGTAAACAGGCCCTGCTCCATCCAGTTACGATAGATGCGGGGTTCCACGTCGGCGGCGCTGTAAGCGCGGGGAATTTCGGCGGCGTTGGCGGTCATGGACGATTTCCTTAGCAAAAACGGGATTGGTCCTGCGGGAACGGCCAAGCAGTATCCGTGCAGTGTCCCGGGCTGTGTCAATGGGGTAAAGGGCCGTAACTATCGTAAATCATATCCCATTTTCAGTAAAGCAATGTTGGGCAGTTTCCGGGTACAATCGCATCTCATTCCTTTATCGTCGATACGTGAATGATGTGCTGAACCGGCGGCTGCCCCTTCCCAACTGATTTCTGCTGCACCCACCCGGAACCGCCGGTTTGACAGCGAAATTTACGGGCGGTAGACTGCCCCCGGTTCACTGGCTGCCAAAATGTCCCCCTTCGGAGGCCCCAGATGCCCTACTACGTTTACGTTACCTGCATGGAAGACGACCTCATCAACGTTTTCACAATGGACGCCGAATCCGGCGGTCTGACCCACTTGCGGGACGTGCCGGTCAGCGGCCGGCCCGCTCCCCTGGTTATCAGCCCCGGCAAGACCACGCTGCACGTCGGACGCCGGGGCATCCCGGAGATTTCCAGCTTCCGAATTGACCAATCCAACGGCAGCCTGTCCTTCCTGGGAACGGTCCCGTTGGACGTTGACCCCTGCTACATTGGCCTCGACCGCCGGGGACGGTTCCTGTTCTCCGCCTACTACGAGGGCGCGCGGGCGGCGGTGCATCCCATCGGGGACAACGGCGCGGTGACCGGCCCGCCGGTGGAGCAGTTGAGCGCCGACATCGGGGCGCACTGTATTCAGTCCGACCCGGCCAACCGCTTCGTGTTCGTGCCTCACATTTCAGGGCGCGGCCCCAACTGGATCAGGCAGTTCCGGTTCGACCAGGATACCGGACGGCTGACCCCCAACACACCGCCCCACGTCTCTCCCCAGAGCCGGGTGGGGCCGCGGCACTTCTGCTTCCATCCCAACCTTAACGCCGTCTACTGCTCCAACGAGCAGGGTTGCAGCGTCACCGGGTACAACCTGGACCCGGAAGCGGGAACGCTGACGGCCTTCCAGACCCTTTCCACCCTGCCCGAAGGCTATGCCGGCCCCAACTCCTGCGCCCAGATTCAGATAGACCCTTCGGGCCGGTTCCTGTACGCACCCAACCGGGGCCACGACAGCCTGGCCTGCTTCCGGGTCAACCCCGTCGGCGGCAGGCTGGAGAGCATCGGCCACGCCGAGGCCGAGCCGACGCCGCGGGTCTTCAGCATCGACCCCCAGGGCAGGTTTCTCTACTCGGCGGGCCTGGAGTCGGGGCGGCTGGCCGCATTCAGGATTGACCAGGACAGCGGGAAGTTGGAGCGCATGGACACCCATCCCATCGGACGCGGGGCGATGTGGGTGTTGATTACTGAGCTTGGATAGTAGGGGGGCGGGCAGGGCGGCAACCGCCTAAATCTGTCGCCTTCTGACAGTGGAGACGGGAAAACGGGCGCCGGAGGTAACCTCCGGCGCCCGTTCAACTGCGGCAGACCCGCGGTTGGGTTTGCGGTAGAGCGTGACTCCACCGTGGAGAGGGTGGTTAGGCGGGTTCC
Organism: Dehalococcoidia bacterium; assembly: GCA_965263395.1. GTDB lineage: Bacteria > Chloroflexota > Dehalococcoidia > Lucifugimonadales > UBA3495 > CATOSK01. The sequence goes on from OZ253670.1 coordinate 3,716,915, forward strand.
AGGAACCAGCGGTGCAGCGGCGGGCTGACCTCAGTGCCGTCATCGCACACGACCCAAACCTCGCTGCCGGAAATAAACTTGACGGTGGCGGCGGCGCCAACGCGGTACCTGCTCCGGTCGTTAATCTTCACCCGGTCGCCAATCTTTAGCGTTTGCTGCTGAGTCATTTTGCTCCTCCTTATTGATTCTGATGAAACCCGGCATTGTTGGATCTCATCGTTCTCAAGACACTTAGATTATCACGTATCGCGCCGGTAGTTAATAGGCAAACCGGGCAACTTTCGTGGCCTTCAGACCTGCCCCGTAGCAACGGGGGACGGAAGGATTCATCCGGCCCGCCCCTATCCCTCAAAAGGCGTGGGCATCATCCCCACCGGCACTTCAATCAACGTCGGGCGGCTGCCGGCCAGGGCGTCCTCAATGGCCGGGCCCAACTCTTCCGGCCCCTCAGCCCGCACCCCCCGCGCGCCGTAAGCGTCGGCCAGCTTCATAAAGTCCGGGTTGTGCAGGTCAACGCCCAGGGTGCGGGAGTTGAAACGGTTCACCTGGTCCCGCAGGACGTTGCCGTAGGCGTTGTCGTTGAACACCACCACCACGGCGTTGATTCCGTAATGCACCGCCGTGGACAGTTCCTGCGAGTTGAACATGAACCCGCCGTCGCCGGAAAGGGCGACCACCGCCTTGTCCGGTTGGGCCACCTTGGCCCCCAGAGCCACCGGGAAGGCGTACCCCAGGTTGCCGGAGTAAGACGACGTGATGAAGGTCTGTGGCTCGTAAGAGGGGTAGAACCCGCGGGCGTAGTAGCCCATTTGGGTCATGCCGGAAATCAGAATCCCGTCGTCGGGCATGGCCGAGCGCACCGCCGCCAGCAGGGATTCCTGGGGTTCCGGGCGCAGCGCGGTCCGGGCGCGGCGTTCCCGCAGTTCCGCAACCTCGGCCGTGGCGTCGGGACGGGATGGAGCCAGCGCCGCCAACTCCCGGTGGACGCCTTCCAGGGTTCCCTTGGCATCGCCAACCAGCTTGAAGGTGTCGGCGTAGTTGCGGCCAACCTCATCTTCGTCAATGTCAATCTGCACCACCCGCTGGCCGTTCAGCCAGGCGGGGAAGGCCAGGCGGGTCCCCACGGCCAGAATGACGTCGAAGTTGGGCGGCTCCTTGGCCACGGGGTCGTTGCGCAGACGCAGCGCGCCCAAGGCCAGCGGGTGCCGGTCCGAGATGGCCCCCTTGCCTTCGGCGGTGGTGATGACCGGAGCTTGCAGATGCTCGGCCACCTGCCGCAGCGCCTCCGACGCCCCGGAAGCGATGACGCCGCCGCCGGCCCAGATAAGGGGGCGGGCCGCTTCGGACAGAATCCGCGCGCCTTCCTTAATCGCCGGGGCGGGAGCGGCCGGCCGCTGGTGCGCTTCCGGTTCCACCAAGTCAATATCGGCTTCCTGGGCCAGGGTTTCCGGCGGAATCTCAATCTCCACCGGGCGGGGCCGGCCGGTCTTCAGGTAATAGAAGCTCTCATGCACCGCCTCGGGGATTTCCGCCGGGTCCAGGATGCGGCGGGCGTGCTTGGTGATGGGGCCGAGCAGGTCCAACTGGTCGTTCACCTCGTGGAGCATTCCCCGGTCGCCGCCGATAAGGTCGCGTTCGATTTGCCCGGAGACCACCAGAATGGGCGACGATGCGGAGTAGGCGGTGGAGATTCCCGACGTTGCGTTGAGCAGACCCGGGCCGGGCACCATCATGGCGACGCCGATGCCGCCGCCGGCACGGGAAAACCCGTCGGCCATGTAGGTGGTGGCCTGCTCGTGGCGGGTGGTGATGAAGCGGATTTCCGGCTGGTCGTACAGGGCATCAATGGCGTGATACAACTGGACGCCGGGCAAGCCGAATATAACCCGCACTCCTTCCAGGTAAAGGGACCTGGCCAACGCTTGTCCCCCGGTCATTAACGGCATAGATACGTCCTTTGGTTCTGTATGTTTGGTTCGCCGGTGGAATTGTACCCGACCGCCGGGCCAGGGGCAATTGATGGGCTGCGGGGGTAACTGTTCAGACTGGGGGATTTGAGCCACGGGAGGCAGTTAAGCGCTAAAAAATAAAATGTGTGGCATTCTGTGTCATTTTCTGGATTTTACGCTTGGCGATGGGTCCCTGACGGCGGGTTTTGGCGTCTTTTTGTGTCATCAGTGGGTCACTTTTGTGCCATTGTGAGCCGGTTTTGACGCACTTTGGCGGGCTTGTCTCTCCCCCGCAATCGCAATTAAATCCGGGGCCGGCCGGGGCCGGCAATTCCGGCGCGGGGGCCGGACTCAGGATGATTGATGATCATGGTAGGGCAGCGTTACCGGGCTTGGCAAGGGGCAGGTGTCAGCAGGGATAATCATGAAACCCTTGGCAGGAAACCCTTAGTCTGAAAGTTACCTCCGGGGATATTGGCGGGATGGATTACAGGTTGGGCGATAGCGAATTGTACATGACCGGCTGGTGGCACTCCATTGACCAGGCGTCGCCAAGCCGTACGCAAAGAAAAACCGGATGTTGCTATGAAAACTGAAAGGCCCCGCAAAATATGCCGGGCCGTTCGGTTATCGCCATTAGCAGGGGAAATTGTCGCGGTTCTGTTTATTTATAGGGATGGGGTTAGTCAAACCATTCATGGTTATGCCCTATGTTGTCCTCTTCGCCGCTAAGACGACGCGGCCAAGTCCGTGAACACTTGGTGCCAGATTTCCGGGCTGCCCTTGCCCATGCTGGCCCGGTGGGTGATGACTCCGTGACGGTTGATGGCGATTTTGGTGGACTGAATCGTTACGAACAGGTCTTTCAGAAGCTCGCCTTCTGGAATGGCCACCAGCCAGGGATAACCCCTTTTCTCAGCAAATTCCACGAAGGGAGCCACGTCGTCCCCGGGAAAAACCCCGACGGCGTAGAAGTCAACATCCGAGGCGTATTGGGGGTAGATGGTCTTCAACCGCTGCAACTCAGCGGTGCAGACGCCTCAAGTTGTGGCCCAGAAGAACAGGAAGGTAGGGCGGCCGGACTCCATTATTTCGGTTGAGGTTATGGTCGAATCGTCAGCCAAACGCAGGGTGAAGGCCGGGGCTGCTTGCCCAATCTCGTAACCCTCATTGGGCCCGTCCAATGGCAGGCCGTGGACTAACACGTCGCCAGTGGAGTTCTCCGCCGGTGGAGTTTCCGACGAACACGCCGCGGTCAGCAAGCCAAAAACTGCCACGGCCAAGTCGGACAGCACGAATCTTGCCCAGTGAACGCAGTAAGTATGGGAAAAGTAGCGACTCATCAAGTTACCTCCCCCTGCTCAGGCAGGCTTCCGGTTGTGGCACGGGCGTCGTAACCAGTCAGACCGAGGATAGCCTGTTCCGGCTAACCCGACACCAATCCATGATAACACCGTTACCGGCGTCGGGGGAGATGCCCCGGAGCAACTCCTAAACTAAAGCCACGATGAAATCTACATTAGTGGGTTCCTAAAGATCGGCTTACGTACCACAGTGAAGCTATTCCACCTGTACTTGGACGACGGTTCGGCGCCACTGCTAGACCTCTTCCAATTGCACATCCCACCTTGGCTTTAGTTTAGGGTCTTTCGATTCTCGAAAAACCCCTCTCCCTCTGGGAGAGGGCTAGGGTGAGGGCGTCCCGGCCAAGAGCAACCGTTGCTGATGCGCGGAGTTCGCCCTCACCCCCGGCCCCTCTCCCGAGGGGAGAATCGAAAGAACCTGGAGTAACTCAGGGGCACCGTGTTTAGACCTGGAAAACCCCTCGCCTTACGTCGCGGGGGAGGCAACTGGGGTCGTTAGCCGCGGAACAGGCTGGTCACGGGCTGATGCCCGGCGTTCTCGGCGTAGGGTTCCTCGCGGTAGAGGGCCATGTCCTTCATTATGGGGATGTCCTGAATGGAGAACAGGATGGCTTCCTGCCCGGTGGGGTTGGCGTGTTCGTGCCATGCCCAGGGCGGCACGACGAAGAAGTCGCCCTCGTTCCACTCGAATTTCTGCCCGTCGATGACGCTGTACCCTTCGCCCCGGTAGACCTGGTACACGGCGCAACTGGTCTGACGGTGGGCGCGGGCGCTGACGCCGGGGCGAATCATCTGCGCCCAGCAGGTCATGGTCCGCAGCACCGGGCCGCCGGTGGCCGGGTCGCTGAACTCCATAGCCACGTCGTCAAAGGGGCTGGCGTCAATTTCGGCCAGACTGTGCAGAGCTTCCTCCGTCTTGTTCCACTTGTAATGCCACAGGGGAGAGTAGGGGGCTTCGTGGTTTTCCCAGGCGGGCCGCAGCGTGCCGGAAGCGAAACGCTTCTCGGATTCGCCGACGCCGACGATGGGCTGCTGGTCTTCGGGATAAGCTTCGTAGAAGTTGGCCCGCAGATAGCGCACCAGCGGCACGTCCAGGCCGTCCAGCCAAATCATCGGCTCATCACCCTCGTTGTTGTGGTCGTGCCAGGTCCACGAGGGGGTAAGAACCAGGTCGCCGGGTTCCATCCAGCACTTGTCGCCCTCGACGGTGGTGTAGGCGCCCTTGCCGGTGAGCACCCAGCGGATGGCGGTGGGCGTGTGCCGGTGAGCCGGGGCGCACTCGCCGGGGAGCAGCAGTTGCAGCGCCGCAGTGATGGTATGGGTGGTGCCCCGGTCCAGTCCCGGAGTGGCCAGCCGCAGGGTGCGCCGCTCCACGTCCCGGTCCGGCGTCACCAGTTCGCCGCTCTTGAGGACCAGGGGTTCAACCTCCCGCCACCGCCAGAGGAAGGGCTCGATTTCCGGCATGGGCTGGCCCTGGCCCTGCATCCACCCCGGCTTGAGCCGGATGCGGTCGGTCGTGTCGTAATACTGCTGAGCCTCGTCCGGGCTAATCTCTCGTGCCGTTGCCATAGGTGCGCCTCCTCGTTAAAGTGTGCCCGCTTGGTGGGGCAAGTTTACCAGAAACGCAGGGAACGGGGGGCCGCGGGAAGGGATTCCTTAACCAGCCGCGATACGGATGACGTCCCCCCGCTTCAGCGTTGGCAGGATTTCGAGGACTCGGGGCATTAGGGGTTCCAAGTCAGGCTGGGAGTTGGTTATAGCAGCTAGAACGACGATAGGAACGTCGGCTTGAGTGATGTTTTGTTGGAATTCCATCTCTTGGTCACAAGTCACCAACACATCGAATTCGTCCCGTGCCAAGGCCAAAAGTTCGCCGTTGACCCTTCCGAGCCAACCCATATAACGCACGGTTCGGACCTCGTGGCCTGAGAACAGGCTCCTCATTCTTACCGGCATGGCTTCATCCAGCAGAATTCTCATAAGCCACGCTTTCAAGCAATTGGCCGGCCAGCTTAATGGTGCTCAACACTTGTTCTCGGCTTACGGAGGGGAAATCGTCCAAAAACTCGTCCAAGGTATATCCGCCGGCCATGTAATCGGTCAGATTCTTGATGGGAACGCGCGTCCCCACAAATCTGGGCGTCCCGCTAATCCAGGGAAGCCCGCTGTGGACTATTTCCTGGGCATCCTGGCGCAGTTTCTCGGTCAAGGCGAAAACAGCCCGGTCCAGGGTTACGTCGGGGTGGTATTTCAGGAATACCAGCAAGCTGAATCTCTGGTCCAGGTAGTCGAAAAGGGCTTGGACCGGAATGTCGGTGCCAGAGAATACCGGGGCTGATTGGGTGGCCTGTAGTTGGCTTTGCGTGGTGTTGTCAGCGGTCATTGTTGGCCTCGGTTGCGTTGTTTACAGAGTCCCTGGATTTTAACACTGGGAAGGGGCCGGAAGGGAAACGGCCCCGGGCGATCCGGGGCCGTTGGCGTCAACAGGGGTTTTGGGAGGTTAGCGGGGTCCCAGGTATCCGTCCTTGCTCTCCCAGGCGCCATGTACCGCCGCCATAACCTCTTCAATCTGGTCCGGGCGGACTTCCAGGGCCTTGGCCAGTTTGTTGCCGGTGATTTGGGACGGGACCGACCGCCCCTCTTCAATGGCGGTTATGGTCTTGACCGGCACCCTGGCCTGCTCGCTTAGTCCCTCGATGCTCAGTTGCTTGTCCTCACGCAGTTCTTTCAGTTTCATGCCCCTCTACCTCCAACAACGTGTCACTATTTTAACCCTAAATCAAGAGATAGTGTAGGGGTTTCAGCGATTATCCGAAAAACTAGCAGTGTATATGAGCATGGATACTGATTTTCTTGCGTACATTCCGACAATATCGCAAATGCTTTGCATATCGACCGGATGGAAAACGCTGTACCGGAAGTGTCCAGCCAATCAACGGTAAACCTGCCCCCGGTGTCCGACTTCCACAACCAGGATGCGGAGGACTTCATCCTGAATGTCACAGATGACCCGGTAATTCCCAACCCGGTAACGCCATAAACCACCTCGGTTACCGGTCATACTCCGCCCCCGTAGCCGAGGGTTTTCCAGCACAGCTACGCGTTCGTTCATGTAATTGCGGATGCGCCGAGCGGCGGGATGGCCGAGATTGTCGAGCTGATTCCTGGCCCGATTGGTATATTCAATCGTCCAAGCCAAGTTCAGCCTTCAATTCCGCGTCCGAGTATATCCGCTCCTTCCCTTGGCGAACCCGCTCCATCACAAGGGCGGCACGGTAGTAATCCTCAATGTCCTCCAACCCTCGCTCTACAAGCTCCCTGAGATAGAACTTCTTGCTAAGACCGGTTTCAGCGGCCAAAGCGTCAAGCCGCTGTTCGTCTTCGTCGGACAACGTTATCGTCATAGCCATAGCTGTATTCCTCCGTTGGGGCAAGTCCTTGGATGAATTGTATCACCGAGAGGGATGCGTACTCGTTGTTGCGGAAGCGGGTCAACCCCCTTCTTCCACCGGCTCCAACTGCTGCAAAGCCACCAGCACCTTCTTCCAACCGTTCCGCCAACAGGTCAATGTTGGCGGCGGCGGCTTCGTGGGTGATGTCATATCCTATCAGGCCGGTTTGCGTGATGTCGGTGACATTAGCGTCGTTAGAGAATTGGGCAGCCCAGTCTTCCAGGGACCGACGCAGGTTTTCGGACAAACTTTCAAAGAAATCCTTATAACCATTGCCCGCTCCAAAGACAAAACCCCTCGCGCCCATCCAGCCACCGCCGCCCGGGACTTAAAGTCGCGCTATCCTGATATGCCGGTTCGTCCCGGGTTCGCAGTTCAGACTGATAGTCGCACCATCCTTAAGCCAGTTAAGCCTAGTATTACAACGACAGTTGGTGTGGTAAAGTGACAGGCCAGTTGAGGAAGGCTTGGACAGGTGGGGCAGGGACATGGACGTGGCGGCTTTTGAGCGTGTGTACGAGGCATTTGGGGAGTTCCATTCCTTCTTCGCTCCGCTGTTCGGGCGCAGCGAGTCGCGGGACCACAGCCAGAACTATCTCCGGGCCCTCCTGGTACAGTCCCAGGACCGGCGCAACGCCGAGAACCTTTCCGAGTCGGTGGGGGTCCCGGCCCGGGCCATGCAGCGCTTCCTCACCGCCGCCCCCTGGGATGACGACGCGGTGATGGGACGTCTTCAGGAGTGCCTGGCCTCCAGGCTGGGGCACCCCGAGGCCGTGTGGGTGTTGGACGGCAGCGACTTCCCCAAGCAGGGCCGGAAATCGGCGGGAGTGGCCCGGCAGTACTGTGGCAGGCTGGGCAAGGTGGCCAACTGCCAGGCCGGGATGTTCCTGGCCTATGTCGGCCCGCTGGGTCGCGCCCTGGTGGACAAGCGGCTGTACCTGCCGGAGAGCTGGACTTCTGACGATGCCCGGTGCCAGGCGTCGGGGGTGCCGGAGGAGAGAAGAAACTACCGGTCGAAGACGGAACTGGCCTTGGAGCTGCTGGAGCAGGCCTTGGATCTGGGCCATCTGAAGGCCGGATGGGTCGCTGCGGATGATGCCTTCGGCATGTCGCCGTCCTTCCGGGACGGCTTGGCGGCTCTGGGGATGAGCTACGTGCTGGACGTTCCGGGCGGCACTACGGTCTGGCCCCTTGAGCCGGCTTGGACCAGTCCGGAATATCAGGGGTTCGGGCGCCCCCGCAAACCCAAGCTGCGGGATGGGCAGCGCCGGACCATGGAGCAACGCAGTGATGAGTTGCCGGATGAGGCTTGGCGGGAAATAACGGTGGCCCAGGGAAGCCAGGGCCCCCCGCAGCTACCAGTTCAGCGCCCAAAGGGTGCGTCCGACCGCGAAGCGGAGGCCCGGCGAAATTCACTGGGCAATCTGGCGCCGGAACCTGGACGGCAGCGAACCCCGCTACTACCTGTCCAACGCACCGGAGGACACTCCCCTGGAGACCTTGGCCCGGGTGGGCGGCTCAAGATGGCGGATTGAGACGGAGTTCGAGACTGAGAAGAGCGACGTGGGGCTGGACGAGTACGAGACCCGCACTTGGGCGGGGTGGCATCATCATATCGCCCTGTGCCTGCTGGCGGGGGCGTTCCTGTTGAGCCTGCAACATGCCTGGGGGGGAAAAGATGCCGCGGATCACCCGTCCGCAGGTGTACCGGGTGGTGCGTGAGATGTTGCCCCGGGAGCGGTTGGGGCCGGAGGAACTGCTGCGATTGCTGGAGGCGGAGCAGTTGCGCAACGAGCGGGCTAGCCGCTCTCACGCGAAACGCCGCGCTGCCCTCCGGGCATCCTCGGACACCCCACCTTGAACTGTCGTTGTAATACTAGCAGTCCGTCAGTGTTGTATTGATGGGTAAAGGGACTTGAGTTTGATGCGCGCATCCGCGGAGGTAAAGCGCCAGTCCACCCGTATTGCGTCCCGGTTGCGCTGATGCTGCCATGCTCCCACCTCCCGCCGCAGGACGCTTTGGTCCGGTATGCGCCGGTCCAGGCATTGTCGAACCATCACCCCGATTTCAATCTCGGCCATATCCAGCCAACTCCCATGCTTGGGAGTGTAGTGAATCTCCAACCGTTCGGCGATGCGACGCGCTTCGGCAGGTTCAAATTCCTCGTACAGCGAGGACGGGTGGTGGGTGTTCAAGTTGTCCATCACCAGCACAATACGGTCCTTGTGCGGGTAGTCCTCGTCCACCAGTTGCTTGACCACCCGGGCCCAATCGGGTTTCGTGCGCCGGTCCGTCACTTCCACCCGGCGCCACCCTTCCAGCGGAGCGAACAACATGAAAAGGCTGCTCACCCCGTTGCGCTCGTATTCGTAATCGTAGGAGCCCGCCGCCCCAGGCTGGGCCGGACGCGGCAGGCGCGTCTCTTTCACCTGTTGCTTGCTGGTCTCGTCCAGGCAGACCAGAACTTCGTTGTCCCCATACCGGCGCTGATAGACTTCCAGCACGTCTTCCATCGCACAGACAAACTCGGCGCTGCCTTGAGGCGGGATGCACCAGCACTCTTTCAGCCAGGGTTTGAGTTCGTTTTTTTGAGCGTCTGGCGCACTGTTTCAGGGCTGATGCTCTCCACTATCTCGCATTCGGCCAGCCGGCCGGCCAACAACTTCAGCGTCCAACTGGCCCGGCCCTCCGGCGGTTCTCCGCAGGCCAGGGCAATCAGGTGGGCTTCCCCCTGACCGTCCAGCCGCTTCGGACGCCGGTTAACCTGCCGCTTTCGTCCCAGCCCGCCTCAATCCCTTCCTCCACGCAGCGCCGGCGCACCCGTTCCACCGTCGCACGGCCAATCTGGAGAACCCGGGCAATGTCTTCATCCTTCATGGCCCCGTCAGCATGGGCCTCATCACTCAGCAGCAGGACGCGCCCGTGGGTCTGCTGGTAAGCCGCCGCCCGGCCACGGGACAACAATGTCTTCAATTCCTGCCGCCCCTCCGCACTCAGCTTGACCCGGTATCTCTTCATCACCATCCCCTCCTCACACGCCCCAATCCTCTTCGCCCTATGCTTGGTAAAATACACTTGGTCAGTACTCAATTCAATGCTGTTGGACTACTAAACCAAAGCCAAGGTGAAATGCGCAGATGGTGGGGGTCAAACGACGGAGCCGGGGCATTCTCCAAGTACGGATGACAGGGATTCACCGGCGCAACCCAGCTGATCATCATCGCCACCTAAATGCACATCCCACCTTGGCTTCAGTTTAGCTCCACGCCGGCGAGCCACCTCAAACAGTCGGATAGCCGCTTGCTGAACCAATTCATCCGGGAAGGATCCCAGGAAAGTTTGCTCGGTGAGGTTCACCGTTGACCCGGCGGAACCCGGCTGGCGCACCGGTGCGGCAGCACGCCCTATAACCCTCGGAACCAGAGTCCGGCCGGTTTTGCCTTGGAACTGCTTGATTTCAACTGCAAGCACTTCGATGCCGGGCATCTGTCTGTTCAGGAACTCCACTACTCGCACCAGTTCGTTGGGGATGCCGTCGGCCACGAAAAGCAGGCGTATCCGGGCCGCTCGCAGGTTGGTTTCCACCCGCTGCCAGAAGTCATCAGGGTCTGGCTCATCCTCCGATTCCATCAGGTCAGCGAGGACGCTGTTGGGGTCCTGTCCTTCTGCTGTGGTACGCTCCTCAAAGGCTTGCCTTATGTCCGCGACATTCCAGGTCTGGGTGGCGTGAGCCGCATAGTCCAGCATCTGCCCGACAATTTCACGCCGTATCTGGGAGTTGGCCGAGCGTTTGACTTCGACCAGTGTCGGTACGGCGTCCTAGTCTATGAGCAAGTGGTCCAACGCCCAGCGGTAGCTGCCACCCTCCGCATCGGCGATGCCTTGCTCTCGTTTTATGAGAATCCAACGGCGCGGATTGCCGGGATTTATCTGCTCGCCGGAAAGCAGTTCCGGGTGGTTGGCAACCAGTTCTTGCAGGGTGTCTTCCAGGTCAAATGGCTGTTCCTGCATCGGCTCCAGGTTCCCCTGATTGTCTAGGATGTAGATTTGTTCGGCCAACTGTCTACTCCGTAATTTAGGTGTGAACACGGGGGTTGGACGGCATTTGGGGATCTGCGGCGGTCAGCCCTAAAGCAACTCAACGAACTCTTCCACGGTAAGGCCGGACTTGCGTATGAGGCCCCGCCCCTTAGCGTACCCCGCCGCAGGGTGCGGTGGTCGGGAACGGAGAGATTTGCGGCAACGCTAGTCTTGGTTAGAATGATGTGACTGCCAGTTTGCCGAACTTGTTGCCAGCCGGCTTGCTCAAAGGCGCGTACCGCCTCTCTGCCGGAGATAACGGGAACCGGCGGCATCTACGGGAGGGCCTTGACAACTATCTCTACCTGTTCAAGGGATATGCCGGCGAAAGGAAGGCCGTCCTGCTCCCTGCCCTTCAAGACCTCCCGTATCTCTTCAGCTATCCGGGCGGGAGTTTCCAAGTAAGAAGGAGAATCACCTTCCGAGTCGGGCATCTCAGCGGATCTCTCGACTGAAACGTCCAAGACCAGCTCGATAGCTTCCTTGACGTTGGCCAGGGCCGAGCGTCGATCATCCCCCTGACTGACGCAGCCGGGCAGAGCCGGACAATGGACGGAGTAGCCCCCGTCGCATTCCGCTTCCAGGATGACGGTGAACTTGCGTCGCTTTATGGGTGCTCGGCTCATCCGATACCACCTCGGCCATTGAATGACCAGAGAATTACACAGCCCCCGGTAAACACCGGGGGCTGGAAAATGCTGCTATTCGTTTTTTTGGTAGCGGGGGTTGGATTCGAACCAACGACCTTCGGGTTATGAGCCCGACGAGCTGCCACTGCTCCACCCCGCGACGGGTTACGTCCCTGAGCGCACTCAACTGGGCGGAGCCGCCAAGGGCGCCGTTGAGAACAAGAAGTCAAATCCTGAAGAGTCCAAGCGGTGATTCTGGCAAGAAGTTTGAAGTTCTTAGCGTGGGTCAAATCTCTCGACTGGTTAGTATCGGTATGCTGAAACTGTTACCAGCCTTACACATCCGACCTATCAAGCAGATAGTCTCTCTGCTGTCTTACCCCCGAATCTAATCGGGGAGGGAGGCCTAATCTTGGGGGATGCTTCGAGCTTAGATGCCTTCAGCTCTTATCGCTGCCCGACATGGCTACCCAGCGATGCTCCTGGCGGAACAACTGGAACACCATAGGTCGGTCCTTCCCGGTCCTCTCGTACTAGGGAAAGGTTCCCTCAAGCCTCCTGCGCCCACGGCGGATAGAGACCGAACTGTCTCACGACGTTCTGAACCCAACTCACGTACCCCTTTAACCGGCGAACAGCCGGACCCTTGGGACCTCCTTCAGCCCCAGGATGGGACGAGGCGACATCGAGGTGCCAAACCTCGCCGTCGATGTGAACTCTTGGGCGAGATAAGCCTGTTATCCCCGGGGTAGCTTTTATCCGATAAGCCACGGCCCTTCCACACGGTGCCGTAGGATCACTTTGCCCGACTTTCGTCCCTGCTCGACTTGTAGGTCTCGCAGTCAAGCCCTCTTATGCCAATGCGTTCTATGGACGATTTCCATCCGTCCTGAGAGGACCTTTGGGCGCCTCCGTTACATTTTAGGAGGCAACCGCCCCAGTTAAACTGCCCACCAGACACTGTTCCCTAGTTTTGCTAAGGTTAGAACCAAAAACAGCCAAGGGTGGTATTTCAACGATGACTCCGCCCCAACTGGCGTTGGGGTTTCACAGTCTCCCACCTATCCTACACATGACAGTTCCCAGCCCAATGTCAAGCTACAGTAAAGCTCCACGGGGTCTTTTTGTCCTGCCGCGGGTCGCCCGCGTCTTCACGGGCACCGCAATTTCACCGAGCCCTCCGCCGAGACAATGGCCAAGTCGTTCAACCATTCATGCGGGTCGGAACTTACCCGACAAGGGACTTCGCTACCTTAGGCATTTTGTTACTCCCCCGCCGCCCCTTGCGAAGCTGCGGAGTGGGCCGGTCATTTCTGCCGGCCTCTGCATGTCGCCATGCAGATCGGACCATATCTTCCCGCACGTTCCGTCTGCGGGTCCGGCGTATGGTCTCTGAGGATTCCAAGGAGAGTGGCGGCCCGAGCTGAGTATCCGAAGATGCGGGTGTGAACCCGTTCAACTCGTTGGTGGCCGACCGCGGCGGTTAACCGCTTTGGCCTTACCGGGAACGCGCCGCCGAATTGGCTCGGCAGGCACATTCATCCCCCTGGCCTTTCCTGCTGATTATCCGCACCGGACGCATTGTCACCAACCCCTTATGATGTCGGGGCGGGTAGCGCCGGATGCTCGGATTTCCCAGCATATAGCCAGATTTTACAACGGCCTTAAGACGAGCCGCCGATGATGGGTGACCAGTTTCCACTGACCACCAACCACTGACAACTGCGCTCGGTTGACCGTTAGAGTTACGGCCGCCGTTCACCGGGGCTTCAGTTTGGGGCTCTCACCCCGCCCCTTAACCTTCCGGCACTGGGCAGGAGTCAGCCTGTATACGTTGGGTTTCCCCTTAGCACAGACCTGTGTTTTTGTTAAACAGTCGCCCGGCCTTCTTCTCTGCGCCCCCGAAAAGCTCCATCAGCAAGTGACTTCACCCCTCAGGGGGCCCTTTCTCCCGAAGTTACAGGGCCCTTTTGTCTAGTTCCTTAGCGGAGGTTAGCTCGAACACCTAGGGACGTTTATCCCAGCCCACCAGTGGCGGTTTGCGGTACGGTCGCCTGTATCTCTCCACACGAAGCTTTTCTAGTCGGCATGGGATCAACGGAATTTCGCAAGCCCGAAGGCTGCGATTTTCTCGCCCCTCAGCTTAGCGTCGGAGTGGATTTGCCTGCCCCGACTCGCCTACAGGAAAGAACGCACCATGTCCAATGGGCGCGCTCCGCCTACCCTTCCGCACCCCTCCTTGTATCAACAAAACATAGGCGGTGCAGGAATATTAACCTGCTGTCCATCGCCTTCGGCGCTTGCCTACGGCTTAGGACCGACTAACCCTACGCCGATAAACGTTGCGTAGGAAACCTTGGGCTTTCGGTGTCAGGGATTCTCACCCTGATTAACGTTACTCATTCCGGGATTCTCACTTCCCCGCGCTCCAGCAAGCCTCACGGCTCACCTTCACTGCCCGAGGAACGCTCCCCTACCACGCCCAGGCAGAAACCAAAGGATCCGGACTCGCTCTTTCCGCTTTCCCCGCCGCGGTCCCCTGCGAACAGGTTTCCACATTGGTTCCGGCTTCCGGAACAAGACCATCCTCCTTGTACCTGAACATCCACGGCTTCGGCGGCAAACTTGAGCCCCGTTACATTTTCGGCGCAGGATCCCTCGACCAGTGGGCTATTACGCACTCTTTAAAGGATGGCTGCTTCTAAGCCAACCTCCTGGCTGTTTTGGGAACCCCACCTCCTTTCCCACTTAGCTTGCGCTTAGGGGCCTTAGCCGGTGGTCTGGGCTGTTTCCCTTTCGACAATCGCACTTATCTGTGACTGTCTCACTCCCGGGTATCGGCAGAGCGGCATTGGTGGTTTGATTGGGTTTGGTAAGCTCACGCCCCCTAGCCCATTCAGTGCCCTACCTCCGCTCTCCTAGTTCCCGAGGCTGTACCTAAATACATTTCGGGGAGAACCAGCTATATCCGAGTTCGATTGGCATTTCACCTCTACCCACAGCTCATCCCAAGCTTTTGTACTAGCCACGAGTTCGATCCTTCAGTTCGCGTTAACGAACCTTCAATCTGGCCATGGGTAGCTCACCCGGTTTCGGGTCTACTACATGAAACTGAACGCCCTGTTCAGACTCGCTTTCGCTCCGGCTCCGGAACTCCAGTTCCTTAACCTTGCTTCACACAGTAAGTCCCCGGATCATTCTTCAATAGGCACGCCGTCATCCTGAACTTAATCAAGACTGCGACCTTCTGTAGGCTTACGGTTTCAGGTCTATTTCACTCCCCGTTAGGGGTTCTTTTCACCTTTCCCTCACGGTACTGGTACGCTATCGGTGACCAAGAGTATTTAGCCTTGGAGGGTGGTCCCCCCAACTTCCCACAAGGTTTCCCGTGCCCCGTGGTACTTAGGATTAACACCAGGAGTCCTATCCATTTCGTCTACAGGGCTGTCACCTTCTATGGCGGCCCTTCCCAGGGTCCTTTGACTAAAGATAGGATTTGTAACTCCTTCAGACCTGATGAGGCGGTCTCAGGCGTTTCCTGTAACCCCGGCACGACATAGGCCCTCATGCCACTAAGTCGTACTGGTTTGGGCTGTTCCCCGTTCGTTCGCCACTACTTAGGGAATCTCGGTTGATTTATTTTCCTCGGGGTACTTAGATGTTTCAGTTCCCCCGCTTACCTCCCTGATTACTCAGGGTGAACCGGCTCAACACCGGAACAGGTTACCCCATTCGGAAATCCCCGACTATGCCTGTTAGACGGCTCATCGAGGCTTATCGCAGCCTTACCGCGTCCTTCATCGGCTCTTGGTCCCAAGGCATCCACCGTAAGCCCTTAATAATTTGACCCACGCTAGGAACTCCAAACTTTCTCGGCTTGGACTATTCCAGGATCATAAAGACTTCTTATTCTCTTTTTAAGGTGCGGCGCAAGAGAAACGGCGGTTGGATTGCCCCCAAGCCGCCGCTTAGGTTACCCTTCGGTGATTATGTTTCAGGTGGTCCGCATTCTGTTGGTTGGAACCCCTTCTACTTTCCGTCTCCGGTTGGGCGCTCATTCCTGCGCTCGGCCAATTATAGGGATGCCTGGCAGCGGCGTCAAGGGGTGTTTTGACCAATTTTCAATTTTGGTTGCCCCCTTCAGGTTTTCGGGCGTCCTTTCAATCCCTTCGTCCCGTTCCTCACTGAAGGCCTCGCAGGACCTCCTTGCCGAGAAACCCGCTCTAAGGCAGTTTGTGGCCCGGCCCCCGACATGGCCACCGGCGGTTGGCGATTGGTGTAGAATTGTCCGCACAAAGGAGCGGTAACGATGCTGGTTTACAAGGCTGCTTATGTTTGGGACGAAAGACACGTCCACGCTGAAGTGGTGGACTTCCCTGGTGTCAGCACCTTTGGCTTCGACCTTAATTCAGTCCGGCGGGCATTGGCCGACGCTCTGGTGGACATGGCGGAAACCAACCTGCTGCGCGGCGAGGCGCTGCCCCTGCCCAACCCAGACTGCGAGGCCGCCCCTGAAGCCGAGTTGACCGAGCCGATTTACTTGCTTCTCCAGGCGTCAACCCGAATCGCCGTGGTTGCCGTCGACCCTGTTTCGTGAACCTGCGGGACCTGGCGCAGCACCTCCTGAACAATGATTGCCGGCTGGTTCGCGAAGGAAGGTCCCACTCCATTCGGAAAACCCGGCCAACGGCCGCCGGGCCCCGGCGCCGGGAAATCCCCAACCATGTCGCCGCGAATATCTGCCGTCAGTTAGGCATCCCCCGCCCGTAACCCGCATCCCCCACACCTTACCATCAGCTCCGCCGCAGCTTCGGCGCAATCAGCGCCATAACCCCCATCAACGCCGTGCCCGCCACGGCGTTCAGTTGCGCCGCCGCCGGCGCCCCCATCCACCCGGCCACCGCGCCCGAGTTGACGCTCCCGAAGGTGTGTGCCGAGATGGCCAGCACCCGCAGCCCCATTATCCGCCCCCTGACGTCGGGACGGGCAACCCGGAACATGACCGTGACAATCAACACCAGCGACGCCGAATACGCCGCCCCGGTGAACACCAGCGCAGCCAGCGCCGGACCGAGAGAGCCAACGAAGGAAAATACCGCCATGCCGCCATGCCAGGCCACCACCGCTATAATCAACAACCAGCCCGCCCGCCGCAGGTTGGGCCCCGCCCCGGTTAAATAGAAGGCCAGGGCCAGCGACCCCAGGAATGCCCCCACCCCGAAGGCCGACACCAGCAGGCCCAGACCCACCGACCCCAGGTCCAGCACGTCCCGGGCAAACACCGGCAGCAGGGTGGTGTGGAAGGGAAACCCGGTGAGGTTGATAATCGTCGCCACAATCAACGCCGCCCAGATGGGTTGATTGCCCTTGACGTAGCGCAGGCCCTCCAGCACCGTCCGCAGCACCGAAACGTTGGCCGCCGGCGGGTTTAGCCGCCGCACCCGCACCAACAGCGCGCCGCAGGCCCCCAGCAGGTGCAGCGCGACCATGGCGGCGTAGGCCCCCTGCGGCCCGGTCAACTCGAACAATGCCCCGCCCACCAGCGGCCCCACGATTAGGGTAAAGTTCATTCCGGTGGTGGTCAGGGCCACGCCGTTGCCGATGCGGTCCTCGGATACGGCGTCGGCGGCCAGGGATTGCACCGCCGGCATCTGGAAGATTCGGGCCAGCCCTCCCGCCAGGGTGATGGCGAATACATGCCATATCTGAAGCAATCCCCCGGCAATCAGGACCGCCATTATCAGGCCCAGCGCCGCCGCGGTCAGCTCCACCCCGGCCAGAACCAGGTTTCGGGGAAGCCGGTCCACCACGGCTCCGGCGAACAGGGCCACCGGATTCAGGCCCAGCCGCGCCGCCGTAACCAGCCCGACGTACAAGGGAGAGTCGGTGAGGTTCAGCACCAGCCAGCCCAGCACCAGCGCATCCATCTGGTTGCCCATTGCACCCAGCATATTGGACGACCAGACCAGGGCAAAGTTGCGCTGACCCAGGATGGCCACCGGGTAGACCGCCCGGCCGAGCCACCGCCAGCCCCCGGCGGGTTTAACAGTCATACGGCGCCGGCCAATTTGCCTTGGGATGTCAAACGCGGAACGTCAAGCAGTGATTGCCCTGGACTGCCGGGCAATCGCATTCAGCGGACTTGGGAATACTCGGATATAAACTCATCCAGGCGCTCTTTAACTCAGGGGGTTTGGGGGATTCATCCCCCAACGCAACCCGTCCCCCGGCGCACCGGAGAAGTTCTGCAATACCCCCGGACGGCAACCTACCAGCCGGCAGCGCAGCCGTCTTTGCGCGGCTCCGACCCGCCCATCAGCACGCCGCTGTCCGGGTCGCGCTGAATGACCTGCCCGCCGCCCATTCCCACCCGGCTGTACCCGGTGGCCAGACGAATCCGGTGGCCCCGGCGCTGCAAATCCGAAAGCACATCCTGGGACAACCCTTCTTCCAACACCACGCCGTCGCCCGCCACCATAAACCGCAGAGCATTCAACGCCGGCTGGGGGGTCATGTCGAAGTCCACCATGTTGCTGATGACCTGAAGATGGCCCTGGGGCTGCATGAACCCGCCCATAACCCCATAGCACAGGTGCATCTCCCCGTCCCTGGTCGCCATGGCCGGAATAATCGTGTGGAAGGGCCGCTTGCCCGGCGCCAGGGCGTTGGGGTGCTGCGGGTCCAGCGAAAACAGCGACGCCCGGTTCTGCAAAACGACGCCCGTACCCGGCGCCACCAACCCGCTGCCGAAGTTGGCGAACACGCTGTTGATGAAGGAGCAGGCGTTGCCGTTGCCGTCCACGGCGCTGATGTACACCGTGTCGCTGCCCCGGGGCTGCCCGAAGGGGACACTGCCCATTGCCTGCGCCGGGTCAATCAATTTGCGTCGTCTGGCGGCGTAGCTCTTGGAAATCAGCTCGGCAATCGGCACATCGGACTTGCGGGGGTCGCCCACGTAGCGGTAGGCGTCGGCGAAGGCCAGCCGCATCGCCTCTATCAGGTGGTGGTAGGCGTCAGCGCTCTGCGCGCCCATAGCGGCAATGTCGAAACCCTCGGCTATGTTCATGGACTCCAGGGCGGCGATCCCCTGTCCGTTGGGCGGACATTCCCAGCAGGTAACGCCCCGGTAGCCGGTGGATATGGCCTCGTCCCAGTCCGAATGATGATTGGCCAGGTCTTCGACGGCCAGCCAGCCACCGTGTTCCTGGACAAAGGCAGCCATCTTCTCCGCAATCTTGCCGGTGTAGAAGGCCGGAGAACCTCCCTCGGCGATGGCCCGCAGGGTGCCGCCCAGCGTCGGCAGCCGCATCAAGTCGCCTTCCCGCGGGGCGCGTCCGTTGAGCAGCATCTCCTGCCCCGACGGGTACTGGGCCAGCCGGGCCGCCTGCCCCAACCACTGGTGGGATATGACATCGGAAACCGGGAACCCGTCCTCGGCGTAACGGATGGCCGGACGAAGCACGTCGCCCAGGGACATATTCCCGTGAGCGTTGATGATGGTCTCCCACCCGTGGACGGTGCCCGGCACCGACACCGAGAAGACACCGTCGTCAGGCATACGGTTATGCCCCTTGCCCCGCAGTTCGTCAATGGACGCCGCGGCGGGAGCGCGGCCGCTGCCGTTCAGGGCATGGACCTTCTTTTCGTTGGCGTTCCAGACCAGGGCGAACATATCGCCGCCGATGCCGGTGGACTCGGGCTCCACCACGTTGAGGACGGCGGCAGCGGCAACGGCGGCATCCACGGCGTTGCCGCCCTGCATCATTGCTTGCAGTCCGGCCTGGGCCGCCAAGGGTTGGCTGGTGGCGACCATCCCGTTTTTGGCCAACACCGTGGAACGCCTGGAATCGAAGAACATAACCCGTGCTCCCGTTCCGGCTCCGAATCAGGGACGCCGGAGAATTGGGCACAAGTTTACCATAACCGCCCACAGGCCGCAGTCAGGCGACAGCGCACGCCAGGACGGTTGCAAAGTCGCGCCCTCTTCTCATTCTCCCCTCTCCCCGAGGGAGAGGGACCGGGGGTGAGGGGAACTCCCGGCGTATGCCTTGGGCGTATTTCGCAGGCTGCCTAACCGGCCGTGAACCTTGCCGCTTCCTCCGAACCGCCCGTGGCGTCGCCTTCGCTGTAGGATTTCGCCCCGGTCCCCGCGAGGCCGCCTCCCTGCACAATCAGGTACTCCTCCCTGATTGGCCGTCCTTCCCACCAGCACTCCAGAATCTCGCGGACTCCCGCTGCGTAACGGGCCTGGGCCGACAGGGAAGACCCCGACGTGTGGGGAGTCATGGCGTGGTTGGGCATGGTTCTCCAGGGATGGTCATTGGGAGGAGGCTGAGGAAACCAGACATCGCCTGCATATCCCGCAAGCTGCCCGCTTTCCAAAGCCCTTGCGATGGCGTCCCGGTCGCAGATTTTGCCGCGGGCAGTGTTGACGATGTACGACCCGCGCTTCATTTTGCCAATCAGGGCATCGTTGAACATATTCTCGGTCTCGGGGTGCAGCGGACAATGGATGCTGACCACGTCGCACACGCTGACCAGAGACTCCACCGTTTCGTGGAAGGTCAGGCCCAACTCCTGCTCGACATCGGCGGCCAGCCGGCGCCGGTCGGTGTAGTGGGGCTTAACGTCGAAAGGCTTCATTCGTTTCAGGACTGCCAACCCTATCCGGCCGGCTACAACCACTCCCACGTCCATACCCTCAATGTCGTAAGACCTGGAAACGGCGTCGGCAATGTTCCAACCGCCCCGGACCACCCAACCGTATCGGGGTATGTAGTCTCTGACCAGCGCCAATATCTGCATGACCGCGTGTTCGGCAACGCTGATGCTGTTGCACCAAGTCACCTCGCAAACCGTGATGCTGTTGTCGATGGCTGCCCGAAGGTCAACATGGTCCGACCCGATGCCGGCGGTTATGGCCAACTTCAGGTTGGGTGCCTTGGCAATGCGCTCGGCGGTGAGGTAGCCGGGCCAGAAGGGTTGGGAAATTACTATATCGGCATCGGGCAGTTCTCTTTCGAAGACCGAATCGGGACCGTCTTTGTCCGCCGTTACGACGAACCGATGCCCCCGTTCCGCCAAGAACGGCTCCAGCCCGAGTCCGCCCGAAACCGACCCCAGAAGCTGGCCTGGGGCGAAGTCAATGGCGCCCGGCGTGGGCAAAGTCTGACCATCGGGATACTGCGTCAAGCTGGGGATACTCTCCCTGGCGTAATTCGGAGGAAATCCCGCCACCGGATCGGGATAAAGGACACAAAGCACTTTCTGAGCAGAAAAAGAACTCATACCAACCCCACATCCTGCGCCCTATTGTGCATCCAGTATATCAAACCGGCTTTGCCGATTAGCTTGCTCTGATAGTACAAATTCCTCCAATAAACCACCCCGTTTCGGGACACCCGACGGACTTCCTTAACGAAAAGCTCTCACCCTCAAACGCGGCCTCGTGGACGCCCGCTTCCGTTTTGATAGCCGAAGCCCCTGTGTTAAGATAGCCCCCGGCAGCTATTCGGAACCTCGGCGGGTTTGACCCGCCGAAGATTCGCCGGAAATCGGACTGAATCCGGTGCCGGACCCGCTGCCCATCGCGACACTCAGGAGGAATTGACATGGCAGTTGATGTAGGACAAGCAGCCCCCGACTTTACCCTTTACGACACCGACCGCGCCCGGCGAAGCCTTTCCGAGTTCAAGGGAAAGAACGTCGTCCTGGCTTTCTTCCCCGGCGCATTCACCGGGGTCTGCACCACCGAGATGTGTACCCTGCGCGACCAACTGGACCAGTTCAACTCGATGAATGCCCAGGTTATCGGCATCTCCGTTGACCCGCCCTTTGCCCAGAAGAAGTGGTGCGACGACAACAGCGTCAACTATCCCTTCCTGAGCGACTTCAACCGCGAGGTCATCACCGCCTACGACTTGGCCTTCCCCAACCTGGCCGGCATGGAAGGTTACGTCGCGGCCAACCGGGCGGTCCTGGTCCTGGACGGCGAGGGCATGGTGAGGTACAAGTGGGTCGCCGCCAGTCCCGCCAACGAACCCGACTACGCTGAAGTCAGGAACGCCGTCGCCCAGTTGGGCTAACCTGGCCCCCAGCGCCTGAAGCGAACCGTTGCGGAGAACCACCACCCGACCTTGCGCAACGGGGAACCTTCGGGCGCCAAGACAAAATCGGTCAAGGGTCGATTGGCCGGACTTTAATTACCAGGCGGGGAATAGCCGGCAACCCGCTCCGTAAACGCCGCGGTCAACGCTGGAGCGTCCACTTCCAGGCAGACGCGGACATTGGGAGGGTTGCCGGTCATTCCCCGCACGTCGGCCACCGTTTGGCCCCGGGTGACGGGGCTATGGTGGTCAACGGAAACGTAAAGCTCCCTGGTCTGGAACCAACCGGGGTTGATGGCGTAGGCCACCGCCGGCACGTCGTTGTACCTAACCCCTTGCGGGTCTGTCAGCAGCCCGCGCCCCCGGTAGTAGCTTTGCAGGAACGGTGTGGCGGCGGTCAGCAGCCGGGTGGTGGGCGTATCCGCCTCCCGCAGCCGATTCAACTGCTCCCCGCTGAACTCCACCCGGTCGCAAACGTCCAGCCCCACCTGCGCCAGCGGCGCCCCGGAGCGGTACAGAATGTCCGCCGATTCCGGGTCCTCGTAAAGGTTGGCGGTGGCCACCGGAGAAACGTTCCCCGGCACGAAAACGGCCCCACCCATGACAACCACCTCCGCCACCCGTCCGGCCATTCCGGGTTCCAGGGACAAAGCCAGCGCGACATTGGTCATCCTGCCCAGCGCCAGGACGGTTATTTCGCCGGGCGATTCCATCACCCGCCGCGCTATCTCCACCGCGGCGTGTTGGGGTTCGACCGCTTCGGGCGGGTCTTCGCCAAGTGCCGCCGCAGCGTTCCCCAGCGCGTCGGCGCCGTGTACTTGTGACGCCCAACCCGGGTTAGGCTCCCGCAGCAGCGGGCGGCCACCCCCCCGGTAGACCGGAATGTCCACCCTGCCCGCCGCCGCCAGGATGCGGAGGGCGTTGCCGGTGCAAACGTCCACCGGCCCGTTGCCATAGATGGTCGTGACGGCCTCAACCCGCAGCTCCGGGCTGGCCAGCGCGAACAGAATGGCCGCCGCGTCGTCCACACCGGGGTCGCAATCAATGATTACCCGCTTCATCTTGCCCGCCTTCTCTTGTCTGACCCGGCCCGTCAAGCTAGAATCGGGCGTGATTATAACGCCAACGCAAGATTAAATCCGCAAGGAGTGTTTAATGGACACGACCAACGTGAAAGCCTTCATCTTCGACGTATTCGGCACCGTGGTCGATTGGCGGGGCAGCATCATCGAACAGTGCGAGAACTTCGGGCGCGTCAAGGGCATCGAGGCCGATTGGGCAGCCTTCGCCGACGCCTGGCGCGGACAGTACCGCCCCTACATGAACAAGGTCCGCACCGGCGAACTGCCCTGGATCAACTTGGACGCTCTGCACCGCATGGGCCTGGAAGAGGTGCTCAACGAGTTTGAGATTACCGGCCTCAGTGACGAGGAAAAGGCCGAAATGAACTTCTTCTGGCACAAGCTCCGCCCCTGGGCCGACTCGGTGCCGGGCCTGTACCGGCTCAAGAACAAGTACATCATCGCGCCCATGTCCAACGGCAACATCCGGCTGATGACCGACATGGCCAAGAACGGCGGCATCCCCTGGGACTGCATTCTCGGGGCAGAGGTGGCCCGCCACTACAAGCCCGACCCGGAGAGCTACCTGACCGCCGTGGAACTGCTGGGCCTGCGCCCGGAGCAAGTGGTTATGACGGCGGCCCACCAGCCCGACCTGCTGTCGTCCCAGAAAACCGGCGTCAAGACAGCCTTCGTCCCCCGTCCCATGGAACACGGTCCCGACCGCACCCCCGACCCCACGCCAGACCCGTCCTTCAACGTGGTTGCCAGCAGCTTCGTTGACCTGGCAGCCAAGGTCGGGGCATAAAGAGGCCCTAAACCCGTTCTTCAACAAAGTCCCTGAAGGACTTGATATTCTCAAAGAGTGCCTGCAAAGTCCCCTCTCCCTCTGGGAGAGGGTTAGGGTGAGGGCGTTCCCTACAAAAGAACGCAAGGAGCAATTATGGCGCGCATCGGAGTCCGCCTCGAAAACGACCCCAACCTCGCCCCGGCCGGCCACCAATCCCTGGCCCGCCTCGCCGAGGAGCGCGGCTATGAGACGGTGTGGGTGCCGGAAGGAGCGGGCCGCGATTCGCCCACCCTGCTGACCAGCATGGCGATGACCACCGAACGGGTCAAGCTGGCCACCGGCATCCTGCCCATCTTCACCCGCACCCCCATGTCCATTGCCATGACCGCCGCCGGCCTCGGCGTCATCTCCGGAGGACGGTTCATGCTGGGGTTGGGCGTCGGGCACCGGCCATCGGTGGAAAGCGCCCAGGGCATCCCCTTCCGCCGTCCCCTGGCCCGGCTGCGGGACACCATCACCATCGTCCGCGCCCTGCTCCGGGGCGAAAGCGTTACCCACCGGGGCCGGGTATTCCAGGTCGAGAACGCCACCCTGGGCGCCGGCAAGCCGGACCAACCCGTCCCCATCTACATCGCCGCCCTCGGCCCGCAGATGCTGGAGTTGGCCGGAGAAATGGCCGACGGAGTGCTGCTGAACTGGACCGCATCCGGCTACCTGGAGCAGGCCGTAGAGCGCGTCCACGCCGGAGCCAGGCGCGCCGGACGCGACCCGTCGGAAATCGACATCGCCGGCTACGTGCGCGTGGCCGTCACCGAAGACCCCGGCCCGGCCCGCCGGAACCTGCAAGGTCAAATCGTCCGCTACGCCAGCAATCCCTTCTACGGCAACTTCTTCCGCGAGACCGGGTTCCGGCAGGAAATGGAGTTCATCGCCGAGGCGGTAACCAGCGGCAACCCGTCGGCTGCGGCGGAGGCAGTAAGCGAGGAGATGCAGGAGCAGGTGGCCGCCGTTGGGACACCGGCGCAGTGCGCCGCCAGCATCGCGGCCCGGCGCAGCCGCGGCTTGCAGCTTCCGGTGGTTGCCCCCTTCACCGTCGGCGCCGTCATGGACAACTACCGCGCAGCCATCCAAGCCTTCGACGGCGGGGTCGGGGGCTAAGAAACTGTCTCAAAACTTGAAGCGGCCTATCCTGTCTTGAGATAGTTGGAGCGGGGGTTTGGGGGATGAATCCCCCAACGCAACCCCGTCCCCCAAGGACATCCAAACAAAACGGGAGACGAATGGATTAACGCCCCGCCCCTACGGCTTTATCCCGCACGCCTCCGCCACCAACTCGTAGGAACGCACCCGGTCTTCAAAACGGTGGCAGATGGTGACGATGCTGAGGTCCCGGGTCTGGTAGGCTTCGGCAATATCGTCCAGCCGTTCCTTGACCTGCTGCGGGTCCCCGTCCACGCAGTTGCGGGCGTACTGCTGGACGAAGGCCCACTCGTCGGCCCGGTACTTGTAGTTGACCGACTCTTCGGTGGACGGGATGCCCCGGGCCTTTCCCGTGACTGACCGCAGCCGTCCCAGGTTCCGGCTCGACGCCAGCCGCAGCGCCTCTTCCTCGGTCTCGGCGCAGAGAACGTGGACGCCCACGTTGATCAGCGGCTCCGGCAGTTGCTCGCTGGGCCGGAAATACTGCCGGTAGCCCTCGACAATGTTCGGGCCGTCCTGGGCGCCGTGTCCGAAGAAGTGAGCGTAGGCGAAGGGCAGCCCCAACTGCGCCGCCATGTAGGCGCTTTCGTACCGCGAACCCAGCAGCCACACCTGGGGCGTCGTCGCCCCCGGCTCCGGGGTTGCCCGGACTTCGGCAAAGGGATGGTTCTCCTCCATCTCTCCCGCCAGGTAGCCCAGCACGTCGTGTACCTGCTGGGGAAACTGCTCGATTCCCCGGGGCGGCCCCGGGAAGGCCAGCGCCGCCGCCGTCAGTTGGTCGCTGCCCGGCGCCCGGCCGATGCCCAAGTCAATGCGGCCCGGGTAGAGCGCGTCCAGAATGCGGAAATTCTCGGCCACCTTCAGCGGGCTGTAGTGGGACAGCATCACTCCGCCGCTGCCCACCCGAATGGAGCTGGTCCTGGCCAGTATCTGCCCGGCCATCATCTCCGGACTGGTGCCGGCGAAGTTGGGAATGTTGTGGTGCTCCGCCACCCAGTAGCGTTCATAACCCATCGCTTCGACGGCTACCGCCAACTCGATGGTCTCGGACAACGCCTGTCCGGTGGTGCCGCCCTCCCGCACGGGAGACTGGTCCACCACGCTGAGAGTCAGCTTGTTCCCGGCCGGGTCCGGGGCCGCAGATTCTGAAGCCAAATTCCAACCTCGGTCAAGCATCAAATTCCGCCGGACCCACCGCCCGCCGGCTGCTTTCCACTATTCCAGTCCAGTATACAATCTTGGCCGCCCGTCGGCACCGGACATGCCGTCGGCCAGGGCATTTCCATGTGAATACTCCGGCATATTTGCCAAGCACAACAAACCCCTGAACTCAGGGGGTTTGGGGGATGAATCCCCCAACGTCTCCCGTTACCCAACGGCTTTCTTGGACAACTAAAAGCCCCTGAGTCATCAACCCCGGGTCTTTCCATCCTCCCCTCTCCCCGCGGGAGAGGGGCCGGGGGTGAGGGCGTCCCCGGGGGTGAGGGCGTCCCCCGGATGACACACCCCCATTGACACCCCCGAGGCGCCATCTCTACCGTTAACCCCAGACGGCAAACACTCCCTCAGACCATCTCCGTCTACGTCACAATTAACCACGGAGGACAATGACCGCTTACAACCTGCTGACCCTTCCCTCCATCATCCCCCAGTCGTCCAACTTCCCTGCGGCAAAAGGCGGCAAAACCCGGACAAAACGCGACATTTCCACGACAAAACCGGACATTGACCGGACAAGTTGCGACAAAACGGCCTCCGGTTCCACGCTCAAATGTCATGAAATGTCGCCTTTTGTCGTATATTAGCCGTATTTTCCAGGAAGAGAGTCCCGCCGTCCCTCATCGTCAAGACAACCACGGCCTTCGGTCAAGGCATTTCCATTCTCCCCTTTCCGGCGGGAGAGGGGCCAGGGGTGAGGGCGTCCCCCCCGCTTCCGCCGGAACCGGCCAGCGGTTAGAATGTGGTCAGGGTTGGCCGCAGGGACCGGCCGTTAAGAGCCTGCCCCTGTGAAGACAGGGGACGCCGGCAGGCAGGACTGGAGATGACGCTATGGTTAGGGCCGACTTCGACCGCAACTTGCAAACCCTCCAGAACGACCTGGTTTCGCTGGGCAGCCGGGTCGAGGCAGCCATCGCCAAGTCCCTGACCGCGCTGCGGAACCGGGACCTGGAACTGTCCCGGCAGGTCGTCGACGAGGATGAAGCCGTCGATGAAAGACGCTTGCTGCTTGAAGAGCAGTGCATCAACCTCATTGCCATGCAGCAGCCCAACGCCGTGGACCTCCGGCTGCTGATGACCGTTCTGTACATCGCCAACGAACTGGAGCGCATGGGCGACTACGCCGAGGGCATCGCCAAGATTAGCATTATGATGGGCGACGAACCGCCCCTGAAACCCCTCATCGACATTCCCCGCATGGCCGGCCGGGCGTCGCTGATGCTGGAGCGCAGCCTGGACGCCCTCGTCAACCGGGACGCTGGCGCCGCTTCTCAGGTGATGGACGACGACGACGAGGTGGACGCCCTTTACGAGCAAATCTTCCGCGAACTCCTCACCTACATGATGCAGGACCCGGGCACGATTCAGCGGGCCACCTATCTGCTGTGGGTCGCCCACGACCTGGAACGCATCGCCGACCGCGCCACCAACATCGCCGAGCGGGTCGTTTTCCTGGTTACCGGCAAAGTAACCGGCAAACTTACTGACAGCAGCGCCTCGAAATACTGACACCCACTCTGTTACCATTCCCCCGGTTTGGAAGGTTTACCGCCCCGGCAGCAAGTCCGGGGCGGTGGTTTCTCCGCCCCGGCAGCGCTTTTCACAACTCATAATTCATAATCGGAGGGGTTTCTACACCATGCCAGAGGTCACTAAGCATACTCCCGGAACATTCTGTTGGATTGACCTGCAAACGTCCGACGCCGCGGCCTCCAAGGACTTTTACTCCCAATTGATGGGCTGGACCACCCTGGATAACGAGGTGGCGGAAGGAGTCGTTTACACCCTGCTGCAAAAGGACGGCAAGAACGTCGGCGGCCTGGTCCAAATGGACGCTTCGGAGTTGGAACAGGGGATTCCGCCCCACTGGAACAGCTACATCGCCGTCGAAAACGTCGACGACGCCGCCGCCAAAGCGGCAGCCGCCGGCGGCACGTTGCTTATGGAACCAATGGACGTGCTCGACGTGGGCCGCTCGGCGTGGGTGCAGGACGCCGCCGGCGCCGTATTCGCCCTGTGGCAGCCCAAGTCCCACATCGGCGCCGACCTCATCCACGAACCCGGCTCGCTGGGCTGGAACGAGTTGTACACCAAAGACCTTGCCGTCGCCGGCGCATTTTACGAGCAGGCTTTCGGCTGGAGTCAGCAGGCCGATCCCATGGGTGACGGGACCGGCTACACCATGTTTCGCCTTGGAGAACAGCAAGTGGCCGGGATGACGCCGATTCAACCCGAATGGGGCGAGGCGCCGCCCAACTGGTCAATCTACCTGTGCGTCGACGACTGCGACGAGACCCTGGCCAAGGCCGAGTCTATGGGCAGCAGCGTTGTCCTGCCGGCCACCTCCATGTCCAAAACGTCAGGTTCGCCATGCTGAAAGACCCCCAGGGCGTTCACGTCGGCATCGTCCACATGGGCAACCCCGAGTCATAGCAGGGCAGGGCCTTTCGATTCTCCCCTCTCCCCGCGGGAGAGGGGCCGGGGGTGAGGGCGAACCCCGAATCATCCCCTTGCCAAAACGCCGTGGATTCCTGTCTCCACAGGAAAGACGAAGAGCGCGCAGGAACGACGAAGAGGCTCCCGGATTAACGGCAGGGCCAACACCGGCAGGGAATACCCCCGTTTCCACCGGCTTGGCACACGCCCGGCTCCCAGCGTCAGGCCCGCCCCTTGGCGAGCCGGGCCGAAGGCAACAGTATTTGGTTACGCAATGCAATTGGGGAAATAGAATTATTATATGTTGACAATTCCCGATGTTGGCGATAGACTTTCCCTGCAATGGAAACGACATCAATAGACCTCGTGGCCCGCGCCTGCTTCTGTACCTGTCCCCCCACATAGGGGGCAGGTCAACGTTTGCCTGAGCAACGCCTTGCGCCCGCTAGTGAATTTTATTTCGGCGGGCTTTTTATTTTGCCTGACACCAAGTCCATCTGAAGCCAAGAAGGGGGAGACGTTGACTAGCCCAGTTGAACCGACCCAGATGCCCACCCTGGAGGACATTCACCGGAACAGTTTGTCCCTGACCCCGGACGCCCCCGGCATCATCCCGTTCATGGAAGACGAAATCCAGCGGTTCGAGGCCGAGTCGGCCAGCTACCAGGCGGGCGGGCAGGACAACCTGCAATTCACCCCCTTCCGTCTCCGCCAGGGAGTCTACGGCCAGCGGCAGGCCGACGTGCAGATGATTCGCGTCAAGCTGCCCGGCGGCATCCTCACCCCAGAGGGGTTGGACGCCCTGGGCGAAATCGCGGAGCGTTACGCCCCCCTGCAAAAGGGCCACATCACCACCCGGGAAAACTTCCAGTTCCACCACATCCCCCTGCCCGAGTGCCCCGATGTGCTCCGTCTGTTGGGCAGCGTCGGCCTCAGCACCCGGGAAGCCTGCGGCAACACCGTCCGCAACGTGGTCGGCCCGTCTACCGCCGGCGTCTGCGCCGATGAAATCTTCGACCCCACGCCCTATCTCACGGCCTACGTCCGCTTCGGCGTCCGGCATCCCATCACCCAGGGCTTCCCCCGCAAGTTCAAGACCGCCTTCACCGGATGCGACAGCCACGACGCGGTTGCGGCAGCCATCCAGGACCTGACCTACGTTTCCCAAATCAGGGAAGTGGACGGACAGCAGCAGCGGGGATTCAAGGTCTACGTCGGCGGCGGCACGTCCATCATGCCCCGGCTGGCCAAGCCCCTGTACGAGTTCCTCCCCGAGGACGACTACCTGCGCCTCGCCCTGGCCATCTGGACCGTCTTCAACAACGCCGATACGCTCCGCAAGAACCGCATGATGGCCCGGCTCAAGGTGCTCATCGACCGCATCGGGCTGGACGAATTCCGCGGCATGGTCGAGGCCGAGTTGGCGAACATCGGCCCCATCGACTTCCGGCCGCTGATGACCGCCGAGGAAGTGCAGCGCGAGACGCCCCCCCAGCTTCCGGCGTCCGCCAACGGGCCGTCCATCAATGGAACATCCACCAACGGGGCCGGCGAGTTCGCCCGCTGGAAGTCCAGCAACACGGCGGCCCAGAAGCAGGACGGCTACCGCATCGTCCACGTCAAGCCAGTGCTGGGCGACCTGACCCCGGCCCAGTTCCACGGGTTGGCCGGCATTCTCCGCCGGTACACCGGCGGCCGCGCCCGCACCACCCAGGAGCAGAACCTGACCCTGCGCTGGGTGCCCGAGGCCAGCCTGCACGACGTTTGGCAAGTCCTGGAGGCGTTGGGCCTGTCCGAACCCGGCGCGCAGCACATCACCAACGTGGTTTCCTGCCCCGGCACCGACAGTTGCAAGCTGGGCATAACCTCCTCAATGGGACTGGCCAAGGCCATCCGCACCGGGTTCGAGTCCTGGGACGACGATCTGCTGCAAGACGAGGGTGTCGGGAACATCCGCATCAAGATGAGCGGCTGCCCCAACGGCTGCGGCCTGCACCACATCGCCAACATCGGCTTCCACGGCGCTGCCGTGAAGGGGCCGGCCGGCGACCAGATCCCGGCCTACGAGCTTTTCCTGGGCGGCAACTACGGCGACAACCGGGTCGAAGACTCCCGCATCGGCGCCCGCATCCCCAAGGTCAAGGTGCCGGCCAAGCTGGTGCCCGGCGTCGTCAAGGAAGTCGTCACCTACTACCGCGAGCACCGGCAGGATGACCAGGAACGGTTCAATCAGTTCCTCGACCGGGTTGGCGTTGCGGAAGTTACCGCCGTCGCTGCCAAGGCCCAGCAAGCCGCCGAGTCCGCCGACTCCGGCTCGGATATGTACGTGGACTGGGAGCGCACCAACATCTACAAGCTGGAGCGCGGCGAAGGCGAGTGCGCCATCTAGGGTCCGGCGTTCAGGGACAGGCGCCAAGGGCCAAGAGATAGATCATAGGACGAAACATGGCTGCTTCCTTAAACGGCCGGGTGCTGGCCTTCGTCGAAGCCCGGATGCCCGACGAGATGGCGTCGCTGGTGCGGCGCCACGGGGGCGTTCCCTATTCGGCCCCGGTGCTTCAGGAAATCTACCTGCGGGATGACCCCGAAGTCCGGCAGTTGGTCTCCGACATCTGCGGCGGCGGGGTTGACGTGGTGGTACTGCTGACCGGCGTGGGGACGCGGGCGCTGGTTGAAACCGCCGACGCTATGGGACGCCGGGAAGAGTTCATCCGCGCCTTGGACGGCCTGACCGTGGTGGCCCGCAGCCCCAAGCCCGGCCGGGTACTCCGGCAGAACCAGGTCCACATCGACGTGATGCCCCCGGAACCCTACACCTCCCAGGACTTGGTGGAATCCATCGCCGGCCTTGCATTGGAAGGCGCCAGCGTCGCCATCCAGAAATACGGCGGCCCCAGCAGCTTCTTGCTGCAAAGTCTGCAAGCCCGCGACGCAAGGGTCCGCGAAGTAACGCTGTACACTTGGGGACTGCCCGATGACCGGACCCCTGTGGTGCAGTTGATTGACGACCTGAACCGGGGAGAAGTCTCCGCGCTGGCCTTCACCAGCCAACCCCAGGTGCCCAACCTGCTGGCCATCGCCCGGGATGCCGGGAAGGAGCAGGAGTTAATGGAGAACCTGAACGGGCCGGTGCTGGTGGCCTCGGTGGGGCCGGTGTGCAGCCGCCGCCTGCGGGAATCGGGAATCAAGATTGACGTCGAGCCGGAGCATCCCCACATGGGGAACCTGGTAATGGCCGTGGCCGAGTACTGGGAACGGGAAGCCGGCACGGAATAGAAACCCACCCCTGCAGGAAGCAGACGTTTACCCTGCGGACGTTTACCCTGCGGACGTTTACCCTGCGGACGTTTACCCAAGGACGTTTACCCAAGGACGTTAACTCTTCAGCCACCGCTTGAACTTGTCCCAAGTGGTAACCTGGCTTTCCACCGCCTGCCCTCTCCAACGCTTCTCAATGTTGACGGGACGCGGCTTGATGAAGAAGAGCAGGTACGCCACCACCAGCAAGCTCAGCCCCACCCAAATCAAGGGCTTGAACAGCAGCCCGCTCACCAGCAGCGCCAAGCCAATCAGAGCCAGCTTGCCCGGACGCCAAATTGACTGCCAGAACCCCGCCTTGGCCGAGGGCGGTTCTTGGGGAGGAACGGTCTGGCCCGCCGCAACCGGCATGTCGTCCAGCGGTTTTTCCGCCCCGGTCCCGGCCGGGGTCTTGTCGCCCAGACCTTTCAGAATCTCTTCGATTTCTTCCTGATATTTCTCCGGCATACACCCTCCGGAATGCTGCTATACCTTGTGCAAGACCAACATCGAACCACCGGCCCCAAACGCGCCGCCGGAAACACTCAGTCGAAACTCTGGGCAATGCAGCCCAATTATACAAGACGGCGGTTCATTGGCAAACCCAGCGGAATGGCGGCAACAGGGCGAAGGTCTGCATAATATCCCCATCTCAAAAATTCCATTCAAATATCAATCGGGAGTCACGGAATGGACATGACGACAACACCACTGCCGCCGCCGGGCCAATCCAGCGTCGAAGACCATCTGCAAATGAGCCGCCGGTTCCTGGATCACGCCAGAATCGATCTGGACAATGGCAACCGGCTCCAGGCATCCGAAAAGGCTTGGGGCGCCGCCGCCGCCCACGCCCTGAAAGCCGTAGGAATTCAACGCGGCTGGCATCATCGTTCCCACATCATCGTTATCGACATTGGCGAACACCTGGGGAAGGAGTTCGACCGGGTAAAGGAATTTCAGAGACACTTGAACATAACCAGCGCGATGAATCAGAATTTCTACGAGAACAACAGAAATGAAGACGCCATCCTGTTAGCCATAAATGATGCTGAAGAGTTCGTGGAAAAATTGAATGGGGTCCGTACCCTGCCGCCCAGGCCGTTTACGGTTGAGAATCCCGCTGACCAACGCCGTTTGGGGCGCTTCCTGGGACTGTCGCAGGACAACCTGCCTGCCATTGGCGCCCGCTCGGAAGTTGGATTCAGTCGAACCCATCAAAACGGCGCCAACTAAAGCCAGGCCAACGAAAAGCTCCCTCCGGACAATAGTGCCGCTGGTATGTACTTGCGGCAACCCGGTGGCATATACTATTCAGCGCTCGCACTACCGATTGCTCATACCCCGGCGATTCATTCTGCAAACACGATGGGAACAGCCCCATGACGCTAAGAGACAGGCTGGAAGACGACATCCGAAACACCATGCGCAGCCGCAACCGGGAGCGGCTGGAAGCCCTGCGCTTCCTGAAGAGCCAGATTCAGTTGACCGAGAAGGACCAGCGCCGGGAACTGGACGAGGTCGGCGTCCTGGAGGTTGTCGCCAAACAGGCCAAGGAGCGGCGGGAAAGCATCCAGATGTTCCAGCAGGGCAACCGCCCCGACCTGGTGGATAAAGAATCGCTGGTACTGTCCATCTTCGAGGAATACCTGCCCCCGGAAATACCCCGCGAAGAGTTGACCCGGGTTATCGCCGCCGCTATCGCCGAGGTGGGCGCGTCGTCGCCGCAGGACCGGGGCCGGGTCATGGGCAAGGTCATGCCCCAACTCCGGGGCAAGGCCGACGGCACGGTGGTCAACGCCCTGGTCACTGAACTCCTGGAAAGCGCGGGGCAGTAGCCGGTGCTTCCTCTGTCCGCGGGACGCTAGTCTTCATGCGCTTCGGCATTATCGTCTTTCCCGGCACCTGGAGCGACACCGACTGCCACCACGCGGTCAGCGGCGTTTTGGGCCACGATGCAGGTTATGTCTGGCACCGCGACGACGACCTATCCCCCTATGACTGCATAATCGTCCCCGGCGGGTTCTCCTACGGCGACTACCTGAGAGCCGGCGCCATCGCCCGGTTTTCCCCCGCCGTAACCGCGCTGCGCGGGTTCGCCAATTC
Organism: Dehalococcoidia bacterium; assembly: GCA_965263395.1. Lineage (GTDB taxonomy): Bacteria > Chloroflexota > Dehalococcoidia > Lucifugimonadales > UBA3495 > CATOSK01. The sequence continues at coordinate 3,750,601 of OZ253670.1, forward strand.
CGGCCGCCCGGTCATCGGAATCTGCAACGGGTTCCAAATCCTGTGCGAGGCCGGTTTGCTGCCTGGCGTCCTCCGGCGCAACGCCCACATGGAGTACCGCTGCCAATGGGCCAATCTGCGGACCGAGCGTGCCGGCACTCCCTTCAGCGTCAACTGCCAGCCGGGGCAACTGCTGCGGGTGCCGGTGTCCCACGGGGAAGGCAACTACTACGCTGACGACGCCACCATTGCCCGGCTGGAACAAGCAGGCCGGGTCTTGTTCCGCTACTGCGATGATACCGGCGCAGCCACCGGCGAGGCCAACCCCAACGGCTCCCGGAACAACATTGCCGGCATCCTCAACGAGGCGGGCAACGTGCTGGGCATGATGCCCCACCCGGAGCGCAGTTGCGAGCAACTGTTGGGCAGCGCCGACGGCAACCTGATATTCGAGTCAATCGCGGCAAGCTGTTCATCCCTCCGCCGGTAGCGGTTCCATAGATGATTCCGCCGGAATGATTGCCATTGCCCTGGCCTTGCTCTCGGCCCTTGGGTTCGCCGTGGCCGGGGTTACGGCCCGGGTTGGTATGCGGGGGATTCGCCCGCTGCCCAGCGTGTTCGTCTCCGGCGTGGCCAGTTTCATCCCCACCGCCGTCCTGTCCCTGATATTCGCATCCTCCGACCTGTTCTCCCTGCCGTGGATTGCCCTGGCGTTTTTCCTGGGGCATGGGCTGGTGACGTTCCTGGGTGGACGGGTGCAGAACTACCTGTCCATTGACCTGATTGGCGCAGCCCGGTCGGCCCCCTTCGTCGGTACATCGGCCCTCTTCTCCGCCATTTTCGCCATTACTTTCCTGGGCGAAGAAATCCACCCATTGGTGGCCCTGGGTACGCTGTCGGTCGTCGCCGGGCTAATCATCACCGGCGGCGGGGACATGGTGCGGCAGCGCTGGCGCATCGACCGCCGCTCGCTGCTGGGCTACCTGACCGGGCTGGGGGCGGCGGCTTCCTACGGCGGTTCCAACCTGGTGGCCAAGGCATTGACCCAGGAGTTTGGCTCCCCCCTGGTGGTGGCCGCTTTCGGGATGTTCTTCGGGACCGTGGCGCTGGCCCCCTTCACCGCCCGCAGTGCGGTCGAGGGGCTGAAAAACTCCACCGCCAACCTGGGGTTTGTGGCGTTGTCCGGGCTGGCTTCAGCCGTTGGGGTCATTGCCCTCTACTTTGCACTGGAGCACGCCGACGCGGTGGAAGTCGTTCCCATCGCCTCGGCCAATCCCCTGCTGACCCTGCTGCTGGTCTTCCTGTTCCTGGAACGGCTGGAGCGGGTAACGGCGTGGCTGCTGCTGGGCACGGTGGTTACTCTGGCCGGGCTGTTCCTGGTAATCCTGGGCAGTGCCTTCTGACCGCCCATCCTGAGCATTTGGCAAGCATTTGGAAGGACTGCTCACGCTGAGACAGGTTCAAGAGTCCCGATTTCTTAACCACCCCGGCGGGTATAATGGACGCCGGTAAACTGCACCTGTAAGGACTCCGCCAATGCCAATTAGCCAGGAAATTCTGGACGAAATCGCCCTCAGCCAAGCCGAGTACCAGATGATTGTTGACCGGCTGGATCGGGAGCCCAACCCGGTGGAACTGGGTATGTTCGGCGCGCTGTGGAGCGAACACTGCGGCTACAAGCACTCCAAGCCGCTGTTGGGCCTCTTTCCCAGCCGCTCGCCCCGGGTGCTGTCCCAATCCGGGGCCGAGAACGCCGGCGCCATTGACATTGGCGACGGGTTGGCAGTCGTGTTCAAGGTCGAGTCCCACAACCACCCCTCGGCCGTGGAGCCGTTGCAGGGGGCGGCCACCGGCGTCGGCGGCATTGTCCGGGACATCCTGGCAATGGGCGCCCGGCCCATCGCGCTGCTTAACTCGCTGCGGTTCGGGCCGCTGGACGACGCCCACAACCGCCACCTGCTGCGGGGCGTGGTCGAGGGCATATCCTGGTACGGCAACTGCATCGGCGTCCCCGATGTGGGCGGCGAGATTTACTTCGACGATTCCTACTCGCTAAATCCCCTGGTCAACGCCATGTGCGTCGGGCTGGTCGCCACCGGCCGCATCGCCACCGCCGCCGCCGGAACCGCGGGCCATGCCTTGCTGCTGGTGGGCGCCGAGACCGGGAGGGACGGCATCCACGGCGCATCGGGGCTGGCGTCCCGCACTTTTGAGGCGGAAACCGAACTGCGCCCCACGGTGCAGGTGGGCAACCCCTTCCTGGAAAAGATTCTCATCGAGTCCTGTCTGGAAGCTCTAGCCACCGGCTGGGTTGCCGGCCTCCAGGACCTGGGAGCGGCGGGACTGACCAGCGCCGCCATCGAGTCCGTCGCCCGGGGCGGGCGCGGCCTGGAATTGGACCTGTCCAACGTCCACCGCCGGGAGCCGGGGATGTCCGGCTACGAGGTCATGCTGTCCGAATCCCAGGAACGGATGCTGCTGGTCGTCCCGCCGGAGCGGGTTGCCGACGTCGGCAAGGTGTTTGACCGTTGGGACATTCGCTGCCAGGAAGTTGGCCGGGTGTCCCGCGAACCCTACGCCCGCATTACCGAGGGATCATCCCCGGTGGCCGGCCTTCCCATCGCCGCCCTGTCCGAAGCCCCCCGCTACCGGCTGGAAGGCAAGCCTTCCGTCGAGCAGCAGGAACGGCAGCGGCTGACCCTGCGGGATGTTCCCCTGCCCGCGCAGCCAGCCGGCGAGGTGCTGCTGAAATTGCTGGCGTCGCCCAACGTGGCGAGCAAGCGAGGCGTCTACCGGCAGTACGACCATCAGGTTCAGACCAACACGGTGGTTGGGCCGGGCAGCGACGCCGCCGTGCTGCGGATTAAGGGGACGGGCAAGGCGATTGCCCTGGCCATTGACGGCAACGGACGCCTATGCCAGCTTGACCCCTACCGGGGCGGGCAGATGGTGGTGGCCGAGGTGTGCCGCAACCTTTCCTGCGCCGGCGCGGAACCCCTGGCCCTGACCGACTGCCTGAACTTCGGCAACCCGGAACGCCCGGATGTCTACTACCAGTTGGAGCAGTGCATCCGCGGCATGGCCCGGGCCTGCCGGGCGCTGGGGGCGCCGGTGGTCAGCGGCAACGTCAGCCTCTACAACGAAAGCCAGGGACAGGCTATCTTCCCCACGCCGGTCGTCGGCGGCCTGGGGCTGCTGGAAGACGCGGTCCGGCACGGCGTCTCCGGCTTCCCCGATGAAGGGTTGGCGGTGGTCCTGCTGGGCGACGGCGGCTGGCGGCCCCGCGCCTCCGACCTGGCCGGTAGCGAGTACCTGCAAGTTATACACGGACGGGTGGCCGGACGTCCCGCCATCGACCTGCGGCGGGAGAAGGCGGTACAGCAACTTTGCCGGCGGCTCATCGTCGAGGGCATCGCCGCGTCCGCGCACGACTGCTCCGACGGCGGCTTGGCGGTGGCCCTGGCCGAGTGCTGCATCCTGGGCGGAACGGGGTTCACAGGAAACGATGTCTGGTCCCGCCTGCCCCGCCGCTGGGACGCCGCCCTGTTCGGCGAGCGTCCCTCCCGCATCGTGGTATCAGTTGCCCCATTCCACCTGCCCATCCTGCGCCAATGGGCCGGCGAAATGGGCGTGCCTACCCTTGAACTGGGAACCACCGGCGGCCCCGATATCCAACTGGGGAGCCGCGCCAACATCCCCTTGGACGAGCTTAGCGACGCCTGGGGAGAGGGGTTGCAGCGGGCGTTGGGCGGTTGACGGGGACTCACACCGGATGGGTTCCGGAGAGCAGCCCCAGGCTTCCGGAAGGGGTGATGCAATTACTACTTGCCACGCGCCGGCGGACTCCAAAAATGAAAAGAGCCTGACCGGCGCCGGTCAGTCGGCCCCGCTCAGCAGCCCAATGCCGTATAATTACCCCACGTCCCAGGTGTGCCCGTCCCTACGCCGCACATGTCTACGAGGCAAGCAATGACCAGCAAGCCAGTCACCACGCGGACCCCGGACATCATCCGGCTGCCGGACCCCAGACCCTGCGATTTGGATATGACCACCTTTGACTACGTGACATTCCCGGCCTACCCGGCATCTCTGGCTGAACACCTGGGGAACCCGGACACCACCATCATCACCAGCGAAGTTGGCGCCAGCCTGAGAGCCACGACAACCTACGACCGCGTCCGCTTCCCCGACCTGCTGATCGCCTTCGACGTGGATCCGCTTGCCCGCAGGGCGCGCAACGGTTACGTCGTAGAGGAGCAGGGCAAGCCGCCGGACTTCGTGCTGGAAGTGGCCTCCGCCAGTACCGCCCACTTGGACGAGACGGTCAAGCGGGAAGAATACGCCGCGCTGGGCGTGGTGGAATACTGGCGGTTCGACCATACCGGCGGCCAGCTTTACCGCACCAGCCTGGCCGGGGACGTGCTGGTAGACGACCGTTACCAGGCCATCACCATCCACGAGACGGCGGAAGGCTCCCAGTGGGGCCACAGCGAGGTTCTCAACCTGGATTTATGCTGGGAAGACGGCCTGCTCCGCTGGTGGGACCCGGCATCCCGGCGCTACCTGAGCACTTATAGAGAAGAGTTCCAGGCCCGCGCCGCCGCCGAAGCTGAGCGGGACAGCGAGCTCCAGGTCCGCGCCGCGGTTGAAGCTGAGCGGGACAGCGAGCGTCAGGCCCGCGCCGTCGCCGAAGCTGAGCGGGACAGCGAGCTCCAGGCCCGCACCGCCGCTGAGTCCCGCATCCGGGAACTGGAAGAGGAACTGCGCCGGCAGCAGAACGGGTAAGGGCCCGGGTCATTGCCACTCTCCGCAGCCCAATGCCGTATAATTACCCCCACGTCCCCCAGGGTGGCGCCCGTCTCAACGCCGCACCCCTCTATGAGGCAAGCAATGACCAGCAAGCAAGTCACCACGCGGACCCCGGATATCATCCAGCTCCCTGACCCCAGACCCTGCGATTTGGATATGACCACCTTTGATTATGTGAACTTCCCGGCCTACCCGGCATCCCTGGCTGAACACCTGGGAAACCCGGACACCACCATCATCACCAGCGAAGTTGGCGCCAGCCTGAGAGCCACGACAACCTACGACCGCGTCCGCTTCCCCGACCTGCTGATCGCCTTCGACGTGGATCCGCTTGCCCGCAGGGCGCGCAACGGCTACGTCGTAGAGGAGCAGGGCAAGCCGCCGGACTTCGTGCTGGAAGTGGCCTCCGCCAGTACCGCCCGCCTGGACGAGACGGTCAAGCGGGAAGAATACGCCGCGCTGGGCGTGGTGGAATACTGGCGGTTCGACCACACCGGCGGCCAGCTTTACCGCACCAGCCTGGCCGGGGATGTACTGGTAGACGACCGTTACCAGGCCATCACAATCCACGAGACGGCGGAAGGCTCCCAGTGGGGCCACAGCGAGGTTCTCAACCTGGATTTATGCTGGGAAGACGGCCTGCTCCGCTGGTGGGACCCGGCATCCCGGCGCTACCTGAGCACTTATAGAGAAGAGTTCCAGGCCCGCGCCGCCGCCGAGTCCCGCATCCGAGAACTGGAAGAGGAACTGCGCCGGCGGCAGAACGGGTAAGGCCCCGGGCACTTGCCATTCTCCAGCCCCGGCTTTAATGGCATAAGTGCCGATTCGGATATACCAAGCTGACGAATCGAGGGTTGACAAGGTTGACAAGAGTGCCAAGTCTCCCTAGACTATCCTTGCTCGGCAGGGCTGATAGCTAGGCCCGTTGAACTCACAATTCAGCCGAACTCTTTTGGGATACCGGTGTCCCACCTTGACGAGTCGGGGACTCAAGAATAGGCCAGCTTACAGCCAGTAGCTGGCCTATTTGATTAAGGGGCTATTCCATGACCGTTTCTACCGCTGAGCCGCCACTATCGTTTGCCGATATGTTCTGCGGCATAGGCGGGTTTCACGTCGCAGCCGCAGAGTTGGGGATGCGGTGCGTATTCGCCTGCGACATCGACAAAGAAGCAAGACGAGTCTATAAGCACAATTTCGAGTTTGAACCTGAAGGTGACATCACCCTGATCCACCCCGACGCAATGCCCTACCACGACGTTTTGTTTGCGGGATTCCCTTGCCAACCATTCAGCATTATTGGGGCGATGCGGGGGTTTGACGATAACAGGGGAACGCTTTTCTTCAACCTCGCTAAAATTATTGAAGCCAAGCAACCTAAAGCCTTCCTGCTAGAGAATGTTCGCCAACTGTCCACGCATAACCGGGGGCGAACGTTGCATACCATTCTCGATAAGTTGCGGGAGCTTGGTTATCTTACTGATTGGAAACTTCTGAACGCCCTAGATTTTGGCCTGCCTCAAAAACGGGAACGAACACTTATTGTTGGTTTTCGTGATCATTCGGTGACCTTCGATTGGCCCGAACCATTGGATATTCCGCCCGTGTTGGCCGAGGTTCTTGAAAAGGAAGTTCCTTCAAAGTTTTTCGCCAGCGAACCGATAAGAACCAAGCGTCGGGAGAAACACGAGAGTCCTTACGAATTGTCCATTTGGCACGAAAACAAGGGGGGCAACGTTTCCAGCCACCCGTTTTCCTGCGCTCTCCGCGCTGGTGCATCTTACAACTACTTGCTGGTTAACGGAGAACGGCGGTTGACGCCCCGGGAGATGCTAAGGCTTCAAGGATTCCCTGAGTGGTTTGACTTGCCCGGGAATTACCAGCAAGCTCGGAAACAAACCGGCAACGCTGTCCCTGCGCCAATGGTTAAGGCAGTTTTGGAGCAAATGCTTTATGGGTTATCAAGGGCCAAGACTGCGCGGGGGCTGGGAGAGTCAGACTCCCTACCCGTTGGGGCAGATCCCGGACTCGGTCATTCATTCGATAGCAAGCAATATCGTTTACTTGAGCGCAGTGGGAAGGGACGATTTAGACGGTGATGATTGGGGTGACATTTTCGCGGCCGCCGTCAATGGCAACCACCTGAAAAGCCCTCTGGGTGTGGTTGACGTAACTTTGGGCAACACGGCATGGTCTGCGAAAACGGTCAAGTCGCCAAATCCACCGAATGCTACGCATATCCGTTTGATTTCAGGGAGGAACAGTCCGACATTCTCTCATGGAAATCAAACCCCCTTCGCAGATATCCAGGAAACAGGGAGACAAGTCTTGGAAATCTGGAATGCCAGGGTAGAGGAAGCTACCCAGCAACATCCGAATTTGCGAACCATCATCCTGATACGCAATATGGAAACTGCCCAGTTCAAGGTGTTTGAGCAACCAACGATGCCATTTGACCCTGCCGACTATGAATGGCAGCTCAACAAACGAAACAACTTCGAAGGCCACACTAAGCAAGGCACCACCCATTCCTTTACATGGCAACCTCATGGTTCGCAGTTCACCCTTCTCCGTCAAGTAAGTGGTTCAGCCCGATCTTTTCAAGTCCGCAGGCCCGGGATTCTTGATCCGGAACAAGTCCTTCAGAATATCGGATACTCTGACGATTGGGTTACCTTTTTGTAAGGAGAGCCGGTCAACATGGACACCGTTTCGACAGAAATCCGAAGCCGGATAATGGCGCAGGTCAAGTCGAAAGGAATGAAGCCAGAGATGCGGGTTCGGCGACTGCTTCACAGCTTGGGTTATCGTTATCGTTTGCACCGTTCCGATTTGCCCGGCCGCCCTGACTTGGTTTTCCCATCCCGGCGGAAGGTTGTGTTTGTTAACGGTTGTTTCTGGCATCGCCACCCTGGCTGTAGCCGGGTGCGAATCCCTTCCACGAATCAGGATTATTGGTTGTCAAAGTTGCAACGCAATTACGAGCGGGATTGCCGAAACAAGGACCTTTTGGAACAAAATGGCTGGTCCGTGATGACAGTTTGGGAGTGTGAGTTGCGAGATTTATCGGAGACAACCGAACGGCTGATTGCGTTCCTAGAACCACGAAGCCAGCAACCTAATGCCTAACCCACCGCTCCGCATTCTGTTCCTGACCCCCTACTTCCGGCCTTATTTGGGCGGGATTGAGCGGGCTATTGAGCAGTTGTCCTTTGGGCTGATGGACACGCCCGAGGTGGAAGCGGTGGCGGTGCTGACCACCAAGTACGCCTTTCCCCGGGTCGCGCATCCCGAGTGGGGAGACCGGGATGCAACCCCGGAAGGCATATCCATTTACCGGCTGCGGGGCTTCCCCAAAAAGTCAATACCCCTGTATTCCGTGCCCCTGGTGTGGTTCTCTCCCCGGCAGGTGCGCGAATACCTGGAAGAGTTCAACCCCAACGTCGTCCACTTCGTCGGCGACGGCTGGTTCTGGGGACATTTCTGGTCGTGGTTCTGGTTCCGGGGCCGCGCACGGTTCGTCTTCACGCCGTCCTACCACACCCTGCCGGTCATCCGCTGGTGGCTGCGGCCCATCAACGGCTTCATCTGCCGGGTCATGGACTCGGTGGTGTCGCTGACCCAGCAGGAAGCCCGGCAGGTCCGGCGGGACTACTGGGCGCCGTCCGGCCGGCAGACGGTCATTGGGTGGGGAGCCTCGCCGCTGATGGAGACCCACCAACGCCCGCGTACCGACGACACGATCAACATCCTCTGCGTGGGACGGCTGGGTGAGCACAAGGGGCAGGGATGGCTGCTGGACGTTTACCGGCAGGCCCGCGCCAGGTTCAACCGTCCCTGCCGCCTCATCCTGGTGGGGCGCGACGAAGGCGGGGAAGCGTCGCTGCGGGCAGCGGTGGACGCCGCCGGTCTGGCGGATGAGGTGGTCTTCACCGGCGAACTGAGCGATGAAGAACTGGCCCAGGCCTACACGTCCGCCGATGTCTTCGTCCTGTTCTCCCACTACGAAGCCTTCGGGTTGGTATACTTCGAGGCGATGATTTGCGGGGTGCCGGTCTTGACCCACGACGTTGGGGCCAACCGGGAGTTGCTGACCCGGGGCGCGGTGGTGGTCCCCCGGTTCGACCAGCCGGAGGCCGTGGCAGGGCTGGTGCGGCTGGTCAACGACTCGGTTTACCGGCGGCAGTTGGGAGCCGACGCCCGGGAGTACGCCCACAGCGAGTTCACCTGGGAGGCCGTCTCCCGCAAATACCTGGACCTGTACCAGGAGGCCGGTTAATTTGGGGAATTACATCGAGTTTTAGCCAAGCGGCTCACGGGCGTGAGATAGACAGGGTGGTAGGCGGCACAAACCGGTTGCCACCTGTTGTCGGCTGCAAATCTGGGCAATGGCGATTCCAACTCAGCGCCAACAAAGTCAATCTAAACTAAAGCCAAGGTGGGATGTACATTCGATGGGCGATGAAGATTAGCTTGGTTGCGCCAGTAAAACACTCTCAGCCGTACTTGGAGAATGATCTGGCACCGCCGCTTGACCTCCACTATCTGCGCATTTCACCTTGGCTTTGGTTTAGTTGTCGGTATTGCCGGATCGCCTGTCTCTGATGGTAGCAATTACCGGTCCTATCAGAATGCTGATCGAGATTATGATGCCAGCAACCGCGACTATTACGATGTATCCGCCCGCGTTGCCGCTCGTAGCATCCTCCAGCCAGTAGTAGCCGGAGCATACTGCCGCTAGACCGGCTACTGCCTGTGTTATAAAACTAACCCACCGTGATTTCGCTGGAATCAACGAGACGAACAGGGCGACGGCGGCAATAAGAGCGAAACCTGCCGCCTTTGTCCCCCAGTAGTTCAGTTGGGACGAAGATGCGCCTGATACCAATTCCATTGTTTCCCCGTCCATTATGAACTGATTTATCACCCAGAAAATCCCGACTAGTAGTCAGTCAACTTTGATGTTGAAAGGCATACAGGAAACTGGCTGATAGCCGTATACTGCTTGGGATGAAGTTCTGATGGCGGGGGTGGCAGTGATGATCAGGGATAAGTACGCCGTGGGGCTGGCGTCGGAACAACGGGAAGAACTCCAGAATCTGATTCGCGTTGGGAAAAGCTCGGCCCGAGTGACCGCCAGGGCGCGGATTCTGCTCAAGAGCGGCGGCAGTTGGGCCGCTCCCAAGGTGGCCGAGGCGCTGGATGTGGCGCTGGGCGCCGTGTACCGGATTAAGCAGCGCTTTACCGAGGAAGGGTTGGACGGGGCCCTGTGGGACCGGCGCCAGGTCAACCGGCATCGGAAGTTGGATGACCGGAGCGAAGCCCACCTCATCGCGTTGGCCTGCAGTCCAGCGCCGGAGGGCCACGGCCACTGGACCCTGCGCCTGCTGGCTGGCAAGGTGGTGGAACTGGGGCTGGCGTCCTCCATGTCCCACGAGGGAGTGCGTAAGCGTCTCAAAAAAACGTTCTCAAGCCGTGGCAGAAGCAGGAGTGGTGCATCCCCAAGGTGAGCGCCGAGTTCGTGGCCAACATGGAGGAAGCGCTGGACCTGTACGCCGAACCGTATGACCCCCAGCGTCCGGTGGTCTGCTTTGACGAGACCTCCACCCAGTTGCTGGCGGAGACCCGGCCCTCACTGCCGCCCGAGCCGGGACGCCCCCTGCGGCAGGACTACGAGTACCGCAGGGAAGGCGCCCGCAACCTGTTCCTGGCCTGCGAGCCGCTGGCCGGGTGGCGGCAGGTGGCGGTGACCCAGCGGCGCACCATGCAGGACTTCGCCCACCAGATGCGCTGGCTGGTGGATGAAGCCTATCCGGAGACCCCGGTGGTGCGGGTGGTCCTGGACAATCTCAACACCCACCGCGCGGCGCCGCTGTACGAGACGTTCCCAGCGGCCGAGGCCCGGCGGATTGCGAAACGGCTGGAGTTCCACTACACCCCGAAGCATGGGAGTTGGTTGAACATGGCGGAAATCGAGTTCAGCGTGCTGTCCCGCTGCTGCCTGAAGCAGCGGCTCCCCGGCGAGGAGGCTCTCGGGAGGGAAGTCCAGGCACTGGTGCGGGAGCGCAACGCCGCCCGAGTTGGTATCAACTGGCGGTTCAAAACCCAGGATGCTCGAACCAAACTCCACCGCCTCTACCCTTTTGATTCCAAAGTTGACTGACTACTAGCAGAGTCAGAGCCAGCTTCAAAAGAGGGTGGTCAGGCTTGCTTTCCTGCGCCGACATTGTGCTTCCTCCCATAGTGTCGCATATTATTGTTCTGACATATTCCCGCTTGTGCCATTTCTATCAACCCGCATCTTTAGGGCCAATCTAGTAGTCCGAAATGTTTGAAATGATGAGTTGCTCGTTACAGATCTTTTCCCTGAATCTACCAGGCTATGGAGACCATCCCAGAGCGACTTGGCACTCCACCCATCATTACAGTGATGTTGGCCTACTAGGGGACTTTAAGCTTTCCCTTGGTTTTCGAAGCGATTGGCAAATCCTTATCGAGCGGATACCCCAAAAGCCCCCGCTCTTCGAATTGCCCAACCCACTGGACGAATTCGCGAATAGTTTCTTCAAGGAACCTACACTTGTGACCCTGAGTGGTGCAAAGAACGCTGACTCCGCCAAATTCAGGCGGAATTGGAGGCCCGTCGCCACCCCAATAGATAAAGTCGCCACTAACGAGAACTCGACCCGTCTTTGTATCGCGGCGTATTTCATAGTCACAATGGTAAGAATCTTCTGCCTGACCCCATCTGTTAGTGATAGGGTCCCACCAGTATATGTTGTCACCGCAGGCGCTCTTCCAACATCCTTCTTGTCCAGGCTTCTTTGCATGAAAACGGGGGTCGCTCCAGTATTCGTCGAACGACATTGTTTCGGTTACCCGCATTGCATAAATGATATAGCCATTCCTGTTCCTGAACTTCGACCCGGTGCCAATTACCCAATCACCGACGTTGGCAGTCTTTCGTATCATTGGCTTGCATGTCGCCAACGTGCAAAAACCATGAAACGGATTAGGGGCAAAACCGGTATCGTGCGTGAGGATGTATGAATACAGGCGCGTCATTGCTGCTGATTCCCCTTGGATTCCGATTGAATTTAGTCAATTGTAACAGGCACCAATGGTCCGAAACCTCTGAAGTCTTGAATTCCCGAGTTGGTGGCTATCAAGTCCATTATCATTATTACAGCGACCTGTTCGAGGATTTTACCCCTCAATGCAAAGCTGATGAACTACTAGCCTATGGCTAAAATCCGATATAATTCCCTTAATTTGCGGGGTTTGGGATGGGGCGAGTTAACGGCCGGTTAGAACGGTCTCTGCAAGTGCGTTGCCGGGACCAGTTGATTGCCGCCGGGGTCTACCACCAAGTCAAACGCTTCCAAAGTGGTGGCGCCCATCAGGTACATCCCTTCCCTGCCGAAGATGACGGGGCATATCCATTTCTCGTCGCCATAGGCAACCCACGCTTGGCCCATGTCTAAACTTACGGGCGTATCGGCGGCGGAGTTGAAAAACCGGCTCTCCCGGCGGTCTATGTGCAATTGGTCCAGCAGAGACTCCGGCAGCGTAGTATGCGTAGCTCCGGTGTCAACCAATGCCTCGACCTCAATGAAGTCTCCACCCTCGTGATTCCCGATGCCAATTGTCACGTAGACTTGTCCCATGTCTGCCTCCCGGTAAAATAAGGAACCATACCGGCCCATAAGGATGGTATTGGGGTTTCGGGCATGGGTCAACCCGTCCGGTGCCGGTTGCTTTGCGATATAATCCGTCTTATAAACGCCGGGGAGGAGTGGTTAATGGACCGCCAAGAGCTTGAAGAGGGCGCGCGCAAGATTCTGCTGACCAACCTGCGGCAGGGGGTGGCCGACTGGAACGGCAAGGAGTTCAGCTTCGTGGTGCCGTCGCTGCGGGGCTATCCCTTCCAGTGGTTCTGGGATTCCTGCTTCCACGCCATCGCGCTGACCCACCTCGACCCGGCGCAGGCCAGGGCCGAGCTGACCACGCTGATGAGCGGCGCGCTGCCCAACGGGTTCATTCCCCACATCATCTTCTGGGAAATGGACAAGCAGCCCGATTTCCTGGCCCGCAACATCGTGGGCATGACCTCCCCCAACTACAGCTCCACCATGCAGCCGCCCATCATCGCCTACGCGGTGGAGCGGGTCTACCGGGCGACGGGGGACGAGGCTTTCAAGGAAATGGCCCTGCCCATCCTCACCCGGTTCTACCGCTGGCTGCGGAAGAACCGGGACCCGGACGACGACGGCCTGCTGGCGGTCATCCAACCCGAGGAGGCCGGCACCGACTGTTCCCCCAAGTACGATGACATCCTGGGGTTGGAGGACCTGAGCAACCAGGGGTTCATCGCCGCGCTGCGAAAGGTGTACGCCGCTTACGAGCCGATGCGGGGCGACGACCGGGCGATTCTGGCGGCGGACATCTTCCACGTCGAGGACGTTCTGGTCAACTCTATCTACGCCTTCGGGCTGCGCGCGCTGGTGCGGCTGTTGGGGGACGCTCCCGAAGCCCAGGAGTTCAGCCGGGAGGCCGACCGCACCCTGGAGGCGCTGCTGGCCAAGTGCTGGGATGAAGAAGCCGACGCGTTCTTCGACCTGTCCGGCGTGGCCGAAACTCCGGTCAAGGTAGTGACCATCAGCTCGTTGATGCCGCTGATTCTGGCCGACCTGCCCCGCCCCATCGTGGAGCGGCTGGTTGACCGCTGGGTAACCTCGGCGGACGACTTCTGGCTGCCCTACCCGCTGCCGTCGGTGCCCGCTTCAGACCCCAAGTTCATGCCGGGCAACCCCCGCGGCTTCATCTGGCGGGGGCCAAGCTGGATAAACACCAACTGGTTTCTGTCCCACGCGCTGCGGGGACACGGCTACGGCGAGTTGGCCGACACTATTGTCGCCAAGAGCCACGAGTGCATCGAAAAGTCCGGGTTCCGGGAGTATTACCACCCCTACACCGCGGAAGGGCTGGGCGCCAGCGACTTCGGCTGGTCCACGCTAATCCTGGATATGTAAACCCCGGCGGGTTCCGGACAGGGCCATTTCATCCTCCCCTCTCCCCGCGGGAGAGGGGCCGGGGGTGAGGGGGTTAACCCCGCGCATCCGCAACGGGCTAAGATGCCGCGGCAGGCTCCAACTCCGGGCTGACTCCGGCTGGGTCGTCCTCAACCTCGGGCGGGTCCTCCGGGGCCGGCAGAAACTCGCTCCCCGACTCCAGTTCAGTGCCCAGGGGCCAGCGAGAGGACAACACCTGCGCCACCACGTCATGCTCCCGGTCCAGGTTGAAGGTGCTGCGCCGGCGGGTGCGGCCGGTCTCGGCGTCCTTGTCGGTGTGCTGACCCCGCTTGAACATCCCGCCATTGCCCAGCGCCCGCAGCAACCTGGTGATGTAGGTGCGGGAGTGTGTGGGGCCCCAGTGCTCCGCAATCTCCTCGATCTCGGCTTCCAACCCCGCCTCCAACGCTTGGTGGACTTCTCCAACCAGGAAATTGAAAGCGATGTGGCTGACGCCTTCCTGGTGTTCCAGCGTGTCGGCCATGACAACCAGGTCGATAACCCGCTCGTGGTCATTGCCGTCCTTGGGGCCGTCGGGGAGTTCCATGTCCGCAAGAGCCTTGACGGAATCTTCGGACAACTCCGGGCGGGCCGGGATGGCATCGGGGGCCTCCTCCGCATATTCGCGGGTTGGCGCGGCTGCGGCAATCTCAATCTCAACCGGGGCCGCATCAACCTGGCCCTCGTCAACCGGGGCTGCATCAGCCGGGGCATCCTCCACCAGGGCGGCTTTGGATGTGGGAGCGTCGGAACCCCCGGATTCGGCAGCGTGGTCCTGGGGCTGCTGTTCCGCAGCCCCGGCGTCAGCGTCGGCGACCCCATCGGCCGCGGTTGGGGTTTCCCTGGCATCCTCGTCGTGGTGGTTGTCGGTAAATGCCTCAGGCGGGTCGGGTTCTTCGGACAACATCACCCAGTCCACCAACCCCACCGTGACCAGCTTGACATTGCCCTCGTCGGCGACGCGCAGCATCATCTTCTTGAACCCGGAGAACCCCAAGCGTTTCTCGTCGAACCCGGGAATGTGGCGCATCAACCGCTGCTTCAGCGAGGTAAGCAGGGGGGTGCGGCCCGCCTGCCTTTCGGTGCGGACCAGGTCCTCGATGGCCTTGATAACCTCGGGCAACTGATACCGGCCGGGGCTGGAGAGACGTCCGCCGTTGCTGCGGTTGTTTTCGACGCGGGCAGGCTCGGGCACGGAAACCGGGTCCACGTCGACGTCATAGAGAATCAACCCGTCCACCTGGTCGGCCAGGCGGCGGGAAGTGCTCCAGGATACGCCGATGATTACCACCCGCTTGCCCATGGTGCGCAGGGTGTTAATGACGTGGATGAAATCGGAGTCGCCGGATACCAGCACGTAGGTGTTGATGTTGGCGTAAGAGTGGGCGCACTCGATACAGTCGGCGGTCATCTTGACATCTACGCTGTTCTTGACCCGTGCGGTGCGGTTCGAGTCCGACGGCGCGCCGACTATGGGGAGACGGGTGGGCACGTAGACGGGTTCAATGCCTGCGGCGTACAGGGCGGGGGGGTCGAGGGTAAATTGGCTGGCGCCCCGCAGTTCGGGGGCGCGGCTAACCCAGTCGGCATAGGCCTTGGCCACCACCACGCGCCCGTAGTTGGCCACCTCTTCCTTGAGGGCTGAAACATTGGGATGCCGGTGTCCGACGGCGAGGCTAATCTTGAAGTTTTCCCAGTCGATAAAAAGGGCTACATCGTCGTTGCGTTGCGAATTAGATTCCATTCTATGGCTGCGTCCCGGTCCTCGATTTCCTGATGTCGTATGGTATCCGCAACAGTGTACGCCCCAGCCAAAAAATTAGTCAAGAACAGCGCGCAACCGCAACTGAACGATTGCACAGTTTTGGCGACAGAGAAGCCCTTGGCGATGCCCCGTGGCCATTGCATTCGGACGGGACTGCCGGAGGGGAATTCCGGTGGACTGAACAGGGCTGGAAACCTGAGACGACATAGAGCAGGACGTGGATTAGGGACCTGGCGAGGCGCGCACACTGAGAAAAAGCGACAAAACACGACATTTGAGCGTGGACGGGATGGTTGTTTTGTCGCCTTTTGTCCGGTCCATGTCTCGTTTTGTCGTGGAAATGTCGTGTTTTGTCCGGGTTTTGTCGCCTTTTGTCGCGGGGCGCCGGGGTCCCGAGGCCGGACCTGGGGGAGTGTGAGGTTGGTGGAAAGGGTCATTGTCCTCCGTGGTTGGCTGTGGATCGGACGGCGGTTGGGCGAAGGGTGTTAATCGTCTTGTATTAACGTTAAATAGGGAACGCCGGAGGTGTCAATGGCGAGGTGTCACCGGGACGCCCTCACCCCCGGCCCCTCTCCCAGCGGGAGAGGGGAGTCACCGGGACACCGCCCAATACTCACGGCGATGGCCCTGCACAACGGGGCAGGCCATCGCAAAGACGATGAGGGCGGCGGATTACCCGGATTAACGGCAACACCAACACAGGTGAGGAATGCCGGCTTGCCGATACTATTGTTTCGCCGGGGCGTGTGCTATCATCGAAATTGGTTATGGTTCCAACACATCTTCTTCATCGCCAACCCATCGGAACGCCCGTCAAATGCGTCTGCGCCTAGCTCCGGCTCTGCTTGCGGCGGCGTTGCTGCTCGGATACGGCGTGGTGTCCGCCAACGGCAGGGCGACGCTGATCGTCACCGAGACGGTGGGCCCGTACATCATCGACGTTAGCATCCTGCCGGGGGCGGCGGTGGTGGCCAACACGCACATGAGCATTCTGGTGCGCTCCGCAGCCGACGACCAGATTCTGACGGAAGCCGAGGTCTCGGTGTCCGCCACCGGGCCGGCCCAGTCCACAGCCCTGGAATCGCTGCCGGCCCTCAACGACGTGACGCCCCAGTTCTACGAGACGGCCCTGCCCTTCGACTTGGAGGGCGATTGGGATGTGCTGGTCACGGTCAAGTCGGAGTTGGGCGAGGAAACCGTGCTAATTCCCATGTACGTCCACCCCGGCGGCAGCAACGTCAACTGGATTCTGCTGGCCACCGTCTCGGTCATCATCGTGACCGCAGGCGTCTGGACCTGGGACCGGGTGGCCGGCCGGAACCGGCAGAAGGGCAAGGCATGAACCGGCTGTCCTTCCAACCGGGAGCATCCCCACTCCGACCGGCCGCTTCGCCGGTCTCCGGGGTCTGGGGCATTGTGGCCGCCGTGCTGGTTCTGGTGGCCCTGGCCATGCCCTCCGTTGGCCCGCTGGTGGACCACCACTTTGCCGAAAGGCATTTCAACCACGCCCACCTGTTCCTGGCCGCCGCCGATTCGGAACATCAACATCTCCTGGAACTGGGCCACCACCATGCCGCCAGCTATACCGGCACGCCTGTTGGCCCCGGCGCTGCTGCGGATGGCGTCTACCTGACCTCCACCGACGCCGCCGGCAACGGAATACCGGCGCTGGCCCCGGCCGCCACCGGCGTCAGCCCGGTTTTCCCCGATTCCGGGGGACGGTGGTTCGGTTACAGATACGACGACGCTGAAAATCGTCTTTCCGAAGCCTTCCCCGGTCAGGCCAAAAAGCCTCCGCGAACCTAGCCCTCCTCCGGCCAATGGGCCATACCCAACCGGCGCCGCCGTAGTCACATCGCGGTTGCGGCGTAACGGTTGAGCCTCGCCCATGCCGGGCAGCGTTTTACCCAAACGTTTGCTGACACTCCCGGACGCGGTGACGGCTGCTGCGGGAGCGTCGCTGAGGAGGCTTGAATTGAGCGGATTATTGTACTTCAGGAAGTTGGCATTTCCGGCCGCGTTGGCCGTTCTGATGACGATTCTGGCTGCCGGTTGCAGCAACTCCGGCCCCCAGGCAGTGGAAGTCGCGGTTTCTCTGCAAGATAACGCGCTGACGCCCGGAACCATCCGGGTCGGCCAGGGCGACACAGTGACGCTGAAAATCGAGGGCGATGCCCCCGGGTCTCTCCACCTGCACGGGTACGATTTGGAAGAGAACATTACCCCCGGGGAAATCGCGGTGTTCGCTTTCGTGGCCGACGCCACCGGGCGTTACCGCATAGCCTTTCATCCCGCGGCGGAAGGCGGGGAAGGCCACCCCGGGGAACCTGCCAGTTCGATTGCGACCGGGTCAATGGCAGCCGGTTCAATGAGCCACGATTCGACGGCGCAAATGGGTACGTCGCATGATTCCGGCGGCGGCATGAATCACGATGCTGCGGTTTCGGAGTCGCCGGTAAGCGTGGCGATAACGGCGGAACCCGACGATCAAGGAGGCGTCAACATCCAGATAATGACCGAAGGCTGGCGGTGGGCGCCGGAAGAAGTCAATCAGTCCAATTCCCCCGGCGCCGGCCACGCTCACGTTTACGTGGACGGGGTGAAAATCAACCGCGTCTACGGCCCCCATTACTACCTGATGGGCATGGAGCCGGGGACGCGCGAAATCCGCGTGGCCCTGAACAACAACGGCCACAGCGAAATCGTCTTTGACGGGCAGACGGTGGAGGATACGGCCACCGTGACCGTGGCAGGCCACGGCAATACGGGACATGGCGATGCGGACGCCGTTGATGCCGCCGCTGCCATGTCCGTGAAAGTTATGGCTCATCCCGACGCCGTTGACGGCTACAACCTTCAGGTCATGCCGTCCGGGTTCGAGTTTGCCCCGCAGAACGTGGACGGCGGCCACGTACCGGGGCAGGGCGCCGGCTACGTCAGCATCGACGGTCAGACCCACGCCCGGCTTTACTCTCCCTGGATCAAGCTGGTCGCCCTGGAGCCGGGGATGCACGAAATCGCAGTGTCCCTGGTCAACAACGCGGGCGCGCCCTACCGTTGGCAGGCCAGCCCGGTAGAGGCCACGGTCATGGTCCACGTCGAGGACGCTGAACCTTCCGGGGAGATGGGAACCGGCGGGCACCACGGCGAGCAGACTCAGATGGAACACGGTTCCACCGGCGAGACCGACGCTTCCGCTGAAGAGACTGCGCCCGCCGGGGAAGAGATAGACGTCGGCTATCTTGAGGTGCAGCCGAGATAGCGGCGCGATGCTGGAGACGTTTTCCCGGTTGGTCTCAAAATCCAGGGGTAGAACTGTGCGTGGGACCGTGGGCAGGTTTCGCCTGGCGCCATTGGCCACCGCCGCGGCGGTGGCAACGGTCTTGTTGACCGTCGCCACGCTGGCCCAACCTTTATACGCCCACGGAATCGGCGACCGGTACGACCTGCCGCTGCCGCTGCCCTTCTTCGCGGCAGGCGGAGCGGCGGCGGTGGCCGTGTCCTTCCTCATCGTGGGCCTGCTGCTCCGGGGCGAGTCCCGGGCAATCGGGTATCCCCGCTTCAACCTGTTCCGGTTCGGCTGGGTGGAGTTCCTGCTGAGCGGGCCGTCCCTCTGGCCGGTCAAGGCCGCGTCCGTCCTGCTGCTCCTGCTGGTAATCGCCACCGCCACGGTGGGGACTACGCGGGCCGTGGCCAACTTCAGCCCCACCTTCATCTGGGTCATCTGGTGGGTGGGCATGGGCTTTTTTGCCGCCCTGTTCGGCAACCTGTGGGCCTTGGTCAATCCCTGGAAGATTATCTTTTCCGTGGCCGAGAGCGTTTACCAACTGTTCCGGCCGGGGGAGGCCCTGCAACTGGGGGTTGGCTATCCCCGACAGTGGGGCATCTGGCCGGCGGTCATCCTGTTCTTTGCCTTTGCCTGGTTTGAGAATGCCTTCGCCGAAAGCTCCAACCCACGGGATCTGGCCTGGGTGGTCATTGCTTACAGCGCCGTCACCTGGGCGGGGATGCTGACCTTCGGCAAGCAGAAGTGGCTGCGGCACGGTGAAGTTTTCTCGGTGGTGTTCGGCCTGTTCGCCCGGTTTTCCGTCACTGAGGTCCGCGTGACCGACGCTGCCGAGTGCCGGGCCTGCACCGTCGGCGACTGCCGCAACGAAGATGGGGACTGCGTTGACTGCTATGAGTGCTTCGAGTACGCCGAGCGGCCAGAGTTCAACCTGCGCCCGCCGGGGGTGGGCCTGGGCAACCTGACGGCGCTGCCGCCCGGCATGATTGCAATGGTCATGCTGCTGCTGGCGTCGGTGACTTTCGACGGTTTCAGCGCCACGCCGGAGTGGCTGACGGTGCAGGGGTTCTTCATCACGGCGTTCCCGGAGCTAACCTCCAGGTTTTTCAACGGGCTGACCATTGCCAATACCCTGGGGCTGGTGGGATTTTCCCTGGGATTCGCCGCGCTGTACGCCGGGGTCTGCGGCTTGATGTTCCGGGTCTGCGTGGGGCGCCCCCCGGAGACGGAGGCACTGGTAGGGGCTTATGTCTTTTCGCTGATTCCCATTGCGCTGGCCTACCACTACGCCCACTTCCTCAGCTATCTGTTGATTCAGGGGCAGCTAATCATCGGGCTGGTATCCGACCCCTTCGGCGCCGGTTTGGACCTGTTCAGCACTTCCGGCTACGCAATCAACATCCGCATCGTCAACGCCCGTTTCATCTGGATATTCTCAGTGGCGGCAATCGTCCTGGGGCACATGGCGGCGGTGTACCTGGCCCACATCCGGGCGATGCGGCTGTATCCCGGCCCGGCCCTGGTGTTCAGGAGTCAACTGCCCATGCTGGGGCTGATGGTCGTCTACACGGTGGTCAGCCTGTGGATAGTCTCAAGGCCGATTACGGAGTGACCGGCCAATAAGGACAAACGGATAGACAGGAACTTTCGATTCTCCCCTCTCCCCGCGGGAGAGGGGCCGGGGGTGAGGGCGTCCCGGGTAACTGTTCAGACTTGAGGGGATCCGAGGGTCTGAAGGGCGAAAATTGGGGGCGAATCCCCGTTGCTGACGCTCAGGATGACGGCTATCAAACGGCTTTCGCCCAATTCGACCCACCAAGTCTGAACAGTTACCGTCCCGGCACAAACCGCCAAACCGTCGTAAAATGGCGTCTAAATCGACAATCTAGGAGACGCAATATGCGGGAACGCAGGGGAAGACTAGAAGGCAAGGTTGCCATCATCACCGGGGCGGGTTCCAGCGGACCGGGGGTGGGCAACGGCAAGGCCGCCGCGGTGCTGTTTGCCCGCGAAGGCGCCAAGGTGCTGCTGGCGGATGCGGTGCTGGCGCGGGCCGAAGAAACCCTGGCCATGATAACCGAGGAAGGCGGAGAGGCGTCGGTCTTTGAGGCCAACGTCATCAACGCCGAGGACTGCTCCCGCATGGTGGACGCCGCAATGGAGCGGTACGGACGGCTGGATATTCTGGACAACAACGTGGGCATTTCCCGCCGTGGCACCGTGGTCGAGGTCAGCGAAGAGGACTGGGACTTTGTGATGGCGGTGAACGTCAAGAGCATTGTCCTGTGCAGCAAGTACGCCATCCCCAAAATGATTGAAAGCGGGGATGGCGGCTGCATCATCAACATCTCGTCCATTGCGGGGCTGCGGGCCCACAGCAGCACACCCTACACCGCATCCAAGGCGGCGGTCATCGGGCTGACCATGACAATGGCCGCCGACCACGGCCCCGACGGTATCCGGGTCAACTGCATCGCGCCGGGACTGGTCTTTTCCCCCATGGTTGCCCCGCGCATGGACGACGACCTGCGGATGATACGCCAGAACGCCTCGCCCCTGCGCACCGAGGGCGCCTCGTGGGACATCGGCTACGCCGCCCTGTACCTGGCCAGCGAGGAAGCCCGGTGGGTTAACGGCGTCACCCTGCCGGTGGATGCCGGACTGACCGCCGTGTCGCCGGTAACCTACCAGACCCTGGCGCAGCAGCAATACCAGCGCCCGTCCTGACCGGAGGGCGCCAACCTGCGTGCGTCCTCTCGTCGTTCCTGCGCAGGCAGCGCCTGCCCTCGTGGAGACGGGGGAATCCAGAGCATCCAGGGGTAGGCCAACATTCCCTTGGCAAGAGCGTATGGATTCCCGATTCCGCAAGAAAGACGGGGTTGCCTGGAATTGCCAACGTACTTTAATAATGCCAGATGCCAGGCCAGGGACTGCCCTATCCTACCTCTACCAGTTGAATGTCGAAGATCAGGTCTTTGCCCGCCAGCGGGTGGTTGGCGTCCATCTTGACCTTGGAATCGTCGAACTCCGTCACGGTGACGAAGACCGTTTGGCCGCCTTGGTTGCTTTGCAGGCGCATCCCGACTTCCAGGGGGATGGTGTCGGGCAGTTCGGCCCGGTCAATCTCAAACTGGCCGTCGTCCCGGTAGGGGCCGTAAGCCTGGTCCATGGGGATGTTCAACGTCCTGGACTCGCCGATGGCCATGCCCAGAACCCCGTTCTCGAATCCGGGGATTACCTTTCCTTCCCCAACGGTGAACTCCAGGGGCGAGCCGCCCTCAGACGAGTCAAACACCGTGCCGTCGTCCAGCTTTCCGGTGTAGTGGACCTTCACCGTGTTGCCTTGCTGCGCTGTGGTCATTGCCGCCTCCTGTGATTCCGATATACGGTCCCTAGTAACCGCTCCAAGCAAGCCCAAAACCGTGGCCCCCTGGGACACATCGCAGGGCCAGACCGGGAGAGGCTGAACCGGCAACGCATCGTCAACAGACCTTAAAGCCGCAGGAAATACTATGTGCCCGCCCATGATACCCCGGCGGTTAAGCCGCGCGCTCCGGGAAGATTCTTCAAGCCTTCCGGACGCAGTGTGTTGGACACGCCGACTTTCGGGGGACTCTAAACCGTGGCCGGCCCCAACCCGCCGAAATCCGCCGGCTGCGCTTCGTCCAGGCCGGGCCACGGCGGCATGGTGACGCAGAGGAACCGGAGCGGGCCGGCGTCGGATGCGCTGAACTGGAACCGCCATCCGGTGGGAATGGTCAGGGCGTCGCCCGGAGCCACCGGCGCAGTCATGGCATCGTGCGGCTCCACGTCCGTAGGACACCGCCAGACCAGCCCCGCGCCTTCCAGGATGTACCAGACCTCTTCCACGGTGCGGTGCCGGACGGGACGGGAGACCTGTCCGGCGGGCAGCGTCACTTCTACGACGCTGGCGCCCTCCGCCCCGTGACGGTGGTCAACCAGGAAGCGGATTTCCGAGCCGTCGGGAGCGGTGGCGTCGGGGTTGTCCTGCCGGTGTCCGAGATGGAAGGTTGGTTCAGGCATGGCGTCCATGACGACAATCCTAGCTGCCGCCAGCCGGGGACGCAATGCCATGAACACCGCTTGTCAGGTATTCGCAGCGTGTGTTGGCAGTGCCCCTTTCCTCATTCCTGCGCAGGCAGGAATCCAGAGCGTCCAAGGGTAGGCCAAAGTTCCCTCGGCAAGAGCGTGGATTCCCGCTTTCGCGGGAATGACGAGTTTTCATGCTCATACATGGCCTCGGGAGACCATCTGCATTCCCTGGTAGGCAGGAATCCATATCTCTTAACACTCAAGCTGATTGTGTATAATCCTGATGGAACGAATGGTCATTCCGCAGAAGCGCCAGAGGGTTGAACGATGCAGCAAACTCAGACATACCGGCAGCGGAGCAGGAATTTCCTCGTCAAGGCGAGGGAAGAACTCGACGCCGGAGACCTGGAGCAAGCCTCTGAGAAGGGCTGGGGGGCAGTGGCGGCAATTCTCAAGGCCACAGCAGAAGAACGGGGGTGGGACCATCGGAGCCATCGGTCGTTGAACGTTGCCGTCGACAATTTGGTGCAAGAGACCGGCGACGATGATTTGCGCACCTTGTTCTTTGTCGCCAGCGCCATGCACATCAACTTCTACGAGAATTGGTATACTCCAACATCCGTGGCATCGGGGATTCGGCAGGTGGAGCGGTTTGTTGACAAAGTGGAACCCTTGCTGACCACCATCCCCTAGGGCGTGTGGACATTCAAAATTCGGCCCCTACTGTCCCAAAAGTGGGGCCGAATCTACTGTTCGGAAGTGAGGTCAGGACGGTCATCTGGTCTCCGCTGTCGCAACCATTCTTTGAACTCTTCCTCATATTCCGGCATATCGGTCACCTCCTTTCTTCTCAGAATCTCCAAAGCGGGTCAAATGGCCCGCTTTGGGTGTCCCCAAAAGTCTCTCAGGAAGCGTGATGTTGGCGTGAACGCAGTTTTTCTTCTTTCTGGTGCCCCCCAGAACGCATACCCGAAGGATGCCAGCGTCAAGACCCCGGTGGCAATGGCCAAGACCAAGTATGCTTGGAAATGGGGCATACAATCGGATGGAACCACCAGCATAGATAGAAGCGGAACGAACATACCCAAGCAGGCGACACCAGCCATAGTAACGTGGTTGTACACGCCCTTGATGTGTAGTTCTGCCGGAGATATAGCGATGTATCGCCGAGCCTCTGGATGGATTTCAACTGATACCGTAGCAGTTAGGGTTTCAGCCGTAAATTGCGACTCAGCCATGCCGATGGGGGTCATGTTTGGCATGTTCGTTAAGGTTCCCCAGTCCCAATATCACCGTGTTCACGAACAGAGTATTGCCACAATTTTTACAGGTCACGGCCACGAGGGGTAGTCCTCGTTGTTCGGAGTTAACGAACAGAGAATTCATCCCCGTGTCTAAATCCAATGCGATGACGAAAGCCGGTTGGCTATCTACATTCCATCTACTCTGCCCGCAGAGTTGACACACCAAGTCTCGTCCACTTAGTTTCTCCCTAACCAGGCGAAGCGCACGTTCCGCAAAGTCTTGGTTCTCTTTAGTTTTGTCTATTGTGGTCATTCGAGGTCACCTTTTCACATTTTCCTTTCAGATGAGCCGGTCAACCTTCTCCACGAAAAGTTCCATTCGTTGGATGCCACGTTCCACAGTTCTTGACCTCATCCGGTTCTCGTAGAAGTTTTTGTGGAGAGCGTTGGCGAAGCCAAACAAGTCGGACAATTCGTCGTCTCCTGTTTCGACGACCAAATCTCCGACGACATCCCATAGACCACCGTGGCTTACGTGGGGGATTTGCCGTGTTTCCGCCACAGCCTTGACTATCAAGGCCGCCGCTCCCCAACCCTTCTCTGACGCCTGCTCCAAGTCTCCGGCTTCCAGTTCCCTTCTGGCCTTGAGCAATAAGACACGGCTCCGCTCCTTATAACTCTGTACCTGCTGTGTAGTCACGGCGAACCCCCAAGTAATGTGATGATTCCGACGTTCCGTTCTTTCGGAACAGTATATGTGTTTGTTCGAGCATAATACAATAAAGCCGGAGTGGTCGGAAGGTTAACCGATTTCCCATGAGAGTGGGATTAGACCGAGCATTGGGGTTTGTTCAAGCACCGGGACTACGGAAGGCCGCTCCACACACCGATGCGAAAACAACAAGGGCTGGGAAACGTCTCCCAGCCCTTGGTTGCGTGGCCGCATTTCGTCAAACTGACGCTGGTTTATAGAACTTCCGTTCCGTTTCGGGTATAATAATAGCCTCTGGTAGCGAGTTTGCGGCTGACTACCAGAGGCCGTTCCGTACCCCCGGCCTCGAAGGAATCCGGGGAAAAGAAGTAAGGCTGAGCATTCATCCCAGTCCCACGTTTTCACTATAGATGAGTCGGACACGGAAGGCAACCAACAAACTAAAACCGGGCCTCACGGAAAGGAAATGTCGTGCCCCGCACACAGTTGTCAGACCGCCAGTGGCGGCGAATTGAGCCATTCTTGCCAGGGAAGGCTACCGACCCCGGTCGTACTGGGGTTAACAACAGGGCCACGCTTGAAGGCATCCTCTGGGTGATGCGTACAGGTGCCCCTTGGCGAGACCTGCCAGAGAAGTTCGGAAATTGGAACACCATCCACCGACGGTTTCGCCGCTGGACGGTGGGCGGCGTGTTTGACCGCATCTTCAAGGCCATTCACGGAAGGTTGGATTTGCGAACCGTCATGGTCGACGGGTCGTTTGCCAAGGTTCACCAGCATGGGACGGGTGCCCCAAAAGGGGCCGCCCACCCGATATATCGGCCAAACGTCAGGCCATGGGCCGGAGTCGTGGTGGGCTGAACACAAAAATCATGGCGTTGGTGGACAGGAACGGGAGACTGGCCCGGTTCACCATCAGACCGGGAAACGCCGCCGAGAATACCGAGCTACCAACTCTTCTCGACGGCGTGCATACCAGCGAACTCATCGGGGACAAGGCGTATGACACCAATGCCATCCGGTCGATGCTCGCCTGCTCACAGATTACGGCAACCATCCCGCCGAAGTCAAACCGATTGGTTCAGCCTTGGTATGACCCAGACCACTACCAGACCCGTCATCTGGTGGAAACTTCTTCGTCGACCTGAAGCAGTTTCGGGGTATCGCCACCCGGTATTGCAAGCTGGGGGATAGCTACGAAGCCTTTGTCAGCTTGGGGGCGTGGTTTCTGGGAACCAAGGCCAACGGGCGGCCAACGAAGAAACCTGTCTACAAACGCAGGATGCTCACGGCTCAGGCGTAACGTACCGATGGTTGCTGTGTCACGGAACCCCTTGACGCTTCTGAAAGGCTGGGGTTATCGTTGCGTTGCGACAGTCTCCGGTGGAACACTGTTCCACTTAAAACCTGATTTATCTATGCGAACCTTTGGGCAGGGGTACGGCCTTCGTGCCCCCTTGTTGGTTCGCATATCGGGAACCGGCGACTGTCGCAAGTAGCCATACCATACGCCTGCAAGGGGGTTCCCAATGAACCGACGCCTGTTCCTGGTGGCCACGTTTTTGCCTATCTCTGGCTGTATTAACCGCTTGTTCCGAAGCGTCAACGCCCCAACAGCCGAGACAATCTGACCCAACGTTCACGCCGTACCCGACGGCCACACCATACACGGAACAGCCGACAACCAACCCGCCACCTGTGACAACTCCCGCTCCCTCGCTTCCGTCCAGCACTCCTACCCCGGTTCCGACCCCCCACCAACCGTCGTTAGAGTCGTTAGACGTGATATGGGGCATCGAACAGAACCGTGTTTTCACGGTATCTGAACTGGAGCAGAACGCTCCGACCGAAAGCGGAGGTTATGTGCTGTACTCCAACAATGGGCTTTTTGGCAAAGACAACTACTTGGTCTACGTTGGCGGTTCGTCTTCCTTCAACAGTGGGCCGCAGAAAGGCAAGTGTTACGAAATGGTTGTGACCTATAACTCAAGCAACAACGAGTGCTTCTTCATCGGCTACTCATACGTGCCGAGAGGTCTATCCGCCCCTGCCCTTCCAGTGGCGTGAGGCAGTTTGTACCATCCTTCAGGTTTCAATCGGCATGGGTTTTCGTCGATGGCAAGATTGCCAAGGACACCAGGGAGACAGTTCGGTTGATTGCTGCTGGCCACGAACCCCTAAGCTGTGTTGACATTTGCGATATGAGACGGTTCGTTCCTGCCTCCGCAGGAATGACGCCCGCGCCCCTTTCGTCTTTCCCGCGAAAGCGGGAATCCAGAGGCGTTATCAGCCAACTGCGTTCTCTTTACCTGTACGTTCCTGGATTCCCGCCGTCGCGGGAAAGCCGAGAAATAGCCTGCCCCTGGCCGGGTCTAAGGGTCAACAGAACCTCAGTCGGCGGGAGAGGGAGCCAATACTGCGTCCTCTTCCAGCGCCCGCGCCCGGAGCGCCTGCTCCATCACTCTCTTCTCCTCGGCCTCGGTGCGGGCGGAGAACCGGACCAGGAAGGCCAGCGGCGCCACCAGGAACACCCCCACGCCCAGGATGAGCAGCGCCTGCTCGGTGCTCAGGCTCTCGGTCCGGAACAGGAACCCGAAGGCCACCGCACCAGCGTTGCCGCCCGCGCCCACGATTCCCGCCACCGAACCCAGCGCCCGCCGGTTGATGAACGGGACTACGGAAAAAGTTGCGCCTTGCGACATTTTCACGAACAGGCTGAAGACCATCATCGTACTCACGGACAGGAACAGCGATGCCATTTGCGAGAACAATATCAGCGTAACGCCCTCGCACAGCAGCACAATGCCAAGGAACATCACCCGGCCCTTCAACCCGAACATGATGCCGGCCTTGTCGCCGAATATGCCGCCCAACGTGCGGGCAAAGATGTTCATTACACCGAACAACCCGGCAATGATGCCAGCGGCAGCCAGGCTCAACCCAAAGTGGTCGAAGTAGAAAAGGGCGGCTATATTGTTGATGGTCAGCTCCACCCCGAAGCATGCGCCGTATAAGATGAACAACGCCCAAACCCGGTAGTCCCGGGCCGCGTCCATGAATGCGCCCTTCACGGCTGACGATGGCTGCATCATGCCACGGGCCCGCAGATCCTTATAGTTGCCCTCCGGGCAGTCCTGGGTGAGGAAATAGTACGCGATTCCAACCAGCAGCAGCGCCACGCCCGGTATGACCATCGCAAAGCGCCATCCGAGGAACTCACCGGCGCCGAACGTCAGCACACCGGCGAAGATCATCGGCATCGCCATCTGCGTTACGCCGCCGCCCAGGTTGCCCCAACCGGCGGTGGTGGCGTTGGCCGTGCCCACCACGTTGGGGGCGAACATTACCGAGGTGTGGTACTGGGTGATGACAAACGATGCGCCAATCACACCGATGGCCAGGCGAAACAGCAGGAAAGATTCGTAACTATTAGCAAAACCGATGCACATTACCGGTATTGAACTCAGCGCCAGCAGTACGCTGTAAGACAGGCGTGGTCCGATGCGGTCGCACAGCCAGCCGAAGATGAGTCGCGCTGCGATGGTGATGGCAACCGAGGCGATGATGGTGTCGCCAATCTGCGCCTTGGAGAGCAACAGGTCATCGCGGACTATGGCCATCAGCGGGGCGATGCCAAACCAGCCGAAGAAGCACAGGAAGAAAGCGAACCAGGTCAGGTGGAAGGTCCGCATGTGGGGTTTGCGCAAGCTGAACAGGTTGATGTGGGTTGCCTTGTTGCTGCCCGCCGGGCGGGTATGGGTGTCCATGATTACTCCAATCAATTAGGGTAGCACTGACGGGAAAGGACTAGGTTGTGTTGACATTTTGGTTATGATGCTTGTATGTCAAATGTTAAGCTGCCGGCAGAACAATGGGACAGGATTCTCGATTTCCTGCGTGGCTGCGCCGGCCTGTACGTCGGTCAGGAAGAGAATTGCCAGCGATTTGTCGAGGCTGTGCTGTGGATTAACCGCTCCGGCGCCCAATGGCGGCTGCTTCCGGCCGAATATGGGAATTGGAACAGCGTCTACAAACGATTCGCCCGTTGGGCTGACCAAGGCGTCTGGGAACAAATGCATCAACATTTCTCCGGCGACCCGGACCTGGAATACCTGATCATTGACAGTACGGTGGTCCGGGCCCACCCTTGCGCGGCCGGGGCGCCCCCAAAAACGTGGGACAGGCTTCCCATGCCTTGGGGCGCAGCCGAGGCGGGTTCAGTACCAAGATTCATGTGAGCGTGGACGGCTTGGGCAACCCCTTGCGATTCATCCTGACCGGAGGGCAGCGGCACGACATCACCCAGGCGGAGGAATTGATCGCCGGTTATGCCGGCGGGCAGGTACTGGCCGACAAAGGATATGACTCTCAGGA
The DNA here is from genome assembly GCA_965263395.1 of Dehalococcoidia bacterium. Taxonomy (GTDB): domain Bacteria; phylum Chloroflexota; class Dehalococcoidia; order Lucifugimonadales; family UBA3495; genus CATOSK01. The sequence goes on from OZ253670.1 coordinate 3,779,894, forward strand.
GTTTCGCCAGCACATCCTGACCCTGGGCATGACTCCGGTCATTCCGCCACGCTCAAACCGGAGGGAACCCGCCGGCTATGACCGGCATCTGTACCGGGAGCGTCATCTGGTCGAATGTTTCATCAACAAGATGAAGCATTATCGCCGGATATTCTCCCGGTTTGAGAAGCTGGACACCAGATACCTGGGCTTTCTGCATTTCACCGCCGCTCTCATCTGGCTGCGGTAAAATGTCAACACAACCTAGACCGATGCGGCGGTCGCCGGTTTGGGCGCGAGCGCCCGCTCCAGCAGGGCGGGCAGTTCGTCGCAGGGAACGTTCTTCAGGGACTCCTTCATGGACTCGTCGACGATGCCGGCGAACCGCTTCCCCAGCGAAACGTCCACGGCGTCAACCACCTGTCCGTTGATTCGGGTCCGCTTGCCCAGAATGCCGATGTCGGCGACGGTGTGGTTGCCGCAGGCATTGGGGCAGCCGGACCAGTGCATCGTCAGCGGGCCGGTGTCGCCCAAGGTCTTTTCCAGCTTGCGGGCGGTCTTCACCGCCAACTCCTTGGTCTCGATTAGGGCGAAGTGGCAGTAGTCAATGCCGGTGCAGCTGACCAGGCCGCGCATAATTTCTGGGGCGTCGTGCCGCAGTTCCGCCAGCAGCGGCTCCGCTTTAAGGGACTCCAGCCGGGCGTCGGGGACGTTGGGGATTATCAGGTTCTGGCCGGGGGTCAGCCGCACCTGTCCATCGCCGTAGGCGTCGGCAAGACGAGCCGCTTCCAGTAGCTGCTCGCCGGAGATGCGGCCGGCGGGAACCACCAACCCGGCAGCGTTCAGTCCCGGCTGCTTCTGGGCGAAGATGCCCATGTGGTCGGTGCCGCCGTCGGCTTCCACCATGTCCCTGCCGGCTGATCGCAGCGGGTGTCCCATGCGCCGCTCCAACTCGGCCCGGAACTTGGGGACGCCCCATTCATCCACCAAAAAGGCCAGGCGGCACTTGTTGCGGGCCTCCCGTGGGCCGTGGTCGCGGAATATGAGAGTAATCTGGTTGCAGACCTCGGCCGCTTCATCCGGGGTTGCGAAAACGTCCAGCGGCGACGCGGGCCGGAACCCGCCGGAACCCTGCTTTCCGCCGGCGTCCACGTTGAAGCCGGTCACCGGCTCCCCATCGTCCAACCTGACCGCCGGGGTCAGCGAAATGTCCTGGGTTGGGCCGTGGGTGCAGTTGTCCAGGCAGCCGGTGATAGTCACGTTGAACTTGCGCGGCAGGTTGGTGTAGGCGGCGTCGCCCACGAACATATCGTTGTACTCACGCACCACCGGGGAGGCGTCCAGCAGCTCGTTGGCGATTAAACCGGCGGCGGGGCAGCCCACCACGTTGCGGATGTTGTCCATGCCGGTTTGCAGGGAGACCAAGCCCACGCTTTCCAGCCGGTCCCAAATCTGCTGCACCTGGTCAATATGGAACCACCGAAGCTGAATCTGCTGGCGGGTGGTGATGTCCACGAAGCCCTTGCCGCATTCCTGGCTCAGTTCGCCCAGCGCCCGAAGCTGCGCCGAATTGGATATGCCGTTGGGAATGCGGACGCGCATCATAAACCGGCCCGGCGTCTGCCGGCGGAAGAACACGCCCAGCCACTTCAGGCGTTCCTTGTCGCCATCGGTGATGGTCTCCCAGCCTTCTTCGGCGTAACGCGGCAGGTCGTCCATGACGTCCAAGCCGCCCTTTTCGGCTTTGTATTCCTCAATCTTGTTCATTGAAAATCTCCCCCATGTCTCTGCGGGTTGGGCCGGTTTAGCGTCGGGCCGGTTTGGATGCGCCGGGTCAGGCCGGCCGGGTCAGGTACGCCGGGGGCTATCGGACTCCGGCCAGCGCCGGCTCCCGGTGGTTGGTCTTCGGCTGGGAAGTAGAGCCGTCCACGCCGCTGCCGGTGGAACCAATGGAAATGGCGAAGTCCACCACCGCCTGCACCTGGGTCTTGCAGGCGCCGCAGCCGGTGCCGGCGCGGGTGGCCGAGCAGACTTCCTGCAGCGTGAGCTTGCCGTCCTCAACGGCCGCGGCAATCTTGCCCTTGGACACGCCGTTGCAGTTGCAAATCTGGGCGTTGACCGGCAGATCGGCCACGTCCACCGTCCTGCCGCCCACCGCACCGGGGAAGATAAGCTCGGAGCGGTTGTTGGGCAGTTCGCTGTTGCGGTCAAAGGACTGAATCACGTCGGCGGAGGTAAGGCCGTCGCCCAGAAGAATGGCCCCGGCCAGCCGCCCTTCGCGGATGATGAGTTTCTTGTAAACGCCCCGTCCCGGTTCGCTGTAATGCACCAACTCATCGGCGTCGGACAGCGGTTCCTTGTCGCCCATAACCGCCAACTCCACGTCCATAACCTTGAGCTTGGTGGAGACGCGGGAACCCCGGTAGGAGGCGTCCGGGTTCTCTCCGGTCAGCCGCTCGGCCAACGCGACGGCCTGCTCCCATACCGGGGTGATGGTGCCGTAGAGCCGGCCCCGGTGCTGAGCGCATTCGCCGATGGCGTAAACGTCCTGGTCGTTGCGGCAAGACAGGTCGTCCCTGACGACGATGCCCTGCTGCACCTGCAAGCCGGCCTGCTTGGCCAGGTCCACGTTGGGGCGGATTCCGGCGGCCAGCACCACCATGTCGCAGTCCAGTTCCCCGCCGTCCCGGAAGTTGACGCCGGTGACGCGGCCGTCGCCGGCAATGGCGGTGGTCATCTTTTCCAGGTGGATGTTGATACCCAGCGATTCCATCTGCTGTTTCAGCATCCGGCCCGACTCCGGGTCGAGTTGGGTGTCCATCAGGTGGGAGTTCAGGTGCGCCACGTGGACTTCCAGCCCCGTCCCAGGAGACCGCGGGCGGCTTCCAGTCCCAGCAGCCCGCCGCCGACCACCACGGCCTTGGCGGCGGTGGCGGTGTAATCGGTCATTTCCTGGCAGTCTTCCAGGGTGCGGAAGACGAAAACACCGTCGATGAACCCGCCGTCCTCGTTGTACAGGTTGGCCATCGGCGGGACGTAGACGCCGCTGCCGGTGGCAATGACCAGCTTGTCGTAGAGTTCGGCGATGCCGCCGGGGGCGTACACCGACTTGCTGATGCGGTCAATCCAGCCGGCCCGGATGCCGGAGTAGAGCTTGATGCCCTGGGCTTCGTACCAGTCCAGCGAGTTGATGAAAATGTCGCCGGCGGAGTGGGTGCCGGCCAGAACGCCGGACAGCAGCACCCGGTTGTAGTTGCCGTGGCTTTCGGCGCCGAACATCACGATGTCGAAACGGTCGGCGCCGCCCAGGGTGGCCACTTCTTCGACGAACCGGCCTCCGGCCATGCCGTTGCCGATGATTACCAGGCGTTCTTTATCCGACATACTTTGCACCTTAACCCTGAATGGCCGTTTCAACCGGGGCGGGTTGAATGCGTACCGCGCAGACCTTGAACTCCGGCATCTTGCTGATGGGGTCCAGGGCCGGGTTGGTCAGCCGGTTGGCCGACTGCCCGCCCCCCAGTGGAAAGGGACGAACACGGTGTCGGGACGAATTTGCGGGGACAGCTTGACGGTGAAAACCGCCGAGCCCCGCCGGGTTTCCAAAGTGACGGTCCCGCCGTCAACCAGCCCGTACCGCTCGGCGGTGGCTGGGTTGACCTCGGCCTGCGGGACCGGGGCGATTTCGTTAAGCTGGGCCAACCGGCGGGTCTGGGTGCCGGACTGGTATTGGGCCAAAACCCGTCCGGTGGTCAGGTACAGGGGATAATCTTCGTCGGGCGTCTCGCCAGGGGCCTGGTGGCGCACCGGGTGGAACCTGGCCCGCCCGTTGGCGGTGGGGAACCCGCTGGCGAACATCCCGGGGGTGCCTTCGGGTTTCTCCGTGGGACAGGGCCAGAAAACACCCTGGTTGGCGGCGATGTTCCGGTAGCTCATGCCCGAATAATCAGCGGGGCCGCCGGCGCTGGCCCGGCACAGCTCGTCAAACACCGCCTCGGCGTCGGGGAAAGAAAAGAACTGCTCTTTGCCCAAGCCCCGGGCCAGGTCTTTGATGATGTCCAGGTCGGTGCGGACATTGCCGGGAGGGGCAAAGGCCGCCTGCCGCAGTATCACCCTGCCTTCCAGGTTGGTCATCGTCCCCTGCTCCTCGGCCCATTGGGCGGAGGGCAGCACCACGTCGGCCAACTGCGCCGTCTCGGACAGGAAGAAGTCGGCCACCACCAGGAAGTCCAGCGCCTCCAGCCGCTTTTGCACCCGCAGCGAATCGGGGGCGGAAACCGCCACGTTGGATCCCATGACCATCAGGCAGCGGACGCCGCCGTCCTGCCCTAACGAATCCAGAAGCTCGAAGGCCGACTTGCCGGGGCCGGGCAGTTCCGATTCGTCAATGCCCCAGACCGAAGCAGCGTAGCGGCGGGCTGCCGGGTCGGTTATCAGGCGGTAGCCCGGCAGTTGGTCGGCCTTCTGTCCGTGTTCCCGGCCGCCCTGCCCGTTGCCCTGCCCGGTCAGGCATCCCCAGCCCGAGTTGGGCTTGCCCACCAGTCCCAGGGCCAGCGCCAGGTTGATGAAGGACAGGGCGTTGTTCACTCCCTGCGACTGCTGCTCCGCGCCCCGTCCGGTGAGAATCATGGCCGACTTGGCCCGCCCCAGCATATGAGCGGTTTGGACCAGCTCGGCTTCGGGCACGCCGGTGATGCGCTCCACCCGCTCCGGCCAGTAGGTGGCAGCGATTCCCTTCACCTGGTCGAAGCCTTCGGTATGATTTTCGATGTAATCGGTGTCAATCAGGCCCCGGGCGATGAGGACGTGCAGCAGGCCGTTGGCCAGGGCCGCGTCGGAGCCGGGCGTGAGCCGCAGGTGCAGCGTGGCCGACTCGGCGGTGGCGGTGAACCGTGGGTCGGCGACAATCAGCCTACCGCCGTTGTCCCGTTGGGCCTCGAAGTATTGCATCATGGGCGGCATGGTCGCCGCCGGGTTGCCGCCCACCAGCAAAATGGTTTCGGCGTTGGCAATATCTTCAAGGGGGAAGGGCAGGCCCCGGTCCACGCCCAGCGCCCTTATGCCGGCCGCCGCTGCGGAGGACATACAGAAGCGTCCGTTGTAATCGATGTTGGGCGTGCCCAGGGCCACCCGGGCAAACTTTCCGATGAGGTAGGACTTTTCGTTGGTCAGCGACCCGCCGCTGAAGATGCCCACGGCGTCGCTTCCGTAATCAGCCTGCGTCTTGCGGAATGCGGCGGCGATCGCCGACAGCGCCTCGTCCCAGGTTGCCGGGACCAACTCTCCCGATGCGTCCCGCACCAGCGGGGTCAGCAAACGCTCCGGGTGGGCCAGCGTGTCCACCGAAGTCCAGCCCTTGATGCACAGCGCGCCCTTGTTGACCGGGAACCCGGCGTCGGGGGAAACCGTCGCTGAACCTGTCGAACCGCCCAGCTTCATGCCGCACTGAAACGCGCAGTAGGGGCAGTGGGTGGATGTTTCGGGTTTTAACGCGCCGTGCTGCATCTGCTGCTGTCAACCATCCTTGTGGGTTGATAACAGAATACGGCGGTTGTTTTGCGGCGGAGTTACGAAGTTGTAACGAAACGGCTAATTCTGGGTTAACCCCGTGTAAACACTACCCAAGGGTTGCCGGAAAATGGCAGTATGCCGGCGTCAGCAGTATGCCGGCGTCAATCGTCGTTGATGACTGTGCAGGAAACCCGGGGATTCCTCCGTATGTGCCGTTCCTGGGGTTGTACCGGGGCTTATTTGGTGAAGAATATCGCGATGATGGCGGCCATTAGGGTAATCCAAGCACCGCCGATAAGCAGGATGAGAGTGTTGAAGCGGGCGTTCATGGAGGCTTCCAGGGCGTCGACGCGGGCGCTCAGTTTCGTTTCCACGGCATCAATGCGGGCGTTCACCTCGTTGAATCGGGTGTTCACCTCGTTGAATCGAGAGTTCATGGAGGCTTCCAGGGTATCGACGCGGGCGTTCGCCTCGTTGAATCGAGAGTTCATGGAGGCTTCCAGGGTGTCCATGCGGTTGTTGATGTCGGTGAGACGGGCGTCGACCTGTTCGTAGGCGCCTTCCAGACGGCTCATACGCTGGGGTTCGGTGGCCATGGGTACGCCCCTGGGTGGAGGTTATGGGCCGGTGGGTCGATTATACATGGCTGGGGACAGGGGTGCCAGCAGGCAGGAAGAGTCGATCCGGCGGAGGCTGGAAATAGGACTTCCCTGCGATAGACCCGGGGCGGTGAGGGTTTGGGAGCAGGGGGCGTCAGCCGGGGTCAACCATCCCGTAGCCCACGTTCTTGACCGTTCGGAAGTAGGCCTGGCCGCCGGTCTCAATCTTGTTGCGGAGCCGGCGGATGTGAACGTCCACCGTCCGGGTGCCGCCGAAGCTCTCCACGCCCCAGACGTTGGCCAGCAGTTGGTCCCGGGAGAAAACCCTGCCGACGTTTTCCATCAGAAATTTGAGCAGTTGGAACTCCAGCCAGGCCAACCCAACCCTGGATCCCGCCACCGTCACCTGGTAGGTCTCCAGGTCCAGGGCGATTTCGCCCACCATCAGGGAAGCGGGGTTCAGCGGAAAGGCGTCCCTGGCCGCCAACCGGCGGAGTCGCAGGCCCATTTCCGCCGAGGTGCAGGGCACCACCAGAAAATCATCGGCTTCTTTCCAGACGTTGAAGCTCTCCAAGTCTTCGTGTGTGATGCAGTCCAGCAGAGGGGGCGGAGCGGTCTCCACGGTGTCCCACAGGCGGTGCAGGTCCAGGTCGCCGGGCGCGACCCCGGGACCGACGGCGATGACTGCCGGGAAAATGTCCGGGGCGCCGGCCCAGAACATTGAAACCCTCGGCTCGGAAAACTCGGACCGGCTGATGAGCTTGCTGAAACGGAACGCCCCCTGGGATTCCAGGGCCTGGAGCGCCGGCGCCGCCGCGCCCCATTGTTCGCCGATTAGCAGGACGGTGATGGGTTCCTCGCCGGGTGAGGGCGAGCGATCCGGGTTAGGCTGCATACCCATCTCCCAAATGGCCCGCGTCGACTCCGGCATTGCACCCAGAGTCCAAGGCGGGTATTGGCTCATATTGCCAAAGGAGTATTTCGAGTGGATTACATCAAGGTAAATTTCTTGTTACGCAACGGTTGCGGCCATCCCCGGCCCATTAGTCATCGCAGGTTGGCCCCATTAGAGACCATCTCAAAACTTGAAGCGGCCCTCACACCATCTTGAGATAGTTGCATCGGGGGTTTGGGGGTGAATCCCCCAACGTAACCCAGGGCCTTCCCGCCGTCCATCTACAAAAAAGGTTGGCGAAGGTCTAAACTGCACCCTACATTACGCTTGAATCATCTCCGGGCCATTGCATCGCCCGGCCCGAAGCCGAGGGCTAACCGAATGAGTCAACTTCACGATGGGAACCCCATCCCGGAAAACGCCATCCCCTGGCGGGAGTGGAACGAGGACGCATTCCAGACCGCCAAGTCCGAGGGCAAGCCGGTGCTGCTGACCCTTGGCGCAACCTGGTGTCACTGGTGCCACGTCATGGACCAGACTTCCTACTCCGACGAGCGGGTCATTGAGTTGATTAACTCCCGGTTTATTCCGGTGCGCGTCGACGTGGACCAACGGCCCGACATATCCCTGCGGTACAACCAGGGCGGTTTCCCGTCGGTGGCCTTCCTGACCGGGGACGGTGTGTTTCTGGCCGGCCGGCCCTACACGCCGCCCGACGAGATGGCCGCGCTGCTGGAACAGGTGTCCCGCGGCGAAGCGGTCCCGGCAGCCCGCCAACCCGCCGATCTCGGCGCTTCCACCCCCGGCTCCGGCGCTTCCACCGATGCCGTGCTGGAGCGGCTGGAGGAGCTTTATGACGAGCGGTTCGGCGGTTTCGGCGCGGAACCGAAGCAGCCCCCCTGGGAAGCCCTGCGCTTCCTGACCGCCCGCTGCGGCCTGACCAACGACCGGAACCTGCTGGCAATGGTGGAGACGACCCTGCAGGGGATGTGGCACGGCATCTACGACCGGAAAGACCAGGGGTTCTTCCGCTACTCGGTCAGCCGGGACTGGAAGGTGCCGCACTACGAGAAGATGCTGGTTTCCAACGCCAGCTTGGCAATAACCTACCTGGAGGCGTACCAACTCACGCAGAAGACGGCCTACAAGACCGCCGTGACGGGCATTCTGGACTACCTGCTGACCACCCTGCTGAGTCCCGGCGACGGGTTGCTGTTCGCCAGCCAGGACGCCGACGAACCCTTCTACCAGATGCCGTGGCAGAACCGGGACGCCGCCGCGCCGCCGCCCATCGACCGGACATTCTACGCCGGGTGGAACGCCCTGGCCGCCGATACCCTGCTGCAGGCGGCCAACGTCCTGGGCAGCCGGGCCTGCCGCCGCGCCGGTGTTGGCATCCTGGAGCAGCTATGGCGCGACTGCTGGACTGCCTCCATATCCCCAACTGTCCCATTGCCGGAAAGCCACCACCCGGCCTTGCCCCAAGGGGCGTATGGCATAAAGAGCCTGCCCCGGCGGGTTGGAGCCGCCGGGGACGCGTCGCCCGTGCTGGCCGACCAGGTGAATTTTCTGCGGGCCTGGCTGACCATGTACCAGTCAACGGGCCAGCCGGATTATCTGGCCCGCGCCGTTGAGGTCGCCGGCAGCATCGAGCGGCTGTTCGGGGCGCCCAACGGCGGCTGCTGCGACACAACTCCGCCCCAGTCCTTCGAGGTCGGCCTGCTGCCCAGAGAACAGCCGGTGCTGGACAACGCGGCGTGGGCCGAGGCGTTGGTTGTCCTCTCGCACCTGACCGGCGAGGCGGAGTACCTGGACCGGGCGGCTGCCGCCTTGGAGATTTTCCAGGCCGTCGTCCCCGGCAAGAGCTACCTCGGCTCCCACGCCTCCCGCCGCATGGAGGAGGACGAAGAGGCGCTGTTTCTGCCGGCGGGGGCCGCTTGGGGACGGGCGCAGGACCTTCTAACCCACGGGCCGGTGCGCCTGCTGCTGTTGGGCGATTCGTCGGCCACGGCCTACCGGCGGCTGCACCGGGCGGCGCTGCGTACCTACGCTCCCCACCGGGTCATTATTCCCCTGGACTCGGAGCGGGACGCCGGGCAAATTCGCGGGCTGGGGTTCCCGCTGCATGAGGACGCCGCCCTCTACGTCTGCATGGGCGACCGCTGCCTGGCCCCCGTCACCACGCCCTTGGGCCTGCGGCAAATGGCCCGCTCCCGACCCTGGGCCGCAGCATAGTTTTTTCCACCCAGCGCCCAGCCGCGTCAACGCAGCCGCCCAACATGGTAGACTGACGAGGGTCAGCCGGGAGTCCCGCCGGCGCATTCTCATTGATTCTGGTCCAACAGGAGGGAGCGTTATGTACCGCCGGGTGTTGTTGCCATTGGACGGGTCCCGCGAGTCTGAAGAAACCTACGGCATGGTCAAGGAAGAACTCGAACCCGACGCCGATGTAATCCTGCTCCAGGTCATTCCTCCGGCCAAGACCCAGCGGGTTGCCGGACACATCATCCTGGGCAGCCAGCAGGAAGAATCGGACCGCCTTGAAGCTATGGGCTACCTGCGCGCGGTGGCCCGCCGCCTCGGCGGGAGCCTGCCGGACGAAGAGCGCGGCGAGTGGAGCTGCGAGGTGTCCGTCTCTAACTCGGTTGCCGACGGAATCATCAACGCCGCCCGCGCCGGCGAGGCGGACCTGATCGCCATGTACACCCACGACCGCAAGCTGCTGGCCCGGCACATCAAGACCAGCATCGCTAAGGAAGTGCAGCGCAAGGCATCGGTAGACGTGCAGGTGTACTGGGCCCACGAGCTTGAGGGTTACGTCCACGGCGACCGGTTCGCCAGCGCCGACCCGGCCGTGGACCCCCGGATACTCAAGCAGGTGGATGTGTTCCGCGACCTTTCCGACGACCAGTTGACCAAGGTATGCGCCTTGGGAGTCGCTACGGGCGTAGACGCCGGGGGAAACCTGGGACTGGGCGGCGAGTCGGGGGACCAGCTTTACGTCATCCTGGAAGGGGAGGCCCATCTGACCACCCACTCGGAGGTGGGCGAAATCTCGGTGCGGATCGCGCTGCCCGGCGAGGCGTTCCCCCTGGCCACGCTGCTGGGGTCCGGCACCCTGGTTACGTCGGGAAAGGCGTTGACCGATATGCGGGTGCTGGCGATACCCCGTTCCGAGCTGCTGGGGTTGTGCTACCGGGAACCGGAGTTGGGCATCCGCGTGTATGCCTCGGTGGGACGGCTGTTCTCCAACCGCTACGCCGAAACCCTGGCCCACGTCGCCATCGCTGCCGAACGGGAAATGCGGGAATCCACCGCCTAGCTGCGTCGTGGTGGGACGAGCCAACGCCCTAACGTCAAGAAAGAAAACCGGGGCAGCCATTTATGGCTGCCCCGGTCCTGTTGTCTCCATTTCCGGCTGCTCGTGCCGGCAACTGCTGTTACGCTTACCGCTGCCGCAGCTTCGGGTCGAAAATGTCCCGCAATGCGTCACCCAGCAGGTTGAAGCCGAACACCACCACAAAAATGGCCATCCCGGGGAAGATTGCCACCCAGGGCGCGGTGCGGACATGCTCTTCCGCCGCACGTTTCAGCATCCCGCCCCAGCTTGGCACGTCGGGCGGCACCCCGACGCCCAGGAAGCTCAGCGATGCCTCAATGGTTATGGCCAGGCCCAGGTAGTAGGTGGCTACCACCAGTATAATCGCCACGCAGTTGGGGGCGATGTGACGGAAGATTATCCGCTTGGAAGATGCCCCGATAGCAGTCGCCGCCAGAACGTAGTCCAATTCCTTGAGGGTGAGCACCTGGGACCGCACGGTCCTCACCACCGGCGCCAGCATACCGATGACGATGGCGATGACGACGTTCTGCAAGGACGAGCCCAGCACCGCGACGATAGCCAGGGCGATGATTAACCCCGGCAGCGCCATCATGGCGTCCACCAGGCGTTGGAAAGTCAAGTCCACGTACCGGCCGGCATAGGTGGTGGTGATGGCCAGCACGAAGCCGATGACGACGCCGATTATCACGCTGCCAAAGCCCACGTACAGCGAGATGCGCGCCCCGTAGATGACCCGGCTCAGGACGTCGCGCCCCACGTGGTCGGTGCCCATGATGAAGTTTACGCTGGGAGGCAGGTGTACGTTTTCCCTTCCCAGGGTTTCCTTGGCGCCGTAGGGAGCCGCCACCGGCGCCAGAATCGCCACCACAATCAGGAAGATGGTTATGCCTCCACCGATGGCGCCCAAGGGCTTGGTGCGGGTAAAGCGCGACACCCAGCGCCAAGAGTTGGCCGCCGGAGCCTTGATTGCTCTTGCGATTCCGGCTTGGGGTTGGACGATGGCAGTTTCTTGTTCCAGCATTGCTTCGTCTCCTGCGGCCGGGTTGACCAAAGCACCCCGGTCAGATTGCCGCCGGTTCACCCATTCGTTTACCGGCGGCTTGTTTTCATGGCGGCTCGGCTTATTGGTAGCGAATCCTGGGGTCCAGGACGCCGTACAACAGGTCTATGATCAGGTTCAGGCCCAGCACCACCGCCGCGGTCAGCAGGATTACCGCCTGAATTACCACGAAGTCGCGGTGGATTATGCTCTCGATGAGGAAGCGGCCCAATCCCGGCACCACGAAGATGGTCTCCACGATAATCACGCCGCCCAACAGCCGCGCAAACTGGTAGCCCGAAACCGTGACCACCGGCAGAATGGCGTTCTTCAAGGCATGACGGCCAATGACCGATAACTCATGCAGCCCCTTGGAGCGGGCCGTCCGCACATAGTCTTCCCGGAGCACTTCCAGCATGGAGGAGCGGGTGACCCGGGCGGTGAACGCCAAGTCGTGGAAGGCAATGGCCAAGGCCGGGAAGATGAGCTGCTGCAGGTTCAGGAACGGGTCTTCCCACAGCGTGGCGTATCCCAACGGCGGCAGCCAGTTGAAGGAGTAGGCCAGACCGTAAATCATCAGGATCGCCAGCCAGAACGTCGGCAGGGCAATCCCGATCAGGGAGATTATCCGGCAAACGTAGTCGGGCAGGGTGTCCTGCTTGACGGCGGACAACATACCTAACGGCACCGCAAAGATGAACGCCAGGATAATGCCCATGATGGCCAGTTGCAGCGTGACGGCGAACTTGTCCTTGAGCTCGTCAATCACCGGGGTCTTGTACCAGATGGAGTCCCCCAGGTCGCCCTGCAGGATGCCCCAGATCCACGAGAAATACTGGATGTGGATCGGGCGGTCCAACCCCAGCTCATGGCGCAGGTTGGCAATGTCCTCTTCCGTCACCGCTCCGGCCCCCTCTTCCCCGGTCAGGATGAACAGCGCGGTGTCGCCGGGAACCAGGAAGAACAGGACGAACACGATGAGGGTGGTCAACACCAGGGTGGGTATGAAGAGAACGAATCTTCTGGCTATGTACTGTTTCATACTCCCTCCCCGGGCTCATGGCTTTCAGGTTGTGGTTTATTGCTCCAGTGATCTGAGGACCGACTGTGGGTACTTCAACCCATGAGAGACCCTCGCCAGGATTCCCGTTGCCAGGCACGGAGACCCGGGCGCACCCGAATCCCCGTGCTGATTGCTTCCGCTACCGGATTGGATCGGCGTCCCCGCCGGCCGGCGTTGCGTTCTCATCCCACCAGATTTGGTCCCAACGCCAGATGGTGTGGGGGTGGTAGGGCGGCCTGAAGTTCTGGATACGGTAGTCAATGGCGCCGGCCCGGCCCTGCCAGTAGAGGACGATGTAGTGGCCGTCGCCCTCATTGAGAATGTCGGCCATCTCCTTGTACATCCCGCGGCGAACCTCCGGGTCCAACTCCCGGGCCTCCGCCTGCATCAACTCGTTAATCCTGGGATGCTCCCAGTTGTGGGGGTTGCGCAGGGTGTCCTTGGCGTACCACTGCACCAGCACCGTCTGCGGCTCCAGGAAGTACAGCCCGGTTCCAATGATGCTCATGTTGTGGCTGGCGTCGCGCAGGTTGGCGTAGAAAGTGGCCCGGTCCTGCGACTGCAACTCCACCTCGATATTGAGCTTGTCCTTGAGCTGCGCCGCCACCAATTCCGCCTCGGTGCGGCTCTGCTTGGCCTGGTCCACGTTGAAGGTCAACTTGAACCCATCCGGGTATCCCGCTTCAGTCAGCAGTGCCTTGGCCTCAGCCAGGTCTCCGGCGTGTTTCGTCCCGTCGCTTTCGTAGCGCAGGCCGGGCAGCGACAGGATTTCCTCTTCGCTGGCCGCGAAGCCAGGCGGGAAGAAGTTGCCTGCGATGCCCTCGCCGGCGGCGGCGATCTCAGCGATTTCGGTGCGGTCCATCGCCAGGTAAATGGCCTTGCGGACGCGGGGGTCATCCAGGGGCGGACGGTTGATATGCAGCCAGAACCCGCGGACGCTGCCGGCGCCGCTGGTCACAGCCCGCATCCTGCCGTCGGTCTCCTTCTGCACCTGAAGCATATCCTGCAGGGTGGTGCCTCCCATGACCAGCCAAGCGTGGACCTGTCCGGTCTTCATGCTGGCCAGCCGGCGGGCGGCGTCTTCAATCACGAAGACCTTGAACCCGTCGTAGAAGGGAATGGGGTCCAGGAAGTAATCGTTGTTCCGCTCGTACTCCCACGAGTCGCCCTTCTTCCAGTCCTTGAATATCCAGGGGCCCGAGCCGACGTTGTTCTCAAAGCAGCAGTTCAGCTCGTCCTGGGTCTTGGTCTCGACCACGTGTCGGGCGTAAATCTTGTAATAGTCCACCGCCAGCCAGCCCAGGGCCGTTGAGGAGGCGAACTTGAGGGGCATTTCCACCGTGCGGTCGTCAACGGCCGTCGCCGTGCCGTGCTCGTAGAAGTCCCGGATAGCCGTTACCCGGCCCCGGGTAACTCCCTCTTGGGACATGCGGTCCACGCTGAACACCACGTCATCGGCGGTGACCGGAACCCCGTCATGCCAGTTGGCTTCGTGGATGTTGAACGTCAGCGTCAGGCCGTCTTCGGCCACCTTCCAACTCTCCGCCAGGTCGCCGATAATCTCGGAAGGATTGGTCGGGTCGTATGACAGCAGTTGGTTGAACCTGGGCCCGGAGGGCAGCAGCACCGTTGTGGAACTGGCGCCGTAATGGACGTCCAGGAAGCCGGGATTGGCCCGATGCACGAAGGAAATCAAGCCGTTGTAGTGGTGCCCGGCGCCGATGCTGACCCACTCCGGCACCTCGGCCGTGTAGACGCCGGGGACCGGCGTGGCGGCGACCACCGGCGCGGCCGTTGGGTCAGCCGCCGCGGGGGCAGACTGTTGGCCTGCCTGCGAAGGTTCGCTCGGCTGAGACGGTTCTTGTTGTTGCGTAGATGCCTGGGCGGGAGCCGCCGCCGCCGGCTGTGCGGCGGGCTGCTCAACCTGGGCCGCCGAGCCGCAAGCTGCTGCAAACACTAACAATAGCGCCAAACCAATGGACAGTTGTGCTTTGAGTTTCCAGGACCGGGAAGCCTTCATGTTCACTCCTCCAAATTAGTAGTCCGGGGATAAACCAACTCGCGTCCGGGCCCGAGAACCCGAAGCGCAACGTAATTGTCAGATTTCGTAGTAAAAGCAGGAATGTGATATGCACTACGGCGTTGTCAAGGCTTACATTCGTTATTCAATAGCCGTATTGAGGTCAAACAATTATCGCATCCCGGATATTATTTGCGGCAATATAAACTATCTCCCGGTTCGTGTCAATGATTTTCGCGGGAAATGGGCAGGGCAGTCGCGGTTGGATTGGAATTGCGAAGAAAGGACGGGGCGCGCTATTGTCCAGATGTACAGCCTTTGTCACCAGGGTACGTCCCTCGGCAACGGACCTGACGATGGAACAGAAAAAGCCGTCGGCCCTGGGATTAACCAGAGCCGCCGACGGCTTTGTTGTGTGGTGATGATTTTGGGTAGGGCTGGCTTGCCGTTCATCACCTCCGGGGACGGTAATCCGCCGGATCTCGGCAACCATCGTAGGTCCCCTGCTCTATCGGGACCCATGTTGTTCCAGGAATCCCTCTCCATGAAACACTCCCTGGACCAATTGGAAATGAAGACTCAAAGATGAGGTTTCGTTTCTGGGCTTGGGCGATTATTTTCGCCAACCGTACCGCAGGCCCGAAGTCCCAGTCCTGGCTCACGATGATGGCAACATCATATTGCCGTTCGTAGGTGGCTCTCACCAGATCCAGGGCCAAGCTTACGTCTACTCCCTTCTCTTGGCCTCCGGCGCTCACCCTGCCCCGGTAAACGTATATCCCACGGCTCTTCAAGTCCCTGAGTTTGTTCGACCAGAAGCCGTGCCAGAACCTTTGGGATGAACCAACAGATGGATTGGGGGCCCCGGTATAGAAACGAATTTCGGTTAAGGTGCGTCCAGATATCTTGGAGACCAGGGTGTCCGCCAAGTTCTCTACGTCATAGCTTGGCCAAGCGTAATCTGACGATAGGCCGGAAGACCACGCCTTTCTGGCCAAGTGGTAAAGGTTTTGACCATCAATCAACACAATAGTGCGCATGATAAAAACACCCGCCCGGGGATTGGGTCGAGACCCGATCCAGCGGACGGGGAGGAAATCGTAGAGAGCTTACCAATTAGCTGGCCCTCCGTCAAGCAACCGGAACAGGGTCTTTCAATTTTCGCCAACCAATGGATAATCCGTTTCCGGTGAATCATTCGACGAGCCTTGGCAGGCATATCCAACCCCATAAATTCAGGGGGTTTGGGGGATGAATCCCCCAACGTGCCCCCGTTGCCCATTGGCTTTTCGGGAGAATAGAAAGACCCTGGCGCGTCTTCCGGTCGCTAGGGTCTTTCTATTCTATTCGCCCCTCTCCCCCCGGGAGAGGGGCTGACAGGGGTATGTATAGGGTTTCATGTAGGGGCATGGCGGGTGACCTCCAGGTCGGACTTGGGTTCAGGCCAGGGTTCGGGCAGCAGCCATACCCGGCTCCAGAACCGGCCCCGGTGCAGCAACCACCTCAGCCAGGCAATGCCGTAACGGATTACGCTGACGGTCCGTCCCGGCTTCTCCCGGCTACTGCGGTGAGTGGGCGCCAGCGCCCTGGGCGGCGCTCGCAAGCTGCCGGGGGCCAGCCTCCGGTCATAGGCGTCTTCCACCCTGGTCCCGTAGGCCAGGGTCAGCAGCGTCGCCACCGACAACACGAACCAATGCCGCGAAATCCGCGCCGGGTCAGTCCTGCGGGTCTTTTGCCATTGCCAACCCAAGCTCTTGACCGCCTTAAACCCCAACTCGATCCAGAAGCGGAGCGCGTACCAACTCACCCCAACTTCGTCCGGCGGAAGGTCGGTCAGGATGATCCACGGCTCCTCCTGTTCAACGTACCAGACCGCCAGCAGGGTGCAACGGCGTTTTACTGTTGCCTTGCTGAACGCCGTCCCGCTCCCGATCCACGCGGTATCCGGACGGGGAACGAAGGCGCGCGCGGGCAGCCGCCGACCGCCCTCAGCGCAGAAAGTGACGTTTTTCGGATACCTCATGTAGGGATGCCAGCCCTGAGCGAGTATCTGTTTCCACAATTTCGGACTGGCCAGGCCCCGGTCGCACAGCACAATCACGGTCATGTCTTCTGGGACCGCCGGGGCCAGCGCCTGCAACAGTTCCACTATCGGGTCCATCCAGGCCCCAGGTTTGTTGGCGTGCAGGATGCGCCAGGCCACGGGAATCGCGCAACCCCGGTAGACCACGCTGATGACGATGGCGGTGGTGTCGTCCCCTTTCAACGTCGGGTCAACCGCCAAGGCCAGCCGGTCAGAACACCACCACGCAAGGACCCACCTGAGCAACGGCGCGAAGCAGAGACTCACATCCAGTTCGGTCTGGCAGGGACGCGCCCGGTCGCCGCCGTCGTAGAGCCATTCCCGAAGGCGCTGCCGCAGATTGTCCCAGTTTCCCTTGGTGGAGAGAGCGGCGGCGACGGCATTCTGGCAGGCGCTCCCGGCCAGGATAGTCCCGCACACCCACAAGACCAGCCCGGCCAATTGTGACCGGCTGAGGTGAGGCAAATGCGTTTCAATGACCTGCTGCATCTGGCAGCATTCCTTGGGAAGGCGCATGGGAAACCTCCGGCATCCGGTTTCGTCATTGCAACCAAGATGCCGGATTCCCGTGCGCTTTCCAAGCCCTCAGACCAATTTCAGTCCATACATACCCCTGTCAGCGGGAGAGGGGCCGGGGGTGAGGGCGAACTCCGCCCATCAGCAACGGTTGCTCTTGCCCGCGACGTTATTCGATGGGCGGAGCGTCGGGGCCCGGAATTTCCGCATTCTCGTCCCACCATATCTGGTCCCACCGCCAGATGGTGTGGGGGTGATAGGGCGGCTTGAAGTTCTGGATGCGGTAGTCCACCGCCCCGGCCCGGCCCTCCCAGTACAGCGGGACAAATTGGCCCTCACCCTGGCTGAGAATTTCGTCCATGGCCCGGTAGTGGCCCCGGCGCGCCTCCGGGTCCAACTCCCGGGCCTCCAAAACCATTAGCTCGGTAATCCTGGGGTGCTCCCAGTTATGGGGGTTGCGCAGACTGTCCTTGGCCAGGAACTGGACCACAATAGCCGAGGGGTCCAGGAAGTACAGGGCGGCGCCGATGACGCTGATGTTGTGGGTGCCGTCCCTCAGGTTGGCGTAGAATGTGGCCCGGTCAAACACCTGGAGTTCCGCATCTATGTTCAGCCTATCCTTGAGTTGAGCGGCAATCAACTCTCCCTCGGTCCTGGAGTTCTTGGCCTGGTCAACGTTGGCGTTAATCTTGAACCCGTCCGGGAACCCGGCTTCGGCCATCAACCTCTTGGCTTCGGCCAAGTCATCCGGGTGTTTTTCGCCGTTCTGGTACCGGAATCCGGGTAGTTGCAGCAATTCCTCCTCCGTCGAGGTGTATCCCGGCGGGAAGAAATTTCCCAGAATGCCCTCGCCGCCGCCGGCTATCTCGGCAAACTCGCTTCGCTCCAGCGCCAGGTAGATGGCTTTGCGGATGCGCGGGTCGTCGAGGGGCGGCTTGTTCCAATGGAAGTAGAAGCAGCGGATTGTGCCCGGACCGGACCGGGCGGCCCGCATCTTCCCGCCCGTTTCCCGCTGCACCTGAAGCATATCGTGGAGAGTCGTGCCGCCCATCACCAGCCAGGCATCCACCTGCCCGGTCTTCATGCTGGCCAGGCGGCGGGCCGCGTCCTCAATGACGAATACCTTGAACCCGTCGTAGAAGGGGATGGGGTTCTTGAAGTAGCCGTCGAACCGCTCCATCTCCCAAGAGTCGCCCTTCTTCCACTCCTTGAACATCCAGGGGCCGGACCCCACGTTGTTATCAAAGCAGCAGTTGAGTTCGTCCTGGGTCTTGGATTCGACGATATGCCTGGCGTAAATCTTGTAGTAGTCCACGCCCAGCCAGCCCAGGGCGGTGGCCGAGGGGAACAGCAGGGGCATTTCCACGGTGCGGCCGTCCACCGCCCTGGCCGTTCCCGGCTTGTAGAAGTCCCGGATTGCCGTCACCCGGCCCCGGGTCACTCCCTTCTGGGCCATGCGGTCCAGGCTGAACACCACGTCGTCCGCCGTCACCGGCACTCCGTCCTGCCAGTTGGCCTCGGCAAGATGGAAGGTCAGGGTCAGACCGTCGTCGGCAACCTCCCAGGTATCCGCCAGGTCGCCAATCAGCTCGCTGGGGTTGGTCGGGTCGTACTGGAGCAGTTGGTTGAACCGGGGGCCTGACGGCAGCAGCACCGTTGTCGAACTGGCGCCGTAGTGCAGGTCCAGGAAGCCGGGGTTGGCCCGATGCACGAAGCGAATGACGCCGTTGTAGTGGTGGCCGGCGCCAATGCTGACCCATTCCGGCACCTCAGCCGTATACACGCCCGGCACGGGCGTGGGAAGAATCGCCGGCGGACGCGTGGCCGTGGGTTGCCTCTGGGGCGCCGCCGCCTGGGACGGCTGGCTTGGCGCAGAGGCCGGCTGCTGTTCCGATTGAGCCGCCGGTTCCGGCTGAGCGGCCTGGGGAACCGCGGCGGGCTGGGTTGGGTCTACGGTTTCCGATGCGGAACCGCAGGCGACTGCCAGCGCCAAAAGCATCGCCAATAACATGGATACCGGGACATAGGATTTCCTGAGCCGCTGAAACATCATTGCCGCGCCTCCTGATTCCAAATCCGGGGGTCAATCCACCGGCGTCCCACCGCTGGGAGTACAAAGCGGTCTGCTATGAAGTTGTTGCGTGTTTCTCCAAAGGTTATTGCTACGATTTACTTCCTTACATGGTTATCAGTAATCGCTTTAGAGATATGGATATCGCATTGTTACAAGCAATACTGATATATCGCAGTGAGCAATATATGGTATTGCCGATGGTTATGTCAAGGATTAGCCCGAGGTGAATCATGGTCTTTTAATTCTCCCCTCTCCCCGCAGGAGAGGGGCCGGGGGTGAGGGGATTCTTTCGAGAATGAAAAGCCCTGCACAGGAATGATGATGGCCTTGCCTAGGCCGCGTATGGGGTGAAAATGGGGGATTGCTGACGGTGAAATGGAAGGCCGGGGGCCCCTACGGCTGTGAGGCCGCGTTGGTGAGGGCGTAGAGGCTGCCGTCGTGGGAGGCGACGTAAATAGTGTTGCCGGCGGCCACCGGACTGCCGGTTATCTTGCCGCCGGTGGCGAACTCCCAGCGGAGTTCGCCGGTATGGGCGTCCACCGCTGCCACCAGTCCGGTCTCGGTGCCGACCAGCGCCGTGTCCCCGGCGACAGTGGGGGCGGAGGTAATTTTCTGCTCCAGTTGGGTTGACCAGCGTTCGTCGCCCGATTCCAGGTCGAAGGCCGACAGTCTGCCGCGAAGGTTGGCGGCGTAAACCGCGCCGTGAGCCACCGCCGGGGAGTAGGACACCTCGCCGCCTATGTCCTGCGCCCACACGCTGCCCCGCTGCACCGGAGGGGAGCCGGACAGTCCCCAGACGAAGAAGTTGGTATTCCAAAACAGCGCCGCCCCGTCCCAGAAGCGCGAGTGGGCCCGCCGGTCAATGGCCCAGACCCTTCCGCCGTAGGAGCCGAAATACACCCGGTCGCCCTGCGCCACCGGACCGCCGGGCGAGCCGCGGCCTCGTCCGGCGTTGTATACCAACTGCTCCCGTCCGGTTTTGGCGTCGAGAACGTGGACCCGGCTGCTCTGCGAAGCAACGACGACCATGCCGTCGACGTAGGCCACCGGCGCCGTCACCCAGTCCCCGGCGGTAAACGTCCACAGCTCTTCGCCGGTGACGGCGTCCAGGGCATAGAGGACGTTGTCCGCCGACCCGGCGAACAGGGCCCCGTCGGCCACGATGGGCGAAGCCAGCGCCGGTTCCTCAAACTCCTTCTGCCAGCGGAGCTTCCCGGTGTCATGCTCCAGCGCCACCAGGACACCGGGCCGCAGGGTGAAGTACATCAGGTCCCCGGCGATGGCCGGCACCGACCCGGAGGGCGCGCCGGTGGCGTATTCCCACACCAGCCGCCCGGACTCGGCATCCAGGGCCAGGGCGCGTCCGTCCTCGGTGGACAGAAACACCCGCCCGTGGGCCACGGCCGGGGCCGCAACTAGGGCCTGAGCTGTGGCAAACGTCCACTTGACTGACGGCGGCCCGGAAATTCCTGCCGGCGAAAACCCGCTGTTCTGAACGTCGCGCCGCTCCATCGGCCACGACTGGAGCGTGACCTCGGCGTTGGTCCCGGTGGAGGGTAGGGGAGGGTCGGGCATCAGCCCCAGGGAGTCCCAAAACAGCCAAAGTCCCAACGCAACCACCGCGGCCAGAATCAGCGCCAGGGGGGTGTAGCGGTTTATCCGGAAGTTGACCCGTATCCGCCGGCCCGTTACTTCACCTTGGGGACTGGGGACGGTGGAAAGGCCGGAGAACGACCCGCAGCCGTTGCAGCGTTGGGTCTCGTCCAACGCGTTGACGTGACCGCAGTAACGGCAAAGCTGGACGTACTCAACCAGCGGATCGGTCCGGGTTTCGACTGCGCGATTCATGGCATTGGGTCCAGGGGGCGAAACGTAAGGAAACGCAAGTTGGCAATCGGGCAGGCGTTCGCCTCCGCCGGTTGACCGGACAGGGACAGGGACTAACGGCAGCGGGTTGGCATCTCGGGCCCGCCGGGGCCGTTGGGGAAGATTACCGCTCGATTATAAGCCCGGCCCTGCGGCTGTCAAGGCGAAACCGCCGCGGTAACTGTTCAGACTGGAGGGTTCGAGCCACGGGAGACAGTTAAGCGCTAAAAAATTGATGAAATGTGGCATTTTGTGTCATTTACGCTTGGCGATGGGGCCTGACGGCGGGTTTGGACGTATTTTTGTGTTATCGTGTTCCAATTTTGTTCCATTTGTGTGTCACCTTTGTTCCATTTATGTGTCACTTTTGACGCACTTTGGCGGGCTTGTCTTTCCGCTAAATCCGGGGCCGCCAATTCCGGGGGGCGACTCAGGATGGTTGATGATTATGGTAGGGTAGAGTTACCGGGATTGGCAAGAGGCAAGTGTCAGCAGGGACAATTCAGGAAACCCTTAGTCTGAACAGTTACCCGCCGCGCCGCCAGGGTCTTTCGATTCTCCCCTCTCCCCGCGGGAGAGAGCCTGCCCCTGCGAAGGCCGGGGGTGAGGGCGAACTCCGCGCATCAGCAACGGTTGCTCTTGGCCGGGACGCCCTCACCCTGGCCCTCTCCCAGAGGGAGAGGGGATTTTTCATTCTCGCAACGCTGGATAATCCATTCACAATGAATCATTCGACGAGCCTTTCCAGGCATATCCAACCCCATAAATTCAGGGGGTTTGGGGGATGAATCCCCCAACGTGCCCCGTTAACCGTGGTCTCTTTTAATTCCCCTCCTCTCCCTTTGGGAGAGGGGCCGGGGGTGAGGGCAAGTCCTCGCCCCGTCAGTCCTGAGCCTGCGGCGGCGTGGATGGCCTCGGCGGGCGGGGACGCCTGGCAAACAGGAACAGCGCTCCACCCAGGAAGTTCAGTCCCGCCAGAATCAGGAACGCCGTGTTGTAGTTGCCCTGAACGTCCCGCAGGTAGCCGGCAAAGGGCGAGGACAGCAGCAGCAGCACGTTCATCGGCACCGTGGACAGCCCCAGAATCTTGCCGAAAGAGGCGCGCCCGAAGTATTCTCCGCGAATGGCGGTGGTCAGGGGATTGCGCCCGCCAAACCCCGCGCCGAACAGCACCGCAAACAGGTAGAACATGGGCAGCGTCGAAGCAAAGGTCAGCACCACCACCGCCCCGGCCTGAATGGACGTGAAGCAGAACAGCATCAGGTTCTTCGGGAACCGGTCTCCCAGGTAGCCGCCCAGCAACTGAAACCCCATAGACACAAAGGTATAGAGGGCCACTATCCACCCGGTGGTCTGCACGTCGAAGCCCTTGTCCTTAACCAGCAACCCCAAGTGGGTCATAATGGCCAGGATGACCATTGAGGTGAACCCGTGTCCGAAGGATATAAGCCAGAAGGCGGGGGTGCGAATGGCCTGCGCGGCGGACAAGTCGCTGGCCGCCGACCGGGCCGCCCTAGCCTCCTGGCTGGCGGCCCTGGCCCGGTGGTCGCCGTCGGGAAGCTGCCCATATTCCTGAGGACGGTTGCGCAGGGCCAGTGACAGGGGGACTGCGGCGGCCAGAATGACGACCCCCAGAATTAGGGCGGTTAGCTGCCACCCCAGCCGGTCCTGGTCCGGGTCCACGGCCCAGGCAATGGCCGGCACCAACAGCAGCGCGCCCAGGCGCCCGCCCACGTTGGCCCAACCCATGGCCATGGCCCGCCGGCGCACGAACCAGTTGTTGAGGGCGGTCATCATTGGGAGCCAGCTTCCCAAGCCCTGGCCCAGCGCCATTACGATGAAGGCCAGGTAGAACATCCACAGGCTGTTTACCCGCCAGAAAATCAGGAACCCGCACCCCAGGATTAGCAGTCCCATCAGCACCATGCGGCGGGTGCCCAGCTTGTCGGTCAGCCACCCTTCAACGGGGCCCATCAAGCCGCCCTCAACCCGGGTCAGGGTCAGCGCCAGGCCCAACTGGGTGCGGGACCAACCGAATTGGCTCTCCAGGGCCACCGACCACACCGTCATGGCATGGTACAGCGGCACAGTGGCCAGAGTCATTACGCAGCCGGATATGGCCACCAGCCACCAACCGTAGAACACTCCGCGCACCCGGTTGGCGGTGCGGTCAACTTGGGATGTAAGACTCAAAACTGTCCTTGGCAGACCAATCAGCCCGGTTCATCTTGAAGGCCGCAAAATCTGTTGGTCCCTTGTTGCCACGGGGACAGACGCGGAGCTGCATTGAAGGGCTGCTGTGAAAAGCTGCTGTGAAGAGCTGCGATTGCCCTCTTATGAAGGGCTGCGATTGCCCTACCCCTACGATGATAAGTGCCTTACCGAATCACGTCAACGAATAAGGCAGTTGCATCTTTATTGCGAAATCAGATTTACGCATTTCATGGTTGGCGGTGGCTTCCAAAACCGTCGGGCCTACCCCTGAACATCCTACGGTGCTAAACTTGCAACGGCCAGAAGAACCTGACGCATATCGCCAGGACGATTAACCATGAGCAACAACACTTTGACATTCGCAATGGGAGGCCGAATAGAAATTGAACAATTCCAACGAGGAATCACCCAATTTCAGAGACTTATCGCCGCACTGACCACCAATACCGGGGTCAAATGGGTTATTGAGGACCTGCAGACAGGAAGCGCGGTTACCACCTTGCGAGGCGAAAGCGAAGATGATGCGAAAATCGAGAAAATCGTCCAAGCCTACAATGACATAGGAGAAGCGCTAGAACTCAGTGAACCCCTTCGCTACTGCCCCCAGGTCAACCAAGCTGTCGAACGAATCAAATCCCTGACAAAGTCGGTTGAATACATACGATTTGAAACACCGACCGGCGACCATACGGTCCACAGTAACCTCGGAACTCCTCAACACCGGACCATATCAACCAGCATTGGCGCGATTTCCGGCAGGGTACAGACATTGAGCAATCGAGGCAGCCTGCGTTTCAACCTGTACGACACGATTCACGATAAGGCCGTCGCCTGTTATCTACAGCCGGGCCAAGAGGAGTTGATGCGAGAGGTTTGGGGCAGGCTTGCTAGAGTCAGCGGTACGGTATCCAGAGAAACCAACTCCGGCCAGCCGGTGACCATTAGACAAATCCTGAACATCGAGATTATTGAAGACGCGGCGCCGGGATCATACCGGCTTGCTCGTGGAGCGGTTCCCTGGCAACAGGGAGACAAGATGCCCGAAGACATCATTCGCCAGTTGAGAGATGCCTGACAACCGAAAATTAATCTACTGGGATGCCTGCGTATTCCTCTCATACATTAACGAGATCCCAAACCGGATAACCGTCCTGGAGCCACTGCTCGCGGAAAGCGCCAAGGAGAACGGGACGGTCGCGATTTACACATCCACCATTTCCCAGGTTGAGACATCTTTCGCGGCAACTGAACAGCAACAGAGATCCTTGGCCCCGGAGATCGAGCGGCGAATTGACAACCTCTGGGCCGACACCAACGCCACCATTTCAGTTGAATACCACAACGTTATCGGGAGGGAGGCCAGACAGTTAATGCGGGATGGCATCCCTCAAGGATGGAGCCTAAAGCCCCTTGATGCCATTCATCTGGCAACGGCCAAATGGCTTTGCAGCGTAGGAATACCGATCGCAGAATTTCACACCTACAACACACGGCTTTACAGGTATGCTGACGCCATAGGCGTGAAAATCATTGAGCCTTATGTCATTCAACAACAACTGCTTTAAGATACCATCCCTGCCCCGTATCTGTCCGTCCCAACCCACCCAAATCAGCCTGTCCCAACGGAGAGAATTATGCTCCAACCCAGCGCAACGCTTATCGACACTCATGCCCACATCGTCCCTCCGTCCCTGGTGGACGAGGCCCGGCGCAGCGGCGCCAGCCTGGGCGTCAGCGTGGAGGACACCGGCCGGGGCCCGGCCCTCCAGTTCGAGGGGTTGACCCATCTTCGCCCGGTGGGCGGGTTGGCCGAGATGCAGCCCCGGCTGGAGTGGATGGACCGGCAGGGCCTTGACCGGCAAATCCTCGCTTCCTGGCTGGACATTCAGGGATACACCCTGAGCGCCGCCAACGCCGCAACCTGGGCGCGCCTGTTCAACGAGCACCTGTCCCAGGTCATTGCGGCGCACCCCGGACGGTTCGCCGGCCTGGCGACGGCGCCGGTGCAGGACGGGGAACTGGCCGCGCTGGAGTTGACCCACGCGGTGGAACAACTGGGCTTCAAGGGGTCGATGCTGGCGGCCGACCCGGCAGAGCAGGACATTGCCCTGGACAGTTTCGACCCCTTCTGGGCGGCGGCGGAAGCCCTGGACGTGCCGGTGACGCTGCATCCGCCGACTCACGGATTCGGAGCCAACATCCGCCCTGCTTACCTGGCCTTCTCCCTGGGGCGCACCCTGGACACCACCATCACCGCCGCCAAGCTAATCCTGACCGGACTGCTGGACCGTCACCCCAACCTGAAGCTGGCGCTGGTCCACGGCGGCGGGTATCTGCCCTACCAGGCGGCGCGCATCGACAACGGCTATCTCACCGGGCAGGGCCGGCCCGTCGAGTTGCAGCGGGACAAGCCTTCGGACTACCTCCCCATGCTGTACTACGACAACGTGGCGGTCTCGCCGGAGGTGGTGCGGCTGATGCGGGACATTGCGGGCGCAGACCACATCGTGCTGGGTTCCGACTACGTTTTCGCCGGCCCGCCCCGGCTGTTGGCCGGCAACATCGCAGAAGCGGGATTGAGCGATGAAGAGGTCTCCCTAATCTGTTGCGGCAACGCCCAGCGAGTGTTCCTGAAGGAAGGCTGACCTGCCTGTTCTGCGACAAGCTGGGTGTGAACGTACCAGCCCGCCATGAATGGGTCAATCGGGGAATGGGTCAATCGGGGAACGGGTCAATCGGGCTGTTCGGGTTCATCCCGGACCACCGGCGGATAGTGGGGCGAACCCCAGTCAACCGAGGGGTTTTCCATTATCAGGTCAATGAACAGAGGTATCAGGAAAGCCATGATTAAGGCCCCGGCCTGCACCTGTCCCCGGTTAATCGACCCGTTCCAGATTGAACCGCCGTACAAAATTTGACTGCGCAGCACATACAGCCGGTCGAACACAATCCGCAGCACTGCCAGGGTGTCCCGCCGCTCCAGTGCGTTGACGGCGATTTCCTTGCTCCGCTCGAACAGGCCCTCCCAGTCCTCGTGGCCGGGGACCAGGTTGTGGTGCTTCCAGAAGGGTTGGAAGACGTAACGGTTGCGCAGCAGCGACCGGATGGGCGTCCCCAGTCTTTGCCAGACCACCGGGCGCAGCCGACCCGCCGTGTCCAGTTCCACGGCCAGGCCCAAGAAGCGGTTGCGGGCCTCCGCTTCCGTCTTTTCGTAGCCCTCCGGCCGGTCCTCGGCGTAGGCGGCATTGAAGGAAATCCAGTAGAAGACGAAGGCGGCGTCGAAGTCGCTCCGGTCCTGTTCCGCCCGCTCGACCCAACTGATGGCCCGGCGCAGGCGCAGCATCAGGTGGCCGGGCAGACCTTCCAAAAGGCTGTCAAACTTACTCGTTAACGCGGGAGAGGTCACCTGGCAATACTCCAGCCCCGAATTTACAGGGCCTTTTAATTCTCCCCTCTCCCCGCGGGGAGAGGGGCCGGGGGTGAGGGCCAAACCCCCTAAATTCAGGGGGTTTGGGGGATGAATCCCCCAACGTGCCCCGTCACCCAATAGTTTTCTTGAACAATTAAAAGACCCAGCCGATTCGCCCTCATCCCCGGCCCCTCTCCCCGCGGGAGAGGGGCCGGGGATGAGGGCGAATCGGTTT
The DNA here is from genome assembly GCA_965263395.1 of Dehalococcoidia bacterium. GTDB lineage: Bacteria > Chloroflexota > Dehalococcoidia > Lucifugimonadales > UBA3495 > CATOSK01. The sequence goes on from OZ253670.1 coordinate 3,806,740, forward strand.
TCGTGGACAATTATAGACCCTGCTACAGCAATGCGACGGGGTTAACCGGGGAGCCGGTGCCGCCCACCACCCGCAGCGGATTGACGGTCAGCATGAACTCGCAGCGCCCCTCTTCGGCGCAGGCTTCGGCCAACGGCTGGAGCAGCGCATTGTCCAGCAGACCGATGCCGTAGGCGAAGATTGACCCATGCACCGACCAAGGAACATTGTAGCCGTTGGGCGTAAAGTCCATCATGTCCCAAACCAGCAGACAGCAATCGGACTCCCGCAGGAACTTCAGGCAGGAAGCGTGCAGCCCCGGGCGCTGGGCCGGGTCGCTGCCCCACATCGGGTTGACCTCGTTCCACTTGTCACGGCCCCCATAGACGCAGATGGCGTCGCCGGGTTCCAGGGCCACACCCTGCGCCTGGGCCACGTCTTCCAGTTCCCAGCCGTGGATGGGTTCTTCCTGGGTTACGAAGGGCTGGCCGCGGAACTTGGGCACGTCCAGCAGGACGCCGCGGGTGATGATGCCATCCTTCCAGTGTTCAACCGAACCCCAGGTGGCCCCCTGGAAGGTAATGGCGTCGTCCGGGTTGCGGCCGTTCCACATCCCGTCCTCGTTCCAGACGTGGCAGAGCGCATCCAGGTGAGTGTTGGCCTGTCCGTGGTAGGACACGCCGTAGAAGTCGGTGGCGAGGCCGCCGCCCGGCTCGCGGACGCCCCGGTTCATAAAGTGCTGGGCCGGCGTCGGGTTGTTGGGAGCGGGAGACTTGGGAAATTCCCGGCTCAGCGACACGGCCCGCCCGGTCTTGACCAGTTGGGCGGCGGCCAGGCGCTTCTCGTTGGTGACCATGTTGACGGCGCCAACCTGGTCATCCGCGCCCCAGCGTCCCCAATTGCGGTCTTCCTTCAAATAGGCCAGGACTTCATCTTTGGTGGGCACTCTGCGTTCCATAACGGTTTTCCTCGAAAACACCGCCCTCGGCGGATAGGACGCCGGCAGGCATGACCGGCTACGGGAAGGTTATCAGATGGAGAAAGGTTTGGGTAGGGGTAAGGGCAATGGTCCCAGGGCCACAGGAAATTTGCCCTGACCCGACCTGTCCCATACAATGCGGCCCAATTCAGTTCAAGAAAGTCGGGAGTTGAAGGCATGAATTGGGAATCATTCAAGCGAGCGGCCCCGGAGTTGGCCGCCCTGGGCGAGGAGCGGTTCGACCGCACCGGCCTGGTGCTGGTAGGCTCCCTGCGGCAGAACGGCTGGCCGCGCATCTCGCCCGTGGAACCTCTGATTGTGGAGGGTGAGCTTTACCTGGGAATGTCCTGGCGTTCCATGAAAGCCCGCGACCTGGTGCGCGACTCCCGCTGCACCGTCCACAGCGTCGTGGCCAACCGGGACGGGTCCGAGGGCGAGTTCAAGGTCTACGGCCGGGCCACCGATGTCCTGTCCCCGGAACGCAGGCGGGTCTATGGTGAGGCACTCTACGCTAAAATCGGTTTCCAGCCGGAAGAAGGGGAGCAGTACCACCTTTTCGCGGTGGACATCAAGAGCGCCGCCTTCGTCATAATCGCCGGCGGGGAGCAGCGCCAACAGGTGTGGCGGCCGGCATAGCCCGGTCAACCCGATGACCCGGCGGCGCCAGAAGCGCTTCCAATCAGCCCGTTTGTACCGAGTCTCCCGGAGTCATGCCATCGCGCAACCTCGCCGTCACAATACGATTTAGCCAGGATTCAGGAATCCCGGTCTCGCCGGAGAATCAATTTCAACGGCGACCGGGACTCCCTCACCCCCGGCCCCTCTCCCGCCGGGAGAGGGGAGAATGAAAAGCCCGTCTTGCGGACCGGGCCGGTTTGCGGCGTTATAACCGGCAGGATATAATTAGCGGTGTCCCACTCTGTAGCGGCGGACTGCCTGATTTCCAATCGGCTCTCAGAATCGCCGGAAAGCTGGGGGACAGACACGTCAGCCAGCCCAAAGACAAGGCTGGGGACACGAACCTGGTGTTTCCACCAAAGCCCGGCCCGGCCTTGGGCAGACACGCTTGCCAGCCCGACAGGGCCACCCGCTGGAAGCAATGAAGCAGGAAAGCCCCGGCCTTGGCCGAGCAGGGCTTTGCGATGTATAAAAGCCCCGGGCAGAGAGCTACCACCCAATCTTACGCCTGGCCCGACTGGGATGAAAAAACCATGACGCAAATCAGCCCCAACCAACCACGGGGCGCCGCCGCCCAACCGCAGCGCCCCGCAGAAGGCCCCGGCGGACCCGGTGCTGAAACCCCTGCGGAGGCAGGGGCGCCGCCCAACCTTGCGCCGGGGCCGATTGGGATAGAACCGGCCGACGGTCTGCCCGCCGGCCTGACCTCTGCTGACTTGGTGGACATATATACCAGGATGGTATTGGTCCGCGCCACCGACGAGCGGATTTGGATGATGAACCGCCAGGGCAAGGTGCCCATCGCCGCCTCGTCCCAGGGCCACGAAGCGGGGCAGTTGGGTACGCTGCTGGCCGCGGAAAAAGACGGCAACTGCTTCCTGTTCCCCTACTACCGGGACCTGGCCCTGAAAATGGCGGTGGGGCTGTCGCCGACCCAGGTGATGAAGTCCTTTATGGGCAAGGACGGCGAGCCTTACAGCAACGCCCGCCAGTTCCCGCTCCAGGGGGCGGACCTGGAACACAAAATCATTCAGATTTCCAACGTGGTGGCGGCCGGGTTGACCCAGTCCGTGGGGTACGCGCTTGCCGGCAAGATGCGGAACACCGGCGCGGTGTCCCTGGTCTATTTCGGCGACGGCGCCTCCAGCCAGGGCGAGACCCACGAGGCCATGAACTTCGCCGGCGTCCACCGCCTGCCCGTGGTGTTCATCTGCGAGAACAACCGCTACGCCATTTCGGTGCCCCAGAGTTCCCAGATGGCCATTAGCGACGTCGCCAGCCGCGCCGACGGCTACGGCTTCCCCGGCGTGGTAATTGACGGAATGGACCTTCTGGCCGTTTACCAGGCCACCGCCGAAGCCATCAGACGGGCAAGGCAGGAAGGCCCGGCGCTGCTGGAGTTGAAGCTGGAGCGGTTTATGCCCCACACCACCGACGACGACGACCGCCGCTACCGCCCGGCGGACGAGGTTGAAACCGCCCGCCAGCGCGACCCGGTCGTCTCCCTGGCGGCAAGCCTGGTGGAGCGCGGGTTCCTGACCCCGGAGCGTATCGACGAGATCGGCGTCGAGGCCCGCCGGGCCATCGACGAGGCCACCGACGCCGCCGACGCCGCGCCGGTCCCTGACCCGTCAACCATACTGGACAACCTGTTCGCCGAGTGATTCAGCCCCGCTGAAACCCCTGCGGCGGCAGGGGCTGCCCCTGTGAAGACAGGGGACAGGGGAAGTCCCACGAGGCCCTCAGATGCCGTGTTAATAGTCAAGGGCAGGGACGGGGCGCGTTGGGGGATTCATCCCTCAAATCCCATCAATATAGGGAGGGACCAATGGCCGTCAAGACTGTAATTGAAGCAGTCCGGGAAGCGATGCTGGAGGAGATGCGCCGGGACGACCGGGTCTTCGTGATGGGCGAAGACGTGGGCCGGCGGGGCGGTGTGTTCCTGTCCACCCAGGGCTTCGTCGAGGAATTCGGCGCGGAGCGGGTCATTGATACCCCCCTGGCCGAGGCGTCGATCATGGGCATCGCCCTGGGCGCGGCCTTCGGCGGGATGCGGCCCATCCCGGAAGTCCAGTTCTCCGATTTCGTTTGGCCCAGCGTCAACCAGCTTATCGGCGAAGCCTCCCGCACCTGCTATGGCACCAACGGCAAGCTGCCGGTGCCGATGGTGGTGCGGATTCCCTACGGCGGCGGCATCCGGGGCGGGCTGTTCCACTCCCAGAATGTGGAGGCCCACTTCTTTCACACGCCGGGCCTGAAGGTGGTGGCGCCGGCCACGCCCTACGACGCCAAGGGCCTGCTCAAGTCGGCCATCCGCGACAACAACCCGGTCATCTTTCTGGAGCACAAGAAGACCTACCGGCTGGTGCGGGGCGAGGTGCCGGAAGAGGAGTACCTGCTGCCCATCGGTTCCGCCGACGTGAAGCGTCCCGGCTCCCAGATAACCCTGGTCGGCTACGGCCTGGCGCTGCACTACTGCCTGGAAGCCGCCGAGGAAGCCGCCGCCCGGGGCATCGACGTCGAGGTGGTGGACCTGCGCAGCCTGCGTCCCCTGGACGCGGACACCATCCTGGAGTCGGTCAAGAAGACGGGCAAGCTGCTGATTGTCCACGAGGACAACCTGACCGGCGGCGTCGGCGCCGAGATTGCGGCTTTGGCCGCCGATCAAGCCTTTGAGTACCTGGACGGGCCGGTGATGCGGCTGTGCGGTCCCGACGTTCCTACCATGCCCTTTGCCCTGAGCCTGGAGGAAGCCTACATGCCCTCCACCGAAAAGATTGGGGCGGCCCTGGACCGGCTGGCGGCATACTGAACGGCCTGCCCCTGCGAAGGCAGGGGGCGCCGGGCGCCCGGCCTTAAACCTTGTTATGGTGAGGTAAAGATATGCTTGCGACAGACTGGGAAACCTGCCCCGAAGTCGAGCGGGACCCGGAGAAGCTCGGCGGGGTCTTGATATTTCGCCGAACCCGCCTGCCCGTGTACTCTCTCTTCGAGAACCTCAAAGAAGGAGCGACCGTAGAGGAGTTTGTGGAGTGGTACCCCGGCGTCGAAGAGTTCCAGGTACGGGCTGTCCTGGACCACGCGGTGAAGTCGTTGCAGGTTTATCTCGTCCATGAGAATACTGTTTGACCACTGCACGCCGGCGCCCCCTTCGGCGGCATTTAACCGGACACTTTGTCGATACCGCGGCCGAGCGGGGATGGGACGAACTGAGAAATGGGGTTCTTCTTGAGAGAGCAGAAGCAGAGGGCTATCAACTCCTGATTACCGCTGACCAGAATCTCCGGTATCAGCAGAACCTTGTCGGCAGGGAAATCGCGGTTTTGGTGCTGCTCGCGACGGCATGGCCTCAAACCCGACCGCATGTCGACGTTATCCTGGAGACCGTCAACGGGATGATGGAAGGGGACGTGAGGGAGATCCCGATTCCAGGGGTTTAACACCGCGGTTGCGGAGAGACAGGGCATAATCATTTGGGACGGATTTGGGACGGTAAGATTTGGCGCTTTTGATTGAGCTTCCCCAGGTTGGCGAGTCGGTGGTGGAAGGCACCATCGGCAAGTGGTTGAAGCAGCCCGGGGACGCAATCCAAAGGTACGACCCGCTGGTGGAAGTGGTCACGGACAAGGTGACCATGGATCTGCCGTCGCCCGTCTCCGGCACCCTGCTGCGGATTCTGGCCCAGGAAGGGGATGTGGTGCCCATGGGCGCGCCAATCGCCGAGGTCGAGACCGCCGATACTCCCCCGCCAGCGGCTCCCGCTGCCCCGCCGGCTCCGCAACCCGCCGCAGCTCCGGCTCCGGCCGCGCCTCCGGCCAACCCCGGCACCACCGGCTACCTTATCAGAGACCAGCGGCCCGTCGGCCCCACCGGCGGCGGCCCCGGCGGGGAACCACCAGGGGGAGACTCGGCGGGAGACTCGGCGGAAGATTCAGCCAGCCCCGAACCGGAACCGGCCCGGCTGTCCCCGGCGGTGCGCCGTCTGGCCCGCGAACACAGCGTTGACCTGTCCCAAGTGGCCGGAACCGGGATGGGCGGCCGCATCACCCGGCAGGACGTGCTGGCCTTCCTGGAATCCCCCACGTCCGCGCCTGCCCCGGCAGCAGCGGCGGCGCCAACCCCGGCTCCGGCGCCCGCTCCTCAGCCAACAGCCGTTCCGCCTTCGGACGGCTCCGGCGAGGAGCGCATCCCGCTGACCCCGGTGCGGCGGATGATTGCCGAGGCGATGGTCCGCAGCGTGACGCAGATTCCCCACGCCTGGAGCGCCGTCGAGGTGGATGTCACCAGCCTGGCAGCCGTCCGCAGCAGCCTGCGGGAAACCTTTCAACAACAGGAAGGCGTCGAGATTACCTACCTGCCCTTTGTCATTAAGATGGTGGTGGAGGCGCTGCGGGAAAACCCCACCCTCAACGCCGCGTGGGGCGGAGACGCGATAATCGTCAAGAAGCGGGTCAACATGGGTATCGCCGTGGCCGGGCCGGAGGGCTTGATTGTCCCAGTCATCCACAACGCCCAACTCCAGAGCATCGCAGGGCTGGCCCACAGCGTCAGCGACCTGATTGCCCGGGCCCGGACGCGCCGGCTGACCCTGGAAGACGTGCAGGGCGGGACGTTCACACTGAACAACACCGGCGTTCTGGGTTCCACCGTGTCTATGCCCATCATCAACCCCCCGCAGGCGGCCATCCTGACCACCGAGGCCATTCAGAAGCGTCCGGTGGTGATTAACGACGCCATCGCCATCCGGTCTATGATGAACGTCTGCCTGTCCTTCGACCACCGCATCAACGACGGCGCCGAGTCCAGCGCGTTCCTCCAGTCGGTCAAGCGGCGGCTGGAGTCCATCGGCGCCGACACCCCCATCTACTAGCCGCCGTGCCCCCGCCGGTGTGCCAGGTTATCAGGCCGGGGACGGTGGACTACCGCCGGGCCTGGGACTGGCAGGTCCAACTTGCCCAGGAAATCCGGGAAGGACGCCGCCCCAACACCCTGCTGCTGCTGGAACACCCGCCGGTCTACACCTTGGGCCGGCTCAGCAAACCGGAGCACCTGCTCCTGACCCCGGCGCAACTGGCGGCGGCTGGCATTGACCTGGTGGAGACGGACCGGGGCGGACAGATTACCTTCCACGGCCCCGGCCAACTGGTGGCCTATCCGGTGGTTGACCTGAAGGGATGGGGCGGGCCGCTGCAATACGTCCGCACCCTGGAGCGGGTCATCATCCGCGCCCTGGGCGATTTCGGAATCGCCGCCGGAACCAACGCAGGGTTGACCGGCGTATGGGTTGAGAACGCCAAAATCGCCGCCATCGGGGTGAAAATCAGCCGCGGCGTCGCCCACCACGGCTTCGCCATCAACGTAAACACCGACCTGTCCTACTTTGACAACATAGTCCCCTGCGGCATCGTTGACGGCCAGGTAACATCAATGAAGCAACTGCTGGGCCGGATGGTGGACATGGGCGACGTGGGGGAACGAGTGGCGGCAAGGTTTGGGGAGGAGATGGGGATGGGGATGGTAAGCGAGATGGTCTTACCGGGAGTAACGGCCAGTCGAGGCCGTGCTACAAGTAGTTGATACGGGCATATCCAAGGGTGTATAAAATATGCGAGCTAGGAGGGCCACACCATGGGGCCCGTGGAGGGTTCGCCCTCCCCGGCTCCTTTTTATTGCCACGTGTTCATTCTTTATCTCGACGAATCAGGATTTCACAACAGCGCGACGTATTTCGTGCTGGCAGGACTCGCGATTTTTGAGCGGGAATTGCATTGGTATGCGCAGGACATGGATGCGTTGCAAAGCAGATATTTCCCCGATCTAAACGAGTCGGTTGAATTTCATGCGACACGGATGTGGCCGGTCCAGGACGACCACGTTCCAGCCCCGTTCAATCAACTTGACAGGAACCAACGCCGTGAATTAATGGATAGCGTTTACCAGATAATTCGCGGGCGTCAAGGTATCGTATTTGGCGTGGCTATCGAAAAAGCTTGGAGACCCAATGAAGACCACTACGAACGGGCGTTTGAGGATTTGGTAAGCAGATTCGACTTGTTCGTGCGCCGTCACAATGCTACTGCCAGCCAAGGCGAACATCGGGGAATAATTGCCGTGGCCGAGTCCAGTTACCGGCAAAATCTGGAGGTGTTGGGCGAGCAATTCCGTGGTGGAAGCACCAGATGGGGCACGGTCCGCACTCTCGCGGAAGTACCCTTTTCCTGCCAGCTCGCAACTCTCGCCTTTTGCAGTTGGCCGATTTCTGCGCCAACGCAATTTACGGAAGATATAACAGCGGCCTAACGAGAGACTTCGACGTCATTGCACCCAGATTTGATAGAGAGGGCGGTCGCGTTCATGGGTTGGTGCATCTCACCAACGACTCCCAATGCGTGTGCCTTGCTTGCATGAGTCGGCACACTACGGATCCTTGATGAACCCTACCCCGACAAAGTGCTTTTGTAAAGGACCCACCGCATCTGTTGATCTTGATAGGATACAGAAAGCACACCCCACGATGAATCTCTAGTACCGGTTCCAGATAGTCTTGTCGATACTGGAAAGTCACTTCCAACTGTGGATTCCAGCTTGCGCGGGAACGACGGGCAGGTGAAACGGGTATCTGGTATAAGGCATATTCAAGTGGAAACGGTACTAGCTCAACGCGTCGAGCAAATTCTGGCCCCACAGCCCGGGGTGGTGGCCAGGAAAATGTTTGGCAGCTTGGCGTTCATGCTTAACGGCAAAATGGCGGTCCGTGTCCAGGATGATAATTTAGTAGTGCGAGTTGGGGAGGCCAATCAGCAGCAAGCCTTGGAGCATCCCTTCGCCAAGCCTTTGATAATTAGAGGCGCATCCCGTCCAGCATGGGTAACAATTGAACCGGAGGGCATCAACACCGAGGCAAAACTGGCGGAGTGGGTGCAGAGGGGGGTTGCCTTCGCGTCGAGCCTGCCCGCCAAGTAAATTTCCTGTAACTGTTCAGACTAGGGGTTTCCTGATTGTCCCTGCTGACACCTGCCCCTTGCCAAGCCCGGCAGCGCTGCCCTACCATAATCATCAATCATCCTGAGTCGGGACCCCGCGCCGGAATTGCCGGCCCCGGCCAGCCCCGGATTTAATTCAATTGCGGCGGAAAGACAAGCGTCCCAAAGTGCGTCAAAACCGGCTCACAATGGCACAAAGGTGACCCAAAAGTGACCCACGATGCCACAAAAAGACGCCAAAACCCGCCGTCAAGGCCCCATCGCCAAGCGTAAATGACAGAAAATGACACAAATAACCCAGTTTTTTATTTTTGAGAGCTTAACCGCCTCCCGTGGCTCAAATCCCCCCAAGCCCCCTGAATTTATGGGGTTGGATGCACTCAGCAAGACTTGAGGACGATTCACCGGAAGCGGGTTATCCAGCGGCTGCCGAGAATTAAAAGCCCCCGATTTTCCCCGTTCCCGGCTTCGACAACCCGGCCCTTGACGGGTATTATTGGTTCCTGCCCCGGTTGATTCCGGCCAACCCTTAACACCATTAACACCATCCGCCGGGGCCGCAGACGGCGCGAGGGGTTTTTATGCCAGTTTCCGAAAGTGTCCGCAAGTCCATCGAGCAGGGCGGGTGGATTCGCCGTATGTTCGAGGCCGGAATTGCCCTGAAGGCCCAATACGGCGAGGATAACGTCTTCGACCTGTCCCTGGGCAACCCGGTGGTGGAGCCGCCGGAGGAGTTCCGGCAAGAGTTGCGGCGTCTGGCCGAAAACCCTCTGCCGGGGATGCACCGCTATATGCCCAACAACGGCTACGTGCAGACCCGGCAGGCGGTGGCCGACGGCCTGCGCGCCGAGACCGGCCTGGACTTTTCCGCCAACGACGTGGTTATGACCTGCGGTGCGGCGGCGGCCCTGAACGTCGTCCTCAAGACCATCCTGGACCCGGGGGACGAGGTTATCATCCTGTCGCCCTACTTCGTCGAGTACGGGTTCTACATCGAAAACCACCAAGGCCGGGCGGTGGCCGCGCCCACGGGCGCCGATTTCCAGCCAGACTTGGCCGCCATCGAAGCAGCCATTACTCCCCGCACCCGGGGACTCATCCTCAACTCACCCAACAACCCCACCGGCGTAGTCTACCCGGCGGACACGCTCCGGCAGTTGTCCGGCCTGCTGCGGTCGGGGCAGACCCGCAACGGCGCCCCAATTTACCTCATCAGCGACGAGCCGTACCGCCGCATCATCTTCGACGGGCTGGACTACCCGCAGGTGTTCCCCCATTACGAGAATACCATCGTCGTGACGTCCCACGCCAAGGACCTGGCCCTGCCCGGCGAGCGCATCGGCCACATCGCCATCAGCCCGGCCTGCCCGGAACGGGAGGAACTGGTCAACGGGTTCACCTTCTGCAACCGCACCCTGGGGTTCGTCAACGCCCCGGCCCTGATGCAGCACGTCGTCCGGGAGTTGCAGGGGGTCAGCGTGGACCCCGGCGAGTACCAGCGCAAGCGGGACTTCCTGCACGCGCAGCTAACCGAAATGGGGTACTCGGTGGTCAAGCCGCAGGGGGCGTTCTACCTGTTCCCCAAATCCCCGGTTGAGGATGACCTGGCATTCGTGGAAGCGCTGCAAGAGTTCAACGTCCTGACCGTGCCCGGACGGGGATTCGGAACGCCGGGGTACTTCCGCATCTCCTACTGCGTCGAGGACCGGGTGCTGGAAGGGGCGATGGAAGGCTTCGCCCGCACGGCGGAAAAGTTCGGGTTGTAGCCTGCCTCCGCTCACCGCCCCCACCAACCGTTCCGGCTCTTATAATCAGTCATCGCCTTTCCCGCGAAAGCGGGAATCCGTCGGTGTTGTGGGAAAGGAACGTGACCGGAGCATAGCGTTTCTGGATTCCTGCCCGCGCAGGGACGACGGGGGTCCTGTCCGATGAAACTAACTACTTTGTAATCGTCCTGGGGGCCGCGGTTTGACAAATGACCTTCCCGTCCTTAACATCCCTCTAGCGTAAATCAATGATTTTGAGCAGGGTTTCGCTCCAACAAAAACGGTTTTGCAGACTATCCCACACTGACGGACGCCGAAATCCGGCCACGGCACAACAGTTGCCGCTGGATGCAACCTTTCCGTTTCCGGCAACCGCTTGAAATCGAGAAGTACGGAATAATCTCTTTAGGAGTAATCGACAATGCGAACATTGGCCCGTCCCCTGAAGTTTTCCTGCAGGAACCTGACCTGGCCCATGGCTGCGCTGCTGCTGCTGGCCGCCATGGCCTGCGGAGCAGCCGCCACCACAGAAGCGCCCGCTCCGGCCAACACTACCGCACCCGTGGCAGCGGCCGCCCCGGACAATACCTCTGCGCCGGCGCAGTCTGCTTCCAGCGCTGAACCCGCAGCCGCGCCCCAGCCTACCGCAGCCGCTCAGCCCATGCCCGCCCCGGCCCAGGAAAGCGTCACCGGCAGGGATGACGTAATTATCGTCCTCGACGACGAACCGCCGGGCCTGAACACTTACCACCACTCCCAGGGCGGGAGAATCCACCGGGAGAACCTTAACGACCCGCTGGGCTGGTTCGACAAGGACAACCGGCAACTGGTGGCCCTGTCCCCCTACACCGGTTGGGAACAAATGGCGCCCGACCGCTGGCGGCTTAACCTGCGGGAAGGGGTCAAGTTCCACAATGGAGAAGCCTGGAACGGCGAGTCCGCCGCCTGGAATTTCACCAACACCTCGGGCAACCGGGAAATCGGCAGCAACTCCAGCGTTGGGTACACCGGCACCCACCGCGGCGAGGCCGTGGACGAGCATACGGTGGACGTGATTTGCGACGTGGCCTGTCCCATCTTCGTCTCCACTGCGGTCGTTCTGGGCGCGCTGGCGCCGGAATGGTACCAAAACAACCCGGAGGACGTTACCACCCGGGACAATGTGGGTCTCGGTCCCTACCGCCTGGTGGAGTGGAACCCCGGCATATCCATAACCACCGAGGCTTATCCTGACTACGTGCCCAACCCCGACGTTCCCGAGGCCCAGATGCCTATAATCCAGGAAGTTACCTGGGTATGGCGTGGGGAACCCACGGTAAGGTCCGCCATGGTCCAGAGTGGTGAAGCCGACCTGTCCTACCGGCTGGGCCTGGCCAACCGGGACTCCGTTCCGGTGTTCCAGTCCAGCAGTCGCGGCACGGTGAACTTCGTACTGTTCGACAACATCTGGAACCCGGTGCTCAAGGACAGGAATATGCGCCTGGCGATGGTGCATGGCTGGAACTGCGAGGAAATGGTGGAAATCCTGCTGGAAAACACCACCACCTGCCGGGGCAGCGTAGCCTTCCCGGGTGTGCTGGGAGCCACCGAAAAGAACGTGGCGCCACGGGAATACAACCCCACCCTGGCCAGAGAATATATGAAGAAGGCTGGCTACAACGGCGAGGAGATTCGCCTCATCAGCAGGCCGGTGAACTGGCCCAACCAGCAAGAGTTGTTCGAAGCCATGACCAGCTACTGGCAGGAACTCGGAATCAACATCACCCTCACTTTGCCGGAGATCAGCGTCCGTAACGCCATCCGCGACTGCGGCATCGGCCTGGTAACGCCGGATGTCACCGAGGAACGGTGGCTGATTACCGCAGAACCCGGCACTTGCGACCACGCCGATATGCTGGAAACCAACAAAAATCTGGACTCCCTCGATTACTCCAGGTTCCTGAGCGACGTGTTCTCGTGCGAGAGCAACCGCTCCCGAATCTGCGACCCCAGGATGGAAGAACTCCGGGTTGAAGCCCTGGGCGCCACCGGAGAACGGCGCAAGGAGTTGATGGAGTCTATCGCCGACCTGGTCTACGACGAAGCCTGGATTATGGGAATGTTCGACATAACCGCCCATTTCGGCAAGGTCGAAAACCTCAACTGGGAACCCAGGGGCTTCGACGACCGCATCCGTGTAAGCACCATGAGCTGGAAGTAGGACCAACTATCCCGGTTCGCACACCGCAAAAGAACGGGCGCCCCGGAATTGGGCGCCCGTTCTCATTGGGATTCGACCAGGCCGAAGCTACACCGCCGTGAACACCTGACCCAGGGCAACCGCAAAGCCCGGCAGCAGCGGCGACACCAGGTCATCCTCAAACCCGAAAGTCGCGGCCAGCGTCCATCCGGCAGCGCTCTCCGACAACACCTCGACGGTCTCGGCGGCCGGGTCAACTATCCAGTATTCCCGCACACCCTCACGAGCGTAGACGGTCTGCTTGTGGCCCCGGTCGTACCGCGCCGAGGACGGGGAGAGAATCTCCACCACCAGGTCCGGCGCGCCCTGAATGTTGGCCTCGGTGATAATGTCCGCCCGATCGTCGGATACGAACAGGATGTCCGGCTGGAACACCTCGTGATTGGGAAACACCACGTCGAGGGGAGCGAAGCGTACTATGCCCAAACGGCGCTGCCTTACAAACTGGCGCAAAGCCACGAACATCTCGGCAGAGACGGCTTGATGTTTATCGGTGGGGGAAGGAGCCAAAACTAACTCTCCGTCAATTAGCTGGCAGCGCACCTCGTCCGACGTGTTCATGTAGTCAGCGACGGTGAGCCTGGTCCTAACCTGGGGTTTCTGCTGTGTCATACCGCAACCTCACGAATGGGGTAAGGATTAGACGACCATCCTCGATACGCTCGATGGGATTCGAGGAACCGCGGCTACGCCTCAGCAAACACCTGACCCAGGGCAACCGCAAAGCCCGGCAGCAGCGGCGACACCAAGTCATCCTCGAATCCGAAGGTGGCGGCCAGCGTCCATCCGGCAGCGCTCTCCGACAACACCTCGACGGTCTCGGCGGCCGGGTCAACGATCCAGTATTCCCGTACACCTTCCCGGGCGTAGACGGTCTGCTTGTGGCCCCGGTCGTACCGCGCTGAAGACGGAGAGAGAATCTCCACCACCAAGTCCGGCGCGCCCTGAATGTTGGCCTCGGTGATGATTTCCCCTCGCTCGTTCGACACGAACAGGATGTCCGGCTGGAAAACCTCGTGGTTGGGAAACACTACGTCAAAGGGGGCATAATACGTTTCGCCCAAACGGTACGTTCTAACGAACCTGTCCAAAACCACGAACAATCTCGAAGAAACGGACTGGTGTTTACGGGTGGGGGAAGGAACCAAAATTAACTCTCCGTCAATTAGCTGGTAACGCACCTCGTCCGGCGTGTTCATGTAGTCAGCGACGGTGAGCTTGGTCCTAACCTGGGGTTTCTGCTGTGTCATGCCGCAACCTCGCCAACGGTTAGATTAGCTTTCTCAGCCCATATTGGCCCGGGTATGCCCGCCTGCCCGGCCTAAAGCCCGGCTGCGCTCTTGGATGGCAGCCGCACCACGGCCGTTCCCTTGGTGGTTATTTCCTGACGCTGGTTCTCGCCCCAAATCTCCAGGTCAACCAGCTTTTCCCCATTCTCGTCACGCTTGCCGGTGACCTTTCCCTTGCACCAGGTGGTGTCGCCGACAACGTTGAAACGGCGCAGCTCGACGTACATATTCCGGAGAAAGCCGTCATCCCCCATCCAGTGAGTCAGCAGGTTGCCCATCCAGCAGCAGCGCTGGCAGCCGTAGTCGTAAGCCCCCGGCAAGCCGGCGCTCTCGGCCGCTTCCTGAATGTCGTGGACCCGGATGATGGCTTCCTGCGCCCCGGTGTTGGGGTCGGTGAACCCCCAGGATGGGTGGCGCATCATCTCTTTCAACTGGATGCCGTGGGAGATGCCGCCGATGCAGCCCGCGACAAAGGCGGTGATGTCGCCGTGACTCATGGGGCCCTTGACCACGGGCTTCAGGTCGTCACCCACCTGAACATCTTCCCACCAACGGGGATTGTTCCCACGGACTTCTTCGTTGAGCACCGCTTCGGCGATAGTCTCAATTTCCTGGCGGGAGTATTGGTAGGGTTCAAAGGTGTACTTCTGATGCTCCCGGGCCGCGGTGCGCTCGGCCCGGACCTGCCAACCCCGGGTCTTGGCGATGGCCTCGCCGCGCTGGTTGTAGTAGTGGGTCACGCTGGACTGGATTAGTATTTTGCCGGCAAACTGGCTTTCCTTTTCCTCCAGGCCGGTGAACTGTTCCTGCACCGAAATCTTGTCGTCCAGATATATGGGCCGGTACCATTCCCAATCGTTGCCGGCGTGAAAACCGTGGACGCCGGGCAGTCCGCCGGTGCGTCCGGAACACCAATAGACGCTGTACAGGAAACAGGCCGGGGCGATAATGGAGCCGAACTTGGCGGTCTGGCCGTAGCTGACGTCCCAGTACAAGGGGTTGGGGTCGCCGATGCCCTGGCAGAAGTGCCGGATGGCGCTGCGGGACGCCTCTTCGTTGAAGAGGCCCACACCATATTGCCGCGGGCGGTTGAAGCTGCCCAACCGGCCTCGCAGGCGGTCGATTCCTTCCTGGGTTATTCTTCCTGATTCTAGGACCATGATTTACTCCCGTGGACTAAAGCTTGGGTTTTGTGTGTACACCAATTCCGACCGGCGTATCCGGGTTAACGCCGCAGCCGATGCTGCCTGGCATGATTATACTCGACGGGCAGGCGGGCGCACCGCCAACGGAACAGCTAGTCTGGAATGTCTTGTCGCCAACGGGCAAACGCCTTTCGGTCAGGGCGGCCGGGTCACTCCCTGGCGGCGCGGGCTTGCTCGCGGGCGCGCAGGCGGTCCGGCAGGCGGGGGCGGGGGATGGTCCAGTAGCCGACGGCAGCCATTATGTAGAGGACAACCAGGGGCAGCAGCGCCCAGTAGTAGCTGCCAGTGGTGTCGTAAATCCAGCCCATCCAGACCGGCGTGCTCATGGACATTAGCTGGTCCGGGAGGTGCTGCCAGCCGCGCAGCGTCGCGAAGGCCCGCCGCCCGAAAGCATCTCCCATGATGGCCCAGGCCAGCGGGTTGGCGCTCTCGGAGAAGGCCAGCAAGATGGCGAAGAGGAGAAGCTGCCACATGTGGCCGCTGTGGTTCAACAGGGTGGTCAACGCCACGGCGCCGGAGATCATGCAGATTGCGCTGAGCTTTTGCTTGGAAACCCGGTCTCCCAGAACCCCTACGGTTGGGTTGAACACGATGCTGCTTAAGGCCAGGGCCATGACAAAGAAAGAGGCAATCAGCAGGCTTTCGGTCTCTCCCCGGTCTCCCCCTTGCAGGAACCACACCATAATCGGGGCCAGCAAGAAGGAAACACCGGAATGGACGGTGTTGCGGAACCCCACCGACATCACAATCAGCCAGTAGGTCGGACTCCGCATAGCTTCCTTGGCGGTAAAGTCCACGTCCCTGAGTCGCTGGGGCTGTCGGGGACGGGGAGATGCGCCGGCCGCTCCGGGGCCTTGGCGTTCAGCCTGTTCCGGGCCGGGGGCGGCCTCGGGGCGGTCGCCGTCGGGGAGCAGGCCCATGCTTTCCGGGGAGTTGCGCAACAGCAGAGACAGCGGCCCAATGACCAGGATGATGATTGCGCCAGAAATGACGACCGAGGTGCGCCACCCGTAGTTCACGACCATCAGACCAACCAGGGGAGCCATAGACCCGCCGAGACCATTCCCGACCGACGCGATGGACATTGCCAGGCTGCGCCGCCGACGGAACCACTGGTTCAGGGCGGTGATGGACGCGTTGTTGTAGCCGGAACGGAATCCCAGGGACAGCAGCCCGACAAAGACGAGGACGAAGACAAAGTAGTTGTGGACGAAGGCCAGGGCGATGAACCCCAAGCCGGAAACCACCGCCCCGAAGAACAGCATGGCCCTGGGGCCGTAGCGGTCAGTCAGGTACCCCACTATCGGGCCCTGGATTCCTCCCAGGAGACGGCCCAACATATCGGCAAAAGCCATGGCCGCCACGCCGATGCCGAGCTCGTTGCGGATGGGGATGACGTAAATCGTGAAGCCACGGTTAAAGCTGCCGTGCTTGAGGCCGTCGGCAATGACGCTGATGGCGACGACCCACCACCCGTAAAAGATGGATGATGGGCGCGGCAGGCCCTTTCTTGCGGGACGCTGTTGCCCGGGATTGTCAGCCAATGGTAAGCCTGCGCTTGAGATTGAGTGTGTGTGCCTGCCTGGAAATCGGCGCTAACCTAATCGTCAAACTTACCGTCAGCCTCCTCGAATACGCTTGCCTGCCCCGGCCGCCGGACTGCCTGAGTCCACCATCAAACCGGCCCGCCTAGTATAACAGGATTTGGTGGATACCCACGGAACGGGGGACTCTCCGGGAGGCAAACCCACCGCCCTTTGGCCTCGGCCGTGGTGGTTGACTCGAAGGGCTTCCTGGCCGGTCCTCCGGGCAATTTTCAAGCCAGTCCTGACTCTGGGGAAATTTGCCACGAACGGGTTTGAAGCCGGGCAAGGACTAAACCAATACCAAGATGAAATACGCATATCTAGGAAGCCAATCGGCGGCATCGGACCACTCTCCAAGTACAGGTGGAAGATCCTAACCGTGGTGCCTTAGAGCCTATCCTAATAACTGGTAACACCCGCACGGAAAATGGGTTATTAGGATAGGCTCTAAGAGGGTGTGTGAGAATTATCGTAAACTCGTTAGGAAATAGCTTGGTGGGAATTGGGGGATAGGCTGTAACGTTGGGGTATGGAGCGGAAGGCATATCCCAGCGATTTGACGGATTCCCAATGGGAGCATTTGGAGCCCTTGTTGCCCCCAGCATTGACCAGGAGACTCCCATACACCTGAGATGTACATTCCCGGTGGATGGATCAGGTCTCCAAGAAACTTCGGATCTTCCAGAACATTACGATGACTGTCCCACGGCTGGATTAAAAGCGGATGACAATATCGTCGAACTGTCGTTTGGCACGTTCAAGGCGCCGCTCATCGAAGCGGGCCGCGACTATTACGGCTATTGGAGCTTCAACAATCATAGAGGAGGGGCCACGTCTACAGAGGTCAGGCTATACGGGGCGGAGGGGGAGTATAAGAGAGGTAGCCAAGTGAACTTTGAATGTCCCCTCTTAAATACACCTCTCACTCCGTGGAAAGGCAACAACTGGTGTGTCGGCTCGATCGACGCTCACAAATTGAGCCTGTTCTCAGAAGCCACCGACACAGACGATGACGCCGACGTTGCCACTACATGGACTTATGGTGCTCCAAGCTACGTAAAGTTCCCGGAAGATTAACGCAATGAGACACGCCGGCGTCCTCATACTCAACCGCCCGCGCCTTATCCTGGCGATGCTTTCTCTGTTTATGGTTGCGGAACTGGGTGTGGCGTTTGCTGACGTCCTTCCGGTCGAGCATGAAGGGCTATTGAGATGGCTCTTGATTCTTACCACGCTGGCCTGGATGAGCATCGCCAGGTTCACCGGAATGGTAGCGCCTATAGGCCGTGAGACAGTGGAATGGGCCTATCGGGTTCTGGTGGTCCTTCCATGTGTAATACCCTCCAATACCATCAATGTACATAATACTTGCACTTCTTGATCTCCTTCCACGCGAGCATGAGGTGTCCGCCCTGCTCTACAGGAATGATCAAATAATTGTGTGGCTTTTATGTCTCACCGTATTTACTTGGCTGGGTATGCTGGCGTTAATTGGAGCGGTTGCGCCTGCATGCTGTACTTCAAAGACTTTCTTGATCCTGGTGATTGTCCCGCTGAGTATGATTGGATGGCTCTTCTTGCTATTGGGCAGTCCAGGGTTTTATGCATTGCCCTTAGCCTGGCTAGCAATGCTTTTAATCATTGGGGCGACCGTGCGGCAGAGGATCGCCTTGGCTAACAGGCCTGGTAGATTCTTGAGGTATACGTTCTTTCGGCACATTGTAGTTGCAGTGACTTCCCTTGGACTGACTGTTGCTATCGCGGTAATTATTGTAGTAGTGTCTGGCATCGTCGCAGGAGTCTGGATGTGGGGACCTTTCACGTTGCTCACATCTACCATGTTGACCGTGCTGACGGCGGCACTAATGGGAAAGATGAAGCCTACTGACGGGAAAATCGTGAACGCAGTGATGGGAACGTGGATAATGATTATTGTTGTTGGGTGGTGTTGGTATCTCTCTATAGACGATGGCCTTGGCGCATTTATGGGTGAGGAGAGTGCAACTGCAGAGACGGCCTTGAACCGGGTAGATTGTGGACGCCTTGGGCCTTGGTTTATACCAGCCGGGGATCGGGTTATCAAAGATCCCTATGGTCAATTCCATGCGTTGGGTTATACGTGGTGGGGGATACCAGTCGCTTGTCCCCGTAGCCATGGGAACTAGAGAATCGCGGACGGATGTAGTGTACTAAGAGTTGGCGGAGGCATAAGGTGAAGGAAACTTTGAGACGGACGGTAGTCCTGCTGACAGCGGTCGGTTTGCTGGCGCTCGTGGTCGGCATGAGCGTATTGCAGACGCCGAGCGCACAGAGCCAAGACACCGATACCACCGCCGCGCCTGCTCCCGAGCCGACTCCCACGCCAACACCGGAGCCAACCCCTCTGACTGCCCTCGAGCCAGCTCCCACCCACCGGGCGCAGGGCGACTTCGGTGAACCCATCGGCGACGCCTATCTCCAGATGCTCCTGGAGCAGCACAGAGCGAAGCCGGTGGCGGCGTACATGACGGGTTTCGGCTTCTTCGGAGCGCGCACCGGGCCGCAGAGCCGCCCGACCCCGCCTCGTTCATCGCCCGGGCCCGGGCGGAGACCGTCTCCGGCTTCTCGAAGGGATCGGGGGGCGGCATGACCACCGGGGCGCGGGACTTCGTCGGTAAGCACACCGCACAGGACGTGGAAGGGAACGCGGAAGCAAGAAAGCGCGCCGGATCACTACTCGACCTGCACACGCGGGTGGAAGCGGTGCGGGAGGCCGTGGGGCCTGACGTCCAGATCATGGCCGACGCCACGGAAACCTGGACGCAGACCTAGAAACCCGGACGGAAACCCCTTATTGGGAAGAGGGATTTGGTCAGTAAGGCCGATACGAGCAGGGTGAGGGTCCAAATTTGCCCGAGCCATGCGGTGGCGGAGTTGACCATTCCAGCGACCTGGGCGCTGCCGGCGCTGGGACCGGAGCCGGTTTCTCCGGTCAACCCGGCTTTGGCGGCCACCAGGGTCAGGTTGGCCACGGTGGCTGCCAGGTACAGCTGGAACCGGGTTTTGGCACGGCCGAAGTAGCGGGACTGGCGGATCCCCAATTGGACCAGCCGCGCCAGCCGGTGCTCCACCACCACGCGACGCTGCCGGTACTCGGCAAAGGCCTCGCTCTGCTGTAGGGCGCGGGCCTGCTGCAACAGCGCTTCCTGCGGGTGCAGTTGCACCGTTCGTCCCGTACCCGGTTTTGCCGCCACGCACTGGGACCGCAGGGGGCATACCCCGCAGACCGCCGCGTCGAATCGGAAGGCCTCCAAACGGTAAGTTCGACCCGTTTGGCCGGTGCGCCGTCCCGCCGGCACCATCGTCCGGGTAACATTCCCCGCCGGACAGGTGCAGGAACCCGCCTCCAGGTCAATATGGAAGTCCTCTTTCGGAAAGTGGGTTCGGTTGGGACGCCCCGGCACCCTGGCAATCAGAGTGCGGCCCGCGTCGGCGAAGGTTTGACGGGTACCGCCGTCGCCGTAAGCGGCGTCGCCCATGGCCTCCTCCACCGGCACACCGGTGTTGGCCTCACTCTGTTCCACCAGTTCCAGCGCCCCCAGGTTGTCGGGAGCGTTGCCGGGCAATACCTCCACCGCGGTAATCAGCTGGGAGTCGGTGTCCACCACAATCGCTGCCTTGTGTCCGTCGAACCGCCGGCTGCTGCTCTTGTGGCCGTGGCGCATCTCCGGGTCATGCACCGACATCATCCGGTCCCGGCTCACCCCATCCTTGAGGCTCATTCCCCCCTCAGCCCGTTCCACGTCCTGGAGCAGCAACTGCCCCAGCAGTTCCGCCGCCGCCACAATCCGCTGCCGCTCATCGCTGTCCTCGCGCAATTCCCCCTGCGCCTGCCGCGACAACTCCAACAGCCGGTCCGCGTCGGCCACAATCCCAGACAGCAGCGCCGTCTGCGCCTGCCGGTCGGACCAGTCGATGGCCGCTTCGCCCTTGACGCTGGAGCCCAGGTATCGGTGGTATCGATGGTATCCTTGACTCTTCGCCCATTCCCCGACGTTGATTCCCTTCAGCTGTGCCAGCGCCCGCAGCAGTTTGACGATCCCGTCCGCCAGCAGGTTGCAGGTGTCCTTGACTGCGCCACGCCCCAGGATGTTGGTCGTGTCCAATGCCACCCGCATCCCGCGCCCTTTCAGGAAGCCCGACTCCCGGGCCAGCCGCAGACTGGACTCGAATACCTCCCGCACCTTGCCGTGCAGGATCAGCTGGGCGCGAAACACCTGCAGCGTACTCTTGGCGAAGGGCCGGTCTTCCACCTCAATCCCCAACGCCACTTTCCACCGGAGGTCAAAGTCAGCCCGGGCCTTCGCCTCGGCGTCGCTGACCTTGTCGTGGGACTGCAACAGCAGCGCCGTCGCCAGCAGGCTGGGCGGCACGCTGTCCCTGCCGTTGTCGGGGCAGTAGAACTCGGCGAAATCGGCGTCCCGGAACAGCCGGCCCCGCAGCGACGCCAATACGCCATAGAAGCTTTCCCGCCCCACGTGGTCCAGGTACAGCCGGTCCGCTTCCCAGAGTCCCCTCTGGTCCGATCGCTCTCCCAGCATTCTCAGCCCTCGCTATGCTTGTTGACTCCAAGTATAGCCGCTGACCCGGCTGCCGCCACTTTCCGGCCAGATTTCTAGGCGGTGGCGGCGGGTCGCGCGCTTCAGGAAGCGGGCATCGTCTGGTTGGAAGACCCGGTGTCCCACCGGAGCGTGGACAGCCTGGCCCACCTCTCCCGAACCCTGGACATCCCCGTGGCCGGCGGCGAGCGCCTGTACTGACTTGACCCGTTCCAGAAGACCTTCGACGCCCGCGCCCTGGACATTGCCATCATTGACTTGGCCAGGGCAGGCGGTATCACGCCCTGGATGAAGATTGCCGCCGCTGCCGAGGCCCCGGGCATTACCATCTGCGGCCATGTCATCCCCGAAGTCCACGTTCACCTGCTTTCGGCCATCCCCAAACGGTCACCTGGTGGAATATATGCCCCGCTCCGAGCCTATCTTCAAGACCCGGCTGGCTGGCGTTGGAGGACGTCTGCCTGGTGGCGCTCCAACCCCCCGGCCTGGGCGTGGAACTGGACGAAGAGGCTTGCGAGCGGTACCGGGTGGCGTGAGACACGGCCCGCCGGTGCTTTATGGCGCGGCAACGGAGTCCTTCAAGAACCTCGGTACGGACAGGTGGCAGGCTTGAACAACCTCGCAATCGTCCTGGCAATCAAACACGGGGGCTTGTCCATGTGCTAAAATCCCACTACGTTCAACAGGCAGACCGACCCGGGGGCCGGGCAACGGGCGAATATGACTGAAATGCTTTGGAGAATCCGCGATGGCAGATATGGAACACGTTCAACTGGTACGGCAGGGCCGCGATGCGGTGGCTAAGTGGCGGGAAGAGCATGTCGGGGAAGCCCTTGACCTATACAATTGCTACATGAGCCATGTCCGCATCCCCATGGTTGACCTGCACGGTTCCGACCTGCGGGAGTCGGACTTCATGGGAGCCATGCTGCGGCGGGCCAACCTTTCGGGCTGCTATCTGAATCCGGCGCACCTCTACCGCTCCGACCTGCGGGAAGCCGATTTAAGCCGCTCGCTGCTCAACCGCTGCAACATGAGAGGCGCCGACCTGAGGGGGGCCAACCTGGAGCAGGCGGACCTGGACGCCGCAGTCCTGTCTACCGCCAACCTGACCGGGGCCAACCTGCGGCGGGCCAACCTGTCCCGGGTGAACCTCAACGGCGCCAACCTGACCAATGCCGACCTGACCGAGGCCAACTTCAACGGCGCCAACCTGAAGCTGGCCAACCTCAGCGGCGCTATCCTGGACGGTACCGACTTCTACGAAGCGATTTTCAACAACACCCCGGCGGTCGGCACCAAGTTCGGCGGCTGTATCGTCGGGTACACCGTGTTCCAGAACTGCGACCTGAGCCAGGCGGAGGACCTGGACCAGGTGCGGCACGACTCCCCTAGCACCGTGGGCATCGACACTCTCATCCGGTCGGCGGGCAACATTCCGGCAGTCTTCCTGCTGGGAGCCGGCGTCCCGACGGAGATGTTGGCATCCCTCGGCGCCGTCTCCGATTCTCCGGTGGACTCCAGCGAGTTCTACATCTCCTGCGCCGAGGCTGACGTTCCCTTTGCCCTGGCGCTGCGCGACGAACTGCATTCCCTGGGGGTACGCTCCTGGGTGTTTGCCGAGAACTTCCGGGGCAACGCCTTGGTTGACCGCCGCAGCACCTCGGAGGAAGAGGAGATTGAGCGCTGGGTGAGGAACTACGACAAGCTGATTGTGGTGTGTTCTCAGTCGGGCCTGGACAGCGAGACGGTGCGCAACGACCTGACCCAGGCCAAGGGCTTGCAGACCACCAAGGACCAGTGGCTTGTTTACGTGGTGGACCCCAACGGGACGCTGGACAATCCCCGGGCGCGGGCGGCCCGCAATCTTACCTACGAGCACCGCATCTTTGATATGCGGGGCCATGAAGACCGGTCTGCCGGATACCAGGAATCAGTCGCCAAGCTGGTGGAAAGCCTGAAGGAAGTGCAGCCGGCCCGGGCCGGGCTGCCCCCGGTCAGCGACCAACTGTAACCCCGGCCAGAATCCAGTACCACCAACGGGCGGCTGTAGAGCCGCCCGTTTTCGTTTACGGGTTGCTTTTGGAAAGTCAAAGGGTTGGGAGAGTGATGGCCTCGAAACGCTGTGGCGGTTATGTGTTCAGTAACCGGAGGATAGCGAGTCCGGCAGCGACCTGGGCGGTTGCTACAACCACCATTATTCCCGCTATCCAGATGATTGTGCTAATCTTCGAGTCTCTTATCTCGGCCCGGAGTTTGCCTATCTCATCCTTGAACTCAGATCGTAGGCGTTCCAAGTTAACCTTAACGCTTTCCACATCGGCTTTGGTGGCCATGTGCTCCTGGCCGCCTTCTATTCTGCTGACGCGTTCTTCGATTGTAGCTGGAGTGGTCAATTCATACCTGCCTTGGTGGGTGTCCTAAACGATGGTCACGGCATCGCTCTGGGGAGTGAGGCGGCTGAGGTGTGACCATCAACTTACTTCGACGGGACGGTTGCGGCAGCTAGACGGGCCATATTCTCTGGGCGACGATGCTCGACCCCAAAAGGGCCGCCATAATCCCCGCTATCCAGATAATTGTGCTGATTTTCGAGTCACGTATCTCAGCTCTGAGTTTGCCTATTTCTCCCATGAATTCAGACCAAAGGCTGCCCATTTCCTCCTTGAATTCAGACCGTATGCGTTCCAGGTCAACCCTAAGACTTTCCACATCGGCTTTGGTGGCAAGGTGTTCTTGGCCGCCTTCTATTCTGCTCACGCGTTCTTCGATTGTAGCTGGAGTGGTCAATTCATACCTGCCTTGGTGGGTATCCTAAACGATGATCCTTGCATTGCTCTGAGGGGTGAGGCGGCTAGGCCGGCCAAGCTCTCAGGATAGCAATGGTGGAGCCTTGGAGAGCTAGCATGATTCCCGTCACCCAAAGGATGGTGCTAATTTTCGATTCTTTTATCTCGGACCGGAGCCGCTCGACCTCAACCTTGACGCTCTCCACCTCGACCCTGACGCTTTCTATTTCAACTCTGACGCTTTGCACCTCAACTTTGACGCTTTCGACATCGGCTTTGGTGGCCATATGTTCCTGGCCGCCTTCCATTCTGCTTACGCGTTCTTCGATGGTGGGTTGGGTGGTCAAATCGTACCTGCCTTGGGTGTGGTGCAGCCAGTGTAGGGTGGGGCGGGCGCTTTGTCAAAGCGGAAGTGTCAGCATTCCCGCACAAGTAGAGGCCGGGGGACACGTCCCCCGGCCTCGGTTGGGTCCTGGGTGATGGGTTAGGACTAAATGTAGTCGCTGTCCTGGTCCATCATGGCGATGTTGTCCTCGCTGAGGCTGAGCGCGCGGTCCATCTCTTGCTTGAACATATCGATCAGCTCGTCGGTGATTTCCCCGCCCTGGGAGCGGGCCTTGTCCTTGAACTGCTCGAAAGCCCACTCGCCGGCGTCGCCGTGGGGCATGGAGCTGAAGAAGTTGCTCTCGAAGATGGGCAGTTCGCCGGGGCCGAAGTAGCCCTTGCCCTCGAGCTCGTAGCCCTCGAGGTCGTGGGTACCCTTGCCGAGGACCTGGCCGGTGGCGGCGTAGTGGTCCATGGTGGCTTGCAGTCCGTACTTCTGAATGGGGCAAACCTTCATGCAGATGCCGCAACCGAGGTAGCGGGCCATGACCGGGCGGCAGCGCTTGAAGTAGAGCTTGTTCTTCTCAACGCCGCGCCACCAGATCTTGTCGCGCATGAGGGCGCGGCCGGGGCAGCGGTTGACGCAAACCTGGCAAACCTGACAGAAGGCGTGAATGCCGTAGTCAATGGGCTGGTCGTGGGTGACGTTGGCGTCGGTGGTAATCATCATAATGCGGCAGCGGGAGCCGACGTGGGGGGTCAGCAGGTAGCCGCAGGCGCCCAACTGGCCGATACCGGCGGAAACCATCATGGGGATGTAGGCGCCGGTGTTGTCGTTGGGGCTGTGGACCTGGGCGCGGTAGCCGAGGGCCCGGATGTAGTTGCCCAGTTCCAGGGAGGCGGCGCCTTCCGTCCGGTAGGTGCTGGAGTGGACAATCTCGGCGTCGACGCTGGGGATGGTCTGGGTCGGCTCGAAGTCCTGCTCATAGGCCAGGCAGATGGCGTGGGGGAATTTCACCCAGTCCTTCTTGCTCTGGTAGATGTAGCGGATGTCAAAGTTGGTGATGCCGACTTCGACGAAGCCCACTTCCCGGGCCTTGGCCTTGATCTGCTCGGTGATGTCCTCGCCGGTGGGTTCGGCGGTCGGCTCCTGGTCGCCGGTGAGACGGGCAGCCATAATCAGAGAACGGTTCAGCTTGTCGTGTTCCTTGCGGATTTCCCGCATCTCGACGTGCTGGTCGCGCAGGGCGTTGGCCCAGTCCCGCGAGGCCCGCTCGGTGATGTTCATGGTCTCGATGGGGTATTCCCGGGCGTACCAGTCAACTTCGCGCTGGTTGCTGGGAATGCCGGGGACGGTCGCCAATTCTTCCGGGACAGGGATGGTAACTTCGGGTTCGCCGAAGCGCTTGCCGGGGCGGACAACCTCATGCCCAATCTTTAGCATACCTGCTCCTCCAAGTGTATGAGTTCGGGTAGCCGCTTGTACCTGTTGGAAACAATACCCTCTCGCAATTTATTTGTCAACAGTATGTCAAAGCCGGGTTAATATCCGGTTAAGTGATACCGGGTGGCCAAAACAACGAAGCCGTTGGACAGGACGGGGGAAGTCCTTCAAGGCCCACAGAACGGACGGATTGCATGGCCGCCGCTAGAACAGGCCGCGGACGGCGGCGGCGATTTCGGCTCGCTTGGCGTCGGTTAGACGGCCGATGGGACGTCCGAATGTGCTTTCGTTCAGGGTGTGCAAACGGCTGGGCCTTACTCGACTGTTTGCCTGCAATCGCCCCGATTGCATATCGCCACCGGCAATAGCTATATCATCATGCCGAACCTGTGGGCTGCTGGTTATCTCACACAGTATCCAGTCCCGCATCCCTACATTAGATAGAACCAAGGCGGGCCGTATTTTCGCCTGGCTCAAATCGGTGTATGGAAATGTTGCCCAGATTACGTCGCCAGCCATGATATTCCTGGTTCCGGTCACGCCAATTCCCTGCATCCTGGTGATTAAAGGCCCAGGTACGGAATTTGGCTGGTTCCCCGGTCGCCTTCCGCTACCAGATAACCGTCCATCCAATACGCCAGCCGATCCACAATCTCCATGGTTTTGACGCTGACGGTGCAGACGCGTTGGAGGAGGTCAATTACCTTTTCCTTGTGGTCGGCGAATTTGTAGGTGTTGAACCTGGCGGCGATGGTCGGGTCGCGGGGTTTGCGCTCCTTGTACTGGTCCAGCACCCATTCCAGGGCGGAGCGGCTGCCCAGCTTGTATTCCCAAGCCCGGGCCGGGACGCCCGACAGGGTGGTCTGCTCGTCCAGGGTGATGATGCCCTTTTCCTTGTCGGCCCGCAGAAGGGCCTTGGGTCGGCCGGTCCGGTCCCGGTCGTGGCGTTCCAGCGGGTAGGGATCGGCAGTCTCAAAGCCAAGGTGCAAGTCCAGCAACTCCCGTCCGGCAGTCAGCCACATATCAAAATCGTGGTACAGAGGCAGGCGGGGGAACTCCCGGAGCAGGTCAACCGCATAATCTTGCCGATACGCCGGGTCGTGGAGCAGCCCATAAGTGTAGGCGAAAATATCCTCGGCGGTAATGCCGGCATCGCCAAATATCTGGCGATAGTCCCGTTCACCCCAGTCCCGAAGCCGTTGCTCGTTAATTTCCCGCACCGCCCAATCGGTGATGTTGTTTACCCGCTCCCCCTCCGCTGTGTAGCGGTACAGGGGCAGGCATTGGGTGTCGCCGGTGAAGTGGAAGTCGGTTAGCCTGTCCGCTGCCAGGACGTAGAAGTCCTTGCCGTTGGTGCAAAAGTTGATGACCTGATTGGGTTGCTGCAAGTCGGGGCCGAACATTTCGTAATGATTGCCGGTGAGGACATCATTCATCGTGAAATCGACGAAATGGTGCTTAGCTACGAAGGGTCGATAAAGAGAGTGAATGCGATTGGCTTCGGTGTAAACAATGCGTCGGCCACGTTGGAACTCATTACGCAGGTCACGGCTCCACTTGATAACCGGGGAAAACGATTCGTCATTGATGTCCAATGACCTGTTATAGGTATCCGCAAAGAAAAGCGCCTTAGCCCTGAGATTGATGGCGTCGAAGTCATAAACCCATTCATCGCGGTTGGATTTTACGGCGTTGGCAAACAGCCGGAACACCGCCCGTTCCTCATCCGCAGACTTGGCGAACTTGGTCTTCCGGTCGGCTAGGGGCATTAGCTGCCTGAAGCGGAAGCCGTGAATGGACTGGTTCAGCCACTGGTTGAATTCGTCCGGTGTAATCTCGTCGAAATTGATGTCTTGCATCGGCTTGCTCCCTATATGGGCAACTTTGTCTGAGGATTTGGCGTAGTCGGCAACGGCGTTGTAGAACACCTTGAAGCCGTCAGCGCCCTTCCGTCGCACCAGAAAATAGACTGCGACGCCGACACGAATTTTGTTATCGAAGATATTGCCAACTTCCCGCTGTCGGCGCTCTCCGCTGGTGCGGGCGTTTCCTTTGAGGTCTAGGACCCAAAGTTCGTTGAATTCTTGGGCAACCACCTTGCGAAAACCATCGTCCTGGCGGGCGTCAAGAAATGCGTTGTTGCTGACAAACCCGATAATCCCGTTGTCAGAAAGCCGGTCCGATGCCCAGCGCAGAAACCGCTTGTACATATCGTATTGATGGGTCCGCTGCGCCGTGCCTTCCTTTACATAGGTGTCACGGATGCGCCGGTCAATTTCGGGATAACCCCGGTTGGCGGAACCGTCGCCCCAGGTTTCGGCATTGTCGTTATAGGGAGGGTTGCCGATGATTACGCTGATGGGCTTTTCGTTCTGTTCCTGAATGCGTATCCAGTTTTCTTCGGAGAGGCCTCCCAGGTTGAAGGCGCTCTGGCGGGTGACTGCGCCGCCGGTAGCGCCCTGCCAGTCCAGGTTGTCCAGCGTGTCCACAAAGCACAGGTTTGGGAATTCTACATAGCGGCCGGTCCTTTCCTGGTAGGTGTACTCGATGTTCAGGTTGGCGATGTAGTAGGGCAGGATGGCGACTTCGTTGGCGTGGATTTCGTGGCGGTACTTGTGCTCCAGCCGCTCGGCGGGCAGGTAGTTAATCAGGTTGGTGACGAAGGTGCCGGTGCCGGTGGCCGGGTCGAGAATCTGCACGTTGTCATCGGCCAGGGTCTTGCCGAAGTGCTTTTGCAGCAGGTGGTCGGCGCCCCGGATGATGAAGTCCACCACCTCGTTGGGGGTGTAGACCACGCCCAGGCGGTCGGCGGCGGCCGGGTTGTAGGCGGTGTAGAAGTCCTCGTAAATGGCCTTGAGGAACTGCTGCTTTTCGGCGTAGCCGGCAATCGCGTCGGCGGCGCGGCCGATGACGCCGTAGTAGGCCCGCAGCCGGTCGATGGCCTGGCGGCGCACGTCGCCGGTGAAGAAGGTGCGCTCCAAAAGGTCAAGCTGGCGGGCGATGTTGTTCTCCCGGTGAAACTGGTCCTCGGCAAAAACCCGCAGGAAGATGTCCTTGGTGAGAATGTGCTGGAGCAGCATTTCGCGCACATCGGCGGGAGAGACGGCCGGCCCGATGGTCTTCCGGCACAGGTCCAGGAACCCGGCGGCGGCTTCCCGGTAGGCCGGGTTGCCGGCTTCGGCCTCGGCGACGGTGGCCCGCAGGTTCTCCAGCACGGCGGGCAGGTCGGTCTTGAACTGGGCCTGAGCCTGGCGAAATTCTTCAATGGACGGGAGTTCGTAGTCCAGGAATATGCGGATGAGGCGGTGCAGTTCGCCGTCGCGGGACATATCCACCCGCATGGCTTCGCCGCCGTTCTGAAACAGGACGGCGGTGCGGGAGTCCTCGAAGATGATGTTGTCCCGCGGGTAGCCCCGGTCCAACTTGGCCTGGATTTCGGCGTCCAGGTCGTCATGGATGTCCTTGGCTTCCCAGTAGCCGCGGGCCATCCGCAGACTGTCCTTGACGGTGCCGTCGGGGATGATGCCCGGCTTGGCGGGGAGTTCGGGCACCAGCAGCAGGTTTTCCCGGTGATCGGCGCAGTAGGCGGCCAGGCAATTCTGGAAGGCGGGACGTATGTTCAGTTCGTTGTCGGAACCGCCGAACTGGACCAGCTCTGCTCAATGTCGGTCCGATAGCGTTCAATGTGGGGGTAAGCAGGCATGACTGGATTATACCTTAAGGCGGGGTCAGTCAAGAAGAAAAGAAGGCCGACACCCACCGGCCTTCTTGAGGCGAGTTTCCCACGCATCACCGTGGCATGGAGGCTTTATGCGGAGGGAAGCGAAGCCTTTGGATATGGTCCAGCAGAGCCTGGTTCACGGTCTCGTGGTAGTCCTGCCCATCCGGAGTATTGTTCTTGAACCAGTCAATTACGTACTCGTCAAGCGTCAGGGTAGTTTCTCGCATCACCGGTTCGTAGAACGCTCCCCGCCTGGCCTTGGGCCAATGGAGCGTTTCCGGGATATCCGAGTAGTCGATGTCCTCCTCGGGCATATCCCGCAGCGCATCGAGTTCTGCCTTCTGTTGTTCACTCAATTTGATGTTGTCCCTCTTCATAAACTCTTCTTTCATGGCTATTGGCTTTACGCGCGCTAATGATACGGCCGGATTCCGCCGACAGGGCGGGCAATGTGTGTACGACGATTATCGCCGTTTGGTTGACAACCCCTATTGTCCTCCACCTCTGTTCATAGCGATAGAGGTCCTCGGCGCTCAGGTGATATGGGTCTCGAAACACCAGTTGGGCGGTTTCGAAGATAATCCGGTGTTTCTGCCGGTTTCCTCGATTCTTGTTGGGGTCCCAAGTCCAGTGCAACGACTATCCTTCGGATTACCGGGTGATTGTAGTTTCGGGGTATTGGGCAGAAAAGGCCGGCGGGGGTTAACCCCCGCCGGCCTTTTCTGCCGGGGTTGGTGCCGCAGGGGTTTCTAGATGTAGTCCTGCTGCTCGGCCATCATGGAGAGAACGTCGCTGGAGTTGAGACCCATGGCCCGGGTCACCTGGTCGCGAAGTTCTTCCAACAGCTCGTCGGAGATTTCGCCGCCCTGGGCGCGGGCCCTCTCCTTGAACTGCTCGAAAGCCCACTCGTCAGCGTTGCCGTGAGGCATGGCGCTGAAGAAGTTGCTCTCAAAGACCGGGAGTTCGCCGGGGCCGAAGTAGCCCTTGCCCTCGAGCTCGTAGCCTTCGAGGTCGTGGGTGCCCTTGCCCAACACCTGGCCGGTGGCGGCATAGTGGTCCATGGTGGCCTTGAGGCCATACTTCTGGACCGGGCAAACCTTCATGCAGATACCGCAGCCGAGGTAGCGGGCCATGACCGGGCGGCAGCGCTTGAAGTAGAGCTTGTTCTTCTCGACACCGCGCCACCAGATCTTGTCGCGCATGAGGGCGCGGCCGGGGCAGCGGTTGACGCAGACCTGGCAGACCTGGCAGAACGCGTGAATGCCATAGTCGACCGGCTGGTCATGGGTGACGTTGGCGTCGGTGGTGACCATCAGCAGCCGCTGGCGGTTGCCGGCGTGGGGGGTCAACAGGTAGCCGCAGGCGCCCTGTTGACCAACACCGGCGGCAACCATCATGGGAATGATGGGACCGGTGGCGTCGCTGGAGTGGATGACCTGGGCGTGGTAGCCCTCGGCCCGGATGTAGTTGGACAGCTCAAGGGCCGCCGCAGCCTGCGTCCGGTAGGTGCTGGAGTGAACGATCTCAGCGTCGACGCTGGGGATCGTCTGGGTGGGCTCGAAGTCCTGCTCAAATGCCAAGCAGACAGCGTGGGGATAGCGGTTGAAGCCGCGCCTGCTCTGGTATTCATAGTGGGTGTCGTAGGCGGTGATACCCACTTCAAGGAAGCCCAACTCACGGGCCTTGTCCTTGATGCCCGCGCTGATGTCGTTGCCGGACGGCTGAGCGGTGGGCTCAATCTCGGCGCTCTCGCGGGTGGCCATAATCAGGTTGGTGTTGAGCTTGTCGTGTTCCTTGCGGATTTCCCGCATCTCGACGTGCTGGTCGCGCAGGGTGTTGGCCCAGTCCCGCGAGGCCCGCTCGGTGATGTTCATGGTTTCCAGGGGATACTCACGGGCGTACCAGTCAACTTCGCGCTGGTTGGCGGGGACGCCGGGGACAGTCGCCAATTCCTCGGGAATGGGGATGGTGACGTCGGGTTCGCCGTAACGCTTTCCGGGGCGGACGACCTCATGGCCGATCTTAAGCATACGTTCTCCTCCCATAATGGTGTCTCTGGACTCACCTATGGAGCCTTAGCGCCAAGGCTATACCTTTGGTTTACGGTTGTCAACACTTGTGCCAATAGATAATTTATATTCCCGCCTACAATACTCATCCGATACCGGAATAACGGCTGAATTCGTTGTAATCCGCCGGGTTGTAACGAGAATAGCGCAACCGCCAGTCAATTTTCCGTACCCGCCAATCCCTGCCCCGCTGCGGCCGCCATCGGGGGGTTGCCGGGGTGGGTGGAAGCGTGGGTTGGATTGGATTAAACCCGGTCCCGACCCGCGGTTTGCCCCCGGATTACCCCGGGGATTAAACGCTCCCGGCCCCGCAGACCGTTGACCCGAACACCTTCATCTCCCTCGGGCCGGGTTGGTTCAGGAAGGCGTTATTGGCTGGCGGACAGGGGCAACCCCTTTTCTAGGGCCAACTTCAGGCAGGTGGGGCACCGCTGGTCTTCGGTGTGGTTGGTGGCGGTCCAGATGTTCTGGCCGATCAGGCCGCACAGGAAGAAGGGGATAATCTCTTCGATGCCAATGTCTTCGACGTAGTGGGCTTCGCCGGTCCGTTCGGCGTTGGCGAACCACCAGGGGGACAACTGCTCGGCCATTTCCAGGTAGGCGGCTTTCTTGTTGTCCACCCAACCCTCTTCGGGAAGCTCAACCATCCAGATGAGGCCCCGCGGCCCCTGCTCGCGGTGGGCAACCAGGTTGCCGTCGTGGATGTTTCTCCGGACATCGGCTTGGGAAATGTTGAGGCGCCGGGAAGCTTCCAGGATAGAAACGCGTTCCATTGCTCAGGCTCCTGTGTCTTGGGGTGGTGCGGTCAAATGATAACGACAGAAATTTAACAATTCCGGCGAAAAAATCCATTCCGGGGCGGGCAGGGCCTTTCGATGCTCCCCTCTCCCCGCGGGAGAGGGCCGGGGATGAGGGCGAACCCCGCGCAACAGCAACGGTTCTCTTGGCAGGAACGCCCTCACCCTCTCCCAGATGGAGAGGCGATTTTTCGAGAATAGAAAGACTTTGGCCGGGCAAACGGCTCCATTTGCGGGGCATAAAGAGAGGGGCCGGTGTCTCTCTGGGAAACACCGGCCCCTGCCGTTGACGCCGTTTCTCGTCGGGCCGGGTCGGAACCGCGGCCCTGGAGATATGGGAGGACGTTCGGCTAGATGTAGTCGGCGTCCTGGTCCATCATTACCAACTGGTCGGTGGTCTCGCTGGACAGGTGGGACGCCAACTGGGCGCGGAACTCTTCCAACAGGTCGTCGGTGATCTCGCCGCCCTGAGCGCGAGCGCGGTTCTTGAACTGCTCAAAGGTGTGCTCGTACTCGTTGCCGTGAGGCATGGAACTGAAGAAGTTGCTCTCGAAGACCGGCAGTTCGCCGGGGCCGAAGTAGCCCTTGCCCTCAAGCTCGTAGCCCTCAAGGTCGTGGGTTCCCTTGCCGAGCACCTGGCCGGTGGCGGCGTAGTGGTCCATGGTGGCCTTGAGACCGTACTTCTGGATGGGGCAAACCTTCATGCAGATGCCGCAACCGAGGTAGCGGGCCATGACCGGGCGGCAGCGCTTGAAGTAGAGCTTGTTCTTCTCAACGCCGCGCCACCAGATCTTGTCGCGCATGAGGGCGCGGCCGGGGCAGCGGTTGACGCACACCTGGCAGACCTGGCAGAACGCGTGAATGCCATAGTCGACCGGCTTGTCGTAGCTGACGTTGGCGTCGGTGGTGATGGAAACCAGCCGGCAGCGGGAGCCGACGTGAGGGGTCAACAGGTAGCCACAGGCACCCTGCTGGCCTACCCCCGCCGCGACGTGCAAGGGAATGTACGGGCCGACGGCATCACCGGAGCCGCTGACCTGGGCGTGGTAGCCGAGGCCACGGATGAAGTTGCCCAGTTCCAGCGCCGCGGCGCCTTCCGTCCGGTAGGTGCTGGAGTGAACGATCTCAGCGTCGACGCTGGGGATGGTCTGGGTGGGCTCGAAGTCCTGCTCGAATGCCAGCGCGATGAAGTGCTGGTAGTAAGTGGACTGGTTCTTCTTGCTCTGGTAGCTGTAACGGGGGTCAAAGGCGGTGATGCCGACTTCGACGAAGCCCAGCTCACGGGCGCGGGTCTTGATGATCTCGGTTACGTCCTCACCGTTGGGCTCGGCCGAGGGCTCCAGTTCGGAGCTCTGGCGGGCGGCCATAATCAACGGGCGGTTCAGCTTCTCGTGTTCCTTGCGGATTTCCCGCATCTCGACGTGCTGGTCCCGGAGGGTGTTAGCCCAGTCCCGGGATGCCCGCTCGGTGATGTTCATGCTCTCCAGCGGGTACTCGCGGGAGTACCAGTCGACCTCGCGCTGGTTGAGGGGAACACCGGGAACGGTGGCGAGCTCTTCCGGAATCGGGATAGTGACTTCGGCTTCACCGAAGCGCTTGCCGGGGCGGACAACCTCATGTCCAATCTTAAGCATTGTGCCTCCTCCTTAATAAATTGCTGGGTTACAGCAATGCCTGGGTATGGATACTTGCCACCTACGATAGACCCAGTGAAATTATTTGTCAAGCATATTGGCGTGCGGAAAATAATTGGCTGTAACCCGACGGACAACGGCTCCTTATGTAACGATATCATATTCATGCCTAACTTAGATTCGTAACCAACCGCATTCTCCTGCCACACCAAGAAACGGCCCTCAGCAACGAATAACGACGTTGGCCTAACGACGTTGGCCGGGTTAGACCATTTCGCATATAATGGGGGCACCACCTTAAGCACCGCAGACCATCGAAATGCCTCAATGGCATTGGGGGTCCGGCCAGTGTCAACCATATCGTTTGATTCGGCTAATTTACTCAGGAGAGCCTGATATGGCCCGAACCCCAGTTTCTGATGAAATGTGGAACAACAACCCTATCGTTCTCGGGCTCCGACACAGGCTTGGCCCCGCACTGGAGAATGCCATCGGGTCAGTCCAGGTTGGACACCTCAAAGTAAGTGCTACCGATTCAATGCATAACCAAGGCTTCTTGCTCACCGTATATTCTCCGGCGAATAGGGACCGGACTGCGTCAATTTTCACGATAAAGAAAGGTACTTACATCCAGACTCCCCTTCTTGAGGAGTTGGAAAAACGTTTGCCAAATCACCACGCGGAATTGGCTGCCTACGCGGATTTACTTGAACGTTGGGGTTGCGAACTCGGGCGTTCGGGGAACAAATCAAGACACTGGCCGCGCTTGGAAGAGGTGACACTCCGCATAATGGCAGACTTGGACGAATTCTCCGCTTGTGCTCAAGCTTTGGCTAACCCGTCTGCGGGTAGTTCGTAACCCGGGAGTGCTTCCTGTAATGAGCGGACATCATAAGTTCAGCGAGCTTACCAAAGGCTTCACGGCAGAGGACCGCCGGCGTGTTGAGGCAATGAAGGTCGCTCTGGAAACTTCCGACACCCATACCCAGCCTTCCACGCAAACGCAGCCTTTAAGGGAGCAGGGAAATTCTGAAACCCAGATGGGCGGGCCTGCAGAAGCAGACTAGCCGGCCATTTTCCAACTGATTGTTAGCTAATAAGAACAAGGGTGGGGGTTGAGACCCGCCCCTGTTTTTCGTCCATGATGGCGTCCTTCGACAGCGTCCGGATGAGCGGTTGTTGGAAGTCCAAACCACCCCGTCCTGCCAGCTATTTCGTTTCATTCGGGGCGGCCAGCAATACCGGTTCGTGGGTTTCGGGGTCTTGCCGCCAGACACGCCGCACTTTGATTTTGTGACCGGATTCGATGCCAACCCTGGCCACATCGTAATCGGCTTGCAAGGCGCACCATTTTTCGGCGTGGCCGCCAAAGGCTTGGTCCAGCCGAATCGCCATTTCGGGAGTGAGCGGGACCCGGCAGTTCACGACGTCATCCAGTTCCGGGTAGGTGACGTCCAGGTGCCGGGCCGCCTGAGCGACACTGATTTCGAGGCGTTCCAGGCATTCGTGGCGCAGAATGAGGCCGGGATGGAGAACGCTGGCCGTGGGCAACCCGACTTCACCCAACGGATTGCCGAGGCGCTTTATTTTTATCCCGTGTTCCTGCGTTGCTACCTGCACCAAGTCATAAGATGCCTGCATCCGCCGCCAGACCGCCACGCCGCCCCCGAAGGCTTTGTACAGCCGGATGGACATTTCGGGGGAGATGGGCGCCCGGCCGTCCACAATTTCGGACAGATCTTTTCCGCTTACGCCGAGATGCCGGGCCGCATCGGTTACGCTGAGGCCGAGGGGTTCGATGCAGTCGTGCAGAATGGACTTTCCCGGATGGGTCGGATTCTTCATCGGCATCTCGGCCATCCTTCAATCCTGTTTCTCAATCCATTGGGCGCGCCCAATCCGCGCCCAATCAATGATAATCAACCAAATCCACGTCGCAGGCATCTGTGGATTCAAACCGGAAAACGATACGCCAGTTGGCGGAAACGCTGAGTGCCCAATAGCCGCCAAAGTTCCCGCTCAAGCGATGCAGCCGGTATCCGGGTAGGTCCATGTCCCCCGGCGCATCCGAATTGCTCAGGTTTTCCAGGATGCGCCGGATTTTCCCGGCATATTCCGAAGGCACCCGGTTTCGTTCATCCCGCTCGTAAAATCGGCGCAACCCGTTGTGGCGAAAGTTGAGTATCACCAACCTTTGCGCCAGCCCCCTACCGCCCCGTCCTCCTCGCAATCATGGCGTCGGCCAAGGGGCTGGCGCCGGGTTTGACTACTATGTTGACCAGGGACGGCAGGCCGGAGTTTATCGCCCGGTTGACCGCCGGGGCCACGTCTTCGGCGTTTTCCACGTATTCTGCGTGGCCGCCCAGGGCTTCTACCACCCGGTCGTAGCGGCGGAATTGCAGGTCGGTGCCGACGGCCCGGTTGTAGTAGGCCAGTTGGAAGGTCTTGTCGATGCCCCAGTTGGAGTCGTTGCCCATGACCACGGTTATCGGCAGGTTGTGGCGCAGGCAGGTGTCGTATTCCATGGTGTAGAACCCGAAGGACCCGTCGCCGCACAGCACGATCACCTTGCTGTTGGGTTCGGCCAGCTTGGCGGCCATGCCGTAGGGTATGCCGGCGCCCAGGTGGCTCAAGGGTCCCAGCCGGATGAAGTGGCCGGGCTTGCGCGCCTTCAGATAGGAACGGCCCCACTGCACGTAGTCGCCGCCGTCCATTACAATGAAGGTGTCGTCGTCAATCAGGCCCTCCAGCCGGGTGTAAACGTCCAGGGGATGCAGGGGCGCTTCGCCCCCGGCATGTCCCCGCAGTTCCTCCATCCACCCGTCCTGCTCTTTCTGAAGCTCGGCAACCCACGAGTCGACGCTGGCCTTGCCTTTTCGGGATGCGGCGGCGGTCAACTGCTCGGTGATTGCCCCCAAGTCGCCCAGCAGACCGACGGCGACGCCCCGGTTGCGGCCGATTTCGGCTTCCGACGGGTCGGCCTGAATCAGGCTGGCGTCGGCGTCGAAAATCTGCCCGTAGCGGTAGCGGTGGTCCAGCCGCTTGCCCAGCAGCAGGACGACGTCGGCTTCCCGGAATTTTCGGGCCGCCCGGTTCAACGCGCCGTCGGCGTAACCGAAGCAGAGGGGATGCTCGTCGTCAATGAGGCCCCGGGCCTGCTCGACGGTGAAGATGGGGGCGCCGGTGGCCTCGGCCAACGCTTCCAACTGCTCGGGCGCGACGGAGTAGCGGGCCGGGTTGCCGACGATAATCACCGGACGGCGGGCGGTGGACAGCAGCGAGGCGGCTTCGTCAATCAGCCCGGCATCGCCCTGGGAGCGGCCCATATTGCGGTACTCCCGGGGTAGGTAGGGAGGCAGTTCTTCCTCTGATACGGCCTGCTCCTGAATGTCGATGGGCAGGGTCAGGTGGACCGGGCCGGGCCGCCCTGACATGGCGGTGCGGAAGGCGGTGGCGACGTATTCGGGAATGCGGCGGCGGTCGTGAATCAGCCACGACCCCTTGGTGACGGGAGCGGCCATGCTGACCTGATCGATTTCCTGGAAGGTGGTCATTCCCTTTTCCGGCAGTTCGGCGGACCCGGCAACGAATATGACCGGGCTTTCCGAGGTGTAGATGGCGGGCAGCCCGGAGATGGCGTTGGCGAACCCCGGCCCGCCGGTGAACATGGCCACCGCGGGCTGCCCGGTGATGCGGGCGTATCCGTCGGCCATGTGCATCGCCGCGCCCTCGTGCCGGACGTCGATGAACTCGATGCCTTCATCGGCGGCGGCGTCCACCAACGGCAGGATGGTGTCG
Source organism: Dehalococcoidia bacterium (assembly GCA_965263395.1). GTDB lineage: Bacteria > Chloroflexota > Dehalococcoidia > Lucifugimonadales > UBA3495 > CATOSK01. The sequence continues at coordinate 3,844,618 of OZ253670.1, forward strand.
CCAACAATGGTGAACACCTTCTGAATGCCTTCTTGCTTGAGACAGCGGATGAAAAGATGACCTCCGTTGAGGTTGGGCATGGCGGCTCCTTTAGACTTATTGGATTTTGGCCCGGTGATGGGTGGTGATGGGTATGGACGGCGAACCGGGCAGTTTCCAGCTTACAGGGCAGAAGGGCGCGGCGGCAAGCCGGGAGGACGCCCTCACCCCCGGCCCCTCTCCCTTTGGGAGAGGGTAAGAAGTGGGGTATTTTGTGTCATTTACGCTTGGGGATGGGGACCTGACGGCGGGTTTTGGCGTCTTTTTGTGCCATTATGTGCCACTTTTGTGTCACCTTTGTGCCGGTTTTGACGCACTTTGGCAGGCTTGTCTTTCCGCCGCAATCGCGATTAAATCCGGGGCCGGCCGGGGCCGGAAATTCCGGAGCGTGGGGCCGACTCAGGATGATTGATGATTATGGTAGGGAAGCGTTACCGGGATTGGCAAGAGGCAAGTGTCAGCAGGGACAATCAGGAAACCCTTAGTCTGAACAGTTACCAATCGCAAACCTGCGCCGCTTTTGGACCGAAATCAGCCTGGGCTAGGGCAGCAGTTCCAGCAGCGCTGCTTCAATGTCCTCTGCCGGGGTAAACTGCTCAAACTTGGCCTGCACCAGCCCGTGCCGGTCCACCACGAAGGTCCACGGCTCGCTGATTAGCCCCCACTCTGCCACCGCCGGGACCCAATGGGCGGCGGGGCGTCCTTCCTGGAGCAGGTGGGGGTCTTCGACCACCTCAACGTGAATGAAGTTGGCAGTTTCCCGGTGCTTGTCCTTCAGTTGGGCAATCATGTCCAACTGCGGGCCGCAGGTGGCGGTGACGCAGAAGGCAGGGGTGGAAAACGTCACCACCAGCGGCTTGTCCTGGTCCAGCGCCTCGTGGATGGAGAGACTATAAAGGTCCGGATCCGGGGAGGGCGCGCTGGAAATCGTGGCCAAGTCGGGATGCTCGGCAACGGTGGGGGTAACGCTGCGGGGAGCCGGTTCTCCCAGCCCGGGGGACTTGGACCGGGCGGCGACGCTGGCGACGGTCTGGGCCTGAATGGTCTTTCCGGCGGCGTCGGTGGCAGTAATCCGCAGGCCCCAGAGCGCCGGCGTTTCCTGGGTGCCCTCGCCGGGAACGTCGAACTCCAGGGTCGCCACGTACACGCCCCGCTGTCCCACGGGCCAGGTGCGGAACTCGGCGGTGACGGTCTGATGGACCTCACCCTCGTCAACGCCCGGCGGGAAGAAGACCGTCTCCACCGTGGCACGGCCGGTGCGGATGGGCATATTGTCCCGGTCCACCAACCCGAAGGCCACCCGGTTAACGCCCACGGCCAGATCGCTGTTCACCAGAATAGCGCTGAATTCCGGCCCGCCGACGGGGCCGGAAGGGGCAGACGCTCCGGGGGGCTTGCAGGCAATGACCCCCAATGCGATGCCGGCGGCCATGAATAACAGCAGGACCAGCCGGAGAGACGATGAGCTTGCCGGTCTGAGTTTCATTCTTGCCAACGGCGCGGCGTCCCCGGCCCGGAACGTGCGATTGCCGGCAAACCGGACGCTAATAGACCACGCCCCGGCCGGCGCCGCCGTCCACTGCGATGGTCTGGCCCGTGATGGCGCCGGCCTGCTCGGAAACCAGGAACGTCACCAGGTTGGCGATGTCCTCGGGCTGGACCATGCGGCCGATGGGGATGTTGGCGACGGTGCGCTGCATCACCTCGCCGGCGGTAATTCCTTCACGCGCGGCCCGCTCGTCGATGAGCTGTATCTGCCGCTGGGTAAGGGTGCTGCCGGGGTGGATGCAGTTGACCAGGATGCCGTCGGCGGCAACGTCGTCGGCCAGCGACTTGGTATAGGCGGCGATGCCCGAGTTGGTGATGCCGGAGCCGGGGTTGGTGGCGCTGGCGTTGCGCGCGCCCATGCCGGCGATGTTGACGATGCGGCCGCCGCCCTTGTGTTTCATCGAGGAGACGACTTCGCGGGAACAGCGGATGTACCCCATGATTTTGGTGTTGATGTGATTCAGGATTACCTCGTCGGGCAGTTCGCTGGCCCGCGCCGTGGTGGAGTTGACCGCGTTGTTGACCAGAATGTCGATGTGCCCCAACTCGGTAATGGTGGACCAGACGAGCATGGTAATGTCCTCGGAACTGGTCATGTCGGCGCGGATGGGAACCACGGTGGAGCCGGTGGCGTCCTGAATTTCCCGGGCGGCCTGCTTCAGGGCATCCAGCCCCCGGGCGCAGATGGCGACCTTGGCCCCTTCTTGCGCCAACGCCAGGGCAGTAGCCCGGCCGATTCCCATGCTGCCGCCGGTTACCAGGGCAACCTTTCCGCTTATTCCAGTAGACATTGCTGCATCATCCTTTCCGCTTTCCGGTCAACTTTGATACGGACCCAAGTACCGCTCCCCGTCAAAATGGATAAGGCGCTCCGGGGAGTCTGCACACCAAACTTCCGTCTCCCAGGAAATTGCACCCAGGTAACGGGCCATTACATTTCTGCCTGGGAAGGCCGTAACGTAAACCAGACCGGGCGTTGCATCGCTAAACAAATCGGCAAGCTCGTCATACCGCTTGGGGTCAACCGGCCCGTGACTGGTGACAGCCTCTACCATCACCAGCCAATTGCCCTCTTTGAAGTAAAGCACCACATCGGGCATTTTACCGTGTTCATCAATCGTCACGCCAAGTTCGGCTAACCGCTGGTCTTGAAAATACCCAATCTTGTCGCCCGTATCCCCAACATAGATGACTTCCGCGCCGGGGGTGAAGCGCGGCGCAAAATCGGTGATTACTTGTCGGATAAGCTCGCTGTGCTCACCGGGGGACAGCGTGATTTCCGCTCCCTCGGCGACTCGCACGGGAATCATCTGCATCTTCCTTTTCGGTATGGGATTCATTACTCAGTCGCGCAGAACCAAGACGGTCAACGCCACCGGAACTTCACTGCAACCTGCGCTAAAAGTCGTCCAGGTCATATTCCCCTATTCCGTCATACCAACGGTCAATCGCTACCCTGCCATCCGGCCTAAAGGCTTCGCGGGCTTCGGCCACGCCCGACGGAGTTCCAAACAAACTCTTCTGTGCCATGTCAGTTCGGCTCTGGTCATACAGGCGCCGGGCTGACTCGTAAAACTCTTCCTCGCCCAAGGCACGGTAAAGGCTGAAGAACATCCGCTGTCCCAAAGAATAATCGCACAGAATTGATTCTCTGGGTTCCGGTGGCAACTCCGACAGGAACTGCGCCTCGGCACACGGCGACCTCAAGAACGGATACCCTCGGCCATCCGGGAACCCGTAGGATGCCGCCGCTACAAACTCGGCCATGCCTTCGTCAACCCAATTCTCGTTGCTATTCCACCAGTAATGCGCCACCTCATGGGCCAAAACCCCACGCAGCTTCTCCGCGTCCTCGCCAGCGTCCGCAGTATCAAACCTGGGTTCGATTACCATGCCGGTGCCGTAATTGATCCCGATGGCGCCAGGGGACACAGCATCGCCGAACAAGGCTCCTACATAGTCCAGGGGCAGGGGCCGGCCCATCGTCTCCTCCACTTCTCGGACAATGCTCTCCACCAATTCCAGGGTACGGCCTGCGCCCGGTTCCGTGCGGACCACCGCCAGTAGTGTCTCCCCTGACTCTCCCAAATCGATCAGCTTGGTATTAACCTCGACCACCGCGGGATCGTATAACCGGTCCAGTTCATCAGGGTCAAACTTGGCCACCGGCCAAGTCATGGCCACGATCGGGGCCCAGTCGTCGGTTACGCCACCCGTCGTCAGCAGGAGAGCCTGAACCAAGTCAGCCTGCTCAGGGACAAAGATGAGCACCCTCACCAAAGATCCCACCGCCGGGGCATCGGCATACTCAACGGTTTCCAGGAAAGGCTGGCCGACCAGCCACAATGCAAATCCCACATCCGAAACGGCAAGGTAGAACAGGTACTTCAATACCTGTATCTCCTGTTCAGTCACGCCGTCCGACACCCAAGCCAGCCGGACAACTCGGTCGAACACCTCCTCGTAATCAATGGCCGTCCATATCAACCAATCCACCATGCCCACTTCAACGCCGGCCACTCCGTCCGAAACCCAAGACAATTCCTGAATTGCGGCAGCACGTTCCTGGGAAACCAGGTCCACCTGCTTCCAGCCGTCGGACACGTCCAGACCCGTCGGCAGCTCTGCCGTGATATTGCCAGACAATCCCCGGCCTATCCCTGTGCCCAGACCGGACAGCTTGGACCCGTCCAAGGCAGACGACTCCAGAGCAGACGTTTCATCCGTGCCGGGAGCGGCTTCCGTTGGGAGTTTCAATTTCCTGTGTCGGCGCCACCGCAGTCGCCGTCTCCATAACGGGAGTTGGCGACTGCTGGGCCTGTGGAGTCGGGGTCACAGACTCACTGCCACAGGCTAAAGCTAAACCCGCCAGGGCCATTGCCAACGTTGCCCGAATGATTGTTTTCCAACGCATCATCCGCATCCCCCCGTTAACCGTCCCCCAGGCTGCAAACGCTGTCCAGTCCCGCCTTTTCCATTGCCTTGCGCAGCGCGATTCGTTCAATAGCATTCAGGTCCCCCGGGGTTTTCAGTTGCTCGATGACCTTGTCCGGCAGTCCGGCGGCCTCAGCCGCCTTGATGCATTCTGAAGGCGCCGCAGAGGTGCTGCAGGCGGTTAAAGTCAGGCATAACGCGATTCCCAGCGCAGCCAACAGTTTCTTGCCCCGCGAAACTCGGGGGGGGGGGGCTGACAGGGGTATGTATAGGGTTTCATGTAGGGGCATGGCGGGTGACCTCCAGGTTGGGCTTGGGTTCCGGCCAGGGTTCGGGCAGCAGCCATACCCGGCGCCATAACCGGCCCCGGTGCAGCAAGCGTCTCAGCCAGTCGATGCCGTGCCGGATTACGCTGACGGTCCGTCCCGGCTTCTCCCTGCCGCTGCGGTGCGTGGGCGCCAGCGCCCGGGGCGGCGCTCGCAAGCTGCCGGGGGGCATCTTCCGGTCATAGGCGTCTTCCACCCTGGTCCCATAGGCCAGGGTCAGGAGCGTCGCCACCGACAACACGAACCAATGGCGCGAAATCCGCGCCGGGTCAGTCCTGCGGGTCTTGTGCCATTGCCAACCCAGGCTCTTGACCGCCTTGAACCCCAACTCGATCCAGAAGCGGAGGGCGTACCAACTCACCCCAACTTGGTCCGGCGGAAGGTCGGTCAGGATGATCCACGGCTCCTCCTGTTCAACGTACCAGACCGCCAGCAGGGTGCAACGGCGTTTTGCGGCGGCTCCGCCGAAGGCGGTCCCGCTGCCGGTCCAGGCGGTATCCGGACTGGAAACGAAGGCGCGCGCGGGCAGCCGCCGTCCGCCATCGGCGCAGAAAGTGACGTTTCTCGGATACCTCATGTAGGGATGCCAGCCCTGAGCGAGTATCTGTTTCCACAATTTCGGACTGGCCAGGCCCCGGTCGCACATCACAATCACGGTCATTTCCCTGGGGACCGCCGGGGCCAGGGCCTGCAGCAGTTCCACTATTGGGTCCATCCAGGCCCCGCGCTGGTTGGCCCGCAGGATTCGCCAGGCCACGGGAATCGCGCAACCCCGGTAGACCACGCTGATGACGATGGCGGTGGTGTCGTCCCCTTTCAACGTGGGGTCAACCGCCAGCGCCAGCCTATCGGAACGCCACCACGCCAGGACCCACCGGAGCAGCGGCGCGAAGCAGAGACTTACGTCCAGTTCGGTCTTGCAGGGGCAGGGACGGGCCCGGTCGCCGCCGTCGTACAACCACTCTCTGAGATACTGCCGCAGGTTGTTCCAGTTGCCCCGGGTGGAGAGGGCGGACGCGACGGTATTCTGGCAGGCGCTCCCAGCCAGAATGGTCCCGCACACCCACCAGGCCAGGCCGGTCAACTGTGGCTGAGTGAGGTGCGGTAAATGCGTTTCAATGACCTGCTTCATCTGGCAGCATTCCCTTGGAAGGCGCATGGGATACCTCCGGCATCCGGTTTAGTCATTACAACCAAGATGACGGATTCCTGTGCGCTTTCCAAGCTCTCAGACCAATTTCAGTATACATACCCCTGTCAGGGGGGGGGGATAATATGCTTCATGTCCTTTACTCCTCAATTTTTATTCAACCGGCAGAAACCGCTCCCTAGTCCGGGACGCACAGGCTTATCAGGCCCGCGACGTTTGGTTCTTCTTCCAGGCGGGACACCGTTTCCACCAAGGCGTTGAGCTTTTCGGCGGGCCAGGCCACGTTGTCGAACAGGGCGCCGATGCGGCGGGTTTCGGTGGCCAAGTCCCACTCCAGTTCTCGGCCCTGGTACTCGCCTTGGTAGGTGGTGCCGCCCTTCATTCGGACGGTGATGCGGGGGGCGAAGGCGGAACGGTCCTGGTGGCCGATTACCTCGGTGCGGCTGAGCAGGTCCATGACCACCGACTCATCGCCGGGGGCCCGTTCCCCGGCCTCGATGCGCTGGCGCAGCGGCGGGTAGCTGCCGTGGACGCAGGTGTAAGCGGTGAAGTAGTGGGTGCTGCCCACGCCCGGCGAGGTGCGGGTCTGGTTGGGAAAGGCCGGCGACGGGTAGGTGGTCTCCAGCCAGTTCATGTCCACGGTAATCTGCTCAATTTCCTCCGGCGGCAGTTCGTGGGTGGCGCGGATGTCGGTCATCAGCTCGATTACCGGGCAGTTGTACCCGGCGGTGGGGTAGATTTTGGGGACGACGTGCATCAACTCCCAGCGGTCGCCCAACTCGGCCACCACCGGGTCAAAGGAAACCTGGTGTGGCCCCTGGAAAACGTAGGAAAGCTCGCCCCGGTTGTTGCCGGTGAAGGCGTTGTAGAACCCGGCATCGCCCTCCAGCGACATCTCCGAACCCTGCACGTTTTCCCGGGCCAGCAGGGCGGCCATTATCCCGCTGCGGGTGGCCTGGGGTTCGTGGAACATCATCTCCCGCCCGCCGGAGCGCGGCCCTTCGTTGGTGCCGGCGGTGAAGGTGCAGGCCAGCGCCAGGGCCGTCACCATCTGGTCTTCCGTCAGGCCCAGCAGCTTGCCGGTGGCCACCGCCGCGCCCAGCGTCCCGAACAGCGGGCTGGAGCGGAAGCCCCGTGCCTGGATCGAAGGGATGAAGTCCCCGGCTATCCGGGATTCCAATTCATAGCCGGCGGCCAGCGCCGTGAGCAGTTGCTGCCCGGTGTTCCCGGACAACTCCGCCGAGGCCAGCGCCGCGGCGATGACGCAGGGGCCGGGGTGGGTCAGCATCCGGTAGGAATCGGACTGGTTGGTGGCGTGCATCAGCTTGCTGTTGGCAAACGCCGCGCCGCAGCGGGTTGCCCGTCCGCCGGCCGCCAGGATGGTCGCGCCGTCGGGCTTGGACTCTTCTTCCTTGACCAGTTCCACCGCGGCCTGGCCGTGGGTCGTGCCCAGCCCCACTATGGATATGACCAGGGCGTGAAGCACCGACGCCTTGATTTTGTCCACCACCTGCGGGGGCAGGGCCTCGTACTCCAGGGAAGTTGCGTAACGGGCCAGGGTGCGGCTGAGAGAATCGGGCATGAGTTACCTCGTTAAGAGTCGCCTCGGAGTTGCGGGCTGCTTATGCCGGACAAGGAGCGGCGGGATTCGGCGCTGCGTCAGTCCAGGCCCTGGGCGAAGTCCAGCCATACCCTGGCGCAGGGCACCGGCAGGATGTGCTGCACAAACCCGGCCACGCCGGGAAAGACCACCCGCCGCCCGTTGGGGAACAGGGAAGACGCATCCCGGAAGTCGCCCAGGACTTCCTCGCGCAGCGCGGCCGCGGCGATAATCAGCGTGGGCGTCTGGACCTCCGGCAGCAGCGGGCGCAGGTCGCCTTCGGCGTGACGCTGGAACCCGGCGACCACGTGGGCCGGGGTGGCCGCCATCAGGTTGGCGTACCAGCGGATGTAGGCCGGGTCGACGATTTGCGGGTCGAGGCGGCGTCCGATGGTGTTTTCCACCCACGCGGCGACCCCTTCCCGTTCAATCAACTCGGCGCTTTCGCCGTGGTGGGGGTCGCCGAAGTTGGTGGGAGAGGTGCAGGCGGTCAGCGACAGCAGCCGCTCCTGGTATTGGGTGGCGTAACGCATGGAGATGGAGCCGCCCACCGTCTCGCCGATGAGGTGGAACCGCTCCAGTTCCAGCTTGTCCACGACTTCCGCCAGGTCTTTGGCGAAGTTGTCCAGCGTCCACGGGTAGCCCGGCTCGGGGACATCGGAATCACCCATGCCCCGCATATCGAACCGGACGACCCGATAATGGCGGGCGATGATTGGCACCCAGCCGAACCACAGCTTGTGGCTCTTGGCCATGCCGTGGTGCATCACCACCGTTTCCGGCTCCGTCCAGGGGTCGGTAAAGTCGTCCACCGTGTAAAACAGTTCCAGGCCGTCGTCCAGCTTCACTTTCAAGACAGCGCCTCCGCCAACCAAAATTAACGCCCAACCAAATCAACGCCGGGGAAGGACCAGTACCGGGCAATGGGCCGAAAACAGGTTCCGGCACGGACATACCTGGCTCGGCCGCCTCCGGTCTTCTTGCCTGCTCCGAGCCTGCCGAAGGGCTGCCGGTGGTTCGACAGTCTCACAAAAGCCGTGGATTTACCGTGTACCGCCCGTGTAATGTATAGAGTTTACCCAGCGGCCTGTCCCTCTTCGGTGAACACCGACCGGGCGATGCGCATGGCGGTGCGGGTGTTGAAGTAGCCGCCATACATGGTCAACTGGATGAAGACTTCCATTATCTCCTCGGGGGTTAAGCCGACCCGCAGCGCGCCCTGAATGCGCGCCCGCATCTGGCGGTCGTACTGGCCCATGACGGTCATGCAGGCCAAGCCGCAGATGACGCGGGCCTTGGGGTCGAGATGGGGCCGGGAACAAATTGCCCCCCAGTGGTACTCGTTGATTATCCGGTCCAGTTGGTTTTCCTGCGAGTCCGGGTCGTCGGTCCGGTAGACCGTGATCTCGGGGATGTATTCCTGATGGATGCGGACGCCCTCTTCGTACAGTTCGTCGGTGGTGCGCTCGGTGTTGTAGGCCCGGGTGGGCGTGTACTTGATGCCCTTGGCCTCAAAAATGTCCTTGGTGAGGTTCATGGCATCTTCAACGGCGGGCACGCCCACGTAGAAGGTCATCTGGATGAAGACCTCCACCACCTGACCTGGGGAAAGCCCAACGTTGAGGCACCGCTCAATGGTGCGGCGAAGCAGAGGCAACTCACCCAGGGCCATTAACCCGGCCAGGGTGGCGATGCAGCGCAGCTTCAGGTCCAGACCGCCCCGGTTCCAGATGGAGCCGAACAGGGACTCGTCGATGATGCGTTTCAGGTCGGGGGCCAGGGCGTCGGTGCCGGGGAGGGTGTAGTGGGTCAGGTCGCCCCCGGCCAACGTATCCCTCATTTGCTGGCCGTGCCGGTAACGTTCTTCCAGGGTTGTCACAAGATAGCCTCCTGAGTTTCTGGTCTCCCGGTCCCCGGAGTTGGCGCGTCAGGACCGGTGCGGCCGATTCGGGAATCGCCCTGAACGGACAAGCTATTATAGCCCGTTCAAGGCATTATGACATTACCGCAGCAGCAAAGTAACTGTTCAGACTGGAGGGTTCGAGCCACGGGAGACAGTTAAGCGCCAAAAAATAAAAAGTGTGGCATTTTGTGGCATTTACGCTTGGCGATGGGGCCTGACGGCGGATTTGGACGTATTTTTGTGTTATCGTGTTCCAAATTTTGTGTCACTTTTGTGCCATTGTGTGCCGGTTTTGACGCACTTTGGCGGGCTGGTCTTTCCGCTAAATCCGGGGCCGGCAATTCCGGGGGGCGACTCAGGATGGTTGATGATTATGGTAGGGTGGAGTTACCGGGATTGGCAAGAGGCAAGTGTCAGCAGGGACAATCAGGAAACCCTTAGCCTGAACGGTTGCGCAACAAAATCGCATGGCCTTTCGATTCTCCCCTCTCCCGCGGGGAGAGGGGCCGGGGGTGAGGGCGAACTCCGCGCATCAGCAACGGTTGCTGCAGTCCGGAACGCCCTCACCCTAACCCTCTCCCTCTGGGAGAGGGGATTTATCAAGAATCGAAAGACCCTAAGCAAAACCGCAATGTCGAAAAGACGCCGCGATAACGGGCCGGCCGACCCCGCCGCGCATCAAGTCACTCATCCCAAAGCCGCAGCGTCTCCGTCCCTCCCCCGGTCACGCGTGGGCCATCACTTCGGCGGCGAACCACTCCAGCCGCTCCAACGCCTGCGCCAGGTCTGACCCGCGGATGTCGAAGATAAGGTGGGTAACACCGATGTCCTCGTAGGTCTGGACGTCTTGCAGGATTTGGTCCGGCTCGCCGGAAAACCGCCGGTGCGGGCCGCCGCCGGAAGATGCCACGTCGTACAGCGGGGTCTTCATCGCCACGTCCAACTCGCCCGGGTCCCGGCCGGCCCCCTCGGCGTACCGCCGCAGCCAGGAAAGGTTCTGGGCCAGGTCTTCCGGCTCCAGCGGCGACGCCGGAATCCCCCCGACCGGATGCCACCCGTTGCCCAACTCGGCGGCGCGGCGGATGGCCCGGCGGCTCTGACCGCCAACCCAGATGGGCGGGTGGGGCTGCTGCACCGGCTTGGGCAGAAACTTGAGGTTGGAAAACCGGCAATACTCTCCTTCAAAACTCGGGTTTTCGCTGGTCCAAAGCTCCTTGAAGGCTTGCAGATACTCGTTGGTAACGGCCCCCCGGTGGGCGAAGGGTGGCGCTCCCAGGGCCTGAAACTCCTCTTCCATCCAGCCCACGCCGACGCCCAGGGTCAACCGTCCCTGGGAAAGCACGTCCAGCGTGGCCAGGATTTTGGCCGTCAGCAGCGGCGGCCGGTGGGGAACAATCATCACGCTGGGGACGAGACGGATTTGGCTGGTGACTCCGGCCAGATAGCTCAGCAGGGTAAGCTGCTCGAAGTATTCCCCGCCGTCGCCGCCGGGAAACTCGCCGCTGACCGTGTATGGATAGGGAGACTCGATGCTGTCCGGCACCAGGATATGGTCGCCGGCCACCATACAATAGAAGCCCAGCTCGTCGCCCTTTCTGGCAATGGCCGCCAGAGGCTCCGGCCGGGCCGCCGGCCCGTGATTTGGCAGATAAAACCCGAATTTCATAGCGCACCTCCGCCGGTTGTCGGCGGGCTAAATATAGCCCCGCCGTTGCAGCGGCGCAACGCCCACGGCTTTTGGGCATTCTCAACGCGCGTTGGCGACGCCGGGAGGGGGCCGCCCTCACCCCCGGCCCCTCTCCCCAAGGGAGAGGGGAGAATGAAGAGACCCTGACGCCCGCGCCCGACAGGACAATTGCAAAGCCGCTGGTTTCAGCGGACAGGGCCCCGTCTTTCCTGCGCAGGCAGGAATCCACGGTGTTGTGCCAAGGGAACGTTGGCCTACCCCTGGATGCTCTGGACTCCTGCCTGCGCAGGAAGGACGGGTAACATTCCAAGATCCATTTCCATAGACATGACAAATAGGCGCCGGATTAACGGTAACGCAGACCCAGGTTAGGGAATACCTCATTTCCCGGCCATTTCCTATACCGTAGTGCATCGTTATGCTATATTGGGGATGCTTGGCGCCGTGCATAAGGCGCGGGGCACATAACAGTTGAATAATTTGCCGGGGCGCAGGACGCTCTATCAGGAGGTGACCCGGATGCGGATTATGCTGGTGGCCACGAACCGCCATAATAGATGGATGAGCAAGGCAGAGGTGCGGCCCCTGCCCATCGGACTGGCCTACGTGGCGGCGTACATTGACCCCGACCGGCACTCCCTCCGTGTGCTGGACCTCATGTTCTCCTCTGACTATCTGGACGAAACCGAGCGGGTGGTCCGCGAATTTCAGCCGGACCTGGTCGGAATCTCCATCCGCAACCTGGACAACGGAAGCTACGTCAACCCCCAATCGGCGCTGCCCATCACCAGAGACGTTATCCAGCGCATCCGCAGCTGCAGCGATGCGGTTGTCGCCTGCGGCGGCCCCGCCTTCAGCACCCTGCCCCAGGAGTGTTTCCGGTTCCTTGAACCGGATGTGGGCCTGGCCGGAGACGCCGCCGAGACCTTTGCCGACCTGGCCGAGCTTCTGGAAGAGTCCCGCGACTATCAACACCTCTCCGGGGTTATCTTCCGGCGGGACAGCGAGATTGTCTCGGCGCCCCAGCGGGCTTCGTCCGGGTTGACCCGCCCGCCCCGGCTGGATGACCTGGACTTGGAGCAGTACCGTCAAGCCGGGTTCGGCGTGGGCGTCATCACCAAGCTGGGCTGGTACTCTTCCACCGTGCCCAGCCCCAACCCGGAAGAGGAATGGCGCATCGTCCGCCCGGTGCGTGAGGTGGTGGACGAGGTAAAGCGGCTCCAGCAGTCCTACAATCTCAACGAGTTCTTCTTCATAGACCAGCAGTTCAACCGCCCCGTGGAATACGCCAAAGAACTTTGCCAGACCCTCATTGATGAGAGAGTTTCCGTCCGGTGGAACACCAACATCAGACCGGAGGGAATGGACCGGGAGCAGCTTTCGCTGATGGTGAAGGCCGGCTGCCAGATGGTGCTGCTCGGCGGCGCGGCCGTGCCCGAACATTCCGGCCTGGCCGACGGCAACGAGGAAAGGGTCCAACTAGCCACCGAATTGTCCGAACTCCAGCGGCTTTCCGACCTTTGTCACGAGGAAGGTCTGGCTTACGCCATAACCCAGGGCTTCGGGGAACCGGGCGAGACCAGCGACACGGTGCGGACCAAGCTGGCCTTCCTGTCCACGTCGGTGGGCCCGGATCGTCAAGCCATGGCGACGCTCCGCATCGGCAACCGGCTGCTGCCCGGCAGTTCCCTGACCCGCCGGGCTGTTGACGAAGGGGTAATCGCCGACGATGATAACCTGCTCATGCCGGTGTTCTACGTTGCGCCCCGGGTCCGGGCCGAATTGCAGGAAACCCTGGAGTCCGCGGTCAAGGAACAACCGTCCTGGACCATTATGTAGGTCCCGTCCGGATGTGGGCCGGACCGGCGGGTGCCGCCGAGTCACTTCAATATCCGTTCTTACCAAGGGACTCAAACGACTTCCTTGCCCCCCGGCAGCTTCAACGCGGCCGGGGGGTTGCCTTGCGGCGGCGATTGGAAGGCAGGGGAATGGGACGGATGCCCCAATTAACTAACGCCGGAATATCGACTTTGGCGGCAGGGGTTTACTTGCGGGGGCCAAAATAGGTTATACTAAGCCAAGCTACAGATGAAGGCCTCCCGGTTCGCCACCGTTCTCTTTAGAATTTAGCGCTGGATGACCTGAACTGAGCCAAACTAAATGTATGGAGGTCGTCAGTTGGCGCTTCAAGATAAACCCCTCATTTGCTCAGAGTGTGGAAACCAGTTCTTGTTTACGGTTGGTGAACAGGAATTCTTCTCCTCCCGCGGCTATACCAACGAACCCCGGCGGTGCCAGGACTGCCGGAACTCCCGCCGGGACCAACAGCGCGGCGGATTCGGCGGCGGGCCGCGGGAAATGCACCCGGCCGTTTGCGCCCAGTGCGGCGTGGACACCACGGTGCCCTTCCGCCCCCGTGGAGACCGCCCGGTCTATTGCAGCGACTGCTTCAACTCCATGAGGCGCTAAGCTGCCCGGGGTCCGGGGCAGCCCCGTCAGCGCGGATTAACCCCTGCGTTGGCCAGGCCAACCAACGGACATTCCCCGGTTGCCGGGTCTTTCAAACGGGCTTTTTAAGTTCGTTGGCCCTGCATCATCGGAGTCTTCGTTAGCGCGTGGAACAAGCGGCCCCCGGCGCCATGCCGGGGGTTTTCGTTTCCCGGCCTTTTTGCGTACAATTGGCCGGGCATACCCGGCCTGGCATTCCGTCACTACTCCACATCTACTGAAAGGGTCTGCTGAAGGGGTCTTATGAGACAAACCGCCGATGCCGTCGTTGTTGGCGGCGGAGTCATGGGTTGCAGCATTCTATACAACCTGACCCAACAAGGCGTTACCAATGCCCTGCTGTTGGAACAAGACGTGCTTGGCTCCGGCTCCACCGGACGCTCCCAAACCATCTGCCGGATGCACTACTCCAACCCCATCACGGCGTCGATGGCCTGGCAAAGCCTGGAGGTCTTCTCCAATTTCGGCGAAATCGTCGGGGGACAGTCCGGTTTCGTCCGCACCGGTTATCTGGTCGCGGTATCTCCCCAGGATGTGGACGGCCTGCACAAGAACATCGCCATGCAGCAGGAGCTTGGCATCGACACCGGGCTGGTGACTGCCGACGAGGTGCGGGATATGGCGCCCATGCTGCGGACATCTCCCGGCGAGGGCCTGGCCTGGGAACCCCGGTCCGGCTACGCCGATTCGCACCAGGTGACCACTTCCTACGCCGCCCGGGCCCGGGAGTCGGGGGCCGAGATTGCGCTGCGCACCGCCGCCACCGGAGTCGAGGTTGCCGGAGGCCGGGTGCGGGCCGTGACAACTGATCAGGGACGGGTTGAGACCCCGGTGGCCGTGATCGCCGCCGGGCCGTGGTCCAGGTCGTTGATGTCGGCCATCGGCGTCGACGTCCCGCTGTCAACCGTCCGGCACCAGGTGGCGTCCATCATACGCCCAGTGGACCAGGTCCCCGACCATCCCATTGTCGGCGACATTGCCCATTCCTGTTCCTTCCGTCCCGACGGCGCATCCATGACCCTGGTGGGGTTTGGCGAAGACCCGGCCGAGGTCGATTCCTACAACCAGGGCGTTGACCTGGACCAGGCCGCCGAGGTAATGGAGGGCGTAGTAGAGAGAATGCCGGCCATGGCCGAGTCCTACTTCCGGGGAGGGTGGTCCGGGCTGTTTACCATCACGCCCGACTGGCACCCCATCATGGACCGGGTGCCGGGCATCGAGGGGCTGTACTGCGCCATTGGTTTCAGCGGCCACGGGTTCAAGCTGTCTCCGGCCATCGGGCAGGTTATGTCCGAACTAATCGTTCACGGAGAAGGCCGCGCCGTGGACCTGACCCCGCTGCGCTTCAGCCGCTTTGACGAAGGAGACTTGTTGACTTCCAGCTACCGCTACAACGTCCTGGCCTGACTCGGACGATCCCGGCAGGCCATTCCGGTCGTTAGCCGCACCGTTCCTGCGTTGACCTGTGCAGCGTAAATCGTTAGCATGGCAACCCCAAGCAATACAAAACTTGAGAGAGACTTAATCGGCGGAGGTATTCGGAAATGTATATCAGAATGGTATGGGGCAAGCTGCGCCCCGGTTCCTGGGAAGAGTACGAGCGGCACTACCACGAGCGGCTGGCCACCCATACCGACGTAGAGGGGCTGCAAGAACGGCAGTTGCTGCGCAGCACCGAAGACACGGACGAGGGCATCAGCGTCAGCATCTGGGACACCATGGAGAATATGCACACCTACGAGACCGGCGAGTTCCGGCAGAACGTGGCCCGCGAGGTGGAGCATCTCTACCGGGGCGAATACTGGGTCAAGCACTTCGAGGTCAGTTCCACCGACCACTAGGCCCCGGCAGCAGACGCTCCCGGAGCCTGGAACTCACATTGAGCGTCAATCGTCGTCAAACAGGAAGGCAACCCGATTGCGGGTTGCCTTCCTGTTTCACGGGCGGCTGACTTAGCTGCCTTAATGGACGCCAACGGTTGGCGGCTAGAGCGCCGCGATGCCCGCGCGGGCCGCGTCCTCATCCTCTTGGGCCGTGCCGCCGCTGCCGCCGCAGGCTCCAATCAGCTCGCCGTCCTTGAAGATGGGCAGCGCGCCCTGGCCGGGGACAAACTCCCCCTTCTCCACTTCCATCACGGCCCGCATCACCGGCGTCAGAGCCCGGTCGGTCAGGTCGTTGCTGGGAAGGCCAAAGCAGGCCGCGGCCCGGGCCTTGCCCCGGGAAACGTAGGGAGTGCGCCACGGGGCGCCGTCCATGCGGGCCATGCAAATCAGGTCGCCGCGGGCGTCCACCACCGATATGCTGAGCTTGACCGCCATCTCCACCGCCTTGGCCCTGGCCGCCTGAAGCACCCGTTCCGCTTCTTCCAGCGTAATGTTGGGCATGGTTGACCTCCTGTTGCGTCTACACCGGCAGAAAGGGCCGGGGTGCAACTCCCAGCCCTTTCTGCCGGCGCGATTCCTTTTCCCCTTTGTTGAAATAGAGGGGGAGAAATTGTTATGCGAAAATCCTCAGATTATGCGCCTCAATGAACTGGCTGGCTTCTTCCAAGTCCTTACCTTCCATCATGTCTAAGTCCACGCCTTCCGACACGTTGAGGAGCGAAACCCACACAAGGGCGCCCTCATCGTCGAACCCGACATACCGATTCTCTTCCAGTTCCTTGGTGGACGAGGATTGGCCATCCTTCAATCCAATGAAAAGGGCATCTTCTTCCACGAAGTGTTGAATCTCCAACTTGGCCTCCTTCCTCCTTCACATGATTTTGTATGCGGCTATAATAACCGCTGATTCGGCAACAATTGGCGAGACCAAAACTTTGAGTGGCATCCCACGGGGCGTGTTCCCTCGACACCACAGCCGTCCGGGTTTGTTGCCCGGCTAGGACTCCTGAAAATGCCTGACGACATGGATGGCCTCATTGAGGTCTATGCCCTGTACCTCCATCAGCATTCTGGCTTGTTCGGTGGGGTTTATACGGACATGAAGGAATGGGCTGGGGCGAGTCGTCATGCAATCCCTTTAGATGACGAATTGACAGGCAGAACCGCTATGAAACCTCTGAATAAGTTGTTGGATTGTTCCATGCCACGCCTCAGCCAAGCACAATTCCAACAGAGGATCGCCGTCGTTCCTGACTTGTTCAGAAGTTCCCTAATATGTTCGGAGGTTACATCGTCTTGACATCAGTGTCAACGGAATCTCTGGACCGGCCCACGGCATTTCGATTCTCCCCTCTCCCCGCGGGCTGACAGGGGTATGTATGGACTGAAATTGGTCTGAGGGCTTGGAAAGCGCACGGGAATCCGGCATCTTGGTTGCAATGACGAAACCGGATGCCGGAGGTTTCCCATGCGCCTTCCCAAGGAATGCTGCCAGATGCAGCAGGTCATTGAAACGCATTTGCCTCACCTCAGCCGGTCACAATTGGCCGGGCTGGTCTTGTGGGTGTGCGGGACTATCCTGGCCGGGAGCGCCTGCCAGAATGCCGTCGCCGCCGCTCTCTCCACCAAGGGAAACTGGGACAATCTGCGGCAGCGCCTTCGGGAATGGCTCTACGACGGCGGCGACCGGGCGCGTCCCTGCCAGACCGAACTGGATGTGAGTCTCTGCTTCGCGCCGTTGCTCAGGTGGGTCCTTGCGTGGTGGTGTTCTGACCGGCTGGCCTTGGCGGTTGACCCGACGTTGAAAGGGGACGACACCACCGCCATCGTCATCAGCGTGGTCTACCGGGGTTGCGCGATTCCCGTGGCCTGGCGCATCCTGCACGCCAACAAACCTGGGGCCTGGATGGACCCGATAGTGGAACTGTTGCAGGCGCTGGCCCCGGCGGTCCCAGAAGACATGACCGTGATTGTGCTGTGCGACCGGGGCCTGGCCAGTCCGAAATTGTGGAAACAGATACTCGCTCAGGGCTGGCATCCCTACATGAGGTATCCGAAAAACGTCACTTTCTGCGCTGAGGGCGGTCGGCGGCTGCCCGCGCGCGCCTTCGTTCCCCGTCCGGATACCGCGTGGATCGGGAGCGGGACGGCGTTCAGCAAGGCAACAGTAAAACGCCGTTGCACCCTGCTGGCGGTCTGGTACGTTGAACAGGAGGAGCCGTGGATCATCCTGACCGACCTTCCGCCGGACGAAGTTGGGGTGAGTTGGTACGCGCTCCGCTTCTGGATCGAGTTGGGGTTTAAGGCGGTCAAGAGCTTGGGTTGGCAATGGCAAAAGACCCGCAGGACTGACCCGGCGCGGATTTCGCGGCATTGGTTCGTGTTGTCGGTGGCGACGCTGCTGACCCTGGCCTACGGGACCAGGGTGGAAGACGCCTATGACCGGAGGCTGGCCCCCGGCAGCTTGCGAGCGCCGCCCAGGGCGCTGGCGCCCACTCACCGCAGTAGCCGGGAGAAGCCGGGACGGACCGTCAGCGTAATCCGTTACGGCATTGCCTGGCTGAGGTGGTTGCTGCACCGGGGCCGGTTCTGGAGCCGGGTATGGCTGCTGCCCGAACCCTGGCCTGAACCCAAGTCCGACCTGGAGGTCACCCGCCATGCCCCTACATGAAACCCTATACATACCCCTGTCAGCTCCCCGCGGGAGAGGGGCCGGGGGGGTGAGGGCGTTCTTTCGAGAATGAAAGCATCCTAAAACGGCCAATTTTCATTGCACCCGCCGCCGGGGCTGTGGTAAACTAGGCACGAATACGAAGAGGGAAAGAATAAAGGTTACGCTTAACTAATGCTAGACCAGGACATCAAGCAGCGGCTTACCGAAGAGTACAAAATCCACGAGACCGACACCGGCTCCACCGAAATTCAGGTGGCCGTTCTCACCGAGAGAATCAAGCAGGTCACCGACCACCTTCGCACCCACAAGAAGGACGTACACTCCCGTCATGGGCTGGTAGGTATGGTGTCCAAGCGGCGCCGGCTGCTTAACTACCTCAGCAACGAAGACGTGAACCGTTACCAGACCCTGATCACCCGATTGGGTCTGCGGCGGTAGCTTCTGCATTAGTTCCCCGGTCGTCAGCGCCTTCCCCGGGCGTTGCGTCATTGGTCTGGCTTTGTCCGGTTTGACCGTTCCTCTAACTTAACGCGAGGTCAAAAACCTTCATTATGTCTACTATGACCATGCCTACCGTCGTTGAACGTGTGTTGGGCCATGAAAACTTGTCCTTGGAAACGGGCAAGCTGGCCTTTCAGGCCCACGGCTCCATCACTCTCCGCTACGGCGAGACCATTGTCCTGGCCACCGCCGTCATGTCCGACCGGCCCCGTCCCGAAATCGACTTCCTGCCCCTGACGGTGGAGTACGAAGAACGCCTTTATTCCGCCGGCAAGATTCCCGGCAGCTTCTTCCGACGGGAGGGACGGCCGGGCCAGGAAGCAATTATTTCCGCGCGCATCACCGACCGCTCCATCCGCCCTCTCTTCCCCAAGACCATCCGCAACGAAATCCAGGTCATTCTCACCATCCTCTCCGCCGACCAGAAGAACCCCCCTGAAGTCCTGGCCATGATTGGCGCATCGGCGGCGTTGTCCATCTCCCAGATACCCTTCGACGGACCCATCGGCGCCTGCCGGGTAGCCTACCGGGCCCGGGACAACCAGTACATCATTCATCCCACCTACGAAGAAATCGCCGAGAGCCAGCTAAACCTGGTGGTCAGCAGCAACCGGGACGCCATCATCATGGTCGAGTCCGGCTCCGACGAGGTGTCCGAAGAGGTCATCATCGAAGGCATCCGCCGGGCCCACGAAGCCAACCAGGTCGTTATTGACATGATTGAGAACCTGATGAGCCGGGCCGGCAAGCCCAAGCTGGAGATTACGGTAGACCAGACCGAGGCCAGGCAGCTTGAAGAGCGCATCCACCAGAGCCTCAACGGGCGGCTGACCACGGTGCTGGAACAGAACGCCATGAAGGCCGAGCGGGTCGAGGCGCTGGACAACCTGGAATCGGCCATTGCCGAGGAGTTGTCCGAGCAATACTCATCCTCCGCCGTCGCCGGCGGGTTCAACGCAGTGGTCAAGTCCGAGGTCCGGCGGCGCATCCTGGAGCAGAACATCCGGCCCGACGGCCGGGGGCTGGCCGAAATTCGGCCCATAACCTCCGAGACCGGCGTGCTGCCCCGCACCCACGGCTCCGGTCTGTTCACCCGCGGGCAGACCCAGGTGCTGTCCATTGCCACCCTGGGATCCATGAGCATGAAGCAGACCCTGGACACCGTGGGTCCCGACGGCACCAAGCGGTACATGCACCACTACAATTTCCCTCCCTACTCCACCGGCGAAGCCCGCCGGGTTGGTTCCCCGGGACGGCGGGAAATCGGCCACGGCGCCCTGGCCGAGCGCGCCCTGATGACCGTCCTGCCCTCGGAAGAAGACTTCCCCTACGCCATCCGCGTCGTCTCCGAGGTGCTTAGCTCCAACGGAAGCACTTCAATGGGCAGCGTCTGCGGCAGTTCCCTGGCCCTCATGGACGCCGGCGTTCCCATTACCGCTCCGGTGGCCGGCATTGCAATGGGGCTGATAACCGAGCCCGGCGGCTCCCACGCCGTTCTCAGCGACATTCAGGGCATTGAGGACTTCCTGGGCGACATGGACTTCAAGGTGGCCGGCACCGCCAAGGGCGTCAACGCCCTGCAAATGGACGTGAAAATCAAGGGGCTGACCGAGGCCATCCTGCAAGAGGCGCTGGAGCAGGCCAGGCTGGGCCGTCTCCACATTTTGGACAAGATGAACGAAGCCCTGTCCCAGCCCAAGACGCAGATGAGTCCCTACGCTCCCAAGATGATTCGCGTTCAGATTCCGGTGGAAAAGATTGGCGCCGTGATTGGGCCGGGCGGACGGGTAATCCGGGGAATCATTGAGGAAACCGGCTGCTCCATTGACGTTTCCGACGAGGGCGGCGTGACCATCGGTTCCTCCGATCAGGCTATGCTGGACCTGGCCCGCAGCAGGGTAGAGGGCCTGACCCGCGAGCTGGTGGTGGGCGACATCCTCACCGGCAAGGTCAGCCGCCTGACCAACTTCGGGGCCTTCGTCGAGCTTCTCCCCGGCAAGGACGGACTGCTCCGCAGCGAGGAGATGGGCGAGGTCGAGACCGACATCGACATTGGTCAGGAAATCACGGTGATGATTCAGGAGATTGACAACCTGGGGCGGCTGAACCTTTCCCGCCGGGCCTTGTTCGGCGACGAAGGCCAGCCCGCGCAGCCCCGTCCGGCAGCCCCCCGTCCGGCAGCCCCCCGTCCGGCAGCCCCCCGTCCGGCGGCCCCTCGGCCGGGCCCCGGCGGTGACCGGCGCGGCGGCCCCGGCGGTCCCCGGCCCGGTGGCCCCGGCGGTCCCCGGCCCGGTGGCAGTGGTGGTCCCCGTCCGGGCGGCGGTGGCGGCGGCAACCGGGGCCCCGGTCCCGGAGGTCCCGGCGGCCCCAGACAGGGCGGCGGCCCCGGCGGGCCCCGGCAGGGACAGAGCAACCGGCAAGGTCAGGGCGGTCAGGGCGGCCCCCGGCAGGGCGGCGGCTTCCAGGAGCGCCGGTTCCTGGGCGGCAGCGCCAACCGTCAGCGCAACGACCGCTAGTCCCGCCGGCGAGTCCTCCCGATTATCCAAAGTTGCCGGATTCCCCGGCTTCGGATAATAGTTAAGGAACCTCTGAATGAGTCCGTGGTTGGCGCCATAGTCACGTTGGAAATCAAACCATGCCAGGACTTGTTCAGAGGTTCTTTTGGGTGAAATTACCCTGTGGCCGACGGTCAGCGCTACAATCAACCGAAGGCAGTCCAGTCGTCCCAGAGCGTAAGTCCAGCCTAATAGCAAAACGAAAGGGCGCATTAGGAAGAGAAAATTGCGAAACTCTTTAGTTGCCGAAGGGCCAGCAGAATAATAGCGTGAATAGGATTCGTCGGCCATTCAGGGTGGGGGGATTCGGCAAATACTTTAACGGTATTCGTCCCGAATTAGCAGTCGCAAGCTCAGCTGGGTAGTTTCGCAATTTTCTCTAGGAACGGATGTATTGCAAAGAGTGAACGTGCGGCGATTGCTTGGGGTGTTCTTCCTTGTGATGGCGTTGCTCGTGTCCATAGACTTGTTAATTGTTGTGTTTGCCTTCCCCGGCGTGGGTGTATTCGGGGGAATTTCTTTACTATGCCCGGGAAACGGCTATGCCGCCTTCTGCGGCCCTCTTTGGCTCTTGCTCTATTGCCTATTCATTGTTGCGATAGTTGTTGCTCCTATCATCAATCTTGGTCGTAGTCGCAGGTTGAACCATGCCGAATCTAACAGGCTTATGTCCTTGGAGAACTTGAAAACCAATCTGGCTTTTTACACCTCGTTTAGTAAACATTGCAGGGTTCACTTGGCTTTCGCTTTCGGTATTCCTCGCCTCAGGTTTTCCCATCCTGGTGTATCTGAATTCCGGCACGCATTCCCTCGTGATGGCCATCATCAACGTTCTATTCGTTCTGGTTTCGAGCGCCACCGGCCGCTACTTGCTGCGTGACCCGGTAAGCGGCTAGTCGCTACTTCAACCGGCAGGCCGGTTGTTCGACAACCCCGCTGTACCGGAAGGGGCAATTTAATTCTCCCCTCTCCCCGCGGGAGAGGGGCCGGGGGTGAGGGCGAACCCCGCACACATCGTCTTTCCTGCGCAGGCAGGAATCCAGAAACGCCGATGTTCGGGCACATTCCTTTCCATCAACATCCCTGAATTCCCGCTTTCGCGGGAAAGACGATGCTTGTCGGGTTGACCCCGAGACTTTGCCCACGCCCTATCGCATGACAGCGCCCCGTTGACACCCGCCCTCAAGCCCGTTTAACGTTAATACCAGCCGGTGAATCTCGGCCTGCCACCGCTGCACCGCAATGGACAATGGACGCGTATGACCCGTTACAGCCATACCAACCCCTCCACCGGCAAGGCCGGGCGCTCAAAATTCCCTGCGGCAAAAGGCGGCAAAACCAGGACAAACCATGACATTCCCGCGACAAAACCGGACATTGACCGGACAAAAGGCGACAAAAACCCCTGGGGTTCCACGCTCAAATGTCACGAAATGTCGCCTTTTGTCGCATATTTCAGGCCCCATCATCGAACCGTCTACGGCCGTTGAATAGCCACGGGGCGCCGGGCGCATAGTCTCCGGTTTGTCCCGTTGGGGTATAATACCGGGCGGCGTTATCCCGCCCCGGCATTCCAGGACCAACCATTCCTCATAATCCTGCCCGATTAACCCGCCCACGGGTGAACAGGCCTGGAGGCTGCAATGATTGTCGTCGATACCCACGTTCACATCTCCCTGGAAACCTACGAGCCGGCGGAGATGCTGCTGACCCAAATGCAGTACAACGACGTGCAGCACGCCGTCCTGGTGCAGTCGTCCGGCACCACCGACAACAGCTACGTTATCGAGTGTATGCGCCGCTTCCCCCGAAGGCTGGCCGTGGTCTGCCGGGTGGACGTAGAAAGCCCATCGGCCCTGGACGACCTGGAGCGGTGGCGTAACGAAGGCGCAGAATCGGTGCGGCTCCGCAACTTCAACCGATCTCCGGGGGATGACCCGCTGGCTATCTGGAAGAAGGCTGCGGAGTTGGGGATGAGCGTCAGCGTCGGAGGCCCGGTCGAAGGGTTCCTGGACCCGGAGTTCGCCGGCATCGTGGAGGGGCTGCCCGATCTGAAATTCGTCATCGAGCACTTGGCCGGCATGGGTTTCTACGCGGTGAGCCCCTACCAGGACGCGCGTCCCTCCGACGACCAGTACCGACAGGCGCTGGAACTGGCCCGGTTCCCCAACACCTGCGTCAAGCTGCACGGCATGGGCGAGTTCTGTGACCCTCCCTTCCCCTTCCGGGAAGTCCCGCCCTACCTGCAAATGGCCTACGACGCCTTCGGCCCACGCCGCATGATGTGGGGCAGCGACTACCCCCGGGTGGTCCTGCGGGAGGGCTACCGGAACGCCCTGCGGTTCACCATGGAACAGATGCACTTTTGCAGCCGGGAGGACCTGGAATGGGTCTTCGGCGGCACGGCCCTGTCCCTGTGGCGGTTCTCCTGAACCGAATCTGTTAAAATAAGTCCCGGCAACAAACGCTCAGAAAACCGCTGAATAAGACGGAAACAAGCAACGGAGGCTCCAATGGTATCACGAGGGTTCTTTGGCCGACGGCGTCCCCAACCTCCCCGGCCCATCCCGCCCGGGCAATACCTGGAAAACGGGTTTCCGGTGCTGTCCGCCGGGCCGACGCCGCGCACTCCCCTGGATACCTGGACCTTCAGCCTCGTTGACGGCGCCGCGGAGATGATTGCCCAGTGGTCTTGGGACGAGTTCATCGCGCTGCCCCAGACCGAGATTCTGGTTGACATTCACTGCGTCACCAAGTGGAGCAAGCTGGACACCACCTGGAAGGGCATATCCTTCAATACCCTGCTGGACGCCGCCGGAATCGCCACGCCCGACCCCTACGTGATGGCCTTCTGCGACGGCGGTTA
Source organism: Dehalococcoidia bacterium (assembly GCA_965263395.1). Classification (GTDB taxonomy): domain Bacteria; phylum Chloroflexota; class Dehalococcoidia; order Lucifugimonadales; family UBA3495; genus CATOSK01. The sequence continues at coordinate 3,868,792 of OZ253670.1, forward strand.
CACCACCAACGTCCCGACGGCGGACCTGGTGGAGGGACGGGGCATGGTGGCCCTGGAGTACGACGGCGCTCCCATCGCGCCGAACCACGGCGGCCCGGCCCGCCTGCTGGTGCCTCACCTGTACTTCTGGAAGTCGGCCAAGTGGGTGCGGGGACTCCATTTCATGCCGCAGGACCGTCCCGGTTTCTGGGAGGACGCCGGATACCACATGTACGGCGACCCCTGGAAGGAACAACGGTACTGGGGCGACTAGTAGTCCGAAATCTTTGAAATGAGGAGTTGCTGAGATTGGCGTAACTGCCCAGGGTCTTTCATTCAATAGTTCCCTCTCCCAGAGGGAGAGGGTTAGGGTGAGAGCGTTCATCCCATCAATTCAATGCTGTTGGGCGACTAGCCCAGCGCCGCCGGTTCTAGGTCCACAACCCCGCCGCCGACTGCCATGACCGCCGGGACACCCGCCGGACACCCGGGGCCGTTGACCTGGCAGACCGGGGTGGTAACCGGCATCACCGTTGAGACCTACCGGGCCAGGACTTTCACAATTGCGCTGCCCCGGTGGCGTCCATTCCGGGCCGGGCAGCACTACGATGTCCGGCTGACCGCTCCCGACGGCTACCAGGCCCAGCGCAGCTACTCCATCGCCTCCGCGCCGGATTATGCCGGTTCCCCGGAGTCCGGCGGTTCAATAGACCTGACCATCGAGGAGATTCCTGACGGCGAGGTCTCCCCCTACTTCCACCAGGTGGTGGAGCCGGGCGACTCCATTGAACTGCGCGGACCCATCGGCGGCCCGTTTACCTGGAGCGGCGACGAAGGCGGGCCGCTGCTGCTGCTGGTCGGCGGCTCCGGGATCGTTCCGCTGATGTCCATGATCCGGCACAAGCTGGCGTCGGCTCCCCTGGTTGAAGCGGCGCTGCTCTACTCGGCCCGGTCGCCGCAGGACATCATCTACCGGGATGACCTGACCGCCGCCGCTGAAGACTCCACCCTGTCGGCGCTCTACACCTTTACCCGGCAGCCGCCGCCGGGCTGGGACGGGTACTCGCGGCGGGTTGACCGCCCGATGATCGAAGACCTGCTGGCAATGCTCCCGGCAGCGCCCATCAGCTACGTCTGCGGCCCCACTCCCTTCGTCGAGGCGGCGGCAGATGCGCTGGTGGCGTCGGGCGCGCCTCCGGAGCGGGTCCGCACCGAGCGGTTCGGCCCTTCGGGTAGTTGAGAGAATGAGGAAGTCCTTCGAGGCGCTCAGGACTAACCGGGTGGAACGGACCTCGGGATGGACGGGGTTGGGTTTCCCCGTTCGTTGTTGTGTTGCCCTTCGTATTTGCTTCCTCGCCAAACCGTCCGTAGATTCCTGCCTCCGCAGGAAAGACGAGGCCGGGCATGTCGGGTCAGTACCCGGTCGCGGCGCTCATCAATGCCATTACCGGCGGGCCGATGACTCTCCAGAGGATGCCAAAGCGGAACACGATGTCCGCCATGACCACCCCGATGAGGACAATCGGCCCCCACCGCTCCACGTGGGCGTATTTATCAGTCCACCGCGCCGGAATCAAGCCTCCGACCACCCGGGAGCCGTCCAGCGGAAACACGGGAATCAGGTTGAACACGCCCAGCAGCAGGTTGAACAGAATCACCATCATGGCAATGTCGGTCAACCCTTCCCGCAGGCCGCCGGTCATCACCAGGTTGGAGCGTCCCAGCGACAGCGCGCTCACACCCAGCAGGCCCACCTTGATGGGGATGGCCACCAGAAAGGCCACCACCAAGTTGGACAGGGGACCCGCCAGCGCAACCAGCGTCATGCCGAACCGGCCGCAGGACAGGCGGTGATGGTCCACCGGCACGGGCTTGCCCCAGCCGAATCCCACCACCAGCAGCATCAGCGTACCGCCCGCGTCCAGGTGCCGTATGGGATTCAGGGACAGGCGTCCCAGCCGCCGGGCCGTCCCGTCGCCCAGGCCGGTGGCAATCAGGGCGTGGCTGAACTCGTGGATGGTGACGGCGACCAGCAGCGCAAAACACACCAGGGCGGTGAGGCGCACGAAGGACGCCGGGTCGCTGAGCAGCAGGTCGTAAGCGCCGAACAGCATGGCCTAGCGGGAACCGCCGGGTCCCGGAAGCGAACGGTCAGACCGGACAACCGGCGCGGGTGACATTACTACTCGTCGTCGTCATCGTCATCTTCGTCCGGTTCGGGAGCCACCGGAGCAACGTAGCCCGAGCCGGGCAGAATCGGACGGCTGCGGGAGCGGTTGCGGGAGGAAGGACGGGGCATATCCAGCAGCGCAGTCTTCAACTCGCCCAACCCGTCGGCGCCGAGGGCGGCAGCGTCCACCACCAGCGCGTTGACGCCAACGTCCCGCAGCGTTTCCAGGTCCTTCTTGCCCGGAGCCTGGGACACTTCCAGCAGGATGTACTTGTCCACCCGCCGGCTGACGGTGCCCAGGGCAGCCAGGTCCTGCAGCGTCCACGGGCCGGAAACGCCGGTCATGGAAATCAGGAGGCCGTCCACCGGAAGCGCGGCCACCGAGCGCAGCTCCGCCTCTTCCAACCCGGTGTTGACGCAGAGGATGCGGGCGATGTCCTCGGAAGCCAGGGCCGATGCGGTGGTGCCTTCCAGGTTGAACACCAGCAGATCGGAACCGCCGGACTGATAGGCTTGGGCATCATCCTCGCTGAGCGACGAGACCCGGGGGCCGCAAGGAAGTGACAGGGAACCGGCCAACTCCTTCAGGCCGTCCGGCCCGCCGGCCCCGGACACCAGCACCGCGTCGGCCGATCCGCCGGCGTCCTCAAGCCCGGCCGCGTGGTCCGAGGAAACCTGGGCCACCAACGCGATGCCGGGCAACTTTACGGCCCGGGCCGCGCCGAACCCCAATGGAGCGGTCACTCCGTCCCTGATTCGCTCCAGCACATCCAAAAACTTGCTCATCCGGTCCTTCCCACTTGAAATAACGTTTTCCGATGCGGCATTGCCGGTTTCGGCCAGAGCCGCCGGAACGATTATACCCCATGCCCGCCGTTTTGTGGGCAGGGCAGGCCGGCAAGACAATCCCTGGCCGTGTTGGTGTTATCGTAAATCCGGTGCCTTCTCCGTCTTTCCTGCCTCCGCAGGAAAGACGAGGCCCAGCTGAGCCGGTGCGGCCGTCCAATTCGGCAAATTTCAGGGGGCAGACATAAGCCTGCCCCCTGAAATTTGCGGGTGTCACCCGGATATACGAGGGGTTACAGGGGTTCCCAGTGCCGCTTGCTACCTTCCCGGACCACCTTGCCAATCTGCTTGCCGGGAGGGAAGTGGCCGGCGGCGACAATCCAGCCTTCCTTTTCGGCCAGGTCCAGCAGCTTTTCGCGGCTGGCGGCGCTAACTTCCTTGTTCCAGTCCACGCCGGCGCACCAGGCCGGCTCGGACACCTGTGCGATATTGTGCAGCAGGTCGCCCGCCACCATGGCCTTCTGACCGCCGGAGTTGACCAGCACGACCTGATGCCCGGGAGTGTGGCCGGGGGCCGGCACCACCATGATCCCGTCGGTGACTTCATGCTCGCCCTCGACGATTTGCTGGAGGCGCAGGCGGCGCAGGGGGATTACCTGCCGCTGAACGTGGGGGCTTTGCGCCAGCATCTTCTCCTCAGTGTAATAGTCGTAATCGTCCTTGGAGATGATGTACCGGGCGCGCCGGAAGTTGGGGGCGGGCATTCCGCCGGAGTAGCGCAGGTTCCAGCCCACGTGGTCGGCGTGCAGGTGGGTGTGAATCACGTAGTTGACCTGGTCCGAGGGCGAAACGTTGGTGTTGCGGGTGTTGTCCGGGGGCGCCAGCACGTCGCTGACCAACTCGTACAGGTTGCCGGTGACGTTGCCCCGGTCGGGATGCGGGCCGGGTCCCATGCCGGTGTCCACCAGGATGGTCTTGCCGTCGCCCACCAGCACCATCACACCGTAGTAAAGTTGCAGCTGCCCGTCTTCCAGGGTGTCCTTGTAGGCGTCCCAGGCGGCTGCGGGAACCTCCGGGAACATGGCCGACGGTTCTCGAGACGGGGGCACCATGTCGATAACCGCGGTGAATTGCATATTGCCAACCATAGCTTTGTCTGCCATAAGCTGCTCCTTGTTTCGTTTTAATAGACCGTTTTGGCCAACGTCCGATTTGGTTGATGCCGATTCAATTGACTCCGGTTCGGTCAACGCCGGAGTGTTCTGGCGGGCGCCAGCCGCCGGGATTCAGTATTGGACTAACGAGAACACGTCGTAGGCGGAAAGCCGTTCCCGGCCGCCCAGGTCGGTCAGCTCGATGACCAAGCCGATGCCGGCGACGACTCCGCCGGAGGTTTCCACCAGCTTGGCAGCGGCTTCCAGGGTCCCGCCGGTGGCCAGCAGGTCGTCCAGAATCAAGACGGGCTCGCCGGGCGCGATGTCTCCGGCGTGGATTTCCATGATGTTTGAGCCGTACTCCAGCGAGTACTCGGCGGAGTGGGTGCGGGCGGGCAGCTTGCCCTGCTTGCGAACCGGAACGAAGGGCCGTTTCATGCGGTGGGCCACGGGAGCGCCGAACAGAAAGCCCCGCGACTCGACGCCGACCACGGTGTTGAAGAGCACGTCCTCGTACCGTTCGATGAAGCGGTCAACAACTGTCCCGAATGCCTGATGGTCACGCAGCAGGGGGGTTATGTCCCGGAAGAGAATCCCCGGCATGGGAAAGTCCGGGATGTCCCGGATGTATTGCTTGAGGTCCATGGAGCGGCTGCTTCCCCAATACGGGCAGGCGCCGCCGGACGCTCGGGTTGTGCGACCAATTTCCAGCGGCGGCTGTCCCTATTATTCCTGGCTGTGGCCTACCGGCCAAATTCAGAAGCAGTGTAATTTAAGCAACGAATTGCGTCAAGATTGGGAGAGGGGTTCAAGGGGCGCGTATTCCCGTTGGGGGTCATGTGGGTGTGTAAGGGCATGGGATTTACCCTTGTACGAGTTCGTTCCAAGCTTGTTTTAGCTGAAAAGTTACATAGGGGTCTGTTTCCAGATTGGAGGCGTAGCGATCCACAAAATAACTCGTATCTTTAAGAAGCCTCAAGTAATACGTCAGCGTACGGTCAAAGCTGTCCAAAATTAACTCGCGCCTATGGGCAATCTCCATGTGCCGAATTTCTGGCTCGAACTCAGAATAATTCTCCTTCTGGTACGTTGTAAGCATGTAAAATCTGGAGATAGTCGTAGCCTGCAACTTCTCGGACGAAGCCTGAATCAGCCCTGAAGTTATGGGCGTGTTGTGTTTGATTTCGTATCCTTCAGAAAACAATCCTGTGGAATTCCTGATATGCACATCGCCAACCAAGGCTTCCCGGCGGTCTGCGTCAGTATGCTGATATGCTAAGGGCAACAGGGTCCAACCCCGGTAACGTTCCGCTTCCCGGGTCAACAAGGTCATTACGGCGTGCATCGCTAAGACGGGCAGCCGTTCCGCCCCTTGCTGTTGCAAGCTATGATGCTTACTTACTCTATCTACTATTCCAAGTATGGACAGGTTAATACGCCTATACAAACGGATGTTAGCAATTTGGTCTCCATTTATCCGCATAATTCACCCATTGATATCTGTATTGGTGCATACAAGTAAGTCACGCGTCGTAGTAGTCTCTTAAACTATATGCCACTTCCCATCAGTGTAATCTATCATTCCTCGCGTCCTGAGGTGTTGCTGGGATCGCCTGACCATGTGTTTCCAACGTCTCCCATGCCGGACGCCGTTGATTACTCGGAAAACAGAGTTATCGCAAAGATCCGGGTGCATTTCTTCAATAATTGGATGCATCTCCGCTGTGGATAACGCTCCCTGTTTGAGGATATGCATAATCGTCCGGGTAAAGATGGAGTTTTCCGATTCACCTGACTTGGCCCGCAGATTGTGCAAGGCGTCTTGGGTAGCCTGCAACTCGTCCTGCAATTCCCTTTGGGCTTGCTGTCTAGCCGAACGCAAAATCGCATTATATTTTGACCGGAGCCTCAGCGTGATTTCCGCAATCTCTTCCAATTCGGACAGCGATACTTCTGTACCCAAGGAGCTATATTCTCGGATATCGGCGGCGACCTGCCGCACTATTCCTCGGTCGGTGATTTGTACTCCGTATTCGTAGTTACGACATAGGGACGAATGTGTCATATTGCCAGAAGTAAGGATAGCCAAGTTATCGTCAGCAACGTACACTTTGGCATGAAGTCCGGGAAGATTCCGAACGGTCACATCAGGCAATACCCTGCTGAATTCGGCAATTGCTTCGGCATCAACCGTGCCGTGTAAAAGGCTGTCCACAGCCAAGTTGGTAATCAAGTCAATTCTAGGCGGCCGTTCTGGATTGAGTACCGCAGCCAAGTTCATCAGAGGCCCGGCTCCAATGAAAGGTGAAGCTACAATAGCCTCAGAGTGAATAGTACGGCCGAAATCGGAAAACACCTTCGCCCATGGTGACCGGATCAATTGCATTTAAAAGCATCTCGGAGCGAGAGTCATTGGGCTATAATTTCCCAGTAGCGCCTTCTCTCATTTTACGCTTCCAGCACGCTACTTTTCGTAGCTGTGTCAATAAGGGAGGCCGAAAGACCTCCCCTTTCCCGGTTCGACTTAACTGTGGCCCATAATCACCTTGTCACGCCCCCTGGATTATGAACTCTGACACGCGCTCTCCAATGGCCATGGTGGTGACGTTGGTGTTGGCGCGGATGCAGTCGGGCATGATGGATGCGTCCACCACCCGCAGCCCTTCCAGCCCGTGGACCCGTCCGTACTGGTCAACCACCGCCATGGGGTCGGACGCCGGACCCATCTTGCAGGTGCAGGATATGTGCTGGGAAGTCGTGACCTCCCGCATCATCCACTGGTCCAAAGCCTCGTCGGACTCCAGGTCGGCGTCGGTGGGGGCCACCCGCTCGGCGATGATGTCCTTGAACGCCTCGTGTTCGCCCAGCCCGACGCAGATGCGGACAGATTCCCGCAGCCGCTTGCGGTCGAAATCCTCTTCCAGGTAATGGTATTCCAGCGCCGGCTGGTCGGTGGGGTCGGTGGAGGCCAGGCGAAGCTCTCCGGCGCCCACGGCCAGGTAGATGCCGGCGGTCATGCGGATGCCCAAAGGCGCCATGCGGTTGCCGCCCAGGTTGACCCGCTCGGTGGCGAAGGACTGCATGGAAATCTTCATGTCGTTGCGCAGGTCCGAGTCTTCGGCCGTGTAGCGCAGGGTCAGCTGCATCCTGGGCTTCATGCCGTCCAGCTCGAAACCTTCCTTGGTGCGCCAGGTGGCCCAGACGCCGGGATGGTCGCGCATATTCTGACCGACGCCGGGCTTGTCGGACACCACCGGGATGCCCAGGCTGCGCAGGTGGACGGCGGGGCCGACGCCGGAGAGCATCAGAATCTGCGGGGAGCCGATGGCCCCGGCGGACAGGATAATCTCATCGCCCTCGACGATGAACCTCTCGCCTCCGCTCTCCAGTTCCACGCCGGTGGCGCGGTTGCCGTCGAAAATCAGGCGGTAGACGGTGCAGTTGGGGCGGATGGTCAGGTTCAGCCGGTGGCGGGCCTGGTCCAGGTAGCCCAGAGCGGTGCTCATTCGGATGCCGCCGGGGTTGTTCAGCGGCGTCGGCCCCACGCCCCACGAGTCGGGGTGGTTGTGGTCTTCGCAGTCGGGATAGCCGGCGTCGAGGCAAGCCGCGTGGAAGGCTTCCTGGGCCGGCAGCCAGGTCTCCCGCTTGAAGCGGTGCATGACTATCGGCCCGTCGCCGCCGTGAAAGTCGTCGCCGCCGAAATCGGGGTCGGTCTCGATTTTGCGGAAGGAGGGGAGCAGCTTCTGGAAGGTCCATTCGTCATTGCCGAAGGATGCCCAGGTGTCATAGTCCTCGGGGACGCCCCGCAGAAACACCTGGCCGTTGATGGCGCTGGAGCCGCCGGTCACCTTGCCGCGGGGGACCATCATCGGCGGAGCTTCCTCGGTGCCTTTGCCGGTGAACTGCCAGTTGTGATCGCTGGTCATCACGTCGGCTTCGGTGGCGTAGCCGAACTTGACTTCTTCGGGCAGGTCGTCAAAGTTGGGGTAGTCGGCCCCGGCCTCCAACAACAGCACCGATCGGTTGGGGTCTTCGGAAAGCCGCGTGGCCAGAATGGACCCGGCCGAGCCGGCCCCGATAATAACCTTGTCGTACTTCATCGGCACACCTCTCAATGTCCGCTGGCGCGGGAGTTTGGGTTGCAGCAAGCCTGCTGACGGTAGCGTAATGGGCGGTATGGGCGGTGTCAACAACCGGGGGAAGGGAGACAGCCTAAGTTTGGTACAATGCCGATACAGTGTCAGGAGGATTGGTTATGCAGCCAAAAGTTTTCGGGGATGAGCGCCTGAAAGTCAGATACGACGAAGAAATGGACATTCTCTACGTACTGGTTCCAGACCGGAAAATACAGGTGTCCAACGAAGTAACCGCTCCTCTGATTATTGACTTCGGCAGCGAAGATGACGGGTTCGACGTGGTGGGGTTTGAACTGCACAGAGCGTCGGAGTATTTGGCGCCGGTGATAAACGCTAGGGAAGTCCTTAAAGCCTCGATGGAAGACCGGATTTAATGGCGTCCTTCCCGTTTTGACGGCGGGGCAACCGGGCCGCCGCCGCCTTGCCGGATGGTAGTATAATAGGCGCAACCTTAGCCTCGCCGAGGGCAGGCGCAGCAAGGTGGGAAACCCAGATCGGCTTCAATCCTGGACCCTTTCTTGGACCACTTGGAACAAATTTTGCCAGGAGGAAATTGGTATGGGCATTCAGATTAAGCGCGTGGGACACGTGGGCATTCTGGTATCCGACTTCGAGCGGTCGTTCCGGTTTTACACCGAGGTTCTGGGCTGCAAGGTGACTTCCCGCCGCCGCCGGCCCGACGGCGCGGAGACCGCCTTCCTGCGGTTTGAAGAGACCCACCACGACTTCGTCATCGCCACCGCCCCGGTTGACGTTGACGTTTCGGAAAACGTTCCCGGCCGCGCCCGCCTGGTGCAGCAGGTGGCCTTTGAGGTTGAGAACCGGGACGAGTTCATGCGGGCGTTGGCCCACCTCCACAACCACGGCGTCGAGATTATCAACGGGCCGCTGACCCACGGCATCGAGTCCGGCGGCAACGTGGAAGGCAGCGGCAGCCGCTCCTTCTACTTCTGCGACCCCGACGGCAATCGGCTGGAAATCTTCACCGACGGGATGAAGGTGCCCAACGGCGAGCAGTTCCCCCGGGCTGAGTACGCCGACGCCATCAAGGACTTCATGGACAAGAAGTCCGGCAAGGTCGCCGTTTCCTAATCCTGCGGTCTGACCGCCCTGACGCTTACGGTGAAGGACGGACTCAAAGCCGCATCAGGCTGCTGATCGGACAGCGCCAAAAGGACGGCGGGGAAATTCCCCGCCGTCCTGCCTTTGACCCCGTCTTCAGCCCTGGCGCCGGTGGGTGGGTTAAAACCCCACCCGCTCCGTTTTCCCCAAGGCGGGCAATTGCCCGGAACCGCCGTTGGCCTCCGGCTGGGAAGACCCGTTTCCCCCGGCGGGGTACATATCGTCCAGGATAGCGTCCCGCCACGCTACCCCCGGCTCCAGCAGCCGCTCAATGGCGCGGATGCCGTAGTAACTCGTCCCCGTTCCCGGCGGGTCGCCCCCGTCGGCCACGGTGCGGGTGGCCTGGAGCAGAAGCCGCCGGGCCTGAACGATGGCCATGTCGCTGCGGGACAGGTTTTCCAGCGAGCGGTCAACAATCGCCCCCATGCTTTCCTGCACCGCCACGTCCTGAGCGTTGATGCCCTCGATGCCGGTGAAGGTTTCCCGCTGCTGGACGTTCCGGTCGATGAGCCAGTCGTTGCCCCGGTTGCCCACGGTGCGGTAGCCGGGGAGGATGTGCTGCGCGCCCCGGCCGTACCCTTCCTCCATTGAGACCCACTCATCTTCGGTAATGGGGTGGTCGTCGTAGCTGTAGGTGAAGTTGTAAATCATGCAGTTGCGGTCGTCCATCGGCGCCCACATGTGGCCGGAGATGATGGCGTGGGCGGAGCGGCCCCGGAAGGCCGATTGGCTGGGCCGCAGTTGGTGGAAGGGCATGACGTAGTGGTAGCCGCGGACGATGCTGCCCCGCTCACCCAGGGAGCGGACGCCGGAGTAACGGTAGCCGTAGTCGGTCACGTCCACCTCCACCATCGGCGCACCGCCCCGCACCAAGTCCGAGTCAATACGGATGCCCGCCTTGTCGGTGCCGGTGGTGATGGTGCGGTGCAGAATGGGAGCGTGGGCCGTGTCGATGCCGCCCTCCAACCCCTGGAGCCAGTTGCATTCCTGCATATTCTTGGAAACGTGGCGGTGGGACGGCTCAAGCTGCGTCCACTCGAAGTTGGGCGGCGGAGGCGCTTTGCCAGTTTCGCCCAAGTAGGCCCAGACCACCCCGCCCTGTTCCAGCGTGGGGTAGGACTTGATAAACACCTTGTCCTTGAAGTCGCTGTCCGGTGGTTCGTTCATCATGTCCAGGCAATTGCCCTCGATGTCGAACTTCCAGCCGTGATAGACGCACCGCAGCCCGCACTCTTCGTTGCGGCCCAGGAACAGCGACGCCCGGCGGTGGGGACAGAACTCGTCCAGCAGCCCGATGCGTCCGTTGGAGTCGCGGAACGCAATCAGGTCTTCGCCCAAGAGCCGCACCCGGACGGGCGGGCAATCGGGGCCGGAAAGCTCGGTGGAAAGCGCCGCCGGCATCCAGTACCGGCGCAGCGTCTCACCCATAGGCGTACCCGCGCCGGTTTGAGTCAGGGTCACATTGTCCATCTGGGAAAGCATGATTTCCTCCTGTATGCGCCCGGAAGGTACACGCCCGGAGGCCCCCTCCCCGGCTCTTTCGTGCATCACTCGACACCGCCCAGGATGAAGGGCTTCGACAAGCCGGATGGATGGACTTACGCCCGCCCATCCCGGGATTGCCGAAAGAATGTCTCTGCTCTCTCTAGCTCTGGCGGACGAACTTGTCCACGCCGGTGCCGTCGCTGAGACCGACGTAGATGTCGCCGCGGGAGTCCACCCAACTGCCGTGGCCGGGGCCGCGGCAGTTGAATCGGGACAGCACGTTGCCGGAGGTGTCCAGTACGCTGACCCGGGCGGAGGAATCGTTGACGCTGCCCTCGCTGACGTAAAGGACGCCCTCGCTGTCCACGGATATGTCCATGGGGCGCTGGATGTCGTCCCAGATGGCGATGAACTCGCCGTCCAGGGTGAAGAGCTGCAAGCGGTGGTTTTCCCGGTCGCAGAGATACAGCACGTCGTCGTGAATCAGCAGGCTGTGGGGCAGGTGGAAGTGGCCAGGCTCGGTCTTTCCAGGCTGGCCCCAGGACTGCTTGAGTTCGCCTTCACCGCTGAAACGGTGTACCCGTGCATTGCGGTAGCCGTCGGAGACGTACAGGTCGCCCGAGGGCGACGGAATCAGCTCGCTGGGGTAGTTGAACGGACCGGCCGCCCGGGGGCAAAGGTCGCCGGGGTGTTCGCAGCCGGTGTCCGAGTGAACCCCATGCCGGCCCAGCATCTGAATGGGCTTGCCGTCGATGGTGTAGACCAAGCATACCGAGCTGTCGCGGTCGGTCAGGTAAACGGTGTCGTCTTCAATGTAGATGCCGTGGGCGAAGGCGAAGGCCCCGTTGCCCCAACTGTCCACCAGGTTGCCGTCCCGGTCGAAGATGATGATGGGCGGGTCCTTGCGCTGAAATGCGAAGACCCGGTCCTGCGAGTCGGCGGCCATGGCGCTGACCATGGCGAAGGTCTCACCCGCGGGCAGCTTGGCCCAATTCTCTATCACTTCGTATGTATACTTGCCGGTGCCTACCGTGGTCATGGTGTTGCCTCCTTGCGTTTTTGTTTGTGGGTATTTGCGTAGTTGCCGGTTCTCACGATGCTATTGTAACGCCGGAAGCGCTGCAATGGCGGCTTGGCTTGGGCGACTCGCTCAGCGCAGGTGGGGCATAACCTCGCCGGCGAACAGCTTCATGGAGCGCAGCGCCTTCTCGTGCTCCATGCCGCCGAAGTCAAAGTTGCAGCCGAAGTATTCGATGCCCCGGGCGCGCAGGGCGTTGATTTTGTCCAGGCACTGTTGGGGTGTGCCGATAATGGCCCGGTTTTCCGCCAAGTAATCGTAGCTCAGGGGCTGCTGCTGGCGGTTGCGGCGCCACTGGTCCATGCGCTGGTAGACCTCGCTGCCCTCGCTGATGTTGTTGCGCCACTGCATAATGTCGATGACCCAGTTGAGCTTGTCCTGGGTGTCGCGGCGGGCCTCCGCCTCAGTTTCAGCGACGTAGAAGTAGCGGAAGAAGGGAATCTCGGACTTGGGCAGGTTGAACCCCGCTTCGGCGGACTTGTCGGCAAAGCGGTCGCACAGGTCCAGCGCTTCTTTCGTGTCCTGCACCACGGCAATGCACAGGCTGTGGCCGGTGGACACCACGAAGTCCAGCGTTTCGGGATTGCGGGTGGCGGCCAAGTATATGGGCGGATGGGGCCGCTGGGCCGGCATGGGCACCAGGTTGGCGTGGCTGGCCTGGAAGTGCTGCCCCTGCATGGTGAAGTCGGGCGTCGTCCACAAACCCTGGATGATTCGCACCGACTCCTGGAACCGCTGCTGGCTTTCGTCGGGGTCAATGTTGTAGCCGCGGTACTCGTAGCCCGAGCCGGAGCCGCGGCCAAAGCCCACGTCCAGACGTCCGCCGCTAATCAGGTCCAGGGTGGCGGTATCCTCGGCCAGCCGCAGGGGGTTGTGCAGCGGGGAGACCAGCACCGCGGTGCCCAGCCGTATCTTCTGAGTGCGTGCGGCCAGGAGCGTAGCGACGATTAGCGAGGACGCGCCGATGCAGTATCGGGTGAAATGGTGTTCGGCCAGCCAGGCGCTATGGAAACCCAGTTCCTCGGCGTACTGGACCTGCTCGGTGGTGTCGGCGATAACCTGGGATGCCTCGCGGCCCTCGGGCCAGGGAAGATGGGTAAAAAAGGCGAATTTCATGGCCCAAGTGTAAGGGTTGCGGGCCAATCGTTCCAGTGCCTTTCCGGTCAGGCGTCCGGGTGGGTCTGACTAAACCCAACGTTGGAGTGGGCGCCAATGGCGGGCCGCTCGTTTCCGCGCAACCCCAGAAGATGGGCAATGCGTTCACTGTCCACATCGTTCGCAACTGTGAATGGCCGGGGTGGTGACGTTCTCACCATATCCAGATCGTCCACTAACTTTTCCACTTCGTCGATGGCGAGCCGGATGGCATCTTCCCGCCGGTTGTTCTCGTAGAAGTTCTGGTGCATTGAGTCTGCCGTGTTCAAATGGCTCTGAAATTCATCGAGACAGTCAAACTCTTTGCCGAGATGTTCCCCAATGTCAAAGATGTTTCCGTGAGAGCGATGACGCCAGCCCCGTTGAACTCCGATGGCTTTCAGGGCGTGGGCGGCGGCGGCCCAAACCTTCTCCGACGCCTGGAGCCGGTTGCCCCGGTTCAGCTCATCCCTGGCGTGGTCGATGAACCGGCGGCTCATTGCCATGTGGTCATCAACATCGTTAGCATCGGGTGGGGGCAGGTGTGTCGTCGCCATGTATGTTTCGTCGTTCCCCAACTCAAGGATTGAATGGATGGTGGGATTATACAGGCCCTCGCCGCCGTGCGGCCAACGCCCGGTGGGTCTTGTGAGGGGCACGAACCGAAGGGACAGGAAGGACAGTAACTGTTCAGACTGGGGGATTCGAGCCACGGGAGGCAGTGTTAAGCGTGAAAAAATAAAAAGTGTGGCATTTTGTGTAATTTACGCTTGGCCGCGGCACTGAGATGGGTCCCTGACGGCGGGTTTTGGCGTATTTTTGTGTCATTGTGTGTCGCCTTTGTGCCGGTTTTGACGCACTTTGGGACGCTTGTCTTTCCGCCGCAATTAAATCCGGGGCCGACCGGGGCGACAATTCCGGCGCGGGGGCCGGCTCAGGGTGATTGATGATTATGGTAGGGCAGCGTTACCGGGATTGGCAAGAGGCAAGTGTCAGCAGGGACAATCAGGAAACCCTTAGTCTGAACAGTTACCAAGGACATTCTCGGTTGACAGCCCCCGGCGGCCATGTTATTAACACTTCCGGGGCCGATGGCCGCAGCGGCGCCTCCGTTTACGTATTACACATAGGCATTGACATCTTGGTGAAACCAGCGCACGCTCCAACTCGGATTTAGAAAAGATTAAAAGGAAACGGCCAATGATAAAAACGGTAATTCACGACCTGACTAGTGGTCCAACAGCATTGGATTGATGGGATGAACGCCCTCACCCTAACCCTCTCCCAGAGGGAGAGGGGACTATTGAATGAAAGACCCTGAGCAGTCACGCCAATCTCAGCGACTCATCATTTCAAAAATTTCGGACTACTAGTACCGTTTCCACTTGAATATGCCTTATACCAGATACCCGTTTCACCTGCCCGTCGTTCCCGCGCAAGCTGGAATCCACAGTTGGAAGTGACTTTCCAGTATCGACAAGACTATCTGGAACCGGTACTAGCTTGTCGGCACTGTTGGGGCTCGCAATAGCCGTTGGCATTGCCTTCGGCGTGTCAGCCGCCTTCGCAAGCTTGATTGGTTACCAGGTTGGAAACGGCTGGCTATATTATCCATCATCAACTTCAATGACTCTGATTTCCCTTACTAACGACCCTGGAGGATTCCCAGACCATAATTACAAGCAGCGATTCTTCCTCTGGGCAAACAACGACTTCCCTGAAGCCACTCAGGTCGATTTGCAATCTGGTCGTTACAAGTTTCAAAGTGAGTCCAGTCATACTGTTTGCTTCAACCATACCGTCATATTCGACGAACAAGGAGACAATGCACACACCGGTTATTATTGGCAGCACGTCGAGATAACAAGTGGTTTGGACGACACCGAAACCATAGATTGGACCTATGATGAATTTACAGGTTCAAACAATACGGTTAGTGTCAATCAGCGGGTTAAACCCCAATCCACCGAAGGAGGGCGTGTAGCAGGGTCCTGAAGAGACCAGAAAGCGCTCCTGTGCATCTGGGATAATGGTTTTCGAGACAGAAAACCAACCAGAAACAAGGAGCACCCAATAGATGCTACCACGCAACCACCCCGACGGCATCCACATCGCCTTCGACGACCATCGCCTGGTCAACAATGCCGGGCTGATCCTTCCCGCCACGTTGGCCTTGCACCTGGGCCTGCCCCAACTGGTTGACCGGCACTTGGACCTGGGCCGCGCCCCAGGCCGAGCCAACACCGGCGATAAGATTTCGACTCTGGTGACCTCGGCGCTGGCGGGCGGCGACTGCATCGACGACGCCGATGCGTTGCGCACCGGCAGGACGGCCTGCACTCTCGGCTGCGTAGTCAAGGCGCCCTCCACCTTGGGCACTTTCCTGCGCAGCTTCCGGTGGGGCCACGTCCGTCAGTTGGACCGGGTGAGCCGCGAGCTGCTGGCCCGGGCCTGGCAGGCGGGGGCCGGACCCGGCGACGCGCCATTCACCATCGACCTTGATTCGACGATCTGCGAGACTTACGGACTGGCCAAGGAGGGCGCCCGCCACCACGGCTATACCGGCGCGCGGGGCTATCACCCACTGCTGGCCGTCGCCGCCGGCGCCGGCGACGTGCTGATGGCCCGCCTGCGCGAGGGCCGGGCCAACACCGCCCGCGCCGCCGCCCACTTCCTGCGTGAGACGGTGAGCCGGGTTCGCTGCGGCGGGGCCAGCGGGCAGCTCACCATGCGGGCTGACAGCGGCTTCTATACCCACGCCGTGGTCGCCGTCTGCCGCCGGATGGATGTCCGCTTATCCATCACCATCCGCCAGCACAAAAGCCTGCACAATCTCATCGAGGCGATACCCGAAGATGCCTGGACGCCGATTCCTTACTGGATGGACGGCGCCGCCGATGTGGCCGAAACCACCTACACCCCCTTCCAGAGTGAGCCGGATGCCGCGCCGGTACGGCTCATCGTCCGGCGGGTGAAGCCGGCGCCCGGTTCTCAACTGGCTCTCTTCGCCACCTACAGCTATCACGGCTTCATCACCGACCGGGACGGAGAGACCCTGGAACTGGAGGCTGACCACCGCCGCCACGCCGAGATCGAGAATGCGATACGCGACCTCAAGTACGGCGTCGGGCTGAACCATCTCCCCTCGGGCCGCTTCGCCGCCAACGGCGCCTGGCTGGCGGTACAGGTGATGGCCCACAACCTGGCCCGCTGGACAGCCCGCATCGGCCTGGGTGAGCGGATCGTGACCACCAAGACCCTCCGGCGACGGGTCTTCGCCCTGGCCGGACGGCTCACCCGCTCCGCACGCCGGCTCACCCTGCATCTGCCACAGCGCTGGCCTTGGGAAACCCAGTTCAGTCGCGCCTTGGCCCGGCTGCGAGCGATTCCACTCCCAGCTTGACGACCCGTCTGCAACTGACCCGCCATCCTGTCAACTGAACGTCCCCGCCAACTCGCGCCAGCCCGGTCCGCGAGCGCCTCTCGCCGTGTCCTATCCCGCCATCTCGCTGGCCACAGCCACTGCAGGCCGCCATCGGCGCCCCAAAAGCGCCTGCAGACCGCCCGCCAACCTCCCGTCTACCCGAATTCGAGCCCGAATCATCGCGCCTGTAACTCCCTCACCCCCCCTTCCAGTGTCCTCACGCCGTCCATCCGTGTCCATCGGTGGATTCGGGTTAAGGTTCCCAGTTTCTATAGTTCATGCACCAGTGAACCAGGAAGCATATTTGATCAAGTCTTTCATGTAACTACGTGGGATGTCCATTGAGATATTACCCTCAGCAATGCTATGGTGCCTTCAATTTTTAAGAGGATTTGAATGAAATGAATAGCTTTAAGAAAGCTATATTGGTTGGATTGGTTTTTGTTGGCAGCTCATTTGGGTCGGCAATGATCACCTCTGTAGCCTTGGCAACCGACGAATCTGACCAATCAGTTGGAAGGGACAAAGTAACCACTGACCTTGATAGGGCTGAGGAATATGCCGGGTATGAATTGGTCGAACCGGAGAATATGCCAAAAGGGATGGAAAGGCGTAACTTCACGGTATCCGGCCACATGGTTGCGAATCAAAAGGCTCAAAGTGTTCACCAGCACTGGGATTCCAATGAAAACTCCTTGCAATGGATAAATGTTGTTCAAGGACCTGAAGAAATGGGACTGATCGGTTCCCACGCTACTACCATCTTAGAGTTCCCCGGAGAGCGGATCTTGTATGACAAGAGACCCGAAAGACCCTATGAGGTGGTGGCGCTTTATTGGAATGAAGATAGAAATCACTTCGGGGTAGTTGGGGCTTTGGTGGGAGAACAAACCGAGAAGGTTCTTCGTGGGATCGCCGAGTCCATAGCGTCCCGAAAAGACTAAAAGCACAACCCAGGAACGGGAGTTGCTCAGGAGTGTCCTTAGGGGAAGTACATCAAAGAGTAGATTCGCCAGTTCTGAGAAGGGTAGATAACGCAAGAATTCCTGGATACCGACTCAATGACAGGAATTGGGCTGTTATGAGTTTGGGGGTGTTTCTAAGTCCCCCTCAGGAGATTCATGTTAAACAGCATTGGCGCCAACGCCAAAGTCGGCCTAGTTACGCTGATTATCGCCCTCCTGCTGGTAATCGCCTGCGGACCATCTACCCCAGAGAACGCTCCCGTTTCTGATCCACCCACGTCAGTCAGTAACAGCTATATTGCAACCCCTTCGTCAACTGAGGCATCTGGCGGCGGCCCTTCAACCAACAACGTTACCCTATCTCCATCTTCGCCGCGCCCTCCGGAACCACTAACCGCAGCCCCTCCCACTCCCGAGGCATCCACTTTTCCTCCGCAAACTCCCGTCCCTTATGAACCGGGGGAGTCCGAGTTGGTCGATGCGCTGGACTCGCTGCCCTTAACCTTTGAGGAAAGAGGACTTTGGTTCTCCAATTTTGGGCAGGCGCTGGAGTTGGCCGGTGCGGCCGAGCCGGGCAGCGTGGAGGAGCTTCTCGCCTTGCCCGAAGACGAAAAGCAGAAGTACATCAGGGCTTGGGGCGGCGGCGGTTTTGGCTCGGGCTTGATCGACCAAATGAGGCAGACACGGGAATGGGGGGAAGCCTTTGGGTTTTCCAATTACCTTATAGATGTTGCCGTTGCTACTGGTCTGCATTACTCGTCCCCCTTGGAGCCTAACTTTTTTACTGGGGACTTCAACGAGGACTTCATAGTCGGGAAACTTGATGGCTTGGATTATCGGACCGAAACAGCGGCTGGCCAGACTTACTACGCCATCAGAGACGACTTTGCCCAGGACTTGAAGGACCCGGTTGGACGTTTTGCAATGGGCAGTGTCAATCGGGTGTATGTCGAAGATGGCGTTCTCATAGCCTCTCCCAACAGCGAGCCTCTGGTCCAAATTCTCCAGTCCCGGAACGGAGAACTGCCCACCCTTGCCGAATCTCCCGCCTTCTCCAGCATAGCGGCTGAGTTGAATGATCCTTTGGGCGCGGCCCTGCTGACCAAGGCGGCGGTTTTGGAGCCAAAAGGTATGCCCGGCGTAGAGTATGCGAAACCGGCGGATTGGAAGACTTTGCAAGAATGGCAAGCCTTCGGCGCGGGTTATAGCAAAACCGCCGATGTTACGTCGCTGCGCTTTAGCCTGTACTACTCCAATCCAGAATCAGCCGAGTTGGATGCCGAAGAATTGGTAAAACGAATACAGGCATATGAGGATGCTGACCGGGTGAACCAGTTCTGTGAACGGTGGCAGCCAACTGCCACCGTTCACAGAACTGGTTCGACTCTTACCGCCCAATGTACTTTCCCCAACAGTGGACAATCCGGCAGTATGGGCATTGCGATAATGGAAATGACGGCACACCGCCGTCTTGGATTCTTGGTCCAATAAGGGCGTCCATCTAGAGACTACCGCGGATCTCCTAACCCCATTCATGCCAAGGCAGGCGATTAGACGCTGACGCGATGAAGGAAATCCGCGTCGAAGGGGCCAGGATGAACTTCAGCGTGTCCCAGCGGGAGCCAGGGCACTTTTCCGACTACCATCCGGCGCCTTTCCGGCGCTGGCAGGTGGGACTGGCGGGCCGCACCATCATTGGGCTGGCCGACGGCACTTCTCGCACCTTTGAAATCGGCGACGTGCGGCTCATAGAGGACACCACGGGCCAGGGCCACACCACTACCTACCCCGACGGGTACAACATTACCCTGCAAATAACGCCGCCGGACGACGCCGGTTAGCCAACTGACTCGACAAGCCCGCCGCGGGTATCCGGGCGTGGTTCAGGTGACGGAGTTAGACCGCCGCCGCCGTTTCCGAGGGTTTGGAATAATGGGGCATTATCTCCTCTACGAACAATTCCAGCGACTGCATCGCCTGTTCGTGGGTGAGGTCGCCCCACTGGAAGGAGCAGACGAAGTAATTGGCGCCGGTGCTGACGTACTCGTCCATGTACTCCCGGACGCTGGCTGGGGAACCGGCGATGACGCCGAACCCGGCGCCCTGAGTGACCACGCCCCCCAACCCGCCCGGAGCCTCCCGGCGCCGCTGCTGTTCTTCGGAACGCTGCTCCATCTCCCAGTAAAGGTCGCGGCGGGCTTCCCGGTCCGGCGCGCCCTGGGGACGCATCCGTTCATTGGGAACGAGGAACTGGGTCAGGCCGCGGCTCTCGGCTTCCAGCCGCCGGGGGGTTCCGAGGTTCCACTTGTAGTGTTCCCAGGCCGGTTGGCCGATTCGCAAGGCTTCCTCGTCGGTCTCGGCCAGCACCAAGTGGTTGACCAGGCTTATCTTGGGTTCGGTTCCCTGGGTGGTCAGCGCGCCGACGCCCTGGTGTTCCTCCCACAACTCCCGGTAGCGTTTCACGTTGGCTTCAAAGCTGTCCAGCCCGCCGACGATGATGGTGTTCATGCCATCCATGGCGGCGGTTTCCACGTTGCGCATATACCAGAAGGGAGGGTAGGGTTGCTGCTTGGGCCGCAGCCGCATGGGGAGCCGCTCGAACTTGTGGAACTCGCCGTCGTAGTTCAACTCCTCGTGGCTCAGGCCCTGCTGGATGATTTCCAGCGTTTCCCGGTAGCGGGCGAAGTTTATCTCGACATCCGACTCCTGCCCCCAGAAGTAGGCTTCGAGGACGCCGCCGCGGCCCACGCCAATCTCCATGCGGCCGCCGCTGAGGTTGTCCAGCATACAGATTTCTTCAATGAGCCGCAGGGGATGGTGCAGCGGCAGCACGTAGATGCACGGCCCCAGGTGAATCCGGCTGGTCCGCTGGGCGGCCGCCGCCAGGAAAACGTTCTGCGACGGCGCCAGGCTGTGGACGGCGGGGGTGTGATGTTCGGCCAGGTGATAGCCGTAGAATCCGGCGGAATCCAGCCTCTCCAACTGTTTCAGACGCAGGCGGTAGATCTCGTCGAGGGCCAAGCCCGGCACCGGTTCGATGTGGTCAAAAACGCCGAATTCTAGGGACATAGTTACTCCCTGGTTGGGTTTTGATTGTTGGGGTTTTGGGATTGATGGTGGTTGATAAAGAAGCCCTTCCCGTGTCTCAGGATGAACGGGGCCGATTCAATCCGTTCAACCCGAGGACTTGAAGGACTTCCTTACCTAGCGGGCTAAAGGTTCAGCGGGCTAAAGGTTCAGCGCAGCTTCCTCGTATTCCTTTTCCTTCTGGTAGACCTGGAAGCGGTGGCGCACCGACTCAAGCACGAAGATGCTGCCCTCGGCGTCCACGTTGACGGCCACCGGGCGGCGGAAGCGCCACTCCGGGGTCAGGTCCACCCGGCGGCGCTGCTTGATGATCTCCGGGTTGGCCTCCAGGTAGGTCTGGGTCCAGGGCGAAGGCACCTGGGCATCACCCACCAGTGAGGTGACAAAGGTCCCGTCCGGCCCGTAGACCTGGACGACGTGGCTGCCCCAATCGGTCACGTAGACATCGCCGTCGGCATCCACCGCCACGCCGGTGGGACGGTGCAGCGCGCCCAAGCCCTGGGCGTCGCCTTGGAACGCGGTCAGGAACTGCCCGTTGGCGGTGAATTTCTGCACCCGTCCGTTCTTCCAGTCCGCCACGTAAACGTCGCCGGCGTGGTCAACGCACAGGCCCCAGGGCATATTGAACTGGCCCTCACCGTCGCCAGCTCCGCCCCATCCGGTGACGAACTCGCCGCCGGCGGTGAATTTCTGGACCCGGTTGTTCTGGCTTTCGACGACGTAAACGTTGTCGTCCCGGCCGATGGCAACACCCGAAGGCCCCCGCAGTTGGCCTTCGCCGCCGCCCGCGGTCCCCCAACGGGTCAGGAACTTGCCGTCCTGGTCGAAGACGTTAACCTGGTGCAGGTTTTCGTCGGAGACATAGACGTTGCCCTGGCTGTTTATGTCCAGGGACGCCGGCCAGATGAACTGTCCGTCACCGGCGCCGAAGTTGCCGAACTGGGTGATGAACTCGTGGTCGCGGGTGCAGATGCTGACCCGCTGCCCCAGTTCTTCGGCGCCCCGGTTGACCACGTAGATGCGGTCGTTGGGGCCGAAGGCGAAGTCCACCGGGTCCCAGAACCCCAGGCCGGCCATGCCGTACATACCCAAGCAGTGGCTGAAGTTGAACACGCGGCCCGCCGCAATTGTAGTTAACATACTACCCCCAAGGTTTTAGAGATTGTTGGGCGCCAGTCGAGGTTACTGCGTCGGACTGGCGCCACCTTCATCATCCGGTCCAAGCGGTTGAGCGAATCCGCCTTCGGAGTGAGCGCCAATTGGGAAGGTCCTGCCTACCAGCCGGGCAATCCGGTTTCGGTCTCTCTCATCAGAGATTCGGAATGGTTCCGGGGGAGCGGCCCGTACCGCGTCCAGGTCGGCGATGTACTGCTCAACGGAATCAATTCCGTCTTCAATATCCGTTGCCTCCAGGTCGTTCTCGTAAAAGTTGAAGTGTATCGCCCGCGCCAGCATCAAGTATTCCTTGAAGGCGGGGCGGTTCCGTTCTGCTGCCAACTGGTCGGCTACAGCAAACACATTGCGCTGGCCGCGATGTCTCCATCCGCGCTGGACGGCTACGGCTTTTAGAGCGTAGTTGGCCGCACCCCAAACTTTCTCGGATGCCTGGAGGCGGTTGCCCCGGATCAATTCATCCCGGGCATGGGCCACAAAGCGGCGGCTGATGGCCGCATAGTCCTCGGATGTGGCGGAACCGGGCTCAGGCAATGCTGTTGTCAAATCACTCATCCTTCAAGAACCCCACGCCCTCCGGCGTAATCTCCCGGCACTCCGTAGAGGCAGACCGCGGCGTTGGCCCTGATTCCCTACTTAGCCACCAACGGCCTGCCGGAGTATCCGGGTGTTCCTGCCAAGGTAATCCTTACGACGCGGTCAGGATGAGCGGATTAAATCCCCGCCACAGCCCCTAGACGAAGCCCGTCTAAACAAAGCTCATCTGCTCGTAGGTCCCGCCGACGATGGGCACCGAGTCCAGTCCCAGCCACCGCTCGATTAGCGAAGCGTAGAACCCGCGGAAGTCGTAGTTGGGGGCCAGGTCGCCACCTTGGGACAGGTGCTCAGGGGCCAGCGACGGATAGGTCCCGTACAGTCCGCCCTGCACCGGGTCGCCGATGACGAAGGCGACGCCGCCCGCGCCGTGGTCGGTGCCGGTGCCGTTGTCCTTGACCCGCCGTCCGAACTCGGTGAACAGCATCATAATCACGTTGTCCGAGGCGTCGTGCTCCCGCAGGTCGTCGAAGAAGTTGCCGATGGCCTGGCCCATGTCAGTCCACAGGCGGGTGTGCATCGGCACCTGGTTGAAGTGGGTGTCGAAGCTGCCGTGCTGGGTGTAGAACACCTGCGTTCCCAGGTTGGCCAGATGCACCTGCGCCACGGTCTTGAGCGCCTTGGCGATAGGCGAGTCGGCGTACTCGACGTTGGAGCTGTACTGCTGCGGCGCGGTCTTGAGAACATCGGCGCCGTCCAGCACGTTGCGGCCGGTCTGGCTCAGGTAGTCCATCACCGGGCCGGAGCCGATGGTCGGGGCGTAAATGCGGGAGAAGATGTCCAGCATCCTTTCCCGTTCGGCCTGGCTGTCCACCACCGGAACATCGGTCAGGACGCCGTAGGACTCCAGGTCGGAAACAGATGTAACCGGTACGCCCTTCAGGGCCATGGCCCGGGGCAGCCCCTGGCCGACGTTGATGCCGGTCAGCACGTTTTGTCCCTGGGGGTCCAGGTCGCGAATCACGCGGCCCACCCAGCCCTCGGTGCCAACCTTTTCCGGCTCGCAGGTGTGCCAGATGTCCATGGAGCGGAAGTGCGAGCGGGGGGAGTTCTCGTAGCCGATGCCCTGGATGATGGCGATCTTGTTCTGGTCCCACAGGTCCTTCACCGGGCCGACGTTGGGGTTGAAGCCCAACTCGTCGTTGATGGGCAGCACCCGGTCGGCGGCGATGCCGACGTTGGGCCGGTTGTCCCGGTAGTGGGGGTTGTTGTAAGGCACGACGGTGCTCAACGGGTCGTTGGCTCCGGTCATTTGCAGGATTACCAACACGGGGTCTTTCTTGGTGGCGGTCATTCGTTCCTCCTGCCGGTTGTCTTCGGAGTCCCGGTCGTTTTAGGTCGCTTTATAGGTAGGACTTCCGGTCCTGGTTGGCGGGGCCGCCGGTTGCCGGCCCCTGCCGTGTCTTTGCAAAGTCTAGGCGAACTGGTATTCCCTTGAAGCGGCCACCAGCGCCAGGGTTAAGCCGGCGCGTCGCTCGGCGTCGGCGGCAGACTCCTCGGTGTCCCAACGGATGTCTCCGCCCTGGCTGGCCTGGGCAATCAACTCCTGGCGCGTGGAATCTTCCACGGTCAGGGGTCCCAACTGGTCCAGGCATTCGTCCACAAACTGTTCCGGGGACATGGTTCCCTGTCCCTTCAGGCGTTGGACAATGGCGTTGATGCCGGGCTGACGGGTGTCGGACAGGTACTTGGCGGCAAAGTTGACGCGGCGCACCAGAGCGCCCCCGTCAATCCATTCCTCGCCGGTATGCCAGCTTTCCACGCTGGGCGGGTTGAGCAACTCCTGGCCCTGGAAGGCGCACTCGGCGGCAGCGGCCTGGTAGCCGACTCGGGGGCCGTCGAAACTGCCCGACAGTCGCAGGGCGCTGACCACCAACTCGGCAGGACTCTTGACGTGGGTGAACCGGGCGTTCTTGAAGAAGTCGGAGTTGAACAGAGTCCGCAAGACGGCCCGCAGGTCGTAATCGGACTCGAAGTAGGCTTGCGTCAGCAGTTCGATAGCTTCCGGATCCTTGGCCGGCGTGTCGTTCCAGGCCGGCACCTGCACCTCGTCGGCCACGAAGTAGTTGTAAAGGTGGCGGCACAGGAACCGGGCCGTGGCCGGC
Source organism: Dehalococcoidia bacterium (assembly GCA_965263395.1). Classification (GTDB taxonomy): domain Bacteria; phylum Chloroflexota; class Dehalococcoidia; order Lucifugimonadales; family UBA3495; genus CATOSK01. The sequence goes on from OZ253670.1 coordinate 3,893,184, forward strand.
CGGCTCACGATGATGTTGATGATGTCGTTGCCGTCGAAGTTGCCGGTCTCGCCCAGGAACGTCTTCTGGTCGAAGTCGTGGTCCTGGGGCTTGTACTCGAAGTTCCAGTAGAACCGGCCCAGGGGCAGGCGGGGAATCTTGGGGGCGATGGTCCAGCCGGTAAAGGCCCGGGACGCCTCTTTGATGTCGTCCTCGGAGTAGTTCCCGACGCCCATTGAGAACAGTTCCAGCAATTCACGGCCCCAGTTCTCGTTGATTGCGCCCTTGTGGTTGCCGTTGTTGTCCAGCCAGTAAATCATGGCCGGGTTCCTGGCCAACTCCACAAGGATGTCCGGGAAACGGTCCAGGGCGTGCCGGCGGAACATGGCAATCTGCCGCACCATCTCCGGCGGGTTGTCGATTTTGGAGTTTCCGGTGGCGAAAAGCTGGTGCCAGAAAAGGACCATCTTCTCTTCCAGGGGCCGCTGGGTGTTGACCATGCGGTACAGCCAATGGGCCTGGGACTGCACCGGCGCCATGCCGCCCTCGTAGTTGGGGAAGTACCGGAACAGGACATCGTCGTCCACCGGCGGGTGGTTCTCGGGGTTGATCAGGTCCTCCACCGTGGCCTCGTACCCCTGCTCGGCCCTGGCCTCCACCTCGGCCCGGGAGGCCCCGAACCCGGCGCGGCGCATCAAGTGGGCCATCAGGGCAATATCGTCTTTGCTCGGCATTCAATGCCCTCCACTTTCCAGTAATTTTTCCCGGAATTTGCCTACGGTTCGCCAACGTCGGCCGGTGCAGGCCGCCCGGAATTTTTCCGCGCTATACCAACCCCCCGCCGAACGGCGTTCATAATCAAGTGCATTATAACGCCAACTCCAGCGATAGAAAAGAACACGGCAATGTTGTAACCGCCCGTCTCTTGACTGCGCCGGGGCAGGGACGTAAAATAGTTGTACAGGATACACTGTATCAATACTGCGAGACACTGTCAGACATCGCCATGGTATTACCAAAGCGCAATGCTTCTACAGCCGACCAGATCCTGGAGACGTTGGAGGAATGGGGTTATCGTTCCACCGTCCCCCGGCGCGTGGTTGCCATGACCGTTGCCCAGCAGGACCGGCATTTTACCGCCGAGGGCCTGCGGCGGCAGTTGCCGCCCGCCATCGGCCGGGCCACCGTGTACCGGACTCTCAAGATATTGGTCGAAGCCGGTGTCCTGTGCCGGGTGCTGCTGGAAGACGGCAACCTGCATTACCAGTTGAGCCACCGCGGCCATCATCATCATCTGCTCTGCGTCCAGTGCGGCTCCTCCCAGGACCTTACCGGCTGCGACATCGAGGACGTTCTGGTCGCCACTTCGTCCCAACACGGCTTCGAGCTGAGCGGGCATTGGCTGGAGGTCTACGGCCGCTGCCGCGACTGCGTTCTTAACACACCCGTCAGCGTTTAGTCTCTTTTTTGGCTTAATTGATACTCAATATCAGCACCGGAGTTTATTGATACTTAGTCTTAAATAAACGATTTATTGAGACAAAGAACACGTAAATTCATGCACGGCAATTCATGGACCGAAATCGTTAATAATGGGGGGATCGCCTGGCTCATGGTACGAAACGTTTTAAAGCCGCTTTGCTTTCTTTTGGCTTCAATCGTCCTGCTGTTCGCCTTGGCTTGCAGCGCCGATTCGCCAACTAATGTCCCCGCAGACCCGGCGGTTGGCACCGGCCAAGGCGACAGCCAAACGTCAGACAAGCTGAGCGTCGTCACCACCAGCAACATCGTCGCCGACTGGGTGAGAGCCGTTGGACAGGACCGGGTGGAAGTTTTCCCGATGCTGCCGGTGAACACCGACCCGCATACCTTCCAGCCCGGCGCCCGCGACGTGGCGCAGGTCTCCGGCGCCCACCTGGTGTTCAGCGTCGGCCTTTCCCTGGAGGGGGGTTGGCTGGATGACCTGGTAAAGAATGCGGCGGGGAACCCTGACAAGATCATCCCGCTGGGCAACGAGGTCGCCCCCATCGACTTCGTGGAAATCTTCGAAGAACACGCCGGCGGGGAACCGGGCGAGAGTGAAGAAGCTGAAGAACCGGGCCACGCGGGAGAAGACGGGGGAGACCACGGGGACGAAGACGGCCACGGCTCCCTTGACCCTCACTTCTGGTTCGACCCATTGCGGGTGAAGCAGGCGGTCAACAGTATAGCGGACCAACTTTCCACGGCGGACCCGGCCGGGCAGACCATCTACCGGGACAACGCCGCCGCCTACAACCGGGAACTCGACGCCCTGCACGCCTGGATTCAGGAAGAAGTGGCGCAACTGCCGGAAGACCGCCGGATGCTGGTAACGTCCCATGACACCTTCCAGTATTTCGCCCAACGGTACGGCTTCAAAGTGGCCGGGGCGATTTTTCCCGTCACCACCGAGCGGGAACCCACCGGGCAGGAATTGGCCGAAATCGTCGAGACGATAAAGCGTGAAGGCGTCCCCGCCGTGTTCGCCGAGAAGTCCCACAGCGGCAAGCTGGGCAGGCGCATCGCCGAGGAAACCGGCGCAACCCTCATCGGCGGCCTCTACACCGGCTCCCTGGGCCCGCCGGAGGGCGAGGCCGCCACCTACCTCGCCCTGATGCGCTACAACGTCAATACCATTGTGGAGGCCCTGAAATAGGAATGTCAGCAACATACTCAACAACTCCCCCATCGCTGGCCGCCGAGGAACTGACCGTGGAGCGCGACGGGGTACGGGTGCTGGACCAGGTGTCCTTCACCGCCGGACCCGGCTGTCTCATGGGTGTAGTCGGACCCAACGGCGCGGGCAAGAGCACCCTGTTCAACGTCATCGTTTCCCTGCTGTCGCCCACCTCCGGGCAGGTGCTCATCCACGGACGCTCCATCGCCGCAACCCGCGGCATGGTTGCCTACGTGCCCCAGTACGAGCGGGTGAACTGGCGGCTGCCCATGAGCGTGTGGGAAGTGACTATGCTGGGCCGGACCCGGCGGATTGGCTGGTTTCGGCGCCCCGGCAAGGAAGACCGGGCCGCGGCCGAAGAATCGTTGCGCCAGGTGGGTATGTGGGACCGCCGCGATTCCCTGATTGGCGAACTTTCGGGCGGACAACGGCAGCGGGTGTTCGTCGCCCGCGCCCTGGCCCAGGGAGCCGACATCCTGCTGCTGGACGAGGCTTTCAGCGGCGTGGACATCGCCTCGCAGGAGTCGCTGGTGTCGGTGCTGACCGAGCTTCGGGACCAGGGACGAACGATTCTGCTTTCCTCTCACGACATCAATCACCTGGCCCACTACTGCGACGAATGCCTGTGCCTCAACTGCCATGTCTGCGCCTGCGGTTCCCCGTCCGACGTGCTGACCGCCGACGTTATGACCGAGATGTACGGGCCTTTCGGAGGCGTACCTACCCACGGCCACGGGCTGACAGGAGACGAACGTGGACATCATCACTGACGCGCTGATTGGGCCGTTCCAGTACGGCTTCATGGTGCGGACGCTGATTGTTTCGATTCTGGTGGGAATAATGTGCCCGGTGCTGGGGACTTACGTGGTCATCCGCGGGCTGGGATTCATGGGCGACGCCCTGGCCCACTCGGTCCTGCCCGGCATCGTGGGGGCGGCGCTGCTGGGAATCAACTTCTTCTTCGGCGCGATACCCATGGCCCTGGCCGCGGCCCTGCTGATTGGCTACTTGATTAAGCGCACGGGGGTCATGGAAGATACCTCGGTGGGCATCGTCTTCGTCGGCCTGTTCGCCCTGGGGCTGGTGATGGCGACCGCCGCCGGCGGAGTTTCGGTAAACCTGGAAGAAATTCTGCTGGGACAGGTGCTGGCCGTATCTTCCGGCGACCTGTTCATAACCGTCGGTTTGACTGTGGTGGTCCTGGGGCTGACGCTGGGCTTGCACAAGGAACTGGTATTCTCCAGCTTCGATCCGTCGGGAGCGGCGGTCATTGGGCTGCCCACGGAGAAGCTGGAATACCTGCTGCTGGCGCTGCTGGCGGTGGTGGTGGTGCTGGCGTTGAAGGCGGTGGGCGTGATTCTGGTAATTTCCATGCTCATCACCCCGGCGGCCACGGCGCTGCTGCTGGTGCAGAACTTCGGCCGGGCAATGGCCGTGGCGGTGCTGATTGGGGTGTCGTCCGCCGTCGCCGGGCTATACCTGTCGTGGTACTTCAACCTGCCGCCCGGCCCGCTGATGGCGCTGGCCGCCACCGGCTTCTTCGTCCTGGCCGTCCTCTACAAGAAACAGGCATCCGGGTTCCTGCGCCGCCGCGCGGCGTAGCCGAAGCCAACCCGGTCATACTTTGCAGTTGCTCTGACGGGCAATTGCAAAGTCCCCCAACCTGTTCGCCCTCAATCATCCCGCTGTCCGTCGGAGGAACACACTTTCCGCTTACTGCCGCACCTGTTCTCCGCAACTGCCGGCGAAACGCTACACGGCAGCCGGGCCATAACGCTCTGCTCCTCAAGGCGCGGGCAATCAAATCCAAAAGGCCCGCAGGCGTCATATTCGGGAAACAAACTGGGGTCACCGGCGGCGGTCAATGGGTTGACATTACGTCAATTGATAGAATACATTACCTTAACTATTTGATGATACGCATACATCACTATCGCATTTTACAAGTTGTTAAGATCCAGTAATCGTGAATATATTAAGCGAAACGATACATATTTGACCCCATTAGTTTCGCATTCACGTACATGAGTGCACGGTTCATCGCAAGGCCAATCGGTGCGACTCATGAAGAATGGCAAGGAACGGTCTGGTGGAATTTTGACGGGTCCGACATTGTCCGGCCCCAACTGAAAGACCTGACCGGAAGCAGCTTAGCGAAACGTGCCCCTATCCGCACCCCGGCGTTCCCAGGCTGACCTGCACCCAGATGGTTCCCGTTGCTGCTGATACTTCAGGACCTCTAAACATTGGTCCAAGTCCAATTCGACAAATTTCAGGAGATGCAATCATGGCGAACAACTGGTTCAAGAACTCCAGGGCAATCGCATACACCGTTTTAATGCTGGTCATCCTGGCCGCCGTGGCCTGCGGCTCCGCCGCCCAATCGGAAGACGCGGCTCCGCCCGCCGCGGAACCCGCGCCGGCGGCGGCGGTGCCGGCGGCTCCCATCGCCACTCCCAAGGTCATGGCCGAACCTGCCCAGGCAATGACAGAGGTCAACCCCGGGAAATTGACCATTATGGTGGGAGACCTGGCCAACGAGCGGTTCGACATCGCCTACGTGGGCGGAAGCCCAGGGGGAGCAAACTACGGGCGAATCATGCACGGGTTCCTGATCTCGATGACTCCAGAAACCGAAATGATCCCCGGCATCGCTGAAGAGTGGGATCTTTCCGCGGACGGCCTGACGACCACCTTCACCGTAAGAGAAGGCGCCAAGTTCCATGACGGTTCGGACGTAAGACCGGAGGACGTGCTCTGGACCCTCCAGAATTCCTTTGGTCCCGGGGCCCACGAAGTTCATCCGGCTGACTCCTCCGCCGCGGCTATATCCCGGCTCACGGATACAGTGGCGTTGAGTGGTGCGAATCAGGTGAGCGTCACAACCCAAAAGCCGTTCGTCGCATTCTCCGGCAATGTTTCCGAGATCGGGGACAAGTGGTATGGCATGATGCCCGAGCGAGCCGGATTGTACGACGAGGCCGCGGCAGAGGCCTACGATCTTGACCCCATTGCAGCCGGCCCCATGAGCTTAACCGAACATGTCCGCGCCAGCGTGATGAAGTTCGAACGCTTCGACGATTTCTACTACCAGCCCTCCAACGGTTTCTCCGAAGACAAGCGGGTAAGCTTCCAGTCATTGGACCTCTTCCTGGTTCCCGAGGAAGCTACCAGGGTGGCAGCCCTGCGATCCGGGGAGGCCGACATCGTTCCGGCCAGTCTAGCAGTCAAGGGACAGGTCGAGGCAGGCGGAGGCCGCCTGATATTCGGGCAAGAGGGTGTGTACGTATACGCCAAATTGTTGGGATGCTTTGATGCACAGTATCCCTGCCACGACAAGCGGGTCCGTCAAGCTCTGGACTACGCTATAAATAAGGAGTTGCTCCGGGACACCCTGTACGGGCCGGAGGTCTTCCAGGTAAAGGGATGGGCTGTTGTCACCCCTAACACATACGGGTACACTCCAGAGATAGATCCTTGGCCATTCGACCCTGACAAGGCCCGACAGTTGCTGGCCGACGCGGGCTATCCCGGAGGGGAAGGATTCGGCGAGCTTGTTGTCAACACATGGGCCTCAACGGCGATGCCCTTCCAGGTAGAGTCAGCGCAGTTGGCCGCCGAGAATTGGAAACGGGAATTGGGTCTGGATGTACAGGTCAGGGTATCGGACAGCACCGGGACTAAGAAAAGGCAAGCTGCCGGCGAACTGGACGGTCAGATACTCTGGCGCGAAAACGAGGCACGGAAAAACGCCACCATTAACACCAGCAGCGGCTATGGAGACCCCAACCGGGAAATCAACCGCACCCATGCGGACCCGGACGTCTTCCGTGTAACCCAGGCGGCCATGGAAGTGCTGGATCTGGAAGAACGGGAACAGACTTACAAGGACCTTTACGTTCGGCTCCGTGACGAGACCTATGAATTTGGTGTCGGGTATGTAAACATCCCCTGGGGTGTGGGTCCGCGTGTCGAAACGTGGGAACCTTACCCCTTCTCACTGTGGATATCGGCCATCCATACGATTACGTTGGAAAAGTAGCCGACAACCGTTCTGCTTTGGGTGAAGAACCCAGCCTTTGTTAACCGGGGCCCCAGTCCTTTCATGCCAATGAAGGCTCGGCTGGGGCCCCGGTTCATTATCACAACCCCTGGGCCAGAGGTAGTCCATGCAGCGGTTCATTGTTGTACGCTTATTGCAGGCGACAGTTACTCTCCTTTTCCTCAGCTTGGCCGTTTTCCTCAGCGTACACTTGACGGGAGACCCCGCGCTTTTCCTGTTGGGGCCCGAATCTACCGAAGACGACTACCTGCAGATGAAGCAAAACATGGGCTTGGACAAGCCCCTTCCGGTCCAGTACGGATTATTCCTGAGCAGGGTTGTCCGGGCTGACTTCGGCGAGTCCCATATCTCACAGCAACCGGCGCGAAAGGAACTCCTGGCACGCTTTCCCGCCACTCTGCAGCTGGCTGGAGCAGCCTTCTTGCTGACTATGGTGATGGGCATACCCTTGGGTATTTTGTCAGCCGTAAAGCGGGACTCGATATTCGATTACCTCGGAAAGCTTTTTGCCGTGGTCGGGATTGCGGCCCCCAGTTTCTGGATCGCCATCATGCTTATTCTACTGTTCGGCGCCATCTTGGGCTGGCTCCCCACCTTTGGCCGAGGCGGTATCGACCACTTCATCCTGCCGGCCTTCGTGCTCTCCTGGAGCGGCATGGCCGGAGTGCTGCGCCTCGCCCGATCCAGCATGTTGGAAGTGCTGGACAGCGAGTACGTCAAGTTCGCAAGAATCAAGGGGCTCCCGGAAAAGATAGTGATCTACAAGCACGCCCTCAAAAATTCGGTCATTCCGGTGCTCACCTTTTCCGGCCTGACTCTGGCCGGGCTGCTGAACGGCTCCGTCGTAATCGAGGTGATTTTCGCATGGCCCGGCATAGGCCGCTTAATGCTCCAGGGCATCAATCAGCGGGACTTCCCCATCATACAGGCGACAGTGCTGACTGCCGGCGCCTTCTACATCGCAACAGCCTTGCTGGTGGACATCCTCTACGCCTATGTTAACCCCAGGATCCGGTACGATTAACCAGGAGGGTTTTGTGGCCGCTTCGTTGAACGTCGTTGCAGGTAGAATTGACCGATTACTGTCCATACCCAAGCGGGCCAGGCAAGCGCACCTCCCCTGGTTTCCCGTGACCATCATGGCTATCGTGCTGGTCTGCGCCGTATTTGCGCCTCTGGTAGCTCCCCACGACCCCACCGAAATAAGCATGCTAGACGCCAAGCTGGCGCCAGGGGAGGACCTGAGGTACCCTCTGGGCACAGACATCATGGGACGTGACATGGGGAGCCGCCTCATCTATGGCGCCCGCACCGCCCTGTTCATCAGCCTGATAGCCCTGGGCACCGGGGCTTTCGTGGGCACGGCTCTGGGGTTGGTCGCCGGTTTCCGCGGCGGGTGGGTGGACGTGTTGATCATGCGCGCCTCCGACGCCGCCCTGGGGTTCCCAACCATCCTGGTGGCGATGATCATTGTTACGATTCTGGGAGCAGGTATTGAAAACATCATCCTGGCGGTGGCGCTGACCGTCTGGGCCAGGTTTGCCCGAATGTTACGGGGCGACGTTTTGGCGATAAAGGAGTTGGACTTTGTGACCTTCGCCAGGATAGCCGGGTTGTCGATGCCGATGATAATCATCCGCCACATCTTTCCCAACACCATCAACACCCTGATGGTCATCACCAGCCTGCAAATCGGGCAGGTAATCCTGCTGGAAGCCTCGTTAAGCTTCCTGGGGCTGGGGCTGCCGCCCGGCGACCCCGCTTGGGGGATCATGGTGTCGGAGGGGCGCTCGGTCATCCTGGACGTGTGGTGGCTGGCCCTCCTGCCGGGTCTGTCCATTACGGCAGTGGTTCTTGCGTTCAACTTCTTCGGCGACTGGTTGCGCGACACCCTGGACCCCAAGCTGCGCCGGGCGTGACATTGCCGCTGCCGGCCAATGTCGGCCGTTAACGAGACGCGCGGGTCAACAAGGAAACCGTTCACGCCCTCCGGGATGATGTGATTGTCGGGGGATGCTTTGTCTGCGTCTCAGCGGGATTGGAAAGGCCTTGGCAAGTCCATGCCGGTTGCCTGGCCAAGAAGTGGAAACCGGGGCGGCGCCCGTGAGCGCCCGGTCCTGTCCCCGATTCCCGCGGATAACAAGTGTGGTACCCCTGGAGGGAATCGAACCCCCGACGCGCGACTTAGGACGCCGCCGCTCTATCCTCTGAGCTACAGGGGCGGGTGGTGGAGATAGGGGGGCTCGAACCCCCAACCTCGGCATTGCGAACGCCGCGCTCTCCCAATTGAGCTATATCCCCAAGTGACGCCCCCGCCTTGATTTCCCTGCGCCGCCGGAATTGGGGCCGGCTTCCGCAATCGGGAAAGGACGGGCCAGCGCACAGCAGGGCAGCAACCCCGCCGCTACTAGAATGGTAAGTCCGGGCGTTTACCCCTGTCAAGCCGTTCCATGCTCCGGCCGGGGTCTTTTAATTCTCCCCTCTCCCCGCGGGAGAGGGGCCGGGGGTGAGGGCGAACCCCGCGCACCGGTAGCGGTTTCCCTTGGCCGGAACGCTACGCCGCCTGCCGGGGCGGCAGAGTTTCGGTCAGCCAGGGAACCAGGTCGGCCAACACTTGCGGGGGAATCTCGTGGCCCATCGCATACTCGTGGTAGCTGGGTTGGTAGCCCTCTTCCTCCAGGAACCGGCGGGCGGCCTGCGCCGTGTCCATGCTTACCATTGGGTCATGTTCGCCGTGAGCGATGAAAATGGACTGGCCTCGTCCCTCCGGCAGCCTGGCCCTCAGAACATCTTGGTCGGGCAGCGTCGCGCTCAGCGCCACCAACCCGGCGAAGACCTCCGGCCGCCGAAGCCCGCAACGGTAGGTCATCCCGCCCCCCTGGGAGAAACCCAGCAGCGCCACCTGGCCGGGGGTTGCGCCCAACTGCTCGAAAACCTCGTCGAAATACCCGGCAACCAGGTCTTCGGCCTGCTGAAAGTCCTCGGGCGACGCCTGTCCCCTGGGCGGATGCCAGCCGTACCCGACCATGCCCGGACCGAGGTTGAAGGGAATGGGCGCGTTGGGGCAGCTGTAGACGTACCCTTCGGGGTTGATGGACGGGGCCAGCCCGGCCAGGTCCCGCATATTGGCCCCGAAACCGTGCAGCATGACCACCAGCGGATAATCTGCGCCGTCCTCGTAGTCGTCGGGATAAATGTTCAGGTAGGCCAGTCCCTTGCCCTGGCGCTGCTCAGCCTTCATAGCCACCCCTTGCCGCCGCGATTTTGTGCGAACATCCTACCACACGGGGCAGGTTTGCACCGCCGCCGGGAAGCCGGAACGGACCAACGGCGTCCGGGCCGTTGGAAACTTCAGAGGGGCCAGAGGAATGGGTTACAATAACCTGCGCTGGCCGGTACTGTCTTATTTAATGTTCAACTATCCTCCGGGGGCCGGCGCAGGAGCGGATATGCCGACAATTTTCCATCTCATCGACCGGGCTGCCTGGGAATCGGCCCAAGCCCAGGGGGAGCACCGGGCCGAATCGCTGGCCGCCGAGGGGTTCATTCACTGTTCCCAGGACACGGAGCAGATGCTGCGGGTGGCGCTCCGTCTTTACGCGGGCCGCTCCGATATGATGGCCCTGGAACTCGACACCGAGCGGTTGACCTCCCCGGTACAGCGGGAACCGAGCCGCTCTGGGGAGATTTACCCCCACATCTACGGCCCGCTGAACCTGGACGCGGTGGTCAAGGTCTGGCAGTTGTCGCCGGATGCCAACGGCGGGTATTCCCTGGAACCGGAGCCGGGCGGGCCGGATACCGCATAGTAGTCCAACAGCTTTGTATTGATGGGAGATCGTCTTTCCTGCGAAGGCAGGAATCCAGGAAGTCTCAGGGAGTGCATTGTTCCCGCGGGGAGACAGCATGGATTCCCGCTTTTGCGGGAAAGACGTTGCCCACCCGGCTTTGCAACAGTCCTGCATGGAGACGCATCATCGCCAAGCAGTCGTACACGCAATCGGAAATCGGGCAAATCCGGGCGGTCATTGGCAGCATACTGTCCCGTTCCCAATCCGGTTCCGATGAGGAACACCGGCAGGCCGAGGCCGCCGTGGTTGACGGACGCTGCCCACCGCCGCTGGCCCCGCTGTGGCCTCTCGCCGCCGGGAATCCCGGATTGTTCGAGCGGCTGTCCTTGGACCCCCTGCCCCTGACCTACTCCATCTACGGGTTCTTCCCCACCGCCCACGAATGGGTTTACGGGCAGGACGCTCCCCCGTCGGTTACGTGGGAGGGCCGCACCCGCGGCTTGGTGGCCCTGCTGAACAACGGCGACGCAGGTTTGGCCCTCAAGCCTATGCAGAGCCGGCGGGAAGATGAAATTGCCGCCATTGCCGCGGACTTGGAGGTTGGCCCGCGGCAGCATCCCACCCTGCCGGGGTTCCTTACCGAAGACATGGCGCCGGGCCGTTTTTTCACCGACCTGCCAACCGAGCAGGCCACTCCGGAGTTCCTGCATCGCATCGGCCGCCGCCTGGGGATGATGCTGTCCGCGCTGCACCGGCGGGGCGTCTGCTACAACGACGCCACCCTGTCCGACCCGGAGGGGCGTTCTCACCTGCTGGTGACCGGCTACGGGGAAGCCAAGCTCATCGACTTCGGCGTGTCCGTACTGCTGGACCGGCACCCGGACCTGGCCCCGGAGGACGTCTACAACCTGCTGCGGACCGACCCAATGTTCCGGGTGTTCCGGCAAATGTCCCCCACCCCCGACGACATCCGCAGCCTGGTGGGCCAGTACGGCCGTCGGCTGGCGGCGATGAGCAAAGACGAACTGCTGTCCCGGGACCTGCGGTTTACCGAGCAGGGCATCCGGTTCGCCGCAGAGCGGATGGCGTATGCGGCGCCCGAATCTCCTACACCCCCGGGACTGACGGAAGAATGGCTGCAACGGGGATTCCAGGAAGGATACCCCTGAGCAGCCCGCCCATCCGATTCGTTTGTTCTAGGGCGTGCCGTCAAAATAATCTGGTCCACATCACTATTGCTCGGATTTGGCATATCGGGTAGCTACTGCACGCAATTGTTTGAAGTCCAAGAATGAATTCTCAACTAAATGCCGCAGTTTATACAGAGCCCGGTCGTAGTGCCGGGGTTCTTTGCGGTGACGCCTCGGTGGTATCACCGGTTCCATTCCCTGAGCCTCGGCTTGGGCCACGATGGCATCGGTGTCGTAGCCTCGGCCGGCCGGCAGATATTGGGCTGCCATATCTGCAATCAGGTCAGAGGCCTGGGTGCAGTCTGCCACCGTGCCCTCGGTCAGGGTCATGCGTACTGGCATCCCGTGGGAATCCACCGCCAAGTGCAGTTTGCTGTTCAGCCCCCTTTTGTGCGGCCTACAGCCTGATTGCCACCAGGGGCCCCAGTCCCATGGGGATGAACCTTGATGTGGCTGGCGCCGATCATCAACCACTCAAAGTCCGGGTCATCGATGACCGTATCCAGGAGTTGCTTCCAAACACCTCGATCCCGCCAGCGGCAAAAGCGGCGATGGGTATTCTTCCAGTCCCCGTAGTCCGGCGGCAGGTCTCGCCACGGAGCCCCAGTACGCAGATTCCAAAACACCGCGTTCAGAAACATGCGGTTGTTCCTGGCCGGCCGCCCTCATTTCCCTGGGCCTCCAGGGAAATGAGGTTTCAAAAGTTCTCAAACCCGGTCAGTAATGTCGTGACGTCGATGCGCCGCTGTCATATCCCCACCCATCACGCTTACTCTCACCACACCAATCTACCATCTTGTCACCATTTTGACGACACCCCCTAGAAATCTGGCCGGAAAGTGGCGTCAGCCGGGTGAGCGGCTATACTTGAGCCATCAAGAAATAGTGAGGAATGGCAGTGCTGGGAGAGCGATCTGATCAAAGGGGTCTGTGGGAAGCGGACCGTTTGTACCTGGACCATGTGGGGCGGCACACCTTCTATGGTCTGCTGGCCTCGCTGCGGGGCCGGCTGTTCCGGGACGCGGACTTCGCCCAACTCTACTGCGCCGACAATGGCCGCGACAGCGTGCCGCCCAGCCTGCTGGCGACGGCCCTCCTGCTCCAGTCCCACGACAAGGTCAGCGACGCCGAGGCCAAGGCCCGGGCCGACTTCGACATTCGGTGGAAGGTGGCGTTGGGAATTGAGATTGAAGACCGGCCCTTCGCCAAAAGCACGCTGCAGGTGTTTCGCGCCCAGTTGATACTTTACGGCAAGGTGAGGGAGGTGTTCGAGTCCAGTCTGAGACTGGCCCGGGAGTCGGGCTGGCTGAAAGGGCGCGGGATGCGGGTGGCATTGGACACGACCAACATCCTGGGCCGGGGTGCGGTGAAGGACACCTACAACCTCTTGGCGGACGCGACCGTCAAATTGTTACGGACGCTGTCGGCAGTGGAGAAGTCTACCGCCAAAGAATAGGCCGTGGCCCAGGGATATGAGAGATACCTGGGTACCAGCGTGAAGGGAGAGGCCGCCATTGACTGGTCCGACCGGCAGGCGCGGACGGCGTTGTTGGCCAAGATAGTGGCAGACGCGGACCCGTTGTTGGAGTTGTCGCGTCAGGCGCAGGGGGAATTGGGGGAGGACAGCGCCGAGCGGCAGCAGATTGTGGCGGCGGCGGAACTGCTGGGGCGGTTGCTGCTCCAGGACGTGGAGCGGACGGAAGGCGGAGTCGGTCTCAAGGACGGGGTGAGCCGGGACCGGATGCTGTCGGTGCACGACCCGGAGATGCGCCATGGCCACAAGAGCAGCAGTAGACGGTTCGACGGGCACAAGGCGGCGATTGTGGTGGACACCGACTCTCAGTTGATTACCGCCGTGGAGGTATTGCCCGGCAACGCTCCGGACAACCTGGGGGCGCTGGAGTTGGTGGAGCAGAGCGAAGCCAACACCGGTGTGCCGTTGGAGGAGGCCATGGGCGATGCCGCGTATGGGGACGGCGACACCAGGCAGGCCTTCGCCGATGCGGGCCGCACTCTGATTGCCAGGGTGCCGGGGCGTCCCAACCGGTCTCACTTCCCCAAGGAAGACTTCCATATTGACCTGGAAGCGGGCTCCTGCACCTGTCCGGCGGGAAATGTCACCCGGAGAATCCGGCCCTCCAGGACCCAGACTGATCCCACAACAGGTCGAACTCACCGGCTGCAAGGCTTCCGGTTCGAAGGAGTGGTCTGCGGGGTATGCCCGCTGCGGTCCCAGTGCCTGGGAGGGTCATCGGGATTGGGACGAACGGTGCAGTTGCACCCGCAGGAGACTCTATTGCAGCACGCCCGCGCCCTGCAGCAGAGTGAAGCCTTTGCCGGGTACCGGCAGCGCCGCGTGGTGGTGGAGCACCGGCTGGCGCGGCTGGTCCAACTGGGAATCCGTCAGTCCCGCTACTTCGGCCGTGCCAAGACCCGGTTCCAGTTGTATCTGGCGGCCACGGTGGCCAACCTGACCCTGGTGGCCGTCAAGGCCGGTCTGCCAGCCGACACCGGCGGCGATTCCAGCGTCGGCAGTGCCCCCCGTACTGGGACCATCCGTTCCGCCTTTGATTTCGTCCCTGCGCGGCTCGGTCAAATCTTGACCTTGGCCTTGCTTACGTCGGCCTCACTGCCGAAATACATCTCCCCGAACAAGGCTTTCCGGCCAGATTTCTAGTAGATGTTGTAGAGAACTCCTGCCCCTTCCATAGACCGCCACAGTGTCTCTGGGTCGGAGAAGTCCAAGGGATCTGCCTACACCAGCCCGTCGAGGAGGGCTTCCCGGTCCGGGTGGTTGGTCAGAGTCCTTACGCTGACGCCCTGGTCTAACAGACGCTGGGTAACGTATCTGTCGGTGTAGCTAAAAGCGCCGGTAACAATTGCCTTGTCGGGGCGGGACAGGGTTAAAGACTCCTTGAAAAATCAGCGGGCATCCATCCGCCGTAATTCCAGGATAACACGGGTTGTTACGGTTCCTATGGTTCGGCAGCCGATGCCCGATTAGGTATTCGATCTGGCAACCCTAACGCTTATGTCGCACTGTTTGGAGTTGGTGCTACTATGAAACTGTGTGGCGGCTGTGTATCTCGCGGCGGTCGGAGGAACGTTTGCCGATGGATGAGGACAGGCCGGCAACTTCAAGAAAAAATCGGAGCGGAGCGAGCTACGAGCGCGAGTAGAACCGGTTCGTCGCCTGGGCCGAGGCGTCGGGGAAACGTTCTTTGCCGGCGACTCCGGATGACGTGGCGGCCTATCTTGAGAACAGAGCGGAGGCGGGGGCCAGGGCCTCGACTATCAAGGTTGCCGCTGCCGCCATAGCCCACAACCACAAAGACGCAGGTTTCGCCGTGCCTCTCGGGCACGGCGTCGCTAGAACTGTGCTGGACGAACTGACGCAGGACGACTCTCCCGGTCCCACCAGGACGCTGCCCCTCGACCTGGACTGCTATCTGGCCATAAGGAAGACGGCGTACGAGCCCCGCAACGGAAGGGGGCGGAGGGATGGAACGTATGTCCAACGCCCGCAGGCGGGGCGCGCTGGACGTGGCGATGATAGGCCTGATGCGAGACGCCAGGCTCCGGATGAGCGAAGCAGCCGCGTTGACCTGGGGAGACTTGGAGCCGGTGCCGGGCGGGTCCGGCAGAGTGCGTGTCAGTGAGACCGGCTACCGCGTAGTGAGCGCCGACACTATGAGACTGCTGTCGTCGGTCCGCCGTGGCGCGGACGATGGCGAGCTGGTCCTGGGCATGATACCCAACCAGATAACGATACGGATAGGCGCGGCCGCGAGACAGGCTGGATTGGGCGGCGGCTACTCGGGGGACAGTCCCAGGCTGGGGATGATCCGGGACATGGACACGCTGGGAGTGCACCTGCTGGGCGGCTACGTCGCTGAAAGCGGGCAGTAGAGTCGTATAAGGGTTGTTACACACCCACGGCTTCAGAAATATCGCACGAAGAGCAGGGCAGACGAGGTTCGTAAAGAGTCTGGAGAGGCGGGGAACCTAGAACTGTTTCCAGATAGATATGTAAAAATATGAGAAGGCAGCCATACTTGGATATGATCTTTCTGTGGGGGAGTATCCAGGCATGGCTGCCATCAAGTATAAAGTCAAGCTGACTGAATCCGAACTCTCCCGTCTCAATGAGGTTTCCCGCCGGGGCAAGCCGTCAGTCCGCACCGTTAAGCGGGCGCGGGCGCTGCTCAAAGCTGACCAGGGACTTGGGGACCGTGAGATAGCTGATGCGCTTTTGATCAACGCCGCCACCGTTGCCAGAGTGCGGAAGCGGTTCGTCGAGGAAGGACTTGAGGCCGCCGTCAATGACCGGCCACGGCCGGGCCGGGAGCGCAAGCTGGACGGCAGCAGGAAGCGCGCCTGGTCGCCATCGCGTGCAGCGCAGCGCCCGAAGGACACGCGCACTGGACACTCCGGTTGCTGGCGGACAAGGTGGTGGAGATGGGGTTGGCCGGGAGCATCTCCCTGGAGACGGTGCGCCGGATACTCAAAAAATGAACTCAAGCCCTGGAAGAAGCAAGAGTGGTGTATCCCCAGGGTGAGCGCTGACAGGGGTATGTATAGGGTTTCATGTAGGGGCATGGCGGGTGACCTCCAGGTTGGGCTTGGGTTCCGGCCAGGGTTCGGGCAGCAGCCATACCCGGCGCCATAACCGGCCCCGGTGCAGCAAGCGTCTCAGCCAGTCGATGCCGTGCCGGATTACGCTGACGGTCCGTCCCGGCTTCTCCCTGCCGCTGCGGTGCGTGGGCGCCAGCGCCCGGGGCGGCGCTCGCAAGCTGCCGGGGGGCATCTTCCGGTCATAGGCGTCTTCCACCCTGGTCCCATAGGCCAGGGTCAGGAGCGTCGCCACCGACAACACGAACCAATGGCGCGAAATCCGCGCCGGGTCAGTCCTGCGGGTCTTGTGCCATTGCCAACCCAGGCTCTTGACCGCCTTGAACCCCAACTCGATCCAGAAGCGGAGGGCGTACCAACTCACCCCAACTTGGTCCGGCGGAAGGTCGGTCAGGATGATCCACGGCTCCTCCTGTTCAACGTACCAGACCGCCAGCAGGGTGCAACGGCGTTTTGCGGCGGCTCCGCCGAAGGCGGTCCCGCTGCCGGTCCGGGCGGTATCCGGACTGGAAACGAAGGCGCGCGCGGGCAGCCGCCGTCCGCCATCGGCGCAGAAAGTGACGTTTCTCGGATACCTCATGTAGGGATGCCAGCCCTGAGCGAGTATCTGTTTCCACAATTTCGGACTGGCCAGGCCCCGGTCGCACATCACAATCACGGTCATTTCCCTGGGGACCGCCGGGGCCAGGGCCTGCAGCAGTTCCACTATTGGGTCCATCCAGGCCCCGCGCTGGTTGGCCCGCAGGATTCGCCAGGCCACGGGAATCGCGCAACCCCGGTAGACCACGCTGATGACGATGGCGGTGGTGTCGTCCCCTTTCAACGTGGGGTCAACCGCCAGCGCCAGCCTATCGGAACGCCACCACGCCAGGACCCACCGGAGCAGCGGCGCGAAGCAGAGACTTACGTCCAGTTCGGTCTTGCAGGGACGGGCCCGGTCGCCGCCGTCGTACAACCACTCTCTGAGATACTGCCGCAGGTTGTTCCAGTTGCCCCGGGTGGAGAGGGCGGACGCGACGGTATTCTGGCAGGCGCTCCCAGCCAGAATGGTCCCGCACACCCACCAGGCCAGGCCGGTCAACTGTGGCTGAGTGAGGTGCGGTAAATGCGTTTCAATGACCTGCTTCATCTGGCAGCATTCCCTTGGAAGGCGCATGGGATACCTCCGGCATCCGGTTTAGTCATTACAACCAAGATGACGGATTCCTGTGCGCTTTCCAAGCTCTCAGACCAATTTCAGTATACATACCCCTGTCAGCAGGGTGAGCGGGGAGTTCGCGGCGCGGATGGAGGAGGCGCTGGACTTGTACCGCCAAGAGTACAACCCAGAGCGTCCGGCAGTGTGTTTCGACGAGACCTCCAGGCAATTGACCGGGGATGTGAGGCCGCCCATCAAGGCCGCCCCCGGACGGGTGGAACGCTGTGACACTGAGTACCAGCGGAACGGGACCCGGAATCTGTTCATGTTCTGTGAACCGAAGGGTGGGTGGAGGCACGTCGAGGTGACTGGGCGCCGGACTGCTGTGGACTTCGCTCAACAGATGAAGTGGCTGGTGGACGAGGCATATCCTGACGCCACAGAGATCCGGCTGGTCCTGGACAACCTGAACACCCACAAGCCCGGCTCGCTCTACGAAGCGTTTGAGCCGTCCGAAGCCCGGCGCACAGCCAAACGCCTGGAGCTTCACCACACACCCAAAATCACGGAAGCTGGTTGAACCTGGCTGAAATCGAGTTGAGCGTCTTCAGCAGGCAGTGTCTGAACCGCTGGGCCGGCGATGAAGCGTTGCTGAGACGGGAGGCGGCGGCCCTCGAACGCGAGCGCAACGAGGCCGCCGCCATCATAGACTGGTGGTTCTCCACCCAGGACGCTCGTAGTAAGCTCCACCATATCTATCCAACAAGACCAGATTGAAACAGTACTAAACTAAAGCCAAGGTGGGATGTACATTCGATGGGCGATGAAGATTAGCTTGGTTGCGCCAGTAAAACACTCTCAGCCGTACTTGGAGAATGATCTGGCACCGCCGCTTGACCTCCACTATCTGCGCATTTCACCTTGGCTTTGGTTTAGTTCGGGGCGCCCGTTCTGTTCTTGGGCATCCATTCGCCTTAGTCTAGCTTCAGAGCCACCGTGTACCGATAGTTCTGCAATCCTAAAGGCATTGAGCAACTGGGGGAAAGGAGGCTGCTGGTGAATTTCGAAAAGTATGTAGCTATAGACTGGTCCGGAGCCAAACACCCTCATGAAACCAAGAAAATACAGGTCGCCGAGTACGATCCACAAAATGGTACGGTATCGTTGGCTTGCCCACCCTCGAAAGCCAAGTGGTCCAGGACAGAAGTGTTTGAATACGTTCGATGTATGGTCAAGACTAAAAGGGTCCTAATTGGACTTGACTTCGCCTTCGCATATCCACACTGCGACGAAGGCGGGTACTTTCCGAATGAACCTAAATCGCCGCCGGACGTCGAACAGTTGTGGGGAAAAGTGGAGGACATCTGTGGTTCAGTCGACAACCTCTACGGCGGGCCTTTCTATAGAGATTCGCCGTTCAAAGACTATCATCGCTATCCTGGGTTCAAAGGGGCCAAGTACGAAGAGCGCTACCGGGTAACAGATGTAATGGCCAAAAAATCCGAAGGACTTAGCCCCTGTTCGGTCTTCAAGTGCATTGGACCTAACCAAGTGGGGCCGGGTTCCGTCGCCGGGATGCGGTTGTTGCGCAAGGTTCGTAAGGAAACGAAGGCATCCGTTTGGCCGTTCGATACAACCCCCGTTCCCACCTGCTCTACCGTAGTCGAGATATATCCGCGCCTCTTTCTACATTATGCGGAAATAAGCCGTGAGGGCAACCAACCAACCACCGACACAAAAAGAAAGCTTTTTGACTGCTACAACGCCATCTTGCGAGACGTGTCCGTGGAATGGACGGCTGATGAGAGGGATGCGCTGATTTCAGCCGCAGGAATGAGCTGGTTTGCCTGCCAGGAATTCACATGGCAAGCGCCCGCTGAAGCGGCAAAGTATGAGGGATGGATATTCGGGGTTAAGGGACACTGAAGTTGGTGCTGCATTGTCACGTGTAGTAATAGGGACCAGGCCGAAGACAGGGGAGGAGCTGAACATGGCGTCGGGCCGAATGGACATCAGGCCCTCGGCGGTCCTTTTGCTGATGGCCACCACCGCACCCTCACGCAGCTGGTTCGTCGAATTGCTGCTCGGTAAACTTGGTCTGAGTTGAGATACCATCTTTGATCTCAGCTATTTTGATGACCGGCATTCCGGTCGGGCTAAGCTGAATGTTTCGAAAGGCCAGCCCGTAGACCCACCGCGCCAAGGAATCCAGCGGGCGATGGTCCCACTCTTCCCGAAACGAGGGTTATAAAGCCAGTCTCTCAAGCTGCTCATCCCAGCCACTGATCTTGCTGCCACCCCTCCATTTTTAGCCCTGGTTCCTTTCCAGGATTCGGTCTCGAGACTCCCGAGAAGCCACCAGATCAATTTGGTTCTTGACGATCTGATCCAACTCTTTGCCCTCGGTGTAGTCGGCCGGCGCGGCGCAATGGACCCTCCCGTCCTGAATGAAACGGCTGGCTTTGTCACGGGCGTTTTTCGTGTGTGGCCGGAAAACCACGATGGATAGCCAGCCCAAGTCCTTTACCAACCTAAAGCATGGGACGTCGGTTTCGCCATCGCCGATGTACACCATGTTTTGGAAGGGAACAGGGCGGTCTTTCATCTCGACGAACCGGTTAATTTCCCTGTCGTCACTCAGGTCGTGTGCTCCCTTGTTGATCCGGAATAGGAACTGAGTCTTGGTCGTGAAATTAATGGCTACCGCCGGCCAGCAAGCTACGCCGTTCTCGTCGAACATGAACTTAGAGCCGTATATCCCCTTGAAGTTAGGGGCAATACTGGTCCCCTCGATGATTTCGGCGTTCCCCGAGGACACTATATAGTGCTCCACGTCGACTCCTTTGGCCTTTCCGCAATCGGAGATCCGATTAAACCAGTCCTCCACGCCTTTAAAGAACTGTATCTTGGCCCCGCGTTTCCTGAAGTCGTCAGGATGAACGGATATTTTTGCTGCCCGAGCTTTGTCCAGCATAAGGTACATGTACATGAGAATCCGGTCAGCCTGTTGTTCCTTGGCAAGTTGGTCGACCTCGGCCCAAAAGTCGCTCGCCTTCATCCCCACGTCGGGGATGAAGCTGTTCTCCTGCAAATTGCCGGGAGCCAGGGTCCCGTCGAAGTCGTAGAGGAGGGCCATGCGAGCGTTTTTGTTAACCATCTATCTTTAGTTCTCTTCGAAATGCCGGCGCACTTCTCCTGTTCCCACGAACTGGGAGAGAAGGCGGTAGTTGCCCCACTCGTGGCGGACGCGGCCGGCCACCACCGCCGGGTTTACTTGGGCTTCCCACGCCATCTGCATGACCGCCATGGGAACGGGGTTGTCCAGGATGATGCCGCTATCCCAGGTGGCAGGCGGGATCAGCGCGTCCTGCGCCCAATCGTCAGCCTCCAGTTCGGCGGAGTCACCTGCTCCCGCCTCCACGCCTCGAAGGCTGAGGTCGTCCACGAAGCCGGTTTCATCGCTGTAGTTCCCCAAGTGACGGCCAATGTGGCCAAGCTCGTGCAGGAGGGTAAACCAGAAGTTGTCTATCCGATCGTAGCGGAGGGTCATCCCGATTACTGGCGAACCCCCTGGCGGGCGCAGCGCTGCCCCATCCAGATGCATGTGGGGCAGGTGTTTGACGTATTCGAAGCCGATACCGTGCTCGGCGAGGAAATCCCTAGCCCGCACCGGGCCGTCGGCCAGCGTGCTGAACTGAGAAATCTGCCGGAGGAAATTCTGGTCCACGGTTCCG
Organism: Dehalococcoidia bacterium; assembly: GCA_965263395.1. GTDB lineage: Bacteria > Chloroflexota > Dehalococcoidia > Lucifugimonadales > UBA3495 > CATOSK01. Next base: position 3,914,409 of record OZ253670.1, read on the forward strand.
TCCTCGTACCGGGCGGGCAGCGATTTCTCCCTGGCCTGGGCCAACACCCTCCAGCACCACGCCCGGAGGGCGTAGTCATCGGTCTTGGCGTTGATCCGACGGTTGTCGTTCTTCCGGTAAAGGGCCATGGAGACCTGTTTCCCTCCGGCGCGTTCCATCAGACCGGTGACCAAATCCTCCGCATGGTCCTTCAGGTTTCGGACGTTAGGAACCCAACCCGCCTTGACCATTGCCCCCAGCGGGAACCGGGAGTACTCCAGGTCCGGTTCATCGTCTGGAAAGGTGGCCCCTGGCTCTTGCAGAAGCACGTCAGCTGGTATCCTCAGGTGCTGGTGAAGGCCCCGGGCCATCGACATGGTGATGGCGCGCTTTCCCGAGAGAATTTCAGAGACCTTGGCCCGGCTTCCAAGGAAAGGCACCAGGTCCCGTTGCGTTAAGTTCGCCTGGTCCATCCGGAACTTAATGGCGGAAACCGGATCGGGCAAGCCCCATTTATCGGAGCGGGATTCATAAAACTCCACAAGGTCCACCAGGACCTCGAGTTCGACCCGACGGGGGTCGTCCGTGTCCTCGACCTGACCAACCGGTCCCGACAATGCATCCATGAGTTCGGAGATCCGGGCCAGCGCAACTTCGTAGTCCTCTTCTGAGCGGATTGCCCGGACTTGTGCCATGGGTTACACCTCCTCTGCGTTGATGCGATCATATTCCCTGTGGGTCCCCACGAAGCGAATGTAGACGATCCTGGCGGGGTAAAAGATTCTCACCACGACGCGGTAATCGTTGCGGCGAATCCGGAAAACCACCCGGTCAGCACCGACTATGCTGGCGTTGGGGAAACGCTCTAGGACCTGAGCAGGCGTGCTCCAGTCCGCCTGTTCCACCTCCCTGAACCACGCGAGCAAGGGTTGCTCGGCCGCTGGATAACGCTCCCAGAACTCCCGGAGCGCCTTCTTGGAAATCACCCGCACAACAGGAAATAAACCCTCCCTAATAATTATAATACTACGTTACTCCCTTTTTGGCGTCAATGGGTATAGTTCTCTTATTCCGGATTGCCGGTGGGGGAAGGAAGCTGGACTTAAGGAGCGGGTGTCCCTAGCCAAATCCCAGCTTTTCCAGGTTCTCGGAGATGGCGGCGTCCAGCCGATGGGCTTCTTTCTGCTGTTCCCGCCACTGAGCGGCAAGGCGGGCCATCTTGTCCGGGAAGGGTTCGCCGTCGTCGGTCTGGGGCTCGGCGCCGACGTAGCGGCCCGGGGTCAGAACGTGGCCGTGGCGGCGGATTTCCTCCAGCGCGGCGCTCTTGCAGAAGCCTGGGACTTCGGCGTATTCGCCCGAGCCATCCCGCCAGGCGTGATAGGTATCAGCGATGCGGGATATGTCCTCCGCTGACAGGTCCCGCAGGGTCCGGTTGACCATGTTTCCCATCTTGCGGGCATAGATGAACAGTTTTTCCTTCCCGCGGCTCCCGTCGCGTCCCCGGGACAGGAACCACAGGCAGGCGGGTATCTGCGTGGACCGGAAACGCTGCCCAGGCAGGGCGATGATGCAGTCAACCAGGCCGGCCTCAATGATGTTCTTGCGGATCTCGCCCTCTCCTGACTGGTTGGAGGACATGGAGCCGTTGGCGAGGACGAAGCCCGCAGTGCCCCGGGTCGCCAGGTGGTACAGGAAATGCTGCACCCAGGCGAAGTTGGCGTTACCCACCGGCGGGACGCCGTACTCCCACCGCTGGTCGTCCCGCAGCCGGTCTCCGACTGGGGCGGAGACGTTAAAGGGCGGATTCGCTAAGATGTAGTCCGCCCGCAGGTCGGGGTGCCGGTCGTTGTGGAAGCTGCCCCCGAAAGCGATCTGCCCCGCGATTCCCCGGATAGCCAGGTTCATCCGGGCCAGCCGCCAGGTAGTGTAGTTGGACTCCTGGCCGTAGATGGAGATGTCACCCCTGGCCTCTCCCCCGTTGCCGTTGCCTGTGGGGTGGGCGCGAATGAACTCCACCGACTGGACGAACATCCCCGATGAGCCGCAGCAGGGGTCGTAGACCCGTACCTGGTAGGGCTCCAGCATCTCCACCAGCAGCCGCACCACCGATCGGGGAGTGTAGAACTCGCCGCCCTTCCGTCCCTCGGCCAGGGCGAACTGCTCCAGGAAGTATTCGTACACCTGCCCCAGGACATCCGTGACCTCAGCCTCGGCGCCGCCGACCTTGATGTTGCTGACCAGGTCCACCACCTGCCCCAGCCGCTGCTTGTCCAGGGCGTCCCGCCCGTAACTCCTTTGGCAGCACGTCCTTGAGGGCTGGGTTATCCCGCTCCACGGCGAGCATCGCATCGTCCATCAAGCGGCCGATGGTGGGCTGGCGGGCCTGGGTTTTCAAGTGTTCCCAGCGGGCCTCGGGATGCACCCAGAAGATGCTCTGGGCAACGTATTCGTCCGGGTCCTCCGGGTCGGCGCCCTGGTCCCGCTCCACCTCCAGCCTGGCGTGGGCTTCCTCGAAAATGTCGGAGATGTACTTGAGGAAGACAAGGCCGAGGACGACGTGCTTGTACTCGGCGGCGTCCATGCTGCCCCGGAGAGCGTCGGCCATGCGCCAGAGGTCGGACCGATAGTCCGGGGCGGCGCTGCTCCGTGCCGTTCCGTTCCGTCCTTGGGGTTGCGGGTTGTTCTGGCTGTCCTTGAAGTAGTCATCGCTGTTCACCTGGCATAGACGCCTCGTGCGGACTTGGTTTGTCCTGCGCCGTGGACTCCAGCACAGGACAAAGGTTTCTAACCCCACTCAGGGCAGTCGAGCTCGGTCTCTAGTTGCGAAAAATGCAACAGAACGGTTTTCCAGGGTCCCGCACCAGAGGCCGCTCATGACCGTCGGCGGGTTGCTTGGAACCCTTGCCTACCCGGTCCATTCCCCACGATGTCCAAAAGGGTTGGGCATGTCAAAGGTATAGTTGCGTCCGTGGGCAGTCGATACATAGTACCCGGCGTCTCGTACCGATCATCCACGGCCCGGGAAAAGCCGACCATTCAACGTTAACTTATCCTGACCCGCTGGCCGTACAGAGACCAAGCTCCGAAATTCCCGAAGAGGCCGAACTCATCGGCCCGGTCGAAGGTAGTGGTCAACATCCGTGAGCCGCTTTCCGCGCCGATCCCCTGGCAGTTCTGCTCGGCGGTATCGTTCCAACAGATCATCAGCATCGGCCAGTCGGTGTCCCTCGACTCGGCGAGGTAGCCTCTCTGTTTCCGCCGCCATTGGGAGGGACTTCGCGCGCTGCGCTCCGCCTCCAGATAAAACCAGGTGGTTCCATAGAAGCTCTCATTGGCCCGGATGACCCCATCGGGGGCGATGGAACCCCTCCGCCCCATGGCTTCGTAGCAGAGCCATCCGGGGACCGCCGCCAGACCGGCCTCCCGAGCCTGACCGACTGCTTCCATCACCCGCTCTTCGTGCTTCTGGCGGCTGGGTTCCGTTACCCAGGAGTGGGCCATGGCCCGGTTCTTGTACTCTTGGTATAATCCCGTCTCCATTCGCCGCAGGACATCAATCCCACGGCCGGTCAAGTTGAACCGGTGGCGATTCCCCTCGGATACGGTCTCCACCAGTCCCAGTTCCACCAGCCGTCGGCAGCAGCGTTCCGAGAGCTTCCCTCCTTTTCCTTCTCCTAAACTAAAGCCAAGGTGGGATCTACATTTAATTGGCGATGATGATCAGCTGGGTTGCGCCGGTGAATCCCTCTCATCCGTACTTGGAGAATGACCCGGCTCTGTCGTTTGACCCCCGCCATCTGCGCATTTCACCTTGGCTTTAGTTTAGTTCCTGCCGGGCCAGCTCAACAGGCATCCCGGGAAACTCCGCGATGGTCCTAAAAACCCGGTACAGCGACGGCGCATGAGGCTGGGACCAGATGGACGCCTGGACCCTGCTCGCCCAGGGCCATCCACCGATATCGCGGCTGTGAGTCTGCTGATCAACCCATCCCCGGCACGGCATAAGCTCTACGGCATCGGTCCGGCTGCCGTCGGATACGCTCCAGATGGAAACATTGCGGTCGAAGTAGGTCTGACGGGCTGCCCGCATCACCTGTTCCCGCTGCCAGAGGTCCGGCACCACGAAGGCCAGCATGGCAGGCCACGGGTGTTGGTCATTGACTCCGATGGCGGGGATGTCCTGACCCAGATGGTTGAAGCGGCGGTGCAGATCCTCTCGGGTCTGCAGCATCCCGGACCAACAGAGCACGACCCACCCGTTCTCGTACAACACGGCGGCGTCGATACAGACATCATCGAGCCAAAGGAAACCCTCGCACTTGCCGAAGTGGGTGATTTCGGCGGCAACCCGGTAGAACCAATCGGGGGCCGGGAAGCGTTCCAGAAGCACACTCCGGTTGCCCTCCTCGTGCCTAGTCGGCAGGAGCTCGCCGAACAGTTTGATGGCGGGATCGGTGAAAAACCATCGGGCAGCGGGTTTTGCCGCCAAGGCCGACCCGCCCAGCTTGGCGCTGGAAATCAGCCCAGCTTGCTCCAGTTCCTTCATGGGTCCATGTAGTCGGTCGGGGCGGGTGCCGAAGGACCCCCGCCATGTCCCGCTGGGAGGCCAGGGGCATGTCCACCAGGACGCCAGCGGCGGTTTTTGGGCCGACGGAGATACAGGCAGCCGCTGGGCATAGTTGGCGTTCCACATGCTCTGCCTCCTGTTCACCAGGAACCATCCCCTATGGCCGAAGTACGCTGCGGGAATGGTCCATGGATTATTAAGCACGAGTACATAAGCGTGCAATAAGGGCACCGTAATTTTCTACCGGCGGCCGGAACCTCCCCAGGGGGTTCATAAGAACATGTAGGTCGTATTTCCGATTAGATCGGGGTACTACTATTTTTCGGCCATCCGGGCCGGATTGGGTCAGTAGACTCCAGCTTTCTTGAACCCCATACCTTGGTGACCGCATGCCGCGATGGCCACCCGTTCGGGCCCACGGCCCTGGAGCCATCGCGGGAGATTGCCGTTCCGCCGCTGCGCGCCGGTGGCGGCGTTGATGTCCTTCATGCGTGATGTCGCGGATCCACTCGATATCATGCGGCTCCGGGACTTGGTTGGGTAATGTTTTTAGGGGACATCCAATAGGTTCCAGTTTGCCCGGTCCAGACTGTGAACCAAGTGAGATTCCACGTGTGCTCGGACCTGCGCCGGCATCCCTGGATGGGGTCTCCCGCTTCCGACGGCGTTCAAGTGGACGCAGGCGGGGTGATGGCCGGTAGGCCTTCCATCATCTGTTCGGCAAAGATCGTTTTTATCACTCGCCCGAGGTGCTCCCGAAAATGGAGCCGAGTCCAAGTCGATCGCCCCCCTCCAGGCCAGGAAAATGAGGGCCAGCATCACGATGGCCCCCACCAGGAATGTCGATATTGCCACCCACGCTACTCGGTACCAATTGACGCTCCTCATGTCGCCACTCTTCCCCCCCGCCCACAGGCGTTCCGCGGCCGTCGTGTGGGTAAGCAGAATTGCCTCTGCGTCGGGCTAAGGGGTACCGCATCTGGTTGACGCTTCATCCACGGACCAATTGCGGTTGGCCGGATGGCGGCGTTCCGGGTGCTTCCACTGTCGTCCGAGACTGGGCGGGACGGCGTTGCGGAGGTGGCTCCGGCCGTTTAACCGAGGCAGACTGGGCCATGTCATAAAGGGTTAGTCCCTGCGGTTCAACCGGCGGAGAGAAGCCCGTGTAGTTACTGACCTTCTCCGGCGGGCGTTCCCCACCGTTCACTTGGGGCGGATCCTCCGGCTTACCGGGTTCCTCGAAACCGGACGGGAGCGCATCGGCCTGAGGATCGGGATATTCCAGATCTCTCAGGATCGCAAGGTGGCGGGTGGACGTCGGCCCCGCCTCTTCCGAGCCTGGGGCGACGATGATGCCCAACCGCTGCGTGGCCCGGCTGAACGCCACGTACATCTCCCGGTCCGTCCCGGCGGGGTCCCTTGCTGGGTCATGCCCATCTATCACGAGCGCCGCCCGCCAGTAGAGGCCTCCAGTGCCTGCCATGGACGTGACGGTCAAGGCGCTCCCAACGGTGGGAGTCGTGGGCCACAGGTCCGGGTGGAATAGAGAGATAAGTCGGGCCAGACCCGTAACGATGTCGTCCGGGTGGTCACTTTGAAACTCGCGGGCCGTGCCCAGGAGAGCGGCGAGTTCACCGCTGGGGTCATCCCCTGGATCCAGACCGCACACCCCCACGGCCCGTTTCACCAGATCAAACAGACCGCAGGTTTGGTCGGCTTTGATCCGTTCGAGTTCGCGTCGCGCGGCAACAAGAAAATCGATGCTCTGGCGGAGGGCATCATCAGGAGCAAAGTGCTGGGCGAGATCCTCGCCGACGCGGGTTAAATCCACTCCATTCCGGCGGACCTTGTCAAGAACCTGGTCAGCCGTTTGTGAGATAGCCGTTTCGTGACCGGGACCCACCCTCGCTAGGATCGCCTCCGTGAAAGCGGCGTGGTCCAAGGGGTTCACGTTCAAGGTGAGCAGGTTGAGGACCAGCGCTAAGCCGGGTTCATGGTGTCCCTTGAGATCCTCCGGGTCCACGCAGCGAATTCCACGCCGGTTAAATTCCCCCTCCAGCAGCGCAGTGGTGGCGGAATCCAGGCAGATGCAGGCGATGTCTGACCAACCGTATCCTTCCTGCACCCAATCCCGCACCGCTTACTCGACCGCCTCCGCGATCTCCGCTACGTCGGGGGGGCATTCCCTGACTACCGGAACCTTCCCGCCCGAAGTAGGGATTGTCTGCAACGTCACGGGCGTCAAGGTCGTGGATCCATGGGCCGCAAACCCGGACACCAGGCGGGCGACCGGGGCGTCGTGGCGGTAGGCCCGGAACAATTGTCGGACATCCGCTTGGGGATGTGCGCGTTTGAAAACGTCCGCCATGTTGGATAGGTTCTCGTCGGCGGATACGGTGACCGAGTCTGTTGCCGCACCGACAAGGCTGACGAGTTGATAGCCCATCGGGGTCAGGTCTTGATAGTCGTCCACGAGGAGATGCCCGTCCGGTGGCAGCCTAAACAGCCCGGTTTGTTGTACCACTCCGATGGCCAACGGGATCAGGTCGTCGACATCCAGGCAGTGCAGCGCTTTCTTCAGATCCTCGTAACTCCTGATTGCAATCGCAGCAGACTGCTCGAGTTCCGCGTCAGACATTCCGGCCCTCGTCCGCAGATATAGGCGGTAAATTCGGGCCAGTTCGGCGGGGCTCAGCGATCTGCTCCTGGGGCCGGAGTTGGCCACCTGGCAAAAAGTCGAAAAGCGGCCGGTCGGGACCATACGTAAAATCAGGACGTAGCCCGAACATCTTGGCCCCTACAGCTCCTGCAGACACCAGGATGTCGCGGGCCAGCCCCAGGGGAGTAAAAACCCCTTGGGGCAGAGGGTGGCGGAGATCATCTGGCAGACTCCCCACCTGCTGGAAGTACCTGCGCGTCCCGCCCTCGTCGGCGGCGATGAAAAGAATGGCTTCGGGGTCCGCCCCTCCTTCGACGAGGAAGCCCATGCGGCCCTGAATCGTGTCGGACTTGCCCGTTCCCGGTCCTCCCGGGCCATGACCGGCCCCACGGGCGCCTCCGCAGCCGCGAGTTGCTCAGGGTCAAGGGAGCCCAACCAAAATTCCCTTAAAGCCATTCCAACCTCCTCTGCCGTAATCTCACCGGCGCATCCCGGCGCCGTGGTTCTTGATTGTGCCAGGGAGGGAGTTGACCTCGTTTGTGTGGAACGGGTGTTCTGGTCCATGCACCAGGATAGCCCTGGTTTGTGGGCCCCAGTAGCGGTCTTGCGATATCCATGTCTGGAGCAACGGCGCAGCGCAACGGTCTCGCGGGTACCCTATTCGGCCAGCCCTATTTTCCCTGATTCCGGAGCAACTATTTGGTTCCCATCCGCACTTCGGGTTTGGTGCTGCAGGTCAGTATCTCGTGGCGTAGCCGTTTGAAAGCCCCGGTGGTGCTTCCCTATCCCCTTGGACCGGCGACCCCTACGGCTGCTCAACCCTACGGGGCTCCCCCGATCAAGACTCCCAGCGGCCGGCGTGGCGGCGGGTATGCCGTCGGCGGGAATTGCTCAGGGGAAGTAAGGCCGCCCGTCGGATGCTAACCGTCCACGGGGACTCCTGGGCCGGTGTCGCCCATGGTGTAGAGGTTGGCCGTGTCCACATGGTGGATAACGACCTGTCGGGCAGTGAAGTCCACAGTGGATGCCATGGGTGATTCCCCAGGGTGCTGTGGCGCAGTAGTGCCGTGGTCGACGTCGCCCGCGTGGTGTTTGACCGCCGCGACTTCCGCGGCGATCTGAGCCGCAGTGGGAGGATCAAACACCGCGCCCACTTGGGGAAGAGCGGTCAGTCTATCGATCAGGTCGTGCTTGCCCCACAGCAGCGATACGCGGGCATCGCCGTTCAACTCCTCCCGGATGCGGGGATCGGGCTGGTCATCCGGGAGAATGATGGCGCCGATAACGAAGATTTTGCGGCCCGACCGCTTCCGGACCAGTGACCGGACCCCCATGGCAGCCCGCCAGGTTTGGGTTATCAGCAGGGAAACCGGCAACTTGCCGTCAGCGGTATGGACCGACCATACTCCATCTTGGTTAGACAGTTCCCCCTGCTCGACCTTGATGCAGAAGCAACCGACGTCCTCGGCCCAAATAGCAAAGTCCAGTTCTGGGGCGGTGGGGATTGCGCGGACCTTGTACAGGGCCTGGCCCGCGACACGGGAGTTCGCGACTTCCTGGTATACTAAACTAAAGCCAAGGTGAAATGTACATATCGCTAGACCGCACTATCGGTGCCCACCCAGTTGGGGCCTAAAGGTGATATGAGGTGCCGTGGAGTCCTTTCGGTCATCGTCAATCTCCCCGAAATGCACATCCCACCTTGGTATTGGTTTAGGAACTCGGTCTGGTGCAACGGGTCGTGTTTCAGGTTTTCGGGAAAAGCTGGGAAGATATCCATGTTAACCTCGCATGTTCGAGTTGGGGTTGGAAATGCAAAGACCGGCTGATCCGGAGAGAAAATCCCCGTTAGTCCGGGCGGCCCGCCGGCTGTCCGGTAAGTCAGGCCAGCAAGTACCCGTGGTCGGTCAACTTTGACCACGCTGGGACTGCGGGCCTGTCCGGATCATTCCCGGACCGGGCGACGTGTTATTCCATGGTCACCTCCCCATTCTGGATTGGGCACGCTTCTGTGGTCCTTTGACGGGAAACCACGGGCGGCAGGCCTCTTGAGGGAAAGGCCGCCCGTGGCATAGCTGCGGGATTCCGACGGATCGTGGTCCGAGTATCGGACTGGCGGTGGTGTGCCAGTGCGGGATAGGCCGGTTTGGGCCAGTGAGCCCGTGCCGGAGGCCAGGGCAATCGCGTTTTAGTTCGTAATGATGTTCCTGCCTCACTTTCAGAAGTTAGGGCGGGTCGAATGCACCCGAAATTGGGTCCACCACCGGAAAAACACGCGCTTTCCGGGGAAAGGTCCCAGAATAAATTGCCCGGTTAATGCGCTGCGGGTGCTTCACTCATGAGTATTATCAAAGATATTGATGCTCACTATGTTTCAATCGTTATAACGCGATTGCCCTGTGCCGGAGGCCCCTTTCAACCGCGGAGAACCGTGATAACCTCAGCAGGTCAGAGGGATCTGACCAGGAGGTGTCAATAGGGCTGCGCAAAAAATAGAATGTTGAAGACAACGATGTATTCGGGTCATTCCGAAGAGACCTGCGGCATTTGATTGAGACCCGCCGCGTTTCAGCGGCGAGTCGCTGTTCCAATCCATTGAGGTGACGGGATTCGCGATCCACTCAATTAAGGATTGGCAGAAAACCACTCCTGCCGGGCCCCGCGGCTGGGGATCGCAGGAAGCACTACAAACTCCCTGAAAGACTGCACACTGCCACTTTGGTGGCGCGCGCTTCCACACCACGGCTAGTAACAGCCGCTTCGCTTGATAGCCGCTGGGCACAATTAGCCTCCCCGCACCGATGCCGGGAGCAGAGAAGAGAACCGGGTTCCCCCGGCCACAGCGAGGCTGGGAAGAAAGATGACGACCACGCTGCCCGCGTCCCCCGCCAACGTCGGGAGCAGACAGAATGCCCATTGGCTGTGCTTCGCGTCGGGCACCAATCCAGACAGACGCACCCATTTCACTTCGGCTTCACTCTTGACGATCGTCAGGAGCTTCCGCGGAGTCGGGGTGACTGTTTGCCTACGTTCACACGTGTTGGCAAACGATGCTGCCCTTTGTATTGACAACTCCCGCGACACAACTTTGATTTCGGGAGAATGTCTAATGAAAATCGCAGTCGAACCCGACAGGGTGCTGCGCAGGGATGAAGTGCTCCGGATGTGCGGAATCTCTCGCAGTACGCTGGCCCACCTGGTAAAGGCTGGCGAGTTCCCAGCTCCGGTGAGGATCTCGAAGCGTGCCGTGAGGTGGTGGCTGAGCGATGTCGCTGCTTGGCTGGAATCCCGCCCAAAAACCCGCTGACCCGCGTCGGTGGGTGGGATCGCCAAACCACAACGAGGCCCGGGACCGCAAGTCCTGGGCCTTTCGTTTTTGCATGCCAGCACGGGGTTGACACCCTTTCCCCTAAAAGTATCTTGACGTTGCCACAGCCTAGAAACCCGGACGGAAACCCCTTATTGGGAAGAGGGATTTGGTCAGTAAGGCCGATACGAGCAGGGTGAGGGTCCAAATTTGCCCGAGCCATGCGGTGGCGGAGTTGACCATTCCAGCGACCTGGGCGCTGCCGGCGCTGGGACCGGAGCCGGTTTCTCCGGTCAACCCGGCTTTGGCGGCCACCAGGGTCAGGTTGGCCACGGTGGCTGCCAGGTACAGCTGGAACCGGGTTTTGGCACGGCCGAAGTAGCGGGACTGGCGGATCCCCAATTGGACCAGCCGCGCCAGCCGGTGCTCCACCACCACGCGACGCTGCCGGTACTCGGCAAAGGCCTCGCTCTGCTGTAGGGCGCGGGCCTGCTGCAACAGCGCTTCCTGCGGGTGCAGTTGCACCGTTCGTCCCGTACCCGGTTTTGCCGCCACGCACTGGGACCGCAGGGGGCATACCCCGCAGACCGCCGCGTCGAATCGGAAGGCCTCCAAACGGTAAGTTCGACCCGTTTGGCCGGTGCGCCGTCCCGCCGGCACCATCGTCCGGGTAACATTCCCCGCCGGACAGGTGCAGGAACCCGCCTCCAGGTCAATATGGAAGTCCTCTTTCGGAAAGTGGGTTCGGTTGGGACGCCCCGGCACCCTGGCAATCAGAGTGCGGCCCGCGTCGGCGAAGGTTTGACGGGTACCGCCGTCGCCGTAAGCGGCGTCGCCCATGGCCTCCTCCACCGGCACACCGGTGTTGGCCTCACTCTGTTCCACCAGTTCCAGCGCCCCCAGGTTGTCGGGAGCGTTGCCGGGCAATACCTCCACCGCGGTAATCAGCTGGGAGTCGGTGTCCACCACAATCGCTGCCTTGTGTCCGTCGAACCGCCGGCTGCTGCTCTTGTGGCCGTGGCGCATCTCCGGGTCATGCACCGACATCATCCGGTCCCGGCTCACCCCATCCTTGAGGCTCATTCCCCCCTCAGCCCGTTCCACGTCCTGGAGCAGCAACTGCCCCAGCAGTTCCGCCGCCGCCACAATCCGCTGCCGCTCATCGCTGTCCTCGCGCAATTCCCCCTGCGCCTGCCGCGACAACTCCAACAGCCGGTCCGCGTCGGCCACAATCCCAGACAGCAGCGCCGTCTGCGCCTGCCGGTCGGACCAGTCGATGGCCGCTTCGCCCTTGACGCTGGAGCCCAGGTATCGGTGGTATCGATGGTATCCTTGACTCTTCGCCCATTCCCCGACGTTGATTCCCTTCAGCTGTGCCAGCGCCCGCAGCAGTTTGACGATCCCGTCCGCCAGCAGGTTGCAGGTGTCCTTGACTGCGCCACGCCCCAGGATGTTGGTCGTGTCCAATGCCACCCGCATCCCGCGCCCTTTCAGGAAGCCCGACTCCCGGGCCAGCCGCAGACTGGACTCGAATACCTCCCGCACCTTGCCGTGCAGGATCAGCTGGGCGCGAAACACCTGCAGCGTACTCTTGGCGAAGGGCCGGTCTTCCACCTCAATCCCCAACGCCACTTTCCACCGGAGGTCAAAGTCAGCCCGGGCCTTCGCCTCGGCGTCGCTGACCTTGTCGTGGGACTGCAACAGCAGCGCCGTCGCCAGCAGGCTGGGCGGCACGCTGTCCCTGCCGTTGTCGGGGCAGTAGAACTCGGCGAAATCGGCGTCCCGGAACAGCCGGCCCCGCAGCGACGCCAATACGCCATAGAAGCTTTCCCGCCCCACGTGGTCCAGGTACAGCCGGTCCGCTTCCCAGAGTCCCCTCTGGTCCGATCGCTCTCCCAGCATTCTCAGCCCTCGCTATGCTTGTTGACTCCAAGTATAGCCGCTGACCCGGCTGCCGCCACTTTCCGGCCAGATTTCTAGCGCTAAGTGGGTCTTGCCAGTGCTGCTGTTGCCGACGGCGATGATATTCTCCCGGCGCTGGATGTATTCGCAGAGGGACAGCTCCATCCCAGACCTGGCACCTGCCAGTTCTGGTGAACATTTGAGCGGGCATTCATCCTGAACATCGACAGCCACAAATCACCCGGTCGATTCGCCCATGTGGTCCACTTTATCGCCCCCTTTTACAGGTGATCGGCGGTGCGGGCACTCTCGGCCTTGTCCACATGCTCATGACCCGACCACCTGGCATTCGGCTTGTAAACGATTTCCGCCGCTGCAACCATCACCGCAATATCATAGCTGGAGGTACGGGTATGGGCCTCGTTTCCAACCTGGGCCATGTGGGCATCATCTGCGACGACTTTCTGAAGATGCGAGATTTTTACACCCGCGTTCTTGGTCTAACGGTCACCGACGAAGACCCGGAGCGAGGAAGCTGTTTCCTCAGCGCCGACCCGGAAAACGAGCACCACGAGCTTGCCCTGGGCAGCGCCAACGAGAACCGTCCCCGCACCCAGAACGTCGGCCAGGTTTCCTTTATCGTGCCCAGCATGGACGCACTGCGCGAGTTGAATCGCCGCTTCAGGGAAGAGGGCACCCCATTCTGCGCACCATCACCCACGGCATCTCCCACAGCATCTACTTCGAGGATCCCGAAGGCAACGTCGGCGAGGTCTATTACAAGACCGGGTACGTGGTGAAGCAGGGTTTCAGCCGCCCCATTGACCTGGACATCCAGTCCGACGAAGTGATTTTCGCTTTCTCCCAAAGTTTCGAGGCAGCGGAGGGCCATTTCCAGGGCGCCAAGCTCCCCGTTGGCAGCGCCGACTAGCTGCTGCCTCCGTCGCGGGCCATAGCTAACTTTCTTCCGGGTCGGTGGAGATGCCGGTCCGGAAGAACTTTTTAAGGCGCTTCTTGGCAGTCCCGGCGATGGCTCTCGCTGAACGGCGCCCGCCCGAAGATGCGCCGCACCATCGGCTCGAAGAACTCCAGCGGCAGTGATTCATAGCTGGGGTCGAAAGACGACTGGTCCCAGCGATGGCAGAAATCCACCGTGTCCTGGTACCAGGGATGGCCCCGGTAGGCGTCGCGGGCATGGCGGTCGCCGCCCGTATGGTGGGCGTAGTAGTAGCTCTGAAACAGTCCGTGGTGGCGCACAATCCAGTAAGTGCGCTCCGCGACATAGGGGCGCAGCACGGCGGCGGCCAGTTCGCTGTGGTTGAATGGCGCAAGCAGGTCCCCGATGTCGTGTAGCAGCGCCGCCGCCACCATCTCCTCATCGGCCCCATCGCGGTGGGCGCGGGTGGCGCATTGCAGCGAATGCTCCAGCCGGTCAACCTGGTAGCCGGACAGCGACCCGGCCAACCCCCGGAGCATCTCCAGAACGCGGTCTGCGGTTCCAGCGGCGAATTTTGCCTCCAGCCGTTCCAGCAGTTCGTAGTCCTCCCGTGTGCCTTCGGCCATGCTGGTGAAGGCCACAACTTCGTTAACGTCACCCATCGTGCAACTCCGTGCCCCGCTTGAGGGGCAGTACCTGTGGTGTAGAATGTCAATCTATCTTACCATCCCGGCGCTTATCGGGGACTGGCAGGAGGCTGGCTAATGGCTGACCGCAAAAGGCTGGAGGGACGCGTCGCCCTGATCACCGGAGGAGGACGCGGCATTGGACGAGCCATCGCCCTGGCCTACGCCGCCGAGGGGTCCCGGCTGGCGCTGACGGCCCGCACCGCCTCCGAGCTGGATGAGACGGTGAAACTGGCCGCCGGGAGGTTCGGCAGCGAAGCAACCACCATCGTCGCGGACGTGTCCAGCCGTGAGAAAGTGGAGCAGGCCGTGGCCCAGGCCCTGGGACACTACGGGGCAATTGACGTTCTGGTCAACAACGCCGGCAACATCGGGCCGGTGGGCCGAGTCTGGGACAACGACCCGGAAGACTGGGCCCGCACCATAGCGGTGCATCTGATGGGCGTGTTCTATGGCTGCCACGCGGTTCTCCCCTCAATGTTGGAGCGGGGACAGGGCCGCATAGTCAATATGTCAGGTGTCGGAGGGCCCAATACTTCCGCCTACGATGCGGCCAAGACCGCCATTGTCAACCTGACCGAGAATCTGGCGCTGGAACTGGCGGACACTCGGATAACGGTTAACGCCATCAGCCCCGGCTCGATCCATACCCGGATGTGGGAGGAAACGCGGGACCTGGCTTTGGCCATTGGCGACACCGCCACCTACGAACGGGGCGTACAGGTTACCTCGGGTCAGGGGGCGTCCATCGAGCGGGCGGCGGAACTGGCGGTCTTCTTGGGCAGCGACGACTGCGGAGCCTTGTCGGGACGCCTGATCCGGGCTTTTGCTGACCGGTTCGAAGAGTTCCCTGGAAGAGTTGACGAGATAATGGCGTCGGAGGCATACCAGCTTCGCCGCGTTGACCCGGACCGGCCCTTCCCCTCGTCGCAGTCCTACCCCACGCTGCCCCTAACCGGCCTCCGGGTGGAGCCTGGAACGACGTCCGGGTCTGGAAAGACGGCATAGCGCTGGTCGCCCTGTACGAATTGGTACTCTTCGCCATCAAGAGGAGTGCGATCTCTCGGCACCAGGTGGCGGTAAAGTTCATGGTTGCCCGGATCCCCCATACCATACCCTGGCGCGGTTCGTCCTCCCTATATTTGGCAACATGCCGGTTGACCTCATGACCAGGGCGGACGTCCTGGCCGTCCTTCCTCTGCATGACCGCCATCACCGTCGCCACCGCAGCCCTGGCTGCGGTGTTTTTCACGATGGACATCGGAAGCCAAGGCTATCCGCCACCGGGAGGGAATTTGACAAGAGTCCCAAGGCGGTCCGGCAGCACGGCGACAACCGGAATGTCCAGGAGGCAACATGAACACGGAAGATATCGAACACGCCCTGGAGCCGACGACCTTCCACTCCATGCGGGACGCCCAGGAGCTGTCGGACATCCTCGAGGAGAATTTCGAGGCCCGCGGCATGGGCGCCGCCAACGTGCGGCCGGAGATCGTGGAGATCCTGAGCGAGCTGGTCAACAACGCCGCCGAGCACGAAATGACGGAGGCGGGTGCCCACGCCCACATCCGCTTCATGCCCCACCACAGGGGCCACGCCTTCGACGCAGTCATCGCAGATTCGGGCCCGGGCATCCGCGCCACGCTGGCCGGCAACCCTGGACTGACCCAGCCGGCAACGGATGCGGAGGCGATCGGGCTCGCCGTCCAGGAACTGGTCTCGGGCACCGGGATCCCCACTAGAAGTCTGGCCGGGAACCCCGATTCTTCCCAACCCGCCGTTTTCTTAACGTCGATTATCGCTGTAACAGTGGGTTATTGAAACGTATTGCATATACTACCATGCCGTATAAGACTGGAATACGTCTGCTTGGCATAGCGCGAAACCCGGCCAATGGCTTTCCGGCCAGACTTCTAGGGGCATCGGCCTGTGGATAACCGCCACCGAGATGAGGAAGCCGGGCCGGCGGTTTTGGATCCACTCGGGGTCGGGTCTCCTCACGATGTACGGCACGGCGGAACCGGAGCTGCGGGAGACGGAGCACCGGGAGGGCACGATGGTCAGGCTCACGATTCCCGCCTGAGGGGAGCCAGAGGGTCAGAACCGCGGGCTACGCCACGGAGCCCGGTCAACCGACAAGCCAGGGCCCCGGTAGAATGACAGAACGGGACGAAGCCAACCGTCGGAGGGGGATCATGACAACCAAGGGCCAGGGCGAGAGGCGCCTGAAACGGTTGTGGGACTGGTGGAAGACCCCTGGGCATGGATGGCGCTGGGAGCCGCCTTCGGGTGGTGGCCCATCGCGGCCGATCGGGTACCTGGCCCACGTGACCTTCACGGCCGGCAGCACGGGCCCGCGCCGTCGCCTACGCGATCGTGGCGGCCGCTTTCGCGCTGGGGATGCCCGCGGCGCTCTACCAACGACGGGACGAGGATGTCCATGGCGAGACCGTGACGGAGACCATGACGGAGACCATGACGCCGGAGATAGGAGGGTAGACGATGCAGCAGACCGCACCCGGATCCAACGAAGATGAACGCCACTGGGACATCCTCTGCATGACGGCCATCACCGGCGCTACCGCAGCCATAGCCGCGGTGTTTTTCCTGACGGATTAGGGAGCAAGGACTATCCGCCGCCCGGGTGATCGGGAACCACAAGCGCCGTCGCGGTGGCGATCGCAGCCGAAGGGGGCTTCGCGGCAGTCCTCTGGGTGATATCGAGCACTAGCTTGAAAGCGTGGGCCCACTGCCAGTTCCAGCAGGCCACGGGACCCACCCCCCACCCCTTCATGGGCAGTGCAAATCTCTTCTGAAGAGGTCCACAGAAAAATCCTTTCCCGTCGAGCACGGGGCCAGACATTGGACCTGCGCCGGACCCAACAATCGAGCCAAGATATACCGGGCCCTCACAGACCGGAGAGCGAAACCCGGCCGGGTGGACATGAAATCCCAGGTGTCGAAACGCGCTCACCTCCCTCCGTTCCACAATATCAGGAACCTAGAAAGGAGGTATCCACCTTGGATAACCGGCACGAATACCCGATACACCCACTGGCCCTTGTGTTCCCCCTCTGACTCCGGACCGGTACGCCGCCCTGGTGGCAAGCATCGCTGCCCTCGGGCTGCTCGATCCCATTACCGTCTGGCGGGGCCAGATAATAGATGGCGTGCACCGGCTCAAAGCATGCGCAGAAGCCGGCGTGGCGCCCAGGTATGAATTCTTTGATGATGACGCCGACCCGGTGCAGTACGTCATTGCCAAGAACGGACTGCGCCGGGACATGGACGACAGCCAGCAGGCGGTGGTCGCCCACGGCCTGGCCCAATGGTCCACTCCCGGGCGGCCCCGGGGGGACGAAGAAAACTGTTCAAAACTGAACAGTATTACCCCAGGGCCAGGCCGCCGAGTCGCTTCGAGTTAGCCGCACCATGGTGTCCTACGCCAGGCGGGTTCTGTCGGAGGACGGTCCGGCGGTGCCCGAGTTGCGGCAGGCGGTGGCGGATTGGAAGATAAAGGTCAGCGATGCTGCCCGGGTGGCGAAAAGCCCCCCCGAGGTCCAGCGACGGGCCGTTGAACTCCTGGAGAAAGAGGAAGTCAAGACGCTTGCCGGCGCTGTCCGGCAGGTGGAACGGGAGATTGCTCAGGCCGAAGAAACGGAGGTCCGGAAGTCCACCCTGGCGCTGGTTCTGGGTGACGCCGTCACCCTGCACACCGCGACGGTGGCCGCCCTGCAAACGCTGGTGCCGGCGGGCAGTATCGACGGCATCATCACCCATCCGCCCGAAACGGAGGAATTCCTGCCCATCTTCACCGACCTGGCAGCCTTCGCAGCCCACGCCCTCAAGGATCCGGGGGTGCTGGTCATTGTGAGCAGCGCCATGTTCCTTCCCCAGATCCTCAAGAACCTGGAGCATGAAAAATTCAGGTGGATCACCGAGCTGGACCTGTTGTCCCGCGGGAAGCCCCGGGGTTCCGGGAGGCCGTACTTCATGAATCTTCACCGGCGGCCGGTGCTGGTCTACGGCAAAGGATAGTTCAGCGCGAACGGGATGCACGACCTGTTCGAGGTCCCGCCCCCCGGAGGAACTGCCCGATGGACTGAACGAGCGGGAGACGGCGATGACCCTGCTGGTGGAGCAGTTCGCCAAACCCGGGCAGACCCTTTGTGATCCGGTGATGCTGGAACGTGCCGACACGGCGCTGGCCGCCCGCCGACACGGTTGCATCTTCGTCGGCGCCGACAAGACCCAGTCCTGTGTCGACCGCATCCTGAAGAGGTTGCAAGAAGCCGAGGATGACAGTCATGAACACCCCAACGCTGGTTCACCCAGTGAGGAAGGAACGGACGGGTAGCGACCTGGCCAACCCGACTCGATATGGACGACGGGCAAGGGGCCGTTGGGACCGATCTTTTCTCCCGTGGCCCCGGTGATAAGATGGGCTACCCCGACTCCCAAGGAGGTGAAATGACAATGGAATCCACGACCGGACAGCCACGGGAGGAACGGAACGGGTGGAGGAAGAAAGCCTGGGGGTACGTGCGGAAACACCAGGAAACGACCAGCATTGGACTGGCCATCGGGGGCGGCGGCGCGATCCCATTCCTGGTCGCGGCAGGACTGGCAACGCTCCGGGGATCCGGACGGGAAGCAACCGTATGGTTAGCGTCGGCAGTCCTGATACTGGTAGCCTTACCATCACTCGCCCTATGGTCCAGCAGGAGGGACTAGCGGATGCGACAGAGAAATGGACCGCCGGACAGGACGGAAATCGAGTGGCACTGGGTCAAATCTCCGTCGGCGTTGACAACAGCGAGGACTGGGCCGTGCAGGGAGCCATGCTGAGGGAGTCGCTGATGCCGCCCGGGCACCCGGGTCCCCGGGAGCGCGCCGGGACGTCGCCCCTGCGGGAGAAGAACTACTTCCTGTCGGTTCCGCGGAACGGGATGGTGCGGTTGCAGCAGCGGACCTACTACATGGTGGCCGGGGGCGGGTAGCCGGACCGGGGAATACTCAGGGACGCGCGTGCCTGGTTTTGCCCCCGATGCGAGAAAGGGTCACATAGCCGGAGCTAAGTTGCCCCAGCAATGGTCCACTTGATCTCTTCTCAAACACCCTGAAAAGCCCAAGTGTTCGATTGTATGTTCCGGTTGGTGAGCCTTTTCAGCCGGTGAGCCCGATCATTGGTACATTGTCAACTCAACGGTTATGAGGTCTTCATCCAGACGGGCATCGTCTACATCGATATCCAGCGTGTCTAGGTCCTCCATGTATCCTTTCAGGTCTTCCAACCCGGTCTCCGCTCGTTTCCCGCTGTTGAAGATGATGGCCATGGCCGCCCGGCTCAGGTTCTCCTGTCCGCCGGTGATGGTCGTTGCGTTGGTTTCGCGCCCGGTCAGCAAAGTGGGGAAGCTGGTCAGAATGGGCAACGAATCATTCAGGTCCTTAATGTTCGCATAATGAGGTATGTGGTAATGCTTGCCCTTGCAGTTGGTAGAGGCAGTGGTCCAAATACCCGTTCCGGCGGCCTGCAGTGCCCGTCCCATGTTGGTCTGGTCGTCGATGAAGCCCTCTCCCCTGGCGAGATCCCTGACGACATCCTTGACCAGATCATCGGGTCCGGCTACGTAAACGTCGTCGTCCTCAAAGAGGACAAACGTCGCGGTTCCGGACTCGTGCTGCCACAACGGAAAGTCGCGGTAGGTTTCTTCTTCTAAGTCTCCGCGTTCCAGCTGTTCCTCTACGTCCTTAAAGTCGAAATCACCATTGAAGATGCGGTATCCGCTATAGGTACCGTTGTCGTCGACATATACGGTGGTTATGGTCGTGATGTCCTCCAGGCCCACGTCAAAAGTGTTCCCCGGTCTGGAGTCCTCCCAATATTCCAGCAACCCCTCCTGTACGCTTTGAGTGTCATCTTCATCGCTCAAAAACCCCCGGAAGCTCGTCGGTCCCCAAATAGGTCTCTATGTCGTAAATGACAACAATTGCGGCCGCATCCAGGATGAGCCCCTGAGGGTAGCCGTTGGGGTTCGCTCCGCCGGCGATCACACCGCAGCCCGACGCGCCTGCCAAAGCAACAACCAACACGAGCAGGCACAACCTGTCCCGAGCCGGCAGCTTCCCCGTGTCCAGTTGGTTGTTCCTCCGCATTTCGCGCTCTCCTTCCGGTGGGGATTCGGTCAGGCGGGCCCGCACCCGGGGCTTTCGAGTTTTCCGAAACCGTGACGGCTGCGGTCGAGGACAACTCTCTCCGTACTTGGGTTTCATCCATAGACCGCACCGCCGGCTGACCCGTGCCATGACCGCATCTACGGACCGGTCATGGGCGGCAACCGATGCCGGACAGGTTGTCTTCCACGTCGTCGATGACCCCATCGAGTTTCTTGATGACCCGCATTACGTCCCGGTTGCTCACCTGCTCGTCCAAGGCCGCCATCAGGTCATCGAGTTCAGGGACATGGCGTTTATTGAGCTCTCGCATCCCGGACAATCTTTCGCTTGCAGCGTCAGCCCTGGCTCTGGCGGCACTGTCAAGGGGCAATCTCGTGGCTTCCGCCCTAGTGCGCGAGGCCTCTGCCCTGGCCCGCGCAACCTCTCGCTGGGCCATCTCAACCTGCTGCGAAGTCCTGGCCATCCCTTGCGGGTTTTCCTGGACCGCTACGATGGCTGCCGGTTGCCTTCGAAGACAAGGAGGGACCTGCTGCCGGCCGCCGCCACCGCGTCCCTGTTCTGCTCGGCTTCAGCCATGGCGGTCTCAGCCTCCGCGACTGCTCTGTCAGCCGCTTCAATCGCTCGAGCGGCCTTTTCAGGATTCGCCGCGGCAATTCTGCTTATTCCGTCGTAGTACGAACGATAGTCTCGGTTTACTTTATCCTCACAAACATTGTAGGAAGCGGCCATCTTCTGCAGGCGGTTGCGGACTGCCTTTTCTGCCCGGTCAACCTCTCCATCGGTTGGGCCGCCGCAGGCCAACATCAGGAGCAGCATCGCGCCCCAGCCCGCACCGATGGCCAAACGTGTCCATGGGTTCATATCGCCTCCTGTCAACCCAAGCTCGCGAACGAGCCGCAGGATCGTTTAACCAAACCTGCGAACGCCGCCTTGCCTCCGGGCTGGCGCGACCGCACCCCAACTCCGCTGGCGTTCAGACCAGCGTACGGAAACCCAGCGGTGCGCCAGAGTGTGCGCAGGGGAGAAATCATCTGCAGTCCCCTGCCTGCCGGGCCGCCCCATGTCAATCCAAGGAACTCCCGGGCGGTCCGGCGACCACTGATGCCGGCCGTATGCGGGCAGTATCTATCTGCGGGAGGTCTCGCCCCAGCACAACACCTTGCCATCGGTTTTCAGTCCGCAGGAAAACCGGCGGCCAGCGCCGACCGACACAAACCGGCCTTCCGGGGAATAGGCCTGTCCGTAGGCATCGTCGCCCCAGCATTCAACCGCACCGTCGGTCCTGACCCCGCAGGCGTGGGACTCCCCGACGCTTACCATGGAGAAAGAGCCGGAGGGAATCTCGTCGTCACCATACCGGTGCCCTCGGCACTCCACGGACCCGTAGGTCCTGATGCCGCAGATGTGATCCCCGATGCTGATGCTGGAGAGGGAGCCTTCCGGTACATCGCTCCACATCTGGGCATCGGGACCCCAGCATTCAGGGGTTCCATCCCTTTCAGGCCGCAGATGAGGCCCACCCCGGAAGGACGCCCCCAGCGCTGATTGACGTAAACGGCCCGCTGGGGACGGTCCCCCTGTCGCTAGAGCCGTCCCCTTGGCACGCGACCGAGCCATCGCTCTTCAGTCCGCAAATCCACGGTCCGGTTACGAGGGATATAAATGAACCAGGGGGGATGTCGGGCCTGGGTGCCATCCAGCAGGCGATGGTCCCATCCGCCTGAAGGCCGCAGACGCTTCCCCCGGAGATGCTCAGTGAGGTGATGGGACCAGACGGGGGCAGGGAGCGGAATCCGCGCACCTCATCCTGGCAAACGAGGTAGCCGTCGGTCTTAATACCACAGAACGAACGGCCAGCCACGGTGATGGTCGAGAAAGTCCCTTCGAGATTGGCGAGACCCACCGGCTCAAGGTCGTCGCACTGGACGGAATCAACCGTCTCGGCAAGGCAGACCTCTCGATACTGGACATCCCAGGGACTCGGAGTCGGCTGGTTCCTTCCGCTGGGGCGTCCCCAGCAAACCAGGGCTCCGTCCGTTTTCGCCCCGCAGATCTGGGATCCCACGCTCACCGATGAGAAGGAATCTTCCAGGAAGGGGGAGTCGGGGGTGATGCGGTTCCCCCAGCACACCAGTGAACCGTCTTTCTTTATGGCGCAGGCATCCGAGCCTGTTCCGCTCACCGAGGTGAAGTCGCCCTCGGCCGTTATGGGTTGGCTGTGCCGACTTGCAGCCCAGCAGAGCAGTGACTCGTCCTGCTTCACACCGCAACCCTGGAAGGGAGTGCCGCTGATCGAGGTAAAGGGTCCATCCGGCCAGTCTGGGCGTCTTTGATCACGGCCTCCCCAGCAATCCCACTTCCCCGTCGGGCCTTAACCCACAGGTTGAGTCACGGAAAGCGTTGACCGCCACAAAAAATTCGGCCTCCAAGCACCCTGGTCTGGCCCGAGTCGTCCTTCCCCCAGCAGGCCACCGAACCGTCGGTCTTCACGCCGCAGGTGTGGTCCCACCCGGCCTCGACCGAGACGAAGGAGCCCGGGGTAGGGTCGGCTTGGCGATACTCGTTGTCCTCCCTTCTGGGAGCCCAACATGCTAGTACCGTTTCCACTTGAATCTGCCTTATATCGGATATCTGTTTCACCTGTTAATCATTCCCGCGCAAGCAGGAATCCAGAGTTATAGGCAGCTTTCCGGTATCAACAAATCTATCTGGAAACAGTACTAGTACCGTTTCCACTTGAATATGCCTTATACCAGATACCCGTTTCACCTGCCCGTCGTTCCCGCGCAAGCTGGAATCCACAGTTGGAAGTGACTTTCCAGTATCGACAAGACTATCTGGAACCGGTACTAGGGACTGGTCGGACTTGACTCCGCAGGCATGCCTCCCGCCCACGCTCACCGAGGTGAAAGGTCCTTTCACCGTCAGCACTTTGTCGTAGTAGCTGGCGCCGTACCAGCAATCGACGGCCCCATCGGTCCTCAGGGCGCAGGCGAATCCTCCGGTGCTCACCGCCGAAAAGGTCACCGCAGGAGGGGAGGGGATGGGCGCGGTTGCAGGATCCGCCGCAACCGGGAGTGCTGCCGGCCCAGTATCTGGTGCCGAAGGAACAGAGGCAGTGGCCGGCATCGTAGCAAGCCTGTCGGTGGGCGTGGCAGGCTCGTTCCGGGTCGAAGGCAGGGTTGGGACGTAAGTACGGGTCGAGTTTCCGGTCCACCGACCCCCTGCCGGACCTCCGTTGTCTGCTCAGGGGTAACTTTGCTGCCGGCCTGGACCCGGCTTAACTCCGGCGTAGAGGCTGCGGCCCCACTGTCTGCTGAATCTCTGGAAGAGCCGGACGGCTCTCCTTCGGATCCGCAAGCCAAGGCGATTGGGATTGTTAGTGTCAGGAGAAGGACAACGGCTATCGGAAGGCGCTTTGAGGCGGGAAAGCGGAGGAGATGCATCATGGGAACCCCCTTGCGACTGCAGGATTTGGCTACTTGCCACAGCCGCCGAGCCCATGCGCAAACGTCGCAAGGAGGCATGATGCCAACCTGCTATTGTTTGCGCAGAACTCCCTGCGAGGGGTGGCTCTAGAAACTCGGACGGAAACCCCGATTCTCCCTAAGCCGTCGTTTTCTCATCGTCGATTATAAATATAATAGTGCATTCTTGAAACGTATTACATATACTACCATGCCGTATAAGACTATAATACGTTTGCTTGGCGTAGCGTAAAACCCGGCCAATGGCTTTCCGGCCAGACTTCTAGGGCGTGTTTACTTTGCGAAATAGTTCCCCAAAAAGACTTTGCAATCGTCCGGTCTTTAGAGGGAGGGCAGGTAGCGCTTGATTTCGTAGTCCGTGATGATGGAGCGGTAATCTTCCCATTCGATTTCCTTGTTGCGGATGAGGCTGGTGAACAAGTGGTCGCCCAGGACCTCCTGAAGCAGTTCGCTCCTTTCGGCCAGGGCAATGGCTTCTCCCAGGCTGGACGGCAGGGTCTGGATGCTCAAGGCCCGACGCCGTTGGGCCGACATCTCAAACACATTGCCCACCACCGGGGGCGGCGGGGAGTATTCTTCCTGGATTCCCTTAATCCCCGCGGCCAGCATGACGCTGAGGGCCAGGTAGGGATTGCAGGCGGGGTCGGGGGCGCGGTATTCGACCCGCACCGAAGAATCGAAGCCGGGCTTGTAGGACGGCACCCGAATCAAGTCCGAGCGGTTGACGTGGGACCAGGACACGAACACCGGGGCTTCATACCCCGCCACCAGCCGCTTGTAGGAGTTGACCCATTGGTTGGTGACCAGGGTAATCTCCGGCGCGTGCTGGATTAGCCCGGCAATGAACCGGCGCCCGGTCAGGGAAAGGCAGTGTTCGTCGTCGGGGTCAAAGAAGGCGTTCTGGCTGCCCTGGAACAACGACTGGTGAATGTGCATTCCCGACCCGTTGGAGGATGACAGCGGCTTGGGCATGAAGGAAGCGTATACGCCCTGAAGCTGGGCCAGTTCTTTAATCAGCAGCCGCGCGGTCATCACGTTGTCGGCCATGCTGAGAGCGTCGGTGTACTCCAGGTCAATTTCGTGCTGGCTTTCGGCTGCCTCGTGGTGGGAATACTTGACGGAGATGCCCATTTCTTCCAGGTTCAGCACCGTATCCCGCCGCAGGTCGGTGGCGGGGTGGCTGGAAAGCTGGTCGAAGTAGCCGTCGCGGTCCAGAATCTCCGGGCTGTCGGAGCTTTTCATGTAGAAGAACTCCAACTCCACACCGGCGTTGTAGGTGTACCCAAGGCCGGCCAGCTTGTTCAGGTTAAGCTTCAAGATATGGCGCGGGTCGCCCCGGAAAGATTCGCCTCCGGGCCGGCGGATGTCGCAGAACATCCGGGCAACCGCGTTTTCCCGGGGCCTCCAGGGCAGTACCGCGAAAGTGCCGGGGTCGGGAAAGGCCCGCATATCGTTCTCAAAGGACCGGGCGAACCCCTCGATGGCCGAACCGTCGAACCCGACGCCGTGCTGCATTGCGTCGGCCAAATCCGAGGCTTTGATGGCAAAACCCTTCAGGTTACCAAGAATGTCGGAGAACCAGAGGCGGATGAACTTGACGTCCTGCCTCCGGGCTTCCTCAAGCACATATTCGCGGGTGGGAGCTTCCTGGTTTACCATCAAAGTCCTCCATACGCCGGGCGGCCAGTGGGGTGTCCGGCTGCGGTAAGCAATTGAAACCGGCGCGCTGCTGCGGCGCCTATACGATGGGGTCGTGGCAGGATACCAGCTTGGTGCCGTCCGGGAAAGTTGCCTCCACCTGTACCACCGTCACCAACTCGGGCACCCCTTCCATGACATCCTCGCGGCGCAGCACCTGCCGCCCCAACTCCATCATCTCCGCCACCGACTTGCCATCGCGGGCGCCTTCAAGAATCGCCTCGGTAATCAACGCCACCGACTCGGGAATGTTCAGCTTCAGGCCGCGGGCCTGCCGTTTGCGGGCCAAATCGGCGGCCACGTAGACCAGTAATTTTTCGGATTCCCTGGGGGTGAGCATCATAACTGCGCCTCACTGAACATCGAACATCAACCGGGAGCTCCTGGGAGCGCCACCCTGAACCAACGCCTGGAACCAGACCCGCATCGTCTTTCCCGCGAAAGCGGGAATCCAGAAACGCTGCCAGACAGTCACGTTTCTTACCATTAACACCCGTGGATTCCCACTTTCGCGGGAAAGACGGATGGCCGGCCCGATGAACCCCCCTGTTTTACCAGCGCCCTGCCGGCTGCGACCGCGCCGCCAATTATAACGCCGGTTTCATACGGCCAGGTAATCCCGCATCAGGTTATGGTCCAGCGTGTTGGTGGGGCCTTCCAATACTATCTGCCCCTTTTCCATCAAAAAGCAATGGTCGGCCACCGCCAGGGCGAAATCCAGCGACTGTTCCACCAGCAGAATAGATGTGTTGCGCTGCTCTCGCAGGCTGACGATCAGCTCTTCAATCTCCTGGACAATGGACGGCTGAAGACCCTCGGTCGGCTCGTCCAGCAGGAGCAGTTTGGGACGGCAAATCATGGCGCGGGCGAAGGCCAGTTGCTGCTGCTGACCGCCGCTCAGGGTGCCGGCGTTTTTGGACGGGTCCAGCTTCAACGCCGGGAACAACTCGTACATTTCCTCAACGTCCCGGACGCCGGAGCCGCTGCCCCGTTTGGCTTCCAGCCCCATCAGCAGGTTGTCGTGTACGCTGAGGAAGGGGAAAATCAGCCGGCCCTGGGGCACGTATCCAATGCCCGAACGCGCCCGCTTGTGGGGAGGCCAGTGGGTCAGGTTGTGCTCCAGAAAGCTCACCTTGCCGCTACGGGGCCGCAGCAAGCCCATGATAGACTTGAGCAGGGTGGTCTTGCCCACGCCGTTCCGGCCCATGAGACAGACCACATGACCGGGCTGAACGTCCAGATTGACGTCGAACAGGACGCGGCTTTGCCCGTAGGCCACCGAAAGAGACTCAACCAACAGCATCAGTTATCTTGCATCCATTCGTTCCAAGGCTCTCGCCAAGGCTCAGGGGGCCGAGGGCCGGTCTAACGTGATTCCGCCCCAACTGCGGCCACGGCGCCCATGCCCGCCTTGCTTCTTCCCAGGTAAGCCCGGACAACCTGGGGGTCCTGCTGCACGGCGTCAATTGAGCCTTCGCTCAGCACCTTGCCCTGGTGCAGCACGGTCACGGTACGGGCAAACTGCCGGACAAACTCCATGTCGTGCTCAACCACCAGGACGCTGCGGTCCTGGCCAATGGACTGGAGCAGAGTGCCGGTCTGCTCCCTTTCCCGGCGGGTCATGCCTGCCACCGGCTCATCCAGCAGCAGCAGCTTGGGTTCCTGGGCCAGCAGCATCCCAATCTCCAGCCATTGCTTTTCCCCGTGGGACAACGTTCCGGCCACGGCGCCGGCCCGGTTGGAAAGCCCCACCTGCTCCAGCGTGGCGCCAATCCACTCGGCATCGCTGTTGGGCAGCGGGCGCAGCAGCGAGGTCAGCCGCCGGCGGAAACCCACCGCAACTTCCATGTTTTCGTACACGGTGAGGCTGCCGAACACGCTGGGAGTCTGAAACTTGCGGCCAATGCCCAGCTTGACCAGATCGTGTTCCAGCAGCTTGGTCAGGTCGGTGCCGCCGTCAAAGACAATCTTGCCCCCGGTGGGCCGGGTCTTGCCGGTAATCAGGTCCAGCAGCGTCGTCTTGCCCGCCCCGTTGGGGCCGATCAAAAAGCGCAACTCGCCCCGGGCGAGGTTGAAATCCAGCTTGTCCAGCGCGATGAAACCGGCGAAGCTGACGGTCAGGGCTTCCACGGAAAGGATGTCGTTGTCCAATTGCGTACCACGTCTCCTATTGCTTTGCCCGGTGGGCCAGCGATTGCCCCAACGCCCGCGGGGTTTTTAATTTCCTGGCCAGCGCCCCAACCCGGGCTGCGGCCTGTCTGGGCGACATTCGCCCCGAACTGCCGCGGATGAACCCCATAATGCCCGCCGGGAACAGCAGGACGGCGCCGATGAACAAGGCTCCCAGGAAGAACTGCCAGACGATGGGGAAGGACTCGCTCAATCCGCTCTTGGCGGCGTTGACCAAGATGGCCCCAATTACCGGCCCGGCCAGGGTGCCCCTCCCGCCGACGGCCACCCAGACCGCAATCTCAATGGACTGCATTATCCCCATGCTGCTGGGGGAAATGATGCCGACCTGCGGCACGAACAGCGCCCCGGCGATTCCCGCGATTCCGCCGGACACCGCGAACACCAGCGTCTTCAGCACGGTGGGATTATAACCGATGAACCGGACCCGGTTCTCGTCGTCCCGCATCGCCACCAGCACCCGGCCAAACCGCGATTCCAGCACCAGCCGCAGCAGCAGGAAGATAGTGGCCAGGGCGCCCACGGTAACGAAGTATAATGCCAACTGCGTGCTGGGGCTGAAAACCTGGAACCCGAAAAGGGTGCTGAAGTTGGTGATTCCGTTGGTGCCGCCGGTGTAGGGCTGCTGCCCCACAAACAATATGCTGACGATGAGGGCAAATGCCTGGGTTATCAGCGCAAAGTAGACGCCGGTGATGCGGCTGCGGAACACTAAGTACCCGATACCGCCGGCCAACGCCGCCGGGAGAATGAACACCATCGGCAGCGCGAACCAGGCGTACTTGAAGGGGGCCAGAAAAAACGGAAGCTGCTCCAGGCCGCTCCAGAACATAAAGTCGGGCAGCTTGCCGCTGGTGGCCTCCAGCTTCATGAACATACCCATGGCGTAGCCGCCGAGCCCAAAGAAGACCCCGTGCCCCAGGCTCAACATTCCGGCGTAACCCCAGATGAGGTTCAACGCCAAGGCCAGAATGGCAAAGGTGAGGAACTTGCCCAGCAGTCCCAGCCGGAAATCGGATATTACCAGGGGCGCCAGCAACAGCAGGGCCAGGACTGTCAGCAGAGGCGCCCAGGCTCGCACGAGTGCTGCCACCCGTCCGGAAAATTGGGCAGGCATCAGTTGCCGCACCCGTTGAAGTTACTCCGGTTGGGGCAACTCCAGTTGAACGCGCTCCGGTTCAGGGCGCCGGCGTGGGTCCGGTTTTTCGTTCGCTCGGTCAACTGCGTCAACGTCCCCGCACCCGCACCAGTCCGTCGGGACGCCATTGCAGGAATAAGATAACCATGGCGAACACCAGTACCTTTCCGATGACCGCAGTGGTGCCGAACTCGAACCCGGTGTTCAGCATACCGATTATCAACGCCGCCAGGATGGTCCCCGGAATCTGTCCCAGACCGCCCAGAATGACGACGATGAAGGCGTCCACGATATAGAACGTCCCCAACGACGGGCCGATGGGGCCAACCAGCGTCAAGGCGCACCCGGCCAGACCTGCCAGGCCGGAACCCAGCGCAAAGGTGAGGTTGTCCACCCGGCGGGTGGAGACGCCCAGGCTGGCCGCCATGTCGCGGTTCTGCATTACCGCCCTGGTGCGCCGGCCCTGGCTGGAGCGGTACATATACCAGTAGAGGCCGGCGATGCAGGCCGCGACCAGCGCAATGATGAACAACCGCTTGATTGGCAAGACCAGGTCGCCGGTCAGGTCCAATCCCCCGCTGAGCCACAGCGGGGCGACCACCTGCACGTTGGGCGCGCCGAATATGGACCGGGCCAGTTGCTGCAGAAAAATGCCGACGCCCACCGTGGCCAGCAAAGTGTCCAGCGGACGCCGGTAGAGATAGCGGATTAAGAACCCCTCGACCAGCATTCCGACCGCGGCGGAGATGAGGAAGGAAAGCGGTATGGCGATGATGAAGGTCAGGCTGGGGGAAACATCGCCGGTGAAATACTGGGATGCCTGCTGGAGCGCGTACACCGTGTAGGCGCCAATCATGATGAATTCGCCGTGGGCCAGGTTGATGACGTTCATCAGACCGAAGGACAGCGCCAGTCCCAAGGCAATCAACAGCAATATGGAGCTGAGACTAAGCCCGTTGAACAGTTGTAAAGCCCAGACTTCCATTCCCTAGATTATGCCTCTTTATAATTAGAAGGCTCACCGCCGCCGTCAGGCAACTTGTCTAAACGCCGACGCTGAGCCGGGGTTAGCCCGCCGCTGGTAAGACAAGCTGCCTTGCGCGGCGGGCGGGACTGCCATGAACGGGTTTGGGTTACTGAACCGATTCCCTGAGACCCGCCGCCCATTCGTAGGTATCCAGGTAGGGGTCCGGCGCCACCGGCTCGCCGGAGTTCCAGACCTCGTTGATTTGGCCGTCATCGCGGACTACCCCGATGCGGACCGTCTTGGAAACGTGCTGGTTCTCGTTGTGGACGGTGACCAGGCCGCCGGGAGCCTGGAACTCCAATCCCTTGGCGGCTTGCTTGACCGCCGCCACATCAACGCTGCCGGCCTTCTCCACGGCGTTGGCCCACAAGTATACCCCAAAGTACCCGGCTTCAATCGGGTCGTCGGTCACGCGGGACTCCCCGTACTTGGCCTTGAACGCTTCCACGAACTTGGTGTTCTCCGGGGTGTCGGTGGTCTGGAAGTAGTTCCAGGCTACCAGATGTCCCATCATGTTGTCGGCGCCGATGCCGGTGATTTCTTCCTCGGCGACGCTGACCGAAACCGTGGTCAGGTCTTCGGGGGAGATTCCGGCGTCCTTGAGCTGCTTGAAGAAGGCCACGTTGGAGTCGCCGTTGAGGGTGTTGAACACCACGTCCGGGTCGGCGGCCTTAATCTTGGCGATGACCGTGCTGTATTCGGTGTGACCCAGCGGCGTGTACTCTTCGCCCACCGCCTCCAGCCCGGCGGCCTTCAACTGCTTGTTGATAATCAGGTTGGATGTCCTCGGGAAAACGTAGTCCGAACCCAGCAGGTAGAACTTGGTGTTGCCCTGTTCCAGCAGGTACTCCACCGCCGGGACAATCTGCTGGTTGGTAGTGGCCCCGGTGTAGAAGATGTTGGGCGAGGTTTCCAGCCCCTCGTACTGCACCGGGTAGAACAGCAGGCCGTTGTTGGACTCGAACACCGGCAGCATGGCCTTGCGGCTGGCGCTGGTCCATCCGCCGAAAACCACCGCTACCTGGTCGCTTTGCAGCAGTTTGCGGGCTTTTTCCGCAAAGGTGGGCCAGTCCGAGGCCCCGTCTTCAATCACGACCTCAAGCTGCTTGCCCATGACGCCGCCGTTGGCGTTGATTTCGTCAATGGCCAGCAAAGAAGCGTCTTTCACCGCCGTTTCGCTGATGGACATGGTGCCCGACAAAGAATGGAGTACGCCAACCTTGATGGTCTCGCTGGATTCGGCGGCAGGGGCCGGTTCCTGCACTTCGGCGGCAGGCGCGGCGGCCGGTGGCGCCGATGAACTGCACCCGATGATGGCGGTTAACAGCAGCGCCCCCAGGATTACCTTGATGCAAACGGAGGCCCCACCCAGACGGGCCGATAATAGACCAAGCATGATACAAACTCCTCTAAAAACTGTTAACGCTGCCACTCGACTTGGTCTTCTGGCCGTCAAATTGGGGGTTTCGACGGGGTCCAACATGACAGCCCAAGGTGCGGAGCAATGCCGAGGGGATGGGCCACACCCAAGACTACGCAATTGGCGCAACGTTGTCGTGGCATTAACTTAACCGGGACTTGTTGCGCCCCGATTTCCCTTTTGTAAAATCTTTGTTACGTGACTGTGCAACACGCGAGGACGCAACCCACTCATGGAAACGGCTATTCTGCGGCAATTCGTCCTATTGGCGACGATGTTGGGTTGCATACTGCCGAATCGTGCAATGGAGCAGCCGCCTTTCGGGGTCGGGAGCCATTCGTACAAACGGCCGTTCACCCAAGGTACGGTTCAATGCCTGCGGCGCGGATTTGCGGATGCCGGTGGGGGGATGGGGGATGCAGCAGGTGCGGCGCCGGGGGCGTGAGCCTGTTGCATCCGGATATTCTCAAAGTGTGTCAGCCATGCCAGGCAACTTCGTCATTGCCATGAAAATTGCCAATTTTCATGGCAATGACGAAGAGAGACCCGGGACGAGCGGGATGAACGGCAGCTCGCTCCGGCGGGCGGACTGTTTGGTCATCCTCTAAAGGCCAACCGTGCGGACCCGGTGGTTGTGGGTGTCGGCGATGAAGAGGTTGCCACCGGCGTTGACGCCGCATCCATGAGCACGGGACAAGCCTGCGTCAACGGCCGGGCCGCCGTCGCCTTCTCCGCCCTCGCGCCCCCCGGCGATGGTGGTCACGATGCCGGTGATGTGGTCAATTCGCCGGACTGCGCAGTTTTCGGTGTCAACGACAATGATGTTGTCGTTCAGGTCGCAGCGCATTGCCTTGGGCGCGCCCCAAGTGGCGGCCAGGGCGGGGCCGCCGTCGCCGGCATAACCGAATACCGAATCGGCCCCGGCTATTGTGGTCAGGATTCCGCCAGTGGAAATCTTGCGGACTCCGTTGCCTTCCCTTTCGGCGATGTAGATGTTTCTCTGTCGGTCCATGCAAACCGCCCGGGGCCCCATCAGGCTGGCTTCGGCCGCCGGTTTTCCGTCTCCGGCGCGGGATTTCTCACCCGTTCCGGCAAAGGTGGTGATGATCCCGGTTGCCAGGTCCACCCGGCGGATGCGCTGGTCCTGTATGTCGGCAATCAGCAGACCGCCCTGCCCGTCCAGGTACAGGTCGTTGGGTTCCTTGAGCATTGCTTGGCTGCCGGGGCCGCCGTCTCCGCTGTATCCGAACTCCCCGGTGCCAGCGACGGTGGAAATAATGCCGGTGTGGCCGTCTATCTTCCTGACCGCCGGGTCGAACCGCTGGGCAAAGTACATATCTCCGTTCATGTCCACGGCCAGCCCATAGGGTTGGTTGATGATGGCATCGAGAGCGGGGCCGCCGTCGCCGGTGTATCCATCATCTCCCGTCCCGGCCACCAGGGTAATGATGCCCGTCCGGGCGTCCATGCGGCGGATTCGGTGCTGCCGCCCCATGCACACAATCATGTTGCCCTGGGAGTCAAACTCACAGGCATAGGGCAACTGACAGGCGGCATCCAACGCGGGGCCGCCGTCCCCGTCCCAACCCTCTGACCCATTCCCAAGGATGGTCTGGATAATGCCTTTCTGGGCGAGCATGGATAGTCCTCCTGTCGTCAGAATGTGACCGGCCCCGGCGTGGGCATATTTGGGCATATTATGGAAAGAGCGCCTATGGAGTGTCTATGGAAAGAATGCCTACCCGGTGGCGGTGCCGTCGTCAAACTGCACCAGAATTCCATCGGGGTCGAAAACGTAGAAGGCGTGGACGATGCCGTCGGAAGCCCTGGCATAGCCTTCCAGGGAACCCGCCAATTGGACGCCGTTTGCCATGAGGTGATGCGCCAGGGCCACCGGGTCTTTCACCGAAAAGCAGATGTGATGAATGCCCACCTGGTCCAGCTTGGGGGCTTCTCCCTCAACGGCGGTGTCATCGTGGCTGCTGAGCACCAGCCCGGGGCGGAGCCTTCATCGCCCCAGGTCAAACGGGCCGCCCGGCGGCTCTTGCGGGGCTTCTGGTACACCTGGGCCTGGCGGTCTCCGAAGTGTTCCGCCATGTTCTGTTCTCTGATGGGCCCGCACTGCATTCCGAGAATATCCCGGTAGAATGCCAGGGAGCGGTCCAGGTCGCGGACGCAGATTCCATAGTGAGAAATGCCAATAGGTTCTGTCATCAATCCACCTCTTTTCCTTATCGGTTTCTTCCGGCCCAACAGTGCGGGATAACAGCCGGCTTGGGGGACTCAGAGCCGTCCGCGGTGTGCGGCTGAATCCTGAACCACAACCGGCAGCGGGAACCCTGGAGCGAGTTGGAGTATAGTCCAACCGGCCCTGCGGGTAAACCGAGATTGCCGGGCGGCGGATATTCCTGCCGGTTGGCCGGTCTGCTGAGCAACTTTGAAGGGGCGCTCCGGCGGGGGCTGACCGGAGTGGGGGGTCTTTCGATTCTCCAAAAATCCCCTCTCCCAGAGGGAGAGGGCCAGGGTGAGGGCGTCCCGGACAGGAGCAACCGTCGCTGATGCGCGGAGTTCGCCCTCACCCCCTGCCCCTCTCCCGCGGGGAGAGGGGAGAATCGAAAGGCCCTGGTATTGGTTCGGGGGCTATGGATTGGTATGCTTAGCCGGGCAGCGGAAATGTCGGTTACGGGAGGCGTCAATGAATCCATGGCAGTTGCTCGACCGGGCACAAGCTCCTGGCGGAGGAGCAGAACTCGTTCTGTACCAACGTGACTCTGAGTTCTCGATCAAAGCGGATAATTGGGAACTGATGAACAGCCGTACTTACGGGGCAGAAGAAGTTATGGCCAAACTAGGCTGTCAAAACCTGGCAAAACGTCCGAAGGCCCGCGTTCTGATTGGCGGTCTGGGCATGGGATATTCGGTGAGAACGGCGCTGGACATCCTTCGCGAGGATGCCCAAGTGGTGGTCGCAGAGCTGGTACCGGCCGTGGTTGGGTGGAACCGGGGAGTGCTTGCCGACCTGGCCGGCCGTCCTCTTGACGACGGACGGGTTGAACTCCATGAAGCCGACGTTATCCAGTTGATAAAGACCGCCAGAGGCGGCTACGATGCCATCATGCTTGACGTTGACAATGGCGCGGAGGCGCTAGTCCGAGAGAGCAACAATTGGCTTTACAGCCCGCCGGGGCTGACCGCCGCTTACGCTGCGTTACGGCGTGGCGGTACGTTGGCGATATGGTCTGCCGGTCCTCAACCGGCATTCGTCAGACGCTTGCGCCGCGCCGGTTTCCAGGTGGATGAAGTCAAGGTGCGGGCCCGTGGTATAAGCAACCGCAAAGGAGGCGCCCATCATGTCGTATGGATTGCAACGCGCGGTTGATAGAGAACAACCTGTCTTCTCACAAATTACCACCCACTCAAGTGTTTGTAGTACAGTACCCCCAGGATCAGGGCCTTATGATTCTCCCCTCTCCCAGAGGGCGAGGGGATTCTTTCGAGAATTAAAAGGTCCTGGCCCTAGGCCCACTATCCCTTGCGCTGCCAAATTGACCGGAAAGTGATGGTCTCGAAATCCGCCGGCGAATCCTGCCAGGGTGTGATGCCCCGTGAACGGAATGATCGCCATCAGCGGGATCGACTTTCAGTGACGGTGGGCAGCCGAAATCTCTACGAAAGGATTGTGACATGAACTCAACCCGAAAACCGGTCGCCGTCGTGATAGGGGCGACATCCAAATGGCAGTCAGACGGACGCAACACCCGGTTGGCCCACGGTACGGATCTGGACGACAGCGAATTGCCCGTCGGAGCACGCTGGGGCGTAGGGGGAGCCATCTCCCAAAAATTTGCCCAAGAGAGTTTCTTCACCGTGCTGACCACCCGCAATGCCTCCAACGCAGCCGCGTTGGCCGCAGCGATCGGAGAACAGGGCGGCGAAAGCCTGATCGTCGAGTTGGACCTCGCCTCTCCCGACTCCATTTCGAAAGCGTTCGCCCAGATCCGGGAGGAGGCTGGCGACCCGGACGTCCTGGTCTATAACGCAGGCTACCTGGAGGGGCGCGACCTTCCGCCGGAAAAAGAACTGCTGGAACATGTACCCTTCGAAATGTTCGAGACCGCGCAGCACATTGCCAGCAGCGGACCCTTCTTGGTCGCCAAGGAGGTGCTGCCCGCCATGCGGGAACGGGGTGAGGGCTCTATTCTGATTTCCAATAACTCCTCGTCGTTGCGGGGGAAGAAGCGGTACACCGGACAGTCGCTATACTATCCGAGGGTGATGATGCGGACGCTGGCGCAGGCGTTGACGGAGGAATATTCCGAGTACGGTGTGCATGTTGCCAACGTGGTGATCGACGGCACCATCGACTCTCCGGGCACCCGAGCCATGCCGCGTGCCCAGCAGCAGCCTGAATTGCTGATTAATCCCGTTAAGATCGCCGAGGCTTTCTACTATCTGCACACCCAGGACAAGTCCTGCTGGACCCACGAACTCCAACTGACACCCTTTGCCACCAAGCCGAGTTTTTGACGCCCATTGCCCGGGGCAGGCGGGTATCTTGCATGAACCGGAAGGAGCATTTGGATGGATGTCGGAATGATGATGATCTTCTCCAGTTACGGCTGGGAAGACGGCTCGGACGGCCAGATGTGGGAGGAGGAGTTGCGCCTTGCAGAAATCGCCGCTGACGCGGGGTTTTGATTGCCTTTGGTCCGCGGAGCACC
Organism: Dehalococcoidia bacterium; assembly: GCA_965263395.1. GTDB lineage: Bacteria > Chloroflexota > Dehalococcoidia > Lucifugimonadales > UBA3495 > CATOSK01. Next base: position 3,950,305 of record OZ253670.1, read on the forward strand.
ATTTCAACGATTATTCCTTCGTGCCGGACAATCTCCAGCTAATGACCCACATTGCGGCCAAGCATCCCAACATCGACGTGGGGACGGCCGCCGTGATACTCCCCTGGCATGACCCGTTGCGGGTGGCGGAAAACGCTGCCGTTCTCGACTTGTTGAGCAATGGCCGGCTCCGGCTGGGGTTCGGGCGAGGTCTGGCGCGGCGCGAATTCGAAGCTTTCGGCATCAGCATGGACGAATCGCGGGACCGTTTCGACGAAGCGGCGCCGATGATTGCCGAAGCCCTCAGGACAGGCTTCATCGAGGGCAGCGGGACTTACTACAAACAGCCCCGGACGGAGATCCGGCCCAGGCCGCAGCATTCCTTTGACGGGCGCATCTACGCCGTTGCCGCCAGCGACGATTCTGTTCTCTCGGCGGCCAAACTGGGCGCCCACATTATCATGTTCGCTGATCGTCCCTGGGAAATGCGGATGCCGGGGATTGAGCGCGGCCGAGCCTTACACCGTGAATTTCACGGCACGGAGCCGCCAAACCTGATGCTCAGCGAATTCGTCGTATGCGGCGCTGATATAGCGCAGTGTGAAGAAGAAGCGCGTCAATATCAGGGCAAATTTGTCGAGAGCAATTTTTATCACTACGAATTCCTTGGCGATCACTTCGGGTCGGTGAAGGGTTACGACGCTTATCAACAGAAAGCTGAAATCGCGCGTTCGGCCGGTCTTGAGGGCGCGGTCGAAGGTTTTATGAAGGCGGCCAGTTGGGGCACGCCGGATAAGATTCTAAGGGGGCTTGAGGATCGCAGGGCGCTGCTCGGCGATTTCGAGTTGAACGTTTCCTTCCGCTTCGGTGGTACGCCGCTCCATATTGCGGAGCGAGGCCTGAAGCTCTTTGCCAAAGAGGTGCTGCCGGTCTTGAAGTCCTGGTAGTACCCGAAGCTGCTAAACTAAAGCCAAGGTGAAATGCGCAGATGGCGGGGGGCAAACGACGGAGCCGGGTCATTCTCCAAGTACAGATGAGAGGGATTCACCGGCGCAACCCAGCTGATCATTGCCACTTAGAAACTATCTCAAAACTTGAAGCGGCCTTCATCCTGTCTTGAGATAGTTGGATCGGGGTTTTGGGGGATGAATCCCCCAAGAGCCTGCCCCTCGTCCCGGAAGTTCCCGGCGCTTTTCTGGAACAGAAACGGGCCCCGATGAGAGCGGGGCCCGTCAAACATTCCGGGAAGGCCAGTGGTGGCCTTACTGCTGGGTCAGCAGGAAGGCCACCACTGCGTCGATGTCGGCGTCGGTAAGCATTGCGGCGGTAACCAGGGGCGCCATGACACCCGGAGCGCACGGCGCGTTGAGGCCGGTCACACAGTCCGGTTTGATGAACTCGTCCGGGCTGTTGATCGACTCCCGCAGGTAATCCTCTGCGGAAAGGTCCGGCTTGCGCGTTCCCGCGGCGGCGCCGATGCCGGTCAGTTCCGGCCCCAGCATCCCGATTTCGGAAACGCCGTCAATGGTGTGGCAGGTGTAGCAGGACCCCTTGCCCAGGAATATCTCCTGTCCCATTTCGGCTCCGGCGCCGATGGCCTCCGAACCTCCGGTTGGCGCAGCCGCGGGGGCCCCGGTCGTCGCCGGCACGGACGGCGCGGCCATGGTTGGCGCAGGTGCCACCGGCTCCGGCGCATGGCCTTCTCCGGCGGGGACGTAAGGCACGGCGTTGGCCCGGGCGTAGGCCCGGGGGGTCGGCTGGAACGAGCCGAAAAGAAGCAAGACCGCCGACACCACCAGAAGCGCCAAGAACAACCCGGCGAGAAACACCGTGGTGAACATCTTCGGGTCGAACTTCAGGTGCATATAGAACATGATGACGATGGCGAACTTGATGACCGACAGGATGAACAGTGGGGCGACCGACAGCGCCGAGCCTTGCAGCGCCTTGGGTACGATAATCAGAAATTCGACCAGCGTAATGGCGAACAGAATTATGGCAATAACGGCGTATTGCTTGAAAGAAGGGTGACGACCCTCGTGCTGTTCTTCGGGGTGGTGGGCGCTCATTATAACCGTGCTCCTTAGGCAGGAAAGGCCATCAGTGCGGGTTGGAGTAACGCATGAGGTTCGGCCGCCGCCACGGGGCCGGAGTCGAACCCGCCGACCAGGTACAACAGGGTGAAAATGACAATCCACACAATGTCAACAAAGTGCCAGTAAAGCCCGGCTATTTCAACGTCCAGGGCAGTGGCCGGTCCCAGCCGTCCCTTGCGGGAGACGATGTACAGGGCCAGCAGCCAGACGATTCCCAGGGTTACGTGGGCGCCGTGGAACCCGGTCAGAGTGAAGAAGGTCGTCCCGAACAGGTTGGTGTCAATTTTCAGCCCGTGGGCCCGGAACTCGTTGAACTCGTAAACCTGGAACCCGATGAAAATCGCGCCCATGAAGACGGTGGCCAACAGCCACATCTGAATGCCCCGTTGGTCGTTCCGGTTGGTCGCCGCCAGCGCCTGCACCATCGCAAAGCTGCTGCACAGCAGCACGAAGGTGCTGATAGTGGTCACTGGCACGTCAATGATGTCGACGGGGTAGGGTCCGACCAGGCTCTGGCCCCGATACACCATATAGGTGGCAATCAGCGAGCCGAAGAACATGCAGTCGGAACTCAGGAACACCCACATCAACAGCTTCCGGTGGTTGAGGCCGGTGGTGGTATAGGTGTGGTCTACGTCGGAGCTAGGTAGTTGTCCACTGGCTTGAGCCAAGGCTGCGGCCTCCTAATGGTGGGCTTCGGGATGCCCTTCGGCTTCGTGGTGCGCCTCGGGCGCGGGCGGTTCGCTGCTCCAGCCGACCACTCCAACGAAGGCAATCAGTCCGCCGATGAAAGGCAGGGGAAACTTGATGTAGTCAAAGGGGAACTCGAACAGGAACCCGGCGGCCAGCAACACCGTACCCACGGCGGTGACGAAGGGCCAGTATGACGGGTTGGGCATATGAATGGTTTCCGGGTCCACGAAAGGCTCCGGCCCGGTAATGGGGGTGCCGTCGGCCTCGGCCCGGCGCTTGACCAGCCAGTAATGGTCCTGCCCCACCACCTGGGGAATCTTGGCGAAGTTGTAGGGCGGCGGCGGTGAAGCGATGCTCCACTCCAGCCCCGGAGCGTCCCAGGGGTCATGCCCGGCTTCCTTTCCGTTGGTCACGCTCTTGAAGAAGTTAATCAGGAAAAAAACGACGCCGAGGAAGATGACCAGATAGCCCAAGGACGACAGCATATTCAGGGCGTCCCAACCGTACTCGGAAGTGTAGGTGTAAATGCGGCGGGGCATACCGTTGAGGCCGACGTAGTGCATGGGGAAGAAGGTGACGTTCATCCCGATGAACAGCAGCCAGAAGTTCAGCTTGCCCAGGGTCTCGCCCAACAGCTTGCCGGTTATCTTGGGGAACCAGTAGTAGATGCCGGCGAAGATGCCAAAGATGGAGCCGCCAAACAGCACGTAATGGATGTGGGCGACGATGTAGTAGGTGTCCTGCTGCTGCGCGTCGGAGGGAGACACCGCGTGGGAAACGCCGCTCAACCCGCCCACAATGAACAGCGCGACGAAACCGATGGCAAACAACATGGGCGTCTTGAATTCGATTGACCCTCCCCACATGGTGCCAATCCAGTTGAAAATCTTTACCCCCGTCGGCACCGCGATGAGCATGGTGGTGACGGTGAACACCGAGTTGGCCACCGGCCCCAACCCGACGGTGAACATGTGGTGGCTCCAGACTGCCCAGCCCATGATGCCGATGACGATGCCGGAGAATACCACCACCGGGTAGCCGAACAACGGCTTGCGGGAGAAGGTGGGCAGTACCTCGGACACAATGCCCATGGCCGGCAGAATCAGGATGTACACTTCGGGGTGGCCGAAAATCCAGAACAGATGCTGCCACATGATGGGGTCGCCGCCGCCCGCGGTGTTGAAGAAGTTGGTGCCGAACAGCCGGTCGAAGGTCAGCTCGATGAGGCCCACCGTAATCACCGGGAAGGCCAGCACCAGCAGAATGGACGTTACCAGTGTCATCCACACGAACAGGGGCATCCGCATCAAGCTCATGCCCGGCGCCCGCATATTGATGATAGTTACCACGAAGTTGAACGCCGCCGCCAGCGATGCCACCCCCAGCACCTGCAAGCCCAGGGCCCAAAAGTCAATGCCCGCCCCGGGGCTGAAGGGTTTCTCGGTCAGGTTGGCGTAGGAGAACCAGCCGGCGTCGGGGGCCTCCCCCACCAGGAAGCTGGAGTGCAGCAGCAGCGAGCCGAAAAGAAATACCCAGTAGCTGTAGGCGTTCAACCGGGGGAAGGCGACGTCCCTGGCGCCAATGGCCAGGGGAATCACGAAGTTGAAGAAGGCGGCGCCCAGCGGCATGATGGCCATGAAAATCATCGCAGTGGCGTGCATCGTGAACATCTGGTTGAACACGTCGGGGCTGACGAAACCGTTCTCCGGCACTGCCAATTGCGCCCTGATTACGCCGGCCTCTACCCCGGCGATCAGGAAGAACACAAACGCGGTGACTCCATAGAGGATGCCGATGCGCTTGTGGTCTACGGTGGTAATCCAGCTCCACAATCCGTTGGCGCTGACCGGCCGGGCTATTACGTCAGTTGTTGCCGCCATTGCTGCCTCTGCTCACCCGCTGGCTGCGGTAATTTGGCCGTTCAAATCCGGGGGGATGCGTTGTTGGGAACCCGTGCCGACCGGGTATTCGCCGCACTGTCCAGCCCCCGTATACCAGTTTACTTTAAGCTCAGGAGATACTCAATCAGCAAACTGATTTCTTCCTGCTTCAGGTTGGCCCGGCCGTCGGCGGTCTGGTAAATGGTGGCCCGCTGCGCCATGTAGTTGCCGGGCTTGACGTCGTTCGGGTTGGTAATCCACCGGCGCAGGTTCTCCCGGTTCAAGTCCTCAATGCCGGCGGCGAAGGTCTGCCGGGTCGCCAGGTCGGTAAGGTTGGGACCGGGGGCGATGCCAACGTCGGAGGTCAGGAACCCCTGCATCCGTCCGTCCACCACGGCGGGCAGGTCGGAGCCGTTGGCGGTGTGACAGATGATGCAGCCGCCCGCGCCGTTGAAAATAGCCTGTCCCTGGGAAGCCTGGGGCGACAACTCGGGCAGTTCCCCGAAGCCGGCCACCCAGTCGTCATATTCGTCCGCGGTCAGCGACTCCACCATAAACTTCATCTGGGCGTGGGCCGTGCCGCAGAACTCGGCGCATTGGGCGTAAAATGAGCCTGTCTCGTCGGCCTGGAACCACATCCGGTTGTTGCGGGTGGGGACCACGTCCACCTTACCGGCCAGCTTGGGGATCCAGAAGCTGTGAATTACGTCGTCGCTCTGGAGCAGAACCTCAACGGGACGCCCCACGGGAATCCTTAGCTCGTTGGCCGTGGTGATGTACTTGCCCTTGCCGTCGGCGTCGGGGTACTCGAACTCCCACCACCACTGGTGGCCCGTAACGGTGATTTCGAGGATTTCGTTGTCGGCAGACACCGGGGGCTTTTCTAATTCAAAGAGGGTTATCACCGACCAGCCGCCCAGACCCAGAATCAGGATGGTGGGGATGACGGTCCAGGTAATTTCCAGGGGAGTGTTGCCGTGGACCTGCTTGGGCAAACCCTGACCGGGACGGCGCCGGAACCTGATGGCGGCATAGACCAGGGCGCCCTCCACCAGTACGAACACGACCACCATGACCCACAAAAGGGTATTGAAGAGAAGCAGTTGCTTCTCCGCCACCGGTCCGGCGGTGCCGAAGGTGGACTGCCGTCCGTCGGCGTCGCAGGCCAGCATCAGCAGCGCAATGGCCGCGATTAAAAGGCCCTGGCCGATAAATGCTAGGTGTTTAGAACGGAACCACTGCTTGGATGGTTTCTTGCGGGTTTCCGTAGTGGCCGGGGCGGGGGAATCTGCCCTACCGGGGGGCAAATGGCGCATTTTGCGTGTCTCCCAGTGCTATTAAAATGGGCCGGACGCCTGAGTGTGTGCAAAATTTCACTAGTGACAGACGATAGCACAGGCCCATTTTAATGTCAATGTAATTTCGCCATGCCGCAGGGTCTTTTAATTCCCACCTCTCCCGCGGGAGAGGGGCCGGGGGTGAGGGCGAACCCCGCGCGCCGGCAACGGTTGCTCTTGGACGGGACGCCCTCACCCTGGCCCTCTCCCGGAGGGAGAGGGGATTTTTCGAGAATTAAAAGACCCTGGCTACCACGGCGATAGGCTGTCCCCCATGACCGCGGCGAACACCAGCGTCAGGTAAAGCAGCGAGTACAGGTAGACCTTTTTGGCGCCGGCCCGGGAATAGTCCCGCTTCAGCTTCCAAGCCACCCAGATGAACACCGCGCCCAGGGCCAGGACCGCGCCCAGGTACGCCAGTCCCACCGCCGGGGTCAGCGCGAACATCACCGTAATGCCCACCAGCGCCAGCGTGTAGAAGAAAATCTGGAGGGTCGTATGCTCCGGCGTCGTGACCACCGGCAGCATCGGCACCCCGGCCCGGGCGTAGTCTTCCTTAATCAGCAGCGACAGCGCCCAGAAGTGGGGCGGTGTCCAGAAAAAAATGATGGCGAACAGGTACAGCGCCGGCAGTCCCACCCCGCCGGTAACCGCGGCCCAGCCCACCAGCGGCGGAATGGACCCGGCCGCCCCGCCGATGACGATGTTCTGCGGGGTGGTGCGCTTCAGCCAACCCGTGTATACCAGCACGTAGAACAGGGTCGCCGACAGGGTGAGCAGGGCTGACAGCAGGTTTACCCAGGTTGCCAGGACCGCAAAGGCGGCGACGTTTAGGATAATGCCGAATGCCAGCGCCCGCCCCGGCATTATGCGCCGGTCGGCCACCGGCCGCGTCCGGGTGCGGTTCATCCGCTCGTCAATGTCCCGGTCCATGTAGTGGTTAATGGCGTTGGCGCCCCCGGCGGCCATCGCCCCGCCCCCCCAGACCAGAACCATAGTCAACAGCGGCGGCAATCCCCGCGCCGCCAGGAACATTCCGCCCGCCGCCGTAATCAGCAGCAGCACGACAATGGGAGGCTTGGTCAGCGTCAGGTAATCGTTCAGCGTACCCATCAACCAGCCTAGCTTAGACCCGGCCTTGCCGGGCAGGACTTCCCCGGCTGGGGTACGGTCAATCGGGGTTTGGTCAATCATGCGGAACTCCCCGGCTTCTCCGGCCGGACCTCGTTGTGCTGGCGAAAGCCGTGGCTGTCATGCAGACCCAAACGGCGCTGCCCAGGGAAAGATGCAGGGCAATCAACCACGCCGGGAACCTGGCCCAGATGGTCACTGCCCCCACGATTATCTGCACAATGAACAGGGCCGCCACCGACATGGACAGCAGGCGGATGTCCAGCGGGCGCATCCGTCCCCGGAAACCCAGGTGAACGCTGTACAGCACGAACAGGCCCACCAGGGCGGCCACGTAGCGGTGCCCCATGTGAATGGCCTGGGCGAGCCCCTTGGGGAAGACGTCGCCCTGGCACAGCGGCCAGGTGACGCAGGCCGCCGTGGACCCGGTGGCGGTAACGTATGAGCCGGAAAGCACCAGCAGGTACACCGCCAGCACGGAGAGCAGCGCCATCCGGGGGAACCGGTCTCCGGGACGGCCCGCCTCGGCGCCCACCGGCGGCCCCTTGAACGCCACCACTGCAATCAGTATCAGGCAGGCCAGCAGCGCCTCGGCCACTGCAAGATGCGCCGCCACAATTTCGCCGGGCAGTTCTTGCAGCACCGTAACCCCGCCCAGCAGAGCCTGAATAATCAAAAGTAGTACAGCCACAACCGCCGGGATGGTCAGCCAGCGTTCATTCCGATACGCTACCCAAGTGGTGACGCTGGTGGCGATAATCAACGGGCCGACAATGACCGAAGCGACGAACCGGTGGGAGTATTCGAGGATTGCGGTAAACTCAAGGGGAGGCAGGACCTTTCCGTAGCACAGGGGCCAGTCGGGACAACCCAGCCCCGAACCCGTGACCCTCACCACACCGCCCAGCACCACCAGCGCAAAAGCGGCCAGCACTGTTGCCACGGATATGGACCGCAGCCACCGGCGCGTCCGGCGGGGGTCCCGGTGGGAATCGTCAGGAAAACCGGCCGGTTCCGTCGCTGCCATTTAGATGCCGGAGTGAGGGCGCGGAAACGGATATTTTGACCGCCGCCGCGATGCAGCCCGCAGCGTCTTCCAGCGAAGGGAATCAAGCGGATTGGATGGCCTTGGAACGAGCGGATTCAAACGGACGGCCAGCATACATTCCTGCGACAATTGAAAGCCCCCGGCGCGCAGAAGAGATTGTGATATAATTCTCAATGTTATCATGGATACGGCGATTCGGGTAGAAGGTCTGGTAAAACGTTTCGGCGCCTTTACCGCCATAGACCACGTTTCTTTTTCGGTTAAACCCGGCGAAATCTTCGGTATCCTGGGGCCCAACGGCGCCGGCAAGACCACCACGCTGGAGATAATCGAGGGACTGCAAAAAGCCACCGATGGACAGGTCAGCGTCCTTGACCTGGATGTGCGGCGGCAGGCATCCCGCATCAAGGCCCGCATCGGCGTACAGCTTCAATCCTCCGCCTACTTCGACTACCTGACCCTGCGGGAAATCCTGGCCCTCATCGGCAGCTTCTACCCCCGGCGCATCTCCCCCGACCTGCTGCTGGAGCAGGTCGGCCTCCACGAGCAGGCATCCCGCCGGGTGCGGCAGCTTTCCGGCGGCCAGCAGCAGCGGTTCACCGTGGCCGCCAGCCTGGTCAACGACCCGGAACTGGTCATCCTGGACGAACCCACCACCGGCCTGGACCCTCAATCCCGGCGCAACCTCTGGGGGCTGATACGGGAGATTAACCGGCGGGACGTGACCGTGGTGCTCACCACCCATTACATGGAGGAGGCCGAGACCCTGTGCCACCGGCTGGCCATCATGGACCGTGGAAAACTGGTTGCCACCGACACCCCGCAAAACCTGATTAACGGCCTTAAAGCCACCCACACCGTCAGCATGGTCACCGCCCAGCCGCTGACCGAGGCCCAGCTTCTAACCCTCAACGGAGCAGTCAGCTCGGTCCGCCTGCCGGGGGCGGATACCGGGGACGGTCCCGGCGGTGCGCCCGGCGAAAACTCCTACGTCCTGCGGCTGAGCGACCAGCCCCGGGCTCTGGATACGGTGCTGGAGGGAATCGTGGGCGGCGGCATCCGGCTGGAACGGCTGGAGGTTTCCCCGGTAACCCTGGAAGACGTTTTCCTGACCCTGACCGGCAACGAGCTTAGGGACTGATTTGGGCGCTGACTTTCTGAGGGACTGACTTTGCTGGCTTTGACCCTGGCCAACTTCAAGATGATGGCGCGGAACCGCCACACCACTTTTTGGGCGCTGTTCTTCCCGTTGACGCTGGTGGTGGTGTTCGGCCTTTTCGACGGATTCAGCAGCGGGTTCGGCGGCGGCCCCGCCACGCTGGAAGTTGCCGACCTGGACCAGTCCCCCGGCTCGGCGGCGCTGCTGCGGGAATTGTCCGCCCTGAAGTCCCTGGAAGTCGTCACCGGCAGCGACCCGGCCGATGCCCGGCAGCGGCTGGAGGCGGGCGAACTGGACTACTTTCTGGCCATTCCCCCCGGTTACGGCGCGTCCCGCCAGCCCCCCACCCCGACCGCCGGGGTTGAGACAGGTTGCATTGCGCCGGCGGTTGGGTGTGATAAGGGCGGCGCGGGGCCGGACCGGCCGGCGGCGCAGCCCTTAAAAACGGTACTGGTGTACGGCAGCCGCAACCCGGAGCGCAATCAACTGGTGGCCGGGGCCGTCAACAGCATGGTCGCGGCCTCCGGGCCAGCGGCGGAAACCGCTCCCGCCCTCGCGGTGGGCGAGGTCCCGTCCGCGAAAGCCCCCTACGCCGGCGCATCCTATTTCGACGTGGCCCTCCTGGGTCTGGTGGGTCTGGGAGTAATGACCAACTCCATCATTTCCATTGCGGTCAAAATCAGCGTCTACCGGAGCCAGTCCATCCTGAAACGGATGCTGGTCACGCCCCTGCCCATCCGAAAATACTTTGCCGCCGAGATTGCGGCCCACCTGGCAATGGCGCTGGTGCAGGCTGGAATCATCCTGGCGGTGGGAGTGTTCGTCTTCGGGGCGCAGATTCACGGCAACCTGGCGTGGATGATGATTATTGTGCTGCTGGGCAGCCTGGTCTTCCTGAACATCGGGTTCATCATGTCGGCCTGGGCCAACACCCCGTCGGCGGCATCGGGAATGGGCAACGCCATCGCCCTGCCGATGCTGTTCCTGGCCGGGACCTTCTTCTCCACAACCTCGCTGCCCTGGCCGCTGCCCTACGCCGTCGAGGCGCTGCCGTTGACGCCCATGCTGTCAGCCCTGCGGGATGTTGGCATCGACAACGCCGCCCTGTGGCAGGTTTGGCCCCAACTGGCGGCCCTGGGCGGCTGGGTGGTGATTACATCCCTGGCCGCCATCAAGGTATTCCGGTTCAGCTAACGGGACCTACGCAAGCTCCGCCAAATCCGCCCGTCCTGAGACTCTCGAAGGACCGCCTTGAAATCGTTGATGCCGGCCCTGGCCCTGGTGTCCATCCTGGCCGCCGCCGCCGTGTTGATGACCGCGGCGTCCTGCGGCGGGGACGCTGCGCCCGGGGACGGCGGGCCGTCTACGAACACCAGGCAGGTGCGCGGGCAGATCATCGAGGTCGCCGCCCGGTCCATCGGCGAGGTCGAAACGCTGCGGGTGCGCGGCGAGGCCGGCCAAGAGTACGTATTCGCCACCGAGGGTTTCATCGGATTCACGCCGTCCCACCTTCTCGAACACCGCTTGCTGGGGCAGACCGTGCTGGTCACCTACCGCGAGGAAAACGGCCGGTTAATCGCAATACGGGCCGAGGATTAGTAGTCCAACAGCTTTGAAACGATGAATAGCTGAGATTGGCGTGACTCCCCAGGGTCTTTCATTCTATAGTTCCCTCTCCCTCTGGGAGAGGGTTAGGGTGAGGGGGTCCCGGCCAAGAGCAACCGTTGCCGGTGCGCGTGGGGTCCGCCCTCACCCCCGGCCCCTCTCCCGCGGGGAGAGGGGAGAATCAAAAGGCTGCGGGTTCAGCAGCCGCGGTAGATTCCCCGAATCTTCCTGACCGAGGCGATGCGCTCTTCGGCGATGCGGTCAGCGGCCTGGCCGGTGGTGATTTCCTCCCGGTTGGAGACTTCGATGACCTGGGCCATGATGTCGTAGATGCGCTCGGTCTTTTCCCTGGCCCGCTCCGGGCTGTACTTGCCGCCAAGCTCGGCCTCGACGTTGATGATGCCCCCGGCGTTAATCACGTAGTCGGGGGCGTAGAGGATTCCCCGGCGTTGCAGTTCCCCGCCGTCGGCGTCGGTCAGCAGTTGGTTGTTGGCGCCCCCAGCCACGATTTGGCAGCGCAGGCGGGGGATGGTGCCGCCGTTGATGACCCCGCCCAAGGCGTTGGGAGAGAAGATGTCGCAGTCAACGTCGTAGATGTCCTCGGGCGTCGTCACCTCAACGCCCATGCTTTTGGCGCTTTCCACCGCGCCGGGGTATACGTCGCAGGCGGTGACTGTGGCGTTTTCCTTCAGGAGATGCCGGGCAGTATTGGAAGCCACCTTGCCGAAGCCCTGCATCGCCACCCGGCGTCCGGCCAGCGAGTCGCAGCCCCAGACCGACTTGGCGCAGGCTTTCATGCCCATGTAGACGCCGAGGCCGGTCATTATGGACGTATCGCCGCTGCCGCCGGCGGAGGTGGACAGGCCGACGACGTGGCGGGTTTCCTGCCGGATGTACTCCAGGTCCAGGCCGGTGCTGCCGACGTCGGTGGTGGTCAGGTAGCGGCCCCCCAGCGTGTCGACGAACCGGCCGAAAGACCGGAGCATCGCCTCGGTCTTGCCCTTGCGGGAATCGGCAATGATTACCGCCTTTCCGCCTCCCAGCGGCAGCCCGGCCACCGCCGACTTGTAGGTCATGGCCCGGGACAGCCGGAGGGCGTCGTTGAGCGCCTCGTCCTCGGTGGCGTAGGGCCAGATGCGGGTGCCCCCGCAGGACGGGCCGAGGGTGGTGTCGTGGACGGCGATAATGGCCTTCAGCCCGGCGTCCGGGTCGCAGTGCATGGCGACCTGTTCGTGTCCGTAACGGCCCATTTCATTCAACAGTTCCATTGGTCTTGCCTCGCTTTTGGGTTTCCCTGTGGTGTGGTTCCGGTGGCATTGCTCCGCCTGATTATATCCGGTTTTCAAGAGTGCCCGGAACGGCGTAGTATTGGGAAATACCATACTGTTTATCGCATATTCATTATACTGCCTTCCGGTCGTGAGAAACACGATTTGGGAAGCACGGCCAGGACAATTGCAAAGTCGCGCCCTCTTCGTCTTTACTATGAAAATAGACCATTTTCATGTTCATACGTGGTCTCGGAATACCATCCGCATTTCCCGCGAAAGCGGGAATCCAGGAATGTTGCAGGAAAGAAACGTGACCCGCGAATTGCGTTTATGGATTCCTGCCTCCGCAGGAAAGACGAGGCCGGCGTTTCTCAAATGGCTCAGAGCCTGCCCCCGTGGAATCAGGGGACGAAGAGGACGTGACTTTGCATCATCCTGGCCAACAGACACCTAACGATGGATGACGCCGGACCGTCCCCCAATGATTTAGATGCTGAATGTGATTGCCCTGCCCCGCATTGCCACGGTCTTTCAGTTCTCCCTCTCCCAATGGGAGAGGGCCGGGGTGAGGGCGTTCCCACAATAACCCCCGCAACACACGGCCGGACGTTTCCCTGTATACTGTCGGCACCCACCCCCGGCCCGGGGGTAACCCGGCAGGGCGGGCCGCCCGGACGGCCTCTCCCAAGGATTTAGATGTTGAATCCAACCCAATCCGGCAAACGCCCCATCTACTACGGCTGGTACATTGTCGCCACCACGGTTTTCATCGCCTTTATCGGAGTTGGCGCGCGGCAGGGGTTCGGCATTTTCGTAATCCCCATGAGCGACGAGTTCGGATGGAGCCGGGGCAGCATTTCCCTGGCGGCATCCATCGGGTTCCTGCTCAACGGCCTCATCCAACCCTTCATGGGCAGCGTTTTCGACCGATGGGGCGGGCGGCTGGTCATCGGCATCAGCCTGATAGTGCTGGGACTGTCCACCTTTGCGCTGGCCTTCACCTTCCACCTGCTGTTCCTCATGTTCATGTTCGGCGTCGTCAGCTCCGTGGCCCTGGGCGGAATCTCCATCACCACCACCGGCGCCATGCTCAGCAAGTGGTTCCGCCGCCGCCGGGCCACCGCAATGGGGTTGAACTCCGCCGGCGTGTCGCTGGGCGGGCTGGTGCTGGTCCCCTTCGCCATGTACCTGCTGCAGGCCACCGACTGGCGCGTGACCTGGGCGGTGATGGGCATTCTGGTCCTGGCGCTGGCGGTTCCAATGGCCTTCATCTTCCTGCGCGACGACCCCGGCCAGATGGGCTTGCAGCCCGACGGCGACCCCGCTCTGCCGGAGGGCGCCGCCGGACGCCGGGACTCGGGCCGGGGGCCGCTGGATACCGGCAGTTGGCGGGAGTCGCTGCGGTCGCTGCCAATGTGGCAAATGACCGGCTCCTACTTCGTTTGCGGCGCCACCACTGCCGTCATGGCCGTCCACTTCGTACCCTACGCCCTGCACCTGGGAGTGGACCCGAAAATGGCGGCCCTGGCCTTCGGATTTATGATGGCGCTGAACGTGGCGGGGGCCATTGGCGCAACCATGTACTCCGACCGCTTCAGCCGCAAGAACATTCTGGCGTTCACCTACTTCGTCCGTGGGCTGGCCTATATGCTGCTGCTGACCGTCCCCGGCGTCTGGAGTATGTGGGCCTTCGCCGCCGTGGCCGGCATTTCCTGGATCGCGACTGCCCCGCTGACCACCGCCCTGACCGCCGACGTTTACGGTGTGCGGGCCATCGGCACCATCTCCGGGATTTCCTTCCTCTTCCACGCCGTCGGCAGCTTCGTCAGCATCTGGATGGCCGGGGTGCTGTTCGACATGACCGGTTCTTATGACCTGCCCTTCGGCATTGCCGGGGCGCTGCTGTTCCCCGCCGCCTTGTCCGCCTTCTTCATCCGCGAGCGCCGGTATTCATCGCGCTACGCCGCACAGCCGGCGGCGGTGGGCGCCGGGGACTAACGGGCCGGACTGACCGGGATTGAACGGAAGGGCAAAGCCGGGCCGGAAGGCAGGATAGAAGCGCTATGGGGTGGTTTGCGCTGCTGGCGCCGCTGGTCCACCACGGAGAGGCGGCCGACCCCGCCCTGCTGGACTGGATTAAGCAGTTCCTCGACCACTGGCTGGGCGGCGGCCCCTGGCTCATAGCCGGGGCGCTGGGCTTGGTAATCGCTTTAATCCCCCTGGCCGTCGTCTTCCTCTACTGGACTCAGCGCCGCTCCGCCTGACAACCAGGGGCCTTTCAATTCTCCCCTCTCCCTCTGGGAGAGCTGACAGGGGTATGTATACTGAAATTGGTCTGAGAGCTTGGAAAGCGCACAGGAATCCGTCATCTTGGTTGTAATGACTAAACCGGATGCCGGAGGTATCCCATGCGCCTTCCAAGGGAATGCTGCCAGATGAAGCAGGTCATTGAAACGCATTTACCGCACCTCACTCAGCCACAGTTGACCGGCCTGGCCTGGTGGGTGTGCGGGACCATTCTGGCTGGGAGCGCCTGCCAGAATACCGTCGCGTCCGCCCTCTCCACCCGGGGCAACTGGAACAACCTGCGGCAGTATCTCAGAGAGTGGTTGTACGACGGCGGCGACCGGGCCCGTCCCTGCAAGACCGAACTGGACGTAAGTCTCTGCTTCGCGCCGCTGCTCCGGTGGGTCCTGGCGTGGTGGCGTTCCGATAGGCTGGCGCTGGCGGTTGACCCCACGTTGAAAGGGGACGACACCACCGCCATCGTCATCAGCGTGGTCTACCGGGGTTGCGCGATTCCCGTGGCCTGGCGAATCCTGCGGGCCAACCAGCGCGGGGCCTGGATGGACCCAATAGTGGAACTGCTGCAGGCCCTGGCCCCGGCGGTCCCCAGGGAAATGACCGTGATTGTGATGTGCGACCGGGGCCTGGCCAGTCCGAAATTGTGGAAACAGATACTCGCTCAGGGCTGGCATCCCTACATGAGGTATCCGAGAAACGTCACTTTCTGCGCCGATGGCGGACGGCGGCTGCCCGCGCGCGCCTTCGTTTCCAGTCCGGATACCGCCTGGACCGGCAGCGGGACCGCCTTCGGCGGAGCCGCCGCAAAACGCCGTTGCACCCTGCTGGCGGTCTGGTACGTTGAACAGGAGGAGCCGTGGATCATCCTGACCGACCTTCCGCCGGACCAAGTTGGGGTGAGTTGGTACGCCCTCCGCTTCTGGATCGAGTTGGGGTTCAAGGCGGTCAAGAGCCTGGGTTGGCAATGGCACAAGACCCGCAGGACTGACCCGGCGCGGATTTCGCGCCATTGGTTCGTGTTGTCGGTGGCGACGCTCCTGACCCTGGCCTATGGGACCAGGGTGGAAGACGCCTATGACCGGAAGATGCCCCCCGGCAGCTTGCGAGCGCCGCCCCGGGCGCTGGCGCCCACGCACCGCAGCGGCAGGGAGAAGCCGGGACGGACCGTCAGCGTAATCCGGCACGGCATCGACTGGCTGAGACGCTTGCTGCACCGGGGCCGGTTATGGCGCCGGGTATGGCTGCTGCCCGAACCCTGGCCGGAACCCAAGCCCAACCTGGAGGTCACCCGCCATGCCCCTACATGAAACCCTATACATACCCCTGTCAGCTCTGGGAGAGGGGGCCGGGGGAGAGGGAACCCCGCGCATCCGCAGCGGTTGCTCTTGACCGGGACGCCCTCACACTAACCCTCTCCCAGAGGGAGAGGGGATTTTTCGAGAATCGAAGGACCCTGGCCTGACAACCCCCGCTCGTCCTCAAGGCTCCAAAAGATTACATTCCGTCTCCAATTGAAAGCCCCCGCTAAAACCCCATCAGCCCGGACTGGCCCAGCAGGGCAATGCCCATGCCTCCGGCGGCGCAGAACAATACCACCGCCCAGGGCGGCGCCCGCCACAGCGTCAGCAGGGCCAGGGCAGCCGCGGCCAGCGCAAAATCGGCCGGGGTCTTGACGGCGCTGGTCCACACCGGGTTGTACAGCGCGGCCAGCAGGATTCCCACCACTCCAGCGTTGATTCCCAGCAGCGCCGACTGGAAGGCGGGCCGCGTCCGCAGCGAGTCCCAGAAGGGCAGTACCCCGATAACCAGCAGGAACGCCGGCAGGAAGATAGCAGTCAGGGCCAGGGCAGCCCCGGCGACGCCGTTGGGCACCGGGCCGGACGCCGCTCCCAGGTAGGCGCTGAAGGTGAAGAGCGGGCCGGGCGCCGCCTGCGCCGCGCCGTACCCGGCCAGGAATGTTTCCTGGTCCACCCAGCCCGGCGGCACCACCTCGGCCTGCAGCAGCGGCAGCACCACGTGACCCCCGCCGAACACCAGCGCCCCCGAACGGAAGAAGCTGTCGAACATTGCCAGCCAATGGGCCGGGTGTACCTGCCGCAGCAGGGGCAGCGCCGCCAGCAGCACGGCAAACGCGGCCAGGGAAGCAATGGCCAGCCACCGGGGAATGCCCGCCGACAGGCCCGCGGGTTGTCCGCCGGCGGCGGCGTCGGCCTGCGAAGCGAGTAATTTCAACCCTTGCCAGCGCCAGCCGATGATTCCCGCCGCGGCGATTACCAGCAGCTGCGTCCAGGCCGCCGGGTAGACTAGCAGCGCCACCGCCGCGACGATGGCGATAGTTGCCCGCCACTTGTCCGGGGCAAAGCTGCGGCTCATGGACCATACCGCCTGCGCCACTACCACGACAGCCGCGATTTTCAGGCCCCGCAGCCATCCGGCGTCGCCCACGTCCCAGAACTCGACCCCCAGGGCGAACAGGGTGAGAGCGGCCGCCGAGGGCAGGGTGAAACCCAGCCAGGCGGCGAATCCACCGGGCAGTCCGGCCCGCATCATCCCCACGATGATTCCCACCTGGCTGCTGGCCGGACCGGGCAGAAACTGGCACAGGGCCACCACGTCCATGTAGCTCCGCTCGTCCAGCCACCCCCGCCGGGCAACGTACTCCTCCCGGAAGTAGCCGATGTGGGCAATCGGCCCGCCAAAGGATATCAACCCCAGCCGCAGCGCCACCAGGAACACCTGGAAGGTGTGTCTTGCTGACCGGTCTTGCATTGCGGGGCGCTATTCCAAACTTAGAAATCGCCTAGACTCGCGCCACCCTTCGGACCGAGTATTGACGTGCCCGGATGCTCCGGGTTGATGAATGAGGATCATGTCCGAGTCGTTTTCGGGTATCTCGAAGCAGAGGTTTCCTTTGATCTTAACCCCAATGAAGAGTTCACCATTCAGTTCGTCAGGCGTAACGCCACAGGAATCCCAGAGAGGAACGTAAACAGCTCGGTGATCGCCAGTAAGTGCAAAGTCCGTCTCATCCACGGTTAAAAACCCCTCTCCGATGTTGTATGCCACTTCAACGGTGACCATGTAAAAACGCTTCCCTTCCGCCGGGGGATCGTTGAAGTGGGCTTCGGCACGTATTAGCTCCCAAGCGTCTTCAACTATGGCGGTTGCCACGATCCCGGTGCCGTCAGTTCCTTCCATTATTCCTCCTGCGTCTACGGGGTCATCCAAGGTGAATCCTTGCGGGAGCGATAGGGAGTCAGGGTGAGGTTCTACCGGGATGGTTGTTAAATCCGATGGAGACCCGTTCTCGAGAGGGTCGAGAGTCAGGAATCGGAGCGACCCGGTTGCAGATTCGGGTTGGTGGACTAGCAACAAGTTACTCTCGTCCTCGGAAATCTGGAAGCAAATGTTTCCCCGGGTCTTTCCCTCAATGAACAGTTCCCTCGTAAGTGGATTTATTCCGGCGAAGGAGTGGCTAGTCCATTCGAAGGCACCACAGGAATTCTCGTGAGGGTGGTAGAGAACCCGATTCTTGCCAATTAGCCGGAAATCTGACTCGTCTACAATCAAGGAACCCTCTCCGTAGTTGAATGCCATGTCTATGGTAACCATGTAGAAACGATTTCCTTCGGCCGGTGGGTCGATAAATTGATTCTGGGCGTGTATCAACTCCCACGCATCCTCGACGATCGCTGTCGCCACTATCTCCGTTCCGTCGGCCCCTTTCAGCAAACCGCCAGCCTCTACCGGATTGTCGATTGTGAATCCCGGAGGTAGGGGAGTTGGGGTTGGCATGGGCGTAGGGGGGGCTGTCGGCGCGGCTGCGGGACTCTGCGCCATGGGTGGCATGGGTGGCATGGGCGTAGGGCGGGCCGTCGGCGCGGCTGCGGGACTCTGCGCTATGGGAGTGACCGTTGAAATTTTCGTTGGTGCCAGAGTGGGGACAGGTTCGCCGGGTTCTGCGACTACCTTGGAGTCAATTATTCGGATAGCGGGAATAGTGATTTTATGCCCAAGTACAGCTTCGTAGCTGACCAATTCTTCCACTATTCCTGCGAATTCTATAGTGTCACCTTCCAATAATCTAGGGCCGGAATAATGAAGGAAGACCGTGTCGTCCCAAGAATACTCGCCTTCGGTGACGTTGGCCCGCAGCTGGAATTCGTCGTTCTTACCCTCAATAACCTGAACCACTTTGGCTCGATACCACACCTGCTTGCCAACGTGAAGTTCATTGTTCCGAAAAAGGTCGTTATAGGGAATTTCGATTGAAAGAGATTTCAATTCCTCGAAGGTGGGCGTAGCCGTGGGTACAGGTGTTGAACGGTCAGGGACGGAATTTTGTGAGGTGGCACCGGCGGTTTCGTCCCCGCAGGCGAGCAACAAAGCGGACAAGAGCCAAATCGAAAAAACAAACGCGGTGGATGATTTTAGCATTGGGAACCCCCTTGCGGCATAGAGTGGGACTACCGCCACAGCAACCACGCCCTACATATAGAACCTACAAGGGGGCATGAGGCCCCACTCGTATACGGAGACGGTTCTATTAAGCACGAGGGTTAGGTAGGGTCTAAAGAGACTGCTGTGGGAACAGGGATTGTAACAGCAATCTGTAGAAGAGAAAACGGACTATTGACTTTGCACCCCCCTGGTTGATACCAATAGTCCGTTGATGAAGAGCGTGCCAAATCGCCCTGGCTGCTCTAGTGGGCCAGCCCGTTCCGGACCAGGCTCGCGAAAGAGTCTAGTCACCCTTAAAAGTCCCGCTCCCCGCCGTTGACGTGGATGGTCTGGCCGTTGATGAACCCGGCCGCGTCGGAGCATAGGAAAGCGCACAGGGATGCGATGTCGCCGGTGTCGCCCAGGCGTCCCACCGGAATTTCGGCCAGGCGCGCCGGCGGCCGGGTGCCGGACTGTCCTGCCCGCGAGGTGTCAATCATCCCGGGGACGATGCAGTTGACCACGATTCCGCTTGGCCCCAACTCGGTCGCCAGCGCCCGCGTCAATCCAATCAGACCAACCTTGGCCGCGGAGATGTGCGCCCCGCCGTGACGGCCCTGGAACGCCTGCAATCCGCTCAGGTTGACCACCCGGCCCCAGCCGCGCTCCATCATGCCGGGCAGCGCCGCCTTGGTGGTGAGGAAGGCCGAATCCAAATCGGTAGCCAGCACGCCCCGCCAATCGTCGTAGGTCATTTCGGCGAAGGGCTTGTGGGGACGGGTGGCGGCGTTGTTGACCACAATGTCCAGGCCGCCGAATGTGTCCAGCGCCTCGGCCAGCAGCCTTTCCAGTTGGGCGCGGTCGCCCACGTCGGCCAGCAGCGGCAGCGTCCGCCGGCCCAGCCCCACGATTTCGGCGGCCACCGCCTCCGCCTCTTCCATATTGGAGCGGGCGTTGACCACCACGTCGGCCCCTTCTTTGGCCAGGGCCAGGGCAATGGAACGGCCGATGTTGCGTCCCGACCCGGTGACCAGGGCCGTCTTACCTTCCAGACTCATGCTTCCTCCTGCGATGCTTCCCTAATTTTCCGGTGGAACCCCTCGGCGAAAACCACGTTGGTGTTGGCCGATTCGTGGCGCAGCTTCATGGGGCCGCTGTACTCCGGCGAGTGGTACCACTCCTTGGCGCGGGCCAGGCTGTCAAACTCGATGACCACCAGCCGGCGGGGATTCCATTCCCCCTCGGCGGTCTCGGTTTCGCCGCCGCGCACAATGTACCGCCCGCCGTACTGCTCAATGGTTGCGCCAACCTGCCCCCGGTACACCTCGAACTTCTCCGGGTCGGTAACTTCCACGTCGGCAATCACATATCCTGCCATTGGCGCCTCCTTTTCATTGATGACATGCCGGGCGTTTCCGGCCCTTCCGGTTGCGCCGCCCGGCCTTGTCGGGTTGACGATTTCCGTTGGTATTGTACTAGTACCGCGTCCGGCTATTTTTGACAAATATAAGAAAGTATATAATTGAGGCATTCTTTGATTGTGGGGAGGCGTGGGGAATGCCGGCCAAGCTATACCGAGTGAACTTGACCCAAGATGAGCGGGAACATTTGCTGGGTATCACCCGGCGCGGCCAATCCTCGGGGCGTAAATTGAAGCGGGCTTTGATCTTGTGCAAAGCCGATGAAGGCCTTACCGACCAGCAGGTGGCGGAAGCTCTGCTGGTCGGCCCCTCCACGGTCGGCCGGGTGCGGCAGCGTTTCGTAGAAGGCGGGTTGAAGCGCGCCCTTGAGGACCTGCCGCGGCCGGGACAACGGCGCAAACTAGATGGAAAGCAGGAAGCCCACCTGGTGGCCGTGGCCTGCAGCGCAGCCCCGGAAGGGCACACCCGCTGGACGTTGCGATTGCTGGCCGACCGGGCGGTGGAACTCGAGTTGACCGACTCCATCTCCCGGGAGACGGTCAGGCAGGTGCTGAAAAAAACGAACTCAAGCCGTGGCGGAAGAAGGAGTGGTGCATCCCCAAGGTGAGCGCCGAGTTCGTGGCCCGCATGGAGGACGTGCTGGACCTCTATGCGGAACCCTATGACCCCCAGCGGCCCGTAGTCTGTTTCGACGAGACCTCCAAGCAGTTGGTGGCCGAGAAGCGGGCGCCCATCCCGGCCAAGGCGGGCCGGCGGGAGCGGTTTGATTACGAGTACCAGCGCAACGGGACCAGGAACTTGTTCATGACCTGTGAGCCGCTGGCGGGCTGGAGGCACGTGGCAGTGACCGAGCGTCGCACCATGACCGACTTCGCCCATCAGATGCGCTGGCTGGGGGATGCTGCTTACCCGGAAGCGGAGAAGATCCGAGTGGTGCTGGACAACCTGAACACCCATAGACCCGCCTCCCTGTACGAGGCCTTCGAGCCAAAGGAAGCCAGACGGGTGATCCAACGGCTGGAGTTTCACTATACTCCCAAACATGGGAGTTGGCTCAACATGGCGGAGATCGAGTTCAGCGTCTTCAGCAACCAATGTTTGAATCGCCGCATTGAAGATGAAGTGTCGCTTAAGCGCGAAATCGCGGCATTGGAGATCGAGCGTAATCAGGCTGAGGCAACCATCGACTGGAGCTTCTCCACCACCGATGCCCGGCATAAGCTTCGCCGTATCTATCCCTCGGTTTCACCCTGACGCGGTACTAGCGGCGTCAATCGGACGCCGCGTTGTCCCGGATGCGGCGGCCCCGTGACGGCAACTGTTCGGAATAGACCGGAACAACGTCACCGGCAGCGGACTCCCCAATTGCCCCAATGCCGTATAATAGCCGCACATTACCCCTGCCGGAGAACCCGTCGCCAAACATCCGACCCATGAGGCCCGATATGACCACCAAGCGAGCCGTCCAGGCGCCCCCGGCCGTCGGCTATGTCCGGCTCCCGGATCCCCCTGAACCCGAGGACATGAACAACTACTTCTTCCTGCACGCTCCAGGCAACACCCATCACCTTGTTGAGCACTTCGGCAACGAGGACACGACCATCCTCATTGGCGACGCCTACATCAGCCGTGCGCCGACCTCCTACCGCAAGGGCCTGTTTCACCCGGACCTGCTCATCGCCTTCAATGTCAACCCGGCGGCCAGTCAGGACCGCAACGGCTACGTCATTTCGGAACAGGGCAAGCCCCCGGACTTCGTAATGGAAATCGCCTCTCCCAGCACCGCCCGCCGCGACGTAACCATAAAGCGCGAAGGCTATGCCGACCTGGGCATCCCGGAATACTGGCGCTTCGACGACTCCGGCGGACGGCGCCACGGCGCGCCCCTGGCCGGCGACCGGCTGGTTGACAGCGTTTACCAACCCATCCCCATCGAACGGATTGACGACCGGACTCACCAGGGATACAGCGCCGTCCTGGACCTGTACCTGCGCTGGGAAGACGGCAAGCTGGGTTGGTACGACCCCGCCACCGGAAGGCACATACCCAGGTTCAGCGACGAACGGGACCGGGCCAACACCGAGCGGAACCGGGCCGACGCTGAGCGGAACCGGGCCGACGCAGAACAGGAGGCCCGCATCCGGGCCGAAGCCCGCATCCGGGAACTCGAAACGGAACTCCGGCGCCGACAGCAACCCTAACCGGCTTGCCCCCCTCGGCGGCCCCGGTCTTGCTACCGCATGGCGGGGGTGTTAACTTACCAGTAATTTGCCAAGCCGGGCATTCCGCGGGACTTTTCCAGCATTAGTCCAGGACTTGCCGGGGCCGGAGGACAGGGTAATGACCGTTGCGGACACCAGGACCTATCAGAATTACATTGGCGGCGAGTGGACCGATTCGGTATCGGGAGAGACTTACGCCATCACCAGCCCGGCCAAAAAGAACGAGGTTGTCGGAGAGTTCCAGCGGTCCAACGTTGACGACGCCCTGCGGGCCGCCGCCGCCGCCGATGCCGCCCGCGCGGGTTGGGCTGACACCCCCGCCCCGGCCCGCGGACAAATCCTCTACCGCGCTTTGGACATTCTGGAGCGGCGCGCCGAAGAAATCGCCCGCACCATCACCATCGAGGAAGGCAAACCCCTGGCCGACTCCCGCGGCGAAGTGCGCCGGGCCATGAACATCATCGAGTACGCCGCCGGCGAAGGACGGCGAATGTTCGGCTACACCACGCCTTCCGAATTGGCCAGCACCGTGGCCTACACCGTGCGCCGTCCCCTGGGGGCCGTGGCCCTGATTACGCCCTGGAATTTCCCCATCGCCATCCCGGCGTGGAAGCTGGCCCCCGCGCTCATCTGCGGCAACACGGTGGTCTTCAAGCCCGCGTCGGGGACGCCCCTCAGCGCGGTCAAGCTGGTGGAGGTGTTCGAGGAAGCCGGACTGCCGCCGGGTGTGCTGAATCTCATCACCGGGCCGGGGGCGTCGGTGGGCAACGCCTTGGTGGAAAGTCCGCAGATTCAGGCCATTTCCTTCACCGGCTCAACCGAAATCGGCACCGGCATCTACGCCCGGGGCGCACGCCTTCTCAAGAAAATCCAGTGCGAAATGGGCGGCAAGAACGCGGTGATTCTGCTGGCCGACGCCGACTTGGACAAGGCCGTCGGCGGCATTGTTCAGGGGGCCTTCGGCTCCACCGGCCAGCGCTGCACCGCCACCAGCCGGGCCATCGTCGAGGCGGACATTTACGACCGGTTCGTTGATGAACTGCTGGAACGCGCCGCCAAACTTAAGATTGGCGATGGCCTGGACCCGGAGGTTGACGTCAGCCCGCTGTCCAGCCAGTACCAGCAGGACAAGGTGCTGGAGTACATCGGCATCGGCGCCGAAGAGGGGGCGAACCTGGCCCACGGCGGCCACGCCCTGAGCGGCGGCATCTACGATGACGGGTATTACGTCGAGCCGACGGTCTTCACCGAGGTCACCCGGGATATGCGGATCGCCCAGGAAGAAATCTTCGGCCCGGTGCTGACCGTGTTCCAGGCCCGGGACCTGGATGACGCCGTGGACATATCCAACAGCGTCCAGTTCGGTCTGTCCTCGTCGGTGTACACCCGCGACCTGCACCGCGCCCACCAGTACATCAACACCGTCGAGACGGGAATGGTCCACGTCAACGCCCCCACCCTGGGCGGCGAGGTGCATCTGCCCTTCGGCGGCATGAAGTCGTCGGGGGTGGGCCAGCGGGAGCAGGGCACGGAGGCGGTGGACTTCTTCACCGAGGTCATCACCGTCTACATCGACTACGGCGACGCCGCCCGCGCCCAAGCCAGGTTCATCTAGGGCATGACCTTATACGATGCCCAGGGCAACTACATCACCGCCCCGGCATTAGCCCTGGCCACCAAAAAGAAGGGAAGCAGACGGGAAGTAAGATGGAAGTCAAAGAAGCGGTTCAGGCAGCGAAGCAGTATGTTGCCGACCTGTTTACCGATGAGAACATCGCGAACGTTGGCCTGGAAGAGGTTGAGTTCGACCACGGTGCCAACGAGTGGAAAATAACCATTGGGTTTTCCCGCCCCTGGGATCGAAGGTTTGGCAACACTATCGCGGTGAGGGAGCAACATCCCACACGCTCCTATAAGGTTGTTCGCATCAATGCCGAAAGCAGGCAAACCGAATCCATCAAGGACCGCTTTATGGTAGATTCCAGGGTGAGCTGATGCCCACCACGGGATACTTCGTTGATGCAAACCTGTTGGTTCTATTTGTGGTGGGCAGTGAAAGCCCGGACTTGATTCCCAAACATCGCCGGCTCAAAGGATACTTAGCAGAGGACTACGACCTTTTGTTTCTCTTGCTTGACGAGGTTGACCAAGTGTTCGTAACGCCGAACACGCTTACGGAGACTTCCAATCTTCTGGGGCAACATGGGGAACCTGAACGGTCCCGCTTATTCAGAAGGTTGGGGGCAATCATCCAAAGTCAGGAGGAAATCGTCGTGGCCAGCGCGGTGGCATCATCCAACAGTGCGTTTGAGCGGCTTGGGCTGACCGATGCGGCGCTGCTGGAAGTTGCAAGCCCCGAAACTCCGCTGGTCACGGTGGATTTTGACTTGTACGAAATGGCGACGCGGTTGAAGGGGTGGGATACAGCGGTGAACTTCACGCATCTCCGGGAGCTGTAGCCGGAACGGGGCCGCCGGACCCGCTGCGCCGGATGGCAGGGCGCCCCGGACCAAGGCGCAGACCAGCGGGAGCAGGGCACCGAGGCGGTGGACTTCTTCACCGAGGTCATCACCGTCTACATCGACTATGGAGACTTCGCCCGCGCCCAGGCCAGGTTCATTTAAGGCCAGTTTATCTAGGAGAATGGCGTTACATCCTTTCACGTTACATACGTTATAGGAGCCATCGGTGCCGGACGGGCAGCCCTGTTGCTGGCGGTTCTGTTATTGCCGGCGCTGGCTTGCGGCCCGTCCGATGAGGAGTTGGCCCGTCTCATTGATGAGCGGGCGCGGGCCATCGTGGCCGCCGTCCCGACGGTAACGCCCGTGGCCGTTCCCACGCCCCTGCCGACGGCGACGCCCATAGCGATGCCGTCACCGGCGCCCACGGCAACGCCGGCCCCGACTCCAACGCCTCAACCCACGCCGACACCGCAGCCCACGCCTACCCGCATGGCCAATCGCGTCATGCCGACGCCCCAGCCCACCGCGACGCCCCAGCCGATTAACGACTTCCGTCAAGTACGGACCAATGCTTGGCCGTCGGTGTTCATGGTGGACACCCTCGCCGGCCACGGTACCGGGTGGCTGATTGAGCCGGGCCTGATTCTTACCAACCAGCACGTGGTCAACGGCAGCGCTGCGGTCGTCATCCGGCAGTCCCTCCACCCGTCTTTTACGGCCTCGGTGGTGGCGGTCAACCGGGACAAGGACATCGCCCTGCTGCGGTTCGACCAATCCGGCGCCATGATTCACCCCAACGCCGTACCCCTGCCGATGGGCCAAATCGGCACCGGCAACGCCGCCGACACGCTGTTGGCCCTGGGCTATTCGGGTTCGGGAGTGTGGCCCGACGGCACCGTCGGGTCGGCGTCGGCCAACGTGGGGGTGCTTTCCCAGGTCTCCAACTTCGGCAGCCACTCCTTTGGCACGAACCTGAAGATGGACGCTCCGGTGGACCCGGGGGACAGCGGAGGTCCGGTGCTGAACGCCCGGGGCGAGGTGGTGGGAATGATACGCGCCGCCGAAGAGCGCACCTACGGCGGCCACCGGGTGGTAGGCACCTTCTACGCCGTCCACGTCGATGAAATCCGCAAAGCCCTGCCCGCCCTGAAGCTGGGCCTGTCCCGCTAGGCCCCAGCAATGACGAAGAGGGTCTTTTAATTGTCGTAGCACTGGATTGTCCGTTCACGGCGAATCATCTGGCAAGTCCTGGCAAGCACATCAAATCCCCCTGAATTCAGGGGGTTTGGGGGATGAATCCCCCAACGTGCCCCGTTACCCAATGGTCTTCTTGGACAATTAAAATACCCTGCGCCGAACCAGGGTCTTTCGATTATCGAAAAATCCCCTCTCCCTCTGGGAGAGGGCTAGGGTGAGGGCGTCCCGTCCAAGAGCAGCCGTTGCCGGTGCGCGGGGTTCGCCCTCACCCCCGGCCCCTCTCCCGCGGGGAGCTGACAGGGGTATGTATAGGGTTTCATGTAGGGGCATGGCGGGTGACCTCCAGGTCGGACTTGGGTTCAGGCCAGGGTTCGGGCAGCAGCCATACCCGGCTCCAGAACCGGCCCCGGTGCAGCAACCACCTCAGCCAGGCAATGCCGTAACGGATTACGCTGACGGTCCGTCCCGGCTTCTCCCGGCTACTGCGGTGAGTGGGCGCCAGCGCCCTGGGCGGCGCTCGCAAGCTGCCGGGGGCCAGCCTCCGGTCATAGGCGTCTTCCACCCTGGTCCCGTAGGCCAGGGTCAGCAGCGTCGCCACCGACAACACGAACCAATGCCGCGAAATCCGCGCCGGGTCAGTCCTGCGGGTCTTTTGCCATTGCCAACCCAAGCTCTTGACCGCCTTAAACCCCAACTCGATCCAGAAGCGGAGCGCGTACCAACTCACCCCAACTTCGTCCGGCGGAAGGTCGGTCAGGATGATCCACGGCTCCTCCTGTTCAACGTACCAGACCGCCAGCAGGGTGCAACGGCGTTTTACTGTTGCCTTGCTGAACGCCGTCCCGCTCCCGATCCACGCGGTATCCGGACGGGGAACGAAGGCGCGCGCGGGCAGCCGCCGACCGCCCTCAGCGCAGAAAGTGACGTTTTTCGGATACCTCATGTAGGGATGCCAGCCCTGAGCGAGTATCTGTTTCCACAATTTCGGACTGGCCAGGCCCCGGTCGCACAGCACAATCACGGTCATGTCTTCTGGGACCGCCGGGGCCAGCGCCTGCAACAGTTCCACTATCGGGTCCATCCAGGCCCCAGGTTTGTTGGCGTGCAGGATGCGCCAGGCCACGGGAATCGCGCAACCCCGGTAGACCACGCTGATGACGATGGCGGTGGTGTCGTCCCCTTTCAACGTCGGGTCAACCGCCAAGGCCAGCCGGTCAGAACACCACCACGCAAGGACCCACCTGAGCAACGGCGCGAAGCAGAGACTCACATCCAGTTCGGTCTGGCAGGGACGCGCCCGGTCGCCGCCGTCGTAGAGCCATTCCCGAAGGCGCTGCCGCAGATTGTCCCAGTTTCCCTTGGTGGAGAGAGCGGCGGCGACGGCATTCTGGCAGGCGCTCCCGGCCAGGATAGTCCCGCACACCCACAAGACCAGCCCGGCCAATTGTGACCGGCTGAGGTGAGGCAAATGCGTTTCAATGACCTGCTGCATCTGGCAGCATTCCTTGGGAAGGCGCATGGGAAACCTCCGGCATCCGGTTTCGTCATTGCAACCAAGATGCCGGATTCCCGTGCGCTTTCCAAGCCCTCAGACCAATTTCAGTCCATACATACCCCTGTCAGCCCGCGGGGAGAGGGGAGAATTAAAAGGCCCTGATTTAGCCGGCGGCAGGTTTCCAAACCCGCGGGAAAAGGGGAGAATGCAAAGGCCCTGGGTGTTAACCGTCGGCAGTTGACGGTGTTAGTATGGGAAATGGCCGCCGGGTTTCGCGGGTCTGGGCAGGCGCAGGTTTTTGCGCGGGATTGAGACGAAAACCGGCCTCAGACCAAACCGGCGTGAAGGTGCGGTCAGCCCCCAGGATGTTCTTCGGCCCTGCGGCGATTTACGGTTCTGGTGGGCGGTAATAGGCCGGTTGGCTTTCTTTTCCAGGCAGTCCCGGGCGATCGTGGCGCTGGAATTGGGCTGGGTCTGCCTTGACCGTCCGTTCCGGCGTATGTACCTTGCAGGCGCCCGTATGGGGATGATGCTGTCTGACTGGGAGGGATGCCATGTCCGAAACTGCCAGTGGTGGAAGACGCCCAATGGATGAGGCGGATGTGAAGGCGATCATCGACAGGCTGGGAGGCGTGGAGGCCCTACAGGAGGGGAGAGATGATTTCAACGAGGCCGTCCTGCGCATGAACCGGGAGCGGTCCGCCCTGATGGAGCTATACCCGGACCAATGGGTGGCGGTGGGCCGGAACGGGGTTATAGCTGTGGCAGACTCGTTGGAGGATGTGTTCGCCAGGGTTGAAGCCGCCGGCCTGCAGGACTCCGAGTTTGAGGTCGAGTTTCTCGATACTGACCCGGCAGATTTGCTCCTGTGATTATCGGCCGGTTTGATGATCGGGGGTGCCCTTATGTTGCAGCCAGGGTCGTCATAGAGCGTTTGGGGGTCAATGCCAGAGTGCCGTTCCTTTTGGATACTGGAGCGGATAGAACGTCGTTGCACCCAAGAAGCGCGCGGAGGACGGGTGTTCCCTTTGGTGAGCTTGGGAACCGGCAGCGTGCCAGGGGAGTAGGCGGCAGTTCTGCCTATTTTCGAGAGCTTGCCATCCTCCTGTTTGATGATGATGTACGAATAAGGGGCTACAGCCTGGAGTTGTTGATCGCTGAGCCGAACCGGGATAACGAGAGGTTGCCGTCGTTGCTTGGCAGGGATGTCTTCGACTGTTGGGCTATCCAATATGACCTGATGAATAGCAAGCTGGAATGCGCTGTCCATTACGCCGATTTCACGCTTGACGCTCCGTGAGTATCCAGTTGCTTGAGGCAGTCGATCCCCACGCCAGCCAGGAGAGGGAAGAATAGAAAGGCCCTGATTTTAGTCGGCGGCAGGTTTCCAAACCCGCGGGAAAGGGGTAAAATCTGTGCGGCGGCCCAACCCTCAAAAGATGGGCCGGCGGCAGCTTTTCAGAGAATTGGAGTTCACAGTGTCTACTTCATCCACGGGGAAGGGAAAGTCCCGGCGCAGTTTCCTGGTCACTCTCGGGTTGGGCATCACCGCAGTGGCCGTGGTTTCCAGCGGGTTAATCAAGCTGGGAAGCAACCGGACCACAACGGCGGAAGTCCAGGAATTCCCGGACGCCGATTCCATTTTCCATCCGGCCCAGGACCCGCGCACCGACCCCCGGCGCGTCTAGCCCGGCAGACCGTTCGCCCCGGCCCTTTTCGTCAAAGCCGGGGCAAGCCTGAAAGCCGGGGCAAGCCTGCCGGAAGGCCGCCGCCCTAGCGGCGGCCGAACTCCCGCTCCATCTGGTACTCGCTGAAATGGATTAGAGTGGGGCGCCCGTGGGGGCAGGTGTGGGGGTTGTCGGCGTTCTCCAACTGCTTCAGCAGCGCCGACATCTCCGGCTCGGTCAACGCATCCCCGGCGCGGATGGCGCTGTGGCAGGCCACCGACGCCGCCAGCGCATCATCGCTCTGCCGCACCACTCCCTCGAAGGCCACCATGTCCAGGATGTCGGTCAACGACTGCCCCGGGTCGCCGGATGTCATCACGCCGGGAACCGCCCGCAGCAGGTAGCCGCTGCCGCCGAAGTGTTCCACCGCAAATCCGTAGGACGCCAGAAGCTCGCCCTGGTCGGCCAGCGTTTCCTCCTGCGCCGGCGTCAGTTCCACCGGCTGCGGCGCCAGCAGGGGCTGGGACTCCGGGACCTGTTGCTCGGCCTGCCGGATGATGCGGTCGAACAGGACGCGCTCGTGGGCAGCGTGCTGGTCTACCAGAAACATTCCGTCCGGCCCCTCGGCCACAATGTAGGTTGACCGGACCTGGCCGATGACGCGCAGAGCGGGCAATGCCTGGTGGGGCGTGAATCCCTGGTTGAACAGCTCGGTGTACTCCATGCCGGACCCGGCAGGAGCGGCCCCGCCCGAAGGCGCGCCCAGCGGGTTCGGCCCCGCTGCTCCGCCTGAGTTGGATCGACCGGGACTGCGGCCGCTGGTGCTGTCGAAGGGGCTGCGGAAGAAGCCCGGCGCGTCGTAGGCATCCCCCTGGGGTTGCGGGCCATCGGGCGCGCCGGCTGGGGAACGGCCCGCCGGCGGCACCGGGGAATGGGCGATTAACGCCGCCCGCACCGCCCGCTGGAGCGTGGCGTAAACCCGCGATTCCTGGAGAAACCTGACCTCGCGCTTGGATGGATGGGCGTTTACGTCCACCTGGGAGTAGCGAACGGTCAGGTTCAGGCAGGCCAGCGGGTAACGCTTCTCCGGCAGCAGCCCGTGGTAGGATTCCTCCAGCCCGAAGGAGAGCGTCCGGCTCTGCACCCACCGCCGGTTGACGAAGAAGATGAAGTTGGCCCGGTTGGAACGGTTGACCCGCGGGGCGCTGACGAATCCATCAATGCCGTAGCCCGTTTCCGGGTCCGTGTCGGCGACCCGCAGCATCCCGGAGGCGGTTTCGGGGCCGTACACCGCCAGCAGCGCCTCCTCGGGGCGGCCGCTGCCGGGAGTGGTGAGGCTTGTCCGCCCGTCGGCGGTCAACTGGAAGCTCACTTCCGGGTAGGCCAGGGCGCAGCGGTCGATCAGCTCGCGGATGCGGGAGGTCTCGGCAGATGTGGAGCGCAGGAACTTGCGGCGGGCGGGCTGGTTGCCGAACAGGTCTTCCACCGTGACGGTGGTGCCGGGCGGGCATCCCTGCGCTCCCTGCTCCAGCATCTCACTCCAGCGAAACCGTACCCGGTGGCCGCTGGGCGCCTGCTGGACGCGGGTGGTCATGGTCATTTGGGAGACGGCGGCGATGCTGGGGAGCGCCTCGCCGCGAAAGCCCAGGGTGCCGATGGCGTCGAGCTGTTCGGGCCGGTCCAGCTTGCTGGTGGCATGGTGCAGGAAGGCCAGCCCGACCTCGCCGGCGGGGATGCCGGAGGCGTCGTCGGTGACCCGTATCTGCTCAACGCCGCCGCCCTTAATCTCGACGGCGATGCGGGATGCGCCGGCGTCGAGGGCGTTTTCCACCAACTCCTTGACCACCGACACCGGGCGCTCCACCACCTCGCCGGCGGCGATTTGGGAGGCAAGCTGGGGTTCCAGTACCCTGATGGGCTTGGAGTTGATGGGCATGGCGTTCCGACCAATTCAGGATTCGGCCCCGGCGCAGCGGGCTGAAGACCGGCAGCAGCGCCAACCTGGGGAGGGCCGGGGGCGGGTTAAAACAGGGGAATGGAGGTGCCTTTGGCCCGGTACTGCTTGTCTTCAGAGGTCCCGCTCTCGATAAAATCGTTGATGATGCTGTAAATGCGGTCCATCTGCTGGTCAACGCTTCGGGCGAAGAAGTAGGGCGGCACCCAGACCCCGCCGAACGCGGCCACGACTTCCGGGTAATCGTCGATGACGAAATCAGGCTCGAAGGGGACTTTCAGTTCTTCCAACCGCTCGTGGAAGTGGTGCGTCGGTTTTTCGTAAACGCCGCTGACGAAGTGGTTGAGGTCGAACTTTTCGATAACTTCCCACCGCTCGCCCATGCCGGACCAGATGTAAATCTCGTGCCCGTCGTCCTTGAGCTTCTGGAAGGTGTCGGTGGTGCCTGGCCGCAGGGAATCGTCCAATCCGAGGATGGTGTAATCAACGTCGAAGAAAATTTTCATTAACGGGTTTCGGTCCTTGTGCTGCGGGTGGGGGGACACAACGCGCGACAAGCGCCATGTTACCACGGCGCCGCCGGAAGGCCAAGAGCGTCCAGCAACGGGTTCAGGGGCTTTCGATTCTCCCCTCTCCCCGCGGGAGAGGGGCCGGGGGTGAGGGCGAACCCCGCGCACCGGCACCGGCTGTTCTTGGACGGAACGCCCTCACCCTAACCCTCTCCCAAAGGGAGAGGCGATGTTGTTACGACAATTACAAGACCCTGGCAGCAGGTTCAGAACGGTTCCATTTTCATGGAAAACGCCGGCCTATTCGCCGCCCAGGGCCTCTTCGATGGCTTTGACGCTGCCGCCGATTACCAGCTTGTCGCCCAGCTTGATTAACGGGCGGCGGACCAGCCGGGGTTCTTCCAGCATCAGCTCCAGCATACGGTCGTCGCTGAGTTCATCGGCGGACAGGCCCATCTTTTTCAGGCTGGGGCTGCGCCGGGCGAAGATGGCCCCGATGCCCACCTCAGCGCTGAGGCTGCGGAGTTCTTCGGCGGTGAACTTGTTCTGGAAATAGTCCCGGTCTTCGACCTCGATTCCCTTTTGCAAGAGCAACTCTCTTGCCTTGCGGCAGGTCGATCAACGGGACCACCAGTAAAACTCAACCTTCTCGACCATAACTACCCCCTTTGTTAGCGGCTGCCTGCGCCTGCTGCGTATTCCCTGCCTGTGTCGGCGTTACCTTTAATCCGGCGCGCTTTTCTAATCCAGCGACCTTTTCGTCATTCCTGCGGAGGCAGGAATCCACGGCTCTCTTGCCAATAGCAACCATTGCCGTCCCAAACCCGCATGTATTCCCGCTTTCGCGGGAAAGACGAAGCTGCCCGGCATTGCCAACACTCGTAGAGAATGCCCGCTTGCTGCGTATATTGTAACCATCCCGGTTGGTTCTAACCACCGCCGGAAAAGGAACGTAACTGTTCAGACTAAACTAAAGCCAAGGTGAAATGCGCAGATAGTGGAGGTCAAACAGCGGTGCCGGATCATTCTCCAAGTACGGATGAGGGGGCTTCACTGGCGCAACCAAGCCAATCTTCATCGCCCCTCGAATGTACATCCCACCTTGGCTTTAGTTTAGTAGTGCGAAATCTTTGAAATGATGAGTTGCTGAGATTGGCGTGACTGCCCAGGGTCTTTCATTCAATAGTCCCCTCTCCCTCTGGGAGAGGGTTAGGGTGAGGGCGTTCATCCCATCATTTCAATGCAGTTGGACCACTAGTACCGGTTCCAGATAGTCTTGTCGATACTGGAAAGTCACTTCCAACTGTGGATTCCAGCTTGCGCGGGAACGACGGGCAGGTGAAACGGGTATCTGGTATAAGGCATATTCAAGTGGAAACGGTACTAGTACTCAGTCAACCGTGAAATCGCAGTATCCTTGGAACAGCGTAACCTCAGAGTGATTGTCCAACCGGCCTTGCCGGGGCCGCTGAACCCTTTGATTCCAAACATGACTGAGTACTAGGGGTTTCCTGATTGTCCCTGCTGACACTTGCCCCTTGCCAATCCCGGCAGCGCTGCCCTACCATAATCATCAATCATCCTGAGTCGGCCCCCCGCGCCGGAATTGCCGGCCCCGGATTTAATTGCGGCGGAAAGACCGGCCCGCCAAAGTGCGTCAAAACCGGCACAAAAGTGACACAAAAATGGAACATGATAGCACAAAAATACGTCCAAACCCGGCGTCATGGCCCCATCGCCAAGCGTAAATGCCACAAAATGCCCCACTTTTTATTTTTTTACGCTTAACCGCCTCCCGTGGCTCGAATCCCCCAGTCTGAACAGTTGCCAAGGAACCTCCGGGGCCATTACCAACGCTCCGGCAGTTCCCTGGCCTTTTCCTGAAGGTGGTACAGCTTGTTGATGGCTTCCAGCGGCGTCAGATTGGCAACGTCAATGCCCAGCACCAGCTCTTGCAGCGCCCGGCCCGGGTCGAAAAGCGGCATCTGCATTCCCTGGGGAGCCATGTCGCCGCCGCCGGACTTGCTACCCGGCTTTCCACCGGAATTCCTGGCGGGTTTCCCGCCGGACTGGCCGGGGCCGGGCGTCCCTTCCAGGTCGTTGAGCACCTCCCAGGCCCGGTTGATGACCGCCGGCGGCAGCCCGGCCAGGCGGGCCACCTGCACGCCGTAGCTCTGGTCGGCGCCTCCGGGGATGATGCGGTGCAGGAAGACCACGCCGCCGCCTTCTTCCACCACCGCCACGTTGAAGTTGCGGACGCCGGGCAGGGTGTTGGCCAGGTCCGTCAGCTCGTGGTAGTGGGTGGCGAACAGGGACTTGCAGCCCAGCCGGGGGTCGTTGTGCAGATGCTCGATGACGGCGCGGGCAATGGCCATGCCGTCGTAGGTGCTGGTGCCCCGGCCGATTTCGTCCAGCACCACCAGCGAGCGGGGGGTTGCCTGGCTCAGAATGGCCGCGGTCTCCACCATCTCCACCATGAACGTGGACTGCCCGGTGGTCAGGTCATCCTGCAAACCGACGCGGGTGAAGATGCGGTCCACCAGCCCGACAGTTGCTTCCGCCGCCGGCACGAAGCTGCCGATTTGGGCCATGAGGACGATGATCGCCACCTGGCGGATGTAGGTGGACTTGCCGGCCATGTTGGGGCCGGTGAGCAGGATTACCCGGGCGTCGTCGGACAGGTGGACGTCGTTGGGGACGTAAAGGCCGGCGTCCAGCGTCTGCTCCACGACGGGATGCCGGCCTTCCTTGATGCGGATTTCGCGGCCCATGCCAAGGGCGGGGCGCACGTAGTGGTTGGCGACGGCCACGGCGGCCAGGGACGCCAGCACGTCCGCCTGGGCCACGCCGCGGGCCAACCGTTGTACGGCGTCCGCCGACTCGGCCAACTGGGCGCAGACCCGGCGGTACAGGTGGCGCTCCATTTCTTCTATCTGTTCCCGGGCCGTGAGCGCCATGGACTCGTACTCTTTAAGCTCCGGAACGATGTACCGCTCCCCGTTGGCCAGGGTCTGACGCCGCACATAGTCCTCCGGAACCTGGGAGACGCCGGACTTGCCGACTTCAATGTAGTAGCCGAAGACCTGGTTGTAGCCCACCTTGAGGCTGCGGATGCCGGTGCGCTCCCGCTCCCGCTGTTCCAGTCCGGCAATGAACCGGCGGGCATCTCCGGCGGCGGTCTTGAGCCGGTCCAGTTCTTCGGAAAACCCGGGACGGATGACCCCGCCCTCGCCGGGGCTGCCCGTGGGTTCGTCGGCAATCGCTTCTGCGATTAACGCTGGGGCTTCGGAGACCGGGGCCAACTGCGGGCTGAGCCAGGCGGCCGCGGCGGTCCCGCCGATGCTTTGGGCCAACTCCCCGGCGGCGTCAAGGCCCGTCTTCAGGGCGATGAGGTCCCGGGGCAGGGCCGTACCCGCCTGAATGCGCCCAACGATGCGCTCCAGGTCGGCAATCCGGGACAGGGCGGCATCGGCGGCGGCGCGGCGGAATC
Source organism: Dehalococcoidia bacterium (assembly GCA_965263395.1). Lineage (GTDB taxonomy): Bacteria > Chloroflexota > Dehalococcoidia > Lucifugimonadales > UBA3495 > CATOSK01. Next base: position 3,985,665 of record OZ253670.1, read on the forward strand.
CATCGGAGTGGAACACTTCCACCACGTCCAGCCGCCGGTTCAGTTCCTCCGGGTCCAGCATCGGTTGGCCCAGCCACCGGCGCAGCATCCGCCCGCCCATCGCGGTCCTGGTCCGGTCCAGAACGGACAGCAGGGAGTTTTCGCCGGTGCGGCCCCGGCCCGCCTGGAATAACTCCAGGTTTTGCTTGGTCTGCGCGTCCAGCGCCATGAAGCCGCCGATGGAGTAGACGCTGAGCGGCGCCAGGTGGGGCGGGTTGGACTTGTGGGTGCGGCCCAGGTAGAACAGGACGGCGCCGGCCGCCCGCACCGCCAGGGGCAACGCATCGCAGCCGAAGGACTCCAGCGACAGGATGCCGTAGTGGGACAGAATGGCGCCGCGGCAGGAATCCAGGTCAAAGGCGGCGGCATCCAGCGGGGTGATGCCGGCCCGCGAGCTTTCCCGCCATGCCTCCGGTCCGGACTCGCCGGCTTCAAGGGCCAGGACCTCGGCCGGGGCGATGCGTTCCAGTTCCAGGGCGAGGGTATCAGCCTCAAGCTGGGCGGCGTGGAACTCGCCGGTGGTCACGTCCACGTAGGCCAGTCCCGCCCAGCCGTTTTCCTCAACCACGGCGGCCAGGTAGTTGTTGGCCTTCTGCTCCAGCAGGCGCGGCTCCACCACCGTGCCGGGCGTTACCACCCGCACCACGTCCCGCTCCACTATGCCGCGGGACTGGGACGGGTCGGTCAACTGCTCGCAGATGGCGACCTTGTGGCCCTTCTTGATAAGGCGGGCCAGGTAAGAATCGAGGGCGTGGGCCGGAACGCCGGCCATAGGCACCTTGACGTTCTTGCCCATGCTGCGGGAGGTGAGGGTGATTTCCAGCTCGTTGGCGGCCAGTTGGGCGTCGGCGTCAAAGGTCTCGTAAAAGTCGCCGAGACGAAAGAGGACGATGGCGTCGGGGTAGGAGTGTTTAATTTTCAGGTACTGGCGGCGGATCGGAGTCACGGCAACACCCAAGGGCGCGAATCAGGTTATTTTACTCCACCCAAGCGCGGGTTGCATTGCAAAGGGTTGGCAGGACTGATTGCATGTGAGCTCTGGTTGACATATTATAATAAATATGCTGTAATTCCACCATAAATCGTACCGCAATAGAAGGTTGTTATGCAAGAAATTCAAAGCAAGGTAAATTTCAAGAAGCTGGTCCATGACTTGGCCGATATGTACCAGGATGATACCTTCGACGTTGTCCTAACCGAACTTGTCGCCAATGCCCTTGATGCTAAAGCCAGCGAAATTTCGATTAGCTGGGATGACCGGAACCGCACACTGGTTGTGATGGACGACGGCAACGGAATGGACTCCGAGGCGTTCGCACAATACCACGACTTTGCCGCCGAACTAAAAACCCGTGGCGATGGCATCGGATTCGCTGGTGTGGGCGCCAAGATTAGCTTCAACATCGCCCACCGGGTAGTTACTGAAACCCGATGCGATGGCTTGACTAGCGCGTCCGACTGGCGTTGGCACGATGACGGGACTCTGCGATGGAACAGAATCCAAGCGAATCGGTTGAAATCCAGTGGGACTCGTGTTGAAGTGCATTTCGATCCCGGCGACATCCCGACAGATGTAGATAGCGAGTACCTGATAGCAGTGTTGAAACGCCACTACTTGCCGCTGTTCATCAGCGAGTTCGTAGACGCTTACGCAGCTGGCAACCTCTACCTAACCCGCCCGCGTTTCGTAGTTAATGGGGCGCTGGTGCAACAAGTCAATCTGGACACCATCGCCTCGCTAATTCAGCGGGTCAATCTCAAATTGGGCTCGGCAGGATGGGGTGCTATTGGCGTATCGGAGCGGGATTGTCCCGTTGGCGACGGCGCCTATGGGGTGCTTCTCTGCACCCACGGCAAGGTAATCAAGCACGAGCTGTTCGGATTATCTACCGGCGTACTGGGAACTAAACTGTTCGGCATCGTTGAAATCCCCGGCCTTATCGATTATCTAACCACCAACAAATCCGACCTGAAAGGAGGGCCCGGTCGCAGCAAAGGGCTACGTCAACTGCTTGACCTGGTTAGCGAAGAACTGAAGAAATTCCTAGCGAAACATGGCGTAGCTGCCGCGAAACCACAACGCAACCGTCTGTCGGAAAAACTGGAACGTGAGTTGACCAAGATGATCAAACAACTGCCCGAATTGCAGGATTTCGACGGATTACTGCGTAAGTCCCGTGTGCTCCGCAAAAATATGGACGGGAATACTCTTACAACAGAGGTCACGTCTCAGAACACACGCGAGACTACTCACAGTGATAACAGGGGACATACCAATGGCAGTAACGGCGGCAGCTCACGCGCCGAGGACAAAACTGGCAAGACACAGGCTAATCAACAGCGTTCGCGTAGAAATCAAGGCCCCCGCGTCGCCTTCGAAGAGCACCCGGACCGGGGCGAAACCGCTTGGCTCAACTCTGACGTTATCGTCATCAACAGCGGTCATGGGGCATATCGTCGCCAGGCCACCCAGGAGCAGGCAAGTCTTACTTACTGCATGTTCGCCATCGGCATTGCATTGGACAAAGCGGAGTTGGTTCCACCTCCTGATGGGATTAGCTACGTGGACCGGTTCATCACTATTTGGGGGCAATCGTGACCGCCAACAAAGAAACTTATGCCAATGTTGTCTTCAAAAAGCAAGGTGGGACTTATCAATCGTCGGTGCCGTTGAGTGACCTTGCTTTACTAAAGAGCGACCCTGCCATGACAATGCGCGCGGTCACAATCCTGTATGAAACGGCACTAACTGAAATTAAACAATGGCAAAGGGAGGCCAAATCTTTGCGACTGTCCAGAACGCCGATGTCCGTCCGTGTGGCTTGGGAATTGGGAGACATCCTGCTCCGGTTGAACGCCGGTCTGGCGGAGCAGGGCTGCCAGGTGGAAAACCTTTACGACCACCTGGAGCGCCACGCCGGGTTATCTCCAAAACGTGCATCCAGTTTCGTAACCCTCCGCCGATACGTGGACGACGCGGATCTAATCCCAGAGGAACTCCAGTGGAACCGCATTCTGAAGACAGTCAAAGCTACCAGCCAGGCGATTTCAGCCGGCTTGCCGTTGCAGGAGTAATCTCATGCCAAGCACAATCGAACTAATCAACGAAGTCATTGACCGGCTGGCCCACCAACCCGCCGCGTTCTCGGCGTCAGACTTGGCTTTGGACGTGGCTGCTTTCGCAGACTTGGAAAACGCGGAGTACGTCATTGCCGACGCCCTGTGTTGGCAGTGCGGGCAGAAGACCATCTTGCCTTTGGACGAACCAAAGGATAGCTCCCCATCCTGCAATCTTTATATTGGCAGCCGCTTGGTGGAGCAATGGTGGACCAACAGAACCATACGATGGGCAAAAGCAGGAGTGAGCCGCCTGACTCAAGCCGGCCTTGCCCGCGAGATAGCACAGGCTTTCGAAGGATATAACCGGAGCGTGGTGCCGGCTAGCGTGTTAGATGTTGGCCGGAATTGGGGGATGGTTGCAGATAGCAACGAACCGGATGTTTTCGTGTTTCCATGGTCGATAGTGCTACAGACTAATCCACAATGCGTAACGTGGTTCGGACAATGCGTTGAGCAGTTAAGCCATGCCTTCTCTCCAGAGGCGTTACCTTCAGGTCGAGCCAATACTGACCTTGAAGCCGTGTGTGACCGAATTCTGGGAGGTCTTACTAACCGTGAAGCCAGCGTAATGCGTGGTCGTCTCGGTTTGGAAACCGGGAAGACATTCACACTGGAACAGCTTGGCAACTGTTACGGTGTGACCAGAGAAAGAATCCGCCAAATTGAGAAAAAGGCTTGGCGCAAAATTTTTCATCCGTCACAACAAGTACGTCTTTGGGCCGCTTTCGCAATTGATTTCGCCCGGTCCGGCGGATCATTGCTAATACCTGGGTCCAGGATGACACGCCAACGCCAATTCCTGAACAAAAGCATCGGATTGCAGACCGTCAATATCCCAGAGCTTGAATTGTCTGTCATCGGGCCCGAGGAAGAGGTTGCTGTATTCCGAGATAACCTGAGCAAGGTTGATGCCGGTCAACTCGCTACATTAGCGATTTGTGCAGTGTCGTTTTTGTCCCGGAGCGATAACGAGGCTGCAAGAGATGCCGTAGAGACGTACTTGGCATCCCAATACCACTCTTGGACGCGGCCTCGTATGCTTCTTGAAGCCATGCGTTCGTTGGGTCGCGCCGCGCACTTTGATGAGATAGCATCGGAGTGTAATCGACTATTCCCGGCCAGGGAGATATCGGTAAAGAATTGGCACGCAGCCCTTTCTATTGCTGCCAGCCCACAAGAAGAACAGTTCGGCATCGTCTGGATCGGGCGCAAAGGAATGTACGGCCTTAAGGAACACGGGTATTCCCGCCCTGATACCGATTTGTTTGAGGGCGTTGCTCGGATAGTTGAGACCATTCACGCCAGAACGAAGCGCCCGGTTTCAGACAAGACCGTGATGCGCGAATTAGGGAAAGAACGGCGAGAACTGAGTCTCACGAGCGTGACAATGGCGCTTAGTTTCAACGGCCGGGTGGAACCGGTTGGTAGAGGCATGTACGTTCCAAAGAGTGCCGCGGCCCCTGTTTCGCCAGAGTCACAACTCCCACTGATTGACATGGACGCGGCGTTTGAAGCGTTTGCCGCTGATGAAGACGGCGGGTAAAAACGAATAACCACTCGCTTTCGGATGGCTGGGGGAGGGATTGGACCGCTATTCCTTCCAGAACCGTTCTTCCACGAAGTTCCAGCCTGCCGGGACGACCTGTTCCTTGATGGACGCGATCATTCCGGGGTGACCGCAGGCGTAAATCATGGTGTCGTCCTGGGGAAGGTCGAAACCGGCCAGGTATTCCGAAAAAATGGCGTTTACCCGGCCCTTGGCGCCGGTCCAGAGGACATTGCGGGGTTCGCCGGGGCGGCTGACCGTGGGCACGAACTTCACGCTTTCGGGATATTTCCCGGCCAGCGCCGCCAACTCTCCGTCGTAGGTCAACTCGTCCTGGTAGCTGGCGCCGTACAAAACGTAGAAGACGTGGCCCCTGCCCCCGTCGTGGATATACTGACGAATCATGCTGATGGTCGGGGCGACTCCGGTGACGGTGGAGACCATCAGGTGGTGATGGAAGCGGTCTTTCAGCACGAACAGCCCCTTGGCGGTGGGCCGCATGGACATGGTGTCCCCGGCCTGGAGCCGCCACATCTTCGGGGTCAGTTCACCTTCCGGCACCAGTTCCACGAAAATCTCCAAGACGCCTTCATAAGGAGCCGAAACAATGGAGTAGGCGCGCTCCACGCCCCCGGTGCCCAAGGTGCAGAACTGCCCCGGCTTGTAGGTGAAGCTGGAGGTTTCCGGTTTCAGCTTAATGACCATCAGTTCTTCGTTGATGTCGCGGCGTTCGACCAAAGTTGCCCTGGGCAAAGCGGCCATCCTGGCTTCCCGGGAATTTGTTGCTGAGCTGATCATTCCCACTCCTGACGCCCTGGTCTATTTCCTGGCTCGGCCCATCGACATTGTACCGCAGCAGCGCCGGGTTCGCCGCAGTGCTGCCTATTCCAATTTTTACGTTTCCGAACGGCCGGTTGTCAACTCCCGCCGGCCTTGGCCTTGGCCAGACGGGCCGGCACGATGTCCAGTCCCGGGACCCGCGACATGGGGTCGTGTTCCACGCTGGACTGAAGCTCCACGGCCAACTGCCCGAAGAGTTGGGTTACGCTGAGGGACCCCGGCGGGATGCGGTCATCCAGCTTGGCGACCCCGGACAAGCGGCCGCCCTCGGTTACCACTTCAACGGTGTCGCCGTCGGAGACGGAGCAGCCGACGGCGTCGGCGGGGTTGACGCGGACCCACTCGTCGCGGTCCAGGCGGTTGCTCTTGCCCGGGGTAACCTGGGCCGGATGGTCCCGTTCCAGCAGGACGCGCCCGGGAACCAGCCAGGAAGGATAGTTGGGGTTGGTCCGGTTCTCCGGTGGCTGGAACTCCGGTGTGATGGGGTTGGCCAGACCTCCGGGAAACCCGTCCTGGTACAGGATGGGCTGGGAGGACGGGTTATCGGCGGTGCAGGGCCATTGGATGCCCCGCTCTTCTTTGCCGGAGTAGAGCAGTTGGGTCGGCTGCGGGGTGTCCATGCCGCTGCGGAAAACGGTGGCGGCCCGGGAATCCAGCAGCCGGTAGGACACGCCGGAATATATGGGACTGACCGAGGCGATTTCGTCCATAACCTCGGCGGCGGAGGCGTGGTCGAAGCCGCCGGCGCCCATGCGACGGGCGATTTCGCCCAGGACCCACAGTTCGGGTTTCGGCCCATTGGCGGGGACTTTACGGGTGGGCCGGAGCCGTTGGATGCGCCGTTCCAGGTTGGTGTAGGTGCCGTCCTTGTCGGCAAAGGCGGCTCGGGGCAGCACCACGTCGGCCAACTCGGTCAGCGGGCCGGCGAACTCTTCGTGGACCACCAGAAATTCCAGGCCGCGCAGGGCCGTCAGCCCGCCTTGCAGCCTGCCGTTGGTGAAGTTCAGGCTGTCGCCGGAAATTAACATCGCCTTGACCAAGCCCTCGGATGCGGCGTCCCAGGCCGCCCGAACGCCCAAGCCCCGGGCAGTGGGCAATGGTGATTGCCAAGCGCTCTCGACCATTTCCCTGGCTTCCACGTTCCGCAAAGGCCGGTTGCCCGGCAGACGGCCGGGAGAACAGCCCACGTCCCAGGCCCCTTGCTCGTTGGCGCCGGGCCGCAGGGGGAAGATGCCCGCTCCGGGCCGTCCCAGGCTGCCGGTCAGCAGGGCCAGGTTGGTCAAGGCCAGCACACAACCCTGCTGCGACTCGGCCGGAACGTTGTCCAGCGCATATACAATCGAGACGGCAGAGGCGGCGCCCAGGATACGGGCAGCCTCCGCAATGGCTTCCGCCGGAACGCTGGTCAACCGCACCACTTCGTCCATGTCCAGGGAGTTCAGCACGTAGTCCAGCGTTTCCGGCGATTCGCAGTGCTCCTCAATCCAGTCGGACTTCTCCAGGCCCTGATCGTGGAGGGACTTGAGGATACCGCCCAACAGCATCAGTTCCGCGCCGGGCGCCGGGCGGAGCCAGTTGCCGGTGTAGCGGGTCAACTCGACTTCGCGAGGGTCGATGACAATGAGCTTGGCCCCGCCGCGGGCGGCCTTCTTGATGGGCACTCCCACCACGTTGTGCTCCTCAGTAAGGTTGGAGTTGAAGACCAGGATGCAGTCGGCGCGCTCCAATTCCCAGGTGGAGTTGGTGGCCGCAGCGTACCCGAGGGACCGCTCCAGCCCGATGGTCAGCTCCGGGGTGAGGTTGGAAGTCTGGTCCACGTTGTTGGTGTTCATCACCAGGCGGGCGAACTTCTGGGACAGGTAAAGCTCCTCGTTGGTGGCGTTGGGCGAGGCCAGCAGCGCGAAGGAGTCGCCCTTATATTCCTGGAGCCGGGCGGCAGTCAGGTCCAGGGCTTCGTCCCACTTCGCAGGCTGAAGCTCCCCGTTGCGCCGGATGAGCGGCTTGGTCATCCGGCCCGAGGCCCGGCCTGATTTATTCAGGAACTCCAGGCCGAATTTCCCCTTGAAGCAGGCCTGACCCCGGTTGGCCGGCGAGTTCAGCTCGGGAACGACGCGAATCATCCGGCCGTCGGCATTGTATTCCAAGTTTAGCTGGCAGCCCACCGGGCAGTGGGGGCAAACGGTGCGTTCGACCCGCCGGGGCTTTTCCCACTTGTGGTCCCGCTCGACCAGCGCCCCCACCGGGCAGACGTCGATGCAGGCCCCGCAGAACTCGCAGCCCGATTCCAGCAGCGATGTGCCGAAGGACGTTCCTACCAGGGCCTTGCCGGAACGCTCGGTGAAGCAGATGGCGGCGTCGCCCCGCAATTCTTCGCAGACCCGGACGCAGCGTCCGCAGGTGATGCAAAGGTTGTAGTCCCGGTCGTAGAAGGGGTCGGCCACCTCCAGGGGAATCTGCCGGTACTCGTAGTTGAGGGGAGACTCCAGGTTCATGCCCAGGTAGCGCACCGTGTCCTTGAACTCGCACCGCTCGTTCTTGGGGCAGGTTACGCAGCGGTCGTTGACGGAAACGTGGCGCAGGCAGATGTCGGTGGGGCCGCAGATGTCCACCCGGTGGCAGGTGAGGCAGCCGTTGGGATGCTCGGCAATGAGCATCTGCATTACCGAGCGGCGCAACTCGTTGACATCCGGGGCTTCGCTGCGGATTTTCATTCCGTCCTGCACGGGCAGGGTGCAGGAGGCGGGAAACCCTCTGCCCCCTTCCACCGACACGACGCACATACGGCAGGCGGCGAAGGGCTTCATACCCGAGTGGTAGCACAGGTACGGCACGTACACCCCGGCCTCAATGGCGGCTTCCAGCACCATTTTGCCGGGCTGTGTCTTGATGTCTGTTCCATCAATAGTGATGATTATATCGTCTGGCATAATCGTGCGCTTTTGCGAAAATCCTTCAAGGGCCTCAGAATCAACGGCAGGATCAACGGTTTCGGGTTCCGGGACTAACGGTTTCGCGGTTTCGGGCCGGTTATCTTCGGGTCAAACGGGGCGAAAAGGTGGGATTGGAACAGCTTCCGGTGGGGCATCGGTGGTCTACGATGTGGGTCTCAAACTCCGGCCCGAAATACTTGAGCGCCGATGATACCGGATTGAACCCAAGCTGTCCGTGACCGCACAGGGAGCCGGCCTGCATATTCAGGCCGATGCTGCTCATCAGTTCCAGGTCTCCGGGTTCGCCTTCCAGCCGGCACATCCGCTCCAGCACTTCCAGCAGGTGGCTCATCCCCATGCGGCAGGGGAAGCACTTGCCGCAGGACTCGTACTGACAGAAGGCGATCAGCACCCGGGTCAGGTCTACGATACAGGTATCCTCGTCGGCGGCGATTATCCCGCCGGAGCCGAGAATCGCCCCCGCCTCGCGGAAGACCTCAAAGTCCAGCGCCAGGTCAATGTTGTCCGCCCCCAGCACGCCGCCCAACGGCCCGCCGGTCTGTACCAGCTTCAGCTTCTTGCCGCCGGGGATGCCGCCGGCCACGTCGTAAAGCACTTCCCTGAGGGTCAACCCCATCGGCACTTCCACCATGCCGGTGTACTTCAGCGCCCCGGTAAGGCACAGGATAGCGGTGCCGGTGCTGCGTTCGTGGCCGATGCCGCCGAACCATTCGCCGCCCTTGGCCACTATCTCCGGCACATAGGCCAGGGTCTTGACGTTGTTGATGTTGGACGGCTGCCCGAACACGCCCACCTGGGCCGGGAAGGGAGGCCGGTAGCGGGGCATGGCACGCTTGCCCTCGATGGCTTCCATCAGGGCCGTCTCTTCGCCCGAAACGTAGGAGTCCCCGGTAAGAGCGACTTCCAGGTCAAAGGAAAAGCCGCTGCCCAGAATGTCCTCGCCCAGAAAGCCCAACTCGTATGCCTGCCGCACCGCGTCCCGGGCCCGGTCCACCGGCCCATCATGGCCGTGGCGAATGAAGATGTAGCCGCGCCGCGCGCCGGTGGCATACCCGGCCAGCGCGACCCCTTCCACGACGGTATGGGGGTCGCTCTCCAGTATCCCCTTGTCGTTGAACGCGCCGGGGTCGCCTTCCTCGCAGTTGCACAGGACATACTTCATCGGCGCGCTGGAACCGGCCAGAAAGTTCCACTTGGTGCCCGCCGGGAAGGCGGCGCCGCCCCGTCCCCGCAAGCCCGAAGCGTTGACCTGCTCCAGCATCTCGGCGGCGGTCATTTCGGTCAGCGCCTTGTTCAGGGCGTGGTAGCCGCCGTTGGCGATGTACTGGTAGATGTCGCCGGGGTCAATGGTGCCTGCATTCCGCAGGGCAATGCGGGTTTCCTTCACCTTCATGGGGTGCTGGGCCAACTCCGGTATGCCGGGCACGGAGCCTGGCCCCTGGGCGCCGATGGCCAAGTCCTTGTTCGGGATTCCCCGGGACAGGTGGGTGGCGACAATCTGCCGGGCGGTTTCCGGTGTGACGTTGCCGTAGAAGACGCGGGGGCGGCCGGGAAACTGCACGTCTACCAGCGGTTCGGCGAAGCATAGGCCGAAGCAGCCCACCTGACTGACCGAGGCGGTGACTCCATGCTCGGTCAGGGCGGACTCAATAGCGGACAGCACGGCGTCGGCCCCGGCGGCCTTGCCGCAGAGGGCTGTCCCAACTCGTACCCACGGCGCGCCGCCGGCGGTCAGGGCATCCCAGCGGCGGCCGGCCTCGGCGGACAGGTCGGCGAAGGTCACGGCGAGACCTCCGGAACGATCATCAAGCGTATCATGGGCAGCGTCGGCTCCGGTCGTGGCATTCTAATGGCCGCCGGGCGCCGCCCGGAGCAGGTTGGCAATAGCGGTTCGCACCGTTTCCGGGGTTTGCCGGCCCATCAGGTGATGGTCGGCGGCGATAACCGGGCCCTGAGCGCAGGCCCCCAGGCAGGTGTTGTAGCGCAGGGACAGGCGGCCGTCGCCGGTGTCGCCTTCGCCATCCATTCCGAGGGCTTCGTGGGCCGCGGCGATTACGGGCATGGCGCCGGTCAGGTGGCAGGAAGGCCCCCAACAGATTTCCAGCCGGTGTTCGCAGGGCGGCACAAACCGGAAGTTGGGATAGAAGGACGCCACCGCCCAGACATCGTTGACCGTGACGCCGGTGCGGTTGGACACCTCGGCAATGGCTTCTTGGGGAATGTAGCCGATTTCGTCCTCCACGGCCAATAGTGAAGAAAGGACCGTCACGGTAGGCTGAGGCTGGTTGTGGATGGCGTTGGTTATTCGCTGCTGCAAAGTGTCCATTTAGCGCCGGTCCAACTACTCAAAAAGCCAGAGTTGAAGTCCGTGAATTTTGTAACAATCCGCCCGGTCATATTAGCATACGGGCCACGCGGGGTACAACCGAAACTAATGGGCGGCGCAGGGCAATCGTGTTTGGATATCAGCGATATTTGCTTCGCTCGCCCTGGGCCTGTCGAACGATTTCCTCAGTATGCCGGGGACTGGGTACGTTGGGGGATGAATCCCCCCAACGTACCTGAGTTGAGGAAATCCTTCGACGGGCTTGGAGCGAACGGTTGGAGTGGCGGCGGCGTTGGAACCCCGGCTTACGCCGCCATAACCTTCTGCATTGCCGACTGGAATACTTCGTAGGGATGGGCGCCGGTGAACAGCAGGTTGCCCACCACGAAGGTCGGAATGCCCCGGATGCCGTACTGCAAAGCCTGCTGGTACTGGCTCAGGACCGTCTCGGTGTGCTTGTTGGTTTCCAGGTGCTGGAGCAACTCGGCGGAGTTGAGGGACACGGACTCGGCGACTTCTTCGATGACGCCCAGGTCGCCCAGGTCTTTGCGGTCTTCCCAGTAAGCCTTGTAGGCGGCGTGGTGGAACTCCATGAACTTGCCCTGCTGCTGGGCGTACTCCGTGGCTTCCAGCACGTACTGGGTGTTGGGGGTAACCGGCGGCGGGCGCATTATCAGGTTGGAGTCGCTGGCCTGGCCGCGCAGAGGTTCGCTCAGCAGGTCTTCAGTCTCCCCCGGCCGAGGTTGGCGGACAATGCCCTCCTTAGGCGTGTCGGGCCGGAGCAGGTAAGCCTGCCCCACCACCGAAATGTTGTAGTCTTGGGACAATCTATCGACCCGCTCCAGGCCGACATAGCACCAGGGTCAAATGTAGTCATACCAGACGATGACCTTGAAGGGTTCGTCGGGTTCCCGGTTGAGACGGATGGGCTGTGTCATTTCGGCTCCTGTATTCGAGACCAAAACGTTGGGGTGTACGGGTCGGTTCGCCAGTCCGAAGGGACTGGAGGGACTTCCTGTTTGGCAAATGACCCTTAAATCTGCTTGGGAAGAACGGTTGGGCGGGTTGCCCAACCTGCCTGGGGTCACGCCTGCCCGTGGGAATTGAGCGACTGCGGGGCGCCCGCCAGTACCGGGGGCAGTTCGTGAAGGGATGCTATGCGGGTGCAATCATTCACGTCGGAATACCACCCGCCCCGGTCCAGCAGGACGGCGTACATCCCCACGGCGCGGGCCCCCAGCACGTCGGACCGGTGCTGGTCGCCCACATGGACCGCCTCTTCCGGCGCGACGGTGGCCCGCTGCAGGGCTTCCAGGAAAATGGGAGCGCGGGGCTTCTCGGCGCCCGCCTCAGCGGAGTTGAGCACGAAATCCAGGTATTTGCTAAGGCCCAACCGCTGGCAGATCTCATCCATGTCCCGGCGCAGGTTGGAGATTATCCCCAGGAGATACCCGTTGTCCCGCAGCTCGGCGAGGGCGCCGGCGGTGTCATCAAAGGGCATGAACTCCTTGGGGACCGCGGCGGCCATCTCCCAGATTCGCCGGGCCAGATCCAGGGTCACGTCCAGACCGGCTTCCCGGAGAATCATCTGCTCGTAACTGGTGAAGAACTCCAGCCGGTCCGGGTCGGTGCGGATGGCCAGGGGCAGCCTCTCGTTTTCCCGGTTAAAGTAAACGTCGGCCACGGCATAGCCCCGGGTTATGCCTTCCTCGGAAACGTTCAACCCGAACTCCTGACACGCGGCCTGCTGGATTTGCTCCAGCGGAGGCCAGAACTTGACCAGCGTGTTATAGAAGTCGAAGAAGACCACTTTTATCATTGAGACTCTTGTATCTTCAACAATCTTGGTTCGGGGAACTTCCCTGCCGACACGGGGCAACCGGGACGGCCTTGGATGCCGGAGTTCGACTTGCAGGCCACCGGCAAAAGTTGACGCATTCTAGCACACCCGCGCAAGATTGGGAAAGTTGCGAAAGGGATAGAGAAAATTGCGAAACTCTTTAGTTGCCGAAGGGCCAGCAGAATAATAGCGTGAATAGGATTCGTCGGCCATTCAGGGTGGGGGAATTCGGCAAATACTTTAACGGTATTCGTCCCGAATTAGCAGTCGCAAGCTCAGCTGGGAAGTTTCGCAATTTTCTCAGGGATAATACAGGGTCTTTCGATTCTCCCCTCTCCCCACGGGAGAGGGGCCGGGGGTGAGGCTGACAGGGGTATGTATAGGGTTTCATGTAGGGGCATGGCGGGTGACCTCCAGGTTGGGCTTGGGTTCCGGCCAGGGTTCGGGCAGCAGCCATACCCGGCGCCATAACCGGCCCCGGTGCAGCAAGCGTCTCAGCCAGTCGATGCCGTGCCGGATTACGCTGACGGTCCGTCCCGGCTTCTCCCTGCCGCTGCGGTGCGTGGGCGCCAGCGCCCGGGGCGGCGCTCGCAAGCTGCCGGGGGGCATCTTCCGGTCATAGGCGTCTTCCACCCTGGTCCCATAGGCCAGGGTCAGGAGCGTCGCCACCGACAACACGAACCAATGGCGCGAAATCCGCGCCGGGTCAGTCCTGCGGGTCTTGTGCCATTGCCAACCCAGGCTCTTGACCGCCTTGAACCCCAACTCGATCCAGAAGCGGAGGGCGTACCAACTCACCCCAACTTGGTCCGGCGGAAGGTCGGTCAGGATGATCCACGGCTCCTCCTGTTCAACGTACCAGACCGCCAGCAGGGTGCAACGGCGTTTTGCGGCGGCTCCGCCGAAGGCGGTCCCGCTGCCGGTCCAGGCGGTATCCGGACTGGAAACGAAGGCGCGCGCGGGCAGCCGCCGTCCGCCATCGGCGCAGAAAGTGACGTTTCTCGGATACCTCATGTAGGGATGCCAGCCCTGAGCGAGTATCTGTTTCCACAATTTCGGACTGGCCAGGCCCCGGTCGCACATCACAATCACGGTCATTTCCCTGGGGACCGCCGGGGCCAGGGCCTGCAGCAGTTCCACTATTGGGTCCATCCAGGCCCCGCGCTGGTTGGCCCGCAGGATTCGCCAGGCCACGGGAATCGCGCAACCCCGGTAGACCACGCTGATGACGATGGCGGTGGTGTCGTCCCCTTTCAACGTGGGGTCAACCGCCAGCGCCAGCCTATCGGAACGCCACCACGCCAGGACCCACCGGAGCAGCGGCGCGAAGCAGAGACTTACGTCCAGTTCGGTCTTGCAGGGACGGGCCCGGTCGCCGCCGTCGTACAACCACTCTCTGAGATACTGCCGCAGGTTGTTCCAGTTGCCCCGGGTGGAGAGGTCGGACGCGACGGTATTCTGGCAGGCGCTCCCAGCCAGAATGGTCCCGCACACCCACCAGGCCAGGCCGGTCAACTGTGGCTGAGTGAGGTGCGGTAAATGCGTTTCAATGACCTGCTTCATCTGGCAGCATTCCCTTGGAAGGCGCATGGGATACCTCCGGCATCCGGTTTAGCCCGAATCCACCGATGGACACGGATGGACGGCGTGAGGACACTGGAGGGGGGGTGAGGGAGTTACAGGCGCGATGATTCGGGCTCGAATTCGGGTAGACGGGAGGTTGGCGGGCGGTCTGCAGGCGCTTTTGGGGCGCCGATGGCGGCCTGCAGTGGCTGTGGCCAGCGAGATGGCGGGATAGGACACGGCGAGAGGCGCTCGCGGACCGGGCTGGCGCGAGTTGGCGGGGACGTTCAGTTGACAGGATGGCGGGTCAGTTGCAGACGGGTCGTCAAGCTGGGAGTGGAATCGCTCGCAGCCGGGCCAAGGCGCGACTGAACTGGGTTTCCCAAGGCCAGCGCTGTGGCAGATGCAGGGTGAGCCGGCGTGCGGAGCGGGTGAGCCGTCCGGCCAGGGCGAAGACCCGTCGCCGGAGGGTCTTGGTGGTCACGATCCGCTCACCCAGGCCGATGCGGGCTGTCCAGCGGGCCAGGTTGTGGGCCATCACCTGTACCGCCAGCCAGGCGCCGTTGGCGGCGAAGCGGCCCGAGGGGAGATGGTTCAGCCCGACGCCGTACTTGAGGTCGCGTATCGCATTCTCGATCTCGGCGTGGCGGCGGTGGTCAGCCTCCAGTTCCAGGGTCTCTCCGTCCCGGTCGGTGATGAAGCCGTGATAGCTGTAGGTGGCGAAGAGAGCCAGTTGAGAACCGGGCGCCGGCTTCACCCGCCGGACGATGAGCCGTACCGGCGCGGCATCCGGCTCACTCTGGAAGGGGGTGTAGGTGGTTTCGGCCACATCGGCGGCGCCGTCCATCCAGTAAGGAATCGGCGTCCAGGCATCTTCGGGTATCGCCTCGATGAGATTGTGCAGGCTTTTGTGCTGGCGGATGGTGATGGATAAGCGGACATCCATCCGGCGGCAGACGGCGACCACGGCGTGGGTATAGAAGCCGCTGTCAGCCCGCATGGTGAGCTGCCCGCTGGCCCCGCCGCAGCGAACCCGGCTCACCGTCTCACGCAGGAAGTGGGCGGCGGCGCGGGCGGTGTTGGCCCGGCCCTCGCGCAGGCGGGCCATCAGCACGTCGCCGGCGCCGGCGGCGACGGCCAGCAGTGGGTGATAGCCCCGTGCGCCGGTATAGCCGTGGTGGCGGGCGCCCTCCTTGGCCAGTCCGTAAGTCTCGCAGATCGTCGAATCAAGGTCGATGGTGAATGGCGCGTCGCCGGGTCCGGCCCCCGCCTGCCAGGCCCGGGCCAGCAGCTCGCGGCTCACCCGGTCCAACTGACGGACGTGGCCCCACCGGAAGCTGCGCAGGAAAGTGCCCAGGGTGGAGGGCGCCTTGACTACGCAGCCGAGAGTGCAGGCCGTCCTGCCGGTGCGCAACGCATCGGCGTCGTCGATGCAGTCGCCGCCCGCCAGCGCCGAGGTCACCAGAGTCGAAATCTTATCGCCGGTGTTGGCTCGGCCTGGGGCGCGGCCCAGGTCCAAGTGCCGGTCAACCAGTTGGGGCAGGCCCAGGTGCAAGGCCAACGTGGCGGGAAGGATCAGCCCGGCATTGTTGACCAGGCGATGGTCGTCGAAGGCGATGTGGATGCCGTCGGGGTGGTTGCGTGGTAGCATCTATTGGGTGCTCCTTGTTTCTGGTTGGTTTTCTGTCTCGAAAACCATTATCCCAGATGCACAGGAGCGCTTTCTGGTCTCTTCAGGACCCTGCTACACGCCCTCCTTCGGTGGATTGGGGTTTAGTCATTACAACCAAGATGACGGATTCCTGTGCGCTTTCCAAGCTCTCAGACCAATTTCAGTATACATACCCCTGTCAGGCGGGGGTGAGGGGGAGAACCCCACGCGCATCAGCAACGGTTGCTATGGGCCCGGACGCCCTCACCCTGACCCTCTCCCAGAGGGTCAGGGGATTCTTTCGAGAATCAAAAGACCCCCTGGATACGTTAGGGTATGCGCAAGGATGCGGCGCAGGGTGTACAGGGACTGCGTTGCTGCCAACGCCGAATGACGGAAAATTGCCGTCCGGGACATGGGCATTCGGCACCTGAAAACCGGGCGGCCTGAGCGCTAGGGGTACGGAATGACGAACACGACCACTTCCTCGGCCTCTGCCTGGTACCGCTGGGCATCGTTGAGGTATGCGGTAACGACGACCGGTATGACCGTGCCCTCGGCGGCGCCGCTGAGGATGCCGGCCCGGCGTTTCGCCCGTATGATGTCAGTTTCGCTGGCGGTGAGGGAGACCTCCGCCAAAACGTGGCAGTTGTTCTCGTCCGAGATGATTATGTCGGCTTCGTGCAGGTCCGTTGACTGCTCCCTGGAGATGGATCCCCCGCTGATAGCCCGCGCGACGACGCTGTGCAGTTGGGGCGCCCTTGGATCGCTCTGTGACAGAGCCAGATAGGCGTTGCGCAAATCGAACCTGTCTTCGCACCGGTGGAGGACTCCAAACCGGACCCGGCGTTCGTAGTCCGAGCCTTCGAAGTTGCTAAAGCGGCCATCCAGCCGATTGAGGTGATTTTGCATTCCGTCGACCCGGGTCTCCATTGAATCCAACCGGACTTCAATTGAATCCAGCCGGACTTCAAGTCCATCCAGCCGGGTCTCTAGCAGGTCGAACCGTTTGTTTACCAACTCGAAGTTCCGGCTGGTCAACTCGACGAACTCGGCGAACCGGGACGGCAGGTTCAGCAACTCCTGGCCCAGCAGAACACCCCGGACCATGTCGGCCCATTGGGGTTGCTCCCGGACTATGTTAACGAAGTCGGCTATGTCGTTGATGGTGGTCATGTGCCTACTATACCTTCAGGGCCTGTTTGTTGACACTACTCCACCATGCCGGTTGCCCATCCGGGACGATGGCCAACTCCCGGCGGGCGGAGGAGCGGCGGCCAGGGTCCTCCGGCGTGGTCTCCATGTGTGGATGCGCCTGCCCTGGAATGCCCCGAATGTGACGGCTTTCAAGCCGCCGGAGGATGCTCTGCGGAGCCAAACCAAAGGCCCTGTTAAACCCCTGGCCCGGGGCCTGGGACATTGACTTATCTTTGGGCTGCGTGTAGCATACGCACACGCCGAATTGTGCTTCTGCGCCGCCAAACCCGCTCGTAAATTGGTTGCCCGGCCAACCATTTGAGGGAACATTAGGGAGTTGGCTAAACCGCTCTTGAGCCGCGGGATTGGCGCCGAAAACCCAGGTTGCAGCATTCCCAGGGCTGGAAGCGTACCGGCGCGGTTGCTGTGCAGTATTGGACCGGATTGAAGACATTTGCCCGAACCGGCCAGCCCGCACAACATTTTTCTGACGAACCTTCACAGGCCGCTGTAGCCAGTGGAGGCCCTATCAGCAAACTGTGTAATAATCACAGATGCGCCCCGGACTTCTCTTTTTCATTGGCTGTGCTTTCGGCGCAACGCCCCCACGTTCCCGGGGATCTGCATCCGTCATTTATTGCCGGATGGGGCGGATCTGTCCTGATTCGGCCAGCGGACAGGCAGTCGAGCGGACGGTTGAAACCGGAAAAGGATACCCAAATCAGAACACTACGTAATCCGGTCCATTTTCCGGGCGCATCTTCGGACGCGCCCGTCGGCGGTTTACATTTTGGTTTTTAACACGCTCCAAGGAGTTAAGGAATGGATCTAGCAACCGCGCGCGAAAACGGGATCTTGATTGCCAGTCCTGAGGGACGTCTCGACGGGTCCAACGCCCAGGAATTTCAGGGTAATTTAACGGAGGCCATCGACACCAGCGACCGGGCGGTTGTGCTGGATCTCGGTCAACTTTCCTACATCAGCAGCGCAGGTCTCCGGGTCATTCTGATTACCACCAAGGTGCTGCAGAGACAGAACACCGAACTGGCCGTGTGTTCCCTGGCCGAGTCGATACGCGAGGTGTTCGCCATTAGCGGCTTCGACAAGATTATTAAGGTTTGGGACTCCCAACCCGACGCTATCGCCAGTTTCGAGTCTTGACCTTCATCTCGCCCGCAGCCATAGTCAGGCGCACCTATCCCCCGGCAACACGCTGCGCTGGAGGATTTCCGTAACGGCACAACCGGGAACGGAACCCCGAGCCAACAATTGCCGGCGGGGCCGGTGAAAGTCGCCTGCCGGGTCGCCCTGCCTCCCGCCCGACGCGCTACGGAACTTGAAGGCGCCCCACGATTTGGCGGCAACGGGCCTGGACGCCTCTGCAAACGGGTACGGGGCATTGGCTGGCCGGCGGGAGGATACCCCCGGCGGGTTGCCGGACCACCCGCGGTTGGGTTGCCCGGCGCCGGGAAGCCGGTACGGAGGGAACTACGGGTTGCTGTTGTGAAATTCGACGCTTACGACCTTGACCCAACCATCTACGACGAAATGTTTCTGCCCGATGGCGCTCCCCGGGAACACTGCTGGCAGCTATATGAAACGCTCAACGAACTGTCTGCCGTTGAGTTGACCAGCATCCACGAGCGGGTCAACCGGTCCTTCTCCAACGAGGGCATCACCTTCACGGTTTACGGGGACGACGAGGCCGAGGAGCGGATAATCCCCATCGACTGCCTTCCCGGGTTAATGGCGGCCGCGTCCTGGCGGCAAGTCGAAACCGGCCTGACCCAACGCATCAAGGCCCTGAATCTCTTCCTGCAAGATGTCTACGGCGATGCCCGCATCGTTCACGACGGCGTGATTCCCGAAGACGTGGTATTTGGCTGCCCGCAGTACCGCACCGAGATGCAAGGGTATTCGCCGCCTCATGGCTCTTGGGCAGCCATCTGCGGCACCGGCCTGGTGCGCACCAACGACGGCTTCATGGTGCTGGAAGACAACCTGCGGGTCCCTTCCGGTGTCTCTTATATGCTCGCCAACCGCAAGGCGTCCAAGGCCAGCCTGCGCCGCCTGTACCGGAGCATGAGGGTGCGGGAGGCCGAACACTACGGGCAGGAGTTGCTGGCTACTCTGCAAGAACTGTCCCCCGGGGGACTTCCGACCCTTCCATAGCCCTGCTGACGCCGGGGGTGTACAACTCCGCCTTCTATGAGCATGTTTTCCTCGCCCACGAGTTGGGAGCGGAGTTGGTGGAGGGACGAGACCTGGTGGTGCAGGACGTTTTCGTCTATATGCGCACCACGGCGGGCCTGCGGCGCGTTGACCTGATTTACCGCCGGGTGGACGATGATTTTCTCGACCCCGATGTGTTCCGCTCCGATTCCCTGCTGGGCGTGCCCGGACTGCTGCGCGCCTGCTGCCTGGGCAACGTGACCCTGGCCAATGCTCCGGGAACGGGCGTCGCCGACGACAAGAGCGTTTACGCCTTTGTCCCGGATGTGATCCGGTATTACCTGGGCGAAGAGCCGCTGCTGTCCAACGTGGAAACCCATCTCTGCCGCCGGCCCGAGGGCCTGGAGTACACCCTGGACAATCTGCGGGACATGGTGGTCAAGCGCGTCGGCGGCTCCGGCGGGTACGGGATGCTGATTGGCCCCCACGCCACCCCGGAAGAGCGGGAAGATTACGCCAGAGAGATGCGGTCGAACCCGGCAGACTTCATCTCCCAGCCGGTGCTGGCCCTGTCCAGGGCGCCCTGCCTCATTGACGGCCGCTTCGAGCCGCGCCACGTTGACCTGCGCCCCTTCGTACTCCACGGAAGCCGGACCCGCATTGTCCCCGGCGCGTTCTGCCGGGTTGCTCTCCGCCGGGGCAGCCTGGTGGTCAACTCCAGCCAGGGCGGGGGAGGCAAGGACTTCTGGGTGCTGGAAGATTGAGCCTGAAGCTCCCAGCAGCCTTATGGGATAGGTATCGAGTGAACGCGATTATCCGGATGATAACTTTCGTACCGCGGCGGGCCCGCTCCCTGGTTCTCGCCGGGGCGGTCGTGGCCCTGGGGTTTTTCCTGGCCCGCCCGGCGGTGGCCTTTGCGGCGGGCGATGAAGAAACTATCTTTATCCTCAACACCTTCTCCTTCCTCATCTGGGGCGCGCTGGTCATGTGGATGTGCGCCGGCTTCACCATGCTGGAGTCCGGCTCGGTGCGCACCAAGAACGCCTCAATGATTTGCCTCAAGAACATCGGTCTCTACGCCATTGCCGGCCTGGCCTACTTCTTCATCGGCTACAACTTGATGTACGTGGATGTGGGCAACTTTTACGGACTCATCGGAGCGTTCAAGTTCCTCCGCGGACCCTCCCCCGGTGAGATAGCGCTGCTAAGCGGGCAGGAAAGCGCGTTGGCCGGGGTGGTCGCCGCCGGTTACTCCACCATGTCGGACTGGTTCTTCCAGATGGTCTTCGTGGCCACCACCGCCTCGATTGTATCCGGTACACTGGCCGAACGAGTCAAAATGTGGCCTTTCTTCATCTTCACCCTGGTCTTGTCGGCGCTCATCTACCCCATTGTCGGCGCATGGCACTGGGGCGGCGGGTGGCTGGCCGAAATGGGGTTCCAGGACTTCGCCGGTTCTACCATTGTCCACAGCACCGGCGGCTGGGCCGCGCTGGCCGGCGCGCTGGCCGTGGGGCCGCGGCTGGGCAAATTCCGCCGCAACGGGGAGGCCAGACCCACGCCGCCATCCAACGTCCTGGTGGTGACTTTGGGGGTGTTTATCCTCTGGATGGGCTGGTTCGGTTTCAACGGCGGTTCCCAATTGGCCCTGGGCACTGCCGCCGACGTGATTGCGATGAGCCATGTGCTGGTCAACACCAATCTGGCCGCCGCCGCCGGGGTCATTTCGGCCTTGGTCACGTCCAGGTTAATCCTTGGCCGTATCGACCTGATTGCCGTGCTCAACGGGGCCATTGCCGGGTTGGTCTCGATTACCGCCGGCCCCGGCATTGTCGAGCACTATTGGGCCATCGTCATCGGCGCCATCGGCGGCGTCATCTGTATCGCTGGAATCAAGTTCCTGGAAAAGGTCAAGGTGGACGACGTGGTTGGGGCGATACCCGCTCACCTGGCGGCCGGCATCTGGGGAACCCTGGCGGTGTGCATCGCCGCCGGCGGAAACATCGTGGCGCAGTTGGCCGGTATCGGCGCCGTCGGGGTGTTCGTTTTCGGGACTTCCTGGCTGTTGTGGCGCGGCATGGACCTGGCAGTGGGCGTGCGCGTGTCCTACGATGTGGAGCGTTTGGGGCAGGATGCCGGGGAGTTGGGCATTGAAGCCTACCCGGAGTTTGTGCTGATGCCCGAAGATTACGACGAGGACTGAACCCGATGCTCTCGCGCAGCGCACAGGGGCTTTACTGGATGGGCCGCTACCTGGTACGGGGACAATGGCTGTGCCACCTGCTCAAGTTGCAGGTTGAAGCCCTGGTGGACCGGCCGGTCCGGGAGATATATTTCGGCTGGAGCCGCATTTACGGCAGCATGGACCGCCTGCCGCCCCACGGCAGCATGGAAGTGGGCGAGGACGACTACGTTCTGGCCCACTCGTACACTTTGGCCGACGACCTCACCTTCGAGCGGTCGAACCCGGACTCGATATGGAGCTGCTTTGAACAGGGCCGGGAGAACGCCCGGCAGATGCGCCACTGCATCAGTTCCGAAATGTGGACCCGCCTGAACCTGGCCTACCTGCGGCTGCGGCGGTTGACCATTCTGGACATCTGGCAGACATCTCCGGAGAGCTTTTATGCGGAGACGGCAACCGAGATTGACACCTTCCTGGGCGTCGCCGAGTCCACAATGTACCGGGACGACGGCTGGAGTTTCATCAATTTGGGCCGTTCCGTCGAGCGCTGTCATCTTCTGGCCGGGCTGCTGCTGGCCCAGCTTTCCGCCGAAACCCTGACCGACAGCGCCGATTGGGCCACCCTGCTCAGCCTGTGCCACGCCTTCGAGTCCCACAACCGGCGCTACGGCGGAGAGGCGAAGCCGGCCAACGTGCTGGACCTGCTGGTGACGGACTCGCGGCTGCCCGTGTCCATCAGCCGGTCGCTGGACGGCGTACTGGCAGAACTGTCCGGCATCGGCCCCGGGCCGGTTGCCCGCTCCAGCGATACTGCCCGGCGGCTGGCGGGGCGATTGAGCGCCCTGGTCCTCTACGAGTGGCCGGACCGGGAAGACCGGGAGGACTTGCTTCGGCAGGTCGACGACGGCTGCCGTGAACTCCACCAGCGCCTGACCGAAGCCTACTTCGAATACCCGGTTTAGCGGCGACTCGTTTTCGTTCGCCCGCAAGGGATATCCCCACATTTCCGGCTTGGAAAGGAAATAACATGAACGCCGCGGGCGGGCGTCTCAACCCTGCGGGCGGCCAATGCCCGGAGTGCGACCGAGAAGTAAAGCCGATCAGACCACCATTTCCCGCCGCCCGGTGCGTCCGGTGGACTGTGCTCTCACTGGCAGCCCTGGTCCTGTTCGGCGGAATAGCCTTGTGGCCTGTCATAGGGTTCCTTCTCTGGAGGAATTGCAAGGCCATCTGCCCTGATTGCGGACGAGACCCCGTACAAGGAAGCGTTGGATGGACCCGAGAGTCCGTCGTTCTATGGACTGTTCTCGCTGCCTGCATCGTTTTCAGCCTATGGGCAACGTTCCATTTCGCTTGGTTGTTGATTTGGATATTCACGTGGATATTCGAATGAACGTCATCTTGCGCTGCCGCCCCTTCCACTCCGGCGGGGCGTTTGCCGACGGTGCAGAGGAACAAACCAGAGCGGGCAGTGCAGTGCCTTTCAGGGTTGCCATAAGGCCATCCCCTATAAGCAAACGATACCGGCGACTCCGGCGGCTTCGGCAATCTGCCTGACTCGGCAGTTCGGCCGCCGCGAGCGGGCCGGCAAGTCCGGTAGTGCGCGCTTTATGAAGACACGGAGCCGGACACGGCAACCACCGCAGCCTCTTCCGGAATCTCCGTTTCCCCATCCCCAGGGACTGCCGGCGGCGTGATGGGAAGTTCGATGATCATTTCGGTAAACTCTCCCGGCTCGGTGTCGACCCGTATGGAGCCGCCGTGCTGGCGTATTATGTCGCTGGATATGGCCAGGCCCAGGCCGGTGCCTTGGTCGGTGGGCTTGGTGGTGAAGAAGGGATTGAACATTTTCTCGAGCACTTCGTCCGGCACTCCCGGCCCGTTGTCCCGTATTTTGACCACCACTTGCTCCCCGTCGCGCCGGGTGCCAACGACCAAGGTGGGGAAGTAGGATTCTGCGGAGCCGTTGGAATCGGCCAACGCAGAGCGCTTCTCGTTGGTGGCGTAGCAGGCGTTGGTGACCATGTTGAGGAAAACCCGGCCCAGGTCCTGGGGAATGGCATAGATTTCGCCCGCTTCCGGGTCCAGGTCGTTCTGCAAGTCAACATTGAAGTTCGGGTCGGTGGCCCGGGCGCTGTGGTAAGCCAGGCGGGCGTGTTCTTCGAGCAGGGTGTTGATGTCAATAGACCGGAATTCCCCTGCCCCCCGGCTCATCATCAGCATATCCTGGACGATGCGGTTGGCCCGGTCGCCGTGGGACAGAATGCGCTCGAAGTTGGCGTTCAGGTCGTCGGTAATGTCCTGTATCAGACTCTGCTGGTCGTCGCTCAGACCGTCGGCGTTTTCGTTGATAGTATCCCGCAGCTCTTCCAGCAGTTCTTGCGAAGACTCGGAAAAGTTCTTGACGAAGTTCAGGGGGTTCCGGATTTCGTGGGCGACTCCGGCAGTAAGTTCGCCCAGGGCCGCCAGCTTCTGCTGCGCGACTATCTGGTCCTGGGCCTGGCGCAGGTCGGTGAGCACCATCTCCAGTTCTTCGTTTTTCCCCAAGAGTTCATCGGCCAGTTCTTCAACCAGGTTCAGCCGCTGTATCTCAAGGGCATGCTGACGGAAAACCTCCAGGGCTGCGGCCATGTCGGTGACCTCGTCGTTGCCGCCAATCTCGACCCGGGCGTCCAGATCGCCGCCCGCCATGCGGCGCATCCACTCCGACAGCATTTCGATGCGGTTCAAGAACACCCGCCCGACGAACAGCCAGGCGATGAGGAACGCGCCGCCGATGCTCATCGCGGAAATCGCCAGCAGCAGCATACGGCCTTCAAGGATTGCCTGGATGGAAGCAGCGGTGGCGCCTTCGGCATTATCCCGCGCCACTACGACCAGGCCGTCCACCTCACGGATGAGGGCTACCGCTTCGTCCTGGTTAGAGGCCAGCAGTTCACGCTGACTTTCCAAGAGGCGCAACTCCCGTTCCAACAGGTTGAACTCGCTGTCCACCCCCACGTTGAATTCGGCCAACTGGTCGAAGACCGCTTCAACTTCGTCGTGGTTCGGCGCGCCCTCCAAAGCCGCCAGGTTGCGCTCGATGCGGCTGATGGTGGCCTCGAACCGCTCCTGCAGCGGTTCGACGAAAGACGGGTCGGAAAGGGTAAAGACGTTGGCGAGAATCTCGGTTGCGATGTTGGCATCGGATTGCAATTCGGTCAGGTAGCGGTAGCGGTTGAATTCATCTTCCGAAAAGTGGACCGAGAAGCCATCCGAAATTTCGTCCAGGCCGCGGTGGCCGGTGATGGTGTAGAAAAGCTGGCTGTCGATGGACGGCACCAGGGTATCGTCCAGCAGTTCGCGTATCTTTGCCAGGTCTTTTTTCACCTCCTCCCGCTGCTCGGCCAACTCTAAAAGCTCCAGCTTATGGTTCCGGATGGCCTGCACGTTGGCAATCAGCAATTGGGAACGGGAGCGAATATCCTTGAAGCCCTCGTCTCCGGCGCCGCTTTGGACCAGAAAGTCCAACTGGGACTCCAGAGATTCGTGAGCGGCCGCAATGGCATTGTAGATTCGGTTCAGGTCTTCAGGAGTTTCGGCGGCGGTCAACCGGGGCGCGGCGGCCACCAGCGAGCCGTTGTATTCGGCTATCTCAAAGGCGGCGGCCATTTCGGGAATGCTCTTGGCGTTGACCTGGGCCTGGGCGTCGTCAACGCGGTTGAAAGAAAACCAACCCACCAGGCTGGCGGCCATGGTCAGCATCACCGCGCCGCCAATGGCGCTGTAGAGCTTGGTGGACAGGCGGAACCTGCTGTGCAGCATCCGATTCAGCGCACTCAGGCCAATCTGTTCGTCCACCAGGCGATTCACCCCAGAACGGCCCGCGCTCAGGTGGGAACTGGGCCAGCGGCTGACCCGGCTTTGCCGCAGGCGGTCAGCCAGGCTCGTTATCCGTTGCATAACCGGCTGTTTAGCTTGTTTCATCATCGCACATCGTCCCGCAGGGTTTGGATGGGATGGTAACGGCCGTCGCTTCCGATGGCGGTCAGGAACACAGTGTCGGAACCCTGGTTGTCGGCGAACCCGTATTCAAGATAGAAACCGTCCAGGTCAATGCCGCCGCCGTTGCGAATCTGCTCCAGGAAGCATGACCGGTCAAGTTCCAGACCGCACGCTTCCAGGCCGGTGATGGCCAGCCGCCCGGCCAGGTATCCTTCCAGGGATACGAAGCCCGGTTCGGCGCCGGGTTGGTAATCGTCCAGCGCCCGGTGGTAGACTTCAACAATGGGGACGGCGGGGTCGTAGGGGAAGGGTACCACCTGGGTAACGTAAACTCCGGCTCCGTCGGGTCCCAGTTCCCTGGCCAGGGCATCGCTGCCCACGAAGGATATTGTGATAAATACCGGGTCCAGCCCGGTGCGCCGCGCCCATTGAATAAATGCGGCCACCGGCTCATACGCTCCCACCAGAATCACCGCCTCCGGGTTGCCCCGGCGCAGGTCGAGCAGCGCGGTCTTGACGGCCAGAGTGTTGCGAGGGTAAAGGCCCACGGAAACCGGAGCCATATCCCGCCGCTCCAGGGCCTGGGTGGCCCCCAGGAAGCCGGCCCTACCGAAGGAATCATCCTGGTACAGCACCGAGATTCGCTCGATTCCCAAGTCGTCGTGCAGGCGGGCCACCATTTCCTCGGTTTCCTGGTTGTAGGAAGCCCGCAGGTTGATGATGTTCGTCCACTTGGTTTCCCGGAGGAAGGCGGCGCCCGTGAAGGGCGCAATATATGGAACCCCCGCTTCCAGGGTGACGGGAGTTGCGGAGCGCGACGTGGGTGTGCCGACGGCGCCAATCAACGCGAACACACCCTCTGCATCAATCAGGCGGAGGGTGTTGGCGATGGCCGCTTCCGGCTCGTAGGCGTCATCCAGGGACTTCAGCTCCAACTGGCGCCCGTGGACTCCTCCCTGCTGGTTTACCTCGTGAAAGGCGGCCTCAATGCCCAGCTTCATGTTCGTGCCCAAATCGGCGGCCGGGCCGGTGAGGGCGGCGGACTGGCCGAAAACGACGCTTCCGCCCATGATGCCCGGGGCTTGGTTTGGCTGTGTTGTCGATTCCGGAAGCATGATATCGGGTATGGCTATAGAAGAGCGCGCGTTGTCCGAACCGAGCCTCGCAGCCAAGTAGGCATCCTCGGCAATCCAGGACAATCCCCCGAACACGGTGGCCACGATGATGAATGCTCCGCCCAGAATCAGCGCCAGGGGCATGGACAGCATCAGTTGATAGCGGAGCGAATTCATTGTTCTTTCCGCATAACCATGGTCGAGAGGTTCTTGCAATCCTCCCGGCGGTATTGAAGATCGTCGGTCATGGTATGCACCAAAAAGAGCCCCAGACCGCCGATGGCCCGGTCCTCGACGCTCGACTCGGTATCCGGCTCCGGGGCGTCTTCCAGCGGGTTGAAGGGCTTGCCGTCGTCGATAAACTCGATGGTAAGCGATTCCTCACCGGAGCGCAGGTTAATGCTGAAGGTGTGGACGCCGTCATCGTAACCGTAGTTCATTATGTTGATGCCGAACTCCTCCACCACCAGGTTCACCTTGAAGGCCAGACCCGGAGGCCAGTCTTCGAGTTCGGCCATCTCATCCACGGCGGCGGCAATGCGCTCCAGTTCTTCTACTCTGTTCTCAACCGTCAGAGACAGTGTGGAGATCATGCTCAGGCCTCACTGCGATAAAGGGTAAGACAGGTAATGTCGTCCGACTGCGGGGTTTCCCCGGCAAATTCCCTGATGCTCGCGAAAACCGCCTTGTTGAGTTCTTCGGGGTCCCGTCCCGGGACTTCCGACAGGATTTGGCACAGGCGGTCCATGCCGAACTCTTCCCCGTTATGGTTCATGGCCTCGGTCACCCCGTCGGTGTAGAGGATGAGCGCGTCGCCGGGCTTGACGGTGACGATCTTCTGGCCGTACTCCATATCGGGGACCACTCCCAGCGCGACGCCCCCGGTAAGCTCCAGCAGGTCGCAACTCCCGTCGGGGTGCAGGATGACCGGGGTGTTGTGGCCGCCGTTGGCGTAGGTAAGCTGTCCGGTTTCGGGGTCGTAAACCGCGTACAGCAGGGTAACGAACATGGACATCTCGTTGTCCTCAAGGAGCAGCGAGTTGACCTCCTGCAACACCTCCCCAGGGTCCGCGTTCCCGATGGCGGCCCCCTTCAACAGGGTGCGGCTGGACATCATAAACAGCGCAGCGGGAACGCCCTTGTCTGAAACGTCGGCAATGGCCAGCCCCACCCGGTTTTTGTCCAGGCGCATCACGTCATAGAAGTCGCCGCCAACGTTGCGCGCCGGCTCCATGCTGGCGAAGGACTCAAAGTCGGGCCCGTGAGGGAACTGGGTGGGCAGAATGGACTGCTGCATCGTCCGCGCTATGTCCAGCTCGTTCTGGAGGGCCACCAACTGGTCCCGGGACGAAAGAGCCGCCCGCCACTCGATCATGTGTTCCAGGGTGCGGTCAATGGTTATCTGCAAGTCCTCGAAGTCCAGGGGCTTGGTCACGAAGTCGAACGCTCCCCGGTTCATGGCGGTGCGAATGTTCTTCATGTCGCCGTAGGCCGAGATAATTACGGACCGGATGTTGGGATCCACCTTGGGAATCTGTTCCAGCAGGGTCAGGCCGTCCATCTGCGGCATATTGATGTCGGAAACCACCATGTCAATGTCGGTTTCCTGTTGCAGCATATCCAGAGCCTCCACGCCGTTATGCGCGAACACGAAGGCATACTTGCCGGCCCGTATGTGCCGCCGCATACGCTGCAGCATCAGCGGCTCCAGGTCAGGCTCATCGTCTACAACCAGAATCTTGAATCTATCGGGCATAGGTCCCATCCTTAATAATGCTGGAATCGGTTGGCTGCCGGGTTAACAGCGGGCAAGGCTGCCGCCGCAAACATCGTTACGGCTTTACATTCGGGTATCGTCTGCCGGCTTCAGTCCTGGAACGATTCGACGGCTTCGTCCAGGGAGTCATGAATCTGGATAATGCGGTCAAAGCCGGTCATAACGAAAACCTCCATGATCGTGGGGGCCAGGGAACAGGCCGAGAATTTCGCCCCGCGTTTCCGCAAATCCTTGGCCGCCATCAGAATCACCCGCAGGCCGGCGCTGCTGATATAAGTGAGATGTTCGCAATCCAGGATGACCGACTTGCTCTGTTTGTTCAGGGCGGCCGACAGCTTGTTGTGGAAATCCATGGCGTTAAAGCCGTTTATCCTCCCTTCTGCCGAGACCACCAGGGCCCCGCTGTTCCACCACTGCTCTACCTTCAAAGACGCGGCATCCCCATTTTTTATCGCCACGGAACACCCTCCCAAGTAACCACATTTTATAAATCATAGCCTCTTTCGCCGTGCGCAGCCAAATCCAGCCCCACCAACTCATCCTCCTCGTCCACCCGTACCCCGCCCATAACCAGGTTCAGAACCTTGAGGATGATGAAGGTGAGCAGACCGGCCCAAATCATGGCAGCCGCCACGCCCAGCGCCTGCACCCCCAACTGCTGCGCAACCGTACGTCCGGCCACCGGAAAGCCCTCGCCGCCCAATGCGGGAGATGCCAGAAAGACCACCAGCAGTAAACCGATGATCCCGCCCAAACCGTGCACGGCGAACACATCCAGGGAATCGTCGACTTTAAGTTTGTGCTTTATTATACCAACGGCGTAAAAGCAGACCAAACTGGCAATTACGCCCAGAATCAGCCCGCCAATGGGTCCGATGTAACCCGAGGCGGGGGTTACGGCGGCCAGCCCGGAAATTACGCCGGCCACGGTGCCAATCAACGAGGTGCGGCGCTGCCTAGTCCATTCAGCGGCCATCCAGGTGAGGGCGGCCGCCGAGGCTGAGATGTGCGTTACGGCAATGGCCATGGCGGCATGACCGTCGGCGGCGAATTGGCTGCCGCCATTGAAACCGAACCAGCCCACCCACAGCATCCCGGTTCCCGCCGCGGTCATGCCGGGATTGTGGGGCGGCATAATGCGGTTGGGAAAGTCAATCCGGCGGCCCACGATGATGGCGGCGACCAGGGCAGAGGCTCCCACGTTGGCATGGAGCGCCAGCCCGCCGGCGAAGTCCATTATGCCCAGATATGCCAGCCAGCCGCCGCCCCAGACCCAATGACAGATTGGTATGTATACCAGGAGAGACCAGGCGCCGCTGAAAATCAGCACCGCGTGGAATTTCATCCGCTCGGCGTATGCCCCGACGATAATTGCCGGGGCAATCATGGCGAAGGTCATCTGGAAGACGACGAAGGCTATCTCCGGTATGTTGGGGTTCTCGGGATGAATCGAGTCCCGCGCAATGCCCAGTAAAAAGGGGTTGTGCAGCGCTCCAATGAACAAGGACAGGCTGTCCCCAAAGGCCAGGCTATAACCGACGGAAAGCCACAGGACGCTGGCAATGGCGGAGATGGCAAAACACTGGATGATGACGGACAACACCGACTTGGACGCGACCAACCCCGCGTAGACCATAGCCAGTCCGGGCAAAGTCATGAACAAAACGAGCGCGGTGGAAGCGAGCATCCATGCCGTATCGCCAGGACTCAATCACACCTCGCTGCCCCCAGGGAACGCCATAGCATAAGCCGCGCACATTAACCTGCCGAGCCAACCTTCCCAGATTAACCCCTAGTTTAGCGTCAGCGCCCCCCAACGGAAAGACATAACGGCGGCAGTTCCCCAGGGTTTTTTGGTGTCCATAACCTCCCGGCGCACCCGCAACGGCCCCGGCCTATCCAGGAAATCCCCGGCTCGGAACGCAGGGGAATACTTCGGAGTACGCCGGGCAGGTCCTATTCATTCTCCCATCTCCCGCGGGGAGAAGGGTCGGGGGTGAGGGCGACCCTGCGCATCATCCTGATAATGGTCTATTTGCATAGCAAAACATTGCTGGAATTTCCGACTTTGGGTTATCATCGACTTTAGGCCAACATCCGATACTCTACGGACCAGTGCTCTCCGAACAGGGATGGGGGCCTGCGGCGGTGCGGACGCCGGTATTCACGGTACTCGCGGTATTCAAATGGGCGGGCCTTCCGGGGGCGCAAGCTGCCCGGTTGGATGGACCAGCAGGATTTGCAATCAAGAATGGCGACAAGCGCGGAAGAACACCAGCTAACCCTGGGCCGGGAGCTTTTCACCTCCCGTTCGTGGACCTGGGACCGGCCGGAACCGGCCGGGCCAACGCCCGCGGGCATGGAAGCGGAATGCGCCCCTACGGCCGTAATTGACGTTGGCTCCGGTTCAGCCCGGGCCGTGGTAATGCGGGTCAACCAGGGCGGCGGCATTGAGGTTCTCGCCCAGCAGAGCATGAACCTGGACCTGATGAGCCACGTCAACGACGACGGCGCGCTGGAGCCGGAGACGGTGGCCCTGACCCTGGCCGCAATGGAAGACTTCGTTCAGGTGTGCCTGGCCTACGGCGTAACGAGCATTAACGCGGTGGGCACCGCCGCCCTGCGGGAATCGAGAAACGCAGCGGAAATATGCGACGCGGTGGCCCGCAAGTTCGGCGTCACCTTCCGCATAATCAGCGGGCAGGAAGAAGCGGCCTACTGCTTTGTCGGCGCAGTCCACGGCCTGCCGGTCACCCAGGGGCTGCTGGCCGACCTGGGCGGCGGCAGCATGGAAGTCGTAGAGTTCTCCGAGCGTTCGCTGAAGTCGATGCACACCCTGCCGTTGGGCAGCCTGCGCGTGTCCAACCAATTCAGGCTCACCGAACGGCCGGCCGCCGAAGACCTGGCCGCCGCGGTGCGATACATTCGGGAATGTCTGGCTGCGGCGCAAATTCCTCACCTGGGCGCGTCGGGAACCCTGGTCGGCTCCGGCGGGTCAATACGGCTGCTGTCCAAGCTGGACCGCCGCCGCCTGGCTTACCCCATCCTGAAAATGCACGGCTATTACATCAGCGGGGAAGGCTTGTCCAACCTGACCGAAACTCTGGCCGGGGCTGCCCGCGCCGAACGCGCCGCCATGACGGGCATGAACCCGGGGCGCACCCACTCGATAGTCGGTGGCGCGGTGGTGGCGCAGGCCCTGATGGAACACACGGGAGCCGGGGGGATTCTGGTTTCCGGCCAGGGGTTGCGGGAAGGGCTGGCCCGGCACCCGGCCCCCTTGCCGCAGGACCAGCCGATAACGCTCCCTCAACCGACGGTGGTGCGGGCCGCCGGCCTGGCGGACCTGACGCAGCGGTTCGCCCTGCGCTTTTGGCAGCGGGGGCCGCGGCGGGCCAACTTCGCCCGTCGGCTGGCC
This sequence comes from Dehalococcoidia bacterium, assembly GCA_965263395.1. Classification (GTDB taxonomy): domain Bacteria; phylum Chloroflexota; class Dehalococcoidia; order Lucifugimonadales; family UBA3495; genus CATOSK01. The sequence goes on from OZ253670.1 coordinate 4,017,389, forward strand.
AACGCCGCCTGGCGCGGGCGGCACCGGCGTCTAACGTCGTCCCTGCAATGCGCCGCGCTGCTGCTGGAAATCGGCAGCGCCATCGACTTTTACAACCGGCTGGGACGCACCGCCGCGGTGGTAGCCCGTTCGGACCTGCCCGGGTTCAGCCACCGGGAATCGGCGCAGGTGGCCGGTATGCTGCTGGTGGGCGAACGGGGTCGTCTGCCCCGGCAGTACCGGCATACGCCCGTCCTTACCGGCGGCGACAAGCGGCGCATGGGGCAGGCCGCCGCCGTGCTGCTGGTGGCCGACGAACTGGACCGGCGGCTGCCCCCGGACTGTCCGGCCGAGTCGGTGTCCATTTCCCGCATGAACGGCGCGGTCGCCGTGGTTACGCCCATCTGGCCGCCGGTCAACGCCGCCGGCCTGGAGAAACGCTGGGAATCCGAGTTCAACCAACCCATTCATGTTCGCAGAGGCGACGAAAGGGGAGAAGCATGAATAATCACAAGTTCAGCACCAACTTCCCCATGGGCCAACGGTTCGGAGACCACCCCTACGACGGCAAATACCCCGGCAAGCTGATAATCGTCGAAGGGATTGACGGTTCGGGGAAGAGCACCCAACTGGACCTGCTGGGCAAGTGGCTCAAGAGCATGGGGTACGTCACGGTGTTCACCGAGTGGAACTCCTCGCCCATAGTCCGGCGCACTACCAAGCGGGGCAAGGACGGGCGGCTGTTGACCCCCATGTCCTTCAGCCTGATTCACGCCGCCGACTTCGCCAACCGGGTCTATACCCAGATTCTGCCGGCGCTTAAATCCGGCACAATTGTCCTGGCCGACCGGTACGTTTATACCGCCTTCGCCCGGGACGCGTCCCGCGGGGTCAACCGGGACTGGCTGCGGCGGGTCTACTCCTTCGCCGTCGAGCCTTCGCTGGCCCTGTACTTCAAGGTGCCGCTGGAAGAGTCCATCCGCCGGATTGTCACCGGGCGGGAAGAAATGGGTTTCTACGAGTCCGGCGCGGACCTGGGGCTGGCCTCGGGCCGCACCGCTTCGTTCCGGGAGTTCCAGGGGCGGCTGCTGTCCGAGTACGACAGCATCACCGAAGAGTTCGGGCTGGTGACCGTCGACGCAACGCAGCCCATCCCGAACCAGCAGCAGTTGTTCCGGCATTACGTGGAACCCCTGCTGGACGGGGTAATGAAGGTGCAGGGCCAGAATGTGCCCGAAGCCCTGAGCAGCCTGGGTCTGACCGGCCGCTACATCCGGCCCGCCGGTCCCACCAGGACCACCCAGGCCCTGTCCGACGACAGTTAGCCGGGGCTTTCGCTTACCAATTCTTCCTGGGCTAGAGGGAGCTACGCCCTCACCCCAGCCCTCTCCCAGAGGGAGAGGGGGCCAATTGAAAGAGTTTGATATTGCCATGCCAACCGAGATGGGTTAACCGGGAGATGACGGAATGGTAACGCCCAAATTCTACGGCCACACTCCCCTGTCGTTCGGTCAAGACGCCATGCCCGGCCGGTTGATTGTGGTGGAAGGCACCGACGGGGTGGGCCGGTCAACCCAGATTGCGCTGCTCAAGGAGTGGCTGGAAACCTCGGGTTACGCCGTGCTGGAAACCGGGTTCCGCCGCTCGGAACTGACCGGCGACGGTATCGACCGGGCCATGCGCGGCCACACCCTGGACCACATCACCCTCAACCTGTTCTACGCCACCGACTTCTGGGACCGGTTGGAGAAGAGCATTATTCCGGCGTTGCGGGCAGGCATGGTCGCCATCGCCGACCGTTACATCTACTCCATCATTGCCCGCGCCCGGGTACGGGGCGTTCCGGCCCAATGGCTGGACGACGTGCTGGAGTTCGCCATTGTGCCCGATCAAATCTTTTACCTGGACATAGACATCGAGCAGTTGCTGCCCCGGGTGCTGTCCTGCCGGGAGTTGGACCACTGGGAATCCGGCGAGGACTTCCTGCGGGGAGCGGACCGGCACGACAGCTTTGTCCAGTACCAGACTGCGTTGATTGCCGAGTTCCGCAACCTCAACGAACAGTACGGGTTTGAGACCATCGACGCCCGCCGCAGCATGGGAGAGGTCTTCAGCGACCTTCAGCGCAGCGTGATGAAAACCCTGGCGACGATGGACACTTAACAGCCTGCCTCAAAAGTCCGCCAATTCAACGCGGTCGCCCCGGCCTTTGTCCCGAGGCGCTCGAAGGACTCCCTCGTTGTCCGGGCCGCGCCGGGCCTGCCGGGAACCGTTTCCCAATGTATCCCTAAATTTACTCAGGAGTATTTCCATGCCTATTCTCAGCTACCTGCACTTTAACGGCAACTGCCGCGAAGCCTTCGAGTTTTACCGCTCGGTGTTCGGCGGAGAGTTCGACATACTTCAGACCTTCGCCGACGGCCCGGCGGACATGGGCGTCCCCGAGGCGGAAGCCAGCAACATCATGCACGTCAGCCTGGTTATGGAAGACGCGACGCTCATGGGCAGCGACATGCCCTCCAGCTTCGGGCCACCTCCGGTGGTTGGCACCAACTTCTCGCTGACCTACCCCACCACCAGCCGGGAGCAGACCGACGAGCTTTTCGCCAGGATTTCCCAAGGCGGCACGGTGACGTCGCCCTTGGGCGATATGTTCTGGGGCGGCTACTACGGGTCATGCACCGACAAGTTCGGCATCAACTGGCAGTTCAACTACGAGGCTGCCCAGGAAGGTTAACCGGCAGGGATTCATTCTAGAAAGAATCCCCGGAACGCCCTCACCCCCGGCCCCTCTCCCCGTGGGACAGGGGAGAATTACGGATGGCCTCTCGCGCAAAAATTCCTTATGTGTCAAAAGTACATATATGGAAGAGCAGGGTGTTCCGGCCGGGCGCAGGCTGCCCAAGAACTTCTTGACACCGTGGATTCTGCTGGTTCTGAAGCAGTGGAGCGTCCACGGTTACGTTATCATGCAGCAGCTCAACCGCATGGGGTTTCCCGAGGTTGACCACCCGACCCTGTACCGCGAACTGCGCCGCCTGGAAAGCCAGGGGCACGTCGCTTCCGAGTGGCAAACCGGCGGAAGCGGCCCCGCCAAGCGGGTGTACAGCATCACCGAGGCCGGCGAAGAGCTTCTGCTGGGCTGGACCGAGGTGGTGTCCGGGTACCAGAGGATGATTAACGGTTTCTTCGGCCTGTATTCCCAGGTGTTCGGGTTGACCACACCCCCCCGGCCCGGACCCGGATTCCACCGAGTCAGGCATCAGCGGGGATGAGAAACCACCCGGTTGAACCAAGCGTTGAACGAGGGGCCGGGCCAACACTGGAAACGAGACTACCGGAGGATAGAACCATGGCAGACAACGTAACCGACACCGCGCAGGCAGTGGTGAAGAGCTGCAACGGCCTGATGGCCAAGAGCTTCGCCACCGCCGGGGCCGGCTGGGAGCAGGCAAGGCGTGGGAGGAGATGATGGGCTGCACCCGGACCCGCACCGGCAAGCTGACCGAACTGGCCAGGGAAATGGCCGCCGTCCCCGCTTCGGCCGTCGCCGGCGTGAAGCCCGAAGTGCGCGAGTTGGTGGAAGAGGTCATCAAGGGCGATGCCGGATTCGGCAAGTCCTGGGCCGAGTACGTTATCGGTATGGAACAGCGCCAGGTGGAATTGATGACCGGCATGACGCAGGCCAACACCGTCTTGCTGGAGTCGGCGGTTGACGCTTACCGGCGGCCAAACTACAATCCACCCAGCCGAGACGACCCAGCCAACTTACCGGATTACAACGCTTTAAGGCCCCGCACGTTTCCCCATGTTCGTTAATTACGCCGAAAGAATAATGCCCCCGGCGCCGCCGCAATGGCCGTAAGCCTGCTGGCCGGGCTGAACGTCCTGGACCTGGGACAGGGCATTAGCGCCCCGTTTTGCGCCAGGCTGTTCGCCGACCTGGGCGCGCGGGTAGTCAAGGTCGAACCCCCAGCAGGCGACCGCTCCCGGCGGGACGGCCCATTCCCGCAAGACGTTCCCGATGCGGAAAAGAGCGGCCTGTTCCTGGCCCTAAACACCAACAAGCGGGGCATAACCCTGAACCTGGAGACCCCCGCCGGACGGGATCTTCTATTGCAGTTGGCCGAGGGCGCCGACCTGGTGGTGGAGGACTTCCCGCCGTCCTACCTGCCTGGTCTGGGGCTGGACTACGCCGCCTTCCGACAACGCAACCCCCGCCTGGTACTGACTTCGGTTACTCCCTTCGGACAGACCGGGCCCTGGGCCGAGTACCGGGCCAACAATCTGGTGGTCAGCAACCTCAGCGGCCACGCCCACGAACACCCCGGCCCGGTGGACGACCCGTCGGAACAACCCCCATTGCAACTGGCGGCGCATCAGGCCGAGTTCATCGCCGGGTTGTCGGCAGCCACCGCCGCGATGCTGGCCCTGAACCGGCGGCAGGCCGGCGGCGGCGGGTGCCACGTTGACGCCTGCGGGTTGGAAGCCCTGGCCGTCCTTCCTCAAACCACCCTTGCCGACTTCGCGCTGGGGCGTCCGGTGAAGGGACGCAGCCGGGAGAATTACCCCCGTCAGTCATTGCTGGCCCTGCTGCCCTGCCTTGACGGCTACGTGGGCGTTTCCCCCCGCCAGCAGGACCAATGGGAGCGGATGGTCGAGTTGATGGACAACCCCGTCTGGGCCGGAGACCCCCGGTTTGCCACCCGGGACAGCCGCCTGGAGCACTGGAACGACCTGGAGCCGCTGCTGGCGGCCTGGACCGGCGCTCGGCACAAGGAAGACGTTTACCGGCAATGCCAGGGCATCCACGTTCCGTCCTTCCCGCTGAACACCGCCGCCGACCTGTTTCAATCGCCCCAGTTCCAGGCCCGGGAGTTCTTCATCGAGGTGGACCACCCGGCAGCCGGACGCCAGCAGCACCCGGGCCTTCCGGTGCAGTTGGGTTCCGGGCAGCGGCTGGAGCCGTCACCGGCGCCGTTGCTGGGGCAGGACAACCGGACGGTCCTGGGAGAGGACGGCCTGGGTCTGAGCGGCGGTCAACTGGCCGCGCTGCGGGCAACCGGCGCCATCTGAGCCGGACGATTAAGACCGGCCATCCGTCAATCGCCAACCAATGCGCACTGAAAACCACTGACAGGAGATGCGGCATCGTGAAACTTGACCCGAACACCTTCGAAAACTTTTACCGGGTGCTGACCGGCGTGGTCGTGCCCCGTCCCATCGCCTTCGTTTCCACGGTGTCCGCCGATGGCTCTTGAAGAAATTTTACGGAATCGAATACTCAACCTGACCGACGAACATTGGTCTAACCATGCAAGTGATCAAGGTTTCGCCGAGCTAATTATCGGCAAAGAACCTGGTCACCGAATGGCCGATTATGTCGATGATCGGACATGCGCCCTCCTAAAAATCAACTTGGACACTCGATACGAAGGTGACAAGAGGGGGTCAGCCAGAAAAAGGTCTATGGGTGATATCTGGGTGCGCTCCAATGGTGTTTTCAATCCCGTCAACGTGAAATCTGGACTACAAGCACAGCACGGACAACCAAACGTCGTCTCAATGCAAAAACTTCTCGACTATCTATTGCATCACTGGATTGATTCCTATTACTTACTCATTATCAAGTTCGACGTATCTAAAGCTATCACTCACAAGGTTTATCTTTTCGATTTGTTGGATTGGTTAAAATTCGCTTCCTACGATGCGGGCCCTGGTCAAATTATGCTCAGGGAGCAGAACTTTTATGATGCTTTCGACAGTGGCGATATCCCGCAAGAACAATCGATTAAAGAGAAAACGAGCACTCTTTTCCAGTTATTTGAGGAGCAGTTGCTCAGTCTCATCACTAACAGGGAAAGTAGACTCGCGCGCCAACGTGATTTGTTCGAGGAATTCTTGGACACTGAGTTCGTGGTAAACCAGTCCAACATGAGATTTGTTCCATGAGGCTACGCAAGCATCGCCGAGAATACAAGAGACAAACGGGGCAATATATGACTCCGGGTTGGCTTGCTCGCCAGATAGTTTCGAGGCTTCAGCTTGACAATTGCAATCGGATCCTTGAACCATCTTGTGGGGATGGTGTATTTCTTTCAGCTATCGCCGACAGACTCATCAGTTCAGGGACAAGTCAACGTGGTCGAGATATCGAACTGCTTGGTATTGAGATTGACCCATTATTGGCTGATAAGTCACGCATTCTTGTAGAAAACATTGATGAGCGTACCCTCCGGGGCCTGCATACTGAAGTGCGCAGAGTTGACTTCTTCCAGGAGTATTTGTCCGGCCTCACCATCATAAAGGCCCCCAACGGCAACAAGGGGTTACAAAGAGAAAGCTTCGACCTAATTGTTGGAAACCCGCCTTTCGGCGGCACGTTTGACCACTCAATTGAAGATGCCCTTGACAAGGTCCTCGGCAAGCGTTCAGGCAGCAAAATCAAGAAAGAAACGTATGCCTTCTTTATCGTGGCATCACTTGATCTGCTCCGGCCGGGAGGGCAGTTGGTATTTTTGTGCAGCAATACACTGCTGACCATTCCAACTATGACTGGTCTTCGAAAGCTCCTTATGGAACATGGAGAGGTTGAATTTACTGATATTCAGCATTTCTCGGACGAAACTTCGTACCCTATGCTGGTATTAAATTTCAGGAAAGGCGGCGACCGGGGCCGAGTTACGCGAAACTCCATACAAATCGACAAGAAGATTATCAAATCAACCCCGAACCTATCTTGGGGTGTTACTGATGAACTCGCACAATTTTTCTCTGGGCCACTTCTTGGAGACTACTTTATTGCATCAAGTGGCATGACCACTGGCAAAAACGAGTTTTTCGTTCGCCCCGTTGACGAACAGCAAAGGATTACAGAAACATATCGGTTCGAGTTCTACGATGCGCCGATAACTGTAAGTGACGAATTGGAACGAGCACGGCTTCGGAAGCTGTCGGTCAAACGTCGGGCAGAATTGCAAGAGGCCGAATCCCGGGGGAAAACCGAGCGCAGAATTATGGTATTACCCAGGGACAATCCAATTACTGTCCAAATGCCCGATGTCCGGTATCGCCCATACAACAAGGCCAACAACCGTATTGTGTTCTCAAATCCAACCCATTACATATTCTGGGAGGATGATGGTGATGCGGTTTTGACGTACAAGAGGACTGGTAATTGGTACTTGCGAGGGGTCGGGGGGCAACCCTACTTTGGCAGGGAAGGTCTAACATGGCAACTTGTGGCATCCCGGTTCATCGCACGATATTTGCCGCCAGGCTACATTCTGGACAGCGGTGCGCCATGTGCGTTTCTCCGTGATGGAATCGACCGGAAAGAACCTTTTTTTGTTCTGGGTTGGCTGCTGTCTCCTCTTGCCAACCGTATCTTGAAAACTGTTATCAATCATACCCAGAATATCCAGAGCAAAGATTTTGAGCGAATGCCCTACCCTTGGTGGGTATGTCCCCAAGACCGCCATAGGATTATCGCCCTAGTAGAAGCGATGATACAGGACGCACAAAAAGGCAAAGTCTGGGCATGGAGTGATGATGCAATCAAGCAACTCGGCGAGCTATTTGAGCTACGGAACGAGCCACCTGGAATGCTAGCCGGACCCGTCCAGTTCATCCAAAGCATCCGAAAAGAACCAGAACCTAACCTTCGCTTGTTCGAATAAAGCCTAACTGAAAACCACTGACAGGAGATGCGGCATCGTGAAACTTGACCCGAACACCTTCGAAAACTTCTACCGGGTGCTGACCGGCGTGGTCGTGCCCCGTCCCATCGCCTTCGTTTCCACGGTGTCCGCCGCGGGAGTGCAGAACCTGGCCCCCTACTCTTTCTTCAACGCGGTGGCCAGCAGTCCCCCAACCATCGTTTTCTCCTCCTCCCGGCGGGTGGTCAACAAGAGCAAGGACACCCTGGCCAACATCGAGGAGACCGGCGAGTTCGTGGTCAACGTGGTGGTGGACGACATCGCCGAGGCCATGAACCGCACCGCCGCCGAGTTTCCCACCAATGTCAGCGAGTTCGAAATCGCCGGCCTGACCCCCGCGCCGTCGGACATCGTGCAGGCTCCCCGCGTCGCCGAGTCCCCGGTCAACATGGAGTGCAGGCTCCAGCAGGTCATCAACCTGGGCCAGGGCGAGCATCAGCACGGGCTGGTCATCGGCGAGGTGGTCATGCTGCACATTTGGGACGACCTGATTGACGGCCACCGGATTAACCATCACCGGCTCAAGCCCACGGGACGCTTGGCCGGGAGTATGTACTGCCACACCGCCGACGTGTTTGAGATGGTGCGGCCGGTGTACCAACCCGACACGTCCCCCGCGCAGCGGTAAGGAACGGCCAAACTGTGACCGGTACTGACAAGCTGCCCCTTGACGGCGTGAGGGTGGCCGACTTTAGCTGGCAGATTGCCGGCCCCACCTGCACCCGCTATCTGGGAACGATGGGCGCCGAGGTTATCCGCATCGAAAGCAGCCGGCGCCCCGACCCCTACCGGGAGCGCAGCATCAGCCACTTTATCAACCAGTCCAAGAAGAGCATTACCCTGAACTTGGCCCACCCGCAGGGGCTGGAATTGGCCCAAACCCTGATTGGCCTGAGCGACGTCGTCATCGAAAACTTCGCGCCGGGGGTAATCGAGCGGTTGGGCCTGGGCTACGAGGAGCTTCGCCAGGTCAAACCGGAAATCATCATGCTGTCCTCCGCCGGGCTGGGCCACTCCGGGCCGGACTTCCGGCAGGTAGCCTACGGGACGCTGATTCAGTGCTTCACCGGCTGGAGCGCCATGCAGGGCTATCCGGGCCGGGAGCCGGACATCGGCGGCATCTGGACCGACCCGATGGTGGGGATGCTGGATGTTTTCCTGATAAACGCCGCCCTCCACCGCTGCCGGGAGGCTGGCGAGGGACAGTATTTCGACCTGTCCATGGCCGAGGCCACTACCATGCTGCTGCCCGAGGTCATTTTGGACTATTCGATGAACGGACGGGTTCAGCCGCCGGCGGGCAACCGGCACCCATCCTTCGCCCCGTCCGGCAACTACCCTTGCCGGGGCGACGACCAGTGGATTGGGCTGACGATGCAGGACGACGCCGGGTGGCAGGGCTTGTGCCAAACCCTGGGACGCCCGGAGTTGGCCGAAGACCCCAAGTTTTGCGATGCCCTGGCCCGCAGGCAGCGGCAGGACGAGTTGGACGCCATCATCGCCGGCCTGACCCGGGGCTGGGATGCGATGCAGCTTATGGAGCGGTTGCAGCAGGCGGGCGTCGCCGCCGGGCCTGCGTCGTCCGTGGACCAGCTTTGGGAAAACCCGCACCTGCGGCAAAGAGAGTTCTTTGGGGCCTTTCAGGAAAACGACGCCGCCGGAACCCTCCGTGAGATGCCCACCGTCCCCTGGCGTTTCGATGGCCGGGTGGATGCCCAAGTCACCGGACAACCACGGCGGGGCCAGCACAATTCCTACGTGTTCGGCGAACTGCTCGGCCTGTCCGAACCGGAGGTTGCCCGCTTGGTGGAAGAGCAGGTGATTTACTAGGGCGTGTTGACATTTGCGATATGAGACGGTTCGGCATACTCCATTTCGTCTTTCCCGCGAAGGCGGGAATCCAAAAGGCGCTATCAGCCAACAACGTTCTCTCTGCCTGGACGTTCCTGGATTCCCGCCTCCGCGGGAAAGACGGGCAGCATTCCAAAGTCCGTTTTCATAGTAAAGACGATGTGTGCGGTGCGCCGCAAAGAGCCTGCCCTGTGAAGACAGGGGGCTGCCCCATCAAAAAACCTTTGCAATCATCCTGCCTTACTGACCCTCGCTCCTTTCCAAGTCCGTCAACCCTTACCTAACATCCGGACGTTGGACACGGATTGGGCCACGTCCCCACTCTCCACACTACCGGCAAATTGGTGGGTTCTACCCTGGACAACGGGCCGGATTGGCCTTCCCAAGCCGGTCATCTACTGGGGCGAAAGTTTGTGATTATCGTCACATACTACCCGGTGATTGACGCTTACGGGCATCTCAATCCTGATATGGCCGTCACGGTCGGCCAATTTCGTCACATTTTGCCAAAACTCCTTGACACGGCTCATTCGATAAATTATATTGTCTATGTGAATACTAAACCGATTGCCGGGAACCGCCCGGAGTCAAGGCGCCATCGGCAAGGGTCATTCAACCGCAGCAAATGAGGAGGTGGGTTATGGCAGTTTTGGAATTGCAGACGAAGAACCAGGCGCTCAGCCAGGAAACGCGCGGCTCCAAGCCGGATACCGATCCCATGTTCTACTCTGTGCCTTTTGCGGGGGTCAAGTATTACACCTTCGACTACCGCCCCGCGTTGCGCAAGATGGTGGAGCGGTGGGACCGGGAGCAGGAAGCCCCCGCGGCGGAAACCCCTGCGGTCTGAGTCCACCAAAAGACTCCGGCGCACCCTGTTCCGCGCCAACCCTTTCCCGGCCCGGTCGTTAGACCGGGCCGGGATTTGTTTTCCAACGCCCCTGATTCTGCGGGGTCAGGCTGCCGGTTTGTGAATACAAGCACAATGTTGACGAATAGTATTTATTATGTTTAATTTACCATAATGTAACAAATGCGAAACATTGGGCCAATTTTTAGGAGGGGATTATGGTTACTGCTGCCGCAGCCCTGGTAATCGGCAACTACAAAGGGCGGTACAGTGTGGTCCAGGCATTCCGGGGCGCCGGGTTCCGGGTCTCGGAAACCGTCGAATGTGTCGGCGGGCTGAAGCAAATCATCGAACAAGCTCCCAGCATCGTCATCCTGTCCCAGGGCAAGTCCCTCGACCAGACCCGGCGCATGGTGCGCGCGGCGCGCTGCCTGACCTCGGCCCCCATCGTGGTGGTCGGGAACGAATGCAGCCGTCAGCGCCAGGAACTGATGCAGGCCGGCGCCGACGGCTACATGAGCCGGGAAATGGAACCGAGCGTATTCCTCGCCTACATCCACGCCGTCCTCAGCAAGAACTAAACTAAAGCCAAGGTGGGATCTACATTTAATTGGCGATGATGATCAGCTGGGTTGCGCCGGTGAATCCCTCTCATCCGTACTTGGAGAATGACCCGGCTCTGTCGTTTGACCCCCGCCATCTGCGCATTTCACCTTGGCTTTAGTTTAGGAAACCTCTGAATAAGTTGTTGGATTGCCCCAGACCACGCCTTGGCTAAGCACGATTCCAACAGAGGATCGCCGTCGTTCCCGACTTGTTCAGAGATTCCCTAACGCCGCCGCACCCAGGGCCGGGGCTGAAGACCGGTTGTGGACATCCGAAACGTACCTGCTAAAATGGTTGGTGCAGTCCCCGGACCAGTCCTCTCCCGGCCTTGAGCCGGTGACGGCCCCGGGGTTTTCTTTGATAACTCCCCAAGACAATGCCCCCGGACATAAAGCCGGGGGCATCTCATTTTCCAACTTCAGGGACAATAACCGGGTTAGGAAACGCGGGGTTTGCGTCCCTTGCGGTCCAGGAAGTCCTTGAACCCATCCTCCACGGACAGGCCCTTGAACCGGCTGCCGCGGGCGTTAATCTCGTTCCAGAACTGGTCTTCCAGGGGCTGCCCGCTGTGCTCCAGCAGCATTTGCTTGATGTTGGCGACGCCTTCCGCCCGGTTCTTGGCAATGCCCGCCGCCACCTCAATGGACTTGTCCATCAGTTGCTCAGCAGGCACCAGATGGTTAATCAGGCCGATGTGATAGGCTTCCTCGGCGAAGACCTCGCGGCCGCTGAACAGCAATTCCTTGGCCCGGTTAATTCCCACCAGGCGGGGGAGGGTCCAGGTGGCGTTCATCTGCCCGTAGTTGACCGCCAGAAAGCGGAAGCTGGTCTTTTCGCAGCCAATCAGGAAATCCATCGCGGTGGCCAGAACGGTGCCGCCGCCATAGCAAAGGCCGTTAATGGCGCCGATAATCGGCTTGGTGGCAGTGGTCAGGTGCCAGGTGTACCCGGTGCGCTCATCCTGCGCCGCCTCCCGCTCCTCCGGCGTGCGCTCCCGGTTTTCGTGAATGTCGGCGCCGGCGGAAAAGGCGCGCTCGCCGCTGCCGGTGATGATGATTGCCCCGACTCCGTCGTCCTCTTCCATGCTGCCAATCGCCTGGTCTACCTCCCGGGCCAGGCCCAGGTTAAGAGCGTTCAGCACTTCGGGACGGTTCAGGGTAATAATGGCGGCCCGGTCGGCCTGGCCGGTTTTGATGAACTCGTAGCTCATGGTTGCAAGACTCCTGTTTTCGGGACTAACCCCGTAGTAATGTGGGCCTGGCGCCGAGCCCGCAAAAGAAGGGTCCGCCGGGCCGTCGTGAGGCTAATGATACGCATGGGCAGGGTGGAATGTAAACCGGGGTTGCGCGGGCGGGTGTTGATCAACCGGCTTTTCACCGTCGCGTCTTCGCGACTCTGAACAGATACCCAACGCTGCCCTTTCCTAGACTCTTTGCCGCTACCGAAGTTATTATTGAAGCAACTGGTCAAGGTGTTGCCATTGAATAGACGCCGATTGCTCCGGAGGCTGGCCGGCGGCGCAGTGCATAACGTCGCTTTTTCCGACTTGGCAGACTTGTTAAATAGCTTTGGGTTTGAGATTGCGAGGGTCAACAGTAGCCATCATATCTTCATACACCCGGACATTGAGGAACTGATAAACCTCCAGCGAGTTGGACGGGAGGCTAAACCTTACCAGATTCGTCAGCTTCTCCGCCTGATTGAGCAGTATAATCTCCAGTTAGAGGACAAGCGGTGAAAGACTATCACATCAACATTTTCTACAGCGAAGAAGATGGCGGCTATGTTGCCGACATTCCCGACTTGAAAGCCTGCTCCGCATTCGGAAATACACCGGAGGAGGCTCTGGCGGAAGTGACTCTGGCCAAAGCCGCCTGGCTGGAAGCGGCAGAGTCAGCCGGAAAGCCGGCGCCCATGCCCCGCTACCGGCCGGCAATTTACCAGACTTAGATGCACTGCCTGCCGCAGAGAGAAGCCCAATTCTCTGGGAAACCGGGGCCGTTAACCAGAAGCTGGACAGTCGCATGGCTGTCCGGCGTTGCTAAACCGATGGGCCGCTAGTATTCTTGGCCCAGAACCCGGGCATCGGCCCGACAGCGGGAGGGACAGTCATTCCCACAGCTATTCCCATGAGATTCACCCGGCGTTTGGCCGAATACGCCCAGGACTGCATGGACCGCCCCAACCTGCCGCCGGAGGTCGCGGAGCGGGCCAAGGAGATGATGGTCAACGCCGCCGCGGTGGCGTTGGCGGCGGCGGCCCAGCCCGACAGCCGGACGTTGACCCGGTTTGCCCAGGATATGCAGGGCAACGGCCGATGCACCATCATCGGCATGGGGTTACGGTCCTCTCCCATGTACGCGGCGCTGGCCAACGGCGCCATGTTGCATCTGCTGGACTTCGACGACGAAATCGCCGGACGGGGCATTCATCCCTCCGGCGCAGTGTTCCCCGTGGTGATGGCTTTGGGCGAGATGAACGGCTCACCAGGGGCCGACGTGCTGGCCGCCTACATCCTGGGATGCGAGGTCATCGCCAAGCTGGAGAGCCGTGGGGCCGGTGATTCCTGGGGGTTGACGCCAGACCCGGAACCAGAATCGAAGCCGGGCAGAACGGTCAGGGGCGCGGCGGGCGCCATCGGAGCAGCCATCGCCGCCGCCGCGGTACTGCGGCTGGATGCGGCCCAGACCGAAAACGCCCTGGGCCTGGCCTGCGGCGCCGCCGGCGGCGCTGTGGGAAGTACGCCCGACGGGGCGCGCGCCGTCCAGCGGGGTCAGGCCGCAATGACCGGAGTGATGGCCGGGCTGCTGGCTCAAAGGGGCATTGCCGCCCAGCCGGGTTCCCTGGAAGCCCCCGGCGGTTGGCTGGAAACCCACTGGGGCCGCGGCAGTCCCAATACAGACCGGTTCTTCGAGGAATTGGGCAGTCCATTCGACATCATGGAACCCGGCGTCACCCTCAAGTTTTACCCCTGCGCCACGGCCAGCCATACCACGGTCGAGGCGCTGATTCAACTTATGCAGCAGTACCAGATAGAACCGGGCCAGGTTGCGGCGGTCCGGGTCGGCGTCACGCCCCAGGCCCTGGAGAGCCTGCCCTTCCCGACGCCAACCGACGGATGGGAAGCCAAGTCCTGTCTCAGCTACGTCGCCGCCGCCACCCTGCTCCACGGCCACCCGCTCATCGACCACTTTTCCGACCTGGCCGTGCAGGACTCGAATGTCCGGCAGACCATGGACCGGGTGACCGTCGAAGCGGCCGAAACCGCCACCTGGCTGATTCCCAACCCCGCCTCGGTGGAACTGGACCTTACCGACGGACGCCGGCTGCGGCACCGGGTCGAGTATGCCCGCGGTTATCCCCAACTGCCGCTGGACCGGGATGAGCTGGACGCCAAGTTTTTATACTGCTCCCGCTACATCCTGCCCGCAGACCACATCGAAGAGGCCATTGACAGCTTTCGGGACCTGGAAAACATCGCCAACGTAACCGGCATGGCGTCGGTCCTGGGGGGATGAGGGTCAAGCTATCCCGCGTGGATTTTGGGCGGTATCCCTGTAACACCTCCAGGACGATTGCCAAGTCTTTTTCGATATGGAACCCCCCTGCCTTCCCAGTGACAGGCTCTTTGCCATCGCCACACACATCGTATTTCCTGCATAGGCAGGAATCCAGAAATCGTAAGGAATGGCCAGCGCTCCCTTGCCAAAACATCGTGGATTCCCGCTTTCGCGGAAAAGACGAGACGACGTAAGATTAAGTTAGCGGCTTTGCAATCGTCCCAGTGACACCCCGCCATTGACACATCCCACCAACCCTCTATAACGTTAATACCAGCCGGAACCACCCCTCTCCCTCGGAAAGAGGGCTTGCTGACGTACTAGAGATGAAGGTGTGGTCAAGTGACACCCCTCTCCCCGCGGGCTTACAGGGGTAAGTATTTGGTGTTTTCAGCTTCGGGATATAGATTTTCTTCGAGTCAGGCGGCAGGCCGGGACATGGTTCAAGAAGCAACAATACCCTTGTCAAACCATCTGTTTCGTACTGAAAAGATGGCAGAAAGCCTTGTGCCTTCCAAGTCCCAAATATCTATACCTGCCCCTGTAAGCTCCCCGCGGGAGAGGGACTAGATGCGGGTCGGCGAAGTCGTGCTGCTGGGTGACACCCCTCTCCCCGCGGGAGAGGGGCCGGGGGTGAGGGCGTACCCCTGCGACAAAAGCGGACAAAACCCGGACAAACCAGGACATTTCTATGACAAAACCGGACATTCACCTGACAAAAAGCGACAAAATTCTCACCCCTCCACGCGCGAATGTCATAAAATGTCGCCTTTTTGGCGTATTTTCCATGAAATGCGCCCCGTCCTTCCTCCGCGTCAGGATGGCGCCGGCCTTCGAATAGCCGGGGGGATTCGACCCAAATGCGACAGCCTTGGGGATGACGCCAAGGGAATTGACGGAGAACCGGACCCGGCGCAGGCCAGCCCATAACCGGAAATTCACGGGAGGAAACACCATGAAAGCAGTCAGAGGACATGAAATCGGCGGGCCCGAGGTGCTCCGGTATGAAGACGTTCCGGCGCTGACCCCCGGCCCCAACGAGGCGCTGTTGGACATCCGGGCCATCGGCGTCAATTACACCGACGTTTCCAGCCGCAAGGGGACCAATCCGCCGCCCAGCCTGCCGTGGACGCCCGGACGGGAAGCCGCCGGCGTCGTCAAGGTGGTGGGCGAGGGCGTCACCGAGGTGTCGGTGGGCGACCGTGTGGCCTACGCCATGCACACCGGCTCCTACGCCGAGGAAGCGGTGGTGCCTTCGTGGCTGCTGGTGCGCCTGCCCGATGAAGTCGAGTTCGCTACCGGCGCCGCCACCATGCTGCAGGCCATGACCGCCCACTTCCTCACCTTCGGCATTGCCCGGCTGAACCCCGGGGATACGGCGCTGGTCCACGCCGGGGCCGGCGGCGTCGGGCTGCTGCTGATTCAAATGCTGAAGAAATTGGGAGTCCACGTCTTTACCACGGTATCCACCGATGCCAAGGCCCAACTGGCCAAAGAAGCGGGCGCCGACGTGACCATCAATTACACCCAACAGGACTTCGCCGAGGAAATCGAACAGGCGACCGGCGGGCAGGGTCTCCGCATCGTGTACGATGCGGTGGGCCGGACCACCTTCGACAACAGCATCAAGTGTTTGGGCCGCCGGGGATACATGGCATTTTACGGGCAGGCCAGCGGCCCAGTGGGGCCGGTTGACTCCGGCGCTCTGCGCAACGGCTCCCTTTTCCTGACCCGTCCCAGCCTGGGAGACTACACCGCCACCCGTGACGAGCTGCTGCAACGGGCCAACGAATGCTTGGGTTGGGTGCAGTCCGGCGAGTTGAAGCTGCATATTGGGCTGGAACTGCCGCTGTCCGAGGCCGCCGAAGCCCACCGGCAGTTGGAGGGCCGCGAGACGACCGGCAAGATTCTGCTGATGCCGTGACCGGGGTGACTCGGCCGGTTTCCGGCGTTGGCCCTAATTCCTTGCAACGCTTATAATGGCCGTATCCAAGACAATGGGGGTCTACCAATGTACCTGTTGAGAAGAATTGCCAGAACACAGCCGGGGAAGGCTTGGGAAGTGGCCGGATATCTGTCCAAAATCTGCGCCGCTTACGAAGAAGGGGGCCGGGACAAGGCCAACATCTACGTCGGCGCCCCCGGTCTGGCCGGCAGCCCCGACACCGCCTACGCCGAATGGACGCAGGACAGCATCGCTCCCAACTGGCGTACCAAGATTCCCGCGGCGGTGATTGAGAACAACGGCCCGATGCAGCAGTTGCTCACCTCTTACGAACTGGAGATTTACGAGCTGGTTAACGAAGAGAAGTTGAAGGACCGGAATATCAACGTCTAACCCCTTGGCGCAAGGCCGCCGGTAGGTTTACAAGCCGGCGGCTAATGAAAGGCCCTGAGCGCCGGTCAGGGCCTTTTCATTAGCCCCTCTCCCCGCGGGAGAGGGGCCGGGGGTGAGGGCGAACCCCACGCGCACCGGCAACGGTTGCTCTTGGACGGAACACCCTCACCCAGATGGCGAGGAGATTCTTTCGAGAATTAAAAAACCCTGGACCGGAGGCAGGCTTCCTTGACACTGGCGGAAACGCCCTCCTATACTAGCCGCTAACAATTTAATTTCCAAAGGCTGAGATGGGGAGTAGTAACCTTCCAGCAAGGCACAGAGAGCCGGGTAAGGTGTGAGCCGGCGCCGGATGTGGAAGCGTGAATGGACCCCGGAGCCTCCGGTTGAACCGTTTGGCCGGCGCAGCAAGCCATGCGCCCGCCCGGCACAGTAGGCTGGGACGCATGGGCTGCGTTAACGGCCCGCGGCACAGAGGCTATGTAGACTTAGGGCCTCTCCGCCGGTTGAGACGTTGACCGCATCCCGTCTACCCCGTGGGGTTGGTCAACAAAAAGGGTGGCAACACGGATAGCCCCGTCCCTTGTGGACGGGGCTATTGCTTTGGAGGTCGCAGCTTATGAACAAGGCGTCGCCCCAATATATCGTGGACGGCAAAGGCAGGAAAAAGGCGGTGGTCCTCCCCATCAAAGAATTTAACCGCCTGATGGAACATTTGGAAGACCTCGAAGACGCTCTAGCCCTGGACGAAGCCGTGAAAAATTCCCAGGAGTTCACCGACTACCAAGAAATCAGGGACGAACTCAGGCAAGAAGGCCGGATTTGACCTATCGGGTAGAAATGGAGTCCAGATCCCGGAGAGAATTATGGATTTCCCATATCAAAGAGGAGCAATTTTAGGGTTATGTACTACCCTTCCCTGGACGAAGTTAAAGCTATGGCCGGACAGGGCAACCTGGTGCCGGTCTACAGCTCTATCAACGCCGACCTGGAAACACCGGTATCGGCCTATCTGAAGGTGGCCCGCGGTTCCTACTCCTACCTGCTGGAAAGCGTGGAAGGCGGGGAACGCCTGGGCCGTTACAGTTTCATCGGCACCGAGCCTTACAAGGTCGTGCAGACCGGGGCGGGACTGCCGGGCGGCGAGGTTGACCCGCTGCTGCTGGTCGAGGAGGAGATGGCGCGATACCAGCTCATCCCGGTGGAAGGGCTGCCCGTATTCCACGGCGGAGCGGTGGGCTACCTGGCCTACGACGCCATCCGCTACTTCGAGCCGCGGGTGCCGCCCATGCCCGCCGATCCGCAGGGGCTGCCGGAATCGGTCTTCATGTTCGGCGAGACCATCCTGATTTTCGACCACCTGCGCCACGACATCAAAGTGGTCAGTCATGCCCACCTGAACGGCGACATTGAGGGGGCTTACGCCAAAGCCACCGCCCGCATCGACAAGATGGTCGCCCGGCTGTCGCAGCCGCTCACCCTGCCTCCCGAACTTCAGGGCGGGGACTTCGGGGCCACCGCGTCGGCGCCCATCGAGTCCAATTTCACCGTGGACCGGTACGCCGAAGCCATCGAAAAGTGCATCGAGTACGTTTACGCCGGCGACGTAATCCAGGTGGTTAACTCGCAGCGGTTCTCCCGGCGCACCGACGCCCATCCCTTCCAGGTTTACCGGGCCCTGCGCAGCGTGAATCCGTCGCCCTATATGTACTACCTGGACCTGGACGGGTTCCAAATCGTGGGGGCGGCCATCGAAACCGTGGTAAAGGTCGAGAACGGCGTCGCTGCCACCCATCCCATCGCCGGCACCAGGCCGCGGGGTATGACGCCGGGGGAAGACAACGCCAACGAGGAAGAACTCAAGACCAGCGAGAAGCAGCGGGCCGAACACATAATGCTGGTGGACCTGGGCCGCAACGACATCGGCCGGGTCAGCGTGCCGGGCACCGTCAACGTCACCCAGTTGATGGAGGTAGAGCGATTCTCCCACGTAATGCATCTGGTGTCCCACGTTGAGGGACAACTGAAGCCCGACATGACCCCCTACGACGCCCTGCGGTCCTGTTTTCCGGCGGGCACCGTGTCCGGCGCGCCCAAAATCCGGGCCATGGAGATAATCGCGGAGATAGAAGGGGAGAAGCGCGGCCCCTACGGGGGAGCCGTGGGATACTTCAGCTACTCCGGCAACATGGACACCGCGCTGGTGCTCCGCACTGGCATCTACAAGGACGGGACAATGTACGTGCAGGCCGGCGGCGGCGTGGTGGCTGACAGCGTGGCTGAGGACGAATATATGGAGACCCGCCACAAGTCCGGGGCAATGATGCGGGCCATAGACGTGGCCGAGGGACGGGTTTAATCCCGATTGATTTCAGGGAGCCGGCTACCGCGTGACCGGCAAAAGTCAGCAAAGGAGGAAATAGCAATGCTCAAGTCTATGTTCCACACCGGATTCATCGTCGACGACGTTGAGGAGGCGGTGGACTTTTACACCAACGTCCTGGGGTTCCGGGTGGCCATGCGCATGGAGCGGCAGGGCGAGTTCATCGACCAGGTTCTGGGGTTCGACGGCGCCCACATTAAGGGAGCGTTCGTTGACCTGGGAGAGGGACACCAATTGGAGCTAATCCAGTACATCCACCCGGCCAGCGGGCCCGGGGGAATCAACCGCAACGACCTGGGGGCCGCTCACCTGGCTTTCTACGTGGAAGATATTGATGCGTTTTACGCCGAAAAGTCCCGGCAGGGCCTGCGCCCGGTCAACCCGCCCGCCGCAAATTACGACGAGACCGGCCGCCTGTTCCGCAAGGTGATGTATGCCCAGGACCCGGACGGCAATTGGCTCGAGTTCGTGGAGCTACTCTGATGCTGTTGATGATTGACAACTACGACAGCTTTACCTACAACCTTTACCAGTACCTGTCCGAGTTGGGCGCCGAAGTGGTGACGGTGCGCAACGACAAGGTTACCCTGGAGGACATTGAAGCCATGTCCCCTCAGGGGCTGGTCGTCTCGCCGGGGCCATGCACCCCGCGGGAGGCCGGCATATCCATGGACGCCATCCGCCGGTTCGGGCCGGCGCTGCCCACCCTGGGCGTCTGCCTGGGACACCAGTGCATCGGGGAAGTCTACGGGGCCACCGTGGACCGGGCGGGCGAAATCCGCCACGGCAAGACTTCGATGATCAGTCACAACGGGCAGGGGGTACTGTCAGGATTGCCCGACCCATTCGAGGCCATCCGCTATCATTCGCTGGTGGTCTACCCCGAAACGGTGCCTGACTGCCTGGAAGTCACCGCCTGGACCGACAACGGGCTGATCATGGGCCTGCGCCACCGCGAGCACCCGGTTGAGGGGGTGCAGTTCCACCCCGAGTCAATAATGACCACGGTGGGCAAGGACCTGCTCCAGAACTTTCTGGACCGGGTGGATGCGTTTGACAGGGGGAGTTAGAAACTATCTCAAAACTTTAAGCGGCCCTCATCCCGTCTTGAGATAGTTGCATCGGGGTTACGTTGGGGGATGAATCCCCCAACGTAACCCCGTCCCCCCAAGGCCCTCCGAATTTTGGTTTTGAGATAATTTCTTAGCCTTGAACTTCCGGGAAAGAAGGTCGGCAATGCAGGAAGGAATACGCGCCCGTCTGGACATCTCCGACGCTGAACTGGACGACTTTTGCCGACGCTGGAAGATTACTGAGTTGTCTCTGTTCGGCTCGGTCTTGCGCGCCGACTTTGGACCCGACAGCGACATTGACCTGCTGGTACGATATGCTGCCGACGCACGTTGGAGCTTGCTCGACCATATCAAAATCGAGCAGGAGTTATCGGCGCTGTTGGGCCGGAAAGTTGATCTGGCAAGCAAACGGGGGGTAGAGAGAAGCCAAAATTGGATAATCCGCCAAAGTATTCTCGATTCTGCCGAGCTGGTTTATGAATCGGGATAGGGCAACTCTCTTGCATATTGCCATAGCAGCCCGGAGGGTGATTGAATTCTCTCAAGGTATGGCCCTCGATGAGTTCACTGAGGATATAAGGACCCAGTCAGCCGTTCTCCACCAGCTTATGGTTATCGGTGAGGCGGTTAAGCGCCTGTCCGATTCCTTTCGAAGTGAACACACTGCCATGCCTTGGTCATTGATTGCAGGTATGCGTGACAATCTGATTCATGGATACGACGACGTTGATCTGAACCAAGTATGGGACACAGTTGAACGGGATGTTCCTGAACTGCTCCAGTTTATAGAGCCGTTGTTGTCCCAATGAGGATGAATAAGAAGTGCGGTGCAGTTTCATCCCCAGTCGATAGTGATGCCGGTGGTCAAGGGCCTGTTGCAGAATTTTCTGGATCGGGTAGATACCGGATAGACAACCTTGGCCGTATGGCTTACGCTGGCCGGTGAATAGATACGAAGGCCACCAGCTCAGGGAGGAAACTAAAATGCCTACCATTGCCCAAACGCTGGCCGAATACTCGGCCGCAACCCACTTCCGGCATATTCCCGATGATGTCGTCCACTTGGCGAAACGCATGATTATCGACACCTTGGGCTGCGCCATTGGCGGGTATACCAGCGAACCGGCCAAGATCGCCCGGGACCTGGCATCCACCGTCACCAGCGTCAACCCCTGCACCGTCATCGGCAGCGGGCAGACCACCAGCCCGGACCTGGCCACCTTCGCCAACGGGGTGATGATTCGCTACCTGGACTACAACGACGGCTACACCAGCAACGAGTCGGGACACCCCAGCGACAGCATTGCCGCCGTCCTGTCGGCCACGGAAATGGCCGGGCTGGGAGGCCGACGGGCCATCACCGCCACGGTAATCGCCTACGAAGCCTTCTGCCGGTTGGGGGACGCAGCTCCCATCCGGGCCCAGGGATTCGACCACGTTACCAACGGCTGCATCGCGAGCGTGGTGGGCGCGGCCCGCTCGCTGGGTCTTTCACCGGAGTTGACCGAGCAGGCCGTCAACCTGGGGGTAGTTCCCAACGTGGCCCTGGGGCAGACTCGGGTGGGCACCCTGTCCCACTGGAAGGGCTGCGCTTACGCCAACGCCAGCCGCAACGCCGTTTTCGCCGCCATGCTGGCCCAGCGGGGGTTGACCGGCCCGGCCCCAATTTTCGAAGGCGAGTACGGTTTCTTCCGGGGAGTGTCCGGCGGCGCTTACGAGCTTGAAGCCTTCGGCGGAAACGGCCAGCCCTTCAAGATTGCCGAGTGCAGCATCAAGCGGTTTCCGCTGGGGCAATACTCGCAGACGGTGGTGCAGGCGGCGCTGGAAGCCCGCGGCCAGATACCCCAGGTCAATGTGGACGACATCTCCGAGGTGAACATCAGGACGTTGCAGAAGGCCATCGACATCATGGCCGGGGACGACGAGAAGTGGCGCCCTCAGACCCGGGAGACCGCCGACCACAGTATGCCCTACACCACCGCCGTCGCCCTGACCCACGGCTACGTGGACCAGGGCCATTTCGACGACCGGTTTATCTTCGACCCAGGTCTCCTGGACCTGACCAGCCGGGTCAAGGTGGAGTCCTCCGAGGAGGCGGAACGCCGCGTGCCGGAAGCCATGCTGTGCTACCTGGATGTAGTCACCAAGTCTGGCCAGACCTTCTCCGCCGAAGTCCCCTACCACAAAGGACACTACAAGAACCCTATGACCGACGCCGAGGTGGAGCAGAAGTTCCGCTCCCTGGCCAAGGACCTGCTGTCGCCGGGCCAGACCGACGAGCTTCTGGCCAAGCTGTGGGACCTGGAAAACGTGGAAGACATTGGGGACGTTATGCGTCTGACCCGGATTTAGAGTCCGCTTAAAAAGAGTCCGCAATGCCATCCGATGGCGCATACCGCCAGACCCATGTTGTAGAGGTGAGCCATGCTAGACAAGATAATTGCCGGGGGAACCGTGGTCACTCCCGGGGGCGCCGGTCTGTGGGATGTGGGAATACAGGGGGAGAAGATTGTCGCGGTGGCCGTTCCCGGATTCCTGCCCACCGAAGGCGCGGCCGTCATTGACGCATCCGGCAAAATCGTCGTGCCGGGCGGCATCGAGCCCCACGCCCACGCCGCGGCCAATGTGCAGCCCGGGGCGCGTCAGCTGGTGGCCGGAACGCCCAACGCCGGGCCGCTGGACCACTCGCTGGGCGCCATCTGGGGCGGGACGACGACGGTTATGGACTTTGCCCCGGTGCCCAACGAGGGCGACCTGCCGACGGGCATTCACGACTTCATATCCGTCTGGCGGGGCAACGCCTACACCGACTACTCGACCCACTGCATATACTCCAGCGGCAGCACCCCCGACGCCATCTCCCGGTACAGCGAGCTAATCAACGCCGGGTTTCCCAGCATCAAGGTGTTCACCACCGACATCCGCCCCCCGGAAGGGCGGGTAAACACCCTGACCCCCATCGGCAAGATCGACACCGGCCGGTTGGCCGACGTGATGTCGCAAATTGCCCGTCATGGCGGGGTGCTGGCCGTCCACGGCGAGGACGACGAACTGGTGATGTACAACTACCTGCTGGCCCGGCAGCGGGACCTGTGGGACTGGCACAACGTCCACGAGATTCACTCGAAGCTGGTGGAAGACTTGGCCTTCCAGCACGTAATACGCCTGGCCCAGCGGACCGGGACGGGAGTTTACTTCGTCCACGTCACGGCCAAGGACGGGCTGGACGCCATTTCCGAGGCCCGCAGCCAAGGGATGCCAGTCTACGGCGAGGTGCTGACGCTGGCCCTGTCGTTCAACTGCGACAATTACAAGGAAAGCGACGGCATGAAGTATCACACCTACCCGTCGCTGAAGTACGAAGACGACCGGATGCACCTGTGGGACGGGCTGCTGCGCCGGGACCTGTCCTTCACCGCCACCGACAGCAGCTTTACGACTTACCTGGACAAAATTGCGGGCCGCAACGTGGTGGACGTGCGGGGCGGCAACATCGGCATCGAGATTCGCATGGGGGTCAACTACACCGAGGCGGTGGTGCGGCGGGGCGTCTCTCTGGAGCAGTACGCCGACATCACCTCGACCAACGCCGCCAGGATGCTGGGTCTGTATCCCCGCAAGGGGGCAATCGCGGCGGGCAGCGACGCCGACATTGCCATCATCGACCCGTCCGTTAAGAAGGCCCTCACCATGAATGACCTGCACCTGCGGGACTACTCGCCCTGGGACGGCTGGGAGATTGAGGGCTGGCCCACCACGGTCATGCTCCGGGGCAAGGTGATGGTGGACGGCGGGCAACTGCTGGGTTCTCCCGGCGACGGCCAGCTAATCCCCAGGAAAATTGATCAGGCGGTGCTGAACCGGCCGGCGTTTTAGTTCAGGGTGGTTTTACCTAAAGCGGCGTTGAGCCATCGGATTGCAAAGGAAATCCCTCAAGGTACTCAGGACGAACGGATTGAGTAGATGCCGTGCCCGGATGGCGGACTTTTGCGGCAGTTTCTAAACCGTCGCGGCGGTTTTCTCTATTTCGGCCAGCACATCGTCCAGAGTGTCTTTCTGTGTCAACCGACGTTTCCTGGAGACATATTGGTTTGCTGCCTCATGCAATTCCAACAAACGGCCCCGGAACTCATCCTGCTGGCTGGGCCAAGATCCGACTCTCTCGATTTCAATGCCGTTCTTGCCCAGCACCTTCAATTCGACGTCCGGGATCGCCACCGTGCCAGGGAAGTATGAAACGACGGCAGTGTAGTCCCCAAACCCTGCGAACATCACTTTGCCGGTGATGGAGCCTTGCCAGGCTATTTTTCCAGAAGCGGTCACAAGCAGCAGCTTGTCAACCAAGTCTTCAATGCTTGCCATGTTAATCATCCGCCCGAGTTTCGATCAGGTATGTCGAACTCGCGATTTGCTCCAAATCCTCTTGGAGGTTGTTCAAAACCTCCGCAGGTTCGCCTTGAACCGACGGATCACCCCCGGAGGCCCGCGCGCTGCTAATGCTGTTTTCCATTACAGTGACTTGCCTTATGCCATCATCAAGAATTCGGGCATATTCAGATTGGGAGATTGGAAACCGCCCCTTGATGTCGGACAGCATAGCCCGCAGGGGTTGGTAATGTTCAAGGCTGACGAGCCAAAGGCCGTCGCGTATCAGGACTTTAATACGCTGGATAAGCGCAATGGCCCGTTGCAATTCTACCACAAGCAGCACGGCGGCTATGGCTTCGCTGGTTTCCCGGCTTGCCAGTTCCGCCGCCGCTGCTGAGTCCCGGGCCTTTCCTGCACGCTGCATGGCAACCAACGCCGCGGCCAGTCCAGCCGCCGAGATTATCACGCCGACCAGGCTGGCAAAGCTGCCCCAGTTATCCAGAAAACAACCCATTACCCCCACCGGTCAGGTCACACCCCCACCGGTCAGGCCGGCGCTCCAACGCTAATCGGCAGCGAAGCGGCGGCCGTCGGGGTAGGTGTAGCCGGATTTGTCAGTGAAGGCTCCCACCGCCGGGGTGATTTGCCGGTAGAGGCCGCGGGCCCGCTGCTTAACCACGCCGTTGGCCGCTTCCTTGGTGGGCGTAGGGTTGGCGTTCTGGTCGTTGTAAATCTGCGACTGCAACGGGCTTTCGTCCTCCATCTCCCAGATGCACAGGTAGCGGAGCACGCCGCCGTTGTTCCGCTCATCGCCGGGTTCCAGCTTGAACCGGCGGGCGCTGATGTAGCCGGGAATGGACATACGCTCCGGCAAATGTTCCTCGTCGTACCACTTGTTGAACACAGCGTCGTCGGCCTCGTCCACCTCCATCATTACCACCAGAATGGTCCCGCCGACGGGTTGAGTCGCATGGTTGGTTTGCGTCTGAGTCATATCGTTCTCCTTAGCGTTTTGGGTCCGGTTGCGCGTGACCATAGGTTATATGTCCCGATTTTGCGCGTCAACCAACGCCGTCGCAAAGTCATTCAATCCCCGCCGGTATTTGCCGGAATGCGTTTGGTGGTATAGTGTTTGCGGAAAGTTGGCTGGTCCCAAACGGCGTGAGCGCAGCGTCCGAATCAGCCGGAAAACGCAATGCAAGCTCCGGGTTTGTCTACGGCGCGTTTCTCAACAGCGTGGTTTTCTTTCTTGGATTCTCCTGACCGGGGTGTGTCTTGCGGCGGTCCAACCCGCCGGTAACGCGATGCTGCAAAGGATTTCTAACAGCCCCAAGTACAAGTGGTGGGTCTTTGCCACCATTGGCGTGGGCATATTCTTCTCGGTGGTTGACCATGGGAGCGTACAGATTGCGCTTCCCGACATTGAAGCCTACTACAACTCGGACCTGCCCACGGTGCAGTGGGTGGTGGTGGCCTACTCGCTGACCATCAGCGTTCTGCTGCTGCCGATGGGACGTTTTGGCGACATTTTCGGCCGGAAGCGGGTGTACGTGACCGGCCTGGCGATATACCTGGCGGCGTCGGCAATCTCCGGTTTGGCGCCGGACATGGCCATGCTGATTATCGGCCGGGTCTTGCAGGGAATCGGCTCGGCCATGATGCAGGGAATCGCCATGGCCATGATTATCTCGTCCTTTCCGGCCAACGAGCGGGGCAAGGCCCTGGGTTCCAACATGAGCGTCGTCGGCAGCGGGGCCATTGCCGGGCCGGCCCTGGGCGGCCTGTTGGTCAGCGCCCTCGGCTGGCGGTGGGTGTTCTTCGTCAACATTCCCGTCGGCATCGTAACGATCATCGCCTCCATGCTGGTTTTGGAACGCAGGCAGGGCGCCTCCGAGACGGACCGCTCCGGCGGGGCCAACTTCGACTGGGTGGGGGCGGCGCTGTCGGGCGCAACGCTGCTGCTGTTCCTGCTGGTGGTTGGCAACGGCCACCGGCTGGGATGGACGTCGTTCCTGGTGGTTGGCGGCAGCTTCGTATTCGTGGCGCTGGCGGTGGCTTTCGTGTGGTGGGAACTGAGAGTGCCGTGGCCCATGCTGGAGCTTCGGCTGTTCCGCCGCAAGCTGGTGGCGATGGGCGTGGCCGCGGGCTGGCTGTCCTTCTTCGGGATGGCGGCCACCCGTTTCATGGTGCCGTTCTATCTCCAGCGGGTGCTGGGTCTGACGCCGCGGGAAGTTGGGCTGATGTTGATTCCGGCGGCCATCTGCATGATTGTCGTCGGGCCGTTGAGCGGACGGCTTTCCGACAAGTTCGGGTGGCGAATTTTCACCGTCGGAGGGCTGGCCATCACGTCGGCGGCGTTGTTCATCCTGGCCAGCACCCTGGCCGAACGGTCGCCGGCGCTGCTGATTGTGGCGATGCTGATGCTGCAAAGTACCGGATTGGGGTTCTTCAACTCGCCCAACAACAGTTCCATCTTCAGCGCGGTCGAGCGTTCCAGCTTCGGGGTGGTCTCGGCGCTGACTCAACTGATTCGCAACTCGGCCAACGTGGTCAGCATCGCCCTGGCGACGACCGTGGTGGTGACGGTTATGGGTATGCGCGGGGTCGAGCCAAGCCTGGACGCGGTGTCGCCGCAGGTTGCCGACGCCTTCGTGGCTGGTCTCCGCGTGGCCTTCTTCGGCCTGGGCAGCGTCACCACGGTGGGGGTGCTGGTCGCCTTGCTGCGGGGCGAACGTCCCAAGCCGGCAGCCGCTCCGTCTCCGGCGGCGCCGTCGGCCGCGCCAAATGCGGATTAGAGCGGTAGCTCCACCAGTTCACAAGCAAGCACTCGGCGGGCATTCCGCCTTCCTGTCCAGGGAATTCGGCCTCGCCCTGGGAAATCCGCTGCGTACCAACGCCCGGGTACGAGACGACGAACCAAGACAGGATAATCATGCCGAAATAAATGCTGTGTTCGAGAAGCTCGGCACGGTCGCCGACAATTATGTCCGCTACTGCAAAACCCATAAAGGTCGAGGTGCCAGCCAAGAGCCCCAGCCGCGTGGCTTTCCAGCGTTTTTGTTTGTCAATACCCAGAAGCATAAAGGCGCCGGCGGCCAGGAAGAACAGGGATACCATCATTTCCCATACGCCAATCGTATAAAGGAATGGGCTGATCCATGCTTCCGGCAAGTCCGCCTTCTCGAAGTATTGGCCGAACTGGAGCGCCCGGTCTTTGCCGTACCATCTGAAGAGCACCAGGTTTTGCCCGTTGATGAACTTGTCCATACCGTTCAGCGCCCAAAACAGGAACCACCAAAGGACAATCAGATTTTTTGGAACCTCAGCCGAGCCACTATTTTGCTCATTCTGCATTGCATAATCCTACGCGATAAGGAATTTTCGATTCGGCGCGTTTCAACTCCACACCTTGCGGGACAGTGTTGGCCTCTATCAACAACCGTGCCCACAAGACCCCGGAGAACCGAAAAACCCCGCCGCAAGGCACAGGGCGAACTGGAAGCGGCTGGGACCACGCCTGGGTGTGGTGTCCCCGTTTCCCGGACATTAAGGACATTAAGGACATTAAGGACATTAAGGACATTATGAGTAGGGTAATATCGGAGAGCAAGGCATTTGCGGCGCAGGAAAATCGCGGTTTTGGTACGGCGCACAATCGGCATCGTAAGGGTTGATAGTCCATCCCGATTGGCGGCAATGTTGGACCGAACCAGCATCCCCTGAAGTCCTCTGCCCCGGTGAGGGGGCAATTTCAAGCGGGTTATCGAGCGGTAAGACGCCATTGCCCGGATGCTTGGGGAGTCTATGCCAACGGTTCGCCCATTTGTGGTAAATTAGTGCCAGCCGGGGATGCCGGCGTTTTGTGGAATCATTGCTCAACCGCCGGAAATCCGGCGGCAGCGCTAATCAATGCAAGCTGACCATAGTTAGGGAGGTCGAGGATGCTGGATTACAAGCCCAATATGGTGATTTCGACCCAGGACTACCAGGTGGTGGGCACCCGGCCGGTGCGTCACGACGGGCCGGACAAGGTGATGGGACGCGCCCGCTATGCCGCCGACATTCACCTTCCCGGTATGCTCCACGCCAAGATGCTGCGCAGCCCCTACGCTCACGCGCGCATCAGGAGCATTGACGCCAGCAAGGCCCTCGCCCTGCCCGGCGTCGTCGCGGTGGTGACTGCCGCCGACCTGCCGGACCTATCCCCGGAAATCGCCGACCAGGAAGAAGGCGCGGCGGTCAACTACGGGTTTTACAGCCGCAACGTCCTGGCCCGGGAAAAGGCCCTGTACCGGGGCCACGCCATCGCCGCCGTCGCCGCATCAAGCCCCCATGTGGCAGAGTTGGCGCTCGACCTGCTGGAAGTCGATTACGAGGCGCTGCCGGCAGTGCTGAACGCCTACGCCGCGATGAAGGACGACGCCCCCGCTCTTCACGAGCGGCTGGTCACCCTGACCAACCCGGCGCAGCGGTCCGGCGGCTGGGGCGAAAACCCCAAACCCACCAACATCTCCAACCATTTCGAGTTCCGGTTGGGCGACCCGGAGGAGGGTTTCAAAGAGGCCGACGTGGTGGTGGAGCAGGAGTTTCACACCAAGCCGGTGCATCAGGGATACATCGAGCCTCACTCGGCCACCGCCCAGTGGAACACCGGCGACAGCGTGACGATTTGGGCCAGCAGCCAGGGGCACTTCGCGCTGCGGGACCACACCGCCCGCATCCTGGGCGTTGCGGTTTCCAAGGTCAAGGTGATTCCCATGGAGATCGGCGGCGGCTTTGGCGGGAAGGGTCAAGGCGGCTGCTACATTGAGCCGGTGGTGGCCGCGCTGGCCCGCAAGACCGGCCGCCCCGTCAAGATGCAGATGAGCCGCATCGAGGTCTTCATGGGCACCGGCCCGACGTCTGGGACGCACATCCGGGTCAAGCTGGGCGCTACCAACGCGGGCAAGCTGGTGGCGGCGGACTGCACCCTCATCTACGAAGCGGGAGCCTTCCCCGGTTCGCCGGTGCCTTCTGGGTGCCGGACCATGCTGGCCCCCTACGAGATACCCAACTCGTTCATCGAGGGCTACGACGTTGTGAACAACGTGCAGAAGTCGGCGGCCTACCGGGCGCCCGGCTCGCCGCCAGCGTCCTTCGCCGCCGAGCAGGTCGTCGACGAGCTTTGCGACCGGCTGGGCATGGACCCGGTGGAATTTCGCCTGCTCAACGCCGCCAAGGAAGGGTCGCGTCAGCCCACTGGCCCCACCTTCCGCAAGATTGGGTTCGTCGAAATTTTGCAGGCAGCCCAGCAGCACCAGCACTTGGCTGAGCCTCTGGAAGGCCGCTACCGGGGACGGGGCGTGGCCGCCGGAGCATGGTTCAACGGCAGCGGCCCGGCCAGCGCCGTCGCCAGCGTCTCCCCCGACGGCACCGTCACCCTGGTCGAAGGCTCTCCCGACATCGGGGGCAGCCGGGCCGCCATGGCGATGCACGTCGCCGAAGTGCTGGGAATCCCCGCCGAAGATGTCAAGCCGTCCATCGCGGACACCGACTCCATCGGATACAGTTCCGGGGCGGGCGGCAGCGGAGTCACCTTCAAGATGGGCACCGCCGTCTACCAGGCCGCCGAGGACATCCGCCGTCAGCTAATCGAACGCGCCGCCAAGATTTGGGACGTATCCGCAGACGATGTTGAGTACGTTGGCGGCGTCCTCCAGCACAAGGCAGACCCGGAGTTGAAGCTGACTTTCAAGCAGATAGCCCGCCGCCTGAATGGGACCGGCGGGCCGGTGGTAGGCCGGGCCACGGCCAACCCCGGCGGCGTGGGCAACGCCTTCGGCCTCCATGTGGTAGACGTGGAAGTTGACCCGGACACCGGCAAGGTGGAAGTGCTGCGCTACACCGCGTTGCAGGATGCCGGCAAAGCGATTCATCCCAGCTACGTCGAGGGGCAGATTCAGGGCGGCGCGGTGCAGGGCATCGGTTGGGCGCTGAACGAGGAATACTACTACGGCGACGACGGGCAGATGATCAACTCCAGCTTCCTGGACTACCGGATGCCCACCAGCCTGGACCTGCCCATGATTGACACGGTTATCGTGGAAGTGGCCAACCCTGGGCATCCCCTGGGTGTGCGCGGGGTTGGCGAAGTGTCCCTGGTCCCGCCGATGGCGGCGGTCGCCAACGCCATCAAGCACGCCGTGGGCGTCCGGCTGGACAGCCTGCCCATGAACCCCGGCAGCGTGCTGGAGGCGATTTGGGACGGGGGGACGCCCTCACCCTAACCCTCTCCCAATGGGAGAGGAGACTTGGGAGACCAGTGTAAGGTATGACGACGAAACCACTGCCAGCCCCGGGCGAATCCGGGGTGGATGCCCATGTGGCCATGAGCCGGCGGTTGCTGGAACAGGCCAAGACCGAATTGTTGGACCAGGACGACCGGCTGCAGGCATCGGAAAAAGCCTGGGGCGCCGCCGCCCACGCGCTCAAAGCCATTGGCGAGGACCGGGGCTGGCGGCACAACGAGCACCAGAACCTTATAGCCATTGCCGAACATCTCGCCAGGGAATTTGGCCGGCGCGACTTTAACATCCATTTCCATGTGGCCGACTCGATGCACCAGAACTATTACGAGAATCGCACCGAGGATGACGGGGTTCTGGATGCCATAGTGGATGTGGAAGAATTCCTGGACATGCTGGATGAAGTTCGCGCCGTGCCGCCCCGTCCCTTCACGGTCTCGAACGTCTCCGACCAACGCCGGTTGGGGCGTCTGCTGGGCCTGCGGGAAGAAGAACGCCCGGCCATCGGTGACCACTCTCCGGTCGGATTCTCGCGGAGACCGCCGGCCGGGTGACGGGTAGGTTGCCCATAAACCCTGGCAGTGTGCTGGAGGCGATTTGGGAGGAAGTCCCGGCCTGAGCGTTGGCATTGATTGGGTCCTGTGGCTTGGCATTCGGTAAACGGAACAGGGGCACGGCGCACCGTGCCCCTGTTTTGGCGTGTCGGCAAGAGCAACAGGGGTTTCGGGATGGATTACGGAAGGCCGGTTGCCGGTTGACATGGTATTCGTCAACGGGAAAGGACGAGATTTCGCTCGGCACAGTCGCCGGAGGATGTTGGAACGAGGAATAACGGAATCGTGGGTTGCCGGCGTTCTGCGAAACTGGGTTGCTGGAAAATTGGGACTAACCGCACCAATCCATGAACTATTATGGGTTTGTCGAGGGGCACAGGCAGTTACTCAAAGTTGCGGTGTCAGCCGGCGACACCCAAATTTACACCGCCCATTTCGACACCGGAGCCGCTAGTACTCAGTCATGTTTGGAATCAAAGGGTTCAGCGGCCCCGGCAAGGCCGGTTGGACAATCACTCTGAGGTTACGCTGTTCCAAGGATACTGCGATTTCACGGTTGACTGACTACTAAACCAAAGCCAAGGTGAAATGCGCAGATGGTGGGGGTCAAACGACGGAGCCGGGTCATTCTCCAAGTACGGATGAGAGGGATTCACCGGCGCAACCCAGATGATCATCATCGCCACTTGAATGTACATCCCACCTTGGCTTTAGTTTAGGGATACTCTGAACAAGACCGGCCAGAGCCGGGGGTTGTGTTTGCTGAGGCGGTTTTGCGGAAATAATCAGGCCTCTGCCATTTTCGGGGATGTTTAGCCCTCTGATTTTGCTCCGATCGGGGCATCTGTGGGCTTGGATCGCCTCTGGCGGTGGATTCGGGCACAATTCTACCCCGTCAGGACATCAGGCGGCCCTCGGCCGTTAACAGGTTGCCCAGTCCCAGCAGCAGCGCCAGCCGCTGCGTGTTCTTCGCCAGGCCCCGGTAGCGCACCTTGGCATAGCCGAACATCCGCTTCGTCTTCAGGAACGGATGCTCAACCTTGGCCCGCATCGATGCCTTGACCCGCTCCGCCAGCGCCTCTTCGCTCCCGGGTTCCAGCTTCCGCCGACGCCCCGGACGCATCGCCACCCGCCATTCCACCTCCAGCCCCAGGTTCTCCTCCCTCTTGTGAACCCCCTGATACCCGGCGTCGCCCCACACCACCTTCTCGCCCCCGTGCAACAGATTGTGCGCCTCCGCAACGTCGTGGGCGTTGGCCGCCGTCGCGCTCATGCTGTGGACTATGCCCGTCTCCGAATCCACCCCGATGTGCGCCTTCATCCCGAAATGCCACTGGTTCCCCTTCTTGGTCTGGTGCATCTCCGGGTCCCTCTCCCCGGCCCGGTTCTTGGTGGAGGACGGCGCCTCGATGATGGTGGCGTCCACGATGGTTCCCTCCCGCAGCTTCAGCCCCTGGGATTCCAGGTGAGCGTTGATTTCTTCCAGAAGGCCCTGCCCCAGGCTGTGCTCCTCCAGGAGATGACGGAAGTTGAGGATGGTGGTCTCGTCGGGCAGAGCGTCCGACAGTCTCAGCCCAGCGAACCGCCTGACCGATTCGGACTCGTAAAGCAGGTCCTCCATGCCGGGATCGCTCAGGTTGTAGCACAACTGAACGCAGTGGATGCGGAGCATCACCGGCAATGGGTAAGGCCGGCGGCCCTTGCCGGCCTTGGGGTAGACCGGCCGGATGCACTCCTCCAGCCGTTCCCAGGGAATCAGGCCGTCCATCCGCTCCAGGAATAGTTCCCGACGAGTCTTCCTCTTCTTGTTCTGATAGTCCAGGTCGGCGAACGTTGTCTGGTCCATTTCATCTCACCCCTGGCCGCAGTCGGCTCTGCCAGCCTTACTATGCCACATCCCACCCGACTTGTTCAGAGGATTCTTAGTAGTCCGAAATTT
This sequence comes from Dehalococcoidia bacterium, assembly GCA_965263395.1. Classification (GTDB taxonomy): domain Bacteria; phylum Chloroflexota; class Dehalococcoidia; order Lucifugimonadales; family UBA3495; genus CATOSK01. Next base: position 4,050,889 of record OZ253670.1, read on the forward strand.
TTGAAACGATGAGTTGCTGAGATTGGCGTGACTGCCCAGGGCCTTTCATTCAATAGTTCCCTCTCCCAGAGGGAGAGGGTTAGGGTGAGGGCGTTCATCCCATCAATTCAATGCTGTTGGACTACCAAGCGATACTATCAACGTAGAGAGTTCTTCGACGAGGTTAAAGATGACCCTTCAGGTTAGGTACGATGCGGAAGTCGACATTCTGACCGTTTGGACCGGTCACAAAATCGCGACGTCTTCCACCGTCGAGGACAGTGAGAGTCTGATTGTCGATTTTGGAGCCGAGGACGGGTTTGACGTTGTGGGCTTTGAGTTGTTGGGAGCCGCAAAACTGCTGGCCCCCTATTTTGAAACCGTGGGACGGGAAATGTCAGACCAAGGCAAGTCCAGCGGCACAGATTTGAGGGACAACGGCAAACCGGATGGGGGGATGGACAGCGTTGAGGACACGCCGGAGAGAACGGTTGAGTAAGACGTCCCGACACCTGATTGCCAACCCTTGCCCTGAACGAGGGTCCCATGTCCGCCGGTGAAACAACCACCCGTCCTGATGTCATAGTTATTGGCGGGGGGCCGGCCGGCAGCGCCGCGGCCACCATGCTGGCCGCCAAGGGAATCCGGACGCTGCTCCTGGAACGGGAGCGGTTCCCCCGACACCACGTCGGCGAGTCGCTGCTGCCGGCCAGCATTCCGGTGCTGGCGGAGTTGGGCGCGCTGCCCGCGGTGCAGGATGCGGGATTCCTGCCCAAGTGGGGCGCCACGATGGTCTGGGGCAGGGACTCGACGCCCTGGAGCTGGTATTTTAAGGAAACCAACCTCACCTACCCCCACGCCTACCAGGTCTGGCGGCCCAAGTTCGACTCCATTTTGCTGGACAACAGCCGGGCCAAGGGCGTCGACGTTCGGGAAAGGCATCACGTCGCAGAAGTGCTGTTCGACGGCGGACGGGCCGCAGGAGTGCGCTTCCGGGACGATGCCGGCCGGGAGCAGGTTGCCAGGGCGGACTTCATCGTTGACGCCAGCGGGCAGAACGGCCTGCTGGGACGGCAGCTTGGATTGCGGGAGTGGGACGACTTCTTCCAAAACCTGGCGGTGTACGGCTACTTCTATGGCGGTCAACGGCTGCCGTCCCCCGACGAAAACAACATCTTCATTGAAGCCTACCCCCAGGGCTGGCTGTGGAACATCCCCCTGCCCGGCGGACGCTCCAGCGTCGGGGCGGTGGTGGACAGCGCCGCGGGACAGGCGGGGATCAACGCTTCCGGGGCGCGCCGGTTTCTGCTGGACCAAATCTCCCATGCCCCATACCTGTCGGCCATGCTCCGGGACGCGGAGATGCCGGCAGAACCTTCGGTGGTCAAAGACTGGTCCTATGTCTGCCGCCCCTTGGTCGGCGATGGGTACATTCTGGCGGGCGACGCCGCCTGCTTCGTTGACCCGCTGTTCTCCTCCGGGGTTCACCTCGCGTTGATGTCCGGCGTACTGGCGGCGGCCTGGGTAAGCTCGGCGTTGAAGCAGCCGGACATTGCCTTTCCCGCCGGCCGGGTATACGAGGAAATATACCTGAAGGAGTACCGGCATTTCCGGGAACTGGCCCGCCTGTTTTACTCCAGCAACCGCAGCGCCGAGTCGTATTTCTGGGAAGCCCGCCGCATCGTGGCCGGAGACCCGTCCCTGTCGCCCCGCAACGCCTTCATCCGCGCGGTGGCGGGCCAACCGCCGCGGGGTTACGAGCGGGCGGCGCTGGACCGGGGCGAGTTGCCGCCGGCCTTCGCCGCCAGCGTCGAGGACGTGGAATCGGAGCGGGTGCGCCGACGGTCCGGGCTGGACGCCGCCGGGAGCCTGCTGGTCCGGAAGCCACGGCTGGCCAACGGGGCGCGTCTGGAGCGGAAGCCGACGCTGGCGGGAGGCGAGTTCCGCTGGGGGTACGCGCTCAGCACGCCCGACCATCCGGAAGGGGTGGAGTGCGGCGACCTGGTGGCGGTGCTGCTTTCCAAAATTGACGGGCGCGCCACCGCAGCGGAGCTAATCGCCCAACTGAAAGCGGGCAGCGACCCGGCGCAGGGCGCGCAGGTGGAGGCTGCCGTCCTGTCGGCGCTGGGCATCCTGTACGTGGACGGGGCCATTGACGGCTGGGGCGACGGGTAGCCCGGCGACGGGGTGGTTCCCGCACTTAACAATTTCGGTTCCCTAATCGTGTTGGCAATCCTTGACGCACTCGTCTTTCCTCCCGAGAACGGGAACCCATGCGGGTTTGGGACGGCAATGGTTTCCATTGGCAAAGAGCCGTGGATCCTGCCTGTGCAGGAATGACTAATTGGGAGCCGGATCAAACATGAGCGCCGGATTTGTAAGAGAACGCCGCATTGACGGCAACATAAACACAGGTGAGGCAGGGTCTTTCGATTCTCCCCTCTCCCCGAGCTGACAGGGGTATGTATAGGGTTTCATGTAGGGGCATGGCGGGTGACCTCCAGGTCGGACTTGGGTTCAGGCCAGGGTTCGGGCAGCAGCCATACCCGGCTCCAGAACCGGCCCCGGTGCAGCAACCACCTCAGCCAGGCAATGCCGTAACGGATTACGCTGACGGTCCGTCCCGGCTTCTCCCGGCTACTGCGGTGAGTGGGCGCCAGCGCCCTGGGCGGCGCTCGCAAGCTGCCGGGGGCCAGCCTCCGGTCATAGGCGTCTTCCACCCTGGTCCCGTAGGCCAGGGTCAGCAGCGTCGCCACCGACAACACGAACCAATGCCGCGAAATCCGCGCCGGGTCAGTCCTGCGGGTCTTTTGCCATTGCCAACCCAAGCTCTTGACCGCCTTAAACCCCAACTCGATCCAGAAGCGGAGCGCGTACCAACTCACCCCAACTTCGTCCGGCGGAAGGTCGGTCAGGATGATCCACGGCTCCTCCTGTTCAACGTACCAGACCGCCAGCAGGGTGCAACGGCGTTTTACTGTTGCCTTGCTGAACGCCGTCCCGCTCCCGATCCACGCGGTATCCGGACGGGGAACGAAGGCGCGCGCGGGCAGCCGCCGACCGCCCTCAGCGCAGAAAGTGACGTTTTTCGGATACCTCATGTAGGGATGCCAGCCCTGAGCGAGTATCTGTTTCCACAATTTCGGACTGGCCAGGCCCCGGTCGCACAGCACAATCACGGTCATGTCTTCTGGGACCGCCGGGGCCAGCGCCTGCAACAGTTCCACTATCGGGTCCATCCAGGCCCCAGGTTTGTTGGCGTGCAGGATGCGCCAGGCCACGGGAATCGCGCAACCCCGGTAGACCACGCTGATGACGATGGCGGTGGTGTCGTCCCCTTTCAACGTCGGGTCAACCGCCAAGGCCAGCCGGTCAGAACACCACCACGCAAGGACCCACCTGAGCAACGGCGCGAAGCAGAGACTCACATCCAGTTCGGTCTGGCAGGGACGCGCCCGGTCGCCGCCGTCGTAGAGCCATTCCCGAAGGCGCTGCCGCAGATTGTCCCAGTTTCCCTTGGTGGAGAGAGCGGCGGCGACGGCATTCTGGCAGGCGCTCCCGGCCAGGATAGTCCCGCACACCCACAAGACCAGCCCGGCCAATTGTGACCGGCTGAGGTGAGGCAAATGCGTTTCAATGACCTGCTGCATCTGGCAGCATTCCTTGGGAAGGCGCATGGGAAACCTCCGGCATCCGGTTTCGTCATTGCAACCAAGATGCCGGATTCCCGTGCGCTTTCCAAGCCCTCAGACCAATTTCAGTCCATACATACCCCTGTCAGCTCTCCCCGAGGGAGAGGGCCGACCGCCGTGCCAGCATCAATCGCGGCATCCGATTCTCCCCTCTCCCCGCGGGAGAGGGGCCGGGGGTGAGGGCGAACCCCACGCATCAGCGACGGTTGCTCCTGTCCGGAACGCCCTCACCCTAACCCTCTCCCAGAGGGAGAGGGGATTTATCGAGAATCGAAAGACCCTGCAGGTGAGGAACCTCAACAATTCCGGTATTCCGGTTATGTCTTGGAAGGAGTTGGCAGAATGTGCCGCAGCATAAAAACCCTGCGCCGGGCCGGTGCGCCGGCTACCGACGAGGAAGTCTACGAGGCTGCTTTGCAGTTCGTCCGCAAAGTCAGCGGCTACCGGGCGCCGTCGAAGGCGAATCAGGATGCCTTTGACGCGGCGGTGGCGGAAGTGGCCGCAGCATCCCACCGGCTGTTGGGATCGCTGACCGTCCGGGGCCAAGCCCCGGTCTGAGGACTACGCAACCGGCCCGGCGGACGGGCGGAAAGACAGAGGATGGCGCAGGGCAATCGCGGTTTGCAGGGCGCAAGCCTTGGTCTAAAGTGCGATTGCCCTGACCGGCTGCGGGCTAGTCCTCGTCCTCGTCCGTTTCGTCGTCCAACTCCACCTCGGTATAGCCCATCGCCTCCAACTCGGCGCGGACGGTGGGGGCGAACTCGGCGGTGGCGCCGGTTTCCGGGACGGTTATCTCGATCTTGCCGCCGCCGGTGCGGGAGACCGCGCCGGGGTCTTCCTTGGTCAGCTCCACGCTCACCGACTCCCGATGAATCCCCATCAGGTCAGTCACCGAGAAGATAATGTTCATGTCTTCCATGTTGATGATACCGTCGGGCATGACAATCAAACCTCGCGTTATGCCTCGGGGACGGGCCACTCGGTGCCGCCCTCGGCGGGACGCTCCGCGGCGGGCAGGGCCAAACCGTCGCTGACCACCTGCTGAAACTCCTGCAAAATGACCTTGCCCCAATCCTGGCCGTGGGAAATCCGGAAGGCGGTGCGCTTGCCCCGGGTCAACGCGCGGGCGTTGTCGGCCTGGGCATCGGCTTCCTGGGCCACTTCCTGGGAGATGGCATCGTCCATCGCGTCAATCTGGGGCACCAGACTGCGGGCGGTCTCGATGAAACGGGCAATCTCGCCCATCTGCTGGTCAAAGACCACGAACACCGGCACCGTGTTGGCCCGGTGCTCCGGCACGAAGGTGTTGGTCAGGTCCACTTCCTCGTCACGGTTGAACACACCCACGTTAATCTTGCTGCTGCTTTCGGCCAGGCGCAAAATGGCCGGGGTGGTGCTCACGGCGTCGCCGCACCACTCGGCGTGAAAGACGGCCAGGTTGACCGGCTCGCTCAGCCCGTCGAAGAACCCCTGCACCTCGCCGGGAATCTCGATGGACTCGTAAATCGCCTCGAAGGGCGCCCTGTTGACCTTCATTTGCTGGATGTAGTCATGGGGAGACAACGCCTCGGAAAATTTGTCTGCGCTCAACGCCATTTCGGTTCACCTCCAGGGCAGAATTGGGACGCCGGGGCCGGGTCAGCGGCGGCGGACGTTCCCGGTTGATGACCGTAGTTTCGCAGTAATGCCGCCGGTTGGCAATGGCAGCGGGATGATTGCGTTCGAGATACCCGGCGCCCATAGCCCGCCCGAACTTAACAGCCGGGTTGCGCCTTGCAGGGTTTTTCGAGGACTGGGCCTGAAAAGTATGACAAAAGCGGACATTTTGGGACAATTGAGCGTGGGTGGGCGGGTGTTTTTGTCCGCTTTTGTCCGGTCAATGTCCGGTTTTGTCACGGAAATGTCCTGGTTTGTCCTGGTTTTGTCCGCTTTTGTCACTGGGGGCGCCCTCACCCCCGGCCCCTCTCCCAAAGGGAGAGGGGAGAATCGAAAGGCCCTGCATTGCGGGATGGAGATGGCAGTCCAAGGGCTATGCACCGGCTGGTATTAACATTAAATGAGGTTGAGGGCGGACGTCAACGGGCTACTGTCACCGGGGACGCCCTCACCCCCTGCCCCTCTCCCAAAGGGAGAGGGGAGAGTCTAAAAGCCCTGCGATGTTTGCCCGGGGTCTTTTAATTGTCCGAGAAAACCGTTGGGTTAACGGGACACGTTGGGGGATTCATCCCCCAAACCCCCTGTGTTCAGGGGTTTGCTGTGCTTGGCGGACATGCCGGATTATTCACCGTGAACGGATTATCCAGCGGCTGCCGAGAATTGAAAGACCCTGCTCAAGGAAGGCATTCCCTTGCCAGGACGCCGTGGATTCCTGCCTGCGCAGGAATGACGAGGGCCTGTCCATGGAGAGACGGCGCCATGTCCGGCTGGAACCCACGGCTGGAACCCACGGCTGGAACCCACGGCTGGAACCCACGGCTGGAACCCACGGCTGGAACCCACGGCTGGAACCCACGGCTGGAACCCACGGCTGGAACCCACGGCTGGAACCCACGGCTGAACCCACGGCTGAACCCACGGCTGAACCCACGGCTTTGCGCAAGCCCTGCGATGTCTGCCGCCCCGATTATCCGGCGGGGCGGAATCGTGCTAAAATTTGGTTTTCCGCCGGGCTTGGCCAACTCCGCCGGCGAATTCTGACGTTGAAGGTTGTTCAATTGGCAACGGACCGCTCCGGACACTACCTGAAGTATGCCCTGTTCTGCCGGGACACCGAGGAAGGCCCCGGCGACGACCTGACCTTCAAGGGGATTATCGACCTCTTTGAAGTGACCATGCCCACCGAGCCGCCCAGCGGCGGCTCTCCCGTGCTGGGAGAAATGGATGCCAACCTGGCGTTCTGCATCGCGGGGGCCACCCCCGGCAGCCATGAGTTGCAGGTGGCCATCCGCGCCCCGGGCATTCCGCTGAGTACGCCGCCGCCCGAGACCATCACCTGGGAAGAGGGCATCATGTTCCAGCGGTGGATTAAAGCCTTCCGCATTCCGGTGCAGCGCCTGGGCCGCCACGTGGCAGTCATCCTGCTGGACGGCGCCCCCATAGGCGAGGCCAGCTTCATGGTGCGGTTCCGGGAGGGGGGCTGAAGGTGAGGGTTTCCCTGCTGACATTTGCCGGTTGACTGCGCCAGGGCTGCCGGTTAAGAATCATGTGCCCGACACGTATACACCCAGGAAAAGTTAATGGTCACCTTGCCAACCAGGGCAGCTGAGCACAATTCCACTCACCGGGATGAGTTGTTGTCCCGATACGGCGACCGGATCGTGGTCAATCGCGATCTGACCAGGCAACTGGTTTCCTGGCAATCCAATAAGACGGCCGCCGGGTTCCGGTGGTTCAAGTTCAAAGAGGGATTCAGCGCCGCATTGGTTGGCTATCTGTTAGGATTTGCCGGGAAACAGGGGCAACTGCTCGACCCGTTTTCCGGTACGGGATGCGCTCCCATAACTGCCGCCAGGAATGGGTGGAAAGGCATTGGGATAGAGATTCTGCCCATCGCGGTCAGGATAGCGAACGGGCTGCGAACCGCTCCCGATGTTGATATCGAGACGTTCCGGCAACGAATGGGTGAATTGCTGGAATGCGTGGATTGTGTCAACGTCCCCGATTCCCACTTCAGGGGCGACTTCCCCCATGTCCGCATTACGGAAAAAGCGTTCCCGTTGGAAAGTGAGCGGGCGGTTGTCGCGGCCAGGGATTGGCTGGCTCAATGCCAACCGGGGGTTGAAACCGAATTGCTGACTTTGGCCGCCTTGAGCGCGCTTGAGGATGCTAGTTGGACCAGCAAGGACGGCCAGTATTTGCGTTGGGACCACCGCTCCGGAAGAACCCTGAAAGCGCGCATGGAAAAGAAGTGTGTGCTGTCATACGCCGAATCGCTGCGGAACAAGCTTGGCGACATAAGGGCCGACTTGCCTTTGCTCGCCGGGTCATTTCATCCTGGCAACGTTGAGATAATTGAAGGTTCGTGCCATGATGCCTTGGCCGGTTTGCCCGCCAACTCCTGCGACGCCGTAATAACCTCACCGCCCTACGCCAACCGGTACGATTACACACGCACTTATGCCCTGGAACTGGCCTGGCTGGGATTCGACGACGCGGGAATCGGCCAACTGCGGCAGCGGCTACTGTCCGCAACGGTGGAGAATCGCTCCAAGCGGCTCAAGTTAGCGGATGGTTATGGGGACGCTTTGGCGGTGTTTGATGAACACCCCTCGATTAACGAAATAGTCGACGCTTTGGAACAAGCCAATGCCCGGGGAGAGTTGCCCAATCCCCACGTTATCCGGCTGGTCAGCAACTATTTTCTTGAAATGACGGTGGTTATTGCTGAACTGGCCAGGGTATGCAAACCGGGAGCCTCGGTGTTCATGGTAAATGACAACGTTCAATATCATGGCGAGGAAGTGCCGGTAGACCTGATTTTGTCCGACATCGCGGCACGGTTTGGGTTCAAGGTCAAGTACATCTGGACGCTGGCCCGGGGAAAGGGCAACGCCAGCCAGCAAATGGGGCGGTTCGGGCGACGGGAACTCAGAAAATGCGTTTACTGGTGGGAACGGCTGTGAGTTCGGATTTCCGGCGGGTGCAGAGCCAACTGCGTTCCCAGGCGTTGACGCGCAATCTCCAGCAGCGTTTGGACTTGCGGGTACGGGGCGTTGTGGAGTACATGGCCGGGGCGGCCAGATTCGACCAATCGTTGGAGTGTTACCTCATCTCGCAGGGCTCATGGAATCACGTTGCCGGGTTGGGCATAAGTCCGGGGCTGGTTTTCTGTCATCCTGATATGCTCGAAGAGGAACCGTTTGTATCTTTGTACTACCGGGGAATCAGCGGGTTATCGCTGAAGGAGGTGCAGAGTCAAGCCCGTTCGGTCACAACATGGGAGAGAGACCCGGAAACCCGACTCCGAAAACCCAGAGTAACCAGAACCGCCGCCCAGGACGTAGCCTGCCTGTACAACGGCGTTACCTCTTCAATCATTGAGAACACCGCGGGTTGGGTCCTGGAAAACGGGTACCGCACCATGGTTGCATCTCTCGGCATATCATTCGACGGCTCCATGCGAAATCGGATAGGCCAAGAGGCGGAGCAGCGGATACGCCGTCTGCTGCTGCAATTCGCTGCCGAGGCGGAATTGCTGGTCAGTCCAAATTATGACCCGGATACGTTAATCGACGGTGCGAGTGATTGGCAACTGCGGGATGGCGTGGTTATGGCCTTTAGCGTGGAGCCTGACGTTGCCTTTCGCAAGGGACCGTCTCTGGAAGCTACCATTGAAGTTAAAGGCGGGACTGACCGGGCTGGCGCTCTCGAAAGGTTAGCGGCCGCAATCAAGTCAGCTACCGCCGCCTTGGCTGAGAATCCTCGGTGCAAGAATTTCTTGATTGCCGGGGCAATTACGGAGGAAATGCGGCATCGTCTGGACCAGGAGAGAATCTTCGAAAAGTATTACGACATGGTTGAACTTCTGTCCAATGACGAGGGTAAACGGGAGTTCTTCGACGAAGTTTTCAACCACGCCTTGCGGCTAACCACCCCCTGAAATATGGCGGGAGCAACTAAATATCCGCTCGTCCCCAAGGCTCTGGCGGCAAAGGAAATAAGCCGGCATTAGCCGATTTACAGGAGTCCCGATCCCGGCAAACCTGCCGGCTGCCCGCCTTGCAACTTGCGGGGAAACCGGGTATTGTGACTCGAATTCTGTCTGACTGGAGGCTTTTATGTCCTTATCGCGTTACTCTCGTTCCCTGTTCAGAACTCTTTTCCCGGTTATGCTGGGATTGGCTGCCCTGGCCGTCGTTGCCTGCGGCGGTCCGGCGGCTACCCAGGTTCCCACCCAGGCGCCCGATGCGCCGCAGGCCGAGGCTCAGGCCCCGGAAGCTGCCCCGTCATCGAGCGACTCCGGCAGCGCTCCCGACACGTCGCCGACGCAGGTACGGCCCACCGCGACTCCGATGGCGGACGCTACCGCCACCCCGGCTCCGACCGTAACGCCCCTGCCGGTTGGGGTAACTTCGGCGAAAGACAGCATTACCATCGTGCTGCCGGAGGAACCGATTCAGCTCAACTCCCGGCTTTCCATCGGGGCATCGCTGAACGCCACGGTGACGCGGGCCAACCTGCAGGACCCGCTGACCTGGCAGTCGGGCGACGACCTGCGCATTGTCCCCACCAGCGCCACCACCGGCTGGGAGCAGATTGACGCCGACACCTGGCGGTTCATGCTCCGGGAAGGCGTCAAGTTCCACAACGGCGAGGCGTGGAACGCCGCGGCGGCGGTGTCGAGCCTGAACGACGTGGGCAACGCCGCGTCCGAGGGCGGCAGCATCAACTACACCGGCGAGTACACCGCCGAGGCGGTGGACGACTTCACCGTGGACATCAACTGCGCCAACGCCTGCCCCATCTTCCCCAACACGGCCTTCTTCGTGAACTTCGAGGCGCCGGATTGGTTCGCCGCGACGCCTGAAGAAGACAGGTCCGGGACCAGTATCGGGTTGGGGCCCTACCAGATGGCCGAGTGGTCCCGCGGTGTCCATATCACCCAGGAAGCCTACGATGACTACGTTCCGGTGGGCGACCACTTTGAGTTCCAAAAGCCCTACATTAACGATATAAAGTGGGTGTGGCGCTCGGAAACCACGGTCATTGCCGCCATGGTCGAGTCCGATGAAGCCGACATCGGCTGGGATGTGGGCGTCGATGCGGTAGGTACCCTTCCCGCCGAAATGCTCCGGTCCGGCACTTCGGCTGAGAGTTACGCCTTCACCACAAACACCATCTGGCACCCGGAACTCAAGAAGAAGGAAGTGCGCCAGGCCATCGTCCACGCCATCGATTGCGAGGAGTTGGTGGAGCAGCTTTACGGCGGGTTTACCTCCTGCCGGGGCAGCATCATCTGGCCGGGCATCTTCGGGGCCACCGAGGCCAACACCGCGCCCTATCCCTACGACCCGGAGAAGGCCAGGGAACTGCTGGCCGCGGCCAACTACAACCCGGAAAACCTCATCACCATCACAACCCGCGGCGCGCGCGTCGCCAAGCAGGTCGAAGTCAGCGAAGCGGTGCTCGGCTACCTGGACCAGGTGGGAATGAATGTGAAGTTCCAGGTGGTTGAGTCCAGTATCCGCAGCGCGATGACCAGGTGCGGCATAGGCAAGGCTGTGCAGGAAATTCTGCAAGCTTCGGGCCGGGACCCGGTGACGGAGACGCCGACCAACGCCGATATGCAGGCGGCCCTGGACAAGGGCGGCGCCGACTGCCCCACCGGCGACCTTATCGGCAATCAGCCTTCCAACGAGACCCTGGACTTCGGTCGGCAGATGCGCTACTACATGAGCTGCACCAGCATCCGGTCCCTGGTCTGCGACCCGTCGGAAGGCGGCATCCAGGACCAGATTGCGCCGACGCTGGCCGCTTCGGGCCAGGACCGGCAGGAAAAGCTGGAAGCGCTGGCCGACCGGTTCAGGGAGGACGTGCTGCTCATCCCCCTGTTCGACCTTCCGGTCTTCTACGCCGTGAACCCCAAGCTGAACTGGGAGCCCAGGCTTGACCCCAACGTGCGCGTCAGCGCCATGTGGTTCAGCGAGTAACCCGTTCTTAGACAAGCTCAGGTTGAGCGCAGGCATCCACGACAGGCCCCGGAAATCCGGGGCCTGTCCTTTTGGGGATGCCCTCACCCCCGCGGCCCCCGGCCTTCGCAGGGGCAGGCTCTCTCCCGCGGGGAGGGGAGGGAATTGACAGGCGCTGGGGCCAGGGTCTTTTAATTGTCCAAGAAAACCGTTGGGTTAACGGGACACGTTGGGGGATTCATTCCCCAAACCCCCTGAGTTCAGGGGTTTGTTATGCTTGGCAGGACTTGCCGGATTATTCATCGTGAACGGATTATCCAGCGGCTACCGAGAATTATAAGACCCTACGCTGGGGCTGGAGAAGGTTGGCAGTCTATAAAAGGAACCCCCAATCTGCATCCTATACGGCCCTACCGGGGCAGGTAAGGGTGGCCGCGTTCTGCCGGGGCAGGCTGCCGTCAGGGGGTAACGGTTTCTGGGAAGCGGGCGGCGGTGACGCCAATCATGCTGTCGCGGGAGACCAGGCGGGCCAGGCCGGCTTCGGTCATGCCCTCGGTTCCGGCGGGGCGTTGGGGCAGCACCAGGTAGCGCAGGTCGGCGGCGCTGTCCAGAACGCGGACTTCCACATCGGGGGCAACGTCCAGACCGAACTCCCGCATCACGCCGCGAGGGTCAACCACGGCGCGGGAGCGGTAGGCCAGGCTCTTGTACCAGTCCGGCGGCGTTCCCAGCAGGGCGCGGGGGTAGCAGGAGCAGAGCGTACAGACGACCAGGTGATGCACGGCGGCGGTGTTCTCGACCACCTCAAGCTGCGGCGTGGTGTCGGGCAGGGTGTATCCCAACTCCCGCAGAGCAGACATGGAGTCCGACAGGAGGCGGGCCTTGTAGTCCGGGTCAACCCAGGCGCGGGCCACGATGCGCGCCCCGTCGGCGGGAGAGCGGGACTCGTTCAAGTCCACCGCCCGCTGCACTTCGTCGGCGGTGCAGACGCCCTTTTCCACCAGCAGAGTTTCTATCGCTTGGGCGCGGCGGGCGTAGTAACCCAACTCCGCGTCTTCGGATATGCCGGGGTGGTGGTTGTGGTCATCGTGATGCGCACTCACGGAATCCTCCCGTGTTCCTGACTAGGAAATCATCTCAAAACCAAAATTCGGAGGGCCTCGGAGGGACGGGGTTACGTTGGGGGATTCATCCCCCAAACCCCCGAAAAAGATTTCCTCAATGCCACCTATTCCGGCTCCAGCCAATGCTCGTAAATGTCAATCAAGAGTTGGTCACCCGGCGGGCCGGCGTAGTCGTCCCAAAGGGCGGTCATGGCAAACCGGACGCGGTAGAGCGGCTGCTCCGGCAGGCCGTTGCCGCCGTGGGCCAGCGACTCAGGGTTGCGGAAACGGCCGCACACGGCGGCGACTTCGCCCGTCTTGCCCTGGACGTAGACCGGGGTGCGGAAGTGGCCCGGCGGGGAACCGACGCGCACTTTTACCCGGTCGTTGGGACGGTAACGGTTGGACATTCGGGCTACCCCTGACCAGGCTGGCGGGAGACCTGAGCGTCGATTTCCGACGGGGTGAGGACTCCCTTTTCCACCAGCAGGATTTCCAGGGCGGCGGTCCACCGCTCGTAGTAGCTCATGGACTCATAGGCGTCGGGGGCCAGGCTTTCGATGGCCCGGCGCATTTCGTCGGTGGAGCGCAGGCCCTTCTGTCCCAAGACCTGGTGCAGCGCGTCCATGCGCCGCTCCCAGTCCATCAACTCGCGCTCGCTTTGGTTGATGGGTTCTTCGGTGGGCCAACCGCCCCGGTCGTGTACTCTGGGCATAGCGGGCAACTTCCTGCTTCTGGTTGGGATTACCGGCTTCAGCCGACAGTGAATGCAACCCATATTAAGTTGCATTGGGGGCGATGGCAAGAGGCCGGTTGGCTGTACCCGGAGTCTTTCGATTCTCCGCAACAACCGCCGGCAGATATTTAATTCAACCGGGGGGGCACGTTGGGGGATTCATCCCCCAAACCCCCTGAATTTATGGGGTTCGATACGCCGGTTTGGAGTCTACCGGGGATTCACCATGAACGGAGTATCCTGTGCCTACCTTGACGGGAAACGAGCCGCCAAGAGGTCGATAATCAGCCGCGCGCCCAACTGCGCGGTAATGTCTGACGAATCGTAGGGCGGGGCAACCTCGACCAGATCGAACCCGATGAGGTTGTTCCGGCTGACGATGGCGGTCAGACACTCCCGGACTTCCTGGTAGAACAACCCGCCGATTTCGGGTGTGCCAGTACCCGGAGCCTGGCTGGGGTCCATGACGTCAATGTCGAAGGTCAGGTACAGATTTGCGCCCTGGGGAATCAACTCGGCGACTCCCAAAGGGCCCAGTTCCCGGAACCGATTGGTGGTGATTATCAGGCTGCCGTGCCGCTGGGCGTCCTCGTAGGGTTGCCGGCGGGCGGTGCGGATGCCAACCGATGTGATGTGTCCGACAAAGGGCAGTTCCCGGCAGCGGCGGATGGGGCTGCCGTGGGTTTGCAGCGCGCCCTGGTAGTCGTGGGAATAGTCCAGGTGGGCATCGAAATGGACAATGTTCAGCGGCTCGAAATTGCTGAGGCCCCGCACCACCGGATAGGTGATGGCGTGGTCACCGCCGACCACCACGGGAAACGTTCCCCGTTCCACCACCCTGGCCACCGAACGAGTCAGTTTATCAAAGTTAATCAACACATCGGAGGGCAGGGTGGTAACGTTGCCGCAATCGGCCATGGTGATGCCGCGCAGGAGTTCGCCGCCGGCGTCAATGTCAAAGAACCCCTCGGCCTCGGCTTGGCGCCCGGCCGGGTCCGAGTAGGGGTAAGCGCGGGGAGCGTCACGGACGGCGTCGGGACCGAAGCGGGCGCCGGGCCGGCCAAAAGTTCCCTGGTCAAAGGGCATCCCGATGAAGGCCACGTCGGCCGTCAGCTCGTCCAGGTTGTCACACAGCGGCGCCTTGAAGAAACTGCGGGGCTGGGCCCGCAGGTCAGGCCAAGGCGGGTCCGTGGGCTGGGTATATTGCTGGCTCAAATCCGGTTCGGACATAGATACCTTGCTTTCCATTCTGAAGCTGCTGCCGACGGTTGCGCGCGGTTCCGTTCGCTTAATCGGCAAAGGCGGGCATGACCTCTTTGGCGAAAAGCTCCAGCGAATCGAGGACCTTGCGGTGCTCGATGCCGCCGTAGTTGACGAACAGGATCAGCTTTTCCACGCCCGATTGTCGCAGTCCTTCCAGCTTCTGGGATACCTGGTCCGGGGCGCCGAAAAGGATGACGTTATCGGTCATTTCCTGGAAGTCCACCGAAGAGTCGGCGGAGAAGCGGCGTCGGTATTCGGCGAAGTTGTCGGGGAGAAGCTCACCCCGCCGTTCCGGGGGGGCGCTGACCTCGTTGCCGGTTTCCTTGAACCACATGAAGGGGACGCGGGCGTCGCTGAAGACTTGCTCCGGCTTGGGGGCGGTGTACATGGCCCGGGCCACCGTCACCCGCCCCGGCGCGGTCTCACCGTCGCCCCCGGCCTCGCCGACGGCGGCGCGGAAGTAATCCAACTGGCTGCCGACACGGGAGAAGCTCTCGCCCTGCCCGACCAGCAGATTCCAGCCGTGGGCGGCGATGCGGTCGATGCTGGGCTGGCTGGAAGCCGCAACCCACAGGGGCGGGTGGGGCTGCTGAACCGGCCGGGGATGCACCGTCATGTCGTTGAAGGTCCAGAACTCGCCCTGGTGGTCAAAGGGTTCGCGCGCGGTCCAGCCCTGGGTCAGAACATCCAGGGCCTCGTGGAAGCGGCGGTCGGCCTCGTCCATGGCGATGTTCAGCTTGTGGTACTCGCCCCACTGGTAGCCCCGGCCTACGCCCAGGTCGAGCCGGCCATTGCTGAGCAGGTCAACGGTGGCGGCTTCCTCGGCGATTTGCACCGGATTGTGGAAGGGCAGCACGGTGACCGCGGTGCCCAGCCGGATGACGCTGGTCTTGGCGGCCAGGTAGGAGAGCACCGAGAAGGGGGCGGAAACGATGCCGTGGCGGGAGAAGTGGTGCTCGGTGAACCATACCGAGTCGTAGCCCAACTGCTCCGCCCACAACACCTGGTCCAACGCCTCCCGGTAATACTCGCCCTCGCGGGCAGGGTCGGGAAGCTGGACCGAATGGAAAAGGCCGAATTTCATGGATTATCCTCGCTGCGTGGTGGGGGCGGTCACAGGGCCTGCCAGTAGCGGCGTCCTTCCAGCCGGACTATTTTGCCGAAACCGGGGGCGGGCAGGTGGACGGCGGCCACGGGCATACCCTCCTGCTCCATGCGGTCCACCAGGGCGCGGCGGGTGGCGCGGGCCACGTCCTGGTCAATGTCGGCGCGGGACGCCCATTCCAATTCGTGGACCTGGGCGGTGTTGTGCAGCACGTCGCCCAGCACCAGAGCCGACTCTCCCTGGGAGCGAATGACGATGCTCATGTGACCCGGCGTGTGACCCGGAGAAGGCAGGGTGGTCAGCTCGCCGGTTATCTGGCATTCGCCTTCCATGAACTCGATGAGGCCCAGGTCTTCCAGGGGCCAGACGCAGGTAGGGGCGTTGGGAAACCGGGCTTCGATTAGCGCCGGGTCGTGGCAGGCTTCCCAATCGGCGCGGCTGAGCCAGTAGCGGGCGTTGGGGAAGGTTGGGACGTAGCGGCCGCCGCTGGATTGAAGGTTCCAGCCGACGTGGTCGCGATGCAGGTGGGTCATAACCACCGCGTCGATGTCCTCGGGACGGACGCCGTGGGACTGGAAGTCGTTCATCAACTCACCCCAGGGCGTCTCCGGGGCGTCGGCGGGTTTTGGCCCCAGGCCGGTGTCCACCAGGATGTTCTTGCCCTCGGAGCGAATCAGGAAGGCGGCCAGGTTGAAGCTGACCTTGCCCTCGGGGCTGAGGTGGTCCCGGTAGGGCTGCCAGTCGTTTTCCGGCACCGACGGGAAGAAGTTGCAGAGGTCGAACTCCAACAACCCGTCGGAAAGGGAAGTGATGGAGACGTTGCCGACGGTTAGGGTGTTATCTGGCATGAGTCCTCCTTGGCAGGGCGGGGAGAGGGTGTGGGCGGGCAGTCTGGGACAAGGGGTATTCTATCCAAGAGGCGGGACGGGCGCAAGGTTGGGGACAGGGGTGAGGGTGTTCCTTCCAAGAGCAACCGTTACCGATGCGCGGGGTTCGCCCTCACCCCCGGCCCCTCTCCCGCGGGGAGAGGGGAGCATGAAAGGGACCTGGGGCCGGGGTACGTTGGGGGATACATCCCCCAAACCCCCTTTATGTGGGGGTGTCCTTTGAGGGCTTGGGGATGGACGGAATGAAGGGGGGAGGCTCATACCGAGCCTCCCCCTTTTGGGCGCCTTCAGACGGACGAGGGCCGCCTAGTTGGGGGCGAACTCAATGGTCCAGAGGGCGGTGGGATGCACCTTGATAGGCCAGGGTTCCCAGTTGGTGATGTGCTGAGCGACTCCGTAGGGGGCGTGCAGGTAGCCGGGAGCGAAGTCGTAGTGCGCGGTGTGGACGGCGTTGTGCATCTTGTTGTAGGCCGCGGCCTTCATGGCCGGGTCGACGACGGCGAGACCATCGTCAATGACGGTCTGCAGGTGGGAGTCGTAGGAGATGTACGAGCCTTCGGGACTGCCGAAGCGGCCCTTGTACTTGGAGCCAACGTCGTAGTCGTGCTCATTGGAGCGGACGAGGTACTGACCGGGGATGGTGCCGTCGTACTGCTTTTTCTTAATGGACACTTCCTCACCGACGTTGACCTTGCACTCGAAGCCGAGTTCCTTCTCCCACATGGAGCAGACCAGCTCGGCCATCTCGACGATGCGGGGAGCGGTGGCTCCGGCAGGCCAGGTCCAGACGTTGAACTCTTCGCCGTAGTTGAAGGGCTTGCCGCCGGGGTTGTCGGGGTTGGCCCAACCGGCCTCGGTCAGCAGGGAGCGGGCCTTGGCCCCGTCGTAGGGGAAGGGGTCCAGTCCATTGGGAAGACCATCAACCGGCTGATCGCTGTAACCGAGGCCGGAGGGGGACACGGCAGCGGTGCCCTTGATTTCGAAGACCTCGGGGCCGCCGAAGAAGGCCTGGATGACGGTCTTGTCGATGGCGTAGTCCAGGGCGTAGCGGACGCGCTCGTCGGAGCACATCAGGTCACGGTCCTTGAGGTCTTTGCCGAAACCGGCGCCGCCAGGCTGCTCGGGCTGTTCAACGCTGCAACTGTTGGCGTTAATCCAGATGAGGGTCGACTCAGGGCTGTATACGATCCGGGCGCCGGTGTCCAGGATCTGGTCCAGAACGGTGAGGTCGGCGGGGATGATGTCGGCGTTGCCGGCCTGGAGGGCGGCCATCTGGGTGGACTGCTCGGCTACCAGCTCGAGGACCAGGGTGTCGAAGGCGTAGGAGCGGTCAGCGCGGAAGTGGTCGTCCCAGACTTCGAAGGTGATCTTCTCGCCGCGCAGGTGCTCGATCATGTTGAAGGGACCAGCGGCAGCGGGGTTGGGGTTGGCCTCGTATTCCGCGGCGCCCTGCTGATCAACGTCGGCGAGGTCAATGGAGCCGGCCTTGTGAACGATTCCGGCGGAACCGCCGCTGGCCACGGTCTCGGACATGAAGACGGGCAGCGCGCCGTAGGCCTGGGTGAAGGTGATCTTGACGGTGTTGTCGCCGGTTACGTGGGCGGGCTGGTCGATGATCTGGACCAGGCGCTGGCGGACGCGGGAGACAGCGTTCTCGTGGATGGCCCACTGCATGCTGAAAGCAAGGTCCTCGGCGGTGACGGGAGAGCCGTCGTGGAACATCGCGTCATCGCGGATGGTGTACTCCCAACCCAGGTTGTCGTCGGTAAGCTCCCACTTGACCACGATGCCCTTGTCGGTCAGCTGCAGGTTTTTGTCGGCGTTAATGGCCCGCTCCTGCATGGGGTACCACCACATACCCTTGTCGCTGGAGATGTACCTGGAGTTGAAAATCTCGTTGCCGTAAGAGGCGGTGAGGAGGGTCAGGCTGTCGCGGCGGGCCTCCATGGTTCCGGTGTCAGCGACGGCCTTGGGGGACGGCAGTGGGGCTGACGCCGGCACTGTCAGACTGCATACTGCCGGAGCTGGGTTGGGCTGGTTCGGCCTGAGCGGCCGGTGCGGATGCAGGAGCGGAGCTCGCTCCGGAATCGGCGGGTTCAGGCTCGGACTTGGCGGCCGAACCGCAAGCCACTGCCAAGACTGTCACCAGGGTCAACAGGACCAGCATTGCGGGTAAACTCAAGGGGTTGATTCGACGGGGCCTGTGCATTCTTCCTCCTGTTCTTGTGGTTGAGATAAAGGTAGAGACAGCCTTGTAAAAACCTGCCGGATGCTAACATTGGCGGGGTAGGTTGTCAACTGCCCGGAGCGGCGTAATTCGGCGGATATTATGGCAATTCATCAACGTTATATGCCTGGTACGGAGAATCTTGAATCAAACCGTTGTTGGATTGCATGGGATTCGATATTTCGGCTGCATCGTAATAGGAAGAATGAAGGAGTCCCCGTCTTTCCTGCGAAGGCAGGAATCCACAAATTCTTGCCTTGGGAACGGTGTCCTGCTCGAAACACTCTGGATTCCTGCCTTCACAGGAAAGACGAAGTTGACAACTGTTCAGACTGAGGGATTCGAGCCACGGGAGGCAGTTAAGCGCAAAAAATGGAAAATGTGGCATTTTGTGGCATTTACGCTTGGCGGCGGCGCCCTGACGGCGGGTTTGGGCGTATTTTTGTGTTATCGTGTTCCACTTTTGTGCCATTTGTGTGCCGGTTTTGACGCACTTTGTCGCGCTGGTCTTTCCGCTAAATCCGGGGCCGACAATTCCGGCGCGGGGGGCCAGGGTCTTTCGATTCTCGAGACATCCCTTCTCCCTTTGGGAAAGGGTAAAGGTGAGGGCGTCCCGGTCAAGAGCCACCGCTGCTGATATGCGGGGTTCGCCCTCACCCCCGGCCCCTCTCCCGCGGGGAGAGGGGAGAATCGAAAGACCCTGGCGCGGGGGCCGACTCAGGATGATTGATGATTATGGTAGGGCAGCGTTACCGGGAATGGCAAGAGGCAAGTGTCAGCAGGGACAATCAGGAAACCCTTAGTCTGAAACAGTTGCCGAAGTTGGCCCCGGTTGACGGCCCGGGCGGCCAATGCTAGAGTCGGGCCGAAATCAATATCCAACTAATCAGCGCCCAACTCTTGGGGAATGCCACGGAGTTGGCTGTCGGCAAAGGGAGGTACTTTATGAAGGCTCAGGTGCTGCGTGAGATCAATGTTCCGCTGGAAGTGGAAGAAGTCGAGGTGGACAATCCGGGGCCGCATGAAGTCCTGGTTCAGACCCGGGCCAGCGGAGTCTGCCACAGCGATCTGCACTACGTCGAGGGGAGCTACAACATCCCCAAGCCCGCCGTGCTGGGACACGAGGCGGCGGGGACAATTGAGGCCGTCGGGGACCAGGTTACCTACGTCAAGGCCGGCGACACCGTGATAATGTGCCTGTCCGTTTTCTGCGGCCACTGCGAGTTCTGCCTGCGGGGCGACCCCCACCTGTGTACCAAGACCGATGTGATACGAAGCCGCAGCGAACCGCCCCGGCTGAGCCAGCGAGGGGAAGCCGTCACCCAGATGGCGCAGTTGGGTTCCTACGCCGAGATGATGCTGGTCCACGAAAACGCGGTGGTCAAGGTTGACAACGACGTTCCCTTTGACCGGCTGGCCCTCATCGGCTGCGGCGCAACCACCGGGCTGGGCGCGGCCCTGAACACGGCCAGGGTGGAGCCGGGCAGCACCGTCGCCGTCGTCGGCTGCGGCGGCGTGGGACTAAACTGCGTCCAGGGCGCGGCCCTGGCCGGGGCGCTGCGCATCATCGCCATCGACACGGTGGAGACCAAGCTGAGCATGGCATCCCAGTTCGGCGCCACCCACGTCATTGACGCTTCGGGCGGCGACGTGGTGGAAAAGGTGCGGGACCTGACCGACGGCGGCGTGGACTATTCCTTCGAGGCCATCGGCCTCAAGACCACCGCCGAGCAGTGCTACCAGATGCTGCGGGACGGCGGCACCGCCACCATCATCGGCATGATTCCCGAAGGCACCAAGATTGAAATTGACGCCGGCTCCTTCCTGCGCCGGGAGCGCAAGATTCAGGGCAGCAGCATGGGGTCGAACCGCTTCCGCACCGATATGCCCCGCTACATCGAGTTCTACCGGCAGGGGCGGCTGAAGCTGGATGAGTTGGTGTCGCAGCACATGAAGCTGGAGCAGCTGAACGAGGCGTTTGCGGATATGAAGGCGGGGAATGTGGCGCGGAGCGTGATTATGTTTGATTAGGGGGGCGGGGCACGTTGGGGGATTCATCCCCCAAACCCCCGAATTTATTAGGATAAGATGAATGGGTGACATTTCACGAGGGATGGCAGGGGCATGACTCTAGCGGCCAGCGTACAGGAAATTTTTGACGACGCGCAGCAGCTCTACGATCAGGCCATAGCGATGTTCGAGGCGGGGGACGTGCGGGATGCGGCGGAGAAGGCATGGTGCGCCACCAAGCGCGCCACGGACGCCCTGATTCTCGCCCGCACCGGTCAGGAGCCGGAGACCAGCCGGGAGACATCCCAGGAGTTGAGGAACCTGATCCATGCCGACCGATCCGCTGAGTCGTTGCGGGGACGGTACTACTCCCGGCAGATGCACCTGCACGGCGATTGCTTCTACTCGAACCGGTGCGAACCCTTGGAGGACACGCTGCGGGTAATTACGGGGACGGAGGAGTATATCCGGGACGCGGAGCGGCTGGCGGGGGTCTAAAAGGCTTGCGGGAAGATGTCGAAGCGGGTCTCATACCTTAGCACACGGCTGCCTGGCACTGCTTTGATGGCGTATCGTAATCGTTCATCATACGAGGGGGTGAGCACAATTCCCTCGACGGCCCGCCCATCGGCAAGGTGTTCCTTTACCCATCCCATGTAGCGCGCTAACTGCCCAACAACAACATCAGATTGCTGTCCCCTCTTCAATTCAATGACTACGAGCGCACCACTGGCCGTATCCTCACAAAGCAGGTCGATTCGGCCAACAGTTTGAGTGTCGTACTGTTGCCCGACAGATTCACCATCCTCTTCGTAGATTTTGAGCGGGGCTCCGAAATCCACCTGCTCCCAATGGTCAACCAGCCACTGTTCAAGATGAATCTCAATCAGTCGGTCGGCGGGTGATCCTGGCACATCTGTTCCGAGAGGCTGGTCTGAAGGCCGCTGTGCTTCGACAAATTCCAAAACCTTCTGGGCGTCTAAGGGTTCGAGTTTGGTAATGTTGAACCCTTGGCTGCCACATCGTCGGAAAATGTCTGGCAGCTTACCTTCCGCCACGAGGCTGTAGATGGCTGAGCGGCCCAACGGTGATGGGAACCAGTAGGGTTCATCGAGATGGAACGTGATATTGTGGTTGGTTACGTCTTTCACGCCCACAGAAAACGCGAGGGACATCCCATGCTCGGGTATGCTCCCGGTACAATAAACGAGTAGTTTGTCTCCGGGTTTGACGTCGCCGTGGTCCCGATTTCTTCTTTTCCCTTCCCACATTTCGTTTTCGTAGCGCCGGTTGTTCGTGATGTTTGCGTACCCAAGGTTAGCGCTAACTTGCACCAGAAAAGTGTCCACGGTTAGACCTCCCTTCGGGGCCAAATCCGCCCTGAATTACCGGCACGCCCCCCGCACCGCGCGGGAAATCTCGGCCAGGCGGGGGACGTTGGTGTCTTCGGAGCGGGCGCCGTTGGTGATGTAGGCGACGGCGAGCCCGAGGCAGGGGTCGGCCCATCCTACGGAGGTGGCCTGTCCGCCGTGGCCGAAGGTGGGGCAGTCGCCGGAGGGGGAGTATCCTTCGGAGTCGTCGTCAGAGGAGCCGACGCCCATGCGGGGGTCGTCGATGACCAGTCCTAGGGAGCGGGCCTTGCGCTGTCCCAGGGAGAGGTCCAGTCCTTCTATTTGCAGGGCGGTGACTTCGGCGACGGTTTCCGGGGTGAGGATGCGGGCGCCGTCCAACTCTCCGTTGCTGCACAGCATGGCGTAGAAGCGGGCCAGGTCGCGGGCGGTGGTGATGCCGCCGCCGGCCGGATGCACGGCCTGGTGGACGGCGGGTTCGTTGTAGGCGGGGATGGACACCGGGCGGTCGCAGTCTTCCATAGCGTGGACGCGGGATACCCGGGACTCCAGCTCCGGGGGCAGGCCCACGTAGGCGTCGTTCATGCCCAGGGGGGTGGTGACTTCATCCCGCAGGAAGTGGTTGAAGGGGCGGCCGTCGATGCGGCGCACCAACTCGCCGATGACCCAGCCGAAGTTGCGGGGGTGGTAGGCCATGACCTCGCCGGGGGCGTACTCCGGGACGATGTTCTGCATGGTCTCGACCACGAAATCCCAGTCCTTCCACTTGTTCCAGGTGAGGGACCAGGGCGTTTCGGGGAAGCCGGACTGGTGGGTGAGGACGTGGCGAATGGTGACGCCTTCCTTGCCGTTCTTGGCGAACTCGGGCCAGAAGCCGGCCACTGGGTCATCCCACCGGAGCCGTCCCCGCTGCCAGAGCAGGTGCAGGCAGACGGCGGCCAGGGGTTTGGTGGACGAGTAGAGGATGAACATGGTGCCGCGGTCCACCGGCTTGCCCGATTCCCGGTCGGCCAGTCCGCCGTAGAGGTCCAGGACCAGCTTTCCGTGCCGGTAGACCGCCAATGCTGCGCCGGGATGGAGGTTCCGGGCGAGCTGCTCATTGAACAGCCGCTCGACTTCCTGCAAAGCCTGGGGGTCCATCTCAACGCTGTTGGGGGTTACTGCTGCCATACGGTCAAGTTTCCTGTGCCGGAAGAGGATATTTTAATTTGCGGTGCTTACCGTGGATTTCCGCAGCTTAGTGCAGCAGCGGCTCCAGCTTGTCCAGGAACAACTCCACGTCGTGAAGCCCGGACTCGACTTCCTGGCCTGACGACCAGTTCTCGTAGAAATTCATGTGCAAATGGGACGCAACGCCGAACCAGGTGAACAACTGACTGTCGCCGGTTTCTTGTACCAACCGGTCCACAACCCGGCGCAGCAGAAAATGGCCGTTGTGGTCCCAGCCGCGGTTGGCGGCCACGGCTTTCACCATCTGGGCCGCCGCGCCCCAGCCCTTTTCCGATGCCTGCCTGAGGTCGCCTTTACCCCATTCTTCGGTTGCTTGGTTCAGCAACTCTCTGCTCGCGATCCGGTATGTTGGAGTTTGCATAGCACTCACAAAATTATCGCAACCGCCGGACTCGCTAGTCGGCGGGGGTGGCTACCCGCTGCTGGGCGGTGAATTTGGGCAGGACCGCCTCGCCGAACCATTCCAGTTGCTCCAGGGTGGCCTGGAGGGGCATTCCCATGTTGGTGACGCCGATGTTGATCTCTTCCAGGCCGGGGTAGCGGTCCTGGACTTCCTGAATTTTCTCGATGATGCCTTCGGGAGGCCCGACGAACCAGGAGCCGCTGGCCACGCCCTGCTCGATGGTGGGCAGTCCCGCCGACGGGGCGCGCCGTGGGTCGGTCAGGGCGTCCAACTGCTCGGCGGTCAGGCCGGGGACGAACCCCAGCGGGCCGAACATCTTGATGCGCTCGCCCACCCAGTCCCGCGCTTCGTCGATGGCTTTCTGCTCGGTGTCGGCAATCTGGACCGAGTAGCTGATGATTAGGTCGCCGCCCAACTCGGTCTCCTTGCCGTGCCTGGCCAGCGCTTCCTGCCAACGCTTGACCACGTCATCGCTGGCGCCGCCGGTGGCCGCGCCGCCGCCAATCATGCCCTTGATGCCGTTGCGGGCCATGAAGTCCAGGGCGCGGCCGCTGGCGCTGACGATGGGCTGCCAGGACTCGACCGGCAATGTCTTGGGCCGGGGGACCAGGGTAATTTCCTTCAGGTCGTAGCCCCGGTAGGGGACGTTGGGCGGGATGTCGTAGCGCTTGCCGTGGTGGGAGAAGGAGCGTTCGTTGAAAGCCTTGAAGATTACCTCCACCTGCTCCTCGAACAGTTCCCGGTTGGCATCCTGATCGATGATGGGATTGCCGAAGGTCTCGACTTCCCGGGAGTGGTAGCCGCGGCCCACGCCGAACCTTACCCGTCCGTTGGTGAGGATGTCGGCGGTGGCGTAGTCTTCGGCCAGCCGCAGGGGGTGCCACATGGGGTTGATGTTGAAGCCGCAGCCGAAGCTGAGCTGCCTGGTCAGGTGGGCCAGGTGGACGTAGAGCATCAGCAGGTTGGGGATGCACTCGTAGCCTTCGCGCTGGAAGTGGTGCTCCGCAGACCAGAAGGTGCTGTAACCCCGCCGGTCCATGACCTCGCATATTGCCTCGCACTTGTCGAACACCGACGCCAGTTGGCCGTCGGGGAGCCAGCGCTCGTTGGCCGGCGTTCCCGCCAGGCCGATGTTGTCCAGGTCCACGTTTCCTGCGAAGAGGCTGCCAACTTTAGTAATCATTGTTTCCCTCCCGTCGGGATGGTGATGGGGCCGGAGAAGGGCCGCGTTCCGGTTATGATACAAGATTATGCCCGGACAGGCTACCGGGGGGACGACCTCGGGGCCGGGGACGGCCCTCACCCCCGGCCCCTCTCCCGCGGGGAGAGGGGAGACGCTATTTTCAATTCTCCCTCTCCCTTTGGGAGAGGGCTGGGGTGAGGGCGGATTTACCGGGGGCCGGCTTGTTCGGCCAGCTCGGCGTTGCGCTGGGTCAGCAGGGCGTCGACGTTGCGGACGCGGGGGTTGAGCAGGGCAGGACCAATGGCGAAGGCGGCCACCGCCAGCCCTCCAATCGCCACGGCGAAGGACGCGGTGACGATGCCGGCCAGGGCGCCGGCTTGCAGTCCGCCCAGGGGCATGACGCTCCAGGTCATGCCGAAGAAGCCCATGACCCGGCCCCGCATCTGGTCGGGCACCAGGCTGTGGAGCAGTCCCTGGACGTTAATCATGTAGGTGGAGTTGGCGAACCCGATGAAAAACAGGATGCCCAAGGCCAACGGGAAGGAACCCACGTAGCGGGCGGTTAGGGCAAAGGCGGCGATCAAAGCCCCGAACAGCACCGCGCCGCCAATCATCAGGAATCCCTGGTGGTACACCCGGCTGCGGGAGCCAAACCACAGGGACGTTGCCAGGGCCGCAATGCCGCTGACGCTGACCATCAACCCCTGGCCTTCGGCGCCCACCTTGAGGATGTCCACGGCGAAAACGGGCATCATTATCATGTAACTCATGCCGAAGAAGCTGTTGACGAAGGTCATTCCGATAAGGAAGGCAAAGATCGGGTTCTGCCAGATGAAGCTCATGCCTTCCCACATATTCCGGGCGGCGCTGGCCCGGCTGTCCCGGGAAATGGGCGGCACCTTGAGGAAGAAGAGGACCAGGGCCATTACCACCGAGCCTATGCCGGCGAGATAGAATGCGGCGGCGGTGCCAACCAAGGCGATGGTTGCTCCGGCCAGCGCGGGGGCCACGATGCGGGTGCCCTGCCAGACGGAGGAGTTGAGGGCGATGGCGCTGACCAGGACCCGGCGTTCGATGAGGTGGGGGTACAGCGACTGTCGGGCCGGTTGGTTGAATGCCTCAACCGCGCCAACGGAAAAGGCGATGGCCAGGATGTGCCACTGGCGCACCAGGTCCATCAGGGTCAGGGTTGCCAGGAGGAAGACCAGGGCGGAGGTGACCAGCTGCGCCACGATGATGAGGCGGCGCTGGTCCAGCCGGTCGGCGTAGACTCCGCCGAACAGGTTGAGGACTATGCCGGGGACGGCGTTGGCCAGTCCGACCCAGCCCAGGGACAGGGCGGAGCCGGTAATCTGGTACATGAGCCAAAGCTGGCCGAACTGGAGAATCTGGTAGCCCGCAACCGAGCCGAGCATACCGAACCAGAAGGCGCGAAACTTGGGGTAGTGAAGGGCAGGCGGGACTGCGCCGCGCAGCCGGTCGAGCAGGGATGAAGCCTCGGAGTCAGAAGTCAAGGCGATTCTTCACAAAAACGGGGAAACGTGGATTTGCCGGAATTATACCCGGTTGGGCCGGCGGACAGAGGCTTGGAGTGTTGCCAGCCTTGTCGTCCCTGCCTGCGCGGGATTCCCCCTCACCCCCGGCCCCTCTCCCGCGGGGAGAGGGGAGAACGAAAAGGCCCCGGGATGGCTGTACCAGGGCCATGAAAGAAGTCCTGCCCGGCGTGTTTTCATAGGGATGACGGGGGCCGGGTTATCCGCGGCCCGTCTATCGGTGGAAGGCGGGGAGGACTTCCTGGCCCATAATCTCCAACTGCTCGATGGACTCTTCGCCGGCGCACAGGGGGCGGACGGCGAACTTGGAGGCGCCGGCGTCGATGTACTGCTGGATTAGCTCGCCCACCTGTTGGGTGGTTCCCACGGCGGTGAACTCGGTGAAGTGGGCGTCGGGCCGGTGGCGCGTCACAAACTGGTGGGCCTTGGCCGCCGCCTGTTCGTAGCCGCCGGAAATGTAGTAGCCCATCAGGACCCCGACGTGGTCTTCTTCGATTTCCCGGTTGCATTGGGCGGCGGTGTCGAAAACGATGTCGCGTCCCACGCTGACCTCTTGCGGGGTGGCGCTGGAAACCAGCCAGCCGTCGCCGACGCGCCCCACCCGACGGGCGGCGGCGGGACTGCGGCCGCCAATCCATACCGGCGGCGAGGGCTGGAAGAAGGGCTTGGGGGTGATGCTAACGTCGTGGCAGGTGAAGAATTTGCCTTCGTGGGTAACCTTGTCCTCTTCCCACAACCGGCGCATCAGGGTTATGGCCTCGTCGGTGCGCTGGGCGCGGTCGCCCTTGGGGACGCCGCAAGCCTCGTACTCCTCCGGGTCTTCCTGTCCCAGGCCGACGGCGGGGAAGAAGCGGCCCTGGGAGAGATAGTCCAGCGTGGCCACCTGCTTGGCCAGCACCACCGGGTTCCGCAGCGGAAGGGCCAGGACGCTGGTGCCGAACTTCATCCGGTCGGAGTAGGCCGCCACCATGGACAGGGCAATCATCGGCTCCAGGCTGAACCGGTCGCTGACGATGCGGTCGCTGAGCCAGATGGAATCGTAGCCGTAGCGGTCGCCAAGCTCGACCAACTCTTTGAGGAAACCGGGGTTGTCTCCACCCTGCCCGAAAGCTCCCGGGACGTATCCGATGGCTACGCTCATGACTACCCCCTAACGATTCGGTTCTGCCTTTGGCTGGAATCCCGGATGGTTCGATTTCCCGGCTGACTTTGCCATTATACTCCAAACGGGAAGCGTTCCGATGACTTCGACGTGACCTTGTGGCTTCGTTGATGATGGCGTGCAGGTGTTTGGTGAAGCCGAATTTGCCGTGGGGCTGGAGGGTGTCCATCCAACAGCCGTTCTAGGGAAGCCACCAGTCACGGCAGGGGGTTGCGCCAACGGAGGCCGGGGAACCGGTCGAAATCCGAATCGTTGGAATGTACTTCCGCGTCATACTCTATTGCCAACGCGGCGATGTGTGCGTCGGCCACCAAGTTTGTTCCGCTGCCGGTGACGGCAAGATTGCGACGGAAATGCTCCAAATGAGCGGCGCCGGGATTGAGTGGTATGATGTGGGCGAGCTCGAACCAATCTCTCACGTAACCGGCGGCTTCCACGGGCGATAACGACATACTCACTGCTCTGGGATTGGTCATCAATCTTATGAATCCGGTCGATACGACCCAGGGCAAGCCAACTGCCTCCACTCCGTTGAGCAATCCTTCCCACCAACGCCGGGCATCATCATGTTGGATCACTCCACCGTCGTGAGCATAAACCAGCAGGTTGATGTCCGGGACAATCATTCGTCTCTTTTCCTCAAGTAGCCCTCAACCTCCTGCTCGTGGAGGAGATTCTTGAGTCTTTTCGGGTCGGTGTCAGGAAGAAAATCACCCTCGTTTGGAACAACGGGGAGAGCATTCCCGGACCGGTCCGGCTTGGGCGGGACTGTTTCGATGCTCAACACGACCACAGCGCCTTCTTCAAAATCAAGCGGCTCCAATGGTATCAGCACTCCATTAGCGAATCTGGCATTCACCGTCTTGGGCATCGTTCATCTCCTGCGGCCATCGGCTTTGGCGGCTACCCGCTTATTTCCGGCAGGCCGGCTTCCCGGCGGGCGTCGTTGATGTGCTCAAGGACGCGGACCCGCAGCGGCGGCATTTCGTAGCCGACGTCGGCCAGCATCCGGCTGTTGTCCACCCGGTAAACGTGAGGCACCGGGCGGTCGCCGGTGGTGATTTGGGCGTCGGGGATGAACTCCCGCACCGCGTCGGCCATGTCCTGAATGGTGGCCAGATGCCCGCCGCTGATGTAGACGTTGTGGTTCAGCCCATCGCTCAGCGTGGCCTCGACGAAAAGCTCGGCGGCGTCTTCGGCGTGAATCATGGGCGAGGCTTCCTGCGGGTCGAAGGACATGGACACCGGCCGGCCAATCGCCGGCAGGGACACCATCAGCCCACCAATCATTCCGGTCATGCCGGTGACCCGCCCGTGGCCGAAGACGGTGCAGATGCGGATGCCCCGGATGTCCAGCCCGTAGTTGTCCCGGTACTTGCCCGCGGCGAAGTCGTTGGCCGCCTTGGTCATGCCGTACATATTTATTGGGGCGGCCAGGTCTTCCTCATTGATAGGACGGTCTCCGAAGGTATCCTGCACCCCGTAGACGGCAATGGAACTGGCGTAGACCACCCGTTGAATGCCGGTCCAGCGGGCCACTTCGAAGACGTTGTTGGTCCCCTGAATGTTGACCAGCATCCCCAGGTGGGGGCGGTCTTCGGTGTCGGGGGGCAGCAGCGCGGCCATGTGGATAATCTTGTGGACGCCGTGGGTGTGGCAGGCTTCCAGCAGTTGGGGAACCTGGGTCACGTCGCCCCGGTAGACGCTGATGCGGTCCAGGTAAGGCTCCAGGTTGGCCCGGGGTGGAGCCAGGTCGAAGCAGACGACTTCCTCGCCGCGCTCGACCAGCTTGCGGATGATGCGGTTGCCGATAAAGCCGGTGCCGCCAGTGACCATTACGGACATTCAAGGGCCTCCTGTGGGTGGGGTTTCTTGTTAGCGCGGGACGACGTTCCGGGCACCCGGATGTCCGGGCTGTCCGGACATTTTGCCACCGCAATGATAATACAGGCGGGGCCGTTTGGGGCGCAAACCGGGTTTTGCCCCGGGGTCTTTCGATTCTCGAAAAACCCCCCTCTCCCAGAGGGAGAGGGTGAGGGTGAGGGCATTCCGGCCAAGTGAAACCGCTGCCGATGCGCGGGTCGCCCTCACCCCCGGCCCCTCTCCCGCGGGGAGAGGGGAGAATTAAAAGACCCTGTTCGAGACTCCCGGGACAAACGGGGTTGGGCTGTGCCCGGACGGAAAGGTCAAGCCCACCGTCCGGTGAGGGGCTGCTTGGCGGGGATGCCGGTGCGGCGGGGGAACTCCACGGGAGTGGCGGCCACTTTGTCCACCACCACGAGGATGCGGCGGTCGGTGAGGCCCGTTATCTCCACCGGATGCACCGTCGGCGGGGCGCCGCCCAGCATGGGGGAGACCTTCGCCGCTGCCGCCAGTTCGTCGTCAATGCCGTCGTGTTTCCACGCGACCACCTTGCCGCCGGGCCGGCAGAAGGGGAGCGCGTATTCCAGCAGCGTGGGCATCCTCGCCACCCCCCGCGCCAGGGTAAGGTCGAAGGACTGGCGCAGGCCGGCGCGGCGGGCCAGTTCTTCGGCGCGTCCGGTGTGAACGGACACGCCGGTCACCCCCAGAACGTCAACCACGCGCTCCAGGAACCGGGTCTTTTTGCGGACCGAGTCGGCCAGCGCCAGTTCGATGGTCGGGAATACTATCTTGACGGCCAGCCCGGGGAACCCGGCCCCGGCCCCCAGGTCCATGACGGCGCTGCCGGGGATTTTGTCCGCGCCCACCGCCAGGCACAGGGTCATGGAGTCCAGGTAATGCTTGATCTGCACGTCCTCGTAGGACGTGATGGCGGTGAGGTTAGCCACCCGGTTGCCTTCGGAAAGCTCCCGGAAATAGGTCTCGAACTGCTCAACCTGTCCTTCGTTACAGGACAGTCCCAGCTCGGCCATTCCCTGCTTCAGTAAATCCATGCTGCGACCCATGAGGCCAATTATACGCCATTCGGGGTTTCGGCCAATGCACGAAAGGGGTGGGGCAATGGCATTTGATGACACTACACTCGTCTTTCCCGCGAAAGCGGGAATCCATACGTTCTTGTCGAGGGAACGTTGGCCTACCCTTGAATGCTCTGGATTCCTGCCTGCGCAGGAATGACGAAAAGGGCGCCGGGTTAACGGGAACACCATCACAAGCAGGGAATGCCATGCCTCAGGGTCTTTCGATTCTCCCCTCTCCCCGCGGGAGATGGGCCGGGGGTGAGGGCGAACTCCGCGCATCAGCAACGGTTGCTCCTGGCCGGGACGCCCTCACCCTAGCCCTCTCCCAGAGGGAGAGGGGATTTTTCGAGAATCGAAAGGCCCTGTGCCATGCCGGCCGCTTAATTGACAGGGAAAAGGGGCAACCGTAGAATTAGCATTGGTCGGCCCGCCCCCGGATAACCCTACGAGGCACGGGCCAAGGTCTGCTATCCGTCCTCAACAAACCCTGATTTCCCATGCAACGCTTGCCCAAGGAGGCATAATGGCTACCAAAGCTTACCTGTTGGTTGAAACCGCCGTCGGCAAAACTCGTGACGTCGCCAACACGCTGCGGGGACTCGAAGGAATCGGTTCTGTTGACGTGGTCACGGGGCCTTACGACATTATCGCCCAGATTGACGGCGAAGATATATCGGTGGTGGGCAATGTGGTGACCGAGCAGATTCACACTGTGGCCGGCGTGGTCCGTACCGTTACCTGCGTCGCCGTCGGGCCGTAACCTGCCCGCCAACCAGTCCCGCCGTCCGGCTGAGCCGGGGACTGTCTCAATAAGGAAGTCCTTACAAGAGCCTCGGGACGAATAGACTTGGGACCAACGGAGCGATTAGACAGGAGCCTTTGAGTGGAGTTCAAGTTTACCCCGGAAGATGATGCCTTCCGCCAGGACCTGCGCGCGTTCGTGCAGCAGGAGCTTCCCACCGATTGGGAGGGGGGCGGCCGCTGGCCCGAGGAATGGGACTGGGATTTTACCCAGGATATGCGCCGGAAGCTGGCGCAAAAGGGCTGGCTGACGATGCACTGGCCCAACGAGTACGGCGGGCAGGACGCCTCGCCGGTGCGGTCGGCCATTTACAACGAGGAACTGGCCTACCTGCGGGCGCCGGGGCGGGACATTTTCGGTGTGCGGATGCTGGGACCGACGCTGATGATTCACGGCTCCGAGGAGCAGAAGCAGACCCATCTGCCGCCCATTGCCTGGGCGGAAGTGCAGTGGTGCCAGGGTTACAGCGAACCCGAAGCCGGTTCGGACCTGGCCTCTCTGAACACCCGCGCCGTGCTGGACGGTGACGATTACATCATCAACGGCTCGAAGATTTGGACCACGCTGGCGCACCGGGCCGACTGGATTATGTGCCTGGCCCGCACCGACACCGAAGCCCCCAAGCACCGGGGAATCAGCTTCATTCTGGTGGACATGAAGACGCCGGGAATTGAAGTCCGGCCCGTCATCAACATGGCCGGCGGACATGAATTCAACCAGGTCATTTTCGACGATGTGCGGGCGCCCCGTCGCAACGTGGTGGGCGAGGAAAACCGGGGTTGGTACGTGGCGGTGACGCTGCTGGACTTTGAACGCTCCGGTATTGACTACTCGGCAATTGCCCGGCGGCTGCTGGACGAGACCCGGCAGTACGCATCCGAGAACAGCCGCGACGGGAAGCCGCTGCTGCGGACGCCGTGGGTGCGGAACCTGCTGGCCGAGCGGTACATTGAATGTGAGGTTGCCCGACTGATGGCCTACAACGTGGCCTATCTCCAAGGAGAAGGGCAGGTTCCAAACAAGGAAGCGTCCATCAGCAAGGTGTTCGGCAGCGAGACTCTCCAGAAGAGCGCCGCCGCCTGCCTGGAAATTCTGGGGATGTACGGCTCTTTGGGCCGGGACGAAAAATGGGCGCCGCTGAAGGGACGGATGCAGGAGCACTGGATGATTGCCTTCTCCCACAAGATTGCGGCCGGGACGTCAGAGGTGCAGAGGAACATCATCGCCGGCCGGGGGCTGGGCCTGCCCCGGGGCTAGGCGGTTCTGGCCGGGATTGAGAAAAGGTAATGGAAGAAGTATTCGTCTACTGGGACAATTCCAACATTTTTATTGAAGCCCAGCGTATTGCTGAGGAACGGAACGAACACGTCGACGCGCGCTACCGGGTGCGGGTTAACTTTGACAATATGCTACGACTGGCCCATGCCGACCGTCCGATGAGAAAGGCCCTTGCCGCCGGGTCAGTACCGCCGGAACTGCGGCAGTTGTGGAACCGGATGGAGCACCAGGGAGTTCAGGTTGCGCTTTTTAATCGGATCCGGTCAGATTTGGGCGAACAGGAGATACCGGACCAGCGGCTGCAACTGGAGATGATGAAAGACGCCCTGATTTGTGCCGACGACCCCGGCACCGTAGTTCTGTTGACCGGGGACGGCGCCGGTTATCTCGAAGGCATTGGTTTCCAAAGCGCCCTAGAGCTGATGCACCAACGCGGTTGGCGAGTGGAAGTCCTTTCCTGGGCTCATTCCTGTAACTTCAGGATGAGGCAATGGGCCGAGGAGAACGGTGTTTTCGTGGCCCTGGATGACTTTTATGACTCCATCACCTTCCTGGAACCTTCCACTCCGGGCCATCGGTTGGGGGAATCCCGCGATTCGACGCCCCTGGACTTGTCGGTCCGGGCCACCGCGTAATCTACCCCGGGAGTCCCCCGTATCTTGCCCCCGGTCAGGCGGCGAAGAGGGCCATTTCGCGGTGGGTTTCCGAGTCGCGCATGGCTTCCCGGCAGCGGCTCACAATCCGGAAGACGGTGCGGACCGTGACCGAAAACCTATCCGCCGCCTCTTCCGCCGTCAAACGCTCGGTCTCAATGGTGGTGTACATCTTCCAGTCCTTGGCCAGGCGGCGGTTCTTCTGGTACCACTCCGGGTCGTCGTGCTTGCACCGGGGCAGCGGGCAGTTAAGGCAGGAGTCGGTCACCTCGCATCCGGTATCTTCGTAGGGGTAAAGCTCCGGCACTGCGTCGACCGTGGGGTTCGCTGTTAAAACACTTACCATCGCTGAATACTCCGAAAATATGTTCTATGACCTGATGACAAAAGTATAGAACCGGCGTTCTGAGCATGTCAACGCTTTTTCGGACAAGTTTGGAACGTATTTTCGTATTATCCAAAATAGGAGAGGACAATGACGGAATATGAAACGATGACCTACGAGCGGCGGGACCGGATCGGCTATCTGACCTTCAACCGGCCGCAGGCGCTGAACGCGGTCAACGACCAGTTTGAGCAGGACATCGGCGACGCTCTACTGGAATTCGACATCGACGAAGAGGCGTGGGTCTGCATCATCCACGGCAACGGCCGCTGCTTCTGCGCCGGCGCCGACATCAAGCAGCGGTTCGTCGGCATGACCCCCCAGCAGCGGGCACGCCGCGCCCGGGGCAACAACCCGGAGGGACACCTGGGAAGGTCCATCAACTGGAAGCCGGTCATCGCCGCCGTGCATGGTTACGCCCTGGGCGCGGGCATGGCCATCGCCGCCGAGTGCGACCTGATTGTCGCTTCGGAAGATGCTCAGTTCGGCATAACCGAGACCAAGCGCGGGCTGCCCGGCGGACGGGTGTGGGCCAAGGTCAGCGCCTTCATGCCGTCGAAGGTTGCCACCGAGATGCTGATTACCGGCGAACCCATCGGCGCTGCCGAGCTGTACCGCCTGGGGTTAATCAACCGGCTGGTTGCGCCCGGCAACCACCTGGAAGTCGCCCAGGAGTTGGCCCATAAGGTGATGCAGGCCCCGCCGCTGGCATCGCGGGCGGGAGTACGGCTCACCCGCCGGACGTGGGTGCCGGCCGCGGCCGACGCCGATATGTACATTCAGCCGCTGAAGCTGCACCTGAGCGAGGACTTCCAGGAAGCCAGCCGCTCCTTCGTCGAGAAGCGCCCCCCGGACTACCAGGCGCGGTAGGTCGGGCGGCGCTTGTTATAAGGAAACCTTCGGGGGCTGCGGGATGTACGGGGTCGCGGGGCCTTGCAATTGTCCCTGGGAATTTCCGGCGGGGTTATCCGGTGTAGGCACATTCGCCAACCCGCGGCGAGTTGACCACGGGCAGCAGCATATCCTCGTCAAAGTCGCCTTTAGCGGCGCAGGCGTCGCACAGAAATCTCTCATCCTCGTCGGTCCACTCGACGGACACCGCCGTGGCAGACCCGCCGCAGGCGCCGCAGACCAAGGCGGGAGGGAGGTTCCGCGCCAGTACCCGGATGCCATCCCCCGGTATATCGTCCTCTGCAACGACTTTCAGCGACAACTCGGTCATTGTGCCGAAATCGTACTCGTGCCCGAACTGAGATCCAACGTCCAGAAGCCGGCCAATTTGGGGAGACATATCCAGGTCGAATGTTTCCACGGGGTAAGAGTAATAGTCCACTTCTCCGATGGCGAATGCACTCAGATGTCCGCAGCACTCCAGCCACGTGTCCCTGAGAAAGTCGTCCAGGTCCTGCAGCGGAGCATCAACCGGCACTGCCAGGTGCATCCAGTAGTCCTTGTAGTAGCGTCCTTCAACGATGACCTGAAAGCTTTTCGACGAAGGGCCGCCGGACGCGCCGGCGGTCTTGTTCCGGCATGACCGCAAATGCCGGGTCATGGCGCCCTTGCCGAAGTCCCGGCTGCACAGATTACACGTTCCTCTGGTTGGGATACGCCGCGCCATTTTCGCAACCCTCCAAGTTTCCGTATGGTCCTTGCCGGTATTGTACTAATTCCGGAGCGGGGCGATGCTCTGCCTTGTCACTCCGCAGCAGATGCCATGCGGCGGAGCTGCCGGGAAATGTCCCGACCCCGCTTTATGATACCAAGGCCGGGCCTGTTGGTCACGCTAAGACGCTGTCCGGTAACTGTTCAGACTTGGTGGGGCGAATTGGACGAAAGCAGTTTGATAGCCGTCAGCCTGAGTGTCAGCAACGGGGATTCGCCCCCGATTTTCGCCCTTTAAACCCTCGGATCCCTTCAAATCTGAACAGTTACGCTGTCCGTCGTCGCCAGCAACAACCGCAGGGTGAGGGCGGTGGGGGTGTAGCGGGCTAAGCCGCAACTTGTTGCTCTGACGCCGACCGTAGTAATATTGACCAAACCCGCCCGCCGTGGGAGTGCAGAAATGCAAAGAACTACCGATGCCGGTCAGTCGCCAAGCCCGACGGATTCCCTAGATGGGGATTCCCTATCCGGGATTAGCGGATTGTTGGAGCAACCGCTCTCCCGGTACGCAACTACGGACCCTGACGAGGAGCCGGTGTCCCCGCAAACGCTGGAAGACGTCTACAAGCTGGTCCGCTGGCTTCGCCAACAGTCAGACACGGTTTCCGCCACCGTATCAGATGACGGTATGCTGTCCATAGCCACGATTTTTCCGAATGACGTGTGGCTGTACGTCGAGATAGAACGGGACGGGAGTACCGGGGCCGCCGTAACGCGGGAGCGCCGGTATGCCCGCGACATTTCCGCAACCACCGTCGCTGACCTGACCCCGGAGGTAATTTTTGACGCCGTCGGAAGTGTCTAAGGAAGATTGGATTTGCCGATTTATCACTGTAGACAATTGGGACCACGAACTTCAACAGCCAACGCCACGGGCTTTCAGGGCCAGCGACCGCCAGTTGTCCGTGTTTCACACGAAAAGGGTGGAGGAAACCGGAGATACACTGCAAGACCTGTGCATCGAGCAACTTATCGGGGCCGGAGAAGCACATTTGAAGGTATCCGATTGCATTGAGTTGGGCCAGGGCATCTCAGACCAGTTTGACCCGCAGGTTTACTGGAGGCCCGAAAAGACCCGAGAACCCTGGGAGCGTTGGAAAGAGGCCCATGCCCAGATAGAATCATCCGGTGGCAATGCCGGATTTCCGACTTCTTATAGGTCCCTCCTAGCCGAAAACGCCACCCGTCTCGGACCACCGGCCAACTCTTAATCCATCATCCCCGGTAACTCCTCGTAAGACAGTCAAGTCGGGCTTCAGCCCCAACCCTGCCGCTACGCTCCCCAACTCATAGGGGGCGGTACGCTTGTGCGCCCGCCGCTCAACCGGCTGAATGTGTTATAACAACGCAAACCTTGGTCTAAAGGAGCAACACATGGAAACGGTAGGATTTATTGGCTTGGGGAACATGGGCGGGGGGATGTCGGCCAACATTCAGCGGGCGGGATACCCGATGGTGGTGTTCGATATTCGCGAGGAGATGACCCTTCCGCTGCTGGAGGGCGGGGCGCGGCTGGGCAGTTCGCCCGCCGAGGTGGCGCAGGCCAGCGATATTACCTTTACGTCGCTGCCGGGTCCCCGCGAGGTGGAGGCCGTCGCGCTGGGACGGGAGGGCGTCCTGGAGGGTATCCGCTCCGGCAGCATCTACGTTGACCTGTCCTCCAGCCGTCCGACGCTCATCCGGGAAATGGAACCCAAGTTCCGGGAGAAGGGCGCCCATGTCCTGGACGCCCCGGTCAGCGGCGGCAAGTCGGGGGCGGAGAGCGGCAACCTGGCGGTGATGGTGGGCGGCGACCGGGAGATTTTCGAGCAAATCAAGCCCGTCCTGGACTCCTTCGGCGACAAGGTGTTCTACGCCGGGGGCATCGGCGCCGGGTCCATCTGCAAGATGGTCCACAACATGATTGGCCACAGCGTCCGGCAGGCCATCGCCGAGGGCCTGACCCTGGGCGTCAAGGCGGGCGTGGAGCCGGAGGCGGTGTGGGAGTGTATGCGCCGCGGGTCGCTGGGCCGGATGCGGGTGCTGCACGAGGGGCTGGTGCGGACGATGTTCCGGGGAACATTCGAACCGGCCAGCTTTGCGCTGAATCTGGCCTACAAGGACATTACCCTGGCGACGGAGCTGGCCAAGGAGTACAACGTGCCCATGCCCATTACCACGCTGGCGGAGCAGATTTCGCTGCAAGCGATGAACCGGGGCTGGGCCGACCGGGACAGCAGTGTAACGGTGCTGCTGCAAGAGGAGCAGGCCGGAGTGGAAGTGCGCGCGCCGCACATTGACCCGGCGCAGGCGGGGAAGTTTATCACGACGCATCCGGATGCGGAGTAGGGGGAATCAATGCCTCTAAATGAACGGAACTACATGAGGGGCAACCACCCCCCGGCCTGTACCTGCGCCGGGGCGGCTTAGCGAGGTAAGCGGATGGCCAAGTGGCTGGCGGCGGTCCTGTTTGGCATGGTCCTGGGAGCCGGGGGCTTGTGGTGGTGGGTTGCACAAGAACCGCAGTCCTTGGGCCAGGCAACTGAGATCGTACAACAGGTTGTCTCGGATGCGAGGGAAACGGTCAAGGGGGCAACCAACTCGACGGTTCCAACCGCAACACCGGTCGCCGCCGTCATACCCGTAACGTCTCCCACTGCTGAACCCACGTTCGCACCGGTAGCTACGCCTGCACTGGCACCGATGCTAACTCAGACGCCAACCCAGGTACCAACTCCCTCGCCAACGTTGACCGCTCCTCAGATTCTTTACTTAATGGATAGCGGGAAAATCACTAAAGAAGCAGCTGCCGCTATGCTCGAACAGCTCAACGCGACGTCTCAGGCTGGCTCATTTCCCACTACGGCAGCAACACCAATGACGATAGTCTCACCGGGGCCAACCACCGGCCCGCTGCCGAACCTTCGGCATCTCGACGAAAAAGAGTATATGCTGGAGCTAATCAACGCTGAGCGCGCCAAGGCCGGGTCAAACCCTGTCGTTCTCGGAGACAACATCGCTGCCCAACTGCACACGGAATCGGCATTAACCAACTGCTTTTCCGCCCATTGGGGAATCGACGGCCTCAAGCCCTATATGCGTTACAGCCTGGCCGGTGGGTATCAATCAAACGGGGAAAATGGAAGCGGCAGCGATTACTGCATTAAAGCATCCGAACGATACCGCCCAATCGACAGCATCCGGCAGGAAATCCGGGAAGCGATGGACGGTTGGATGGGCAGCCCGGGCCACCGGCGCAACATCCTCGACCCTCAGCACAAGAAGGTTAACATCGGCATCGGTTGGGACCGTTTCAACGTAATGATGTACCAGCACTTTGAAGGTGATTACGTCGAGTACGACCGTCGGCCCACTATCGCGGACGGCTTCCTGAACCTGTCGGGGAAAACCAAAAACGGGGTTCGCTTTGGCGGCAAGAGAGACTTGGGCGTTCAGATTTACTACGACCCACCGCCCCGTCCGCTAACCCGAGGACAGGTAGCCCGGACCTATTGTTATGACAACGGCTTCCCGGTGGCAAGTTTGCG
Source organism: Dehalococcoidia bacterium (assembly GCA_965263395.1). Taxonomy (GTDB): domain Bacteria; phylum Chloroflexota; class Dehalococcoidia; order Lucifugimonadales; family UBA3495; genus CATOSK01. Next base: position 4,089,648 of record OZ253670.1, read on the forward strand.
GGAGCAGTTGACCGACGGCAGCTACTGGACGGAAGACCAATTCACGACGACTAAGCAGTCCTGCCCCAACCCTTATGACGTTCCAGCCGACGCACCGCCCGCGAGATCGAACGATGAAGCCCACCGTCTATGGCAGGAAGCATACAACAAGAGCAAATCCACGCCGAGCCGCACTATCACCGTCCCGTGGATTACTGCTCAGAGATGGATCGCCAGCGGTGAAACCTTTGCAGTTCAAGCCAACATAAACCAGGTTCTGACCAAACACGGCGACGGGGTTTATTCGATTCTGGTCTGGGGAAAAATTAACGGTGAGGACACCGTAATATCCGAATACTCCATTTTTCACGGGTCAGTCCCGCCGGACACCTACAACCCCGGCCAATAGCCAACCCAACGTTGAGCCAACATCAGCCTAGACGACAATCTTTCAGGCTACAACGTTAACTCCGCCGGAATCAGCCGGCGGTGCTTGGCGTCGGCGGCCAGGGCGAAGGCTTCCAATGCCATCGCCCCCAGCAGGACATTGTTGTCGTCAGTCCCGAATATCACGTAAACGTTTCTGGTACGTCCTTGCAGGTCCATATCGACGCGCCCGATGAAAAGCTCCCGAAGAGAGCCATCCGCCAGCCGGAAGTTCATCGCTTCTTCTCTCTCAGCCTCCAACTCGTCCAGGATTGACTCGGGGACCAAGGTGTATGACGCTCCCGTGTCAACCAGTCCGTTAAGCGAGCGGGACTCGGTGCGGTCCCGGTTCCAAATGACGAAATCGACGCTGAAAGTGCCCACTTCCCCTCCCACGGTGGTCCCCGGTAGAATAATCCACGGCTCGGACGCATTTTGCTTCTGTGTTATTTCACCCTCGCTTGCGGCATTCTAATCGCTGTTGTCACTATTGACGGCTTCATTATAATAACGGCCCGCAGCGGCCATCAGGCAACATGACCAACACAAACCAAAACCACCCCCAAATCCTCCTGGCCACCGGCAACGCCGCCAAGCAGGAGACGCTGCGCTGGCTGCTGGAAGGGTTGCCGGTGGCTCCGGTGACGCCTGCGGAAACCGGGGTGGCGGCAGACCCGGACGAGACCGGTGAGACGCATCTGGAGATTGCCCGGCAGAAGGCGCGGGAATGGTCGGAAGCGGCGTCAATGCCGGTCATCGCCTCTGACGGCGGGCTGACCATCCCGGCGCTGGGCGCCAATTGGGAAAGCCGCTACACCCATCGGTTTGCCGGGCCGGCCGCCGATGACCGGGAACGGGCGCGCCGGCTGCTGGAGGTCATGGAACCGCTGCACGGGGAGGACCGGAAAGCGTCCTGGGTCGAGGCGGTGGCCGTCGCCAACCGGGGCGAGGCGCTGGCGTCGTGGGAGTTGACCGGCGCCACGGGCTACATTGTCGAAGAAACTCCGCTGGAGGTTGACACATCCGGTTTCTGGGTTTTCTCGCTGTGGCGCTTTCCCCAATTCGGGAAGATTTACCACGAGTTGACGGCAACGGAGAAAGAGGCGCTGGACGACCACTGGACCCGGTTGAGGGAGTTGGTGCGGGGGTGGTTTGCGTCAGGGTGGGAGAGACGGGGCTGACGCCGGGGCCGGGGTTACGTTGGGGGATGTATCCCCCAAGCCCCCTGAGTCAAGGGTGTTCTTCGGGGAAATCATTCTAATGCGATAGTCCTGGGGTCACGGCTTCATACCATTTTGATGTCACCAGCCCATTGACAAGCCCGGTGACGCGTTTCTAATCTGATTAGCACGGTACGAACACGGACAACCGAAGGGCAGGACAATCCGGCGGCAGGCCGGATACAGCAGAGGGACAGACCCGCTGGCGGGCTGTCCCCTTTTTGTTGGCCGCCGTTGGGAGCCGGCCCCGAAAACCGGCGTTGGGAGGATGCGATGACCACGGTTTGGACGGAAGACAACTCGCAGCAAGAAGGGTTGTTGGAGTCTCTGGAGCTTTACCGGCGGGGACTGGAGGATGCTCCGCCGGTTGCGCTGACGGTGAACGGGATGTACGAGGGATTCAAGGGCGGAGCCGAGGCATCGCCGCCGGAAGATGAGATGACCTTCGTTATCTCCACCGACGAGGTTGACCGCCATGGCGACATTATCGTGTCCGCCGGTTGGCAGTTGGACGACTACCGCAACAACCCGGTGGTGCTGTGGGCCCACGACTACCGCCGTCCCGTCGTCGGACGGTCGCTGGAGGTGTGGCCGGAAGCGGCGGCGGGTGGGACGGAGATGCACCGGCTGCTGGCCCGCATCCGCTTTGCGCCCACGCCCTTCGCGCGGGAAGTGGAGTCGCTGTACCGGGACGGCTACCAGCGGGGAGTATCGGTGGGGTTCAAGCCGCTGGCCTTCGAGGAGAGGCGGGACGGCAAGACCGGGGCGTTTCTGGGGATTCGTTTCCTGGAACAGGAGTTGCTGGAGGTCAGCCTGGTGCCGGTCCCGGCCAACCGCAGTTCGCTGCGCCGGGACAGTCCAGCGGAAAGCGGTGTCCTGGGACGGGAACTGGCCGGACTGGACTTGCTGCTGGCCGAGTTGCGTCAAGCGCGACGGTGAGGAAGTCCTTCGTGGGCCTTGGGACGGACGGATTGGGGTACGTCGGGGGATGAATCCCCCAAACCCCCTGGATTTAGGGGTTGCCCTCACCCCCGGCCCCTCTCCCGCGGGGAGCTGACAGGGGTATGTATAGGGTTTCATGTAGGGGCATGGCGGGTGACCTCCAGGTCGGACTTGGGTTCAGGCCAGGGTTCGGGCAGCAGCCATACCCGGCTCCAGAACCGGCCCCGGTGCAGCAACCACCTCAGCCAGGCAATGCCGTAACGGATTACGCTGACGGTCCGTCCCGGCTTCTCCCGGCTACTGCGGTGAGTGGGCGCCAGCGCCCTGGGCGGCGCTCGCAAGCTGCCGGGGGCCAGCCTCCGGTCATAGGCGTCTTCCACCCTGGTCCCGTAGGCCAGGGTCAGCAGCGTCGCCACCGACAACACGAACCAATGCCGCGAAATCCGCGCCGGGTCAGTCCTGCGGGTCTTTTGCCATTGCCAACCCAAGCTCTTGACCGCCTTAAACCCCAACTCGATCCAGAAGCGGAGCGCGTACCAACTCACCCCAACTTCGTCCGGCGGAAGGTCGGTCAGGATGATCCACGGCTCCTCCTGTTCAACGTACCAGACCGCCAGCAGGGTGCAACGGCGTTTTACTGTTGCCTTGCTGAACGCCGTCCCGCTCCCGATCCACGCGGTATCCGGACGGGGAACGAAGGCGCGCGCGGGCAGCCGCCGACCGCCCTCAGCGCAGAAAGTGACGTTTTTCGGATACCTCATGTAGGGATGCCAGCCCTGAGCGAGTATCTGTTTCCACAATTTCGGACTGGCCAGGCCCCGGTCGCACAGCACAATCACGGTCATGTCTTCTGGGACCGCCGGGGCCAGCGCCTGCAACAGTTCCACTATCGGGTCCATCCAGGCCCCAGGTTTGTTGGCGTGCAGGATGCGCCAGGCCACGGGAATCGCGCAACCCCGGTAGACCACGCTGATGACGATGGCGGTGGTGTCGTCCCCTTTCAACGTCGGGTCAACCGCCAAGGCCAGCCGGTCAGAACACCACCACGCAAGGACCCACCTGAGCAACGGCGCGAAGCAGAGACTCACATCCAGTTCGGTCTGGCAGGGACGCGCCCGGTCGCCGCCGTCGTAGAGCCATTCCCGAAGGCGCTGCCGCAGATTGTCCCAGTTTCCCTTGGTGGAGAGAGCGGCGGCGACGGCATTCTGGCAGGCGCTCCCGGCCAGGATAGTCCCGCACACCCACAAGACCAGCCCGGCCAATTGTGACCGGCTGAGGTGAGGCAAATGCGTTTCAATGACCTGCTGCATCTGGCAGCATTCCTTGGGAAGGCGCATGGGAAACCTCCGGCATCCGGTTTCGTCATTGCAACCAAGATGCCGGATTCCCGTGCGCTTTCCAAGCCCTCAGACCAATTTCAGTCCATACATACCCCTGTCAGCCCGCGGGGAGAGGGGAGAATCGAAAGCCCCTGCTTCACGGGGGCGGGCCCTTCGAGGGCCTCGGAACGAAGGGTTTTGGAGTCGGTAAACGAACGAATTTGGGAGTTGAACATGGCATTGGGAACTGAAGACATGGAGCGAATCAAGCAGGAAGTGGCCGGAATCAAGGACTTTTACCAGTCCCGGATGGACGCAGAAATCCCCCCGCTCCAGGAAGAAGTCGGGCGCATCTCGGCCCAACTGGGGCAGATGCAGGAGCGGCAGCGGGAAGGCCAGCGCCGGGGCATTCTGGAGCGGTCGGGCGCGGAATCCCGTCCCAGGGTGCTTTATGGCAAGTACCAGGGCATGGACTTGCTCGACCTGGCCTGCATTCGCAGCGTGCTGGGGGCGCAGGTGCGGGAACCGGCCGGCCTGAATCCCCGGATGCTGGAGGACTGGCAGGTTAACCTGAAGGCGGCGATGGACAGTACCACCGCCGGCTCCGGCGACGAACTGGTGCCCACGGCCGAGGCAGCCGCCCTGTGGCTGGACGTGAATCTGGAAACCCTGGTGGCCCCGCTGTTTTCCCGGGTGGATATGCCCACCAATCCTTTCGAGATTCCGCTGCAACTGGGCGACGTGAACTGGTATCCGGGGACCGAGAATCTGGCCGCCACCAATACCGCGTTGTCCACCGCCCGGCAAACCCTGACGGCATACGAGCTGGTGGCCGAAGTCCCCTGGTCACTGACCCTGGATGAGGACGCCGTTATCGCCATGGCCGGCGAGGTGCGGAGTTAGCTGGTTCGCAACGCCGTCGAGGTCATTGACAACGTGCTGCTGAACGCCGACACCACCGCGGCCAACAACATCAACGCCGACGGCGCAACCATTGCCACCGGCACCGCGGGCAAGGCCCAATGGCTGGTGGGGTTCGACGGGCTGCTGCACCTGCCCCTGGTGGACAACACCGCGCAGGCCAACAACCACAACGCCGCCGTGTCCGCCGATGTGTTCAACGAGGTGCGTGGAATGCTGGGCCGCTACGGCGTCCGCCCCTCGGAGTTGGCCTACATCATGGACGTGAACACCTACATCCGCTCGCTGGGCATCGACAGCTTCCGGACCCTGGACAAGCTGGGTCCCAACGCCACGCTGCTGCGGGGTCAGCTCGGCGCGGTAGAGGGGATCCCGGTCATCGTGTCCGAGCAGATGTCCCTGGCCGACGCCGACGGCAAGGTGACCGATGGCGGCAACACCGCCAACACCGGCCGCCTGCTCATGGTCAACCGTTCGCAGTGGCGGGTTGGCTTCCGCCGGGAGTTGCTCATCGAGACCACCCGCGACATTCAGAAGCGCCAGAACATTATGGTGGTCAGCATGAGGCTGGCCTTCATGGAGCGCACCGGCAGCCGCAGCGCCGCCAAGCACACCGCCCTGCAATACAACATCACCGGCGTGGCTTAGGGAACCCGGCGGGGATGATGCCCCAAGGTCTTCAATCATCCCCTCTCCCTTTGGGAGAGGGCTAGGGTGAGGGCGTCCCACCGCCCAGAGGACTGGAGAACGATTGAAAACCGTGGGACTTCGCCCCGGAATTTGAGAGGTGGAATGACCAACACTTATGCGGACTTGTCCATGCTGAAGGCCCCGGGGGCGCTGGACATTACCGGCGACAGCTACGACTCCCGCCTGCTGGCCCTGCTGGAAGCGGCATCCCGATGGATTGACGGCTATTGCAACCGGCGCTTCTACGTGCTGGAAACGACTCGCAGGTTTGGCGGCGGCGGCCCGGAACTGCTGACCCCGGACCTGGCGCGGGTGGACCGCCTGCGGACCGGCGGCGCCGACGGCGTGTCCGGGTCTGAGTGGGCCGCATCGGACTACCGGCTGGAACCGGCCAACGCCGAGCCGGGTCAGCCCTGGGGCGGTCCCTACCGCCGGGTGGTGGCCGCGGGCCGCCTGGCTGGACTGGGCGGGTTCCCGTCCGGCCCGTCCAGGGTGGAGATAACCGGCTGCTGGGGATACCGGGAGGTCTGGCAGGACAGCGGCGCGCGGCTGCAACCGGGTATGGTCCTGTCCGCCGGCGCCGGCAGCCTGGCCGTCACTTCCGGCGATGGTCTGGCGGCGGGGCAAACCCTGCGCCTGAACGGAGAGCAGGTCTACCTCGTCGGCGTCGCCGGCAGCAGCCTGGCAGTCCGGCGGGGCGTCAACGGAACGGCTGCGGCGTCCCACCTGGGCGGCTCGGCCCTCAGCGTCTTTGTCTACCCGGCGGCGGTGGCCGAGGCCTGCCTGCTGCTGGCGGCGCGGGCGTGGCAGCGGCGCGGTTCCGGGCGTGGTTCCAATGGAAGCGAGGCCGCCGGGCTTTGCCGTCCCCCCGATGCCGACGTGCGCGGACTGCTGGCCCCCTACCGCCGGCTGGCCTTGGGGGATGCGGGTTAGGGGGCGGACGGGGCTGCGTTGGGGGGATTCATCCCCCCAAATCCCCATGTATTTCTTTTCCAATGTAAGGGTGTTCCTGGTTGGGATTTGGGAAGGACTCAGGAGGTAACGAATGTCATTAGCGGAGGTACGGGCGGGGCTGGTGGCGCGGCTGGAAACCATCGGCGGACTGCGGGTCTACTGGGACGCCCCGCCGGGGACGCCGGAGCTTCCGGCGGTGCTGGCGGGACACGGCGGCGTGTCCGCCAAGTATGACCGGGTGATGGGCGGCTCCGACGTCCGCTACCGGCTGGAACTGCTGCTGCTGCTGGACTCGGGCGACGGCAAGCAAGCCTGGGATGAGGTGTCGGCCTATGCGGCCCCCGCCGGCAAGTCGTCGATCAAGGCGGCGGTGGACGGCGACCTGGACGGCCGATGCGATTGGGCGCGAGTGTTGGGCGTGGAACGGGTGGGCCGCATCAAGTACGGCCCCGGCGCTTTTTGGGGCGCGGCGTTTCAGGTGGAAGTCTATTGCAGCGGTTAGCGCCGGGGTCTTTCAATTGTTCCCTCTCCCTTGGGAGAGGGTTAGGGTGAGGGCCAGGGCAGGCTATGAGGGCCGCGAAGGGCTTCCTTACTGAGAGGTGTGAATTGGCCAAGTATTGGACTGCCGGCAGCAGCCGGATTGTGGTGGAAGACCGGAACGGCGTTCCCCGGGACCTGTCCGCCTACGTCGAGGACATCGAACCCTGGGGAATGGCCGTGGCCTACCTGGACGTGACCGGGTTGAACGACGCGGGGCATCGGGTTATTCCCGGCAAGCAGGTCTCGCAGGAGTTGTTGATCCGGGGCGTGTTCGACGACACTGCGGATACAGGCCCCGACGCGGTGCTGCCGGAAATCGTCGGGCAGGTGGTTACGGTCAGCTACGGCCCGGCGGGCGTCCAACCCGGTCAACGGCGGATTTCCGGAGAGTTTCTTTGCCTCGCCTACCGGGTGGTCAGCCGGCTGGGGCACAAGGTCAGGTTCGAGGCCCGCTTCATTCAGGACGGCGGGGCAACCCTGGGGATTTGGCCTTAGCGGTTATCCCAAAATTCCTTTCCAGGCCCTTCGCCCCCCTTTCTATGGGACGGTGGGCTATCAGGCTCTCGAAAGACTTCATTGTAGACGGGTTTTAATGCTCATACACGGCGCCGGAGAGGCCACCCGTCTTTACCATGAAAATGGACCATCCCCACACTCATACGTGGTCTTGGGGGCATCTCGTCTTTCCTGCCTTCGCAGGAAAGACGAGGATAGGTGAGGGATTTCCCGAGACGGGCAGGAACCAATAGGAGGAGCATAGATGTTCAATCCCCACTGGCGCATCTGGGTGGACTGGAACGCCAACGGCGTTTGGGGTGAAGCCGGCGAGGACGTTGCCCCGGAGACGCTGCGGCTGCATTGGGATTGGGGGCGCAGCCTGGACAGTGAACGGTGCCAACCGGCCCGCCTGGACCTGGACCTGCGCAACGACGGCCACAAGTATTCTCCGCCCAACTCCGGCTCGCCCCTGTCGGGCAGCCTGAAAGCGGGCCGCCGCGTGTGGGGTCAGGCGGCATTTCCCTACGACGGCTTTACCGCCCCGGACGGCTCCGGCCTGGACGGACGGACGCTACCCGTGGGCGAGGGCTTCCGTTGGGTGAAGCGCAACTCCGGCGGCAACGGGTTCGAGGTCCGCCAAAACCGGGCGCAGGCCGTCACCGGCGGCGGCAACGACGCCATCTGCACCGTTGAAATGGATGACGGCGACGCCTTCCTGGGGCTGAACTTTACCCGCAACTCCGACGGCCACGCCGGACTGGCGCTGCGGGTGGCCAACCCGTTCAACTACCTGCGCATCCGCTTCGCCGCCACCGCCACCGTGCTGGAGCGGGTGCTGTACGGCATCGCCATCAACATCCGCTCCGGCGACCCGCTGGCCGCCGGGGTGGAACATTTCCTTGAGGTGGAAATGCACGGCCCGTCCATCCGGCTGTTCGCCACCGACCTGGATGCGGGCAGCATTTCCCGCAAGGAAATCCTGGACGGATTGGGCACGGCGCCCAACGCCACGGCCACCCGGCACGGTTTGTGGCACGACGGGGCATCGGACGCCGATAGGTGGGGCCAATTCGGGGGCTGGCGCAGCTTCTTCTATGGACTGGTCGAAAGCATCGTCCCTCAACCGGGGGCAGAGCGCCGGTTTTGCCGGCTGGCGGCGGTGGATGAGCTGAAGCGGCTGGAAGATTCCCTGATTTACACCCTGCTGTCCGGCTCCGGCGTCACCACCGCATCGGTGGCCAACCAAATCCTGACCCGGGCCGGGTTCAGCGCCGGCGACCGGGAACTGGATTCGGGCCGGATGCTGATGTCGGCCGGCCCGCGGGCCTTGTGGCGGATGCCGGCGCGCCGGGCCTTGAACGCTGTGCAGGACGAGGAGGACGGGTTGGTCTACATTGACGGCCGGGGCCGCCTGCGCCTGGAGGCGTCGGGCCACCGGGACGAAGGCTCTCACGCGACATCGCGGGCCGCCTTTGGGGCGGAACGGGGCGGTGATCCTTATGTTTCGGACCTCGAATGGGACGACGGCGCCGGCGGCGTGGAGAACCGGGTAACCTTCCGGTATCACTCCCTGGCCGACCGGGGGCTGCAAGAGGTCTGGCGTCTGCGGGACGTTCCGGCCATTCCTCACGGGGAGTACCGGGACTTTCTGGCGGAAAGCTCGGCCTACGACGTGGTGACCGGCATCCGTACCCCGGTGGCCCGCGCCGACTACTTCGGCAACCGGGAACCCGACGGCTCCGGCCGGGACATGACCAATCTGCTGAGGGTCACTCTGCCGGACACCGTCGCGTACCAGGGCAAGGGAACGGTCGTGCGGGTTGCCAACGCCAGCGCCGCCCACACCGCCTACGTCACCCTGCTCAAGCTGCTGGCCGGCGGCGCCCACCAAGACCAGGAGCCAACCATCTACCAGGCCGGCGCGGCCGGCAGCGTGGCGGAACACGGGGAGCGTTCGGGGGAAATAGACTGCCTGTTCATCGACAACTACGCCGTGGCCCGCGAGTCGGCGGAGGCGCGTCTGGCCCGCAAGCAGCGCCGCAAGACCCGGCTGACCCTGACGCTGCCCAACGGCGGCGATGCCAACGTCGCTCAAATGGTCCACCGGGTTTTGTCGGACCGGATAACGGTGGTCTACGGCGAAATGGGCATCGGCCAGGACTTCTTCATCGAGCGCATGACGCTGGACGCGGCGGCCGCCACCGGAGAAGTTACCGCCCGCTGGCTGGTGCAGGCGGTCTGACCGGCGGCGAGTCAGTGGAGCGCTTGGCAGACGGGCGTCAAAGGGTTGGCAGGAGGATAAAGTGGTATCTACTCAGGATTTTGCCCACGAGGTCTGGGTGTCGCTGGAAAACATCCGGGAGCGTCTGGCGGTGGTGGAGACGGAAATCAAGCACGCCCGCCGCGACCTGATGCGTCTGGAAACCAACCTGCAATCCCACGTTGACGGGTGCCGGGGCTGCCACGTTGACGGGCGCCGCGTCAATGGCGCCCGCGGGGCCGGGGACGATGACGCGGCGGTAAACGTCCGCTTCAACCGAAAGCTGCTGGGCGGCAGCGCCGCCGGAGCCGCCGCCGCGGGCATTGCCGCCGCCGGCAGAGCCCTGGGCTGGTGGTAGGCCGATATCATCTCCGCCCATCGGCCTGCCGACAATTCTCCGGGTGTTCCAGGGTCTTTTAGTTGTCCAAGAAAACCGTTGCCCGGATTTTAAAACCACGGGGGGCACGTTGGGGGATTCATCCCCCGAACCCCCTGAATTCAGGGGGTTCGCCCTCACCCCTCCCCTCTCCCGCGCTGACAGGGGTATGTATAGGGTTTCATGTAGGGGCATGGCGGGTGACCTCCAGGTTGGGCTTGGGTTCCGGCCAGGGTTCGGGCAGCAGCCATACCCGGCGCCATAACCGGCCCCGGTGCAGCAAGCGTCTCAGCCAGTCGATGCCGTGCCGGATTACGCTGACGGTCCGTCCCGGCTTCTCCCTGCCGCTGCGGTGCGTGGGCGCCAGCGCCCGGGGCGGCGCTCGCAAGCTGCCGGGGGGCATCTTCCGGTCATAGGCGTCTTCCACCCTGGTCCCATAGGCCAGGGTCAGGAGCGTCGCCACCGACAACACGAACCAATGGCGCGAAATCCGCGCCGGGTCAGTCCTGCGGGTCTTGTGCCATTGCCAACCCAGGCTCTTGACCGCCTTGAACCCCAACTCGATCCAGAAGCGGAGGGCGTACCAACTCACCCCAACTTGGTCCGGCGGAAGGTCGGTCAGGATGATCCACGGCTCCTCCTGTTCAACGTACCAGACCGCCAGCAGGGTGCAACGGCGTTTTGCGGCGGCTCCGCCGAAGGCGGTCCCGCTGCCGGTCCAGGCGGTATCCGGACTGGAAACGAAGGCGCGCGCGGGCAGCCGCCGTCCGCCATCGGCGCAGAAAGTGACGTTTCTCGGATACCTCATGTAGGGATGCCAGCCCTGAGCGAGTATCTGTTTCCACAATTTCGGACTGGCCAGGCCCCGGTCGCACATCACAATCACGGTCATTTCCCTGGGGACCGCCGGGGCCAGGGCCTGCAGCAGTTCCACTATTGGGTCCATCCAGGCCCCGCGCTGGTTGGCCCGCAGGATTCGCCAGGCCACGGGAATCGCGCAACCCCGGTAGACCACGCTGATGACGATGGCGGTGGTGTCGTCCCCTTTCAACGTGGGGTCAACCGCCAGCGCCAGCCTATCGGAACGCCACCACGCCAGGACCCACCGGAGCAGCGGCGCGAAGCAGAGACTTACGTCCAGTTCGGTCTTGCAGGGACGGGCCCGGTCGCCGCCGTCGTACAACCACTCTCTGAGATACTGCCGCAGGTTGTTCCAGTTGCCCCGGGTGGAGAGGGCGGACGCGACGGTATTCTGGCAGGCGCTCCCAGCCAGAATGGTCCCGCACACCCACCAGGCCAGGCCGGTCAACTGTGGCTGAGTGAGGTGCGGTAAATGCGTTTCAATGACCTGCTTCATCTGGCAGCATTCCCTTGGAAGGCGCATGGGATACCTCCGGCATCCGGTTTAGTCATTACAACCAAGATGACGGATTCCTGTGCGCTTTCCAAGCTCTCAGACCAATTTCAGTATACATACCCCTGTCAGCCTCTCCCGCGGGGAGAGGGGAGAATCGAAAGACCCTGCCCTAAAGCCGGTAGGCTTTGACTGCCGTACCCTGAAACATGGCGGCCCGTTCCGTCTCGGAAAAGTCTTTGGACAGGCACTTGAAGGCGTTCCAGATCGTGGTGTAGCCGTAGGACTCCTTGTCCACCGGAAAGTTGCTCTCAAACATACAGCGTTCGGGCCCGAACTGCTCAATGGAGAACATCAGCCAGGGCCGCATGGTCTCCGCCAACTCCGCCGAATCCGGCGGCGTCGGCCGTTGGTGCCAGTCGTACCCGCTAATCAGGTTGCCGAACCCGCCCAGCTTCACCACCACGTTGGGACATTGGGCCACGGCGGTGATGCCCTTCTGCCAGCTTTGGAACACTTCGTCCCGCCTTCCGGCATAGGGACCGGCCCCCAGGGGTCGGCCGATGTGATTCAGGATGATGGTGGTGTTGGAGAAGGCAGCCGCCAGCCCGGCCAGTTCCTCCAGTTGGGTGTGGTAGACCAGGGCGTCGAAGCTCAGCCCCATCTGTTGCAGGCGGGCCAGTCCTTCCCGGAACCGGGTATCCAGCATCATGCCTTGAGAGTTGGCCCTGGAGGAGGCAACGTCGATACCTGCGTCCCAGGAGCAGGAAAAGCGAATCCCGCGGAAACGGTTGCCGCTGGCCGCCAGATTAGCTTCCAGCACCGGGGCCACCGCCGCGCCCAGCATGAGGTTGGCGTTGCCCACAATGCCCGCGGCGACTTCGGTGGGGCCGTATTGGCCGCTGGCGCTTTGGGCCGCGAGTCCCTGGACAAATTCGGCCTCTCCCACGCAGCGCAGTTCTTCCGGCCCCTTGGCCCGGTACATGGACCGGCACTCGATGAAGACGGTCTGCACTATGTTGTGCCCTCCGGCCAAATCCTGGGTTAGTTGCTCCAGCAGGTAGCGGTCCCCATCCCGGTCCCAGAAGTGATGATGGGGGTCGCAGATGGGCAGCGCGGGTTCAACGGGTTCTTCGTTTACCTGGGCAAGCCAGGTCTCACGTTGGGCGGCCATGTTGCCTCCTCAGAACGAATCATTAGAACGAATCGTCAACCGGGGGACTTGCTTGATGGAAGCGGGACGGGTCCAGACCGACCCGCTTCTTAAACGGGCAGCTTAAATTGGCAGCGTTTCCTCGGTGCGTTCCGCGGGAAGCTCCACCCCGAAAGCGTTAACGTTGAAAGCCAGCATGGAGTAGCAGCCCAGCAGGGTGGTCAACTCCGAGGTCCCGGTCACGCCGAAGTGGGACACCACGGCGTCGAAGGCTTCCTGGGTGACCCGCCGGGTGCGGAAAAACTGTTGGCCATACTCCACCACCGCTGCTTCATCCGCCGCCGGGTTGGGCAACTCCTTCCGGTCCCGCAGGGCATCCACCAGCTCATTGCGCAGTCCCGCCCGGCGCCCCGGCGGGGCATGGGCGTTCCAAATGTACTGGCAGTCGTTTTCCCGGGCCGCCACCAGCATGGCAAGTTCCCGGATGCGGGGTTCCAGCGACGTATCGGTACGCAGGTAAAGGGCCAGACCCAGGGCCCGTTGGGCGACTTCCGGGGCGTTCAGCAGCACGGATCCCGGCCCTCCGTCGGGAACGCCGCCGCGCTCCGCCACAATGGCATCGAAAACGGCCCTCTGGGACTCCGGGACTGCTTCTCGGGTAACTGCCGGTGTTCTTGCCATAGCTCTCTCCTTATATGTTGATGGATTGGGGGCCGGCCTGAGAATTGGCCGGGTTGGAAAGTCTGACGGGGAATTTCACCGGGAGAATTTCAACCGGGGGGTCAGTTTTTCCTCAGTTCTTCCAGTGGGGTTCGCGCTTTTCCAGGAAGGCGGTGATGCCTTCCTGGGCGTCCTCTTCCATCAGGTTGTCCACCATCACCTCCTGGGCCATCCGGTAGGCAGCGGGGCGGTCCATTTCAAGCTGCCGGTAGAAAGCCGGTTTTCCCAGGGCCAGGGTGCGGGCGCTGGCCCTGGCGATTCGCCGGGCCAGCGCCAGCACTTCCTCTTCCAGCTTGTCCGGGGCCGCCACCCGGTTGATCAGGCCGAACTCCAGGGCCTCGCCGGCTGGAATCGGCGCGCCGGTGAGCAGCATCTCCATGGCCTTCTTGGGCATAACCGCCCGGGCAACCGCCACTCCGGGAGTGGTGCAGAACAGTCCTATCTGGACGCCGGGCGTGGCGAATGCGGCGGTGTCGGCGGCGACGGACAGGTCGCAGGTGGCCACCAGTTGACAGCCGGCGGCGGTGGCCAGCCCCTGCACCTGGGCAATGACCGGCTTGGGCAAGAGCCGGATGAGTTCCATGACCTGGGTGCAGTCGGCAAACACCCCGGAATAGCTTTCCCGGTCCTGCCCCACCAACTCGTTCAGGTCGTGTCCCGAACTGAAAACCGGGCCGGTGGACCGGATAACTATCACCCGCACAGCGGAATCCTCGCCGGCCTCGGTCAGGCAGCGGTGGAGCAATTCCAGGGTCAGGGTGGACAGGACGTTGCGCTGCCTGGGGTTGTTGAGGGTCAACACGGCGATACCCTCTTCGTGGTGGTACAGTACCGGGTCCTCGGACATGGCGCTGTCTCCTTGCCGTTATGACGGTAATTGGGTAACAGGTTGAATGGGACGAATGACCCGGCGCTTCCGGCGAGCCGGCGAAGCCTGGACTGAGTTTAACACGGATGCCGCGGCCCTCGCCGCCATTCCCCAGTATCTTTCAATTCTCCCCTCTCCCCGCGGGAGAGGGGCCGGGGGTGAGGGCGAACCCCGTGCATCAGCAAGCCCTTGACCGGGGGCCATTGCCGCCCGTCCGTCCACCGATATATCATAAACCTTGCCATTGACGCCAACCCGTCCCGCCCGCCGCGGGACAGCAAAGGGAGGATCAGCCGTGACCAACATCCAGACCGCAACCGGACGGTCTCGGCCGGAAACCCGGGAAAGGCTCGACCGTCTCTTGGCCGAAATTGAGTCCGCGGCAAGTCAACAGATTGGCTATCCCGTTAACCAGAAATTCGACTACTCGCCACTGCTGCCCTTTCTCAAATACTCGCTGAACAACGTCGGCGACCCCTTTCACGCCAGCAATTACTGGAGCAACACCCACGGCATCGAGCGGGAGGTCATCACCCGCTTCGCCGGCCTGATGCGGCTCGACCCGGAAGAAGCCTGGGGCTATGTGACCTCCGGCGGAACCGAGGGCAATCTGTACGGGCTGTACCTGGCGCGGGAAACGTTTCCCAACGGGATATTCTATTTCTCCGAGGAAACGCATTACAGCGTCCTCAAGAACCTGCGGGTGCTGAACGCCCGCTACGTGATGATCAAACGCCAGGAAGACGGGGAGATTGACTACCAGGACCTCCAGGACATGATCCGGGTCAACCGGGACCTGCCGGCCATCATCATCGCCAACATCGGCACGACCATGCACGGGGCCATCGACGACATTGACCGGATCCGGGGAATCCTGAGCGGCCTTCAGGTCGCCGAAAGCTACATCCACGCCGACGCCGCCCTCAGCGGCATGATTCTGCCCTTTGTGCCGGAGCCGCAGCCCTACGGGTTCGACGCCGGCATCAACAGCATCGCGGTCAGCGGCCACAAGCTCATCGGCGCGCCGCTGCCCTGCGGCGTCATCCTGACCCACCGGACCAACGTGGAACGGGTCGGCCGCACCATCGAGTACGTTGGAATACAGGACACCACCCTGTCCGGCTCCCGCAACGGCCTGACTCCCCTGATGCTCTGGTACGCGCTGGAGCAGTACGGAGACGAGGGTTTCCGCGAACTGGCAGGGGGAATGCTGGACACGGCGGAGTACGCGGTGGAGCGGTTCAACCGGCATGGCCTGGCGGCCTGGCGTCATCGCAACTCGGTTACGGTGGTCTTCCCCAGGCCCGCGCCGGAGGTCTTCAAGAAGTGGCAGATAGCTCCCGAGGGGGATGTTGCCCACATCATCACCATGCCCCACGTCACCCGCGGGCAGGTTGACGAGCTCATCGCCGACTGCACCCGCTGACCACGCCCCATTCTCGACAACCCAAGGAGCGTTACGATGGACCGAGTCAACCGGATAACCCGCATCGTGGTCATGGCAGACAATCAGGTGGGCGTCATTGCCGACATTACGGCGATACTGGCCAACGCCGGCATCAACCTGGAATCAATCAACACCGACGCCCGCAGCGGGCAGGAAGCGGTAATCCTGACCACCGACAACTCCGACCACGCGCTCTACGTCCTCAACCAGGCCGGATACAAGGCGGTGGGCGACGAGGTGCTGGTCCTCCGGCTGCGGGACGAACCAGGCGCCCTGGCCGGCGTGGCGGACAAACTGAAACAGGCCGGAATCAACATCCAGAGTATGCACATCCTCAACCGCAGCGCCGGCCACGCGATGATTGCGCTGACCACCGGCGACCGCGACCGCACCCTGGAAGCCATCGGCGGCGAGACCGTCATCTGACCTTGCCCCGGCCTTCCCGCCCGTGGCAGTCCAGTTTGGTTGGCAAATGTCCGGCTGCTCTGGGAGGCGTTCACCCTTACGCCGGGCCCGCCCGCAGCCCGTTGTCCCAACGCTCGCTGCAACAACGCTGGCAGCGCCGACAGCCAAGACCGGCAGGGAAAACCTGGCTGGATTTGCCCTATCCGCCAGAATAATGTACCCTTCAATCAGAAAAGCGCATCGAAACAGGCCCGCTTTGCTCCGGTGGGATGTGGGGAACGGGGAACGGCCCCACGCATTGGAGAAGCGCATTAAGCCGGTCTGCACCGGCGCAACCCTGCAACTACACACTGCCCAATCCTGGACCATCAGGATGCCCGGGCCCGCAAAGACCACCGAACACCCCCCCGGTCATGCGAACGAGCTTTGCAAACCTGCAATGGCCATCCAAAAGGCCGTTGCCAAAATTGCAAGGAGGTAATGCAATATGCCTTACACCGCCGACATCAGCCGCAACAACCCGGGGTGCTTTTTGTTCCTGCTGGACCATTCGGGTTCAATGCAGGGAGCGCTGGGCGGGCAGCCCGGTCTGCTGAAGCAGGACGGCGCCGCCGATGCCATCAACCGGGTCCTCGACGCCTTATCCCAACGCTGCTCCCAGGGCATGGACATTCGCGACTACTTCCACATCGGTGTCATCACCTACACCACCAACAGCAGCGGAAACCCCCAGCTGAGCGCCGCCTTCCCCGGAACATCCCCGCAACAGCCGTTTCTGCTGGTCAGCCAGGTGGTTGAAGCTGCCGAGGTGGAGGAAAGGCAGATAAAGGAGTCCGACGGGGCCGGCGGAATTATTGAAGTTACGCGAAGGATACCGGTGTGGCTCCGTCCCACGGCCAGCTACGGGACCCCCATGTGCGAGGCCTTGTCCGCCGCCGCCCGGGCCCTCCAGGACTGGACGGCCCAACACCCGGACTCCTATCCCCCCATGGTGATTAACATCACCGACGGCGCCGCCACCGACGGCAATCCGGAACCCCTGGCCCAGCAGATTATGTCCCTGGGGACCAATGACGGCAACGTGCTGCTCTACAACGCTCACCTTTCCGAGGTTTCCGCCATGCCGGTGCAATATCCGGCCCAGGAGAGCGACCTGCCCCCCGATGAGTATGCGGCGCAGATGTTCCGCATGACCTCGGCATTCCCGGACCCCGTCATGGACATGGCCTCCGGCCTGGGCTTGCCGGTCTCCCCGGGTTCCCGCGGGTACGTCTACAACGCCGACATGGTGGCGCTGGTGCAGTTCCTGGACATCGGCACCCGCGCCGCCACCGACCTGCGCTGATTGGAGGGTTGATATGACCCTGAAACTTCCCAGGACCTGGCGGGTGGCAAAGGCGGGCAACCGTCCGGAGGAGTGCGAGGACGCCTTTCGGGTGGTCTACTCGCAGCGGGTGGGTCCCGGCATGGCCCGGGCCGTCGTCTGCGACGGCGCCAGTGAGTCGGCCTTTGCCCGGGAATGGGCCACAACCCTGGCCGATGCCTTCGTCGACCGGACTCCCGACATCCCCGGCCTGACCGGCGATTCCCTGAAAAGCTGGCTCAAGAAGGGCCAGGAAGATTGGCACGGCGGTGTGCCCTGGGACAAAATTCCCTGGCATGGAGAGGCCAAGGCGCGGGCCGGGGCCTTCGCCACCCTGTTGGGCGTTACCCTCGGGGCCGCGCCGGACGACTCCACCCGGCTTTGCTGGCAGGCCGTGGCCGTGGGGGATTCCTGCCTCTTCATCGTCCGCGACGGACAACTGCGGCTGTCCTTTCCCCTGGAAGACCCCGCCGAGTTCGGCAACAACCCGGCCCTGATATGCAGCAACCCGGCCAACTCCGGGGGGCTTTGGCCGGAGGTGCGCCGGGAAAGCGGGGAGTGCGCGCCCGGAGACCGTTTAATCCTGGCTTCCGACGCCCTGGCCTGCTGGTTCCTCGAACGGCACGCCGCCGGGGAAAAGTCCTGGGAAACCCTTCTGGCCCTCGACGCGCCGGGGTGGGATTCCTGGGTCGGGGAGTCGCGGCGCGAAGGTTTGATGCGGAACGACGATACCACGCTGGTCATCATTGAAGTCATCTAGCCCGGTGATGTGAAGCAACTCTATGCCTTGGCCAGGGTTAACCGATTTCAGCGAGGCGGTACAAAATCCCGCCCTTAGCTTCAAAGGCACCGAACTTGAAGCCGGACAGGTGGCAGCCAACCAGCGGGGACTGCCGCTGATGTTCTCCGGCAGTTTCGCCTGCGTTTTTTCGGTATCCATCGGGGGCCGGAAGTACGCCGTCCGCTGCTTCACCCGCGAGGTAAAGGACCAACAAAGCCGCTACGAGCAGTTGAGCCGCTATTTGCTTGACGTGCTCCCGCAGGCTTTCGTCCATTTTGAGTACCTGGAACACGGAATCAACTTCAAGGGCGGCTGGTATCCCATAGTCAAGATGGACTGGGTGGAAGGCGATTCGCTGAGCAAATTCGTCGGCTCCAGGCTCAACGACCCTGACACCCTACGGCGCATCGCCGTCCAGTGGCGCGGGAGAACAACCCCCAGCTTGCGGGGGCTGGGCATCGCCCACAACGACTTGCAACACGGCAACGTCATGGTGCAGAACGACGGCGAAATCCGGCTGGTGGACTATGACGGGATGTTCCTGCCCAATTTTGCCGGAGAACGCAGCCCGGAGCTGGGACACAAAAACTACCAGCACCCCCAGAGGTCGGCGGACGACTACGGCGCCTACGTGGACCACTTCCCCACCCTGGTAATTTACAACAGCCTGCTGGCCGTCGCCTCCGACCCCGGCCTGTGGTCTTTCTACAACGATGACAACCTGATATTTACCAGGGACGATTACGCCGACCCGGCCAATTCCCAACTCTTCAACCGGCTGAAGAACTCCCCCGACGGCACCGTGGCCAGACTTACGGAGCGCCTTGAGGAATTCTGCGCTCTCCCGGTGGAGCAGGTGCCGGACCTGGAAACCATCATGCACGATCTTCCGCCCAGCGCGCCGACGCCGACCGCAACTCCGTCCCCGACTCCGCCGCCGTCACCGGCCCCGTCCGGGAATGCGACGGGCTACCGGCAGATGCTCCAGGGACAGCAGCCCGCGCCCACGCCGCCCACTCCGGCGTCCCCACCCCAGCCTGCCCCACCCCCGGCGCCCGGTCCCGCAGCCATGTGTCCAGCCTGCAACCGTCCCATCGCCGCGTCGGCCCGGTTCTGCAACGGGTGCGGCGCCGCCATCGCAGCGCCTGCTTCCCCACCGCTGCCCTTGACCGTGCCCCCAGTTCCCCCCACGGCGTTGCCCGCCGTGCCCGCGCCCTCCCCTGCGTTGCCCTTTACTGCGCCCCCAGTTCCCCCCAGGGCGCCGCGGCGTAAGCTCAAGAAGGTGATGCTGGCGGTGTTGGCCGCTATGGGGGTTGTCGTGGCGTTAACGGTGTTTGTTTTCCCACAGTTCGGTTCGAATACCTCAGGCCCTCCCGCCGTGGCCCCGCCCCCCGCGCCCGTTCCAACCGCCACTCCTGTCACGTCTTCTCAAAACACGGTCGCGCCGGGCATTCCTTCGGTAGCCGATGTATTCAGCGACGTCAGCCCCAGTGTTGTACTCATCATCACTCCCTCGGGTACCGGGTCAGGGTTTATCGTCCGCAGGGACGGGTACGTTATCACCAACGCCCATGTGGTTGGGAACCATAACCATGTTTCCGTGCGCCTGTCTGACCAGAGTGAATATCAGGCCCGTGTGGTGGAACGGGATGATGTGTTGGACACAGCTTATCTGTACGTGGAAGATAGCCCCCCTCTCCCTCCGATAGCAATTGGCAACTCCGACTATCTGCGCTTGGGAGAAAATGTGATTGCAATCGGATTTCCCCTGGCGGATATGTTTACCCAGACGTCGACGATTACCACGGGCATTCTCTCCAGCAAGCACCAGGGCCTCCTCCAGATTGATGCGGCGTTGAACCCCGGCAACAGCGGGGGACCACTGCTAAACGCTATGGGTTGCGTCGTGGGAATAAACACGATGGGAGTCCGGGAGGCGTACGGTATAAATGTCGAGGGTTTCGGTTTAGCTATTCCGATTAACGATGTCGCTTACCCGATGGATACCGCGAACCGGGGCTGTTCGTTCCCATCGGACAACGCCCACGCCCCCGAAGATTCCATTGCCGCGTCCCCAACGAACACACCCACACCCACACCCACGCCGCAACCGACCGCGACGCCAATCCCAACGCCTACGCCGACGCCTCAGCCAACCGTCACGCCTTTGCCTCCGCCGGCTCCCACCCCAATCCCGACACCTGCGCCGGAGCCGACGCCGGCCCCGACGGCGATTCCGGCCCCAACCCCCGCGCAGGCCGCCGCCGATTGCCGTGTAACTTTTGACGGCATAAACCCTGCCTCCGCCGCATCATCCGGCGGATTCACCCAACCGGGTTATAAGTGGGTGCAAAAAGGCACGGCGCAGGGATTAAATCCCGCTAAAGAATGGATTTACAGGTTCGAGATTGAGCAGGAAGGAGTGCAGCACGTCCATGTTTATCCCGTTCGGTACACTTGGGTGGAAGAAGAGTGCCGCAAGAAGTCATTAACCAACCATGATACCGAAACATGGAGTGGATTCCCCAGCGATGGGTCTAACCCGGCAACCCTGGTCATGGATATTGCCGCTCCCAGCCGTGAGAAAGGCGTATTTACGTGGCTGTGTCTTTGGAAAGACTACGGGGTGCCGGGAGCCGCGCTGCTTTCCTGCGCCGACATGGGGTAGGGTTCTTAGCTGGACTTGGCGCAAGAACTATACAGAATAAAAGAACCCGGTAGTCTGCTTGGTTCCGTTCAGTTATGGCGGATAATCAGGCAACAACGTGAGTGCCGTCCGCCACAAGTAAGGGGCACGATGGGGGATTCATCCCCCAAACCCCCTGAGTTTATGGGGTTGGATATGCCTGGCAAGACTTGCCGGAGGATTCATCGTGAACGGAGTTCCGGCGGCTACCGAAAATGAAAAGGCCCTGGTCAGCAGCAGCAATCAGGAAACCCTTAGTCTGAACAGTTACACCGCCAGCCTTGGCTATTCCCACGAAACGTGGTACACTCATTTTGGACTAATGCGCACTTTTTATATCGGAGTTCCGCGCCGTTTCCCGCAACCCTCAAAAGCGGCAGGCAGGAACCCCGGCCAACACGGGAGTGGACCGGGACGTTAATCGCCAACTGTTCACAAATCCCTCTTCTTGACACCACGGCGCGAACCGCCGGAGGGGTAGCAGTGATATGACCGTTGTCGACGACATAAAGAGCCGTCTCGACATCCTGGACGTAGTATCCGGGAAGGTGGCGCTGCAACGCTCCGGTCAGTCCTACAAGGCCAATTGCCCCTTTCACCAGGAGCGTACACCGTCCTTTTACGTCTTTCCCGACCGGCAAAGCTGGCGGTGCTTCGGTGCCTGCGCCACTGGCGGCGACGTCTTCTCCTTCGTGATGAAGTCGGAGAACCTGGAGTTTGGCGAGGCCCTGCGGTCGCTGGCCCAACAGACCGGCGTGGCCCTGCCCAGCCAGGAACGCCGCACCGAGCAGCAGACGGCCTTTGACCTGAACGAGGCCGCCAAGAACTATTTTCAGCAGCGGCTGGCATCTTCCCAGGGCGCCGAGGCCCGGGCTTACCTGGAACGCCGCGGGCTGGAGCGGCTGACGGTGGCGAGCTTTGATCTGGGCCTCAGCCCCGACGACGGCGAATCCCTCAAGAACCACCTGGCTTCCCGGGGGTTCTCGCCGGAGCAAATGGCCCAGGCGGGCCTGGTTTCCGTTACTGACAACGGCCGGTACCGTGACCTGTTCCGGCGCCGGCTGATGATTCCCATTAGAAACGGGCAGGGAGACCTGGCCGGGTTCGGCGGACGGGCGCTGGATGACTCCAACCCCAAGTACCTGAACTCGCCCCGCACGCCCATATTTGACAAGGGCCGTATACTGTACGCCCTGCACCTGGCCCGGGATACGGCCCGTCAGCAGGGCATGGTGGTGGTCGAAGGCTACATGGACGCCATCATGTCCCACCAGCACGGTTACCGCAACGTCGTCGCCTCGATGGGCACAGCGTTGACCGAGGCCCAGGTTGCGGAAGTCCGGCGCATCACTAGCAACATAATCATGGCGCTGGACGCCGACGCCGCCGGACAGCAGGCCACCCTGCGCAGCCTGGAATCTTCCTGGAAGGTGTTCCAGACCCAGAGCGCGGGGCGGGTGCAGTCAACCACCCTGTACCAACGGCAGGAAGGGGCCGAACTGCGGGTGGCGGCCCTGCCCGACGGCCAGGACCCGGACGAGGTAATCCGACAATCGCCCGAGGCGTGGGGCCGGCTCATCGAGAACGCCCGTCCGCTGTTCGAGTTTCTGCTGCCGGCATTGTCGGCCCAGGTGGACATTGCCACCCCCCAGGGCAAGTCGTGGGTGTCGCAGCAGTTGTTCCATTTCATCGCGGCGGTGCCCGATCCGATCACGCAGGACCACTACTTTCAGCAGTTGGCCAACCACCTGCGGGTCAGCGAGGACACGCTGCGGGCCAGCATGGGGCGCTTGTCGCCATCCCGCGGCGGCCCTGCGGCCGCAACCCGGCGGATGCCGGCTGCCGCGTCTCGAACGCCCGGCAGGAACACCGGAGGGCCCCAGGAACCGGAAGAAGCTTACTCGGCCTTCGCCCAACTGGAACACGACCCCATCGAAGACCATTGCCTGGCCCGTATTTTGCAGCGCCCGGACCTGTACGAACTGCTGCCGGAGTTGCAGCCGGAATACTTCCGGCGGCCGGACAACCGGGAGATTCTGAAACTAATTCTGTCGGCGCAGGACGACGGGTTCGACGACGTGGCGGTCGAGTGGCTCCGGCAGACCGTCGGAGAGGAGTTGACCCCGCATCTGGACTATTTGATGAACAAGCCCCTGCCTCCGTCGGAACCGGGCCGGCGCGCCGCCGAAATGGCGCAAGTGATTTACCGCTTGGAGGAGCGTTACCTCCGAGGCTTGAAAATTGAAGAAGCGATGAGGTTCTCCGAATCCAACGCGCCCAACCCGCCGGAGGAAATCGATTCCCCCGCGGGGAACGGCGGCGGCCTTCCCGATGAATCGTCCGATGGGTGGTCCGATGAGGATGTGGCGGCCGCATTTCTGGAGATAAATTCCCGCATCAGGGAGAACGAGACGGCCCGGGGCCAATGGCGCTCCAGGGTTGTCAACCAAGGGTAATACTGGAGGTTTTCTGCATGGTAAGACGCAACAACAGCCGGGAACTGAACCCCGAAGACTATTTGGACACCACCACCAACGACGACGAGCACGGCCCTCCCAACATCCTGGGCATTATCGGCAAGGTCAAGGGTGACGAGGAAGAAGAGGAAGGCGCCGGCAGCATCGTCGTGGTCCCCGCTTCTGCCGACACCGAGGCGGCCGAGGAGCAGTGGGGCGCCTCCGGGACCGATTCCGATGAGGAGTCCCCCGCCAACAAGGAAAGCGGGGAAGGCCCGGCCAACGCGGAAGTCGAAAACGATGACGCTGACTGGGAAGCGGAGACCGAGACCATGGAAGTCCTCGACGACCCGGTCCGTATGTACCTGCGGGAAATCGGCCGCGTCCGCCTGCTGACCTCCAAGGACGAAAGGGAACTGGCCCGCAAGCTGGAGGGCCAGAAGCACCTGAAGGGTCTGGAAAATGAGTTGACCACCCTGGAGGGACGGCCCCCCCTTAACTGGGAATCTACCCGTCAGCTTCTGCGGCGGGTGAGCGACGCCGAACCCTTGGTGCGCTCCCTGTGCAACCAACTGGACCTGCCCCGGGATATTACTCTGGCCCAAATCGTTAACGACCCTGACTTGCGCGCCGCCATCGACGCCGAGATTAACTTGGACATGAAAGCGTTCATCGCCGATGCTTTGAACGAAGAGGAAGATGCCATCTACGCCAAGCTGGTCCGCCTGTCCCTGGACAGTTGGATTATTCCCCAAGAGGCCGTCTTCGACCTGGGCGACTGCACCCTGCCCGAACTGTCCGACCGGCTGGACCGGCAGGAACCCTACGCCCTGCTGGAGAAGCGGGAACGGCTTTTCAAGCAGTCTTTCCAAAAAGTGGTGGCCGAGGGCAACAAGGCCCAGGCGCACCTGACTGAGGCCAACCTGCGGCTGGTGGTCAGCGTCGCCAAGAAATACATCGGCCGGGGAATGGCGCTGCTGGACATGATTCAGGAGGGCAACATCGGCCTCATCCGCGCGGTGGAAAAGTTCGACTACCGCAAGGGGTACAAGTTCAGCACCTACGCCACCTGGTGGATTCGCCAGGCCATCACCCGGGCCATCGCCGACCAGGCCCGCACCATCCGGATCCCGGTACACATGGTTGAGACCATCAACAAGCTGATGCGGCAGCACCGGCGGCTGCTCCAGGAATACGGACGGGAACCGACGCCGGAGGAGATTGGCCTGGCAATGGAAATCGGCCCGGAGAAGGTTGAGGAAATCCTGAAAATTTCCCAGGAGCCGGTATCGCTGGAAACGCCGATTGGCGAGGAAGAAGACTCCCATCTGGGAGACTTCATCGAAGACCGCACCGCGCCGGCGCCGGCCGACGCCGCATCTTTCCAACTGCTGAAGGAGCAGGTGGCGGAAGTTCTGGACACCCTGACCGACCGGGAGAGCCGGGTGCTTCAGCTCAGGTTCGGGTTGGAAGACGGCCGCAGCCGCACCTTGGAAGAGGTGGGGCGGGAGTTCGGCGTGACCAGGGAGCGCATCCGCCAGATCGAGGCCAAGGCTCTGCGCAAGCTGCGTCACCCGACCCGCTCCCGCAAGCTCCGGGACTTCCTCGAATAGCCGACGGAGCAACCGCAGCAAATTGCATGGCCTCCGCCCGTCCCGATGTTAGACCCTGTGCCGGAACCCGCCAGAGGTTCCGGCACGGATAAAAACGACCAAAATGGCTAATTGGGGTGTCCTGATTGCCTTTAATTTGGGAAAACGCCGGTGTTAAACTCGGCTCAATGAAACGGAGTGGGTGGTTAAGTGGAAGACTCGACGTTACCGAAATGTCAACAATGCGACGTAGGACAGTTAGTGCCACTGTCTGACTACGGTGGTCAGGGAGCGGCCGTTCATTACAAAGCATGGGTTTGTATCAACCCCGATTGCGGCTTCAACATCAAGATCCGCAACGGGGACATCTACCGGAACGAACCCATCACCCCGGGCAACATGAACACTCCTCGGGTTCGTTAACAGTCCTTCGCCGCCTCCCGGCGGTTGGTCTGCCTGTAGCTGGTTGTTGTGAGTTAGCTGGGTAGTTGCGTGTGGCCATGCAAGACGGGCGTTGCTCTTATAGACCGCCGTTGAGTGTTCACGCATCCTCTGCCCCCGGCAAAGGGTTTGTCGGGAGTTGGTTGGAAGCAGGATACGATTACGAGCCGGTTAACCCCAACCCCCGTCCTTGGGGCGCATCTGCGCGGCGAGTCGGGACGACGTATGGGGCTGGCTCATGGGGCATGGTCTGGATTGAACGGTCGTCCGGTTAGACCGGCCTCGCAGCGTTACGCAGAGGCCACGGAGTCTTCAACCGCGGGTCCGATCCTGAGCTTGCGGAGCCGTCGGCCCAGCATGGACACGACCTCAATCCGCAGGCCGTCCACCAGAACCGTGTCCCCTGCTTGGGGGATTCGGCCCAGCGCCCGGTAAACGTAACCTCCCACTGTGTCGACTTCCGGGCTTTCAATCTCGGCGCCGAACATATCCCCGACTTCTTCGGCGCTCATCCCAGCGTCCACCAGGGCCGAGCCGTCGTTGTACTGCACCACTTCCGGTTCTTCCACCCGCGAAAACTCGTCCTCAATCTCCCCGACAATCTCCTCCAGCAGGTCCTCCATGGTTACCAATCCCTCGGTGCCGCCGTACTCGTCCACCACAATTGCCATCTGCTGGGCTTTCTCCTGAAGCTCCTCCAGCAGGTCGTCCAGCCGCTTGGATTCTGGGATGAAGAACGCTGCCCGCACGGTGTCCTGCAGTGAGGCGCCGGGAGACCCGTTGCCCAGAACCGCCAGCAGGTCCCGGGAGTGGACAATTCCGACGATGTTGTCCAGGTTGTCTTCGTACACGGGCAGCCGGCTGTGGCCCCGCTCGCCCATTACCTCGGCAACCCGGCTGAGGGAGTGGTTCACGTCAACCGCCACAATGTCCAGGCGCGGAATCATAATCTCCCGCACGGTGGAGTCGTCCAGGCGCAGAATGGACTGGAGCATCTCCCGGTCCCGTTCGTCAATGCTGCCGAACTCGGCGGCAGCCATTACCTGCTCCTCAAGCTCGGCGTGGATTTCTTCCCTCACGTCATCCGCAGAACCGTTGCCGTTGCGGGCGGCGGTGGCCGGACGCCGGCGGATGAGGCGGTTCAGCAACCGGTGGGCCGGGCCGGCCCAGGCTGCGGCCCGCGCCGGGTGGCGGCCGGCCAGAACGTAGAGACCGCGGTTGACGCCGGTTAACGCCACCAGCAGCGTCAGGGCCAAAATGGTGACGTACCACCACCCCAGGGCAGGCGCGAAGCTGTTGACGAGGGTTAGCCCGGACAGGGAAACCCCAATAGTGCAGGCGTGTTTGAAGGAGGATATGGTGAACCCAAGCCCCCGGGTATGCCGGGCGCTGAAGGGCCCGCTTCCCACGGCGGCGTGTTCAGCCAGACTCAGGTAAGTGAAGAGAAGGAAGAAAGCCGCAAAGACTAATGCTGACGGTAATAAGCTACTATCAGTATCCAATTGTCTACCCTCGCGGACTCGTGTCGGCCCTTGAAGGAACTACCCTCCTCTGGTTCGGAGACCAGGAAGCTATCTGAAAAGAAGCTGTCTGAAAAATCCAACTGCCGGGGCGGGACTTCATTCAACCCGGTCACCCCGAGGCGGCCGAAGGATTTCGCTTCTTGGGCAACATTCTAGCAGGAACGCCAACGGCCAGTCTACCCTGTTGCACGTCCTTGGTGACCACTGCGCCCGCCCCGGTGGCGGCGTTGGCGCCCACGGTGACCGGGGCCACCAGCATGGTGTCGCAACCGATGAAGGCGCCGTCGCCGATGACCGTTGGCAGCTTGTCGCGGCCGTCGTAGTTGCAGGTTATCGTCCCGGCCCCGATGTTCACCCCGGCCCCGACGGTGGCATCCCCCAGATAGCTGAAGTGGCCGGAAACCGCGCCCGATGCCAGCCGGCTGTTCTTGACCTCGACAAAGTTGCCGATGTGGACGCCCGTGCCCAGGTGCGCGCCCGGCCGCAGGTGGCTGAAGGGGCCAACGTCCACATCGCTTTCCACCGTGGCTTCCTCCAGCATGGAGGCAGTTACCCGGCATCGGTCCCCGATGGCCGAATCCCGGATTACCGAGTTAGGCCCGATTTCGCAGTCTTCCCCGACAACCGTGGCACCTTGCAGCATGGTGTTGGGCAGAATCGTGGTGTCCTGCCCGACGGCCACCCCTGCGTCGATGAACACCGATCCCGGATCCGGGATGGTCACCCCGGCCAGCATCCACTTTTCCAGGATGCGCTGCCGCTGTACGCTTTCGACGATGGCAAGTTGGATTCGGTTGTTGACCCCGAAAGCCTCGGCCGGGTCCAGGGCCGGGACTCCCTCAACGCCCGCCCCGGCGCTGCCCATGCCGGCCAAAGCCGTTAAATACTGCTCTCCGCCAGGGCTGGCCTCAATCTCCCCCAGCTTCTCCCTCAGCCAGTCCACCCGGAAGCAGTAGACGCCGGCGTTGACCTCTGCCGGAGCGTCGGCCGCGCCGGTATATTCCCTGGCCTCAACAATCCTGGCGACAGCGCCGTTATCGTCCCGCTGCACCCGGCCCATATCCTCGGCCAACAGGCCCTCGGCGGTCAGAAAGGTCATCCCGCTGCCCTGCTTCAGGTGGCAGGCGGCCAGCGTTTCCAGCGACTCCGCCTGCACCAGCGGCGCGTCGGCGTTTTGCAGCAGAACGTGGGAGCAGCCACTGTCCAGCATCGGCAGGGCGCAGGCCAAGGCGTCGGCGGTGCCCAGCGGCCGGGTCTGCACCGCATACTCAACGCCGTCTCCCAGCAATGCTTCAATCGCGTCTTGGTTGGCCGGGGATACCACGACGACGATGCGCTGGACGCCCAACCCCTGGAGCAGTTCCACCGGATAGCGAACCATCTCCTTGCCGCAAACCTGGTGCAGCGGTTTGGGAATCCGCGACTTCATACGCGCTCCGTCTCCGGCAGCCAGGATGATTCCAGCCCACTGTTCCACGGCAGCACCCCCTTGGTGTTTCGCTTCGTACCGCCGATTATAGCAGGCGCAAGGCGCAGGATTAGTGGAAGACATTTAGGGGGTTTGGGGGATGAATCTTCCAACGTGCCCCGTCCCCAGGGTCTTTTAATTCTCGAAAGAATCCCCTCGCCCTCTGGGAGAGGGTGAGGGTGTTCCGTCCAAGAGCAACTGTTGCCGGCGCGCGTGGGGTTCGCCCTCACCCCCGGCCCCTCTCCCGCGGGGAGAGGGGAGAATTAAAAGACCCTGGCCTCGTCCCCGGACCCCGTTGCAGGATTTCTGGCACCTGTTCAGACTGGGGGATTTGAGCCACGGGAGGCAGTTAAGCTCTCAAAAATAAAGAACTGTGTGATTTGTGCCATTTTCCTTAATTTACGCTTGGCAGTGGCGCTGCGATGGGGCCCTGACGTCGGGTTTGGGACAGGTTTTGGCGCCTTTTTGTGTCACTTTTGTTCCATTGTGCGCCGGTTTTGACGCGCTTTAGGCGCTTGGCTTTCCGCTAAATCAGGGGCCGACAATTCCGGCGCGGGGGCCAGGGTCTTTTAATTGACCAAGAAAACCGTTGGGTAAACGGGACACGTTGGGGGATTCATCCCCCGAACCCCCTGAACTCAGGGGTTTGTTATGCTTGGCAGACATGCCGGATATCCACCGTGAACGGATTATCGATGGGCTGCCGAGAATTAAAAGACCCTGCGCGGGGGGGCGACTCAGGATGATTGATGATTATGGTAGGGTAGAGTCACCGGGATTGGCAAGGGGCAGGTGTCAGCAGGGGCAATCAGGAAACCCTTAGAAACTATCTCAAAACCAAAATTCGAAGGGCCTTGGGGGACTGGGTTACGTTGGGGGATTCATCCCCCAAACCCCCTGATGCAATTATCTCAAGACAGGATGAGGGCAGCTTCAAGTTTTGAGATAGTTTCTTAGTCTGAACAGTTACGATTTCTGCACCGCGTTGACAACCCCCATGACGCCGGGCACAATCGCCCTAACCTTTGACCGCCGGACGCGCCCCGATGCGCCGGCGAACTTTAGCCGTTACTTGGGGAGGCAGCAACTATGCCCGACTTGTCTGAATCGGATATTCTGGCCCTGGCCAGAGCCGCCCGGATAGACCTGCCGCCGGAGCTGGTGGCCGAGATTGGATACAGTCTCAACGGCCTGCTGGATGCCCTGGGGCAGGCAGCAGCGGCAGGCTCGGCCGCGGGCCTGAACGTGAACGCCGTCGAACCCCTGCCCATCGTCATTCCGCCCAACTCGGCAAACACCGGAGGATAGCAATGGACCAAGCGCAGATTCCGTTCCTGTCGGCCACCGAACTTGCCGGGCTAATCCGCTCCGGCGACGTGTCGCCAGTGGAAGCGGCCCAGGCATATCTGGACCGCATCGAGCAGGTGGACGGCCAACTCAATTCCTACATTACCGTTACCCGGGATGAGGCCCTGGCCCAGGCCCGGCAGGCCGAACAGGACATTGCCGCCGGAGGGTACATCGGCCCGATGCACGGTATCCCGGTGGCGGTCAAGGACCAGTTCAACACGCAGGGAATCCGCACCACCAACGGCTCCACCATTCATCGGGACTTCATCCCCGGCGAAGACGCCACGGTCATCGCCAACCTGAAGCGGTCGGGCGCGGTTCTGCTGGGCAAGCTGAACATGAGCGAGTACGCCAGCGGCGACGCCTTTCATCATCCCTACGGACGGCCGCGCAATCCCTGGGACCTGTCCCGCAACCCGGGCACTTCCAGCAGCGGCAGCGGGGCAGCCACCGCCGCTTTCCTCTGCTCGACTTCTCTGGGCGAGGACACCGGCGGGTCAATCCGAGGGCCGGCGTCCTTCTGCGGACTGGTGGGAATCCGGCCGAGTTGGGGACGGGTCAGCCGCTACGGGGTGTTCGGCGCGTCCTGGTCTATGGACACCGTGGGGCCAATCTCCCGCACCACCGCCGACTGCGCCATGACGCTGGCCGCCATTGCCGGCCACGACCCCAAGGACCCCTATACCTGGGACGTGCCGGTGCCAGACTACCTGGCCGCGCTGACCGGCGACATCAGAGGCTTGAGGGTGGGGGTAGTCCACGAAAGAGTCCACGCCGGCGTGGTGGAACCCGACGTGCGGGACGCCGTGGTCAACGCCATTGCCGTCCTGGGCGAGTTGGGCGCCACGGTGCAGGACGTGGAGATACCACTCATGCCCCACTCGGCAGCCATATCGTCCTGCATCATCAGCGCCGACGCCGCCTCGCTGAACCGCCGGGACCTGGAGGAAAACCTGGAGCAGTTCGACCACAACAACCAGGTGCGGCTGCTCATGGGCGCCATCCTGCCCGCCCAGGCCCACCAGACCGCCCTCAAGCTGCGGCAGATGCTCCGCCAGCAAATTCTCGACGCCCTCAATGATGTGGACGTGCTGGTCATGCCCACGTCGTCCATCCCCGCCCCGCTGATACCCGACCGAGCCGGCATTGGCAGCAAGCAGGAAGTCCTCGACGGGTATCAGGGACGGCGCAGTTACACCTCACCCTTCAACCTGGCCAACACCCCGGCGTTGTCCATCAACTGCGGGTTCACCTCCGAGGGCCTGCCGGTGGGCCTCCAGATTGCCGGCCGCCCCTTCGACGAGACCAAGCTATTCCAGGCAGCCCACGCCTACGAACAGGCGACGGAGTGGCACACGCGGAGAGCGCCGATTTAGACCAACGTTTAAGGGTTGGTCGGTCCCGACGGCGACAAGGAGTTGTTCCATGACAGAGGCGTTTGAGGCGACTCTTGCAATGATCAAGGGCCAGCAGTCTGATTTCTCGGGCGCTGATGAGCACGCGATCGAATTCGGGGTGATTCTTCCCT
The DNA here is from genome assembly GCA_965263395.1 of Dehalococcoidia bacterium. Taxonomy (GTDB): domain Bacteria; phylum Chloroflexota; class Dehalococcoidia; order Lucifugimonadales; family UBA3495; genus CATOSK01. The sequence goes on from OZ253670.1 coordinate 4,120,908, forward strand.
TGCTGGAACAAGTCGGGCGGAATATCCGACGTATAACTGAGGTTTACCCGCAACACGTGCTGCCCGGTGGGAGCAAGCCAGATTTTGACCTTCAAATCGGCGGCAACAGCAGGGTCGTAATCGAGGTCAAGCGATGGTCAACCGACTTGAATGAAGGGCATGAGGGTCAGCTTGAGGAGTATTGCAGGTTGGTCAAGCCGAGCCTCGCGGTTCTGACCAACGGGCGACATTGGCACTTTTACTTGCCACCCGTTCAACGTAAGAACGCGAAGCTCCGCCGATTCATGGAGCTTGATATCGCCACCACAGAACCAGAGAAGGCGGAGGCCAAATTCAGGCGATTTTTGGCGCGCGAAAGAATGTCATCCCCTACCCAGACGGTCAAAGCAGCCAGGGAACTGTACAACAAGAGGCAGACGGATGCTGCTGTGATGAAAAGGTTGGGCGATGCTTGGAACGCCCTAACGACGGATGAAAACGCGTTGGCAGATGCCTTCACAGCCCTTTACCATCATTGGGATATTGAAGCTACCGATGAACAGGTCAAGAAATTCTTGGCGAAAGCGGGGCGGTTGACGAACAAGGTAACTGGTGATGGCAAACCGCCGGTAAACTGCCCTAAACCCGTTTCCTTCGCTTTCCAAGTAGGAAAGGAGAAACCGGTCGTTAGAGTGGTCAAGAATTGGACGGGTGTTCGAGTGGGCGTTTGTGAGCTAATGCATGAACTTCGCCACGACGAATTTCACAAGTTCGTCTCTGAGAATCCGAAGCGGTTTTTTGACACTGACGGGCAGTACAGGCGTCAGATAGGCGATACGGGGATTTGCGTTCCCACAGGTGGGACGAGGCATGGGATTACGAAAGTTTGTATTGATATATTGGGCAAATTCGGGTATCCGAAAGAGTCTTTGACCATTGAGCTAAAGAAGTCCTGATGCCCCGGGACACACCTTCTCCGGCCCGTTCGCTTCCCTAGATTGTTAATATCAGCGTCACCACAGTGCCGATGAGGGCGGCGATGATACCGCCGCCCATGCCGAAAGCGACCATGTACAGCTTGTCAATCCGGGCGTTGACTCGGTCGATTCGATCGTTAACCTGGTCAAATCGGGCGTTAACCTGGTCAAATCGGGCGTTAACCTGGTCAAATCGGGCATTTACCTGGTCGAATTGCCCACTTACTTGGTCGAATCGGCCATTTACCTGGTCGAATCGCCCATTGATTTGTTCAATCTGGGTGACGATTTGTTGCAGCAAGGCCGTTTGCTCGTCCATTCGGCCTTCCAGGTAGCCCAGAGTGTGCCTTATGTCAGCGTCGCCGGTGGTTGTCATGCCTACCCCGCGGTTGCTCAATTGTCGTATGATAACATACCCTATGAACCCGTGAAGAAGCAATGGAATATGGTTCTGAACCGCGTTTGCCTGCTAATGCACCAACGCCATCGCAACGACTTCAGCAAAACCGTCCTTGAAAAAATGCCGCAATGGTTCTCGATTTCCAGTGATGCCTTCGGCTGGTCGATGGAAATTGGCGATACTGGAATCTACATGCAACGTGGTGGTGGCGACTACGTGAAGCAAGTCTGCCGCGAGGTAGTGGCTAAATTCGGGTATCCGAAACAATCTTTGACCATCCAAGACAAGAACGGTGAGGATTTCCAAGCTTAGGCCGGGACGTTGGTATCCTTGTCCTTACCATCAGCGATAATAGAAGCGGAACGTTGTCGGCAAAGGAATTTGTGATGCCTTCCAAAAAATACACGATAGACGAAATAGGGGATCGGGCCGAGAAAATCTACCAGGAGCAAATAAAACCCCTGGTAGAACCCCAGGAAAACGGCAAGTTTATCGCGATTGACATAGAAAGCGGCGATTACGAGATAGCCAATAAACTCATCGTCGCCTCTCACCGGTTGCGGGACCGACACCCCGAATCCGTCAGGTTTGGAGCCAGGGTCGGTTATCCGTCCGCCTATCGCATTGGCTGGCGAGGACAGACCCAAGATGATTAGGGGCAGGATGGATTCCAATCTGCAAGCCTTGGTTCCGCTGGAAGTACAAAGCAAGGACGGACAGCTTCACTCCACAGTAGCTGTCCTGGACACTGGATTTGACGGGTGCTTATCCCTGCCGCATCAGTTGATAAGGGAACTGGGTCTTGAACCGGACCTATCTGTCAACGTGATCATGGCCAATGGACAGAACGTATTGTGGGATACCTGGGATGGGTATGTCCTCTGGCATGGGCGTATTCGCAACATCCTTATTTTCGAGACCGAGGAAACTCCCTTGCTCGGTATGGAATTGCTTGAAGGCAACCAGCTTACCATCCAAGTGCGAGCAGGCGGCGAGGTGATGATTGAGGAGTTGGATGGAATTGAGTCGTAACCTAATCCGGGGAGGAATGCTAATGCCTGAACCTTACGCCCTTACTGCCGCCCAGGCCGCCCGGGCGATTCAACAGAAGGAATTGACCCCAATGGAACTGGTGGAGTCTCTGCTGGCCCGCACCGATGCGCTGGAACCGTCGCTGCTGGCCTGGGTGTACCTGGACCGGGAGGCAGCGCTGTCCGAGGCACGGGACAAGACTGCCGAGGCGCAGGCCGGGGGAAACCTGGGGCCGCTCCACGGGGTGCCCATAGGTCTCAAGGACATCTACTACACCGCGGGCATTCCCACCACCGCCTGCTCCAGGGTGTACGCCGACTTCGTGCCGGAATATGACGCCACCACCGTGCGGCGGCTCAAGGAAGCCGGGGCGATAATCCTGGGGAAGACGGTGACCACCGAGTTCGCCTGCATGGACCCGTCGCCCACCTTCAACCCGTGGAACGCGGCCCACACCCCCGGCGGCTCCAGCAGCGGGTCGGCGGTGGCGGTGGCGGCGGGTATGTGTCCGGCGGCGTTGGGTTCCCAGACCGTCGGGTCGGTGCTGCGGCCCGCCTCCTACAACGGCGTGGTCGGTTTCAAGCCCAGCTTCGGAAGGGTCAGCCGCTACGGGGTGATACCCGTCAGTTGGACGCTGGACACGGTAGGGTGGATGACCCGCTCGGTGGAAGACGCCGCGCTGCTGCTTCAGGTGATGACCGGCTACGACCCCAACGACATGGTTTGCCGACCGGAGCCGGCGCCCAACTACCTGGGCGCCGGCAACTCCACCGAGCCGCCCCGCATCGGCGTACTCAAGCAGTTCTTCTACGACAACGCCGACGCTGAGACCACGGCCAACGTTGACGGCGCCATCCGGCAGTTGACCGCTGCCGGGGCCACGGTGGAAGAGCTGCCCATACCTGACAGCATCAACACTGCCATCGAAGACCAGCAGATTATCATGGCCGTGGAAGCGGCTACATTCCATCAACCCATGTATGACCGGCAGGCCGAGGATTACCAGCCCCGGCTGCGGGAACTCATCCGCCGCGGGCTGAACACCAACGCCGTGGACTACTCCCGGGCTATGGAGAGACGCCGGCAGTTCGTCACCGATATGCGGCGGCTGGCCAACCGGGCCGGAGTGCTGCTGACCCCCTCCACACCCCAGCCGTCCCAACCCGACCGCACCAACACCGGCAACCCCATGTTCCAAGGGCCTTGGACATCCTGCGGCCTGCCCACCATCACGCTGCCCTCCGGCCTGGCCGCGTCCGGTCTGCCGCTGGGAGTGCAACTGGCTGGCCCTTACCTGGGCGAAGGCCCGCTAATCGCCGCCGCGGCCTGGTGTGAGCGCGTCCTGGACATGCATCTAGCGCCCCCGCTGTAACCCCGAGATGTTGGAACCCCACTTATCCAGGGTACGTTGGGGGATTCATCCCCCAACGTACCCTTCGTTTGCCCAAACCGTAACCGTTCAGCCTGGGGGATTTGAGCCACGGGAGGCGGTTAAGCGCTAAAAAATAAAAAGTGTGACTTCTGTGTCATTTTCTGTAATTTACGCTTGGCGGTGGGGTGCTGACGGCGGGTTTTGGCGTCTTTTTGTGTCATCGTGGGTCACTTTTGTGTCACCTTTGTTCGATTATGAGCCGGGTTTGACGCACTTTGGGCCGCTTGTCTTTCCGCCGCAATCGCAATCGCGATTAAATCCAGGGCCGGCAATTCCGGCACGGGGGGCCGGCTCCGGATGATTGATGATTATGGTAGGGCAGCGTTACCGGGCTTGGCAAGGGGCAGGTGTCAGCAGGGGCAGTCAGGAAACCCTTGGTCTGGACAGTTACCCTAAACAGGGCCTTTTCATTCTCGCAAGGATTCCCTCGCCAAGAGACCAAGGGTTAAGGTGAGGGCGTTCCGGCCAAGAGCCACCGTTGCTGATGCGCGGGGTTCGCCCTCACCCCCGGCCCCTCTCCCGCGGGGAGAGGGGGTCACGCCTGGATTTACCCGTTTATTTTGAAGCCCCGGCCCCTCTCCCGCGGGGAGCTGACAGGGGTATGTATGGACTGAAATTGGTCTGAGGGCTTGGAAAGCGCACGGGAATCCGGCATCTTGGTTGCAATGACGAAACCGGATGCCGGAGGTTTCCCATGCGCCTTCCCAAGGAATGCTGCCAGATGCAGCAGGTCATTGAAACGCATTTGCCTCACCTCAGCCGGTCACAATTGGCCGGGCTGGTCTTGTGGGTGTGCGGGACTATCCTGGCCGGGAGCGCCTGCCAGAATGCCGTCGCCGCCGCTCTCTCCACCAAGGGAAACTGGGACAATCTGCGGCAGCGCCTTCGGGAATGGCTCTACGACGGCGGCGACCGGGCGCGTCCCTGCCAGACCGAACTGGATGTGAGTCTCTGCTTCGCGCCGTTGCTCAGGTGGGTCCTTGCGTGGTGGTGTTCTGACCGGCTGGCCTTGGCGGTTGACCCGACGTTGAAAGGGGACGACACCACCGCCATCGTCATCAGCGTGGTCTACCGGGGTTGCGCGATTCCCGTGGCCTGGCGCATCCTGCACGCCAACAAACCTGGGGCCTGGATGGACCCGATAGTGGAACTGTTGCAGGCGCTGGCCCCGGCGGTCCCAGAAGACATGACCGTGATTGTGCTGTGCGACCGGGGCCTGGCCAGTCCGAAATTGTGGAAACAGATACTCGCTCAGGGCTGGCATCCCTACATGAGGTATCCGAAAAACGTCACTTTCTGCGCTGAGGGCGGTCGGCGGCTGCCCGCGCGCGCCTTCGTTCCCCGTCCGGATACCGCGTGGATCGGGAGCGGGACGGCGTTCAGCAAGGCAACAGTAAAACGCCGTTGCACCCTGCTGGCGGTCTGGTACGTTGAACAGGAGGAGCCGTGGATCATCCTGACCGACCTTCCGCCGGACGAAGTTGGGGTGAGTTGGTACGCGCTCCGCTTCTGGATCGAGTTGGGGTTTAAGGCGGTCAAGAGCTTGGGTTGGCAATGGCAAAAGACCCGCAGGACTGACCCGGCGCGGATTTCGCGGCATTGGTTCGTGTTGTCGGTGGCGACGCTGCTGACCCTGGCCTACGGGACCAGGGTGGAAGACGCCTATGACCGGAGGCTGGCCCCCGGCAGCTTGCGAGCGCCGCCCAGGGCGCTGGCGCCCACTCACCGCAGTAGCCGGGAGAAGCCGGGACGGACCGTCAGCGTAATCCGTTACGGCATTGCCTGGCTGAGGTGGTTGCTGCACCGGGGCCGGTTCTGGAGCCGGGTATGGCTGCTGCCCGAACCCTGGCCTGAACCCAAGTCCGACCTGGAGGTCACCCGCCATGCCCCTACATGAAACCCTATACATACCCCTGTCAGCCCGCGGGGAGAGGGGGGTCCACAAGGACAGCAAATCGAATGCGAACAGCCCGGCCCCTCTCCCGCGGGGAGAGGGGAGAATGAAAAGGCCCTCGTTTGCCCTAAACCCGCCCGGTTGACGCACTGGCCCAACCTCGCCCATAATCGCAACGCTGGCAGACCGGCAATAACCAACCCCAGCCGGCAATTTCATTTAGAAAGACGATAACTTATGGCCACAACAACCAAGCGGCGTCAACTCGGACGGCAGGTCTCCATCGTGGGGGCCGGTATGTCCCAATTCGGCGCCTTTCCCAACCAGAGCAGCCGCGACCTGTTCGTCTCGGCTTTCCAGGACATGATGGACCACCTTGACCAGGGAGTGGACGTCGAAGACATCGAAAGCGGCTACATCGGCAACTACTCATCCGACCTCTTTGAGGGCCAGGGCCACACCGCGCCCATCATCGCCGATTGGCTGGGCATGACTCCGGCGCCGGTGACCCGCATCGAAAACGCCTGCGCCAGCAGCGGCAGCGCCCTGCGAGAGGGCATCATGGCCATTGCCTCCGGTATGTACGACGTGGTGCTGGCCGGCGGTGTCGAGAAGATGACCGGCCTGCCCACCGAGGGCGTAACCGACGTGCTGGCCTCGGCCGCCGACAACCTGTACGAAGTCCCAGCCGGTCTCACCTTCCCCGGCATTTACGGGGCGCTGGCCAAGGCCCACATGGACCGCTACGAGACCAACCTGGACCACCTGCTGAAGGTCGGAATCAAGAACCACAACAACGGCGCGCTGAACCCCAAGGCCCAGTTCAACACCACCATTCGCAGCCTCATGGACCGGCGGATAGCCCGCGCCCAGCAGCAGGGGCAGCCCGTCCCCGGCTGGCAGGATGAGATGGATTTCCTCAACGACCCCCGCGCCAATCCCTGGATTGCCTGGCCCCTGCGCCTGTTCGACTGCGCGCCCATCACCGACGGGGCCGCCTGCCTGCTGCTGGTGGCGTCGGAGATTGCCGGCAACTTCACCGACAAGCCCATCAGCATCGCCGGGACCGGCCAGGCCACCGGACGGCCGCTGCACGACGCCGAGGAACTGACATCCCTGTCGTCGGCGAAATATGCGTCGGCCCAGGCTTATGCAATGGCCGGAGTGGGGCCGGAAGACGTGCAGGTGGCCGAGGTCCACGACTGCTTCACGATTGCCGAGATTATCGCCACCGAAGACTTGGGGTTCTTCGCTCCGGGAGAAGCCCCCCACGCCGTGGACGAGGGCCGCACCACCCGCACCGGCGACCGGCCTATCAACACCTCCGGCGGCCTCAAGTCCAAGGGGCACCCGGTTGGCGCCTCGGGCGTGGCCCAGGTCATCGAGGTCTTCCACCAACTGCGGGGCGAGGCCGGCCCACGGCAGCTGCCCAACCCCAACCTGGAAGTGGGCCTGACCCACAACGTGGGCGGCACCGGCGGCACCTGCGTCGTCAACATCCTGCGGCGGGGTTAGGCAGCCAGTTCTTTCCAGGAGCAAGCAATATGACCACCGAAGCGAGCAGCGCCGAAACCAGGGAGTTCACCGGCGCATCCTTCTACGAGTATTTGAAGGAAGGCAAGTTGATGGGCATCCGGTGCCGCGCCTGCGGCAAGCTGTCCGCCGAGCCGCGGAGCATGTGCCCGGACTGCCACGGGCGCGACGTGGCTTGGCACGAGTTCAGGGGAATGGGGACGTTGGGGGCCTTCACCTGCGTCTTCGTAGTGCCCCAGGCAATGGCTGCCCAGGGTTATGGCCGCGACAACCCCTACTGTTCGGGCATTGTCATCCTCGATGAAGGCCCCCGGATCAGCGCGGTCATCCTGGGCGTAGACGCCGCCAACCCGCAAAACATCCGCACCGGAACGCCCCTGACCGCCGACTTCAGCGAAGTAGACCCGGACCGGCCAACGCTGGTGTTCAGGCCGGCGTAGCGGGGGCAGTTGGGAAAGATGGCTCAGTTGGATTCTGACGCAGCCGAAACGTGCGGCCTCTATATTGACGTAGAGAATCTGCAGAATGATGCGCCGGAGTTGGTTGGCTCTTTGATCAATAACTGGCCCTCAGATAAAGCTCCACCGCCAACCAAGTTGACTCTTTATGTGAAAGCGGACATGGCGGAGTTATGGAATGCGTGGACCATCAACATCAGTAGCAGTAGGACCGAGGTCGAAGTCAAGGGCATTCAACATTTCACCATCCAGCAATCCAAAAACTCCGCTGACATCGCCATAGCATTGGATGCGGTAACCGATTTGCTCCACCATAGGGTTAATTTTGTGGCGGTGTTAAGCGACGACAGTGACTTTATCTCCCTCTTCGCGAAAGTCAGGACCGAAACTGGGGAAATTCAAACCAGGCTTGGCCGCATCCCGTTTCTTTGGATTATGACGGACCGGGATGGCACGAAAACGCCGAATATGCAACGTTTCTTTCCCAAGGAATACGTCCATTTCATCCCGGCGCTATCGAAACATACAACCCTGCCAGTTCCAACAAAATCTGATGGGCCCAAACTCTCCGCCAACGATAATCCCGTTGTTGTGCCGACGCCCCCGGAAGAACTAATCGCCCAGGCGATCGTCAAAAGCACAGATGTCGGGCCGTTCAAGAGCACAGATTGCATACCGGTAATCAAACAGACGCGCCCTGGACATCCATTGGTGGCTTTGCCTAGCAATCGGTTTGGGATACAATTTACCGAAACGATATGGCCTTTCCTTAAAGCCAAAGGTGTTGAACGGGGTAGGTCAAAACCCATACGGTACAAGATGACCCAAGCCGCCAAAGACTCCATCTCTCATTAGAGGGTCACGCCCGGGACAGGCCGGAAATGACGGGGCAAATCAAAATGTGGCTGCCCTGATTACCGGCAATGACCGATAATGTACTGGAAATCGAACGCTAGGAGCGGTGATGCAACGAGCGGCAACGTACCAAGAACAAAGCCGGCTCAATCTGGCTCAGGCATATGGGGAATTGGACGATTTAGCCCAAGCCTCAGAGAAGGCGTGGGGGGCGGCGGCAAAGATGGTGAAGGCGGTGGCGGAGCAACGGGGGTGGGCCCACGACAAGCACGGGTTTCTTCACCGGGCTGTTTTTGACTTGGCTATGGAAACCGGCGACGCCGATCTGCGCAGGTTGTTTTCCGTCGCCAATGACCTCCACACCAACTTTTACGAAAACGGATTTGACCGCGACCAGGTAATGACGTTGATTCAAGATGTGGAGCAGTTTGTGGGCAAAATGGAGCGCCTATTGCCCACAAGTTCCTGAGCCGGACCTGGCCTGCCTCAACCAAAACCGCCCGGCTGTTCCCAACCGGGCGGTTCCTTTCTGGCTTGCCGAGTGGTGCGCCAGTTTGATTAACCGGCCTAGTCCAAGCCGCGGGTGCCTACCCAGCCGGTGGTGGAGACGTCGATCATCTCGCCGTTGGGGCCCTCGTACTTGGTCTCGACGTTCTGGGTGCGGGGGCCGCCCATGCCGGCGTGAAGGGCGTTGTTAACGTCGTCCATGGGCTTGGAGTTGGCGTCGGCCAGCCGCTGCTCAATCTCTTCCAGGCTCTCGACCTCGAAGCCGATGTGGTGGATGCCTTCCCAGTCCTTGCCCCGCTCGCCGGCGACGGCGTCTTTCTTGAAGTCCAGGATGGCCATGTTGACGTTGCCGTCGCTGAGCATGAACCCCTTGGCGTTCTCGCCGTCCAATTCCGCTACCTGCCGCAGCCCGAAGACTTCGGAGTAGAACTTGGCGGTCTTTTCGGCGTCGTTGGTGGCGATGGCGATGTGCTTAATCTGTGGCATATCTCCTCCTCCATGAATCAGATTCGGTGTTTTCTGTGGAGTGCGTCCGGCCGCACCGGCCAGCATCACAATATCACGTTTTGGTTGGGGCCGCTACCCGCCATCCGGTCACCAGTGGAGGCCCCGGGGATGAACGCGGTTAGCAGGACTGGCCCGATTGGATGAATACCGCCGGCCCGTGTTAGAATTGGGCAATCCCCGTTTCCACACCGTACCGTACCTACCGGATCGTACCCATCGAACCGTAACCACCGGGACGCAACTACCGAAATGTCTTAAGGAGTACCGCATGGCAGCGCCGAAACGAATGAAATTCGGAGTATTCATGGCTCCATTCCACCGGGTAGGCGAGAACCCGACCCTGGCCCTGGAACGCGACCTGGAGTTGCTCCAATGGCTGGACACGCTGGGTTTTGACGAGGCGTGGGTCGGCGAGCACCACAGCGCCGGCTGGGAGACCATCTGCTCCCCGGAGGTCTTCATCGCCACCGCCGCCGAGCGCACCCGCAATATCCGGCTGGGCACCGGCGTCGTCAGCCTGCCCTACCACCACCCCTACATGGTCGCCAACCGCATGGCGCTGCTGGACCACCTGACCCACGGGCGGGTGATGCTGGGCGTGGGGCCGGGCGCCCTGGCCTCCGACGCCTATATGTTCGGCATCAACCCGGCGCGGCAGCGGGAGATGATGGACGAGTCGCTGGGCGTCATCATGCGGTTGTTCACCGAAACCGAGCCAATCAGCCACCAAAGCGATTGGTTCGAGCTGCACGACGCCACCCTGCAACTGCGCCCGTACCAGGACCCCCACCTGCCGGTGGCGGTAGCCTCGGTGCAGTCCCCTGCCGGCGTACTGCTGGCCGGCAAGCACGGCACTGCCGTCATTTCCCTGAGCGTGCCCCGCGACCTGATTCGCCGGACCACGCTGCAAGACCAGTGGAAAATCGCCGAAGAGTCGGCCGCCGAGCACGGCAAGACGGTCAACCGCAACGACTGGCGCCTGTCGGTGGGCTGCCACCTGGCCGAGACCCGCAAGGAAGCCTTTGAGGATATTCGCGTCGGTTCGGGGCGGGTGGTCACCGAGTATTTCGGCAATACCCTGGGCCACGAGGTTCCCGACGTCCCCAAGGACCAGATTGTGGACTTCATGGCGGAGAACAACCAGTGGATTGTCGGCACCCCCGACGACTGCATCGCCGGAATCGAGCGGCTGCTGGAAGCCAGCGGCGGTTTCGGCGGCCTGCTCATCCGGGTGGAAGACTGGGCGCCTCGGGAAAAAATTCTCCGCAGCTACGAGTTGCTGGCCCGCTACGTGATGCCCAAGTTCCAGGGCAGCTTGCTGGGCATAGAAGCTTCCAACAACTGGGCGGCGCAGATTAAGGACGAGCTTCAGGTCAACCGCCGCGCCGGCCTGGATGCCGCCACCCAATCGTACCTGTCCCGCCGCTCCTAGCATTCGCCAATCCCTTCGGCCAACTCGGGGCTAACGCCCCCCAGACATAACGGACGGAAAAGCGCATCAGACCCAGGCCAGGAATATACGGGCCTGGGTCTGACTGTTTTGGTAACGGTTCATACTTGGGGAAGTGGAGCGGCCGAAAGCCAAACTCGTCGTTCCTGCGTAGGCAGGAATCCAGAAGTGGTTGTGGACCGGGAATGGCGCCGTTAGGCTGAACTGTTGCTTGTTTTGTATCAACTTGCCCTGCTTGGCCAACGTAAACAACGCCGGCCTTCTGTTATCATTGATACGTTATGGAAAGCCTTCGGCCCAATGGGAGACGGCGCCGGGGACCCGGGATTGACTGTCATTGTGCGCCGGATAGCTCCGGCCATGTGTTTGGGAAATTGCGAAAGTCAAGCGAGGTTGGCAGTAAATGCGAAAGACGAAGATTATCGCCACCATTGGGCCCGCTTCCCGGGATATGGAAACCCTGGACCAGTTGATTTCTGCGGGCATGGACTGCGCCCGGCTGAACTTCTCCCACGGCACGCTGGAAGAGCACGCTGAGGTCATTCGCTCGGTCCGGGAGCTTTCGGAGAAGCACCAGCGGCAGGTGGCCATCCTGCAGGACCTGGGCGGCATCAAGCTGCGGCTGGGAACCATGAAGGAAGCGGTCCAACTGAACCACGGAGACGAAGTGCTCATCGTTGCCGATAGCTCGTCCGACCTTCCCGACGTGCTGCCCTTTCCCGAACCCGGCGTCATCCGAAACCTGCGGCCTGGGAACCTGGTGTTCATTTCCGACGGCGTCGTTTGCCTCGAAATCCAGGAAGTCAAAGACTTGGAGGTCAAGGCCCGGGTCCGTAACGGCGGCATCATATCGTCCTACAAGGGACTGAATCTTCCCGGCGTCCAGATTGACCATCCGGTGCTCACCGATGCCGACAAGGTGGCCCTTCACTTCGGAATTGAGCACGAAGTTGACTGGGTGGGCGTGTCTTTCGTCCGCACCGTGGAGGATATGCGCTACGCCAAGGCGTACCTCAAGAGCATCGGCAGCGACGCTAGGGTCATGGCCAAGCTGGAGCGCGCCGAGGGCATCGAAAACCTGGACAGCATTTTGCAGGAACTCGACGGCGTGATGGTGGCCCGGGGCGACCTGGGCGTCGAAATCGCCATGGAACGGGTGCCCATCGTGCAGCGGGAAATCGTCCGGAAGGCGTCGGAGCAGGCCCGCGTTTCCTGCATTGCCACCCAGATGCTGCGTTCAATGGTGGTCTCACCCACGCCCACCCGGGCCGAGGTGTCGGACATTGCCAACGCCGTCCTTGAAGGCTGTGACTCCATTCTGCTTTCCGACGAGATTGCCGTCGGCCAGTATCCGGTGGAGGCGGTACGGGTGGCCGACGTCACCATCCGTGAGGCGGAGAAGATCTTCCCCTACCATAAGGACCTGCCAGCCGGCGACCGCACTCAGGCCATCGCGTCCGGCGCCGCCCGGCTGACCCAGGAATTGCACTCCAAACCCATTGTCGTCACCAGCACGGGGCGGGCTGCCGTCGAAGTCTCCCGGTTCCGGCCCGAAAGCGACATCCTCGCCTTTTCCCACGATGCCACGGTCCTGCGCAAGCTGGCCCTGGTCTGGGGCGTCTGCCCGGTGTCGGCGATTCCTGCGGAGCGGGACATCGCCAAGCTGGTGCAGATGCTCATTCAGGAGTCGCTGGCGACGGGGTTGGTGGCCGACAGCGACCTGGTGACCATTGTCCACGGGTTTATGACCGGCGTGTCCGGCACCACCAACTCCATACAAGTGCTGGACATCAAGGATTACCTGGAGCGGGCCAACATCCAGGCTGAAACTCCGTTGTAGGGCGGGGGCTGGCGGGGTTGGACTGGGCGCTTGGGCGACACCCCGCGTCGGCCCGTCTTTTCCGTGTCCACCAAACCGGGACAATTTGTAGTAACATACCACCAGCGGCCTCACCGCAACCCCAATGGGCTGGCAGAAACGATGATCGACGCCCCAACCGCAACAATCATAGCCGCGCTGATCGTTGGCGCAATCACAGCGCTCAGCTTTGGCAGCGGCATCATGTACCGGCTGGCAAAGTTGGAAAAGACGGCTGACGCCGATCGGGAAGCGGCAACCAGAGACAACGCACATACGCGGGAAATGCTGGCAACGGAAATCCAATCGGTACGCACGGAAATCCAATCAGTACGCACGGAACTTCAAACGGAAATCCAATCGGTACGCACGGAAATCCAACATATGCAGGAGCAAATCCGCGCCGAACACGAAGCGACACGGATGGAAATTCGCAGGTTGGTTGACGCCCTGATGTCACACCGCCACGATACCGATGGCGAAACATACTTCCGGATACCACCACCTACCGGGTCCGACCAGTAAGCTAACCCAGGGGAAATCCTTTGATGGCGTCAGGACGAATGGGGTGAAGAGGCTACGAAGCGGCGGTTCTCGGTAGGGATGTGGCGCCCATGAGGTATTGGTCCACGCCGCGGGCGGCTTCCCTGCCCTCGGAGATGGCCCAGACCACCAGCGACTGTCCCCGCACCATGTCTCCGCCGGCGAACACTTTGGGAACGCTGGTCATCTTGTTACCGTCCACCACCACATTGCCCCGCCCGTCCAGTTCAACGCCCAGTTGGGTCAGCATCCCGTCGTGTTCCGGGTGCAGGAACCCCATGGCCAGCAGCACCAGGTCGGTTTCTACCTCAAATTCGCTGCCGGGCACTTCCTGCATTTGAGGACGCCCACCTTCGCCGGGTACCCAGTCAACCCGGACGGCGTGGAGCTTTTCGACATTCCCATTCCTGCCCGAGAAGGACTTGGTGAGGATGTTGTAGTCGCGGACTCCGCCCTCTTCGTGGGCGCCGGATGTTCGGAGAATCAGCGGCCACTGGGGCCAAGGGTTGTCTTCCCGGCGTTCCAGGGGCGGCTCGGATAGAAGTTCGTACTGGTACACGACCTCGGCCCCCTGCCGGTGGGCGGTGCCCAGGCAGTCGGCTCCGGTATCGCCGCCGCCCAGAATTACGACCCGTTTGCCCTCGGCGGTGATGCGCCGGTCGTCCGGGGTCGGGACACCGGCCAGAAGGCGGTTCTGCTGGGGCAGATAGTCCATGGCGAAATGAACGCCGGAAAGCTCTCGTCCCGGCACCGGCAGGTCGCGGGCCTGGGTGGAGCCGCCGGTCAGGCAGACCGCGTCGTAGGCTGCCAGCAGTTCGTCCACCGGGTAGTTGGCCCCAACGTTGACCCCGGTGCGGAACTCGATTCCCTCGTCTGACATCAGTTGCACCCGCCGCCGCACCACGTCCTTGTCCAGCTTGAAGTCGGGGATGCCCAGCATCAGCAGGCCCCCGATGAAGTCGGCCCGTTCCAGGACCGTTACCGAGTGACCGGCCCGGTTCAACTGTTGGGCCGCGGCCAACCCGGCGGGGCCGGAACCAACCACCGCCACCTTCTTGCCGGTGCGCTGCTCCGGGGGTTCGGGCTTAATCCATCCGTTGGCAAACCCGCGGTCGGCGATTTCCTTCTCGATGTACTCGATGGTCACCGGGTCGGAGTTGATGCTGAGGACGCATGACCCTTCGCACGGGGCGGGGCAGATGCGCCCGGTAAATTCGGGAAAATTGTTGGTGCTGAGCAGTACCTTGGTGGCCTGCTCCCAGTTGCCCAGAAATACCTGGTGGTTGAACTCGGGGATGACGTTGCCGAGCGGGCAGCCCATGTGGCAGAAGGGCACGGCGCAGTCCATGCAGCGGGCGCCCTGGTCCTTGGCCTGGGAATCGGGCCACGACTGATAATACTCTTGGAAGTCATGCACTCTTTCCCGTGCGGGACGGCGCTCCGGCGGCACCCGTCCAAATTCCATGAATCCGGTAACTTTACCCATGACTGACCACTTCGGCCCCCTGTTCCTGACTCTGCCGCCGTTCTTCCAGCACCCGCCGGTAGTCCCTTGGCATCACCTTCTTGAACTGGGGCAGGCGGCGGTCCCAATCCTCAAGAATCTTGCGGGCCGGGGCGCTGCCGGTGTTGTCGAAATGGGCCTGGACCAGTCTCCGCAGGGTGGCGACGTCCTCGGCGCCGGCCACCGGTTCCAGGTCCGCCATGCCGGGGTTGAACCGAGCCTCAAAGTCGTCCTCCGGGTCGTGAACGAAGGCGATTCCGCCGCTCATTCCGGCGCCGAAATTGCGTCCCGTTGACCCCAGCACCACCGTCACGCCGCCGGTCATGTATTCGCAGCAATGGTCCCCGACGCCCTCGACCACCGTTTCCGCCCCGCTGTTACGGACGCAGAACCGCTCGCCGGCCAGGCCGCGGATGAATGCCCGCCCGCCGGTGGCGCCATACAGGGCCACGTTGCCAATGATGATGTTCTCTTCGGGAACGAAGCCCGATTCGGGATGGGGGACAATGGCAATCTGCCCGCCGCCCATGCCCTTGCCCATGTAGTCGTTGGTGTCGCCAGCCAGCTTGATATTGACGCCGTTAGCCAGAAACGCCCCGAAACTCTGCCCTGCCGAGCCGGTCAGGTGAATGTTGATGGAGCCGTCGGACAGGCCCGTCTCGCCGTACTTCTTGGCGATTTTGCCGCTGAGCATGGCGCCGACGGTGCGGTTGGAGTTCCGAATTGGCAGGTCAATGCTGACCGGGCCTTGGCCGTCAATCGCCGGCTGCGCCAGGGCAATAAGTTTATGATCGAGAGCGTGTTCCAAACCGTGGTCCTGGGTCTCGGTGTTGTAGACCGCCACTTCGCCGGTCCGGGGCGGCACACAGAGCAGGCGGGAAAGGTCGATTCCCTGGGCCTTCCAGTGGTCAATGGCTTCCCGCGCGTCCAGCAGGTCCACCCGTCCCACCATTTCGGCCACGGTCCGGAATCCAAGCTCGGCCATAATCTCCCGGAGTTCTTCGGCAACGAACATAAAGTAGTTGACGATGTACTCCGGCTTTCCGTTAAAATTCTTGCGCAGTTGCGGGTCCTGGGTGGCAATGCCGACCGAGCAGGTGTTCAGGTGGCACTTGCGCAGCATGATGCAGCCGCTGACCACCAGCGCCGCGGTGGCGATGCCGAACTCTTCGGCCCCCAGCATGGCCGCAACTGCAATGTCCCGGCCCGTCTTGAGCTGCCCGTCGGTCTGCACCACGATGCGGCCCCGCAGGTCGTTGGCGACCAGCACCTGCTGAGTTTCGGCCACTCCCAACTCCCAGGGCAGGCCCGCGTGCTTGATGGATGACTCCGGCGATGCGCCGGTGCCGCCGTCGTGGCCGCTGATTAGCACCACGTCGCCGTGGCCCTTGGACACGCCGGCGGCGATGGTGCCGACGCCGACTTCCGAAACCAGCTTGACGTGGATGCGGGCGTCCGGGTTGATGTTCTTCAGGTCGTGGATAAGCTGCGCCAGGTCCTCAATCGAGTAAATGTCATGGTGCGGCGGCGGCGAAATAAGTTCGACGCCCGGCATGGTATGGCGTACCCAGCCGATATACTCATCCACCTTGTGGCCGGGCAATTGCCCGCCCTCGCCGGGCTTGGAACCCTGGGCCATTTTGATTTGCAAGTCAGTGGCGTTGACCAGGTACTGGGGGGTTACGCCGAACCGTCCCGATGCCACCTGCTTGATGGCGCTGCTGCGGGAGTCGCCGTTATCGTCGGGAATGTAGCGGTGGTAATCCTCGCCGCCCTCGCCGGTGTTGCTGCGGGCGCCGATGCGGTTCATGGCAATGGCCATCGTCTCGTGGGCTTCCCGGCTGATGGAACCCAGGGAAACCGCTCCGGTGGCGAAGCGTTTGACTATCTCCGTCGCCGGCTCAACCTCGTCAATAGGGATGGACTCCCGGCCGGTCTTGAATTCCAGCAGTCCCCGCAGGGTGGCCAACTTGCGGCTCTGGTCGTTGGAAATGCGGGCGAAGTCGTCGTATATCTTGCGGCTGTTGGTACGGGCGGCGAACTGCAATTGGACGATGGCGTCGGGATGCCACTGGTGGTGTTCGCCGTGCCGCCGCCACTGGTAAAACCCGCCCATCTCCAAGTCGCGGGCGCCGGCAACGTCGTCGCCGCCGAAGGCCGCTTCGTGCCGGCGGCGGGATTCGGTCTCGATTACGTCCAGCCCCACGCCCTCAACCCGGGAGGGCGTCCAAGTGAAATACTTGTCGATGACCGCTTGAGTCAGGCCGATTGCCTCGAAAATCTGGGCGCCCCGGTAGCTCTGCACCGTGGAAATGCCCATCTTGGACATTACCTTGACCAGACCCTTGACGTTGGCCCTGACGAAGTTGCTCTCGGCGTAATCCGGGCTGGCGCCGTTGAGTTCGCCCCGCTCGGCCAACTGGCGCACCGTGTCCAGGGCCAGGTAGGGATTGACGGCGCCGGCGCCGTAACCCACCAGCAGGGCAAAGTGCTGGACTTCCCGCGGCTCGCCGGACTCGATAACCAGTCCGGCCTTGGTGCGGGTGCCTTCACGGATGAGGTGGTGATGCACCGCTCCGGTGGCCAGCAGGCTGGGAATGGCGGCGTGGCCGGCGTCCACCCCCCGGTCGGACAGAATTATGATGGAACAGCCGTCTGCAATGGCCTGCGACGTCTCGGCGCACAGGCGGTCCAGGGCAACGGCCAGCGACCCGTCCTCAACGTCGAACAGGGTGGACAGGGTGACGGCGCGCAGTCCCTCGATGCGGTTGTGGCGGATTTTCTCCAGCTCAGCGTTGGTCAGCACCGGAGAGGCCAGCTTCAACTGACGGCAATGCAGCGGCGTTTCGTCGAAAAGATTCTGCTCGCGCCCGATGAAGCCCTCGGTGGATGTAACCAACTCCTCCCGAATGGCGTCCAGCGGCGGGTTGGTAACCTGGGCGAAAAGCTGCTTGAAGTAGTTGAACAGCAAATGGTTCTCGTCGGACAGCACCGCCAGCGACGCGTCGTTGCCCATAGACCCCACCGGCTCGTAGCCGCTGGCGGCCATCGGCGTGGTAATCATGCGCAGCTCTTCGATGTTGTAGCCGAAGGCCTGGTGCAGCGGGGTCAGATCGGGATACCCCCCGTTGGATGAGGGGGGATCGGGCAGGTCGTCCAGGGCGACCTTGTTCTCCTTGAGCCACTCTCCGTAGGGCCGGCGCCCGGCCAGGGTGTTCTTCAGTTCCTCGTCGCCGATGATGCGGCCTTCCTCCAGGCTGACCAGGAACATCCGCCCCGGCTGAAGGCGGCCCTTCTCCTTGACAATGGCGGGCGGCAGGTCCAGCACCCCGGTTTCCGACGCCATAATCAGCCGGTCGTCGTGGGTGACGGTGTAGCGGAAGGGGCGCAGGCCGTTGCGGTCCAGCACCGCGCAAATCTCGTTCCCGTTGGCGGCCACCATCATGGCCGGGCCGTCCCAGGGTTCCATCAGGCAGGAATGGTACTCGTAAAAGTCCTTCTTCAACTGGGACATGGACTCGTGCTGTTCCCATGCCTCTGGAATCATCATCAGCATCGAGTGGCTCAGGTCCCGGCCGGTCATCAACAGCAGTTCCAGCGCGTTGTCGAAGCAGGCGGTATCGCTGGCTCCGGCGGTCATAACGGGGGGAATCTTGGAAATGCCGCCGCCGAAATCGGGGGACTCGAACTGGGCTTCCCGGGCGGCCATCCAGTTAACGTTGCCCCGCATGGTGTTGATTTCGCCATTGTGGGCCAGATAGCGGTAGGGATGGGCCAGCTTCCAGTGTCCCAGGGTGTTGGTGCTGAACCGGGAGTGGACCAGGGCGAAGGCGCTGACCAGGTCCGGGTCGTTCAGGTCCAGGTAAAAACCGGAGATCTGGTCCGACATTAACAGGCCCTTCAGCACTATGGTGTTGCTGGACAAGCTGCAAATGTAGAAAAAGTCGGCGTCGGCGTCGGAAATGCCCAACTCCGGCAGCCGGTGCTCGATTACCTTGCGCACCAGGTATAGCCTGCGTTCCAGGGACAGCGAACTGTTGCCGGCGGGTGCGCCAACGAATGCCTGCTTGATTACCGGCATCACCGAGCGGGAGTCGCGCCCCAGCTTGGCCGGGTCCACCGGCACGTCCCGCCAGCCCAGAAACTCCAAGCCCTCACCGGCAACGGACTGCTCCACCAGCGCCTCGCACTTCTGCCGGGCCTCGTCCTGTGGCGGCAGAAACACCGTGCCCGCGCCGTAGGAACCAACCTCCGGCAGGTTGATGCCCAGCGGGGGGCAGACCTTGCCGAAGAACTCGTGGGGCATTTGAATGAGGATTCCGGCGCCGTCCCCGGTTTCCGGGTCGCAGCCGCAGGCCCCGCGATGTCCCAGGTTGACCAGCACCTCCAGGGACTCGCCGATTATTTGGTGGGACTTGACGCCCTTGATGTTGGCCACCATGCCCACGCCGCAACTGTCGTGCTCGGTCTCGGGCCGATAAAGGCCCCGCTGAGCCAGGTCTTGCAGAGCATTTTGTGGGTTCATAGGCGTTGACTCCCAGCCTATTGTTTCGGATTAACGTTCACGGGTCCACGGAATGGGAAAGGGGCGGCGGGCCGCAGATTGGTCAGCCATGCCGGTTGCAGTCCGGTCACAGGAAGGTAATTGCTTTATGTGGCGCCGGGCAGGCTGATTGTTAAATATATCACAATCCGTTCGAGTTGGAAAAACAAATTATACACGCCAGCCCGTTAACTGAGTAGTCCCGCATGTCAAAGCAGGCGTGGGGCAAATGTAAAACCTTTGTAACACCTTGGCAGCGGCCCGTTCCAAAACTGCCGGGAACGTAGCGCCCGGCCCGCGCCGGAGATGGGGGTATCGGGCTGCGTATATGCCGCCCACATTGGAAAGCGCGCCAAACCGGGTTGTCATTCGACGAACCCTGCGCCCAAGCGTGGAATGGACGGGCATGACGGGGCCGGCGGTCGAAACCGGAAGTCAGCCGCCGCCCAGAGCGGCAGCCAGATACGCCAACTCCTCCCCGGTCAACGGCAGGCTGATGACGACCCGGTTCCCGTCCACCTCCACCGTCACCCGTCCCAGCAAATCCCGCTGCTGCGCATCCTCGGAAAACCCCAGGCCCAGTTGCACCAACCCTTCAATGACCGAGCCGGTGGCGTCTGCTGACTCAACTTGCTCGAAGCGCATCTCCACCTCGGCCCTCAAGCCTTCCGGCGTCGGGGAAACCGTGAGGATAAGAAACTCCAGGTCTTCCAGCGAGTTGCCTATCGGGGTGGATGTCATACCATCCAAACCACTGAATCCGTCCCCAGCCCGGTCAAAAACGTCCGGGGTGGCTGCCACCACCACCCGAGCCAGATTGTCCCCGGCCCCCTGAAACGATTCCGCCAGCATTCCGCCAACCGGGGCCGAATTGCCTTGGTGGACATCAATGACCCGGTACACCGCGGAGGGGTTTCCCAGCACAGTTAGTTCGTCGCTGAGAAAGCTCACCCCGATTTGGCCCATCTCAGGCTCATCCACGAAAACCGCGGCCCCGTGGTACTGGGTCTCGATCGTGGGACCTCTGCTTTGCCCGGCGGCCCACGCGAGCACCGCATCCCCGTCCGGCATTCCCTCCATAATAAAGGCCGAGTCGTTGTCGCCCTCGCCGGGCACGGCAAACACCACTGCCCGGGAGAAATCGCCCAGTTCTTCGCCGAGCAGAGCATCCCAGCCTTCCCGCCATTCCTGGAAGCCTGTACTGGCTCCGCCTTGGCTGATTGCTTCCCGCACCGGCCCCAAAGCCGGCTCTTCCCGGATTTTGTCGATTTCCAGCCACGCAATTACCTGGGCTTCGGCGGGTACGAGGTCGAGAAGGTCGGGAGCCGGCTCCGCTCCGCCGCACGCCGCCAGAAAGGCGGCTGCCAGCGCAAGGACTGTAACCGGAATCCAATAAGGCGCAAGTTTCATATCAGTCCGTAATCGTGCTTGCTTCGCGGCTTTCGATTCGTGCCGCAAAGCCGCTCCCGGAGTCTTCAACCAAGGCGGGTCAATGGCGGTTAAATTAAGGAAGTCCTTGGAGTCCATCAGAACGAAGGGATGGGAACGGCTTTGGCGGGTCTGCACGTTGGCAAGCATCGAACGATCCTGCGCCCGCTCCAGTGCCCCTTCATTCTCCCCTCTCCCGTGGGGAGGGGGGCCGGGGGTGAGGGCGGACTCCCGCTCCGAGCGCCGTTGACCGGGGCCGGGGCGTCACATTATACTCAGTGTTGCTTTCTCGTTACTAAATGCTGCTTAAAAGGGCAGTCGGCCCATACTTGGCATAAGACCGGGAGATAACACCCTGAATCCAAACGAAGCCGCTCAGTTGGTGGTGGAAGTAGCCTCGGAAAAGCTGGCCGTGGATATTGTAATGCTGGACCTGCGTCGGCTTGTGTCCTTCGCCGACTACTTCGTGGTTATGACCGCCGAGTCCTCCCGCCAGGTTGAAGCCCTGGAGGACGACATTGGCCTTGCCCTGAAAGAAGCGGGGGTAAGCCGCTTCCACCGGGAAGGCGCCCGGGGCTCGGGCTGGGTGCTCCTGGATTACAGCGACGTAGTAATCCACATCTTCGGACCGGAGGAGCGGGAATACTTCGCCCTGGAACGCCTCTGGGCGCAGGCTCCCCAGGTGGTCAGGATTCAGTAATCCACGGGTCGCTGCTGCGGTCGTAGCTCAGAATCTCGCCGGGCTGGAAGAACAGGCCAATCTCCCGGGGCGCGGATTCGGGGCCGTCAGAGCCGTGGACAATGTTGCGTCCGATGTCGATGCCCAGGTCTCCCCGAACCGTGCCCGGCTCGGCGGCCACCGGATTGGTGCTCCCCATCGTCTTGCGGACCAGGCCGATGGCGTCCTTACCCTCCCAGACCATTGCCACGATTGGCCCAGAGGTTATGAAGCCGACCAGCCCCGGGAAGAAGGGCCGCTCCACGTGTTCCCCGTAGTGTTCCCGGGCCAGCGCGTCATCTACCTGCATCAACTTCATTGCCACCAATTTCAGCCCCCGCCGCTCCAGCCGGGACACCACCTCTCCTGCCAGCCCCCGCTGGACTCCGTCGGGCTTGACCAACACCAGTGTCTGTTCCATAACTTGGCTGCCTGGCTCCTTACATTGATTCTTTCGGATTCCCCCGGATTCCCCTGCCCTTGCCCACAGCGGCCCACCCATTATACCAAGGCAGCGCCCGAATTATTGAAACAAAATCTGCGCTCAACGCCAGGGCCTTTTAATTCTCCCCTCTCTCCGCGGTAGAGGAGCAGGGGGTGAGGGGGACACCCCCATCCCCACGGTGCTAAAATTAACCCATCCGCCGGGCTTGCAATAGCCGTCCGGCAACCCCCAGCGCGCGCCGGGCCGTCGAGAAAAAGAATGCTGGAACACATGGGAATCCGGTGGGGCTGCGTGTTTCTGCGCGCCGCCTCCCACGTGGCCGAGGACGACGTCAAGTACCTGATGACCCAGGCGGTGAAGATGTACCTCCAGGGCGAGGACCAGCGCAGCATCGAAGGTTCCAACTTCGAGGGCAAGCTGACCACCGAGGCCAAGTACGAACTGCTCGGCGAGTTCGGCGGCCAGCGTTTCGACGCCGAAATCGAGTCATTTACGGCCGCGACCGCGCCACCTTCCTAGTCAGCGAGCAGACCCGGGGCATCGGCTCGGCCATATCCCGCAACTAAACGCCCACGCCAACCGGCGCCGGCAATATGCTAAAATTTGCTCCATACTCCACCTAATCAACAGGAGGCGCAACTATGGTTGCTGTGAACGACATTTCCCTGCTGGCCCACCTGATGCGCCGGGCCGGTTTCAGCGCCCGCCGCGACGAATTGGAACAATACCTGTCCCAGGGTTACGACGCCACCGTCGAGTGGCTGCTGAATCCAGGGGATGACGACGGCATCGACGAGGACATCATAGACCGCTACTACATCGACATTGATGACCGACGCAACAGCGATCCCGCCAACGCCTGGTGGCTCTACCGCATGATTAACACTGCCAACCCCTTGCAGGAAAAGATGGCCCTCTTCTGGCACGGCCTCTTCGCCACCGCCTACGAGAAGATTGAAAACGGCCGGGCTGTGTCGTCCCAGATTGACACCTTCCGCCGGCTGGGGCTGGGCAATTTCCGCACCATGCTGCTGGAGCTGTCCCGGGACCCGGCGATGATTATCTGGCTGGACAACGACACCAACCACTTGGAAGCCCTTAACGAGAACTACGGCCGGGAACTGCTGGAGCTTTTCTCAATGGGCGTGGGCAACTACACCGAGGACGACGTTAAGGAATGCGCCCGCGCTTTCACCGGCTGGACCATCGCCAACCGCAACGCCCGCTACCCCTGGGGGCCGTTCCCCCTGGAGTTCGAGTACCGCCCCTGGGACCATGACGACTCCGTGAAGACCTTCCTGGGCGAGCAGGGCCGCTTCAACGGCGAGGACATCATCGACATCATCGTCAAGCAGCCCGCCACCGGACGCTTCATCGCCGAGAAGCTGTACAACTTCTTCGTATCCGACGACCCCGCTCCCGCCGAGGCCGTGGAGACCCTCACCGCCGCCTACTTCGAGTCCGATTACGACCTGCGGGAAGTCATGCGGACTCTGCTTCACTCCGGCTTCTTCAGGACCGCCTCCTATGCCAAGGTCAAAAGCCCGGCCGAGGTTGTGGCCGGCATCCTGCGTTTGGTGGGCGACTTCCGGGAACCCAGGCCCGGCCTCCTGGAAACCACCTTCGAGTCCAAGTACATGGGCCAGGAACTGCTCAACCCGCCCACGGTGGAAGGCTGGCACACCGGCAAGGAGTGGATTGACAGCGGCTCCCTGGTCAGCCGGGTCAACTTCGCCTCCGACCAGGTGGGCAACCTGGGCCACTCGGGGATTCAGGACATCATCCGCCGGCTGAGCGGCGCCGGAACCAAGCCTGTTTCTTCAATCGGAGCGGAGCAGTTGGTGGAAGGGTGCCTCGACCTCATCGGCCCGCTGCAAGTCGAGGAAAAGACCATGACCTCTCTCGTTGGCAAGGCCCAGGCCGCCGGCGAGCTTCGCCTGGAAACCGAACAAGACCGGCAGGAATTCGCCCGGCGCGTCGCCGAAATGCTCCAACTAATTGTCGCCACCCGCGAGTTCCAGTTCTGCTAACCCCGGACATTTCTGACCGCTAACCTGCGGCGCGCCGGGCCGTTGTATCGCCAAGACCGTCCCGCCGCCGCAACAGGACTGCATTATGACCACCATAGACACCACCGGAGCAACCACCGGCCAAACCCAGACCCGTACCTATGAGTACAACCATACCATCGGCATGGACGACTTCGCCGGCCGCGCCTTCCGCAACCTGGCCGACATCGCCCTTGGTCCCGATGAGATGCTGTACGTGCTCCAGCGCGGCGAGCCGCTCCACCACAACGTTTCAGTCAAGAAGTGCAGCGTCGGCGAGGAGTGGTTCGGCGATTTCGGCGAATACGGCTCCGCGCCGGGCCAAATGGTCTGGCCTGCCTGCATCGCCGTCGATTCCCGGCAGCGGCTGTTCGTGTCCGACGAGTGGAACCAGCGCATATCCGTCTTCGACACCGAGGGCGTCCTGCTGGATGAGTGGGGCGAACCGGGCAGCGGCCCCGGCCAATTGAAGCGCCCCTCCGGCCTGGTCTTGGACGCCGATGAAAACCTGCTCGTGGTGGACGCCGGCAACCACCGGGTCCAGAAGTTCACCCCCAACGGCGGTTTCCTGGCCGAGTTTGGCGGCTGCGGCAAGGAACCGGGACGGTTCCACCTGCCCTGGGGCGTCGCCCTGAACGCTGCCGGGGAAATCTACGTCACCGACTGGCGCAACGACCGGGTGCAGAAGCTCAACGCCGATGGCGAGTTCATCCTGGCGTGGGGCGAGTCCGGCAGCGGTCCCGGCCAGCTCAACCGCCCCGCCGGGATTGCGGTGGACCGGGACGGTGATGTCTACGTCGCCGACTGGCACAACAACCGGGTCCAGGTCTTCGACTGCGACGGCGACTACATCGACCAGCTAATCGGCGACGCCACCATGTCCACCTGGGGCGCCCAGTTAATGCAGGCCAACCCGGTCATGGAAGGCCACCGCCAGACCGCCAAGTACCCGGAACTGGAAGGACGGCTGTTCCTGCCCCGGTCGGTCAAGGTGGACGGCCAGAACCGCATCTTCATCGTAGACTCGTGCAAGGGACGGTTGCAGGTATACCGCAAGGTCTAACCCGGGTCGAGCCGTTCGTCCTGGTCCCATATAAGGACTATCTTATCCAGGGGGTGTGGGGGATACATCCCCCAACGTAACCCGTAATTAACCCAACTCGTGAATCGCCTCGGCCATTTGCCGGGCTCTAGCCGGATCAATGGGGTTGCTGACCACTCCTCCCTCTTTAAGGCTGGTGCCGACAATGGCGCCGCCGGCGTGGCGCAGCAGCGTCCCGGCGTTCCCGGCATCCACGCCGCTGCCCACCAGCAGCAGACGGTCCGGGACCGCTTCCCGCACTGTCTTAACGTCGTCGGAATCGGCCGGCTGCCCGGTAACCGGGCCGGTAACGATTAACCCATCGGCCAGGCCCCGGTAGGCCGTCTCACGGGCCATCAAAGCCAGGTCAACATTGCCCAGCGGGACGGCGTGCTTCACCAGAACGTCGGCCAGGATTTTCACGTCGGCGCCCAACTCCCGGCGCAGGCGCACCGTCTCGTAGGCTTCGCCCACCACCAGCCCTTCATCGGCGGCCATCACGCCGTAGTGAACGTTGGCCCGGACGAACTGCGCCCCGGCCGCGGCGGCAATGGCCAGGGCGGACAGCGCATCGTTGCGCAGCATATTGATTCCCACCGGCAGGCCGGTCGTCTCTTTCGCCCGCTGCACCGCCAGCGTCATGGCCGCCACCGTCACCGGCTCCACCCGGCCGATGCGGAAAGGAGCGTCGCCGAAATTCTCCACGATGATGCCGTCGGCCCCGGCTTCCGCCAGTATGGATACTTCCCGTGCCGCCTGCTCCAGCACCCGCTGCATGGAGCCGCCCCACCGGGGCGAACCGGGCAGAGGCGGCAGGTGAACCACTCCCACAAAGACCCTTGCCGATTCGCCGAAGATGCCGCTCATGCTTGACCCCCGCTTGGTTCCGGGAGCCAGAGCCGGGCGGCGTCCACCACCCGCATGAACTCCACGTTGGGGAAAGATTGGATGTGTTGAATCAGCCGCTCCAGCATCAAAAGCCGGCCCGGACGCCCGATGTGCTGGGGGTGCATCGTCAGAGTGAAGGCGCGGCCGTAGCGGTACAGGCCCTCGAACTCGGCCGCCCAATTGGCGTACACCTCATCCGGCCCCCGCATCGGCCCCAGCCGGTTGGCGGAGGGAGCATACACAAAGTTGGGAGCGTCATCCAGCAGCCAGGAAATCGGAACCTCGACCAACGGCCCATCGCGCCCGTCCGGGTCCAGCAGGTAGGGTGCGTCGTCCCCCATCAGGCTGCTGTCGTAGACAAACCCGTGGCTGGAAAGCAGGTCCAGGGAGACCTCGCTCAGCTCCCAGCTTGGCGAGCGGTAGCCATCGGGATGGCTGCCGGTGATGCCCGTCAGAATATCGATGCCTTTCTCCAGCACCTCTTCTTCCTCCTCCGCCGACATGGAAGCCGGGGCCTCGTGCATATAACCATGGTGGGCGATCTCGTGGCCCCGGGTGGCGATGTCCTCGACCAGCGCCGGGTGGGTCTCGGCGATGTAGCCGGGGATGTAGAAGCTGGCCGGGATGCCGTAGCGGTCCAGCAGATCAAGAATCCGGGGCGTGGCCACGCTTGGGCCGTACTCGGCCATGGACATCAGGCTGGGCAGCCGGGCAAACCCGGCGTCCCGGCGAATCCACGAAGACACGCCGTCCACGTCGAAAGTCAGCATGGCGGCGCACTGAACGCCGCTGGGCCAAATACCGGACATATTGCTCCTCCCATTGCAATTGCGGACGCCGGCCGGCTCTCTTTCAGCCCGTCAATAAAGAAGGCTTTCCAATTGTAGCGGAATAACCTGGTATGGCCCAATAGTTGTAGTTGCAGGCGATGGCCCAGGGCGTATCAATTCTCCCCTCTCCCCGCGGGAGAGGGCTTCCGGTTGTGGAGGGACAGCGCCAAGTCATAATTCTCCCCTCTCCCCGCGGGAGAGGGGCCGGGGGTGAGGTCGAACTCCGCGCATCAGCATCGGTCGCTCTTGGCCGGGACTCCCTCACCCAGAGCTGACAGGGGTATGTATACTGAAATTGGTCTGAGAGCTTGGAAAGCGCACAGGAATCCGTCATCTTGGTTGTAATGACTAAACCGGATGCCGGAGGTATCCCATGCGCCTTCCAAGGGAATGCTGCCAGATGAAGCAGGTCATTGAAACGCATTTACCGCACCTCACTCAGCCACAGTTGACCGGCCTGGCCTGGTGGGTGTGCGGGACCATTCTGGCTGGGAGCGCCTGCCAGAATACCGTCGCGTCCGCCCTCTCCACCCGGGGCAACTGGAACAACCTGCGGCAGTATCTCAGAGAGTGGTTGTACGACGGCGGCGACCGGGCCCGTCCCTGCCCCTGCAAGACCGAACTGGACGTAAGTCTCTGCTTCGCGCCGCTGCTCCGGTGGGTCCTGGCGTGGTGGCGTTCCGATAGGCTGGCGCTGGCGGTTGACCCCACGTTGAAAGGGGACGACACCACCGCCATCGTCATCAGCGTGGTCTACCGGGGTTGCGCGATTCCCGTGGCCTGGCGAATCCTGCGGGCCAACCAGCGCGGGGCCTGGATGGACCCAATAGTGGAACTGCTGCAGGCCCTGGCCCCGGCGGTCCCCAGGGAAATGACCGTGATTGTGATGTGCGACCGGGGCCTGGCCAGTCCGAAATTGTGGAAACAGATACTCGCTCAGGGCTGGCATCCCTACATGAGGTATCCGAGAAACGTCACTTTCTGCGCCGATGGCGGACGGCGGCTGCCCGCGCGCGCCTTCGTTTCCAGTCCGGATACCGCCTGGACCGGCAGCGGGACCGCCTTCGGCGGAGCCGCCGCAAAACGCCGTTGCACCCTGCTGGCGGTCTGGTACGTTGAACAGGAGGAGCCGTGGATCATCCTGACCGACCTTCCGCCGGACCAAGTTGGGGTGAGTTGGTACGCCCTCCGCTTCTGGATCGAGTTGGGGTTCAAGGCGGTCAAGAGCCTGGGTTGGCAATGGCACAAGACCCGCAGGACTGACCCGGCGCGGATTTCGCGCCATTGGTTCGTGTTGTCGGTGGCGACGCTCCTGACCCTGGCCTATGGGACCAGGGTGGAAGACGCCTATGACCGGAAGATGCCCCCCGGCAGCTTGCGGGCGCCGCCCCGGGCGCTGGCGCCCACGCACCGCAGCGGCAGGGAGAAGCCGGGACGGACCGTCAGCGTAATCCGGCACGGCATCGACTGGCTGAGACGCTTGCTGCACCGGGGCCGGTTATGGCGCCGGGTATGGCTGCTGCCCGAACCCTGGCCGGAACCCAAGCCCAACCTGGAGGTCACCCGCCATGCCCCTACATGAAACCCTATACATACCCCTGTCAGCTCACCCAGAGGGAGAAGGGATTTTAGAGAATCCAAAGACCACAGGCAGCATCCCCGGTGGGTTGTGGCGTTGCTAGTTAATCGTACAGGGCGCCGTCTCTCCCGCGAAAGCTGAAATCCACGGGGGTTAATGAAAAGAACGCAACTGTCTGCCAGCGTGTCTGGATTCCAGCTTTCGCGGGAAAGACTAAATGTATTGTCCCGCCAGCCTTGTAACAAGCTGTTTACAAATCAGCAACAGAGGCGCAATAAATTCGGCCTAAACTCCCATACGGGCCACTCAAGCCGTTCAATAATTTAGGAGGGATTATGCTGCGGAAAATTTTGCTGATGGTGATGGTGGGGCTGTTGGCGGCTGGGATTCTGACCGGGTACAACGTGGCATTTGCTCAGGATGTAACCTCAGATGCCGACAAGTTGGACCAGGGGTCTAACGTAATATGGATGGTTGGCGCGTTCCTGGTGTTCTTCATGCAGGCCGGTTTCGCATTTTTAGGCGCCGGACTCATCAGAAGCAAGAACACGACCAACTACCTGACCAAGAGCTTCATGGACTTCGCTATCGCTTCGCTGTCCTTCTGGGCTTTTGGTTTCGCCCTTATGTGGGGCACTTCGGCAGCGGGCATCGCCGGCACGACCAACTTCTTCCTGACCAATGCTGCCGACGGTCAGACCTACGTGGACTGGGTATTCCAGATGGTGTTTGCCGGAACCGCGGCCACCATCGTAGCAGGCGCAATGGCCGAGCGCACCAAGACCCAAACTTACCTGGCCTACAGCTTCCTGATTGGCGCCGTCATCTACCCCCTGTACGGCCACTGGGTCTGGGGCGGCGGCTGGCTGGGCAATCTGGATATGATTGGCCTGCCAGCGGCGGCGGACTATGCCGGTTCCGGCGTCGTTCACGCGGTCGGCGGTTTCCTGGCCCTGGCCGGAGCGGCGGTGGTGGGAGCCAGAAAGGGCAAGTTCAACGCCGACGGCTCGGCCAACGTAATCGCCGGGCACAGCACGCCCTTCGTGGTCATCGGGACATTCATCCTGTTCTTCGGCTGGTTCGGCTTCAACATCAACACCGGCGACTCCATCGGCCTTAACGCCATCAACACCCTGCTGGCGGGCGCTACCGGCGCCGTCGTCGCCCTGTACATCCAACTGGCCCGCACCGGCAAGCTGGACATCCTGATGGCCTGTAACGGCGCGCTGGCCGGTCTGGTGGGAATTACTGCCCCGGTCGCCTTCGTTGCCCCGTGGGCCGCGGTGGTGATCGGCGCCATTGCAGCGCCCGTCATGGTTATCTCCGTCGGGGTCATCGAGAAGGTGTTCAAGATTGACGACCCGGTGGGCGCCATCTCGGTCCACGGCGTCACGGGACTGTGGGGCATCCTGGCGGTGGGCATCTTCGCCAACGGCAACAACGGCGTCACCGGGCTGATTTCCGGCGATTCCATGCAGATAGTGTCCCAGCTCATCAGCATGGGCGTGGTCCTGGCCTGGGCGCTGGGCACCGGATTCGTCATGTTCCTGGTTCTGAAGGCGACCATGGGCATCCGGGTTGGCGACGAAGAGGAAGACATAGGTCTGGACATTTCCGAGCACGCGGTCCACACGTACCCGGAACAACAGCCACAGACGTAACGGCATACTGCGTCTTTCTCTCCTCATTTTAGGGGAGCCGGGGTTGTGGCCCCCCGGTTCCCCTTTTATTTGGAGCAAGGTGGCCCGCACCGTCCCGAGCCTACCGCCCCCGCTCATTCTGGGCCGGTCGAGGGCCTTTTAATTCTCCCCTCTCCCCGCGGGAGAGGGGCCGGGGGTGAGGGCGAACCCCACGCGCACCGGCAACGGTTGTATTGGTTGGACTACACCCTGAGCTTGAACTTGCGAACCCCACGCGCACCGGCAACGGTTGCTCTTGGACGGAACACCCTCACCCTCACCCTCTCCCAGAGGGCGAGGGGATTCTTTCGAGAATTAAAAGACCCTGTCAAGTGACCGTCAGAACCAACAACACCGGGCGATTTGTAGTAGGATATAGTCAACGCAACACCGCAACCCCAATGTCCGGGCAGAAACCATGATCGACTCCTCAACTGCAACCATCATCGTTGGGATGATTACTGTCATAATCGCAGGTCTTACCCTTATCCCGAATCCACCGATGGACACGGATGGACGGCGTGAGGACACTGGAAGGGGGGGTGAGGGAGTTACAGGCGCGATGATTCGGGCTCGAATTCGGGTAGACGGGAGGTTGGCGGGCGGTCTGCAGGCGCTTTTGGGGCGCCGATGGCGGCCTGCAGTGGCTGTGGCCAGCGAGATGGCGGGATAGGACACGGCGAGAGGCGCTCGCGGACCGGGCTGGCGCGAGTTGGCGGGGACGTTCAGTTGACAGGATGGCGGGTCAGTTGCAGACGGGTCGTCAAGCTGGGAGTGGAATCGCTCGCAGCCGGGCCAAGGCGCGACTGAACTGGGTTTCCCAAGGCCAGCGCTGTGGCAGATGCAGGGTGAGCCGGCGTGCGGAGCGGGTGAGCCGTCCGGCCAGGGCGAAGACCCGTCGCCGGAGGGTCTTGGTGGTCACGATCCGCTCACCCAGGCCGATGCGGGCTGTCCAGCGGGCCAGGTTGTGGGCCATCACCTGTACCGCCAGCCAGGCGCCGTTGGCGGCGAAGCGGCCCGAGGGGAGATGGTTCAGCCCGACGCCGTACTTGAGGTCGCGTATCGCATTCTCGATCTCGGCGTGGCGGCGGTGGTCAGCCTCCAGTTCCAGGGTCTCTCCGTCCCGGTCGGTGATGAAGCCGTGATAGCTGTAGGTGGCGAAGAGAGCCAGTTGAGAACCGGGCGCCGGCTTCACCCGCCGGACGATGAGCCGTACCGGCGCGGCATCCGGCTCACTCTGGAAGGGGGTGTAGGTGGTTTCGGCCACATCGGCGGCGCCGTCCATCCAGTAAGGAATCGGCGTCCAGGCATCTTCGGGTATCGCCTCGATGAGATTGTGCAGGCTTTTGTGCTGGCGGATGGTGATGGATAAGCGGACATCCATCCGGCGGCAGACGGCGACCACGGCGTGGGTATAGAAGCCGCTGTCAGCCCGCATGGTGAGCTGCCCGCTGGCCCCGCCGCAGCGAACCCGGCTCACCGTCTCACGCAGGAAGTGGGCGGCGGCGCGGGCGGTGTTGGCCCGGCCCTCGCGCAGGCGGGCCATCAGCACGTCGCCGGCGGCGACGGCCAGCAGTGGGTGATAGCCCCGTGCACCGGTATAGCCGTGGTGGCGGGCGCCCTCCTTGGCCAGTCCGTAAGTCTCGCAGATCGTCGAATCAAGGTCGATGGTGAATGGCGCGTCGCCGGGTCCGGCCCCCGCCTGCCAGGCCCGGGCCAGCAGCTCGCGGCTCACCCGGTCCAACTGACGGACGTGGCCCCACCGGAAGCTGCGCAGGAAAGTGCCCAAGGTGGAGGGCGCCTTGACTACGCAGCCGAGAGTGCAGGCCGTCCTGCCGGTGCGCAACGCATCGGCGTCGTCGATGCAGTCGCCGCCCGCCAGCGCCGAGGTCACCAGAGTCGAAATCTTATCGCCGGTGTTGGCTCGGCCTGGGGCGCGGCCCAGGTCCAGGCGCCGGTCAACCAGTTGGGGCAGGCCCAGGTGCAAGGCCAACGTGGCGGGAAGGATCAGCCCGGCATTGTTGACCAGGCGATGGTCGTCGAAGGCGATGTGGATGCCGTCGGGGTGGTTGCGTGGTAGCATCTATTGGGTGCTCCTTGTTTCTGGTTGGTTTTCTGTCTCGAAAACCATTATCCCAGATGCACAGGAGCGCTTTCTGGTCTCTTCAGGACCCTGCTACACGCCCTCCTTCGGTGGATTGGGGCTAAGAGCACCCGAGAAGCGTTGGCCGCGGAGATTCAGAACAACCGGGAACAGTTCGCATCGGAGCTTAAGACCACCCGCGAACGGCTGCAAGCGGATATCCAGAACACCCGCGAAGTGTTGGAAGCAAAAATTGACGCAGAAATTCAGTCGGTACGCACCGAACTCCACCATACGCAGGAACTAATGCGAGCCGAACACGAGGCGACGCGTATGGAAATCCGCAGGCTGGTCGACGCCGTGGTGACCCACCGCCACGCTGCCGACGGCGGAATATACTTCCAGATACCTCCACCCACCGGGTCTGACGAATAAACTTATCCAGAGAAAATCCTTCGACAAGCTCGGGTTGAGCCGGGTCGAGAGGTCGTCCTGAATTATCGACCCGGCTCAGGATGAGCGGGTGGGAAGCAGGCGATTCCGTAACATATTGTTAACACAACGGATATTTGTTTGTAACAAGTTGGCGGCAGAATGACTTCATCGGGTTAGCCAATCGTGTTGAGGAGTAAGGGTTCATGGAAATCTTCGCCGCCGCCGGAGCATTCATCGGACTATTTAGTTTGTGGGTCATCATCCCCAAGGTGTTGATGAAGAAGCAGGCTCCCACCAAGTAGCTTTCTTTCCAACAGCTTTCCTTTTCCCAAGAGATTTCGAAGACCGGGGACAGCCGAAGCCCCCGGTCTTCTGCTGTCTTGCGGCAGGCCATCCGGGAAGATGTAACAAAAATTTAACAAGTTGGTAAAGAGCATGTAACACATTGGCCGCATCATTATCCCGTAACATTTGATTCAGGAGTGTCTACCAATGGAAGTTATTGCCGCCGCCACCGCCTTCATAGTCCTCTTCAGTCTTTGGGTGGCGTTGCCCGGCAAGCTGCTCAAGAAATAGCGTCGGTTACTGTGCCCGGCGGATACCGTTAACGTACCGGCCACCCAGCCCATGCTCCCTGGTTTCGGCCAGTGACATGGGCTGTATGCGTTAAGCGGGACAGTCCCCGGGAAGTTCTCAACCGTCCCCCGGTCCCGGCGGCGGTTTGAGACGGGCCACGGGAAACGGACCACGGGAAACGAGGAGAGGAGAGTGATCCCATGAACAACGGAGATACAGCCTGGATTCTGGCGTCATCGGCCCTGGTTTTGTTGATGACTCCGGGCCTGGCCTTCTTCTACGGAGGGCTGGTCCGGCGCAAGAACGCCAACGCAACCATCATGCACAGCTTCATGTCCATCGGCTTGGTGGGCGTGGTCTGGGTGCTGTGGGGCTACACCCTGGCCTTCGGGCCAGACCTGGGCGGCTGGGGGTTAATCGGCGACCTGTCCTGGCTCGGGTTGGCCGGAGTCAGCGCCACCGAAGCCGGCCCCTACGCCGACAACATCCCCCATCAGGCGTTCATGGTCTTCCAGGGTATGTTCGCCATCATCACCCCGGCGCTGATTACCGGCGCCTTTGCCGAGCGGATGAAGTTCAGCAGCTACATCATCTTCATCGTGCTGTGGGTGACCATCGTATACGCTCCCGTGGCCCACTGGGTCTGGGGTGACAACGGCTGGCTGGGAGGTCTGGGCGCCCTGGACTTCGCCGGCGGCACCGTGGTCCACATCAACTCCGGTATCGCCGCCCTGGCTGCCGCGCTCATAGTCGGCAGGCGGATCGGCTATAAGGTCCAGCCCATGCCTCCGCATAACATCCCAATGGTCGTTCTGGGCGCGGCCCTGCTGTGGTTCGGCTGGTTCGGGTTCAACGCCGGCAGCGCCCTGGCCGCCGACGGGACTGCCACCAACGCCTTTGTCGTCACCAACACGGCGGCCGCCGCGGCCATGTTGGGTTGGGTGGCCGTGGGCTGGATATTCGGCAAAAATCCCAGCGTCATCGGCGCGGCTTCCGGCGCCGTGGCCGGACTGGTCGCCATAACCCCCGCCGCCGGTTTCGTCGGGGTGGTTCCCGCCATTATCATCGGGCTGGGGGCCGGCGCAATCTGCTACGGTGCCATTGAACTGCTGCTCAAGCTGAACATCGACGACGCGCTGGCCGTTTTCGGCGTCCACGGCATGGGCGGGGCCTGGGGCGCGCTGGCCACCGGGCTTTTCGTCGGCATCGGCTTCGGCGCCCTGGAAATCAGCCGGGGAGAGCAGATTCTGTACCAACTGGTTGGCATCGGCGCCGCCGCCGGATGGTCCTTCGTCGTAACGGCCATCATCCTGATGGCCCTCAAGTACACCATCGGGCTGAGGGTGCCCGCCAACTACGAGGAATTGGGCCTCGACTTGTCCCAGCACGGAGAAGGCGCCTATACAACCTAATCGAGCCGGGCCGAGGCGGTGTGAGACGTGCGGAACCCCCGGGAACCTGGGTGTTTCCGCCCCCCGTTGGCCGAAGCAATCTCTGAAGCGCCCACCAGCGTATCTTTAACGTAATCCTTGCGGAGAGGTTTAGAGCGATGAGTTTCTACAAAGCGGAATACATCTGGATTGACGGGCAAGAGCCCACCGCCAAGCTGCGGTCCAAGGGCAAAATCGTCCCGATAGGCGAGGAACCCCCGGTCTGGGGTTTTGACGGCTCCAGCACCAATCAGGCCCCCGGCGAGAACTCCGACTGTGTGCTTGACCCGGTGTTCATCTGTCCCGACCCGGTCCGGGGCGATCCCCACAAGCTGGTCATGTGCGAAGTCCTGCTGACCGACATGACCCCGCATCCTTCCAACACCCGGGCCGGATGCGCCGCCGCCGCCGAAAAGTACGCCGACCTGGATACCTGGTTCGGCATTGAGCAGGAGTACACTTTCTTCAAAGGCTCCCGGCCCCTGGGCTTCCCCCAGGACGGGTTTCCCCCGCCCCAGGGTGGTTATTACTGCGGCGTGGGCATTGACGAGGTATTCGGACGCCCCATCGTGGAAGAGCACATGGACGCCTGCCTCACCGCCGGCCTGATGATTTCGGGCATCAACGGCGAGGTTATGCCGGGGCAGTGGGAGTTCCAGATTGGTCCCATCGTTGCTCCCGCCGTCGGAGACCACCTTTGGGTGGCCCGGTGGCTCCTCTACCGCATCGGCGAGAAGCATGAAGTCAGCGCAACCCTGGACCCAAAGCCAGTCCGCGGTGACTGGAACGGCGCCGGCGCCCACCACAACTTATCCACCAACCGGATGCGGGAGGACTACGACGCCTGCGTCGCCGCCGCCGAGGCTTTGGCTGCCAACCACGACGAGCACATCGTCAACTACGGGCACCGTATCGAAGAGCGGCTGACCGGCCTTCACGAGACCTGCGCCTACACCGAGTTCCGCTATGGCGTCTCCGACCGCGGCGCATCGGTCCGCATTCCCTGGCAGGTGGCCCGCGACGGCAAGGGCTACATCGAGGACCGGCGCCCCAACGCCAACGTCGATCCCTACGTTGCCACCAGGCTGATAATCGAAACCGTTTGCGGCGCAGCCACGGCGTAGTCCCCGCGCCGCCCGCGCCGGATTCTGCCCGGCACGAATCAGCGCCGCCCCCAGGGGCGGCGCTGCCTTCCCCTGGGCTTTTCCCCGAAGTTGCCGATAGTTGCCCGGAAGTTCCCCAAAAGTTCCCCCGGCCCGCGCGAATGGGCTACAATTACCCCAACTTCCGGGGAGTGAAGGACTTATGATGACCGATGACCGCGCCGCCGAGCGTGAATATGTTTTGCGAAGCGCCAGAGACAATGACGTAAAGTTCATCCGTCTCTGGTTTACCGACATTCTGGGTAACCTCAAGGGATTCGCCATCAACGTGGACGATCTGGAAGACGCCATTGAGCGGGGCGTCGGGTTCGACGGCTCGGCCATTGAAGGTTTCGCCCGCATCAACGAAAGTGATATGCGGGCCTTTCCCGACCCCAACACCTTCACCCTGCTGCCCTGGCGCCCGCGGCAGAACGCCGTCGCCCGTATGTTCTGCGACATTACCACCCCCGACGGCAGCATCTTCGCCGGCGACCCGCGCAGCGCGCTGAAGCGCAACCTGGAGCGGCTGGCCCAACTCGGGTATACCTACTACGTCGGCCCCGAGCTGGAGTTCTTCTACCTGAAGGACGCCAAGACCGCGGAGCCGCTGGACCGCTTCGGCTACTACGACCAGCAGTCGGTGCAGCCAACGGCGGACCTGCGCCGCGACACCGTGCTTAACCTGGCCGAAATGGGCATCCCGGTCAAGTATTCCCACCACGAGGGCGCGCCCAGCCAGCACGAAATAGACCTCCAGTACACCGACGCGCTGACGATGGCCGACAACGTGACCACCGCCAAGCTGGTAATTAAGGAACTGGCCCAACTCCGGGACGCCTACGCGTCCTTCATGCCCAAACCCTTCACCGGCCACAACGGTTCCGGGATGCACATCCACCAGTCCCTGTTTCGCGGCGACCAGAACGAGTTCTTCGACCGGGACGACGAGCTTCGCCTGTCCCTCACCGGCAAGCGGTTCATCGCCGGTCTGCTGCGTCACGCCCGCGAAATCACCCTGGTCACCAACCAGTGGGTCAACTCGTACAAGCGGCTGGTGCCGGGCTATGAGGCCCCGGTCTACGTCTCCTGGGCGCGGGTCAACCGCTCCGACCTGGTGCGGGTGCCCGGCTACAAGCCGGGATACGAAAGCTCGGTCCGAATCGAATACCGCGCCCCCGACCCGGCCTGCAATCCCTACCTGGCCTTCAGCGTAATGCTGGCCGCCGGACTCAAGGGGATTGAGGAGGAATACCCGCTGCCCCTCGCCATAGAAGACAATGTATTCGAAATGTCCACCGACGAACGCCAAGCCCGCGGCATCACCACCCTGCCCGGCAGCCTGGGCGAGGCCCTGGCCCTGGCCAAAGACAGCGAGTTGCTGCGCGAAGCGCTGGGAGAACACATCTACAACGGCCTCATCCGCAACAAAGAAAAAGAATGGAGCGACTACCGGGCCACCGTCACCGACTACGAACTTAAGACCTACCTCCCGGTGCTTTAGCGCCGGGGCAACTGTCTGCGCTGGAAATGCGGACGGTCTTCCCAGACCACGTATGAGGATGAAACCTCGTCTTTTCTGCGCAGGGTGTGTTGGCATTTGCGATATGAGACGGTTCGTTCCTGCCTCCGCAGGAATGAAGCCCGCGTCCATTTCGTCTTTCCCGCGAAGGCGGGAATCCAGGAACGTCCAGGCAGAGAGAACGCAGTTGGCTGACAGCGCCTTTGGATTCCCGCCTTCGCGGGAAAGACGGGCAGCATTCCAAGCTCCATCTTCACGGCAATGAATGATGGAGCCGGGACCGCCGCGGGCGGCGGCGTCAGGTTACGGCAACCGCCACCCCCAGGGTCATGGACTCGTAGGCTTTCAGGACAACTGCCAGGTCATTCATGCCGTCCTCGCCCGGCGTTTCCGGGGGGCGCCGCTCCCGGACGGCGGCCATAAATTCCCCGGCCATTGCCAGCAGCCCGCCCGGGTCGGAGGGCAGTTCCAGCGTTTCCTCCCGGTCGGCCTGCTCCAGGCGCAGCCAATCGGCGTCCACCTCAAAGTAGACCCGGCCCCCGGAGCCGGCGACCGCCGCCCAATGAAGCGACGGTCCGTGTGAGCCGCCAGCGTAAGCGAAATTAAATGCGGCGTGGTTAATCAGTCCCACCGCGCCGTTTTGCCAGCGCAGCGTCGCCACCACCCCATCCTCTCCCTCGTGTCCGGGCAGCCCCGGCGTCAACTCCGCGGCGTAGACCGTGGCTGGCTCGCCCAGCAGGCAGCGGAGAAAGTGTACCTTGTGGATTCCCCCGTCGATTAGCACCCCGCCGCCGCTCAGTTCCCGTCGCATGCGCCATCCCCTGGGCCGGTAGCGGGCCTCTTCCTGAAGTTGGGCCAGCCGCACCGTGCCGATGGCGCCCCCTTCGACCAACTCCTTGCACTTTCTGACGGCGGGAAGGTAGTGGTAGTTCTCGGCCACCATGAAGGTTATCCCGGCCTGCCGGGTGGCCCGGATAATGGCTTCGGCTTCCGGCAGGCTGCGGGCGATGGGTTTCTCCAGCAGGACATGCTTTCCGGCGGCCGCGGCCAACTCCACATGCTCCCGGTGCAGGTGGTGGGGAGTGCAGACGTACACGGCTTCCACCCGCGGGTCGGCGGCAGCGGCGGCGTAGGAACCGAAGGCGCCGGCCCCGTCGAACGAGGCGGCGTATTCTTCGGCCCGCCGGAGGCTGCGGCTGGCAAAGTAGAGGTCTATCTCACGGCGCAGGGGCGCAATGGCTTGGGCAAAGGTGGCGGCGAATTGGCCGCATCCCACAACGCACAGCCCGAAACTCAACGTTCCCTCCCTGTCCGAAGTCTCAGGATGCTTTGGCCCGGCTTTGCCGGCGGGCCAGGGTGCGTCGGATGTAGGCGGCGGCGGCCGGAGTCTTGCAGTTGGTTTCCCCGTGGTCAACGTCCACCTTGCCGATGCGGGCGGCGGCGGACAGGGCCGGTTCTTCCAGTTCGGGGCTGCGGATGCCAATGGCGATGAGGGCGTTGTTCATGGCGTCCCTGACCCGGTTCTTGCGTTGGTGAATTTCCCCTTCAATCACGCCCAGCAAGCCCCGGAAGTAGGCGTCGGGCAGGTCCTGGTCCTTCATGGCCAAGTTGGCTGCCAGGTGCCACCCGGCCCGTCCAACCCACTCGCCATCGTCGCACCGCCACTGCTCGGCCTTGAGCCGGGCCAGACCGGTGCGCCCGGCGAACCCGGCGAAGGAGTCAGTGACGATGTAGTTGTCCAGGTTTCTACACCAGGCATCCAGCAATGAATCTCCGGCCTGCGCCGGGTCGGCAATCATAGCGGCCAGAATGCGGCAATCGTGATTGCCGCCGTCCCACAGCGATTGGGCCAGCGCATGGTCTTGCTTGATGCGCTTTTGCAGCGTCTTCAGATTGGCGAAGCTCAGCCCGTACTGCTCCCCCGCGACACCGTGCCGCCGGTAGATTCTCCGGTTCTGTGCGGTGCCCAGGCTTTCCATTTCCTGCAATAAATCCGGCAAGTTCACGGCCAATCACCCTGTTTTCCACGTTCCGGCAGAGCGTTCCACCCAGACCATGCTCCGGCTGCTCCACTGCCGCCCCCGAGTATACCCGCAAATAGGCCCGTGCGAGAAGGCAGGGCCTTTCCATTCGCCCCTCTCCCCGCGGGAGAGGGGCCGGGGGTGAGGGCGTCCCCCCGGTGACAGTAGCCCGTTGACGGCTGCCATCACGCCCCGTTAACGTTAATAACAACTGGTGAAAAACCTTGGCCGAACGCCGCCCAGTGCCTTTCCATTCTCCCCTCTCCCCGCGGGAGAGGGGCCGGGGGTGAGGGCATCCCCCCGGTGACAGTAGCCCGTTGACGGCTGCCATCACGCCCCGTTAACGTTAATAACAACTGGTGAAAAACCTTGGCCGAACGCCGCCCAGGGTCTATCCATTCTCCCCTCTCCCCGCGGGAGAGGGGCCGGGGGTGAGGGCGTCCCCCCGGTGACAGTAGCCCGTTGACGGCTGCCATCACGCCCCGTTAACGTTAATAACAACTGGTGAAAAACCTTGGCCGAACGCCGCCCAAGGACTTTCCATTCTCCCCTCTCCCCACGGGAG
Organism: Dehalococcoidia bacterium; assembly: GCA_965263395.1. GTDB lineage: Bacteria > Chloroflexota > Dehalococcoidia > Lucifugimonadales > UBA3495 > CATOSK01. Next base: position 4,160,850 of record OZ253670.1, read on the forward strand.
AGGGGCCGGGGGTGAGGGCGTCCCCCGTTCCAACCACGTAAGCCTCTCCTCCGGCAAACCCAAGCGCTCAAAATTCCCAGTGACAAAAGCGGACAAAACCAGGACATTTCCATGACAAAACCGGACATCTACCGGACAAACTCGGACAAAACCCCCACCCATCCACGCTCAAATGTCCCGAAATGTCCGCTTTTGTCCGCTTTTGCCGTTAATTTTCAGGCCCCGTCTCCAAGCTGTCCCCGGACACAGGGTCAACGAGGCAGTTGGATTCAAATGAGGAGAATCAAAAGGCTCTGGGGAGAAGCAGGCGGGTTTACTTCCCGGCGGCAGGTTCCACCGACAGCGTGTAGGACGCGGGCTGCCGGGTGGGGTGGGCCAGGGCGGCCACCACCACCACCAGCCGGTCCAGGTCTTCCGGGTTGGTCACGGTGAACTCCCCGGCGATGGCGGCGTCCAGCGGAACCCGGTCAACCAGCGCCTCGCCGTTCTCCTGAATAACTTGAACGATGAACTCCTGTGGGACTCGGTTGTCGGTGAGGATGAATCCGTCGGGTTCCCAGGCGCCGCCGGCTGCCTGCCCGCCGGCGGAGACCACCGGGTCCCGGATGCAGATGCCGCTCCCGTGAATCGCGTCGTCGGTGACATACTGAAATCTGACTTCCAACTCTTCCCCTGCGTATGGGGATAGGTCAACGGTTTCTCCGGTCCAGTCCCGGCTGCCGGAATAGCCGGGGCCGAACCCGGTGCCAGTTTCGTTGGGCGGCGACGAATGAGGCGTTTCCAGGACATCCCAGGTCCTGCCGGCATCGGTGGAGACCTGAAGATAAGCGTAGTCCCATCCCTCTTCGATTTCGTGCCAGACCTCGTATTCCAGCCGCGCCTCGGTCACGCCGCGCAGGTCAACCCGGCGGGTCAGGGTGGAGGCAATGGAGTCGCCGGAGTTTCCCCACCAGCAGCCCCGGCCGTCAACCGCCACCGGCAGCAGCGGCGTGGCGGCAGGCGCGGAGAACCGGATGCGGGCCGGGCCGGTCAGTCCGGCCAGTTCCACGTATTGGGCGGAGTATTGGGGCAGTTCGGACTCCAACTCGGAAAAGCCGTCCAGGGTCTCGGTCAGGTGGGCGCTGACGGCAAAGTCCCCGTAACCGTAGATGCCCGGGGAAAGGTCCAGAAAGTTGGCCACGGTCCAATCGGCAAAGACATCGGCAAAGGTCGTTGCGTAACCCTGGGCCAGGTAATTGTCCACGCCCGCAATGCCGTCGGCGGGTTCTGCCACCAGCGGGCGCATATCCCCGCCGTCGCTGTAATGCTCCGCCAGGTAGTGGAAGAACAGGGACGACGCCCAGTAGTGAGCCGAGGCCCCGCCGGACTCTGGCGCCCAGTTCACCAGCGACACCGCCGGTGCCGGGGAGCTGATACGGATTCTGGGTTGGACGCTTCGGAACGCCGACACCGCCAGTTCCGACAACCCTTCGTTAACCCAGGTTTCCTCGGACGGGTCGCCGTTCCAATGGATGGCGTGCTGGAGTTCGTGGGAAAGCACGTCCAGGTAGCCGGGACTGTTCACGGTGAGCGACCGCGCATTCACATAAATGGCCTCGCGCTCGTTGCTGAACGGCACGACTTCGGCGGGATACTCATTTATGGAGCTGTAATACCCGGCCAGCCCGGAAAATGCCCCGTGGACGATGCTAAGGTGGGGGTCATGGTCTACACCGGGGACCCACTCCCGGCCAAAGGCCGCGGTTACCGCCGGATAGATGCTCTTCTCAAACTGCCGGGCTGCCTTGGCTAGGTCTTCATCATTCACCGTCAGCCCGTCCTCCACGTACCAGTAGGCGTGGGGCGTCACCAGCCGCAGGACGAAATCGGACTGGTATATCTTGGGGACGCCTGTGTCCACCAGCCAGAGCTTTTCTTTCCGCCCCGGTTGAAAGGTGACGCCTTCACGGTTGACGGTTCGGGGAATTTGGTCCGGGTCGGTGTTCAACCGCAGTTCGGCGGCCAGCCGGAACAGGTCCCGGTCCGGCGCGGGTGGGAAGGGGTGGCGGGACTCGTTGCCTTGCGCCGACACCGGGGTCGCGGTTGGGAGGGCCGGAACCCCAGTCCGGGAAGTCTGGGGATGTCCGGTCACCGCCTGCTCCGGTGGCGCAATGACTGTCGCCGGGACGGTTGAGGTAGGCTCAACCACGGTGCATGCCAGCAGCAGGACCGATATGACGGCATAGGCCAGCGCGAGGACCCGTGGCGCCAGCAATCGGGTGAACCGCCGGGTCAATTGAACTTGCTCATGGCCCGGTCGATTCCCTCTTCCAGAAAGCAATCGGTGGCGTCCACCACCCGCTGGACAACCTCGGCAATCACCGGCGCCTCGTCGTTGGAGAAGCCGCCGATGACGTGGGACACCTGCCCCCCGCTTTCACCGGGGTGGCCGATGCCCACCCGGATGCGGGGAAACTCCACCGTCCCCACCACGCCGATGATGGAGCGGACGCCGTTGTGTCCGGCGTCGCTGCCCGCGGGACGCAGCCGCAGCTTGCCCACCGGCAGGGCCATCTCGTCGTAGATAATCAACAGGTCCCGTGGACGAATGCCGAAGCGGGCCAGCAGGTAGGCGATGCCTTCGCCGCTGTTGTTCATAAAAGTGCGGGGCTTGGCCAGCACAATGTCCTGGTCGAGGTGGCGGCCCCGTCCCAGCACGGCCTTGGCCCGCCGCTCGGACAGCCTGATGTCCCAACGCTGGGCCATCAGGTCAATGCAGCGAAACCCGATGTTGTGCCTGGTATCCCTGTAACGGGGGCAGGGGTTGCCGAGTCCGACAATGACGCGCATGAAGCTATTGTACTCTGGCTAGGTTCGCTGATTGATGAGGGCTATGGTGGAGGATTACCCCTTGCCTGCTTTGTGTTCTCGCCGTTTGGTCTAGGGGTTGATGGACAACAAGGGTTCCACCTTTTCGATAAACCGCTGCACGTCCTGAATCCCCGATTCCACGTATTCGCGGGTAAACCAGCTTTCATAAAAGTTGGTGTGCAAGGAGCCGGCGACGGAGAACAGCCGGATTAAATCGGGGTCGTTGGTCTCGCGCCTCAGCCGGGATACAACCTCGTAAAGCCCACCATGATTCTGATGCGCCCATCCCCGTTCTTCCGCTATTGCTTTGACAATCTCGGCAGCTGCTCCCCATCCCTTCTCGGAGGCTTGGGCGAGGTCCTCGTCCAGTTCCGTGTAAGCCTTGGACAGGAAGTACCGGCTTTTTTCATGGTATGCCGTTGATTGCTGCATTGGCTTGTCCTTGTGTGCGCCCCGGGAATGTTCGTTGGTACGCCTTGGGCGGTGTCAAGCGCCAAGGCGCGAGACTCTACGGATGGCTGTTGGTGGCAATTATACCCGAACTTGACATAAATTGGCGCATGATAATGGACGTTGGGAACCGTAACTCGGCGGCCCGAAGGCAGCCCCTGCCCTCACCCGCCGCTCAGGTCCCGACGGGTCAGGCCGAACAGGGTCAGCCCCCAGCATAGGGCGGCGTAACCCAGCGTGGGCGCCAGGAATGCCCAACGGCTCAAGTCGTCTTCGCCGCTCACCAACCGGGAGGTCACGCCCCGCAAAGTCCAGCGGGTGTAGGCGTCAAACGGGATGTCTAGCGCTTCACCGGCAAGCCCGGCCAGCGGATAGACCGCCAGCTCGAACAGGATGATCCCAACCCCGAAGGCCAGTCCGAACACGGTGGAACGGCCGGCTGTGGTAAGTACGGCGCCGAGTCCCAGATAAGCGAGGGCCACCAGCCAGGTAGCGCCCGTTTGGAGCGCCGCATCGCCCCAGCCGGCGGGTCCGTCGCTGCCGCCCGCCGCCAGACCAACGATGGACGACAGCAGCCAGGCAGCGGCCCAGAAGACCGCCAACGCGGCGCCGGCCAGCAGCAGCTTGGCCAGCGCGATTTGCCACCTTGCCATTCCCCGCGCCGCCAGGGTCCGCCAGGTGCCCCACCCAAAATCGCCGCCGTAGATGATACTGGCCAGGATGACCGCCAGGAATGGGCCGACTGCCCCCAGCATGGCTGCCACCGCAGACGGGTAGTCGTAAGGACTGAACGGGAAATCTCCGAACTTGCCGGCCAACAGCATCACAACCAGCGTCGCCGCCACCCCGGCGGACATCAGCCCGACGATGACCCAGAAGGCCACCCGCCGGCTCAGCCGGAACCACTCCCACCGGGCCGCGGTCAGGAAGGCGGGTACGACAGAAGGCAGGCCGTTAGCCGGGTTCATCGGCGCCGCCACCCGTCACCTCCATGAAGCCGGCTTCCAGCGAACCGGAGCCGGAGCGCATCTCCGAAACGTACACGCCGGCGTTGGCCAGCTCGCGGGTGATTTCCCATTCCCGGCCCGGCTCAGCGGCCACTTCCAGGCCGCTGCCCGACGGCTGACGCACATCCCAACCGCCGCGCCGCAGCAGTTCAGCCGCCCGTTGGTCGTCGGTGGTGCGTACCGTAACCCTGGGTTGCCCGCCAAGTTCGGACACCGGGCCGGAGAACAGCAGTTGTCCCCGCCGCATGATGCCCACGGAATGGCACACCTGCTCCACCTCGTTCAGCAGATGGCTGGCCAGAATGATGGTCCGGCGTCCGTCGGCTCCGCGGTCGTTTCCAAGGGCGTTAATCAGGTCGCGCACCTCGATGATGCCCACCGGGTCCAGGCCGTTGGTCGGCTCGTCCAGGATGAGGATTTCCGGGTTGCCCATCAGTGCGGCGGCGATGCCCAGGCGGGCCTTCATGCCGGTGGAGCAGGCGGCGAACTTGCGCCGCTCGGCGTCTCCCGTCAGACCCACGATTTCCAGCAGGCGGGTAATCTCAGCCTCGCCGCCGCCCGCGCCGTATATCCCTTGCAGACACTTCAGGTTGTTGCGGCAGGACAGGTACGGCCAGAATATGGGCCGGTCGATGAGCGCCCCGATGTTGCCGCGGGACTCCCGCAGGCCGACCGGTCCGCGGCGGCCCAGCAGCGTAATCTCCCCGGAGGTTGGGTAGATGAAGCCGCCGAGCATGGAAAGCAGGGTGGTCTTGCCCGACCCGTTGGGGCCGAGCAGCCCGAACACGCCGCCGGAGGGAATTTCCAGGCTGACGCCGGTGACGGCCTGCACCCGGCCAAAACGCTTGGTCAGCCCGGCGGTGGCGACGGCCGGGGGAGCTTCAACCGCGTCGCCGGTCATGCCGACACCGGAGGGAGCGGGGGTCATAACTGGTATTCGGGGCGGCGGAGCAACTGCCGGGCGATGACCAGCCGGAGGATTTCGTTGGTGCCTTCCCCGATAATCATCAGGGGAGCGTCCCGGTAGTAGCGTTCCACCGGAGACTCTTTGATAAAGCCGTAGCCTCCGTGGATGCGCATGGCGTCCATGGCGACTTCCTGGCAGATTTCGCTGGCGTACAGCTTGGCCATGCCCGATTCCAGGTCCACCCGCTCGCCGGAGTCCTTCTTGCGGGCGGCATCGTAGGTCAACAGGCGGGCGGCCTGCACCTTGGTGGCCATGTTGGCCAGCATTAGTTGAATCGCCTGGTGTTCGGAGATGGGCTTGCCGAAGGACTCCCGCTGCTGGGAATACTTGATGGCGGCGTCGAAGGCCGCTTGAGCCACGCCGACGGCCCGCGCCGCCACGTTGATGCGCCCGGTTTCCAGACCGCTCATAACCTGGCCGAAGCCCCGGTTTTCCACCCCGCCGATGAGGTTTTCCGCGGGAATGCGGTAGTCCTCGAAAATAAGCTCGCAGGTATCCAGGCCCCGGTAGCCCAGCTTGTCCAGGTCCCGCCCGACGGTGAACCCCGGGCCGCCCCGCTCCATGACGAAGGCGCTGATGCCCCGGTGATTCGGCTCGGCCTCCTTGTCGGTGCGGGCCAGCAGGCAGAAAGCGTCGCCGTACCGCCCGTTGGTAATGAACATCTTGGTGCCATTGATGACGTACTCTTCGCCGTCCAACTCGGCGGTGGTTTGCAGGTTGGCCACGTCGGTACCGCCGCCGGGTTCGGTCAGGGCCAGACCGCCCCGCTTGCGTCCCGACGCCAGGTCCGGCAAGAAATTGCGCTTCTGCTCGTCGGTGCCGTAGTGGGTGAGCATATAGGTCAGGATGTGGTGGGTGCCGATGGCCCCGCTGATGCTCATTAGCCCCTTGCTGAGTTCCTCAAAGATGTTGGCGAAGGTGGTGTAGTCCAGCCCCATTCCGCCGTACTCTTCGGGGACGGTGATGCCGAACAACCCCAGGTCCTTCATCTTGTCGATGAGGTCGTGGGGAACGATGTCCTCATGGTCCAGCTTGGCCGCGACCGGCTCAACCTCGCGCCGAACAAAGTCGCGGACCAGGCTGACGATTTGGGAACGGGCTTCTTCGGGAGTTGCGGTAGTCAATTCTGGCTCCTTTTGGGCCGGGGCAGGCCGGGCAAGTTCGAGGCTCAGTCTAGCCGAGGGGCCAAGACGGGTCAAGAAAGGGGCCAAGAATAAGGCGTGTACAAAGTCTCGGGAAAGACGAAATGAGGGAGTCTCGCAAGGGGCTTCGCTACCAAGCAAACTTTGCATAGGACTGGTGACAGTTGCGCCTTCAACGAGGCCCAGCCGGGAGATTATACTTTAGGCCAAATCATCATCAGGGAGTACACCGTCATGGCCAATCCTGCCGACCGGGTAGATGCACTTCGCCGGGAGTTGAACTACCACAACCACCGCTACTACGTTCTCGATGACCCGGTGGTCAGCGATGCCGAGTATGACCGTATGCTGGAGGAACTGCGGGGGCTGGAGTCGGAACACCCGGAGTTGCTGACCGCCGATTCGCCCACCCAGCGGGTGGGCGCGGCTCCCGCCGAAGGGTTTACCCAGGTGCAGCACCAACGGCCCATGCTAAGCCTGTCCAACGCCTTCGACCTGGAGGGCATGGACGCGTGGCACCGGCGGGTGAGCGGGATGCTGGATGGCGCGGCCTTCCCTATGGTGTGCGAGCTGAAGATTGACGGTCTGGCCGTCAGCCTCATCTACCGGGACGGGGCGCTGGTGCAGGGCGCAACCCGGGGCGACGGCTCCACTGGAGAAGACGTTACTCAGAACCTACGCACCGTCCGCAGCATCCCGCTGACACTCATGGGCGACCCGCCGCCCTACCTGGAGGTGCGGGGCGAAGTCTATATGCCTTTGGAGAGCTTCCGGCGGCTGAACGAGCAGCGGACGGAACGGGGGGAGCAACTCTACGCCAACCCCCGCAACTCCGGGGCGGGCACCATCCGCAACCTGGACTCCCGGGTTACCGCCGAGCGCAATATGCAGATTTGGGTCTACAGCCTGATTGACGCCGGGGATTACCCCGTCCCCGACAACCACTGGGAATCGCTGGAATGGCTCAAGTCTTTGGGCTTCCGGGTCAACCCCAACAACCGGCTGTGCCAATCCCTGGAAGACGTGGCGGACTACTACAATTCCTGGCTGGAAGGCCGCCACGGCCTGGGCTACGAAGCCGATGGCGTGGCGGTCAAGGTCAACTCCTTTTCCTGCCAGGACTCGTTGGGCGTGGTGGGGCGGGAGCCGCGCTGGGCCATTGCCTACAAGTTCCCGGCGGAGCGGGCCGTCACCCAACTGCTGGACATCGGCATCAACGTGGGGCGCACGGGGAGCCTCAACCCTTACGCCATGCTGGAGCCGGTGGTAATCAGCGGCGCCACGGTCAAGAACGCGTCGCTGCACAACGAAGAGGACATCCGCCGCAAGGACATCCGCATCGGCGATTGGGTGGTGGTGGAACGCGCCGGCGATGTCATCCCGCAGGTGGTGGGGCCCATCGTGGACCGGCGCACCGGGGAGGAAGCAGTCTTCGCCATGCCCGAGCGCTGCCCTATCTGTGATGTAGAGGTGGTCAAGGACGAGGGGGAGGCGATGCACCGTTGCCCCAACGTTTCGTGCCCGGCCCAATTCTTCGAGCTGCTCAAGCACTTCGTCAGCCGTGGGGCGATGGACATTGAAGGGCTGGGTGAAAAATGGTGCGGCATCCTCATCGAGAAAGAGCTGGTCAAGGACCTGGCCGGCCTGTACTCGCTGCGCGAGGACCAACTGCTGGAACTGGACCGCATGGGCAAGATTCTGGCGGCCAAGATTATCGCCAACATTGATGGGAGCAAGCAGCGTTCCCTGCCCCGATTGCTCTTCGCCCTTGGCATCTTCCATGTCGGCTCCGAGGTGGCGGAGTTGCTGACCCAACGTTATTCCAATCTGGAACAGGTTATGGCGGCTCCGGCGGATGAGCTTACCGGGATTGCCGGCATCGGCCCGAAAATCGCCGAGAGCATCACCGGCTACTTTGCCGTAGAGGGGAACCGTCAGGTCATCGGCAAGCTGCGGGAAGCCGGGGTTGACCCTCAGCACGAAATAACCGCGCCGGAGCCGGACGCCCTGCCTTGGAGCGGGTTGACCTTCGTCGTCACCGGCACCCTGTCAAGCATGACCCGCCGGGATGCCGAAGGACGGGTCAAGTCCCTGGGCGGCGCGGCGGTGTCGTCAGTCACGCGCAAGACCAACTACCTGGTGGCCGGCGAATCAGCCGGGTCCAAGCTGGCCACGGCGGAGCGGCTGGGAACCCCGGTGCTGGATGAACAGGCGTTCCTGAAGCTGCTGGAGAACCCGGCAGAGGCAATCTTGCCCCCTGAGTAGCCCCTTTCGTCCTGAGCTTCCGGAAAAACGTCCCGCCTGGCGTAGAATAGGGACGTTCTCCTGGGAACTCTTGGGATCCTGGTCCAAGCCAACCCCGCAGGAGGAGCACAATAGTACGAAATGCAAGGCAGTCTTGGAGTCAATTGAGCACTGCGCGTTCAGAATCTGAACGTCCGGAACACGCTGAACGCGGGGCGATGTGGAGCATCTTGGAACAGGTACGTCATTGGTACTTCGGCTTATTCATTACGCAAACGTTGGCGGGGAACGGGTTCGTAGTCTGGTACAATATAGTTTGGAAGGTTGACGACGACCCCTTTGAAACCGTCATGGCCATGATCGTCGGTATGTCGGTGGTGGGGCTGACATCAGCGATAAACGCGTTCAATCTAGTGGAAGTTGGAGCATACGTTATGGTTACGGTGGGCTGGCTGCGAAACAAGGTAGAAAAACAAAGGGAAGAATTGCACAGGAAATGGCGCGAGGAAGGGATAGAGGAAGGGATAGAGGAAGGGCTAGCAACCGGGCGCGAGGAAGCCAACGCCGCTTGGGAGGCTTGGTATCAACGCCGCTTGGACGCCGAGGCGAACAACCAATCCTTTGACGAACCTCCGCCGTCCCAACCAACGGTTTAGCTGGCCGGTTTCCTCAAGAAACTATCTCGAAAGTTTACTTGCCGGGTTTGACCGGCCCCTTCAATCCATTCAGGGCAAACGGTTTTAGGCCGGGTTGAACACCAGCCAGGCGGCCTTGGCGCCGCTGTTACTGCGCCATTCGTGTTCGGAGTTGGGCGGCACCAGGGCCACGTCGCCCTGCCGGACCGGGTAGTCCTGCCCGTCAACCTGAAGGATGCAGGTCCCTTCCAGGATGAAGCCCAGGTGTTCCCCTGCGTGGGCGTGCTTGGGCGCGGCGCTGCCGGGGTCCAGCCCACGGTAGGCCATGACGTAGTTGACGGCGCCGTCGTACTCGCCGAGGACCCGGCGGGCCGGGCCGTCGCTCTGGTCGATTTCGCTGAGGTTGCGGATAACCGGCGGCTGGCCGGAGCCGCCGCCGGTACGATTTCCCCCGCCGCCGCTTTGGGCCGCGATGAGCGGGTTGACTTCGATGCGGTGAATGTCGCCCTCACCGCCGTTGTTCAGCGTGTAGTGGTCCACGTTGGGCGGGACGAACACGGCGTCGCCGGTCTTGACCGGATATTCGTTGCCGTCGCAGAAGAGGGTGCCGGAACCTTGGATGATATAGACCTCGTGCTCCCACGGGTGAATGTGGTGAGAACTGGCGCCCTCCGGGGGAATCTCGGAGTAGGTCAGGGTGCAGGTGGGCGGGTCGTCGTCCAGACCCAGCAGCCTGGCCCGGCGGTCTTCCGGGTTGTAGAGGTCCTGAATGTTCCTGATTAACGGTTCCATTCCACTCTCCCGTAAAGTATAGCCGGGCCTTCCGGCTATTGCCTTACCGGCCCGTCAGCCTATTCGTGGGCTTCCGAGGCCAGCGCGTTGAAGGTGACCCGCATCATGGGCAGGTCGCTGTCGTTCTTCCACTGGTGCAGGGTGTTGGGCGGAACCAGCACGGCATCGCCCTCGGAAACCAGGTATTCCCTGCCTTCGCAGACCAGCTTGCCATGTCCTTCCAGGCAAAAGACAACGTGGTCCCAGGCGTGGGTGTGGCCGCCGGTTTCGGCGTGGCTCACCGCTCCGGGCTGCATCGCTCCGTTGTACAGCATCAGGTAGGTGGGAACGCCGTCCCTGCTGCCGAGAATGCGGCTGCCGGTCTCGGACGTCAGGTCTTCCCGGTTGCGTATGACCGGGGCTTGGCCGGCGCCCTGCGTCCCACCTTCGCCGCGGGCCGCGCCGGGCTGCGATGCGATGAGGGGGTTGATTTCGATGCGGCGCATGACCCCTTCGCCGCCGTTGTTCAGCGTGTAGTGGTCCACGTTGGGCGGGATGAACATGGCGTCGCCGGCCTTTACCGGGTACTCCTTGCCGTCGCAGAACAGGGTGCCGGAGCCTTTGATGATGTAGACCTCGTGCTCCCACTCGTGAATGTGATGGGAGCTGGTCTTGCCGGGGTAGATTTCCCCGTAGCTCAGAGTGCAGGTGGTGGGGTTGTCGTCAATCGAAACCAACCTGGCCCCCGGACCCTCGGGTGTATAAACGTTTCTGAAGTTGCGTATTACGGGTTCCATATCAACATTCTCCTGGACCAGACTTCAGGGCCCGGACTATCCGGGCCGGATTATCCGCGGCTTAATGCTCGGCAGTTTCCGAGGCGATGGCGTTGAAAGTGACCCGGGACAGGGTGGTCTGGGTATCGTTCCGCCACTGGTGGAAGACGTTGGGCGGCACGAGGATGGCATCCCCGGCCTTCACGTTATGGCTGGTCCCCTCGCAGACTATGGTGGCCTCTCCGTCCAGCACGTATACCACGTGGTCCCACGGGTGGGAGTGTCCGCCGCCCTCGGCGTGGCTGACGTGGCCGGGCGCCATCGGGTCGTTGTGCAGCATCACGTAGTTGGGAACGCCGTCCTTGCTCCCCAGCAGAACGTGACCCACGGAACGGTCCAAATCGGCGTAGTTGTTGATGACCGGCGGCTCGCCGGTGCCTTCGCCGCCGTCGTTCTGCGCCCCTCCGCTCTGAGCGGCGATGAGGGGATTGATCTCGATGCGGTCAATGTCGCCCTCGCCGCCGTTGTTCAGGGTGTAGTGGTCCACGTTGCCGGGGATGTACATGGCGTCGCCGGCCTTGACCGGGTACTCCTTGCCGTCGCAGAACAGGGTGCCGGAGCCTTTGATGATGTAGACCTCATGCTCCCATTCGTGGATGTGGTGGGAACTGGTGCCGCCGGGGGGAATGCGGGAAAAGGTCAGGGTGCAGGTGGGCGGGTTGTCGTCCAGGTTGATTAACCGGGCCGGAGACCCGTCGGCCGGCATTGCGTCGGAAACGTTTCTGATTACGGGGTCCATTAGTGATACCTCCATTGTCAGGTTGAGGGACGGAAGGGAAACGGTTCAAGGGCAGCGCGTCCGCTGCTCATGCAAGGAGGACGCTGCACAGCCCGATTATAGTCCGGGGGCCGGGGCGATTCAATCGGCGGTGGGGGCGAACCCCCGACCCAAGCCCTTCCCCTGGTGGTGGGAGGGATGTTTTGGCGGGGGTGAAAGCCGGGGTGGTGGACGGTCTATTGGCAGAAGGGGAGGCCGCCCAAGTCCGATTCGTCCATAAACAATTGGCTTTCCAGCCTGGCGGAGACGCACCCGGTCAACTGGTTGCCGAAGATGGATAGCGATTCCAGGTTGTTGAGGTTGCCCAACTGCGGAGGTATTTCCCCGGTCAACTGGTTGCCCCACAGGTTCAGCGTATAGAGGCTGGTCAGGTTGCCCAACTGCGGGGGTATTTCTCCGGTCAACCGGTTGCCCCAGAGGGACAGCGTTTTCAGCTTGGTGAGGTTGCCCAACTCCGGGGGTATTTCCCCGGTCAACTGGTTGTTGAAAAGGAACAGCCCTGTCAACCAGGACGGACGACCCAACTCCGTGGGGATTCCCCCGGTCAACTGGTTGTAGTTGAGGTCCAACTCTTCCAGGCTGGACAGGCGGCCCAACTCCGAGGGTATTTCCCCGGTCAACTGGTTGCCGAAGAGGGTCAGCTCTTCCAGCCTGGCGAGGCGGCCCAACTCCGGGGGTATTTCCCCGGTCAACTGGTTGTAGTTGAGGTCCAGCCGTGTCAGGCTGGATAGGCGGCCCAACTCCGGGGGTATTTCCCCGGTCAACTGGTTGTCGCTTAGGATCAGATATTCCAGGCTGGCTAGGCTACCCAACTCTGGGGGAATTTCCCCAGTCAAATGATTTTTGCTGAGGAACAGCTGTTCCAGTCTAGCGAGGCTGCCCAACTCCAGGGGCAGTTCCCCTGTCAACTGATTTTCGTAGAGGGTCAGCTCTTCCAGACTGGACAGGCTACCTAACTCCGGGGGGATTTCCCCGGTCAACCGGTTGTCGCTGAGGGACAGCCAAATGACGCGACCGTTTTCGTCGGTTTCGACTTCGTGCCATTCGTTGAGGGGAGCGTCGCTGAGCCAGTTGTCGTCGGATTCCCAGTTGGGGCCGCCGGTGGCGTGGTAGAAGGCGGTGAGGGCGGCCCGGTCGGTCTCTGCCGAGGTCTCAGCCAGCGGGGGCCGGGGCCGTGGGCCTGGGGGCGCTGCGGTCGGAGGATGGTTCGGAGTCGGAGGGATGGTCGGAGGAAGGCCGGGGTCGTTGCGGTCTGAGGACGGTTCGGGTTCGGCGGGGTCGCAGGCGGACAGGGCCAGGGCCAGCAGCAGGGGCAGGATGATGAGGAATGGGCGGATGGATGGCATGGCAACGCCTCCAAGTTGTGGTTTGGGCATTCTACACCACTGGGGCAGGGGCCGATTCAACGAATTGCAGCGTGTGTTACTATTTGAGGTGGCTTCCGCCCGCAGGATGGGCAGGCCAATAATGTATCCAAGAGAACAATGGAGCAGCCGATGTTGAGCAACGAACTGCGGTTGACCGAGCTTTCCCACTGCGCGGGTTGAGCCGCCAAGCTGAGTCTGGAAGACCTGGTGCAGGTCTTGAGCAAGGTTCCCAAGATTACCCACCCCGACTTGCTGGTGGGCATCGAAACCGGGGATGACGCCGCGGTCTACCGCCTGAACGACCAACAGGCGCTGATTATGACGGTGGACTTCTTTCCGCCCATAACCGACAACCCCTTCGAGTTCGGCGAAATCGCCGCCGCCAACTCCCTAAGCGACATCTACGCCATGGGCGGACGTCCGCTGGTGGCCCTGAACATCGTGGGCTTCCCCGCCGCTCTGGACAAGGACATTCTGTCCGAGATTCTGCGGGGCGGATACAGCAAGGCTAACGAAGCCGGCTGCCTGATTGCCGGCGGCCACACCGTTGACGACCCGGAACCTAAGTACGGGCTTTCGGTAGTCGGTATGGTGGAGCCAGGGAAGCAGGTCAGCAACGCTGCGGCGCAGCCCGGGGACGTTCTGGTCCTGACCAAGCCCTTGGGCACCGGCATCATCACCACCGCCGGCAAGCAGGGCAGCGTTGAGCCGGAGGTTATGCGGGGCGCGGTCGAGGCCATGTCCACCCTGAACCGGGGCGCGGCGGAAGCCATGACCAAGGTGGGCGTTAACTCGGCCACCGACGTTACCGGCTTTGGTCTGATGGGGCATCTGAAGTCCATGGTTCGGGGCAGCGGGGTCACCGCCGAAGTCCGGCTGAGCGCCGTCCCCGTGCTGCCCGGCGCCCGGGAACTGTTGGACCGGGGGGTTGCCCCCGGCGGCACCCACCGCAACCTGCAAAGCGTGTCCGACGCCGTACAGTGGTCTCCCCAGCTTACCGAGCAGGACCAACTACTGTTGTGCGACGCCCAGACCTCCGGCGGGCTGCTGATTTCCGTCCCCGAAGGCCGGAGAGACGCCCTGCTGTCCGAGTTGTCCGCCAACGGGGTTGTCGGCGCTGTGATCGGCGCAGTTACGGAAAGCTCGGCGGGGCAGATTAACGCCGTGCCGTAACCGCCTCAACAATTCAAGACAAGGAGCAATGGCCGTCATGGTGGAACCGGAATTTGGCTTGAAGAGACCCGATGCAGTCAAAGTCGCGCCAGACCAGGGAAGGGGCGACCGCGTCCCGCCGGGACAGTTCCTCAGCAACAAGTTCCCGGTGTTGACCTACGGCTCCGCCCCGGAGGTAGACCTGGCCACCTGGCAGATTCGGGTCTTCGGCCTGGTCGAGCGGGAGTTGACGCTGGACTGGGACCAGTTCACCCAACTGGCGTGGACCGGGATGACCGCCGACTTTCATTGCGTGACCCAGTGGAGTTCTCTGGACAACCTGTGGGAAGGGGTGACTTTCGCCGACCTGGTGGCCGCCGCCGGGCCCAAACCCGATGCCCGGTTTGTGATGGCCCACTGCTACGGGGGCTATACCACCAACCTGCCGCTGGACCTGGCCCTGTCCGAGGGTTTCCTCGCCCACAAACGCAACGGCGAAGAGCTGGGCAAGGAACACGGCGGGCCGCTGCGCCTCATCGTCCCCAGCCGCTACGCCTGGAAGAGCGCCAAGTGGCTCAACGGCATCGAGCTTATCGCCGAGGATGCCCCCGGTTTCTGGGAGCAGCGCGGGTACAACAACAACGCCGACCCCTGGCAGGAAGAACGGTTCTGGCCGGAGTTGACCAAGTAGACGCCAGCGCCAGGGTTCGGAATCCAACGAAAAACTCCCCCGGTCGGGCAACTGACCGGGGGAGTTTTCTTGGGAGGAGAGCCGCCGAAGGGGATGGCTAGGCCGCTAGTTGGTATTCCTTGGGGTCAATGGCGACCGGCTCGGGCTTCTGAATGACCGGCATGACCGCCTGTTCGGACAGGTCTTTCACAAACCCGCACTGGATGCAGCTAACGTAGCGGCCGTAGGAGTCGCGATTCAGGTAAAGGTCTCCCTGGCACTTGGGACAACCCTTGAACTTGATCACCACCGGACCTCCTTCCTGTGATTTGGTTGTGCTCCCCCGCCCGGTTGTGCCGGATTTCCGGTGGGCGGGTTCGAGCGTTTAATGCGACTTTTTGCGCCGGTGGTTTACTCGTTGAAAGTTAACGTTGGTAACTTGTCAGTATCATATCCCTTGACACGATGCGTGTCAAGGGATATGATACTGACCATGACGGAACCGCGGAACATGGACGACCGGGACCGGCAGCGTCCCAGGACTGTCGCGGGAGAAGACCCGGGACGGCAGCCCTTTGAAATGCCGTCGGCCCGGCCCCGGGAAAATGGACCGGCTGGGAATTTGCCGGGGGACTCGGGGGAAACCCGGGATGAGTCCGTTCCCGGCGAATCCGGTGGTGAATCCGGGTTCGAAGTCCAGGGCGTTTACATAATCAGCGTGGCGGCCCGCATCCTGGATATGCACCCCCAAACCCTCCGCAAGTACGAGCGGCTGGGGCTGATAAGCCCGGTGCGTACCGTGGGGATGCTGCGGCTGTATTCCCAGGGCGACATCCGCAAAATCCTGCTGATTCGGCACCTTATGGACAACTTGGGTCTCAACCTGGCCGGTGTTGAATTTGCCCTGGCCCTGGTGGAGAATCTGGGTGAAATGCAGCAGCAGGCCGAGAATCTGCCCGGCGGCAACCCGGCCCGGACATTTATCGGACAGCAGATTGCCCAACTTTGCCGTAACCTGAACTTGCCCCCTCCCGGTTGGACGCCGGGGGCAGGCCCACCGCAAGAGGAGAAGCAGGAATAAATCGATGACCGATCGCAACCCGGACCACAACAGTGACAGCAACCCGGAAAATAGCCTGGAAAATCTTTTTCCCGGCCTGCCCGCCGACGGCCCAGGCAACGGAGAAGACGCTCCCAATCGGGAACAACTGACCCCGGAAGAGCAGTTGACCACCCTTAACCGGGACCTGGAAGACGTGCGGCAGGAGTTGCTCCAGAGTCAGGACACCGCCCAGCGCGCCCAGGCCGAGTTGGTCAACTACCGCAAGCGGGCCGATGAAGAACGAATCTCTTTGCAGCAGTATTCCAACAGCCGGTTGATAATCAAGCTGCTGCCGGTGTTCGACGAACTGGGGCTGGCGGTGAATCACGCCGACCAGAACGAGCCGGCCAACCCTTGGGTTGAAGGCGTCCGGCTAATCCAGCGCAAGGTGTTGACCCTGCTGGAATCCGAGGGCGTCTCCCAAATCGAGTCCCTAGGCAGCGCGTTCGACCCGCTTCAGCACGAGGCAGTCGGGACCAGGGAAACAGACCAGTTTCCGCCGGGGTTCATCTCCGAAGTGGTGCGCAACGGCTACCGGCTGCACGACCGGGTCATTCAACCGGCGCAGGTGGTGGTGGCGAGGGAAGTTTCCCAACCCCAACCCGCCGACGGCCCGGACAACAGGTCCTGACCAACCCCGCAAACCAAAAAGACAATTGCCCATCGAACTGCTTTCAACTAACCAGCAACCAAACGGCCGCAAGACCGGCAGTTAAACGAAATAACTAACGAAATACTAAGGAGACAGCAATGCCTAAAGTCCTGGGTATCGACTTGGGAACAACCAACTCGGTGGCCGCCGTGGTCGAAGCCGGCGACCCGGTGGTGGTGGAAAACGCCGAAGGCGGCCGCCTGACCCCTTCGGTCGTGGCCGTCAACGCCCGCAGCCACGAGCGTTACGTGGGCCAGACCGCCAAACGCCAAGCGGTGACCAACCCGGAAAACACCGTGTTTTCCGCCAAACGGCTCATGGGCCGCAAATTTGACGACAACGAGGTCAAGACGGCCTTCGACCGGCTGCCCTACCGCATCGTCAAGGCGTCCAACGGGGACGCCCACATCGAGATGGCCGGGGAGAGCTACGCCCCGCCGCAGATTTCGTCCATGGTACTCCAGAAAATTCGCCAGGACGCCGAGGCCAAGCTGGGCGAAAAGATTACCCAGGCCGTCATCACCGTCCCGGCCTACTTCAACGACGCCCAGCGCCAGGCCACCAAGGACGCCGGCACCATCGCCGGCCTGGATGTGCTCCGCATCATCAACGAACCCACCGCTTCATCCCTGGCCTACGGCCTGGACAAGAAGCAGACCGATGCCACCATTGCGGTGTTCGACCTGGGTGGGGGCACCTTCGACATCACCATCCTGACTATGGGCGATGGCGTATTCGAGGTGAACTCCACCAACGGCGACACCTATCTGGGCGGCGACGACTTCGACGAAATGATTCTGGAGTGGCTGCTTCAGGAGTTCCGGCAGGAAACCGGCATTGACCTGCGCAGCGACAACATGGCCCTGCAACGGCTGCGGGACGCCGCCGAGCGGGCCAAGATCGAGCTTTCCAGCACCGTGGAGACGGAGATTAACCTCCCCTTCATCACCGCCGACGCCAGCGGGCCGCAGCACCTCATCAAGCCCCTGAGCCGCGCCCGGCTGGAGCAGTTGGTTGCCGACCTGGTGGACCGGACCGAGCAGCCCTGCCGGCAGGCGCTCAGCGACGCCGGGGTGTCCCCCGACGCAATTGACGACGTAATCCTGGTCGGCGGCATGACCCGAATGCCCGTGGTGCAGGAGAAGGTCAAGGGCATTTTCGGCAAGGACCCCAGCCGGTCGGTCAACCCGGACGAGGCGGTAGCCTTGGGCGCAGCGATTCAGGGAGGCATACTGGCGGGCGACGTGAGCGACATCGTGCTGCTGGACGTCAGCCCGTTGACGCTGGGGCTGGAGACGCTGGGCAGTGTGATGACCACGCTGATTCCCCGCAACACCACCATTCCAACCAAGAAGACCGAGACCTTCACCACCGCCGCCGACGGGCAGACCAGCGTGGACATTCATGTCCTGCAGGGCGAGCGGCCCATGTCCCCCGACAACAAGTCCATTGGCCGGTTCATCCTGGACGGCATTTTGCCGGCTCGCCGGGGAGTGCCCCAGGTCGACGTCACTTTCGACATCGACGCCAACGGCATCCTGAGCGTGTCGGCCCAGGACAAGGGCACCGGCAAGGAGCAGAAAATCGTAATTCAGCCCAGTTCCGGCCTATCCCAGACCGAAATTGACCAGATGGTCAACGAAGCCAGGTCCAACGAGGAAGAGGACCAGCGGCGCCGGGCCGAAATCGAGACCCGGAACCAGGCGGATTCTCTGGTGTACAGCACGGAGAAGATGCTCCAGGACAACGCGGACAAGGTTCCCGAGGACCTGAAAGCCGACGTTGAAGGCAAAATCGCGGTGCTCAAGGGCGCCATCGAGGCTAACGACGTCCCGGAAATGCAGACCGCGATGGCTGACCTGAACAACTCGGTCATGCAGTTGGGCCAGGCGGTTTACGCCCAAACCGCGCCCGGAGCCGCCCCCACCGGCGGTATGCCGGAAGACGGCGGTCCCGCCGGCGACGGCCCGGAAGACAACACCGTGGAAGGGGAATTCCGCGAGGTCTAGGGCGCAAATTGACGGCCAGTGCCTTTCGATTCTCCCCTCTCCCCGCGGGAGAGGGGCCGGGGGTGAGGGCGAACTCCGCGCATCAGCAACGGTTGCTCCTGTCCGGAACGCCCTCACCCTAACCCTCTCCCAGAGGGAGAGGGGATTTATCGAGAATCGAAAGACCCCAATTGGCGGCCCGCCCTATTACTGCGGCCGCCCGGATTCTGGTATAATGGAGCCACGGCGCCTAACGAGCCTGTCCCAAGCCTGTCCATAGAGGAAGCCCGGAGAGTGATGATGAGTGCACAACAAGACAGCGCAGACCACGAGGTAGTAGGAACCGAAAGCAGGTTGGTTATCGAAGGGGTTGACCAGTCCCTGACTCCCCTGCAGTACCATTACTTGAGCCTGTTGCAGCGACTCATTGCCACCAAGAACACCTATCAGAACAACCCCGAGGTGGAAAGCTGGATGATGGACGCCGTCAAGAAGTCGGTGTACTCGGCTCTGCGGGACTGCATCGAAGCCAACGTCGGGGACGCGGCCAAAGCCATGTTGAACGCGGACGCCCATTTCGACTAACCGGGCCGTTGCCTAGCCGGGCCAACTCTGCCGGTCCTCCCCCGTTCCAACGCCAGTGATCTGGGAGGTTAGCCGCCAACGGTTAATCTCCCAGATTGTGTATCGGGAACACCTCCCGTTTTATCGCCGCCACGCTCTCTTCGGCCAACTGCCGGGCGTCGGCGCGCACTTCCGCCGGAACCTCCGTCTCCACCGTATCCCGCAGCCGGGTCAGGTCGTGCTCTGCGGCAAAGGCCGGGGGCACCCGGTCGGGCCACCCCTCGCCCAGCATCACGCCGTAGGCCAGCGTCCAGCACCGGGCCACCGCGCCCAGGTCGTAACCGCCGCCGCCCAGGGCCAGCCAGGGCAGTTTCAGGTTGGCGAACTCGGTTACGGCCGCCACGAACCCGCGGGAAGTCACCTGCAAGTGGGTCAGCGGATCGGTGTGGTAGCTGTCAATCCCCAACTGTGTTACCAGCACATCGGGCGCAAATCCCTTAATCAGCGGCAACACCACCTCCCGGAACGCCCACAGATATACCCCGTCCTCGGTATAGGGGTACAGAGGCACATTGACTGCGTACCCCTGCCCCGCGCCCGCCCCCATTTCCGCCGCGAAGCCGGTGCCGGGAAACAGGAACCGTCCCGACTCGTGCATGGATATGGTCAGCACCCGGTCGTCGTCGAAAAACGCGTCCTGCACCCCGTCGCCGTGGTGGGCGTCTATGTCCACGTAGGCCACCCGACGCCCCTGGGCCAGAAAGTATTTGATGGCGATTACCGGGTCGTTGAAGATGCAGAACCCGGAGGCGTGACCCGCCGCGGCGTGATGCAGTCCCCCCGAAATGTTGAAAGCTACGTCCACCTGTTGATTCATCAGCAGTTCGGCAGCCACCAGGGATGCCCCGGCGCTCAGCAGGGCCGCATCGTACATCCCGGCGTAGACCGGGTTGTCCCCGGCCGCGCTGAACCCATACCGCTCGGCGGGATAGCCGGCCAGGCCCATGCTCAGGCTGCGCACCGCCGCCAGGTAGTCGGGCGAGTGCAGCAGTTGCACCTCCGACTCGGTGGCGGCCCGGGGACGGACCAGCCGGGAGTCGCCGCCGTCGAAGGCGCCGTAGGCGTTGAGCAGGTCGTAGGTGTACTTCAAGCGGATGGGACGCATCGGGTGGTCGTTCCGTAGAACGTGACCGGCCAGGGCATCTTCATACACAAACGCGGCGCGGGGCATGGCGTCTCTCCTGAAATATCGGGTGCAGCAACCGGGTGCAGCAACCGGGCCGCCGGTTGGACCCGGAGCATGACCCGGAAGGCGATTGCGCCCGAGCATACCCAACCGGGCCGGAAGGGTCAACCGGGCCGGGTCCCACACCAATTGGCTGGAGATTGGATAGAGTTGGGGTAGGGCCCTTCGGTTCTCCCCTCTCCCCTCGGGAGAGGGGCCGGGCATTTCTTGCCGATGCGCTTGCAGTGAATTTGCCCCCTCTCCCCGCGGGAGAGGGGCCGGGGGTGAGGGCGAAATCCGCACATCAGCAACGGTTGCCCTTGACCGGGACGCCCTCACCCTAACCCATTCCTTCTGGGAGAGGGGATTTTCGAGAATGAAAAGACCCTGAGGTTAGCTACGCCGCCCATCCCTAGTAACTGTTCAGACTTGAGGGGAAATGAGCAGCCGTCGGCATTCCAGGAAGGGGTTTAGGCCCTTGGCCCGCCAGGTTCCGAAGAGGGATGCCAGAGTCATTTTGCTATCGCTGCCCTGTTCCGAGCGAGTCCCGCCGCTGATTTTACGGCTGATCACCAGGTGGCGGAGACTGGGTTCGGCGGCATTATTGTCAGATGGAGCCTCCGGGTGCGATACGAAGACGAACAGCTCCTTGATGTGCCGCTCAATCCGCCGGCAGAGCTTGGCTTGCACTGCCAACGGGTCTTCCAGGAAAGGACGGCACAGCGCCAGTTGCCCCCGGGGTGGGGGCCGTCCCCCCGCCGCCGCCCACTCCCTGGCCTTGGCGTAGAGCCGTTGCGCTCCATGAGCCCACCGGGCCAGTACTGCGTCTTCCGGGTACAACGCCTTCAGCGCGTGAATGTCCCGCAGCAGGTGGGCCCAACATCTCTGTTTGAGTCCGGGGTAGTGGTGGCAGGCCACGTAGAAGTCGCTCACCAGAATCCCTTCGAAGGACTCGCCCAGGACCTCGTCCACCACCTTCCCGCCCCGGCCCCGGCGCAGGAAGAACCGCTCCGCGGGCGTGCTGAAAGTCCAGACGCAGCCGTTTTTCCCGTTCTCCCGCCAACCCGTTTCATCGGCGTGGACCACCGGGCTGGAACGAATGCGCTCCAGCGACCCGCCCACTTCCGGCCCGGCCTGCCGGGCAACCTGGTGGACAGCCCGGACGACGGCCCCAACGCTCAGTTTCAACTGATGGAACGTTTGGATGGAACGTTCGCAGATACCATTGGATGGTCCTTACGGGCAGCCGGGCCTCTTCCCGCAGGGTCACTATCAGGCTTGACAGGTTGACCCCCAGGCGCTGGCGGCCTACAGCCAGACCTTTCAGAGGGTCCTGGGGCAGCCGCCGTTTCCGGCACAAGGGACAGGTCCGGGCCATGAATACGTGCTCCGTGACTTCCGCCGGGACTACCGGAATGTCTATGACTTCCCGGGTCCGCTGCACCCAACCCCCGCTCAGGGTGGTATGGCATTCGGGGCAAGACTCCGGGGCGTGGACCACCCGCCCGGCGGGTTCCATCCGCGGCCGGGCGAAGCCGTGCTGACGCTTCTTTCGCGGCTTCTTCTCCTGCTCCGCCGGCTTCTTGCGCCTGGCGGCAGGTTTATGCCCCGGCATCCTGGCCCCCAGCCCGCCGCCGGACAGCCGGGCCTCCAGGCTTTCGACCCGCTGGCGCAGTTCGGCAATCACGCCCTGTTGCCGGTGATGACCCCCTGCTGTTCCGCGATAACCGCCAGCAGGGTTTCCCGGCTCGCCAGGTCCAGTCCTGTTTCCATTGTTCCTTTATGCCACAACTCCGCCCCGGTCGCCAGTGCTTTTCAGCCCGGCGGCAGGCTTCGCCAAATTCGCCTCACTAAGTCTGAACAGTTACCATTTCTTGGGGGCATATCACCTGTGCTATAATCTGCTGTGTTTCCGGAGGGATGGTATGCCCGATTTCCAATATGTGACCCTGGGAAAAGACCCGGCAGAACGAATCGCCACGCTGACCCTGAACCGCCCGGACCGCCGCAACGCCCTGAATGATGTGATGCAGGACGAGATAGGCGATGCCCTGGAGGACGTGGAGAACGACGATTCCGTCCGCGTCTTGATTGTCACCGGGGCAGGCCGCGTCTTCTGCGCCGGCGGAGACTTGGAGCAACTGCGGGGCGGCAGCGAGCCCGGCACCTGGGTCACCGACAACGTGGACGACATTCGCCGCGCTTTCAAGCGTACCCAGCGTTTCATGCTGGCCTTGCAGCGCATGGAGAAGCCGGTTATCGCCATGGTTAACGGAGCGGCGGTGGGCGCCGGCTTCGATCTGGCCTGCGGCTGCGACATCCGCATTGGCACTCCCCGCTCCCGGTTCATGGTGGCTTACGTCCGCATCGGCCTGTTTCCCGGCTTCGGTGGCACCTGGCTCTACCCACGGATGCTGGGCAGCATCGGCAAGGCCGCCGAGTTGCTCTTCACCGGCGACTTTCTGGAGGCCGAGGACGCCCACCGGCTGGGGTTCCTGAACCAACTGGTCTCTGAGGAAGAGTTGCAGGCGAAAACCTGGGAAATGGCCCGCAAGATTGCCGCCGGGCCGCCCATCGCCATTCGTCTGTCCAAGTTGATGCTGTACCAGGGGTTGGACTTCAACCTGGAGACGGCCATGAAGATGGCCGCCGCCGCCGAGACCATCACCCTCACATCGCGGGACCACGCCGAAGGGACTTCCGCCTTCCGGGAATCCCGTCAGCCCAACTATGAAGGTGCGTAATGAACCTTGTCCTTGACGAAATGAAGGTATTTTCCGGCACTGCTCATCCGGCCCTCACGCAGGCGGTCTGCGATTACCTGCAAATCCCGGTAGGGCAGTCCGAAGCCTTCAAGTTCGCCAACGACAACACCTTCGTCCGAATCCTGGAAAACATCCGGCAGCGAGACGTTTTCCTCATCCAACCCACCTGCGCCCCAACTAACGACAACCTGATGGAGTTGCTGATAATGATCGACGCCTGCAAGCGGGCGTCGGCCGGGCGCATTACCGCGGTGGTTCCCTACTACGGCTACGGGCGCACCGACAAGAAAGACCAGCCCCGGGTTCCCATCACCGGCCGGTTGGTGGCCGACCTGCTCACCGCCGCCGGCGCCGACCGGATGCTGACCGTTGACCTGCACGCCGGGCAGATTCAGGGGTTCTTCAACATTCCGGTGGACGAACTCACCGCCATGCCCATCCTGACCAACTACTTCAAGTCCAAGGAGATTTCGGACCTGGTGGTAGTGGCGGTGGACGTCGGCATCAGCAAGCGCGCCCGGGACGTGGCCGAAAGCCTGAACGCCCCCTTGGCCATCATTGAAAAGCGGCGGCTGGGCAACGAAGACCGCAGCGAGACGCTCAACGTCATCGGCGACGTGGACGGCAAGGTGGCCCTGACCTTCGACGACGAAATCCTCACCGGCGGCTCGGTGGTCAACGCGGCGCAGGCCTTGGTGGATGCTGGCGTGGCCGAAGTGTTCTGTTGCGCCACCCACGCGGTCTTCTCCGCCGAAGCGCCCAAGCGGATTGCCGACAGTCACTTTGCCGAGGTCGTTGTCGCTGACACCGTTCCCGTGCCGGACGACAAGCGCAACGGCAAAATCAAGGTGGTGTCGGTGGCGTCCCTGCTGGGAGAAGCTATCTACCGCATCCACAAGGGCCACTCGGTAGGCGAGCTTTTCCACGACTAGGACCGGGCGGCGTCCGGCCGGGTTCCTGTGTTGCTTCACGCCCCCGGTACGAGCGGATTGAACGGGCTTCCGCCTCAGCGAGTGGGCTTTTAACGGTCTGTAAATGACAGGTTCTTGTTCCAACCACTCCCTACGGAGGTATAAATCATGGCTGAGTGGTTCGAAAAGCGGACTTTGGGCGCGCTGTTGGATGACGCCGCCCGGCGGTACTGCCACCGGGAAGCGCTGACCTTCGAGGGGCGGCGCTGGACGTTTCAGGAACTGCAAGAGCAGGTTGACCGCACGGCGCGGGCCTTGATTCACCTTGGGGTGCAGCCGGGGGACAAGGTTTCGCTGTGGATGCCCAACCGTCCCGAGTGGCTCTACGTCATGTTCGCCGTGGCCAAAATCGGCGCCGTCCTGGTGCCCATCAACACCCGCTTCCGCACCAACGACCTGGAATACGTGGTGCGGCAGTCCGACAGTTCAACGCTGATAATCCAGAGCCGTTCCGGGCCGGTGGACTACCTGGCGATGGTCGAGGAAGTGTGCCCGGAGCTTAACCGGGACAGCCCCGATGCCCTGAATGCGGCGGGATTCCCCCAACTGCGCCGGGTGGTGGCCCTGGGCGACGAGCGGCGCAAGGGCGCCTGGGCCTGGTACGACGTTATGGCCGCCGCCGGTGAGGTTTCGGACGGCGAGTTGGCCAAGCGTCACGCCGGGGTGGACCCGGACGACACGGCGCTGCTGATGTACACCTCCGGCACCACCGGCTTCCCCAAGGGGGTGATGCACAACCACAACATCCAGCGCACCCTCATCGACGGCGGCAACCGGATGGGCATGACCGCCCGCGACGTGATTCTCATGTATCTGCCCCTGTTCCACTGCTTCGGCCTGTACGAAGGGCCAATCATGTCCCTGGTGTCCGGGGCGCGCATGGTGCTGATGCCCCTGTTCGACGCGGGAGAGGCGCTGCGGCTGATTGAGCAGGAACGCTGCACCGTGCTGAACGGCTTCGACACCCACTTCTTCGACATCATCAACCATCCCCAATGCGCCGCCACCGACAAGAGCAGCCTGCGGACCGTCCTGTTCGCCGCCGGCATGGCCAGCAGCGAGCCGGTCGCCCGCCGCACCCAGCGGATGCTCTGCCCGACCATAACCGCCTGGGGAATGACCGAGGTGGGGGTGGGCGGCACCCGGTCCTTCCTGGACTCCCCGGAGGATGACCGCTGCCAGGCGTCGGGACACCCGCTGCCGGGCTACGAGTTCAAGGTGATTGACCCGGAGACCGGCAAGACCCAGCCGCCGGACACGCTGGGCGAGCTGTGCGTCCGGGGGTATGCCCTGATGCAAGGGTACTACCGCAAGCCGGAGGAAACGGCCCAGGCGGTTGACGACGGGGGCTGGCTCCACACCGGCGACGTGGCGGCGATCCGCGACGACGGCCGGGTGCGGTTCTTCGGGCGGTACAAGGATATGCTCAAGGTGGGCGGGGAAAACGTGGACCCAATGGAAGTCGAGGCGTTCCTGATGGAGCATCCGGCGGTCAACCGGGTTCAGGTAATCGGCGTCCCCGACCAGCGGCTCAGCGAGGTTGCCTGCGCCTGCGTGGTAACGGAGCCAGGCCAGGCGGTGACGCTGGAGGAAGTGGATGCCTACTGCCGGGGCAAACTGGCCGGCTTCAAGATTCCCCGCTACCTGATGCTGTTGGACGACTACCCCATGACCTCCAGCGGCAAGGTGCAGAAGTACCTGCTGCGGGAAATGGCCCAGGAGCAGTTGGAGCTGGGGTAAAAGGCGCAATTATTAAATTGGACTTGGGACCCGGATAAGAGCCGGACGAACCAGCAAAAACATGGCATCGACTTTGAAACCGGAGCAAAAGCCTTTGATGACCCATTCACCAGGACCGTAGCAGACCCTTACCCTTACGAACAACGATGGAGAACCACCGGAAGGGTAGACGCTACGGTCTTGATGATTGTCCATACTTGGCCCGGCTCGGACTCGGAGACTGGTAACGAAGCCGGGCGTATCATCACCGTCCGCAGAGCAACCAGGCACGAGAGAAGAGATTATGAAGAAAGCCAGCCGTAAACTTACAGAAGAGCAACGGGCGGCACTCCGAGCCTTAAATGACCTTCCCGAAGACCAGATTGACACTTCCGACGCACCGGAGATCCTCGATTGGTCAGACGCTATAACCGGAGCGTTCTACCGCCCGGTACAGCAGGAAGTCATGCTGAAGCTGGACGGATACATGATCGACTGGTTCGAGGATAATGCCTCGGAAGGCCAGGACTGCAAGGAACACATCATCCAGGCCCTTTGGGACCACATACGAAAGAATCGGTCGCGGTCATCGGAGGCTGCCAAAGAAGCAAAGGGAACCGGCCAGGACAGCCAACGTTCCTGACAAATGAGAAGGCCGACACGACCACCGGCGCCGGTCAAAAGGGCCTTGAAGACTCAACAGCGCCGCAATGACCAGCACTCTGGAGACCAGGGATGAAATTGACGGAAGAAGACCGCCGGGCTAAAATTGCGGCCCTGTCCTGCCCCGGCAGGGCGCCCCTGAAATCCCCATTCCTGGAAGTCCCGTAGGCCGTCACGGCGGCGGTCAATTTGCAAAACCGAACTTTAGCGGAGGTTGGCCCCCATGTACGATTTGATAGTCAAAGGCGGCACGGTAATAGATCCGGCCCAGGGGTTGAACGGTCTCAACGACGTGGCGGTGGAGGACGGCAAAATCGCTCTGGTGGCGCCCGATATTCCTGCGGAAGAGGCCCAGCGGGTCGTCGAGGTCAAGGGCAAGATTGTCACCCCCGGCCTGATTGACCTGCACACCCACGTCTATGACGGGGTTAACGGCAACGGCGTCAAGGCCGACCTGGGAGGCGTCCGCGCCGCCGTCACCACGATGGTCGACGCGGGAAGCTCCGGCTGCGACACTTACGGCGGGTTTCCCAACCACATCATCCCCAACAACCACACCGAAATCCTGCCCTTTCTGCACATCTGCCGCACCGGGTTGGCGACCACGCCGGACATCTTCAGTCCGGCCAGCATCGACCTGGAGAAGACCATCGCAACGGTGGAAGCCAGCCAGGGAGTCATTCGCGGCATCAAGGCCCGGATGGTCTCACCGGCGCTGGAAATCATGGGTATCGAAATGCCCAAGTTGGCCAAGCGCGCCGCCAAGGAAGCCGGGGTGAAGCTGATGGTCCACATCGGCGACACCGAACACCGCTACGACCCCGGCGTCATCCGGGAACTGCTGCCGATAATGGAAGAAGGGGACATCGTTACCCACCTGTTCACCGCCAACCCCGGCGGCGTCATCGGCTCCGACGGCAAGCTGGTCCCGGAGGCCAAGGAGGCCAACGAGCGGGGCGTCTGGCTGGATACCGCCCACGGCCGGGGTAATTTCAGCTTCGACACCGGCGCGCGCATCCTGGACCAGGGGCTGCTGCCCCACTGCATCAGCACCGACCTGACGTTGCCGGGCCGCCAGAATACGGTACACAGCATGACCGAGATGATGACGCGCTTCCTGGCCCTGGGCTTCACCCTGGAGCAGGTGGTGGAGATGTGTACCATCAACCCGGCGGAAGCCCTGGGCGAGGAAGCCCGGCTTGGTTCGCTGGAAGTGGGCAAGCAGGCGGACATCTCGGTGCTTGATGTTAAGGATGGCGATTGGGTGGTCTACGACGTGCTTTTCCATTCGCGCCGCGTCGACAAGGCCGTGGTGCCGGTGCTGGCGGTCAAGCGGGGCGAGGTCTTCGAGGCCGGCTGGGGCCCCCGCACCTGGGGCTGGGAACCGGACACAGCCCAGGAGTAAGTGTCCGGCTGGCATCGCAGATGGACGGAGGCATTGCATGGGGACGTTTGAGATCCCGTTGGAAGTGGGGGACTTGGCCGGACAGCAGTTCGTAGCGGTGGAGGCGCTGGTTGATACCGGGTCTACTTACACGGTCATTCCGTCTAGTGTTCTGGCGGGATTGGGGGTTCCAGTGCTGGAACGGCATCCGTTTGAGCTGGCCGACGAGCGGGTGGTGGAGTTCGATATTGGCGAAGCGCGAGTACGTTTGGCTGGACGCGAACGCACCGTGGTGGTGGTCTTCGCCCCGGACGATTCCACGGCGCTGGTGGGAGCGACGACGCTGGAGTTGTTCAGTCTGGGCGTGGACCCGGTGGGTCAGCGGCTAATCCCGGTGCCGGGGTTGATGAAGTAGGGGGTGGGGGTACGAAGCATGAGGGTGTTTTCTTCGTGAACGACCATTACGATGTTGTAGAAGTTCGTCCCGAATGGAGGGATGCTGACGAAGACATGGGCAGCAAAGAGAAATTCTGGTATCGCCAGCCAGGTGAGGAGGAACTGCCTTGGTTGTTCAAGTATCCACGCGGCAACATGGGGGAACACTGGGCGGAAAAGGTGGCTTCGGAAGTGGCGGGGATATTGGGAATCCCGCACGCCAGGGTGGAATTGGCCGAGTTCGAGGGAGTTCGAGGGTCGGCAACCGAGTCCTTCGCTGTTCAGGGTATGGAGTTAAGGCATGGCAACGTAGTGTTGCAAGGGGCACTTCCGATCCCCGACGACAGGGTATTGAATTTCCATGCGGCTGGCCACACGCTGGAAAACATCTGGAAAGCTTTTGAAAACGTTTTTGTTGGGACGGAGGATGCCTTAACAGCCAAAAGGATGTTTGTCCGGTATCTGGTTATGGACGCAGTAATTGGGAACGTAGATAGACACTCCGAGAATTGGGGGCTGTTGCAACGGTATCGTTGCAACCGTCTTGAAGTAATTTTGGCTCCATCTTATGACCACGGTTCTTCTTTGGGTAAGGAGTTAACCGACGCTAGGCGGGATTTGTTGCTGGCCGAGCAACGCGTCGGTCGGTATTCGGAAAGAGGCCGTGGCAAGATTTTCCGGTCTGAATCCGACAGCCACGGGGCTAGTCCCGTGGAGTTGGCGCGCGTGGCACGGAGTCAATATCCGAAACTCTTTGCGGTTGCTGTGGAAGACTTGAAATTACTGCGATCAGACAAACTGGAAGCCATATTTGACCGGATACCGACGGGCTGGGTTTCTGAAGCATCTCGAAAGTTCGCTGTTGAGTTGATGACCTATAATTGTCAAGAATTGAACCTCTTACAGCGAGAGGTTATGCGATGAGCGCCAAAACGTTATTCCTTGCTTTGCAGGACAACTCTGAGGGACGCAACTGGTTTCCCATTGGCCGCTTGGACGCCGATGTTGATGGATCGAATTACCGATTCCGGTATACGCGTGGGGCCAAGCGAGCCGGATGGGAAGCCGGCTTGGCGACGTTGTTGGGCTTTCCCGATCTAGAAGGTGATTACCGGTCAACAGAGCTTTTCCCCTTGTTCAGAAACCGGGTGATGCGGCCAGTCAGACCGGATTTTCCGGAATACCTGCAAACATTGGGCTTAAAGGATGACGCCGACCCGGTTGATATTCTGTCATCAAACGGGGGCCGATGCGTTACCGATTCCTTTGAGGTGTTTCCCAAACCGGTCAGAGACGAACATGGCAGGTTCACATGCCGGTTCCTTCTTCACGGCATCCGGTACATGAACGAAGCCGCTCAGAAAAGGCTGGAACGCCTGGAAAAAGGGGATGGTCTTTTGGTGGCGGCGGAATTGAACAATCCGCTGAATGAATTGGCGTTACAGGTTCAGACGGTTGACCGTCACGTCATTGGGTACGCGCCCCGTTACCTGGCTGAAGACTTGGCCGTAACCAAACCTTCAGCCGAGGTTCAGGCCCAAGTCGTTCGGGTCAATCCGCCGCAGACACCGGCTTCGCGGCGCGTTCTTGTACAAGTGAGTGGAACATGGGACAAGCACGAGCCGATGAGCGGGCCGGACTATCGGCCGCTGGTGGAGTAGCGGCGCATCTCTAACCCCTAGCTTCCCCCGCCTTGCGCCGCAGTGACCGCGCCCACCGCCGCGCCTGCGCCATTGGACGGAACCGTCGGCGCAGGTTGTGGGCGATTAGCGGGGCCAGGTTTTGGTTGCCCGCTATCAGCGGGGCGACCCACCGGCGCAGTTCCTTCATGCTGGGGGGCTTCTCTTCCCAGGACGGGACCAGCGAGTCCAGCGGATGCCACGCCTTTTCGCCTCGGAACCGGGTCATCACCGTCCCCTGCGCCTCCTGCACCGCGATGGCCCCGCCCAGCATATCCCACATCCGGGGCGCGCCGAAAACGGTGTACTGCATGGCGCCCATCGCAGTCATGGCCAACTCGTAGGCGATGCTGCCGGTGGTCCTCGGCTCGCCCAGGCTTCCCTTGAGGCTGCGGTTGAAGCGCGCGGTCTGCCAGAAGGAACCGGGCAGGCCGATAAGACGGTTGCCCACTGGCTTTTCGGCGGCAAACACCTCCACCGGGTCATCGCCGGCGAAGCAGCCCCCACCCCGGCGGCAGTGCAGCGTCAACCCGCCGCTTTGGGAAGGCCAGGGCAGGTACAACGCTCCGGCGATGGGGCGGCCCCGGTGCAGGACGCCGATGGACGAGGCGTAGATGGGCAGGCCGTTGAGAAAGTTGGTGGTGCCGTCCAGCGGGTCCAGCACCCACAGAAAATCGGGGGCTGGGTCGTCGGATTCCTCCTCGCCGGAGGTCTCTTCCCCCAGGATGCCGTGGCTTGGAAACCGGGCGGTGATGGCGTCTTCCAGGTATTTCTGGGTTTCCTTGTCCGCCGAGGTTACCGGGTCCAGCCGGTTCTTGTCCTTGTACTCAATGGTCAACTGGCGGCCAAAGCTGCGGGAGAGAATCTCGCCGGCGCCCCGGGCCATCTCCACCGCCGCCAATTCTATCTCTTGGGACAACTCAGGGGCGACGGTGTGGACTTCGGGGTACATGGGCAACTCCTGCAACCGGCTGCGCCGGGCAACGGTGGGATGGCTCAGTATAGCATCATGTACCGGTTCAGACCGGGGGATTTGAGCCACGGGAGGCGGTTAAGCGCGGAAAAATAAAAAGTGTGGCATTTTGTGTAATTTACGCTTGGCGATGGGGTCCTGACGGCGGGTTTTGGCGTCCTTCTGTGTCATTGTGTGTCACCTTTGTCCCATTTTTGTGCCGGGTTTGACGCACTTCAGGACGCTTGTCTTTCCGCCGCAATCGCAATTAAATCCGGGGGCGGCCGGGGCCGGCAATTCCGGCGCGGGGGGCCGGCTCAGGATGATTGATGATTATGGTAAGGCAGCGTTACCGGGCTTGGCAAGGGGCAGGTGTCAGCAGGGAAAATCATGAAACCCCTGGCAGGAAACCCTTAGTCTAAACAGTTGCAGTACAGGGCCTTTTCATTCTCAAAAGGATTCCTTCACCAAGAGACCAAGGGTTAAGGATAGGGCGTTCCGGCCAAGAGAAACTGGCGCTGATGCGCGGGGTTCGCCCTCACCCCCGGCCCCTCTCCCGCGGGGTTCGCCCTCACCCCCGGCCCCTCTCCCGCGGGGAGAGGGGAGAATGAATAGGCCCTGAGTTACAGCATCCGAGCTATCGCCCTGCTACGGGCGCAGGTGCTATAATCCTATGCGCTCGCCGCCCCGCCCACCGGGGAACTTTGGCGCAGCTAAAAAGGAGACTGCCCACATGGACCTGGAACTAGCGGGAAAAGTAGCCATCATCGGCGGGGCGAGCCAGGGCTTGGGACGGGCCTGCGCCGAGGTGCTGGCGGAAGAGGGAGCCCGGATTGCCATCTGCAGCCGCACCAGCGAGACCCTGGAGCAGGCGGCGGCCGAGATTCGCGACACCACCGGCGCCGACGTGATGACCTACGCCGGGGACCTGGAGAGCTACGACACGATCAAGGAACTGATCGCCAAGACCGTCGAACAGTACGGGCGGCTGGACATAATGGTCAATAACTCCGGCGGGCCGCCCCTGGCCCGCTCCTACAACGCCACCGAAGAGCAGTGGGAAACCGCCGTGCAGCGTTCCCTGTTCTTCTTCGCCCGAATGTCCCGCGAGGCGGTGCCCCACCTGAAGGAACAGGGCGGCGGCCGCATCATCAACATTCTGGCCAGCACCGTCTACCAGCCCATACCCAACCTGGCCCTGTCCGGCGCAACCCGCATGGGCGTGGTGGCCTTCGCCAAGAGCCTGGCCGACGAGGTGGGACGCGACGGAATCCTGATTAACAACGTCTGCCCCGGCTCTATTTTGACGGAGCGGATGCTTTCCAACGTGACGTCCCGGGCCAACGAATTGGGAATCTCCGTCGAGGAAGGGCTGGAGTCACGGGCGGCGGAGACGGCGGTGGGCCGCATCGGCGAACCCAGGGAACTGGGCTACCTGGTGGGGTTCCTGGCGTCGGGCAAGTCCAGCTACATTACCGGGACCACGATCCTGGTGGATGGGGGCCTGGTCCGCGCGGTCATCTAGGCCCGGCCGTCCGGGCCGGGTCAGCGCCGCCGTCAGCCATGAGGCCACGATTCAACCAACCCGCTGAGCCCGAGGACGCCGCCGGGTTCAACGACATGGGCAACCGTTACAGCCGCAACGGGGTGTACGATCAGGCCATTGAGCATTACACCAAAGCGATTGAGATGGACGGCGGTTTTGCCGACGCCTACTTCAACCGCGGGGTGTCGCACTACGAGCTGGGGTTGTACGGCCAGGCGATTGCCGACCTGACCCGCGCCATCGAGTTGAACCCTACCGACGACAACTACTACGGGCGGCGTTCTCTGGCCTACTTGTTCAACGACCAGTTGGACCTGGCGCAGGCCGACTCCGACCGCTGCGACGAGTTGCGGCACTCGGGATAACCCCGTTCGTCCCCGGTTTCCATGGGGGCAGTCTCTGAGCCATTTGAGAGACCCCGGATCCGTCATTCCTGCGGATGCAGGAATCCATACGTCGTTGCGGTAGTAAACGCCGCTGTTGGGAAGACCGCCGTGGATTCCTGCTTTCGCAGAGCCTGCCCCCGTGGAGACGGGGGAAAGACGATGGTGCGGTGCCTCGCAATGGGGCTTCCCTAACTAAACTAAAGCCAAGGTGAAATGTGCATATCGCTAGACCGCACTGTCGGCGCCCACCCAGTTGGGGCCTAAGGGTGATATGAGTTGCCGTGGAGTCCTTTCGGTCGTCGTCAAGACCCCGAAATGCACATCCCACCTTGGTATTGGGTTAGTACCGTTTCCAGATAGATTTATTGATACTGGAAAGCTGCTCTCACTCTGTATTCCTGTTTGTACGGGAATGATTAATAGGTGAAACAGATATGCAATATAAGGCATATTCAAGTGGAAACAGTACTAAACCAAAGCCAAGGTGGGATGTACATTTAGGTGGCGATGATGATCAGCTGGGTTGCGCCGGTGAATCCCTGTCATCCGTACTTGTAGAATGCCCCGGCTCCGTCGTTTGACCCCCACCATCTGCGCATTTCACCTTGGCTTCGGTTTAGGTTGTGTTGATATTTGCGTATGGGACGATTCGGCATACTCCATTTCGTCTTTCCCGCGAAGGCGGGAATCCAGAGGCGTTATCAGCCAATTACGTTCTCTTCACCTGGACATTCCCGGATTCGCGCTTTCGCGGGAAAGGCTTTGACCCCGCGACTTAGCAATCGTCCCGGCTTGGCTGCCATTTCGGTGTAGACCTTTATTGCCGTTTCTGGTAAACTCGCCCTGGTTCCAAGATTACCCAATCTGAGGAGTGAAACATGGAAGGAAAGGTTCAAGTAGAAATCACTTACTGCGTTCCTTGACAGCACCTTGCTACCGCCACGTGGATGGCGAATGAGTTCTTCCGGGCCTATGGTCCCGATGCTGCCGTGACGATTTCCCCCCGCGGACAGGGCATCATGGAAGTCTTCGTTGACGGAGAGAAAATCTTCGACAAGAAGGGCGAAGGCGACATCTATCCCGACCTGGGAAGGGTCCGGCAGATGAAGCAGCGCATTGCTGCCAAGATCGAAAGCTTGGACGCAGTCGCAGTTCCCGCCGACAACTAGACCGGCGGGTACGGTCACAGGACAAGGTTCAGCCCCTCTTGATTACAAGAGGGGCTGATTCGTTGATGGGCCGCTTTCCGGCGTGGATTGGCCCAACCCAGCGTCCCCGGACGTTCCGCTCCCCGGGGGATTCAACCGGGCGGCGGCGTAGCTCCATATTTCCGCCTGAACCTCCTCGGCCGGCCGTCCGGCGTCAATGACCACCCACCGATGTGGGTCGTTCCGGGCCATCCGCAAAAACCCTTCCCTGACCCTGGCGTGAAAATTCAGCGGCTGGTCCTCGAACCGCCGCGTGCCGGCAAGGTCCTGCCGGTCAAAGTTCGCCGCGTCCGACGCTTCCAGGTCCAGGGACAACTGGGGGTTGCCGGTCCTCCGCAGCCCTTCCTCCGGGCCGATGTCCAGCAGAAAAGTCAAATTGGGCAGTGTGCCCTGGGCCGCAAAGTCGTTCAGGCGGTGTACCGCATCCACGTTGATGCGGCGGCCGTATCCCTGGTAGGCCACCGACGATGCTTCGAACCGGTCGGCCACCACGGTAATGCCCCCAGCCAGGCTGGGCTTGATGATGTCAGTGACCAACTGGGCGCGGGCGGCCTCAAACAGCAGCAACTCCGCCTCTTTCGATATGGGCCGGCTGCTCTTCAGGTAGTCCCGCAGATACTCTCCCAAAACCGTCGTCCCCGGCTCGTGGACCAGGGTGGCGGGTATGCCGACGTCCCGCAGTCGCCGCACCAGCAGCGCCGCCTGGGTGGACTTGCCGGCGCCCTCGCCGCCTTCCAGGGAAATAAATACCGCGCTGGGCAAAACTCACCTCGGAACAGTTGGATGACCCTGGCGCATAGTGGCAATCCTGAGCGCCTCAATTGTTAGCGCCTCAATCGGAGATACCATTATGCGATATTGTGTTCCAGACCTGATATACCCACCCGGGCGGATTTGCTCAAAAGCAGCGGCCTTGGACCTTAACCGGGGTCTTGGGATTGCCTGCGCCCGTTGAGCGATCATTCCTCACCCTCACCCCCACCCCCTTTGTGACAGTTGGCCGTTGACACCTGCCCTCAAGCCCATTTGCTGTTAATAACAGCCGGTGCGTATGTCCCGGCCTGTCGCCGCCACCCCGTAATTAACACCCGCAATTGACAGCGTACGCAAATGACCTGTTCCAACCAAACCCATCCAGGCAAGACCGGACGCTCAAATCCCCTGCGGACAAAACCGGACAAACTGCGGATAAAACCGGACATTCGCAAGACAAAAGCGGACTTTGGCCGGACAAATCAGGACAAAACCGCCCCGGCTCCACGCTCAAATGTCCCAAAATGTCCGGTTTTGTCTGCTTTTTCCGACACTTTTCGGCCCTGCATCCTCCGTTACGGCCAAAATGGCAGTAAACCAAGCTGCCAGCCGGGCACCGGGACCGGGGTGTGTGAGGCATGGCATTTTCATCCACCCCTCTCCCTTTGGGAGAGGGCTAGGGTGAGGGCGAACTCCGCCTGCGTTGCCCCTGCCCCGGAGCGGCTGATATACTTGGCGGCGGCATCCCCATTCTGCGCCCGCCCCAGACGTAATTGCCGAAGGTTATGGATTACGAAACCGTCATCGGGCTGGAAGTCCACGTGCAACTGCTGACCCGCAGCAAGATGTTCTGTTCCTGCCCGGCCCATTACCAGGCCGCCGCGCCCAACAGCAACGTCTGCCCGGTCTGCCTCGGCCTGCCCGGAACTCTGCCCGTCATTAACCGGCGCGCCGTCGAGCACACCATAACCACGGGGCTGGCGCTCAACTGCCAAATCCCCGAGTTTTCCAAGTTCGACCGCAAGAACTATCCCTACCCCGACCTGATGAAGGGCTACCAGATTTCCCAGTACGACCAGCCCTTGGCCGTCAGGGGCTGGCTGGAAATCGAGGTTGAGGGTGAGGTCAAGCGGATTGGCGTTGACCGGGTGCATCTGGAAGAGGACGTGGCCAAGCTCCAGCACGTCCAGTCTCCCGACGGCCCCGCCTACAGCCTGGTGGACGTAAACCGCTCCGGTACGCCGCTCATGGAAGTGGTCAGCGCCCCCGATATGCGCTCCCCGGAAGAGGCCCGCGCCTACCTGACCACCCTGCATTCCATCGTGCAGTACCTTGGCGTGTCGGCGGCCAATATGCAGGACGGCAACTTCCGGTGCGACGCCAACGTCAGCATCCGTCCCCGGGGCAGCGCCGAGTACGGCACCCGCGCCGAAGTCAAAAACATGAACAGCTTCCGCTCCGTGTACCTGGCCCTGAACTACGAGGTGGAACGGCAGGCGCGGGTACTGGACGAGGGCGGGACGGTGACGCAGGAAACCCGGGGCTGGGTGGACGACCGGGCCGTCACCGTGTCCCAGCGCAGCAAGGAATACGCCCACGACTACCGCTACTTCCCGGAACCTGACCTGCCCCCGCTGGTGGTTGCTCCGGAGTGGGTTGAAACCCTGCGGGAGCGTTTGCCCGAACTGGCCACTCAGCGCAGGAACCGTTTTGTGCAGCAGCTAGGACTGCCCGAATCCGACGCCAGCCAGCTTACCGGCGTGAAGGCGATGGCCGACTATTTCGAGACGGCGCTGGCCCTGAAGCCCGCCGGCGGTCCGGCCCTGGCCAAGAGCGTCGGCAACTGGATGCTGGGCGACCTTAGCCGCCTGATGAACCTGGCCGGCCAGGAAATCACCGGAACCAGGGTTGCGCCCGCCCATCTGGTGGAGTTGGTTGACCTGATAGACACCGGCGTCCTCAGCGTGACAATGGGTAAAACCGTGCTTGAGGAGGCTTTCGAGAGCGGCGACCCGCCGGGTAGAATAGTGGAATCCAAGGGGTACGCGCAAATCAGCGATGCCTCCGTGGTGGAGGCCGCCGTGGCCCAGGCTTTCGAAGCCAACCCCAAGGCGGTGGAAGACTACTTGGGCGGCAAGGAGTCCGCCGCCGGGTTTCTCGTGGGCCAGGTGATGCGTCTGACCAGGGGCCAGGCCAATCCTGGAGTGGTCCAGGAATTAGTGAAAGAAAAACTGGAGACGGTCAGAAACGCCTGACCCGCTCCGAGGTTCTGTATGCCCTTCCTCAACATGGCCCAAATCGTCGTGTCGGTGGCGCTGGCGCTGATAATCCTGTCCCAGGTCAGGGAGGGCGGCAGCGGCTTGTTCGGCAGTGCCCAGACCACCGGCCGCACCCGGCGCGGGCTGGAAAAGACCCTGTTCCAGTTCACCATCGTGCTCACGGCGCTGTTCCTGGCCGTGTCCATCGTCAGCGTCCGCTTCGCCCCCGGCCCCTAGCGCGCCCCGGCATGGCGTCGCCGCGTCCCATCGTCCTCACCACCGACTTCGGCCTGGCGGACTCCTACGTGGGCGTGATGAAGGGCGTCATCCTGACCATCAACCCCGCCGCGCTCATCGTTGACCTGACCCATCAGGTGCAGCCGCAAGACCTGGCTCAGGCGGCGTTCATCCTCAAGACCTCCCACGCCTACTTCCCGCCGGGTTCCATCCACGTGGTGGTGGTGGACCCGGGCGTAGGCACCGCGCGCAAGGCGGCGCTGCTGACCTGTCCCGACGGGACGTTCCTGGCCCCGGACAACGGCATCCTGAGCGGTGTCCTGGGCAAGTATCTGCCGCAGCCACCCGCGGCGGCGGACACCGTTCCGGTCCCGGCCCAATGCGCCGCCTGGGAGTTGGCCAACCCCGATTACCAACGTCAGCCGGTCAGCAGCACCTTCCACGGGCGCGACATATTCGCCCCCGCCGCCGCCCACCTTTCGCTGGGCGCCCCGCCATCCGGCTTCGGGCCGCCGGTTGCGGAACTGGTCTGGCTGCCAACCCCGCAGCCGGTCAGGGACGGAGGGCACATCACCGGACAGGTAATCTACGCCGATTACTTCGGCAACCTGGTCACGAACATCCCCCAGGAAATGCTGCGGGACGTTTCCGCGGTCAGCGTCGAGTTCAAGTCCCACGGCATGAACGGGCTGCACCGCACGTTCCACGACGACCCACAACACCCGCCGGGAACGCCCCTGGCCCTCATCGGCAGCAACGGCTGCCTGGAAATAGCCGTTCCCAACGGCAGCGCCGCGGCCCTGCTGAACGCCGGCCCCGGCGAGGCGGTGGTGGTCTACACCCGTTGACCCGGTTTCTCAAGTCCCACTGGACGGATTACTGACTCACCTGAGCGGAGAATAATGACCGTACCTGGTGTGCTATCATAACGCTATCACTATTCCTTGAGGTTTGTCATGGCTACACTCAATATACGGCAGTTGGACGATGAGGTTGTCCAACTGCTGAAATCTCGTGCCGTCCAAAACAACCGTTCCCTGGAAAGCGAGGCCCGGCATATTTTGGAGGAGGCGGTTCAGGATGATATGGCGAAAAAGGCACGGGAATTCAAAGCCTTATCCCTAAAGTTGCGAGAACAGACCAAGGGCACGTTTCAAACTCCTTCAGAGATTTTGATAAGAGAAGACCGCGACCATCGTGCGTACAGAGATCTCTAATGCGGTTGGTGGTCGACGCCAGCGTGGCGGTAAAGTGGCTGATAGAGGAGGAACAGTCGAATCTTGCCGGCCAACTCCTCGGCGGCCAGCACGAATTGTTTGCTCCCAGCTTCATGGGGTTGGAGGTCGGCAACGCTCTGTGGCGAAAGGTACGCACGGGCCAAGTACAGCGAGATCGAGCTGGAGGGTTGGCAGAGGCAATCCCTCGAATGAACATTAGCTGGGTGAACGATGAAACAATCTGCGTCGACGCCGTGCGGCTGGCGGTGGCTTTAGACCGGCCGGTTTACGACTGTACCTATCTTGCGTTGGCCCATAGGATTGGCGCGACAATGGTCACCGCCGACGAACGCTTTGCCAATGCGGTGTCACGCACCGAACACGGCGGATCTGTCGTGGTACTTAAGGACTTGTTCCCCGAATAGGTCAAGATTACCGCCCCATATTATTGCGACAGCGAAAAGACCCTGCCACGGCGCCAGGGTCTTTTCGCTGTCGCAATAATCCCCTCGCCCTCTGGGAGAGGGTTAGGGTTAGGGCGAGGGTGTTCCGTCCAAGAGCAGCCGTTGCCGGTGCGCGTGGGGTTCGCCCTCACCCCCGGCCCCTCTCCTGCGGGGAGAGGGGAGAATTAAAAGACCCTGGCGCCGTGGCGCCCGCTATTGACATGGGACTGCCTGATGCTACTATGAGAGCAATTCCGGGGGAAGGAACCGCCTTCCGTCCCGTCCTGTTTCACCGCGTTGTCTCTCACCATTAGCTTGACCCAGTTTTTTAACCGCATTCGTTGAACCGGGGGGCGCATTATGGATTTGGACCGAGCAGGTTTGCTGGAACTGTACAAAACTATGACGACCATCCGGCATTTCGAGGAACGGGGCATCCCCGAAACCGGGCAGCGCCAGATGTCCGCCTCGGTACACTCCTCGGCGGGACAGGAAGCCGTTCCCACCGGCATCTGCGCCCACCTCACCAATGACGACTACATCGGCAGCACCCACCGGGGGCATGGCCACTGCATCGCCAAGGGGGTAGACCCCAAGGCCATGATGGCGGAGCTGTTCGGACGGGCCACCGGCCCCAACAAGGGCAAGGGCGGCTCGATGCACATCGCCGACATGAGCAAGGGGATGCTGGGCACCAACGGGGTCGTCGCCGCCAGTGTTCCGCTGGCCGTGGGCGCGGCCCTGACCTCCAAGCTGAAGCGCCTGGGCCGCGTGGCCGTGGCTTTCTTCGGCGACGGCGGCGCCAACCAGGGGGTGCTCCACGAGTGCATGAACCTGGCCTCGGTCTGGAAGCTGCCGGTGATTTTCTGCTGCGAGAACAACGGGTACGCCGAATCAACTCCGGTTGAGTACGGCTTGTCCACGGCCAACGTCGCTGACCGGGCCGCCGGGTACGATATGCCCGGATTCACCGTGGACGGCATGGACGTTTTCGCCGTCTATGAGGCGGCAGGGCAGGCGGTGGCCCGGGCGCGGGCCGGAGAAGGCCCGACACTGCTGGAGTGCCTTACTTACCGCTTCTACGGCCACACCGTTTTCGACAACCCCCTGACCTATCGCACCAAGGAAGAGGAAGACTCGTGGCGCGCCCGCGACCCGCTGAAGCAGTTCCGCGAGCGGGTCATCCCGGAGGGCAGCATCACCGCGGAGGAACTGGACCGTCTGGACCAGGAAGCGGAAGAAATGATGGAAGACGCCATCCGCTTCGCTGATGAAAGCCCCATGCCCGAACCCGCCGAGCTTTACGAAGACGTTTACGTGGACTACCCCAAGGAGATGATGCGCCGCGGCGTGAACATGGGGGTGTAGGAACACCCCGGAGAGCGCCGGAAATGGCTGCTTCCAATGGCAGAGCGCCAACTTATGTCTGGACGGAATACCTGAGACATCGAGCTGCCTCGAGGGGATTCGCTCTAGGAATCATCGAACAAATCATCAGATTTTCCTGGGAAAGATATTTCGACACTTGGACTCGCCGGAAGGTTGTGATTGGAAGGCACGGCAACCAGTTAGTTTTGGTGCCTTATGAGCAGGATGGCGACGTAGTTATACCCATTACGATTCATTCAACTACTCGCCAACAGATTAACTTCTATGTGCTGACCGGGAGGTTCGTTCCGTGAACAATACCCAGTTGTTCTATTTCGAAAAGGAGGACATTCTTCACCTCGTCATTGCCGAGGGGGAAGAGTCTAAAAGTGTTGAACTGTCCCCCAACATTACCGCCGAACTTAACGGTCACGGGGAGCTAATCGGCATCGAGATATTAAACGCACGAGATTACTTGCGGGATTCCCTCCTATCAACCGCGCAAGCCAGGCTGCTTGGGCTCACCAGCCCGGAGCAGTAGACGTGGGCACGGTTGCAGTAATGCAGGTCAAGCATCGTGGTGGAGGTATTTTAATGGTACAGTCCCAAGGTCCTGGTAATTTGGAGCGTAGTACCAATGCGTCCGATTTACGGACAATCCCTTTCGGGACCCCAACCTCCCACCGGAGCAGGCTGCCAGTTGGATGCTCGCAACGCAGCATACGCGCACTGGCGGGAGACAGGAGATCCCACGGAGATTAACAAGTTTGGGTTTAACTTGCCGGATCGCAGGGGTTCCGACGGGCGTATGGACGTCATGCCTGCACAAGATCCCCTGATTATCACTGAAGCTACCCTGGTGGAAGAGTTGATTTCAGCTCACCACGACGGGCGCCCCATTAAGTTCCTCGATGATACGGCCGACTTCTACTGCCCTGGTTGCGGTGCTTTGATGGAGGCGATGGAATGATGAAACGGGGTGCCAATACGCCATTGTAATCCGCCGCTAAGGAGCAAGTTATGACCATGACCAGCACTGCCGCCCGGGAGATTCTGTACCGGGAGGCCATCAATTCCACTACGGGGCGAGGGACGGTGTGGTCGATTCCTTGAACCAAGGGAACCCGACTGCGTTGTCGACCCACGAATATTGCAAGGTCAGGAGTACAATAGTGGATCTATACCATGACGAACCAGTTGGTCTGGACGATGTCATAGCCGTCGCCGCTATGCTCTAACGCAGGGCTCCTGAGTTCGCCAAAGAGTTTGTATCCCATATTCACAGCGTGATTCAATCTTGCGACACGTTGTTACCGGGACCCGGCGAAGAACATATCGGAGAGTTTGACAATGGTTCTGTTATCACCCGCCATGTTTGTTACCGGTTTGAGGCGTACCCTAGTGAAGGGGAGGCAATCGCTGTCAGCGATGAGTTGCGGGAAATGCTCGAAGACGACTGGCGCGATGACCTTTTGGCCGAATTGGGACTGGACAACAATCGGGGGGCAGCGAGATTTTTCGATCGAGTGTTAGATCGCAGCATAGCATCTCTATTGGAATATCGCGCGGCCGCCAGCGAGGATAGTGAGCGCAGATTTCCAGAAGGCGATTTGAATTTCAACGTAGATGAATTTGCACCTAGATTTGGTAGCGGTAACAACGCTGCCCTTGATTACGAATTAGAAGGTTCTCCACATTCGAGCTATCACGCTAGGGATGTAGCAGAGCATTACTTATCCCTGTGTGCCGATGCACTGCGTAGATCCGCCTTGGAGGTAGTTTACACGGCATTTGTCGACTGGGTAAGAGAGACTTTGGCGGAACCCATTTGACCATCTCCTCTCTCCCTGATGAAGAGGACTTTGTAAAGCAGGAGCAAGTTATGACCATGACCAGCACTGCCGCCCGGGAGATTCTGTACCGGGAGGCCATCAATGAAGCCCTGCGCCAGGAAATGGAGCGGGACGAGACCGTGATTATCATGGGAGAGGAAATCGCCGGCGGCGCCGGCCGGGAACACCTGGGCATCGTCGACGCCTGGGGCGGTCCTTTCCGCACCACCGTCGGGCTGATTCAGCAGTTTGGCCGGGAGCGGGTGCTGGATACCCCCTTGTCCGAAGCGGCTTTCGTCGGCACCGCCATCGGCGCCGCCTCCACCGGAATGCGGGCCGTAGCCGAGCTGATGTTCGTCGACTTCATCGGGGTCTGCATGGACCAACTGCTGAACAACGCCGCCAAGATGCGCTATATGTTCGGCGGACAGGTCAAGGTGCCTTTCGTCCTGCTGACCCGCATCGGCGCCGGTTTCGGCAGCGCCGCCCAGCATTCCGAGTCCTTCTACTCGATTTTCAGCCACATACCCGGCCTCAAGGGGGTGGTGCCTTCCGATCCCTACACCGCCAAGGGGTTGCTGACGGCGGCGATTCGGGACGATGACCCAGTGGTGTA
Source organism: Dehalococcoidia bacterium (assembly GCA_965263395.1). Lineage (GTDB taxonomy): Bacteria > Chloroflexota > Dehalococcoidia > Lucifugimonadales > UBA3495 > CATOSK01. The sequence goes on from OZ253670.1 coordinate 4,203,682, forward strand.
CTTCGAGCACAAGGGGCTGTACGGCAACCGCGGTTCGGTCCCTGAAGAACCCTACGTCCTGCCCTTGGGCAAGGCCCGCACCGTGCGGCCCGGATCCGACATTACCCTGGTGGGCATATCCCGCATGACTTGGGTATGCACCGAGGCGGCGGACACGCTGGCCCCGCAGGGCATCAACGCCGAGGTTGTGGACCTGCTCAGCGTTTCGCCCATCGACTACGACCACATCATTGATTCGGTGAAGCGCACCCACCGGCTGGTGGTGGTGGACGAGGACACACCGGTTTGCAGCATTGCCTCCGACATCTGCGCCCGCGTCTCCGAGGAAGCCTTCGAGTATCTGGACGCGCCGCCGTCCCGGGTCACCGCGCCGCACACGCCGGTGCCATACAGCCGCCCGCTGGAAAACATCTACCTGCCCAACGCGGCGCGGGTTACGGCCACCGTGACCAAGCTGATTAACGGTTAGTCCCGCGTTTACAAACGCCGGGACTTAAGCGCCATCGACCACCACGCCCGCCAAGGGCCTGATTTGAGGAGGTAAGACCATGACCACCGTAGGCGCCGGAACGTACACTTACCAGGAAGTCCGGGACTGGCCCAAGCTGCCCGACGGCATGACCCTGGGGGCGGTCAGCGCCATCGCCACCGACTCCCGGGACAACGTTTATATCTTCAACCGCAAGGATCCGCCGGTGGTGGTTTGCGACCCGGACGGCAACTACCTCAACGGCTGGGGCAACGGGGCGTTCGTGTACGCCCACGGGTTCTACATCGCCCACGACCTCGTGTACCTGACTGACCGGGACACCTCTATCTGCATGATTTACACCCTGGACGGCAAGCCTATCAAGATGCTGGGACAGCACGGCGTTCACTCGGACACGGGATGCGAGCGTCCCATGGACCCGGTGCCGCGGCCCGCAGGGCCTTTCAACTACCCCAGCGAGTTGGTCCCCAGCCCGTGGGGAGACTTGTACGTCTCCGACGGATACCGCAACGCCCGGGTCCACCGCTTTGACGGCGGCGGCAACCTGTTGCAGTCCTGGGGCACCTGGGGCAAGACCGAACCGGGCCAGTTCCACCTGCCCCACAGCATCCTGGTTGACGAAACCCACACCGTTTACGTCTGCGACCGGGAAAACCACCGGGTGCAGGTGTTCACCCCCAACGGCCAGTTCATCGAAATGTGGACCGACATCCAGCGTCCCATGGACATCGCCGAGTTCACCGAAGGCACCTTCCTGATTAGCGAGGGCACCCGCGCCACCGACAACGGCGAACTGCCTTCCCGGTGCAGCATCGTCGGCAAGCACGGGGAAGTGCTGGCCCGCTGGCCGTCCCGCTCCGCCCACGGCTGCTGGGTAGACTCCAGGGGAGACTGCTACCTGGCGCTGACCGGCGACCAGTCCGTGGACAAGTTCGTCCGCCAGAGTTAGCGGCGTCATCCGCCGCCAGTCTACAGGGTATCCGGGGAAAGAATCAGGGGGGCGTGAGACGCCCCCTTTTTGGAACTGTACACTATTTCATTTGAACAGTTGTAATCCTAGGGATAATGGGGAATGCTGGGATGGTGATGGCGCAACACAAAAGGATAACCATCCAGCTATTGGTATCGGCTGGACCAATCGGCGAATCTTGTCCAGCGCGAAGCACCTCGGAGTTGGTATGAGCCTAATAGAAACCTTCAAGGGGTGGTTCAGAACTGGTTCTGAAGAGGAACTCTTGCGCTCACTGCCTGTGGAGGGAGATGCCATTGAATTGGATGACGATGAGCAGGCGGCAGTAGATAGCAGTCTTCGGGAATTCTACGAGGACGAAATTGAGGCGACAAACAACAAGATATATGAGTGGGCGATGGACGGGAGATACATGCATCTGTCGTCTGAAACAGGAGAACGCGACATTTCGAACGTCGAGGCAGGCGAAGAGAAGCGTCTCATAGATGACAAGTTACGGGTTGAAACCGAAGTCTCCTATTGGTTCCGTTCTGTTTTAGGGTATGCCCAATGCTAACTAGAGGCTAAATACCCTAAAAGCAAACGAAACCCTCCTATTACCTTAGGGCCTTGAAGCACGCCGCCTACTCAAGGTACGGCGACGGGGAGCTTGTCCCTGCTGCCCAAACAAGCATCAAGGCACTTGGTATGTTATTGAATTTCAAGAGGGCAACCGGGTATAGCGGGGACGGCGAGGCCGAAATTTCGTTCATGCTCTCACATATGCACGCTTGTGACGGCAGATTTAGAGTAGCGAAACGCTTGTTGGACGCAGCAAAGGAAGACGCTAGACGGGATGGAGCCATCATGAGTAAGGATGCCATCTTCCGCCCCTTCCCGCAGGACTATAACGTTAGCCGTTCAGTGTGGAAGGCCAAGGTCGCAGCACTGGAACAACGCATCAAATCAAAAGTGCCTCCAAGCCCTATTTCCCATATATCTCAAGCCGAATTCAGGGCTAAAGATGGAAGAATTTATGTCATCGACAGAGTTGACCAACACGATTAAGGCAGATCTCATAAGAATCAGAAGCCAAATTGGGGCAGGAGACGATTCGGAGATTCTGATTTGGCTACTGGATGGAAGCTTAGCGTGTTCACAACGGCCACTTCGAGACCACCCCGACTATGGCGGGCGGTGTAAACCATTGCCTCCAGAGGCTAGGTTGTGTTGACATTTTACCGCAGCCAGATGAGAGCGGCGGTGAAATGCAGAAAGCCCAGGTATCTGGTGTCCAGTTTCTCAAACCGGGAGAATATCCGGCGATAGTGCTTTATCTTGTTGATGAAGCATTCGACCAGATGGCGATCCCGGTACAGATGCCGGTCATAACCGGCGGGTTCCTTCCGGTTTGAGCGGGGCGGAATGACCGGAGTCATGCCCAGGGCCAGGATGTGCTCGCGAAACTCCTGGGAGTCATATCCTTTATCAGCCAGCACCTGCTCTCCAGCGTAACCGGCGATCAATTCCTCTGCCTGGGTGATGTCGTGCCGTTGCCCTCCAGTCAGGATGAATCGCAAGGGGTTGCCCAAGCCGTCCACGCTCACGTGGATCTTGGTGCTGAACCCGCCCCGGCTGCGGCCCAGGGCCTGGCAAGCCTGTCCCCCGTTTTTGGGGGCGCCCCCGCCGCGCATGGGTGCGCCCGAACCACCGTGCTGTCAATGATCAGGTATTCCAGGTCCGGGTCGCCGGAGAAATGTTGAAGCATCTGTTCCCAGACGCCTTTGTCAGCCCAACGGGCGAATCGTTTATAGACACTGTTCCAATTCCCGTATTCGGCCGGAAGCAGCCGCCATTGGGCGCCGGAGCGGTTAATCCACAGCACAGCCTCGACAAATCGCTGGCAATCCTCTTCCTGACCGACATACAGGCCGGCGCAGCCACGCAGGAAATCGAGAATCCTGTCCCATTGTTCTGCTGGAAACTTAACATTTGACATACAAGCATCATAACCAAAATGTCAACACAACCTAGTACCGGTTCCAGATAGTCTTGTCGATACTGGAAAGTCACTTCCAACTGTGGATTCCAGCTTGCGCGGGAACGACGGGCAGGTGAAACGGGTATCTGGTATAAGGCATATTCAAGTGGAAACGGTACTAGTACTCAGTCAATCTTGAAGTTGAAAGTCGTTCAGGAAACTGGCCGGTAGCCGTATACTGCTTGGGATGCAGTGTTGACGGTGGGGGTAGCGGTGATGGTTCGTGATAAGTATGCGGTGCGGCTGGCGACGGAACAACGGGAGGAACTGTAGCATCTGATTCGGGCAGGGAAAAGCTCGGCCCGAGTGACGGCCAGGGCGCGGATTCTGCTCAAGAGCGACGACGGTTGGGCGGCTCCCCAAGTGGCGGAAGCCCTGGATGTGGCGCTGGGCACCGTGTACCGGATCAAGCAGCGATTTACCCAGGAGGGGCTGGCTGGGTCCCTGTGGGACCGGCGCCAGGCCAACCGGCATCGGAAGTTGGACGACCGGGGCGAGGCCCACCTGATCGCGTTGGCCTGCAGTCCGGCGCCGGCAGGCCATGACCACTGGACCCCGCGCCTTTTGGCTGGGAAGGTGGTGGAGCTGGGGTTGGCGTCCTCCATGTCCCACGAGGGAGTTCGCCGACGGCTGAAAAAACGCGCTCAAGCCCTGGCAGAAGCAGAAGTGGTGCATCCCCAAGGTGAGCGCCGAGTTGGTGGCCAACATGGATGATGTGCTGGACCTGTACGCCGAACCCTATGACCCCCAGCGGCCGGTGGTCTGCTTTGACAAGACCTCCACCCAGTTGCTGGCCGAGCCCCGGGCGCCGATGCCGCCCCGGCCGGGACGCCCCCAGCGGCAGGACTACGAGTACCGGCGGGAGGGCACGCGCAATCTGTTTCTGGCCTGCGAGCCGCTGGCTGGCTGGCGGCAGGTGGCGGTGACCCAGCGGCGCACCATGCAGGATTTCGCCCATCAGATGCGCTGGCTGGTGGACGAAGCCTATCCGGAGGTCCCAGTGGTGCGGGTGGTCCTGGACAACCTGAACACCCACCACACGGCGCCGCTGTACGAGACCTTCCCGGCGGTGGAGGCCCGGCGATTGCGAAACGGCTGGAGTTCCACTACACGCCCAAGCACGGCAGTTGGCTGAACATGGCGGAAATCGAGTTCAGCGTGCTGTCCCGCTCCTGCCTGAGGCAGCGGATCCCCGGCCAGGAGACTCTCGTCAGGGAAGTCCAGGCCCTAGTGCGGGAACGCAACGCCTCCCAATCCATCATCAACTGGCGGTTCAACACCCAGAATGCCCGAACCAAACTTCACCGCCTTTATCCTTTCGATTCCAAAGTTGACTGAGTACTAAACCAAAGCCAAGGTGGGATCTACATTTAATTGGCGATGATGATCAGCTGGGTTGCGCCGGTGAATCCCTCTCATCCGTACTTGGAGAATGACCCGGCTCTGTCGTTTGACCCCCGCCATCTGCGCATTTCACCTTGGCTTTAGTTTAGGACACTTGTTGTAGACTGGGTTAAGCGGGTGAAGTCTTTGGGCATCCGCTCAATCGTGAGCCTGCTTGAAGAAAAGCAGCACGAAAAGTACTACATCAGGGGCGGACTCGACCTGCATCCTGATGGGCTGTTTGGGTATTATGGTTCGCAAGGGTTCGAGTTTCGTCATATCCCAATGACTGACTACCAAAAGCCTTCCGAAGCTGATATGAGGAAGGTCTTGGAAGCATTCGACCAAATACCCAAGCCAGTGCTCGTGCATTGCAGTGCCGGCATCGACAGAACGAGCCCTGTAGCAGCATACATCGTATCCCAGCGTGACAACCAAGGTGTGGTTTAACGTTCCTCGTACATAAAACCATGAAAATGGCTCGTTTATCTGCGAGGCGTTCCTTGGGCAAGCCCTGGCTTGCAGGCCTATCCGTACAGACGCGGAAAGGGTGGCCTTGGAGCCCCACCCTTTCCACTCTCTTGGGTTAGTGAATTTGACGGCTACTCCCTCGCGTCCAACCTCGCCAAGTTCCCCGGCCAGTCAAGTATCCGCCGGTCAGCGGTCACCAACTGATGCCCCGCCAACGCAGTGGCAACGATAAGGCGGTCCGCCGGGTCACCGTGCATATCATCAAGAAGGCCGGCACGGACAGCGATGGCGCCGTCCACCGGTATTTCGACAAGTCCCCGCTCAAGCAGGTCGGTTCGCCACATCTCCAGGTCCAGCGTCAATCTGAGCCGAGCTTTCTGCACCCGTATAGCAACTTCCCAAAAAGATATTGCGGAAACCGCGGCGTTCCCTTCCCGAAGGGTGGTTTCCAATAGTTGCAGTGTCCCAGGCCCCAAGCGTTGGTCGCCTTGTTCCTGCCAAATGAGTACATGGGTGTCCAGGAGGATCAAGACGATTGCTCGTCTTCGTCGGCGGGGATAGCGAACCATTCGGCTGGCATGGGCGAGACGATATCTCCAAGGATTTCGATATGATCCCGGTAAAGCCCGAACCAGGGTTTCGGCTTCTTCTGGCAGGGCGTCAGCTTGGCAACCGGCTTGCCGTTTTTGGTGATGATGATTTCCTCGCCGCTTTCGGCAACCTCGTCCATGAGCTTCAGGCACTTGGCCTTGAACTCGGTGGCTTTGATGGTCCGGGCGGCTGGGGTGTCGTTGTCTGTTGACATGGCGCGCTCCTGGGGGTTGAGGTGACAGCTATGGTAGCACGGGGACAGGGGCAGCGTCCGTAAACAGGAGGGTATCCGGGGTCTTCCGATTCTCCGCAACAACCGCCGTAACGGGGCACGTTGGAGGATTCATCCCCCAAACCCCATGAATTTAGGGGGGGTGAATTGAGAATTGAAAGCCCCTGGGGGATCCGGGGCAATTCGCTGTGGGAAGGGGGCCGGATTAACTCGCTCCCAGGAAAACCTTGGTAAGGATGCCGGTCTCCCGGACTGATTCAGGGGTGCCGTCGTGAACGACACGGCCCTTGTCCAGCACGTAAGCCCGGTCCACGATGTCCAGCGCCCCTTTGATGTTGTGCTCGACGACGAAGATGGTTGTGCCGAACACGCGGCTAATTTCGGATATTTTCTGGAAGGTTTCTTTCACGACTGCCGGCGCCAGTCCCAGTGTTGGTTCGTCGAGCAACAAGACTTCCGGCCCGGCCATTAGACCCCGGCCCAAGGCCAGCATCTGCTGCTGCCCGCCGGACATCTGGCTGGCCAAGTCGCGGCGCTTGTCCCGCAGGATGGGGAAGATTTCCATGACCGAGTCCTTGCGGCGCTCCTGTTCATCCCGGTCGTTGAGGTACAGGCAGCCCATCTCCAGGTTTTCTTCGATGGTTAGGTGGGTGAACACCCGCCGGCCCTGGGGGACAAAGGCAATGCCTTCTTTTACTATCTCGTGGGCTCGTAACTGTGTCTTGTTATTTAATATAACGTTTGCTAATCTAATATGATGGAAAGGAGATTAGTCAAGATAGGTGAAGCTGCCCAGCTACTCGGTACGCAACCCGTGACACTACGGCGTTGGGAAGAGACCGGGGAGCTACTGCCGGCCCGCAAGACAAAAGGCGGAACCCGTTACTACTCGGTTGCCGACCTGCTGGGACTACGGGCCGAGGAGTCGCCCACTGTCGGCTATACTCGTGTATCCAGCCACGACCAGAAAGCAGACCTGGAACGGCAACACGCCGCGCTGGAGGCTTACTCGCCGCAAAAGGCTGGCGTTCCTATGTCATCAAAGACCTCGGTAGCGGAATGAACTACCGGAAGAAAGGCTTGCAGGAACTCCTTGACCTGATTCTACGCAAACGCATCCGCCGTCTGGTGCTGACCCATAAAGACAGGCTCCTCCGGTTCGGCGCCGAGCTTGTCTTTACGCTGTGCGAACTGCAAGGCATTGAGATTGTCATTATCCACGCCGGAGAACAACCGAGCTTTGAGGAAGAGCTTGCCACAGACGTTCTTGAAATCATCACTGTCTTTAGCGCACGGCTGTACGGCGCACGAAGCCGGAAACATAAGCAACTGCTGGATTCGCTGGCAGGCCCGGAGATTGAAGAGACGGCCAAGCAATTGAGTTTGATAGGTTAGCCGATGTTGATATGCCAAGTAATAGCGTTGAAACCTACGGCGGAGCAGGTGCAGACCTTCCGTTCCCACGCCCACGCTGCCAGGATAGCACGCAATGACGTGGTTGCCCTGTGGCGCTAGGAAGGCCGGCGCCTCCCCGGTTTCCGCTACAAAAAGGTTGAATTGCGCCCGGTAGCCAACCGGGACAAGTTTGACCGTCATCCGTGGTTCGCTGACCTGTCGCAGAACGCCGTCAAAGGCGGACAGATGGACGCTCAGGACGCCATTGCGCGGTTCTACTCCGGCCAGAACCGCCGTCCCCGGTTTCACGGCAAAAGCCGTGCGCTTGCTTTCCGAGGCGACAACGGCCCCGGTACGGTCAAGCTGGGCGGCAAGACGCTGACCATCCCGGGTAAGGCCGGCGGCGCGGTCAGGACGAAAGAACCGCTACGCTGGCCGGGCAAGGAAATCCGGGAGTGCCGAATCAAGGAAAAAGCTGGCCGTTGGTATGCCAGTGTCCGGGTGGAAATTGACGAAACCGAATACCCGCACCAATGCGGCGCTGGTGTCCTCGGTATAGACCTGGGCCTCAAGACCTTTGCCACCATCGCCTATCCTGATGGAACGATTGAGAAGGTGGACGCACCCGAACCAATGAAGCGGTCATTGAAGGCGTTGCGCCGGAGTGAGCGCAAGCTGTCCCGGCGGCAAAAAGGCAGCAAGAACCGCCAGAAAGCGAAAATAGCCGTAGCGAAGCGGTACAGCAGGATGGCAAGTATCCGCAAGGACTTCCTGCACCAGCTATCGCACCGGGTAACTGCCAATGCCCAGGTAATTCAGGTTGAAAGCCTGTCGCTGAAAGGTTGGCAGAAGCTATGGGGGCGCAAGACTAGTAGTCCGAAATCTTTGAAATGATGAGTAGCTGAGATTGGCGTGACTCCCCAGGGTTTTTCATTCAATAGTTCCCTCTCCCTCTGGGAGAGGGTTAGAGCCTGCCCCTGCGAAGGCAGGGGGGTGAGGGCGTTCATCCCATCAATTCAAAGATGTTGGACTACTAGCGACCTTGCGCCCGGCGAGTTTCTGCGTCAACTGGAATACAAAGCGGACTGGAAAGGCGGCCAATTCGTGAAGGCTGATTGGTATTTCCCGTCCAGCCAGCTATGTCACGAGTGCGGACGGCGCGGCGGTAAGCTGGCCCTGGACGTGAGGACTTGGATATGCCAAGCCTGCGGGTCCATCCTTGACCGGGACGGCAACGCCGCCTTGAACATAAGAGACTGGCCGGGAGCTACTCGGCCTTTGCCTGTGGACGCCAATGGTAAGCCGTCCTATGTGGACGCACTGGCGGGAGAAGCAGGAACAGCTACCCAAATCAAGATTAGCGTAGGTTAGTCACAATTTGAGTAGATTACTGATAGCGGTGGCCGCGGTCAACGGGTGTTGCCGCCAGTAGATTGTCCCGGAAACCACCGGCGCCAGCCCCATGATTGCCTTGAGAACGGTGGACTTACCCGCGCCGTTGGGACCCATCACCGCCACCAGTTCCCCTTGCCGGACGCCCAGCGATATGTCGTCCAGGGCGGACGACGGCCCCGTAATGCACGGATACGTTCACCAGGTCCAGGGAATCATCCTGGGTTGTCGGTTCCACAGTGTTCACCTGAGAGTCTCCGTTGCGATGGTTTCAAGTTGTTGCATTGGGCCGCCGGGCCAGGCCAAGGTCTTTTCATTCTCGCAAGGATCCCCTCGCCAAGAGACCAAGGGTTAAGGTGAGGGCGTTCCGGCCAAGAGAAACCGCTGCTGATGCGCAGGGTTCGCCCTCACCCCCGGCCCCTCTCCCGCGGGGAGAGGGGAGAATCCAGGTCCGGCGACATCACCTCTTCCAGCTTTACCCCTCTCCCGCGAGGAGCTGACAGGGGTATGTAAAGGCTGAAATTGGGTTGGGAACTTGGAAAGCGCGGTAGAAATTGGCATCTTATATCCAGAGAGCTTACCTGCTTGGACATGAAACATCATCGGATGGCGGGCCTATCCAGGTGCAAAATCACTCCCCTGGGCGTAAATCCTAGTCCAAACCGTCGCCAGGACCTCGGCCCAGCCTAACGATCACCTACCAGCCCCCACTTGTGAAATCCTCATACATACCCCTGTCAGCCCGCGGGGAGAGGGGAGAATGAAAGGCCCTGGGTCTAGGCGCCGAGGTATGCCTCGATGACGTCCGGCCGGGCCAGCACTTCGTCCACTTCACCCTCGGCCAGCAGCGCGCCGCTGTCGAGGACGAATATGCGGTCGGAAAGCTCCTTTACTATGTCCATGTTGTGGGAGATGAAGACAATGGTGCGGCCCTCATCCCGCATCCGTTTCATAATGTCCTTGACGTGCTCCAGCATTTGAGGGAAAAGGCCCGCGAAAGGCTCGTCGAGCAGGTAGGTCTGAACGTCCAGCGCCATAGCCCGGCCAATCTCCAGCAGCTTCCGCTGACCGCAGAACAGGTCCAGGTCCAGGGACTGCCGCTTGTCCCACATTCCCACGTCTTCCAGAATGGTCCTGGCCCGCTCCCGGCAGCGCGGGTTGGCCCGTTCAATCAACGCGGAGAAGACGCTGCGTTTGGTCAGCGCCACCATGATGTTGTCCCAAACGCTAATCTGGTCGAACAGCCGCACCTGCTGAAAGGTGCGGGTCAGGCCGTGGGCCGGAGTTTCGTGAGCCTTGACGACCCGGAGTCCCACCCCCGTCAATGATAACCATACCCCCGTCCAGGGGCAGGGTGCCGCTGAGCAGGTTAATCAGGGTTGACTTGCCGGAACCGTTGGGACCGACGATGCTGGTCACGCCGTCCCGATTGATGGCGATGGAGAGCCGGTCCACCGCCCGTACGCCGCCGAACAGCTTGGAGATTTCCACCGTCTCCAGGGCAGTGGGTGTCCGGCTGACTGGTCTCGTTCCACTCATAGCTTGTACTTCCCCATCAGGCCCTGGGGCCGGAACAGCATCAGCCAGACCAGCAGCCCGCCCAGGACAATTTGCCGGGCCTGCCCGGCGTACTCGGCAGGAACGAAGGGCAGGAAGCGCATTCCTTCTTCGAGCAGCACAAAGACCATCGCGCCCAACAGGGATCCCCAAATGGTGGCCGGTCCGCCGAGGATGACAATGGCCACCAGCAGAATCGACTGGAGCAGTACAAAGGAGTTGGGGTCGATGAATGTGGCCCAACTGGCGAACAAGCCCCCGGCCAACCCGGCCATCATTGCCGAGATTACCCAAATCACCTGCTTGTAGTGGGTTGCCTGATAACCAAAGACCTCAATGGCCTGTTCGTCTCCCTTATCGACGTCAGCACCCGCCCGAAGGAAGAGGTCACGATGAACCAGGCGGCCAGCATTACCAGGCCGAGAATCAGGAAGGCCAGCGCCAGGAACTCGACCTCGCCACTCAGCACATGGCCGCCAATCTCGGGCCGGGCTATCTCGTGGATGCCGAAAACTCCCCGGGTGACGCCGCGCCAGTTGAGGAAGACGTTGTAGGCGATAATCGCAAACCCGAAGGAGACGAGGACAAAGATGTCGTCGCGGAACCTGTTGAAGACCACTCCCACCACGATGGCGACCACGCCGGCCAAAACCATGCTGACGGGCAGGGCGGCAAAGAAGGGCCAGCCAAAGGTGGGGACGGCCTCGGTGCGGAGTTGTTCGCAGCCGGCGCTTGAGGTGAGGATGGCTGTGGCGTAGGCGCCGATGCCGAAGAAACCTACGTGCCCCACCGACAGCAGCCCGGTAAAGCCAACTACCAGGTTGAGGCTGACCGCCAATATCGCCCAGATAGCGAAAACGGTGGCCAGGGTAATGGCAAAGCCCATTCCCTGCCACAGCATAAACCCCGCTGCCCACGAGATTACCAGCAGGTTTACCCACAGCTCCAGGTTGCCGCGGACGAACCGCCGCCCACGGGAGTCGCCGCCTGCGTCCCGGAGCCTCCGGTATATGTCAGCCAGGTTCCCCATTCGTTACTCCGCTTGTCCTGCTGTTCCGACCGAGCGATTTTCGCCTCAAACCCGCTCTGCCCGTTCCAGTCTAAAGAGGTCCACCGCCTTATTTCCGGGGCAGTATGCCCCGAGGCCAGAAGGACAGGAAGAGGATGAGCAGGATGAAGGAAATAGCGTCCTTCCATTCGCCGGACAGGTCCCAGATGCCGAACTGTTCCACCATGCCCAGGGCGAATCCGCCCAGGATGGCGCCGTAAAGGTTGCCCATGCCGCCGACAACCGAGGCAATCCATCCCTTCAACAGCAGCAGCAGCCCCATCTTGGGTTGAATCGCGGTGTCGTGGCCGCTGAGCACCCCGGCCAGGGCTGCATAGACCGCGCCGATGGAAAACACGACGGCGATGACGGTCCTGGTGTCGATGCCCACCACCTTGGACACTTCTTCATCGTCGCCGATGGCCCGCACCGCTTTGCCGAAAGCGGTGCGCTTGAGCAGCAGCAGCCCCACGAATGCCACGAGAGCTACCCCGACGGTGAAGAGGTTGAATCCCTTGATGTTGGCTCCGCCAATGGTCCAGGGTGTGCTGCCGAAGGCCACCGGCAGGGGGTGAGGCGCACCTGAAACACGATGGTGATGGTGGGGGTGATGGCCAGCAGGATTCCCAGGGACGCCACCAGCATCACCAGGGGTGAGCGGGTGCGCTCCCTCATGTGGACGTACAGGCCACGGGTACAGGGCCAGACCAACCGCCCCGGCCAGCAGACAAGACAGGCCCCAGCTCAGGTACAGGTTGGCGCCGGGCGCGCCGGCCAGCAGGAAGCCCGCATAAGCCCCAGGAGCCGCCGCCGCGATAATCCCCGCCGCCCGCGCCGCCCGCCGCGTCGGGACCGGAAGCCGCCTTCCGCCCATACAGACCACCCAGGCGGCGAGAATGGATACGCCCAATCCGACGGCCGGACTCAGGACGAGGTACAGGTGTTCGTGGAAGGCCAGGGCCAGCCCAACGCAGCCCCCGGCGGCGGCCAGGACCCCTTCTCCGGCCCGGCGGTTGTGGGGTTGAGACGGGCGATGAACCGGGGCTTGGGGGCGGCGTACAAGGCCCAAGCAGCGGCCCCGGCCGCGACGGCGGCCAGGATGATGTTCAGGTAAAGAAGGTCGATTCCGTACTGCCCGCCGATACCCTGGTGCGGCCGCAGGTAGAAAACTCCATAAGCGCCCAGGGCCGCGGCCGCTCCGTAATACAGGTCGAAGAATCAAACGGTGCTGTAGACCAGGGTGAACCCCATGGCCATTATCGCGTATATCGCCCCGACCGACAGGCCGTTGTAAGCGAATTGCAGGGCCTGGTCGCCGGATTCGGCAACTTTCCAGGCCAGGTATGCCGCCGCCAGGCCCACCAGCGCCACCGCCAGCAGACGGCTGCCCGAAAGCAGTGGGTGGGAGAGGCGGTCCTCACCGGACAGAAATCGCAGAAACGACACCCCCTTTCGCTCTTGGACACTATCTCAAACGTGCCCTTGCTGAGGTTAGCGTCCATCCAATCAGTTCGGCCCGAGGCCCTCGAGGAGATTCCTTACTGCATCGGCGCCGGCCCAGCACCCGGCAGCCCTGGTTTTCTTCGTTCCGCTCGGCCACCGGCAGGACGACCACCACGCTGTTGGCCAGTCCCTCAACCTCTCCGTTATCGTCGAAGCCATAGTTGGACCCGGTAGCGCCGCTCCAGGTGAGGTTGTACAGGCAGTCGCGGAAGCCGTCGGCGTCCTGGTCGCCGCCGGTCTGTTTCAGGCACTCGGCGGTGATGTAAACGTCGTCGTAGGCCGAACCCATGTACCAGGGCAAGGTGATGCAGCCGTAGCGGGACTTGAAGTTGGCCAGCACATCCGCGCTCTTGGGGTTGGCCGGGTCCAGTTCCGCGGTGATGGCCTTAAGGCCGGCGGCGGCGTCCCCGGCAATTTCCAAGGCCGCAGCCCCGGCGGCCACGATTTCCGAGTAGATGGGTCCCTTATAGCCCAACTCCCAGGGTCTTTTAATTGTCCAAGAAAACCATTGGGTAACGGGGCACGTTGGGGGATTTGATGTGCTTGCCAGGACTTGCCGGATGATTCGCCGTGAACGGACAATCCAGCGCTACGGCAATTAAAAGGCCCTTGCCCAACTCCCGCACCTGCTTGACTATGGCGCCTCCGGTGAACTCGGCTTGGGCGGCGACGTGCAGTGCATCCGGGGCGGCGGCAATCAGCTTGGTCAACTGGCTGCGGAAGCCGGCAACGTCCGAGCTGTACGCCTCCGCGCGTCAATCTTGTAGAAAGACCTTTCCAAAAGTCAACCTGCGTGGCGCACCCGGTCAGGGCCTTGGAATTGTCTCCAGGAAGGTCAGGGTTACTTCCGTCCAAGTTGGAATCGGGTACATAGGCCACTCGGATACGGTAAACTACGAAAAATCGACCTCCGGCGGATTCCTGCGGACGCGGGAGCTGACATTCTCTTGCCAGACAATCCAGATAATACAGAGGGGGTTTTATGCGTCAGAAAGCGGTGACGTTCCAGGCGGACGATCTGAACTTTGAGGGAGTGGTGGCGGAGCCCGACGAGGCAGCCGGCCCGGTTCCGGGAGTCGTGATTTGCCACCCGGGGCCGCGCAACGGCGGCAACATGGATAACAACGTGGTGATAGCGGTCTCGTTTGCCCTGGTTGAACAGGGATTCATTACCATGCGGTTCAACTTCCGCGGCGTGGGCAACAGCGAAGGAGAACACGCCGAGGGAGAGTTGGAGCACCGGGAAGCGCTGGCCGCCGTCGGGTTTCTCAAGGGCTGGCCCGGGGTTGACCCCGGCCGGCTGGGACTGGCCGGGTATTCCTTTGGCAATGGGGTCATCCTGGGGAATGCCGACCTGCAGAAAGAAGCGCAGGTCTTTGCCTTCGTGTCCCCCTCGCTGCGGGTGTTGCAGGGTACGGCCCTGAAACTTGACGCCCGGCCCAAGTTCATCATTACCGGAGACCTGGACCGGCTGGCTCCTTCCCCGGAGTTTCAACCCACGCTGGAATCCTTCGCCGAACGACCCGACTGCCAGGTTGTAGCCGGAGCAGACCACTACTGGGTTGGCAGGGAGTATGAAGCCGCCGGCCCGGTCAGCCGGTTCTTCGCGGAGCGTCTGAAATAGCGTCGGAAAGCGGGTAACAGCCGGAGTGGGATTTTCCCAGGAAAATCCGATTTCAGGCCCGCCCCTCCGGTTGGGCTTTTGGCATAGCCCTTATAAGTGCATCGGCACCGAAGCGGCGATGGACACTTCAATGTCATGGATGGCTTGGGACATGGCTTGCCCGATGAGGTCCAGCTTGCGGACCTGGTCGATGCGCTCAGCCGCCCGGCCCAATTCCTGCCGGGACAATAGTCCTTTGAATATGCCGCACGCGTCGGCCAGGCAGATGATTACCACGTCGCGGGGGTCCGGAATCTCATTGCTGAACAGCACTCCCATGATGCGCAGCTTCACTTCGCGCTCGGCCCTTCCGTCGGTGGTTGGGTAGCGACGGGACCGGAACACCCACAGGAAGCGGTTGTCCCGGGATTCCAGGATGCCTTCGGAGACCAGCCTCGAAAGGGCTTCCTCCCGGATGGCGTCAGCGCGTCCGGCCGTGCGTTCCACCCAAAAGCGGGCGTCGCGCTCCCCCGTCGCCGCAATGTCCTCCAGCGTGGGGTCCAGCAGGCTGTCGCCGAGGGGGGTGGCGTCGAGCAGCACCAGCTTTTCCAGGTCGGTGTCAATGCGGTTTTCCAGCGCCAGGTCCATCAGCACGCTGCCGGCGATGGCATAGTCCACCGACCAGTTGGGCACGGGTAAAAACCTTCCACCTTCGTCGTCGAGCAGAAGCAGGGCTATTTCCTCCGGGAATCTCAACACAATGCTATTCCTCCTGTCGGCGAGATCACCTCTGCTCCGTGACCGGCCTGATTTCTTCGATGCCGTCCTATTGGACGACAATACCATTATATCCTATAAGTCCCAGCGGGCGGCGGTTAGGGCGGCAACGGTCGGTCGGGGCAAGCGCATTTGGAAGATAGCCTTTACGAGCCGTTCCCGCGCCGCGCCGTCTTGCCGTTAGAACGGGGCGAACGGATTGAAGGTATTACCAAATTAAAGTGTATCAGGAACGGATTCGGAGGGACTTCGCAGCCGTCCCGCGGTTTTCCGTTGGGTGGGCCTGTAAAGTCCTCATACTCTGGACTATACTGACACTTGCAAATTCGGGTTCCCAGTGGCGGGACCCTTGATCCGATGGGCGCCGGAAAAGCGCCTGTCCGAAACCTTACCCAGGAGGCAAGTTCGATGGCAATTGAAACCGTAAAGGATGGAGATGCCTTGATTGCGAAGGCCGAGGGCCGCGTCGACGGCAGCAATGCCCGGGCGTTTCAGGAAGACTTGGATGCTGCGTGTGGCGAGGCGGACCAGGTTGTCATACTGGACCTGGAGCAGTTGGCATACATCAGCAGCGCCGGGCTGCGGGTGATTCTGATGACGGCCAAAGGGCTTGAAGGCCGGAACGTCAAATTCGCGATTTGTTCTCTCTCCGAGGCAATCAAGGAAGTCTTTCAGATTAGCGGTTTCGACAAGATTATCCCGGTGAAGGAATCTTCGGACGAGGCAATCAAGGCGCTTCGCGGGTAGTGTGGCACAGCCAAGGTTAGCCGCTGTTCCGTTTGCTTACGGCGGAGAGCGCCAGCCAAACCCTGAACGCGATGCTGCCCAGGGATGGGCTTCCGGTGCGTTATCATAGGCCATAGGCAAACGGGACCGCCCGGAGGTATCGGATTTGGTCCCGCTGACCGGCATCCTGCCCATTTCCTAGCCGCTATCCTCTTCTTCCTCATTCTGGCCGGCTGTTCCGCAGCGGACCCGCCGGAGTATGACAACACCCCCAGGGATGATACCCAAACTGCCGCAACCGTCCCCGTTCTGTCCGACACCGCCCGGGCCGGCGAGCAGGTGTTCAACGCCAACTGCGCCCTGTGCCACGGGATGAACGCTGCCGGCGCCAATCAGGGGCCGCCGCTGGTCCACCAAGTCTACGAACCCGCCCACCACCAGGATTTCGCCTTCCGCAATGCAGTGCGAAATGGCGTCCCGGCGCACCACTGGCTCTTCGGCGATATGCCGCCGGTTTCCGGCGTCTCGGATGACGACGTGGGCCGGATAATTTGCTATGTCCGCGAACTGCAACTCGCCAACGGCATCATTCCGGACAGGTCCGCGCTAACGTCGTGCTGACGCACAAGAATTTCTCAATAGTCCGCCGGTATTCCTGTTCCATGAACCCTCCAGATGCTCCGAATCCGGTCGAGGTACCGACACTGTCGTCCTGTAACTGTTCAGACTGGTGGATTCGAGCCACGGGAGGCAGTTAAGCGCTAAAAAATAAAAAGTGGGGCATTTTGTGTCATATACGCTTGGCGGCGGCGTTGCGATGGGGCCCTGACGGCGGGTTTGGGAGACTTTTTGTGTTATCGTGTTCCACTTTTGTGCCATTGTGTGCCGGTTTTGGCGCACTTTGGCGCGCTGGTCTTTCCGCTAAATCCGGGGCCGGCAATTCCGGTACGGGGGTCCGACTCAGGATGGTTGATGATTATGGTAGGGTGGAGTTACCGGGATTGGCAAGAGGCAAGTGTCAGCAGGGACAATCAGGAAACCCTTAGTCTGAACAGTTACGCCGTCCTATTCCGATTTGACGGGCCGTTGATCCGGTGGTATCATTAGCGGAGTTTTGCGGCGATTATGTTAATCGTCAGGTGCCACCAGTCAATTATCGGAGGCATAGTAGAGGCATCTATCGGAGGCTCCGCAATGGTAAATTATCCCCCAACCACATCTGCTTTAACGACTTTCAAGCGCTGTTGCGCTTCCCCCCACTTTCCCTCCTTCCTTGTATCAGCGTCTTCAACCCGGGGCCGGGTTTCTAGGTGGTTTCCTCCGGGAAGCCGCATTCCGCTATAACAACCTAACTTCTACAGAACCTGACCACAGCGCAAACCCCTGATTAGCTGGCCCAACATCGTGTTGGAGCAACAAGATCGCTGTATTTGCGCAATTTTCGCATACCCGGTATTTTCGTGTCCCTTTCCCGTGGAGGAGACAATGCAAACCAAAGAACTTCACCACCTTTCATCCTTATATGGAGGGTATTGGAACAAGAACGTCCAGGACTTCTGCTACATGACCAACCGGTACTTCCCGCCGGACCGGATGATCTCGGATATGCAGGCGAGACTGCCCGAGTTAATCGGCAATTACCCGTCCACCAACTGGCATCTTTCGTCATTGCTGGCGGAGCAGGTGGGACTGACGCACAACGAGTTGGTGATTGGCAACGGAGCGAGCGAACTCATCAACGCTGTCGTGGCAAGGTACGTGCATCGGTTGGCCGTCCCAATGCCGACCTTCGAGGAATTCGTGAACCGGGCCATAATCCTGGGCAGAGAGGTCTGCCCGTTCAAGCCGCCGCAGCGCTTTAATCTGGACATTGAAGAGTTCCTCAGTCACGTAAGAAGCTCCGGCTCAGATTCGGCCCTCCTCATTCGTCCGAACAATCCAACGGGCAGTTACCTGTCCAAGAGCGACCTGGTGTTTTTCCTGGACCGCATGAGGAGTCTCAACCTGGCGCTGGTTGATGAGTCCTTCCTGGACTTTGTTGACGCCGAGCCGGACCCGTCGGCGTTGGACCTGATTAACGAGTATCCCAATCTGCTGGTGCTGAAGAGTCTTTCCAAGAACTGCGGCATACCGGGCATTCGCCTGGGCTACGCGGCCACCGGAAACGCGGAGCGGGTGGCGGACCTGCGCCGCGACGCGCCAATCTGGAGCATAAATTCATTTGCCCAGTTTTTCCTTGAGGAGATGGGCAATTACCGGCACGAATACTATGAGTCTTGCCGGCAGGTCAGAGAGGCCACGCGCAAGCTGGTACAAGGACTGGCAAAAGTCCCATACCTCTATCCGTTCCCCACTCAGGGCAACTTTGTCCTTTGCTGGATTTTGTACGGGTTCACCGGAGAAGAACTTGCGGCGCGTCTGTTCGAGGACTCCCGGGTTCTGGTCAACAATTGCGGGTCGAAAGAGGGCTTGGAGGACAATTTCATTCGCATTGCCTGCCGTACCGAGGAAGACAACGCCCGCCTCGTCGAGACGTGTATGCGTCTGGCGAACTACACCGAATCGGGCAAATTCGACGTCATGGAAGTGAGGTAACTGATGAAAGGACTAATTTTGGCCGCCGGAATGGGCACCAGACTGCATCCGCTGACTCTCACGCGTCCCAAGTGCCTCGTTGAAGTGGCGGGCAAACCCATGATGGAATATCAACTGGACGCCCTGCGAAGGGCCGGAGTCTCCGAGTGCGCCATCGTCGTGGGGCACAAGGCCGCATCAGTGAGCAGCTACTTCGGTGAAGACTACCGGGGAGTGAAACTCTCCTACGTGGAGAACTCAGACTACGACAAGACCAACAATCTCTATTCTCTGTGGCTGGCCCGGGGAGAATTCGACGACGACATCCTGCTACTTGAGTCCGATCTGGTGTTCGACAATCGGCTGCTCTGCGAACTGCTCCAAATGGACGAACCAAACGTGGCGGTGGTGGACCAATTCAGGCCGGACATGGACGGCACCGTCATCCTGGCCAATTGCGGCATCACGGAGCGGATGGTTCTCAAGTCGGACCAGGACGCCGAGTTCGACTATGGCCCTGCCCTCAAGACCGTGAACATCTACCACCTTTCCCAGGAAACATTGGTGGATGCCATTGTTCCAAAGATGGCGGAATTTCTCGAAGATGACCGGACCGACCAGTATTACGAAGCGGTGTTCGCCAACCTTGTTGACTCCGGCCGCATGAGTATGGCGGTGATGAATACCGGCAGCATGAAATGGGCGGAGATTGATACAGTGAGCGACCTTCTGCAAGCGGAAGGGATTTTCGCCGCCGGCAGTTACCGGCCCAATCCGGCGCGGCCGGGACAATCCGCCATCATTCAAGCCGCCATCATGCCATAGGAGACTTTAGATTGAACACAGCCAACGAATGGTCCAAGCAGAGTGCGATCGACTTTTACTACCAGAATCGCCATGAGATTTCGGACCTCTATCCATCCGAAAAGATTTTCCTGCCTCGAGTCCTGTTCCCCGGCGCCAGGGTGCTTGACGTGGGCTGCGCTTCGGGCGGCTTCTTCAACATAATGCGCTCCTTCGAGCCGTGCGTTGAGTACACCGGGGTTGATCTGTCGGAAAGAGCGGTGGAATTAGCCCGTGAGCGATACCCCGAAGCCAGGTTCATCGTCACCGAGGGTTTCGGGCTGCCCTTCGAGGACAACACCTTTGACATTGTTCACTGTACCAGCGTTTTCAACAACGAACCCAACTATCAGGCGATGCTGAAGGAAATGTACCGCGTTTCCAACCGGTTCGTTCTCGCCGACATCCGGCTGCTGAAAGGCATCGGGAATCAGGAGAAATCGGTCTACAACATCCAGTTCAACGGCGAACAGGTTGAGGCCATTGTCCCTTATGTGGTGAATGACGCGGACGAGGTGGCCGACTTTATCCTGCACCTGGAGCCCCGGCCCACGGCGCTGCGCGGCACCGGGTACTTCCACCAGGTTGCCAAGGAAGCCAATACGCCCTACGGCGAAGTCTGTATGACCGTGCTGTTAATCCAAAAGGAGGGCAGCGAAGGCGAATCAACCACCCTGGGCCTGGCAGACCTGCCCATAGAGTTCTCCGTTTCCGTACCGTGACCTGGCCAACCCTTGAGCTGTCCACGGTCACGAATGAAAGCGCATCCGGAGCCGGCTGTCCATTGTCCTGGGCAAGCTGTCAGAGAATGCTGTTACATGAAACCGCCGGATATCCTGGGCCACCGGAACCGGCGCCCCCGTCAACGGAAAGAGGTGAAATTGAAGGAGCTTAGAGTCCACGGGCAAGAATCATCCGGCGGCGAAAACCGCTTGCCGACAATCCTGTCGTTTGTCGTTGACCGGGCCAACCTTGTCACGCTGCTCGGACTGAGCGGCGGGCTTCTTGCTATCTACTTCGCGCTGAACAAGGAGTTTTCACTCGCAATTATTGCGCTGCTCTGGGCTGTTTTTATGGACTGGTACGATGGTTTGGTCGCCCGGAAAACGCCCAACCGGAGCGAGTCGCACAAGCTGTTCGGCGGCCACATGGATTCCCTGGTCGATATGGTCACGTCGGCAACGGGTCCGGCGATTTTCCTGCTGAGCGTTGGGGATTTCAGTCCGTGGTTCTACCCCGGGGCCTTGGCCATAATCATGGCCGGGGTTCTACGCCTGGCTTACTTTGATGTGTACGGACTCGACGAAAACGGCGCCCACGCCGGCCTGACCATCGACAACACCCCGCTGGTCATTTCGGCAGTGTTCTTGTTGTACAACTTCGTCGACATCAACATATTTTCCGCCATTCTGTACGCTGCAATGCTGGTCATGGCGTACCTGCACGTTGCGCCGTTTCGAATGAAGAAGTTGGGAGGCCGGTGGTACTACCCCTTTACCACGTATGTCGTTGCCATGACCGTGGCTCATGCCGTTATCATTTGGCGGGTATAGTGCCGGCTTTTTGATTGAGCGGCACCGAGATACCGTCTCTGGCAGTGAGGCGAGGCGTTCCTGAAACGTCTTTCTAGCCTGGGAACCGCAACAGGAAGAAATGGTTCTGCAGCCGTGGCCAGGGGACGTTCAGCCTGGACAGCGCCTTCGGCAACGCCCAAAAGCTGAGTGGAGTCGTGCCTCTTAACCCCCACCACGTCAGACTGCCCAGCAAGGGAGAGTCCTTCGGCAAAAAGGGCAGCCACTTCCGGCGAAAAGTCACAATTTCCTCGGCAGTCACCAAATTGTTATAGCCAAAGTTCTGCCTCACCTCCAGGCAAGGTATGTCTGATTCCTGGAACAGACGGCGGTACAAGTCCACGCTTCGGTAGACTGCCTGGTACTCTCCTTTAGCCAACAACAGCCCGGTCCGCACCGTTGACTCGCGGAGAATAATCGAGCCGCCAACGCCAAGGCGGTCTTTCAACGCGCCAAGAAGTGAGACCGCGTCCGCGTCGTTTAGATACATGAAGAGGCCGCCCACGAAAATCATGTCGAAGGGCCCATCCGGCAAGTCCTTCCGCCCGTCACCGAGCAAAATCTGAGCGTTGCTCAGGTGTCTGACGCGATCCCTCGCCGCATCGACCATCAGCTGGCTTCGCTCAACTCCAATGGCGCTGCCATAGCGACGGGCGAAAATCTCGACCCAGGCCCCGGCGCCACAGCCGACGTCGAGGACCTTCCCGGCGTCAGGCACCGTATCGAGCCAGTCTCGGATAGTTCTTTGCTCCATGGTTATCCGGTGGGCCACCGCGTTCAACGGCAAATTGTGCCCATGAGCCATCATGCTCATTGAAGCGGCGGTCGTTCCGCCCGCCCCATCGAAATAGCTCTCTACAACGGCATCATCAATTTGCCCTTCGTGTGCAGACTCCTGTTTCATCGTCATAAATCGTTTTCGCCATCCCTGCTTTACAATGCATCATAGCAAAATCCTGTCATAAAATGTAGACCGCCAGCGGTGATGTGATGGAGTTAGGGGCAGGAAAACCCGAGAGTTTCCCATCCTGCTGCCACCCATGCCGGAACGGCGAACCATAGCAGCAACCCTGGACGGGATGGAGGCGACACTTGAGGGGCGCGAAAGGAGCGCGGCATGGGTTACAATCGTTGAAAGAATCAACCGCAGACGCGCTGCTTACGGGGCGGGTGCGGGTTGTAATTGCGCTATTGACTAAAGAAAGAGGATGTTAAACATTTATGAAGCTGGATAGCTATGCAAATGATAAAATGCGGGCCGATATGGAAGCAGTTACTGGAGCGGTTGGGATGAGGGTTAAGTCAGAGAAACTCAATGAACCGAGATGAAGTCCTCAAAATTCTTAGGACGCACAAACCGACTCTTACGGAACGTTTCGGAGTAACTGAACTCGCCCTGTTCGGCTCATTTGCCCGGGACCAGGCTGCGGACCGGAGCGACGTTGACATCCTGGTACGGTTCGACGCTCCAGCTACGTCAAGTTCCTACTTCGGTGTGCAGTTCTACATCGAAGATCTGCTGGGTCGGCCTGTGGACCTGGTTACCGACAAGGCATTGCGCGCGGAGATCCGCCCTTACGTGGAGCGGGAATCACTGTATGTGTGACTCCGCCGAAGAAACCCGGAATTGGCTTCTGTATATTAAGGACATGGTTGAATTCGGAGAAAGGGTCTTGTCCTATACCAAGGGGTTTGACCAGGAAGCTTTTGTCGCCGATGAACGTACCTACGACGCCACCCTGCGCAACATCGAACTAATCGGTGAGGCAGCGACGCATATCCCCGTCTGTGTGCGCGAAGCGCATCCGGAGATTCCGTGGCGCAGAATCGTAGGAACTCGGAACCGAGTGTCCCACGGTTACCTGGGCATAGACGATGACGTTGCATGGGACATTATTCAAACCGATGTCCCAAGTTTGCTACTCAAACTGGAGTGCCTGCTGGACTCCGCTGGACAGAACTCACCATAACAACCCCCGCCAACTCAACGAATTCGCGGTTACTGCCCAGTCTGTGGCAGGTTTGACCCCCGCGTTGCCAGGGAGCATCGGACGCAACTATAATCTCGGCAAACCAGGCTCCTGTGATGCCTTCGATAAAGGCGCAGGAATACCTATTTGGGAGGTTCCGTGTGGCTACTGCAAAAGTGAACGGCGCCGAGATTTATTACGAGGAATACGGGAGCGGAGCGCCCATTATCCTTTCTCCGGGCGGCCTCCAGGGTGCAGCCAGCAGTTACCAGGCGGTGGTTGAGGCTCTGTCCCAGGAGCGCCGGGTGGTGGTCTACGACCGCCGCTTCGGCGGACAGTCCCGCAGCCCGCTGGTGGTGCAGACCTGGGACATGGTCTGCGATGACGTGTTCGGCCTTATGGATGCTCTGGGGATAGACCAGGCTTATCTCGGCGGCGGCTCGTTTGGCGCCGCCATTTCGCTGGGCTGCGCCTTCCGCCGTCCCCAGCGGGTGCGCGCCATCTTCCCTTCCAACATTGCCGGAGGGGTAATTTGCGATGGATACCTCACGGGGAAGTTGTTCAAGAGCATGGATCTGGCGGAGAACGCCAGCATTTCGGCCGTCGTGGAAGCCTTCGACGCCGACGACCGCTTTTCTCCCTTCAGCCCGGAGATAGCCCAGACCGATTCCGAGTACCGCCAGACCCTGGAGTCCATCAGTACGGAAGATTTCGTGCAGGTGATGCGGGACACCATTTACGCCCTTTTCAACGGTCCATACCCGACTCTGGGGATGACCGAGAAGGCGCTGAAGAACATTCAGGTCCCGGTGATGGTCATGCCCGGCAACAACGACATTCACCCCAGGCGGGTGGCCGAGATGGTCCACCGGCTGGCGCCCAACTGCCAATGGGCCGAGGTCCGGCCCCACTCCGAAGAGCCGGCCAAGTACACGGAACGCGTCCTCAAATTCCTGGCTGCGGTGGAAGCCGGCGCCAGCCGGTAGGCCGGATGGTGCGATTGGCGGGACAGTTCTTTCCTTGACTCGTCTGGAAAGCCTTCTTAATAGTCCGCGTGGACCCAGCGGTCACATTCGCGGAGAAGTTGGTTTCATCTGGGTAATTCCGGTTGAATAGTGGAGTGAATGAGGGGATTCCGGCTAATCGCAAGTCTTCGGAAACCCTCGCCGGCATTCTGGACCGATTGCGCCGTGAAGGCCGCATTGGTCTGCCTGCTGGCATTCGGGGCCTTCTCGGGATTACAGCAATTCGAAGGTAAAGCGTTCCTCTGGCGGCTGGCGATATACCCGATTGCCGCCCTGGTAGTCCCTCTGATTTGGGTAGCCCGTGGCCGGGGGCTGGCCTACCCCTACACTGCGGACGTTCTGCTGACCCTGCCCTTCCTCATCGACACCGCGGGCAACGCCCTCGACCTTTACGACACTATCCAGTGGTGGGACGATGCGAACCACCTCGTCAATTGGGGCCTGCTCTCCGGCGGCATCGGAGTGCTGGCCTGGCGCAGGCGAATCGGGGTTTGGGAAACGTTGGCGTTTGTAGTGGGGTTCGGCGCGGTCGCCGCCATCTTGTGGGAGCTTGCCGAGTACCTCGCCTTCATTCGCAACTCTCCCGAGCTTGCCACGGCCTACACTGACACGCTGGGTGACCTGGCCCTGGGCCTCACCGGCTCGGTTTTGGCCGGTTTGGCAGCGGCCCTGGCGCCGCGCCGGCGGTCTTGTACAGCGAGTCACTGTATTTAGTTCAGGAACGGCCCCTTCCCATGTCCGCCTGTCCGAAGATCCGGGTTCATCTTATTTGTAGGGAATTACATGCAATGCCGCGCTTTAGATAGGGAGTCGGTGATGGATGCGGTGGCGCACCGACGAAATGGCAATGGCGGACGCCAACGCTGAATTGAGGCAATTGGACGGATGCCTCGAACTCATCCCGGGCTGTGACGAACTGAACCTTACACCACATGGCCTTCGCAAATATGTGCAGGATTGGGTATGAGATCCTGCACATTCGCGCTACCCCGAACGGTTACTCGTTGAACGGTTACTCGTTAAATCGCGCCGTCCGGCTCCAACCCCAGGGCCAGCCGTCCGTATTGCTGACCGCCCAGGTCCATGACCAGGCTGTCCCGGTGGGCCACTGCTTGCGCGTCCCGGTGGAAACGCTGCAGGGACACCGAATCGAAGAGAGCGTGGCCGCCGCTGAGGTCGAACAGCCCGTTGACCGCCCGCAGGCATAGCTGCGTGACGAACGCCTTGTCGCGCCGGAACCGCGCCCGCTCCAGCGGCGTGAAGCTCTCACCTGCTTTGGCCTTGCCGAGAATCTGCTGAATGTCCCGGTCCATCAGCGCCCGCGCCGCATCCGCCTCGGCGGTGGCTTGGGACAGGCGAAGGTGGATTGCCGGGGAGTCGGCGGTCCTGCCAGGGCCGGAAGTCCCGAGTAACCTTTCGACAAACTCGTCAATCATTCCCCCGGCAATCCCCAGCATGGGCGCCACCAGGTCCCATCCCAACAACACTGGAATCGGCGCCCGGTACCGGTCCTGACCGTGCAGTTCCCAACCGCTCCAGTCGCCGTCGCCCGCAGAGGTCACGTCCAGGACCCGGTGGTGAGGCACGAACACGTCGTCAAGCACGATATCCTTGCTCCCACTGCCGCGAAGGCCGGAGACGAACCAGGTATCCACAATCTCCCAGTCAGCCCGTGGCACGAGGGCCCAGTTGCGCTCACCGATGCCGGACACCCCCAGCATCAACCAGCTTGCGGAGTCGCAGCCGCTGGAGAATTCCCACCTGCCGGACAGTCGGTATCCGTCGGCGATGGGTGTGCAGTTGGACTTGCCGACGTTCAAGGAGCTGGAGCAGAGGGCGTCCGGGCCTGACCCGAACACCTCTTCCTGCGCTTGCAGGGGCCAATAGCCCACCAGCCAGGCGTGGGCGGCCCAGAGGCAGTAGCACCAGGCCGTGGCAGCGCAGCCTCGGCCCAGTTCGGCGGCCACGTCCAGGGTCAATCCATAGTCTACGTCGAAGCCGCCGAACCTCTTGGGCACCCCGATCCGGTAAAGCCCCAGGGAATGCAGGTCCTGGACCGTCTCGGCCGGGACTCGCCGCAACTCTTCAGTGCGGGCCGCCCGTTCCTTGAGGACGGGTATCAACTTCGAGGCGCGTCCCAGCAACTCGGCCGCGGTCGGGGTTTCTGCGCTGATATCAGGTCTTACAGCCACTAGCCCCCTGAAACCCGGTATTGCGTATTCGGGTTTGGGTGAGATTCAAGGTCACGCAGTCAGTATGGCAAACATCCCCATCCCAATCAACTCCGCAATATCGCCGGAACTCCGGCGCATCGGCGGGAAACGGAAGTGGACGCACGGATACTGGCGTATTTGTAGTATCCTTCAATCCACTAAACTTTATGAAAGGACTCGTTGAGACTGCCAATGCTGCCTTACCTGAAACCCGCCCTCTGTCTGGTGTTTATGCTCCTGATTGCTTCCTGCAGCAACCCCGGAGCCGAGCCGCCCACGGAGGCGGCCAACCCTTCTATGATTGAAAGCGAAGCTCCTGAAAGCGAGACTCCAACTGAGGAGAAAGTCCTGACCATCCTGTACTGGCAGGCGCCCACTCTGCCCGGTCCGTACCTGGCCGCCGGGTATAAAGACCGGGATGCCGGCGCAATCACCCTGGAACCCTTGGCCAAGTATGACCCGGACGGCAACCTGCTGCCGGCCCTGGCCGCCCAAATCCCGACTGTGGAAAACGGCGGGGTTTCCCCTGACTTGATGTCGGTTGCGTGGAACCTGGAAAGGGGCTTGAAGCGGTCGGACGGCAGCGACATGACGGCCGAGGATGTGGTCTTTACCTGGCGCTACTGCGTTGACCCTGGGACGGGCTGCACGGCAGAAAGCTCATTTGACGGTATCGCATCGGTGCAGGCTGGTGCAGGCTATTGATGACTTCACCGTCAAAATTACTTTCGAGGTTCCCACACCCTATCCTTACCAGGCTTTCGCCGGAACCGGAACGCGCATTATCAGCCGTGCGCAGTTCGCCGGCTGCATCGGAGCCGCGGCCAAAACCTGTGAGGCGCAAAACACCGCTCCACTGGGCACCGGCCCCTATCGCGTCACCGGCTTCAAGGCCAACCAAGAGGCCGTTTATGAACGCAACCCCTTCTATCGGGGAGAGGCGCCGTATTTCGACCGGGTGGTTCTCAAGGGTGGCGGCGATGCGCTTTCGGCAGCCCGCGCCGTCCTGGAAAAAGGGGAAGCCGATTACGCCTGGAACCTGCAAGTGGAGCCGGAGACTCTCGCGGAGCTGGAGACCGCCGGAAAGGGCAAAGTGGTCGTCTCCTTCACCAACCAGGTAGAACGTATCGTCGTCAATCAGACCAACCCGGACCCGGCCTTGGGCGACAACCGTTCCGAGTATCTGGACGGACAGAATCCGCACCCCTTCCTGACCTTCAAGCCCATTCGTCAGGCCATGTCTCTGGCAATAGACCGGACCCGCATATCGGAAGAACTCTACGGCTTTGCCGGAAAACCCGCCTGCAATCTGATTGCCGGCCCTCCCAGCTATGTGTCAAGCGCCAACGATGGGTGCCTGGCCCAGGACATTTCCGGCGCCAATCGTCTGCTGGATGACAATGGCGTTCTCGATACCGACGGCGACGGTGTGCGGGAACATCAAGGAGTTCCCCTGCGAATCACTTACCAGACATCCACCAACGACATTCGGCAGGATACCCAGACTCTCATTCGCGATTGGTGGGGTCAGCTAGGCATTGAGACCGAACTGGTACAGCACGATGCCAGCTTGTTCTTCGGCGGCGACCCTGTGGCTGACAAGGAAGCGTCCTTACGACGGTTCTTCGCCGACGTGCAGATGTACACCGGCGGTTCGGGCATAGACCCGCAGCAGTCTCTATCCGGCTCCCTGTGCCAGCAGATCCAGACCAGGGAAAACAATTGGGCCTTCGACAACGGCGCCCGCTCATGCAACCCTGAGTACGATGAGCTTTTCGCCCAACTGGAACAGACCCGCTCCGGCCCGGAGCGGGAGACGTTGGTAAAGCGGCTTAACGACATCGGCGTGCAGAGTTATTACCGGATTCCGTTGGTGGACCGGGGCTTCGTTTCCGCACACCTGAACACCCTGAAAGGAATCAGGATAAACGGGTGGGACAGTGAGATGTGGAACATTGCCGAGTGGCGAAGATAACCCCCGGTGGTCCGGCAGGAATGGGTTGGTCATCGTGGGATGATTGCGGCAATGGCAGCGTTTCGATGGGGATGACTGTTGGACGTCGAGGGTCAGGTCATCAACCGCGTGTGCAATCCGTGGGTATGGGCAGATGTCGTGGGTAAAGCGAGCCGAAAACAGGGGCAACTTTGTGCATGAGCTCGTCATGCCGGTATCGAGTTGGAAGACAGGCTTAAAGGCGCGGTCGAACCGGCGTGGTCCGGTTCTTCCGGCCTAGTCCGGTTCTATGTCTCTGGCTTCTATCTCGAACCAGCGGACATCTCCGGTTTCGAATTCCGGTTGCGCATCGGGGTGGATGTGGATCGATGCCACCACGGGGATGGCCGGGGCGCCGGTGAACCGGGTGAGGAACCGGGCGTTCCGCACGGCCCTGGGTATGTCTTCCGGGTGGGCGGTGAAGGATGCTTCCACCGCCAGGTATTGGGACTCGCCGGTGTCCCTCTCCCTGGCCTCAATTACGATGTCGGCGTTCTCGAAGCTCCTGATGTCCCGGGGTTCGATGTCCGAAACGTCATTGGTGTCGAGCATATCGTACAGGTCGTCTTCGTTCAGAACCGAGACCTGTCGGCAGTTCACCGTCCGTGCGATGCGCCGGGTGGCCTGAACAGCCCCGTTCCGGGCATGAGCGCCCCGCAAGGGAGCAATGTCCCTGCGGATGCCATCCACCCGAGTGTTGAGGCTCTCCACGCCAGTTTTTAGACCAGCGACATCAGTCTTGAGTTCGGCAACGTCGGCCTTGACCTCGGCCATGTCGGTTTTGAGTTCGGCAACGTCGGCCTTGAGTTCGGCAATGTCAGCCTTGACCTCGGCCATGTCGGTCTTGAGTTCGGCAACGTCGGCCTTGACCTCGGCCATGTCGGTCTTGAGTTCGGCAACGTCGGTTTCCAGCCGGTCCAGCCGGTCGTGGACCAACTGGAAGTTCCTGCCAGTGGCCTCCACGAACTCGGCGAACCTCTCGGGCAGGTTCAACAATTCCCGGCTCAGCAAAACGCTCCGGATGGTCTCGGCCCAATCGGGCTGCTCCCGGAGAATGCGTACCAGGTCGTTCACGTCGTTGATGGTAGTCATGGCGGCTGTTCTGCTCCCTGCACTGAATTATACTCCCTTTCCTACCCATCTGCCGGGGTTTACCGTCTGCTGAATTTTACCCCTTCAGAATAGTGATGCGAAGCCATTCCGGGCCAGGAAGTGGTTCGGGGCGCTGAGCAAACCAACGGATGTTGGATGATGGGATAAAGACCTTGATGTTGATGGAGGACAGCATTGCCCGCGGGCCATTGCTACCCTATAATCTGCCCCAAACGGAACTAATGCGCCATGCTGCTGACTATTGACATAGGAAATACCGCGGTAACCTTGGGGGTTTTTGACGGGACACGTCTGACAACCACGCTGCGCATTGCCACCGACACGCGCCGCCTGGCCGACGAGTACGGCACCATGCTTTGCAGCGTGTTGAGCGTCAAGGGAGTGGACCCAGGCGCCATTAACGCTGCGTGCCTGTGCAGCGTGGTGCCGCCGCTGACCGTGGTATTCAATGAGGTGGTCAACGCCTTTTTCGGTGTCGAGCCGTTGACCGTTTCGGCGGGGGTGCGCACCGGCCTGCCCATTCTGTACGACAACCCCCGGGATGTCGGCGCCGATCGCATCGCCGACGCCGTGGCCGCCATCGACCTGTACGGCGCCCCGGCCATCGTCGTTGACTTGGGCACGGCCACGGTATTCGACGCCATCTCCCGGACCGGCGAATACCTGGGAGGAGCCATAGCCCCCGGCATCAACTTGGCCGCCGATTCCCTTTTCTTCAACACATCGCAGCTGCGCAGGGTGGAGCTCTTGGCCCCCAAGAACGCTATCGGGCGCAGCACCATCACGTCGTTGCAGTCCGGGCTGGTGCTGGGTTACGCCGGGCTGGTATCCACCATGGTCCAGCGTTTCAAGGATGAAATCGGACAGGACGCCACCGTCATCGGCACCGGCGGGCTGGTCAACGTGGTGGCAAAAGAAGCCCCGGTCTTCCACGCCATCAACCAGGACTTGACCTTGGTCGGGCTGCGCCTGATTTACGGGATGAACCAGGGGCCCAAGGCCACAGGAGACGGATACCTCAGGAGACGGACGTGACCGGACCATTAGCCGATAAGCGCGTCGTCCTCGGCGTCACCGGCAGCATCGCCTGCTACAAAGCCATCGACCTGGCCAGCAAGCTGACCCAGGCCGGGGCGCTGGTGGACACCATTATGAGCTACGGCGCAACCCAGTTCGTTACGCCGCTGGCCTTCCGCAGCATCACCCACCGGGAAGTCGTGACCGACACCTACGACGCCGACTCCAGGTACAGCATCGAGCACGTTGAGCTGGCCCGGCAGGCCGACATTGTGGTGGTTGCGCCCGCCACGGTGCATTGCATCGCCAAGCTGGCACTGGGACTGGCCGACGATCCCCTGACCACCACCGTGGTCGCAACCTCAGCCCCTCTGCTGGTTGCCCCGGCGATGGATGCCAATATGTTCGCCAACCCGGCAACACAGGAAAACCTGGCCAAGCTGCGGGAGCGGGGGGTGTTCATCGCCGGTCCGGCTCCGGGCCGTTTGGCATCCGGGCTGATGGGCATGGGCCGCCTGCTGGAAACCCCGGAACTGCTGGGATATATCAGCGCAACCTTGGGCAAAAGCGGCGATCTGGCCGGGCGTACCGTGGTGGTCAGCGCCGGCGGAACTCAGGAACCCATAGACCCGGTTCGGGTCATTACCAACAACTCTTCGGGGAAGATGGGCTACGCTTTGGCGGAAGCCGCCCGCGACCGGGGCGCCCGCGCCGTGCTGGTTACTGTCCCCACCGGCCTGCCTGACCCGGCGTTGGTCCAGGTAATCCGGGTCCAGACCGCTCAGCAGATGTGCGATGCGGTCTTGTCCAATCTGGAAGACGCCGACGCCCTGATTATGGCCGCTGCCGTTGCCGACTATCGTCCGGCCAGCGCCGCCGAGCAGAAAATCAAGAAGTCCGACGACGAACTAACCATATACCTGACCCCGACCACTGACATACTCAGCGCTGCCCGGGGCAACTTCGTCAAGGTTGGCTTCTCCGCCGAAAGCGAAAACCTGGTGGCCAATGCCAGCGACAAGGTGCGCCGCAAGTCCCTGGACTTGATTGTCGCCAACGACATTACCGAGGAGGGCAGCGGGTTCGGCACCGACACCAACCGCGTCGTCCTAATCGACCGCAACCTTCAGACCGAGGCCCTCCCCCTGCTCACCAAGTACGAAGTCGGCAACCGCATCCTCGACCGGGTGCGGGACTTGTTGCCCTAGTCCCAATCCGTTGTCTTGAAGCTCTCGAAGGACTTCGTTACGCTTGGAGAGAATAAACGGAAGAGGACAAAAACGGCCTGCACTGTAAAGAATCGATACACTGAGGTTAACGCATGGAGCTAGATGGCCCAACCGCAACAATCATCGCCGCCCTGATTGCGGCCACGGTCGTTTTTGTGAGCCTCGGCTGGAATGTCCTTTACCGGCTGGGTAAGCTGGAAAAGGGCGCCGAGGACATGGAGAAGGCCCTGGAAAAGGCCGCCACGAACACGGAAAAGGCCCTGGAAAAGGCCGCCACAGACACGGAAAAGGCCCTGGAAAAGGCCGCCACGAACACGGAAAAGGCCCTGGAAAAGGCCGCCACAGACACGGAAAAGCGGTTTGAACGGTTAGAGGAAACTATGCGCTCCGAACACGAGGCAACACGGGCGGAAATCCGGCGGTTGGTTGAGGCTATGGCTTCGCATACCCACGACACCGACGGCACAACCATATTTCGGATACCGCCCGGCTAACCTGTAAAACGTCCCCCTCTTACGCTGCCCCTATCCCGTGATAGGGAACTGTAAGAGCAGCTACCCTGAAACCGCTTCCTTGAACCGCGTGATGGCCTCGATATGCGCGTCGGGGCCGCTGAGTCCCGCCCGCATGGTGTTGATGGACAGGTGGGTGGCGCCCGCTTCGTCCCACGCCGCCGCCAGCTTGTTCCACTCGTCCGGGCCGCCCTCGGAGAAACTGACCCGGCCCTCGATGCCGATGGCGCCGGGGTCGCGTCCCGCCTTTTGGGCCAACTCGCGCATCTCGCCAATCTTCTGCTGACCTTCGCTGTCCGGCTGGAACTGGGGGAACCAGCCGTCGCCCATCCGGGCCAGCCGCCGCACCACCTGGGGGGCGCCGCCCCCGAACCACAGCGGAATTGGCCGCTGCACCGGCAGGGGGTTGATGCCCGCGTGGGTGATTTTGTGGTAACGGCCCTCGAAGTTGACCACGTCCTGCGTCCACAGCATTCGCAGCAACTCAATCTGCTCCGCCGACCGCCGGCCCCGGTTGCCGAAGTCTTCGCCCAGGGCCTCGTACTCCACATCGTTCCAGCCAATGCCGATGCCCAACCGCAGGCGGCCGCCGGTCAGCACGTCCACTGCCGCGGCCTGTTTGGCCACCAGGGCGGTCTGACGTTGGGGCAGAATCAGAATGCCGGTGGTCATCTGAATCTTCTCGGTGATGGCCGCAAGGTAGCCGAACAGGACAAAGGGCTCGTGGAAGTTGTCGGTATGGCTGTACGGCCGCTCCCAATGCTCCCGCTTGCTGGCATCCGCTCCCAGAACGTGGTCGAACACCAGGAGATGCTCATATCCCAAACCTTCGGCGGCCTGGGCAAAGTCTTTTACGGCGGCCGGGTCGGCGCCGATTTCCGTTTGGGGGAAGATTGCGCCAAGTTGCATCATCGCCTCCTTAATCTATACACAATTTCGGCCAGCCGGGCTGCGCGCCGTTGGTGGTGGGTTGCTTGGGACCCCGGCCCGCTCCCGGTCAGTATCCAGGGTTACTGATTCGGCGTCAACCGCATCAACCCCGTTAGGTCCCGGTGTTTAATCCGGTAGTCCGTTCGCCCCGAGACTCTCGAAGGACTTCCTTATCAGGCCAGGTATATCGCATTTGAATCTAATCCCCCCGGCCACCCGAAAGCCGGGGGCATCCTGACCGGGGGCAGCGACTGGGCGGGATTCCTGGAAAACCGGACAAAACCGGACAAAACCGGACATTTGAGCGTGGGCCAGGGGAGATTTTGTCCTGAAATGTCCGGCCAATGTCCGGTTTTGTCATGGAAATGTCCTGATTTTGTCCGCTTTTGTCACAGGCGCGCACCCTCTCCCGCGGGGAGAGGGGTGTCACTTGACCGCGCCCTTCACCTGGTACGGGAGCAAACACCTTCCCGCAGGAAACGAGATGTTTACCGGCTGGTATTAACGTTAAATGGACTTGAGGGCAGCCGTCAACAGCGTACTGTCACCGGGGTTCGCCCTCACCCCCGGCCCCTCTCCCACTGGGAGATGGGAGAATTAAATTGCCCAGCATCGGCAGGCAGACGATTGCAAAGTCAGTTTTTGATAGGGAAGTCCCCCGTCTCCACGGGGGCAGGCTCTGCGCAGGCAGGAATCCACGGCAGTCTTGCCAACAGCGACGTTTGCTGCCACAGCGACGTATGGATTCCTGCTTTCGCAGGAAAGACGATGTGTGCGGCCCCTCGCAATGGGGCTTCCCTACTAAAAGACTTTGCAATCGTCCTGTTTATCAAGCCCCCGGCTATTGACAAGTGTATGCCGGTAAATTATACATAGGAACCCCCCGTTTAAGGAGGTGAACATACTGTACGCCGTTTGTTTATCCGCCCCAAAGAATACGCTCGCGGGAATTAGATACCCGGCAATTTTGAATCTAGGAGTGATGCCAAATGACTAAACGCCCACTGGCTTTTTGTAAACGCCCGGGTTGGCTGATAGGCGCGATCGCGCTGCTTACTGCGCTGGTCGTTGCCTGCGGCACATCCGCCGAACCCACCGTGGCGCCCACTGTGGCCAGCTTCGCGCCGCAGTCGATTCCCGCTGCCACTGCCACCCCCGCGTCGGCTGACACCGGCTCAAGTTCCCCTTCCGCCCCGTCTTCATCCTCGGCCCCAGCCCCAACCGCGGCCCCCAAGCCCACCGAACCGCCGCCGGCGCCCGTCAGCGCCCGCAATTCGGCCATCGTCGTCACCGAGGCCGAACCGGCCAGCGTCGGCGCCTGGAGCGAGGGTTGCAGCGCAGAAATCCACAGCCTGGGCTGCCAGGACTTCGTATCTGACTTCCTCACCTGGCTGGACGACCGCACCAGCGAAATCGTCCCCCTGTCCGGTGTGGAAAGCTGGGAACAAATCGGCCTTGACCGCTGGCGCTTTAATCTGCGTGATGGCGTGAAGTTCCACAACGGCGCTCCTTGGAACGCCGCCGCCGCCAAGTACGGCGTGGAATACAACGCCGACGTGGCCAACCCCAGCGCCTCCATCAGCTGGACCGGTCCCGATGTCAAAGGCGAAGTGATGGACGACCTGACCGTCGACATCGTCTGCCCTGTGGCCTGTCCCATCTATCCGCGCACCGCCCTGTTCGCCGACTTCCAGGACCCGGCGTGGTTCGAAGCCGCCGACGAAACGGAGCGGTCCCGGCTCACCGTGGGATTCGGCCCTTACAAGATTATAGGGTACAACCCTGGGGTTAGCACCGAGTTTGAGGCTTACGAAGACTACAAGCCCAACGAGAACTGGTTCTCCCAAGCCCCCAGTATCCAGTTCATCACCCACGTCTACCGGGCGGAAGCCACGGTGCGCGCCTCCATGATTCAGACCGGCGAAGCTGATTGGGCTGCCGACATCGGGTTTGACGAAATCCCCCGGGTGCCCAAGCACGTCAGCGGCAAGACCGCCGAAGTGTACACCCTGGTCCTCGACACCGTGTTCCACCCTGAACTGGAGAAGCAGAAGGTGCGGGAAGCCCTGGCCATTGCCATTGACTGCCAGACGCTGCTGGCCGCCCTGTTCGATGGCCGGATTCCCTGCCACGCCGCCATCTCCATGAAGGGCACCGTGGGCATCAACGATGAGAACTCCAAGGTTCGGGAGTACAACCCCGAACGGGCCAGGCAACTGCTGGCCGAAGCAGGCTATAACCCGGACAACGAGATTAACATTAACACCCGCCCCGGCTCCAACATCCGCGGCCTGGAGCTTATGGAGTCAACCATCACCTTCTGGCGCGATGTCGGCGTCAACGCCAAACTGAACTCGTGGAGCGACTTGGCCAAGGCCAGGGAGGTCCAGTCCTCCGGCTGCGGCAAGTTCATCAACGAGCCGAACTACCGCGAGCTCATGGACTGCGGTGACCGGGAACCGCCGGGAGACTACTTCCTGTCATCCCACGCCTACGAGATAGCGACCTCCAACGAGATTCTGGACATGCAGCGGTTCAACAACTCCCGCCTGAGCTGCTTTAGCCGGAGCAGCCGGGTCTGCATTGCTGACTTTGAAGAACGCAAGCTCATAGCCAATGCCCTTCCCGAGGGCCCGGAGCGGATGGCTGCTATGGAGGAACTCGCCCAGTTTGCCTACGACGAAGTCTTCTTCATTCCCTACTTTGAAGTAGTCTACGTTTACGGCCTGTCCGAAGATATGGAATGGGAAGCCTACTACGCTCCCCGTCTCCGGGGCAACACCATGCGGTTCAGTAAATAACCGCCCGCCCTCCAAGGCAACCCGCTCAGCGCCTCCAGAATTCTGGGGGCGCTTTTCTTATTCCCGCCTGCACCAACTCCGGCCCCGTTCAATCGAATCCCCCGTTCGTACCGAGGTTCTCCAAGGGTTCCATCATTGGCCTGTCTTTCCGGCGCGCCGGTTTCCCAACGGAAATGTCTTGGACATCTGTGACGCATATTGACAAACCGGCGCAATTCTACTAATGTTCCGTAAGTCTTGGAGCTAATGATAACAACAAGCTCAGGTTGTCTAAGCAAGAAATGCTTATTACATTCAATCGGTTGCTGAAACAGTAATCCTTTACCGAGGAGGCTGCATGATTTTGACCAACCTGGCAACGAAAACGTGGTCCCTCTGGGCGTGGGTCGGCTTGGCTGTACTGTGCGCAGCGCTAATCGCGGCCTGCGGGACATCCTCACCGGCCGGAGAGTCGGAAGGCGCCGCTGCCGCATCACCCACCGCAACCCCGCAGTTGGCCAAACCGGAGGCACTGGCCATTCCGGCAACCGCCGCGCCCACTACTCCATCCCAGTCCGGCACGGCTGATCCGGCCGCCCCGGCGCCAACTCCTGTCCCCACCGTCGCCCCTGAGGAGGTGGTCAGCGCCAGGGACAAGGTGATTTTCGTCACCAACGAGGAACCCACCACCGTCGGCGCGGCCAGCGCCAACTGCGGCGGCAACATCCAGAACACCATCTGCGACGACATGGCCAGTGACCCCCTGACCTGGATCGACGACCAGCAGGACTTTCAGGTGGTGGGGCTGACCGGCATCGAAAGCTGGGAGCAACTGGAAGCCAACCGCTGGCGGTTCAACCTCCGCCAGGGCGTCACTTTCCACAACGGCGCTCCCTGGAACGCCACCCAGGCCAAGTTCTGGATTGACTTCTTCGGTGACGAAGAAACCAGCGGCCACCACAACTCCAACGACTTCAGCTTCCACGGCGTCATCGGCGGCGAAGTCGTGGACGACTACACTCTCGACGTGGTATGCGGCAAGGCCTGCCCCATCCTGCCCCGAACCACCATCTTCACCAAGTTCCAGGACGTGGGCTGGTTCGAGCAAGCCGCAGAAGAAGACATCGAGCGGTTCACCGTCGGCCTGGGACCCTACCGCATCGTGGAATGGCGGTCCGGGCTGGAAATCGAGCTGGAAGCCTATGAAGACTACAACCCCAACCCGAGCACCGTCTTCTCCCGCGCTCCCATCATAACCACGGTCATTCAGCAGTGGCGCAATGAGCCGCTGGTGCGGGCTTCCATGATAGAGACCGGAGAAGCCGATTGGGCCGAGATTTCCCTGGACGACCGGGACCGGGTGCCCAAGTGGAAGTCGGCCACCAACAACGAGGTCTTCCGCTTTTCCATGGACACCGTGCATGACCCGGAACTGCGCAAAATTGAGGTACGGGAAGCGCTGAATATCTCGGCGGACTGCCAGACCATCCTAGAGCAGATTTTCGACGGCCTGGTGAACTGCTACGCCAACATTGCCCAGCCCGGCACCGTGGGAATTACCGAGTACAACTCCGCTCCCCATCCCTACAATCTGGAGCGGGGCAAGGAGCTGCTGGCGCAGGCCAGCTATGACCCGGAGCACAAAATAGTGCTGACCATGCGCTCTAACCGGGTTCCCAAGGACACGGAATTTGGCGAAGCCTTGGTCAGCTCCTGGAGGGAAGCCGGAATCAACGCTGAGTTGAACGTGGCTGAGTCCAGCGTGTACAGCGATGCGAGCCGCTCCAACTGCGGCCACCAGCGCACCCGCGAAGAGTTTGCCGCCGCCATTGGCGACGACCTCCATGCCAAGTGCGCCACCCTGGGGCCTGGACCGCCGAACTTCGCTTCCATGCAAATCAGCGGCGGCCCCACCTCCACCGAGTCGCTGGACTTCTCCCGCCAGGCCGTTTTGCGGAACAGCTGCTTCAGCCGCAGCAGCGGCATCTGCTACCAGGACTTGCAGGACATGATCGAGGCGGCCAACGCCACGCCCACCGGCGACCTGCGCCGGCAGCGAATGGAGGTCATCGCCGACCGGGTGCATGACAACTTCCACTTTGTGCAGGGCTTCCAGGTGGTTTCGGTCTACGCTCTGGCCGAAGACCTGGAGTGGGAACCCACCTACGCCCCGCGCATCCGGGCCAACACCATGTACTTCACAGAGTAGGCCGTCGAAACCAACCACGGCATCGGCAGCGCCCCGCATAACGCGGGGCGCTTTTCATTTCCCATCCACCCTGGAACCAATCCCCCGTTCTTACTGGACCCCTGAAGGAATTTTTCGGCTGCGGCAACTCCAGGACGGAAAATCGTGACCGTTCAAACGTGGGGATCCGAGCGTCGTATTGCCGGGAAGTGGGGGTAAATCCCTGTTGCCGACGGTAATCCGCCGGTTATCGAAATATCATGTGGCACTGCGATTCATATAACCTTACAAATTATAGATAATCCACACTATTGACAACATATCCCCTATCACTTATAAATACCCAATCCCGCTTTCAGGAGGGTTAATAATATCAACATTGCATCGTAATTCGTAACGGTTTAACGTTATTCGCAACCTCTGAGAGGGCAGTTTAACTAATGTCAACGAATACCAGAATCAGGCGAAAACTCAACTCTGTCTGGGCCTTGGGGCTGGGCATCCTGCTTGTGGGCTTAATCGCGGCCTGCGGCACGTCCTCCTCTTCCGAGGATACCGGCGCCGTCGGCGACTCCGGTTCATCCGCGCCCACCGTCCCGCCTCAGATAGCCCAACCGACGGCCCTGGCCATACCGGCCACCGCCGCGCCCGCGCCGGCCACCGGCGGCGGCTCCGGGTCCGCCCCGACCGCAATGCCCCAGCCCACCCAGCCGCCCCCTGAGCCGGCGGTCAGCGCCAAAGACACGGTTGTCATCATAACCGGCGAAGAACCCACCACCATCGGCGCCGCCTCAGCCAACTGCGGCGGCAACATCCAGAACACCATCTGCGACGACATGGTCAGCGATCCCCTGACCTGGATTGACGACCTCAACGACTTCCAGGTAGTCGGCCTCACCGGCATTGAAGGCTGGGAGCAGTTGGAGCCTGATCGCTGGCGGTTCAACCTCCGCCAGGGCGTCACTTTCCACAACGGCGCTCCCTGGAACGCCACCCAGGCCAAGTTCTGGATTGACTTCTTCGGTGACGAAGAAACCAGCGGCCACCACAACTCCAACGACTTCAGCTTCCACGGCGTCATCGGCGGCGAAGTCGTGGACGACTACACTCTCGACGTGGTATGCGGCAAGGCCTGCCCCATCCTGCCCCGAACCACCATCTTCACCAAGTTCCAGGACGTGGGCTGGTTCGAGCAAGCCTCTGAGGACGAGATCGAACGATTCTCTGTTGGACTTGGCCCTTACAAAATCGTCGAATGGCGGTCGGGACGGGAAGTTGAGCTCGAGGCCAACGAGGACTACAACCCCAACCCCAGCACCGTTTACTCCCGCTCCCCCACCATCAAGACCGTTATCCAGCAGTGGCGCAACGAGCCGCTGGTGCGGGCTTCAATGGTGGAGACTGGGGAAGCCGACTGGGCCGAGATTTCGTTGGAAGACCGGCAGCGCGTCCCCAAGTTCAAGTCCGGCACTAACAACGAAGTCTACATCTACACCATAGATACGGTGCATCATCCTGAACTTCGCAAGCGCGATGTCAGAGAAGCCCTGGCCCTGGCTATCGACTGCCCTACGCTGATGGAGCAAATCTTTGACAGCCTGCTGTCTTGCCACACCAACCTTGCCCAGACCGGCACGGTCGGCATCACCCCCGAAAACTCTGCCCCGTATCCCTACGACCCGGAGCGGTCACGGGAACTGCTGGCCCAGGCCAACTACGATCCCGAAAATGAGATTAAACTGTACATGAGGTCGCAGCGCGTTCCCAAGGACGTGGAATACGCTGAGGCCATCGTAACTTTCTGGAGTGAGGTTGGCATCAACGCCGACTTGAACGTCATTGACTCCTCCGTCCGTTCCAAGATACAGAGGTCCAACTGCGGTCACCAACGCACCCGGGAAGACTTTGAAAACGCCCCCGGCGAAGACCTGCACGAGAAGTGCCGCAACCTTGGCCCTGGCCCCCCGCAATATGCTTCCCAGCACATCGTAGAATCGGCCACCTCCACCGAGTCGCTGGACTACTCCCGGCAGGCTGTCCTCCGCAACAGTTGCTACAGCCGCAGCAGCGGGGTGTGCTTCGAGGATCTGCAGGAGATGATCGCCGAGGCCAACGCGACGCCCACGGGCGACCTGCGGCGGCAAAGGCTGGAAGCCATCGCCAACCGGGTGCATGACGAGTTCTACTTCTACCCCAACTTCCAGATAGTGCAGATTTACGGCTTGTCCGCCAACCTGGAATGGGAACCCCACTATGCACCGCGCATCCGGGCCAACACCATGTACTTCAGCCAGTAAACCCGGCCCGGCAATCCGGCATTCGAAGCGCCCCGGGGAGGATTCCCCGGGGCCTTTTCGTTTCCACTAAGCCTGCAAAACTCGTTCGGCCCGGGGCTCTCCAATAGGCGTCCTGATAACCCCATTCAATCCGTCCGGCGCGAGGGTCTGAAAAGATTTCTTCGGCCCGGTTTGCTTGACAACCCTTTGGCTATGGCCTATAACGTGTTGCAATTATCAATCCATGAATGGAGCATAATTGGATTGTTAACCCGGCATATCTGTGACGGAACCCGTACTAAATATCGAGGAGATATGGCATGAGAGGTAAAACCCCGACGCTTTTCGGAATCATCAACTGGCCCCTGGCGCTCGCCCTGTTCTTCACTCTAGCACTGGTGGCCTGCGGCTCGGCGGCTGCGCCGGTGTCGGAACCGGCGGCGCCCGCACCGGTCGTGGCCGAATCCACGCCGGTGCCGCAGCCCGAAGCCGTGGCCGCCCCAGCCGAATCCACCAGCGCCAAGGACAGCATTACCATCGTTATGGCTGCTGAACCAGGCAGCGTTGACCCCTGGGACCCCAACTGCAACGCCACGCTGGACACGGCGGTCTGTAACGAAATCGTCAACGAACCCTTCACCTGGATTACCAGCGGCGATTTCGAGGTGGTGCCCTTGTCCGGTATTGAAAGCTGGGAGCAGGTTGACGCCGATTCTTGGCGTTTCACTCTGCGCTCCGGCGTCAAGTTCCACAACGGCGAACCCTGGAATGCCGCCGCCGCCAAAGCCGCCGTCGACCAGAACGGCGACGTCAACAACTCTTCCCAGAGCTACACTTACCACGGCCCCATCGCCGGCACGGTGGTGGATGATCTGACCGTGCAGGTGGACTGCGAGACCGATTGTCCGATTCTGCCCCGGGGCATGATTTTCAGCCGGATGCAAGCGCCGGAGTGGTACGCCTCGGCCAGCACCACCGACCGGGGCCGCACCGTCATCGGCATCGGCCCGTACAAGTTGATTGAATGGCGTCCGGGCATCGACATTCAAATGGAAGCCTACGAAGACTACGTGCCCAACCCCGACGCGTCTATCGTGGACGGCCAGCCAGCCAACATCAAGTACCTGACCAACGTGTGGCGGGGAGAAGAGATAGTACGCGCTTCCATGATTCAGGCAGGGGAAGCGGAATGGGCCGCCGACATCGGCTTCGACAAGAAAGACCAGGTGCCCCAATTCCGGCAGTCCGGCACCAGCGAGGTCTACGCCCTGATTCCCGACACCATGTGGCACCCGGAACTGAAAAAGCAGCAGGTGCGGGAGGCCATCAACCTGGCCATTGACTGCCAGACCATCACCGATGCCCTGCTGGACGGGATTCCCTGCTGGGGCAACATATCCCCCTCGGGCACTGTCGGCTTGACCGAGCGCAACTCGGCGCCCTACCCCTATGACCCGGAGCGGGCCAAGGAGTTGCTGGCAGAGGCCGGCTACGACCAGAACAACAAGATAATCATTTATACCCGTTCCGGCCGCTGCTGCCGGGACCCGGAGTTCCAGGAAGCCGTGCTCAGTTACCTCAAGGAGGTTGGAATTAACGCGGAACTCCAGATTGTGGAACGTACCCGGAGCAAGGAAATCACCAGCTCCGGCTGCGGCCGGTTCAAGGATGCCGACAACTACATCGGCATTTGGGACTGCGCCCAGCGCGAGCCGCCGGGACCCAACTTCAACACATCCCACACCACTACCACCGCTACCTCCAACGAGATGTTGGACACCGAAGTCCAGGCGAATCGGCGGGTGGGCTGCCTGCACACCAGTTCCTTCGCCTGCTACCCGGACATTTGGGAAAAGTTCCTTGTAGCCAAGTCCACCCCGCCGGGGGAACTGCGGCAGGAGCGGATGGCTGAAATCGCCGACTTCATCCACGACGAGCATATCTTCATCCCGTTCGTCGAAGTCCAGTTGGTGTACGGCATGTCCGCCAACCTGGACTGGGAACCCCTGTACGCCCCCAGGCTGCGGGTCAACACCATGAAGTTCACCCAGTAACCTGCATCGTCGGGCAAGTGCGGCCAACCGGAGGCCCCGGGGAAGGTTCCCCGGGGCCTTTTCGTTTCCACTAAGCCTGTAAGCCTGCAAAACTCGTTCGGCCCGGGGCTCTCCAATGGGCGTCCTGATAACCCCATTCAATCCGTCCGGCGCGGGGGTCTGAAAAGATTTCTTCGGCCCAGTTTGCTTGACAACCCTTTGGCTATGGCCTATAACGTGTTGCAATTATCAATCCATGAATGGAGCATAATTTGGATTGTTAACCCGGCGTATCCGTAACGGAAACCGTACTAAATATCAAGGAGGTATGGCATGAAAGGTAAAACCCCTACGCTTTTCCGAATCATCAACTGGCCCCTGGCGCTCGCCCTGTTCTTCACTCTCGCGCTGGCGGCCTGCGGCTCGGCGGCTGCGCCGGGGAATCAGGAGCAAGCCACGGCCCCAGCCCAGGAGCAGGCCCCAACCCAGCAACAAACCACCCAGGCGACGCCCCCCACGCCCCAGCCCCAGGAAAAGCCCCCACCGGATACGGCTATGAGCGCCAAAGACAACCTGACCTTTGTCATGCCCGAGCAGCCGGGCAGCATGGACCCGTGGGGCACCAGTTGCACCGCCGTAATCTATACCGCCGTGTGCGACACGATCATAAATGAGCCCCTGACCTGGATTACCAGCGATACCTTCGAGGTGGTAACCCTTTCCGGGGTCGATAGCTGGAAGCAGATCGACGCCAATAATTGGCAGTTCAAACTGCGCCAGGGGGTCAAGTTCCACAATGGCGAGCCGTGGAACGCCGAGAGCGCCAAGGCGGGCATCGACCAGAACGGCAACGTTGACAACGCCTCATCAAGCTACAGCTACCACGGCTCCATTCATGGCGAGGTTGTGGACGAACACACCGTCCAGGTGGTGTGCCAGGACGAGTGTCCCGTCCTGTCCCGCGGCATGATATTTGGCCGCTTCCAGGCCCCCGGATGGTACGCTTCAGCATCCGAGGAAGAACGGAATCGCCAGATCTACGGCATCGGCCCCTACAAGCTGGTCGAATGGCGGCCCGACATCGACATCCAGATGGAAATCTATGAGGACTATGTTCCCAATCCCGACAGTTCTGTCGTGGACGGCCAGGCGCCCAACATCAAGAACCTGACCAACGTGTGGCGGGGTGAGGAGCTGGTCCGGGCTGCGATGGTCCGCACCGGGGAAGCCGATTGGGCGGCTGACATCGGTTTCGAGAACAAAAAGAATGTGCCGAAATGGAGGCAATCCAGCACCAGCGAGGTTTTCGCGCTGATTCCGGATGGCATGTGGCACCCGGAGTTGAAAAAGAAGAAGGTGCGGGAAGCCCTCAACCTGGCCATCGACTGCCAGGCGATCACCGACGCCCTGCTGGAGGGGCTGCCCTGCTGGGGGAATATAAATCCCCCCGGAACGGTTGGGGTGACTGAAAGGAACTCGGCGCCCTATCCCTACGACCCGGCCCGGGCCAGGGAGCTC
The DNA here is from genome assembly GCA_965263395.1 of Dehalococcoidia bacterium. GTDB lineage: Bacteria > Chloroflexota > Dehalococcoidia > Lucifugimonadales > UBA3495 > CATOSK01. Next base: position 4,247,625 of record OZ253670.1, read on the forward strand.
CTTGAGGAGGCTAACTACGACTCGAACAACAAAATAACCATTTACAGCCGCAGCGGCAATTGCTGCCGGAACGAGGAGTTTCAGGAAGCGGTCATCCAGTACTGGGCGGAAGTGGGCGTCAACGCCGAGTTTCAGCTCCTGGAATATAATCGCTCCAGAGAAATCCAACTCGCCGGTTGCGGCCAATTCGCGAAGGAGCCGGGTTATATTGGCGTCTGGGACTGCGCCCAGCGCGACCCTCCAGGCCCCTCTTTCGCTTCCTCTCACGTTCTGGTTACGGCCACCTCCAACGAGATGCTGGACGGTCAGGTACAGGCCAATCGCCGGGTCGGCTGCATGAGCACCAGCACTCGTGCCTGTTTCCCGGATGTTTGGGAGAAGGTCATGGTGGCGGTGGCGACCCCTGTGGGCGACCTGCGTACCCAGCGAATGGTTGAGATCTTCGATTTCGCCTACGACGAATACATATTCATACCCTTCATCGAGGTGCAGGTGGTTTACGGTCTGTCCGAGAACCTGGATTGGGAACCCCTGTATGCACCCCGGGTTCGGGCCAACACCATGAAGTTCACCCAGTAACCCGCATCGTCGGGCAAGTGCGGCTAACCGGAGGCCCCGGGGAAGATTCCCCGGGGCCTTTTCGTTTCCACTAAGCCTGCAAAACTCGTTCGGCCCGGGGCTCTCCAATAGGCGTCCTGATAACCCCATTCAATCCGTCCGGCGCGGGGGTCTGAAAAGATTTCTTCGGCCCGGTTTGCTTGACAACCCTTTGGCTATGGCCTATAAAGTGTTGCAATTATCAATCCATGAATGAAGCATAATTGGATTGTTAACCCGGCGTATCCGTAACGGAAACCGTACTAAATATCGAGGAGATATGGCATGAAAGGTAAAACCCCTACGCTTTTCCGAACCGTCAACTGGCCCTTGGCGCTCGCCCTGTTCTTCACTCTCGCGTTGGTGGCTTGCGGTTCCGCCGCTGCCCCGGTGTCGGAACCGGCGGCGCCCGCCCCGGTCATGGCCGAATCCACGCCGGTGCCGCAGCCCGAAGCCGTGGCCGGCCCCGCCGAATCCACCAGAGCCAAGGACAGCATTACCATCGTTATGGCCGCTGAACCAGGCAGTGTTGACCCTTGGAACCCCACCTGCAACGCCACGCTGGACACGGCGGTGTGCAACGAAATCGTCAACGAACCCATGACCTGGATTACCAGCGACAGCTTCGAGGTAGTAACGCTGTCCGGAGTAGAAGGATGGCAACAGGTAGACAGCCGGAACTGGGACTTCACACTGCGGCAGGGCGTGAAGTTCCACAACGGCGAACCCTGGAATGCCATAACCGCCAAAGCTGGCATTGACCAGAACGGAGACGTGAACAATTCGTCCCAGAGTTACGGCAACCACGGCCCCATCACTGGTGAAGTTATCAGCGATTACGTGGTTCGGGTGGTCTGCGACGTTGATTGTCCCAACCTGCCCCGGGGCATGATTTTCAACCGCTTCCAAGCTCCGGAGTGGTATTCAACCGTAACCAAGGACGAGTCATCCCGCCATGTCTACGGCATTGGCCCTTACCGTTTCATCGAGTGGCGGCCAGGCATTGATATAACCATGGAAATCTACGAGGACTACGTCCCCAATCCTGACGCATCCATCGTAGACGGGCAGGCCCCACACATTAAGCACTTGACCAACACTTGGAGAAACGAGCCGTTGGTACGCACCGCCATGGTTGAGACCGGGGAAGCGGATTGGGCGGCTGACATCGGTTTCGAGAACAAGCCTGTTGTCCCCAAGTGGAAGCAGTCCGGCACCACCGAGGTCTACGCCCTGATACCGGACATCATGTGGCATCCGGAACTCAAAAAGAAGGAGGTCCGCGAAGCCCTGAATCTTGCCATTGACTGTCAGGCCATCACTGATGCCTTGCTGGAGGGTATTCCCTGTTGGGGAGCCATATCCCCCTCGGGCTCAGCGGGCCTGACTCCGGAAAATTCCGAGCCCTACGCCTATGACCCTGAGAGAGCCCGGGAGCTATTGCAACAGGCCAACTACGACCGGGACAACAAGATTCTCATTTACAGCCGGCCAGGAAACTGCTGCCGGGATCTGGAGTTCCAGGAAGCAGTGATCCAGTACTGGCAGGAAGTTGGTGTAAACGCCGAGTTCCAATTGGTGGAGCGCACCAGACTCAAGGAACTTACCAGTTCCGGCTGTGGCAGGTTCAAGGACGACCCCACCTACATCGGTGTCTGGGACTGCGCAGAGCGGGAGCCGCCGGGTCCGGCATTCACCACGTCCCACACCAACACCGTGGCAACCTCCACTGAGCAGTTGGACGTCCTGGTGCGTCTCTACGGTAGAATGGGCTGCCTGCACACCAGTTCCAAGGCCTGCTTCCCGGAAATGTGGGAAAAGATGCAAGTCGCATCGGCTACCCCCATTGGAGACCTTCGGGAGCAGAGGTCCGTTGAGATTGCCAACTTCGTCCACGATGAGCATGTATTCATGCCGTTGTTGGAGGTCCAATTGGTCTACGGGATGAGCGCCAATCTGGACTGGGAACCCCTGTATGCACCCCGGCTTCGGGCCAACACCATGAAGTTTACCCAGTAACCTGCATCGTCGGGCAAGTGCGGCTAACCGGAGGCCCCGGGGAAGGTTCCCCGGGGCCTCATCTTTTCCCTTTAACGCCCCTGGCGCCGCTTATGCTATGCCTGTCTGACGGGACGGCGGGGAAATTCGCAAGCTCCCGGTGCGTTGCGAATAATGATTATCATGTTACGAATTATTTGGTCTTAGTTTGACAAACCAACTGGGTTATATTACATTCTCCACTACTATCGCCGAGCAAGGAGGTGACCGCCCCGCGAATTTCTGTCCTATTCTTCCCCTCTAGCGGCCCAAATTTCACACGGAGATGTCTTGATGCAAAGTTCAAACCCAGGTACAACCAGAGGCGCCGTCCTGTTGATCGGACTGGCCGCCCTGCTGGCGACAATCATCATTGCCTGCGGCAGCCCATCGGCCACCACCGCCCCGCCGGTCACCCAGTCGCCCCAACCCACCGCAACGGTTGCTATTGCCGAGCCCACCCCCACCGGAATGGCCATGCCGGACGCTTCCCCGGGTTCCGCCGAGGCGGCGCCCACCGCCATGCCTGAACCCGTTGCCACCGAGCCGGCGGTCGTTTCCAGCCGCGACTCCATCACCGTGGTCACCTCCGGCGAGCCGGTGAACATGGATATCCACAGCGACGAGTGCAGCGGCAACATCGACCACCTGGTCTGCCAGGAACTCACTGTTGACCCCTTCACCTGGATTGACGGCACCACCTTTGAGGTACAGGGCCTCACCGGAATCGACCGCTGGGAGCAGGTGTCGCCGGACCGCTGGCGGTTCTTCCTGCGCCCCGGCATCATCTTCCACAACGGCGAGCCGTGGAACGCCGCCGCCGCCAAATTCGGCCTCGACCTCAACGGCACCGGCGTCAACGGCGGTGGGTTCAGCCAGCACAGCTTCATTGAGGGTGAGGTTGTCGACGACCTGACCATAGACGTGCTTTGCCAGACCGCCACCCGCGAAACCCGGGCCTGCCCCATCTTCCCCCGGCAGGGAATGTTCGACAAGTTCGCGGCCCCCGAGTGGTACGCCTCCGCGTCCGACGAGGATAGGGCCAGGACCGTGGTCAGCAACGGCCCGTACCGGTTCGTCAGTTGGAATTCGGGCGTCGACATTAGGGTCGAAGCCTTTGAGGACTACCAGCCCAAGCCCGGTGTGTTCGCCACCAACTATCCATCCATCGCCAACGTCCGGCAGATTTGGCGGACGGAAGCCCTCGTGCGCGCCGCCGCGGTCAAGACCGGAGAAGCGGACTGGGCCGACAACATCGGCTTCGAGAACGCTACGGAAGTCCCCAAGGCAGTTCAGGCCGGCACCAACGAAATCTACACCTTGGTTGCCGACAACATCTGGCACCCGGAACTCAAGAAGAAGGAAGTCCGAATGGCTCTGGCCCACGCCATTGACTGCCAGGCCATCGTTGAGTCCCTGTATGACGGCCGCAACGAGTGTTTCGGCAACATCTCCCAGCCGGGCACCCTGGGCATCAACGAGCAAAACTCGGCGCCTTACGAATACAATCCCACACTGTCCCGCGAATTGCTGGCACAGGCCGGGTACGACACGGAGAACGAAATCCGCATCCACACTCGCAGCGGCCGCGTTTACCGCGACATTGAGCTGCACGAGGCAGTGATCGGATACTGGAAGGAAGTCGGCGTGACAGCCAGCGTCCAGGTCCTGGAGAACGCCCAGGCCACCAACCACCGGCGCGCCGGCTGCGGCAAGTTCAACCAGGAACCGGGCTACGCCGAGGCCATGGACTGCGCCGAAAGGGGTCCGGCTCCCCCCATCAACGCAACCACCCACTACTACGAGACGGCCACTTCCAACGAGCAGTTGGACTTTGCCCGGCAGGGCACCCTGCGCCTCAGCTGCTTCAACGTAAACAGCCGGGTCTGCTACCCTGACCTGGAAGAGAAGATTCAGGTCGCCCAGGAAACACCGCTGGGAGACCTGCGCCGCGAGCGCATGGAAGAGATTGCGCAGATTGCCCACGATGAATACTGGTTCATCCCCTTCTTCCACGTTCAGGCTGTCTACGGGCTGGCCGAAGACCTGGAATGGACCCCGCGCTACGACCCCCGCATCCGCGTCAGCACCATGTGGTTCAAGTAAGCCACCCCTGACCGGCTGCACACAACAGGCCACCCCGGGGAATCTTCCCCGGGGTGGCCTTCATTTTCCATCAGCCCCAGCCTCCTTCCGTCCTGCGCCGGCTGCCCCCGTTTGTCCTGATGGTCTCGAAGGGCAGAACCTAGCACGGCGCGTCCCCCGGCAGGACCGGGCTGGGGCGCTGTTCTTGCAGGGTTGCGGCGTTGATGGGGTTGTTTCCCGCCTTGAGCAATGCAATCCAGACCCTCCGGCTGGAGCCGTACCGACTGCGGCAGCCGGGTTCGTCCGCCGCATCCGCCCAGGCCAGGAAAGCCTCAAAGTCGTCAATGGCCTGCCGGCGGCGGTGGCCCAACAGGGCGTTGACGATCCCCCTGCTGTCGCGGGACAGCCCTTCCGGTTCCTGTTCCACCGACAGGCCGCAGTAGGGCAGAGCATCGCCCGGACTGCCCAACACGGCCCATTGCAAGCAAAGGGTGCGGTTGTACACCGGGTACAGCGGCTTCAACTGCTGGGCGCGGCGCAGGTCGTTCATGGACTTGTTCCAGTTTGCCAACTCCGAATAGACCAGGCCCCGGTTGAAGTTCGCCGCCGCGGAGTCGGACGAAAGCTGGATGGCGCGGGTCAACTCCGCCACCGCCTGTTCCAGGTCGCCGGCGGAGCGTCGGGACAGGTAGGCATTGGCCCGGTTGATGTACGCCTCGGCCAGTCCGGGGTCGGACTCCAGGGCCTGCTCCAAGTCATTGAAGGCCAATTCCAAGTCTCCCTCGTCGCCCCGCGCGATGTATATGCCGGCCCGGTTGACCAGCGCGCCGGCGTACTCGGGTTCGGCCTCCAGCGCAGCATCCAGCGCCGCCAGCGCCTGTTCCACGTCTCCCAGCCCGGCCCGCTCGGCGTAGGCGACGGCCAGGTTCAGGCCGGTGGCGGCCCGGCCGGGCTTGATTGACGCCGCGCGGGTCAGGTCGTCCACCGCCCGGTTCGTATCTCCCGGGCGGCCCCGGTCCAGGTAGGCCAGCGCCCGTCTGTTCAGCGACTCGGCCGATTGCGGCTCCACCGCCAACACCTGGGTAAACAGCCAGATGGCCTCGTCGAAGTCGGCCAGGTCCCCGCCCATGTAGGCGCTCCCGAGGAGGAAGCGCAGGTTGGCCAGCGCCCCCGCTTCCGACGGCGGCGGGTCCATGGCCCGAATCAACACCGCCTTGGCTTGGTCGAATTCCTGCTGCTCCAGGTACAACTGCCCCAGGGTCAGCAGCGCAACGTGGCGCACCTCGCCAATGAGTCCGATGTTGATGGTGGTGGGAAGCTCCGCCGGAGAGGACGCAATGTCCACGACCTGCTGGGCGCGGGGCGACGAACCGCCGCCGGAAACGGTGAACCGGGCGATGACCCGGCCGCTGTCGTACTCGCCCCAGACGACCAGCGCCGCGCCCGAACGTTGGCTGGCCTCTTCCGTGGCCGGTTCCCCGTCAATCACCTTGGGCCACTCGACGGTACGGACGGCAGTTAGGCCCCGCTTCCCGCACCTCTTTATCAATCCCGGCCCGCAGCCGCCCCACCACGTTGACCCCCTGCCCCCCGGCGGTGTAGTTAACAAAGGGCGCCATCACAATCAGCGACTCCCCTGCGTCCTCCACCGGATAAACCGTGGTGTCCGGCGAATTCCACGCCACACCCCCGGCAGCGGCGCCGGCGATGAGCAGGAAGAAGGCAGCCAACCCAGCAGCCACCCGTCTCACCGGCGCCGACTCCATCCTGTACCAGATTAAGGACGAGGTGGACGACGGCGTGACCCTCACCGCCGTCGGGTTCGGCATGGGCAACTTCAACGACATCCTCATGGAACAGTTGGCCAACGACGGCAACGGCGCCTGCTACTGCGTTGACTCCCTCACCGAGGCCCGCCGCGTGTTCGTGAACGACCTGGCAGGCACCCTCCAGAACATCGCCAAAGACACCAAGGTCCAGGTGGACTTCAACCCCGAAGTCGTCCGCAGCTGCCGCCTGCTGGGATACGAGAACCGGGCCGTCGCCGACGGCCAGTTCCGGGATGACACCGTGGACGCCGGCGAAGTCGGCGCGGGCCACAGCGTAACCGCCCTCTACGAAATCAAGCTGCAGGAAGATGCCGAAGGCACGTTGGCCACGGTTTACCTGCGGCACGAAGACCCGGACACCGGCGCAGTCAGCGAGGTCAACCACACCTTCGACCGGAGCGGCCTGGCGACGGACTTCCGAGAAGCATCCGCCACCTTCCAGTTGGACGCGGTGGTGGCCGAGTACGCCGAGATTCTGCGGGAAAGCTACTGGGCCCAGGAAAGCAGCCTGGACGCCGTTTCCGCCGAGGCCCGCCGGGTCATGGGCCTGCTGCCCCAGGATACCGACGTGGTGGAGTTCGCCAACTTGGCCGGCGAGGCGGCGCGAATTCACTCGGCAGCAGCCAGCCGATAAAGCGCGTATGCCAACCCGCGCCCCTGTTGACTTGACCATCCACATCGTCGCCACAAACAAGACCACCCCGGAAATCATCCCCGGGGTGGTCCTTCTCGCCGGGCAGGCGCCGGGATGGGGTCCGGTCCAACGTTAGTGTCGTGACAGTTCTGCGGCCGTTGCCCCAGCCGTCCGGCGCAGGCTGATGCTGTCACGCCGAACCGATTAACCGGATTGATTGGACAAGCGAATTGACGAGCGAATTAAATGAAGTCCAACCCCAACGTGTGGGGTTTTCAAACAGTCTGCAATGGAGAAGGGTAGCAGTGTGGGAAGTGGTGGCTGGGGATCCCAGGTTCGAACTGGGGCTTCCTGATCCAGAGTCAGGCGTCCTACCGCTGGACTAATCCCCAAGAGGTGCCACCTATACTATTAACTCGCCCCGCCCCCTGTCAAGGCGGAACGGGCCAAAACGCAGGGCATGTCCAAAGTCGTGAGTTTCATCGGACAGAGTATCGTCTTTACTATGAAAATAGGCCATGTTATGGGGATGAAAACTCGTCTTTCCTGCGAAAGCTGGAATCCAGAGCATCTCAGGATAGGCCAACGTTCCTTCGGCGGGAGCGCGTGGATTCCCGCTTTCGCGGGAAATATGAGCAGCATTCCAAGATACATTTTCATAATAAAGGGGATGAGTGCGGAACATCGCAAAGGGACTTCCTGATCGAAACGTCAAATAGACTTTGCCCACGCCCTTGGCCAAAACGGCTTGCGGGTTTGCCCCGGGGGGAAGCGCAAGGCTATCCCGGGGACGCTGGGCTGTCGCATTCGAGTTGTTTGCAGCGGAATCCGGGTGTAATGCCCTTCCCCGACTCGCCTGCCTTCAGCCAACCTCATGCACTGCTGACACCCCGCCATTGACACCGCCGGCGCCTCCTGATTAACGTTAATCTAGGACGGAATCCGTAACTGTTCAGACTTGAGGGGATCCGAGGGTCTGAAGGGCGAAAATTGGGGGCGAATCCCCGTTGCTGACGCTCAGGATGACGGCTATCAAACGGCTTTCGCCCAATTCGACCCACCAAGTCTGAACAGTTACCGGAATCCACGACGGTTGACACCCTTAGTTCAACCGTCGTCCGGTACACAACCAACCACGGAGGACAATGACCGCTTCCACCCGCCTCGCCTTCCCCCGGGTCCTGCCCCAGGAACCCCCGCGCCAAAAGGCGACAAAACCCGGACAAAACACGACGTTTCCACGACAAAACCGGACATTGACCGGACAAAGGGCGACAAAAACCCACGCCCCTTCACGCTCAAAACTCCCGAAATGTCGCCTTTTGTCGTGTTTTCCCAGCGCGTCCGCCGTTCCAGGGGTCAAATCTGGGCTTTGCGATGGCTCGTCCCAGGCTCTGGCCTTGCCGAGTCCACCGGAATCCCCCTCCCGTATTCCCGTCCAAACGCGATTGCCCTGGGCCGCCAGGGTCTTTTAATTCTCCCCTCTCCCCGCGGGAGAGGGGCCGGGGGTGAGGGCGAACCCCACGCGCACCGGCAGCGGTTGCTCTTGGACGGAACACCCTCACCCCCGGCCTTCGCAGGGGCAGGCTCTAACCCTCTCCCAGAGGGCGAGGGGATTCTTTCGAGAATTAAAAGACCCTGCCTGGGCCGCAGGCTTGCTTGACAAGGCTGGGATGTTGTACCAAAATCAAGCCAGCCTCCTCCCGGGCGCAACGTTTTCCTGTTGTGCCGTTCTGGGGCGGAAGCAATATAATCCACCATTGAACGGGGTTGAAATATGACCACCACGCCCACCGGAAACCGCACGGCAATCAACGTTGCCGGCACCGAGGTCGAAATGTTCTCCGGAGGTTCCGGCCCGCCGCTACTGTTCCTGCACGGCGCCGGCGGCAATTCCGGCTGGCAGCGCTACCACGAAGAACTGTCCCACAGCTACACCGTTTACGTCCCGTCTCAGCCCGGCTTCAACGGCACCGAGCGGCCCGATTGGCTCTACACCATCAACGACGCTTGTCACTTCAACCTGGAGTTGGTACAAACGCTGGGGCTGGAAAACTACATCCTCATGGGGTCGTCCATGGGCGGTTGGGTCTCCGCCGAGATGGCCGCCATGTCCGACGCCAATCTCAAGGCCCTCATTCTGGTGGACGCCGCCGGCATCAAGCCGGAAGAGGGCGAGATTGCGGAAATCTTTATGGTCTCCTCTCAAACCCGGCTGGCCCAGCGGTTCTACGACCCCTCGCAGGTTGAGAATTATGACCAGTACACCCGTGACCTGACACCGGAGGAGCAGGTGGAGCAGCACTCCAACGCAGAGATGGCCTCCCGCCTGTGCTGGCGGCCCTACCTGCACAACCTCAGCCTGCCCCACTACCTGCGCAAAGTCACCACTCCCACGCTAATCGTCTGGGGCCGGCAGGACGCCATCATCCCGGTGGAATGCGCTTCGTTGTTCAACCAGGCCATATCCGGCTCCACCCTGGAGATTATCGAAAATTGCGGACATTCTCCCGCAATCGAAAAGCCCGCCGAGTTCGCCAGCGCGGTCACCGGATTCCTGTCCAAACTCGGCTAACCCAGCCCAACCCGGAACCCCGTGCGAGAGAGCGCAGCGTTGAGACAAGTTGCCTGCGCCGCGCCCCGAGACACAAGAAGGAGCGCCCCATGACGGAAGTCTTCTGGTTCTCAGAACAACCCTACGGTCACGTTACCGAGTCCGACTTGGAGCCTTACGAGTCGGGCCGTATGCACTTCCCCAACGTCAACTTCGACCCCGAGAAAGCCCACGTCCTTTATAACAACTACCATGACCAGTACGCCTGGGCCGATGAGAACGGGTTCGACGGCATCATGTCCAACGAACACCACTCCGCCTACTGGTGTATGAAGCCGTCGGTCAATGTGGACGCCGCCGTAATTGCCAAGGTCACCAAGCGGGCCAAGATTGCCATGCTCGGCAACGTCATCGCCGTTAACGACCCGGTGAAGATGGCCGAAGAAGTCGCCATGCTGGACTGCATATCCGGCGGCCGGATAATCTCCGGGTTCGTGCGCGGGACCGCCGTCGAGACTCTGCACGCCGGCATCAGCCCCACCGAAAACCGGGACCGGTTCGAGGAGGCCCACGACCTCATCGTCAAGTGCTGGACCCAGCCCGGCCCCTTCCGGTGGGAAGGCCGATACTTCCCCCACCGCATGGTCAACCCCTGGGTGGTGCCAATTCAGAAGCCCCATCCGCCCGTCTGGTTCCCAGGCACCGGCAGCCCCGAAAGCGTAATCTGGGCCGCCCAGCACCAGTACCCCTACATGAACCTGGGGTCGCTGCTGGACCTGACCAAGCAGTTGAAGCAAATTTACTTCGAGACCGCCTACGAGGTGGGATTCGAGCCTGGCCCGCAGCACTTCGGCTATCTGATGCGCTGCCTGGTGGCGGACACCGACGAAAAGGCCCAGGAGATTGGCCGCACCTTCCTCTGGACCGAGAACCACCGCAACCGCGGGCCGGTGGAGTTCAACGACCCGCCGGGATACCAGTCCCGCGAGGCGCTGCGAATTAAGATGTCCCGCCCCCTCATCGGCACCGGCACCATGGGACGCCGGATGTCCTACGAGGATTTGCAGGACGCCCACAACATCATCGTCGGCAGCCCGGAGACGGTAATCCGGAAGCTCCGCTACGTCCGGGAAAACCTTGCCCCCGGCTACCTGCTGATTTACGGCAACGAGGGCAACATGGCCCACGAAGACGTGATGCGCTCCATCGAACTGCTTGGCACCAAGGTAATCCCGGCTCTCAAGGAAGACTAACTTGCCAGACAGTGCATAGCCGGTTAGCCCAAGCGAGCCAAGGGGCGGGTCAATGGCCCGCCCCCATCTCACTGTTCCCCGTTGGAACCCCTGAACGCCCGGCATTGCTACCTGACAATTCCCTTCTCTCGCCATTGCTGGATTTCATCGGATGAATAACCCAACTCGGTCAGGATTTCATCGGTGTGCTGTCCCAGCGCCGCCGGCGGCAGCGGTTGCAGCGGCGTGGCGCTGAATTGGGCCATCGGCCCGATCATGCGCACCGTCCCGGCCTCCGGGTGTTCCAGTTCCGACACCAACCCGTTGGCCTGCACCTGCGGGTCATCGTACAGTTCCTCAACGAACCGCACCGGTCCGGCGGGAACACCCCGGCTCTCCAGCAACGCCAGCCAATCCTGCGTTGTGCGCTGCCGAAAACGTTCCTCCACCTGCCGCGTCAGCTTGCTGCCGAAGGCTTTCGCCTCCGGCGTCGCCGGGTCGTACTCCGGGTTAAACCGGATGTCTTCCAGTCCCAGCGTTTCCAGCAGGCGGCGGCGCAGCGGGTCGCTGAGGCACCCCACGGCGATGGTCCCGTCGGCGGTCTGGTAGGTGCGGTAATAGATGTTCCCCGGCGGCTGCGGGTGGTGGCTCTGGTAGACATCCAGCAAATCCTGAAAGGGCAGCCCCGCCGCGCGCATGGCGTCCAGCGACTCCAGCGTGTCGGCGCGGCGTTCCGCATCCAGGGCCTCCACCTGAAAGAACCGCATTCCCATCAGCGCCAGTGCCGTGCCCAGGAGGGTGGTCTCGATTTTCTGGCCCTGTCCGGTGCGTTCCCTGGCGAACAGCGCGGCGCAGACGCACCAGGCCAGGCAAAACCCGGCGGTGGTGTCAATCATGGGTGTGGAGACGATATGCTGGAGCGCGCCGCCCTCCAACTTCCCCTCGGCGGCCATCAACCCCGACATGGCTTGCAGCATCACGTCGTAACCGGGCCGGTGGGCATCCGGCCCCTGCCGGCCAAAGGCGGTGTTCTCGCAGTAGATGAGGCGGGGGTTCAGCTGGGCCAGCGTCTCATAGTCAACGCCCAGCTTGGCGGCCACGTCGGGGCGGTAGTTGACCAGCACCACGTCGGTTTCGGGGATTAACCGTTGCAGCACACCGGAGGATTCGGGGGTGGTCAGGTCCAGGGTCAGGTCCCGCTTGCCGCGGTTGTACGCCAGGAATGGGCGTCCCTCGGTCTCGGAAAAGGGCTGGGCAAACCGCCAGGGGTCTCCCCACGGGGGTTCAACCTTGATAACCTCGGCGCCCATGTCCGACAACAACATACCGGCAAAAGGAGCGGCGATAATCTCGCTGAACTCGACCACCTTGACACCGGCTAACGGCCCGGGCATAGGCTCCTCCATATTCGGGGTTGTGGTTTCCAATGTGGCCAGTGTGAAACAGGGCAAGACCTCAATTCTCAATTCCCACAGGATACCCGGATGGTAACACCTAACCAAAGGTACCCTTGGTTAAAGTTGCAATGCAGATGCGAAAATCCGTACAAGGTGTATGGAGCGCCGCGACCGTTCAGAAAGAAGGCCCGGCTGTTAAACCGGACACGCGTTCGTGGTTGGGCCCCGGGGACGCTCAGCTGATAAGGTTCAACCGCCTCGCATCCTCTTGTGACCATTGAGTGCAACTCAGGACTTGACCCAATGTCCCGCGTGTAAGAGGTTCGTTGTGCCGGTGGTAATTGAGGACTACCCTTCTGCCATCGGTATGCCGGTACACTCGGTGCGAACCACTGCTGCGCCGGAAGGAAAACCCATCTCGTTCCAGCGCTCGAATTAGTTCTCGGACAGGTGTGTTTCGGAGAGCGAAAACCAAGCTCCCCGAAGTGGTCATGGAACCACTACTTGCAACAGTTCAGCGGACTCGATGGGGATTTCTTCTCCGCAGTCGATCATATCTGCGACAAATAAATTCGCCGCTTCCTGCAAACATTGGAGCGCGTCTTCCTTGGTATACCCCCATGTGGCGCATCCAGGGAGAGAATCAATCCACACACTCCAGCGCCCATCTTCTTCTTCTTGCAACGAAACCTTGAAGGTGTAGGTCATGGCGAACCATCCTGATGGGAAGATTGGCAGTTAAAACCCTGAGTGCCCTTGAGACACCACGATAATTACATAGCAGTACAGGTGTCAAGCGAAATTTCCTGTACCACCCCTTGTCGGCCTGCCCCCACCTGTGCTATCCTTATTAGCGTCGGGGCGTGGCGCAGCCCGGTAGCGCACCTGCATGGGGTGCAGGGGGCCGCCAGTTCAAATCTGGCCGCCCCGACCAATTCCCCCCTACCTTTCCCACGAATCCTCCCTGTATCACCGTTGGCCGAGCGCCAATGGTTCTTGTTTTGTTCCGACCGCGTTCCACGGATGCTGCGGTTAACCGCCGGATATGGCGCACCCCGGAACCAACTGCTCCGGAAAACTGCGGCACCGCTCCGGGCGATGCGGATAAATGCGGCAGGCGAAGGTTTCCTGGTCCAGCATCGGACAGCATTCCCCGGAGTAATCCGTAAAACGCACCCCGTATCCGCCTGCTGACAACAGGTGAAGGTCAACCTCTGCACCCAGGCCAATGGCACGCCGCCGGAATCCGTCCGCCTCATCGTCAGTCAGTTCCAGGATGAGCGGGCCGCGGCAACACATGGCCCTGCACTGGGTCATGCAGATTTCGCTGGCCCGCTCCGGCGTCAGGCCGTCCATCAAATGCGGCGGCATCCGCTCTCCTTCAGGAAGTCCGTCCGGTGGCTGCCTGTCCCGGCTCTTCCGGCGGGGCTAATCGTACACCAGGATGCTGCGGGCAACCTCGCCGCGGGCCAAGGCGTCGTAGGCGACGTTGATTTCGTCCAGCGGGTAGGTGCGGCTGACCAGCGCGTCCACCTCCAACTTGCCGCTCATGTACAGGTCAACCATCTTGGGCAGGTCAATCCAAGGACGGGCCGACCCGTACCAAGACCCCATGATGACCTTCTCGGTGCGGGGCAGGGACAGGGAATTGATCGTCACCTCGTCGTCTTCCGGCGCCATGCCCACGATGATTGTCACGCCGCCCAGGCAGGTGGATTCGTAGGCTTGCAGGATTGTCCGGGAGTTGCCGATGGCCTCGAAGGCATAGTCGGCGCCCCCGTCGGTCAGGTCGCGGACCCGGGCCGCCGTGTCCCCGTGGCTGGCGTCGATGATGTCGGTGGCGCCGAAGTCCCGGGCATATCCCAGCTTGTTTTCGAGCACGTCCACGGCGATAATCCGCCCCGCTCCGGCCAGGGCCGCGCCCTGAATGATGTTCAGTCCGACGCCGCCGCAGCCGATGACCACCACGCTGCTGCCCGGCTCGACCTTGGCTGTGTTGATAACCGCCCCAACCCCGGTCATTACCGAGCATCCCACCAGGCAGGCTTTATCCAGCGGCATATCGTGTCGCACCGGCACCGCCCCGGATTGAGGCACCACCACGTATTCGCCGAAGGATGCGGTGCGGGCGAAGTGGTACAGGTCCTGGTTGCCCTTGTGCAGCCGGGTGGTGCCGTCGAACATCACCCACCGGTCGCTGTCCGAGCCGTTGCACAGGACCGGACGGCCCGCCGCGCAATACCGGCACCAGCCGCAATTGGGACGAAAGTTAAGAATTACATGGTCTCCAGGCTTGCTCATGCTGACTCCCGGCCCCACCTTCTCCACCACTCCCGCGGCCTCATGTCCCAGCACTATGGGCATCGGCGGCTTCCATTCGCCCTTCATTACGTGGTAGTCGGAGTGGCAGACGCCCGCCGATGCCAGACGGACCAGCACCTCGCCCTCCTTGGGGTCGTCCAACTCCACATTCTCCACCACCAGCGGAGTGTTGGCTTCATAGAGCACCGCCGCTTTAATCTGCATTCCGGTCACCTCTGAACAATTTAAGTAATCCCGGATGATTATATCCCGCAACACCCCGGCAAGGCCAACTTGCCCCGGCGGGAGACCCCATGTATAGTCGCCGCAAACCTTGATGGGGGGATTCTGCGGCATTGACGGCCTTGCAGCAGCTTCAGGAACAGGTGACAGCTTGCCGGCTCTGCCCCCGGCTGGTGGAGCACCGGGAAACGGTGGCCCTCAACAAGCGCCGGATGTACCGGGATTGGGAATACTGGGGAAAGCCGCTGCCGTCCTTCGGCGACCCGGCGGCGCGGGTGTTGATTGTGGGGTTGGCGCCGGCGGCGCACGGCGGCAACCGCACCGGCCGGATGTTCACCGGAGACCGCAGCGGGGACTGGGTATTTGGAACGCTGCACAAGTTCGGGTTTGCCAGCTCCCCGGATGCCCAGCGCCGCGACGACGGAATGACGCTCCGCGACGCGTACATCACCGCGGCCCTGCGCTGCGCCCCGCCCGCCAACAAGCCGCTCCGGGAAGAAATGGCCAACTGCCAACCCTACCTGCTCCGGGAGCTTGACCTGCTGGCCAACATCCGGGTAATCATTGCCCTGGGCAAGATTGGCTTCGACACCTGCCTGGCCGCCCTGCGGCAGCATGGCTTGGCGTTGCCTTCACCGCGGCCCCGCTTCGGTCACAACGTTGAGTATGGCTTGGAAGACGGCACGATTCTGCTGGGTTCCTACCATCCCAGCCAGCAGAACACCCAAACCGGCCGGTTGACTCACGAAATGTTCGACGCGGTTTTCCGGCGGGCGCGGGACATTCTGGCCTGAACCCGCCGGCAATCCACTCAGCGAGGCTAACGCGCTTGGCAGAATCGGCGGGGGCAGTTCGCCCTCAATGGTAGTGAGTGGGTTGGATGTGGGCGGTCAGTTCAGGTTGAACCGGCTGCCGGCTAACCGTTCCTCTTGAGTGTCTCCGAGGACTTCTTTGCCCGGGAAGGCCACCCGCCCAGGGGTGGGCCACCCTTGGGCGGGTGGCCCGGCATAGGCGTCGAAAGCCAGGGGCTCGGGCGCAGGAAGTTTTCCGGAGCCGTACAGCAGGGCAGCGGCGGCGGACATGGTCTCGGCGTCGGCGTTGGCCCGGTTGACCAGGACGCCCTTTTCCAGCGACGCCAGGGGAACGCCGTCGCGGAACACCACCCGGTTGCCGGGCAGGGCGGGCACCCGTTCGCCCGGCGTGACGATGCCGACCAAGTTGAGCGGGTCGCAGGCCGAGACCACATCCATGCCGTCGGCCGCCGGGGCGCGGTGCGTTTCCCTGAGCATGGTCACCGTGTCGGGCAGGGCGAACTGCTCTCCGGCGAAACCGGCCACGAACCGGCCTCCCCGTATTTCGCCCCGGGCCTCCAGGCGCCGGAAGACCCGCACCAGTTCCCGCCAGCGGGGGGCCATGCGCTCCCGGGCAAGCAACTCCGGGAACACCACCCCGTACCGGCTCAGCAATTGGAGAGCCTTGAGCTCCAGGGTGTCCTCCGCTGGGTCCAAGGCTTCCAGCAGCGACCACCGGCCAGACCCGCCCCGCCGATGGGAAATGAGCCGTCCGGCGTCGTTGGATTGGCTGCCGCTGGGCTGGCTGCGAATTGACTGGACATGGGAGTTTCGCCGGTCGTGGCGCTTCCGGTCCGGCCTGCCCCGGCCGGGTTTCCCATCTATGCGCTCCCGCAGCGGGGCCACGCTGTCCGAAGTAACCAGCCCGTTGGCGGCCAGCGTCCACAAGGCTTCCTCTACGTCCGAGGGCAGGCGGCGGGTTCGGGAAATCAAATCAGTCATAAAGCAGGCTCCCCGGTCTGACAGAACTTGCAACAGTTCTGCCGCCGCGCCAGCCGGTTCCACGGCGTTTTCGGTCAGCGGCTCCAGTAGCCAGTCCAGCGAGTCCCGCAGGGCCAGGGTGATGACGGAAGTGCGGGACATGGGCGCCGCCCTTGAGCCGGAGCCTTGCCCGGAACCGGCATGGCCGCCTCGGGTGAAGCGGCCCCAGACCACATCGCCGCCGATGCACAGCCCGTCCAGCAGGGATGAGTCGCAGCCGGACACGCGGCGGGCCAGCAACTCAGTCTCCCAGGCGGCGGCGGCGGTCTCAAACCCTTGCAGCTTTTCAATCACGTCCAACAGTCCGCCTTCGCCGCGGGCCTGCCAGCCTACGGCCACGTTCTGCCACCGGAACAGGAACCGCATGAAGGAGGACTGCGGCACCGGCTCGATTTCGCGGCGCAGCCGCCCTACGGTGGAACGGTGAATCCGGGCCAGAATCCGCCGGTCGCAGAACTCTTCATCGTCAGCGCCGGGCCGGAAGCTGCCCCGCAGGACCAGCCCCTCGTTTTCCAACTGCGCCAGGGCAACGGTCACGCCGGAAACGGCCAGGCTCAACCAGTCCGCCATTTCGGCGGCAGTGAACGGTCCCGACGACTCGGCCCAGCCCCGCACCAAGTAGAGGATGGCTGTTTCTTGGTCAATTTCATCACCGCTGACGCCCCTCTTGGGCGGCGGCGCCATCGTTACCTGCTCAATGGCCGTATCCGGGTAGGCGGCGGCCACCAATGCGGCGTGTTCCGCCGCCAGCCAGATGCCGTGGCTGCCGGGTTTGAGCAGGCGCAATGCCCGCCCGGCTTGGGCCAACCGCCGGAGCCACTCCAGCAGCATATCCCGCGACGCTGCCGCCGTCCGGCCCAGGAGTTCCGTTTCGGGAATCACGCCCAAGGTGAGCAGGGCGTCGTGCAACTCGTCGGCGTCCCGGATGGCGGGCCAGGCGTTGGCCGATTCCTCGCGTATGGCTTCCGGGTCCAGCGCGGCCAGGTCGCGGGCGTCATCGGGCAGCGCCCGGCGCAGGGTTACTGCCCGGGCCCGCCGCTCCTCCAGCGGAGCATCGTCCAGGAAGGCGTAGGGCATGGCGTTGAGAATCTGGTGGGCAAACACCGAGGGTTGCACCGTGTCGCGGGCCACGACCTCAATTTCGCCGTCGCGAAGGGACTGAAGGATGCCCTTCAGTCCCTCCAGGTCCATTGCCTCGGTGAGACAGTCCCGGGTGGTCTCGAACACCAGGGGATGGTCCGGCGGAACGATGTCCCCCGGAGCGGCGTTGTCCTGACACTGGACCTGCGCCGGAAAAACGGCGGCCAGCAGGTCGTCGGAGCGCATCCGCTGCAACGGGGCGGGCACCTTCTTGCCCCCGGAGTGGCGGAGCAGGGCCAGGAAGCGGGAGGCGTTCCACCGCCAGCGGGTGCTGAACAGGGGCGCCTGGAACACGGCCTGGGTCAGCACTTCTTCCACCGTCCTGGGCGACAGGTAAGTGAACACCTCGGCCAGGGGGAAGGCCATGTTGGGCCCCAGGGAGAAGTTCAGCCCGTCGTCGGTAGCCGAGGCTTGCAGCTCGAAATCGAAGGTGCGGCAGATGCGCTTGCGCAGGGCCATGCCCCAGGCCCGGTTGATGGCGGCGCCGAAGGGGGCGTGAATCACCAGTTGCATTCCGCCGCTCTCGTCGAAGAACCGCTCGGCGACGACACGCTTGGCAGTGGGGACTACGCCCAGGACCCGTTTGCCTTCGATGAGATAAGCGACCAACTGCCGGGCGGCTTCGGGGGAGATACCGGCTTCGGCCATTAGCCAGGCCCCGGCCTGGGCCGGTGTTTCCAAAAGTCCGTCAACGGCTTCCCGCAGCTGCGAAATCTCGCCGGAAAGTTCCCAGGTGCGGCCCGGCGCCTCGCCCAGCCAGAAGGGTATGGTGGGGAGATTGCCCTGGGCGTCCTCGACTCGCACCCGTCCGCTTTCGATGCGGCGGATTTTCCAGGGGGTGTTGCCCAACAGGAAGATGTCGCCGGCCATGCTCTCGATGGCGAAGTCTTCGTTGACGGTGCCGACGAAGGTGGCGTCGGGGTCGGCCACCACATCGTAATCGGCGTTGTCGGGAATGGCGCCGCCGCTGGTCAGGGAGGCGATGCGCGCTCCCCGCCGTCCCTTCAGCCGCCATTCGCCCCCGCTCCGGGCGGGAGGGTTGGCGGGGTCAGTCAAGGCTAATTGGCCCTGCTCGTCGTGAGTCGTGTCAAACCAGCGGTGCAGGTGGGCGCCGCTGCGTCCCTGCCGGGGGGCGAACCCCTCGGACAGCGCCTCGACCACTTGGTCAAACTGGTCCCGGGGCAGGTCCCGGTAGGGATAGGCCCGGCGGCACAGGTCGAACAGGGCGTCCTCGTCCCATTCCTCGGCGGCGCAGGCGGCAACCATCTGCTGTCCCATCACGTCCAGCGGCCAGGGCGGAATGGTGAAGGTGTCCAGGTTGCCCCGCAGCAGAGCGCGGGACAAGGCGGCGCACTCCAGCAGTTCGTCCCGGGTCAGTGGGAACAGCTTCCCCTTGGGGGTGCCGCCGACGGTGTGGCCGGACCGCCCCACCCGCTGCACCAGCAGCCCAATGGAGCGGGGCGACCCAATCTGGCATACCAGGTCTATATCTCCGATGTCTATGCCCAACTCCAGCGATGCAGTGGCCACGCACACCTTGACCTGACCGTTCTTGAGCTTCTGCTCGGCGTCCAGCCGGGTGGCGCGGGAGAGGCTGCCGTGGTGTGCCACCACCGCCTCTTCGCCCAGACGCGCCGTGAGCTGATGCGCGACCCGCTCCACCAGTCGGCGGGTGTTGACAAAAACCAGGGTGATGGCATGAGTCTCGGTCTGCCCGGCGATGGCATCCAGCGTTTCGCCCCAGATTTCGTGGGTGGCGATTGGCCCCAACTCCTGCTCCGGCAGTTCAACGGACAGGTCAACCTTGCGGCGGCTTCCTGTGTCCACAACCACGCAGTCGGGGTTGCTTTCGGCGTCGATGTTTTCGCTGCCGACCAGGAAGCGGGCCATTTCGGACAGCGGGCGTTGGGTGGCCGAAAGCCCGATGCGGGTCACCGGCTCGTCCGACAGTTGGCAAAGGCGCTCCACCGACAGCATCAGGTGCGCGCCCCGCTTGTCGTCGGCGACGGCGTGAATTTCGTCCAGAATCAGGGTCTTGACGTGCTTGAGACCCCGGCGTCCGCTTTCCGAGGTCAGCAGGATGTACAGGGACTCGGGCGTGGTGATGAGTATATGCGGCGGGCGTTTGGCCAGACGCTGCCGCTCAGATGCCGGAGTATCTCCGGTCCGAACTGCCGTCGTTATTTGCGGCAGCGGCGTTCCTGATTCCTCGGCCAATGCGCCGATTTCTGCCAGCGGGGTGGCCAGGTTCTTCTGAATGTCGTTGGAAAGGGCTTTCAGGGGAGAGACGTAAACTACCTGGGTGGTTTCGGGCAGCCCCTGGTCCATCCCCTGACGCACCAGTTGGTCAATGCACGTCAGGAAGGCAGTCAGCGTTTTTCCCGACCCGGTGGGAGCGGCGATGAGGGTGTGCCGACCCTGGGCGATGGCCGGCCACCCGGCCAACTGCGCCTCCGTGGGGGCGTCAAACCGGCTCCGGAACCACTGCTGTATGATGGGATGGAATCGGGAAAGCGGCATGGTTAGAGTTTAGCACAGCCCCGCCAAAGCGCACCCCCTAACTGTCGGTAAGCCGAGGACGATTGCAAGAACACGGACTCATAGAGTAGCCTTTCCCAAGGCATTTCCGGCAAGTGGGTTGACACTCTGAACTCCGAAATAGGATTATTGGTTTAAGCTTTTACTTGCCGCAGGGAGTTCCCAAGGATGTCAGACTTGGTAGAAACAGGAACGAGTAACGCTCACAATTGCCCATGCCCAACGTAGGGGAAGGACGCGAAGGCTGGTTCCTGTTTCTTTTTGCGGTGCAATGCCTGGTATGGCTCGGGTTGCTTGCCTGGTACGAGATTGCTTTCCAGACTGCCGATAATACCTTGGGAACCGCAATAGCCATCGGAAAGGGAATGGCGCCGCTCATCATCGTCGTGGCAGCTGAGACGGTGGTCATCGTAGAGGGGTACGAAATGTTTGCAGAGAAATACCTCAGGAGACGCTACGAAGAAGGCCGCAACGAAGGCCGAAAATACAACCAAGAGCAATGGGAGGCGTGGAACCAGCGTCGGTTGGAAGCCGCCGCAGAGGGAATGGATTTCACCGAACCGCCGCCTACCCTGGAGGAATCCGGCTCAACCAGGTAACAAAAGAGCTGACAGGGACCAGAGGAAACGGGGCGGAGTTGTCCATCTGAAACAACTCCGCCTCGCTCGGTTTCCCCGCCGGAACATCCGGCGGCAGCAAATCCCCGCCGGCTAAACCCCAATCCACCGAAGGAGGGCGTGTAGCAGGGTCCTGAAGAGACCAGAAAGCGCTCCTGTGCATCTGGGATAATGGTTTTCGAGACAGAAAACCAACCAGAAACAAGGAGCACCCAATAGATGCTACCACGCAACCACCCCGACGGCATCCACATCGCCTTCGACGACCATCGCCTGGTCAACAATGCCGGGCTGATCCTTCCCGCCACGTTGGCCTTGCACCTGGGCCTGCCCCAACTGGTTGACCGGCGCCTGGACCTGGGCCGCGCCCCAGGCCGAGCCAACACCGGCGATAAGATTTCGACTCTGGTGACCTCGGCGCTGGCGGGCGGCGACTGCATCGACGACGCCGATGCGTTGCGCACCGGCAGGACGGCCTGCACTCTCGGCTGCGTAGTCAAGGCGCCCTCCACCTTGGGCACTTTCCTGCGCAGCTTCAGGTGGGGCCACGTCCGTCAGTTGGACCGGGTGAGCCGCGAGCTGCTGGCCCGGGCCTGGCAGGCGGGGGCCGGACCCGGCGACGCGCCATTCACCATCGACCTTGATTCGACGATCTGCGAGACTTACGGACTGGCCAAGGAGGGCGCCCGCCACCACGGCTACACCGGTGCACGGGGCTATCACCCACTGCTGGCCGTCGCCGCCGGAACCGGCGACGTGCTGATGGCCCGCCTGCGCGAGGGCCGGGCCAACACCGCCCGGGGCGCCGCCCACTTCCTGCGTGAGACGGTGAGCCGGGTTCGCTGCGGCGGGGCCAGCGGGCAGCTCACCATGCGGGCTGACAGCGGCTTCTATACCCACGCCGTGGTCGCCGTCTGCCGCCGGATGGATGTCCGCTTATCCATCACCATCCGCCAGCACAAAAGCCTGCACAATCTCATCGAGGCGATACCCGAAGATGCCTGGACGCCGATTCCTTACTGGATGGACGGCGCCGCCGATGTGGCCGAAACCACCTACACCCCCTTCCAGAGTGAGCCGGATGCCGCGCCGGTACGGCTCATCGTCCGGCGGGTGAAGCCGGCGCCCGGTTCTCAACTGGCTCTCTTCGCCACCTACAGCTATCACGGCTTCATCACCGACCGGGACGGAGAGACCCTGGAACTGGAGGCTGACCACCGCCGCCACGCCGAGATCGAGAATGCGATACGCGACCTCAAGTACGGCGTCGGGCTGAACCATCTCCCCTCGGGCCGCTTCGCCGCCAACGGCGCCTGGCTGGCGGTACAGGTGATGGCCCACAACCTGGCCCGCTGGACAGCCCGCATCGGCCTGGGTGAGCGGATCGTGACCACCAAGACCCTCCGGCGACGGGTCTTCGCCCTGGCCGGACGGCTCACCCGCTCCGCACGCCGGCTCACCCTGCATCTGCCACAGCGCTGGCCTTGGGAAACCCAGTTCAGTCGCGCCTTGGCCCGGCTGCGAGCGATTCCACTCCCAGCTTGACGACCCGTCTGCAACTGACCCGCCATCCTGTCAACTGAACGTCCCCGCCAACTCGCGCCAGCCCGGTCCGCGAGCGCCTCTCGCCGTGTCCTATCCCGCCATCTCGCTGGCCACAGCCACTGCAGGCCGCCATCGGCGCCCCAAAAGCGCCTGCAGACCGCCCGCCAACCTCCCGTCTACCCGAATTCGAGCCCGAATCATCGCGCCTGTAACTCCCTCACCCCCCCTTCCAGTGTCCTCACGCCGTCCATCCGTGTCCATCGGTGGATTCGGGCTAAAACTCCTCAACCGGGCGGGTGGCGATGCCGTAGGCGCCGTAGAAGAAGTTGGCGTAGTGGGTGGTGCCGCCGGTCACGAACAGCAGGTACTGTTCCGGGCTTTCCAGCATCGGAATGGTGGCGTCCGGGTCGTTCTCCAGGGATTGCAGCTCCGGGTTGTGCAGCCATTTGCCGTTCTCGTCCTTGGGAACGCCCCGGCTGCCGATGGCCTTCTGCAGCGGCACCCGGCAATGCTCGTGCAGCCATTCCTGGGCATCCCGCTTGCTGTATCCGGCCTCGGCCAGGATGACCGCGCGGGACGGACTGAGCACAATGGGATGGTACGGCCCCGGGTAGGACACCCGCTGGTTGGTATGCCCCACCTGCGCCGACTGCCAGCCCCGGATCCAGCCGCCGCTGCCGGCGCCGGGGTAGAACATCAATGAGCCAATGTTGTTCAGCGTGTCCTTGTGGTTCCTGGAACCAGAGTCCAGGATGTCCCCCGGGCCGGTGACCGTCACTACCGTCACGGCGCTTTCGTGGGTCCGGAAACCCTGGTCCACGTGGTAGGGCTGCCACGGGCTAAGCTCTTCGTTCTCGGCGATGCACATTCCGAACTTGGTGGGCAGGCCGATGAAGTTGGGGTCGCCGGTTCCCGCCTTGCAGAAGCCGATGTTGATGAGGCACAGCCGCAGCGCCCGTCCGATGGAGGTGTTGGCGCTGTTGACCACGCCGGGACCCATGGCCGACGTGCCGCAGTTGATGCCGGCGCGCTGGGCGATGGGGCCGTTGACCAGAATCAGCGGGGCCTCGGTGTGGCCCGACACCTGCATATCCCGGTGGTTCATCTCCGGCTGGGCCAGGCAGTCGATGGCGGCCAGCAGCACCGGGAACTGCTCGGGGCGGCAGCCGGCCATGACGGCGTTAATCGCCACCTTCTCCACGGTAGCGACGCCGAAGCCCGGCTCCATCACCATCAACACGTCCTGGGGACTCCTGCTGGTGCCGGCCAACATCCGTTCCACCAACTCGGGCGTGGGCGGAATGACCGGAATGCCGTCGCTCCAGTCCCGTTCGGCCAGGAATCGGTTGACCGCGTCCAGCCCATCCGGGGATGCGTCCATCTCCACGGTGAATACCTCGGTTGCGCCGCCGGTCTTTTGGGCGGTGACCGGCCCGCGGGACGCCGGGAATGTGGTGAGGCCCTGGATGATGGCGTCGATTTGACCGTCCACCATGTTGCGGATGAAGCCGGGCTGCTGCCCGGTGGTGGCGTGGGGAATGATGACATACGCGGTGGTGGGCTGACCCCACCCGTCCACGCAGGACTGCCAGGCACGGGCAAAGCTCTGCGCGGCGATGGCCACGGCGGGAATGCCGGCCTTTTCCATGGCAACCATGTCATGGCTAAGCCACGACGTGCAGCCCCCTCAATGCGCCGTGGCGCCCACCATGGCGTCAACCTCGGCGGCGATGCGGCCGGCCTCCTCGTCGTCAATGTGGACCCCCCGGCTCAGCACCGGACGGCCTTCGCGCAGGCCGCCGCCGTAGCGCTGGAACTTGACGCCGGGATACCGTTCCTGCAGCCGCTCGGCGAACCGGTCCACAGCTATGTCAGCACCGCCGGTCATGTTGTTGTACAGACCGATGGTCTTGCCCTCAAAGGTCGTGAGTCTGGGGGCGGGCGGCACCTTGAAGTCCACCCGGTCGGCCGCGGGAGACATTATCTGCACTTTCATGTCGTAATTCCTTTCCGGTTTCAGTTGAAGCTAGGCCCGTTGTTGAACCTGAGCATAGTTGGCTGTTCCCTCAACGTCAAGGGATTGGGGCCTCTGGACAGGGTCTGTTAATTGTCCAAGAAAACCATTGGGTTAACGGGGCACGTTGGGGGATTCATCCCCCAAACCCCCTGAATTTATGGGGTTGGATATGCCTGGCAGGGCTGGCCGTATGATTCACCGTAAACGGATTATGCAGCGGCTACCGAGAATTGAAAGGCCCCGCCTCAACGGCGGGCGCAAGCGGACGGACTTTGCCGCATTTCGGGTATAATGGGCGGGCATTAGCTTCGGGAGGTGGATGTTGACGACACCAGCCGGTTTTGACCCTCGCCCCGTGACCCTGCAAGGAAGCGTGGTCCGCCTGGACCCGCTGACTATGGACGATGCTCCAGCGATGTTGGAGGCGGCCAACGAAGAGTCCATTTGGCAGTTCTTCGCCGTGCCCGCGCCCGCCACGGTTGCCGAAGCGGGCAGCTGGATTGAGGGGCGCTTGTCCGATGGCGCCGCCGGTCTGCGGCTGCCCTTCGCCGTCACCTGCCTCGCCGATGGGAAGTTCGCCGGTTCGACCGGGTATGCCAGCATCAACCGGGCGTATCGGACGCTGGATATTGCCAGTTGGTACGGCCTCAACTACCAGCGCACCGGCGTCAACACCGAGTGCAAGTACCTGCTACTGAAACACGCCTTTGAGGAATTGGGGGCGATTCGGGTTGGCCTGACCGTGGACGTGACCAACACCCGCTCCCGCCGGGCCGTGGAGCGCATCGGAGCCACCCAGGAGGGCATCCTGCGGAACCAGCGCGTCCGGAGGGACGGCACCTACCGGGACACGGTGGTCTTCAGCGTCATTGAGTCCGAGTGGCCCCGGGTCAAGGACCACCTTGAAGGGTTGATGGATCGCTACAAGGTCTGAGCCGCCCGTCAGTCAGGCCCTTCCAAGCCCCTCCGGGAATTTGTCGTTCCTGCGAAGGCAGGAATCCACGGGGTTGATCAGGGTGTGTTGACATTTACCCGTCTTTCCCCCGTCTCCACGGGGGCAGGCTCCGCGAAAGCGGGAATCCCAAGGCGCTGTCAGCCAACTATGTTTTCTCTGCCTGGACGTTCCTGGATTCCCGCCTTCGCGGGAAAGACGAAATGGAGTATGCCAAACCGTCTCATATCGCAAATGTCAACACACCCTGGCAATGGCAACACCCGTTGAGATTACCGGCTGTTGAGGCAGTCTCTAAAGTCGCCGGATTGGGCCGGGCACCCCGCGTTCAGTTGCCGGCGTGGCCGTTGCTTCCGGGATTGCTGGGCGGATTGTCGTCGTCCCCATCGGGCGGGGGCAAGTCGCCGCCCGGTTTCTCGATGGCGTACAGGTGGGGGTTCTGCCGCCGGTAGTCGTCCAACGCCTGCTGCAAGTGGTCGTGAAACAGTTCCGGGTCGCGGGCCATCAATACGACCCGGCGGCCCTGCAATGGCCAGACCCGCAGCCGGTCCGGGGTGGCTAACTGCCGCATTTCAAGATGGGACACGTTGTCGAAGCCAATGCGCTTGATTCGGGGCTTCCCGTAGATGATGTACAGGGCGTCGGAGTAGACGAGGTAGGTCCTGGGATTGGTCAACCAGGAATACACGGCAGTGCCGAGACCCAGGATCACGATGAATTCGGACCTGATGGCTCCCTCGGACCCCGATAACATGGAGTAAACCCCGAACACCGCCACCGCCAAGGCGAAGATAACGGTGAGGTTTACCGGTATGCGGTGCTTGTCCCAATGAATCAGGCTGGCGGGAGCTTCTTCCATAGACTATTACAAATGAAAATAGGAACCGTGAGTTTCAAGGGCCCCATAATCCCATTGCCTTGAGGCTCTTGAATGGCCGTCCCTTCGGGTTGGAAGGACTTTCTCAGACTTCCTTAATCTAATGGCCGCCGAGAAAGTGTCTTCCCCAAGCTGACGGACGGCGCTGTGCCGGCTATCTTCATCCCCTTACGTGGCCGCAGCAGGGCCATCGGTAATTCCCGGTGATTCTTCCTGGACCCGCCGCTCCGTCCGACCGCTGAAGCGGATTGGGGGCAGGCGGTTGACCGGCTTCCTAGCCGGGAAGCCATTATACACCATCATCCAGGGGTGGATACCGGGCAATCGCAATTCAATCGAATGTTCTCGGATACCCGAAGGCCGGGGCCTTTTACTGAATGCGTGAATAGATTACTAAACCGCCGTTCTCCTCTCCCCTGGATTCCCGCCTTCGCGGGAAGGACGATGGGTCAGTGACCTGTTTAGTAAATCGTTCACGTATCAGTAATTGTCCAAGAAAACCATTGGGTAATGGGGCACGTTGGGGGATTCATCCCCCAAACCCCCTGAATTCAGGGGGTTTTGATGTGCTTGCCAGGACTTGCCGGATGATTCGACGTGAGCGGACAATCCAGCGCCACGACAATTAAAAGGCCCTGCCCCAAGGCCGGGGCCGCCTTGACGCGGAGGAACAACGGGGCGCGTTTCCTGGGAAATACGACAAAAGGCGACATTTTATGACATTTGAGCGTGGAGGGGTGAGAATTTTGTCGCCTTTTATCCGGTGAATGTCCGGTTTTGTCATGGAAATGTCGTGGTTTTTCCGGGTTTTGTCGCCTTTTGCCGCAAGGGGGACGCCCTCACCCCCGGCCCCTCTCCCGCAGGGAGAGGGGAGTTGCAGCCGAAGTATTTTGATGTCCCTGATCCTTTCCCAGATGGAGAAAGGTGTTGGTGTTAACGTTAAAGAGGTTTGGCCGGCGGTGTCAATGGGGGAGTGTCAGGAATGCAGGGCGGGTGCAAAGTCGCGGGTTTAATCGGGACGGGGCAGAAATCCACGGCAGTCTTGCCAACAGCGACGTATGGATTCCTGCTTGCGCAGGAAAGACGATGTATGCCGCGCCTCGCAATGGGGCTTCCCTACCAAAAAGACTTTGCAATCGTCCGGGTCAGGAGTGCAGGGCGTGTGCAAAGTCGCAGGTTTAATAGGTTTAGTCGGACAGGGCATCGGCATCGTCTTTCCTGCGTAGGCAGGAACCCAGAAATCCCAAGGAAAGGCCGGCATTCCCTTGCCAAACACCGTGGATTCCTGCCCGCGCAGGAAAGACGATTTATGCGATACATCGCAAAGAACCTCCCATTTGCAGACAGGGGGACTTTGCACAGACCCGGTGTCACAAGGATGCCGCCCGGAAATCCACGTGCGATGGTCCTGAATTGGCCTGAATCGGATTGAAGCTGCCGGGTTGTTCCCCGGCCAGACCCGCCGTTCCCGCGTGGTAGGGACCATATACGGGTTTGCCGTGGGAAAGCAGGCATACTAGGGGACGCTCTGGACTGCTGCTGCGATTAACCTGCTACGAAACCGGGGCTTCCGGATGTGTCGAATGGGCGCAATTGGGCGTCTGTTGAATGGTAATCGTTGAACATATACACCCGGTGGTCTTCATACAGGCCCCGATGTCCTAATGTTGACAGTGATTCCGCCGGAATCTAATATAGCGTTAATCGGTTTCTCCACCGGGCGGTGCCGTATGGTACGCTGCCAGTGTTGCCGAAACCCGAAATCGGACCGAAATTAACCAAAGGAGGAACATCGCATGGCATCGGACATTGCCTTAATGGCCCACCTAATGCGCCGGGCCGGATTCGGCGCATCCTACGAGGAGTTGGAGCGGCGCGGCGCGGCCGGCTACGAAGCCACCGTCGAGGAACTGCTCAACCCGGAACAGCAGCCCAAGCTGGATATGGACGTGCTGCTGCGCCATTTCGTCGACTGGAAGCAGATTAACGGACTGGAAACCAACCAGGCCCACTGGACCTACCGCATGGTCAACAGCCCCCGGCCCCTGGAAGAGAAAATCTGCCTCTTCTGGCACGGCATCTTCTGCGTCGGCGACTCCAAGTGCATGAACGGCCGGCAGATTCTGCTCCAGTTGAACAAGTTCCGCGAGCACGGGCTGGGCGGCTTCCCCAACCTGCTGATGCAACTGGCCTCGGACCCGGCCATGGTCTACTACCTGGACAACCAGATGAGCCACAAGGACGCCATCAACGAGAACTGGGGCCGGGAACTGCTGGAACTGTTCTCGATGGGCGTCGGCATGGACGGCCAACCCAACTACTCCGAGGACGACGTGAAGGAATGCGCCCGCGCGTTCACCGGCTGGACCGTCGGCAACGCCATCCCCCGCTACCCCTTCGGCCGCCACGAGGCCATGTTCCTGTACAACCCCCGGGACCACGACGGCGAGGAGAAGACCTTCCTGGGCGAGACGGGCAACTGGAACGGCGAGGACATCATCGCCATCATCGGCCGGCAGAAGGCCACCGCCCGGTTCATTGCCCGGCATCTGTACAACTTCTTTGTCGCCGACGAGCCGCAGGTTCCCGCCTGGCAGGACACCCCGCCCCGGGACGTGGAGACCATCAAGCTGCTGGAGGAAGAGTATTTCCGCTCCGGGTTTGAAATCCGCTCCGTGCTGCGGGCGCTGTTCAATTCCGACTCCTTCAAGAACGCCCGGTTCGCCAAGGTGAAGAGCCCGGCGGAAGTGGTGGCCGGCACGCTGCGGCTGACCGGCGACTTTACCCGTCCCAGGCCGGGCCTGTATCCCGTGGCCCAGGAGATTCGCTACATGGGCCAGGACTTGCTGAATCCCCCCACCGTCGAGGGTTGGCACACCGGCACCGAGTGGATTGACAGCGGCACCCTGGTGGAGCGCCTCAACTTCGCCGCCGCTCAGGTCGGCGACACCACCACGCCGGGTATCCGCGCCATCGTCGACCGCCTGGCCGCCGAGGGCGATACGGTATCCCCGGAGCGTTTGCTGGAGGGGTGCCTGGAGTTTGTCGGCTGCTACGAGTTGGGCGAAGAGACTCACGACATGATTCTGGGCCAGGCCCAGGCCCGCGGCCCGGCTCAGACCGGCAGCCCCGAGTTTGCCGAGCGGGTGGGGCAGATGCTCCAGTTCATCGTTTCCACCCAGGAGTACCAGTTTACCTAGAATTGTCTGGGGGCCGTCCCGCCGGGACGGCCCTGCCAGCCAATCGGCCAAATTGATTGGGAGAAGCGATTATGACCAGTACCAAGAAAGACCCCGTCCTGGTAGTCCTGCAACTGTCGGGCGGGAACGACGCGTTGAACACGGTTATCCCCTATTCCAACCCCCGGTACTTCGACAACCGGCCCAACGTGCGGATTCCGGAAGACCAGGCCCTTCCCATCAACGACGAGATCGGGTTGAACCCCAATATGCGTGAGATTAAGGGCCTGTACGACGAGGGCAAGGTGGCCGTCATCCAGGGGATCGGCTATCCCACCCCCAACCGGTCCCACTTCCGCTCCATGGACATCTGGCACACCTGCGAGCCGGAGAAGATTGCCAGCGAGGGCTGGCTGGGCCGCGCCATCCGCGACCTGGACCCCAACAAGGACAACGTTTTGACCGGCGTTAACTTCGGGCGGGGCGTCCCCCGCGCGCTGGTGGCGCCCTCCGTTCCGGTGGCCTCGGTGGGCAACCTGGAAACCTACGGCGTCCTGACCACCATTGAGCAGGAAAACCAGCGGGACGAGGCTATTGACCTGTTCTCACGTATGTACTCCCCGGCAATGGGCCGCGGCTCGGCCCTGGAGTATCTGTCCCAAACCGGCATGGACGCCCTGGGCGGCGCCGACATTCTGGCGACGGCTCCGGCCATGTACTCTTCCTCGGTCGAGTACGGCGGCGGCAGCGTGGCGCAGTATATGCGGAACATTGCTCAGGTCCACTGCGCCGGCCTGGGGTCGCGGGTCTTCTACACCACCGCCCCCTACAACAGCTTCGACACCCACGCCACCGAATTGGTGGCCCACGCCAAGCTGTGGACCGATGTTTCCCGCACCGTCAACGACTTCTACGAAGACCTCAAGGAGCACAACGCCTCGGACAACGTAGTGCTGCTGGTCTTCACCGAGTTCGGACGCCGGGTGCATGACAACGGCTCCGGCACCGACCACGGTTCGGGCGGCGCGGCCTTCGTCATCGGCGACGCCGTCAAGGGCGGCCTGTACGGTGAGTACCCGTCGCTGGACGACGACAAGCTGCTGGAAGGCGACCTGCGCTTCAACAACGACTTCCGCGGCCTGTACTCCACCCTGCTGGAGGACTGGCTGGGGCTGGACGCCAAGCCCATTGTCAACGGCAGCTTCGAGAAGCTGGGCTTCCTGTAAACACCGTTCATTCCGAGGGCCCCGCAGGGTCAGCCTGGGGCCCTCACCCATCCGCCCCATGTTCTCCAAGGGTTGTCCCAAGGACACCCGAAGGACGCGAGGGCGTTGAAGGATTCCCCTATTCGAATCTTGGGAGGTTAGAATGCCAACTCAAACGCTAGGGGTAACGTTCCGCTTCAGCCACACCATTGGCCGTGGTGAAGCCTCCGGCACCGGCTTCAGCTACCCGGTGGCCATGGCCCGGGGCGAAGACGACCTCATGTACGTGCTGAGCCGGTCCTACGAGGGCCGCCCCGACAGTATGCGCATCACCATGTGTACCGTGGGCGAAGATTACATCAGCGAGTTTGCCAAGGGAGCCCCGGCCCGCAACGAGGCCCCCTTTCCCGACGCCATGGTCTGGCCCACGGGCATTGCCCTGGATAAGGACGGGCAGGTCTACGTCGTCGACGACTGGCTGAACAGCGTCCGACTCTTTACCGGCGACGGCGAGGCCGCCGGCAATTGGGGCGTTTCCGGCTCCGGCGAGGGCGAGCTGGGCGGCCCCTCCGGCATCGTCTTCGACGCCGACGACAACGTGCTGCTGGTGGACAGCGGCAATAACCGGGTGCAGAAGTTCACCAAGGACGGCAAGTTCCTCTCCCAGTGGGGGAGCGCTGGCGACGGTGAGGGCGAGTTCAATATGCCCTGGGGCATCGACTTGGACCGCGACGGCAACGTCTACGTCGCCGACTGGCGCAACGACCGCATCCAGAAGTTCACCGCCGACGGTCAGTTTCTGAAGCAGTTCGGCGCTTCAGGGACGGGAGACGGCCAGCTTGACCGTCCCACCGACGTGGCGGTGGACGCCGACGGCGTCGTCTACGTCTGCGACTGGGGCAACGACAGGGTCCAGGTGTTCGACCCCGCCGGCGGCTTCATCGCCGGCATGAGGGGCGAGGCCGAGATTTCCCAGTGGGGCAAGACCAAGCTGGACGCCAACCCGGATATGTGGAAGGAGCGGGAAATTGCCCAGGGTCTGGACCGGGAGAAGCTGTTCTGGGGTCCCATCGGCATCGAGGTTGACGACCAAGGTCAGGTGTTTGTCGTCGAGTCCTCCCGCAACCGCATCCAGGTATACCGCAAGGTAGACCCTTACTTCGTGGGCATGTACGACGGTGGACGACTGTAAGCTCTCCGTCCGGGCCGCCTGCCCGTATCCCTGAGAAGAGGACCACCCCTGGCCCGGGATTATTCCCAAGGCCAGGGGTGGTTTTTGTTGTTGCCGAGTGCGAGTGCAGGGAGACCTACATTCAATCAGTTCGTCCAATCAGTTCGTCCTGACGGCCTCGAAGGACTTCCTCGGGATGGCCAATGCCCGTTGAGAATACCGGCTGGTCAAGCTAATTTCCAGGCGCGGGGGCCCCGGGTTCGGCGGCCACGGCAGCCTCCTCCGGTTCCCCTCCGGGGTAAATCCTGGGCTTGCGCATCACTGCAAAGCAGAGCGCGCTCATCGCGAAGAACCCGGTGTATATCCACAACGCCACGTCATAGCTCTCAGTCCGGTCAAACCACCAGCCCGCGAACACCGGCGCCATCAGGACACCCGGGCTGGACGCCAGTTGGGTTATCCCGCGCAGCCTTCCAAAAGCCTGCCGCCCAAAATAGTCGCCGAAGGTGGCCCAGTTGTTGGAGCCGCTGGTTTCCGCTATCGCAAAGAGGAACACAAAGGCGAACACCAGCCAGATGGAAGCTGCGGGAAGGGCCAACAGCAGGAAAGACAGCATTCCGCAGAGACCCGAAAAGGACAGCACCCAGTTCTTCGGAAGGAGGTCGGCCAGCCAGCCGAAAATCAGCGACAGCGGCACCCCCAGGAAAAGCAGGAAGCCGAAGATATACGCGGCGGTCTGCTCGTCAATCCCCTTCCACACCATAATCGGGATGATGTGCAGGATGACCCCCGCCTTGGCCGTCAACCGCAAAATGCTGCCCGTCAGCAGCAGCCAGTAGGTGAAGGTGTGGAGCGCCTCCCGCAGGGCGTAGTCGGCCTGGCCGTCGGCGGTGCGGACGGTTCCCCGTCCCGTACTCGCTCGCGTCCCCAGGGGCACTGCCGGTGGTCCGCCGTCGGGAAGCAGGCCGACGCTTTCCGGCGTGCTGCGCACAAAGAAACACAGCGGCAGAATCGTCACCAGGATGGTCACACCGGCGGCAAGGCTGGCTTCCCTCCACCCGTAAGAGCCGATAATCCAGGCCAAGACCGGCACCAGGATCGACGGCCCCAGGGATGACATGGAATGGTAAGACGACATGGCCAGGGCGCGCCGCCGGTGGAACCAGTTGTTGACCAGCGCCGACAGGGCGTTGGAAAAGGCCAGGTCGCTGCCCAGCGTAACCATGCCCAGGTACACCAGGCCGAAGGTGAACAGGTTGTCGGTGAACGACAGCAGGATGAACCCGCTCCCGGACAACACCGTGCCGATGAACAGCACCGGCTTGGGACCGAACCGGTCGATGAGCCACCCGGCAATGGGCCCCACCGGCCCTCCTTCGGACCGAGACAGGGAGAAGATGAAGGAAGTTGAGGCCAGGCTGGCCCCCAACCCCTGGCTGACCGGCAGCACGAACACCACGAAGCCCTTGTTGTAGGCCGAACTGTTGACCGAGTGCATGAAGCCGGCCAGGGCGACGGTCCACCACCCCAGGAAGACGCGGGGCCGCCGGTTGCCGGTGGTTGGAAGGCTCAATGAATCCCCTTGCTGCCTTGCGCTGGTTATCGTTGGTGGGTTCTGCGCTTGGTGGGTTCTACGCTTGGAATCTATCTGGAAAATACACGGCCGAGCGGCGCGCTCCGGCGCGGCGCCGCCCAAGGCATAATACCCCCGTTGACGCCGGTTGGACAAGCCGCGGGCTCCCGGGGGATGCGACTGAAAGCGGTTGGTCAATGTAAAACAGCCTGCTGCCGCCGTTGGCTTTCTTCCGAATGTCCCAACTGCCTTTAATCACCACCCAGAGGGTTTCGATTCTCCCCTCTCCCCGTGGGAGAGGGGCCGGGGGTGAGGGCGAACTCCGTGCATCAGCAACGGTTGCTCCTGGCCGGGACGCCCTCACCCTAGCCCTCTCCCAGAGGGAGAGGGGATTTTTCGAGAATCGAAAGACTTGGGGAAGGCAGGTCCGTTGACGCTGTGGGGGCCGCTCTCTATAATCGGTGCCACACCAACATAGCATCTCAGCAAACATTCAGGTACGGAAAACATGGTCAAGACAGGTCAGCGGTTCGTAACTCCCGGCGGCGCCGAGATGGTGGTAACCAAGGGCGGCGACGGCATCCTAGCCGACGGCGACACCGAGCTTCAGCCCAAAGGGTCCGAGGCGGCCTTTGCCGGCGCATCGCCCGGCCCCGACGCTCAGGAGGTTTCTCTGGGCAAGCGGTTCACCGCCGCCGAAAGCGGCGTGTCGGTGTTGATCACCAAGGCCGGCGTTTGCGACCTGCGCTACAACGGCGAACCCATGGAACTGCAAGAACCCCGCAAGCTGCCCTCTTCCGACTAGCGGGTAGGAACCACGATTTCTGGAATGCCCCGGTCAACTATGCGGAAACCGGGAAAGCACAACAGTTGCATTTTCCAGTGGCGGTGCAAATCTTAAATCATGCCTTCCAAGCATGAATTTGAAGCCGGGTTGAACGAATTGACCGGTACGCTGTCCAACGACGTGAGCACCGATGACGGGCAATGGACGATAAAGGGTTTTGTCGATACGTTCAAGCAGGTCTACACGATTTCATCTGACACGAAAGTTGTTTCGAAGATACTGGAGATACACCTTTTCCCGAGAATTATGACCTTCGCCGACCAGTATGGCTTTGCCGTGGTTTTGGCCGAACACCAAAACTATTATCCAGATATTTCCTTTGTGTCCAAGGAAGACGAAAACAGTAAATTCGCCGTAGATCTCAAGACAACGTATCGAAATGCCCGGAGGCCGTGGTTATGCAACGGTTTCACTCTTGGTTCCCACGGTCAGTATTTTGAAAACCGAACGAGTACCAAGAACATTCAGTTTCCTTACGGCGCATACTCGGCCCATTACTGTCTGGGGATAATTTACGACCGGTCAGACGAAGCTGAACCCGAAAGGTTCGGCCCGCATTCTTTAGACGAGCTTCACTCGATCACGTCGGTGATTTCCAATTTTCGGTTCTTCATTGCCGAGAAGTGGAAAATCGCCGGGGACAAGCCTGGCTCTGGCAACACGGCCAATATCGGGAGCGTCCAGAGAATTGCGGACATCGTGTCAGGTAACGGGATGTTCTCGAATCTTGGAGAGGAGTGGTTCGACGATTACTGGATGAACTTCGGCAAAATTACCGTCAAGACCGAATCCGGGGACACGAAGAAAGTCACCACCCTTGAGGATTTTGTGAAATACCGGGGTGGTGATGTTTCTTTGATAGTTCCAAGGAACAACAAACAGTGAACGTTTCCCGTCCCGTTGTCCCTCCCATCAAGTGCCAAGGCATCAAGACAAAGCTAGTGTCGTGGATTGACGCCGTGAAACCGCCGGCTGTTGCCGGGACCTGGATTGAGCCGTTCATGGGTTCCGGCGTGGTTGCCTTCAGCATCCGACCAAATCGGGCGTTGCTGGCTGACTCCAATCCGCACCTGATAAACTTCTATCAAGCGATTGCCGAAGGCAGAATTACGTCTGCTTCAACCCGCCGCTTTCTGGAAATCGAGGGAGGCGAATTGTTGCGTTCCAATGGGGAGCATTACTACAAAGTCAGGGAGCGTTTTAACCGTCAGGGTGACCCGTTGGACTTCCTGTTTTTGAACCGCGCAGGGTTCAACGGGTTGATTCGGTTTAACCGAAAAGGTGGGTACAATGTCCCCTTTTGCCGTAAACCCAACCGGTTCGCCCCGGCATATATCACCAAGATTGCCAATCAAGTGCAGGCGGTTTTTGATGTCATGAGCTTCGGGACTTACGAGTTCGTCTGTCAAGACTTCACTGACACCATCGGGGCGTCTGTTGCAGGCGATTTAATATATTGTGACCCGCCATACATTGACCGGCACGCCGATTACTTCAACCAATGGGACGCCGAATCGGAATATAAACTTGCCAGGAGTCTAACCGCTGCACCGTGTAACTTCATTCTATCCGTTTGGCACGGCAACGACTTTCGCAAGAATACATTCTTGGACAGCCTATGGTCGGATTTCCATGTCTGCACCCGGCAACATTTTTACCATGTGGGTGGTAAGGAATATAACCGCAACAAAATGACTGAAGCATTGGTAACGAACTTCGAACCTGAATTGAAGGAATTGCCAAACGAGACGTTCACTCAATTGCTCCTCTTGGAAACTGCCGCTCCATATCAAGCTAACCGCCTCGGTGTTAGTAACTGTCCAACCCAACCAACGAGCCTACTTGCTTGATTACCACCGTGGTCTTCGACTTTGACGGTGTCATCCTGGACACCGAAACTTCCGAATATGAGACTTGGCAGGAAGTTTTTCGCTCCTATGGCGTGGACCTGGACCTGTCCCTTTGGGTCGAGAACATCGGCTTGGGCACCTCGAATTTCGACGTTTGCGGCCACTTGGAGAGGCTGACCGGACTGACGCTGGACTGGGAACCGCTGCTGCGGGAACGCCGTAACCGCTGCCTGGAAATCGTCTACGCCAACCCGCCCATGCCCGGTGTGCTGTGGACCGTTTGGAAGAGGTGAAGCGGCTGGGGTTGGCCTTGGGCGTCGCCTCAAGTTCATCGCGCCGGTGGGTCGAAGGACACCTGGAACGGCTGGGCATCCTGCCCATGTTCGACGCGGTCAAGACCTCCGACGATGTGACCAACGTCAAGCCAGACCCGCGGAGCTTTACCTGGCCGCAATCCACGCCCTGAACGCCCGTCCCGAAGAAACGCTGCCATTGAAGACTCGGCCCACGGCGTCACCGCCGCCAAGGCTGCCGGACTCCACTGCCTGGCCGTCCCCAACCCGATCACCCAACACCTGCCCCTGGCCCATGCCGACCTGCGGGCAGAGTCACTGGAGGCAGTTTCTCTGGAGACGATCGTAGCAGGGTTGGGTGGGGGTTAGGAAGCAGTGCCGGGCTTCGGTGACGGTGACGCCCGGAAAAGTGTATACGACCGCATCAGGCGAAACATCGCAATCGTCAAGCCCCCGGCGCATCTGCAGGGCCAAGGCATTGATGATTGCGGGCTACCCGTTGTCAGTTATCCCAGCCATCGGGGATTGCCGGCATATCGGGCCGGGGCGTTACTTCTTTCAGGATTCGTGGCCCATCCTTGCGCTCGGCCATTTTCAGGTCATAGGAGACTTGGAGGTTCATCCAGAACCTGGCGGTGGTTCCATAATAGTGGGACAGGCGCAGGGCGAGTTCGGCGGTGATGCCGCATCGTTCCTCCAAAATTGCGGCTATCGTACCGGGAGGAACCGCCAAGGCATGGTCGAACTCGGCAGGGGATATTCCCATCTCCTCCAAGTCGTCGGCCAAGCTCTGTCCGGGATGTATGGGAGGCATCCCATTTTTGATTGGACCGCCATCAATTTCCATTGTGGCCTCTCCGCTTCTTGCTCTAGTGATAATCTACTATTTCAACTTCGTGGGCCGCTCCGCCTTCCCATCGGAAGCAAATCCGCCACTGCCGGTTGATGCGGATGCTGTATTGGCCCTGCCGGTCGCCAGTCAGAGATTCCAAGCGGTTTCCGGGCTTCCGGGCAACGTCGCGTTTAATGTGAGCGCCTCGGTAAGGTCATTTAACCGCCGCAACGCCTGCCCTGCGAAACCCTGAAACTCAGGAACCCGCTCGCCACGGAATAACCTTTCGGTCCTCCGGTCTCGGAAACTCCGTATCATTGTTGCGCCATAAATCGTACCAAAAGTCAGGGCCGAGGCGTTACCTCTTTCAGGATTCGTGGACCTGCCTTGCGCTCGGCCATTTTCAGGTCATAGGAGACTTGGAGGTTCATCCACAGCCTTTCTCCTGCGCCCAGATAACGGGAAAGGCGCAACGCGAAGTCGGCGTCAATGCCACGCTGTTCTCTTGCAATTGTTGCGACCGTTCCTGAAGGAACTGCCAAGTGCTTGTCCAATTCCTCTGGGGTCAGTCCCAACTCATCCAGTTCTTCGGACAGTATCTGGCCAGGATGGATGGGCGCCATTCTGTTTTTCGGAGCCATGGATTAATCCTCAATTGTGGTAGTCTACTATCTCAACGTCGTGCGGGGACCCGTCCAACCAGCGAAAACAAATGCGCCATTGCCGGTTGATTCGGATGCTGTATTCGCCTTCCCGGGTTCCCGCCAATCGTTCTAACCGATTGCTTCGCAGGCTGCGGAGTTCTTGCAACGATGTAGCGTCGTCGAGAATCTGAAGCCGGCGGAGGCCTGTTCAGCGAACCCTTGAAATCGCCGGACTGGTTCTTGGTTTAGCACCCTCTCCGTGTCCCGGTCCCTGAAACTTTGTATCACTGCGGTGATACACGCCCGATACCCCAGCCGGAACTGGACGGGTTTATTGCTCCAACCACTGGCATATCAGCGCCCCCGCTACGGCACCAGCATGGCGCGGGTTACCTCGGTTTGGCGTTGGTCCCACTCGGCGCGGACGAAGGCCTGGTTGACCTCGGCCAGCGGGTAGGTGTGGGACACTATCTTGTGGAAGGGCACCTTGTGCTGGTTGCGCACCAAGTAGTCCAGCAGCGTCGGCAGCAGCGACGCCCGGTACATCCGCGAACCCAGGATGTTCTTCCCCGACAGCAGCTTGGATGGGTCAATGGAGACCTCCCGCCCCCGCACAATGTCGCCAATCTCGACGAAGGTGCCGCCGTTGCTGAGCATATCAATGCCCTCGGCCATCAACTCCGCCCTGCCCACCAGTTCCATCACCACGTCGGCGCCGCGGCCGTTGGTCAGCTCCCACACCCGGCGGACGCGGGTCTCCGGCGTGTTGAACTCCTCGATGTTGATGGTGTGGTCGGCGCCGAACTCCTCGGCCAACTGCAAGCGGTTCTCCAGCCGGTCCAGGACAATCACCCGGTCGGCGCCCATGTCCTTGGCCATAGCCACCGCGTTTAGTCCCAACCCGCCGGCGCCCTGAATCACCACGTACTCGCCCTCGCCCAGCCCGGCCCGCTGCAAGCCGGTGGTGACGGTGCCCATCGCGCAGTTGACCGGCCCCAGAATCTCATCGGGCAGCTCGTCGGGCACCCGGAAGAAGGGGTGACGCGGCGGCAGGTACAGAAAGTCGGCGTAGGTGCCGGTGAAGTAGGGCCATACGCCGGCGGTGGGATACTCCCGGTTGGCGCACCAGTTGGTGTCGCCCCGCAGGCACAGGTGGCAACGGTAGCAGGGAAAGACTGCCGCGTAAATCACCCGGTCGCCTTCCTTGATCGGCGTTCCCAGCGTGTCGGTGGACACGCCGTCGCCCATTGTCTCCACCACGCCGGTGCCCTCGTGTCCCATCACCCGCCCGGTGGAAGGCAGGGGCATGAACTCCTGAGTCTGGTCGCCGCGCCAGGTGTGCAGGTCCGAGCCGCAGACGCCGGCCTGCGTCATCCGCAGCAGCACCGCGCCCCGCTCGGGTTCGGGAACGTCGAACTCCTCAATCTCAAAAGGCTTGCCGTATTCTTTGACGACTACAATCCGGCCTTTCATGCTGAACCTCTCGCTTAAATCTCCGGGGCGCTGAGCCCCCTTGCATGTTGCCTCATCCTAGCATACCTGCCCGCGGCCAGGGTAGCTGATGCGCGGGGTTCGCCCTCACCCCCGGCCCCTCTCCCAGCGGGGAGAGGGGAGAATCGAAAGACCTCGGCCCCGGCCAAAGCGCGCGTTGACAGGGCAACCGGGCGGGAATACACTCGAATTGAGCCAAACCAATCCGGCGGCAGCGGATAGAAGCTGCCCCGAAGTTTTTCAGGAAAGAGCGATAACGAGAAATGCCAATCAACGAGGTGTCGGTGGTCCGCAGTTGCCGGGAGTGCGGCGCGGAGATTGAGACCGTCCAGGTTAAGAAGGACAATATGCGCCTGTTCTCTGACGAGTTGGTCTGGTGCGAGCGGTGCGGGATGGAGCGCCCCGAGAACCGCGACATAGCCGGACGGAACGATTCCATTCGGCAGGAGCAGGCCAGCTACCCCGCGCTCAAGCCGGCCCGGTAACTCCGCCGGACTGCCGGATGCCCCCAACCGCCGTTGCTATGCCTGTTGCCCTATGACCCAAGACCACGGACACGGCTATGGAATCGAAGCCTTTGGGCGCATGGCCGCGCTGCCCGAAGCGCAAATTGACTTGGCCCGCGCCGCCCTGTTCATCGCCGCAACCGAGTACCCGGACCTGGACCTGGATGAACAACTGGCGCTGCTGGACTCTCTGGCCGCCGCCGCGTCCCGCCGAATCGGAGACGCCACCGAACCGCTCCATGCCGTCAACCGTCTCAGCGAGTACCTGTTCGACGAGGTTGGCTTCTACGGCAACGAGCAGGACTACTACAATCCCCGCAACAGCTTCCTCAACGACGTGCTGGCCCGCCGCACCGGCATCCCCATCGCCCTGTCCCTGGTCTGCATCGAAGTGGGCCGCCGGGCGGGTGTCCCTCTGGCCGCCATCGGACTGCCGGGCCACCTGCTGATTCGCCACCGGGACATCACCGAGTGGTTCGTCGACCCGTTCCACGGCGGAATCCTGCTGTCGCAAGAGGAGTCTAGGGAGCGGCTTCAGCAGCTATCCCAGGGGGCGCTGGCCTGGGACCCGTCCTTCCTGGAACCCATCGGCAACCGGGAGTTCATCGCCCGTATGCTCCGCAACCTCAAGGCCATCTACCTGGGAGAGCCGGACTACAACCGCAGTCTGGCGGTTATGGACCGGCTGGTCTTAATCCAGCCCGAGGCCCGCTACGAGCTTCGGGACCGGGGCCTGGTCCACTACCAACTGCGGAACTACCAGCAAGCCCTGGATGACCTGCAAGACTATCTGGAAACCACCGAGACCATCCGGGACATAACCAGCGTCCAGCGGTTCATGGCCCAAATCCGCCGGGACATGGGCCGGTAGAGGGCTGTTTCCTCGTCAGACGTTGGGCCAGACTTCGGTGGCCATGTCTTCCAGGTGGCCCAGCATATCCTCCAGGTTCTGGCTGTGGCGGGCGAAGTCCACCACCATGTAGCCGACACCCAAGTCCTGGAATTTGCGGATGTCGCCGTCGACCTGCTCACCGCCGGGGTTATTGATTCTGAGCAGCTAACCCGACCTGGCGAACCTGATTATCAACGATGAACCGGCAACTTCGAGACCCATCGCCATTATTCTTGGCTTCCAACAATTCAATGAGCTGTCCCTCGACGAATACTCTTTTCTCCTCAGACTGGAGAAAGTTCCCTCCGGCGTAGCAGGCTACTTCCAAGTTGGCAAAGTGAATCTCGTCTAACGGATTCACGTATCCAGAAAGTTTTTTCAGATTGGGCAACGACTCAAATGACCGGCTATGCAGGCCCTGTACTCCATCGCCGGAATGACCGATGCTCAGGTATTCCAAGGCAACCAAGGTATCAAACGCGCTGGGTCCGACCCCATATTTACCGTCCAGCTTGAGATGTGGTAAAGACTCTAACCCTTCCAGATGCTTTTGGGTTAAGCGGAAGCCCTTGCTTCCAAGAGCCAATGTGAGGGATTCCAAGTCCAAACTAACAAAGGTCCCCTGTTCTAACTGCGATGCCTGAACCTTCAGATGTCGGAGGTTCGGCATATCAGCGAAATCGACCGCTTTGACGGACTCGGCGATGATTCTAAACCGCTGCACCCGGTACAGTTCTTCCGGGGTAATCAACTGGCAGGAAAGGATACCCAATTGAGCAATCAGGGCCTGCTGGACTTCTGGTGTCCTGTTGCAGATGTTGGTAGACCCCACCGTTTGAGTATGACGGTCAGGAAGCGGTTCTGATGTTTCCTGGGTAGTCGGGTCAGGAAGAGGGAGCTGGATTTCTTGCACTTGGTCGGTCAAGTTGTCTGCTAGTTCCCCAGGCGTGACGAGTGTTTCCAAAGTATCGACCACGCCGTCAACAGAAGATTTAATCTCGTAAACCCAATAAGTGACCAGCACGACGCACACTGTCGCCCCGATACAAAGCGCGACAACAATTCCTTGGATAAACAACCTCATCGTAGTCCTTCCACTATCTCTCCATCCAACCCAATGCACGGCCGCCGGCTTCATTCAGTTAGTGGAACAGCAGGCCGCCGTTGACGTTGTAGGCTTGGCCGGTGATGAAGCTGGCATCCGAAGAGGCCAGGAAAGCCACCATGTTGGCCACGTCTTCGGCCTCGGCGATTCGGCCCAGGGGGGTTGATTCGCCCGCCTGCCGGACAATCCGGGCCCGGAATTCCTCCTGGGATATTCCCTGTTCCTGGGCCTGGGACCGTTCCCAATAGCTCATCCGGTCGGTGTTGATCGGGCCGGGGCACACCGAGTTGACGGTGATGCCGTAGGGGGCCAGGTCCAGGGCCGACGCCTGGGTCAGTCCCAGCACGGCAAACTTGGAGCTGGAATAGGCGGCCCCCGTTGCGCTGGCCTGTTTGGATGCGTTGGACGCTATGTTGACAATCCGGCCCCCGCTGCCCTGGCGGACCATCTCCCGTCCCACGAACTTGGTACACAGGAACACCGCCGTAGTGTTGATGTCCAGGAAGTGGCGCCACACTTCCTCTTCCAGTTCGGTCACCGGGACCTTGTCCTGGCCGATGATGGCCCGGGCGTTATTTACCAGTATGTTGATGTGTCCGAAATGGGCGACGGCATCGTTGACCATTTGCTGAATCTGCTCGCTGTAGCCCAGGTCGGTATACAGGGGCAGGCACTGCCGTCCCAGGGCGCGGACTTCCTCGGCCACGCTGTCGATGCTGTTCCACTCCAGCCGGACCTCGGCGGGCGGCAGGTCGGCGGCTTCCCGCCGCACGTCGCTGATAACCAGGTCAGCCCCCCGGGACGCCAGTTTCAACGCGGTGGCCCGGCCAACACCCCGCATTCCGCCGGCGCCGGTCACCAGGGCTACTTGTCCTTCCATTCCAGCCATTCCTCGCCTCCTGAGCGGCAGCGCTATTCCCGATAGAGGGGTTAAGGGGTTTGATAGAGGGCTGGCGGTCTACCAGGCCTGTTCCAGCACCGCCAGCACCTGCTCTTCCGACGTGATGGGTACCGGGTTGTTGCGGCCCGCGCCGTCGCGCAGGGTCAGCGCCGCAATCTCGCCGAAGTCTTCTTTGGGGATTTCCAGGTCCCGCAGCTTGTTGGGCATCCCCAACTCCATAATGAACTCCGACACCACCTGCGCGGCGGCTTTGGCGGCATCGTCGTCGCTCATCCCCCGGATGTCGATTCCGGCGGCTCTGGCCAGCAGCCCCTGCTTGTGGGCCGACGCGGGACGGTTGAACTCCATGACGTAGGGCTGAGTGACGCAGGACGTATAGCCGTGGCCGACGCT
Organism: Dehalococcoidia bacterium; assembly: GCA_965263395.1. Classification (GTDB taxonomy): domain Bacteria; phylum Chloroflexota; class Dehalococcoidia; order Lucifugimonadales; family UBA3495; genus CATOSK01. The sequence continues at coordinate 4,290,934 of OZ253670.1, forward strand.
GTACTTGACCCCGATGACATGCCCCAGCCCGTGGCTGAGACCGGAGCCGACGCTGGTGGCCCCCATCATGGACATCCAGGCCGCCATCAGGCACCGGAGCCGGGCATCGTGGTCGCGGAACCGCTCCGCCGACTTGGGCAGGTTGTTGAACAGCAACTCGGCGGCCATGAGCGAAGTGGCGTCAATGGCGGGCTGGTTGCCCTTGCAGTAAAGGCGCTCGATGCAGTGGTCCAGGGCCTTGATGCCGGTGGACAGCCAGAGCCAGTCCGGTGTGTCCATCGCCAGGTCCGGGTCCAGCACGATGAGGTCGGCGTACAGCCGGGGGTGGCGCACCCTTATCTTGTGACCCGCCTGGTCGTCCAGGATGTTGCCGCCGCCCTGATTGAACTCCCCGGCGGACAGGGTGGTGGGCATGGACACTTGCAGCGGCAGGTTCTTGCCGGACAGGTCCGGCTCCAGCAGCCCGTCAAACTGGTGGCCCAACTCTCTCAGGCGTTCTTCGGACAGGATGCCGTCGGCCATCATCACCGCAATCATGCGGGCGGCGTCGGAAATGGTGCTGCCGCCCACGCCGACCAGGGTGTCCGCCTCGTTTTCCAGGGCCATGCGCGCCGCCTCAACCGCCGTGGACAGCGGGGCGCGCTGGGTCAACCCGGAATACACGCCCACGCAGGCGCTGCCGAGATATTCCTGCGTTCGGCGCACGGCGTCGGTCTGCTCGGCCACGCTGCGGCCGGAGAGGATTAAGGCCCGGCGTCCGCCCAAATCTTCCAGTTCCCTGGAAAGGGTTTCCAGCTTGCCCCGTCCGAATATCACCCGGGAAGGGACGGGTGGCCGAAATTCCCCCTGAAGCTCGTTTGCGCTCACCATTGCCGGACCTCCTGCCGTCTGCTGATTCGTGACCCGATTATTCCCGCCGCCCAACAACAGCGGGGTGGTGGGCGGATTATAACAACCAAAGCCCCATAACAACCAACCCGCCGGGAACTTCCTTAGCTCTTCACCCGTCCCGGCGCAGCCGCTCCATTTCGGCGGCGAACCACAGTCCCAGGCTGCCGCTGCGGTCGTCGAAACCGTTGACTGCGGGGCGGTGCAGGTATTCCTCGACCGATTGCTGGACACCGGTGCTGATGCAGGCGTCTACCACGTTGCCTTCCGAGTCGATGCGCTCGTTGATTCCCCGCCAAGCCGCATCCACCGAGGCGCGATAAGACGAATCCAGCCAGCCCCGGCGCAGGCCGCGGGCCATGGCGCAGCCAATCATGGCGGTGGAGGTAAACTCGCCGTAAGACCCGGGGACGTCCAGCAGTTGCGGGTACATTCCCGTGGGCAGTTGCAAGCCCCTCAAGGCGTCCAGGTGACGCAGGTGCATCTCCAGCAGGGCGGTGCGGCGGGGGTGGCCGCCGGGCAGGTAGGTCAACGCCTCGGCAAAACCCAGGGCGGCGAACCCGTTGCCCCGGCCCCACAGGTAGGGGGCGGAGCGGGCGTGCCAGAACAGGCCATCGTCTTGCTGAACCCCAGCCTCTTCAAGGAAGGCGGCCAGGATTTCGTTATAAGCGGAGTCTCCGGTCAGACGGAAGGCGCGCCCCAGGATGGCCCCAGCGAAGAACATATCCTCCACCCGGAAATCCGGGTCGGCGGGGGCCGGCGCTTCACCGGCGCCGCGGGGCTGAAAATGCCCGGCGGCTTCGACCAGCAGGTTGTGGGCGCGGCGGTCTCCGGTGTCACGGGCCAGATCGTAGGCCCAAACCAGGCCGCCCAGAGTAGAGCCGCCGGGTTGTCCGGCCAGGGGTTGGCTGGCCCCGGACAGAAAAGGCTCGACGACCGGCGCAGTCTCCGCCACGCTGTCCCGGGATTTTCCGGCCAGCGCCGCCAGTTGCAGCCTCCCGCTGATAGCCACGCCCTTGGTATAGATCACCGGCTCCAGCCCGTGACCGTAAACGGATGCCAGGATGCGGCCCACCTCCAGCGGACGGCGTGACCGCCGCTGTTCCAACTCCGTCGCTGCGGGACCGGGCCGCCAGACCCGGGCTTGCAGCACCGCTTCCCAAATCCGGTTGAGTTCGGCGGCCAGGCTGTCCTCATCGGTGGTCAGGCGCAGGCCGGGGATCGGCCCCAACCCCAGGGTCGTGTTCGTCCCAAGCGCCGCGGTCAGGGAGCCATCGGCGGCGATGGGGCTGGCCCCTGCGCTGAAAGGCAGCATACCAACGGAGTTGTTGGCATCCCAGCGTACGCCGTCGCCATGCCGAAGTTCCAATACCAGGTGCGGACACTGGAAGCAGACCCACCGCCACAGGTAGCGGGTCTCCGGCGCGTCCGCGTCGAAGTAATACCCGTCGGCAGGGGGATATTCCTGACCGGGCGCGCCGCCCAGATTCCGGGCAGGCTGGTCCGCGCCGCGGTGGTTGAAAAATAACAGGCCGTCCACGTTGACCGCCGGAGCCGCGCTCAGGGCAATCTTGACCCCCAGCCGTTCCCAGTCCTGGGCAAAGAGCCGCAGCGCCTCCAGTGCCAGGTTCGCGTCGCGCCGGTCGCCGGAAAGCCCGCCCACCAGGACCACCTTGACCCGTCCGGCGGCGTCCAGGTAGGCCCCGCGCTCAACCAGCGCCGGGATGCTGTTCAGGGAGCGGGTCACCCCGCAGGCCGCACTCTGCCAGACCTCGGGATTGTCCCGGGCCAGCGAAGCCACGGCGCCGGTCAGAGCCGAAGCGTTACCCAACGATGTGTCATCCAACATATTTGCACCCTCCTGGGGTGGTATTGTACGGTAGAATGCAGGTCAAACTCCAACCCAACGCAGGCGCATTCGTGCCAAGGAAGGGCGCAAAATGACAATCAAGAAGGGCGTCATCGTAGTGGGAGCCGTTGTCCTGGTAGTGGCGGGAGCGGTGGGATGGTGGCTGCTGTCGCCGCTGTTCATCAACGAGACGGTTAACGAGGAATTCCCGTACAGCGCCGCCGCGGTGGCGCCGCCGGAAATGACCGCCGCCGAGGTTGAGGAAATAATGACGGGCATGGCTAAAATGGAGCAGCCCGTCGAGGAAGTCATGCCGGCGATGCCCGCGCCGCCGGATACAACTGCGCCATCCGCCTCGTCCTCCGCAGCCGCTCCAACCACGCCGGCCGAGCCAATGTCTCCAGCCGGGCCAACCGCGTTGAAGACCGGAATGTTTCGGGACGCCGACCGTTTCCACCAGGGAAGCGGCGCCGCCACCCTTTACCGCCTCGACGAGGACTCCCATGTGCTGCGATTTGAAGACTTCCGGGTTACCAACGGCCCCGACTTGCACGTCCTGCTGACCTACCATGCCGACCCGGAAAGCAGGGACGACCTTCACGCGGCGGGGTACGTGGACCTCGGCTCGCTCAAGGGGAACATCGGCAACCAGAACTATGAGATCCCCGCCGAAGCGGACATCGGCGCCGCCGCCAGCGTGGTCATTTACTGCCAGCCCTTCCACGTCGTGTTCAGCGTCGCGCCGCTGCAACCGCCGGGTTAGGCCCCCAACCTCTGGCGAAAATCAACCCTGGGCAGCGTCGATGGACGCCAGAAATTCGTCAATGGCCCGGTTAACGTCGTCGGGCCGCTCGGCCATCGGGAAATGCCCGGCGTTGTCCAGCTTCAGGTATCGGGAGCCGGGCACCGCCTGATGAATTTCCAGCTCGTACTCCGGCGGCTTCCCCGGGTCGTCCACGCCCCGGATTAGCAGCAGGGGCGGTTGCAACGATTCAATCCGGCCGCTGACGTCGAAAGCGTCAATGGTCACCAGGTCCCGGCGCTGGGCAATCGGCCCCACGTCGTCGTGACGGCTCAGCAGCCGCTCCCGCAAGTCCGGCTCCATGAACATCATCGTGTGGCTCATGGCGTCCTTCCACCGCCGGTAGACCTCCGGGTCTCTGGCGGCGTCCAGGCGGAACTCCAGCGACCCCGGAGCGCGCTCCTTGTGACGCATGGCCACGGTCATCAACACCAGTCCCTTGACCTCCTCCGGGTAGTCCAGACCGTACTGCAAGGCGATGCAGGCCCCCAGCGTGAAACCGGCCAGCACCAGGTCCTGCTGATGTCCCTTTGCCCACAGCCAGCCCCGCAGCCACTCGGTATACCGGGCCACGTCGGCGCAGGGCGCGCCGGAGAGATGCCCCGGCAGGTTGGGGGCGATGCTGCCCGGAAAGTGTTTTAACTGGTTGACGTAAGAATCGGCGCACCCGCCCGCGCCCGGCCCGTGGATAAACACCAACTGCGTCATAAGTCCCGCTCCGTTAATTCTCGTCGTCTTTGGATCCCCCGGAAAACCACTTACTCAGGGGGGTGGGGTATGAATCCCCCAACGTACCCCATCTAATGCCGCTGCCGGCACCATTCCTCGTAATCCGGCGCGTCCTCGCCCACGACCCAGAGGAAGTGGAAGGCGCCGACGTCGCCCATGAACTTGAACTGCTTGCGGATGTCCTTCAGCGTAGCTTCAAAATCGTCGTGGGAGCGCAGGTAGTCCCGAAAGCTGCCATGCTTCTCGGACAACTCCAGCATCCGCCGGGCGTTGTGTACCACCGCGGCCAACTTGCGGCGGCTGCGGATATGCGGCTATCCTCAACCAGCCGGTCCAGATCGTCGTCCGTCAACTCGGCGACGGCCTCAACGTCGAACCCGTGCAGCGCCTCCTGGGTGCCGGGCCATTTGGGCTTCACCACCTTCCACGACAGGCCGGACTGGAAGACCGACTTGCTCATTACGTCCAGGTATTCGCTGACGCTTTGGGGTTCGATGCGCTCCGGTATCTGCATAGCCACACCTTCAATAACGTTGACGGGACCGGTTTAGTGCGGCGATTGCCGCCGACGGATGCCCCCGGATTAGACCGTGTGTTAGGATGTTGTCCACCAACGACCGAACCCAACACCTGCCAGGAGAACAACCAATCCATGACCGAACCCAACCGTCCGGCAGACCTGGTTACGGACCCTACAAAGGAGCCATTGATGAACTCTCCAATGGAGCCGACCATGGATGTCCGGGTGGAATCCGGCGTCATGGTAACCATGCGCGACGGCGTTCGGTTGGCCACCGACATTCTACACCCGATGCCCAACGGCCAGCCAACACCGGGAGAATCCCACGGCCCGGCGCCGGTTCTGCTGCAAAGGACGTCCTACGGCAGGAACGCCGAAGCCCGCATGGAAGAGGCCCGCTTCTTCGCCGGCCGGGGCTACGTCGTCGTGGTGCAGGACTGCCGGGGCCGCTACGAATCCGAGGGCGGCTTTTCCAAGTACGTGGATGAGGGGCCGGACGGATATGATACGGTGGAATGGATAGCCCGCCAACCGTGGTGCAACGGCAAAGTGGGGACTTACGGGTTGTCCTACGCTGCCCACACCCAGGCGGCCTTGGCCTGTCTCAATCCGCCGCACCTGTCCTGTATGTGGCTGGACTGCGGCGGGTTTTCCAACGCCTTCCATACCGGCTGCCGCAATGGCGGGGCCTTCGATTTGCGCCAGGTGACGTGGGCCTTCCGGGAAGCGCTGGAAAGCCCGGAGGTGCGGAACGACCCGGTGAAGCGGCGCGCCCTGGAAGCCCAGAACATCCACGAGTGGTTCCAACGAATGCCTTGGAAACGGGGCCACAATCCCCTGAGCTGGACGCCGGACTACGAGGACTACCTGCTGGAAATCTGGGGGCATGAGACCTTCGACGATTACTGGCGGCAGGCCGGCCTGTGCGCCGAAGCGTTCTACACCGCCATGTCCGACGTGCCTCAAGTGCATCTGGGAGGTTGGTACGACACCTACTCCCTGAGCACCACCGCCAATTTCGCTACCCTCTCCGGCACGAAGACCGGCCCGGTGTCCTTGATTATGGGGCCTTGGACTCACGGCGCGCGGTCAGTGTCCTACTCCGGCAACGCCGACTTTGGGAAACAGGCAACCGTTGACGGCAACCTGTCCTCGGACTACAACCAACTGCGGCTGCGGTTCTTCGATTATTGGCTCAAGGGCAAGGCCAACGGCTGGGAAGCCGATACCCCGGTCAGGTACTTCGTCATGGGCGGAGGCTCCGGCCGCCGCAACCCTGACGGGCGGCTGGACCACGGCGGACAGTGGCGGTCGGCGGAGAGTTGGCCGCCGTCATCGTCCCAATCAACACCGTTCTACCTGGGGAATGGCGGCGGACTGTCTCAAGACGTTCCGTCTGCCGGGGACAGCTTCAGCCGTTACACCTTTGACCCGGCGCGGCCCGTCCCGACCATCGGCGGCAACCTTTCATCCGGTGTGCCTATCATGGAACCCGGCGGGTTCGACCAGCGGGAGGCGCCCGATTTCTATGGCTGCCAGTCCCCATATCTGCTGCTGGCGTCCCGTCCCGACGTGCTGGTGTTCCAGACGGCGCCCCTGGCCGATGACGTGGAGGTTGCCGGGCCGGTCAACGTAAAGCTGTGGGTATCTTCATCGGCGCCGGACACCGACTTTACCGCCAAGCTGGTGGACGTTTACCCGCCCTCAGCGGACTACCCGGAAGGTTACGCCCTGAACCTGACGGACGGTGTGCTACGGGCCAAATTCCGCAACTCCTGGGAGCGGCCGGAACTTCTGGAGCCGGGCCGCGTCTACGAAATTAATGTCGAGTTGTACCCCACCGCCAACCGCTTTGTCCGGGGCCACCGCATCCGGCTGGACATATCTTCCAGCAACTTTCCCCGGCTGGACGTCAACGGCAACACCGGGGACAATCCGGCCCGGTCCCAGGTCAAGGTCCCGGCGGAAAACACGGTGTACCACGGTGCGGAACGCCCATCGCAGATAGTTCTGCCGGTGGCCCATTCAGCCCCTTAGCCCTGAGCTAGTCGAAGGGCCGGCGTACCGTGACCAAAAGCTGTGGGCCGAGGTTTAACCCTCGGCCCACAGCAGGTTTGCGCCAACGGTGGGGTTTGGCGGATGCCGGTTACTCGGCGAACCACCAGAGGTTGGCGAAGGTGTGCTTGTCGAACCGCGGTTCTTCAAATCCCCGCAGCTTGGGGTTGATGCCGTAGATGGCAAACAGGTCGAACATGGGCAGGATGTAGACGTTTTCGCGCTGCCAGTCGGCGATGGCCTCCAGCGCGATGCGCCGCTCCTCGCCGTCCAACGTGCGGGCACGCTTCCACTCTTCTTCCTTTTCGGGGACGCAGGTCGTGGAGCGGCCGGACTCGCACAGCATGTGGCGGTTAATCACCTTGGCGTAGTCCATGATTTCGTAGCCGAAGCCGATGCCGTCGAGAATCTGGCCCACGCCGACGCCGCCAGGGCAGACCGGCGGGGTGGCCTCGGTGGCTCCCTGCCAGCCAACCTGGGTCGCGCCGGTGCCTTCCAGCCCGATGCCGCAGCGTCCCATCTGGGTACGGATGGAAACATCAACGAACTGGGCTTCGGCGTTGATGCCCGCCTGCTGCATGAACAGCACCATGGACTCGATGAACTCATCGTTGCGGGCGATGCGGGCGCCCCGGCTGGTGATGGTAATCTTGGCTTCGCAGTCCTCCCTGGAGTTGGCTTGGCCGCAGGTGTAACCGATGCTACCCAGGAGTTCCCGGGACTTTTCCAGGTTGTATTCGTAGGGGCGGATGTTCTCTTCGGTTATGCCCAGAACGCCGGGCGCGCCGTGGTTGCCCCGGCAGGAGGTTGCGCCCTGGTACAGGGAGTCAACGATTGCCTCGCAGTCAATGGAGTGGACTACCGCCTGCCGCATCTCCTTAATCTTCAGCCAGGGGTCCCAGATGGTGTCGATGCGGAACTGGGCGATCTCGGCGGTGCCGCCGGTGACGAACTGTTCCGGGCCCAGGGTCTCGGCATCTTCCAGTGTCAGCAGGAAGGCCCAATCGGCCTCGCCGGTTTGAATCATGGCGGTGCGGACCGTTTCCTCCCCGCGCCACTGCCACTCAATCTCGTTGAGGATGGGCGCAGCGTATTCGGGAGTTTCCGGCGCCGCCACGAACTCCTCAAACCTCTCGGTCTGGATGTTCCGGCCCCGGTTCCACTCCACTACCTTGAAGGGGCCGGCGCCGATGCCGTCGGTGATTTCGTTGAGCTGGTCCACCGATTGAACATCCCGCAGCGGGGCGGGAGAGTTGGTCTTGGACAGGTTCAAGCCCCGGCTGAACAGCGGGCAGGGTTCGCCGCACTTGACCTTGGCGGTCAACTCGTCGATGGGCTCGACGCTGTAAGGGCCGGTATGGGCGAAGGCGCCCTGTCCGAACTCCGGCACGCCGGTGATTCTGGCGTAGACCTGCCAGGCTTCAGCGTTCCACGCCTCGCCGTCATGGAAGGTGACCCCGGGACGGAGGTTGTATTCCCACTCGTCGGGTGCAGTCTGTTTCCAGCCTTGCAGCAGAGATGTCGAGGCCACTTCCAGGGTGTTCTTGTCCAAGTGCCCGACGTAGGCGTTGATGGTGTCGGTGAACTGGCCGGTGTGAGCGTCGGCGGTAATCATGAAGAACAGCACTTCCGGCTCAGTGGCGATAACCGCGACGGCCTTGTCCTTGGCGGTAGCCGGCATGGCCATGTTGCCGGCAGGCGCATCCTGGGGCATGGCCACCGGGGTTGCGGTAGCGGCGGAGGCCGAAGCATCCGGGGCCGTCATAGGTGCGGGGACGGCCTGGTCCGCTGGGGCCGCCGGTGCGGCGGGAGCAGAAGAAGCTGCCGTGGGTGCGGGGGCCGAAGTGGGCTCCTCGGCAGTTCCACAGGCTGCCAGGACCCCCAGCAACAATAATATGCTGCAATAGATAGCTGCCTTTAGCTTGGGTATTCCTTTGGGCATGAATCTTCACCCCCTGAGTTTAGCTGCCTTGGGTTGTTGCGCTTCCTGCCGGAGAGTGTTACGCGATTTTCCAAGCCTTGCCGGAGACGCCTGAAAGGGGGCAGGGCCGCCGGAACTAACCGGCGACTTGGGTGAAGCAGTATGAAGGTTCAACAGAAATTGTCAAGTCCGGGCGTGCTTTGTAATTGTTCAGACTGGGGGATTCAAGCCGCGGGAGACAGCCAACCCCCCTGAAAAATAAAAACTGTGTCTTTTGTGTCATTTACGCTTGGCGGTGGTGCGAACATGGGGCGCTGACGGCAGATTTGGGAAGGGTTTCAGTGCCTTTTTGTGTCATTTTGTGCCGGTTTTGACCCACTTTGGAGCACTTGGGGACCCCGTCTTTCCGCTAAACCCAACGCCGCCAAACCCGGTGCGGGACGCCAACTCAGGATGATTGAAGATTATGGTAAAGCAGAATTACCGGGATTGGGAAGGGGCAAGTGTCAGTAGGGGCCATCAGGAAATCCTTAGTCTGAACAGTTACCGTGCTTTGTAACTGTTCAGACTGGTAGTCCGAAATTCTTGAAACGATGAGTTGCTGAGATTGGCGTGACTCCCCAGGGTCTTTCATTCAATAGTTCCCTCTCCCTCTGGGAGAGGGTGAGGGTGAGGACGTTCATCCCATCAATTCAATGCTGTTGGACTACTAAACCAAAGCCAAGGTGAAATGCGCATTCGAAGGATACCCGGTCACGGGGACTGACTGACTTCAATGTGTGGACGGGAGAGCTTTACTTGGCAGCGCTGACCTGCCCTCATCACCTCAAAAATGTAGATCCCACCTTGGCTTTAGTTTAGGGTGAGGGCGTTCCGGACAGGAGCAACCGTTGCTGATGCGCGGGGTTCGCCCTCACCCCTCTCCCCTCTCCCGAGGGGAGAGGGGAGAACCGAAAGGCCCACCTCCTTCCGGGGTGGATTTACCGGGGCGAAAACATTAGGATATGGGGCAATCCCGGTTTCCGGTAAGCGGCTCGATAGCCAAGGGGGTTATGAAAGCTATTCGATTGTTGGCGCCGGCTCTGGTTCCGGCCTTGTTGCTGATTTTGTCGCTGGCTGTGCTGGGCTGCGGGGGCGCGCCTGCCGCCACCGCCGTTCCTGCGGACGCCGAGCCGCAGGTTTTAGAGTGGATTGTTGGTCCCCAGGGCGGTTTGGGCGGCCCCGGCGCGTTTATCACCAAGCACGTTTGGGAACCCAAACAGTTGGAGGTCCCCGTCAACTACCCGTTCATCATCCGGTTCACCCCCAGAGATGAGACCAAGGACACCATCGCTTTCAGCAAGGGCTTGAAAGAGGAGGTCGGCATTGACCTGCCCAACCTGGTGGTGGAAGGCGGTCAGCCGTCGGACACGCCGGTGTTGATTATCAAGGAACACGGCCGCACCTTCGACGTGTTCAGCCGGGAACACCGGGGAACCGGCGGGTTCGGCGCGGTCATCACTCCCCCGGAATCCTGACCCGCGCTGCCATCGTGCCGCTCCGGGACCCATCTCTCCATCGGACATACTCCGACGTTCACTCGCTTGGGAAAGGTCACGGCGCCGGTTCCGTCGGGACGAACCGGGACATTACCTCGCGGGCGAACAGTTCCAGCCCCCGGGTTGGCGTCGGGTTGGGAAAGATGAGGAAGAAGTAGCTTATCCCCGCGCCCACGTAGGATTGAATCCGCTCGGCGCACTGATCGGGGGTTCCCACCACTGCGTTGGCCAGGGACGCCCGGTATTCCCCGGCGGTGACGTTGGATTCCAGCGCCGCCCGCCCGATGAGGCTCTCCAATTCGGCTTCGTCCTCGCCGATGAAGACGCGCGTGTTGTGGGACACTTCTATCTCGTCAACATCGCGGCCCATGTCCCGGCAGCGCTGCGCCAGCACGTCCAGCTTGGCCCGGTGCTCGGCCAAGGTCATTTCGGAGCCAATGTTGCAGATGTTGGCGTGTCTGGCCGCGGCCCGCAGCAGATAGCGCTCCCCGTGGCCGCCGATGAGCACCGGCGGGTGCGGCTGCTGCACCGGCTTGGGGTCGCAGGACGCGCCCCGCAGGGAATAGTGCCGCCCGTCGAAGTCCACGGAACGCTCGGCCCAGAGCCTTTTGATAATCTCCACCGACTCTTCCAGCATTTCCACCCTCTGGGCAGTGGACGGAAAGGGCAGGCCGGCGGCCAGGTGGTCCCGGCGGCCCCCGCCCGCGCCGATGCCCAACTCCAGCCGTCCTCCGCTGATGACGTCCAGCGTCGCCGCCATGTTGGCCAGCAGGGCCGGTGGCCGGTACAAGTTGGCCAGGACCATGGGAATCACCCGGAGCCGGCGGGTCTCGGCGGCCAGCGCCGACAGGGTGGTCCAGCACTCCAGGGTTGGAATGTTAATCAGATCGTACAGGCTGGCCGAGTGGTAGCCCAGCCCATCGGCGGTCTGCCAGATGCGGCGCAACTCCGGGTAGGTGTACCCGCTTTGGTGCACTCGGACGCAGAACTTTGCGACGGGACTCATGCTATCTGCTCATCCTGTTCGGGCTGTGTGCCGGCTTTGCGTGATGCGGCCGGGAAATTCCGGGGAACCCGTATGTTGCCGTAGTCAATGAAAAGCCCCGGATATAATGGTCCGGGGCTTTTCGGGCTGCGCTTGGGGTTAATGGGACCAAATCCGTTAACCGTCCCACAGGGCTAGTCGGCAGAGACCATGGCTTCACGGAAGGCGGGGATGACCTTCTTGCCGAAAAGCTCAATGGAACCCATGACCTTCTCGTGGGGGATGGTCTCGGTCTGCATAATCAGCATGACCTGGTCGACGCCGATGTCCTCGTACATCTTGACGGTCTTGATGCAGCTTTCCGGGTCGCCGGCGATGATGACGCCGCGGTCGGCCAAGGTGTTGGCGTCAAGCTGGGCCACCGCCGCCCGCGCCGCGCCAGGGCCGGAGTCCAGGGAGATGCCGGCCTGGGCCGCCTGCTCTTGGTGGGCCTCGTCGGACTGCCGCAGCCACCGGCCAAAGTCGGCCTGAAGGTGGTCGGGGACGCCGCCCCAGGCTTCCAGCAACTCCTCGTAGGCGTTGATGCGGCCCTCAATGTAGGGCTTGTCCGGCCCGAAGAAGGTCTTCATCGACTCGGCGGCCAGTTCGCGGGCTTCCTGGTTGTCCTCGCCGCAGAAGGCGTGGACGTTGTTGCCCCAGAAGTCGTTGACGAAGGCGCCCACCGGGTCGGCGTCCTTGATGGCGTCGCGGTAGGTCTGGACGTGCTGCTTCAGGATTTCGGTGGCGTAGGAAGCCGAAGACAGCACTCCGATGCCCATTTCGGCGGCCAACCGGAAGCTCTCCGGCTGGGTGCAGGCCAGGTACATCCGGGGATGGGGCTTCTGGAAGGGCTTGGGCAGCACCCGCCGGGAGGGCACGTTCCAGTGTTCGCCTTCATAGGAGTATTCGCCTTCGGACTGCCATATCTTGGGCAGCATCCGGATGGACTCGTTCCAGCGGGAGCGGGTGTCCCGGGGGTCGATGCCCAGCCCAATCTGCTCGTAAGCGTTGGAGCGGCCGGTGCCGAATTCGACGCGGCCGTCGGTCAGTTGGTCCACCATCGCCACCCGCTCGGCGACGCGGACAGGGTGGTGGTAGGGCAGGATGCAGACGCCGAAGCCGATTCTGATTTGCTTGGTGATGCGGCTCAGGGCGCCGAACATCACCTCGGGACAGGGTGAACCGGAGAACCCGGTGAGGAAGTGGTGTTCCACGAACCAGAGGTTGTCGAACCCGACCTGGTCGGCCAATTCGCACTGGGCCAGGGTCTCCTTGTAGAGGTTGTTCCAGTCGATTTCGGTGCCGTCGTAGGGCCGCTGCATCTCGTAAAGTATGCCGAATTTCATACTGCATCTCCTTATGCCGACGCTGCCGGTAAGCACGATTTTAGGTTAGGCCAAGTATACCCCACACCGGAAAGTTATGCACAGGGGCCGGAAAAGAGCTTTTCCAGCGTCCTGGAAGAAAACGGGATTGGAGAATTTCAGGGATAGGGGGAGATTCCCGTAGAAGATTCCTGTATCGGTGGTAATCCCTGTGTGGGGCCTTGGCGCTATGGGCAGACTAACCGGCGCCGCCGGAATGCCCCCGTTTCTTGGCTAAGGCAACAGTTTCAAGAAAGCGATCATCACCCCGAAACCCGCAAAGACCAACCCGCCGAGTTTGATGGTCATACGCAGTTCCAAGGATTTCAGTTCTGCCCCCAAAGTCTGTTCCAAAGCTTGAAGGTCAGCCTTGGTAGCCTGCTCCAGAGCTTGAAGGTCGGATCTGATAGCCTGCTCCATAGTTTGCAGGTCGGTCTTGGTAGCCTGCTCCATAGTTTGAAGGTCGGATCTGATAGCCTGCTCCAGAACCTTAAGGTCAGCCTTGGTAGCCAGGTTCTCACCCACAGCGCCGCTGAACATTTCGACCACGGCTTCTGCCTGGGATTCCTCGAATCCCGCTTCCTCAAGGCTTTTGACCGCTCTATGCGTGTCAAACAAAAGGGTTGTCACGTGCCCGTTTCCTTACCGTCCGGCGACTGGCGTGGATCGTGCGGAGATGCTTCGCTCCGGTTCCAGTCCATTGTAACGGGCTGTCCGGTTGGTAACAAGGCCATGAGTGGGCTGGGGGCAGTTTGACTCCCAGGCGATGCCCGGCTCTTGACCAAACCGCCGCGCACCGGGAGAATACGCCTGCCGACGCTAACATTCGGGCGGCCGATGCGCCCCCGGCCAGGAGTTGAAACACAATGGCAACCATCCTCAGAGTTTATTCCGGCGACGACGGCCAGTCCCACATCGAAGAAATGGAGCTTGACTTGCAGCCCTTCGTTGACACCGAAGGCTCCTACGGAGAGGGTACGCTCCTGCAGGACGCCGGAGGCATAACCTTCCGTGTCGGCCAGCCGGGCTATGTCCTGGAGTGGCACTGCGCCCCCCGCCGCCAGTACACGATTACCCTGGCAGGCCGCGCCGAAATCGAGGTTGGCGACGGTACGGTCAAACAGGTGGGGCCCGGGGACGTTCTGCTGGCCGAGGACCTTACCGGGCGGGGTCACATAACCCGGGTAGTGGGCGACGAGGCCAGGTTCTACGCAGTGGTGCCGCTGGGCGACTAAGCTCCCGTCTTGCCTGAGAAACGGGTCCGGCCGACACTAACCCAGGAATGAAGGCGGGGTTCCCCCCGGTCTTAACCGGCTTGGTCGGACTGCCGGTCGGGCCTGCCGGGTTGGGCTGCACCGGCAACGCCGGCTCTGTTGTAATACGCCTCCACAGGCCGCCACACCAGCGGAGTCAGCATGATCACCGGCAGCATCAGCAGCAGGCCGACGCCGGCGTTAATCCCGATGGCCAGGGAGATGCTGAAGGCTTGGGCGATGGCCCCGATTTCCACCCCGCCGATCAGGTGCCCCAACCCGTTGACCAGCCCCTGGGAGCCCATAATCCGTCCCCGCATTTCCGCCGGAGACGAAAGCAGCAGGATGGTGCTCTGCATGGTGCTGAATCCTGACTGACCAATACCGGCGCTAAAGAGCAGCAGGAAGGAAATCAAGAACCAGGGCGACCAGGCCACCGCAGCCACTCCCACCCCCACAATCATGGCGCCGATCACGAAATACCGCCCGTGAAAGGTGTAGTTCCGGCGCGTGGCGATGATTATCGCCCCCATCAGGGTCCCGACACCTTCCGCCGAGCCCAGCACACCCCCCAGCGCGGGCCCCACTTTCAATACGTCGGTGGCGACCACCGGTATGAAGTATTGCAGCGGCAGCACCATGCCGTTCATTACTAACGATATGGAGAGCACTCCCAGCACAAACTTGTTCGAGAAGGAATGGCCGATGCCGGACTTGATTCCCTGCCAGAACACCGCGTCCCGGCCCACCACCGACGCCCCCTTCGGCAGCCGCATCTTGAACATTAAGCAGGCCGCAATCAGGTCCAGGGTCACCAGCACCATGAAAGCGCCGGTAAACCCGTAGAAGGCAATCAGCAGCCCGCCGGTTAGCGGGCCCAGAATCTTGCCGCCGTTGTTGGTGATGGTCTCCAGGGACATGGCGTGGGCGATTCGGTCCTGCCCGGCCAGGTCGAAAAGCGCCGCCCGCCGGGTGGGGTCATCCAAAACCTTGGCCGTGCCCTGCAAAAGGATGGCAAGGAAAACGTACCAGGGATGAATGAGGTCCAGAATCAAGAGCGCCAGCAGCCCCGAGGCGACGAGCAAGTAGAAGGTGTGGATCCCGGCCAGAATGCGCCACCGGTCCAGCCGGTCGGCCAGCATTCCGGCCACCAATGACAAAGGCGGGCGGGGACCATTCAGGAAAACGGAAATTAACCCGACTTGGAAGGCCGAGTCGGTGAGTTCATATATGAGGTACCCCAGGACCAGCAGTTCCATGCGGCGGGAGATTTCGTGAACCCACCGCGCCGCCCACAGCAGGCGGAAATCCGGGTTTTGCAGGACTGCCAAGACTGGGATGTTGGAAAGTGGAGGCAAAGGGTGTCCCCCGTTGAATACCGGCCAACAAAACTGCCGGAGTGCGACGATCCCGCCGCGCGTGCTTTGCCCGGTCGTCAACTTCAGCAGCTTGGCTCAGGCCGCCACCATACGCCGCAAGTCTGCGGGAAGTCAACCGGAGGAGTGGGGGCGAATGACGGTGGGGGACAGGCCAAGTTGGGAAATGCCTTCGCCGTTAAAGGGCGTTAGTTATCCCTTTGCCTGCGCCGGAGTTCTGCTTCCAGTTGGCGTATTCTGTCCGCGGCATTTTGTAGAGCGGTCTCAGTATCCTGACGGGCAGCCCGCTCTTCCTTCAGGTTGCGCAGGTAGGCGCCGGTCTCGTGGTTGTAGAATTTCAGGACTGCATCGCTCCAGCACAGGCTCAGGCGCAGCGCCGGGCTATACCCCTTGAGAATGCCGTCGGGTTCGGTGGTCAGGTCGATGGGTTGGTATACGCCGTTTACCAGCCGGTCCCCGGCCAGCGGCTGACCGTACAATTCCCCGCCGGTAGGGTCGAAACGCCAGTATTCGGGGACGCCGATCTGTGCGTATATGCCGGGTTTGGCGCCGACATCCCGCAGGGCCGTACTCTCCGACCCCACTTCCAGCACAAAGTCGGGAGGCTTGCCCGCTTCCCAGGGCAGGTAAATCTTCCGGCGGGTGATGGCCGGTGCGTCGACGCCCACGGCGAAGTAGTAGTCGGGGCCAACCCGGACGTTCAGGTTGTTGGGGTTGTAGCAGATGAAGGTGGCGCTGTTCCGGAAGACATCTTCAGATGGGTAGAGGGAGGTCAGGTGGGCGTCCAGGACAGAGAATATCTCTTGGAAGATTTGGTATTGGAGCATACCGTCGGGCGTTATCTCCGGTTCGTCGGGGTTGAAGTCCAGACTGTTATAGTCGATTTCGGACTTGATTTGGTATTCGAGCTTGGTGGTCATTCCGGGACTCCTGTTGTGGTTGGGGGCGCGGACTCAGGCAAATTTGGGGGGGTGTTTTCGAAGTGGGGATGCTTTGCGTGTCAGGCCAGTTGGGGGATTACCTGCTCGTTGAACAGGGTGAGCGAGTTTAGCTGCCGCTCCATAGGTATTTGGTTGCCGTAGTTGATTTCGTAGATGAGCAGGTCCAATCCGAGAACTTCCTTGAGGTGGTCCAGCTTTTCGGTGACCGACTCCGCGGTGCCGTAGGCCACCTTGTCGCGGAACCAGTCTTCGTAGCTCATGCCCAGAATACGTTCGGCTTCGGCGCCCCAGTCCCCCGTTGTGTGACCGTAATCGGCGTAGCCGCCCACCCGTTTGCCCAATCTGTTCACCGAGAACATGGCGCTGTCCGCCGGTTCGGAGAAGGCCAGTTCCTCGGTTTCCGCCACGTAGACTGGCATTCTCACCCCGACGTGACCCTCCCCTGGGTGGCCCGCCTTCTGCCAGGCTTCCCGGTATTGGCGGATGGGTTCGGCCAGTTCGTCCAGGGTGAAGACGCGGGACGGGTTGACGATGATGGGGTGGCCCAACTCTCCAGTAATGGGGAAGGACTCAGCGGAGGTTACGCCGACGTGGACCGGCGGATGGGGCTGCTGGTAGGGCTTGGGGTAGACTTCCAACTCGTCGTAGCGGAAGAACTCGCCGTCGAAGGAGAAGGGTTCCGGCCCCCAGGACTTGAGAATCACTTCCAGGGACTCCTCGAACCGGCCGCGTGACTCGGCGAAGGGGACGTTGAACCCCTCGTGGACGTTGGGGAAGGTGCCCCGTCCGACGCCCAACTCGACGCGTCCTTCGCTAATCTGGTCGATGGTGGCGATTTCCTCGGCGAAGCGCACCGGGTTGCCCAAGGGAAGGCACACGACGCCCAGGCCGATGCGGATGTTCTCGGTGCGGGCGGCCAGGGCGCTGGCGATGGTGATGGGTGCCGACAGGACGCGGCCCGCGTTGAAGTGGTACTCGGCCAGCCAGACCGACCTGACGCCCATATCCTCGGCGGTATCCACCAGGGAAAAGGACTCCTTGAAGGCATCGGTGGCTGTCTTGCCCTCGCCCTGCGGGAACTCCAAAAACAAACCAAATTCCATCTTCGAGTCTCCCTTGCGGTAAGGTAATCCTTCGAGAACCTAAGAATGAACGATTAGAAGCGCTGCGCATCAGGACGAGCGTTTGGGCCGCCCGTCACGGTGGCCGTCAGGCCCGCTACGCCGGGTCTGAGTCCGTCGTTTCGGGCCTGAATGTTTAAGCAAGGCAATCCTTTGACCAGCCCAGGATAACGGGCTTTTTCGTTGGTGTGCGCCGCTTAGTCGTCGGCGACGCTGCTGAACTCCGGGAGTTTGCCCCAGCGGGGACTGTCGGCGTAGTGCGGCACGTCCACCCGGTTGCCGCCGGCATCTTCCAGTCCCAGGGGATGGTGTACCAACTCGATCATGTTGCCGTCGGGGTCGTGGATGTAGGTGTAGTGGCCGCCGCTGTAGTCCCGCTTTCCCCACGAGTTCCCGCCCCGTTCGGATGCCCGATGGGTGGTGTAGGCGACGTTCAGCCGCTCCATGCTGGCGATGGTCTCGTCCCAGTCGGCAATCTCCACGGCGAAGTGGACCGACGGGGCGATGTTGGGGTTGGGGTTGTCGGTGGTGTGAATCTCGCCGTTGCCGATGCGCAACTGAAGCTGCCGCTGGTTGGCCTCGGGTCCCCGGTCGAGAAACTCGGCGCCGAGCACCTGCTCGTACCACTCCCGGGTGCGCTCCCGGTTGCTGATTTGGATGTTGATGTGCTGGATTAGCGTGACTCTCGACATTTTCCATCCTCCTTCTTTTATACTCAGGCTCTGCTGACCAGGGTACGAATCCGTGCGCCGGTGTCCGGCCAACGGTCAGGGAAAAAGCTGTTCGCCGGTTTCGGCGTCAACCACGGTGATGGCGCTCACCGGGCAGTTCTCGGCAGCCTCCAGGACCGTCTCCTCCGGGTCGCCCTCCGGGTTGACGACGCTGGACTGCCGGTCGTCGTTGAGGGCGAAGGTGTGGGCCGCGAAGGTCTCGCACATGGCGTTGCCGACGCAGACATTCAGGTCAACCGCTATGTTCAGCTTTCGGGGCATATCGGCCTCCCTAATCCCAGATAATCGGCAGCGACTTGAGGGAGCGGAAGGTAATACTGGGCTGGTATTCCAGCTCCACTTCCGGCTGCTGCAAGTGCAGCATGGGGAACCGCTCCACCAGGGCCTTCAACGCTTCCTGCCCTTCCAGGCGGGCCAGCGTGGCGCCCAGGCAGTGGTGAATGCCCGAACCGAAGGCGACGTGGGGGTTGGGGTAGCGCGCGATGTCGAACGTGTCCGGGTTGTCGAATATGACCGAGTCCCGGTTGGCGGACGAAATAAACCACCGCATCCGCTCGTCCTTCTGAATCAGCTTTCCCTTCATTTCCACGTCCTCGCCGGCGATGCGCTGGATGGAGCGTACCGGCGGGTCATAGCGCAGGCATTCTTCGGTGGCCCGAATCATGCGGCCGTCCGGGTCTTCTTTGAAGAGCCGCCACTGGCTGGGATGGTCAATGAAGGCGCGGGTACCGTTGCAAATCAGGTTTATCGTCGTCTCATGGCCCGCCAGCAGCAGCAGGATGGCGTTGGCGATGACCTCGTCCCGGGTGTAGATACCGTCCCGCTCCCCCTTGGCCAGCACCGACAGCAGATCATCCTGGGGGTCGGCCACCCGCTCCGCCACAATGGGGGACAGGTACTCGATGAGGCCCTGGATACCTTCGGCCAGCGGCTGCATCCGGTCAAGCTCGCCCCGGCCCAAGAACAGCAGCTTTTCGGCCAGCGAGCGGATGAAGGGGCGGTCCTGGTTGGGCATACCCATCATCTGGGCGATAACCAGCAGCGGCAGCGGCACGGCGAAGTCTTTCATCGCGTCCATGGTGCCGGCTTCCTCGGCCTCGTCCAGCAGCACCTTGACCGCATCCTGCACCATCGGCCGCCACAACTCCATCGCCTTGGGGGTGAAGTAGCCGTGGACCACCTTGCGCATTTCCATGTGCTCGGGCCGGTCGTGCTGGATGAACCAGTCCTGGAAGAATTCGCGGACATATTGGTACAAACCAAGGTCCGACTCGTCAACTGCCGGGTATGGGTCGCGCGGGTCGCGCTTCCACCACTCCGACGAAAAGAACTCTGGGTGACGCGCCACCCAGACCAAGTCTTCGTAGGTGGTAACCACCCAAAGCTCGTACTTTTCGTTCCAGTGGACCGGGTCTTCGCTGCGCAGACGCTTAAAGTAGGGATAGGGATGATTCACTATTTCCGGGGAGAACAGGTCGTCGCTAATTGCCGTAACCATAACAACCTCAACTCGGCGATATTTGTAACGAATTGCCCCGGTTAATGCGGCTTGGCATCACCGGAACGGTTAGCGATGCTTTTACCCGGCAGTCTACCAGCCGTCCCGCATGGGGTCAACTTGCGGGAGAGTGCTTGACCGCTCAGAACGAGGGCCGTCTTGCCCGGTCTCGTACCGCCCGGTATACTGCGCCCACAATTGCTGTGATACTGTGAAGCCATGAAAAATATCACCGTATCGGTGGACGAAGAGACATACCGGCTGTCCCGAATCAGGGCCGCCGAAAACGGAACGTCCGTATCGGCCTTGGTGCGGGAATACCTGACGGCATTGGCCCAAGGCCGGATTCCAGCCGACAGTTTTGAAGAACTCCAGAAGGACCAGGATGAACTGATAGAATCTATCCTCAAGCAGGGCGGTGGGCTGCACCCCCCGGAAAATCTTTCCCGCGACGCCCTGCATGACCGGAATGCGCTTCGTCGATAGCAACATACCGGTCTACGCTATCAGCGTCCTGCAGGAGGAAATGGACAAGCAGCGCATCGCCGCAAACCTGCTCAGAAGGCGTGACCTGGCCATGTCCGTACAAGTTCTGGGGGAATTCTACGTTCAGGCGACCCGCCCCTCCCGCCAGGGCTTCCTTCAGCACGAACAGGCAATGCGGTTCATCCGGGACCTGCAGCGCTTCTACATCCAGCCAATTACGCTGAGCGTTATGAACACGGCCCTCCACTACTGCGATCGTTTCGGTCTGTCCTATTGGGACAGCGCAATCCTGGCAGCGGCCCGGGAGAGCGGATGCGACATCGTGTACTCCGAAGATATGAGCGGCCAACAGGACTATGATGGGTTGCGGGTTGTCAACCCGTTCGCCGAATCCCAGGGTTAGAACGCCGCGGCGCACTCTTCCTGGCACGAACGGCAAGGAACGTCCAGTGAATTCGTGGGTCAAGTTCCCCATCGTCGGACACTCGCGTCCCATCAATTCTGAAACGTTGCTCCCAGGCGCGGGGCTTGCTTGGCCCCACTCTGCCGGGTTATAGTGGAAACCCGCGCCGAGCCGTCGTCTGTGGACGTTGATGCTTGACGCAGACCGCAGGCCCGCCTTGGGCGCGGCAATTGATTGAAGTTTGCGGCGGCTGGAACCTCCACGGCCCAAGCCGAAGAGGGGAAAGTTTGCCCAACGGTTCGGAGGGTTGATGACCCCTCAGGAAATCGCAGAAAGATTGCGGGAATGGGACGTGCGAGTCACGCCGCAGCGGCTGGCCATTGCCGAAGCGGTGCTGAACTCGGTGGACCACCCGTCGGTGCAGCAGATTTACGAGCGGGTCCGGGACCATTTCCCCTCCATGACCCTGGCCACCATATACTCCACGCTGGACGTGCTGGAAAAGAGCCACCTGATTCAACAACTGCCTTTCGCCCAGTTCTCGCGCTACGAGTCCAACCTGGAACCCCACGTCAACCTGGTCTGTATCCAGTGCGGCAACGTCATGGACGCCACCGCCGGCGCGAGCGCTGTGGTAAAGCTCCGCGACGAAGTGGCCGGGCAGTCCAACTTCAAGGTCGCCTGGCAGCGGGTCGACTTCCACGGGTGGTGCCGCCGCTGCGCCGCAGCCAAAAAAGCGGAGTCTGTGGAGGACTAGCCTCTAAACGAAGTCCCGCGGGACGAACGTATTTCAGCAGATTCCGGGCGCCTGACCGTTCCATCCAACCCAGCCAATTCAATGGCCCCCTGTTTCCACGGGGGCAAGTCTTCATAGCCACGACGGACTTTCTATCCGCCCTTACCGGAGTAGCGCATGATTACCGGCGTAGTTGGCATTACCCTTTGGACTGACGACCTGGACCGTCTGTTCCGCTTCTATCACGACACCTTGGGCATTCCCCTTCACTCCAACCACGGCGACTATATCGCCCTGGAGTTGGGCGGCGTGCGGTTCAACATCGGTCTGCACGACGGGGTAAGCGGCCCGGCGCGAGACCCATTCCGCATCATGCCCCACCTGGGAGTAGACGACATTCACGACCTGCACCGGCGCCTATCGGATAGCGGGGTAGAGTTCATCCGCCCCCCGGAAAAAGAGGGCTGGGGCGGCTGGGTAGCCACCTTCAAAGACCCGGACGGCAACATCGTCCAACTGCTCCAGTTTCCGCAGCCGGGCGAGTAATGCCCGGCTGGCGCCTGCTAATAGATGAACATGGCGTCGCCAAAGCTGAAGAAGCGGTATCCCCGCGCGACGGCCTCCCGGTAGGCGCCCAGCATCCGCTCCAGGCCGGCAAAGGCCGACACCAGCATCAGCAGCGTCGAGCGCGGCAGGTGGAAGTTGGTAATCATGGCGTCCACCAGGCGGAACTCGTGGCCGGGCAGTATGAAAATGTCCGCCTGTCCGGCGGCGGGGCGGATTTCTGCTGAGTCGGCGCCATCCCAACTCCTTCCCAACTGCTCCAGCGTCCGCACCGACGTGGTTCCCACGGCGATGATGCGCCGGCTCTCCCGCCGGGCCCGGGTTAGCTGTCCGGCGGTCTCGGGGGAAACCTCGTAGTATTCAGTGTGAATGTGGTGCTGCGTCGGGTCCTCGCCCTGCACCGGCCGGAAGGTGTCCAACCCGATGTGCAGCGTCACGAACGCCTGCTCCACCCCCATCCGCCGGATCTGCTCCAGCAGCGGCGGGGTGAAGTGCAGCCCGGCGGTGGGCGCCGCCACGCTGCCCGGCTCGGTCGAGTACACCGTCTGGTAACGCTCCGGGTCCGATGCCGGCTGATGGATGTACGGCGGCAGGGGCGTCTCCCCCCACTGCTCAATGCCTTCTTCCGACGAGAACCGCACCAGCTTGACCCCCTGCCCGCTGGTTTCCAGGACTTCAACTTCGGGTGCGCCGGCGTCCTCCGCTCCCGTTGGGGTCTCGACCAGAAACCGGGAACCCGGACGCAAACGCCGGCCCGGTCGTCCCAGAGCTTCCCACACCCCCGGAGACCGCCGGCGCAGCAGCAGCAGTTCCACCCGGCCGCCGGTGTCGGGGCGGCGGGCGTGGAGCCGCGCCGGAATGACCCGGCTTCGGTTGAACACCATCAGGTCGCCGGGGCGCAGGTATTCCAGGACGTCGGAAAACTGCCGGTGCTCCATGCGGCCGGTCGTCCGGTCCAGCGCCAGCAGCCGGGAGGCGTCCCGCGGCTCCACCGGAGTCTGGGCGATGAGTTCCGGCGGCAGGTGGTAGTCAAAGTCGCTGGTACGCATGGACTCGTCCGGCATGGGTTAGGACGGCGTTACCCGGTGCGGCGCGCGGTCGGGGTTGGTGGCATTACCCACCGATTAACGCCGCCACTGCGCCGGCCGGGTCCTGAATCACACAAAACCGCTCCTCGCCCATATCTCTGGGGCCGTCAATCACCCGGCCCCCCAACTCCCGGCAGCGGCGGATGCTCTCCTCCACGTCGGCGACCCGGATGTAGACCAACCACTGGGGCGGCACGTTGGCATTGGGACCCCGGGCGTGGCAAATTCCGGCCACTGTATCACCGGCGCCCGGCCGGTTCATGTTGAAGTCGGCGTAGTCGCCCATGTCGTGGCCGGTGTATTCCCACCCCACCACGCCGACGTAGAAGTCCCGCACCTCCACGGCATTGGGCACCGTCAGGTCCTGCCACATGATGCGGCCGATTTCGGGTTGGTCAGGAACGGTCATAAATGCTCCTCGGCGGTAAGGTTGATTGTTGGGCTGGACGCTCCGGCGATGGCGGAAGGCTTTTGCCAAGCCGGAATCAAGGTTTTGCCACGCTGAGCCTGGCGGCGGTCAGCGTGTTGACCAGCAGCATGGCGATGGTCATGGGGCCAACTCCGCCGGGCACCGGGGTAATTGCCTCCGCCCTGGCCGATACCGGCTCAAAGTCCACGTCGCCCACCAGCCGGTATCCCCGGCGGCGGGTAGGGTCTGCCACCCGGTTGATGCCCACGTCAATCACCACCGCGCCATCCTTGACCATTTCGGCGGTGACGGCCTTGGGACGGCCGATAGCCGCCACCAGAATGTCCGCCTGACGAGTAATCTCCGGCAGGTCGCGGGTGCGGGTATGGCACACCGTCACCGTGGCGTTGGCGCCTTCTTTGCGCTGCATCAGCAGGGCGGCCAGGGGCTTGCCCACGATGTTGCTGCGCCCGCAGACGACAACGTGCTTTCCCGCCGGGTCGCAACCGTGGCGCAGGAGTATCTGCTGGATTCCGGCGGGCGTCCCGGGGACGAAGACGGGCGACCCTTGCAGCAGCTTGCCCAGATTAAAGGGATGGATGCCGTCCACGTCCTTGTCCGGCGAGACCGCCTGAATCACCGTCTCCTCGTCGATATGCCCCGGCAGGGGAAGCTGGACCAGGATGCCGTGAAACCGTCCGTCCCGGTTCAGCTCTTCAACCAGACCCAACAACTCTTCCTGGGCGGTTGTCCCCGGCAGGTGGAATGCCTCGCCGAACATTCCGACTTCGGCGCAGGCCCGCTCCTTGTTGCGGACGTAAATGGCCGACGCCGGATCGCCGCCGACCAACACCGCCGCCAACCCAGGGGTTACCTGCCGCTGCTCCCGCAGTTGCTCGACCTCAGTGGCTACCTCGGCCCTGACTTCCCGCGCCAGGGCGGTCCCGTCCAAAATCCTTGCCATTGCCCGAAACCCTGCCTCCCGCTCAACCTGAATCTGCCCCGATCATCCCGATGGTGCCGAAGGATTTTATGATTGACCCGCCCGCTAAATTTTAGCAAGGGAATCATCGTCCTGACGCGATATCCGGGGTTGGTTTGCTCATACTGACGATAATCGCCGAAACCAACAGCGCCACCACCGCCGGAAAATAGAGAACCCCAATGAACTCGATTCCCACCCCATCAATTGACCAGCTTGGGGTGGAACATTCCCCCCAGCAAAACACGCCCAAGCCCCACAGGGCCGGTCTGGACCACTCAATGAACCAGGTTGGGACGCAACAATACGCCAGGCAAAACACGCCCAAGCCCCAGAGCGCCGGTTTGGCCCATGCCGGCCGGGCGCCCCGCGGCCAAGCCAGCCAGATTGCCAGGCCAGTCAGCGCCACCGGCCCCAGCAGCAGCATGATTTCCTCAAATCCCAAGTATCGTCTGAATGGCCCCGCCCCCATGAAGAATTTCATGCTCAACCCATCTGCCGAGATGGTTGACCCACCGTATCCTAAGGGCCAAAAATACACTCCGAAAAACGCGGCCCAGGCCAATACATGGGCTATCATCGGCGGCAATATGAAGCGTTTCATCCGGAACATCCGGCGCACATCCCCATTTAACCCCGGTTAAAGAGTTACGGCGCCGGGTCTGCGGCGCGTTGGGGGTCGGAACGTGCCAACAATGGCCGTGATTATCAGCGCCACAGCCGCCGGCAAGTAGAGAATTCCGATGCTTAAAGCTGTCAACACGCAAAATGCCAGGCAGACCGCGGCAAGCGCCCAGAGGGAAAGTCTCTTGACCGTTGGGGAGGCATCCCAAACCCATACCGCCAGCAGCGCCAGGCCGGTCAACGCCACCGGCGCCAACAAAGGAATTAGCGCCGCCAGTCCGTTGGTTTCGATGAAGTATGCCGAGTAGTGGGTGACCACCGGAACCTCCCCGCTGTCCCTTGGGACCGCCGTCGCGCTTACCCCTCGGTAGGAATATGGCCAAAGCAAAAGCCACAAGAAGGCCGCCCAAGCCGCTCCGTGGGCCAGCAAGGGCCAAATTAAAATGAACCGGGGAAATTTCAACGTGGCAACCCCCTTGAACAGGGTCTTTTAATTCTCCCCTCTCCCCGCGGGAGAGGGGCCGGGGGTGAGGGCGAACCCCACGCGCACCGGCAACGGTTGCTCTTGGACGGAACACCCTCACCCTCACCCTCACCCAGAGGGAGCGGGGATTCGTTCGAGAATTAAAAGACCCTGCCCCCTTGAATGGAATAACAGGTAAATATCCGGAAGGATTGCTCTTGCCATCGTTCCCGTGGCATCCGGGATTACCTGTTGGCGGGGTTCGCGCTGGGGTTGGTCCATGACATCAATTATACGGCATCAATGCTGAGGGGTTCCGTTAAATTAACGGAGACTGGCGGCCAGTCTCCCTATTTTGGGGTGTGTTGCTTTATTATAGGTCTGAACCGGCGGTTTATTTTAGCCGGTGGGGGACAAAATGCGTATTTGCTCGCTGCTGCCCAGCGCCACCGAAATCGTCTACGCCCTGGGGTTGGGAGACCAGGTAGTGGGGGTATCTCACGCCTGCGACTACCCGCCCGAGGTCAAGGGCAAGCCGGTGGTGTGCCACACCATCCGGCAGTTGTCCCACCTGGACAGCGAGGGCATTGACGCCATCATCCAGCAGGCCCGGGCCAACAACAACCCGGTGCATTGGATTGACGGCGAGATGCTCCGGCGCCTGCAACCCGACCTGATTATCACCCAGGAGCTTTGCGAGGTCTGCGCCATTGGCAGCGGTTCCGTCTTTGAGACCGCCGCCCAGGTGCTGGACTACCAGCCGGAAATCCTGAGCATCCGTCCCGCCGGGCTGGAGGACATCTTCACCAACATCCTCCGCATCGGACGGGCCGCCCAGTCCGGAGAGCAGGCCGAAGCTCTGGTTGCATCCCTGCGGCAACGGGTCGAGCACGTTCAATACCGGCTGAGAAACCACCAGACTCCGGCGGAACCGGCGCCCAGGGTGTTTTGCATCGACTGGCTGGACCCGCTGCGCAACACCGGCCAGTGGACGCCGGAACTGGTGGAGTTGGCCGGCGGCGGCGAGGGACTGGCCGAGAAGTGGGGAATATCCCGCGAGGTCCGTTGGGACGAGGTGGAGCAGTACCAACCCGACTACATAATGGTGATGCCCTGCGCCTTCAACATGGAGCGGACGGTGCGGGAAGCCAAGGAGCATCTGACCCGCCAGCCGGTTTGGCCCCGGTTGAACAGCGTCCGGCGCGGGCAGGTCTATCTCTTCGACGGACAGATTCCCAGCCGTCACGGCCCCAGGGTGGTGGACGTGCTGGAAGGCTTGGCCGAGGCCATGCACCCCCACCTGTTCGCCGGACTGAGCGCCCCCGGCGTGTTCATCCCCGCCAACCTGGAATAACCCCCATCAAGTCCGCTCATCCTGAGACCCTTGAAGGATTTCCTTATCCAGGGGGTTGGGGGGATGAATCCCCCAACGTTCCCCGACCCAAGGCCCTTCGCCCAACTCAGGGCTGGCGGAAAAGGGGTAGTTGCGGAAACCGGAAGCCCCGCCGGAGCGGCCCATCCGACTCCGGCAGTAACACCACAAGAGGGAGAAAACCGATGCTTTACATTGTTGAACTCAAACACAACCCACAGCAATGCCCCGGCGTGGCCCTGGAAATTCGGGACCGGGTGCTGCGGATGTCGGACACCCTGGAACAGGTGATGCAGATGCGGGGTTGTTCCTTCAAGGGCGGGTGGGTCGGCAAGTCGTCCCACCTCACCTTCCTGCTCATTGACGGCCCCGACGCTCACTCGGTGGATGATGCGGTGGTAGACCTGGGTTTCGCTGTCTGGAACACCGCCGACATCTACCCGGTCATCACCATTGAAGAAGCGGTGGAAGGACTGCGCCGGATGTAGCCCTGCCGGTTCCCCGTCTCCACGGGGGCAGGCACTGGGACCCTCGAAAGACTACCCGGCCCTAGTCCCAGGTGGTCTTGTCCTGGGGCACCGCGGCGTACAGTTGGCCGTCCCGGACCGTCACCGGAAAGCGGTACATCTGGGCGCGGGGGCCGTTGACGCAGATACCCTCGGACATCTCGAATCGCCAGCCGTGGTCGGGGCACATGAAACAGGTGTCCCAGCGGACGATGCGGCCCCACGAATGGGGGCAGATTGCCGACAGCAGTTGGTACTCCCCGCCCTTGTCTTTCACCAGAAAATAGTCGTCCCGCCCGATTGCCAGCGGGTAGGGGAAGTCGGCGAAGGTAGATTCGGCTCCCAGTTCAATTTCCTGGACAGAAGTGTTGGAAACGGAGGGGTCGGAATCGGCAGTTGTCATCGGTCATTCCCTGCGCCCTGCGCTTTCTTGCCATTCGGCGGGATCCAAGTTCCGGTCAGTGTAGCCCACTTCCCCCACCGATGCAAGGAAGGGGCGCCGCCCAGGCAGGGCAATCGCGTCTTAATTGCGGAGGACTTTCAGCAGGTAGTCCTCGTTCCAGCCGGCCTGGAGGCGTTTCCCCTGGATGCCCACCTTCAGGCTGGTTTCGTTCTTCAGCAGATTGTGGGCCGTCTGCCTTAGCGTGGCTATGTTCTGCGGTGCGTGGTCCCCCGTTTTCACGAGGGCAGGTTCTTGCGGATCCGGCACTGGTCTTCCCCGAAGGTCACATCCAGGCTCCAGTGCAGCTGGTTCTCGATGCTCCAGTGAGTGCGCACCATCTCCAGCAGCCGCTCCGCCGGGACGTCCAGGCTGCTGATGTAGTACCGGGGCTGCACCATGGCCCCCTCGGATGTCTCCCGCCGTTCCACCACTTTGACCACCGAGCGCATGTTGGGCCAGTCCCGGCCGGCGCGCAGGTATTCCAGGCAGGACGGGCCGCTGACTGCCCAGCACTCCCGCCGTTCTATCCGTCCGTGATCCTGGTTCAGATCCTTGGTCAACGTGGCGGCACAGCCGTGGGGCACCCCCTCGAAGCCGAACTCATCCGCTCCTTCAAACAGGTCCCGCACGTCTTCGTGCAGTTGACCCTAGTTCTCCTTCAGCGCCAGCCCGCAGCCGGCTCCCCGGTCCAGAATCCCCTGGGCGATGTCCTTCTGGCAGCCCATGGCATTGATGGTCAAGATGCACCCGTTCAGGTCCAGCAGTTGCAGCAATTGGGGAATGGCGGTGATTTCGTTGGACTTCTCCTCTGGCAAGTAGGCCGGGGATTCCTGCCTACGCAGGAAAGACGGGGCACCGTCCGACGAAACTCGCGACTTTACAGGCTCTGACCCACGTTCCTTCTGGTCAGGCCACTCGAAGGCCGGGGGAATCTAATTCAAATGCGATAGCCCCGCGTCGGAAAATATAGGAAACGAAAATTCCCGGCGGCATTTTCCAAATTACTGACAGTTGGGGGTTGCGCGAGGAACACCCGTTCTATATTATGCTCAACTAACCGATAACACGCCGTTGGGAGATGAGATGATTGGGACGACCGAGGCAGTCCAGGGAACTTTCGATTTCAGCGAGGCTTTGTCCGGATGCGGCAACGGCGATTCGCCGGTGGAAGTGCTGGCCAACGACGGGCAGGGGCGAGCTTGGCTGAAGCTTGCCGAGGGATGGCGTCCCCTGGCCTTCATCGAAAACCTTTGGGAGCTGGACGCGATGGAAACTGGGGGACGTTCGACGGTGCGGATGCACTTCCGGGCGGTTACCGAAAGCGGACAAGTCGTCCGGCTGTTTCAAGACCTGGGCAGTGGGAACTGGTTCCAACTAAGGGCATCCGTTGCCGCCGGGGTTTAATGCCGGCTTTTGATACCGATAATGCCGATCCCCACGACGTTGGGTTACAGGTGGCGCTGGAACCAATCAAGGGTGCGTTCCAGGTATTCCACCCGCATCTTCGGGTGTCCCGCGCGGGGGAAGCCGTGGGAGCACCCGGGAAAACGGACGAACTCAACCTCCTTGCCCAGACGTTTCAACATGGTGAAATACTCCTCACTTTGGGAAATTGGGCATCGTGCATCGGCTTCGCCGTGGAGCAGCAGCACCGGCGTCGTCACGTTGGACGCATAGGTTATGGGCGACCGTTCCAGCAGCTTTAACGCCATTGCCCGGTAACCCGCGGCGGCGTCGCCGGTTCGTGCGGCGTCCTGACCGGCGGCTTGCTCAATGGACGTGCCCCATTGCAGCTCCCCGAAGCTGACGCCGATGTCGGAGGTGCCGTACATACTTAGCAAGTTGATGCAGGGCGCGCCCACTACCGCGGCTTTGAACCGGCTGGTGTGTCCAACGGCCCAACTGGTCATGTAGCCGCCATAGCTGTACCCGTGGATGCCCAACCGTTCGCCGTCCACGTAGGCCCGCTGCGTCACGGCATCCAAAGCGGCTGTCAAGTCCTGGTAGTCCTCGCCTCCCCAGTCGTCCAGAACAGCGGACATGAAGCCGTCCCCGTAGGTGGAGGAGCCGCGGGGATTGGCCGCCAGCACCAGGAACCCGGCGGTGGCCAACACCTGCTGCCAGGAAACGAATGAATCGTAGAATGCGCCGTTGGGCCCGCCGTGTATGTCCAAAACCAGGGGATACTGCTTCGCCGGATCAAAGTCCGGCGGGAAGAACAGCCGGCAGTCGATATCCCAGCCGCCCCGGGACACGGTGAGTTTTTCCATCGCCGCGGGTTGGTGTCCGGCCAGGTAGTCGGAGTTGTACTCGGTGACCTGTTGTGTCCGCACGGAGTCGAAGTCTACGTGGTGCAGGTCGCTGGGAGAAGCGGGGGAGGATGAAAGAATCACACCGTTGCGCCCGTCCCGGTCCAGGGTAAAGTCGGTGGCGGCGCTTCCGCCGCCGAACACCGCCGCCGCCGACTTTTCGGAGGTCGATACCCGGTAGATGAAGGACTCGCCCCGGCGCTCTCCCAGCAAGGTAATTCGGCCGTCGCCGTTCCACCGGATTTCGGGACAGCGAAAGGTTGGGGGGAAGGTCAGAACGGGCCGGAACGAATCGTCGCTGATGATTTCGGGAGGTTGCCCTTGTTCCAACAGGTACAGCCAACTCTGCCAGAAGACTTGAAAGCCGGGAGCCTGGGACCCGACTGCCAGCAGCCGCGTCCCGTCGGGAGACCAGGCTACGCCCCCGACGCTGGACAGTCCCTCGGACCAGAGCCGTGCCGGGCCGCCGGTGGCTGGGACCACGTAAGCCTCGGTTTGCGCCTGTTGGTCCCGGTCAGGGCGGCGCGCGGAAACGAAGGCGACTTGTTGCCCGTCGGGAGACCAGACCGGGTTGAGGTCGTCCCAATCCCCGTCGGTCAGCTGCGTGGAGGTTCCGGCTCCGGCGTCCGCAACGAAGAGGTGATAATGGGAATCGCCCCGCCAACCCAGCGTATCGAAGCGGTAGCGCAGCCGGTGTACTTCCCTGGTTTTGGGGACATCCGCGCCTTCTGCATCCGTGGCGGGACCGGGCGGAGCATCCGGGTTTACGTCGGCGCAATATACGATCCGGGAGGAGTCGGGACTCCATGCGAAGTCGGTGATTCCCGCCGGTTCCGAAACCAACAGGGCCGGGGCGCCGCCGGTGGCATCCATGACCCAAAGCTGCTTGTGGTCGTCGCCGTCCGCCCGCAGGAAGGCGAGCCGTTTGCCGTCGGGAGAAAACCGGGACCCGGAATCCTTGGGGCCTTTGGTTAGCTCGTGGACCTGCCCTGTGGCGAGGCGCCGCAGCATGAGGCGGGACCGGGACTCCCACCCCTCCGCGTCAATGGCGGTCAGCGTGTAGGCCAGGTGGCTGCCGTCGGGGGACAGCGACGGTTCGCTGACGGAAAGGAGACGGTGGACGAGTTCCGGTCCGATGGGTTTTGACATGGCGCTCCTTGTCTGCCCCGCGGTGGGGAGGGAGGGATTGAAGGCGGTTCGAGTTCAGTAGACCACTATAATACCGCCAGAGCAATCATTGCGAAGAAGTACACCAGCATTGCCGCTATTGCCAGGCTGCAATTGCCGCGTAATACCAGGCGGAGGCTCCAAAATTCGATAGCGCTGTCCCCGTGGTATGGTGTCCACTATTCCACTGCAATGGCCAACGCTGCAACAATCAACAACAATATAATCACCAAGCCAATTATTATTGCCCGCCCAACAATGGGCTCTTCATCAGGGCCGGGGTGTTGGACCTGGGTTGCCCTGCGATGCACCCACGGGCGGACCGGATCGTCTCCACCGGCCCACAGGCCGCGTAGGTTCTGGCGGGCGTTGCGCTCCGCGGCGTAAAACCCCATCCGCTCCAAAGTGGCCCGCCCGCGGTTGTAGGTTGAGCAGAAGGCATGGCCCGAATGCACCATGCGCAGGTTGATTGACTGCAACCGGCCGTAGCTACGCCAGTACAGCAGGCCGATGGCCCGACCGTACTGGTCGAAGGCCATCGTCTCCAGCATGATGTCATCGTCCTCGGTCAGGAGTTCCTGAAGTTTCAGCGTCGCGTCCCACCCGCCGGGTTGGTCCATTTCCGGCGCATCAATGCCGAACAGCCGGACCTTGAGCCTGCCCCGGCAGCTCTGCTGATCAACCTCTACGGTGTCCCCGTCGATAGTGCGAGTCACTCGCACCGGCACGGCTTCTCGCTGCGTTGCCATGCCCGTATTCTATCCATCGAGGGGGCAAGTGTACTCTCGATGCGTGGTTGGTTTTCCGAGCAAATTGAATCAGGGAGACGGCAAAGGATCCCCGGAAATAAGGACTCTTCAAGGACGGACGGGGTTGAGGCGTGTCGGGTTACAGGGGACTACTGGGGAAAAGCGTGAATCTCAGGGAGCACCCGCCGGGGATGCCGGAGGCCCAAAAATGGTTGAAGTGTAGACAGCGCCTATGTTACGGCTAGAGTCAACATAATCAGCAAGTACGCGAAAACGCTTGCGATGGCCAGGCTCCACCGGCTTTTCAGCAGTTGGCGCTTCGCAAGCCGGATCGGTGCAAACGTGCCGGTCAGCGATAATTTCTGCGGCAGCCCATCTCCGGCATGGGTTGTCCAACGGTTGGTCCACGGTTGGTCCGGGTTGCTCCCCGCGGCCCAGATGCCCCGGTGGTGTTTCCGGGCGTTGTATTCTGCGGAGTAGAACCCCATTCGTTCCAGGCGGGGGTTGGCGCGGCTGCACCTGGACGACAAGGCATGGCCCGAATGCACCATCCGCAGGTTGACCGACTGGAGCCTCCCGTAATTGCGCCGGTACAGCAGGCCGACGGCGCGGCCGTATTCGTCGAACGCCATTGTTTCGAGCATCACGCCGTTGTTGTGCTCGTTTAGCAACGCTTGCAGCTTCGCCGCCGCATCCTGCCCGCCGGTTTGGTCCATTTTCGGGGCGTCGATGGCGTACAACCGGACTTTCAGGGAACTACTGGTGGCGGTTTGGTCAACTTCAACAGTGTCCCCGTCAATAATGCGGGTCACTTGTACCGGCTCTGCTGGTTGTGGCGTTGTCATACCAACATCTTATTTGGTTGGGGCGCAAACCTCCTTTGGCGGCGCCGACGAGTTGCAAGAAAATTTGGGCTTCTGTGAAAGTCTCCTGAAGAAGCGGAACGGAGCGGCAGCGCCGGGACTCCCCGGCAACCCAGCGCCAACAGGCGGCTGACGAAAAAGGAGCCCCGGAATCTCGGGGCTCCTTCACCAAGGTGGTCTGCCGGACCGGGGCAGAAAGTTACAGAGGGTCGCCAGCGAAGAGCGCCGACTGCTTGTTGAACACCTGGACCCGGTGGCGGGCGGTTTCAAGCACGAAGACTCGGCCTTCGTCGTCAACGTCCACCGCGATTGGCCCCTGGAAGGGCCGTTCCCGCTCTTCCAGGTTGAGGGCCTTCTGGCGTCCCCGGGCGATGACCGGGTCGTAGTTGACCCGCTCTGCGGCCCACTTGGACAGGCCGCCTTCGCCCAGCAGGGTGGTGAGGAAGCCGCCGTCGGGACCGAACACTTGGAGCCGGTCGTTCTTGTAGTCGGTGACGTAGATCAGGCCATCCCGGTCAACGGCGATGCCGGTGGGCCGGTTGAACTGACCGTCGCCGCCGCCGGAAGTCCCGAACTGCATCAGGAACGTCCCGTCGGGGGCGAACTTTTGGATGCGGTCGTTGCGCCAGTCGGCAACGTAAACATCCCCGCTGCGGTCAATCTCGATTCCCCACGGGACGTTGAACTGGCCGTCGCCGGTCCCCTTTTGACCCCAATTGAACCGGAACTCGCCCTCCTTGGAGAAAACCTGCACCCGATTGTTCCAACTGTCCACCACGTACAGGTTGTCGTCCCGGTCGAAGTGCAGCCCGGATGGGCGGTTGATTTCGCCGCTGCCGCTGCCGGGGGTCCCCCACATGGCGGTCCAGGCGCCGTCCTGGTAGACGGAGATGCGGTTAAGCCATTCGTCGGCCACGTAAACCGCGCCCCGGCTGTCGATGGCGACCGACGTGGGCCACATGAACGAGCCGTTGGGCGCGGAGGAGCCGGCCTCCTCGGGGGGGATTTTCTGACCGAACTCGGCCACAACTTCCTCGTCCAGGTTAAACACGGTTACCCGCTTGCAGGGGAAGAAGGCCGGGGTCTCAGTGCCCCGGCTCAGCACGTACAGGAGGCCCTGCGGGTCCCGGGTGATGGCCACGGGATTGAAGAACCCGTTGCCGCTGCGGACTTCCTGCCTGCCGATGGTTTGGCTGTACTGGAAGGTATAAGGCGTTACTGCAGTGACCATTGTTCCTCACTATGGTTCAGGACTAAGCTTCCCGGAGTACCGGCCGGGACGAATCCCGGACGTCGGTTGTTCCCGGTGGTTCGTAAATCTTGCGATGTTCAGGTCTCAGGGCCGGACGCTACCGTATTAAGTCGAACTGTTCGTACTTGCCGCCCAGAATTGCCTGGTCGTCCAGACCGAGCCACTGGTCCAGGATGGTGGCGTAGGTGCTGCGGAAGTCGTTGTTCCACTTAAGGTCGCCTTCGTCCAGCTTGCCCGGCTCCAGGGATGGGTACTCACCGTAGAGGCCGCCCTTGACCGCGTCGCCCATAACGAATGCCACGCTGCCGGAGCCGTGGTCGGTGCCGGAGCCGTTTTCCTGCACCCGGCGGCCGAATTCGGTGAACAGCAGTATGACCACTTCTTCGCCGGAGTTGTGCTCCTTCAGGTCCTGGTAGAAGTCGCTGACCGCGTTGGAGACGTCGGACCACAACCGGGGGAACGCGGTGTTCTGGTTGGCGTGGGTGTCGAAAGCGCCGGGGTTGAGGCCGGTGTAGAAGACACGGGTGCCGAAGCCGGCCAGATGCACCTGAGCGATGTTCTTGACCCACTGGGAGAACGGGTCGCCGTTGTATTCAACGGAGGACGAGTAGTGTTGGGGAGCCGTGCTGAGAATGTCGGCGCCCTTCAGCGCGTCCAGCCCGGTTTGCGACAGGTAATCGTTGGCGGGGCCGGAGCCGAGAAGGGGGGAGTACATTCGGGCGAAAATGTCCAGGGCCTCGGAGCGTTGGTCTTCGCCGTCGATGCCGGTCAGGACGCCGTAGGTTTCCAGGTCGCCCACCGAGGCCACGGACACGCCGGGAAGGGCTAACGCCCGGGGCAGTCCGCGCCCGAAGTTGACTGCGGTAAGGACGTTTTCGTTGTTGGGGTCGATGTCGCGGATGGCCTTGCCCAGCCATCCCTCGGTGGCCATCTTGGCGGGTTCGGCGGTGTGCCAGATGTCCATGGAGCGGAAGTGGGAGCGGATGGGATTGGGGTAGCCGATGCCCTGAATTACGGCCACTTTGCCCTGATCGTACAGGTTCTTGATGGGGGACATGGCCGGGTGAAGTCCCACCCTGTCATCAAGATGCAGCACCTTGTCGGCGGGTACTCCCAACTCTTGGCGGTAGTCCATATAAAGCCCGTCGCCATAGGGTATGACGGTGTTCAGGGCGTCGTAAGCGCCCGACATTTGCAGTACCACCAACACCGGGTCTTTCTTGTTAGAGGTCACGATTCCCTTCCTCCTGGTTGTTTTTCACTGCTCGGGTTCCACTGGGTGCGTTGCAGTTATTTTCCTGGATTGTGTCCTGGGCCGGTCCCGCCGCCGCGCGTTTTCCGCCGCCGTTGACGGCTAGGCGTACAGGTATTCCTTGGTGGCGACGATCAATTGCAGCATTTCGCTGACCGTCTGCCCAAAGTCGGGGTTGCCGGTGGACAACGGGCCGAACTTTTGAGCCCGGGCCACCATCATGCGGTGGGTCTCATCGGGCAATTCGTAGTGCCCCAGCAGCCGCAGGCAGCCATCGACCAAATCTTCGGCGGAAACCGTCGGACCTTGCTCGGCCAGGCGGGCGACCATTTCCTTGACGCCGGGTTGTTCGGTGTCGCCGATGAAACCGGCGGTGAAGTTAATGCGGTGTACCAGGGTGCCGCCGTCAATCCACTCGCGTCCGGTGTGCCAGCCTTCAACCGACGGGGGGTTCAGGATTTCCTGACCCATGTACTTCATCTCGTCAAAGATGAACTCGAAGCCGGGCTTGGGCTCGGTCCAGTCCCCCACCAGGCGCATGGTGCTCATCACGGTCTCGATGGGGCTCTTCACCTTGGCGAACCGGGCGTTCTTGAAAGCGTCCGAGTGGAACAGCGCCCGCAGCATGGAGCGGATGTTGTATCCCGACCGGAAATACTCGTCTTCCAGCATCTTGATGGTATCCATGTCCCGCGGCGGGGTGTCCATCCAGGACGGGACCTGGGCCTCGTCAGCGACGAAGTAGCTGTACAGATGGCGGGACAGGAACCGGGCGGCGGCGGGCTGCTTGCAGATGATGTCGATGATGTCCTCGCCGTTGAAGTTGCCGGTCTCTCCGAGGAAGGTTTTCTGGTCGTGGTCGTGGTCTTCGTCGTTGTAGACGAACCGGGCGGCGTACCGGCCGTAGGGCTGGCCCGGAACGTTGTTGGCCAAAGTCCAGCCGGTGAAAGATCGGGAGGCTTCTTTCACATCATCCTCGGTGTAATTGAACTGGCCGTCCATACCCACGCCCAGCGAGAACAACTCCAGCAGCTCACGGCCGTAGTTTTCGTTGATAGCGCCCTTGTGGCTCAGGCAGTTGTCCAGGAAGTAGACCATGGACGGGTCACGGGAAATCTCCAGCAGCAGGTCGCGGAAGCTGCCCATACCGAGCTTGCGGAACATCTCCAGTTCGACGTAAGAGGTGGGGTAGCTCTGCACCTTGCTGTCGGCGGTACACATGATGCCGTGCCAGAACAGCACCATTTTTTCTTCCAACTGGCACTTGGAGTTAATCATGCGAAAGGCGACGTATTCGGGGACGCCGCGGGTGAAGTGACTCCATTCAACAAAGTAACGTTCCGCCAGGTCCAGGTCCATGCCGTGGGGGTTTTCTTCCGGGTTCAGCAGTTCCTCGACGGTGGCGTTGTATCCCTTGGCCGCGCGGGTCTCCAGTTCATCGTATTTTGCCCCGAAACCGGCGCGCCGCATCAGGTGAGCCATTAAACCGATGTCGTGGTCATCCATACCAAGTCCTCCCAAGTGCGGGCTTTGCAGCCGTCACTCCTGAATTATTGTAGAAGTTACACGATAGAATCCTAGCATTTCAAGCCGAAATTGTCATCTTTTGGTACGGTCGGTTGAACAGGGCCTTTTGATCGTTGCCTGAATCGTCGTCGGACCGGGACCTTTGCAGCGGTCAGGGCATGTTAGTGAAGGCTTGGCAGCCTCTGGTGAGCGGTCAGTCAAGGGCGGTTGAAGGGCGGCGACCGAAGACAGTGGATTTGCAGATGCGGCAGCCCGGACCGGCGGGGGGACTCCGGTGGCGGTAGTTTTGGCAGCGGGTTTTCCTGGGCGCCACAGGCAGCAGGGGCGCGATATGGGCGTTTGGAGATTGAAACCGAACGGGTTCTCGGTATTGGGTTCGTTCCGACACTTAACATAAACGTTAGACGAAATGAAGAAAGTTGCATTAACCGGCAGAAGTATGGCAGTCATCCAAGGGAACGTACTCATTACCACACCACGGGGCTGGTATCCACTATCTTGCAATGATATGTATTGCGAAAGGGGATACATTGGGCAATGGAGTATTAACAAATGGTAGCTTGACCT
Organism: Dehalococcoidia bacterium; assembly: GCA_965263395.1. Classification (GTDB taxonomy): domain Bacteria; phylum Chloroflexota; class Dehalococcoidia; order Lucifugimonadales; family UBA3495; genus CATOSK01. The sequence continues at coordinate 4,328,305 of OZ253670.1, forward strand.
TACTATGAATCCTCTGAACAAGTCGGAAACGACGACGATCCTCTGTTGGAATCGTGCTTAACTAAGGCGTGGTCTGGGGCAATCCAACAACTTATTCAGAGGTTCCCTATGCCTGTCCCATATATTACGCCAAACTTTGTACGGGAGTACATCCAACGCGAGCATTATTTCCTTAGAGCCTGTTCGCAATCTCTTCAGGATTAGCGCGGTGAAGGCTAGGACTACCATTTGCAAACTGGTATTGAGCTTTCTTTCGCGGTTCTTCCAGAGTCGGCGGCACTTCTCCAGCCAAGCGAAAGACCGCTCCACCACCCATCCCCCCGTCTTCACGGGGGCTAAAGGCAGGCAGCACCACGAAGCGGTGCAGTTCGCTGCGTTTCACTACTTCCACCGAGGCTCCCAACATGCCTTGCACCGCCGCGGCAAAGGGCTTTCCGGTGTAACCCCCATCCACCAGCACGTTCTGCACTTGACTGAGGCCGTCCCGGCGCTGGTCAAACATCGCGAAAGCCCCGGCCCGGCCGGTCGCGTTGGCCGTGGTTATGTGGATCGCATGAGGCAGCCCCTCCGTGTCCACCGCGATGTGACGCTTGATTCCCGACACCTTCTTGCCCGCGTCATAGCCCTTCTGCTCGGCGCTGTCCGTGTTCTTGACGCTCTGGGAGTCCACGATGCAGAAGCTGGTCCGCTCTTTCCGTCCATTGCTTTGCCGGGCCGCGCCAACCCATTTTTTTAAGACTTGTTCCAGAATGGAATCCTGCTCCGGGTCGGGCCGCTCGCTCCATTGCCGGAAATACTTGCAGCAAGTGCGCCAATTTGGGAAGTCCGCGGGCAGCATTCGCCACTGGCAGCCGCTTTTCAGGAGATACAGCGCCCCGCAGAAAACGTCGTACAAGTCCACGGTGCGGGGCTTGGTCCGGCGTCGGGCCGACTCCAGCGTGGGCAGAATCCGGGCAAATTTCTCCCGGCTGATGTCGCTGGGATAAGAATGAGACATGATTACCCCTCCCTTGGTAATAGTCTCAACTTAACATATTCCGGAGATCGTAGACAGGATCTTACACATATTGAGCCAGGCGGTGCAGCCGGCCCTGACCATTGCTCTGCTGGGTTCCATCAACAGCCTGCTAACGTCGCTGGTGGCCGACTCGATGACCAGGACGCGCCACAACCCGGACCGGGAACTGGTCGGACAGGGAATCGGCAACGTGATCGCCGGCCTCATCTGGGGACTTCCCGGCGCCAGCGCGACCCTGGGTACGGTGGTTAACATCCGCGCCGGCGGAAGCACTCAGGTGTCGGGCGTGTTCCGCGCGGCGATTTTGCTGGCGCTGGGACTGGGAAGATACGTTGAGGCCATCCCCCATGCGGCCCTGGCCGGGATTCTTATGAAGGTTGGCTGGGACATCATCGACTGGCGTTTTATCCGACGTATCCACGCGGGTCCAGCGGGAACACTTGGTGGTGATGCTGATAACGATAGTGCTAACGGTGTTCCTCAACCTGGTTACCGCCGTGGCCATCGGCCTGATTGCCGCCGGAGTGGCAAGCTCCCGGCAGTTTGAACGCCTTGAGTTGGACAGCGTGATTTCCGTACCTCTGCTGGACCAGACCTTCCTGCCCCCGACGGCAAACGGCGCTGAGGTTGACCCGTTCTCGGCGCGGGTTGGCCTGGTGGCGATGCGGGGGAGTTTCACCGTGGCGTCGTCCAACAAGCTCATTGGAGCCATCAGCGCCGATATCCGCGACCACGAGGTAGCCATCCTGGACTTTTCCGATACCGTTTACATAGACGACAGCGCCACCCTGGTGGTGGAGCAGATGATCGACACCGCTATCGCCGAAGATACGGAGTGCATCGTGCTGGGCCTGAAGGACGCACCGGCCAAGTCGCTGGAGGCCTTGAACGTCCTGCGCCGGATTCCGGCTGGCCACTTCGCGGAGAATATGGACGAGGCACGGGAGATCGCGCATAAGATACTGGAGGGCTAGACAAAGCCCCGGCTTCCGTATGTTTCGCTAACGAAGTCCTTTGAGAGCATCGGGAAGGACAGGTTGGATGAGTGACCACCGGCAACGGGTTTGAGAAACCTTGGGGTGAGAGCCAGCCCTGGTGTTCCGGCCCGGCAGTCCCCCACGTACTTGAATGCAAACCGGCCTGTGGGCGATTGCAGTATCGCCCCTGCCCGGCCTATACTGCCGAAAAGCGGCCCGGCAGCAGTGCGGCTTGGCAGCAAGCGGGGGCCGTTGGTATGGAAGCGTGGCCGCAGGTTCCTGGCCGTTCTTTACGGCGTTCCGCTTCAAGCCGTTCACAGTGAGCGGGAAGTCCTTCGAGTGCATCGCGACGGACTGGGCTGAACTGTGGCACGGGTTCACATAAACCGAATGGGAGGACAACGACCATGAAGTACGACGTTATCGTAATCGGAGCCGGCTCGGCGGGGTGCGTGGTCGCGGCGCGGTTGTCCGATGACCCCAACCGCTCGGTGCTGCTGCTGGAGGCCGGACCGGACTACCCCGACTTTGAGCAATACCCGGATGACCTGAAGTTTGGCTACAGCGCGACGGCCTCGGCGCCGGGAGCGCCCCATAATTGGTCCTTTCAGGCCCAGGGAAGGCCGGAACAGGACGAGCCGATGCCGGTGCCCCGGGGCAAGGTGGTCGGCGGCACCAGCGCCATCAACGGCCAGGTGATTCTGCGGGGCGTGCCGGAGGACTACGATTCCTGGGCAGCGCTGGGCAACGACGAGTGGAGCTACATTCAGATGCTGCCCTACTTCCGCAAGCTGGAGACCGACACCGACATTCGGGACGACTTTCACGGTACCGACGGGCCCATTCCGGTGCGCCGGTTCGCCCGGGAAGATTGGCTCCCCTTCCAGAACGCCTTCTACCGGGCGGCGCTGGATGCCGGCTACCGGGAAGACCCGGACATGAACAACCCGGACTCCGGCGGCGTCGGCCCGATACCCATGAACAACCCCAACGGCGTCCGCATGAGCACCGGCCTGACCTACATCAACCCCAACCGGCACCGGCTTAACCTGACCGTGCGGGGCAATGTCCTGGTGCGGCGCATCCTGTTCGATGGCAGCCGGGCCTCGGGCGTCGAGGTGGAGAGCGGCGGCGAGGTCTTCCAGGTGGAGGCAGATCAGATAGTCCTGAGCGGCGGAGCGATTGCATCGCCCCAGATGTTGATGCTGTCCGGGGTCGGCCCGGCGGAGCACCTGCGCAGCCTGGGGATTCCGGTGGTGTATGACTCGCCGGGCGTGGGGCAGAACTTCCGGGACCATCCCATGGCCCCGGTGCGGCTGCGGGTCCGGGACGACTTTCCCCAGGATTCCGAAGCTCCCCGGGTTCAGGCCGGGCTGCGCTACACTGCCGGCGGCTCCGGCCTGCGCAACGATATGCAGATTATGCCCTCGTCCTTCTCCTTTCCCCTGGGCGGCGACCCTCTGGAGGGCGAAGGCGTCCGGTTCTCCTGCATCCTGGAGTTGGCCGCCGGCAAGGGCGCGGTGACGCTGGCGTCGGCCGACCCTCACGACCAGCCCAACCTGTATTACGGGTTCCTGGAAGAGGACGTTGACCGGCAGCGGCTGCGGGAGGCGGTGCGCATCTGCTTCAATCTGGTGGAGAACGAGGCGTTCCGGGACATCGTGGACGCGCCGCTGACGCCCACCGCCGAGGACGTGGCCACCGACGATGCGCTGGACGACTGGCTGAACCGCAATGTCACCACGTCGCAGCACTTGGCCGGCACGTGCAAGATGGGGCCTGACTCGGACCCGATGGCGGTGGTGGACCAGTATTGCCGGGTTCGCGGCGTGGAGGGCCTGCGGGTGGCCGACACTTCGGTCATGCCCGATGTGGTGCGCGCCAACACCAACACCACGGCCATTGCCATCGGCGAGCGGGTGGCGGATTGGATAAAGAGCCAGTAGCAGAGCCATAGGGAAGTCCTTCATTATCAGGCAGGAGGCGGTATGGTCCGGTATAACAAGGTTATTGAGCTGTTGGAGCAGGACAAGCCGGTTTTCTGTTCGGGGTTGGTCTGGAACGGGAATCTGGATGACTTGGCCTTTGTAGCCGATTCGGATTACGACATGACAATTATCGAAATGGAGCATCAGGACTTCAGTTTCGATAAGCTGCGGATGTCGCTTCAGTTCCTGTTGTCGCGCAAGAAAATCGCCGAGGGAGGCTCGCTCCAGGCCAGCCCGGTGCCGCTGGTGCGGGTGCCGACCAACTTCCGGGAGCGCAACCAGTGGGTCCTGAAGCAGGCGCTGGATACCGGCGTGTACGGCCTGGTGCTGCCCCACTTGAATACCGTGGAGGATGCACGGGCCGCAGTGGTGGTGGCCCGCTACCCGCAGGTGCCGGGCGCCGCCGACTTCGAGCCGGAGGGCGAGCGGGGCTGGTGGTACCGCATCGCTCCCCGGTACTGGGGCCTGACGCCGACGGAGTATTACGATGCCGCCGACCTGTGGCCGCTGGACCCGGACGGCAATATGCTGCTCATGGGCATCGTCGAGGAACCCCACGGCGTTGAAAACCTGAAAGACATCCTGCGGGAAGTCAAGGGCATCGGCGCGGTCTGGGCCGGGCCGGGGGATATGTCGGTGGCGATGGGCCATAAGGGCAATGCCGGGCACCCGGACGTGCAGGCCAACCTGCTGCGGATTCTGGAGACCTGCCAGGAAGCGGGTGTCCCCTGCGCCACCGGAGCCACCGACGCCGAAGTACCCATGCGGCTGGAGCAAGGGTTCCGCATCATTATCGTCTCTCCGGAGAAGACCACCCTCGGCCTGGAAGAGGGCCGACGCCTGTCCGGGCGCTAATCGGGGCCGGGCGCAATAACCTTGGTCCGGCTGGTATGCGTGGCCTCCGCCAGCCGGTCGTGGTGGTGAAGAACACCGTCCGTCCGGCTGCCGGTTTGCTGGCGTCTATCTCGGTTGTCAATCTGAGTTGTGCCGGATTGGGGCCAGGGATCCAGCGAACATGGCGGCGCAGGTTATCCAGGAAAAATTCTCGGCGTACTGCCGGACCTGAGACCGGTCGCACCTGAGCGCACGTTCCACCGCCGTTGCAAGGTCCTCTTCCAGGGCGCCGGAAACACCGTCGGAGAGCACGTCCTTGGGGCCGGTTACCGGGTGGGCTGCCACCGGCGTGCCGCAGGCCATGCTCTCGGTTATCACGTTGCCGAAGGTGTCGGTGCGGCTGGGAAACACCATCACGTCAGCGGAAGCGTAGTATTGCACCAACTCCAGGCCGCGCTTGAACCCGACAAACTTCACCCGTTCCCCGTACCGTGCTTCCAGTTCCTTGCGCTGCGGCCCGTCGCCCACAACCCAACACCGGTATCCGGGGATGGCGGCCAGTTGGCAGAACTCATCCACGCTTTTTTCCTTGCTGACGCGGCCGACGTAGACTAGCGTCCGTTCCCCCGGCTGGCGGGAATCGTACCAATCGGCGACCCTGGCCGAGGGGTGAAACAGGACGGTATCGACACCCGGCGTCCACACGACGACGTGCCGGAAACCGGAGGCTTCCAGGTCAGCCGCAACGCCGGCGGTGGGCGCCAGGGTTGTTTCCGCGGCGCCGTGGAACCACCTCATGTAAGACGTTACCGGCCCGGACGGAAGCCCGTAGATGTCCCGGACGTATTCGGGGAATCGGGTGTGATAGCTGGTGGTAAACGGGTGGCCCCGGCGGCGGCACCACAACCGGGCCATGGACCCGAGCGGGCCCTCGGTGGCGATGTGGACGTAATCCGGCCGCAGAGAACTCAGGGTGCGGTAAGCGCGTATGGGGAACACGGCCAGCCGGACGTCGGGATAACGGGGCACTCCGACAGTACGGTAGAGCGACGGTTCGATGACGGTTACGTCGATGCCTTGTTCGGGCAGAAGCTCGACAACCTTGGTCAGGGTGGTTACGACGCCGTTGATTTTCGGGGACCAGGTGTCGGTGACGAGCGCGAGGTGGGGGCGCCTAGACACTGGCTTTCCACTTGACCAGTTCCCAAGTCCCGTCGTGGTGTTCCACGAGCGCGGTGCAGTTCTCGACCCAATCGCCGCAGTTCATGTACCTGGTGTCGCCGATGTCCTTAATCTCAGGGGTGTGAATGTGCCCGCAGATGACGCCGTCGTACTCGTGCTCTTTGGCGTGCTCGGAGAGCAGGGCCTCAAACTTGAGGACGTATCCTACGGCGGCCTTGGTCTGCCGCTTGGCGAATCCGGTGAGGCTCTTGCGGGGAATGTTGAATATGCCCAGCACCCGGTTGGTCATCGTGTCCACTGTAAGCAGGCTATCGTACAGGCGGGTTCCCAACATCATCAAGCCCCGCCCCACGTTGTTGTGCATCAGGCCGTCGAACAGGTCTCCGTGAATAACCAGATAGCGGTTGCCGTCAATACCGTAATAGTCGGTCTCGTTGGAGAACTTGACGTTCCCGAACCGGAAACCCTGGTCGAGCCACCCCCGGAGCATCTCGTCGTGGTTGCCGACGATGTAGTGTACCGTCGTGCCGTTGGTAGACTTGGCCATCAGATTGCGGACGATCCGCGTATGCAGCTCCGGCCAGTACACCTTCCGGTTCATGCGCCACGCATCAACGATGTCGCCAACCAGGTACAGGTGGTCGCTGTGATGGCTTTCGAGAAAACTGGCCAGATGGCTGGCTTTGGAGCCTTTGAAACCGAGGTGGGTGTCGCTGATGAATACCGCCCGGTAATCCTGGATGACCTCGTTCCCCAATGTGTTGTCCTTTCGGCCTGAACGGATTGGGGCGCGTACCAAAGGCGGCACCCTGCACAGGTATACTACGCCCCACGCAACAGTACATCAACCTTATGTTAGGGTTTGGTTAATGATTGGGCAAATGCCGGCGAAAATCCCGCAGTTCCGGGGCGGAATTTTCCGCGGCTGCCGTGTCCGTCAAAAATTGTGGGGAGTCCAGGGTTGCTGTTGGACGGCGAACATACGGTCAGCCCGCAGCAGCGCCCCCGGCGTTAGCTCCTCAACCATGCCGGCCTGCGCCAGGGTGGTGAAGCTGACGGCGCCCAGGTAGGCCGACGCCAACCCGGCGACGGCGATGGCCAAGTCCGGCGATGCGGTGGATGGCCGACAGGCTGCGCCCTGGAGAGAGACTTCCAACTCTAACCGCCCGTGGTTCCAGGGGCACAGGTCGTCGTGAACGTCCAGTGTCAAACGGCCGCCGGACGAGTAACTGCGGAGCGGCAGGGCAGCGGCCACGTCGATCATTCTTAGCCAGAGTCCGTCTCGCGGCGTCCTTTGGAGGCGGCGGGTGTCGGCCAACATCCAGGGCAAGGGGTCATCCACCGGACGCTTGAGCGCCTCCGCCGAGCTGGTCAGGTCGGTGTCAAAGCAGAACCGCCACAAAGCGGCGGTGGCCTCGGTGGTAGCCGCCATCAACTCGTTGACGGTGACGGCGCCGTTGCCGGTGCGGTAAGTGGCATAACCTTCGGCCCTGCCTTCGTCCTCGTAGACGACGTGGAACAGTCCGCCGCGTCCGCCCTGCCGGTGCTCGGGCAACCGGGAGTCCTGCTCCCACTGGCGCTGAGCTGCGTGGGGGAACAGTCCGGGACGCCCTGCCGTGCATTTTCGGAAAACGCCGGAGAACCTGTCCTTGGTGTCGGCGGGGTCTACGAATACAACCCGCCCCGGGCTTTTATAGGACCGGGCGAACCCGGTGTGGCAGCGGTCAATGGTCCATCGTTCATACAGGGAACCGATGCCATAGCCGAACCTGCCGTAGATTAGGCTTTCGGTGGCAAACAGCGCGGCCAAGGGTTCGCCGCGTTCGTGGACGTTGGCAATCTGGTGGCGCATCATGCGGGTCATCACGCCCTGCCGCCGGTGGGTGGGCTGGACCGCAACGTTGGACACCCCGGCGATGAACGTCGAACCGCCGGGCAGGAACATTTCAACCCGGTGGGAGTGGGCGCCGCCGACTATTTGCCCCCCGTCGAACACGGCAATGGAGCGGTCGAGGTCGAAATTCGGCCGCAACTGCTCCGGGTCGTGGGCCAAACGGTTGCCGTGGGCCCGGGACTCGGCCCGCAGCCACGCCTCGAACTCTCCGTGGGTTACCGTCCTCATTTCCTGCATGGAAGTTTCGCGCCGCCAGCCGAGGGATGGCCCTAATCGCCGACAGGGGTTGGGACTGCATTGGCAGAGGATGACTGTACCCGTTCGGGCCACCAGTGGTCCGGGTATTCATCCCACAGGTTGCTGATGTGAGGCATAACCTCTTCGGCGAAGAGGCGGGTGTTTTTCAGCGTTAAGTCCTTGGGCATGGTGCCGATGTGGAGGAGACACATCAGGTGGCCGACGCGCAGCATCTTGATGGCTTCGGTCAACTGCTCCCGCACGGTTGCCGGGCTGCCGGCGATGATGTGGCCCTGTTCCACGAAATCTTTCCACTCCAATTCCTGGGCGGCTTTCTGCGCTTCCTCGCCGATTTGAGGGCGGACCGACTCGCGAATGGAGGCGATGGAGCGGTAGCCGGGAGACTCGGCGTAGGGCGGGTGAATCCGCAGCATCTTGCGGTAGAAATACTTAACGTGGTCGGCGTATTCGGCCTCGGCGGATGCGTCGGTCTCCGATACGCAGACCAGTTGCAGGAAACCCAGCCGGTGGGGGTTGTCGTCGATGCCCCGCTCGGCCACCCGGTCCCAGAAACCCTTGACGACCCGCAGTCCGCGCAGGTATCCGAAGTAGCTGAGATAGCAGTAAACGTAGTCCCGGTCCAGCACCCAGTCCCAAGTCTCCAGGCTGCCGCTGCCGGGAATCCACACCGGAGGGTGGGGCTGCTGGAGGGGCCGGGGCCAGATGTTGACGTAGCGGAGTTGGTTGAACTTGCCGTTAAAGATGAATGGCTTGCGTTCGGACCAGGCCCGCATTATCAGGTCGTGGGCCTCGGAGTGCTTCTCCCGCAGGGTGATGGGCACCTGACCGTAGGACAGGGTGGTGTCCATTGACGTGCCCACCGGGAACCCGGCCACCAGGCGGCCGCGGCTCATAATGTCCAGCATGGACATTTCCTCGGCGACCCGCAGCGGCGGCTGGTACAGGGCCAGGCTGTTGCCCAGCACGATGAGGGCGGCGCGGGAAGTGGTGCGGGCCAGCACCGAAGCGACGAGGTTGGGCGAGGGCATCAGTCCGTAGGCGTTGTTGTGGTGCTCGTTGACGCAAACCCCGTCGAACCCAACCTGGTCGGCGTACTGGAGTTCTTCCAGGTAGTCGTCGTAGTGCTGCTGGCAAAGCTCAGGGTCGAACAGGTCGTTGGGAGGGTCTACCCAGGCGCTGCGGTACTGGCGCTCGAAGTCCGCCGGAAGGTGTTGGTAGGGCATCAGGTGGAAGAACGAGGTTTTCATCGCGGTCTATCCTCTCTCCGGGCCCGGCGGAGCCGAACCCCAGCGTTAACGCATGATAGCACAGGCATATATTGGCGGGATAGACCGGGGTGGACTTCCTGAAACCCCACCGGGCCAAGGGCTGATTCGTTGCTTGACACCCCGCTCGGCCGGTGATGGCAAAGGCCGCTATTGTGGTACCGGGGTCGTCGATTCCCTGGAAAGGCGACAAAAGGCGACAAAAGGCGACATTTGAGCGTGGGGCGGGAGGGATTTTGTCGTGTCTTGTCGTGCTGATGTCCGGTTTTGTCGCCAGAAAGTCGCATTTTGTCGGGTAAATGTCATGTTTTGTCGCCAGCATATTTATGATTTGGCAGGCTAGCAGTCCAACAGCTTTGTATTGATGGCATGAACGCCCTCACCCTAACCCTCTCCCAGAGGGAGAGGGAACTATTGAATGAAAGACCCTGGGCAGTCACGCCAATCTCAGCAACCCATCGTTTCAAAATTTCGGACTACCAGGGAAGCGGTTTTTGATGGCCGGGAGCGATTGACAATGCCTCAGTTTAATCGGGTATCCATGTGCATCCGGTGGCGCAGCCAGCGGTTTGGACTGGGGTGGAAACCTTGCAACATTAACGTTAGAGCAGTATGGGAGCAGGTGTCAACGGGCAAGTGTCACAAAAATTTGGACCGGAACCGCCGCAGGTGAGAATGAGAGGCCGCCCCGGTCTTGCAAGACCCGGGGCGGCGCGATGGTTAGCTGGGCAGATGGAGCCGGGGCCGGGTTAGGAACCGAGGAGCCAGGGTTTGACGGCGGCGATGAAACCGTCGGGGTTGTCCTCGAAGACCATGTGACCGGCGCGTTCGACTTCCACCAGGGAGGCGTTGGGCAGGGCTTCAACCATTTGCCGGGCGTTCTCCGGCATCAGCAGGTCGGTTTCCTGGCCGCGGACTACCAATGTGGGGCAGGTGATGTTGGGCAGCAGGGGCCAGAGGTCTTCGGACGGGGCGCCGGCGCCGTTGCGGCGCTGGTCGCGGATGGCGAGGTCGTACTTCCAGCCGACTTTCCCGTTGGGCAGGTCCTTGGTGGCGTACTGGAGACGGCGGCGCATGACCTGATCTGAGGAGAAGCGGTTTTGCCGGCTCATGTACTCGACGACGGCCTCAAAGGAGTCGAACTCCTCGGGGACTTCCTGAAGCTCGCGGGTGATGCGCTGGCCGCCCCGGGGGTCTACGGTGGGGCCGATGTCTACGATGACCAGCTTTTCCAGCTGATCGGCGTGGCGTCCGGCGAAGGCCAGGCTGTTGCGTCCGCCCATGGAGTGTCCGATGAGGGTGAAGGACTTGAGGCCGAGGGCGTCACAGAATCCCACCAGGTCGGCGACGAAGGCCGCGCCGGAGTAGTCGCCGCCGGGGGCCCAGTCGGTGTCGCCCCGGCCGCGCTGGTCCAGGGCGAGTACGTGGTAGTCCTGGCAGAGGGCCGCGGATACGTCGTCCCAGGAGTGGGCGTGTCCCCGCAGGCCGTGGAGGAGGACGAGGGTCGGGCTGTCTACGTTGCCCCAATCCAGATAGTGCAGGTTGATTCCGTTGGCGTTGACGGTCATGTCCCTGGGTTGAACCTGGGTAGTCATGGCAAGACCTCCGGTTGGGTTAGGGGGTTGGGGGGATTATATATCACAAGCCCCCCGACAATACGCTTGAGTCGGAAGCTATCTCAGCCGCGCCAATCGTCAAGCACATCCCGGTCCAACATTCCGTTGTTGACCAGCGCGGTCTCTACCAAACGGGGAGAAACATCGAAATGTTCAGCGGCATCGTAGATGTCATCTTCGGTAGGTGCATCCGCACCAAAATGGTGCTTCAAGTCGCCGAATGGGCACAAAAATTCTTGAGCAAACGCCCGCTGAAACTTCTGCCTGCCTGTCTTGGAGTCAGTGGCCGGCAGCAACCGCTCGTCGTGAGGTGTCGTCAGGTGGTCGGCTACCAAACGCGCAAACGCAAACCGGCGCGATCTCGGATGCCGTTTGTTTGACAAAACATGGAACTGTCCTGGGACATCATTGCGGCGCATTCCGGCAGTTAGCGGTGGTTGGCTGTTCGCGCTGCCTTCCAAAATGTGGGCTTCCGGGATGCTGAATATATCAGAAAGTTTCCGGGTATCGACTTTGCCTTTTAACCCCCAACTATCCCGGGCAATTTCAGCAGCACGCCTTGCGCGCATCCAGGGAACGTCAAAGTTGTTGGACTGCGCTGCAATCCGCTGGCGAATTTTATCGTAATCATCCACCCGAGCCAGACTGTCACCGCTTGCGGCTTCTTCCCCAAGCATTTTAATGTGGGTCAAAGCCTGACTTTTGGAGACGGCGGCCACTTCCAGGACAGCATCCCTGCCATAGGAATCCTTGGCTTTCTGGAGACTGTCAATCAGTCCATCGGGAGCTTCTTCGGGGTCGTAGCCCATGCAGGCTTCCAACTTGCGCGACTCCGACACGCCCGGATTTCCGCGTTCATTGAGTACTTGCTCCCACAATTCGCTTAGTTCGGTGGGGGTTCTCAAGGTACTGGATAACCTAGCGATGGTTCCATTGACGAAATCGTCAACGCCTTTCTCGAATGCGCCGGCAGAAATGCGGGTGTCAAGATTCTTCAAATACCGTATGGGTTCGCCTTCCCACCCTTGGGTAGGCCGTGCGCTGACGTGAATCGACTCCCAATCGCTGCTGAAGGACAAATCAGGCCAGACATATCCTCCCCCTGAGTTGCCTATCTTGTGGCTCATTTTCCAAGAAAGGTTGTTTGCTGGCGGTTCCCAGCGCAGACGCCACCAATTGACCGCAAACCATTCGGCAAGTCTGATTGCCGACAGCCGGGCAGATGAGCGGACGGTCTTAGCTAAAACGTCCTCTAAGGTAGTAGCGCAAGACCCCCCAACGAAGATGGCGAGTTCAGCCAGCGTAACTCGCTCTGTCTCATCGCCGTATTCGCGAGGCAGCCAAGCATAGTCTATTCTGAACGAGGTAGTCACTGGCCGTTCCATAGTTTCAGGACTTCGGAGCGGAAATCATCGTTCATGGGCATGGGATAGCCGTGATATATCCCTTGTGTTTGGTTCTCAAGTTGGGCATCCAAGGGATAGCCATCCGTTGTAACCGCCCAGATATTTTGTGGAAATCCCCCGCGTGTCTGTTCGCTGATCAATCCCTTGGCGGCCCCTTCCCTGAGTAACCGCAGGGCTTCCGCTTTCCTGAATATGCCAACTCCGTCGCACAAGGTCTTGTCAGCCCTGGGTTGGGCTGGCGGGTGCAGTTGGAAATCCCCCGGGTTTGACTTATGCTCGGGGTTGCCTCCGTATTTTACACAGCCGGCCAGACGAGCTAACTTTTCAGGGTCGCAGTTCTTCCGCATCTGGCGTTTTAGATTGAAACTTCTGTGGTTACGATTCGGTATAGATGACATCTGTACACCGTGAATGGCCAGTTGTGAAATTATAGCCGTATGCATGGTAATTTGTCGAAATTCCGGGATCGCCGGAATCGGCAGGTTTCGGTTTACCCTGCAATAGTTGCGATGCTAATTCCTCATCCTTCCTGGCTTCCCTGGAATTGGCTACCGCCCCTGCCAGTTGGGTTTGCGCTTTTCGGCGAAGGCGCGGGGGCCTTCCTTGGAGTCCTCGGTGGTGAGAAGCTGGTCGTACATGTGGTAGGTCAGCGAGGATATGTCCTGGGTGGACATGTTCAGGCCGCGGTAGGCCAGCTCCTTGAAATACTGCACGGCCAAGGGGGCGTTGGCGGCAATTTGTTCGGCCATGGTCATGGCCTCGGCCATAAGTTGGCCGCCGGGGACGACCTTGTTGACGAAGCCGATGTCGTAGGCGCGCTGGGCGCTGATGGGCTGGGCGGTCATGCAGAGTTCCAGCACCGCCGAGAGGCCAATCTGCTTGCTCAGGATGGTGGCGAAGGGGGGCAGCAGGCTCCACTTGGTCTCGGTGATGCCAAGCTGGGCGTCTTCGGCGGCCAGGCGCAGGTCGCACATCTGGGCGATGGACCATCCGCCGGCCAGGGCGTAGCCGTTGACCGCGGCGATGAGAGGTTTCCAGGTCTGGGGCCACATATAGGGCCGGTCGGGGTACATGCTGTCGGCGGCGCGGGCCTGGACGCCTTCGGAGTTGTCGCCGGCGCGTTCCTTGAGGTCGCGGCCGGCGCAGAAGGCCCGGCCCGCGCCGGTGATGATGCCGACGTAGGCGTCCGGCTCGCCGTCGAATTGGGTGATGGCCTCGGCCAGTTCCCGGCGCAGTTGACGGTTGATGGAGTTGAGGGCGGCGGGACGGTTGAGGGTCATCACGACGATGTTGCCCTGCTTTTCGTAGAGTACGGTTTCGGCCATTGTGATGCTCCTTGCAGTTTGTTGGGTGGGCAGTTTGTTGACGTGGGGTGGGAGAGTTCGCCGGTCAGGCGTATTCGCCGAGGTAGGCACCGCCGATGACGTGGAGATGCCCGTGGCTTTGGCTTTGCAGGCCGTCGTGGCCGAAGTTGGACAGGATGCGGAAGCCGTTGGGGGCGAACATGGAACCCATGTCCACGGCGGTTGTGCCCAACCGCTGCATCAGCCCGCTGCTCCACATCTGCATCTGGCTTAGGTGATGCTTGGGCATGACCAGCAGCATCAACGGCACCCAGGTCAGCCGGTTGACGATGACGATGATGTCTTCGTCAACGTAGCGGATGCGGGCCGGTTCCCGTCCGGCCACGATTTCACAGAAGACACAGCGGGGAGTGGCGCTCACGGGGCCGCCGCTTCCCCGGAAGCATGGGACGGGGAAGCGGCGACTTCCAGCGGGCAGGGGTCCAGGACCCAGCGGCGGTCATCCCTTCGGAGGTAGCCGGACTTCTGGGCGGCGCCGTGGCCGAAGATGAGCAGCCACCGGTCATTTTCCGCCTGGGCCAGCAAGCTGCGCTTGGCTTGCAGGGTTTCCAACGGGTAGAGGTCGCAGGCGGTGGCGTAGTGGGCCGGCAAGTGTTGGGGGATGGGAATCAGGTCGCCCAGACAGGCGGCGCGCTCGCCATCGGATTCGATGCAGACTACCTGATGTCCGGCGGTGTGTCCGCCGGTGCGTCTTGCCCACAGGCCAGGGAGCAGCTCGGTGTCGCCGTCAAGCAGTTCGAGTTGGCGGGTATTGTCCAAGGGCAGAAAGTCGTCGGGCAGGTAGGCGCGGCGGGTGCGGTCGTTGGTCTCGGTGGCCTCAACCCAGTCCTGCCGCTGCACCAGATGTGCCGCCTTGGGAAAGTTGGGTACGGGGCTGCCGCCGGGGCTGTACCGGGTGCAACCGCCGGCGTGGTCAAAGTGGAGGTGAGTCAGGACAACGAGGTCGATGTCGTCAGGTCTCAGGCCGGCCTGGGACAGCCTGGCAATGAGGTTGCCGGCCTGCATCTGGAAGGTAGACCGCTGCTTGCGGTTGTGTTTGCTGCCCAAGCCGGTGTCTACCAGAACGTTCTTGCCGCCGGAGCGGATAAGCAGGCAGTTGAGTCCTAACTCCACCCGGTTCTTGCTGTCAACCGGGACCAGCTTGCTCCAGATGGCCTTGGGGACTCCGCCGAAGACGGCGCCGCCGTCCACGCGGAAGGAGCCGTCGCTGATAAGTTGGATTTCCGCGCTGCCGAATCGCATCGTTTGAGACTATAAGAGGCGGCCGCAAGGTTGTCAATGAAGGGCTTGCGGGCACCAGGGTCTTTCGATTCTCCCCTCTCCCTTTGGGAGAGGGGCTGGGGGTGAGGGCGAACTCCGCGCATCAGCAACTATTCGATACCCAAGGACGCCCTCACCCTAACCCTCTCCCAAAGGGAGAGGGAACTTCTCCCGAGAATCGAATGGCCCTGATTCAAGAGGAAGTTCAAGAGGAAGGACGAACGGTTGGGGCGGGGCTTGGGGTGTGGTATTATTGTCGCTGGAGGTAGCAACCGATGTATCGACTAGCCATTCTTACCGTGAGCACGTCGGGTTACTTTGGACAGCGGGAGGACACCGGCAGCGAAGCCATTAAAGAGGTGTTGACCGCGCCGGATTATGATGTCGTCCGCTACGAAATCGTGTCTGACGAAAAGGACGTGATTTCGCAGAAGATGGCGGAGTGGGCCGATGCTCCCGACGTGGACCTGGTGGTCAGCACCGGCGGCACCGGGTTGGGGCCGCGGGATGTGACGCCCGAGGCTTGCCTGGCTATCGTTGATAAAGAGGTGCCGGGCATGGCGGAGGCGATGCGGGCGGAGACGCTGAAGTTCACGCCAATGGCCATGATCAGCCGGTCGGTGGCCGGCATTCGCGGCTCGACGCTGATAATCACCCTGCCGGGCAGTCCCAAGGGGGTGAAGGAGACGCTGGAAGTGGTCAAGCCGGTGCTGCCCCACGCTATTGAACTGTTGCAAAGGGAGTCGGTCAGCGAACACCCGAACTGACGGACCCGGGCCGGCCAATTCAAGCATCCTTATCAAAGCTAATCTCGGAGCGACCTTGATGAGCACTACTCCAGGCGAAAACGAAATTTACTGGCCCCGGGTCAAGGAAATCCTGGACAACATCATGGAGCGATGGAAGGTACGCTGGGAGCGGGAGCCATATCCCGGCATCCACGAATATTACTGGGAGACTCCCCAGGATTTGCAGGCGTCAGTGCTGAACGGGTACCGGTCCATTGAGCCGGGGTTGCCCGGACGGGAGACTCACCTGGTGCGGTCACTGTTGCGGGGTTGCGGGACATTCGGAAAGATGCCGCTGCGGGGCCCCTTCCTGCAACGATCCGAGGTGGATGAAGTTGCGGCCTGGATTGATGCGGGTATGCCGGAGGGACCGCCGGCATAGCAATCTGCCCCGCGGGACGCCACCGATGGGGTTGGCCGGCAGGCCGGGCTGAGACCACCACGGAGAATAACCAGGAACCGCTACGAAAGAATCAACAAAAGAACCGCCGGAGTTGGATACCCAACTCCGGCGGTTTGCTTTGCCGGGTTTACTGTTGTCGGGTTGAACTAGACCAGGACCGGCTCCCGGGTCTTGGTGTAGACCTGGATTCTGCCCCGGGTGTGGTCCAGAATCGCGATGCGGTTCTGGGCGTCGATGGCTACCGCGCAGGGATGGGAGAAGCGCTTCTCGAAGTCGGTGCTTTGGGCGGCGGCGATTTGCCGCTGCATAATCATGTCCGGGTTGGAGAGCAGCTTGTCCTTGCCCCACCGGGACAGGGCATGGTCGCCCCGCATCTGAGCGATGAACCGGCCGTCGGGCGCCAAGACCTGGACCCGGTTGTTGAACCAGTCGGCCACGTAGATGTCGCCTTCCTGGTCTACGGCGACGCCGTTGGGTCGGCTGAACTGTCCCACGCCGTTCCCGGAGGTGCCGAAGGTGGCTTGCCATTCGCCGTCGGCGCTAAACTGCTGGATACGGTCATTGCGCCAGTCGGCTGCGAGGACCGTGTCATCTGCGCCCAGAGCGATGCCCCAGGGCATGTTCAACTGTCCGTTGCCGGAGCCTTCGCTGCCGAACTTGCCGCGGAACTGGCCGTCGAGGCCGAACTTCTGTATCCGGTGGTTGCGGCTGTCGGAGACGTAGATGGCATCGCCGCTGATGGCGATGCCCGCCGGGCGGTCAAGCTCGCCGTCGCCGGAGCCGCTCTTCCCCCACTTGCCAAGGAACTCGCCGTCCTTGTCGAAGATGGAGATGCGGTTGAGCCATTCGTCGGCGATGTACAGGTGTTCCTGGTCATCAATGGCGATAGAAGACGGCCAAATCATCTGCCCGTCGGCGTCGCCGTAGGAACCGAACTCGCTGATGTAGTCCTCGTCGAGGGTACACACGGTGACCCGGACGCCATCGGGGCGGTTTTCGTAGGATCGGTTAATCACATATGCCATGTCGTCGGCGCCGAGGGCCAGGTCCACGGGATTGCGGAACCCGGTGCCGGCGAACTCGTTGCGGCCGATGGAGTGGCTGTATATGAAACTCCGGTCGCTAAGCCCAAAGAAATGGGTACTCATAGCT
Organism: Dehalococcoidia bacterium; assembly: GCA_965263395.1. Lineage (GTDB taxonomy): Bacteria > Chloroflexota > Dehalococcoidia > Lucifugimonadales > UBA3495 > CATOSK01. The sequence continues at coordinate 4,345,710 of OZ253670.1, forward strand.
TTTACCTCTGCCAGGAATCGTGGTGGCGCCAGCCCGGAGCGGTTGCCCGCGGCCCGGGCCGGCGTTCTGTTGCAATGCTCTTGTGCAATGGTCTTGCTGCCTAGATGAAGGCAACCTTGTCGAAGCTGCCGGCGATGGGGACCGGGTCCACGCCGAGCCAGTCTTCCAGGATGGCGTGATAGACCTGGCGGAAGTCCATGCCGTGGGACAGGTTGCCGCCTTCTTCCTGCTGGGCGGGGTCGAGGGAAGGATACTCGCCGTAGATGCCGCCCTTGACGTGCTCGCCGACAGCGAAGGCGACGCTGGCCGCGCCGTGGTCGGTGCCGGAACCGTTGTCGCTGACGCGGCGGCCGAACTCGGAGAACATCAACAAGGTAACGTTGTCGCTGGCGTTGTGCTCCCGCAGGTCGTCCATGAAGGTCTCGACGTTGGCCGAAACGTCGGTCCACAGGGCTGAGTGAGCCTGGGACTGGTTGGCGTGGGTGTCAAAACCGTTGTACGGGGAGGTGGTGTAGAGCACCCGGGTGCCGAACCCGGCCAGGTGGGTCTGGGCGATGTTCTTCATGTACTGTCCGACGGCAGTGCCGGAGTATTCCACGCTGGAGGAATACATACCGGGAGCGGTGGCCAGGATGTCGGCGCCCTTGAGGGCGTCGGTGCCGGTGCGCCGGATGTAGTCCAGGGCATAGCCGGTGCCGATGGTCGGCCCGTACATCCGTCCGAACACGTCCAGGGCCTCGTTGCGCTGTTCTTCGCCGTCGATGCCGGTCAGCAGGCCGTAGGTTTCCAGGTTGCCGACAGAGGCTACCGGAACGCCTTCCTTGGCCAAGGCCCGGGGAAGGCCGCGCCCGAAGTTGACGCCGGTAAGCACATTCTCGGAGTTAGGGTCGAGTTCCTTAATTGCCTGGCCCAGCCAGCCCTGAGTGCCGATCTTGTCGGGCTCGCAGGTGTGCCAGATGTCCATGGAGCGGAAGTGGGAGTAGCTGGGATTCGGGTAGCCAATGCCCAGGAAGATGGCCAGCTTGCCTTCGTCCCAGAACCGCTTCAAAGGGCCCATGGTCGGGTGCATACCCAACTCGTCGTTGAGCTTGATGACCTGGTCGGCCGAGATGCCCAGGTTGGGCCGGTAGTCCCGGTAACGCCCGCTGTTGTAGGGGATGATGGTGTTCAGACCGTCGTTGCCGCCCGACAAGGACAGCACTGCCAGAACATTATCCTTTTTAGTAGAGACCATTACATTCCTCCGTTAACTATTCTGCAGGGTATCCTGGCCGTGGCCTAGCCGAACTGGAACTCCGAGGTGGCGGCGATCATCTGGAACATCTCACCGGAACGGCGGGCGAACTCGGCGCGGTCGGCGTCGGAGCCGTGGCGCAGGCCGCCGCCCCGCTGGGCGTGAGAAACCAGCTCTTCGTGGGTTGCTTCGGTGACCTGCAACTGGCCGACCATGTCGAGACAGCCTTCGACGAACTGCTCGGGGGACAAGGTTTCGCCCTGCTCCATCAGACGGTCAATCATGCCCCGGACGCCGGGAAGTTCGGTCTGGCCCAGGTAGTCGGCGGCGAAGTTGATGCGCTCCACCAGTGTGCCGCTGTCAATCCACTCGTGGCCGGTGTGCCAGCCTTCCACCGTCGGGGGGTTCATCAGGTCCATGCCCATGTACTTGGGTTCCTGGGAAATGTCGAACAGACCCGGCTTGATTTCCCGGTGGTCGCCGGCCAGGCGGATGGTTCCGGCAACCATTTCGGCCGGGTTCTTGACCTTGGTGTAGCGGGCGTTCTTGAAGGAATCGGAGTTGAACAGGACGTCCAGCATGGGCTTGATTTCGTACCCGGAGTCGAAATAAGCCTTTTCGAGCTGATTGATGAGCTCGACGTCCTTGGGCGGGGTCTGACGCCAGGACGGAACGGGAACCTCGTCAGCGACGAAGTAGTTGTAAAGGTGGCGGGAGATGAACCGGGCGGTGGCCGGCTGCTGGCAAACCAGGCCGATGATGTCATCGCCGTTCCAGTTGCCGGTCTGGCCCAGGAAGGTCTTGTCGGAATCGTCGTGGTCGGCCGGGTCGAACCGGAACTGCCAGGGGCTGCGGCCGTAGGGGAAGGGCGGGTAGGCAGGGGCGATGTTCCAGCCGGTAAAGGCTCGGGCGCAGGCTTTCACGTCGTCTTCGGAGTAGTTGAAATCCTCGTCCTTGCCGACGCCCATGGAGAACAGCTCCAGCAACTCTCGTCCGTAGTTCTCGTTGATCGCGACCTTGTGGCTCTCGGAGTTGTCGAGGTAGTAAATCATACCGGGGTTGGTGGACAACCGAATGAGCATTTCCTTGAAGTTGCCCATGCCGTGTTCCCGGAACATCTTGACCATCAGCCCCATTTCCTGGCCGCTGTCGATTTTGCTGTGGCCGGCGCAGAAAATCATGTGCCAGAACAGGGCTACTTTCTCCTGAAGCTGGCGGGGGTTGTTAATCATGTAGTAGACCCACTGCTGAACGTTGGTCTCGATGGCGGCGGCCTCGTGGTAGGCCGGCTGGTAGCGCATCAGCAGGTCTTCTTCGAGGGTAGGGGCGGCATCGGGGTTGAGCAATTCCGCCACGGTGGCCTCGTAGCCAAGGGCGGCCTTCGCTTCGACTTCTTCCCGGCTAGCTCCAAACCCGGCGCGGCGCAACAGGTGGGCCATCAGGGCAATGTCTTGTCCAGCCATAAACTCCTCCTTGATTATTTTGTTAGCTTTGTGAATTGTATCGGATGACCGGATAAACCGGCCAGGGTGTCGGCCCGGCATCTGCGTTGGAAGCAGGCCGTTCCAGTGTCCTTCAGAAACCGCTTTTGGAACGGTTATAAGAAGATAATATGATAGTATGCGTCCATGTAAAGTGTCAATGCCGTTAAACCCGATTCCCCTGGCCAACCGGAGGCCGGGGGACGCCCCTCACCCCCGGCCCCTCTCCCTCGGGGAGAGGAGAGATGGACGTGCGACCGCTCTGGACCCGCTCGGCAGGGACTTTCGCTAAGTACAGTAAGCCGCGCTCCGGTGGCTTCGCAGGGTCTACCGGGCGGGTCATATCGAGTCATCAAGGAAGTCCGCGAAACCCCGGGAACGAACGCATCAAACCTATTATATGCGTTATATGCGGCTCCGGCGCCTTTACGGACGGTGTTCCTTCCCACCGAATTATAATCGGATTCAGGCAGGGTCTCTTAATTGTCCAAGAAAACCGTTGGGTAAACGGGACACGTTGGGGGATTCATCCCCCAAACCCTCTGAGTTCAGGGGTTGGTCATGCTTGGCAGACACGCTGGATTATTCACCGTGAATGGATTATCCAGCGGCTGCCGAGAATTAAAAGCCCCTGCGAATTCAGGCGGGCGGGTGGCAAGGGTTGACTCCGGCGGGTAGAATGCAGCAGGCAGGTTGGGATGGGTTGGCGCAAATGAACGGGAGCAACCGGATGGCAGCAGCTGGGGAACGGCCTACCGCGGATTTGAAGATTGTCGTCATTGGCGGCGGCAGCGGCACGTCGGCGGCGCTGCAAGGGCTGACGGGCTACACCGAGCGGGTTTCCGCCATTGTGACCATGTTCGACAGCGGCGGCAGTTCCGGGTTGCTCCAGGAAGAGTTCGGCTATCCCCCGCTGGGCGACCTGCGCCAGTGTCTGGTGGGCCTGAGCAACGGCGATGAAGCATCCCGGTCGTTGCGTGAGTTGGTAGATTTCCGGTTCAATCAGGAGAGCAGCCTGAACGGTCACAGCCTGGGCAACCTGCTGCTGGCGGCGCTGACCACGCTGGGCAAGGACCTGGAGCAGGCCGTTGACGATATGGCGCGGCTGTTGAGAATTACCGGGCAGGTGATTCCGGTTTCGCTGGACCGGGCCGACCTTTGCGCCGCGCTCACCGACGGGCAGATGTTGCGGGGCGAGTCTGCCATTGACCTGCGGCGTCAGTTGCACCCCCGGATTGAGCGGGTTTTCCTGGACCCGGCGGTCCCCGCCAACCGCCGGGGAATTGAGGCGGTGATGGATGCGGACGTGGTGGCGCTGGGTCCCGGGGACCTTTACACGAGCATTGTCCCCAATTTTTTGGTGGACGGCATGACCGAGGCGTTGGCCGCCACTGGAGCCACGCGGGTTTACATTTGCAACCTGATGACCAAGCTGGGGGAGACTGACGGCTTCACCGCATCCGGGTTTGTCCGGGAAATGCACCGGTATCTGGGGGGCGCGCGACTGGACTGGGCGCTGGTCAACACCGGGAGCATTCCGGGGCCGGTTCGGGAAGCATACCGCCGGGAGGAAGCCTACCCGGTGGCGGCCGATATGGACGCAATCGGGGGGGAAGTCCTCGGGATTTACGCCGCCGGCTTGGGGAATGACGAAATTCCGTTGAAGCACCGGTCCGACCGGGTGGCGGAAGCCATCATTGACATCGCCCGCGAGGGGCGGGTTTCCGAACCCACCCTGCGTTCGGGCGGTGAATTGGCCGGCCGGGGCCTTTCCGGGTTGGCAGGCCAGGAACCTCCGCCGGCGCTGGCCCCGGTCTCGGAACCGGACTGACTGGCAGTGGCCCGGTTTCGGGCATTGGTCCCGCTTCACATAACAAGCATCTCGCCAAAAGTATCCCTCCGACGGAACGGGGTGAACCATTACCAACAACGACCATACCGGCGCAGGGCAGGCTGGACCTGGCCAGGCTCCTGCTGACTCAATGGCCGGCGTCCCGGCGGTTCTTGCCGGGGGCGGCGAGTTGGACTCGCCGGATGTTTTCGAAGGTTGGGACCCCAGCGGGTTGCGGCGCCGGCTGCGGTCTCTTCCCGATAAGTGCCGCCAGGGGTGGGAACAGGGCCAACAGTTCACGCCGCCGGCGGGTTGGGATGAGATGCGCCGGGTCGTGGTTGGGGGAATGGGCGGCTCGGCCGTTGCGGGGGACCTGCTGGCGGACCTGGCGTCGGTGGACGGCTCGCTTCAGGTTTCGGTGGTGCGGGACTTTTCACTGCCCTTTCCTTTGGATGACCATACCCTGTTCCTGGCTTGCAGCCACTCCGGGGCCACGCTGGAAACTATCTCCCTGTACCGGCAGGCGCGTGAGCGGGGAACTCCGCTGCTGGCGATGGCCGGGGGCGGCCCGTTGGCGGACCTGGCTGTGGCCGTTGGGGCGCCGTGGTTAAAAGTGGAAGCGCCTGGCGAGCCCCGCAGCGCGCTGGGATACAACCTGCTGCTGCTGCTGGGAGCGCTGGACCGCTGCGGAGCGCCTGCCACCGGCGCGTCATCCGTGGACGAGGCCATCGCCGCGGCAGAAGCCACGGTGTCGTGCTGCGTTGAGGAGATACCCACCCGGGACAATCCGGCCAAACGGTTGGCGCAAGAACTGCATCACCGGCTGATTATGGTGTTTGGCGGGGGCGTCCTGTCCGGCATGGCCCGCCGGTGGAAGACCCAGTTTAATGAAAACGCCAAGGCTTTGGCCTTCTTTGATGTCTTGCCGGAGGCGCTGCACAACTCGGTGGAAGCGTTCTGCGGCTTTCCCGCGTATTCCGGGGCGGCGGCCGATGGTCAGGGTGGCGGGCCGATGGCCCTGTTGCTCCGGCCGTCTGCCGGCGGGCCGGACTTGCAGTTGCGGTTTGACGTTGCCGCTGAGTTGCTGGAGCGCGGCCAAGCGCCGTTCCGGGTCGTCCCCGCACCCGATGGGCCGCCCCTGGCCCAAGTCCTGTCCATGCTGGCGTTGGGAGACTATGTTAGCTACTACTTGGCCATGCTGCGGGGAGTTGACCCGTCCTCCACGCCGGGCATTGACCTGGGAAAGGCGTTGTTGGACCGGCCCAACCCCTAGACCCATCGCTCCACGGCCCGGCTGAGGACGAACTCAGTGTCTTTTAATTCTCGAAAGAATCCCCTCACCCTCTCCCAGAGGGCGAGGGTGTTCCGTCCAAGAGCAACCGTTGCCGGTGCGCGTGGGGTTCGCCCTCACCCCCGGCCCCTCTCCCGCGGGGAGAGGGGCGAATTAAAAGACCCTGGGACGAACTGTCCAATGCGGGGGGGAGCGGGTTTATTTGGTATACTTAGGCTAATCGTGACGGTTTTACCCTACGGTTTTGACCTAAGGAGGTGCCCGATATGAAATGGGCTTCCGAGCTTTCAGACCAGCCTGGGTTGGACGACGCCATCGCCGCTTGCGTCTCCAGCATCCAGAGACAGTTGGACGGTGACACCGCCGACCTGGCGGTGGTGTTCGTTTCCGCCCACCACCAGGAACGGTACGGGGATATACCCGGCATTGTCCGGGGGCAGTTGGGGGTCAAGAACATTCTGGGCTGCTCCGGCGGAGGCATTATCGGCAACGGGCAGGAGGTGGAACAGCAGCCGGCCCTTTCCATAACTGCCGCCAGCCTGCCCGACGTGGTAATTGACGGCTTCCACATCAAGGGAGACGCGCTCCCCGACCTGGACGCCGGGCCTCAGTTGTGGGAAGACTTAATGCAGGTTGCCAAGAGCGACGACCCGCAGTTCGTCATTCTGGCGGATCCTTTCTCTTTCCCGGTGCAGAACCTTATTTTGGGCCTGGACTTTGCCTTTGACCGGTCGGCCAAGATTGGCGGGCTGGCCAGCGGCGCCCGTCAGCAGGGCCAAAACGCGCTGTTTCTGAACGACGAGGTATACAGCGATGGCGCGGTGGGGGTGGGTCTGCACGGCAACATCGTGGTGGACACGGTGGTCGCCCAGGGATGCCGTCCCATCGGCAGTCCCATGCGCATTACCGGCAGCCAGCGCAATTTGCTGCAGGAACTGGACGGCAAACGTCCCCTGGACGTGCTGCGGGAGTTGTTCCAGCAGTTGGACGAGCGCGACCGGGGGTTGATGCGCAACTCGCTGTTCCTCGGCGTGGTAATGGACGAGTTTATCGACCAGCCGCAGCACGGCGATTTCCTCATCCGCAACGTCATGGGCATGGACGAAAACTCGGGTGCGGTGGCCATTGGGGAGTTGCTCAAGGAAGGGCAGTTGGTCCAGTTCCACCTGCGCGACGCCGAAACTTCGGCGGAAGACCTGGTGGCGGTGCTGGAGCGGTACGCCGGGGAGAACCGGGAAAACCAGGCCCAGGGCGCCCTGCTCTTTTCCTGCCTGGGCCGGGGGCAGCATCTCTATGGCAAACCCAACCACGACTCGGAAGTCTTCAAGGATAAGCTGGGCTCGGTGCCGCTGGGCGGGTTCTTCTGCAACGGCGAAATCGGCCCGGTCAGCGGGACTACCTTCCTGCACGGGTACACCAGTTCCTTCGGGATTTTCCGGGCCCGTGGCTGAACCTTCGTCCGGCGCGGAGTCAATTCAAGGGGCAGGTTTGGACCTGCCCCGCTTTATTTCCTGGCTTCACGCTCCGAGCCAGATGCCGCAAGCGGAGGATAGCTGATTATGCCCAAGGCGGTCATCGTCGGGATGCCCGCGTCGTTGTCCGGCCAGTTCCGGGTGCAGGGACGGCAGGCGCTGGCCGGATTGCTGGCGTGGGCGGAGGACGTAAATCGCGCAGGAGGATTGAGTATCCGGCCCGGCGAAACCGGCAGCCCCGTGACGGTGGCGCATTACGACGATGCCAGCGAACCCGGCCGGGTGCGGGAAGTTACGCGCCGGCTGATTGTCCAGGACCGGGTGGACCTGCTGATGGGGCCGTATTCCAGCGTGTTGGCGCGGGCGGCGGCGGATGTTGCCGAGGAACACGGACAGGCGCTTTGGAACCAGGGCGGCGCTGCCGACGGCATCTACCGGCAGGGGTATTCCAACGTGGTGGGCATCCTGACGCCGGCCAGCGAGTACCTGTCCGGTCTGGCCGGCGTGGTCAGGGAGGCTGACCCGGAAGCGGGCCGGTTGGCCATCGTCCGCGCCGCTTCCGGGGCTTTCCCGAGGGCGGTCAGCGCCGGGGCGGAACGAGTGGCCCGACGGCTGGGGTTCGAGACCGTGCTGTTGCGGGAATACGACCCCGCCGAGCCGGATTTTGGCTCAATAGTGGACCAGATTGAGGAACTGCGGCCGGACGTTCTAGTGGCGGTGGGCCGCATCCATAACGACCTGGATCTGGCGCAGCGGTTGGCGGAATCCCGCCCACGCATCGGCGCCGCTGCGGTGGTTGCGGCTCCCATTGGGCAGTTCCGAGATGCCCTCGGACCGGCGGTGGAAGGATTCATGGGGCCGAGCCAGTGGGAGCCGGAAGCGGCGGGCCGTGTCGACTTTGGCCCCACGGCCGCGCAGGTATTGTCGTCGCTGGCCCGGCATGGAGCGGGTCCGGTGGACTATCCGATGGCCCAGAGCTACGCCGCCGGGCTGATTGCCCAACGCTGCGTCGAAGCCGCGGGGTCTTTGGAGCAGGGGGACCTGCGGCGGGCCGCCGGGGAACTGGATTTCTCGACGTTTTACGGACGGTTCAAGATAGACCCGGCTACCGGCAGGCAAGTCGGCCGGTCGGTGGCGTTAATCCAGTGGCAGCAGGGACGCAAGGTGATTATCCGGCCGCCGGAGCAGCGGCAGGCACCGTTGGCGTACCCGTGGTCTGACGGGGGGCGGCAATGAAAAGAGCGGATATTTCACCCGCTCTTTTGCATCTGACCGGCTGCCGCAACCAGAGCCGGCTGGCCTGTCCGTGGGGGCTACGTTTCGAGTTTGATGGGGTTGCGGAGGGTGCCGATGCCGTCGATTTCTATTTCGCAGACATCGCCGTCTTTCATCTCGCCGGGTTCGCCGGGGGTGCCGGTGTATATCATGTCGCCGGGTTCCAGGGTGACGAACCTGGAGCAGTAGGAGATGAGGGTGGGGATGTCGAAGATAAGGTAGGATGTGCTTTCGTTCTGCACTTCGGCGCCGTTGATGCGGGTCTTGACGCGAACGTCAGAGGGGTTGATGTCGTCGACGATGAACGGGCCGGCGGGGGAGAAAGTGTCGGCGGACTTGGCCCGCCACCAGTTGCGGTCTTCGCGCTGCCAGTCCCGGGCGCTCACGTCGTTGCCGCAGGTGTAGCCAAGGACGTGGTTCAGGGCGTCGGCTTCGGAAACGTTGCGGCAGGTGTCCTTGATTATCACCACCAACTCGCACTCGGCATCCAACCGGGCGGTGTCCTTGGGGCGGATGATGGTGTCGTCCGGCCCGATAACCGAGGTTGGGGTCTTGTAGAAGACCATGGGTTCAGTCGGACCCGGGCGGTCGTGAAGGTGGCTGGAGTAGTTGAGACCGATGGCCAGGATTTTGGGCGGAATGCAGGGGGCCAGCAGCTTAACTTCGTCCAGGGTGTGGGTGTGGCCGGTGACGGCGTACTCTCCGAAAGGTGGGGCGCTGAGCTGTTTGACCGTGTTCCCCTCGACGACGCCGTAGCTGATGTCACCGTGGGCCAGGTATCGGGCGATTTTCATGGCAATGCTCCTTGCAAGTCCGTGGGATTTTCGCCGTCAGCGGCAAGGGCCGGGGCGACGGGCGTATTTTACCCGGTGGCCCCGGCTTTGGCTACCGACGGAATCACTGCCGTGGGGTTAGCTTCCGATTACCAGCGGTTTCTTTTCCATCTGCGCCAGGCGCGCCGCTCTTCCCGCCTACTGTCTTCCCTGAAAATCTGAATGACTACCCAGAGCATTCTGGGAAAGAAAAACACCACCCCAACCACCACCCTGCGGCGGCGGGGCCCGCCAAACAGTACCAAGCCACCCCCAATGATAATGGGCCAAGCCGCCCATGAGGCAAGGGCGGTTAATTCTCGGAAAAATGCGAAGACGACCCAAGGTAGAAAGGGTATATAGCTAACTAAATATGCTATTGCCTTCGACAGCAAAGCGATCGCAATCAGGACCCCGGCAAACGTCAGGAAGGCCAGTCCCACTTGGTCGATGCGGCCCAGTCCCATGAACCAGGCCAAACCCTTTTCCTTAGTCTGTTGCATCATTGAACTCTCCACATTGAGAGATATACTACCGTCCACTATTCCTTATCATCGGGGTCTGCGGAGCTATGGCCGATGTGGCCGGGGGACAGTGCGGTCTATTGTGGGTTGCAACGCTTTGCCCCTTGACCAGCGGTTGGCCGGCAGCTTGTTCGCGAAGAAACAATCGTGTAGTCGAAATTGCCCCGATGCTGCGCGGCGGGTTCTTGAATGCCCCGCCGATTGTCTCCAAGTATGCCGGGGAGGGGGGACGAATATAAACACGAAAATGGCTAGGATATGGGTAGGATTGGGTAGGCCAGATATAAAGAGGGATCGCGCGGCCTTCCGGGTGACCTGGCGGACCGGAAAAAGACGGCCTGGGGGGAGTGGGCGATTTCGACCTAGCCGTGAGGAGCGGGCCAGTGGTCGAGAAAGCAGACTTTGACCGATTCCGGAATATAGGTGCCCTGATCGTCCCGTTGGACCGGCGCCAGGGGGTTCCTCCTTTGGAGTTGGGCAAAGAAGTCGCTGACGTTAATACTGTCCCTTCCAGACAGGTCGGGCTTCAACAGCGCTTCGAGTTCGCCGGTGGTGAACCGCCTTCCCGGATGCCGGGCGTAAACGCAGATGAGCAGGAATGGCCCCTTGCGCCTTCCCCGGAAGGGAAGCCTTTTCCACTGGCCGCCGGTCCTGGCGAAGGCATTTCCGGCAGCCTTGTCCACCAGCAACTGGCAGTCAGTCAGCAATTGGTCTTTGCCGGCGAGCAGGTTTGCATACTGGCTGCGGCTTATTCCGGTTTCCTCTCCGTCCACAGCGACCAGGAATTCCGGCGAGTCCTGGGGCGCCGTTTGCACGTCATTCATCCAGTCCGCAAGCGTCTTCGGGCGACCCGTCAGGGCAACTTCCGCTGCCAGAGGGCCGTAATCCTCTTCCGGCCCGGGCTTCGTCCTTCCCAGGATCTCTCCCAGCATGGCCCCACCGACGGCGACCGTCATGTAGCAACTTCCCGCAAGAGCGAAGGCAAGCAGTCCGTTCCGGTGGCGCTGGTTGAATTCTTCGGCCGGGTATCCCAGGTCGCTCCAGGCGAACTTCCATGACCAGAAGAAATTGCCGGAGGAGGGCATCGGCCCAATCTGGAACATCACCAACATGGCTGCCGTGCCGAGAATGAGGAAGACCAGGATATAGGCGACACCGACGGCGAACCAGATGCGGGCCATGGTTGGGTCAAGCTGTGTTTCACGATCTCTGAGGGCGCCGGTGATACACAGCAAGGTCGCGAGCACTCCGGCTACCGCCACCACGGTGGGCTTGTCATTGTAGCCGGTGAGGAAGAACGCCGGGGCAAAGGCCAGACCCACCGGCACCCCGAAGAGCACAGCGTTGCGGTGGTATGCCCCGTATCGGTTGCCGGTGAACCAGGTCTGCCGCTTCCGCAACATCCGGTAAATCACGTAACCCGACACGGCGGCGGCCGTGCTCACCAGAATTGACAGAAGCAGCGGCCAAGGCGGTTTCGCCGTTGCCTCCAGGGTGAAGAACCCATACTGGTCCATGCCGGTGGCGCCGGTGTAGATCGCCGGCAGATTCAGCATTACCAGGAGGGATACCAGAAGGAGCCTTCCCAGCCACGGTTCCGGGAACAGGCCGTCGCCCGCCGCAATTCTCCTGGAGGGTGGATGGGTAATGGACATCGATCTGGTTACGGCTTTTTAGGTTCTGTTGACATTTCTCGTCTTTCCCGCGAAGGAACGTCACCCTCGCGAAGGCGGGGGCGGGAATCCAGAGGCACTATCAGCCGGTTGCGTTCTCTTTGCCTGGACGTTCCTGGATTCCCGCCCCCCGCCTTCGCGGGAAAGACGAAATGGAGTATGCCGAATCGTCCCATATCGCAAATGTCAACACAGCCTAATACTACAGTTGCAGAAATGTGGTGAGGAGTTTCAGGCGGCGTCGGTAATGGCAGCGCCGGGCCGTTGCCTGGTGCCGCCGTCTCCACCGGGACCACCGCAGCACTGATTCGTCCGTAGGTTGATGTCTCCATATCAGCCGGTAGAGCAACCGCCGGACCTCGGGCACCGTCAGGGGTATCAGCTTTTCGTCCAAGCTGGGACAGCCCCCTTTTCTCCCGGACCTCCTTGTTCCAACGCCTGGTGCCTGACCACCGCCAGGCAGGCGTGGGCCAGCATCGCCAAGGTGATGTGCCGGTACCAGCCATCCCATTTCCGGACTTCATACTGGTCCAGACCCACCTCTCCCTTGGCCTCCTCAAAGCATTCTTCGATGGTCCAACGAGTTCCGGCCACCCGCACCAGTTCCTCCAGAGTCGTACTCTCCGGGCCGAAGCAGACGTAATAGGCCAACTCCCCGGGCTGGGCGATGCTGCGCCGGACCAGCAGCCAGTACCCCTTGCCCGGCTCCTTCAGGGGCCGGATCTCCACCCGCGCCCAATCGTATACCCGGGGTCCCTTGGCGCCGTCGCCCGCGCTGCGCCTCACCCAGCCGGGTTCCTCCACCCCAGGCGCCAGCCGGTCCGCCCGCACCGGTCGCCATCCCCGGTCCGTCTCTGCCCACAGCTTCTCGTTGCTCCTGACGGCCAGCACGTGGGGAACGTCTCGCCGCTCCAGCCACAGCCGCAGGCGGCGGTCGTTGCCGTAGACCTCGTCCCCAGTGACCCAGCCGAAGGGCACTCCCGATTCCAGCGCCCGCTCCAGCATCCGCCGGGCCAGTTGCGGCTTGGTGCGGAATGCCACTTTCTCAGGCACCCCAGCCTCTCGCCTCCGTTCCCGGTCCTCCGTCCACACCCGAGGCAGGTAGAGTTCCCGGTCCAGCAGGGTCCTCCCCTGGGCAGAGGCGTAGGTCAAAAATACCCCGATCTGGCAGTTCTCGATCCGCCCCGCCGTGCCGCTATACTGCCGCTGCACCCCAACGGACTTGTTCCCCTTCTTCAGAAATCCCGTCTCGTCCACCACCAGAACTCCATGGACGTCGCCCAGATGCTCCACCACGTAGTCCCTGAGATCGTCGCGAACCAGGTCGGCGTCCCAGACGTAGGTGGACAGCAGGTGCTGCACCCCATAGGGGGTGGCGTCCCCCGCCTGCTCCGCCAGTTGCCAGCCGTTCTTGCGTTCCACGGGACTGAGCAGCCCCCGCAGGTAGTCCAGCGCCCGCCTACGCGGCTCGGGACGCCGGAATCGTCCCGCAATGCACTCGTGTACCCCTTCGATTCCCTCGGCCCAACGGGCCACCTCCGCCACATCTTCTATCACACCTACCACCGCCTCACCTACCACCGCCTCACCTCTCCAGCCCTTGACTGCCTTGATTCTACCCGCCTTTGTTCTGCAACTGTAGTACTAAGCATCAAGTGGGCTATTGCTCTTTGAACCCCAGTTTAGCCGAACCCCGGTTTAGCCGGTCTCGGACAGTTCTTCATATTCCTTGGAACCTCTGAACAAGTTATCGTCATTCCGGCTTTCGCCGGAATGACGATTGGGAATGGTGCCCGTCCGAAGCCGTGCGAGGATAGGAACCCTTGTTGCCGAGTGGACGAATTGGTCGCTGAGGCTCATCACCTTTGCAATTGGTATTGGACGGTTTTCCGCAATTGGTCGGCATATTGGGCAATATCTTCGATTAACCCCAGTTGGTAACGGGTTTCGTTTTGCCTGCCAAAATTGTCCCGTTCGCCGTCAAATAATCCAATATACTTGGTGCGTTCGCTGTTGAAGTAGAGTCGGCAGATTGCTTTTCGGTTATTGTCGTCTAACAGCACACCGCAATACTTTTGCGTGTCCCGGATGGCGATGCGGTCAGGCTCGACGATTTGGGCCACGAGGGTTTTTATCATCTCGTAAGCCTCTACCTCCTGAACTGTGGTAATTATGCTCTTTTGGTCTTCGTCCGTTTCTTCATTCTCCACCACAAAGTTGGACGGGTGTTCCTGCGAAGGTTCTTCCGACACGTCGCTGGATGTGTTAACTATAGCCGAGGCTTTTTGGAGAGTATCGCTAATTCGGTCGTTAACAAATCCCTGAAAAGCTAATTTGGCTAAGCTGGTGAAGCTCTCGATCCTCGATTGATACAGAGGGCCCGAGAAGACTTTACGCGAAAGCAGGCGCACAAATTCCTCATCAGGTTGACTATACAACCCGACCAAGTAAGCTTTCATACCCCTAATATACTTCATGTTGGCCGCAGCGGAGCGAGCCTCGTTAACGTCGAAAGACGGCTTAGAGAAGTAGTTCAAGGAATGGAGATCCCTGGACTCAAACCTAGTCACGTCCACTTCCAAAAAAGGTGTGCTGTCCATGGTGTTTTCGGCATCAAGATCGCTGAAGAACTTGTAGATGATCCCATCTGTGAGGATGGCGATCCTTGCTTTAGTGGTATGGAAGTACCTGGCTAATTGAGATGCTCTGCTAACATCCAGTGGGTCGCCAACTTTCTTGCACTCGAACAACAGTGCCGGTTCACTGTCTCGCATGACCGCGTAGTCAACCTTTTCGCCGTTTTTCAACCCGTAGTCAGCCGTGAATTCAGGAACTACCTCAGTAGGGTCGAAAACGTCGTACCCCAGAGCTTGGATGAACGGCAAAATAAGGGCGTGCTTAGTCGCCTCTTCGGTAGATAGAATCTGCCGTTGCGAAATTGCGCGCTCAGCAACCCCGTCCATTGCACTTCTGGATACCATTGCAACCGCTCCTTCTTCCTTAGGAAGCACTTCGGATATTCGTTAACATGACATAAGGATATAACCAAGCTCATCGCAGGTCAATGATGAACCCTTCACGGCTCCCGAGACGACAACGGGGCGACCCCGTGGGATAGAATCTCCACCGGTATGTTCCGGTTAGCTTTCGATTACCAGCTTGCCGAAGAAGTTGCGGTCTTCCATGACCTGGTGGGCTTCGGCGACGCCTTCCAGGGGGAAGACCTGGCTGACGATGCCCCTCAGTTCGCCCCGGTTGACCATGGTCATCACGTCGGCGAAGGTGCGGCGGCTGCGGCCTCCGCTGCCCATGAGATGCAGCGGGCGACCCTGGAGGATGGACAGGTTCATGTTGGTGGTCGCCCCGGAGGTGACGCCGGTGATGACCAGGCGTCCGTTGGGCTTCAGGGAGAGCATACTCTCTTCCCAAACGTCGGCGCCCACCACGTCGAACACCAGGTCCACACCCTTGCCGCCGGTCAATTCCATGATTTCTCGGCTGATGCTGCCGGTCTCCCGGTAGTTGATAACGTCGTCGGCACCCAACTCTTTGGCCTTCTCGATTTTCCAGTCCACGCCGGCGGTGGTGATGACGCGGGCGCCAATCATCTTGGCAATCTGGATGCCCATGCTGGCGACGCCGCTGCTGGCGGCGTGAATCAGCACGTCGTCCCAGGGGCGAATCTGGGCCTGGGTAACCAGACAGTGCCAAGCGGTGTGGCAGGCCAGGGGCAGGGCGGCGGCCTCGGTGAAGCTCATGGAGTCGGGCACCTTGTAGGCGTTGATAGCTGGGACGGTGATGTATTCGGCGTGGCCGCCCTCCAGGTCTACGCCCAGGCGCTTCTGCACCGGGCAATACTGGTCCAGGCCCTGGATGCAGTATTCGCAGGTTCCGGCGCACTTGACCCGGTTGTCCAGGACGACGTGGTCGCCAACAGCCAGGCCGGTTTGGGCGTCGGGGCTAATCTGGACGATTTCTCCGGCGACGTCGCAGCCCATGATGCGGGGCAGGGGGCCGCGGTAGCCTCCGCGTCCGGCGCGCAGGCCGATGTCCAGCCGGTTCAGGGCGCTGCCGCGGACGCGCAGCATCACTTCGCCGGGGGAAATTTCCGGGTCCGGGCGGTCGCCGTAGGTCAGGGCGCCGGTGCCGCCGTGTTCGCTAATGTAAACAGCTTTCATGGTGGAATCCTCCGGTTTTCCAGAAGTGGTACGGGATAGTATGGGCATATTAACCCGGTCGGGTGGAGGCGTCAAAGGGAGGGCGACTGTTCGGACTCAGAGGGCAAGAGGTCCGCAGGCGCGTCCGTGTTTGCGGACATCATTCCCGCCTTGATGCCGTATAATAGGCTCACAGTTTCCGGCCGGAGAACCCGCCGCCAAACATCCGCGACCCACGAGGTCCGATATGACCACCATGCCAGCCGTCCAGTCGTCCCAGGCCACTGGCTGCGTCCGGCTCCCGGACCCCCCTGAGCCCGAGGACATGAACAACAACATCTTCCTGCACATTCCAGGCAATTCGCATCACCTTGCCATGCATCTAGGCAGCGAGGACACGACCATCATCACCGGCGACGCCTACATCAGCCGAGCGCCGACCTCCAGCCGCCTGGGTCTGTTCCACCCGGACCTGCTCATCGCCTTCAGCGTAAACCCGGCGGCCAGCCAAGACCGCAACGGCTACGTCATATCAGAGCAGGGCAAACCCCCGGACTTTGTGATGGAGATTGCATCGCCCAGCACGGGACGCCGGGACGTGACCGTGAAGCGGGACGGCTACGCCGCTTTGGGCATACCGGAATACTGGCGCTTTGACGATTCCGGCGGCCGGCACCACGGCGTGCCCCTGGCCGGCGACCGCTTGGTTTATGGCATTTACCAGTCTGTCCTCATCGATCAGATCGACCACGACACTTACCAGGGCTACAGCGCCGTCCTTGACCTGTACCTCCGCTGGGAAGAGGGCAAGCTGGGTTGGTACGACCCCGCCACCGGACGCCACATAACCAGGTTCAGCGATGAGCGGGAAGCGCGCATTGAGGCTCAAGCCCGTGCCGCCGACGAGCGGGACCGGGCTGAAACTGAGCGGGAAGCGCGCATTCAGGCCCAATCCCGTGCGGCCACCGAGCGGGACCGGGCTGAAACTGAGCGGGAAGCGCGTATTGAGGCCCAAGCCCGTGCGGCCACTGAGCGAGAAGCGCGTATTGAGGCCCAAGCCCGTGCCGCTACCGCCGAAGCCCGCGCCCGTGAACTGGAAGCGGAGATCCGGCGCCGCCAGCAACCCTGATCGCCTCTCATTGCCCGGTGTTTCAGAGCTTCAATTCCTTCTGGTGACGAAAAGATTGCCGGGTATTAAACGGCTCAAGGCTGGTTCGACTAATCGGGCCTGAACGGCTGCACTGTCGAGGCTTCATTGACTGGCCGTTGGCGCTGCTCTACACTCCACCAAGCTGCCGTGGCTCGGCTTTGGGGGATAGACGCGATGCGCTTTGGTATGTTTTATGAGCTTCAGATGCCCAAGCCCTGGTCGGGGAATGCCGAATACGACACTCTCTGGCAGGCGGTGGAACAGGTAACTTATGCCGAGGAGATGGGGTTTGAGCAGGTCTGGCTGGTGGAGCACCACTTCCTGCCCGAGTTTGCCCACTCCAGCGCGCCGGAGGTTACGCTGGCGGTGATGGCCCAGAGGACGTCAAAGATGCGGCTGGGGTTCGGCGTGGTGCTGGCGCCGGTGCATCACCCGCTGCACGTTGCGGCGCGGGCGGCGACCCTGGACATTTTCAGCGATGGACGGGTCGACGTGGGCGTGGGCCGGACGAAAGGCCCTTACCAGATAACGCCCTTCGGCACCGATGTTTCCCAAACCCAGAGCATGATGATTGAGACGCTGGAGTGTCTGCCGGGGATGTGGACGCAGGATGTTTTCTCCCACGAGGGCGAGAACTGGAGCATTCCGCCGCGGGAGGTCATTCCCAAGCCCATCCAAAAGCCGCATCCGCCGCTGTGGATGGCCTGCACCCAGGAAGATACCTTCCGGCTGGCAGGTCAGTTGGGGCTGGGATGTCTGGTCAATACACTGGGCGGCACCGACAAGACCCGGGGGCTGGTCAACGCCTACTACGACTCCATTGAGAACTGCACCCCGGTGGGGCATTTCATTAACCGGCAGGTCGTGGCGTCCACAATGGGTTTCTGCGACGAAAACGGCGCCAGGGCCAGGGAGAAGGGAGCGGCGGTGGCAAACTGGTATTTGACCCAAAGCCGGCAGCGGTTTACGCTGGAATGGGCGGGGGTTGATCCCGGCACGGTGCCAGAGGAGTACCAGTTTTACGTGCAGGGCGGCGCCGTCCGCGGCGGCGGGCCGTCGGCGGACCCGCAGCAGCAGAAACCGCCCACGCCGGACGAACTTCTGGCCGGCGGGGGCTATTGCGTGGGGAACCCGGACGACTGCATCCGGGTCATTGAGGAGTTCGAAGCGATGGGCGTGGACGAGATAATGCCCATCTTCCAGGCGGGCTATGCTACCCACGAGGAAGTGATGAACTCCATCCGGCTGTTCGGCAAGTACGTGATTCCGCATTTCCGGGAGAAGGACAGGCGGGGCAAGGCTGCGGCAGAAGCCAACGGCGGCAGAAGCTAACGCGCTGGATTCCGCTGGGCGCTCTACAGCATAATTCAAACCCCCAAGGGGACGCTGGAGGAAACCATGAGTCTTGATGTTTTTGACGTTGCCGGGCAGAGGGTGTTGATTACCGGCGCCGGGCGGGGCATTGGCAAGGGGATTGCCTTGGCCTTCGCCGAGGCTGGCGCCGACGTGGCCGTGAGCGCGTTGACCCCCACCGGAGTTACGCAGGTGGTAAAGGAAGTCGAGGCCCTGGGGGTCAAGGGGCTGGCGCTGACCGGCGACGCCACCAAGTCCGCTGACATGGACCGGGTCGCCGAGCAGGTATTGGGCGAGTTCGGCTATATCGACGTGCTGGTGACCTGCGTCGGCGACGCCATCCGAAGTCCGCTGGCGCAGCTGCCGGGCGGTGCGCCGGGCATGACTGAAGAACAATGGCACTTCATAGTGGACATCAACCTGACCCAGGCTTTCCAGGGCTGCCGCGCGCTGGGGCCGCACCTGCTGGGCAGGGGACAGGGCAGCGTCATCAATGTTTCCGGGTGGGCCGCCTTCCGGGGGCGCCCGGAGTCGTCGGCTTACGATGCGGCCAAGGCCGGGGTGATGCGGATGACCGAGTGTTTGTCCCAGGAATGGGCTCCTTACGGGGTGCGGGTCAACTCGATTGCGCCGGGGAGTTTCCCAGACCCGGAGCAGATGTCGGAAGAGGCGTACCAGGGCCGGGACGCGGCGGCCAAGGGAACGGTGCCGCTGGGACGGGTGGGCCGGTTGAAGGAAATCGGCTATTTGGCGGTGTTCCTGGCGTCTCCGGCGGCGGCCTACGTGACCGGTCAGACGTGGGCGGTTGACGGCGGGGTCAGCGTCAAGCACCCGTAGCTTTCGTCTCAAGAGTTGGGACTGGATATTTCGTGTAGTTCTTCGAGTCCCTGGGGATGAACGGGTTTTGAGGTAATACGTGTCGAGTCCCCCGGTTGATAATGCCATTCACATCGCCGGATTGCGGAAGGGTTACGGTGACCGTCCGGTGTTGTGGGACTTGGACTTGACCGTGGCATGGGGAGAGTTGCTGGTCCTGTTCGGCTCCAACGGAGCGGGCAAGACGACGTTGCTGCGGATTCTTTCGACGCAGGCCCGGCCCGACGCCGGGACGGTGTCCGTGGCCGGTTTCGATGTCCGCAAGCAGGGCCGGGCGGTGCGTCGCCGGATTGGTGTGGTGGGGCATCAGGGCTTCTTGTACGATGACCTGACCTGCTGGGAAAACCTGGTGTTCTACGGAAGGCTGTTCGGCATCGACGGCCTGGAGGAGCGGGTCGAGACCGTCCTGGCCCGGGTGGGCATGACCGGCCGGTCGGAACACCGGGTCCGCACCCTGTCCCACGGAATGACCAAGCGGCTGGCCATTGCCCGCGCTATCCTGCACGGGCCGCGAGTTCTGCTGCTGGATGAGCCGGAGGGAGGCCTGGACCCGGAGTCGGTAGAGATGCTGCGGGACTTGCTGGCCGAGGGAGCGCAGGACGGCTGGGCGGTGGTGATGACCACGCATAACGTGGGGCTGGGACGGTTATGGGCCGACCGTACCGCGGCGCTGTCCGGCGGGAAGATTGTAATAGAAGGCCCGGACGAATTGACGACTCCGCCTCACTACCGGGAGCAGGTAGCCGCATCCCGTGACTAAGAGCCTGCGACCCATCGCCGTCATCCTTTGGAAGGACCTGCTGCTGGAGCTGCGTTCGCGGGATATTGTGGTCTCTGTGGCGCTGTTCGGGTTCCTGATGGCCGTGGTGTTCAACTTCGCCCTCAGCGTCAATCCCCAATTCGTCAACCCGCTGGCGCCCGGTATTTTATGGGTGGCCTTCGCCTTCGCGGGCGTCTTGGCCATGAACCGGGCGTTTGTGCGGGAAAAGGAGCAGGGCGGGCTGGAAGGGCTGCTGCTGACTCCGGTGAGCCGCGACGCCATATTTTTCGGGAAGGCGCTGGTCAGCTTTTTCGTCATGTTAATTGTTGAAGCGGTATTGCTGCCGGTGTTCGCCGCGATGCTGGGGTTTTCCGCTTTGTCGTGGATGCTGGCCTTGACGATTGTGCTGGCGACCCTGGGGTTTGCGACGGTCGGGACCCTGTTTTCGGCGATGGCGGTGCAGACCCGGTCCAGGGAAATCATGTTGCCGGTGTTGTTTTTTCCGATTATTCTGCCGGTGCTGATTGGCGCGGTGGAGGCTTCGGGGCAGGCGATAAACGGCGCTCCGAGCGGCGCTTTCGGCCGTTGGCTGCCGTTAATTGGCGCGTTCGACGCCATTTTTATGGTAATATGCCCGTGGGCATTTTCCTTTGTGGTTGAGGAGTAGCCGTTGATTGCGAACTCCAGCCGGGGACGGACGCGCGCTGGATGGTGGCGGTCGCCGGCCAATTGGCTGCTGGCCGTCGGGGCCGTCCTGATGGCCGTCAATCTGTACCTGATATTCGCCGTCGCGCCTACCGAAGCGGTCATGGGCGACGTACAGCGAATTTTTTACATCCACGTCCCAATGGCCATCATGTCGTTCCTGGCGTTCGCCGTGGTTTTCGTCGCCAGCATAGTCTACCTGGCCAAGCGCGGCGAAAAATGGGACCGGGCAGCCCACGCCGCGGCGGAGGTGGGGCTGGTTTTCGTGTCCTTGGCGCTGATTACCGGCATCATCTGGGCCCGTCCGGTGTGGGGGGTCTGGTGGACCTGGGACCCACGGTTGACCACGACATTGATTCTCTGGCTGATTTACGCCGCTTGCCTGATGATTCGGTCCTACGCTCCCAACCGGGCGCGCGGCGCAGTCTACGGGGCCGTGGTGGGGATAGTCGGGTTTGTTGACGTGCCGATTGTTTACTTCTCGGTGAACTGGTGGCGGTCGCTGCATCCGGAGGCGGTGGTCGGCCCCCTGGCCGAGACGGGTTCGCTGGAGCCAATCATGGTCAGAATCCTGTTGTTTTCCTTCCTGGCATTTCTGACGCTGTTCCTGTATTTGCTGGTGGAGCGAATGTCGCTGCGGGGAGCCGAGGACCGGGCCAACGCCTTGCGGTTTGCCCGGTTGTCCGCCGGAATCTGAGCCGATAATTTTCGCCATGCTGGTGCTGCTTCAAGCTGGGATGCCCCTGTCCAACCTTCCTTTCATCGTCGCCGCTTTTGCGGTTACCGGGATCGGGTTCTTGGCGTATGGCATCTTTTTGTTCCGGCGGAGGCAGGACTTGCGGCGGGAGATTCGGGAGTTGGAAGACGCTGCCGTGGCTGACCGGGCCGGGGAATCGGGTCAGTAAGAGGGTCCATACAAGTTCTTGGGACCGATGGGGTGGCGCTGGCAGGGGTTGGTGGGCGACGGTTCCGGGGTTACAATTGATGACGGCGTTGTTCCTGGCCGCCGATACACTTTTTGGAGATGCGCTTCTTGGCAGAAATGACCCCACCCCAGGTACGGTTGTTGACTGACGACGATGACTCCGGCGGGAGGCACCGCTTGCGCTTCATAATTCTGGGCGCGGTGGTGGCGCTGGCGGTGGGATTCATGGTCTACGCCGCGTTTCCTGGCAACACCCAGTATTTTCTGACCGTTGACGAGTTCGTGGCCGGAGAGCAGTACCACGACGGACAGATGCTGCGGGTGTCCGGGAAGCTGGTGCAGGAGAGTTTCACCCGACAGGAAGGCACAATCCTTTCCTATTTCAGACTGACCAGCGACACCGATGATACCGGCGGCGGTGCGCCGGAGATGGCCGCGGTATACCACGGGATTATGCCTGACCTGTTCTTCAATCCGCACTCGGAGATCGTTCTTGAAGGACACTACACGCCGGAACAGGTTTTCGAGACCGCCAACATTCTGGTCAAGTGCCCGTCCAAGTACCAGGCTTTGGAAGAGGCCCAGCAACCGCAGCAGCCTGTACCTGCCAGCAGTTGACCCGCCGCGCCGATAACAGCCTTTGCCGTCCGAGAGCCACATGGATTCCTGCCTGCCCAGGAATGACCAATAACGCCCCGCCGGTTAAGGCGGGGCGTTTGTCTTAATCGGGAGTTTCCGGCGGGTTAGACGGCGTAGGAGTTCATCAACTCTTCGACGGTGCGGCCGCGGTTCTTGCTCCAGACTTCTTCCAACCGGCCGTTGAGGGATGGGCGGCTTTCGTCCTGGTAGATGACGCCCAGGGGCAGGCCCCGCTTTTGGATGAGCGAGTAGGCGGATGCCTTGTCGCTGGTGTCGTGTTCCTCGGGAATGTCCCAGATGAGAGGCTCGATGCCCTCTCGCGGCTTCCCCTTCAGCAGTTCGAAGGTGTCGTTATAAGTCACGCAAGGGGACTGGACGTGGACCATCGAAAAGCCCTTGTGGTTCATGCCCTGGGTAATCAGGCTGGCCAATTGGCGGGGGTTGCCGGAAAACCCGGAGGCGATGAAGGACGCTCCAAGGGTCAGGTACAGCTCCAACGGGTCGGCTTCGGCTTCGATTTTGCCGAAGGGGGTAGAGCTGGTGACGGTGCCTTCTTTGGTTGTCGGCGAACTCTGGCCCTTGGTCAGGCCGTAGACGCCGTTGTCCATTATCACGGCGCAAACGTCAAGGTTGCGCGCCGCCTGGGGGCCGATGTGTTCGCCGCCGATGCTGAGGAAGTCCCCGTCGCCGGCGACGATGACGACGTTGAGTTCGGGCCGGGCCATCTTGACACCCATCGAAATCGGCAGGGTGCGGCCGTGAATGCCGTGGAACCCGTAGGGCTGCGAGCCTTCGAGCAGATGGACCAAGTTGCCGGAGCAGCCGATTCCGGCGACGACCACGTTGTTTTCGATGGGATCACCCGTCTCTTCGAGGCGGTTAATCATGGCTAGTTCCAAGGCACGGCGGACACCGAAGTCGCCGCAACCAGGGCACCACTTGAAGTCGTACTCAGGATTTTTCTTGCTCATGCCCGGACCGTCTCCTTCTGATGGGACTGAGTAATTTCGGTAATTTGCTTGACCAGGTCCCTCACCTTGAACGGCAGGCCGGTGTACTGGGTGATGGACTGGGCTTTGACGCCCTGAGACCGGAGAATGGAGGAAAACTGCCCCTGGTAATTCAACTCCGGCACGATTACCAGTTCTTTGCTCTTCAACTCTTCAAGAAGTTGGGGGGGCAGCGGGTTGAGGAACATGGTGTAAAGCCAGCCGGCGTCGACTCCCTGTTCCCGCAGTTCCCGGTACGCCTCGTAGCCCGGCCCCTTGGAGCCGCCCCAAGGCATGATGGCCACGGCGGCGCCGGCGTTTTCGGCTTCGTAGTGGCCGTCGTTGAGAAGGTCCAGCTTGCCAAAGCGGCGCTCGGTCATCTGGATGTGACGTTCGGGAAGGTGAGTGGTGTCGCCCATTGAGTCGTGTTCGGAACCGTTGGCGACGTAGGCGCCGGGGTTGCCCGGTATGGGCATGGGCGACAACTCGAAGCCGTCGTAGCGCTGGTAGCCGTTGGCGCCCTGGTAAGTCTGGCGGGACTCGACCTTGACCCGGGACATGTCCGGCACCGGAATGTTCTGGACCCGCTCGGCCAGGGACATCTCGGTCATCAGAATGACCGGCCCCTGATAGCGCTCGGCCCAATTGAAGGCCCACATCGCGCCGAAGAAGGCTTCTTCGACGGTGCCGACGGCGATGATGGGCATCTTGACGTCCCCGTGGGCCGGGTACATACAGGCCATCAGGTCGGACTGCTCGGTCTTGGTGGGCAGGCCGGTGGCGGGACCTCCGCGCTGCACGTCAACGACGACCAGCGGGATTTCGGCCATCCACCCCAGGCCCAGGCCCTCGCTCATCAGGGAGAAGCCCGGTCCGGCGGTGGCGGTCATGGCCTTCTTGCCGGCGAACCCGGCGCCCAGGATGCCGGTTATGGACTCGATTTCGGAGCTGACCTGGTAGGCGAACTTGCCCGGGCCGACCAGGTTGCGCTCCATCCACACCAGGATGGTGGTGGCGGGGGAGATGGGATAGCCGACGTAAAATTCGATGCCGGCGGCGGTGGCGCCGAGGCACAGCGCCTCGTTGCCCTTGAGCATCAACTGCTTGTAATCGGGCATTTTCGGGGGCGCCAGTTCGCCCAAAGCGAAGCCGCTCTGGGCGGTGTGTTCCCGGCCCAACCCGATGGCTTTGATGTTGGACGAGATTATTTCGTCGTCGTTGGCGCGGCCCCGGCGGAACCGTTCTTCGACGAAACGGTCCAGGTATTCCTGGGGCATATTGACCAGGTGGGCCAGGGCGCCGATGACGACCATGTTGGCGGCGCGGGTGTTGCCAGTGGAACGGGCCAGTTCGTCAATGGGCAGGCCGAGGATACGGGCCTCCTCGGTGGCCTCGAATTCTTCGAACTCCCGGTCGTTGGAGTTGTAGATAATGACCCCGCCGTCCCGGACTTCCCAGCCGTGGGTCTCGTAGGCTTCCCGGTTGAAGGCCACCAGAACATCCACATCGTCCCCGGCGCTCAGAATGGGATCGTCGGAGATGCGGACCTGAGTCCAGGTGGGGCCTCCCAGAATCTGAGAGGGAAAGGTGGCATAGGTCAGCGCATGGTATCCAACCTGGGTAGAGACTTGCGCCAACCCCTCGGCCGAGGTTACCACTCCCTGTCCGCCTTCACCGGCGAAGCGGACCACGAAGTCACGCATTTGCATCAGAAAAGTCCTCCCCGTCTATCTGCGCAGTGAGATTTCGTTGAACAAGGGAATGGACGCGGGCCGGAGGCCGGGACAGGCCAAGCTGCACAAGTTCAAGCGACCCCGGCGTTGAAGCCGGGTTGTGGGTTGGCCTACGGTTGTCATGGTGATGAAATGGGACCAACGGTTTTGGACAACAGCGCCTCGTCCACCGTTCCGCGTGGAATTCCCGGTAAAGCGGTTGCACTCAATTTGGAGTTGGGTGTAACCACTGGTTCGAGTACAGGTTTGTTTAGGCGAATATACCATTGGCGTCGAAGAACTGTCAATTGAAATGTGCTGCCGAGCAGGGGCCTTTTTATTTTCGCCGGACCGTCGCCCACGGCCAATTTTGGGGAATTATATATAATTTTACCCACGGTAACGGAACGACCCGCCTCAGCAATGGCGAGCTAATACCATTCCAAACCCGTGCTGCCACTCTCTTTTAGAAAAACCAGCCCGTTGGTGCGACCCATTACGTAAACCCGTTTATTCGGTAATAAGGACGTTGCAGTCTTCCTGCCGGAAGGCCGTAGCCGTCCTGTCGAGGAGGAACGGCAGGGCGCTTCCTGGAAAAGCGGACAAAAGCGGACAATTCCGGACATTTGAGCGTGGGCGGCGAGAGATTTTGTCCTGATTTGTCCGCTCAAAGTCCTCTTTTGTCCTGTAAATGTCCGGTTTTGTCAGCGTTTTGTCACGGGAGATTTTGAGCGCCTGAGTATGCCGGGGATGGCTGGAATGGGTCATTTGCGTCCATTATCAATTTCAGGACAGCGGTGGCCGGCTGGGGCCTATGCAACCGCTGATACTAACGTTAAAGGGGGTTGATGGGATGTGTCAACCGCACGGTGTCATCAGGGGGGCGCCCCTCACCCCCGGCCCCTCTCCCGCGTGGAGAGGGGAGGATTAAAAGACTCTGCGCCATCAACCCAGGGTCTTTTAGTTGTCCAAGAAAACCGTTGGGTAAACGGGGCACGTTGGGGGATGAATCCCCCAAACCCCCTGAGTTCAGGGGGTTGTTATGCTTGGCAGATATGCCGGATGGTTCGCCGTGAACGGAGTATGCAGCGGCTGCCGGGGATGAAAAGGCCCTGGCGGACCCGCAGGTTGATTGACACTGTTTGCCCGCTACCCTAACATTGTACAGAGGCCGTGCTAGACGGGGAGCTAGCGGTGCCCTGAACCCGCAATCCGCTGTAGCGGGGTGGAATCCCCCTGTTGAGGCCGGTCCCAACGGGCCGCTGTTCGCGACGGGCGGCGCTGATGGTTTGGTCCCACGCGGCGCAGACTTGTGAACCCCGCCAGGTCCGGAAGGAAGCAACGGTAAGCGAGTCACTGCGGGTGCCGTGGGAGTGCCTGGCCTGAGTCGTTTTTCCGGATACGCCCGGGGGAACCGTTGTCGAAAAGGGGTGCGCGGTCTCTGTTCTCCTCACTTGTCCTCAAAGACACCACCATATCGGCGCCATCTTGATAGACACCGACTTGACAGACACCATTCTGGAAGCCATCTTCGGGAAACGGTGACCGTTTTTAGCGCGACGCAGGTCCGTCCCCGCAAGTTCCAACGCAAGGCCCTGGGGCAGCATTTTCTGGTTGACGGCGGCATTCTCAACCGGATTGCCGGCGCCGCCGGCCTGACGGGTGACGACGTTGTGGTCGAAATCGGGCCGGGCCGGGGGGCGTTGACCCGCCGCCTGGTGGAGCGGGCCGGACGGGTGATTGCGTTGGAGTTGGACCCGCTGTTGGCCGAGGCCCTGCCGGACCGGTTGGGCAACCCCGCCAATTTGGAAGTCGTGACCGCCGATGCTCGGACGGTGGATATTGGGGCGCTGCTGGAGGGGGTGTCGGGCTGCAAGGTCGTCGCCAACCTGCCCTACTACGCTGCCAATCCCATTTTGCGCCGGTTCCTGGAAGCGCCGCTTCAGCCGTCGCTGCTGGTGGTGATGCTGCAGCGGGAGGTCGCCCGCAGCGTGACGGCGGCGCCCGGCGAAATGGGCCTGCTGTCGGTGGCAGTGCAGTGTTACGCCGAGGCGAAGATGGTCTGCACGGCGCCGCCGCGGGCGTTCCGGCCCCCGCCCAAGGTTTCCTCGGCGGTGGTGCGGTTGGACGTCAGACCGCAGCCGGCGGTGCCGCCCGGCGAAGCGGACGGCTTTTTCTCGGTGGTCAGGGCCGGATTCGCCGCTCCCCGCAAGCAGTTGCGGAACTCGCTGGCGCAAGGGCTGAGGGCGGCGGCAGAGGCGGTGGACTGTACGCTGGACGCTGCGGGAATCAGCGGACAGAGGCGGCCGGGGACTTTAACGGTGCAGGAGTGGGTGGGGGTCTACCGAGCTTGGGAGCAGCGGTTTGCCGGTGCGTCTACCAGCCTGCGCCAAGATTAACCTGACGCTGGAGGTCTTGGGCCGCCGGTCCGATGGATACCACGAGGTGGTATCCATTCTTCAGACCATTGACCTGGCGGACCGGGTTGACTTGGAGCCGGGCAGCGGCCTGCGGGTGGTCTGCGACGACCCGGCGCTGGACGGCGACGCCAACCTGGCGTGGCAGGCGGCGGAAGCCCTGGCCAGGCGGGCGGGGATTCAGCCCCGGGCGAGGGTGTTCATCCGCAAGTGCATTCCGGTGGGAATGGGTCTGGGGGGCGGCAGCAGCGACGCCGCCGCCGCGCTGGTTGGGCTGAACCGGATGTGGGGTCTTGGGCTGGGCTTGGACGGGCTTTCCGAAATCGCCGCTGAACTGGGGTCGGACGTTCCGTTCTTCCTGACCGGAGGGACGGCGTTGGCCGAGGGCCGGGGGGAAGTGGTGACGCCGCTGCCGGGGATGCCGGAGTTTCCGGTCCTGCTGGTCTGCCCGGACGTTTTCATCGCCGGCAAGACCCGCGCCAACAAGACTCGCCGTATGTACGCGCAGATTACGCCGGCCCATTACAGCGGCGGCGAAGTCACCCGGCGGGCGGCGCGAACCATTATGGCCGGACAGATGGCTGCGGACTCGCTGCTCAATGTCTTTGAGCCGGTGGCGCTGGAAACCTTTACCGGGCTGGCGGACGTATACCAAATGGTGGCGGCGGCTGCGGGAACGCGGCCGCATCTTTCCGGGGCGGGTCCGGCCCTCTTTTGCCTGCCGGCCAGCGAAAGTCAACACCGGGATGTGGCGAAAGCGTTGGAAGATACCCAAGGGGCGGCGTACCTGGTACATGCTATAATGCCTCGGCTTCCCTGGGCAGGATAATCCTGGGACGGATAATCGGAGAAAGAACAGCCGGGAGATGCCCATTCCGCGGGACCGGGAAGCAAGCACCGGGGAAGCAAGCACGGAAATAGTCAAGCGCGGCACCCGTTTCCGGTAATCAACCCTAGTCAACCGGGTCAGCCCGGCGCAGAGAGCAAATACATGGACGTTCTGGCGGTCATATCCATTGGAATCAGCCCCAACCTGTTCCAACTGGGGCCTTTCCTGATTTCCTGGCACGGGTTCTTTACGTTTGTGGCGGTGGCGGTGGCGGTATACCTGGTCCACCGTTGGGGGACGAAGCAGGGGTTGATATCCGACGCGTTGCTGTCGGTGACCTTCTGGTCGATCACCGGCGGCATCATCGGGGCGCGGGTGGTCCACATCATCGACTTCTGGGACAGCTTCTACCGCTTCAACCCGATAACCGTGCTGTACTTCTGGCAGGGCGGCATCGCCATCTACGGGGCGGTTTTGGGTGGTTTCTTCGGCGGTTCGCTGTACATAATCATCCGCAATTCGGACGGGTTCATTGCTCTGTGGGAGCGGTGGTTCCGGTTCATGGGGGAGCCGCAGAAGGCGCCGCTGGCAAGCATTGGACGCCTGGCCGACTTCGCGGCGCCGGCGCTGCTGATAGCAATGGCCATCGGGCGCATCGGCGACGTCATAAACGGGGAGCACTTTGCCAGCTTTACCAGTCTTCCGTGGGCAGTCGTGTATACCCACCCGGAGAGTCCCGGATACCTGCGGGCGGCGAGCCACCCGGCTGTGTTCTACGAGTTGGTGTTCGACTTGGCGCTGCTGCTGATTATCTGGCCGCTGCGGGAGCGTCTGCGCCCGCGGGGGATGCTGTTCGCCCTCTACTTGGCGCTGTACTCGACCGGGAGGTTCTTCATCAGCTTCCTGCGGCAGGAGTTCAACTCCTACTTCCTGGGGTTCAACGAGGCGCAACTGCTGGCGATTATGGTTCTGGCGGTAACGGTGCCGCTGCTAGTCTACAAGGCGCAATGGGTGTCGCCGCAACGGCGGGCTGCCGAGGACGATTAGCCGGGGGCAGGCTGGGTAGTCCTTACTTTAGGTTGTCCACCACCGGCACGATACAGGTCTCGTCCACAAAGTGCAGACG
The DNA here is from genome assembly GCA_965263395.1 of Dehalococcoidia bacterium. Classification (GTDB taxonomy): domain Bacteria; phylum Chloroflexota; class Dehalococcoidia; order Lucifugimonadales; family UBA3495; genus CATOSK01. The sequence goes on from OZ253670.1 coordinate 4,374,941, forward strand.
CACCCGGGTCGATTTGACCCGGGTGCGTATTCGTTGGCGGGGGCAAGCGCGGGAACCGGGACACCGATCCCCGCTTTTCCGTCCCGTTAGCGCTGGGCCATTTCCCGAAAGCGCCGGAGTGACAACGTTGGCGGGAAGGGCGGGTTAACCTGCCGCGACCCAGTCGACGACCCGTTCCCCAATCATAAGAGCCGTGGGATGGAGGCCGCCCGACCGGGGAATTCGCGGCGCCACCGAGGCATCGGCCACCCATAGCCCATGCACTCCCCTGACCCGGCAGTATTGGTCAACCACGGCCATCGGGTCTGAATCGGGTCCCATCCGGCAGGTGCCGGATACATGGCGGGCGGTTCCGACGGTTTGCCGTATCCAGGTGTCGAAAGCGTCGTCGTCGGACAGAACTTCGTCGGTTGGGCTGATTCGGAAATCCACCACGTCCTTGAATTCCTCGGATTCCAGGAGTCTAAGACCGAACCGCAGACCTTCGCGCACCCGGCGAATGTCGTCCGGGTGATGGAGGTAGCGGTAGTTGAAGGACGGCTGCACTCCGGGGTCGGCGGATGCCAGCTTGACGAATCCCGAACCCTTGGGCAGACCGAGAGTGCAGGATATGCGCGCCGTCCGCTCGGGTGGAACGTCGCCGGTCAGATACCTGGTGCGGACGCCGCGGACGCGCTCCTCCCGCTCGTCGATGACGGTGCTGACCCGCAGCACCATGTCGTTGGTCTCGCTTGACCCCTGGGAGGTGTAGTGCAGGCCAAAGTGCGGGGCGTCCATATCGGTGGTCAGGGTTACGCCGTCCTTGACCTTGAAGGTGACCTGGGCGCTGAGGTGGTTCCACAGGCCCTGCCCCACACCCGGCAGTTCCTGGACCTGGGGTATGCCGAACTGCTCCAGTTGGTCGCTGGGGCCGATGCCCGACAGCATCAGCATCTGAGGGGACCGGATAGCCCCGGAGCTGAGGACCACGCGGTCGGCTTCGAGGGTGAAAATCTCGCCCCCGCTCTCGGCTTCCACGCCGACGGCCCGGGAACCCTCGAACAACACCTTGCGGACGTAGACCCCGCCCCTGACCGTAAGGTTGAGACGGTGGCGCATGGGGTTGAGATGGGTTATGGCGGCGCTCATTCTAACGCCGTCTAGGTTGTTGGTGGGAGACACGCCGAGGCCGGAGGGGTTGGGGCCGTTGGTGTCGTCGGTGGCGCCGTAGCCATCCCGCAGACAGGCGGCGTGGAAGGCTTTCTGGATGTCGGGCCAGGTTCCCGACTGCCGGCGCCTCACCGGCATTGGGCCGTCGGTTCCGTGGTAATCGTCCTGAATGTCCAGGTCGCGCTCCATTTTCCGGTAGAACGGCAGCACCTTGACATAAGACCATTCATCGTTGCCGAGAGAAGCCCAAGAGTCGAAGTCCTCGGGGAATCCTCTTTGCATGGCCTGACCGTTGATGGACGATCCTCCACCGATGACCTTGCCCTGGGCGACGTGGATTTCCCCCTGCTCCTCGGTGATTGTTCCCCGTAAGGCCCAATTGTGGTCCGAGTCCGGGGATTCCGCGTAGCGGGTGTGGCCGTACTTAACTTCGTCCGGAAGGTTGGCGAATTCGGGGTAATCATTCCCGGCTTCCAGCAGGAGAACGGAGGTGTTCGGGTCTTCAGCCAATCTGCTGGATAAAACCGACCCCGCCGCTCCTCCACCGATGACAATAACGTCGTACTTCATGGGCCCTCCCTGAGCTTCCATTTTCCAAATGAATCGGGTTGCTTGGGGGGCATTATAACCCAAAAACCAAACATCAAAAAACTGACTCGGCTCTCGAAACGGCGTTGTCGTTGCGGCCGACAGTCCCGCCGGGGGCCACGACGGGGCCCGGAACGGTTCGCCGGTATGCCCTTCTTTCGCCGGCTGCAAGACTGTCGAACTACGTCAATCAACCGGCCCGGCATGAAGGAAATGGCTTCATCCCCCGGCCAGGCTGCCCGGAAATATCATGCTCCGGGGCGCCGGAACAGCCGGACCGCGCCCTGGGATTGTATTGACCTTTGCCGTGACGGTTCTTACAATTAATGCCAAGAAGACCGATGGCAGGGAGACCGAGCGGAGGGCAGATGAATTCCAGCTTCATTGGAAAAGTCGACAAAGCCAGAAAATACGCCGAAGAGAAGAACCGGGTCACCATCACCACCTTCAAGGCGACCTTTCAGGGCAACCACGGCACCTACGACGTTAGCTTTGACGGCGGACGGTGGGACTGTCAATGCGGGTTCTTCTGGCGTCATGAGGCTTGCAGCCACACCATGGCCCTGCAACGGATTCTGGACGAGGTTCTGACCCGGGAGAAGGAAGCGGCAGAAAACTAAACGCCGGGCGGAATTTACCATTGCCAAGCAAAGGCCGGGGTTAGCCCCGGCCTTTTTCTGTTCCATGGCGGCGCGCTGACCCTTCGGCCTGGCGGTTCATCAGTGTTGAATTGATGGGGAGCGGACAGGGTAATTGAACTTGGAAATATCCAACCCCGCCTTTTCTCATCTCCACAGGGGCAGGAATCCCCCTCACCCCCGGCCCCTCTCCCGCGGGGAGAGGGGAGAATGTTGTCGAGCCACTCGGCCATCGAACCCTCGTTACCCCTCTCCCGCGGGGAGAGGGGAGAATGAAAAGGCCCTGGTCTTCCCGATGGAACATTGGCATTCCCTGGAACGTCCTGGATTCCTGCCTGTGCAGGAATGACGATTTCCCACCAATCCAAAGCGGTTGGATTACTGGCCCTCATACTTCTTGAACACCAGGCAGGCGTTCTGTCCGCCAAAACCGAAGGCGTTGGACATGGCGATGCCCACGTCCTTATCCCGGGCGTGGTTGGGAACGTAGTCCAGGTCGCATTCCGGGTCGGGGAACTCGTAGTTAATCGTGGGGTGGATTTTCCCCTCGAGGATGGTCTTGACGCAGGCGGCGGCTTCCAGTGCGCCGGAAGCTCCCAGGGCGTGGCCAATCATGGACTTGGTGGAGCTGATGGGGATGCGCCGGGCGGCGTCGCCGAACACCCGCTTGATGGCCGCGGTCTCCACCGCGTCGTTCAGCGGCGTTGATGTGCCGTGGGCGTTGATGTAGTCAACGTCTTCCGGGCTCAACCCGGCGTCCCGCAGGGCCAGCTCCATGGCCCGGGCCGCGCTGGCCCCGGTCTCTTCCGGCTGCACCAGGTGGCCGGCGTCGGCGGTGCAGCCAAAACCGGCCACCTCGGCCAGAATCGAGGCGTTGCGCCGTTGGGCGTGTTCCAGTTGCTCCAGGACCAGCACCGCCGCGCCCTCTGCCGGAACAAACCCGTCCCGCTGGGCGTCGAAGGGACGGCTGGCCTGCTCCGGCTGGTCGTTGCGGGTGCTCAACGCCCGCATCACGGCGAACCCGGCCAGCCCCAACTGGCTGATCCCCGCTTCGGCGCCGCCCGCCAGAGCCACGTCGGCCACGCCCTGCCGGATAATTCCCAGGGCTTCGCCGATGGCCTGGTTGGAGGCGGCGCAGGCGGTGGCCGCCGTGGAGTTGTAGCCCCGCGCGCCGGTATAGTGGGCCAGGTTGGCGGAGGCCATGTTGGGCAAAATCATGGGGAAGAAGAACGGGGACATTCGCATACCGCCCCGGCCGGCCAAAATCCGGCAGTTCTCCTCCAGCGTGGGAAACCCGCCGTTGCCGTTCCCCAGCACCACCCCCACCCGGTAGGGGTCTTCTTTGGACAGGTCCACCCTTGCGGCGTCGATGGCCGTCATGCCCGCGGCCACCGCCAGCTGGGAAAACCGGGCCATGCGCCGGGCCTCCCGCACCGGAATATAGCTAACCGGGTCAAAGTCCTTCACTTCCCCTGAAATCCGGCAAGGGAACCCCGTCGGGTCGCACAGGGTCATTGGCCCTATGCCCGATTTCCCGGCAACCAGGTTCTTCCAGAAGGTTTCCGGGGTTTGCCCCAACGGGGTGATGGCCCCCATGCCGGTAATCACCACCCTGGTTCTTTCCATTTTTAGAGAACTCCTTGCCCGGCTGGTGAGGATAATCAACCCTGCTCGGGCGTGGCCGCCGAGTGCCTGCCTCCGCCTGCCCCGCTGCCGCCAACCGGCTCGCGGTCAGGATTAAGGATATAGGACGGCGCGGACTAGTACCGTTTCAATTTAATCCTGATGGATAGATATGTTGGAGTTTACTGCGGGCATCCTGAGTGGAGAACCGCCAGTCTATGACGGCGCCAGCATCGTTGCGCTCGCGTTCGAGCGCGGCGACCTCCCGTCTCAGCAGCGCTTCATCGCCGACCCGGCGGTTCAGACACTGTCTGCTGAAGACGCTCAACTCGATCTCGGCCATGTTCAGCCAGCTTCCATGGGTGGGAGTGTGGTGAAACTCCAGGCGCTTGGCTATACGACGCGCTTCGGACGCTCCAAATGCTTCGTAGAGCGAGCCCAGCTTGTGGGTATTGAGATTGTCCAACACCAGCCTGATCACTGTGGCGTCAGGATATGCCTCGTCCACCAGCCACTTCATCTGGTGAGCGAAGTCCACAGCAGTGCGGCGCCCGGTCACTTCGACGTGTCTCCATCCTCCCTTCGGCTCACAGAACATGAACAGGTTCCGGGTCCCGTTTCGCTGGTACTCGGTGTCATAGCGTTCCACCCGTCCGGGCTTGGCCTTGATGGGCGGCCTCACGTCCTCGATCAACTGCTTGGAGGTCTCGTCGAAACACACCACGGGACGCTCTGGGTCGTAGTCTTCGTGGTACAGGTCCAGGACATCCTCCATCCGGGCCACGAACTCCCCGCTCACCTTGGGGATGCACCACTCTTTCTTCTTCCATGGTTTGAGTTCGTTTTTTTGAGTATCTGGCGCACCGTCTCCAGGGAGATGCTCCCGGCAAACTCCATCGCCACCACCTGGTCAGCAAGTAGCTGGAGCGTCCAGTGCGCGTGTCCTTCGGGCGCATTGCTGCACGTGATGGCGACGAGGTGCGCCTCCTGTCTGCCGTTCAGCTTGCGCCCCCGGCCTGACCGTGGCCGGTCGTTGATTGCGGCTTCCACTCCCTCCTCGGCGAACCGTCTGCGCACTCTGGCAACAGTGGCGGCGCTGATCGAAACCGCCTCAGCCGCCTCACGGTCTGAGAGTCCTTCGTCAGCTTTCAACAGCGCAAGGGCCCGCTTTACCGTGCGGGCTAACGGCTTGCCACGGCCGGATGTTTCAATCAGAGCGGAGCGTTCGGATTGGGTCAGTTCGACTTTGTATTTGGAGACAGGCATGTCAGGTACGGCCTCACTAAAGGATTTTACTCAAGCCTACCTGATCTCCCTTATGATTGTAAGACTTTCTGGAAACGGTACTAGGAATCAGCCCTTGGCGTCCGCAAATCTCTGGGAATCAGGTCGGGATAAACCTCCGGCTCGATGCCCAGCAGCGCCTCGCGTACCTCTGCCGCCACGAACAGCGATCCGGTCGCCAGCACCAGGTCCCCGTCGCCGGCCGATTCCAGCGCGTACTCCACCGCCTCTTTCACCGAAGCCGTTTCCACAACGCCGGTCAACCCTTCGTCCCGGAATTTCTGCGCCAGGTCGGCGGGCGGCGCCGACCGGGGATGCCGGGAGCGAGTGACCACCACCCTGGGATGCCGGGCCGCCAGGAGCTTCACCATGTCTGCCACGCTCTTGTCCCTGGAAAACCCGGCGATTAGCAGCAGGCCCGGTTGGTCAAAGTACCGGGGCAGCGACTTGAGCAGGGCTTCCATAGAATAGGCGTTGTGCGCCCCGTCCGCCACTACCAGCGGCGCGCGGGACAGGACTTCCATGCGGCACGGCCACTGCACTGCGGCGAACCCCCTGGCGATGGCGTCTTTGGGAATAGGATAGCCCTGTTCCGACAGGGCTTCCAGGGCGGCGACGGCGGTGGCGGCGTTCTCCAGTTGGTGCGTCCCCAGCAGGGGAATGTCCAGCGGGTACTCGTCCAACCGGCCCCGGACGGTCAACGACTGCCCGTAGGGGCCCCGGCCGATTTCCTCCCAGGTCACGTCCTCGCCCACCACAATCGCGCCGGTCCCGCGTTGCCGGCACACTGACAGAATCTCCGGGGCGGCGCCGAGTTGCTGCGGCCCAACGACCACCGCGGCGCCGGGCTTGATAATCCCCGCCTTTTCCCGGGCAATCTCCTCCACCGTGTTCCCCAAAATTTCGGTGTGGTCCATGCTGATGGACGTAATCACGCAAACGTTGGGTCGGACCACGTTGGTCGCGTCCAACCGTCCGCCCAGCCCGACTTCGATGGTCTGGAAATCGGCGCCCTGTTCGTGGAAGCATTGGAAAGCCATCGCCGTCATAAACTCGAACAGGGACACCGGGCCTTCTCCCGAGTTTTCGGAGACCCACTCCTGCGGCTCCCAAAGATCGGACACCAGTTGGGCAAAGACGTCGGCGGATACCGGCTCCCGGTCCAGCCGGATGCGCTCCCGGAAGGTGTGCATGTGGGGAGACGAATAAAATCCGGTCCGGTATCCGGCGGCGTGCAGGGCAGCGTCGCAAAACGCGGCGGTGCTCCCCTTGCCCTTGGTGCCGGCGACGTGGATGGCCGGCGTGCCCAGGTGGGGGTTGGACAACCGTTCCAGAAGCGCATCCATTCGCGCCAGGTCGAATATCCGCTTTTGACGCGGCCCGGAGGGACGCGCCCGCTCGTAATCGACCAGGGACAGCAGTCGGTCAATTGATTCCTGGTATTCCAATGTACAGTCTTTCCTTTGTGCCGTCTTTCCTTGAACCCTGTCCTGGTGGACCGGCTCCCCTGTGGAGTGTCCCGGAGCCGCCGCCGTTAATGGTCTCTCATGCGGGCCGGCATGAAGCCCAGCATCGTCTTCAAGCCATCAGAAAAGCTGATGTCTTTCAGGTACTCCATGTTGCCGTCCATCGTCCGGGGGAAGAAGCCGAAGGTATCGGCCACGCCCGTTTGATCGGCCACGTTGCGGACGGAGATCATTCGCAGTTCTTCCATGTTCAGCGGCGGCTTGGGCATCACCTTCTCCATGACCCAAACATTCAGCCAGAACAACCAGGCGGGCAGGTGTACCAGCAACCGGGACTTTTCCAGGGTACGGGAAATCAGCCCAACCATATCATTATAGCTTAGCTGTTCCGGCCCCCCGACTTCGACGATCCTGTTCCGCACGTTTCCTCGGCCCGGCGTCAAAGCCAGGCACCGGGCCAGGTCGTCGACGTGAATGGGCTGGAATCGGTTGCGCCCGGTACCCACCACTGGCACCAGGGGAGTAACTTTGACCAGGGCGCCCAGGGCATTCGTGAATTCGTCCCCGGGGCCGAACACCAGCGACGGACGCACGATGGTGTAGGGCATTCCGCTGTCGATGACCTGCTGCTCGGCCTGCCACTTGCTGTGCATATACGGCAGCCTGGGGTTGTTGGCCGCTCCGATAGCGCTGACGTATATCAGGTCCGTCACCGAGCCGGCTCTTTTGGCCGCTTCGACCACGTTGGCAGCGCCCTGACGGTTAACGGCGTCAAAGGTTGCCCGGCCCTGCTGCCGGATAATTCCCACCAGGTGGATAACCGAGTCCACCCCCAGGAAGGCGCTGTCCAGCGCCGCCGGGTCGGACACGCTCCCATAATGCACGTCCACCGAACCGGGGGCGAAGATGCGCTCCCGGCCCGGGGTATGCACCAGGCACCGCACCGGGTACTGGTGGTCCAGCAACTCCCGGACGACCCGGCGTCCCACGAATCCGGTGGCTCCGGTTACGAGTACAACCATGTTTTCCTGACCTTGGACCCGCGGCCCGGCCCTGCCTGGCGCGTCCTCTCTGTACAGTTTAACAAAATCCAGGTCTGAGAAGTGGCGCGGACGCAGCCCGGCGCGCTAACATGGGTGGGCCCGAGACATTCAAACCCGGCGAATAACCCCGGCGGCGCTCGGACATACCACCCACCGGAGACCGGGGGGCTTTCGATTCTCGAAAGAATCCCCGCGCCCTCTGGGAAAGGGTTAGAGCCTGCCCCTGCGAAGGGTGAGGGTGTTCCGGGGTTCGCCCTCACCCCCGGCCCCTCTCCCCACGGGAGAGGGGAGAATCGAAAGACCCTGCCGGAGACCGGCGGACGGGCAACCGCCGGCTCCCCAACCATACCGGGAGGCAGTTATCCAATGGCACAACCGGACCGGGCAGATTCGGGCTTGCACTTCGGCTCCAGCGCCGCTTTGGGGGCGTCGGAGATTGTCGCCGAGGCCCGTTGGCTGGAAGAAATGGGCTTCGAGTACATTTCGGTGGGCGAACACTTCATGCGGGGCAGCCCGCCGGGGCCGACCCACGCCGCCCTGCCGCTGCTGGCCGTGGCCGCCGGCGCCACCGAGAACATCCGGCTGCTTTCGTCCATCATACTTACCCCATTCTACCACCCGCTCATGCTGGCCAAGTTTTCGGCCACGCTGGACATTGCCTCACAGGGCCGTCTGACGCTGGGCGTGGGCGTGGGCGGAGAGTTCCCCGTGGAGTTCGAGGCCGCCGGACTCAACCCGCGGCAGCGGGGCCGCCGCACCGACGAATGCCTGGAAGTCCTGCGCCGTCTCTGGACTGAAGAAGCGGTGTCGTACCGGGGGCGCCACTTCCAGTTGGAAAACACCGCCATCAACCCCCGTCCGGCCCAGCGGCCCCACCCGCCGGTGTGGGTGGCCGGCCGCCGGGACGCCGCCATGCTGCGCGCCGTGCGGTTGGGCGACGGCTGGCTGCCCTACTTTTACAGTCCGGCGCGTTACCGGGACAGCGTCGAGAAAATTAACGCATTCGCTGCCGAGGAAGGCCGCGACCTGGCCGGTTTTCAATGGGGGCTGTTCCCCTACATCTCCATTTACGACACGGAAGAAGAGGCCGCCAGCGTTGCCGCCGAAGCCCTGGGCGGCCGGTATCTTTACGGCGGCGACTTCATCAGCATCGTCCGCAACTACTGCCTGCTGGGAACCCCGGAGCAGTGCGCCCAGCGGCTCCAGGAGTACATCGACGCCGGCGCCCGCCATATCGTGTTCAGCATCGCCAGCCCCAGGGATGACCGGGAGCGGCACATAGACGCCATCGCCAACCAGGTAATCCCAATGGTCAAGGCCGCCAACGCCCAATGAAGCCGCCCGCGCCGCCCGTAATGCCTCCCCTTACGCCAAGAGACGCACGAAAACCAGGACTGAAAACCGGCAATTCCCGCTCGCAGCCCGTTGTATCGTTGCGTCAACCCATAGTGTATACTGCCCGTGCCGGTTCTGCGGGATCCGTGTGGCGATTCCCAATGGGTAATCAGGAGGTCAGCAACGATGACCATGTCCAGGACTAAACGGGTAGTCATGGTGCAGCCCGCTTCTGCGGGAGGCAACTTCGAGTACATCGCCATCCCCCGACAGGGGGTTCTGTTTCTATCCGGAGCGCTGGAGCAGTGGCAGGGACCGTACCGCTACGAGCGCGAAATTTGGTTTGAAGACCGCAGCGGGTTGATGGACCCGGACAAGGACCTGGACGGCGTTGACATTCTGCTGGTGACCGCCTTGATTAACGAGGCCCCCCGAGCCTACCAGATTGCCCGCCTGGCCAAGGAGTACCATCCGGAAATCGTCACCATCGGCGGCGGCCCCCAGATGAGCCCTCTGCCCGAAGAGGCCATCGCCATGGGCAATTTCGATGTGATTGTCAACCGGGAAGGTGAGGACATCATCGGCCCGCTGTGCGACCTGATGCTGGAGTACCGTCACTCCCCAATGCTGGATTCCTACCTGGAAAAGGTTCCCGGCATCAGCTATGTGCGTGATGGTCACCTGGTGCAGACCCGCCGGCAAGGGCTGGTTGAGCCCGACTTCGTTGAGCTTCCCGACTTCCGGTCGATTAAAGACCTCAGCCCCGAGTACCCGATGGCCGGCGCGGTGCTGGAAACGGTGCGGGGCTGCACCGAAAAATGCACCTACTGCCAGGTAATCCAGCAGTTCCTGGGCTACCGGCTGGTCAAGCGGGACACTGAGATCAAGCGGCTGCACCAATTGCAGGATTTGGCCGCCGACGGTTTGATTCACACCTCGCGCAACGGCAAGTTCAATGTCTTCATATCTGACGACCTCCACCCGCCGCCGCTGCGGGCCGTGAAGTACCGCAACGAGCGTCTGGAACGCCTGAATAACTGGAAGGGCCACACCAACGATATGTACCTGATTTGCCAGGCCCGCGCCGAGATTGGCGAGGACCCGGAACTGGCCCAGGCCATGTATGACGCCAACATCCGGATGTTGTACCTTGGCATCGAGTCCAACAACGCCGAAAGCCTGAAAGCGGTGAACAAGCGGCAGGAACCGGGCGATATGGAACGCCACCTGAATATCCTCAACCAGATGAACTTCTCGGTGGTGGCAATGACCATCATCGGCCTGCCCTACGACACCGAAGAGTCCATAATGAACATGGCCGATTGGGTTACGGAGTACAGCAAGTATCAGACGGCCAACTTGCTGACGCCCCTGCCGGCCACTTCCAACTGGACCGACCTGAAGCCGCTGAACGAGAACGGCGAACTGTTGCAGGAAGGCGAAATGCGCCCCTACCACCTTTACACGGGACGCCAGTTGGTCTACTACGATGAGCGGTGGACCATGCAGGAGAGCCGCGACCTGTTTGACCGCTACTCGGCCCGGTTGACCTCCATTGACTCCCTGTACGGCCGCATCTTCCGTATGTTGCGCTCCTACCGGCTGCGCTTTGCCGCCAACAGCAAGGACTTGGGCGACAGCATCAACGCCCGCATCAGCGAGGCCAGCGACGTCGTCAAAAGCTGGTCCGACCCGGTTGCCATCGCCGGCAAGGATATTGGCGAGAACCTTTCCCTGCGGTTGGAGGAACTGGCCGACACACTCCGCGCGGTGTCCCAGCCCTTGGCCAACACCCGCCGGGAGTTGGTGGACAACGTCAGCGCCCGCATCAACGAGTTGACCGAGTCCCTGCATACCCTGTCCGACCCGGTGGCCTCCGGCCGCACCGAGTTGGCCGCCACCGTGTCCAAGCGAATCAACGAACTGACCGAGATGCTGAACAGCGTGGTTGCCGAGTCGCGCCAGCGCACCCCGGCCAAAGAGTAACCCAAGAGCGTCTGAAACCGAAACGAGGTAAAAGCCGGGTCAGCATGGTCCAAGGTCGAAACGTTGTAATATCCGGAATCGGAGCGGTCAGCCCGTTGGGGTTGACCGCTCCCGGCACTTGGGCCAAGCTGGTCAAAGGCCGTTCCGGTATCGACTTCATAACCGCCTTCGACACCGAAGGGTTCGAGACCCGTTTCGCCGGAGAGGTCAAGGGCTTCGTCCCCGAAGACTACATCGACCGCAAGGACGCCCGCCGCATGGACCGGTTCGCCCAGTTCGCGGTGGTGGCCGCCCAGGAAGCCTGCCGCCAGGCGGGCCTGGAAGTACAGTCTTTGGACCCCTATCGCACCGGCGTAATCATCGGCAGCGGCATCGGCGGAATCCTCACCCTCTCCCAGCAGTACCAGGTCCTGAGCGAAAAAGGCCCCCGGCGCGTAACGCCCTTCCTGATTCCCATGATGCTGGGCGACATGGCTTCGGCCCAGGTGTCCATGGCCGTGGGCGCTATGGGCGCCAACTTCTGTGTCGTATCCTCTTGCTCCAGCGGGGCCGATGCCCTGGGACAGGGCTGGGAAATGATCAAGCGGGGCCAGGCCGACGTGGTGCTGGCCGGCGGCAGCGAAGCCCCCATCACCCCCATTGCCGTCGCCGGGTTTAATTCCTGCAAGGCCCTTTCCCGCTTTAACGACGATCCGCAGCGCGCCAGCCGCCCCTTTAACCGGGACCGGGACGGCTTCGTCATGGGCGAAGGCGGGGCGGTGCTGGTGCTGGAGAGCGAGGAACACGCCATCGGGCGCGGGGCGGCGCCGTTGGCTACATTGCGGGGTTATGGCGCCACTTCCGACGCCTGGCATCTGACCGAACCCAGCCCGGCGGGCCGGAGCGCCGCCAACGCGGTGTTGATGGCGCTGGAGTCGGCCGGCATTGAACCCTGGGAGATTGACTACCTTAACGCCCACGGCACTTCTACCCCGCTCAACGACTGGCAGGAAACCAAGGCGTTGAAGTTGGCTCTCGGCGAGGCTGCCTACAAGGTGCCCATCAGTTCCAGCAAATCCATGACCGGCCACCTTCTGGGCGCCGGCGGGGCGCTGGAAGCCGCCATCTGCGTTATGGCCATTCAGCACGGAGTCATGCCGCCCACCGCCAACCTGGTGGACCCGGACCCGGAATGCGACTTGGACTACATACCCCAAGCGGCGCGGGAGCGGGAAATCAACGTCTGCGTCAGCGACTCCTTCGGGTTCGGCGGCCACAACTCGGTCCTGGTCTTCGCTAATTCCAACCTGGATTCGGGCCGGGACTGACGCTATGCAGCCCCTCCGGTTGCCCCCGCAGCGAACCGAACGGCCCGGCGAATTTTCGCCGGGAGAACGCCGGGGCAGCGCCGCCGCCCACGCCGCCGGCCTATGGGTCGGCGTACCGCTGGTTTTCGTCTGCCTCTATATCGGCGTACCGCCCGGCTTCGCCTACATTCCAAGTTGCGCCGTCGCCTATCTCATCGCCCGCTCCTTCCGCCGCCGCCGGATGGCGTGGGGTTCATTCCAGGGAATGCAGGCCGCGGCCATTCAGTTAATCATTACAGTGTTGATGATAGCGTTGATGTTCGCCGAACCTTCGTCCGTCAGGTTCACGATTATGTTCCTGATGGCGGTCCTTCTTTTCCTGTATTCCCTGTGGGGCGCGTGGGATACCCTCTTCGGGGACGACTTCCGGTACATTGGAATCAGCCGGCTGCTGCACCGGGTTTCCGAGGCCAACCTGCAACGGCTGGAACGCCGCCGCGGGTTTGGGCAGCCCTACCGCATCCAGGAAATTGAAAAAGACGATGACCCGCCGCGCCAGCCGTAACCGGGTCTTTCGTTTGTCATCAGTTTGTGAACAGGCCCGCCCGCTGCCACCCCCCTGTCCTGAGATTCCTCAAGGATTTCCTGGCCCGCGTGACCGACAATGACACAACCCCCTAAAGCATGGCAGGCGCCCCCGCCCTCTGCCGCATCGCAATTTCCCGGCGACGTGCCGCCTCCCGTTGCGGCGCTGCTGCACCGGCGGGGCATCACCACGCCCGGCGAACTGGCTGCGTTCCTGGACCCGCCGCATCACCTGCCCCACAATCCTTTGCGGTTTAACGAAATGGACCGGGCGCTGCCCCGGATTTACCAGGCCATTGAACGCAGGGAGACCGTTGGGGTCTTCGGAGACTTCGACGTTGACGGCATCACCGGCGCCGCCATCATCGCCGAAGGTCTGGCCAGCCTGGGGGTGACGGTCATCCCGTACCTGCCCCACCGGCGGGATGAAGGGCACGGTCTATCCCTGCCGGCAATCAAGCGCTTGGTGGAGCGGGGAGTCACCCTGCTCATCACCGTAGACTGCGGCGTCACGTCGGCAGTGGAGGTAGCCCAGGCCCGCGAGTTGGGCGTGGATGTCATCGTCACGGACCACCACACCCCAACCGAGGATACCCCCGACGCCGTTGCTGTCATCAACCCTCGAATGCCCGGCAGCCGCTACCCCTTTGGCGACCTGTGCGGAGCGGGAATCGCCTTCAAGCTCATGCAGGGTATATTCCAATTCTACGGGCAGCCCTGGCCGGCGGCGCTGCTGGAGCTGGCCGCATTAGGCACCATTGCCGACCTGGTGCCGCTGCTGGACGAAAACCGTTTCTTCGTGCAGCAAGGGTTGGCGGAACTGGCCCAAACCCGCCGGCCCGGCCTGCTGGCCCTGTACCGGCACGGGAACATTGACCCCGGCCGGATGAACGCCGAAACCGTGTCCTTCCAAATCGCCCCGCGCCTCAACGCCGCCGGGCGAATGAGCCACGCCGAAGAGAGCCTGCGGCTGCTGACGACGGACTCCGACTCGGAGGCCGAAGCCCTGGCCCAACGGCTGGAAGGCCTGAACCTGGAGCGGCGACGCCTCACCGAAGAAGGGTTCACCGCGGCCCGGCGGCAGGTGGAATCAATGCCGGAACTGTCGTCCATCCTGGTTGTTACCGGCCCGTGCATCACGCCCGGCATCGCCGGATTGGTTGCCGGCAGATTGAGCGAACTGTATGGAAGGCCGGCGGTGGCGCTGTCGGACATCGGCGAAGACCGTCTGGTGGCCAGCGGACGGAGCGTACCCGGGTTCAACCTGGTGGAGTGCTTCGCCGCCTGCGCCGGCCTGTTCGTGCGCTACGGCGGTCATGCGCAGGCGGCCGGGTTTACGGTGGAACGCCGCCAGATGTCCCCGTTGCGCGAACGCCTGGAAAGGCTGGCCGCCGGCGTTTTTGCCCGGCAAGTCCAGGAGCCAACGTTGGAGTTGGACGCCCGGCTGGAGTTGGACGGTCTGAATACTCATCTGGTGGACTGGTTGAAGCGGTTGGAACCCTTCGGCGTCGGCAACCGCGCGCCCACCTTCTTGGTGTCCGGGCTTCAGGTTGTGGAAAGCCGCTGCGTCGGCGCGTCGGGTCAGCACCTGCGGCTGCGGGTGCGGCAGGGTGGCCGCCAATGCGCGGCCCTCGCCTTCAATCAGGCTGACCGATGGCCAAATATCCCGTCAATCATCGACGTGGCCGGCAGCGTCCTCGTTGACCACTGGAACGGGATGGAAAACATCAACCTGAAAGTGTCCGATCTGCGCAGCGCCCAGCCCTGAACCGGATTGTCTCCTGCCCCGATTATTGCGCCAACCGATCCTCCGGTTCCCATGAAATAAAACAGACCCGGGCATAAGCTGAGAAAATACTTGAGGGGAGTGTGTAATACACTCCCCTCAGCTTGCTTCAATTTCGCTGCGTCCGATTTTCGGACGATGCCGGAATTTGTTGGAGGCGACGGGCGGATTCGAACCGCCGAATAGAGGTTTTGCAGACCTCCGCCTTAGTCCACTTGGCTACGTCGCCTTGTCGAATCGGCTTTAGCCGGGGCCGCTCCCGCTGCCCCGCGCCTGGTGCCGAGGGCGGGACTTGAACCCACACGAGCTTTCGCCCACGGCCCCCTCAAGACCGCGTGTCTACCAATTCCACCACCTCGGCCTTTCAGCGTAGCGAAGATTATATCATACTGACCGGCCAACGGGTAGGGCTGCGCCGAGGTATTTCAGGGCCTTTTCATTCTCCCCTCTCCCCGCGGGAGAGGGGCCGGGGGTGAGGGCGAACCCCGCGCATCAACTACGGTTGCCCTTGGCCGGAACGCCCTCACCCTGACCCTCTCCCAGAGGGAGAGGGGATTCTTTCGAGAATGAAAAGGCCCTGCGAGGTATTTCAGGGCGGGTGTCAAGTCACGGCCATGTCACTAGGTTGTGTTGACATTTCAGCGTAACCAGATGAGAGCGGCGGTGAAATGCAGAAAGCCCAGGTATCTGGTGTCCAGTTTCTCAAACCGGGAGAATATCCGGCGATAGTGCTTTATCTTGTTGATGAAACATTCGACCAGATGACGCTCCCGGTACAGATGCCGGTCATAGCCGGCGGGTTCCCTCCGGTTTGAGCGTGGCGGAATGACCGGAGTCATGCCCAGGGCCAGGATGTGCTCGCGAAACTCCTGGGAGTCATATCCTTTATCAGCCAGCACCTGCTCTCCAGCGTAACCGGCGATCAATTCCTCTGCCTGGGTGATGTCGTGCCGTTGCCCTCCAGTCAGGATGAATCGCAAGGGGTTGCCCAAGCCGTCCACGCTCACGTGGATCTTGGTGCTGAACCCGCCCCGGCTGCGGCCCAGGGCCTGGCAAGCCTGTCCCCCGTTTTTGGGGGCGCCCCCGCCGCGCATGGGTGCGCCCGAACCACCGTGCTGTCAATGATCAGGTATTCCAGGTCCGGGTCGCCGGAGAAATGTTGAAGCATCTGTTCCCAGACGCCTTTGTCAGCCCAACGGGCGAATCGTTTATAGACACTGTTCCAATTCCCGTATTCGGCCGGAAGCAGCCGCCATTGGGCGCCGGAGCGGTTAATCCACAGCACAGCCTCGACAAATCGCTGGCAATCCTCTTCCTGACCGACATACAGGCCGGCGCAGCCACGCAGGAAATCGAGAATCCTGTCCCATTGTTCTGCTGGAAACTTAACATTTGACATACAAGCATCATAACCAAAATGTCAACACAACCTAGTAGTCCGAAATCTTTGTAATGATGGGTTGCTTTTCCAGCCGGGTTCTCAGTCTGATGCTTGTCCACGTAATCCCACCAACTAAATTACCCATCATTACAAAGATGTCGCACCACTAGAAACCCGGACGGAAACCCCTTATTGGGAAGAGGGATTTGGTCAGTAAGGCCGATACGAGCAGGGTGAGGGTCCAAATTTGCCCGAGCCATGCGGTGGCGGAGTTGACCATTCCAGCGACCTGGGCGCTGCCGGCGCTGGGACCGGAGCCGGTTTCTCCGGTCAACCCGGCTTTGGCGGCCACCAGGGTCAGGTTGGCCACGGTGGCTGCCAGGTACAGCTGGAACCGGGTTTTGGCACGGCCGAAGTAGCGGGACTGGCGGATCCCCAATTGGACCAGCCGCGCCAGCCGGTGCTCCACCACCACGCGACGCTGCCGGTACTCGGCAAAGGCCTCGCTCTGCTGTAGGGCGCGGGCCTGCTGCAACAGCGCTTCCTGCGGGTGCAGTTGCACCGTTCGTCCCGTACCCGGTTTTGCCGCCACGCACTGGGACCGCAGGGGGCATACCCCGCAGACCGCCGCGTCGAATCGGAAGGCCTCCAAACGGTAAGTTCGACCCGTTTGGCCGGTGCGCCGTCCCGCCGGCACCATCGTCCGGGTAACATTCCCCGCCGGACAGGTGCAGGAACCCGCCTCCAGGTCAATATGGAAGTCCTCTTTCGGAAAGTGGGTTCGGTTGGGACGCCCCGGCACCCTGGCAATCAGAGTGCGGCCCGCGTCGGCGAAGGTTTGACGGGTACCGCCGTCGCCGTAAGCGGCGTCGCCCATGGCCTCCTCCACCGGCACACCGGTGTTGGCCTCACTCTGTTCCACCAGTTCCAGCGCCCCCAGGTTGTCGGGAGCGTTGCCGGGCAATACCTGCACCGCGGTAATCAGCTGGGAGTCGGTGTCCACCACAATCGCTGCCTTGTGTCCGTCGAACCGCCGGCTGCTGCTCTTGTGGCCGTGGCGCATCTCCGGGTCATGCACCGACATCATCCGGTCCCGGCTCACCCCATCCTTGAGGCTCATTCCCCCCTCAGCCCGTTCCACGTCCTGGAGCAGCAACTGCCCCAGCAGTTCCGCCGCCGCCACAATCCGCTGCCGCTCATCGCTGTCCTCGCGCAATTCCCCCTGCGCCTGCCGCGACAACTCCAACAGCCGGTCCGCGTCGGCCACAATCCCAGACAGCAGCGCCGTCTGCGCCTGCCGGTCGGACCAGTCGATGGCCGCTTCGCCCTTGACGCTGGAGCCCAGGTATCGGTGGTATCGATGGTATCCTTGACTCTTCGCCCATTCCCCGACGTTGATTCCCTTCAGCTGTGCCAGCGCCCGCAGCAGTTTGACGATCCCGTCCGCCAGCAGGTTGCAGGTGTCCTTGACTGCGCCACGCCCCAGGATGTTGGTCGTGTCCAATGCCACCCGCATCCCGCGCCCTTTCAGGAAGCCCGACTCCCGGGCCAGCCGCAGACTGGACTCGAATACCTCCCGCACCTTGCCGTGCAGGATCAGCTGGGCGCGAAACACCTGCAGCGTACTCTTGGCGAAGGGCCGGTCTTCCACCTCAATCCCCAACGCCACTTTCCACCGGAGGTCAAAGTCAGCCCGGGCCTTCGCCTCGGCGTCGCTGACCTTGTCGTGGGACTGCAACAGCAGCGCCGTCGCCAGCAGGCTGGGCGGCACGCTGTCCCTGCCGTTGTCGGGGCAGTAGAACTCGGCGAAATCGGCGTCCCGGAACAGCCGGCCCCGCAGCGACGCCAATACGCCATAGAAGCTTTCCCGCCCCACGTGGTCCAGGTACAGCCGGTCCGCTTCCCAGAGTCCCCTCTGGTCCGATCGCTCTCCCAGCATTCTCAGCCCTCGCTATGCTTGTTGACTCCAAGTATAGCCGCTGACCCGGCTGCCGCCACTTTCCGGCCAGATTTCTAGGCGCCATCCGATGTTCCGGCCCCGGTCATCCCCTCTGTTATAATAGCGGCGCCCACAGGGAGGGACTATGCCAACCAAACCGGCCCGCCGCAACCGGGGCAAACAGGTCCGGCTCAGCATATTCGACAACGAACCTATGGCGCGGGTGGCCGAGCAGCGGCTGCGTTCCGAGGGAATCCCGGCAATGGTCCGAAGCCTGCACGGCGGTCCCGGTCTGTGGGGTTCGGCGTTCAACCTGCCCCACGGTTTGTACGTGTTCCAGTCCGATGAGATGGACGCCCGTGACGTGCTGGGGATGCCGCCGCAGGAGACAATCGACCGCGGCAGTCCCGGCCAAGGCTCGGAAAGCGGTCCGGTTGGCCGGCGGGTCACTTCCGTAGGAATAATCGTCGTGGCGGCGGTCATCGTTATTGCCCTGACTCTCACCGCTCCGGCATGGACGCCTTTGTTCAGCTAATCGGCCGCTTTCGCAATTTCGCACAAAAGCCCGGACCGGCTCTGGGATGCCTGCGCGCAGGGGATGAAGCCTTGTCTATCCGCTATGGAATATCGGTAATACCCCAACCCTCCTTCACCGCCGGGATTCACCGCGCCCGGCAGGTGACTTGCAGCCAATATGCAAGCTGGGCGGCGGAAATGCACATGATTCACCTGCCTCTGACCGACTACTTCATCTGCCCGGAAGATATGGCCGCAACGGTGGATGCCGGACTGGAAAGGGCAGTGCAGGAGTTCAACCGGGACGGGAGGGTGGTCTGGCTGACCCGTCAGAAAGTCGTGGCCGAGGCGGGAGTTACCGGCAGCATTTTCGTGGAAATTGCCGACGCCGGTAATGACCTGCCGGGTTCATCGGCGCGCGGCGATTCCAGCCCGGGAGAAACCGCCAAGACCATCAGCCAATTGCGGGACGCGGCTGCCGGCGTCGTGGCTGAGGCCAACGGGGCAAACTTCCATCAGCAAGTCGAAGGGGAAAACCCACCCCTGCGGTTTTATCTCATGCAGCACGCCAACCTGCCGCCCCTGGTGTTTAACAGCGCGGCCGCCTTTGCCGAAGGCGTCCTGGAAGGCGTGGACTTGGCGCAAAGTACCTATCCCGTCGAGTTGGTCTTCATCCGCTATGAGTCCGACGCCGCCGGGAACGACTGGAGCGCCGGCGGCTGGGCTGACGATTTGCGCTGGCAAATCGTTAACACATACCCATTCAAGTACGCCTGAAAATGGGTAAACGAAATCGTCCCAAGACCTGCGGAGAGACCCGGCCCGGTGTTTCCCGCAGCGCACCGATAACCCGTTAACCTTCAGGAGGATATGCCCATGAGCGCAGCGTCAACCCCATCCGTCAAACCCACCGCCCGGCTGCGGCAAATGCTCAACTCTGACGGCTTGATTGTCGCCCCCTTCGTGATGAACGGACTCCACGCCAGAATCGCCGAGTCCGTGGGATTTAACGCGGTGTACATGACCGGCGCCGGCACCGCCGCCGAGCGCGGCTTCCCCGACGTGGGCTGGCTGACCATGACCGAGATGGTGGCCAACGCCAAGTACATCGCCAACGCCGTGGACATTCCGGTGGTCTGCGACGCCGACACCGGCTACGGCAACGCTCTGAACGTGCAGCGCACCGTCCGCGAATATGAAGCCGCCGGCGTCGCCGGTATTCACATCGAGGACCAGGTTTTCCCCAAGAAGTGCGGGTTTTTCGAGGGCAAACAGGTGGTGCCGATGGAGGAGCACGTCCAGAAAATCCGCGCCGCGCTGGACGCCCGCCGCGACCCGGACTTCGTAATCATCGCCCGCTGCGACGCCTACGCCGTGACCGGCTGGGAAGACACGGTGCGCCGCTGCCGGGCCTACCGGGACGTCGGCGCCGACCTGGTGTTCGTGGACGGCATCAAGAACCTGGATGACCTGCGGAACTACGCCGCCGACCTGCCGGACGTTCCCCGGATGTACAACGGCGACCTGACCTCGACGCAGGAAGTGGGTTCGCTGGGCTACAAGCTGATGATTTGCGGCAGTACCATCTGGCTAATCTACAAGCAGCTTATGGAAGCCTTCACCGAGCTGAAGAATG
Organism: Dehalococcoidia bacterium; assembly: GCA_965263395.1. Classification (GTDB taxonomy): domain Bacteria; phylum Chloroflexota; class Dehalococcoidia; order Lucifugimonadales; family UBA3495; genus CATOSK01. The sequence goes on from OZ253670.1 coordinate 4,395,182, forward strand.
ACGGACGGGTGGACCCCAGCCGTTACGGCACCCGCTGGGACGTGGCGGGCTTGCTGGGGCTGGACGAAGTATACGAACTGGAGCGTAAGTACGGCCTAACTGAAACCCCGGTGGGCTGAACTCAAACCCCGGAGGACATTCACAGACCAGCGAGGAGAGAGATTATGCCACGTTTTCTGGTACAGGCTTCTTACAGCGTCGAAGGAATGTCAGCCTTGATTGGCAGCACGGAGGACCGGTCGGAGGCGATACGGCAAGTGATCGAAAACGCGGGCGGGGAGTTGAATAGTTTGGACTACTCTTTCGGCGACCATGATGTGGTATTCATCGCCGAACTTCCCGACAACATCACCATGGTGGCCATCTCGATGGCCGTCTCAGCTCGCGGGGCGGTAAAGGACGTGAAGACCACTCCTCTGCTGTCGATGGACGAGGCTATGGAGGCCATGCGCAAGGCCGGCTCGGTGGGCTACCAGCCCCCCCGGCAGTTAAAAACTATTTCAATAAGTCCACTTGCCGGGGCGCGCCCACCAAAATGCTGGTGGGCGACGCGGTTAATCGGAACGGAAGGGTCTCAATCCCCTTGTAACCAGGACGATTGCAAAGTCGCTGGTTTCATCGGATAGAGGCCCCGTCGTTCCTTGCGATTCCTGGATTCCTGCCTGCGCAGGAACGACGGGGGGTTTGGTCCGTCGCAAAGGGATTCCCTATCAAAAAGACATTGCGATCGTCCTGCCCTAATAACCCGCGCCGTTAGTCCTCGGGCATCAGCGGCACAACTTCGCGGGAGAACTGTTCCATTGCCTCTTTCTGGGCGTCTATGCTGTCGCCGGGGAAGCTGAGGATGAAGTTGCTCACGCCCAGGTCCTGGTACTGGCGCAGGTCGGCGGCAATCTGCTCGGGACGCCCCTGCATCATGGGGCGGGTGGCCCGGCCCGGCTCGCGGAACCCGACGTTGGTGCTGAAGCAGATTTCCACCGCATCTTCGGCCCGGCCGGCCTGGACGCTCAGACGGCGCAGACGGGCAATCTTGGCCGCCATTTCTTCCGGCTCCAAAATAGCGGGCGGACGCAGGCCGATGGGCATCCACCCGTCGCCCAGTTCCGCGGCGCGGCGGATGGCCGGGCCGGTGTGCCCGCCAACCCAAATGGGCGGGTGGGGCTGCTGCACCGGCTTGGGCAGGAAGCCGGCGCCCGCCACGTCGTAATAATCCCCGTGAAACTCCGGGTTGGGCTGGGTCCAAAGTTCCTTGAACAGCCGGATGTACTCGTTGGTCACCGCGCCCCGCTGGGCGAAGGTGTCCAGCCCCAGGGCTTGAAACTCCTCTTCCATCCAGCCCACCCCGGCACCCAAAATGAGCCTGCCGCCGGACAGCACATCCAGCGTCGCCAGCATCTTGGCGGTCAGCACCGGGTTGCGGTAGGGCAGGATCAAGACGTGGGTGCCCAGCCGGACCCGGTGGGTGCAGCCGGCCAGGAAGTTAAGCGTGGCAATGGGTTCATAGTAGGGCTGATCTGCCGTGAAGGTGGCCACCCCGTCGGCGGCGTAGGGATAGAATGAGCTGACTTCTCTCGGCAGGATGATGTGGTCGCTGACCCAAACCGAGTCAAACCCCAGGTCCTCGGCCCGTTGGACCAGCGACCGCAGGTTGTCCGGCCCGGCCATTGGGCCGCGGCTGGGGACTGAGCATCCGAAATTGGCAGTCATGGCGCTTCTCCTTGCACCGCCGTTGGGCAGCCACCCGGCGGCTTGCTTTGGTCAGCTAAGAAACTATCTCAAAAACCGTTCGTCCCGAGGCCCTCGAAGGACTTCCTTATACCGGGGGTTGGGGGTATGAATCCCTCAACGTACCCCGGGCCGGTCAGTACCCCCGGGCCGCCCGGTTCAGGTCTGTCTGCACAATGAACCACACCACCGGGGCGAACACCAGCCAAAGGATGAAAATGGCGATGCCCGGGTATTTTTGGTCAACGACCTCGGCGTACTCCATCGAGTGTTTCCAGACGGCGAAAAGGTTCGCTATTGGAATCAAAAGGAGTATGGTCCACAGGCATCCGTTGGCTTCGGTCTTTCCGTTGGCCCGGGTCATTTCGTTGTAGGTTGCGTAAAACCAGTATATCCCGTAAATGCCCAGGGTGATGATGAACAGAATCACCTGCACGAACATATTGCGGTACTTGATGTGCGAATACGGGCCGTCGGGGCCTCCGTAGACCTGCATTTATTCCATCCTGTGTTCCCTGAAGTGGTTGACCGGAGCGTTCAGGGATGTTCCCCCGAGATAGTAACCGTTGGTTCGCGGGGAATGAGAAGTTCCTTTATGGAGCCTGCGGGGCCGCCAGGAAGGGCGGATTGAACGCAGTTCATTCTACTTGCAGTCAAGCAGGTAGGCACATTGCGCGGATGAAATGGCCCCCGGCAAGAAGTTCCCTGGATGCCCTCAGGATGGACGAAAACCCTTGAGCCGGATTGATGGAAGTCTCCGGAGAGTCTGGTTGCGCGGGTCCACCTCGATCCCCACCGATTCCAGAGCGGTCACGCCCAGCAGCGGTTCGGCGTCGGCCTCTCCGAACACAATCGTGCCCCCGACGATTTCTCCCATGAATTCGATATCGCCGGTGGTGACATCTATCCCGAGTTCGCTGCCGTCGGCCAGGATGTATCTCCGATGTCCTTTCGGAGCGAGACCGATGGATTCCAAGTGCGGTCGCGGCACCAGGGAATCCATGGCCCCGGTGTCAATCAGGAAAAGCCCTTCCCAGACCCGGTCGGGTTCAGCCGGGTTCCGTATCGCAACCGTTACGTGAGTTGCTCCCATTTCAAAACCTCTCCCTGGGGTATTATCAAGGTTTGCGCCGGTGGCGGCTGCAATTCCCACCCGGCCCGAGGGCCGGGTGAAATCCCTACTGGTTCAAGTCCATTACGACCTTGATGATGTTGTCCTGGCGCTGCTCGTACATATCATAGGCGTTCTGGACGGAGGAGAACCCCAGCCGGTGGGTAATCAGCTTGCCCGGGTCAGCCCAGCCCCGTTCCTTCAACGACACCATGTCCTGAATCTGCGAGATGGGGTCGCCGCTGCGGGCGCCGGTGGTAGGGATGATGTGGGGCTGCCGTTCCATGAGGTTGTTGTGCTCCAGCGGCACGTATCGTTCGCTCTGGATTCCGAAGATGATAACCGTGCCGAACTGCCGGATCTGGCTGAAAGCCAAGTTGAAGGTGTCGGGATAACCGGCGGCCTCGACGACTGCGTCGGCGCCCAATCCGCCGGTAAGCTCCGCCACGGCTTCCGCCAGGTCCTGCTTGTCCGGGTTTATCCGGTGGGTGGAGCCGAACTCCCTGGACTTCTCCAGCCGGTAGTCATACAGGTCGGCGACGATGACGCTGCGGGCGCCCATGCGGGACACCAGCATGGTGAAGCTCAATCCAATGCTGCCCTGGCCCAGGATTAGCACGTTCTTGCCCAGTACACTGCCCATCTGCTTGCAGGAATACAGGACGGTCCCGGAGGGCTGGCACATGACCCACTCGTCCAGAGGGCCGTCATCGGGCAGCAAAGCCATGCGGGATGGTTCGGACAGCAGGTACTCGCACAGGCCGCCGCTGCCCCGGTAGGGGATGGCGATGACGCGCTGGCCTTCGTGGAAGTCGTCGCTGCGGCTCTCAACGATCACGCCGGCGGCCTCGTGGCAAGGCAGGCCCGGGTCCATGGGGTACTCCTCTTCGGGCTTGACCGGCCCGTAGTGGCCGCGAATGTCGCTGCCGCACACCGACACGCGCTCCAGCTTAATCAGGCACTGCCCATCGTGGGCGGTGGGAGTCTCAATGTCCATAAATTCGAACTGCTTGGGGCCGACCAGTCTGGCTGCTTTCATGTTGCTAACCGTTCTCCGATTTTAAGCTTCGGGGCATGGGTTTGGTTGCTCAGGCCCCGGCAGGTAGCTGTATCTTAATATGACGCTGTGGGCTAAGCAAGTTGGGGCGGGCCAGTGCCATTTTGCTTCAGGACGACTACCAACCGGAAATTGACACAAGGCGGCCATTCCCTTACGCTGGGCGCATCAACTCAAGGACTGTTATATGGGAACCTTCACAGCCCGGGTCGGCATTGGCAACCCTCAGGGCGGAGAATTCCACTGGGTGGATGCCCTGGTGGACACCGGCGCCTCCCACTCCATGATGCCTGCATCCTTGCTCCAGCAGACCCTCAACCTGTCCCCTAAAGAGGAACTGCTGTTTGTCCTGGGAGACGGACGGGAGCAGCGCTACGGTTTCGGGGCGGCCCTCTTGAGAATTGAAGAACGGGAAATGCCCTGTGCGGTTATTTTCGGGCCGGAAGACCAATACCTGCTGGGCGCGACCTCCCTGCAAGTCTTTAACCTCATACCCGACACTACCAACCACCGCCTCGTCCCCATGCCTAAACTGACCATCTAATTCGACCTGATTCGACGCTTTATCTCGGCACAAATTCCAGTCGTGAGAGGAGGGGGCGAGCCAACCGGCGCGTCCCCTCCATCGTCATCATGGCGCCTGTCATCATGGCGTCATCCCGGCACCCGAACCCGGTTGATTACGGCCACATTATCCAACCAGTGCGGTTGGTGCGCGCGCGGAAGAGGTGGCCGCCGCCGGTGGTGACGTAAAGGGTCTTCATGTCGGCGCCGCCGAAGCAGCAGTTGGTGGCGCGCTCGGCCCGGATGGGGTGGGTTTCCAGCACCCGTCCGGCGGGGGAGAAGACGTAAATCATGGGGCCGGGACCGCCTGCCTCCCACCCGGCGCAGGCGATTATGTTGCCGTCGGTGTCCAGGGTCATGCCGTCCACGCCCCGCTGAGCGCCCCGGTGGTCCACTCCAAAGGTATGCAGGGTCTCGTACTCACCCAGGGAACCATCGTCGTTGATGGGATATGCCCGCAGTTCCCGCCGCCGGTCCAGCCCGTAGTCGCTCTGGGCCACGTAAAGGGTCTTCTGGTCTCGGGAGATAAGGATGCCGTTGGGACGGCTGATGTCGGTGGTGGCCCGCTTCAACTCGTACTCGCCGCTGCCGGTGGGGTCGAGGCGCAGGACGGACATGTGGTCCAACTCCTGGGGGCCGCTGTCGCCGATGCCGCTGTAAGGGTCGGTGAACCAGATGCGTCCCGATCGGTCCACCACCAAGTCGTTGGGGTTGTTGTGCCTCATGCCGTCCAGCCGGTGGGGCAGGGAGGTGACGGTCCGGCCGTCCTTCTCGAACCTGACGATGCGGCGGCCGCCCTGCTGGCAGCCGAAGAGGTTGCCGGAGGCGTCGAAGCATAGGCCGTTGACGTGGTTTACGCCGGTGAAATACTCGCTGACTTCCCCGGTCTTGGGGTCGTAACGCATGAGGCGGCTGGCCGGGATGTGGGTAAAAATGACGGCTTCACCGTCCCAGACCGGGCCTTCCATGGTTCCGCCGTAGGGTCCGGCTGCCAGTTCAAAGTCCCAACTCATGGCAAATGCCCTCCTCTTTTTATTGTCCTATCTGGCGACAGTATATTCCGGGCGGGCGGGCGTGTCATCCGATGTTCCTTGGCTGGAAACCCTGGGTCTTTTAATTCTCCCCTCTCCCCGCGGGAGAGGGGCCGGGGGTGAGGGCGAACCCCACGCGCACCGGCAACGGTAGCTCTTGGACGGAACACCCTCACCCTCTCCCAGAGGGATAGGGGACTCTTTCGAGAATAAAATACCCTGGCTGGAAACCCTGTGCCCGTTGCGCCGGCTGGGACAGCGGAGTATGCTTTCCGTTGCTGACGGTTAGCCGTGCAGGACCTGAATTTTGCGAGGGAGAGGTGGCTGTGGCGTCTGAAAGCGACCGTGTGGCCCTGTTCATCGACGTTGACAACCTGTTTATTTCCGCCCAGAACGCCGGGTTGCCGTTTAACCTGGGCTTGGTCATCGACCGGGTGAGGGAAGAAGGGACGGTAATGTCGCAAAAAGCCTATGCCGACTGGGGGAACCAGCGTCTGCGTCCGGTATTGCCCGATTTCCGGCAGTACGCCATCGAGCAGGTCCATCTGCCCACATCAGGTCCCCGCATGAACAACGAGTTCAAGAACACCGCGGACATTCAGCTTGCGGTTGACGCAATGGAGATGGTCTTTTCCCAGGTGCGGCCCAACACGGTGGTTATCGCAGGTGGAGACCGGGATTTTGTGCCGCTGGTCCAGAAGTTGAAGCGGTACGGGACTCGGGTGCTGGGCATGGGCGTGGAGACGTCCGTCAGCCCTGTGCTGGCCCAGGCCTGCGATGCCTTTGTGTACTACGACGGCCTGGTGCCGCCGGAGCCGGAGGAACACGAACCCATTCCGCCGACGGTTGATATGCAGCCGGCTTATGCGCTGATGCGTCGGGCCGCAGAAGCCTTGATCCGGGAAGGGCGGCAGACAGTAGGCGCCGCGGTTTTGCCCATGATGAAACAGCTTGACCCCACCTTTGACCTTTTCCGGTTCAGGACGACTTTCAAGGACCTTGCTGCCGCAGCCAGGAGCGAAGGGTACGTGGAAATCGTGGAGCGGCCGGGCAGCGACCTGGTAATCGCCGCCACCAACAGCGCGCCGGCAGCCCAGGGCCCGGTTGCCCCCAACCGGGACTATGACTACTCCAGCGAGACCGCGGCCCTGGCCAGCTACCGCACGATTTTGCAAGAGCAGCGTATTCCGTTGCTGCCCTGGCACCACCGCATCGCCTTTCTGGCGTATTTGTGGGCCCTCTTCAAAGAACATGGGCCAATGTCGATGGATCAGATGCGGTATGAGTTGGTCAATTACACGGAAACCAACGCGATAGAAGTTTCCCAACAAGCCATTCTTAAATTTTTCTATTCCCTCAATTTTGCCCGATGCTTCTCCAGGGACGGCAGGATTCGCACAGTAATCGAGGTGCCCGGCGATGTTCAGGCTCCGATTTACCTAATCGGCACCCATGAAGAGGCCGCTGCATCCATCCACAGGAGGTACCTGGAGATACTGAGGAGGGCCGGCGCTTCGCTGATTCCCGCATCCGTGGGTGAGTTGTTGTTTGAGAACGCCGGAGCCAGAAGCGAGCATCAAAACGAAATCGAGATGATATGCAATGAGCTCCAGCGTCCCACGGCTATGGGACAGGCGCTCCAGGCAGCGCAAACTCGAAGGGCGATTGCAAGGGAATGAGTATTCCCGGTGAGTATTTCCGCCAATGCTTCAGGGATACTTCATTCTCGTAGTCACCCCCTCGCCAAGAGAAACCGTTGCTGATGCTCAGGACTCCGCCCTCACCCCCGGCCCCTCTCCCGCAGGGAGAGGGGAGAATGAAAAGGCCCTGGCCAAGGCTTGTAACTGTTCAGACTAAGGGTTTCCTGATTGTCCCTGCTGACATTTGCCTCTTGCCAATCCCGGTGACTCTACCCTACCATAATCACCAATCATCCTGAGCCGGCCCCCCGCGTCGGAATTGCCGGCCCCGGCCGGCCCCGGATTTAATTGCGGCGGAAAGACCAGCCCGCCAAAGTGCGTCAAAACCGGCACACAAATGGCACAAAGGTGACACACGATAACACAAAAATACGTCCAAACCCGCCGTCAGGGCCTCACCGCCAAGCGTAAATGACACAAAATGACACACTTTTATTTTTTTAGCGCTTAACCCGAATCCACCGATGGACACGGATGGACGGCGTGAGGACACTGGAAGGGGGGGTGAGGGAGTTACAGGCGCGATGATTCGGGCTCGAATTCGGGTAGACGGGAGGTTGGCGGGCGGTCTGCAGGCGCTTTTGGGGCGCCGATGGCGGCCTGCAGTGGCTGTGGCCAGCGAGATGGCGGGATAGGACACGGCGAGAGGCGCTCGCGGACCGGGCTGGCGCGAGTTGGCGGGGACGTTCAGTTGACAGGATGGCGGGTCAGTTGCAGACGGGTCGTCAAGCTGGGAGTGGAATCGCTCGCAGCCGGGCCAAGGCGCGACTGAACTGGGTTTCCCAAGGCCAGCGCTGTGGCAGATGCAGGGTGAGCCGGCGTGCGGAGCGGGTGAGCCGTCCGGCCAGGGCGAAGACCCGTCGCCGGAGGGTCTTGGTGGTCACGATCCGCTCACCCAGGCCGATGCGGGCTGTCCAGCGGGCCAGGTTGTGGGCCATCACCTGTACCGCCAGCCAGGCGCCGTTGGCGGCGAAGCGGCCCGAGGGGAGATGGTTCAGCCCGACGCCGTACTTGAGGTCGCGTATCGCATTCTCGATCTCGGCGTGGCGGCGGTGGTCAGCCTCCAGTTCCAGGGTCTCTCCGTCCCGGTCGGTGATGAAGCCGTGATAGCTGTAGGTGGCGAAGAGAGCCAGTTGAGAACCGGGCGCCGGCTTCACCCGCCGGACGATGAGCCGTACCGGCGCGGCATCCGGCTCACTCTGGAAGGGGGTGTAGGTGGTTTCGGCCACATCGGCGGCGCCGTCCATCCAGTAAGGAATCGGCGTCCAGGCATCTTCGGGTATCGCCTCGATGAGATTGTGCAGGCTTTTGTGCTGGCGGATGGTGATGGATAAGCGGACATCCATCCGGCGGCAGACGGCGACCACGGCGTGGGTATAGAAGCCGCTGTCAGCCCGCATGGTGAGCTGCCCGCTGGCCCCGCCGCAGCGAACCCGGCTCACCGTCTCACGCAGGAAGTGGGCGGCGGCGCGGGCGGTGTTGGCCCGGCCCTCGCGCAGGCGGGCCATCAGCACGTCGCCGGCGCCGGCGGCGACGGCCAGCAGTGGGTGATAGCCCCGTGCACCGGTATAGCCGTGGTGGCGGGCGCCCTCCTTGGCCAGTCCGTAAGTCTCGCAGATCGTCGAATCAAGGTCGATGGTGAATGGCGCGTCGCCGGGTCCGGCCCCCGCCTGCCAGGCCCGGGCCAGCAGCTCGCGGCTCACCCGGTCCAACTGACGGACGTGGCCCCACCGGAAGCTGCGCAGGAAAGTGCCCAAGGTGGAGGGCGCCTTGACTACGCAGCCGAGAGTGCAGGCCGTCCTGCCGGTGCGCAACGCATCGGCGTCGTCGATGCAGTCGCCGCCCGCCAGCGCCGAGGTCACCAGAGTCGAAATCTTATCGCCGGTGTTGGCTCGGCCTGGGGCGCGGCCCAGGTCCAGGCGCCGGTCAACCAGTTGGGGCAGGCCCAGGTGCAAGGCCAACGTGGCGGGAAGGATCAGCCCGGCATTGTTGACCAGGCGATGGTCGTCGAAGGCGATGTGGATGCCGTCGGGGTGGTTGCGTGGTAGCATCTATTGGGTGCTCCTTGTTTCTGGTTGGTTTTCTGTCTCGAAAACCATTATCCCAGATGCACAGGAGCGCTTTCTGGTCTCTTCAGGACCCTGCTACACGCCCTCCTTCGGTGGATTGGGGCTTAACTGCCTCCCGTGGCTCGAATCCCCCAGCCTGAACAGTTACCAAGGCTTTCCCCTGGTTGACACGGTATTACCTGCGGGGTAGGCTAAGCCGAATTCCCGCGGAAGGGCGTTATCCGGCCCCCAGAGCAGTATATGTCCGATTACATCTTGGTAGACCGTCGAACCCCGCTGGCCGCCATCACCATTGACCGGCCCCGGCAGCGCAATGCCATCAACTTTCAGATGTGGGGCGAGTTGGCCGGCATCGTGGCGGAACTGGACCGGGACCGGTCCATCCGCGCCGTGGTCATCACCGGCGCGGGGGGTGAGGCATTTTCCGCCGGGGCCGACATTGCCGACTTTGAGGAATACCGCTCCGACTCGGCGCGGGGACGCCGGTACAACCGAGCGGTGGATGGCTTGCTGGAGGCTTTGACCGAGGCCGAAACCCCGGTCATCTCCATGATTCAGGGCTTCGCCGCGGGCGGCGGGTGCGAAATCGCTGTCGCGACCGACTTGCGTATAGCCTCCGAAAGCAGCCGGCTGGGCATTCCTGTGGCCCGCCTGGGCATAACCATCGGCCACCGGGAAATGCGCGGCCTGGTGGACCTGGTCGGCAAGGGCAACGCCCTGTACATCCTGCTGTCGGGACGGCTGCTGGACGCTTCCGAAGCGCTGCGGATGGGGTTGGTCAACCAGGTGGTGCCCGATGCCGAGCTTCATTCCTACACCTACCGGCTGGCCGAAGAAATTGCCGGCCTTGCCCCCCTGTCCCACGCCGTCAATAAACGCACCATGAACCAGTTGATGAACAAGGCTTCCCTGTCCGACTTGACCCCGGAGGAAGCCGACTTGCCCCTGACCCAGTTCGACACCCACGATTACCGGGAGGGCTGCCGGGCTTTCCTGGAAAAACGCCGTCCCCAGTTCACCGGCGAGTAGTCCCGGGGCGTTCTATAAAGACCCCACCGGAATTGGAGCCGCAGGAAAGCGATGCCCCCGAAAGTCACCCGCAAACGCGCCGACCTGCTGTTGACCGAGCGGGGCCTGGCCGAGAGCCGGGAACAGGCCCAGACCCTGATAATGGAAGGCTTGGTGTTTTCTCCGGCCGGCCGGGTGCTGAAGGCAAGCAGCCCCCTGAGCGACGCCACGCCGCTGGAGGTCCGGGGACGCCTGCCCTATGTGGGACGGGGCGGCGTCAAGCTGGCCCACGCTTTGGATTGTTTCGGCGTCGACCCGGAGGGGATGGTGGCGCTGGACGTGGGCGCATCCACCGGCGGGTTCACCGACTGCGTGTTGCAGCGGGGAGCGCAGCGGGTTTACGCCGTCGACGTGGGGCATGGACAGATGCACCAACGGTTGCGGGATGACTGCCGGGTGACGGTGATGGAAAAGATGAACGCCCGTTACCCGTTTGAGCTGCCCGAGCCGGTGGACCTGGTGACGATTGACGTTTCGTTCATATCGCTGCGGCTGGTCATCCCGCCGGCGGCTGCCCATCTGAAGGCGGGGCAGGCGTTGGTTGTGCTGGTCAAGCCCCAGTTCGAGGCGGAGCGGGGCCAAGTGGGACGTCGCGGCGTCATCAAAGACCCGAAAATTCACGCCAGAGTCCAGGAACGGGTAATCGAGTGGGCCACGGAACAGGGATTCAGCGTCGCCGGTCAATGTGCCTCGCCCATCCTGGGGGACGCGGGCAACCGGGAGTTCTTCCTGATGCTGCGAAAACCCTGACGTTCAACCCGGATGTCCCGCCCTGCCCCGGAATGTTTTGCTTTAACCGTTGATTGTGGGAGTTGTTTCATGGAAGTACAGGAAGTTGCCGATATTCTGCTGCGGGAGCACAAGACCGTTTCGGTCGCCGAGGCCTGCACCTGCGGGCTGGTGGGCTATATCCTGGGCACGGTTCCCGGTGCGTCCCAATTCTTCCCCGGCGGGGTAATTGCCTACACCGGCGGCCTCAAGCAGAGCATCCTGGGCGTCACTGACGAATTGTATGCCGAGAAGGGGTCGGTCAGCCGGGAAATGGCAATTGCCATGGCCCAGGGTGTGCGGGAGTTGACCGGCGCCGACTACGGGATTTCCACCACCGGCGTCACCGGCCCGGCGGGCGGACACTCCGGCTTGCCCATCGGCACCTTCTGGATTGGACTGTCGGCCAAGGACGGCGAGGACGCCGCGGTTGAGATTCGGGTCAACGGAGATCGGGACGAGAACAAGCACGGCGCCGCCCGCGCGGCCATCAATCTGCTGGGACGCCACCTGAAGGGAGGATGAAATGTCCGAAGCTCAAACCATTGTGCTGGTGGGCCAGAACCTTTTCTTCCTGGGTCACCTGGAAGCGCTGGCCGAACCCTTGGGACACGAGACACTGCGGGCCACCAGCGAGGCGGCTTTCTGGCGGCACTTCAACCGGCAGCGGCCCGCGCTGGTGCTGGTGGACCTGGAGGGTGACGAGTCCGTCTGGACGGCGGTGGTGGCCGGAGTCCGTTCCCAAACGGACGGTGTGCGTATGATTGCCTTCGGCCCCCACGAAGACACGGCGGCGCTGGAGCAGGCCCGCACACTGGGTTGCGACGCCGCCCTGAGCAAGGGCGAGTTCAACCGCGACCTGCCCAAGATTATCGGGGAGTTGGGGGTTGGTTAAACCCAAACGTAGGTGGTAGTGGGATAGGATGTTGGGTACGTAGTGTGTGTCGGCCAAGGCGGGTTTGGAACCCGGACTACTAAACCAAAGCCAAGGTGAAATGCGCAGATAGTGAAGGTCAAGCGGCGGTGCCAGATCATTCTCCAAGTACGGCTGAGAGTGTTTTACTGGCGCAACCAAGCTAATCTTCATCGCCCATCGAATGTACATCCCACCTTGGCTTTAGTTTAGTAGGCGAACATCTTTGAAATGAAGAGTAAACCGGGATTTGCGTGATTGCCCGGCAATACTCGGGCGGTGGTGTTCACGTATTAAAATCCAACTTCTTTAGCCATCAATTCAAAGCGGTTGGACTACTAAACCAAAGCCAAGGTGAAATGCGCAGATGGTGTGGGTCAAACGACGGAGCCGGGGCATTCTCCAAGTACGGATGACAGGGATTCACCGGCGCAACCCAGCTGATCATCATCGCCACTTAAATGTACATCCCACCTTGGCTTTGGTTTAGTAGTCAGTCAATCTTGGATTCGAAATAACCCTAGAACAGCATAACCCCCGGGGTGGTTGGCCACCTGGCTCCGACTCGGCTGCTAAACTTTTCAATTCCAAACATGACTGAGTACTAGCCTTTGGAAACCAGACGAGACTGTATCATGACGATCTCCGGTATGGTAACTGCATTGCCCATAATGGCTTCGTAGGTTATCAACCCCTTAACCTAGCCCACGAACTCAATGATGTCATTCTCCAGCAAGCGATCCCCGGAGTAGTAAAGAAACACGGTGTCTTCCCAGGAGTATTCTTTCCTCGTAACTTCAACCCGCAGGTTGTAGTTGTCTCCCGCACCTTCAATCACCTGGACTACCTTACCTTCATAGCAAACTGTAGCCCCTATGTAACGTTCGTTGTTTCGGAACAAGTTGTCGTAGGAGACTTGCCTGGCTTCGGCCTTCGCTTCTGCGAAAGTGGGAGTCGGGCCGGGTCGGATGGGTTTAGCTACGCTCCCGCCGTCGCCGGAGGAGGATGCTATCCCGGCGATAATGGCAATGATGCTTGCCACTACGAGCAGACCACCACAGCCAATCCCTTCCCCACTTGAGACAACCTCGCTTCCTGTTGCCTCTCTGTGGCAGAGCGATATGGGTTTGGGCGGGAGCCGGGGTTAAGGAGCTACCCAATGCGCCTCCGCAAAGAGTGCAAAAGCTGACTCCTACGGCTACCTCACGTCCGCAATGAGGGCAATATGGCATAGTTACGCCTCCGTCAAGATGGTTTTCCCTTTCATGCAGGGCAATCGCGTTTTAATTCGTAACTCCACGACTGCTCCGGTTTTCTTGCGCCCGGATACTCCAAAAACCTCGAAATCCCATCCATCGCTGGAAATTTTTGAAAATCAGTCTGGCTTGATGGACCAGAAAGCTCCGTGGGCGGCAATTTTCGTCCCCCAAAGCCAGTAATTTGAAAGCAGTATCGAATTCTTTGTTGCCAATTATGCCCCGGAGTTAAAACGCGATTGCCCTAGCCCTTCATGCACCTCGGCGGACAAGCGGGCCAGCAGCGGCATGGTCTGGAGCTGCTGGTAAGACGATGTCAGGTAGTGCTGGCCTTGGTAAATGAAGTCGAACCCCAGGTCACGGGCAGTACGGACGTACTCCACAATCTCCCGGAAGCTCTGCTGCATATCCACGCCCTGGGGATGCTGCCCGATGCCGGTTAACGAGACGCCCAACTTGACTATGACCGCTTTTGCGCTCCCAATTCTGTACTTGTGCGCTGGCTTGGCTGCCGACTGGCATAATATCACATCGGCGGCAGGCCTCCGAGGCGGTAAACTGCGGGATTGACGCTCGGACGGGCCAGGTCTAACATCGTTTCACGCAGCCCGCCAACGGTAAATGCCGACCTGCGGAGGTGAAGCAGTGCAGATTACCGAGCACGTTTACAGCACCCACATCGAGGAGAACCCGAACACCTTTGGGACTATGCACCCCGGGGGTACGCAAATCTATTTTGCCGGCGATCCCAACGACCGGATGGTGATGATTGACTCCGGGGAGCCGTACCGGGCGTGGACCCGGCAGATTCTTGATTATTACGAAGAGTTGGGCTGGCCGCGTATCTCGGCCATCCTCATCACCCACGGCCACGGGGACCACATCGGGGGGCTGGACCGGCTGCAAGAAGCGATGGACTGCCCGGTGCGGTGCCACCCCAAGCTGGCGCCCCGGCTGCAACACATACTGGGCGGCGACTCGGTGGAGCCGCTGAAGGCCCGGGAGGTGGTGACCACCGGCGGAGGAGCGACTTTGCGCCCCATGTTCACTCCGGGCCACGAGGAAGACCACGTTTGTTATTTCCTGCGGCCCGACCGGGTGCTGTTCAGCGGCGACAACCTGCTGGGCAACTCCTCATCCAGCGTCCGGGACCTCAAGTTGTACATGGCCTCGCTGGAACGGATGGGGCAGACCCGGCCCCAGGTGGTATGCCCCGGACACGGCAGCACCATTCTCCGGGGGGAGCAGCGCATCCAGCAACAAATCGCCCACCGGCAGGGACGGGAAGACCAAGTGATGACCGCCCTTTCGGAAGGGGCCGCAACCGTTGATGAAATTGTCTCCGCCGTCTACCCCAAGAACCTGCGGAAGAATCTGCGGGACGCCGCCGCCCGCAACGTCCGTACCCACCTGGCCAAGCTCAGGGAAGAGCGGCGGGTCATCGAGCAAGAGGCGACCTACACCGCGGCGGACGGGGAGTTTGCCGGGTGAACTCCCGGCAAACCCAGGATTGGCTCAGGAAATTGCGGTTTGCCTACGACACCAGCGGGCCCAAGGGGGCCATCGGCTGCGGCATTCTGCTTCTCACGCTGGGGGTGATTCTGCTGTCGCCGGTGATCGCGGTCTTGATTGATGTTCTGGGTTGGGTGCTGGTCGTGCTGGGGTTGGTTGGCATTGCTACCGGCGCGCTCGGCTGGCTCTTCAATTCCCGCCGGGATGTGTGAACGGGGAAACCATTGGTCTAGCGGCCCTGGAATATCCCGGCATAACCTGCCATGGCGGGACGGTTCAGCTTCTCCACCAGAAGGGTGCATATCCGCATCCCGCCGGTCAACTCAATAGTCCAAGGCCCCAGGTTGTAAATCTCCAGGGTGATTCGGTTGTGGAACCCGGGGTCTATCTTGGGGGCGGTGATGTGAACGCCGACACCCAGCCGGGCCAGGCGGCTCCGGCCTTCAACCCGGCCGGCCAAGTGAAAGGGCAAACCAACGGTTTCCATGGTTTGCGCGATGACCAACTGTCCGGGGCCGAATTTATAGATCCGCCCTTCTGATATGTCCTCTTTGTTCGTATTGTGTTCCAGGTGCCGGTTAACATCCAATGTTTCCGGGTCGAGGCTCACCCCCAGAATAGGCTGACTGCTGTGGACCTGAAGGTCATAATCCAATCTCAGGTCAATAGAAGCGGGCTGTATGTTGCCTTGGGGAGGGGTTGGGTCAAAGAAGAGTTCACCTGAATTGATGGCTTCGAGCAGCTCCTCGTCTGATAGCAACATACAGCTCTCACTTTCCGACCTTGGGCTAGTCCTCAGTCAATCTTGTTTTAGTCGAGCAGAACCTGGTTCAGGTCTTCTTCGCTGATTTCCCAGGTTGGACGGCCTTCGTTGCTTACGGGGAAATATAGCAACACCTTTTCCCCGATAGTTCCCATGCGGGCTGCTGGCACGTAGCGGTAACCTAAGCCCAGCGTGTGGGTTGGCACCAGGGCATCGAACCGCTGGCCTCCAATGTTGATGATGATGAAGGCGTCGTTCCCCAGAGGACTGATTGAGACCTGCTCCGGCTCCAGCTTGATTTTGATTTGTGTGGGAGTTTCGTCAAATTTGATTCTCGGGCCAGTCATCTCGTTCTCCATAGGTTGGGCTTACCAGTTGTGTTGCCGGATATTGTGGCTCAAGGCTTGACCGCTGGTCAACGGGCAACTGTCACTAATGCTCCATCAGGCCGGAACCGTCGCGTTGGAGAATTTCGATGCGCACGTCATCAGGGCCGCGGACGAAGGCGATTCGGACGCCGGGGCGAATGGTGCGCGGTTCGACGCAGATGTCCGCTCCTTTGCTCTTCAGGTCGGCCACGGCGCCGTCAACGTCGTCGACGCGGAACCCAAAGTGGTCCAGCCCCAGGTGAGGGTCGCGGGGGTTGGAGTCCATGTGCTCTTCCGGCGGCACGGTGGCGATGAAGATCGCCAACCCGTTTATGTCCAGGTCAACCCGGGGAGCGCCGTCGCTCTGAACCAGATGCAGCACCTTGGCGCCGAACATGGTCTCGAAGAAGCCGGCCATTCCTTCCGGGTCCTTGGTGCGGACGTGGATGTGATCGTAAGTATAAGTGTAAGCAGGCATGACTTTCTCCTCGGTGTTGGTTCGGGTTGCCGAATGCCGGCGTGACCGTTGCCACCGGTGTTCCTGAAGAACCGCCGGCGCAGGCCCTACGTTATCCCGCAGCAAATTGAGTGTCAAGGTAACTGTTCAGACTGGGGGATTCAAGCCGCGGGAGACAGCCAAACCCCCCGAAAAATAAAAACTGTGCCTTTTGTGTCATTTACGCTTGGCGGTGGTGCGAACATGGGGCGCTGACGGCAGATTTGGGAAGGGTTTCAGCGCCTTTTTGTGTCATTTTGTGCCGGTTTTGACCCACTTTGGAGCACTTGGGGACCCCGGTCTTTCCGCTAAACCCAACGCCGCCAAACCCGGTGCGGGACGCCAACTCAGGATGATTGAAGATTATGGTAAAGCAGAATTACCGGGATTGGGAAGGGGCAAGTGTCAGTAGGGGCCATCAGGAAATCCCTAGCCTGAACAGTTACGTGTCAAGAGAAAATTGCGAAACTACCCAGCTGAGCTTGCGACTGCTAATTGGGGACGAATACCGTTAAAGTATTTGCCGAATCCCCCCACCCTGAATGGCCAACGAATCCTATTCACGCTATTATTCTGCTGGCCCTTCGGCAACTAAAGAGTTTCGCAATTTTCTCTGTCAAGAACGTGGTTGACGGCTTGGCTTGGGGGATGTAAGATGAGTCTCTACCGCAAATGGTTGGCTCAGGTTATGACCACCACGGCCCAGCGGCAACATTAACAACTTACAACTGCTTGCAAGGTGGCCCCGTTTGGGGCTGAAAAGGGAAGCCGGTGAGAATCCGGCGCGGTCCCGCCACTGTAACCGGCAAGATTGCCCTCATCCGGTCTAATACCGGGTCACTGGCCCAAACGGGCTGGGAAGGTCGGGGGTGATTGCAGCAGCCGGAAGTCAGGAGACCTGCCTGCAAGCATGACCTTGATACCCTTCGCGGAATGGGGGTGCTGGTATTGGCTTGTCTTCCCAACATCACCGGACCCGGTCGAAGGACCGGGTTTTTTGTTGTTCGGCCCCGGCCGAACTGACGATTCTGCTTCGGGTGTTCCTACGGCGGAGACGACCTGCGAAAACGGTGGGCTGATACCGTCCTCCTCCTCGGCATTGGCCCTTGGCCCGGTATTTCCGGTCCATGAGCCGGAATCACCGGTCGTTTCCCGCCGTTCCCTTCCCGGCTTACAGGAGATTCACACTCATGTCCCGGTACGAACTGAACGTTATTGTTTGCACCGACCCCCGCCGCTGCGGTTACCTGCGGGACGACGCAGGCCGAAACGGCGGCGAGTTGTTGGCCGCCTTGCAAGAGTCCGTGGAGGCCGATGGGTTGACCGACCGGGTGCAGGTGTCACGCTGCCGGTGCATCTTCGGCTGCACCTACGGCCCCAGAATCGACGTTGCCCGGCCGAAGGGCGGCGGCAAAGTCCTGTACGGCGTTGTTGAGGGCAGGGCGGTTATATCTCGCCGGGGAGCCGTTGACTTCCGCCGGATTCCTGCGGAATTGGGCCGGTTAATCCAGGACAACCTGCCGGGGGAGTAGCATTCGCAACCCAATGGGCGGATAATAACGCTACCAATGCAGGGAGGCAGATTGATGCTTCGGGAAATGCTGGAAGAATGCCAGGGGAGCGACGGCGTGGGGTTCAACGAAGTGGTGTTGATGGTATCCAATACCGCCAGTACGGCCGAAGTCTACATGATGCTGGACGACTTGCGGTTCACGGAAGAGGGAGACATAGTTACCTTTATGGAGGCCGGCGGGACCCATTTGCATTTGAACCTGGACCAGGTGCGCGAGGTGCAGTTCATTCACCAGATGAACGAGCAGAACCTTCCCAGTTACTCGGTCTGGTTCAAGGACGAAAACCTGGAACCCGTCCTGCGTATTTACCTGCGCAAGTCGGACGACGACGCAACCAACCAACCCCGCCACGACCTTTTCATGCGCCTGTTGGACAAGTACGGGGACACCGTACAGGTCAACGGTTAGGCCGCTGGCAGCAGGGTTATCCGGGGTGTTCGAGCCATGTTCACATCACCACTGTTTCGAGGACCGGCGATGGGCCGGTTGATACACGAACCTGAGGAATTCATCGACAGGCTCGGTATGGGCGAGTTGATGCGGAAGGCAGCCGGACTATGACCGCCGCGGTGGTTATTGCCGGGGTGCGCAGCGGGGTGGGCAAGACCACCATCGCCACCGGCATTATGGGAGCGTTGACCCGGCGCGGGTATCGGGTCCAGCCTTTTAAGGCCGGCCCCGACTACATTGACCCCTCTTACCACCAACTGGCCTGCGGTCGTCCGTCCCGCAACCTGGATACTTGGATGCTGCCCCATGCCACGGTCTCAGAGTTGTTCCACCGGGCCGGGTCCCAGGGTCAAATTTCGGTGGTCGAAGGCGTGATGGGGGTCTTCGATGGACATTCCAGCCTGACCGAAGAGGGTTCCACCGCGCAGTTGGCCAAGCTGCTGGGTGTTCCGGTCATCCTGGTGGCCGACGCTTCCAAGGTGGCCCGCAGCGTCGCCGCCGAGGTGTTGGGATACCAGCAATTCGACCCTGAGCTGCGCATCGCGGGCGTCATCCTGAACGGCGTCGGCGGCCCCCGTCACCTGGAGTTCTGCCAGCCCCAAATCGAGGCCACCACCGGGCTGCCGGTGTTGGGATACCTGCCCCGCCGCGAAGAGTTCGTGCAGCCGGAGCGGCATCTGGGCTTGATTCCCACCGTGGAAGGAACGGTGGTCGAGGAATGGTACGATGCGATAATCCGGCAGGTGGAGGAGACTATCGACCTGGACCGGGTTTTGCAACTGGCCTCCACCGCCAGGCAGCCTGACGCTTCTAGCCCGGAGCCTGTGTCGGAATTCCCGAAAGTTTTCCCTGCGGAACCCAGGCCCAAGGTGGCTAGAATCGCCGTCGCGCAAGACAGTGCCTTCAGCTTCTACTATCAAGACTCGCTGGACTTGCTGGAAGCCTGGGGCGCGGAGTTGGCTCCCTTCAGTCCCCTGACCGACACTGCATTGCCGGAAGGAATCGGAGGCATATACATTGGGGGAGGCTTCCCGGAAATGTTCGCCCGTGAACTCTCGGAAAACTCCGCGATGATTGGCGCAATGCAGGAAGCGGTGCGCCGCAGCCTGCCGGTCTATGCCGAATGCGGCGGCCTGATGTACCTGGGGCAAAGCCTGTCCGATCTGGAAGGCGCCCAATTCCCGATGGTCGGCGCCATTCCCGTGGTCTCGACCATGGACGGCCGGCGGCTCCACCTGGGATACCGGGAGATTGAGTCCCGCGGCGACAGCCCGTTGCTGAGGCAGGGAGAGCGGGTGCGCGGCCACGAGTTCCATTGGTCCGTTCTGGAACAGCCCCCCGATTCTGAGCAATCGGTGTACAGCGTGTTAGACCAGGATGGCCGGCTCGAAGGTTTTCGGGCGGGCAGTGTGTGGGCCTCGTACATCCACATCCACCTGGGCAGCAAGCCGTCGCTGGCCCGGCGGTTCGTGGAGGTCTGTGCCCGTCGGTCCTGAACCCATCATCCACAGCGGGACGGTCCTGAATGCCCGCCAAATCCCAACCCACGCCGCCACCCCCGACAAGGAGTTGAACATGAGCAGTCAATATCCCATCCAATCCTCGGAACCCGGCCCCCAGTCGGTCAAGGGTCCCCGCATCAACAAGGGACTGGTAATCGTCAACACCGGCAACGGCAAGGGAAAGACCACCGCCGCCATGGGGGTCCTTTTCCGCGCCTGGGGACGTGACATGAAGGTGGTGATGCTCCAGTTCATCAAGCATACCACCGCCAACTTCGGCGAACAGCGGGCCGCGCAGAAGATTGGCGTGACCGTCCGGGCAATGGGCGACGGGTTTACCTGGCGCTCCCAGGACCTGGACCAAAGCGCCGACCTGGCCAGGGCGCTTTGGGAAGACGCCAAGGAAGTCATCGCCACCGGCGGATACGACGTCGTCATCCTGGACGAATTCACCTATCCCATGCACTACGGGTGGATTCCGGTGGAAGACGTGGTGCAGGTGTTGCAAGACCGTCCCGAAATGCAGCACGTCATCATCACCGGCAGACACGCCCCGGAGGGACTGGTGGAATTTGCCGACCTGGTTACTGAAATGAATGTGGTCAAGCACCCCTACCACAACGGCATCAAGGCCCAACCCGGCATTGAGTTTTAGCCACCGCCGAGGACAGGATGCTAGACGTCAATGGCCCGGCAATAGAGTCTCCGGCGGAAGACTCGCCGGAAATGGACTTTGAACAGGTTTGGAAGCTGCTTCCCCGGCTGGAAAACGAGGTTGTAACCACCGCAGCCCGCCGGAAGCGCTACCAATACCGAATTGTTAGAGTCTGCGAAAAGGTGTCCTCAGACAAACGGTGGAACCTGCGGAGGAGCCCGGCGCGGTCCAACGCGAGCAGTTGGTGAGCAAGACCCACTTCCGCCGGGTGTGGGACCGTCTCGCCTCAGTCGGCGTTTGCGGGATGAGGATGCCCCATGCCGGGTTCGTCGCCGCCTGTTCCATTAAGCTTCCGGATCTTGGCGTATGGTACGCCAACACGGGCAAAGAGTGGGACTCCCGGAACTTACTGGTTTTGGGCAACCCGGCAATTCTCAAAGGCTCCGTTAGGAACGGCGACCGGAAATCCGCAGATTGGGTTTCCAAACACATCGTTCGGGAACCCTTGATTTGCGGCGGCCAGCCGACAATTCGCGGTACCCGGATTATGGTCGGCGTCATCCTGGGGATGTATGACGGCGGCTACACGACCGACAAAATCCTGGAGGGGTTTCATTGGATAACTAGGGAGGATGTGGAAGCTGTCCTGGAGTTCTCCCGCGTCGAATCCGAAGACGGGCGAGCGGTTGTCAACAGTTAGCCCACCACTTCGCATTCGGGCATTGATTGACGAAAATATGTCACCTGATGTCCGGGATTGGCTTCGGGACAGAAGACCGGATTGGGACGTGGCGCATGTCTTTGATGTAGGGCTTATAGCGCACCCCGACCCCGCAATCTTCGGTTGGGCGAGGGACCACGGGTAATCTGACCATAACTTTTGATAAATTGTTCCCGGGTGGATGGCATTTCCCTTTTCCGCCGCATTTCGGAATCATAAGGCTGGGCGGAGGTCTGACTACGTTGGACGTAGCCATAGAAC
This sequence comes from Dehalococcoidia bacterium, assembly GCA_965263395.1. Taxonomy (GTDB): domain Bacteria; phylum Chloroflexota; class Dehalococcoidia; order Lucifugimonadales; family UBA3495; genus CATOSK01. Next base: position 4,416,746 of record OZ253670.1, read on the forward strand.
AACTCGACCGGCTTTTTGAGGAAGTTGAAGATGCCGCGCTACCCGGGGCAATGGTCATCGTCGGACCGAGCAGAATCAGAGTAATCCCGGGGCCAGTGCCCCCACTCGACCCATAGCTTGGAGAGAAGACCGTCGGGGTCTGAGTCAGATTCCGGTTGAAGGAGTTGCCATGCCAATATCGCCGCTTTTGGACGTGACGTTGGAGGCCATCGGGCCACTGAACGAGGAAGCGATGGCCTCCGCCCAGGCCCGGCAGGATACCCTGACCAAGCCGCCGGGCAGCTTGGGCCGGCTGGAGGAAATCTCCATTGCTCTGGCCGGTATGTTCGGCGAGTCGATTCCCCAAATCCGCCGCAAGGCGGTAATTCTGGCCGCGGGGGACCACGGCGTCGTGGCCGAGGGTGTCAGCGCTTATCCCCAGGAAGTCACGCCCCAGATGGTGTTCAACTTTCTGCGCGGCGGCGCCGGCATCAACGTGCTGGCCCGTCACGCCGGCGCCGAGATCGTGATTCTGGACGCCGGTGTCGCCGCCGACCTGGACCCTCATCCTCTGCTGCGCTCGGTGAAGGTTGGGCGAGGCACCGCCAACATGGCAGTAGGGCCGGCCATGACCCGCGAGCAGGCCATTCAATGCCTGGAAATCGGCATCGACGCCGCCCGCGAACAAATCGGCGAGGGCGCCGATCTGGTCGCCTGCGGCGACATGGGCATCGGGAACACGACACCTTCCAGCGCCATTACCGCCGTCGTCACCGGCGCGGACCCGGAAGTTACCACCGGCCGAGGCACGGGCGTGGACGACCCAGGGTTGGCCCACAAAGTCGAGGTTATCCGCCGGTCGATTGCGGTGAACTCGCCCGATCCCAAGGACGGCCTTGATGTGCTGACCAAGGTGGGCGGTTTTGAAATCGGAGTGCTGGCCGGGGCGATGCTGGGAACCGCCGCCGGACACCGCCCGGTGTTGGTGGACGGGTTCATCTCCGGGGCGGCGGCGTTAATCGCTTGGCTCCTGTCCCCTGCGTCGGCCCAATACTTCATTGCCTCGCATCAGTCGGTCGAGCCAGGGCATCGTGTGGGTCTGGACGCGATGGGATTGACTCCCCTGCTCTCTATGAATATGCGTCTTGGCGAAGGCACGGGCGCGGCGCTGGCGATGCACCTGGTAGAGGCCGCGGCCAAGTGCCTGTCGGAGATGGCGACTTTCGCCGAAGCCGGGGTTTCCGAGCGCGAAGACGACGAAGGAGCCTGACCCTGTCGGCCTTCTGGGCGGCCTTGGGTTTCCTGACCCTGTTCCCCACGTTGGGAAGCCGCAACCCGACGCAGACGCAGATAAGCAACGCCCGCGCCTGGTACCCCTTGGTTGGCCTGCTGCTGGGGCTGCTCTTGGTGGGGGTTGCCAGGATTGCGGGGCTAATCTTCCCGGTGGCTTTGACCGCGGCCCTGTTGGTGGCGGCGCTGGCGGTCGCTACCCGCGGCCTGCACCTGGACGGGTTGATGGATGTGTGCGATGGCCTCTTTGGAGGGTACACACCGGAGCGCCGCCTGGAAATTATGCGGGACTCCCATGTGGGGGCCTTTGCGGTGCTTGGAGCGGTCAGCCTGTTGCTTTTGAAGTACGGAGCCTTGGTCTCGTTACTTTCGCTGGAGGTTTCGGGCAAAGAATGGGCGCTTTTGCTGTTCGCGCCGCTGGGCCGGTGGGCGATGGTCTTGCAGTTGGGGGCGTTTTCCTACGTCAGGAGCAGCGGCTTGGGAAGTCCCCTGCATCAGGGTGGCGCCAAGCTGTCGGCGGTGGTGGCCGCGGCAACGGTCGGCGTGGTGGTGGTCGTGGCCGGGGGAATCGGCGGGTTGGCCCTGTTGGCCGGGGTGTCCTTACTGGCCTGGCTGCTGGGTGCCGGCATAACGCGGATGCTGGGGGGGCTCACGGGCGACGCCTACGGCGCCACCAACGAGATTGTCGAGGTGGTGACGCTCATCGCAGCGGTGGCGCTGCTCCCCCTGGGGTTTTTGGAGCCGCTGCCGTCCTTGCTGGGTTGGTTTTAGTTGATGGCGCAATTTACGGATGATTGCTCGTTCCTACCGTCGATGGATGTGGGCGGCGGACGGACGGCTTCGTGGCGGTGAACGGCATACCCCTTGACCTGGCCGTCTTGGCGTTGGCCCTGGCGCTCGACCTGGTTTGCGGTGAACTGCCCAATAGGTTTCATCCCACGGTCTGGATGGGCAAGACTATCAGCTGGGCGGAGAGGCTTTCCCCCAAGACTCCCGGCGGACAGTTGGTCTACGGCGGGGCCGTGGCGCTGCTGATTCCCGGCGTGTGGGGATTGACGGCTTACGCAGTGGTGCAGGGGATGTACGCCGTCCACCCGCTGGTCTATCTGGCCGGCGGTGTGCTGCTGTTCAAGACCACCTTTGCCGTGCGGATGCTGCACCGGGCGGCGGCAGGTGTGCGGTCTTCTTTAATGCAGGACGACATCGGCGCGGTGCGGGCCGGTATGTCCGCCCTGGTCAGCCGGGACCCGTCTTCCCTTACGCCGGAGCAGGCCACGGCGGCGGCGGTGGAGTCGGTCTCGGAAAACCTCACCGACAGCATCATCGGGCCGCTGCTGGCCTTCGCGCTGTTCGGGCTACCGGGGGCGGTGGCTTACCGGGCTGTCAACACCCTGGACAGCATGATAGGCTATCATGGGCGTTACGAGTATCTGGGCAAGGCGTCGGCGCGGCTGGACGACCTGGTGAACCTGATTCCAGCTCGTCTTACCGCCCTGTTCTTGGTGGCTGCCTGCCTGGTGGTGCCGGGACAGGCCGTGGGTTCGGCCTGGCGGGTGATGTGGCGTGACCGCGGCAAAACCGAAAGCCCCAACGCCGGATGGACCATGAGCGGAATGGCCGGCGCGTTGGGGGTGGCGCTGGAAAAGACCGGACACTACCGCTTGGGAGACTCGACCCGTACCGTGGAGCCGGCGGACATTTCCCGGGCCGTTCAGACGATGTACTGGGTGACGGCGCAGGCGGGGCTGGCCGCGGCGGGAATCATCGTCCTTATTGCCTGGTTGTGGCCGTAGGGGCCGGTTGACCGGACGTAGTGAGAGTAAACAGTTGATGGAACAGCCGGCCCTCAATGCCACTCCTCTGGCCAATTCCGGCTTCGGCCGGCCGGTACACGGCAGCATCCGGCCCGCCGAGCTGCGGGCCTTGGGGCTGGACCCGTCGCGGGTGTTGGACTTCAGCGCCAGCATCAGCCCGCTGGGCCCCCCGGCCGGTCTGTGGGAAGCCCTACGCCGGGTGGACTTGACCACATATCCCGACCCGGAGAACCTGGAACTGCGGGAGGCCCTGTCCGGTCAACTTGGCGTTTCTCCCCAACGCATTCTGGCGGGCAACGGCAGCACCGAAATCATCCATCTGCTGGCCAGGGCCTACCTCACGCCGCAGCCCGGAGGCGGCGCCGAAACCGCACTGCTGTTGACTCCGACTTACGGCGAATATCTGGGAGCCTGCCGTCTGGCCGGGGCCAGCATTTTCAACTGCAACGCCGCGTTCAACCCGGAATCGTCCGGAGTGTTTTCCTGGGACCTTGATGAAATCCGGCGGCACATTATCGCGCAGCAGGCTGCCCTGACCTTCATCTGCAACCCCAACAACCCTACCGGGGTTTACCTGCCGGAAGATGACATCCGCGTCCTGGCCGCCGCCGCCGGGGAAGCCGGGGGGTTGCTGGTATTGGATGAAGCCTACATCAATTTTGTCAACGGGCCATGGGACTCCCTGCCCCTGTTGGACGCCGGCGCGGTGGTGGCGCTGCGCTCCATGACCAAGGACTACGCGCTGACCGGCCTGCGGCTGGGGTACGCCGTGGCCGCCGAGGAAGTCATCGACAGGTTGGCGTCCTACCAGCCCGACTGGAGCGTCAACAGCCTGGCCCATGCCGCCGGTCTCTGCGCCCTGGCCGAAGACGGCTACCTGGAACAGGCCCGGGAGTCGGTCAACCGGAGCAAACGGTTGTTGATTGACCGGCTAACCGCATCGGGCTACACCGTGCTGCCATCTGCCGCTAATTTTTTGCTGGTTGAAGTCGGTAATGGTACGATGATGCGGGAAGGGCTGCTGCGCCAGGGGCTGGTGGTCCGGGACTGCGCCTCCTTTGGCTTGCCGGACTACATTCGCATCGGAATCCGTCCCGAACCCGATTGCCAACGCTTGGCCGAGGCTATGGAAGCGTTGCGCGCCAAGGATTGATTAACCGGGGTTGCCAGGGGTAGTCCCATCGCCAAATAATCACGGGTGAAGTGATTCATGGGAAAACTTTACATCGTCCGCCACGGCGAAACCGAGTGGAACGCCCAGGGCAAGATTCAGGGCCATTCGGACATCGCCCTTTCTGACCGGGGCCGTGAGCAGGCCCGCGCCATCGCCCGCCGGCTCCAGGGCTGCGTCTTTGACGCGGCCTACTCCAGCGACATGAGCCGCACACGGGAGACCGCCGAAATCATCCTGGGGGAAGCGGCCACCCCATTGCAGACCACGCCCCTGCTGCGGGAGTACCGGAAAGGGGTTTTCGAGGGGTTGACGGTCCACGAGTACGCCCGCCAATTCCCGGAGCAGTACGAGGCGTCGTTGGTCAACGACCTGGACTTCGCCCCCGACGGCGGCGAGACCATCCGCGAGACCAGCGCCCGGGTGGCCCGGTTCTCCGAAACGCTGCTGGAGAGGCACATGGATGACGCGGTCTTGGTTGTGGGGCATGGCGGGTCCCTCCGATCCCTGTTCGTCGCGTTGATGGACCTGCCCCTGGAGGCCAACTGGAAGTTTGTGATGCACAACTGCGCGCTGTCCGTGATTTACACCTACCCCGACAACGCGGTGCTGCACCTGTACAACGACACCGGGCATTTGAACGCCCCGGTTACGGAGGCGGCGTTGTGACCGGGCGGGTGTTGATGGTTCAGGGCACCGCATCCCATGTGGGCAAGAGCGTTCTGGTTTCCGCGCTTTGCCGCATCTTCCGGCAGGACGGGTTCCGGGTCGCCCCCTTCAAGGCCCAGAATATGTCCAACAACTCTTACGTGACCGCCGACGGGGGAGAAATCGGCCGGGCGCAGGCGGTGCAGGCGGAGGCGGCGGGCGTTGAGGCCCGGGTCGAGATGAACCCGGTGCTTCTGAAACCCGAGGCCGACCACACCTCGCAGGTGGTTGTGATGGGCCGGCCGCTAATCCGTTCAGAGGGTTCGTCGGCCCGCGCCCGGGACTATTTCGCCCTCAAAACCCAGCTATGGGAGTCGGTGCATACCTCGCTGGACACACTGCGGGACGAGTTCGACATCGTGGTCATCGAGGGAGCCGGCAGCCCGGCGGAAATCAACCTCAAGGCCACTGAAATCGTCAATATGCGCGTGGCCCGCTACGCCAACGCCCCGGTGCTGCTGTGCGGAGACATTGACCGGGGCGGCGTGTTCGCTGCCATCGTGGGCACGATGGAGTTGTTGGAACCCGAGGAACGGGAGACGGTCAAGGGGTTCCTGATTAACAAGTTCCGGGGCGATGAAAGCCTGCTGACCGACGGCCTTACCTGGCTGGAGCGGCGCACCGGAATTCCGGTGGTCGGCGTGGTGCATCACTTCCGCGACATCCACATTCCCGAAGAGGACTCGGTGGCCCTGGACCTGCCGGAGCGGTCCCAGGCCAACGCCGTGCTGGACCTGGCCGTGATTCAGACCCCCCACATCTCCAACTTCGACGACTTCGACCCTCTGCGGCGGCAGGCAGGGGTTGCTCTGCGGTACGTGCAGTCGCCGGACGAGTTGGGCAACCCGGATCTGGTAATTCTGCCGGGAAGCAAGACGACCATTCCCGATCTCATGTGGATGGAACGACAGGGCTTGAACTCGGCCATTAAAGACCTGCACCAACGGGGCAAGGCCGTCATCGGAATCTGCGGCGGTTACCAGATGTTGGGGGCCAAGATTTACGACCCGGAAGGCATCGAGTCTTCCCAGCGGGAAACCGACGGCCTGGGGCTGCTCCCCCTGACCACCGTGTTCGGCGGCGCCAAGGAGACCCACCGCATCACCGCCACCGTTGCCGCCAACTCGGGATTGGTGGGCGGCGCGCACGGTACATCCATCACCGGCTACGAAATCCACATGGGCCGCACCACCGGCGAAGGCGTTGACCATCCTTTCCGCGTCCTCGACCGGTCCGACATTCCCGTGGGTAACGCAGACCAGTACGACGGGGCCACCGACGCCCAGGGCCAGGTGTTGGGTACCTACGTTCACGGCCTTTTCCACAACGGCCCGGTGCGCTTGGCCGTGCTTCAAGAGTTGGCCCGGCGCAAGGGCGTCACCCTGCCCGACTCGTCGCAGGAACTGGTGCTGGACCAGGAGTACGACAAGCTGGCCGATTGGGTGCGCGGCAGCCTGAACATGGACCTGATTTACCAAATGACCGGCCTGTCCTACGACTTCGATCAACCGGCGGGTTCCCCGTAGGATGTCCGAGGGAAAACCCGCCGGGCCGACACTGGTGCTGGGCGGCATCCGGTCGGGCAAGAGCGCCTTTGCTGAGGGACTGGTTGCCGGCTTGGGGCTGCCGGTCGTCTATCTGGCCACCGGGCTGGCCGTGGACGAAGCGTTTGCCCAACGCATCCGCCGCCATCAGGAATCCCGCCCCGCCGATTGGGTTACGGTGGAGGCGCCGCTCGACCCGGCCGCCGCGCTGGACGCGGCGCTGGCGGACAACGGCAGCAAGTGCGCCATGCTGGTGGACTCGCTGGACACCTGGCTCAGCAATGTAATGCTGGAGCATGAAACGCTTCCCGCCCCGGAGTTGGAAGCGATGGTCATGTCCAGGCTGGATGCCCTGCTGGACATGACCCGGCGACCTTCGTTGGAAATGGTTCTGGTCAGCAGCGAAGTTGGGCTGACCCTGGTGGCGTCAACGGAACTAGGCCGGCGGTTCCAGGACTTGCTGGGCCTGGTAAACCAACGCGCCGCCGCATCTTGCCCTCGGGTGTTCCTGGTAGTCGCCGGAGTGCCGATAACCGTCAAAGATGAAAGATAACGTCACCACGAATACAACGGCAGAGACAGATGCCGGGTTAACTCACGGCGTCATCGGACGCGCCACGGTGCGGGCGCCCGGCGTCTGCGGCGAGTTGGTGCAGGGGATGTTGGGTGACCGCTACTTCCTGGTCACCTGTCCGGTGGACTTTTACTGCCGCGTCACCGTTGAGTTGAGCCAAGGGGAACCCGGCGTTACTGCGCCCCCGGATTGTCCCAAGGCCCGGGATGCGGTGGCCGTCACGCTGGCCTACCTCAACCGCTCCGATGTATCCGCCTCGATTACGGTCAGCAACCCCATCCCCCGCAGCAAGGGGATGGGCAGCAGCAGCGCCGACGTGACCGCCGCCATCGCAGCCACGGCCATTGCCCTGGGACAACCCCTGCCCCCGGAGACCATCGGACAACTCGCGCTGTCGGTGGAGCCCAGCGACGGCGTGATGTTTCCGGGCATCGCCCTCTTCGACCACCGGGCGGGCAGCCTCATGGAAGAACTGGGGCCGCCACCGCCAATGGAAATTGTAGCCTTGGACTTCGGCGGCGCGGTGGACACGCTGGAGTTCAACCGGCGGGACTACTCCCGCGAATGGCAGTCCGTCGCCGCCGAGACCGGCCGCGCCCTGGAGCTGGTGCGGCAGGGAATCCGCGAGGGCAGCCCGGTCCTGATTGGCGAGGGGGCGTCCATCAGCGCCGCCGCAGGTCAGGTGGTGTTGAACAAACCGCAACTGTCCCAGGTATCCGACTTCGCCCGGGACGTCGGCGCCGTTGGGGTTTGCGTGGCTCACAGCGGCACCGTCCTCGGCGTACTGCTGGACGCCCGGCAGAGGCGGGGCAAGTCCACCTTCCGCCAGGCCACGGAGTCCTTCCCATCTGCCGAGGCCATCCACCACTTCCGCATGATGAGCGGCGGCGTACAGGTGGTTGCCTAACTCCGCGAATCCCATTAAATCCGTCCGCCTCCAAGGACTTCCTGATACAGGGGGTTTGGGGGATGAATCCCCCAACGTACCCCACGCCCAATACCTCCGGGTGGACGCTGGCAACCCGCTGGTGTAGTATGGCCGCATTGCCGCCGGGGGCCTCGCCATCCGGCTGCATACCCTTACGTCAGAGAGGATACTCGCTATGCCCGAATACAGCTTGGCCGTCATTGCCGGTGACGGCGTTGGCCCCGAAGTCGTCGCCGAAGGCAAGAAGGTGCTGGATGCGCTGGCCGGTGGCGGTCTCAGCTTCTCCTATACCGAATACCCCTGGGGCTCAGCCTACTACCGGGAGACGGGGAGGATGATGCCCGACGACGGGTTGGAGCAATTGCAGGCCCACGACGCCATCCTCTTCGGCGCCGTCGGCGACCCCAACATACCCGATCACATCACCCTGCAAGGCCTCCTGCTGCCCATGCGCCGGGCCTTCGACCAGGCCATATCCATCCGCCCATGCTGCCTCCATCCCGGCGTCACATCGCCCGTTACCGGAAAAGAAGCGGGGCAGATTGACATGGTTATCTTCCGGGAGAACACCGAGGGCGAGTACGCGCCGGTGGGCGGGCGGCTGTATCCCGGCACCGAACAGGAAACCGTCATCCAGACCGGCGTTTTCACCCGCCGGGGCACCGAGCGCATCATTCGCGCCGCCTTCGATTACTGCGTCCAGCGGGACAAGCAGCGCAAGGTTACATCGGTCACCAAGTCCAACGCCCAGGCTTTCAGCATGGTCTTCTGGGACGAGGTGTTCGACGACGTGGCCCGGGACTACCCGCAGATAGAAACCGAGTCGCTGCTGGTGGACCGGGCTTCAATGGACCTGGTGCGTTGCCCGGAGAGTTTTGACGTCATCGTGGCGTCCAACCTGTTCGGGGACATCCTCTCGGACATTGCCGCCGTGGTCACGGGCAGCATGGGACTGGCCGCCAGCGCCAACATCAACCCCGACCGGGCCCACCCGTCCATGTTCGAGTCGGTCCACGGGGCCGCTTTCGACATCGCCGGCAAGAACCTGGCCAATCCCCTGGCCACCATCTCCGCGGTGGCGCTGATGCTGGACCACCTGGGCGAGCACGACGCGGCCCGCCGGGTGGACGCCGCGGTAGCCCGCAGCCTGCAAGAACGGCAGGCAGTCACCGGCGACCTTGGCGGAACGGCGTCCACCACGCAGGTGGGGGATGAGATAGTGCGGCTGTTGGGGGCGTAGTCAGCGATAGGGGCTAAAGCCTCGACATCGACGCGCCCCGACCAAAGTACCCTTGTACTCTCCTGCATAGTCCCTACTTTGGACTGATTCCTATGTAGCCCTCATCTCCCCGAGGGCAGGCCCCCCTTCGCTCCCTTCTGCATAGCCCAACACGCCATTTGTGGCGTGTACAACGCCGTGATACCCGGTTAACGTTATCCACGGCGTCACCATGAACGATTACAACCTCCTCCAACAGGCAGTCCTAGAGCGGATTGCGCACAAGATTCGCCAACTGCGGACTGAGAAACACCTCACCCAAGAAAGCCTTTGTCACAAAGCCGTGATAGCTCCCAGGCATCTCCAGAAGATCGAGAGCGCAAAGGTAAACGTCACTGTCTATAGCTTGGTAAAGATCGCAAACGCTCTCGAAGTCGATGTGGCGACCTTCTTCCTCAGTGAATCTAACAAGCCATCTTGATTAGGGTCAACACCCATGAACGAGAGCATAGTTTAGGGATGTACGGTCTGTCAGGCAAAACCGCATGGCAATCTAATGACGGGTTGTCGCGTTTGTTCCAAGGTGATGCTTTGGAATTGATGAAATCAATGCCTGATGACTGCGTAGATTGTATCTGGACCGATCCGCCCTATCTCTTATCGAACGATGGGTTTACTTGCGTTGCTGGCAAGAGGGTTCGGGTGAATAAAGGAGAGTGGGACAGAAGTCTAGGCATTGATATTGACCATGAGACCAACCGGATTTGGCTGGCTGAATGTTATCGAATCCTTAAGCCCATGGGAACAATCTGGGTAACTGGAACGTTGCACGTCTACCTAAGCATTGGGATGGCGATGCTTCAACTCGGATTTCGCATCCTCAACGACATTACTTGGGAAAAGCCTAATCCCCCGCCTAATCTCGGTTGTAGGTGCTTCACGCACTCTACCGAGACGATTCTTTGGGCAACCAAAGCGAAGAAAGGGAGTAAAGACCGCTACACCTTCAATTATCAGGAGATGCGGGAAGAAAACGGGGGCAAACAAATGAAAACAGTCTGGCAGTTTGCCCCCGCTGGGCGAGACGAGAAAACACTCGGAAAACACCCCACTCAGAAACCCGTTGCATTAATTCAACGATGCCTGCGAGCGAGCACGAACGAGGGAGATTTGGTATTCGATCCGTTCGCGGGATCCGGTGCCACCGGGGTTGCCGCGCTCGGTCTTCAGAGGAATTTTATCGGCTGCGAACGGGAGCAAGAGTTCGTCGAGGTAATTCGCAAACGATTATCGACGATTCAATCGGTGGAGCGGGAACCGTTGACCTATCCGACTCTTACCGAACGGCAAGTCAAGCTGTTGGAAAATAGTGTTCCATTGACGAGGGCGACCGATGGAAAGGACTGAGGCAATAGAACGTCTCAGTACACTGGCTGGAAAGAACCTCCGCACCTTAGCGGACGAAAAAGAAGTCACCGTTTGGAAAGGGGACAAACTCAACAAGGGTTGGGTGGGTCACACCATTGAACGCTTCCTTGGATTGGCAATCAACTCTTCCCGTGCTCCCAATTTTGGGTCTTGGGAGTTGAAAGTTGTATCGTTAAAGAGGGTGAAAAGTGGGGATCTGCGGGTCAAAGAGACGATGTGGATCACGATGATTGACCCGATAGAGGTCGCCGCTAAAGAATTCACCGACAGCCATCTTTATAACAAGTTGCAAAAGCTTCTCGTGGTAGCCCGAATTTTTGAAGATAAGCAGGAAACCAGCACGTTATTCCATTCAGCCACATCCTTTGATTTGGACGATCCAGAAGTGTTCGATCAAGTTAAGGCGGATTACGATTTAGTTCGGAATACCATTCGCGAGGAAGGCTTTGAATCGCTTACCGGAAAGATGGGAGTGCTGATACAACCCCGGACGAAGGGAACAGGTCACGGTAGCACTTCCCGAGCGTTTTATGCCCGGACTAGATTTGTCGCTGACGTAATAAGACTCAACTCGCAACTGTAGTCCGGCCACCTTTTGGGGCCTCTAAATTTCCCCCCACCTACATAATCCCTGTTCCACCCCCACCCCACCCCGTCCCCGCCCGGTGTGCTAAAGTAATTGTCGGGTGTGGCTCAACACGTCCCTGGAGGTACGACAGCATGACAGCACAACGTCAGGATGAGCATTGGCGCGACTACATAGAGGAATACTCCCCTCGTGGTGTGCCGAGCATTCGGGATAAAGGAATGTCGGTTTGGTCACTGGTCGGTTACTATCGGGTCTATGAAGGAGACAAGCAGAAGATATTGAACGGCTGGATGGGAGCTTTGACCGCTGAGGAACTGGATGCCGCCCTGGCTTACTACGAGGAGTATCCGGACGACATTGACCGTCGCCTGTGGGAACTGGAACACTGATGGCCCGGTTTTACCTGGATGAGAATGTTCCGCGGCAAGTGGGACAATTGTTGTCGCAGGAAGGTCACGATTCGGTCCATGCTTATGACTTGGGCAATCGCCAAACGCCGGACCCGGAGCACCTGTTGGTTGCAGCTAACACGGGCCGGGTTCTGGTGACGTTTAACCGCAAGGATTTTGGCCTGCTACACCAGTTCTGGACCGCCCTCAACATCTGGGGAACCCTGCCCCAACGTCACTCCGGCATACTATCATCTTGGGGTCAGATTCCTGATGGCCAATGGGCCGTACGCATCCACAGCTTTATGAGTCCGGACCCGGTGCTGGATAACCAAATGTGGGAGTGGCAGCGCCAGCAACAACGGTGGCGGTACTTCGGCTGGTAACCTCGGGAATTACCTGGTCAATTACCCCGGGGCCGTCCCCCTAAATGGCTCCCAACACCACCTGCACAATGCGGCGTTCCAGGCCCATGGCCAGTTGCGTCGCCTGCTCCAGCCGGTTGTGGTCACCCACCGCCCCCACGAAGGCCACCCCCAGGATTCTTCCCACCCGGAAGTCGATGACCGTGGACGACACCAATCCTGCGGAGCCGCCCTGCAGGACGCGCAGCGCCACCGCTTCATCGAATAGCCCTGCCGGGTCCAGCCGATCCACCGAGATAAGCTGTTGTTCGCTGCCGACGCTCTCTCCGACATTGCTCTCAAAGTCCTTAATGAACACGTCGTGCATCCAGCCGGACACCGACTGGGGTTCATCGAAGAGGTGGGCCACCGTCGCCCCGACAAAATTCAGCCCGTCGAACACTCCCATGTCGGCGGTGGGGCCGAACTCGCGCATGAACCCGTTGATGCGTCCGGCCTGATTGAACCGCTCGGTGGTGCTGCCGGCGAAACCGTGCTCGGCCAGCATGGCGTTGTCCAGTACGCCCTCCCGCACCACCTGGTAGCCCTGGAACTCGGTGGGCATATCTTCCTTGTTCAGTACCATATATTCCAGGTCAGGCTCGGTAACCCGGTAGGTCGCCTGACTCAATGATGTGCTGGACAAAACGAACTCCCCGTGTCTTGATAATTGCCGGCCGGGGCATCCCGGCCGGCTGGTCACATTGCAGCCGCAGGCTGAATAAGCGGGCCGTTTAGCCGCAGACCATGGGGTAGACGTGGACGTAGCGCGACATTTCCCCCGGCACCTGGCTGGTGGTGCGCCACCCCTCGCCGCCGTCTCTGCTGGCGAACACCCGGCCGTCGTAGTCGCAGCAATAGACGTTCTGCGGCGCGGCCCGGTCGACAGCAATCTGGAACATCCGGCGCGGCGGAGCGTCTCCGATGTCCACCCGGTCCCAGGTCTCGCCGGTGTCGCGGCTGCGGAACAGCGCGCCCTCTTCCTGGGTGCCTGCCGGAGCGCCGCCGCCGCCCGCGCCGGAAGCCAGGTAGATGGTCTGGGCGTTGGACGGGTCCACCAGCAGGCCGCGGCAGTAGCTCCCGCCGGGGAACATCTCGTCAACCTGGATGTGCTCCCAATACCGGCCCCGGTCACGGCTGCGGAACATGGCTACCTGGGTGATGATGAACACGGTGCCGGGCGCGGCCGAGCTGACCTGTACGCCGTGCAGGTCCAGCGTGTTGTTGCGGAGGTAGGGGCCGTCGAGAAGCTGCGTCCAGGTCTCGCCGCCGTCGCGGCTGCCAATCAGTCCGCCCACCTCGATTGCTCCGTACATATCGTTAGGGTTGGACGGGTCGGCGGCCATGCCGATGACCCGCTTGCCCAGCGGAGGCATATAGGTGGTGATGTGCGGGTAGACCACGCCGTCGGTGTTCATGGCGTCCCAGTGGGCGCCGCCGTCCTGGGAACGGTAAACCGCGCAGGGTTCATAACCGGCGTAGATGGTGTTGGGGTCGTTGGGGTGGAAGGCCAGGGACCAGACATCGCCCTTCAGCGCATCCAGCGGTTCCCAGTGACCGCCCCGGTCGTCGCTGCGGTAGGGGCCTTCGTGGGTCCCGGCGTAGATGATGTTGGGGTTGTCCGGATGTACCAGCAGGGCGCGCACCTGCGGGTTTTCGGGCAGCCCCTTGGTGACGCTGTCCCAATGCTCGTCGCCCTCGGCCCGGCGGTACAGCCCGCCCCCGCCGATAAAGTCTCCCTCGCCCCCCAGTCCCACATAGACGTAAGTTTGGTGATTCGCAATAGTCATGGCCCGCCTCCCTCTGCTCGATATAAAGGCTCAACCCGTCGGGTTTCATCGGGTTAATGACCTGCCCGGTTGGCAACCCCTTTGGGCGATCAAATACGTACAGGGATTGTTTGGGTTATCTTCACGGTTGTCAAGGGGCAACCTGCCGCTGACATGGTCTTTCAATCTTATTGGGCCGGAAAAGTTCGCTCATGGCGGGCTTGCCGAACCATCGCCTAACGGTGGTTTTGACTCCCGATTGAATGGCGCGATGCCGGGAATGTCAGCTTGCGGTTGTCAACGTAAGGCGGTTGGCAGTATTCTTAAGCAGATGTTCCTCCTTCCACCCTTACCAAATGCTCTGGGGATAGCCAAGGGGCAGCAGCCTATGAATAATCCCAACCCGTATAGGGACTTTACAGACCGCTTGAAGCTGCTCATTAGCAAATACCCTGACCTGATTACAATCACCCTGAGCAACATCTTCACCATGCGCCTCATCGGTAACAAGACACACGGGGATTTGGCGGAAATAGCAATATCAGAATTTATCAACCAGTACATGTATGGCTTCCGCTCGGTTCATGTTGGGAAAGACCTTTTCCGAGCCAAGTCGAAGGAGGAAGATATTACGGTCATCAATGAAATTACGAAAACCGAGTTCCCAATCAGCCTCAAAGCTTACGGGAACGGACCTCTTCAGCTTTCCACCGACAAGAACTTTCAAATGTTCCCAAGGTTGGAACGGGAGGGCGCCGAACTGTCAGGCCGGGTTGCGGTTGACCGCATCTTTGCAGACCAAGCTTTTGCCGAGTTCCGGGGCGTTAACGTGTTACCGCTAATTTACGATGAGAAGAATGAGCGTTGCAATATAATGGTGTTCGATTATAAGCGCGCCATGACTGAAACAGTCCGCATTGTTAAAAATGAGGGTGGAAGAAGAACGCATCCCGTCTACCGCTTTTATGACGCTACCGGGGACTACGTATGTGAAGTGCGCTATGGGGGTGCGACTGCCAATGCCCTTCAACGCGGTCTGTGGACTCACACCAAGAATGGTTTGAAGTACTTCGACAGCATCACCGGCGGGTGGATTCACTACTCACATAACCGGCTCCTTGTTCAATTGTTTTCCCACGCTCTGGTGTCGTCGGAATCCGGCCACACGTCAGCTTTGGAAATTGTTACAGAGGACATCGCCCGGTTGAAACGGCAGTCGGGGATATAAGAATGCCGGCAACGCTTCCGCTCTTTGATGACTTTTTGCTATACGCCCCGACTACGGAGGGCATTAAGTACGCTGGTTCGAAGTTAAAGCTCATCCCTCACATATTACGCTTGGTTAAGAAAGTTGGCGCAACGACGGTTCTGGACGGGTTTTCAGGCACAACCCGGGTTTCGCAGGCATTGGCCAGGCTCGGCTATGAAGTGGTTTGCAACGACATCGCCGAATGGTCGGCAGTCTTTGGCACTTGCTATCTTCTCAACAAAAGGGAACCGGAAACTTACCGACCACTCATCAACCACCTCAATTCTATCCGTCCCGTCGATGGTTGGTTCACCGAGCATTATGGCGGACATCCCAACGGGGGCCGGGCGATAAGGCCAGATGCCCGCAAAGCGCTTTGGCAGGTGCATAACACTCGCAAACTGGATGGTATTCGGGAAGAAATCGAAGCACTCAATCTGGATCCGGTTGCCAAAGCCGTCACACTGACCAGTTTAATCTTGGCGTTAGACCACGTGGACAGCAGCCTCGGACACTTTGCTTCGTATCTAAGAAATTGGTCTCCGCGTTCTTACAAACAACTTACACTCAAGGTGCCAAACGTCTTTGAGTCGGTCCAAAAACATCGCGTATTTCAGCAGGACATATTCAGCCTCATTCCGCGCGTATCCGTTGACTTGGCCTACTTAGACCCTCCCTATGGGTCTAACAACGAGAAAATGCCGCCTTCACGAGTGCGATATGCGTCCTATTACCATGTTTGGACCAGTGTATGCCGGTTCGACAAACCGGCTCTTTTTGGCAAAGCCAACCGCCGCCAGGATACGTCTGACCCGGTGGCCGCATCGGTGTTCGAGGAGTTTCGGCGAAACCAGAGCGGCCGTTTCGTCGCGCTTGAAGCAATCGATAAACTAATCAAGGGAACTCAAGCCCGCTGGATTGTTCTGTCATACAGTTCTGGCGGCAGGGCGACGGCCCAAGAGTTGAACGAAGTTATTCGTAGCAATGGGAGACTCTTAGAAGTAGTCGAACTTGACTATAAAAAAAACGTCATGTCTGCGATGAAGTGGACAAACGCATGGATAAAGGAAACGGCAGAGCCAAATCGTGAGTTCTTGTTCCTCATCGAAAAGACAGCGGTGGGGGATATCCACGGAGCCGGGATAGACGAAAATCACAAGTCATACATCGAAACTCCCGGTTGTCCAAGACTATCGCATTAGAAAAATTATAGGTCAGAATTGCCGATTATGCCGGCAAATTGGCCCCCAATTCCCCTGTTATGTGCTTCAACACCACCTAACTTGCTCCGTGGGAAAGGTGTCAGAGGTCATAACCACGCCCCGACCTGACTCAATGAATCCAAATGCGATAGCCCTGCCCGGCTGTCGCCCCCCGGTTGCTACCCCGCACCGGATAGGCTATAAATAAGCAGTCCTTGGCGGGACAACTACAGCGGCGGCCTACCTACCGGCTGCCAGGGCAGGAGACCCAACCAATGAAAAACAAGATTTACCAGAACTTCGATGATGCGGTGGCCGACGTTCCCGACGGCGTGACCGTAATGTCCCCGGGCTTCGGCGGTGTCGGCGTACCCCGCAACCTGCTGGCCGCGCTGCACCGGCAGGGGGCCAAGGGGCTGACCGTCGTTTCCAACAACGCCGGTTCCCTCGACGAAAAAGTAGACGCGGGCACCTTGATTGAAGCCGGGCAGGTCAAGAAGATGATTTGCGCCTTCACCGCTCCCACCCACCCGTCCCAGGTTACGCCCTTCGTCAGGATGTACAACAACGACGAGATTGACGCTGAGTTGGTCCCCCAGGGGACCCTGGCCGAGCGGATGCGGGCCGCCGGCGCGGGCATCGGCGGCTTCTTCACCCCTACCAGCGTCGGCACCGAACTGGCCGAGGGCAAGGAGCACCGGGAGATTAACGGCCGGATGCATGTCCTGGAGCATCCCCTTCCCGGCGATTACGCCTTCATTCGCGCCTGGAGGGCCGACACTTTCGGCAACCTCCAGTTCCGCATGGCACAGCGCAACTTCAACCCGGTTATGGCCATCGCCGCCAAGATTACCGTCGTCGAAGTCGAAAGCGAAATCGTACCCGTGGGCGAGTTGGACCCGGACCAGATTCACGTTTCCGGTGTCTACGTGAACCGTCTGGTCAAGATTCCGCCCGACGGCATTTTCGACTAACACCGGCCACCAATCGTCAGCACTGAACCGGAGGATATGATGACTGACCAACCGAGACTTCAGCGCCAGGCCATGTGCGACCGGCTGGCCATGGAATTTCAGGACGAGTGGATTGTAAACCTGGGCGTCGGGATGCCCACGTTGTGCTCCAACTACGTGGACGGCTCCAAGGAGATTATCTTCCATTCCGAGAACGGGGTTATCGGCTATGGCCCGCTGGCCCCGGCGGGAGAAGAGGACAAGCACCTCGTCAACGCCGGCGGCCAGAACGTCACCGCCATGCCGGGCATGGCCATCGTCCACCACGCCGACTCCTTCGCCCTCATCCGCGGCGGCATGATTGACGTGACGGTCATGGGCGCCTACGAGGTGGCGGAAAATGGCGACTTCGCCAACTGGCGCATCCCCAGCCGCAAGGGCGGCGGCATCGGCGGCGCCATGGACCTGGCCGCCTGCGCCAAACGGGTGTTCATCGCCATGGAACACAACACCAGGGACGGCAAGCCCCGGATGCTCAAGGAGTGCCAACTTCCGGTAACTGCCCCCGGCGCGGTGACGCTGGTATCCACCGACCTGGGCTTGTTCGAGATAACGCCGGAAGGGTTCAAGCTGCTGGAACACGCCCCGGGCTGGACACCGGAGGACATTCAGGAGCAGACCGAAGCGAAGCTGATCATCTCCGACACCCTCCGGGAGTTTCGCTTCCGGGAAGGGTAAGGCGTCACAGGTGTGGCTTCTGGTATGGGCGACGCAACTGCTGCGTCGCCCATTTGCTTTCAGGGCCCGAGAAACCACCGCCGTAGAGTGTCGCGAAACTTCTGAAAAGCCCGGTCCTGGCAGCGGGTCAAGCCAATCAGTTTCGCCAAGTCTTCGTACAACTTGCCCGACCTTCGAATACGTTGCAAGCTCAACATCACCTCGAAAGCGGCTTTGGGATCGGGTGGCTTGACGGCGCCCGGCGGAAGGAATTGCCGGGACTCCAGCCACTTCCGCATCGGCTCGGATTGCGACCATCGAACGGCGTCTTGTAGATGCTGCCAAGATGCCCCGAACAACCAAGCTTCCAACTCCGGATCTATGACAATAGCTGCAGCATCGTCCGTGCGCCATCCAGTGTTTCTCAATTGCTCCTCAACCTGCGATTCCAACTCCGGGGCCGCAACATTGCCCGCTCCTGATCCGTCAAGGTCGAAGACAACTATTGTTTTGCTAAAGCGGCCTCGTAACGAATTCAGGAATTGCCCTGGTGTGGTTCGGCAACCCGCATCTTGTTGAGGGTGCCTGCGCGCCTCAAAGGAAATATCCCGTATCCCCAACGACGGACGTCGAAACTCCAACAAGGTTTCAATGGTGCGTTGCGCCTGAGAGTCGGCGGTCAGGACGATAAGGTCCTTTGGACTTGGGAACGACGTCATTAAGCGAGTATTCCCGATGCATAAAACGTTCCCAAGTCTATTTCGTTCTTCCATTCCCGCAGGTAGGGATGGACAGGACCGGGGACAATATCGACCACCCCATCAACCGTTTTGCCGAAAATTAGCAAGTGTTTCACGTCGGCTATGGCCACGAACTCCGGAGAGTGTGTTGCCAGCAGGACTTGGGCGTCATAGACCGAGGACAAGGAGTGGAACACCGACTGCAAGGCTCCGGGGTGGATACCATTTTCTGGCTCTTCAATCATGTACAGGCCGGTAGCTTGGGGCATATAAGCCAAGAGGGTAAGTGCCATAAAACGCAGGGTTCCGTCCGAAGCCTTCCAGGACGGAACTTCCAGCCCGTTGTCGTACTTCAGCATTAGGTATTTGTGCCGGTCATCGGGCCGGTCAATTACCTTGACCGACTGGAACCCGGCCAAGGTGTATTGGATATGGCCTATCCAGTCACCGGCCATTTCCGGCGCCTGTTGTAGTAAAACATCGGCAACCCACGGGATGTTGGACCCGTCGGGACGCATTTCACTGCCGACCCCGGGACGGCTGGCCTGCCTCATCTGCTCGCTGTTCAGGGATAAGGCAATGACCTTGTCGCGGAGATGCACCATGGCACGGGTGGACGCGGGATATTTATCATCATGGTCAGGCAAAATCGACATCGCCGAACGGTCCGAACTGAGATTCAGACCAAGATTCCAGTTAACGCTGCCGCTTTCTTTTACCGTTTCGTCATTGAATCTGCTCCGGCCTGTTTCCCGCTTGCTGAACACGGTCCGCCTGCCCCTGGCATTTCGGCGCATCAACGACTGAGGAGGCAGTGTTTCCTCGGGGAACATTGACAACTGTCTCTGAGTGACCGGTTCCCTGGTGAACAATGCCCCCCTTTCTTCCAACAAATTTACTCGTTGAGTCTCCGGCGCCAACCCTACCGCTATCTCGTAACGGAAGGTGTCGTAAGGGTGTTCTTCCGGCATCTTATCCCTGACGTCATCGGGCAGGTCGAACTCCAACGCGATTTCAAACCGTTGGTCTTCGGGGTTGTGGGGACGGCCCCAAACCAAGTCCTGGAAGTTGGCGGTGCGTTTTACGCAAGCCGAATCCACGCCATCTTTCACCACGTCGGACACGAACTTGATGGCGTCCATGAGGGTGCTTTTGCCGGTGGCGTTGGGGCCGATGAGCACATGAAAACGCTCCATGGGTACGTCCACGTAGCGCAGGCACCCGAAGTTCAGCACTTGTATGCGGCTAATAATCAACGCAAGCCTCGGTTACAAAGGCTCCAATTTCCCTGGTTCGGAACCGTCACGCAACCACACCCTTAGCAACTCCCCCTTAATGGAAAGCCACTCCACCGTTGACGTGGATGGTTTGGCCGGTGATGAACCCGCTGTCGTCGCTGACCAGGAACAGGCAGGTGGCGGCGATTTCGTCCACATGGCCCTGACGCCCGAGGGGAATGCCTGCGGCGTTGGGCGGACGGTTGTTGTACCACTCCGGGTTGGCGCGGGACGTGTCGATGCTCCCGGGGGAAACTACGTTGACCCGAACGTTATTCCCGGCAAACTCCAGGGCCAGGCTGCGGGCCATCCCCACCAGGCCCATCTTGGCGGCGGATACGTGGGCCCGCTGCGCGCCTCCCTGAAAGGCCCCTCCTCCGGTGAAGAAGAGGATTCGGCCGTAGTTGTTCTCGGCCATCGAGTTAATCACCGCGCGGGTGGCGTAGAAGGCCCCGTCCAGAACCACTCCTCGGACCGCTTCCCAGTCCTGAAGGGTCAACTCGCCGAAGGGCTTGTGGGGCCGGATGGCCGCGTTGTTAATCAGGATGTCAACCCGGCCAAACTCGGACAGGGCCATGTTGACCATGCTGTCCACCTGCTCCTTGCTGGCGACGTCGGCCAGCACCGAAATCGCCCTGACTCCCAGGGCCCGGGCCTCCTCGGCCACGATGTCGGCCTCTTCCTGATTGCTGCGGGCGTTGACCACCACATCGGCGCCCTCGCCGGCCAGCTTCAGAACGGTTGCCCGCCCAATGTTTCGACCAGACCCGGTGACCAGGGCGACCTTGCCATCCAACTTGCCCATAACCTGCCTCCCAATTGCGATTACTGCTGTATGTTTTGGAATGTAGGGGTGGGAATCCCCTCCCCTTGCTACGCTTGTTCCTTCAACTCGACGATTACGTTGACGTAACGGCTGTCTCCCACGTTGGTTACGCGGTGGACCGAGTCCTTGTCCCGGAAGTGAACCGCGCCCACCGGATAGGTGTCGGTGCTGCTGCTGCCGTCGGCAAAGTCGGCCCTCAGTGTCCCCGGCACGGTGACGATGGTCACGTACCAGTGATTGTGGTGGTGCCATTGGCTGGACTGCCCCGGTTCCAGGTCCAGGTTCCAGACCTTAACGTGGTCGTTTTCCAGCAGAAACTCGGTTCCGACTTCACCGTCGGGATTTTGCTTGCTGTTCATTGACTGCCTCCCAAACTTGGAATCGACGCGGTGAAAATCCTGGTGTGCTGCTGACTGTTAAGGAGCGGCGTAAATCCGGTTCAGGTTGGCGTAGCGGGCCGGGTCCAGGTCTTTGCCCCGCAGCGCCGGATGGTTCTCGCCGTAGCGGTGCGCCCGGAAGACGGCGTTGACCGACTCAGGAGCCCGGGGTGTAACCTGCCCGAAGAAGGGGTTGATGTATTCCCAGACGATTTCCTTGGCCGGCGTAACCTCGAACAGCCGGCCCGGCGCGCCCTCGCAGATGACCGTGTTGCCGTTGGGCTGCCGCTCGGCGCTGCTGATGTTGTAGCTGTAAAAGGATATGTTGGGCGTTCCCGTGTACTGCCACGCAATCTCGTTGGTGGCCGGGTCAACCTCGACAATACGGGAATGGCTGACGCCCCGGCGGTGGCCGCCATTGTCGAAAATCAACACCCGCCCGTTGTCCAGATAGGTGGGATGATGCTGGTGATAAACCTCGCCCGGCCCCCACTTCCAGCGGAAATCGCCGGTGGCCTTGTCCACGATGCCCACGGTGCTGGTCAAGCGGTAGCTGACCAACAGGTCTCCGTCGGCGGTAACGTTCAGCGCGTTGCCGTGGGTCCACTCCCGCCGGGCCTCCAGCGGGCAGATGATGTCTTCTTCGACGTTCAGGTGCTCCCACGACTTCCACTCGTAGACCACGTTGCCGGTGGGGGTAATCTCCTGCACGACGTCGCCGTACATTGGCTGCGGCTCATCCCCGCTGGTGAACCCGCCCTTGACCTGCGCCGCCAACTCGTCGGACAGTTGTTCCCACAGCAGCGTCAGCGTATTCCCGTTGGGCAGTCGCTCGAAGTCGTGGTGCAGCAGCGGGTGCCGGTATTCCCAGACCACGTTGCTGTCCCAGTCCAGCTCTAGCAGAGACCCGGATGAACCGCCGATGGTCTCGGCGCCGCCGGCGTCGGCGGGAGGCGGCGTCCTCAGCAGCAGGTTGCCGTTGGGTAGCAGGTAGGGATAAGTGATGCCCTCTTCCGAGTGCCAGCGGTGGCACACCCGGCCCTGCATATCAATCAGGTTGGCGTGGAACCCGCCCCGGTTGGTGGCGAAAAGCGTGTACCCCCGATAGCTGTGCTGCGGGGCGTAGTGAATCAGCCCCACCGGATGATGTGTGGACCAGCCCATGCGCGTAAACCTCCAAAAACCGGGGTCGAATAAATTGCCGGAAGGTATTGGCAGGTGGTT
The DNA here is from genome assembly GCA_965263395.1 of Dehalococcoidia bacterium. GTDB lineage: Bacteria > Chloroflexota > Dehalococcoidia > Lucifugimonadales > UBA3495 > CATOSK01. The sequence continues at coordinate 4,439,117 of OZ253670.1, forward strand.
GTGAGTATAAGAGCCTGCCCCTTGCGGTTCAACCGGGTTTAAGCTGCCGCCGCAAGCTGAGGAAATGAATGACCCCCACCAGCGCCGGAACAACCACAGCATAGGCCGCCCAGTTGTCGGAGTAACGGTTGGACAGGAGCGCCAGCAAGGGGATGGCGATGTAGTACACAGCCAGCGCCGCCGTGGTGTTTTTGGTGAGCCACAAGACTCCCAACGCCGCCGCGCCCATCGGCGCCGCCACCCAGGGCATCATGACCAGCAGCGCCCCGCCGGCCGCAGCGCCGCCTCGTCCCCCCCGCCCCTGCAAGTACACCGGGCAGGCGTCCCCCAGAATCACCAACAGGCCGGCCAGCATCGGGGCCGCCGGACCGTCCAGCATCCACCGGGCCAGCAGCGCCGCCGCCATTCCCTTGCCCACGTCGACGACTCCCACCATCAGCCCGATGCGGGCGCCCCAAACCCGTCCGGCGTTGCCCGCTCCGATGTTCCCGTCGCCCAGGCTGCGGATGTCCGCCCCTTGCAGCCAGCGTCCCACCACGTAGGCGGTGGGAATGGTCCCGGCGAGGTAGGCGGTGGCGGCGCATACGGCCCAGATGAGGAAATCGGCGGCCCAGAAGTTCGGCGGCGTCACGGGTCCGCCGCGCGGTGTCCGTTCATGGTGTAAGGCCAAAGATGGAGACAACCCGGGACAGGCCCGTTCCGGCGGGACGGGATTTCATCCGGGCGGCCGTGACGGTTGCGGAAGCCCACAACGCCGTTGCCCCGCCAGCCGGGCGGGATGGGGAAGGGCCTATACCGGCACCGGGCGGGGCGAAGCGGCCGTACACCAGTGGATGTACTTGGGGTTCCGGCCAACTACGATATCGAAGTACATCTTTTGCAATGCCGTCGAAATAGGCCCGCTGCTGCCGTCGGCGATGGGACGATGGTCAAGTTCGATAACCGGGGTCAGGTGGGCTGCCGTGCCGGTCAGGAAGATTTCGTCGGCCAGATAAAGCTCGCTGCGGTCGACGGTCCGCTCCACCACCTCCAGCCCCAACTCGCTTTGGGCCAGTTGGATTATCGTCTCCCGGGTGATGCCGGGGAGGACGTTGTCTTCAAGGCTGGAAGTGTGCAGCTTCCCGCCGGCCACCAGGAACAGGTTTTCGCCGGAACCCTCGCACACATGGCCGTCGTGGTTCAGGATGATGGCCTCGTCGTACCCGGCCAGCGTGGCCTCGGTCTTGGCCAGAATGCTGTTGACGTAGATGCCGCAAATCTTCAGCCTCGCCGGAATCATCGGGTCGTCCACCCGCCGCCAGGATGAAGTGCAGCACCGCAGCGTGTCCGACCCCAGGTAATTGCCGAAGGGGACGGTTATCAGGGTGAAGTCGCTGGCCAGGTCCTGGAGCTTCAGGTTCGCGACCATCTCGGCGCTCTTGTAGGCCAGGGGACGGATGTATATGTCCTGCTGGTGCCGGTTCCGCTCCACCAATTCCACGGTTATTTCGCAAAGCTGGTCCGCGTTATAGGGAATGTCCAGCATCAGCAGCCGGCAGCCCCGAAGCAGCCGCTCATAGTGTTCCCGCAGGCGGAAGATGTTAATGACGCCCTGCTCCTCGTTCCAGTTCCCCCGGATGCCCTCAAAGACGCCGGTGCCGTAATGCAGGGCATGGGTCATAACGTTGACCTTGGCGTCGGCCAGCGGCACCATCTCGCCCTGGAAGAATGCGTAAAGGTCGCGGAGCGCGGGGTTGGTTTCAACGGTAGTCAAAGCATAACCTCTTTCGCAAGCAGTAAAGCTAAATTATAATCAAGACTTCCCGCAGGTACAAGTAAAGTCAACCCGTTCAACAGGGCTATTGCGTTGCGAAAATATCCCACTCCGCCTTTACCGCGTCGGCAGGACCAACGGTGACCGGCTTGCGCTGGCGGTGGGTCGTTATCGGCGTCTTTGTCCTGCTGGCCGTCGCCCTGGTTGTCCCAGCCGTTTACCTGCTGGCCCGGGGCGATGGCAACGCCGAAATCCTGGTAATCGCTCCTTCCCCCGAACCCGATTCCCCGGTTGCCGCCGCAGAGGCCGCGCCGCCGTCCCCCGTGCCGGAATTGCTGGTCTACGTCAACGGAGCGGTGGCAGTCCCCGGAGTCTATGCGCTGTTTCCCGGGGCGCGGGTTGTGGACGCGGTGGCCGCCGCCGGCGGAGCCGCTCCCGGCGCCGATCTGACCTCGATCAACCTGGCCCTGCGGGTCGTGGATGAGGGCTACTACTACATCCCGCGCGAGGGCGAAACCCCCCCGGCCATCGCTTCCCCCGCGCCGCAGCCCGCAGCGCAATCCGCCGACGGAGGGCAGGCAGGAGACAGCAGCCCCGGCGGCCGGGGAAGCCCCGGCTCCGGTTCGCTGGGTTTGATTGACCTGAACACGGCCTCGGCCCAGGAGTTGGTCGCGCTGCCGGGCATCGGCGAGGTCAGGGCGCAGGCCATTGTGGATTACCGGGCCCGGAACGGCCCCTTCGCCGACGTTCAGGATATCACCGGGGTCAGCGGCATTGGCAGTGGCATCTATGAACAAGTGCGCGACTTGGTGACGGTTGCCGCGCCTTAACCTCACCGGCGCGCCCCAGGTTGGGTGGCCCCCGGCGCCGGTTGGCGGAGATGTCTCGTGACCCTGGTCTGGCTGGCGGCGGCATGGTTGGCCGGACTGCTGCTGGGGTTCCGGCTGGATGCGGCCCCGCTGCCCTTGTTGCTGCTGGCGGCGGCGTCTCTTCCCCTGGCTGGCGCGCTGCGGCTGGCGCGCCGGTCTCCGCTGCCTATGCTGCTGTTGGGGTTGGCGCTGCTGGGATTCTGGCGGGTGGAGGCGGCCGCTTCCCCCGGTCTTTCGCCGCTGACCGGGGAAAGCCAACCGGCGTCTTTGCGGGGCATGATTGACAGCCACCCCGAACCCGGCCGCCGTTCCATCAAATTTGCGCTGAATGTGAAAGAAGCAGACCTGGGTGACGGCTGGCAGTCAACTTCGGGCAAGTTGCTGGTTTACGCCGAGCCGCCGCCGGACATGGTTGCCGCCCGGAGCAGTCCCTACTTCCAACCCGGCGATTTCCTGGAGTTGCACGGAACGCGGCTGGTACCGGGGCCAATCGGCGACTTCGATTACCCCGCATACCTGGCCAGCCACGGCATCAGCGGCGTGTTCATTTCCAGGGAAGCAGCGTGGTTTCCCCAGGACGGTTCCCCCGGATGGCGCGCCCCGGTATTCCGTCTGCGGAGCCGGTTGGCGGCCGGGATAGACTCGGCGTTGCCCGTTCCCCATTCCTCGCTGGCCCAGGCGCTGCTGCTGGGCTGGCGGGGGCAGATTCCGCCCGGTGTGCGGGACGACTTTCGGACCAGCGGAACGTCGCACCTGCTGGCCATATCCGGGCTGCACGTCGGAATCCTGCTGGCCATTGCCACCGGCATGACCGGCTGGGCGCTGGGCTGGCGCCGCCGCGTCAACTGGCTGCTGCCCGTCGCCGTCATCTGGGCCTACGCCCTGGTCAGCGGATTGCCGGTCTCAGTGGTCAGGGCGGGCCTGATGGGTACATTGTTCCTGGCGGCGATGGCCCTGGGCCGGCCCCACGGCGCGTTGACTTCCCTGGCCTTATCCGCCCTAATCATCACCGCCATCGATGTCCGGGCGGTGATGCAAGTCTCCTTTCAGCTTAGCTTCACCGCCATGGCCGGAATAATCGTCGCGCTTCCCTGGCAGGCCCGGGCCTCCGGCGCCATCCGCCGGATTGCCAACTCGCGCGGAGATGACCTGGCGGCGTGGCTGTCCCACCTTTCCGTCTGGTTGTCGTCGGGCTTGATTGTTTCCCTGGGCGCAACGCTGGCGACTCTGCCCCTGGTGGCGTTTTACTTTGGGCAAGTGCCGCTGCTGGGGATACTCGTAACCATCCTGGCGCTGCCGTCCCTGCCATTTGTCATGGCCGGTTCGCTGCTGACGGCGGTGTCCGGTCTGGCGTACCCGGCCCTGGGACAGGTCGTGGCGATTACCGCCTGGCTGCCCCTGTCCTATCTCTTGCTGGTGGTGTCCGGCTCCCCCGGCCCGGTGGTATCGGGAGCATGGATTACTCCGTCCCTGGTCTGGGCATGGTACGGCGCAATGGTTGTTGCGTTGATGCTGCCCCGGCTGCGCCGGTTGGCCCGTTCCTGTCTGGCCTGGGCCGGAAACCGCTGGTCTGGCTGGAATTGGGGAACTTCGGTGTCGCTGCGTCCGACCGGGGCCACGCTGACCCTGGCCGGTGTTGCTCTGCTGATGGCTGCCTCCGCCATTGCGCTGCTGGAGCAGGTCTGGGACGGGCCGGACGGGCGGCTCCACGTCCACTTCTTCGATGTGGGGCAGGGAGACAGCGCGTTGATTGTCACGCCCAACGGCCGGCAGGCGCTGGTTGACGGCGGCCCGGACTCGGAAGGCGCGGTCCGCTCCCTTTCACGGGCGCTGCCCTTCTGGGACCGCACCCTGGACTTGGTGGTAATGACTCACGTGGACGCCGACCACGTCGGCGGCCTGCCCGCAGTGTTGGAACGTTACCAAGTAGGCGCCGCCCTGGTGGGAGCGCCTGACCCGTCCGCGCCGCTGTATCCCCGGTGGGCCGACGGGTTGGCCAGGGGCGGCGTTCCCGTGATACCCCTTTCCGCCGGCCGCCGGTTGCTGCTGGACCGGGATGTGGAAATCCACGTCCTTAACCCGCCGGCGCAGGCTTTACGCGCCGCCTCGTCCGACCGGAACAACGACTCGCTGGCGTTTCGCCTTGACTACGGCGACATCAGCTTTCTGTTCACTGCGGACATTGAGAAAGAAGCCGAGCGGCGGATGCTCAGAAATGGCGGCGCCCTGGCCGTAGACGTGTTGAAGGTGGCCCATCATGGCAGCCGCACCTCAAGCATTGCGCCGTTCATCCGTGAAGCGCAGCCGTCGTTGGCGGTCATATCCGCCGGGGCGGACAACCGTTACGGCCATCCCCATCCCGACGTGATTTCCCGGTTGGAACAGGCCATCGGAAAGGACGGCATCTACGGGACGGCAGAGCACGGCACGGTACACTTCATCACCGACGGCGCCAACCTGTGGGTCGAAACGGAACGTCAGCCGGAAGACGCCCCCGCCGCCATATCGGACCCGGCGAATTGACGCCGGTAATCCCATTTAGATTGGGAAATACATACTTGGCGGCTCAGCTTGTTATCCTCCATAAAACAAACCTCGGATCTTTGCTTTTTGATATAAAACGGGCCGCTCAATTGCCCGTAGTCGTTACAACAGGGTCTTTTAATTCTCCCCTCTCCCCGCGGGAGAGGGGCCGGGGGTGAGGGCGAACCCCACTCGCACCGGCAACGGTTGCTCTTGGACGAAACACCCTCACCCTCACCCTATCCCAGAGGGCGAGGGGATTCTTTCGAGAATTATCGGTGACGGTAGATGGGTCTTTTGGCGTGACTGGGAAGCGATGATGGCGGCGGCGACTTTGGGCGCTATTGCTTATGGCATGGCCGCTGTGATGTCGGAAGGAGGCATAAAAGTGGGACTTTGGGCTTACGCAAGTTGGAAGAAGGATTTAGAGAAACGGGATAAAAGAAGCCAAGTCAGGGCTTTCGCCGTTGCTCTGGACGCTGTTGAATCCGAGCCGGAACGGGAGCGCATCCGGCAGGCGGCAATCGAGAGCGGCATACCGGCCGATGAACTGCCGTGCAAGTAGGCGGCAACTATATGACCGTTGGCTTTCAAACCACGCATAATCCTCCCAGGTTATCAACCCTGTTGACATTATCATGCCCACATTTTGAAAGCGCGATTATCCCGTGAATTGACTGCCGGCCCGGTGCCTTAGCCCCAACGTCATGTATACTGGGTGCCAAACCATTTCCGCAGCGCCGGGAGCAAGCCCGGCGCGGGCGGGAGGAAGGAACACACATTGCAGCGGATTGACGGGCGCCGGTGGGACCAACCCCGGCCCATTACGATTACTCCAGGGTTCCAAAAGTTCGCCGAAGGTTCGGTGCTCATCGAGACCGGCTCTACCAAGGTGCTCTGCTCCGCATCCATGGAGGATCGAGTGCCCCCTTTTCTGCGGGGACAGGGGCAGGGGTGGGTTACCGCCGAGTACGAGATGCTGCCCCGCTCGACCAATACCCGGACCTCCCGCGACCGGGACAACGGGCGGGTCAGCGGCCGGTCTCAGGAGATTCAGCGTCTCATCGGCCGCGCGCTGCGGGCCGCCACCAACCTGGAGGCGCTGGGCGAACGCACGGTCCAGATTGACTGCGACGTGATTCAGGCCGACGGCGGCACCCGCACCGCCGCCATCACCGGCGCCTACGTTGCCCTGTATCAGGCGCTGCATCTGCTGGTGGAACACCGGGCGCTGCGCCAGGTGCCCCTGCGCGGGGCCGTGGCCGCCGTCAGCGTCGGGTTGGTGGACCGGGAGTTGATGCTGGACCTTTGCTACCAGGAGGACTTCCGCGCCCAGGTCGACTTCAACGTTGTCCTCACCGACCGGGGAGAATTGGTTGAATTGCAGGGCGCCACCGAGGCGTCCCCCTTTCCCAGACAGCGTGTCTCCCAGGTGCTGTCTCTGGCTTTCCGGGGCGTCGAACCTCTCTTCCGCGCCCAGGAAGAGGCCATCCGCCAAATCAAGTAAGCCAGCTTCGATAACCAGACCGCCGCCACCGGAAACAAGCCAAAATGACCCTGATTTCGGGAGTCCCAACCCCGCGTTAGGCTTCGGTACAAGCGCAATTGTACGATTCCCGGCGCAGGGTTTCAGGGTGTTGGCGGAGGGTTTTGTAGTATACTGATTATGTTAGTCCGCAATATCAGTTGAGTCCGGGACCCCGCCGGGTCCGGACCGCAGGAGAGCCACCATGCCAGCGAAGGGCCGACGAATGGCGTCGCGGCAAGCCGAGCTTGGCCGCAAGAGAAAGAGACAACATAACCGCGTGGTTGCCGCGGTAGCTTCACCCTCCGGCGTTCCAACCTCGGGCGGCGCATCCGCAGCCGCAGAGTCGGCCGCCGCCGCGGATAGCCAACCGGCGGCCCAGCCTCAGACGAGACCAGTGGCCGCGCCGCAGCGTGCCTCAACCCGAGGTCGGCTAGACCGCCCCGCCGCCTACAACTACACCGTCTCGGAGATGCGTCGCATATCCATAATGGCTGGCGTTCTGCTGGCAGGATTGGTCGCGCTGTCCTTCGCCATCTAGGCCGGTATGCCCACCCCGTTAATTGAGCACCGCCTTCAGTCAGCGCCGGAAAAGCCCGGCGTGTACCTGATGAAGGACGCCGAAGATAACGTCCTCTACGTGGGCAAGGCCGTGGTGCTGCGCAACCGCCTGCGCTCCTATTTCGGCTCGCCCTCCGGGCAGGGGCCGAAGATTCGCCGCCTCGTGCCGAGGATTGCCGACTTCGAGTTCATCGTCACTGACACCGAGGCCGAAGCCCTCATCTTGGAAAACACCCTCATCAAGCGGTACAAGCCCCGTTACAACGCCCGCCTCAAGGACGACAAGACCTATCCTTTCTTGAAGATTGACCTCAGCGAGGAGTTCCCACGGGTCTACATAACCCGGCAGGTGGTCAAGGACGGCGCCCGTTACTTCGGCCCCTTCGCGTCGGCAAGCAGCGTCCGTCACACCATGGACCTGGTCAAGAAGCTGTTCCCCTACCGCTCCTGTACCAAAACGATAACCGGCGCCGACCCGCGCCCCTGCCTGGAATACTTCATCCACCGCTGCGTCGCCCCCTGCGCCGGCTACGCCACCAAGGAACAGTACGCCGATGTAGTCCAGCAGGTCATCATGTTCATGGAAGGCAATACCGAGGTGGTCACTAAGGGGCTGCGCCGGGCTATGGGTGAGGCGTCGGACAACCTGGAGTTCGAACGCGCCGGTGTGCTGCGCGACCAGATTCGCAGCATAGAGCGGGTGGCCGAACAGCAGAAAATGGACTCCAACCCCATCGGAGACTTGGACGTGGTAGCGATGGCTCAGGATGGCAGTGAGGCCTGGGTGGAAGCCTTTTTCATCCGCCGCGGCAAATTGGTGGGGCGGGACCGGTTTTTCATGGAAGGCGCCGAAGGTGAGGCACCCGGGGTTGTGCTGGGCCAGTTTGCCAAGCAGTTCTACGAGTCCGCCACGATGGTCCCCCCGACGATTCTGCTTCAGCACGAACTGGAAGAGCACGGCCTCATCCTGGATTGGCTGAAGCAGCGGCGCGGTGGCTCGGTCAAGCTCCTATATCCCAAGCGGGGCCGGAACAAGAAGCTGATGGACGTGGTGGCCGAAAACGCCAGCCAGAGCATGACCCAGCAGCGGGTAAAGTGGCTGAACAACGCCAGCGTGATTCAACAGGCCGTGGCCGACTTGCAGGAAGAGTTGAGCCTGCCCGCCATGCCCCAACGCATGGAGTGTTACGACATTTCCCACATCCAGGGGTCCAGCCTGGTGGGCAGCATGGTGGTGTTCCAGGATGGGCGGCCCAAGCCCGCCCACTACCGCCGGTTCAGGATTAAGTCCGTGGACGGCGTGGACGACTACGCCAGTATGCAGGAAATGCTCCGGCGCCGGTTCAAGCGTCTGGCCGACACCCGGGCCAAGGGCCGCTCCGCGGCGAATGCGATGGGGCCGGAGGGGGCGGAAAGTTCCGGCGACGCCTGGGGAATCGTCCCCGGCCTGGTGCTGATTGACGGGGGCAAGGGCCACCTGTCGGCGGCGCTGGAGGTGCTGCTGGAGCTGGGGTTGGACGATGTGCCGCTGGCGTCGCTGGCCAAGGAAAACGAGTGGCTGTACGTGCCGCACACCCCGGAACCAATCATCCTGCCCCGCAAGTCCCAGGCCCTTTACCTGGTGCAGCGGCTGCGGGACGAAGCGCATCGCTTCGCCATCACCTACCACCGAAACCTCCGCAGCAAGAGCAGCCTGAAGTCGTCCCTGGATATGGTCACCGGCATCGGCCCCAAGCGCAAGCGGATGCTGCTCCGCAAGTTCGGCTCCATTCCCGCTATCAAAGACGCGCCGCTGGACGAAATCGCCGCCGTTCCCGGACTGACCCGTTCCCTGGCCGTCCGGCTGAAACAAACGTTGTAGCGGGGGGAAGTTCGGGACCGGCGCTCTCGGATATGCCGGAGGACAACCCCGCGTCAAACCGGGTTCATACTGTCTTGATTGCCCGGCTTCTGCCCGGTTAGCATAAAGTAAGACTCACCAAATAGGCCGGTGTATCGTGAACGTTTCAATTTCGCTCCCCAACGGCGCCCGGATAACCCTGGAGGGCGCAGAACCGGATTTTGTCCAAGAGGTCATACGCATGGCCCTGGCCGGTCTGCCCCCAGCGCAGCCCCGGCCTGCCGTTGCCCTTGCCGAAGACTCTACCCACCGGGATGAACGGCAAGACGGAGAACCGCAACCTGCCGCCTTAAACGGCATCGGGACCAACGGTCACGGCGGACGCCCCGCAACTCCGCCGCCTGCTTCTCCGCCGGACCATGAAGGCGAAGCGGGGGAGGCGCCGTTTTCGGTGAGCGCCGGCGGTTTGGCGGGCGGTTTACCCGCCGGTTTAATCGACCCTGCGGTCCTTAACGGGGAGGCTGACCCTTCGGGGACAGAGTTGCAGTTCATCGAGTTCTGCCGCGGGTGCAACCCAGTGGGTGATATGCGCCGGGTGGTGGTGGCGGCCGAAGGAGCGCAGCGGTTCCTGGGAGTGCCCAGCGTGGATCAACACGCCCTGGAGGGGCTGTTTGCCCTGGCCGGCTGGCCACGGCCTCACAGCCTGGTTCAGACTCTCCGCAACGCGGCCCGCGCCAAGTTCCAGTGGCTGGAACGGGTTCCCGGACGGCTGGGGTTCTACACCGTCACCGTCACCGGACGGCAGACGGCGTTGCCTGACTCCGGCTCGGCGCAAACGCCGAGTTTCGGTTAGTCCGTTCTCCCCGAGATTCTTGAGAGACTTCTTACTGACCAGGGCATTTTCATTTTCAGTAGCCGCTGAATATGTAGTTCCCGGTGAATCCTCCGGCAAGCCCTGCCAGCCATATCTAACCCATAAATTCAGGGGGTTTGGGGGATGAATCCCCCAACGTACCCCATCAAAACGGCGATTCTTGTGGACGATGAACCGGCCCTGTCTGCTGACACCTGCCCCTTCCCAACCCCGGCGCCCTTCCCTACAATTACTGATGACCCCAGCCATTCCGGGGCCTTTGCAGCGCCTGTCCCGAGTCGTCCAAAGGTCTCGTGGTAGACCTGTCCAACTATTAGTCCGAAATTTTTGAAATGATGAGTAGCTGAGATTGGCGTGACTCCCCATAGTCTTTCATTCAATAGTTCCCTCTCCCTCTGGGAGAGGGTTAGGGTGAGGGCGTTCATCCCATCACTTCAATGCTGTTGGACTTACTATTATATGGCATCTCCAAGGTGGCACAAAAATGGCACAAAACGGCACAGATACAACCCAGACGCGGGTCAAAACGCGCCGACAAAATCCGGTTTTGGACCACCGCCACGAGGGAATGGCACGAAATTGCACAGATTTCATTTTTGTCCCAACCTCATCATCGCCAACAGTCAAGTCCGGTTGCCTTCGCCCAATAGTTCCCTCTCCCTCTGGGAGAGGGTTAGGGTGAGGGCCTTCGCCCATCCCCCGGTTGCGCCCAACGTCGGCAGGCACTATCCTATGGATGCGGTGAACGCCGGGAACGCCGTTGTGGTTACTCGGCATAGTGCGCGCTCGAAATGTGAAAACCCTGCTCCAAACCGGAGCAAGTGACGGAGGCGGCAACCATGAAGATGTACCTGAACGGCAGTTGGGTGGACCGGGACGAAAAGATGCCGGTGCGCAACCCCTTTGACCAGTCCGAGTTGGACACCGTACCCCGGGGTACCGCCGCCGATATCAACACGGCGGTGACCAGCGCGGTCCGTGGCGCAGCAGTCATGGCCAAGATGCCCGCCTATGAGCGATACATGATTCTACGGCGCACCGCCGACCTGATGGCCGAGCGCGCGGAAGACCTGGCCCAGACCATTACCAAAGAGGAAGGCAAGGTCATCGCCGAAGGACGAGGCGAAGTCCAGCGGGCCATTCAGACCATCACCCTGTCCTCGGAAGAAGCCAAGCGCCTGCACGGGGAGACCGTCCCCCTGGACGGCGCGCCGGGCATAACCAGCCAGTTCGGGTTTACCATCCGCGTCCCGGTGGGCGTGGTTGCCGCCATTGCCCCGTTCAACTTCCCCCTGAACCTGGTCTGCCACAAGGTTGGCCCGGCCCTGGCCGCCGGCAACGCCGTTGTGCTTAAACCCGCCGGCGACACGCCGTTGTCGGGCCTGAAACTCACCGAAATCCTGCTGGACGCCGGCCTTCCCGAAGAGGCCATCCAGACCGTGACCGGCTCCGGGGCGGAAATCGGCGACGCCCTTACCGGAGACCCCCGCGTCCGCAAAATCACCTTCACCGGCAGCATGGAAGTGGGCGACCAGATTTGCCGCAACGCTGGCATCAAGAAGGTCACCATGGAGCTTGGCTCCAACAGCCCGCTAATCGTCATGTCCGACGCCGACATCGAGAAGGTGGCGGCGGCGACGGTGGCCAGCGGTTTTGCCAACGCCGGGCAGGTGTGTATCTCCACCCAGAGGGTGTTCGCCGACCGGGACGTCTACGCCGACTTCTTGGACGCCCTGGTTGCGCCCACCAACGCCTTCATCGCCGGCAACCCGTTGGACGAGACCATCAAGATGGGGCCGATGATTCGCGAATCCGACGCGGCCCGGGTCCACGAGTGGATTGCCGAGGCGGTGGGACAGGGCGCCCGCGTCGTCGCCGGCGGCGACCGGGAGGGCACCCTCCACGCCCCGACGGTGGTGGCCGACGTGCAGGCGGATATGCGCGTTTCCCGGGAAGAGCTTTTCGGCCCGGCCGTTGCGGTCAGCGCCTTCAGCAACATCGACGAAGCCATTGCGATGGCCAACGACAGCCGGTTCGGACTGTCTGCCGGCATCTTCACGCAGAACGTCGATTGGGCGATGCGCTTCGCCAGGGAAGTCCAATCCGGCAACCTGCACATCAACTCCTCGCCCCAATGGCGGGCCGACCTGATGCCCTACGGCGGGCTCAAGGACAGCGGCATGGGCAAGGAAGGCCCAGGCTACGCTGTTCAAGAGATGACCGAGCTAAAGATGGTGGTGTTCCACCTTTAAGCCGGAGCCGCCCAAGCCAAATTTTCAGGAGACATAACGCCCGAATGGAAATAATTACCGATCCACCCCGGCGAATGTTGGTCGTCACGCCCCATCCCGACGATGCGGAAGGGGGTTGCGGCGCCACCATGGCCAAGTGGATTGCCGAAGCCGGAACCGAGGTGGTGGTGCTGATGTGTACCAACGGCGACAAGGGCACCTCGGACCGGGAGATGTCGCCCACCGCTCTGGCGGAGATTCGGGAGCAGGAGCAGCGCAACGCCTCGGCAGTGCTGGGCGTCAAGGACGTGGTGTTCCTGGCCTACCCCGACGGCACCCTGGAGAACAACATGGAGTTTCGCGGCAAGGTGGTGCGCGAAATTCGCCGCCACCGGCCGGACATCATGTTCTGCATCGACCCCTACCGCAGCGTCAGCCACACCCACCGGGACCACCGGATGAGCGGTCAGGTTGCCCTGGACGCCGCCGGTTCCTACGCTTGGAGCTACCTGCACTTCCCGGAGCACATAGAGGAAGAGGGCCTGCCACCGCACCGGGTGCCGGAAGCCTTCCTGTGGAGCACGGAAAGCCCGGACGTTTACGTGGAGGTTGACGGCTACCTGGAAGCCAAGTCCGACTCCCTGAGCGCCCACGCCAGCCAAATGCGCGGCCGCTCCCAGGATATACGATTGGAGCGCATACAGAACGGCACCGCCAAGCAGGGAGAGGCGGCGGGCTTGGACCACGCCGAAGGCTTCCGCCGTGTCCGGTTCAACCTTGACTCGCTGGCTTGGCGCTGCCTTAACTCATAACGGATCGTCAAAACCCCACCGTCCTGAGCCGGGCCGAAGGGCCAGGCTCAGCGGTGGAAGGTTTATGCCGGGGATGCCAACGCTTCCCCGGCGTGCTGCCCGTAAAGCTGGTCGGTCTTGGCGGCCATGATGAAGTCGTTCTGGTGCAGGTTGCGGATTTTGTGGGTCCACCAGGTCACGCCAACCCGTCCCCACTCGGTTACGATTTTCGGGTGGTGGCCCTCGCTCTCGGCAAGTTCCCCGATGGCTGCGGTGAAGTCCAGCGCCTGCTGGAAGTTGCGGAACTTGAACGCCCGGTCCAGCTTGGGGATTCCGGCGTCGTCCAGCATCTCCCATTCGGGAATTGCCGGTTTCAGTTGGCTGATTTCCTCGTCGGTGACGTGGGGAGAGTCCCGTCGGCAAGCGGTGCATTTCTGTTGGTAAAGCTCGTTGGACATTGTGCTCCTCCTGGGTTTACTCAGCGATAACCCGGCATTGGTTCGACACACCCATTCTAACAAAAATCCACCCGGCGGTAGCGGGTGTCCATTCCTTACGGTCTTCGCCCAAACCGTTGTAACCGAGACAGGCCCGTCCATGTTATCATCCCCGCACAATCAGACTTACGGAGGCGGAGCGCATAATGACGACCAAGCTCGCATACCGTATCCTGACCGAAATTGACTATGACAGCCTTTCCTTCAATCCCGACGAGCCGGAGCCGCTGCCGGACGCCATGTATCAATACCCCGTTCTGCAAGAGATTCTCCATATCCTGGATATGCACATCACCAGCCTGCACCCGTCGGAAGACGTCTTTCGCAGCAGCAACACGTTTATCTGCTACGACCCCGCCAACCTGAACGTCCGCGTTGGCCCCGACTTCTACGCCGCCTTCGGCGTTGACGCGCTCGCCATTGAGCGCCGGCGGCTCTACCTCCCTTGGGAAGTGGGCAAACCACCCGACTTTGTGCTGGAGGTGGGGTCGGTGAGCACTGCGGTCAACGACCTGGTCGGCAAACGCCGGACCTACGCCCAGATCGGCGTCGCCGAATACTGGCGGTTCGACCGCACCGGCGGCGATTTCTATGGGCAGCCGCTGGCCGGCGAACAGTTGGTGGACGGGGTCTACCAACCCCTCGAACTCACCACCGAACCCGACGGCATCCTCAAGGGGTACAGTCCCATCCTGCGCCTCAGCCTGTGCTGGCAAGATGAGATGCTGACCTTCTACTACCGGGAAACTGGCGAATACATCCGCAACTTGCCACGTGAGAAGGCAGCACGGCTGGCTGCCGAGGAAGCGGCCCATACCGAGCGGGCGGCCCGGCTGAACGCCGAAGCCAGGATACGCCAACTGGAAGAGGAACTGCGGCGCAGGCAGGGGGAAACCTGACCTTCCCACGTCTCCCCGGTTGAACGCTGAGACAAAAGGGGAGTATATTCACCCTGAGCTATCTGAATTGAAGAGGTAACGCAATGATACGGGGCGCGATTTCCAACTCATGGCGGCTCCAGTTGATGGACCAGGACCTTTCGGAATTGGTAGAACAGGCCCGGAGCGAGGGCGCGGAGCACGTCGAATTGCGCCAGACCTGCCTGGGGGACTACGAGACCGGTGAAGGCGACGACTGGCGGCCGGTTTTCCCCAAGATGCGGGCGTTGGTGGACCAGTTCTCCCAACTGACCTTTGACCTGGCAATGGCCATGCCTTGCCTGACCCGGCACATCGACGCCAAGGGCGGTCTCTTTCAGGCCGCGCTCGCCGGGGCTAAGATGGTCGGCGGAGACAGCCCGCACCTTCGGACTGTGGACCCCGGCGCCACCGGAGACGCTTGGCAAACTCCCGATGACGTTCCCGAGACGGCTTGGGGTCTGGTCGAGTTGACCCGGGAAGCGGCCAGTCAGGGTGTGATTCTGTCCATGGAGAACTCCGGCCAGCCTCTTTCCAGCATGGCCATGCTGGTCAACGAAGTGCGCTCACGGCTGTCGCCGGAGGAAGGGCAGTACCTGGGCCTTTGTCCTGACCCCACCAACCAGTTGCGCCGGTTCCCCGACACCGACCCGGTGGCCGAACTGGATGGGCTGCCCTTGGACATGATTAAAATTGTCCACTTCAAGCAGGCCCGCAACGGCGACGCCCACCCCACGGTGGATACCGGCGACCTGGACTGCGGCGCGATGCGCGATGTGCTGGACGCCAAGGGATATGCCGGGCAGGCCATCATGGAAATCCCGCCTCACCAGGAAGTTTTTGCAAACCTGTCAGCCAGCTACGAGTACCTGTGGCCCACGAAGTAGCAGCGCAACGCCCGGGAACGTGATAGTTGGAGCAAATCGAGGGGGCGATTATGGTCTCTGAAACCAGGAACCCGGTGGAAGAGCACCGCCGGTTGGGTCAAGCATGGGTCGAGGCCGAACAGCGGCGCGTCAAGATATTGCAATCCGTTTTGGAAGCGCAGCTAGGCAAGTGTACAATGGACTACCCGGAAGGGCTTTTCGACGAGTACGACGAGGCGCTTTTCCAGGCCGGCACGGCCAACCGGGCCTATTTCCTGTGGCTGGCCGAGCAGGGCTTCCGGTCCCGGTGACCTGGTGATTGTCCCAGACCTCCTTCCGGCATAACCCATGAGCAAATACCGGGATTACACCGTCTCGATTCACTACGACCGGCGGCTGTACCGGCAGGACATAGCCGGCTCAACGGCCCATGTCCGTATGTTGGCCCGCCAGTGCATTATCGGCGAAAGCGACGCCGGGCAAATCCTGGCGGGACTCGAAACCGTGCGCGCTGAGATTGAAGCCGGCGCCTTCCCCTGGGACGCGGACCTGGAAGACCTGCACATGAACATCGAGACCCGGTTGTCCCAGCTAATCGGCCCGGTGGCCGGGCGTCTCCACACCGGCCGCTCCCGCAACGACCAGATTGCCCTCGACCTGCGGCTCTATACCAGAGAAATCATCGACGATACCACGACTGCCCTGCGGGGTGTGCAGCAGTCCCTGGTGGAGTTGGCATCCCGCTACGCCGGCGCGATTATTCCCGGATACACCCACCTGCAACGGGCGCAGCCGGTGATGTTCGCCCACCACCTGCTGGCCTACTTCCAAATGCTGCAACGGGACATCGGCAGGTTCCAGGACTGCCGCCGCCGGGCCGACGTGCTGCCGTTGGGCAGCGGCGCCCTGGCCGGCGTCCCCTATCCCACTGACCGACACTTCCTCGCCGAAGAACTGGGGTTCGGCGAGGTTAGCGCCAACAGCATGGACGCGGTATCGGACCGTGATTTCCTGCTGGAGTTTCAGGCCGCCGCCGCCACCTGCATGATGCACCTGTCCCGCCTGTCCGAGGAAATCGTGCTGTGGTCCAGCCGGGAGTTCGGGTTCATCAGCCTGGCCGAGGAGTTCACCACCGGCAGCAGCATCATGCCCCAGAAGCGCAACCCGGACTTCGCCGAAATCGCCAGGGGTAAGACCGGACGGGTCTACGGCCATCTCGTCGGCCTGCTCACCGTGATGAAGGGGCTGCCCCTGACCTACAACCGGGACCTTCAGGAAGACAAAGAAGGCTTCTTCGATACCGTGGACACCCTGCTGGCGACGCTCCATGTGTTCCAGGGAATGCTGCCCGGCGTCACGCTGAATGAAGACCGGGTCGCCGAGGTGTCCGGCGAAAGTTATATGCTGGCCACGGATTTGGCGGACTACTTGGTGGGCAAGGGCATTCCCTTCCGGGAAGCCCACGGCGTCATGCGCCGGCTGTGCCGGTACTGCGAAGACAACGGCGCCGACCTTCAGACTTTGCCGATGGCAAAGTACCTGGAGTTCTCGCCATTCTTCGGGGACGACGTTTACCAGATTACCGCTGCGTCTTCGGTGGCGGCCCGCGACAATCCGGGCGGCACGGCTCCCAATCGGGTGGCCGAGAGTCTGCGGCAGGCCAGAGAAATTTTGAGTTCCAACCCGCAGGACGGCAGCGTCAATGACGGCTGAAACCCATGACACTCACATCCAGATTGCCCCGTCCCTGCTGGCGGCCGACTTTTCCCGGTTGGGCGAGCAGGTGCGGGAGGCCGACGAAGCAGGCGCGGACCTGATTCATGTCGATGTCATGGACGGCCAGTTCGTCCCCAACATCTCCTTTGGTGAGGTAGTGGTTGACGCGGTGCGGCAGTCCACCGGCCTGCCCCTGAACATCCACCTGATGGTGCGGGAGCCGGATTACCTGCTGCCGGGGCTGGTAAAGTCGCCTACCGACCAGATCCTGGTCCACGCCGAAGCCTGCAACCACCTGCACCGCACGGTGTACTTGATTAAGGGCGGTGGACAGCAGGTTGGGGTGGCCGTCAACCCCGGCACGCCGGTTTCGGCAGTGGAGGAAGTGCTGCCCTTCGTGGACATAGTGCTGGTGATGACCGTCAACCCCGGCTTTGGCGGGCAGGCGTTCATCCCGGCAACGATGGGGAAGGTCAGGCGGCTGCGGCGGATTATCGAGGAAAACGGGTACTCCGCCCGAATCGAGGTGGACGGTGGCGTCAAGGCCGACGAAACGGCTCAAGACGCGGTGCGCGCCGGCTCGACCATCCTGGTTGCGGGCACAGCTATATTCAACCGGCAGGAAACCGTCGCCCAAGCCATGACCCGAATGCGGGACAGCATCCGCGGGTTGGCTCCGGACTCCTGAAACCGGGGCTGATTCGGTAGAGGAAAGGTCTAGGCCGTCGCCGCCGAGGACTTCCTGGCCCGGGGCGGTTTGCTCAGGGTGCGCAGGCAGCGGGTGCATATCTTGACCCGCTGGACCTTGCCCTTAATGAGCAGGGTCTGCTTGTGGACGTTGGCCTTAAACCGGGTCTTAGTGTGGCGGTTGGAGTGGCTGACGTTGTTGCCGCTCATGCCCGCCTTCAAACAAATGTCGCATCTCATGGTTGTGCCGTCTCATTTCGGGCGTTTTGCCGCCGCGTGGAGTACGATTCTTGCCAGCCAGCCTACCATACCCCCTGCAAGGTGGCAAGCGCAACGCGCGCCGGGTAACTGTTCAGACTTGGTGAGTCCAATTGACCGAGAGTCGTTCGCAAACCGCCAGCCTGAGCGTCAACAACAGGAATGAACCCGCCAATTCTCGGCGGTCAGACATTCGGATCCCCTCAAGTCTGAACAGTTACCGCGCCGGGGCCAGGGTCTTTTAATTCTCGGTAGCCGCTGGATAATCCGTTCACGGTGAATAATCCGGCATGTCTGCCAACCATAACAAACCCCTGAACTCAGGGGGGTTGGGGGATTCATCCCCCAACGTGTCCCGTTTACCCAACGGTTTTCTTGGACAATTAAAAGACACTGGCGCCGGGGCAGCGGCAAAAAGCCCCCGGTCCGGTTGGCGCCAACGGGGAATTCCGATGGAAAAACCAGGGCAAAATGCGGGTTACTGTCATTTGCTCCATTGTTAGGGTTTTAGAGGGTGTGCTATTATCGCCAACATGCAAGAAGCAAACCCACAACAGGCAAACCCGCATCAAATGAAGTATTGGGTGGCCCTTAGCCGCACCCGGTTGCTGGGCGCCGTAAGGTGCCGCCGTCTCGAAAAGCGCTTCGGCCCGGCGGAAAACGTCTGGCGGGCAACGCTGGGCGAGGTAAAGGCTGCCGGGATTGAAGACCGGGTAGCCCGGAAGTTCATCGCTGCCCGCGAGCTTGTGTCTCCAGACGACGAGATGGCCGCGCTGGAACGGGCCGGCGTCATTGCGCTGAACTGGCATGACCCCAGATACCCGGCCCGGTTGAAGGAGATTAGCGACCCGCCGCCGGTGCTCTACGTCAAAGGACAGTTGGATCCCGAGGACGAGCGGTCCGTGGCGATAGTGGGTACCCGCAACCCCACGAGCTACGGCCGGGAAGCCGCCGCCAACCTGTCCGCCGAGCTTGCGAGGGCCGGAATCACCATTGCCAGCGGCCTTGCCCTGGGCATTGACGGCATCTCCCACCGCGCAGCCCTGGACATGGGACAACGCACCATTGCGGTGGTGGCCGGCGGATTGGACATCGTTTACCCCAAGGAACACGCCGGGCTGTCCCGCAGAATTGAAGAGTCCGGCGCGCTGTTCAGCGAGGTGCCCTTGGGAATCCGGCCCGATTCCCGCAGTTTTCCCCGCCGCAACCGGCTAATCAGCGGCATCAGCCTGGGAACGCTGGTGGTGGAAGCCGGCGAGGCCAGCGGGGCCCGCTGGACGGTTTATCATGCTCTTGAACAGGACCGGGAGGTCTTCTGTGTACCCGGCAGCATATTTTCCCCGGCCAGCCGGCTCACCAACCGCCTTATCAAGGAAGGTGCTAAACTGGTAGGGAACGCCAACGACGTGTTGGAGGAGTTGAACCTGGGCGCCGTGACCCGGCAGATCGAGATGCGGCTGGCCCCGGCCCCCGAACCGGACCCGGCGCCCTTACCGGAAAATGAACCGGCGCCCGTCTCTACTTCGAGCGTTTCGGCTGCGGCGGTTTCGGATGAAGAGGCGCAGGTGTTGGGTCAATTGGACCATGAACCCCTGCACATTGATGACATCCGGCGAAAATCCGAGCTTCCCATCAGCAAGGTCAGCAGCCTGCTTACCATGCTGGAGTTGAAGGGAACGGTCCGGCAGGTCGGCTGTATGCACTACGTTATAATCACTCAGCCGGTCCCGTCCATCGCCGTCTAATCCTGAGGCAACCCGGCGTTTTCCAGCAAGCTGGTATCCAGAACATGGTTAATGAATATGGCAACTAAAAACGAAAGCCAGCCGCCGGCCAAGGCCGCGGCTGCCAAGCGCAAGACTACGACTGCCAAAGCTGCCGGAGCCAAAACCACCGGCGCGAAGGCGGCGGCCGCCAAAGCTGCGGCCAGCAAGACCGGAAAGGGCAAGACCACCCAGGCCAAGACTGGGGCCTCGCGCAAGGTCGCCCTGCCCAGTGCCGCCGGCAAGCAGTTGGTGATTGTCGAATCCCCGGCCAAAGCCCGCACCGTGGGGCAGATTCTGGGCAGCAAGTACGTGGTCACCGCTTCCCAGGGCCATGTGCGGGACCTGCCCAAGGGCAAAATCGGCGTCGATGTTGAGCAGAGCTTCGAGCCTTCATACGTGACGATGAAGGACAAGCAGACCCTGGTGACCGCAATGAAGAAAGCGGGTGCCGGGGCATCCAACATCTACCTGGCCACCGACCCGGACCGGGAAGGCGAGGCCATTTCCTGGCACATACAGACTGCTGCCGGGTGGGACAAGAACGCCGTTCCGCCCAAGCGGGTGGTCTTCCACGAAATCACCAAGCAGGCCGTGGAAGAAGCCTTTGAGCACCCCCGCGAGATCGATATGCGGCTGGTCAACGCCCAGCAGGCCCGGCGCATCCTGGATCGGCTGGTCGGCTACCAAATCAGCCCGCTCCTGTGGCGCCGGGTCCAGCGGGGGCTTTCCGCCGGCCGGGTGCAGTCGGTGTCCTTGCGCATGGTCACTGACCGGGAACGGGAAATTGAGGCTTTCCTCCCCGTCGAGTCGTGGACCATCGACGCCCACTTGTACAGGACCGAGGACACCGCCGACCGGCCGGGGATGTTCACCGCGACGCTCCGTTCCCGCAAGGGACAGCGTAACCGCATCAATATCGCGCAGGAAGACGAGGCCAGGCAGTACGAGGCCGAGCTTGAGGGCGCGGCCTACGCGGTGGCCGAGGTCAAGAAACGGAATGTCCGGCAGCGGCCTTCCGCTCCTTTCATCACCAGCACCATGCAGCAGGAAGCCGGGCGCAAGCTGCGCTTTACCGCCCAGCGCACCATGATTGTCGCCCAGCAGTTGTACGAGGGGATCAACGTGGCCGGGGAGGGTTCCGTAGGGCTGATTACCTATATGCGTACCGACTCGACCCAGGTGGCGCAGGTGGCCCTGGACGAGACCCGCGCCTACATTCGCGAACGCTACGGGAAGGACTTCCTGCCCGATAAGTCCCGGGTTTATACCACCAAGTCCAAGGGGGCGCAGGAAGCCCACGAAGCCATTCGTCCCACCGGCATCCGGCGGGACCCCGAATCCTTGAAGGCTTCGCTGAGCAGTGACCAGTTCCGGCTGTACAGCCTCATCTGGGCCAGGATGCTGTCCAGCCAGATGGCCGACGCCCGCTCCGAGGCCACCACGGTCGATATTGAAGCCGCCTGCGCGAAATCATCAAATGTCTACATTTTCCGCGCCACCGGCTCGGTGCTGGTTTTCGCCGGATTCCGTACACTCTACCTGGAAAGCAGGGACGACGGTGAGGAAGACGAGAACCGCCGGCTGCTTCCGGCGATGGCCGGCGGTGATGCGCTGACCTGCGATGGGGTGGAACCTTTGCAGCACTTTACCCAGCCGCCGCCCCGGTACACCGAGGCAACCCTGATTAAGGCAATGGAGGAGAAGGGCATTGGCCGCCCCAGCACCTACGCCCCGACGATTGGCACCCTTCTCGACCGGAACTACGTGGAAAAGGAGCAGAATCGGTTGCAGCCGACCACTCTGGGCAACACGGTCGCCGACCTGTTGACCCAGTACTTCACCAACATCATGGACCCGGACTTCACGGCCCGCATGGAAGACGAGCTGGACGAGGTTTCCCAGGGCGACCGGGAATGGGTGCCCATGCTGCGGGAGTTCTACGGCCCCTTCGAGAAGGCGCTGGAGATGGCGCAGGAAAATATGCCCCGGGTGAAGATCGAAGAGGAAACCGACGAGATTTGTGACAACTGCGGCAAGCCAATGGTCATCAAGACGGGCCGGTTCGGCAAGTTCATCGCCTGCACCGGGTTCCCTGATTGCCGCACCACCAAGCCCATCCTGAACAAGGTCGGCGTGGCCTGCCCCAAGTGCGCCGGTGACATCGTGGAGCGCAAGTCCCGGGGCCGTCGCCGTCCCTTCTACGGTTGTTCCAAGTACCCGGAATGCGACCTGATTCTCAACCAGCGTCCGGTGCCTGCCCCGTGCCCGGATTGCAGCGGGATGATGGTGGAAGAGGCGCAGAACGGCCTGTCCTGTACCGTGTGCGCCTGGAAGGGGACGCCCGAAGAACCGGCGCCGGCGCCGGAAAAGGAGTTGGCATCCGTTGGCGACTGAGCAGTTGACGGCCGACAGTTGGGAATCCCAATCCCAGGGCGTTTCTCAGGACGGCGCCGGCTTGGAACCGCTGTTGCCGTCCGGTGCGGATTCTCCGGAAGCGTCCCACGGCCCGGACCCGGACGAGTTCGCCGCGCTGCTGGAAAAGTACCAGCTTTACCTGCGGGGACAGCGGGGCTTGTCCGAAAACACGCTGCGCATCTATTGCGGCGACCTGGGTTCCTTCCGGCTGTATCTGGCCTTGGAGAAGCTGGACCCGCGGGACATGGACCGGCAGATGATTCGCGGATATCTGGCCTGGTTGGCAACCTCTGCCAAGGGTGGACGGGAGGGCTACGCCCGGGTCAGCATCACCCGCAAACTGACCGCCCTGCGCTCCTTTTACAAGTTCCTGGTGCAAGAGGGCTGGTTCCGCTCCAGCCCCATCCCCACCGGCCGCACCTTTCAGGTCAAGGTCGAGAAACCCCTGCCCATTTTCCTCGGCCACCAGGAAGTGTCCCGATTGCTGGAAACCCCGGACACTTCGGACATTTATGGGATTCGGGACAAGGCCATCCTGGAAGTGCTGTATTCCTGCGGCGTCCGTCTGGCGGAGATTCAGGGCATTGATTTGCCGGACGTGAAATTTTCCGCCAAAGAAATCCTGGTGCGGGGAAAAGGTTCCAAGGAGCGTTGGGTGCTGTTCGGCAACCCCACGGAAGAAGCGTTGCAGGAGTACCTGCGGGACGCCCGGCCCAAGCTGGTTGACGGCTCAACCACGGCCCTGTTCCTCAACCGATACGGTCAGCGCCTGTCCCGCCGGTCCTTTGAAAACCTGGTGCGGCGGTACGCGGCCAGTGCCGGGTTGCGCGATGGTGTGCATACCCACACGCTGCGCCATACCTTCGCCAGCCACATGCTGGAGGGCGACGCCGATCTGCGCGTGATCCAGGAGCTTTTGGGACATTCCAGCCCCACCACCACCCAGATTTACACCCATATCACCAAGCAGGAAGCCCGGAACGCCTACCTCAACTGTCACCCCCTGGCATCTCAGTCAGACAACGGGGAGCGGGCCTGATTCTGCCGTGCCGTGCCGTTGCTCCAAACCCTTGCCATGATTGACCGGAAAACGTCGCCATGACCCGAATCCTGGTCCTCAACGGACCCAACATCAACTTTCTGGGCCGGCGCAACCCCGGCATTTACGGCACGAAAACCCTGGAAGAAGTAAACGGGGAAGTCCAGACGCGGGCCGACTCGCTGGGCATGGACGTGGCGTTCTTCCAGTCCAACAGCGAAGGCGCCCTCATTGACTGCATCCAGCAGAATTGGGGCCAAATCGCCGGAATCATCATCAACCCCGGTGCGTTGACCCACTACGGTTACTCGCTGAAGGACGCCCTCATTGACGCCGCCGTGCCGGTGGTTGAAGTCCACTTGGGCAACATCCACGCCCGGGAAGAGTGGCGCCGCCACTCGGTCATCGCCGACACCGCGCGGGGACAGATTGCCGGGTTCGGCTGGCGCAGCTACACCGCCGCGGTCGAGGTCATGGCCGGTATCATCCAGGACCAAGCATCGTCCTGAACCGGCGCCCGGCCGTCCGGGAAAATCCGCTGGCGTTACGGCCCTTGGTAAAGTACACTACGGGCTGACGGAATCGATCGGGGATGGCAGTACGTTTGGGTCCCCCTTTCTGCCAACGAAACACGTTAGAGGGTGTTATGGAATCTAATCTGGTACACAGGCTCGCAGTTCTCCCAAGAGAACTCCAGGGTTCTGGGTCTTTGAATCCTCCCATGCGGCCGGGGCAAACCGTTTGTAGATTGGAGTGGACCTTGGGACAACCTCCCTTTTGTATAACTGAGGACCGCAGAAAAGTAACCTGCGAAGAATGTAAGAAAAATGTTGGCCTCGGAGGAGATTCATAGCTATCTTACCTTGACAATGGATTATGGCGACACCATATCTATTTCCGCTACAACCCAGAAACCCCTGAGTGACCAATTGCCCGGAAAGAAACGCCACCACAGTTTGGTGGTATCAGAGATCGCAAAATGCTGAAAACCATTGGCACCACGGTATTGGTAACTGTCGTTGCAGTTCTTACGCTTTTAGCTATATATGGCGTTTATGAGGTAGTATTACGTATAGTGAAATGGGCGAATCTAGGAATCCTCTGAACAAGTCGGAAACGACGACGATCCTCTGTTGGAATCGTGCTTAACTAAGGCGTGGTCTGGGGCAATCCAACAACTTATTCAGAGGTTCCCTAGAATTATAATGAATAATGAATTTAGTCGAGGCTCAAAACTGGTGTTTTACCCGGAGTGCTCGCGATTTAAGTAATATAGCCGAATCAGAGTAAAGCAACTTGTTGTGCATTGGCACACGTTGGGAGAAGGGGCGACATGAGCATCAACTTTGGAGACTTGAACCGGGGTATGGTTATCGAGTTGGACAGCCAGCCCTGGCAGGTTATGGACTATGAGCGGCACAAGATGCAGCAGCGCGCCCCGGTTACCCGCATTAAGATGAAGAACCTGCTGTCCGGGGCCGTGGTCGAGCGCACATTTCAGCGCTACGACACCAACTTCACCGTCGCCGAAATCGACAACCGGCAGACCCAATACCTGTACACCGACGGCAGTTACCATTATTTCCTCGACCAGGAGAGTTTCGAGCAGTACGACCTGAACAAGGAGCAGTTGGGCAGCGCGCTGGATTATCTGAAGGAGAACACGATTGTCGAGATGGTGTTCTACAAGGGTTCTCCCATCAACGTCAACTTCCCCACCCATGTCGAACTGTCGGTGGTGGAAACGCCGCCCGCCTTCCGCGGCGACACAGCCCAGGGCGGGAACAAGCCGGCCACGCTGGAAACCGGCCTGCGCATCAACGTTCCCATGTTCATCACCCCCGGCACCGTCGTCCGTGTGGACACCCGCACCGGGGAGTACACCGAGCGGGTCAGCTAACCCGTGGCCGTTTACACCGTCAGCCAGGTAACGGCCTACCTGCGCCAATCGCTGGAAGCCGACCCCTTTCTGTCCGACCTGTACGTGCTGGGCGAGGTGTCCAACCTGCGCGTGTCCGGCGCCGGACATTCCTACTTCACCCTGAAAGACGGCCAGGGTGTGCTGAACTGCGTGATGTTTAAGGGGCAGACCGGCGCCAACCTGCTGGCCAACGGCGGGTCGGTATCCACTCACGGGCATCTCAGCTTCTACGAACCCCGCGGCTCCACCGATTTCATGGTGGACCTGGCCATGCCGGAAGGGGTCGGCGAGTTGGCTTTGGAGTTGGAACGGCTGAAAATTCGGCTGCGGGAAGAAGGGCTGTTCGAGGAATCACGCAAGCGGCCGCTGCCCCAGTTTCCCCGTGTCGTCGGCGTGGTGACTTCGTCGGCCGGGGCGGTGTTCCACGACATTCAGAACGTCTTCCGAAGGCGTTACCCGCTGGCTGAGTTGGTCTTGTCGGCCACCCAGGTCCAGGGAGCCGCCGCCGCGCCCAACATTGTGTCCGCCATCGAAGCGTTGAACCGGGATGGGCGGGCCGACGTCTTGATCGTGGCCCGGGGCGGCGGCTCGTTGGAAGAACTGTGGCCCTTCAACGAAGAAGCCGTGGCCAGGGCGATTTACGCCAGCCGCATTCCGGTGGTCAGCGCCGTTGGACACGAAACCGACCACACCATTTCCGACCTGGTGGCCGACGTTCGCGCCCCCACCCCGTCGGCGGCCGCTGAAATGGTGGTCCCTGACCGGTTCGCTCTAGCCCAGGCGCTTTCCGACGAGTTGGACCGCTGCCGCCGTTTTCTTGCTCACGAACTGACCCGGAGGAGCGACGGTGTGGCCCGCCTGAAGAACCGCATTGACCAGGGCCTGCCGGACTGGGAGACCTGGCGCAGGCGAATCGATGACTTGGATCGTTCAGGCCACAGCGCTTTAGCCAACCGGCTGAAGCTGGACCGGCTTCGTGTATCCGGCCTGGAAGGACAGGTGCGGGCGCTGAATCCCGCGGCCACCATGCGCCGGGGGTTCGCCGTGGTCCTGAGCGCCGCCGACAACTCCGTGGTGACCAGCGCCGGGCAAGCCACACCCGGCAGCGGGCTGTCCATTACCGTTGCCGACGGCGAGTTTCCCGCCGTGGCCGGCCCGGTTTCGAGCGGTCCTGTCGTTGATGGAGTCGTCGCCCCGGAGGTCAACAACGCCGCCCCGGAACCCAAGAACGGACGGCGCAAGCGCAAGCCCACCCCGTCTTCCCCGGCAACGGAGCGTTTGTTTTGACCCACCCTTCCGGGCGCCAACGGCCTGGTAGTCCAACATTGTTGAATTGATGGGATGCTGAGATTGGCGTGACTGCCCAGGGTCTTTCATTCAATAGTTCCCTCTCCCTCTGGGAGAGGGTTAGGGTGAGGGCGTTTATGCCATCATTTCAAAGCTGTTGGACTACTAGCCGGAAGAAAGACTAACGGCAGGCGTCCGCTTCTATCCGGCGCCCCTTCCTGGAAGGCTCGAACTCAACCTGCAATTGTTCTGAGGATGTTGACCTTAATGACTACGCCGGAAACCCCCGACCTTAACGCCGAGCTGGAATCCTTGAGTTTCGAGGAATCCTTCCGGCTCTTGGGCGAGACAGCGGAGCAGTTGGAAGCCGGCGGGCTTCCTCTCGCCGAAGCCGTCTCGGTTTACGAGCGGGGCATGGCGTTGGCGCAGCGCTGTAACCGGCTGCTCAATGAGACTCAGCTCAGGATTACCCAGCTTCAGGAAGCCTACACGGATGCGGGCGATTCCGACGATCCTGAATGGGACGACGAGGCCGGCGGCTAGGGTGTTGAACATCGGCTGGTTTTCCTCTGGCAGAGGACCGGGTTCCCGCGGCCTGCTGCGGTTCGTGCAAGACCATATCCTGCGGGGCAAGCTGGACGCCCGCATCCGGTCCGTTTTCTGCAACCGCCGGCCCGGCGAAGCCGAGGGTTCCGACGAGTTCTTCCGGCTGGTGGAAGGTTACGGTATCCCCTTGGTCACCCTGTCATCGTCGGATTTTCGCCGGGCACGGGGAGGCCGTTTCGCGGTCCTGCGAGATGAGTTCGACCGGGAAGCGCTGGCTCAGATAGAGCAGTATGAGACCGGCATTTGCGTGTTGGCCGGCTATATGCTGATCCTGAGCGGCGAAATGTGTCGCCGCTACCCCTTCCTGAACCTTCACCCCGCGCTGCCGGACGGGCCCATCGGCACCTGGCAGGAAGTGATTTGGGAGCTGATTGGATCCCGGGCCCATCAAACCGGGGCCATGATTCACCTGGCTACTGAGGAAGTCGACCGGGGGCCGGTTGTTTCCTATTGCACCGTTCCCCTGCGCGGTGAGGCATTCGACCCTTTGTGGGCAGACCTGGATGGGGCGGACTTGCCGCAAATCAAGGCGGATCAGGGCGAGGACTTCCCGCTTTTCCAGGTGATGCGCGCCGCGGAATACCAACGAGAGCCTTACCTGCTGTTGGAGACGCTGCGGGCAGTATCCGGGGGGTTACTGCGTCCCGCCCCGGGGGCGTTGCTGGACCAGCACGGCAATCCGGCGCCCCAATCATCCGCCCGGTGCCTGGACGGGGAGATTAACCTGGCGATGCGGGAAGACGGCCTGTTGTAACGGCGCGGTTGCCGTAGAGGATGCGACTGCGGGTAGGGGCTGGCCCGGGAGCAGCAGTCGAGCCGAGAGCGGCTAGGCGGACTTTTGGATTGCAGGTGCGGCGGGCAGCCGGAAACGTTCCCCATTGGCGGTAATTAACTCCGGCGAGGCGATGCCTTCAATGGCGTCCTGGTCCACCAGGCATTCGACGACGTTCTCCAGCGAGGGAAGCTCGTACATGACGTCCATCAACGCCTCTTCCACGACGTAGCGCAGGCAGCGCGCCCCGGTCTGGTGGGCCAACGCCTTGTCCGCCGCCGCCATCAGTGCTTCCTGGGTGAACTCCAAACGCACGTTGTCGTAGCTGAACAGGTACTGGTACTGCTTGACGATGGCGTTCTTGGGTTCTACCAGCACCCGCACCAGGTCGTCCCGGTTCAGGGATTCCAGGCAGCTAACCACCGGCAGACGCCCGACCATCTCCGGGATAAACCCGAACTCCAGCAAATCTTCCGGGGTAACGTAGCTCAACGGGTTGCCGTCGTCGTCGGGCCGGTATCGGCTGCTTGATAGAAAGCCAATTTGAGACCCGCGGTAAGCGATGCGCCGGGACACTATCTCTTCCAGCCCGTCGAACGCGCCGCCGCAGATGAAGAGGGTGTTCCTGGTGTTTATCTGGAGAAATTCCTGGTGGGGGTGCTTGCGCCCGCCCTGCGGCGGAACGTTGGCCATGCAACCCTCGATTATCTTGAGCAGTTCCTGCTGTACGCCCTCACCGGAAACGTCCCGGGTGATGGAGCGGTTGATGCCTTCTTTGCGCGCAATTTTGTCGAGTTCGTCAATGTAGATGATGCCGCGCTCTGCTTTGGCGATGTCCCAGTCCGCCGCCTGAATCAGACGCAGCAGGATATTCTCCACATCCTCGCCGACGTAGCCGGACTCGGTCAGGGACGTGGCATCGCACACGGCGAAGGGCACATCCAAGGTGCGGGCCAGGGTCTCGGCCAGCATGGTCTTGCCGCAGCCGGTGGGCCCGATGAGCAGGATGTTGGCCTTCTGCACCTCCACGTTTTGCGGCGTGGAGGCGCTCAGGACGCGTTTGAAGTGGTTGTAGACCGCGACGCTAAGGGCTTTCTTGGCCTTGTCCTGGCCGATGACGTACTCGTCCAGATTGGCGAAGATGGCCCGGGGAATCAGGGGCTTTTCCGATGCGGACAGGGGCCGTTTACGGGGCTGCTCCGACTCGATAAGCTGGCCCAGCACCCGGATGCACTCGTAGCAGACCGTGGCTTGGCCCCGTCCGGCCACCACCAGGTTGGAACGGGACTGGGCCTTGCCGCAGAAAGAACAGTGAGACAACTTGGAGCCGCTTCTGGTGTTGGTCACGGTATGGCGCCGGTATTTTTAGACTTTGCCGTTGCGGCCTTGCAGGATTTCATCAACCAGACCGTACTCGACGGCCTCGTTGGGGGTCATGTAAAAGTCCCGGTCCGAGTCCTGGACGATTTTCTCAAGAATCTGGCCGGTGTTCTCGGACAGAATGTTTTGCAACCGGTCCTGGAGGCGGTTCATCTCCCGGTATTGAATTCCCACGTCCGCGGTAGCGCCCTGGGTGCCTCCCTGAGCCTGGTGCATGTGCAAAGTCGAGTTGGGCAGGCAGTACCGCTTCCCCTTGGCGCCGCCGGAGAGCAGCACCGTGGCCATGCTGGCCGCAGTGCCCAGGCAGATGGTGGAGATGTTGCAACTGACCAACTGCATGGTGTCGTAGATGGCCATGCCGGCGTAGATTGACCCGCCGGGGCTGTTGATGTAGATGTTGATGTCCTTGTCCGGGTCCTCCCGCTCCAGGTACAGCAACTGGGCGATTATAGTGTTGGCGACCTGGTCCATGATTGGGGTTCCCAGGAAGATTATCCGCTCCCTGAGCAGCAGCGAGTAAATGTCGAAGGCCCGCTCGCCCCGGGGGCTGGTCTCAACGACCATCGGGATTATGTTGCCGGGGGTCATCAACGATGAGTTCGGAACAACCAATGACGAGTCGATGGGGTTGTTCAACATGGGAATATGCTCCTTAATCAGTTTCTTGCTCTGAGTTATTCCTTGTTTTCCTGGGAAGACACTTCGGGCTGGTCTTCGGTTGGTTGTTCCTGTTCTGCCGGTTCCTCCGGCGGGGCGTCGGAAAGTTGGGCGGTGGCTGCTCCCTCAGCGTCCTCAGATTCCTCGTTGCCGCCTTCCGCCGCCGGTTGTTCATCCTCGGCGCCGTCCTGTCCGGGCTGGACAATCTCCAGCAGCCGCTGCATCAGCTTGCGGTTCATTAGTGAAGACCGAACGTTGTCGCGGGCGGCTTCGGACGCCAGGGTGCGCCGCAACTGTTCCGCCGAGTCGCCGGCGGATTCCAGCGCCGAATCAATTTCTTCCTGCACTTCGTCATCGGACACTTCGATTTCTTCCGCCTGGGACAGTTTTCGCATCACCAGGTAGCGGGTCAACCGTTCGTTGGCGTTGGGCCGCAACTCCTCCAGGTAATCTTCGGCGGTCTTGCCCGTAATCTGAAGGTAAGTGTTCATGTCAATGCGCTGGCTTTGAAGATACCGCTCCCGTTCCTGCTGCATCGTGTCCAATTCGCGGCGGTAGAGGGTATCCGATGCCTCAACGCGGGCGATGCTGACCAATTCCTCCAGGCTCTTCATTTCCAGTTCCCGGACGGATTCGGCTTCCGTTTCTGCGGTGACCCGCTCCCGTACATGGTCCAACAGGGCTTGAAAAGTCTCGAAGCCGTCGCCGACGCCTTTGGCGAATTCGTCATCCAATTCGGGCAGCTTCTTTTCCTTGACCGACAGGACTTCGACGTGGAACTCGCAGTCCTTTCCGGCAAACTGGGGCCGGGGGTAGTCTTCGGGGATGTTCAGGGTAAAGTCT
Source organism: Dehalococcoidia bacterium (assembly GCA_965263395.1). Classification (GTDB taxonomy): domain Bacteria; phylum Chloroflexota; class Dehalococcoidia; order Lucifugimonadales; family UBA3495; genus CATOSK01. The sequence continues at coordinate 4,469,711 of OZ253670.1, forward strand.
TTGGTTTCGCCCTCGCTCATCCCCTCAAGGCAGGGGGCAAACCCGGGGAAGGGCAGCACGTTGGCCTCTTGGGGCACGTAGTCCACGCCCTCGTCATTAACCACTTCATCCCCGTCAATGACGCCTCGAACGATCAGGTTCAGCAGGTCGCCGTACTGCACCGGCCGCTCGGCGGGTTCCCAGGGGGCGGACTCTTGTTGCAGCCTCTGGATGATCTCGTCAATCTGTTCGTCGGTGACTTCCACCGGCGGACTTTCGACGCGGAGGTTCTGGTAGTCGCCGAGGTCCACCACGGGCTCAAGGGGCACCACGGCCTTGAAAGAGACGGGTTCAATGTCGTTGAGCTCGACCTCTGGATCGACGAAAGCCTGCAAGCCTTCGTCCCGGAGCGCCTGGTCCAGGGTTTCCGGAATCATGAAGTCCAGCGCCTCTTGCAGCAGGGCGGCGCGCCCCACGTACCGTTCTACAATAGAGCGTGGGGCCTTCCCTTTGCGGAAACCGGGGATTGCCAAACGGCCTACTGTCCGGCGGTAGGAACGGTCAACAAAGGGTTCCTCATCCTGGGAATCCATTTCGATAGTGAGGGTGACTTCTATGGGTGTTTCCGATTCTCTGGTAACCTTCACCAATAATTCTCCGCGAGCGTCACAAGCGTACCCGCTTTAAGCAACTGCCCATGCAGGATTGCTCAAGTCGGACAGGCAAAATTATAGCACAATCCCTTTTGGGGTGACAGTTGGCGCAACTGCCGCGCCGGGCTGTCATATTTGAGTCTAATTCCCCCGTCCACCCGAAGGCCGGGCCGTCTTGAGGGGGAGCAGTCACGGGGCGCGCTTCATTAAGAAGCTACGGGAATTAAGCCACGGAAATTTACGGCGAATGTGGGACAAAACGGGACATTTTGGGACATTTGAGCGTGAAGGCGGGGGCGGTTTGGTCCCATTTTGTCGCACAGGGGGAACGCCCTCACCCCCGGCCCCTCTCCCGCGGGGAGAAGGGTGTCTCAGGTATACCGGCCAGAAATCCACGTGCGATAGCCCGGGCATCCGCGGGATGATTGCCAAGGAGATGATTGCCAAGTCCCTGAAACCGTTGGTTCTCAGGCGCCCCAACCTCATTCGCCCTGATGTTCCCCAGGGACTTCCGCATAGACCCGCCCGGCTTTTTGGCCCGGTTCTGTAATGCCGGGCGGCGGATTGCCGGGCCGCCAGGACCCGGCAATCCGTTAAGTATTGTTTAAGAAAAGATACACGAAATCTGTCATACGACACCGGCAACACCGGCGGCGGACCGCCTTGAAATCCTCCAAACCTACGCTCACCTTCCGGCTGCCAAATCAGTCAACAACTTCATGTCGGCCGAATTTGCCGCCGTTACGAGAATTGGCCCGGTCAATAAACAAATTCTTAAAATGCTCTAAAACCGTCATTAAGATTCGTTGACACTTTTTAGCCCGGATTGGTAACTTGCTTATGTTGAATGTGTGGTGGGGTGTGTGTGAAAGGGCTTTACGGCCCCCCTTGCTTATTTGCCGGTCTGGCTGAAGCCAGCTTCAGAACAGCGCCGGTCTGCATCGGCAAACCTCCGTCCCACGGAGGGCAGCCGAATCGATTAAGAATCGGGCGCGTCCCCGGCCAATGACCCGACGTCTGGCCCCGCAAGGGGTTGTCGCAGTTGTGTTACGCCTTGGGGTGCCGGTTAATGTCCCTCTTTTGCGCCCGATGCCCCAGTGAATTGAGAGCGAGGTGCCAGTTCAGAGGCATGGTGTCCCTTGCAGCGGCGGCCCTATGGTGCGACGGCGGTGAAGCAGTTGACGTTAATCTGGCAGTCCGGCGGTCTCGTTTGGACGCTCCGATGAACTTCGATGCTGCCCATCGACCGGTCTTGCTGCAAGAGACTGTGGAGCAACTGGTGGTGCTGAAGGGCGGGGTGTATTGCGACGGTACCCTGGGTGACGGCGGGCAGGCTTCCGCCATCATTGAGGCGTCGGCTCCACAGGGGGTGGTGTTGGGAATCGAACTGGACCCCCGCTCTCTTTCACGAACGCGGCAGCGAATGGCCCATTACGGAGAACGGTTCATCGGGGTTGGCGGCAATTACGCCGACGCCGTGACCTTGGCCGATGCCCACGGCATAGACCGGGTTGACGGGTTCCTGTTGGACCTGGGGTTCTCCTCCCGGCAGGTCGATACTCCGGGATACGGGCTCAGCTTCCAGCGGGACGAGCCGCTGGATATGCGGTACGACCCCGATGGGCAGGAACTGACCGCCTATGACATTGTTAATCACTACCAGGAGCCGGAGTTGGCCAGGCTCTTTCGAGAATACGGCGAGGAGCCCCAGGCGCGGCGGATGGCCCGGGCCATAGAACGGGAAAGGCCCATCAATTCTACCGGAGAGTTGGCCGCTTTGGCCGCCCGGACCATTAGGGCCGGACGCAGCCAGCGGGTTAACCCGGCCACCCGGGTATTTCAAGCCCTGCGCATCGCCGTCAACGACGAACTGAACAACCTTTCCCTGGGGCTGACGGCAGCGGTGCAGCTTCTGAGACCGGGCGGACGGCTGGCGGTAATCAGCTATCACAGCCTGGAGGACCGGCTGGTCAAGAACACTCTGGCCCGCCATGCGGCCCGGTGCATCTGCCCCCCGGAGTTGCCCCAGTGCGTATGCGGACACCAGCCGGAACTGAAAATCGTCAACCGCAGAATCATCCGGCCCAGCGGCGAAGAAGTGGCGGACAACCCCCGCAGCCGCAGCGCCCGGATGCGCGTGGCCGAGCGGCTGTGAGTCCCGGGCGGGGTCCTCCGGACAAAACGCAGGGAATCGCGCGCCGGTTTGAGGAGAAAGCGCCGGAAACCTGGATGCGAACTTTAAGGGAAACTTCCCGGCGGCGCCGCCGGTTGGGCCAGAGTGGAAACGGCCGCTGAACGGCCCCTGGGTTAGATCACATCAACTAGAAGGTCTGAACGCGGCAGCTTGTAGACAAACGGCTGAACAGGCTTGAAGGACGGGATTGAGTTGGCTAAGGCAATTTACTACAGCTCGGTCGATATTGGCACCAATAAGGTTTGTTCGATCTTGGCCAGGGTCGGACCCGAGGGGGAGTTGAAGGTGCTGGGCACCGGCGTCACTCCGTCCCGGGGAGTCCAGCGGGGAGTTATTGAAAGCGTCTCCGAAGCCAGAGAGGCGGTAGCCGCTTCGCTGGCCGACTCCCAGCGTTACGCCGGCACGGGCGTCATCACCGGGGTTTACGCCACCATCAGCGGCGCCCATATCACTTCCGTGAATACCAGGGAAAATGTGACCGGGAGCCGGGAGGAACAAGGAGTCAGCTCTGCCAATCTGGACCGCTTGGTCCAGTCAACGTTGCCCACGGTGGAAGACTCCCAGACGGTGCTGCACGCCATCCCGATGGGCTACGACGTAGACGGACATTCGGGCGTGCGCAACCCCACCGGGCTCCGGGCCAACCAAGTCCAGTTGGAAACCCACGTCGTGCTGGGCGACGGGGCCGCCGTTCAGAACACGGTCAAGACCATCAAGAACGGCAGAATTTCGGTCAACAGTCTGGTCACCCATGCAATCGCTTCCGGCGAGGCGACTCTGACCGGGGATGAGCGGCAGGCGGGCGCCATCCTGGTCGACATCGGGGCCGGCACTTCCGACGTGTCCGTTTATCGTCACGGGCAACCCTGCTTCTCCACGGTCTTGCCGATGGGCGGGATGCACCTGACCCGGGACTTGGCGGTGGCGCTGCGGGTGCCTTTCGCCATGGCCGAGGAGGTAAAGGTCAAGTGGGGCTGTGTAACGCCCGGACTGATCGGCACAGATGAGGAAGTGGTAGTGCCCGGACTCCAGCGGCAGCCCCCGCGTCTGGTCAGGCGCCGGGGGGTGTGCGAACCGTTGAACCTGCGGATGATGGAGATTCTCAAGCTGGTCATGCTGCGGGTTAATCAGGCCGGCTTCACCCGGCTTCCTGCCGGAGGGCTGGTTATCACCGGAGGAAGCTCGGAAATCGCCGGCCTTCAGGAGATGGTGGAGGGCGTGTTGGGCGGACCGGTGCGCATCGCCGGCCCAGACATGGTCTCCGGCTTGCCCTCCCAATTGTGCAAGCCGTCCTTTTCCGCCAGCGTGGGCGCGCTGCTGTGGGGCATTAAACACGGAGGCGAGCGGCGCAGCTACGAGTACAGCGAGAAGAAGACCCTGAAGGGGCCCCGGTCTCTGGTCCGTCGATTCTCCAGGCCCAAGGAAAATGCGGTCGGGTGAGGGTTGGTTGGGCGCTGAAGCCCGCGCCGGGGGCACCCGGCCGGCATTGCCGGAAGCGGCTTTGGCCAAGGGCAATCGGAATTGGGAATCTTGGAATTTAATCGTTCGGAGGATCAAGCAATGTTACTGGATAATTCAGCTTCCTGGGAGCCAAACGGGGACATCGGCGAACGGACGTCCAACCTGATGCCGGAAATTGCCCGGGGCGTACCCATAATCAAGGTTTTGGGCATTGGCGGCGGGGGCAGCAACGCCGTGAGCCGCATGTATAAGGAAAAACTGCCGGTGGTGGAATACTATGCCCTGAACACCGACGCCCAGCACCTGTTCCGCTGCGACGTCTCCCACCGCATTGCCTTGGGGCAGAATTTGACCCGCGGCCTCGGGGCAGGAGCGCAGCCGGAACTGGGCCGCCAGGCTGCTGAAGAGTCTCGGGGCGATATTCAGGCGGCCGTCGAAGGCGCGGACATGGTGTTCCTGGCCGTTGGCATGGGCGGCGGCACCGGCACCGGCTCTGCCCCGGTCGTGGCGCAGATTGCCAAAGAAAGCGGTGCCCTGACCATCGCCGTGGTCAGCCGGCCCTTCTCCTTTGAGGCGGCCGCGCGCCGCAAGAACGCCGAGGAGGGTATCTCCCGGCTCAAGGACCATGTGGACACCTTGATAACCATCCCCAACGACCGCCTGCTCGAACTCAACCACCAGCGGGACCAGGCCTTTACCTGGGAAGACGCCCTGAAAATGGCCGACTCGGTGCTGCACCAGGGCATTCAGGCCATCGCCGAGGTGGTGACCGTGCCCGGAGAAATCAACGTTGACTTCGCCGACGTCAAGACCATTCTGTCCGGCGCCGGTCCGGCCTGGATGGCCATTGGCAAGGGCAAGGGCGAGAGCCGGGCCGCCGATGCGGCCAAGATGGCGACCCGCAGTCCCCTGCTGGACATTGCCATGGACGGAGCCCGCCGCATCCTCTTCGTGATTACCGGCGGATCCAGCCTCACCCTGCAGGAAGTCCAGGACGCCGCCCGCGTGATTGAAGATGTAGCCGACCCGGATGCGAACATCATCTTCGGCACCAGCCGGGACCCGCGGCTGGACGACGAGGTCAAGATGACGATGGTCGCGGCGGCTTTCCCAGTGATGCACGACGCCCAGCAGATGCGCGAGGCGGAGTTGCAGCGGCTGCTCCAGGACGTTGCCCCGCAGTCCGAGGACGATATGGATGTTCCCAGCTTCCTCCGCAAGAGCTCCGGGAACAGGCGCGGGTTTTTTCGATAACCCTGACTCCCGCGGCCGGGACCCCGGCTAGGGGTTCTGGCCGCCGCGGCGGGCGCCGGCAAGCTGGCCGGTTGGGTTGGGCGGTGCGGAAAATGGGCGAAAGTCGCCCAGAAAATGAAAGCCGGTCCAGCGCCTGCCGTGGTAATCTTGGAGCGTACCAAATAAAGAGTAATATTCTCGGAAGCCTGCAAGGAATAATCCCAATTATCCATAGGTAACCGTAAGGCGCCGAGAACCTGCTTTGAGGCCGTCCCCACACTTGGGGGCGGCTTCTTTAATTTCCCCTTGGCGCCCCTTGCCGCTTGCTCCCTTTGACGGCCGCCTGCCTTGATTCTCGCTGGCACGTGATCCCGCCCGGCCTGTCGCCCCCGGATGACTTCCCTTCCCAACGGCGTGGCAATTCCCGGCAATCCCATTATTTCGCGAAAGTCTCCAGATTTTCGTATTGACAGCGCCGCCGCCGCCGGCCTAGAATCCAACTACCATAAATTGTGGTTTGGAACACCACCGATACAACATTTGGTATTTCTTAAAAAACATTGAAAATTATCTAAGAAAAGGTGTGGGGTATGAGGTGTCATGCTTGCGGGCACCCTAACTCCAGGGTAACCGACTCCCGAGAGGTGGACAACGCCATTCGCCGCCGGCGGGAGTGCCGCCAGTGTGGAGTGCGGTTCACCACTTACGAACGGGCCCACTCCGCCGCGATGATGGTCGCCAAGCAGGACTCGCGGCGCGAGGAGTTCGACCGGGAAAAACTGATAACCGGGATCCGCAAGGCCTGCGCCAAGCGTCCCATCCCATCCCGGGTAATCGAAAAGATGGTCGAGGACATCGAGACGGAATTGCTGAACCTCGGCCAAGGGGAGGTGGCATCCAGGAACATAGGCGCCATGGTCATGGAACGATTGAAATATCTGGACCGAGTGGCATATATCCGGTATGCCAGCGTATACCGGGACTTTCAAGACATTGAGAGCTTTGAGCGTGCGGTGAAGGATCTCAGGGAGGATACCCAGCTCTCCTTGCCCGAATTAGGGCCGGGCGCACCTCGGCGGCAGCGCCGGAGGGGACCCAGGCCAATGATCAGGCAGACCGAACCGACGCTCGATGATGACGAATAGCCCGACGCCAACGGCTGGCCGGGGCTGTTTGTCGGGCTATTTTCTCGATCGCTTGAAGGAGATACCCAGCCATGAGTACCAACGTGCAATACGCCGCTCTCGCCCGTCTGTTGAACCACAACAACCGGGTCCACGACCTTGACGACATGTTGAACCGGATGCAGGTCCCGCTGGACTATCCGCTGTACCTGGACGCGGACTCACCCGATTTGCCCGCCGGTCCCTTCGCCGAACTGCAAGACGAAATGGACCGCGAAACGCGCGCCAGCCTCGTCACCTGCTGGCTTGCCATGCCCGCGCCCCACGATCAGGAATACGACGAGGAATACTAAGGGCCATCTGCGAGACGGCGCCGGATTCACAAGATGCAGCGCACCGGCAGGACTGCTCTTTTCTCAACCATCCCCTTTCGCGCTGCCGCTACTGACATTTGGCCCAAGACACAGCCGGAAAAATAGTGCAACATTAAGCAGCGTTCCCGGAGGCAGGGGCTTCCCGTACCGGCCAACCACGGAACCTCATCCGGCTTCCGGGTGGAGAAATCCAAACCGTAAACGGCCCGGGGACGTAACATAATCACTTGCGGGAAACCTATACTTAGTCCAAGGAGACAGCCTTGTCAGAAACCTTCAAATACGTGGTGCAAGTGGAGTGTGAGCCTTGGCCCGCCGCTTATGCGGGTGAGATTGTGCAGTCGTTGCGGCAGTGTTTCAACGTCAGCCGGTACAGTTGCTCCGGAGATTTGCTTACGGTGGAGGTCGTGTCCGGTCATGCGTTGGCCAACGGGGTTTTCAAAGACCTGGCCGACGCCGTTATCGACGCGCTGAACACCAATCAGTTGCGTCTGCGGTCCGGGGTCATCAACCGGGTCCACCAGAACCCGCTGGGGTCGCTCCTCGGCGTGCTGACCCGGAACCTGTCCCGGGGCGGGCTGATTGCCGGCGCGGCGGTGGTTGGAGTGCTGATCGGCCTCTCGTTGTTGAAAATCGCCGGGGGAACGCAGGCCGGCGGCCGGCTGGTGCCGGTGATGTACTTCCACCGGGAAGTTGTCCTGGACCTGTTCCTGGCATCCCGGTCCCGCCGCATCGCCGTCAAACCGGCCATGGAATCCAACTGAATAGAACACGGTGATAGAACCCGGCTGAACCCGGTTATTCGCGGCAGTGCGGACGCCGCATGGGTCCACGCTTTAACCAGACGTCTTATCCGATAGTCAAGTGGGGGATGGACAGTGACATCTACGCAAGAAAGCTTGGGGACGGCCACCGAGCAAGCGCGCCGCAAAGTTCGCCGGGCGCTGGCTCAGGCCGGCATCGCGCAGCAAATCAACGAACGCTCGGACGAACTGACCGAAAATGCCCGGGTGGTCCTCCAGCGCCGCTACCTGTCCAAAGACCGGGAAGGAAACGTGCTGGAAGACCCGGAGGGTATGTTCCGCCGGGTCGCCAACAACCTGTCGCAAGCCGACCTCAACTACGGGGCCACTGATGCCGGCCGGCAGGCCGCCGAGGACGAGTTCTACGACGTGATGCGCCGGTTGGAGTTTTTGCCCAACTCACCCACGCTGATGAATGCGGGCCGCGAACTGCAGCAGCTGTCGGCCTGTTTCGTTCTGCCGGTGGGCGACTCCCTCGACTCCATTTTCTCCAAGGTGAAAGAGACCGCCCTGATTCACAAGAGCGGCGGCGGCACCGGCTTTTCCTTCTCCAGGCTGCGGCCGGAGGGCGACGTGGTGGGTTCCACCGGCGGCGTGGCCTCGGGCCCGGTCAGCTTCATCAACGCCTTCGACGCCGCCACCGACGTGGTGAAACAGGGCGGCACCCGCCGCGGCGCCAACATGGGCATCCTCAACGTTGACCACCCGGACATCCTGCGGTTTATCCGGTCCAAAGAAGACGGCATCCACTTGCAGAACTTCAACATCTCGGTGGCCGTCACCGAGGAATTCATGGAGCGGGTGAAGAACAACCAGGACTATAACCTGGTAAACCCCCGCAGTCAGCAGGTGGTGGGAACCCTCAACGCCAGGGACGTTTTCCAGCAGATTGTCGAACTTGCCTGGCAGACCGGCGACCCTGGCATCGTGTTCCTCGACCGCATCAACCGCGACAACCCCAACCCGCAGCTAGGTGAAATCGAGTCCACTAACCCGTGCGGAGAGCAGCCGTTGCTGCCCTACGAGTCCTGCAACCTGGGCTCGATTAACCTGGCGCGCATGGTCCGCTATTACGACGACGACGTGACCATTGACTGGGACCGGCTCAGCCGCGTGGTGCGTACCTCGGTGCATCTGCTGGACAACGTAATCGACATGAACAACTACCCCATTGACCGGATTGCCGAGATGAGCCGCAAAACGCGCCGCATCGGTGTCGGCGTCATGGGCTGGTCCGACTTGTTGATGGAGCTGGGGCTGCGCTATGACTCGGAAGCGGCCCTGCACCTGGCCGAAAAGGTCATGGGCCGTATTCAGGAAGAGTCCTACCGGAGTTCCTGCGAACTGGCTGAGACCCGGGGACCCTTCCCGGCGTGGGAAGGCAGCATCTACAACCGCCCCGGTCAGGATGCCGGGGTAAGGCGGATGCGCAACTCGGCCCCGGTGACCATCGCTCCCACCGGCACCATCAGCATCATCGCCGGAGCGTCCAGCGGCATCGAGCCTCTGTTCGCCCTGTCCTTCGTCCGCAACGTCATGGACCGCACCCGGCTGGTGGAGGTCAACCCCTACTTCGAAGCCGTTGCGCGCCACGAAGGCTTCTACTCCCAGGAGTTGATGGAACGGCTCGCCGAGACCGGCAGCCTGGAAGAACTCGACGTTCCCGGTTGGGTCAAGAACGTCTTCCGGGTGTCCCGCGACATTGCCCCGGAATGGCACGTCAGGATGCAGGCGGCCTTCCAGACCCACACCGACAACTCGGTTTCCAAGACCATCAACTTCCCGTACACCGCCACCACCGGCGACATTTCGCAAGCCTATATGCTGGCCTACGAGACCGGGTGCAAGGGAATCACCGTTTACCGTGACGGCAGCAAGTCCGAGCAGGTGTTGAGCACCGGCGACACCGCCAAGCACGGCTCCGCCGAGGATTCTCCGGAGGAACCGGCCTACCGTACCCCTAGAGAGCGCCCCCGGGAGATTCACGGCGTCACCGAACGGGTCCGCACCGGCCACGGCAATATGTACATCACCGTGAATTTCGACCAGAGACAGCAGCCCTTCGAGCTGTTCAGCGCCCTGGGGAAGGCCGGCGGCTGCGACTCGGCCCAGTTGGAGGCCATCTCCCGCCTGGTCTCGCTGGCCCTGCGGTCGGGGATCGACGCCCAGGCAATCGTCAACCACCTGCGGGGAATCACCTGCTGCCCGGCGTGGGACGAGGGGACGCTGGTGCGTTCGGCTCCCGACGCCGTCGCCCTGGCCCTGGAGCGCCACCTGCGGGTGAACGGCCGCGGGCAGAACGGCTCGACCCCCGCCGAGCCTGAAGCCGCCCAACTCAGGTTCACCACCGAGGGCATGACTCCCCGGAGCCCCGGGTTCCAGTCCGCTTACCGCTGCCCCGACTGCAACGGCCCGGTCGACTTCCGTGAAGGCTGCCTCAGTTGCTCCGACTCCTTCTGCGGCTGGAACAAGTGCGATTAGAGGGTGCCTTTTCGCACCGGCGGCCCCCAACGAATCGCCGCTGAAACGGTAGAACATCGTACAACCCCTAACAATTCACGTTGGGGGTTTTCTTGTGCGGCCAACAGGTATGTTAGAATTTAGCCATCACCATAAGGGAACCGTTGGGAAGGATGAACCAGCGCTTGGTCGAGTTAATGGAGCAACTGACCCCCGAGGAGCAGTCCTTGGTCGAAACGTTTGCTATGTTCGTAATTGACCGCCGACACCTGGCGGCGTCCGATCGGCGAGACGTCGCTGCCTCAGCCGAAAGTCTAGCCCAATGGCTCAAGACACTGGGAAACGAAACGGAAACAGACAACAGCCAAGGCCCCGCTATCGAACGCCGCAGCATCCTTGAACTGAGGGGCTTGGGCAAAGACGTTTGGAAGGACAATAAAGTTGAAGAGTACTTGGAGCGGGAGCGTGATTCTTGGGATGGTTAGACGCCTTGCAAGGACAAGTGATTGCCCTGGATACTGCGCCGCTCATTTACTATATTGAGGAGAACCCTACCTATTTGGAACTGGTCACCAGCTTCTTCGAAGCAATGGAAGATGATCAGTTTCAGGTGGTAACTTCTTACGTGACTTTGTTGGAAGTTTTGGTGCATCCGATACGGCGCAACGACATGGCGTTGGCTGCACAGTACCGGGATATATTACTCAATGCCCGGGGCCTTTCACCGGTACCGCTAAGTGCTGAGATTTCCGAGGAAGCGGCAAGATTGCGGGCGGCGCATAACGTTCGCACTCCAGATGCCATACAGATAGCCACGGGGATTCAAGCAGGAGCATCGTTTTTCTTGACTAACGATGCTCGCTTGGCTTCGATTCCCGGTTTGGACACATTGACCCTCGACAGGTTACTCTTAAGGCCAACGGACACGGAGTTGCTTTGACAGCCCTCTGTGACTTGGCCCAGAATATCGCAAGACCTTGATTATTGAGGGAGCCTTGAACCATGCCTGATCCGACTGTACTGAACAGCGACAAGCCGGCCATTGCCATAACTATGGGCGACCCCTGCGGCATCGGGCCGGAGGTGGTGGTCAAGGCCCTGGCCGACCCGCAGGTCTACGCCAGTTGCCGCCCGGTGGTCATCGGCAGCGCCTTCGCCATGCGGCGGGCGGTGGAACTTACCGGCCTTCCCCTGACCATCAACGAGACCGGCGACCCCACCGCCGCCGGCGAGAACCCGTCCGTGGTGGATGTGGTGGATATCCACAACCTCAACCCGGAAGACATAACCGTCGGGCAAATCAGCATCCCCTGCGGCAAGGCGGCCATGGAATGGGTCTCCAAGGCCGGCCAGCTTTGCCTGGCCGGGATTATGGACGGCATGGCCACCGCTCCCCTGAACAAGGAAGCCGCCGCGCTGGCCGGGTTTGAGTCCATCGGGCATACCGAACTGCTCCAGGAGTTGTGCGGGGCCAAGCACGTGCCCACCATGCTGATGGCCAAGAACCTGCGGGTGGTCCACCTGACCACCCACCGCTCGCTCCGGGTGGCCTGCGACTACGTGAAGCAGGAGCGCATCGTGGAGTTTCTCCAGATAACCCGCGACAGCTTCGTCAAATGGGGATTCGCCAATCCCCGCATCGGAGTGGCGGCGCTCAACCCCCACAACAGCGACGGTGGACTGCTGGGCCACGAAGAAGCCGGGGAAATCGCCCCGGCGGTCAACGCCGCGCGCGAGTTGGGCATCGACGCCACCGGCCCGGTCCCGGCCGACAGCGTGTTTCACCAGGCGATTCAGGGCCGGTACGACGCAGTGCTGGCCATGTTCCACGACCAGGGGCACATTCCGGTGAAGGTCTACGGGTTCGAGGAAAGCGTGACCGCCAACCTGGGCCTGCCCTTCGTGCGGACTTCCGTTGACCACGGCACCGCCTTCGACATTGCGGGCCAGGGCATAGCCGGCCATGTGAGTATGTTGGAGTCTATCCGGCTGGCGGTGGGATTGGCCAGGGGCAACGGCCTGGCCGATTTCTGACCGTCCCGGCCCGGCGCAAACGCCGGGATATGCCCTGCCCTGCCGGGCCGTTTCTCCGCATTCCGCCGTTACAACCCAAAATACGCCGGGCGCTGTCCGCCAGGGTCTTTCGATTCTCGATAGCCAGAGGATAACCCGTTCACGGTGAATCCCCGATAGACTCCAACCCGGCGTATCGAACCTCATAAATTCAGGGGTTTTGGGGGATTCATCCCCCAACGTGCCCCGTTACCGGCAGTTGTTGCGGAGAATCGAAAGACCTTGGCTGTCCCGCGCGGCGCCGCTCGCGAGCCGGGCCACGGTGATATAATTGACTGGGCTGAATCAGACGGCCCAGCGTCAACCAGGCAAATCTTTCGGAAGAAGTCCCGGACGTACTTTGGACGTAACTTTAATGAAACTGGCATTCATCGGCGGCGGCACTATGGCCGAGGCCATCATCGGCGGCATCCTCGGTGCCGAATTGGCCCAACCCGGAGACATCAGCGTTGGCGAACCCGTCGCCGCGCGGCGGCAATACCTGACCGAACGGTACGGCGTGGCGGCCGTGTCCGACAATCTCCAGGCTTCCCGGAATGCTCAGTTGGTGGTGCTGTCCATCAAGCCCCAGGACTTGCCCAAAGCGGGGCAGGAACTTCGGGGCAGCCTTCAGGATGGGCAGGCCGTGGCGTCCATAATCGCCGGCGCCAAAATGTCCACGCTGACCGAAACCCTGGGCCATGCTCCAATAGTCCGGGTAATGCCCAACACGCCGGCCCAAATCGGCCAGGGCATGAGCCTGTGGACCGCCTCCCCGGAGGTGGGCGCCGCCGAACGGGAGTTGACCGGCTCCATTCTGAAGACCGTCGGTGAGCAGATATACGTCGACGACGAAAAGTACCTGGACATGGCGACGGCCTTGAGCGCCAGCGGCCCAGCCTACGTCTTCATGTTCATCGAGGCGTTAATCGACGCCGGTGTGTACGTTGGACTGCCCCGGGACATGGCCCGCACCCTGGTCCTGCAAACGGTTTACGGCAGTGCCCGCCTGGTGATGGAAACCGGCAAGCATCCGGGCGAACTGAAGGACATGGTGGTCTCCCCCGGAGGCACCACCGCCGAGGGATTACAGGCGTTGGAACAGGCCGGTGTCCCCGCGGCTGTGGTCAACGCCGTCAACGCGGCCTACCTGAAGTCCATCAGGCTGGGCCAGGCTTAGCGGGAGACGCTTTTGGAAAACTTGCCTCTTACTGTCATTGGCTGGGTCTTCAACCTCATATTCATTGCCATCCTGGCGCGAATAATCCTGTCCTTTGTCATCCCTCTTCTGGGAAGCCAACCCAACCCCGTGTTAGTGAGCATTTATCAGGCGCTCGGGCAGGTCACCGAGCCGATTCTCGGCCCCATTCGCCGGGTGCTGCCTGCCTTCGGGGGCTTCGACTTCAGCCCTTTGGTGGCAATAATCCTGTTGCAGGTAATCCATTCTATCCTGAGACGTGTCCTGACCTGACGGGTGCCCCGGCTTGGGTCTCGACGGGGCGGCATGAGTTCCCTGCTAAGCGTACCATCCGGCGCGTCCCACACTATCACGGCTGGCACAGGTTGGAAGATTGGCCATACCCGGGCAGTCAGACCCCACCTCATCCCAAGTGTCCCGTGACATTTGTTCCCTGCGGCGCGCCCTTGCCGCAGACTTGTCCCAATACCGTCCGGGCAACCTTCGGGGGCCTTACCTGGTGATGCTCAGCGGGTTGCCCGGCACCGGCAAGTCCCACTTTGCCGGATGTCTGGCCCAACGCCGCTCCTTCCTGATTGTCGGCAGCGACCGGATGCGAAAGACCCTGGTGGCGCGTCCGGAATACACCCGGGAGGAGCATATCCGGGTATTCGCCGCCTGCCACGGGTTAATTGAGGAACTGCTGCGGTCCGGGTACCGGGTTATTTTCGACGCCACCAACCTCACCGACGGGTTCCGCAACACGGTCTACGAGATTGCCGGACGCACTGGCGCCCCTTTTTGCATTGTCGCCTTCACCGCGCCGCGCTACCTGGTCCGACGTCGGCTCCGGGACCGGGCCGCCGGGCGGGACCCGGCTGGTTACTCCGATGCCGATTGGGAAATATACTGCCGCCTGCGCCCGGGGCAGGAGTCCATCTTCCGCCGCCACCTCACCGTTGACTCATCCAGGGACATAACCCCCATGCTGGACCGGGTTGACCGGCTCATCCGGGCAGCCTGCCCCCGGTGAATCCCCGGGTTCCTGGACGCTCCCGGATGGAGTCCGGGTATGCCGGGCCGGTCGCCGGAAATAGCCGGGAGACTTTGGTCTTGCCCTGCGGTGTTATAATTTGCAGGTAGAGCCTGGGAGCTATTCTCCAGTGGTACGCTACTAAACCAAAGCCAAGGTGAAACGCGCAGATAGTGGAGGTCAAGCGGCGGTGCCAGATCATTCTCCAAGTACGGCTGAGAGTGTTTTACTGGCGCAACCAAGCTAATCTTCATCGCCCATCGAATGTACATCCCACCTTGGCTTTAGTTTAGTAGTCCGAAATTTTTGAAACGACGAGTTGCTGAGATTGGCGTGACTACCCAGGGTCTTTTATTCAATAGTTCCCTCTCCCTCTGGGAGAGGGTTAGGGTGAGGGCGTTCACCCCATCAATTCAATGCTGTTGGACCACTAGGATTGGAGGTAAAAATTATGGCGCGAACCGCAGGACTGGGACATGTGGGCATCTACGCCCATGACTTGATGAAGATGCGCGACTTCTACACCCGGGTGATCGGATTGCAGGTTGCCGACGAAGACCTGGAAGGCCGGGGCATGTGCTTCCTCAGTTCGGACCCGATTTCCGAACACCACGAGTTTGTGCTGATGAAGGGTAGGCAGTCTGACGGCGACACGCAGCTAATCCAGCAGATTTCCTTCAAGGTGCCCACCATTCAGGACCTTCGGGAATACAAGCAGGCCCTGGACGACGAGCAGATGAAGATTGACCGCATCGTCAGCCACGGCAACGCCTTCGGGATGTACTTCTTCGACCCGGAAGGAAACCGGGTGGAACTGTACTACCGCACCGGCTTCCCGGTTCCTCAGCCTCATGGGGACCCGCTGGACCTTTCCAGGTCTGATGACGAATTACTCTCCGACGCCAAAGAGCTGCTCCTCACCAAACGCTAACCGCCGGACAGCACCCCGGCCGAGACCTCGCAACCGCTAAGCCGCCTGCCCTGCTTGTTCCGGGACAGGCGGCAATTGCTGTCGCTGGCCCTCACCCCCGGCCCCTCTCCCCCGGGAAAGGGGAGAATCGAAAGGCCCTGCGGGGCCGTCGGTAACTGTTCAGACTAAGGGTTTCCCGATTGTCCCTGCTGACACCTGCCTCTTGCCAATCCCGGTGACTCTACCCTATCATAATCATCAATCATCCTGAGCCGGCCCCCGCGCCGGAATCGTCGGCCCCGGCCGGCCCCGGATTTAATTGCGGCGGAAAGACCAGCCCGCCAAAGTGCGTCAAAACCGGCACACTAATGGCACAAAAGTGGAACACGATAACACAAGAAGAAGCCCAAACCCGGCGTCAGGGCACCACCGCCAAGCGTAAATGATACAAAATGCCACACTTTTTATTTTTTTGCGCTTAACTGCCTCCCGTGGCTCGAATCCCCCAATCTGAACAGTTACGGCCGTCGGACCGAACAGGCCGGCAGCGGGTCAACGTGCTAAAATTGGGGTGTCTCCGATTCCCTGCTCCGGTCCCTGCCAAGCCCCGTGTCGTTAATGAGCCAGAGTGGCAGCGAAGCATCCTACACGGCTTACGAAGACCTGCCTCCGCGTTACCACCGTTGGAAGTGGCAGGTGCTTCTGGCCTTCGGCGTGTTCTACGTCTTCGTTTACCTGGGCCGGTTCAATTTCTGGCCGGTAGCGCCTCTGGTCCGGGAGGACCTGGGTCTCAGCCACGTCGAAATCGGCCTGATTAACGCCCTTCTCTTCTGGGGATTCGGGTTGGGCGACCTGTTCCACGGCAGACTGGCGGAGAGCTACGGCCTCCGGCTGTGGGTGCTGCTGGGTGCCGCCTTCACCGTCTTGCTCAACTGGATTACCAGCTTCGGAACGTCGGCGGCGTCCATCGCGATTCCGTGGGGCATCAACGGGTTCGTCAACGCCGCGTGCTGGGCGCCGGCCATCAGCATGATTTCCCAGTGGTGGCCGCGGCGCGAACGAGGCATGGCTATGGGCATCGTCGGCGCGGCCTCCGGCGGGGCGATGCTGGTGATGTGGTGGATTTCAGGTTGGGTCGGAGTCGAGTTTGGATGGCGGGCGGCCTTCCGGTACCCGCCGTTAATCATCCTGCTGGCCGGCGTGGCCTTCTACTTCCTGTCCCGGGACCGGCCCGCCGACGTTGGCCTGCCCGAGTACGTCGAGGAGCATCAGGTATCCGCCGGGCCGGAGTCCATACCCGCCGACCGCCTGCGGGGGTTCGGTCCCTACCGGGAACTGCTTTCCCGGCCGGAGTTTCACCTGGCATCCCACGTCAAGGGGCTGGAAAACGTGGTTCGGTACGGGTTGACCACTTGGGTGCCCATCTACTACCACGAGGCCGGCGGACTGTCTATCGAGTCCACCATCATCCTGACCGTGCTGCTGCCTCTGGGATACCTGCTGGCCCCTCCCATCGGCGGCATCGTCTCCGACCGCTGGCTGTCCAGTTCCCGTCGGCCAATGCTGGTGGTCTCCTGCGCCGGCAGCGCCGCCGCACTGGTTGCCGTGGCGGTGGCGCCCCCGTCCAACGCTTATCTGGGAGCGGCGTTGATGCTGGCCGGCGGGGTCAGCATGGGACTGTCGCCCATCTCAATAATTGCCGTTGACCTGGCCGGACGCCGGATGTCGGGCACGGCTTCCGGCCTGCTGGATGCCCACGGATACGCCTACGCCGGTCTTCAGGCCATCGTCTTCAGCATTTGGCTGGACCTGGCCGGCAGCCCCTGGCCGGCGGTGTTTCTGGTCATGGCCGCGACCCGGCTGGTCTCGGCGGGCATGATTTCCAGGGTCAGGGTGTAGGGCTTGGGTATGAACATCATCCGGCGGACACTGCGGTGGCTCTTCCTGAAGGTGGCGGTTTCCCTGGCGCTGGCGGCGGCAGTTGCGGTGGTCGCGGCCTTCATCGCTTTCGTGGCGTTTCCGCAGGTACGCGCCGGCGTCCATACCCTGCTGTTCGTGCTGCAAGTCCTGGATGTCCCGGTCAAACCCCAATCGTGGTTCACCAGGGAACCGGTCCGGGAAGAGGTGGCCTACCCCGGCCCGGCGGGCAGTCTGGTGGCCGACCTGTACCGGATTCCCGACGGGCGGCCCCGGGCTGGGGTTCTGCTGTTCCTTGGGGCCAATGCCGCCGGCCGGGATGATGCCGCAGTCGTCAACCTGGGTTATGCCATGTCCCGGGCCGGGTTCGTCACCATGATTCACTGGTCGCCGGCCATGGGCCAGAAGGCCAGCGTTGACCCCGGCGAGATAGAAAACCTGGTATGGGCGTTCCGGTATCTGGACGGCCTGGAGTACGTCCAGCCCGGACGGGTGGGAATGGGCGGGTTTTCGGTGGGCGGTTCCTTCGCCTTGGTGTCGGCGTCGGACCCGCGGATAAACCGGGACATCCGGTTCGTCAACTCCCTGGGGTCCTACTTTGATGCGCCGGACCTGTTTGTCCAGATTGCCAGCCGCTCAAAAATCGTTGGCCCCCGCGCCGGCTCGGACGGGGTTGAACCGGGCGTTGAGTCACTGGAAACGGAACCCTGGGAAGTGGACGCTCTGACCCGCCGGGTCTTCACCAACGAGTTGCTGGAGGCAGTGGCAGACCCGGACCAGCGGGCAGCCTTGGCCCGGCGGTACGCGGAAGACGCCGATACATCCGTTGACGCCGCCTTGCCGGAGTTGACCGGAGCGGCGCCGTTGGTCAAGCAGTTGTTGGAAGGCACAACCCCGGAAAACGCCCGGGAATTGCTGCGGCAGATGCCCCTTGAGTTCCGGGAAGAGCTGGAAGGCATATCCCCCAGCGCCCACTTCAACAGCATCCAGGCCCGGCTGTTGATAATGCACGACCAAGGGGACAAGTTGATTCCGGTGGGTGAGTCACGGAGGTTTGCCGCGGCGGTTTCCGACCGGGAAGATGCGCTTTACACCGAGACCAGCATCTTCGACCACGTTCGGCCGGGCCGGGGAAGGAATTGGATGCACCTGTCTGGTGAAGCAATCAAGCTATACCGCCACATGTACCAGGTGTTCAGGGTCGCTCAGTAGACCCTCCCGCTCATTATGGGGGCCTGTCCAATCCTTCCGACCCCGGAAGGATATACCCCGCTAGTAGTCCGAAATTTTTGAAACGATGAGTTGCTGAGATTGGCGTGACTACCCAGGGTCTTTCATTCAATAGTTCCCTCTCCCAGAGGGAGAGGGTTAGGGTGAGGGCGTTCATCCCATCAATTCAATGCTGTTGGACCACTAGTTGCGGTGCCTGGCCTGCTGAAGCTTCTGAATCGTGCCGGGGACGCGCCAGTCCACGTAGACCAGGACATGCTCCTTAATGGCCTCTTCATGCACCCGGCACATGGCGCAGCCCCGGTCGATGCAAAGGCCGTGACGCGGAACCAGGCTTCGCCGCAGCGCGTCCAACTGCTCCACGATTTGCTGCGTATCGACGGCGCCGGTCCGGGCCAACTCCAGGATTTCGTCCAACTGGCCGGTCAGCTTGTCCATAGCGTCGTTCTGCCGCTTCAGGTTTTGGGCGGCGATGGCCCGCATATCCTGCTGCTGCCCGGTGACTGCTGGAGAGTAGATGTCGGGCTGCCAGTTGCTCAGTTCCCGGCCGCAGGACTCGCACATATCCGGCTCGTGCATCATCGTCTGACCCTCCGGGTTAATCTGGATTGCGGCGCCGGGCCTGGAACCGCCCGGTCATTGGCATCCCAAAACGGCGCCCCAAGCTCCCCCATTGTATCAAAGAGCAGACCAATCGGTAACCGCACGGCGACGCGGGTCCAGGGTCTTTTCATTCTCCCCTCTCCCCGCGGGAGAGGGGCCGGGGGTGAGGGCGAACCCCACGCGCACCGGCAACGGTTGCCCTTGGACGGAACACCCTCTCCCGCTGGGAGAGGGTGTTCTTTCGAGAATGAAAAGGCCCTGGACGCGGGGCAGGCCATTGCATATTCCCTGGTTTCATCGGACAAGGCGGCCCGTCTTTCCTGCACAGGCAGGAATCCAGAAATCGCAAGTAGGGAGTCAACACTCCCTTGCCAAACCATGGTGGATTCCTGCCTGCGCAGGAAAGACGATTCGTGCGGGGCGGTGGTCCGGGCAGTCCCCAGGCCAGCCTTATCCGGCAGTCGGGTCCCCGTCATCCACGGCGGCGGTGTCGGTATTCATTGAGGTGGCCGCCGGGTATTCCTGCCCGGCGTCGGCGGCGATGGCCAACTCCATTGCGGTGATGGCTACTTCTATCTGGCCGTCGTCCGGCTGGCGGGTGGTCAAACGCTGCAGGAGCAGGCCCGGCGCGGCCATGGCCCGGGCGATAGGCCAAGTCTGGTGGACGCCGCTGAACCGGATTATTTCGTAGCTGATGCTGGCGATGACGGGCAGCAGTACGATGCGGGAGAGGATGCGCCACTCGAAGTCGGGACGTCCGAGGAAGGCGAACACGATAACGGATACCAGCACCACCGTCAGCAGGAATGCGGTGCCGCAGCGCGGGTGGGGCGTGCCGAACTTGCGCACGTTGGTCACGGTGAGCGGCAGTCCCGCCTCATAGGCGTGGACCGTCATGTGCTCGGCCCCGTGGTAGGCATACACGCGGCGGATGTCCTTCAGGAACCCGATGCCCCAGATGTATCCGACCACGATGGCCAGCCGCAGCAAGCCCTCAATGGTGTTGCTGAGCAGGTCGGAGGAGATGTAGGGGTCGATTAGCCAGACAATCAGCAGCGGCAGCACGAAGAAAATGCCGATGCCTAAGGTGAGCGAAACCGCCAGCGTCACCCCCAAGGCCATCCCCGACATTTCATCCTCGACTTCCCCCTGCTCATCCGTCATGGACAGGTTGGCCGACTGTTGCAGCGCCTTCATTCCGAGGAGTAAGGTCTCCAGCAGAACCGCGATGCCCCGGACGAAAAGGATGCGCCGCAGGGCGCCGGTGAGGAGCGAATTCAAGGGGGAGTGGGTGTGGGTGATGCCCCCGTCCTTGCGGCGGACCGCCAAGCTGTAATACCGGCGGCCCCGGATCATCACCCCTTCAATGACGGCCTGACCGCCGTAGACAAAGTTAGGTTGCTGGGCCACGGTTGCTCCGGCCGACGCCGGCGGTGGGACGCCGGCTGTTCATAATGTACGAAAGTAAACGAGGGCTGCGCACAGCCCTCACGAAAGTCCTGGCAAAACGGGAGGCTCTAGGTAAGGCTGTATCGGCGGCGCATACGTTCAATGCGCCCCTGGCTGTCCACGATGCGCTGTTCGCCGGTGTAAAACGGGTGGCACTTGCTGCACACCTCGACCCGCAGCGTAGGCTTGGTCGCGCCGGTCTCGAAAACGTGACCGCAGGAACAAGTGACCGTAGCGGTATAAAACTGAGGATGTATTTCTGCCTTCATCTGTTGGCTTACCTGCCTTGACTGGATTGGAGCGAGTTAGACCGGATACACACTGACGCGCCGCTTGCCCTTGCGCGCCCATTCGTACTTGACCTCGCCGTCAATGGTGGCGAAAAGGGTGTGGTCCCGGCCCAAGCCCACGTTGGTTCCCGGAGCGATTTTGGTGCCCCGCTGCCGGATGAGTATCGAGCCGGAAGA
This sequence comes from Dehalococcoidia bacterium, assembly GCA_965263395.1. Taxonomy (GTDB): domain Bacteria; phylum Chloroflexota; class Dehalococcoidia; order Lucifugimonadales; family UBA3495; genus CATOSK01. Next base: position 4,490,830 of record OZ253670.1, read on the forward strand.
AACCTTCTGCCCGCCGTAGCGTTTGACTCCCAGCCGCTTGGCGTTGCTGTCGCGGCCGTTGTTGGTGCTGCCGCCTGCCTTCTTGTGGGCCATAACGCCTAACCTCCTGCCTGGATGCCCTGGATTAACAGACGGGTGCAGTTCTGCCGGTGGCCACGCTTGCGCCGGTAGCGGGTCTTGGCTTTGTATTTGAAGACCATGACCTTCCGGTCCTTGTAGTGCGACTGCACCTCGGCGATGACCTTGGCACCGGCCACGGTGGGAGCGCCGAACTCGACATCCCCATGCTCCGAAACTGCCAGAACCTGGTCGAACTCCGTCGTAGATCCGACGTCCAGAGCCAGCTTTTCCACGTCAAGCACATCCCCGGGACTCACCCGGTACTGCTTGCCGCCAGTCTTGAAAATTGCGTAGTCCATAATCAACCTCAACCCCTAGATATTAAAGGCAGAGCGTACCAGTGTCAAGATAAGTTTCGCCCCGGAACGCCGGCCACGGGTTAGCCCGGTTCGTTCCGTGGGCGGGCCAGCTTCAACCGCTCTGCCGGGAAAACGGAGCATCTGGGCCTATGTCCCGCCGCCGATGGCCGGGACAAAATGCACCTCGCTGTTGGCGCCTACCCGTTCCATCATGCCCAGGCGGGCGATTTCGCCGTCGATGGCCACGGCCAGGTTGCTGCGGATTTGGCCCTCGTCCACCAGCCGCTCCTTCAGCCCCGGGTACAGCTCGTCCAGCCGGTCCACCACCTGCCGGACGTTGGACGCTTCCACGTCAACCTGCTTGACGCCGTTGGTCAAGGATTGGAGCATCGTCGGAACAAATACGGTCGGCATTGTATGACCCCCGATGCGGCCCGGATTTGGAAGTACATCAAGCGGGAATGATGAACCGGGGCGGTGGCTGCCACCGCCCCGGTTTTGACCTCTGATGGTTTGCCCGAAAACCCGTGAAGGTCCGGCTTATTGCTCCTGGGACCACCGGGCTTCCAGGATGGCGCCGGGGTTTACCGGCAGCTTCTGCATCCTGACTCCGATGGCGCGGGATACGGCGCTGGCTACCGCCGGCAACGGAGGGACTATCGGCACCTCGCCGACGCCGCGCACTCCGTAGGGGTGGCCCGGGTTGGCCACTTCCACAATCACGGTGTCAATCATCGGCAGGTCCAGGCTGGTGGGCATTCGGTAGTCTAGGAAGCTGGAGTTGACCATTTGCCCCCGGTCGTTGAAGAAATACTCTTCGTTCAGAGCCCAGCCGATGCCTTGCACCACGCCGCCCTGCATCTGCCCTTCGACGTAGCTGGGATGCACCGCCTTGCCCGCGTCCTGAATGGCGGTGTAGCGCAAAACAGTGGTCTTGCCGGTGTCGGGGTCCACCTCAACGTCGGCGATATGCACTCCGAAGGAGTTGCCCTCGCCGGGCGGGTCGAGGCTGGCGGTGCCGGTAATGGCGCCGCCGGTGGGGTACAACTGCCGGGCCAGTTCCTTGAACGTCATCCGCAGTTCCGGGTCGGACAGGTGGGAAATGATGCCTTCCTGGTACTCGACGTTATCGACGTCGGTGTCCCAGATTTTCGCGGCCCGCTCGGCCATCTGCTTCTTCACGTCCTCGGCGGCGAGGATCGCGGCCCAGCCGGTGGCGAAAGTGGTCCGGCTGCCGCCGGTGACCATGGTGTATCCCACGGAGTCGGTGTCAACCACCGTCGGCTTCACGTCCTCGTAGGGGATGCCCAGGGTTTCCGCCGCTTGCTGGGAAATGGAAGCCCGGGTCCCGCCGATGTCCACCGAACCTTCGATGAGGTTGACCGTGCCGTCGGGGTTGACGGTGATGTTGCAGCTTGAGTGGAACCCCCGGTTCATCCAGAACCCGGCGGCGACGCCCCGGCCCTGGTTGGGGCCGGTCAGCGGGGTCTGGTAATGCTCGTGGCTGCGGGCGGCTTCCAGGCACTCGACCAAGCCGACTTTCTGGAACACCGGCCCTTCAATCTTGCGGGTGCCTTCCCTGGAGGCGTTGCGCAGGCGGAACTCCACCGGGTCCAGGTCCAGCTTCTGGCAAAGCTCGTCCACCACCGACTCGATGGCGAAGGCGGCTTGAGGCGAGCCGGGGGCGCGGTAGGCGGCTGTCTTGGGCTTGTTGACCACTACGTCGTAGCCCTCGACGGTCCCGTTTTCCAGGTCGTAGGAGGCCAGGCCGCAGGTTGCGCCCGGCATTACGGGGGAACCGGGGAAGGCGCCGGCCTCAAAAGCCAGGGTGACGTGGGCGCCGGTAATCTTTCCGTCCCGGGTGGCCCCCATCTTGACCCTCATCCAGGTGCCCGGCGCCGGGCCTGAGCCTTCAAAGACCTCGGTGCGGCTCATCAGCAGCTTGACCGGCCGGCTGGTTATCCGGGACAGCAGCGCCGCCACGGGTTCCAGGTAGAACGTGACCTTGCCGCCGAACCCGCCGCCAATCTCCATGGGGATGACCTTGATTTTGGAAACCGGATGCCGCAACACGTCGGCGGTGTTGGCCCGCACCACGAAAGACCCCTGGGTACTGCACCAGATGTTCAGTTGGCCGTCGGAGTTCCAGAAAGCGGTGGCGTTGTGGGGTTCAATGTAGCCCTGGTGTACCGAGGCAGTCTCGAACTCCCGCTCCACCACCACGTCGGCTTCGGCGAACCCCTTTTCCGCGTCGCCCTTCTCGAACTTGAGGTAGGCGGCGATGTTGCTGGGGTCGTCGGAGGCGGCGCCCATGTAGGTGGTGTGCAACAGGTCGCCGTGCAGCCGGGGAGCGTCGGCCTTCATCGCCGCCTGCACGTCCATGACCGGGGTAAGCTCCTCGTACTCCACCTTAATGAGAGAGAGCGCTTCCTCGGCGGCGTGAATGCTGTCGGCGGCCACGGCGGCCACCGCGTGCCCCTTGTACAGGACTTTGTCCGACGCCAGGAAGTTGTCGCTGGCGAACTTCAGCCGCTGGTAGTCGCCGCCCAATTCCTCCCGGCTCAGCGAGGCGAAGGGCATATCCCTGGCCGTGACCACGGCGCGGACCCCCGGGTAAGCCTCGGCGGGGGAGGTGTCCATGGACTTGATGCGGGCGTGGGCATGGGGGCTGCGCAGCGCCCTGGCGTGCAGCAGGCCCGTCAGTTGCAGGTCGGCCCCATATTGAGCGCGCCCGGTGACCTTATCCACCCCGTCCGGGCGCACCGGGCGCTTGCCGACAACGTTGTACTCCACTTCGGATAGGACTACGTTTGAAGCCACAGCGTTGCTCCTTGTTGGTTAGCCTGTTATTTCATTGGCCGGCAGTTGGTCCGCCGGTGGGCGTGACCGGACGGCGATTACGCCTTCATGCGTTCTTCGGCGTCCAGCACCGCCCGGATAATCTTGTCGTAGCCGGTGCAGCGGCAGAGATTGCCGGCCAGCCAGTGACGGATGCGGCCTTCGTCGGCGTCGGGTTCGGCGTCCAGCAGAGCCTTGGATGCCACGATGAACCCGGGGGTGCAGATGCCGCACTGAAGGGCCGCATTTTCCAGGAAGGCTTGCTGTACCGGGTGCAGTCCTTCCGGGGATGCGATTCCTTCAATGGTGGTGATTTCCCGGCCCTGCACTTCCACCCCCAGCACGAGGCAGGAGGTGACGATGCGGCCGTCCAGCACCACGGTGCAGGCGCCGCAGTTGCCGTCGTTGCAGCCTTCCTTGGAACCGGTCATGCCTACCACGTCGCGGAGGCACTCCAGCAGGCTCTGGCGGGGTTCGCACAGGAAATCCATCTGGTTGCCGTTAATTGTCGTAGATACGTGAACCAATCCGGGCATCTCTTCTACTCTCCCCTTGCGCGGCTGATTGCGGTGTTGAGGGTGCGGCGGGTCAGTACGCCCACCAGGTGAATGCGCTGGCGAATGGTCCCCCGCATATCGGTAATCGGCCGGGCGTCGGCCATGGCTTTCTGGGCCGCTTCCTCAATTGCCTCTTCCGACACGGCTTTTCCGGCCAGGCTCTCGTTGGCGTCCCGGCAGAACACCGGGATCGGCGCCACCGAGGCCAGGGAAATCCGGGCGGACACAAAGTTTTGACCGGAGGCGTCCAGCACTACGGAGGAGCCTACTCCGGCCACGGCAATGTCCATCTCGTTGCGGGGTATGAACCTCAGATAGTTGGCCCCGGAATGGGCCTGCGGGACCGGAATGCGGATGGACGTCAGGAGTTCCCCGGGTTCCAGCACGTTGCGGCCCGGGCCGGTGCAGAAGTCTTCCACCGGCACTTCCCTGGTCCCGTTGGGTCCGGTGATGTTTGCCACGCCGCCCAGAGCGATGACGCTGGGTATTGCGTCGGCGCTGGGAGCCGAGTTGCACAGGTTCCCGCCGATGCTGGCCCGTCCCTGAATTTGAATACTGCCGATGAGGAACGCGGAATCAACCAGCCCAGGGTAAACCGAAGCAACCTGCTCGTCCTGGTAGATGCGGTAGCAGGGCGCCGCCGCCCCGATGGTCAGCCCGTTCTGGGCGTTGTAGGAAATTTCGTTCAACTCCGGGATGTTCTTGACATCCACCACCAAATCGGCGGTAAAGCGTCCGCCGCGCAGTTGAACCAGCAGGTCCGTGCCGCCGGCCAAAGCCCGGGCACGGTCGCCTTTGGAGGCCATTGCGTCAACGGCCTCTTTAACAGATGTGGGAGCAATATAATCGATAGCTTGCAAGAGCCACCTCCTTCCGGCTGGAATTATACCATTAGCGTTATATGCTGTCAGCATCAACGGCGTTGCCGCCAAAACGGCCGCCGCGCCGCCAAAAACCCGTCCCTCCTTTAAGGCTCTCGAACCTTGGGACCTCGTTTATGCGCCCCCCCGGAGCTCCGCCCGTTAGACGCCCGGCGCTTCCGCCGGCGCCGTTGCACTGGTCGCGCCGCCGGGCAAAGCCGGGCGGTGGGCCAGGGCAAAAAAGAATGCGCTCGTCACGAACATGGTCCCGAAGGTCAGCAGCGCCAACCCGTAGTTGTCCGTGGCGTCCCTGACCCATCCGGCAAAAATCGGGGCGATGAACAGCCCGACATTGTGGAACACGCTCATCGTCCCCATCAGGCTGGCGAACCGGTTGCGCCCGTAGTAGTCTCCGAGCATCAGCCAGTTGACCGACGTTATCCCTTCCACAATCGCCAGCCCCACCACGAACACGATCACCCCGGCCAGGCCGGGAATCGCCCAAAGGCCGAACAGACCCACCGCGCCCAGGTTCATTCCCCAGAACAGCAGCTTGCGGGACGAGACCCGCCCTCCGGCCATGCCCAGCAAAAACCGCAGCGGTATCGCCAGGAAGAACATCCCGGAAACGACCGCGCTGGCCTCCGTCGAATCCAGCCCCCGCAACTCCAGGATGGGGAAAATATGGATGATGACCGCGTTAGTCGCCGAGACCCGGGTGATAACCCCGGCCAGCATCATCCAGAAGGTCGCGGTCCGCAGCGCCTGCCGGACGGTGAAGTTCTGCTCGGCGGCGGGGAATGCGTGCCTTCCCCGCCCTCCCGGATTGGCCGCCCCCAACGGCACGTCCCCATCGGGGCGCAGGCCCATATCTTCGGGCCTGCTGCGCAGGACGAAGGCCACCGGAAGAGTCAGCAGCGAGATGAACAGGCCGGTGTAGAAAACGGTGTCCCGCCAACCCAGGTGGGATATGCCCAGGTCCAGTATCAGCACCACGAACGCGCCGCCGCCGGCGAAGGCGGTCATCAGCGTGGACAGCGCCAGCGCCCGGCGCCGGATGAACCATTGGTTGACCACGGCCATCAGGGTTTGCCCCAATCCGGCGGTCTTGCCAATGGACACCACTCCGGCGAAGAGCAGCACCAGTTCCCAATAGCTGTCGGCGCGGGACAGCAGCATCAGCCCGATTCCGGCGACCAGGCCGCCGCACAACACCATTGGACGGGCGCCGAACTTGTCCACCGCCCAGCCCACCAGCGGGCCGCCCATGCCGCCCTCAGCCCGGGCCAGGCTGAACACCAGCGACATTTGGGCGTAGTTGATGCCCAGGTCCTGCCGGATGGGTTCAAAGAACCGGGGAAACCCGCTGGAAATGGCACCGTTCCCGAACATCCCCAGGATGGACGAAACGGCGAGTATCCGCCAGCCATAAAAAAAGCGGCTCTGCCGCCCTTGCCGGCTGCCGCTTTCGGTGCTTAACATTTCGACCTTAACATCTCAGGGCGAATATACGCCCGCCCCGAAGCCCGGTCAATTCGGTATGGCTCTGGGAAACCGGCGGACCCGCGGACGCAAAGAATGAGTCAAGCCGGATATTGGCAGTTAACCCTATGGGGACCATCATAATTGCCGGCGGAAGTATGCGGGTTGCGTTAGTGGGTCAGCAGGTCATGGCCTTCGGCCCAACCGGGATTGCTTGGCAACGCCAGCCAGCCGGTGTGACCCGCTCTCCCTGAAGTTCTTGCCGAAGGTTCTTCCCGTAAGTCCCTAACCCCCGCTGTTTTCCACCAGCTCATCCACCCACGAAACCAGGTCTGTCCCCGAAACCGTTACCCCGGAAACCCCCTGAATACCAGCCACATCCAAGCCTCCGCTGCCGACTGCGGCCAGACGTTCCACCCGGCTCAGCAACAGTCCGGCAGCCGCTGCCCCCGGCTCGTCCCCGGACAGTTCTCCCGATGGCAGCGGCGCCACGGAAACTTGCGGGAACTCGGCTCCGGCCCAAAGCGCCAGCAATGGCAGGGAGTCCGCCGCCAGGCCCAGCTTTTCCGCCAGCAGGCGGGCCGTGGTGGAAACGCCGTGCTGCCCGAAGATGACCAGGTTGCCGAAGCCGGCGCCCCTTTCTTCAAAGCTGCTGCGGTACCGGCGGAAAATGTCGTGCGCCGGCTTGTCGGCTTCCGACACCAGGAAAACGGCGTACACGGGGAAGCTGCCGGACGCAGAATCAGACAGGTCCCTCTGCCAGCGGTGCAGCTTGTCAATGTCGTGCCGGTCGGCGCGGCTGGTCATTGGTCCACGTCTCCTTACGCCGCTCCGCCCCGGTCGAACTGCACCAGGATGCCGTCCGGGTCCCGCACGTAGAAGCTGCTGATGTTTCCCTGGGCGTCGGTCCAGTTATCCAGCGGACCGGCCAATTCCACGCCCTTGGCCACCAACTCGGCGGCCAGCGCCTTGGTGTCGGAAACGGAAAAGCTGTAATGACTGATGCCCACCTGGTCCAGCTTGATGGGCGTTCCGTCGGCGTTATCACCCGGGTGGGTGGTCATCACCAGGTGGGGAGCGTTGCTTCCCTCGCCCAGGGCCAGATGCACCGTCCGGCGGGTCTGGCGGGAGTGCTCGTAAACGCTGGGCAGCCCGCCCCGGGTGGTGTCCTGCACCTCGTCGAAGAGCACCCTCATGCCCAGGATGTCCCGGTAAAACTCCAGCGACTTTTCCATGTCGCTGACGCAGAAAGCTATGTGGGAAATTGCGGTGGCGTCCATATCTGCACCCCCCGTTATCAAATCCGTCTCGATTAAATGAGTCGTTGACCCCGTAGACGGGCATTGGCGGCCAACCCCGGATAGCAGAATCCTAACCCGGCCCATAAAATTTGTCAAAAACCGGCCCTATCAATCCGTTCGTCCCCGTTGCCACGGGTGCAGGCTCTGAGGCCCTTCAAAGGACTTGATTACTGACGCCTGACTGACCAGGGCCTTTTCATTCTCCCCTCTCCCCGCGGGAGAGGGGCCGGGGGTGAGGGCGAACCCCGCGCATCGGTAACGGTTGATCTTGGACGGAACACCTTCCCCCCGGCCTTCGCAGGGGCAGGCTCTAACCCTCTCCCAGAGGGCGAGGGGATTCTTTCGAGAATGAAAAGGCCCTGCCTTACTGACACTTGCCCCTTCCCAACCGTGGTGGCGCCTGCCTACAATAATCGTTAATCACCCTGAACCCGTTGAAGGCTGAGCCGGTCAAACCGGGGAAGTGCAGGACGACAAAATCACCAAAATCCTCGGTCACTACACCACCGCCAAGCGTAAATGACACAAAAATAAAAAATCCAACCTCACCGGCGGCTCCGGTCCAAAAGCGACAGCCCTGCCAGGGCCTTTTCGTTCTCCCCTCTCCCCGCGGGAGGGGGGCCGGGGGTGAGGGCGTACCCCCGCGACAAAAGGCGGCAAAACCCGGACAAAATACGACATTTCAACGACAAAACCGGACATTGACATGATAAATGACGACAAAACCACCTGCCCCTCCACGCTCAAAATGTCGCAAATGTCGCCTTTTGTCGTGTTTTGTCGTGTTTCCCCAGCGCCTCCGCCATTCCAGGCGTCAGACCCGGGCTTTCCAATGGCTCGTCTCAGGCGCCGGCCATGTTGAGTCCACCGCAACTCCCCTCCGGCAGTCCCGGCCAAATGCGATAGCCCTTGACCAGGGCCTTTTCATTCTCCCCTCTCCCCGCGGGAGAGGGGCCGGGGGTGAGGGCGAACCCCGCGCATCGGCAACGATTGCTCTTGGACGGAACACCCTCGCCCTCTCCCAGAGGGCGAGGGTGTTCTTTCGAGAATTAAAAGACCCTGGCCCTGCCCGTCAACATTGACTGGCCCCGGCGGTGCCCTTACAATGCAATGTAAGCCCGCCGGTTCTCCCGGCCGCTTCCTTGACCCCTTGAATTACCATCACCGGCGGCAATCCCACGCCGGGCGGAGCTTCCCAATTCCATGGCAAAACACGGCAATCCTCGTAATCGCGGGGCGTCAGCCCACATGAAAAAACCCAGAGTCGAAGAACCGGTATCCGCCGGCGGCGTGGTCTACCGCAGCGTCTGCGGGCGGGTCGAGACCGTATTGTGCGGCCGGGACAGCCCCATCCGCTGGAGCTTGGCCAAAGGCACCCCCGACCCCGGCGAGACCATGGAGCAAACCGCCCTGCGGGAAGTGCGGGAAGAAACCGGGTTGGAAGTCCAGATCCAGGAGCCAATCCGCAGCATCGACTACTGGTTCGCCGACCGCGAGAGCGACGTCCGGTATCACAAGACCGTTCACTTTTACTTGATGACCCCCATAGGCGGCCATACCGACCAGCACGACCCCGAGTTCGACGTGGTTCAGTGGTTCCCTCCCGATGAAGCCCTGACAACCCTGGCCTACGCCAACGAGGCGGATGTGCTGCGGAAGGCGTTGGAGTTGATTGCGCTGCGGGAAGAAGGCGCGTAAGAAAAGGTGCGTAAATGGTAGAGTTGGTGGGCGTCCGGGTTATCCTCCGGGACAAGTGTCTGGAAGACGCCGAGTCCGACTACATCTGGCGCTGCGACCCCGAGTTGGCGCGCCTCGACGCCGCCTACCCTCTGACCATGAACTACGACCGCTACTTGAAGATGTTTCAGGACCAGTTGCGCTACCCCACCCCGGCGTCTCACCACTTCGGGATCGAGGTGGGAGAGGGCAGGTTCATCGGCAACTGTATGTATTACGACTTCGACAGCATCAACCGCCAGGCCGAGTTGGGCATCGTCATCGGAGACCGGGACTACTGGAGCGGCGCATACGGGTTCGACGCGGTGGTTACGCTGCTGGACTATATGTTCACCCAGATAGACCTGAACCGGGTCTACCTGCACACGCTCAATTGGAACGAGCGCGCCCAGAAGTGCTTTGCCAAATGCGGGTTTCAGCCCGTCCGGCCCGTCCGGCGCATGGGGCAGGACTTTCTGCTGATGGAAGCGCTGCGCGAAGACTGGCAGGAAAACGGCCCCGAGCGGTTGTCCACCCGCTGGGCCTACTGGCGCGATAAGGGAGGCGACTGCGTGGGCAACCCCGCCGAGGCCCCGCCCATACTCTCCGGCGCATCATCCCCCAACAACCCCGCCGAAAGCTGACCCGCCGGCCGTCCCAATACAAACCAGAAAACGCCCTCGTTAATTACGATGACAATGGATCTCGCAATGCTGCCCGTCTTTCCCGAGAAAGCGGGAATCCATGCGCGCTTGCCGGCACTTGCTGATGGAACGTTGGCCTACCCTTGGATGCTCTGTATTCCTGCGCAGGCAGGAATGCACGGACGGTTGCCGTAAAGATTGGGAATACCCCCATCAAACCCGTTGGGAACGAGGCCCTGAAATCCGCTCAGCTCCGGGCGGCTCAAAGGACGGTTCCGTTTGGTTATGGCGGAGCCCATCCTGCCGCGATTCGGACGTTATGAAACTACATGAAGACGAAGACGAACTGGAAGGTTAATCCGCTTTGGGTCGGCCTGTCGGCGGCCGCCGCTGGGACTGGCATAGCCATCGAGGGATCCCTCTGGGGCTCGGTGCCCATCGTCATCACCGGCATTGCCATAACGATGGCGGCTCCGGCAGCATGGGTTCTCTGGGCTATCGCAGGGATGTTGGTTTCGCTGCGGACGCGCTTGCAGCGGCAGCGTCCGCCATAAGCAAACGGAACCCAAAGGACTTCCCAACCCTACCGTACCATCCCAATCGCCTCGGCCAGGTCAATGTCGCCGGTGTACAGCGCCCGCCCGATGATAACTCCCTCAACGCCGGTCTCCGCCAGCCGGGTCAAATGTTCCAGCCGCGCCACTCCGCCCGACGCCTGCACCGCCATGCCCGAGTTGGACGCCAGTTCGGCGTTGGCGGCAAAGTTGGGTTCGGTCAGGGTGCCGTCTCGGGAAATGTCGGTGTAGAGCAGTCGGACAACGCCCAACCCGGCCATCTGCCGGGCCAACTCCGGGGCGTTCACCTCGGCGGTCTCGGTCCACCCCTTGATGGCGACGCGGCCATCTCTGGCATCTACGGCCACCACCACCGCCGCGCTGCCGTGGACGGCGCACAACTCCCTCACCAGTTCAGGCTGTTCCACCGCGGCAGTGCCCAGAACCACCCGCTCCACGCCGGCGGACAGCAGAAATTCAGCCGTCGCCCGGTCCCGAATCCCCCCGCCCGCCTGCACCGGAATGTCCAGCGCGCCGGCAATGTCCGATATTACCGGCAAGTTCGCCGGATAACCCTCGACCGCCCCATCCAAATCCACCAGATGCAGCCGGGCCGCGCCCTGTTCCTGCCACGACCGGGCCACCACCAGCGGGTCTTCCGAGTACACCGTCTCCTGCTGGTAATCGCCCTGGTACAGGCGGACACACCGCCCCGCTCTCAGGTCAATTGATGGGATGATTTCCATAGAATAAACCCTTGGTGCGACGGCTTCGGCGGCAGACCGGTCGTTATCCCCGCGATGCGGCGGCCCAGTCAACAAAGTTCCGGTAGAGCCGAAGCCCCACGCCGCCGCTTTTTTCCGGGTGAAACTGGGTTGCCACCAGGTTGTCCCGGGCGTAAACGCTGCAGAAGGGCACCGAATACTCGGTAACGCCCGCCACGCCGGTTTCCTCAGCGGGCGCGGCGTAGTAGCTATGGACGAAGTAAAAGTAGTTGCCCTGGGGGATGCCGTCCAGCATCGGGTGTTCCTGCCGCAACTCCACGCTGTTCCAGCCCATGTGGGGAACCTTCAACCCCGGCGGCAGCCGCTTGACCGTGCCGGGAACGATGCCCAGGCAGGGCGCGTCTCCCTCCTCGGTATGGTCCAGCAACAGTTGCAGCCCCAGGCATATGCCTAGAAATGGCTTGCCGGAGGCGGCGAAGTCGCGCAGGGGTTCGACCAGGCCCCGGTGACGCAGGGCATCCATCGCCGCCGGCCCGGAGCCAACGCCGGGCAGGATGAGGGCGTCGGCGGAAGGCACGGCCTCCGGGTCGCCGGTGACCGTGGGACTGACGCCGGTGGTCTCCAACGCCTTGGCCACGCTGCGCAGGTTCCCCGAATCGTAGTCGATGACCACTATGTCCAGGCCGGTTGTCACAGTTGGATCAGCCGGCCGGGGCAGGGGAATACCTGGAGGGAAGGGTCCGGTTCACGGGGCTAGGTGCGGTCGCCGGTGGCGCGCTCAATGGGCAACTCCCGGTCTTCGTAGCGGGCCAGTACGAACAGCAGGTCGCCCAAGCGGTTCAGGTAGGTGAGAATCAAGTCGTTGGTCAGCCGGTCCGATTCGGCCACCACCACCACCCTCCGCTCGGCGGTGCGGATTATGGTGCGTGCCATGTCGATGGCCGACGACGACGGGGAGCCGCCCGGCAGCACGAACACGTTGGGCATCTCGAACTCTTCTTCCAGCGAGTCAATGATGGTCTCCAGCTTGTCCACCATTGCCTGGGTCACCGGGGCGAAGTGCTGCTGGAACAGCTCGTACTTGTCCGGGTCCGTGGCCAACTCGGCAGCGATGGTGAAAAGCTCCCGCTGCAAGTCCCGCAGAATGTCCTTGACCTTCTGGTCGGAGGAGAATGCCCGGGCCAGTCCCATAGCCGAGACGGCTTCGTCGGTGATCCCGTAGGCTTCGGTGTGGACGCTGGCCTTGGAGACCCGCCCCCCGTAAAGCAGGCTGGTCTCGCCCTTGTCGCCAAACTTGGTGTAAACCTTTTTGCGGAATGAAGAAGATGAAGAACTCAAGCCTGCCACCTCGTTAAAACGTAATTCCGCCGGCTCCGGTGGGACGAAGCAATTGTAGCACACTGTTTGGGGAGGAAAGACTAGCGGAGGGCGTCCCGAAAATCTGCCACGGGGATTTGGAGCTTGGTCAGGATGTCTCCGGTGGTGCCCCGTTTAACTTGTCCCTTGCCCAATACCACAGTGGCGGTAAGGGTAGTACCGTTCAGCAGTCGGCGGGCGTAAACCTGATGGCTGCCTTTGGCGGACCTGACGGGGAAACAGCCCAACCGTTCCGAAGCGGCCGTCAATTGGCGGCTAGTGCAGAGGGGGACTCGATTGACCATTCCCGGTTTAGGCCGGTGCTGGCACAGGGATTCGCCGGGGGTAAACCCGTACAATGGTTTCGGGCGGGACAGTGACCGTTATCTGCTCCAAACCGAACGGATTCTCACAAGTCTCAATGTTCCGTTCCCGAAACTCTGTTTCCAAAATGCCGAGTTCTACCAAGGCTTCCAGTTGGCAATCGATGGCTTCGCCCAGCATATCCAAGGCTTCTTCTACCGTGTCCCCGCAACTGGCAATGAACAATTCCGGGCACCTTGACACGAACCCGCCGTCTTCCGGCTCAATGGTCCCGGTAAGTATGACGTATCCGGCGCCTGATTCGTTTTCCGCGTCCATCCAGGAGCCTCCAAATTCATTAGCAACCCTGCCAGTTTAGCACACCGTAGTTCCACCGATTGGAATATACTTAGGGAATCACGACTGAGGTGGGACAACCATGCCCCCAGAGATACGCGCCATTGGCATTGCAGGCATCCCCGAAGTCCAGGACGGCGACGACGTGGCCGCCCTGATTATGGCCGCTGCCCAGCAGCAGGGTACCGCTATTGAGACCGGGGATGTCCTGGTGGTGACTCAGAAAATCGTTTCTAAAGCCGAGGGCCGCGTACTGTCCATCGACAGCGTGGTGGCTTCTCCGCTGGCAATTTCCATCTCCGAAGGCCACCGCCGCGACCCCCGGCACACCGAGTTGGTGCTGCGGGAAAGCAAGCGCATCGTACGCATGGACCGGGGAGTCATTCTCAGCGAGACCCACCACGGCTTCAACTGCGCCAACGCCGGCATCGACGCCTCCAACATCCCCGGCGAAGGCACCGTGGCGCTGCTGCCGGTGGACCCGGACGCATCGGCCCGGCGCATCCGCCAGTCTGTCAAGGAAACGTTGGGCGTAGACGTCGGCGTCCTAATCTCCGACACCTTCGGCCGCCCCTGGCGCAACGGCGCCACCGACGTCGCCATCGGCGTGGCGGGAATGGAACCCATGCTCAGCTACGTGGGCCAAGAGGACAGCCACGGCAACATGATGTACACCACCGTCATCTGCGTGGCCGACGAACTGGCGGCTATGGCCGAACTGGTCAGCGGAAAAGTCTCGGCGGTCCCGGTGGCCATCATCAAAGGCTACACCTTCCAGCCCAGCGAAACCGCCACCCATGAGGACTTGCTGCGCGACCCGGACAAGGACCTGTTCCGCTAACCTGCCGGTCTGATAAACCCTTTTGTCCTGGGACTCCCGTAACGCTTTCTCAACCCGAATCCATCCCAAACAGCGGCAGGGGAAGCTGCCGGACTCCGGTGTCGGGTTCCTCGCCCGGCGGGTCGTCGCCCGCAACGTCCTTGACCGATGGGTTACGGCCCTCCGGGTCTTGCAGCGACGACATTCCTGCGCCAATCAGGCGGAAGGCCCGGCCCGGCGCCAGTTCCTTTTCCACCAACTGCCACCCCACCGCCAGCATTTCCTCTTCCGACGCCGTGGCTTCGGGCAGCGTGACCTGGCGGGTGAAGGTGGTGAAGTCCGACAGGCGCAGCTTCACGTTCACCGTCTTGCCCCTCAGCCCCTTGCCGGACAGCGAGCGGGCCACCCTGCCGCACAACCGGGCCAGTTCGGGGTAGAGGTCTTCCGGCGAACTTAGGTCGTTGGGGAAGGTGGTCTCGGCGCTGACCGACTTGGTTTCCCGCCGCGGCTGCACCGGCTCCCGGTCTTCTCCCATCGCTTTGGCCCGCACCGGAGCCGCCCGCTTGCCGAAACGCTGGACGAACCATTCCATGGGTTGCCCGGCCAACTGCCCGATGGTGTCCACGCCGTCCTGGTGCAGGAGTTCCACTGCCTTGGGGCCGATGCCGGACAGCTTGCCCACGGCCAGCGGCGCAAGAAACCCGGCTTCTTCCCCGGGTGGAATCACCACCAGACCGTCGGGCTTGCGCAGGTCCGACGCAATCTTCGCCACCGACTTGCTGCTGGCCGCGCCGACGGATATGTTCAACCCCACGTCCCGCTTTACACGACCTTTCAGGTCTTGAGCAATGTCAGCGGGTTGCCGCCCGGCCGTCACCGCTTCGGTCACGTCCAGGTAAGCCTCATCCAGGGACAGGGGTTCCACCAGGGCCGTCAGTTCCCGGAAGATGGCCATTACGCGGCCCGACATCTCCCGGTAGCGGTCGAACCGGGGACGGACGACGACGGCGTGAGGACAGCGCCGCACTGCCGTGGACATGGGCATGGCGGAATGGACGCCGAACCGCCGCGCTTCATAGGACGCTGCCGCCACCACGCCCCGCGATTGAGGGCTGCCGCCCACCAGCACCGGCTGTCCCCGGTACTGGGGGTTGTCGAGTTGCTCCACCGACGCGTAAAAGGCGTCCAGGTCGGCGTGGAGAATGTGACGAACGAAAGGCCGGTTTTCCATCGGTTCGTCCCGCAATGCTTAATCAGCTTGGGATGACGGGTGGACCTGCTGCCGTGACTCCCATCCCGGCTATTTTACTCTGCCCGCAACCCGCCGGCACGATGCAATTGTCAGTGGATTGGCGTGACACCCTATAATCCCTCCTAATCGCTGTTCTTGACGCACCATATCCCAAGTTTTAAGGTAGCATCATTGCGAGCATTTGGTTTCTTTCCATCTCGTATCGCAGTGGTTTATCGTTACTCTCCAAGGTGGGCAATGCAGCAAACACAGACATACCGAGAACGGAGCCGGGCATTCTTGGCCAAAGCCTTCGAGGAACTTGACGAAGGGGACCTTGAACAAGCCTCTGAAAAAGGCTGGGGAGCGGCGGCCAAGATTGTTAAGGCCATAGCAGACGAGCGCGGATGGGGCCATCATACCCATCGTGACTTGTACGATGCTGTCGATAATTTGGTGAAAGAAACCGGCGATAACGAGTTAGTTACCTTGTTCATAGTCGCCAGTTCCTTGCACACCAACTTCTACGAGAATTGGTATCCTCGAGAGTTCGTGGCATCGGGGATTCGGCAGGTTGAGCGGTTTGTGGATAAGGTGGAACCCATACTGACCCCGGCTGCATAGGCTGAAGCGGTCCGATTCCAAAGCGTGTCAAAAGGGGCGGGATGCCAACCCCGCCCCTTTTCGTTTGGTTGACAGGCATTGCCCCTTCCCTGTTGGCTGTCCCGCGGCCGGCAACTGTTGCTTAAACATAACACCCGTTGCCTCTATAGCCGTACCATATCGTTAGTATTCCGTTGGAATACGTTGCAAGCAGGGTGTATTAAAAGTAAACTGGCATGGTGCAAGCTTCCGGTTGCCGGCAAATTACGTTGCGCGGTCATACAGCCGAAAATCACCCGAGCCGGACTCCCCGGTGAGGGGATTGCTTCAGAAGGGCGATAACCCGGTTGACTTCCCCCGCTAACGCCAACGAACCCCGTCCCCGCATCTACTACGGCTGGTGGATGGTTGCCATCACCTCGGCGATGGCTTTCTTCGCCAGCGGCGTATTCTTCCGGGGATTCACCGTCTTCGTTCCCGCCATCCGGGACTCCCTGAACATCAGCCAAGCCCAGACCAACCTGATATTTTCCCTGGCCCGGGCAGAGGGAGGACTGGAAGGACCCTTCGCCGGCTGGCTCATCGACAAGTTCGGCAACCGCAAGCTGTTGGTTCCCTCACTGCTGCTGGCCATTGCCGGATATTTTGTGCTGGGCCGGTACGTCCACAACCTGCTGGGGTTTGCCCTGATCTACCTGCTGATGGTTTCCCTGGGGAACAGCATCGCCTTCCAGCACGCTCTTTTCGCGGGAATCAACCAGTGGTTCCACCGGCGCCGCTCCCTGGCCATTTCCATTTTGGCGGCGGTGTCCTCCCTGGGCGGCCTGACCCTGGTGCCCACGCTGTCGTACATCATCATCCGGTACGGTTGGCAGATGGCATCCTACGCCTCCGGGGTAGTCTTCCTCATATTCCTTATGCCCCTGTGCATCTGGTTCCGCAACCGCCCGGAGGACATGGGACTTCGCCCCGACGGGGACACCCGGCCACCGACCACCGCGGTCCCGTCAGGAAGCGCCGGCGGACCGGTGCGGCGGTTGGAAGTGCGGGACTACACGGTGCGGGAAGCGCTGCGGACCCGTGCCTATTGGCTGTTGATGGGCGGGGCCGGACTGCGGCAGGTGGCGACCCTGGGAATCCTGGTCAGCATCGTGCCCATCCTGGAGTTGAAGGGATTGGGACGGCAGGAAGCGGCCAACCTGACCGGGCTGATGTTTGGAATCAACTTCTTCTCCCGCTTGATTCTGGGATACCTGGGGGACCGGTGGCCCAAGTCGCTGATTTTGGCGGTGACCCTGAGCATAGAGGCCGCGGGGTTCTTTGCCTTGTACTACGGGAACTGGAACACGGTCCAGGGCGTGTGGCTGATATACCTGTTCATCTTCCTCCAGGGGATGGGCGACGGAGCGGGCATCATCGTCTGGGCGGCAGTGGGGGAATACTACGGGCGGGACCGGTTTGCCAGCCTGCGGGGGTACATTACCTTTTCCCACAGTTGGGCTCTGGTGGGTTCGCCGGTCTACGCCGGGTGGGTCTTCGACCATTTCGGGAATTACGACCTGGCGATTATCCCCGGCGGCATCTGCGCAGGAATTGCGGCGTTATGCTTCCTGATTGTAAAAAAACCACCCCAATTGACCCGGGCGGAACCCGCGCCCGCAACCAACCCCGCTTAAAACACAACCTCTTTCCCCCTGCGTGGTCCGTAGTAGGATATCGGCATAACTTGTCCAATCCATCCGTACAGTTGGCCCGGTGGAGACCCATGAGAAAGACACTCGCGCTCTTGGCGTTCTTGGCCTTGGTTGGGCTGACGCCGGCTCTCGGATTGTTTACCGAGCCGAGTCCCACCTACGCGTGCAGTTGCGTAACGCCTGGGAGCCCGTCCGAAGAGTTGGAAGCGTCGGTGTTGGTGTTTGCCGGTGAGGTGGTTTCCGTGGAGGAGCAGCGAAGTCTGCTGGGGCTGATTTCTTCCACCGACCCGACCACGGTGGAGTTCCGGGTACACACCGTCTGGAAGGGGCAGGTTGGCGAGAGTATCTCGCTGGTGACAGCCAGGCTTGGAGCCAGTTGCGGGTTCACTTTCTCGACCGGAAAACGGTACGTCGTTTACTCTCGGGATGAGTCCACAGTCAGTCTGTGCAGCCGGACGACCCCATCTGCTCAAGCCGAGGAGGACCTGGCCGTTTTGGGAGACGGGAAAACTCCTGAGGCTGGGTCCGTATCCCCCAAGCCTCGTGGCGGATGCGGACTAGCCCCCGTTACCGGCAACGGCGTGGTAGATGTTCCGCTGTTGGGCTTAGCCGCGGGCCTGCTCTGGCTGGGCTGGCGGCGCTGGCGGCACCGTCCTTCCCGGTGACCTTGCTGGCTTGCCATGTGGCTCCATTCAGGCTTCCATTTGCCTTTCGCGCGTAGCTAAGGGATTGGCGTTAGAATAGGGGTAGAGTCTTACGTTCCCTGCTGCCCTTGGCCCGGGGACAATTAAAGGAGCCACCATGCCCACCATTCTGGAAAAGTACATCGCCAAACATCCCGGGTCTGCTGAACGCTACGCCGAGGCGACCGGCATCTTCCCCAGCGGCGTCACCCACGACAACCGCTACGCCGAGCCGTTCCCCCTCTACATCACCCACGGGTTGGGACCGCGCAAGTGGGACGTGGACGGCAACGAGTACATCGACTACGTTTCCGGCCACGGCGCCCTCATCCTCGGCCACTCCCACCCGGCCATTGCCGCCGCCGTCACCGAGCAGATTAACCGGGGCACCCACCTTGGCGCCTGCACCGACGAAGAGGTACGTTGGGCTAAGGCAGTCCAGGCGTTGATGCCCTCGGTGGAAAGAATTCGCTTCCACAGCTCCGGCACCGAGGCGACGCTCATGGCCATGCGGCTGGCCCGCGCCTACACCGGCAAGAACAAGGTAATCAAGCTGCAAGACCACTTCCACGGCTGGCACGACTACGCCATGGCCGGCTCCGACCGTTCCTCCCCAGGCATTCCGCCGGAGACCTTCGGCAGCATGGTCATTGTGCCTTCCGGCGACCTTGCCGCGGTGGAGACGGCGCTGGCCCGTGACTCCGACATCGCCGCCCTGATTCTTGAACCCACCGGCGCCCATTACGGGCAGCTTCCCTTCGATGTCCCGGCCTACCTGCGGGGTCTGCGGGAGTTGACCACCCGGTATTCGGTGGCGCTGATTTTCGACGAGGTTGTCACCGGATTCCGCGCTTCCTCCGGCGGCGCCCAGGTCCGCTACGGAGTCACCCCGGACCTGACCACCATGGCCAAGATTGTCGCCGGCGCCCTGCCCGGAGGCGCAGTGGGCGGCAAAGCCGAAATCGTGGACATGATTGCCCACCGTGGTGACCCGGACTGGGACAACAACAACCGTGTCTACCATCCCGGCACCTTCAACGGCAACCCCTTGACCGCCGTGGCTGGGGCCACCTGCCTGGAAATCATTGCCTCCCAGCCCATCAACCAGCAGGCCGACGCAATGGCCGCCCGGCTCAAAGCCGGTCTCAACGACGTCTTCGGACGTATGGAAGTCCCCGGACATGCCCACGGCATCGCGTCCATGATTCACGTCGTCCTGGATGACTGCGATTGCGACCGCGAGATCTGCACCATGCCCCACAGCCGCATCAAGCAGGCCACCGCGTCGCCGGCCGTCACCGCCTTCAAGCGCGGCCTGCTCAACCAGGGCGTGGACATCATGGGCCGCGACGCCTTCCTCGTCTCCGCCACCCACACCGAGCGGGACATAGACGAAACCCTGCGGGCCGTCGAAGCGTCGCTGGCCGCAGTCCGGGCGGAAGGGCTGGGGTAGGGGGACTCGGATATGGGTGAACCGGATTAGCGGCTATGGTATGCGTTGTCCGGCTATCGCTCATTGCAGGGACTGGATAGACCGGACAACCTGGAACGAGAATGAACGAAACCCTGAAGTGGCCGATACTGCATATTTTGGTCGGCGTACCCATCATTCTCGCCATTGCCGCCCTTGGTGGGGCCGCCCTGGAAGGATGGAGCATGAGCAAAGCCGCCGTCCTGCACGGAGCGGCAATTACCACTCCGGTGGGAATGGCTTATACTTTTATAATTACAGCAATCGAACGGAGTTACTATATGGTGTTTTGGGCTAAGGAGAAGACTAGGCAAATGTTAAACCAGGCCAAGGCCGATAGCGAGGCCCGGGAATACGCCAAGTGGCGGGCATGGTACGATCGGCAGCAGGCTGCCTTCCGAGAAGGCCGGCCTTTTGATGAGCCGCCCCCGCCGCCCCCGGAAAACCGGAACGGAAGTTAGCCTTGGGCAGGAGCTAAGATTGTAAAATATGGCCGATGATTGCCGAACCCAACCTTCGCTGCGCCAATCAATCAACAAAGGGCATGGGCCGGGTTGTTCGGCTTGGGGTTTGGTCTCCCGATGGTGGATGTGTTTTCCGGGTTCTTTCTGACCATCAATAACATTCCCGTGTTTGGGGTATTGGGCGTGGCCCTGATGACGCTCGTTGCTTCTTCCTGGCTCAACTGGAATTTCAAGGAAGCGTGGTACGAGCGTACCACCCCCCGTCCGCCGGCCAACAGCCAGCCTTCACCCGACGGCTAGACTGATACGCTGATTCCCGGTTAGCCCTGAATCCCCTTTTCTGCTAGAATCGTGCTGGTTTACATATACAACAAACCTAACGTCATAAACGGAGGCGCTTGATGGCCAGTTTCTGGGAAAGTATCCAGGTAGACGGGCAGGATATGCAGCTTTACGCCAGCGTACCCTCCAGCAGCGGTGGGTTCAGCGCGCCGCATCCTGCCGTCGTCATTGCCCACCCGGCCAGCGGCGTGGCCGAGTTCACCCAGAATATCGCGGACCGCTTGGCCCAGGCCGGCTACGCCGGGGTGGCCCCCGACTTGTTCCACCGGGTCACCGATGAAATGACTGCCGACGGCACCGCCAAAAACGCTTTTCTCACCGACGCCGAAATCGTCGCCGATGTCAACGCCACGGTTGAGTGGCTACGGGCGCATCCCGCCATCGCCGGCGACCGCATCGGAGTGATGGGCTTCTGCATGGGCGGGCGTGTTGCCTGGCTGGCCGCGGCGTCCAACCCCCACTTCAAGGCGGTGGCGCCCTACTATCCCGGCAACCTGTGGGCTGCCCGTGGCGACGCCGCTCAAACCCCCTTCGACCTGTCGGTCAACATCAACTGCCCCATGCTGACCCACTTCGGCGAGGTTGACGCCAACCCCTCCCAGGACGACCTGCGCAAGCTGGATGCCGAGTTGGACCGGCTGGGCAAGGCCCACCGCTTCTACACCTACCCCGGCGCGGGCCACGCCTTCATGGACTTTGGTCAACCCCACCGTTACCAGAAAGAAGCCGCCGACGCATCCTGGCCCAGGACCTTAGAATTCTTTGCTGAGCACTTGCAGGGCGCCACGGCGGCTGTTTAACACCCGTCGGCGAAGTACATCGGTTTAATCCCATAACGTAAGGAGGTTAACGCCATGCCATCCTTCTGGGAAAAACTTCAGGTAGACGGCAGTGAAATGGACCTTTACGCCAGCGTCCCCAGTGGCTCCGGCCCCTTCCCAGCGGTCATCGTCAGCCAGCACGGCGGCGGGGTGGACACCTTCATCCAGACCATCTGCGACCGCCTCGCCGAGGCCGGTTACGCCGGCGTGGCCCCCAGCCTTTACCACCGGGTTGCGCCGGAGGTATTGAACGGCGACCCGAGGCCTAGTCCCTGGAACGTGCTCAACGACCCTGAGACCGTCGCCGACATCGGCGCCACGGTGGACTTCCTGCGCGGCCATTCCGCCATCGACGGCGAGCGCATCGGCATAACCGGCTTCTGCATGGGCGGCCGGGAAGCCTGGCTGGGCGCTGCCACCAACCCCCACATCAAGGCTGCCGCGCCTTACTATGGCGGCAACCTTCTCGTTCCCTGGGGCGCGGGAACCCAGTCTCCCTTCGAGTTGGCTGGTGGCATGAAGTGTCCCGTCCTGTTCCACTTCGGTGAGGTGGACGTCAACCCGTCCCAGGACAATATGCGGGCGTTCGACGCCGAACTGACCCGCCTCGGCATCGAGCACGAATTCCATACCTATCCCGGCGCAGACCATGCCTTCATGGATTTCACCGCTGGCCGGTTCAACCAAGCGGCGTCGGACACATCATGGCCCCGCACTCTCGAGTTCTTCGACCGCCACCTCAAGGGCGCGGCGGTGGCCGGCTAACGCTCCGCAAGTGACAACCGGGGCGGCCCGCAATTTTCTCGCAGCCCTAATCTTTCTACAAAGGACGCATTGATATGGCTAGAATCTCCTTGAATCTCGAAAGCAAAGACGACCTCAAGACGCTGGGCTCCGCCGGCTGGAGACGGGCCATGGGCCTGGTTCCGGGTGAACCCAACCAGGGTTTGATAGCCGAGTTGGCCGGGTCTCCGGCTCGCAACGCTGACTATGACGATTCCGGTTGGGACCAGGACGTGGACATTCAGGAACGCCTGTCCTCCGGCTTCACCTTCGCCTGGTACCGGGTCAAAGTCACCGTCCCCGCCGAGGTCAACGGCGAAAGCGTCGCCGGACGCCGTGTCTGGTTCGAGACCAACGTCGACAATTACGGCGAAGTCTATATCGACGGTGAGATTGACCGGAACATCGGCGTCATCACCGGCAACAACGTCGCCAAACGCGTTTTGGTTGCAGACCCGGCCACTCCCGGAACCACCCACACCATCGCGGTTCTGGTGGGCAACGCTCCCTTGGGAACCCCGGTGGGCACCATATTTTTCCGCTACGCTACCTTGGCCCTGGAATAAACGGCGCACTGGAAACACAGATGAAGGCATCCGCAGTCCTTCAATAGTCCCCTCTCCCTCTGGGAGAGGGCTAAGGTGAGGGAGTCCCGAAGGATTACCATATTGAAGTGCCGCACCGGACAACTTCCGGCGCGGTGGAGGCGAAACGATGACTAGCAGGTCCTATGCCGGCAAGGTTAACGCGCCCGAATTTCCGCCGGGTCTAGAATGGGTCAACACCGACCGCCCCGTGTCTATGACCGACCTCCGGGGCAAGATTGTCATTCTCGACTTCTGGACCTACTGTTGAATCAACTGCGTCCATATATTTCCGCAGTTGCGGAAGATAGAAGCGCAGTACGCCACCGAAGTTGCCGTCGTCGGCGTCCACTCGGCCAAGTTCCCCAACGAGAAGGATAAGCAGAACCTCTACAACGCCGTGCAGCGCAACGAACTGCGGCACCCGGTGGTCAACGACACCGATTTCCATGTCTGGCGGGCCTACGCCTGCCGTGCCTGGCCCACTATCATGTTCATCGACCCGGAGGGCAAGGTCATCGGCAAGCACGAGGGCGAAATTCCCTACGAGTCCCTCGACCGGCTGTTGGGAGAGATGATCGCCGAGTTCGACGACAAGGGCCTGATGCGCCGCACCGCCCTGGACTTCGGCCCGGCAATGGAAGCGGCCGCGCCGCCGGATGCCACGTTGTCCTTCCCCGGCAAGGTGCTGGCCGATGGCGCCAACGACCGGCTGTACATCGCCGACACCAACCACAACCGCATCCTGGCAACCTCCCTGGACGGGGCCGTGCAGCACGTCATCGGTTCTGGGCGGGTGGGTCTGGACGACGGTTCTTTCGCCACGGCAACTTTCAACCACCCCCAAGGTATGGCCCTCAACGGAAACAATCTCTATGTCGCCGACGCCGAGAACCACGCCCTGCGCCGGGTTGACCTGGCCGCCGGGAGCGTCGAAACCATCGCCGGCAACGGCAACCAGGGCCGCCAGCGAGACGGCCGCGGCCTGTCCATGGAACTCAACTCTCCCTGGGACCTGGTTTTCCACGACAATACCCTGTACATCGCCATGGCCGGCACCCACCAGCTATGGTCTATGACTCTCGGCGACGGGCAGGTTGGCCCCTACGCCGGCACCGGGGGCGAGTCCATCGACAATGGCCCTCTGGCATCCGCAACCCTGGCCCAGCCCAGCGGAATCACCACCGACGGAGAGAAACTCTACTTCGTGGACAGCGAGACCAGTTCCGTCCGCTCGGCGGACATGGACCGTAGCGGGCGCGTCGCCACCATTGTCGGCTTGGGCTTGTTCGAGTTCGGGGACATTGACGGCTCCGACCACCACGTCCGGTTGCAGCATCCCCAGGGCATTGCCTGGGAAGACGGTGTGATTTACATTACCGACACTTACAACCACAAGGTCAAGCGCATCCTGCCCAAGACCCGCAGCGCCCTGACCCTGCTGGGCACCGGCGAGGCCGGCAGACAAGACGGGCCGGGCAAGCAGGCGGGCTTTTCCGAACCCTGCGGGCTTTGCTTCGCCAACGGGCTGCTGTACATCGCCGACACCAACAACCACCTTATCCGGGTTGCCAACCTGGCCAAGGACGAAGTGCGGACGCTGGAAATAACCGGCATGTAACCCTGCGCCCGTCCGGACGCCGAGGATCCCGAAGGACTTGGTGGTCTATACGGGGTACGTTGGGGGATGAATCCCCCAACGTACCCCGGCCTTTGCCCGCCCGTCTCAACCCCGCACAAATCCAAAAGGGATTGCCTTGGGACATTCCCCAGCAACGGCTGCCGTTTACATATAGGTTACAATAGGCGGGCCGACTGCCACGTTGAAGGTCTGGAGATGCCAACCACTTGCCCGCCCGCCTGTCATCCAACGCCCCTGCGCTGACCGTTCTGCGGGACCGGGACTTCCGGGCCCTTTGGTACGTGGGCGGGCTGCACGAAATAAGCCGCCGGATGGAGCTGCTAATCCTCAGCTGGCTCATCCTCCAGACCACCGACTCGCCCTTTCAACTGGGATTGGTGCTGGTCTTCAACAACCTGCCCCGCCCCTTCTTCTCTCTCTTTTCCGGTCTGGTGGCCGACCGGTTCAGCCGCCAACGCATCCTGTTCCTGGCGCAGACCATCAACACGCTGACTGCCGCCGGAATTCTGGCGCTGATATGGAACGATAGCATCGTCCCCTGGCACGTATTCCTGGCCGTGTTCATACAGGGCTTGACCAAGGCCCTGGACGACCCATCCCGCCGGACCGCCATCCTGGACATCGTGGGCGAGCGCCGCCTGATCAACGCCCTGTCCCTGGACCAAATCAGCAACACGATAGGGAAGATGTCCGGCCCCCTGCTGGCCGGGGTCTTGATCGACTTCATGGGGTTTGGCCCGTCCTATGTGCTGGCGCTGGCGGCCCACGTCGTTACCCTGGGCCTGCTGACCCGGGTTCGAATCCCCACCTACGCCCGCGTGACCGCCCATTTTGAGCCGGTGTGGCGCAGCCTGTCCATCAGCCTGGCCCACGCCTTCCGCAACCCCACCTTGTTGGGAATGCTCTATGTGACCATCGTGATGAACGCCTTGGCCTTCCCGGTGCAGCAGTTCATCCCCGCGGTGGGCCGCGACCACCTGGGCGTCGGGGCATCCCTGGTCGGTCTGTTGGCGGCGGCGGAGGGCGTGGGACAGTTGTTGGGAGCGGCGATTATGGCAGCAACCAGCAACCTGCGGCAGCACGGGCGCGTGTTTATCATCGGCTCGACGGTGGTGTTGATTATGGCGATACTGTTCGTCTGGTCGCCGTGGTACGCCGTGTCGTTCACCCTGCTGACCGTGGCCGGGGTGGGTCAATCCGGGTTCGGCACTATGCAGAGCAGCATCACCATGCTGTCGGCGCCCCGGGAGTTGCGGGGACGGATGATGGGATTGATGAGCTTTTGCATCGGCGTGGGTACGCCGTTGGGCACCCTGGAAATTGGGTGGGCCGCGCTCGTCTTCAGCACCCAGTGGGCCATCTCCGTCAACGCCGCCGCCGGACTGCTGCTGTTGATCCCCGCGTTGATGTTCACTCCCCTGGCCCGGCGCCCGTCAATCCAGCCGGTCCCCGCCGCCGCTCCCGACTAGCCGGCCCTATTAAATCCCATCGGACACGCTGGGACCCTTCAGATGGGTTCCTTGCTGACCTCTCACCCTAACAACGCCAATACCCGGGCCACGAATTCGCGGACCACCGGCCTGGCGAAGTTAACCTCGTAGTCTTCCATCTCATTGTGGTAAAAGTTCTTGTGGAATGCTTGAGCAGCCAGAAAACCACCGGGCAAGATGTCGTCACCTGTTTCGGTGTATAGACGTTGGACTGCGTTGGACAACGCCCGGTGAGTTCGGTGTTCCCAATCTCGCTGCGATGCAACGGCCATAACGGCGTGGGACGCCGCGCCCCACAGCTTTTCGGATGCCTGCAACCCATCGCCGCTGGCAAACTCCCGGTCCGAGGCGTCCAAAAATTCGTTAGCGGTGACTACGTGGTCCTGGACTAGCATTTGGCCTCTCCCTTGGTGCGTAGGTCTTCCTCAAATGATGGTTAAACCGAGACTGTATCGAGTCTGTAAGTCAATAATACCGATAACCGCCGACGGTTGCTAGTGATCTGCCACCGGGCTGGAAGCTTGTCGAACCACGGGTTGACGGGTTATATTCTCAGCCTATGGCGCAGTTGAGGACGATAACGTTGCAACCGAAATTTACCGAAACGTTGGGAGCGGCCCCATGCCCGGCCTAGCCGATTGGGCGGGACGAATGCGGGAGATGATGGACTTCGTTGGCCTGACTCCAGCCGAGTTGACGCTGGTGCGGGAGAGCGGGCCGCTGCTGGCCGAACACGCCGACGAACTTACCGAGGCCATCTACCGCCACTTTCTTGAGTTCCCCGAGACCCGAAAGTTCTTCCTGGACGAAGCGGGCGAGGTGGACCAGCATCGTATTGACCGCCGCCGCCACAGCCTGACCCGCTGGCTGCAGAACTCCATTGAGTTCCGGGTGGACGAAGACCTGCCGGTGTTCCTGCTGGCTATCGGGCTGGTCCACAGCCACCCGCCGACCCACCGGGAACATCTGGGGTCCATACCCCTGCGGTTCATGGTCGGCGCCATGTCCCTTACCCAATCGGCGGTGGCCCAACTGCTGCGCGACGAGATGACCGACGTCGGCGCCGCCTGGCAGACCGCGCTGGCGTGGAACAAGCTGCTGATGGTGCAGTTGGACGTGCTGATGGCCGGCTACGTCACCGAACAGCCTTTCCCGCCCGCCAAGCCATCCGGCCCTGTGGGGATTGAAGGGTCGGCGTGAGAGTCTGGAAGGACGCCCTTTTGACCCGACATCACAAGCCGATAACCAAGTTGAAAGACACAAGTTGAACGACAATCGAGGAGGCGTTAATGACCAAGGTACTGGTGATTCAAGGCGCAGGCATGAATATGCGGGGCAAGGTGCAACTGGAAGTATTCGGCCCCAACACGCTGGAACAGATAAACGAGCAGGTCCGGGGCTACGCCGAGGGACTGGGCATTGACGTGGAGATTGTCCACTCCAACATTGAGGGCGAAATGGTCAACGCCCTGTACGACGCCCACGACGGCGACGTGGACGCCGCGCTGATTAACCCGGCCGGCTACACCACGGGCAACGGTCCGCTCAAGGCGGCCATTGCTCAGGTGCGGTTCCCGGTCATCGAGGTCCACGCCTCCAACCCTACGTCACGAGGCACCGTATCCAACATTCAGCCGGTCAGCAAAGGCTCGGTCTACGGTTTCGGCGTCTACGGCTATTACCTGGCACTGGAAGCGGTCAAGCACATGACCGAAGGATAACCTGGAATAATCCTGTCGGCGGTGGGTGCGGGAGAGTGCCCCCGGTCGTCAAGAAGGCCCCGGAACGTTTGTCCCGGGGCCCTTTTAGCCGATTTCCTGATGCTTACTCGCAGCGCAGGCAGCGCACCTCGGTGAACACGTCGTCGTGAATGCCGGGGTTGACAATCATATAGTCCATGATTATCCGCAGCGCCTTGCCCTCGTCGGCCAAGTCGTACTTTTCCACGGTGTTGCGGACGAACGCCATGTGGTCGGGATTCAGGTCAATCTCGAATTGCTCTTTGACTCCAGCCATGCTTAAACTCCACTCAACATAAGATACTCGACAGAGATTGGGTATACCAGTGTCCCGCGACCGGTCTAGTCTCACCGGAGCTGCCGGGGTCACAAAATCTGGGACAGGAAGTGCTGCACCCGGGGGTGCCGGGCTTCCTCAAAGAACCGGCCCGGTTCCTGGTCTTCAACGATTTGGCCTTCGTCGAACATGACGATGCGGTCGGCCACCTCCCTGGCGAACCCCAACTCGTGAGTCACCGCTAGAATGGTCATCTGAGACGCAGCCAACTCCCGCATAACCTCCAGCACTTCCTTGATCATCTCCGGGTCCAGCGCGGATGTCGGCTCGTCGAAAAGCATGATTTTGGGCTGCATCGCCAGCGCGCGGGCAATGGCCACCCGCTGCTGCTGCCCGCCGGAAAGCTGGATCGGGTACTTGTCGGCCTGCTCCGGTATGCCCACCCGCTCCAGCAGCTCCATGGCGATGGCCGTGGCCTCGTCCTTGGGGAGCTTCCGCACCTTCATTGGAGACAGGGTGATGTTGTTCAGAACGGTCAAATGGGGAAACAGGTTGAAGGACTGGAACACCATGCCCACATCCCGGCGGATAGCGTCGATGTTGCGGACGTCGTTGCTCAACTCGATCCCGTCAATGATTATCTCGCCCCGTTGATGCTGTTCCAGGCGGTTAATCGTGCGGATAAACGTGGACTTGCCCGACCCGGACGGGCCGATGATTACCACCACCTCCCCCTTCTTGACGGTGGTGCTGATGCCGCGCAGGGCATGAAAGTTGCCGAACCACTTGTGAACGTCGCGGCAGATGATAACGTCCCCGCCGTTTTCCAACCCGTTGGTTGGACCGTTTTCAGCATCCATCAGAAACTCCGTAACTGTTCAGACTGGGGGATTTGAGCCACGGGAGGCAGTTAAGCTCTCAAAAATAAAAACTGGGTTATTTTGTGTCATTTTCTGTAATTCATGCTTGGCGATGGGGTCCTAACGGCGGGTTTTGGCGTCTTTTTGTGTTATCGTGGGTCACTTTTGTGCCACCTTTGTGCCGGTTTTGACGCCCTTTGGGACGCTTGTCTTTCCGCCGTAATTGCAATTAAATCCGGGGGCGGCCGGGGGGTTGCCCTCACCCCCGGCCCCCATGCCTTCGCAGGGGCAGGCTCTCTCCCGCGGGGAGAGGGGAGAATGGAAAGGCCCGGTTCCGGCGCGGGGGCCCGACTCAGGATGATTGATGATTATGGTAGGGTAGAGTTACCGGGCTTGGCAAGGGGCAGGTGTCAGCAGGGATAATCATGAAACCCTTGGCAGGAAACCCTTAGTCTGAACAGTTACGATACTCCGTCCTTCCAATATGCTATCCTGAAGTTGTCGAAGGCTTTTCAACCCGCTTGTCCCGAGGCCCCCGGAAAATCTCCTGAAAAGTTTCTTACCGTTGGCCCACCCCAAGGCGATCCTCCACCTTCCTGCTGATGTAGGACATGCCATAGGTGAAAACCCAGAACACCAGGGCCAGAAATACAAACACCTCGCGCGCGTTGCCCCGGTATTCCGGATTGCCCTGGACAAATATCCGGCCAACTTCCACGATGTCCAACATACCAATGATATAAACCAAACTGGTATCCTTAAACAACCCAATAAACTGCCCCACGATGGCGGGAATGACGTTGCGGAGGGCTTGCGGCAGCGAAATCAGCAGCGTGGTTTCCCACTCCGGCAGTCCCAACGCCCGGGCCGCCTCCGCCTGTCCCGGATGTAGAGATTGCAGACCGCCCCGCACGTTCTCCGCCATGTACGCCGCGCTGAACAGCATAATCACCACTGCGGCCCGGAAGAGCGAGTTTTGCGGGAAGTGTTCGGGGAAAGCCAGCGGCACCAGCACCTGCGACATGAACAACAGTGTAATCAGCGGCACCCCGCGAAACACTTCGATAAAAGTTACGCAAAGCAATTTGACCACCGGGAGGCGGCTGCGGCGTCCCAGGGCCAGGGCAATTCCGATAGGCAGGCTGGCGACTATCCCTCCCACCGCCAGGATGAGGTTCAGCATTAGCCCGCCCCAGTAGATAACCGAAACAGGTTGCAATCCGGGCGTTCCCGGCACTCCTCGCAATAACGCCAGAGTCAGGATGAATACCACGACTCCGTAAATGACAATCCATTTGCCGGAGCCCAGGGGCGTAAAGCGGGCCGCTGCCCAGCCCAACCCCAGCGCGGGCAGGTTGGCCAGCAACAACAGCCGCACGTCCATGCCCATCGTTTCCATGCTGTACGGCAGCAGTGAAAAAGCCGCCGTCCCGATGCCCACCATCAGGGCCACGTTGCGGGCGATTGGGATCCTCAGCAGACCCCAGCCCATGCCAAACAGAGCGGTTACCATCAGCAACGATACTTGAGGCCGCCAGAAACAATCCTGGCCGGGGCAGGCGGCTGCCGTATTGTACTGGCCGATAACTAACCGGCCGCCCAGCTTTGCCACCACCGTCCAGTCGGCGCCAATAAAGACCCATTTCAACCCGAACCACAAAACTAGCAGTAGCAAGCCACCCGAAACAACCGTCAACGTGGTGTTGAACAGGCTGCCGAACAGGTTGGCATGGACCCAGCCCGTAACTCCCACTTCAGAGCGCGGCGGAAGCATAGTTTCCGGTGCTGGGGGTCCGGGTGCGATCATAGTTTATCCTCTGCCGAACTGAACGTGCCGATTATACCAGTTGCCGATTAGCGACCACGCCAGGCTCATCGCCAAGTAGGCTGCCATAATCATCATAAAAATGGAAACCGCCGGCGCTGTCTGTGTCATCGTCAGCGCCACGTTAGTCAGGTCACTGTAACCGACTGCCCCGCCCAGGCTGCTGTTCTTGGTGAGGTTAAGGCATTGGCTTATCAGCGGCGGTATGATAACCCGCAGCGCTTGGGGAAAGATAACCTTCCGCAGCGAGCTCATCGGAGATAGCCCCAACGCCCGCGCCGCCTCGGTCTGTCCCCGTCCCACCGACTGAATCCCCGCCCGCACGATTTCGGCGATAAACGACCCGGTGTACATCACCAGTCCAATCAGCAGCACCAGCAGCCCGGCCCGCGCCGTGAACCCCCCGGTTATCCACCCAAACCGCCCTTGCGGTTCCGGCGTCGATACAAAAAAAGGCGAGTCCCCGGTAACGAAGCTCAACGCCAGCCATGCCCCCAACCCAACCCCAATGGCCACCGACCAGCCGGCAATCAGCGGATAAGACGCCTGGCCGGTAACCAGTTCCCGCTGGGCCAGCCACTTGTTCACCAAAACACCCGCAACGATACCCGCCACCGCCACCGCCACCCAGATTACGGCGGTACTGGTATCGGATGCGTGAGGCCAGGGCATAGATATGCCCCGGTTGTTGACGTACAACCGCTCGGCGATAACGTACCCTTCCCGCACCGGCGGCAGCGTCAGGAAAATGAAAAACCAAAAAAGCAACTGCACCAGCAGCGGCACGTTGCGGAAAAACTCAATGTAGGTCACCGCCAGTTTGGATACAATCCAGTTGCCCGACAACCGGCAGACCCCGATGAAGATGCCCAAAGTCGTCGCCAGGACAACCCCGGCGATAGCCACTACCAGCGTGTTGGTAATCCCTACCCAAAGCGCATAGGCGAAGGTATCCGACGACTCATAGGGAAGCAACGGTGAATCACCGATGGGGGTTTGGTATTCACGGGAAAGAAAACTGAACCCGTATGGAATATCCCGTTCTTGGATGGCGTTGCCGATGTTGACGAAAAACCAGACGATCAGGGCGACCACCACCACACCGGAAACAATCTGCGCCGCCCATTGGATAATCAGAAGGTGCCGCCAAACCGGCACGCCCTCGTAGCTCAATATCTGCGGCGCTCCCGCCATATAACCAATCCCTTACGCAGTGTTAAAACCGCCCCAAACTCGCCAAACTGTTCATCCGCAGCCGGTTCGCAGCCGGCTCAAGGATAACCCGAAAGGGGACGGATGGCCTTGACCATCCGTCCTCCAATCATCCCGGCTTCAGCGGCCTGAATATCCGGTGGCTATCGCAAGGGAGCCGCGTAAACCTGCCCACCCCTGGGGCAGTCGGTACAGGGAGCCGCGCTCCACAGGGCGTTGCGGCTGCCTTCCCGAAGCAGCCCCAGCGAGGTAAGGTGGCGGTCGTAAATCTCTCCGTAGTTGCCCACGGCCTTAATCACGTCCTGGGCCACGGTTTCGCTCAACCCCAGGTCTTCCTGCCCGTAAGAACCTTCCAGTCCAAACATACGGTCAACGGCGGTGTTGCCGGTGACAGCGGTTGGCACGTTCGCCGAGGTCACCCCGTAGGCTTCCGAGTAAATCAGAATGGTCATAACCGTCGATACTACGTCAAACCATTGCTCGTCGCCGTGAGGCACCACCGGACCCAGCGGCTCCTCCGAAATAGTGCCCGCCAAAATCACGTGTTCGTCCGGGTTATCAAACCCGGCCCGGGTGCCGACCAGCCCGGAACGGTCGGTGGTCAGCGAGTCGCACTGCCCGGCCAGGTACGCTTCGTTGGCTGAAATGTTGTCCGGGAACGTAGACACCGAAACGCTGAGGTCGTTCTGATTGATGAAGTCTTGCAGGTTAAGCTCGGTGGTAGTGCCCTGCTGTACGCACACCGCCACTTCCTGCAACTCCATCATGTCCGACACCCCAAGGCTCTTGGGAACCATGAAGCCCTGGCCGTCGTAGAACATCGTCGGGGCGAAGTTGCCCCATTGGGTGTCCCTCGAGGACGTCCAGGTCGTATTCCGCGACATGATGTCCACTTCCCCCGACTGCATCGTCGGTCCCCTCTCGGCGGCGGTAGTGGGCCGGAACTCCACTTTGTCGGGGTCCCCCAGCACGGCCGCGGCCACCGCTCGGCAAAGGTCAATGTCGAAGCCCTTGGTATTGCCGGCTTCATCGACGAAGCCGAACCCGGCCAAGCTGTTATTGCTGGCGCAGATGAGGGTGCCCCGCTCCTTGACGGCTTCCAGCCGGCCGCCGACTATGGACACGGATTTTGCCTCTTCCAACTCCATTTTGATCGTTTCCAACTCTTTCTGTACCGCATCCAGTTTGACTTGGGAAACGTCCGGCTCCTGGGTGCAGGCTACGAGGCCCACCAGGGCCAGCGAAATTACCGCCAACGACAAATACTTGAGGACTGATCTCATTTTTACTCCCTTGTGAATTTGTTTTTACCTGTATGCGCAGGCTGTTCCGGGAAACTCGGCGAGGACTTGGCCCGCCTGGATGTCAGTGATTGTTGGCCGTCACCTATTCCAAACTGGCCCAACCGCTGTTGAAGCGCCAAGCCCATACGAATAATGATAACAGAATTACATTGCCGGATGCACCGTTGTTCGCCGGCACATCTTGATTATCTTATCCCGTTGCCCATCGAAATGTCGATATTCCCAAGCTTTTCAAGCATGGAAACATCCGACCATTTCCGGGTCCGAGCATGGGAATCCGTTGGACCACTGGCAGGCCGGTAAAGAAGTCTTTCGATTCAGACCGTGATGATTGGGTGGAGGCTTGGAAATCCTCCAGACGGCGGAGCGGGGGAATCCGGGACTGGGCGATGCTATATCAAAGGCGGGACGACTGTGCCGGGCCTGTCTCCAGAAAGCGCCCGGCACACAGGAATCCCGTCAATGCTGAGCGGCATCCCCAGTCCGTCCCGGTCTCGCCGGCAGATTATGCCCGGCGCAGCTTGGGGTCCAGGGTGTCGCGGAGCCAGTCGCCGAAGAAGTTGAAAGCCAGGACGACCAGGGTAATTGCTACACCCGGGAACAGCGACAGCCACCACGCGCTAATGACAAAGTTGCGGCCCTCGGACACCATGATGCCCCAGGCCGGTTCGTCCGGCGGCAGTCCCAGCCCCAGGTAACTCAGGGACGCTTCGGTCAGGATAACCTGTCCGACCTGAAGGCTAACCACAATCAGCAGCGTATTGATGACGTTGGGGAAGATATGGCGCCACAGGATGGTGGACTCCGGCACCCCGGCGATAATGGCCAGGGTAACAAACCCCTGCTCCTTGGCTACCAGCACGTCGCCCCGCACCTGACGGGCAAACCTGGCCCAGGATGTGGCCGCTATTGCCAGAATAATGCTGTGGATGCCCGGCTCCAACACCACGATGATGAGCAGGGCCACCAGGATTAGCGGAAAGGCCAGCACCGTATCCACCAGCCTCATAATCACCGCGCCAAGCCACCCGCCGCGGTATCCGGCAATCAGACCCAGCACTGTCCCCACCAACACGCCGCTGCCCAAGGCAATCACGCTGATAATGGCGGAAGTACGCGCTCCGTGAATCATGCGGCTCAACACATCACGCCCGGTCCGGTCGGTGCCAAGGGGATTGTCCCAGGTTTGGAATGGCGGCTGCAGGGTCTTGTGCGTCCTGATTCGGATTGACTCGTCCTTGCCTCTGGGGTCGTGGGGAGACAAAAGATTGGCGAAAATGGCGCACACGGCCAGAAGCATGACCACGAAAATGGGAATCCACGGGTATCGCCGGACTCCCCTGCTCTGACGCCAGGAGCGGGCCGAGCGGCCAAGGCTTGTGCTTGCCGGGCTAAGTGAGGCCATTTCTCTTCACCTTTAGAAGTATGGGGCGCCTCTGGGTCGCGGCGGGACGTGCGGCGGTTCCTAGAGTCGAATTCTGGGGTCCACGTAGGCGTAGAGGATGTCCACGACCAGGGCCATCAAGATGTAGAAGACGCCCGACGCCAGAATTGCGGCCTGCACCACCGGAAAATCGCGCTGCGCTACACCTTCCAGCAGCATTCGTCCAATTCCGGGCCAGGCAAACACCACTTCGACCACCACCGTCCCGTTCAGCAGCCCCGCCAATGCCAGCCCCCAGAAAGTCATGACCGGAATCACCGCATTCTTGGAAGCGTGCTTCCAGATGACCATTTGCTCCCGAAGTCCTTTGACACGAGCGAACTTGACGTACTCGCTGTCCAGGACCTCCAGCATGGAGGACCGGGTCAACCGTACCACGCCGGCCATA
Organism: Dehalococcoidia bacterium; assembly: GCA_965263395.1. Taxonomy (GTDB): domain Bacteria; phylum Chloroflexota; class Dehalococcoidia; order Lucifugimonadales; family UBA3495; genus CATOSK01. Next base: position 4,525,619 of record OZ253670.1, read on the forward strand.
ACCGACCACGCCAGAACGATGGTCGGCAGGACGAAGTGCGCGAGACTGCCGGAGCCGAAGCTCGGCAGGCTGGGCAAGCCCCGCTCGGCGGGCATGGCAGCCAGCAGAATTATCAGCAGAATGGCCAGCCAGAAAGAGGGAGCGGCCTGACCGAACAGGGCGATGAACTTGACAAAGCCGTCCCACGCCGAGTTGCGCTTGAGCGCTGACGTTACACCGAGGGGGATGCCAACGACGAAACTCACTATTATGGAAGACATGGCCAGCTTGAAGGTATTGGGGAATCGCTCCAGCAACAGGTCAATGGCCGGTGTTTTCCTGGTGGTTGACCTGCCGAAATCGCCGGTCACGGCGTTCCCCAGGAATATGGCGTACTGCACGAAGATGGGGCGATTCAGTCCCAGCTGCTCCTTCAGGAGCTCCTCTTCGAAAGCCGTGGCGTCCGGGGGCAGCAGGAAGGAAACAGGGTCTCCGGTGACATTCAGGATAAAGAAGACTGCGGTGCCGAGCAGCCAAAGCGCCAGGATAGCCTGGCCGATGCGGTTAAGGATGTAACGCTGCATGGAAAGCCTCTGCTTCGGATATGCCCCTAATGCTCTGTCCCCGCTGGCCCAAGCCCGGGATTCGCCGCAAGGGTCTTGTCAATAAATGCGAAATGCGTTTAACCGATACCTTCGTATGGCTGTCAACAACCGGCAGATACCAATAACCCCGGGGGAATAATCCATCGGTGCAACCCTCGAAAGGGTCAAGCATCGGGCAGACATTTGCCAGGAATTTGCATCAAAGCAGGGGTGTCAGGGCAAAGTTGCTGCGCTTGTCCCTTACTGAATAGTTCCGGAGAAGCGGTAATCGGCAGCGGATAGTGAGCAAGTCAGCGCACCTACATCGCTTGGTATGGCGTCTGCCCCCTTGATGGTTCCAAGGGGGCAGACGCTGCGTAACTCCTGCCGGTGCTGCCTCGATTTTGACCGGAGGGCTACTCCTCTACCCGCACCGTCCAGTGGGCGTTGAAGAAGGCGGCGGCGGACCAGGGCTGCCACTCCTTTATCCGCGCGCTGACGCCCCAGGGCAGGTTGGCGTAGCCCATAGCCAGTTGATAGTGTTCCGCCTGGAGTTCCGGGAACACCTCGGCCAATGCGCCGTGCCGCTTATCCGGGTCGACCACTGCGAAGGCCGTCCTGATTGAGGCCCAAAGGCGCGGGTCCTCGGCGTAGCGGTTAACGTTTTCAGGGTCGTTGAAGCTGGAATGGGTTATCGTGCTGCCGTCCCACCGGGCCTCGTTGATGAAAAGGCGGGCTTTGTCGACCAGGTCCCCGCCCCGTCGCTGCTGGGCGATGAGGGTCCGGTCGGTGACTGTTACCTGGACATCAAGACCCAGCTCCGTTTCCCAATTGTCGGCTACCAGTTGGGCCATGTCGGGGATGAAAGGCACATCGCCGGGGTTCCAGGTTACAATCTCCATTTCGCCATAGTCTTTGCCTCCGGTAACCCCCGGCACGTTGTAGCCGGCCGCGGCCATTAGTTCCCGCGCCTTGTCGGGGTCGAAAGGCTGAGGAGCCAGTTCCGGCGTGTAGCCCAAGGAGGTGGACGTCACGTAATTCCAACCAGCCAGATTGTACTCTTCAGGGCTGTAAAGAGTGTCGACAATGGACTGCCGGTCAATGGCCAAGTCCAGCGCCTGCCGCACCCTTATGTCGTTGCAGCGGGTCTCCGGCAGGTAACAGCGATTCAATTCCATAGTGACGTAGGTGGACTCCTGGGCGTAAATCATGCGCCCGCCGCCGCCTTCGATTTGACCCTTCACCGCTTCGGCGGCCTCAATCAGGTCGCCGTCTCCGGCCCGCAGAGCTGCCACGCGGGTGGATAGCTCCGGCACGTTGTGCAGGTCCAGGAACTCGAACCGGGGCCTCCGGTCTTCGGGCGCGCCGAACTCGGGGGTGTAGTAGTAGTCGTCGAAGCGCTGGAAGCTCATACTCTGGCCGGGGCTGCGGTCGATCATCTCCATCGGGCCGGCGCCAATTGGCAGCTTCTCGTAAGCTTCTTCGTTAGGCCCGTAGGGTTCTCCCAGCAGCTTCTCAGGATAAATGTTCATCCGGAGGTTGCCGGCGTGTCCGTTGGAATTCCAGACCGCGAAGCCCGCATACGGCGCATGCATGGCCACGGTGATTTCTCGGGGGCCGGTGATTTCCATGGACGAAATCTGGCGCCGGTGCGACGCCTGGGTGGTGGTGGTTTGCTCCGGGTCCTCATTCTCCCAGTCGGTCATACGGTCCAGGCTGAACAGCAAGTCGTCGATGGTAGCGTCAACTCCGTCGTGGAACTTGACGCCGTCGCGCATGTGAAGGATCCACTCGGTGCCGTCTTCGTTGATTTCCCACCGCTCCAGGGCCTCGGGAATAACGCCGCCCTCGTGGGTGGTGGTAGCCAGGTAGGCGTGCATTAGCCTCCCGTAAACGTGACAGACGCCGGTGCAGTACCGGGCAATGAACCGTTCACTGCCGAAGCCGCCGACCAGGACGTTAATCTTGCCCTGGAAGATTATCTCTGCGGGCAGCGGAGTGGGGGTAGGCTGCGCCTGAGCGGTTGCGGCCGGTGCGCTGACCGGCGCGGGTGCGGACGCCGCTGCCGCAGGAGCCGCTGCTGCGGGGGCGGCGGCAGCCGGCGCGGTGGGTTGGGCTGCGGCGTCCGGTTGGGTGGCGGAGCTTTCCGGCGCGGAAGCCCCACAGGCGACAATGAACAATATAACCGATGCCAAGGGAGCAAAAACCATTATTCGGCGCCAATTGAAACGGACCATTTTCATGCCTCCAACAGATTTGTGTCGGGTACCCGGGCTACTGGATCCCTCACCGGATTAAGGCAGGATGGTTTAACGAAACAGTAACATTATGTTGCTTATTGGGGCGGTTAACGTCTATTGAATGAGTGGTATGCGGCAATTAACAAGTATGAAATGCTGTGGTACGAATTGATATGCGTTGTATACACTAGGTTTGAGTTATTGTCAATAATGGGATCCCATGAGAACAGGGTTGCGAATCGCAGTGGCGTCAAACGGCCAGGCCTTCGGATTCGGTCAGGTTGTATTCTGCAAGGGATGTCACCGTTTATAGGGCGGCGATTCAAGGACTTGAAGGAGAAAAGGAAACAGGAGCAGTTGCGGGAAAAACCTGCCGTTTGCCCGTTCCCAAACGGAAAGCTGCGGGTTGCCCAGCCAAGAGTAATGTTGCCAGACGTTCAGAAACCCGGCCGATAGTGGTATCCTGCTCAGGATTTAAGCCTTGCCGGTGGCGTTGCGGCGGTGGGCCGGGCAGAGTGCGCGCGGCACGGACGCCGCCGGAACAAAAGGAAGAACTCCATCGAAAGCGTTAAGTGGCTTTACATATCTCTGGGCGTATTGGGATTTCTGGCGCCGACCGTAATCCTTTACGCCGTCAACTTTGACCGGAGAGTACCCGGGGCCATAGTTGACCTGGGCCTGCTGTTCTACAGCGTGGGTCTCAGCATCATCTTCATCCCACTCGGCATGGGTGCGGGACTGGCTCTGGCCGTGGTTGTCCACGTCATCTGGAAACTGGCGGTGAGAACCTGGCTCAGGCGGTGAACTACGCCGGGGGTTGGTCCAAAAGTTGCCGCCAACCTCCGCGGGCGGGCGATGAGAAGGGGCGAGGCGGTGGCAGGTGCAGGCCGCCTTTGACGGCAGAAACACCGCCGGCGGTCAGCGCCGCTCCAACCAACCGTTGATGTCCCGTCCGGTGAACCGGCAGGCGTGGAGCACTATCTCCGCCGCCGCCCTGGCATCCTCCGCCGCGTCATGATGGCGGAAAGAAATGCCCAGGTGTCTCGCGACGTTAGCCAGGTTGTAGCCCCGGCGCCGGTATCTTTCCGGCCAGGACCGGCGGGCAATCAAGGCGCTGTCCAGCCAGACCGCACGAATGGGCGCAAGACCGTACCGGGACATTGCTCCGTCCATCGCTCTCCGATCAAACCCGGTGTGGCTGACCAACGGCTGCCCGTCCAACAGGCGGCGCAGCCTCGCTTCCAACTCAGGCAGGGTTGAGCTGTCCCTTATCGCGTCTTCGGCGATACCGTGAATGCCGATATTCATCGGACTGAACGGCTGTTCCGGGTTGACCAGGAATGACAGTTGACCCTTGATTTCGCCGTTCCTTACCTGGACAATCCCAATCTGGCAAATGCTTGCGGAGCTCGAGTTCGCTGTCTCGACATCTATGGCGTTAAACGTCAAGTTGGCCATACGCTCCCCGCATCCTCTGACTTCAAGATTTCAATTGATGGCTTCCAGTTTTGCTTGCGTTCATAATGGACTCAACTAAAACCACCAACAAAGGGGTTAGACGCGGTTCTCCCACACCCGCGCCGGGAAGTCCGGGCTTGAGCGCGCCAACCCTACATTTGCATCTTCTTCTCGCCCGACAGGTATGCGCCGGGTTCCTTCTGGAAGGCGCGGTTGCAGCCGGGGCCGCAAAAATAGTAGGTCTGGCCATCGTGTTCCCAGGTCCCGCCCGGAGGCTTCCGGGTGTCTACCTGCATATCGCAGACCGGATCAATGGCGCGGTCGCCGCGCCGCTTGAAAAGCGGTATTCTCATCGACTCTCTCCCTGGGCCGTTTCCTGGACACCGGCACCGTGCTGGGGAAATTTCTCGCTGGCGGAAACCCCCTAATCCAACCCTCTGGACACCTCGCCCAGCACCGCCATTGTTCGCGCGATGGATGCCTCCCGGTCGTCGCCGGCGTGGACCACCGACACCAGAATCTCACCGGCGCCGGATTCCAGCAGCCCCCGCAGCCGCTGCGCCACCTCAGCTTCGCCGCCGGACATAACCGTGCCGGCAATCATGGCGTCGCTCCAGGTTTCCTCGGCCGCTTCCGGAAAACCGGCGGCGGCGAACATCTGCTGGTAAAAGGGCATCCGTGGATAGTTGGAAAGCTGCTGCTGCACCGCCACGCGAATCTCGTCCGGTTCGTCGTGGACGCAGACCGGAGCGTGGGCGATGAGGGGCGGCGCTTCCCGTCCGGCGGCCTCTGCCCCGCGCGCGATGGCCGGCAGGGCAACCTGTTCCAGGTACGCCGCCGGACAGACCCAGCTGATGGCCCCGTCGGCGCCCTCGCCGCAAGCCCGGAACGAGCCGGAGCGCAGCGCCGACGCCATGACCGGCACGTCCACCGGGGCGGGTATGCTGGCGTGGGCGTGATAATACTCACCATCGAAGTCCACCGAGCCGGTATGCAGCAGCGCCCTGAGGACCTGAATATACTCCTTCAAGTGGCCCAACGGGTTGCGGAAGTTAAAGCCGAACATGGCCCGGGTGGTGGGGGCATGGCTGGGCCCGATGCCCAGACGGAAGCGCCCCGGGGCCAACTGCGCCAGCACCTGTACCTGCTGGGCCATGACGATGGGATGCCGGGGGAAGGTCGGCACGATGGACGTGCCGAAGGTGACTCCCTTGAACCGCTCGGCGGCGGCCCCAAAGAGGGTCAGGCCGTCTATACCCGCGCCGCCGGTGGTCAACCAGACCGTTGGAACTCCGGCTTCCTCTGCCCGGGCGATGTTCTCGAACACCCCGGCCACGTCCGGCGCCGAAACCGCTACACCAATCCGCTTGCCGCTCATCTTGCCAACTCCTTTTTGCCGACTATTGACCATTGTTGAATTGATTGTGCCATTAGCAGTCCAATGGCGCCAGTGCTGCCGGCGGCGGCGCCCATCCTGTCAGCCACGCCGCTACCGCTTCCCCAGGGTGCTGCTGCCCTGGTCCACGTAGAAGGCGTCCCCGGCCAGGGAGACCTGGATTTGCTGGCGGTATACCCGGTTGGCGGACTCCCGCTCGGCGTTGTAGATTTCCCTGCTCCACTCAACCCGGTCCACCCGGGGTCCGCCGGACAGCCCCTCGGACAACACCCGCCCTTCCGTAGCCAGCGGGGACTCGATGCCCAGGATACGCAGCGCGGTGGGCAGCAGGTCGGTGTTCCCCGAAGGAGCGGTTACGGTGCAGCGCTTCTTGAAGCTGGGGCCGCGGGCGAACAGCACGTTGTTCAACTCCTGGCGGCTCATGGACCCGTGCTGCCCCTGCCCGGCAGTGCCGCCGGTGGAGATGACGTGGCCCGGGTATCCTGCCGGATTGGGGGCGCCGTTCCACTGCAAAGACGCGCTGACTTCCGGCGCCCGTGGGCCTTCCCCTCCGGCCAGCCACGCCGGAAGTGCCCCTTCCACCGGCCCGACCGCGTCAGACACGACAAGCGGGCCGCACCACGGTTGTCCCATCAGCCACTCGGCCACGTCTGCGGCGGCTCCCGCGTCGCTGCCATGCGTGTAGAACAAGGCCGAGCCGCCGTTGCCCGCCACGGCCACCCCTCCAGACTGGTCGGCGTCCGGGAATCCCGCTTGCCGCAATGCGCCTTCAACGTCAATAGTTTCGGAGATGGTGGAATATCCGTGGTCGGAAACTACCATTACGTCGGTGTCCTTGATCCGTCCCGACGCGCTCAGCCAATGCAGCAGCCGGCCAAACTCGGCGTCGGCTTCCCGCACCGCCCGGTTGGACAAATCGGAGCCGACGCCGGCGTCGTGCTGCGACTTGTCCGGCTCCGACGACCAGATGAGCGCCACCCGCGGTTGCCGTTCGGGAATGATGTACTCGGTGAGAATGCGGACGGCGTGGGTCATTCGGGGCGTGTTGGGCCGGGTCTCGTCCGGCCAAGGTCCAAATCGTTGAATCAGTTCCTCGTGCAACCCGCCGGGGATGGTGAAGTCGGGATGAATCGTCGCGCCGCCCGCCTGCTCAGCGTTAGTGTTGTGCAGGAAGGCGTTGCCGCTGGTGCCGACGCCGATGGCAATGTACTCCTCACCATGCTCACCAAGAACGTCAGCCAGCGTGGGAACCAGAAGCACCCGGCCCAGCGACGCCTTGACTTGCGCCAACTCCGGCTCCAGGGCGGGGATGGTACGGTAGGGGTCAAACTCCCGGACCATGAGACGGTTGGCCGCCAGGCCGTGCCCGCCGGGGGTGCGTCCGGTGACCATCGTGGCGGCGTTGGCGCGGGTGACCGACGGGAAAACCGGGTGGTGGTTGCCGAAGGTCACGCCCTGGTTTGCGAAGGCGGACAGGTGGGGCATCAATCCGGGATGCACCTGGGCAGGCTGCAACCCGTCAAACACCACAATCAACACCGTGTGCATATTGTCCTCCGTGGATGGGGTGGCCGCGGAATGGACCGGCCCGCTGGCCGGGAAGTCCTTCGATATTCTCAGGACGAAGCGGCGCGGGTAGCCGTTATTCCCGTGTCCGCACCGCGTGTCCGCCGAACTGACGCCGCAGCGCCGCCAGCACCCGGCCGCCGAAGGGTTCTTCCTGCCGGGACCGGAACCGCTGCTGCAAGGACAGGGTGATGACCGGAATCGGCACGGCCAGGTCCACTGATTCCTGCACCGTCCACCGCCCTTCGCCGGAATCGTCCACGTAGGCTTGCAGGCTTTCCAGGTTGGGATCTTCCTCCAGGGCCGCCACCGCCAGGTCCAGCAGCCACGAGCGGACGACGCTGCCGTGCCGCCACGTTTCGGCGATTTGCCGCAGGTCCAGGTCGAAGTCAGGCTTGGCCTGTAATAACTCCAAGCCCTCGGCATAGGCCTGCATCAGACCGTACTCTACGCCGTTGTGGACCATCTTGACGAAGTGGCCGGAGCCCACCGGCCCCACGTTGCTGTATCCCCGGTCAGGCGCCGGGGCCAGGGACTGGAAGATGGATTCCAGCCGCCGGAAGGTCTCGGCCGGGCCGCCAATCATCAGGGAATACCCCTGGGACAAGCCCCAGACACCGCCGCTGGTTCCCACGTCCATGAGTTCGAGGCCATGCCCGGACAGCTTTTCGCCCCGGCGCAGGGTGTCCTTGTAATAGGCGTTGCCGCCGTCCAGGATGACGTCGCCCGGCGACAAGAGGGGTATCAGCGCGTCAATGGTATCTTCGGTGGGTTCGCCCGCCGGCAGCATCAGCCACACCGCCCGCGGCGGAGACAGTTGGGAGACCAACTCATCGAGGGATGCAGTAGTCACCCCGCCTTGGGATGCGGCGGCCTGTACTGCCTCGGAGCTTTGGTCATAGGCCACTACCCGGTGCCCGGCCAGCAGCAGCCGCTGCGCCATGTTGCCGCCCATGCGGCCCAGGCCAATCATGCCCAATTCCAATATCTCGCCTCGCTCGACTACCTAATCCGTCCTGAGACTATCCTGGAACCCCCATAACAACCTTGCTAGACCGCCGCGAAAACCTGGTTCAATTCAACCGACAAGCCCGGCATCAGACGGGATACCAGAATATCCTCCAGTGAAAAGGTGGCAGCCAATGCCAACCCCGTCTCGCCTTCTGTCAAGACCTCCACAATCCCGGCGTCAGGATCAACTATCCAGTACTCCCTTACCCCGTGCCGGGAATATACGTCCAGCTTGTGGCCCCGGTCGTACCTCCGGGTGGATGGTGAAAGTATCTCCACCACCAGGTCGGGCGCGCCCTGGATATTGGCCTCGCTCATAATCTCACGCCGCTCGTTGGATACAAACAGAATGTCTGGCTGGAACACCTCGTGGTCAGCCAGAACCACGTCCAGCGGCGCCGCTAAAACCAAGCCCAACTCGTGTTGTTCAACGAACCGGAATAAAGCGACTGCCAACCGCAAAGAAACAAATTGATGCCTGGAAGTAGGGGAAGGGGCCAAAATCAACTCTCCATCGATGAGCTGATAACGCTGGTCGTCCGGCGTTTTCATGTAATCTGCGACGGTAAACTTGGCCTTGGGTTTAGATTGCTGCTGTGTCATGTCACAACCTCGCCGGTAGTACAAGGCTATCGCTGTGGGCCATCGAATGTCCCGGAACCCGTCTTTGCCGCCAGGGTCTGTTCGATTCTCCCCTCTCCCCGCGGGAGAGGGGCCGGGGGTGAGGGCGAACCCCGCGTATCAGCAGCGGTGGCTCTTGACCGGGACGCCCTCACCTTAACCCTTTCCCAAAGGTAGAGGGGATGTCTCGAGAATCGAAAGGCCCCGTCTTTGCCGCGAAAATGTAAAGAACCCGATCCAATCCGTCAGCCCGATGGTCTCGAAGCACGTTCTCAGTGGACCTGATTTCTCGCATTGGTGAAAACATTGTAAATCCTGGCGTAGTTGGCGGCGACGCTGCTGACCGCCTCGGCCCGGGAGATGACGCCCTCTTTGCATTGGACAATGGGTTGCCAGAAAGTCGTGCGTCCGACGGCGAAGCCGATGAAGCCTGGGGTCTGCGCCCCGACGGTCAGCCAGTGGTCAACTTTGGCGCCGTCCTCGCCTCGTCCGAGGATAATCAGGCCCACGTTGTCCCGCCCGCCGGTGCGGGCCTGCGCCGACACCGCCTGCGCCGGCGCCGGTTCGTCAATGCCCTCTACCTTCCAGACATCCGGCTCGATGCCCGCCTCTTGCAGTTCCGACAACGCCGCCGCCATCAATCCAGGGCGGACTTTGGCGTCGTAGTCCGCCACAACTCCCCCTGCCTGCTCCAACTGTTCCCCGGTGGCCGGGACCAGCAACTCAAACATGAACTTCAACCCTATCCCGTGGACCGCGTCGCAGGCGGTCCTGAGCCGCTCGCGTTGGGCGGCGTTGGACTGTGGGTTGCCCTCCGGGTTGTAGCGCACCAACACCTTGCCGAAAGCGGCCTGCGCGTCCTGAAGCCGTGACAGGAAATCGCTGCCAAACTCGAAGTCGAACTCTTCCAGCCCGCTTTTTTCCATGCAGGTGCAGGCGGTTATGCCCCTGGCGTGGGCGTCGGCCAGAATTTCCGCGCCGTACTGCTGGTCTACCAGGATTGCGGAAGTGTCAGATGGGACCGCCCCGCTATCAATTGCCTCCAGAAACCCGTCGTAGATGATGCGCTTGAAGGCGGCAAGTTCCCGCAGTTGTTCCGGCGTCACCCTGCCGTCACGCACCCCCACCAACCCCGCCTCGAAGGAACCCCGGTGGTCGAAGGGCAGAATGAATAAGTCTTGCGGGTAACCCAAATCTTGATTCGTCACCGTCACGCTCCCCTTCCTGTGATACGATTCCTTCCGTTAACAATTGCCCGGCGCCAGGGTTTAGGGATTATTGCCCCAACTCCGATGTAAGTTTCCTGACCGCGGCGTTTGCGTCCTGCCCCAACTCCAGCCGCGCCGCCCTGCGCCCAGATTCTTGCAGCGCCTGCAAGTCGCCCATCCACTGCGCGCGGTTCAGCGTTCCGAAGGAGAACGGGTAACCTGGAATCGTCAGGTCCTGCTCCGGTTCCACGGTCAGCAGCAAGTACAGACCGGATTTTGGCCCGCCCTTGTGCAACTGCCCGGTGGAGTGCAGATAGCGGGGGCCGTAGCCGACCGTGGTGGGGATGCGGCGCCGTTTCGTAACTATCGCCCGCAGCCGGCCAAGTTCCTCGTTAAGCTCCGGAGTTTCCCTGCCGTAGACCAAAACGGCCAGATAGTCACCGGACACGGCTTGGGCCAACAGGTTTTCAACACCGCCGACGTCGAGTCCGTCTCCGGCGGCAGTTTCCCGGCTCCCCAGAACCCGGTCCGTGCGGTCCTTGGCCGATTGCACGTCGGGTTGGTCGAAGGGATGGACTCCCATCAATGCCCCGGCCACCGCCGTTGCAAACTCCCACCGGAAGAACTCGGCGCCCAGGTCATAGCGGTCGTCGAGCCGCAATCGCACGATGGGTTGACCTGAATCGGGCGCATCCGGCTCTGGCGCTGCGCCGCCGCTCACGCTCAAGTGCACCGTGAGCCGGTCAGCGCCGCCGGACAGTTCCGCCCCGGTTGGTTCGCCAACCACGGGAATGATGCCTTTGCCTTCCTTGCCCAGGCTCTCCGCCAATAGTTGCTCCACCCACAGCCCGAAGGCCGCCACGGATGCAGAAGTTTGCAGGGTGAGCTTGTCCCGGCCCGCCGTCCAACCGGCGGACAGGCAGGCGCCCAGCCACGCGCCGGGGTTGTCTTCAATGGCCGTATCGGGACCGCAGGTGTCGGCCATGCCGTCCGCCCGGTCCAGCAGCTTTGCCAGGTCCACACCGATCAGCGCCGCCGGGACCAGCCCGAAGTAGGACAGCGCCGAGTACCGGCCCCCGATGTCCGGCGGGTTCAGGAAGGCACGGCGGAAGCCCGTCTCGGCGGACATCCGGGCCAACACCGTGCCTTGGTCGGTGATGGCCGTGAAGTGTCCACCCGCCCGTTCTGGTCCCACCGCCTGCGTCACCTGCTCGCGGAAGTGGGCGTAGAAAGTGTTGGGTTCAATGGTCGAGCCGGACTTGGACGAAACCAGGAACAGTGTCCTTGCCGGGTCAATCATCTCGCCGGCTGCCCGGACGGAGTCGGGGAAGGTGGAATCCAGGACAATAAGCTCCGGGTGTTCTGGCGCACTGCCGAAAGTCTGCCGCAGCACCTCCGGGCCAAGACTGCTGCCGCCCATGCCCAGCAGCACAACGTGGCGGAACCCGTCCTCCCGGACTGTCCGGGCAAACCCCTCCAGAAGCGGCAGTTGGCCGCGCATGACGCCGGTGACGGTCAGCCAGTCCAGCCGGTCGCTGATTTCCGTTGGTTCCGGCTTCCAAACGGTATGGTCGCCGGCCCAGATGCGGCGCACCACATCCCCACGGCGCAGGACGTCCAACTGCGCGTCAATGCCGGACAGGTTGGTTGCGGAAAAGGGCAGCGGGGCCACCGGCGTCAACTCCGCGAGCTTGACGCCGCCGCCAGTTGAGAGCGCTTCCGGTCAATGTTCTCCATCAGCAGGTCGAAGGAATCGGCGAATGCCTTGACCCCATCGGCCAGAAGCTGTGCCGTTATCTCGTCCAGGCTCACACCGGCCGCGGCCACTCCATTGACAGCCTGCTCCGCACCGGCTACGCCTTCGGTTACGGTCAAGGCAGCCCGCCCGTGGTCGAGAAAGGCTTCCAGCGTGGCGTCAGGCATGGTGTTGACCGTGTCCGGCCCCAGCAGCGTTTCGACGTAAAGCACGTCGCTGTACTCCGGGTTCTTGGTGCCGGTGCTGGCCCACAGCGGACGCTGCACCATTGCCCCCATCTCCCGAAGCCGGGCAAAGCGTTCCGAGCCGAAGGTCTCCTGAAACGCCCGGTAGGCCAGCTTGGCATTTGCCACCGCCGCCTTACCCATCAGGCCGGACAACCCGGCTCCGCTGCCGTTGGCGCCGTTCCCGGTCGAAGCGGCCAGGCCCGCCAGCGCGTTGTCCACGGCGGTATCCACCCGGCTGACGAAGAAGGAGGCTACGGATGCCACCCTGCTCAGGTCGCCGCCCTTGCCGGCCAGGTCTTCCAGGCCGGATATGTACGCTTCCTGCACCTGAAGATAGGCGTTCAGGGAAAAAATCAGCGTCACGTTGATGTTGACTCCCTCGCCGATCAACTGCCGGATGGCGGGAATCCCTTCCGGCGTGGCCGGGACTTTAATCAGGACGTTGGGCCGGTCCAGGGCTTGGAAGAAGCGGCGCGCTTCCGCCACGGTGCCATCGGTGTCCCCGGCAAGGTGCGGGTTGACTTCCAGCGATGCGTAGCCGTCAACGCCGCCGCTGGCATCGTAGGCCGGGCGCAGCAGATCCGCCGCCGCTCGGATGTCGCTCATCGCCAGCGCCTCGTAGATGTCGTTGACGCTCTTGCCCTCCGACGCCAGGCTTTCCAGCGCGTTGTCATAATCGGAACTGCTCGAAATGGCCTTCTCGAAAATCGAGGGGTTGGCGGTCAACCCGCTTACTCCCAGGTCGATAAGCTGTTGCAACTCTCCCGACGCAATCATCCCGCGCCCAATGTTGTCGTACCAAATGGACTGTCCCAGTTGGTTTGCCTGCCCTATCGTGTTGACCATAGTTGCTGCTCCCTGCTAAATTCGTGCCCGGGCGCTGATTCCGATGCAATCAATCCGTTCCTCTTGATGTCCCCGAAGGACTCCCATCTCCCTTTGGGAGAGGGGCCGGGGGGTGAGGGCGTTCCCCAAGGACTCCCCTCCGTTTCTTTGCGCCGGCAATCGAAACACCCTGCGCTATTCCAACAACCGCTTCGCCTCTTGCGCCACCCGTTCCGCGGTAAGGCCGAACTTTTCGTACAGGACTTCGCCCGCCGCCGACGCGCCGAAGTGGGGGATGCCAATGGCCGTCCCTTCCAGCCCCACGTACCGCTCCCAGCCCATCGGCGAGGAAGCCTCAATGGAAACGCGGGCCTTGATTTCCGGCGGCAGGACCTCGTTGCGGTAGGTTTCGGGTTGGGCGTCGAACAGGCCCCACGCCGGCATGGAAACCACCCGCGCCGAAATCCCCTGCTCCTGAAGCATCCGTCCCCCCTCCAGGGCAATCGGGACCTCAGACCCGGAGGCGATGACAATGACATCTGGCGATGGGTTGCTTTCCCAAAGGACGTAGGCGCCGCGCTGCACTCCCGCGGCGGGGGCCAGCGCCGACCGGTCCAGCACCGGAAGGTTCTGCCGGCTCAGGGCCAGGGCCGTCGGGCCGTTGCGACGTCCCAGGGCCACCTTCCACGCCTCGGCCGTCTCCGTCGCGTCGGCGGGACGGATAATCTCAAGATTGGGAATCGCCCGCAGCCCAAGAAGCTGCTCAATGGGTTGGTGGGTCGGCCCGTCCTGTCCCAGGCCCACCGAGTCGTGGGTGAACACGTAGACCACCCGCTGCCCCATTAAAGCGCCCAACCGGATGGCCGGCCGCATATAGTCGGAGAAAATCAGGAAGGTGGCGGTGAATGGTATCACCCCGCCGTGCAGGGCCATCCCGTTTGCCACCGCGCCCATCGCGTGTTCCCGGACGCCGAAATGGAAGTTGTGCCCGGAATACTGCCCCGGCCCGAAGTGGCCCCGGTCCGTCAGCAGCGTCTTGGTGGACGGCGCCAGGTCGGCGGAGCCGCCGATAAGCGTGGGCAACTGCTTGGTAATGGCGTTCATCACCGCGCCGCCGGCGTCTCGGGTGGAAATGGACGCCGCTCCGCCCAAAAACAGGGTGTCCAGGTCCCGGTCCCAACCCTCGGGCAGGTCCCCGCTGAGTTCATCCTCAAGACGGCTCGCTTCCTCCGGGTACTCTTGCCGGTAGCGTTCCAGCCGGGCGTTCCATTCATCCTGCAAGCGGCGGCCCCGTTCCCGGGCCCCGCCCAGGTGGGCGCCCGCCGCTTCCGGCACGGTGAAGGGTTCGGCGTAGTCCCAGCCCAGCGTCTCCTTGGACAGCTTCGCTTCGTCGGCCCCCAGCGGCTCGCCGTGGACTCCGCCGGTGCCGGCCTTGTTGGGACTGCCGTACCCGATGACGGTCTGGCAGACGACCAGGCTCGGCCGCTGCGTCTCCGCCTGCGCGGTGCGGACGGACTCGGCAATGCCTTCCAGGTCGTTGCCGTCCACCGGCCCGACCACCTGCCAGCCATAGGCCCGGAAGCGCTGCGCCACATCTTCCAGGAAGGCGATGTCCGTGTCGCCTTCAATGGATATGCCGTTGTCGTCGTAGAAGTAGATGAGCTTGCTCAACCCCAGCGTACCGGCCAGCGATGCGGCCTCGGCGGCGACGCCTTCCTGAAGGTCGCCGTCGGACACCAGGGCGTAGGTGTAGTGGTCGATAATGTCATGGCCGGGGCGGTTGTAGCGGTCGGCCAGCCACCGCTCGGCAATGGCTATTCCCACCCCGTTGGCGAATCCCTGTCCCAGCGGGCCGGTGGTCAGCTCGACACCCGAATCCGGGTTGTACTCCGGGTGGCCGGGGGTCTTGCTGCCGAACTGCCGGAAGCTCTTCAGGTCGTCCAGGGAAATATCGTACCCCGTCAGGTGCAGCAGGCTGTACAGCAAAGCCGATGCGTGGCCGGCGGAAAGGATGAAGCGGTCCCGGTCCGGCCATTTGGGGTCTTGCGGGTTGTGCTTTAGAAAGGAATCCCACAGGACGTAGGCCAGCGGAGCGGCCCCCATCGGTGCACCGGGATGCCCCGACCGCGCCCGCTCCACGGCGTCCACCGCCAGGAACCGGATGGTGTTAATGCACAACTCGTCAAGCTTGGCGCCGGCCATACGCAACCCCCATGTCAATGCTGTGGCAGTCCAACCGCCGGATACTCGGCAACCTCACTAGAGAAATTACTGAAGGAGAAACTAGCGCCGCTCCCCCTTGCCGTCACGCACCCGGCCGGATGTGTTTGTCGGATTATAACTTAATTCTCCCATCGCCCAAACCCACCCTGCGGTCTTTTCTAATCCTTTCCAATTCTCCCCTCTCCCCGCGGGAGAGGGGCCGGGGGTGAGGGCGAACCCACCGGGACGCACTCATCATTTCCCAGAAGGCAATGAAGATTCTTCTAAGATTCTTCCGAGGATATAAAAGACCCTGCCCACTGCCTTTTCCGGCTTGTCCCGGGCCCGCAAACAAAAAGCCCGTCCCGAATGCGCCGGGACGGGCTTTGGATGACATAAGCTTGGAGGCAGGACGAAAGCGCGCCCCGGCTACCCGCCCCTCTTCACCTCGACGTCGGCCAGGTTCTCCAAGAAGTGCAGTATGGCGGAGTGGTCCAGTTCCTGCTCCCCGTCGTTGACCAGCGCCCCCAGCATCTGCTGCACCAGGGCGGTCACCGGCAGCGGCACGTTGAGTTCCTGCGCCGTCTGCAAAACGTTCCGCAGGTCCTTCTGATGCAGGCGGATGCGGAACCCGGCGCGGAAGTTCCGGTCCAGCATCATGGGGGCCTTGGCCTCCATGACCGCGCTGCCCGCCAAGCCGCCCCGGATGGCGTTGAAGACCCGTTCCGGGTCTACACCCGCCTTCTGCGCCAGCACCATCGCCTCGCTCAACGCTTCAATGTTGGCGGCGACGATAATCTGGTTGGCCAGCTTGGTCGTGTTGCCGGCTCCCACGTCTCCGGTGAGCGCCACGTTGCCGCCCATCGTCTTCAGCAGGTCAAAGGAAGCGTCAAAGACTTCCTGCTTGCCCCCAACCATAATCGCCAGGGTGGCATTGATGGCGCCGGGTTCTCCGCCGCTGACCGGGGCGTCCAGCATCTCCACGCCCTTCCCGGCGCACTCGGCGAAAATCTTCTGCGACATGGAAGGCGAAATCGAGCTCATGTCGATAATAACCGAGCCTGGCTTTGCGCCTTCCAGCACCCCGCCGGGCCCGAGAATCGCCCGCTCCGAGTCGGCGGAATCCGGCAGCATGGTGATAATCTTGTCGGTATTGGCCGCAACTTCACTGCTGGACGAAGCCGGCGTGGCCCCTTCCGTGGCCAACTCCTCCACCGCCTCGCCCACAATGTCGTAAACGGTCAGTTCATACCCGGCCTTCATTAAATTGCGGGCCATGGGCCTGCCCATTATTCCCAGTCCCACAAAACCAATCTGTTCCGCCATTGTCAATTATCTCCCGTAGGGAATTAAGCTCTTTCGATTCTCCCCTCTCCCCTCGGGAGAGGGGCCGGGGTGAGGGCGAACTTCGCGCATCAGCAACGGTTGCTCCTGGCCGGGACGCCCTCACCCAGAGGGAGAGGGGATTTTCGAGAATCGAAAGACCCTGCGTAGGGAATTTGCGTCGCCGACTGCACAGGCACTTTACCACACAACGCCGGGGCAGACCAGAATTTGCCCGCCGGCCAAGGGTCTTATAATTCTCGGTAGCCGCTGGATAATCCGTTCACGGTGAATAATCAGGGATGTCTGCCAAGCATAACCAACCCCTGAACTCAGGGGGTTTGGGGGATGAATCCCCCAACGTGTCCCGTTTACCCAACGGTTTTCTTGGACAATAGAAAGACCCTGCCCGCCGGCCAAGCCTATCGCACGCGGATTTTCGTGCGGTATCACGGTATCAATAACACCCCTCTCCCTCCGGGAGAGGGGCCGGGGGCGATAGCCTGCCCCTGCGAAGGCAGGGGGCGTCCCCCTGTGACAGTTGGCCGTTGACGTCTACCATCAATCCCCTTAACGTTGATAGCAGCCGGTGCAAAGCCTCCGGTCGGTCACCCCTATCAAGCAATTGCCAATGGACGCGAATGCCAGATTCCAACCTGACGACCCTTGTCTCCCGCCTCGTCTCCCCTGCGACAAAAGCGGACAAAACCCGGACAAACCATGACATTTCCACGACAAAACCGGACATTTACCGGACAAAAGCGGACAAAACCTCCAGGGGTTCCACGCTCAAATGTCCTGAAATGTCCGGTTTTGTCCAGTTTGCCGGCGCTCGCCGGTTTTGCCGGGGCATGTACCCGGCAAGTTTCAAGCCATGCGCCCGTTCATTCTCCCGGCCATTCCCCACCGGAAACCTGGAAAATCCCGGGCAACTCCCGGTAGCGGTGGTCCAGGTCCATACCGTAACCCACCACGAAACGGTCGGGAATGGTGATGCCGGCGTACTTTACCGGGACTTCTGCTTGCCGACGGGAGGGTTTGTCCAGCAGGGCGCAGACCTCCAGGGACGAGGGAGCGTATTGGCCCAGGTATTGACGCACCGCCGCCGTGGTGATGCCCGTGTCGATGATGTCTTCGACGATTACAACGTGCTGCCCCGCGACCGCTTCGGCCGGCAGCCCTTTCTCGATTGTCGCTTCACCGGCGCTGGTCTGCCCGGACCCGTAGCTGGATGCCTTAACAAACTCCATCCGGCTTATCTCGGTACGCATCCGCCGGACCAGGTCGGCCATAAAAATAAACCCGCCGTTCAGCACCCCGACCATGACCGGGGACCGGCCCCGGTAGTCCCGGTCCAATTCCGCGGCCAGGCGGCCCACGGTGTCCGCAATGACTTCAGGAGAAATCCACGGTGTCAGCGATCGTTTCATGGGCGTTTCATGGGTTTGATGTGTCCCCGGGGATGGCAAATCATTGGTCAAATGCGCGGTTCTGCCCGCGCGCGGTGGCGGTATTGTCTGCCTGTTGGGAAACTTCCCCACCGGACCGGCGGCAGGAGAAACCCGGACGGGCAGGATTGGCCGGAATTGTAACACGGCCCCTGCCCGCATAAGGAAGGGTTTCGGGCCGCCGGAACGGACAAAAGGTGCGCCAAGGGCCACGGCCGGCGTTTGGTTCCCGCTAATTTTGCGGTTGGCGACCAGGGCCTTTCGATTCTCCCCTCTCCCCGCGGGAGAGGGGCCGGGGGTGAGGGCGAACCCCGCATATCAGCAGCGGTGGCTCTTGACCGGGACACCCTCACCTTAACCCTTTCCCAAAAGGAGAGGGGATGTCTCGAGAATCGAAAGACCCTGGGTTAGTGACAAATCGGGATTGTGCAAATTCGATATGCCGGGTTATTATATTGGGCAACATAATTTGTCATGCTGCAAAGTCAAAATTCCACCTCGAGGGCCCGTCAGGCCAGGATACATAATAAAATGGGAAAATTGAAGTTGGCGAGTGCTGGGGGAGGTTGTCATGGCTAAGGCCAAGACGGTACTGGTAACCGGCGGGGCCGGGTTCATCGGGTCCCACCTGGTAGACCGGCTGCTGGCAGACGGGCACACCGTGGCCATCATCGACAATTTGAGCACCGGCAAGCTCAAGAACCTGAATCACGGCGCGGCCTTCCACCACGTTGACATCGCCAGCGGGGCGCTCCCGGACATCTTCCGCCGGGTTCAGCCCGACGTGGTGTTTCACTTGGCCGCGCAGACCAGCGTCAGCGCTTCAACCAAGCGCCCGGTCGAGGATGGCGAAACCAACGTCATGGGCACTCTCCGGTTGCTGGAGGCGGCCCGGCAGATGGGCATAGATAAGTTCATCTACTCGTCCACCGGTGGCGCATTATACGGCGAACCGGCGCAAAACCCCTGCTCCGAAGAAACCAGGGTAGCCCCCCTGTCCCCCTACGGGTTGTCCAAGTACCTGGGGGAACAGTACGTCGAACTGTACAGCCGCGCCTATCAGTTGAATCACACTATTCTCCGCTACGGAAACGTCTACGGGCCGCGGCAGGACCCCAAGGGCGAGTCCGGCGTGGTCAGCATCTTCGCCCGGGCCATGCTCGACGGCAAGCAGCCCCGCATCTTCGGCGATGGCGAGCAGGAGCGTGATTTCGTCTATGTAGACGACGTGGTGGAGGCCAACATTCGGGCGATGAAGCGCGGAGACGGCGGGACTTTCAACATCGGGACGGGCTGCGGCGCCAGCGTCAATCAAATCTGTGATTTGCTGAAAGAAATCACCAGCTACCGTTGGAGACCCGACCACGGGCCGTCCCGCGCCGGGGATGTCTACCGGATTACCCTCGACTGCCAGCGGGCCCTCGACGAATTGGAGTGGTCCCCCCAGGTAACCCTGGAAGAAGGATTGACCCGAACGGTCGAGTTCCTCCGCGAACGCGCCCGCGTCCCGGCGTAAGCGGACAGCGGAGAAGATTGCCCAGGTCTGGTAACCCCCAAACCGCTTCTAGCCAATTCTCAAGTGAGCATTTGTCCGCCATTCCCGGCCCCCACCAGCAAATGGACACGATAAGGAGAACTTAATAAATGGAACCCGAACATGACGTCATCATCCTCGGAGCCGGCGCCGCCGGTTTGGCCGCCAGCCTCTACACCACCCGGGCGATGATGAAGACCGTGCTCATCGAGTCGTTGGGCGTTGGCGGTCAACTGTTGATAACCGACGAAATCGAAAACTACCCCGGGTTTCCCCAGGGCGTCAAGGGCCAGGAATTGGCGCAAATGATGGAAGAGCAGACGGTCCGCTTCGGCACCGTCATCGACTACGCCGAGGTCGAAAGCGTCGAGGACTTTGACCAGCCGGTCAAGGTGGTCCGCACCGACGACAAGACCTACACCGCCAAGTCCGTCATCATTGCCTCCGGCGGCAGCCACAACAAGCTGGGTGTCACCGGCGAGGACGAGTTGGCCGGACGCGGCGTCTCCTACTGCGCCGTCTGCGACGGCAACTTCTTCCGGGGTCAGGATGTGGTGGTCGTTGGCGGGGGCGACGCCGCAATGGACGAAAGTTTCTACCTGTCCGGCATCGTCAACTCCGTAACCGTGATTCACCGCCGGGACGAACTGCGGGCTACCCGCGTCCTGCAAGAACGCGCATTCAACAACCCCAAGTACAAGTGGCTCTGGAGCCACGTCGTCGAGGAGTTTGTCGGCAGCGACGTGATGGAAGCGGCCCGGGTCAAAGACCTGAAAAGCGGCGAAGTCTACGACTACCCGGCGGCCGCGGCGTTCATATACGTCGGGTTCCACCCCAACTCCGACTACCTCAAGGGCCTGTTGGACATGGACGCGCTGGGACACCTGTACACCGATATGCACATGCGGACCAAGCTCCCCGGCATCTACGCCTGCGGCGACATCCGCGCCGACTCCACCCGCCAGTTGGGCGCGGCCGTCGGCGACGGCATCACCGCCGCTCTCGCCGCCTTCCACGATATCAACGGATAATTGTCCCCCAACCCCCGGTTCCGCGAAAACGGGCCCGGCGCAACGCCGGGCCCGTTGAATCTTTGCCCATCGCCGCTCACCAACCCCTGACAGTTGTGGGTCGCCGGTTGCGGGAGGTGAGAAAATTGCGAAACTACCCAGCTGAGCTTGCGACTGCTAATTGGGGACGAATACCGTTAAAGTATTTGCCGAATCCCCCCACCCTGAATGGCCGACGAATCCTATTCACGCTATTATTCTGCTGGCCCTTCGGCAACTAAAGAGTTTCGCAATTTTCTCGGATGTCGGGGTTGTTGCCAGCAAGGGCCGTGGTTGATATAATCTCAACGTTAACCGCTACAGGGGCCTGTAGCTCAGGTGGTTAGAGCGCAGTCCTGATAAGACTGAGGTCGTTGGTTCGAGTCCATCCAGGCCCACCAAACTGGACAAAATCAAGAACCTTTACGTTGAGGTTCGTGTTGGAGATGTGATCGCAGTCAGGCCCTGCGCCGGCAATCGAAACCATGTCCACCTGCATGTCGCTAGACGCGAGGCACATCGCTGTCGCGTCTACGGCTATCGGTTTTCATCACTTGGCGTTTGGGCTTTAGCCCGACTGGTATACTCCATTGTAAACTTATTAATCCTATGGGGCCATGTTTTGAGCCTGTGGAGCACTGCTTCAGGTCATAACACGCTGGCGGGTCGTCTTACTTGATGTTCATTTTGGCGTCGTCATAATGCCCGGCGACGGACCAACGGCGTTTTGTAGGTCGCGCCGCTCCAAAAGTGTCCGGATGGCCGCCATAGAAACCGGTCGGCGACGCCTCCACAAAAGAGGGCCTGGAGATTATCAATCCGTAAGGGAATTAAATGGGAATTATAAAACGTAGGATGGCCCATCATGGTTGACTCACACTCCAAAACCATCACGATAATGGGCACAGCGGGCGTTTGTTCCGGCAAATATAGGTCTGGCAAACGCAAGGGTCAACCTTGCACAGAAGGAGGCGCAATCCGCCTGGACAAGATAATTTTTTGTGGATTGCACGCCAAAAGCGAGCTTCGTGATATTGAGGCTTTCTATGGTTTAAGCATAGACGAGATAAAAGAATTGGCGGTAGATAAACATTTAGCTTGTATGATTTGCAACCGCCGATACCATTCCAAGGAAGTAAATCCGTGACGTTACCGGAAATTTTCTCATTACGACCTCGAGGACGGGGATAATGACGAAGAACACATTGAAGGTTCTGGTATAAAGAACGTTTGCAGCTCATGTTACAAAGACATCACCAGTTGTGGATTGTGCAGTAAAGAAGCAACTCACCCTGACCCCGATGATGAAGTTGAAAGGGCACGCCAGCCATACAAAATGGCGTATTGTGAAAGGCATTATTCCGAGTATCGAAAAGAAGCCTTCCGTTGCAATCACATGGATTGCAAGGAAGAAAAAACCAAGCCGCACCCCGACTATGGTGAGGTCGCCTTATTCTACTGTGATACGCATTACGAGCAAGTCAAGACACGTGCTTATGATACGACCGGAGATGAATCAGAAGATGCCCTTATTCTGCTCAGTGAAAAATGGCTTATAGCGGCCTTTGAAGGCAGGGCTGGGGATGTGCTCGTGGAAAAACTCTTAACTCGATTAAAGCAAGAACAGATCGGGTGCTAGCCCATTGCCTTGTGTAATTTGGTATATAATTCCAATCCGTAAAACGAAAGACCTGTCTCATCTCTATGGACCAGGGAACGAGAGAAGCCCGGGTCCGCGAAGGATAAAGTACGGTGAGTGCCAGGCGTTTGGACAGGGCGATTCACGCCATCCCACCGGGGCGGTGGAATGGTGTCCCACCTGTGCGGTTAGAAGCAGCCACACTGGAGGCAGGGGAGGGATTTCGGTGGGTAGGATGGAGAGGACGCCGGCGTAAGCTAAGCGTCGTCAGGTTGGTCCAGGGGCTGGGAGACGGTGTTCTCCCGGCTGCCCTTCAGGCGGTAGCTGTCGCCGTTCATGTCCTGGATGTGGATGTGGTGGGTGAGACGGTCCACCATCTCCCGCCGCTGGGCCAGGCTCATGGACCGGACCTCTCCGACAAGATGTCGTTAATCATGGTCAGTAGGCCACCCTGGGCGGGGGCGGATTGGACTTGTACCAGGTTGCAGTTGGGGAAGTCAATCACCTTCGGTAATATGCACCCGAGTTCTACTCCTCGAACCACCACAGATTGGCGAAAAGGTGCTTGTCGAACCGAGGTTTCTCAAAGCCTCGCAGCTTCGGGTTGACCCCGTAAATGGCCGACAGATCGAATAGAGGAAGGCCCGCCGGCACCTCTTCCCGAGCATAGGCAGCTATCTCTTCCAAGGCTTCGCGACGCTCTTCTCCGGACAGACCCCGGGCTTTGGTCCACTTTTCCTGGAACTCAGGGACGCAGACTGTGGCACCGGTACTTTCGCACGACATCCGGCGGCTCATGAATTTGGCATAATCAAGATCCTCGTAGCCGGTCCCGATTATATCCAGGATTTGCCCGGGATCACAGGTATCCGGCTTCTTGTCCTCGGTCGCCCCGTTCCAGCCGGCTTTCTGGCCACCCGGATTGCCCAAGCCGCAGTCCCGCATCGCGGCGCGAATGCTGCCCTCAAGGAACTGGGCCTTGGCATTGATGCCCACGCCTCGCATGAAATTGACCAGGGACTCCACCGTCTCCTGGTGGAAAGCAATGCGGGCTGACCGGCTGTTTATCTTGATTTCCGCCTCGCAGTTGGGCGCTGAGTTGGGAAGGCCGCAAATGCAGCCTATCTCTTCCAGCAATTCCCGCGACAAGACCGAGTCGTATTCGTACGGACGCACGTTCTCTTCCGTGACTCCGGTGACCCCCGGGACGCCGAAGTTGCCCCGGCACATGGTGGTACCCTTGTACAAGGAGTCCACGATGCTCTGGCAGTCTATGGAATGGACCAGTGCCTGGCGCATCTTCTTCTGCTTGAGCCATGGGCCCATATGGTATCAACACGGAACCAGGCCATCTCAACAGTGCCGCCGGTAACATACCGATCCGTACCCAACCGTTCTGCGTCGTCCAGGCTAATCAGAAACGCCCAATCAGCTTCGCCGGTCTCAATCATGGCTGACCTGACTGAGGTCTCATCCCGCCACTGCCGCTCGATTTCGTTCAGGATGGGAGCGGCGTACTCGGCGCTTTCCGGAGCGGGGACGAATCCTTCAAAGGCTTTCGTCACGACTTTCTGACCGGGAACCCATTCGTCCACTATATATGGACCGGCCCCTGCCGGCTGGCGCAGGTCAACAAAATCCTCAGACTGGAGGGCCTGGGGAGAGTAAGTGTGGGACAGGTACAGCCCCCACTCGAACAGTGGGCAAGGACCGCCGCACTTGGCCCGCCCTTCCAGATTCGAAATCTCTTCAACGGTGTACGGGCCGACAATGGAATAGGCTGTGGTGCCGAAATCCGCCACGCCGGAGAACTCTGCATATTTCTGCCAGGCAGCTGCGTTCCACTCGGACCCGTCATGGAAGGTCACTCCGGGACGCAACTCGTACTCCCACTCGTCTGGTGCCGTCTGACGCCAGCTTACCATCAAGGAAGAAGGCGCCACTTCCAGGGGTCCCGGTCTACGTGACCGATGTAGCCGCTGATGGTATCCATGAGCTGGCCACCATGAGCATCAATACCTCTGATCCCGGCCAGATGCTCTGGCTCGACGGCGATTACAGCCACTGCCTTGTCTTTGGCCGAGGCTATCGCGCCTGAGGCTTGTGGGCTGGGTTGTGGCGCGGCAGCCGGCACCGGCGTCCCGGATCCTTACCTGCGGAAGTAACAGCTTTCTGTGTGGCCTCCGGCACTTCGGGCACGGCAGAGGTAGTCGAAGTGGTCGCACAACCTACGAAAAATATCAGTGCCAAGGCTATGGAGAAACACCATGCAAACCGTGCGTGACGAATATGCATCAGATCTCACGGTAAATATTGAGGATTACCTGACGTGTTAGACCAGTAATTGGCAATTAGACGTTGCGAATTCCCCATGTTTGTATGGATGGCCACCATTAAAAGCTATCTACCAACAATTGTCAATTTACCATGGGCCTAGGGAATTTCAAAACTCGGTTAGTCTGAAACCGGCAAACTAATCTCGTCAAAATCGTGGCTGAAATCGTAATGCCCTAATTATCAAGAGGACGGGGCGGGTCAGTTCATCCCGCTCTGTCTTCCCGCCTTTCCCGAATCGCACGGGTAATCCTTTCGCCAATGGCCGCACCGGGGGCTCCGCCTAACGCACCGCCGATGAACCCTGTTACAAGATTGGCGTTGTCGAAGGCCCATGAAACGACAGCGGCCCCTGCCAATATGCCGACGAACCCGCCAACCAATTTCCCCCAATGCGCTTTCATCCGAGACTCCTTCATCCTGAACCTATGTCTATACGCGATTACCGCTCATCTTCCGGTAAGCCCATCGGCCCAGCGGTTGATTCACGGCGAGCGTGGCCAGACTTAGTCAGCTATGCCTGTCATGCTCCTTCAATCCGCTCCAAGGATTCCATCAGAGCCAACCGGTCTGGCGGGCTGATGGGTAACTCAGGGGCGGTATCCCTATGGTCTTCTTTCTGTTGCAGGCTGACTCTGACAATGGCCAAGATAGCGTTGACGTGCTGTTGGACGTTCATGGGCCTTCAAGTCCGACCAAATTGCGTCTTGGAGTTCCCGCCGGTTTGGGCGGGGGGTGCCTTCTCCTTTCGCCAAGAAGATTTCGTGGGAAGCGACGGTTCCGGCGTAACGTCCCATGTGAACCGGGTCGGCAACGATGATTCCGGTTTCCTCGGCCACTTCGAGAACAGCCCTGCGGCTGGGTTCCTCTGCCGCCATAAGCCTACCCCCGGGGAGTGCCCATTCGTTCTGCTTATTGTGTTTGACCAACAAGATTCCGTCGGGATTGACCACAACCGCTGTGCGCGGCGGTAGAGCATCCGAGGGCGGGGGGTATTTCCTTGGTTTTGGTTGCGGCTGGGCCGGTTGTGTCGGTTCATTCAAAGACATCCTAACTGCATAGGGTTACAGCGATGGCCATGACCGCCAATGACGCCAAGATAGCGAACCCCACTTGGAACGCTAACCCCCTAGCGGCGGCGATGCCGGACTTGCCAAAATTCTGGGTCAAGCAGACCTTATCGTTGCGGACGGAAACCCCGATACCAATTCGGTCATATTCGGCGTTCAGGATGTTGGCACGGTGACCCGGGCTTTTCATCCACCCAGCTACCGCTTCCTGTCCGAGCTTCCAATCCTGTTTCCTGCCCCGACCCTTGGCCCAGTGCTGTGCGATATTCTCCCCGACGAACTCGGTTGGGAAACCATGAGATTTAGCACGTTGATAAGGTTCGGTTCCGTTAACACCCGTATGGGAGAAACGGGCGGTTGTTCCCATCCATGCACTGTGTTCCCTGGAAGACCCAATCAGACTCCGGTGGCTGGTCAGTGGTTTCAGACCATGCCTTTTTCTCGCCCGGTTGGTGTGGTGAAAGACGCTACGCTCGACTAACTTGGCGTTCATCGCTGCTGACTCAAACTTATCAGGGGCTAATCACAGGCCCGCATCGCATGGTCGACTAGCTTCTCGTTGTACCGGATATGTTCGACCAATGTTTCGTGTCCGTGTTCTTCGGCGACCGCCTTGATACCTTCCCTGCGGTCGGCATAGTCATTGGGGATATTCTGAAAAGACCGGCCAACTGGGGTATCCAAGAACTCCTTGTCCTTGGAGTTGATTTCCAATCGGGCTTTTTCAATGGCGTTGATGCAGTGGGAATCAAGATTCTGACTGGCTTGCAACCCCAGGAGCATTCCCTTGCGGTTGACCCGACCGGCGGTCTCCATGATGTAATCAACCGCTTCGTCGTTGTCTTGGAAAGTAGGTTCTCGGTCAAACCAACCATCGGCCGACACCGATTCACATCCGATGGCGAAGGTTAGAAGAACCACAGCGGGGAACAATACAGTGGCCAAAAAGCCCAGATTGAAGGGCAGGGAGAGGTGGTGCATAAGGAACCCCCCGGCAGTACCAGAGTGGAGGCACTCGTCACAAGCAACCTGAACCCTGTCGCAATCTGCAAGGGGGCGCAATGATGCGCCCGCAAACTGGTACGGTGACTGCGTTTAACCAGGGACGAGGGTTGCTTGTGACGGGGGGGTTATAACAGAGGATTCCAACGGGGAGCTATTCGTTGCGGAACGTTGCGTGATGACGGTGCCGCCGTCAGGCAGGCGTCACTGGTGTTTCGGGCGGACACTCATCCTTCTAATCCGGTCGTAATCCCCGGCCCGCAGGTGGGCCAACTGGGTAGCCGCATAGGTCAGAACCGCGATATGAGCATGGAGCAATACCTTTTTCAACCCGATGGTTCGCTGTTCTTCCAACGCCCGCTGATATTTGATGCTATTGAACAGCCGCTCTACACTCGTTCTGAGTTTATAAAGGTTTTTCCAGACCTTCGTGAAACGGGGCAGGGTTCCGAGAACACGGGGGTTTTCGGTCGGGTCCACCCACAGTTCATCCCTGCAATTGGGGACCAGACCCTTCCCCAGAAGGTGGCACCCACCGTTGGGACACTTGAAAAGGTGCTTTCCAGTGTCGGGGTCAGTATGGTCGTACTCCATTTCGACGTTGCCGAGACACAGCGGTTTCCAGTTGGGGCTGTACGCCCCATCGTAAAGCCCATCTCCCGCCGTCGGCTTGCGGATGTCGATTACCGGGGTAATCCCAGCATCGGCAACCATCCGGTGAATCTCCACCGAGTCGTATCCCCGGTCGGCCAGCAGGTAATCCGGTTGCAAAGACGGGCGGACCTGCTGAAGCCATGCCAGAGCTTCGGGGAACGATATGTGGTCGTTGTCGTTGGCCGGAGTGATTGTGAAGGCCACCGGCACCGTGTAGACCGCATCACATATCATCTGCATCTTGTAACCCCAGCCGAGGATAGGTTTGCCGTCTCTGGATTTGGCCGAGTTTTTGTATCCCCATGCGGCGTCCGGGTCTGCCCCTGAGTGGGGGTTGGCGAAGGCGGTAAACAGGGTTCCGTCTATCGCCAACGCCTTCCCATAGGGCGGCAAGAGGTTGCCGTGTTTGTCCCTGCGTCTCGGAACGGTCGGCATAATCTGGTCGATGTCATCCAAGACTTGAGAAATACATTGATTGACCAAGTCCATGTGTCCGGTCAACCGCTTGAATAACCGACAGAACGTCGGTTCACTGGGGGTATGGTCTCCCAAGGCGCAGACTTCCCGAAACGCCCCATCTATTTCCAGCCTATCCACAAGCTGAACGACAGTATTGAGTTTGAGCAGGAAACGAGAAAAGTACGCCCTCAGCATGGCCCTGGGGTGATAACCCGGCCTGCCGGTTGGGTGGTAGGCTTCCAGAGTCTCCACCAACGGGTCCAGGTCGAGACCGTCGAGGATGCGGGTTAGCAGTCCGTATGGCCGGTCTGGTTGCAGACCCGCACCTTGCGGAGCATTGCGCTTATTTGTAGAATCAGACGAAGCCACTTGGGAACACAACTCCCGGGTGGTTTCAGAAGCCGTTGGGGAGTACCATTCCCCGGCGGCTTCGCTGTTAGAATGCCTGTTCTTATTATATCGTGGTGGGCGGCTCCCCGCTACTGGTAACTGTCACTGATTCGCCAGATTCCGGCGTGTAATCGAATATGCAGGGGGCATCGTTGGCGAAATCAGGTCGGTCTTTCAACATTTTATGGATGTTCCCCCGCAAGTGCTTCACCTTGGCGGTCGAGTAGTCGAGTATCCGTTGTCGACCAGCCATTGACCTGTCTCAACAACATGGAGCCGCCCTGCGGCCTGGGCCAACCGGAGCAACTGGTCTTCCTGTCTAAGCTCGCGGAACCCGGTCTGGTCGATGTCGAGGCTCGTCAGCCCAACCCAGCCCTCCGGCAAAGGGGGAGCGGGTGGAGCGGCGTCATAGGGTTCGGATTGAGGGGCAGGCAAATCGGGTTCTGGCTGGGCCGCCTCAAATTCGGCCTGCATTTCCATTGCCGCCGCCAGTTTCCGATGGCGTTCTTCGGCCTCCGCCAACTGCTGTTTCAACCATGTTGGGTAAGTTAGTTTTGTGTCTATCATCATGGTTTCTCCTTGGTTCGGCTATTCGCCAATCTTTGGTTGACAGCAAGCCCGGCACCCGGGAAAATAGACTCACGACGAGGCTCCGGGCCTGCTCCCGTCCCGTCGTGGAGCCCCCGACCGGGATTGCACCGGTGTCTCTGGTGTACCAACGCCAGCGTCTTGCTATTAGACTACGGGGGCCACGCTGACCTCCGCTGGGGATTGATTGGCGTCTGTCCCAGCGGGGTCTTTTTTATAGTATACGAAAAGTCGTCCTGCCGTAATTCGTAATAGTATATGGATGGTTCTGTCCACCTGCTAGAATGGCACAGAGGCGGCCAGTAGGATTCCCCAGGTTATACGGGTTGGCCCGGATGTCTGGGCTATGCCGAGTATATGGATAGCTCTTTCGTATGGAGTTGCCAGAATTGGCCTCCTCACTCGGCTATCAAGTCCAAAAGCCAACAAGATAGGGGCCGGTCGATGACCGGCCCCTATCTCTACGCCGTGGGATGCGGATTTTCACGGATTGCTCTTTTCGACTATCATTAGGTGGGTTACGTCGGGTCAAACTTGAAGGTCTTAGTTTTGAAATTCCCTATGGCGACCAAATCAACCATTAAAAATAGGGAAGCACCTCGTTAGAGCCGGAGGT
This sequence comes from Dehalococcoidia bacterium, assembly GCA_965263395.1. Classification (GTDB taxonomy): domain Bacteria; phylum Chloroflexota; class Dehalococcoidia; order Lucifugimonadales; family UBA3495; genus CATOSK01. Next base: position 4,554,798 of record OZ253670.1, read on the forward strand.
GAAGCTGGCTTGGCTATGGTGGTAAGTGGAAAAGGCGGCGTCAATATTAAACGGCAGTTTGTCGAAAAATCCGGCTGATGCTGCCTGCCTGACTTTGAGCGGCCTGCCGCGAGAAGCTTTCGGTAGCACGTTGGCGGGTTCAATTTCGCCACAAGAGTCACCTTACCGGATAATCCGTCGTTGTAATATTAGAGACCCGAGCGCACTAAATCGACGATCCTTTCGCCGAGCATCAGCACCGCCGGGTTGATGGGCGCGCGCACCAGATCCGGCATTATGGATGCATCCGCCACCCGCAGGCCCTCTAGTCCATACACCCGCCCGTACTGGTCCACCACAGCCATCGGGTCCGATGCCGGCCCCATCTTGCAGGTGCCGGATATGTGGGAATAGGTTACTGCTTCCCGCAACATCCAGGCATCCAGTGCCTCGTCGGAGACCAGGTCGGGGTCGGCGGGCTCCAGGCGGCCGCCCAGCAACTCCCTCAGCCCCTCGTGCTGGGCCAACTGCAGGGCCTGCCGCACTCCGTGGCGCAAACGCTGCCGGTCGAAAGGTTCACTCAGGTAGTTGTAGTCCAGCCAGGGCTGAACGTTGGGGTCGGTCGATCTCAGCTTCAACTCGCCGCGACTGGCGGGACGCAGCAGGGCAACCATCATCTCAGCCAAGCCGGTATCGGAAGCCTCGATTTCGCCGTCGTCTGGGACTTTCAGGGTCTTGACTCGCGGCGTGACGAAGGCGGCCATTCCGATGGACAGGTCGTTCCGGTATTCCGAGTCTGGCGCGGTGAAACGCAGAGTTGCGCCGCCCCGGGCTGGGGCGTCACCCTTGGAGTAACCGTCCCTGATGCGCCAGGTCACGTACAGCTTGGGATGGTCCTTGAGATTCTGGCCCACTCCCGGCGAGTCCAGCACCACCGGAATTCCCACGCCTTCCAGGTGCTCCGCCGGCCCCACCCCCGACAGCATCAGCAATTGAGGCGAGCCGATGGCGCCTGCGCTCAGGATGATCTGGTCTCCCTCGACAGTGAACCTCTCACCGCCGCTCTCGACCAGAGCGCCGGTAGCCCGCTTCCCCTGGAATAGCAGTTGGTGCACGGTGCAGTTGGAGCGGATAGTGAGATTCAAGCGGTGTCTGGACGGTTCCAGGTAACCCAGGGCAGTGCTGAAGCGGACCCGGTTATGGTTGTTGGTAATACCGGGTCCGACCCCGGTGGCATCCGGGCTGTTGTGGTCCGGGCAATCGCGAAATCCGGCAGCCCGGCAGGCGTTGTAAAAGCCCTCCTGCGTCGGATGCCAGTCTTCTCTCCGGGAGTGGTGAACGAAGATGGGACCGTCGGTGCCATGAAAGTCATCGTGGTGGTCCACATCGGTCTCAATTTTCCTGAAGTAGGGCAAGACATCCCGGAAACTCCAGCGGTCGTTGCCTAGCGCGGCCCAGTGGTCGAAGTCTTCGGGGACCCCGCGATAGAAGGCCGATGAGTTGATGGCGCTGGAGCCGCCGGTAACCTTGCCCCGGGGCACCGGCATATCCGGAAACATTTCAGTGGCGCGCGCAACATACTGCCAGTTGTGACGGCTGTCCAACAGGGATATTGGGTGACCGCCAAATGTGCGCAGTGGAGGTGCGTTCCCGCCGGTGTTGTATCCGAACTTGATATCTTCGGGAAGGTGCTGAAACTGAGGATAGTCCGGGCCGGCCTCCAGCAGCAGCACCGATACCCCAGGGTCCTCCGACATCCGGGCTGCCAGGATGCTGCCGGCGGAGCCGGCGCCAACGATAATGAAGTCGTACCTCATACTTCTCCTTCCTGCCGGTGCCGTACCAGTCTGCCAATGCGATAGCCGGCCCAGGCAGATTCTTCTGGGCAGCAGGGGCGGGTTTGAAACATGCCCCTGTGTTCTAACAGAACCCGTTCCTAGGCCGGAGAATACCTCTAACCTCCCCAATATTACAACGACGGTTTAGGGAGGGACGCCGGTGGCCGCATAGTAGGTAGCGCGTCGTTTCTCGTGGGAGTACTAGGGCCGCTCGTTGCGGCGTCGGACACCATCCAGCCATAGCAGCAGTTCTTGAGGCCCAACCCGCTTCCGTGGCAGCATCTTACGCACCGGACGGTATACCTGGGGGCCGGGTGATCAGGGGCATCTTTCCCCCAAGCCTGTTGCAATGTCAACAGGAATGCCCGGGCCAGCAAGCACAGGGCGGCGTGATGATGCCATCCTGCTCAGAGCCTGCCCCGTACTTGCTACGGTGTGCGGGTCTCGTACTCGTCCAGCCCTACGTCGCTTTTCTCAGTCTCGAACTCCGTTTCGATGTGCCACCTTGAGCCGCCCACATGAGCCAGGGTCTCCAAGGGAGTGTCACCAGAGGCGCTGTACAGGTAGTCCCGCGGCTCGCCGCCGTCCAGGTTCCGGCGAAAGACTGCCCATTGGATCTCGCCGGGCCCCCGCTTCGCGGTCGGCCGCACCCGCTGGGCGTTGAACTAAACTAAAGCCAAGGTGGGATGTACATTCGATGGGCGATGAAGATCAGCTTGGTTGCGCCAGTAAAACACTCTCAGCCGTACTTGGAGAATGATCTGGCACCGCCGCTTGACCTCCACTATCTGCGCATTTCACCTTGGCTTTGGTTTAGTAGTCAGTCAATCTTGGATTCGAAATAACCCTAGAACAGCATAACCCCCGGGGTGGTTGGCCACCTGGCTCCGACTCGGCTGCTAAACTTTTCAATTCCAAAGATGACTGACTACTAAACCAAAGCCAAGGTGAAATGCGCAGATAGTGGAGGTCAAACGACGGAGCCGGGGCATTCTCCAAGTACGGATGACAGGGATTCACCGGCGCAACCCAGCTGATCATCATCGCCACTTAAATGTACATCCCACCTTGGCTTTGGTTTAGTAAACCCTCGGCTCCTGGCTCCCCTGGCCCACCAAACTGGACAAAATCAAGAACCTTTTCCATTACTTTCACTCTGGTACTGTAACCAGCCTCCCAACGGATCCGCCATTGAACCATTCTGGAAGACGAGTGGTCGGTCAGTCCATTAGCGGATGGAACTCCGCAGGAGCCCACGCCGGCCCGGCGTGGGCTCCTGCTTTGTGGCGCACCACTGACCCGGGCACCCGACTTTCTGCCGTCATTGCCGGACTGACCCATGAAGCACTTTCCGGCGTATCCCATCTTGTGATAAATTCATCCATCCCCCCGTTGTTCGCAGGAGTGTGCATGATGAATGTGATCTGGATTGTTGCGGACACATTTCGCCGGGACCACATAGGCGCTTACGGCAATCCGACGATCAGAACACCCTCCCTGGATGCGCTGGCGGCCGGGGCGGTCCGGTTCGACCGGCACTACTCCGGCGGATTCCCGACCATGCCCACCAGGGCGGACCACCAGACGGGACGCTGGACCATGTCCTTTATGGGATGGCAACCTCTGCCTGCGGAAGTGACCACGCTGGCGGAGATACTGGCCGGCCATGGCCTTCACGGCGGCGGCGGTGGACACGCCCTACTATCTGAGGGACGGGATGAACTACGACCGGGGATTCCAGTCCTTCTTCATGAACCGTGGGCAGGACACGCTCTGGTCCATGATCCCTCAGCCGGGCTATCATCACGAGTCCCTGGACGTGCGGGATGCATGGCGGTACGAATCGGACCGGAACGCGCCCAGCACATTCATGACAGCCATCCGGTGGCTGCAGCGGCATTACAAAGAGGACTTCTTTCTCTACGTAGACACCTGGGACCCTCACGAGCCCTGGGACGCCCCTCCCTACTACACGGAGCTCTATTGGCCGGATTACGACGGCGAACTGGTGCTTCCCCTGTACGGGAACTGGCACGACGTGCCGGGATACGAGGAAGCGATGCTTCGCAAGGGCCACGCCACCTATTGCGGCGAGATCACCATGGTCGACACCTGGCTGGGCTTCCTGCTGAGGTCGGTCGAGAACATGGGGCTGACGGACAGGACAACGGTTATCTTCACCACCGACCACGGCTTCTACTTCGGGGAACACGGCGGCCTGTTCGGCAAGATGAGCTCGGGAAAGTCCCCGGACGGAACGCTCCGGCCCTACGGAGAATCGGGGTCAACGTGGGCCTACTCTCCCCTCTTCGAGGAGCTCGTCCACATCCCGCTTCTGATCAAAGTCCCCAGACTGCCGCCGGGGGCCTACCAGGGCCTGAGTTCGGCAGTAGACGTTATGACTAAACCCCAATCCACCGAAGGAGGGCGTGTAGCAGGGTCCTGAAGAGACCAGAAAGCGCTCCTGTGCATCTGGGATAATGGTTTTCGAGACAGAAAACCAACCAGAAACAAGGAGCACCCAATAGATGCTACCACGCAACCACCCCGACGGCATCCACATCGCCTTCGACGACCATCGCCTGGTCAACAATGCCGGGCTGATCCTTCCCGCCACGTTGGCCTTGCACCTGGGCCTGCCCCAACTGGTTGACCGGCACTTGGACCTGGGCCGCGCCCCAGGCCGAGCCAACACCGGCGATAAGATTTCGACTCTGGTGACCTCGGCGCTGGCGGGCGGCGACTGCATCGACGACGCCGATGCGTTGCGCACCGGCAGGACGGCCTGCACTCTCGGCTGCGTAGTCAAGGCGCCCTCCACCCTGGGCACTTTCCTGCGCAGCTTCCGGTGGGGCCACGTCCGTCAGTTGGACCGGGTGAGCCGCGAGCTGCTGGCCCGGGCCTGGCAGGCGGGGGCCGGACCCGGCGACGCGCCATTCACCATCGACCTTGATTCGACGATCTGCGAGACTTACGGACTGGCCAAGGAGGGCGCCCGCCACCACGGCTATACCGGTGCACGGGGCTATCACCCACTGCTGGCCGTCGCCGCCGGCGCCGGCGACGTGCTGATGGCCCGCCTGCGCGAGGGCCGGGCCAACACCGCCCGCGCCGCCGCCCACTTCCTGCGTGAGACGGTGAGCCGGGTTCGCTGCGGCGGGGCCAGCGGGCAGCTCACCATGCGGGCTGACAGCGGCTTCTATACCCACGCCGTGGTCGCCGTCTGCCGCCGGATGGATGTCCGCTTATCCATCACCATCCGCCAGCACAAAAGCCTGCACAATCTCATCGAGGCGATACCCGAAGATGCCTGGACGCCGATTCCTTACTGGATGGACGGCGCCGCCGATGTGGCCGAAACCACCTACACCCCCTTCCAGAGTGAGCCGGATGCCGCGCCGGTACGGCTCATCGTCCGGCGGGTGAAGCCGGCGCCCGGTTCTCAACTGGCTCTCTTCGCCACCTACAGCTATCACGGCTTCATCACCGACCGGGACGGAGAGACCCTGGAACTGGAGGCTGACCACCGCCGCCACGCCGAGATCGAGAATGCGATACGCGACCTCAAGTACGGCGTCGGGCTGAACCATCTCCCCTCGGGCCGCTTCGCCGCCAACGGCGCCTGGCTGGCGGTACAGGTGATGGCCCACAACCTGGCCCGCTGGACAGCCCGCATCGGCCTGGGTGAGCGGATCGTGACCACCAAGACCCTCCGGCGACGGGTCTTCGCCCTGGCCGGACGGCTCACCCGCTCCGCACGCCGGCTCACCCTGCATCTGCCACAGCGCTGGCCTTGGGAAACCCAGTTCAGTCGCGCCTTGGCCCGGCTGCGAGCGATTCCACTCCCAGCTTGACGACCCGTCTGCAACTGACCCGCCATCCTGTCAACTGAACGTCCCCGCCAACTCGCGCCAGCCCGGTCCGCGAGCGCCTCTCGCCGTGTCCTATCCCGCCATCTCGCTGGCCACAGCCACTGCAGGCCGCCATCGGCGCCCCAAAAGCGCCTGCAGACCGCCCGCCAACCTCCCGTCTACCCGAATTCGAGCCCGAATCATCGCGCCTGTAACTCCCTCACCCCCCCTTCCAGTGTCCTCACGCCGTCCATCCGTGTCCATCGGTGGATTCGGGCTAAAGTGCTGGACCTCATAGGGATGGAGATCCCGGATTTTGTTCAGGGCAGGTCTCTCGCGCCCGGGATGCGGGACGGTGCAACGCAGGGAAGGGAGTTCGTGGTCAGCAGCATTCCCTTCGCCAACCCCGGCGATCCGGTCCATTCCGTGGACAACCTGCTCCGCCCCCTCTCGGATTATCCGGTCACCACGGTCACCTCCGGAGAGTGGATCCTGCTGTACAGCCCCGAGGATGGGGTGTCGGAGCTTTACCACCTGCCCTCCGATCCAAGTCAGGTCCGAAACGGAATAGGGACCCACAAAGACATTGCCGGGGAGATTCATCAGCTCCTGGTCCGATTTATGCGGGAGACCGACTTGCCGGAACGCCTGCTGACGCCTCGGTTGGAACTGCGAATTTAGTTTCATCGCCAGCCACTGGCCTCTCCGTCAGGACCCACCGAGTGGTGAACGGAAACGCGGAGTCGGACAAGGCAGAGAGATACGATTATGTAATAATTGAAGCTGGTTCGGTCAGAGCGGTCCTGGCCGCCCGCCTGTCGATGCACCCCGGCCGGTCATGCCTGCTTCTGGATGCTGGGGGAGAATGTCCATCCTGTCGGGAGATGTCCCAGCCGGTAAGGCACGACTACGGAACCAACTGTGGACATTTCAGCTTGGTTGCCCTTGTCGTCATTACAATATCCGCATCCTGCCATTGGTATTTCCTGAGAAAGACTCCAGACGTTATGCACAACGATAAGTCAGCGCCTGACGACGGGCGAAATCCAGCCATTCGCCGGAGCGGGGATGTTGTCTGCTTCGGGTTCCTGACCTACTGCCTGCTGCTGCTGGTCGACGAACTGCCGCCGAAGAATGGTGGCGCCCTCGTGCGGGACTCGGTTGATACCGTGGGAGATGATGCGGCGATTGTGGCAAGCATTCTGGCAAATTGGAGGGTCCCAACCAGGCTCATCTCATCCCCGGTCGGAAACGACTACTACGGGGAGACGGTAACAGGACATCTCAATTCATGGGGAGTGGACGTTGAGCATCGGGTCAGGCAGGGATTGACTACACCGGTGGAGATTGGAATCGTGGATGGCGGCGGAGGCCGCACCTATTTCCAGCGGAGAGAGCCTTCCGCCCTGGCCGCGTTGCAGGCGCCCAGCCCCAGCCAGTTGTCGGGGGCTGGGTTGCTCTATGTTGACTGGTACGACGGGCCCAGCGTGTCGCGGCCATGGAGACGGCCGTCTCTCTAGGCGTCCCAGTTTTCCTAAACCTGGAGTCGCGGTACAGCAGGAACCCCTCGCATTCCGACCTGATGCGTTACGCCACCATCTGCCAGGTATCAATGGACGAACCGGGATCATCCGGAAGCCCGATCGACACCGCTCGCTCGTTGATCAACCTTGGCATGCAAACTGTGCTGGTGACCCTCGGCGCAGAGGGCTGCCTTGTTGCCCAAGGTCAGCAGGCTTATTGCATCAAGGCGCCTCGGGTAAAGGTGGTTGACTGCTACGGGGCCGGTGCCGCCTTTTCGGCCGGCATCATCTACGGTTTCCGGGCAGGATGGCCGCTGGAAAGCAGCGCCCGGTTCGCCACGGCCTACGCCGCGCTCAAGTGCCAGGTGGCCGGTATCTCGGGCTTGTCCGCAGCGGAGATCCAAGAGACGGCTGCTACCCTGGATGCTCGCCCCTTGTCCCTGTGAACGGGTAGGCCTAATTCTTCCTCACCCAGAAGGCGCAGTAGCGCATCGGCTTCGGGTCGCTGAAATAGAGCATTCCACCCAAGTCCTTGCTCCCCTCCGGTTTCACCAGAGAGCATCCGCAACCCCCCAGAATGCTCAGCAAGCGGCGCTCGTCGTAAAGTTGAAACGATCTGTCCACGCCGCCCGCTCCATAGGCCCGGTCACTGACGGTAGCCACTCCTGAACCGGTCTTGAACATGAGCTGCAGGACACCTCCGGGGGCCAGGACTCTCGCCAACTCCGGGATCGTCGTGGTTTCAGCGACCTCGGGCGTCAGATGCTGTATCACGGCGTTGCAAAGTACGAAATCGAAGAACCCTGATTCAAAGGGTAGGGGTTCCCTCAGATCGGCAACGCTGAGCTTGTCCGCGATTTCCGGGTGCAACTCTCTCCCCAGGCTGATGTTCTCCTCCACCGCGTCAATTCCATAGACGTCATACCCCCGCGTGTGCAGCAGGTGAACGTCCCGGGCCCCCGCCCCACACCCTGCGTCCAGGCCTCGTTTCCCCCAAGCCAGCTCGGCAACCCGATTCAGCAGGTCCATGTCTCCCCTCAGTTCCGGATGAGAGGAACCGGTGTATACCGAATGGGTGAACTCGTGAGACAACTGCGAGTATCTCTGGGCGTGCACCTTGTAAAAGTCCAGTGAGTCGAATTGCATATGGACACCTTTGACGTGGGCCGGATTCCGTTGCAACGAATTATTGTCCTTCTTTTTAGAGAAAATTGCGAAACTACCCAGCTGAGCTTGCGACTGCTAATTCGGGACGAATACCGTTAAAGTATTTGCCGAATCCCCCCACCCTGAATGGCCGACGAATCCTATTCACGCTATTATTCTGCTGGCACTTCGGCAACTAAAGAGTTTCGCAATTTTCTCCTTTTGAGTTGGTAGTTTACTAATCGCTCTGGTTTTTGTAAACTCGAACATTATTCTTTAACAATATTTGAACAACGGCCGCTTTGCTTGATTGCGTTTGCCCTTGCTTGAGATGGAAAATGAACTTCGCAGAGAGTGGTTTACATCAGCTTTTCAAGGCTCAAGCGGCGGAGACTCCCAACAGCCCAGCAATAGTCTTCGGCGACGAGCAGACATCCTACGCACAACTGGACCAAGCGACGGACTCCTTGGGGGCCTACCTTCGGCGTTGCGGCGTATCCACCGATGACCCGGTGGGCATATGCATGGAGACCTGCCCGGAGTACATCGTCGCGAGCATCGGAACATTAAAGGCCGACGCGGCCTTCATGCCCATTGCCCTCGATCTCCCCGATTCCCTGCTTGGCGCATTGCTGTCCGAATCGCAGCCCAAGCTGGTGATCACCAAAGCGCGGCACTTGTCGAGACTGAGTAAATTCTCTGGGCCTCGCCTTTTGCCCGTTGACTCCGACCAGTCCTGGAAAGCGTTCCCTCCCGCGAATGCTGAGATTCGCGTCGACGCCGGCAACCTGGCCTTCCTACCCTACACCTCAGGCACAACAGGACAGCCCAAGGGAGTGCTGCAGACCAATGGCGCTCTGATTTCATCCTACCAGGCAAGGTACAGGTTCAGTTCCTGCAGTGCCGGGGACAGGGTCGCCTGCAATATCTTCTTCCCTGGGAGTTCCTCCGGCCACTGTTGAAGGGGGGAACGGTATACATGATTCCCGATGATGTGGTGTTCGCGCCGCGCGCGCTTACCGGGTTCATAGCAGAACACCGGATCGCCGAGGTCCTCTTCACTCCGTCCCTGCTGCAGGGGGTTTTGAATTCGGCAAGCCCAGAACAGTTGCGCACCCGGCTGTCTTCGCTGCGTGTGGTCTGGCTGAACGGCGAGGTGGTGCCGGCCAGCCTGCTGAGGCTGGCCCTGGACGTTCTGCCCGGGTCTACGCGGGTGTTCAACACCTACAGCATCAGTGAGACCCACGACGTTTGCACCATTGACCTCACGGACTTGTGCCTGGACGGCAGGGATGTGTGTCCGGTGGGTTATGCAATGGACGGAGTGCAGCTCCGGGTGCTCCCGGAGGGCCAGTCCGATCTGGCTTCAACTGGAGCCGGGGAGCTCTTCATCGGAGGTCGCGGACTGGCCCGGGGCTATCTGAAGAGACCCGACCTGGATGCCCAGAGGTTTATCAGATGGAACGGCGAGAGGTTTTACGCCACCGGAGACCTGGCCGAGGTTGATGCGCGGGGTATGACGACGATCATCGGCCGCAATGATTCGATGGTCAAGATCAGGGGCTACACCGTTTACCTGAGCGCCATAGAGGAGACCCTCCGCCAGCACTGTGACGCGGCGGATGCGGCGGTGTTGGCCGAGAACGAGGACGAAGCCAACAAGCAGCTCGTGGCCTGCGTCGTCCGGGGCCCGCAAGCGGCATGGAGAATAGATGCGAAGAGCCGGACGAGCAGAGACCTGCGTGCCCTGCTGGAACGGCATCTGCCGCTTTACATGGTGCCCAGCCACTTCATCGAACTGGAGACGCTCCCGATCAATCAACAGACGGGCAAACTGGAGCGCAAAGCATTGCCCGCATTGCCGGAAAGGAGACCTGTGGTCAAGCAGCGCACCCCGCTGTCCAAGCACGCAACCGCAAGGGAGCGTCTCATGGCCTTGCGGGAGCTATGGAGCGAAGCACTGGATGTCGACGGCGACTCACTGGAAGATGACTGGAACTTCTTTGATCTTGGCGGCCACTCCCTGACGGGCCTGGACCTAACCCTGGGCATCGAACATCTGTTTGGGATTGAACTAAAGGGCACGGAGATCTACGAGTACCCCACCATAAGTGAGCTGGGCGCGTACTTGGAAAATAGAGGGCCGAACATGGAATCTGGAATTTCGCTGGCCGAGGACTCGACCCTGGATCCGGAGATTGCACCAAGAGATGCCCCGAGAATTACACGTCTCAGCGAGGCATCCTCGGTCCTTGTGACGGGAACAACCGGATTCCTGGGAGCCTTTTTGCTCGACGAACTGGTGCGTGCAGCGGGACAGGATACCCGGTTCTACTGCCTGGTAAGGGACCGGGACTCAGGACAGGGCGGGTCCACCAACCGCGTGCTGGACACCCTGAGGTTTTACGGGCTGGCCGGTCATTCCGCGGGAGACCGGATTGTCCCGGTGGCTGGAGACCTCGCCCAGCCCAGGATGGGACTGGACAATGACGAATACCGGCGGCTGGCAGAAGAGATCGACCTGATTTTCCATTGCGCCGCCTCTGTCAACTACGCCTACCCCTATTCTGCAGCCAGGCCTCACACCGTCGGCGGGACATTGGAGATGCTCAAGTTCGCCTGCAGTGGCGCAACAAAGCCCATCCAATTCGTTTCATCCAACGGCATTTTCCCAGGAGGAGACGACACCCCATACCTGGAAAACAGCGAGATCGACGGCTTCGTGGACAGGATGGAGGGAGGCTACAACCAAGCCAAATGGGTTGCGGAACGGCTGGTCTGGCAGGCTGTTTCTCGAGGATTGCCGGTATGCATCTTCCGTCCGGGCAACATTGGCCACCACAGCGGTACGGGCACGGTCAACCCGAATGACTTTCTCTCATTGATAATCAAGGCCTGCGGGCGCCTGGGGTGCGCCCCCTTGGTGCCGGAATGGTTCTTTGAGATGACCCCGGTCGATTTCCTGGTTAAGGCCATTACGAAAATTTCCGACCATCCCAGGCACCTGGGCAGGGTATACAACGTGGTCCAACAGGACCCCGTACCCGCCGATCAAGTTTTTGCATATATGGAGAACCACGGATACGTGGCGGACCGCGCTCAATTGGGGGACTGGAAATTGAGATTGGAAACGATGGCCGACCACGATGATGACATGGAGTTGAAAGTTCTGGTCCGGTCTTTGGAGTCAGTCGAGCCGTACCTGTCCGATACCAGCGTCTACGACATCAGCCGATTCTCCGAAGCATTGTCGGAAATTGGTCTGGGAATGCCCGCAGTCGACGTCGACTACGTGACCAAATTCTTACGGAAGTTACCATGAAAGTGAGTCTGCGGCGGATTCGATCTCTTCAGACAGCCGTTCTCGTTAGGAGGCAGAGCCGGAAACCGGGCCACGCTAGCTAAGACACCGCCGTGCCAAACGCCACAGCACAGGAAGGGCTGCTCCGACACACCGGGCATCATCGGCTCCGTGTCTTCCTGTACCCATGACCACTTCCGCTGCTCTAAGGTTCGGAACGTCCGAGTCGATCAGAGACAAGAACAGGAATCACGCTCCCTATAACGCATAGACCGTCGCCATTGTCCCGTGGTCATGTTCCAGACCCTGATTTTCCCAGACCTAATCCACCAAAGTGGTGTCGGACATCCCCTTGCCCTGGGAGGAGGTAGAAAGCGAGGGGCCTCGGTTCCTGACTCCGCCCAGGACCGCCATTAGTTTCCCTTGGGAAGTCAGACGCATAGCCCGTGACTGGCGCCGGCCTTGGCCGGACCTGACGGCTCTTCCTTCCTGTCCGGAATAGCTCTGACTGACCTTGAAAGCCAGGCGTGTTTGCCCTACGATTGGCGCTATGCTGCTCACCATCTCTACGACGCATCAGCCGGCGACCGACCTTGGGTTCTTGGTGCATAAAAACCCGGGCCGGTTGCAGTCGTTCACGCTGCCATTCGGGCGGGCTGATGTTTTCTACCCCGAAGCGGAGCGCGGCCGCTGCACCGTAGCGCTGCTCCTGGGCATCGATCCGGTGGGCCTGGTGCGCCCGAAGCCCGGCGCGTCCAATGCCGGCGGCTGGCTGGAGCAATACGTGAATGACCGCCCATACGTCGCATCATCCCACTTGAGCGTGGCGATTGCCTCCGTATTCGGCAGCGCGCTCGCAGGCAAAAGCCGGGAGCGCCCGGAGCTGGCGGAGTCGGTCATTCCGCTGGAGGCCCGGATTGCAGTGGTACCATCCAGGGAAGGAGCGGACCTCATCCAGAGCTTGTTTGAGCCGCTCGGCTACACTGTTGAGATTCAGGGACACCCGCTGGATGGGCGCTTTCCCGAGTGGGGCGCCAGCCCGTACTTCAGTGTGAGCCTCACGTCGGAATCCCGGCTCCGGGACCTGCTGGCGCACCTGTACGTGCTGCTGCCGGTACTGGACGACGACAAGCATTACTGGGTCGGCGACGATGAGGTAGACAAGCTGCTGCGCTTCGGGGAGGGGTGGTTGGGCAGCCATCCGCAGCGGGACCTCATCTCGCGGCGCTACCTGAAGCATCAGCGCGACCTGGTGCGCCAGGCGCTGGCCCAACTGCTGGACGCCGGCCAGGCCGACCCGGGTATCACCGCAGCGCGGCATGAGCGGGAAGAGGAGCGGCTTGAAGCCCCGCTTCGACTGGGAGAGCAACGCATACAAGCAGTGCTGGCCACGCTCCGCACACTTGGCGCAACCAGGGTGCTGGACCTTGGTTGTGGTGAAGGAAGGCTCATTGGCGAGTTGATCGGGGAGCCTTCGATTCGTTCGGTAACCGGCCTGGACGTCTCCCACCGGGCGTTGGAAACAGCGCGTCTGCGCCTGCGCCTCGATACCCTGCCCAATCAGCAGCGGGAGCGCATCACCCTGCTGCACGGTTCCCTCACCTACCGGGACAAGCGGCTGTCCGGCTATGACGCCGCGGTAGCAATGGAGGTGATCGAGCATATAGACACCCCACGGCTTGACGCCTTTGAGGAGGTCGTGTTCGGGGCCGCCAAGCCCGGCGCGGTGCTGATCACGACGCCCAATGCAGAGTACAACACCCTCTTCGACGGGCTGCCCGCCGGAACGTTCCGGCACAGGGACCACCGGTTCGAGTGGACGCGGGGGCAATTCCAGGATTGGTCGCGCCGGGTAGCGAACCGACGCCGGTACGATGTACGTTTTCAGGACATCGGGCCTGAGCACACTGATTGGGGTGCGCCGACTCAGATGGGGGTCTTTACCCAATGAAGATCACCGTTCCTGAACTGTGTCTGGTGGCGCTCATCGGCCCGACCGGGTCGGGGAAGTCCACTCTGGCCTCCAGGCACTTCAAGCCCACCGAAGTGGTGTCTTCGGACTCCTGCCGCGCAATGGTGGCTGATGACGCCACTGACCAGGCCGCCACACCCGACGCCTTCGCGGTGCTCAACTTCATCGCGGCGACACGCCTGCGGGCCGGACGCCTCACCGTCATTGACGCCACCAGCGTACAGCCGGAAGCGCGCAAGCCTCTGGTGGAACTTGCCAGGGAACATGACTGTCTGCCGGTGGCCATCGTACTGAACATGCCGGAGGCGCTGTGCCTGGCCCGCAACAATGGACGTCCCGACCGGCCGTTCGGGCGGCGGGTTGTTCACCAGCAGGCGGAACAGCTCAGGCGGTCGCTGCGCGGGCTGAAACGCGAGGGTTTCCGGCACATATTCGTCCTCAACTCTCCCGAAGAGGTGGAAGCAGTCACCATTGAGCGCGTACCGCTGTGGACCAACCTCCAGCACGAGCATGGGCCGTTCGACATCATCGGTGACGTACACGGGTGCTTTGATGAACTGGCCATCCTCCTCGAACGCCTCGGCTACCGATTGGAGACCCGTGCCGACGCTGACGGGGAAACCGGCTTCTCGGCAACCCATCCGGAGGGCCGGAAGGCCATATTCGTCGGCGACCTAGTGGACCGCGGCCCGGGCGTTGCCAAAGTGCTGAAGCTGGTGATGGCCATGGTGGCCGACGGCGTGGCGCTGTGCGTCGCAGGCAACCACGAGTCCAAGCTCGTTCGCAAGCTCCGGGGTAGGAACGTGCAGGTATCCCACGGACTGGCAGAATCACTGGCACAACTGGAACTGGAGTCCCCGGCGTTCCGGCAGCAGGCTGCCGAGTTCCTCGACGGACTTATCAGCCACTATGTACTTGACGGCGGGGACCTGGTGGTGGCCCACGCGGGAATGAAGGTGGAATACCAGGGCCGTGCGTCCGCGCGCGTTCGGGACTTCTGCCTCTACGGCGAGACCACGGGAGAAACGGACGAGTGGGGGCTCCCGGTGCGCTCCAACTGGGCGGCCGATTATCGTGGCCGGGCGATGGTGGTCTACGGCCACACCCCGGTGGTGGAACCCGCCTGGCTCAACAGCACCATGAACATTGATACGGGCTGTGTCTTTGGCGGCAGCCTGACCGCACTCCGGTACCCGGAAAAGGAACTTGTATCCGTTCCGGCGGCGCGGGTCCACTATGAGCCGGCGAGACCTTTGGCTGAGGCCGCCCGGCCGGAAGAACCCTCTGCGCAGGGCGAGGCTCGCGCGGCGAACCTCCTTGACATTGACGATGTGCTGGGGAAGCGTATCGTAGCGACACGGCTGCGCGGCAACATCACGGTCCGGGAAGAGAACGCGGCGGCGGCGCTGGAGGTGATGAGCCGTTTTGCCCTGGATCCCCGGTGGCTGGTGTACCTTCCGCCCACCATATCCCCATGTGACACCTCCAGGCTCCCCAACAAGCTGGAACATCCGGCGGAGGTGTTTGCCTACTACCGCAATAACGGCGTGTCCAGCGTGGTCTGCGAAGAAAAACACATGGGTTCACGGGCCATCGTCGTGGCAGGGCGGGACGCCGCAGCGATCGAGCGGCGGTTCGGCATCACCGGCGAAGGCATTGGCGCCTGCTATACGCGGACAGGAAGAAGGTTCTTTGAAGACCGCGCCCTCGAGGCCCAGTTTCTGGAGCGTGTCTGCGCCGCGCTTGGGGCCGCCGGTCTTTGGGCGGAATTGGGGACCGACTGGGTGGTGCTGGACAGTGAACTCATGCCGTGGTCCGTCAAGGCGCAGGAACTGCTCCGCGAACAGTATGCGGCGGTGGGCGCGGCGGCGCGGACCAGCCTCGCGGACGCGGCAGCGCTCCTCCAGCAGACGGCGGCGCGGGGTATTGACGCCAGCGCGAGCTTGCTGGGAGTCGAAGAGCGGCTGCGCCTGGCCCAACTCTACAGCGACGCCTATGCCCGGTACTGCTGGCCGGTGACGTCGCTCGCCGACATCCGGCTGGCGCCGTTCCACCTGCTGGCCAGCGAGGGCCAGGTGCATACCGATAAGGGCCATCTTTGGCACTTGGACGTGGCCGCCCGCCTGTGGCAGGCTGATCCCGGGTTGTTCCAAGCAACCAGGTATCAGGTAGTAGACCTGAACTCCCCGGACGAGCTTGAGGCCATACGCTGGTGGGACGAACTAACCGGCGAGGGTGGGGAAGGCATGGTCGTGAAGCCAATCGACTTTGTGACGACTGGCAAGCGGGGCCTGGTGCAGCCCGCCATGAAGTGCCGGGGCGCCGAATACCTGCGCATCATCTACGGGCCGGAGTACACCATGCCGGAGAACATAGAGCGTCTGCGAAATCGCGCCCTCTCTACCAAGCGGTCGCTGGCGCTTCGGGAGTTTGCATTGGGCATAGAAGGTCTCAGGCGTTTTGTCGAGCGAGAGCCTCTCTACCGTGTACATGAGTGCGCCTTCGCTGTACTTGCCCTGGAAAGCGAGCCGGTTGACCCCAGACTGTGATAGGCAGCACGGCGAGTGGGCCGCCAGGACGCTCTATGGACACCCGACGGGAAAGCGCAACAACTCATGCAACTCAGACAGAAAATGACCAATTGGAATCCGGGCTGGCTTGACCAGGAATCAGCCCTCGAAGATCGCAGTGACTTGCGCTGCGGCTGGCTCGAATACCAAATTCTCCACTGAACTGGACAAAATCAAGAACCTTGACTTTGCGGTTCGTCCTAGAAACCCGGACGGAAACCCCTTATTGGGAAGAGGGATTTGGTCAGTAAGGCCGATACGAGCAGGGTGAGGGTCCAAATTTGCCCGAGCCATGCGGTGGCGGAGTTGACCATTCCAGCGACCTGGGCGCTGCCGGCGCTGGGACCGGAGCCGGTTTCTCCGGTCAACCCGGCTTTGGCGGCCACCAGGGTCAGGTTGGCCACGGTGGCTGCCAGGTACAGCTGGAACCGGGTTTTGGCACGGCCGAAGTAGCGGGACTGGCGGATCCCCAATTGGACCAGCCGCGCCAGCCGGTGCTCCACCACCACGCGACGCTGCCGGTACTCGGCAAAGGCCTCGCTCTGCTGTAGGGCGCGGGCCTGCTGCAACAGCGCTTCCTGCGGGTGCAGTTGCACCGTTCGTCCCGTACCCGGTTTTGCCGCCACGCACTGGGACCGCAGGGGGCATACCCCGCAGACCGCCGCGTCGAATCGGAAGGCCTCCAAACGGTAAGTTCGACCCGTTTGGCCGGTGCGCCGTCCCGCCGGCACCATCGTCCGGGTAACATTCCCCGCCGGACAGGTGCAGGAACCCGCCTCCAGGTCAATATGGAAGTCCTCTTTCGGAAAGTGGGTTCGGTTGGGACGCCCCGGCACCCTGGCAATCAGAGTGCGGCCCGCGTCGGCGAAGGTTTGACGGGTACCGCCGTCGCCGTAAGCGGCGTCGCCCATGGCCTCCTCCACCGGCACACCGGTGTTGGCCTCACTCTGTTCCACCAGTTCCAGCGCCCCCAGGTTGTCGGGAGCGTTGCCGGGCAATACCTGCACCGCGGTAATCAGCTGGGAGTCGGTGTCCACCACAATCGCTGCCTTGTGTCCGTCGAACCGCCGGCTGCTGCTCTTGTGGCCGTGGCGCATCTCCGGGTCATGCACCGACATCATCCGGTCCCGGCTCACCCCATCCTTGAGGCTCATTCCCCCCTCAGCCCGTTCCACGTCCTGGAGCAGCAACTGCCCCAGCAGTTCCGCCGCCGCCACAATCCGCTGCCGCTCATCGCTGTCCTCGCGCAATTCCCCCTGCGCCTGCCGCGACAACTCCAACAGCCGGTCCGCGTCGGCCACAATCCCAGACAGCAGCGCCGTCTGCGCCTGCCGGTCGGACCAGTCGATGGCCGCTTCGCCCTTGACGCTGGAGCCCAGGTATCGGTGGTATCGATGGTATCCTTGACTCTTCGCCCATTCCCCGACGTTGATTCCCTTCAGCTGTGCCAGCGCCCGCAGCAGTTTGACGATCCCGTCCGCCAGCAGGTTGCAGGTGTCCTTGACTGCGCCACGCCCCAGGATGTTGGTCGTGTCCAATGCCACCCGCATCCCGCGCCCTTTCAGGAAGCCCGACTCCCGGGCCAGCCGCAGACTGGACTCGAATACCTCCCGCACCTTGCCGTGCAGGATCAGCTGGGCGCGAAACACCTGCAGCGTACTCTTGGCGAAGGGCCGGTCTTCCACCTCAATCCCCAACGCCACTTTCCACCGGAGGTCAAAGTCAGCCCGGGCCTTCGCCTCGGCGTCGCTGACCTTGTCGTGGGACTGCAACAGCAGCGCCGTCGCCAGCAGGCTGGGCGGCACGCTGTCCCTGCTGTTGTCGGGGCAGTAGAACTCGGCGAAATCGGCGTCCCGGAACAGCCGGCCCCGCAGCGACGCCAATACGCCATAGAAGCTTTCCCGCCCCACGTGGTCCAGGTACAGCCGGTCCGCTTCCCAGAGTCCCCTCTGGTCCGATCGCTCTCCCAGCATTCTCAGCCCTCGCTATGCTTGTTGACTCCAAGTATAGCCGCTGACCCGGCTGCCGCCACTTTCCGGCCAGATTTCTAGGGGGTGTCCTCATATTCACCGTCATTCCGGCGAAAGCCGGAATCCAAACACGTTAGGCAGCAAATGCGTCTTTGCCGGATACCGGATTCTGGATTCCCGCTTTCTCGGGAATGACGAAAACATACGTTTGGAGGCTGTTATCCTTGATTTGACGACACTCCCTAGTACCGTTTCCACTTGAATATGCCTTATACCAGATACCCGTTTCACCTGCCCGTCGTTCCCGCGCAAGCTGGAATCCACAGTTGGAAGTGACTTTCCAGTATCGACAAGACTATCTGGAACCGGTACTAGTACCGTTTCCACTTGAATATGCCTTATACCAGATACCCGTTTCACCTGCCCGTCGTTCCCGCGCAAGCTGGAATCCACAGTTGGAAGTGACTTTCCAGTATCGACAAGACTATCTGGAACCGGTACTAGGTTCTTCCCGTCCTAGTGTATCGGACTTGGGATTGCTTTTTTTCGACAAGGCACAGTGGCGTACTTCCCAACGCCCTAGCCGAAGGCTGGCTTGTTGACCATCAGGTAGAGTGAGCAGATCGGCAAGGCTACTGCAAATGCCCCCAGAAGTACCACTTGCGGAGCGCTGAGAAGAATTCTGATGGTGGCGAGTCCGGGTAGTCCGACGGGTCAGAGAACACAGCCATGCGATGTTGGACGGGGATAAGCATTCCCACCCATATTACGCCGGATGCAGTGAATAGCGACAGGGCGACAGTTATCCAAGACAACTGGTGAAACGCGCCCCACCCACCCCAGCGGTCGAGCACCATGGCAAACCCGTTCATTCAGTACCAGGAGCACACCAGGCAGGGTGAAGGGTAGGTCGGCGCGTATAACAGCCTTGGCGGAGAAGTGTATGACATTGACGCTCCGCGTTCGCTCCGCCATCAGCATCCATGCAGCGGCAACGATGATGTTCCCGAGGAAGACCACCGCGCCAGCTATATGCAGGAAAGTGTGCCATCTATACGGGAATAGCGGTAGGGATACCGCCAACACAGCAACGACAAGGAAGCCGTAAGCTAACCACTCATTCCGGTGAATGTATCGCAAGGTCAGTCCTCTCGTTGAGACTCAGAGGCGTACACGGATATAGGCCAGCCACTACGGATACCGACTAGTCTACAACGGTTGTAGAGGGCAGGACACCCCATGCTAACTCGCCATGCCATTAGGGGCGTCGGGAGACGCCACCAAAAAGGATATGGTGGATGGCGGAACATCCTCACAACGGTGCGCACCCAATCCAGAGTCGCCGGAAGCCTTCCCGTTCGTGACCTGTCGAAATGGCTCACCACCATCCGAAGGGAGCTGAAGCCCAAAGAAGAGATCATCCTCGTTAGCATCAGCTGCATCCTCTCACCGTACCCCGGCGGTCCTACGGCTCGGTCCTGTAAGGCTGATCCCACCTAACTGGACAAAATCAAGAACCTTTGTGATGAGGTTTACCCTGGCTCTGTAGTCACTCGCTAGTCCCACTCCGTGGGCGAAGGCCGGCCCCGAGCGATGGTGCAAACTTTCCAACAACGGAAAGTACGACCGTCAGGTCCCTGGCGATCCAGCGGGGGCCTTTGTTTTTGCCTGACCGCCGTTACCGCCGATTGTCTTAGGGGGTGCGTGACTATCCCGACCGGCACCCAACCCGTCATTCCCGCGCAGGCGGGAATCCACTGTCTCGGCTTTGGAGCGCCGTCGACACCATAGAAATCCCGAAAGACCTGGACAGGTTGGGCTGCTGTGCCAGGGTTCCCAGACACCTCCCATTCTGCCTGGCATTGCCCGGTCGGAATGGTCAATCAGTCGTTCAGCAGGACGTAGACCGCGGCCGATGGGCTCAGGTCGTTGTGCGAATGGCCCTTGCCGGTGACGTCCTCCATCAGCCGGATATCCCCGGCCCGCAACACCCGCTTCGCGCCGTCGCTGGCCCCGATCTCCACCTCGCCGGACAGGTGGATGATCAACCTGCGCTCGGGCAGGGGATGAAAGTCCCTGTGGCGCGACCCGTCAAACTCCTGCACCCGCACCTCGGACACATTGATCAGCTCCCCCAGCTCCGGGTGCTCCTCCAGCTTCAGGTCCTCGATGTGGCTCTCGCCGGCGGCGTCCGAAAATACCCGGTATATAGCCATTCCGCCTCCTGTACATTTCTGTAATGGATACCCTGCTGAAACCTGTGGCAGTCACGACTCAGAGCAACAGCATCTTGATGACACCGGCCACCCGTCCTTCCCGCCCGGATGTATCCTACGCGTCATTCCCACACGTTTCTACCTCATTCGTCATACCGGCTGTCGCCGGTATGACGGGTAACCGGCACTCTTGTCGTTTCAATCCGATAACCCTGGTCCACAAATCCCCTGGCTCTGCCGGGAGATTCCCCTAGCCGCAGGCGGGTATGACCTCTGCCCCGAACAACCGTATTGCCTCCATTATCTTCTCGTGGGGCGGACCTCCCGAGTGGGCGTGACGCAGCCGCAGCAGGAAGTATTCCGCGCCCACTGCCTCGTTCCAGCGCTGGAACTCCGCCACGCACTCATCCGGCTCCCCCAGTATCAACCGATCAGGCCTCAGGTTGTCCAGGGTGATCTCGTCCTCAGACCCGATGCTGCGGAAATCCGGCAGGCCGTTGCGCCAGTAATACCTGTGGCCGTCATCACCTCCGGGCCGTACACCGCCTCGGCCTCAGCACGGGTCTCGGCCACCCAGGCGTCCCGCATCAGGACCACCAGCGGCTCCCGTCCCGCCCGTACCGCCGCCTCCCGGTAGGTCTCCACCAGCTCGATGGTGCTGGCCAGGCCGGTGCTGGGTCCGGCCACGAACCCGTCGGCCATGCGCCCGGCCCGGCGCGCTCCCGGCGGGGTGCTGGCCCCGATCCACAGGGTAGGAGCAGGCTGCTGGAAGGGACTGGGCCGGGATGTGCAGGTTTTCCAGTCGGTGGTGCTCACCGTGGAAGGAGAAGGGCTCCCCGCTCCAGCAGTGGCGGATGATCTCCACCCCCTCCTCAAAGCGGCCCACCCGCTGGCCCACCGGCACCTCGAAGGCCCGAAAATCCGCCTCCTGGTATCCCAGACCCACGCCCAGGATGATTCTCCCCTTGGACACCAGGTCCAGGGTTATCACGTCCTCCGCCAGGTGTACCGGGTTGTGCAGGGGCAGCAGGATGACCGACGTGCCCACCTTCAGGGTGGTGGTCTGGGCGGCCACCGCCGCCGCCACGATCAGCGGTGACGGCAGGAACCCGTCCCGGTCCTGGTGGTGCTCGCCGAAAAAGCAGGAGTCGAAACCCGCCTCCTCTGCCAGCCGCGCCTCGGCGATAACCTCGTCTATCCGCTGGTCCAGCCGCTCGCCCCGGGGCGGGTCAGCGATGGAGCTGTAGATGCCGAACTTCATGTCTGGTCTCCCCCAATTCTGCTGGCCAGCATGTCACGCTCCGCGCGGGTCTGTACCTAAACCCCAGGAAGAAATGGCAAGGCCAAGTCGGGCCTGAACCAGTCCATCCTCAGAATGACAGGGGTCAGTGACATCGGACGCCCACTTACGTCGCAATGGCCGGGATATCCACGTCCCTAACCAGGTTGGCGAACTGGGCCACGTCATCATCTATGACCTGTTTCAGGGCCACCAGTTGCTGGTCAATGCCGGCGGAGAGGTGGTCGAAGACCTGGTACGCCTGCCGAGGAGGCGCAAAGTCGGCGCTGGCGACAACGGCGGTGAGTTCCGCCAGCTTGCGGTTGAGCCGCACCGGCAGGTCCAACCGGTCCCGGGCACCCCGGTACGCCGACTGGATTAGCTGGTCTTCAATCTGCCTCAATTTCTCCTTCACCGACTCCGCCGTGTCGCCCACCGTCTCCGCCGAGGGGTGCCCCTGGGCGCGACTCACCCACTGGTCTACCTGCTGGCGGACCCGGCGCAGCTGGTTGATGCCGTCGTGGGTCTCCGACACCTTGTCGCGAATCTGAATCAGGAATTGGAACTGGGCATCCAGGTCTTCCTGGCTGGCCGCCACCCGGGGGTCTTTGACTATGCGGAAAGTCTGGGTCTGGGAGTCGTCGCCCACTTGCAGAGTCACCTGATAGGTTCCCGGCGCTGCCAGGGGGCCGACCAGGGAGTCCTCGGTGCTCTTGTCTTCTGGCACCTTGCGGGCCGCCGGGTAGCGCATGTTCCAGACAAAGCGGCTCATCCCCGGCTCGGCTGGCACCCCGGGTTCCGGAGTATTCTCGTCAGCCTCCGGGGGATTGCTGGAGAAGCTCCGTATAGTCTGCCCGTCCTCGTCCAGGATGCTGAGGGTTATCTCCGCGGGCGCCTCCTTCAGATAGTAGTGAACCATCACCCCGTCGGGCGGGTTCTCCCCGGCGTCCCAGAACTTCCGCACGGTCTCGCCCCATTTGCCCGACGACTCGCTGTAGGTGACGTCCGCACCCAGCCCGGCGCGGTAGCTCTTGCCGACGGTGGGCTTCCGCTCCCGGAAGGGCGATCGGACCCGGTGGGTGTCCTGGGGCTGCATCAGGTGGAAGGACTGATCCGCCAGGTATGGAGTAAGCTGGTGCAGTTGGCTCAGGTCGTCCAGAATCCAGAAAGACCGCCCGTGGGTGGCGGCAATCAGGTTGTTGTCCTTGATTGCCAGGTCGTACACCGGGACCACCGGCAGGTTGGCCCGCAGCGGCTGCCAGGACTCCCCCTGATTGAAAGACACATACACTCCGGTCTCGGTGCCGGCGTAGAGCAGGCCCGGACGGGTGGGGTCTTCCCGTACCACCCGGGTGTAATCATCTTGAGGCAGGCCAGCGGTTATTGATGTCCAGGTCTGGCCGTAATCGGTAGTCTTGTAGAGCATGGGACGGGTGTCGTCCAGCTTGTACCGGGTGGCCGCCAGGTAGGCCGTGGCCGGGTCGTGGGGGGAGACCTCAATCATGCTAATGAGCGTCCATTCCGGCAGGTCGCCGGGTGTAACCGGCTCCCACGTGGCGCCACTGTCGCGGGACAGGTGTACCAGTCCGTCGTCGGAACCGGCCCAGAAGACCCCCGGCTGGTGGGGAGATTCCACGAAGGCGAAGATGGTGGCGTAGACCTCGGCGCCGGAGGTGTCCTTGGTTATGGGGCCTCCCGAGGGTTCCAGGGTAGCCGGGTCGTGGCGGGTCAGGTCGGGGCTGATGGCTTCCCAACTGCTGCCCAGGTCGGTGGTGCGGAACACCAGGTTGCCAGCCACGTACAGGGTCTGCGGGTCGTGGGGCGAGAACATGATGGGATAGGTCCATTGGAAGCGGTACTTCATGTCCTTGGCCCCCCATCCGGTGTACAGCTCCGGCCACACCGTTATTATCCGCACCTGTCCGGTGGCGTGGTCGTAGTGCAGCAGGTTGCCGCCGCCGCCGGCAGAGCTGCCAATGGCCCCGGAAATGACAGTGTTGGGGTTCTGGGGATGAACGGCGACGTGGCCGCTTTCAGAGTTCCCCACGACGTAACAATCGCCCCAGGGGATGGCCCCTTTGTGGGTGCGGGAAGGCACACTGATGGCGGTGTTGTCCTGCTGGGTACCGTACACCCGGTGGGGAAACTGGCTGTCGGTGGTCAGGTGGTAAAACTGGCCGGTGAGCTGGTTGTAGATGCTGGACCAGCTCTCCCCGCCGTTGAAGGTGACGCAGGCGCCGCCATCGTTGCCCTCAATCATCCGTCGAGGATTGTTGGGGTCAATCCAAAGGTCGTGGTCGTCGCCGTGGGGAGTGGTGACCCGGTTGAAGCTGCGTCCCCCGTCAACGGACTTCCAGCACTGGTAGTTAAGTATCCACACCGTGTCCGGGTCCTGCGGGTCGGCGAAGACGTGCTGGTAGTACCAGGGACGCCCTTGCAGGTCCCGGTTGTCGCTGACCAACTCCCAGGTATCGCCGCCGTCGTCGGAGCGGTACAGGCCGCAGTCCTCGGCCTCGATGGTGGCCCACACCCGCCCCGGTTTGGCGGGGGATACAGCGACGCCGATGCGCCCCTTGAGGCCGCTGGGCAAGCCGGGGTTATCGGTAATCTCGGTCCAGGAGTCACCCCCGTCCACCGACTTGAAAACGCCGCTTTCCGGTCCGCCGCTGATGAGGCTCCAGGGTGTGCGCCGGGTCTCCCAGATGGAGGCGTAGAGGATGCGGGGGTTGTTGGGGTCCATGGACAGGTCCGCCGCCCCGGCGTTCTCGCTGCGGAACAGGACCCGCTCCCAGGTGTTCCCTCCGTCCCTGGAGCGGAATACGCCCCGCTCCTCGTTGGGGCCGTAGGCGTGTCCCAGGGCCGCCACGTACACCAGGTCTGGGTTGGCGGGGTGTACCCGCACCCGAGCGATGTGCCGGGTATCGGACAGGCCCATGTTGGTCCAGGTCTGGCCGCCGTCAGTGGACCGGTACACCCCGTCCCCATAGGTCACGTCCCCGCGGATGCAGGACTCCCCCATGCCGGCGTAAATCACATTGGGGTCGGACCCGGCGACGGCGACGGCCCCCACCGAGGCGGTGTTGAAGAAACCGTCGGAAACATTCTCCCAATAGACCCCGCCGTCGGTGGTCTTCCATACCCCGCCGGCGCACGCGCCGAAGTAGAACACCATGGGGTTGACCGGGTCGCCGGTGACCGCCACCACCCGCCCGCCCCGGGGCGGACCGATGCAGCGCCACCGCACTGCGCCGACTAGCTCCTGTGGGAAGGAAGAAGCCGGGGCTTGGTCCTGCTGCGTTCCATTCGCCGCCATAGTAGCACCTGCCCTTTCAAGGTCTGCACCTGCCGGGGAGTCCCGTTACCCGTCGCCCGGGAGGATGCCCGTTGGGGAATTATCCCCTGATGTACCAGAGTATGTCGAGGGGATGGGTTCAAAGTCTCGGGGCAGGACACTTCCCAGATCATGATCACCGCCTCTCGGACTGCCTCGTCGTAGATGCGCCGCCCCTTGACCCCAGGACCTGGTCCTTTGCCTCCCCGGCCTGTCCGAGCAGCCTGATGCCGTGTTTCCGGTGGTGACCGGTGACCGCGATGAACTCGTCGAGAATAAGGCTCTTGTTCTTCTTGGATGATGTCCGATAACGGTCTCGAATCGTAGCCAGAAGTTCTCGCTTCGCCATCCTGCTGATGCCTCCCGCCAAGCGGCCGCCTCCCGATTTTTCGGTAGCATTCTATTTGAGGCAATCACTTCAACAAAGGAACGTTTTTAGTTAGGCAATGCGCTGCAGGAGTAATTGTCGTCTATCATTTGGTCGAATTTCCCACATTTTTCCGTTGTGGGCGATGTCGGAGACGCACAGACCGTGGATCTGTAACCTAGTCTTCGACCTTTTACGCCAGTAGCGCGCCGACGCTTTGCTTTGTTTCGGCTTCCTCGTCGGGTGTGTGGGTGCGCCACAGGTATTCGTAGAGTGACCTTATGTCACTCTTCATTTTCGAGGTTGCTCCCTTATTGATATGCTGCTAGAATCAGCAGGTTCATCACCACGACATAGTCTTCGCGCTTCATTGCTCTCTGACAGAACTCCATCATTGTTTCCGCGGTTTCGAGTGCCGTGTCAGCTGCTTCCAGCAGTTGCCATACTTTTGCCAAGTACCGGGGAGTGGAATCTCTACCCCTTTGATGTTGCGGTACCGCGCTGCTATGCTGGTCCCCAGCTCGTTCGTGAGTTTCGGGTGATCGTATTTTCCTGTGTAGGCATCCACTATGACCCATAGACCTCGAGGCCCGACGTCTGGGTTCTTCGCTTGGACTATAAGCCATTCTTCGCTAGCGTTGCCTAACGCTACCGCAACACGTGCGGCTAACTCGTCGACTTCCGGCTCTTCAAGCCGGTAGGATTCTTGCTGGCTGAGAAAGTGGCAGTGTCCCGTACCTTTTCGGCCAAGTTCCTTACCATTTCGGGTTCGACTTCAAGACTCGCTTCGTACCTCGCTACCACCGCATAGATTGCAACTGTCAGTTGGATTTGGGCCACGTCGCTTGCGACTCGCAAGGTTTCGTAGTGATCATCGGCTTCCCAGACGCCCAGCGGCAGCTGGTTGCCTTGTGCGACCGCCCAATCGAGCGGGGTTTCATCCTCCGGTAGTGCAATCGCGAGCGAGTCTCCCAGCCCGCGCATCCATTTTATTACCCTACGCTCTGTTAGGGTGTAGTAGGCGTGTTTGTTGTTGGCCATTGTTTCTCCGGTGTACTTCGCGTGCTTTTCAAGCGCTAGGTTGGCTATTTCGGCAGCCCGGTCTGGATAGTCTCCATATACCTTGTAGGCTACCGTCCCCAACGGCAGGGTGTGTTGCGTGACGGCGCCCCAGCGCGCGTTAGATTTGAGCGCTTCGCGTAAGTCGTTGTCCCAACTCCGACGTACCAGCTCTACCAGTTTGGTTCCTCCAGCTCTTCGCCGAGATCGTACCCGCCTGTCCCGTGATTCAGTCCTGGCAGGAGGTCTCCGTGTTCGTACAGTTCCGCTATCCACCGGACACTTTCAGCAGGCCCGTATTGCGCCAGTTGGTTCGCCAGACCTGACAGTAGTCGGGAAGCGGTTCCCCTCGCTTCTTCGCGTTCTTGTTGGTCTCGGCCCTGATGTTCAGCTTGCCATCCCAGCTCTCGTATATTTTCCAGCGCGTGGACTATCGCTATGGCGATCAGTGGTTCCGAAGGTTTTCCTTTGAGCCAGTCTAATGCCTGAAATTGGTCAGTCCCCAAGTATCGAGACACCATGAACAGAGCCCATCTTTGTATTATCGAGTGGTCCGCTTTTTCGACCAGCTTGGGGAACTGGTCTGGCCTGATCATCATCATGAGCCGTATGACATCCGCCACGCCATGGTACATATCAAGGCGCCCCAAGTCCGTTCGACGGAGGGTCCCGATACGGTACTGTTTGTACCTCGGGTAGACGGACACGTTCCCGCTGGCTGCTTTGAAGCCTAGTACCGTTTCCAGAAAGTCTTACAATCATAAGGGAGATCAGGTAGGCTTGAGTAAAATCCTTTAGTGAGGCCGTACCTGACATGCCTGTCTCCAAATACAAAGTCGAACTGACCCAATCCGAACGCTCCGCTCTGATTGAAACATCCGGCCGTGGCAAGCCGTTAGCCCGCACGGTAAAGCGGGCCCTTGCGCTGTTGAAAGCTGACGAAGGACTCTCAGACCGTGAGGCGGCTGAGGCGGTTTCGATCAGCGCCGCCACTGTTGCCAGAGTGCGCAGACGGTTCGCCGAGGAGGGAGTGGAAGCCGCAATCAACGACCGGCCACGGTCAGGCCGGGGGCGCAAGCTGAACGGCAGACAGGAGGCGCACCTCGTCGCCATCACGTGCAGCAATGCGCCCGAAGGACACGCGCACTGGACGCTCCAGCTACTTGCTGACCAGGTGGTGGCGATGGAGTTTGCCGGGAGCATCTCCCTGGAGACGGTGCGCCAGATACTCAAAAAAACGAACTCAAACCATGGAAGAAGAAAGAGTGGTGCATCCCCAAGGTGAGCGGGGAGTTCGTGGCCCGGATGGAGGATGTCCTGGACCTGTACCACGAAGACTACGACCCAGAGCGTCCCGTGGTGTGTTTCGACGAGACCTCCAAGCAGTTGATCGAGGACGTGAGGCCGCCCATCAAGGCCAAGCCCGGACGGGTGGAACGCTATGACACCGAGTACCAGCGAAACGGGACCCGGAACCTGTTCATGTTCTGTGAGCCGAAGGGAGGATGGAGACACGTCGAAGTGACCGGGCGCCGCACTGCTGTGGACTTCGCTCACCAGATGAAGTGGCTGGTGGACGAGGCATATCCTGACGCCACAGTGATCAGGCTGGTGTTGGACAATCTCAATACCCACAAGCTGGGCTCGCTCTACGAAGCATTTGGAGCGTCCGAAGCGCGTCGTATAGCCAAGCGCCTGGAGTTTCACCACACTCCCACCCATGGAAGCTGGCTGAACATGGCCGAGATCGAGTTGAGCGTCTTCAGCAGACAGTGTCTGAACCGCCGGGTCGGCGATGAAGCGCTGCTGAGACGGGAGGTCGCCGCGCTCGAACGCGAGCGCAACGATGCTGGCGCCGTCATAGACTGGCGGTTCTCCACTCAGGATGCCCGCAGTAAACTCCAACATATCTATCCATCAGGATTAAATTGAAACGGTACTAGTGGTCCGACAGCATTGAATTGATGGGATGAACGCCCTCACCCTCACCCTCTCCCAGAGGGAGAGGGAACTGTTGGATGAAAGACCTTGGGCAGTCACGCCAATCTCAGCAACTCATCATTTCAAAAATTTCGGACTACTAGAAACTCGGACGGAAACCCGATTCTCCCCAAGCCGTCGTTTTCTTAACATCGATAATCGATGTAATAGTGGGTTGTTGAAACGTATTACATATACTATTATGCAGCATAAGACTGTAATACGTCTGCTTGGCGTAGCGCGAAATCCGGCCAGACTTCTAGTACTACAACGACGGGTTTAACCGGCGACGCTTTCGGCTTCGCATCGGAGGGAGGCAAAGCCATCTTGATGTGAGCGTCGCTCGCGTTCGTCAAGGACCAAAATCTGGGTCCGTTCTGGTAACCCGTCGTTGTAATACTAAACTAAAGCCAAGGTGGGATGTACATTCAATGGGCGATGAAGATTAGCTTGGTTGCGCCAGTAAAACACTCTCAGCCGTACTTGGAGAATGATCTGGCACCGCCGCTTGACCTCCACTATCTGCGCATTTCACCTTGGCTTTGGTTTAGGGATATGCCGCACCTGTTTCTGGAGGCTGGAGCCGGTGCTTCCTGTTATGAGACGGCGGACTCAGTCCTCAGCCCGTAGGGCTGGTCCGCCGTCGGAGACAGGCAACCTTGGGACAGCCTCGGTGCGTGGCGGGGAAGGTTCAGTGCAATGTCGCTATTGACACAGGGCTTCAGGCTATCCGGCTTACCCGATGTGTTGATGGATGAACGAGCTCATCTGTTCGAGCGCCTGCTTCGCAACTGTCGAGGAAAGGTCCCGCAGCAGTCCCTCACCCTCGCCGTCATAGATGGTCACATCGATCTGCCCACCGGCCTTGCGGTACTGCATGATGAACTCGTCGAGGTCAGGACGCGGATGCCCTTCCTCGTAGAGTCGCGCCATGCAAAGCGTGGGCGGCAGCGCTGTCCGCTCGCCACGGGCCAGCATTCGACCCGGGGCAGCCTCGGCCATAGCATCCTCCGTCTCCCAGTACATGTCATGCATGGGCACGACCCGCTCGGCCATCCCGGCGGGTGGAGTGACATCCTGCCGAAGACCTTTGGCATAGTGGTAGCGTCCCAACGGATCGATCACCGGAGAGCACATGATCACACAGCCCAGAGTGCCATCCACCTCTGCGGAGCCGTTCGAGGACGGCAACGCCGCGTAGCGTGAATCGTGCGGCCGCATACCCAGCAGCATGGCCTGATGCGCGCCGCTGGAAGTGCCCATTGCGCCAATGCTATCCCCGCGGCCGTTCCAAGCTTCGGCTTGGGTCTTGCACCAGCGAATTCCGTAGTGGATGTCGGCTAGAGAGGCCGGATAAGATGCAACTGGCGGCACCCGAAAATCCAGAGCCGCCACGATTACGCCATTCTTAGCCAACTCTTCGTTGGCCACGTTGCCGTTCATACGGTCTCCCCTCACCCAGGCGCCGCCATGCAACTCGACCATTATCGGAAAAGGTCCGCTGCCCTGGGGCTTGAAGAGCCGCGCCAGCAAGGGCGTTTCGCCGTGCCGGAGATATTCCACGTCTTCCACGTCAACTTCATAGGTTATCTGCTTGCTGGCAGCCATGACGAACTCCTTTTATTGGTTAGTCTTTGGACCTGCGTGAGCTCAGGTTAATTCCCTGGGGCATATCCGTCAATAAGCCGCGTTGGCGCCAAGTACGGTTGCTCACCGGAATATCCTTGCCTTGGGCCTTATGCCGATGAGGGGAGCATGGCGCGAAGTTCTACCGGGCATCTGTTGTTGTCCAGCGATTTTGTACTTGCAAATGAAAAACGAAAAGGCTCTCCGGGTCAGTTGGCCGCCGCCGCAGATGGTTTGGTTGCCTCTGTCCCGGTCCACTCTTTGTCGCCGGGGCGGTTGGTGGGCAGGCTTTCCGGTTGGGCATACTTGGCCACGGTCATGCGGGCGATGCCCAACCGGAAAGCGCTGGCGCGTTCCGAGGGTCCTCACCGCTTCGCTTCCGGTATCGCCTTCCATCAATTATGCTGTGTCGGTAGCGGCGCTCTTGACCGCGGCTTCGCAGCCCGGCGCTGGCTCCAGAGTTGCCAGCCTGGCCATTTGAGCCTGCGCCGGATGATGATTCCCCAGTCCGTTGACGGTGCGGTTGGATTCGGGGCCGGGAGATGCCCGCAGGCAGGTACGGGCGCGGCGGTGCCTGCCTGCGCGGAATGGCCTGTCCCTGGCGCTGCACCTCTTAAAGCCGTTGGACTGCTCGGAGTGACGGTGAAAGCAAGCCTGATGGGGCATTCATCCTGTCAGCTAATGGGAATGTATGTGAACTGCCATGAGGCGCATCAGCCGGAACATACTTTGTATACTGCTTCCGTTGGTGTTGGCCGCCTGTCTCGGCAGCCAGCAGGTCGAGACGCCCGCCGATGGCGTCGTTCCGCAAGTTGCCGCTCCGATTGCCGGGACGGCCACGCAGGGTGATATGAGAATGAAGCCCAAGGAGCAGTCTGGCCCCTTCAGCGAAAGCGTCCGGCCTCACTTTCATGCTTTGGGTGGTGATGGAAGCCTTCAGCCCGTGCGGGGAGAGCCGGACCGCATCGTCAGTTGGCGGGGCAAGGTGAGGGTACGGTTAACCAACGGCGGGCAATATCAGTACCTGGACCCGCTGTCGCTCAACTCCGGGCTGATTGGGGAGCATCCGGCCCAGCGGGTGCTGCGTCTGCACGAGTCGGGTGTCGCGCTCGACGTTGAATTGGGAGACGCGTTGCGGTCGGCAAGCCCGCCCGATCACCTGTTTCATAGCCTGACCTTCCAATACCTTCCCGGCAAGGAGACCGGCGGCATCGTTTCGGAGGTTTTCCAGGACGGCACTTTCCTGGTGATTGTTCCGGAAATTCCTGCGGAATGGCGGAGCGGCCACCCGGACGTTGCCAGTCCGACGCATTTGCACGTAAACCCGCGGGCTTTGAGCGTCGGCCGGTCCGAACTGGCCCGAGAGTTCGAGGAGGAGATTCTCTCCCTATCCTTTGAAGACCAGAGGTATCCCCCACCCCCCTTGGCCAGGAAGCAGTGCGGCGTCTACCACGAGAGCCTGGCCGGCGCCGAATACGCTGGCCTGCTTGATGCAATCGGGTACAGGTTCACCCTGGGGTATGTGGTCAAGGATGACACCGACGCGACCGCTCCTTTTGGGGAACGGTTGCTGGCAATCCTGCGAGGCGGCGGCGGCCAGGACACGAGCTACTTTGGGTATGGCCGGTACTGGGTGGCCGACCGGTTGGCGGAGTTGCAGGTTTCCTGGATGGGGGATTGCGACACCGCCGGGGCAGTACGCACCTACCGGAGGAAGGATGCTGCCGAGGACAGTTACTACCTGGTTGTCCGCCGTTCCCTGGAGCCGGAGAAGACCATCAGGTACCGGGTGCTGGCGTTGGATGATGATGGGTCGGCCCGGGAAATCTACGTTGCGCCGGGAATCGTCCTGATGGCAATGCCCCTGCCCTCCGACGACAACTACTGGCTTATGAGCGCCGAAGGCTGGAAATCCCCCGACGACGGGCTGACAGGGGTATGTATACTGAAATTGGTCTGAGAGCTTGGAAAGCGCACAGGAATCCGTCATCTTGGTTGTAATGACTAAACCGGATGCCGGAGGTATCCCATGCGCCTTCCAAGGGAATGCTGCCAGATGAAGCAGGTCATTGAAACGCATTTACCGCACCTCACTCAGCCACAGTTGACCGGCCTGGCCTGGTGGGTGTGCGGGACCATTCTGGCTGGGAGCGCCTGCCAGAATACCGTCGCGTCCGCCCTCTCCACCCGGGGCAACTGGAACAACCTGCGGCAGTATCTCAGAGAGTGGTTGTACGACGGCGGCGACCGGGCCCGTCCCTGCAAGACCGAACTGGACGTAAGTCTCTGCTTCGCGCCGCTGCTCCGGTGGGTCCTGGCGTGGTGGCGTTCCGATAGGCTGGCGCTGGCGGTTGACCCCACGTTGAAAGGGGACGACACCACCGCCATCGTCATCAGCGTGGTCTACCGGGGTTGCGCGATTCCCGTGGCCTGGCGAATCCTGCGGGCCAACCAGCGCGGGGCCTGGATGGACCCAATAGTGGAACTGCTGCAGGCCCTGGCCCCGGCGGTCCCCAGGGAAATGACCGTGATTGTGATGTGCGACCGGGGCCTGGCCAGTCCGAAATTGTGGAAACAGATACTCGCTCAGGGCTGGCATCCCTACATGAGGTATCCGAGAAACGTCACTTTCTGCGCCGATGGCGGACGGCGGCTGCCCGCGCGCGCCTTCGTTTCCAGTCCGGATACCGCCTGGACCGGCAGCGGGACCGCCTTCGGCGGAGCCGCCGCAAAACGCCGTTGCACCCTGCTGGCGGTCTGGTACGTTGAACAGGAGGAGCCGTGGATCATCCTGACCGACCTTCCGCCGGACCAAGTTGGGGTGAGTTGGTACGCCCTCCGCTTCTGGATCGAGTTGGGGTTCAAGGCGGTCAAGAGCCTGGGTTGGCAATGGCACAAGACCCGCAGGACTGACCCGGCGCGGATTTCGCGCCATTGGTTCGTGTTGTCGGTGGCGACGCTCCTGACCCTGGCCTATGGGACCAGGGTGGAAGACGCCTATGACCGGAAGATGCCCCCCGGCAGCTTGCGAGCGCCGCCCCGGGCGCTGGCGCCCACGCACCGCAGCGGCAGGGAGAAGCCGGGACGGACCGTCAGCGTAATCCGGCACGGCATCGACTGGCTGAGACGCTTGCTGCACCGGGGCCGGTTATGGCGCCGGGTATGGCTGCTGCCCGAACCCTGGCCGGAACCCAAGCCCAACCTGGAGGTCACCCGCCATGCCCCTACATGAAACCCTATACATACCCCTGTCAGCCGACGACGGGGGACATGCGGACCCCCGGTGGCAGACGGTCTACCTGGTAAATCTGCGGAACCCGGAGGAGTACCACAAAGTCCAGTACCCCATCCAGCAGTTTCCCGATGCGCCGGAGGCGGGCCTCTACGGAGTTTCCCCCAAGCTGAGCTCCGACGGCAGGTTCCTCTTCAATACCCTGTACGGTTTTGAGGACGAGGGTGGGGGCATCTGGGTGTCGGACCTGTCCGTAGATGATTACTACAACCGTCCCGAACTGTTCGCCCGCATTGTCTCCTGGGATCATACCCTGAGTTGGATGAAGCTGGAGCGCGAGGATGACGGTCCATTGCCCCATTTCCACCTTTTTATGACCGGAAAGGAAGTGGCCGACGACTTCGCCATGACCGCCAACGTCCTGCGCATAAAGGACGCCGGGCTGGAGTCGTCGATTCTATACCAGGAGCGGCTGCTGCAAATGGTCGGCTGGAACCCCGTCCCCTTCGCGGTGCAGCGTTTGAGCGACACCCGATTTCGCGTTGCCGTCGAGACCCATTTCAACTACGAAAGCTCGCTGCTGCCGCGGGCCAAGGGAGTCTACATAGTGCCCGTGGACCTGGAAGCGATTGAGGCTAAAGCCAACCCCTGAATGACCGGCTAAAAGTGACGCGCCAAAAGTCCACGTCGGTTGCCGGCGGTACCGGGTTCGTCGGCATGAGCATCGGCGGGGATTCGGCCCGATGGCATCACCGTGGTTGGTTTACCGCGTTTGACCCTGTGACTTGGGTTTGCAAGCACGCCCCAGGGGGAAGGGTCAAAGCGGGTGCGCAGCTACGGCATGGTAAACTGGTCACCACAACCGTTCCGGGGAGGGTGGGGCGACGTCACGAAGGGACTCGCCGAAGGAACCCTTCATAATTATCGGTTGCCCATTTGGGAGGTCATCACATGGCGACATCGGCGAAGGGACACATCAGAGCAGGGACCTTGGACCAGCTTAGGGAACGTGGATGCACCGTGGTTACCGGCGGGGGGCACTCCATCGCCGTGTTCTACCACGAGGGCGAGGTCCACGCGGTGGACAACCGCTGTCCCCACATGGGCTTTCCGCTGGACCGGGGCAGCGTCCAGGACGGTATCCTAACCTGCCATTGGCACCATGCCCGGTTCGACCTTTCCAGCGGCGGCACCTTCAATCCCTTCGCCGATGACGTGCGCGCCTTCCCGGTGCACGTCGTAGACGGCGAGGTGTGGATCGACCCGGAGCCGCCGCCGCGTGACGAGGTCCGGCACTGGCAGCGCCGGCTGGCAGACGGCCTGGAGCACAACCTGCGGCTGGTCATCGCCAAGGCGGTGCTGGGACTGTACGCGTCCGGCGGCGGCTACCGGGAGCCGCTGCGGACCGGGGCACATTTCGGCAGCGCTTACTCGGCCAACGGCTGGGGCCCGGCCATGAGCATCCTGACCTGCACCGCCAATATCCTTCCACGGCTGCATGAAGAGGACCGCCCCAGG
Source organism: Dehalococcoidia bacterium (assembly GCA_965263395.1). Classification (GTDB taxonomy): domain Bacteria; phylum Chloroflexota; class Dehalococcoidia; order Lucifugimonadales; family UBA3495; genus CATOSK01. The sequence continues at coordinate 4,589,556 of OZ253670.1, forward strand.
GCCCTTTACCACGGGCTTCTCCACGTCGCCAGGGAGTGCGCCGGCAAGGCCCCCCGTTTCGCCGTGGAACCCCTTCCCGGCGGCGAGACCCGGCCGGAGGTTTTCGCCGGCTGGTTCCGCAACTTCATCGACGTCCGGGATGACGAAGGGGCCGAGCGGTGTCTGATAACCGCCATCGAGCTTGGCATCTCCAGGCGGGACATCGCCGACATGATTTTCGCCGCCGCCACCGACCACATCTACCTGGACGCCGGGCACGTGGTGGACTTTGCCAACAAAGCCTTCGAGCTGCTGGACCACCTGGGCTGGGAGATGGCAGGTCAGGTACTGCCCAGTCTGGTGCACGGGATGGCCCGCGCCCGCCGCAGCCAGGAACTCAGCGCGTGGCGTCATCCCATCGACATCGCCTCGATGGTCTGGCAGGCAAGGGCGGAGCTTCCGGCCCTATTCGAGAAAGGCCAGGCACACCCTGGCGGCTGGGATGATGCCGACGCCCTGGCGTCCCGGATGTTGGGCGACTCCCCGGCCGAAATCATGGAGTCTATCAAGGAGGCCATCGCAGGCGGGGCCGCCGCCGAACAGCTTGGAGCCGCCGTGGCCCACGCGGCCTTCCTGCGCATGGCCCACTTCCACCGGTCCAACGAGTTCCGCGACTGGGACACGGTGCACAACACCCTGACCACCGCCAACGCCCTGCATCAGGCCCTGAAACGGGCGCCGACCACCGAGTTGCTGCGGGGCGTGTTCGACGTCGCGATGAGCATCTACCTGGACCGCTTCCTCAATATGCCGGCCCAGCGCCTTCCGGACGCGGCGGGGAGTCCGGTCGAAGGCGCGGAGTTGCTCGCCCAGTTGCTGGAGATGGCCAACGTGCGCCAGCAGGTGGAGGAGTCGGCCCAGGCCGTGTCCGGCTATCTGGCCGGTGGCGGCGCGCCGGAAGACCTGCTGGCCGCCATGGGCCGGATGATGCTGCGCGAGGACGCCGGTTTCCACTCGTTCCAGATTGTAGACGCCGCTTTCAGGCAGTTCGAGTCGCGCAACGCCTCGGAGTCCGGCCGACACGTGATGATCGGACTCTGCCGCTTCCTGGCGGCCCACTCCCCCACTCCCAGGGCCGAAGGCCAGACCTACCAGATAGCCCTCCGCCTCCAGCGGGGCGAAGAGATTTACCAATGACATTCACTTGCTCCAGGACGGCTTGAAACTGCACGAGGGACACACCCACACGCCGTGGCCGGGTTTTCCGGTTTCCAAACCATCGAGCCTTATCCGCGCTCTCCGGCTGGAACTGATTATCTGACCGGGCAGCGGTCATTGGGACCGGGCCCGTCTAAGACTTCAGATGCTCATCGAAAAACGCCAGGACCTCCTGCCAAGCTGCTGTGGCGGCTTCCTGGTGGTAGCGCTGCCCGGTGCCGTTGAAAAAAGCGTGCCTGGTTCCGGGATAGGTTACTACCCGGTAGTCCTTACCGTGCTGCTGCAACGCCGCCTCCAAGTCGGGAACGCCCGCATTTATCCGTTCGTCATCGCCCGCGTAAATCCCCAGAACCGGTACGCTCAGGTTGGGGACCTCGTCCAATGGCGGGGCCGACCCATAGAAAGGAGCCGCCGCCGCGATCTCTGAGTTTCGCACCGACATCAGCCAGGTCAGACCGCCCCCGAAACAGAACCCCGTCACCCCAATCCGGTCCGGCCTGACGTGGGAAAGCGTCTGAAGATAGTCAACACTGGCGTTCAAGTCGGACATAAATTCTTCCTGGGTGATCTTCCGCAAAGCGCTTCTGGCCTGGTCGCTGTCGGCAAACTCTGCCGTCCCGCCCTTCCGTGACAGCAAGTCTACGCTCAATGCCGTATATCCCAGCAGGGCGTAGCGGCGGGCAACATCGGGGAAATGGGGCTGCATCCCCCGGTTCTCGTGGATGACCAGGACTGCCGGGTTGGCCCCGCCTTCTTTGGGCCGGGACAGATACCCCATCACGGTTCCGGCGCCGGTGACGAATTCCACCGGACCGGCCTCAATGCGAGGGTCGTCCGGAGACACCGTCTCTCCCGGCCCCGGTGTGGGAACCGTTATGGGAGTGGGAGTCTCGCCGCCGCAAGCTAAACTGCTCGACAGCGTTCCTCCCACCAATGCGCCCCCGCCAATTATCGCCATCCGCCGGAGAAACTCCCGCCGGTCGAGCCTGTTGCTGAGCCAAGTGTCTCGCCCACCAACCCCGTCAGTAGAATCTTTGGCCATAACGATCCCCCTCTGATGGTTTCCTGGAGTGCATCCGTTAGCTCGAACATGGTACTCCGTACGGTCGAGTTTGGCCCACCATGCGTTACTGTAGACAGAACCGGGGCGCTCAGGGCGATTTCCTGAGTGCCCTCCCCCTTATCGGACTGTCATCCGGCATGGGGATGGTGTAGCGGATGGTGGCCTTGCCGGGTACCACCCCAATCTCCTTGACGAAGGACCGGATGAAGGCCCTGGTCTCGGTCAACTCGCTCTCCATCAGGAAGTCGCTCATTTCCTCCACGTAGGCCGCGATGGTCTCCTCGTCCCCCAATCCGGTCATTCTCACGGCTAGGATGGCACGCGCCTCGTCGTCGGCAATCTCCAACTTCTCCTGGCGTTCTTTGTGCTCCCGGATGCGGGGCAGGATGTCGTTGATCTCCAGGTTGGTGGTCTCCACCGCCTGCCACAGACGGTCCAGCCTCCGCCGTATCTCGTTCAGCTCTTCGTCGATGGCCTCTACCTTATCCCGCTGCTCCTTGATTACACTGTCCAACTCCTCGTTGACCAGCTTGACCAACTCACGGATGTTGCTTTCGGTGAGGATGTTCTCCCGTATCTGTTCAATGATCATCCGCTCGAACCGCTTGGAGTTGAGACTGGGGGTGTCGCAGGCGCCCTGGCCTTGCTTCAGCAGGGAGTGGCAGACGTAGTATGTGAACTGGCGCTCTTGGCCTCGTGGGCGGTGATGGCCTTGCCGCAGGTCTCGCACTTGACGAGGCCGCTGAGCAGGTAGGGGCTGGCGGCGCGGCGAGGATGGACCTTGCTGGGGGCCTTGGAACCCAGGATGGCGGCCACCCGCTCAAAGTCGTCCGTTGAGACGATGGCCGGGAAGGCGTTGTTCACCCGCACCGGCGGCACGTTGTCCTTGGCTCTGCTGCCCCAGACCAGGGTTCCGTTGTAGGTCTCGTTGGTAAGAATGCGGTGGATGGTGGTCTTCGTCCAGCGGTTTCCCTTGGGGCTGGCGATGCCCTCCCGGTTGAGGGTCTTGATGATGTCCAGGGTGCTGGCCCCCTGCAAGGCCATCTGGAAGATGCGGCGGACCACGCCGTCGGCGGGCGGGTCCAGTTCCAGCTTGGGGCACTTCTTGGCCCCGTCCTGGACCGGGACTTCCCGGTAGCCGTAGGGGGCGTAGGTGGTGTCAAGGGCGGCGAGAAGGTGAACCACTGCGGCGGAGGAATCGTGTACCACCGGCACGATGAGAAAGGACTGAATTGGGAGCCGGGCGGGGTCAGGTCAGGAGCAGGGGTCCGCAGTTCCGGAGTGAGTCAGGAGTTGTCCGGATCGTCCGAGACCTCGTGGGCGGCGTTCTGCCGGCTGTGCCGGAGGCGGTAGCTGTCGCCGTTCATCTCCAGGATGTGGACGTGGTGGGTGAGACGGTCCAGCAGCGCACCGGTCAGGCGTTCTGAGCCAAACACTTCGGTCCATTCGTCGAAAGGCAGGTTGGTGGTCACCATGATGGAGCCGCGCTCGTAGCGCTGGCTGAAGACCTCGAAGAGGAGTTCCGCTCCGGTGGGGGACAGGGGCACGAAGCCCAGTTCGTCGATGATCAGCAGGCTTAGGCGGGACAGATTCCGCTGCAGGTTGAGCAGCCGTCTCTCATCCCGGGCCTCCATCAGCTCGTGGACCAGGGCGGCGGCGGTGGTGAAGCCCACCGACATCCCCCGCTGGCAGGCGGCCAGGGCCCAGCCCCAGCCACATGGGTCTTGCCGGCGCCGCTGTTGCCGACGGCGATGACGTTCTCCCGGTGTTGTATGTATTCGCAGCGGGCCAGCTCCATCACCAGCTGTTTGTTCACCGAGGGGATGGCGGTAAAGTCGAAGGTGTCCAGGCTCTTGACGGCTGGGAAGCGGGCCGCCCGGATCCGGCGCTGCACCATGCGCTGGTGGCGGTCGATGAGTTCCAGTTCCGCCAGCCTGAGCAGGTATTGGGGGTGGTTCACGCCCTCGGCGGCACACTGGGCGGCCATCTTGCCTTACTCCCTGATGAAGCTGGGCAGTTTCAGTTTCTTCAGGTGATGCTCCAGCAGCAGCGTGGACCGGCGGTTCATGCCGCCCTCCCCGACAGCAGGGTCATGTAGTCTCCGGCGGATGTCGTGTTCACCCGCACCCGGGGCAGGTAGGGATACAGTTCCAGGTCGAGGCGGGGCGGCCGGCCTTCCAGACGGCACAGCACCAGGTGCTTCACCGCGTCGAAGCTCAAAGCCCCCAGCCGGAGGGCGTCCCGTACGGCGGCGTGGACTTCCCCAGATGAGAAATGCTCCATGAGCCGCAGCACCTGCACGAACTCCCGCTTGCCCCTGGGTCCCATGCAGGACTCCAGCAGGCGGCGCAGCGCGGCGAACTCCTCGGGCAGGTCCCATCCCCGCAGGGGAGCGGCCTGGTACAGGGCCGCCGTCTTCTGCTCCAGCAGGGGCAGGTAGTGGACGGGGTCGAACACAAAATCATCCCGCTGGTAGGAGCGTTTGTGCAGGGCGATGACCTCCGAGCCGCAGCTGATGACCACCCGGTCCACGTAGCCTCTCACCATGACGTCCCGATGGCCGTAGGCCACCGGCACCGAGTAGTCGTTGGTCCTGTACCGCACCAGCGACAGGGAACTGACCCGGCCTGCCTGCTCTTGTCGCAGGCGTCATAGGGTGCGGCCGGCAGGGGCAGCAGTGCTTCCAGGTACCGTTCCATCCGTTGACCTATGGTCTCTGAGTGGCCCCTCAGCCTGGCATCCATCCGCGCCAGGCAGCGCCCCTCCAGGTGGGCGTTCAGCGCATCGAAGTTCTCGAAGGATGGCGCCGGCACCAGGAAATTGCGCCGCATATAGCCCACCATCCCCTCGACATTCCCCTTGTCGTTGCCCTTGCCGGGACGGCCGAACCGGTCGTCGAAGAGGTAGTGGGACTGGAGCTCGGTGAAGGCGCGGGTGCGCTTCCTCCGCCCGTCCCCCAGGATCCTGGCCACTGCCAGCTTCGTGTTGTCGTAGAGGATGCTCTGGGGCACTCCGCCAAGGAGGGCGAAGGCCGACACGTGGCCGTCCAGGAAGGCCTCGGTGGTCTCCGCAGGATAGGCCTTGACGAAGCAGCCATCGCTGTGGGGCAGGTCAATGACGAAGCAGTGGGCCTTCCGCTCCACTCCACCGATGATCACTAGAAATCTGGCCGGAAAGTGGCGGCAGCCGGGTCAGCGGCTATACTTGGAGTCAACAAGCATAGCGAGGGCTGAGAATGCTGGGAGAGCGATCGGACCAGAGGGGACTCTGGGAAGCGGACCGGCTGTACCTGGACCACGTGGGGCGGGAAAGCTTCTATGGCGTATTGGCGTCGCTGCGGGGCCGGCTGTTCCGGGACGCCGATTTCGCCGAGTTCTACTGCCCCGACAACGGCAGGGACAGCGTGCCGCCCAGCCTGCTGGCGACGGCGCTGCTGTTGCAGTCCCACGACAAGGTCAGCGACGCCGAGGCGAAGGCCCGGGCTGACTTTGACCTCCGGTGGAAAGTGGCGTTGGGGATTGAGGTGGAAGACCGGCCCTTCGCCAAGAGTACGCTGCAGGTGTTTCGCGCCCAGCTGATCCTGCACGGCAAGGTGCGGGAGGTATTCGAGTCCAGTCTGCGGCTGGCCCGGGAGTCGGGCTTCCTGAAAGGGCGCGGGATGCGGGTGGCATTGGACACGACCAACATCCTGGGGCGTGGCGCAGTCAAGGACACCTGCAACCTGCTGGCGGACGGGATCGTCAAACTGCTGCGGGCGCTGGCACAGCTGAAGGGAATCAACGTCGGGGAATGGGCGAAGAGTCAAGGATACCATCGATACCACCGATACCTGGGCTCCAGCGTCAAGGGCGAAGCGGCCATCGACTGGTCCGACCGGCAGGCGCAGACGGCGCTGCTGTCTGGGATTGTGGCCGACGCGGACCGGCTGTTGGAGTTGTCGCGGCAGGCGCAGGGGGAATTGCGCGAGGACAGCGATGAGCGGCAGCGGATTGTGGCGGCGGCGGAACTGCTGGGGCAGTTGCTGCTCCAGGACGTGGAACGGGCTGAGGGGGGAATGAGCCTCAAGGATGGGGTGAGCCGGGACCGGATGATGTCGGTGCATGACCCGGAGATGCGCCACGGCCACAAGAGCAGCAGCCGGCGGTTCGACGGACACAAGGCAGCGATTGTGGTGGACACCGACTCCCAGCTGATTACCGCGGTGGAGGTATTGCCCGGCAACGCTCCCGACAACCTGGGGGCGCTGGAACTGGTGGAACAGAGTGAGGCCAACACCGGTGTGCCGGTGGAGGAGGCCATGGGCGACGCCGCTTACGGCGACGGCGGTACCCGTCAAACCTTCGCCGACGCGGGCCGCACTCTGATTGCCAGGGTGCCGGGGCGTCCCAACCGAACCCACTTTCCGAAAGAGGACTTCCATATTGACCTGGAGGCGGGTTCCTGCACCTGTCCGGCGGGGAATGTTACCCGGACGATGGTGCCGGCGGGACGGCGCACCGGCCAAACGGGTCGAACTTACCGTTTGGAGGCCTTCCGATTCGACGCGGCGGTCTGCGGGGTATGCCCCCTGCGGTCCCAGTGCGTGGCGGCAAAACCGGGTACGGGACGAACGGTGCAACTGCACCCGCAGGAAGCGCTGTTGCAGCAGGCCCGCGCCCTACAGCAGAGCGAGGCCTTTGCCGAGTACCGGCAGCGTCGCGTGGTGGTGGAGCACCGGCTGGCGCGGCTGGTCCAATTGGGGATCCGCCAGTCCCGCTACTTCGGCCGTGCCAAAACCCGGTTCCAGCTGTACCTGGCAGCCACCGTGGCCAACCTGACCCTGGTGGCCGCCAAAGCCGGGTTGACCGGAGAAACCGGCTCCGGTCCCAGCGCCGGCAGCGCCCAGGTCGCTGGAATGGTCAACTCCGCCACCGCATGGCTCGGGCAAATTTGGACCCTCACCCTGCTCGTATCGGCCTTACTGACCAAATCCCTCTTCCCAATAAGGGGTTTCCGTCCGGGTTTCTAGGGCCTCGCCAAAGTCGCACTAGGCGTAGCCCGGCGGATGGGACAGCGGCACGAACATCTCCTGGGACCGGCGGCGGTGCTCCCTCACGTAGTCCTTGACTATGGTGTACTGGCCGCCGAACCCATACTCGTCCCGCAGCCGCTGGAAGATCCGCTTGGCCGTGTGGCGCTGATTCCTGGGAACGCTCAGGTCCGACTCCAGTATCCGGTCGATGACGCCGGTGAAGGGCTCCAGCTTGGGCCGGCGGGGCGGATTCTGCCGCCGGTAGCCCGGAGGGACCGAGTAGGCGGTCATCTTGCGCACCGTGTCCCGGTGCAGGCCGAACACCCGGGAGGCCTCCCGGATGCTCATCCCCTCCACCATGACTGCCTTGCGACCCGCAGGTACACGTCCACCTGGTACATCCGTCCCACCATCCATAGGCTCAACTTCCAACCTATGGATGGCCGCGGACGGTCCAGTTTGCAACCGCCGAATGTCAGCGACTACCTGCCCGCACGGTCCACTTTAGCGCCGCCCTTTACACCGTAAACGGGGGATAGGGAAAGGGTCAAGAACCGACTTCTTCACCGTTGCATAACCGGATACTCCAGGTCCAGCAACCATCTACGGCTACTTCCACCTCGGTGCTTAACGGATTGAATTGAGGTGGTGGGCCGGAAGATGATGGCTGGCACCCTCGTTCCTCGGTTGCCAGCGGCCCCGGATGAAAGGCCACGTGTTTGCGAGCCGAAATGACGCATTGGGGTTTGCCCAGCGTACCCGAAAGAACCTGGAGCTAGTGAGGCGGGCTCACGACACTGAGGATGAAGACTATGATTTCCACCTAGTACCGTTTCAATTTAAATCTATTGGATAGATATGTTTGAGCTTACTGCGAGCGTCCTGGGTGGAGAACCGCCAGTCTATGATGGCGGCGGCCTCGTTGCGTTCGCGTTCGAGCGCCGCGACCTCCCGTCTCAGCAACGCTTCATCGCCGACCCGGCGGTTCAGACACTGTCTGCTGAAGACGCTGAACTCGATTTCAGCCATGTTCAGCCAGCTTCCGTGATTGGGTGTGTGGTGAAGCTCCAGGCGTTTGGCGATGCGGCGCGCCTCGGACGGTGCAAACGCTTCGTAGAGCGAGCCGAGCTTGTGGGTGTTGAGATTGTCCAGCACCAGCCGGATCTCTGTGGCGTCAGGATATGCCTCGTCCACCAGCCACTTCATCTGTTGAGCGAAGTCCACAGCAGTCCGGCGCCCAGTCACCTCGACGTGCCTCCACCCACCCTTCGGTTCACAGAACATGAACAGATTCCGGGTCCCGTTCCGCTGGTACTCGGTGTCATAGCGCTCCACCCGTCCAGGAGCGGCCTCAATGGGAGGCCGCACATCCCCGAGCAACTGCTTGGAGGACTCGTCAAAACACACCACCGGACGCTCCAGGTCGTACTCTTCGTGATAAAGGTCCAGCGCTTCCTCCATCCGGGCGACGAACTCCCCGCTCAGCTTGGGGATGCACCATTCCTTTTTCCGCCACGGCTTGAGTTCGTTTTTTTGAGTATCTGGCGCACCGTCTCCAGGGAAATGCTCCCGGCAAACTCCATCTCCACCACCTTGTCCGCCAGCAGATGGAGCGTCCAGTTTACATGTCCTTCGGGTGGACTGCTGCACGCGATGGCAACCAGGTGCGCTTCCTGCTTGCCGTCCAACTTGCGCTCCCGGCCCGGCCGTGGCTTGTCATTGATGGCGGCCTCAAGTCCTTCCTCGACGAACCGCTTCCGCACTCTGGCAACGGTGGCCGCGTTGATCAAAAGCACACCGGCTATCTCACCGTCCCGTAGTCCTTCATCTGCTTTGAGCAGCGCCAGCGCCCGCTTGACAGTGCGGACTGACAGCTTGCCCCGGTGGGAAACCTCATTGAGACGGGCTCGTTCGGATTCAGCCAGCTTGACTTTATACTTGATGGCAGCCATGTCTGGATACTCCCCCACAGAAAGATCATACCCAAGTATGGCTGCCTTCTCATATTCTTGTAAATCTATCTGGAAGTAGTACTAGTCACCCATCTCATGAACTCCCTGTTGGGACTCGCCATAGTTCCCAGGGAGAAGCATGTTGAAGACGAGCTCTGGAAGAAGAGTTTGGAGGAGCTTGTAGCGCGGGGCTGGCCCGAGTGGAACATCCCCCTGGACAAACCTGGCAAGGGACAGAGCAAGACGGAAACCTTGGGGCGCCTTACCACCCACCTCAGGAATGCGGCAGCCCACGGGCGGTTCCGGTTCACCGAAGATGCCGACTCCCGGGAACTCCACCGGGTGACGGTGATAGTGGAAGATGTACCAGGGACCAACCGCGAGGTGAATTGGCGGGCTGAGATCTCGGGTGAAGAGCTCTATCGCTTCTGTACCAGGCTGGCTAGGTACATCAAAGAGTCCCTTGGATAGGCCCAGTCAGACTTCGCCGCCGAGCATCTACCCCCTGGAGCCCTGGGTAGTACCTGGCCCCCTCCCCTCCCCCCGCCCCGCCGCCTGGCGCTCGGTGTACCGGGCCGGCATCCTGGGGGACTTCCACCGTCCCGCCGTCATCAGCTCGGGGAGGGCGAACCCGCGGCCGACAGAGCCTGGGCCCATCCCGCCCTGCCCCGAATGCCCGCTGATGTCCCGTCAGCCGGGGAGCCCAGCCGCCCGCGCTGCCTGCTGCGGGCGCCGCCGGATGGTGTCGGGGTGAAGGCCGAAGACCGGCGTGGACCCGTCGATCACCGCCTCCTCGGGGCGGATGGCCAGCAGGGCCTGAACGGCAGCCGGTCCCAGGTATAACACCACCCCCTCGGCCTCCTGGTCGGTCTTCGACTCCGGAATCCGGATGCGGCCGCTGCCGTCCTCCACCAGATCCACGTCTCCCCAGCGCAGCGCGGCGGCCTCGGAGACCCGCAGCAGCCCATCCCGCATGACCGAGGCCAGGGCGACGTCGACCAGGCCTCGGCGCTGGGCGTACCCCGCCGTCTCGGTATGACCGCCCCGGGTGCGGCGGGGAGTGAGGGCGGTGGGCCCTGATCGCCGCCAGGGCCTCGGCCTGTTTCTGCGGACCCTTCAGTATTCTGCCCAGCCCCGGCATCGTCTCCGCGACGTCGGAGCCGCCGGGACGCGGCCATCCCGCCAGCTGGGCCCCCTTGATGATGGCCGCCCGGGCCTGCCTGATGGTGTCCATCCGCCTGCCCTCCTCCGCCAGGTGGACCAGGTAGTCCGTGAGGGCGGCCTCCAGGCCCTCCGGCAGGTCGAGCCCCTGCCTCCCTGGCCCAGCTGCGGAAGCGGTTCCAGTGACCGAGGTAGGCCCGCTGGGTGTTTCCGACGCGGGCGGCCTGGCGGACCTGATCGCTTCGGGAGAGGGGCGCGCCGGTGGCTGGAACGGGTTGAGGCAGCAAGATTGGGGCCTCCATAAACGCTGGATAACTGTCATTATCCGATATTTAAGGAGAAAATTGCGAAACTCGGGCCGACTGAAAAGAGTGACGGAGGGGGTTGTTTAAGTTACGAATAATGTAGGCGGTAAAAGGGCGGATTTAGGTGGTGAAAAGGCCCTGGCGTAGTAATGCCGGGGCCTTGTTTTGTGCAATTTGGGGAGCAAATGTGCTGCGCTAGAATTGGGGAGGCCCTCTGTTGGAGGGCCTCCTGGTTGGATGGTATTGTCCGTCGTACGGAACCGGGCCTTAGACACCCGGAACGGCCAGCACAGCCTGGCGTTGCGGTTCGACTCCGCTACCCTCCAGCTTCCACCAGGCTTTGGTCTCCCTCGCTCTGTGGAAACAGAATTAGTTTACTACAAGTTGGTGAGAGGTTGGAAGCAGGATGCGAGTGCTAGGATGCGTTGCATCTCCTGGTTGATTTTTCAAAGTTCAAGATTGTTCACCTTGATGGGAAGGTTGGTAAGGGGTGTATCCCCGTGTGTGCGGGGGAACCTGGGGGAACCTGGAGGTCCCGCCGACGCCGGTCTATCTCCGCGTGTGCGGGGGAGGCTGACAGCCGAGGTATATGGCTGTTGTAATAAGGGTGAACTGGATGGCAAAGTATATGACTTCCTTAATTAGGAAGGTCCATAAAAAACCCCTCTGCTGAAAACCTGCGCAGAGGGGCTAGAAATCGGGAGTGGGCGCCCGGTATAATACACGGGCCGGTAGAAATGCCTGTCTCTGTCAGGTCTTTCAGCGTCCGTCTCCAAGCTGATAACGAGGAGGCGGGCGTTCTTTTTCGTCTATGTGAATCTCATGGCTGAAGCCTACCATAAGTTGAGGCCCGCCGGGAATAGGCGGGCCTGTTGCTTGGATTAAATCAAGCCTCGCTCGTGCTGGTGGAGGTGGCGACAGCAGTAGTCTTCGGGCAGACGGAGGAATCCTCGTGCTACTTTCTCATGGCACCGGCCATATTTGCACTCTCCGGGACGTTTGGGAGCGGGTCTGCCGTTCAGCTTTCTTGTGCAGTTGGGGCAGTATGCTTGCGATGGATTTGGGTTGTTGCGTTTGCAGACAGGGCAGGGAACCAGGCGGCCGGCTTGTGGTTGTGGAGCTGGACGGGGTGTTTGATGGTGCTGTTGTGGGCTTCCCTGTCTTGGCTGATTGTTTTGGCGCTGCTGGGGTCTCTGCTGGACAGCCGTGGTTTGACGCCGCATTCTGCCGTTCTTGTCGGGGTAGATGTGGCGCCCGGTGCGGCAGAAGCGGCAGAGCCCTTCCCCCAGAGCTACGTGGTCCTTGCATTGGCAGGGCAGCTTACAACTGCAAACGTATGCAAACGTAGATTGAAGGACGGTTGGAAGTGATTGGCTGATTGACCGGACAGGATGGGGCATGAGTCCCTCTCCGGCCGCAGGTGCATGATTGCATTGCCTCTTACCTCTTTGTTGTTTGGGGCAAAAAGTTGCCCCGCCGTTCAAGTTTGGTTCGGCGGGACGTTGACACAACTTCCATTAAGAGCCTATCCTAAAAACGGGTGAAACCCGCACGGAAATGGAGGACGGCAGCATGGCAGACGCATTGGACGGCATCGTCGATTCCTCACCGACTTATCTGGTAGCCACCGGCTTCGAGTTTACCGAAGGCCCCTTGTGGCACCCCGACGGCTACCTGCTATTCGTGGATATCCGCACCAACATCATCTACCGGGTCACGCCCGGCGGCTCGGCCGAGGTGTACCGCGACAACAGCAACGGCTCCAACGGCCTGACCTTCGACTTGCAAAGCCGCTTGGTGATGTGCGAAGGCGACGGACGGCGCATCAGCCGCCGGGAGGCCGACGGCTCGATTTCTACCTTGGCCGACCAATGGGAAGGCAAGCGGCTGCACCGGCCCAACGACGTGGTATGCAAGTCCGACGGCAGCATCTACTTCACCAATCCCAGCGGGCGCATTGACCCGGCAGACCGGGAGATCGAGTTTGCCGGCGTCCACCGCATCATGCCCGACGGCACGGTCACGGCCGCCGTTACCGACACCGAGTACCCCAACGGCCTGGCCTTCTCCCCGGACGAGAGCGTCCTCTACGTCGCCAACACCCGGGACTCCATGTGCATTTACGCCTATGATGTTGACGCCGGCGGCGTCTGCTCCAGCGGCCGGGTCTTCGCCGATATGTCCTCCGGCGAGCCGGACGGCGTCCCCGACGGCATGAAGGTGGACTCGGCGGGCCGGGTTTACTGCACCGGCCCCGGCGGTTGCTGGGTCTTCGACTCCGATGGGCAGGGCCTGGGCATCATCCGCCTGCCCGAAATCCCGGCCAACTGCGCCTGGGGCGGCCCCGACAACCAGACCATGTACTTCACCGCCCGCACCTCGGTCTACAGTATGCGGATGACGACGCCGGGTATTTCTGCCTGGCGTGGCGGGTAGGCTGTGACAACGCCAAGTACGGCAGAAGGCAAGGTAGACCTTATCGAGATTCTGGAGTCGTTTAACCGAAAGGAGATGTTTTTCCTAATCGGCCACGCCCTGGGAAATCCCGAGTTCACTCTGGGTTGTAAATTCAAACGTCAACTGAAAGGAAAATTAGGCATTGACATTCCCGACAAGAACGTTTTCGTAGCAACGGAGTATCACTTAAATTGGATTCATGCCAGCCTTGTTCTTTCGCACTATTCTGATGAGAAGACAAGGGTCGAAATTCTTAACGCCAAAGGAGCTATTAAGAGCAATCAGGAGGATGTTGACCTTCTCATCGCCTTTTCTAAGGACGATTTATACCATCTAATCCTCATAGAAGCCAAAGGATATAGTGCCGAGGGATTCAACCATTGGAAAGCCTATCCCAATCAGATGAAATCCAAGGGGCGCCGACTGACGGCAATCTTCGACGACAACGGGAAGAAGTACACAAAGGTGAAACCTTACTTCTGCTTCATGTCCGGTACACCGCCGGAAAAATCTGACCTGGAACATTGGCCCAAATAGACCAAAGACATTGAGGACTCTCCGGCATGGCTCAAGTTGCCTATGCCTTCCGACAGGAATGTAGTACGGTACAACTGCTCAATAACTAGACTAAAGACAAACGGCAAACTTTCGAATGCGGAAAAGGTGAAAGTTCATCCAAGAAATCCACTCAACGACAACCGAACCCCAGGAGCCTCCCCATGAAAATCACCGACATTGAGGCCATTGTCTTGGTCTGGCCTCCGCCGGAAAAGGATTTTTGGACCGCCCTGCGCACCATCCGCCGCGTCAACGATTTGGTGGTGCGGATTCATACCGACGAGGGAATCGCCGGCATCGGCGAAGCCCACGGTCAGGGTGCGCCCTTCCCCGGGATCTTTTCCCAGGACTGGAAAGAGCTGTTCACGGTGCGGCCCGAAATCAAGAATGGGGAACTGACCCTGCTGGACCGTCCCGGCTGGGGTGTGGAACTGGATGAGCGGACCCTTCAAGAAAGGGGTGTCTGGGCCTGACTCGGCGCGGGAACGGTTGGATTCCGGGGTCTGAATGACTTGGCTGCTGGTAGCCCTGGGCGGGGCCGGAGGGTCGTTGCTCCGTTACGGCGTGGGACGTTGGGCCGTGTCCCAATGGGGGCCGGCCACGGTTATGGGGACGTTCATCGTCAACATCACCGGGTCCTTTGCTCTGGGCCTGCTGATTGGTCTGGCGTTGGAACGCTCCCCGGCCCCCCCGGGCCTCCGAAACATGGCGACCATCGGCTTTCTGGGAGGGTATACCACCTTTTCCACTCTGAGCCTGGAGTCGGTGCGGCTGCTTCTTGAAGGCGAATTGGGCCGGGCTGCTGCCAGCATAATCGGGAGCGTAATTCTCGGCCTGTCCGCCGCCTACCTGGGCCTGTTCCTGGGCAACCTGCTGGGGCGGGCGGCGTGGTGATGCAGCGTCCGCTGCCTGAATGAATCCGGTTGGCCGGTTTCGCCGTTTCTGGTTCCGAGGGTTAACACCTGAGCCAGGGCTTTGGTATATTGGTTGGGGCAAAATTCCCTTCATTCAGACCCCTTGGGCAGACCCCTTGGGTTTGTCCACCTTGAATCCAAGAAGCGAGTCCCGGAAGCCGGCCGGTTCTCCGGAAGCGGCTTTCCCGCCCAACGTTTTTAATAAATCAATCATCAGGAGGGCGCTGTGTCCCCTCTATTCGAACACCTGACGATTCACGAAACCCCGCCGAAAAACCTGGAGCGTCTGTTAATCGCCTACGCCGGTTGGCCTGATGCCGCGGAAAGCGCCACCAACACCATCAAGTACCTGCTGCGCAAGCTGGACGCCAAGAAGTTTGCCGAGGTTGACCCGGAGGAATTTTACGTTTTTACCCGGGAGCGTCCGCGCTCCACCCGGACCCGGGACGGCCGCCGCCGGATTCACTGGCCGGCCAACGAATTGTATTACTGGATGCCGGCAGGCTCTGACGGTCCGCCGGGGATAATGTTCCTGCTGGGCGTGGAGCCTAACCTGCGCTGGCGCACCTTCTCATCCCTGATCTCCGGCGTCGCCCACGAGTACGGAGTGCAGTCGGTGATTCACGTCGGGGCGCTGCTGGACGCGGTTCCCCACACCCGCCCGGTGCGCCTCACGGGTTCGTCCACGCAGCCCGATTTGCAGCAGGCGTTGGATTCGGCCAGCGTCGGCACCTCCAACTACCAGGGTCCCACCGGCATCAGCACTGCGGTAATGGACGCCTGCACCCGGCAGGGCATGGCCTACGCGTCTCTGTGGGGCCACACGTCCCACTACCTCCAGGCCGCGCCCAACTACCGCATCAGCTACACCCTGGCCAAGAATTTGGTTGCGCTGCTGGACCTGCCCATCGACCTGAAAGAGTTGAACGCCGCCGCCGATACTTTCGACCAGGAAGTGCTGAAGGCGGTGGAGCAGGACGAACAGTTGCAGGACTACATCAAGAAGCTGGAAGATCGCTACGACGAGGCACAAACCGACAGTGAAATGCCCGACCCATCGGCGGTCGTCCACGAGCTTGAGCAGTTCCTGCGGTCTCAGCGCGGCGACGGCCCCGGCGGCGCGTCCTGAACGAAAGTCCTTTGCCGCTTCCAATGCTAAGGTCCTGATGGGACTTGGTGACGGTTCCCGCCGGGTCTTGGAAGTCCGGCTCCAGGCCGATTGCAAGGTCGCGTGGTTAACGTCTTTCCCGCGAAAGCGGGAATCCAGGAACGTTGCAGGAAAGGAATATGACCGGCAAATTGCGTTTCTGGATTCCTGCCTACGCAGGAATGACGAGGCCAGCGTCTCCCAAACAGGTCAAAGCCCGTCCACGTGCAGACGGGGGACGGACGGTTGATGGACTTCGCAATCGTCCTGGCTATTGGGCGCGGGGTTTCTTGAGAACTGGCGGGCAGTAGTGCTAGAATCGCCTCTTCAAGAGCCGTGCCAAGATGCGTATGTCGAAGCCCGGTTGTCCCATGAGTTTTCAGCGGCGCGGCAGCGGCCAATGCAGAGCCCGCCCCCGGCCTCTCCGCAAGAGGGGGCGGCGTTAAGCCAAGTTACCTTGCGCCGCCCCCCGCAGACGGGCAAGAAAGAATCGGGATATGCCTCCCAAGAAACGAACCAGTAAAGAGGCCAAGCCTTCCATTGCCATAACGGAGACTATCCGTCTGCTTACCGAGCAGTACGGGCCGTTCCCCGATGAACCCCGTTTGGATCCGGCCCACGAGTTGGTTTTCACCATACTGTCCCAGCACACCTCCGACATCAACTCGGAGCGGGCCTTTCGCAGCCTGATGCAGCGGTTTGGCGACCTGAATGACATTGCCGGGGCCGACGTCACCGAGATTGAATCCGCCATCAGCGTCGGCGGGTTGGCCAAGGTCAAGGCCCCCCGCATCAAGACCATCCTTACCCGGGTCCTGGAATTAAACGAAAACTCCCTCGACCTGACTTTCCTGGCGGAAATGCCTCTGCCCGACGCCAAGGCTTGGCTGCGGCAGCTTCCCGGCATCGGCCCCAAGTCCGCCGGCATCATCCTCAACTTTTCCCTGGGAATGCCGGCCATGGCCATCGACACCCACATCTACCGGGTGGCGCAGCGGCTGGAACTGATTGGCCCCAAAGTCAGCGTCGACAAGGCCCACGACTTGCTGGAAGCGGCGGTGGAGCCGGAGCAGGTGTTTCCCTTCCACATAGCATTCGTCACCCACGGCCGCCGGGTCTGCAAGGCCCAGCGGCCCCTGTGCACCGACTGCATCATCGGCTTCGGATGTCCTGCTCGGGACCGAATGATGGGGCCCGCGGAGGCCGATTCTCCGCCGGCCCCGAAAACGAAGAGACAAACCAGGGGTAAGGTCACGCAATTGCCCCACACCCCCGAAACCCGCCCCCCCGCAAGTGGCGGCAGCGATTCGACAAGTTACCTTGCGCGGCCGCCCGCAGACGGATAAAGGAAGCAGCCATGAGAGTAGGAATAATAAACGTCACCGGGTACGCCGGCTCCGAGTTGGCCCGGATTTTGCACCAGCACCCGGAAGTCGAGATTGCATCGGTCACCGGGCGCAGTTCCGCCGGGCAGGGATTGGGTGAGGTGTTCCCTCACCTGTCCCAGTTGGACCTGACCATCACCGCCGAACTGGAAGGCAGCCTGGACCTGGTCTTCTCGGCCCTTCCCCACAAGGCCAGCGCCGAGGCCGTTATTCCGTTGCTGGAGCAGGGAATCAAGACGGTGGACATCAGCGCCGACTTCCGGCTGAAGGATGCCGGCGAATACACCGAGTGGTACGGCGTTGAACACCCGGACCCATCATACCTGGAAGAAGCGGTCTACGGCCTGACCGAACTGCACCGCGACGAGGTAACCGAGTCCCGCCTGATTGCCAACCCTGGGTGCTACCCCACCAGCGCCATCCTCGGCCTGGCGCCGGCGGTGGAGCACGGGTTAATCGAGGGCGGAATTGTCATCGACAGCAAGTCCGGGGTTTCCGGGGCCGGGCGCAGCCTCGCGCTGACGACCCACTACTCCGAGGTCAACGAAAACGTAATGGCCTATTCCGTGGGAGGACACCGGCACCTGCCTGAAATTACCCAGGAGTTGGGCGCGCTGACCCAGGACCGGCTCAACATAACGTTCCTGACCCACCTGATACCCATGACCCGGGGCATCCTGAGTTCGTGCTACGCCCAACTGCGCGAGGAATACCTGGGCAACGGCGGCGACCCGGCCCGGAAAGTACGAGAGCTTTACGAGGACTACTACCGGGACCATCCCTTTGTGGCCGTCACGTCCAAGCCGCCGCAGACCAAGCAAACCCTGGGCAACAACCAATGCCTGGTCTACCCGGTAGTGGACTCCCGAACCGGGCGGCTCATCGTCATCAGCTGCATCGACAACCTGGTCAAGGGAGCCGCCGGTCAAGCGGTGCAGAACATGAACCTGATGTGCGGCTGGCCGGAAGACCTGGCGTTGGAATCTCTGGCAGTTTATCCGTAAACGGTGGCGGGACAGCCCCGGTTTATTGTAGAATACAGGCCGTGCCCCGGTCGTCTAGCCAGGTTAGGACGCCACCCTTTCAAGGTGGAGATCAAGGGATCGAAGCCCTTCCGGGGTACCACTTCACATCCCCTCGTCGAGTTCCCGTTCCGCTACACCCCATTTGTTGATGAATACGTCCCGGTCGGACGCTGCGTTACACCGGGCAAGCGACAGAATGAGGCCGTCTTGCTGCGTATCGCCAAGTTCCTGCTCCTGGTAACGATTCTCTACAACTTCGTAGAGGGGGTCGTCGCGCTATGGGCGGGTATCAGCGCGGGCAGCATCGCGCTGATCGCCTTCGGCGCCGACAGCTACATCGAGGTGGCCGCAGCTTCCGTCGTAATCTGGAGACTCGGGATCGAGGACAGCGAGTACGCAGAGGTCGTGGAACAGCGGGTCGTTCGGTTCATTGGATGGACGTTTCTGGTCCTGTCGGCTGCCATAGTCTTTCAATCGGCGTGGGCGCTTTTTCAGAGGAGCGGCGCCGAAGAGTCGCTGCTGGGCATCGGGCTTGCCATAGCCTCTGTGACGTTTATGCCCGTGGTGGCCATTTGGAAACTACGAATCGCGGCTAGGGGCAACCTTCAATCCATTGCCAGCGAGGCGAAGGAGACGGTCGCTTGTTCAACCCTCTCCCTAACCCTGCTCATCGGACTGATTGCCAACGCCGCACTGGGCTGGTGGTGGCTGGACGCCGTAACGGCCCTGCTGCTCGTCCCATGGCTCCTGCGTGAGGGACTGGAGGGTATACGCGGCGAGGAGGACGAAGACGAACTGCGCCTATGCTCCTGCCGCGCTTGCCTGTTTGGACTGAGGGACTGCAAAGCGGTTTGCTGCGCCGCCTGAGCGGCTGCCGTCTCGACAAACACGGTTATCGGACCTCGTTGCATCGTGGGTATAGAACTGGATACATTTCAGGCAACCTCCGGCCACCCCGCCTCCTTCCCGGCTTAACCCGCCGTCCCCGGCGACCAGTTGTAAATCTTCGCCAGTGTTCCGCCCATCAGCGCCGAACGCTCGGAGTCCGAAATCTGGTCGGTGACGCGGAAGGCTTCCACGCCCTGCTCGTAGGTCAGCAGATTCACCGCCCTGGTCCAGTCGGTGCCCCACAGGCACCGGTCGAATCCGAAGGCATTGAATACCCTCCGCAGAGGCTCCCAGATGTCCTGGTAGGGAAAAGGCTCGTGGGCCAGGGTGCCGGCGCCGGAAACCTTGATGGCAACGTTGTCGAGTTCCGCCAGCGATAGCACGTCCGGCAGATCGGCCCAGGGTTCCGGTGGGGCGGGCGGAGCCGGGGGTTGGACTATTCCCAGGTGGTCAATCACGATCTGGGTGCCCGGATTGCGCCGGGCCAGACCCCCCAAGAGCGGCAGCTTGGTGGAGCACATGATGTTCACGGGAACGCCGGCCTGGCCTGCAGCGGCCAGGATGCGGTTCAGGCCCGGATGGTCCGCCTCAAATTCCGAGGCCGTCAGCATGATGCGGGCGCCGACCACCCCGGACGTACCGGTCCACTCCGCCATGTCCTCTTCGATGGTTTCCGACTCGGGGTTGAAGGGCCTGATCAGGCCGAACCGGCCCGGATGCTTCGCGTAGACTTCCAGCGCGTAGCTGGCATCGTAGCGATACATGGAGAAGGGGGAAACCAGCAGGGCGCCGTCGACACCCACCGCGTCCATCGCGGCCACCATGTCGTCTCCGGTCACCTCGTCAGGACCCTGCAGAGTTCCGCTCCAGGGCCGTTCGGGGCGGTTCCGCTCGTAGGCATGAACTTGTGAATCAATCGTGGGAATCCGAGTCGCCATCGTCTTTCTCCTTGTCATTCATATATTCCGGAGTGGTGTGAGAAGCTCTGTGCCAAAGCCCCGGAGTTGTCCACTGAGATAGGTCAGTTTACACCCGAACCGGGCTTCAAGGGACAGTCCGCCGTCGCGTCCCAAGGTCTTTTTATTCTCCCCTCTCCCCGCGGGAGAGGGGCCGGGGGTGAGGGCGAACCCCGCGCATCGGCAACGATTTCTCCAAGCCGGAAGGCCCTCACCCTAACCCTCTCCCAGAGGGCGATGGGATGCTTTCGAGAATTAAAAGGCCCTGGCCGCCTCCATTGACCTTCCGCAAACTCCGCACGGTACGCCCCTGGATACGCTATCATGTTCTGACCGGGAAAACGCAACCTTTGGCCCCACGTCTTGACCGGGGGCTGGCGCAACAAACAAGGAGTAGATTCGAGAATGTTTGACCAAACTTTATCCACGCTTTTTTCAATCCCGGGTTGGGACGCGCAGCGCGCCGCCGAGCTTGAGATTTCCGGCGGTATGGACCCGATTCTTCCGACGCCTTTCCGCATCGGGGAGGCCGCGGCAACCAGCCTGGCCGCCGTCGGTCTTGCCGTTTCCGACCTTTGGGAACTGCGGACCGGACGCCGCCAGGAAGTCAAAGTTGACGCACGGCAGGCCACGGCATCGCTCCGCAGCGGCAGGTACATGACCAGGGACGGGGCGCCCACCGGCCGCGAACGGAACTCGATTGCGGGTGTGTATCCGGCCAAAAACGGCCGTTGGAGTTATCTACACTGCAACTTCCCCAACCACCGCGACGCGGCCCTGAAGGTGCTGGGTGTCGAGGACGACCGGGAGGCCGTGCGCCAAGCGGTGGCCGGCTGGGATGCCCAGGAACTGGAAGAAGCGATTATCGCCGCCAGCGGGGCCGGCGGCATGGCGCGCACCATGGCAGAGTGGGCCAAGCACCCCCAGGCCGCCGCCATCGCATCCCTGCCCCTGCTGGAAATCGAGAAGATTGCCGACAGTCCGCCGCAGCCCCTGCCCGAGGGTCCCCGGCCCTTGTCGGGAGTAAAGGTTCTGGACCTCACCCGCGTTCTGGCAGGACCAACCTGCGCCCGCACCCTGGCCGAACACGGGGCGGACGTGCTGAGGGTTACCGCCCGCCACCTGCCCAGCAGTTCGGATCAGGAAGACGACACCGGCCACGGCAAGCTCTCTACCCACCTGGATTTGCGGGAACAGCAGGATGTGGATACCTTGCTGGGGCTGGCGCGGGAAGCGGACATTTTCTCCCAGGGGTACCGTCCGGGCGCGCTCGCCCAGCGGGGCTTCTCCCCCGAGGACTTGGCCAGGTTGCGGCCGGGCATTGTCTACGTCTCTTTGTCCGCCTTTGGCCGGGTGGGGCCGTGGGCCGGACGCCGCGGCTTTGACACCGTAGTGCAAACGGTCAGCGGAATAACCAGCCGTCAGGGAGAGTTGTTCCCCGGCGACGCTCCGGGACCCCAGTTCTACCCGGTGTCGGCCATCGACTACCTGACCGGATATTTGATGGCGTTCGGCACGTTGGCCGCCCTGGCCCGGCGGGTTCGGGAAGGCGGCAGTTGGCTGGTCCGTATCTCTCTGGCCCAGACGGGACGCTGGCTGGTAGACCGGGGGCAGGTGCCGGAAGCTGACCTTCGGGACGTGCCTGGGGAATTCACCCCCGAAGAGCTGGAGCGTTGGGCCACCGTAAGCGGCGCCCCCGGCGGCCGGCTGCGCCATCTCGCCCCGGTGGTGCAACTGTCGGAGACTCAGCCCCATTGGGCCAGGCCCTCAGTGCCCCTCGGCTGCCACGACCCGGTGTGGCCCTAGTACTACTTCCAGATAGATTTACAAGAATATGAGAAGGCAGCCATACTTGGGTATGATCTTTCTGTGGGGGAGTATCCAGACATGGCTGCCATCAAGTATAAAGTCAAGCTGGCTGAATCCGAACGAGCCCGTCTCAATGAGGTTTCCCACCGGGGCAAGCTGTCAGTCCGCACCGTCAAGCGGGCGCTGGCGCTGCTCAAAGCAGATGAAGGACTACGGGACGGTGAGATAGCCGGTGTGCTTTTGATCAACGCGGCCACCGTTGCCAGAGTGCGGAAGCGGTTCGTCGAGGAAGGACTTGAGGCCGCCATCAATGACAAGCCACGGCCGGGCCGGGAGCGCAAGTTGGACGGCAAGCAGGAAGCGCACCTGGTTGCCATCGCGTGCAGCAGTCCACCCGAAGGACATGTAAACTGGACGCTCCATCTGCTGGCGGACAAGGTGGTGGAGATGGAGTTTGCCGGGAGCATTTCCCTGGAGACGGTGCGCCAGATACTCAAAAAAACGAACTCAAGCCGTGGCGGAAAAAGGAATGGTGCATCCCCAAGCTGAGCGGGGAGTTCGTCGCCCGGATGGAGGAAGCGCTGGACCTTTATCACGAAGAGTACGACCTGGAGCGTCCGGTGGTGTGTTTTGACGAGTCCTCCAAGCAGTTGCTCGGGGATGTGCGGCCTCCCATTGAGGCCGCTCCTGGACGGGTGGAGCGCTATGACACCGAGTACCAGCGGAACGGGACCCGGAATCTGTTCATGTTCTGTGAACCGAAGGGTGGGTGGAGGCACGTCGAGGTGACTGGGCGCCGGACTGCTGTGGACTTCGCTCAACAGATGAAGTGGCTGGTGGACGAGGCATATCCTGACGCCACAGAGATCCGGCTGGTGCTGGACAATCTCAACACCCACAAGCTCGGCTCGCTCTACGAAGCGTTTGCACCGTCCGAGGCGCGCCGCATCGCCAAACGCCTGGAGCTTCACCACACACCCAATCACGGAAGCTGGCTGAACATGGCTGAAATCGAGTTCAGCGTCTTCAGCAGACAGTGTCTGAACCGCCGGGTCGGCGATGAAGCGTTGCTGAGACGGGAGGTCGCGGCGCTCGAACGCGAACGCAACGAGGCCGCCGCCATCATAGACTGGCGGTTCTCCACCCAGGACGCTCGCAGTAAGCTCAAACATATCTATCCAATAGATTTAAATTGAAACGGTACTAGCCGGTTATCCCGCCCGCGTCCACCGGGCAATCCCCTCACCCCGGCCCTCTCCCCAAGGGAGAGGGAGCGGTATCATCCCTTTACCCGGGGTAGCGGGTCTTCGGGCAAGACCTGACGCGGCTGAACCACCGTATCACCCCTCTCCCTCCGGGAGAGGGGCCGGGGGTGAGGGCGCTGACCCCGTCTAACGGCGGCGTTCCGCCATCCGGGGCCGTGTGGTAGACTGCCATCGCCGGTTCAATGTAATCCCTTCAGGAGTTACGCCCATGATCATCGACACTCACACCCATGTGGTCAGCAGCGACAAGGTCAAGCACCCCCTGGACCCCGGAGCGCGGGGATGGTCCACCGAGGTCAGCAACGACGTCGAGGACCTGATTGCCGAGATGGACCGGGCCGGCGTGGACTGTGCCACGCTGGTGCAGCCCAACGCCACCTACGGCCTCGATAACTCTTACCAGTGCGACAGCGCCCAGCAGTACGCCCCGCGCACCGTGTCCGTGGGGATCCTGGACCCGGCTGCACCCGATGCCGCAGACAAGCTCTCTTATTGGGTGAACGAGCGCGGCATGACGGGCGTGCGCCTCCAGAGCGAGGCCGAGCCCGACGATTCCCGCTGTGACGCTCTCTGGGAGCGCGCCGAAGCCCTTGGCATACCCATATCCATCGGCGGCGGCGGCCAGCCGGACAAGGTTAACCGGATGCGGAACGTGGGCGCCCGTCACCCCAACGTCATCTTTGCCCCGGACCACTTCGCCGGCTGGAGCGGCGCCGGGGACAAGGCCGCCATGACCACCGCTCTGGAAGACTTGGCCAGGCTTCCTAACGCTCACCTGCGAATTTCCAGCACCAGCCTTGGGCCTTACGCCGGCCTGACCCCGCCCGAGCAGGAACTCTTCCGGCGCGTCATTGAAGCCTTCACGCCGCAGCGTGTCATGTGGGGCTCCAACTTCCCCTCGTCCCGTGAAGGCGGTTTCATCGGACAGGTGCGGCTCGGCCAGACCGCCCTGCCCTGGCTCTCCGGCGAAGACCGCAACTGGATTATGGGCGAGACCGCCCACAAACTCTGGCCGATGCTGCAAGCGCCATCCAGGGGGTAAATGGCCGCTGGATTCCCGCACCGTCAGCCGTAAAAACTGCGGGCGTCTATCCGGCTTGCTGCTGCGCCAGCGCAAAAACCAGGGCCGGGCCGGTTGATTCACCGCCCCGGCCCTGGTCTTCTCTGTACGTTATGAACATCCGGGTGTCAGTAATTTTTGAGTACCACTCCGTCCCAACCTTCCCCCCACCAGGGGGAAGGCGCTGTATTCCCGCTTCCGTGGGAATGGCGGGTTGAAGGGTAGAATAATGCCGGGGTCGGGAATTATATAGGGTTGCCCGCCGCGTCGAGAGTTTCAAGGTAAGGGGAGCCGTCCTCGTCTACCCCCACCGCGAGCCAGGTCTTACCGCCTTCGTCGAGCATAAATAACCTTGGCGCACCATCTTGGGCTGTCAGCACCAATAGCTTGGGATTGCCGTCCTGGTCGATCATACCCAGGCTTGACGCACCGTCCTCGTCTACCCCCACCGATAGCCGGGTATTACCGTCTTCGTCGCTCATATCCAAGCTTGGCGCACCATCCTCGGCTGTCCACACCCCGAGCCGGGTATTACCGTCTTCGTCGCTCATAAACAACCCTGGCGCACCGTCCTTGGCTGCCCCCACCGATAGCCGGGTATTACCGTCCTCGTCGCGCATACCCAACCTTGGCGCACCATCCTTGGCTACCCACACCGATAGTCGGCGATTGCCGTCCTCGTCTAACATATCCAAGCTTGGCTCATCGTCCTCGGCTGTCCACACCGCGAGCCGGATCTTACCGTCTTCGTCGAGCATACCCAAGCTTGGCGCACCAACCTTGGATACCCCCACCGATAGCCGGATCTTACCGTCCTGGTCGAGCATAACCAACCTTGGCGCACCGTCCTCGTCTACCCCCACCGATATCTGGGGATTGCCGTCTTGGTCGAGCATAACCAACCTTGACATACCGTCCCCGTCTACCCCCACCGATATCCGGTGATTACCATCCTCGTCGAGCATAACCAACCTTGGCGTATCGTTGATAAGGCCCAATACGGCTCGGGGTTGTCCGTCGTCGTTCACAAGCCGGAAGGACTTGGCCTGAATTATTTCGGGGATGCTGTTGCGGCTGCTGGTCATGTTTCACTTTCCTTGGGGGTTGAGTGGATGCAATATAGCACACTTGGGCGGGTTTGCTGGCGTTTTGTTGGGTTGTGCCGGTAGCTTGGAAGCTCTATACTAGCAACATTATGGAATCTGCCAGCGACATTCCGCGCGATGACCTGACCGAACTGCCGCTGTTCCCGCTGACCGACGTGGTGCTGTTCCCGGGGATGAGGTTGCCGCTGCATATCTTCGAGGAGCGGTACAAGGAGATGATCGGCCGGTGCTCGCAGGAAGATATTCCCTTCGGGGTGTTGCTGATTAAGGAAGGGCAAGAGGTGGGGGAACCTGCCGAACCCGTTTCCATTGGCACCACGGCCCGCATCGCCCAGGTGAGTGCCTTGGCCGAGGGGCGAATGAACATCGCCACCCAGGGCGAGCGGCGCTTCCGGGTGGTCGAAATCGTCCAGCAAGTACCTTACCTGGTCGGGTTGGTGCAGTATCTCGACGATGAACCGGGCGAGATTGCGGACGTTCTGGTGCAGCAAATCAGGAAGGAATTCACCGAATTCCTCACGCACCAGGCAACCATCGCCGGCGGTTGGAACAGCGCCGTCAACGTGGTGGAAGATCCCAGCCAGTTGTTCACCGACGTCATATCCAGCCTTTCCGCCAGCGTAAGCCTGCCCAAAGAGCTGCGCCAGAGGATGCTGGAAGCCCCCAACACTCAGCAGCGGCTGAAAACCCTGCTGCCGGTCCTGAGCCGCAGCGTCCAGTTAATGCTGGAACAAGTGGAAAAGAACAACCCCTTCCGGGGCGCCCGCCTCAACTAACCACGCTTGCTGCCCTCCCCCCAGGGTCTTGACCGTCGCAAAGTCTATCAACGTGCTCGCCCATCGTTTCCACGATGGCAGGCTCTGAGCCATTTGAGAGACGCCGACCGTCTTTCCTGCATCCGCTGGAATCCAGAAACGCTATTCACCGGTCACGTTCCCTTCGTACAACATTCCTGGATTCCCGCTTTCGCGGGAAAGACGATGGGGGACGCTGCCTGTTCAGTACATCATTCACGTATCGATAAAAGACCCTGCCGGACCGCCACCAACCCTGACTTTACCGGGCCGCCGCCGGTTTGCCGTATACCCTCAGCGCGCCCGCCTCCGGTATCATGCCGGAGAACAGCTCGGGGTGGAGCATTTCGGCCATAATTTCCAGGCCGGTCACCAACCGGGGGCCGGAGCGGCTGGTGTAGGCGCTGGCATCAATGGCGAAGACCCGGTTGTTCTTGACCGCGGGCATGGAGTCCCAACCTTCCATTGCGGACAGTATGGGCACGTCTTCCAACGCCCGCTTCACCTCGAACCCGCAGGGCATGAAGATGATAACCTCGGGCTGGCTGGCCACCACTTCTTCCCAGTCCAGCTTGAAGGAGCCGGTCTCCTTGTCGCCGAAGCAGTTGACCCCGCCCGCCATCTCCACCATCTCCGGCACCCAATGCCCGCCGCACATCAGCGGGTCCACCCATTCCAAGTGCAGCGTCCTGGGCTTCTCGGACGCCAGCGACGCCCGGTCGGTCACGGCATCAATGCGGGCCTGCATCTGGGATGCTACTTCCTCCGCCCGGTCTGCTTGGCCGGCGGCGCGGCCCACCCGGCGGATGTCTTCGAGAACGTCGCCCACGTACTGAGGGTCCAGTGACATAACCTCGGGCTGCTGGTTCAGCATGGCCGTGGTCTCGGCAACCTGCCGAGAGGACACCGCTCAAACCTCGCAGATGGCCTGGGTCAGAATCAGCTCCGGCTGGGCGGCCTTCAGCAGGTCCTCGTCGATTTCGTAAATGCCCAGCCCCTGCTCCAGACGCTCCGAGATGGCCCGGCTTATCTCCCCGCTGGTGGGCTGAGGGTCCATGCCCTCGAAAACGCTGCGCACCACCCAGGGCTTGTCCTTGGCCGCGGCGGGGAAATCGCACTCGTGGGTCACCCCGTACAACTGGTCTTCAATGCCCAGGGCATAGACGATTTCCGTGGCG
The DNA here is from genome assembly GCA_965263395.1 of Dehalococcoidia bacterium. Classification (GTDB taxonomy): domain Bacteria; phylum Chloroflexota; class Dehalococcoidia; order Lucifugimonadales; family UBA3495; genus CATOSK01. Next base: position 4,616,787 of record OZ253670.1, read on the forward strand.
CTGGGCAAAAATGAACATACGCGCATCGCAACCTCCAAAGGGCCGGGCCTGACAGCGCAGAAAGGCCGGCCGTGACTTACTTCTGGCATCATCATAACACTGGGGGAAAGACACCATAACACTGGGGGTAGACACCGTGGAAAGCCGGATGTCATTGTAACACCGGGCAACACCGGACTTTTCTGAAACGGTCTAGGTCGACCGTTCCGGGTCCATGTTGTCGCTGGCGTGCAAGTGGGCGTCGTCATCCGCGAAGTACAGGTCATCCTCTTCCTGGTAGCGGGGGTCGTCCACGCCCAGGAAGGTGCGGCTGAAGGACGCCTCTAATACGCGGTGAATTTGGAAACCGGCCAGCCCCAGCACCGACGTCACGCCCAGCAAAAGCAGGATAGCCAGCGGAAGCGGCAGCGTCCCCAGGGAAAACAGCCGCGAAAACAGGGGTATGCTCCAGATGGCGGGCAGAATAAGCAGCAGGATCAGGAAGCTGTCCCGCAATATCACCCGCATATTCCGGGCCAACATACCCCGGGACCGGGAGATTCCGGGAGCAATGTAATCGGCGATGTCTTCGGTAAGCCGCCGCAACGATTGCCAGATTGCCAGGATTGACGGTACGCAGAACCCCAGCGCGGCCCCGGCGATGATTAACCCCCACATACTTTCGGACACCCGGGCTGCGGTGGCCAGCCAGGGGGAGAACTGGAGCAGTCCGGTACCAATAGCGATTACCAAAATTATAATTCCCAGATTCAGGACCACCAACCGGACCGAATGTTGGATGCGCCGGGCGTGAGGGCTGTTGAACCGGAAGGCGCTGCCCAGGGCGGCGATACCCAGGAACAGGTATCCGGAATACTCTTTCAGCAGGGCAGGCGAGCGGCGGTCGATTAGGTCGGCGGCGGAGTCCGCCGCCCGGAAGACCCAGGGGTAGAACAAGGCCGTTATGGCGGTGGCGATGGTGATTACCGGGTTGAGATAACTGCCCACCGTTCCGTAGGTCACGCCAACCCGGCTGATGGCCAGGGAAAACTCGCCCAACTGGGGCATTCCCATGCCCACCGACAGCGAAGTCCGCCCGTCGTAACCCGCCAGGAACGTTCCCAGGGTATCGGCCACCACCTTGCCCACCATGAACACGGCGCTGATTATCAATGCCGGGATGATAAATTCGGGGAACAGCCGCACGTCCATCAACATCCCGATGGACACGAAGAACAGGGCGGCGAACATATCCTTGACCGGGTTCATCACCCGGGAAATATCCTCGCTGTGCTCCGTGTCGCCCAGCACCGTCCCAATCAGAAAGGCCCCGGCCGCCGCGGAAAGCCCCAATTGCTGCCCGGCCAAGGCCAGCCCGAAGCACAGGGCCAAGCTGGTAATCAGCAGCGTTTCGTCGGAGTGGTAACGGTTGACGAAGCGAATCAGACGCGGGGCGAAGATGGCTCCGAACACCAATGCGGCAACCCCGAAGATAATCAGCTTGCCCACCAAAATGGCTATGGACGCTGCGTCGGCCGCCCCGGTATGGGCCGCGCCCGACAGCACCGTCAGCAGAATCACCGCGGCAAAGTCTTCCACCACCAGGATGCCGACCATCAGTTGGCCCCGCGTGGCGAACAAGTCACCCGAATCCCGCAGCATTTTGACCAGGATGGCCGAACTGCTGATGCACAGCGCGGCGCCCAGGAAAACGCTCTCAACCACCGGCCAGCCCAGCAGGTATCCGGTCTCGTATCCTGCCGCAAACAAGATGGACATTTCGACGACCGCAATGACCAGGACCCGGGTCCCTACCTGCCGGATTCGCTGCCATCCCAACTCAAGGCCGATGCCGAACAGCAGGAGCACCAACCCCAGGTCGGCCAGCAGCCGGATGACGTCCAGGTCCCGCACCAGGGGCGTAGGCAACGTGAAGGGGCCGACGATTAACCCCGCGACCATGTATCCCAGCACCGGAGGCTGTTTGACAAGCTGGAACAGCACCAGCGCCGCTCCGGCGACCGCCAGCGTGATGGCAAAGTCCCTTACCAGCGCAAACTCATCGGCGCCGGCGATGGGTGGAACAGCGGACAACACTGGTTCGATACTCGCCAACCTCCCAGCTGACTAACGGCATAAATCCATTATATCCCGGACGGCATCTCGTCCATGTGAATGCCGATTTGCCGGATTCGGCACGATGTTGAAACCCCAGCCGAGCGGTTTCCCAAGGTTCCTGTGTCCCGGCCCGGCTCGAAGGCAGGGCCGATGCCGGGGCGGGCCGTGGGCGAAGTTTCTCTCCCGTCGGAAAACCCGGTCGAGACCGGCAAAAAATAATCCGGCGCACCAACCTGGTGTGCCGGATTAGTCCTGCGTTGCCGGCGAATGGCCAGGCGTTCAAGCCCGGATGCCGGACCGGCTGCTAGGTGCGGGAATGCGCTCCGACGTGAATCTCCAGCGTTATGCTGGTGCTCGGGGTCGCCACGGCGACCGAACCGTAAAGGGGTCAACGCTGTTTCCAGGTTTCCATCAGTTGATGTCCCTGGTCGTCGTCCACCCCCCACATCTGGAAGTGGACCCGAATGTCGTCGTAGAGCGTCAGGCCGGCCGGGGCTTTCTCGGATTCCCGGTACCCTTCCACGGAAACGTCCATCCAGTCCAACGGAATCTCGCCCTGGCTGGCCAGCCTCTGGACCATGTTGACCGCGCAGGCCGAGATGCCGGAAAAGAACAGCTCGCCGGCGCCGACCTGCTCGCCGCCAGCGTCGTCGGCCACCCAGTGGTGGTTGCGGGCATTACAAATGGCCCTGCCCAGCGTGCCGGTGCTGTAGCTTCTCACTTTGTATGCCAACTCCAAAGCCATGTCGCTCCTCCGCTTAAATTCAGATTGCCTTGGCCCCTTCAGCCCAAGCCCGCCCCAAGCGGGGTTAATTGGTTGGCTCGGCCTCCCAGCAAGTATAACACCGCCGCGCCACGGCAGCGCCTCAGGACGAACGGGTAGTGGACTTCGCCATCGTCCGCCGGCTAGGGAAGCACTTTGTAAGCGATGCACTCAACGATTTCGATGAGCAGCGGCCGCTCCGCCAGCCCGGTGGTGCCGATGACCGCGCGGCAGGGAGGATTGGGTATGAACTCCCGGTAAATCTCGTTGAACAGCGGCCAGTTGTCCATGTTGGTCAGGAAGACAACCAGCGTGACGACCCGGTGGAAGTCAGTGGAGGCGGCGCGCAGCGTGGTCTGAACGTGCTCCAGGGTGGCGCGGTATTGCGAGGCGTCGTCGCCGCCGACAATTACCCCGTCGAACCCGGAGGCGGTGGTGCCGCGGCACAGCACCTTCACCGCCCGCACCTTGAGCATTCGCAGCAGGTCTTCTTCAAAGTAGTCGCAATACAGACCAATCCGGTGGGATACCGCGTCCGTGGACTGATGGCGCCCGTCGGCGATTATCAGGTCCAGCAGCCGGTCCCGGTCTTCAAACGACAGGGCGTTAGCGTTGGCAATGGTCATTGCGTCCAGGTCTGCCAGAGAATATGCCATGATTCACCCTAACCCTTGATTTAATGCGCCGGAGGCAGATTGGCCGTCCGGCAACCCCGGCAGCAAGTTCAGGACGGGAGACGGCCCCGCCGGGTCAACGTTATGGTAACGGGAAAACGGGCCCACGGACAAGCCGCCGGTGGGCGGCCTCCGGGGTCTGCGCCACTGGCCTGAATCTTCCGCAACCGTGGGTTTTATGTTATGCTCAGCCAAAGTAGCTTGGGGCAGACGGAACGGCCCAAGCCAGCCTGAAACCTTGTGGAAACCCACCAACCGGAACCCGGTTTATGCACCTTGGAAACCCGGCCATCCAAACTTGTCGCCGACGCGGGTCCGGCCAGGAGGCGGTTAGGCTAGGAAAATAACTGAATCCCGTTAGCGGGACATACAGCTTGGATTAAGGAGGTGATTGACGTGCTAGAGATTTGGACCCTCAGGGTAATGGGTGCCGGAGGGTTCGGTGTCTTGGGTTGGAGGTTGGGTAGATTAGTTTCGGAAGTGTCCACCGGCCAAGACAGGCTTTGGCCTTGGGGCGTGGCCTTAGCCCTTACCGGGGTTCCCTTGGGGGCCGTCGTTACCCCGTACCTTACCCTCAAGCCCATGCACAGAGCCGTTGACTACGTTAATGAAATCCCCGCACCCACCCTCGTTGCCGCCATCATCGGACTACTCGTAGGTTTAGTTGTCGCCTCTCTCTTGTCGATTCCCCTTTATACCCTGGACGGCTGGCTGGGTCTGGCCCTTCCCCTGGTTGTAACCTTCACCCTTGGCATCTCCGGCGTGTTGTTGGGCGTCCAACGGGCCCGCGATATGCAGGCTGTGTTCCCCAAGCTGGACGAGCGCCCTTCTCCCAACGGCGTGGCCAAGCCCTACCGGAACGGGGCGATTCTGGTGGATACCAGCGCCATTATCGACGGCCGCATCGCCGACTTGACCGTGACCGGGTTCGTCGAAGGCGTTCTGGTGGTGCCGCGGTTCATTCTGGACGAACTGCGCCACATCGCCGACTCCAGCGATCCGCTGCGCCGCAACCGGGGCCGCCGGGGGCTGGAGGTGCTGGGGAAACTCCGGCAGGAACCCCACATTTCCCTGGAAGTGCTGGACGTGGGCGTCCAACACAGCAACGAAGTGGATTCCGAACTGGTGTACCTGGCCCGCTCTATGAGCATTCCCATTCTGACCACCGACTACAACCTGAACCGGGTGGCGGAGTTGCAGGAAGTCCAGGTCCTGAACGTCAACGAGCTGGCCAACGCCCTCAAATCCATCGTACTGCCGGGCGAAGACCTGCGGGTGAACATCGTACAGGAAGGCAAGGAACCCGGCCAGGGAGTGGCCTACCTGGACGACGGGACGATGGTCGTGGTGGAAAACGGGCGGCGCTACATCAACGCCTCCCACGACGTGGTGGTGACTCGTGTCCTGCAAACTGCGGCGGGCCGGATTATCTTCGCCCAGCCCAGGAACTAGCCGGAGCGGGGCCGGGCCGCCGGGCGGCCATGGTCCGGGACAACTCCGCCCGGCAATTCAGCCTCTGGTGCAGCTTAGTGGATAACCGTTCACAAACCCCGGCGCCCCGGACGGATACCGCCTCACGCCTGACGTTAGCGCCGCCGAGGGATGAACGGGTTGGGGCAGTCGTGGTTGCCGCCGGAGCCAGTTCCCGTATGCAGGGTATCAACAAGACCTTCGCCCCGCTGCTCGGACAGCCGTTAATCGCCCGCACCCTGTCCTGCTTTGACTCCTCGCCCCTGGTTGATGAAATTGTCCTCGTGCTTTCCCAAGCCGACCTGACCCACGGACAGGCCGTCGTCGGAGCTGGCAACTTCGCCAAAGTCAGCGGGATATACGCCGGTGGTCAACGGCGGCAGGACTCGGTGCGGAACGGTCTGGATTCACTGCAAGCCTGCGATTGGGTCATCGTCCACGACGGCGCCCGCCCCCTGGTGAGCCATGACCTGCTGGAACGGGGCTGGCACGCAGCGCGGGAAATAGGGGCTGCGGTGGCCGGCGTCCCGGTCAAAGACACCATAAAAGAAGTGACCGGCGACGGGAACCTGGTGGCCGGAACGCCCCGTCGGGAAACCCTCTGGGCTGCCCAGACCCCGCAGATTTTCCGCTGCTCCCTGCTGCTGGACGCCCACCAGCGCTGCAATCAGGACGTCACCGACGACGCAGCTATGGTGGAAGCCCTGGGCCATCCGGTGCAGATGTTCCTGGGCGACTACCGCAACCTGAAGGTGACGACGCCGGATGACCTGGTGGTCATGGAAGCGCTGCTGAGAGCGGCTTCTGCGGCAAGCGCGGGGTGAGCCGGTGAATAGTGAATAAGGCAGCCCCTAACCCTGCAAATGGGCAATCGAGGTAGTTTTCTTGATGGACTTTCGCGTTGGCATGGGGTTCGACGCCCACGGGCTGGCGTCGGGGCGGCGTCTGGTGCTGGGGGGCGTGAATGTTCCCCACGACCGGGGGCTTGAGGGCCACAGCGACGGCGACGTGCTGGTCCACGCCGCAATGGACGCTTTGCTGGGAGCGGCCAACCTGGGCGACAAGGGGGTGCATTTCCCGTCCAGCGCCCCCCAGTACAAGGACATTTCCAGCCTGATACTGCTGGGCAAGGTCCGGGACCTGGTGAGCGCCGCCGGTTGGCGCATCCTGAACGTTGATGCTACAATACTGGCGCAAAATCCCCGGCTCGGCCCCCACGTTTCCATGATGCGGGATAATCTGAGCGCCGCGCTTTCCGTAACCCCGGAACAGGTCAGCGTCAAGGTAACCACCACCGACTACATGGGGTTTACTGGCCGGGAAGAAGGCATCGCCGCCTGTGCCATCGCCGCCCTGCTGCGCAGCCCCCGGGGTTGACCGGAGCGCGCCAGGGCCTGCCCCTGTGAATACCGGGGCTGGTTATCGGGCTAACCAACCGAATTCCTCCAGCCGTCTGTCGAGCATGAAACTTTACAACACACTGACCGGCCGGGAAGATGAGTTCGTTCCCGCCGACGGGAACACCGTCAAGATGTACGTCTGCGGCGTGACCCCGTATTCGTCCACCCACGTTGGCCACGCCCTTAGCTACGTGGTGTTCGACGTTCTGCGCCGCTACCTAGAGCACATCGGCTACCGGGTGCAGCACGTCCAGAACTTCACCGACATTGACGACAAAATCATCCTCCGCGCCCAGGGTGAAGGCATCGCCGAGGGTGCGCTGGTGGACCGGTACATCGAAGACTTCTTCGCCGCTATGGATGGTCTCAACATTCAGCGGGCCCACGCCTACCCCCGGGCCACCCAGGAAATCCCTAGCATTATCAAGACCATCGCCCGCCTGATTGAGCGGGACTATGCCTATCCTGTCGGCGGTGATGTCTACTTCCGCGTCAACCGCAGCCCGGAATACGGCAAGCTCAGCCACCGGACGCTGGACGGGATGATTGCCGGCGCGCGCATCCAAATCGAGGAAGATAAGGAACACCCCATGGACTTCGCCCTGTGGAAGGGCGCCAAGGAAGGGGAACCCGCCTGGGACAGTCCCTGGGGGCCGGGCCGCCCCGGCTGGCACATCGAATGCACCGCCATGTCCCTGGACCGCCTAGGCGACCCCTTGGACATTCACGGCGGGGGCATGGACCTGGTCTTTCCCCACCACGAAAACGAAATCGCCCAGAGCGAGGCATTCACCGGGAGGCAGCCCTTTTCCCGCTATTGGGTGCACAACGGCCTGCTCCAGTTCGACGATGACAAGATGAGCAAGTCCCTGGGCAACCTGGTTTCCGCCGAGGAAGCCCTGGAAAAATTCAGCGCCGACACGCTCCGCCTCTACTTTCTCAGCTCCCACTACCGCAGTCCTTTGAATTACAGCGAAGAAGGAGCGGCCGCAATGGAGCGCAGCATGGAGCGGTTCCACCACGCCCTGCGCAGCAACGGCAACACCGGCGAACCCTTGGACGCCTCGCCCTTTGCGAAGCGCTTCCACGCCGCCATGGACAACGACCTGAACACCCCGCAGGCCATCGCTTCCCTGTTCGACCTAGCCCGGGAGATTAACCGGAGCCACGAAGCGGGGATGGATGTCCGGGCGGCCCAGGAAAGCCTGTCCCAACTCGGCGGCGTGCTTGGCCTGACCTTCCAGGAACGGGACTCAACAGGCGGGGACCTGCTTTCGGCCCAACCCTTCATCGAGCTGCTGCTGGAGACCCGCGCCGAACTGCGGAAAAACCGTCAGTTTGAGCTGGCCGACAAGATTCGCGACGGCCTGGCCGGGCAGGGCATCGTCCTGGAAGACACCGCCCGGGGCACCGAGTGGCAGCGTCAATCCGGCGCGTAGATGCTCGAACGTGCCGGACTTCGATTCTACATCTACCGGCTCGACCAATCCCGCCGGATGCTCCCCACTGCGAGTTTGCTCCACGCGGGCAACCCAATATGTCCCGTGATCGGCCATGATTGACCCCTCGCGAATAGAGTCCCTGACCGCCGTTGTCGGCGCAGGCAACGTTACCGCCGAACCCTACGACCTGGACCGCTACTCGGCGGACGCTTTGACCCCGTGGCGGGCCTTCGGCGCGGAAGCGGCTTTCGAGAAACTTGCCGACGTGGTGGTGCGTCCCGGTTCCACCCGGGAAGTCGCCGCCGTCGTGTCGCTGGCCAACGAGTGGGGCGCTCCCATTGTCCCCTACGGCGGAGGCACCGGCGTCATGGGCGGCGTCCTGCCGGTGCAGGGCGGCATCGTCGTCGACCTGAAGCGGCTCAACCGCATCCTGTCCATCAACGTCCAGGACTTGACGGCAACCGTGGAAGCGGGCGTAGTGCTGGAAGACCTGTATGATGCCTTGTCGGAACACGGGTTGATGCCGGGACACGACCCATACAGCGTCCCCATCGCCACCGTGGCCGGGACGATTTCCACCAACGGGGTCGGCTACCGGGCCGCGGCCTTCGGGCCAATGGGCGATCAGGTGGTGGCGCTGGAAGCGGTGCTCCCCACCGGGCAAGTCATATCCACCCGCGCGGTGCCCAAGAACTCCACCGGCCCCAACCTCAACCAACTGTTCATCGGCTCCGAGGGCGCGTTCGGCATCATCACGCAAGCCACGGTCAAGGTATTCCGGCAGCCGGAAGCCCAGACGTTCGCCACCGCCGCCTTCGACAACTTCGACCAGGGATTCGACGCCGTGGGGGAAATGCTGGCGCTGGGCATTCGTCCGACGCTGCTGGACCTGACCGAGGAAGACCACAGGGTGCGGCTGTACCTGCTCTTTGAGGGATTCCGCGAGGGCGTGGCCGCCCAGCATGGACGGGCGATGCAGGTCTGCGCCGAGTTCGGCGGCCGGGACATTGGCCCCGATGCAACGCTGGAATACTGGGAGAATCGCCACGAGTCTGCGGAGAATTACAAGCGCTCCGCGCTGGACAAGCCTCGGGAAGTGCGGTGGAACCGGCAGCGGGGGCGCAGCTTCGATTACCTGCACCTGGCCCTGCCCATTTCCCAAGTTCTGGAGTACCGCCGCCGCAGCCAGGAGATTCTGGCCGAGCACGGCGCCCGGGTGGTTGAGTATGCCCTATGGAGCCGGCCCGAGATGTTCTCGATGATGGTCGTTCCCGCGCCGGGCAGCCCCGACGGTGACCGCGAGCAGCTGGGCAAGGGCGTGGAACAGGTTCTCACCCTTGCCCAGGACATGGGCGGCATCATGGAATACTGCCACGGAACGGGGGTCAAGCTGAACCACCTGCTGGCCCGGGAACGCGGCCCGGCTCAGGACGTAATCCGTGCCCTCAAACAGACCCTTGACCCGGCCAACATTATGAACCCCGGCAAGCTGGGCCTGTAACCTTCCGCGCCGGTATTCCTTGGCAGCCCCGGTGTCACCGTTAATCCGGCGCCCCCTTCGTCGTTCCTGCGCAGGCAGGAATCCACGGCCTCCTTAAGAAATACAGCCCGCTGTCCTATTTGTGTTGAATATATTAAACAAGGGTTAATATCTCTTGACACGATATTGACGCAGGTGTATATTATCTCTAGTGATGTTAACTGCCTGGCACTATCCGCAAAACCGGGGTGTAGACGTACACTACGGCAGCGTTTAACGCAGGGACAGCATCGCAAGAACAACACCAAGGGGGTTCGCAGAAACCAGAATTGACTACTCCAGCAGACATACTCGACAAGGCACTCATCCCCAAGCTGGGCCACCAGATTGTCCATTTCTACGACGCGCTCTCCGGGACCGGAATGAGCGACCAGGAGCGCATGGCACGGGAACTCGCCGATTCCGAGCGGTTCCGCTTTGTTGGCCGCCTGCTTGGCTAACCATCGGGCGCGTAACCCGGAAGAAGGCCCCCGGCAAATGCCGGGGGCCTTCTTCATTCGTACCGCCAATGTCCGGTAAAACCAGCCCGGCCCACGCCTAAAACGGCAATTCCTGGCCCATTCCCCGCTCCACCGCCTTGCGGTACACCAGTTGGGCCGCTGCGATGTCCTCCAGCGCCACCCCCATTGACTCGAAAAGGGTTATCGAATCCGGGGAGGGACGGCCCACGACCCGTCCTGCCGCCACATCCTGCAACTCGTGGGCCATGTCCCAGCGGAAACTGCCCCGGGCTTCCAGCCACATCAGATCGCCGCACTCGACTTTGGCCTGGTCCAGGTCGTCAACCACGATGACGTCGGCCCGGGTAACCGTGTCCTCGTCCACCTCCCGGCGCTGCCAGTGATTGCCGCCGGCGGCGTTGACGTGGGCCCCGGCGCTCAACCCGGCGCCTTCAAACACTGGGTCCCGGGCCGATGTGATGGTTACGACCACATCGGCGCCGGCAACGCAGTCCTGGGGACTATCCACCGCCAGCACGTCCAGGTTGAGCCGCTCGCTCATCTGCCGGGCAAACTCCTCGCGCCGCTCCGCCCGGCGGCTGTAGACCCGGGCCTGCTTGATATCGCGGGCGGCGCAGACCGCTTCCAATTGGGAGCGGGCCTGGAACCCGGAGCCAAAAACCGCCACGGAAGAGGCGTCCTCTTTCGCCATGTACCTGGTGGCCAGACCGGAGGCGGCGCCGGTCCGAATCTGCCCCAGCCGTCCGGCTTCCAGCATCGCCAGCAGTTGACCGGATTCAAAGTCGTAGAGCATTACCAGGAACTTGCTGCCGCCCGGCCCGGCAAAGGACGGGTAAGCCTTGTACCCGAACACGCCGTGCCCGGCGTCCGACGCCGACATGAAATGAAAGAAGCCGTTGGGCATACGAATGCGGGAGCGGGGCTTAATCTCCACCTGCCCCGCGCCGGCGTGGGCAAAGGCTTCGTCCAGGGCGTCAATGCACTCGTTCATGGGCAGCAGTTCCACGACTTCGCGTTCAGTTAAAAACAGGGCCATTCCATCCTCCGGGAACAACAGAAGTGTCGAGTTGAATAGTAGGGCCAAGTATAGCATCAGGCTTGCGCTGGGATAAACCGGCGGGTTATGCGCCCGCTCATCCCGGGTCCCTCGAACCCGACATAGGCGGACTTGCCGCGCCGGGTACGGGTGCGTGTTGGGGGATTCATCCCCCAAACCCCCTGAATTTTCGATACAATGGCGCTGTCGTCCGTCCATTGGCGGCGGCCCGCCGGGTCTGCGCCCGGATTCAACCCAACGTACAGGAAGGCGTTCATGCCCAAACCGACGGTGCTGGTTACCCGCCAAATCCTTCCCGAAGCCGTGGCGCTGCTGGAAGACGCCGCCGACGTGGAGGTGTGGCCCGGCGAATACCCGCCGTCGCCGGAGCAGCTGAGGGAACTTCTGGCCGGCAAGACGGGTGCGCTGATTAACATTATGGACCGCGTGGACGGCCCCACGATGGACGCTGCTCCCGGCCTGGCCGTCATCAGCCAATTGGGGGTTGGCGTCGACCATATTGACGTTGCCGAGGCCACCCGCCGGCGGATTCTGGTGGGCAACACGCCGGGGGTGCTGGCCAAGTGTACCGCCGACCTGGCCTTTGCGCTGCTGATGTGCGCCGCCCGGCGGGTGGGCGAAAGCGAGCGATGGGTCCGCAACGGCGGGTGGCAGTTGGCCTTTCATCCCTTGGGCTGGCTGGGCGTCGACGTTCACGGGGCAACGCTGGGAATCATCGGTCTGGGCGAAATCGGCCTGGAGATGGTCAAGCGGGCCAAAGGTTTCGATATGCGGGTGGTGTACTACTCCCGCACCCGCAAGCCGGACCTGGAGGCGCAGCACGGCTTGGAATACGCCGACTTGTCCACGCTGCTGGGCGCTGCGGACTACGTTTCTCTCCATGTTCCGCTCACGCCGGAGACCCGTCACTTCATTGGCGATGCCGAACTGCGGGCAATGAAGCCCACGGCGGTGTTAATCAACGCCGCCCGAGGTCCGGTGGTGGACCCGCAGGCGTTGTACACTGCGTTGAAGGAAAAGTGGATTTATGCCGCCGGGCTGGACGTTACCGACCCGGAGCCACTGCCCACCGACAGCCCGCTGCTGACCCTGGACAACATCGTCATCACCCCCCACGTCGGCAGCGCGGCCATCCCCACCCGCCGGGAGACCATGTTTCTGGCCGCCCGCAACCTGCTGGCCGGCCTGCGGGGGGAGCGTCTGGAAGCCTGCGCCAACCCGGACGTGTACCCTGTCCTGGGAATCTGACGGCATGGCAATGGTGGGCAATGCCCGATGTCGTCCGATTCTCGCCGCCAAGCAACCGTTGGCAGTGTTCACCACGGTCGGGTCAACCAGGGAACCCCTCGTGTCTGCCAGAACGGACCAAATTTGCTGGGGCCCGGGCGTGGTATATAATGGGGCCGATTCAAACGTACATTTCACTTTGCCAATAAGGGAGGTCAACGATGGGCGCAACCGAGACTATCGCGCAATGGGTTGTAGACACCAGCTATGAGGACATTCCGCCGGACGCCATCCGCGTCGCCAACGAGTCATGCTTCGACCTGTTGGGGGTCATTCTGGCCGGCTCGGTGCAGCCGGTAGGCGACATAATCCAGGGATATGTCAACGACTTGGGGGGCAACCCGGAGGCCACCGTGCTATCCTCCGGCGACAAGACCTCCATGCCCAACGCCGCCCTCGCCAACGGGACCATGGGCCACGCCCTGGACTACGACGACTTCGGCGGGTTCGGCCACCCCACCGTTGCCATCTTCCCGGCCCTGCTGGCTCTGGGCGAGAAGATTGGCTCCACCGGACGGGACTTGCTGGAAGCCTACGTCATCGGCTGCGAGCTGGGCCTGGCTTTGCAGCACACCACCAAGTACAACCAGATGGCCAAGGGCTTTCACGCCACCGCCGTCATTGGCCGCCTGGCCTGCACCGCCGCCTGCTGCAAGCTGCTCAACCTGGACCAGAAGCAGACCGTCACCGCGTTGGGCATCGCCGGCTCCATGGCCAGCGGGCTGATTCACAACTTCGGCACCATGACCAAGCCTTTGCACGCCGGCTTGGTCTGCCGCGACGGCGTCACCGCAGCGCAGTTGGCCCAGCGCGGGCTGACCTCGGGGCAGCAGGTGTTGGAGCATCCCCTGGGTTATACCAGCACCATCCTGGGCGAGGGCATCTACGACCTGAACGAAATGGCCGCAAACATGGGCAAGCCCTTCCGCATCCAGGACGCCCTGATGATTAAGAAGTACCCCTGCTGCGGCGGCAACCACGCCATGCTGGACAGCCTGTTCAGCCTGATGCGCGAGCACAACTTTACCTACGACGACGTGGAGGAAGCCGAGGTAGACCAGTCCTTCCTGTCCATCGTCATGCTCTACGAGGAACCCGACGACGAGTTGAAGGGTAAGTTCAGCGCCAAGTACAACGTGGCCGCGGCCCTGGTGGACGGTGAGGTGTCCATTCCCACCTTCAGCCAGGAGAAGATTGACGACCCGCAGATTCAGGAAGCTATGGGCAAGGTCCGTAACCGGGTCATGGCCAAGGCCGAAGAGGGCCTGACCGACCACACCCAGGGCCTGCCGGTCCGCATCAAGCTGAAGGATGGCCGGGTCATCGAGCACCGCACCGCCCGGACCAACATCCTGGGCGCGCAGGGCAACCCCTGGGGCTTTGAGAACATCAAGAACAAGTTCCAGGTCAACGCCAGCATGGCCCTGCCCGAAGACCGGGTGGAAAGCACCATCGACACCTGGACCGACATCACCCAGGTCGCCGACCTGGCCGAGACCATCCAACGGACGCTGGTGCGGTAACACCGTCGTCCAACCGGCACAAACCAAGGGCCCCGATGCTGCCCAGCATCGGGGCCCTTCTCCCTGCCTGACTCGGAAACCTCTGCCCGTCACGGAGAAGAATCGAAAGCCTCTTCCTCCCGTTCAAGAATCCTCAAGAAGTCAGCCCCGGTAACTATCGTGGTCCCCCGAAAACTTCCCAGAGGCAGCAAGTCCCGCCGGTCCCCCGTTACCAGGTAGTCCGCGCCGCATTCCAAACAGCACTCCAAAATAGGGTTGTCGTTGGGGTCGGTGGCAACGACTCGTACTTGGGTCGTTGGTTCGACAATCGTGGCCCATGCCCGAATATCGTCTATCTCCACTTGCGCTTCTAATGCGCTCTTGCCGAACTTACTTTGCAGGACGCGCAATACTTCCGAAAGGATAAATTCGGAAACGACAACCTCAATACTGCGATCCTTTCCCATCCCAGAAATGCGGCTTTCGTTCCCGGTGAAGTTAATACCGGAGATGATGACGTTGGCGTCGAGGACTACCCTGATCCTTCTGCCCTCAACTTCTCCGCCTGCATCTCTGCTCGGACTTCCTTGACTAGCCGCGGCACATCCTCCGGGGTTATACCCAAGGTTCGCGCCCTTTTCTCGTTTTCGATAAGCATCCTGTCCCAGTCTAAGTCTGACAGGTAAAACTTGAGAATGGCGCGGAGCAAGGCACTCCGGCTGATGTCCGTTTCAGCAATCATGCCGTCCATTTGGGCTACCACATCCGGGGCTAGGGGCACGGCCACGGCCCGAGCAGGTTTACCCGGCTTGGGTCGCTCCGGCGACGGGACCACGTTGACCAAATCCCCGTTGGCTTTCCTGAGCGGCTCCTCCCGGTCCAGGTTGAATTCCTTGCGGAGCCGACGCGACAGGCCCGGGTAAACCGGAGTCTTTTTGGCCCGTAGTTCTTCAATCCGGCGGTCCACTTCTTGCCGGTTGCGGCCCATTTCAAGGGCCAGCTTCTTCCTGAACCCGGTAACGCGAGTCCATTCGGCGTCGGTCAAGCAGGCAAACAACGCTTTCCGCAGCAGCGCGCTGCGGGTGCAGCCTTCCCGCCGGGCCTCGGCGTCCATGCGGGGCACCAACTCCGGAGGCAGATAGGTTGTAACGGTTTTGGTCTTCATGGTTTCATGGTTGCCGCTACGGTTCCAGGCGCACCGTGTCGCCAACCTTGAACTCTCCGCCGTTGATGACCACGGCCAGCATTCCCCGCCGTCCCTGAATCTCTTCCAGCAGGCCGGGGCGAATGTCGTTCATCTTGCCGCAGGCCACGCACGGCCCAACGAACTCCAGGGTGACTTCATCGCCGACGAAAAGCACCTGGCCGACCTGGGCATTGGCCAAATCCAGCCCCGCGGTGGTAATGTTTTCCTTCACCTGGCCCGGCTGGACATCCAAACGTTCCAGGGTCTCCTGGTCCATGACCAAAACCTGCCGAGTGTTGTCCACGCTGCAACTGCGGTCTCCTTCCAGCCCCTGGCCGGAAAGAGCCCTCGCCTGCTCAACCGGGTCCGACGGTGTGCCCTTGACCCGGGCGATGTGCAATGCGGTAATCGTACCTTGCTGCATTTTGACGCCTCCTATGCTGTGGTGCAGAGCCGCCGGTCATTTTCGCAAATCCCCGGCGCTCGCAATGTAACTTGTTTCAACGCCGCCGGGGGTTGCGGTGGTCCGGGGCGGGTGTCTGACCAGATTATAGAACCGCCGCCGTCAAGATGCCACCACCGCTTTTCGGCGTCCCGCAATGACAGCGGGCGTCCCGATTGGGTAGAATGCAGGGCAATCCTGCCTCCGCAACTTCAACCGGAGGCAATGCAGGGGTGGGCCGATGGCTGATGAATTTATCAAGACCGATGTCGCGGAAGGCGTGTTGACCATTACGATGCACGACCCGCCTACCCGCAACGCCCTGGGGCCGGACATGGCCCGGGAAATCGTGGACCGGCTGGACCGGTTTGAATCTGACCCGCAGGAGCGGGTCGTGCTGCTGACCGGGACCGAGCCGTCGTTCTGTTCCGGCGCCAACGTCCGCGGCTTCAGCCAACGCATCCAGGACCGGGAAGCCCGGGATGAGGAGCCGGAATCTCTGCCGTGGGGACGCATGGAGGCGCGGTTTGCCCAGCATTCCCAGGTCTCCCGCTACGACGCGCCCCAGGTGGTGAATCGCATCCACCAGTTGCAAAAGCCGTCCATCGCCGCGGTCAACGGTCACGCCGTGGGCGTTGGTATGGGCTTGGCCCTGGCCTGCGACATCCGCGTTGCCGGGGAGAATGCCCAGTTCTCCGAGGCTTTCGTGCTGCGGGGGCTGATTCCTGCCGACGGAAGCTGCTGGCAATTACCGCGGCTAATCGGTTTGAGCAACACGCTGCTGCTCCAGTACACCGGCGATCGCATCGACGGCAACGAGGCGTTCCGGCTGGGTCTGGCCAGCAAGGTGTACCCGGACGGCGAACTTCTGACCGAGGCCCGGCAGTTGGCGGAGCGGCTGGCCCAGGGGCCGACGCAATCCTACTCGTTAATCAAGTACCTGGTGCATCAGGCTATGGACAGCAGCCTGGCCGAACACCTGGACCTGGCCCGGGTTGCCCAGGAACACGCCCGCCAGACCGAGGACCACAAGGAGGCGGTGCAGGCGTTCCTGGAGAAGCGGCGGCCGGAGTTCAAGGGCCGTTAGCGCCACCGAGTCAATCCCTTCCAGCAAGAAGCAAGAGTTCATCTATCAACCAAGGAGGCAACCATGCCGGAACTTCAAGACACCGCCGCGTCGGTGGGGGCAGCGCTGAAGGACAAACAACAGACGGTGGCGGTATCCGAATCGTCCTGCGGCGGACTGCTGTCGGCGTGCCTGGTATCCATTCCCGGAGCGTCGGCCTACTACGTCGGCGGGGCGGTGGTCTACACCCGCACCGCGCAGAAGGGACTGCTGCACGTTCCCGAAGAGGCAATGGCCGACATTCGGGCCAGCACCGAAGAGTATGCTCTGCTCAACGCCCGCACCGTGCGAGAGGCCCTGGGAACCACCTGGGCGCTCAGCGAGACCGGAGCCAGCGGTCCCATCGGGAACCGCTACGGCGACTCGGCAGGTCACGCCTGCATTGCCGTGTCCGGGCCGGTGGAGAAAGCCATAACCGTCGAGACCGGCAGCGGCGACCGCGAAGCCAATATGTGGGTGTTTGCCCGCGAAGCTTTTGCGCTGCTGGAGCAGTGTGTCCGGGAAGCCGGCTAGGACGGGACGGCTGCCCTGGACAGATTGACCCGGCGGGGTATCACCCAGCGGGTCAGTACATGAACTCGGCGCGGACCGGGCTGAAGATGTCCAGGGCCTTGGCCGGGGCGTCGCCGGTCTTGGCGTAGTGCTCCACCCCTCCGGGGATGATGTACATATCCCCCGGCTTGAGTACCCGCGCTTCATCGCCGATGCCCATTTCCAGCTCGCCCTCAATGACCACGCCTGCCTGCTCGTGGGGGTGGGTGTGCAGCGGCACCGTGGAGTTGGCGTCGATGGAAACCAGGGACAGCAGCATATTGTCTCCCCAGAAGGTTTGGGTGCGGGCGCCCGGCGCCAGGTCCAGGCTTGTTCGTTCCGCGGCATCCTTGAAGTAAGACATAAGCGTTCCTCCGGTGGAGTGGATTGGGCAGGGGAAGGGCGGCGTGCCTAGCTGAACCCGAGTCTCCGTTCGTTGAGGCTGACGTGACGGCCGCCGCTGCCGATGACTATGTGGTCCAGCAGGTCGATGCTCAACAGCTTGCCCGCCGCCACCAACTCCCGGGTGATGTTCACGTCCTCCGGGCTGGGGGTGGGGTCTCCCGATGGGTGGTTATGCACCACTATGATAGACGGCGCGTTGTCCCGCACCGCCGGCCGGAAGATTTCGGCGGGCCGCACCATGGAACTGTTGACGTTGCCGATGTAAATTTCCGGGACGCTGAGCACCTGGTTCTTGGTGTTCAGCAGCAGCACCTTCAGGTGTTCCTGTTCCAGCGGGGCCATCTCCGCCTGCAGCAGGTTGGCCACGTCTTGCGGCGAATGTATGACCGCCCGGTCCTCCGGTGACATGGAGATGAACCGCCGGCCCAACTCCAGGGCAGCCATCAACTGGCAGGATTTGGCCTCGCTCAGGCCCCGCTCGGCGCAAAGCTCGGCGAAGGTGCTGCGGCCCAACCCGTCCAGACCTCTGAAACGGGTCAGCAGCCGGCTGGACATGGCCAGAACGTTTTCCCCCTTGATGCCCGTCCGCAACAGAATCGCGATCAGCTCGGCGTTGCTCAGGTAGCGGGAGCCGTGGTCCCGCAGCCGCTCCCTGGGACGCTCGCCCTGGGGCATATCCCGGATCATCGGTTGATACCTGCCGTCGTCCCGGTCAGCAACAGGACCGGCCCCGGCAGAGCCGGAACCCGGCCCGGCGTCATCAACCGGGTCCCTGCTGGGCGCGGTTTTGGGAAGAGGTCCAGGCGCGGTGCCGGTGGCGGGTGAAACGGTAATAACCATCGGTGTCCTTATGGCTTCGAGATTGCGTCATGCGAAGGGTGACGGCCAAGCCGGTCTATTCTTGACCGTCCAACGCCTCCGGCGCAACCGGCAACTGTCATAAGAACGGGATAACGCCGCGCCCGCCCCGGCGAATACACGAAGGGCTTATACGAACTGGTACTTGGAAAAGTCGTTGTCCTCCCGGGTGATGAACTCCAGCAGGGCCGGGTGGCCGTCCCGGTTGGCCGCCTGCGCCCGGTGGATGGCCGCCTGAATTTCGCCGGGGTCGGTGATGCGCTCGCTGTATGCGCCCAGGGCGGATGCGACCTCGGAGAAGTTGCCCGACAACTGCTTGGTGTTGTACCGCTCCACCGCGGTGGGCATCCGGCTGTCGGGGTAGATGCCCATGGTGAAGTTGTTCATCAGAATGGTGGTGATGGGGATGTTCTCTCTCACCGCCGTTTCCACATCCATACCGACCATGCCGAAAGCGGCGTCGCCCATGAAGTTGATAACGTGCTTGTCGGGAGCGGCCATCTTGGCGCCCATTGCCAGGCCCAGGCTGTACCCAAGTTGGGTGGACTTGCCCCAGCCGATGAAACTGCGGGGTGCGCGGGACTCCCAGAAGGGTGACACCTGCTCGCGGGAACTGCCCGACTCGTGGGTGACGATGGTGTTGTCCAGGTCCACGGCGTGCATCACGTCCCAGACCACCCGGTAGGGGCTGATGGGCGTTTCGTCCGAGGTCAGCTTGGGCATCCAGCGGTCCAGCCATTCCTGCTTGGCGGAACGGATTGCGCTGGTCAAGGCCGCGTCGGCGGGGCGCCCGTCCGCTCCGGCCTGGGCTTTCAATTCCTGGAGAAACTGGCTGAGCACCAGCTTGGCATCTCCCACCACCGGATGCTGGCTCTTATAGTCCTTGTTGATGTCGCCGTCGGAGTTGGTGGCATGAATGATAACCTTGCCCGGCGGGATGGGAACGGTGAAGTTGCTCTTGGTGAGGCTGGCCCCGACGCCGAACACCAGGTCGGCGCTGGTCAGGAATTGATGCACCGCGCCGTTGGTACTGGAACCGCCGACGCCCAGGGACAGGGGATGGTTCTCAGGAAAGGCGCTCTTGCCCTCCAGTGTGGTCATCACCGGCGCCTGGAGAAACTCGGCAACCTGAATCAACTCATCAGTTGCCCCGGCGTACAGGACGCCCTGGCCGGCCATTATCACCGGACGCTGGGCCGACAGCAGGGCGCGGGCGGCGCGGGCCACCGCATCGGGGTCGCCGGCGGTGCGCAGGAAGGCCGGCGGCTCGTAGTCGAACTCCTCTTCGCCGATTTCCTCACTGCTCAGGTCTCCGGGAAGTTCCAGCAGCACCGGGCCGGGCTTGCCGGAGCGCAGGTTGGTGTAGGCCCGGCGCATCAGTTCGGGGACCCGGTCGGCAAAGTTGACCTGCGCCGACCACTTGGTAATGCTCTCGAAGCTGCGGGTGGGATTGAACACCGGCTCGGTGGCCGAGCGCCTCCGGGCCGCTCCGGCGGGGAGCAGCAGGATCGGCACCGAGTCGGCGTAGGCTTGGGCCACGCCGCCAAAGGCGTTTTCGGCCCCCGGCCCGGCCTGCATCAGAAAGACGCCGGTCTTGCGGCCGTTGTTGATGCGGGAAAACCCGTCGGCCATGTGGACGCCGGTGCGCTCCTGCCGGACCACAATGGGCCGGATGCCGGCGATGGCCGCCGCCTCAATCAGCGGACTCGACGGCATACAGCCAATCCAGTCCACCCCTTCCAGTTTCAGCACATTGGCTATCGCCGTTATTCCGTCCATTGCTCTACCTCTCTGAAATTCATTGCCAGCCCCGGTCGCAACCCAAACCTTCTACCTTATCCCCGGCGCCGTTCCGGAACATCGCCCATTATACCCCGGCGGTTGGGGTTGGGGAGAACGGCGGAGGCCCGACGGACGGGGACAGCTCGCGAATGTGGCCTGAAAATTAGCGGCAAAGGCGGACAAAACCGGACATTTCCGGACATTTGAGCGTGGGCATCCGGGCGATTTTGTCCCGATTTGTCCGGCTCAAGTCCGGTTTTGTCCTGCAAATGTCTGGTTTTGTCCAGGTTTTGTCCGGTTTTGTCCGCAGAGGATTTTGAGCGCCCGGTCTTGCCGGGGAAGAGGCTTGGATGGTTGGAGCAGGTCATTTACGTCCATTGTCAATTGCGGGATAGCGGTGGCCGGCCAAGGACTATGCTCCGGCTGGTATTAACGTTATAGGGACTTGAGGGCAGCCGTCAACGGCGTACTGTCACTGGGACTCGGCTTTCCTGCGGAGGCAGGAATCCACGGCGTTTTGGTGAGAGAACGCTGGCCTTACTTACGATTTCTGGATTCCAGACTACGCAGAAATGACGATCTACCGCCAATACAAAGCTGTTGAATTACTATCCCGTCATCCTCCGCCGCCCCACGATACCACCCCGGTTGGGGTAATCTTGATAACCGGGTTTTCGTCAATGTCCATGCCCCGGTATTGGACGTACTTCTCGCGGAGCATCGCCACCGCCGCCGCCTGTTCCGGCCCCGCTTCCAGGATTTCGGCTGTGCCGGTGACGAGGATGTACCAGAGTTGCCGCCAGTCTTCTTCGTAGTGGTCCGCCACCAGGGCGACGTTGGGGTTGGCCAGGATGTTGCGGACGCGCTTCAGCCGGCGCAGAGCCGACCGCTTGGGTTTCCGGTCCAGCGGAGAGTACAGGACTTGCCCGCCGCAGGCGAAACAAACGGGGATGACGTGGGGAGCGCCGTCAACGCTGGTGGTGGCCAGGTGGCCGGTTCGGGACGAGGACAGCATTTGGACCTGGGCTTCGGTTAGCTCAGCCATGCGGCAACCTTCAGAGGCAGCGTTTCACCAAGAACGGTTCAGGGGACATGGGGCACGCGCCGGCAAAAGCTGAGGGGTCAAGGCCGCGCGGGTGCGCCGGGTTAAATTTCCGACGTGAACGCCACCGGGTCTTCCAGGAACTCCACGTTTTCCAGGGCGGACCGGGCTGCGTCTTCCAACGCGGCATCCCCCTCCTTGATGCACTGCAGCAGCGCCCGCCGGGCCAGCGGCCCGCCGATTTTGCCCAGGGCGGTCAACCCGGCGATTTGGACCAGGTAGTCGTCGTCCTGAAGCAGGGCGACCAGGTGGGGGACGATTTCCTCGTCTCCCAATTCACCACAGGCGGTGGCGCTCTCGTAGCGTACCGACGGCTCCCTGTTGTCCAATTCCTGAAGCAGCAGCGGCAGCCAGGCCATTTCCCCGGTGCGGCCCATGGCGAAAATCGAGCTGCACTTGAGCTTCAGGTCGGTACTGTCGTAGGCCCAGCGGATATATCCCTCGATGTCCTCGGTGTCGAAGGGGGCCACCGCTTCCAGGCTGCGGCGGCGCACCTGCAGGGGTTCATCGTCGTCTTCCAGCACCGCCATCAGGTTTTCCTGCACGGCATCGGCGTCTTTTTGCAGGAACTTGCCTTCCTGAATGAGGACGGAGAACTTGCCCAGGGCCTCAGCCGCCGCCGCGCGCACATCTTCGCTGCGGTCCGACCGCAGGATTTCGAGGAGTCTGGGGATGACGGACCGGTCTTCGTACTCCCACAACCCTTCAATGGCCTTTTGCAGGACCGGCTCATCCCGGTCTTTGAGGCACATTTTGTAGACGGCGCAGAAGTCCAGCTCCGGGTTGTCTTCGGCCAGGTCAACCATCGTGCTGATAATCCACCGCTGCCGCTCGACCGGAATGGTAAACCAGGCCCTGGCAAATGCACCCAACTCCGATGGAGACAGGTCGGATGCTTCGATAAAGTCGCCGGTTGGAACCTCAACCTCAAGGTCTGCCAGAGACTCGATAAATGTTTCCAGGGACATGAGACCCCCCTTGGGCGTCCACCGTTGCGGCAAATTTAACGGCCAACCCAGACCCGTTGGTCCAAGCTATAGTTGGACGTGCCTATTGGAAAATCATATAACATAATCCGGTTGGTCAACAATTGACGGAAAAGCTGGTTTTAGCCGAGTTAGGGAAGGCTGGCCCGGGAGTCAGGCGGGCTTACCGGGGCTTCTTTCAACCCCCGCAGGGTCTCCGGGAAGATGTCAACGAGGTCGGACGCAATGGTCCCGGCGTCGCCCCGCCGCTGCGTCACGGCGGCCCCGGCCTGCCCGTGCAGGAACACACCGCAGGCGGCGGCCAGTCCCGGCTCCAACCCCTGCGCCATCAGCCCGGCAATGACTCCGGTAAGCACGTCGCCGGTGCCGCCCGAGGCCAACCCCGGATTGGCGAAGGGGGACACCTGCGCCAATCCTCCGGAATGCGCCACAATCGTTCCCGCTCCCTTGAGCACGACGCTGACCCCCCATTCCGCGGCCCAGCGCCGGGCGGTGGCAATCCGGTCCCGCTGCACCTCGGGTATGGAAGACCTGGTAAGGGTAGCCATTTCGCCGGGGTGCGGGGTTAACACCGTGGGGCCGGGCAATCGGCGGTGCCAATCGTCCAGCGCGGACAGGTTGTTCAACCCGTCGGCGTCCACGGCCAGGGGCATACCGCCGGGGAAATCTGCGGCCCGCAGCGCAGTCAGCAATTCATTCAGGAACCGGGCAGTGCCTTCCGACCGGCCCATGCCCGAGCCGACCGCCAGAGCGTCGCATCCTTGCGCCAGCGCCGCAACGACGGCGGCAGCATCGGGGTGGACCCGTCCGTCCGCGTCCTCGGGCAGGGGCCGGTGGATGGCCTCGGTGAGCTTTCCCGCAGCGATGGGATAGACGCTTTCCGGCGTGGCCAAGGTCACCAGGCCGGCCCCCACCCGCAGGGCCGCCTGCGTTGCCAGGCAGGCCGCGCCCACGTAGTTGCGGGAGCCGGCGACAATCAACGCGTGGCCGAAAGTGCCTTTGTGCGAGTCGGGCCGGCGGGCGGGAAGATGCCTGCCAACCCATTCGGAGGTCAGCAACTCCAACGCGACGGCATCGGCGTCCGGCATCCCCGACGGCAGGCCGATGTCAGCTATTTCCAGCCGTCCAACCCGCGCGGCGCCGGGGAATGTGACCAGGCCCACTTTCGGGTAACCCAAGGCCACCGTTACATCGGCGGCCAACCCGGCCGGGTCGGCCGCGCCGGTGTCGGCATCAACCCCGGTGGGCAGGTCCAGCGCCAAAACGGCCGGCGCTTGGTCAGCCGCTCGGCAGGCGTTGACCCGTTCCAGAACGGCTTGGGTGATTCCTGCAATGGGACGGGACCGGCCGGTGCCCAGCACCGCGTCTATTACCAGGCGGCTGCGGTCCAGCAGGCGGCCCAGCCGCAGCAAGCCCTCGTCGTCGTTGGCCCAAAAGACATCAACGCCGTACTGCCGGGCAGCATCCATCTTGGGGTCCGGGTCGGGACGCCGGGTCACGACGCAGGCCGCAACCTCGGCTCCCCAGCGGCGCAGGCACCGGGCCGCCACCAAGCCGTCGGCCCCGTTGTTGCCGGGGCCAACCAGTACCAGCACCCCGGCTCCGGCCACCGTGCCCAGCAACGCCCGAGCGCTGCGGGCCACGGCCAGCCCCGCATTTTCCATAAGGGCGTCAACGCTGACGCCCCGGCTTTGGGCGGACTGCTCCACCAAGGCCATTTCCGCGGCGGTGACGATTTTCACGGCAGGGACGTTCCGGTGGTCATAATTGAAAAACAGGACGGCTCAATTCGATTCGTTACGTCTAAATCCCCCTAACCCGTTGGCGCCGAGGGCATCAAAGGACTTTCTTGTTGAATGACGACAAAAGCGACGGCGTATTCCCGGGAATGGGAGAGGCTCAGGGCAATTTCCTGGACGCCGAGCCTTTCCGCCCTGGCCGCGGCCCGCCCGTGGAGGCGGATGCTCGGCGCCCCGCTGCTGGCGCGGACCACCTCAATGTCCTTCCAGGAAACGCCCCGGACGCCGGTGCCCAGGGCCTTCATGGCGGCTTCCTTGGCGGCGAACCGGTCCGCCAGGTTGGGGGCGCGCTCCCGGCAGTAGGCAATCTCGCCCGCGGTGAAAATCCGCTGCTGGAACCGGCTGCCGTAGCGGGCTAACACCGCCCCTACCCGGGAAATTTCGATAATGTCAACGCCGGTAGAAAGCATGAAGGTTAAGGGAATGCTTCGATGGACTCAGGATTACCGGATGGGCTGCGGCAGGCGGCGCGGCGGGAAGGGGTTAATCTTCCCCCGTGTGGCCGGCGATGCCAAGGTTGCCCAGAATCTTGGACACAGCATAGCTGCGGTTCAGCACGTAAAAGTGAATGCCCGGAACGCCGCTTTCCCACAACTCCCGGACCTGCTCCGTGGCGTATTCGATGCCAAGCTCGCGGACGGCGTTATCGTCCTCGGCGAATTGGTCCAGCTGCGTGTCCAGACCTTCGGGAATCCTGGCCCCGCACAGGGCGGTGAAGCGGCGGATTTGGGCGGCGCTGAGGATGGGAAGCACACCGGGCACCACCGGCACGTCAATGCCGGCCCTGGCCGCCCGCTCCATGAAGTCAAAGAAGTGGCGGTTGTCGTAGAACAACTGCGTTATCAGGAAATCGGCGCCTTCGTCCACCTTCTGCTTGACATAATCCAGGTCAGATTCCATGTCCGAAGACTCGACGTGCCCTTCGGGATAGCAGGCTCCGGCCACTCCGAAGGAGAAATTCTGCCGGATGTGCCGGATTAAGTCCGTGGCGTGGTCGAAGCCGCCCTCGACCGGGACGAAGCCGGTCTCTCCCCGGGGAGGGTCGCCGCGCAGGGCGATGACGTTTTCGATTCCGGCCTGGTCCAGTCTCTCCAGGACGCCGTGAATCTCATCGGCGGTCTGGCCGACGCAGGTAAGATGGGCCATGACCTCCAAGTCGGCTTCCTGCTTCACCCGCAGGGTGATTTCCTCGGTGGAGGCCCTCGTTGACCCGCCCGCGCCGTAGGTGACGGAAACAAAGTCCGGGTTGTAGGTCTTGACCCGCTGAATGGCGCCCAGAACATTGGGGATTCCCTCCGCTTCGCGGGGCGGAAAGAACTCGCAGGAAATGGTGCGTTTGTTTTTCAGCAGGTCTTTAATTTTCACAGTATCTATGCCTTGTCCCGTTCCGGTAATCCTGGGTTTATCGCAGGACCGCGACCGGCGGCCCAGACTCAACCATACTATTTGCCCCCTTCACGGTCAAGGTTGCCGGCCAGCCGCGGGCCAGCCCGCGGGGTCTAAAACTCCGGCTGGCGTTTTTCCTTGAACGCCTGAATCCCCTGCTGCGGGTGGGGCGAGGTGGCGAAATACTGGACGAAAGCCGAGCTTTCCAGGGCAACCCCGTCTCTCAGGGACAAGTCCTGTCCCCGCTGCGTCACCGATTTTATCCAGCCCAACCCGGTGCGGCTCTTGGGCCGCAATTGGGACAGGATGCTTTCCAACTCATCGTCCAAACGGTCGGCGGGTACGGCGCGCAGGGCCAGCCCCCACTCGACGGCCTCGACTCCCGACAGCCAGCGCCCGGTGGTCAAAAGCTCCATCGCCCGCTGCATCCCCACCCGGCGGGGCAGTCTTTGGGTGGAGCCGCCGCCCGGCATCAGCCCGAAGTTGGCGTGCTGGTCTCCCAGACGGGCATCCTCGGCGGCGATAACCATGTCGCAGGCCATCGCCAACTCCAGCCCGCCGGCCAGGGCAAACCCCTGCACCACGGCCAGCGCCGGCACGGGCAGGGATTCCAACTGCAAGAAGCAACGGTTCAGCAATTCGACGTAGGGATTCAGCCGGGCCAGGTCATCGAAGGCGGCGTCGAAGTACAGCAAGTCCGCTCCGGCGCAGAAGGCCCGTCCCGCGCCCCGCACCACCAGCGCCTTGACTGCCTCATCGTCGGCGACACCCGCCACGGCGTCGGAGAACTCCTCCAGCAGTTCCAGGCTGAGCGCGTTCAATGCGTCGGGACGGTTGAGCCTGAGCGTGGCCACCGAGTTTTCCTTCTCCAGTTGAATGTTGCTATACTCCAACGAAAACCTCCAATGTTTGACCTCTGACGGAACGCCAGATGTTTCCTGATGTAACGGTTCCCAATATACCAGACCCAATCCGGTCGGCGCTCCCGGCGCGGGCGGCATGACGGCACCCCGCCGGACATCCGGCCCCACCCCAACCGGGGCGGTCATCCCGGTGCGGGTGCAGCCCAACGCGCGGCGCGACGAGTTGGCCGGTTTCCTGGAAGACACATTGCGAGTGCGGGTAACTGCCCCGCCCGAGGCAGGCCGGGCCAACCGGGCCGTGACCGCCCTGTTGTCCCATGTCCTGGGATTGGCCGCAACCCAGGACAAAATTGTGCGGGGGCATACGTCCCGTCGCAAACTAGTGGCCGTCGATTCGCTGACTCCGCAAGAGGTCCGGCAGCGTTTGGATGCCCACCTCAGCGCCCGTTCGTCCTGAGATGCTCCAACGACTCCAACCACTTTGTGGAAAATCCCCAAGCCCGGTGTTGAGACTAACTTAACCAATCAACTATAATAAGCATTAATTCTGTCAACGATGTTTGACGCTTGCCGGCGGTTTCTGAATGCCTACAACGGATTATTACGAGATTCTGGGCGTTGCCAGGGGTGACTCCGAAGAGGAAATCCGCAAAGCCTTTCGCAAGAAGGCTATGGAATACCACCCTGACCGGAACAAGAACCCCGACGCCGAGGATAAGTTCAAGGACATAAACGAGGCATACCAGGTCCTGAGCGACTCCAAAAAGCGCTCCCAATATGACCGGTTCGGCCACTCCGGGGTCACCGGCAACGGTGGCTTTGACAGGCCATTCGAAGGGTTTGACGGTTTCGGCGGGTTCGGAGACATCTTCGACTCCTTCTTTGGCGACAATCCGGCCCGCCGGGCCCAGGAACCGCAGCGCGGGTCGGACATTCAGCAAAAGGTGAACCTGACCTTTGAGGAAGCCGTGTTCGGCGCCGAGAAGGAAGTGGAAGTCACCCGCATCGAAATCTGCGGCAACTGTTCCGGCCAGGGCAGCGAACCCGGCACCGCCATCAACACCTGCGCCACCTGCAACGGCAACGGCCAGGTTCGCCGCACCCAGCGCAGCCTGTTCGGACAGTTTGCCCAGGTCACGGCCTGCCCCACCTGCCGCGGCGCCGGCCGCTCTATCGAGACCCCTTGCGCCCAATGCCGCGGCGCCGGCTTGGAACGCCGCAAGCGCAAGACTGCCGTGTCCATTCCCGCCGGGGTTCAGGACGGGATGCAGGTGCGTATCACCGGGGAGGGCGACGTGGGACGCAACGGCGGTCCCGCCGGCAATCTCTACGTGCAGGTCAACGTCCACAGCCACAAGATTTTCCAGCGCGACGAGTACGACCTTATCTACCTGCTGCCGGTGGACATGATCGAGGCCGCGTTGGGCGTCGATAAGGAGATTCCCACCCTTGACGGAGAACCCCAGACATTGAAGATTCCCCAGGGTACCCAGCCCGGCGCCGAGTTCCGGCTGCGCGGCTATGGCGTACCCCACATCCACAGCGACCGGCGCGGCGATATAAGAGTGTTCGTCGACCTGAGCGTCCCCAAGAGCCTGAACAACAAGCAAAAGCAGCTATTGAGACAGTTGGCCAAGTCCATGGGCCACGACGACATGGAAGAGACTCTCGACGCCGACGAGCAGCCCAAGGGAAAAGGTATCTTCGACCGGGTGAAAGACTCGTTCACCTAGACGCCCCCGCTTCACCCGTCCCTGCATCCAGACGCGCAAGGCGGCCCGGACCCACCCTCCGGGTCGTTTTTTGACCGGGCAGGTAATCGGATGGGTCCAAGGCAGGGAGTCCCAAGGAGAAAGGCCCCGCAGGAGAGAGGTCCCCGAGGAGGTCAAATGCAGTGGCACCAAATCAGCATCGAGGTCCCGTTCGAGTACGTGGAACCCATCTCCTACCTGTTTGACCGCTACGGTCAAGGAATGTCCATGGAGATAAGGGACGACGACCTGGTACTGCTGCGGACGTACCTGCCCTCCACCTCCCGGCAGCGGCTGGCCCACATCGAGGTTGGGGTCAAGCTCACCAACATCCTGGAGCCGCTGGGCGAGCTCAAGATTGAACCGCTTCCGCCGGACGAGGACTGGCAAAACTCCTGGAAGGCCCACTTCAGCCTGCTCAAGCTGGGCAAGAACCTGGTCATAAAACCATCGTGGATTGACTACGCGCCCGGCCCGGACGACGTGGTTATCGAGCTTGACCCGGGGTTGGCCTTCGGCACCGGCTACCACCCCACCACCTACACCTGCCTGGAGGCGCTGGAGCAGTTGATTGAACCCGGAATGTCGGTGCTGGACCTGGGCGTCGGCTCCGGTATACTGACCATCGCCGCGGCCAAGCTGGGCGCCGGGCACATCCTGGCCCTGGACATCGACTCGGTGGCCATCACCGCGGCCCGCCAGAACTTCCGGCGCCTGGGAATCCTGCCCCAAGTCACCCTGGCCCAGGGAACCCTGCCCAGCTCCCAGGCCAAACCGGGCGCTTTCGACATTCTGGTATCCAACATCTCATCCCGGGCCATCCGCGAGCGCAGCCCTCACCTGTTGCCGGTCCTGAACCACCGGGGGGCGCTGGTCGCTTCGGGAATCATTGAATCCCAGGAGCAGGAAACGACGGAGGCGTTGGAGCAGGCGGGTTTCGTGGTGCAGGAAACCTGGCCCAAGGAGGATTGGGTGACCCTGGTGTGCCGGGCCGTCAGCAGCCCCGGTTAACCGGCCCCGGCCCAGCCGTCCGGCCGTCCGGATTCCAGAGGGACGCACACCTTGGCGTCTTCAACTCGGACGGGTGAACGGTCAGGGGCTTTTAATTCTCGAAAGAATCCCCTCGCCCTCTGGGAGAGGGTGAGGGTGTTCCGTCCAAGAGCCACTGCTGCTGATACGCGGGGGTTGCCCTCACCCCCGGCCCCTCTCCCACGGGGAGAGGGGAGAATTAAAAGACCCTGGGTGAACGGTGGATACGGAAGTCCTTGAGTCCGCTCAGGACGAGCGGACTCGGAACGCCCCTCAGATGGGAAAGTCCAGGTAGCGCTCCCCGGTGTCCGGCAGCACCGTTACGACCGTGGCCCGCTCCCCCAATTCCTGCGCCACGGACAGGGCGGCGAAAACGTTGGCCCCGGAAGAAATGCCCACCAGCAGCCCCTCTTCCTGCGCCAGCCGCCGCGCGGTCTGGGCAGCGTCTTCGTCGCTGACGGGAATCACCGAGTCCAGTAGGGAACGGTCCAGCAACGGCGGAACGAAGTCGGCCCCGATTCCAGGAATCAGATGCCTTCCCGGAGTGCCCTGGCTCAACAGCGGCGAACCGGCCGGCTCAACGGCGATGATTCGCACCGCCGGGATGACCTCTTTCAACCGGCGGCCCACCCCGGTGATGGTCCCGCCCGTTCCCACCGCGGCGACAAAGGCGTCAATTTCCGGCCCGGCGGCTTCCCATATCTCCGGCCCGGTGTTCCGGTAATGAGCGTCCACTACCGCAGGGTCGTTGAAAATATCCAGCAGCAGCCGGTCCGGGTCGGCATTGGCGGCCACGCGCGAGGCTTCCCCGGCGCCGTTCATTCCGGCGTTGGGCGATGTCAATTCCACCCGCGCGCCGTAACGCTCGACCAGCCGGCGCTGGTTGAGGGGTGCGTTGCTGGGCATGAAAATGGTCAGTGGATGCCCCGCCGCCGCCGCCGCCATGGCTAGGGCCGCGCCGCTGTTGCCGCTGGTTGCCCAGAGCAAGCCCCCGCCCGGCGGCAGTTCGCCGCGGGCTTCGGCGGCTTCAATCACGGCCAGGGCTATCCGGTCCTTGACGCTGCCGCTGGGGTTGCGGTTTTCCAGCTTGACCAGCAGCCGCGCCGACCCCGGCGGGGGCAGCCGTCTCAGCTGCGCCAACGGGGTGCGGCCAATCATTTCCAGGACGCTGCGGCGTATCCCGGACAACAGTTGTCTCCTTTGGGCCGGCGATTGGGTGGGCGAAGAACGGGGTTGGTCAGGAATGGCGCAGTTTGGCATACTGGATATGCCAGGTCAAGCAACCCCGCCGGTGAAAGACCCAGACGGTTCAACAATGCTATACTGACGGCAGCCTGAACGCCATGCTGCGCCCGGACCGCTGACTATGCAAGAAGTAGACCTGCAACGCTTTGAGATTACCGGCCTGCTGGGCTCCGGCGCCGACTACGAGGTGCGCGCCGCCGTTGACCGGGAAACCGGGCAGCAGGTTGTGTTGAAACGTCCCGTACCCCAGGCCATCATCCGACAGATGCACGGCCCCATTGAAGAACGCACCGACCGCACCCTGGACTTTTACCGGGCAGTCGGCAGTCAAGCCGCCCAACTGTCGCCCATCATCGGGTACTCCGAGCGGGCCAACCACGATGACTACTACGGCGACGCGAACCAGCACGAATACCGGGTGCTGGTGGTTGCCCGGTCCCCCGGAATCCCGCTGGCCGGCGATGTCCGCGCCCGCATTCTCCGGGTGCCCATCGGGTTGGGCCAAAACCTTTTCACTCTATTCCCGATGCCTTTCATGGAAGCGTCCGGCGGGCAAGCCTTCGGCGAAAAAGAACCTCCCGCCTTCGCGGTCCAGCGGCAACTGCTGGATATGCAGGAGCAGTTTTACGAGGCGGGCTACATCCTGCTCGACCTGGGGCCGCAGAACATCTTTTATCAACCCAAATCTTGCGCCATCACCATCATCGACTCCGGTGACTTGGTCGTCGTGGGAGAATCGGCTCGTTCCCGCTCCCGGCAGCCCCGGGACATCCACGACTTCTTTCTGGAAGTCATCAAGTATTACACCACCCCGGTACCGCCGCCGGAAACCGTGGACGGCTACCGGGACACCCGCGGCACCCGCCCGGTAATTACCCTGGAACAGGAAATGGACGAAATCGGCCTCGGCTTTTCCCGCGAACCGGGACCCGCCTCCAAGGCCGCCCTGGCCATGATTGACAAGGTTCGCAGCCGTTCCTACGGCGATTTTGGCGAGTTCCGCCGGGACTTGACTGGTTATTTGGAGGAAGCTAGAATCCGCAATCGAAGTTTGACCAACCTGGAGCAAGCCCGTCAGGCTTGGCGGGAGGCCCTTCAGTTGCTCCATGCGGACTATTGGCGGCGGTTCGTGTTCGACCCCGAGTCCGAATTGGCCGCATTCGATGATTTCTCCTAGATTCATTCCGACTGCAAAACAACGAGAAATATATCGAGGGACCCTAAAATGATTTCCAGCGTTTACACTACCTTTCAAGACAATTCCTCCCACGGCGAAGACTCCTTTCTGGTCCGGGACCTGGGCGGCGGCAGCTTTCTCGACGTGGTAATGGACGGCGTGACCGGACACGGCGGCGGCGAGGCCAGCCAGGAACTTGCCAAGG
This sequence comes from Dehalococcoidia bacterium, assembly GCA_965263395.1. Classification (GTDB taxonomy): domain Bacteria; phylum Chloroflexota; class Dehalococcoidia; order Lucifugimonadales; family UBA3495; genus CATOSK01. The sequence goes on from OZ253670.1 coordinate 4,648,353, forward strand.
CTCTGGAGGCGGCTTCGATTAGCTCGGCGGAAGATGTGGCCGCCGTCCTCGAAGAGATGAACGAAGAGTTCTACCAGGTTGGCGGGGGCCGGTTTCTGCTGACCACAGTTTCCGTCGCGCTGTACCAGGGCAGCCGCGTCATCGCCCTCAACGCCGGGGACAGCCCCATCTATCACATCGGCTCTGACACCCACCAGCAGATGGGCGGCCGTGTCGGCGGACTGCTCCGGCCCGGCGGCACCAAGGTCATCGGCGGCGATGAGAAGCTCACCCTCTACCGCACCGAGTTGGACGTCGCCCCGGGAGACCGGCTCATTGTCGCCAGCGACGGCGTCAGCGACAACGTCCACATCAACGAGTTGGTCGGCATAATCCGCAGCGCCTCGTCACCCGACTCGGCGGCCCAGGAGACCAAGGCCCTCATCGACCTTCACCTTGAGCAGGGCCTGGCCCCGGAGCTGCTGGGGGCGCGATACCGGCACGACGACCAGACCGCGATTATCCGGTTCTTCAACGACGCCTAACTGCCTGCCGAAACCGGCGGCAAGGCGCGTGGGTGGGGGAAACGTCGGCGCCCGTGGTACGCCGGGGCCGAAGAGCTTGGCAAATCGCAGTTGCGCGGGTCGGCCGGATTCCGATTCCGGCGTCAAGTGTCCCGTGTTGAGGCCGATTCCATAACCGTCGGCGTCCGCCGGATACGCGCCGGAAACCTTGGTCGGGCCACATTTCGCCGGCCGCCTTTCGGCAGCCAAGCGGCTAAGTTGGAATAAGCCGCTCTTCCCCGTCCTTGTGAGAACAATTCCAAGCTGGTAAAATGCAAGAACTGCCCGACACGAGCGGGCGGTTGGCATAGAAGGAGCCGCATTTTGGGCAAAATCAAGGTGGCAATCATCGGCGTGGGCAACTGTGCCTCATCCCTCGTCCAGGGCATCCACAAGTACGTCGAGTTACCGGAGGACGAAGAAGTCCCCGGCGTGATGCACAACAGGATTGGCGAATACCGCATCGAGGACATTGAAGTCGTAGCAGCATTCGACATTGATGAAAACAAGGTCGGCAAAGACCTTTCCGAGGCCATTTTTACCCAGCCCAACAACACCCTCAAGTTCTCTGAAGTTCCCCACACCGGGGTTAAGGTGGAACGGGGGATGACCCACGACGGCGTGGGTAAGTACGTCTCTCATCTGGTCCGCAAGTCGGCCCACTCCACCGACAACATCTCCGGCATCCTGAAGGAGCGGGAAGTTGACGTAGTAATCAACTACCTGCCCGTGGGCAGCGAAATGGCCACCAAGTGGTACGTGGAGCAGGTGCTCGACGCCCGCTGCGGTTTCATCAACTGCATCCCCGTGTTCATCGCCAAGGAAGATTACTGGCGCACCCGCTTCGAAGAGCGGGGCCTGCCCATCATCGGCGACGACATCAAGTCCCAGGTGGGCGCAACCATTCTCCACCGCATCCTGACCCGGCTGTTCGAAGACCGGGGGGCCACCATCGACAACACCTACCAGTTGAACTTCGGCGGCAACACCGACTTCCTCAATATGCTGGAGCGGGAACGGCTGGTCTCCAAGAAAATTTCCAAGACCGGCGCCGTAACCTCCCAGATGGACATTCCGGTGGAACCCGACCACGTTCACATCGGCCCCAGCGACCACGTACCCTGGCTCCAGGACCGGAAATGGTGCTACATCCGCATGGAGGGCACACTCTTCGGAGGAGCGCCGGTCAACATCGAAACCAAGCTGGAAGTCTGGGACAGCCCCAACTCCGCCGGCGTTGTGGTGGACGCCGTCCGGTGCCTCAAGCTGGCTCTGGACCGGGGCGAAGCCGGCGCTATTGAAGGCCCCAGCGCCTACTTTATGAAGTCTCCCCCGGTGCAGTACACCGACGATACCGCCCGCGTGATGGTGGAAGACTTTATCGCGGGTAACGGCGTTTCCGGCCCGGGTATCCAACCTGAGGGTTAGACACACTGGCGGCTGCCAAGACGGTGTAAACGGAGTGGGTGTTTGGACCGCTTGAAAATAGCAATGGTCTCGCCCTACGATTTCACTTGGCCCGGGGGCGTAACCGCCCATGTGTCCCAGTTGGGGAAAGAGTTGGTCCGGTTGGGCCATGAAGTGCAGGTGTTGGCGCCGCACTCGCCCTCCCGCCATGATGCCGATGGACCCTCGTTCATACCCCTGGGACGCTCGGTGCCGGTGCCCAGCGGCGGCTCGGTGGCCCGGGTATCCCTCTCCTGGTGGCTCTGCCGCCGTATCCGCGCGCTCCTGGAGCAAGAGTCCTTCGACATTATCCACCTTCACGAACCGCTGGCTCCGGTGTTGCCCCTCTGCGTTCTTGAGGTCTCCAACGCGGTCAACATCGGCACCTTCCATGCCTACTGCAACCGGCCGCACCTCTACCGGCTGAGCCATCCCATTGTGAAAAGGTGGCACTCCCGGCTCCACGGCAGCATCGCCGTTTCGCCGGTGGCGAGGCGTTACGTCAATAACTTCTTCCCCCGCCACTACGAAATCATTCCCAACGGCATCGACGTTGACCACTTCGCCAACGGCCCGGAACCGTGGCCCCAGTACCGGGACGGCAAAATCAACATCCTGTTCGTGGGACGGCTAGAGAAGCGGAAGGGCCTGAAGCACCTGTTGGAGGCATACAGCCGCCTGCGGTGGGAAGTGCCCAACACTCGGCTGCTCGTGGTAGGCCCGGGGAACCCGGACAAGGAATCCCACCGCATTCTCAGCGCCCGCAACCCCCAGGACGTGGTGATGACCGGGCGGGTATCATACGAAGACTTGGCGCGCTACTACGCCACCGCCGACATCTGCTGCTTCCCGGCCACCGGGGCCGAGAGCTTCGGTATTGTTCTGCTGGAGGCAATGGCTGCCGGAAAGCCCGTTGTGGCCTCGGACATCGAGGGCTACCAGGATGTAGTCACCCACGGCAAGCAGGGGCTGCTGTTCCCCAAAGGCGACTCCCATACCTTGTCGCAAAACCTGGCCTACCTGGCCAACAACCCGGACCTGCGGCGGCGTATGGGCGAACAGGGACGGCGCACCGCCGAGGCGTACCGCTGGGAGACGGTGGCCCTCCGGGTGCAGGACTACTATTACGAGGTCCGTGAATCAGTACAACAAGGTTGGAGTCTGGATGAAGGTGCCCGGAAGAGAGCAGTTTAGGGCTGCCATGCTCCAATACCTGGAGCTGCCCGGGGCGCGCCTGTTCCGGGCCTTGGGAGTTTCCCCCCACGCCATTACCCTGCTGGGTTTTGCCGTTTGCGTGGCCGGGGCGGTCCTGGTGGCCTACGGCTGGCTGGCGCTGGGCGGGATTGTCTTCCTGGCCGGCGGCGGGCTGGACCTTTTCGACGGCGCCCTGGCCCGGTTGACCGGCAAGGTCAGTTCCTTCGGCGCGCTGCTGGACTCGGTGTTCGACCGTCTGGGCGAAGCCGCCCTTTTCGTCGGCATGGCCGTTTACGGGCTCCACGCCGGCTTCACTGACCGCTTCCTAGTGTTCTTCGTCACCGTGCTGCTGCTGGCGCTGATATTCTCCCAGGGCGTCAGCTACCTGCGCGCCCGGGGCGAGGGATTGGGAGCCTTTACCCGCTCCGGCCTGATGACCCGCACCGAGCGGGTGGTTATCCTGGGCGCCGGCCTGATTGTTGACGGACTTATCGGCGCTCCCATCATAGTATGGGTGCTGCTGGCCATCGCCGCCGTGTCCTGTTTCACCCTGTTCCAGCGTATGTTCACCATCCGCGATATGCTGGACAACGCTGGATAATACGGCCCCCGCCGTGTAAACTGCCAGTGATTCCCGGCGCGCCGGGTCCGGTCTGCAATCCAACGCAGGGCAGCCAACCGGAGTTGCTGACGGGCGCAATCCGGCGGGTTGACTGCATTACGGGGACCGTGCGACCGGCGGATACAACTTTCCGGATAAAACTCTCCAGGAGAAGACAACGTGCCCAAAGAACTACAGTCGGACATGGACGGCAAGGGCCTGCGGGTGGCGGTGGTCGTGGCCAGGTTCAACGAGTTCGTCACCCGCCGCCTGCTGGAAGGGGCCACCGACACCCTGAGCCGCCACGGGGTCAACGACGAAGACATCGTGCTTTCCTGGGTGCCGGGTTCCTTTGAGCTGCCGGTGGTTGCCAAGACACTGTGTCAGACCGGGCAATACGACGCCGTCATCTGCCTGGGCGCCGTCATTCGGGGCGAGACCGACCATTACGAAATGGTTGCCGGCCAGGCCGCCGCCGGCATCAGCGCTGTGGGCCGGGAAACGGGAGTCCCAACTATATTCGGCGTGCTGACCACCGAAAACATGGAGCAGGCCATCAACCGGGCCGGGGGCAAGTCCGGCAACCTGGGCAGCAACGCCGCATCCGCCGCCATCGAGACCGCCCGGCTGGTCCAGGCCATCAAGACGGGTTAACCCGAACCCGCCCGGACCAGAACGTCAATTCCCGAACATCCACCCCGTCATTCCTGCGAAGGCAGGAATCCACACAAGTTGAGGGCGCGCCATGCAGTTCGGCATAACCATCCCCAACAACTGGGGCCTCGAAGACCCGAAACAGATGCTGGCCTTCGGTCCGCTGGCCGAAGAACAGGGCTACGACTCGGTTTGGGTCATGGACCACCTGTTCAACAACGGGTACATTCGCCAGCGGCTGGACGATAAGCCCTACTACCATCCCTTGGCCGTGCTGTCCCACCTGTCCGCCACCACCGAAAGGGTGGCGCTGGGGACTTCGGTGCTGGTGCTTCCCTACCACAACCCGGTTGAACTGGCCAAGTACGCCGCCACGCTGGACCAGATGTCCGGCGGCCGGGTAACCCTGGGCGTCGGCGTGGGCGCGATGACGGAAGAGTTCGCCGCCCTGGGAATCTCCCTGCGCCAGCGGGGTTCGATGACCAACGAAAGCATCCGCATAATGAAGGAGTTGTGGACCAGCGAAGACCCGGTGTACCATAGCCGCCGCTGGAATTTTGAAGACCTGAAATTCTCTCCCAAGCCGGTGCAGCAGCCCCACATCCCGCTTTGGATTGGCGGCTCCAGCCCCGGCGCACTGCGGCGGGCAGCGACGTTGGGAGACGGCTGGCATCCCTCCGGGATAGACCCGGAAACCTACAGCGCCGGCCGCCGGGAAATTCAGGAGTTGGCCCAGGCTGCCGGGCGCGAGCCGGAAACGCTAACCTGGTCGGCGCGGGTCGAAGTGGTGGCGCCCGGAGTTCCCGGCAACTCCCGGACCGCCGGCCGGGGCGCCGGCGTCAGCGGGGACAGCGTGGCCGGCATGGTCGCCGGCATCCAGGCTTACGCGGACGCCGGCGTTGAGCACGTAGTCCTGGCGTTGGGCACCGGGGACGCGGCGGTGATTGCCCAGCTAATGGAAACCATCAGCCAGCAGGTTATGCCGGAGTTTCGTTAGCTGCCGGGTCTCTTACCGCGGTGGTATATCCCCCGGTGGTATGTTCCCCGGCGGCACTTCCCCCGGTGGTATGTTCCCCGGCGGCACTTCCCCCGGTGGTATGTTCCCCGGCGGCACTTCCCCCGGTGGTATGTTCCCCGGTGGTTCATTGGGCCGGTCTTCGCCGGGAGCGCCTCCCGGCGAAGTTTCCGCAGGTTTCTGCATCTCGGTCACGTACTGATTCAGCCCGGACCAGTCCCGCAGCAGCCCTTGCATCTGGGCTTCGCCTGCATCCTGCCCGCCATAGTGGGCTGACTGAAACCCGTCAACTATGTTGGACACCGGCCGCTCCGGCAGCGGCGGGGTCACGACGCTCTGGTGTTCCCGGGGCGTCTGTTCCTCCGGCTTGGGGTGGCCGATTTCGCCCGACAAGGCCAGAAAGCTGTGGTATACCTCCCGTGGGTTGGTGGGTTCCGGCCGCTTTTGGCTGTCTCCGCCGGCGGCCCGCACCAGGTTGTTCCACCATCCGCCGATGATGGATACCAGGTCCTGATTGGCCCGCTCCCAACTGAACAGAGATTCCCGGGTTTCTTCCACATCGCCGTGGGAGCGCAGGAACCGCCGGAACCGGAACAACCGGAACAGCACCCACCCGACAATCGCCGACGCAATCAGGAAGGCTCCCCACTTCAGCAGGGCAACCAGCAGCGCCGGCGGGCCTTGCAGTTCGTTTTCCCGCAGGCTGTCGTGAAATTCCTGAATCTGCCGCTGCGCATCGTCCAGCGAGCTGAGGTCGCCGCCGCCGAACATGCTGGCGAGCCAGTTGATGAACATTGCCAGCGCCGCCGCAATATAACCCAGCCCCAGCAGGACCGGCTTGAGCACCCACAGCCCCGCAGTCCCAATCATGCGGAACAGCCCGCGGGTCACGTCGTCCAGGCCGCCCATCCCCAGCAAGCTCAGCAGCAGCACCAGCGCCAGGACTCCCCCCACCGTGACCCCAATTGGAATCAGCCAGTCTTTGGACATGGCCTGCGAGTCCCCGGCTTCCGACGCGAAACGGGCCATGGACAGTCCAACCAGGCCCGCGGCGAAAAACCCCAGGACCAGGAACCCGTTAACGATGTCCTGGGACGATATGGCGTCAATCAGCACGGCGCCAAAGACCACCGCCATGCCCCACTGGAAAATGCCCCGGATCGTATCCAGCGACACCTCGTCCTGGGCCACGCCCGCGCCGCGCCACCACAAGACGACCAGGCTGGCAAAGCCCACCACCACGGTGGCAGCCGCCGTCAGGTCGCGGGTAACTATCGCCGACATCGGTATCCACCCGGAGCCGGTCATTATGTTGGAAATCATCACCAGCGAAATCAGGCTGGCCCCCAACCCCAGCGCGCCCTTCAGGTTCAGGGAAAACCGGGTGGTCTGCAAGTAAAGGGACAGAGCGTATGACCAGGCCAGGGTCAGGAGCGCCAGGTAAAAGGGGACCCGCGCGTCGGGCAGTTGGAGCAGCGCAGTTACGACGCTGAACAGCATATAGAAGACGCACCCTTCCAGGAACAGCGTCACCGCCGTCAGCGACATATTCCGCCAGAATCTGGTCATGGAGTCTCCACCGTCTCCTTATCCGCATCCGCCGCTTCCCGTTCCACGGCCTCCAGCGCCCGCCCCATCAGATGCACCGGAATGTTTCCCATGTTCACCCGTGGCCCGCCGTCCCCGGAATAGAACACAATCACCCGGTATCCCCTCGTCCTCAACCCGGAGATTTCGTCCAGAAGGCCGGCGGTCATCAACGACGTTACCAGCGCCACCGTGGAGCCGGGCCGGAAGGACCCCCGCTCGGCCCGCAGCACGTCGGGCAGCGACGCAACCGCGTAGGACCCGGCCAGCGCCAGCGCTTCCAGCACCAGCCCCAGTTGGGACTCGGCCCCGCTCAGCGGGACGTTAATCCATTTCCCGGAATATACCGCCACCGAGTTGCTGATCAGCCCGAAGTTGTAACCCCGCTCGGCGCAGTAGTTGGCGACTGATGCGGCCACCGTCACGGACCGCTCGAACAGACGCCGGTTGCTGCCCTGCCAGGCGTGTTCCCCAGTGGTGGCGTTCAAGGCAACCAGCACCTCCAGGGACACCACCGGCTCGAAAATCTTGGTCTGAAGTTCCGCGCGCCGGGCCGTGGCCTTCCAGTCGATGCGCTTCATGGGGTCGGTGGGCTGGTAGTCCCGCAGGCCGACAAACCGGCTCTGGTCCTCGTAAATCGGCTGGGGGCCTTTCATCTCGCCCAACGGATGTTCGGCGGGCAGAATCAGGTCTTGCAGCGGCAGAACCCGCGGGTAGACCATGATGTGGTCCAGGTTGGTCATGTAATGTTCGGCGGCGGAAAAACCGAAAATGTCCCCGCTGCGCAGCCGCGCCGGCCCGATGCGGTGATAGCCGCGGGCGGTGCAGCGCATGGTGTACTTCCAGGAAACCCGCTGGTAGGGCAGCAGCGACGTGGTGATGCGGTGCGATCGGGTGCCCTCGCCGATGCTCCCCCGGAGTTGAGCGCCGTGCAGCTCCAGGTCCTCCGGAAAATTGTCCTGAATGTCCACCCAAATCAGCGGGATGATTTTCTCGTTGGACAGGCTGACAGTGTACTCAACCTGGTCGCCGATGAACGCCCGGCCCTGGGAGACGGTGCGGCTGTGGGTCACGTCTTCGAAGGCGTAACGGTTCCACACCTTGGTCAGCAGCCAGATGATAACGACCAGGGAACCGACGACAATCAGCAGCCCCTGGCTGGCCAGCAGGCCAATGAGGATGAGGATTCCGCTAACCAGCAGCCAGAGGTCGTTAAGCATTCGCCCCCCTGCCGGCTAGACGGGGACTTCCACCTGGTTGAGAATCTCGCCAATGATGGACTCGGTGGTGCGCTCACGCAGCCGCGCCTGGCCCTTCAGGATAATCCGGTGGGAGAGGGCGTAGGGGGCGAGGAACTTTATCTCGTCCGGGGTGACGTATTCCCGCCCGCGAATGGCCGACAACGCCTGGCAGGCCCGGTAAAGGCCGATGCTGGCCCGGGGGCTGGCGCCAAGTTCCAGTTCTGCATGATGCCGGGTTGCCTGGACAATCCTCACCAGGTAGGTCCGCAGCACCGGGTCAACGTAAATCCGCTGCACTACTTCCTGGAACCCCACCACATCCTGCGCCGCGCTCACCGGCTGCAGCGACCCCAGGGGGTCGGAGTTTTCGAACCGGACCAGCATCTCCTCTTCTTCGGGTTCTTCGGGGTAGCCCAACCGTATCCGCAGCATGAAACGGTCAAGCTGCGCCTCCGGCAGCGGGAATGTTCCCTCCAGCTCGATGGGGTTCTGGGTGGCGATAACCAGGAAGGGGGCCGGCAGCGGGAAGGTGGTTTCGTCGATGGTCACCTGCCGCTCGGCCATGGCTTCCAGCAGGGCCGATTGGGTCCTGGGGGTGGCCCGGTTAATCTCGTCGGCCAGCACTACCTGGGCGATGATCGGCCCGGCCCGGAACTCAAACTCGCTGGTCTTCTGATTGTAGAAGTGAATGCCGGTGATGTCCGACGGCATCAGGTCGGGGGTGCATTGAATCCGCTTGAAAACGCAGTCAAGGGAATTGGCCAGCGAGCGGGCCAGGGTGGTCTTGCCAATGCCGGGGACGTCTTCAATGAGGATGTGCCCGCCGCTGAGGACCGCCGCCAGGATTAGCTCGACGGCGTCTTCCTTCCCCACCAGCACCCGCCCGATGTTGGCCTTAATTTGGGCGGCGGCCTGTACCAACTCGTTCAGGGAGTCGGAGTTCTGCACGTTTCAGGCTGCGTGGCTTTAGTTGACATTGACGTTGACAACCCCGTTGGGATGGCCGACGGCGGCTATGCCGATCCCAGCACAAATTCTTCCGCTTCTCGAAGGTCCTTGAACGAGTCCACGCTGCGCCAGAATTCCCGGGACTTCACCGCCGAGATTCCGCCGGAGGCGGCCAGGCCGGGGAAGGTCTCGGTCTCGTGGTCTCCCAGGTCGGGCAACTGGGGCGCGATGGCGCGATTAAAAACGTAGACGCCGGCGTTAATCCAGTAGGGCAGTTCGGCCTTTTCCCGAAAACCCGACACCCGGCCGTCAGTCTCGGTGTCCACCAAGCCGTAGGGACTGACCATTGGCACCACCATAATGGTCGCCATGTGGCCGGGATTGCCGTCCCGGTGGGCGCGGTAGTCCTGTAATACCTCGCCGGGAGCCTGGGCGGTGATGATGTCCCCGTTCAGGACCATCACCGACTCCTCTTCTTCGGGCACCAGGGAAAACCCCTGCTTGATGGCCCCGCCCCGGCCCAGAGGCGACTCTTCAAGGCTGTAATGGGTTCGTACCCCGAAGCCGCTGCCGTCCCCAAAGTAGTCCTGGATGTCCTGCCAGCGGTACCCGGCCAGAAACACCACATCGGTCACGCCAACCTGTTTCAGCCAGTTTATCTGGTGGCGCAAAATCGGTTGGCCGCCCACCGGCACCATCGGCTTGGGCATGGAGTCGGTCAGAGGCCGGAGCCTCTCCCCCTTTCCACCGGCCAAAATCAGGGCAAACATCGCTAGCAATCTCCGCGGGGCGTCCGTCGCACCGCAACCTGCATTGACCGATACTATAACCCGGCGCCGGTTGAGGGTCAACGGGAACCGCCGTTGCCGACAGGACGATCGCATTTGGCCATGAGCCGGCAATTGCGTTAAGGCCAGCCGGAAGTTGAACGTTTGACGCGGCAGCGCTAAACGAGAGTCTCCAGCCTGTTGGCCAGGTCGCGCCCGGAGGTGGCCGGTGGCAATGGCTTGCCGTCTATCCGATACAACTCAATTGCCTCGTCTACGATCTGGCAAAGTTCCTGGAACACCCGCCCCTCGTCGGCCCCATGACACCCACCGTATATCAGCCCCGGAGCGCTGCCCACGTAACACTGGTCATCTTCGGACCACTCAATTATTTTCACGTATCGGGCGCTGTCTTTCATTGTTGGACTCCTCAATCGCGGTCCTGACGGCACGGACTTGGCAGTTTTTCGCCTCATTACCCAGATTACCTGATATCGTGACAGGCCTTATGACGTAACTGTTCAGACTTGAGGGGATCCGAGTGTCTGACCGCCGAGAATTGGCGGGTTCATTCCTGTTGTTGACGCTCAGGCTGGCGGTTTGCGAACGCCCCTCGGTCAATTGGACTCACCAAGTCTGAACAGTTACCTTATGACGTTTGGATGGACAAAGTTCCGATGGTTTCCCCTGCCACCGCGGTTGACAAACCCCGACCGCTCCAAGTCAGAAATCAGTTCACGAACCTTTGGGGGCAAATCCAGGCTCCCGGCAAATAGCAAGCCCGAAATGGCGGGAGCCGGGCGGATGTGTGACGGCTGCTCAGGGGGCAAACCAGCCCGAGGCGTTGCGAAGTGGCTGCCCGGCCTGGGTTCGAACCAGGGCTTACAGCTCCAAAGGCTGACGTGCTACCGCTACACCACCGGGCAAAGAGGACGGTTGGCTAGAATGGCAGCATACGCAATGGAATCCCTTGCATACCGCCATTGCCGAACCCTTGGATATTATTCTGACTCTCCCTATTGCCGGCGTCAAGGGGCGGGGGCGGCCTGGCAATGCTATAATGGGCTGGCTTCCATAATTCTCATCACCGCGGCCCCAACGCTCCGGCCGAAACGGTTTGCTGATGAAAAACTTGCGTATTACCCTGTTGCACCTGGCTCCGGTACTTGGAGACATAGAGCATAACCGCCGGATGGTCGAGTCCGCCGCCAAGGTTGCCGCCGATTTAGGCTCGGATTGGGCGGTGACCCCGGAGTTGTGCATCCCCGGCTACTTGTTCGCGGACAAAATCGGCACCGACTGGATTCTGCCCCAACCCGACCCTTGGATGGAAGGGTTTTGCCGCTTGGTGGAGCAGTGGTCCATGACCGTGTTCCTGGCCCACCCGGAGCGGGACCCGGAAACCGGCAATATGTTCAACACGGTGTTCGTCATCGACCGGAAGGGCAGGGTGACCGGCCACCACCGCAAGGTGAAGACCCTGCGCGGCCCCGAAGCCTGGTCCAGCCCCGGCGAAACCTGCGACCCCATCGAATGCGACGGCGTTCAGGTGGGCGTACTGGTCTGCGCCGACTGCTACAAGAACGATGTCCCGCAACTGCTCAAGGAGAACGGCGCCGAAATCCTGGTGTCGCCCGCGTCCTGGGGTCCCGGCGGATGCGGCCCCGACGGCGAGTGGGAGCAGCGCAGCGAGGACACCGGTCTGCCGGTGATTGTCTGCAACCGTTCCGGCATTGAGCGGGCCGACCTGGACTTCCGAGGGGCGGAAAGCGTAGTGGCGCAGCACGGCAAGCGGCTGCTGGGGGCCACGTCGCCAACCTCGGTGGCCCTGACCTTCGACTGGGACCTGGAGAGCATGTCCCTCGTGTCCCAGGACTTCCTGCGGACGCCCCTCTAACCGGATTGGCCCTGGTGGTCCAAAAACCGTTGCAGGATTAGCGCCGCAGCCACCGAGTCCACCGTTCCCCGGTCCCGGGATGGCTGGCTTCCCCCCTCCCGCAGCAAGCCCTCAGCCTCAACCGTGGTGAACGTCTCATCCACGGTGTAGACCGGCAGAGATGCCCGTTTCCGCACCGCCCGCACGAAACCCTGGGCGCGCCTGGCCTGGATTCCAACCTCGCCGGAGAGGGTTAGCGGCAACCCCACCACCAGCGCATCAATGCCCCGCCGTTGGGCCTGTTCCAGGACTTGGGAAATGTCGGCTTGCAGGTTTCCCCGGACGAGGTGCCCGGCGGGAAGCACCGGCGTACCCTCGCCGTAACTTACGGCCAGTCCAATCCGCCTCTCGCCCAAGTCCAGGGCCATCAGCCGGACCGGCGGCGCCCCCGGTTGGTTCAGTGTCTCAGCCCCGCACGGACCAGACCGGCCACGCCGTTCAGGGCCTCGTCCAGCTTGTCCGCCTGCCGCCCGCCGGCCTGGGCCATTTCCGGCTGACCGCCGCCGCCGCCGCCAACCACCCGGGCCGTGTCCCGGGCGATGTTGCCTGCGTGCAGTCCCTTGGCCGTCAGGTCGGGCGTGACCATGGTGACGAACAGCGGGTTCCCGTTGACCACCGCGCCCAGCGCCACCACCACGCTGCCCAGCTTGGCCTTCAGGTAGTCTCCCATTTCCCGCATGGCTTCCGGGCTGCCGGCGGATGTCCGGCCGGCCACCACCTTCACCCCCTCAACTTCGGCCACCCGGCCCAGCAGAGCGTCCGCTTCCGCCCGCAGCGCGCCCCGTTCCAGGACGGCCAGCCGCCGCCGGAGGTCTTCGCTGTCCTGCAGGAAGCTGTCCAAGCGGGTTTCCAGGTCCGCCACCGGCGTTTGCAGCTTCTGGGACAACGCCTCCAACCGGGCCGACTGTTCCACGAACAACCGCTCGGCGGCGCGGCCGGTTATCGCCTCGATGCGGCGCATCCCGCCGCCGATGCTGGACTCGCCCAATACCAGCAGAGTCCCAACCTCGCCGGTGGCCGCGACATGGGTGCCGCCGCAGACCTCAACGCTGAACGCCTCGCCGTTGGACATGGTGACCACCCGGACGACGTCGCCGTAGCGGTCGCCGAAGAAGGCCAGCGCGCCCTGCCGCACCGCCTCGGCGTAGGACGTCTCATGGACCGAAACGCCCAGGTTGCCCCGCACCTTCTCGTTGGCCAACCCCTGCACCGACAGCAGTTCGTCCCGGGACAGGGCGCTGACATGGCTGAAGTCGAAGCGCAGCCGGTCGGGGGCAACCAGCGAGCCGGCCTGCCGGACATGGGCGCCCAGCGTCGCCCGCAGCGCGGCGTGGAGCAGGTGCGTCCCGCTGTGATTGCGGGCCGCGTCCAGCCGCCGGGATGGGTTGACCTGGGCGGTAACGGCGTCGCCCAGCGCGATGTCTCCCCGCTCGACGACGCCCCGATGCACCACCATGCCGGCCACCGGGCTGTGGGTTTGTTCCACCCGCACCGCCCCGTTGGGGCCGGTTATCGTTCCCTGGTCTCCGACCTGTCCTCCGCTCTCGGCGTAGAAGGGCGTGGATTGCAGCACCACCTCTACTTGCTGTCCTTGAGTGGCGTGACCCACCGCCTCGGCCTGCCCATCGTTCTCTCCGACGGTGATCAGGATTGCGGCGACCACCGACTCCTGCCGCAGCTGGTCATACCCGACAAACCGGCTCTGCTCCACGCCCAGGTTTTCGTAGGCGGTGTGCATCTCCATGCTGCCGGTAAACGCCCCGGCGGAGCGGGCTTGCTCCCGATGGGCATCCATTTCCTTCTCGAACCCTTCCATATCCACCTGTAGCCCGTGCTCCCGGGAGATTTCGGCGGTAAGCTCCGGGTGAAAGCCGTAGGTGTCGTAGAGGATGAATAGGGTACGACCGGACAATGTACGAGCAGTTTCCTTTAATTGATTCCCATACACGACAAGGGCTTGCTCAACGTCACCTTCGGCGGGGACTTCAACCTCGTATACTAGATCATGCAATTTTTGGTGGTTTTCGTCTTCAACCCTGCCAATGGTCGACAGCATATTCCCAAATCGTTGATTTGCCGAGCTAGCCGTTTCTTCCCAGATTGCCCTCAGATTACCACGAATTATGGTTAATCCAGGTGCGATATTTTGCTGTACACTGAGTATCTGGCGATTAGAAATATCTGTAATAACCTGATTAGCAGCACGGGAAACCGAAGAATCCCATTCGGTGAAAGCCTCCTCCCTCTTCTTGTAAAGGGGAATTAGCCATTCCTCCAGAATTGGCGTTCCGGTATCAAGAGCCGTCCCGAACCGCTCCTCTTCCAAACCAACTACCCGCAGAATGAACGCCTCGTTCTCCCGCAACTCCGGGTATACGTCCCAGAAGTGGCGCAGGACGACCTGGCTGACGTCGGCCATGAATGACCCGGTGAGACCCAGGCGGCGGCCGTAGCGGATGCCCCGCCGGATGACCCGCCGCAGGACGTAGCCCCGGCCCTCGTTGCCAGGCGCCACCCCATCACCAATCAGGAAGCAGGCGGCGCGGGAGTGTTCCGCGACGACACGGATGGCGAAGTCCGTCTCGGCATCCGCGCCATACGACTTGCCGGTAAGCTCGCAGACCTTGGCGACGATGGGCGCGAACAGGTCGGTCTCGTAAACGTTGGGCTTACCTTGCAAGACCGCGGCGGCCCGCTCCAGGCCCATGCCCGTGTCCACGCTGGGGGCCGGCAGGGGCGTCCGGTTGCGCTCCGGGTCTTGGTAGAACTGCATGAACACCAGGTTCCACATCTCAACGAACCGCTCGCAGTCGCAGTTGGGGTGGCAGCCCGGCGGCGGCGCAGGCTCCGCGCCGTCCCGCTCCCGCAGGAATTGGGAGGTCAGGGCATCGGGTTCGACCATTGGCCCGCAGCCCTTTTCGGACCCGCCGTCGTAATGGAGTTCCGAGCAGGGGCCGGTGGGGCCTTCCGTGCCTGCCGGGCCCCACCAGTTATCCGAGTCGCCGTAGCGGTAGATGCGCTCCACCGGTACGCCGATGTCGTCGCGCCAGATGCGGAAAGCCTCGTCGTCGTCCAGGTGGATGGTCACGTAGAGGCGTTCCGGCGGCAGTTGGAACAGGCCGGTCATCAACTCCCAGGCGAAGGCGGCGGCATCGTTCTTGAAGTAGTCCCCGATGCTGAAGTTGCCCAGCATCTCGAAGAAGGTCAGGTGTTTGTGGTCGCCCACCTCGTCAATGTCGGTGGTGCGGAAGCTCTTCTGGTGGCTGGTCAGGCGGCGGGACGGCGGCGTCTGCTCGCCCATGAAGAAGGGCTTGAAAGGCACCATGCCGGCGCTGGTGAACAGCAGGGTGGGGTCGCCCGCCGGAATCAACGAGGCGCTGGGCATGTGTTGGTGGCCCCTGGCTTCGAAAAACCGGATGAATGAGTCCCGAATCTGGTTTCCGTTCATATCAACCTGTGGCAGAGAAGAGGGTAGGATGGCTGGCATCCGCCGAAATTGTATGCCAGCCCAATTCCAAGCGTCAACGCAGACCGGATGGGTATTCTCCGGCTGTGTTGGCGTTACTTTGAATCTGACGCCCGATTCGTCGTCATTCCTGCCCACGTTCAGGATATCGTGGCTCAAGTCTCAGGGTCTTTTAATTGTCCGTTCACGGCGAATCATCCGGCAAGTTCTGGCAAGTACATCGAATCTCCCTAAATTCAGGGGGTTTGGGGGATGAATCCCCCAACGTGCCCCGTCAACCAATGGTTTTCTTGGTCAATTAAAAGACCCTGGCTCAAGTCTGCCCTTGCCGCCGCTCATGGATTTCGCTAATGTGGGGTTGTTCATTCTTGATCACAACCGGGTTGCGTGGTGTTTGGGAACGTCCAAATGGGAATGAGTTGTCCGGATAGTTTCTGAAATCGTGCTTGGTATTGAGCATTGCCGGGGTGTCGGAATGGTAGGCGCAACGGACTTAAGATCCGTTGAGGGGAGTGAATGACACTCCACTCAAGTATTTTCCGGCGTTGGTCTGAGCGCAATATCGGTCTTATTCAGGTCCGCTTTACGGCATAGCTCCAACGCCTGAACGAACAGGCTGGACAATTCTCCCAAGTTCTCCGTGCGGAAGTTCGAGATGGTACGGAAGTCGGGCCTGTTGTTGGTCGCCATCACCCGGAAGGCGATCTCCGCCTGGAAACGCTGGGCAATCCTCAAGTTGGAAGCCCCCCTGGATGCAGTAACCGTAACGCAGCGCCTTGACCAGCATCCGGGGATGGTAGGTCTCCCCGCTCTTCGCTCTGATAGCAACTCATGATGGCCGGCAGGTCCAACTATTCCACCACATCGGAGAGGAAGTAGGCTAGTACCGTTTCAATTTAATCCTGATGGATAGATATGTTGGAGTTTACTGCGGGCATCCTGAGTGGAGAACCGCCAGTCTATGACGGCGCCAGCATCGTTGCGCTCGCGTTCGAGCGCGGCGACCTCCCGTCTCAGCAGCGCTTCATCGCCGACCCGGCGGTTCAGACACTGTCTGCTGAAGACGCTCAACTCGATCTCGGCCATGTTCAGCCAGCTTCCATGGGTGGGAGTGTGGTGAAACTCCAGGCGCTTGGCTATACGACGCGCTTCGGACGCTCCAAATGCTTCGTAGAGCGAGCCCAGCTTGTGGGTATTGAGATTGTCCAACACCAGCCTGATCACTGTGGCGTCAGGATATGCCTCGTCCACCAGCCACTTCATCTGGTGAGCGAAGTCCACAGCAGTGCGGCGCCCGGTCACTTCGACGTGTCTCCATCCTCCCTTCGGCTCACAGAACATGAACAGGTTCCGGGTCCCGTTTCGCTGGTACTCGGTGTCATAGCGTTCCACCCGTCCGGGCTTGGCCTTGATGGGCGGCCTCACGTCCTCGATCAACTGCTTGGAGGTCTCGTCGAAACACACCACGGGACGCTCTGGGTCGTAGTCTTCGTGGTACAGGTCCAGGACATCCTCCATCCGGGCCACGAACTCCCCGCTCACCTTGGGGATGCACCACTCTTTCTTCTTCCATGGTTTGAGTTCGTTTTTTTGAGTATCTGGCGCACCGTCTCCAGGGAGATGCTCCCGGCAAACTCCATCGCCACCACCTGGTCAGCAAGTAGCTGGAGCGTCCAGTGCGCGTGTCCTTCGGGCGCATTGCTGCACGTGATGGCGACGAGGTGCGCCTCCTGTCTGCCGTTCAGCTTGCGCCCCCGGCCTGACCGTGGCCGGTCGTTGATTGCGGCTTCCACTCCCTCCTCGGCGAACCGTCTGCGCACTCTGGCAACAGTGGCGGCGCTGATCGAAACCGCCTCAGCCGCCTCACGGTCTGAGAGTCCTTCGTCAGCTTTCAACAGCGCAAGGGCCCGCTTTACCGTGCGGGCTAACGGCTTGCCACGGCCGGATGTTTCAATCAGAGCGGAGCGTTCGGATTGGGTCAGTTCGACTTTGTATTTGGAGACAGGCATGTCAGGTACGGCCTCACTAAAGGATTTTACTCAAGCCTACCTGATCTCCCTTATGATTGTAAGACTTTCTGGAAACGGTACTAGTAGACCAACAGTTTTGAAATGATGGGATGAACGCCCTCACCCCCTGCCTTCGCAGGGGCAGGCTCTAACCCTCTCCCAAAGGTAGAGGGAACAATCGACATATCCTGGGCAATCACGCCGATCTCAGCTACTCATCAATTCAATGCTGTTGGACTACTAGGCCGTTCCGTGCGGTGCTATGCGAGGCGTCTTCCAGCACCAGGTCGGCTTCCCCGCCTCCCAGGTCCGGGGCGGCCCGGTTGTTAAGGTTGGCGGGGTTGTAGCAGATCGGAGTGTTGGTGTCGATGAAAACGCTTTCCGGCGGATACAAGGTGTTCAGGTGCGTTTCCACCATTTGAATGATTCTCAGGATGATCGGGTTTTGTTCCATACCCTCTGGCAGCGGCTCACATTCGTTTGGGTCGAATTCCAGGCTGTCATAGTCGATTTCGGTAATAATTTGGTAGGTGGGCTTTGTCGTCATGGGATCTCCTGCGCGGGGTTGTCCCCCGATTCCCCCCAGTCTCTCCGCTTGGTGATGGTAACACACCGCATCAGCCCGGAGCCGCCTAGAAGCGGGCGCCGCAATCGCGAAACAACTTGGAATCGTAGCGCAATTGCCCCCGCCAAGCGCCGGCAGCCGATGCCAACGCCCGGCCGGTTTGCTATGATAAGGTCTCAAGCTGAAATTCAGGACAAAAAGATGACACTGCAAGAAGTTGAAGCGGCCCCACGGCTCAATACCCTGGAAGCAAGCGAGTTGGCCCCGGTCGAATCGTGGGCCAGCGAGGCCCCGCTCAAACTGGTGGCCTGGGCCTTGGACTCTATGGGCCGAACTGCCAAGTCCACTGAAATCAGACAGAAGTTGGAAGGAGGCTTGTTTCGCGGCCTCAACTGGAAAACCTGGTGGGGCCGGGTGCTGCCGGCGGTCAAGCAGTCCCGACGGTTTAACGTTAAGACGAACAACTATATCACCCTCTTGTCCAACGTGGATGCCATACCCGCCGAGCCTTGGGACTCCCTTCCTGTTCCGGTCAAGAAGGCAAAGACGAAAACCGTGTCGGTGGCTGATTGGAAGAAGTGGTTGCTGTCCGATGTACCCGGGCCGCCCCCCGGTCCCAGACCAACCAAACCGGTGTGCAACGCCCTGGCGAAGTTATCCAAGAGGGACATTCAGCCCGCGATGCACCGGACGATGTGGGGCGCCGGGGAGTTCCTGGCGTCGGGCAGCCCTACGGCGCAGGCCGCAGCGGGCTGGGCGGAAGCGGTGAGCCGGGGATTTATCCGGTCCCGGGAACTTTCCGAGCCGGATGCCGTTCTGAGCTTGTCGCCGCAGGTTGGCGCACTGTTGCCCAAGCTGGTTAAGGTAGCCAAGTTCTCGGAAGAGTCGGTGACAATGCTGCTGGCGGCCGGTGAACTGCCTGGGGAGCCTGACCCGTGGTGGCGCGAATTTACGGCCGGGATGTGGCAGGCGTTTCAGGACACCGGCGCAGCACGGGAATTGGTGGATAAAGTACCAGACGAATCTGGTTCAGGACGAGCAGCCCTGGCCAGGGAACTGGCAACCGCCGCTCTCCATGCAGGCAATCCGCTCCAGTATCATGCCGAGTTGGACCGTGTTCTTGATAACTTGTGGCCCCGGGACCGTCTCCATATCTTCAATGACTTGATCGTGCGGTCAGCGAACCGGGCAGCGTCCAGACAGGCCGTCCTAGACTACGTTGCCGCCAGCCGCCACGCCGCCGGTTTGCAGAATCCAGCCGAGCGGCTCAACCTGCTGGTTATGGCGTCTCTCCTGCTGTCCGATGGGCATGGCCGGGTGGTTGATGAGGCGGCACAACAAATCGGCGTAGCTGTCGCAAAGCATGGGGATAATGGAATTGGCCTGGTCTGGCCAGCCCTGCTGTCCGGCGCCCGCCAGCACATCGCCGACCTGCGCGCCCAACACGCCCAGGAGTTGGAAAACCAGCGCCTAACCTACGAAGCCGATCTGGAGGAGATGCGGCGGGAGGCGGAGGGATTGAGGGAACGCGTTGCAGGTCTCCGGTCTCTAATTGCGGAGAAGCGTGAGGAATCCAGGATGGATATCCGCCAAGATATGCTGATGGTGACAGCCGAAACTTTGCAATCGCTTCGCTTGAACCGGGACAGCCCGGATTCCATCCTTCGTAACGTGGAAGTCAAACTTGCCCTCGCGTTGCGGGCCGGTGGGTCCGAGGAATTTGGTATGATCGGCGACATCGTTCCCTACAACCCCAAGTTACACCAAGCGGACCGGCTGACTTCCAATGATTCCAATGTGCGCATTCGTACCCCCGGCGCCTTGGTTCGGGGGAAACTGACCGGCGACCGGGTGCTTATCAAGGCCCGAGTTGTACAACTTTCGGAGGCTGACTAATGCAGGTAGTAGGCGTTGATTTCGGCACCACCAACGTTCGTATAGCCACTTGGGACTCCAACCGTCCCGACGTGATACCGGAATCCCGCTTGATAGGAGAAGTCGGAGCCTCGACCATGCCCGCAGTCGTCGCGTTTCAGAGGCAACCGGACGGTTCTGTTACAACCACTGTGGGAGAGGATGCGAATATCCTCGAGGATGGACCGGACACCGTGGTTGTGCACAACATAAAGCGGTGGGCGCTGTCCTCCGACCCCTACGTAAAGTGGCAACTGGATTCCAGGGGAACCCCAAAGCCCTGCTGGTGGAACCAGGAGACCCGGCGCGTCGAAGCATTGGGCCAAGAGCTTCCGGTCAAGGAAGTAATGCGGTTAATCCTGTCCGAGGCCTTCCGGCGGGCCAACATAACAGGGGAGTTCGAATGGCGGGCGGGTTGTCCCGTACACGCCGGGTTGGAATACCGCTCAGAATTGGCGGAAATACTGTCTGAATTTGGTGGGGAGAACAAGGTTTCCTCTGTCGTTTAGGAGCCGGTCTTGTTTCTGGTCTTGGCCCACCGGCTTGGCAAGCTCGACCCAGGTTCTTACATGGTTTATGACGTCGGCGGTGGGTCCTTTGACTGCGCCCTAGCTGAGGTGGGAACCGACGGCGGGATGACCGTTTACGCAGCCCAAGGTGACCCGACGTTGGGAGGCGTCACCATCGACGAGTTTCTAACTGAGAAGTTGGGATATAAAGGCCCGCCAAGAGATTTGAGAATTGCCAAAGAAGCTCTGACTCCCAATAACCGGGAACAGAACGTGGACCCCAACACTAAAGTCACATGGGATGACTTGGAACAGGTGCTTTCCAAACGGCGGTTTGTAGGCTGGTCTTTGGCGGCAATGCGGGAAGCGTATATCTTCGCCAAGGTCTTGTGGAAGTCGGAAGGCGGCGCATCTCCCATTGGGGGCATACCATCTTGCCGATTGGGTGATATGCCCGCAGCATTCCGCAAAGACCTCCATTCCATCTTCCTCACCGGGGGCCCCACCAAGTCGCCCTATATCCGTGACCGGCTGGCGGAAACCTTCGGGGACCAAGTGGTTGCCACCGAACAAGTGGTTCCCCAGGAAGTCCCCGACCCGGAGTTGACCGGGCTGAGCATGGGCGCCTGCTATATGTTTGCGGACGAGAACCCTCGGCCCTTGTACGTTAGCCGTCTGCCGGCCCTGGTGACGCTGCGGGACACTGGGACCGGAGCGCCGCCGGCCGAGTACCAACCGTACCAGCATTTTGTTATCAACTTCAACCCGGCCAAACCCTTCGTCTCTGCCCCGCTGCCATCCCGGGCAGGCGGAGAAGCCGGGTATGTGCTGACTGTCGCAGATCCGGACGGGAACATCCTGGAAAGCAAGGCCGTTGATTTCAGCCGCGACAGGGTTCCCCGGGGCGCGGCCCGGTCTCCCCGGCTGGTGATCGACACCTTGGGCCGGGTTTGTATCGAGAACAACGGGTCTGCTTGGGTCGAGATAGAGGCTCCACCATGGCAAACCGGCCGGCAGCGGGAGGTTCTTCAAGACATTATCGAGCGGCAGGAGGCGTACGAGCAAAGCGAACAGGCCCGGGTCCACCATAACATCACAGCCAACCCCTATGGTTGGCAGGCGTGATACGGGTAGTAGGAACGGGCAGACAGCCCGCATCCCCTTGTGTATACTGGGCCTTGACAGGCCAATGGAAGGCTGAAAAGAACAAGCTATGCTTTTGGACGTTACTTTCTTCGCCCTGTATCGCGAGCGGGCCGGTTGCAGCCGCTGCCGCATTGACGTCCCCGACGGCGGCGCCGTTGCCGACCTGACCGACGCGGTGCGATTGCAGTTTCCCGGTCTGGCCCCGTCGGACGTTAAGATTGTCGTTGCGGTCAACGCCGACTACGCCGGCCCCGAGCAGCCGCTGCATCCGGGCGACGACGTTTGTCTCATCCCACCCGTTAGCGGAGGTTCCCGCCATGATTGAACTGACTCACGACCCCCTGAACCCGGAACGCATCACGGATTCGGTCCGGCAGGACTCCAATGGCGCGGTGGTAACCTTTCTTGGCACCACCCGGGACTCCTTTGAGGGTAAGAGAGTGGTGCGGCTGGACTACGAAGCCTACGAAGAGATGGCCGTCAAGAAGATGGCGGAAGTTCGCCGCGAAATTCAGGCCGAGTTCGACATTGAGGACATCGCCATCGCCCACCGCATCGGCACGGTGGATATCGGACACATTAGCCTGGTCATCGCGGTGGCTTCTCCCCACCGGAAAGAAGCCTTTTTCGCCTGCCACCAAGCCGTGGACCGCATCAAGGAAATCGTCCCCATCTGGAAGAAAGAGGTCTACGAGGACGGGTCCCGGTGGGTCGCCTGCGAAGACCACGAGTTCCATACCGCCGACTCTCACGCCGCCAGCCACTAACTTTCGCGTCCAATCGTCCCGACGGCCAACTTGTCAACCCCGCCAACCTCGTCATGCCGCAGCCTCGGGCCGGGCTGGTTGGCGGTTGCGCTGATTCTGGCCGTTGCGTCGGCTGCCTGCTGGGTTCTGGCCGTCCATGCCGACACCCCGGAAATATCCCTCTCGGTCTGCCGCGCCCACGTAATCCCCTGCCAGCGCAACCTGAGCATCCCCGTAGCCGGCACTGCGGCCTTGGATTTGGTCGTGCATGGCAACCCCGATGCGTTGTCAGGCGACGATTCCGGCGGCCTTCTGGCGTGGCAGACCCACTTGCGTTTTTCCGGGAATGCCGTAGCTCTCCAACTCGCCGGGAGCGTCCCGGTCCTTGAGCAGGGCGGCGCCGGGTTGGTTTTGGACGGGCTTTCCCTGCTGGCCGAGAGTGATGTTCCTGGGGTTCGCTATTTCCCGGTGCAGAACCGTTATGATGCCACCGTCGGGGAGTTGGGCTACTCGGTAGCGCTGATCGGGACGGAGTCTCCCGGCCCGTGGCCCGGCATCCTGCTGGGGGCTCCCGGCAACGGGATGCTCCTGGGCCGCATACACTTGGAAGGGCTGACTCCGGGGATTGTGGAACTCGCCGACACGCCGCCGGGTGCCCAGATTGTAGTGTCCGGTATGGACGGCAGGCCGGAGTTGGTACGGCCCGCGGTGTTGGTGCCCTTGGCCACCGTAAAGGTCGGGCCGGTTACCACCGCCGGAATCCTGGGCCGGGCGGAACCCGGTTTGACCGGCAGCGAAACGCCCCTGCCGTTTCCCGCCACGGCGCAGGTCTCGTTGTGGGAACCCGGCGCGGTCCCGAAATGGCGTGGCGGTTCCGGTGCGCCGGTGGCAAGTTTCGCCTTGATTGTCCTGAACGCCGACGGTGAGTTTAGTGTGACGGATATTCCCGCGTCTCTGGTCCCGCCGGGACTTGTGGATGTTCGGGTCAAGGTAGAACGTGCCCTTGGAAAGTCCATAGAAGGTGTAGTAATCCCCAACCGTTCCGGTTCCACGACTGCCAACCTGGTCCTCGTGACGGTGCCGCCGGTCAGCTACGGCGACGCCAACGGAGATAACGCCATCAACCGCCAGGACCTGGATATGCTGAAGGACACCTTCGGGATGGCCGACGATTCGGGGGAACCCGGCAGCAGTGCCGACTTCAACCATGACGGCATCACCGACGTGGCCGACTTTTCAATCCTGGCAATGAACTTCGGCGCCGTGGGAGAGTAGCAGGCGGCGCAATACCAGCCCTACTCCCTAGTTCCGAAAGACACAGGGGCTTTCGATAGCCGCTGGATGCTCCGTGTACCGTGAATCCACGGCAGACCCCAAACCGGTATATCGAACCCATAAATTCAGGGGGTTTGGGGGATGAATTCCCCAACGTGCCCCCCGGTTGAATTAAATATCTGCCGGCGGTTGTTCCGGAGAATCGAAAGACCCTGCCCAAAGACACGCCCCCGGTTGACACTCCGGGCCGCCTACCGCACAATACCGGGCGAATTTCCAGCCCTTTCCAGGGAACACGGGGAGCAGAATGGCCACCAACCAAGACGGCGCGCCTCAGGAAGGAACGTTAGCTCAAACGTTATCCCAGCAGATGTTCGGTTCACAAGCCCCGGCGTATGCAGCCAGCCAGGTCCACGTCAGCGACGACCGGCTGGACGGCATCGCCCGCCTGGCCTCCACCGGCCCCTACCAATGGACGGTTGACCTTGGCGCCGGGGCGGGGTTCACCGCCTTCGCCGTGGCCGGCCGGACTAACCGGGTTGTCGCCAGCGACCTGACCCGGCCAATGCTGCAGCAAGCCCGGCGCATCGGTCGGGAGCGCGGGCTGGAAAACGTGCTGCTCAGCCAGAACGCAGCCGAGCATCTGCCCTTTGCCGACGACTCCCTGGACCTGGTTACTTGCCGCGCCGCAGGCCATCATTTCACCGACTTGCCGGCGGCGTTTTCCGAGATTCGCCGGGCGCTGCGGCCGGGTGGAGCGCTGGTCATGGTCGACACGGCGGCGCCGGAAGACGACGAAGCCGCCGCCTGGCTCAACGACGTGGAGTTGCGCCGGGACTTCAGCCACGTCAACGACTGGAAGGCGTCGACAATGCGGGACTTGCTGGCCGAGCGGGGATTGGAAATAACCGAGCAGGAGGACGCCCGTGTCCACTTGCAGTTCAACAGTTGGGTGGAAAGGACCGCCACCAATGCGGACGGAGTGGTCTTGCTGCGGCGGGATTTCCTCAACGCGCCCCCGGAAATCCAGGCTGCCTTTGACATTCAACCCACCGGAGACGGAGACATCCACTTCTCCTTCCCCTGCCTGATTTTCAGGGCGGTCAAGACCTGACCCTATCCCCGGCCGTCTTCTCCCGGATGCAATTGCCAGCGTTCCAGGTTGTAGCTCATATCCCAGAAAAGATTCTCGAAGCGCAGGCTGGTCACGTAAGCGTCGGCCATTGCCGTCCGCTCCGCCGGCCCGGCCTGCTCCGCGATGCGGTCGCACAGGTCCCTCATGTCGTGGGCCAGTTCTGCGAACTCCGGGGCGGTGTACATCCTGATCCAGGCGCAGTACAACGGAGCCTCGGCCGGTTCTCCCAGTTCCGCCAGATGGCTGCCAATCTCCCAGTAACCCCACTGGCAGGGCAGCAGAGCCGCCACCAACTCGCCAAAACTTCCCTGGTGGGCCAGTTTCAGCAGGTAGCTGGTATATCCGATGGTCGTCGGCGCCGGCTCGGTTGCCTCCAACTCCTCTTGGGATATGCCGAACTCGGCGCAGTAACCCCGGTGTAGGTCCATTTCCACGCTCAGAGTCTCATCCAACAGGCTGGCGAACCAGCCCATGGTGTCCAGGTCGGTGGCCCGGGCCGATGCCAGCGCCAGCGCCCGGCTGTAATCAATGAGGTAGGCGTAGTCCTGGGTGACGTAATGCTTGAAACGCTCCAGGTCCAGGGCGCCGTCGCCCACGCCGGCCACGAAGGGGTGGGACAGGATAGCCCGCCGCATATCCAGGGTCCTGGCTTCAATGTCGTCGCAAAAACTCATTGGCGGCTCGCTTCTCCCCGCGATTGGGCTGGATAATCGGCTGCGGCGGACTAAGATTCGGTGTACGGCCCGTCGGGGGCAAAGCTGACCTGGATGTAGACCCCGTTGCCCGCGTTGCGGTGGGTGTGGGTCGTTCCAGCCGGTATATGAATGAACGTGTATGGCTCCATCGGGTACGTCTCGCCGCCCTCGACGATAACCTCTCCCTTGCCGTGCAGCGCGAAGATTAGCTCGTCCTTGGTGCGGGTGTGGGGCCCGTTGGATGCTCCAGGCTCCCATTCGCCGTAGTTGATGCCAACGTCGTTGCCGCCCACCGTGTCGCGGAAAAGCTGCAACGCCCGGCGGCCCATAGGGTCCAAATCGCGGGGAAGGGCGTCTTTGGGGCGGATAATCCTCGGCTCCGGCATATCGTCACCTCACCCTGGAATTACAAACCGTATTGCAAACCGGCAGGCAGCCAAACCGCCGCACTATGACCACGGGGCATGGACGCGGGTTAAATTGACCGCCCGACGGTGATTGCCATGATTTTAGGCAGGACGGCGCAGCGAGTCAATTAGGGAGGGCAACCAACGGCATTCCCGAAGCCGCGGGTTTAAGCCGACAGTGTGCCGGCCTGCTGACACCTGCCCCTTGCCAAGCCCGGTAACGTTGCCCTACCATAATCATCAATCATCCTGAGTCGGCCCCCGCGCCGGAATTGCCGGCCCCGGCCAGCCCCGGCTTTAATTGCGATTGCGGCAGAAAGACAAGCGTCCCAAAGTGCGTCAAAACCGGCACAAAGGTGGCACACAATGACACAAAAAAGACGTCAAAACCCGCCGTCAGCGCCCCACCGCAGCGCCACTGCCAAGCGTAAATGACACAAAAGACACACATTTTATTTTTAGCGCTTAACTGCCTCCCGTGGCTCAAATCCCCAGTCTGAACAGTTGCACAATGGGGGTTGCGGACCCTGACCTACCTGATTTCGGTCGCAGCCAACCGGCAGCCGTCCCTTTATGGCGCTCCCCGCATGGGGTATAATTGCCGCCTACACCGTAGTTGCCAGCGTTTACCATCGTCGTTTTCGCAAAGGATTTGTCATGCACGTCATTTTCTTACAGGACGTCCCCAACCAGGCCCACGCCGGCGAGATTAAGCAGGTCGCCGACGGCTACGCCAGGAATTACCTGCTTCCCAAGGCAATGGCCCAGGTGGCCACCCCGGAAATAATGAAACGGGTCCACAAGATCAGGTCGGCCGGCAACGCCCAACGCCTGCGGGAAACTGAGGCCATGGATGAGTTGGCCCAACTGCTGGACAACACCACCATCGAGGTTTCGGCGCGCGTGACCCCCACGGGCCGTTACTACGGCGCGGTCTCCAACGCCCGCATCGCCCAAACGTTGACCGAAGCCATTGAACGGTCCATTGACCGACGCATCGTGGAGGTCATCGAGCCCATCCGGGAACCCGGCGATTACGACATTACGCTGCGGCTGTCGGCGGACATTACGGCGACCATCCATATCGCGGCCGGAGTCGAAGAGTAGGGTAGATGTACGCTGAGCAACTCCTTCCCCACGACATTGAGGCGGAGGAGGCGCTGGTTGGAGCGCTGCTCATTGACGGCGATTCGTTTCTCCGGGTTTCCCATCTCATTAAACCAGAGGACTTCTACCGGGAAAGAAACCGGATCTGCTACGCATCCTGCACTGACCTGTTCCAACGCAGCGAAGCCATCGACCAGGTAACGTTGGCCCGGGAGTTGTCCCGGACCAATCAGTTCGACGTGGTGGGCGGCATGGCCTACCTGAGCCACCTCGTTTCCATCACGCCCACCTCGGCCAACGCCGAGCATTACGCCAACCTGATCGCCCGCACCGCCACCATGCGCCGGCTCATTGACGCCGCATCCCGTATCTCCGCCCTGGGTTACCAGGACACCGACGATGTGGAGGCCACCCTGCGCCAGGCCGAGGACACCCTCTTCCAGGTGCGGACGGCACAGACGGAGCGCGGGTTTGTCCCCCTGCGCCAGGTATACGACCAGTTCCTGGCCGACCGCGCCGACCTGGCTGAGTCCGGCCTGAACACCGGTCCGATATTGACCGGCTTCAACGACCTGGATGAACTTCTGGGCGGAATGCAGCGGTCGGACATGATTATCCTGGGCGCGCGGCCGGGGCTGGGCAAGAGCGCGCTGGCGGTGAACACCTGCCTCAACGCCGCCCGCAACGGCGCAATCTCGGGCATCTTCAGCCTGGAAATGAGCCGGGAGCAGTTGGCCTTGCGGATTCTGGCCTCTGACGCCGGCGTCGACGCCCACCGCCTGCGGCTGGGCCTGTACACCGAGGCCGAGGAGCAGCGCATTATAGATTCCATCGGCACCCTTTCCGATATGCCGGTGTACATTGACGACACCCCGTTTCAGGGCATGACGGAAATGCGCAGCAAGGCCCGGCGCCTCTCCCTTGAGCATGGCCTGGACCTGCTGATTGTCGATTACCTGCAATTGGTGCAGGGCGGCAACCGGGGGCGCGTCACCGAAAACCGGGTCATGGAGATTAGCGAGATTTCCCGCTCCATCAAGGGCATGGCCCGGGACCTGAACATTCCCATCATTACCTGCTCCCAGCTCAGCCGGGTGGTGGAGGGGCGCCCCGGTCACCGGCCCCAGCTTTCGGACCTGCGGGACAGCGGCAGCATTGAGCAGGACGCCGACATCGTTCTGTTCATCTATCGGGAAGACTCCTACTACACCGAAGAGGAGTGGGACCAGCAATTTCCCGGCCGGCCATACCCCCGCAACATCGCCGAACTCATCCTGGCCAAGCATCGCCACGGCCCCACCGGCAGCATCCGGCTCCGCTTCCGCGACAATCTCGTGCGGTTTGAGTCCCTGGTCGCCCGCCAAGAGGAATTCTAATGGCGTCCGCCAACGAAGAATCGCCCCTGGTCATGCCGGACAGCGAGTTTACCGGCTTTCCCCAGGGTGTCCGGGCTACCCCGGTCCCCGACCCGCTGTTGGGCGGGCTGCTGGAGTGCATTGACGACTTGGCCGAGCTGAAAGTAACCCTCCGGGCGTTGTGGCTGGCCGGGCAAAAGAAGGTCTCGCCGGCGGCGGTCTCGCTGCACGAGTTCCTCAACGACCGCGTACTGTTGGAGGGATTGAGCGGGAGCGATGGTCCGCCGCGAGAAGCCATCCGGCGGGGGTTGGATTCGGCAGTGGGGAGGCGCACCCTGCTGAAGTTTCAGGCCGCCCCCGGCGGGCCGGACCCGGAAGCCGTGCTCTACGCCGTCAACACCGAGGCCAACCGGCAGGCCATCGCCCGGCGGACGGCCCAAGTCCCTCCGGTTGCGGCGCAAGCTCCGCCGGGTATCGACGATGACCCGCGTTACGAACCTGCTGCTGGAGCCAGACCCAACATCTTTGCGCTTTACGAAAACAACATCGGGTCAATGACCCCGACGGTCGCCGAGCAGTTGAAGGAAGCCGAGGGACTGTACTCCCCGGCATGGGTCCGCGATGCCTTCCGGATTGCGGTCAGCCGGAACAAGCGAAGCTGGCCATACGTCGCCGCTATTTTGAGAAGTTGGGCCGATGAGGGGAAGGACAATGGAAAGTCTCGGCGAAATTCTCCGAAGGATAACCGAGAAAAATACATTGAGGCATACCGCCGACGGCGCGGTGACCTTCCCGGAAGACCCGGAGCCGGATGACGTCTGCCCCGACTGCGACGGCGCGGGCTGGGTCGGCAGAGCCGTTTCCGTCGGCCACCCGGATTTCGGACAAGCCTTCCCCTGCCGGTGCCAGAACGGCAGCGAACCGGCGGCCCGCATCGCCGTCCTGCGCCGTTACAGCAACCTGGGACCCTTGGTCCGCATCACCTTTGCCTCGACCAAAATCGAAGGGCCGCTCCCCGACGCCGGCAGCCAGCAGCGCTTCCAGCAAGCCATGTCCATCGCGGTGGAGTTCGCCGAAGACCCCCGGGGCTGGCTGGCCCTCACCGGTCCCAGCGGTTCCGGCAAGACCCACCTGGCCGTGGCGATTACCAACCGGTGCGTCGAGCGGGGACTTACCGCTTTCTTCATCGTCGCCGCCGACTTGCTGGACCATCTCCGTGCCACCTACGCGCCGGAAAATCCGGTGAGCTATGACGACCTTTTCGACCAGGTACGCAACGTGCCGCTGCTGGTCATTGACGACCTGAGCACCCAGTCCGCCACACCCTGGGCCCAGGAAAAGCTGTTCCAGATTATCAATCACCGCTTCAACGCCCAACTGCCCACCGTCATCACCGTCCGCGGCCCATTGGAGCGGTTGGATGAGGGACTGCGGACCCGCATCGAAGCCGCCGACGGTTTCTCCAGGGTACTGCAACTTGGTCAGTACAACACCCGCCTGGCCCGGCGCATCGGCGACCTGCCCGCCGATATGCTGCGCCGGATGACCTTCAACGGTTTCGACCAGAGGGGAGGAACCGGGGCCAACCCGGAGCAGCAGGGGTTCCTGGGCGACGCCTTCCGGAAGGCAGTGGTGTTCGCTTCCTACCCCAACGGATGGATTCTGTTCAGCGGCCCGCCCGGCTCCGGCAAGACCCACTTGGCGGTGGCGATTGCGGGAGAACTGCGGCAGCGGGGCGAGCCGGTGTTCTTTGCCTTCGTCCCCGACCTGCTGGACCATCTCAGGACCACCTTCAGCCCCAACAGCCCCATCACCTACGACGAGCTTTTTGAGCAAATCAAGACGGTGCCGGTGCTGATTCTGGATGATCTGGGCGCCGAGAGCAGCACGTCCTGGGCCGAGGAAAAGCTCTACCAGATAATCGTATACCGCTACGAGAAGACGCTGCCGACCATCATCACCACGTCCTTCGGGGCCGACGAACTGGACGACGCCAAGCCGCGGCTGGCCTCGCGGCTGATGGACAGCATGGTCGTGGAATGGGTTGGCATCGACGCCCCCGACTACCGGGGCCAACGCCGCACCGACCCGCCTGTCCGGCGGTAACGGCGGCGAAACCGGCCTTTCCGGCAGAAAAAGAACCCGCCCGTGGCCCCGTTTGCCGGGCTGCGGGCGGGCTTCAGAAGCGGACCTGTCCGTATTCCAGGAAACCCGGGAGGGCTACAACGGCAGCGCCACGGCCTGCCCGGTTTGGGCGCTGCGGGTCACCGCCTCGGTGAACTCCATGTAGTGGACGCCGACGCTGAAGGGGGTTCGGGTAACCTGCTCCTGCCCGCGTATGGCACTGATGAACTCTTCCTCCACCCGCCAGTATTGCTGCCCTTCCTGCGGATTGGGAATCTCCGACAGTTGGCTATCTCCCCGCTTGCCGCCGAAGACATTCTGCCTTTGGTCCACGTAAAGGGTGCCCTCGCTGCCGTACAGCCAGACCTCGCTGCCGGGAGATAGGCCGGTAACTGAGCTGATTCGCAGGTGGGCCTGCGCGCCCTTGGACAGCTCGCACAAGACGTCCACGTGGTCGGGAATGGTCACCGACTGTGAGTTGCCGACGTCGTCCTGGCGCCACGGGACGTTGACCTGGGTCATCGCCATGACCTTGGTGGCCGGCCCTGCCCAGCGAATCATGGCTTCGTACCAGATTCCCATGTTCATAATGTTGAAGCCGCTGAGGGAGCGGTCCTGCCGCCAGTGCATCGGGCTGTCCGTATCCACGAAGCCCGTCCCCAGCGCTTGCAATTCCACCGCCAGCAAGTCGCCCAAGTATCCGTCGGCGATGAGCTTCATCAGCAGCCCGTCTACCTTGAAGGTGGTGGGCGAGGGCACGATTTGCGCCACCAACCCCGGGCTGGCCAGCGATGCGTCGAGCATGGCGCGGGCATCCGCTACGCTGGCCGCCATGCGCGCCTCGCACAGGACGTGCTTGCCTTTTTCCAGGGTGGCCACGGTCAGGGTGCGGTGCATATAAGGCCAGGTGCCGATGCACACGGCGTCGATTTCGGGGTCGTCCAGCAGCTCCCGCCAATTGTCGTACACCCTGGGAATGTTGAAGGAATCCGCCACCTGCTGCCCCGACTGCCGCGAGCGGTTGGCAACGGCCACGATCTCAACCCCGTCAACCTTTTGGAACCCTGGCAGGTGCCGGTCGCGGGTATTCCGCCCCGCGCCGATTAAGCCTACCCTGACAACGTCGTCCGCCATCCTAGTCCTCCTTGTAACGGTAAGTTGGGTTGTGAATCAAACAAAATGTATGCCGGGGGTTTCCCGGCACGGTTCGGCCCCGATTATATGCCAGCCCGGTGGCTTAGTCCAGAAATGCACCCGTGTCTCCCCGGAAAGCGATGGCAATGTTCCCCAACTCGTTCGACAAGAGTCGCAGGGCTGGGCCTCTCCGATCCGAGGGCGACTGGCCTGGACTTTCGAGAAGGTTTTGTAGGAAAATTTTGCATACAGTGACATCAGTTGGGTATGAATGCCGGGTAACACCGGGGCCGGCTTGGGGATACAATAGACGCATGGATTTGAGGCGCGCCACGGAAATCCTGCGGGGCCTCGCCGTTTCTTCCCGGTACAAGGTCCAGGGCCACAGCATGACCCCAGCGTTGTCCGATGGGCAGCAGGTGTTGGCGATGCCCGTGGTTTGGGATTCCAAACAACCATTGGGCCGGGGAAAAATCGTCGTGCTGAGGCAACCCGGTGGCGCGCGAGATTTCTACATCAAACGGGTGATTGGCCTTCCCGGGGAAAACATTTCCCTGCTGGAGAGAGTAACATACGTGGACGGCCAACGGTTGGCCGAACCTTATCTGTCCGGTGACGGCGGTCGGCAGCGGAGAAACCGGGGAGAATGGATTCTGGAAAGCGACGAGTATTTCGTGATGGGCGACAATCGTTCTGACAGCCGGGACAGTCGAGTCTACGGGCCGGTTGGCCGGAGCCTGCTGGCGGGCGTGGTTTGGCTGCGCTATTGGCCGCCACGGGATTGGGCCGGAATTTGCTGATTGTGACACAACGGCGCAGTGCCCGCGGCTTCACGCTTTGGGGCTTCTCACAGCGGACGCGTTAACTCGGCAGTGCGGCATTATTTAGGCACTGTAAAGTCGCTATGGAGCCAGCGTATCTGGCGCCGGTTGTACCAGGATAATCCGGGCGCGCCCCGCTGGATGCTTCTGATTGGCGGCGTCACGCGCGGGCTGTTCAGGAACGACATGCCCCACCTGGCGGCCGGCCTGGCCTACTACGCTATTTTTTCCATGTTTCCCTTGGTGCTGGGGTTCATGGCTATATTGGGACTCAGCTTGCAGTCGCAAAGCCTTCAGCCCAGATTCCTTGAGTTCGTTTCTCAAAACATACCCGGGTCATCCCGATTCATCGCCGACAACATCTCCCAAATCGTCAAGTTCCGCAACGCCGCCGGTTTGGGAGCAATAATCGGGATGTTCTGGCTCGGGCGCGCCGTGTTCGCCGCGGTTACCAGGTCGATCAACCGGGCTTGGGGAATTACCCACGATCCTCCCTTCTACGTGGCCCTCCCGCAGCAAATCGGAATGACGATGGCTCTGGGGAGTTTGCAACTGCTCTCTACCATCGGAACTTCTGTGATTCAGATAGCCAGCAACGAAGCTATAACCATATTTGGAAGGCGGCCGCTGCTGGATGTCGGGACAACCTATTTTTCCTTGTATCTGGTCCCTGTCCTGCTGACCGCCGTCACGTTTGCCCTCATGTACCGGTTCGTGCCCAACCGGCCCATGCGCTGGGCCTACGTCTGGCCGGGTGTGATTGTTGCCACCATATTCTTTGAGGCATCCAAGATACTCTTCGTCTACTACCTGGAGAACTTCGCCAACTACACGCTGCTTTACGGCTCGATGGCGTCGGTAATGGTGTTCATGTTCTGGGCCTATGTGTCGTCGATCATTCTGCTGGGAGGGGCGCTGGCTTGCTCCCATTACCGGCGGCTGTTTTACCCTGACCCCACGGACGACGAGCTTGCCTGAGAAACTAACTCCGCCACTCACGCTCCGGGGTCGGCCGGTCCACCCCGTTCTTCCTTGAGAGCATTGAAAGGTATTCGAGCATCTTCGCTTTGCCAAGCCCGCCCCACAGTACGGGCGGTTTTAACAGACGCAAAAAAGGGCGGGCCATTGGCCCGCCCTGAGTATTCGACCGGACACGCGCCGGGTTCTAAACCAGGGCCTCGGCGGTCAGAGTTTCCAGAAGTTGCCCACCTGGCAAATCATGTCCACCTTGTTGATGGACTCGGCCGGCCAGCCGACCATGTTTATCCAGTCCTCAAAGTGCGACTGCTCGACCGCCTCGCATTCGCTAATCAGCTTCCCGTTCTCCAGGTCGCCGTAGACTTTGACCACGGTGGTCCGGCGGTCAGGACGCCACTTGCGCACGGCGTCCAACTTGTTCCGAAAGTCTTCCTCGGTAATGCCGGGGACGTTATGAATGGCTACAAATCGGGTCATGCTTCCTTCCTCAACGATGGGGTTGATCCCGTGGAGACGCGCCGGTTTCCGGCCCAAACCGGGGGGTTAGTCGCCAGGCGGCACGAAGGGATAGGGAATCGGCGGGCCGCCGTGCAGGGGCAGCGCCACCGTCGCGGTGCCGGGCATACTTTCAACGCCGTCGTGGGTCTTCATTCCTATTTCCAGGTCAATAAGTCCTATTCCGCCTTTTTCCTGCTTGCCGGTCACCTGGCCCCACATGATGAGAATGTCTCCCGGCACCAGCATGGCCCGGTGCTCGAATCGCGCTTTCCAAGGCCAGCCGCCGGGCGAGGTCCAGTCCTTCAAAAACTGGGGAACCACGCTCTGCTTCCAGGAGCCGTGTACCAGGATGCTGGGGTTCTTGTCGTGGTTCAGTCCAAAGTCCAAATCGTAGTGGATGCGGTGAAAATTCTCGATGGCCGCGCTCCACCGGAAAAGGTGGGTGGGCGTTGGCTTGTAAACGTACTTGGGAAGCTCGTCGCCTTCTGCGACATCCTCAAAGTAAATCTGCTGTTTGCCCCGCAACTGGTCGGCAGTGGGCCGCTCGTTGCGCTGCCAGATTTCCTCCGGTTCCATTTGGAGCAGTTCTTCCAACGGGGTGGTCATGGCGTTACCTTCCTCAACAACCTTGGTGGGTTATGCCGGGCGTTTCCGGTTTCAAGCGCCCGGACTAGCGGCGGATGGTGGAGGCGCGGGTGATGCAAAGCACCTCGTCTTTCTGGTTCCAGTACCGGGTCTCGCGGGTGATTATCAGGAACGGCCGCCCGTCGCGGCCCACGCGTTCCCGAATGTCGGAGTAGCTGTTCTGGAAGAAGACTTTGTCGCCGATGCTGGGATACTTGAAGATTTCCAGCTCATTGCCGGCGTTGAGCACCCGAACCAGATTGGTGGGCACCGGGGGCAGTTCACCGGGGCGCTTGACCGATCCGATGCCGTCCGACTCGGGGTTCTCCTCGAATGCCCGGGTGATCGCATCTTCCTGGTCGGGGGGAATCCGGCTGCTCAGGTAGCTGACCATAATCGGCGGCGTGGTAATCTCGCCGTAGCGGGAACTCTTGGCGTACTCTTCATCCCAATACATCGGGTCGGGGTCCATAACGGCCTGGGTAAACCGGCGCAGGTACTCGGCGTCGACCACACCCCACGACTCCACGACATCGCCGGCGACGCCGACCATGGCTTGGACTTCAGGGGTTAGGGCCGATTCGGTTTGCTGGGTCATGCTCAGTTCCTCTTGTGGAAGTCTTGGCAATCTTGACGAGGGGAGTATTGATGCCTCAGCCTACCCCAGCGGCAAGGGTATAGTCAATACTGGAATGTCGGCGGCGGTCGCCCATCATTCGGGACAACTCTGCTATCGCCGGATGACCCATGGACACGGCGGGCGGCATCTTTTCGTACTGTTCCAAAAGTTCCGATTGTGAGGACTGCTGCGGCCATTCCAGGTTGATGCGGACATTTGCGTCGTTAAGCGTGATGGCGTTCAGCGTGACGGCGTTCAGGTCAATCAAGCCAGCCAAGTCCCGCGTCATTGCCCGGCTAGGGTGCTTGAGGTTTAGGATGCCCCCGGAACCCGCCCCTCTACGCCGGCCCGAAGTGCCTCTCCAGCGTCGCCTGAAATTCTTCGGGGGTGTACTGGTATTTTTGGGTGCCGTAGATCTGGATGACGAAGTGGGAGCACACGGTGCCCATCATTACGCACCGCTCCAATGGCAGGCCCTGTATCAATCCCTTGATTAGCCCGCCGCGGAAGGCGTCTCCGGCGCCGGTGGGGTCAACCACGTCGGCGGTGGCGACGGCCGGAACCGTCACCGGCGGCCCGTCGCGGCGCAATATCAGGCAGCCGTTCTCTCCCTTGGTGGTAATGATGGTCCCGGCGTTTTCCAGCGCCTCGGCGTCGGACCACCCGGTCCGGTCCTTGATAAGCCCGAACTCGTAGTCGTTGGAGATTAGTATGTTGGATTGGCTGATGCACCGGCCCAAATCCTCTCCGGCCCACGCCGGCAGAGACTGGCCCGGGTCGAATATGGTGAAGATGCCCAGTTCCTGATGGGTCCGGGTGTAGTTCGACATGTCGTCCAGATTTCCCGGAGCGGCAATGGCAATGCAGTCCGTGGCGTTGGTCTGCCCGAAGTCGAAGCCGGAAGGGTGCTTCATGGCGCCGGGGTTAAAGCCGGTAATCTGGTTGTCGGCCATATCGGTGGTGATGTACGCCGACGCGGTGGCTTCTTCGGCCACGATGCGGATGTCCCGGGTGCTCAGGCCGTGCTCGGCGAACCACTCGAAATAACGGTGGTAGTCGTACCCGATGGCCGCTAAAATGCGCGGCTCCTCTCCCAGCAGGGACAGGGAGTAGGCTATGTTGCCGGCGGTGCCGCCAAAATTTTCACTCAAGCCGTTGACGGTGAAACTGACGTTAATCATGTGGATTCTGTCGGGCATTATATGGTCGGAAAACCGCCCGGGGAAATCCATGATTCGGTCATAAGCCAGGGATCCGGAGACTAAAACTTCCATGCGTTGACATTCCTTTTGTTGGTGTAGGTTGACTCGGATGTTGACGTCAATGGCAAAGTGATGCCGCCGTTAGCCGACGGGCCGCCCGTTCCTGGTTGGCAGCAGGGCCGCATTCACTCTAACCCGGCATCCGGCAGGGCGCAACGGAGCGCGCGAAAGGGGCAACCGGGTCCGGCCGCTGCCGGTCAGCATCCCGATTCGCCGTCCAGACTACCACCGAAAGAAACCGGGTCGCCGGGACTTATCCCCGATGCGGCAGCGACCCCGGCGTTAACTTCCAGGACGTACTGCGCCGGCGCGTTCGGCTGGAAACGGGGCAGGTCTTCGGGGGATTGGCCCGGTTCAGGCGGAGGAGCGTCGCGGGTAATGTCGGAGACGGCGCAACTGCTGTCAATCCAGATCATATCCAGGGGAAAGTGCATCCGGTTCATCCAGAAGCTGTAGACCGACTCGTAGTCGTAAATGAACAACATCCCCGCGCCCTCTTCCAGCGGCTCCCGGTCCGAAAGCCCCTGCTGCCGCTTATCCGGCGTGTCGGCCACCTCCACCACGAACCGGGACTCGCCGACGGTCACCACCGCCTCCGCGGCATCCCCTGGTTGACCGTAAATCGGCAAGGTGGGGAACGGAGTCAGTCCCGTAGCGGTGGGGAGTTCCGGGGCGACGCTGGGAGAAGGCTGGCTGCCGCTCGGCAGCGTCGGAAACGGTGTCAACCCCGGCGCAGCGCCGGGACCCGGGTCGGTCGTGGGGCCGGGTTCTCCGGAAGGCAGCGTCGGAAACGGCGTCAATCCCGGCACCGTGGGCAACGGGCCAAGTGACGGAGCTTCCGGGGCGCCATTGCACGCCACGGACAGCAACAGCGCCGGCAAAATTAACGTGAAGACCACCGGCCTAATGTATGACATGATTAATCGCAAGTGGCGCGCCGTCCAATCCCTATCGGCAGAACCGGGGCGGCAGGACGGCATCGGGCACTGTGGCCAACCCCGCTTACCCTACCTGCTGCCGGATGTCTTGTAGCCGCTCCCGCAGCGACCGCAGCAGCACTGCCGTGGGCGGCGGCGAAACGTGGGTATACCCCACGCCCAGCTCCAGAAGCTCCGTCGGGCCCATTGGCAGCGCGGCGTGGTTCATGGGAAACTGCATCTTGGCCTTGCCGATGCCCTTAATCTGGTCCGCCAGTTCCTTGATTCTGGCCTGCAGCTCTGGGCTGCTTGGGTCGCGAATGCCCATGTACTCGGAAAAGTCGGTGGGGCCAATGGATACCAGGTCGATGCCCTCCAGTCCGGCGATTTTCTCAATGTCGGCGATGCCCCGCTCGTCCTCGGTCATTACCGAAAGCAGGATCTGGTCGTTGGACTGCTGTACGTGGTCTTCCCAGGACACGGTGCCGAACCGGGTGGCCCGCGTTCCGCCGGCCCCTCCACGGTGTCCCAGCGGGCCGTAGCGGACCGCCTCCACCGCCCGCTTGGCGCCCTCCAGCCCGTCAACGTGGGGCACGATAATGCCCTCTGCCCCGGCGTCCAGCAGCCTCAGAATCAACTTTTCATCGTTGTCCGGGACTCTGACGATAGAGGTTATGCCCACCAAGTCGGCGGCCCGAATCATCTCCGTGACCAGGGCCAGGTCGAAGGTGGTGTGCTCCATGTCGATGAATGCGGCGTCGTAGCCGGCCAGCCCGATAATCTCCACCACCTGGGGGTCGGAGAACGTCACATAAGTGCCCAGGGCCAGCTTGCCCTCGGCCATTATTTTCTTGACCCGGTTCTCTCGCATATTCACGTCTCCTGAATCGCCGAGGTTGGCCGCCGCCCCGTCAGAATGGCCAGGTTGCCAGCCATGACAGCAATTGATTTGCCAAACTATTATCCTACATCGCCGGGCCAACTGCCAGTTGAAACCGCCGGGCCCAAGGGCCTTTTAATTCTCGGTAGCCGCTGGATAATCCGTTCACGGTGAATAATCCGGTATGTCTGCCAAGCACAGCAAACCCCTGAACTCAGGGGGGTTGGGGGATTCATCCCCCAACGCGTCCCGGTTGCCCAACGGTTTTCTTGGAGAATTAAAAGACCCTGCCTGGCCCCAGGGTCTTTTAATTCTCCACTCTCCCAATGGGAGAGGGGCCGGGGGCGAGGGTGTCCCACCCTGTGACACCCTGCCGTTGACAGCTCCGGACACCCTTCTTTAACGTACAAGCCAGGTTGCAGGTACGAGATGGCAAACGCCCTTTGCCCAACCACTGGCTGCTCCACAAACAACCACGGAGGCCAATGAACCATCCCAACCGGCCAAATCTGTCCGCTTTACGGCCCCGGCAATTCCGATCCCCTGCGGCCAAGCCGGACAAAATCAGGACAAAACCGGACATCGCTATGACAAAAGGGGACATTAGGCGGACAAATTCGGACAAATCGCCCCCCTCATCCACGCTCAAATGTCCGGTTTTGTCCGGTTTTGTCCGGTTTTGTCCGCCTTTTCGAGAGTTCGTCCCGTCGCAGTCGCCAACGGGAGTGCTTTCTTCCTCGTATATGGCCTTCGGAAAAGAACATACGTCGATACTGGGGAGAGGGCGAGCCTTCCGGTTCCGTTGATTTGTGGACACTGTTCCCAGGGCTGGTCATTTGCCATTGCCGGGCCGTTGGGCTAAAATCCGTTCCGGCTTGCCGGTAATCTTCAGGCGGAACAGAGACCTTCGGCCCGGTTGTGCTTCCCGGCCTTCTCTTTCCGTGACCATGCGGGAGCGTTGATTTTGGACGGAATGCTCGGCGGCGTAAAAGTGCTGGACCTCAGCGAGGACATCGCCGGGTCCTTTTGCACTCGCCTGTTGGCCGACTATGGGGCCGACGTCTTAAAAATCGAACCCCCCGGCGGGGCTGCCCTCCGCCGCATGGGGCCTTTCCACCACGACGACCCGCACCCGGAAAAGAGCCTCTTCTTCCTGCTGGCCAACCTGAACAAGAAAGGCGCCACGCTGAACCTGGAAACCGCTACCGGCCGCAACATCCTGCGCCGCTTGGTCGAGCACGTTGACGTGGTGGTGGAAACCTGCGCCCCCGGCCACCTGGCATCGCTGGGAGTCGGGCATGATGACTTGGCCGAGGCAAACCCCGCGTTGATTACCACGTCCATCACCCCCTTCGGGCAGGACGGCCCGTACAGCGGTTATCAGGGCGGCGAAATCGTCGAGTACGCCATGAGCATGATTATGAGCATCAGCGGCATTCAGGGGCGGGAGCCGCTGAAGCACGGCGGGTTCCAGGCGCAGTACGAGGGCGGCTTGTTCGGCGCCGCCGCCACCTCAATGGCCCTGTTCGCCCAGACCAACACCGGCCAGGGCGAACACATCGACGTTTCCATCACCGAGTGCATCGCCTCCACCATGATGGCAACCCAGACAATTTACCCCTTCACCGGCGGCGTCCAAGCCCGCCGCCGCACCGAGGGCAACAACTTTGAGAACCCGATGCCCTGCAAGGATGGCTGGATAATCGTGCAGGCCGGGGGCGGGGCAACCTGGGAAGACCTGGCAAACTTCTTTGAGGCTCCCGAGTTGCTGGAACCCCGGTTCGCCAACCGGGGCGAGCGCGCCCGCAACGGCGCCGAAATGGACCGGATAATCATTGATTCCATCAAAGACCGGGAAAAGTGGGAGCTTTTCCCCAAGGCCGCCACCGCCCGGATGCTCTTCGGACTGGTCCAGACTCCGATGGAGTTGGTGGACTGCCCCCAATTGGAGTCCCGGGGCTTTTACCGGGAGGTGGAACACCCGGTCATTGGCAGCATCAAGGTGCCGGCCGAGTTGTTCAAGCTGACCGAAACGCCGTATCAACTGCGCCGGCCTGCCCCCACCCTGGGCCAGCACAACCAGGAAATCTACGTCGAGGGTCTGGGCTACTCCCAGCAAGAGTTCTGCCAGCTAAGGCAGCTCAACGTGATTTAGCCGGCCGCCGCCCCCAAACCCGTCCCGAGGTAACGCAGTAATGCCCAGACTACCGTTGGAAGGTATCCGGGTCCTGGATTCCACCTACGTCTTCGCCCTTCCCTACACGGGCGGGCAGTTGGCCGACCTGGGCGCCGAGGTCATCAAAATCGAAGGCCCCGGCCGCCCGGACATAACCCGGACCGGCGGGTTGTACGGCACCTTCCCCGACAACGAGCCCGGCGACGACTGGTGGAACCGCCCGTCCACCTACAACCTGCTCAACCGGGGCAAGCGCTCCCTGACCCTGGATATGTCCACCGAGCGCGGCCGCGACCTGTTCCGGGAAATGGTGGCGGTAAGCGATGTCGTCATGGAAAACTTCACCCCCCGCGTCATGCGGGGTTGGGGGCTGGACTACCCCAACCTGAAGCAGATTAAGCCCGACATCATCCTCGTGTCCAACACCGGCTACGGCCACGGCGGCGGCCCCTATTCCAGCTACCCGGCCCAGGCCACCACCCAGGAAGGCACCCACGGCCACTGCTGGGTCACCGGCTACCCCGGCGAAGACCCCTCCAAGGCCGGGCGTTCCTTCGTTGACTTCCTTTCCACCTGGACCGCCGTCTTCGCCATCGGCTCGGCCCTGCGCTACCGCAACCTCACTGGCAAGGGCCAATGGGTTGACATTGGAATGTACCAGGCGGGGGTGATGTTCCTCTCGGAATACATCATGGACGCCATCTCCAACGGACGCGAGGGCGGGCGCATCGGCAACCGGCACCCCTACCGCGCTCCCCAGGGCTGCTACCGCGCCCAGGGCGACGATGCGTGGATTGTCCTGTCGGTGGCCGGCGACCATCAATGGCAGGCGCTCTGCCAGTTGATGGAACGGGACGAATTGGCTGGCGACCCCCGTTTCGCCGATGTCCTGTCCCGCCAGAAGAACCACGACGAGATTGACGAACTCATCAGCCAGTGGACCGCGGGGCGGGACCGATACGACCTGATGCACGCCCTGCAAGGCCGGGGCATCGCCGCCGGGCCGGTCCTGAACAGCCGGGACGTTCACTTTGACCCCCACTACAAGGAGCGCAACTTCCTGGAACGGGTCGAATTCCCGCCGGAGCGTCAGATGGGAACCCGACTCATCATGGGGCGCCCTTACAAGTTCTCCAACACCCCCATGCGCATCCGGCGGCCCGCGCCCCCGTTCGGCGAGGGCAACCGGCACTTTCTCCAAGAGTTGCTTGGCATGGACTCCGGCGTCTACGACGAGTTGGTTGAGGACGCCGTCATCGCCAGCGTACCTACTACGGGAGAACCGACGCCCACGGTTGACCCGCGGGAAGCTGTCGCCCGCGGCCAAATCGCCGGCTGGGACCCGGACTACCGGGAACGCTTGGGGATATGACTCTAACTGTCTGTAAAGTCCGCTGGCCGGGAGCGGGATTGCTCAAGCCGTTCTTTACGAGAGGCCCCAAAGGACTCCCTTTCGGCAACAATTATATGCCCTGCTTTGCTGGCTCCGGGCCGTTGACAAAGATTTTCTCCGCCAGTACACTTTCCGACGTGCTGTCAACCATGCTGCTTGAAGCGGACGCCCACCGGCTTCCGGCTTTCTCCACCGGATTCACTTGAGCCCGGGACCGTGGGGCCTGTACTCGCAGGCGGTCCCTTGGGCTAACGTTCTGCCAGGCGTCCTGACGCCGGCGGCCCTTCCTCAAGACCCTCAGCAGCAGTCACGCCCCAGGTATTCCGTTGGATTACCCTGCCGCCCGCTGCCTTTGTGCTTGCGACGGCTGACCAAAACCTGGGAGCCTTTTCGTGCCTGTACTGAGTCACATTCCCAAGTGGCTGCTCGTCAACTTCATTCTGCTAATGTTTCTGCTGGCGCTCCCCGCCTGCGCCTCCGGGGAGGGCGCCCCGGTCCTGAAGGTCGGGGGAATCCCGGACCAGGACACCGCCCGGCTGGCTAGGCGGTACGAAGCCTTCATCAAATACTTGTCCGATGAATTGGATGTCCCAGTGGAGTTTGTGCCCAGCGTGAACTATGCCGCGGTGGTCACT
Organism: Dehalococcoidia bacterium; assembly: GCA_965263395.1. Lineage (GTDB taxonomy): Bacteria > Chloroflexota > Dehalococcoidia > Lucifugimonadales > UBA3495 > CATOSK01. The sequence continues at coordinate 4,690,674 of OZ253670.1, forward strand.
GCCTTCTCGCAAGGCGAACTGCAACTGGCCTTCTTCGGCGGTCTGACCGGCGTTCAGGCCCGTCTGCAAAACCCCGGGGCGGTGGCCATTGCCCAGAGGGGAAACGACGCCAGGTTTCACTCCAAGTTCATCGCCCGCGCCGACTTGGACCTCGAGTCTCTGGAAGACCTGAAGGGGCAATCCAAAGACCTGACCATCACCTTCGGCAGTCCCAGTTCCACCTCCGGCCACATGATGCCCCGGCACTTCCTGGTCCAGGCCGGAATTGACGCCGACACGGACTTTCGCCAGGAACCCAGCTTCTCCGGCTCCCACGACACCACCTGGCAACTGGTGGAGAGCGGCGCCTTCGACATCGGCGCCCTGAACGAAGACGTTTGGAACCGGGCCGTGTCCGAAGGCAAGGTGGACACCGGCAAAGCCAGGGAGTTCTACACCACTCCCGATTACTTCGACTACCACTGGACGGTGCAGGGCAACTTGGACGAGGTTTACGGAGACGACTTCACCGGGAAGCTGCAAGAAGCGCTGCTTGATCTCAACACCGCAGAACACGGCGAAATTCTGGAGCTTTTCAGCGCCGAAAAGTTCATTGTCACCAACAACGCCAACTACCAGGCCATCGAGGACGTGGGCCGGGAACTGGGCTTAATCAAGTGACCAACGTATTTGGTTTGCAGCCGGCGACGCAACCGATTATCGAACCGGCCCCAGAACCGGCGGCGCGGCCTGTAGTGTCCGCCGAGGGGGTCAGCAAAAGCTACGTCCAGGTCCCGGCCCTGGCGCCGCTGAGCTTCTCGGTGTTCCCCGGAGAGCGGGTGGCGCTGGCCGGCCCCAGCGGCAGCGGCAAGACGACGCTGCTGTACCTGCTGGCGGGGATTCTGCAACCCGACTCCGGGCGGTTGTTCATCGACGGTCAGCATCTGGCCCGTCTGGGGCCCGGCCGGGAGTTGTCCCGGCTGGTGGGAATTATTCACCAGCAGTACGACCTGGTTCCCCACCTGCCGGTGCTGCACAACGTCTTGGCGGGACGGTTGGGGCAATGGGGGTTGTTGCGGTCCGTGGTGTCGCTGGTCTGGCCGCAAGACCGCGGTCTTGCCGAGGATGCCCTGGCGCAAATGGGGATTGCGGACAAGGCCCTGGAGCGCACCTCTCACCTGTCCGGCGGCGAACAGCAGCGGGCGGCCATTGCCCGCCTGATGCTCCAGTCGCCCAGGGTTGTGCTCGCCGATGAGCCGGTGGCGTCTCTGGACCCGGCCCGTGCCGAGGAGATGCTGCGTCTGCTGACGGGCTTGACCGACGGCCCGGACCGGGCTTTGATTGTCAGCCTGCATTCGCCGGACCTGATCCGGCAATTCTGCTCCCGGGTAATCGGACTCCGGGAAGGCCGGATGGTGTTCGACGTTCCCGCAGCCGAAGTCACCGGCCAGGCGCTGGACAACCTCTACGACCTGCGTCAGGACGGGCTGCGCCGGGATGGGTTTGAGCTATAACACGAGACCGCCGCTGGCAAGAGTAGCGCGCTGAATTTGCACCTGTCCATTTTGGAGAACCGGCGCCTGTTGACCCTGCTGCTCCTGGCGGCGCTGGTCTGGAGCCTGGCTGCCATCGACTGGGGCGCCCCCCTGGTCCACACCGGAGGCGGGCAGTCGGCCCTGCGGTTCGCGACGGCGTTGTTCCCCCCCGACGTCAGCCCCGATTTCCTGGTCATTGCCCTGCAAGCCAGTTGGTACACCGTCTCCTACGCCGTGGCGGGCATCACCCTGGCAGTGTTCATCGGGCTGCCCCTAGGGGCGCTGGCTTCGGGGACGCTGGTGGACGGTTCATCGCCCTGGGCGGGGACGTTGGTGGTCTCGTCCCGCCTGCTGCTGGCCGGGCTGCGGTCGGTGCATGAGTTGGTCTGGGCGGTGCTGCTGGTATCCGCCATTGGGTTGTCTCCCATGGCTGGCATTTTCGCCCTGGCGCTGCCCTATGCCGGCATTCTGGGCCGGATTTACGCCGAGTTGTTGCAGGAAGTTCCCCAACCGCCGCTGCGGGCGCTGCGTTCTGCCGGGGCGTCTCCCGTGCGGGTCTTGTTCTACGGGCAGTTGCAAATGGCTCTGCCCGATATGCTCAGCTACACCTTTTACCGTTTCGAGTGCGGCATTCGCGCCGCCGCCATTCTCAGCTTTGTCGGCATCCAGGGTCTGGGATACCAGATCCAGCTTTCAATGCACGACCTGCTGTTCAGCCAGGTCTGGACGCTGCTTTTGTTTCTGGTCGTCCTGGTCGTCCTGGTGGATGCGTGGAGCACCCGCGTGCGCCGGAGTCTGGCGTCGTGACAACGCGGCTTGCGCGGCGTCGTGAAGACCGTCGGCGGCGTCCGCTGAGCTTTGCCCGCGCTTCCGTTTACGGTTTTGCCATGCTGGCCGCGGCGTGTTGGGGGTTCATCCTGCTGGGCGGCGACAGTGGAATCGGCGACCTGTTCGCCGGCAGGACCTGGGCTAACGCCGGCAGATTTCTGGAGTCAATGGCGGGGATAAACTCGGAAAGCGTCCCGGCTTATGCCCAGCTGTCCCGGTGGCTGGAGACGGGCAGGCTGGCCGCCAACACGCTGGCGATGAGCCTGTTGGCCATTGGCATCGCCGGCGCCGGGGCGTTCTTGACGCTGTTGATGGCGGCCCGCAACGTCAGCGACGGCAGCCTGGGCGGCAGGCCCTCCGCCGCGGGCAAGGCGGCCTACTATGCCACCCGGTGGACCTACACCTTCTCCAGGGCAATCCCGGAACTGGTGCTGGCCATGATCGTCGTGTTCTTCCTGTCCCCGGGCATCCTGCCCGGTGCAGTGGCCCTGGGGCTGCACAATTATGGCATCGTGGGCCGCCTGACCGCCGAGGTGGTGGAGAACCTGGACCCGGCCCCGGCCCGGGCGCTGCGGGCCAGCGGGGCCGGCAACATTCAAGTCCTGCTGTACGGAATCCTGCCCCAGGCGATGCCCCAGTTCATAACCTACCTGCTCTACCGTTGGGAGGTAATAATCCGCACTACCGTGGTTGTCGGTTTCGTCAGCGCCGGCGGGTTGGGGCGGGAGTTCATCCTGCGCCTGAGTTGGTTCCATTACACCGACGTGACGCTGATTATCGCCTGGTATCTGCTGCTGGTGGTTGGAGTTGACCTGCTGAGCGCCTGGCTGCGGCGGCTGGCCCGGGCAGACTGAAGAGGCGCAACTTCCGCTCATTGAGGAAAGATGCGGGGCTTCTCAGGAAGCCCCGTCGATAAGCAAGTCCTTCAAGGGTGGCGGGACGGACGGGGCTGACCTCAGAACAGTCCGGTCAGGCCGGAGTTAGTAGAACTGGACGGGGTAGATGACCTGGATGACCCGGCTCTGCTGGAGGGCGTCGAAGTAGGAGTTGGCGCCTTCGGGGTTTTGCAGCCAACGGCGGGCGAAATAGGCGCATATATTGGCCAGTTGGGTGCAGACCGAGTGCTCACCGGAGACATAGCAGAAATTCTCCAGGACGGCGGGGGATGGAATCTCCACTTCGTTGCGGAGGAACTGGTTCATAAACTCGGGGTCAATGGACTTGCCCTGTCCCGCCACCACGAGGCTGTAGTCCTTGATGGACAGGTCCGCGTCCATGATTTGCTCGGGGTTGATGTCCGCCACGCTCAGTTCGTCGATGTACATGTTCAGGGCGAACAGGAACTTGGAGATGGTAATTTCCGACGGGCTGCCGAGGAAGGCATAGGGACTGTCCTCGCGGCCTTTGGCATCGGCAAACTCTTCTTTGTTGATGTAGGCGATTATGGCCGGGGTTTCGCGGCGCATCAGGATGTTGAGGCAGTCCTGAATCAGCTCGGCGCGTTTCTCCGGCTTCCAAGAGGAGAAAAAGCCGGTGCCCTGGTAAATTTGGGCCGGTTTCAACTCGCTGGGAGTGCCCGATTCACCCAGGGGGTTGCCGAAGTGCCGCCGGCACAGGGCGTTGAACTCGCCGTTAATGGAGATGCACTGTCCTTCGTGGACGATGAGGCCCAGATGGACATGGTGCTTCTGGTTGGCGTCGCTCGTGCTGGCGCCCGTGTCGCCGGATTCCCCCATGTAAATCAGGTACATTTTCAGCCTCCCGAATATGGCGGGCCCTTGGGAATTAACCGGGGAAACCTGCCTAAACGCCCGCCCGAAAAACCCCGGGGCGCCGGTGGAGTGCCGCCGGAACGCGGCGGCCGGGTTTAACTACCGGCGTCGAGACCGGCGTTAGGCGTTTTCGCCGGCGTCGGTAGCGGACCCTTCCGCAACTTCTTCGTCCCGCGCGGTGTCAAGCCTGACCACCAACTCTTCCCGGTCGCTCAGGACGGTTACCCCGGAGGGCATGGCGATGTCCGAAACCCGGACCACGCCGGTGGGGTCGTCGAGGATTCCCAGGTCCACCGTGAATCCTGAGGGAATCCCCATAGGAAGCGCTTCGACCGTCAACTCCCGCATCAACTGTACCGCCGTGCTGCCGACGGGCGCGTCGCCGGCCAGATTGATGGGGACTTGGGCCGTGACCTGCTGGGTGGAACTTACCGCGATGAAGTCGACGTGCAGAATGTCGCCGCGCACCGGATGCCATTGCACTTCCCGGGGGAAGGTCAACTGCTCGCCGCTTTCGCCCTCTACCGTAATGATGACGGGAGTGGTCCCGCCGGAACGCGCCAGCGCCCGCAGGATTTCCCGCTGTTCGCACTGGAACGACCGGGAGTCCATGCCCGGGCCGTAAAGGTGCACCGGGATTATTCCGGCCCGCCGCAACTGCTTGACTTTTTTGCCCAGGACGGTCCTGGGTTGGAGTTCTAACTTAACCGCCTCGGTGGTCATGGGGAACCGCTCCTCGATAAAACCGGGAATACCCGTAAGCGCAGACCGGCATGAGGCCGTGCCCGCGAACCAGCGTCTATGATAGCACTGCACTACCGGAAAGGAAACCTCAGCCGCCGCGCCCGCAGGGTCTTTCGATTCTCGAAAAATCCCCTCTCCCAGAGGGAGAGGGCTAGGGTGAGGGCGTTCCGTCCAAGAGCAACCGTCGCCGGTGCGCGTGGGGTTCGCCCTCACCCCCGGCCCCTCTCCCGCGGGGAGAGGGGAGAATTAAAAGGCCCTGGGCGCGCCCGCCAGGGTTAGCCGGGTCCCGAATCATGTCGGCCCACTGCATCTGCCCCTGGGCGCGCCCGCCAGGGTTCGCCCCTTGGAATCGAAATCCCCGGCCACCCGAAGGCCGGGGCCATCCTGGCGAGGAGGAACGACGGAGCGCGCTTCCTGGAAAATACGGACAAAAGGCGACAAAAGGCGACATTTGAGCGTGGATGGGCGGGGGTTTTGCCGCCTTTTGTCCGGTCAATGTCCGGTTTTGTCGTGGAAATGTCGTGGTTTGTCCGGGTTTTGTCGCCGGGAAGTCAAGGACCAGAGGCTGACCGGGGGCAGGGTTTGCCCGGTTGTAATTGGTCATTGACCTCGCCGGTTGATTGTGGAGTAGACGGCGACCGATCCAGGGAGTGGAGCACCTGGTCACTACGTCTGTCCGATTACCACTGTCCGATTACCACGTTAATGGGGTTTTAAGGGGGTGTCAACGGCAAAGTGTCACAAGGCCCGGGGGCGCCCACGAGCCAACAAGGGAATACCTGGAGAATCCCGGTGAGCGCCACGGATTTATTGCCAAGACTTGTAAAAGTGGTTCAGCGGGCCGTGTCCCTGGCCGATGGTGAAGGAGGCGCGGATGGCCTCGGTGACGTACTCCTTGGCCTGAGCCACCGCGTCGACTACGGTGAAGTTGCGGGCCATGCCGGCCGCCACTGCCGAAGCGAAGGTGCAGCCGGTGCCGTGGGTGTTGACGGTATCAATGCGGGCTGCGGTGAACTCCCAGAACTCGGACCCGTCGTAGAACAGGTCGGTGGCTGGGCCGTCGAGATGCCCACCCTTGACCACCACGCTTCCGGCGCCCATATCGGATATTTGTACCGCCGCCCGGCGCATATCGGCCAACGACTTTATCTCAAAACCGACCAGCGTTTCCGCTTCGGGTATGTTGGGCGTAACCACCGCGGCCAGGGGCAACAACTGGGTGCGCAGTGTCTCAACCGCCTCGTTTCTGAGGAGGATGTCGCCGCTCTTGGCAATCATAACCGGGTCCATGACCAGCCGCCGCACTCCGTGTCGCCGCAGCGCGTCGGCGACGACGCCCACTATGGCGCTGCTGGACAGCATACCGGTCTTGACTGCATCGGCGCCGATGTCACCGATTACGGCGTCGATTTGAGCGGCGATGTCTTCCGTCGGAATCTCGTGGACTGCTGTGACGCCGACGGTGTTCTGCGCGGTGACAGCGGTGATGGCCGACGCGCCGTAGACCCCCAGGGCGGCAAAGGTCTTCAGGTCGGCCTGAATTCCGGCGCCGCCGCCGGAATCAGACCCGGCGATGGTCAGCGCGGCGGGGACGGTGCGAACTCGCTTGGTTGCCACGTTACCTCCCCGCGGGTTCGTCGCCGGAGGGCAACTGCCACTCCTCCGGTGACGGTTCCCCGGAGGAGGGCGGTTCGTCGGCCTGCGCTGACAACTCGCCGGGGTCCGGATCGCCTTCGGCAAGCCCGGCGATGGCCATGGCCGGCATGGTCTCGGTGTGCAGGCCGGCCTTGACGCCGAGTTCCAAAGCGAGCCGCCCAACTGCCTCGTTATCGTCGGCTTCCACCATCATAACGTAGTCGCATTGGCCCAACACGGCATACTGGCCCAGAATTTGCGCCCCCTCTTGGCGGCATTCCCGCACGACTTCAACCATCATGTCGGGGTTGCGCCACAACATCTGCTGGCCGTTCTCGTTGAGTCTACCGAGCAGGAAATACAGCGGCATCCTTCACCTCCCCCTGCAAGCATCGCGCTTGGCGAAATGTTTCCATACTATGTTACGAACTATGCTATGACTTTCAATGGGATTATATCACTGGGGGTTCTAATTACCCATACGTGAAAGTCAGGGCGCAGCGCCGGTCCACACCCCCGACCTCGCTCCGGCAGGGATGGGGGTGTGCCGGTGGGGAGGGTATGGTGATTGACATTGGGGTTATTATGGGTTGGTATTCGACACTTGCCGGAGGTTCTGTCATGGCTTCTCATTCCTTGGGGTTGACGCTGCACGAGGCCGCTCGTCAGAAGGGGGTGCCTTTCACTCTGGAAAACGAGCCCACCGACCATCTGGTTGCGGTCAACGGCATGAACTTCCATTATCTGGAATGGGGCAGCCCGGACAACCCGCTGGTGGTGATGCTGCATGGCGGGTCGCAGCAGGCACACAGCTGGGACTTTGTGAGCCTTCCTCTGTCCGAGCATTACCACATCATCGCGATGGACCAGCGGGGCCATGGCGACAGCGATTGGGCGCCGGACGGCGACTATTCCCTTGAGGCCCACCAGGGTGACGTCGATGGGTTCGCCGCCGCGCTGGGGCTGGATGGCTTTCACCTCATCGGCCACTCGATGGGCGGACGCAACAGCTACGTCTGGGCTTCCCGCAACCCCGGCAAGCTCAAGTCTCTGGTCATCGTGGACACCGGGCCGGAGGCGCAGTCCCGGGGCCGCAACCGCATCCAGAACTTCCGGGAACTGCCGGATGAGTTGAACACCTTTGAGGAATTTGCCCAGCGGGTGCAGGAATACACGGGCCGCACCCGGGAGCAGACTCTGGGGGCGCTCAAGTACAGCATCCGCCAGCGGGACGACGGCATTTGGACCTGGAAGTACGACAAGCGGCTGCGGACGCCCGGCGACAATCCCCGCCAGTGGGGTCCCGACGAACTCTGGGCGGCGGTGGCCAAGATAGACTGCCCGACGTTGGTAGCGCGGGGCGGCAACAGCGACATCTTCGCCGACGCCACCATGCAGAAGATGCAGGAAGTTATCCCCGACTGCGCCACGGTAACCGTGCCCGACGCCGGACACCTGGTAGCCGGGGACAACCCTACCGACTTTCTCACGGCGGTCCGGGAGCACTACGCGCGGGTGGGGTAGGTCACCGCTGCCTAGTTGATTATCCGGGGAATCCCTTCGCCGAGCAGGAACCCGATGCCTGCCGAGGCTATGCCGATGCCCAGGATTTCCAATCCCTGAAGCAGAGGTGACCGCTGGACGATGCGGCCCTTGGCGATGCCCAGCGCAAAGAGGGCGGTCAACCCCCCGGCTATCGAAACCCCGATGGCCACGCCGCCGCTCCAGAACAGGTAGGGGATTATGGGGATGGAGGCGGCAATGATGAACGCCGCTCCCATTACCAGCGCGTCCTTGACGGGATTGGATGTGTCCTCGGGGCTGATGCCCAACTCCTTTTCGATGAGCGTGTTCAACCACAGTTCCTTGTCCTGGGAAATCTGGTCCGCCAGCTCCCGCGCTTCCTCGAATGTCTTGCCTTCCCTCTGGAAAATGACCATCAACTCAGCGAACTCTTCCGCCGGGTTCTCTTCCAGTTCTTTGGCTTCCCGTTCAATTTCGGCCCGCTGAATGTCCTGCCCGGCCCGGGACCCCAGGTAGGCGCCGGTTGCCATAGAGACCATGCCGGCCAGCGCCGCGGCCAGGCCCGCAACCAGGACGGTGGAAGTGCTGCCGACAGCCACGGCCACCGACGTCACCAGGGCCACGGTGCTGAGTATGCCGTCCTGCGCGCCGAAGACTACCTCCCGCAGGCGGCCCAGGTTGGCCACGCGGAACCGCTCCCGGTCCACCTCCATCGTGGCGTCAACGTAGGTCTGTATGTCCATGCCTTCGGCGCCGGGACGGGCGGGCAGTCTCACGGCCAGGGGCGATTCGGCAGCGGCGGGCGGAGCCGCCGTTTCCGCTAGGGCCGCCGGAGCCGGCTCTGCCGGGGGGTCGGCGGCCAATTGGGCGGTGCGGGCCGTCTTTTCCTCCAGCAGTTGCAGGGCGTTGGAGAACACCTGCTGATGGTGGCGTTCCCGCTCCAACGCCAGGGCGAAGGAATCGGCGGCGTCCTGCCTGCCCTCGGCCAGGGCATCGCGAATCATCCGGGGATAGACGGCGCTGAACTCCCTGACCTCGCCGATGGTGACTTCCCGCAGGTTGTCGGCGGTGGCGCCGATCTGCCCGGCGACGCGGAGATGATTCATGCCGTGGATGGTCTCCGCGCCGGAAACTTCCTGAAACACCTGGGCCACTTCCGGGTAGCCGTCTTCCAGGGCGCGGTGGGCGTAGGCGTTGTACTTCAGGTTGGCCACGGCCTCGGCGGCAATGGCGCTCCACAGGTTCTTGTCGGTTCGGGTCAGTTCAACGGCTTCGGTGGTCATGGGCTAAGCCCCTTTCCGGCGGGTTCGCATCCGCCGGTCTACGGAAAGTAGGTTGAAGTCGAAAGGCGGGGATGTTTAACTCCCCTGCATATAATATATGCTGGGCAGGACAGCCAGGATGGGAGATTGGGGAAAGGCAGGGAAACGCGGAAGAATTGGCGGGTTACATTTGGGGGGAGCCGTGGTGGGCGGCCATGCGCCAGCCGTCGGGGGTGCGGATGAAGATGTTGGTGGCCAGGACGCCGAAGTTGTTGGCGCGGCCCTGCAAGACGCTGGAAATGTTCTCGACGCAGGTGACCCAGCCGCTGTCGCCCTGAACGACGACGTTAACGTATTGGATGTTGAAGTGCATCAGCGTGGCGTGGTCGAAGATGCCCTGCCAGCTTTCCCGGATGCGTTCCCAGCCGACCAGCGGCTGCCAGCCGGGATGGACGCACAGCGCGCGGTCCGAGTTGACCCAGGCCGCGTCCATGCCTTCAATGTCCAGCGCGCCAAAGGCGTCGTAGAACCGCTGGTTCGCCTGCCTTACGGCCTCGGCGTCGGTCAATTCAGATGCCATACGCCCCCTGAATCCGTTGGTCCTGGGTGTCTCGAAGAATTTCGCTGTGGAGATGTCCCGCGTTTGCCGGAGGGCAGGCTGCCCCGCCCTCCGGTAGACATTCCTGTCTGGTCAAGTCAGTGGGACGCCGGCCTAGTGCATGGGGGAGAAGGCGGCGGGGATCATTATCTTGTTTTCCTGCTGGACCAGGAACTCACGGGTCGGGGGAGGCCAATGTTCGCTCTGGCCGGCCTCTTCGCGGATGCGGTTGCGCTCTTCCAGGTCCTTGTAGGGCCAGATGTGGACCCACTTGTTCAGCCCGCCCAACTCGGTGTACATACCGGCGGCCAGCGGGGAATACTCTTCCCGGTGGGGGACGGCGGCGGCCCAGCGCTTCAGCACCTCGCCCATCGTGCCGGGCTGGTAGGTGTAGCTGCGCATCTCATAGATGTTGCCCAGGGCTTGGTCGCCCATAGGACGCATGAAGTCGGCGGGGTTGTAAATTTCGGACTGCATGTTGAGGATGAGACCGTCGGCGCGGGGCGGCCAGTTGGGGTCTTGGGCGGCCTCTTCCCGGATGCGGGTCCGCTCTTCCAGGTCCGCGTAGGGCCAGACGTGGATGACCTGGTTCAACGGGCCAATGTCGGTGTGCCAAAAGGCGCCGAGCTTGGAATACTTTTCCCGGTGGGGCAGCGCCTCGGCGAAGTTGGCCTCGAACTGGGGCGTGCCGCCGGGCTTCAGGGTATAGGTCCTCACTTCATAAATCATGGTGACTCCTTCAAGTTCGCTTGCAAGCGTGGCTTGGTTCCCAGTGTGAACGGGCCTAGTAGTCCAACCTTTTTGAATTGATGGATTCAAGACGTTGAATCTTGATGGGCCTCAAGTCTTGTCGGGCATCCGGGCCAGTATCTTATATCCATCATTTCAAAGCGGTTAGACCACTAGTCTAGCAAAAACGCCGAATGCGGGCAAACGGGGGAGGTGGGGACATCCGCTCAATCCGGTGCAATATCAGTCCGTATTCAAAAGTCGAATGTCAGCGATAAAGCTTTCGAGGTTATTCGGTGCATTCTAAGGTGGGTCGAGTGTACATGGGATACTCGGGGGCTTATCATCAAAACCGCAAGCCTGCCCTCACCGATGTCATTTCTTGAAGATGTTCATTTTTGGAAAACGTGTTCTCTGTGAAAGGCGAGGAACTCTTGGGCAGCCACGAATTTTTCAGGGACATGAATCGGTTTGCCGTCGTAGGCTTTGATGGATGTCGAGAAGAACGGGTCATTTTCCCCTGCGTAAGCATGAGATACCCGTACAGTCATGTCATCGTTTATTGTAATGAGTCCGGTGTCGAATGCTTTATCATGTAGCGTTGACAAAGCCAAACCGTTTCTGGGATTTACTCTGTTGAGTTTGTCGTGGCGCCACGGAACAATGTGGCTGGCGACGATAAGCGCCGGTATAGACAACCCCGTGATACAACATCTATCTCTATATGCGCTCAGGACTGCCGAGCGGAAAAAACCTTGACCAATGCGGGCGGTGGTTTGCACAACTCGGTCTTCACCAACGAAGTTTATAGTCTCGTCCTGCTCCGTACTATCTATTGATTCCTCTGTCGGCTGCAATTGCACAATGGCCTGTTGGCACTTCACCGCAAAACGTGCCCAATCTTCTTGCATTTCCTGCCACATTTCGCGGTCCTTGGTGGAAGTCTGACTTAATCCCGTGCGGCCAGTAGATGTAATTGCCGGATCTAGGCTGGCTATGTTGGATAGTTTCATCGCCAGCGCAGACGGTGACCGTCCAATAGCATCCGCAAATTTGATAATCTCGGGGTTTTTATAGTGCAATCTGCCGAACGGCAGTCGACAGTACAACGCGAATGCTATCAATAGTTGTTGCCTTGTCCATGCTGCCCTGCCAACCATATTTGACTCTCCACACAGAAGCTTCAAGCAGTTGGGAATTGGTCAGGTATTGAAAGCATCCGGGTCGGTGCCCCACCAAGGTACGGTAGGGGACCAGTTGGATGAGCAAGTTTCCCAAACGCAAATGCGGTCGTTATCGATTTCGGTGTAGTCGTCGTCATCGGGATAAGGCAGTCCCCAACAATATTCGCCAGTAAGCATTACAGTACCATCAGGACCAGTGTAGGCCAAACCGAGGTCGTCGTAGCGGTTATATTCTACTGAGAGTTGAGTATGTTCCAAGATCGTTCGCAAGCGGTGATTGGAGCCGGGCGTTTGTCTGTTAGGAATGGTAAATTCGCCAAGGGGCAGGTTTCGGAGGAAGAAACAGGGAGCGTTTGCGGTTATTGGGTATTCAGTCAACCCGATGTCCAACACACCGCTTTCGTCGAAACCGTACTTGGCTTGGTAGTATGTCCGCTGAGCCCAAGTGAATGTGTTCCATTGTCGGATGATGGACCTAATAGCAATAGGTTCACCCGTATCATCATCGGCAATAATGATCCAACCCTGACTGACTAAATCGGAAATATTTATGCTTTCGCTGGAGTAGGTCACGATATACGCTCTTTGCGGCTTTGTGGCACAAAACATTGGGCGTTGATAACCTGCCAATCCACTTGATATCCAAGTTCATTCTTGAGTGTGTGGGAAATTATTTGGAACGTATTCCCTTTGTCGTGGTTGACCAGGTTTTTTACATTTTCGAGCAAGAACGCCTTGGGGCGATGGTGCTCAATAATTCGCGCGACATCGAAAAAAGAGTCCCCTGAGCCTCGCACCTGAAACCATGTTCCATTCCCAGTGAGTTCTTTTTGCTTACCCCGGCTATCGAAAATGGTTGGCAAGGAAACCCTGCCAAGAGAACATCATGTTCCGGTATGCCGTTCGCATCGAACTTGGTGATGTCCCCGGCCATTATGTGGCCCAATTCATCGTAAAAGTTTGCCTTGTATGTTTTTTGGGCGTAGGAGTTCCACTCACTGGTAAAAACACACTTCCCACCAATTGCGTCAAACCCCGCCCTGAGGCCACCTGTCCCCGCAAAAAGGTCAATAAATCTGAAACCGGGAGTTTCCCCCTCCGAAATGTTGCAGTTCAGTCTACTATTGTCGCCTGCGGTACTCATCGAATCGTCATACTCTACTACCCCGCGACACCTGACACACAGTTATCGTGTAGGGCGATGTTACTTGAGCCAGAAAACGAGTGTCAAGGGCATTTTGTCAGCAGGAATGACAATCGCATCTCGCCTCGGTTATTGAGTGATGGGGGATTCAATCCCAACCACCCAGGTCATCCGAAACATTGCCCTCTCGCCCCAGCCCGAGGGTTAAAACTCCCAATGGATCCAGCCCCTACCTGCCCTGGCCACGGTCGAGGTAGTCCTGGGCGGAGCCGAGGCCTTCCAGGGCCAGGCCGTAGCCCAGCAGGTCGTGGAGTTCCTGCTTGAGCTTGTGGGTCAGCAGGGCGCGGGAGTAGCGCAGCACCAGGCGGGGTTGCTGGGCCAGTTGCCGGGCCAGTTCCCAGGCGCGGGGCAGCAGGTCCTCCTGGGGCAGCACTTCGGCGACCAGTCCCAACTCCTGGGCCTTCGCCGCATCCAGCATCTGTCCGGTCAACAGGAAGTACCTGCCCCGGTTGATGCCCAGCAGCAGCGGGTAGATGATGTGCATACCATCGCCGGGGGTAAGGCCGCTCATGAAGTGGCCCGAGTCCTGGAACGTGGTGTGGGGAGCGGCCAGCACAATGTCGCTCAGCAGCGGCAGTTCCGAGTGGCGCAGGGCAGGTCCGTTGACCGCCGCGATGATGGGCACTTCGATGTTGAGCAGGTTGCCCAACAGGTGTTTGCCTTCCCAGTAGGTGCCGTCCCACTGCTCCGGAGTGCGCCGGGGGACGGTGGCGCTGCTGCCGGCCGGCCCGGTGAACCCGTCTCCGGCGCCGGTCATAATGACCACCCTGGTTTCCGGGTCTGTCCCGACGGTGTGGAAGACCTCGGGCAATTCCGAGTGGGGGCCTGCTCCCCACTGGAGCGTGTCCCCGCCGCTGTTCAGGGTCATTTGCAAGATGCCGTCGTGCCTCTCCAGCTTGACGAATTGGAATCGGTCGGCGTAATCCTCCAGTCGTGCCATTTGGTCATCTCCTTTGGTTGGTGTCCATAATCCGGTTGGGTTGGCGGGAAACCCTCTGCCGGGGGGTTCTTCCCCTGATTCACCTAATCTAACCCTGCGAACCATGAATTGCCACCGGGGAAGTCCCAGGGAAGTCCTTCAAGAGCCTTGGGATGAATGGGTTAATGCGCCCCGAGACGGGCGGTCAGGCGGGCTTTGCGGTTCTCCGCGTCTGGCCCCGGCTTGCTTGTGGGTTTGCGGTGGTAATAGAATGAGGCAATTCAACGCCGGGAGCTTGCCCCGCCGCCGTTGGCGGGTGGGCGGGCATCATCGGGGTCAGTCGAGGTGCAGCATGGCAACCAGCAAGACCGTGGCTACCAACCGTTTCATGGAGACTTTTGGCCGTCCCGCCGAACGCGCGGCCAACAAGGTCAAGGAGACCATGACGCCGTTCGTGCAGGAGTTCATCCAAAATTCGCCTTTCGCGGTAATGGCTACCAGCGGCCCGCAGGGCAACTGCGACGCTTCCCCCAAGGGCGGCAAGCCCGGTTTCGTCAAGGTGTTGGACGATAGCCACCTGCTGCTGCCCGACGTGGCCGGCAACCGGCTGTTCCAGTCCTACGATAACATGGACACCAACCCCCACGTCGGGCTGCTTTTCATGATTCCCGGCGTTAACGACACCGTGCGGGTGAACGGCCGTATCAGCATCGTGGAAAAGGAAGAGATGGAGAAAATGAACATCGAGGTCTCCCTCTACGAGATTGACGAGCGTTCCCACCACCTTCAGGGCATCCTGATTGAGGTTGAGGAGTCCTACGGGCAATGCCCCCGGGCGTTCACCTTTTCCCATCTGTGGGACCGGGACATCATCGCCGCCAACGAGTCCGAGCGGCCCATCAACGACCGCAGCACCAACCAGTAGCGGACATAACGCCCGGCCGCCCCGGCCGCCCCAATCCAGCCAACGGAATAAGGACAGTAACGAATGGTCTCCGTCGCTTTTGACAAGGTAACCCTGCCCAACGGCCTCGACGTAATCCTGCACGAGGACCATACCGTGCCGGTGGCCGCGGTCAACGTCTGGTATCACGTCGGCTCCAAGGACGAGCAGATGGGCCGCACCGGGTTCGCCCACCTGTTCGAGCACGTAATGTTCGAAGGCTCGAAGCACCACAACAGCAGCCACTTTGAGCCGCTGCAGAAGGCCGGGGCATCCCTGAACGGTTCGACTACATCGGACCGCACCAACTACTGGGAAGACGTGCCCACCAACTTTCTGGAGTTGGCCCTGTGGCTGGAAGCCGACCGGATGGGTTTTTTGGTGGACGCGCTGGACCAGCAGCGGTTCGACATTCAGCGGGACGTGGTGAAGAACGAGCGGCGGCAGAGCTACGAGAACCGCCCATACGGTATGGCCCACTGGCACATTCAGGAGGCGATGTTCCCCCTGCCCCATCCCTATCACTGGATGACCATTGGCTCGCAGGAAGACCTGGACGCGGCCAGCCTGGACGACGTGAAAGACTTCTTCCGGCGGTTTTACTCCCCGTCCAACGGCAGCCTGGCCATCGCCGGCGACATCGACCCGGCGCGGACACTGGAGTTGGTGCAGCATTACTTTGGCGACCTGCCGCCGGGGCCGCAGGTGCCGCGGATGAGCCGGTTCGACTCTGGGCTGCCGGGCCGGGTGGAGCTGGAGATGCGGGACCGGGTGTCGCTGCCCCGGGTGTACATCGCCTGGGCCACGCCGCCCCACTTCAGCGAAGACGACGCTCCCCTGGAACTGCTGCGGGCGGTGTTGGCCGACGGCCTCAGCTCTCGGCTGTATCGTTCTCTGGTCTACGAGAAGCAGATCGCCCAGACGGTCAGCGTCCGCTACCGCGCCTCCGAAATCGCCGGGCAGTTCATCGTCGAAGGCACCGCCGCCGCCGACCACGCTCTGGAAGAAGTGGAGCAGGCCATTGATGCCGAGCTGAAACGCCTGTACCGGGAACCGCCCACCGAACAGGAAATCACCAGGGCCAAGAATCGGCTGGAAGCCGAGCATTACCGGCAGTTGGCCCGGGTCGGCGGCTTCGGCGGCAAGGCCGATTCTCTGAATTACTTCAACGTTTTCAAGAGCGACCCGGACCTGATTAACACCGGCATCTCCCAATACCTGGCAGTCGAGCGGGACGACATTCTTCGGGCTGCTGAGGCGACGCTGGACCACCGGCAGGTCCGGATGAAGGTTCACCCGGAGGCCGCCCTAACGCCGTCGGTCACCGGCATCGACCGGACCGTCATGCCCCCGCCCAGCCAGGACCCCAGCTTCACCCCGCCGGTCCCCCAACGCCGCATCCTGCCCAACGGGTTGGGCGTGACAGTGGTGGAGAAGCGGGACCTGCCCATTGTGGCCTTTGGCCTGCTGGTCCGGGGCGGCTCGGCCACCGATCCCGGGGACAAGCCCGGCCTGGCCAGCATGACCGCGCAGATGCTTTCCGAAGGGACGGAAACCAGGAGCAGCCAGGAAATCGCCGAGGAGTTCGAGTTCATCGGCGCCCGGCTGCACTCCGACACACGGCGGGAAACGGATATCTTCTCCACCGAGACCCTCACCAGGCACTGGCCCGCCGCCCTGGACCTGATGGCCGACGTCGTGCTGCATCCCACATTCCCCGAGCACGAGTGGGAGCGGGTGCGCCGGGAACACATCACCGACCTGCGCCGGGCGAAGGACGACGCCACGTTCATTGCCGAACAGGTGATGCCGGGGCTGTTGTTCGGCAGGGACAGCGAATACGGACATCCCTCCCACGGCACCGAGGAATCGGTGGCGGGAGTCACCACCGGCGACCTGCGGCGGCAGTACCGGGCCGGCTGCGCCCCGGCGTGGAGCAACTTGATCGTCGTCGGCGACGTGACGCTGGAAGAGGTGATGGAGAAGGCTCAGGCAGCCTTTGGCGGTTGGGACGCTGCGCCCGCGGATGCGCCGGCGGTTGAGGCTGCCGTTCCCGAAAACACCGACGGGGCCACGACCATCTACTTGGTGGACAAGCCGGGCGCGGCCCAATCGGTTATCCGCGCCGGGCATTTGACGGTGGACCGGAAACACCCGGACTACTTCAACCTGCTGCTGCTCAACTTTTCCTTCGGCGGGCAGTTCTCCGCCCGCCTGAACCAGAACCTGCGCCAGGACAAGGGGTACAGCTACGGGTTCCACTCCTCCATTTCGTGGTACCGGCAGACCTCGCCCTGGGTGGCCGGGGGCAGTGTGCAGACCGACGTTACCAGGGAATCGGTGGTGGAAACGCTGAAGGAATTCGCCGGCATCGGTGGAAGCCGTCCGGTCAGCGGCGATGAGTTGTCCGCGGCGCAGGAGGGCCTGTTGCGGGGATTTCCGGCCGGATTCGAGCGGTCGGGACAGGTCTTGTCCCAATTGGGGCAGTTGGTGGTCCACGACCTTCCCAACGACTACTTTGAGACGGTGCGCGGGAGCATTTCCCAAGTCACGGTGGACGCGCTGGAGCAGACCGGCTCGAAGCGGGTGCGGCCCCAGGGCCTGACCGTGCTGGTGGTGGGCGACCGGGCCGTGGTGGAGGCCGGGCTGCGGGAGTTGGGTGTTCCGGTGGTGGTGTTGGACCCCGAGGGACAGGTGGTTGGATAAGGAAGTCCTTCGGAAGGCTCAAGACCAACGGAGTAACTGTTCAGACTAGGGGTTTCCTGCTAAGGGTTTCTTGATTTCCCCTGCTGACACCTGCCCCTTGCCAAGCCCGGTAACTCTACCCTACCATGATCATCAATCACCCTGAGTCGGGCCCCGCGCCGGAACCGGGCCTTTCCATTCTCCCCTCTCCCCTCGGGAGAGGGGCCGGGGGTGAGGGCAAACTCCCGGCCGGGGCCGGATTCAATTGCGATTGCGGCGGAAAGACAAGCATCCCAAAGTGCGTTAAAACCGCCTCACAATGGCACAAAGGTGGCACAAAAGTGACCCGCGATGACACAAAAAGACGCCAAAACCCGCCGTCAGGTCCCCACCGCCAAGCGTAAATTACAGAAAATGACACAGAAGTCACACTTTTTATTTTTTTTAGCGCTTAGCTGCCTCCCGTGGCTCAAATCCCCCAGTCTGAACAGTTACCCAACGGACCGGGTGGTTGAGCAGGTGATCGAGACGCAGCAAACCCGTGCCGGGTGAGCTTGCCTGATTGCTCATTTGGCACGGGTTCGCGGACCTCGTATCTCACTGATGGCTGGGTCTGACCGATGGCCGGGGCCGCTAGGCCCGGGGATGGCTCTTTTCGTATTCCTGCCGCAGATGGGTGCCGGTCAGGTGAGTGTAAACCTGGGTCGTTGATATGCTGGAATGGCCCAGCAACTCTTGGACGTGGCGCAGTGACGCCCCGTTCTGCAACAGGTGGGTGGCGAAGCTGTGTCGCAGCGTGTGGGGCGTGATGTGCTCGTTGACGCCCACTTTCTTGCCGCAGGTCTTGAGGATGTTCCAAATCCACTGCCGGGTCAGCCGTTCGCCCCGGTGGTTGATGAACAGGGCCGTCTGGTCTTCCTTGCTTCCCAGCAGCGCCAACCGCGCCCCCTTCAGGTAGGACTTCAAGCCTTCCAATGCCTGCGGGTATAGGTAGGCGATGCGTTCCTTGGAGCCCTTGCCCCAGCAGCGAATGTAGGACTCTTGCAGGTCCAGGTCCTGCACGTTCAGGGAAACCAACTCGCTGACGCGCAGGCCGGTGGCGTACAGCAGTTCCAGAATGGCGGCATCGCGCTGGCTTTCCCACGTCCCGGACTCGCCCGCCGCCGTGAGCAGCAGCTTGACCTGCTCTTCCGACAGGCACTTGGGCAGGGTGCGCCCCACCCGGGGGGATCCCAGCGACTCGGTGGGGTCTTCGGGAACGTCCCCGTTGGCGCACAGGAACCCGTAGAAGGACTTGATGGCGGCAACCTTGCGGGCGGTGGTTGTGTCGCGGTAACCCTTGCGGTCGCGCAGGTCGGAAATGTACTCGTTCAGCAGGTTGATGTCCACCGCCTTCCAGGGGCCGCTGCCGTTGAACGAACCGCTCAGCCGGTCGTTGACGAACTCCTCAAACTGTCCCAGGTCGTTGCGGTAAGCGTCGAGGGTGTTGCGGGAGAAGCCCTTTTCCACTACCAGGTGTTGTAAGAAAGTTTTGACCGAATTTTCCATAGTGTGTCCTTATGAGAAAGAATAAGACTGCTGCCGGACCACCGTCCGGGTACAGAGTTTGCGGTACTTTCGACGCGGGGCGGCGGACAGTCACCTGCGCCGCCGCGTGTCTTCCATACCGGAATAAGGGTGAAAACGCCCGGATTTTACTACGGCCCACTTCCGCGTTTATGAGAAGAGTCTTTGCGAGTATTGGGCAAAGTGGAGGGCCAGGACGTTGCGGATTCGGTGGATGCCGCCCGTGGGCTCCGTGGGAAACCAGCGCAGAAGCTGCGGGGGAATGGCTGTTGAGCAATGCGCCGTACTGCCGGAATCCGGCGGGTCTAGGCGGCGCGGGATGCAGATACGGGAGATAATTCAGCCCGCGCCGGCGATTACGGATTGGATGGGATTCTCTGGGCGGCGCCGTCAGGAATCATGCCGGTGAAAAGCTCGGGGTGCATGATTTCCGCCAGAATCTCGAGGCCCGCCGCCAGGCGTGGACCCAAGCGGCTGGTGTAAGCGCCGCCGTCAATGACGTAGACCTGTCCGTCGCGCACTGCCGGCAGGTCGTTCCAACCGGGTTGCGCTGCCAGCAGGGGCAGGTCTTCCAGGGCGCGCTCCAGCCCGAACCCGCAGGGCATGAACAGCACCATCTCCGGCTGGCTGGCAACCACCTCGTCCCAGTCCAGCCGCAAAGCGCCGGATTCTTTGGAACCGAAGCAGGGCGCGCCGCCGGCCAGTTCCAGCATCTCGACGACCCAGTGCCCGCCGCAAAGCAGCGGCTCCACCCATTCCAGTTGCAGCACCCGGGGGCGCCGTTGGGCGGCGGATGTCTTTGCGGCCACGGCGTCGATACGGGCTTGCAATTGGTCCGCCAACTCACCGGCCCGGGCCTGGACGCCGGCGGCGGCGCCAACGCGGCGGATGTCTTCCAGCACGTCGGCCAAGTAGGTGGGGGTCAGCGACAGGACTTCCGGCTGCTTGCTGAGGACGGCGCCCAACTCGGCAACCTGCCGAGGGGACAAGGCTCAAACCTCGCAGATGTCCTGGGTCAGGAGCAGGTCCGGGTTGGCGGCCCGCAGCAGGGTCTCGTCCAGGTTGTATATTTTCTCGCCCCGGGCGAACCGTTGGGAAATTGTGCGGCTGATTTCGCCGCTGGAAAGGTTCTGGCCGTCGAATACGCTGCGCACCACCACCGGCTTGTCCGCGGCCCCGGCCGGGTAGTCGCACTTGGAGGTCACGCCGTAGAGGCTGTCTTCCAGCCCCAGGGCATAGACGATTTCGGTGGCGCCGGGTTGGAGCGAACAGATACGCATGGCCGGTCCTCCGGGGGTCAGATTTGGGCCAGTCCTGGGCTACGGTATTATTCCTGGGCTACCTCAATTACGCACTCGCAGATGACGGCGGTGTTGCCTGGGAGGGCGGCCATCCCCGGGGCGGAGCGGCTGTGGCGGCCCGCGTCGCCGAAGAGGGCGACGAACAGGTCCGAGGCGCCGTCCACCACCTGGGCCTGCTGGTAGAAGCCGGGGGCGCTGTT
This sequence comes from Dehalococcoidia bacterium, assembly GCA_965263395.1. Taxonomy (GTDB): domain Bacteria; phylum Chloroflexota; class Dehalococcoidia; order Lucifugimonadales; family UBA3495; genus CATOSK01. The sequence continues at coordinate 4,711,282 of OZ253670.1, forward strand.
GACCATGCCCACCACCTTGAGGATGCGGGAAACCCGGTCGAGACTGCCCAACTCGGCCTTCATCCGTGTCAGCAGGTTCAGGGCGCAGAGCCGGGCGGCGGCGTAGCCTTCCTCGGTGGTCAGGTCGGCGCCGAGCCTGCCGGTGACGGCCGTGCCGTCGCCGCTTCGGGAGCCGACGCCGGCCAGCCACATGACGTTTCGGCTGCGGGATGCGGGCAGGTAATTGCCCGCCGGCGGGGGCGGCGGCGGCAGGGTGTAACCGAGGGCGGCAAGTTTGGCTTCTATGTCATGTCCGGCGGAGTGTCCGGCGGGTTCAATATCTGGGATGGCGTCACCTCTGGTTGCGTGGGCAAGTCAACAGGCAAGTTTTCGGCTCGGCTCAGGTACCGTGTTAAATGCCAAGGGCGAGACCGGCGCCAAGAGGACGTTAGAGGTCCTGGAAGCGGACGTCACGCCAGTTCAGGGCGGCGCGGAGGCCCTGGCTTTGGCGGATGGTGTTGAACTCATCCTGCTCCGGGGACACGTTGATGTCGAAGTGGGTCATCAACTCGATGTTGTGCTCTACCGCCGACAAGAACCCCATGCCTTCCAGGGCGCGGTTCACCGAAATCTTGGTCATGCGAACGCCCACCTCGGACATCATGGAGATTTTGCGGGCGACCCGCTCGCACTCCTTCATCAGCTTTTCGTGGGGCACGACCCGGTTGACCAGTCCGATGCGGGCGGCTTCGTGGGCGTCCACGGTGTCGCCCGTCAGCAGCATTTCCTTGGCGGCGGCCAGGTTGACGCTGAAGGGGGTTATCAGCAGGGGCGGCCCCAATCCGGCCCGAATCTCCGGCTCGCCCATGATGGCCCTTTCGGAAGCGATTTTTATGTCGCAGACCTGCACCAGCTCGCAGGCGCCGGCCAAAGCATAGCCGTTGACCGCGGCGATGACGGGCTTGCTGAGCCGCCAGACCATGAGGAAGGTGTCGCAGTAGACCTTGAGGTGATCCCGCCACTCGTGGGCCTGCATATCGTGAGGGTCGGCGGCGTCAGGGCCGAGTTCCAGGTCAAACCCGGCGGAGAAGGCCCGGCCGGCTCCGGTCAGGATAACCACCCGTATGTCCGGATCGGCCTCGATGACGTCCATTGCTTCCCGAAACTCGGTGAGCAGGGCGCCATTCAAGGCGTTCAGCTTGTCCGGCCGGTTCAGCGTCAGATAGCAAATCGCGTCCTTCTTCTGATACAAGAGACACTGGAAAGCCACTAACTAAAACTCCTTATGGACTGGTTCGGACAACCCGTTCCGGGGCAACCCGTCAGGGCAAAACCGGCGGGAACCCGGGACGCGACCCGGAAGCCGCCCGCCGTTTAACCGGGGGGTTCCTGAATCTCCACGTTTTGAATTATGACGGACTCTACCGGAACGGATACTTCTCCAGACCGGCCGGCCCGCACCGGCGTATCGGCAATGGCATCCAGGGTTGTCAGGCCGGAGGTCAGCTCGCCAAAGATGGTGTAGGTGGGAGGAAGCCCGGCGTCGGCGGCGTGGACGATGAAGAACTGGCTGCCGTTGGTGTTGGGCCCGGCGTTGGCCATGGCCACGATCCCCTTGGTGTAGCCGCGGGTCACCGTCTCATCGGCGAACCGGTACCCGGGCCCGCCACCGCCGGTGCCGGTGGGGTCGCCGGTCTGGACCATAAAGCCCTTGATGATGCGGTGGAAGGGCACCCCGTTGTAGAAGCCCTCCCGGGCCAGGAAGATGAAGTTGTTCACCGTCATCGGCGCATCGCCGGTATAGAGCTGCGCCACCATTTGGCCGCGGTTGGTGGTAATGATGGCGATGTACTGTTGGCTGGTGTCAATGGACATGGCCGGCGGCGACGAATACTGGCGCGGGCCGGAACTGCCGGAGGACACCGGCGCGGTTCCGGCAGGGGCTTGGCCGGAGCCGGATTGTCCCGTGGCGGAAGCCGTGGGAGATGGTGGCTGGGTCGGCACCGGGACTGGTGTGGGGGTTGGCGCCTCGGACGCTGATTCTTCCGGGGGTTCACCGGGTGGGGCGAGGATACACCCCACTAGAAGCAGCGCCATTGGCAGCGCCAGCCAGAAAAGAGTCTTCCGTAAAGTGGTCAACGAATTCATTGATGACAAACCGTTACTGTTCCTAAAATGACCTGAGTCCGGCCGGGGAAGCGGGCCCGGCTGGCCGGCCGGGCCCGCTCCGTATCCGGTGGCGGCTAATAAGGACGGGTAATCTTGGCTACTTCCTTGAGCGCATCCATGGAGAAGTCGGGAGACTGGCAGACGCTGATGGTCTTTTGCTCGTAGTCGGCAATCTCCTGCACCTTGGCCGGGATGCGGTCGGCCAACTCGAAGGGGATGTGGGTGACGCCGTGCTTGTCGCCGTGGATGAGGTCGCCGGTGTTGACGGTCAGCCCGCCCACGGTGACCGGGATGCCGATTTCGACCAGGTGGACGTAGGCGTGGGAGACCGAGACTTCCTTGGCGAAGAACTGGAAGCCGATGCCGTGTACCTCGTCCAGGTCACGGACGGTGCCGTCGGTGGCCACGCCAACCGCGCCCAGGGCCTTGTGGATGTTGCCCTGCACCTCGCCCCAATAGGCGCCCAGCGGGGGGTTGTCAACGTCGTGCAGGATGATGAATCGGGGAGCGGGGACGGAGGCAATCAAGTCCCACCAGTCTTCGCGGGCCACGTTGCGGCCTTCGGGTTGGACTGCACTGATTACGCCGGTGACGGCGTACCCCAACGCCGGCGGGAAGTCCTGGTAGATGGAACGGATTTCGGGAAGCATAAACCCGTGGTTCTTGGGGCGGAAGTTGAACCCCTCGATGGCGTTGCAAATGCTGGGGCCGTCGATTTGCTGCAAGGCTTGGAAGGTTTCGCCGCTAACCGTTTGATACAAGGCGGGGCCTCCTAATTTTCAATAGTTTTTAACTGTAATTACTCTAGCCGGGGCCGAAGTCATGTCCGGCCGGTCCCGGGGGAAGAGCGGAAATCGTAACAACGGCAAGAGCATACCAGAAACGGGCGTAGAGGTGAAGGTTAGGGACGGCCGCTCCCGGCTGTGGGGCGCAACCCCGGCGCGATTCTACTCGTCCACGGGCCATGCGTCCTCTTCGGTATCCTCGCCGGGCCGGGGGCGGAACTTGCGGATGACGTATTGGACGGCCCATGCCGCCATAACCAACAAGATTAGCCCTCCCAGCAGGGCGGTATTGAAGGTCAGGAACAGGGCGGTGGGGTTAAAACCTCCGCCGCCGGATGAAAGCGGTTGCCCCCGGTCGCTGACGGACCAGCCGGCTTCCAGCCCGGCGGTGTCGAACCCGTAGGTCCGCAGCAGGGCGGCGTCAATCTCGCCGCCGGCGGCGAGGATGTTCAGGAATTGCCGGAAGGCTGCAACGCCGTATTCCTCGATGAGAAAGGCCACCACGCTCTCCGATTTCAGATAGAAAAGCCGGATGTCTTCCGGCGTCCCGGAGACCGAGGACATGGCGGCCAGGGGGCGGCCGAGGCCGGCGAGGCTTTGGCCGCTGCGGGGAGAGGCGCCGGGTTCGACGTAGCTGGCCAACCCTTCGTTCAGCCAGGCCGGCGGGGAGTTGGAGGCGGAAGCCAACTTCTGGCTGAGCATCAGGTGGGCCGATTCATGCACCAGGAGCCGGGGACGAAGGCCGACGCCCAGGAAAACCCGCGCCGACGGAAAGGCGAATCCGTGGAAGACCTGGCGCTGGGTGATGGTCCGGGATTGGAACGGCAATGCCGGGGCGGCTTCGTGGTAGTTGTTGTATACGAAACCGCGCATGGGCCGGACCTCGGCCAGGCCCATCAACTCCTGCACCGCTTGCAGTTCGGCTTCCACCCGCCGGGCCACTTGCCGCGCCCTCGATCCCGACAGTCCGTGGTACATCAGGGTCAGCGGACCGGCGCGGATTTCCTGCCAATCGAAGCGGTTGTCCTCGTACCGCAGCGTCTCAGGAGCGGTGTCCCGGGAATTGCCGGCGGCGTCCTCAATGGACCAGTAGTATTCAATCAACGTACCGGGGCGCAGGAAGGGCGCTCCGTCGAGGATACCGCCGAACGTTACGGTTACCCGGCGGGACGGGGTGACGTCCGCGGAGCCGTAAGACCACACCCGCGAATCCCGGAGACGGTAGTTGACCTGAACCCGGTCAATCTCCCATTCGCTCTCCGCCGTCAGCGTGATGAGAACGTCGTTGGGAAAGGTGAATTCCCGGCTCTGGTGGATGACCCGGATGGGGTTGTAACCCTGCCCGTGGACCCGTTGCGCCGGCAGCAAGCCGACCGACAGCAGCGCGGCGAGCAGGCCGGTTGCCGCCAGCCAACGCCACTTACAACCCAAGCCAACCCGACACCTTCCAGACGGCAACTTTCCGGACGGGAGACCCGCCGGCGATAAGTCATTCGATAAGTCGCTCAAGGATGCTGCGTTAGTCCAGGAACCGCCGGCGGGCTTCCTCGGTGACCCGTTGCAGCACCTCCGGCAGGGGCAGTTGGGACTCCAGGGCGATGCGGCGGCAGTCTTCGAACTCCGGGGAAACGCTGACCGGACGGCCCTTGAGGGATTTTATCTTGACGCTGACCGTCCCCAACTCGGTGGACAGGAAGACGCTTTCCCGGGCGGCGACGTAGCGGTCCACCAGGCGGGTGCGGACGCCCAGGGTGGGGGTCTCGCTGAGGATTAGCTCCGCCGCCGCCGGCTCCAGCTCCTGGGGGACCAGGGCGGAAAGAACCACGCCGGGACGGTTCTTCTTCATCTGGACTGGCGTGTGCCAAACGTCCAGCGCGCCCAACTCGAAGAGCCGTTCCTGGGCGTATCCCAGCATCTCCCCGGTGGCGTCGTCCAGGTTGGTTTCCAGAAGAACGACCTGGGTTGGGGCGGACGCGGCGGCGCTGTCGGCAACCTCGCCCAGCCAGAGGCGGACGACGTTGGGGAAGTTTTCCGGGTCTTTGGTGCCCAGACCAACGCCGACCTGGGACACGGACATGGCCGGCCGCTCGAAGCGTGCCAGGGTGGTGAGGATGGCGGCCCCGGTGGGCGTGGTCAGCTCGCCCGCGCCCTGGTACATGGGCCGGTCCGCCGCGGTGGGGGCGTTGGCCATCGCCACCAACTCCAGGGTGGCCGGGGCCGGGTTGGAGTATCCGCCGGGCCAGCGGGGCGGTTCGGAGGCGCCCAACACCAGCGGGGAGGCATATACCCGCTCGACGCCCAGATGTTCCAGGCAGACGGCGACGCCCACCACGTCGATTAGCGTATCGACGGTGCCAAGCTCTTCCAATTCCAGAGTGGTTTCCGGTTCGCCGTGGACCCGGCTTTCCGCTTGCCACAGGGCGGACAGCACCTCGCTGGCGCGGCGCTTGACCGCCTCGGCGAGGGCGCTGTCAGCCACGATTCGGAGTTGAGACGCGGGCGACAACCGGCGGGAGTCATCTACGGAAACGTTCAGGTGGGTGCCCCGCACCTCTTTGCGGGTGGCCGGTTGGGTGGTCAGCGCGTAGCCGGACAACCCCAGCTTGGCCAACTCGGCCAGCACATGGTCCAGCGGCGTTCCCAAGTCCAAGCATGCCGCCAGCAGCATATCACCGCTGGCGCCGCCGATGGACTGGAAGTAGGCGGCATTGGCCATGAATCAGGGGGCCGCGGGGAGGTCTGCGGGAGCCGGTTTCAGTTGTAGGTTGAGGCTGCCGGAGCGGAGGCCGGTGAGGTCCAGGGAGACCCACAGGTAGCCGATTTTCTTGAGTTCCGCCACTATCTCGCGCCGGTGGGACATGGCCAGGTCCATTTCGTCCTCGGCAACCTCGATGCGGCAGACCCGGTCGTGGTGACGGGCCCGCACTTCCCGCAGTCCCAGGCTGTGCAGGAAGTCCTCGGCCCGCTCGATGCGGGACAGGGTTTCCACGCTGACCGGGATGCCGTAGGGGATGCGGGAGGACAGGCAGGGCTGGGCCGGCTTGTCCCAAACCGGGATGTCGAGCTCGCGGGCGATGGCGCGCACGAGGTCTTTGGACAGGCCCGCTTCCACCATAGGGCTGCGGACGCGGTGCTCCGACGCCGCTTGCAGGCCGGGGCGGTAGTCGCCAAGGTCGTCGGTGTTGGCGCCGTTGGCGACCCAATCGTAGCCTTCCTGCTCGGCCAGCCGGCACAGGTGGTCGTAAAGCTCGGTCTTGCAGAAGTAGCAGCGTTGGGGCGAGTTGGCCACGTAGCCTTCCCGCTCCATCTCGGCGGTGTTAATCGTGCGATGGGCGAACCCGAACCGCTGGGCCAAGTCCTCGGCTTCCTTCAACTCGCGGGCGGCCAGAGCCGGGGACACCGCGGTGACGGCCAGGGCGTTGGCGCCCAAGACCTGATGGGACACGACGGACAGCAGGGCGCTGTCCACCCCGCCGGAAAACGCCACCACCACCGAGCGCATATCCCGCAGGGCGTCTTTCAAAACATCAAGGTAATTGCCGGGAGAAGAAGAGGTCATGGCGATTGTTTCACGCTCAACAACGTTGTTGTGTCCTATTCTACTACCGGCGGGAGTAGCGGCCAAGGGCCAAGGGTATTGGAGAAAATTGCGAAACTCTTTAGTTGCCGAAGGGCCAGCAGAATAATAGCGTGAATAGGATTCGTCGGCCATTCAGGGTGGGGGGATTCGGCAAATACTTTAACGGTATTCGTCCCGAATTAGCAGTCGCAAGCTCATCTGGGTAGTTTCGCAATTTTCTCGGTATTGGTGACGGCTCGGAGATAGTCGCATTAGGATGCCGGGGACGGGGTGCGTTGGGGGGATTCATCCCCCAAACCCCCTGAGTTACGGAAGGGCTAAAACGGCGGGCTGAACCCATCTTTGCCTTCGCCAAGCTCCGGCAGCATGGATTGGAGCACGGCGAACACCATTTGGTAGTGCTCCAGGTATTCTTCCTTGAAGGACTCGGGGGGACACTCCAGCTTCTCGGCCATCATGGCCAGAGCCTGGCCGCGGGTGGTGGCAATGAACTTGCCCTTCTGGAAGTGGAAGGGCTGGGCGATGAACTTCTGGACGCCGGTTTCCAGCAGGCTGTCGGCGAAGGCGTATGGACTGCTGACCAGCAGCAGCGGCGTCATGGTGATGCAGGCGTCGACACCCTCTGCCTGAACCTGGCCAATGGCTTTCATCCGCGCCGGGTTGGACGGGCAGAAGGGCTCGAAGGCGCGCCGCACGTCCTCATCGTCGGTAGTGACGGTCATGTTCACCTGCACCCGGCCGCCGTTGTCCTCGATTCGGCGGAACAGGTCGCAGTCGCGGACCACGTCGGGGCTGCGGGTCTGCACCACCAGCTTGGGCTTGTGCCGCTCGGCCATAACCTCCAGCAGGCGGCGGGTCAGCTTCAGTTCCCGCTCCAACGGCTGATATGGATCGGTGACGCTGCTCATGTAGATGAGCTTGCCGTCCAGAGCGCCAGGCTTGCGCTTTTCCATCAACTCAACGGCGTTCTCCTTGGCGTTGACCCAATAACCCCAGTTGTCCCGGCGCTCGGCGTTCCGGCTGAAGAAGGCGGCATAGCAGTAGGTACAGCCGAAAGAGCAGCCGGAATAGGGGTTCAGGGTAAAGTCGTAGGTGTTCATAAACCCGGTGGCCCGGGTCAAAATCTGACTGGTCGGGGCGTAGGCAACGGCGGTTTCCCCGATGCGGGAGGGGCGGTCATCCCCCCGAGCCGGGGCATAGGCGGCCACGGTTTCTCCGATTCGGGAAGTGCGGGTGACGACTGCCGGGCCGTCTGCGTGGTCCGGCTCAGGAGAAAGGTAGGATAGTTGGGTGGGTGTTTCGGCTGGCATGGTCATTCAGCGCTCAGTTGCCGATTAGGATGGCTAATATGTATCTTGCACAAATGCGTCTAAAACGGCAAGTCATCAATGTCATCGAATTCATTAACGGGTTTCTTGTAGGTGCCCTTTTGGTATTTGTTGTCCTTGAAAGCGAAAACTGCGGTATCCCAAGTCCAGTTGAGTACACTCGTTTCTGTCCTCATCGTGCCGTCCGAGTTTATCAGTCCCCACTCTTCGTTTATCCGGGTTACTCGCCTCACCCAACGGCTGTCAATGTAGTACGCAAACTGCATTGGAAGTGGTCGTACACCACCAGCATCTTGAATCCTTGGGTTACCCGACAGCAACCTTAGCTCGAATTTGCTCGGGGTGAACGGTGAAATTATTCTAGCTAGCCCCGTATTCCCCTCTTTGCCTTGACCTTCGTGGTTCCCGTAGCAGGTTATGAACCCTGCAACTGGTTGTATTCGGGAGTAAACTTCAGCTAGGTCATTCCTAACATCAATTACGGTTGTCTCGTAAATGGCGTGGATAGCACTGAGCCAGGCGTTAGATTCTTTGACAACGGATATCGTACCAACATGGTCGTGGAACTCGTGCTCAACCAGTTGGCAAGCTTCGTTGACCCACCGGAGGCGTCCATTTTTGCCAGATCCTGTAATCTCTTTGAATCTCTCCCATATCTTGTCTCCCAAGAACATCATCGGTAAGCTCAAGTCAATTGAGTCCACATAGACTGCCTTGACAGCTTGTCCCGCTTCCAGTGCGTCTGCTACGGCCAACGTGAGTCCAAATTGCATCGCCAACCCTCCAGCTCCAAAGTCCACAACTTGCAAAGTTCCAGCCGGGTCTGTAATCGCCTCTTCGTAGTTTCCGAGGTTAACAAAATCCTTAATGACGGAATATGCAAGGTTGATATGTTGGAGTTGGTACATAGCAGCATAAAACACTGCGACCATTTCGTTATCGTAATCGGGCATGTCAGTTTGATTGAGTTTAAAGGCCTCGAATCTCGCTTGGTCGCGCAATAGGACAGCTTCATTTTCGGTCCTATTCGCCGTCAACCGTTTGTACTCAGCCAATGCTGTCATATAAACTGCCCTATCCAAAGCATCCAACACAGCCCGCTTGTCCATCGGCTCCCGTCTCCAGAGTAAATTACCACGGATTATACACTCCCACCCTTGCTCTCTTCCTGTCAAACCGCCTTTCGAAATGCTGCTTGGCGCTTGTGCTATTATCCATTCATAACAAGATCATTTGGATGGTTCACCATGAGGTACACCTTCAAGGCGTCGGTGCAAGAAGAAGAGGATGGGCACTGGAGTGCGTGGATCGATTCTCTCCCCGGTTGCGCCGCTTGGGGATACACTAGAAATCTGGCCGGAAAGTGGCGGCAGCCGGGTCAGCGGCTATACTTGGAGTCAACAAGCATAGCGAGGGCTGAGAATGCTGGGAGAGCGATCGGACCAGAGGGGACTCTGGGAAGCGGACCGGCTGTACCTGGACCACGTGGGGCGGGAAAGCTTCTATGGCGTATTGGCGTCGCTGCGGGGCCGGCTGTTCCGGGACGCCGATTTCGCCGAGTTCTACTGCCCCGACAACGGCAGGGACAGCGTGCCGCCCAGCCTGCTGGCGACGGCGCTGCTGTTGCAGTCCCACGACAAGGTCAGCGACGCCGAGGCGAAGGCCCGGGCTGACTTTGACCTCCGGTGGAAAGTGGCGTTGGGGATTGAGGTGGAAGACCGGCCCTTCGCCAAGAGTACGCTGCAGGTGTTTCGCGCCCAGCTGATCCTGCACGGCAAGGTGCGGGAGGTATTCGAGTCCAGTCTGCGGCTGGCCCGGGAGTCGGGCTTCCTGAAAGGGCGCGGGATGCGGGTGGCATTGGACACGACCAACATCCTGGGGCGTGGCGCAGTCAAGGACACCTGCAACCTGCTGGCGGACGGGATCGTCAAACTGCTGCGGGCGCTGGCACAGCTGAAGGGAATCAACGTCGGGGAATGGGCGAAGAGTCAAGGATACCATCGATACCACCGATACCTGGGCTCCAGCGTCAAGGGCGAAGCGGCCATCGACTGGTCCGACCGGCAGGCGCAGACGGCGCTGCTGTCTGGGATTGTGGCCGACGCGGACCGGCTGTTGGAGTTGTCGCGGCAGGCGCAGGGGGAATTGCGCGAGGACAGCGATGAGCGGCAGCGGATTGTGGCGGCGGCGGAACTGCTGGGGCAGTTGCTGCTCCAGGACGTGGAACGGGCTGAGGGGGGAATGAGCCTCAAGGATGGGGTGAGCCGGGACCGGATGATGTCGGTGCATGACCCGGAGATGCGCCACGGCCACAAGAGCAGCAGCCGGCGGTTCGACGGACACAAGGCAGCGATTGTGGTGGACACCGACTCCCAGCTGATTACCGCGGTGCAGGTATTGCCCGGCAACGCTCCCGACAACCTGGGGGCGCTGGAACTGGTGGAACAGAGTGAGGCCAACACCGGTGTGCCGGTGGAGGAGGCCATGGGCGACGCCGCTTACGGCGACGGCGGTACCCGTCAAACCTTCGCCGACGCGGGCCGCACTCTGATTGCCAGGGTGCCGGGGCGTCCCAACCGAACCCACTTTCCGAAAGAGGACTTCCATATTGACCTGGAGGCGGGTTCCTGCACCTGTCCGGCGGGGAATGTTACCCGGACGATGGTGCCGGCGGGACGGCGCACCGGCCAAACGGGTCGAACTTACCGTTTGGAGGCCTTCCGATTCGACGCGGCGGTCTGCGGGGTATGCCCCCTGCGGTCCCAGTGCGTGGCGGCAAAACCGGGTACGGGACGAACGGTGCAACTGCACCCGCAGGAAGCGCTGTTGCAGCAGGCCCGCGCCCTACAGCAGAGCGAGGCCTTTGCCGAGTACCGGCAGCGTCGCGTGGTGGTGGAGCACCGGCTGGCGCGGCTGGTCCAATTGGGGATCCGCCAGTCCCGCTACTTCGGCCGTGCCAAAACCCGGTTCCAGCTGTACCTGGCAGCCACCGTGGCCAACCTGACCCTGGTGGCCGCCAAAGCCGGGTTGACCGGAGAAACCGGCTCCGGTCCCAGCGCCGGCAGCGCCCAGGTCGCTGGAATGGTCAACTCCGCCACCGCATGGCTCGGGCAAATTTGGACCCTCACCCTGCTCGTATCGGCCTTACTGACCAAATCCCTCTTCCCAATAAGGGGTTTCCGTCCGGGTTTCTAGGGACGAGGCGCTGGTGGCGGACCGCAGCTACGGCGTCCTGGACTTGCTTCACTTCTGCCAATCCTTGGCTGAACCGGTTACCCGGATCACCAGGTTGCGTCTGGATGCCGCGCTCTACGCGCCAGCCCAATCAGAACGGGCGTCCCCGGCTCAAGGGCCAACGTCTGCCCGTGGTGCTGAGGGAACTGCTTGATCATCCCAATGGGTCCTGTGGCTCCTGGGCAGGGGCGCCGGTGGCCTGGTACGATGGTATTACTCGCACGGTGGAACTCACCTCGTAAACGGCGGTCTGGTACCATTGCGGCAAACCGCCGGTACCGATTCGCTGGGTCTTGATTCGAGACCCTCAAGGCCAATTCGCCCCCCAGGCTTTGCTGTGTACCGGCCTGACGGTGACTCCGGAGCAGATTTTGGGATGGTTCGTCTTGCGCTGGCAACTGGAAGTGACCTTCCAGGAGGTGCGCGCCCACCTGGGCGTGGAGACCCAGCGCCAGTGGTCTGACCGTGCCATCGCCCGCACCACGCCAGCCTTGATGGGTCGTCTATTCTCCTGGGTCACCCTGGCCGCGCATCGGTTGCAGCAGCAACATCCCTCCACCCAGCGTACCGCCGCCTGGTATGCCAAGCCAGCACCCACCTTCGTCGATGCCATCGCCTTGGTCCGTCGCTGCCTCTGGCTCGCCTCGGAGGGTTTTTCCTTGCCGCCAACAGAACCCGACATCGAAAAAGACCCGGCAGCACTATACCATCGACTCATAGACTCCCTGGCCTACGCGGCTTGATCGTACAAAGTCCAGCTAAGAGGGGAGGCGGACAACCGGCAGAGTCCACATTGACGCGTACAACGGCCGCCTCGGGGAGCCTCGGTATTGGCACGTTTGGCGGCCGACGTTTGAAATGCCTTCACCTTCGGCAACCAGGACTTGAGGGACATCTTCAACCGGGAGCAACGCGATGACCACAGCTGGTTCTCTGCCGCGCGGCGAAATCATCCAACAACTGGATGGCACCTACGAGTTATTTCCTGTACCCACCGGCAAGGATACCCTGTTCAGCATCCTGAAGGACTGCCTGGACGAGTGGGAACGCATAAGAATCGGTATGCTGCTTCAGGGGGCGGTGTGGGAAATAAAGCCTCCCCGCGAACCACGGATCGGCTTCCTGGACGGGTGCGTCACAGTGGACTTCGAAGAATGGCGCCTGCACCTTTGCATTGGCGAGCAGAAGTCGGCCCCGCCGGAGGTGGCCCGGCTGCGCCGAGCTGTACCGCCGGCTGAATCCGGACCAGCAGCCTGCTTCCTGGGGCTTCCACCTCTTCAACGGCGGGGGGCAACAGCAGATAACGGCGCTGCTGCCCAACCCGCACTTGGACGAAAACCAGAACTACGAGGAGCATCCAAACTGGGAACAGCTTTACCTGTGAGACCGGTTGCAGCAGAAATACCTGTCCCAAGGCTACGGGCCCATGGACCGCAGCCGGGTAACCGGACATAGTTGCTCGTCGTACGGTTCGGTAGTATAGTCCCGTAGAACAATCATTTGAGGTTGACTGCTATGAATAATGGTAAAGCCCCGCTGGAAGGTTATCGGGTCATAGACTTGGGCCGACAGCAAGCAGGCCCCAGGTGTGCTCAGGTGTTGGCCCGTTTGGGTGCTGAGGTTATCAAGGTTGAGCGGTTGGGGGGAGAGGAAACCCGCTATAGCCAGCCTTGGGTGGGAAAACAAAGTGCTTATTGGGTCCAGTACAACAGTGGGAAAAAGAGCCTGAGCATTGACCTGCGTACCGAAAAGGGTAAAGAGGTTCTACGGGAACTGGTAAAAATCTCTGATGTTGTGCTGCAGAACTTTCGGCCCGGGACAATTGAAAAAATGGGGTTTGGCTACGACACACTTAAGGAACTTAACCCCAAGGTGATAATGGTCAATGTTTCGGCCTATGGACAGTTCGGACCTTACTCGGAGCGGATTGGCGTAGATCCCATCGGACAGACCATCTCGGGTATCACCATGACCACTGGTTCCCGCAGCATGCCACCAATCCGCACGGGCGTGCCCA